>NZ_CP049919.1:0-4800000 GCF_015624425.1 Roseateles sp. DAIF2 | reverse complement strand
CGCAATCTGGTGCTGGTCGCCCAGCCGGCCGAGCGCGAGGCCGAACGGCTGCTGGTCACGCAGGCGCACCAGGATGTGCAGGCGGCGATCGCCCGGCTCAAGGAATCGCTGGCCAAGGCCGACGACCTGGGCGAGCGCGACAACAAGCTGGTGGCCGAGATCGAGCGCATCGAGGGCCTGTACGGCCCGGTGGCGCTGGACATCGTCGGCATGGCCCTGGCCGGGCGGCGCGACGAGGCGGTGGCCAAGATGAATGCCGAATGCCGCCCGCTGCTGGCCGCGCTGCTGAAGGCGACCGGCGAGTTCATCGGCTACGAGCAGCAGCAGGCCGGCGAGCGGGTCAAGCTGGCCGCGGTCGACTATGCCGGCGACCGCGGCCTGATGGTGGCCGCCAGCGTGGCGGCGGTGCTGGCCGCGGTGGCGATGGGCTGGCTGCTCAGCAACGCGGTGACGCGGCCGCTGAACCGCGCGGTGCGCCTGGCCGAGGCGGTGGCGGCCGGCGACCTGCGCTCGCAGATCGAGGTCGACCGCGGCGACGAAACCGGCCAGCTGCTGGCGGCGCTGAAGCAGATGAACGAGAGCCTGATCGGCATGGTCGGGCGGGTGCGCAGCTCGGCCGACGGCATCGCGACCGCCTCGCAGGAGATCGCCAACGGCAACCAGGACCTGTCCAGCCGCACCGAGCGCCAGGCCAGCGCGCTGCAACAGACGGCTGCCTCGATGCAGCAGATGACCAGCACGGTGCAGCATGCGGCCGACAACTCGCGCCAGGCCAGCCAGCTGGCCGAATCGGCCGCGGCGGTGGCCGGGCGCGGCGGCGAGGTGGTGGCGCGGGTGGTCAGCACGATGGGCGAGATCAGCGCGGCCAGCCGCAAGATCGCCGACATCATCGGCGTGATCGACGGCATCGCCTTCCAGACCAATATCCTGGCGCTGAATGCCGCGGTGGAGGCCGCACGCGCCGGCGAGCAGGGGCGCGGCTTCGCGGTGGTGGCCGGCGAGGTGCGGACCCTGGCACAGCGCAGCGCGCAGGCGGCGCGCGAGATCAAGAGCCTGATCCTGGACAGCAGCAGCAAGGTCGAGGCCGGCAGCCAGCTGGTTGGCGAGGCGGGCAGCACGATGGACGACATCCTGGCCCAGGTGCAGCGCATGACCGGGCTGATGGCGGAGATCAACGCCTCGGCGGTCGAGCAGAGCAGCGGCATCGGCCAGGTGAACCAGGCCGTGGCGTCGATCGACCAGGGCACGCAGCAGAACGCCGCGCTGGTGGAGGAGAGCGCCGCCGCGGCCGAGAGCCTGCGCCGCCAGGCGGCCGACCTGCAACTGGTGATCGCGACCTTCAAGCTGCGCGAGGGCTTGCAGGCCGCCTGAAGGATCTGCGGGATAATGCCGCCCGTGAAGCAAGCCAGACCGCCGCTGGGGCAAGCGTGGAAACACGGCCCTGGAGGAAGGTCCGGACTGCATAGAGCGGCGTAGCAGCTAACGGCTGCCCGGCGAAAGCCGAGGATCAGAGCAACAGAGACGAGTTCTGTCAGACAACCCGATGGGTGGTCTATGAGGCGCCAGCGCAAGCTGGCGTGGGGTGGGGCGAAAGCCTCGCACCATCGGGCGCAAGCCCGAACCGAATAGCACCTCTGTCGGGCTCTGCCCGACAGAGGTGAAACGGGCAATCTCTACGCGCAGCAACACCAAGTAGGCCAGCGTTGATGCGGCTCGCAGAGCTGGCGGGTAGGTGGCACCGAGCCGGGCAGCGATGCCCGGCCCAGAGGAATGGCGGTCACGGGATCGGCTTCGCAAGAGGCCGGTCCCGCACAGAATCCGGCCTATCGGCTTGCTTCACTCTTTATTTATTCATTGTCGAGATCGGGATCGAGCGCCCGCAGCGCCTCGATCAGCACGCGCAGCTTGCGCGTCGGCGTGCGGGTGGCCGGGTAGACCGCGTGCACGCCGCCCTGTGGTAGCGCCCATTGCGGCAGCAGGCGTTGCAGCCGACCGGTCGCGACATCCTCGGCCACCGTGAAGTCCGGCAGCACCGCCAGGCCACCGCCGGCCAGCGCCGCGCTGCGCAGGGCATGGGCGGTGTTGACGCTCAGGCTCGACTTGAAGCGCAGGCGCCGGCTGCCGCCGTCGGCATGGCGCAGTGTCCAGGACAGCGGATGCGGCAGCACCGCGAAGGCGATCATCGGCAGGGCCTGCAGATCCTCGGGATGCTCGAGCGCCAGGGCCCGTTCGGCCAGCCAGGCCGGGCTGGCGACCAGCCAATGCCGGAAGCTGCCGATACGCAGCGCGCGATGGCCGGAGTCGTCCAGGCTGCCCAGACGTATCGCCAGGTCGATGCTCTCGCCGACCAGGTCGAACAGCCTATCGCCGCTCAGCAGCTCGATCCTGAGCTCCGGGTAGCGGCGCTGCAGCGCCACGGCCACCGGGGTCAGCACGGTGGCGCCATAGTCGACCGGGGCGGTGACGCGCAGCAGGCCGCGCGGCTCGGCGCTGGCGGCCGACGCGGCGCTGACGGCGGCATCGGCCGCGTCGACGATCTTGCGGCTGGCCTCGTAGAAGGCCTCGCCGGCCTCGGTCAGGCTCAGGCTGCGGGTGCTGCGCAAGAGCAGGCCGGTGCCCAGCTCCTGCTCCAGTTTCTGCAGATGGCTGCTGACCAGGGTCTTGGCCACGCCCATGCGCCGGGCCGCACCGGTCAACGAGCCGGCCTCGACCACCTGGACGAAGAACAGCAGGCGATTCAGATTGACCTCGGCCAGCTGTTTCATCGATTGTCCATTTTCATTGAACAGTGTTTTGGAAATTGTAGGCCTTCCCGCGCCTGAAGATCGCCCCTATCGTGTGGCCATGCCGTCAACCGACGGCGCCCACCAGGAGCGTTCATGAGCATCGCCGCGATCACCCACCACCATGTCGAGGTCCAGGGCCTGCGCCTCTTCTATCGCGCGGCCGGCGCGCCGGACCGGCCGCTGCTGCTGTTGCTGCACGGCTTCCCCTCGTCCTCGCAGCAGTACCGCCGGCTGATGGAGACGCTGGGCACGCGCTACCGCCTGATCGCGCCGGACTATCCCGGCTTCGGCCATAGCGACGCACCGCTGCCCAGCAGCCAGGGCGGCGACTTCCGCTACAGCTTCGACCGTCTGGCCGAGCTGACCGAGGCCTTCTGCGAGGCCCTGGGACTGCGCCGCTTTGTGCTCTATGCCTTCGACTACGGCGGCCCGATCGGCCTGCGGCTGGCGCAGCGGCACCCGGAATGGATCGCCGGCCTGGTGCTGCAGAACGCCAATAGCTATTGGGAGGGGCTGAGCGCGGTGGCCCGGGACTTCGTGGCGCTGAACCCGACCACCCCCGATGGCGCGGCCCGCCTGCGCCCGCTGCTGAGCCTGGAGAGCACGCGCGCCCAGTACGAGGGCGGCACGGCGCGGCCGGAGCGCATCGCGCCCGAGGGCTGGCTGCTGGACCAGCATTTCCTCGATCTGCCCGGCCGGGCCGAGATCCAGATCGAGCTGGCGCTGGACTATCACAGCAATGTGGCGCTCTACCCGCAGTGGCAGGCCTGGCTGCGCGAGCACCGGCCGCCGGCCCTGGTGGTGTGGAGCCGCAACGATCCCTTCTTCATCGAGGCCGGCGCCCATGCCTATCTGCGCGACCTGCCCGAGGCGCGCCTGCGCCTCTACGACACCGGGCATTTCGCGCTGGAGGAATGCGGCGTGGAGATCGCCGCCGAGATCGTCGACTGGATGGAGGGTCAGGTCTTGCCGGCCAGCAGCGCCTCGATCGTTTCCTGCACCGCCAGCGCCTCGGCATAGCCGGGCAGGCTGTGCGAGCGGCCCTCGATCAGCGCCACCCATTGCTCCAGCTGGTCGGCCTGGGCCGCGCCGCGCAGCGCCTCGGATTCACCGAGCGGCTGCACCAGCCCGCCCTTGCGCTGCTCGCTGAGGCCGAACCATTCGCGCAGCTCGACCTCGCCGTCGCTGGCGCGCCAGTGCATGCGGTTGCGGTCCGGCACCTCGATCTCGGGGCCGACCCGGCCCTCGATCGTCACCGGCACGCCGTCGGCGCGCAGGCTGGCGCTCAGCGCGGTCTCGGCGCTGCGGCCGTCGGCGGGATAGCTGACGCGGCTCTCCAGCACCTCGGCCCGGCCCAGCACGCGCTGCAGCACGAACACGAAATGCGACAGCACCTCGCGGGTGAAGCCACCCTCGACCCGCTCCGCCAGCCAGGGGCCGGCGCCGGCCTGCCAGGGGCGCGGCCAGGCGGCGAAGCCCAGCTCGATCTGCACCGACTGCAGCGCGCCCAGCGGCAGCTTGGCGGCGGCGCCGAAGGCCCGCTGCAGCGCGGCCAGGCCCGACGCGGAGGCGAGCGAGAAGTTCACCGCGGCGCGCTGCTTCTCGCGCCCGATGCGCGCGATGCAGTCGCGCGCGGCGTCGAAGTCCACCGTCAGCGGCTTCTCGCAGAACACCGCCAGGCCGGCGTCGAAGGCGGCATGGCTCAGCGCGATATGGGCGGCCGGCGGCGTCGCGATGTAGAGGCTGTCCAGCCCCGGCTGGCGGATCAGGGCCTCGGCGCTGTCGGCGGCGCGCAGGTGCGGATGGGCGGCCAGCGTGGTCGCGATGGCGGCCGGGTTGGCGTCCCAGACCCAGGCGGCGCGCAGGCGCGGATGGTCCTTCAGCCGGGCCAGCATGCGCTGCCCCATCACGCCCAGGCCGATCAGGCCGATGTTCAAAAGTTCCGCCATGTTGTGCTGCTTGCAAATCCTCGGGAGCGGCGAGTTTAGGGGGCGCCGCTACACTGTGTGGCCGTCCTTCCGCGCGCCTGCGCAACAGGGCGTTTAACGCACAAAAACCTCACAATGAATCCCGACGCCGGCACCCTCTGGCGCGCCCCGCGCTGGGCCTTGGCGGTCCTGCTGGCCTGCCTGGGCATGGTGGGCCCGTTCTCGATCGACACCTATCTGCCGGCCTTCTCGGGCATCGCGCGCGCGCTCGACGCGACGCCGCTGCAGATGCAGCAGACCCTGTCCAGCTACCTGCTGGGCTTCGCGGTGATGAACCTGTTCCACGGGGCACTGTCCGACAGCTTCGGGCGCCGCCCGGTGGTGCTGTGGGGCATGGTGGTATTCACGCTGGCCTCGCTGGGCTGCGCGCTGGCCGGCACGATCGGCCAGCTGGTGTTCTGGCGCACGGTGCAGGGCATGTCGGCCGGCGCCGGCATCGTGGTCTCGCGGGCCATCATCCGCGACATGTTCCCGCCCTCCGAGGCGCAGCGCGTGATGTCGCAGGTGACGATCTTCTTCGGCGTCGCGCCGGCGATCGCGCCGATGGTGGGCGGCTTCCTGTTCGTGCATGCCGACTGGCACGCGATCTTCTGGTTCCTGGTGCTGGTCGGCGCGGCCCTGGTGGTCGCCAACTGGCGCCTGCTGCCCGAGACCCTGCACAAGAGCCAGGCCCAGCCCTTCCATGTGCGCTCGCTGATGCGCGGCTATTGGGGCATGTGCACCAGCCGGCGCTTCCTGCTGCTGGCGCTGGCCAGCGGCATCCCGTTCAACGGCATGTTCCTCTATGTGCTGGCAGCGCCGGTGTTCCTGGGCGAGCACCTGCAGCTGGCGCCGACGCAGTTCTTCTGGTTCTTCTGCTTCTCGATCGGCGGCATCATGGGCGGGGCCTGGCTCAGCGGCCGGCTGGCCGGCAAGGTCAAGCCGCGGCACCAGATCCGCCATGGCTTCCTGATCATGCTGCTGGTCTCACTCTTGAACGTGGCGCTGAACCTGCTGCTGCCGCCCAGCCCCTTCTGGGCGTTGCCGGTGATCGCGGTGTTCGCCTTCGGCTGGGCGCTGATGGTGCCGGTCGTGACCCTGCTGGTGCTGGACCAGGCGCCGGACCGGCGCGGCATGGCCTCCTCGCTGCAGGCCTGCATCGGCAGCGCGGCCAACGGCCTGGTGGCCGGCGTGATCGTGCCGCTGGTGATGCACTCGACCCTGGCGCTGGCGCTGGCCTCGATCTGCATGATGGCGATCGGCCTGGTGGCCTGGATCTGGGTCAAGCGCGAGGTCGGTTACGCCGGCGAGGCTCAAGAAAGCCCGGCGGCGGCCGAGATCAAGGGCTGAAAGGCCCGCACTCCCGCGGTGCCGGGAGAAGTCTTCGCATGTGCCCCGCCCTTCCGCTGGCGCGCCGCCTCGCGCCGCTCGCCCTGATCGTGCTGCCGCTGCTGGCCCAGGGCCAGGGCCGGCCGGCCGGCATGCGCACGACGCCATCCAAGCCCTCGATCGCGGTGCAGGAGGAGGACGCGGCCTCCGCGGTCGGCGGCGGCGAGCTGCGCCAGCGCCTGGCCGATCGGCTCTCCTCCAAGGCCGAGCCGATCAACGCCCCGCCGGCCAGGACCGCCGCCGCGCGCCCCGAGTCGCGCCGCACCGCGCCGGCCAAGCCACCGGCCGAGATCCACTGGGCCTATGGCGGCGAGGGTGCGCCCGAGCATTGGGGCGAGCTGAAGTCGGACTACCGGCTCTGCGCGATCGGCACGCGGCAGAGCCCGATCGACATCCGCGACGGCATCCGCGTCGAGCTGGAGCCCATCCAGTTCGACTACCGCCCGAGCGGCTTCGCGGTGCTGGACACCGGCCACACGGTGCAGGTCAACCTGGCGCCGGGCAACGGCCTGACGGTGATGGGGCGGCGCTACGAGCTGCAGCAGTTCCACTTCCATCGCCCCAGCGAGGAGCGCATCAACGGCCGCCAGTTCGACATGACGGCGCATCTGGTGCACAAGGACGCGGAGGGGCGGCTGGCGGTGCTGGCGGTGCTGCTGGAGCGCGGCCGCGACCAGCCGCTGGTGCAGCAGGTCTGGAACAACCTGCCGCTGGAAAAGCATGAGCCGCTGAACGGCCCGGGCCTGATGGATATCGCCAAGCTGCTGCCCGAGGACCGCGGCTACTACACCTATATGGGCTCGCTGACCACGCCGCCCTGCAGCGAGGGCGTGCTGTGGATGGTGATGCGCCAGCCGGTGCAGCTGTCGGGCGAGCAGCTGGAGATCTTCGCCAAGCTCTATCCGATGAATGCGCGTCCGCTGCAAAAGGGCTCGGGCCGGCTGATCAAGCAGAGCAAGTAGCGCCGCGGCGGCGCTGTCGCCGCCTCAGGGCGCGTAGCCGTAGCTGCCGTAGATGCGGCGCAGCACGCCGCGCTTGTCCAGCGCGGCCAGCGCGGTGTTGAGCTGGCGCACCTGCTCGTCGGGCAGCTGGCGGTTGCAGGCCAGGTACATCTCGGAGCGATGGATGGTCAGCACCGGCTCGACGCCGGCCAGGCCCAGCTGTTGCAGACGGTAGACGCCGATCATCCGGCCGGTGGCCCAGAAATCGATGCGCCCGGCCAGCAGCTTGCGCGGATTGACATCGTCCGAGGGCGCGATGTCGACCAGGAAGCCGCGCGTCTGCAGCCAGCCGACGATCGCGTCGCCCTGGTAGCTGCCGATGCGCATGTTCTGCACCTCGTCGAGCTGGGTCGGCCGGCTGCTGCCGCTGCGCGCGAACAGGGCCCAGTCGTTCACCACCAGCGGGCCGATCCATTTGTACAGGGCCTCGCGCTCGGGCGTGCGCGACATCGAGTAGACGCAGGTGTTGATCTGGTTGCGCGCCATCGTGATCGCGCGCGCCCAGGGGTAGATGTTCAGCTCATGCTCGTAGCCGATGCTCTCCAGCAGGGCCTTGACGATCTCGGTGGACATGCCGATCACCTGGCCGCGCGAATCGCTCATGCTGAAGGGCGGGTAGTCCTCGGTGACGAGGATCAGGCGTTCGGCGGCGAATGCCGGTGCAAGGGCGAGGCTCAGGGCCAACAGCGTGTACGAGGGGCTGCACGACAAACGCATGGCGGACCTCCTTGCCGGGGTCCCACGATGCTACGCCCGGGCGGGCCGCCGGCTCAACCACAGCCTGAGGGTGGCGAACAGCTGTTCCGCCACCACCGGCTTGGCCACATGGTCGTTCATGCCGGCGTCCAGGCAGCGCTGGCGCTCCTCGGCGAAGGCGTTGGCGGTCATCGCCAGGATCGGCAGCTCGCGGCCGCGGCTGCTGGCGCGGATCGCGCGGGTCGCGTCCAGCCCGTCCATCACCGGCATCTGCACATCCATCAGCACCAGCGCATAGTCGCTCTGCTCGACCATGTCGACCGCCTGCTGGCCGTCCTCGGCCACGTCGACCTTCAGTCCGGCGCTGGACAGCAGCGCGACCGCCACCTCCTGGTTGACCGCGTTGTCCTCGGCCAGCAGCACCCGGGTGCCGGCGAACTGCTGCTGCAGGTCCTGCGCGATCTGGTTGCGGCTCAGCGGCAGCGGCGCGCGGCCATCGTCCGGCGCCGGCTGCTCGACCCTGAGGGTGAACCAGAACAGGCTGCCCGCACCGGGCTCGCTCTCGACGCCGACCTCGCCGTGCATCAGGTGCGCCAGGCGCCGGCAGATCGCCAGGCCCAGGCCGGTGCCGCCGTAGCGGCGCGTGGTGGAGCTGTCGGCCTGCTCGAAATCCTGAAACAGGCGCGCCTGCGCCTCCTCGCTGATGCCGATGCCGCTGTCCTGCACCTCGAAGCGCAGCTGCACGCGGCGGCCCTGTTCCTGCTCGACGCGGGCGCTCAGGCGCACGAAGCCCTGCTCGGTGAACTTGACCGCGTTGCCGGCGAAGTTCAGCAGCACCTCGGCAATGCGCTGCGAGTCGCCCAGCAGCGGCCGCGCGGCCAGGCGCGGGTCCAGGTCCAGGTCGATGCGCAGGCGCTTCTCGGCGGCGCGCTGGGCCAGCATGCTCTTGATGCCGTCCAGCACCTGGCCGACGCTGAACTCGGCCCGGGCCAGCTGCAGCTTGCCGGCCTCGATCTTGGAGAAGTCCAGCACATTGTTGATCACCGACAGCAGATGCTCGGCGGCATCGGCCACCTTCTTCAGCCGTTCCTGCTGCTCGGGCTCGAGGGTGTCGCGCCGCACCAGATAGGTCAGGCCGATGATCGCGTTCATCGGTGTGCGGATCTCGTGGCTCATATTGGCCAGGAAGGCGCTCTTGGCCAGGCTGGCGGCCTGGGCGGCCTGGGTCGCCTCGGCCAGCTCGGCGGTGCGGGCCTGGACCAGCTCTTCCAGATGGTGGCGGTAGCGCTCCAGCTCCAGTGCGTCGCGGCGCTGGCGCGAGATGTCGGTCAGGAAGCCGTGCCACAGCACCCCACCGCTCTCCGGGCCGTCCTCCAGCTGCGCGATCGCGTTGCCATAGAGCCAGCGCTCGCTGCCGTCGGCATGATGGGTGCGGAACTCCTGCTGCCAGGGCGTCAGGTGCCGGGCCGAGGCCATCAGCGAATCGCGCACCAGGGCACGGTCCTCGGCATGCAGCCGCTCGAACCAGGCGTCGGCCTGCTCGGCCAGCTCGGCCGGCGAGATCTGCAGATAGTCGCGCACCGCCTCGCTGACATAGGCAAAGGAGAACTGGCCGCCGCTCTTCATGCGCAGCTGGAACACCACGCCTGGCACGGTCTCGGCCATGCCGCGCAGGCGGTTGATCAGGTCGCGCTGCGACTCGAACTGCTGCTGCAGCGCGTCGCGCATATGTTCCAGATGGCCGCCCAGCCGGCCGATCTCGTCGCCGCGCTGGCGGCCCAAGGCGGCCGAGAAGCGGCCCTCGGCCAGGTCGTTGGCGAAGCCGCTGAGCTCGCGCAGCGGGCGCAGCAGCCGTGAATTCAACAGCATCAGGATCAGCAGCAGCGAGATCAGCAATTGGCCGCCCACCGTCAGACCGTAGAGCCAGCGCTGGCGCGCCAGCGCGGCGCTGGCCAGGTGGTCGTCCAGGTCGATCTGGATATGGCCGATCTTGGCGCTGCCGCGGTAGATCTCGCGCTCACCCTGGAACAGGCGGCCCTTCTGGCGCTCCGGATAGCGCATCTCGATGAAGGGCACACCCTGCGAGGCGTCGCTGACGCGCACGCGCACCACCTCGGGCGATTTCATGATCGCGGCCACCACCTCGCGGGCGGCCACCTGGTCCAGGTTCCACAGCAGCTCGGGCAGGCTGGAGGCCAGCACGTCCAGCTTGGCCTGCAGCTCGGCCTGCTGGGCCTGTTCGACCTGCTGCGGCTCGCGCAGGCCGATCCACAGCCCGCCGATGATCAGCGCAGGCAGCAGCAGGCCAATGCTGGCGCCCATCGCGAGCGCGACAAACAGCGAGCTGGAGGCGTTTCTGCGGCTCAATATGACCTCGGACGGCGTCCTGGGCGTAGGAATGCGTCCGACTGTACCCCCGGCTTCCGGGGGGAAACCGAGATCTGGGTGACCAAAGTCCGGCAAATGACCCGCGCCGGACCCGTCCGGCGGCCTCAGGCCGCGCGGCGCAGCTGGGCGCGGCGGTGCGCCGAGCCGGTGTGGCGGAACAGGTCCTTCGGATCATCGGCCGGCGGCACCAGCTCGACCTCCTGGCCGATGCCCAGCTCCAGCGCCAGGCGGTAGACCAGGCGCAGCGCCGAATAGTCCTCCAGCGCGAAGCCCACCGAGTCGAACACCGTGACCTGCTCGCGGCTCTGGCGCCCCTCGGCCTGGCCGGCCAGCACGCGCCACAGCTCGGTGACCGGATGGTCGGGCGCGAGCTGCTGGATGTCGCCCTCGATGCGGGTCTGCGGCTCGTACTCGACGAAGATGCGCGCGGCGCGCAGCAGCTCGGCATGCAGCTCGGTCTTGCCGGGGCAGTCGCCGCCGACCGCGTTGATATGCATGCCCGGTTCGATCATCTCGGGTGTCAGGATGGTGGCGCGGGTCTTGTCGGCCGTCACCGTGGTCACGATGTCGGCACCGCGCACCGCCTCGGCCACCGAGCCGGCGCGGCGGATGCGCAGGCCGGGGTAGGCGGCCAGATTGCGCTGCAGCTTGTCGGTCGCGGCCGCGTCGATGTCGTAGGCGACGATCTCCTCGATGCCCAGCTGGTTGTGGAAGGCCAGGGTCTGGAACTCGCTTTGCGCGCCGTTGCCGATCAGGGCCATGCGGCGCGAGTCGGGCCGCGCCAAGGTCCGAGCCGCCAGCGCCGAGGTGGCGGCGGTGCGCAGCGCGGTGGTCAGGGTCAGCTCGGACAGCAGCGGATAGCCGCTGGCCACCTCGGCCAGCACGCCGAAGGCCATCACGGTGTAGAGCCCGCGGCTGGTGTTGATCGGATGGCCATTGACGTACTTGAAGGCGTAATGCCGGGTGTCGGCGACCGGCATCAGCTCGATCACGCCGACCGGCGAATGGCTGGCCACGCGGGCGGTCTTGTCGAACTCCTCCCAGCGCAGGAAGTCCTCGCGCAGGGCCTCGGCCAGCTCGGCCATCAGCGGCGCCACGCCCTTGCGCTGCAGCAGCTGGGTCAGGGCGGGTACATCGATGAAGCGGGTCATGAACATCTCCGACGGGGCGGCTCTTGGCGTCGTGCTGGCCGTCCTTTGCGCAAATTCTGGTCGGGAGCATGGCTAATAAATAGCTGGCAAAGCGTTCAATATGTTGTGTTAACTTTGCAAAACGCCAGGCGATTCAAATCACTATGTCTAATATCGACGACACCGACCGCGAGTTGATCGCGCTGCTGCGCGACAACGCGCGGCTCTCGGTTGTCGCGCTGGCGCGCCAGCTGCGGGTGGCGCGGGCGACGGTGCAGAACCGCATCGCGCGCCTGGAGCGCGAGGGTGTGATCGTCGGCTACAGCGTGCGGCTCAAGCCCGCGGCCGAGGCCCAGCGCATCCGCGCGCTGATGAATGTGGCGGTGGAGGGCAACCGCACCGCCGAGGTGCTGCGCGAGCTGCGCGGCCACCCGAACGTCGCGGCCCTGCACAGCACCAACGGCCGCTGGGACCTGGTGGCCGAGCTGCGCGCCGACACGCTGGAGGAGTTCGACCGGGTGCTCAGCGGCGTGCGCCTGATCGAGGGCATCGCCAATACCGAGACCAGCATCCTGCTGTCGACCTACAAGGTGTGATGCCCGTCACGGGCTCGGGTTGAACCCGAGAGGGTAAACCCGCCCTCATTGGTGCGATCTGCATACAATGCCGCGCTTCTATCGCACACCCGTTCGAAAGGCGGGGTCGCAAAGCCTCCGGTCTACCTTCCCGACCCGGGACCAGGACAGCGGGGTTGCCGCACCGGCCGTCGCCGGTCGTCCGCAGCCGGCTTCGCGTCTCCGTCCCGCCCCAGGAAAGACCGCCCGCCATGCTGACAACCATCAAGAGCCGCCTGATCGCGATCTGTATGCTGATCGTGATCGCCGCGATCGGCGTCGCCACCCTGGCCAGCTATCTGAGCGTCAGCGCCCATGCGCGCCGCCAGGTGCTGGCGCAGCTGAGCGACCTGGGCGAGGCCCACGCCGGCACGATGGCGGGCTGGGTCAAGGCGCAGAAGGATATCGTCGCGGCGCTGGCCCCGGCCGCCGCGCTGGATGCACCGCAAGCGGCGCTGGAGCAGGCGCTGAAGTCCGGCCGGCTCGACCTGGCCTTCATCGGCCATGCCGACAAGCGCATGATCTCGGTGCCGGACCGCCAGCGTCCGGCCGACTACGACCCCACCGTGCGCCCCTGGTACAAGCTGGCCGAGGGCGCCGACGCGCCGGTGCTGACCGCGCCCTATATCGCCTCCTCCAGCAAGAAGCTGGTGGTCAGCTTCGCCAGCGCGATCAAGGCCGGGGGCGCGACCCGCGCGGTGGCCGGCGCCGACGTGGCGCTGGACGATGTGATCGCGACGCTCAAAAGCATCAAGCCGACCGAGAGCGGCTTCGCCTTCCTGCTGGCCAAGGACGGCAAGATCATCGCCCATCCCGATGCCGCCCTGACTCTGAAGCCGGTGGCCGAGCTGTCGGCCGGCTTCACGCCCGAGCTGCTGGCGCGCGCCAACGGCCGCGAGCTGGCCGAGGTCGAGGTGCGCGAGCGCCATTTCTTCGTCAAGGCCACGCCGGTGCCGGGCACCGACTGGACCCTGCTGGCCGCGGCCGAACAGGACGAGGCGCTGGCCGCGCTGTCCAGCCTGCTGGCGACGGCCGGCGTCTCGCTGGTGGCGGTGGCGGCGGTGGCCGCGGCGCTGTCGGCGCTGGCGATCGGCGTGCTGCTGAAGGGCCTGGGCCGGGTGCGCGGCGCGATGGACCAGATCGCCTCCGGCACCGGTGACCTGACCCAGCGCCTGGACGCCGAGGGCCGCGACGAGATCGCCGACATCGCACGCGCCTTCAATCTCTTCGTCGGCAAGATCGAGCATGTGATGCTGGACGTGCGTGCGACCAGCCAGTCGATGGCGGTGGCGGCGCGCCAGATCGCGGTCGGCAACCAGGACCTGAGCCAGCGCACCGAGGAGACCGCCAGCAATCTGCAGCAGACCGCCAGCTCGATGGAGGAACTGACCGGCACCGTGCGCCAGAGCGCCGATTCGGCCGCCAGCGCCAACCAGCTGGCCGACAGCGCCGCCCATGTCGCGCGCCAGGGCGGCCAGGTGGTGTCCCGGGTGGTGACGACGATGGAGCAGATCCAGCATGCCAGCCGGCGCATCAACGACATCATCGGCACCATCGACGGCATCGCCTTCCAGACCAACATCCTGGCGCTGAATGCGGCGGTGGAAGCCGCACGCGCCGGCGAGCAGGGCCGCGGTTTCGCGGTCGTGGCCGGCGAGGTGCGGGCGCTGGCGCAGCGCAGCGCCGAGGCGGCCAAGGAGATCAAGGGCCTGATCGGCGCCAGCGTCGAGCAGGTCGAGGGCGGCACGGCCTTGGTGGCGCAGGCCGGCTCGACGATGGACGAGATCGTCGCCAGCGTGCAGCGCGTCACCGCGATCATGGCCGAGATCAGCGGCGCGACTCGCGAGCAGAGCCAGGGCATCGACCAGGTCAACACCGCGGTGGCCCAGCTCGACCAGATGACCCAGCAGAACGCCTCGCTGGTGGAGGAATCGGCCGCGGCCGCCGAGAGCCTGCGCGACCAGGCCAACAAGCTGGCCGACATCGTCGCCGGCTTCCGCCTGAGCCAGCCGGCCGGCTGAACCATCGTGAGCGCCGGCGGACCATCCACCCTGGAGCGCCTGCGCCGCCTGGGTCTGGCGCTGGCGGACGGGCAGCTCAAGCGCCAGGCCTACCGCCTGGCGATGCTGGCCCTGCTGCGCGAGCAGTTCGATTGTTCGCGCACCAGCCTGTGGCGCTTCAGCGGCCAACCCGGCGACCTGCGCCTGGTGTGCCGCGCAAGCGTGGGGCGGGGCGGCGACAACGCGCTGCTCGGCGCCGAACTGGATCAGGCGCAGTACGGCGCCTACTTCGCGAAACTCGCCCGGGAGGGCGTGTTCGCCTGCGAGGACTGCGTGCGCGAGCCCGCGCTGGCGCCGCTGCGCGCGGCCTATCTCGATGCGCAGCGCGTGCGCGCGCTGCTGGACGTCAGCTTCGACGTCAACGGCCGGCTCTACGGCGTGCTGTGCTGCGAGCAGGCCGAGCTGCCGCGCGCCTGGCTGCCCGCCGAGATCGCCGCGCTGCTGCGCTTCGGGCGCATGGTCAGCCTGCAGGTCGCGCGCGCGATTCCCGACGAGCTGCGCCAGGCCGCCTTCGTGGCCGATCCGCTCACGCTGCCGCCGGGCCGCGGCCTACGCTGAGGCCCCGATCGCGCCCGTCCGGCGCGACAATCGCGGCATCCGCCCGGCCACGGCCTCGGGCCACCGCCATGCCTCAATGGCCCGCACCTCGACTGGTTGTTTACACAGTATTCATCGCGGTTTCGCCGGGTTTCATCGTTTTTCGATGCTGGCGCGAAATGTCCCTCCCAAGTTCATCCAGCACTTGCAGAGCAATCTGCAAGTCCTTCTTTTTGAACGATTTTTGCTCGCACCATCGCTGTAACAACGGGTTCTAAGTGCTTGATTTCATTGGAGATTTTTCCGTTTTCACCTTGACCGACGAGGCTTCGATCGTTAAAGTGGTGAAAAGTGCAATTTAGTGGGTCGCTGTGGCGAATTTCGTGTTTCAAGGGGCGTCGGCCTTGGCAATGGATGCCAAGGGGCGGATGGCCGTCCCAACACGCCATCGCGAGACCCTGCAGGAACTCTGCGCCGGCCAGCTGACGCTCACCAAGCATCCCGAGGGCTGCCTGATGGTGTTCCCGCGTCCGGCCTGGGAAACCTTCCGTGACCGCATCGCCGCGCTGCCGATGTCGGCCGCCGGCTGGAAGCGCGTCTTCCTCGGCAATGCCCAGGATGTCGAGATCGACAGCGCCGCGCGCGTGCTGGTCTCGCCCGAGCTGCGCGCCGCCGCCGGTCTGAACAAGGACGTGATGCTGCTGGGCATGGGCAGCCACTTCGAGCTCTGGGACGCGGCCCGCTATGCGGCGCACGAGGCCCAGGTGATGCAGTCCGAACTGCCGGATGCGCTGAAGGACTTCAGCTTCTGATATGAGCGCGCCGCAAGACCCCAATACCCCCGCTTTCACCCACACCACGGTGCTGCTGCACGAGACCGTGGATGCCGTGCTGACCCGCCCGGACGGCCTGTACGTCGACGGCACCTTCGGCCGCGGCGGCCATTCGCGCCTGCTGCTGCAAAAGCTCGGACCGGCGGGGAGGCTGGTCGCGATCGACCGCGACCCCGAGGCGATCACGGCGGCCACCTCGGGCGATACGCGGGTCTCGGACCCGCGTTTTTCCATTTGCCACGCGCCCTTTGCCGCGATGCGCGAGGAGCTGACCCGGCTCGGCGTGCCGCAGGTGGATGGCGTGATGCTGGATCTGGGCGTCTCCAGCCCCCAGATCGACAACCCGGCGCGCGGTTTCAGCTTCCGCTTCAGCGGACCGCTGGACATGCGCATGGACACGACGCGCGGCGAAAGCGCCGCGGATTTCCTGGCCCGCGCCGATGAGCGCCAGATTGCGGAGGTGATACGCAACTATGGGGAAGAACGGTTTGCTGCACAGATTGCAAAGGCGCTTGTTGCTCGCCGGACGGGCGGGAGTCCTGTTCGAACAACCGATGAGCTTTCCAAAGTCGTGGCTGGCGCGGTCAAAACCCGCGAACCGGGCCAGGACCCTGCAACGCGCACATTTCAAGCGCTTCGGATTCACGTCAATGCCGAGCTTGAAGAGCTCGAACAGGGGCTGAATGCGGCGCTGCGCCTGCTGGCGCCCGGCGGCCGCCTGGCGGTGATCAGCTTCCATTCGCTGGAAGACCGCATCGTCAAGAACTTCATCGGTGCGCACAGCAAGGAGGTCTACGACCGCCGTGCGCCCTTCGCGGCGCCGAAGCCGCTGGCGCTGAAGGCGCTGGCGCGCATCAAGCCCAGCGAGACCGAGGTGCGCGCCAATGGCCGCTCGCGCTCGGCGATCCTGCGCGTGGCCGAGCGCACCGAGGCGCCGCTGCCCGAGGAGCCGGGTCGATGAGCCGCATCAACCTGCTGCTGCTGATCGCGGTGCTGGCCAGCGGCATGGTGCTGATCAAGAGCGCCTATGAGTCGCGCCGCCTGTTCACCGAGCTGGATCGCGCGCAGTCCGAATCGCGCCGCCTGGACGCCGACCATCAGCGCCTGCTGGCCGAGCGCCAGGCCCAGGCCACCAATCTGCGCGTCGAGCAGGTCGCGCGCGAGCGTCTGCACATGCGCGTGATCGGCCCGGCGGTGACCCAGCAGGTCGAGCTGAGCCGCGCGGCCTCGGGGGTCGCACCGTGAAGAAATGGTTCGGCCAGTCCGGCGCCAAGTCCGCGCATCGCGCCGCGGTCAGCGCGCGCAGCGTCAGCTATTCGAGCAGCCCGCTGCTGGCCTCGAAGACGCCGCCCTGGCGTTCGCGCTTCCTGGTCGCGCTGGTGGGGCTGGGCTTCATCGGCCTGCTGGGCCGCGCGGTCTATGTGCAGGTGATCGGCAACGATTTCTACCAGCGCCAGGGCGAGGCCCGCTACGCCCACACGATGGAGCTGCCGGCCAGCCGCGGCCGCATCATCGACCGCAAGGGCCAGGTGCTGGCCACCAGCGTCGCGGTGCCCTCGATCTGGGCGATCCCGAAGGAAGTGGATGCCGACGCCGACAAGCGCCGTGCGCTGGCCAAGATTCTCGGCATCAGCCGCCAGGAGCTGGAGAAGAAGCTCGACCCCTCGAGCCGCTTCGTCTGGCTGCGCCGCCAGGCCGACGACGACATGGCCACGCAGATCAAGGCCCTGGGCCTGAAGGGCGTGTTCCAGGACCGCGAGTACAAGCGCAAGTATCCCGAGGGCGAGGCCGCGGCCCATGTGGTCGGCTTCACCAATATCGAGGAGCGCGGCCAGGAGGGCATCGAGCTCGCGTTCCAGAAGGACCTGCAGGGCCGCGACGGTTCGCGCTCGGTGGTGCGCGACCGGCTGGGCCGCGTGGTCGAGGACATCGGCGAGCGCGTGCCGGCCAGCAATGGCCGCGACATCGATCTGTCGATCGACTCCAAGGTGCAGTTCTTCGCCTACCAGCGCATCCGCGACGCGGTCGCCGAGCATCGCGCCAAGGCCGGCTCGGTGGTGGTGCTGGACGCCCAGACCGGCGAGGTGCTGGCGCTCTCCAACTTCCCCAGCTACAACCCCGGCGACCGCCAGAACCTCAGCGGCGCCCAGCTGCGCAACCGCGCGCTGACCGATGTGTTCGAGCCCGGCTCGACGATGAAGCCCTTCATCGCCGCGCTGGCGCTGGAGACCCACCATATCCGCCTGGACAGCGTGATCAACACCGCGCCGCGCAGCCTGGTGATCAGCGGCTGGTCGCCGTCCGACACCAAGCCGCATGGCGACCTGACCGTGGCCGGCGTGATCCAGAAGTCCAGCAATATCGGCACCGCCAAGCTGGCGATGATGATGCAGCCGCGCGAGATGCACGAGATGTTCACCGCGATCGGCCTGGGCCAGCGCCCGCAGCTGAACTTCCCCGGCGCGGTGACCGGCAAGCTGCGGCCCTACAAGAGCTGGCGCCCGATCGAGCAGGCGACGATGAGCTACGGCTACGGCCTGTCGGCCTCGCTGTTCCAGCTGGCGCGCGCCTACACCGTGTTCGCGCGCGATGGCGAGCTGATCCCCGCGACGATGCGGCACCAGCCCGAGGGCGAGCCGGTGCCCGGCATCCGGGTGTTCTCGCCCAAGGTCGCGCAGGAGGTGCGCCAGATGCTGCAGATGGCCGCCGCGCCCGGCGGCACCGCGCCGCTGGCCCAGGTGGCCGGCTACAGCGTCGGCGGCAAGTCCGGCACCGCGCACAAGCAGGAAGGCAAGGGCTATACCAACAAGTACCGCTCCTGGTTCGTCGGCATCGCGCCGATCAGCAAGCCGCGCATCGTCGTGGCGGTGATGGTCGACGAGCCCAGCACCGGCGTCTACTACGGCGGTGCGGTGGCCGGTCCGGTGTTCAGCCAGGTGGTGGCGCAGTCGCTGCGCCTCCTGAACGTGGCGCCCGACCTCGATGTGAAAACCCAGATCGTCGCGAAGAATGTGCCCGCGGTCGAGGAGAGCTTCTGATGCCGCTGATGCGCTTGAAATCCCCCGAGGCCGCCGCCCGCTGGCTGCGCGAATGGACCACCGGCACCCTGCGCACCGACAGCCGCCTGGTGCGCCCCGGTGATGCCTTCATCGCCTGGCCCGGCCATGCCCAGGACGGCCGCCGCTATGTGCAGGCCGCATTGGACGCCGGCGCCGCCACCTGCCTGGTGGAGCAGGAGGGCGTCGAAGCTTTTGGCTTCAACGACGGGCGCGTCGCCGCGCTGCCGGCGTTGAAAGCGGTCACCGGCCGCATCGCGGCCGACTACTTCGGCCAGCCGACGCATGAGGCGCTGCAGGTCGTCGCCACCACCGGCACCAACGGCAAGACCAGCACCGCCTGGTGGACCGCCCAGCTGCTGAGTGCGCTGGGCCGGCGCTGCGGCGTGGTCGGCACCCTGGGTATCGGCGAGCCGGGCGAGCTGACCTACACCGGCCTGACCACCCCCGATCCAGTGCAGCTGCAGGCGGGTTTTCGCCGCATGGCCGACGCCGGCTTCGCGGCCTGCGCGATCGAGGCCAGCTCGATCGGCATCGTCGAGCAGCGTCTGGCCGGCACCGAGATCGCGGTGGCGCTGTTCACCAATTTCACACAGGACCACCTGGACTACCACGGCGACATGGACGCCTACTGGGAAGCCAAGCGGCGCCTGTTCGACTGGCCGGGCCTGAAGGCCGCGGTGCTGAACCTGGACGATGCCAAGGGCCCGGCCCTGGCGGCCGAGCTGCAGGAGCGTCTGGACGTCTGGACCTATGCGGTCGAGGGCGCGGCGCGCCTGTCGGCCCATGGCCTGCATTACCTGGCCGGCGGCCTGGCCTTCAGCCTGCGCGAGGGTGAGCAGGAACTGCCGGTGCAGACCGGCCTGATCGGCGACTACAACGTGGCCAATCTGCTGGCGGTGATCGGCGGCCTGCGCGCCCTGGGCCTGCCGCTGGCCGACATCGTCGCGGCGGTCCCGGCCATCACGCCGGTGCCCGGCCGCATGCAGCGCGTCGGCGACGGCGCGGGCCAGCCGCAGGCGGTGGTCGACTATGCCCACACGCCGGACGCGCTGGACAAAGCCTTGCATGCCTTACAACCCTTGGCGGCCGCGCGCGGCGGACAATTGCTGTGCGTGTTCGGCTGCGGCGGCAACCGCGATCCGGGCAAGCGCCCGCAGATGGGCGCGATCGCCGGCCGGCTGGCCGACCGGGTCATCGTCACCAGCGACAACCCGCGCCACGAGCCGCCGCTGGACATCCTGGCCCAGGTGGCGGCCGGCGTCGGTAGCCCCTGCGAGCAGATCGAGGACCGCCATGCGGCGATCGCGCGCGCGATCGCCGGCGCGGACGCGCGCGACGTGGTGCTGATCGCCGGCAAGGGCCATGAGGATTACCAGGAGATCGCGGGTCAGCGCCGCCCGTTCTCCGATGTGGCCGAGGCCGAGGCGGCCTTGAGCGAGAGAAAGAAGGACTGAGATGAGCGCCCCCCTGATGACCCTGGCCCAGGCCCTGCACCTGCTGCAGCCCAGCCTGCCGCAGGCGCGGCTGATCGGCGATGGTGGCGTCGAGATCGCCCGCGTGCACAGCGACACCCGCAGCCTGCGCCAGGGGGATCTGTTCGTCGCGCTGCGCGGCGAGCGCTTCGATGCGCATGACTTCCTGCCCCAGGCCGGGGCGGCCGGCGCGGTGGCGGTGATCGCCGAGCGCGGCATCGTCGCAGCCGGCCTGTCCGGCATCGAGGTGCCGGACGCCAAGCAGGCGCTGGGCCTGCTGGCCGCGGCCTGGCGCGCCCATTGCCACCTGCCGCTGATCGCGGTCACCGGCAGCAACGGCAAGACCACGGTGACGCAGATGCTGGCCAGCATCCTGCGCGCCTGGCTGGGCAGCGGCGCGCTGGCCACCGAGGGCAACTACAACAACGACATCGGCGTGCCGTTGACCCTGCTGCGCCTGCGCCAGGACGACGCGCTGTGGCACCGCGCCGCGGTGGTCGAGCTGGGCATGAACCATCCCGGCGAGATCGCGCCGCTGGCCGCGATGGCGCAGCCGACGGTCGCGCTGGTCAACAACGCGCAGCGCGAGCACCAGGAATTCCTGCAGACGGTCGAGGCCGCGGCCGAGGAGAACGGCGCGGCACTGGAGGCGCTGAGCCCGGCCGGCATCGCGGTGTTCCCGGCCGACGATGCCTGCGCGCCGATCTGGCAGCGCCAGGCCGGTACGCGCGCCACGCTGACCTTTGCGCTGCAGGGCCAGGCCGATGTCGGCGGCCATGCGCAATGGGTGCAGGGCGGCACCGAGGGCGGCGCCGGCAGCGCTGGCCATTGGGCGCTAGAGCTGCAGACGCCGGCCGGCAACGCACCGGTGGCGCTGCGCGTCGCGGGCATGCACAACGTGCGCAATGCGCTGGCCGCCGCGGCCAGCGCGCTGGCCGCCGGCGTGCCGCTGGCCGCGATCCGCCAGGGCCTGGAGGCCTTCGAGCCGGTCAAGGGCCGCTCACAGCTGAAGAGCCTGCAGCGCGCCGGCCAGCGCGTCACCCTGATCGACGACAGCTACAACGCCAATCCCGACAGCGTGCGCGCCGCGATCGACGTGCTGGCGGACCTGCCGGGCGCGTCCTGGCTGATCCTGGGCGACATGGCCGAGGTCGGCGACCAGGGCGCGGCCTTCCACCGCGAGGTGGGCGCTTATGCGGCCGAGCGCGGCATCAGCGGCTTCTGGGCCGCGGGCAGCGCCTGCCGCGATGCGGCCACGGCCTATGGCGCCGGGGCGCGCCATTTCGACGATAGCGCCGCGCTGATCGCGGCCTTGGCCGACGCCGATGCGCCGCGCGCCAAGAACATCCTGGTCAAGGGTTCGAGATTCATGCAGATGGAAAAAGTGGTGGCCGCGCTCCTGGCCGGCGAGAAGGTGCAGCCGAGCACCGCGGGAGGCACCGATGCTGCTTAGTCTGACCCAATGGCTGCTGGCGCAATACCCGGACCTGGGCTGGCTGCGCATCTTCAACTACATCACCTTCCGCGCCGTGATGGCCGCGGTGACCGCGCTGCTGATCGGCCTGGCCTTCGGCCCCTGGGTAATCCGCCGCCTGACCGCGATGAAGATCGGCCAGCCGATCCGCGAGTACGGCGTGCAGCAGCATCTGGCCAAGAGCGGCACGCCGACCATGGGCGGCGTGCTGATCCTGATCGGCATCGGCGTCTCCACCGTGCTGTGGTTCGACTGGGGCAACCGCTTCGTCTGGGTCGTGATGCTGGTGACGATGGGCTTCGGCGCGATCGGCTGGGCCGATGACTGGCGCAAGGTGGTGCGCAAGGACCCCGAGGGCATGCGCAGCCGCGAGAAGTTCTTCTGGCAGTCGCTGATCGGCCTGGTGGCCGCGGTCTACCTGGCCTTCAGCGTCTCCGAGACCAGCTTCCTGGGCGTGGTGCAGCTGTTCTTCCGCTGGGTCACCAGCGGCTTCTCGACCGAGCTGCCGCCCAAGGCCGACCTGATCGTGCCCTTCTTCAAGACCGTCAGCTATCCGCTGGGCGTGTTCGGCTTCATCGGCCTGACCTACTTCGTGATCGTCGGCACCAGCAATGCGGTGAACTTCACCGACGGGCTGGACGGCCTGGCCATCATGCCGGTGGTGCTGGTCGGCTCGGCGCTGGGCATCTTCGCCTACCTGACCGGTTCCTCGGTCTATGCCAAGTACCTGCTGCTGCCCTATATCCCGGGCGCCGGCGAGCTGCTGATCTTCTGCGGCGCGCTGGCCGGTGCGGGCCTGGCCTTCCTGTGGTTCAACACCCATCCGGCCCAGGTCTTCATGGGCGATGTCGGCGCGTTGGCGCTGGGCGGCGCGCTGGGCACGATGGCGGTGATCACGCGTCAGGAGATCGTGCTGGGCATCATGGGCGGCGTGTTCGTCGCCGAGGTGCTGTCGGTGATGATCCAGGTCAGCTGGTTCAAGTACACCAAGAAGAAGTTCGGCGAGGGCCGGCGCATCTTCAAGATGGCGCCGCTGCACCACCACTTCGAGAAATCCGGCTGGAAGGAGACCCAGGTCGTGGTGCGCTTCTGGATCATCACGATGCTGCTGTGCCTGGTCGGCCTGGCGAGCCTGAAGCTGCGGTAAGCCCGGCATGAAACACCTTGCTGGCCTGCACACGCTGATCCTGGGTCTGGGCGACTCCGGCCTGGCGATGGCCGCCTGGGTGCTGCGCCATGGCGGCAGCGCCAAGGTCTGGGACTCGCGCGAGCAGCCGCCGCGGCTGGCGGCGCTGCGCGAGCGGCTGCCGGCGGTCGAGTTCTTCCATGGCGAGCTGCCGGCCTCGGCGCTGAACGATGTGAAGCTGGTGCTGAAGAGCCCCGGCCTGTCGCCGCTGGACGCGCGGCTGGCGCCGCTGCTGGGCCTGGCGCGCGCCACCGGCATCCCGGTGCAGGGCGAGCTGGAGCTGTTCGCGCGCGCGCTGGCCGATCTGAAGGCCGAGCGCCGCTACGATCCTGCGGTGCTGGCGATCACCGGCACCAATGGCAAGACCACCACCACCTCGATGACCGCGCAGCTGGTCGAGCGCGCCGGCAGGCGCGTCGCGGTGGCCGGCAATATCGGCCCGACCCTGCTGGACACCCTGGCCCAGGCGCTGGATCTGGAGCCGGCGCCGGTGGTGGCGGTGGAAGAGACCGTCGAAGCCGAGGCGGCGGAGCAAGACCCGACCCCGGAGACGCCGGTCGAGCCGGCCGAGTCAAACGAGCTAGAAACCGACGACACACCGGCCGCGGCGCAGGCGGAGCCGGCCCCGGCGCTCCTGGACGAAGTGGCGGCCCTGCTGGACGAGCAGCCGCTGCCGATCAAGCCGCCGCCGCCCAAGCCGGCCGTGTTCGAGCATCTGCCCGAGGTCTGGGTGCTGGAGCTGTCCAGCTTCCAGCTCGACGGCGTGACCGGCTTCGAGCCGACCGCCGCCGCGGTGCTGAACCTGACTCAGGACCATCTGGACTGGCATGGCGACATGCCGGCCTATGGCCGGGCCAAGGCGCGTATCTTCGGCGAGAGCGCGGTGATGGTGATCAACCGCGACGATGCGCTGGTCGAGGCGATGGTGCCTGCTCCCGTCAAGGTGCAGCAGGGCCGCGGCCGGCCCGCCAAGCTGGTGTCGCGCCAGGTGCTGCGCTTCGGCCTCGATGCGCCGCAGCGGCCGGGCGACTATGGCCTGGTGGAGGAGGGCGGCATGGCCTGGCTGGTGCGCGCCCGCGAGGCCGACGAGACCCAGCTGAAGCGCCGCCGGGGTGATACGGAAGAGGACGAGCTGTCGATCCAGCGCCTGATGCCGGCCGACGCGCTGCGCGTGCGCGGCCGCCACAACGCGGCCAATGCGCTGGCGGCGCTGGCGCTGGCCGGCGCGGCCGGCTGCCCGCTGGCGCCGATGCTGCACGGCCTGCGCGAGTACCGCGGCGAGCCGCATCGCGTCGAGCATGTGGCGACGGTGCAGGGCGTCGACTTCTACGACGATTCCAAGGGCACCAATGTCGGTGCCACCGTGGCCGCGATCACCGGCCTGGGCGCCGACCGCGCGCCGGCCCGGCTGGTGCTGATCCTCGGCGGTGACGGCAAGGGCCAGGACTTCTCGCCGCTGCGCGAGCCGCTGGCGCGCCATGCGCGCGCGGTGGCGCTGATCGGCCGCGACGCGCCGGCGATCGCCAGCGTGCTGCCGGAGGGCCTGCCGGCGCAGACTCATGAGACCCTGCAGGCCGCGACCCGCTGGGCGCTGACGCAGGCGCACAGCGGCGACAGCGTGCTGCTGAGCCCGGCCTGCGCCAGCCTGGACATGTTCCGCAACTATGCGCATCGCGCCGAGGTGTTCGTCGCCGAGGTGCAGGCCCTGGCCGACGAGGGAGGGCTGGCCTGATGAGCATGGCCCTGCTCCAGACCCTGCGCGACCGCGCGGCCGGCCTGTTCCAGCGCGGCGCCGCTGCCGGCGAGCGCGGCGGCGAGGTGCCGGTGCGCGACTGGGTCAGCGTGTCCTCGGGCCAGCCGGCCAAGCTCTCGAACTTCGACGTGACCCTGGTCTGGGTGGTGGTGGCGCTGCTGGCGCTGGGCCTGCTGATGGTCTATTCGGCCTCGATCGCGCTGCCGGACAACCCCAAGTTCGCGAAGTACCTGCCGACCCATTTCCTGGTGCGCCATGTGGTGGCGATCAGCCTGGCGCTGCTGGCGGCGCTGGTGGTGGTGCAGGTGCCGATCGCAACCTGGGAGCGTGCGGCGCCCTGGCTGTTCGTCGTGGCCCTGGTGCTGCTGGTGATCGTGCTGATCCCGGGCATCGGCAAGGGCGTCAACGGCGCGCGTCGCTGGCTGCCGCTGGGGGTGATGAACTTCCAGCCCTCCGAGCTGGCCAAGCTGGCGATCGCGATGTACGCGGCCAACTACATGATGCGCAAGATGGAGGTGAAGGAGAACTTCGTCCGCGCGGTCTGGCCGATGGCGGTGTCGCTGGCGGTGGTGGGCGTGCTGCTGCTGGCCGAGCCGGACATGGGCGCCTTCATGGTGATCGCGGCGATCGCGATGGGCATCCTGTTCCTGGGCGGCGTCAACGGCCGCATGTTCTTCCTGATCGTCGCGGTGCTGGTCGGCGCCTTCGTGCTGATGATCACCTTCAGCGAGTTCCGCCGCGAGCGCATCTTCGCCTACCTGAACCCCTGGGACGAGAAGTACGCGCAGGGCAAGGCCTACCAACTGACCCATTCGCTGATCGCCTTCGGCCGCGGCGAATGGTTCGGCCAGGGCCTGGGCGGCAGCGTCGAGAAGCTGCATTACCTGCCCGAGGCGCATACCGACTTCCTGCTGGCGGTGATCGGCGAGGAGCTGGGCCTGGTCGGCGTGGCCCTGGTGATCTGCGCCTTCTTCTGGCTGTCGCGCCGCCTGTTCCACATCGGCCGCCAGGCGGTCGCGCTGGACCGCGTGTTCGCCGGTCTCTATGCCCAGGGCATCGGCATCTGGATGGGCGGCCAGGCCTTCATCAATATGGGCGTGAACCTGGGCGCGCTGCCGACCAAGGGCCTGACCCTGCCGCTGATGAGCTTCGGCGGCTCGGCGATCCTGATGAACTGTGTGGCGCTGGCGATCTGTTTGAGGATAGATATTGAAAACAGGCAACTCATGCGAGGAGGCCGAGCATGAGCGCCTGGATGCAGGGCAGCCAGGCGTCGGCGCGCGTCAAGCGCGGCGATGGCCTGTTTCGGCGCAGGCTCATGTCGCGTAGCGACGTGAAGCGCACGCAGTGCGCGGGCCGTAGCCAGAACCGACAGCTCATGCGAGGAGGTCGCGCATGAGCACGAAACACCTGGTCATCATGGCCGCCGGCACCGGCGGCCACATCATCCCCGGCCTGGCAGTCGCCGAAGAGATGAAGCGCCGCGGCTGGAGCGTGTCCTGGGTCGGCACCGAGCAGGGCATGGAGAACAAGCTGGTGCCGCCCAGTGGCATCCCGCTGGACCGGCTGGCCTTCGCGGGCCTGCGTGGCAAGGGTCCGATGCACATGCTGCGCGGCCTGGTGGGGCTGGTGAAGGCCTTCATCCAGTCGCGCCAGGTCTTCGTGACGCGCAGCGCCGATGCGGTGCTGGGCATGGGCGGCTATGTCTGCTTCCCCGGCGGGCTGATGGCCTGGCTGATGCGCCGCCCGCTGATGCTGGTGAACGCCGATGCGGCGATGCTGATGTCGAACCAGGCGCTGAAGGGCCTGGCGCGCAAGATCGCCTTCGGCTTCGACGGCTCGGCCGCGGCCTCGACCGCCAAGGCGGTGGTGACCGGCAACCCGGTGCGCGCCGAGATCGAGGCGCTGCCGCTACCCGCCGAACGCTATGCCGGCCGCACGGGCCCGCTGCGCGTGCTGGTGGTGGGCGGTTCGCTGGGCGCGCGCGCGATCAATGCGGTGATCCCGAAGATGCTGGCGCAATGGAGCGACGCGGCGACGCGGCCCCAGGTGGTGCACCAGGCCGGCCAGGCGAACCTGAGCGCGGTGCAGGCGGCCTACCAGGCGGCCGGAGCGCAGGCGGAGATCCTGCCCTTCATCGACGACATGGCCGCCCAGCTGGCCGCGGCCGACCTGATCATCTGCCGCGCCGGCGCGGTGACGGTCAGCGAGCTTTGCGCCGCCGGCCTGCCCAGTGTGCTGGTGCCGCTGGTGGTCAGCACCACCAGCCATCAGCGCGACAACGCGCGCTTCATGGCCCAGCATGGCGCGGCCCTGCATCTGCCGCAGGAGGAGCTGAGCCCCGAGGGCCTGCTGGCCCTGCTGCAGGGGCTGGACCGCGAGCAGCTGCTGGCGATGGCGGAGAAGGCCCGCGGCCTGGCGCGCCCGCGCGCCGCGGCGCGCGTGGCGGACGAAATCGAGGGGATGGTGAAGTGATGAGCCACGCAGCGCAGGGCCGCCCCAAGCAAGTGGCCATCCCCTTGGGGGATCGGTCGACGTACCCGTCGGACGAGGGGCAGACATGAAACACGCGGTCAAACATATCCACTTCGTCGGCATCGGTGGTGCCGGCATGAGCGGCATCGCCGAGATCCTGCACAACCTGGGCTACACCGTGTCCGGTTCGGACCAGGGCGCCAGCGCCACCACCGAGCGCCTGAGTCAGCTGGGCCTGCAGGTGTTCATCGGCCATGCGTCCGGCCATATCGCCGGCGCGCAGGCGGTCGTGACCTCGACCGCGGTGAAGACCGACAACCCCGAGGTGCTGGCCGCGCGCGCGGCGCGCATTCCGGTGGTGCCGCGCGCGGTGATGCTGGCCGAGCTGATGCGCCTGAAGAAGGGCATCGCGATCGCCGGCACCCATGGCAAGACCACGACCACCTCGCTGGTGACGACGATCCTGGCCGAGGCCGGCGTCGACCCGACCTTCGTGATCGGCGGCAAGCTCAACAGCGCCGGTGCCAACTCGGCGCTGGGCAGCGGCGACTACATCGTGGTCGAGGCCGACGAGAGCGACGCCTCCTTCCTGAACCTGCTGCCGATGATGGCGGTCGTCACCAATATCGACGCCGACCACATGGACACCTATGGCCATGACTTCGCGCGGCTGAAGCAGGCCTTCGTCGATTTCCTGCATCGCATGCCCTTCTATGGCGCGGCGGTGGTCTGCGGCGACGATCCGGGCGTGCATGGCATCCTGCCGCTGATCTCGCGCCCGGTGGTCAGCTACGGCTTCGCCGAGGACAACCAGGTGCGGGCGGTCGATGTGCAGGCGCTGGCCGGCGGCCAGATGCGCTTCACCGCGCGCCGCCCCGGCCTGGCCGATCTGGACATCACCCTGAACCTGCCGGGCGTGCACAACGTGCTGAACGCGCTGGCCGCGATCGCGGTGGCCACCGAGCTGGAACTGCCCGACGCGCCGATCGCCGCGGCGCTGGCCAAGTTCGGCGGCGTGGGCCGGCGCTTCCAGCGCTATGGCGAGCTGCGCTCGGCCGACGGCGGCACGTTCACGCTGATCGACGACTACGGCCACCACCCGGTCGAGATGGCCGCGGTGCTGTCGGCCGCGCGCGGCGCCTTCCCGGGCCGGCGCCTGGTGCTGGCCTTCCAGCCGCACCGCTATACCCGCACGCGCGACTGTTTCGAGGACTTCGTCAAGGTGATCGGCGGCGCCGACGCGGTGCTGCTGACCGAGGTCTATGCGGCCGGCGAGGCGCCGATCGTCGCGGCCGACGGCCGCGCCCTGGCGCGCGCGCTGCGCGTGGCCGGCAAGGTGGAGCCGCTGTTCGTCGAGGACGCCGCGGCGCTGCCGCAGACCATCGCCGAGCAGGCGCGCGACGGCGATGTGGTGATCGTGATGGGGGCCGGCTCGATCGGCGCGGTGCCGGCCGCAACCGTGGAACTGCTGAAATGAGACCACCCCCTACGCGCTTCGCGCGCCCCCTCAAGGGGGCAGCGCCGACCGCCCGGCAAAGCCGGATCGGCGCCGCTCGCGCGGGAATGCAGCCGTTTCCTCTGTTGCGAAATGCGGTGGAGCCATTGACATGAGTATTGATCTGAATATCGACCCCAAGGCCCTGGGCAAGGTGGCCGTGCTGATGGGCGGCACCTCGGCCGAGCGCGAGGTCTCGCTGACGATGTCGGGCCCGGGCGTGCTGGCGGCGCTGCGCGAGGAGGGTGTCGACGCGCATGGCTTCGACCCGGCCGAGCGCGGCCTGCACGAGCTGAAGACCGAGGGCTTCGAGCGCGTCTTCATCGCGCTGCACGGCCGCCATGGCGAGGACGGCACGGTGCAGGGCGCGCTCGAGCTGCTGGGCATTCCCTATACCGGCTCCGGCGTGATGGCTTCCAGCATCGCGATGGACAAGATCATGACCAAGCGCCTATGGCTGGCCGATGGCCTGCCGTCGCCGCGCTACCAGATCGTGCACAAGAGCGAGCTGGGTGACGATGCGCGCCTGGCCGGGATCGTGCGGGCGCTGGGCCTGCCGCTGATCGTCAAGCCGCCGCATGAGGGCTCCAGCATCGGCATCACCAAGGTCAGCGAGGCCGGCGCGCTGCGCGCCGCGCTGGAGGCCGCCGCGCAGTTCGACGACGAGCTGCTGTGCGAGGAGTTCGTCGAGGGTCAGGAGTTGACCTGCCCGGTGCTGGGCGCGGACGACAAGGCCCAGCCCCTGCCGACCGTGCGCATCGAGGCGCCCGAGGGCAACTACGACTACCAGAACAAGTACTTCACCGACGTGACCCGCTATCACGCCGGCAGCCTGTCGCCGGCCTTGGAGGCCGAGGTCAAGGACCTGGTGCTGCGTGCTTTCCGCTCGCTTGGCTGCCGCGGCTGGGGCCGCGCCGACCTGATGCTGCGCAAGAGCGACAACAAGCCCTTCCTGCTGGAGATGAACACCTCGCCGGGCATGACCTCGCATTCGCTGGTGCCGATCTCCGCGCGCGCAGCCGGCATCTCCTATTCGAAGCTCTGCCTGTGGGTGCTGTCCCAGGCCCGGCTGGACCGCGCCTGACGCCAACTCCCCGATGAGCACGCTCGCCGCCGCTACCCCGCTGCCGCCCGACGTCCGCCTGATGAATGGCGTGACGGCGCTGCTGCTGGCCGGCCTGGTGCTGAGCGGGCTGGCGCTGGCCGTGCACAAGCTGGCGCGGCTGCCGGTGTTCGCGATCCGCCATATCCAGGTGGAGGGCGAGGTGTCGCGCAACAGCGTGGCCTCGTTGCGCGCCAACGCGTTGCCGCATCTGTCGGGCAGCTTCCTGAGCATGAACCTGCGCCAGGGCCGCGAGGCCTTCGAGGCCGTGCCCTGGGTGCGCAAGGCCCAGGTGCAGCGGGTCTGGCCGAACCGGCTGAAGGTGCGGCTGGAGGAACACAAGCCCGCCGCCTACTGGGAGCAGAAGGCCGAGGGCGCCGACGCCAACAGCGAGGCCAGCGCGGAGCGCGCGCTGGTCAACAGCTTCGGCGAGGTGTTCGAGGCCAATCTGGGCGATGTCGAGGACGAGGACCTGCCGGTGCTGGCCGGGCCGGAGGGCAGCTCGACGCGCATGCTGTCGATGTGGCGCCAGCTGCAGGCGGTCAGCCAGGGGCTGGGCGAGACGGTCGAGCGCCTGGACCTGTCCAGCCGCGGCTCCTGGCGCGCCACCCTGGACAAGGGCGCGGTGCTGGAACTGGGCCGCGGCGACGAGACCGAGGTGCTGGCGCGCTACCGCCAGTTCGCCGCCAGCATCACCCAGATCACCTCGCGCTTCCAGACGCCGCTGCTGACGGCGGACCTGCGCCATGCCGACGGCTACGCGGTGCGACTGCGCGGAATATCGACTATCACGACGCCGGCCCCCAAGGGCACGGCCAGAAAACGCTGAGGGGCATATGGCCAAGGAATACAAGGATTTGGTCGTCGGGCTGGATATCGGCACCGCCAAGATCATGGCGGTGGTGGCCGAGGTGCTGGGCAATGGGGAGTTGCGCATCGCCGGCCTGGGCGTGGCGCCCTCGCATGGTCTGAAGCGCGGCGTCGTGGTGAATATCGACGCGACCGTGCAATCGATCCAGCAGGCCCTGAAAGAGGCTGAAATGATGGCCGACTGCAAGATTTCGCGGGTTTTCACCGGGATTACCGGCAGCCATATTCGCGGCCAGAACTCCACCGGCATGGTGATCGTGCGCGACAAGGAAGTGACGCCGGTCGATGTCGCCCGGGTCGTGGAAACCGCCAAGGCCATCAATATCCCGAACGACCAGCGCCTGCTTTTGGTCGAGCCGCAGGAATTCGTGATCGACGGCCATGAGGTGAAGGAACCGATCGGCATGAGCGGCGGCCGGCTGGAGGTCAAGGTCCATATCGTGACCGGCGCCCAGAGCGCGGCGGAAAACATCGTCAAATGCGTGCGCCGCTGCGGCCTGGAAGTCGACCAGCTGGTTTTGAATCCCAGCGCCTCAAGCGCCGCGGCCCTGACCTCGGACGAGCGGGATCTGGGGGTGGCGGTGGTCGATATCGGCGCCGGCACCACCGATGTGGCGATTTTCACCGGCGGTTCGATCCGCCATACCGCGGTAATTCCGATCGCCGGCGATCTGATCACCAGCGATATCGCGATGGCGCTGCGCACGCCGACCAAGGATGCCGAGGAAATCAAGGTCGAGCATGGCGTGGCCAAGCAGCTGCTGGCCGATCCGTCCGACCAGGTGGAGGTGCCGGGCCTGGGCGACCGGGCCCCGCGCATGCTCTCCAAACAGGCGCTGGCGGGGGTTATCGAGCCGCGCGTCGAGGAGATTTTTTCGCTGGTCCACCAGGTGATCCGGGAAAGCGGCTACGAGGAATTGCTGTCCTCCGGCATTGTTTTGACCGGCGGCTCGGCGGTGATGCCGGGCATGGTGGAACTGGCCGAGGACATATTCCTGAAACCGGTGCGGCGCGGCAACCCGACCTATAACGGCGCGTTGTTCGACATGGTTTCGAATCCCCGCTCCGCGACCGTGATGGGCCTGCTGGAAGAGGCCCGCCTGTCGCGCACCCGGGGTTTGAAGGCGGCACAGCAGGCCGGTTCGGTGAAAACCATCATCGGCCGCGCCAAGGACTGGTTTCTGGGTAATTTCTAGAGCGCCGAGGAAGCGCTGTGGTATCAGGCCCGAAAAATACGGGCTGAAACGTAAAAAGGGGTCCTTCCCCTGTGGTTTTTATTTGCTGGCAACTGCACAATTGCTGAAGGAGGTTTGCTATGGCGATCGAGATGATCGAAGAGTTTGATCAGGGCACTCAGATCAAGGTGATCGGGGTTGGTGGTGGCGGCGGCAACGCGGTCGACCACATGATTGCCCAGGGTGTGCAGGGCGTGGAATTCATCTGCGCCAATACCGACGCCCAGGCTCTCAACCGCTCCAAGGCCGACCAGCTGCTGCAGCTGGGCACCTCCGGTCTCGGCGCCGGCGCCAAGCCCGAAATGGGCAAGGCCGCGGCCGAGGAAGCCGAAGCGCGCATCCGCGAATCGATCCAGGGCGCGAACATGCTGTTCATCACCGCCGGCATGGGCGGCGGCACCGGCACCGGCGCCGCGCCGGTGATCGCGCGCGTCGCCAAGGAAATGGGCATCCTGACCGTCGGCGTCGTGACCAAGCCCTTCGAGTTCGAAGGTGGCCGCCGCTCCAAGGCCGCCGATGCCGGCCTGGCCGAGCTGGAAGCCAATGTCGACTCGCTGATCGTCGTGCTGAACGACAAGCTGCTCGACGTGCTGGGCGACGACGTCACCCAGGACCAGGCCTTCGCGCATGCCAACGATGTGCTGAAGAACGCGGTCGGCGGCATCTCCGACATCATCCACATGCCAGGCCTGGTCAACGTCGACTTCGAAGACGTCAAGACCGTGATGAGCGAGCCGGGCAAGGCGATGATGGGCACGGCCGTGGCCGGTGGCCCGGACCGCGCGACCAAGGCCGCCGAGGCCGCCGTCGCCTGCCCGCTGCTGGAGGGCATCGACCTGTCCGGCGCGCGTGGCGTGCTGGTGCTGATCGCTGCGAACCGCAACACCTTCAAGCTGGCCGAAAGCCGCAACGCGATGAACGCGATCAAGCGCTACGCCGCGGACGATGCGCACATCATCTACGGCACTGCCTATGACGAGAGCCTGGGCGACCAGCTGCGCGTCACCGTGATCGCCACCGGCCTGACCAGCCAGCGCGCCCGCGTGCAGGCGCCGCTGCAGGTGGTGCAGCCGGCCGCGCAGCTGCGCACCGGTACCGACAACCTGCCGGTGCTGAACCAGGCCGTCAGCGTGCCGAGCGCCGGCGCCACCGTGGGCGGCGTCAACAACGACTTCGCCGGCATGAGCGTGCCCAGCGTCTGGCGCCATGGCCGCACCGCCGCGGCCAAGGTCGAGGCCCTGTCGTCCAACGGCATGGACGAGATCGAGATCCCGGCCTTCCTGCGCAAGCAGGCGGACTGATCGATCTTCCCTCCCGCCCGCGGCGGGAGCGCATCGGCCAGAGCAAGAGCCCGTCGGGCAGCGAACCCTCCTTCTCGCTGCCCCGGCGGGCTTTTGCGTTTGCGGGTGCGGCGGCCATGCCACAGCGGCGGGCCAATCTTGTAAGCGTCGTAGCCAGCGCGGCCGACTGCGGGCAGACTATTCGCCGCGGGCCGGCATCGGCCCCGCCCGATAACAACAACATTCTCAGGATGGGTCCGTCTTTTTCGCTGCTGTCGCGTCTGCTGCTGCTATGGCTGCTGGCCTGCTTGGCCATGGCGGCGCAGGCCCAGCGGCTGGGGCTGCCGGAAGCGCCGACGCGCAATGCCGGCGAACAGGCCACCGGCGCGCAGCTGGCGATCTCGAACTGGAGCCGTGCGGATCTGCGCGGCTGGTGGGCCGCGCTGCGGGCGATGGACGGCTCCGCCGCCCTGCTGCCGCCGCAGCTGCAGCCGCCCGAGGATCCGCAGGCCTGGTCGCCGGTGCAGCTGCCCGATGTGCGCCAGCGCGCCGCGGCCGGCGTCCACCATGCCGGCGACCCGCAGTTCCAGATGCGCTGGTACCGGCTGCGCTACGCGCCGCCGGACAAGCGCTGGCCGACCAGCGTCGCGCTCTACATGCCGCGCCTGGTGGGCATGGCGGCCGCGGTGCTGGTGCGCACCGAGGAGGGCTGGCGCCCGGTGTTCGACAACCAGAGCGGCGCGCGCGAGCAATGGGTGCGGCCGCTGTGGGCGGTGTTCCCCGGCGCCTTCACCGAGCTGCAGCAGGACCGCGCGATCGAGGTGGTCGTCGCGGTGCCGGTGCTGAAGGACAGCTTCTTCGCGGTCTCCAGCGCCTGGCTGGGCGCGCGCGAGGACCTGGAGCCGCTCTACGACACGCGCTGGGCGCTGCAGATCGGCGTGCCGCAGGCCACCGGCCTCTTGCTGGTGGTGCTGGGCCTGTTCGCCTTCACCCTGTGGCTGCAGCGGCGCGAGGAGCCGGCCTATCTGCTGTTCGCGCTGGCCACCGTGGCCTGGCTGGTGCGCAATCTGCATTACCACGTCGACCTGCCCAGCACCCGGCTGGGCCTGGAATGGTTCTGGTGGGCGACCCATGCCTCGATGTCCTGGGTGATGCTGCTGACCTTTTTGTTCGCGCTGCGTTTCGCGCGCCAGCGCTTCCCGCGCTTCGAGCGGCTGATGGGCCTGTTCGTCGTGCTGACCAGCGTGCTGACGATGCCGCTGGTGATCGACCTGATGGACCCGCTGGTGCTGCAGCACATCGTCAATGCGGTGGTGGGCCTGGTCGGCACCGTCTTCGTCGCGGTGGTGGCGCTGCGCGAGGGCAGCCGCGAGCTGCGCCTGATCGCCTTGAGCCTGCTGCTGGGCCTGGGCTTCGGCATCCACGACCTGGGTCTGCTGGCCGGCTGGGGCTGGAGCGAGCATATCTACCTGATGCCCTTCGCGACCCTGGTGATCGTCGCGAGTTTTCTCTATGCGGTGCAGCAGCGCTTCCTCGGCGCGCTGCGCCAGGTCGAGCGGGCCAACGATCAGCTCGGCCAGCGCCTGGCCCAGCAGGGCGCGCAGCTGCAAACCCAGCATGAGCGCCTGTCGGAGGCCGAGCGCCAGCAGGCCCTGCTGCTGGAGCGCCAGCGCCTGATGCAGGACATGCACGACGGCCTCGGCAGCTCGCTGCTGTCGGCGATGGTGGCGGTGGAGCAGGGCTCGATGCAGCAGGATCAGGTGGTCGAGGTGCTGCGCGAATGCGTGGACGATCTGCGCCTGGTGATCGACTCGCTGGAGCCGGTCGGCCATGACCTGGTCTCGCTGCTGGCGACGATGCGCTACCGCCTGGGCAAGCGCCTGCAGGCCGGCGGCCTGGTGCTGGACTGGGACGTGCAGGACCTGCCGCCGCTCGATTGGCTGGAGCCGCCCGACGCGCTGCATGTGCTGCGCCTGCTGCAGGAGGCGCTGAACAATGTGCTCAAGCATGCGCGCGCCTCGCGCGTGCGCATCGCGACGCGCGACCTGGGTCACAAGGTGGAGATCCGCGTCGAGGACGACGGCCTGGGCTTCGACCTCGACACCGCGCAGAAGGGCCGCGGCCTGCGCAGCCAGCAAAAGCGCGCGAACCGCCTGGGCGGCAGCGTGCATGTGGACAGCCGCCCCGGCCATGGCACCCAGCTGAGCCTGCGCCTGCCGGTGCGGCGGCGTTCGGCGGCGCCCGTCACGGAGACCTCGGGCCAGCAAAAACCAGGGTAATCACCGACAATCGGGGCATGCTGCAACAGAGAACGCTCAAGTCGCTGACCCGTGCGGTCGGCGTCGGCATCCACAGCGGGCAGAAGGTCGAGATGACCCTGCGCCCCGCCGCACCGAACACCGGCATCGTGTTCCGCCGCGTGGACCTGAACACGCCGGTCGACATCCCGGTGCGCGCCGACACCGTCTGCGACACCCGCATGGCCACCACGGTCAGCCCCGGCGGCGACCCCGGCGCGCCCAAGGTGCAGACCATCGAGCATCTGCTGTCGGCCTGCGCCGGCCTCGGGCTGGACAACCTCTATGTCGACATCAATGCCGACGAGGTGCCGATCCTCGACGGCTCGGCCGCCAGCTATGTGTTCCTGCTGCAGAGCGCGGGCATCGAGCTGCAGAACGCGCCGAAGAAGTTTCTGCGGGTCAAGAAGACCGTCGAGGTGCGCCAGGGCGAGGGCAAGCGCCTGATGTGGGCCAGGCTGGAGCCGCACCATGGCTACACCCTGAGTTTCCAGATCGAGTTCGACAACCCGGCGGTGGCGGCCACCGGCCAGCAGTTCGTGTTCGACATGGGCTCGGGCCAGTACAAGAAGCAGATCGCGCGCGCCCGAACCTTCGGCATGACCAGCGACATCGAGACCATGCGCTCGCGCGGCCTGACCCTGGGCGGCTCGATGGACAACGCGATCGTCGTCGACGACTACCGCGTGCTGAACGCCGACGGGCTGCGCTACGACGACGAGTTCGTCAAGCACAAGATCCTCGACGCCATCGGCGACATGCATGTGGCCGGCCATCCGCTGCTGGCCGCCTACACCTCCTTCAAGGGCGGCCACGCGCTGAACAACAAGCTGCTGCGCGCGCTGCTGGCCGACAGCGAGGCCTGGGAGATCGTCAGCTTCGAGGACGAGAAGCAGGCCCCTGCGGGCTTCGCGGAGCTGGCGCCGGCCTGGTGAGGCGTAGCGCGCGGGCTTCAAGGTAAGCCCCAGGGCGGCGTGCGGGAACCGCGGGCTAGGATGGGCCGAACCCATCCCGCCCGCCGCGCCGCACGATGACGCCCGACTCTGCCGAGCCCGACGCTCCCGAACCCGCTGCCGTTGACGAACCCACCCGGGTGCCGCTGGCGCTGGAGGACTGGGCCACCGTGATCATCATGGCCTTGCTGGCCGGCATCACCTTCGCCAATGTGCTGGTGCGCTACTTCACCGATGCCTCCTTCGCCTGGACCGAGGAGGTCTCGGTCTTCCTGATGATCCTGCTGGTGCTGGTCGGCACGGCCGCCGCGGTGGCGCGCGATCGGCATATCCGCATCGAGTTCCTGCTGGAGCGCGGCAGCGCGGCGCGGCGCCGGCGTCTGCAGCAGCTGGGCGCGGCGGTGCTGCTGCTGCTGTTCGGACTGATCGCGGGCCTGAGCCTGCGCGTGGTCTGGGACGACTACCGCTTCGGCGAGACCTCGCCGGGCATCGGCGTGCCGCAATGGTGGTATTCGATCTGGCTGCCGTTCGTGTCGCTGGCGATCGCCTTGCGCGCGCTGGGCCTGCTGATCCGCCGCAGCCGCCGCGGGCCGGACGGCGCATGATCGCCGCGCTGCTGTTCGCGGCCTTTGTCGTGCTGATGCTGGCCGGCGTGCCGATCGGCGCCGCGATGGGCCTGGCCGGCGCGGCCTGCATCGCGCTGGCGAATGCCGAGGTGCAATGGTTCGGCCTGCTGGCGGTGCCGCAGAACTTCTATGCCGGCCTGGGCAAATACCCGCTGCTGGCGATCCCGATGTTCGTGCTGGTCGGCTCCATCTTCGACCGCTCCGGCGTCGCGCTGCGCCTGATGAATCTGGCGATTGCAATCGTCGGGCGCGGCCCGGGCATGCTGCCGCTGGTGGCAATCGGCGTAGCGATGTTCCTGGGCGGCATCTCCGGCTCGGGCCCGGCCACCGCGGCGGCGGTCGGCGGCGTGATGCTGGCGGCGATGGCGCGCGCCGGCTATCCGGCCGCCTATTCGGCCAGCGTGGTCGGCGCCGCGGCCGCCACCGACATCCTGATCCCGCCCTCGATCGCCTTCATCGTCTATTCGGTGCTGGTGCCGGGCGCCTCGGTGCCGGCGCTGTTCGCGGCCGGCGTGCTGCCGGGCCTGCTGGTCGGCCTGGCGCTGATGGCGCCGGCCTGGTGGCTGGCGCGCCGCCATGGCATGGGCGTGCAGGAGGCCGGCCTGCCGCGGCCGCCGTTCTGGCGCAGCCTGCGCGAGGCGGCCTGGGGCCTGATCGCGCCGGTGCTGATCCTCGGCGGCATGCGCGCCGGCTGGTTCACGCCGACCGAGGCGGCGGTGGTCGCGGTGTTCTACGGCCTGTTCGTCGGCATGGTGGTGCATCGCACGATCCGCGCGCGCGACCTGTTCGAGATCCTGCGCGAGGCGGGCGAGCTGTCGGCGGTGATCCTGGTGGTGGTCTCGCTGGCCGGCATCTTCGCCTTCTCGCTCTCGACCCTGGGCGTGATCGACCCGCTGACGCGCGCGATCACGAGCTCCGGCCTGGGCGAGTACGGCGTGCTGGCGGCGATCGTCGCGCTGCTGATCGTGGTCGGCATGTTCCTGGACGGCATCTCGATCTTCCTGATCTTCGTGCCGCTGCTGTGGCCGATCGTCCAGCATTTCCGCTGGGACCCGGTGTGGTTCGGCGTGCTGCTGACCCTGCTGGTGGCGCTGGGCCAGTTCACGCCGCCGATGGCGGTGAACCTGATGGTGGCCTGTCGCATCGCGCGGGTCAGCATGGATCAGACGGTGCGCTGGGTGCGCTGGCTGGTGCTGGCGATGCTGGCGGTGATCGTCGCGGTGATCGCCTGGCCCGCGCTGGCACTGTGGCTGCCGGCGCGGCTGGGCTATTGATGGATGGCATGCAGACCGACCCACCAACAACAGGAGACAAGCCGATGAAGACCCGCTTCCCCCGTCGTGCCCTGCTGGCGGCCCTGGCCGCCGCCGCGGCGCTGAGCCTCATCAATCCCTGCCTGGCGCAGGGCAGCTCCTACAAGAGCGAGTACCGCCTGTCCCTGGTGCTGGGCCCGGCCTTCCCCTGGGGCAAGGGCGGCGAGATCTGGGCCAACCTCGTGCGCGAGCGCACCCAGGGCCGCATCAACATCAAGCTCTATCCCGGCGTCTCGCTGATCCAGGGCGACCAGACGCGCGAGTTCAGCGCGCTGCGCCAGGGCGTGATCGACATGGCGATCGGCTCGACGATCAACTGGTCGCCGCAGGTCAAGCAGCTGAACCTGTTCTCCCTGCCCTTCCTGATGCCCGACTATGCGGCGATCGACGCGCTGACCCGGGGCGAGGTCGGCCGGGATCTCTTCGCCACCCTGGACAAGGCCGGCGTCGTGCCGTTGGCCTGGGGCGAGAACGGCTACCGCGAGCTGAGCAACAGCAAGCGCGCGGTGAAGACGCCTGAGGACCTGAAGGGCCTGAAGATCCGCGTGGTCGGCTCGCCGCTGTTCCTCGACACCTTCACGGCGCTGGGCGCGAACCCGACGCAGATGAGCTGGGCCGATGCGCAGCCGGCCTTCGCCAGCGGCGCGGTGGACGGGCAGGAGAACCCGCTGGCGATCTTCACCGCGGCCAAGCTGCACAGCGTGGCGCAGAAGCACATCACGCTCTGGGGCTATGTGGCCGACCCGCTGATCTTCGTCGTCAACAAGGAGGTCTGGGCCTCCTGGACGCCAGCCGACCAGGCCATCGTGCGCCAGGCCGCGCTGGACGCCGGCCAGCAGCAGATCGCGATCGCGCGCAAGGGCCTGGTCGAGCCGGGCCAGCCGCTCTTGAAGGAGATCGCGGGCCTGGGCGTCACGGTCACCCAGCCCAGCGCCGCCGAGCGCGAAGCCTTCGTCAAGGCCACCCGCGGCGTCTACGGCAAATGGAAGCCGCAGATCGGCGCGGAGCTGGTGAGCAAGGCCGAGAAGGCGATCGCGGCGCGCAAGCCCTGACCCCGGCTACCATCGCCACCATGTCTCACCAGGATTTGCGCCCGTGCTGATCTTCCGCCTCGTCGTCGGTCTGCTGCTGTTCGCCGGCATCCTCTGCTTCGCGCTCTACATCGGCACGCGCCAGCCCGTCTGGCGCCACCGCGGCATCGTGATCATCAAGTGGACGGTGATCGCGGCGCTGGGCTTCTTCGCGGTGCTGATCCTGGAGCGCCTGGCGCTGATGCTGTGACCGTTCAGGGCGACGGCGGGATCTCCGCCGCGCCCACCGCCAGGCCGTAGAGCGCCAGCAGCCCGACCATATGCCCGATCGCCACGCCCGGTTCGCCGGACTCGATGCGGGCGATGGTCTGCACATGCACGCCCAGCCGCGCCGCCGCCGCGGCCTGGCCTTCGCCCGCGCGCAGCCGCGCCTGCTTGGCGGCCGCGCCCAGGTCCTTGATCGCCTGCAGCGCGGCGCCATCGATCTCTGCGGAAATTCGTTTGCCTTGAGCCATCGGGCGATTGTGCCGTCGTCCGACGTTCGTCAGCTTGCCGCCGCCGCCTTGCCGCGGCGCGGGGCGGTGTAGTCGCGCAGGCCGCGCACCAGCGCGTCGAAGGTGACGCGGCAGCGCGGGCTGCTGCGCAGGCCTTCGTGCATCACGATCCAGCTGTCCAGCGCCAGCAAGAACTTCTGCGGCAGCAGCCGCACCAGGTCCGGGTCGCGCCGTGCCAGCGCGAGCTGGCAGATGCCGATGCCCAAGCCGGCGCGCAGCAGGGCCAACTGGCCCAGGTCGCTGTCGCAGCGCGCCGCGAACTGCTCGCGCGACCAGGCGGGTAGTCCCGCGCCGGCCGCGCGCAGGAAGGGCGTTTCCTGGTCGAAGCCGATCAGCCGGTGCCCGGCCAGATCGGCCAGCTTCGTCGGCTCGCCATGCCGCTCCAGATAGCGCCGGTGCGCATGCAGGCCCAGGCTCACCTCGCCGACCCGGGTCGCCAGCAGCACATCCTGACGTGGCGCGGTCATGCGCACCGCGATGTCCGCCTCGCGCCGCACCAGGTCCTGCACGCGGTTGCTCAGCACCAGCTCGATCTCCAGCCGCGGATGCTGTGCCTGCAGCGCTGCCAGGATGGGCGGCAGCACCTCGACGCCGATCACCTCGCTGGCCGAGATGCGCACGGCGCCCTGCACGGCCTGGCCCAGGCCGCGCGCCGCACGCTCCAGCGCGGCGGCGGTGCTGCGCATCAGCTCGGCATCCTCGCGCAGCGCCAGCGCCGCCTCGGTGGCCTGCAGCCCGGCCTGCGAGCGAGTGAACAGGCTCAGGCCCAGCGCCCGCTCCAGCGCCGAGACATGGCGCCCGATGGTCGGCTGGGTCAACCCCAGCGAGCGCGCCGCGGCCGAGAGCGAACCCTCCTGCAGCACCGCGAGAAAGGAGCGGTAGAGCTCCCAGCCGATGTTCCGAGTCATGCATAAATGTATAGCGACTGTGCGGTGTTTCGTAATTTCCTTTTATCGAGCGCGGGCCAAGAATTCGTCCATCGCAACCAGCCAGGAGCAGGAAAAAATGTCGAAGCAGGAACAACAGCAGCAAGCCCTGGTGCTGGGCGCCACCGGAGGCATCGGCGGCGAGCTGGCGCGGCAGCTGCGCGCGGCCGGCTGGGCGGTGCGGGCGCTGCACCGCGGGACCGCGGAGTCGGCCGGCCGTGACGCGCAGGGCATCGAATGGGTGCGCGGCGACGCGCTGAATGCGGCGGATGTGCTGGCGGCCGCGCGGGGCTGCGCGGTGATCGTGCATGCGGTCAACCCGCCCGGCTACCGCCGCTGGTCGGAACTGGTGCTGCCGATGATCGACAACACCATCGCGGCGGCGCGCGCGCAGGGTGCCACGGTGCTGCTGCCGGGCACGGTCTACAACTACGGCCCGGACGCCTTTCCCTTGCTGCGCGAGGACTCGCCGCAGCGGCCGCTGACCCGCAAGGGCGCGATCCGGGTCGAGCTGGAGCGACGCCTGGCCACCGCGGCCGAGGCCGGCGGCATGCGCGCGATCGTGCTGCGCGCTGGCGACTTCTTCGGCCCGCGGGCCGGCAACAGCTGGTTCACCCAGGCGATGGTGAAGCCGGGCCGGCCGGTGCGCGCGGTGCAGCTGCCCGGCCGCGCCGGCGTCGGCCACCAGTTCGCCTATCTGCCCGACGTGGCGCGCACGATGCTCGCGCTGCTGGAAAAGCGCGGTGCGCTGCCGGCCTTCGCGAGCTTCCAGATGGCCGGGCATTGGGATGCCGATGGCCGCGAGTTCGGCCGCGCGATCCAGCGCGTGGTGCAGCGCCGGGGCGGCGCCGCGCCGCGGCTGCGCGCCTTTCCCTGGTGGCTGGTGCGCCTGGTCTCGCCCTTCGTGGCGACCCTGCGCGAGCTGCTGGAGATGCGCTATCTGTGGCAGCGCGAGGTTCGCATGGACAACGCCCTGCTGCTGCGCACCCTGGGCCATGAGCCGCACACGCCGCTGGACGAGGCGATCGAGGCGACCCTGGCGGGCATCGGCTGCCTGGACGGCGAAGCCGTCCAGGCGGCGCCGGCCCGCGCCTGAGCCGGACTCGGGTCGACCGGAACGTTCAAGCCAGCGGCGCGGCGCTCGCCGATGCTGGGCGCCATCGATCTTTCTTTCCGACCCTGAGGCGATGCGATGACGAAACTGACCCACACCCTGCGGGCCGCGCTGCGGCTGTCCTTCGCGCCGGGCATGCTGCTGCTGTTCGGCGCGGCGGCGCTGGCGCTGATCCAGGCCGGCCACAGCCATTTCTGGCTGCTGGGCCTGCTGGCCGCGGCGGCGCTGCTGTCCTGCCTGGCCGAGCGTTTCGCGCCCTATGAGCCGCGCTGGAACCGCGCGCAGGGCGATCTCGGGCGCGACCTGCTGCATGCCCTGGTCAACGAGAGCGGGGCGATGGCCTCGGTGCTGCTGCTGCCCTGGCTGAGCGCCTATGCGCCGTTCGCGGAACTCTGGCCCGCGCAATGGCCGCTGTGGCTGCAATGGCTGCTGGCGGTGCTGGTGGCCGATGCCGGGATCACCCTGACGCATTGGGCCAGCCACCATTGGGCGCCGCTGTGGCGGCTGCATGCGGTGCACCATGCGGTCGAGCGCTTCCATGGCCTGAACGGCCTGGTCAAGCATCCGCTGCACCAACTGATCGAGACCGGTGCCGGCACCCTGCCGCTGCTGCTGATCGGCCTGCCGGCCGAGGTGGCTGCGCTGCTGGCCTTTGCGGCCGGGCTGCAGCTGCTGCTCCAGCACAGCAATGTGGACATGCGGATCGGCCCGCTGCGCCATGTCTGGGCCGTCGCGCCGGTGCACCGCTTTCACCATCGCAAATGGGCCGGCATCGGCGATGTGAACTTCGGCCTGTTCACGACCTTCTGGGACCGGCTGCTCGGCACCGCGGTCTTCGATCCACAGGCCCGCTTCGGCCCGGGCGACTTCGGCATCGGCACCCGGCCGGACTATCCGCAGACCTATCTGGCCCAGCTGGTCGAGCCCTTCAAGCCCGAGCCGGCGGCCATCAGCGGATCAGCCTTGCCCGACTCGCGTTGAGGCCGAAGGTCGAGCGCAGGGTGCGCGCGAAATGCGCGGCATCGGCAAAGCCCGCACCATGCGCCGCCTCGGTGATGCTGGCACCGCGCTGCAGCCAGGGCCCGGCCAGCAGCAGGCGCCGCCACAGCACGAAGCGCCGGAAGTTCATGCCGATGCGATCGGCAAACACATGGCGCAGCCGCTCCGGCGACAGGTATACCCGGCGCGCAATCTCGGCCAGCGCGACCGCGCCCTGCGGCGCCAGCTCGTCGATCGCCGCACGCACCGTGGCCTCCCAGGCGTCCTCTTCCGCCGGAACATCGGGGCCGGCATCCGCCTGCCACGCAGACCAGAACCCGGTCGAGGTCGGCGGCAGCATTCGCGCGCTGCCCATCGCCGCGCTCAGCGCGGCCCGGATCTCGGCCGGCAGGCTCGCCGCCGGCCGGCGGCGCGGTTCGATGAACACGACCCGGGCCGGGCCGGATGATGCCGAATGCAGCAGGCGATGCGGCTGCAGCGGCTCGATCAGCAGCGCCGGCGCATGCAGCACCTCTCCATTCGCTGCCGCGATGGCTAGCGTCGATGGACCATCATCCGGCCGCTGCGCCAGCACCGCCTGCGCCGCGAAATGCCGATGCACCGAGGTGTCGCCGATCGTGCCCTCCCACAAGGCCCAGTCCGTGCCGAGGGTCAGGGTGCCGTGCCAGGTGTTGTCGGCATCGGGAGCGGGGGTTGCGGTCATGGTCCGTAGGGGGCGGGTCGATGGCGGGCATTTGACCCGAAGAAGAAGGCGGAAGGCGGGAGAGGGGGATGCTCCCTCGCAGGTGCGATTGACCGGCCCGGCACACCCACGTCCAATCACGCCGCATTGGCTTGATCGCCGCCTGCGAACGCGCTCGTTCATGACCCGGCCCCTCTACTTCATCACCCATCCCAATGTCGTCATCAGCCGTGACGTCCCGGTGCCGCGCTGGCCGCTGTCCGAGCTGGGCCGCTTGCGCATGGAGCAGGGCGTGCGGGCGCAGCCCTGGATGGCCGAGCTGACGGCGATCTACTGCAGCACCGAGCAGAAGGCGCTCGACGGCGCCGAGATCCTGGCCGGGCGGCTCGGCCTGGGCTTCACGCCGATCGAGGCGCTGGGCGAGAACGACCGGTCCTCGACCGGCTTCCTGCCGCCGGCGGAGTTCGAGGCGATGGCGGACCAGTTCTTCGCGCGCCCCGTGGAGGCCGTGCGCGGCTGGGAGCGGGCCGTCGATGCGCAGGCGCGCATTGTGCGCGCCGTGACCGAACTCGCCGCGGCCGACCGGTCGTCGGGGGCCATCGCCATCGTCTCGCATGGCGCGGTCGGCACCCTGCTGTACTGCCACCTGAGCGGCCGGCCGATCTCGCGGCGCTGGGACCAGCCCGCCAACGGCGGCGGCAACTACTATCGCTTCACGCTGTCGCCGCGCGGCGTCGACGCGCATTGGCGGGCCATCGATGCTGAGGACGCGTGAGCGTCACTTCACCGCCACGCACTCCACCTCCTCGGTAAACCCGCCCGGCGTGCCGCGGTTCTTCATCAGCACCCGCTGCTGCAGGGGCAGGCGCGCAAGCGACCCGATCGGGCGGGGTTGGCCGCAGCTGGCGTCGACCTTCAGGCCATGGCCCTTCAGCCAGTCGCAGACCATGCGCTGATGGCGGCCGTCCTCGCGGACCAGCAGGGTGGCGGCCTCCTGCAGCGAGGCGCGGATCAGCTCGGGTGAACATTGGGCCGGGCCGGCGAGCCGGAAGTTGGTGGCGACCTGGGACACCAGATGCTGGTGCAACCCGAGCTGCTCCTCCAGCGCCGCGGTCAGCTCCGGGGTCAGGTCTTGTTGAGGCTGCTGCTTGGCGTCCTGCTGCAGCGATTCGAGATGGCCCAGGCCGATATGCCAGGCGGCGCAGCGGAAATGGTCGGCCGGCACCGGCTGGGTCTCGAGGCGCGGCGCATCGCCCCCCACCGGCCGCACCTGGCCGAGGCGGCTGGCCGCGAGCGGCACGTCGAAGTGGACGACGCGCGAGCTGCGGGCGGCGCCGCCGGCCATGCCGGGATCGCGCAGGCCGACATAGCCGAGCAGGTCGGCGCGCCGCACCTCCATCAGCGCGTCGATCGCCTCCAGGAAGTTCAGGTCGATGAAACGGCCCAGGGTGCCGCGCAGGTCCGGCCGGTGGTCGAAGCGGCTGGGCACGCCGCGCGGGTGGGCGTCGACGACGACCAGCAGGCAGCGGCCCGGGCCGGCCGGCCTGCCCGCCGCCGATGCGGGGGCACGCCCCTGCGCGCGCAGCGCGCGCTCATGCGAGGTGGCCAGGCCCAGCAGGGCCTCGATGCCGAGGTTGTCGGTCGGGCCGCCGTCGATCAGATGCTTGTAGCGGACCTGCGGTGGCGCTGCGGCGGCAGCCGCCTTGCCGCCCTGGGCCGGCGGCTGGTAGGCGGTCGCGAAATGGCGCAGGGTCACCGAGTTGAAGACGCCGGGGAAGGCGGCCGAGGCCATCACCGCCTGCGAGATCGGGAACGGGGCCAGCGCCGAGTTGATGCGCGCGAACTCCCGCTCGGCGAAGGTGAAGCGGCGCGCATGGCCGATCTCGGTGGCGTTGGCCAGCCAGATCGGCGCGATGCCGGGGCGGAACTCGCCGAGATCGCCATAGGTATGGCCGTCGACGAAGAGCTCGTCGAACACCGCGGCCATCAGGTCGGAGCGGTTCTCCTCGGTCGCGATCACGCTGAACAGCGCGATCGGGTCCAGGTTCTTGCCGATCCAGGGCGCCAGGTAGTCGCGCGCCATCGCGTCCTCGGCGGCGTCCCAGTTCATGAAGCGGGCATTGAGCGCGTAGTAGGCGCCGGGCAGGCCGCCGCCGGAGGTGGTCGAGACGGCGCTGACATGGTCGAGGATGCCCAGCCGCGACAGCTCCCGCAGCGCGCGCATGCCGAACACCGCCGCGCGGCTGCCGCCGCCGGAGATCGCGACGCCGATGAACTGCTCCGGCAGGTCGCGGTCCTGCTCCTCGAAGCGGTCGCGGGCGCGCGGCACGCGCGTCGGCGCCAGCGGCGCATCGGCGCCGGGGCCGGTGCAGCGGACCTGCGTACCGCTCACCAGCGCCGGGCTCAGGGCCTGCGTCGGCAGCGTGCCCGGCGGGCAGGCCGGGGCGTTGCGGGCCACCAGCGCCGGGCGCGAGGCGCAGCCGCCGAGCAGGGCCAGGGCCAGGGCCGCGCCCAGGGCCAGCAGCCAGCGCTTGCTGCTGGTCTTCATTGCGGCCCGCTGGTGTCCAGCGCCTGCAGCGCCACCAGGCGCTGGTAGATGCCGCCCTCATGCGCCATCAGCTGCTCATGCGTGCCGCGCTCGGCCAAATGGCCATGATTCAGCACGACGATCTGGTCGGCCGCGCGGATGGTGGAGAGGCGGTGCGCGATCGCGACCACGGTGACGCGGCCATGCAGCGCCTCCAGCGCCTCGCCGATCACGCGCTCGGTGGCGCTGTCGATATTGGAGGTGGCCTCGTCCAGGAACAGCACGGTCGGCGCGCCGGCCAGCGCGCGGGCCATCGCGATCAGCTGCTTCTGGCCGGTCGAGACGCGCGCGCCGCCCTCGCCCAGCAGGGTGTCGTAGCCCTGCGGCAGGTTCTCCAGGAAGTCGTGGATGCGCGCGGCCTTGGCGGCGGCGATCAGGTCGGCCTCGGCGATGTCCTGGCGGCCCATCGCGATGTTCTCGCGAGCGCTGGCGGCCATCAGATAGGGCTCTTGCGGCACCAGGCCGACGCGGTCGCGGAAGACCTGGTCCGGGATCTGCGCCAGCGGCTGCGCGTCGATCTCGATGCGGCCGGCCTGCGGCGCATAAAAGCGCAGCAGCAGCGACAGCAGGGTGGACTTGCCGCTGCCGGTATGGCCGACGATGCCGACGAAGCTGCCGGCCGCGAAGTCCAGGCTCAGGTCGTGCAGCACCGGATGCGCCGGGTCGTAGCCGAAGCTGAGCGAGTCGATCGCGATCCGGCCCTGGGTGATGGCGAGCGGCGGGCGCGGGCCGTCGGCGGCGGGCTGCACGGCCTGCGTCTCCTGCAGCAGGGTGCGCACGCGCGCGGCGGCCACCATGGCCTGCTGCAACTGGCCGAACTGCAGGGTGATCTGGATCAGCGGCTCGACGACGCGGGCGATATAGCCGAGGAAGGCGTACAGCAGGCCCACCTCCAGCGCGGCCGTGCCCAGGCCGGTCTCCAGGTTCAGCTGGCGCTGGCCGAAGCCGTAGATCAAGCCCACCACCAGCAGCACGTTCAGGAGGTCCAGCGCCGGGCGCAGCAGCCAGGCATTGGCGCGCAGCTCGTCCATGCGCGCCTTCAGCTGGCGCTGGTTGGTGCCGGTGAAATGGGCGGCGAAGCGCGGCGCGGCGCCGGCGGCCTGCAGCACCGCCATGCCGGCCATGCTCTCGGACATCTGCGCATTGATGTCGCTGCGCAGCTGGCGCGAGCGCGCCACCGCGGCGCCCGAGAGGCGTTGGTAGAGCGTGATGATGATCAGCATCGCCGGCACCAGCATCGCGACGATCAGCATCAGCCGCCAGTCCAGCCAGGCCATCGCGATCATCGAGCCGAGCACGACGATGCTGGAGTCCAGCATCACGTAGAGCACCTGGCGGTAGAGCTGGTTCACCGCCTCGGTGTCGTTGGTGACGCGGCTGACCAGCTGGCCGGTGATGGCCTTGTCGAAGAAGGCCATCGGCAGCGCCAGCACATGGGCATAGACCCGCTCGCGCAGGCGCAGCACCGAGCGCCGCGCGATGCCGGCCATGCGCGCGAGCTGGCCATAGCGGATCCAGCTGGCGGCCCAGCCCGACAGCAGCAGCGCGAGCAGCAGGCCGGCCATCGCGCCGAGGCTGTGGTCGAACTGGCGCGGCAGCAGGTAATGGTCGATGAAGAACTTGCCGATGATCGGCCCCAGCGCCTCCAGCCCCGCGGCCAGCACCAGCCAGGCCAGGCCGCGCAGCAGCTCGGGCTTCTCGCCGCGCGCCGATTCCAGCAGCAGGCCGACCGAGCGCCAGGGTTTCTCTTGTTTGTCGGTATCTGGATTCGTCACGTGGCACTCTCGTTGCAAACGTCGGGTCTTGACCCAGCGGAGCCCGAGGATCCGGCTTGGCCGGTCCTGCGAGCTCGCTCCCTTGAGGGGGCCGGCGCAGCCGGTAGGGGGTGGGCGTCAAGCCGCATCGAGGCTGGCCTCCAGTTGTTGGTAGCGCCATTGGGTGGCATACCAGCCGTCCGCGGTCAGCAGCTCGTCGTGGCTGCCGCGTTCGGTGATGCGGCCCTTGCGCAGCACCGCGATCTGGTCGGCCTCCATCACCGCCGAGAGGCGGTGGCTGACGATGATCACGCAGCGCTCCGGGCGCTGGGCACGCAGCTCGCGCAGATGCTCGAGGATCTGGGTCTCGGTGCCGGTGTCCACCGCCGACAGCGCATCGTCGAGCAGCAGGATCGGGGCGTCGCTGAGCAGGGCGCGGGCGATCGCGACGCGCTGGCGCTGGCCGCCGGACAGGGTCACGCCGCGCTCGCCGACCAGGGTGTCGTAACCCTGCGGCAGGCGCCGCACATCCTCGTGCACCGCGGCCAGGCCGGCGGCCCATTCGACCTGCTCGCGCGTCGCGCCGGGCCGGGCCAGCGCGATGTTGTCGGCGATCGAGGCGGAGAACAGGAAGGGCTCCTGCGGCACCCAGGCGATGCCGCCGCGCAGCGCGGCCAGGCTGTAGTCGGGCAAGGCCTGGCCCCCGAGCGTGATGCGGCCGGCGTCCGGCTCGAACTGGCGCAGCAGCAGGCGCAGCAGGGTGGACTTGCCGGCGCCGGTCGGGCCCACCAGGCCCAGGGTCTGGCCGGGCGCCAGGCTCAGCTCCACCTCCTCGAGCGCGGGGCGCGCAGCGCTCGCCGCCGGCGGCTCCTGCTCCTCGGTGGGGGCCTGGGCCGGATAGGCGAAGCCGACCCGCTCGAAGGCGATCGCGGCGCGCGCCGGCAGCGCGGCCTGGCCGCCGCGATCGTCCAGGGTCAGCGGCGCCTCCAGCACCGGCGCGAGCCGGCCCCAGGCGGCGCGGCCGCGTTCCAGCAGGGACAAGACCCAGCCGGCCGCGAACATCGGCCAGATCAGCTGGCCCAGGTACATCGTGAACGAGGTCAGCTGGCCGATCGTCAGCTCCTGCTGCGCCACCAGCCAGCCGCCCAGGCCCAGCGCGATCACCATCGCGGCGGTCAGGGTCATGCCCACCGCCGGCTCATAGGCCGCCTCCCAGCGCTGCGCGCGGTAGCTGGCCTCGCCGGCGCTGTCGGCCAGCGCATGGAGCTGCTGGGCATTGCGCGGCGTCAGGCCCAGCGCGCGCAGGGTGCGCACGCTGCTCATGCCCTCCTGCACATGCTGGTTCATCAGCGAGAAGCGGTCCAGCGAGCTCTTCCAGGCCTGGTGCACATGTTCGGAGATGCGCCAGAAGGCCAGCGCCATCAGCGGGAAGGGCAGCAGCGCTGCCAGGCCCAGGCGCCAGTCCACGCCCACCGTCATCATCGCCAGCACCAGCACCAGGGTCAGCGTGCCGTCGAAGGCCGCGAGCAGGGCCTCGCCGGCGGCCAGTTCGACCGCGTCGACATCGTTGGTGGCCAGGGCCATCAGGTCGCCGGTGCGCTTGGCCTGGAAGAAGGTCGGGCCCTGCAGGGTCAGGCGTTCATAGAGCCGGATGCGCAGCTGGCGGCCCAGCTTGTAGGCCGCACCGAACAGCGCGATGCGCCAGCCCACCCGCATCAGGTAGATCGCCGCGCCGGCGGCCAGCAGCAGGCCCAGCTCGTTCAGCAGGCCGCCGCTCTGCAGCCGGCCGGCCACCATGCCGTCCACCACCGCGCCGACCTGGCGCGGGATCCAGACGGTCAATACCGCGATGCCGGCCAGCATCAGGGCGGAGGCGGCATAGGCGGGCCAATGCTGGCGCACGAAGCCGGCGATCAATCGGGTCAGGGTCATGCGGGCAGGGGGCGATGACAGCGAGGAGCGGCGATTGTGCCCAAAGCCCCGCGCGCCGTCCCGTGCCGGGACTCAGGGCTTCATGTTCGCTGCTCGCCCGGTGCCGGGGCGGAGACCAGCCACAGGCCCGCGAAGGTCAGCAGCCCATTGAGCAGCAGCAGCTCCAGCCCGATGCCGTAATGGCCGAACAGGCTGGCCTGCCGGCTGTCGACCAGCCAGCACAGCAGCGGCGCGGCGATGGCCACCGCTGGTACCCAGGCATCGCGCACCGCGCGCCGGGTCAGCATGCCGAAGGCGAACAGGCCCAAGAGCGGCCCGTAGGTATAGCCGGCCAGCTTCAGGATCAGGCCGATCATGCTGGGGTCGTTGATCCACTTGAACACCATCACCAGCAAGAGGAACAGAGCTGCGAAGGCCAGGTGCACGCGCTTGCGCACCGCCAGCTTCTTCGCCTCGCTCCAGTCCTGGCGGCGCTGCAGGCCCAGCAGGTCGATACAGAAGCTGGAGGTCAGCGCGGTGATCGCGCCATCGGCGCTGGGGAACAGAGCCGAGATCAGCGCGATGATGAAGACCAGCTGCACCCAGGCCGGCAGGTGGTTCAGCACCACCGCGGCGAACAGGTCGTCGCCCCGGGCCGCCAGGCCCTGCTGGGCCGCGAACAGGTGCAAGAGGCCGCCCAGGAACAGGAACAGCAGCACCACACCCAGCATGATGGTGGCCAGCACCATCACGTTCTTCTGTGAATCGGCCAGGCGCTTGACCGAGATGTTCTTCTGCATCATCTCCTGGTCCATGCCGGTCATCGCGATCGCGATGAACATGCCGGCCAGGATCTGCTTGGCCCAGAAGCTCTTGCTCATCGGGTCGCCGACGAAGACCTGGGACAGGCCGGTCTCGTTCAACCTGACCAGGCTCTGGCCCAGCCCCAGGTCCAGCGCCTGCAGCAGATAGGCCACACAGACCACCAGGCCCAGCAGCATGCCGCTGGTCTGCAGGGTGTCGGTCCAGACGATGGTCTTGACCCCGCCTTCGTAGGTGTAGGCCAGGATCATCAGCAGGATCACCAGCGCGGTGACCCAGAAGGGCAGGCCGAAGCTGTCCAGGATCGCTTCCTGCAGGATCTTCACGACCAGGTACAGGCGCGCGGTCGCGCCCAGGGTGCGCGACAGGATGAAGAAGCCGGCGCCGGTCTGGTAGCTGCGCGGGCCCAGGCGCTGGCCCAGGTAGTGGTAGATCGAGGTCAGCTGCAGCCGGTAGTAGAGCGGCAGCAGCACGAAGGCGATCACCGCATAGCCGAGGAACTGGCCCAGCACGATCTGGAAATAGCCGAAGGCCGAGGCGCCGACCTGGCCCGGCACGCTGATGAAGGTCACGCCCGACAGCGAGGTGCCGACCATGCCGAAGGCCACCAGGCCCCAGTTGCTGTTGCGGTTGCCGATGAAGAAGCTCTGGTTGTCGGCCGCGCGCGAACTCCACCAGGCCACGCCCAGCAGCAGCGCGAAATAGGCGAGCACGACGGTCAGCAGCAGCAGGGGCGACATGGATGGGCAGGGGGGAGGGGAGGCCGGGACGGCGCCGATTATGGGTAGCGGGTCGCGCACCGGCTCATTCCGGTCGGTGGCCCGGGCATAACCGGCAGGACGCGGGTTCCCCCGGGGTTTGACTGGGTTTGCCGCGGCCCGCCGCACCAAACCCCGGGAAAGTCCCAGGCGTTCCAAATCGGGGCGCCGCGCCCCATCGGCGGCCGCGGCGCCAGGGCCGGAATTGCGCCGCCCAGCGCGCAGAATCAAGCACTTGCCCGAGTATGTGCAACCGTTTGCGCGTTTGCGTTCAATTTGCGCTGTATTTGCGCAAAATTTGCGTGCCTTTGCTACGCAGATACCCTGAATCAATATCGGGCCGCGCAGTATCTCGGCGCCGACACCCCCGCGTTCATGGTGTCTCAAGCTGTCATATTGAACCGCTAGCATCGCGCCGGTGCCGCTCCCGACGGTTCGCGCAAGCCCATGATTCCATGGGGGTTTCGCGGGCATGACCGGTCGGCGGATGTGTTTTCCCCAAGCTCCACCCTCGTCCTTCTGCCATGAAACTAAAACCCCTTGTTTTCCTGCTGGCCGCGGTATTTGCGGCGCCGACGGCGATGGCCTCGGCAAATGGTGTCGTGATCAGCCAGGTTTTCGGCGGCGGCGGCAACGGCGGCGCGGTTTTGAAGAGCGATTTCATCGAGCTCTTTAATGCCGGCAGCGCTCCGGTCAATCTGAAGGGCTGGTCGGTGCAATATGGCTCGGCCAGCGGCCTGATCGGCGGCAATGCCGGCCAGATCAACCGCATCTCGGACAACGACCTGTTCCTGGCCCCGGGCAAATACCTGCTGATCAAGGGCGCCGACGGCACCGGCGGCAGCGAGAACCTGCCGACCCCCGACGTGATCGGCAGCCTGGCCCTGGGCGGCAGCGACGGCAAGCTCGCGCTGGTCTCCAGCAGCGCCGGCCTGAACAGCGCCACCCCCAGCGGCGGCAATCTGGTCGACCTGGTCGGCTACGGCAGCGCGGCCTTCTTCGAGGGCAGCGGTGCCACCGGCAAGCTCAGCGCCACCACGGCCGCGCTGCGCGCGGGCCAGGGCTGCACCGACAACAACGACAACAAGGCGGACTTCAGCGTCGCCGCCCCGGCGCCGCGCAACAGCGCCAGCGCCGCCGTCAGCTGCGACAACGGCGGCAACCCGCCGGCCGGCGAGGCCGCGGCGATCTACAAGATCCAGGGCAGCGGCAAGCAGAGCCCCTACAAGGACCGCACGGTCACCACCACCGGCGTCGTGACCCATGTGACGGCCACCGGCTTCTACCTGCAGGACCGCCTGGGCGACGGCGACGCCGCCACCTCGGACGGCATCTTCGTCTACACCAACGCGGCCAACAGCGCCCAGCTGGGCCAGGAGCTGAAGATCACCGCCAAGGTCGGCGAGTTCGTCGTCTCCAGCGGCAGCGCCGATGCCCAGGCCAACCCGATCACCCAGCTGAGCGCGCCGACCGCGCAGACCGTGCTGAGCAGCGGCCATGCGATCGCGCCGATCGAGGTGGACCTGAACCAGCTGGCCAGCGGCGGCCTGGAGGCTTATGAAGGCATGCTGGTCACGCTGAAGGGCCCGCTGACCGTGCAGCAGAACTACTTCCTGGGCCGCTACGGCCAGCTGACGATGGCCGCCGGCGGCCGCCTGCAGCAGCCGACCAATCTGCACCGCCCCGGCTCGGCCGATGCGCAGAGCCTGGCGCTCGACAACGCGCGCCGCATGTTCATTCTGGACGACAACACCACGGCCCAGAACCCCGACCCGACGCCCTATATCGGCGCCGACAACACCGTGCGCGCCGGCGACACCACGCCCGCGCTGACCGGCGTGATCGACTTCGGCCTGGCGACCAACAACACGGCCGGCGCCGCGATGTACAAGCTGCAGCCGACCCAGCCGGTGGCCTTCGAGCGCAGCAACCCGCGCACGGCCGCGCCGGCCGCCGCGGGCGGCAACTACAAGGTGGCCAGCGCCAATGTGCTGAACTACTTCACCACCTTCACCAACGGCCAGACCGCCAGCGGCCAGAGCGGCCAGGGCTGCAGCCTGGGCGGCGCGGTCTCGGCGAGCAACTGCCGCGGCGCCAGCAACCTGGCCGAGTTCCAGCGCCAGCAGACCAAGCTGGTGGCCTCGCTGTCGACCATCAATGCCGATGTCGTGGGCCTGATGGAGATCCAGAACAACGGCGACGTGGCGGCGCAGAACCTGGTCGACGCGCTGAACGCCAGGTTGGGCGCCAACACTTACAAGGTCGTGCCCAAGGGCGGCCTGGACACCGGCAGCGATGCGATCCGCGTCGCGCTGATCTACAAGCCCGGCCGCCTGAGCCTGCGCGGCGCCGCGCTGTCGGACACCGATGCGGTGAACAACCGGCCGACCTTCGCCCAGGGCTTCGAGGCGCCCAACGGCGAGCGCTTCGCGGTGCTGGTCAACCACCTGAAGTCCAAGGGCAGCTGCCCCAGCGGCGGTGGTGCCGATGCCGACCAGCGCGACGGCCAGAGCTGCTGGAACGCCACCCGGGTGGAACAGGCCCAGCGCCTGCGCGAGTTCGTCGGCACCGTGCAGGCCCAGGCCGGCACGCCCGACGTGATGCTGCTGGGCGACTTCAACGCCTATGCCCAGGAAGACCCGATCCACGCGCTGACCCATGACGGCTTCGTGCTGGACCAGGAAGGCCGCTTCGAGCCGGGCGCCTACAGCTATGTGTTCGACGGCCTGGCCGGCCGCCTGGACCATGCGCTGGCCACCCCGGGCCTGTCGGCCAAGATCGTCAGCGCCGCGCCCTGGCACATCAATGCCGACGAGCCGCTGATCATCGACTACAACCTGGAGTTCAAGAAGCCGGCCTGCGCCACCTGCGGCCCCGACTACTACGCGCCGACCGCCTACAAGTCCTCCGACCATGACCCGGTCGTGCTGGGCCTGAACCTGCAGAAGTCGCTGCTCGGCACCAGCGGCCGCGACACCCTGGTCGGCACGGCCGGCGACGACCTGATCGAGGGCGGCGCGGGCGCCGACACCCTGACCGGCGGCGCGGGGCGCGACAACTTCGTCTACGGCAGCCTGCTGGACGCCGGCGACACCATCACCGACTTCACGGTCGGCGAGGACCGCCTGGTGCTGACCAAGCTGCTGCAGTCCATCGGCGTGGCCGGCGGCGACCCGCTGGGCCAGGGTCATGTGAGCTGCAGCATGTCGGGCGCCAATGCGGTGGTCGGCATCGACACCGACGGCGCGGCCGGCCCGGCCAAGAGTCGCCCGCTGGTCCAGCTCAAGGGCGTGGCCTGCACGGCCCTGAACGCCTCCAGCTTCAAGTTCTGATGAGCGCGCGCCGCTTCAAGGAGAAAACCATGATGAACAACATCGCCAAGAAATCCCTGCTGGCCCTGGCGGCCCTGAGCCTGGTCGGTGTGGCCCAGGCCGCGACCTACAACTTCAGCGGCAGCATCGAGGACGGCCTGCTCAAGGGTCAGGTCTTCAGCGGCCAGTTCAGCTTTGACGACAGCCAGCTCACGGCCGGCACCGAATGGCTGTCTCTGACGGCGCTGCAGTTCAGCTTTGCCGGCAAGAGCTACGCCCTGGCCGGTGCCGAGCCCAATTCGGCCTCGGTCTCGTTCATCGATGGACGAGTCGTGGGCCTGGATGCCGTGTACAACGTCGGCAGTGCCGACAATCTGCTGCTGAGCAGCGGGTTCGGCGAGCCCTATCTGCGATACGAAACCTCCAGTGGTGATTTCGGCAGCGGCGCGCTGAGCATCAGCGCCGTTCCCGAGCCCAGCACCTGGCTGATGAGCCTGGCCGGCCTGGCGGCCGTGGGGGCGATCGTGCGCCGTCGCAAGGCGGTGGCGGCCGTCTGAGCAGGTCCTGGCGGCCTCTCATCCTCAACGGGGCCCTCGGGCCCCGTTTTCTTTCATGGCGGCGACGGCTCCTGCCGCAGCTGTCGGTAGACCTGTTCGCCCAGCCGCGCCAGCTGCTCGCGCGGCAGCCGACCGGTCAGCGCATAGCCCAGCCGGCCGTCGACCCAGTAGAAGCTGCGGCGCTGGCCGTCGGCCGACTCGCTGAAGCGGAAGGCGGTGCCGTCGGGCCTGGCCTGCGCGGTGCCGAGCACCGAGACATACAGGGTCAGCCGCTCGCCCGCGGCGCCGTCCCGTTCTTCGTACATGAACTGCGCGCGGGCCTGCGGCGGGCCTTCATCCTGCTCCGCGCCGGCCGGCAGCAGGCGCCCGCCCATCAGGCGCCAGCCCAGGCCTTCCAGATGCGGCACGCGCAGCGGCTCGCCCAGGCGCTTGCTGAGCCATTGCACCAGATGGGCCTGCTGCTCGGCGCCGACCTCGACCGGATGGCGGCGCTCGGGCTGGTAGACGGCATGGGCGATGCCGGCATCGCGGACGAAGCCGGGCGTGGCGATGGCGGGCGCCGTTGTCGTCCACTCGCGCGCCTGCCAGCCGAGTGCGAGGCCCAGGCCCAGCAGGGCCACGCCGGCCAGGGCCTGGAGCCGGAAGCTCGGTGCATTCGCGGCCAGGCCGCGCTCGCCGCGGCGCAGGCCCTGCAGCAGGGCCCGCGGCAGCGGCTCGTCCAGCAGCCCGGCATGCAGGCCCCGCAGCGCCTCGCGCTGGCGGCGCCAGTCGGCCACCCGCTGCGCCTCGGCCGGATGCTGCTGCAACCAGGCGGCCACCGCGGCGCTGGCCTCGGCATCCAGCCGGCCGTCCACATAGGCATGCAGCCGGGTCTCGTCCATGCTGCTGATCTCTTGTGTGCTCATGATGGGGATGCGGCGGTGCTCACTTGATCACCCGCAGCGCGGCCGGCGCGCGCTGCAGGGGTTGCTCCTGCATCAGCTGGCGCAGCCGCTCGCGGGCGCGCGACAGGCGCGACATTACCGTGCCCAGCGGCAGGTCCAGCACCCGGGCCGCCTCCTCGTAGCTGAGCTCCTCGACGCAGACCAGCAGCAGCACCTCGCGTCCCGCGGCCGGCAGCGCGGCCAGCGCCTTCTCCAGGTCCAGGCGCAGCGGCAGCGCGTTGTCCTGCGCGCTAGCGCCGCCATGCAGCGCATCGTCGAATTCCTCATGCGCATGGCGGCGCTCGTCGCGCAGCTGGTTCAGGAACAGCCGGTGCATCAGGCTCAGCAGCCAGGCGCGCAAGGCCTGACCCCGGTCTGGCCCGCCCAGCTCGGGCCGCCACAGGGCGGCCTTCAGCAGCGCGCGCTCCAGCGTGTCCTGCAGCAGATCGTCGGCGCGCGCCGCATCGCCGGTCAGGAGCCGCGCATGGCGGCGCAGGCGCGGCAGATGCGGCAGGGCCTCGTCGAGGATCATGGGAGCAGGGAGTGATGCGCCGGCTCAGGGCGTAGCGGTGCGCCAGACCTGGTTGACGCCGTCGCCGGTGCGGTCGCCGGGCTTCTGGTCCTTGACCCAGTAGTACAGCGGCCGGCCCTTGTAGGCCCATTGGCGGCTGCCGTCGTCGCGCAGCACGATGCTCCAGTCGCCCTGCGCCTTGTCCTCGGCCCGCGCGACCATCAGCGGCGGCCAGTTGGTGGCGCAGGGGCCGTTGCAGACGCTCTTGCCGGAGCCGGCGTTGTCGCGGTCGAAGGTGTAGAGCGTCATCTTGCTCGGGCCGACCAGGGCGCCGTTGTCGGCCATCGCCGGCGCGGCAGGCTTTTTCTCTGGCTGCATGCCGGCGCAGGCGGCCAGGGCCAGGACCGTCAGCAGCAGGGCGCCGCGGTGCAGGAGTCGCTTGGAGGAACGGATCATCATGGGTCTCCTTGGGGGTATGACCCTGCATGAACACCGGGACGAGGCGCTTTATTCCATGCTGCGCCGAAAAAATTCAGTTCAGCGCGATAGCGCCAGCTTCAGGCCGAAGCCGATCAGCACCGTGCCGGCCAGCTTCTCCAGCGCCTGGCTCAGGCGCGGGCTGTTGCGCAGGCGATCGGCCAGGCGCAGGGTCAGCAGCGCGACGATCAGGCCATAGGCCAGGGTCAGCACCGCGATCGTCGCGGCCATCGCGCCGAAGCTGATCAGGCCCTGGTGCCGCGCCGGATCGACGAAGAGCGGGAAGAAGGCCATGTAGAACACGATGGCCTTGGGGTTCAGCAGGGTGATGATCAGGGCCTGCTGGAAATACTGGCGCGGCCGGATCTGCAGCACCGGCCCCTCGCCCGGCCGGGCGCGCAACATGCGCCAGCCCAGCCAGGCCAGGTAGGCCGCGCCCAGCCATTGCACGCCGGCGAACAGGCGCGGCGAGGTCGCCAGCAGCGCCGCGACGCCGGCCACCGCCAGCCACATCAGCACCTGGTCGCCGACGATCAGGCCCAGGGTAGCGGCCAGCCCGCCCTTGAAGCCCCCCTTGCCGGTAGACGAGATCAGTGCCAGATTGCCCGGGCCGGGAATCAGCAGGAAGACGATGATGGCGGCGACGAAGGCGCCGTAGTCGGAAATGCCGAACATGGTGGGACTGCTCCTGGCGTGCGGGTGAGGGCGGGGAGGGGGAGGCCGCGCGCTGTTCCCGATGGTACGCGTGTCGCATCGCCCCGTCGCCGCGGGGCAGAATCGGCGCCAGCAACCGTCACCATCATCCAAGCCACCAGGAGCGAAACCCATGTCCGACCCCCAATCGACCCCACAGCTGCTGACGCAGCGCTGCCAGGCCCTGCGTCAGGCCCTGCTGGACCTGCACCGCCAGCTGCTCGAGCTGGAGCGGCGCCGTTACGAGAAGCTGCATGGCGCCCAGAGCGCGGGCGACTTCCTGCAGCTGGTGGCCTTCTCGGACGAGATGCGCTGGCTGGAGCCGCTGAACCGCCTGATCGTGCTGCTGGACGAGGCGCTGGAGGGCGCCGCGCCGGAAGCGACGCCGGTCGTCGTGGGCGCGCGCCTGCAGCAGCTGCTAGGCCTGGACCGCACGCGCGAGGACGATGCCTTTTCCCTGGCCTATATCGCCCATTTCGACGCCTCGCCGGAGCTGGCCGCCGCGCATGTGCGCGTGCTGGGGCTGCTCAAGGCAGCGGCCTGAGGCAGGGGCTTATTTCTGCTTGCCCTGCGGGTAGATCGTCTCCCCGCGCTTGAGCATCTCGACGAAGCTCGCGATCTTGCGCTCGCGACCGGCCGCGGCCTTCAGGTTGTGCACGCGTGATGCCAGCGCGAAGCGGTTCTGCGCAGTGAGCCGGGCCAGCATGGCCCGAGCCGCGGGCTCGGCATCGATCGCGGCCTGCAGATCCTCGGGCATCTGCATGTTCTTGCTGCCGGCGTAGGCGCGGTCCCAGCGCCCGTCGGCCTTGGCCGCCTCGACCTGTCGCAGCCCATGCTCGGTCATCCGGCCCGCCGCGATCAGGCGCGCGACATTGTCGACATTGATCTGGCTCCAGATGCTGCGGCTGCGGCGCGGCGTGTAGCGCTGCAGATAGCTCTGCTCGTCCAGCCCCTTGCGGATGGCGTCGATCCAGCCCCAGCACAGGGCGACGTCGATCGCCTCGATCGGCGTGATCGAGGCCAGCCCCGAAGCCAGCTTGTGGATCTTGATCCAGACCTCGGTTTCCCGGTCGTGATGCCGGCCCAGCCACTGGTAGAAGCTCTCGGCATTCTTGAACTCGTGGACTTTGCCGGGATCGACGATGACGGGGGCCATGGGGTTCCTATCTGTTCTTCCTGCGCGGCGGCTTGACCTGCCGGACGGCGCCGGCCGCCGCAGGCTATGCGATCTTGCTTGGCGGGGCAAGCCAGCGGATGGCGCGCTTCATAATCCCGCCGCATGAAACTCGCAGTCGCTGTTCATTTCGAGGGGGCGCAAGCCATGGCCGCCGGCGTGGCTTTCGAGGCCTGGGACGCCCCGGAGGCTGAGAAGACTTATCTCTCGCCTATCGCCGAGGTCGAGAAGAAGGTAGCGAAGCCCGGCGAGCTCGACCTGCGCGTGCTGCCCTGCGTGATGCAGCTGCTGCGCGAACACCGCCTGGAGCCCGAGCTGATCCTGATCGACGGTTTTGTCCACCTCGATGCCGAGCAGACGCCGGGTCTGGGTCAGCACCTGTTCCAGGCGCTGGGCGGGAACACGCCCGTCGTCGGGGTGTCGAAGACGGCCCGGCCCGGCCTGTCGTCGCAATACGAGGTCATGCGGGAAGAGGAAACGGCGCCGCTGCTCGTGACCTGCGCGGGCATCGACATCGGCGCGGCCAAGGTGCGCCTGCGCTCGATGCATGGCAGGAAGCGCATCCCTACGCTCCTGAAGCTCGTGGCCCGCCTGGCGAAGAACCGGGACTGAAGGGCGGCCCGACGCTCAGTCGAGCCGTCGAGGGTTGGCGGTTCAGTAGGTCCGCCCGCCGCGGAACTGCGCATGCTGCTTGCGCTGCAGCGTGGTGTTGCGGCTCATCGCCTCGAAGGAGACGCGCGCATGGGCATGCATGATCGCGATGCCCAGCGCGTCGGCGGCGTCCTTGCCAGGCTCGCCGGGCAGGTTCAGCAGGCGCTGCACCATCATCTGGATCTGCTCCTTCTTCGCGTGGCCATGGCCGACGATGGCCTTCTTCATCTGCAGCGCGGTGTATTCGCTGACCGGCAGCTCGCAGGAAACCAGGGCCGTCAGCGCCGCGCCGCGGGCCTGGCCCAGCAGCAGGGTCGATTGCGGGTTCACGTTGACGAACACGATCTCGACCGCCGCGCATTGCGGCTGGTAGCGCGCATGGACCTCGCGGATGCCGTCGAACAGGATCTTCAGCCGCCCCGGCAGGTCACCGATCGCCGCGCCCTGGGCGCCGGTGGTCTTGATCGTGCCGCTGGCCACATAGGCCAGGCGCGGGCCATCGGCATCGATGACGCCAAACCCCGTTGTCTGCAAGCCGGGGTCGATGCCTAGGATACGCATGGTCGAAGACCTCGCGGGTTGTTGGCATTGATAGGGGTTCTGCGCAGGCTCACATTCGCATCGCGAATGTGAAGGCGCGCCAGCGCCGGGCCGCAGCTAAAGCCGGTGGTCTGCAGACCCGGGTCGATGCCAAGAATTCGCATCAGAGATCCAACTTGAAGTACCAGCGCACGGAATGGAAGAACACCGGGGCCGCGAAGCACAGCACCGCGATGCGGTCCAGCAGGCCAACCGCGCCGGTGATCGAGCTGCGGTTGCCCCAGTAGATCACACCGGCGTCGCGCTTGAGCGCCTTCATCACCAGGCCGCCCAGGGTGCCGGCGGCGGCGGCGATCACCGCCATCACCAGGGCCTGGCCGGCCTTGAAGGGCGTGATCCAGTACAGCAGGGTGCCGCAGACGGCCGCGGCGGCCAGGCCCAGCCACCAGGCGCGCAGCGAGAAGCTGCGGCTGATGCGGCGCGCCACCGGCCGGCGCCGCAGCGAGCGGCTGGCCGCCTCCTGCACGATCTGCGCGATGCCGACCACGAACACCATGAAGAACAGCAGGAAGGCGCCGCGGCCCTGGTAGCCCTTGAAGTCCAGCAGCAGCAGGGCCGGCGCATGCGAGAGACCGTAGATGCAGACCATGATGCCCCACTGGATCTTGGCATTGCGCTCCAGGAAGCGCTGCGGATCGTCGGCCAGCGCGCTGGCCACGGGAATAGCGACGAAGCCGTAGACCGGGATCAGCACCGAGAACAGGTCGAAGTGGCGCGTGCCCACCAGCACATATTGCAGCGGCAGGATCGCGAAGAAGGCCAGGATCAGGCTGCGGTGGTCGGCGCGGCGCGTGTGCATCAGGGTGATGAACTCGCGCAGCGCCAGAAAGGACAGCACGCCGAACAGCAAGGTGGCGCCGATCGGCCCCGAGACCCAGGCGGCCCAGAACATGCAGGAGCCGACCCAGATCGCCTTCAGGTCGCGCTTGAACTGGCGCCAGTTGTCGGTCGAGCGCTGGCTGCGCTGCGCCTCGACGCTGCGCAGCGACAGCAGGAAGCCGCCCAGGGTGATCAGCACCAGCAGGCCGAACAGGATCAGGAACAGCAGCGCGATCTGGTCGCTCGCGCTCATCAGACGCAGCGACCTCATGCGCCGCCCCCGATGGGACGTTGCGCCATCACCGCGGCGCGCGCGCGTTCCAGGAAGGCGCGCTTGTCCTCCTCGGGCCCGGGCGGTGCCAGCGGCTCGCCGAAGGTGACGGTGCACAGGATAGGCACCGGCACGACCTCGCCCTTGGGCATCACGCGCTGCACATTGTCGATCCAGGTCGGGATCAGGCGCACCTCGGGGAACTGCTGCGCCAGATGGAACAGGCCGGCCTTGAAGGCCTGCGGGTCACCCTTGTTGGAGCGGGTCCCCTCGGGAAAGATCACCAGCGAATCGCCGGCGGCCAGCGCCTCGACCAGCGGTTCCAGCGGATCCTCCTCGGGGCTCGAGCGGGTGCGAGAGACATAGATCGCGTTGAACACCGCCGAGGTGAGCCAGGTCTTGAGCCGGCTGCCGGTCCAGTAGTCGCGCGCGGCGATCGGCCGCGTGCGGGCGCGCAGCTCGGCCGGCAGGGCGGCCCAGATCAGCACCCAATCGAAGTGGCTCTGGTGGTTGGCGAAGTAGATGCGCTGTTCCGCGATCGGCGGGCAGCCCTTCCAGTGGCCTTGTGCGCCGGTGATCAGGCGCGCCAGCCAGGCCAGGAATAGGCCGGTGAATTCGGCAAGGGACATGGGGCGGGATTATCCCTGCCAGCGCGCCCCGCGCTTTCGGGGCGCGCGCCTAAATCATCAATGCGGCCGAGCCGGCAGCTGGAAGCGCGAGACCTCGGTCGCCAGCGCATCGGCCTGGCGCTTCATCGAGGCCGCGGCGGCCGCGGTCTGCTCCACCAGGGCCGCGTTCTGCTGGGTGTTGCGGTCCAGCTCCTGCACCGCCTGCCCGATCTGGGCGATGCCCTGGCTCTGCTCGCGTGCGCCGCGGGCCACCTCGCCCAGCAGCTGGTCCACCCGCTGCGAACCGCTGACGATCTGGGCGATGGTGCCGCCGGCGCGCTGCACGATGGCGGTGCCGCTCTCGACCCGCTCGACGCTGCCGCCGATCAGGGCCTTGATCTCGCGCGCCGCGGTGGCGCTGCGCTGGGCCAGGCTGCGCACCTCGCCGGCTACCACCGCGAAGCCGCGACCCTGTTCGCCGGCGCGCGCGGCCTCGACCGCGGCGTTCAAGGCCAGGATATTGGTCTGGAAGGCGATGCCATCGATCGTGCCGATGATGTCCGCGATGCGGGTCGAGGCCGTGCGTATGCCCTCCATGGTCTGCACCACCTCCTGCATCACGCGCCCGCCGTCGGCCGCGGTGCCGGCATTGCCACGCGCCAGGCTGGAGGCCTCATGGGTGTGCTCAGTGCTGCTGTGCATCGTGGCGGCGATCTGCTCCATCGAGGCGGCCGACTGCTCCAGGCTGGCCGCGGCCTGCTCGGTGCGGGCCGACAGGTCCAGCGCCCCGCTGGCGATCTCCTCGCTGCTGCGCACGATCGCGTCGCTGGAATGGCGCACGCTCAGTACCATCCGGCGCAGCGACTGCTGCATCGCATGCAGATCGCGCATCAGCTGGGCCGCCTCGTCGCGGCCCCAGGGCGAGGGCGAGGTGGTCAGGTCACCCTCGGTCATCGCGTGCAGATGGCGCCGGGTCTCGTTCAGGCCGCCCTCCATCACCTTGTAGAAGCTGATGAAGAAATAGCCGGCCACCAGCAGGGCCAGCCCGACCACCAGGGCCACCTGCAGCGCATGGCGGCGCGTCTGTGCGCGCAGGTCGTCGACATAGATGCCGGTGCCGATGATCCAGCCCCAGGGCTCAAAGCCCTTCACATAGGAGAGCTTGTCCACCGGCTCGGCGCTGCCCGGCTTGGGCCATTGATAGCCGACAAAGCCCTGGCCCTCGCGGCGCACCAGGTCGACGAAGGCCTGGAACAGGCGCAGGCCGTTCGGGTCCTTGATGCCGCCGGCGTCCTGGCCGTCCAGCTCGGGCCGGATCGGGTGCATGACGACCCGCGGCTGCATGTCATTGATCCAGAAATACTCCTGGCCGTCGTAGCGCAGGCCGGCCACCGTCTTGCGGGCCAGGGCCTGGGCCTCCTCGCGTGCCATGCCGCCACCCTCCAGGCCATGGGCCCAGCGCAGCACGCCATGCGCCACCTCGACATGCTGGCGGGTCGCGTCCTGGCGCGCCTGCAGGGCATCGGCGGCGGCGCCCTGCAGCTGCCAGACGATCAGCGCCACCATCGGCAGCGCGAAGCAGGCGGAAATCAGCAGCGCCTTGCTGGCGAAGCGCAGATTGCGGAACAGGCGTATGCCCGGCGCCCAGAGGCCATGGTAGGCAAAGAAGCCCAGGTCTTGCGGGCGTGCGGAGCGGGTCATTGAAGGGTCTCAGGAGGAAAAAGGCGGGGCACCAGCTTAGAGGCAAGACCTGACCCCGCTCTCAAGAAAATGTCTACCAATCGGGTGTCAAATGACGATTCACGCCGCCGGCCGTGCATTCCTGCACGCTCCGTGGCCAGGCCGTGGCATTGGTGCGCGCAAAGGCGGTGCTGGCCGGCGCAAAAGCCGCGCCGCCGCCGCCGGCCGATACTCGGCGCCTCGTAGCGGATCTGCAGGAGGGCAGGCATGAACATGGCGCGCAGGACTTGCCTGGCTTGGCTGGGGCTGGGCGCGAGTGGCATGGCACTCGCGCAGGAGGCGGGCTCCACGCCGCCGGCCTTGCCCGCCCTGGAGCCGGCAAGGCTGGCGCATGCCCAGACATTCGCCCTGCGCTCGCGCCATACCGGCCAGGACTACCGCATCTGGCTTGGCCTGCCGGTCGGCGAGCCCGGCCCGCGCGGCTATCCGGCGCTGCTGGCGCTGGACGGCCAGGCGGCGTTCGCGCTGATGGATCCGCAACGCCCGCGCTCCGGGCTGCCGGCGCGCGAGTTCACGCGTCTGAAGCGCGGCAGCCTGGCGCCGGGGCTGGTGGTGGGCATCGGCTATGCCAGCGGCGATCCGGTTGACATCGATGCCCGCGCGCTGGACTACACCCCACCGGCCGGCTGCTCGCCCTGCGATCAGCTGTCGCCGCGCCATGGCGGGGCGGACCGTTTCCTGGACTTCATCGAGCTGGAGCTGCTGCCGCTGCTGGGCCGCCTGTACCCGCTGGACCCGGCGCGTCGCACCCTGTTCGGCCATTCCTATGGCGGCCTGTTCACCGTGCACACCCTGCTGAGCCGCCCGGCGCTGTTCGCGCGCTACTGGGCCTCCAGCCCCTCCCTGTGGTTCGACGACCATGCCCTGACCAAGCCGCTGGCGGCGCGGCTGGAACGCCTGGGCAAACCGGCCGGCGAACGCCGCGTGCATCTGGCCGCGGGCCTGCCGGAGCAGCAGTTCGACGCCGCGCTGGGCGAGGAGCGCAACCGCCATCTGCAGTCGCGCCGCATGCTGGACAACCTGCGCCTGCTGCGCGGGGCGCTGGACGCCGCGCGCTCGCACGACTGGCCCGGCCTGCGTGTGAGCCACGAGGAACTGGCCGGCCATGACCATGCGGCGATGTTCCGCCAGGGCTGCGCCGCGGCCCAGGGCTTTGCCTTCGGAGACTGGCCGGCGGCCTGAGCGAGCGCGCGGTTCAGTTCGGCAGGGGTGGCGGCGCGGCGCGGCCGCGCAGCAGGTCGGCCGCCTTCTCGCCGATCACGATCGAGGGCGCATTGGTGTTGCCGCTGACGACCTGGGGCATCACCGAGGCGTCGACCACGCGCAGGCCCTGGATGCCATGCACGCGCAGTTCGGCATCGACCACGGCCAGCGCATCGCCGGCCGGGCCCATGCGGCAGCTGCCCACCGGGTGGTAGACGGTGTCGACGCGCTGGCGCAGCAGGGCCTCGATCTCGGCATCGCTGTTCGCGTCGCGGGTCCAGATCTCGCGCGTCCAGAAGGCCTTCAGGCTGGGCGCGCGCATCAGCTCGCGGGTCAGGCGGTAGCCCTCGATCAGCTGCCGCACATCGTCCGGATGCTGCAGGAAGGCCGGGTCGATCAGGGGGGCGGCCAGCGGGTCGGCGCTGGCGAGCTGCAGGCTGCCGCGGCTTTGCGGCCGCAGCAGGCAGACATGGCAGGACAGGCCATGGCCCAAGCCCAGCCGGCGCGCATGGTCCTGCACCAGCGCGACGACGAAATGCAGCTGCACATTGGGCGCCGGCAGGCCGGGGCGGGTGCTGAGGAAGCCGCCGCATTCGGCGAAGTTGGTCGAGACCATGCCGCGGCGTTCGCGCCGGTAGAGGCCGATCTGCTGCAGCAGGCGCAGGCCGCCCCGCAGCGAGATGCCCACCGTGTCCAGGCTGTCCGACAGATAGCCGAACACGAAGTCCGGGTGGTCGTGCAGATTGCGCCCGACGCCGCTCAGATGCTGCGCGACCGCGATGCCCAGCCGCTGCAGCGCCGCGCCGTCGCCGATGCCCGAGAGCATCAGCAGCTGCGGTGACTGCAGCGCGCCGGCGCTCAACACCACCTCGCGCGCGGCGCGCAGGCGGCGTTGGTGCCCACCTTGCAGGATCTCGACGCCGACCGCGCGACGGCCCTCCAGCAGCACGCGCAGCGCGCGCGCGCCGGTCAGCACCTGCAGATTGGGGCGCCGGCCCAGATGCGGCTGCAGATAGCCGCGCGCCGCGCTCCAGCGCTCGCCCTCATGCTGCGTGACCTGGTAGACGCCCAGGCCCTCCATTTCGCCGGCATTGAAGTCGTCTAGCACCGGGTGGCCCTGCGCGCGCGCGGCTTCCAGCCAGGCGGCATGCAGCGGGCTGTCGGTGCGCAGGTCGCCGACCCGCAGCGGCCCGGCCTGGCCATGCCAGGGCGCGCCCAGACGCGCGTTGTGCTCGGAGCGGATGAAGTAGGGCAGCAGCTCGTCGAAGCCCCAGCCGGGGTTGCCGGCGGCGGCCCAGGCGTCGTAGTCGCTGCGATGGCCGCGGATATAGACCATCGCATTGATTGCCGAGGAGCCGCCCAGCACCTTGCCGCGCGGCTGGTAGCCGCGCCGGCCATTGAGCCCGGCCTGGGGCACGGTCTCGAAGGCCCAGTTGTTGAGTTTGCTGGGGATCTGCAGCACGCCGGCGAAGGGCGTGTTGACGACCCAGCCGTCGCCGCGGCCGCCGGCCTCCAGCAGCAGCACGCGGCAGTCCGGATCCTCGCTGAGCCGGCCGGCCAGCGCCGCGCCGGCCGAGCCGCCGCCGATGATCAGGTAGTCGGCATCCATCGCGGGCGGGCCTCAGGCGATCTTCTTCAGCAGGCCCAACAGGCGCTCGAAGGTCCGGCCATAGGGCGGGTGGAACAGCTTCGTGCCGGCCAGGCGCGGCTGGTGGAACACCGGCTTCAGATGGCTGAAGCGGTTGAAGCCCCAGACGCCGTGATAGCTCCCCATGCCGCTGGCGCCGATGCCGCCGAAGGGCTGTTCCTCCTGGCCCAGATGCCAGATGCAGTCGTTGACGGTGACGCCGCCGGCATGGGTCTCGCGCAGCAGATAGTCGCGCGCCGTGGCGTCGCGGCCGAACCAGTACAGCGCCAGCGGCCGGTCATGGCGGTTGATGTATGCGATCGCCTCGGCCGGCTGCTCGTAGGGCAGGATGGGCAGCAGCGGGCCGAAGATCTCCTCGCGCATCACGGCCATCTGCTCGTTCACGTCCAGCAGCAGGGTCGGCAGCAGGCGGCGGTCGGCGGGCGGCGGCTCGTCGTGCGCGCTCAGCAGGGTGGCGCCGCGCGCGCGGGCATCGTCCAGCAGGCCCCGCAGGCGCGCATGGTGGCGCGGCGTCGCGATCGCGGTGTAGTCGGGATTGCCGGCGATGCGCGGATACAGGCGCCGCATCGCGGCCTGCAGCGCCTGGGCCAGCGGCCGCACCAGCTCGCGCGGCGCCAGCACATAGTCGGGCGCGACGCAGGTCTGGCCGGCGTTCAGCAGCTTGCCGAAGGCCAGGCGCTCGGCGGTCAGCGCCAGGTCGGCGCTGCGGTCCACCACCACCGGCGACTTGCCGCCCAGCTCCAGGGTGACCGGGGTCAGGTGTTGCGCGGCGGCCTGGGCCACCAGGCGGCCCACCGCGGTGGAGCCGGTGAAGAACAGATGGTCGAAGGGCAGGGCGCTGAAGGCGCGGCCCAGCTCGGCGTCGCCGACCAGCACGGTCATCTCGTCGGGCGCGAAATGCTCGGCAACGATGCGCGCCATCAACGCCGAGGTGAGGGGCGTCAGCTCCGAGGGCTTGATCATCACCCGGTTGCCGGCGGCCAGCGCCGCCAGCGCCGGGTTCATCGCCAGGTTGTAGGGATAGTTCCAGGGCGAGACGATGCCCACGACGCCCAGCGGCTGGGGCATCAGGCGGTTGCGGCCGGGCAGGAAATGCAGCGCGGTCGGCGCGCGCTTGACGGCCATCCAGCGCGGCAGATGGCGGATCGCGTGGCGCGCGCCGGACTCGACGGTGAAGATGTCGGCCAGCAGACTTTCCTGGCGCGCGCGATGGCCGAAGTCCTGCGCCATCGCGGCGGCCAGCGCCTCGCCATGCTGGCGCGTCATCGCCAGCAGGCGCCGCAGGCGGTCGCGCCGCTGGGCCAGGCTGGGCAGGCGCTCGCGTTCGAAGGCGGCGCGCTGTTGTTCCAGCACCAGGTGCAGGCGTTCTTGCAGGGACTGGTCCATCGTGAGTCTCCATCCTTCCTTGTCGTTTGGACCGAGGCTAAGCCCAAACGGGATGCAGACCAAGGGTGCGGACCCTGGACTAGAGAGGCGGGACTAGTCGCGAAGGCGACAGGCCCGGCTGCTGTGCCGAGCGTTCGGCGACGCCGACGCGAGTGATCGCGCGAACGCCGCCGATCCGGCTTTGCCGGTCGGTCGGCGTTGCCCCCTTGAGGGGGCGCGCGAAGCGCGTAGGGGGTGGGCTGTCAGTGGCGGAAGTGACGGATGCCGGTGAAGACCATCGCGATGCCGCGCTCATTGGCGGCGGCAATCACTTCCTCATCGCGCATCGAGCCGCCCGGCTGGATCACGCAGCTGGCGCCGGCGTCGGCCAGCACGTCCAGGCCGTCGCGGAAGGGGAAGAAGGCGTCACTGGCGACGGCCGAGCCCTGCAGGGCCAGGCCGGCGTTGGCGGCCTTGATCGCGGCGATCTTGGTCGAGTCCACGCGGCTCATCTGGCCGGCGCCGACGCCCAGGGTCATGCCGCCGCCGCAGAACACGATGGCGTTGCTCTTGACGTACTGTGCGACGGTCCAGGCGAACATCAGGTCATCGAGCTGCTGCGCGCTCGGCTGCAGGGTGGTGACGACCTTCAGGTCGGACTTCTGCAGGAAATGGTTGTCGGCGCTCTGGATCAGGATGCCGGAGCCGACGCGCTTGCTGTCCTGCGCGTTGCGGCCCTGTTCCCAGGGCGTCTTGCCGCCGGCGGCGGGCAATTCGATCTGCAGCAGGCGCACATTGACCTTGGGCGCGAAGACGGCCTTGGCCTCCTCGGTGAAGCCGGGCGCCATCAGCACCTCGACGAACTGCTTGACCACCAGTTCGGCGGCTGCCTTGTCCACCACGCGGTTGAAGGCAATGATGCCGCCGAAGGCGCTGGTCGGGTCGGTCTTGAAGGCCTTGGCATAGGCCTCGGCAGCCGTCGCCGCGACGGCCACGCCGCAGGGGTTGGCATGCTTGACGATCACGCAGGCAGGCGCTTCAAACGACTTCACGCATTCCCAGGCCGCGTCGGCATCGGCGATGTTGTTGTAGCTCAGCTCCTTGCCCTGCAGCTGCTTGCCCGTCACCAGGGAGCCGGGGGCGGGGTAGAGGTCGCGGTAGAGCGCGGCGCTCTGGTGGCTGTTCTCGCCGTAGCGCAGGTCCTGCACCTTGACGAAGCTGCTGTTCATCTGGCCGGGGAAGGCGTTGTGCGAGCCGTCCTCGTTGATCGCGCTCAGGTAGTTGCTGATCGCGGCGTCGTACTGGGCGATGCGGTTGAAGGCGGCCACCGAGCAGGCGAAGCGGGTCTTGTCGCTGGTCTTGCCGGCGCTCTTCAGCTCGGCCAGCACGCCGGCGTACTGCGAAGCGTCGGTCAGCACGGTGACGTCCTTCCAGTTCTTGGCGGCGCTGCGCACCATCGCCGGGCCGCCGATGTCGATGTTCTCGATCGCGTCTTCCAGCGTGCAGCCGGGCTTGGCGACGGTGGCCTCGAACGGATAGAGGTTCACCGCCAGGATGTCGATCGTCGCGATGCCATGCGCTTGGATCGCGGCGACATGCTCGGGCAGGTCGCGACGCGCCAGCAGGCCGCCGTGGATCTTCGGGTGCAGGGTCTTGACGCGGCCGTCCAGCATCTCGGGGAAGCCGGTGTGCTGGGCGACTTCGGTCACCGGCAGGCCGGCCTCAAGCAGCAGCTTGGCGGTCCCTCCGGTGGACAACAGCTTGACGCCGAGGCCGTGCAGGGCCTGGGCGAATTCAAGAATGCCGGTCTTGTCGGACACGGAGATCAGGGCGGTGAGTTGGCTCATGGCGGATACCGGGGATCAGGGGTTTCGAATCGGGTTACTACAGCAGCTTGTGGTCGGTGAGCTTGCGGCGCAGGGTGTTGCGGTTGATGCCCAGCCAGTCGGCGGCCTTGCTCTGGTTGCCGCCGGTGCGCTGCATAACCATCTCGAGCAGGGGCTTCTCGACCAGCTTGATCAGCATCTCGTGCATCGAGTGCGGCTCCTCGCCGTCCAGGTCGTGGAAATAGGCTTCGAGGTTCTCGCGAACCACGGTATCGATGGGCTTGGGCGTCATGCTGCCGTCACGTCTTCTTCTTGGTCTTCGTCATTGGCCGCCACCAGGTCCAGGTAGGGCAGCCGCTCGTGGTGGTCGGCCAGGGCGTCAAAGAACTCGCGCAGCGCGGCCACCTGGGCTTCGCAGCTTTCCAGCCGGTTCATGCGCTGGCGGAAGTCTTCGCCGCCCGGCAGGGCGCGCACGGCCCAGCCGATATGCTTGCGCGCGGTGCGCATGCCGGTCAGGGCGCCATACAGGCCGTAATGGTCGTCCAGATGCTCCAGCAGCCAGTCGCGCGCCTGCGCGACCGGCGGCGCCGGCAGCTCCTCGCCGGTGGCGAGGAAATGGGCGATCTCGCGGAAGATCCAGGGCCGGCCCTGGGCCGCGCGGCCGACCATGATCGCGTCGGCGCCGGTGCGCTCCAGCACCTCCCGGGCCTTGAACGGCGAGTCGATGTCGCCGTTGGCGACCACCGGGATGCTCAGTGCGGCCTTGACCGCCCTGATCGTGTCGTATTCGGCCTGGCCCTTGTAGCCCTGCTCGCGGGTGCGGCCATGCACGGTGACCATCGCGATACCGAGCTCCTGCGCGCCACGCGCCAGCGCCACCGCGTTCTTCTCGGCCGCGCACCAGCCGGTGCGCATCTTCAGCGTGACCGGCACCTTGTAGGGGCGCGCCGCCTCGACCACCGCGGCGACGATGGCCAGGGCCAGCGGCTCGTCCTGCATCAGGGCCGAGCCGGCCCATTTGTTGCAGACCTTCTTGGCCGGGCAGCCCATGTTGATGTCGATGATCTGGGCGCCGCGCTCGATGTTGTAGGCGGTGGCCTCGGCCATCATCGCGGCCTCGGTGCCGGCGATCTGCACCGCGATCGGCGCGGTCTCACCCTCATGGTTGGCGCGGCGCGAGGTCTTCAGGCTGTTCCACAGGTCCTTGCGCGAGGTCACCATCTCGGAGACCGCGTAGCCGGCACCCAGGCGTTTGCACAGCTGGCGGAACGGCCGATCGGTGACGCCGGCCATCGGCGCCACGAACAAGCGGTTCGGCAGCTCATGGGGGCCGATGAACATGGGGTGGGGGAGGGGAGTTCTGCTGAAAAATGAGGCAGGATTATACCCCCGACCCCGGTCGAGGCGATGTCGCCGTCCTCAGGGGCTCTGGCGTTTCCAGAGCTGGATGTGCTTGTCGACCCAGGCCTGCATCAGGCCCTGGCGCGCCAGCTTGTACATCGCGCGGGCGATGCGGCCGCGCAGCTCGGGTGTGTTGCAGGCCGAGCGGTGCGACAGGGTCAGGTGCAGGTTCTCGTTGGCGACCGGCGGGGTCAGGGCCTTCAGGTCGCCGATGTTCAGCCGCGCCTGGTAGGCGGCGGCCGGGCTGTCCTCGTAGACCAGGTAGTCGGCGCGCGAGCGCTGCAGCATCTGCAGCGCCTGCTCCAGGCTGGCCACCTGGGCCAGCTTCAGGTGCTCGCGGGCGTAGCGATCGAACTCCTCGCCGAAGCTGTTGTTGATCACGGTGATGCCCTGCAGCGGCGCCAGATCGGCCCAGCGCCGGTAGTTGAGCCGGCTGCCCTCGCGCACCCAGACGACCGAGCGCGTCTCGCGAAAGGGCGGATGGAAATAGTCCATGTACTCGGTGCGCGGCAGGGTGAAGAAGGCGCCGGCGATCAGGTCGATGCGGCCGGCGCGCGCCTCCTCCTGCACCCGGCCCCAGGGACCGATGTAGCGCGCCTCGATCGGCAGGCCGAGTTCCTTGGACAGCCAGGTCAGCATCTCGGCATTGGCACCGACCAGGCGGCTCTCGTCCTCGGTGTCGCGCCACAGATAGGGCGGGTATTGCGGATTGCCGGAGGCGATCAGTTGCTTGCAGGCGGCAGCACCGCCCTCCTGCGCGCGCGCGGCGGACGCGCCCAGCAGGCCGGCGCCGGCCAGCGCGCAGCACAGCAGACGGCGCCAGGTCTTGCCCGGGCGCCACAAGGGCAGGGATGGCAGCATGTTCTTGTGTTTGATCCTCAACGATGGCTCCCGCACCTCTTCCTCATCGCGGGGCTCCATCAGGCTGGCTTCTCGGGGGTGAGTCTGCATTGCTTCATTGCCTCCCGACAAGCCGCCGATTACCCGCGAATGTGCGCTGGCCGCCCTGCACATAATCGCGCTGATGGAGGCCTGGCTGCAAGAGTTGATTAACGCGCTGCTGGACCGGCTGGCGCTGCCGCAGCTGGGGCTGCCGGCCGTCTTCATCGTCGCGCTGGTGTCGGCCACCCTGCTGCCGCTCGGTTCGGAGCCGGCGGTGTTCGGCCTGGTCAAGCTGAACCCGGAGCTGTTCTGGCCGGCGGTGCTGGTGGCGACCGCCGGCAACACCCTCGGCGGCGCGATCAGCTGGTGGATGGGCTATGGCGCCGAGCGCCTGTACGAGCGCGCCGCCCATCATCCGCCGCGCGAGCGCCGGGTACTGACCTGGCTGCAGCGCTTCGGCGCCAAGGCCTGCCTGCTGAGCTGGCTGCCGCTGGTCGGCGATCCGCTGTGCGCGCTGGCCGGCTGGCTACGGCTGCCCTTCTGGCCCTGCGTGCTCTACATGGCGATCGGCAAGTTCGCCCGCTATCTGTGCATGACGGCGCTGCTGCTGTGGGTCTTTCCGAATCCCTGACAATGCCGCGCAGCACCATCACCACTCCATCACTGCGAGCCTCATGAGCACCACCCCCGCTTACGACGACCTGTGCCGCCGCCATCAGCGCATGCACCGCCTGGCCCATCTGCAATCGATCGCCTCCTGGGACCAGTCGGCCCATATGCCGCCCAAGGGCAACGAGGCCCGCTCGCTGGCCCTGGCCGAGATGGGCGGCCTGCTGCACCAACTGGCCACCGAGCCCGCGCTGCAGGGCCTGCTGGATGCGGCCGCTGGCGAGAGCCTGGACGAAGTGCAGCGCGCCAATCTGCGCGAGATGCGCCGCGCCTGGCGCGCCTCCAACGCGCTGCCGCAGAGCCTGGTCGAGGCCAAGAGCCTGGCCAACTCGCGCTGCGAGCATGCCTGGCGCAGCCAGCGCCCGGCCAATGACTGGGCCGGCTATGTGGAGAATCTGCGCGAGGTCGTGCGCCTTGCTCGCGAGGAGGCCCGCCTGCTGGCCGAGGACAGCGGCCTCGCCAAGTACGACGCGCTGATGGACCAGTACGAGCCCGGCATGCGCGCGGCCGAGGTGGACCGCCTGTTCGGCGATCTGCGTCAATGGCTGCCGGGCCTGATCCTGCGCGTGCAGCAGCGCCAGCAGCAGGAACTGGTGCGCGTACCCGAGGGCCGCTTCCCGGCCGCCGCGCAGCGCGCGCTGGGCCTGGACGCGATGCGGCTGATGGGCTTTGACTTCGAGGCCGGTCGCCTGGACGAGAGCGCCCATCCCTTCTGCGGCGGCGTGCCCGAGGATGTGCGCATGACCACGCGCTACCGCGAGGACAGCTTCCTGCCCAGCCTGACCGGCACCATCCACGAGACCGGCCATGGCCGCTACGAGCAGAACCTGCCGCGCGAATGGCTGGGGCAGCCGATCGCGCGAGCCCGTTCGATGGGCCTGCACGAGAGCCAGAGCCTGTCCTTCGAGATGCAGCTGGCCAACCATCCTGCCTTTGCCGGCCTGCTGAGCCCGCTGGTGGTCAGGCACCTGGGCGAGCAGCCGGCCTTCGAGCCCGCCAACCTGAACCGGCTGATGACCCGCGTGGTGCCGGGCCATATCCGCGTCGACGCCGACGAGGTGACCTACCCGGCCCATGTGATCCTGCGCTACGAGATCGAGCGCGCGCTGATCGAGGGCGAGATCGAGGTCGAGGACATCCCGGCGCTGTGGGACGCCAAGATGCAGGAACTGCTGGGCATCGACACCCGCGGCAACTTCAAGGACGGCCCGATGCAGGACGTGCACTGGGGCGCCGGCCTGTTCGGCTATTTCCCCTGCTACACCTTGGGCGCGATGTACGCCGCCCAATGGTTCGCCGCGATGCGCCGCACGATGCCCGACCTGGACGCGAAGATCGCTGCCGGCGAGCTGGCGCCGGTGTTCGACTGGCTGAAGGCCCAGGTCTGGAGCCAGGGCAGCCGCTGGGAGACGCCGGAACTGGTGCGTCGCGCCAGCGGCGAGGCCGCGCTGAACCCGGCGCATTTCCGGGCGCATCTGGAAAGCCGCTATCTGGTGGGTTGAGCGGCTCAGATTCCCGAATGCAAAACGCCCGGTACCGCGATCGCGGTCCGGGCGTTGTTCGTTCTTACGTGCTTGGGTGGGTTTCTCAGACCGTCGGGCGTCGGCGCACGAAGCCCATCAGCGCCAGGGCCGACAGCGCCAGTGCCAAGCCGGCGGGTTCGGGCACGGTGTTCAGCAGCTCGTAGTTGAGGCCGATCACGCCGGTGGTGCCGCCCTCTTCCTGCCACACATTCTGGGCCTGACCCAAGCCCTGGAAGCCCAAGCGCACTAGATCGATATTGAAACCGCCAAGCTGCGTGCTGTAGTTGCCGCCTTGGTTGCGGTAAGGCGTGGAGTTGTCGCCGCCGCTGTAACCGAGCACGCCAATGATGTCTCCCGCGCTGACCTGGATACTGGTGCTTACCGACCCCACATTGGCCCAAAAACCCAGCGAACTGAAGTTATTGGTGGTGGTCGGGTAGTCGGTGACGTCGCTGTTGAAGCGCAGCAATTCAAGGGTTGAACCGTCGCCAGCTGCGGCTCGTCCGGGCAGATAGATGCCGGTGATCAGGAAGTCGGTCGGTGCCGTGAACCAATAGCCGCGAGTTAGGCCGGAGGGGCCGTTGCTGCCCCAGACACCCACGTCGAGTGCTACCGGCGCTGCGATGGCGGGGCTCAGGCTGCTGAAGCCCAGGACAAGGGCCGCAACCGTCGGGCGCAAGGAAAAGACTGACATGGCGTGACTTCCTCTGTTGGTGTTGATGTACGAACCGCATCGGCAAGCAAATGCCGGGCCTGGCAGGGTTTAACTCCGTGTTTTCAAGGATTTACGACTGTCTCCAGAATAGGCGGTAGGGAGCTCTGTAAAGAAAACCGACGCTGAGCATTCACCGGTCGGATGCGACAAGCCCGTTTGCTGCATGTCGACCATTGTTCTGGTCGTGCATGGTTCGTCGATCCCGCGAGCGCAGGGGCTCGAGGGTCGCGGCGTGACATTGATCACGCCGCCCGGCGCTGCTCCAGCCGCTCCAGGCTTTCGTGCAGGCGCTGCAGCGCCGCTTCGGTGCGGGCGGCGGCCGGCGTGGCGGCGCGGCCCGGCGGCAGCAGGCGTTGCGCGCCATCGGCCAGCGCGGAACTGTCGCGCAGGGTCAGGCCTTGCCGGGCCAGCTTGGGCGCCAGCTCCGCGCGGCGCGCGCGCAGCGCGGCGCGGGTGGCCTGGTAGGCATGCTCGGCCAGATGGCGGCGGCGCGAGTAGCTGAAGGTGTTGGCCAGGAACATCTCGGCATCGCGCGGGTCGGGCTCGAACAGCAGGATGTCGGTGTGCGGATGGCTCAGCTCGTAGCGCTTGAGACCCAGCTCCAGGCGCGAATGGATCAGCGCGCGCAGGGTCTGGCTCAGCACCAGCGGCAGGCCGCCATCGGCCAGGCGCGGGATGCGCGAATGCTGCTGCGGGCCGGCCGCATAGGGCACCAGCGGATTCAGGCAGATCAGCAGGTCCAGGCCCTCGTCCAGCAGCACCGAGGCATGGATGGTCTTCTTCAGCGCGCCGTCCACATAGTGGCGGCCGTCGATCTCGACCGGCGGGAACAGGCCCGGCAGCGCCGCGCTGGCCTGCACCGCGCGGGAGATCGGCACATGGTCCAGGCCGGGCATGCCGAAGGGCGTGGCCTCGCCGCTGTCCAGGTCGGTGGCCACCAGCACCAGGCGCTTGCCGAGGCGGCGGAAATCGTCGCTGCGGCCGGGGCGGTCGAACTGGCGCCGCAACTGGGCTGCCAAGGCCTCGCCGGACAAGAGGCCGGTCGGCAGCGCGCGGCCTAGGCGCTCGAAGGCGGCCAGCATCGAGCGGCCCTGCAGGGTGCTCTGCCACAGCGCCTGGCCCAGCAGGACGGGCAGGCCGCGCAGGCGGCCGGCATATTCGTCCCAGGCCGGGCGCAGCAGCAGGCCCGGATCGAAGCGGTCATGGGCCGGGCCGCTGTTCTCGATGAAGGCGGCGCAGAGCTGGCGCGGCGTCAGGCCGTTGGCCAGGCCCGCGGCGACGAAGCCACCGGCGCTGACGCCGATGAAGCTGTCGCAACGCGTGAAGTCCAGCCCCTCGATCGCCTCCTCCAGCGCGCAGAGGGCGCCGATCTCGTAGATCGCGCCGAGCGGCCCGCCGCCGGCCAGGGCCAGCCCGATGCGCGGCGCGCAGGTCTTGCCGGGGCGGCGGTGCGGCTGGACCATCTAGCGGCTCAGGCGCGCGCCGGCTTGGCGCTGGCCCGCTTGCGCGGCGCGGCGGCGGCCTTCTTGGCCGGCGCCTTGCGAGCTGCAGGCTTGGCGGCGGCGGGCTTGGCGGCCGCGGCCTTCTTGCGTGTCGCCGGCTTGGCGCTGCCATTGACCGCGGCGCTCAGCGCGTCGATGCGCTCGATCAGGGCCTCGACCTCCTTGGCGGTCGGCACGCCCAGGCGCTTCAGCGCATTGGCGACGCGGTCCTCGAAGATCGATTCCAGCTTGTCCCAATGCTGGCCGGCCTTGGCGCCGACCTCGCCGGCCATGCCGCTCATCTTGCTGGCGACGGCGCCAAGCTTTTCCTCGGCGGCGCTCTGGGTCTTCTTCTGCAGCTTCATGCCTTCGCCGACCAGGGTCTCGAACACCTTGCCGCCTTCGCCCTGCGCCTTCGCGAAGGCGCCCAGACCGGCCGCCCAGATCTGCTGGGCCGAGTCCTTCACCGTCTGCGCGAGCTGGCTGTCCAGCAGGCCGGCGGGCAGTCCGGGGATGGCGCTGCTGTCGGCGGCCTTCTTCTTGGCGGCCATCTTCTGAAGCTTCTTGACCATGTCTGCAGTCCTTTGTCGTCGATGGAATAAGGTGTTTCTGGCTTCACTATAGGGCCGCGGGGCGGCCCGACCACGCGCAATCCTAGTGAGGATGCTCTATCGGCGTCTCCGGGAAAGCGCGCAGCGGCCCCCTCGCGGGCATCGACAAGAATCGGGCAAAGCACCAACGATCAGGAGACAAGGCATGCAGTATTTCGTCACGGGCGCGACGGGTTTCATCGGCAAACGGCTGGTGGCCAAGCTGCTGGCCAGGCGCGGCAGCACGGTGTATTTCCTGCTGCGCGAGGAGAGCCGCGACAAGCTGCCCGAACTGCTGGCCTTCTGGGGCGTGAGCAAGACGCGCGCGATTCCGGTGTTCGGCAATCTAGACGCGAAGAGGCTAGGTGTCGCGGCCGACGCGATCAAGGCGCTGAAGGGTCAGATCGACCATGTCTACCACCTGGCCGCGATCTACGACCTGGCCGCGGCCGAGGAATCGCAGGTGCGCGCCAATATCGACGGCACGCGCGCGCTGGTCGAGTTCGCGCAGGCGATCGACGCCGGCCATGTGCACCATGTGAGCTCGATCGCCGCCGCCGGCCTCTACGAGGGCGTGTTCCGCGAGGACATGTTCGACGAGGCCGAGGGCCTGGACCATCCGTACTTCATGACCAAGCACGAGAGCGAGAAGATCGTGCGCAAGGAGTGCAAGCGCCCCTGGACGGTCTACCGCCCGGCGATGGTGGTGGGCGATTCGAACACCGGCGCGGCCGAGAAGATCGACGGCCCCTACTATTTCTTCAAGCTGATCCAGCGCCTGCGCCAGATCCTGCCGCCCTGGATGCCCTCGGTGGGCCTGGAGGGCGGGCGGGTCAACATCGTGCCGGTGGACTTCGTCGTCGACGCGCTGGTGCATATCAGCCACCAGGATCGCAAGAGCGGTTCCTGCTTCCATCTGGTGGACCCGGTCGGCTACCGCGTCGGCGATGTGCTGGACATCTTCTCCAAGGCCGCGCATGCGCCGAAGATGAACCTGTTCGTCAATGCCGCGCTCCTGGGCTTCATCCCGAAGAGCGTCAAGAAGGGCCTGATGGCGGTGGCGCCGGTGCGCCGCATCCGCAATGCGGTGATGAAGGACCTCGGCCTGCCCGAGGACATGCTGACCTTCATCAACTACCCGACCCGCTTCGACTGCCGTGAGACCGACAAGGCGCTGAAGGGTTCCGGCATCGTCTGCCCGAACCTGAAGGACTATGCCTGGCGGCTGTGGGACTACTGGGAGCGCCATCTCGACCCGGACCTGTTCATCGACCGCAGCCTGCGCGGCGCGACCGCCGGCAAGGTGGTGCTGGTGACCGGCGGCTCCTCGGGCATCGGCCTGGCGGCGGCCAAGAAGTTCGCCGAGGCCGGCGCGATCACCGTGATCTGCGCGCGCGACGAGGCCAAGCTGGCCGAGGCGATCAAGGAGATCCGTGCCTTCGCCGGCGCCAAGGCCCAGGTGCACAGCTACTCGGCCGACATCGCCAGCGAGCAGAGCTGCGCCGAGATGATCGCCTGGCTGAGCGAGCAGTTCGGCGGTGTCGACTTCCTGATCAACAACGCGGGCCGCTCGATCCGCCGCGCGATCGAGTCCAGCTACGACCGCTTCCACGACTACGAGCGCACGATGCAGCTGAACTACTTCGGCTGCCTGCGCGTCACGATGGGCCTGCTGCCCGGCATGGTGGCGAAGAAGAAGGGCCATGTGGTCAACATCTCCAGCATCGGCGTGCTGACCAATGCGCCGCGCTTCTCGGCCTATGTGGCCAGCAAGGCCGCGCTGGACGCCTGGACGCGCTGCGCCTCCAGCGAATTCGCCGACCAGGGCATCACCTTTACCACCATCAACATGCCGCTGGTGCGCACGCCGATGATCGCGCCGACCAAGATCTACAACAATGTGCCGACCCTGGCGCCGGAGGAGGCGGCCGACATGATCGCGCAGGCCTGCATCAGCAAGCCGGTGCGGGTGGCGACGCGGCTGGGCATCACCGGCGAGCTGCTGCACGCGCTGCTGCCGCGCGTCGCGCAGATCGTGATGAACACCAGCTTCCGCATGTTCCCCGACAGCGAGGCGGCCAAGGGCGACAAGGCCGGCCGGCCCCAGCTCTCGGCCGAGGCGATCGCGCTGCAGCAGATGATGCGCGGCATCCACTTCTGAACGCGACAGGCGTTCAGAAGAACCAGCGCCAGGCCAACCACAGCAGCAGACCCAGCCCGAACTGCCAGCCCAGCGCCGCGACATCCTCGCGCTCGGGCGGCAGCCGGTGCAGCAGCCGTGCCAGGCCGGTGTCGCGCCAGTCGCGCACGCGGCGGCGCGGCGGGCGCTGCGCCGGCGGCGTGCGGGACGCGATCTCGGCGCGCAGCTCGGTCTCGACCTGATCTAGCAGCGGCGTGACGTCCAGCAGCGAGGGCGCCAGCACCGCATGGCCGCATTGCGGGCAGCCGGCATGGCGGCTCGGGTCCAGCGCCGCACCGCAGCCGCGGCAGGGCCAGGCCAGCGGGCGGCCGCGGGGCGCTGGTGTCGGGCTCTTCGTCTCGTCGCGGCCCGGCCGCAGGCGCAGCGCCTGGGCCAGGCGCGGCAGGTCCAGCATCACGAAGGGGCTGCGGCAGTAGGCGCAGGCCTCGCCCTGGCCGTCGGCCGGCGCGCCGCAGTTCAGGCAGCATAGGCGCCGCTGCTCGTCCTCCTGCAGCGTGCGGCGCTCCACCGGCAGCAAGGGGCGCACCAGGCCGCGCTCGGCCAGCACGCCGGCATGGCTGTGCAGATGGCCCTGGCAGCGCGGGCATTCCAGCGCCGGGAAGCGGCCGAAGCGGGTTCGGTTGTGCACCGGCTTCAGCGCGACGCGGCACAACGGGCATGCCAGCCGCGCGGTGCGCGGCGGCGGCAGCGGGTCGCCGAGGCCCTGCTGCAGCTCGCGCAGCAGCGCGATCCAGCCCAGGCCGGCCAGCTGCACAGACTCGAAGCGGTCGAACCAGACCAGGCGGCAGGGCGTGCAATGGTCCACCGGCACCGTCCGGCCATCGCGCCCGGCCAGGCTCAGATGGCTCATCGGCGCGGCGCATTGCGGGCAGGCCAGCTGGTGGGGCTGGCCGATCAGCTGCATGGGGGCTCGTGATTTCTCATCAAGGTGAAGAGGCAAGGGCGGCGGGCTGCGGCATCATCGCAGCTTTGCGGCGTCGCCCTTTGGGGCTGCTTCACCCGGCACAGGACCCATCGTCATGCAAGGACCCCAACAATCGCTCGGACTCCTCACCCTGGTCGTGCGGGACTATGACGAGGCGCTGGCCTTCTTCGTCGGCAAGCTGAACTTCAGGCTGGTCGACGATGCCTTCGTCCCCGAGCAGAACAAGCGCTGGGTGGTCATCGCGCCGCCCGGGGCCACGGGCGGTGCCCATCTGCTGCTGGGACGGGCGGCGGACGAGGAGCAGGCGCGCTGCATCGGCCGGCAGACCGGCGGGCGCGTCTTCCTGTTCCTCTACACCGACGACTTCTGGCGCGACTACCGCGACTATCTCGCCAAGGGCGTCGAGTTCCATCGCGAGCCCGCGGAGCAGCCCTATGGCACGGTCGCCGTCTTCAAGGACCTGTACGGCAATCTGTGGGACCTGGTCCAGATGAAGAAGCAGGAGCAACGGCCGGACGCCGCCGATCCGGCCTGAGGTCCGCGCCGGTGCCGGCGCGCAGGGCGCTAGACGTGGAACACCTGCACCGCCTGCGCCAGCCGGCCGGCCTGGTCTTTCAGCTGCTCGCTGGAGGCGGCCATCTCCTCGACCAGCGCGGCGTTCTGCTGCGCGACGCGATCCAGCTCGCGCACCTGCAGTTGCAGCTCGGCGATGTCCTCGTTGTCCTGGCCCGAGCTCTGGTCCAGCCGCGCCATCAGCCCGCCCAGGCGCTGGATCTCCTCGACCATCTGCGCCAGGGTGCGGCCGGTGTCCTCGATCCGCTGCGAGCCGGCCTCGCTGCGCGTTGAGGCCTCGCCGATCAGGCTCTTGATCTCGCGTGCGGCATGGGCCGAGCGCTGGGCCAGCGCGCGCACCTCGGACGCGACCACCGCGAAGCCGCGCCCGCTCTCGCCGGCGCGTGCCGCCTCGACCGCGGCGTTCAGCGCCAGGATATTGGTCTGGAAGGCGATGCCGTCGATCACGCCGATGATCTCGGTGATGCGCTGGGTCGAGCCGCTGATGCCGCGCATCGCGTCGATCGCTTCCTCCATCTGCGTGCCGGCTTGGCGCGCCACGGTCTGGCTGGCCTCGGCCAGCGCGCGCGCCTCGCCGGCATGGCCGATGCGCAGGCGCAGGCGCTGCATCACTTCGTCCAGCCGCGCGCTGGCGCGCTGCGTGGTGGCGGCGGTCTCCTCGGTGCGGTTGGACAGGTCCATATTGCCCTGCGCGATCTGACCCGAGGCGGCATGCAGCTCGTCGACATTGGCCCGCACCTCGCCGACCAGGGCCGCCAGCGCGCGCTGCATGCTGTGCATGAAGGCCATCACGCTGCTCTGGTCGCCCTGGGCCACGGTCAGGCGCTGGTTCAGCGCGCCGCGCGCGATGCCCTGGGCCACGTCGCGCACCGCGCTCGGCTCGGCGCCCAGCGAACCCATGATGCGGCCGGTGATCAGACCGGCGACGCCGATGCCGACCAGGCAGGCGATGACCAGCCCCGCCAGCGCGCTCCAGCGCGCCCGCTCGTAGCGCGCCAGGCCCTGCTCGTATTCCTGCTTGGCCACCTCCAGCTGCACCGCCACCAGCGCGTTGAGCTTGTCGCCCAGCGGGTCGATCACCGGGTAGAGCTCCTCGCGCGCCAGCCGCTCTAGCCCGGCCGTATCGCGCGCGTTCAGCAGCGCCTGCAGGCGCTTGCCGAGCGCATCGGCGCGCGCCATCAGCGGCCCGATCTCGGCCACCAGACGCTGTTCCTGCGGGACCAGGAAGGTGCGGGTGTATTCGCCCCAGTGGCGCTGCACGCTGACATCGGCCGCCTCGACCAGGCGCGCGCCGGCAGGCCAGTCCAGCACGCCCATGCGCACCTTGTGGGTGGTGTCGACGATGTTGACCGCATACATGTCGGAGACGGTCTTCAGCTGGCGCAGCGGTATCACGCGGTCGTCGTAGACGGTGCGCAGCGCCTCGTTGGCCTGGGCCAGCAGCAGCACGCCGCCGAAGGCCAGGGTGGCCATCAGCAGGCACAGGATGGCGGTGAGCAGGGTGAGGCGGGCGCGCACGCTCGGTACGCGCGCGAACAGGGCGTCGAGGGGCATGTTGTTCTCTCCCTTGGACGCCCGCCCGGGGCGCCTGCAGCGACTATAGCCAGCGGAGCGCCGCACGCCAAACGCTGACGTACAGTGGATGCATCATGCAATTTGACGCCGCCGTATTCCATGACCGCGGGGCCGCCAGCGCCTCGGCCTGGTGTTTCGCCTTTGTCGAGGGCCAACTGTTGCTCCTGCAGGAGCAGCAGAGCCTGACGCCGCAGCCCGCGACCCTGTTCGATGCCGGCGGCCTGCGCCGGCGCCATTACCTGGGCCGGCTGGAGGGGCTGGACTGCTGGGCCCTGCAGCTGGAGCAGGCGCCGCCCGGCTGGCAGGCGCTGCCGCTGCGCGCCGCGATGATGGCCTTGCCCTCGCCGCTGCTGGAGCTGGCCGGGCGCGCGGCCCAGGTGCTGGAATGGGACCGGACGCATGCCTTTTGCGGCGTCTGCGGCACGGCCACCGAGGCGCTGGCGCAGGAGCGCGCGCGGCGCTGCCCGGCCTGCGGCCATCAGGTCTATCCGCGCCTGAGCCCGGCGATGATGTGCCTGGTGTGGCGCCGCGGCGCCGCCGGCCCCGAGCTGCTGCTGGCGCGCTCGCCGGGCTACAAGCCGGGCGTCTACAGCGCGCTGGCCGGCTTTGTCGAGGCCGGCGAGTCGCTGGAGGACTGCGTGCACCGCGAGGTGGCCGAGGAGGTGGGCGTGCGGCTGCGGCCCGCGCTGCGCTATTACGGCAGCCAGAGCTGGCCCTTCCCGCACAGCCTGATGGTGGCCTTCAGCGCCGAATGGGCGGCGGGCGAGATCGTGCCGCAGGCCGGCGAGATCGAGGATGCGCGCTGGTTCGCGCTCGACGCGCTGCCGGGCATCCCGCCGCGCTTCTCGATCGCCGGCCACCTGATCCGCGACCTGGCGGCCGAGCTGGCCGGCTGATCGCCCTTCAGAACCCCTGCAGCACCAGCTTGCCGCGCTGGCGCTGGCTCTCCTGCAGCGCATGGGCGCGCTTCAGGGTGGCGGCATCGATCGGGCCCAGCACCTCGGCCAGGGTGCTGCGCAGCTCGCCGGCGTCGACGCGGCGCGCCACCTCGGCCAGCAGCCTGCCCTGCTCGGCGATGTCATGGGTGCCCAGCATGCTGCGGGTGAACATCATCTCCCAGTGCAGCGAGAGGGACTTGCCCTTCAGCGCGGTCACGTCGATGTCGCCGGCGCCGAAGTCGTCGATCAGCCCCAGCCGGCCTTGCGGCTCCAGCGCCGCGACCAGGTCGGCCAGATGCTGCGGCGTGTGCGTCAGGCTGGCCACATAGCGCAGCGGCGGCAGGCCGGCCCCGGCCTGCAGGGCGGCGATCTGCGGTGCCAGCCGCCGACGGTGGTCGATCACATGATGGGCGCCCAGGCCGCGCAGCCAGGTGCCGCCGGGGCCGTCCGGCTCGGAGCTGGTGCCGACGATCGTCAGGTGCGGCAGCGCGCGTGCCAGTTGCACGAGGATGGAGCCGACGCCGCCGGCCGCGCCGGTGGCCAGGAGCGCCACCGGCCGCTCGGGCTGCTGCTGCACCTGCAGGCGGTCGAACAGCAGCTCCCAGGCGGTGATCGCGGTCAGCGGCAGCGCGGCGGCCTCGGCATCGCCGAGCGAGGCGGGCGCGCGGGCGGCGATGCGGTGGTCGACGGCCTGGAACTGCGCATTGCTGCCGGGGCGGGTGATGTCGCCGGCATACCAGACGCGGTCGCCGATCGCGAAGCCGCGCACCTCGGCGCTGGTCTCGCGCACGATGCCCACCGCGTCCCAGCCCAGCACGACCGGGGTCTGCCCGTCGGCGCTGGCGCGGCGCATGCGGATCTTGGTGTCGACCGGGTTCAGCGCGATGGCGCGCACCTCGACCAGCAGGTCCTGCGCGCCGGGCCGCGGGCGCGGCAACTCCAGGTCGAGCAGGGATTCGGCGTCATGGATCGGCAGGCTCTTGAAATAGCCAACGGCTTTCATCGGTGATCTCCGGGTTGGATGGTGTGATGGCCGCCATCTTGCCGACTCGTGCAGAATCAATGAATACCTAGTAATCGCTATCAATTTCAAATGGAAATTGAAAATATCGCAGAGCTGCGCCTGCTCGTCGAATGCGCGCGCGGCGGCAGCCTGACCGCCGCGGCTCGGGTGCTGCAGATCACGCCGGCGGCGGCCAGCGCGATGCTGAAGAAGCTGGAGGCGCGGCTCGGCGCGCGCCTGGTGGAGCGCAGCACGCGGGCGCTGCGCCTGACGGCCGCCGGCGAGCAGCTGCGCGACTATGCGCAGCGCGTGCTGGAGCTGCTGGAGGAGGGCGTGTCCCTGCTCGGCGAGGGCCATGCCGCCGCGGGCCGTGCCGGCGCGGCGGCGGCGGCAGCGCCGCAGCTGCGCGGGCGCATCCGCGTCAGCGCGTCCAGCGATCTGACGCGGCGCGTGCTGCTGCCGCTGCTGGACGAGTTCCTGGAACTGCACCCGGGTGTCGAGCTGCAGCTGCATGTCGGCGATTCGCTCTTGGACCTGGTGCGCGATCAGGTGGACCTGGCGCTGCGCTACGGCGAGCTGGCCGATTCGGGCCTGGTGGCGCGCAAGCTGTGGGAGGGCCGGCGCCTGCTGGTCGCCTCACCCGCCTATCTGCAGCGCCATGGCCGGCCGCGCCAGCCGCAGGACCTGGCCGGGCATGACTGCATCCGCTTCCGGATCGGCAACCGGCTGGAGCAGGACTGGCGCTTCTGGCGCCGCGGCGCGCTGCAGGCGCCGCCGGTGCAGGTGCGGGTGCAGGGCCGGCGCCTGGCCGACGATGGCGGCATCGCGCATCAATGGCTGCTGGAGGGCCATGGCCTGAGCTACAAGAGCGAGCTGGACGTGCAGGGCAGCCTGGCCAGCGGCGCGCTGGTCGAGGTGATGCCCGACTGGGTCGGCGCGCGCATGCCCCTGCACGCGTTGCTGCCCAGCCAGCGCTTCCTGCCGCAGCGGGTGCGCGCGCTGGTCGAGCATCTGGCGCAGGGGCTGCAAGGGCTTCAGGCGGCGGGCTCGGGGCGGTCGCGCGGCGCGAGGGCCAAGTAGCCGCCGCGCCGCTTGGCTACTTCAGGGCTGGGACGGCGCGAAGCGCGCCAGCGGCGCCATGCGCGCGCGGTGCAGCTGCAGCTGCTTGGCGTCGGCATGGTAGCCATCGGCCTGGCCCAGCATCTGCAGGAACTGCTGCTCCAGCGTCATCTCCGGGCAGGCGCGCAGGGTCGCGGCCATCTGGCCGAAGCGCAGGCGCTGCGGCGCCTTGCCGAGCTCGACGCTGCCGCCGAACTGGTTGCAGCCGCTGTAGCCGGAGACGCTGGCGCCATCGGCGCCGAAGATCAAGGTCGGCGTGCCGGGGCCGGCGGGTACCGGCTTGCCCATCAGCTCCACCAGGCGCCAGGCGCGGCCGCCGGCGATCAGCTGCGCATCGGGCGGCGTGGCCTTGGCCAGCACATAGCGATCGGCCAGCGCGCCGGTGATCGGCGCGCCGCTCATATCGAGCTGGATCAGCCGGCCCTCGGCGACGCGGTAGCGGTCCGGGCCGCCCTGGATGCCTTCCAGCCGGATCGTGCCGCCGGCGGCGTCCCAGCTGAAGCGCCCGCGCTGCTCGAACAGCCGGCCGTCGCCCTTGCCCTCATAGCGGGTCTGCAGCAGATAGCTGCGGTCGGCGTTCAGCTGCAGGGTGGTGGCAATCGCCTCGCAGTCGGCGCAGGGCAGGCGGCCGCTGTAGCGGCCGGCCCAGTCGAGCGAGTTGGCGCTGTTGTGGGCCGCGTCGGGCTTGGCAGGAGGCGTGGGTGGCGCGGCGCAGGCGCCGAGCAGCAGCGTCGTGCCCAGCAGGCCGGCGATCAGCAGGGAAGAAGGGGTGGGGCGGGGGCATCGGTACATCTTGATGGCTTCCTCGTTGGGGTAAAAGAACGGTGGGCGTCAGAGCGCCATATTGAGCGGGGTCAGCGTGGTCTTCTTGACATGGATGCTGATGATCGCGACCACCTCGTCCGCCGGCGCGGGGCGCAGCAGTTGGTCCGATTCGACCGTGACCTTGCTGACCAGCGCATCGTCCTCCAGCAGGCAGAAGAAGGGGCTGGGATCGGCCTGCTCGGGCAGCTCTGCGCGGCCCTCGTTGGCGCCATGCGGCACGCGCAAGCCGTCGAGCAGGGTCTTGAGCCGGTTGTCGATGTCGCCGCCGTCGGTCAGCAGCTGGCCGCGCGGCTGCTGGCGCAGCAGCAGCACCGAGATCTCGGCATAGAGGTCCAGCTTGGGGCTGACCAGGGGCGCGAACAGCAGGCCGCCCTTCTCGACGATCAGCGAGGGACGGTCAGGCAGCGCCGGGTGCGCCAGCAGATGCGCGGCCTGCTCGCGCAGGGGCCGCTGCGTGGCCCAGAGCTGCTTGAGCTGCGGATGCAGCGCGCGGCGGATTTCCCATTTGTGCGGGGACTTCGCGCCCTGGCCATGCAGGGCGCCTTCGTAGATCAGGCGGAACTCCATCGGACCCCGAAGCGTATCAGGGCTTGCGGCCGCCGATCAGCAGCAGGACCACGCCGGCGGCGATCGCGCCGATGCCGGCCCAGGTCGGCACGGACACGGTTTCCTTTTCCTTCACGCTCAGCTCCACCGGCCCGAGCTTCAGGTCGTGGCTGTCCTTGGTGTAGCTGAACTTGCCGTACAGCAGGCCGGCGACGCCGGCGGCGATCAACAGGATGGCGACAAGGCGCAGGGCATTCATGGGTCGACGCTCCTTGATGGGGACAGGTCTTGCGAGCGGCCCAGCATAACCCGGACGCGCGGACCCCGGCCCCGGGGCGCTCAGACGCCGGCGTAGTCGATGAAGCCCTTGTTGATGTCGACCAGCTTGCGCGACAGGCGGTAGACGCCGCCGCCCTCGCGGGTCTTGGAGGCATCGGTGTTGCCCTCGATGGTGGCGATCAGGCCGCCGTCCAGACGCTCGACCAGGCCGGTGTGGCCGGCCCCGCCGCCGAAGTCCATGATGAAGACCATGCCGGGCCGCACCAGCCCCGGATCGGCCACCGCCTGGTGGCGCTGAATGCGCCGGGCGCCGCGGCCGACCGCGCCGCTCCAATGCGCCAGGCAGCCGGCGGTCCTGAGCATCGGGTTGGCCCGGCCCTGCTGGTGGGCCGCCTCGTCGAAGCACCAGTAGACGAAGGCGCAGCACCAGGCATAGCCAGGCCCCAGGCCGACGCGAGCCAGGTAGCGCTCGACCTCGGGGCCGCGGTTGGAGTTGGGCGGGCGCTCGCGCACGCCGCGGTCGCATTCGGCGCCGGCGGTGCTCAGCACGCGCGCCAGCAGCGGGTCCGCGCTGCCGGCGGCGCCGGGCACGGCCTGCGATCCGAACAGCGCCGCCCAGGTGATCGCGCCGATCTCGCCATCGGTCTTCAGCGGCCGGCCGCTGGCATCGACATGGCGGGCCTGGAACAGCCGCACCGCCTGCTTCATGTTCGGCCCGAAGTTCGGGTTGTCCGGGTCCAGCGGCGCGAACCCCGCGGCCTGGTCCTGCAGGGCCAGCACCTGGTTCAGGCGTTGCTTCAGCGCCCTAACGATGCGGGCGTCCTGCTCGCCCTGCTTGATGCTGCGACCCGGGTAGTCCATGCGCGGTCTCCGTACGGCTGTCGACCTGGGCCGATGCTAGGCCGTGGCGTGGGGAGCGCTATCCGGCAAGCTAGGGGCTCAATGAAAATCCCGGCTGGGCGTGAAGATCGCGCCCAGCAGCGGCGACAGGTCCTCGAAATGCTGGGCCAGCAGATGCGCGACGCCGTTCTCCTCCTTCTGCCAGCGGCCGCGCACCGCCAGCAGCCGCGCGCCGATGATGGTGGAGCGGTACTTGGCGTAGACGTCGTGCCAGACGATCACCTGCACATTGCCGTGCTCGTCCTCCAGCGAGACGAAGATCGTGCCCTTGGCGGTCTGCGGGCGCTGGCGCACCGTGACGATGCCGCAGGTCTGCACCGGCCTGCCGCTGACCCATTGCGCCAGCTCGGCCGAGCTCTTGATCCCGCGCTCGGCCAGGCGCGGCCGCAGGATGGCCAGCGGGTGGCGGCGCAGGGTCAGGCCGGTGGCCGCATAGTCCCAGCGCACCTCCTCGCCCTCGGGCGCGACGGGCAGCTCCAGCTGGGCCTCGCCCTCGGCCTCCTGCGCGCCGGCCTCGCGCAGGAGCGGCGGCAGGCGCTGCCAGGCCGTGGCCTGCCAGACCTGCTGGCGGCGATGGCCGGCCAGCGACTTGAGCGCATCGGCCGCGGCCAGCTGCTGCATCTCGCGCTGCTCAAGCCTGGCGCGCAGGGCCAGGTCTTGCGCATCGGCAAACGGTGCCACGGCGCGAGCCGTGGCGATGCGCTGCGCCGCCTCGGCCGACAGGCCCGACACCAGGCGCAGGCCCAGGCGCACGGCCAGATCACGCGCGGCGCCGGGATTGGGTTCCAGACTGCTGTCCACGTCGCTGACGCTCACGTCCGGCGGCCGCACCTCGACGTCATGGCGGCGCGCGTCCTGTACCAGCTGGCTGGGCGTGTAGAAGCCCAGCGGCTGCGAGTTCAAGAGCGCGCAGAGGAAGATGCCGGGCTCGTGGCACTTGATCCAGCAGGACACATAGGTCAGCAGCGCGAAGCTGGCGGCGTGGCTCTCGGGGAAGCCGTAGGAGGCGAAGCCCTTGATTTGGCGGAAGATCTGCTCGGCGAACTGGTCGCTGTAGCCGCGCTCGCGCATGCCGCCGATGATCTTCTCGTAGAACTGCTGCAGGTCGCCGGGGCGCTTCCAGGCCGCCATCGCGCGGCGCAGCTGGTCGGCCTCGCCGGCGGAGAAGCCGGCGGCGATCATCGCGACCTGCATCACCTGCTCCTGGAAGATCGGCACGCCGAAGGTGCGCTCCAGCGCGGCCTCCAGGCCCTTGGGGTAGTCGATCGTGCCGCCGGCGCGATGGATGGCGCGGTTCTTCAGATAGGGGTGCACCATGCCGCCCTCGATCGGACCGGGTCGCACGATCGCCACCTCGACCACCAGGTCGTAGTAGTTGCGTGGCCGCAGGCGCGGCAGCATCGACATCTGTGCGCGGCTCTCGATCTGGAACACGCCGACGGTGTCGGCCTTGCAGATCATGTCGTAGGTCGCGGCGTCGCCCTCGGGGATGCTGGCCAGGTCGTAGTCCTTGCCGCGCCATTGGCGGTAGAAGTTGAAGCAGCGCTGCAGGCAGGACAGCATGCCCAGGGCCAGCACGTCGACCTTCATCAGCCCGACCGAGTCGAGGTCGTCCTTGTCCCATTCGATCACCGTGCGCTTGTCCATCGCCGCGTTCTCGATCGGCACCAGCCGGTCCAGCGGCCCCTGGGTCAAGACGAAGCCACCGACATGCTGGCTCAGGTGGCGCGGCATGCCCATCAGCTGGCGCGACAGCTGCACCAGCTGGCGCAGGGTCTGACCGTCCTCGTCGAGGCCCAGCTCGGCGCAGAGCTGGCGCAGGCGCGCATCGGGCAGTGATTCCTCGGACCAGCCATGGTGGTCTAGCGCCAGCCGCTCCAGCAGCGTCTCGTCCATGCCCAGCGCCTTGCCGACATCGCGGATCGCGCTCTTGGCGCGGTAGCTGATCACGGTCGCGGCCAGCGCGGCGCGGTCGCGGCCGTATTTCTCGTAGAGGTACTGGATCACGAGCTCGCGCTTCTCATGCTCGAAATCGACATCGATGTCCGGCGGCTCGCCGCGCTCGCGGCTGATGAAGCGCTCGAACAGCAGGGTGCTGCGCCCGGGGTCGACCGAGGTGATCTTCAGGCAGTAGCAGACCACGCTGTTGGCCGCCGAGCCGCGGCCCTGGCAGAGGATGCCGAGGCGGCGCGCATGGGCGACGATGTCGGCCACGGTCAGGAAGTAATGCTCGTAGCGCAGCTCCTCGATCAGGGCCAGCTCATGCTCGATGCGTTCGCGCCACTGGTCGGGCACGCCGCCCGGCCAGCGGTCCGCCATGCCGGCATAGGTCAGCCGGCGCAGATGGCTGGCCGGCGTCTCGCCCGCGGGCACGACCTCGCTGGGGTAGCGGTAGCGGATCTCGTCCAGCGAGAAGCTGCAGCTCTCCATCAGCAGCAGGGTCTGCGCCAGCAGGTCCGGCGGATAGAGCTGCGCCAGCCGCAGCCGGCTGCGCAGATGGCGCTCGGCATTGGGCTGCAGGTCCATGCCGCAGTCGCGCACCGGCTTGCCCAGGCGCGTGGCGGTCATCACGTCCTGCAGGGCCTTGCGCGAGCGCACATGCATGTGCACATCGCCGCAGGCCAGCAGCGGCAGCGCGGTCTGCTCCGCGACCGCGCGCAGGCGCTGCAGCCACAGCTCGTCGCCGATGTCGCGCAGCAGCTCGACGCCGATCCAGGCGCGGCCGGGGTGATGGCGCAGCAGCCACAGCGCCGGCGCCAGCAGGGCCGCGTCATCGGCCTCGCGGCGCGGCAGCAGGATGATCTGGCAGCCGGCCAGCCGGCCCGGCATCAGCTGCGAGCGCCGCAGCCGGTACTGGCCCTTGGTCGCACTCTCGCGCCGCAGCCGGGTGATGAACTGGCAGAGGTTGCCGTAGCCCTCCAGGTCCCGGGCGATCGCGACGATCTTGAAGTCCGGCTCGCCGCTGAGGTCATCGCGCACCAGGAACTCGGCGCCGATCAGCAACTGCGGCAGCACGATCTCCTGTCCCTCTGCCTCTGCCTCTGCCTCTGCCTCTGCCTCTGCCTCTGCCTCGGCCGCGGCACGCAGGCGCTTGAGCTGGGTATAGGCGCGCACCACGCCGGCCAGCGAGCATTCGTCGGTGATCGCGAGGCCGGCATAGCCCAGGCGCCAGGCGCGCTCGACCAGCTCCTCGGGATTGGAGGCGCCGCGCAGGAAGCTGAAGTTGCTGAGGCAATGCAGCTCGGCGTACTCCGGAATCATGGAGCCCCCCGCCCGCGGGTACGCGGTCGGCCCCCCGAGGGGGCTCGGCCGTTCTTGGGAGCGGCCCGGCGAACGGCCATGCTCATGCGAAGACTCCATGCAGAAACCAGCCCGACTCCTCCCCCGAGAGGCGCTGCTGGTAGATCCACAAGAGCCCCGCCTGCGCGCTCTGCGCCAGCACATAGTCGCGCTGCACCAGGCCCTGGCCGCGGGCCTGGCCGGCCCACCAGCCGCCCTCGACGCGCTGTGGCTTGGTCAGCAGCTGCAGTGGCTCGCCCAGGTAGCGCGGCTGGCTGTGGACGGCCTCCAAGGGCTGCGGCGGTTCCAGCAGCCAGGCCGGCTGCGGGTAGAGCGGCGGCCGCGCGGCGCTCGGCCGCGCCGGGCCGGGCCAGGGCAGCCAGCGCTGCATCAGCTCCATCCGGTGGTCCTCCCGCAGCTCGCCGGCGCGCACCCGCTCCGGCCCCAGGCGCACCGACAGGCGTTCCAGCAGGCGCGGCAGCGGCTCGATGGCCTCGTCCGGCGAGCTGGGCAGCAGGCTGGCCGCCTGCTCGGGCTTCAGCATCACCTCGTCGGCGCGCAGCGTCAGTTCGCCGACCGGCGCGGCCAGCTCCAGCCGCGCCAGATGCTCGGCCAGCAGCCGGCTTAGGTGGCGCAGCTCGCGGGTCGGGTCGGCGGTGCCGAACTGCAGCTCGCCGTCCAGCGCCACGTCGCGGCCGCGCATCGCGTCATGCTGCCAGGCCAGGGTCAGCTGCTTGATGCCGGCCTGGCGCGCGGCCAGCCAGCCGCACAGCTGGCGCAGCAGGACCTCCGCGTAATGCACCAGGGCCGGGGCATGCTCGATGCGAAAGGGCAGCTCCAGCCGCGCCTCGAAACGCTCCGGCGCCTGCAGCCAGGCATGGGCCTCCTGGCTGTGGCCATAGGCGCGGTCCAGCGCCAGCAGCAGTCCGTCGCCGAAGCGCCGGCCGAGGGCGCGGCGCGGCAGCGCGCGCAGCTGGCCCAGGCTGCGGCAACCCAGGCGCAGCAGCATGGCCTGGTGTTCGTTTGCGGCGCTCAGGGCCGCCAGCGGCAGCGCGTCCAGCAGGGTCTCCAGCGGCTCGGCCAGGCCGTCGTGCCGGCCGGCGCGGGCCAGGGCCAGCGCGCCCAGGCTGGTCGGCGCCCAGGCCATGCCGCCCAGGCCCAGATCACGCGCCTCGCGCCACAGGCGGCGGTGCAGGCGCGTGGCGCCGCCGAAGAGACGCAGGCTCGCGCCGACCTCCAGCACGACGGCCTCCTCCAGCCACGCGACGCGCGGCGTGAACTGCAGCGCCCACCAGCCCAGGGCGCGCAGTGAGGCCTCCAGGGTCTGCTCAGACCCCGAGTCGCTGCTCGACGCGAGCAGGGCGAGCCAATGCGGCGCCGACATCGCGGGACTCCTGAGGGACAACGGTGGGCAGCGGGCCGCCCTGCAGCAGCCGGCTGGACAGGACCGGCGCCAGCGCCGGCGGCACGGCGCGCAGCCGCAGCGGCGCCGCCAGCGCCGGACCGCGGCGCTTGAGGATGCGCAGCTCCAGTTCCCAATCGGCCCGCGGTTGCAGCAAGAGGCGCAGCGGCGCGGCCGAGGATTGCGTGGCCGCCGCCGCGGCGCGGAACACGAAGCAGGGCGCCTGGGCCCCCAGCGCGCAGGCCTGCAGCCGACGCAGCTGGTCGGGCCGGGTCGATTCCGGCAGCCAGGCCAGCAGGGCGCCGGCGGCATTGGCCTTCAGCGCCTGCTCCAGGGTCCAGAGCACCTGGGTCGCGCCGGCGGGGGCCAGCCAGACGATCTGCCGCGGGTTCAGCCCCCAGGCGGCCAGGCCGGGCAGGTGCGGCGTGAAGGGCGGGTTGATCAGCAGCAGCGAGCGGCCGCCGGCCTGCTGTGCGGCGGCCAGGGTCGGGCCCAGCAGGCGCAGCTCGCAGACGCCGGCGCGCGGCTGCAGGATCTCGCTGAGCGCGCGGCCCGGCCAGCCACCGCCCGGCAGCAGGGCATCCAGCGCCGCGAAGCCCGAGGCCAGGCCGGGCGCATGGCCATGGGCCAGCTCCGAGCCGCGCCACAGCGCCTGGCCCAGCGGGCCGCCGAGCAGGGGGACGGAGGCAGCGGCGGCGCGCGTCCCCGGCATGGGTGGGGACGCCGGCGGCTGCCGTGACGGGGCGGCATGCATGGCTGTGCGAGGGGCGTGGTGGGGATGTTGGCTGTATTTTTATACAGTATACGAGGCCGGGCGGCCCGCCAAGCCCTGCCGGCTTATCCGAGCGATTCGTGCAGCTTTTTGCGGCCTGTCTGTTTTTGGCGGCAAATCCGGCCCGCCACGCCCGGGCAGGGGGGCATGGAAACAGATGAGGCTTGAGATATGAGGTAAAACCCTGATCTCTGCCAAGTGGCCCCGAGCCACCAGCAATCCGCCCAGGAGGCCGAGCCGAAGATGCCGTTGCGAGAGGATCAGTTGCCGCTGTCGACGACGCCGCTGGAAACCGCGCGGCTGCTGTTGCGCATGCCCCGCGAGACGGACCTGGACGCGATCTACGAGCTGCATGCCGACCCGGTGACGAACCGCTTCAGCCCCGGTGGGCTGCTGGGCTCGCGGGCCGCGGCCGAGACCTTGTTGCAGGGCTGGCTGGCGCATTGGCAGGTCCAGGGCTTCGGCTACTGGGCGATCGCGCTGCGCGAGCAGCCGGACGAGCTGATCGGCCTGGGCGGCATCATGAGCCGGCCGGTGGCGGGCCAGCCGGGCCTGTATCTCTACTTCCGCTTCCGGCCCCAGCATTGGGGCCAGGGCTATGCGTCGGAGATGGCGCAGGCCGCGCTGGCGCTGGCCTTCGAGCAGCTGCAGGCCGGCGCGGTGCAGGCGGTGGTGCAGCCGGCCAACACGCCCTCGCGCAAGACCCTGGACCGGCTGGGCCTGCTGCTGAAGGGCTCGCTGGCCGATGTGCCCGGCCAGGCCCCCAGCCTGCAGTATGAGATCACCGCGGCGCGCTGGGCCGCGCTGCCGAGGACGCCGACCGAGCCGACGCCGTTTGGCGCCTGATCCTCACGCCTGCCAGGATTGCCTTTCCGCGCGAGCGGCGCCGATCCGGCTTCGCCGGGCGGCCGGCGCTGCCCCCTTGAGGGGGCCGGCGCAGCCGGTAGGGGGTGGGCTCAGTTCTTGGGCTTGTAGGCGATGACGTCGATCTCGACCTTGGCGTCGACCATCAGGCGGGCCTCGGTGGTGGAGCGGGCGGGCTTGCCGTTCGGGAAGTAGCTCATGTAGACGCGGTTGAAGGCGCCGAAGTCGCGCGCGTCGTCCAGCCACACCGTGCTCTTGCAGACATCGTCCAGGGTGCAGCCGGCCAGGGCCAGCACGGCCTTCAGATTGGCCATCACCTGATGGGTCTGGGCCTCGATGCCGCCGGTGATGATCTCGCCCTGGGCATTGGCGGGCACCTGGCCGGACACATAGACGAAATCGCCGGCACGCACCGCGGGCGAGAAGGGGCGGGCCTGCTGGTCGGAGGCGACGGGCGGGGCGCCCAGGTATTCCAAAGGCATGGCGAGGTTCCTGATGGGTGGATGGATGAAAGGGTGGCTGTTGGTGTGAAAGTGTATTTCAGTAAAGTCGCCATGTCATCGGGTTTTCTCTAGGATTTGGCGCACAAAAACCGCATATCGTTCTCGCAGCTGAAACTAATTTTCAAGCGGAGACATCAGTATGCGTCGTGACCCAGCAGCAGCTTCCCCTGCCTCCACGCCCTCGCCGCAGCGGCGCCAGGCCTTGAGCCGGATCGCGGCGGCCCCTCTGGCCGCGGCCTGCCTGTCGATCTGCAGCGCCGGCTTCCTGCCCGGCGCGGCGCTGGCCCAGGCCCCCGCCAGCCATGCCACCCTGGCGATGGTGGGCGAGCCGCAGACCCTGGATCCGATGGCGTCGACCGCGGACCTGGTGGGCACGATCATGCAGCATGTGTTCGAGCCTCTCTACACCTTCGACGCCAAGTGGCAGCTCACGCCGATGCTGGCCGAGGCGCTGCCCAAGGTCTCGGCCGACGGCAAGACCTACCGCATCGCGCTGCGCAAGGGCGTCAAGCTGCATTCGGGCCGCGACCTGAACGCCGAGGATGTGGTCGCCAGCCTGCAGCGCTGGATGGACAACGCGCCGCGCGGCAAGGCGGTGGCCAAGGAGCTGGCCGGCATCAAGGCCATCGGCGCGCTGGAAGTCGAGCTGAGCCTGAAGAACCCCTATGCCCCGCTGGTGGCGCAGCTGGCCCTGCCGACCGGCATGGCCGCGATCATGGCCAAGGAGGCGATCGCCCAGCCGCTGAAGGATTTCGTCGGCACCGGCCCCTACCGCTTCAAGGAGCGCCGCCCCGACCAATATGTGCTGCTGAGCCGCTTCGAGCAGTACAGCGCGCGCAAGGAGCCGGCCAGCGGCTATGGCGGCAAACGCGAGGCCCTGATCCAGGAGCTGCGCTTCGTGCCGGTGCCCAATGCCAACACGCGGGTCGAGGGCGCGCTGGCCGGCCAGTACCACTATGCCGACCTGCTACCGGTCGAGGCGATGGCGCGGTTGGAGAAGGCGCAGGGCAAGACCGTGCCGATCATGACGCCGTCCTTCGGCTTCCCCTACATCGTCTTCAACACCAAGGAAGGTGTGCTGGCCAATGCCGCGCTGCGCCAGGCGGTGCAGACCGCGATGGGCCCGGGCGAGATGCTGGCCGCCGGCTTCGGCGACACGCGCTTCTTCAGCGCCGAGGCGAATCATTTCCCCAAGGGCTCGCCGTTCTACTCGACCGCCGGCGCCGACAAGTACAACCAGCGCAATGCGCGCCTGGCCAAGGAGCTGGCCGAGAAGGCCGGCTACAAGGGCGAGACGATCCGCGTGTTGACCAGCCGCCAATACGACTTCCACTACAACATGGCCCTCTTGATGGCCGAGCAGTTCAAGCGCGCCGGCCTGAAGGCCGAGCTGGTGGTGGTGGACTGGGCCACCCTGGTGCAGCGCCGCGGCGAGTCCAAGCTGTGGGACCTGTACATCACCCATTCCGGCCAGTTCCCCGAGCCGATGCTGTCGCCGCCGCAGCTGGGCGACGGCGCGCCCGGCTGGTGGGGCAGCCCGGCCAAGACCGCCGCGCTGGAGGCCTTCAACCGCGAGAGCGACCCGGCCAAGCGCGGCCAGCTCTGGAGCAAGGTGCAGCAGGTGGTCTACGACGAGGTGCCGTATGTCAACGTCGGCAAGTTCGCCGGCCTGTCGGCGCGCAGCCCGGCCCTGACGAACTACCAACCGTCCGCCTGGCCCTTCTTCTGGAACGTGACAGTCAAGAACTGACCCCGGGCCGGCATCATGTTGAAGTACCTGCTTTCCCGCCTGGGCGGCATGGCGGTGGTGATGGCCATCGTCGCCGTGCTGGTGTTCCTGCTGACGCGCGCCGCGCCCGGCGACCCGGTGGCGGTGCTGCTGGGCGACCAGGCCACGCCTGCCGACATCGCCCGGGTGCGCGTGCAGTACGGGCTGGACCAGCCGCTGCCGCTGCAGTTCGGCTACTGGCTGCGCGAGCTGGCCCAGGGCAATCTGGGCGACTCGATCTTCCTGCAGCGCCCGGTCACCCAGGCGCTGTGGGAGCGCGCCGAGCCGACCCTGCTGCTGGCCCTGCTGGCGGTGGCGGTGGCGGCGCTGATCGGCGTGCCCTGCGGCGTGCTGTCGGCGGTGTTCCGCGGCCGCTTCATCGACCAGTTCTTCACCGGCATCGCGATGCTGGGCGCCAGCATCCCGAGCTTCTGGATGGGCCTGGTGCTGATCCAGATCTTCGCGGTCTCGCTGGGCTGGTTCCCTGTCTCGGGCTATGGCGATCCGGGCGCGCCCCTGTCGCAGCGGCTGCACGCGCTGGTGCTGCCGGCCCTGGTGCTGGGCCTCCTGAACTCGGCGCTGATCATCCGCTTCACGCGCGCCTCGATGCTGGATGTGCTGAGCGAGGACTATGTGCGCACCGCCCGCTCCAAGGGCCTGCCCGAGGGCGTGGTGGTGTTCAAGCATGCGCTGCGCAACGCCCTGGTGCCGATCGTCACCGTGCTGGGCCTGACGGTGGCGCTGATGATCGGCGGCGCCGTGATCACCGAGACGGTGTTCGGCCTGCCCGGCGTCGGCAACCTGGTGGTCAACGCGGTGCTGCGGCGCGACTACCCGGTGATCCAGGGCGCGCTGCTGGTGATCGCGGCCATCTATGTGCTGATCAATTTCTTCATCGACCTGCTCTACATGGTGGTCGATCCGCGGGTCAAAGTATGACGCCCCTACGCTCACTTCGTTCACTGCCCCCCGAGGGGGCGCGGCTTCCCTTTGGGCGGCCAGGCAGGAAGCCATGAAAGTCCCACTCGCTCTCAAGCTGCTGGTGCGCCGACGCATCGTGCTGCTCGCGATGATCGTGCTGACGCTGATCGCGGTGCTGGCGATCGGTGCCGAGCTCTTTGGCCGCGTCGATCCCAACGACACCGCGGTGCTGGAGCGCCTGCGCGGCCCCAGCGGCGCGCATTGGCTGGGCACCGACGAGCTGGGCCGCGACGTCTATGCGCGCATCGTGCATGGCGGGCGCTACTCGCTGATGATCGCGGCCGGCACCGCGCTGGGCGCGGTGCTGATGGGCACCCTGCTGGGCCTGGTGGCGGGCTTCTTCAAGCGCCTGGACGGGGCGCTGATGCGCCTGGTCGACGCGATGATGTCCTTCCCCGACATCTTGCTGGCGATCGCGCTGGTGGCCATCCTCGGCCCCTCGATGTTCAACGTGGTGCTGGCCCTGGTGCTGGTCTACACGCCGCGGGTGGCGCGGGTGGTGCGGGCCTCGACCCTGGTGCTGCGCGAGCTGCTGTTCGTCGAGGCGGCGCGCGCGGTGGGCGTGGGCACCGCGCGCATCCTGTGGCGTCACATCCTGCCGAATCTGCTGTCGCCGGTGCTGGTGCAGCTGTCCTTCATCTTCGCCTATGCGATCCTGGCCGAGGCCGGCCTGTCCTTCCTGGGCGTCGGCGTGCCGCCCGACATCCCGACCTGGGGCACGATGGTCGCGGGCAGCCAGAGCTATGCGCACCAGGCCTTCTGGGTCGTGCTGTTCCCGGGCCTGGCCATCATCTTCACCGCGCTGTCGCTGCAGCTGGTGGGTGACGGTGTGCGCGACCTGCTCGACCCCAAGCTGAAGAAGTCCATGAAATGAGCGCGAGCCAAAACTCCCTGTCACCCCTGCTGAATGTCCAGGGTCTGGGCACGGCCTTCCCGACCCATGATGGGCTGGTGCGCGCGGTGGCCGATGTCAGCTTCAGCGTGCAGCCGGGTCGCACCACGGCCCTGGTCGGCGAGTCGGGCTCCGGCAAGTCGGTCACCAGCCTGACCCTGATGGGCCTGCTGCCCAAGGACTGCGATGCGCGCATCAGCGGTCGCGCCGACTTCCGGTGCCGCGACGGCCGCCAGGTCGATCTGCTGAGCCTGCCGGCCCGGCAGGCGAGGGCGCTGCGCGGCAACGAGATCGCGATGATCTTCCAGGAGCCGATGACCAGTCTGAACCCGGTGCTGACCATCGGCGAGCAGATCGCCGAGAGCCTGCGCCTGCACAAGGGCCTGGACCGCGCCGCGGCGCTGGCCGCGGCCCGGCGCATGCTGGAGCTGGTCGAGATCCCGGCCGCCGGCCAGCGCCTGGGTGAGTACCCGCACCAGCTTTCCGGCGGTATGCGCCAGCGCGTGATGATCGCGCTGGCGATGGCCTGCGAGCCGCGCCTGCTGATCGCCGACGAGCCGACCACCGCGCTGGATGTGACGATCCAGGCGCAGATCCTGGCGCTGATGGGCCGGCTGCAGCGCGAGACCGGCATGAGCGTGCTCTTCATTACCCACAACCTGGGCGTGGTCGCCCACCATGCCGACGAGGTGGTGGTGATGTATGCGGGCCGCGTGGTCGAGAGCGCACCGGTGCGGCCGCTGTTCGCCGCGCCGCGCCATCCCTACACGCAGGGCCTCTTGAACTGCCTGCCGGCCAAGGCGCGCAAGCCCGGCGAGCCGCGGCCCAAGCGCCTGTTCGCGATCCGCGGCCAGGTGGCCAGCCCACTGGCGCCGCCGCCCGGCTGCGCCTTCGAGCCGCGCTGCGACCAGGCTCAGGCGCGCTGCCGCGAGGTGATGCCCGGCCTGGTGCCGCTGGCCGGGCGCCAGGCGCGCTGCATCCATGCCGAGGAGATGGTGTGATGGTCCACGAGCAAGAACAGCAAGCCCTGATCGAGGTGCGCCACCTGAAGCGCTACTTCGGCGACGTGAACAAGAAGCCGGTGCGCGCGGTCGACGATGTCAGCTTCGCGATCCGTCCCGGCGAGACCCTGGGCCTGGTCGGCGAGTCCGGCTCGGGGAAAAGCACCCTGGGCCGCAGCGTGCTGCGCCTGATCGAGCCCAGCGCCGGCCAGGTGCTGTACCGCGGCGAGGACATCGCCCAGGCCAGCGCCAAGCGCATGCGCGAGCTGCGTCGCAAGCTGCAGATCATCTTCCAGGATCCCTATGCCAGCCTGAACCCCAAGATGCGCATTGCCGACATCCTGGGCGAGGCGCTGGACACCCATGGCCTGGCCAAGGGCCGCGAGGCGCGCGCGGCGCGCATCGCCGAGCTGCTGAGCCTGGTGGGCCTGCGGCCCGAGCATGGCGCGCGCTACCCGCATGAGTTCAGCGGCGGCCAGCGCCAGCGCATCGGCGTGGCGCGCGCGCTGGCGGTGGAGCCGGAGTTCATCGTCGCGGACGAGCCGCTGTCGGCGCTGGACGTGTCGATCCAGTCCCAGGTGGTGAACCTGCTGATGGAGCTGCGCGAGCGCTTCAAGCTGACGATGCTGTTCATCTCGCACGACCTGGACGTGGTCGAGTACCTGTGCGACCGCGTCGTCGTGCTGTATCTCGGCCGCGTGATGGAGGTGGCCGAGACCGACGCGCTCTACGAGCGGCCGCTGCACCCCTACACTCGTGCGCTGCTGGCGGCCTCGCCGCAGCCCGATCCCGAAGCCCCGCATCGGCCGGTGCCCCTGCAGGGCGACATCCCGAGCCCGATCAACCCGCCCTCGGGCTGCGTGTTCCGCACCCGCTGCCCCGAGGCCGAGGCGCGCTGCGCGCAAAGCGTGCCGCCCCTGACCGAAGTGCGCCCTGGCCGTTTCGTGGCCTGCTGGCGCCAGGAACTCCTCACGACATGAATAACGACCACGACCCCCTGCTGAGCCCGGCCCTGAAGGGCTTCCCGCTGACCGAGCCGGCGCTGCCGCTGTCCGCGCTGCCTGGCCGCCACTGGAACATGCTGGCCGGCGATCTGCCGCTGCCGCTGGCGGTGATCAAGCGCGAGGCGCTGGAGCACAACCTGCGCTGGATGCAGGACTATGTGCGCGGCCAGGGCATCGAGCTGGCCCCGCATGGCAAGACCACGATGAGCCCGCAGCTCTTCCAGCGCCAGCTCGACGCCGGCGCCTGGGGCATCAGCTTCGCCACCGTCAAGCAGCTGGCGGTCGGCGTGGCCAGCGGCCTGCGCAAGGCTGTGATCGCGAACCAGGTCTGCAGCGAGGCCGACCTGGCCGGCCTGGCCGCGCTGCTGGCCCAGCATCCGGAGCTGCGCGTCGTGTTCCTGGTCGACTCGCTGGCGCAATGCGCGCTGATCGAGCGCTGGCGCTCGCGCCGCGCCGATGCGCCGGTGTTCGAGGTGCTGCTGGAGATCGGCGCCGAGGTCGGCATGCCGGGCGGCCGCACCGGCGCGCGCACGCAGGACGAGGCGCTGGCCCTGGCCGCGCATCTGCATGCCGCGGCCGGTTTCCGGCTGGTCGGCATCGAATGCTACGAGGGCCTGGGCGCCAAGGGCGACAGCGCCGCCGATACCGCCTATGCCGACGCGCTGATGGCGCGGGTGCGCGCGGTGGCCGAGATCTGCGCCGAGCGCGGCTGGTTCGATGTCGCCGAGGGCGAGCCGGTGATCGTCTCGGCCGGCGGCTCCGGCATCTTCGACCTGGTGGCCGGCGCGCTGCGCCCGCGCCTGGCGGGCCAGCGGCCGGTGCTGGGCCTGTTGCGCTCGGGCTGCTATGTCACCCATGACCATGGCAACTACAAGCGTCTGGTGGCCCTGGTCGACCAGCGCCAATGCATCCATGACGGCCTGCGCAGCGCGCTGGAGGTCTGGGCCCTGGTGCAGTCCTGCCCCGAGCCGGGCCTGGCCATCCTGGCGGTGGGCCGGCGCGACATCTCCTACGACCTGGAGCTGCCGATGCCGGTCTGGCATGCGCCGCTGGACAGCCTGGCCGCGCCGCTGGCCGCGCCGGCGGCCTGGCGCATCACCGGGCTGAACGACCAGCATGCCTATCTGCGCTGGGACCCGGCGCTGGCCGCCGGCCCGCAGGTCGGCGACCGCCTGGGCCTGGGCATCTCGCATCCCTGCACCACCTTCGACAAATGGACCTGGCTGCCCATCGTCGAGAACGACTACCGGGTCAGCGACGCGGTGCTGACGCATTTCTAAGATGAGCAGCAGCAACGGCAACCACAAGGGGCTGATGGCCGCGATCGCCGAGGCGCAGGAAACCGCGCCGGCGGCGCGGCGCGCGATCTTCGCGCTGATGCTGGAGGACCCGGAGCGGGTGCTGGAGGAGAGCTTCGAGCATCTGGCCGCGCGCAGCGGTTCCTCGGTGCCGACCATCATGCGGGCCTGCCGCGATCTCGGCTTCGCGGGCCTGCGCGAGTTCAAGCTGGCGCTGGCGCAGGATCTGGCGGTCGGCGGCTCGCCGCTGCACCGCCGCGTGCAGCTGGAGGACACGACCGAGCAGGTCGCCGGCAAGATCTCGCGCAGCGCCGCCGGCACGATCGCCGGCCTGGCGCAGCAGTTCGACGCCGCGGCGCTGGACGCCGCCGCGCAGGCGATCGCCAAGGCCTCGCGCATCGACGCGCTGGCCGTCGGCGCCACCTCCAACTTCATGGCCGCCGACCTGCATGCGCGGCTGTTCCGTCTGGGCCTGGTGTCCAACGCCTGGTCGGATTTCCATTCGCAGCTGCTGGCCGCGGCCACGCAGGGGCCGGGCGGCGTCGTGATCGCGATCTCGCATGTGGGTGGCATGCCGCTGCTGCTGGAGGCGGTGACGGTGGCGCGCGCGCAGGGCGCGACCGTGATCGCGCTGACCCAGCCTGGCACCAAGCTGGCCGCCAATGCCGACATCGTGCTGGGCCTGAAGGTGCCGGACGATGCCACGATGCATGTCGGCACCGAAGCCTATCTGGCGCACCTGACCGCGATCGAGGTGCTGACCGTGCTGATCGCCAAGGCGATCGGCGAGCCGGCCGTGTACCGGCTCAAGAGCGTGCGCGAGGTGCTGCAGCGCCATGGCATCGACACGCATGACCATCCGCTTCTCAACTGGCAAGTACCTCAATGAGCGCAACAGAAACGGTACTGCTGAAGGGCGGCCTGATCGTCGACGGGTCCGGCGCCACGCCGGGCTGGCCGGGCGATGTGCTGCTGAAGGACGGCCGCATCGCGGCGATCGGCGCGGCGCTGTCCGACGCTGGCGCCGAGGCGATCGACTGCACCGGCCTGGTGGTTGCACCCGGCTTCATCGACGTGCACACGCATGACGATGCGCTGGCACTGGAGCAGCCGGACTGCCTGCCGAAGATCTCGCAGGGCATCACCACCGTGGTGGCCGGCAACTGCGGCATCTCGGTCGTGCCGCTGCGCACCACCGAGCCGCCGCCGCCGCTGAACCTCTTGGGCCGCACGGCCTTTCGCTTTGAGAGCTTCGCGGCCTACCAGGCGGCGTTGCAGGCGGCGCAACCCGCCGTCAACGTGGTCTCGCTGATCGGCCATACCGCGCTGCGCTTCGCGACCATGGGCAGCGATGTCGGCCGGCCGGCCGATGCCGCCGAGCTGGCGCGCATGGAGGCGCTGCTGGACGAGGCGCTGGCGCAGGGCGCGCAGGGCCTGTCCTCGGGCCTGTTCTACACACCCGCCGCGGCCGCGCCGGCCAGCGAGGTGCTGGCGCTGGCGCGCGTGGTGGCCCGGCATGGCGGCGTCTATGCCACCCATCTGCGCGACGAGATGGCCGCGATCCTGGAGGCCATGCACGAGGCCGCCGACACCGCCCTCAAAGCGGGGGTGCCCGTGATCTTCTCGCACCACAAATGCGCCGGCCCGGCCAACTGGGGGCGCACCCAGGAAACCCTGCCGCTGATCGATGCCTTCGCGGCGCGCCAGGACGTGGGCCTGGACGTCTATCCCTATCTGGCCGGCTCCACCGTGCTGCGCGAGGACCTGGTCGATGGCGTGATCGAGGTGCTCTTGACCTGGTCCGACAGCTACCCGGAGATGAGCGGGCGCAGCCTGGCCGACATCGCCGCGGAGTGGGGCGTCGACCAGCAGGAGGCCTGCCGGCGCCTGCAGCCCGGCGGCGCCTGCTACTTCCAGATGCACGAAGAAGACGTCGAGCGCGTGCTGGCGCATCGCCTGACGATGATCGGCTCCGACGGCCTGCCGCATGACCGCCATCCGCATCCGCGCCTGTGGGGCGCCTTCCCGCGCGTGCTGGCGCGCTACTGGCGCGAGAAGGGCCTGTTCGGCCTGGAGGAGGCGGTGCATCGCATGACCGGCCTGTCGGCGCGCCAGTTCCGGCTCAAGGACCGCGGCGAACTGCGCGAAGGCTGGGCGGCCGACGTCACCGTGTTCGACCCGCGGCGCGTGCAGGACCTGGCCAGCTTCGAGGCGCCGCTGCGCCGCGCCGAGGGCATCGCCCGGGTGTACGTCAACGGCGCGCTGGCCTACCGGGAGGGCGCGGCCGGCACCCTGGTGCGCGCCGGGCGTGCGCTAAGGCGCGGCCTGGGCTGAGTCGGCCTCGGCGCAGGGGAAGAAGTCGCGCAGGCCCTGCAGGTCCAGCACCCGCACGCCGCCGTACTCGACGCTGATCAGCTGCTGCGCCTGCAGGCGCTTCAGCGCCTCGTTGACACGCTGGCGCGACAGGCCCACCAGATAGGCCAGCTCCTGCTGCGTGATGCGCAGCAGGCTGCCGACACCCGGGTACAGCAGCGGATGGAACAGCGCGGCCAGGTTGCGGGCCACGCGCACATCGGGGTTGCCGATGCGGTCGGTTTCCCGCGCCGCGATGAACTGGCCCAGGCGCTCGTTGAGCTGGTTCAGCACGAAGCGGTTGAAGCCGATGCTGTGCTCCAGCAGCTCGTGGAAGGTCTCCAGCGGCAGGCCGGCCACCACGCTCTTGCGCAGGGCCTGGATGTTGTAGCGGTAGACCTCGCGCTTGAGCAGGGTGCCCTCGCCGAACCAGCCGCCCGGCGGCACACCGGTGAAGGTGACGGCCTGGCCGGTGGAATCGTCGTTGCTCATCTTCAGCAGGCCGTCGACCACGCCGAACCAGTAGCTGGCCGGCTTGCCGATGCGGCACAGGCGCTCGCCCACCTCGGCATCGGCCACCTGCAGCCGCGCGATGGCCTGCTCGCGCTGGTCCGGGCTCAGCACCTTCAGCCAGGGGATCGCGTCCAGCTCGGCATGGGTGGCCGCGCGGGCGCGCTGGCGCAGCGGCGTGCCCGGAGCAGCGGGCGAAATTGAGGGCGGGGAGGGCGACCGAGCCGTGCCGGTCGGGACTGCCAGCGAGGAGGTGTTCATGGGCGCCAAGCATGCGCGACAAGGGCCGCGAATGCGCCCTGGGGAAAGCTCGCCCCCGGGCAGACCCTAGGATTGTCGGTGCAGCGACAACATGGCGTCAAAGTCCGACCTAGTATTGCGTCAACCGGGGCCAAGAGACATCGCAAAAAAAGATCGATGCCTGGCCCGCTCGAACAGAGTACAGGAGACAACGGTGGCGAAGACGACAACCACGACCTTCCCGCGCTTGCTGCTCGACCATGCGGCCCGGCGTCCCGATGCGCCGGCGCTGCGCGAGAAGGAGTACGGCATCTGGCAGACCCTGAGCTGGGCCCAGCTGGCGGCCCTGGTGCGCGAGCTGGCCCATGGACTGGCCGCGGCGGGCCTCGCGCGCGGCCAGCATCTGGTGGTGGTGGGCGAGAACCGGCCGCGCCTGTACGCCAGCATGCTGGCGGCGCAGTCGCTGGGCGCGATTCCGGTGCCGCTGTACCAGGACGCGGTGGCGGCCGAGTTCCTGTTCCCGATCACCAATGCCGAGATCGCCTTCGCGGTGGTGGAGGACCAGGAGCAGGTCGACAAGCTGCTGGAGATCCGCGAGAGCTGCCCGCAGCTGGCGCATATCTGGTACGACGATCCGCGCGGCCTGCGCAACTATGACGAGCCCGGCCTGGCCTCGCTGGATGCGTTGTGCGAGGCCGGCCGCCGCCATGCCGCGGCGCAGCCCGGCTTCTTCGAGGCCCAGGTCGAGGCCGGCCGCGGCGACGATGTGGCCGCGATGTTCTTCACCTCGGGCACGACCGGCAATCCGAAGGGCGTGGTGCACAGCCACATGACCCTGATCGACCGCGCCCAGGCCGGCATGCGCTTCGACAAGCTGAGCGAGCGGGAGGAGGTGCTGGCCTATCTGCCGCCGGCCTGGATCGGGCAGAACATCTTCAGCTATGCGCAATGGCTGGCCTGCGGCTATGTCGTCAACTGCCCGGAGTCCGCCTCGACCGTGTCGATCGACCTGAAGGAGATCGGCCCGACCTATTACTTCGCGCCGCCGCGCGTGTTCGAGGGCCTCCTGACCAGCGTGATGATCCGCATGGAGGACGCCGGCGCCTTCAAGCGCTGGCTGTTCGCCCGCTGCATGGCTCTGGCGCACCGGGTCGGGCCGGCGCTGATGGACGGCAAGCCGGTCGGCGCGCTGGACAGGCTGAAGTACGCTCTAGGCAATCTGCTGATCTACGGCCCGCTGCGCAACACCCTGGGCCTCTCAAGGGTGCGGGTGGCCTATACCGCCGGCGAGGCGATCGGGCCGGACCTGTTCAGCTTCTATCGCAGCATCGGCATCAACCTGAAGCAGCTCTACGGCTCGACCGAGACCGCGGTGTTCGTCTGCCTGCAGCCGGACCACGAGGCCAAGGCCGACACGGTGGGCGTGCCGATCGAGGGCGTCGAGATCAGGCTGGCCGACTCGGGCGAGATCCTGGTACGCTCGCCGGGCCTCTTGAAGGGCTACTACAAGAACGAGGCGGCCACCGCCGAGGTGCTGACGGCCGAGGGCTGGTACCACACCGGCGATGCCGGCTTCATCGATGCCGGCGGCCATCTGAAGATCATCGACCGCGCCAAGGATGTCGGCCGCATCCTGGGCGGCCCCAACGACGGCGCGATGTTCGCGCCCAAGTATGTCGAGAACAAGCTGAAGTTCTTCGCCCACATCAAGGAGGCGGTGGCCTTCGGCGACAAGAAGGACCGCGTCTGCGCCTTCATCAACATCGACTTCGAGGCGGTGGGCAACTGGGCCGAGCGCCGCAACCTGCCCTATGCCGGCTATACCGACCTGGCGGCCAAGCCCGAGGTCTACGAGCTGATCCGCGACTGCGTCGAGAAGGTCAATGCCGACCTGGCCCAGGACGAACTGCTGGCCGGCAGCCAGATCACCCGCTTCCTGGTGCTGCACAAGGAGCTGGATGCCGACGACGGCGAACTGACCCGCACCCGCAAGGTGCGCCGCGGCGCGATCGCCGACAAGTACAAGCTGCTGATCGACGCGCTCTACGAGGGCAAGACCTCGCAGTTCATCGAGACCGCGGTGAAGTTCGAAGACGGGCGCAGCGGCAGCGTGTCGGCCGATCTGAAGATCGTCGACGTGAAGACGTTCCCCGCCGTCCGGAGGGCCGCCTGATGTCCAGCAAGAAGATCGGGGACGTGATCCTCGACGTCAAGAACATCTCGCTGAGCTTCGGCGGCGTCAAGGCGCTGACCGACATCAGCTTCAATGTCCGCGAGCATGAGATCCGCGCGATCATCGGCCCGAACGGCGCGGGCAAGAGCTCGATGCTGAACTGCATCAACGGCGTCTACCAGCCGCAGCAGGGCCAGATCACCTTCCGCGGCAAGACTTTTCGGCACATGAACTCGCGCCAGGTGGCCGAGATGGGCGTGGCGCGCACCTTCCAGAACCTGGCCCTGTTCAAGGGCATGAGCGTGCTGGACAACATCATGACCGGCCGCAATCTGCACATGAAGACCAACCTCTTCCTGCAGGCGCTGCGCTGGGGCCCGGCCGAGCGCGAGGAAACCGCGCAGCGCGAGAAGGTCGAGCGCATCATCGATTTCCTCGAGATCCAGGCCTATCGCAAGACCCCGGTCGGGCGCCTGCCCTACGGCCTGCAAAAGCGCGTCGACCTGGGCCGTGCGCTGGCGATGGAGCCGCAGGTGCTGCTGCTGGACGAGCCGATGGCCGGCATGAACGTCGAGGAGAAGCAGGACATGTGCCGCTTCATCCTGGATGTCAACGACGAGTTCGGCACCACCATCGTGCTGATCGAGCACGACATGGGCGTGGTGATGGACATCAGCGATCGGGTCGTCGTGCTGGACTACGGCAAGAAGATCGGCGACGGCGCGCCCGACGAGGTGCGCAAGAACGAAGACGTGATCCGTGCCTACCTCGGCACGTCCCACTGAGCGAGGTGCAGGCATGGGATTTTTTCTTGAGACCCTGATCGGCGGCCTGATGGCCGGCATGCTGTATTCGCTGATCGCCTTGGGCTTCGTGCTGATCTACAAGGCGTCGGGCGTGTTCAATTTCGCGCAGGGCGCGATGGTGCTGTTCGCGGCGCTGGCGATGGCGCGTTTCGCCGAATGGATCCCGCAGTGGACCGGCATCGAGAGCAAGCTGCTGGCCAATGTCGCGGCCTTCGTGCTGGCGATGGCGGTGATGATCGTCGTGGCCTGGGCGATCGAGAAGCTGGCGCTGTCCAAGCTGGTGAACCAGGAGGGCATCACCCTGCTGATGGCCACCCTGGGCATCACCTACTTCCTCGACGGCCTGGGCCAGACCCTGTTCGGCAACGACATCTACAAGATCGATGTCGGCATGCCCAAGGATCCGGTGATCGTGGCCGAGTCCCTGTTCCAGGGCGGCATCCTGGTCAGCAAGGAAGACCTCTACGCGGCACTGATCGCCGCGGCGCTGGTGATCCTGCTGGCGCTGTTCTTCCAGAAGACCGCCACCGGCCGCGCGCTGCGCGCGGTGGCCGACGACCACCAGGCCGCGCAGTCGATCGGCATCCCGCTGTCCACCATCTGGATCATCGTCTGGAGCGTGGCCGGTTTCGTCGCGCTGGTGGCCGGCATCATCTGGGGCAGCAAGTTGGGGGTGCAGTTCTCGCTCTCGCTGGTGGCGCTGAAGGCGCTGCCGGTGGTGATCCTGGGCGGCCTGACCTCGGTGCCCGGCGCCATCATCGGCGGGCTGATCATCGGCGTCGGCGAGAAGCTGTCCGAGATCTACATCGGCCCGATGCTGGGTGGTGGCATCGAGATCTGGTTCGCCTATGTGCTGGCCTTGTTGTTCCTGCTCGTTCGGCCGCAAGGCCTATTCGGGGAAAAAATCATCGATCGGGTCTGAGCCATGCTTTACAGAGAAAACGGCCAGTTCAAGGCCACCTACCGCGCCGACCAACAGATCTTCCCGATCCGCCAGGACCGCATCGCCCTGATCGCGCTGCTGCTGATCGCCTTCGTGCTGGTGCCGCTGTCGGCGCCGGAATACCTGTTCCGCGCGATCCTGATCCCCTTCCTGATCCTGTCGCTGGCCGCGCTGGGGCTGAATATCCTGGTCGGCTACTGCGGCCAGATCTCGCTGGGCACCGGCGCCTTCATGGCGGTGGGCGCCTATGCGGCCTACAACTTCCAGGTCCGCATCGAGGGCATGCCGTTGATCGCCTCGCTGCTGCTGGGCGGCGCCTGCTCGACGGTTGTTGGCGTGCTGTTCGGCATCCCCTCGCTGCGCATCAAGGGCCTGTACCTGGCGGTGGCGACCCTGGCGGCGCAGTTCTTCGTCGACTGGGCGGCGCTGCGGCTGAAATGGGTCACCAACGGCTCGGACTCGGGCTCGGTCAGCGTGGCCGGCCTGCAGGTGTTCGGCTTCTCGCTGCAGAGCCCGGCGGCCAAGTACCTGTTCTGCCTGGCGATCGTCGCGCTGTTCGCGCTGCTGGCCAAGAACCTGGTGCGCAGCGCGATCGGCCGCGAGTGGATGGCGATGCGCGACATGGACGTGGCGGCCGCGGTGATCGGCATCCGCCCCGTGTACGCCAAGCTGACCGCTTTCGCGGTCAGCGCCTTCATCGTCGGCGTGGCCGGCGCGCTGTGGGGCTTCATCCACCTGGGCGCCTGGGAGCCGGCGGCCTTCAACATCGACCGCAGCTTCCAGCTGCTCTTCATGGTGATCATCGGCGGCCTGGGCTCGATCATGGGCGCCTTCCTCGGCGCGGCCTTCATCGTGCTGCTGCCGATCCTGCTGGACCAGATCCCGCTGTGGTTCGGCATCCCGATCTCCACCGCCACCGCCTCTCACCTGACCAGCATGATCTTCGGCGCGTTGATCGTGTTCTTCCTGATCGTCGAACCGCATGGCCTGGCGCGCCTGTGGTCCACGGCCAAGGAGAAGCTGCGCCTTTGGCCCTTCCCGCATTGAGATGACAGCCCACCCCCTACGCGCTGCGCGCGCCCCCTCGAGGGGGCAGCGCCGACCGACCGGCCAAGCCGGATCGGCGCCGCTCGCTTGGGAAAGCATCCGCTTTCGTGCAGCGGATGCTGCGAAGCGGATGGAATCGCTGAGTTGTTTGTTGTTCCCGCCCCTCGAAGACAAGCGCACCCCCGAGTGACGCATCCACAACAGGAGACAAGACGATGAAGACGACGATCATCAAGACCATCGCGCTGGCGCTGTGCGCCTCGGGCCTGTCCGCCACGGCCGTGCAGGCGCAGCAGGCCAAGGAGCAGTTCTTCCCGCTGCTGGTCTACCGCACCGGCCCCTATGCGCCCAACGGCACGCCCTGGGCCAACGGCAAGCAGGACTACCTGAAGCTGATCAATGCGCGCGACGGCGGCGTCAACGGCGTCAAGTTGACCTATGAGGAATGCGAAACCGGCTACGCCACCGACAAGGGCGTCGAATGCTACGAGCGCCTGAAGGGCAAGGGCGCCTCGCTGTTCGACCCGCAGGCCACCGGCATCACCTTCGCGCTGACCGACAAGGTGCCCCAGGACAAGATCCCGCTGATCACCCTGGGCTACGGCCTGTCGTCCTCGCAGGACGGCAATGTGTTCAAGTGGAACTTCCCGCTGATGGGCAGCTACTGGACCGCGGCCGACATGCTGATCCAGCATCTGGCCAAGAAGGAGGGCGGCTTCGACAAGCTCAAGGGCAAGAAGATCGCGCTGGTCTATCACGACAGCCCCTTCGGCAAGGAACCGATCCCGCTGCTCGACGAGCGCCAGAAGATGCATGGTTTCGACCTGGTCAAGATCCCGGTCACCGCGCCCGGCGTCGAGCAGAAGTCGGCCTGGCTGCAGGTGCGCCAGCAGCGCCCGGACTATGTGCTGCTGTGGGGCTGGGGCGTGATGAACAGCACCGCGCTGAAGGAGGCCCAGGCCACCGGCTATCCGCGCGAGAAGATGTACGGCGTCTGGTGGGCCGGCGCCGAGCCGGACGTCAAGGACGTGGGCGAGGGCGCCAAGGGCTACAACGCGTTGGCGCTGAACACCTCGGGCCAGACGCCCAAGGTGATCCAGGACATCCTGAAGCTGGTGCACGACAAGGGCCAGGGCACGGGCCCGAAGGACGAGGTCGGCTCGGTGCTCTACACCCGCGGCCTGATCATCCAGATGCTGGGCGTCGAGGCGGTACGGCGCGCGCAGGAGCGCTTCGGCAAGGGCAAGGTGATGAGCGGCGAGCAGGTGCGCTGGGGCCTGGAGAACCTGGCGCTGGACGACAAGAAGCTGGCCGCGCTGGGTCTGACAGGCGTGATCCGCCCGATCTCGACCTCCTGCCAGGACCATATGGGCTCGACCTGGGCGCGCGTGCACACCTGGGACGGCGCCAAGTGGAACTTCAGCTCCGACTGGCTGCAGGCCGACGAGATGATCATCAAGCCGATGGTCAAGGCCGGCGCGGACAAGTACGCGGGCGAGAAGAAGCTGACCCGCCGCACGCCTGAAGACTGCCAGAGCTGATCGGCCTTCCCGAGGGCTCCGCGCGGAGCCCTCATCGAAGCGCCGCGGGCGGCGTTTCGATGAGTCACGAGGACCCCTTATGAGCAGCAATGTGCTTTTGAACGTCAACGGCATCGAGGTGATCTACAACCATGTGATCCTGGTGCTGAAGGGCGTCTCCCTGCAGGTCAGGGAGGGCGCGGTCGTGGCCCTGCTGGGCGGCAACGGCGCCGGCAAGACGACTACTCTGCGCGCGGTCTCGAATCTGTTGGCCGGCGAGCGCGGCGAGGTCACCAAGGGCAGCATCGAGCTGCGCGGCGAGCGCATCGAGAAGCTCAGCACCTCGGACATGGTCAACCGCGGCGTGATCCAGGTGATGGAGGGCCGGCATTGCTTCGCCCACCTGAGCATCGAGGAGAACCTGATGACCGGTGCCTACACCCGCAAGGACGGCAAGGCGGCGGTCAATGCGACCCTGGAAAAGGTCTACAACTACTTCCCGCGCCTGAAGACGCGCCGCGGCAGCCAGGCCGCCTACACCTCGGGCGGCGAGCAGCAGATGTGCGCGATCGGCCGCGCGCTGATGGCCAATCCGAAGATGGTGCTGCTGGACGAGCCCTCGATGGGCCTGGCGCCGCAGATCGTCGAGGAGGTGTTCGAGATCGTCAGGGACCTGAACGCCAAGGAGGGCACCACCTTCCTGCTGGCCGAGCAGAACACCAGCATGGCGCTGCGCTATGCCGACTATGGCTACATCCTGGAGAACGGCCGCGTCGTGATGGACGGCGAGGCCAAGGCCTTGCGCGAGAACGAGGACGTCAAGGAGTTCTACCTCGGCATGGGCGGCGGCGACCGCAAGAGCTTCAAGGACGTGAAAAGCTACAAGCGCCGCAAGCGCTGGCTGGCCTGAAGGAGGCGAGATGAGCAGTGACGACGAACAGGACTTCTTCGCCCCGCCGGCCTTCAAGCCCGATGTGGCGCTGATCCAGCTGAAACGCTTCCTGCGCGACCAGCGCCAGCTGGCCGAACGTGGCAACGAGTTCACCTTGAAGGGCCTGACGGTGCTGGAGCTGAGCATCGACGCGGCGACCCTGACGGCCAGGCTGGCGAAGAAGCCGCTGCAGCGCCCCGAATGGGACAGCAAGGTCTGCAAGAACAGCGCCGAGCTGCGCGCCTTGCAGGACGAAATCAAGAAGCGCCTGGCGCGCTGGACGGATGAAGAGCGATGACGACGGCTGCTGTTTTCTTTGACGAGCTGGAGACCCGCGACCCGGAGCTGCGCGAGCGCGCGCTGATGGGCGCGCTGGCCGGCCAGGTGGCCCATGCCCAGGCGCGTGCGCCGGCCTTCGGCGAGCTGCTGGACGGCGTGGAGGCGGCGCGGGTGGACAGCCGCGCGGCGCTGGCGCGCCTGCCGGTGACGCGCAAGCATGAGCTGCTGGCGCGCCAGCAGCGGCGCCGCGCGGACAGTCCCTTCGGCGGCTTTGCCGCGATCGGCTGGGGCGCGGCGACGCGGCGCGTGTTCCAGTCGCCCGGCACGATCTACGAACCCGAGGGTGCGCGCACGGACTACTGGCGCGCGGCCCGCGCGCTGTTCGCCGCCGGGCTGCGCGCCGGTGAGCTGGCGCACAACAGCTTCAGCTACCACCTGACCCCGGCCGGCTCGATGATGGAGACCGGCGCCCATGCGCTGGGCTGCACCGTGTTCCCGGGCGGCGTCGGCAATACCGAGCTGCAGCTGCAGGCGATCGCCGAGCTGAAGCCGCAGGCCTATATCGGCACACCGAGCTTCCTGAAGATCCTGCTGGACAAGGCGGCCGAGGCTGGTCAGCCGCCGCTCTCAATCGGCAAGGCCCTGGTCAGCGGCGAGGCCTTCCCGCCCTCGCTGCGCGACTGGTTCGCCACGCGCGGCGTGGTCGGCTATCAATGCTATGCCACCGCCGACATCGGCCTGATCGCCTACGAGACCGCGGCGCGCGAGGGCCTGGTGCTGGATGAGGGCGTGATCGTCGAGATCGTGCGGCCCGGCACCGGCGACCCGGTGCCCGAGGGCGAGGTCGGCGAGGTGGTCGTCACCACCCTGAACCCGGACTATCCGCTGATCCGCTTCGGCACCGGCGATCTCTCGGCGGTGCTGCCGGGCCGCTGCCCGACCGGGCGCAGCAACACCCGCATCAAGGGCTGGATGGGCCGGGCCGACCAGAGCGCCAAGGTGCGCGGCATGTTCGTGCATGCCTCGCAGGTGGCCGAGATCGTGCGGCGCTTTCCGCTGCTGGGCCGGGCACGCCTGGTGGTCGAGGGCGAGATGGCCAACGACCGCATGCGCCTGCGGCTGGAGCTGGCGGGCACGGTGCCCGAGGGCCTGGCCGATCAGGTGGCCGGCGCGATCCGCGATGTCACCAAGCTGCGCGGCGAGGTCGAGTTCCTGGCCCCCGGTAGCCTGCCCAATGACGGGCGGGTGATCGAGGACGCGCGCAAGTACGAGTGAGCGAGCGGGGTGGCGCTCAGCGCGCCGCCAGCTCGAGCGCCGGCGCTGCCAAGGCCGCCGGATCGCGCAGGCTGGCCGCGGCCATCGCGCCGCGCGCCGCCGGTTGCCCGGCATCCCAGGCCACCAGCACCTGCGGCACCGGCAGGCGGGTGCTCGCCTGGGACACGGTCTGGCGGCCGCTCATCTGCCATTCGGCGGCGCCACCGACCAGCCAGTCGACCCGGCCGCTGGCCAGGCCGGCCAGGCGCCGGTGCAGCTGCAGGGCCCGGGCATCGCCCGGCTCGCCATAGATCAGCACATCGCGCGACAGGTCGATCCCCGCGGCCGAGACCGCGCGGGCCAGCGCGGCCGCATCGGCCTGCAGCAGCGCCGCGCCGTCAAGGCGCACCGCGCCGGGCAGCAGCGCGGCCGCATCGGCGCGCAGGTCCCAGGCCTGGGCACCGTCCTGCAGGCGTTGCTCGGCCATGCTGGCCGACACCGGCTCGGCCAGGACCGGCAGGCCGGACAGGCTCAGAAGGGCGGTGGCGAGGAGGTGGCGGAGGGTGTTGCGCATGATGCTTGGCACTATGGCAGCCGGGGCTTATGCCGTCCAATACAGAGTCGCAAGAACCATATAGCGATCCCATCTATGACTTGGTTGAAACCCTAGGTGGGTCTTACGTAATTCCCGCTACGGCATGCGCACAAGCGTCCCCTAGCATTTGGGTTCCGCAACCGAGATACCGAGAGAGGATGACAACGATGAAGAAGCTGTTGCTGGCCGTGGCAGCCACCGTGGCGGCCGGGGCTGTTTGGGCCTATCCCGATAAACCCGTCAACATCGTGGTGCCGTTCTCGGCCGGCGGCCCGACCGACAAGGTGGCGCGTGACCTGGCCGAATCGCTGCGCAAGACGCTGAACGCGACCCTGGTGATCGAGAACGTCGGCGGTGCCGGCGGCACCCTGGGTGCGACCAAGGTCGCCAAGGCCGCGCCGGACGGCTACACCCTGCTGTTGCACCACATCAGCATGGCCACCTCGCCGGCCCTGTACCGCAACCTGCAGTACAAGACCCTGGACGATTTCGAGTACATCGGCATGATCAACGAGGTGCCGATGACCCTGATCGGCAAGTCCACCCTGCCGGCCAACAACTATGCCGAGCTGAGCAAGTGGCTGGAGGCCAACAAGGGCAAGATCAACCTGGCCAACGCCGGCCTGGGTGCCGCCTCGCACCTGTGCGGCCTGCTGTTCCAGAGCGCGGTCAAGATCGACATGACCACCGTGCCCTACAAGGGCACCGGCCCGGCGATGACCGATCTGCTGGGCGGCCAGGTCGACATCATGTGCGACCAGACCACCAACACGACCAGCCAGATCGAGTCGGGCAAGGTCAAGGCCTTCGCGGTCACGACCACCAAGCGCCTGACCACGCCGGCACTGGCCAAGCTGCCGACCCTGGACGAGTCCGGCCTGAAGGGCTTCAACGTGTCGATCTGGCACGGCATGTACGCACCCAAGGGCACGCCCAAGGCCGTGGTCGAGAAGCTCAACGCCGCGCTGAAGGCCGCGCTGAAGGACCCCGAGTTCATCAAGCGCCAGGAAGCGCTGGGCGCGGTGGTCATCACCGACAAGCGCGTCGAGGGCGCCGAGCACAAGAAGTTCGTCGAAGCCGAGATCAACAAATGGGCCCCGGTCATCAAGGCCGCCGGCCAGTATGCTGACTGAGGACCGAAGGCATTCCCTGCGGACTGCCTGACGCCTTGCCCCAAGCCCGCCGCCGGCGGGCTTTTTCATGGGCTCTTTGTTCATTGACTTGTGATACTCCCGGCGTGGTTTGGATGGCCCCAGCAAAGAGCCGGGTGGCGCCGGGACGCGGGCACGCGCAATTGCTCCGTGCTCGGGCCTGAGGCCCGATCCTTCGCCAGGCACAAGCAGTCCTCAGGACTACTTGTGTCCGGGCTCAGACCCCCGGGCCGCAAGGCCCCGGCAGGTAGCAGCAGGCCTGCACGCCCTCGTGCGCCCAGACCTTCACCATCACAGCGTCATCAATCAACGCGCAAAGAGCCTTCTCATTTCGTCTGGAAACCGCCATGGCCCTGTCCCCCTTCCTCGACCAGCAGCCCCGCCTCGACGCGGGCGTCTTCGTGCACGACTCGGCCCAGGTGATCGGCGATGTCAGCCTGGGGCGCGACAGCTCGGTCTGGTGCAATGCGGTGCTGCGCGGCGACGTGAATCGCATCGTCATTGGCGAGGCCAGCAATATCCAGGACCTGACGATGGGCCATGTTTCGCACCGCAACGCCGCCAAGCCCGAGGGCTCGCCGCTGCTGATCGGCAGCCATGTGACCGTCGGGCATTCGGTGATCCTGCATGGCTGCCGCATCGGCGACGAATGCCTGATCGGCATGGGTAGCCTGGTGATGGACGACGCCGTGATCGAGGACCGGGTGATGCTGGGCGCCGGCAGCCTGGTGCCGCCGGGCAAGCGCCTGGCCTCCGGCCAGCTCTATATGGGCCGGCCGGCGTTGCCGGTGCGCGCGCTAACGGCCGAGGAGATCGCCTATCTGCGCTACTCGGCCGAGCACTATGTGCGGCTGAAGCGGCAGTACCAGCAGGGCGTCTAGGGCTTGGGTAGCATGCGGCGATGAGCGCCAGCCTCGCCGCAAGCCCCGCCGCCGCGCCTTGGGCCCGCCGGCTGCTGCTGGCGCGCGGCCTGCGCGGCTTTGCCGACGGCTTCATCGCGGTGCTGCTACCGGCCTATCTGCAGGCGCTGGGCCTGAGCCTGTTGCAGGTGGGCCTGATCGCCACCCTGACCCTGGCCGGCTCCGCCTTCGCGACCCTGGCACTGGGCGCTCTGGGGCACCGCTGGCCGGCGCCGCGGCTGCTGCGCGGCGCGGCCCTGCTGATGGCGGCCACCGGCCTGGGCTTCGCCGGCCTCTGCGGCTTCTGGCCGCTGGCGCTGGTGGCCTTTGTCGGCACCCTGAACCCGAGCTCGGGCGATGTCAGCGTGTTCCTGCCGATCGAGCATGCGCGCCTGGCCGTGGCCGCCCAAGGCCATGCCCGCACCCGGCTGTTCGGCCGCTATGCGTTGACCGGTTCGCTCAGCGCCGCCTGCGGCGCGCTGGCCTCCGGCCTGCCGCTGCTGCTGCACGAGCAATGGCGGTTGCCGATGCTCGACGCGCTGCGCCTGATGTTCGTCGCCTATGCCGCGGTGGGCGCCCTGGTCTGGCTGCTCTATGCCGGCCTGCCCCGGGCGGGCGCGGCGGCCGAAGCGCCGCCGGCGCCGCTGGGCGCCTCGCGGCCCGCGGTGCTGCGCCTGGCGCTGCTGTTCAGCGTCGACAGCTTTGCCGGCGGCCTGATCGTCAATGCGCTGCTCGCGGCCTGGCTGCAGCAGCGCTTCGGGCTCTCGCTGGCCGAGGCGGGCCGCTTCTTCTTCCTGACCGGCCTGCTGGGCACCCTGTCGCTATGGCTGGCGCCACGCCTGGCCGAGCGGGTGGGCCTGGTCAACACCATGGTCTGGACCCATATCCCCGCCAGCCTGCTGCTGATGGCGGCGGCCCTGGTGCCGCAGTGGCCGCTGGCCATGGCCCTGCTGCTGGCGCGCAGCCTGCTGTCGCAGATGGATGTGCCGGCGCGCTCGGCCTTCGTGATGGCGGTGGTCAGCGCGCCGGAGCGCGCGGCGGCGGCCAGCTTCACCGCGGTGCCGCGCAGCCTGGCCGCCAGCCTCAGCCCCAGCCTGGGCGCGGCCCTGCTGGCGGCGGGCTGGCCGGCCGCGCCGCTGTTGCTGTGCGGCGCGCTGAAGATCGGCTACGACCTGGCGCTGTGGCGACGCTTTCGCGGCACGCCGGAAGGGTCAGACTGAACCGCCCGGCAGCTCCACCAGCACGAACTGCTTGCGCACCGGCTCGACCACCTCGAACTCGCCCTCGAAGCCCGGCGGGATCACCGCGCCCTGGCCGGGCCCGACCTCGGTGAAGGCGCCGCCCGCGCGCTCGTGCAGCCGCACCCGGCCGCTCAGCACGAAGAAATACTCCTGCTTGGCCGGAGGGAAGACGATGCGCCAGCGGCCGACCTCGCATTCCCAGGTGCCGGCGCTCATCGGCCCGGCCTCATGCGCGAGCCAGGTCTTGCGCAGCGGCGCGCCGGCGACGCGGCGGTCATCGCGCGGCTGGTCCAGTGCAGGAGCCTGGCCCTCGGTGCGGTCAATCAGGACGATGGACATCGGTGTCGCTCCTTCAGCCCTCGGCGGCGCGGCAGACCACGGCCAGCTTGTTGCCGTCCAGGTCGCGGAAATAGCAGGCATAGAAGTTCGGCCCATAGTCGCGCAGACCAGGTGCGCCCTCACTCGTGCCGCCGGCCGCCAGCGCCGCGGCATGGACCGCGTCGACCTGGGCTCGGCTCGTGGCGTCCAGCGCCAGCATGCTGCCGTTGCCGATGCAGGCCTTGTTGCCGTCATAGGGCGCACAGACCCACAGCTGCGGCTTGCCCTCGGGGCCGAAGCCGGCGATATGGTCGTTGGCATAGCCGGGCACCAGGCCCAGCGGCGCCAGCACCGCGGTGTAGAAGGCGCGGGCGGCGGGCAGGGCATTGCTGCCCAGGGTCACGTAGCTGATCATCGAGGCGTCTCCATCGCTGTGAATGATTGACTCATCTACTTACTGCATGCGCATCGGGATCGTGACCGGACCGTCGTTGACCAGATGCACCTGCATGTCGGCGCCGAATTCGCCGGCGCCCACCTCCGGATGTGCTGCGCGGGCCTGCGCCAGCAGGTAGTTGTACAAGTGGCGGCCCAGCTCGGCCGGCGCCGCGCCGCTGAAGCTGGGGCGGTTGCCACCGCTGGTGTCGGCAGCCAGGGTGAACTGCGAGACGATCAGCAGCCCGCCGCCGATGTCCTGCAGGCTCTGGTTCATCTTGCCGGCCGCGTCGCTGAAGATGCGCAGCTTCAGCACCTTGGCCAGCAGCTTGTCGGCCTGCGCCTCGCCGTCGCCCGGCTCGGCGCAGACCAGCATCAACAGGCCCGGCCCGACCGCGCCCACCACCGCCCCCGCCACCTCGACGCGGGCCTGCTTGACCCGCTGCAATACCGCGATCACCTTGCTTGCTCCTGTTTGGATTCGTCCGTCATCTGCTCGTCCTTCACCGCCTCGGCCTCCACGTCCAGCGGCAGCAGCTGGATGCTGGCGCGCAGGCCCGGCACCGCGTCCATCAGCGCCTGCTCGACCGTGCCGCGCAGCGCCGCCGCGCGGCCGAGGCTCCAGCCGGCGGGCATGTGCATGTGCAGGTCGACGAAGCGGCGCCGACCGGCATTGCGGCTGGCCACATGGTCGAAGCGGATCAGCCGCGGCTGCGCGAAACCGTCCAGCACCTGCTGGATCTGCGCCTGGGTGGCGGCGTCCAGCGCCTCGTCCATCAGGCCCTGCGAGGAGCGCCAGACCAGATGCGCGCCCTCGCGCAGGATATTGGCCGCCACCAGCAGTGCGATCAAGGGGTCCAGCCACAGCAGGCCGGTGGCCCAGACGCCCAGCAGGCCCAGCATCACGCCGATGCTGGTCCAGACATCGGTGAACAGATGGCGCGCATCGGCCTCCAGCGCCATCGAGCGGTGCACGCGCGCATTGCGCAGCATGGCCCAGGCCAGGCTGCCGTTGAGCAGGGTGCTGACGAGCGACAGCGCCAGGCCCAGGTCCAGCCCCTGCACCGGCTGCGGTGCCAGCAGGCGCTGCAGCGCGGCCCAGGCGATGCCCAGCGCCGCGCCGATGATCAGCACGCCCTCGAAGCCGCTGGAGAAATACTCGGCCTTGTGATGGCCGAAGGGATGGTCCGCGTCGGCGGGGCGGCGCGCGATCGTCACCATTGCCAGCGCGAACAGCGCGCCGGCCAGGTTGACGAAGGATTCCAGCGCATCGGCCGCCAGGCTGACCGAGCCGGTCCACCACCAGGCGCCGGTCTTCAGGGCGATGGTGACCAGGGCCACCGCCACCGACAGCTTCAGATAGGCGCTTACTTGCATGATGCCGCGCATTGTCGGCCCGTCGCCGGGTGCGCCCTACAATCGTTTGCAGCTTCCATCCAACATCTTCGTCCGCACGCCATGAAGACCGAATCCAGCGCCCACAGCACCGACGTTTCGCACATCGCCCCGCGCGAGAAGGCCGAGATCCTGTCCCAGGCTCTGCCCTATATCCGCAAGTTCCACGGCAAGACCATCGTGATCAAGTACGGCGGCAACGCGATGACCGATCCGGTGCTGCAGCAGGACTTCGCCGAGGACGTGGTGCTGCTCAAGCTGGTGGGCCTGAATCCGGTGGTGGTGCACGGCGGCGGCCCGCAGATCGAGGGCCTGCTCAGCAAGCTGGGCAAGAAGGGCGAATTCATCCAGGGCATGCGGGTCACCGATGCCGAGACCATGGACGTGGTCGAGTGGGTGCTGGCCGGCGAGGTGCAGCAGGACGTGGTGGGCCTGATCAATGCCGCGGGCGGCAAGGCCGTGGGCCTGACCGGGCGCGACGGCGGCCTGATCCGCGCCAAGAAGCTCAAGGTGCAGGACAAGGACGACCCGAGCAAGGAACATGACATCGGCCAGGTCGGCGACATCGTCTCGATCGACCCCAGCGTCGTGAAGGCGCTGCAGGACGACCAGTTCATCCCGGTGGTCAGCCCGATCGGCTTCGGCGAGCACAACGAGAGCTACAACATCAACGCCGACGTGGTGGCCGCCAAGCTGGCCACCGTGCTGCAGGCCGAGAAGCTCCTGATGCTGACCAATATCCGCGGCGTGCTGGACAAGCAGGGCGAGCTGCTGACCGAGCTGACCCCGAAGCGCATCGACGAGCTGGTGGCCGACGGCACGATCAGCGGCGGCATGATCCCCAAGATCGCCGGTGCGATCGACGCGGCCAAGAGCGGCGTCAACGCGGTCCACATCATCGACGGCCGCGTGCCGCACGCGATGCTGCTGGAGATCCTCAGCGATCAAGCCTACGGCACGATGATCCGCTCTCACTGAGTTCTGGCATGTCGGGCCGAGCGCCGGGCCGTCCCAAGCCGGCCCGCCACGGCGATGTGCTTGCGGCTCGAAGCCGCGAGCATCGCCGTCCCCTCGGGGGACCGCCCAAGGCATGCCTTGGGCGAGGGGCATCCACGGTCTGGCTCTTTGATCTCGACAACACGGTCCACAACGCCTCGCACCATGTGTTCGGGGCCCTGTCCGCGGCGATGACGGACTACATCGTTCGCCACCTGGGCGTCGAGCGGGACGAGGCGAACCGGCTGCGCGATCTGTACTGGGCACGCTACGGCGCGACCCTGCTGGGCCTGATGCGCCACCATGGCGTGCGGGTGCCGCATTTCCTGGCCGAGACCCATCGGCTGCCGGGGCTGGAGGCGCTGGTGCACAGTCATGCGCATGACCTGGCGGCGCTCAAGCGCCTGCCGGGCCGCAAGATCCTCTTGACCAACGCGCCGGCCGCCTATGCCAAGCGGGTGCTGAAGGCGCTGGGCCTGCAGCGATTGTTCGAGCGGGTGATCGGCTTCGAGGCGATGTGCATGTTCGGCCGGCATCGGCCCAAGCCCGATGCCCGCATGCTGCGCTGGCTGGCCGCGCGATACCGCCTGCCGCTGGCGCGCTGCGTGCTGGTCGAGGACACCCTGGTGAACCAGAAATGCGCCCATGCGCTGGGCATGGGCACGGTCTGGATGCAGCGCTGGGTCGGCCTGCACGGCCCCGAGGCCGGCGCCCGGCTGCGCCGCCGGCCGGCCTATGTGGGGCGGCGCATCGGCAGCCTGGCGCAGCTGCTACGCTGAGCCCGGCCGCGAAAGCAACCCCCAGAAACATGTAGCCGATGCGCTGCTGCATCCTCCGCATAGGGGGGCGGGGCCGGCTTGTCGCCTCGACAGGGGGCAAGCAGAATCGGCGGGTCATACGCATGCCATCGATATGCCCGATTTTTCCGTGCTGATCGTCGAGGATCAGGCCAGATTCCGCGATGCCTTCCAACTCGCCCTGGCCTCCGTGCCCGACATCGAACTCCTGGGCATCGCTCCCGACCTGCCGCAAGGCCGCAAGCTGTTCGACCAGACCCAGCCCGATGTGCTGCTGGTCGACCTGGACCTGCCCGGCGGCAGCGGCATCGAGTTGATCCGCCACGCGGCGCAGACGCGGCCCAGCTGCGATGTGATGGTGATCTCGGTGTTCGGCGACGAGCAGCATGTGCTGGCCAGCATCGAGGCCGGCGCCACCGGCTATCTGCTGAAGGATTCGCTGGCGCTGGACCTGGCCGGCCAGCTGCGCACCCTGCGCGCCGGCGGCAGCCCGATCAGCCCAGTGATCGCGCGGCGCCTGCTGCTGCGCCTGGCGCCGGGCGGCAACACGCCGCCGCACAACCCGCCGCTGGAGGACGAATCCGCGGTCGCGCTGTCCGAGCAGGAGTCGCGCGTGCTGCACCTGGCCGCCAAGGGCTTCACCTTCGACGAGATCGCGCAGTTCATGCAGGTCTCGCCGCACACGGTGATGACCTATGTCAAGCGCATCTACCGCAAGCTGCAGGTGCGCTCCAAGGTCGAGGCGATCTACGAGGCACGACGGCTGGGCTGGCTGAGGGATTGAGCCGGACGGGTTTGCGGCTGTGACAGAATGGCCCGCACATCCAGCCGCCCACCGGAACCGATGCACGCCGCCACTCCCGCAGAAGACACCCCGGACGTCGCTCCCAGCGAGGCAGCGGCGACCGCAGCGCCGGCGCGCAAGCGCCCGCGCCCGGGCGAGCGCCGCGTGCAGATCCTGCAGACCCTGGCCGGCATGCTGGAACAGCCCGGCTCCGAGCGCATCACGACCGCGGCGCTGGCCGCCAAGCTGGAGGTCAGCGAAGCCGCGCTGTACCGGCATTTCGCCAGCAAGGCCCAGATGTTCGAGGGCCTGATCGAGTTCATCGAGAGCAGCATCTTCACCCTGGTCAACCAGATCGCCGAGCGCGAGGGGTCGGGTCTTGCCCAGGCGCAGAAGATCGTCGCGGTGCTGCTGCAGTTCGGCGAGCGCAACCCCGGCATGACCCGCGTGATGGTGGGCGACGCGCTGGTCTACGAGAACGAGCGCCTGGTGGCGCGCATGAACCAGTTCTTCGACCGCATCGAGGCCTCGCTGCGCCAGGCCCTGCGCCAGGCCGCCGAGGCGTCCGGCTCGGCCACGCCGACGGTCGAGGCCAATGCCCAGGCCTCGGTGCTTATCAGCTTCGTGATCGGCCGGCTGCAGCGCTATGCGCGCTCCGGCTTCAAGCGCCTGCCCAGCGAGCAGCTGGAAGCGGCGCTGCGCATGCTGGCCGGCTGAGTCAATCCGCCGCGAGGACCTGTACGGTCAGCGGCAGGGCCTCTTCATAGCGCTGGTCCGGCAGCCGCATCGTGGCCGCCGTATCGACGGGCAGCTCGCGCAGCAGCGCGCCGAGTTCGGCCTCCAGCCGGCTCAGCGGCAGCAGGGTCGCGCCGTCCGGCGTGATGCCGATCCAGCGCCCGGCCAGGTCGAACACCGGGCCGCCGCGGCCGCCCTGCGGCGGCGCGATGCCCAGGGCCTGGCGCCCCGCGCCATCGACGCGGCCCAGGAAGCCGCTGTGCAGGGCCGGCCAGGCGGCTTGTCCCGCCGGATCGGCCGGATGCTGGAGCAGGGTGGCCGGGCTGCCCGCGAAGGCATCGCGCGGCGCGCGGCGCAGCGGCGGCGCGGGCAGCGGCCGTTCCAGCCGCAGCAGGGCCAGGCCGCTGGTCTCGAAGCGCTGCAGCGGCCGCGCCGGGCTGGCGCGGCCCAGGCCATTGAGCACCCACAGCCGACCCGCCTGCGGGGCCGCCGTCAGCGGCACCAGGGCCAGGCGGCCCTGGTCCAGCAGCAGGCCGCTGCCCAGGGCCGCGGCCGTGGACGGCGCCTCGCCGGGCAGCGGGCCGGGGCGTGTGAGCGCCAGTGCGGCCTCGGGCTCGGCCGCGGCGCCGGGCTGCAGGCGCGCCAGCTGGCCGCGCAGCGCCAGCAGCGCGGCATCGTCCGGGCGGCGCTGCAGGCCCTCGTCCAGCAGCGCCTGGGCCGGGCCGGCCTGTTCACCCAAGGCGAGCAGCCAGGCGTAGAGCCGCAGCGCGCGCGGTTCCTGCAGGTGCGAGCCGGCGGTATGCGAGGCGAAGGCCAGCGCGCGCCGGTAGCCGCCTTGCTGCAGCTGGGCCTGCACCATCAGGAGCTCGGTGTCGGCGGCATGGGCCAGTGCGGCGGCCTCGTCCAGCTGCTGCAGCGCGGCCTCGCTGTCGCCCGCGCGCAGCGCCGCCTCGGCGCCACGCAGCAGGGCCTGGCGCTCGGCCTCGCGGGCCGGCGTCACCGGCGTGCCGCGCTGCTGCATCAACAGCTGCAAACGCCGTGCCGAGGCCTCGCTCGGCTCGGCGCTTGCCGCGCCGGGCAGCGCGATCAGCAGCAGGCCGATCAGCGCGGCGGTGGCGCTCGCCATCAGGGCAGGCGGGTGATGCGCGGCTTGGCCAGGCTCGGGCTGGCCGGGTCATAGGCCGCGGCCGGGGCCTTGTAGCCGCCCAGATAGGCGACCAGCGCGTCGATGTCCTGCGCGCCGCCCAGCGGGTTGGCGCCGCCCAGCAGCACGCCGAAGCCATCGCCGCCGGTGGCCATGAAGTTGTTGACCGTGACGCGGTAGATCTTGGCGGGGTTCTGCACCACGCCGTTGATCACCAGGCGCTCGGTCGCGCCGCTGATGCGCGGCGGCACGCTGCCGACATCGGTGGGCGTGAAGGCGACGTCGACGATCTTGCCGCAGGCCGGGGCGGAGGCGCTCCAGCTGTAGCTGAAGCCGTTCGACACCTGCAGGATGCGCTGCGCGGTCTGGCCCTGGCAGCCGGGGAACTGCTGCTCCAGCAGGTCCTTGATCTGCTGGGTGCTGAGCGTCAGGGTCACCAGGCTGTTGCCGAAGGGCTGAACCGTGAAGGCGTCGCCATAGGTCAGCGCATAGGGGTAGCTGGCCGCGGCCGGCTTGACGAAGCCGGGGTTGCGCACGCCGCCGGCGTTCATGAAGGCGATCGCCGCGCCGCCCAGGCCGGCGGGCTGGGTGGCCTGCAGCTGGGCATCGGCGATCAGGTCGCCGGCGGGCATCTCGCCGGCCGCGTTGGCGCCGTTGCCGGCCTCGGCGGCCAGGGTCGCGATCACCTGGCCGGCCAGCGGCGCCACCGCGCCCTTGTAGGCGGCGACGATGTTGCGCACCTCGGGATTGGCGGCGACCCAGGCGGCCTCGGCGGCCTGCGTGCGGTCGACCAGGCGGTTGACGGGGCTGACCTCGACGATGTCGCGGCTGGCCGGGTCGATCTTCAGGTCCACCTCGGTCAGCACGCGGCCGAAGGCGCTGGCGCTGGTGACCGGCACCAGGCGGCCGGCCTTGTTGGGCAGGCCGGTCGGGCGCGCCTGACTGCCGTTGTCCAGCGTGTTCTTCGAGCAGTTGTAGGCGGCATGGGTATGGCCGCTGATCACCAGATCCACCGCGTTGTCGAGGCGGGCCACGATCTTGGCGACATCGCTGGCGGCGCCATCGGCGGTGGCGCGCAGATCGTTCAGGCAGCCGTTGATGTCCTGGTTGTTGAAGGTGCCGGCCGCGGCCGGGTTCTGGAAGCCGCCCTGGTGCACCAGCACCACGATAGCCTCGATGCCCTGGGCGCGCAGGCGCGGCACCAGCGCGTTGACGGTGTCGGCCTCGTCCTGGAAGCTCAGGCCGGCCACGCCGGTGGGTGTGACGATGCCCGGCGTGCCCTTCAGGGTCATGCCGATGAAGGCGAGCTTGACGCCGCCAAAGCTCTTGATGCCATAGGCCGGCAGCAGCGCGCGGCCGGTGGCGTTCTCGATCACATTGGCCGACAGCCACTTGAAGCGCGCGCCGTCGAAGGTGCCGGGCGCGGCGGAGCCAAAGCCCTTGCAGCTGTTGGGCTCCGGCGTGCCGCCGGCCTGCGTCTTGCAGCCGCCGTTTTGCAGGCGGCGCAGTTCGTCCTTGCCCTTGTCGAACTCATGGTTGCCGACGGCCGAGAAGTCCAGGCCGATCTTGTTCAGGGTCTCGACCGCCGGTTCGTCGAAGAACAGCGAGGACACCAGCGGCGTGGCGCCGACCAGGTCGCCGGCGCCGACCAGGACCAGGTTCGGATTGGCCAGGCGCATGCGCGCGACATAGGCGGCCAGGAACTCGGCGCCGCCGACGGCCGGGCGCTGCGCGGCGGGCACCGCGCTGTTCTGGCCGAAGCTGCCGGGGGATTCGAGCGTGCCGTGGTAGTCGTTGAAGCCGACGACCTTGACTTGGATCGGGGCCGGCGCGGCGGCCAGCACGGGGGCGACCAGGCCGCAGCAGGCCAGGGCGAGGGTCAGGGGGCGCAGGATGGGATGCATCGAGAAGGCTCCGGTAGGTGTCGGGATCAGCGGCGCGCGGCGCGGCGGCGCAGGCCGGCCAGCAGGGCGAGACCGCCCAGCAGGGTGGCGGCGCTGGCGGGCTCCGGCACCGGCGAGACGGCCAGGCGCAGGCCGCCCAGGCTGGCGTTCAGCGGTGCGCCGTCCAGCGTGGTGGAGGCGACCAGGCGGCCGCTGATCAGGTGGCTGCCGGCGCCCAGCTGGAACTGGCCGCGGCTGAAGGCGGCATCCGCCAGCGCGGCGTCGAAGTCCAGCTGGATGGCGCCGTTGGCATCGCCGTTCAGCGCGGCGCCGGTCTGGCCGAGCAGGGCGCCATGGTTGAAGAGGGCGTAGCGGTCGCCGGAGAAGCCGGCGTCGACCACGGTCAGGCGGCCGATGAAGCCCTGCGGGATCACGATGCTGAAGTTCAGCGCGCTGCCGTCCAGGTCCTGCCAGTCCAGGCCGTAGGGCGGCAGATTGCCATCGACGTTGAACTCGGCCCAGCCGGCGTCGGCGGCCAGGGTCTGGGTGGCGGCCCGGGCCGGTGCGCCCAGCAGGGCGGCCAGGCCCAGCAGGGCGGCGATTGCGGTCTTGATGGACATGGCGGGCGATCCTGTTTGATGGAGGGAATGCGCCCACGATGCCTGCGTGCGATGACCGCGCCATGAAGCGCGCGGGCGCCGCGGGGGCGTCGAACGGACTACATGCCCCGCTACACTGGCCCGCCGCAAGAATCACGATGAGCATGGCAGTGGAACCGACGATGTCCGCCCTGATGACGCGCGCCGAGGCCCTGATGGGCCGTCTGGAGGTGCTGTTGCAACCCAGCCTGGCCGCCCCCGACTGGTCGGCCTCCTGCGCCTTCCGCTGCCGGCGCCGCGCCGGCCGCCTGCTGCTGGAGCCGGTGCGCCATGTGTCGACGATCCGGCTGCAGGACCTGAAGGAGGTCGAGCCGCAGAAGGAGAAGCTGCTGCGCAACACCGAGCAGTTCGTTGCCGGCCGCCCGGCCAACAATGTGCTGCTGACCGGCGCGCGCGGCACCGGCAAGAGCTCGCTGATCAAGGCGGTGCTGAACGAGTTCGCGGCGCGCGGCCTGCGTCTGATCGAGGTGGACAAGAGCGACCTGGTCGAGCTGCCGGACCTCGTCGAACTGGTGGCCGGCCGGCCCGAGCGCTTCGTGATCTTCTGCGACGACCTCAGCTTCGACGAGGGCGAGCTGGGCTACAAGGCGCTGAAGTCGATGCTGGACGGCTCGGTGGCCGCGGCCAGCGACAACGTGCTGATCTACGCGACCAGCAACCGCCGCCACCTGCTGCCCGAGCAGATGAAGGACAACCTGGCGGTCAAGTACGACGAGAACGGCGAGCTGCATCCCGGCGAGGCGATCGAGGAGAAGATCTCGCTCTCGGAGCGCTTCGGCCTGTGGGTCAGCTTCTATCCCTTCAGCCAGCAGGAATACCTGGAGATCTGCGCGCAATGGCTGCGCTTCTACGGGCTGGACGAGGCCGCCATCACGGCGGCGCGCCAGCCGGCGCTGGTGTGGGCGCTGGAGCGCGGCTCGCGCTCGGGCCGCGTGGCCTTCCAGTTCGCGCGCGACCTGGCCGGGCGCGGCCAGGCCGAGGCGCTGCCGACCGCCATCATCCATGGCGATGCACCGGAGGGCCTGGATCATGTCTGAACAACGCATTCCCGTCGATGTGGCCGTCGGCGTGCTGGTCGAGCGCGACGCAGCGGGCCGGGAAGGGCGCTTCCTGCTGACCTCGCGCCCCGAGGGCAAGGTCTACGCCGGCTACTGGGAGTTCCCGGGTGGCAAGCTGGAGGCCGGCGAGACGGTCGAGCAGGCGCTCAAGCGCGAGCTGCACGAGGAGCTGGGCATCACGATCGGTGCGGCCCACCCCTGGAAGGTCGAGATGATGGACTACCCGCATGCCCGGGTGCGCCTGCACTTCTGCAAGGTGTACGAGTGGAGCGGCGAGTTCGAGATGCGCGAGCAGCAGCGCATGGCCTGGGATCAGCTGCCGGTGCAGCAGCAGCCGGTGCTGCCCGGCACCATCCCGGTGCTGCAGTGGTTTGCCGAAGAGCGCGGCCATCAGGGCCCGACCCATGTCGGCTGAGTACACTGGCGGCATGGATTGGCTGGATCAGATCAAGTGGGACCGCGACGGCCTGGTGCCGGTGATCGCGCAGGAGCGCGACACCGGCGACGTGCTGATGTTCGCGTGGATGAACCGCGAGGCCGTGGAGCGCACGGCCCAGCTGGGCCAGGCGGTCTACTGGAGCCGCTCGCGCGCCAAGCTCTGGCACAAGGGCGAGGAGTCCGGCCATCTGCAGATCGTGCACGAGATGCGCATGGACTGCGACAACGATGTGCTGCTGCTGAAGATCACCCAGCAGGGCCATGAGCCCGGCATCGCCTGCCATACCGGCCGCCACAGCTGCTTCTTCCAGCGCTACGAGAACGGCGCCTGGCAGACGGTGGAGCCGGTGCTGAAGGACCCCGAAAGCATTTACAGCAAATGAGCGACGACAGCACCGACATCCTGGCCCGCGTGGCCGCCGTGATCGAGTCGCGCAAGCCGGCGGCCGGCGGCGATGCCGCGGCCAGCTATGTGGCCAAGCTCTTCGCCAAGGGTACCGACGCGATCCTGAAGAAGGTTGGCGAGGAAGCCACCGAGCTGGTGATGGCCGCCAAGGACGGCGACGCGCAGAAGATCGTTTACGAGACCGCCGACCTGTGGTTCCACTCGATGATCGCGCTGGCCCAGTTCGGCCTGACGCCGGCCGATGTGCTGAACGAGCTGGCGCGGCGCGAGGGCCTGTCGGGCCTGCAGGAATTCGCCCAGCGGCCCGAGAACAAGGGAGCATGACGCCATGAACGACACGGTGGAAACGGTGGTGCTCGACCCGGCGCGCGCGCAGAGCCTGCGCTCGATCGGCATCGTCAGCTATGTGCTGCACACCATCGTCGCGCTGGGCGCGCTGCTGCCCGGCCTGCAGGTCAGCGTGCTGCTGCTGATCGCCGCGGTGGTGATCGACCTGGTGAAGCGCGACGAGGCCGCCGGCACCTGGCAGGCCAGCCATTTCCGCTGGCGCCTGCGCAGCGTGCTGTTCGCCGGCCTCGCCTACCTGCTGACCTTCCCACTGTTCCTGCTGTTCTTCGTGCCGGGCTGGATCGCCTGGTGTCTGATCTCGATCTGGTTCCTCTACCGCATCGTGCGCGGCTGGACCACGATGAACGCCAATCAAGCCATCGTCTCATGAGCCACGACCCCAACTGCATCTTCTGCAAGATCATCGCCGGCCAGATCCCGGCCAAGAAGGTCTTCGAGGACGAGGACGTCCTCGTCTTCCACGACATCCACCCCTGGGCGCCGGTGCACATCCTGCTGATTCCCAAGCTGCATATCGCCAGCATGGTGGAGCTGCAGCCGGAGCATGCGGCGCTGCTGGGCAAGATGTCGTTGCTGGCGCCGCGCCTGCTGAAGGAGTTGGGCGTCAGCAACGGCTTCCGCACCGTGATCAACACCGGTCCGGACGGCGGGCAGGAGGTGTATCACCTTCACATGCACGCGATGGGCGGCCCCCGCCCCTGGGCTAAAGGCTGAGACGGGACCGAGGCCGGTCCCTGCGGACCGGCCGACGCCCGTCGAAGGACCGGCCCTGTCTCGCAGGGCCGGGCTGGCGCAGACGGCCCGCAAATGTCGCCCCCCTGACCCCAGGCAGAGAATTGTCATGCGCGCCCCCTAGAATGGGGGCTTCGTTTCCAGGAGAGAAATATGGGTTCGTTCAGCATTTGGCACTGGCTTATCGTGCTGGCGGTGGTGGTGCTGATCTTCGGTACCAAGAAGCTCAAGAACGTCGGCTCCGATCTGGGCTCGGCGGTCAAGGGTTTCAAGGACGGCATGAAGGATGGTGGCAGCAGCGCCGACAGCGCCGCGGCACCCCAGCAGCAGGTCAGCACCAACAAGACGGCCGACAGCAATACCGTCGACGTCGAGGCCAAGACGAAGTCCTGAGCCCTGAATGATTGATTTCGGCTTCGACAAGCTGGCCCTGATCGGCGCCGTGGCGCTGATCGTGATCGGCCCCGAGCGCCTGCCGCGCGTGGCCCGCACCGTGGGCCACCTGCTGGGCAAGGCGCAGCGCTATGTGGCCGACGTCAAGGCCGAGGTCAACCGGTCGATCGAGCTCGAAGAGCTCAAGAAGATGAAGACCCATGTCGAGGAGAGTGCCCGCGACATGGAGCAGACGGTGCACAAGGAGTTCAGCGAGGCCAACCAGGCCTTCGAGCAGAACTGGGCCGAGGCCACCTCGGGCCTCGATGGCAGCGGCGGCAGCGCCTATGACGACGGCCTGCAGACCCTGCGCACCCCCGGCTACCAGGCACCGAAGAAGAACTGGCGTCTCAAGCGCGGCGCCACACCCCAGTGGTACAAGCAGCGCGAGGGCGTGCGCCGGCATGTGCAGTCCGGCGCCGCACGCGTGGCGCGTTTCCGTCCGCCCCGCCGACCCTCCCCATGAGCGATTCCAACAAGCCCGACGACGAACTCGCCGGCACCGAACAGCCCTTCGTCTCCCACCTGATCGAACTGCGTGATCGCCTGATCCGCGCGGTGATCGCGATCGCGGTGTGCTTCGGCGTGCTGGCGCTATATCCTGGCCCCTCGGCGCTGTACGACATGCTGGCCGCGCCGCTGGTCGCGCACCTGCCGCAGGGCTCGACGATGATCGCGACCAATGTGATCTCGCCCTTCCTGGTGCCGCTGAAGATCACCCTCCTGGCCGGCTTCTTCCTGGCCCTGCCGGTGGTGCTCTACCAGGTCTGGTCCTTCGTCGCGCCGGGCCTGTATTCGCACGAGAAGAAGCTGGTGCTGCCGCTGGTGATCTCCAGCACCCTGCTGTTCTTCATCGGCGTGGCCTTCTGCTACTTCTTCGTGTTCGGCCAGGTGTTCAAGTTCATCCAGGGCTTTGCACCGAAGAGCGTCGTCGCCGCGCCGGACATCGAGGCCTATCTGGGCTTCGTGATCAATATGTTCATCGCCTTCGGTGCCGCCTTCGAGGTGCCGGTGGTGGTGGTGGTGCTGGCGCGCATGGGCCTGGTCACGGTCGAGAAGCTGCGCGAGTTCCGCGGCTACTTCATCGTGCTGGCCTTCGTGATCGCCGCCATCGTGACGCCGCCGGACGTGGTCTCGCAGCTGGCGCTGGCGATCCCGATGTGCCTGCTGTACGAGGTCGGCCTGTGGGCGGCCGGCCTGTTCATGCGCTACTCCAAGGCGCCGGACGCCGAGGACGCCTCGGCCCCGAAGCAGTCCTGAGCGTTCGCTTTTACTCGCGCGCCGGCTGCAGCGGCCGCTGGCCGACCTTGAGCTGGAACTCCATCGCCTGATCGCCGCGCTGCACCGCGATCGCGGCCTGGCTCTGCGGCTTCAGCGCCGACACCGCGGCCAGCAGCTGGGTCGGGCTGTGCACCAGGGTGCCGGCCACCCGGGTCACGACATCGCCGGGTTTGATGCCGGCCTTGGCCGCCGGCGCATTGACCACCACGCCGCTGATGAGCACGCCCTCGTGGACGGTCAGCTTGAAGGCCTCGACGAACTCCGGCGTCAGCTCGCGCGTCTGCACGCCGATCCAGCCGCGCGCCACCTGGCCCTCGCTCACCAGGGCCTGCATCACCTGGCGCGCGGTGCCGACCGGAATCGCGAAGCCGATCCCCAGGCTGCCGCCGCTGCGCGAGAAGATCGCGGTGTTGATGCCGACCAGCCGGCCCTGCTCGTCGACCAGGGCGCCGCCCGAGTTGCCCGGGTTGATCGCGGCATCGGTCTGGATGAAGTTCTCGAAGGTGTTGATGCCCAACTGGGTGCGGCCCAGCGCGCTGACGATGCCCGAGGTGACGGTCTGGCCGACATTGAAGGGGTTGCCGATCGCCAGCACCGCGTCGCCCACCTGCAGCGCGCGCTCGTCGCCCAGCGCGATCACCGGCAGCTTGTCCAGCGCGATCTTCAGCACCGCGACATCGGTCTCCGGATCGCTGCCGACCAGCTCGGCCTTGGCCTGGCGGCCGTCGGCCAGCTGCACCTCGATCTCGGCCGCGCCGGCCACCACATGGCTGTTGGTCAGCAGATAGCCCTCGGGCGAAACGATCACACCCGAGCCCAGGCCGAACTGCGAACCCTCGCCCTCGTCGCCGCGCTCCAGCTCGCGCTGGCGCAGGCCGCGGTGAAAGCGCAACCAGGGGTCGTCGCCACCGCGGGCCGCGCTGCGCGGCGGGGCCTTGCTGGCGGTGATGCTGACCACCGCCGGCGCGGCGCGGCGCGCGGCCAGGCGGTAGCCGCCGTTATGCGTCGGTGAGGATGGCTCCGCTTCCAGCAGGGCCGGCCGCACGCCGCTGGCGGCCAGCGGCGGCGCCAGCAGGCTCAGGGTTGGCGGCGTCGTCCGGCTGGGGCGCTCGCGCGGCAGCCATTGCGGCTTCAGGGTCGCGACGACGAACAGCAGGGCGAGCCCCACCGTCACCGCCTGGGAGAAAATCAGCCAGAACCTTCGCACAACACCGCCTCGTCACGACCATGCCCCATCGCCACGACATCGACCGCTACCTCGGCCAACTGCTGGATGTGGGGCGTTTCAAGGATTATGGGCCGAACGGTCTGCAGGTGGAGGGGCGCGACGAGATCCGCCACCTCGTCTGCGGCGTCACCGCCAGCCTGGCGCTGATCGACGCGGCCATCGCGGCCGGGGCCGACGCGATCCTGGTGCATCACGGCCTGTTCTGGCGCGGCCAGGACGGGCGCATCACCGGCTGGATGAAGCAGCGGCTGCAGAGGCTGCTGCAGCATGACATCAGCCTGTTCGCCTATCACCTGCCGCTGGACGCCCATCCCGAGCTGGGCAACAACGCGCAGCTGGGCGCGCGGCTCGGCTGGCGTGCCGATGCGCGCTTCGGCGAGCAGGACCTGGGCTTCGCCGGCGCGCTGGATATGCCCACCGACCTGGCCGGGCTGACGGCGCTGCTGCGCGAGCGCCTGGGGCGCGAGGTGATCGCGGTGCCGGGCGATGGCCGGCCGCTGCGGCGCGTGGCCTGGTGCACCGGCGGCGCCCAGGGCTTCTTCGAGGCGGCGATCGCGGCCGGCGCCGATGTCTTCGTCACCGGCGAGATCTCCGAGCCGCAGGCCCATTACGCGGCCGAGACCGGCGTGGCCTTCGTCGCCGCCGGCCACCATGCGACCGAGCGCTACGGCGTGCAGGCGCTGGCCGCGCGCCTCGTTCAGGAACTGCCGGGCCTGACCCAGCAGTTCATCGACATCGACAACCCGGCCTGAACTGTCAGCCGGCCTTGCGCTCGGCCATGATCCACGCATCGACGCGCTGCTCCAGCAGCGCCAGCGGCAGCGGACCCTGGTCCAGCAGCACCATGTGGAAGCGCCGCAGATCGAAGCGCTCACCCAGCGCCGCCTGCGCCTTGTCGCGCAGCGCCTGGATCTTCAGCTGCCCGGTCATGTAGGCCAGGGCCTGGCCGGGCGAGGCGTAGTAGCGATCGACCTCGGTGGCGATGAAGACCGGGTCATGGCCGGTCTGCGCCAGCATGTAGTCGATCGCCTGCTGGCGCTGCCAGCCCAGCGCATGCAGGCCGGTGTCCACCACCAGGCGCGCGGCGCGGAACATCTGCGCCTGCAGATGGCCGAAGCGGCTGTACGGATCCTTGTACAGGCCCAGGTCCTTGCCCAGGGTCTCGGCATACAGGGCCCAGCCCTCGGAGTAGGCGGTGTAGCTCAGGTTGCGGCGGAAGGCCGGCAGGGTGCCCAGCTCGCGCTGGCGCGCCAGCTGCAGGTGGTGACCCGGCACCGTCTCGTGCACGACCAGGGTCTCCATGCCCCAGATCGGGCGACGCTTGAAGGCCAGCGCATTGGCGTTGAACCAGCCGGCGGTGCTGCCGTCCATGGTCGGCGCGGTGTAGTTCTCGGCCGCCCCCTCGCCCATATAGGCCGGCATCGCGCGGATGCCGTAGGGCGCGCGCGGCAGCTCGGCGAACAGCCTGGGCAGCTCGGGGTCGATGCGCTTGGCGATCTCGCGGTAGCCGTTCAGCAGCGCCTCGCCGTCGGCGTGGAAGAACTTCGGATCGCTGTAGAGGTATTTCATGAAGGCCGGCAGCTCGCCGGCGAAGCCGACCTCGCGCCGCACCGCCTCCATCTCCCCGCGCAGCCGCGCCACCTGGGCCAGGCCGGTGGCATGCACCTCGGCCGGGGTTAGCGCCAGGGTGGTGTTGCGCCGCACCAGGGCCGCATAGACCGCGGCGCCGCCCGGATAGCTCGACAGCGCGCCGTTGGCGGGCGCCTTGGGCAGGTAGTCCTCGCGCACGAAGCGCGCCAGCGCCTGCTGGGCCGGGTAGACCTGCTCGCGCACCGCGGCCAGGCCCAGCCGGCGCAGCTCGGCACGCCGCGCCGCCGGGATGCTCTCGGGCAGGCGCGTGAAGGGTTCGAACAGCGGGCTCTTCTCGGGGTCGGCGCTGAGCTGGCCGTCCAGCTGGGCCAGCGAGCGCTCCAGCACCGGCCGCGAGCTGACCCAGCCGAGGCTGATGCCATGGCGCAGCCGCGCGATCTCCTGCTCGACCCGCTTCGGATAGGCGGCCAGGCGCCGCAGCAGCTGCTGCACCTCGGCCTCGCTGTTCACCGGGGTCTGGCGCAGCAGGCCCGACAGGCTGGCCTGGAAGCCCCACAGCGAGCCCAGGCTCAGGGTGCGGTAGCCCTCGAAGGCCTGGAACTCGACCTCGTTCTCCTGGCGCTCGATGAACAGCGCCAGCGAGACCTTCTCGCCCTCGTCGAGGCCGGCCGCCTCGAGCGTGCGGGCGCGCTTGAGCAGCTCGCGCGCGTAGGCGTCATCGGCCGCGATCGCGGCCGGCGAGCGGTCGGCCAGGCGGTCGTTGTAGCGATGGTCGCCGCGGTAGGTGGCCCATTCGGGGGCGCTGCGGGCATTGCGCTCCCAGGCCTCGTCGAACAGCCCGCGCAGGGCCGGGTTGGGGGCCGCCTGGGCCGCGCCGATGAGCGCGGACAAAAGAGCGGGGATGATGATCTGTTGTGCTTTGCTTTTCCTCATGCGGCCCAGTCTGCCACCGCACGGCCCGCCCGGGGTCAGGGCTTGCCCGTGGAACAATGGCCGCATGAGTAACGAGACGAAGCGCCCGCTGCTGCTGACCATGGGCGATGCCTGCGGCATCGGTCCCGAGATAGCCGCCGCCGCCTGGCTGGGCACGGCCGAGCGCGAGGACCTGTGCCTGGTCGGCGATGTCGGCGTGCTGCGCCGCGCGCTGGCGCAGCGCGGCCTCTCGCTGCCGCTGGCGCGGCTGGGCGATCTGGCGGAGCTGGGGCGATTGCCGCCCAACTGCCTGCCGGTCTGGCAGCCCGACGGTCTGCCGGCCGATCTGCTGGACTGCCCGCAGGGTCGCATCGATGCGCGCGCCGGGCGCGCCGCGACCCTGTGCATCGAGGCGGCGGTGGCGGCGATCCGGGCCGGCGCGGCCGCCGGCCTGGTGACCGCGCCGCTGCACAAGGAGGCCCTGCATGCCGCCGGCGTGGGCTATCCGGGCCATACCGAGATGCTGCAGGCGCTGGCCGCCGCGGCGGACGGCGCGCTGCCGCCGGTGCGCATGATGCTGGCCAACGAGGAGCTGCGCGTCGTGCTGGTGACCATCCATGTGGCGCTGCGCGAGGCGATCGAGCTGCTCGACATCGAGCGCGTGCTGCAGACCATCCGCATCAGCGACGCGGCCTTGCGCCGCTTCGGCCTGGCCGCGCCGCGCCTGGCGGTGGCGGGCCTGAACCCGCATGCCGGCGAGGGCGGGCTGTTCGGCCGCGAGGAGATCGAGATCATCGCGCCGGCGATCGAGAGCGCGCGCGCCGAGGGCATCGAGGCCAGCGGCCCCTATGCGCCGGACACGATCTTCATGCGCGCGCGCAAAGGGGAGTTCGACCTGGTCGTCGCGATGACGCATGACCATGGCCTGATCCCGGTCAAGTACCTGGGCGTCGAGGAGGGCGTCAACGTCACCCTGGGCCTGCCCTTCGTGCGCACCAGTCCCGACCATGGCACCGCCTTCGACATCGCCGGCCGCGGCATCGCCGACCCGTCCAGCATGAGGGCGGCGATCCGGATGGCGCGCCGGCTGCTCGGCTAGCGGCGCCTCAGGCCTTGCTGAGCTCGGCCAGCTGCTTGCGCGCCCTTGCGGTGGCGCGCTCCAGCAGGTAGGCGTTCTCGAAGGCCTTCATGCGGCCCGCCTCGCACAGGCGGCGCAGCATGCGGGCGGTCATCGTGACCGTCTCCTGATGCTTCTGGCCGTAGGTGAAGATGAAGAAGCTGCGGCCGGCGCTGATATGGGCCAAGCGTACCTTGCGCCATTGCTCGCCGGTGTTCATCTGGTAGGCGAAGCCGAGCTGCAGATGCTCGATCAGCAGCTCACCCTCGCTGGGCTCGGGGGCCTCGGCGGCGGGCAGGCCGTCGATGCTGATGTCGACGCTGGACAGCGGCGCCTCGGCGCCGAGGTCGATATCGACCTGACCGTCCCAGTCGACCTTGGTCTCCTGCACCAGGCCCAGGCGGCGCGCCTCCTCGGGGGTCAGGCGCTCGGCCATGTCCAGGCCGTCCGGCACGGTGACCGGCGCGTCGGCGGCCGGCAGGTCCTGCTCCTGCGGCGCGCTGACGCCGAACACGCCGTCCAGCTGCTTGACCAGCAGGTTGTGGTCCAGCGGCGAGAGGCCCTGGCCCTTCAGAGATTCGGCATGGGCCGGCAGCAGCTCGCCGAAGAAGGCCTTGCGCGCCGGCTCGGGCCAGGCGATCAGGTCCAGCCCCTCGTTGAGCGAGCGCATCAGGCCCGGCAACTGGCTCAGGAAGGCCTGGCGCTGCGCGGTGCCGCCCTTGGGCTGCACGCTCATCACCAGGTCGCGGCCGCTCTGGCGCAGGCGCTGCTCGCGCTCGTCGCCACCGCCGCTGCGGCCGGCCAGCACGATGGCCTGGCTCCAGACCTGGGCCAGGAAGGCGCGCAGGAAGTCCGGCATCGGCACCGGCGCCAGCGCGGCCTGGAGCTGCTGCATATAGCGCTGCTGCAGGCGCAGGTCGGTCTCCTTGCGCTCGACCAGGGCGGCGGCATCGCTGCCGGCCTGCAGCACCTGGGCGGTCTGCTCGGCGATGAAGCGTTCCAGCGCATCGAGCTTGGACTCGTAGACGTCCATGCGCTCGAAGTCGCCCTCGGCGACCTCATGCACCAGCTCGCGCACCTGGCCGAGGAAGGCGCGGCCGGGGTCCTCGCTGAAATCGTCGTAGGCGCAGGCGAGCGAGGCGATGCGGTTGATGAAGCGCCGCACCGGATGGCGGCGCGAGGAGAAGAAGGTCCGATCGCCCAGCGCGGCACGCAGCACCGGCAGCTGCAGCCGCGCGATCAGGCGGGCCATCTGCGGCGGCACCTTGGGATCGGCCAGGATCTGGTCGAACAGGCTGCCGATCACGTCGATGACCATATGGTCCAGCTGGCCGGTGGCGGCCTCGCGCAGTTCCTCGCGATGCTGGACGATCAGGTTCGGCGGCAGGGCCTGGCCGGACCAGGCGGCACCGCCGCCATCGGCCTCCCAGTTGCCGGCGAAGGCGGTCGGGGCGTCCAGCGCGGCCGGCGCGCTGGGCACATAGGCGAGCCGGCGCAGCAGCTCCATCATCTGCGGTTCGACCGCGCCCAGCATGCCGGGCGCCCCGCGCGACGAAGCGCCGCCGGACCAGCCGCCACCGCCGCCCGCATAGGCGCCGCCGCGGCCGGAGGGCGGGCCACCGTAGCCGCCACCGCCGCTGGCGCTGAGCGGGCCATGCTGCGAATGCCCGCCCTGGGCGGAATGGTGATGGGTCGAATGCACCGAATGGGGGGCGTGCATCGAGTGACCGCCGCCGGCGGAATCGCTGCCGCGCACGCGCAGGTCCTGCGGACGCAGGCCGCGGCTGCGGAACAGCTGGGCAATGTCCGCATAGCAGGCACGCATCTCCTGGGCCAGCGAGCGGGTCATCTCGTCGGTCAGGATCTGGCGGGTGTCGCTGTCCTCGGTGACGACATGGACCGCGTCCAGCAGGGCCTGGGCGATCAGCTCGGGGCGCAGCGGGTTGCGCTCGCCGCCCTCGGCACTAAGGTTGGGCAGGTAGGACTCGACCTCGCGCAGCTCCCATTCGCTCTGGTGGCCGATCGCCAGGCCGATGCGGTCGGCCGCGACCATCGCGTCGACCTGGTCGTCGTTCATCAGCGACAGCTCGGTCCAGGCCTTCTGGGCCGGGCGGCCGGCCTCGGCCTTGGGCTTCTGCTCGCCGGCCATCTGGCCGCGCAGGCTCAGGTAGAAGCGCTGGCCGAACAGGGCCTGCTGCTTGCGGAACAGGAACTGGGCCGAGAGCAGGGCGTCGCGCCGCTTGATCTGGCCGGCCGACAGGGCCGCCATGCCCATGCCCTCGGCGCCGCGCTCGGCCGCCTGCTCGGCCGCCGTGCGGATGCGTTGCAGCGCGGCTTCCAGATGCGGGTTGAGGCGGACGTCGGACGGGTTCATGTTGGAATGGCGCTCTGTGGGGAATCTGCCACAGGCTATGCGCAGCAGTATCGCGCCAAAGCCCGCGCCCCGTGGATGGGGGCGGGTGTCGGGCGTGCGCCAGCCGCCAAATAACTGACAGCCGGCGAGGTGTTACCCCCGCTTACTTGCGTTGCAGGCTGTCGCGGATCTCGCGCAGCAGCACGATGTCTTCCGGGGTGGGGGGCGCCTCGACCGGGGCCGGCGCGGGGGCGCTGTCGCGCTTCAGGCGATTGATCTGCTTGACCATCATGAAGATGATGAAGGCCAGGATGATGAAGTTCAGCAGGATGGTCAGGAAGCTGCCATAGGCGAACAGCGGCACGCCGGCCTTGGTCAGGGCCTCATAGGTCATCGGCCCGGCATAGCCCGCCGGCGGCTCGGACAGCATCACAAAGTAGTTGCTGAAGTCCAGGCCGCCGACCGCCTTGCCGACCAGGGGCATGATCAGATCCTTGACGACGGAGTCGACGATCTTGCCGAAGGCGCCGCCGATGATCACGCCGACCGCCAGGTCGACCACATTGCCCTTGACGGCAAATTCCTTGAATTCCGAGACGATTCCCATGGACGGTTCCTTCCTTCTTCTTGCGTTTCCGAATGCCGGGCATTGTGCCTGGGCCGGGCGCTCGGGAATCGGGCCTTGCCCGGGGGTGTGGCGCCTGCGCGGCGCGGTGCGCGTAGCGGGCAGGGGGCTTGACAGCGTCCGTTAGAATCCGCGGTTGCCCCCGATCAGAAGTCTCGTTTGAGGAACCTCATGAGTGACCAGCAAGTGGACCAAGGCAAGCGCACGTGGCTCATCGCCACCGGTTGCGCCGGTGCCGTGGGTGGCGTAGCCACCGCGGTGCCGTTCGTCAGCACCTTCACGCCCTCGGAGCGGGCCAAGGCCGCCGGTGCGGCCGTGGAGGTCGATATCAGCAGTCTCAAGCCCGGTGAAAAGCTCACCGTGGAATGGCGCGGCAAGCCGGTGTGGATCGTGCGCCGCACGCCGGAGCAGCTGGAATCGCTGAAGGCCACCGAGTCCCAGCTGGCCGACCCGCTGTCGGTGCGCACCGCCTACCCGACCCCGGAGTACGCGAAGAACCAGGCCCGCTCGATCAAGCCCGAGCTGTTCGTCGCCGTGGGCATCTGCTCGCACCTGGGCTGCTCGCCCAGCGACAAGTTCCAGACCGGCGCCCAGCCCTCGCTGCCGGACGACTGGCATGGCGGCTTCCTGTGCCCCTGCCACGGCTCGACCTTCGACATGGCCGGCCGCGTCTTCAAGAACAAGCCGGCCCCCGACAACCTCGAGGTTCCTCCCCACATGTACCTGTCCGACACCAAGCTGCTGATTGGTGAAGACAAGACGGCTTAAAAAGGACAGAGGTCGACATGGCTGAATTCAAAGAAGCTCCCGCCGGTGCTCCCTTGGGCACCAAGCTGATGACCTGGGTGGACAACCGGTTCCCGGCCACCAAGATGTACAAGGAGCACATGTCGGAGTACTACGCTCCGAAGAACTTCAACTGGTGGTACATCTTCGGCTCGCTGGCCCTGCTGGTGCTGGTGATCCAGATCGTCACCGGCATCTTCCTGGTGATGCACTACAAGCCGGACGCCGCGCTGGCGTTCGCCTCGGTCGAGTACATCATGCGCGATGTGCCCTGGGGCTGGCTGATCCGCTACATGCACTCGACGGGCGCCTCCGCCTTCTTCGTCGTGGTGTACCTGCACATGTTCCGCGGCCTGATCTACGGCTCCTACCGCAAGCCGCGCGAGCTGGTCTGGATCTTCGGCTGCGGCATCTTCCTGTGCCTGATGGCCGAGGCCTTCATGGGCTATCTGCTGCCCTGGGGCCAGATGTCCTACTGGGGCGCCCAGGTGATCGTGAACCTGTTCGCCGCCGTGCCCTTCGTCGGCCCGGACCTAGCGCTGCTGATCCGTGGCGACTATGTGGTGAGCGACGCGACGCTGAACCGCTTCTTCAGCTTCCACGTGATCGCGGTGCCGCTGGTGCTGCTGGGTCTGGTGGTGGCGCACATCATCGCGCTGCACGAGGTGGGCTCGAACAACCCGGACGGCGTCGAGATCAAGGGCCCGAGGGCGCCGAAGGATGCGAACGGCAAGCCGCTGGACGGCATCCCCTTCCACCCCTACTACACGGTGCACGACATCTTCGGTGTCAGCCTGTTCCTGCTGGTGTTCACCGCCATCATCTTCTTCGCACCGGAGCTGGGTGGCTACTTCCTGGAGTACAACAACTTCATCCCGGCCGACCCGCTGAAGACGCCCGCGCACATCGCGCCGGTCTGGTACTTCACGCCGTTCTACTCGATGCTGCGCGCGACCACCGATCCGATGGTCAACGTGCTGGTCGGGATCATGGCCGTGGGCGTGGTGCTGACCTGGCTGAAGGGCAACTTCTCGACCAAGGGCAAGGTGATCGCGACCGTGATCGTGCTGATCGCGGCCGTGCTGCTGAAGACCTTCGACGCCAAGTTCTGGGGCGTGGTCGTGATGGGCGGCGCGGTGGTGATCCTGTTCTTCCTGCCCTGGCTGGACCACAGCCCGGTCAAGTCGATCCGCTACCGCCCCGACTGGCACAAGCATCTGTACGCCGTCTTCGTGGTCTTCTTCCTGGTGCTGGGTTATCTGGGTATCAAGCCGCCGAGCGATATCGGCACCCTGATCGCCCAGGTCGGCACGCTGTTCTACTTCGGCTTCTTCCTGCTGATGCCCTGGTGGAGCAAGCTGGGTACGCCCAAGCCCGTGCCCGACCGTGTGACCTTCCACGCCCACTGAGCCAGGAGTGACAAGAATGATGTTCAAGAAACTCATCGCGACGCTGCTGATCGGCCTGGGCCTGGCGGGCGGCGCGCAAGCCGCCGGCGGCGGCATCGAATGGGACAAGTTCCCGCGGGAAAAGATGACCGACACGGCCGCGCTGCAAAACGGCGCCAAGCTGTTCGTCAACTACTGCCTGAACTGCCACTCGGCCGCCTTCATGCGCTACAACCGCCTGCGCGACATCGGCCTGACCGAGGCGCAGATCAAGGGCAACCTGCTGTTCGCCGGCGACAAGGTCGGCGAGACCATGAAGGTCTCGCTCGATCCCAAGCAGGCCAAGGACTGGTTCGGCGCCACCCCGCCGGACCTGACCGTGATCGCGCGTTCGCGAGCCGATGCCTCCAAGGGCTCGGGCGCGGACTATCTCTACACCTATATGCGGACCTTCTACCGCGACGAGACCAAGGCGACCGGCTGGAACAATCTGGCCTTCCCCAGCGTCGCGATGCCGCATGCGATGTGGGAGCTGCAGGGCCAGCGCGTGGCGAAGTTCGCCGACGAGCCGGATCCGCACGACCACAACAAGACCGTGCATGTCTTCAAGGGCTATGAACAGCTCACGCCCGGCAAGCTGACGCCGGCGCAGTACGATGAGGCCGTCGCCGACCTGGTGGCCTACCTCCAGTGGATGGGCGAGCCCGCGCAGGGCGAGCGCTTCCGGCTGGGCGTGCTGGTGCTGCTGTTCCTGTCCGTGTTCACCGTGTTTGCCTGGCGCTTGAACGCGTCTTACTGGAAAGACGTGAAATAGAGATGCCGCCCGGACCGCGGATCCGTCCGCGGCCGGGATCGGATACCGCAGTGGGGAGGGCTGTAGAGCCACCCACTGCGTTTGCTTTTTGACCCTCTGACTCTTCGGGAGCCTGCCGCCATGATGGTGCTTTATTCTGGAACTACCTGCCCTTACTCGCACCGCTGCCGCTTTGTGCTGTTCGAAAAGGGCATGGACTTCGAAATCCGCGACGTCGACCTCTTCGCCAAGCCCGAAGACATCGCGCTGATGAACCCGTACAACGAGGTGCCCATCCTCGTGGAACGCGACCTGATCCTGTACGAGTCGCACATCATCAACGAGTACATCGACGAGCGCTTCCCGCATCCGCAGCTGATGCCCGGCGACCCGGTCGCGCGCGCCCGCGTGCGCCTGTTCCTGCTCAATTTCGAGAAGGAGCTGTTCGCCCATGTCAACGTGCTGGAAGGCCGCAGCCAGGCCGTCAAGGCCACCGACAAGCAGCTCGAGAAGGCCCGCTCGCAGATCCGCGACCGCCTGACCCAGCTGGCGCCAATCTTCCTGAAGAACAAGTACATGCTGGGTGACGACTTCTCGATGCTGGACGTCGCGATCGCCCCGCTGCTGTGGCGTCTGGACTACTACGGCATCGACATGTCGAAGAACGCGCTGCCGCTGCTGAAGTACGCCGAGCGCATCTTCTCGCGCCCGGCCTACATCGAGGCGCTGACGCCGTCCGAGAAGGTGATGCGCAAGTAATAAACTCGGTTCATGGATCACAGCAGCGACGGCGGCTCCGCCGGCACCAACAGCACGTCCACTCGGCCCTATCTGATCAGGGCCCTGCATGACTGGTGCACCGACAACGGCTTCACGCCCTACATCGCGGTCCATGTCGACCGCTCGGTGCAGGTGCCCCAGGAGTACGTCAGCAACAACGAGATCGTGCTGAACATCGGCTTCGACGCCACCAGCGGCCTGGAGCTCGGCAACGAGTTTGTCCAGTTCAAGGCCCGCTTCGGCGGCGTCTCGCGCGAGATCATCGTGCCGGTGGACCATGTCGTCGCGATCTATGCGCGCGAGAACGGGCAGGGCATGGCCTTCCCGGCGCCCAGCGCGCCGGCGGCCGACCAGGAGCCGACGGAAGCGGCCGCACCGGCCAAGCCCGCGACGCCGTTGCGCGGCCTGCGCCTGGCGCCGAGCGCGGAGGCCCCGGCGGACGCGCCGGCCGAACCCGCCACGGTCGAGGGCGCTGCGCCCGCCGACACGACGCCGGATCCCGAGGGCCCGGCGCCCGGCGGCGGTCGCCCGGCGCTCAAGCGCATCAAGTAAATAAAAAACTCGTTGATCGAGCTGGGCGGACCCGGGTTCGCGAAAACGGGGCATTCTTGCCCCTACAATCGCGGCTCGGCGCTTCGCCGCCGAATCTTGGTTTCTCTTTCAAGCCGTGCCGGCTTAGCTCAGTTGGTAGAGCAACCGCCTTGTAAGCGGTAGGTCATCAGTTCGAATCCGATAGCCGGCACCAGCTTCTTTCCCCATCTCTTTCGCTCGCGCGGCGTTCAGGGCTGTTGCAGCTGCAGCACCTTGATGCGCAGCTTGGCCGGCGGCACGCCTGCCTCGGCCAGCAACTCCAGCAGCCGCGGCTGCAGCTGGCGCAGCTTGGCCGCCACCGCGGCGTTGGCCGCCAGCAGGGTCCAGCCTTCCTCGTCGATCGGGCCCGCCTTGACGAAGCGCCGCATCGCGCCGGGCAGGGCCACCGCGACGATCTCCAGGCGCCGGTTCGACTCCCGCAGCAGCTGCCCCAGCCGCGCCAGACCCTGGTGGCGGGTCAGCGTGGTCGCGATCGTCTGCGGCTCGGGCACCGTCGGTTTCGCGGGAGCGGGCAGGTAGTTGGGGCGCATGGCCACAGTGTAGTGGGGCGGTTGGGCGTCATCACCCCGGTGCTAAACTCGGTGGGTTTTTCTGCGGCCCGGCCGCGGGTCAGGGTTTGCGCTGAATCGCCCATGTATTGCATTCGCGTCGCCCGGCCCCAACTGGCCATCGCAGATCCCATCACTCACCCATGCCATCCGCACGGCGGCCGCCCCCGACGCGCGCCGATGCTCTTACCTCTGACGCTGCTGCATGTTGCCCAAGCTTCTCACCCAGATTTTCGGTAGCCGCAATGACCGGCTGCTCAAGCAATACCGCCGCGTGGTGCAGCAGATCAATGCGCTGGAGCCCAAGTTCGAGGCGCTGAGCGACGACGAGCTGCGCGCCAAGACCGAGGAGTTCAAGCAGCGCGTGGCCGGCGGCGAGGCGCTGGACGCGATCCTGCCCGAGGCCTTCGCGGTCTGCCGCGAGGGTGGCAAGCGGGTGCTGAAGATGCGCCACTTCGACGTGCAGCTGATCGGCGGCATGGTGCTGCACTCCGGCAAGATCGCCGAAATGCGCACCGGCGAAGGCAAGACCCTGATGGCGACCCTGGCGGTCTACCTGAATGCGCTGACCGGCAATGGCGTGCACCTGGTGACGGTGAACGACTACCTGGCGCGCCGCGATGCCGAGGAGATGGGCAAGCTCTACAACTTCCTCGGCCTGAGCGTGGGCATCAACCTGCCCAATATGCCGCGCGAGGAGAAGCAGGCCGCCTACCGTGCCGACGTGACCTACGGCACCAACAACGAGTACGGCTTCGACTACCTGCGCGACAACATGGTCTACGAGACCGCCGACCGCGTGCAGCGCCGCCTGGCCTACGCGATCGTCGACGAGGTGGACTCGATCCTGATCGACGAAGCGCGCACGCCGCTGATCATCTCGGGCCAGGCCGACGACCAGACCGATGTCTACCAGGCGATCAACAAGGTCGCGCCGCATCTGAAGAAGCAGATCGGCGAGCTGGATCCGCGCACCGGCGAGGGCGTGATCGAGCCGGGCGACTTCACCGTCGACGAGAAGTCGCACCAGATCTACCTGACCGAGGACGGCCACGAGAACGCCGAGCGGCTGCTCAGCCAGGCCGGCCTGCTGCCCGAGGGCGCCAGCCTCTACGACGCCGGCAATATCGCGCTGATGCACCACCTGTACGCGTCGCTGCGCGCGCACCATGTGTATCACCGCGATCAGCATTACGTGGTGCAGAACGGCGAGGTGACCATCGTCGACGAGTTCACCGGCCGCCTGATGACGGGCCGGCGCTGGAGCGACGGCCTGCACCAGGCCGTCGAGGCCAAGGAAGGCGTGCAGATCCAGAGCGAGAACCAGACGCTGGCCTCGATCACCTTCCAGAACTACTTCCGCATGTACGGCAAGCTGTCGGGCATGACCGGCACGGCCGATACCGAGGCCTACGAATTCCAGGAGATCTACGGTCTGGAGACCGTGGTGATCCCGCCGAACCGGCCGACCATCCGCAAGGACGAGCTGGACCTGGTCTACAAGACCAGCCAGGAGAAGTTCGACGCGGTGATCAAGGACATCCGCGACTGCCACGAGCGCGGCCAGCCGACCCTGGTGGGCACCACCTCGATCGAGAACTCCGAGCTGATCTCCAAGCTGCTGACCGAGGCCAAGCTGCCGCACCAGGTGCTGAACGCCAAGCAGCATGCCAAGGAGGCCGAGATCATCGCCCAGGCCGGCCGGCCTGGCGTGATCACGATCGCCACCAATATGGCGGGCCGCGGCACCGACATCGTGCTGGGCGGCAACGTCGAGAAGCAGGTGCAGTTCATCGAGGCGGATGACGCGATCCCCGCCGACGAGAAGGCGCGCCGCATCCAGCAGCTGCGCGGTGAATGGCAGAGCCTGCACGAGCAGGTCAAGGCTCAGGGTGGCCTGCGCATCGTCGCGACCGAGCGCCACGAAAGCCGCCGCATCGACAACCAGCTGCGCGGCCGTTCGGGCCGCCAGGGCGATCCGGGTTCTTCGCGCTTCTACCTGTCGCTGGACGATCCGCTGATGCGCATCTTCGCGGGCGACCGCGTGCGCGCCATCATGGACCGCCTGAAGATGCCCGAGGGCGAGGCGATCGAGGCCGGCATCGTCAGCCGCTCGCTGGAAAGCGCGCAGCGCAAGGTCGAGGGCCGCAACTTCGACATCCGCAAGCAGCTGCTCGAGTACGACGACGTCAGCAACGACCAGCGCAAGGTCATCTACCAGCAGCGCAACGACATCCTGGAGGCCCAGGAGCTGGTGGCCCAGATCGGCAATCTGCGCGCCAGCGCGCTGACCGACGTGGTGCGCAGCTTCGTGCCGGCAGAGAGCCTGGAGGAGCAGTGGGACCTGCCGGCGCTGGAGCGGGTGCTGAAGGACGAATGGCAGATCGATGCCGGCCTGCAGGCCGTGGTCGAGAAGAGCGACTCCATCACCGACGACGAAATCCTGGAGAAGGTGATCGCCGCCGGCGATGCGCTGTTTGCCGAGAAGCTGGAGCGCGTCGGCCTGGAGCAGTTCTCGCCCTTCATGCGCATGGTGCTGCTGCAGAGCATCGACCAGCATTGGCGCGAGCACCTGGCCGCGCTGGACTATCTGCGCCAGGGCATCCACCTGCGCGGCTACGCCCAGAAGAACCCCAAGCAGGAATACAAGCGCGAGGCCTTCGAGCTGTTCTCGCAGCTGCTGGACGTCGTCAAGATGGAAGTCACGCGCGTGCTGCTGAACGTGCGCATCCAGAGCCAGGAAGAGGCCAGCGCCGCCGCCGAGGCGATCGAGCAGCGCGCCGAGAGCGTCAGCAACGTGACCTACACCCATCCCAACGAGGACGGTTCGGTCTCGCAGGACGCCGCGCAAGACCCGGCCCCGGTCTACGGCCATGTCGGCCGCAACGATCCTTGCCCCTGCGGCAGCGGCAAGAAGTACAAGCTCTGCCACGGCAAGCTGAGCTGATCCCGCCGCGCCGAGTCGGCTCGCCCGCCCGGACCCACCCGGGTGGGGGATCGGTGTGACGCAGTTCGCACAATTCAAGTCCCGAGCCCGTGGATGAGGGGTGCGCATGTCAAGGGCGTCCCCCTAAAGTGAAGTCATCGGGCACACACACGGTGTGCCCTTTGCTTACCCACCGCCCATGAAGCTCAAATCTGCCATCGTTTCGATCGCGCTTTCCCTGACAGGCGCCCTGGCCCTTGCCGGCCCGGTGCTGACCAACCAGACCGTCAAGTTGGTGGCCGACCAGGACGGTGGTCTGTCGGCAGGCATCTCGATGACGCACAAGCTGGCCGGCCTCTTCACCGACACCTATGTGCTCAGTGGCGTGCAAAGCTGGTCGCTGGTCGATGGCATCCTGCGCACCGCAGGCAGCAACAAGCAGGACATCGACTTCTACAGCGCCTCGATCAATGGTGTGTCCTTCGACTTCCAGAAGAGCAATCGCGGCGCCAATATCGATTTTGACGAACTCGGCATGTTCAGCGAGTCGCTGCTGAATGGCCCGCTGGTGCTGACCATCAGCGGCCGTGCGGGCGAAGGCTGGGCGGATGGCACCAAGATCAGCGCCACCTATTCCGGCACGGTCAACGTCAATGCCGCCGTGCCCGAGCCGGGCAGCCTGGCCTTGCTGTCGACCGGCCTGCTGGCGCTGGCCTGGGTTGGTCGCCGCCGCTCTGCCGGCCGCGCAACCGGACAATAAAACCGACAACCACCGAGAACCCGGACCATGCACAAGATCAAGCTTCTCGCTGCCGCGGTACTGGCACTGAGCGCTGCCGCAGCGCAAGCCGTCAATGTCAACAACAACATCACCCTGGATGGCGATGCAGAATCCGGGTTTTCCGCGGGTTTGAGCGATCCGAGCGGGACCCTGGTGAACCACAAGGTTTCGGGCCTCTTTACCGATACCTTCACCTTCAGTTTTGCCGGCGGCGCACTGGTCGATGTGTGGCTGAACACCTCCGCCAGCGCGACAAAGCTGGCCACTCAGCAGATCGTCTTTACCAGCGCGACCCTGAATGGCGTCGCCCTGCAGATCACCAACCCCTACGAGCTGGGCGGCACGGTCTTCCGTGGTGCCGAGCTGTTCGAGGTGCCGACCAGCGGTACGCTGCAACTGATCGTTCATGGCTATGCCGGCCTGCAGGGCTCCAGCGGCAGCACGATCTCGGCCAGCTATTCCGGTGGCCTGAACCTGATCCCCACCGCCGTCCCCGAACCCGGCACCTACGCGATGCTGCTGGCCGGTCTGGGTGTCGTCGGCTTCGTGGCGCGCCGCCGCCAGCGCAAGGGCTGATCGTTCAAAGATCCAGCGGCGGCGGGCAAATCCGCCGCAGTGTTCAAGGGCTCCCTCGGGAGCCCTTTGTTTTTGCAATCTCTCCCTACAATCCGCGCCAGCGACAAGCCAAGCCCTTGGCTCTTCCCATTCGTTCTCATTTCTTTTTCTCCGCGAGACCGCCATGCCCGTCAATCTGAGCGCCCCCGACCCTGCGTCCCTCCACCCCGTACCCGGTCTGCGGCTGGGGGTCACGATGGCGGGGGTGCGCAAGGCCGATCGGCGCGATCTGACGGTGGTGGTGCTGGACGAGGGCAGCTCGGTGGCCGGCGTGTTCACGAAGAACCGCTTCTGCGCCGCACCGGTGCAGATCTGCCGCGAGCATCTGGATGGCGGCCGGCCCATCCGCGCGATCCTGGTCAACACCGGCAATGCCAATGCCGGCACCGGCGAGGACGGCCTGGCGCGGGCGCGTCAGAGCTGCGTGGCGCTGGGCCAGGAGCTGGGCGTCGCGCCGGAGCAGATCCTGCCGTTCTCGACCGGCGTGATCATGGAGACCCTGCCGGTGGACCGCATCATCGCCGGCCTGCCGAAGGCGCTGGCGGCGCTGAAGGCCGACAACTGGGCCGAAGCCGCAGCCGGCATCATGACCACCGACACCCTGCCCAAGGCGGCTTCGCGCCAGGTGCAGATCGGCGGCCAGACGGTCACCGTGACCGGCATCTCCAAGGGCGCCGGCATGATCCGCCCGAACATGGCGACGATGCTGGGCTATGTGGCGACCGACGCCAACATCGCGCCCGAGCTGCTGCAGACCCTGGTGACCGAGGCGGCCGACGCCAGCTTCAACCGCATCACGATCGACGGCGACACCTCGACCAACGACTCCTTCGTGCTGATCGCGACCCACAAGGCCGCCCATGCGCGCATCGACTCGCTGTCCAGCGCCGAGGGGCAGATCTTGCGCGAGGCGGTGATCGCGGTGTCGCAGCAACTGGCCCAGGCCATCGTGCGCGACGGCGAGGGCGCCACCAAGTTCATCACGGTGAAGATCGAGGGCGGCCGCGACGCCGCCGAATGCCAGCTGGCCGCCTATGCGATCGCGCATTCGCCGCTGGTCAAGACCGCCTTCTTCGCCAGCGACCCGAACCTGGGTCGCATCCTGGCCGCGGTCGGCTATGCCGGCATCGCGGACCTGGACCAGACCCTGATCGAGATGCACCTGGACGATGTGCATGTGGTCACCCAGGGGGGTCGCCACCCGGCCTACCGCGAGGAGGACGGCCAGCGCGTGATGAAGCAAAGCGAGATCACCGTGCGCGTGCATCTGCACCGCGGCCCGGCCGAGGCCACGGTCTGGACCTGCGACCTGAGCCACGACTACGTCAGCATCAACGCCGACTACCGCAGCTGAACCCGACGCTGCCGCCGCGGCGGCCGGCGGCAGCAATGAAGATGTCCGAAAACGGCGCGTGCCCGCCTGCGCCGCCGCCTAGTCTCGCCTGCAGGGAGCCCGTCGGGGCTCATCGGCAAGCAGGAGCGGCAGGAAGATGGCATCGCTGTACGACGAGATCCTGATCGAGGTGCCGGCCGACATGGCCTGGTCGGCCTTGCGCGACCTGGGCGCGCTGCACACGCGGCTGGCCGTGGGCTTTGTCACCGACTGCCGGCTGGAGGCCGATGGCGCCGCGCGCCAGGTGACGTTTGCGAACGGCATGCAGGCGCGCGAGCAGATCATCGCGGTGGACGAGGCCAGGCGGCGCATCGTCTGGTCGGCCGCTGGCGGCCGACTGACGCATCACAACGCCAGCGCCCAGGTGCTGGAGGATGATGATGCGGCGACGCCGGGGCGGCGCTGCCACCTGGTCTGGATCGCCGATCTGCTGCCGCACGAGATGGCGCCGCCGATCGCGGCGATGCTGCGTCAGGGGCTGCTGGCGATGAAGCGCACCCTTGAGGCTGCCTAGGATCTGAACAGGCGCGAATACTGCGCCTCATGCTGTGACGACAGGATGGCCAGCCCCGGCGTGAAGGCCTGGCGCCGGCTGTCCGGCAGGGCCAGCGCCGCATCGACGACCGCGGGAATCGCCTCGCTCAGGGCTTCCAGCATGCGCTGGCCGGCGCTCTGGCCCAGCGGCACGGCCTTGATCGCGGCGGCCACCATGTTCTCGGCCCAGCCGAAGGCATGGGCCAGCATCGCCTCGCGCGGCGGCGCGCCCGTCAGCGCCGCGGCCAGCCCGAAGGTGACCGGCCAGCTCGGCGCCGGCTTCAGCGCGGCCAGGGCCTGCAGCGCGTCGGCCGGCGTGTTGTGGCCACGGTTGCGCAGCCATTCCAGCAGCGAGCGGCCTATCTGCTCGCTCTGCAGGCGCAGCTCGGCGGTCTCGCGGGTCTGCAGCACCCAGTCGTTCAGCGCCGCGATGCGGGTCAGGTCTTGTCGCAGCCAGGCACGCATCGCGCCGGCGCAGGCCGGCAGGTCCGCGCGGCCCAGGGCTAGATGCAACTGGTCCAGCAGCCAGTCCCGGGCCTCGACCTCGTTGCTCACCCGGCCGGCTTCGACCGCGGCCTCCAGCCCCTCGGAATAGCTGAAGCCGCCCACCGGCAGCGCCGGCGAGGCCAGCTGCATCAGCTGCAGCCAGGCGCTCGCGCCGATCGGAGTGGGCGCCGGGCGGACGCGTGGCATCAGTGCTTGCAGCCGGGGCCGTGCACATGCGGCGTAGCGGCGGCAGCGGCCACCGCGATGCCGATCGGCTTGCCGCGTGCCGGCGCGGGCGGCTGGTGATCGTGCGCGTGCCCATGGTGCTGGTGCGTATGCGCCTGGCCCTCGGCCGCATAGGCGCCGGCCTCGGGCTCGAAGGCGGCCACGGCCTCGGTGACGATCAGGTGCATCTGACGCAGCATCTCGGCCAGCACATGGTCGGGTTCCAGCTTCAGATGATCGGGTTTGAGCTCCAGCTGCACATGGCGGTTGCCCAGGTGATAGGCGGCGCGCAGCAGATCGAAGGGGCTGCCATGCTCGGCGCAGGCCCGCACCTCCAGCACCGGCTGCGGCGCGGCGACGACGCGCAGCAGCGAGCCATCCTCGGCCACCAGCACATCGCCGCCGCGCACCACGGTGCCACGCGGCAGGAACACGCCCAGCTGGCGACCCTGGTCGTCGGTGGCATCGAAGCGGCTCTTCTGGCGCACATCCCAGTCCAGCTCGAGTTGCGCGGCGCGCTCGAGCAGCACGGGGGCCAGGCCGCGGCCCTGGGGAAGCAGTTTGTTGACGGTCAGCATGGCGCCACTGTAGGACAGAACTCTAGAAGTCGACCGCCTTGGTTCGCAAGCCCCGTGCCACCAGCGTGGCATTGATCAGCTGGGCCTCCTCGCGGCTGCCGAAGGGCCAGATCGCGGCGCGCCAGCCCTCATGGGTACGGAACACCTGGCCCTGCAGCGCGCCGGGCTGGCTGACGGTCTGGCCCAGCAGGCCGCGCATGCGCTCCAGCACCACTTCGGCCTCGGCTCGGGTCGGGCTGACCGGGCCGACCAGCGCCACCTGCCGGCCGGAGGTGGCCGCAGCGGTGTCGCCAATGGATGGCGCCGCGCTCGCCGTGGCCCGGGGGCGGTTCAGCTCCTCGGCCAGGGTCGTGGCCGCGGCCGGTGGCGTTGCGGTGCTTGTACCTGTCTTGCCGGTCGCGGCGGTGGGCTCCGAGGCCGGGGTGGCCGCGGCCATCGGCGGCGTGCCGGGGCGGATGGGCCGCGGTGGCACCAGCTGCGGCCGGATGTCGGGGGCCGAGGATGTTGCTGCAGGTGTCTCGACCTCCACGCTCGCGACCGCGCTGCTGCTGGCCGCCGAAGCGGGTTCCAGCGGGGCAGAGGCTGCGCTCGAGGCCGGAGCGGAGGGTTCGGAGGCGGCGCTCGGCAGTGGCGGAGCGGATGCCGCCGCGACCAATAGCGGCGCCGAGGCGGCCGAGGCCGCGACCGGTGGCGCGAGCTCGGCCTCGCCGCGGTGGTGGCCGGCCAGCCAGAGGGTCGGCGTGCCGACCAGCAGCAGCACCAGTGCGCCCAGGGTGGCCAGGGCCAGTGGGTTCAGGCAGCGCCGTCCCAGCACCTGCAGCGGCTCGCCATCGCCCTGGGCCAGCAGCACCCGCGTGCGCGAGGTGCCGGCATCGATGCCGGCGCTCATCAGGTAGATCTCGTAGGGCCAGGCGCCGCCGGCACGGGCCGCGCCGCGCGCCATCAGCCTCTCGTCGATCGGGATCGCGCGCTGCGGCCAGTCCGCCGCGCCGGGCGGGTTGGCATGGCCATGGCGCAGCGCGAAGGCGGCAATGCGACGCGACGACAGGCGGTTGATGAAGCGCTCGCTGAACAGCGGCCAGCCCTCGCCGGCGCGCGGCGCCAGCCCCAGGCGCTGCAGCAGCGGGGTCAGGGCTTGCCGCCAGGCGGGTAGCGGCGCTGCGGGTGGGCTCGCTGCTATCGCCGGCGGCGGGCCAGGCGGCAGGGGCGGCCCCTCCGGCGCGCCCTCGCCATCCGATGTATCACCCAGCACCGGCTCGATCGGGCCGGCCGGCAGGGGCGCGGGCGCGCCGCCGCCCATGAAGGGCAGGGCCACCACACCGATGGTGTGGACGTCGTAGATGCTGATGCGTTTTGCCAGGGGGTTGCGGTTGTGCCACGCCACCACCTGTTCGGCCAGACGGTCCATGCGCGCGATGGTGCCTCAAACCGCGCGCGGCGAAGCGCGGAAAAACGCCTTAAAACAGGAAATAGCGCTGCGCCAGCGGCAGTTCCCGGGCCGGTTCGCAAGTCAGCAGCCGGCCGTCGGCGCGCACCTCGTAGGTCTGGGCGTCGATGCTCATCTGCGGCAGGTAGTCGTTGCGCACCATGTCGCGTTTCGTCACCCGGCGGTTGCCCCGCACCGTGGCCAGGGTCTTGGCCAGGCCATAGCCCTGGGCCGCGGCCAGGCCGGCCTGCGAGACGAAGGTCAGCGAGCCGCCGTGCAGCGCGCCGCCGAAGCTGCCGAACATCGGCCGGTAATGCACCGGCTGCGGCGTCGGGATGCTCGCGTTCGGGTCGCCCATCGCGGCGGCGGCGATGAAGCCGCCCTTCATGATCAGGCTGGGCTTGACGCCGAAGAAGGCCGGGCGCCAGAACACCAGGTCGGCCCATTTGCCGACCTCGATCGAACCGATCTCGTGCGCCGCGCCATGCGAGAGTGCCGGGTTGATCGTGATCTTGGCGATGTAGCGCTTGACCCGCTCGTTGTCGTTGCGATCCGTGTCACCGCCCGGCCCGCCCAACGCGCCACGCTGCAGCTTCATCTTGTGCGCGGTCTGCCAGCAGCGCATCACCATCTCGCCGACCCGGCCCATCGCCTGGCTGTCGGACGAGAACATCGAGATCGCGCCCAGGTCGTGCAGCACGTCCTCGGCCGCGATGGTCTCGCGCCGGATGCGGCTTTCGGCGAAGGCCAGATCCTCGGCCACGCTGGCATCCAGGTGGTGGCAGACCATCAGCATGTCCAGATGCTCGTCCACGGTGTTGACCGTGTAGGGCATCGTCGGGTTGGTGGAGGAGGGCAGGAAGTTGGGCTCGCCGACCACGCGCATGATGTCCGGCGCATGGCCGCCGCCGGCGCCCTCGGTATGGAAGGCGCAGAGCGTGCGGCCTTTCGTCGCGCCGACCGTGTCCTCGACGAAGCCGCTCTCGTTCAGGGTGTCGCTGTGAATCGAGACCTGGGTGTCGGTCTCCTCGGCCACGTTCAGGCAGCAGTCGATCGCCGCCGGGGTCGTGCCCCAGTCCTCATGCAGCTTCAGGCCGATCACGCCGGCCTCGATCTGTTGCCGCAGCGCCTCGGGCCGGCTGGCGTTGCCCTTGCCGAGGAAGCCGATATTCATCGGGAAGGCGTCGGCCGCCTGCAGCATGCGCCGGATGTTGGCGGGGCCGGGCGTGCAGGTGGTGGCGAAGGTGCCGGTGGCCGGGCCGGTGCCGCCGCCCATCATCGTGGTGACGCCGGACATCAGCGCCTCCTCGATCTGCTGCGGGCAGATGAAATGGATGTGGGTGTCGATCGCGCCGGCCGTGACGATCAGGCCCTCGCCGGCGATCACCTCGGTGCCCGGGCCGATCACGATGTCGACGCCCGGCTGCACGTCCGGGTTGCCGGCCTTGCCGATGGCGGCGATGCGGGTGCCGCGGATGCCGATGTCGGCCTTGACGATGCCCCAGTGGTCGATGATCAGCGCATTGGTGACGACGCAGTCCACCGCATCGGCCGGGCCTGGGCCGTTGGGCCGCTGTGACTGGCCCATGCCGTCGCGGATCACCTTGCCGCCGCCGAACTTCACCTCCTCGCCATAGCCGCCGGCGCGCAGGGTCAGGTCTTGTTCGACCTCGATCACCAGCGCGGTGTCGGCCAGGCGCAGGCGGTCGCCAACCGTGGGTCCGAACATCTCGGCGTAGGCCCGTCGTCCCATCTGTGCCATTACAAGCTTCCTTGAACGAGGCCGCGAAAGCCCCAGACCTGCCGGTCGCCGGCATAGTCCACCAGCTCCACCGTGCGCTGCTGGCCCGGCTCGAAGCGCACCGCGGTGCCGGAGGCGATGTTCAGCCGCATGCCGCGCGCCGCGCTGCGGTCGAAGCGCAGCGCGCCGTTGGTCTCGGCGAAGTGGTAATGCGAGCCGACCTGGATCGGCCGGTCACCGGCGTTCTCGACCACCAGGCTCAAGGTGCGCCGGCCCGGATTGAGTTCATGGACGGCCGACTCATCGTCGATCAGTAATTCACCGGGGATCATGCGAGCAGCCCTATGCCCATCAAGGCAACGCCCGCGCCGGCGGCGCGCGGCAGCCAGATCGACCAGCGGCGCAGCGCATGGCCCAGCGCGATGCCCAGGCCGTGCAGCAGGGCCGTGGCCAGCCCCATGCCGATCAGGGCGCCGGCGCCGGCCAGCTCCTGGCCATGGGCCGCGCCGTGGAACAGCGCGAAGCCGCCCATCAGCAGCGCGCCGACGGCCGGCGGCAGTTGTTGCAGCGGCGTCAGCAGCAGCAGCAGGCCGGCCGCCACCAGCGAGGCCGCGATCATCGGCTCCACCGCCGGGAATACCAGGCCGCCCTGGGCCAGCAGCGCAGCGGCCAGCAGCATGATCACGAAGACCGCCGGCGCCAGCCATTGGCGGCGCGCCGAGCCGGCGCTCCAGATGCCCACCGCCAGCATCGCGGCCAGATGGTCCAGGCCGGTGAAGGGGTGGCTGAAACCTTCGGTGAAGCCATGGTGGGCTGCACCGTCCGGGCCCACATGGGCGAAGGCCAGGCCGCTGAGGCAGCCCAGCGTCAAGAGGGTCAGGACTTGCGAGATTCTCTTCATCATCTTGGTGCGTCGTGGTCGTTTATGCGATCGGTTGGTGCACGGTCACCAGCTTGGTGCCATCCGGGAAGGTGGCCTCGATCTGGATCTCGGGAATCATCTCGGCGATGCCATCCATCACGTCGGCCCGGCTCAGCACGGTCTTGCCCTCGCTCATCAGCGCGGCGACGCTCTTGCCGTCGCGCGCGCCTTCCATGATCGCGGCGCTGATCAGGGCCACCGCCTCCGGGTAGTTCAGCTTCAGGCCGCGGGCCTTGCGGCGCTCCGCCAACAGGGCGGCGGTGAAGATCAGCAGCTTGTCCTTCTCTCGGGGCGTGAGTTCCATCTCGCTACGCTCGATTCATATTAGTCAGCCCGAGCAGCCTGCGGCTGAACACGGGGTGTCAGTTCCATGGTGGCGGCTCTTGCAGGATCGGTGCCAAGCAAGGCACGGGTCTTGATAGGGAGGCAGCATGCCGTCGCAGCCTGCATCCGTCCAGAGTGCCGCCGAACCCGTCCAGCGCGTCATCAAGATCCGCCGGGACTACAACGCCTGGGTGGCCAGCGAGACGCTGGAGGACTATGCGCTGCGCTTCACACCGCATGCCTTTCGGCGCTGGTCCGGCGCGCGGGTGGCGAACACGGCCTTCGGTGCGGCCTCCTTCCTGGTGCTGGAGGCGGTGGGGGCGACCCTGCTGGTGGAGTACGGCTTCGCCAACGCCTTCTGGGCCATCCTGGCCACCGGGCTGATCATCCTGCTGGCCGGCTGGCCGATCAGCGTCTATGCGGCGCGCCATGGCGTGGACATGGACCTGCTGACTCGCGGCGCCGGCTTCGGCTATATCGGCTCCACCCTGACCAGCCTGATCTACGCCAGCTTCACCTTCATCTTCTTCGCGCTGGAGGCTGCCATCATGGCCTATGCGCTGGAGCTGGCCTTCGACATCCCGCCCGCCTGGGGTTACCTGATCTGCGCGCTGGTGGTGCTGCCGCTGGTGACCCATGGCGTGACCGCGATCGCGCGGCTGCAGGTCTGGACCCAGCCGCTCTGGCTGGCGCTCTTGATCCTGCCGTATCTCTATGTCTTTGGCCGCTACCCGGAGCTGACGACGCAGATCCAGGGCTATGCCGGCGCACATGGCAATGGCGGGCAGTTCAGCCTGCCGCTGTTCGGCGCCGCCATGACGGTGGGCATCGCGCTGATCACGCAGATGGGCGAGCAGGCCGACTACCTGCGCTTCATGCCGACGCCGGACCCGAGGCGACGCTGGCGCTGGTGGGCCGCGGTGTTCGTCGGCGGGCCGGGCTGGGTGATCGTCGGCGTGCTGAAGATGCTGGGCGGGGCGCTGCTGGCCTATCTGGCGCTCAAACTGATGGTGCCCGCCGAGCGCGCGGTGGACCCGAACCAGATGTACCTGGTCGCCTACGACACGGTGTTCAGCCGCCCCGGCTGGGCGGTGGCGGCCACCGCGCTCTTGGTGATCGTCTCGCAGCTGAAGATCAATGTCACCAACGCCTATGCCGGTTCGCTGGCCTGGAGCAATTTCTTCGCGCGCCTGACCCACAGCCATCCGGGCCGCGTGGTCTGGGTGGTGTTCAACACCCTGATCGCGCTGCTCTTGATGGAGATGGAGCTGTTCCAGGCGCTGGATCGGGTGCTGGGCCTCTACGCCAATATCGCGATCGCCTGGATCATGACGGTGGTCGCGGACCTGGTGATCAACAAGCCGCTGGGCCTGTCGCCGCCGGGCATCGAGTTCAAGCGCGCGCATCTCTACGACATCAACCCGGTCGGCGTCGGCGCGATGGCCGCGGCCTCGGGGCTGTCGATCGCGGCGCACCTGGGCCTGTTTGGGCCGCTGGCCCAGGCCTTCTCGGCGCTGATCGCGCTGGTGACGGCGCTGCTGGTGTCGCCGCTGATCGCCTGGCTGACCAGGGGCCGTTATTACATCGCGCGCCGCAGCCCGCAGCTTGGCCTGCAACGCCTGCGCTGCGTGGTCTGCGAGCGCGAATACGAGAGCGAGGACATGGCGCATTGCCCGGCCTATCGCGGCGCGATCTGCTCGCTGTGCTGCTCGCTGGATGCGCGCTGCGAGGACCTGTGCAAACCCGAGGCGCGCCTGGCCGTGCAGGCGCGCGGCCTGCTGCAGGCGCTGCTGCCGCGGCGGCTGTGGCCGCTGCTGGACAGCGGGCTGATCCAGTACCTGGGCCTGATGGCCCTGGTGCTGCCGGTGCTGCTGCTGCTGTTCGGCCTGCTCTACCAGCATGAGCTGGGGCGGCTGGGCGCCGACGCGGCCGGCCTGGCGCCGCATCTGAAGGCGTCCTATGCCAAGGCCCTGGTCGCGCTGCTGCTGCTCTCTGGCGTGATCGGCTGGTGGCTGGTGCTGACGCACAAGAGCCGCCAGGTGGCGCAGGAGGAATCGCGGCGCCAGAGCGAGGCCCTGCATGCGGAGATCGAATCGCACCGCCGCACCGACGCCCGGCTGCAGCAGGCAAAAGTGCAGGCCGAGGCGGCCAACGAGGCCAAGACCCGCTACATCACCAGCATCAGCCATGAGCTGCGCACGCCGCTGAACGCCATCCTCGGCTATGCGCAGATCCTCGACGAGGACGAGCGCATGCCGGCGCACCGCCGCCAGGCGGTCACGGTGATACGCCGCGGCGGCGAGCATCTGCTGTCGCTGATCGAGGGCAGCCTGGACCTGGCGCGCATCGAGGCCGGGCGCTTCAAGCTGGAGCCGGCGCCCTGGGCCTTCGGCGAGGCGGTCGAGGATCTGGTGCGCCTGCTCTCGCTGCAGGCCCGGGCCAAGAGCCTGGAGTTCGTCTACCAGGCGCCGGCCGGCCTGCCGGACTGGGTGCGGGCCGATGGCAAGCGGGTGCAGCAGATCCTGATCAACATCCTCGGCAATGCGATCAAATTCACGGCCGAAGGCTCGGTCTCGCTGCGCCTGAGCCACGCCGGCGAGATGGCTCGCTTCGAGATCGCCGACACCGGGCCGGGCATGACGGCGGCGGAGCTGGCGCGCGTGTTCGAGCCTTTCGAGCGCGGCGACGCGGTGGCCGGCGGAGGCACCGGCCTGGGCCTGACGATCGCCAAGATGCTGACCGAGCTGATGGGCGGCGAGCTGAAGGCCCACAGCGTGCCGGGGCAGGGCAGCCGTTTCAGCCTGAAGCTCTTCCTGCCGCGCCTGGCCGGGGGCGCACTGGCGCAGCAGCGGCGCCGCGCCGCGCGCATCGGCTTCGAGGGGCCGGCGCGGCGCCTCATGGTGGTGGACAACGAGGAGGCGGACCGCCAACTGCTGGTCAGCATGCTGGAGCCGCTGGGCTTCGAGCTGCGCCTGGCCGACAGCGGGGCTGAGGCCCTGGCCCTGCTGCGCGATTGGCCGGCCGAGGCCCTGCTGCTGGACCTGGCGATGCCGGGCCTGGACGGCTGGCAGACCCTGGCGGCGATCCGCGCGCAGGGCCTGTCCGGCGCGCCGGCCGCCATCGTCTCGGCCAATGCCTTCGACCGCGGGCTGGAGAACGGCCTGGGCATCCGGCCCGAGGATTTCATCCTGAAGCCGGTGCGGGTGGATGAGTTGCTGGACTGGCTGGGCCGGCATCTGGGCCTGCAATGGCGGCTGCGCGAGCCGGCGCCACCATCGCCCGCGGCCGCTGGCGGCGCCTTGCCCTCGCGTGCTAGCCTGCTGTGCGTGCAGGCCCTGCTGCGCCAGGGGCATGTGCAGGGTGCGCGCGAGCAGCTGGAGCGCATGGCGAGCGAGGAGCCGCAGGGCGCCGGCCTCATTCTCGAGCTGCGCGAACTGGCGCGCGAGTTCCAGCTGCAGGCGATGAGTCGGCTGGTGGCACGGGCCTTGCAATCAGAGTCTTCCGGAGACCCAACGTGAGCGAAGACGACAAAGACCTGCTGCCGAATCCCCCCGTCGCCTCGCATGCCGAGCGCGTGCTGATCGTCGACGATGTGCCGGACAACCTGGCCCTGCTGCACGACGCGCTGGACGAGGCCGGCTACACGGTGCTGGTCGCCTTCGACGGCGCGGCCGCGCTGGAGAGCGCCGCGCAGCTGCCGCCCGATGTGGTGGTGCTGGACGCGCTGATGCCGGGCCTGGACGGCTTCGAGGTGGCGCGCCGGCTGAAGGCCGACCCGCGCACCGCGGCCGCGCCGATCATCTTTATGACCGGGCTGTCGGACACCGAGCATGTCGAGGCCGCGTTCGCGGCCGGCGGCGTCGACTATGTGACCAAGCCGATCCGTCCGCGCGAGGTGCTGGCGCGCATCGCCGCCCATCTGCGCAGCGCGCGCGCGCAGCGCCAGGCCCGCAATGCGCTGGACGCCTTTGGCCATGCCAGCCTGACGGTGCATGAGCTGGACGGCCGCTGCGTCTGGCAGACCGCGCTGGCGCGCCAGCTGATGGCCGAGTACTTCAGCGGCGGGCATTTCGAGCGCGGCCGGCTGCCGCCCGAGGTGCTGGTCTGGCTGCATCGCGAGGTGCTGCGCCGCCGCGCCGGCGCCGAGCCGGCCAAGCTGACCGTGCTGCCGCAGGCGACCGCGGCCGCCGGCGCGGCGCTCCTCAGCACGCGCGGCGCCAAGCGGCTGAGCTTTACCCTGCACGCGGTCGACCCCGACGCGCTGGGCGAGGGCCAATGGCTGATCGTGATGCGCGAGGCCGACGATGCCGCGCTGCTGGACGGTCTGGTGCATGGCTTCAAGCTGACCGCGCGCGAGGCCGAGGTGCTGTATTGGGTGGTCAAGGGCAAGACCAATGCCGACATCGGCGACATCCTCGGCTCCAGCCCGCGCACGGTGCAGAAGCATCTGGAGCATGTGTTCGAGAAGCTGGGCGTCGAGACCCGCACCGCAGCGGCGGCGCTGGCGATGAGCCGGGTGCGGGGGCTGGAGGCGGGGCGTTAGAGTGCGGCATGGACTTGTCGCTGCCCTTGCTGCTCTCGCTGCCGGATTCGGAACTCGCCGCGCTGGAGTGGCCAGGTCCTGAAGGGATCCTGCTGCTGCGCCTGGCCGTGGCCCAGGTCGAGCAGCGGCCAGCGGGCGAGCCGCGTGGCATCCAGGGCTACAGCCGCGGCGTGGTCCTGCGGCTGCACCAGGCCCGCATCGAGCGCCTGGATGACGCGGACGGTCCGCTGCTCGGGCGGATCGGTGCCGAGTCGGCGCTCCGGGTCGGGCCGCAGCGCCGGGCGGGTTTGCTGCCCCTGCCGGGGACGATCGCCGGCCCGCTGCACCTGGAGCTGGTGATGGCCCAGGGCGGGTGGCTGCTGGCCGCGGGCGGCGGGCTCGAGCTGGCCTTCGAGGCCGGCGTGGCGCCGAACTTCAGGGAATTGCTGGCCTGCTGAACTCGCTCACTCCTCGGGCGCGTCCTCGAAGAAGGTCAGGCGGTTGCCGAAGGGGTCGGTGACCTCCATCTCGCGGCCCCAGGGCTGGGTCTGGATGCCGGGGCGCATGTTCGGGTTGCGCTGGTCGATCAGCCGCTGCTGGTAGGCGTCCAGCACCGCACAGGGGATGCGCACCCGCGCGCCGGGGCTGCAGTCGCCGTAATGCTCGGACAGATGCAGCTGGCAGCCGCCCCTGGAGACCTGCAGGTACAGCGGCATGCCGTCCGCGAAGCGGTGTTCCCAGTCGATCTCGAAGCCGAGGAAGTCCAGGTAGAAGGACCGGGCCTTGGCCTCGTCGAAGATGCGCAGGATCGGGGTGGCGGGGCCGAAGCCCTGGCCGTCGTCGCTCATGATGGATGCTCCCTCCTTGTGTCTGATGGGGGCGCAGCATAGAGCCTATCGTCCAACAGGGTAAGCCTGCGTAGCCTTGCCCAGCGGGCCTGAGCTGCAAGGCAGCATTGCCTCGTTGGGGGCCTGGGCTTGGGATGAGTCGGGCCTGCGGCGTATGCCTAGCTTAGACCGGCGCACTGGTGACGTTCCCGGACCCAGGCCTAGACGGGGCGATCTGCCCATACAACCGCGAGAAGGTGCGGCAGCTACTGAGGCCTCCACCACCTGGCCCAGGTCCAAGTGCAGACGGCAAGCGGTTCAGCGGCGAACTGGTCGCACGGCAGTGCTTCTTGGGGCATAAAAGACCGAGCCGATGCGGTTGTGATACCGGCGGGGCGCTGCTACTCAACAGAACTGACGAAGCTCGCGTGAACCATAAAGCCAGTTCACACATTGCCTCCAAATTGCCCCCAATTTACATTCTTTGACAAACGAAGCTTCGGTGGACCTCACCGGAGAATGTCGCAGGGAGCTGAATATGAATACATCTGCCCGGAGAGGCCGCCCTTACATGGGCATATCTGTACGCAGCACCAGCCTTACTTGCCTGCTTCCGCTCATTGCTGGTTGCCTGTCTCTGCCGAAGGCATCGGTGGAAACGAAGTCCGTCGACAGGCCGCCCGAAGTCTCATCGCGTTTGGGCCTGCTAATCCGGGAGCTTGGGCATACCGGAAGCGGCGGACCTCGCCCAGTTCAACCGAGCCAGGCACCACCTACTTCACGTCCACGAGACATAGCTCCGGTGCCAGTGCCTTCTAGCCCTGCTGATGACGGAACTGAAACCATACGGGTAGGTGCCCCTGCCGCAACCAGTGCGAAGGCAAGACTATCGTCCGGTCGTCCATCGAGAGCAACTGCTGCGCTACGAAAGCAGAACCATGAGTGGAATCAACTGCCGGACGGCTCGGTCAGTTTCAACGCCACTCGGCGAGTACGTCACCAGCACCCTTTCGTTGCCGAAGTCCTGGTCAGCGCTCAGCTCAGTGGTGCGGAGCTGCAGCGGCAGCTTGCTATCCAGCCAGGAGCTATCCACGCGCAGACGAAGGTAGACCGTTACATGAAGGCCGAGCTGAGCTTTTCCCCTTCGGAGTTCAAGGTGGACGCGCATGACACCGAGCCCGTCCAGAAGCTCGTAGGCGACTACATCCGATGGCGATGGACCGTCGTAGCACTGAAGACAGGCGAGCATGGTCTCGGCTTCAAGCTGTACCCGATGGAAAGCTCTTCTCCCAAAGAACTACCGGGCCGCGTGTCGTTCGAAGGCAAGATTACCGTCGTTGCCAACCCTTTGCTGCCAGATCAGTTGCTGGAGGCTGACCCAACAGGAGCTGGCAACACCGGCACCGCCAGCGAGCGCAAGCAGGACCTGGTTGAGCCTCTTCCTCCCTCAGAGGGTAGGCTTGTGCAGATGTTGCGCGACAACTCACAGTACCTGTTTGGCACAGTACTCATCCCGTTGATCGTCTATTTGTGGAAGCGTTACTTCGAGCGCCCCAAGACCGGCCAGCCGGCTTCGAACCAAGGCGGCGGGTTCCAACCCTTCAAGCAGCGGATTCGCGGCAGGCGTAGCTAGGCTGAATCGACATTCAAGGCGGAAGCCAAGCTCGGCTTGAGGCCAAGCAGAGGAAGGCCATGAAGTTGGCGGCCTTGCGGTCATAACGGGTCGCGATGCGACGGAACTGCTTGAGTCGGCCGAAGCATCGCTCGATGGCATTGCGAGCCCGGTATAGCTTGGCATCGAAGGGACGGGGTTGCTGGCAACTGCGCGGCGGAATCACCGCTTGCGCGCCAAACGCTTCGATCTGAGCCACCAAGGCTCGGCTGTCATAGCCCTTGTCCGCCAGCACGTGCGTTGGCTTGAAGTCCTTGAGCAACGCCGGGGCCTGGGTGATGTCGTTGACTTGTCCCGGCGTGAGAATCAGCCTCAAAGGCCTGCCATGACCATCGCTGACCATGTGGATCTTCGTGCTCAGCCCGCCTCGGGAACGCCCCAGAGCCGGATTCTTGGCCCCTCTTTGCCGGTCGCAGCCTGCTGGTGCGCACGAACAATGGTGCTGTCGATCAGCAGGTCTTGGTTGCCCCTGTCCTTGACCAGCACGGCAAACACCCGCTCCCAGACCCCGGCGGCCGCCCAGCGCGTGAAGCGCTTGTGCACCGTCTTGTACTTACCGTAGCGCTCCGGCAGATCGCTCCAGCGGGCACCTGAGCGCAGCACCCAAAGCACGCCGTTGACGAAGGCACGGTTGTCCACACCGCTTCGTCCTGGGTCTGAGGGTTTGCCTGGCAGCAAACCCTCAAGACGTTCCCACTGGTGATCTGTCAGTTCGTAGCGGCTGGGGCGTGACATTCGGGCTTGGTTCCTCCGGCCCGGATCGTCTCATCTCCCGACATCTCTTCTCTGAATGTCGATTCAGCCTAGCGCTACATGCTTTGCAGCTCCGGCGCAGGCTTGCTATCTGGCCGACACGCCTTGGCCTGGCCCGGCTGTCAACCCAACTTGAGCAGGCTTTTGGCCACCGCCTCCGCCACCTCGATGCCGTCGACGCCGGCCGACATGATGCCGCCGGCATAGCCCGCGCCTTCGCCGGCCGGGTAGAGGCCCTTGACGTTCAGGCTCTGGTAGTCGCGGCCGCGGGTTACGCGCAGCGGCGAGGAGGTGCGGGTCTCGACCCCGGTCAGCACCGCGTCGGCCATGCTGAAGCCCTTGATCTGGCGCTCGAAGGCGGGCAGGGCCTCGCTGATCGCGTCCAGCGCATAGTCGGGCAGGCTGCCGAAGCCCTTCTTCTGCAGATTGGTCAGGGTCACGCCCGGCTTGTAGCTGGGCTCGACGTTGCCGAACTCGCGGCTGACCTGGCGCTTGATGAAGTCGCCGACCAGGGAGCCTGGGGCCTTGTAGCCGCCTTCGCCCAGCTCGTAGGCGCGGCTTTCCCAGATGCGCTGGAAGGCCATGCCGTCGAGCGGGTTGACCGGGCTGCCGTCCGTCTTGCCGTCCTGGCGGTAATCCTCGGGCGTGATGCCGACGACGATGCCGGCATTGGCGTTGCGCTCGGCGCGCGAGTACTGGCTCATGCCATTGGTGACGACGCGCATCGGCTCGCTGGTCGCGGCCACCACGGTGCCGCCGGGGCACATGCAGAAGCTGTAGACCGAGCGGCCGTTCTTGGCGTGGTGCACCAGCTTGTAGTCGGCCGCGCCGAGGATCTCGTGGCCGGCGTTCGGCCCGAAGCGCGCCGCATCGATGATGGACTGCGGGTGCTCGATGCGGTAGCCGATAGAGAAGGGCTTGGCCTCCATGTAGACGCCGCGCGCGTGCAGCATCGCGAAGGTGTCGCGCGCGCTGTGGCCCAGGGCCAGGATCACCTGGTCGGCGCGGATCTGCTCGCCGGAGGCCAGGATGACGCCGCGAACACGACCGTCCTCGATCTGCAGGTCGGAAACCTTCTCGTTGAAGCGGATCTCGCCGCCCAGCGCCTCGATCTCGGCCCGCATCTTGATGATCATCGACACCAGGCGGAAGGTGCCGATATGCGGCTTGCTGACGAACAGAATCTCCTCCGGTGCGCCGGCCTTGACGAATTCGTTGAGCAGCTTGCGGGTCAGGAAGCGCGGGTCGGAGATCTGCGAATAGAGCTTGCCGTCCGAGAAGGTGCCGGCGCCACCCTCGCCGAACTGCACGTTCGACTCGGGGTTCAGCTCGCTCTGGCGCCACAGGCCCCAGGTGTCCTTGGTGCGTTCGCGCACCTGCTTGCCGCGCTCCAGCACGATCGGGCGCAGGCCCATCTGGGCCAGCACCAGGGCCGCCATCAGGCCGCAGGGGCCGAAGCCGACCACGACCGGGCGCAGCCGGGGCTCGCCGCTGGTGTAGAAGTCCGCCGGCGCATGGCCGACGAACTTGTATTCGGTGTCCGGCGTGGGCCGGATGTTCTTGTCCTGGGCCAGGCGCTGCAGCAGCGCGGCCTCGTCGACCGTCACCTCGCAGTCGATCGTGTAGGCCAGCACGATGGCCGACTTCTTGCGCGCGTCATAGCCGCGGCGAAAGACGTGGAAGGCGCTCAGCTCGGCGTCGGCCAGCCCCAGGCGGGCGATGACGGCGGCGCGCAGCGCGGGCTCGGCATGGTCGAGCGGCAGACGGAGTTCGTTGATGCGGATCATGGTTAGCGATCAATGCATGTGGGGGAGGAAACGAAACAGGCCCGGTCGATGGGCCGGGCCTGTGTATTCGGTATCTGGCGTCAAATCACTCGCCGGGCCGTCCCAAGAGTGATTTGAGCCGATGTGGCGAAGGGGCAAGCCCCTGAGACATCGGCGTCCCCTCGGGGGACCGCCCAGGTACCCCTGGGCGAGGGGTCAACAGCTCAACCCGAATGCGGGCGCTTGCCCGGGTTCTTCTTGCTGCGGGTGTGCGAGCCGCGCTCGAGGCTGCTCTTCTGGCCGCGGCCTTCGCCGAGCGGGGGAGCGCCAACGGGACGCGGGGTAGCGCGGCGGTCGGCTTCGGTTTTGATCTTGTTGCCCATGATGGCTCCGTAGAAAAAGACTGGCGGGGACCGGTAATGGCGCGCCAAGACGAAAGAAGGCCGGGATTTTAACCGAGTCGGGAGCGGTCGCCGGGGCGACAGCATTTCGAACACTTCGGCGCCATGATCCGGCCCATGGGAATGCTCCATCTGGTGCGCCATGGCCAGGCCAGTTTCGGCGCCGACGACTATGACCAGCTCAGCGCGCTGGGCGAGCGCCAATGCCGGCTGCTGGGCGAATACTGGCGCGCGCGCGGCCAACCGCCACGCTTCGACGCGGTGCTGCTGGGTTCGCTGCGGCGCCACGGCCAGTCGCTGGCCGCGATCGCCGAGGGCCTGGGCAGCGGCCTGCCCGAGCCGCTGGTCTGGGAAGGGCTGAACGAGTACGACAGTGGCGCGGTGATCGCGGCCATCCATCCCGAGCCGCTGGAGAAACCGCGTGATGCCGAGGCGGCGAAGCAGCATTTCCGCCTGCTGCGACAGGGCCTCCTGGCCTGGATGCGGGCAGAGACCGCGCCGGCGGGCATGCCCAGCTATGCCGATTTCGCCGCCGGCGTGGCTGGCGCGCTGACCCATGTGCGCGAGCGTTGTTCGGGCGAGGTGCTGATCGTCTCCAGCGGCGGGCCGATCGCCACCGCGCTGGCCCAGGTGCTGGGCGCCCCGCCCGAGACCGGCATCGAGCTGAACCTGCGCATCCGCAACAGCGCCATCAGCGAGGTGGTGTTCAACGCCCGGCAGTTCACGCTGCAGAGCTTCAACACGCTGCCGCACCTGGACACGGCCGAGACGCGCCCGCTGCAGAGCTACGCCTGATTTCGAGTCAGTCGTCTTCCCGCAGTAACCGGATCCCCACCAGCGTGTAGCGGGTGCTGGGATCGTTCCAGTTGCGGTAGGCGGCGCGGGCGTAAAAAGCCCAGGTATGCCAGGAGCCGCCGCGGCGCACCTTGACGCCGCCCTCGGCGGGGCCCTGCGGGTCATCCAGTGGCGACTTGGCGTAGTAGTCGTCGCCATGCCAGTCGGCCACCCATTCCCAGACATTGCCATGCATGTCGTATAAGCCCCAGGCGTTCGGCGCGAAGCTGCCGACCGGCGCGGTGAAGGCAAAACCGTCGCGACCCTTCAGGGCCATGTCTTGCCAGCGCGGCCAGTGGGCGGCGCTGTCGGCGTCGAACACATTGGCGGCGCGCAGCAGCGACTGCGGATCGTCGCCGGAGGAGTAGCGGCCGCGCGTGCCGGCGCGGCAGGCATATTCCCATTCGGCCTCGGTCGGCAGGCGGTAGCGCTTGCCCTCGGTCTTGCTGAGCCAGTCGGCCAGGGCCTGGGCATCGTGCCAGGTGACATTGGTGACCGGATGCTCGTCGGTCTGCGCGAAGCCCGGGTTGGCCCAGGAGTAACGTGGCTGGCGGCCCTCGAAGGCGTCGCCGCGCCGGCTGGTGGCCGGGTCGTAGTCGGCGCGCCAGCCATAGCCGCCGGTGCCGTCGGCGATCGACTCGGGCCGGTAGCCAGAGGCCTCCAGGAAGCGCCGGAACTGGCCCACCGTGACCTCATGGCGGCCCAGCCAGAAGGGCTTGGTGATGCGGACGCGATGCACCGGCCCCTCGTCGGCCAGGTTCTCGAAGCGCTCGCGCGGCAGCTGCGGATAGGCGGCGGCCAGCACCGCGGGGCTTTCCTCGCTGCCCATCAGGAACTCGCCGGCAGGGATCTTGACGAAGGCCATGCCCAGGCTGTTGCGCTCGATGGTCTGCGATTGCGCGCCCGCCGTCAGGGCCAGCAGCAGGGGGGCGAGGAGGCGGGGCCATTTCATGGCTGCGATGCTAGCCCGGGACTCATGACGGAAAATCGGGCTTTTCGCTAGTCGCTTCCCGATGTTTACCGACCTGATCACTCCGCCGCCCGCCGCCGAGGCCGATGCCCGCCAGCGCTTCCTGCGCCTGCTGCAGACGGCGCTGGCCGGCGAGGGGGCGGGCGGCTTCGGCAAGCTGCTGCTCAGCAAGTACAGCGGGCCGGCCGAGGCGAAGGTCGAGCGGCTGACGGTGCGCGAGGTGCTGCTGCGCGGCGAGCGCCAGCTGTCCTTTCTGTGGCGGCACCCGACCAAGGACATCACCAAGAACCACCCGCTGGCCGAGGGCCTGGCGCTGATCGACGGGTTGCTGGGCACGCAGTTCCAGAACGCGCATCTGCTGGCCGGCGGCCAGGAGATCCAGCTGGCCTTCAGCCGCAAGGGCAAGCCCAGCCTGCGGGTGGGCAAGGCGGCGGCCGGCGACGAAGCCGCGCCGGCCCTGGCCGGGCATGACAAGGAAAAACAGCGCTACCTGGAACTGGACAAGCCCTTCTGGACCGCGCTGGGCGTCACCCATGAGGGCGGCAAGGGCGGTGAGCGCCAGTTGGTGCCGGCGATGTCGCGCAAGTGGAAGCAGATCAACAAGTTCATCGAGGTGATGAGCGCGGCGATCAAGAGCAGCCCGCTGGCCGATGGCCCCGAGGTGCATGTCAGCGACTTCGGCTCCGGCAAGGGCTATCTGACCTTCGCGATGTACGACTGGCTGACGAGCGTGCTGGGCAAGACCGCCGCGGTCAGCGGCATCGAGCTGCGCGAGGACATGGTCCGGCTCTGCAACACGGCCGCGCAGGCGCATGGCCTGGCCGGGCTGCGCTTCGTGCAGGGCGATGTGCGCCATTACCAGCCGGCGCGGCTGGACGTGATGATCGCGCTGCATGCCTGCGACATCGCGACCGACTACGCGATCCACCTGGGCCTGCGCGCCGGCGCCTCGATCATCATGTGCTCGCCCTGCTGCCACAAGCAGCTGCGCCCGCAGATGCAATTGCCCGCGACGCTCAAGCCCATGCTGCAGCATGGCATCCACCTGGGCCAGGAGGCCGAAATGGTGACCGACAGCTTGCGCGCACTGCTGCTGGAGGCCGAGGGCTACGAGACCCAGGTGTTCGAGTTCATCGCGCTGGAGCACACCAGCAAGAACAAGATGATCCTGGCGGTGAAGAAGAGCGGGGCGGCGCTGGCCGCGGCGCTCAAGCGCCGGCCCGAGGTGCTGGCGCAGATCGCGGAGATCAAGCGCTTTTACGGGCTGCGGGAGCAATGCCTGGAGACGCTGTTGCTCCAGGAGGCGACGGCGGGGTGAGAGGGGCGAGCCGGCCGGGCACGAGTGGTTTCATGAGGAATCGCTCTGCCCGACCATGTTCAAAAGCTCGGTCAGCAAGGTCTGGCCGCGAGGCGACAAGCGGTAGCCCATTCCCAGGCTTTCGGTGAGGCCGAGATTCTTCAGCTTCCTGACATTGAGTTTGAACCGCCCCTTGTCCTGGCCGAGCCAGCCGCACCGCTCCCCCGCCCTGACTTCCGGGTGCGCGCGAATCAGCTCCAGCGTGCGCAGCGTCCAGGCGTCATGGGTTGCGCGGGCATCCAGCTGCTGCAGACGCGCCTGCATGATCTGCGCTTCGGCGACCGAGGCCAGTGTCGTCTCGCGCAGGGCGACCCGAGGATCCGGGCCGAGATCCCCCAACTCGATGCGGTAGATCTTCTCGCCGCTGCTGCGACCTAGCAGTTCCTCGAGCAGCGCCGCCCTCGATGGGTACCCAGCGCGGCGGGCATCGGCGGCCGATATCTGGTCCGGCGTGACCGGTTCAACCGTCTTGATGCCGAGCCGGCCCACGGGCGTCAGCAGGCTGCCTCCCGCCCGGACGGTCGGTCGGTCGGTCGCTGCCAGCGCCGAAATGCCAGGCCTACGCCGTCTGGCGTATTCCTCAATGCCGGCCCGCTCCCCAGACTTGAGCCCGTTGTTTGTCTTGTCTGACACCTCCTCCCGCTCAACTCAACACCATCGGAGCCGTCCATGAGCCTGCCTGCGAAGACGCAAAAGATCACCCGCCGTGCCCTGACCCTCTCGGCGATCAGCCTGAGCCTGGCCGGGCTTGCCCTGCCGGCCTTCGCCGCCGACAACACGATCAAGGTCGGCGTGCTGCATTCGCTGTCGGGCACGATGGCGATCTCGGAGACCGTGCTGAAGGACACGGTGCTGATGGCGATCGACGAGATCAATGCCAAGGGCGGCCTCCTGGGCAAGAAGCTGGAGCCGGTGGTGGTGGACCCGGCCTCGAACTGGCCGCTGTTCGCCGAGAAGGCCAAGCAGCTGATCGCGCAGGACAAGGTCGCCGCGGTGTTCGGCTGCTGGACCTCGGTCAGCCGCAAGTCGGTGCTGCCGGTGTTCGAGGAGCTGAACTCGCTGCTGTTCTACCCGGTGCAGTACGAGGGCGAGGAGCTCAGCAAGAACGTGTTCTACACCGGCGCGGCGCCGAACCAGCAGGCGATTCCCGCCGTCGAGTACCTGATGAGCAAGGACGGCGGCGGCGCGAAGCGCTTCGTGCTGCTGGGCACCGACTATGTGTACCCGCGCACCACCAACAAGATCCTGCGCGCCTTCCTTAGAGCCAAGGGCGTGGCAGACGCGGACATCATGGAGGAGTACACCCCCTTCGGCCACAGCGACTACCAGGGCATCATCGCCAAGATCAAGAAGTTCAGCTCCGAGGGCAAGAAGACCGCGGTGGTCTCGACCATCAACGGCGATTCCAACGTGCCCTTCTACAAGGAGCTGGGCAACCAGGGCCTGAAGGCGACCGATGTGCCGGTGGTGGCCTTCTCGGTCGGTGAGGAGGAGCTGCGCGGCGTCGACACGAAACCGCTGGTCGGCCATCTGGCGGCCTGGAACTACTTCATGTCGGTGAAGAATCCGGCCAATGCCGACTTCACGAAGAAATGGGCCGCCTACGCCAAGGCCAAGAACATCCCCGGCCACAAGGACAAGCCGCTGACCAATGACCCGATGGAGGCCACCTACATCGGCTTCCATATGTGGGCGCAAGCGGTGGAGAAGGCCAAGAGCACCGACACCGACAAGGTGATCGCGGCGATGGCCGGCCAGACCTTCAAGGCACCGGGCGGCTTCACCAGCACGATGGACGCGAAGAACCATCACCTGCACAAGCCGGTCTTCATCGGCGAGATCAAGGCGGACGGCCAGTTCAACGTGGTCTGGAAGACGCCAGGCCCGGTCAAGGCCCAGCCTTGGAGCCCGTTCATTCCGGAGAACAAGGGCAAGAAGGACGAGCCCGTGAAGTCTTGATCACCCCCTACGGCCTTCGGCCGCCCCCTCAAGGGGCACCACCAGCGGACCGGCAAAGCCGGATCCGCGGTGGTCGCTCGATCTCTCGCGCTGGCCGCAGGCCAGCGCTCGACAGTGAGTCCTCATGCAACGTTTGTTGATGCTTTTGCTGGCGGGGCTGTTTCTGGCCGGTGCGGCGCAAGCCCTGACCCCGGAGCAGGCGCGGGCGATCGCGGCCGGCGATACCGATGCGCGGATCGCGGCGCTGAACGAGGCGGCGGGGCGGGGCGCGCCGGGCTTGGCGGCGTTCGTGCAGGCGCTGCTGGACGACGGCGTCAAGCTGACGCCGCAGCAGGTGCTGGTGTTCGACGGTGAGAAGACCGTCGATGCCGCGACGGGGCAGCCTGTCGCGACGCTGCCTGAGGATGCCGAGGATGCCGTCAACAACAACCGCATGCGCGGCGCGCTGCAAGCGGCGCTGGCCGCGCTCAGGCTGGCCTCGCCCGATCTGGCTGCGCGCCGCGAGGCGGTGGCCGCGCTGGCCAAGCAGAGCCTGGACGAGTCGCAGCTGTCGCTGCTGGACCGAGCCCTGGCGGCGGAGAGCGATGCCGGCCTGAAGGCGCGGCTGATGCTGATGCGCGCTAGCCTGCTGGTCGCCTCGCCGGACCCGGCCAAACGCCTGGCCGCCGCGCGGCAGCTGGCCAGCAGCGGCGAGCCCACGGTCAAGAGCCTGCTGCTGGAGCGGCTGGCGCACGAGAGCGATGCCGAGGTCAAGTCGGCGTTGTCGCAGGCCCTTTCACAGGTGGAACGCCGCCTGGCCTGGGGCGAGCGCGGGGGCCTGCTGTTCACCGGCATCAGCCTGGGCTCCATCCTGCTGCTGGTGGCGCTGGGTCTGGCGATCACCTATGGGCTGATGGGCGTGATCAATATGGCGCATGGCGAGCTGATGATGATCGGCGCCTACGCGACCTATCTGGTGCAGAACGCCTTCAAGGCCTGGCTGCCGGCCGGCCTGTTCGACTACTACGTGCTGCTGGCGATCCCCGCCAGCTTCCTGGTCGCGGCCGCGGTCGGCGCGGTGCTGGAGCGCGGCGTGATCCGCTGGCTCTACGGCCGGCCGCTGGAGACCCTGCTGGCCACCTGGGGCATCTCGCTGGTGCTGATGCAGGCGGTGCGCTCCCTCTTCGGTGCGCAGAACGTGCCGGTCGAGAACCCGGCCTGGCTGTCCGGCGGCGTCGCGGTGATGAGCAACCTGATCCTGCCCTACAACCGCATCGCGATCATCGTGTTCGCCTTCGCGGTGCTGGCCGGCGTCGCGCTGCTGATCGCCAGGACGCGGCTGGGCCTGTTCGTGCGCGGCGTCACGCAGAACCGGCGCATGGCCGCCTGCATGGGCGTCAACACCGCACGCATCGACACCTATGCCTTCGCGCTGGGCGCCGGCATCGCCGGCCTGGCCGGCTGCGCGCTGAGCCAGGTCGGCAATGTCGGCCCGGACCTGGGCCAGGGCTATATCGTCGACAGCTTCATGGTCGTGGTGCTGGGCGGCGTCGGCCAGCTTGCCGGCACCGTGATCGCGGCGCTGGGCCTGGGCGTGCTGAACAAGCTGCTGGAGGACTGGGCCGGCGCGGTGCTGGCCAAGATCATGGTGCTGGTGTTCATCGTCGTCTTCATCCAGAAGCGGCCGCAGGGCCTGTTTGCGATGAAGGGCCGCAGTGCGGAAGCCTGAAATGATGATGAACGCTCCTTCAACATCCTCCTCCGTGCTGCTGCCCCAGGCGCCGCGCCTGCTTTCGGGCCGGGGTTGGGCCGCGGTGCTGGCCGCCGCGATCACGGTCGCGGTGCTGGTGCCGCTGCTGAACCTGGCGGTGCCCGAGGGTCATGTCTTGCATCTGAGCGACTACGCCGTCGGCCTGATCGGGAAGATCATGTGCTACGCGATCTGCGCGCTGGCGATGGACCTGATCTGGGGCTACACCGGCATCCTGTCGCTGGGTCATGGCCTGTTCTTCGCCTTGGGCGGCTATGCGATGGGCATGTACCTGATGCGCCAGATCGGCCGCGACGGCAACTACCAGAGCGAGCTGCCGGACTTCATGGTGTTCCTGGACTGGAAGACCTTGCCCTGGCATTGGGCGCTCAGCGACAGCTTCTGGTTCCAGATGCTGATGGTGTTGGCGGTGCCGGGCCTCTTGGCCTTCCTGTTCGGCTACTTCGCCTTCCGCTCGCGCATCAAGGGCGTGTACTTCTCGATCATCACGCAGGCGTTGACCTTCGCCGCGATGCTGCTGTTCTTTCGCAACGAGACCGGTTTCGGCGGCAACAACGGCTTCACCGATTTCAAGCGCATCCTCGGCGTTCCGCTGCTGCAGCCCTCCACGCGGATGGTGCTGTTCGTGATCACCGGCCTGACCCTGATCGGCTGCTTCCTGCTCGGGCGCTTCATCGTCGCCAGCAAGTTCGGCCGGGTACTGCAGGCGATCCGCGATGCCGAGAGCCGTGTGATGTTCACCGGCTACGACCCGCTGGCCTACAAGCTGGCGATCTGGGTGCTGTCGGCGCTGATGTGCGGCGTGGCCGGCGCGCTCTATGTGCCGCAGGTGGGCATCATCAACCCGGGCGAGATGTCGCCGGCGGCCTCGATCGAGATCGCGATCTGGACCGCGGTGGGCGGCCGCGCGACCCTGATCGGGCCGATCGCCGGCGCCTTCTTCGTCAACGGCGCCAAGAGCTGGTTCACTCAGGCCTTCCCGGAATACTGGCTCTACTTCCTCGGCGCGCTGTTCATCGCGGTGACCCTGTGGTTGCCGAATGGCATCGCGGGCCTTTTTAGGAAGAACAAGACATGACCCCGGAGCTGATGGAGCAGGGCGCCAAGACGCGCCAGGATCATGAGGCGCTGGCCCGCCAGCAGGATGGCTCGGGCGGCCGCACGGCCTCCTTCGGCCGCCTGCTGACCGAGGGCCAGCCGGACTTCGGCACCGGTGTCGCGCTGTATCTGGACGACATCACCGTCTCCTTCGACGGCTTCAAGGCGCTCAACAAGCTGAGCCTGATGATCGATGTCGGCGAGCTGCGCTGCATCATCGGCCCCAACGGCGCCGGCAAGACCACGATGATGGATGTGATCACCGGCAAGACCCGACCCGATGCGGGGGAGGCCAGCTTCGGCCAGAACATCGACCTGCTGCGCCTGCGCGAGAACGAGATTGCGCAGATCGGCATCGGCCGCAAGTTCCAGAAGCCCACGGTCTACGAGCAGCTCAGCGTGTTCGAGAACCTGGAGCTGGCGCTGGCCGCCGACCGGCGCGCGCGCGCCAGCCTGTTCGCCCGCCTCTGCGGCGCGCAGCGCGACCGCATCGCCGAGGTGCTGCAGCTGATCCACCTGCTGCCCGAGGCCGGCGCGCAGGCCGGCCTGCTGTCGCACGGCCAGAAGCAATGGTTGGAGATCGGCATGCTCTTGATGCAGGACCCCAAGCTGCTGCTGCTGGACGAGCCGGTGGCCGGCATGACCGACGAGGAGACCGAGCGCACCGCCGAGCTCTTCCTCTCGCTGGAGGGCAGGCATTCCTTGGTGGTGGTCGAGCACGACATGAAGTTCGTCGACCAGCTGACCCGGGACGAGAAGACCGTCACCGTGCTGCATGAGGGCTCGGTGCTGGCCGAGGGGCTGCTGAGCGAGGTGCAGGCGAATGAGAAGGTGGTGGAGGTGTATCTTGGGCGCTGATCGTTTGGTGCTTCTCGCTGGTCGATCGCCAGCGGGCACCCGCCGCCCTGCGTACCAGGGCGAGGCCGCCCTGGTGCTCGCTAGGCAAGAACAGTCCCCCGGACTGTTCTTGTCCGAGCTCGCTCCCCCGGCCCTGCGGGCCTCCGCCTTGACCTCCGGTCGGCGGGTGCCCGCTGCCGCTCGCCCGGCACTGTGCACGGCGACGATTTCCCTGCGTAGACCTCTCCGCGTCCGGGCCGACGGCAGTGGGTGTCCGGATGACGCAGGTCAAGGAGGAGGCCCGCAGGGCCGGGGGACACGAAGTCAGCCGGATACCCGCTGGCGTCGGCCTGCACGGCCATCGCCAGTGATGGAGAAGCGAGACCGTTGACATGCTGAAAGCCGACCAACTCCACCAGTACTACGGCGGCAGCCACATCCTGCGCGGCCTGTCCTTCGAGGCGCAGCCGGGCGAGATCACGGTGATCCTGGGGCGCAACGGGGTCGGCAAGACCACCTTGTTGAAGAGCCTGATGGGCGTGGTGCCGATCAAGAGCGGCGGCTTGCAGCTCGACGGGCAGGACCTCGCGCGGCTGACGCCCTTCGAGCGGGTGCGGCGCGGCATCGGCTATGTGCCGCAGGGCCGCGAGATCTTCGGCCGCCTGACGGTGGAGGAGAACCTGCGCATGGGCCTGGCCTACAAGAGCGGCTCGACCAAGATCCCGCCGCAGCTGTTTGAGTTGTTCCCGGTGCTCAAGCAGATGCTGCACCGGCGTGGCGGCGACCTGTCGGGCGGCCAGCAGCAGCAGCTGGCGATCGCCCGCGCGCTGGCGGCAGGGCCGCGGCTGATCATCCTGGACGAGCCGACCGAGGGCATCCAGCCCAGCATCATCAAGGACATCGGCCGCGTGCTGCGCCAGCTTGCCGTAGAGGGTCTGGAGATCGAGCCGGGTCGGTGCCAGCGCATGGCGGTGATCCTGGTCGAGCAGTACTACGACTTTGCCGAGGAGCTGGCCGACCAGTACCTGGTGATGGAGCGCGGCGAGTTCATCGCGCGCGGCCGCGGCGCGGAGATGCGCGGCAACGGCGTGCGGGCCTTGATCTCGGTCTAGTCAACGCGGCAAAGAAAAGAAGCCCCGGCCGTGAGGCCGGGGCGAGCGCTGGACACCGCCCGGGACACCCGGCTGGCGCTGGGCGTGGGGCTGCGGCGTTGAAAAAAGGTCAGCGCGGGCGGCGCGGGCCGTGCACGGAGGTGCAGCCTGGGCGCCTTAACCGGGGCGGGCGGGCGCTGGCGGCCGGCCTAGAAACTGCTCCATTCGCCATCCGCCGCGGCCGCCGGTGTGGGGCGGGGCAGCGGGGCGGTTGGCGGCTTGCTGTTGAGGGCGGGGCGTGCAGCCGGCTTGGCGGCGGGCCGCGGCGTTGGGGCCTTGGCAACCTGGGGCGCCGGCGCGCGGCCATGGCCCTCCTCAAGCTTGAAGCTAGCGACCGATTCGAGCAGCCGGCCGGCCTGCTGCTTCAGGCTTTCGCTGGCGGCGGCGCTTTCCTCGACCAGCGCGGCGTTTTGCTGGGTGGCGCGGTCCAATTGGGTCACGGCCTCGCCGACCTGGGCGATGCCCGAGCTCTGCTCGGTGCTGGCGCTGCTGATCTCGCCGACGATGTCGGCCACGCGCTGCACCGAGCTGACGATGTCCTGCATGGTCTGGCCGGCGCGGTCGACCAGCTGGGTGCCGGTCTGCACCCGCTCGACCGAGTCGTTGATCAGGCCTTTGATCTCCTTGGCCGCGGTGGCGCTGCGCTGCGCCAGGGTGCGCACCTCGCCGGCCACCACCGCGAAGCCGCGGCCCTGTTCGCCGGCCCGCGCGGCCTCGACCGCTGCGTTCAGCGCCAGGATGTTGGTCTGGAAGGCGATGCCGTCGATCGTCGTGATGATGTCGGCGATGCGCTTGGAGCTGTCCTCGATGCCGCGCATCGTGCTGACCACCTCGCCGACCACCTGGCCACCGCTCCTGGCGACCTCGCTGGCGCTCTGCGCCAGCTGGTTGGCCTGCTGGGCGTTGTCGGCGTTCTGGCGCACGGTGGAGCCAAGCTCTTCCATCGTCGCCGAGGTTTCTTCCAGCGAGGAGGCCTGCTCCTCGGTGCGTGAGGACAGGTCGCTGTTGCCCTGCGCGATCTGGGCGCTGGCGGTGGCCACCGATTCGGCGCCCTGGCGCACCGTGGCGACGGTCTGGGCCAGCGCGGCCTGCATGCGCTGCATTGCCTCCAGCAGGCGCGCGGTCTCGTCCTTGCCCTCGAAGCGGATGCGCTGGCTCAGGTCGCCGCCGGCGATGCGGTCGGCCGCATCGACCGCCTGGGCCAGCGGCCGGGTGATCGCGCGGATCAGGGCCAGGGCCAGCAGGATCGCGGCGCCGCCGGCGATTAGGCCTACCAGCAGCAACCACAGCGAGGCGGAGCTGTAGACGGCCTCGCTGTTGGCGGCGGACCGCTCGGCGCCGTCGTTGTTCAGCTTGACCAGGGCGGCCAGGGTGGCGTTGGCCTCCAGATAGCTCTGGCGCGCGGCGCCGGTCTGGATCTGGCGCGCCTCGTCGAGCTGGCCGTTGCGGGCGGCCTCGACGGCCTGGCGGGCCAGGCCCTGGTACCGGCCCCAGGCGGTCTTGAACTTGTCGTAGAGCCGCTGTTCCTCGGGACTGGTGATGTTTTTTTCGTAGGCAGAACGGTTCGCTTCGAGGCTCTTGTTGGCTTCGGCGATGTTCTTTTCGGCGGTGGCGCTCTGCTCGGCGCTGGAGGCCGCCATGGTCTGCAGCAGGCCGATGCGGAATTCGGCGATGTCGACATCCATTGCGCCGACATAGCGCACCGAGGGCATCCAGCTGCCGCTGATATTGCGTGACTCTTCCTGCACCACCTGCAGCCGCGAGTAGGCGAACAGGGCCAGGGTGGCCAGCAGGACGAGCATCACGGCGAAGGCGGCCGACAGCTTGGCCGCGATGCTCATGTTCTTCAGGATCTGCATGAGGAACTCCCTGTGTCTTGGAGGTTCCCCACGCATCTGTGGCTTGTGACGGGGAACCGGTTCAGGGGCGAATCATCCCGCGTCATGCCGCTGCCCGAAGCCCCGATGAAGGCGGCGGATGCTGTGCATCTTCCCGCCTTGTCGGGGCTTGGGCAAGATCAGACCCTCATCACTTTTACTGCAGCTGCAGTTTGAAGGCATTGGCCATGAAGGCCAGCATGTCGGCGCGCTCCTCGATCAGCTTCGAGGTGGGTTTGCCGGCGCCATGGCCGGCCGAGGTCTCGATGCGGATCAGCTTGGGCGCGCTGCCGGTGTCGGCCGCCTGCAGCGCGGCGGTGTACTTGAAGCTGTGCGCCGGCACGACGCGGTCGTCATGGTCGGCCGTGGTCACGAGCACCGGCGGGTACAGGCGCTGCGAGCGGATCGTGTGCAGCGGCGAGTAGGCCTGCAGGGCCTTGAACTGCTCGGCGTCGTCCACCGTGCCGTAGTCGCTGGCCCAGGCCCAGCCGATCGTGAACTTGTGATAGCGCAGCATGTCCATCACGCCGACCTGGGGCACGGCTGCGCCGAACAGCTCGGGGCGCTGGTTCAGCACCGCGCCGACCAGCAGGCCACCGTTGGAGCCGCCGTTGATTGCCAGCTTGGCCGGCTGGGTGTACTTGTTCGCGATCAGCCATTCGGCCGCGGCGATGAAGTCGTCGAACACGTTCTGCTTCTTCAGCTTGGTGCCGGCCTCATGCCAGGCCGCACCATACTCGCCGCCGCCGCGCAGCGCGGCCGAGACGTAGACGCCGCCCATCTGCATCCAGGTGGCCGCGGTGACGCTGTAGCCCGGCGTCATCGGCGAGTTGAAGCCGCCGTAGCCGTACAGCAGGGTCGGGTTCGTGCCGTCCAGCTTCAGGCCCTTCTTGTGGGCGATGAAGACAGGGAACCGGGTGCCGTCCTTGCTGGTGACGAAATGGCGCTCGGTCACATACTGCTCGGCCGGGAAGGCGGTGGCGGCGCGCTTGAACAGGCTCTGCTTGCCGCTGGCCGGCTCGAAGCGCCAGATCTCGGTCGGCGAACTGAAGCTGGCGTAGCTGTAGAAGGTCTCGCCGTCCTGCCACTTGCCGCCGAAGCCGCGCGCCGTGCCGACGCCCGGCAGCGGCACCTCGGCCTGGGCCTTGCCGTCCACGCCATGCACGCGCACCAGGGTCGAGGCGTCGCGCAGATAGCTCAGCAGGAAGCGGCCGGCGACGCCGGAGGCGCCGGTCAGCGCGTCGCCGGTCTCGGCCACCACGGTTTGCCAGGCGGCCGGCTCGGGGCGGCGGATGTCGATCGCGATCAGGCGGCCGCGCGGCGCGTCCTTGTCGGTGCGCACATAGAGCTGCTCGCCGACCAGGGCGACCGGGTCGTACTCGGCGTCGAACTCCATCGTCAGCGGGCGCGCGGTGGCGCCGGCCTGGTAGCCGCCCTTGTCCAGCGGCAGCAGCAGCAGGCCGTTCTTGCGGCCCGAGCCCTTCCAGATATTGATGATGACGAAGCGCCCGTCATCGCTGACCTCGGCGCCGAAGCCCCAGGTCTTCTCGGTCTTGTTCTCCATCACCAGCTGGTCGGCCGACTGCTCGGTGCCCAGGCGGTGGTAGTAGAGCTTCTGGAAGTAGTTGGCGCCGGTCAGGGCCTCGCCGGCCTTGGGGGCGTCGTAGCGCGAGTAGAAGAAGCCCTTGCCGTCCGGCGTCCAGGAGGCCTGGGAGAATTTCACCCATTCGATCTTGTCGGCCAGGTCCTTGCCGCTGGCCAGGTCGCGCACCTGCCAGCGCTGCCAGTCGGAGCCGCCCACCGCGACGCCATAGGCCAGCAGCTTGCCGTCCGGCGAGGGCCGCAGGCTGGTCAGCGCGACCGTGCCGTCCTTGGACAGGGTGTTCGGGTCCAGCGCCACCTGCGGCTTGTCGCTCAAGCTGGTGGCGGTGTAGACCACGTCCTGCTGCTGCAGGCCGTCGTTGCGCTTCCAGAAGTAGCGGCCGCCTTCGCTGAAGGGCACGCCGATCTTCTCGAAGTTGAAGAGCTTGGTGTAGAGCTTGCGCACCGGTTCGCGCTGGGGCATGGCCGCCAGGTACTGGTCGGTCACGCGGTTCTGTTCCTTGACCCAGGCCTTGGTCTCGGCGCTGTTGTCGTCCTCCAGCCAGCGGTAGGGATCGGCGATGCGCTGACCGTGGTAGCTGTCGACCTGCTCGACCTTGCGGGTGTCGGGATAGCTGAGTCCGCTCGCCAGCGCGGCGAGCGAGCTGCTGCCGGCCAGCAGGGCCAGCACCAGTTGTTTTCTTGCTCGAATCATCGGTGTTCTCATCCTCGTGCACGCCGCTCGTGACGGCGCGAGGCAAGTATCTCAGGTCGGCCCGGCCGGGGGCGCCGGCGGGGCGGGCAGCGGCCCCTGCGGCAGCTCGCGCTGCGGCCGCGCGAACCAGTAGCCCTGCATCGCGTCGGCGCCGGCCGCGGCCAGCAGCTCGGCCTGGGCCTGGGATTCGATGCCCTCCACCACCACCTGGATCTGCAGCCGTGCCGCCAGCTCCAGGATGCACTCGGCCAGCGCGCGGGCCTGGGCATCGGTCTCGATGTCGCAGATCAGGGTGCGGTCCAGCTTCAGGATGCCGATCGGCAGCTGGCGCAGCAGCGCGAAGTTGGAGTAGCCGATGCCGAAGTCGTCCAGCGCGATGCGCATGCCGGTGGCGGTCAGCGCGGCCAGCATCGCGCGGGTGGCCTCGATGTCCTGCAGCAGCGCGGTCTCGGTGATCTCGATCACCACCGCGCTGGCCGGCAGACCGGCCTCGGCCAGCAGCGCGGGCAGGCGCTGCAGCGGCCAGGCGCTGCCGAACTGCGAGGGCGAGACATTGATCGACAGATAGGCCAGCCGCCCCGTGGCCACCAGCGGCGCGGCCTCGCGCAGCGCGCGGCGCAGCAGGCTGTCCATCATCTCGTCCAGCAGGCCCAGGCGCTCCACCGCGTCGAGGAATTGGCCCGGCAGGCGCAGCTCGCCCGCCGTGGTGCGCCAGCGCGCCAGCAGCTCGGCGCCGGCCAGCTGGCCGCTGCGGTAGCGCACGATCGGCTGGTACCAGGGCTGGAAGCGCTCCTCGGCCAGGGCCTGGCGCACCTCGGCCTCCAGCGCGGTGCGCCGTTCCAGCTCGGTGCGCAGCGAGAGCTCGAAGGAGGTGACCCGGGCGCGGCCGTTGCGCTTGGAGGTGTAGAGCGCCAGGTCGGCATCGCGCAGCAGCGCATCGGCCTGGGTGCCCGGGTCGCCGACCTCGGCCAGGCCGATCGAGCACAGGCAGGGCACGCTGTGGCCATCGATCATGGCCGGCTGGCACAGGGTGCGCAGCAGGCGCTGTGCCATGTGCAGCAGGCCCCGGTGGTCGCGCACCGCGCGCGCCAGCACCGCGAACTCGTCGCCGCCCAGCCGCGCCACCAGGTCGCGCGGCCGTACCGCGGCGGCCAGACGGCGCGCGAACTCGATCAGCAGCGCGTCGCCGGCCGCGTGGCCCAGGCTGTCGTTGACGGTCTTGAAGTCGTCCAGGTCCAGCAGCAGCACCGCGACGCCGCTGGCCACCGCCTGCGGATTGGCCAGCTCCTCGGCCAGCTGGCGCGCGAAGGAGGCGCGGTTGGCGATGCCGGTCAGGGTGTCGATCTCGGCGCGCTGCAGCGCGTGCTGGCGCTCGGCGGAGAGCTCGCGGGTGCGTTCCTCGACGCGGCGCTCCAGCTCCAACGCCAGCCGGCTCAGGCTCTGATTCGCCTCATAGAGCTGCAGCGACTTGCTCTCCAGCAGGCGCTCGGCCTCGCCGCGCGCGCGCCGCTCGCGCTCCAGTCGCTGCTCCAGGCGGCGCAGCTTCTCCTGCAGCTCGGCCGCGCCCGCCTCAGCGTCGCTCGATGACAAAACGGGCACCCTCGCCATCGCTGACCTCCAGAGGCTCATGCCGCACCCGTACCGCGACTCCGAACTGCCGCGCCGAGCCGAGGATCAGGCCCTCGGCCAGGGCCTCCAGGTGGCGCGGGCTGCGGTACAGCATCACCAGCCGCTCGGGCGCACGGCTTTCGATCGTGAAGCTGGGCAGCTCGGCGTCCGGGTAGAGCTTGCGCACCTCCACATGGATGTGGCCCTCGATGCTTTCCAGGAAGTCGAACAGCTCGCTGCTGCGTGAGAAGAAGGCCGGGTAATGCTTGGCGAAGCGAGCGCTCAGGTGCTCGCCGAAATCGCGCAGCAGCGCCGGTATCGGCAGCCCGCTGCGCGCCGCCAGCGCGCCGCCCAGGCTGGCCATCTCGGCATGGCTGTAGGTGCCCACCGCGGTGTAGGCGCCGCCGCTGGGCAGATCGCTGGCATCGATGATGTCGTCGACCATATCCTCGCCGAAGCGTGCGGCGACGAAATCCAGGAACTCGGTGAACACCACGCCCTTCATCATGCCTCCCGCAGCGTCGCGGGGACGCGCTGCCCTGATGGGCCTACTGTATGCGCATTGCCGGCGGCGGCAAATGCGCAGTGATGAGGAAAAGTGCCGTTGACGCGAGGGCGAGGGTTTTGCGTTGCGAGCCGGCGTCAGGCTAGGCGGACGGAGCGCAGGGACCGGAACGTACTGGAGGTACGTGAGGATCCCGAGCATCCGGCCAACGACGCATGGCGGCGGCGCAGTAGCAAAACGCGTGAGTCAAGTGCGCCACACTCGCGGCGGGCATGGCTCCAGGTCCCAGGCCTCGCGGCGCCAGGCGGCCCGGACCCGGCCCAGCAGGGCCATCGCCGGCTCGACCCGCTCGGCCAGCAGGCGCAGCACCACGACGCCGCCCTCCGGCGCGCTGCAGCCGGCCAGCGCGCGCAGCGCCGGGTCGGGGGTGGCTGCGATCTCGGCCCGTGCCGCTTCCAGCAGGGCCTCGCGCCGCGGCGGGGGCAGGGCCTGGCCGGCGGCGAACCACAGGCCGGCCAGCACCGGGCGGCCCGCCAGGCCCAGCGGCGAGCCGAGCAGGGCGCGGTCCTCGGCGGCGATGCGGCCGCGCTCCAGCCAGCGGCCCGGCAGCTCCAGGTGCTGGGTATAGCTGCCGCGCTCGAAGCCCTGGCCGGCGGCCGGCAGGCCCAGGGCCAGCAGGTCCCAGCCGATCATCTCGGCGCCCGGCGCCAGCTCGAAGCGCAGCCGGTTCTCGGCCAGCGTGCCGTCGTAGGCGATAGTCTCCAGCGGCAGCCATTCGAGCCGGCTGCCCGGCGCTAGGCGCGCGCGCAGGCTCTGCGTGGCCGGCGTGCCGGCGCTGCGGTAGAAGCGGGTGGCGCCCGGCGTCGTGATCAGGGCGTGGGCACCCTCGGCCAGGCAGGCCTCGATCTCCAGCACATCGCCGCCGACGATGCCGCCCGGCGGATGCACCAGCACATGGTGGCAGATGCCCGGTCCCTCGGGGTACAGGCGCTGCAGCACGCGCAGTGGCCCCTCGTGCCGGTCCAGCGCGGTGGTGCGGCCCGCGCCGCCCGCCGCCAACTGCTCATGCCGGTAATCCAGCGTCAATCGTCCATGCCAAGCCATGCGATCAGCTTAGCAAGAGGCGTGCGAGGCCTGGCTCCATCGCGCGCTGTTGCATCGTGTAGCCGGCCCAGTCCTACGGCCGGGACCGTGATCGTCGGACGCCGGGGCGCCACCGCGGCGCCCAGACTGGATGCATGGGTGGACGGATCCGCCGCCCGCCCTTTCTTTTCATCCACCTCGCAAAGGAGTTCCCGATGAAGACCTTGATTGCCACCGTCGCCGCCACCTCCGCGCTGCTGGGTTCCGGCTGGGCCCTGGCCCAGGCCGTCACGCCCGAACGCGATGCCGGCCTGCCGCCGGTCGTGGTCGTGGTGCCGGCCGAAACCTGGCAGGCGCCGCAGCCCGAACGCCATGACCCGAGCGCGCCGCTGAGCCGGGCCGAAGTGATCGCCGACCTGAACCTGTGGCGCCAGGCCGGCCTGACGCCCGCGATGGGCGATGGCACCGATGCGCTCGAACGCCCGGGCGAGCAGGAGCGTCTGGCCCAGTACCAGGCGCTGCGCGAGGGCCCGGCCTTCGAGGCCGAGGTGCGCGAGGTCGAGGCACAGCTGGGGCGCTGAGCCCCAACCGCCCCATTCGTCTTTCTTCTTTCACCCCGTTTCGGAGGATCCGATCATGAGCAATCCCGTCATCTCGTCCGACAAGGTCGAAGGCAGCGCCGTTTACAACCCGGACGGCGACAAGCTGGGCAGCATCGACAACCTGGTGATCGACAAGCGTTCCGGCCTGGTGCGCTATGCCGCGCTGGAGTTCGGCGGCTTCCTGGGCATCGGCAGCGACCGCTACCCGATCCCCTGGAGCCTGCTGAAGTACGACACCGGCCTGGACGGCTATGTCGTGCCGCTGCAGAAGAGCCAGCTCGAGAAGGCGCCGCGCTATGCGCAGAGCGACACCCCGGCCTATACCGACGACTACGGCCGCAAGGTCTACGACTACTACGGCGTGCTGTGGTGAGGAGCCGGTTCGCCGGGCCGGGCGCGGCGCTTAATGCTTGTGCTGACCGTGGCCGGCCTCTGGAGCGGGAGCCGGCGTGCGGGCCGGTAGCTTCAGCTCCAGGGTCTCGCGCTTGCCGTCCTTGGCCTCGAACACCAGGGTCAGCGGCACCTGATCGCCCGGCTTCACCTGGGTCTTCAGGTCCATCAGCATGACGTGGTAGCCGCCCGGCTTCAGCTCGACCACCTGGCCGGCGGCCAGCTCGAGCGCCGGCAGCGCGCGCATCTTCATCACCGAGCCCTCCATCTTCATCTCATGGATCTCGGCGACGCCGGCCACCGGCGAGCGCACCTCGACGATGCGGCCGGCCTGGCCGCTGCTCAGCTGCATGAAGGCGCCGGTGGCCTTCTGCTGCGCCACGGTGGCGCGCACCCAGGCCTGTTCGGCCTTCAGGCCGGAGGAGGCGGATGGTTGGGCCTGGGCGCCCAGCGTGAGCAGGCCCAGGGACAGGGCGCAGGCCCAGGAACGGATGGCGGTCATGATGGAGTTCTCCATGGCAAGAGGGGCCGCAAGGCGGCCGGGAAGCAGCGCGGCGCAGAAGGTCAAGCTTGCGGCGCGGCATAACGGTCAGGGGTAGGGATCAGGCGGCGGCGCGCGGGCCGTTCAGCGCCCGGCCGGCGGGGCGCGGGCGCGGGCCTGATCCCAGGCATGGAGGGGAGCGCTCGCGCTGAGGAAGCGCTCGGGTAGGCGGTGGCCCAGGTCCATGCGCAGCGCCGGCAGCGCGGCGGGCGGCGGCGGGGCCAGGTCTTGCTGGGCCTGCGGCGAGCACAGCGGGCAATGCTCGAGCAGCAGATGTGGCGGCACACGCCCCGCGTCGGCCGCACTGCACAGCTGGCCCAGCAGCCGGGCGGTGGCGGCGCCGCCATCGTCCACCAGCGCCCGCGAGAGCGAGGGCAGCAGCGCCATCAGCCAGAAGGTCAGGACGACCATCCAGCGGCTGAGCGGCGAGGGGTGGGGCAGGGCGCGAGGATGCGGCACGGTGGCCGGATTCTAAGACCGCCCCGCGGTCGCTCAGAAGCGGTGGCGGATGCCCAGCGAATAGCTGCTGCCGCCGGACAGGCCGTCGAGCTTGTCGCTCATCGCGACCGCATAGACATCGGTGCGCTTGGACAGGTAATGGTCGTAGCCGACGGTGAGGGTCTTGCGGTCCGGGCCGGCCGAGGCGCTCATCCGGCCGTACTGCGCCAGCAGCTTGCCGTCGCCGACCGGGACCGCGGCGCCGAGGCCGGTGATCTTGTAGTCGCGCCCATTGCTGCTGTTCTCGACCTTGCCATACTGGCCAAACAGCTTGGCGGCGCCGAGGTCGTAGGAGGCGGCACCCTGCCAGGTCTTGCTGTCGGCGACCGGTGCGGCGCCGTCCTTCTTGACGTTCTGGTAGTTGAAGCTGGCGGCGAAGGCGCCCGCGGCATAGCCGGCGTTGACGCCGTAATTCTTGCCGCCCGCGCCCTCGCCGGCCGCGACGATGGCGCCGAAGCTGAAGCCGCCGAACTTGGGGCTCAGGTACTGGACGGAATCGCTCCAGCCGGTGTCGCCGGTGGCGGTGGTGCCGCTGATGGTGGCGCCGGCGCTGAAGTACTGGCGGATGCTGGGCGAATAGCCGAAGGAGTCGCCGAAGGCATTGAAGGCCAGGGTCTGCACGAACAGCGGCGTCGTGTTGCGGCCCAGGCGGACCAGGCCCAGGTCCTTGTGCGACAGGCCGACGAAGGCGTTGCGGGCCCAGAAGTTGTCGCCGTTGAAGCGGCCGTTGTTGCCGACATCGGCGCGCAGGAAGCTGTCCAGGGTGAAGAAGGCCGACAGGCCGTCGCCCAGTTCCTCGCTACCCGAGAGGCCGAAATAGCTGGTGCTCAGCTTGCCGCTGTCGACGTTCTTGATCGCGGAGCCGCCGGGGTTCTTGCCGGAGCCGACGCTGAGGTCGATCAGGCCGTAGAGCGTGACCTTGCTGCCCGTGCTCTGGGCCTGCGCGGCGCAGGCCAGGCCCAGCAGGGTGCTGGCGATCAGCAGCTTCTTGTTCTTGATGGGATTCATGGTTTGCTTTTGGGGAGGGTGAGGAAACAGGGGAAATTCAATGCTGGCCGCCGCGATGGGCCCAGCCGGTCAGGCGCCGTTCCAGCACCGCGAACAGCTCGTACATCAGCATCGCCATCACGCCGACGGTGACCAGGCCGGCGAAGGCCAGGCCCATCTGCATCGAGGCGCCGGCCGAGATCAGCAGATAGCCGATGCCCTCGTTGGAGGCGGTCATCTCGGAGACCGTGCTGCCGACAAAGGCCAGGGTGATCGCCACCTTCAGCGCCGCGAAGAAATAGGGCAGGGAGCGCGGCAGCCCGACCTTGATCAGCACATCCCAGCGGCGCGCGCCCAGCACGCGCAGCACGTCCTCCAGCTCCGGCTCCAGGGTGGCCAGGCCGGTGGCGATGTTGACCATGATGGGGAAGAAGCTGATCAGGAAGGCGGTCAGCACCGCGGGGCCGACGCCGATGCCGAACCACACGACCAGGATGGGCACGAAGGCGGCCTTGGGCAGGGCGTTGAAGCCGGTCATCAGCGGGTACATGGCCTTGTAGGCCAGCTGCGAGCTGCCCATCAGGAAGCCCAGCAGCACGCCGACGACGATCGCGATGCCGAAGCCGAGCAGGGTCACCCAGAAGGTGCGCCAGGCATGGCCCAGGATGGCCTGCCAATGCTCGATCCCGGCCAGCGCCACCGACCAGGGGCTGGGGAAGATGAAGTCCGAGACCTGCAGCGCGCTGCACACCAGCTGCCACAGCAGCAGGATGGCGGCGAGCAGCAGCCAGGGGGCGAAGCGTTGGAACAGCTGTTGGGCGCGATGGCTCATTGGGCCACCTCCGCGCCGGTCTTCCCGACATGACGCAGGGCGCCGATATGCCCGCGCAGCTCGTGCACGATCTCGGTGAAGGCCGGGGTGTAGGTGATCTCCAGCTCGCGCGGGCGCGGCAGCTCGATCGCTCGGCGGTGCAGGATGCGGCCGGGGCTCTTGCTCATCACATAGACGGTGTCGGCGAGGAAGACGCTTTCGCGCAGGTCATGGGTCACCAGGATCACGTTGAAGCCCTTCGCGGCCTGAAGGTCGCGCAGCGCACACCACAGCTCCTCGCGGGTGAAGGCGTCCAGCGCGCCGAAGGGCTCGTCCAGCAGCAGGAGCTGGGGCTCGTGGATCAGCGCGCGGCAGATGCTGGCACGCTGCTGCATGCCGCCGGACAGCTGCCAGGGGAACTTGTCCTCATAGCCGGCCAGGCCGACGCTGGCCAGCAGCGCGCGGGCACGCTCGACATACTCCGCGCGTCGAGAGCGCAGCTGCGAGCGATGCGGCTCGACGATCTCCAGCGGCAGCATCACGTTGTCCAAGGTCGTGCGCCAGGGAAGCAGCGAGGCGGCCTGGAAGGCCATGCCGCTGATCTTCAGCGGCCCCTCGACCAATTGGCCGGCGACATGGATCTCGCCGCGGCTGGGTTTCTTCAGCCCGGTGGCCAGCTTCATGAAGGTGGACTTGCCGCAGCCCGAGGGGCCGACGATGGCCGCGAACTCGCCGCGCTTCAGGGTCAGCGAGATGTCCTCGACCGCGAACACCCCTTGTTTCCAGAGCTGGTCGTTGTAGGCGAGCCAGACCCGCCGGAAGTCGACATAGTTGTTGTTGTCCATGCGGCGACTCCCTCAGCGCTTGGCGGGGAGCACCGTATCGAGCTCGGCCTTGGCCGGCAGGAATGCCGAAGTCCACACGGCCTCCGGCACCACGCGCGTCTTGGTGCCGTAGGCGTCCGAGATCTGGCTGGCCATCAGGGCCAGGCGCGGGCCCATCACCTGGCCGAAGCCCTCGGCGCGCGCGTCGGGGCTGGCGATCACCGCGTCGATCGCCATGCGCAGGCGGCGCTTCTCCAGGCTTTCGTTGATGATCGCGTCGCGCTGCTTGACGAAGGCGATCGCGGCATCCGGGTTGGCCATCACCTCCTTCGCGCCCTTCGCGAAGGCCGACAGGAAGGCCTTCACCAGCTCCGGCTTCTCCTTGATGATCTTCGGGCTGGCGATGATCGCGTTGCCGTAGAGCTTCACGCCATGGTCGGGGTAGGGGAAGGTGACGACATCGGCCGCCTTGACGCCGCGTGCCTCCAGGTTCAAGAGCGAGGTGAAGGAGAAGCCGGTGATCGCGTCGACATCGCCGCGCGCCAGCATGGTCTCGCGCAGCGGCGGGTCCATGCTGACCCAGCTGGCGCCCTCGATCTTGTTGGCCTTGGCCAGGATCGGGAAGCCGCGCCGGCCGGCGTCGAACACCGGCGCGCCGAGCTTCTTGCCGGAGAGCTGGGCCACGCTCGCAATGCCGCTCTTCTTCAGCGCCAGCACCGCGGCCGGCGTGTTGTTGTAGACCATCATCACGGCCACCGGCTTGTTCGGCGCATCCGGGTTGTTGGCGTGGAACTCCATCAGCGCCGCCAGGTCGGCGAAGCCCAGGTCGTAGGAGCCCGAGGCCACGCGCGTGACCGCGCCGCCCGAGCCGTTGCCGGCGTCCAGGTTCACCTCCAGGCCGGCGCTCTTGAAATAGCCCTTGGCGATCGGCAGCAGGAACAGGGCCGAGGGTCCCTCGAAGCGCCAGTCGAGCTGGAACTTGATCGGCGTGGCCGACTGGGCCTGGGCCTGGGCCGGGGCGCTGATGCCCAGCCCGGCGCCGGCCAGCAGCGCGGCGGCCAGCCAGCGGCGGCGCGCGCGCATCAGAAAAGAGGAGGAGGAAGGGGCGTGGGTAGGGCTGCTGTAGCTGCTCATGCGTGCATGTCTCCGGGGAAACCAGGGGAGCCGGGAGGAACCACATCAGCCCGGCGCGATCAGCCCGTTTGAGCAAGCTCCATGCCACGCGATGGCGGCCTAAAACCGACTCATTTGGGCGAACAACTGCATACAGGCACCATGGCAGTCTGTATACACTTTTGTCAAGACCAATTTGGTGCATCGCGCCTCATGTTGTGGCGTTTAAGGAGCCTGTCGGGCTTGGGCATGTGCCCGCGCCATCGCCTGGGGCCGCCAGGCTAGGCGCAGGCGACGCCGTGTGGCTCGCGCCACACCAGGAGGCTGCAACAACGTCTGGCGGCCCCAGGCGATGGCCCTTCGGGTTGTGTGACAGGGGGCGCATGCAGCGTTGCCAATGCTCGCTGGACATGAGTCCAGCTTGCGCTTGTCGCCTTGCCTGCGCCTCCTGTCGCACAACGCGGGCTCATGCCCAAGCCCGACAGGCTCCTAGGGTTTGACACCCATGGCGTCCCGAGCGAAAACGGCAACCATCGCGGCGGACGGCAGGGACGGGCGGCATGGGTGCTGAGGTCGACAGCGAAACCGTTCAGGGAAAAAGCCAACCCTGGCCCGCGCGCTTCGCGGCCTGGATGGGCGCCGAGCTGCCCAAGCTGCTGGGCGCGGCGGTGATCCTGGTGCTGGGCTTCGCGCTGAAGGACTCGGTGGACCTGGCGATCAAGCAGCGCCAGCTGGACCTCAGCTACACCAAGGAGATGCAGGGCTTGCTGCAGCAGCTCTACGGCCAGGGCCGCGAGCCCGGCCGGCCGCCCAGCGAGGCGGAGCTGAAGAGTGCGGCCATCCTGCTGGCGGCCTATGGCGAGCCGGCGCTGCCGGGACTCCTGAGCGTGCTGCGTGGCAGCGGGCTGGAGACCCTGGCCGCGGCCGAGGGGCTCAATGCGCTGGCGCTGCGCGAGCCGGCCCTGGTCTGCGCGGCCCTACCGCGGGTGCTAGGCCTGCGCCGCCAGTACGAATGGCAGGCGCATGAGCTGGTGGTGCAGATGCTGGGCCAGCATGGCTGCCGCCAGGCGCGGCCGGCGCTGCAGCGCTATCTGGCCCTGGTGGAGGCGGCCGCAGCGGGCCGGCCGCAGGCCTTCGAGACCCTGCTGCGCCAGCCGCCCGAGGGGCCGGGCGAGGTCTATCCGCGGCTGCAGCGCAGCGTGCGCCTGGCGCTGGAGCAGCTGGAGCGGGACGCCTTCTGATCTTTCTTCCTTCGGACAAGGAGCGGCAGATGAGGACCAAGACCATTCGATGGCTGCTGTTGCCGGCCCTGCTGGCGCTGCTGCCGGCGCTCGGGCGCGCGGCCCTGGTCGACTGCCAGCCGGCGGCCGGGCGCTTCACAGTGTTCCTCAGCGAGCCCAGCGGCCCGCTGTTCACCCAGCCGGCGCAGCTGCGCCAGTTCATGCAGCAGCTGCAGTTCGAGCTGGACCAGAACCGCGATGCGCGCTGGGTGCTGTCGCCCGGCACCGACGTGCGCTTCGTCGCCTGCCCGGGCCGCGCGCCGGCGCTGGACGGGCAAGACTTCGGCCGCGACATCGTCGACGCGCTGCACACGCGGCGCGTGCTGCTGGAGGTCTGGGGCCTGCTGTCGAGCGGCCCCGGCGCCGACGGCCGGCCGCAGCCGCAGGCGCAGATGAACTTCCTGCTGGTGCCGCTGCAGCAGGCGGCCAACGAGCAGGGCGCCAGCGCGGCCGCCGGCGCCTCGGCGCTGCAGCGCCTGCGCTATCCGGAGGCCGGCGCGGCGCCGACCAGCGATCCGGTGCTGCTGATCGCGCGGCCGACCGACATCGATGCCTTCGTCGCCAGCGCCTTCGGCCTGAAGCTGCTGCGCGAGCGCAGCTTCGAGCTGGCGCATCGCAACCTCTGCCGAGCCGGCCATCTGCTGGGCGCGATCGCGCGCCGCCCGCTGGCCGGCCGCAGCCGCGACGACCTGGCGCGGCTGCGCGAGCAGGTGCGCGCCGCGGCCGGGCAGGCGGTGGCGCAGGCCAAGGCCGATGCGAACTATCCCAAGCTGGGGCTGCTGCGCCTGCGCGAGCCGGCACAGCCCTGCGACGCGGAGGAGGGCTGATCATGCGGCGCCTGTCCTGCCTGTTCCTGACGCTGCTGCTGTTGGCTGGCCTTGCGCGGCCGGCGCGGGCCGGCGGCGTCGAGCCCTGCGAATACGCATCGGTGTTCCCCGGCGCGGCGCTGAATGTGCTGGTGCTGCCCTACCGCTATGAGCCGCCGGCCGCCGCCGCGGCCTATGGCGGCAGCGCGGCGCCGGTGCAGGAACTGCAGCTGGCGAGCCGGCAGCTGGCCTCGCTGGTGCATCTGGAAACGCTGATGGGGTTGCTGAAGTACGGCTCGATCGGCGCGAAGAACCTGCTCAGCGAGCCGGGCCAGGTCTGCGATGTGGACCGGGTGCTGGCACGCATCGGCAAGCCCGGCGGCAGCGGCGCGCTGAAGCCGGGGCAGGCCGCGGTGCTGGTCTGGGGGCGCTTGTTCGAGCAGGGCGGCGAGTTCTATCTGCAGAGCTATCTGCGCTTCGTGCGCCAGGGCCCGCACGGCCCGGTGGATGAGCGCCTGGGCTTCGAGATCGCGCCGGGCCTGCCGCGCCTGGAGGCGGGGCTGCCGGCGCAGGCCCTGGCCTTCGCGCCGCGGCGCATCGGCCGATCGGAGCTGGCGCGGGTGGACCGCGACTTTCGCCAGGCGATGCTGCTGCGCCAGCAGCCGCGCGCCGATGCGCCGGGGCGCTCGCTGGACTTCCGCCCGCATGAGGCCTTTGCCTACTGGATCACCGCGGCGCGCGGCGACTGGATGCAGCTGCAGCCGATGGGCGGCGGGCCGGCCGGCTGGGTGCAGGTGCGCGGCGAGGCGGCGCCGGACTGGTCGCTGCAGCGCTGGCTGCCGGAGCTGGCCTTTGTCGACGCGGTGGCCGGCTTCATGCGGCTGCGTACGACGACGCAGCCGGTCGGCGCGGCGGAGCGCCAGCGCACGCTGCGCGCGATCGAGGCCGGGCTGGCGCGCTACGAGCAGGCGCTGGCCGCCGAGCTGGCGCCGCTGCCCTGGGGCCTGGCCGCGGCGCTGCGCGGCTGGCTGGCCTGGGAGCGCGGCGAGCGCGAGGCGGCGCTGGGCTTCTTCGAGCGCAGCCGCGAGCTGATGCCCGACTATGCCGGTGCGCGCCAGCTGGCGGCGCTGGCCCGCGCGGCGAGCACGGCGCCGCTGGGCAAGGCCGGCAGCGAGCGCCTGACGCGCGAGCTGATGGCCGCGCTGGCGCTGGCGCCGGAGCGGCCCGAGCTGCTGGGCAATCTGGAGCAGCTGCTGACCCTGTTCGCGACACGTCGCGGCGACTGGAGCCCCTACGGCCCCGAGCAGCTGGCCGAGCGGCTGGAGATCCTGCGCGGCGCGGCGGCGGCTGCCACCGGCTCGCGCTGAGTTATTTGCAGGTGAAGCTCTTCGCGTTGACCTCCTTGACCTGGCCGGCGCCGCAGGTGGCGAGGGCCTGCTCGCTCAGCTTGGCGACATCGCTCGGCTGGGCGCTGCTGCTATGCGGGGTGATGACGCAAGCGCTGGTGAGCAGGGCGGCGGCGGTGCTCAGGGTCAGGAGGGCGAGGCGCTGGATCATGGCTTGGCTATGGGGTGGTGAGGGAAGCGGCGCAGTCTAGGCGCGGCGGGGTCGGGTCTTGCCGGCGCTCCGACGCAGCGTCGATCCGTCGGGACAGGCTGCATCGGGGGCCGATGAACCGTCACCGTTCCGCCCGGCCGGGGCCGGCGGCGACAGGGTGTCGGCGAAGCGCTCGGCCAGGAAGTCGACGAAGCTGCGCAGCTTGGGCGCGCGGTAGCGATCCGGCAGGTAGACCACATGGGTCGGCCGGCTGGGCAGCACGAAGTCCGGCAGCAGGCGTACCAGGCGCCCGGCGCGCACATCGGCCTCCAGCAGAATGGCGGGCTGCAGGATGATGCCCAGCCCGTGCAGGGCCGCGGCGCGCAAGGCCTGACCCTGGTTGACCTGCAGCCGGCCGCCGACCGGCACCCGGTGTTCGCTGCCGTCGGGGCCGACCATGCGCCAGGGCGCCAGCGCGGTGGCGCTGAAGGCCAGGCATTCATGCGCCGCCAGGTCTTCCGGCTGTTTCGGCGTGCCGCGGCGCGCCAGGTAGTCCGGCGCGGCGCAGATCATCAGGCAATAGGGCGCCAGCGGCCGGGCGACCAGGTCCGAGGCCTCCGGCAGCGGGCCGACGCGCACCGCGGCCTCGAAGCCCTCCTCGACCAGATCGACGACGCGGTCGGACAGCACCAGGTCGACCTCGACCTCGGGGTAGCGCGCCAGGTAGTCGGGCAGGGCGGGCATCAGCACCTCGCTGCCGAAGCTGACCGGCGCGCTGACGCGCAGCCGCCCGGCCGGCGCCAGCTGCAGATGCTGGGCCTGGGCATCGGTCTCGGCCACCAGGCGCAGGATCTCCTTGCAGCGCAGGTAGTAGTCCTGGCCGAAGGCGGTCAGGTGCTGGCGCCGGGTGGTGCGGTTCAGCAGCTTCATGCGCAGGCGCTGCTCCAGCGCGCGCAGATGGTTGCCGGCCATCGTCGAGGAGATGTCGCAGGCCGTGGCGGCGGCGCTGAGGCTGCCCTTCTCCACCGCCAGCACATAGACCTTCATGCTGTCGAGTAGATCCATGATTGGCAAGTCCTGATTTCAAATGATAGAAGTAGTGCGGAGTTTATTTCCATCTGCTTGCAAATGAGACTGGCGACTCATCTCTCAGCAACAAGCAAGGAACTGCACATGAAGGTCATCGAACTGAACGGCCCCTCGCTGGAAGCGCTGCGCCGCGCCGAGCGCCCCGAGCCCACGGCCGCCCGGGGTCAGGTCTTGCTGCGGCTGCGCGCCGCGGCGTTGAACTATCTCGATGTGGCGGTGGCCACCGGCGCCTTCCCGGTGCCGCAGTTCCCGCTGATCCCGGTGGCCGATGGGGCCGGCGAGGTGGTGGCGCTGGGCGAGGGGGTCGAGGACCTGGCCATCGGCGACCGGGTCGTGCCGCATTTCATGCCCAACTGGCAGGGCGGGGCGATCACGCCCTTCAGCATCGCGGCGATGCGTGGCGTCAACCTGCCGGGCTCGCTGGCCGAGTATGTGGCGGTGCCGGCGACCAGCATGCTGCGCCTGCCCGGGCATCTGGACTTCATGCAGGGCGCGACCCTGCCGGTCGCGGCGACCACCGCCTGGAACGCGGTGCGCTCGGCCGCGCTGCGGCCCGGCTCGGTGGTGCTGCTGCTCGGCACCGGCGGCGTCAGCCTGTTCGCGCTGCAGTTCGCCAAGGCCAGCGGCGCGACGGTGATCCTGGCCTCGTCCTCGGACGAGAAGCTGGAGCGCGCGCGCCGCCTGGGCGCCGATCACCTGATCAACTACCGCGCGGCGCCGGCCTGGGACGAGGAGGTGTTGCGCCTGACCGGCGGGCGCGGCGCCGACCTGGTGGTCGAGACCGTGGGCCATGCGACCTGGGCGCGCTCGCTGAACGCGGCGGCGACCGGTGGCACCCTGTTCACCGTCGGCTTCGTCACCGGCACCGGTGTTTCGATCGACCTGCTGCCGATCATCGTCAAGGGCCTGCGCATCGTCGGCAACAACACCGGCTCGGTGGCCGACCTGGCCGAGGCGCTGCGGGCGATCGAGGCGCACCGCATCGTGCCGGTGGTGGACCGGGTGTTCGACATCCACGAAGTGGACGGCGCCTATGCCGAACTGGCCGCCGGCGGCAGGCATTTCGGGAAGATTGCGATTGCCTTGCCCTGAGCGGAACTCGCTAAGCCCTGCCCCGCAAGACTGCAGCGGTGCCTGCAGACCCGGCCCCGCCAGTTGCCGGGCGACTGTGTGGGGCCGAGGAGCACAGCGGCGCGGGGCGCGCGCGTCAGCGCGCTTCAAGGTCTGACTGGGCGCTACTGTTTGACCGCAGCGAGCCGCAGGCGAGCGTAGGGAGTTGAGCGCCCGCCCCGCGGCGCGAGCACCGCAGGGCAGTCTTGCCGGCAGTGATGCCGGCAAGACCCCCGCATCGGAGCCCGGCGGCTGGCGGGGCCGGGTCTGCACCCACCCAGTTCTCCAACGAAATGCTAGCCCGCGTGCAGCAGCTCCAGCAGACTGCGCGCCACCACCTTGGTGGCGCGCCGCAGGTCTTCCAGCACCAGATGCTCGTCGGCACGCTTGGCATTGCTCTCGAGCACCGTGCGCGGCCCGGCGCCGTAGATCGCGGCGGGGATGCCGGCCTCGCCGTAGAGGCGCACATCGGTGTAGAGCGGCGTGCCCGAGGTCGGGATCTCCTCGCCGAAGACCTCGCGGCCATGCTTTTGCAGCGCGTCGACCAGGGGCTTGTTGCCGGGCAGGGGCTGCAGCGAGCGGGCCAGCAGCAATTTTTTGATCTCGACCGTGATGCCGGGGCAGCCGGCCGCGGCCTTGGCAATCACCTCGCGGATGTTGGCTTCCACCGCGACCGGATCCTCCTCGGGGATCATGCGGCGGTCCAGCTTCATTGTGACCTTGCCGGGCACGACATTGGTGTTGGTGCCGCCCTCGATGCGGCCGACGTTCAGGTAAGGATGCTTGATGCCCGCGACCCGGCTGCTGACCTTTTTGTACTCGGCGTTCTGCGCATAGAGCGCGTTCAGGATCGCGACCGCGCCCTGCAGCGCGTCAACGCCGGTGTCGGGAATGGCGGCATGGGCCATCCTGCCGTGCACCGTGACCTCCATCTGCAGGCAGCCGTTGTGCGCGGTCACGACCTGATAGCTGAAGCCGGCGGCCAGCAGGAAGTCGGGCTTGGTCAGGCCCTGCTTCAGCAGCCAGCCGGGGCCCAGCTCGCCGCCGAACTCCTCGTCGTAGGTGAAGTGCAGCTCGACGCCGCCCTTCAAGGGCGCGCCCAGCGCTTCGAGCGCGCGCAGCGCGAAGGTGTAGGTCGCGAAATCACTCTTGCTGACCGCGCTGGCGCGGCCATAGAGCTTGCCGTCGGCAATGTCGCCGCTGTAGGGGCCATGGGTCCAGCCCTCGCCGGGCGGCACCACATCGCCATGGGCGTTCAGCGCGATGACCGGGCCGCCCTCGGCGAAGCGGCGGCGCACGATCAGGTTGGTGATCGACTGCAGGCCGTAGTCCCTGACCTCGGCCTCGGGCACCGCATGCTTCTCGGCCTGGTAGCCGAAGGCCTGTAGCAGCTCGGCGGTGCGCTCGGCATGCGGCGCGTTGTTGCCGGGCGGGGTGTCGGTCGGCACCTGGACCAGGGCCTGCAGGAAGCGCACCTGCTCGTCGAAATGCGCGTCGATCCAGGCGTCGAGTTGGGTGTAATGAGTGTCCATGGCTCAGAGGTTCTCGAGCAGCTGCTGGAAGGCGCGCACGCAGAGTTCCGCGTCGTCGTTGCTGATCGCTTCCAGCGGGTTATGGCTGATGCCGGAATTCAGGCCGCGCAGGAACAGCATGGCCTGGGGCATCGCCTCGTGCAGCTTCATCGCGTCATGGCCGGCGCCGGAGGGCATGCGGAACACCGGCAGGCCCAGGCCCTCGACGACCTGTTCCCAGCGGCGCTGCCAGGCCGGATCGCTGGGCGCGGCGCTGGCGTTCTCGGTGGGCGTGATGCTGAAGCTCAGGCCGCGGCGCGCGCAGATCCGGGCCAGCTCGGCCTGCACATCGGCATCCAGCGCATCGCGCGCGGTGTTGGTGGTGGCGCGTAGGTCCAGGCTGAACTTGCAGCGGCCGGGCACGACATTGATCGAGCCGGCCGGCACTTCCAGCATGCCGACGGTGCCGACCACATCGGGCACGGCAGAGGCGCGCCTCTCCACATAAAGGATCAGCTCCGCCACCGCGGCGGCCGCATCGCGGCGCCGGTCCATCGGTGTGGTGCCGGCATGCGAGGCCATGCCCTGGATCTCGCAGAGGTAGCGCACGCTGCCGTTGATCGAGGTGACGATGCCCAGCGGCAGGTCCAGTTCGTTGAGCACCGGGCCCTGCTCGATATGCAACTCGACGAAGCCGCGATAGCGCTGCGGGTCGCGTACCAGGGCCCGGATCGCCTCCATCGTTGCCGGCAGGCCGGCGCCCAGCATCGCGTCGCGCATGCTGACGCCCTGGGCATCCTGCTGGTCCAGCCATTCGGGCTTGAAGCGGTCGATCAGCGCGCCGGAACCGAGGAAGGTCGCCTTGTAGCGCTGACCTTCCTCCTCGGCGAAGCCGACCACCTCCAGGCCATAGGGCAGGCGCTGTCCGGCGCGCTGCAGCTCGCGCACGCAGAGCATCGGCACCAGGATGCCCAGCCGGCCGTCGTATTTGCCGGCATTGCGCACGGTGTCGTAATGACTGCCGGTCAGCAGGCGCGGGGCGCTTGGGTCGCTGCCGTGATAGATGCCGACGACATTGCCCACCGCGTCGATCGTCACCTCGTCGAAGCCGCAGTCCTCGCGCATCCAGCTCAGCAGCCGGGCGGCCACGGCGCGGTGCGCGTCGGTCAGGTAGGTGACGGTCAGTTGGCCCTGTTCCTTGAAGCCGGGGTCGGAGTGGACGGCCAACTGCTCGGCCCAGTCCCAGACCTGGTTGCCGAGCGTGGGCTCGATGCCGAACTTGTCATTGAGGCGGATCTCGGCGATGCGATGGATGTTGCGCAGGCATTCCGCGCGCTCGAAGTCCGGGTGGCCGGCCAGGCGCCGCGCGAAGGTGGCGATGATCTCGGCCTTGGCCAAGCCCTGGCCGCGCGGGCCGCGCACCGCCAGGATGAAGGGCCAGCCGAACTTGGCCTTGTAGTCGGCGTTGAGCCGCTGGATGCGCGCGAACTCCTCGGGCGTGCAGGCGGTCAGGCCGGCCTGGCTCTGCTCGTTGGTGGATTCGGCGGTCAGGGTCTTGGCCACCATGGCCTTGCCGGCCAGTTCGGGGTGGGCGCGGATCAGGCCCAGTTGCTCGTCGAGCGAGGCCTCGCGCACCACAGCGGCCAGCGCATGCTTGAGCTGGGGCAGGGTCAGATAAGGCCGCTTCGCGGCTGCGCGCTCGGCGATCCAGGGCGAATGTTCGTAGGTACCGTCCAGCAGCGCGACGAACTCGGCCGGGCCGGCGGCGTTCAGTTGATCCAGTGTCATCATTCCCATACGAAGGCCTTGGATGCGTCGAAAGGATGGGTGGCGCGCCAATGCCGCGCGATGTCCACGCGGCGGCAGACCCAGACGCGGTCATGCTTCTCGATATGGTCGAGGAAACGCTGCAGCGCGCGCAGGCGCCCCGGCCGGCCCAGCAGCCGGCAATGCATGCCGATGCTCATCATCTTGGGCGCCTCATCGCCCTCGGCATAGAGCACATCGAAGCTGTCGCGCAGGTACTCATAAAACTCGTCGCCATGGCTGAAGCCCTGCGGCAGCGCGAAACGCATGTCGTTGCAGTCCAGCGTATAGGGCACGACCAGGTGCGGCGCCAGCTGGCCGTCGCTCTTCTTGACCTGCAGCCAGAAGGGCAGGTCGTCGCCGTAGTAGTCGCTGTCGTATTCGAAGCCGCCGTAGTCGGCGACGAGCCGGCGCGTGTTGGGGCTGTCGCGGCCGGTGTACCAGCCCGAGGCCCGCTCGCCGGTCAGGCGCTGGATGATGTCCATGCCCTGGTCCATATGCAGGCGCTCGGTGGCCGCATCGAGGTTCTGGTAATGGATCCAACGCCAGCCATGGCAGGCGATCTCGTGATTCAGCTCCTTGAAGGCCTGGGTCAGCTCCGGATGCCGCTCCAGCGCCATCGAGACGCCGAACACCGTCAGCGGCAGCGCGCGCTTCTCGAACTCCTTCAAGAGGCGCCAGACGCCGACCCGCGAGCCGTACTCGTAGATCCCTTCCATGCTCAGGTGCCGGGCCGGGTAGGCGGCCGGGTTGAACATCTCGGAGAGGAACTGCTCGGACCCGGCATCGCCATGCAGCACCGAGTTCTCGCCGCCTTCCTCGTAGTTCAGCACGAACTGCACCGCGATGCGCGCCTGGCCGGGCCATTGCGCATGCGGCGGATGCTCGCCGTAGCCGATCAGGTCGCGCGGGTAGCGCGAGGTCTGGACATTGCTGCTGCTACTACTCATAAGCTGCTCAAAGCCTCTTTCAGATCCTTGACGCGCGGATTCAGCCGCAGGTTGGCCTCGACATGGCCCAGGTGCGCGCTCATCAGCTTCTGCACCGCCTTGCGGTCCTTGGTCTCCAGCGCGTCGACTATTGATTCATGCTCGGCCTGCGACTCCGCGGCCGAATGCGAGCTCTGGTACATCAGCGCGATCAGGGAACTGCGCGACAGCAGGTCCGACAGCATCTCGGCCAGCACCTCGTTGCCCAGCATCTGGGCCAAGAGCACATGGAAATCGGCCAGCAGCCTTGTGCGGCCCGGCACATCGGTGCGGGCCACCGCCTCGCGCTCCTGCTTCAGGTGCGCGCGCAGCTGCTTGATCTGGGCGGGGGTGATGCGCTCCACCAACTGGGTCAGCATCGCGGCCTCCAGCATCTGGCGGGTCTCGAAGACCTGGCGCGCCTCCTCGATGCTGGGCTCGGCCACGAAGGCGCCGCGCGCCGGATGCAGGGTCACCAGCCGGTCCCGGCTCAGCTGGTTCAGCGCCTGGCGCACCAGGGTGCGCGAGCAGCTGTAGATGTCGGCCAGCTTCTGCTCGGCCAGCTTGGTGCCGGGCATCAGCCGGCGCTCGACGATCGCGGCCGTGATCGAGGCGGCGATGCGGGCGGTGGTGCTTGATTCCTGGTCGACGCTCATTGCATGGGAAGGAGAAACTGCCGGCAGAGTAAATGAATCTGTGCGCAGAAGTGTATACACTTTGCCGAAGAACTGGATCATCACAAGGACTCGCAACAATGGGCAAGCTGACCACCCATGTGCTGGATACCATGCATGGCAGCCCGGCCGCCGGCATGGCGGTGGCGCTGTACCGGCTGGACGCCACCGGCGCCGCGCAGCCGATCAAGCGCCTGAGCCTGAATGCCGACGGCCGCGCCGACGCGCCGCTGCTGGAGGGCGATGCCCTGCAGGCCGGCCGCTACCGCCTGGTGTTCGGCGTCGCGGCCTATTTCAAGGGGCGCGGCGTGCAGCTGCCCGAGCCGGCCTTCCTGGACGAGGTGCCGCTGGACTTCGGCATCGCCGACACCGCGGCGCATTACCACGTGCCGCTGCTGGCTTCGCCCTGGAGCTATTCCACCTACCGCGGCAGCTGATGCCATGAGGCCCTGGCAGGAACTCGCCTTGCTGCTGGCCGTCGAGCCGGCGGTGCTGGTGCGGGTCGAGTCGGTGCAGGGCAGCGGGCCGCGCGAGGTCGGGGCCTGGATGGCGGTGGGGCGAGAGGCCCTGGTCGCGACGATCGGCGGCGGGCATCTGGAGTTCGAAGCGATCGCGCAGGCGCGCGCCATCCTGGCCGCGGGCCGGGTGGCCGAGGCCCGGCGGCGCTTCGCCCTCGGGCCGAGCCTGGGCCAATGCTGCGGCGGCGTGGTGGAGCTGGGCTTCGAGCTGCTGGGGGCGGCCGACATCCCGGCGCTGAAGGCGCGCCTGGCCGATGCCGAGCCGCGCCTGCCGGTGGCCCTGTTCGGCGGCGGCCATGTGGGCCGGGCCCTGATGCGGCTGCTGGGCGAGCTGCCGGCCGAGGTGTTCTGGATCGACAGCCGCGACGAGATATTCCCCGCGGCGCTGCCGGAAAACACGCGCGCCGAGCATTCCGACCCGGTGCAGGCCGCGGTGCAAGACCTGACCCCGGGATCGCGGGTGCTGGTCATGAGCTTCAGCCATGCCGAGGACCTGGACATCGTCGCCGCCTGCCTGCAGCGCCGGCGCGAACGCGGCGATCTGCCCTTCATCGGCCTGATCGGCAGCAAGAGCAAATGGGCCACCTTCCGGCACCGCCTGGAGGCCCGGGGCTTCACCGCCGAGGAGCTGGCGGCCGTCACCTGCCCGATCGGCGTGCCGGGCATCGCCGGCAAGCAGCCCGCGGTGATCGCGGTGGCGGTGGCGGCGCAGCTGCTGCAGGGCTGGAGCGGCACCTGAGATCCTTGCCGCGAGATCCCTGACTTGAGGGGGAGTCACGCGGCCGTCACGCTCTCGTCTCCCCGCTGTCACGCGCCCTGCCTACCTTCTCGTCCCGATCCGGCCCCGAATCCCCGGGCCGACGACCCATCGACGAGGAGTCCTCCCCATGCAGAAGAACACGAGCATTGCCCGCCGCGCGCTGAGCACGGCCGCGCTGGCCCTGTGCGCCGCCGGCGCGCAGGCACAGGTCCAGATCACCGAGTGGCTGTACAACACCTCGGAATTCATCGAGTTCACCAACCTGGGCCAGAGCGCCGTCAGCTTCGCCGGCTGGTCCTTCGACGACGACTCGCGCCTGGCCGGCACGGTGAGCCTGTCGGCCTTCGGCCTGGTGAAGGCGGGCGAGTCGGTGATCCTGACCGAGGACGATGCCGAGGAGTTCCGCGCCGCCTGGGGCCTGGGCGCCGGCGTCAAGATCATCGGCGGCAACAAGACCAACCTGGGTCGCCAGGACGAGATCAATCTGTTCGACGCCGGCGGCCAGCTGGCCGACCGCCTGAGCTATGGCGACCAGAGCCGCGGCACGGTGCGCGCCGACACCGCCAGCGGCAACCCGCTGAGCCTGGCCGGCCTGAACCAGACCACGCCGACCAGCTGGGTGCTGGCCAGCGCCGGCGATGCCTATGGCTCCAAGCTGGCCGCCAATGGCGGCATCGGCAACCCCGGCCATTTCGCGCTGGCCCCGGTGCCGGAACCCTCCAGCTATGCGCTGCTGGCCGCCGGCCTGGCCGTGGTGGCGGGTGTGGCGCGCCGTCGCGGCCGTGCCGCGCGCTGAACGGGAGGCTTCAACTCATGAAAAGCAAGCTGAACCTGCTGGCGGCGCTGGCCGCCGCCTCGATGCTGTTGCTGGCCGGCGGCCAGGCCGCGGCCGCGCCGGCCGCCTCGCTGAACCTGGCCAACTACAAGGTCGGCGCCAACCATGCGATCGACGCGCTGGGCGGCCTGGGCCTGGAGGCCTCGGCCGTGACCTATGCGCGTGACCGCGGCAGCCTGTTCGTCGTCGGCGACGAGGGCCTGGGCGTGGTGGAGCTGTCGCTGAGCGGCAAGACCCTGTCGACGATGCGTTTCTCGGGCTGGCCCGAGGCGAGCAAGAACCATGACGCCGAGGGCCTGGCCTATCTGGGCAACGGCCAGCTGGTGGTGGTCGAGGAGCGCCTGCAGGATGCCTATCGCTTCGGCTACACGGCCGGCGGCAGCGTCAACCTGGCCAACGCGCCCTCCGTGTCCTTCGGCGGCAATGCCGGCAATCTGGGCACCGAAGGCATCGCCTACGACCCGCGTAACGGCGGCAGCTTCGTCACCGTGAAGCAGGACAACCCGCAGGCCCTGCTGGCCGGCGGCCTGAGCTTCGCGGCCGGCGGCGGCATCTCGAGCATGCTGCCGCTGTTCGATGCCGATGCCAAGCTGGGCCTGGCCAGCCTGTCGGACGTGGCGACCCTGGCCGGCGTCGACGCGCTGGCCGGCGGCGCGGCGGCCGACCATCTGCTGGTGCTGAGCCTGGACTCGCGCCGCCTGGTCGAGATCGACCGCCGCGGCAACACCCTGTCGAGCTTCGACCTCTCGGGCGTCACCAATCAGGCGATCGAGGGCGTGACGATCGACGAGAAGGGCGTGATCTATCTGGTGGCCGAGGACAGCGGCACGCCCAACTCGCGCCTGATCGTGCTGAACCCGACCGCGCCGGTGCCGGAGCCGGCCTCGGTGGCGCTGATGCTGGCGGGCCTGGGCCTGCTGGGCTGGCGCGCGCGGCGCTCAGCCCGGCGCTGACGCAGGCCCCGCGGCGCGGCCGGGGAGGGCCGCGCCGCGCAGGGTCTTCGCGAAGTGGGTAGCATCGGTGCGATTCCACTCACTTCCCATCGATCACGCCATGCGCAACAACAAGCTCTCCACCCTGGCCCTGCTGGCGCTGCTGGCCGGCAGTTCCCTGGTCGCCAGCGCGGCCGACCTGCTCGACGAGGCCAAGCAGCGCGGCAGCCTGCGCATCGCGGTGGAGGGCACCTACCCGCCCTTCAACTACCGCGAGGACGGCAAGCTGACCGGCTTCGATGTCGAGATCGCCGAGGGCATCGCCGCCAAGCTGGGCCTGAAGCCCGAGTTCACCACCACCGAGTGGAGCGGCATCCTGGCCGGCCTGCAGGCCGGCAAGTACGACATCATCGTCAACCAGGTCGCGGCCACCGAGGTGCGGCGCCAGACCTTCGACTTCAGCGATCCCTATGTGGTGTCCAGCCCGCAGCTGGTGGTGCGCGCCAACGAGACCCGCGCGCTGAAGACGCCCGAGGACCTGAAGGGCAAGAAGGTCGGCGTGGGCCAGGGCAGCAACTATGCCGAGCTGGCGCGCTCGATCGCCGGCGTCGATGTCAAGGTCTACCCGGGCGCGACCGAATACCTGCAGGACCTGGCCAGCGGCCGCATCGACGCGGCGCTGAACGACAGCCTGCTGATCCCCTACCTGGCCGCCAAGACCAAGCTGCCGGTCAAGGCCGGCGCGCCGCTGGGCCAGGCGACCAGCAACGCGATCCCCTTCCGCAAGGACAACCCGAAGTTCAAGGCCGCGATCGACAAGGCCCTGGCCGACATGAAGGCCGACGGCAGCTTCGCCAAGATCTCCGCCAAGTGGTTCGGCCGCGACGTCAGCAAGCCGCCGGTGGCGCAGTAAGTAAACTCCTGCCCCAGGGGCCAAGAATACGGCCCTAACATCAGACCGCCCCCGCCCGGGGGCGGTGTCGTTTCGGGACCGAGAAGTCCTCTCCACCACAGGGGATCTGCGCGATGGATCTGCAATCGCTGTTCGAGCTGGCCGCGCCGGTGATGCTGAAGGCCACCGGTCTGACCTTGCTGTTCGCGGTCTCGGCCATGGTGCTGGGGCTGGCGCTGGGCGCCTTCATCGCGCTGCTGCGCGTGCTGGCGGTGCCGGGTCTTGCCCAGGCCGCGGCCGTCTATGTCAGCGCCTTCCGCGGCACGCCGCTGCTGGTGCAGGTGTTCATCATCTACTACGGCCTGCCCAGCATCGGCATCGAGTTCGCGCCGATCACCGCCGGCATCCTGGCGCTGACCCTGAACGTTGCGGCCTATCTGTCGGAGAGCCTGCGCGGCGCGGTGGCCGGCATCGGCGACGGCCAGTGGATGGCGGGCAAGAGCCTGGGCATGACGCGGGTGCAGACCCTGGGCCACATCATCGCGCCGCAGGCCCTGCGCTCGGCCGTGCCCAGCCTCAGCAACAGCCTGATCAGCCTGATCAAGGACACCTCGCTGGTCTCGGTGATCGCGGTCACCGAGCTGATGCTGGCGACCAAGGAACTGATCTCCACCACCTTCCAGCCCTTTCCGCTCTACCTCGCCGCGGCCCTGGTCTATTGGGCGCTGAGCCTGGCCTTCGAGCAGCTGCAGAAGTTGCTGGAAAAGCGCCTGGCCTTCCCACACTGAGCGCTCAGCGCCGCTGCGGCGCCATCAGCCGGACGATGGTCTCGGCCATCCAGCGCTGCGCCGGGTCGCCGGCGCGGCCGGCGTGGAAATAGGCCTTCAGGGTGTAGTCGCTGGCCGCGAACGGGGCGGGGTAGAGGACCAGCGGCGCGATCTGCGCGATCAGCTCGGCGGCGAGCCGCGGCACGGTCATCAGCAGCTCGGTGCTGGCGACGATGAAGGGCGCGGCCAGCACCGAGGGCACATGCATCGCGACCCGGCGGCGATGCCCCAGCTGTTCCAGCTGATGGTCGATCGCGCCGCGGGGCTGGCCCCAGGGCGAGACCACCACATGGCGCGCCTCCAGGTATTTCTTCAGGCTCAGCCGGCCGCGGGCCGCCGCATGGGCCCGGGCGCCGATCACCACATAGCGGTCGCTGAACCAGTCCAGCTCGCGGATGCCGTCGCCGCCGGCATGGGGTTCGGCCTCGGTATAGCCCAGCGCGAAATCGATCTCGCCGGCCGCCAGCTCGCGCACCGGCACCTTCTGGCTGGCCTGCACGACTTGCAGCTGGATGTTGGGCGCCACCTCGGCCAGATGGGCGCCCAGGCGCGGCAGCAGCACCAGGGCGGTGTAGTCGGTGGCGGCGAACACGAAGCGGCGCTCGCTGCTGGCCGGCTCGAAGCGGCCCGGGCCGCTCAGGGTGTCGCCCAGCAGGCCCAGCGCCTGGCGGATGCCCGGCGCGATCCGCTCGGCCATCGCGGTCGGCAGCATGCTCGCGCCGCTGCGCAGGAACAGCTCGTCGCCCAGGGCCTGCCGCAGGCGCGCCAGCGCATGGCTGACCGCGGAGGGGCTGAGCGCCAGCATGCCGGCCGCGGCGGTCACCGAGCGCTCGCGGTACAGGGTGTCGAACAGCAGCAGCAGGTTCAGGTCGAGACGGCGCAGATCCATGATGCTGAAGATTGTGCATCCGGCGCTGAAAACAATGCACTTCCTGCAAGCGCGGGGCGCGGCTAGCATGCCGGCCGTTCCAGTTGTTCCTGCAGCACACCATGTCCCAGATTGCCATCCGCGCCGCCGGGCGCGACGACGCCCCGCTGATCCACCGCTTCATCCGCGAGCTGGCCGCCTACGAGCGCGCCGAACACCTGGTCGAGGCGGATGCCCAGGCCCTGGCGCTGAGCCTGTTCGCGCCCGATTCGCCGGCGCGCGCCGTAATCGGCGCGGTCGACGGCCGGCCCGCGGGCTTCGCGGTCTACTTCTTCAGCTATTCCACCTGGCAGGGCCGGCGCGGGCTGTATCTGGAGGACTTGTATGTCTCGCCCGAGCAGCGCGGCAGCGGCCTGGGCCGCGCGCTGCTGGCTCATCTGGCCGGCATCGCCGAGGCCTCGGGCTGCGGCCGTTTCGAGTGGAGCGTGCTGGACTGGAACGAGCCGGCGATCCGCTTCTACGAAAGCCTTGGCGCCGCGCCGCAGCGCGAATGGGTGCGCTACCGCCTGGCCAATGCCGCGATCGCTCGCGTGGCCGGGCTATGAGCCCGCCGGCTGGCGCGCCCGCTCGCGCCAGAAGGCGGTGTCGAACAGCTGGGTCGCGCCGCTGCGCTCGTTGATCAGCCAGAACTGGCTGCCGTCCGGGCTGAGCCGGCTGACCTCGCCGGTGTGGCGCCCGGCGCTGACGCGCCGGCCCAGCGCATTGGCCGGGAAGTCCGGCGCGCACGCCAACTCCAGCAGCGGCGTGGCCGCTCGCGCATCGCCGGCCAGGCGCAGGCGCTGCACGATCGGCGCGAGCAGCGGGTTGGCCGCATCGGCGGCCGAGAGGTAGACGATCAGCTTGGCCTGGGCGCGGCTCAGCGCCACATTGATCAGGCGCCGCGCCTCCTCGGTCTGCAAAAAGGGCTGGGCGCCGTCGGCCGGATCGAACAGCAGCACCGGCGCCTCGCTGCCCTGGGCGCGGTGCACGGTGCTGACCTTGACCGCCTCGTCGACGCCATGGGCGCGCAGGCGCTGGCGGATCAGCGCGCGCTGGGCGCGAAACGGCGTCAGCACGATCAGCTCGCGCGGCTGCCAGTCGCCGCCGGCCAGCGCGGCGGCCACGGTGCGGGCGATCGCCTCGGCCGACTCGCGCCGCACCGGCCCGCGCTCGGCGGCCGACCAGGCGCCGTCGCTGGCGACCCGCTGCACCTGCAGATGCACCTCGGCCGGGATCTCGCCGAAGGCGCGCCGGCGCGCGGCCAGCCAGCCGGCCGAGTCCCGCGCGTCGGCCGCGACGCGCAGCGCGCCCTCGTAGAACAGATCGCTGACCAGCTCGCCGATCGGCGCGGCCATGCGCGACTGCTCGTCCAGCAGGGTCACCGCCTCGCCCCGGCGCGGCATCTCGGCAAAGGCCGAGCGGCCCAGCCAGCGCCGCGCGGCCGGCTCGCTGCTGCGCAGCACCGGCGACAACTGTTGCGGGTCGCCGGCAAACAGACGCGCGCGGCCCAGCGGCATCAGCGCCAGCGCATGGGCCAGGCTGACCTGGCTGGCCTCGTCGAACACCAGCAGGTCGAAGGGCGGCTCCGCGCCGTCCACGCCGCCGGGTGCCAGCTCGCGCAGGGTCTTCAGGGTGAAGGCGGCGCGGGTGGTGGTCATGCTGGCGAGACGGCAGCGGCGCAGCACCTGCAGCGAGCTGGCGCGCAGCTCCTCGCGCAGCCCGGCGACGCGGTCCGCCCAGACCTTCAGCGCGCCGGCGTCGCGCGTGCCGGGTCGGGCGGCCTCGGCGCGCGCCAGGCGCGCGATCAGCTCGCCGTCGCCGCAGGGGATCAGGTGCTCGCGGCCGGCATAGGCCGCGGCATCGAAGCGCGTGCCCAGTCGCTGCACCGCGGCGCGAAGCGGCTCGCGCCGGCCGCGCTCCAGCGCCTTGTCGACCGCCAGCGTGGCCAGGTCGACCGCCTGGTTGGTGGTGGAGAGCAGCAGCACGCGGGCCTCGGGCCGGCGCTCCAGATATTCGGCCAGCAGCACGCCCAGGGTGGTGGTCTTGCCGGTGCCGGGCGGCCCCCAGAGAAAGGCGCTGCTGTGGCGCACCAGGCCCAGCGCCGCGCGCTGCGCCGGCCGCAGCCAGCGAAAGGGCGAGCCATCGAGCCGCGGCGCCGCGTCCGCATCGAGCGGCCGCGGCCGGCCCAGGTCGGGCAGGCAGGCCAGCGCGCGCTCGGCCCAGGCGCTGTCCCACCAGGCATCGGCCACCGCGTTCAGGAAGCGGGTCGGGTAGAGGCGGATCAGCTGCTCCGGCCCCGGCGGCGCGGTGCTGGCGTTCTGCAGCAGCAGCTGGTCGTCCTCCGGGATCACCGCCAGCACATGGGCACCGCCTTTGACCGGCGCGCCCCACCAGGCCGAGGCGCCGTCCAGGCTGTCGTCCAGCAGGGCCTGGGCCGAGGCCAGGCCGGGCCGCTGGCCCTCGGCATAGACATAGCCGGGCTCCAGCGTGACGCGCCACAGCGCGCCGTCGCGCTCGGCGCGCTGCACCTTGAAGTCGTAATACTCGGGCGTGGCCGCGAGCTCGGCGTTCAGCGCCGCCCGCAGGTCGGCGAGGCTCATGGCAGATCGCGCGGATGAATGGGGAAGAAGGGCGCGACTATAGCGACCCGGCCGCGACTCAGCCGTGGTGCAGGCAGCAGTGCGGCGCGCCATCGCCGGCATCGGGCGGGGCCAGTTGGCGCCACGGCGCGGTCAAGGGACGCCGGTGGCGTTTGCGCAGGCGCTTGAGCCTGGCGACCGAGTCATGGTCGCCGCAGTCGTTTCACAACGGCCTGCTAATCGGGTTTGACCTTTGCGGTGCGGATCACCTGCCCCCACTTCGCCGTCTCGGCCGCGATGAAGGCGCCGAACTCGGCCGGCGTGCCGCCGATCGGCACCGTGCCCATGGCCTCGAAGCGGGCGCGCAGGTCGGCGTCGCCGCGCACGAGGGCATCGACCTCGGCGGCGACGCGGCGGATAGCCTCGGCCGGCGTGCCGGCGGGAGCCAGGATGCCGGCCCAGGTGCTGCCGGTGAAGCCGGCGATGCCCTGCTCGATGAAGGTCGGCAGCTCGGGCAGCGCGGCCAGGCGCTTGTCGGCCGCGACGCCGATCAGCCGCACCTTGCCGCTGCGGCCCGGCGCGATCAGGCCGGAGGCGGCGTCCAGGAAGAGCTGGATCTGGCCGCCCATCAGATCGGTCAGCGCGGCCGCGGCGCCGCGGTAGGGGATGTGGACCATATAGCTGCCGGTCAGCGCCTTCAGCAGCTCGGTGCTGAGATGCGCGGCCGAGCCATTGCCGCTGGAGCCGAAGCTGATCTTGCCGGGATGGCGCCTGGCATAGGCGATCAGTTCGGCCGCGGTCTTGAAGGGCGCGTCGTTGTGGACCGCGGCGACCAGCGGCGACAGGCCGATCAGCGCGACCGGCGCGATGTCCTTGGCCGGGTCATAGGGCAGCTTGGGGTAGAGCGTGGTGTTGGCCGCATAGGCGGCGATCACGACCGCCATCGTGTAGCCGTCGGCCGGGGCCTTGGCCATCAGGTCGACGCCGATGATGCTGTTGGCGCCGGGCTTGTTGTCGACCAGCACCGGCTGGCCCAGGCGCTCCTGCAGCTTCTGCGCGACCAGGCGCGCGGTGACGTCGGTGAAGCCGCCGGGCGGGTAGGGCACGATCAGCTTGACCGGCCTGGCGGGCCAGGGAGCCTGGGCCCGAGCGGCGGGCAGGGCCAGCGCGCCGAGGACGGCGGCGGCGGTGAACTCGCGGCGGGTGGGCATGCTCATCGGGCGTTCTCCTGCTGGGTCTCTTGCTCGTGGCGTTCGCGCAGCTCGCGCTTGAGCACCTTGCCGATCGCGCTGCGCGGCAGCTCGTCCAGATAGCGCAGCTCGAGCAGGCGCTGGGTCTTGCCGACGCGCGCGTTCAGCCAGTCGCGCAGCTGCGCCGCCGTCGGCGCGCCGGTGCGTGCCACCACATAGGCCACCGGGCTCTCGCCCCAGGCGCTCGGCACGCCGATCACCGCCGCCTCGGCGACGGCCGGGTGATCGCGCAGCGCGGCCTCCAGGTCGCTCGGGTAGATGTTGAAGCCGCCCGAGATGATCATGTCCTTCTTGCGGTCGATCAGGGTCAGGAAGCCCTCGGCGTCGAAGCGGCCGATGTCGCCGGTGCGGATGAAGCGCTTGCCGTCCGGCGCGTACCACTCGGCCTCGCGGGTCAGCTCGGGCCGGCCGTGGTAGCCGTTCATCATCGCCGGCGAATGGCCGACCACCTCGCCGGCTTCTCCTGCGGGCAGCTCCCGGCCCTCGGCGTCGATCAGCCGGATGTCATGGCCGGGCTGCGGCCGGCCGACGGTGTGCAGCTTGTCGGGATGCTCATGCGCCTCCAGGATGCAGGTGCCGCCGCCCTCGGTCATGCCGTAGAACTCGATCAGCCCGCCGGGCCAGCGGCGCAAGACCTGGCCCTTCAGCGCCGCGGAGAAGGGCGCACTGGTGCAGAACTTGAGCCGGAAGGCCGAGAGATCATGCCGCCCGAAGTCCGAATGGTCCATCAGGCGCTGGTACTGCACCGGCACCAGCATCGTGTGGCTGATGCGCTCGGCCACGGCGCGCGCGAGGTAGGCCCCGGCCTCGAACCTGGCCATCAGGCTGACGCAGCCGCCATAGGCGATGCTGGGCATGAAGACGACCAGGGTGGTGTTCGAGTACAGCGGCGTGGCCAGCAGGGTGCGCGAGTCCGGCCCATAACCGTAGCGGGCGCCGCGCTGCACATGGGCCCAGCGCATGCCGTGCGACTGCACGATGCCCTTGGGCAGGCCGGTGGTGCCGGAGGAATAGATGATGTTGAACGGCGCCTCGGGCGCCAGCGCCACCGGCGCGGGCCGGTGGCCCGGCGGCGCCAGCCAGGCCTCCAGCTCGCGCTCGATGTGGACCGTCCGCAGGCCCGGCGGCGCCAGCGCCGCGGCGCCGTCGTCGACGAACAGCCAGCGCGCCTGCGCATCGCCCAGCATGCCGGCGAACACCACGGGCGTGACCGAGGTGGCCAGCGGCGCGACGGCGAGGCCGGCACGCAGCGCGCCGAGGAACAGCGCGGCCTGCCGCGGCGTGGCCGCGCCGGCCAGCGCGACGGCGTCGCCCGGGCGCAGGCCCTCGCGCTGCAGGGCCGCGGCGATGCGGTCCATCAGCGCGTCGAGCTGCGCATAGCTGAGCGTCTCGCTATCTACATCGCCGCGCAGGGCCGGCGCCTGCGGCCGCGCCGCCGCATGGGCGCGTACGCGCTCGGCGATCTGCTGGAAGCCCGCGTCGTCCTCTGCCATGCCGATCCGCCCTTTCTTACTTTGCCGCGAGGCCCAGGCGCTCGATCAGGGCCTTGTCCTTGGCATAGGTCTCGACCGCCCAGGCGCGGTAGTCGGCGCCGTTCTTGTACCAGGGCGACTGGTTCAGCTGGTCCAGCAGCTCCAGATGCTTGGGATCGTCCATCGCCTTCTTGAAGGCGTCGTGCAGGGCCGTCACCAGCGCCGGGTCCATGCCCTTGGGGCCGACCAGGCCGTAGGGCGAGGTGGAGACCACGCCGTAGCCCAGCTCCTTCGCGGTCGGCACCTGGGGCCAGCGCTTGGTGCGCTGCTCGCCGAAGGTGACCAGCAGGCGCATCTGCCCGCCGTCGACGAACTTGTCCCAGCCGCTGGCATCGCTCTGCGCCATCACATGGCCGCCCAGCAGCGCCTGCTGCAGGTCGGCATTGCCCTTGAAGGGCACATGGGTTAGCTGCACCTTGGCATGGCCGGCAAGTTCCTCCAGCAGCAGATGCGGGCTGGAGCCGGTGCCGGTGGAGCCGTAGTTGAGCTGGCCCGGGGTCTTGCGCGCGGCCTCGATGTAGTCGTTGAAGCTCTTGTAGGGCGAGTCGGCGCGCACCGTGAAGCCGAAGGTGTAGCCGGAGACGCCGATGATGAATGTGAAGTCGTTCAGCGGATGCCAGGGCGTCTTCTGCATATGCGGGATGCGCAGCATGCCCAGCGGGTACTGCGCGATCGTGTAGCCGTCGGGCTTGGCGGTCAGCGCCATCGCGCCCGGGCCCAGGGTGCCGCCGCCGCCCGGCTTGTTCTCGACGATGATGGGCTGGCCCAGATGCTTGGCCGCGATCTCGGAGAGGGCGCGCAGATGCCGGTCGGTCGAGCCGCCGGCCGGCCAGGGCACGATCAGGGTGATCGGTTTGCTCGGGAAGGGCTGCTGCGCTTGCGCCGGCAGGGCCGAACACAGCGCCGCGGACGCGGCCAGCAGCAGAAGCAGGCCGCGACGGCCGGGGCGGGTTGGGGTCATGGCTTGTCTCCCGGGTGGCTGTTGTCTCGTGCGGCGTCCTGCAGTTCGCGCCACATCACCTTGCCGCTGCCGGACTTGGGCAGGCCGGCGACGAACTCGATCTGGCGCGGGCTCTTGTAGGCGGCCATATGCGCGTGGCACCAGGCGATCAGCGCGGCCTCGTCCAACGGCGCCGCGCCGGGTTTCAGCACCACCAGGGCCTTGACCGTCTCGCCGCGCCGCGCGTCGGGCACACCGATCACGCAGGCCTCCAGCACCGCCGGATGGTGGTACATCAGCGCCTCCACCTCGGCCGGCCAGACCTTGTAGCCGGAGGCATTGATCATGCGCTTGAGCCGGTCGGTCATGAAGAAATAGCCGTCCTCGTCGACCCGCGCCATGTCGCCGGTGCGCAGGAAGCGCTTGCCGTCCAGCTCGACGAAGGCCTCGGCCGTGGCCTCGGGCGCGCGCCAGTAGCCCTGCATCAGCTGCGGGCCATGCACCAGGATCTCGCCGGCCTCGCCCGGCGGCAGCTCGGCCAGGGTGGCGGGGTCGACGATGCGGGCCTCGACGTCGAACACCGGCATGCCCAGGCATTGCGCCTTCGGGCGGTGCACCGGGTTGATATGGGTCGCGGCCATCGCCTCGCTCATGCCGTAGCCCTCGACATAGTCCAGCCCGGTCAGCGCCTTCAGCCGGGCGCAGACCGCCGCCGGCATCGCCGCGCCGCCGCCGCGCACGATCGCCAGGCTGGACAGGTCATGCGCGGCCAGCCGCGGGTTGGCCAGGAAGTCGATCATCATGGTCGAGATGCTCTGCCAGACGGTGACGCGGTGCCGCGCGATCAGGCGCGCCGCGAGCTCGCGGTCCCAGCGCGGCAGGATCACGATGGTCGCGCCGATGTAGAGCGGGCCGTTCATGCTGCCGGACATGCCGGTGACATGGAAGAAGGGCAGGGCCGCGAGGTAGACCGCGTCCTGCGTGCGGCCGAACCAGCAGATGCCGCCGACCAGGGTGCTCATCACGCTGGCATGGGTGTGCATGCAGCCCTTGGGCCGGCCGGTCGTGCCCGAGGTGTAGGGCATCACCGCCAGGTCCTCGGGTCCGGCTTGCATCGGCCCCGGCGCCTGGCCGGCGGCCAGCGCCTGGTCCCAGGCGCTGCAATGCGGCGGCAGCGCGGGCAGGCGCGGCGCGGCGACGAAGTCGGGCACCGATAGGTCCGGCGGCGGCTCACCCAGGTGGTCGCGATAGCAGGCCACCAACAGATGTTCCAGCGCGCCCTGGCCCAGCAGCGGCGCCAGCTCCGGCAGCAGGTCCTGCGCGACGATGGCCAGCCGCGCGCCGCTGTCCTCGACATAGTGGCGCAGCTCGGCGCCGCGGTTCATCGCATTGACCGGCACGACGACCGCATCGGCGCGCAGGATCGCGTAATAGGCCAGCAGCCATTGCGGGCTGTTCTGCATGAACAGCAGCACCCGCTCGCCGCGCTGCAGGCCGCGCGAGCGCTGCAGCCAGCCGGCCAGGGCCTCGGCCTCGCGCCGGAACTCGGCATAGGACAGGGCCCGGCCGTAGAACAGGGTGCAGGCCTTGTCCGGATAGCGGGCGGCCGAGACCTCGATGTTGTGGAACAGGTGCACCCGCGGCAGGCTCAGGTGCCGCGGCAGGCCCGGGGGCCAATGCTTGAAATGGGCAGCATCGGACATGGATCGGTCCGCCTTGTCTCCTGTATGGCCTCTGGCTCGTTTTCCGCAGATCGGAATTGAAGCCGGGCCGGGTTGAATCCAGTCTACGCAGTCGTGATGGCTTCTGTAAATGCGGATCAGGGATTGCGAGCATGGGCCGGCGGCAGGATTGTCGCGATTATTCCGATATGCGGAAAACATCGAGAGCTCGCTGATGGGCCGGCGGCGTGCGCAGGCGAGCGCGGACGCGGCGCTGGCGCCGCAGCAGGACCGGCGCTTCGTCGGCGCGCTGGCGCGCGGCCTGGCGCTGCTGCGCTGCTTCGGCGCGCAGGACCGCTGGCTGGCGCATCAGGAGCTGGCGCGCCGCAGCGGCCTGCCGCAGGCCACGGTGTCGCGCCTGGCCTTCACCCTGGTCAGCCTCGGCTATCTGCGGCACCGGCCGGAGCGCGGCGAATATGCGCTGGCGCCGGCGGTGCTGGCGCTGGGCTTCTCGGTGCTGACCAACTTCGAGATCGGCCGCATCGCGCGGCCCTGGATGGAGACGCTGGCGGAGCGCACCCAGTCGGCGATCTCGCTGGGCGTTCGGCACGAGGGGGCGATGGTCTATGTCGCGCATTGCCGCAGCACCGCGCGGCTGATCCTGGGCCTGGACGTGGGCACGCGGCTGCCGCTGGCCGAGACCGCGATGGGCCGCGCGCTTTGGTGCGCCTCGACCCCGGGGATGCGCGAGCTGATCGCCGCGCGGCTGCGGGCCGAGGACGCCGCGCGCTGGCCGCAGCGCCGCGTGGCGCTGGCGCGGGCCGAGATCGAGATGGCGGCGCGCGCCTATGTCAGCTCGGAGGCCGAATGGGAGAGCGAGATCGCGGCGATCGGCGTCGGCATCGACCTGGGCGATGGCCGCGAGCCGCTGGCGCTGACGGTGGGCGGCGCCGCCTCGCGGCTGCAGGGCCGGCTGCTGCACGAGGAGTTCGCACCGGCCCTGATCGAGACCGGCCGCGCGATCGTCGCGGCGATCCAGGCCGGCGACTGGAGCGATTGATCAGGGGCTTCTGAAGGCCGGGTCGTCCGCTGCGTCCGGCCGCGGTGCCCATTCCAGCGAATAAAAGCGCCCGCGCTCGCGCGCCCAGGGGTCGAAGGCGTTGACGACCTTGTCCAGCTCCGGCGCCAGCTCGGGCACGACGCGCTGCAGCACGCGCTTGAGCGGCGAGACCTCCATCGCATGACCGTTGGGCTCGCCGCGCTCCATCTTCTTGCCCTCGGGGCCGTTGTCGTTGACCCAGCGCACGCCCAGATGGCCGTAGAACTCGGGCCTGAAGCTGGAGGTGAAGAAGCGGTCGCTGAACAGGCGCCGCGAGGCGTTCAGGATGAAGACCTGGAACTGCGTCTCCGAGATCGCGAAGCCATGCGGATGCGCGAACTCGGAGAGCCAGCCGACCACGGTATCGATGTCCTCGACGTTGTCGACCAGGCTGCCGTCGAGGCGGCCCAGGCAGTCGTTGATCGGCGTGCCGTCCGGATTGCGCTGGGCGCGGGTGATCGGCTTGCTGGCGTCGCAGCGGTGCTGGCCGTAGACCTCGCGCAGCAGGCCCACCAGGCGCTGCTGCTCGGCGCGCTCCGCCGAGCCCTCGGGCAGGCGGCGGTCGACGAAATCGTCGAAGCTCGTCATCTGGCGCAGGCCGTACTGGCGGCGGAACTCGTTGAAGCGCGGCACGCCGCGCTCGCGGTCGCGGATCAGGTCCAGCGCCATCACATCGATCTTGCCGATGCCGGCCGGCGCGCGCGCCAGCGCCAGGTTCTGCAAGAACTGCGGCTGGTTCTGCAGGGTCAAGAGGCCCAGGCGCTGGCGGCCCATCGCCAGCGCCCAGTTGGCCAGGCCCGCCTCGCGCATCGCCGGCGCGGCCTTGGCGCGGAAGGTGTCGAGCACCGGCACCTTGGCCTTGATCGCGTTCGGCGCACGCCAGTCGCGCAGCTCGATCAGGTCCGGCACCAGCGAATGCAGGCGGTAGACGCTGACGAACTCCTCCGGGAAGTTGAAGGGCGAGCCGAAATGGTTGACGCCGCCGTTCACATGCTCGGGGTTGGCGAGGCTCCAGCGATCGGTCTTGCCGGGGTCGGGTCTTGCGTAGACCGGGTCGTCGCCATAGACCCGGTTGCCCAGGCCGAGGATGCCGGGCCCGGAGGCCAGCGCCGAGTACCACTGGGTGGCGCGCTTGGCGTCATCGCTCTTGCCGAAGCTGTTGACGACGATCTTCTCCAGCGCCGCGGCCACCAGCGGCTGGTTCGCGAACAGGCCGCCCCAGTTGGCATTCATGCCCAGGAACAGCGGCTCGCCGTAGAGCAGCTGCGGCGTCCATTCGATGGTGTGGATCTTGGCGATCTCGGCCGCCACCACCAGGCGCGCCATCTCGAACAGCTCGTCGGCCGATACCTCGCGGTAGCGGATCGGCGCCTCGGGCCGGGCCGGATCGCGCAGGCCCGAGTCGGCCTCGGGCGTGGCCGCCGCCTGCGCGCGGAAGGCCGCGACGAAGGCGTTGTGCTCGCGCGCGAACACATGGTGGTAGAAGCTCATGCCGATGCTCCAGTTGTCCGGGAAGGCCGTGGCCTCCTGGCCGGCCCATTGCGGCGCGATCGGATCGCCGGCGGCGAACAGCGGCAGATAACCCTGGGCCTCGCCGCGCTCGACCGGCATCAGCAGCCGGGCCGGATCGGCCGGGTCGCGCTTGACGCGCCGGCGCGAGCGCTCGTCATGGCCGTAGATCTGCGAGGCATCCCACCAGGCGGTTACATGGTTGCGCGTGGTGCGCGGCGCGCGCGCCAGGCGCTGCTGGCCGGCCCGGGTCATGAACTGGGGCGGTGTGTCGGTCTCGGCCATCAGCGCCGGGTCGATGCGGTCGGCGGGGCGGCAGCCGCTGGCCGGGTCGGCGCAGCCCACCGGCATCAGGCCTGGTGCATTGCGGCCCTCGTCCAGGTGCGAGAACCAGTCATGCGTCATGAACTGGATCCAGAAGGCCGCCAGCACATTGAAGAAGGGCGCTTTCTTGTAGTCGCATTGCGCCTCGACGCTGTGGCCGGGCAAGCCCTGACCCTCGCGGCACAGCTCGGGCCGGCTCTGCGCGCGGGTGAAGAGCTTGCGGCTGATCAGCTGCGGGTCGGGCTGCAGCAGAGCCAGCCGGCCGCCATGGCGGTTGCGCGCCAGCTCGTCCAGGCCGAGGTCGGGGAAGGTCGATTCGAACTCGACATTGCGCGCGAAGGGCGTGCCGATCGCGCCCATCAGCGGGTTGCGGATGTCGTTGCAGATGCCGGTCAGGGTGCGGGCGCGGATCAGCGCGCCGCGGCACAGCTGCTCGCCGGCGCCGCCCACCGCGGCGAAGTCCGGCGCGGCCGCCGGCAGGCGCATCTCGGGCCAGGTCTTCAGCGCCGGGCCGTCGATGCGGCGCCCCTCGGGGCCGTCTCGGCCCAGGGTGTAGGCGGGGAAGGTGCCGGTGTTGTCGAACAGGTTGAACTTGATCAGCTCCATGCGCTGGTACTCGAGGTCCAGCAGCGCGCCGTCGATGCCGCGGCCGTTGCGCGACAGGTGCAGGCCGATGCGCTCGGTGCCGGGCGCGAGGCTGCTGGCGTCGCCGGTGGCCCAGTAGTTGGCCCAGTCGACGTACGGCGCGCCGCGCTGCGCCACCGCCTTGTCGCCGCCGCGGCAGCGCGCCACGTCCTCGGCCACCTTGCCGAGGAAGCGCTCGTCGCGCTCCAGCGCCAGCGGCCGGAAGCCGCGCGCCAGCATCGCGGCGCAGGAGGCCAGCTCGCCCTGCGGCGCCTGCGCGTCATGCGCTGGCGGCGGGCTGACGCAGGCGCCCAGCCCGAGCAGCAGCGGGGAGCAGAGCAGGGCGAGGCGACGGATCGCGGCTTGGCGGCGGCATGGCATGGCTTGACCCTCCTGATGGCGCGCCATTGGAGCCGCGGGGCCGCCGGCTTGCCATCCCTATGGCGTAGGACTCGGGCCGCTCCGGTACAGCGCGGCCGCGCGCCGCAGCAGCGCCGCGACCGCCTCGCGCAGCGCCGGCGGTGCCAGCACCTCGGTCTCGGCCTCCAGGCGCAGCAGCTGGCCGGCCGCATGCTCGATGCTCTCGATCGGGATCTCGACCCGCAGCCAGCCGGCTCGCTCGGCGTCGGGCCGCTGGCTGGCGCGCGCCGCCGCGTCGGCCGCGCGGCCCAGATGGGCCATCAGCTTCAGGCCGCGCGGCGTCAGCGCCAGCTCGGCCCGGCCGCGCTGCAGCCCGGCCTCGAAGCGCGCGGTGGCCAGGCGCCACCAGGCGGCCAGGTCGAACTCGCGCGGCCGCTCGAAGCCGCCGTCCAGCGGCTGCAGCGCCAGCATGCTCTGCAGCGCGTAGATGCGTGGCTCCTCGGCACCGACGGCGCGCGCCACCAGATACCAGGCGCCGGCCTTCAGCACCAGGCCCAGCGGCTCCAGCTCGCGCTCCACCACGCCCTTCCAGCTGTCGTAGCGCATCCAGAGCCGGCGCGCCTGCCAGACCGCGCCGGCGATCGCGGCCAGATGCTGGGCCGCCGGCGATGCGCGGTACCAGTCCACCGGGTCCAGATGGAAGCGCGCGCCGACCCGCTGCGCATCGTCCTGCCAGCCCTGGGGCAGCGCGGCCAGCAGCTTCAGCCGCGCCGAGGCCAGCGCCTCGCCCAGGCCCAGCTCGGCGGCGGGGCCTGGCAGGCCGACCAGGAACACCGCCTGGGCCTCGGGCACGGTCAGGCCGTCGAGCTTGGTGCGCCAGCCCTCGCGCAGCTGGAAGCCGCCATGCCTGCCGGCTTCGGCCCAGATCGGCACGCCGGCCGCGCTGAGCCGGTCCACATCGCGGTAGACGGTGCGCACCGAGACCTCCAGCGCCTCGGCCAGGGCCTGGGCGCTGAGGCGGCCGCGGTCCTGCAGCAGCATCAGGATCGAGAGCAGTCGGCTGGCTTGCATCGTGATTGCAGTGTCGCGATCAACGCTGACAGCCCTTGTCAGCATTCGACGCGCAGCATCGCGGCATTCATTCATCCCCATGGAGTTGCCGATGAGTTTGTCGATCGACGAGGCCGGCGCGGTGCTTGAGCTGCGCCGCTACACCCTGCACCCCGGGCGGCGCGAGGCGCTGATCGCGCTGTTCGAGCGCGAGTTCGTGCACACCCAGCAGGCCTGCGGCATCCGGCTGCCGGGCCAGTTCCGCGACCTGGACCGGCCGGACCAGTTCGTCTGGCTGCGCGGCTTCGAGGACCTGGCCGACCGGCCGCGGGCCCTGGGCGATTTCTATGGCGGGCCGGCCTGGCACGCCTTCCGCGACGAGGCCAACGCAACCATGCTGGATTCGGACGATGTGCTGCTGCTGCGCCCGCTGCCTGGGCCGACCGGTGGGCGAGCGGCCCCGGCCGGGCCGCAGGGGCTGATCGTCGCTGGCGTCTGCGCGCTCGCGACGCCGGACGATCCGGCCCTGCTGGCGGCCTTCGAGGCCGAGGTGCTGCCGCTGCTGGCGGACCAGGGCGCCAGCCTGCTGGGCCGCTGGCTGGGCGATCCGGCGCGGCTGCTGAACAACTTCCCGCGCCTGCCGGTGCGCGCGGACGGGCCGGTGTTCGTCTGGCTCTCGCAGCACCCGGCGGGCCTGCAGGACGAGGCGCGGCTGCGCGCGGCGCTGGCGGGTGCCCGCTCGCTGCTGCTGTCGCGCCTGCGGCCGACCGCGGGCTCGGCCCTGCAGCTCTGAACCCCTCCCATCCCTGAACCGCAAGAAAGGCCAGCACACCATGTCGCAAGAATCCCCCGAGCCCGGCGCGCGCTTCGTCGGCCGCCCCGGCGATTTCGATTTCCTGGTCGGCGCGCCCTGGCGGGTGCGCAACCGCCGCCTGCGCCGCGGGGCGGACGGGCGCGAGCATTGGGTCGAGTTCGAGGCCCTCACCGAGGCCTGGAGCCATCTCGGCGGCCAGGTCAGCATCGACGAGATCCGCTTCGAGAGCGAGGGCTTCTCCGGCTGCACCGTGCGCAGCCTGAATCTGCAGACGCGGCAATGGGCGATCTACTGGATCAACAGCCGCCATGGCGGGCTGTTCCCGCCGGTGTTCGGCGGCTGGGACGGCGAACGCGGCGAGTTCTATGGCGAGGACGAAGACGAGCAGGGCCGGCCGGTGCGGGTGCGCTTTCTCTGGGAGCGCCTGGGGCCGGGTTGCGCGCGTTGGACCCAGGCCTTCGCGCTGCTCGCCGGCGCACCGGGCTGGGTGGACAACTGGGTGATGGAGTTCGAGCGTCTGCCGGGCGCCGGGCGGGGCTGAGGGTGGATTGCCTACGGGGGCGCCGCCCTTGTAGGACTTTTCCACCCCAGGCATGGAATCCAGCCGACACAGGGTCTGGCGCTGGGCTTATGGCGGGCGGGCGTGCCAGCGCCGAAAGTTGACTCATACAAGGCATTCATGGGAGTCAGCCATCATGCATACCGCCCAGACCTCCGACGGCCCCTTGCCGGCCCTGTCCGCCTTCGAGATCCGCTTCGATTCGCTGTTCCATGCCGGCCAGGCCCTGGCCTTCCCCTGTGACGCCAAGGGCCATGTCGACCTCGACACGCTGCCCGAGCGGGCCCGCAACAACTACCTCTTTGCCCGCGCGATGGTGGGCCGGGACTTCCTGGCGCCGCGGGTGCACGGCGCCTGAGCCTGAGGGCCGCGCGATGCGTCCCCAAGCCAAGCCCAAGCAGCTCAAGCGGCAACGCCAGCGCGACCTGCTGCAGCCCCCGCCACCGCTGTTCCCGCAGCGCGAGGAGCCGGTGTTCTTCAAGCCGCTGGGCTAACCCCACAAAAGCGAAACCCCAAGGCACGTCGATCAGTGCGCTTGGGGTTTTTATGCCGTCATGTCTGCAGGGCCGCTCTTCTGGAGCGGCGCTGGACATGGTGCCTCGGCTGGTGGCCTGTGGCGTGGGTCCGTGGTTCGTCCGTGCAAGCAGTGTAGAAAGAAGGGTGCGGCAGCGGATTGCGTTTTTGCCTTTGTTTGAGTTGTTTGAGCAATAATCTGCCACTGATTGATTGATTGTTGGTGTTGTGATGGTTTGGGATAAGTTCGACAAGCATATTCTGGAAGTGTTGCAGAAGGATGGGCGCATCGCCAACCAGGAGCTGGCCGAGCGCATCGGCCTGTCGCCCTCGCCCTGCCTGCGGCGGGTGCGGGCGCTGGAGGAGGCCGGGCTGATCAGCGGCTACCGCGCCAGCGTCGACGCGAAGAAGCTGGGCCTGACGCTGACCGCCCTGGTCCATATCTCGATGGATGTGCACACGCCGGAGCGCTTCGCCGCCTTCGAGGCCGCGGTGGGCCTGCTGCCCGAGGTGCTGGAATGCCTCCTGATCACCGGGCAGGAGGCGGACTACCAGCTGAAGGTCGCGGTGCGCGACATGGACCATTACCAGGCCCTGCTGCTCGGCCACCTGACCCGCATTCCCGGCGTGTCGGGCGTGCACAGCAGCTTCGTGCTGCGCAATGTGCTGAAGGACGCGATCGTGCCGGTGGGGCTGGCCTGATGAGCGCCGGCGCGGCGGGAAACTGTATACACTCCTGTCCACAAAGTCGCCGCGGCGCCCGGTTCCAACCGAACAAGCGCGACCTGTTCGCCGGTCTACAGCGCCCGCAGTGGTAGCCGGCCCATTCGTGCTCAAGGTATGGAACCAAGCTATCTGCTCGACTGGGCCAATCTGCTGCTGCGCTGGCTGCATGTGATCGTGGCCATCGCCTGGATCGGCGCCTCCTTCTACTTCGTCTGGCTCGACAACCATCTGCTCAAGCCCGAGGCCCAGGACCTGAAGGCCAAGGGCGTGGACGGCGAACTCTGGGCCGTGCATGGCGGTGGCTTCTACAACCCGCAGAAGTACATGGTGGCGCCGCCGAACCTGCCGCAGCACCTGCACTGGTTCTACTGGGAGAGCTACTGGACCTGGATGAGCGGCTTCGCGCTGTTCATCGTGCTCTATCTCTTCAATGCCGAGAGCTTCCTGATCGACCGCCAGGTCCATGCCTGGGCCGCGCCCTGGCAGGCGATCGCCGCCTCGCTCGGCTTCCTCGCCGCCGGCTGGCTGGTCTACGACCAGATCTGCCGCCGCTTCGGCCACACCAAGGACGGCAGCATCGGCAACGACGGCCGGGTGCTCGGCCTGATCGCGCTGTTCATCGTCGCGGCGAGCTGGGCCGCCTGCCAGCTGTTCGCCGGCCGCGCCGCCTTCCTGATCATCGGCGCGATGATCGCGACGATGATGAGCGCAAACGTGTTCTTCTGGATCATCCCGGGCCAGAAGCAGGTGATCGCCGACATGCGCGCGGGTCGGCCGGTGAATCCGGTGTTCGGCCAGCGCGGCAAGCAGCGCAGCGTCCACAACACCTACTTCACCCTGCCGGTGCTGATCGCGATGCTCAGCAACCATTACGGCATGCTCTACGCGTATGCGCACAACTGGCTGGTGCTGGTGATCATGATGGCGGTGGGCGTGCTGGTGCGGACCTGGTTCGTCAAGCGCCACAAGGGCGTCAATGCCTGGCCCCTGATCGCCGCGGCGCTGGCGCTGCTGGCCGGCCTGATCGTCTGGCTGGCGCCCGCGCCGAGGCCGCCCGTCGCCGTGGCAGCGCCGGCGCCGACCCTGGCCCAGGTGCAGGCGGTGATCGAGCAGCGCTGCGCGATGTGCCACAACGCCCAACTGGCGCAAAAGGGCATGGCCCTGCACACGCCCGCGCTGATCGAGCAGCATGCGCAGGCCGTCTACCAGCAGGCGGTCGTGCTGAAGACCATGCCGCTGAACAATGCGACCCAGATCACCGACGCGGAGCGCGCGCTGCTGGGGCGCTGGTTCGAGGCGCGGCGGCCGTAGGCTGAATCGACGCCCACAACATTTCGTGCCAGCCGATCTGCGCAGAGATGGCTGAGCGTTGCCCCTTCATCAAGACTTCTTCGCAGACCACAGCGGGGGCGGGTCTGCACCGCGCGGTCGTCGAGGTCGACAAGCCTGACCTGGCCGACTGCGGAATCGGCTTGGAGCGATCACCCAGCAGAGCCCGTCTTTACGCTTTCTTGATACCGCCTCCCCGAGCTTCTACGCGGTTCTGAGGCCGCCCTTTCTAAGCTGCTCGCATCTCAACTGAGCGTGAGCAAGAACAATGGATTGGGTATTTCTGGGCCTGAGTCTGGCGCTGTTCGGACTGGCCCTGGGTCTGGCCGTCGCCAGCCACCAACTGCAGGGGGGCAAGCCATGAGCGCCCTCTACTGGGTCAGCGGCATCGTCGCCGCCGGGCTGTTCGTCTATCTGTGCGTGGCCCTGATCCGCGCCGAGGAGTTCTGAGATGGACCGCCTCGGATGGATCAACCTGGGTCTCTTCCTGGTCGTGTTGCTGGCGGCCGCCTGGCCGCTGGCGAAATGGCTGGTGGCGGTGGCCGAAGGCCGCCTGCCGCGCTGGATGCGCGCGGTCGAGGGTGTGCTGTACCGCCTGGCCGGCGTCAAGCCCGATCAGGGCCAGCATTGGAAGCAGTACGCGATCGCGCTGCTGTTGTTCAACTTCCTGGGCCTGCTGGCCGCCTATGCGCTGCAGCGCTTCCAGGATGTGCTGCCGTTGAACCCGCAGGGCATGGCCGCGGTGACGGCGGATTCCGCGTTCAACACCGCGGTCAGCTTCGTCACCAACACCAACTGGCAGGGCTACGCCGGCGAAGCCACGATGAGTTATCTGACCCAGATGCTGGCGCTGACGGTGCAGAACTTCGTCTCGGCCGCCACCGGCATCGCGGTGGTGTTTGCGCTGATGCGCGGCTTCGCGGGCAAGCTCAAGCAGGATGTCGGCAACTTCTGGGCCGACCTGACCCGCATCACCCTGTGGGTGCTGCTGCCGATCAGCTTCCTGTTGGCGGTGTTCTTCGTCGGCCAAGGCGTGCTGCAGAACTTCGATGCCTACAAGACGGCGCAGACCGTCGAGGCCACCGCCTACCAAGCCCCACAGCTGGGCGCCGATGGCCAGCCCTTGAAGGATGCGCAGGGCCAGCCGGTGCTGGAGGACCAGAAGGCCGAGACCCAGACCCTGGCGATGGGCCCGGTGGCCTCGCAGCTGGCGATCAAGATGCTGGGCACCAACGGGGGCGGCTTCTTCAATGCCAACTCCTCGCACCCCTTCGAGAACCCGACTCCGCTGTCCAACCTGGCGCAGATGCTGGCGATCTTCCTGATCCCCGCGGCGCTGTGCTTCGCCTTCGGCCGCATCGTCGGCGACCAGCGCCAGGGCGTCGCGATCCTGGCCGCGATGAGCACGATGTTCATCGTCGCCGTGGTGATCGCCACGACCGCCGAGCAGGCCGGCAACCCGCTGCTGCATGCGCAGGGCGTGGATGCCGCCGCCGGCAATATGGAAGGCAAGGAGACCCGCTTCGGCATCAACGCCAGCAGCCTGTTCGCGGTGGTCACCACCGCGGCCTCCTGCGGCGCGGTGAACTCGATGCATGACTCCTACACGCCGATCGGCGGCATGGTCCCGATGGTGATGATGCAGCTCGGCGAGGTGGTGTTCGGCGGCGTCGGCACCGGTCTGTACGGCATGCTGGTATTCGCGATGCTGGCGGTCTTCATCGCCGGCCTGATGATCGGCCGCACGCCCGAGTACCTGGGCAAGAAGATCGAGCCCTATGAGATGAAGATGACCTCGATCGCGATCCTGGTCACGCCCATCGTGGTGCTGGTCGGCACGGCCATCGCGGTGCTGAGCCCGCTGGGCAAGGCCGGTGTTGCCAACCCCGGTGCGCATGGCTTCTCCGAGATCCTGTACGCCTTGACCTCGGCGGCCAACAACAACGGTTCGGCCTTTGCCGGGCTGTCGGCCAACACGCCCTTCTACAACACCTTGCTGGGCTTCGCGATGTGGCTGGGCCGTTTCGGCGTGATCGTGCCGGTGCTGGCGATCGCCGGCTCGCTAGGCGCGAAGAAGCGCATCCCGGTCGGCAGCGGCACCCTGCCCACCCATGGCCCGCTGTTCGTCGTGCTGCTGATCGGCACCGTGCTGCTGGTGGGCTTGCTGAACTATGTGCCGGCGCTGGCCCTGGGGCCCGTCGTCGAACACCTGATGCTCTGGAAGTGAGCGCGCTATGAAAAACAAGGATTTTCTGTTCGACCCCAAGCTGGTGAACCAGGCCACGAAGGAGGCCTTCACCAAACTGGACCCGCGCGTGCAATGGCGCAACCCGGTAATGTTCGTGGTCTATGTCGGCAGCCTGCTGACCTCGGGCCTGTGGATTGCCAGCCTGGGTAACCCCCAGCTGGCCGGCGCCGAGGGCTCGGGCTTCATGCTCGGCATCGCGCTGTGGCTGTGGTTCACCGTGCTGTTCGCCAACTTCGCCGAAGCGCTGGCCGAGGGCCGGAGCAAGGCCCAGGCGGCCTCGCTGCGCGGGCTGAAGACCAAGACCTGGGCCAAGAAGCTGCATGAGCCCCGGCATGGCGCGCAGTGGCATCCGACCCAGTCGGACGAGTTGCGCAAGGGCCATGTCGTGCTGGTCGAGGCCGGCGATCTGATCCCGCTGGACGGCGAGGTGATCGAGGGCGTGGCCTCGGTGGACGAGAGCGCGATCACCGGCGAATCGGCACCGGTGATCCGCGAGTCCGGCGGCGACTTCAGCTCGGTCACCGGCGGTACGCGGGTGCTGTCGGACTGGCTGGTGGTGCGCATCGGCGTCAACCCGGGCGAGTCCTTCCTGGACCGCATGATCGCGATGGTGGAGGGCGCCAAGCGCCAGAAGACGCCCAACGAGATCGCGCTGACCATCCTGCTGGTGGCGCTGACCCTGGTGTTCCTGGTCGTCACCGTGACCCTGCTGCCTTACTCGATCTTCAGCGTCGAGGCAGCGGGCGCCGGGACTGTCGTCTCGGTCACCGCGCTGATCGCGCTGCTGGTCTGCCTGATCCCGACCACCATCGGCGGCCTGCTGTCGGCCATCGGCGTCGCGGGCATGAGCCGGATGATGGCGGCCAATGTGATCGCCACCTCGGGCCGCGCGGTCGAGGCCGCCGGCGATGTGGACGTGCTGATGCTGGACAAGACCGGCACCATCACCCTGGGCAACCGCCAGGCCAGCGCCTTCGTGCCGGCGCCCGGCGTCACCGAGGCCCAGTTGGCCGACGCGGCCCAGCTGTCCTCGCTGGCCGACGAGACGCCGGAAGGCCGCTCGATCGTGGTGCTGGCCAAGGCCAAGTTCAATCTGCGCGAGCGCGACATCGCCAGCCTGGATGCCCATTTCGTGCATTTCTCGGCCCAGACCCGCATGAGCGGCGTCGACCTGGCCGGCGGTGCGCGCCAGCTGCGCAAGGGCGCCATCGACGCGATCAGGAAGCATGTCGAGAGCCTGGGCGGCAGCTTCCCGAAGGAAGTCTCCAGCGCGGTCGACGAGATCGCCCGGCGCGGCAGCACGCCGCTGGTGGTGGCCGAGGGGTCGCGGGTGCTCGGCGCCATCGAGCTGAAGGACATCGTCAAGGGCGGCATCAAGGAGCGCTTTGCCGAGCTGCGCCGCATGGGCATCAAGACCGTGATGATCACCGGCGACAACCGGCTGACCGCCGCGGCGATCGCGGCCGAGGCCGGCGTTGACGACTTCCTGGCCGAGGCCACGCCCGAGGCCAAGCTCAAGCTGATCCGCGACTACCAGGCCGAGGGCCGGCTGGTCGCGATGACCGGCGACGGCACCAACGACGCGCCCGCGCTGGCCCAGGCCGACGTGGCGGTAGCGATGAACAGCGGCACCCAGGCGGCCAAGGAGGCCGGCAATATGGTGGACCTGGACTCCAACCCCACCAAGCTGCTGGAGGTGGTGGAGACCGGCAAGCAGCTGCTGATGACGCGCGGCTCGCTGACCACCTTCTCGATCGCCAACGACGTGGCCAAGTACTTCGCGATCATCCCGGCGATGTTCGTCGGCGTCTATCCGCAGCTGGCCGCGCTGAATGTGATGGGCCTGCACAGTCCGAGCTCGGCGATCCTGTCGGCGGTGATCTTCAACGCGCTGATCATCGTCGCGCTGATCCCGCTGGCGCTCAAGGGCGTGCCCTACCGCGCCGTCGGTGCCGCCACCCTGCTGCGCCGCAATCTGGCGATCTATGGCCTCGGCGGCCTGATCGTGCCCTTCATCGGCATCAAGGTCATCGACTGGCTGCTGGTGCTTCTGCATCTCGTTTAAGGAGGCGTTTCGTCATCATGAAAGCCCATCTGCGTCCCGCCATCGTCAGCCTGCTGCTGCTCTCGGCCATCACCGGTCTGCTCTATCCGCTCGCCGTCACCGGCGTCGGCCAGGCCCTGTTCCCGAAGCAGGCGGCCGGCAGCCTGATCGAGGCCGGCGGCAAGACCGTCGGCTCCGAGCTGATCGGCCAGAACTTCACGTCGCCCAGGTACTTCTGGGGCCGGCCGTCGGCCACTGGGCCGATGGCCAACAACGCCGCCGGCTCCGGCGGGTCCAACCAGGGGCCGCTGAACCCGGCCCTGGTCGATGCGGTCAAGGGCCGCATCGAGGCGCTGCGCGCCGCCGACCCGGGCAACTTGGCCACGGTGCCGGCCGATCTGGTGACGGCCTCCAGCAGCGGGCTGGACCCGCACATCAGCATGGCCGCAGCGCGCTACCAGGCGGGCCGGGTCGCGCGTGAGCGCGGCCTCGCGCCGGCCCAGGTGCAGTCGCTGATCGAGGCCAACACCGAGCAGCGTGACCTGCTCGTGCTGGGCGAGCCGCGCGTCAACGTGCTGAAGCTGAACCTGGCGCTCGACCAGGCGCACTGAGCACCGAGTCCTTTCCTTTTCTATTTTCCGGGCGCCTCGGCGCCCCGATGAAGCCCAGTTTAAAAAGATCGGGGAGGGGGCTTCATCGTCTTTTCTTTTCCTCTTCATCCTTTTCTCCGTCGTACCGTCATGAATCTCAAGAACAACAAGACCCTCTTCGTCCTGGCCGCCCTGGTGCTGAGCGCGGCGCCCGTGCTGGCCCAATCCGCCGCCGATGCGACGCCACCCGGGCACAGCCTGACCGGCAACGTCGGCCTGTTCAGCGACTACCGCTTCCGCGGCATCAGCCAGACCTGGCGTCAGCCGGCCGTGCAGGGCGGCTTCGACTACGCGCACAGCAGCGGCTTCTACGCCGGCACCTGGGCTTCCAATGTCTCGGGCAACAGCTACAACAACGGCGCCGGCCTGGAGCTGGACCTCTACGGCGGCTACAAGTTCGCGCTAGCTCAAGACCTGACCCTGGACCTGGGCGCCCTGGCCTACCTCTATCCCGGCGCCAAGCTGAACAGCGAGCCGGGCAAGCCGACCGGCGAGAAGTACGACAACGTGGATCTCTATGTCGGCCTGTCCTACGCCGCGTTCAGCGCCAAGCTGTCGGTGGCCGCGACCGACTACTTCGGCCTGAACGGCCAAACCGCCGGTTATGCCTTCTTCAACGGCCTGCCGGCGCGTGGCGGCTCCAAGGGCAGCAGCTACCTGGACCTGAATTACCGCTTCGAGCTGGCCGAAGGCCTGACCCTGGATGCGCATCTGGGCCGCCTGTCGGTGCGCCATTACGGCGAGCTGTCCTATACCGATGTGAAGCTGGGCCTGACCAAGAGCCTGGGCGGCTTCAACCTCGGCGCCGCGCTGGTCGCCACCGATGCCGACAAGACCTACTACCAGGCCGGCAATGCCGCCGCCCAGAACCCCAAGAAGCTGGGCAAGGCCGGCCTGGTGCTGAGCGTGCAGCGCAGCTTCTGAAGCAAGCTCGCCTGAGGTGACAATGCCGCGATGCTGATCAACTGCGCCGTCTATCGCGAGGGCCACAAGCTGGCCGACCTGGCCCCCGAGGAAGTCGGAGACTATCTGGACCAGCCCGATACCTTCGTCTGGGTGGCGCTGCGCGACGCCGACACGGCCGAGCTGGAGCCCTGGCGGCGCCTCTTCAATCTGCACCCGCTGGCGGTGGAGGATGCGCTGAAGGGCCAGCAGCGGCCCAAGATCGACGAGTACGGCAGCGACCTGTTCGTCTGCATGCACCTGATCGACTGGATCGGCGCCGAGATCCAGCGCGGCGAGGTGGCGGTGTTCGTCGGCCCCGGCTATGTGCTGTCGCTGCGCCAGCACAGCCCGCAGCATTTCCTGGGCGTGCGCGAGCGTGCCGAGCGCGAGCCCGAGTTGCTGCGCCAGGGCCCGAGCTTCGTGCTCTATGCGCTGATGGATGCGGTGGTGGACCGCTACTTCCCGATCGTCGACCTGCTCGAATCGGAGCTGGAGGAGATCGAGCAGAGCATCTTCACCAACGGCGCGGCGCGCGACAACATCCAGCGCCTGTACGCATTGAAGCGCCGGCTGATGCAGCTGCGCCGCGCGGTGGCGCCGATGCTGGAGATGCTGTCCAAGCTGCATGGCGGGCGCATCCCGCCGGTCTGCGGCCGCTCCGAGCATTACTTCCGCGATGTGGCCGACCACCTGGCGCGCATCCATGGTGCGATCGAGGCGGTGCGCGAGACCATCGCCACCGCGATCCAGGCCAATCTGTCGATGGTGGCGATCGAGGACAGCGACGTCACCAAGCGCCTGGCGGCCTGGGCCGGCATCTTCGCGGTGGCGACCGCCTTCGCCGGCATCTGGGGCATGAACTTCGAGACCATGCCCGAACTGAAATGGACCTGGGGCTACCCGGCCGCGCTGGGCCTGATCGTGACGGTCTGCGCTCTTCTTTGGTATCGCTTCCGCCGCGCCGGTTGGCTCTGACGACAACGATGATGGACGACGAACGCCCCGACCCGGACGCGCTGTTGGAGCGGCTGCGAGCGGACGAGGAAAAGGCCGCGCGCGGCAAGCTGCGCATCTACTTCGGCTCCTCGGCCGGCGTGGGCAAGACCTACGCGATGCTGCTGGCCGCGCGCAAGCTCAAAGCCGAGGGCCGGCAGATGCTGGTCGGCGTGGTCGAGACCCATGGCCGCAGCGAGACCGCGGCGCTGACCGAGGGGCTGGAGCTGCTGCCGGCGCGCCAGGTCGAGTACCGCGGGCGGGCGCTGCCGGAGTTCGACCTCGACGGCGCGTTGGCGCGGCTCAAGCCGCTGGTGCGTGAAGAGGGCCAGCCGCGGCCGCTGATCCTGGTCGACGAGCTGGCGCACAGCAATGTGGCCGGCTCGCGCCATCCCAAGCGCTGGCAGGATGTCGAGGAGCTGCTGGCCAACGGCATCGATGTCTACACCAGCCTGAACGTGCAGCATCTGGAGAGCCTGAACGACGTGGTCGGCGGCATCACCGGCGTGCGCGTGCAGGAGACCCTGCCGGACCGCTTCTTCGACGCGGCCGATGAGGTGGTGCTGGTCGATACCCCGGCCGACGAGCTGCTGGCGCGGCTGAAGGCCGGCAAGGTCTATATGGGCGCGCAGGCCGAGCGCGCGGCCAAGCATTTCTTCCGCAAGGGCAATCTGATGGCCCTGCGCGAGCTGGCGCTGCGCCGCACCGCCGACCGGGTCGAGGACGATGTGCAGGCCTGGCGCAGCAACGAGGCGATCGCCCAGGTCTGGAGCACCGAGGCGGCGATCCTCTGCGCGGTCGGGCCGACGCCGCGCGCCGAGCATGTGCTGCGCAGCAGCGCGCGCCTGGCCCAGCAGCTGGGCGTGTCCTGGCACGCGGTCTATGTCGAGACGCCGGCGCTGCAGCGCCTGCCGGACGCGCAGCGCGAGCGCGTGTTGCGCCAGATGCGCCTGGCCCAGGACCTGGGCGCCGCGACCGCGGTGCTGCAGGCCCAGGACGCGGCCGCGGCGCTGGCCGAGCATGCGCGCGAGCACAACCTCTCCAAGCTGGTGCTGGGCCGCAGCCCGGCGCTGCCCGGCTGGCGCCGCCTGTTCGCCGGCCGGCCGCTGTACGAGCGCCTGGCGGCGCTGCTGCCGGACGTGGATCTGATCGAGGTCGGGCTGCCACCGGCGGTGGGCCAGCGTTCGGAGCCCGAGCCGGCGCCGCCGGCCTGGGGCTCGGCGGCGCGCCAGCTGCCGCACTATGCGAAAGCTGCGGCGGCCTGTGCGCTGACCGCGGCGCTGGCCTGGCCGCTGCAGAACCTGCTGGACGAGGCCAATATCGTCATGCTGTTCCTGCTGACGGTGCTGGGCGTGGCACTGAAGCTGGGGCGTGGGCCGGCGGTGCTGGCCAGCTTCCTGAGCGTCGGGCTGTTCGATTTCTTCTATGTCGCGCCGCATCTGTCCTTCGCGGTGTCGGACGTGCAGTACCTGCTGACCTTTGGCGTGATGCTGGCGGTGGGCCTGATCGTCGGCCAGCTGACCGCGCATCTGCGCTACCAGGCCGAGGTGGCGGCGGAGCGCGAGGCGCGCTCGCGCGCGCTGTTCGAGCTGACCCGCGAGCTGGCCGGCGCGCTGCAGACCGAGCAGGTGGCGCAGATCGCGCAGGAGCGCCTGGCGCGCGAGCTGCATGGCCGCGCGCAGATCCTGGTGCTGGGCCTGGACGAGCAGCTGCATGCGCCGTTGCCGCTGGCGCCAGGGGAGGGCGCCGATACCCCGGACGCCGGCACCGCGCGCTGGGCGCTGGATCATGGCCAGGCCGCGGGCCTGGCCACCGACACCCTGCCGGGCAGCCCCTGGTTCTACCTGCCGCTGGCCGCGCCGATGCGCGCGCGCGGCGTGCTGTGCCTGCGCCCGCGCGATCTGGAGGCGGTGCTGCGGCCGGAGCGCCGCGCCCAGCTCGACACCATGGCCAGCATCATCGGCCAGGCGCTGGAGCGGGTGCATTACGTCGAGGTGGCGCAGAACGCACTGGTGCATATCGAGTCGGAGCGGCTGCGCAACTCGCTGCTGTCGGCGCTCTCGCATGACCTGCGCACGCCGCTGGCGGTGGTCTACGGCCTGGCCGACACCCTGGCCGCGCTGCCGGGCCTGCCGCCGCAGGGCCTGGAGATGGCCGGCGCGCTGCGCCGCGAGTCGCAGCGCATCAATGCGATGGTCAGCAACCTCTTGGACATGGCGCGGCTGCAGAGCGGCGCGGTGCAGCTGCGCCGCGACTGGCTGCCGATCGACGAGGTGCTGGGCGGCGCGCTGCAGGCGATGCACAGCGTGCTGGCTGGGCACAAGGTGCAGACCCGGCTGGCGCCCGGGCTGCCGCTGGTCGAGATCGATGCCGCGCTGATCGAGCGGGTGCTGGCCAATCTGCTGGAGAACGCCGCCAAGTACACGCCGCCGGGCAGCCGCATCGAGATCGCGGCCCTGGTCGACGGCGCGGACCTGCGCCTGACCGTCGCCGACGATGGCCCCGGACTGCCGGCCGGGCGCGAGGAGGCGCTGTTCGAGAAGTTCACCCGCGCCAAGAGCGAGAGCAGCATCCCCGGCGTGGGCCTGGGCCTGGCAATCTGCCGCGCCATCCTGGAGGCCCATGGCGGCCGCATCTGGGCCGAGCGTTCGGCGCTTGGCGGCGCCGCCTTCGTGCTGACCCTGCCGCTGGGCCAGCCGCCGGCCCTGCCGCGAGAAGAAGAAGACCTTGAGGGAGAACACCGCGCATGAGCGAACCCAAACCCACCGCGCTGATCGTCGAGGACGAGCCCAGCATCCGCCGCTTCGTGCGCCTGGGCCTGGAGGCCGAGGGCTGGGTGGTGCATGAATGTGAGACGGTACGCCAGGGCCTGATCGATGCCGGCACGCGCCGGCCCGAGCTGATCATCCTGGACCTGGGTCTGCCCGACGACGACGGGCTGAACTACCTGAAGGACCTGCGCGCCTGGTCCGGCGTGCCGGTGATCGTGCTCTCGGCCCGCGCCGACGAGCAGGACAAGATCGCCGCGCTGGATGCCGGCGCGGACGACTACCTGACCAAGCCCTTCGGCGTTGGCGAGCTGATGGCGCGGGTGCGCGTGGCGCTGCGGCGCAGCAGCCAGGCCGCCGCCGCGGCCGGCCAGCCGGCCCAGACCCTGTTCCGCTTCGGCGCGGTCGAGGTGGATCTGGCCGCCCGCCGCGTGCTGCGCGAGGGCGCAGCGGTGCACCTGACCCCGATCGAATACCGGCTGCTGACCCACCTGATCGCCCATGCCGGCAAGGTGCTGACGCACCGTCAGCTGCTGAAGGCGGTCTGGGGGCCCAGCCATGTCGAGGACAACCACTATCTGCGCGTCTACATGGGCAATCTGCGCCAGAAGCTGGAGGAGCTGCCGGCCCAGCCCAAACATCTGCTGACCGAGACGGCCGTGGGGTACCGGCTGATGGTCTAGGGCCGACCGGGCAGGGGAGGCGGGGAGGGTTTGTCGGGGCCCCATGCCGGGCAAGACCTGCCCCCGTGCATGGCAAGATTCGCGCTCGCCAGCAGCCAACCCCGACGGGCCGATCCGTGATTTCAAGCCAGATCCTCTTCCTGTTCAGCGCCCTGGGCGCGGTGAACGGCGTCATGCTGGCGGCCTATTTCTTCGTCTCGGCGCGGCGGGCAACGTGGCAACAAGGCCTGTCGAATATCTTCCTGGGGCTGCTGCTGCTGGCGGTCAGCGTGCGCACCGGCAAGTCGACCATCTACTATTTCTACCCGGACACCGCGCTCTGGTTCATCCAGTTCGGGCTGTCGGCCTGCCTGCTGATCGGGCCGCTGACCTATCTGTATGTGCATTTCCACTTGGCCGAGCAGCAGAAGAAACCCGCCGCTCGCTGGTGGTATCTGCATCTCGCGCTGCCGCTGGGACTGATATTCATCGGGGTACTGTTTTCCTATTCGCAGCATCCGCAAATCTGGCGCCATTTGATCGGCGGCATCCATAAATACTGGCTGCTCTATCTGGTGATGACCGGCTGGCAGCTGTGGAAATCCCGCCGACTGTTTCTGGAGGGGAATGAGGGCGGCAAGCGGCAGACGGTGCTTCTGCTCGGAGTCTATCTGAGCAGCTGCCTGATCCTGATTGCCTATATGAGTACGCACCTGACCTCCTATATCGTCGGGGCGCTCTCGTTCACCTTCACCGTGCATATCACGGTGATGACCTTCATCCTGTTCAGGGAAGAGAAGGCGGCGTCGGCAGAGCAGAAAAAGGAAAAATACCAGAACCGGAAACTGGCCGACGATGAGGCGCAACAATTGCTGGCCTCGCTGAACCAGGCCATGCAGGAGCAGCAGCTGTTCCTGAATTCGAACCTGAGCCTGGCCATGTTGGCGCGGAAAACCGGCCATTCGCAGATCCTGATATCCCAGGTGCTGAATGACAAGCTGGCGCAGAACTTCAACCACTATGTCAACGAGTTCCGCGTCGCGCATGCGAGAACCCTGCTGCTCAAGGAGCCGCGCCTGACCATGGAGCAGGTGGCCGAGCGCAGCGGTTTCAATTCCAGCTCCACCTTCTTCGCCGCCTTCAAGAAGATCTGCGGCAAGACGCCGGCGAGCTACCGGGTGGAGCTGTCCGCCGGGGCTTGATTCCGGCCGGTTCGGGCCGCTTCTCCCCCTCCCAGATGCTCCGGAATCATGTATCCGGAGTTCGGATTCATGATCGGAGAGCTTCTCGCTCCCGGCATCCCATAAATTTTCATCCGACCCCCGGTCCAGCGCCTGCATGGGATATGCAGGCCGCATGGGCGGGGGCGGGCAGTCGGCTCTGTCATCCGACTTTGAAAATTTTGGGGTAATGAATGGATCAATACAGTTTCCTTGGCGGCCTCCGAAAAATAATCCGGATGGGGCTGCTGCTATGCCTGCCCCTGCAGGTCTTTCATCTATCCGCTGCTGCCCAGAGCCTGCCGGCGCAGAGCGAGAAGACCGACACCGAGCAGATTTCAGAAACCCTGGAAGACTATATGCAAGGCGTGGCCAATGGCGATGCCATTCGATTGAGAAAGGCCTTCCATCCCGACTTCAAGCTGTATGCGGTGAACCGCGACAAGACCTTGCTGGTGCGCTCCGGCGAGCAATACATCAAGGACGCCACGGCCTACGGGAAATTCAACCGGGTCGGCCGGATCCTCTCGGTCGATGTCGAGGACGAGGTGGCGATGGCCAAGGTGGAGATATTGACCCCCGGGGACAGGCTCTTCATCGATTTTTTCCAGCTGCTGAAATACGAAGGGGCCTGGAAGATCGTCAACAAGAGCTACACCTGGAAGGCGGCACCGAAGCGGAACAAGAAGATCCTCTTCATCACCTCCAATCAGCATACGTATGGGAATACGAAGCTCGATACATCCAACCACTTCGACGAGATCGTCGTGGCCTACGACGTTTTCAAGAAGCAAGGCTATACGGTTGATTTTGTCAGCCCGCAGGGAGGCGCCATTCCCATCGGCTATATCAAAACCTCGGACGGCCTGCACAAGCAATACTTGTACAACGCCGAGTTCATGAATCTGCTCAAGCACACCTTGAAGCCCGCACAGATCAAGGTGGGTGACTACCAGGCGGTCTATTACAGCGGCGGCGGGGCCGCGATGTTCGGGGTTGCCGAGAATGCCGAGATCCAGGCCATTGCTACCGGCGTCCACCGCAATGGCGGCATTGTTTCCGCGGTCTGCCATGGCACCGCCGGCCTCGTCCATCTGAAGAACAGCGCCGGCGTGCCGCTCTACTCGGGAAAAAAAATCACCGGATACCCGGATGCCTTCGAGAACAAGACCGCGGCGTACTACAAGACCTTCCCGTTTTCCATCGATGCGGAGATCACCAGGAATGGCGGCAATCTCGTGCATGCCAAAGAGTTCGGCACGAATTTCTATGTGGTGGATGGCCAGTTCATCACCGGCCAGGATCCTTCGTCCACGGCATCCGTGGCGAGCAAGGTGATCGAGGCCCTGCAAGGCAAGTGACAGATAGCAACCCAATCAATTCGAGGCAATCATGAAAATATCCAATTCGGTGTTGAGCATGAAATGGCTGCTCATTGGCGGCCTGATGCTGGTGCCGCCACTGGTCCGTGCGCAGAACAGTCTGGATCCGGCTGCGCAGCAGGCGATCGACAAGATTTTTTCCGAGTACGGCCATGCCGGGAAACCCGCGCTAGCGGTCGCTGCCATCAAGGGCGGGAAACTGGTGTTCCAGAAGGTGGTGGGTCAGGCGAATCTGGAATACAAGGTGCCCGCGACCGCGGATACGAGATTCCATGTGAATGCGCAGGCCTGGGAATTCGTCGCCTTTGCGATCCTGAATCTGGAGGATCAGGGCAAGCTGTCGCTGAGCGATGATGTCAGGACCTATCTGCCGGAGGTGCCGGATTTCGGCAAGAAGATCAGCATCAACCATTTGCTGAGCTCCACCGATGGGCTCTACAGCTATAGCGGCATCAACGCCCTGACCGGCTCGAGATCCAAGGAGGTCGACCAGGTGGGCAAGATCCCGGACTACATCAAGCACCAGAAGCGCTTGAACTTTGCGCCGGGCGAGGTCTTTTCTGTGCGCGGCGACACCCGTTTCGTGCTGCTGAAGAAGATCGTCGAGGTGGTGTCGGGGCAATCATTCGAGGCCTACAGCAAGGCGCAGATATTCGATCCCTTGGGGATGGTGAATACCATCTTCCTTGCCGCGCCCAACCCCTCCCTGGAGAATCTGGCGACGCCCTATGCTCTTGATGGCAGCGGGAAATACCAGCTCAGCCAGGGCGAAGGCAATGCCGCGGGCATGATGAATCTGTATTCGTCCCTGCGCGACATGACGACCTGGCGGCAGCATGTCCGGTCTCACAAGCTCGCGAGCAAGCTCCAGTCCCCGCTGAAACTGGACAACGGGGCTCCGATCCGAGGCATGGCGGGTGTTTCCATCTATGGGCAGCAGCATTTCGGCCAGGAGCGAGGAATCCCCAAGACCTTTCAGGCCGGCAGCTTCGGTGGCTATACGAGCGTGTTCTTCGGATTTCCGGGGCATGACATGACCGTGATCACCCTCGGTTCCGGCGGCGGGTACAACGGCCGTTATGGCATGAACGTGGCCTATCAATTTCTGCCAGGCGCTTTCCCCGAACCCGAGACGATCGACTACACCAAGATCGAAGGCGTGAAGATGAGCCCGGCGGAACTGCAGAAATACGAGGGCAAGTTCTGGAATGCGAAGGCTTCCGTGGCCTCGGTGCTGCACATGAAAGGCAATGTGCTGCATTACAACCGGGTCGGGGGAGCGGTGCACAACGAGCTGATTCCCTTGAGCGATACCGTGTTTCAGATGAAGGTCGAGGGGGACGACACGCTGCTGCTCAAGTTTGTCGAGGGGAAGCATGGCCGGCAGATGCACTACTCCGTGACCGGCAGCGATCCGATGGTGTTCGAGTCGTATCGGCCGGCCACCTATTCAAAGAGCGAGCTGGCCCAGTTCACGGGAAGCTACTTCTCCAAGGAACTCAACACCAGCTACGAGTTCGAGGAGAACCAGGGTGTGCTGAGCGCCAGGAACCTGCATGCCGGGTCGGTGAGTTTCGAGCCCGTCCACGCGGACCTGTTCCACGGCAACAAGGCCTTCCTCAGCGGCGTGCAGTTCGTCCGCAAGAACGGGGTCGTGACGGGTTTCCAGGTGATGGTCGATGGGGTGCGGCATCTGGAGTTCCGCAAGCTGAGGAGCTGATCGCAGGCGGCCCGTCGCACCTGACCGCCATCGGCCTGACCCTGTTCGCCCTGGGCTTCAGCGGCGCCTGGCTGTGGTGGCGCCGGCGCCGCTGATCATGCCAGCTCGGTTTCCTTGAGATTGCCCAGCGGCGCCAGCAGCGCCGGGTCGAAGGGCCGCGGCTCGGCACCGGCGGCGACGCGCCGCGGCCAGTCCGGATTGGCCAGCGCGCCGCGGCCCAGCGCGATCAGCGCGGCGCCGTCCGCGCGCAGCTGGCGCGCCCGCGCGGGCTCATGCAGGCCGCCGTTGGCGATGACGGGCAGCCCCGGCGCATGGCGACGCGCCAGCTGCACCAGGCTCGCGCCGCCCTCGGCGAAGGCCGGGCGCCAGGCCTCGGGCTCGGTGATGTGCAGATAGTCCAGCTGGCCCGCCTCGGCCAGGCGCGCGAACAGGCGCGCCGCGCCGGCTTCGGCCTCGGGCCAGCGGTGGTGGAAGTCGTTCACCTTGGCCTGCGAGAGGCGCAGGCCCAGCGGCACGCCGGGGCCGACCGCGCGGCGCACCGCGTCCACCACCTCGAGGCTCAGCCGCGCGCGCTGCTCCAAGCTGGCGCCGCCCCAGCCGTCGCCGCGGCGGTTGCTGTGGCCGGTCAGGAACTGGTCCAGCAGATAGCCGTTGGCGCCGTGGATCTCCAGCCCGTCGAAGCCGGTGGACTCGATGGCGCGCCGCGCGGCGTCGGCGAAGCCGTCGATCGCCGCGCGGATCTCGGCCTCGCCGATCGCGCGCGGCTCCGGGTAGGGGCCGCTGCCGCGGTAGGCGCCCATCTGCGTGCCGACGGGCCGCAGCGCCGAGGGCGCGACCGTGTCGGCGCGAAAGCGGTTGCCCTGGGCCAGCGCCCCGGCATGCATCAGCTGCGCGACCATGCGCCCACCGGCGGCCTGCACCGCCTGCACCACCGGCCGCCAGGCAGCGGCTTGGGGCCCGTCGCTGAGGCCCGGCTGGCCGGCATAGGCCTGCGACCAGGCCTGGTCGGTGTAGATGCCCTCGCTGATCACCAGGCCGAAGCCGCCGGCGGCGAAACGCCGGTAGTAGCGCGCCATCTCGGGCGTGGCCAGGCCCTCGGGGCTGGCGCTGATGCGGGTCATCGGCGCGACGGCCAGGCGGTTCGGTAGGCTCATGCCGCCCAGGGCCAGCGGCGCGAACAGTGAATCGGCATGGGCGTTGGTGGGCGCGCTCATCGTGCTTGCTCCGTTTCGGGCAGCGCGATCGCCTCGATCTCGATCATCGCCTCGGGCGAGTACAGGGCCTTGACCTCGACGATGGTGTCGGCCGGGTAGGGCGCGGAGAACCAGCGGCGACGCAGCTCGACGATCTTGGGGAAGTTCTCGGCCATCGCGGTCAGGAAGATCGTGACCTTGACGACGCGCCGCAGGCTGGAGCCGCCGGCCTCCAGCGCGCGGCGCAGGTTGCGGAAGGCCTGGTCGGCCTGGGCATCGAAGTCGCCGGAGGCTCCGACGATGCGGCCGTCGTCGCCGACGCCGGCCTGGCCGGAGACGAAGAGGAAGCCGCCGGCGCGGATCGCCTGCGACAGCAGGTAGGGCGCGTAGGGGTCGGGCTGGGTGTGGACTTGTTCGAGGGCAGCGTGGTTCATAAGGGCTTTCGGATCGAATGAATAAATGAGTTGGGTTCAGGCGCCGTTGGCGGCGTGGACTCAACTGTGATCCGAGGTGAAGGCCCCCACAAACGGTGAATTTTCAGTCGACAGGTGAATTAGATTCAGTCGTCGAGCGACCGCCGAACTCGGCCCGCACCCAGTCGCGCAGGCGCTGGGTGGCGGGGCGCTCGGCGGCGCGCGGGCTGTAGACCAGGTCGTAGCGGAAGCTCTCCAGGCTCAGCGCAAAGGGCTGGACCAGGGTGCCGGCGGCCAGCTCCTCGGCCACCAGACTCAGGCTCAACAGGCCGACGCCCTGGCCGGCCAGGGTGGCCTGCAGCGCATGGATCTCGTCGGTGAAGGACAAGCCGGCCTCGGCATCGATGTCCGCGAGGCCGGCGTGCGCCAGCCAGTCGCGCCAGACCGGGGCCCGGCCGCTGCGGCGCGCCCGCTCGCCCCAGTCGAAATGGATCAGGGTGGCGCGGCGCAGGTCGGCCATGTCGCGCAAACCCAGGCGCGGGCTGCAGACCGGCGCGAAGCGGTCGCCGAACAGCGGCTCGACCACCAGGCCGGGATAGTCGCCGCCGCCATAGCGGATCGCGGCATCGGCGTCGACGTCCAGGTCCACCGGCTGGTCCGAGGCATCCAGGCGCAGGGTCCAGTCGGGATAGGCGGCGCGGAAGGCGCCGGCGCGCGGCGCCAGGCGCTTGGCGACGAAGGCGATGGTGCCGCTCAGGGTGGCGACCTTGGCCGGGCGGTGCCGCTGCACCTGGGCCACCGCGCGCTCGAAGGCGTCGAAGCCCTCGCGCAGCGGCGGGAACAGCAGATGGCCGGCCGCGGTCAGCCGCACCTTGCGGGTCTCTCGCTCGAACAGCGGCTGACCCAGCTGTTCCTCCAGCTGGCGGATCTGGTGGCTGATCGCGGTGGGCGTGACGTTCAGCTCCTCGGCCGCCAGCTTGAAGCTCAGGCGCCGGGCGGCGGCTTCGAAGGCGCGCAGGGCGCCGAGGGCGGGCAGCTTTCGCATCGAGGCGGGGAGGAGATGGTGGCCGGGCATTGTCGCCGGCCCGGGCTTGTCCCCGCCCGCTGTGGATAAGCTTGTGAGCGAGCTTTAGATGGGGGCTACAAGTCCTTGATTTAAAAGGCCGGATGCTGGACTGCCTCAAGATGAGGCAGGGGACGGCGGTGCACTGCTCGCACCGCCCTCGCCCGCGGGGCGGGCGGTGGCGGCGGGCCCCGGCCGACAATCCGCGCATGCCCTCAGCTTCCCTCGCCGGCCCCGCGCCGCGTCGCATCCAGGCCGCCACGCGCCTGGCCTTCTTCATCGCCGGGCTGGCGATGGCCGCCTGGGCGCCGCTGGTGCCGCTGGCCCAGCAGCGCGCGGGGCTGGACGAGGCGCAGCTGGGCCTGCTGCTGCTGTGCCTGGGCACCGGCTCGCTGCTGGCGATGCCGCTGAGCGGGCTGCTGGTGGCGCGCCATGGCTGCCGCGCGGTGCTGGTCGGCGCGACCCTGCTGATCGCCGCGGTGCTGCCGGCGCTGGCGATCGCGGCCCAGCCGCTGGCGCTGGCCGGCGCGCTGTTCCTGTTCGGCGTCGGCATGGGGGCGCTGGACTGCAGTGCCAATCTGCAGGCGGTGATGGTCGAGCGCGACAGCGGCCGGCCGATGATGTCGGGCTTTCATGGCCTGTGGAGCGTCGGCGGCATCGCCGGGGCCGGCGGCGTCAGCGCGCTGCTGGCGCTGGGCCTGAGCGCGCCGGCCGCGGTGGGCCTGGTCGTGGCCCTGGTGCTGCTGGCGCTGGCCTGGGCCCGCGCAGGCTTTCTGCCGCATGGCGCGCCGGGCAGCGGCGCGGCCTTCGCGCTGCCGCGCGGCATCGTGCTGCTGATCGGCGGCCTGTGCTTCATCGTGTTCCTGGCCGAGGGCGCGATGCTCGACTGGAGCGCGGTGTTCCTCTCGGACAGGCATGGCGTCGGCGCCGCGCAGGCGGGCCTGGGCTACACCGCCTTCGCGACCACGATGACCCTGGGCCGGCTCAGCGGCGACCGCATCGTCGCGCGCCTGGGGCCGGGGCGGGTGATCGTGATCGGCGCGCTGTGCGCGGCCGGCGGGCTGGCGCTGTCGACCTGGGTGCCGCAATGGCAGGGCGCGCTCGCCGGCTATGCGCTGGTGGGCCTGGGCTGCTCCAACATCGTGCCGGTGCTCTACAGCGCAATCGGCCGCCAGCGCCGCATGCCGGAGAGCCTGGCGGTGCCGGCGGTGACGACCCTGGGCTATGCCGGCATCCTGATCGGGCCGGCCGCGATCGGCGCGGTCGCGGCCTCCAGCAGCCTGCGCGGCGCCTTCATCGGGCTGGCGCTGCTGATGCTGGGCGTGGCGGCCAGCGCGCGGGCGCTGCCGGTGGGTGCGCCCAGGGCATAGAAGAGCCCGCCGCGGCGCCGCGGCAGGCCGGCGGCCCAAGCGCCGTAGACATGGCGCGCGTTCAGGTGCAGCAGGGCACAGCGCTCCTCCAGGTCGCGCAGCATCTCGGCCTCGTTCTGCACCGCGATGCCGGGTCGGCTCAACTCCTGCCGGCCCTCGGCGCACCAGGCGCGTACGCTGGCCGGCGTCACCTCCAGATGGCATTGCAGCCCGAGGTGCGGGCCGGCGGCGAAGCCCTTGTTCAGGCTGTGGCGGCCGAACAGCACGCGCCGCGCGCCGCGCGGGATCTCGAAGCCCTCGTAATGCCAGTTGAAGGACAGCGGGCGCGGCGCGCCGCCGAACAGCCCGGCCCGGGCCTCGGGCGTGGCCCAGAGCCGGCACCAGCCGATCTGCGCCAGCGGGTTGCGCTGCACGCGGGCGCCCAGGGCGCGTGCCAGCAGCTGGCCGCCGAAGCAATGGCCCAGCACCGGCACGTCGCGCGCCACGGCGTCGCGCAGCAGGGCCAGCTCGGCAGCCACCCAGGGCAGTTGCTCGTCGTTGGCGCTGTGGTTGCTGCCCAGCAGCACCAGGCCGGACAGGCCGGCGGCGCTGCGCGGCAGCGGCTCGCCGGCGGCGGGGTGGCACAGGCGATGCGGGATGTCCTGTTGGCACAGGTAGTCCAGCAGATATCCGGGGCCCTGGTTGGGCTCATGCTGCAGGATCAGGACCGGGTCCATACGGCGGGCCGGCAAGCGAGGTCGGCCATTGGTCAAGAGGCCTTCAGTCTGCGGCGCGGCACCTCAAGAGGCCGCTCAAGTTGGGGGTTGCGGCATCAAGACCGCATCAAGGCTGGCTAGACTGAGTTCATGCCCCCGCCCAAGAACTGTTGTTCCTCCCATCGCCTGGCCGGCCTGCTCGGCGCCGGGCTCATGCTGATGCTGACGAGCATGAGCCAGGCCGCGCTGGCCCAGACCGAGGCCATGCTGACCCTGGAATCCCTGCCGCGGCCGACCATGCCGCCGGCCGAGGCGGGGCCGGTGGTGCCGGTGCAGGTGCAGCGCTGGCGCCGTGAGGCCGAGGCCGCCGAGCATGGCGACAACGGCCAGCCGCGCGACCCGGTGCTGGCGGCCCAGCTCTACTGCCGCGCCGCGCGCTTCGGCGACGCGGTGGCCCAGTACAACCTGGCCTGGATGCTGACCAATGCGCGCGGCATCGCGCGCGACGATGCGCAGGCCGCCTACCTGTTCGCCGCCGCGGCCGAGCAGGGCCTGGCCCAGGCCCAGGCGATGGCGGCGCGGCTGGGCGAGCCGCTGGGCGCGCCGCCGCCCTGCCTGCGCCCGCCCGATGGCGAGGCGCCGCCGCTGGCCGCCGCCGGCAGGAAGCCGCCCGCGGTGCTGGCCAAGGCGCTGCCGCCCCCGCCGCCGGCCAATGCGCCCGATTCGATCGTGCGCTTCGTCAAGCTGGAGGCGCCGCAATACCAGCTGGCGCCGCATCTGGTGTTGGCGGTGATGGCCACCGAATCGAACTTCGACCCACAGGCCCTGTCGCCGAAGAAGGCCCAGGGCCTGATGCAGCTGATCCCCGACACCGCGGCGCGCTTCAATGTGCGGCGCCCGGGCGATCCGGTGCAGAACATCCGCGGCGGCATGGCCTATCTGCGCTGGCTGATGGCCTACTTCGAGGGCGACGTGGCCCTGGTGCTGGCGGCCTACAACGCCGGCGAGCGCGCGGTGGACCGCTACCGCGGCGTGCCGCCCTATGCCGAGACGCGCCACTATGTGCGCAAGATCCTGGCCGCGATCGGCGGCCAGGTCTCGCATCCCTTCGACGCCTCGGTGGCCCAGCCCTCGCAGATGCTGGCGCTGCTGCGCGGCACGCAGTAATGAAAAAGGGGCCCGTAGGCCCCTTCTGCTTGCTGTCGTGGCCTCAGCCGCTTCAGTCGCGGCGCTTGTTGCGGCGCACGGCGATGAAGCCGATCGCGGCCAGACCGGCCAGCAGCATCGCGTAGGTCTGGGGTTCCGGCACCGGGCTGGTCGGGACGAACGGCTCGTAGCCCAGCTCCAGACGGCTACCGTTGGCCGAGGGGCCCAAAGTGTTGGCGATCAGGGTGCCTTCCAGATGGCCCGAGCCGGACACCGCGGCGTTCACCGCCAGCACGCTGCCGTTCAGGAAGCTGTTGACGCTGACATTGGTGGCCTGGCTCAGGTTGAAGACCAGGCGGTCGCGGTGCTGGGCCTGGACATCACTGGAGTTGGCCTTGTCGCCGCCCAGGAAGCCGCCGAAGGTCACCTGCTTGGCGCTGCTGTTGATCACGATATGCGCGCCGGCCTTGACGTTGGTCAGGGTCAGGTTGCTGATATTGCCCAGGTTGCCCAGATCGAAGATCTGCACGTCGGAGACGCCGTCACCGGTCAGGGTCAGGCCACCGGCGGCGGCGGCCCAGCTGCCGTTCTTGGCCTGGGTGGACAACTGGCTGGACAGGCCGCTCAGCTGGGTCTTGGCGGCGTCGAAGTCCAGGTAGTTGGCGTTCTTGGTCGCGCTGCCGTACTGCCAGTCCGCAGCATTCAGAGTGCCACCGTAGACGATGTTGCCCGGTGCAGTTTGGCCGGTGACCCAGGGAGCGTTGCTCGGGCCGATCGAGCTGTTGGTGTCGGTGTTGTACTTCGGGCCGTTGTAGACGGAGCCGGACCTGTTGCCCGAGTCGTTGGTCAGGGACACATTGCCCTTCACCACCAGGCTGGGGGCGCTGGAGTTGTAGGCGTTGCGATAGCCGACATCGAAACCGCGGGTCAGATTGCCGCCGACCGCCAGGCGGCCCTCGACGTCCGTCGCACCGCTGACATTGCCGAAGAAGAAGCCGCTATAGCCCTGGGCCGCACCAAAATCGATCACCGGCAGAGCCAGCGCGCTGCTGGTGGCCAGGCTGGCCAGCAGGCCCATGACCGCTGCAATACCAATCTTCTTGGCGGACTTACGCTTTTGTTGTGTCATCGCTCAGATTCCCTCGTTGGTCGTTATGTGGCCCCGGGTCAGGGGTCGTGTAGGCATTCTTGCGGACCCTTTGACCTAGGGATACCCCGCGGTCGAGTGGTATCTGATTGGTTTGTGAGCGAAATCACGCGCGCCCGGTGCGAAAACCGGGCGCGCGGCGAGTTTATGCACCAAATTTGTGCTCAAACTCGATCCAGCCCTGGCGGCCATGCGGGCTGTAGTAGCCCACCGGGTAGAAGGGCCAGCCGCTGGAGCTGTCGCGCGGCACGCTGTTGGTCAGGTTGTTGATGATCACGTTGAGCCGGCTGCGCTCGCTCAGCTCATAGCCGGCGCTCAGGTTGAGCAGGGTGCGCGGCTTGATCCAGCCCTTGTCGTCGTCGGGAATCTTGCCGTTGCGGGTGACGGTCAGGGTGCTGGACAGCGGGCCCAGGCTCCAGCTCAGGGTGGTCACCAGCTTTTCCGGCCAGTCGCCGAAGTCGCGCGTGCCGACCTTGTTGCTGGAGGTGTCGCCGGCGAACTGGCGGTAGACGTACTTCTGCACCTTGGTGTACTTCGCGCCCAACTGGAAGCGGCCGGCGTTCTCGGTCTGCCAGGCGTAGCGCCCGCCCAGGTCGAAGCCGCGGGTGCTCTGCTGCGCGGCATTGATCGGGTTGACCAGGATCTCCTTGACCTCGCCGGGGCGCACCACCGCGTCGGCCGGGTTGCGGCGCACACGGCGCAGCGCGTCGGCGCAGGTCGGGCTGCCGATGTCCTTGGCGCCGGTGCGGCACAGGGCCTCGTCGCGCAGCAGCACGTCATGGCTCAGGTTGGTGACCAGGTCATCGATATGGATCTTCCAGAAGTCCAGCGAGACGTCGAAGTCCTTGTTGGGCGACCAGACCAGGCCCAGGCCCTGGCTGCGGCCGGTCTCGGACTGCAGGTCGCGGCTGCCGTTGCGCACGAAGTTGAAGCCCGGCGAGATATTGCGGTAGGTGCAGTCGGCCAGCGGCTGGTTGGTCTGCGCGCAGCGGAAGTAGTCGGTCGAGGAGGGGTAGTAGCCCTTGGTCTCCAGCGAGTAGATGTAGTTCATGTCCGGCGCGCGGAAGCTGGTCGCATGGTTGGCGCGCAGCAGCAGCTGGTCGTTGGGCCGGAACTCCAGCCCGCCCTGGTAGGTGAACTGGTCGTCGCTGCGGCCGGCGAAGCGGTAGTCGTCGTAGCGGCCAGCGAAGGTCGCGTTGATCTGCTTGGTCACCGGCGCATGCAGCTCGGCGCCGAAGGCCGAGCGCTGGCGTGTGCCCTTGACCAGGGCCACGTCGGTGGTGTTGTAGAACACGCCCTGGCCCAGGCGCGGATCGGAGCGGTTGCTGAAGCCCTGGCCGCCGATCTCGGCGAGCGCGGCGAACTGCAGCGGGCCGGCCGGCAACTGGAACAGCTCGCGGCTGACCGACAGGCCCAGGCTGTGCGTCCAGGCCTTGTTGTTGCCCTCGCTGGTGCCGCTGACGCCGGCGTACTCGGCCGGCGTCAAGGCGGTGAACAGGCGCTTCGGATCGGGCGCGAAGATCGGGATGCCCTTGGCGTCCACGCCCTGCTGCTTGCCGAGGAAGAACTCGTCGATATTGGCCAGCAGGCGCGGCACCGGCGTCTTGTTGTGATAGACCGAGGCGTTGTAGACCAGCTCATAGCCCCAGGCGCCCAGCTCGCCGCGCGCGCCCAGCGCCAGGTTGCCGGAGCGGTCGCGCCATTCGCGGTTGAAGTTGTCGATGCCGCCGATCTCCTCGGGCGCGAGGCGCCGGGTCCAGGTTTCGAGCTTGTCGGTCAGCGCATTGCGGAAATAGCCCGAGGTGGCGGCCAGCGAGGTCCAGGACGGGCCGCGCGTGTTGTTCTCGGTGGTGTTGAAGCCCAGCAGGCCCTCAGCGAACAGCTCGGTCTTGTCGTTCAGCTGGTAGTTCAGCAGCGCGGCGAAGTTGCTGCTGCGGTTGCCGGTCTGGGTGGTCCAGTAGCTGGGCGAGGCACGGCCGGTGGCGCAGTAGCTGCCGGCCTTGACCGTATGGCGCTTGACGCTGCCCTCGAACAGACCGCTCAAGGCCTCGCAGGTGCCGGCGCCGGGATCGAAGTAGGTCTTGGCGCCGGCGTCCTGGCGGGTGAACACCGCGGTGGGAGCGGCGCCCTGCAGGGTGCTGTCGGCCATGAAGTCGCGCTGGCGGCTCCAGATCGGCTGGCGTGCGCTCAGCTCCAGGCCCCAGATGCCGCTCAGCGCGCCGGCCTCGATGCCGCCGGTCAGCTGCAGCCGCGCGTTCTCGCCGCCGCCCTGTTCGGTGGCGCCGGCCTTCAGGTTCAGGCGCAGGCCGTCGGTGCTCTTCTTCAGGATGATGTTGACCACGCCGGCGATTGCGTCCGAGCCGTAGACGGCCGAGGCACCGCCGCTCAGGATCTCGATGCGGTCGATCAGGGCCGAGGGCACATTGGCCAGGTCCACGAAGTTGACCGAGCCGCTGTAGGCGGTCGGGTAGTCGGCGATGCGGCGGCCGTTGATCAGGGTCAGCGTGTGATTCGGGCCTAGGCCGCGCAGGCTGATCGCGTTGGCCGCCGGCGTGAAGGTGTTGCCATAGTCCGCGCCCTGGGTGAAGCCGGTGTTCTGGGTCAGCGCCTGCAGCGCGTCGAACACGTTCTTGTAGCCCTGGCGGGACAGGTCGTCGGCGCGGATCACGGTCACCGGGTTGGCGCCCTCGGCCTTGGCGCGCAGGATGCGCGAGCCGGTGACCTGCACGGTCGGGACGCTCTGCACCTCATCGGCCGCCCAGGCGGATTGCTGCGCCAGCAGCAGGGCCAGCGCCAGCGGCGCCAGGCGGGGCAGATTGTGCGATTGGGAATACGGCATGTCGGTCTGGTCCTCGTCGGGGTCAGGTCTTGTGATGAGCCGCGCAGACTAGGGGCCGGCCGGGCGAATCCCAACGAAGAAGCGCGCATATGGATAAGCAGCGCCGCTGTGCTAGGCGACAATCGTCCCCAACCCCAGCCAGCCGCGCATCGCGCCTCAGCCAGCCGCCCACCCCTTGCCGAGACTGGTCATGCGATCCATCCCCTTCCTCCTCACCGCCGCCGTTTCCGCCCTGCTGCTGGCGGGTTGCGCCGGCGCGCCGCGCGAGGCCGCCGCGCCCGCCGATGCCGCCTTGGCTGCTGCGCCCTTCCTGCTGCTGGGCGAGGTGCACGACAACCCGGCGCATCATGAGGCGCGCGCCGCGCTGCTGGCCAAGCTGCTGGCCGACGGGCGCCGCACCACGGTCGTGTTCGAGCAGATGGGGCGCGAGCGGGACGCGGCGCTGGCCGCCGCGCCGCGCGAGGCCGAGGCGCAGAGCCAGGCCGGCCAGCTGGATCGCCAGGGCTGGCGCTGGCCGCTGCACAAGCCGCTGTTCGATGCGGCGCTGGCCGGCGGCGCCCAGCTTCGCGGCGGCAACATCACGCGCGAGCAGGCGCGCGCGCTGGTGCGGGAGGGCGAGTCCGCCTGGCCCGCCGACCTGGCGCCGCTGAAGTCCGGCACGCCCTGGGGCGAACCACAGCAGCAGGCCCTGCTGGCCGATATCGAGCAGGGCCATTGCAATGCGATGCCGGCGCGCATGCTGCCCGGCATGGCTTTGGCCCAGCGCGGCCGCGACGCGGCGATGGCCCAGGCGATGCTGAAGGCGCGCGCCGATGGCGCCGAGCGCGTGGTGCTGATCGCCGGCAACGGCCATGTGCGGCGCGACCTGGCGGTGCCGCTGTACCTGCAGGCTGCCGGCGTGCCGGCCGCGCAGATCCTCAGCCGCGGTTATCTGGAGGAGGGCAGCGGGTCGCCGGCCGCGGCCGCGCCCTATGACTCGGTGCAGCGCGCCGCCAAGGCGCAGCGCGAGGATCCCTGCGCCGCCTTCATCAAGAAGTAGTGGTCGTCACAGCAGTGGCCGGGCGCCGCTGGCCCAGCGCGCTGTGCAGCAGCAGGGCCGCCACGACGACCGCGCCGCCCAGCAGCTCCCGGCCCGAGGGCGGCTGGCCCAGCAGCGCGCTCAGGGCCAGCACCAGGACCGGAATCAGGTTCAGGAAGGCCGTGCCGGTGACCGCGCCGAGCAGGCGCACGCCCAGCATATAGGCCAGCACCCCGAGCACCGAGGGCACGATGCCCACATACAGCAGGCCGGCCCAATGCGCGCGCAGCTGCGCGGCGCTGGGCAGCTCGACCAGGCCCAGCGCCGCCGCGCCCAGTACCGCCAAGGCCAGCAGCGGCCATACCGCGATCGCGCTCAGGCCCGAGTAGGCCAGCGGGTCCAGCTCCGGCAGGCGCGCCGCGCCGCGGGTGTAGAGCACCCAGCCCAGGGTGCCGGCCAAGGTCAGCAGGTCGCCCAGCAGCATGCGCGCGTCGAGCGCCGCCGCCTGGCCCAGCAGGCCCGCGACGATGGCCACGCCCAGCAGCGCCAGCAGGCTGCTGCCCAGCAGGGCCGGCGCCGGGCGCTGACCGTCCAGCGCCCAGCGCAGCAGCTGGGTCGTGATCGGCGCCGTCGCCACCAGGGTCGCGCCATGCGCCGGGTTCGACAGCGCCAGCCCCAGCAGCAGCATCAGGCCGAAGAAGCCGTAGCCGAGCAGGCCCAGCAGGGCCAGGCGCGGCCCATGGCGGCGCAGCTGGCGCCAGGGCGCGGCGCCGCGCGGCAGCAGCAGGGCGGCATAGACCAGGGCGGCGATGCTGTAGCGGATCAGGGTGAAGGCGGCCGGCCGCACCTGGCCCAGCAGCGGCTTGGCGACCAGGTAGAGGCTGGCCCAGGTCAGGCCGGCCAGTACCAGCGCGGCCAGGCCCAGGGCGCGCGGCGAGGCGGTTGGACGAAGCGAAGAAGATGAAGAGGAGGTGTGCATGCGGATGGGTAGCAGAAGGCGAACAGGCGGGGCGATCCGCTCGGATCGGTCTGGTCGCCATGCTCGCGGCGGGCGCGCCGGCGCGCCATTCGCATGTTTGGATCGGGTCTTCCGGAAATCCGAAGCAGCGCCCGGGCCGGGCCGCGGAGAATCGCGGCCATGGAGCTTTACCAACTGCGCACCTTCGTCGCGATCGCCCAGGAGGGCAGCCTGACCCGGGCGGCCGAAACCGTCTTCACCAGCCCGCCGGCCGTCAGCGCCCAGCTGAAGGCGCTGGAGGATGAGCTGGGCGTCAAGCTGTTCGAGCGCAGCGCACGCGGCATGGAGCTGACCGAATCGGGCCGGCGCCTGCTCGACGACGCGCAGCGCACCCTGGCCTCGGCCGGCGAGATGCGCGCGGCCGCGGCCCGGCTGCGCGGCGCCGCCCAGGGCCAGCTGCGCATGGGCATGATCGGCGACCCGCTGCCGCTGCGCCTGGGCGAGGTGCTGCTGCGCCTGGCCGAGCAGCATCCGCAGGTCGGTCTGCAGCTGCAGCAGCTGCTCTCCAGCGCCTCGCTGGCGGCGCTGCGCCGCGGCGAGCTGGACTGCGCCTATGTGATGAGCCACCTGGAGCAGGAGGCCGAGCTCGACTTCCGCCGCCTCGGCCAGGTCGAGCTGGTGGTGGCGCTGCCGCCGGCGCTGGCCGCCGCCCATCCGGGCCTGGACCTGCCGGGCCTGGCCGCGCTGCCCTGGGTCGGCACGCCGCCGGGCTGTTCGCTGCGGCGCTCGCAGCTCGAGCTGTTCGGCAGCGCCGGCCGCGAGCCGCCGCAGGGCGGCGCGACCGCGGACCGCGAGGGCCTGGTGCTGAGCATGGTGGCCAGCGGCATGGGCGCCGGCATCGTGCGCGCCGACCTGGCCGAGCTGGCGCAGCGCCAGGGCCAGCTGGTGATCTGGCCCGGCTGGCGCGGCCATACCTGGCTCTGCTGGGCCGCGCTGCCCGCCGCCCGCGCGGGCCAGGCCGCGCCGGCGCTGGCGGCGCTCAGGGCGGCGGTGCTGGAGGCCTGGGGGCTGCCAGCTGGTTGAGCAGTCATCTCATTCGAGAAAATCGGTGGGCCTCGCAGGCTTCATCGCAAGAGACCTCGTGGCTCCCAACTCCTCACGTCAGCAACTACTCTGCATATGAAGGCATGGCTCGCGACCCTCGCTGCTTCTCTGATTTGCGCAGGTGCCTATGCGCAAGATGAGTCCGTCTATGTCCAGACCCTCAGCTGTGTGGGCGGTCCCTGGGGCTTGAAGCTGCCGGGTGATGCAAGGAAGCTGAGGAAGCTAGGGGGCCTGCTGCGTGAGCAGGCCTTCGAGGTGGAGCACTGGGAGGACTACACGGCAACGCGCAAGACGCTCTACTTCGACGGGCTTGAGCTCGGCATCATCGAGTTCTCCAACGATCCTGCGCGCTTCATGATCACCTACGCCGATCTGAGAAGTTCACGATGGAACCACCTGACGCGCTTCAAGCTCGGCCAGCCGGTTGCTCTGGCGCGGAACACGCTGGGTGCCAGCGCCAGGAATGACAAGGGCTTGGTCAAGACCTACGCGAGCGAGAGCGACAGCCTGCAGTTCGGCGTCTCGGGTGAGGTCGTGACCCGTGTCTCGTACAGCTGCTATTCCGGATGATCGGGTCGTGATGACTGAGCAGATGAAGCATCAATCCGATCCGGCGCCGCATATTCGCCTCGAGGGAGCCCGCCATGTCGCGTGATGACGAGGGCATGTTCTGGTGGCTGCCGCATTTGTGCGCGGCAGTCCTGGGATTCCTTGTCGGGGGCTATCTCATGGCAAGGCTATGGCGCTACGGACCGTACGACGAATGGCTGCTACTTGGCTCGACGATGTCGGGACTGGTTTGCCTGATGCTCTCGTTGTGGCAAGGCCCTCGGTTCTGGTCGGAAGTCCGGCGCTTGTTCGGCAAGGGCTGAAGTCTGAACGTCTGAGCAAGAGGCCGGCGATATCAAGCCTCCTGCAGATCGCCCTATCGCTGGGTCAGGTCTCCATCGACCTCGACAGTCTCAGCGTCCAGTGAACCCAGCGCCCGCTGCAGGCTGCTCGCGCTCGGCTTCTCGACGAAGACGCAGCGCTTGCCGTGACGCTTGCAATGGTCCTTGACGCGCCAGTAGGCGTCGTGGCTGATGCAGCCGGTCTGGCAGATCACCAGGTCGGCCGCGGCCAGGCTGGCGTCCAGCTTGGCCACCGCGTCTTCCTCGCCGCCGTCGTGGTGCAGGAAGCGGCCGCCGGTGCGCTCGATCAGCTGGCGGTAGATCGGCACCACCGCCTGGCGGCCGCCGACGCAGAGCACCGAGCGCTCATGCAGCGCGGGCAGGGTCAGCTCGCCGGCTTCGGACTCGGTGGCCGCCTGCGACAGCTGCTGCTGCGCGCGCGAAAGTTCCTGCTGCAGCTCCTCGGCGCGGCGGCGTTCGCGTTCGGCCTGCTGCTGCGCGGCCAGCAGCGCGCGCTCCATCAGGTGGATGCGCTCCTGCTGGCGGTTGATCTGATCCGCCTGCTCCTGGCGATGGCGCAGGCCCGGCACCGCGGCCTCCAGCTGGGCCAGCTCCTCGCGCAGGCCGGCCAGCAGGGTGTCGCGGCCCAGCAGCTCGCCGCGCAGGCGCAGCCGGTCGGCGCTCAGGGCCTCGATCTGCGCAGCGCGCTCGGCCAGCAGGCGGGTGCTGCGCGACTGTGCCTGGGCCAGCTCGCGGGTCAGGATGCCATGCTCGTCGCTCAGCTCCTCCAGGCGCTGCAGGTCCGCGCGGTTGGCGGCGCCGACCTGGTGCTGCAGCATGTGGATGTCGCGCAGCACCTGCTCCTGTAGCGCGTTGTCGCAGCGCGCATGGGTCAGGGTGGCCCACAGCGCACCGGCCACGTCGGTGCCGGACTGGGCGGCCACCCACCAGCGCGTCAGCGCCTCGGTGGTCTTGTGCTGGGCCGACTGGCGCAGCGCGATCGCGCAGCGCTGGTCCAGCTCGCGCTGCAGAGTCTCGGCGATCGAGGAGCGGCTGCCGCATTCATTGATCGCGCCGCAATGCAGCTCGTAGTCGCCGGCGATCGCCTCGCCGCCCAGGGTCTTGCCGATGCGCCGGCGCAGCACCGGCATCGGCAGGCAGACGCCGATCACCGGGCACAGGGCCTGCGAGGGCAGCTCCCACAGACGCCGGCGGCGCGATCCGCGCGGGTCCGGCGGCACGGCCGGGCCGGCGGCGTGGCTGCCGCGCAGCGGCGCGATGCGGCGCAGCGCCGGCTCGGGTGCGGCGGCCAGCAGCGGCGTGAAGATGTTGCTATTGCTGTTGTTCTTGCTGTCGCACATGCGGAAGTCGCTCCTCGAGGCGAATGGGGTGTGGCGGCGGCCGGATGGATGGAGAGATCAGGCCGCCTGCCGGTAGGGGCTGGCCAGCACGGCCAGGCCCAGCTCGTCGCGCAGCAGGCGCAGACGCATGTCGTAGAGCTGCTCCAGCAGGGGCAGCGCGGCCGGCAGCGCGTCGCAGTCGGCCAGCACGCGGCCGTCCTTGATCAGCCACAGGCGCTCGAAATGGTTCAGCGCCAGGGTCAGGTCATGCAGCACCGCGACCAGCGCATGGCCGCGCTGGCGCGCGAAGTCGGCCATCGCCTGCATCAGCTCCAGCGCCAGGCCCGGGTCCAGCGCGGCCAGCGGCTCGTCGACCAGCAGCAGGCCGCCCTCGGCGTCCCAGGCCTGGGCGAACACGCGCGCCAGCTGCACGCGCGCCTGCTCGCCGCCCGACAGGGTGTCGAAGCGCCGGCCCAGCAGATGCTGGGCCTGGGCCGCGGCCAGCGCCTCGCGCACGATCTGCGGCTGGCGCGCATCGTCCCGGCGCGCGACGCGGCCCAGCGCCACCACCAGCTCCACCGGCAGGCCGAAGGCCACGCCATGGCTTTGCGGCAGCACCGCGCGGCGCTGCGCCAGCGCCGCCGGCGACCAGCTGCTCAGCGGCCGGCCATCCAGCAAGACCTGCCCCTTGGCGGGCGGCGCCTCATTGGCCATCAGCTTCAGCAGGCTGGATTTGCCGGCGCCGCTGGGGCCGAGGATGGCGACACGCTCGCCCGCCTGCAGGTTCAGCGAGAAGGGTCCCAAGGTGCGGCGCCGGTCCAGCGCCAGGGTGGCGCGCTGCAGCTGCATCAGCTTCGTGGCCGTCATCAGGCGCTCCCCATGCGGCGCACCGCGCCGCGCAGCAGCCACAGGAACCAGGGCGCGCCGATGAAAGCGCTGAACACGCCCACCGGCACCTCGGCCGGCACGGCCACGGTGCGGGCCAGCGTGTCGGCCAGCACCAGCAGCAGGGCGCCGGCCAGCATCGCATTGGGCAGCACCTGGCGCTGGTCGGCCCCGGCCAGCTGGCGCGCCAGATGTGGCGCCATCAGGCCGATGAAGGCGATGTTGCCGCACCAGGCCACGGCCAGCGCGGACAGCAGCGCGACGCAGCCGATCGCCTGCAGGCGCAGGCGGCCGACGTCCACGCCGACATGAGCCGCCGCGGCCTCGCCCAGCGCCAGCGCGTTCAGGCGCGGTGCCAGGCGCCAGGCGACCATGCCCAGCAGCGCCAGCGCGAGGGTCATCACGAGCGCCATGGTCCAGCTGGCGCCGGCGATCGAGCCCAGGGTCCAGAAGTTGATCGCGCGCAGCTGCTCGTCGCTGGCGATGAAGCTGCACAGGCCGACGATCGCGAAGGTCAGGGCCTGGATCGCCAGGCCGCACAGCAGCAGCGCGGCGATCGAACCCGGCGCCAGCCAGCGCGCCATGCGCTCCAGCGCGAAGCACACGGCCAGCGCGCCGGCGAAGCCGACCAGCGGCAGCAGCCACAGGCGCCAGCTCGGCGGCAGCGCCAGCTGCAGGCCGGCGAACAGGGTCAGCGAGAGCGCCACCGCGGCCGCGGCACCGCTGGTGACGCCCAGCAGGCCGGGCTCGGCCATCGGGTTGCGGAACAGCGCCTGCGCCAGCGCGCCGGCCAGGCCCAGCGCGGCGCCGACGGCGGCGGCCAGCAGCAGGCGCGGCAGGCGCAGCTGCCACAGCACATGGGCGCCACCGGTCTTGGGATCACTGCTCCAGGGGCCGTTCAGCCAGTCGGCCGCGACGATCGGCACCGCGCCGAGCTGGGCCACCAGCACCAGGGTCAGGGCCAGCGCCAGGCCCAGCAGGGCGGGCCGCGACAGGCGCTGCAGGCCCAGTCCGGCGGGGGCGGGGCGGCTCAGGGTGTTCATCGATCGCGGCTCCGGCTCGCTCAGGCGGCCTTGTGCAGCTGCTCGGCCAGGCGCGCGACCGCCTGCGGCAGGCGCGGGCCGAAGCCCAGCAGCTCCATCGTCTCCAGCGCGATCACGCGGCGCGCGGCGCCGGCCGGGGTCTGGGCCAGGCCCGGCACCTTCAGCAGGCCGGCCACGCCGCCGGCGGTGTCGAGGCCCTGCGAGGTGGCGAGGATCACGTCGGGCGCGGCGGCGATCGCGGCCTCGGGCGTCAGGCCCTTGTAGCCCTTGAAGCCCTGCAGCGCATTGGCGCCGCCGGCATAGGCGATCATCGCATCGGCGCCGGTGTCCTGGCCGCCGATGCGCACCTGGTTCATCGCATGCGACATCACGAACAGCACGCGCGGCGCGGCATGGCCGGCGCGCAGCTTGGCCACCTGCTGCTGGCAGCCTGCCCATTCGGCCTTCAGCCGGGCGAGCAGGGCCTGGGCCTCGGCGGGGTGGCCGAGCAGCTCGCCCAGGCGCAGGCCGCGCTCGACGACGCCCTCGAAACGGTAGTCGGAGCGCAGCACATGCAGCGGCACCCGGGCCGCTTCCAGCTGGCGCAGCACCGGCGGCGGACCGGCCTCCTCGGTGGCGACGATCAGGGTCGGTGCCAGCGACAGCAGGCCCTCGGCCGCCAGGGTGCGGGCATAGCCGACATGGGGCAGCTTGGTTGCGGCCGCCGGGTAGAGCGAGGTGCCGTCGACGCCGACCAGCTGCTCCTGCGCGCCCAGCGCGTAGATCAGCTCGGTCAGCGCGCCGCCGATACTGATGATGCGATGCGCCGGGGCGGCGGCGCGGGCCAGCGGCGCCAGGCCGGCCAGCGCGCCGAGCGCCAGCAGCCGGCGGCGTTGCAGCGGGCTTGCGTTCAGCATGCGGCGGCTTCCGTGCGGCCTTCGACCAGGCTGTCCAGCAGCGAGCGCCAGTCGCAGCGCTCGGCCTGGCCGGGCTTGCGCTCGCCGAACAGCATCGCGATCGTGCGGCCTTCGGCATCGAACAGCTCCAGCGAGCTGACCAGGCCGTCGGTGGTGGGCTTGCGCACCAGCCAGGCGCCGGCGATATGGTCCTCGCGCAGATGCAGGTTGAAGCCCGGGTCCAGCACATTGATCCAGGGCCCCATCACCACGACCTTTTGCACCGGGCCGCTGTGGATCTGGATCATGCCGGGATTGCCGACGAAGACCATGATGGACACACCCTCCTGCGCTGCGCGCTGCAGCAGCTCTAGCGCGCTGCCGGTCGGCAGCGGCTGGACATAGGCCGGGTCGGCCAGGCGCAGCGCCTGGGTGCGCGAGACCCCATGCTTTTTCAGCAGACCGAAGAACTCATGCGTGTCGCGCAGTGAAGCCCAGTCGCGGCGCAGCGCGGCCGCGTCGATCGCGGCATCCGGCCGCTCGGCCGGCTCAGCCCAGGCGGCGCCGGGGCTCAGGCCGGGGGCCTGGTCCTCGGCCAGGAAGTCGGCCACCAGCGCCTCATAGGCGGCCAGGTCGCTGGCGGGCTTCAGGAACACCTTGTGGATCGCGGTGCCGGCGGCATCGAAGAACTGCAGGCTGCGCTGCAGCGCGCCGTCCGACAGGCGCTCCTGCACCGCGAAGCCATGGGCCCAGTGGCTGTAGAAGATGCGCAGGTCGATCGCGCCGGCCAGCACCAGGCCGACCGCGCCCTGGCCGCTGACCTCGCGGTAGCAGCCGACCTTCTCGTGCACGCAGCTCTCGTTGCGGGTCAGCGCCATCACATCGCCCAGCGGCTCCAGCGCGGCGATCAGGCGCTGCCATTCGGGCTTCAGGCGCCGCGCGAGCAGCGGCGATTCGTCGGCGGCGAAGTCGCCCAGATGGGCGGCGAGCAGCTCGCCCTCGGAGATCTGCAGTGCGGCGGCGATGTCGCGATGGCGGGCCTTGCGTGCCTCACGGGCCTCGGTGAAGGCCTGGCGGACGGCGCCGAAGGTCGGCGCGGGGCTGGCTTGCATGGTGGTCGGACTCCTGGGCAGGGCGCGGGCGGCGGGCCGTCCTCGGCGAGGAGCGGCAACAGGCAGGCACGGGCTGGCACAGGGCTGGCTGGTGCGCGGGGCAGGGCGCCCGCGACGGATATGGCGAGATGAGGAAAAGGAAAGTGAGGAAAGCCGGCGCGGGCGGTGGACCGCGCCGCGCCGGGTGAGGACTTATTTGGTCAGGATCAGCTTGCCCAGCGAGGTCAGGCGCAGGCGGTAGATCTGGCCGGAATGTTCGATCTCGACCTCGCGTTCATTGCCCAGCAGGGCCTGGCTGCTGAGCCGGCGGCGCCCAGGCACCGGAGGCGCGACGACGCCCAGGGATGGCATGACCGGCAAGCCGGGCTCGTGCGCCAGGGACTGGCGCGGCAGGGTGTGAGTGGTGGCAGTCATGGATGCATCTTAAATGCGAACTATTCGCAATAGCAATAGGGGCGATGGCCGAATGGGTTTTGCTGATGCCGAACTGCGTCTGCGAACGCTTCGCATGCAATGCGCCGGTGCCGGGTCTTGCCTCGCGTCAAGCGGGGAACGCCGACAATGCGCGGCAGTCCACAACAAGGAGAAGGAAATGAAGGGCGATCCCAAGGTCTTGGAATATCTGAATGCGCAGCTGAAGAACGAGCTGACCGCGATCAACCAGTATTTCCTGCACTACCGCATGCTGAAGAACTGGGGCTTCGAGCGCCTGGCCAAGCATGAGTACCAGGAGTCGATCGAGGAGATGAAGCATGCGGACCGCCTGATGGACCGCATCCTGCAGATCGAGGGCCTGCCGAACCTGCAGGACCTGGGCAAGCTCTTCATCGGCGAGTCGGCCGTGGAGATCCTGAGCTGCGACCTGAAGATCGAGGCCGGTTCTCATGGCCTGCTGAAGGAAGCCATCGCCTACTGCGAGAGCGTGCGCGACTATGTCTCGCGCGAGCTGCTGGAAGACATCCTCACCGACACCGAGGAGCATATCGACCACCTGGAGACCCAGATCGAGCTGGTCAAGCAGCTGGGCGAGCAGAACTGGCTGCAGACCCAGATGGGCGGCGCCGACAGCTGATCCGCCCCTCAATGCCCCGCGGCGAAAGTCAGACGCACCGCGGGGTTATTGTTGCGAACATGATTGAGAAGGGTTCGCATTTGCGCTAGAGTTGGGCCCGTGCCGGCGTCTCAGGCCGGCCTTTATAGCCTCTAGCGTCCATGATCGTCTGCCTCTGCCACCGTGTGTCCGACCGCGATATCCGCCACGCCGTGGACGCCGGCATCCGCAATTTCGACGTGCTGCAGGATGAAACCCGGGTCGCCTCGGCCTGCGGCTGCTGCCACGATTGCGCCCGCGAGGTGTTCGATGCCGCGGTGGGCAGCAAGCACGGTGCCTGCCCGGGGCTGTGCCATATCGACAATGCCGCCGGCACTGCCATGCAGACCATCGCGCTGGTGAAGGCCTGAGCGCGCCTCTCCGCGCTTTTTCGACCACTGGCCGGGATATCCTCCCGGCCTTTGTCATTTCAGAGCGCCTGCAGCAGGCCCTTGGTCTCGATGAAGGCGATCACCTGGTCCAGCCCGGCGCCGGTCTTCAGATTGCTCATCACGAAGGGGCGGGTGGGGCGCATGCGCCGGGTGTCGGCCTCCATGATCTCCAGGTTCGCGCCGACATGGGGCGCCAGGTCGGTCTTGTTGATCACGAACAGGTCGCTCTTGGTGATGCCGGGGCCGCCCTTGCGCGGGATCTTCTCGCCGGCTGCGACGTCGATCACATAGATCGTCAGGTCCGACAGCTCGGGGCTGAAGGTGGCGGCCAGGTTGTCGCCGCCGCTCTCGACGAAGACGATGTCGGCGTTCGGAAACTTCTCCAGCATGCGATCGACCGCCTCGAGATTGATCGAGCAGTCCTCGCGGATCGCGGTATGCGGGCAGCCACCGGTCTCGACGCCGATGATGCGCTCGGGCTCCAGCGCGCCGGCTACGGTCAAGAGGCGCTGGTCCTCCTTGGTGTAGATGTCGTTGGTGACGACCACCAGGTCGTAGCGCGTGCGCAGGGTCTTGCACAGCACCTCGACCAGGGTGGTCTTGCCGGAGCCGACCGGCCCGCCGACGCCGACCCGCAGCGGCGGCAGTTTTTTGCTGCGGCCAGGGATGCTGTGCAGCGGGGATGATGCGGGTGATGAGGACTGGGGATTGCTCATGGCCTGTGTCAGTATCGGGACCCCTCGACACAAGCAAGCATAGTGCCATGAGCGAGTTCGCCATCCGGCGCGCCGGCCCCGACGATGCCGCGACGCTGGCCGCGCTCTACCTGGCCGCCCGTCGGACGCATCTGCCCTTCGCGCCGCTGGCGCATCGCGATGAAGAGGTGCGGCAATGGATCGCCGCCCAGCTGATCCCGGCCGGGCGCAGCTGGCTGATCGAGGCCGAGCCGGGCCGGCCGTTGGGCCTGCTGAGCGATTCGGTCGATGCGGCGGGCATGGGCTGGATCGACCAGCTGTACCTGGACCCGGCGCGGGTCGGGCGGGGCTTGGGCCGCGCCTTGCTGCTGCATGCGCTGCAGCGGCTGCCGCGCCCGCTGCGGCTCTACACCTTCCAGGCCAATATGGGTGCGCGGCGCTTCTACGAGCGCCATGGCTTCGTCGTGCTGCGCGAGGGGGATGGCGCGGACAACGAGGAGCGTTGTCCGGATCTGCTGATGGAGCTGGGGGGCGATGCGTGAGCCGGTGGCCGTCGGGATGAACGCGGGAGAGGGATGGCCCCCGGTTCACGCACTACAAACGAGATCGCCGCAAGGGGCTCGAGCCCTTGCGGCGGCGTCATCGCGCTGGCGATGATGTGTCAGCGAACTGGTGTGATCAAAGAGCTCAGGACTTCGGCTTGGCCTCGGCCTTCACCTCGGTGGCAGCCTTGGCGGCCGGCGTGGCGGCGGTGGCTTCCTTCGCGGGAGCGGCGGCCTCCTTGGCGGCGTCCTTCGCGGCGGGCTTGTGCGCGGCGTGCTTGGCGCCGTGAGCCTTGCCGGCATGCTTGGCGTCGACCTTCGCGTCAGCCTTCACTTCGGCCTTGGTTTCAGCCTTGGCATCGGCCTTCACCTCGGCCTTGGCCTCGACCTTCGCGGGTGCGGCCGGTGCGGCGGTGGTGGCGGTCGCCGCGGCGGGCGTCTGGGCCAGGGCGACACCGGCGGACAGGGCCAGCAGAGCGGGGATCAGGGCGGTCTTCAGTGCGTTCATCTGGATCTCTCCAAGTGGGTGAAAGGTACGCACACAACGAGGCCCTGCAGGGCCGCGTTGACGCCGCCATGGGGTGTTGCAATGCCTTACACCTGATCGAACTGGCGCGCGATCGCCTCGGTCAGCGGGCCGCGCACCGCGCGCCGGTACAGCAGGCCGACGCTGCGCGTCAGCGCCGGCTCGGGCAAGGCGATCACGCGCAGGGTCAGGTCTTGCTCCCAGCGGGCGCGGCGCAGCCGCGGCAGCAGCGCGACGCCCACCTGCTGCCGCACCAGCTCGGCCAGCGCCTCGATCGAGTTCAGCTCCAGGAACTCCTGCACCGGGGTCTTGCTCAGGCGGCGCAGCGCCTGCTCGACCAGCGCGCCGGTGCGCTCGTTGCGGTCGAAGCGCAGAAAGGGCAGCTCGGCCAGCAACTGCGCGGCGCTGCGCCGCGGCCTGGCGCCGGCCGGTGCCAGCAACACCAGCGGCTCCTCGTACAGCGGGCTCCAGCCCAGCCCGGCGGGCACGCGGCCCGGGCCGCGCACCAGCACCGCGGCATCGAGCGCGCCGGCCTCGACCATCGTGGCCAGCTCGCCCGACTTGGCCGACACCAGCTTCAGCTCCAGCCCGGTGTGCGCCTGCTTCAGCGCGACCACCGCATGGGCCAGCGGCGCCACCGCCGACACCACCGCGCCGATGCGATAGGCGCCGGCCATCGGATCGGCGCGCTGCGCCGCGCCGCGCAGCTCCTCGTGCAGCTGCGCATCCAGCGCCAGCATGCGCTCGGCCCAGGGCAGCAGGGCCTGGCCGGCGGCGTTCAGCTGGGCCGAACGGCCGCCCAGGCCGCCGCGGTCGAACAGCGCGCGCTTCAGCTCGGCCTCCAGATTGCGCATCTGCAGGCTGACCGCGGCCTGGGTCAGCGCGACCTCGGCCGCGCCGGCGGCAAAGGAGCCGCGGCGGGCGACGGCGACGAAGCTCTTGAGCGTGCGCAGGCTGGGCATATGGCGAGGAATGCTTGTGATGTCGGCAAGAAATATTAGCTTTTCTTGTGATGGGGCGCGCCGCACAATGGCCGCACCGTCCTTCCGGGAGCCGCTTCCGATGATCCTGCGCCGCACCCTTGCCTGCCTGCTGCTAGCCAGTCTGAGCCTGGCCGCCCAGGCCCAGGGCTATCCGAACCGGCCGATCCGCCTGGTCGTGCCCTTTCCCGCGGGCGGCGCCACCGACCTGCTGGCGCGGGCGGTCTCGCAGAAGCTCGGCGCCCAGCTGGGCCAGACGATCGTCGTCGACAACAAGGCCGGTGCCGGCGGCAGCCTCGGCTCGCAGGAGGCGGCGAAGGCCGCGCCGGACGGCTACACCCTGCTGCTCGCGACCAGCAGCACCCATGCGATCGGCCCGCACCTGAATCCCAAGCTGGGCTACAAGGTCGAAGAGGACTTCACGCCGGTGGCCCATGTCGCGAACGCGGCCAATGTGGTGCTGGTGACGCCGAGCCTGCCGGTCAAGGACATCAAGGAGCTGATCGCGCTGGCCAAGCTCAGGCCGGGCCAGCTGAACTACGCCTCCAGCGGCAACGGCACCATCGTGCATCTGAGCAGCGAGGCCTTCAAGAGCCAGGCCGGCCTGTTCATCACCCATATCCCCTACCGCGGCACCGCGCTGGCGATTCCCGATCTGGTGGCCGGCAACACCCAGCTGCTGATCGACTCGATCGTCTCGGGCATGCCGCATGTGAAGGACGGGCGCCTGCGGGCGCTGGCCGTCACCGGCAAGACGCGCTCGGCGCTGGCGCCGGAGCTGCCCACCGTGTCGGAGTCCGGTCTGCCCGGCTACGAGTCGGTCACCTGGTTCGGCGTCTATGCGCCTAAGGGCCTGCCGCCGGCCGTCGTCGCCCGGCTCAACGGCGAGCTCAACACCGCGCTGCAATCGGCCGAGGTGCGCGAGCGCCTGGCCAAGCTGGGCGCGGAGGCCGCCAGCGGCACGCCGGCCCAGTTCGCCGCGCTGGTCAAGGCCGACGGCGAGCGCTGGGGCCGCCTGATCCGCGAACGCAAAATCACCCTGGAGCAATGAGCATCATGAATCAAGCCTTCGATTGGAGCAGCGGCTACGCCAGCCAGCGCAGCCCCGTGTTCGCCCGCAACATCGTCTCCACCTCGCATCCGTTGGCCGCCCAGGCCGGTCTGCGCATCCTGGCCCAGGGCGGCAATGCGGTGGATGCCGCGATCGCCACCGCGGCCTGCATGACCCTGGTCGAACCCTGCAGCAACGGCCTGGGCTCGGATGCCTTCGCGATCCTGTGGGACGGAAAGCAGCTGCATGGCCTGAACGCCTCGGGCCGCGCGCCGCAGGCCTGGGATATCGGCTACTTCCGCAAGAAGTACGGCGCCGATGCCAAGAGCCTGCCCAAGCGCGGCTGGGACGCGGTGACCGTGCCGGGCGCGGTGGCCGGCTGGGTGGCCTTGAGCGAACGCTTCGGCAAGCTGCCCTTCGCCGACCTGATGGCGCCCGCGATCGAGATCGCCGAGCGCGGCTACGCGGTGCCGGTGATCGTGCAGCAGAAATGGACCCTGGCCTCCACGGTGGAGGAGCTGGTCTCGCAGCCGGGCTTTGCCGAGGCCTTCCTGCCCAGGGGCCGGGTGCCGAATGTCGGCGAGCTGTTCCAGTTCAAGGCCGCGGCGCGTACCCTGCGCCTGATCGCCGAGACCAAGGGCGAGGCCTTCTATCGCGGCGAGGTGGCCGCGGCCGTCGAGGCCTTCGCCAAGCAGACCGGCGGCGCGATGACCGCGGCCGACTTCGCGGCCTACCGGCCGGAGTGGGTCACCCCGATCAGCCAGGACTATGCCGGCCATACCCTGCACGAGATCCCGCCAAACGGCCAGGGCATCGCGGCGCTGATGGCGCTGGGCATCCTGAAGCATCTGGACGTGGCGCAGCACCCGGTCGACGGCACCGCTTCGCAGCATCTGCAGATCGAGGCGATGAAGCTGGCCTTTGCCGATGTCTACAAATACGTGGCCGAGCCGGCCGCGATGGCGATGACGCCGGCGCAGATGCTGGACCCGGCCTACCTGGCCGAGCGCGCCAAGCTGATCGACATGAAGAAGGCGCAGGACTTCAAGGCCGGCAATCCGGTCAAGGGCGGCACGATCTACCTGACCACGGCCGACGAGAGCGGCATGATGGTCAGCTTCATCCAGAGCAACTACATGGGCTTCGGCTCGGGCCTGGTCGTGCCGGGCTATGGCGTCTCGCTGCAGAACCGCGGCCATGGCTTCACGCTGGAAGACGGCTACGCCAACCAGGTGGCGCCGGGCAAGCGACCCTTCCACACCATCATCCCGGCCTTCCTGACCAAGGACGGCCAGCCGGTGATGAGCTACGGCGTGATGGGCGGCAATATGCAGCCGCAGGGCCATATGCAGACCCTGATCCGCATGCTGGACTACCAGCAGCATCCGCAGGCCGCCTGCGACGCGCCGCGCTGGCGCTTCAACGAGGGCCTGTCGATCAATGTCGAGCCGAGCATGCGGCCAGACACCATCGCGGGCCTGCGCGCGCTGGGCCACGACATCGGCGACATCCACGACAGCTACCAGGACTTCGGCGCCGGCCAGTTCATCTGGCGCCTGGGCGATCCGGCGGTGGAGGGCTATGTGGCGGCCAGCGATCCGCGCCGCGACGGCGCCGCCGCGGGCTACTGAAGCGGCGGGGAGGAGGCGCGGAGCTGTTAGCGTGTCGGGATGGCGCAGAACCACATCCCCACGCTGGACCCCTCGACCCTCTCGCTCGGCTGGCAGACCGAGCTGATCTTCGCTCGCTTCGACGGGCTGGTGCAGCCGCGGCCGGACTGCCTGGTGATCCGCACGCCGGGCAACCCGCTGTTCTACTGGGGCAACTGCCTGGTGCTGCCGCGGCCGCCGCGGGACGCGGAGCTGGCGCATTGGCTGGACCGCTTCGAGGCCGAGGTGGGCCGGCACACGCGCGAGTCCGGCCATGTGGCGATCGGCTTCGACGCCACCGCACCGCATGAGCCGCTGACGGCCTGGCAGGCCGCCGGCTTCGAGATCTTCGGCACCGCGCAGCTGAGCCTGGAGGCGCCGGCCGAACGGCCCGCGCCGCTGCCGCCGGGCTTTCGCTTCGCGCCGCTGGACCTGGCCCGGCCCGAGCAGCTCGAGGCCGCGGTCGCGCAGCAATGCGCGTCCAACGACATGGGCTACGAGCCGGCCGGCTACCGCCGCCACCGCGAGCGCCAGATGCAGCGCTACGCGGCGATGCAGGCCGCCGGCCTGGGCCATTGGTTCGGCATCTGGTCCGAGGCCGAGGGCGCGCTGGTGGCCGACTGCGGCCTGTTTCGCGACGGCACGACTGGGCTGGGCCGCTTCCAGCATGTGGGCACCCACCCGGACTGGCGCCGGCGCGGCCTGTGCACCGCGCTGATCGATGCGGTCGGCCGTCATGGCCTGCAGCGCCTGGGCCTGGGCACCCTGGTGATGTGCGCCGACCCGGACGATGTGGCGATCGGCATCTACGAATCGCTGGGCTACCGGCGCCGCGGCATGCACTGGGGCGCGCAGCGCCGGCCGGCGCGCGATCAGCGCGCGTGAGTGCGGTGCGCGGGCCGCCCCGCGCTTGTCGAGCCCCGGGCCGGCCTGTAGGATGTGCCGACCCACCGGCAGCACCCCATGACCAAACTCCTCGACCGCACCAGACGCCGCGCCATTCCTTCCATGGCCACCGGGCGCGGTCGCGCGCCGCGTTAGCCGCAAGCCGGCCGGTGCCGCGGCCCCCACGCGCCGCGCCCATCCCGTTCCCATTCCAGGTTCCGTTCTGATCCGCCTCATGAGGGCCGGGTCGACCCCGTCATTTGGAGACCTTCCATGCAAGCCCGGCGCAAGTCCTGGTTTGACCGGTTCGCCGACGCAGTCACGCTCCCCCCGGGCGACCTGCTGCGCGACCTGGTCTACCGCCGCCTGTGGACCTCGATCCTGATCAGCTCGCTGGGCGGGCAGATCACGATGCTGGCGCTGCCGCTGACCGCGGCGGTGCTGCTCGATGCCAGCCCGACCCAGATGGGCCTGCTGACCGCGATGGAGATCGCTCCCTTCGTGTTGTTCTCGCTGCCCTCCGGCGTCTGGCTGGACCGGGTCAAGAAGCTGCCGGTCTATATCTGGGGCGAGACCTGCCTGGCCCTGGTCGTCGCCACCGTGCCGGTGGCAGCCTGGATGGGCTGGCTGTCGATGACCTGGCTCTATGTGGTCGGCTTCGTGCTGGGCACGGTCTACACCACGGCCGGCAGCGCCGCGCAGATCGTGCTGACCCAGGTGGTGGGGCGCGACCGGCTGGTCGAGGCGCATGCGAAGAACGCGCTGGCCTCCTCCGGCGCCGAGGTGGCCGGGCCCGGCATCGCCGGCGCGCTGATCAAGGTGCTGGGCGCGCCGATGGCGCTGGCGGTCGACGCGGCGCTGGTGCTGGTCTCGGCGCTGATCCTGCGCGGCATCAAGGTCAACGAGCAGCTGAGAGTCCATCCCGAGGCCGATTTCTGGCGCGACCTGAAGGCCGGCATCCGCTTCGTGCGCGACAAGCGCCTCTTGATCAGCCTGGCCACGGCCGTCGGCGGCTGGCAGCTCTGCCACAACGCGGCGCTGGTGGTGCAGATCCTGTTCGCGACCCGCACCCTGGGCCTGTCGGGCCAGACCGTGGGCCTGAGCTATGTCGCGCTGGGCGCCGGCACGGTGCTGGCCAGCGTGTTCGGCCATCGCATCAGCCGCCGCCTCGGGCCCGGCCCCTGCCTGGTGACCGGCTTCGGCATCTGCGGCCTGGGCTGGCTGCTGCTGTCGGTGGCGCCGGCGAATGCGCTGGGCATCGCGGCCTTCGCCTTCATGCTGTTCACCTTCGGCATCGGCGCGGTGCTGATCTTCATCAACTTCCTGTCGCTGCGCCAGGCGGTGACGCCGGCGCCGATGCTGGGCCGCATGACCAGCACGATGCGCTGGCTGATCCTGCTGCCGGCGGGGCCCGGCGCGCTGATCGGCGGCTGGCTGGGCGAGCATGTGGGCCTGCGCGCCGCGCTGGCCTTCGCCGGCTGTGGCGCGCTGCTGCTGACCCTGGTGGCCTGGCGCCATGCAACGATCCGCGAGGTGCGCGAGCTGCCCAAGCCCGATGAAGCGACCGAATCGACCCTGGGTGCCGAGGCCATGCCCGGCCGCCCGCCGGCCGAGTTCGTGCCCAACAAATGAGAAGAAGAAGGAAACCATGAGCCAGCCCGATCCCGTCCTGATCCAGGTGCCCGAGCGGATCGTCACCGAACGCCTGGTGATCGCAATGCCGCGCGTCGGCCTGGGCCAGGCGCTGAACGCAGCGATCTGCGAGTCGCTGGAGGAGCTGAAGCCCTGGATGCCCTGGGCCCAGAGCGCGCCCAGCGTCGAGGAGAGCGAGACCGTGGTGCGGCACCAGGTGGCGCGCTTCCTGCTCCGCACCGACCTGGTCTACCAGTTCTACGAGAAGACGCCCGCGGGCGAGGCGGGCCGGCTGCTGGGCGGCAGCGGCCTGCATCGCATGGACTGGCAGGTGCGCCGCTTCGAGATCGGCTACTGGATACGCAGCAGTGCGCAGGGGCGCGGCTATGTCGGCGAGACGGTGCGGGCGCTGGCCGGGATGGCCTTCAGCGAGCTGCGGGCGCGCCGGGTCGAGATCCGCTCGGATGTACTGAACGCACGCAGCCGCGCGGTGGCCGAGCGCTGCGGCTTTGAGCTGGAGGGCATCCTGCGCCGCGATGCGCTGACCCCGACCGGGGAGCCGCGCGACACCTGCGTGTACGCGCGGATCACTGCCTGAAGATCAGGCTGCCGGGGAGAAACGGTCGACGGCGTCGCTGATGATGCCGTCGACGCCATTGCCGATCAGCCATTGGGCCGCGGCGGGGTCGTTGACGGTGTAGACCAGGGCCTTCAGGCCGGCGCCATGCAGGCGCTCGACCAGGGCGCGGTCCATCAGCGCGTAGTTCGTGATCACGGCCTGGCAGCCCAGGGCCAGGGCGGTGTCGAGCCAGCCGTCGGTGAGCTTGTCCAGCAGCAGGCCGCGCGGCACCTCGGGCGCGCTCGCCTGCGCGCCCGCCAGGGCCTCGGGCTGGAAGCTGCTGAACAGCGGCAGGCTGCCAGCGCCGGCCCACAGGCGCCGCACCTCGCGGCCGACCACCTCGCCGGTGTGGCGCTCGGTGCCGGGCGTGGGCTTGATCTCGATGTTCAGCGCGAAGCGGTTGGCGAGCACATAGCGCGCCAGCGCATCCAGGCTGGGGATGGGCTCACCGGCATAGGCACGGCTGTGCCAGGCACCGGCGTCGATGCGCGCCAGCTCGGCCCAGGAGCGCTCGCCGGCGATGCCGCGCTCGGGCGTCGTGCGCTGCAGGGTGGCGTCGTGCAGCAGGAAGGGCACGCCGTCGGCGCTCAGCTTCACATCGCACTCGAAGGCGTGCCAGCCATGGCGCGCGCCCTCGCGGAAGGCCGCGAGGGTGTTCTCCGGTGCCAGCTTGCCGGCGCCGCGATGCGCCACCCAGAAGGGCATGGGCCAGGCGCTCATCGTCACTCCACGCGTTTCTTCGTCTGGGTGTCGAACCAGTGCAGCTGCTTGGCGTTGACCTCCAGCATCAGGGTGTCGCCGATCTTGGGCGGGACCAGGGTGCCGTCGATGCGCAGGGTGAAGCTCTCGCTGCCCAGCTTGCCGTAGACCAGGCGCTCGGCGCCCAGCATCTCGATCATCTCGACCTTGAAGGCCCAGCCACTGGCGGCGTTCCAGTGATCGAGGTGTTCGGGGCGCAGGCCGAGGATCAGCTCGCCGTCGCGCGGGGCGGGGGCGGGCAGCTGCAGGGTGACGCCGCCGACCGTGAAGCTGTTGCCCTGGGCCTTGCCGGTCAGCAGGTTCATCGGCGGCGAGCCGATGAAGCCGGCCACGAAGGTGGTGGCGGGACGGTGGTAGACCTCCTCGGGCGTGCCGATCTGCTCCATATAGCCGCCGTTCATCACGATCATGCGCTGGGCCAGGGTCATGGCCTCGACCTGGTCATGCGTGACGAACAGCGAGGTGACGCCCAGCTCGGCGTGCAGCTTCTGGATCTCCAGACGGGTCTGGGCGCGCAGCTTGGCGTCCAGATTGGACAGCGGCTCGTCGAACAGGAAGACCTGCGGGTTGCGCACGATCGCGCGGCCCATCGCGACGCGCTGGCGCTGGCCGCCGGAGAGCTGGCGCGGCTTGCGGTCCAGCAGATGCGCCAGTTCGAGGATCTTGGCGGCCTTGTCGACGCGCGCCTTGATGTCGTCCAGCGGCACCTTCTTGATCTTCAGGCCGTAGGCCATGTTCTCGAACACGCTCATGTGCGGGTAGAGCGCGTAGTTCTGGAACACCATCGCGATGTCGCGCTCGGCCGGCTCGACCTCGTTGACGACGCGCGTGCCGATCGCGATCTCGCCGTCGGAGACCTCTTCCAGCCCGGCCACCATGCGCAGCAGGGTGCTCTTGCCGCAGCCCGAGGGCCCGACGATGACGATGAACTCGCCGTCCTTGATCTCGGCGTTGACGCCGTGGATCACCTGATTGGCCTTGGGGCCGTGGCCATAACGCTTGACCACATTGCGCAGAGAAATGCTTGCCATATTTGTTTGCTCTGTTGTTGCTCTTGTTGTTGTCTTACTTCTCGGTATCGACCAGGCCCTTGACGAACCACTTCTGCATCAGCACCACGATCAGCGCCGGCGGGATCATCGCCAGCAGCGCGGTGGCCATCACGACGTTCCATTCGGTATAGGACTCGCCGGCCACCAGGCGCTTGATGCCCATCACGACCGGGTACATGTCTTCCTGGGTCGTGACCAGCAGCGGCCACAGGTACTGGTTCCAACCGTAGATGAACTGGATCACGAACAGCGCCGCGATGCTGGTGCTGGACAGCGGCAGCAGCACGTCCTTGAAGAAGCGCATCGGGCCGGCGCCGTCCATGCGCGCGGCCTCGACCAGCTCGTCCGGCACCGTCATGAAGAACTGGCGGAACAAGAAGGTGGCGGTGGCCGAGGCGATCAGCGGCACGGTCAGGCCGGCGTAGCTGTTGAGCATGCCCAGATCGGCGACGACCTGGTAGGTCGGGCCGATGCGCACCTCGACCGGCAGCATCAGCGTGACGAAGATGGCCCAGAAGAAGAACTGCTTGAAGGGGAAGCGGAAGTAGACGATCGCGAAGGCCGAGAGCAGCGAGATCGCGATCTTGCCGATCGAGATCACCAGCGCGCTGATCAGGCTGATCTTCAGCATCGGCAGCGCCGGCGGGATCTTGCCGCCGGCGCTGGTCTCGCCGCCGAACAGGGCGAGCTTCCAGGTCTCCAGCATATGGTCGCCGGGGATCAGCGAGAGCGGGCGGCTCTGCGCGATCTGCTCGGCGCTCTGCGTGGAGGCGACGAAGGTCAGGTAGACCGGGAAGGCCACGATCAGCACGCCGAGGATCAGCGTCAGATGCGACAGGAAGGTGAGGGCGGGGCGTCGTTCAATCATTTCAGTACTGCACCTTCTTCTCGACGAAACGGAACTGCAGGACGGTGAGCGCGATGACCACCGCCATCAGCACCACCGACTGCGCGGCCGAGCCGCCCAGATCCAGGGCCTTGAAGCCGTCGTAGTAGACCTTGTAGACCAGGATCGCGGTGTCCTTGCCGGGGCCGCCATGGGTGGTGGCGTCAACGATCGCGAAGGTGTCGAAGAAGGCGTAGACGACGTTGATCACCAGCAGGAAGAAGGTGGTGGGCGAGAGCAGCGGGAACACGATGGTCCAGAAGCGCCGCGCCGGGCCGGCGCCGTCGATCGCGGCGGCCTCGATCAGCGATTTCGGGATCGACTGCAGGCCGGCCAGGAAGAACAGGAAGTTGTAGGAGATCTGCTTCCAGACCGCGGCGACCACGATCAGGGTCAGCGCATGCTTGCTGTTGAGCAGGTGGTTCCAGTCCATGCCCAGCGCCTGCAGGGTGTGGGACACGACGCCGATCGAGGGCGCGAACATGAACAGCCACAGCACGCCCGCGACGGCCGGTGCCACCGCATAGGGCCAGATCAGGAGGGTCTTGTAGGCCATCGCGCCCTTGATCACGCGATCGGCCATGACCGCCAGCAGCAGCGCCACCGCCAGGCCGCAGACGGCCACCAGCAGCGAGAACACCGCGGTGATCTTGAACGAGGCGAGGTAGCTCTCGTCATTGAACAGGTTGCGGAAGTTGTCCAGGCCGACGAACTCGGTCGACAGGCCGAAGGCATCCTGCTGCTGCAGCGACTGCAGCAGCGCCTGGCCCGCGGGCCAGAAGAAGAACACGCTGATCACCAGCACCTGGGGGGCGAGCAGCAGCCAGGGCAGCCAGCGCGAGCGGAACAGGACTCGTTTTTCTACGGACATGATGTTGTCCTTTCTAAATGCATCAACCCGCCGCCCGGGTTGACCGGAAGCGGCGGGTCTCTTGGGGCCTCAAGCCCGGTCGGGCTTGAGCGTTGTCTTACTTGTTGGCCTTCTGGAAGCGTTCCAGCTGTTCGTTGCCGCGCTTGATCGCGGCGTCGATGCCTTCCTTGGGCGCCTTCTTGCCGCCCCAGACCTGTTCCATTTCCTCGTCGATGATGGTGCGGATCTGCACGAAGTTGCCCAGACGCACGCCGCGCGACTTGTCGGTGGTCTTGCGGATCATCTGCGTCACGGCCACGTCGGTGCCCGGGTTGGCCTTGTAGAAGCCGCTCTTCTCGGTCAGCTCATAGGCGGCCTTGGTGACCGGCAGATAGCCGGTGCGCTTGTGGCTCTCGGCCGCGACGTCGGCCTTGGCCAGGTAGCTGAAGAAGGCGGCGACGCCCTTGTACTCGGCGGGCTTCTTGCCGGCCATCACCCACAGGCTGGCGCCACCGATCACGGTGTTCTGCGGCGCGCCGGTCACGTCGGGGTAGTAGGGCAGGGGCGCAATGCCGAAGCCGAACTTGGAGTTGCGCTTGACGTTGGCATACAGGCCCGAGCTGCCGGTCATCATCGCGCATTCGCCCGAGACATAGCTGGCGTCGGCGGCGTTGCCGCGGCCCTTGTAGATGAACAGGCCCTGCTTGGCCATGTTGGCCAGGTTCTCGATATGGCGCACATGCAGCGGCGTGTTGAAGTTCAGGCGCGTGTCCAGGCCGCTGAAGCCGTTGTTCTTGCTGGAGAACTCCACGTTGTGCCAGGCCGAGAAGCTCTCGAACTGGGTCCAGCTGACCCAGCTGGTGGTGAACGGGCACTTGTGGCCGGCGGCCTTCAGCTTGGCGGCGGCCAGCGCCACCTCGGGCCAGGTGCTGGGTGCCTTCTCGGGGTCCAGACCGGCGGCCTTGAAGGCATCCTTGTTGTAGTGGAAGACCGTGGTCGAGCTGTTGAAGGGGAAGCTCAGCATCTGGCCGTTCGGGGCGGTGTAGTAGCCGGCCACCGCGGGCACATAGGCGCCCTGGTCGAACTTGACGCCGCCTTCCTTCATCACCTCGGCCACCGGCTTGATCGCGCCCTTGCTGGCCATCATCGTCGCGGTGCCGACCTCGAAGACCTGCAGCACATGCGGTGCATTGCCGGCGCGGAAGGCGGCGATCGCGGCGGTCATCGATTCGTCGTAGGTGCCCTTGAAGGTCGGGACGATCTTGTAGTCCTTCTGGCTGGCGTTGAAGTCCTTGGCCAGGTCGTTGACCCATTCGCCGAGGGCGCCGCCCATCGAGTGCCACCACTGGACCTCGGTCTGGGCCTGCGCGCCGCTGGCGAGACCGGCCACGAGCAGGGCGGTGGCAAGTTGCTGGGACTTGTTCTTGAACATTGTCGGGTGCTCCGTTATTCGACGTAACTCGCGCGCCGGCGAGAGGGGATTTCGGCGGCGGCAAGCGTATTTGACAATTGTGACATCCGCGTTGTGACATGGGCGCGACGCCGGATCAATAGGGCGCGGCCCTGGGATGGTGCGGTCGTGATAGGAAAGATGTGATGTAACCGGGCGTCGATGCCGTAATTTGGTGCATCGATCGCGGCAATTGCCGGTGGCGCAATCCCCCGCGGCCCGCTGGACATGCTGCGCTGCGGTAGGATTTACGGTCCGACGCCTGGGACCGACCCATTTCCCGCTCATCCGTGGCCACAAGCCCGGTGCGTCGCCCCCCGAAACGCCGAACTCCAGCTCGCCGGAGGCCTTGCCCAGGGCCGCCAGCCAACCCAGGGTGCGCTAAGCGCCCGGCCGCCATGAATGCACCGCAGCATCTGCCGATGCCCACAGCCGACCTCGCCGTCCAGGGCGAGGCCCACGACGCACCGCGCCTGCGCGAGATTCCGTATAACTACACCTCGTTCTCCGATCGCGAGATCGTGATCCGCCTGCTGGGCTCGCGGGCCTGGGAGCTGCTGAACCGGCTGCGCCAGGAGCGCCGCACCGGGCGCTCGGCACGCATGCTGTACGAGGTGCTGGGCGATATCTGGGTGGTGCAGCGCAACCCCTACCTGCAGGACGACCTGCTGGACAACCCGAAGCGCCGCCAGCTGCTGATCGAGGCCCTGGAGCACCGCCTGAACGAGGTGGAGAAGCGCCGCGACCCGTCCAGCGATGCCCAGCGCGACGCCTCGGTCGGCGAGTTGCTGGCCGCCGCGCGCGCGGCCGTGCGGCAGTTCGCGGACCAGTTCGCCCAGGTGGCCGAGCTGCGCCGACGTGCCACCAAGGTGCTGGGCCGCCACACCGCCAAGGACAACATCAAGTACGACGGCCTGTCGCGCGTGGCCCATGTGACCGACGCGACCGACTGGCGCGTCGAGTACCCCTTCGTCGTGCTGACGCCCGACAGCGAGGCCGAGATGGCCCAGCTGGTCAAGGGCTGCATCGAGCTGGGCCTGACCATCATCCCGCGCGGCGGCGGCACCGGCTACACCGGCGGCGCGGTGCCGCTGGTGTGGAACAGCGCGGTGATCAACACCGAGAAGCTGGAGACCCTGCGCGGCGTCGAGATGCAGGTGCTGCCGGGCCTGGACCGGCCGGTCGCGACGATCTTCAGCCAGGCCGGCGTGGTCACGCAGCGCGTGGCCGACCTGGCCGAGCAGCATGGCTTCGTGTTCGCGGTCGACCCGACCTCGGCCGAGGCCAGCTGCATCGGCGGCAATATCGCGATGAATGCTGGCGGCAAGAAGGCCGTCTTGTGGGGCACGGCGCTGGACAATCTGGCGAGCTGGAAGATGGTGACGCCCGATGCCAAGTGGCTCGAGGTGATCCGCCTGAACCACAACCTGGGCAAGATCCACGATGTCGAGGTGGCCAGTTTCGAGCTGCGCTATTTCGACGCCTCGGGGCGGAAGCTGGAGCGCACCGAGCGCCTGGACATCCCCGGCCGCCTGTTCCGCAAGGAAGGCCTGGGCAAGGACGTCACCGACAAGTTCCTGGCCGGCCTGCCCGGCATCCAGAAGGAGGGTTGCGACGGCCTGATCACCAGCGCACGCTGGGTGGTGCACAAGATGCCGGCGCATACCCGCACCGTCTGCCTGGAGTTCTTCGGCAACCCGAAGGACTGCGTGCCCTCGATCGTCGACATCAAGGACTTCATGTTCGCCGAAGCCAAGCGCGAGAACGGCGCGATCCTGGCGGGCCTGGAGCATCTGGACGACCGCTACCTGAAGGCGGTGGGCTATGCGACCAAGAGCAAGCGCGGCGGCCTGCCGAAGATGGTGCTGATCGGCGACATCGTCGGCGACGATGCCGACGCGGTGGCGCGCGCGACCTCGGAGGTGGTGCGCCTGGCCAACGGCCGCAGCGGCGAGGGCTTCGTCGCGATCAACCCCGATGCGCGCAAGAAGTTCTGGCTGGACCGCAAGCGCACCGCGGCGATCTCCAAGCACACCAACGCCTTCAAGGTGAACGAGGACGTGGTGATCCCGCTGGAGCGCATGGGCGAGTACACCCTGGGCATCGAGCGCATCAACGTCGAGCTGTCGCTGCGCAACAAGCTGGCCCTGGTGGAGGCGCTGACGGCGCTGTTCGAGCGCGGCAACCTGCCGCTGGGCAGGAGCGACGATGCCGGCGAGATCCCGAGCGCCGAGCTGCTGGAGGACCGGGTGCAGCAGGCGCTGGCGCTGCTGGCCGAGGTGCGGGCGCTGTGGCGGCAATGGATGCAGGAGCTGGACCTGCCGCGCGGCGCGGAGCGCAGCTTCTTTGACCAGCTGCAGGACCACAGCCTGCGCGCGTCCTGGAAGACGCAGATCCTGAAGCCGCTGCAGGACATCTTTGCCGGTGCGGCCTTCGCGCCCATCATTGCCGAGTGCAAGCGCATCCACAAGGAGGTGCTGCGCGGCCGCGTCTGGGTGGCGCTGCACATGCATGCCGGCGACGGCAATGTGCACACCAACATCCCGGTCAACTCCGACAACTACGAGATGCTGCAGACGGCCCATGAGGCGGTGGCCCGCATCATGAAGCTGGCGCGCTCATTGAACGGCGTGATCTCGGGCGAGCATGGCATCGGCATCACCAAGCTGGAGTTCCTCTCGGAGGCCGAGCTCGCGCCCTTTGCCGACTACAAGGCGCGCATCGATCCCGAGGGCCGCTTCAACAAGGGCAAGCTGCTGCGGCCCGAGGCCTCCACCCACGGCACCTTCGCCGACCTGACCAATGCCTACACCCCGAGCTTCGGGCTGATGGGCCATGAGTCGCTGATCATGCAGCAGAGCGACATCGGCGCGATCGCCGACAGCGTCAAGGACTGCCTGCGCTGCGGCAAGTGCAAGCCGGTCTGCGCCACCCATGTGCCGCGCGCCAACCTGCTGTACAGCCCACGCAACAAGATCCTGGCCACCTCGCTGCTGGTCGAGGCCTTCCTCTACGAGGAGCAGACGCGCCGCGGCGTCTCGGTCAAGCATTGGCAGGAGTTCGAGGATGTGGCCGACCATTGCACGGTCTGCCACAAATGCGTGAACCCCTGCCCGGTCAAGATCGACTTCGGCGACGTCACGATGAATATGCGCAACCTCTTGCGCAAGATGGGCCAGAAGAGCTTCCGCCCCGGCAATGCCGCGGCGATGCTGATGCTCAACGCGACCAACCCAGAAACCATCAAGCTGGCGCGCAGCGCGATGGTGGGCGTGGGCTTCAAGGCGCAGCGCTTCGCGCATGACCTGCTGAAGGGCTTCGCGAAGAAGCAGACCGCCGCGCCGCGCGCGACCCTGGGCCCGGCGCCGATCAAGGAGCAGGTGATCCACTTCATCAACAAGAAGCTACCGGGCGGCCTGCCGAAGAAGACTGCGCGCGCGTTGCTGGACATCGAGGACAAGAACTATGTCCCGATCATCCGCAACCCGCAGGACACGACGGCCGAGACCGAGGCGGTGTTCTACTTCCCGGGCTGCGGCTCCGAGCGCCTGTTCAGCCAGGTCGGCCTGGCGACGCAGGCCATGCTCTGGCATGCCGGCGTGCAGACCGTGCTGCCGCCCGGCTATCTGTGCTGCGGCTATCCGCAGCGCGGCTCGGGCCAGTTCGACAAGGCCGAGAAGATCATCACCGACAACCGGGTGCTGTTCCACCGCGTCGCCAACACGCTGAACTACCTGGACATCAAGACCGTGGTGGTGTCATGCGGTACCTGCTACGACCAGCTGCAGGGCTACGAGTTCGACAAGATCTTCCCCGGCTGCCGCATCATCGACATCCACGAGTACCTGCTGGAGAAGGGCATTACCCTGCAGTCCAAGCAGGCCTACCTCTATCACGACCCCTGCCACAGCCCGATGAAGCTGCAGGAGCCGATGAAGACGGTCAAGGCCCTGGTCGGGCCCGAGGTGATGAAGAGCGAGCGCTGCTGCGGCGAGAGCGGCACCCTGGGCGTGACCCGACCCGATGTCTCGACCCAGATCCGCTTCCGCAAGGAGGAGGAGCTGCGCAAGGCCGAGACCCAGCTGCGCGAGGCCGGCAAGGTCGGCGCGCAGGACGACCTGAAGATCCTGACCAGCTGCCCCAGCTGCCTGCAGGGTCTGAGCCGCTATGGCAACGACCTGCAGAACGGCCTGCTGGAGGCCGACTACATCGTCGTCGAGATGGCCAAGCAGATCCTCGGCGAGGACTGGATGCCCGCCTACGTGGCCAAGGCCAACGCGGGCGGGATCGAGCGGGTGCTGGTCTGAGCCGGCTCAGGGCTGGTTCAGGGTTGACTTAGCGCCACCACCTGCCCGTCCTTGCGCGGGTGGCTGGCGTCGTCCTCGGCAAAGCTGATCAGGGCGCTGAAGCGCTGCGCGCCGGCGCTGCCGGTGTTGCAGCTCAGGCCGTACATCGCGCGGCGGACCGCCTGGCCGTAGTGCAGGCGTGCGCTGCCGCTGGTGCTGACCTCGCTGACCTGGCGGCCGTCGAGCTTGAAGTCGACGCGCACCACGCCGGGCTGCTGATGCTGATACCAGGCCTTGGCCAGCGAATCCTGCAGATCCTGGTCTGCGCCGGGGCAGACGGCGCGCACATCGGTGCGCGGCGGCGTCAGGTCGGCGCGCTGCTGGCCATGGACCTCGACGCGGCCGAGCTGGTCCTGCGCGGCATCGGCCGCCAGCGCGGACTGACCGGCACCGGCCACAAGCAGCAGGGCGGCGAGCAGATGGGGAAGGGAAGGGAAAGACGACGACTTCATGGTGGAAAACTCCGGCTGACGTTGAAGGCAAGGACTCCGGCCGCGGCCAGCGGGGATGGCTGGATCGGTCGGCTTGTCATCAGCGTAGGCAAGGCGTTCCCGCGTACCAAGGCGCACGCGACCAGCCCGCGAAGCGGCGCGACGAGTTGCGGCTGCGTGCGACGAAATGAAGGCCCGATGCGGGCCTCTGGGGTCAGGTCTTGCTAGTGATGTGACCTTCGGCAGGGTGCCGAAAGTCCCATCGAAATCCCGCACCTCAGACCTTGAAGCGGCCGACCTGCTGCACCAGGCGCTGCGCCTGTTCGCGCAGGCTTTCGGCCGCCGCGGTGCTCTGCTCGACCAGCGCGGCGTTCTGCTGCGTGCCCTGGTCCAGCTGGGCCACGGCCTCGTTGATGCGGCTCACGCCCTGGGCCTGCTCGCGCGCCGCGGTGGAGATCTCGCCGATGATGCCGCTGACATGCTTGACCTTGGCCAGGATGTCCTGCATCGCCGCGCCGGCGTCGCCGACCAGGCGCGCGCCGGCGTCCACCTTCTCGCCGCTGGCGGTGATCAGGCCCTTGATCTGTCGGGCCGCCTCGGCGCTGCGCTGGGCCAGCTGGCGCACCTCGGTGGCGACCACCGCGAAGCCCCGACCCTGCTCGCCGGCGCGGGCGGCCTCGACCGCGGCGTTCAGCGCCAGGATATTGGTCTGGAAGGCGATCGCGTCGACGGTGCCGATGATCTCGGCGATCTGGCGGCTGGCGCCGCTGATCTGCGTCATCGTGTCGACCACCTGCTGCACCACGGCGCCGCCATGCTGGGCCGCATGGTCGGAGGCGTCGACCAGCTGATGCGCCTGCGCCGCCGAGGCCGCGGTCTGGCCCATCGAGCCGGCCAGCTCCTCCAGCGCGCTGGCGGTTTCCTCCAGATGGCTGGCCGAGCTCTCGGTGCGCTGTGACAGGTCGCGGCTGCCGGCCGCCACCTCGGCGCTGGCGGTGCCGATGCCGTCGCTGGCCTGGTGCACCTCGGCGATCGTCGAGGCCAGCTGACGCCGCATCGTCTCGACGCCCTCGGCCAGCGCGCCCAGGTCGTCCCGCTGCGTCACGGCCACCGGCCGGCTCAGGTCGCCCTCGGCCACCGCCTGCACCGCGCGGTTCAGCGCGGCCAGCGGTCGGCCCACCCAGCGCTGCAGCAGCGCGGTGATGCCCAGGCCCAGCAGCAGCACGGCCAGCAGCATCAGACCCCACAACGCCCACAGGGTGTTCATGTGCGCGGCCAGCGAGGTCGCGCGCGAGGCCTCGGCCACCACCCACCAGCCGGTCGCCGCGCTGCGCCGCGCCACCGCGAAGGCGTCGCCATGGCGCGGGTCATAGACCGCCGGCGCCTCGGCCAGCACGCCGTCCGGTGCCTTATCCAGGGCCTGCAGCAGTCCGGCCGCCCGCTCCGGGCCCAGCAGCTCGGCAAGTTGCTTGCCCTGCGCGCTGGGATGGGCACGCAGCAGGGCCTCGGCCGGCGTCTTGCCGGGCTCGATGATGTAGAGGCCGCCGCTGCCGAACAGCTTTTCGGCGTCGGCCAGCTTGACCAGCTCCTGCTGCAGGCCGCGCATGTCGAAGCCGATGAAGAGGATGCCGACCACCCGGCCCTGCGCATCCTTCAGCGGCTGGTAGCGCGTCATATAGGGCACGCCGAACAGCGTGGCCGGGCCGACATAGCTCTCGCCGGCCGCCACCTTGGCATAGGCCGGATGCTGGGCGCCCAGCCGGGTGCCGACCGCGCGCGAGCCGTCCTGCTTGGTCAGCGAGGTGGCGATGCGCAGGAAGTCCTCACCCTGGCGGGCGAACAGGGTGGCGACGCCGCCGGTCTTCTGGCGGAAGCGGTCGACCAGCTCGAAGCGGCCGGCCAGTGCCTGGCCCTCATGCTGCAGCTCGCCGTCGCCGGCCAGGTTGAAGGCGCCGGGATACTCTGCGCCCAGCACCTCGTAGAGCTGCTTGGCCGAGTCGCGCGCGGTGCGGTCCAGCGCATCGGCCACGCGGGCCACCGAGGCGGCCTCGCTGGCCATCAGGTCGGTGTTGCGGCGGCTGGCCTGCTCGGTCAGGGTCCAGGACAGGGCGGCGCAGATCGCCACCAGCAGGGTGGCGATCGCCAGGCTGGCACTCAGGGACACGCGGTGCGCGACGCTGCGCTGGGGCACGGGTCTGGCTGGGGAGTTCTTCACATTCATCATCGAAGCGGCAACGGTTTTCGGGCGGACAGGCGCGAGCCGGCCCTCTTGCGCTAGCGTTCGCAAGAGGGCGGCTGTCTCCGGCCTGTTATGGATTGGGTGAGGGCGAGCGGTGGCTGGCCCGGCGTCGAGACGGTGATGTCAAGCGCCTGGATCAAAAGATCCTGCCTTCTGTGCGAAGGTCGGTCGCATTGTCGAGCGAGGTCGCGTGCCTGGCGCATGGGTAGCGCTGTCATTTGTGAACTACTGCGCGCGATGTCAATCCCCGGCCCGTCCGCGGCGGGCGCTACAGTGCCGCGATCTCAGCAGCCGGCCCTGGTGCCGCCCACACCGATGAATCCCCAGACCGCCCAGACAGACTGCCCCCTGTGCCGCGACGACGGCGGCCTGCTGGTCCTGCGCACGCCGCTGTGGCGCGTCGTGCGCGTGACCGACACGCCCGCCTTCCCTGCCTTCTACCGCCTGATCTGGAACCACCATGTGGCCGAGTTCAGCGATCTCGATGCGGCCCAGCGCCTGGCCTGCATGGAGGCGGTGACGGGCATCGAGCGCCTGCTGCGCGAGCGGTTGCGGCCCGCCAAGATCAACCTGGCCAGCCTGGGCAATGTGGTGCCGCATCTGCACTGGCATGTGATCGCGCGCTTCGCGGACGACAGCCATTTCCCGAACCCGATCTGGGGCGAGGCACGCCGCCCGGTGGGCGTTTTGCCGGCAGCCGAGGCGCTGCTGGCGCTGGATGAGGCTCTGGCAAATGTCCTCAGTCAATAACTTTTAGCTACAAATTCGCCACGGGTATTCCTTGATGTTAAGCCTTACAGGGTGGGCGATTAGCGCCCGCCATGACTTCCTACACTGCGCCGACGCCCGCCGGTCCAGCGTTTGAGGCCAGCCCAACGCCCGTCTCTCCACAGGATCGGTTCGGCGGCGAGGCCGGGATCTCAACGATCCCGGCTCGTTTGGCCGGCGGTCGACCGACCGCCTTTTCCGATGGTGCCGCCATCCGCGGCGACCTCCTCCCGCAAACCCTGGAGATCACAGCATGTTGCGTTTGAAGCATCTCAGCCAACTCATCGCGCTGAGCTGGGCCACCTTGACCGCCGCCCACGCCGGCGTGTCGGCCGTGGACATCGACCAGCCGAATCGACCCCGGTCCGAGCAAACCGATCGACTGATCGTCAAGTACCGTGACGGCAGCGTCGCGGTGCAGTTGCAGAACGGCCCGGCCCTGCAGGCCCGCGCCCTGGCGGGCGAGGCGCTGACGAGCCGCACCGAGGCGGCCCAGCGTCTGGCCGCGCCGCTCGGCGCGCGGCTCAGCCTGCTGCGCCAGATGGGCACCGGCGCCCATGTGTTCAAGCTGGACCGCGCCCTGTCGGTCGAGCAGCTGCAGCAGCTGGCGGCCCAACTGCAGGCCAGCGACGCCAACATCGAGTACGCCGAGCCCGACCGCAAGATGTATGCGCTGCTGACGCCCAATGACTCGAGCTACAGCTCGCAATGGGATCTGTTCGAGGCCACCGGCGGCATCCGCGCCCCGGCCGCCTGGGACCGCGCCACTGGCACCGGTGTCGTGGTCGCGGTGATCGACACGGGCCACCGCCCGCATGCCGACCTGACCGGCCAACTCGTGGCCGGCTACGACATGATCACACAGACCGCGACCGCCAACGACGGCAACGGCCGCGACAGCGACCCCAGCGACCCGGGCGACTGGAGCACCGCCGGCGAATGCGGCACCGGCCAGCCGGCCCGCAACTCCAGCTGGCACGGCACCCATGTGGCCGGCACGATTGCCGCCAAGACCAACAACAGCCTGGGCGTCGCGGGCATCGCCTTCAACGCCAAGATCCAGCCGGTGCGCGTGCTGGGCAAATGCGGCGGCTACACCTCGGACATCGCCGACGGCATCACCTGGGCCTCGGGCGGCTCGGTCAGCGGCCTGCCGGCCAATGCCACGCCGGCCAAGGTGCTGAACCTGTCGCTGGGCGGCAGCGGCAGCTGCGGCACGACCACGCAGAACGCGGTCAATGGCGCGCGCTCGCGCGGCGCCAGCGTGATCGTCGCGGCGGGCAACTCCAATGCCAACGCTTCCGGCTTCACCCCGGCCAGCTGCAGCGGCGTCGTCACCGTCGCGGCCACCGACCGCTACGGCGCGCGCGCCTACTACTCGAACTACGGCACGGTGGTTGCGCTGGCGGCGCCGGGCGGCGATGTGCGCTCCAGCTCCAGCAACGGCATCCTGTCGACGCTGAATGCCGGCACCAGCACCCCGGGCGCCGACAACTACAGCTTCTACCAGGGCACCTCGATGGCCGCGCCCCATGTGGCCGGCGTCGCGGCGCTGCTGTACAGCGCGAAGCCGAGCGCCACGCCGGACCAGATCACCGCCGCGCTGAAGGGCAGCGCCCGAGCCTTCCCGGGCACCTGCAGCCAATGCGGCACCGGTCTGCTGGATGCCGATGCGGCGATCACCGCGATCCTGGGCGGCGGCGGGACCACCATCGCCGAGACCGAGCCGAACAACAGCATCGCCGCCGCGCAGGTGGTGAATGCGCCGGGCACGGTCAACGGCGGCCTGTCCTCCAACACCGATACCGACTACTTCCGCATCAGCCTGCCGGCGGGCCGCACCCTCAGCGTGAACCTGGGCATGGGCGCGACCCTGGACTATGACCTCTACCTGCTCAACGGCAGCGGCACCCAACTGCGCGCCAGCGAGAACCCGGCCGGCCAGAGCGACAGCTTCACCTACATCAACAGCGGGACCAGCGCGGTCACGGTGTATGTGCGGGTGCTGTACTACAGCGGCGGCGCCGGCGGCTACACGCTGGGCCTGAACTGGTAAATCGACAAGTCAGGGAGGCGCTCAAAGAGCGACGCGGTCCCGCCCTCCGGCGGGGCCTGTTGAGGGCGTTGCGTCCAGGCGGGCGCAACGCCCTTTTTTCATCGTCGGCCTACCAGATCGCGATCGGCTCCGGCGCCACCATCGGGTCGCCGGGCTTGCAGCCGAAGGCCTGGGCGAAGGCCGGCATGTTCGACATCGGGCCGCGCACGCGGAAGGGGCCCGGCGAATGGCCGTCGGTGCGCAGCTGGTTGATCAGCCATTCGTTGCGCGTCTTGCCGCGCCAGATCAGCGCGTTGGAGAGGAAAAAGCGCTGCTCGGGCGTGTAGCCGTCGCGCTTGGCGCGGGCCGCCGCGTCGCCGCGCGCCAGCGCGCGCTGCAGCCCGCCGTAGGCCAGCGGCATGCCGGCCACGTCGGAGATGTTCTCACCCAGGGTCAACTGGCCGTTGATGCGGTGGCCGGGCACCGGCTCGTAGCCGTTGTAGAGCTGGACCACGCGCTCGGCGCGCGCCTTGTAGGCGCTGGCGTCCTCGGCGGTCCACCAGTCGTGCAGATTGCCGACGCTGTCGTACTGGCGGCCGCGGTCGTCGAAATGGTGGGTGATCTCGTGGCCGATCACCATGCCGATGCCGCCGTAGTTGACCGCGTCGTCCGCCTTCGCATCGAAGAAGGGCGGCTGCAGGATTCCGGCCGGGAACACGATCTCGTTGAGCCCGCCGGCGAAGGCATTGACGATATGCGGGCTGGTGAACCAGCGCGCGCGGTCCACCGGTTTGTCCAGCTCGGCCAGGCGCTCGGCGAAGCTCCAGGCCGCGGCGCGCAGGGTGTTGCCGGCATAGTCGTCGGCCGCCAGGCTCAGGCCGGGGTAGCGCGGCCATTCGGCCGGCGCGCCGATCTTCAGCGCCATCGCGTCGAGCTTGTGCAGCGCGCGCTGCTTGGTCGGCGCGCTCATCCAGTCGAGCTTGCGGATATGGTCGCGCATCGTCGCCTTGATGTCGGCCACCAGCGCGCTGGCGCGCGCCTGCGCCTCGGCCGGGAAGGCCTTGGCGACGAACAGCTCGCCCAACGCCAGCGACACCGGCGCGCTGCCGTAGCGGCCGCCGATCTCCATGATCACCGCCTCGGCGCGCGGCTCCGGCGCCTGCAGGCCGGCGATCGCGCGGCCGCGGTAGTCGAAATGGGCCTCGGCATAGGCCTTGGGCAGCTTGTCGGCGTAGGCGTCCAGCAGGCGCAGCTTGAGATAGTTGCGCCAGATGTCCAGCGGCGTCTCGGCCGCCAGCTGGGCCAGGCGGCGGGCGAAGTCGGGCTGGCCGACGACCAGGCGCGCGACGCCATCGGAGCGGCCGGTCAGGGCGGCCAGGTAGGCGTCCCAGTCGAGGCCGGGCGCGGCGGCGTTCAGCTCGGCCGCGCTCATCGGGTTGTAGTTGCTCTTCGGGTCGCGCAGCTGGACGCGGGTGCGCGAGGCCTCGGCCAGCCGGGTCTCGAAGGCCCACAGCGCGTCCAGCGCGGCCGCCTCGGGCCGGGTGCCGCTGCTTTCTTCCAGCAGGCGCTGCGCGTAGAGGCGGTAGGCGGCGCGGATGCGCTCGGTGGTGGCATCGTTCTGGAAATAGTTGTCGCGGTCCGGCAGGCCCAGGCCGGCCTGCTGGAGCAGCAGGGCATGGCGGCGCGTGTCCTTGGCGTCCTGGCGCACCGCGGCAGCCAACGGCGCGGCGATCTGCACCCGGTTCAGCGCGGCCAGCAGCGCCGGCAGCTGTTCGCGCCGCTGCAGGCCGTCGATGCGCGCCAGCAGCGACGCCAGGGCGCTCAGGCCCTTGGCCTCGATCGCGGCCAGATCCATGCCGCTGGCGTAGTAGGCGGCGACCAGCCTCAGGCCCGGCGTGGTCTGCAGCGCCGGCTCGGCGCTCAGCTCGGTCAGCGCGCGGCGCAGCAGCGCGTCGTTGGCGATGCGCAGGTCGACGAAGCTGCCGATGCGCGGCCGGTCGGCCGGCAGCGGGGTGCTGGCTTCCCAGGCGCCGTTCACATGGGCATAGAAGTCGGTGCAGGCCTCGGCCGGGGCGGCGGACAGGCCCTTCAGGTCGAGGGCCTGCGCGGCGGGGCCGGCGGCCAGGGCGGCGAGGCAAAGGGCCAGGGGGCTGGCCAGGCGGGAGCGGCGGGGACGGTTCATGGCGGCTTGTGGTCGCGTTGACGGAGCAAGGGTGGGCGAGAGGCTAGCCGAGCCACGGCCGCGCCGGCATCGGGGTCGGCCCCCGCTCGCGCGCCCTGCGCACGGGCGGGGCGGCTACACTGCCTGCCTTCCCCGCAAGCCCTTGCCGCGAGCCGCCATGGCCGGATTGACGCCCACCACCCCGCAGCCCACCGAGATCACCGTGCACCAGCAGTCGCGTCTGCTGGAGATCGCCTTTGCCGACGGCGAGCGCTTTTCCATCCCCTTCGAGCTGATGCGCGTGTTCTCGCCCTCGGCCGAGGTGATGGGCCATGGGCCGGGGCAGGAAACCTTGCAGACCGGCAAGCGCGAGGTGGGCATCGCGGCGCTGGAGCCGGTGGGCCACTACGGCATCCGGCCGCAGTTCGACGACGGCCACGAGAGCGGCATCTTCTCCTGGGACTATCTCTACCAGCTGGGCAGCCGCGCGGCCGAGTTCTGGGCCGACTACGAGGCCAAGCTGGCCGCCGCCGGCCTGGGCCGCGACGACCCGATGCCGGGCAAGGCCGGCTCGGCCTGCGGGCACCACCATCACTGAGACATCGCATCATGAGCAGCACCCATTTCGGCTTCCAGACCGTCGACGAGCAGGAGAAGGCCGGCCGCGTGCGCGGCGTGTTCGATTCCGTCGCCTCGCGCTATGACGTGATGAACGACCTGATGTCGATGGGTCTGCACCGCGCCTGGAAGACCTACACGGTGGCCGTGGCCAACCTGAAGCCGGGCGAGCGCGTGCTGGACATCGCCGGCGGCACCGGCGATTTGTCGCGCGCCTTCGCGCGCAAGGTCGGCGAGACCGGCATGGTGGTGCACACCGACATCAACGAGGCGATGTTGCGCCAGGGCCGCGACCGCCTGCTCAACGAGGGCCTGGTGCTGCCGACCGGGCTGTGCGACGCCGAGAAGCTGCCCTTCAAGGACGGCAGCTTCGACCTGGTCAGCGTGGCCTTCGGCCTGCGCAACATGACCCACAAGGACCAGGCGCTGGCCGAGATGTGCCGCGTGCTGCGCCCGGGCGGGCGGCTGCTGGTGCTGGAGTTCTCCAAGGTGGCCGCGCCGCTGCGCAAACCCTATGACTGGTATTCGTTCAAGATCCTGCCGCGCCTGGGCCAGATGATCGCCGGCGATGCCGAGAGCTACCGCTACCTGGCCGAGTCGATCCGCATGCATCCGGCCCAGGCCGAGCTGAAGGCGATGATGAAGACGGCCGGCTTCGGCCATGTGGATGTGCACAACCTCAGCGCCGGCGTCGTGGCGCTGCACGCCGGCATCAAGTGCTGAGGCGGCGCGCGGCCGCCATCTCCGCCATCTCCCGCGGCTGACGCCTGCGATTCCCTAGGGCCCGGGCATGACGGGCCGGTGTCGATACTCACCGTAACGCTTTTCTTCCCCCCGGTTCACGGGGGTCTCGGGAACCCCGGAGGCCGAATCGGGTCTGTCCCTGGGTGGCCCCCGGAACCCGGTGGCAGCCGCATACAACGTGGGTTTCACCCGGTTCCGAGAAATTCCGGCCAGGGGATTTGCCCGAATTGCCGAACGGATTAGGGGGGAGTCAATTGTCATTTTGCAAAGTTACACTCGCCGATCGCGTCCGGCCGGCTTGTGCGGTGCAGCATGCGTGGGCGGGATGAGTTGGGCCCGCGCCGTAGACGATGAGCGAAGGAAGAAAGACATAACCATGAATCTGACCACCACCACTCAAGCCGCCCGCACCCTGCCGGGCCTGCGTCTGACCGGCTTGGCCCTGGCCGTCACCACCGCCGTGCTGCTGGCCGCCTGCGGCGGCGGCAGCAAGGGCGAGAAGGCCTCGCAGACGGCCGCCAAGGTGAACAAGGAAGAGATCACCGTCCATCAGATCAACTATGTGCTGCAGCGCCAGCCGGGCCTGCGCCCGGAGCAGGCCGAGGCCGCGGGCCGCCAGGTGCTGGAGCGCCTGATCGACCAGGAGCTGGCGGTGCAGAAGGCCGAGGACCTGAAGCTCGACCGCGACCCGCGTGTCGTGCAGCAGATCGAGGCCGCCAAGCGCGAAATCATCGCGCGCGCCTATCTGGAGCGGGTGGGCGAGGGCGTCTCGAAACCCACGACCGACGAAGTTTCCAAGTATTACAACGACAAACCGGCCCTGTTCAAGGATCGCCGTATATATAGCCTGCAGGAACTCGTGATCGAGGCCAAGCCGGAGCAGTTTGCGGAAATTCGCAGCAAACTCCAGGAGGCCAAGAATATGGGCGAGTTTGCGGAATATCTGAAGTCGCATGATTTCCGCTTTGCCGGCAACCAGGCGGTGCGCGCCGCCGAGCAGCTGCCGCTGGCCAGCGTCGACGCGATCGCCCGGATGAAGGACGGCGACTCCGCCGTCACCCCGAACCCGAACGGCCTGACCGTGCTGTTCCTGGTCGGCTCGCGCAGCCAGCCGGTCGACGAGGCGCGCGCGCGCCCGGCGATCGAGCAGTTCCTGACCAACCAGCGCAAGGCCGAGCTGGCGCAGAAGGACATGAAGTCGCTGCGCGAGGCGGCCAAGGTCGAATATGTCGGCAAGTTCGCCGAGGGCGCCCCGGGCGCTGCCGCGGCTGCCGCATCGGCACCCGAAGCCGCCGCGCCGACCGTGGCCACGCCCGCAGCCCCCGCCGCGCCGGCCGCCAGCGGCCTGGACGCGAACACCATCTCCAAGGGAATGGGCCTGAAGTAATGAAGACGACGATGATGATGCAGAAGACGCCGAGCCGGCCCCGCGCCGCGCTGATCGCCCTGGCCACCGCGGCCAGCCTGGGATGCGCACTGCTGGCCGCCAGCCCGGCGGCGCTGGCGCAGCAGCAAGGCGCCACGGCCCCCGCCGAATACCGCCTGGGCGCGGGCGACGTGATCCGCATCAGCGTCTATCAGAACCCCGACCTGACCCTGGAGACCCGTGTCGGCGAAACCGGCGTGGTGTCCTACCCGCTGCTGGGCACGGTGCGCATCGGCGGCCTGTCGGCCACGCAGGCCGAGAAGCTGATCGCCGACGGGCTGAAGAACGGCAACTTCGTCAAAGTGCCCCAGGTCACCATCGTCGTGATGCAGGTCAAGGGCAACCAGGCCAGCGTGCTGGGCCAGGTGAATCGTCCGGGCCGCTATCCGCTGGAAGTCGCCGACATGCGCCTGACCGACCTGCTGGCCAATGCCGGCGGCGTCACCACCACCGGTGCCGAGATCCTGGTGCTGTCCGGCACGCGCAATGGCCAGCCCTATCGCGTCGAGATCGACCTGCCCAGCGTGTTCGCCCCGGGCGGCCGCGGCCAGGACATCGTGGTGCAGAACGGTGACGTGCTGTGGGTCGACCGCGCGCCGATGGTCTATATCTACGGCGAGGTGCAGCGCCCCGGCGCGATGCGCCTGGAGCGCAGCATGACCCTGATGCAGAGCCTGGCCACCGGCGGCGGCCTGACCCTGCGCGGCACCGAAAAGGGCATCCGCGTGCACCGCAAGAGCGCCGACGGCAAGGTGCAGGTGCTGCAGCCGGCGATGGATGAGCCGCTGAAGGATGGCGACGTCGTGTACGTGCGCGAGAGCCTGTTCTAAGTAAGAAGCCTGGATCGCAGCCATCATGAGTTTTCGCCAATTTCTCTCCATTCTGTTTGCACGCAAGGTGTTGTTCCTGATCGTGCTGCTGGCGGTGGTGATTCCGGCCGTCGTGGTCAGTTTGCTGCTGCCGAAAAAGTACACCGCGACCGCGAGCGTCGTCGTGGATGTCAAGCCGGACCCGCTGGCTGCGATTGCCTATCAGTCGATGATGACCCCGGCCGTGATGGCGACCCAGATCGACATCATCCAGAGCGACCGGGTGGCCCGTCGCGTGGTGCGCACGCTCCGCCTGACCGAGAACGCGCAGATCCGCGAGCAATGGATGGATGAGGCCAAGGGGCAGGGCGATATCGAGACCTGGCTGGTGGCACTGTTCCAGAAGGAACTGGACGTCAAGCCGTCGCGCGAATCCAGCGTCATCAACATCGCCTACCGTGCGGCCGACCCGCGCTTTGCTGCAGCGCTGGCCAATGCCTTCGTGCAGGCCTATATCGATACCGCGGTCGATCTGCGTGTCGATCCGGCCAAGCAGTACAGCAGCTTCTTCGACGCCCGCGCCAAGGATGCTCGCGAAGCGCTGGAGAAGGCGCAAGCCCAGCTGTCGGCCTTCCAGCGTGAGAACGGCGTGGTGATGACCGACGAGCGCATGGACATCGAGAACCAGCGTCTGAACGAGTTGTCCACTCAGCTGGTGATGCTGCAGTCGCTCAGTGCCGAGGCCACCAGCCGCCAGGCCCAGGCCAATGCCGGCTCCGCCGACAAGCTGCAGGAGGTGACCAACAACCCGGTGGTTTCCCAGTTGCGCGCCGACCTGTCGCGCCAGGAGGCGAAGCTGCAGGAGATCAGCGCCCGTCTGGGTGACAACAACCCCCAGGTGGTGGAGTTGAAGGCCAATATCGGCGAGCTGCGCCAGCGCCTCGAGAGCGAGGTGCGGCGCCTGTCGGCCGGTGTCGGCATCAGCGGCAACATCAGCCGCCAGCGCGAGGCCCAGACCCGGGCCGAACTGGATGCCCAGCGCTCCAAGGTGCTGAAGATGAAGCAGGTGCGCGACGAGGGCGCGCTGATCCTGCGCGATGTCGAGAACGCCCAGCGTAGTTACGACAACATCATGCAGCGCCTGTCGGTGACCAGCATCGAGAGCCAGGCCACGTCCAGCAACGTCAGCCTGCTGAACCAAGCCGTTCCGCCGCTGGAGCATTCCTCGCCCAAGGTGCTGCTGAACAGCGTGTTGGCCGTGTTTGTGGGCCTGCTGCTCGGTACCGGCGTGGTGCTGGGCGCCGAGCTGCGCGACCGCCGTGTGCGCGACAACGACGACATCGAAGCCCTGGTAGGCCTGCCGGTGATCGGCCTGTTGCCCGGTCCGAACTCGCGCAGCGCAGCCGGCCGCAAGATCGACGCACGTCTGCATCAGCGACTGATCGGTCATGCCGCTTCGTCAACCAAGGCTTCCTGATGACCATGTCCAACTACAAAGAATCCACGCTCGGCAGCGCCGAGCGCAATGCCCAGGACGCCCGGACCGCCTTGCAGGACCGCTCGATCGGCCACATCCTGGCCGAGGCCAACAACCTCAGCGCCGAGCAGGTCGAGCGCATCCTGTCCTATCAGAAGAGCCATGGCACCAAGTTCGGCGAGGCCGCGGTGGCTCTGGGTCTGGCCAAGGGCGAGGACGTGCTGTGGGCGCTGAGCCAGCAGTTCCACTATCCCTATGCTCCGGGCGGCGGAACCAAGCTCAGCGACGAGCTGGTGCTGGCCAGCAAGCCCTTCAGCGCCCAGGCCGAAGCCTTCCGCGTGCTGCGCAGCCAGATCAATATGCGGCTGTTCAATGCCGATGAGCCGCGCCGCGCCATTGCGGTGGTCAGCCATGACAGCGGCGACGGCAAGACCTTCTTCGCCGCCAATATGGCGATCGCCTTCAGCCAGCTGGGTGGCCGCACCCTGCTGGTCGATGCGGACATGCGCAACCCGCGCCAGCACGAGGTGTTCGGTATCGACAACAGCACCGGCTTGTCGGGCATCCTGTCCGGCCGCGCCGAGGCCAATGTGATTCGCCCGGTGGCCGACCTGCCCAGCTTGTTCGTGATGCCGGTGGGCACGATGCCGCCCAACCCGATGGAGCTGGTCGAGCGGCCCGCCTTCGGCCTGCTGATGCGCGAGCTGGTGTCGAAGTTCGACCATGTGATCGTCGACACGCCGGCCGCCATCCACGGTGCCGACTATGCGGTGATCGCCGCTCGCTGCGGTGCCGCGCTGGCCCTGGCCCGCAAGGGCACGACCCGCGTCAACGCGGTGCAGGACCTGGTGGCCACGCTCAGCAACAGCCCCGCCAAGCTGGCCGGGGTGATCATGAACGAGATCTGAGGTCGCCCGTGATGAGTGCTGCGCTGGCTCCGGCCGACAAGGGCCGTAGCGCCCATCTCCTGCCCTGGCTGATCGCCGGCCTGGGTCTGGCGCTGCTGTATGTGCCGACCTTGATCAGCCTGTTCGGCGGCCTCTGGGCCTCGGACGAGCAGGGTCACGGTCCGATCGTGCTGGGCGTGACCATCTGGCTGATCTACCGCCGCTGGGGCGAGCTGATGGACATCGAGGCCTCGGCGCCGCGGCCCTGGCTGGCCTGGCCGCTGCTGGTGCTCGGCGGTCTGGCTTATGCCATCGGACGCTCGCAAGGCATCTGGCTGTTCGAGGTCGGATCGTCGATCGCGATGGTCTGCGGCATCGTGCTGCTGCTGCGCGGCCCGCGCCAGCTCAAGGCGATCGGCTTCGCGATCTTCTTCATGTTCTTCATGATCCCCTTGCCGGGAGCCGTGGTCGACGCGCTGACACAGCCGATGAAGATGGCCGTGTCCTATGTGGCGGAACATATCCTGTACTCGGCGGGCTATCCGATCAGCCGTACCGGCGTGATCCTGCAGATCGGCCCCTATCAGCTGCTGGTGGCGGATGCCTGCGCCGGCCTGCACACGCTGTTCACGCTGGAGGCTCTGGGCCTGCTGTACCTGAACATCGTGCGTCACGCCTCGCTGTTCCGCAATATCGCGCTGGCCATCCTGATCGTGCCGATCAGCTTCGCCGCCAACGTGATCCGCGTGATGGTGCTGACGCTGATTACCTACCACTTCGGCGATGAGGCCGGCCAGGGCTTCCTGCATGGTTTCGCGGGCATGGTGCTGTTCCTCAGCGCACTGATGCTGATCATCGCCACCGACGGCATGCTGCGCCTGGGCGCAAACCGTCTGCGCAAGGGGCAAACGGCATGAGCAAGCGTAACGAGAACACCCTGCCGCGCCAGCAGCGCCGTGCAGCGTTGGCGTTGATCCTGATGGGGGCCGCTGCCAGCCTGGGCTGGAAGCTCACGCCGACAACAAGCCTATCCACCTTGCATGGGGACTTCCAGCTGGAACAGGTCGTGCCCAAGCAGTTTGGCGATTGGCGTATGGATGAGGCAGCTGTGGGTGGCGTGGTCAACCCCCAACAGGAGGCCATGCTGAAGCAGCTGTACAGCCAAACGCTATCGCGCACCTATGTGAATAGCAGCGGGCATCGCATCATGTTGTCCATTGCATATGGCAACGATCAGCGGGATGGACTGCAGATGCACTATCCAGAGGTCTGCTATCCGGCACAGGGGTTCCAGGTGCGTTCGAACCAGCCTGCTGATCTCGCATTCGCCAATTCAATGATCCCGGCTCGGCGTTTGGAAACTGTCTTGGGCAATCAGCGCTACGAGCCTGTGACCTACTGGACGGTAATTGGCGAGACCGTAGTGCGGGGTGGCGTCAACAAGAAAATGGTTGAGATGCAGTATGGATTTCGCGATCTGATCCCCGACGGGCTGCTCTTCAGAATTTCGAGCATTGATCGTGATGCTCAGCAAGCATTTCTGTTGCAGCAGAGATTTGCAGAAAATCTGCTGAAAGCTGTGGACCCACAATATCGCCGCCGTCTGGCGGGTCTTGTTGCGTAAGCAATTCATACCTCGACGTCGAGCGTCGTGTCATTTGTGCGTTAGTCATGAAACGTTTCTATCTCTCTGGCCAGACGGATTTTGGAAATCGCGGTTGCGAGGCGTTGGTTCGATCAACTCTTCAGCTCCTGAAGAGTCAGTTTGGTAATGATGTCGAAGTTTTGGTTCCAAGCTTTCGACCTGATCTCGATGCACCGCAGTGGCCCGATGCAGCCAAACAGGGGGTGCGCTTTGTACGGGCGTTGCCCTTTCCCTCCGAGTTGAAGATATGGAGCCGCCTGCTCCGCTTGATTCCGTCGGTTGCAAGGCGCTTCTTCCCGAGCTATCGCCTGCCGGTCGACATCGAAAATGATCTCCGTGGCTGTGACGCGCTTCTGGTTATTGGTGGCGACAACATCACGCTGGACTATGGGCTGGCCTCGTTGGCTTGGCATGTCCAGTTCGCGGCGCATGCGAAACGTCTGGGAATTCCAGTCATGGTTTGGGGGGCATCTATTGGCCCTTTTAGCAAGGAGCCGTTTGCCGAAACTCACGTTGCTCAATTTCTTCGGCGCATTGAATGCGTCACTGTGCGGGAAACCATATCTCTCGAATATCTGAAATCAATTGGAGTCTCGAGCAACGTCAGTCTGGTGGCGGACGGCGCTTTCGTGATGGCACCAGAGTCGATTGATGTTTCGAGCTTTTGGCCTCGCAATAGTAAAAATGGTGTGCTTGGTTTTAATATCAGTCCGCTGATACAGAAATTCCGGCCGGCCGGAGAGGCCTATAGCGTACTACAGAAGGAAGTAGTTGGTTTTCTCCAGGAGGTCTTGAATAAGAGTGAGCTGGGAATTCTTTTGTTACCTCACGTTGATCCGCTGGATGGTAATAGAGTTAATAGCGACTCATATTACATGCAAGAAATTCTGAATATGCTGGGCGCCCATGACGGGCGCGTGACCTTGGTCCCCGCAACCTTGAATGCAGCACAGCTGAAAGGTGTCTTGGCGCAGTGCAGGTTCTTTATTGGTGCCCGAACGCATGCGACCATCGGCGCACTTTCCAGTCAAGTGCCAACCGTCTCTATAGCCTATAGCATTAAGGCTAAGGGACTTAATCGAGACCTTTTTGGTGACGAGTCGCTGGTTCTTGAGACTCCCGCAGTAAGCAAGCAAACTTTGTTCGAGTACTTCGAAAAGCTGTGCACCGAGGAGGAACAATTGCGGCGCTTCCTTGCCTCTCGCATTCCTGACTGGAAACAGCGTGCGCATGGCTCGGCTGGCCGTCTGGCAGAGGCGTTGCAATGACGGCCAATCGCCCGTCCGTGGCGATAGCTCTCAGCGCTACAGCAGTGGCTGAGAAGGGGTTCTGCATCGGATGCGGTGCATGTACTGTCTCCAATGGCTCAGCGAAGATTGACTTCAACGAGTATGGGGAATTGACAGTAAAGATGAATTCCGCCTCTGCCGCCCAGTCGATGGCGGTGGACAAAGTGTGCCCCTTTTCTACGAGCGCACCGTCTGAGTCGGTGTTGGCTGAGGCAGAGTTTGCGAAGCTGCCGGGTATCAGTCGCGGTGAAGAGGTCGGATTCTATAGCGGACTGTATGCAGCTTATTCTCATAAGCATCGCAGCGCTGGGTCTTCTGGCGGCATTGCGACCTGGCTTCTTGGAAAGCTTCTGGATACCAATAAGGTCGACAAGGTAATCGCCGTAGGGCGTACGGCTGACGGGGATCGTTTCTTTGATTTTAAAGTAATTTCAAATTCTGAAGAGCTGTCCACCACAGCAACGTCATTTTACTATCCAGTTAGTTACGACCGAATACTAAAGTATGTTCTTGAGAACCCGGGTCGCTATGCCATTACAGGGGTGCCCTGTTTTCATAAGGCATTGAGGCAACTCAAGCGTGAGCACCCGCTGCTTCGGGAGCGCATCGTCTATCAGATCGGGATAGTCTGCGGGCAGATGAAGAGCGCGCTTTATCTGGAGTACTTGACGCGACGGTCTGGTATGGAGCGAGTCGCCGAAGATGCATGTTTCCGACGCAAAAATCCACTGGCACGAGCTGACGAATATTACTTTGAAGCCAGCGCGACATCGCAAGACGGAGAGCATTTTGTTAAACGAATCGGAAATCGTGAAATAGGTGCCAATTGGGGGATGGGGCTGTTTAAACCCAAGGCCTGCGACTTCTGTGACGACGTTTTTGCCGAGACTGCCGATATCGCTATTATGGATGCGTGGCTACCGAAGTACGTTACCGATGGACTCGGGACAAGTCTTGTCGTGACGAGATCTGCAGAGATCAACGATATCTTGGAAACTGCTCGCGAATCCGAACTGTGGGCAGAACGCGTTGATGAGCAGTCCGTAATGGAGTCTCAGCGAGGTGGATTAAATCATAGACGCGCGGGACTTCGATACAGGCTGGCCTTAGCTGCAGGAACCGCTGTGCCCAGTAAGCGAGTCCTCCCGCATAAAAACTTCGGCGTTTTCTTCAAGCTCGAGCAGAAGTTGCGTGAGAGGCTTCGCAGGAAGAGTCGCGAGGCCATGCTGGCGCAAGTTCATGGTGGAGAGTTGGGCCTGAAAACATACGATGCACAGATGACTCTGACTTTGCAAATGTACCGGTGGCTCTATCGTATTAAGAGCCGTCTAGGTAAATCAATTGACTACCGCAATGAATTCAGACTGGATGCCTAGACCAGTCCTACTGGGGAGCCGAAGGCGTGCAATATGAGAAAGAGTGAAGGCAGCGATCGTCTATGGGCATGATAAGTGCTGCGCTGCCTCGTGGACGAATCCAAAGGTTTGATTCCATTGGAGCGCTGTTGATCGTCGGCATTTTGTTGATCGCGGTGCTCACGGGGTTGGCGCTCGGACTCGGGATATACGTACTCGCCATTCCGGTAGTCGTAGCGTTGCCGGCTGCGTTTTTGTTCATGCGCCCGGATATCTGCTTGGTGGCAGTTGCCGGGCTGACGTTGGTGATTTCCGGGCTTCTTAAGTCTTTTCTTGGGATTGGTCAGCTCCAATGGCTAATTTCGGCTCTCGGTGCAACTCTATTGCTCATTTCTCTTGCTAAAGTTTTCTTTAGCCGCAGGGGAGATTTGGGAGGCGAGGCCGGTGGGATCGCAATACTCCTGGTTTTGTGGTGGGTGATAATCGTGTTCGCCTCAGTTGCGAACCTTGTCCCTGTACTTGATTGGTTTGTCGGGATTCGTATATTCCTGCCGTTCCTTGGCGTATTTGCATATGTTGCTTACTGCCGACCTCCAGAAAGACTCCTTAGGGCGGTATTTTTATCGTTGATGGCAATTACATCCGTCCAATGGGTGTTTTGTATTTATCAAAAATTCGTGGTTGTCCCACAACGAATTGCAGGTGGTTATCCAGGATCGCCCTGGGATAGTATTGTCGGAACATTCGGTGGTGAGAAATTCGGGGGTGGGGAAAGTGGGTCGCTAGGGGTATTTCTAGCTATTGTTCTGATAATCGCTGCATCCTTGCACAAAGAGAAGATGCTGGGAAAGCTCGCCTTTGGTGCGATCGTCATATTTGGCTTGGCAGCAATGGCTCTAAGCGAATCGAAGGTGGTTGTTCTCCTGCTTCCACTCGGTGCATTGATTGTTTATCGAGATTATATAGTTAGACGGCCTATACGTTTTTTCATGGGCGCCTTTGTGATGATTGGCCTTGTTGTGGCGCTTTTGGCTGGTTATCACTATATGTATTGGCAGACCGATAATAATCAGGGGCTTGTGGATGCGATTGTCAAGCGTTTGGGTTACAGCTTTGATCCGAATTTTCGTGTGACAACAGCGAGTCTAGGCCGCGTCGGCTCCTTGGTGTTCTGGTGGAATAGTCACTCAATGATGGACAATCCATTGAACCTCTTGATAGGCCATGGGCTGGCGAGCGCTGTTGGCGTTAGTAGTTTGATCGGGATGGGAACCGCAGTCCAGAAATATGGGTATATGCTGGACACGACGGGCGCGGTGAAAATTCTGTGGGAAACAGGATTGCTGGGTTTTTTGGTGTTTCAGTCAGTTTTCGTGGTCGGATTCTTGCGGGCTCAACAATTATCTCAACATAAGAGTATTCCGCCCTGGCATCGTGCAGTATTGACCAGCGCTCAAGCGGCTATGGTTATTATGTTTTTATCCGTCTTCTATGAGCAAACCTCCGCTGGAAGTCCGCCCATGCAGTTCTTATGTATGTTTTTCCTGGGCTATATAGTCTATTGGTGGCGCGAGAGTAATTCTGGTGAGAAGAGATGAGTGGTGGGTACGGGAAATCCACTGTTAAAGCTTCCATCCTTCATTTTTTTCTTGGTAAAGCTCTCAATGCAGTCGTAGGCGCCTCAACATTGATTGTTTTGGCGCGATGGATGCCGATCAGCGAGTACGGCAGCTATGTGGCGTTGGTCGCATTGCAATCGACGCTGCTGGCCGTGTCGAATTTGGGCGTGGATGCCACGGCGGAACGTTTCCTCCCTGAATTCCGGACTAAGTACCCCGATGAGAAACTGCTGGGCTTTGTGGTTTCCGCTTTGGTCGCACGGCTTGTGACGCTGGGGGGGGTGATAGTCGTCGGCATGTTCGCGGCAAATGGGCTGAGTACACTCATTGGTATGCCATCCATCGGTGATGTGTTGCGCCTATGGGTTGTTGCCGTTGCCTGCTTTGGTGCTTTGAGCTTTGCTAGCGTTCTGCTTGAAGCAATGTTGCGACAAAAGCATGCGCAGGCTTGCATGAGCTTATACCTCGCAAGCAAGCTTCTTGCTATTTGTGCGCTCTATTTCACGTCGAGCTTGGATTTGCACGCGCTCGTGATGACAGAGATTTTTTCTGGCGCGTTTGCTGCATTGCTCGCCTTGTCCCTGCTGGCCCGGTTCTTCCATCGTGCTGGCCTTCTTCAAGGATGGCAGCTTGTTCAGCAGAACAAATATCGCCTGGGTCGTTTCGCGACCTTTAATTACGTAGCGCAACTGGTGTTCCAGTTTTTTAGCGCTGATGTAATGAAACTATTGGTGGCGCGACTCTTGGGCTCCGTAGCAGCTGCAAGCTATGGGTTTGCTGCGAATTTGGCAGATATTGTCCAAAGATATTTGCCTGCCACGCTGTTGCAGCGTTTGATAAGGCCTGTTTTTATCAGTCGTTATGTGCGGACTGGTGATTTCGAAGATTTGAATCAAATGGGGCGGCTGATCCTTAAGCTCAATCTTCTGCTGCTTTTGCCGGCAATCTCCCTATCGGTCGCATATGGTGGCGACCTACTAGGGCTATTGACCAAGGGGAAATATGCTGATGGGCATTGGTTGCTGGTTGGTGCGCTCTGTCTTCTCGTGCCCGCAAGCCACCAAGCGATCCTTAGCATGCTAGCCAGTACGCTGGAACGCAATGCTATGCAGTTCTACGCGGGTCTTTTGTCGGCCCTAGGGTTTCCCATTGCCTTGTTCCTCGTGCCTCTTTGGGGCGGGTTAGGAGCAATTGGCGCGGCGGCAACCAGTGCGCTGATTTACAACTTCTTTGCCAGCTGGTACCTGCGCCGTAGTGGATATGCCTATGCTCCAGATTGGCGTGCGCTGCTGGTGTTCTTCGGGCTGGGCGTGGGTTTGACTGTGGCGTTGGTCACAGCCAGAACGTTATCTTCTTCCGGTTTTACGCAGGGTGTGGTGGCAATTTTTCTATTGGTTTTCTACCTCATTCTCGTGCGTCTCCTGTCAGTATTTCGACCGACCGAGCGCGCGATGCTGAATGCTCTGCTGCCCAAGCCTGTTTTCATTTTCTGAACGACCATGTCGACATTGACAGACGCACCGACGATAGAGTTGTCCATCATCATCAAGACGCTGAATGAGGCGACGCATATTCAGCGGACGATCGCTGCGGTGAAGGAGGCAGCCCGCAATTTCAGCCACGAGATCATCGTGGCCGACAGCCTTTCCGACGACGACACTGCGGCTTTGGCTAAAGCAGCGGGCGCGCGGGTCATCCAGCTGGTGCGGCGCGAGGATCGCTCGTGCGGCATCGGCGCTCAGTTGGGTTTCCAGATCGCTCGAGGTACCTATGTTTACCTGCTTGATGGCGACATGGAGTGCATACCGGGCTTTATTGACGAGGCGATAACCTGCCTGAAGGCCAACGATCATCTCGCTGGCGTTGCCGGTGACATGTCGGAATTGGGAAGTGGAAACTACGAGTTCCAGTTGCGCAAACGCCTGGTCGAACAGTTCACCAGCGGCGAATGGCACGGTGAGAAAGATTGGCTCGATGGCGGAGGCATCTACAAGCGCGTTGCCCTGGACGAACTGGGGTACATCACCGACCGGAACTTGCATGCCTACGAGGAGAAGGACCTAGGCTTGCGGCTCCGCTCAAAGGGGTGGCGCATGGTCCGGATCCCACTATCCGCAGTACAGCATAGGGGGCATGCCGAGGCGACTTGGGCGCTGCTCAGAAAACGCTGGGTCTCCAAGTATGTCAATGGCGCAGGGGAGTTGATCCGGGCTTGCGTTGGATCCCCGCATTTCTGGCGGGCGGTGAAGCTGCTGAAGCAGTACGTCGTGCTTGCGCTCTTGATGACGGCTACGGTCCTCGCTACCGCCATCCTGCCCTGGACGAGCTGGCCGTTTGCGGCTTGCCTGCTGGCCTGGGCTCTGGCTGCTTTGGCCATGTGTATTCGAAAGCGTGGCGTGACCGAGGGTCTTCGAGCGCTGGCCTATCTGGCGTTCTGGTCGGCAGGTCTTATCCGGGGCCTGGTGATGGGATCGAGAACGGATCCGGCCGCCCCTATTGAAAGTCGGCAGCTGTAGTGAAGCCCCGTGGATCGCAGCTTGCTTGCGAGCCATCCATCTTTCAAGGAGTTGCAATGCGGAAGAAGGCAGTTGGACTTGGCCTGTGGCTGTGCGTCGGGCTTGCTCAGGCGGACGGCATCCTGTTTGTCGGAAACAGCATCACGCATCACGTGCCTTCTCCTTCCGTTGGCTGGACCGGGGACTGGGGCATGGCGGCCAGCAGCCGGAGTAGCGACTATGTGCACATGACGGTTCGCAAGCTCGAGGGAAGCGGTCAGGCGCGGATCAGCTTCGAGTCCTTGAACGCGAGCAACTTTGAGAAAGACCCGTCTCCGCTCAACGCGGATAGCGTGTGGAAAAAGATCGATGCCTCGGCTGCCGATCGGGTGGTTCTCTTTCTCGGGGACAACGTGAAAGCGGAGCCCGGGGCATGGGCGCAGTTTGTCTCCGCATATGAGTCGCTGATCACAAGAGCGAGGGGCAAGGGCAAGCAAGTCGTGTGCGTCAGCCTTTGGTGGTCAGCCGAAACCCGCAACGCAGATCTGAAGCGACTCTGCGAGGCTAACGGCGGGACTTTTGCCCTGCTTCCACCGGAGTCCCAGTCTGCACAGGCGCGTGCTCCCGGCCATGCCAACAAGGGAGTCGCATCGCATCCAGGGGATCAGGGCATGAGGCTGATTGCAGATGCTGTGTATACCGCACTTGAACAAGGCCGAAAAAGGTAAGGGAGGAGAGGATGATTCATTGGATTCTGGCGAAGGTGAAGGGGCCTGCATATCGGTTGGATCCAAGGCTCCCATCCTCCGCGTTGGTGGAGGTCCTGTTCCGAAGACTGGTCTGGGCATTGCGAGGGGTCTGGAAGCGACTGCCTCGCGCCACAGCGTTCCGTAGCGTGGTGTTCGTCGGTGCTGACGTCACATTGAGGAACCAGGGGCTGATACGTATTGGCAGCTGGTCGACCCTGGCGAAAGGGGTCCTGATCGATGGCTTGTCATCCCATGGCGTGACCATTGGCCGCCGCGTGAACATCGGTCCTTACACGCAGATCGAGGCGACGGGGGTCATCACGAACCTCGGTATCGGATTTGAAATCGGCGACAACTCCGGGATCGGTGCTTTTTCCTATGTTGGTGCCGCGGGAGGCGTCAAGGTTGGGGCCAATGTGATCATGGGGCAGCGAGTCAGCTTTCACTCCGAGGATCATGTGTTTTCGGATCTTGATGTGCCTATTCGCGCCCAAGGCGTTGTAAGGAAGGGCATTGTGGTTGCCGACGACTGCTGGATCGGTGCGAATGTGACGTTTCTCGACGGCTGCACCGTAGGGCGGGGCTGCGTGATCGGGGCGGGGTCGGTTGTCAGGGGTGATATCCCGGCCTATTCGATTGCGGTGGGGATTCCCGCAAAGGTTGTGCGCAGCAGACGGCCGCAACAAGTCGCAGCGGCCTGATGGCCCTTGATTGCATTGGCGTGCTGCCGAAGGAGTAATGTGGAAAAGAACAATGGTGGGGCGGCCGTGATTCCGGCTGAGGCACGGGCGAGAAAGACGGTGCTGTTTGTCCATCAGGGCGCCGAACTCTATGGTTCTGACAAGGTCGTGCTCAACCTCGCTGTTGGTGTACGGGCGCATGGATTTCAGCCCATTGTCGTGTTGCCCAGCGAAGGACCCTTGTTGAACTGCTTGCGCGACGCCGGGGTTGAATGCCATCTGGCGCCGATCGGCAAGATTGCCAGGGCTAACTTGTCACCGCGCGGGCTGCTCCGCTTGCTGGGAGAACTGGCAGCTCTGTACCGCCGAACCAAGCAACTGGGGCTGCAGCGGCGTGTCGATCTGGTCTACAGCAATACCATCGCCACGGCCGGTGGCGCGGTGCTCGCCTTCCTCTGGCGCAAGCCCAATGTATGGCATGTGCACGAGATCATCCTGCGGCCTCGGCTGGTTGCCGGCCTGTTTCCCAAGCTCGTCGCGCTGGGGTCCAACTCCGTGATCAGCAATTCCAAGGAGACGGCCGAGTGGCTGAACTCGCAAAGCCCATCTCTCAAGCATCGTAACGAGGTGATCTGGAATGGCATCGGCCCGACGCAAGCCCAGCCTGCCGGAAGAGTCGTATTTCGTGAGCGCTGGGGGGCGGATGCTGAGCGGCTGGTCGTCGCGCTCGTAGGCCGGATCAATCGCTGGAAAGGCCACTCGGTTGCGCTGGCTGCTGTTGCTGCGCTACCCGAGCACATTCGTCGGAACGTGACGCTGGTGTATGTGGGGAATGTCTTCCCGGGGCAGGAGGATCTTGAGCGCGAACTGCGTCAGCAAATCGAGCAAAGCGGAATTGCAGATCAGGTGCTGATTCAGCCCTTCGTGAATGACGTGGATGCCCTGTGGGAGGCCGTTGACATTGCCTTGGTTCCTTCCACCGAGCCTGAGCCTTTCGGCATGGTGGCAATCGAAGCCATGAGAGCCGGCAAGCCGGTGGTGGCGTCAGCTCATGGCGGCCTGCTGGAGATAGTGAAGGACGGTGCGACCGGGTTCCTCGTGCCTCCGAGCGATCCGCAGGCGTTGGCGGCTGCTATTGAGACGCTTGCTGCAAACCCGGAACTCCGCCGTCAGTTCGGCGATGCGGGTCGTGAGCGGCAGCGCGAAGTTTTCTCGCTGGATGCCCAGGTGAAGGCGACTTGCCACCACCTGGATCTGGCGATGGCATAGCCGGGCAGCTGGCCTCTTCTATCTCTTGACTTAAGGCCGCCGATGCTTGGCTCGGCGTATCGATTTGATGAAGAAAGTTCTCAGAATACTCGGGACCCGTGGAGTCCCCGCGGCACATGGCGGATTTGAAACCTTTGCCGAGCACCTGGCGCTGTTCCTGGTGCGGCGTGGTTGGCGCGTGATCGTCTACTGCCAGCATGAGGGGCAAGGTGGCGTCTGGGAAGACAGTTGGCAGGGGGTGGAGCGCATCAACATTGCGGTTGAAGGGGATGGGCCCAAGAGCACCATTGTTTTTGACTGGAAGGCGACGCTGCATGCGGCGCAGAACAGGGATCTGTGTCTCACGCTGGGCTACAACACGGCCATCTTCTGTGCTGTGCTGCGCATCAAGGGTATCCCCAATGTGATCAACATGGACGGCATCGAATGGTCCCGCGCCAAGTGGAGCGGGCCCGCAAAGACCTGGTTTTGGTTGAATGACTGGGCCGGCTGCTGGTTGGGTAATCATCTGGTCGCAGACCATCCGGAGATCAAGGTGCATCTGAGCTCGAGGGTGCGGCCGGCCAAGATCACGACCATTGCCTATGGCGCCGATCAACTCGAAGCCTTGTCAGAGCAGCCGGTACGAGCGCTCGGACTTGAGCCGGGGCGCTACCTGACGGTCATTGCCAGAGCCGAGCCGGAGAATTCGATCCTGGAAGTTGTCAGTGGCTTTTCCAGGCGGCAACGCGGCATGAAGCTTGTGGTGCTGGGCAATTACAACGAGAGCAATGCCTATCACCGGGCCGTCAGGGCGGCGGCCAGCTCCGAGGTTATCTTCCCTGGGGCTATCTATGACAAACCCGTCGTGCAAGCGCTGCGCTTTCACAGCGCTGCCTATGTGCATGGGCATCAGGTCGGCGGCACGAATCCGTCCCTCGTTGAAGCCTTGGGCGCTGGTAATGCCGTGATTGCGCATGACAACCGCTTCAACCGCTGGGTAGCAGGCAGCGGCGCGCGCTACTTCACGGACGCCGATAGCTTTTCCAATGTGCTGGACTCTTTGATGAAGGCGGATACGAGCAGCGCTTTGACGGGCATGCGAGAGGCCAGCAAGGAGAGGTTCCTGAACGGCTTGACCTGGGAGCAGATCCTTGGAGAGTACGAGTTGCTGTTGGAGCGCTGGCTGCCCGTCTAGCAAAGCAAAAAGCCCGCGCTGGGGCGGGCCTTTTGCTGCAGAAGTTGATCTCAGGGGGCACCGAAGACCTTCTTGACCTTCTCCAGGTAACCGAAGCCGTCTTTCTTGGTTGGTTCCAGGATCGAACCCTCACCGAACTCGTTCCAGCAGCAGATCACGCCCATCTTCATGGTCTTACTGGGATTGGCGTCCATCAGGCGGCGGGCTTCCGTCAAATGGCGTTCAAACCCGGTCTGGACGCCTCCGGAGAGATCGTGCAGCGGGTTGGGGCTGCCGCCCCAAGGGCGTTTGTCCCAGCCTTGGCTCATCGGGATGATGTAGGGAATGCTGGACTCGGCGACGACCCAGTTCCAAACATACTGATAAGCATTGTCCAACTCTTCAAAGCTGATCGACACATCGTCGGCACGGCCGTGATAGTTGTAGGAGGAGAAGGCCGAGTAGCCTGAGCCGGCGGCCTTCTTGACGATGCTGCTATCGATATGCGTCCCGGCTACGAAGTAGATGCCCTTGTGGCCGGCTTGGCGGGCGCGCTCCTCTGCTTCTGTCAGCAGGGCGGTAAAGGTCTGCCCCATCTTGCTCGCTTGATTGGCGAAGTAGATGTGGCTGAAGAGATAGATCACCGGCTTCCCATCGATCTTCAGATACTCCGGCTTGTTGAAGTACTGGCTGATCCAGAAATCCACCATGGAGGTGAACTCCAGCTTCGTGCGCGGCACGGCCGAGTGATTGGCCCACAGCAAGGCAAACGGAACGTCGCGTTTGGTTTCGGTCTTGAGGTAGGCATCCACCGAATGGCCCAGCTCGGTACCTTTGCCATTCCAGTACCAGTCGAACACGACATAGTCGATGCCATAGCTACGCATCCATTTGAGCTGCTGCTCGACAACGGCCACGCTCCCGTCGTCGTACCAGCCCAGCATCGGCTCTCGCTCCGGATAGGCCTTGATGCGCTCCCAGGGAAGCTTGGCCGGCGCGCCTGGCTGGTTATCGCGCCAGCCCGGGAAGTAGAACGTCCCGATTTTGTAGCTGGAGCTGTCTGGCGTGGGCAAGGGCTCCGCTGGCGATTGCACTCCTGCCGCGTTGGATCTGCACAGGCCCGTGCTCCAGCTCACTTTGCCGCCGATGCAATTGGCGTTCACCGAGCCGGTGTGATTAAGTCGGGCGTTGCTATAGGTCCTGTTGGAACCGCTGGGGATGGTGTCCTTTACGTTGGCCCAACAAGAGCCCGCGAAGTAGCGGGTTTGGTCAATCGTGCAACTCTGCGGCGACGTGGTCGTCGAGGTTTCCTGAGTGGCCGCTACTTTGGCAGTCAGCGCAGCATAGATCGGCGCATCACTCGTTACCTCGGTCGCAATCGGCGCCGTCGCTCCATTTATGGATTCGGCGGCGGCTCGAGCAGCCAGAAAGTCCTCGGAAGCCGTCTCCGGCAAGGGTGGATCAGTAGGTAAGACCGGGGCTGGGCTGACTGCTTCGCTCGAAGCGATCTGAGTCTGAGCGGTTGGTTCCGCATCATCGCCACCACCGCCTCCACACGCGCTGAACATTGCGCATGCACCAAGAAACGTCATGAGTGTGAGCATCGTGAGCGGAGGGTACTGCTTCATGGGATAAGACTCCAGTCCTACAGCCGGACTACATGTGGCTGCGAGGTAACGGAATCTTCGGGTTGCAAGCCTTCTAACTGAATGTGCAGATGTCTCGCTCCAGAGGGGCGAAGGGTAAGGCTTTGCAACGGTTGCCAACTAGTCCCGCGCGACACGAGCGTCTGCCGTAACCCTGCGCAAGGCAGGGAGTAGGCCGCATTGCCTCCAAATCCCTTCGCATTGGAAGCGAAGGGCGGCGCGCGCTATGTGGAGATATGCAGATGCACGCCGAGGCTCAGGTTCACGCCAGCTTCTGCGCCAGCAGCGCCACTATGCGCTGCGCGGCTTGGCCGTCCCATAGGACAGGCCGGCGGCCGCGCTTACCCTCCCCACGCAGCACGGCATACGCCGCAGCGATCACGTTGGCGGGCTGGGTGCCGGCCAGCACGTTGCTGCCTTCGTCCACCGTGATCGGGCGCTCGGTGTTCTCGCGCATCGTCACGCAAGGGACGCCCAGGGCCGTGGTCTCCTCCTGCAGGCCGCCGCTGTCGGTCAGCACCAGAACCGCGTCCTTCCACAGATGCAGGAAGGACATGTAGGCCTGCGGTCCCAGGAGCGTGATGTTGGGGCCGAGGTCGATGCCATGCTTCTCGATGTTGGCACGGGTGCGCGGATGCACCGGGAAGACGATGGGCAACTCGGCCGCGACGGCGCGCAGCACCTCGGCCACGCGCTGCAGTGACTCGGTGCTGTCCACATTGCTGGGGCGGTGCAAGGTGACGACGCAGTAGCGGGCGTGCGCGCGCTTGAAGGCATCGGTTTCCAGGCCCGAAGTGTCCATGCGCTCCAGCTTCTCGGCCTGATAGAGCACGTTGTCCACCATCACATGGCCGACGTCGAAGATGGCCGCCTCCGGCTTGCCCTCGCGGCGCAGGTGTTCCAGGCCACTGGGCTCGGTGACGAAGAACCAGTCGGAGATCGAGTCGGTCACCAGACGGTTGATCTCCTCGGGCATGCTCATATCGCCGCTGCGCAGGCCGGCCTCGACATGCGCGACCGGGATGCCGGCCTTCTTGGCGACGATGGAGCAGGCCAGGGTCGAGTTGACATCGCCCACGACCAGGCAAGCGGCCGGCTTCTCGGCGGCGCAGAGCTGCTCGTAGGCCTGCATGATCTTGCCGGTCTGCTCGGCATGGCTGCCGCCGCCGCAGCCCAGGCGCACGTCCGGCGCGGGGATGCCCAGCTCCTCGAAGAACACCTCGTTCATGTCGCGGTCGTAATGCTGGCCGGTATGCACGATCTTCCAGGCCAAGCGGCGATCGGCCTGCAGCGCGCGCACGATCGGCGCGATCTTCATGAAGTTCGGCCGCGCGCCGGCGATGAGATGGATGCAGGGCTTGGTCATGAGTGTTGGCAGGCAGCTGTGAATGCGGCCTGCATGGGCAGGCGTCGGATCATTCTAGGTGTGGGGTCGCGTCCGCGAGGCCGAGTTCGGGCGGCCGCGCAACGCCTGTCCCTGAACTCGGGGGGCGGGCTGGGGCTCGGCCCCGGGCTGGGCGAGAATATGGCGCTATCGCGCGGGTGCGACCTCCGTTCGCTCCGCGGCCCGTTTCGGAACTGGGAGATCTCGTGAAGGTACTCGTCACCGGCGCCGCCGGCTTTATCGGTATGCATGTCAGCCAGATCCTGCTGGCCCGGGGCGACCAGGTGCTGGGCCTGGACAACCTGAACGATTACTACGACCCGCAGCTCAAGCATGACCGCCTGGTGCGGCTCAACGGCAAGCCGGGCTTCGAGTTCATCAAGCTGGATGTGGCCGATCGCGCCGGCATGGCGGAGCTGTTCAAGACGCACCAGTTCGACCGCGTCGTGCACCTGGCCGCGCAGGCGGGCGTGCGTTACTCGCTGGAGAACCCGCATGCCTATATCGAGAGCAATGTGGCGGGCTTCACCAACATCCTGGAGGGCTGCCGCCACAGCGGCGTCGAGCATCTGGTCTACGCGTCCAGCTCCAGCGTCTACGGCGGCAACACGCTGATGCCCTTCAGCGAGCATCACAGCGTGGACCATCCGGTCAGCCTGTATGCCGCCACCAAGAAGGCCAACGAGCTGATGGCCCATACCTACAGCCATCTGTTCGGCCTGCCGACCACGGGCCTGCGCTTCTTCACGGTCTACGGCCCCTGGGGCCGGCCTGACATGGCGCTGTTCCTGTTCACCAAGGCGATCCTGGAAGGCCGGCCCATCAACGTGTTCAACCACGGCAAGATGATCCGCGACTTCACCTATATCGACGACATCGCCGAGGGCGTGGTGCGCACCCTGGACAGGATCGCGACCGCGGATCCGGCCTATGACCCGATCAAGGCCGATCCGGCCCGCTCCAGCGCGCCCTACCGCGTGTTCAACATCGGCAACCACAGCCCGACGCCGCTGATGGCCTTCATCGAGGCGATCGAGAAGGCGGTCGGCCAGCAGGCGCAGAAGAACTTCATGCCGCTGCAGGACGGCGATGTGCCGGCGACGCATGCCGATGTCGAGGAACTGGCCGCCTGGACCGACTTCCGCCCCGCGATGCCGGTGGAGGAGGGCATCCGCCGCTTCGTGGCCTGGTATCGCGATTACTTCAAAAAGTGAACGCACAATGGTGGCTTCCGTCCTCTGACAACAGAACAAAGAAGCCGTCATCATGAAAGTCACCGCCATCGGCACCGGATACGTGGGCCTGGTCACCGGCGCCTGCCTGGCCGAGATGGGCAACCATGTGGTCTGCCTGGATGTGAACCCCGAGAAGATCGCCGTGCTCAATGCCGGTGAGATCCCGATCCACGAGCCCGGCCTGCTGGAGGTGGTGCGTCGCAATGTGGCGGCCGGCCGCCTGCAGTTCACCACCGATGTGGACCTGGCGGTGCGCCACGGCACCATCCTCTTCATCGGCGTGGGCACACCGCCCGACGAGGACGGCTCGGCCGACCTGCAGTATGTGCTGGCCGCGGCGCGCTCGATCGGCGCGCGCATGACGGACTACAAGGTCATCGTCGACAAGAGCACGGTGCCGGTCGGCACGGCCGACAAGGTGCGCGCGGCGATCGCCGATGAGCTGGCCAAGCGCGGCGCCGACGTGGCCTATGCCGTGGTGTCGAATCCCGAATTCCTGAAGGAGGGGGCGGCGGTCGAGGACTTCATGCGCCCGGACCGCATCATCGTCGGCTCCGACGACGAGCAGGCCACCCTGCTGATGCGCGCGCTCTATGCGCCCTTCACGCGCAACCATGACCGGTTGATGGTGATGGATGTGCGCAGCGCCGAGTTCACCAAGTACGCCGCCAACGCGATGCTGGCCACGCGCATCAGCTTCATGAACGAGCTGGCCCTGCTGGCCGAGAAGGTGGGGGCCGACATCGAGCTGGTGCGCCGCGGCATCGGCAGCGACCCGCGCATCGGCTACCAGTTCCTCTATGCCGGCGCCGGCTACGGCGGCTCCTGCTTCCCCAAGGACGTCAAGGCCCTGGTGCGCACCGGCCGTGAACAGGGTCAGGACTTGCTGGTGCTGTCGGCCGTCGAGGCCGCCAACGAGCGCCAGAAGCGGGTGCTGGTCGACAAGGTGGTGGCACGCTTCGGCGCCGACCTGACCGGTCGGCATTTCGCGCTCTGGGGCCTGGCCTTCAAGCCGAATACCGACGATATGCGCGAGGCGCCGGCGCTGGTGATCGTCGACGAGCTGCTCCAGCGCGGCGCGACGGTCTCGGCCTACGACCCGGTGGCAATCGACGAGGCACGGCGCCTGCTGGCCGGCTATGGGGACAGGATCCGCTTTGCCGAGCGCGCCGAGGGCGCGCTGCCGGGCGCCGACGCGCTCTTGATCGTCACCGAATGGAAGGAGTTCCGCACGCCGGACTTCGACCAGATCAAGGCGCAGCTGAAGCACCCGGTGGTGTTCGACGGCCGCAATCTCTACGAGCCCGCGCTGATGAAGACGCTGGGCCTCGAGCACCACGGCATCGGCCGTGGTGGAGCCGCCACCGCGCCTTGAGTCGTCGCGGTAATCGTCAGGCCTGGCCCGAGGCCAGGAACTCGGCATAGGCCTGGCGCAGGCCCGCATCCAGCGGGGTGCTGGCGCGCCAGCCGGCCTGGGCTAGGCGGCTGACGTCCATCAGCTTGCGCGGCGTGCCGTCGGGCTTGCTGCGGTCGTAGTCGATGCGGCCCTGGAAGCCGGTCACCGTGCGCACATATTCGGCCAGCTCGGCAATGGTCACATCCTCGCCAACACCGACGTTGATCAGCGGCGGCTCGAAGCGGCCGCTGATGCTCTCGTCGCTGCCCAGCAGGGCGCCATAGCGCATCTCGTCGAGCCGCATCAGGAAGACGCAGGCATCGGCCATGTCATCGCTATAGAGGAACTCGCGGCGCGGCGTGCCGCTGCCCCAGACGACGACCTGATCGCACCCGTCGCGCTTGGCCTCGTGGAACTTGCGCAGCAGCGCCGGAATCACATGGCTGTTCTCGGGGTGGTAGTTGTCGCCCGGGCCGTAGAGGTTGGTGGGCATGGCCGCCAGGAAGCGTGTGCCGTACTGGCGGTTGTAGCTCCAGCACATCTCGATGCCTGCGATCTTGGCCAGCGCATAAGGCCTGTTGGTCGGCTCCAGCGGGCCGGTCAGCAGGCAGTCCTCGCGCATCGGCTGCGGTGCCAGCTTCGGGTAGATGCAGCTTGAGCCCAGGAACAGCAGGCGCCGCACGCCGCTCAGGTGGGCGGCATGGATCACGTTGGTCTGGATCGCCAGGTTGTCGCGGATGAACTCGGCCGGGTAGCGGTTGTTGGCGACGATGCCGCCCACCTTGGCGGCCGCCAGGAACACGTATTCGGGCTTCTCCGCCTCGAAGAAGGCGTGCGTGGCGGCCGCGTCCGTCAGGTCCAGCTCGGCGTGGGTGCGCGTGATGAGATGGCTGAAGCCCGCGGCGCGCAGACGCCGCAGGATGGCCGAGCCCACCAGGCCGCGATGGCCGGCGATGTAGATGCGGGCATCGCTGCGCATGGCCTGATCGGTGGTGCTCACTCGTTGTAGTCGTAGGCCTGGAAGCCGGCGATCTTGACCAGGCTGTCGCGCCGCGCCGCGGTGTAATCGGCCTCGACCATCTCCTTCACCAGCTCCGGCAGGGTGATCTTGGGCCACCAGCCCAGCTTGGCCTTGGCCTTGCTCGGATCGCCGAGCAGGGTCTCCACCTCGGTGGGGCGGTAGTAGCGCGGGTCGACGCGCACGATCACATCGCCCTTCTTGCACTTGGCGAGCTTGCCCTCGACGGCAGCCACCATGCCGACCTCGTCCGCGCCCTCGCCGCTGAATTCCAGCGTGACGCCCAGCTCCTTGGCCGCGAACTCGACGAACTGGCGCACGCTGTACTGCACGCCGGTGGCAATGACGAAGTCCTCGGGCTTGTCCTGCTGCAGCATCAGCCACTGCATCTCGACATAGTCCTTGGCGTGGCCCCAGTCGCGCAGCGCGCTCATATTGCCCAGATACAGGCAGTCCTGCAGACCCAGCGCGATGCGGGCGATGGCGCGGGTGATCTTGCGGGTGACGAAGGTCTCGCCGCGGATCGGACTTTCATGGTTGAACAGGATGCCGTTGCAGGCATACATGCCATAGGCCTCGCGGTAGTTCACCGTGATCCAGTAGGCGTACATCTTGGCCACCGCATAGGGGCTGCGCGGGTAGAAGGGCGTGGTCTCCTTCTGCGGCGTTTCCTGCACCAGGCCGTAGAGCTCGGAGGTCGAGGCCTGATAGAAGCGGGTCTTCTTCTCCAGGCCCAGGATGCGGATCGCCTCCAGCAGGCGCAGGGTGCCGATGCCGTCGGCATTGGCGGTGTACTCGGGCGTCTCGAAGCTGACCGCCACATGGCTCATCGCAGCGAGGTTGTAGATCTCGTCCGGCTGCACCTGCTGGATGATGCGGATCAGGTTGGTGCTGTCGGTCAGATCGCCGTAGTGCAGCTTGAAGCGCTGGTTGTCGACATGCGGGTCCTGGTACAGGTGGTCGACGCGATCGGTATTGAACAGCGAGGAGCGGCGCTTGATGCCATGCACCTCGTAGCCCTTGTTGAGCAGCAGCTCGGACAGGTAGGCGCCATCCTGTCCGGTGACGCCGGTGATCAGGGCTACTTTGCTCATGGGGAGAAGGCTCGCGGCTTGTTGAGGATCGGTGAAGCCGCGATCTTAGACCCTAGAAATGCTTGGCCTCGGCGAGCAGCGGTGCGTTCGCATCCTTGTCCGCCAGCAGCGGCGTGACGCCGGTGTCGGGCCACACGATGCCGATGGCCGGATCGTTCCAGCGCACCGAACCCTCGGCCTGCGGGGCGTAGTAGTCGGTGGTCTTGTAGAGGAAGTCTGCGCTGTCGCTGAGCACCAGGAAACCATGGGCGAAGCCCGGCGGGATCCAGAGCTGGCGATGGTTGTCGGCGCTCAGCTCGACGCCGGCCCAGCGGCCGAAGTTGTGGCTGTCCTTGCGCAGGTCCACCGCGACGTCGAACACCGCGCCGGCGACGCAGCGCACCAGCTTGCCCTGGGCATGGGGCGGCAGCTGGAAATGCAGGCCGCGCAGCACACCGCGGCCGGAGCGCGAATGGTTGTCCTGCACGAAGGGCAGGCGGTTGCCGGTGGCCTCGTTGAAGGCCTGAGCGTTCCAGCTCTCGGTGAAGAAACCGCGCGCGTCGCCGAACACGCGCGGTTCGACGATCAGGACCTCGGGCAGGGCGGTGGGGGTGATCTTGAGCGCCATCAGAAGGCCTTCTCGCCGAGCAGCTTCATCAGGTACTGGCCGTAGCCGTTCTTCAGCATCGGCTGGGCCAGGCGCTCCAGCTGGGCGGCGTCGATCCAGCCCGCGCGGAAGGCGATCTCCTCGGGGCAGGCGACCTTCAGGCCCTGGCGCTTTTCCAGCGTGGCGATGAACTGGCCGGCCTCCAGCAGGCTGTCATGGGTGCCGGTGTCGAGCCAGGCATAGCCGCGGCCCATGATCTCCACGCTGAGCTGGCCCTGGCGCAGGTACTGAGCATTGACATCGGTGATCTCCAGCTCGCCGCGCGCGCTGGGCTTGATGGCGGCGGCGATGTCGCAGACCTGCTCGTCGTAGAAGTACAGGCCGGTCACCGCGTAATTGCTCTTCGGCGCCTTGGGCTTTTCCTCGATCGACAGCGCCTGCTGCTGGCGGTCGAACTCCACCACGCCATAGCGCTCGGGATCGTGCACATGGTAGGCGAACACGCTGGCGCCGCTGTCGCGCTGTGTGGCGCTGTTCAGCAGGCCTTGGAAGTCGTGGCCGTAGAAGATGTTGTCGCCCAGCACCAGGGCGCTCGGGGCGCCGCCGATGAAGTCCTTGCCGAGGATGAAGGCCTGGGCCAGGCCGTCCGGGCTGGGCTGCACGCAATAGCTGATGTTCAGGCCCCAGCGGCTGCCGTCGCCCAACAGGCTCTCGAAGCGCGGCGTGTCCTGCGGCGTGCTGATCAACAGGATTTCGCGCATGCCGGCCAGCATCAGGGTGGACAGCGGGTAGTAGACCATCGGCTTGTCGTAGACCGGCAGCAGCTGCTTGCTCATCGCCAGGGTGGCGGGATGCAGGCGCGTGCCGGAGCCGCCGGCGAGGATGATGCCCTTGCGGTTCTTCTGGGGGGTGTTCATCAAAGGATCTCCGTCAACATGCGCTCGACGCCCTGCTGCCAATGCGGCAGGGTGAGGCCGAAGGCCTTTTTCAGCTTGGCCGTCGACAGGCGCGAATTCAAGGGGCGCTGCGCCGGGGTGGCGTAGTCGCTGGTCGGGATGGCCAGGATCTGTTCGGGGGCCACCTTGATCGGCGTGCCGCGGGCGCGCGCGAACTCGATCACATGGCGGGCATAGGCATGCCAGCTGGTCTCGCCGCCGGCCACCGCATGGTAGGTGCCGGACAGCTCCGGGCGGGCCAGGGTCGCGCGCAGCAGATGGGCGCTGAGGTCGGCCAGCAGGTCGGCACCGGTGGGCGCGCCGATCTGGTCGGCGATCACCTTCAGCTGCTCGCGTTCGCTCGCCAGGCGCAGCATGGTCTTGGCGAAATTGCCCCCGCGCGCGGCATAGACCCAGCTGGTGCGCAGGATCAGGTGGGCGCAGCCACTGGCCCGGATGGCCAGCTCGCCGTCCAGCTTGCTTTGGCCATAGACGCTCAAGGGGCCGGTCGGCGCGTCTTCGCCGCGCGGCGCCTCGCCGCTGCCGTCGAACACATAGTCGCTGCTGTAATGCAGCAGCAGCGCATTCTGGCCCGCTGCGTACTCGGCCAGCACGCCGGGGCCTTGGGCGTTGATGCGCTGCGCCAGTTCGGGCTCGCTCTCGGCCTTGTCGACCGCGGTATAGGCCGCGGCGTTGACGATCACGTCGGGGCGCTGCTGCTTCAGCGTAGCCCAGAGCCGGTCGGCATCGCCCAGATCGCCGCCCTCATGGCGGTCCAGCGCGATCAGCTCGCCCAGCGGCGCCAGCGCGCGCTGCAGCTCCCAGCCAAGCTGGCCGTTCTTGCCCAGCAGCAGGATCTTCTTGGCCGTCATGCGCCACCGTATTGCTTGGAGACCCAGTCGCGGTAGGCGCCGCTCTGCACGCGGGCCACCCATTCCGGATGGTCCAGATACCACTGCACCGTCTTGCGGATGCCGGTCTCGAAGGTCTCGGCCGGGCGCCAGCCCAGCTCGCGCTCGATCTTGCGGGCGTCGATCGCGTAGCGGCGGTCATGACCGGGGCGGTCCTTCACATAGGTGATCAGGCGGGCATAGGAGCCGGCTGGGTCGGGGCGCAGCTCGTCCAGCAGCGCGCAGACCGTCTTGACGATATCGATATTGGCCTGCTCGTTCCAGCCGCCGATGTTGTAGGTCTCGCCCAGGGCGCCGCCGGCCAGCACCGCGCGGATGCCGCTGCAATGGTCCTTCACATAGAGCCAGTCGCGGATCTGCTGGCCATCGCCATAGACCGGCAGCGGCTTGCCGGCCAGCGCGTTGACGATCATCAGCGGGATCAGCTTCTCGGGGAAGTGATAGGGGCCGTAGTTGTTCGAGCAGTTGGTCGTGACGACCGGCAGGCCGTAGGTGTGGTGCCAGGCGCGCACCAGATGGTCGCTGGCGGCCTTGCTGGCCGAGTAGGGGCTGTTGGGCTCGTAGGGGTTGGTCTCGGCAAAGGGCGGATCCTCGGGCTTCAGCGAGCCATAGACCTCGTCGGTGGAGACATGGTGGAAGCGGAAGGCCGTCTTGGCCTCCCCCTCCAGCGCGCCCCAGTAGGCCCGCGCGGCCTCCAGCAGGGCGAAGGTGCCTTCGACATTGGTGCGCATGAAGGCGCCCGGGCCGCTGATCGAGCGATCCACATGGCTCTCGGCGGCGAAATGCACGATCGCGCGCGGCCGATGCTCGGCCAGCAAGCGGTCGAGCAGCGCGCGATCGCAGATGTCGCCCTGCACGAACAGATGGCGCGCATCGTCCTTCAGGTCGGCCAGATTCTCCAGATTGCCGGCATAGGTCAGGACGTCGAGATTGACGACCTTCTCGTCGGACTGGGCCAGCCAGTCCAGCACGAAGTTGCTGCCGATGAAACCGGCGCCGCCGGTGACGAGGATGGTCATGTCCTTTGCTTCCCTTGTTTTCACTTGCGGCCGTAGGTGTCCTCGAAGCGGACGATGTCGTCCTCGCCGAGATAGGAGCCGGACTGGACCTCGATGATCTCCAGCGGCAGCTTGCCCGGATTGGCCAGGCGATGGGTGACACCCAGCGGGATGTAGGTGCTCTGGTTTTCGCTGAGCAGGACCACCTTGTCGCCCACGGTGACCTCGGCGGTGCCGGAAACCACGATCCAATGCTCGGCGCGGTGATGGTGCATCTGCAGGCTCAGGGTGGCGCCGGGCTTGACCATGATGCGCTTGACCTGGTGGCGCGGGCCGTGGTCGATGCTGTCGTACGAACCCCAGGGGCGGTGCACCTTGCGATGCAGCGCATGCTCGCCGCGCTGGCTGCTGTCGAGTTGCTGGACGATCTTCTTGACGTCCTGGCTCTTGCTGCGGTCGGCCACCAGCACCGCGTCGGCGGTCTCGACCACCACGACATCGTCGAGCCCGACCACCGAGACCAGCCGGCTGGTGGCATGTACCAGGGTGTTGCGGCTGTCGGTGACGATGGCGTCGCCGCGGCTGGCATTGCCGGCCTCATCCTTGGCCGCAACCTGCCACACCGCCTCCCAGGCGCCCAGGTCGTTCCAGCCCGCATCCAGCGGCACCATCGCCAGCGCGATGCCGCTGCCGGGGCAGCGCTCCATCACTGCATAGTCAACCGACTCGCTGGGCACGGCCGCGAACTCGGCCTTGCCCGGCCGCACGAACTTGGCATCGGTGCCGCGGGCCGCAAAGGCGCTGCGGGTCGCGGCCAGGATGTCGGGGCGGAAGCGTTCCAGCGCGGCAATCCAGGTGCTGGCGCGCAGCACGAACATGCCGCTGTTCCAGTAGTAGCCACCGTCGCGCAGATAGCCCTCGGCGGTGCCCAGGTCGGGCTTCTCGACGAAGCGGGCGACGGCCAGGCCGGTACCGGTCTGGTCGGCGCGGATATAGCCATAGCCGGTTTCCGGGCGGTCGGGCGTGATGCCCAGGATCACGATCGCGCCGTCCGCGGCTTCGCGCACCGCCCGCTGCAGTGATTCGGTGAAGGCGGCCGGGTTGGTGACGGTCTGGTCGGCCGGCGTGACCACCAGCACCGGATCGCCGCCATCTGCCTGGGCCTGCAGGGCGGCCAGGGTCAGGGCCGGCGCGGTGTTGCGGCCCAGCGGTTCCAGCAGCACGGCGCCGGGTTCGAGACGGGCTTCGCGCAACTGGTCCAGCACCAGGAAGCGATGCTCCTCGTTGCCGACGATCAGCGGGGCTTGCAGGGCCAGATCCGGCGCGGCCAGGCCGGCCAGGCGCTGCGCGGCCTGCTGAAACAGGCTGCTATTGCCTTCCAGCACCAGGAATTGCTTGGGATAGCCGGCCCGTGACAGCGGCCACAGCCGCGTGCCGCTGCCGCCGGCCATGATGACCGGCTGGACCTGAATGGGAAGGCTGTTCTTGCTCATGATTTTTCGAATCCCTGGGGGTTCATGCTCTGCCAGCGCCAGCTGTCCTCGCACATGCGCACAAGGTCATGTCGGGCCGACCAGCCCAGCTTTTCATTGGCCAGGCTGGCGTCGGCCCAGCAGGCGGCCGCGTCGCCGGTGCGACGCGGAGCAATGCGATATGGAATCGGGCGGCCGCTGGCGGCCGAGTAGGCTCGCACCAGATCCAGCACGCTGTAGCCTCGACCGGTGCCGAGGTTGGCGGTGATCGATTCGCGGCCGTTCAGCAGGAAGCGCAGCGCAGCGACATGGCCCTCGGCCAGGTCCATCACATGGATGTAGTCGCGCACGCCGGTGCCATCGGGCGTGTCGTAGTCGTCGCCGAAGACCTGCAGCTCGGCGCGGCGGCCGACCGCGACCTGGGCCACATAGGGCATCAGATTGTTCGGAATGCCGCGCGGATCCTCGCCGATCAGGCCGCTTTCATGCGCACCGACCGGATTGAAATAGCGCAGGCAGGCGGTCTGCCAATCCGGCTCGGCCGCGCCCAGGTCGCGCAGGATGGTCTCGCCCATCAGCTTGGTGGCGCCATAAGGATTGACCGCCGACAGCGCCGCGTCCTCGCGCAGCGGCAGGTCGGTGGGTGCAGGCGCACCATAGACCGTCGCGCTGGAGCTGAACACCATGCGCGAGCAGCCATGCCGACGCATCGTTTCGCAGGTGTTGATCAGGCCGCCGATATTGTTGCGGTAATAGGCCAGCGGCATCGTGGTGGATTCGCCGACCGCCTTGAAGGCGGCGAAATGCACCACCGCGGCCGGCTTGTGGGCGGCGAACACCGCGTCCAGCGCGGCGGCGTCGCCCACATCCGCCTTCTCGAAGACGGGAGCCTGGCCCGATAGCCGCTGCAGTCGGTTCAGGACTTCGGGCGAGCTGTTGGCGAAGTTGTCGACGCCCACCACGTCGAAGCCGGACTCCAGCAGGGCCAGCCAGGTATGCGAGGCGATGTAGCCGGTGGCGCCGGTCAGCAGGATTTTTTGGTTTCTCATCGGAGGTTCTAACGCAGCGTGATCTGTCCATAGCAGCCATAGCTGTTGGCGCTGTAGGGCGAGGAGAACCGGGACTGGCCGCTACGCTTGTCGTGATTGATCTGGCAGCCGATCAGACCGTTGCGCGTCACCATCCAGCGCAGGCCCAGGCTCAGCGATGTGCTCTTGTCATCGCCATTGCCCTGGAAGGAGTTGCTGAGGGATCGGTCATAGTGGCTCAGGCCGGCATCGAGCTGGACTTTGCCTGTCAGCTCGTAGCTGCTATTGATCTGCAGGCTGTTGGTGACGAGGCTGTAGTCGCTGGTGAAGCCCCCGATATTGCCGAGGTTGAAGAACGAGGTTTCGTCGCCGGAGTCCCGCATCACGGTGGTGTTGATCTTCAGGCGTGCGGTCGGTTGCCAGTTCCAGGTCAGGCTGCCGGTGGCGCCGGAAAAGTCGGTCGAACTGGCCAGGCTGCGGTCGCGGCGGCTGGCACTCAGTCTTGCGCTCAAGGTGCTGGCCGCGCTGGGCACCCAGGTACCGGTCAGGTCCACATTTTTGCTGGTGAAGTCGTCGACGGCAGAGCGGCCGCCGCCCAGCGGCACATGCGGATACTTGCCGTCGCCATAGCGCAGCGCCACGCCCAGGGTCAGGGCGCTGCTGGGCCGGTAGGTCAGGCCCACGGAGACGGTGTCCTGCTGGTAGTCGTAGGCGTCGTACTCGCTGGCCGAATAGTCGCGGCGTCGATGAGTCAGCGAGCCTTCTAGGGTCAGCAGCGAGGCCAGTCCGTAGCGCACCGAGGCCCGCGCCTGGTCGGTTTGTTCGATGTTCTTCTTCGTGACCGAGGGCGCGCCGCCTCCGGGATTGAACTGCGCCAGGTTGCGATTGGAGTTGACGCTCAGTTGCCCCGACAGCCGGCCGATGGTCTCCCAATCCAGTCCTGCGTTCAGCGCATAACCGTTGTTGCGCAGCGAGCGGTTGTTCTCGTAGCTGTTGCTGCGCAGCGAGACATCGCCGAACAGGCGCTGGCGACCCAGGCGCTGGTCCAGGCCGGCCAGCAGGGTGGCGGTTGTGACGTTGTCGTTGTTGCGCGGCTGGACGCCACCGGTGCGGTAGATGTTGGACACATGGGTCACGCCCAGCGATCCGCCGATGTAGTAGGGGCTCTGCTGGGCCTGGGCCGCGCCGGCGGCCAGGGCGAGCAGTGCGAGGGGGAAACCGTGAATATTTATATGCGTCATGGACCTGCCCGGAAGAGGTGTCATCAATCAGTAGGCGTGGCGGTCGAACACCATCAGGCGCACGGTGCGCACGATGATCTGCAGATCCAGGCCCAGCGACCAGTTGCGCAGGTATTCCAGATCGTATTCGACGCGGGCCTTCATCTTGTCGATCGTGTCGGTCTCGCCACGCAGGCCGTTGACCTGGGCCCAGCCGGTGATGCCGGGCTTGACCTTGTGGCGCACCATATAGGCCTTGATCAGCTGGCGGTATTCCTCGTTGTGCGCCACCGCATGCGGGCGCGGGCCGACGATGCTCATGCGGCCCTGCAGCACATTGACGAACTGCGGCAGCTCGTCCAGCGAGGTCTTGCGGATGAAGGCGCCGAAGGGCGTGATGCGGGCGTCGCCCTTGGTGGCCTGCTTGACGACCGAACCATTGTCCTGGGTCCGCATCGAGCGGAACTTGTAGACGATGATCTCCTCGCCATCCAGGCCGTTGCGGCGCTGCTTGAAGATGATCGGCCCGGGTGAGCTGAGCTTCACGCCGAGTGCCACCGCGGCCAGGATCGGCGAGATCAGCACCAGGATGATGCTGGCCAGCACGATGTCGCTGATGCGCTTGACCAGCTCGTTGGTGCCGGTGAACGGGGTTTCGCAGATGCCGACCACCGGCACGCCGTTCATGTCCTGCAGCCGGCCCTGGATGATCGAGATGCCGAACACATCGGGCACGAAGAACAGCGAGGCGGTCGTGCCCTGCAACTGCTCCAGCAGTCGCACGATGCGCGGCTGCGAGCCCAGCGGCAGGGTGATGTAGACCTCGCGCACACCATGCTCGCGCACATAGTCGCCGACCTGGGCCAGGGTGCCCAGCAGCTGCGGGCCGGCCTCCGGATGCAGGCGGTCGTCCTGGCGGTCGTCGAAATAGCCGCGGAAATCGCTGCCCTGGTCGCCGCCCTCGCGCAGCGCCCGTGCCACCTTCACGCCCAGCGCACTGCCGCCGACGATCACCGCCAGGCGGCGCGCCTGCGGCTGGGCGGCCTGCCAGCGGCGCAGGCGCCGGCCGAATTCGATCGCGAGTATCTGTAGCAGCGGTGTGATACCCGCCCACCACAACAGCACATGATTCTCGAAATACCCCATGCTGCTGGTCGCATACCCGCACAGGGCGAGAATGATCAGCAGCATCACCCACGAGCTCAGAACATCGATCGCGGCGCTGACCGGATGTTCGGAAAAACGGTTGCGGCCGGGAAAGGTCAGCGCGAATACCAGCAGACACAGGGTCAGCGTGGAGCGCAGTACCGGTTCGTTGAAATACGCATTGACGGCCAGATAACTCAGAACAATGATGCCGGGCTCCAAAAAGGCGGCAATCAAGGATTCGACCGATTGGGGTGCGCTGTAAAAAGTTCTCTTGTAACTGCGATCCTCGAACATTGTCCTCACGCTCCTGGCGTTTTGTCTGGGCTTTGCGAGTGCAATACCCGCCAACTTACGCGTCCCGGCCCTGGCCCCTCCCGACCTGGGTTCGAACCGCGAATTCTCGCTCATTCACGTGACCCCTCCGGGTGACTACTACCCCCTAATTCGCTGGAGTTGTAAGCGCTGCCTACAATCGCGCCATGTTTCAAGACTGGTCCAAACTCTTGGCGCCGGCGGTGCAGGATCGCATCTGCCTGTTGCTTAACCATGTCATCGGCCGCGAGGCCGTGGCGACGACGCGACTCGCGCCCTTTGCCGGCCGCGCCATCGTGGTGCATCTGCGCGGCTGGCCCGCGCTGCTGCCCCCGGCGCCCGATCTGGCTCTGAGCATCAGCCGTGCCGGCCTGCTGGAGCGGCTCGACGCCGCACCGGCGGACGCGCTGCGCATCGAGGTCGATGCCAGCAACCCGGCCGCGCTGGCGCTGGGCGCGCTGGCCGGCGACAAGCCGCAGGTGGCGGTGCAGGGCGACGCGGCGCTGGCCGGCGAGCTGAGCTGGCTGATGGACAACCTGCGCTGGGACATCGAGGATGACCTGGCCCAGCTGCTCGGCCCGGCGGTCGCGCACCAGCTGGCGCGCTGGGGCCGGGCCGTGGCCCAGGGCATGGCGGCACTGGCCAAGGGCGCCGCGCATCTGATGCCCGGCCAGCCGCGCCCATGAGGTATCTCGCCCGGCTGCTGGTCATCGCCTGGACCTTCGCGCGTTTCGGCCTCGATGATCTGGCGCTGTCGGGCTTTCGGCAGCGCCGTGCTCGCCTGCTGCGCCGCCTGATCTCGCTGGGCCGGAACTGGGAGCAGCCGCGCGGCGCGCGCCTGCGCCTGGCGCTGGAGCGGCTGGGGCCGATCTTCGTCAAGTTCGGCCAGGTGCTGTCGACCCGGCGCGACCTGCTGCCGCGCGACGTGATCGAGGAGCTGTCCCGCCTGCAGGACCGGGTGCCACCCTTCCCGGCCGAGCAGTCGCGCGCCCTGGTCGAGAAGGCCTTCGGCAAGCCCATCGAGCAGCTGTTCAAGAGCTTCGAGGCCGAGCCGGTGGCCAGCGCCTCGATCGCCCAGGTGCATTTCGCGGTGCTGCACGATGGCCGCGAGGTCGCGGTCAAGGTGCTGCGCCCGGGCATGCTGGACATCATCGAGGACGACCTGGCCCTCTTGCGCACCCTGGCCGGCTGGGTCGAGCGCCTTTCGGCCGATGGCCGGCGCCTGAAGCCGCGCGAGGTGGTGGCCGAGTTCGACACCTATCTGCACGACGAGCTGGATCTGGTGCGCGAGGCCGCCAACGCGGCCCAGCTGCGCCGCAATATGGACGGCCTGGACCTGGTGCTGGTGCCCGAGATGCACTGGGACCTGTGCAGCAGCGAAGTGATCGTGATGGAGCGCATGCACGGCGTGCCGATCTCGCAGCTGCAGCGCCTGAAGGACGCCGGCATCGACATCAAGAAGCTGGCGCGCGACGGTGTCACGATCTTCTTCACCCAGGTGTTCCGCGACGGCTTCTTCCACGCCGACATGCACCCGGGCAATATCCAGGTCAGCCTCGATCCGGCCACCTTCGGCCGCTATGTGGCGCTGGATTTCGGCATCATCGGCACCCTGACCGAGACCGACAAGGAATACCTGGCGCAGAACTTCATCGCCTTCTTCCAGCGCGACTACAAGCGCGTCGCCGAGCTGCACATCGCCTCCGGCTGGGTGCCGCCCGAGACCCGGGTCGACGAGCTGGAAAGCGCGGTGCGCGCGGTCTGCGAGCCGCATTTCGACCGGCCGCTGAAGGACATCTCGCTGGGCCAGGTGCTGATGCGCCTGTTCCAGACCTCGCGCCGCTTCAATGTCGAGATCCAGCCGCAGCTGGTGCTCTTGCAGAAGACCCTCTTGAACATCGAGGGCCTGGGCCGCCAACTGGACCCGGAGCTGGACCTCTGGGCTACCGCCAAGCCCTTCCTCGAGCGCTGGATGAACGAGCAGGTCGGCTGGCGTGCCTTCGTCAACCAGCTCAAGAAGGAGGCGCCGCGCTATGCCCAGCTCTTCCCCGAGCTGCCGCGCCTGCTGCACGATGCGCTGAAGCGCCAGACCGAGGGCCGCGAGCGCGCGCTGCTGCTGGCCCTGCTGCAGGAGCAGCGCGGCACCAACCGCCTGCTGCGCATGGCGCTGTTCGTCGGCTTCGGCTTCACCGCCGGTCTGGTGCTGGCCCAGGTCCTGGTCCGTGCCGGCTGGCTGACCTGAAACCGGGGCCGGGCATGTCCCGGCTTTCCCTGCTTTTGCACGCAGCGGCATTCCCGTAGGCTGGGACCATGCGCGCCACCCGCCCCGACTCCCGCCCGATCTTCCCGGTGCGGGCCTGGGCGCGGCGGCTGCTGCTGTTGACCGGTCTGCTACTGAGTTCGTGGGTGCATGCCGGCGCGCTGCAGCTGCTGCGCTTCGAGCCCCTGCGCAACGAGTCCACCCTGGGCGAGGAGGCGGTGATGGTGGCCCTGCAGGACCAGCAGGGCCAGATGTGGCTGGGCAGCACCGACGGCCTGTTCCGCTTCGATGGCCGACGCAGCCGCCATTTCCCCGCCGATCCGGCCCGGCCGGACGGCCTGGGCCACCCCCATGTGTTTGCGCTGCTGGAATCGCCCGCGGGGCGGCTCTGGATCGGCACCGGCGGCGGCCTGCACGAGATGGACCTGCGGCGCGAGACCCTGCGCCACCATCCGCTGCCGCAGCCGCGCAGCCCGGCCGACCAGCGCGTGCTGGCCCTGCTGCCGGCCCCGGACGATGCGCTGTGGGTGCTGACGCGGCGCGAGCTGCTGCGCTACGAGCCCGGCCGCGGCGAGTTCCAGCGCGTGGCCCTGCCGGCCGAGGCGGGCGCCGTGGCGGGCCTGCAGGCGATGATGGCCGATGGCCGGGGCGGCCTGTGGCTGGTACGCGGGACCGAGCTGCTGCAGCTGGATGCGCGCGAGCAGTTGCAGCGCCGCCTGCCGCTGCGCCGGCCGGAGCAGGCGCTGCTGGGCGTGCGCAGCCTGGCGCTGGACGGGCGCGGCCGGGTCTGGGTGGGTACGGACCAAGGCGTACAGCTGGTCGAGCCGGAGACCGGGGCGCTCAGCGATCTGCCCGAGCGACTGGGCCTGCCGCGGGACAGCATTCATGCCCTGTGGCGTGACCGCGAGGGCTCGATCTGGATCGGCAGCGGCAGCCAGGGCCTGTGGCGCTGGCGCGAGGGCGCGACCCGGGTCGAGCAGTTCGCCCATCACCCGGCGCTGCGCCGCAGCATCGCGAGCAACGATGTCTCCTCGATCTACCAGGACCGCAGCGGCGTGCTCTGGGTCGGCACCTGGTCCGGCGGCCTGTCGCTGGCGGACCTGGGCGGTGGCGGCATGCGCAGCTATCTGTCGGTGCATGGCGACCCCACCAGCCTATCGCATCCGGTGGTGCAGGCGGTGCTGCCGGACGACGCCGGCCAGGCCTGGGTCGGCACCTATGGCGGCGGGCTCAACCGGCTGCAGCTGCAAAGCGGCGAGGTCGAGCGCCTGAGCGCGAAGGAACTGCCGATCAGCCATATCAAGGCGCTGATGCAGCAGCCGGGCCTGGGGCTGTGGGTCGCCGGGGAGGGCGGGCTGTGGCTGTTCGATCCGCGTCAGCGGCGCAGCCGGCGCATCGAGCTGGGCACGCCCTCGGCGGCCGGGCGTTCGATCAGCTCGCTGCAGCTGGACCGGCAGGGCCGGGTCTGGGCCGGCAGTGCCGGCGGGCTGCATTGCGTGCTGCCGGGCGGCAGCCACCGGCTGCTGCGCGCCGGCACCGAGAGCGGTCTGGCCCATGATGTGGTGGACAGCCTGCTGGAGGACCGCGAGGGCCGGCTCTGGGTCGGCACCAAGGGCGGCCTGCATCTCTGGGACGAGGCCGGCCAGCGCCTGCAGCGCCCGGATCTCGGGCTGGCGCGGCCGGACGAGCTGATGATCTATGCGATGCGCCAGGACGGCGCCGGCCGCATCTGGCTGGGCACCCAGCTGGGCCTGTACCAGTTGCTGCCCCGGCCCGGCGCGCCCGGGGGCTGGCGGGTGGAGTCCTGGCGCGAACTGCCCGGCATGCCCTCCGGCTGGATCCATGGCCTGCAGGACAGCCTGGACGGCGCGCTGTGGCTGGTCGGCGCCCAGGGCCTGAGCCGGCTCGACCCCGGGCGTCGCCAGCTGCGCCATTACCCGACGCGCGGCGGGCGCCTGGACGGCGGCTTCAGCTTCGGCGCGACCGCGCGCGGCGCCGACGGCAGCCTGTACTTCGGCGGCCAGGGCCTGCTGTCCTTCCATCCCGACACCCTGCGCGACAACCCGGTCGCGCCGGCGGTGCAGCTGTCGGACCTGCGCATCTTCAACCGCTCGGTACTGGGGTCCGAGGATCCGGCCAGCGCCCCGGAGCTTCCCGGCGGCGGCGCCTCGACGCCGCGCGAGCTGGGCATCGAGGGGCCGCTGGCCCAGGTGCGCCGGCTGCGCCTGAGCCACCATGAGGCGATGGTCAGCTTCGAGCTGGCGGCCTTGCATTACTACGGCCGCGCGCTGAACCGCTACGCCTGGCGGCTGGAGGGCTTTGACCCCGACTGGATCCAGGGCCCGCCGGGCGAGGGCCTGGCCACCTATACCAACCTGGATCCGGGGCGCTACCGGCTGCTGGCCCGCGCCGCCAGCCCGGACGGCGCCTGGGGCGAGTCGCGCCTGCTGCTGGAGCTGGAGGTGGTGCCGCCCTGGTGGCGCAACCCCTGGTTCCGCGGCCTGCTGCTGCTGGGCCTGCTGCTGGGGCTGGCGGCGGCCTGGCGGCTGCGGCTGCGGGTGCTGGAGCGTGGCCGCGCGCTGCTCGAGCGCGAGGTGCAGAACCGCACCGCCGAGGTGAAGGCGCAGCAGCGCCAGCTGGAGACCGAGAAGCGGGCGGCCGAGCGCGGCCGCCAGCAGATCGCCACGCTCAGCGAGATCGGGCGCGAGATCACGGCCTCGCTGGATCCGCAGGCGATCCAGGCCGCGCTGTACCGCCATGTGCAGGCCCTGATGCCGGCCCATGTGTTCGGCGTCGGCCTGCTGCGCTGGGAGCAGCGGGTGATCGAGTTCGAGTTCGCGGTCCAGCGTGGCCAGCGCTTCCAGCCCTACCGGCGCAGCCTGGACGCGCCGGAGCAGCCGGCCGCGCGCTGCGCGCTCAGCGGCGCGCCGCTGCTGATCCGCGAGCTGCAGACCGACAACCGCGAGCTCGACGAGCGCGTGCGCGAGCGCGAGGGCGTGCAGCGCGTCCGGCTGCTGGATGGCAGCGAGCCGCTGCCGGCGCGCTCGGCCCTGTATGTGCCGATGCGGCTCAAGGAGCAGGTGATCGGCGTGATCAGCGTGCTCAGCGAGCGGGCTGACGCTTATCTGGAGACCGACCTCGACATCCTCGCCACCCTGGGCGCCTATGCCGCGGTGGCGCTGGACAATGCCGAGGCCTACCGCCGCCTGCAGCTGACCCAGGCCCAGTTGGTGGAGCGCGAGAAGCTGGCCTCGCTGGGCGCGCTGGTGGCCGGCGTGGCCCATGAGCTGAACACGCCGATCGGCAACAGCCTGCTGATGGCCAGCACCCTGCACGACGGCAGCCGGCGCTTTGTCGAGCAGGTGCGCGGCGGGGCGCTGCGCCGCTCGGAGCTGGAGCGCTTCTGCGCCCATGCCGAGGAGTCCAGCAGCCTCTTGGTGCGCAGCCTGGGCCGCGCGGCCCAGCTGGTGGCCAGCTTCAAGCAACTGGCGGTGGACCAGACCTCGGACCGGCGCCGCGGCTTCGACCTGGCCAAGGTCTGCGAGGAGGTGGCCCTGACCCTGGACAACCGCCTGCGCCGCGAGGAGCACCGGCTGGAGCTGGCGGTGCCGCCGGACCTGCAGTTCGACAGCTTCCCCGGCCCGCTGGAGCAGGTGCTGAGCAATCTGGTGCTGAACGCGGTGCTGCATGGCTTCGAGGGCCGCAGCGGCGGCCGCATGCGCCTGTCGGCCGAGGCGATGGGCGCCGACTGGGTGCGCCTGGTCTTCAGCGACGATGGGCGCGGCATCCCGGCCGAACAGCTGCCGCGCATCTTCGACCCCTTCTTCACCACCAAGATGGGCCGGGGCGGCAGCGGCCTGGGCCTGCATATCTGCTACACCATCGTCAGCTCCCTGCTGGGCGGGCAGATCTCGGTCAGCAGCGTGGCGGGGCAGGGCACCCGCTTCGAGCTGCTGCTGCCCCGGGTGGCGCCGGCCGCCTCGGCCGTGGCGCCGGCGCCATAGGCCGGGGCCTGTTTCTTGCTCGTACCGGCGGTCCGGCCCCGGCTGGATAGATAATCCGCCGTTTTTCAGAGTTCGCCCCCTCTTTTCGCTGCCGATTCCGCCATGAACACCACGCTGATCGCCTTTGTCGTGCTGTACCTGCTGGGCACCCTGGCCCTGGGTGTCTGGGCCGGTACCCGGATCAAGAACACCAGTGATTTCGCCGTGGCCGGCCGCAGCCTGCCGCTGGTGATGGTGATCACCACCACCTTCGCGACCTGGTTCGGCGCCGAGACGGTGATGGGCATCCCGGCCAAGTTCGTGCAGGGGGGGCTGAACGCGATCGTCGAGGACCCGTTCGGCGCCGGCACCTGCCTGATCCTGGTCGGCGCCTTCTTCGCCGCCAAGCTCTACCGCCACAACCTGCTGACCATCGGCGGCTTCTACCGCCAGCGCTACGGCAAGGGCGTCGAGGTGTTCTGCTCGGTCGCCATCATCCTGAGCTATCTGGGTTGGGTGGCGGCGCAGATCACGGCCCTGGGCCTGGTGTTCTCGGTGCTGACCGGCGGCGCGATGAGCACCACCACCGGCATGATCGTCGGCACCCTGGCGGTGCTGATCTATGTGGTGGTCGGCGGCTTCCTGGCCGTGGCCTGGACCGACTTCATCCAGATGATCGTGCTGGTGCTGGGTCTGTCGGCGATCGCGATCTTCTCGGCCGACCTGGCCGGCGGCGCCGGCAATGTGATGGCGATGGTGCAGAGCCAGGACCTGCTGCGCTTCCTGCCCGAGCCCAGCTTCACCGAGGTCGCGATGTTCATCGGCGCGGCGCTGACGATGATGCTGGGCAGCATCCCGCAGCAGGACGTGTTCCAGCGCGTGATGTCGGCCAAGGATGCCAAGACCGCGCAGCGCGGCGCCATCATCGGCGGCGTCAGCTACATCCTGTTCGCCTTCGTACCGATGTTCATCGTGGCCAGCGCGGTGGTGGTGATGGGCCAGCAGGCGATGGATATTGCCCGCGACGACTACCAGAAGCTGCTGCCCACCTTCGTGCTGTCGAAGATGCCGCTGCTGATGCAGATCCTGTTCTTCGGCGCGCTGCTGTCGGCGATCAAGAGCACCTCCTCGGCGACCCTGCTGGCGCCCTCGACCAGCTTCGTCGAGAACATCCTGCGCAATCTGCGCCCGAAGATGAGCGACCGCGAGCAGCTGCTGGCGATGCGCTGGAGCATCGTCGTGTTCGCCGGCCTGGTGCTGGCCTACGCGATCGCGATGCAGGGCACCTCGATCTACGAGCTGGTCTCCTCCGCCTACCAGGTGCCGCTGGTTGGCGCCTTCGTGCCGTTGGTGATGGGCCTGTACTGGAAGCGCGCCACCACCCAGGGCGCGATCTTCTCGCTGGCGGCCGGCCTGGGCACCTGGGTGCTGTTCATGCCCCAGATCAGCGGCTGGGGCGAGCATTTCCCGGGCCAACTGGCCGGCCTGCTGGCCGCGCTGGCCGGCATGGTGCTGGGCAGCCTGCTGCCGCAATGGCTGCGCAACCGCCACGAGGCCGCGCCCCATATGGTGCAGCCGTCCTGAGGCCCGCCGCGGGCGCTTCTCCTATAATTTCACCTTTTTGATCAACGGTTTAGTTAGACCATCATGCCGATCTATGCCTACCGCTGCGGTTCCTGCGGGCATGCCAAGGACGTGCTGCAGAAGCTCTCCGATGCGCCGCTGAACACCTGCCCCGCCTGCGGTGCCGAGACCTTCAGCAAGCAGGTCACCGCGGCCGGTTTCCAGCTCAAGGGCTCGGGCTGGTACGCGACCGACTTCAAGGGCGGCGCCGGCGCGAGCGCCGCGGCCGCCTCGACGGGCAGCACTGCCGCCGCGGACAGCGGCTCGGCCGGCTCCGGCGGTTCCGACAGCGGTGCCAGCAGCGCGGCGGCCGCCCCGGCGGCCTGCGGCGGCTCCTGTGCCTGCCACTGATCGGATCGTGTGAAGAAGTACATCATCACCGGCCTGCTGGTCTGGCTGCCTCTCGCGATCACCATCTGGGTGCTGCTGTGGGTGCTGGGCATCATCGACGGCGTGTTTGCCTCGCTGCTCAGCGCGATGCAGGCGGTCGCGCCGGCCTCGCTGCACGACAACCTCGAGGGCCTGCGCCATATCCCGGGCCTGGGCGTGGTGATCCTGGTCGGCGCGCTGCTGCTGACCGGCGTCTTCGTCGCCAACATCTTCGGCCAATGGTGGCTGAAGCAGTGGCATCGCCTGCTGTCCAACATCCCGATCGTCAAGAGCATCTACAGCTCGGTCAAGCAGGTCTCGGACACGCTGTTCTCCAGCAGCGGCAATGCCTTCCGCGAGGCGGTGCTGGTGCAGTACCCGCGCGAGGGCAGCTGGACCATCGCCTTCGTCACCGGCCGGCCCTCGGGCGAGGTGGCCGAGGCGCTCGGGGATGAACATGTCAGCCTCTATGTGCCGACCACGCCGAACCCCACCTCCGGCTTCTTCCTGATGATGCCGCGAGCCAGCGTCAAGCCGCTGGCGATGAGCGTGGATGAGGCGCTCAAGCACATCATCTCGATGGGCGTGGTGGCGCCCAATGGACCGGTCACCGTTGCGGCCGAGAATCCGCGAAACCTGCCGGGTTGAGCGCCGTCAGCACGCGTTCAACCCTGAGGGCATACCGCCTGCCAGTGCTCCAGCCGACCACGAATACCCGGCCGACTCCCGAGGAGGAGAAGGCCCCAAGCATCCGGAGAAAACAATCATGCGAACCTGCTACGCCGGCCAAGTCAGCGAGAAGCTGCTCGACCAGACCGTGACCCTGATGGGCTGGGCCCATCGCCGCCGCGACCATGGCGGCGTGATCTTCATCGACCTGCGCGATCGCGAGGGCCTGGTGCAGATCGTCTGCGACCCGGACCGCGCCGAGATGTTCAAGATCGCGGAAGATGTGCGCAACGAGTTCTGCCTGAAGGTGGTCGGCAAGGTGCGCGCGCGCCCGGCCGGCACCGAGAACGCCAACCTGGTGAGCGGCAAGGTCGAGGTGCTGTGCCACGAGCTGGAAGTGCTGAACCCCAGCGTCACGCCCCCGTTCCAGCTGGACGACGAGAACCTGTCGGAGACGACGCGCCTGACGCACCGCGTGCTGGACCTGCGCCGTCCCTACATGCAGAACAACCTGATGCTGCGCTACCGCGTGGCCATGGAAGTGCGCAAGTTCCTGGACGAGCAGGGCTTCGTCGACATCGAGACCCCGATGCTGACCAAGAGCACGCCGGAGGGCGCGCGCGACTACCTGGTGCCCAGCCGCGTGCATGACGGCATGTTCTTCGCGCTGCCGCAGTCGCCCCAGCTGTTCAAGCAGCTGCTGATGGTGGCCGGTTTCGATCGCTACTACCAGATCACCAAGTGCTTCCGCGACGAGGACCTGCGCGCCGACCGCCAGCCCGAGTTCACCCAGATCGATATCGAGACCTCGTTCCTGACGGAAGAGGAAATCCGCTCGATGTTCGAGGGCATGATCCGCCATGTCTTCCGCAAGGCGCTGAATGTCGAGCTGGGCGACTACCCGGTGATGAAGTACGCCGACGCGATGTTCCTGTACGGCTCGGACAAGCCCGACCTGCGCGTCAAGCTGCAGTTCACCGAGCTGACCGAGGTGATGGCCGACGTCGACTTCAAGGTCTTCTCGACCCCCGCCACCACCAAGGGCGGCCGCGTCGTGGCCCTGCGCGTGCCGGGTGGCGCCGCGATGAGCCGCGGCGAGATCGACAGCTACACCGAGTTCGTCAAGATCTACGGCGCCAAGGGCCTGGCCTGGATCAAGGTCAACGAGGTGGCCAAGGGCCGCGAGGGCCTGCAGTCGCCGATCGTCAAGAACCTGCACGACGCCGCGATTGCCGAGATCCTGAAGCGCACCGGCGCCGCCGACGGCGACCTGATCTTCTTCGGTGCCGACAAGGCCAAGGTCGTCAACGACGCCATCGGCGCGCTGCGCCTGAAGGTCGGCCACAGCGAGTTCGGCAAGGCCAATGGCCTGTTCGAGGACAAGTGGGCGCCGCTGTGGGTGGTCGACTTCCCGATGTTCGAGGAGGACGAGGAGAACAAGCGCTGGTCCGCCGTGCATCATCCCTTCACCGCGCCGAAGGACGGCCATGAGGACCTGATGACCAGCGACCCGGGTGCCTGCATCGCCAAGGCCTACGACATGGTGCTGAACGGCTGGGAGCTGGGCGGCGGCTCGGTGCGTATCCACAAGGCCGATGTGCAGGCCAAGGTCTTCGAGGCGCTGAACATCAGCCCCGAGGAGCAGCGCGTCAAGTTCGGCTTCCTGCTGGATGCGCTGCAGTACGGCGCGCCCCCGCATGGCGGCCTGGCCTTCGGCCTGGATCGCATCGTCACGATGATGACCAAGGCCGACTCGATCCGCGACGTGATCGCCTTCCCCAAGACCCAGCGCGCGCAATGCCTGCTGACCGGTGCCCCGTCCTATGTCGACGAGAAGCAGCTGCGCGAGCTGCACATCCGCCTGCGCAACCCCGGCACGGCCGCGGCCTGAGCCTCGCGCTCCGGCGAACGATGAGAAGGCGCCCCGCGGGGCGCCTTTTTATTGCCCGCTATGCTTGCGCCTTGCTTCGCAACACGAACGATTGAACAAGCGATGAACAAGACCGGTCTCGGTGCCGCGGAGAAGGCCCGCTGGGAACGCCTGGTGATGCGCCGCCCGGGGCTGGTGCTGCCGCGGCTGCAGCGCCTGATGCAGGGCAGCCAGCGCGAGCCGGCAGTGACGCGCGCCGCGCTGCAGGGCACCTTCTTCGTGCTGGAGCGCCTGGGCCGTGCGGCCGAGCTGCAGGACGAGCTGGAGGCCGCGCTGGCCCAGGCCGAGCGCCAGCGCGCCCTGGCCGAGGCGGCCGAGCTCAGCGAGGCGCTGGGCCGGCTGCATTACCAGCGCGGCGACTACAACCAGGCCTGCAATGCCTGGAGCCAGACCCTGCATTGGGCCGGTGACGATTCGCGCAGCGCCTGCCTGGCGCGCATCGGTCTGGCCCACCTCTGCTACGCGCTGGGTGAATGGGCGCGCGGCGGCCGCGTGCTGGAGGAGGCGGAGGCGCATTACGCGCGCCTGTCGCGCGACGCCTATCTGCGCGCCAAGATCGCGCTGAACCGTGCCGCCTCCTTGCGCGCCACGCAGGGGCCGCAGGCCGCGCTGCCGGCGTTGGACGAGGCCTTCGCCGCCGCGCGCGAGGCCGGCCACCGCGACTACCAGGCCGAGGCGATCTGGCACCACGCGCGCTGCGCCCGCGACCGCGGCGACACGGTGCTGGCGCTGCGCCTGGCGCAGGAGGCGCTGGCCCTGGCGCGCGCCTGCGGCTATCTCTGGCTGGAGGGCCAGGCCGCGCTGCTGCAGAGCGAGCTGCAGGAGGGCGAGGTGGCGCTGCGGCATGCCAACGAGGCCCTGGCCTTGGCCGAAACCCTGCAGTCGCGCTCGCTGCAGGCCCTGGCGCATGGCCGCCTGGCCGACCTGATGCGCGAGCGCGGCGAGCTGGGCCCCAGCTGGCACCATGCCCAGCAGAGCCACCGGCTCGAGGCCTCGATGAACCAGAGCCAGATGCCGGCCGGGCTGGAGGCGCTGGCGCGCTTCGACACCGATCCCGCCGGCGCCGATGCGCTGCTGCTGGAACTGGCGGGCCAGGCCTGGACCCTGGAGAGCTCGCAGGACTTCATCGTCGCCTGGCAGCGTCTGCTGCCGCGCCTGCTCGAGGGCCTGGGCCTGTCCGGCCTGCAGCTGTGGTGGGACGAGGGCGGCAATGGCCGCTTCCTGCCGCTGCTCGCCACCGGCGACGCGATGGCACCGCTGACGGCGGCGCGCGTGCCCGGCTATCTGCATGCGCTGTCGGCGCCCGGCGCGCCGCTGCTGGCCGCCGATGCGGCCAGCCATCCCTGGCGGGTCGAGCTGGGTGAGGCCCTGGCCGGCGGCGGGCGCCAGACCCGGCTGGAGCTGGGCCTGCGCCTGGACGGCCGGCTGGTGGCGCTGCTGTGGCTGCTGCGCGAGCCCGGCGCGGCCTGGCCGCGCGCCGACCTCAGCCGCGCCGGCCGCCTGGCAGCGCTGCTGGAGCGGCTGCTGGCGCAGCTGCAGCAGGCGCGCCAGCGCCAGGCCGCGGCGGCCCCGACGCCGCATGCCGACGAGGTCGCCGCGCTGGCCGCCGCGACGCGTCAGCTGCAGCGCCTGCTGCAGCTGGAGCCCCTGGACCGGGCCGCGCTGGCGGTGCTGGCCGAGCGCCTGGGCCTGCAGGCCGAGCGGCTGGAGCGCGCGCTGCGCAAGGCCTGAGAGGTCGCAGACTTACCAGACCGACAGGCTCTGCGTCAGCACGCGCTGCAGCCAGTTGCGCTGCGCGGCCTCGGAGACATCGCCCTGGCCGGCCACCTCCAGCCGCGCGTTGACGACATCGACCGAGGCCACCACATTGCCCGGCTTGATGTCGCGGGGGTCGACCACGCCGGAAAAGCGCAGGGTGCTGACGCCGCCGTTGAAGGCCATGCTGCGCTCGCCGGCGACCACCAGATGGCCGTTGGGCAGCACATTGATCACCGCCGCCGCCAGCTGCGCGGCGAAGCTGCTCGTGCTCTCGGTCTGGCCCGAGCCCTTGAAGGCGTCGTTGCCGGAGGCGCGGGCATCGGCATTCAGGATCGAGCCGAGCAGGCCGCCGGCCTGGCTGCCGCCCGGGCCCTTGACCGCCAGCTTGTTGTCGCGGCTGGTGTCGGTGGCCTGCTTCTGGCTGGCGCGCAGATGCTCGGCGATGTCCACCTTCACCGAGTCGCCGATCTGGCGCGGCTTCTTCTCGTTGGAGAACAGGCTGGTGGTCTGCATATGCGGCTGGTAGATGCCGCCCTTGTTGACTCGCTCCACATAGGTGGCGGGCTGCATCGGCGGCGCGATCAGCGGGCCGTGCACGATGCTGGGCGGCGGGCCGCCGGCGCAGCCGGCCAGCAGGGCGGCGAGCGCAAGCGCGCCGAAGCGGCGGCGTGAATGCATGGAGATTCCCTCTGTCATTGGTGTTCTTTCTTTTTCAGTTCTCGAAGCCGGTCAGCAGCGCCTTCACCACCGGCGCCAGCTTGTCGCGGGTCGAGCTCCAGCGCCCCATGCCGAGCCCGTCGTCGAGCTGGTAGCTGCTGCTGGACAGCAGGCGGCCGTCGGCATGGTGCAGGCTGAGCGCGGCGGCGCTCAGATAGGGCTTGTAGCCGCTGGACAGCGGCGGCTCGCCCCATTGGATGCTGGCCACATAGCGCAGCCAGATGCGGCAGTCCGGCCAGTCGGTGCCGGCCTCGTAGACGCGGCTGGCGACACGCTGCCCACGCAGCTCGGCCTGCAGCGCCGGCACCAGCTCGCCGGACTGCACGTCTCGGTTGAACTCGATGCAGACGCTGCCGGGCACCGGCTCGCCATGGTGCACGGTCTGGCTGGCCCGCGAGGGGCCGTAGGCCAGCGCGGTGCCGGCCACGCCGGAGCCGGCCTTGATCAGTTCCCAGGCCGGGGCCGGGCTGAACACCGAGCAGCCGCTCGACAGCGCCGCGGCGAGCAGCGGGGCGATGAGCAGGAGGGCGCGCGCGCGCGCCATCAGACCAGCTCGTTGACCAGGCGCCGGCCGGCGGCCAGGCCCAGGGTCGCGTAGCCGGCAATGTTCTGCGCCGCGGTGGTGGCTCCGTCGTAGACGCTCTCGGCCGCGTCGCCGACCGCCTCCAGCCCGTCCTCCACCGTGTCCACCACGCCGTCGACCGCGCGCTCGGCGCCGCGGCCCAGCTTGGCCAGGCTCTCGGTGCTGAAGTGGCACACGCTCTCGGCCGCCTCGCCGGCCAGCTGCACCGCGCTGATCGCGGTGGCCGCCACCGGGCCGTACTCGCGGGCGTTCAGCTCGAAGCTGCCGCTGACGCCGCGTGCCGGCGTGGCCACGCTGGGCAGGGCATTGGACAGGGCGCTGAGGGGATTCACATTCATCGAAAAACTCCGTCGTCTGCTGGGATGGCTCGCATCCTAGAAGTGCGGTTTTTTTCGGGATCCCCGATAAGGCTTCGAAACACCGGGCCGCCGGCGCCTTAACTGTGGCAACCGCTTTACCTGGGCGTCCGGTTGGACATCTGTCGGTCGCGATCACGGCAACAATGTTGCTAGCGGCAAAAAGAGGGGCGACAGGCGCGCATTAGGGCCTGCTGCCGCAGTGCTAACAGGCCCTAGTCCGGCAGGCGCAGCGGCAGCGGCGCGCCGCTCTTGACGCAGCGGATCGCGAAGCTGCTGTTGATGTCCTGCACCACCGGCAGGGCCTGCAGCCGGCGCACGATCTGCTCGTAGTCGCCCAGGGTACCGACCACCACCTCCAGCAGGTAGTCATGGCTGCCCGAGACCACATGGCAACTGATCACCTCGTCCATCGCCTGCATCGCGGCCTCGAACTGCTGCACCGCATCGGCACGGTGGTGCATCAGCCGCACATTGACGAACACCGTGCTGGCCAGGCGCAGCGCCTGGCGGTCCAGCACCGCGCGGTAGCCGGCGATCAGGCCGCCGTCCTCCAGGCGCTTGAGGCGGCGCGCGCAGGGGCTTTGCGACAGCGCCACCCGCTCGGCCAGCTCGGCCACCGTGAGCCGGCCCTCGCGTTGCAAGAGGTCCAGCAATTGCAGGTCGATACGGTCCATGGTGAAAATCGCCAAATGATTTGATTTTATTGGTGAAAACAATCGCATTGATGGGGTGATGAGGCTTGGATTGGTGCTTGTCGCCCCGGGTGGCGCCGGACAATCGCGGCCGAGCCGTTTTCCGAGCAGTTGTCCCGATGTCCCATCCCGCCCAGCCTCCCATCGCCATCGCCCCGGGCGATCCCGCCGCCAGCCGCGGCCTCTGGCTGGGCTGGGCCGCGCTGGGCCTGACCCTGTGCATCTGGGCCGGCTTCTTCGTCTCGCTGCGCGCCGGTGCGCGTGCCGCGCTGCCGCCGGCCGAGCTGGCGCTGATCCGCTTCGGGCCGGCCGGCCTGCTGTTCGCGCCGCTGCTGTGGCGCGCCCGCCATCGCCTGCTGGCCCTGCCGCGCCGCCTGCTGCTGCTGATCGTGGCGGGCGCCGGCCTGCCTTACTTCCTGATCGCCGGCTGGGGCATGCGCCATGCGCCGGTGGCCGATGGCGCGACCCTGATCCCCGGCACCCTGCCGCTCTTCACCGCGCTGCTGGCCGCGGCCCTGCATGGGCGCCAGGCGCTGGCGCGCTGGCCGGCCCTGTTGTGCATCGCGGCCGGTGTCGCGACGATGCTGGCGTTGCAGGCCGGGGAGGTCGGTCGGGCCCAGGGCTATGCGCTGTTCCTGCTGGGCAGTGTGATGTGGTCGGCCTACACCCTGGCGCTGCGCCAGGCGCGGCTGACGCCGCTGGAGGCGGCGGCGCTGATCTCCAGCGTCTCGCTGCTGCTGCTCGCGCCCTGGCTGCTGTGGCAATGGTGGCAGGCGCCGTTGCTGCTGGTCACGCTGAGCCGCGATCAGCTGCTGCTGCAGCTGGCGCTGCAGGGTCTCGGTGTCGGCCTGATCTCGACGCTCAGCTACAGCGTCGCGGTGGCCCGCCTGGGCGCGCAGCGCAGCGCCACCGCCGGCGCGCTGACCCCGGTGCTGGCCGCGGTGCTGGCGCTGCCGCTGTTCGGCGAGCGGCCGGACGGCGTGACCCTGGCCGGCATGCTGCTGATCGCGGCCGGCGTGCTGTGGAGCCAGCGCCAGCGTTGATCATCAAGTCGGCCGCGGCGCGCCACGCCTCCGCTATGCTTGCCGCATGAGCGAGAGTGCAGTGCAAGCCCGGCCCTACAAGATTCCGGAGTCGGTCCTGGTGGTGATCCACACGCCGGACCTGCAGGTGCTGATGCTGGAGCGGGCCGACCGCCCCGGCTTCTGGCAGAGCGTGACCGGTTCGCTGGACGCGCCGGATGAGGCGCTGGACCAGACCGCGCGGCGCGAGGTGCTGGAGGAGACCGGCATCGACATCGCCCTGAGCGGCGCGGTGCTGCGCGACTGGCGCCTGAGCAATGTCTACGAGATCTACCCGGTCTGGCGCCATCGCTACGCGCCCGGCGTGACCCACAACACCGAGCATGTGTTCGGCCTGACCGTGCCGGCCGGCACCGCGGTGCGGCTGGCGCCGCGCGAGCATCTGCAGTACCGCTGGCTGCCCTGGCGCGCCGCGGCCGACCTGTGCTTCTCGCCCTCCAATGCGGAGGCCGTGCTGCAGCTGCCGCGTTTCACCCCCGCATCCTGAGGTCCGCATGATCCGCCCCGCCTTCAAGCAGACGGTGCAGCCGCCGCAGACCAGCATCCTGAGCCCGCATCTGCGCGTGGCCACCTACAACATCCACAAGGGCGTGCGCGGCGTCGGGCCGCAGAAGCGCCTGGAGATCCACAACCTGGGCCTGGGCGTCGAGGCGCTGGATGCTGACATGGTGTTCCTGCAGGAGGTGCGCCATTTCCACCATGCCGATGCCAAGGCCTTCCAGCGCACCTGGTTCGGCTGGCCCGATCAGGGCCAGGCCGAGTTCCTGGCGCCCGAGGGCTATGACGTGGCCTACCGCACCAATGCGGTCACCAAGCATGGCGAGCATGGCAATGCGCTGCTGTCGCGCTGGCCGATCGGCGAGATCGGCCACCACGATGTCTCCGACCATCGCTTCGAGCAGCGCGGCCTCTTGCATGTGCCGGTGCAATGGCAGGGCCTGACCGTGCATGCGGTGGTGGCCCATCTGGGCCTGATGCATGGCAGCCGGGTGCGCCAGGTGCAGCGCCTGGCCGAGTACATCCAGGCCGAGGTGCCGGCCGAGGGGCTGCTGGTGGTGGCCGGCGACTTCAACGACTGGGGCGAGAAGCTCGACGCGCCGATGCGCGAGTTCGGCCTGGCGCGGGCCCAGGCGCCGGGCCAGCGGCGCCTGGCCACCTTCCCCTCGCGCCTGCCCTTCTTCTCGCTGGACCGCATCTACACGCGCGGCCTGCGCTGCGTCAGCACCCAGGTGCCGCGCGGCCCGGTGTGGGCGCGCATGTCCGACCACCTGCCGCTGGTCGCCGAGTTTGAATTAGCGTGAGCGACGTGAGCGCCCCCGGCGATGCCGAGCATGTCTCCTCCTGGCACGCGATCGCGCTGCCCGAGTACAGCGGCGGCAACGAGCTGCGCCTGCTGAAGGGCGGCGACGAGCTGTTCCCGGCCCAGGTCGCGGCGATCAACCAGGCCCTGGTCGAGGTGTGGGTGGCCTGCTACATCTTCCACAGCGACAGCGCCGGCGCCGCGATGGTGATGGCGCTGCGCGCCGCGGCGGCGCGCGGTGTGCGGGTGCGGGTGGTGGTGGACGGCTTCGGCTCCAAGGCCAGCCTACCCTGGCTCAGCAACGCGCTGGCGGGCAGCGGCGTCGCGCTGGCGGTGTTCCGGCCGATCGACCGCTGGTGGCGCTGGCTGCAGCCCGGGCAGCTGCGGCGCCTGCACCAGAAGCTCTGCGTGGTCGACGGCGAGCATGCCTTCGTGGGCGGCATCAACATCATCGACGACCGGCTCGACCTGCACCATGGCGAGACCGAGGAGCCGCGGCTGGATTTCGCGGTGGCGCTGCGCGGCCCGGCGGTGACACCCATCGCGCAGGCGGCGCGCGCGGTCTGGACCCGCGCCTGGCTGGGCCGCGACTTCGGCGAGGAGTTGCTGGCCCTGGTGCGCAGCCCCGAGCCGGTGCGGCGCCTGCGCCGGCTGGCGCGGCGCCTGCGCATGCCGCGCGGGCGGCGCAGCCGGCGCAGCGGCCAGTCCGACTGGCAAGACCTGACCCCGGTCTGCGCCGCCTTCGTGCTGCGTGACAACCTGCGCCAGCGCCGCACGATCGAGCGCGCCTATATCGACGCGATCCGCGCCGCGCGCGAGCGGGTCGACCTGATCTCGCCGTATTTCTATCCCGGCCATGCCTTCCGGCGCGCGCTGCGCGATGCGGCGCGGCGCGGCGTGCGGGTGCGGCTGCTGCTGCAGGGCAAGCTGGACTACCGCATCGCCGGCATGGCCGCGCAGGCGCTGTACGCCGAGCTGCTGGGCCATGGCGTGCGGATCTTCGAGTACACGCCGGCCTATCTGCATGCCAAGGTCTGCGTGGTCGACGAGAGCTGGGCCACGGTCGGCAGCTCCAACATCGATCCGCTGTCGCTGCTCCTGAACCTGGAGGCCAATGTGCTGGTGCGCGACGGCGCCTTCGCGCGCGACGTGGCGCTGCAGTTCGAGACCGCGGCCGCGGTCTCGCGCGAGGTGGATTTGAAGCGCTGGGGCGGCGCCGGCCTGCGCGGCGTGCTGACGCGCGCGCTGGTGGCCTGGACCGCCTATGTCTATCTGCGCGTCGCGGGGGCGACGGGGCGCTACTGAGCGAGCGCCGAACTCGCTACAGTCCGGCTCCACAAGGGAGCGGACGATGAACGAGGACAGCGTAGCGGCCGGCACGGCCCGGGCCACCGGCCTGCTGACATGGTGGCGGCAGGGATGCCGGAGCGCCTTCTTCCTGCGGCCGGACTGGCGCGGCCTGCGGGCGACGCCCTGGGTCGTGGCGGCGTTGCTGCTGGCGCAGGCGCTGCTCGCGCTGCTGGCGGAGCGGCTCTATATCGACGGCCCGGCCCAGTTCTACTGGGCCGGCCTGCTGGGCGGCTGGCTGGGCACGGTGGTGCTGGCCTGGTGCTGCTGGTGGCTGGGTGGCGACCGGCCACGGCGCGGCGCCGATCTGTTCGCCCTGCTGCTGGCGCAGGGCCTGCTGTTGCTGCTGCTCAGCCAGCTGCTGCTGGTGCCGATCGTGCGCCTGGGCTGGCAGGGCCGGCTGGGCACATGGGGCTACTGGCTGCTGTGGTGGGGCCTGCTCGCCTGGTCGCTGGCCGCGCAGCTGCGCCTGCTCGCGCGCGGCGGCTTGACGCTCCGGCTCGGCCTGGCGGGCCTGCTGCTGGTCGGCGTGACCCTGGCGCAGACCTGGGGGCGGCCGACCCAGCATTGGTATGCCGTCGAGTCCGAGACCGCGGCGCCGACCCGGCTGCGCCTGACCCAGGACCTGCTCGAGCGCCAGGCCGGCCTGCTCGACGAGCGCCTGCGCGCGCTGCAGCCCGGGCAAGCCGGGCGGGTGGAGCTGTTCGCGCTGAGCTTCGCGCCCTATGGCAGCGAGGATGTGTTCATGCGCGAGAGCGCGCTGGTGGACGAGGTGATGCGCACGCGCTTCGGCGCCCAGGGCCGCAGCCTGCAGCTGGTCAACAACGTCGCCACCGCCGAGGCCTGGCCCTGGGCCACGCCGCAGAACCTGCGGCGCGCGATCCAGCGCGTCGCCGCGCTGATGAACCGCGAGGAGGACCTGCTGTTCATCCATCTCAGCTCGCATGGCGCGCGCGATGGCCAGCTTGCGGCCGCGTTGTGGCCGCTGGAGGTCGAGGCGGTGACGCCGCAGCAGCTGCGGCAATGGCTGGACGAGGCGGGCGTGCGGCACCGCATCCTCTCGATCTCGGCCTGCTATTCGGGCAGCTGGATCGAGCCGCTGGCGGACACGGGCAGCCTGGTGATGACGGCGGCCGATGCCGAGCACACCTCCTATGGCTGCGGCCGCGGCTCCGAGCTGACCTTCTTCGGTCGCGCCCTCTATGCCGAGCAGCTGCGCACAACCCGCTCCTTCGAGTCGGCCCATGCCGAGGCGCGCCGCGTCATCGAGCGGCGCGAGCAGGAGGCCGGCAAGAGCGACGGCTATTCCAACCCGCAGATCCGCGTCGGCGAGCGGGCGCGCCGGCAGCTGGCGCTGCTGGAGGCGAGCCTAGGGAAGTAGCAGCGGCCGGGTCTCGAAGCGGTAGCGGCCCAGCCCGGGGTTGAGTTTCTTGCTATAGGGCCGGAAGTCCAGCGCCGGCATGCCCGGCGCGAAGCGGGCCAGGTACTGGCGCGCCTCGGCCTGGCCGAACAGCATGAACATCGGGCGTTCCTGCTCCAGGCCTTCGGCGGCGAAGTCCAGGCCATGGTGGTGGTCGTAGAGCATCACCAGGGCCCAGGCGCCGGCGATGAAATGCCCGCCGACCACGGCGCTCAGCCGGCCCTCCTGCAGGGCCTGCAGCGCGGGCAGCGAGTTGTTGATCGCCGAGAACAGCAGCTCCTCGCGCCGGCCCTCGGGTTCCAGCGCCTGCATCGCGCCGAAGGCCATCTGGTCGCTGCCGGCCCAGATCAGGCGCGCCTGCGGATGGCGGCGCAGCAGCGGCGGGGTCAGCTCGGCCGCGCGCTCCAGGCGCCAGTCGGCGAAGACCTGTTCGTCCAGCTCGGCCCGCGCGGCCTGTTCCTTTAGCGCGCGGCGCAGACCCTCGTTGCGGCGGATCGAGACCGGGGTCGAGCGGTCGCCGGCGATCGCCAGCAGATGCAGCCGGCCGTCCGGGCCGGCCAGGCCGCGGCGCAGGCCCTCGTCGATCAGGGCCTTGGCGCTCAGGTAGCCGGCCTGCTCGGCATCGGGCTCCAGGCTGCCCAGCAGCAGCGGCAGGCCGCGGCGCGGCGCCCAGCGCCTGCGCTCCTGCGGCAGCAGCCCGCTGAAGGCGGCGAAGCTCTTGATGCCGGCCTCGCCGAGCACGCGCGCGTTCGGCACCAGGGTGCCTTTCTCGTTGACCAGCACCACATAGTCGGGGCGCTGGGCCGGCGGCCGCGCGGCGATCTGGCGCCCCAGGGCCAGGGCCTGCTCGGGGTCGCGCTCGGCGTACAGCACCTCCAGCTGGATGTTCAGGCTGCGCGCGGCGGCCTGCATCGCCTGGCTGGCACTGATCCAGTACAGCTCGTCGGATCGGCCCGGATTGATGAAACTGATGCTCAGGGCCTGGGCCGGACCGCACAGCCAGGTCAGCACCAGCACAAGGGCCAGGCGCATGCCGCCATTGTCGCCCGGCTTGGGGCTCAGGCCAGCGCGGCGGCCTGCACCTCGCTGCGCAATTGTTCCGTCAGTTCGCGTTTGAGCGCGGCGAACTCGGCCGTGGTCTTGACCGAGTAATGGCGCGGATGGGCAAAAGGCGAGGGCAGGTCGGTCTTGATGCGGCCCGGCCGCGCGCTCATCACGACCACGCGCGAGCCCATGAAGATGGCCTCGTCGATGTCATGCGTGACGAACAGCACGGTCTTGCGCTCCCGCTCCCAGATGGCCAGCAGCAGCTCCTGCATCAGCTCGCGGGTCTGGTGGTCCAGCGCGCCGAAGGGCTCGTCCATCAAGAGCATGCGCGGCTGGTTCGCCAGCGCGCGGGCCAGCGCGGTGCGCTGCTGCATGCCGCCGCTGAGCTGCTTGGGGTAATGGCCGGCGAACTTGGCCAGCCCCACCTTGGCGATGAAGTCCTGTGCGATCTCCAGCTGCTGCGCGCGCGGCAGGCCGCGCTCGCGCAGGCCGAAGGCCACGTTGTCCAGCACCGTCAGCCAGGGGAACAGGGTGTAGCTCTGGAACACCATGCCGCGGTCGGCGCCGGGGCGGTCGACCGCGCGGCCATCCAGCAGCACCTGGCCGCCGCTGGGCACATCGAGCCCGGCGACGATGCGCAGCAGGGTGCTCTTGCCGCAGCCCGAGGGGCCGAGGATGGTGACGAAGTCGTTCTCGGCCACCTCCAGGTCGGTGGCCTGCAGCGCCACGGTCTGCTGGCCGCCCTGGCCGGTGAAGGTGCGGGAGACGCCGCGGATCGAAAGAATGGAAGAAGCAGTAGTCATCGGCCGAGCTGTGCCCATGGAAAGAGCTTGCGGTTCAGCGCCTTGAAGGCGAAATCGCTGACCAGGCCGATCAGGCCGATCACGATGATGCCGAAGATGATCTGGTCGGTAGCCAAGAGGGCCTGGCTGTCGGTGATCATGTGGCCGATGCCGCTGGATGCACCGATCAGCTCGGCCACGATCACATAGGTCCAGGCCCAGCCCAGCACCATGCGCAGGATCTCCGCGATCTCCGGCGCGGCGCCGGGCAGCAGCACGCGGGTGATCAGCGTGCGGTCGCTGACGCCCAGGGTGTAGGCCGCCTCGACCAGGTCGCGCCGCTGGTTGCCGACCGCGACCGCGATCATCAGGGTCAGCTGGAAAAAGCTGCCGATGAAGATCACCGCCAGCTTCTGCGCCTCGCCGATGCCGGCCCAGAGGATCAAGAGCGGGATGAAGGCCGAGGCCGGCAGGTAGCGCGCGAAGGAGACGAAGGGTTCGAAGAAGGCCTCGACCGGCTTGTAGGTGCCCATCGCGACGCCCAGTGGCAGCGCCAGCGCGGCGGCGATCAGGAAGCCGCCGACGACGCGCCAGACCGTCATGCCGATGTCTTTGGCGAAGCCCATCTCGGTCAGCAGGGTCCAACCGGACCTGAGCATCGTCAACGGATCGGCCAGGAAGGTCTTGCTGACCAGGCCGCCGAAGGTGACGGCGGCCCAGAGCGCGGTGAAGACGACGAAGAAGGACAGGCCCAGGGCCGCGCGGGCCCGGGGCGTCACCGGGGTGAGAGGACGCATGCTGGCTTACTGGATGAAGCGCGTGTCGGCGAGTTTGGAAAGGTCGGGGATCGCCTTGATGATGCCCACCTCCAGCAGCAGCTCGGCCGCCTCCTTGCTGAACTGCGCATGCTCGCCGGCAAAGAACTTCTGGTTGGCGGCCTTGTCCTGCCAGCGCAGATAGGCCTGGCTCTTCTCGAAGGCCTCGCCGCTCTGCTTGACGTCGGCGCCCATGATCTCGAAGCTCTTCTTCGGATCGGCCTTGATCATCGCCAGCGCCTCGAAATAGCTGTCGGCCAGGGCCTTGGCGGCCTTGGGGTTCTCGGAGAGAAAACGGGGCGTGCAGCCGAAGGTGTCCATCACCATCGGATAGTCCAGGGTGGTCGCGATGATCTTGCCGGCCTCGGGCTTGGCGCGCACGCCGGACAGATAGGGCTCGTAGGTCATGCCGCCGTCCAGGTCGCCGGTGCCGGCGATAAAGGCATTGGCCGCAGCCTGCGGCTCCAGGTTCACCACCTTGACGTCCTTCACCGAGACGCCGTTCTTCTTCAGCATCCAGGCCAGGCCGAAATAGGGCGCGGTGCCGGGCGCGCTGGCGGCCACGGTCTTGCCCTTCAGGTCGGCGATCCTGGCGATGCCGGGCTTCACCACCAGGCCGTCGGCGCCGAAGCTCTTGTCGAGCTGGAAGATCTGCGTGGTCGCGACGCCGTTGGCGTTCCAGACGATCCAGGTCTCGACCGTGGTGGCCGCGCATTGCACATCGCCGGAGGCGATCGCCAGGTGGCGGTCCTTCTGCGGGATCTTCTTGATCGTGACATCCAGGCCGTTCTTCTTGAACAGGCCGGCCTCCTTGGCCAGGGTCAGCGGTGCGAAGCCGGTCCAGCCGGAGATACCGATACCGACCTTGGTTTCCTGGGCCTGGGCGCCGGCCTCCATCAGCGCGAGCACGAGCCCCAGCAGGGGGCGGGTTGAGAAAGGGGCCGGGCGCGAGGTCTTCATGGAGCGGACATCCTTGCAAGGGGGTAGGGGCGGCCGGACGGGGAGGGCCGGCTCGGGAGCAGCCATCATGGCCGCAGTCGCGGGGCTTGGCTCTCAGGGCTTCACCGGATCGGGGGGCATGAGGGGCGCGAGGGCTGCTGCACAATGCGCACAAGCCCAAGTCGACAACAACAGGGAGTTGGCCGATCTGCCCGCGCGCCGGGCAGCCGTCTCGGAGTGACTGGCATGGACCCTGAGCAGGCGGACGCCGGATGGCTGGATGCCCAGGTCGATGAGCTCTACACCCTGCTGGGTTGCCAGCAGGTGCAGCAGGGCGTGCAAGGGCTGGAGAGCCTGGAGCAGCGGCTGGGCGCGGATCTGCCGCGCCTGCGCTGCCTGCGGGCCTGGATCCAGCTGCGCCAGGCCCAGCCCATCGAGACGGCGCGGCTGGCCGAGCTGCTGGCGCTGGGCGAGAGCGGCGCCGCGGCCAGGGGGCTGCCGGCGAGCGAGCATCTGCTGCTGTCGGCCCAGGCCCTGCACCGCCAGGGCCTGAGCGTGCAGGCCGCGCGCGACGGGAGCGCGGCGCTGGCCGCCTTCGAGCAGCAGGGCCGCCGGCCGGCGATGTGCATTGCCGCCAACCAGATGCTGTCGCAGCTGATCGCGATCGGCGATCTGGTCGAGGTGGGGCGCCTGCTGCCGCTGCTGGAGCAGCGCATCGGTGGGCTGTTCGACTGGAGCGATACCCTGCTGGGCGTCGCCCATGCCTGCGTGGCCTATGGTCGGGCGGAGGCCGGCGACGAGGCGGCGCGGCGCGAGTGCATCGAGCGCTACCTGCGGCTCTACGAACATGCCGCGCGCCCCGGCCTGGGGATGCTGCGGCGTCTGGTCGGCACCAATCTGGCAATCAACTGCGCGATGGGCGGGGATCCGGAGCAAGCCCTGCGGGTGCTGGGCGAGCTGGAGGCCGAGGCCGATGAGGTGCCCTTGTCGCTGCTGAACCTGATGCTGGCCTGGTGCGCCTATGCGCAGGCGCGCATCGAGCTGCTGGGCGAGGCACCGCAGCGCGCGGCGCCGCATCTGAACCAGGCCCTGGCGCTGGAGCAGGACAGCCAGCGCTCGGCCAATCTGCGCATCAAGGTGCATGAGGCACTGGCCGAGCTGGCCTTCCGGGACGGCCGCGTGGCGGACGGGCGGCAGCAGATGCGCGAGCGCCAGGCGGTGCAGGAGCAGGTGATCGAGCAGATCCGCCAGCGCCACCAGTCCGGCCTGCAGGCCCTGCTGCGCGAGGCCGAGCTGTCGGCCGAGCTGCAGCATCGCAACCGGCAGCTGCAGGAGGCCAACGAGGAGATGGAGCGGCGGGTGCGCGAGCGCACCGCCGAGCTGGGCCGGGCCCGCGAGGCCCTGCTGCAGCATGAGCAGCGCCAGGCCATCAGCCGCCTGCTGATGGGCGTGGCGCATCAGCTCAACACGCCGCTGGGCAATGCGGCGCTGGGCGCGGGCGCGCTGGCCGGCCTGGCGCAGGGGCTGCGCGACAAGGCGCTGGGCCCGCTGCGGCGGCAGGAGCTGGTCGAGGGGCTGGAGCAGGCGGTGCAGGCGGCGGACGTGGTGGCCGCGGCGGTGCGCAGCTCGCATGCGCTGCTGGCCCGCTTTGCCGAGCTGGGCCTGCACGAGCGCCTGCATGAGAACCGGCGCGTCAATCTGGCCGCGCTGCTGCGCGAGCAGGCGCAGCAGGCGGCGCCGGAATGGGCCGGTGGCGGCGCCGGGCTGACCCTGGCGCTGGACGAGGACATCGAGTGGTGCGGCGCGGTCGAGGCGCTGGGCCATGTGGTCCAGCATCTGCTGCGCAATGCGCTGCGCCATGGCCACGAGGCGGGCGAGGCCACCCGCGGGTTCCTGCGGCTGCGGCGCGCGCTGCCGCAGCCGGGCCTGTGCATCGAGGTGGCCGATCAGGGGCCGGGCATGGACGAGGCGACCCGGGCCCAGGCCTTCACGCCGTTCGCGCGCCGCCTGCCCACCGAGGGCGGGCTGGGGCTGGCCCTGGTGCGCAATCTCGTCGAGGGCCTGATGCGCGGCAGCATCGAGCTGCTGCCGCAGCAGCCGCATGGCCTGCTGGTGCGCCTGACCCTGCCCGACGGCCGCGCGGGTCTGCCGGCCGCGACCGCAGCGGGCGCGCTGCTCAACCGAGGGCGTTGAGGCCGCCGTGCCGGCCGGCCAGGGCGGCCAGCTCGTCGCCATGTACCAGCGCGGTCGCGCGCTCGATGTCCGGTGCCAGGTAATGGTCCTGGGGCATCGGGGGGCAGACCTTGCGCAGCAGCGCATGCACCTGCTCCAGTGCCGAGGAGCTCTTCAGCGGGCGCAGGAACTCGATGCCCTGGGCCGCGGCCAGCAGCTCGATGCCGATGATGTGGGCGGTGTTGTCCAGCATCGGGCCCAGGCGGCGCGCGCCGAAGGTGGCCATCGAGACATGGTCCTCCTGGTTGGCGCTGGTCGGCAGGCTGTCGACGCTGGCCGGGTGCGCCAGGCTCTTGTTCTCGCTGGCCAGCGCCGCGGCGGTGACATGGGCGATCATGAAGCCCGAGTTCAGGCCGGCGTTCTCGGTCAGGAAGGGCGGCAGGCGCGAGACGCTGGCATCGATCAGCATCGCGATGCGGCGCTCGGCGATCGCGCCGACCTCGGCGATCGCGCAGGCCAGCGCATCGGCGGCCAGGGCCACCGGCTCGGCGTGGAAGTTGCCGCCCGAGACCATATAGGCCGTGCCGTCGGCGTTGGCGAACACCAGCGGGTTGTCGGTCACCGCATTGGCCTCGCGCAGCAGCACCTCACGCACATAGCGGGCCTGGTCCAGGCAGGCGCCCATCACCTGGGGCTGGCAGCGCAGGCAATAGGGATCCTGCACCCGGTCGTCGCCCTCGCGATGCGACTGGCGGATCTCGCTGCCGGCCAGGATCTGGCGGTAGGCCTGGGCGGCCTCGATCTGGCCGGGCTGGCCGCGCACCGCATGGATGCGGGCGTCGAAGGGGCCGTCGCTGCCGCGCGCGGCGTCCAGGCTCAGCGCGCCCGAGACGATGGCCGAGGCATAGACCTTCTCGAAGCGCAGCAGGCCTTCCAGCGCCAGCGCGGTCGAGGTCTGGGTGCCGTTGATCAGGGCCAGGCCTTCCTTGGCCTGCAGGGTCAGCGGCTTCAGGCCGGCCTTCTCCAGTTCGGGGCCGGCGGGCAAGCGCCGCCCATCGACCAGCATCTCGCCCTCGCCCATCAGGGCCAGGGTCATGTGGGCCAGCGGTGCCAGGTCGCCCGAGGCGCCGACCGAACCCTGCGCCGGCACATAGGGCGAGAGGCCGGCGTTGAAGACGTCCAGCAGGCATTGCACCACCTCCTCGCGCACGCCCGAGAAGCCGCGCGCCAGCGAGGCCGCCTTGGTGGCCAACATCAGGCGCACGACCGAGGGCTCCAGCGGCGCGCCGACGCCGACGCAATGCGAGCGGATCAGGTTGCGCTGCAGGGTGGCGAGCTCCTCCTTGCTGATGCGCTTGGAGGCCAGCTTGCCGAAGCCGGTGTTGACGCCGTAGACCGGCGCGTCGCCGGCGGCCGCGGCCTGCACGACGGCGGCGCTGCGGCGGATCGCCTCGGCGGCGCTGGCGTCCAGCGCCAGGCGCACGCCGCCGGCGCGGATCGCGCGCAGCTGGTCCAGGGTCAGATGGCCGGGGGTGAGGATCAGGTCGGTCATGGCTGCAAGATCAAAAAGGGTGGGGAAGGGGGAAAGAAGAAAAAGGAATCAAGGGCGGCGCGGTGCCAGCTCGCCGGGATCGAAGCGCTCCGGGCTGAGGGTCAGCGCCATGCTTTCGTAGAACTCGGTCAGGCGCTCCAGTTCGCCGCTGGCCTTGAGCCGCTGGATCGCCGCGGCGATGCGCGGCGCCAGCGCGCGGTGGCGCGGATGCAGGTAATGGAACAGCTCGTAGCGCGCCAGCTCGGGCGAGGCGCTGAGCTGCTCGCGCAGGCCCAGGCGCTCCAGCACATGGCGCGCGGCCAGGCCGCTGTCCAGCGCCAGATCGACCCGCTCGGCCTGCAGCATGCGGAACATCTGCTCGGAGTTCTGCGCCAGGGTCAGCGCCGGATGGCCGGGCGTCAGCTCGGGCACATAGGACAGGCCGCGGATCGCTGCCAGCTTGTAGCGCGCCAGGTCCGCGCGGCTGCCCACCTGCACCCGGCGCGAGGCGAGCGAGAAGGCCTGCACCTGGATGCGGTAGTAGGGCGGATCGATGCGCAGCAGGCGCGGGTTGCGCTGGCCATGGGCCTCGGTGCGGATCAGCTCGCCGTCCACCTCGCCGCTGAGCGCCAGCAGGCCGGCACGCGGCGCCGGCATCGGCTCCACCACCAGCTCCAGGCCGGCCAGGCGGTAGACCTCGGTCAGCAGCCGTGCCGCCACCCAGCTGACCGCATCCTTCTGCACCGCGGCGATGTGCAAAGGTGGCGGCGCGGGCTCGGTGGCGCGCGCCGGCAGGGCCAGTAGGCAGGCGGCCATCAGCAGGCCGCGGCGAACGGAGGCTTCTTGTCTCATGCCGATCCGGAGGGCGCTGCATCGGCGCCCGCTTGTCGAGATGAGCCATCCTAAGAGCCTGCCGCCGCGCTGCAAGTCGGAAAGTGAACGAGCGTGCGCTGCCCGCGTCAGCGAGCGCCGCCCTGTTGCATCGGCAGATGCAGGCCGCGCTCGCTGGCGCATTGCTGGGCGATCTCGTAGCCGGCGTCGGCATGGCGCATCACGCCGGTGCCAGGATCGTTGAACAGCACGCGCTCCAGGCGCTTGGCGGCCGCGTCCGTGCCGTCGGCGACGATGACCACGCCGCTGTGCTGGGAAAAGCCCATGCCCACGCCGCCGCCATGGTGCAGCGAGACCCAGGTGGCGCCGCCGGCGGTGTTCAGCAGCGCGTTCAGCAACGGCCAGTCGGAGACGGCGTCGGTGCCGTCCTTCATCGCCTCGGTCTCGCGGTTCGGGCTGGCGACCGAGCCGCAGTCCAGGTGGTCGCGGCCGATCACGATCGGCGCCTTCAGCTCGCCGGTGCGCACCATCTCGTTGAAGGCCAGGCCGGCCAGGTGACGCTGGCCCAGGCCCAGCCAGCAGATGCGCGCCGGCAGGCCCTGGAAGGCGATGCGCTCGGCCGCCATGTCCAGCCAGCGGTGCACGCGGGTTTCCTCGGGGAAGAGCTCCTTGATCTTGGCGTCGGTCTTGTAGATGTCCTCTGGGTCGCCGGAGAGCGCCACCCAGCGGAACGGGCCGCGGCCCTCGCAGAACTGCGGGCGCACATAGGCGGGCACAAAGCCGGGGAAGTCGAAGGCGTTCTTGACGCCCTGGTCCAGCGCGACCTGGCGGATGTTGTTGCCATAGTCGACGGTGGGCACGCCCATGGCCTGGAAGTCCAGCATTGCCTGCACATGCACGGCGCAGCCCTTGGCGGCGGCGTCCTTCAGCTTGGCGTGCTGGCTGGCATCGGCGGCGGCGGCCTTCCACTGCTCGACGCTCCAGCCGGCGGGCAGGTAGCCGTTGATCAGGTCATGAGCCGAGGTCTGGTCGGTCACGACATCGGGCTTGGGCGCGGTGCCGGCCTGCACGCGCTTGACCAGCTCGGGCAGGATCTCGGCGGCATTGCCCAAGAGGGCGATCGAGATCGCCTTCTTCTCGGCCGTGTACTTGCGGATGCGCGCGATCGCGTCGTCCAGATCGGCGGCCTGCTCGTCGACGTAACGGGTCTTCAGGCGGAAGTCGATGCTGGTCTGCTGGCATTCGATGTTCAGCGAGACGGCGCCGGCGAAGGTCGCGGCCAGCGGCTGGGCGCCGCCCATGCCGCCCAGGCCCGCGGTCAGCACCCAGCGGCCGGCCAGGCTGCCGCCGTAATGCTGGCGGCCGGCCTCGGCGAAGGTCTCATAGGTGCCCTGCACGATGCCCTGGGTGCCGATATAGATCCAGCTGCCGGCCGTCATCTGGCCGTACATCATCAGACCCTTGCGGTCCAGCTCGTTGAAATGCTCCCAGTTGGCCCAATGCGGCACCAGGTTGGAGTTGGCCAGCAGCACGCGCGGCGCATCGGCATGGGTCTTGAACACGCCGACCGGCTTGCCCGACTGCACCAGCAGGGTCTCGTCCTCGTTCAGGCCCTTCAGGGTCGCGAGGATGGCGTCGAAGCATTCCCAGTTGCGCGCCGCCTTGCCGATGCCGCCATAGACCACCAGCTCGGCCGGGTTCTCGGCCACCATCGGATCCAGGTTGTTTTGGATCATGCGGTAGGCGGCCTCGGTCAGCCAGCTCTTGCAGCTGAGCTGGGTACCGGTGGGGGCGCGGACGACGCGTGCGGTGGTCGGGGCGGGGCTGCTCATGTCGGGCATGTCGGTCTCCTGCGAAGGGCAAGCGGGGGATGGAATGATGCGGAATGTAGTTGTCTATACAAGTACAGTCAAGTACCATTCGATCCCATGCCACGACGATCTCCCGACGGCCCGGCGCCGCAATACCTGAAGGTCAAGAGCTTTCTGCGCGAGGGCATCGCCGCCGGCCGCTGGGTGCCCGGCGACCTGCTGCCCTCGGAGGCCGAGCTGGGCGCGCAGTTCGGGCTGAGCCGCATGACGGTGAATCGCGCGCTGCGCGAGCTGGCCCAGGAGGGCATGATCGAGCGGGTGCAGGGCGTCGGCACCTTTGTCGCGCAGATCCACCGCATCGCCTCCACCCTGACGGTGCGCGATGTGCATGAGGAGATCGCCGAACGCGGCCACGCGCATGAGGCTCGGGTCCATCTGCTGGAAAAGCTCAAGGCCACGGCCGAGCAGGCGGCCGAGTTCGGTTTGAAGGCCGGCGCGCCGCTGTTCCACAGCGTGATCGTGCATCTGGAGAACGGCGTCGCGATCCAGTGCGAGGACCGGCTGGTGAATCCGGCCTGCGCGCCCGACTACCTGGGCCTGGACTTCGCGACCGTGACGCCGACCCATTACCTGCTGGAGGTGGCCCCGCTGTCGGAGGCGCGCTATACCATCGAGGCGACGTCACCCAGCGAGCTGGAAGCCAAGCTGCTGGGCATTGCCCGGCGCGATCCCTGCCTGGTCGTCAAGCGCCTGACCTTCAGCCGCGGCATCGCGGTGACGGCGGTGCGCCTGACCCATCCAGGTTCCCGATACCTGCTCGAAGGAGGATTCCAAGCATGAGCTGGACGTCCCACCCCCTACCGGCTGCGCCGGCCCCCTCAAGGGGGCAGCGCCGGCCGCCCGGCAAAGCCGGATCGGCGCCGCTCGCTTGGGAATGCCGTCGGATCTGCCTTGGAGGACTGTCATGAGTTGGAGCGTGATTTCAGCCGAACAGGTGGCGCCGCAGCGCTGGAAGAACAACGGCGGCTGGACCCGCGAGCTGCTGGCCTGGCCGCATCCGGCGCAATGGGCGCTGCGGGTCAGCGTCGCGGACATCGAGGCGGACGGCCCGTTCTCCTCCTTCGAGGGCGTGCAGCGCTGGTTCGCGGTGCTGTCCGGCCGTGGCGTGCGGCTCTATGACTACGAGCTGCATCCGGAGAGCGAGATCCTCAGCTTCGACGGCGCGCTCGGCCCCGACTGCGAGCTGGTCGACGGCCCGACGCGGGACTTCAACCTGATGCACCGCCGCGCGCAGGGCCGGATGCGCGTCGTCGCGGCGGACCAGCCCTTCGAGGCGCAGGGCAGCCAATGGCTGGGCCTGTTCAGTGCGGGCGGCGGTCTCTTGAAGCATGGCGGCCGCGCGATGCCGCTGGCGCCGCAGAGTCTGGCCTGGTGCGAGCAGCCGGCCGCGCAGCCGCTGAGCTTCGCGGGCCCGGGCCAGGCCTGGTGGATGAGCTGGAGCGAGTGAGACATCGATGAGTGACAAGACCTTGTGGCGCGGCGCGCGCCTGGCCACCCTGGACGGCACCCAGCCCTGGGGCTGGGTCGAGCGTGGGGCGCTGATCACCGAGGGCGAGCGCATCGCCTGGGTGGGCCCCGAATCCGAACTGCCCGCCGGCCTGGCGCCGGCGGCCGAGCATGAGCTGGGCGGCGCGGTCGTGACGCCGGGCCTGATCGACTGCCATACCCATCTGGTCTACGGCGGCCAGCGGGCGCGCGAGTTCGAGCTGCGTCTGCATGGCGCCAGCTACGAAGAGATCGCCCGCGCCGGCGGCGGCATCCGCTCGACCGTGGCCGCGACCCGTGGCGCCGACGAAGCCGAGCTGCTGCGCCTGGCCCAGCGGCGCCTGGATGCGCTGCTGGCCGAGGGGGTGACGACCGTCGAGGTCAAGTCCGGCTATGGTCTGGACCTGGACAGCGAGGCCCGCTGCCTGCGCGCCGCGCGCGCGCTGCAGGGCGCCGAGGTGCGCACCAGCTATCTGGGCGCCCACGCGCTGCCGCCCGAGTTCCAGGGCCGGCAGGACGACTATGTCGAGGCCGTCTGCGCCTGGATGCCCCGGCTGCAGCGCGAGGGCCTGATCGATGCGGTCGATGCCTTCTGCGAGGGCATCGGCTTCACCCCGGCACAGACCCGGCGCGTGTTCGAGGCGGCCCGGGCCCTGGGCCTGCCGGTCAAGCTGCATGCCGAGCAGCTGTCGGACCAGGGCGGCACCCAGCTGGCCTGCGAGTACCGCGCGCTGTCCTGCGACCATCTGGAATACCTGAGCCCCGAGGGCGTGCGGGCGATGGCCGCCAGCGGCACGGTCGCGACCCTGCTGCCCGGCGCCTACTACTTCCTGCGCGAAACCAAGCTGCCGCCCGTCGGGCTGCTGCGCGAGGCCGGCGTGCCGATTGCGATCTCGACCGACCACAACCCCGGCACCTCGCCGACCCTGTCCCTGTTGCTGATGCTGAACATGGCCTGCACCCTGTTCCGGCTGACGCCGGAGGAGGCGCTGCGCGGCGTCACGGTCAACGCGGCGCGGGCCCTGGGCCTGACGGACCGCGGCCGGCTGCGGGCCGGGCAGCGCGCCGATTTCTGCGTCTGGGATGTCGAGCATCCCAATGAACTGTCCTACTACTTCGGCCGCAACCCGCTGCGTCAGCGCGTGTGGGGCGGCAAGGTGTTCCGAGCATGAGTGAAGTCGACGTTTTCAAGCTGCGCCAGGGCAGCCGCCCGCTGCTGATCAGCATGCCCCATGTGGGCACCGAGATCCCCGCCGACCAGCGCGCGCGCTACCAGCCGCGCGCCCTGGCGACCGAGGACACCGACTGGCATCTGGAGCGCCTGTACGGCGAGATCGCCGCCGAGCTGGGCGCCAGCCTGATCGTGCCGCGCTACTCGCGCTTCCTGATCGACCTGAACCGCCCGCCGGAGGACACGCCGATGTACCCCGGCGCGTCGAACACCGAGCTGTGCCCGACCCGCTTCTTCAGCGGCGACCCGATCTACCTGGACGGCCAGGCCCCCGATGCCGCCGAGAAGCTGCGCCGGCGCGAGGCCTACTGGCGCCCCTATCACGATGCCTTGCAGGCCGAGCTGGACCGGCTGAAGGCCCTGCACGGTTATGCGCTGCTGTTCGATGCGCACAGCATCAAGTCGGTGCTGCCCTGGCTGTTCGAGGGCAAGCTGCCCGACCTGAACCTCGGCACCGCCGAGGGCCGCAGCTGCGACGCCGCGATCACGCAGGGCCTGGGCGCGGTACTGGCCGCGCAGGGCGACTACACCCAGGTGGTCAACGGCCGCTTCAAGGGCGGCCACATCACCCGCCACTACGGCCGGCCGGATCTTGGGCAGCATGCGGTGCAGCTGGAGATGTGCTGGAGCTGCTATATGCACGAGGACGGCAGCTTCGCCTATGACGAGGCGCGCGCCGCGCGGGTGCAGCCGCTCCTGAGGCGCCTGCTGCAGGCCTATCTGGCCTGGAGGCCGGCGGCATGAGCGGCCAGGTGTTCTGGGCGCCCCAGGCCTGGCTGGACGGGCGCTGGCAGGCCGAGGTGCTGATGCAGGCCGATGCCCGCGGCCATTGGACGAGCTTCACGGTGGGCCGCCCGGCGCCGGAGGGCGTTGAGCGGCTGGCCGGCCCGGTGCTGCCCAGCCTGGTCGATGCGCACAGCCATGCCTTCCAGCGCGCCTTCGCCGGCCTGGCCGAGCGGCGCAAGGCGGGCGAGGACGATTTCTGGTCCTGGCGCGACCGCATGTACGGCCTGGCGCTGAAGGTCACGCCGGCGCAGCTGCGCGCGATCGCGGCCCAGCTCTATGTGGAGCTGCTGAAGGGCGGCTACACCCAGGTCTGCGAATTCCATTACCTGCAGCACCGCGAGGACGGCAGCGCCTATCCGGACGACGAGCTGGCGCTGAGCTGGGCCCTGGCCGACGCGGCGGACGAGGCGGGCCTGGGCCTGACCATGCTGCCGGTGCTGTATGCCCATGCCGGCTTCGCGCAGGCAGCGTTGCGGCCCGACCAGCGCCGCTTCGCGACCGATGCGGCCTGGGTCTGGCGCGCCGCGCAGCGCCTGAATGCCGCCGGCCGGCCGCTGCTGAACGCCGGCGTGGCCCTGCATTCGCTGCGCGCGGCCCACGCCCCGGACATCCGCGCGCTGCAGGCCCTGGTCGGCGAGACCGCGCTGCCCATCCATATCCACATCAGCGAGCAGCTGCAGGAGGTGCGCGACAGCCTGGCCGCGACGGGCCGGCGGCCGATGCAGTACCTCTGCGACGAGTTCGCGCCCGATGCGCGCTGGCACTTGGTGCATGCGACGCACAGCGAGCCGGCCGAGATCGCCGCGGTGGCGCGCGCCGGCGCCGGCGTCGTGATCTGCCCCGGCACCGAGGCGAACCTGGGCGACGGCCTGGCCGATCTGCCGGGCTGGCTGGGCGCCGGCGTGCCCTTGTCGCTGGGCTCGGACAGCCATGTGACGCGCGGCTGGATCGAGGAGCTGCGCTGGCTCGAGTATGGCCAGCGCCTGGGCCTGCGCCAGCGCAATGTGGCGGCCGATCCGCGAGGCGGCCAGCCCTCCAGCGCGGCGCGCCTGTTCGAGGCCAGCCTCGCCGGCAGTGCGGCGCCGGCCGGCCTGACCTCCTGGGGCCTGGCGCCCGGCGCGCGCGCCGACTTCCTGGTGCTCGACACCCGCGCCTCCGGCCTGCTGGGTGTGCCGCAGCCGGCGCTGCTGGACGCGCTGGTGTTCGCCAGCCAGGGCCAGGCCTTGCGCGACGTCTATGTGGCCGGCCGGGTGCGGCTGCGTCAAGGGCGCCACGCGGGCGAGGAGGCGATCGCGGATCGCTTCGCGGCGGTGATGGCGGAGCTGTCGACCGGCGCCTGAACGCGTGGCGCGCCGGCCGCGTACCCGTATCAGGGTGTTTCGGCCGGCGCGTCCGCCTGTTAGGCTCGCGGCAGGGAGTGTCTGACCATCTGCCTGCCGGAGGTTGTGATGTCGATTTGGACGCTACGCAATTACTCGATCCGGGCCCGTTTGTACGCGCTGGCGCTGCTGGCAATCGGGGCGATGCTGGCGATCGGCGGCGACGGGCTGTGGAGCCTGGCCAAGGCGCGCGGCACCTTCGAGCATTTCGTCGACAACGATGTCAGCGCGCTCAGCAAGCTGGCCGATGTGCGCGCTGGCGTCGGCAATCTGCGCCGCTACGAGAAGGACCTGCTGATCAACCTGAACGACAAGGCCGCGGTCGAGCGCTACCGCAAGGAATGGGACCAGAGCTACGAGCGCGTGGTCGCGGGCCTCGGCGCGATGGACAAGCTGGATCTGCCCGACTCGGTCAAGAAGTTCCCGGCCGAGATGATTCAGTCGCTGCAGGGGTACCGCAGCGGCTTCGCCGGCATCGCCGAGCGGGTGGCGCGCGGCGAGTTTGGCGACACCGCCAGCGCCAACCAGGCCACCGAGCCGATCAAGGCGCCGGTGCGCGCGCTGGACAAGTCGCTCGGCGAGCTGACCCAGGCGGTGGACCGCTACTCGGCCGCCGAGGTGGAGCGCATCGCGGCCGACGAGAAGGTGGTGCGGCGCAACCTGGTGCTGCTGATGGTGGTCGCGGTGCTGAGCATCGCGGTCTACACCCTGTTCAACATCCGCTCGATCCTGGCGCCGCTGTCCGACGCGGTGGCCAGCTCCGAGCGCATCGCGCAGCATGACCTGAGTCAGGCGGTGCAGGTGCAGGGCCAGGACGAGACCGCGGCGATGATGCGTGGTGTGCTGGCGATGCAGCGCTCGCTGTCCGGCGTGGTCAGCGGCGTGCGCGGCGCCACCGACAGCATCGCCACCGCCTCGCGCGAGGTGGCGGTCGGCAGCCAGGACCTGAGCCAGCGCACCGAGCAGACCGCGGCCAATCTGGAGCAAACGGCCTCGGCGATGGAGCAGCTGACCGCCAGCGTGACCCACAACGCCGACTCCGCGCGCCAGGCCAACCAGCTGGCGCTCAGCGCCGCCGAGGTGGCGCGGCGCGGCGGCGCGGTGGTCGGCGAGGTGGTCAACACGATGGGGCGCATCAGCGCCTCGTCGAGCAAGATCTCCGACATCATCGGCGTGATCGACGGCATCGCCTTCCAGACCAATATCCTGGCGCTGAACGCGGCGGTGGAGGCGGCGCGCGCCGGCGAGCAGGGCCGCGGCTTCGCGGTGGTGGCCGGCGAGGTGCGGACCCTGGCGCAGCGCAGTGCCGAGGCGGCCAAGGAGATCAAGGCCCTGATCACCGCCAGCGGCGAGAGCGTCGACAACGGGTCCCAGCTGGTGCAGCGCGCCGGCCAGACGATGCAGGAGATCATGAGCTCGATCGAGCGGGTCAGCGGCATCGTCGCCGAGATCAGCAATGCCACCAGCGAGCAGAGCAACGGCATCAGCCAGATCGGTCTGGCGATCGCGAACCTGGACCAGATGACGCAGCAGAACGCCGCGCTGGTCGAGGAGTCGGCCGCCGCGGCGCAGAGCCTGCAGCATCAGGCCGATGAGCTGGCCCGCTCGGTCGCGGTCTTCAAGCTGGCCTGAGCGCGCCTCAGGCCACGCAGACCCGGTCCCGGCCGCCGCGCTTGGCGCTGTAGAGCGCGCGGTCGGCGCGTTCCTGCAGCTGCCGCACCTCGCCCGGCGCCGGCCCGCCGGCCAGGCCGATGCTGACGCTGACCCGCAGGCTCGGCGCCAATGTGCTCCAGTCATGCGCACGCACCGCCAGGCGCAGCCGCTCGCAGATGTCCTGCGCCACCGGGCAGCTGGCGCCGACCAGCGCGATCAGGAATTCCTCGCCGCCGACCCGCGCCAGCAGGTCGGCGCTGCGCATCTTCAGGCGCAGCAGCTGGGCCAGCTGCTGCAGCACCAGGTCGCCGACGCCATGGCCGAACTCGTCGTTGATGGCCTTGAAGTGGTCGACGTCCAGCATCGCCAGGCAGACCGGCTTGTCGGCCAGGCGCGCGCCCTCCAGCAGCAGCGGCAGCGCGAACTCGGCATGGCGGCGGTTGTTCAGCCCGGTCAGCACGTCCTCATGGGCGGCGCGGTCCAGCGCCGCGGCTTGGTCGCGCAGCCGCACCTGCTCATGCTCCAGCTGGCGCGCACGTTCGCGTTCGCGGTGCGCGTCCTGCAGCGCATGCTCGGCGCGCGCATGGGCCTGCTCGACCTCCTGGCGGATCAGCATCACCTCGGTCTGCAGCGCCATCGTGTCGCGCGCCAGCTGGCGCTCCAGCTCGGCATGCTGTTCCAGATAGGCCAGGGCCTCGCGGTAGTCGCCGCGCGCCTTGTGGGTCTCGTAGAGCGCGTGGATCAGCTCCTGGCGCAGCTTGGGCGGCAGGCTGCGCCCGTCCATCAGCCCGCTCAGCAGGGCCAGCGCATCGTCGTAGCGGTGGCCGGCCTTCAGGATCAGCGCGCGCTGGGTGGTGGCCTGCAGCTCCAGGGTCAGGTAGCCCCGGTCGCGCGACAGCGCCTCGTACTCGTCGATCAGCGGCAGCGCCGCGCGATGGTCGTCGCGGCCCAGCAGGGCCTCGACCCGGTTGGACAGGGCCACCGCGACGCGGAAGGGGCTGGCCGATTCGCGCGCCAGCGCGGTAGCGCGCTCGGCCAGCTGCAGCGCCCGGCCGCGCGCCTCGGCCAGCGCCGCGGCATCGCCGGCGCGGCGCGCGTCGGCCAGGCGTGCCAGCCAGAAATAGCTCAGGTTGTTCAGGCAGGAGAACTGCAGCTCGGCGTCGCCCAGCGGCTCGGCCACCTCCAGCGCCTGCACCGTGGTGTCGCAGGCCTGGCCGGGGTTGTCGAGACCCGCATAGGCCACGCCCAGGCGGTTCAGCGCCCAGCCCTCCAGCCGCGCATCGCCGCTGCTGCGCGCCGCGGCCAGCGCGCGCAGCCCGCATTCCATCGCGTCGCGCCCCATCAGCAACTGGGCATAGACGAAGGACAGCGAGGTCAGCGCATCGGCCAGCACGCCGGCGTCGCCGAGCTGCTCGGCCAGCGCCACCGCCTCGCCGGCGCAGCGCACGCTGGCCTGGAACTGGCCCAGGCGCGGATGGTCATGCGCCTGCTGCGCCAGCGCGTGGGCGCGGCGGGCTTCCTCCTCGGGCGCGCAGGCGGCCAGCGCCTCGGCCCGCAGCCGGATCGCGTCGCGGTAGTCACCGCGGTCCGAGGCGCTCCGGGCGGCGGCGAGGCAGGTCTCGTAGGAGGATCGGCTCATCGGGCGATTTTTTCGCAGCGGCGGCCAGCTTCACCTGCGTCCGCGTGGGCGTCAAGCGCTTGTGCCGCGCACGAACTCGCGCAGCTCGGCCGCCATGCGCTCCAGCGAGGGCCGGTGGATGTACATCATGTGGCCGGCCTCGAAGTAGCTGACCCGCAGGCGCTGGCGCAGCGGCTCGCGCAGCCCCAGATGTGCCAGGGTGTAATCGCCCGCGGCATGCGGCGTGGCCAGGTCGTAATAGCCGCTGGCCACATAGACCCGCATCGCCGGGTTCGCCTGCAGCGCGCGGCGCAGGCTGTCGCCGACGCTGAGGTACTTGTTCTCGTGACCCTTCCAGGACCAGGTCTTCCACAGCGGCGCATGCACCAGATAGGCCTGGTCGCTGGTCCAGCCCAGGCGCTCGCGCAGCACCCGGTTGATGCCGGCCGCATAGGCGCCGACCAGGTTGTTCATGCCGGCGTCCTCCTCGGGGTGCTCGCCGGCGTCGTCGCGGTCCAGGCCGAGGAAGCGGCTGTCGAGCCGGCCGACGGTCTGGCCGCGCTCGCGCAGCAGCTCCTTGAAAAAGCGGAACTCGGTGGGCCGCAGGTCGCAGCGCAGCAGGTATTTGGCCGAGATCCCGGTCAGCGCGGCCATGCGCGCGGCGATCTCGCGCCGCGCCGCGTCGCCCAGGCGCGCGCCCTGCATCAGGGCCAGCCAGTAGTCGCCGTTGGCGAAGTCCTCGGCCTCGCGCACCAGCTGGGCCAGGCTCTTGTCCTGCTGGGCCGGCGCCAGGGCCCGGTGGTACCAGGCGGTGGCGGCGTAGGTGGGCAGGTAGAGCGGGTAGGGCAGCTCGTTGCCGGGATCGAAGGACAGGGTCTGGAAGTCCAGCGCCAGCGAGACCAGCATCAGCCCGTTCAGATGCACATCGTGCTTTTCCTGCAGATGGCGCGCCAGGCCGGCGGCGCGCGTGGTGCCGTAGCTCTCGCCGATCAGGTACTTGGGGCTGGCCCAGCGGATCCAGCGCGTCAGGTAGAGGCGGATGAACTCGCCCACCGCGTCCAGGTCGCGCTGATAGTCGTGGAACTCGGCGGCCTTCTCGCCGCTGGCCATGCGCGAATGGCCGGTGCCGACCGGGTCGATGAAGACCAGGTCGGCCTCGGCCAGCAGGCTGAACTCGTTCTCGCCCAGCGCATAGGGCGGCGTGCCGCAATGGCCCATCTCGTCGGTCAGCACGCGCTGCGGCCCGAGGATGCCCAGATGCAGCCAGACGCTGGACGAGCCCGGCCCGCCGTTGAAGCTGAAGCAGATCGGGCGCTCGCCGGCCGGCCGGTCCTTGGCCGCATAGGCGATGAAGAACACGCCGGCGCGCGTCTTCTCGCCCTTGTGCTTGCCGTCCTCCAGCTCCAGCTCGCGCAGCGGCAGGGTGCCGCAGGTGGCCACATAGTCGAGCCGGCGCCCGTCGGCCAGCTGCAGCTGGTGTTCGGTGACGACCAGGCGTTCGACGCAGGTCTCCTCGATCTTGGTCTCGACGGCTTTGTCGTCCTGGCTCATCTGGCATGCCTCCCCGATACAGTGCGTGCATGCACTCTAGCCCGAGCGAAACATTTCCCGACCTGCGGTTGATCGGCATTGACTTCAGCAGCGCGCCGACCCGCCGCAAGCCGATCACCGTGGCCCATGGCCGGCGCCGGGGCCAGGTCTTGCTGCTGGAGCGGCTGGAGGAACTGCCCGAGCTGGCCGGTTTCGAGGCCCTGCTGCAGCGGCCCGGCCCCTGGCTGGCGGGCTGCGACTTCCCCTTCGGGCTGCCGCGCGAGCTGGTGCTGGCGCTCGGCTGGCCGCAGCGCTGGGATGCGCTGATCGACCACTACGCCGGCCTGACGCGCGCGCAGATCCGCGACGAATTCGCCGCCTTCTGCGCCGCGCGGCCGGCTGGGGCCAAGTTCGCGCACCGCGCCTGCGACGGCCCGGCCGGCGCCTCGCCCTCGATGAAATGGGTCAACCCGCCGGTGGCTTACATGCTGCATGCCGGCGCGCCGCGCCTGCTGGCGGCCGGCGTGCATCTGCCGGGTTTGCACGAAGGTGACCCGCAGCGCGTCGCGCTGGAGGCCTATCCGGGCCTGCTGGCGCGCGAGCTGATCGGGCGGCGCAGCTACAAGAGCGACGACCGGGCCAAGCAGGACGAGGCCCGGCTGATCGCGCGCAAGGACCTGGTGGAAGGCCTGGAGCAGGGCCGCAGCCGCCTGGGCCTGCGCCTGAAGCTCAGCCACGCGCAGCGCGACGCGCTGGTGGCCGATGCCGCAGGCGACCGGCTCGATGCGGTGCTGTGCCTGCTGCAGGCCGGCTGGGCGGCGGGCCAGGAGGGGCATGGCCTGCCGGCGACGCTGGACCCGATCGAGGGCTGGATCGTCAGCGCCTGACACAAACGCAAACAAGGATGAAGCCGTGGCCGCCAACCCGGGTCGGCCCGGCGGCGTTGCGCCTGCATCGATCCGGCAAGTAGGGAGGCTGATTTGGGATCCGTGATGAAACGATGGGCGATGCTGCTGGTGGCGGCGCTGAGCTTCATGGCCGGCCCGGTCCAGGCCGGGCGCGACTGGGGCGACGAGGGCGACTACCGCATCCTGCATGCGCGCTACGGCACCGCCCGACACCATGTCGACGTCACCGAACGCCTGCGCGAGCTGGCCCGGCGCGACCAGCGCGTGCGCCTGGGCAATGGGCTGTTCGGGGTCGATCCCGACCCCGGGCGGCGCAAGTCGCTGCGCATCTATGCCACCGGGCCGGACGGCGAGCGCGGCATCTTCGAATATGCCGAGTACGCCTATCTGGACGGCGGCCGTTTCAGCGGCTGGCGGCGCGGCGACTGGGGCGGCCGGCCCTCGGGCTGGCGGCCCGACTGGCAGGGCGGCTGGTCCGACGAGGACGACGAGCACAAGCCCGGTCCCGACGACGGTGACGATGCGGGCCGCTACCGCATCCTGAAGGCCACCTATGGCACGGCGCAGCGCAGCGTCGACGTCAGCGAGCGCCTGCGTGAACTGGCGCGCGGCGATGGCCGTTTCCGGGTCGGCAATGCGCTCTTCGGGCAGGACCCGGATCCGGGCCAGCTCAAGACCCTGCGCATCACGGCGCGCGAACCCGATGGCGACTCGCGCGTGTTCGAGTACCGCGAGGGCGAGCAGGTCGATGGCGCCCGCTTCGTCGGCTGGCGGCGCGGCGACTGGGGTGGCGGGATCGACCCCACCGAGCCGGCGCGGCCCGGCCGTCTGCTGATCATCAGCGCGCGTTACGGCGAGAGCGGCGCCAACAGCGTGGACATCAGCGAGCGGCTGCGCGAGCGGATCTGGCGCAACCGCCTGCAGGTGCGGGTGGACAACGCGCTGGCGGGCACCGACCCGGCGCCGGGGCGGCGCAAGACCCTGAGCCTGGCCTATGCCTTCGAGGGCGGGGAGATCCGCCATGTCCGCATCGACGAGCAGGAGCAGCTGAGCCTGCCCTGATTTCCGGACCTCCGGCACGGCGGGCGCCGGCATGCGAGACTGCCGGCGAACCGGAAGGAGGTTCCAGATGAAGGTCGCAGTGATGGGTGCGGGCGCGGTGGGCTGCTATTACGGCGGCATGCTGGCGCGGGCGGGGCATGAGGTGGTGCTGATCGGCCGGCCGGCCCATGTCGAGGCGGTGCGGCGCGAGGGGCTGCGCCTGCAGACCCAGCGCTTCGACGAGCGCCTGGCGCTGGCCGCCAGCACCGAGGCCGCGGCGGCGGCCGGCGCGGAGTTGCTGCTGTTCTGCGTCAAGTCCACCGACACCGAGGCCGCCGCGGCCCAGCTTCGGCCGCATCTGGCGCCGGGCGCGCTGCTGCTGAGCCTGCAGAACGGGGTCGACAACGCGGACCGCCTGCGCGCCGCGCTGCCGGGGCAGCCGGTGTCGGCCGCGGTGGTCTATGTGGCGACCGAGATGGCCGGCCCGGGCCATCTGAAGCACCATGGCCGCGGCGAGCTGGTGGTCGAGCCGGTGGCCGCGGGCGTGGCGCCGCTGCTGGCCGCGGCCGGCGTGCCGACCGAGGTTTCCGACAATGTGCGTGGTGCCCTCTGGGCCAAGCTGATCCTGAATTGCGCCTACAACGCACTCTCGGCGCTGGCGCGCCTGCCCTATGGCGAGCTGGTGCAGCGCGCCGGGGTCGATGCGGTGATGCAGGATCTGGTGGCCGAATGCCTGGCGGTGGCGCGTGCCGAGGGCGTCGACGTACCGGGCGAGCCGCTGAGCGCGGTGCGCGGTCTGGCGCGCACGATGCCGGGCCAGTATTCCTCCACCGCGCAGGACCTGATGCGCGGCAAGCCGACCGAGATCGACCATCTGAACGGCCTGGTGCTGCGGCGCGGCGCGGCGCTGGGCGTGCCGACGCCGGCCAACCGCGTGCTGCACACGCTGGTCAAACTGGCCGAGCAGGCAGGTGGCTCAGCAGCTCAGTAGCTGACCGTGACGGTGACGGTGTCGCTGTAGTTGCCCGGCACGGCGCCGGCCAGCGAGGGCAGGCGGCCGTAGATCGTCACGCTCTGGGCGTTGCCGGTGCCGGTGCCGCTGTAGGCGTTGGCGCCATCGCCCCAGACCTTGCTGCGGCCGGCGTCCAGGTAGAGCTGGTAGGGCAGGGCGGCGCTGCCGTTGCTGTGCTTCAGCGTGCGGGCGCCGAAGTTGGCACCGCCGCCAGCGTTGACGCCGGCATTCAGGGCCAGGGTGTAGGGCGTGGTGTTGGTGCAGACCACGGCCAGCGCGGCGCTGGCATCGACCGGGCCGCTGGCCAGCAGCGGGTCGACGCTGCCGCCGAAGCTCAGCGCGGTGCCGGAGACGGTGCAGGAGACCAGGATGGTGGCGCCGACCTGGAAGCTGGTGGCCTGGGCGGCGGAAGCGGCGGCCAGCCCGAGCAGGGTTCCCAGAACAAGGCGGTGCAGTGCGGTACGGGCGACCCGGATCGGGTCAGGAGTCAGGCAGGAACGGGTCATGAAAGGCTCGGTGCCATCGTCTCGCATCTCGCGGGCGGTGCACGCAGCGGCCAATGGCATTGCCGTCGCGGAGCCTCTGTCTGCATGTCGGTGTCCCCATTGTGTGAGGCCATCGCATGGCGGTTTCCCTGTGTCGGACGCTATTGGACATCAGGGCGGGCTTGTCCGCGCGTGATGGACCGCACAAGCGGGGCACCCTCTTTGGTGGGGAGCCCCTAAACCGGTGGCCCGGGAGCCTACTTCCGCATCAGGGTTGATTTGCCAAACAAGGACTCGATCAGGTCCACCGCCAGCACCGCGGTCTTGTTGCGCACGTCCAGCGCCGGGTTCAGCTCCATCACGTCCAGCGAGGCCAGCCGGCCGGTGTCGGCGATCATCTCCATGCACAGCTGCGCCTCGCGGTAGGTCGGGCCGCCGGGGATGGTGGTGCCGACGCCGGGGGCGATCTCGGGGTCGAGGAAGTCGACGTCGAAGCTGACATGCAGATGGGTGTTGGCGTCCAAGGTGGCCAGGGCCAGCTCCATCGTGTGGCGCATGCCCATCTCGTCGATGTAGCGCATGTCGAAGACCTCGAGCTCCTGCTCATGCACCAGGCGCTTCTCGCCCTCGTCGACGCTGCGGATGCCGATCTGGCGGATCCACTTCGGGTTGACCGCGGGCACATGGCCGCCGATCTCGACCAGCTCCTTGGGGCCCAGGCCGCACAGGCAGGCCACCGGCATGCCGTGGATATTGCCGCTGGGGGTCAGCTGGCTGGTGTTGAAGTCGGCATGGGCGTCCAGCCACAGCACGCGCAGCTTCTTGCCGGTCTCGCGGCAATGGCGCGCCACCGCCGAGATCGAGCCCAGGCCCAGGCAATGGTCGCCGCCCAGCAGGATCGGCATGCGGCCCTGCTGCAGCTCGGCATGCACCGCCTGATGCACCGCGCGGTTCCAGGCCACCACCTCGTCCAGGTGGCGGTAGCCGTCGACCGGCGGCAACCAGGGATTGGCCGGGCCGGCCAGGTTGCCGCGGTCCAGCACCTCGACCCCGCGCGCCTGCAGCGCCTCGCCGAGGCCGGCCACGCGCAGGGCCTCCGGGCCCATGCTGGCGCCGCGGGCGCCGGCGCCGATGTCGGTGGGCGCGCCGATCAGGGAGACGGCGCGATGGGCGGTGCTGCTGCTGGTCATGTCATTTGTCCTTGCGGGTCAGGCCGGCCTGGGCTTGCTCGTATTCGCGTTCGAGCAGGGCCCAGGCCTCTTCGGCACTCTCGACGAAATGGAACAGCTGCTCGTCGCCGGGGCTGATCATGCCGGTCTCGATCAGCAGTTCGAAATTGATCAGACGGGTCCAGAACTCGCGCCCGAACAGCAGGATCGGGCGGCGCCGGCATTTGCCGGTCTGAATCAGGGTCATGGTCTCGAACAGCTCGTCCAGGGTGCCGAAGCCGCCCGGGAAGCACACCAGCGCGACCGATCGCATCAGGAAATGCATCTTGCGCAGGCCGAAATAGTGGAACTGGAAGCACAACTCCGGCGTGATGTAGGGGTTCGGGTGCTGTTCGTGCGGCAGCACGATGTTCAGGCCGATGCTCTTACCGCCGGCCTCATGGGCGCCGCGGTTGCCGGCCTCCATGATGCCGGGGCCGCCGCCGGTGACCACATAAAGCGGCTCGGCCCGCTCGGCCGAGGCCCGGGTGACGATGGCGGCGAAGCGGCGCGCCTCCTCGTAGTAGCGGCTCATGCTGAGCTGGACCTCGGCGCGCTTGATCGCGGCTGGGTCCTGGCTCTGCTGGGCCAGCGCCAGCCCGGCGCGCGCCTTGTCCTCCGAGGGGATGCGGGCGCTGCCGAAGATCACCACGGTGGCCTTGATATCCTGCTCCTGCTGGACCATCTCCGGCTTCAGCAGCTCCAGTTGCATGCGCACCGGGCGCAGCTCCTCGCGCAGCAGGAAGTCGGTGTCGGTGAAGGCCAGGCGATAGGCGCTTTCCGGGCCGTCGTATTTGCCCAGCGGCTCCGCCTCGGCCTGGACCTGGGCGGATTCCTTGGCGGTCGGGAAGTTGCGGGTAAGGGGCTGTTGGCGCTTGAACATCATCAGGGGCCCGCGGTTCGGGCGGGCGTCGAGAAGAGGGCCGTGAGGCCCGGGCCGCAGCATAGGCAAGGCTGCGAGGAATTTTCTTGCGTTGTTTTCATTGATTGGTGAATTTCATTCGGCCATCACGAGTTTTCTGGCGTGACAGACCGGGCAGGCCGGGTCCTTGTGCACGATGATTTCACTCCACTCCATCCGGCGCGCCTCCAGCATCTGCAGCCGCCCGACCAGGCCCGGCAGGCCCAGCAGCAGCTTCAGCGCCTCGGCCGCCTGCAGGCTGCCGATGATGCCGACCAGCGGCGCGAACACGCCCATCGTCGCGCAGCGCTGCTCCTCGTACTGCGCATCGGGCGGGAACAGGCAGGCATAGCAGGGGGCGTCGGCGCGCCGGCTGTCGTAGACGCTCAGCTGCGCATCGAAGCCCAGGGCCGCGCCGGCCACCAGCGGCCGGGCATGGGCAACGCAGGCGCGGTTCACCGCCTGGCGGGTGGCGAAGTTGTCGCTGCAGTCCAGCACCACGTCGGCCGTGGCGACCAGGCGGTCCAGCAGGGCCGCGTCGGCGCGCTCGGCGATGCCATCGACCCGCACCTCGGGGTTCAGCGCCGCGATCGCCGCGGCGGCCGATTCGACCTTGGGCCGGCCCACCCGCGCCAGGCTGTGCGCGATCTGGCGCTGCAGATTGGTCAGGTCCACCTGATCATGGTCGACCAGGGTCAGGCGGCCGACACCGGCCGTGCCCAGGTACAGCGCGGCCGGCGAGCCGAGGCCGCCGGCGCCGATGATCAGCGCATGGCTTTGCAGCAGGGTCTGCTGGCCCTCGATGCCGATCTCGTCCAGCAGGATGTGGCGCGAGTAGCGCAGCAGCTGTTCGTCATTCATGATGGAGCGAGCATAGCGCCGCCGCTGTCCAGGCTGTCGCGCATCGCGGCGATGAAATGGCGCAGCTTGGCGGGCTGGAAGCGCTGGTAGGGATAGATCAGATAGACCGGCAGCGCGGCGGCCTGCCAGTCGGGCAGCAGGTGCAGCAGGCGGCCGGCGGCGATGTCTTCCTGGGCCAGCCAGGCCGACATCGCGGTCACGCCCAGGCCCGCCTGCGCCGCATTGCGCAGCGCGAACAGGCTGTCGGTGATCAGGCGCGGGCGCAGCGCCAGGCGCGCCTGCTCGCCCTGCGGGCCCTGCAGGGTCAGCTCGTTGCGGTAATAGGTGCCCAGCGCCAGCCAGTCCAGGTCGGCCAGGTCGGCCGGCAGCCGAGGCAGGGGGCGACCTTGCAGCAGCGCTGGCGAACCGACCAGGATGCGCGGAATCTCGGCCAGCTTCAGCGCCACCACCGAGGTATCGCTCAGCGGGCCAACGCGGATCGCACAGTCCAGGTCCTGGGCATTGAAGTTGGGCGCATGGTCGTGCAGCAGCCATTCGATCGACAGGTCGGGTGCGCGCTTGAGCAGCTCGATCAGCGGCGGCATCAGCTGCAGCTGACCCAGCGCATGCGGCACCATCACCCGCAGCAGGCCCTCGGGCTGGTCCTGGGCGCCGCGCAGCTGCGCCTCCATCTCGGCCCAGCTGCCCAGCAGGATCTTGGCCCGTTCGTAGCACTGGGCGCCGGCCTCGGTCAGGCGCAGCGCATGGGTGGAGCGCTGCAGCAGGCGCAGGCCCAGGCCGCGCTCCAGCGCCTGCAGGCGCCGGCTGATCGTCGGCTGGGTGGTGCCCAGCTGGCCGGCGGCGGCCGACAGGCTGCCCGCTTCGACGATGCGCACAAAGGTCTGCATCAGGGCCAGGCGGTCATGGTTGCCGCCGCCCTCGGCGCTGGATAGGCGTTTCATGCATGAAGCGTATAACAAATCTTCCAATAACTGGTCTTCTATGCGTAGACAAGATGAATCAGACTGCGGACCGCTCGAAAGCCTTCTCGCTTTCCCTTCCATTCCAAGTCCTCATGCAGTCTTCCTCCTCCCCATCCCTTCTTGCCGGCGCGACGGCGGCGCCATCACCGGCCCTGTCGCACGCGCTGGTGCTGCTGCTGGCCAGCGGCGCCGGCCTGTCGGTGGCCGGCCTCTACTACGCCCAGCCGATGCTGGCCGGCCTGGCCGCGCAGTTCGGCGCCGGCAGCGCCGAGATCGGCCTGGTGCCGACCCTGACCCAGCTCGGCTATGCGGCGGGCATCCTGCTGCTGGCGCCGCTGGGCGATCGCTACGACCGCCGCCGCATCATCCTGATCAAGTCGGTGGCCCTGCTGCTGGCGCTGCTGCTGGCGGCACTGGCGCCGCAGCTCTGGGTGCTGTGGCTGGCCAGCGCGGCGATCGGCCTGTCGGCCACCCTGGCGCAGGACCTGGTGCCGGCCGCGGCCACCCTGGCGCCGGAGTCACAGCGTGGCAAGACCGTCGGCACCGTGATGACCGGCCTGTTGCTGGGCATCCTGCTGTCGCGGGTGGTGGCCGGCGCGCTGGCGCAGCAGTTGGGCTGGCGCGCGGTGTTCGGCGTCGCGGCGCTGAGCATCGCGGCGCTGACCCTGCTGCTGTGGCGCGGCCTGCCGCGCTTCGCGCCGACCACCCAACTGTCCTATGGAGCGCTGCTGGCCAGCCTGGGCAGCCTGCTGCGCCGGCACCGCGAGCTGCGCCGCGCGGCGCTGGCCCAGGGCCTGCTGGCGATCGGCTTCAGCGCCTTCTGGTCCACCCTGGCGCTGATGCTGAGCCAACCGCCGCTGAACCTGGGCAGCGCCGCGGCCGGGGCCTTCGGCCTGGCCGGCGCCGCCGGCGCGCTGGCCGCGCCGCTGGCCGGTTCACTGGCCGACCGGCGGGGTCCGCAGCGGGTGATCCGCCTGGGCGCGAGCCTGGTGCTGGCGTCCTTCCTGGCAATGGCGCTGGGGCCGCAGAGCCTGTGGCTGGTGGCCGGCGCGGCGCTGCTGTTCGACCTGGGCTTTCAGGCCAGCCTGGTCTCGCACCAGAGCATCGTCTACGGCATCGAGCCGGCCGCGCGCAGCCGCCTGAACGCGGTGCTGATCGGCGCGATGTTCATCGGCATGAGCGGGGGCGCCTGGCTGGGCGGGCTGGCGATGGGCCAGTTTGGTTGGCGCGGCGTCTGCACCCTGGCGGCCCTGTCCGCCGCCGCGGCCCTGGCGGTGCGGTTGCGCCGCTGAGCCGGCCGAGCGTAAAAGCAAACGGCCCGCATCAGCGGGCCGTTGTCATTGGGGGCGGGGCAGGTCAGTCGACCTTGGCCTCGGCCTTGCGCTCGGTGGCGGTCTTGGAGACGGCGACCGGGCGGCCCTTCAGCTGGTTCAGCGCCTGCAGCAGCGGGAAGTCCTCGCCCGAACCGAATTCCGGCAGCGGCTTCGGCGGCTCGTTCTTCTTCGCGTACTCGGCTTCCAGCTTCTTGACCGCTTCCTCGCGCGCCTTCTCGCGGGCCTCGTCCTTCTCCTCGGGGCCGTTGTTCAGGTGCTTCTCGAGGTCGGCCTCGCGCATGCGCAGCGCGGCGAACACATTGCCCTCGGCGGTCTCGTCCAGCATCACATCGGGGACGATGCCCTTGGCCTGGATCGAGCGGCCGCTCGGGGTGTAGTAGCGCGCGGTGGTGATCTTCAGCGCGGTCTCGGGGCTCAGCTGGCGCACGGTCTGCACCGAGCCCTTGCCGAAGGTCTGGGCGCCCATCACGACGGCGCGCTTGTGGTCCTGCAGCGCGCCGGCGACGATCTCGCTGGCCGAGGCCGAGCCCTCGTTGACCAGCACCACCAGCGGCACATTCTTCAGCGCGGCCGGCAGCTTCTTCAGCGGATCGGTGCCACCGCGGCGCAGGTAGTAATCGGGGCTGGCCTTGAAGTTGGCCTTGGAATCGGCGATCTGGCCATTGGTCGAGACCACGTCCACGTCCTTGGGCAGGAAGGCGGCCGAGATCGCCACCGAGGCCTCCAGCAGGCCGCCCGGGTCGTTGCGCAGATCCAGCACCAGGCCCTTCAGATTGGGTTCCTGCTTGTAGATCTCCTCAAGCTTCTTGACGAAGTCGTCGACCGTGCGGTCCTGGAACTGGCTGACGCGCAGCCAGGCGTAGCCGGGCTCGATCACCTTGGCGCGCACGCTCTGCACGCGGATCTCCTCGCGCGTGATCGTGACCGGGAAGCTGCGGCTCTCCGCCTTGCGGAAGATCATCAGCGTGACCTTGGTGCCGGGCTCGCCGCGCATCTTCTTGACCGCCTGATCCAGGCCGAGGCCCTTGACCGCGCTGTCGTCGATCTTGCTGATCAGGTCGCCGCTCTTCAGGCCGGCGCGGAAGGCGGGGCTGCCCTCGATCGGCGAGACGATCTTGACCAGACCGTCTTCCATGCCGATCTCGATGCCGACGCCGACGAACTTGCCGGTCGTGCCTTCGCGGAATTCCTTGAAGCTCTTCTTGTCGAAGAACTGCGAATGCGGATCGAGGCCGGACACCATGCCGGAGATCGCATCGTTGATGAGCTTCTTCTCGTCGACCGGTTCCACATAGTCCGACTTGACCATGCCGAACACGGCGGCGAGCTGCTGCAGCTCTTCCAGCGGCAGCGGCGACAGACTGCTGCGGGCATTGGCCTGCAGCTGCATCGTGGTCATCGCTCCAGCCACGGCGCCCAGCGCCACCCAGCCTGCAACTTTCAGTTTGGCACCCATGATGCGAGTGTTCCTATCGGTGATGTACTGCCATTCAAAGGTCCGTCCGGCCTGGACCGCGCACGCGAACCCTGTTGGCAGTATAGGGCGACGGCCGCGGCCGAGGCTCGGTAGAGGCCCCCATTTGCTGGGCTATTTCCGCGCATTCAAGCCAACTTTGCGTCTATTTACACGCCCTGCCGGGCCCGGTGCGCGCTGCGTCTTCAGTCTGCCGCCAGCGGCTGGGGTCGCCCGAAAGTCACGACATGGTCGACATCGGCGCGGATGCCGATCCACTCGCCGACCTGGTGGTCGTGGTGCGAGGGCACATGGGCGACCAGACGCTCGCCGCTGGCCAGGCGCAGGGTGTAGAGGAACTCGGCGCCGCGGAAGATCTTGCGTTCGATCTGCGCCTTCACCGGCGCGTCGTCGTCGTGCACGATGTCATCGGCGCGCAGCAGCACCTCGCATTCGCCGCCCGGATAGGCGCTGGGCAGCGCGCATTCGCCGGCATCGCTCAGCTCGCCCAGCGGGGTCTGCACCACGGGACCGGCCGGCCCCTGCACCACCTTGCCCGGCGTGAACACGCCATGGCCGATGAAGTCGGCCACGAAGCGGGTCGCGGGGCGGTGGTAGACCGCATAGGACTCGTCCCATTGCTCAAGCCGGCCCTGGTGCATCACGCCGACCACGTCGCCGATCGCGAAGGCCTCGGCCTGGTCATGGGTGACGAACAGCGCCGTCGTGCCGCTGTCCTGCAGGATGCCGCGCAGCTCCTGCGACAGATGCTCGCGCAGGTCCACGTCCAGGCTGGAGAAGGGCTCGTCCAGCAGCAGCAGGCGCGGTTGCGGCGCCAGCGCGCGGGCCAGCGCGACGCGCTGCTGCTGGCCGCCGGAGAGCTGGTGCGGCGCGCGCCGGGCCGCATGCGACAGGCCGACCAGGTCCAGCACCTGCTGGATGCGTGCCTGGCGCGGCTCGCGCGCCAGATGGCGCAGGCCGAAGCCAATGTTGTCGGCCACCGAGAGATGCGGGAACAGCGCGTAGTCCTGGAACACCATGCCGATGTGGCGCGCCTCCGGGGCGGTATGCAGACCGCTCGCGGCGTCGGCCAGCAGCTCACTGTCGATCCGGATGGTGCCGGCGCTCAGGCGCTCCAATCCCGCGATCGATCGCAGCAGGGAGGTTTTGCCGCAGCCCGAGGGGCCGATCAGCACGCCGATCTGGCCGCGCGCCAGGCCGAAGGAGACGCCATCCACCGCCTGGCGGCCGCCGGCGGCGCCGGGGTAGCGCAGGCCGACCTGGTCAAGAGCAAGAAACATGGGCCCTATGATACCGGCCCTGGTTGCGCATTCGAATGCGCATCGTTCTCATCTGATCCCGCCGTGCCGCCGCCCGGGCGGTCCTGTGCATGCTGCGTCTCGTCACCCTTTTCTGCCTGCTGCTGACCGTGCCGGTGCTGGGCATCCTTGGTTCCTGGCTGGCGCTGGACAGCCAGGCGCTGGACATCCTGAGCCACCAGCTGCAGACCGTGCTGCCGGACTATGCGCAGGCCTCGCTGCTGCTGTCGGTCAGCGTCGCGCTGGGCGTGGCGCTGATCGGCGGGGCCACCGCGGCGGCGGTCAGCCTGTTCGACTTCCCGGGCCGGCGCTTCTTCGAATGGGGCCTGCTGCTGCCGATGGCGATGCCGGCCTATGTGGCGGCCTATGCCTATACCGACGCACTGCAGTACAGCGGCCCGCTGCAGACCTGGCTGCGCGCACTGACCGGGGCGCAAGGGGCGCTGTGGCCGGACGTGCGCAGCATGCCGGGCGCGATCGCGCTGTTCGTGCTGTGCCTGTATCCCTATGTCTATCTGCTAGCCCGCACCGCGCTGACCGAGCGCGGCGTTGCGCTGATGGAGGCGGCGCGCATGCTGGGCGCCGGCACCCTGCGGCGCGTGCGCGAGGTGGCCCTGCCGCTGGCGCGGCCGGCGCTGGCGGCCGGCATCGCGCTGGCGCTGATGGAGACCCTGGCGGACTATGGTGTCGGCGCCTATTTCGGCCTGACCACCCTGACCACCGGGGTCTACAAGGCCTGGCTGGTGATGAACGACAAGACCGCCGCGGCGCAGCTGGCCTCGGTGCTGCTGGTGGCGGTGGCGGGCCTCTTGTGGCTGGAGCGGCGCGCGCAGGCGCGGCTGCGCTTCGCCAGCAGCCGCAGCGGCGCGCTGCATGCGGCCGAGGCGCGGCCGCTGCCGCTGCGCGGCCTGCATGCGGTGGGGGCCTGGCTGCTGTGCGCGCTGCCGATCCTGCTGGGCTTCGTGGTGCCGGTGCTGGTGCTGCTGCGCCTGCTGTGGCAGGAGGCACTGCACAACGAGCTGGGCCTGCCTCTGGAGCGTTTCGGCCAATGGAGCCTGACCAGCCTGAAGCTCTCCGGTCTGGCCGCGCTGCTGGCGGTGGTGCTGGCCCTGGTGCTGGCCTGGCTCGGGCGCGTGCGCGGCCCGGGGCGTGATCCGCTGCTGCAGGTCTCCTCGCGCGTGGTCTCATTGGGCTATGCGGTACCGGGCGCGGTGATCGCGATCGGCATCCTGCTGCCGCTGGGCTGGCTGCAGGAGCGCTGGCCCGCGCTGGGCCTGCCGGCCCTGCTGACCGGCACCATCTTCGGCCTGCTGTATGCCTATCTGGTGCGCTTCTCCGGCGTCGCGCTGCAGTCGCTGGAGGCGGGCTACGCGCGCATCTCGCCGACGGTGGACGAGACCGCCCGCATGCTCGGCGCCTCGCGCACCCGCCTGTTCCTGGAGCTGCATGCGCCGCTCCTGGCGCGCTCGGCCTGGGCCGCGGCGCTGCTGGTCTTTGTCGACGTGATGAAGGAGCTGCCGGCGACCCTGGTGCTGCGCCCCTTCAACAGCGACACCCTGGCCGTGGTGGCCTACCAACTGGCGCGCGATGAGCGCCTGGGCGAGGCCGCGCTGCCCTCGCTGGCCATCGTGCTGGTCGGGTTGATCCCGGTCATCATGCTCTCGCGGGCGATGCGCCGGGGCTAGACTGGCCTCCAAGCGGCGACATGCCGCAGGGGAGCGAGCATGACCTGGCAGACCCATGAGGTAGACAACCAGTTCGACGAGCTGAGCGGCTACAACCTGTTCGACAGCGACCCGGCCCTGCGCGAGGCGTTGCAGCGCGCCGGCGCCGAGGCCTTCGCGCCGCAGCTGTCGGCCTATGGCGAGCGCCTCGGCCGCGCCGAGACCTATGCACTGGCCGAGCGGGCGAACCGCCACCACCCCGAGCTGCAGCGCTTCGACCGCCGCGGCCATCGCGTCGACCGGGTAGAGTTCGATCCGGCCTGGCATCGGCTGCTGGCGCTGTACCGCGCCGAAGGCCTGGTCGCGCTGCCGTTTCGCGACACGCGGCCGGGCCGCTGGAGCGCCTGGGCCGCGGGCTTTTATCTGCATGGCCAGGTCGAGGCCGGCAGCCTGTGTCCGGCCACGATGACCCAGGCCGCGATCCCGCTGCTGCAAAAGGAATCGGCGCTGTGGGAGCGGCTGCAGTCGAAGCTCTACAGCGACGCCCATGATCCGCAGGACCTGCCGCTGGCGCAGAAGGGCGCGATCTGGCTGGGCATGGGCATGACCGAGAAGCAGGGCGGCTCCGATGTGCGCGCCAACACCACCATCGCGACGCCGGTCGGCGCCGGCGGGCGCGGCGCCGAGTACCTGCTGCGCGGCCACAAATGGTTCTTCTCGGCACCGATGTGCGATGCCCATCTGGTGGTGGCGCGCACCGCCGAGGGCGGCCCGTCCTGCTTCTTCGTGCCGCGCTGGCGCGACGACGGCAGCCGCAATGCGGTGCGCATCCAGCGCCTGAAGGACAAGGTCGGCAACCGCAGCAATGCCAGCAGCGAGGTCGAGTTCGAGGACGCGCAGGGCCTCCTGATGGGCGAGGAGGGGCGCGGCATCCCGACCATCATCGAGATGGCCACCTACACCCGGCTGAACTGCGTGATCGGCAGCGCCGCGATGCTGCGCCAGGGCCTGGTGCAGGCGCTGGCCTACACGCGCCGGCGCCGCGCCTTCGGCCGCGTCCTGGCCGAGCAGCCGCTGATGCGCGCGGTGCTGGCCGATCTGGCGCTGGAGAGCGAGGCGGCGCTGGCCCTGCTGATGCGGCTGGCGCTGGCCTACGAGAACGACCAGCAGGGGCAGGGCGGCCCGCTGGATCGGGCCTGGAAGCGCATCCTGACGCCGGCCGCCAAGTTCTGGGTCTGCAAGCGCGCGGTCGAGGCCAGCGGCGAGACCATGGAGATCCTGGGCGGCAACGGCTATGTCGACGATGGCATCATGGCGCGCCTGTACCGCGAGACCCCGGTCAACTCGATCTGGGAGGGCTCGGGCAATGTGATGTGCCTGGACATGCTGCGCGCGATCGCGCGCGAACCCGAGGCCGCCTTCGCGTTGCTCGATGAGCTGGCCGCGCTGGCCGGCGACGAGGCCGTGCTGCGCAATGAGCTGCGTGCGCTGGGCGAGGCCCTGCGGCTCCAGTCCGGCCGGATCGATCGAAGCCTTGCTGCAGCGGGCGTTTCCGGCTTGATCCATCGATCGGTCGCTGGTCCGACAGGTATCGAAAAATCAGCCTAACTGATTGATTCGTAAGGGCCGTTTCGGCGTATCCCTGATGCCGTTCCCCCATTTGTTCCCCCGCACCTGACACGCTGCCCTAATTTGTGGGGATCAAGCGACACGGGCCGCTGCTGTTCAGCTCGCCATGCGGCGCAAGAGTTCTTTCTGCTGTTTCAGCAGGCCGCTCACCTGCTGCCTGAACTCGCGCAGGGCCTCACGCTCGGCTTTCCATTGCCCGCCCTTGTCGCCGTTCCGGGCGGCGCGTGCTTTGCCCTCAAGGCTGCGCGGGCCGGTGGAGTGTGTCCACGGTTGCCAGGTGCGAATCAGTGCCGCCTGCTTGGCTCTGCGCTCGGGTGTCCAGCCCTTGGTCATGGTTCGCCTCCAATAGTTCGGTTTTCACTGGAACCGGATTCGTCGCGTGTGAGGCCGTGGGCACATCGCTTGCCGCGCTCCTGCCGTTGTTCACCTGCTGCTGTCCGCCGTTGTTGATGTTGGCTTGCTTGGCGTAGACCACGGGCGGGTTCTTGATGTTCGCCAGCGTCTCCAAGGTCATGCGGCATTGGTTTTGCGCCTTGAGGGCCATGCGTAGGTAGGCCTCCCAATGCTTGAGGTAGTCCTGGCTTGTTGCACGCCTTGCCAGGTTCATGAAGATGGCTTGCAGGGCGTGAGCCTGCCCTTGCTTCTGGCTGGTGTGTTGCGGTCTTTGCCTTGGGCTTGTTTGCAGTCCCAGCAGATGGCAGTTCTAGATGGTGTCCGGTGTACGGAACAGGTCGGGCCATTGAACAAGGTGTGACAGCTCCGACCATCGGACCAGCAGGGCGCGCCTCTGTTCCGACCATCGGAGCAATGGGCGGCTCCGCTTTTCCGGTCATCGGACTAAGGCCCGCGTTTTGGCTGGGGCTTCTTTTCGGTGGCTTGCGTCTCGGCGTCGGCGCGGGCGTGGCTCGCAAATAGCTGCCGCGCTCAAAGGTGGCGGCTGCGCCGGGGTCATAGCCTGGGTGCGGGTCCAGCAGGCGCCAGGTCACTGCAAACCAGCTCGCCTTGTTGGGCCTGTGCCCGCGCACCGTTTGATGGATCAGGCCGGCTGAAAGCAGGTTCTTGATGCACTGGCTGATCAGGCCTGCAGACTTCCAGCCTCGCCCGGCCAGGTGCGCCCGGCTGGCCAGCAAACGGCCGTTGTTGTCCCGGACGAACTGGCGCGCAATCTCGATCAGCAAAGCCTTGTCGGCATGGCGCAGCGCCAGATAGGCAGGACAGTCCAGCACCTGCCAGGGCAGGGCCACAAAGCCACCTGCCACCCGCCCCAGATCGCCCTTGCGCTTGCCTGAAGGGTCACGCCCCATGGTGTTCAGGCCCCGCCAGCGCCAGCAAGTCCTGCAGCGAATGCAGCGCCACCTTGGCCCGTGCAAAGGCCTCGTGATGGTCACCCGCCCCGCGCATGGCTCGCGTCGCCAGGTTCTGCGCCAGGATCACCGCTGCGAGCTGGGGCGCTGCGGCTCGGTGCCGCTCTCCAGCGTCCAGGCCTGCCGTGCGATTCACCAGCCGATTGACGTTCAGGTGCACGAACCGGGCATTTGGTGAGTCTCCCGCGAGCGCTTGAATGTCCTCATGCAGGCGGTGATAGCCCGGCAGGTACTCGCTGCGCCGCATCTCGGCCGCGCTGCGTGCCTCCCGGAAGGCCTGCACCAGCCGCAGCTTGAGCTTGCGCACCCGCTCGGTGTTGCGGCTGTAGGTCAGCAGCAGATAGCACTGATCCTCATTGAGCAAGGCGAACTTGCTCGCCTGCCCGGTGGCACTGCCTGGCGAAGCCGCGATTTCAAATCGCACCTTGCCCAGCTCGGCAAAGTCAGCCCGGTTGTCGCTGATCAGCTTGAACACGCTGCGATGCTGCAGCCCCAGCGCATCGGCCAGCAGACGCGAATCCATGCGCGCTTCATCTTTGACGGTCGAGAGTGGCAGCGCCGAGTCAGCCCCGGCACAATCCAGGCTGTTGACAGAAGATTGAGGTTCACCGAAGCCCTGCACCGCGCCAACGGTCGGGGCTTCTGTCTTGCCGGGCCTCATGCCTGCCCCCGCTGCAGAGAATAGACCCCACGCGATGCCGCTCGCCGCACTCGGTCTGCACCGTGCGCCAGGTGGTCAGCACCCGGTGGCCTTGCTGAACCAGATTTAGCTTGCGTGCCCTGGGGTCGTACAGGTCCAGAAAGCGCGAAGCCTCAAAGGTGGTGATGTGGCCGAGGGCCTGCAGGGCCTCCAGCAGCCGCGCAGCTTGCGTGCTGGCCGAATCGCCGCGATGCCGGTCGCGGATGGCCTGCAGGGCCGCGATGCGCTCGGGCGGGGTGGTGTGCAATGGGGCGTTCATTGCTCGCCCCCTTGAGCCTGAATCCAGGCTCGCACATCGGCGGCTTTCCAGCGGGTACACCGCTTGCCAAGTCTTACTGGCGCCGGGAACTCCTTGGCGGCTAGCTTGCGATACAGGCTGGCAACCGAAAGACCGGTGGCGTGAGAGACAGTTCGAACGCGTAGCAACGCGTCTGACAACTGGATCGCATCAAGTGGTTGATTGCCTTTGGCGACGCGGGTTTTGTCCTGAGCAGCAGGGATCTGGTGTGGTTGCATCTGAGCCATCAAGTGAGTGATCGATGGCCCGAAATGTCATCTAGGTCGACCTGGCGATGTTCCAGATGCCTGGCTAGACGTGACGCCAGGGCTGCCAGCCGTTACGCATGGCTGGCTAGCCGCCGCGCTGGCGAGACCGCAACACGTCATAGATAAACCGCTGCGGGTTTGCCGAGACATCCGCCATTTCGGGGGGAAGCGATGCCGACAGCTTGCGGGCCAAGTTCATGTCATCGCCCCGCAATGTCGCCGCCTTTTCTAGCACCCACTTCTTCATTTCGGCATGTCGGCGGTGCTTTGCGGCAGCTCCCTTGGCGCCCGCTTGTGAGAGCAATTGCCGCTGCTCGGACTGAAAGCGTTCCAGTAGGCCGTCGGCCTTCTTCGCAAGTCCCCTCGCCACGCCCATGAAGCTGCTCACGTCCATTAGCGTTTCAACAAGCCACTCGCAATCGCAGTGCTCCTCGTCCTCTTGCTTATCTTCAGAATGAAGAAACGTGGCGATATGAAGGCCGAACGCGGCGCTGAGAAACTCAACCGCCTCACGAGGAACTCCCGGCGCTGCATCACACAACTCGTTGAACTGCTGCTTCGCTCGATCAACGTATGCACGACTTTCATCCGTTGGGTTTCGCTCGAAGTACGTGGCGTGCATCGCAGACTGTCCTAGCTTGAGGAATGTGTCCTTCTTGATGCCGAAATCTTCAGCCGTCTCGATCAATTGGTCGAACTGATCCAGAGCCATCTTCACAATGTCCACGAGCGCCCCCTGCGCCCCTGATGAAAGTGCCGCGCCAGCCCGTCAGGGAAACAGGTTTTCGGGGATCAGCCTAGGCGCGGCGAAACTGGATTCTGCAGCAGCTGCTTATGCCGCCTTGATTGAGATGATCTGTGCGCCCGCCCGCAGTTGGTCCAGGTAGTCCGCCCAGGTCTGCATCAGCGATTTGCGCCTCTCCATGTACTCGGCCCGGTCGTAGGCGCCACCCAGCGGGCCAGTTTTACCGTGCGCCAGCTGGGCCTCGATCACCTCGGGGTCGATGCCGGGGATGTTCTCCACCATGATGGTGCGAGCCATGGCGCGGAAGCCGTGGGCGGTCATCTCGTCCTTGCTGTAGCCCATGCCGCGCAGGGCCGCGTTCACGGTGTTCTCGCTCATGGGCTTGTCGCCGGTGCGCAGGCTCTGGAATACATAGCGGCCGTGCCCGGTCAGCGGCTGCAGATCGCTCAGGGTGGCAACGGCCTGCGTGGACAGCGGGACCAGATGCGGGCGCCCGTTGAGCTTGCCAGCCTTGGCGCGTTTCATGGCCTCGGCGGGGATGGTGAGCAAGGCCCGATCCAAGTCGATCCAGGCCCATTCCAGCGAGCGGATGTTTCCCGGCCGCTGGAACAGGAGCGCAGACAGCAGCAGCGCCGCCCGCGTGGTGGGCTGACCTTGGTAGCTGCTCATGGCCCGCATCAGCTCGCCCGCTTTGGCCGGTGTCAACACGGCGGCCATGTGCTTGACGGTGTGTGCCTTGAAGGCGCCGATCAGGTCGCGTGCCGGGTTGCCCTCGCATTTCCCGGTGCGTATGCCGTACATGAACACCTGGCCCGCAAACTCGCGCAGGTCGCGCACCAGTTGCAGGGCTCCGCGTGCTTCCACCCGGCGCAAGCTGTCCAGAAGCACCGGCGCCGTGATGTCGCGTAAGGGCAGGGTGCCGATCCAGGGGAACAGGTCTTTCTCGCAGCAGCGCAGGAACTGCGCCGCGTGAACCGGGCTCCAGTCGCTGGCCTTTTGCTGGTGGTACTCCTCCGCCACGGCCTTGAAGGTCACCGCCGATGACACCCGCTTGGCGATCACTTCGGCCTTGCGAGCCTGTACGGGGTCGGCGCCTGTTTCGCGGGTCTTGCGGGCGGCGTCGCGGCCAGCGCGAGCGGCTTTCAATGCCACTTCTGGGTAGCTGCCCAGCGCAATGCGCTTTTCCTTGCCCGCAAAGCGGTACTTGGCAAACCAGCGCTTTGAGCCGTTAGGCGCCACCTCCAGATAGAGCCCCCCTGAGTCGGTCAGCCGGTGCCGGGTCTTGCCTGCCGGGCAGACAGCGTTCTTGCAAGCGGTATCGGTCAGCATGGGGGAACAGGCTCCGTGAAAGTGGGGGAACTGCGCTTTGTTCCCCCGCATGTTCCCCCGCCTGTGCCGCGCTGTAAAGCGCCGTTGTGCGCGAACCTGACATGAAAAAAGCCCCTAAGTGCTTGATTCACCTAGGGGCTTGATCGTTTGTGCGGCGTCCTGAAATGCCGTCTTGGTCCCTCCGACAGGAATCGAACCTGTATCTGCCGCTTAGGAGGCGGCCGTTCTATCCATTGAACTACGGAGAGCACCGGCCCCGAGAACCGGGGCGGCGCGCATTGTCGCATGGCTGCGGACATGGGGAGTTCCGCGACGATTTCGGGTATTCCTGAGCCCGGTACGCGGGGCAATGCTTCGATTCCCGATGGCGTTTTTTGACATCTGCCACTCCTATCATCTGCCGGCGCCGACACGGCGCACAGGGAGAAGCCAAATGAATGAGAACCCGTCCTTAGCGCAGGCTTTGCGGATCAGTGGAGACGCTGCAAGCAACGTGACCCGGAGCCCCGCATGAGCATGTCCTGCAGCCTGTACCGGCTGACCCCCGAGCAGGTCGATCAACTGACGCAGCACCCGCATGCCGTCGGCCAACTGCTCGGTGATGAAGCACCGATCGCGCCGACGCGCCCGGGCCTGCTGGCGCGGCTGTTCGGCGCCAAGCCCGCCGAGGTACCTGTGCAGCCGGTCTTGTTCGAGCCGCTCGGCGAAGGCGATCGCTTCGAGCTTGAGCAGGCCTGGCATGTGCTGCACTTCCTGTTCACCGGCACCGCCGATGCGGCCGAAATGCCCGGCGGCTTCCTGGTCGAGGGCGGTGCGGAGATCGGCCCGGATCGCGGCTATGGTGCGCCGCGCCTGCTGTCGGCCGCGCAGACCGCCGCGGTGGCTACCTTCCTGCAGCGGCAGGACCGGCAGGCGCTGGATCGGGCCTATGCGACCGACGCGATCACGGCGGCCGAGATCTACTGGCAGGCGGCCGAGGACGCCGAGGAGCGGCGGGCGCAGCTGGATGATCTGGGCGCGTTGACCGAACGCCTTACAGCCTTTCTCGGCCAATCAGTAGCGAACGGAGCAGGAACGCTGGTGTCGATCTACTGAACCGCGCCGTCAGGCGCGGTCCTTGTTCAATCCCACTTCCACTGCCAGATCAGATCGACCGCGTTGTCCTGCCCGGTCTGCGCGCGCAGGGTAAAACGCTGGGCCAGGCGGTAGATCAGCTGCCAGCTGCCGGCGGTGGCGTTCAGGCCGCGTTCGTAGCCGACATACCAGTGCCGTGACAGCTGCTTGCCCAAGCGCACCACGGTGCCGCGCGCGTCGCTGTCCTCCTGGCTGACCGAGAGCTCGTCCAGCCCCAGGTTCTTGATCAGCTTGCCTGAGGGGCTCTCGCCCTCGCCGCTGAGCAGGGCCAGCGCGGCGCGTTGCAGCAGCGCGGTGTCGGCGCGGCCCAGGCCGTCGGGGGCACGGCCCAGCAGCAGCCAGGAGAGCTTCTCGGTATCGGACTTCTCTGGTTCGGAGAACAGCTTGATGCGCGGGTCCAGCGCGGTGCCGGTGACGGTGACGCCGACCCGCAGATCGGTGTTGGGCCGCACCGCCAGCACATTGATGCGCGGGTTGTCGATCGCGCCGGCGAAGCTGACCTCGCCCTTCTCGATCTCCAGCTTCTGGCCATAGGCGTCGTAGGTGCCGCCGAAGGTGCTGACGGTGCCGGTCAGCAGCGGCCCGGCGCCCTGGTGGATCAGGCGCAGCTCGCCGCGCAGCCGCGTGTCGACGCCGCGGCCGCGCAGGCGCAGCTGACGGCCCAGGTCGATCGCCACCTGTACATCGATCTTCGGCGCCGGGCCCTTGCTGGCGCGCGGCGTGGCCTTGTCGGCCTCGGCCGGGTCGACCGCGCGGATCACCTGCACATCGTCATCCAGCGTCGGCGCATTGCCGCGCGAGAAGTCGAACAGGCCCTCGTCCACCTCGACCCGGCCGTTCAGGCTCAGGCTGCGTTCGACGATCTGCAGCCCGGCCTGGCCGCTGGCGACCAGGCGCCGGTCGACCCGGCCCAGGAAGGTGAACTTGTCGGCCTTCAGCTGCAGGTCCAGCTGCGGCTTGGCGCCGAACTCGGCGCGGCCCTGGGCCGTCAGCTGGCCGCCGGCGCTGCCGCGCACCGCGAAGCGCTGCAGGGTCGCGGTCGGGCCGTTCAGGTCCAGCGCCAGCTCGCCGTCGCGTGCATCCACGCCCAGCAGCGGGTTGCGCAGCTGCAGCTGGGCGCCGCGGGCGCGGCCCAGGATCTCGGGCGCGCCGACCTTGCCGGCCAGCTGCAGCGCCGCGTTGAAGGTGCCGCCCAGGCGCCAGCCCGCCGGCACCCAGGCGCCCCAGGTGCCCAGGTTCGCGACGTCCAGCTGCAGCACGCCCTCCAGCGGCGCCTCGGGGCCGGGCCACAGGGCCTGGGCCGAGGTGCGGCTGCTGATCGCACCGCCCATCACGCCCAGGTTGCTGCCGGCCACGCCCTGCGCGAAATGCCAGACGCCGTCGCGCGCCTGCAGCGCCAGGCGCAGATCGCTCAGGCCCAGCTGCTGCACGCTGCTGCCCTCGGTGACGCTGAGGTCGCCGCCGGCGCGCTCCAGCACGATGTCCACCTCGACCCGCGGCGCGCTGCGGATCTTGGCGCTGCCGCCCACCACCAGCTCGCCGCCCCAGCCGAAGTCCGGCTGCCAGCGCGCCAGCAGCGGTGCCACCTTCAGCGGCTCCAGGCTGACATCGGCCAGCACCTGAGGCGGCCGGCCCAGTAGGCGCGGCGCCTGCCAGGACAGCTGGCGCCAGGCGATCGTCGCGCCGGCCAGCTCCAGCTTGCCGGGCGCGGCCTCGGCCGCCAGCAGCTCGCCGCCGCTGCCCAGATTCAGGCGCAGCGCCAGCTCGCGCGCGGCCAGCCAGTCGGGTTGGCCGCGCTTTTGCGGGCGCAGCTGCAGCTGCTCCAGCTGGGCGCGCCAGTCCAGCGGCGCGCGGCCCTTGACCAGGCTGCGCCAGGGCGATTCGTTCAGCTGGCCGGCCAGCGCGGTGCGCAGGCTGCCGGCCAGCGTGGGGCCGTCGGCCACCGTCGCGGCCCAGTCCGGCGTCGGCAGCTGGCCCTGCAGCTCCAGCTTCAGGCGATGCCTGGCCCAGCTGCCCTGCAGGTCCAGCAGACCCTGGCTCAGCTGCGAGGGACCATAGGCCAGGCGCTCCAGCCGGCCCTCGGCGCGCAGCGGCGCCTCGGGGCGGCTGTCCAGCTGCCAGCCGAGATCGGCCTCGGCCAGGCTCAGCGGCGCCGTCAGGCCCGGCAGGCCGCGCAGCTGCAGGGCGCGTGCGTTCAGCTTGCCGCTGCTGCGCAGCTCCTCGCCGTCCAGCGCCAGTTCCAGCTGGGCCTGGGCGCTGCCGCCCAGCTGCAGCTCCTTGCTGCCCGGCGGCAGCGTCGCGGCCAGCAGCGGGGTCAGCGCGGCCAGGCGCGGCGCCTCCAGCGCCAGCCGGCCCTGCGGCAGCTTGGCGCCCAGTTCCTCGGCCTGCAGCTTCAAGCGGTTCTCGCCCGCCTGCAGCTCGGCCGTCAGGCGCGGCGCGGCGCCCGCGGCGGCCTGGTAGAGCAGCTGGCCGTTCAGGCCGACGCCGGCCAGCAGGCTGGGCGCCAGCTTCAGCTCGGCCTGGCCCGCGGGCCAGGGGCCGCGGCCCTGGCGCAGCTCGCCGCTCAGGCTGGCGTCCAGGCTGTGCTGGCCCAGCGCCCAGGCGGAGCGCGGCGGCCCGGCCCAGACCAGGCGTGGATCGAATTCCCTGGCCGCGGCGCTGAAGCGCGCCGACCAGCCCGCCGTGCCGCCGGGCACGACCTGACCCTGCAGGTTCAGCTGCGAGGCGCCGGAGCGCAGCTCGGCCCGCTCCAGATGCAAGACCTGACCCTCGTGGCGGGCCGAAAGCTGCAGCGCCAGCGGGCGGGCGGTCTTGCCGTCCGGCATGAAGCGGCCGTCCAGCCGGGTCTCGAGCTGCAGCGCCAGCGCGCCGCCCGCGGCCGGCCGGCCGACTAGGTCCAGGCCGCCGCCCAGCTCCAGCTTCGGCAGGCGCTCATCCAGCGCCGCGCTGCGCAGCGCGGCCAGCCGGGCCTGCAGCTTCAGGCCGTTGCCGGAGGCGCTGAGGCGCCCGCCCGGTTCGCGCACGCTGCCCAGCAGCAGTTCCAGGCGCTGCACCTGCAGCTCGGCCAGGCCCTTGGGATCGGCCAGTCCGGCCAGGCGGTCCGGGCGCAGCTGCAGGTCCAGGTCCAGGCGCTGCAGCGGCAGGCGCTGCTGGTCCCAGCGGCCGGCGCGGGCATTGGCGAGCTCGGCCTGCAGCCGCGCGGGGCGGTCCCAGGCGCTGCCGTCCAGCTTTGCGCTGCCGCTCAGCGCGGTGGCGGGCAGGCTGGCGACCAGGGCCTGCAGATCGAAGTTCTCGGTCGTCAGGCGCGCCTGCGCCAGCGGCCAGGGCGCGAAGGGCGCCAGGCCGGCGTCCAGCTTCAGGCGCTGGCCGGCGCGCTCCGGCGCCGCCGGCAGGCTGGCCTCGGCCAGCAGGCGCGGCCCGGCCAGCGGGCCGTCCAGCCTGGCCTCGGCCGACCAGCCGCGCAGCTCGGGCAGGGCGGCGTCGGTCGCCGCGTCCTGGGTCAGCTGCAGCTTCGCCGCGACGCGCATCTCGCCGCGGGTCTGCAGCGTCGCCTGACCGGCGAGGTTCAGGCGCTCCCAGGCCAGCCGGCGCAGCTCGACCCGGTGGCGCGCGCCGCCGTCCTCGCCCAGCCAGACGCCGCCCTGCAGGCCGCGCAGCGGCGTCGCGCTCAGCGGCTTGGCGATCAGTTCGCCGACGGCCAGGCTGGGCAGCTCGAGCGCCAGCGGCAGGGTCAGGTCTTGCGGCGGGCCGGAGGCCGGCTGGTCGCTGCTGCTCCAGTCGAGCAGGGCCTTGTCGACCGCCAGCTCCTTGACGCGCAGCCGGCCCCACAGGGCCGGCGACGAGTCCCAGGCCAGGCTCAGGCCCTGCCAGCGCAGGCCCTGCAGCTCCAGGCTGAAGCCCTCGGCGCGAAAGCTCAGGCGGCGCGCCGAGAATCCGCCCAGCAGATTGCCGCTCGGCGCCTCCAGGCTCAGGCCCGGGATGCGCTCCAGCGCCCAGATGCTGCCGGACTCGGTGCTACTGCCCCAGTAGAGGCCCAGCACGCCCAGCGCCGCCAGTGCTGGCAGGGCCAGGCTGCCGGCCAGCCAGCGGCGCAGCCGGCGCCGGCGTGGCGATGCGGGCTTCTGCTCGGGTGGTGCCTTGTCCGTCACAGCACGATCCCCACACTGAAGTGGAGGCGCCATTTGCCGGTCTCCTGGCCGCGCGCCAGGTCCAGGCGCAGCGGGCCGATCGGGCTGCGCCAGCGCGCGCCGAAGCCCCAGCCGATCGCGGGCTTCAGGCCGCCCCAGCGGTCGGCGGCCTGGCCGGCGTCGATGAAGGCGGCGCCCCAGAAGGCGGGCAGCTTGGCGCTGATCGGTCGGGCCAGCTCAAGGCTGCCGGTGAACAGGGTGCGGCCGCCGGCATCGCCGGGCGGGCCCAGGTCGCGCGGACCGTAGCCGCGCACCGATTCGTCGCCGCCGGCGCGGAACAGCAGCCGGTCCGGCACCCGCACCGCATCGCGCACGATCAGCTGGGCCAGCTCCAGCCGCGCGCTGGCGAACCATTTGTTGTCGGCCAGCGGCTTGTACCAGCCCAGCTTCATGCGCACGCGGCCGAACAGGCCGTTCTCGTCGCTGCTGCTGCTGGCGCGGCCCAGGCCCAGCTCGAGGATGGCGGTGCGGCCGTCGGTGGGCAGCAGCAGGCTGTCGACGCGGCGCCAGATGCGATTCGTGTTGATCGAGACGGCGCCGGCGGTCAGGCGGGTGTTGTCGCTGAAGCGCTCGTGCGAGCGCAGCAGCTCAACGAAGTCCAGGCGCTCGTCGCGCGCGGTCTCGCGCAGCCGGCCCAGGCGGCCGATCAGGCTGGTGATATCGACGCCGTTGCGCAAGTCCTGCTCCACGCCCAGCGAACCGAGGTTCTGGTGCATGTCGGTCTGCGGATGCGAGGTCAGCTCCAGCGAGGCGCTGCGCAGTTCGCGGCTGATGTTGAGCTTGCTGAGGCTGCGCAGCTCCAGGCCGAAGGGGCGGCGGTGCAGGTATTCCAGCGTGACGCGCTGGCCCTTGTCGGTGTCGTAGCCGATGCCGGTGGTAGCCTGCTGCAGCGGCGCCTCGCGCACCACGACGCGCACCGGCGCGGCCTCGGCCTGGTCGGCCTCGGGCTGGATGTCGACGGTGGCGCCGTCGAACAGCTGGGTCTTCAGGATGCGCTCCTGGAAGTCCAGCAGCGCGCGTTCGGTGAAGGGCTGGCCCGGCGTCAGGCCGCTGACGCGGCGGATGCTTTCCTCGTCATGGTGCTTCAGTCCCTCGATCTGCAGCTCGCCCAGGCGGAACAGCGGGCCGCTGTCCAGCAGCAGCTCCAGCTCGGCCTGGTTGCTCTCGGCCTGCACGCGCGCGGCGGTCAGGCTCCAGCGTGCCAGCGGGTAGCCGCCGGCGCGTGCGCGGGCCAGGGTCTCGGTCTTGGCGGCCGACCAGTCGGCCTGGCGAAAGGGCTTGCCGGGCTGCAGGGCGAAGCCATGCTGCAGCTGCAGGCGCAGCGCCTCGGCGACGCGCAGCGCGTCGGCCTGCTGCGGCTCCTGCAGCGCGCCGGTGAAGCCCAGGTCCAGGCGCGCGACCTGCGCGCGCGGGCCCGGCGTGACGCGCAGCCGCACCCGCTCGGCCTCGCCGCTGCTGCGCTCGACCTTGATCTCGGCGTTGAAGTAACCCTCGGTCTCCAGCAGCGTGCGCGCCTGCGCCGGCGCGCCGGCGGCCAGGCGGTCAAGCTCGACGCGGCTGAGCCCCTCGTTCTCGCCGACGCGCTGGAAGCGCGCCAGGTCCAGATGTTCCTGCAGCAGCGCGCGCAGTGTCTCGGGGGCCTCGATCTCCAGCTCATAGGCGACGCGCTGCTGCGGCTGCTGCGGCGCGCTCGTGCCGGTCTTGTCCTCGGCGGGCTGGCGTTCGCCGAACAGGCCGCCCAGGCTGGCGCAGCCCGACAGCAGCAGGCCGGCCAGCAGGGGGAGGAGCAGGGCCGTCGGCCGCCTCATTGGCTCAACAGGCGCATCGCCCCCTCCAGCCCCTGGAGCGAGAGCGGGAACATGCGCTGATGCATCAGCTGCTGGACCAGCGAGATGCTCTGACGGTACTGCCAGACGCCCTGCGGCTCGGGATTGATCCAGGCGTATTTCGGGAAGGCATGGGTGAGGCGCTGCAGCCATTCGGCGCCAGCCTCCTCGTTGTTGTATTCGACGCTGCCGCCGGGTTGCAGGATCTCGTAGGGGCTCATCGTCGCGTCGCCGACGAAGATCAGCTTGTAGTCCTTGTTGTACTTGCGGATCACGTCCCAGGTCGGGAACTTCTCGCTGAAGCGGCGGCGGTTGTTCTTCCACATGAAGTCGTAGACGCAGTTGTGGAAGTAATAGAACTCCAGGTGCTTGAACTCGCTCTTGACCGCGGAGAACAGCTCCTCGACGCGGTGCACATGCTCGTCCATCGTGCCGCCGACATCCATCAGCAGCAGCACCTTCACCTTGTTGTGGCGCTCCGGGATCATGCGGATGTCCAGCATGCCGGCGTTGGCCGCGGTCTTGTGGATGGTGTCGTCCAGGTCCAGCTCGAGCTCGGAGCCCTCGCGCGCGAAGCGGCGCAGGCGGCGCAGCGCGACCTTGATGTTGCGGGTGCCGAGTTCGAGGTTGTCGTCGTAGTCCTTGTAGGCGCGCTGGTCCCAGACCTTGACCGCACTCTTGTTGCGGCCCGCGCCGCCGATGCGCACGCCCTGCGGGTTGTAGCCGCTGTTGCCGAAGGGGCTGGTGCCGCCGGTGCCGATCCAGCGGTTGCCGCCCTCGTGGCGCTCCTTCTGCTCCTCCAGGCGCTGTTTCAGCGTCTGCATCAGCTCGTCCCAGCCCATCTTTTCGATCGCGGCCTTCTGCTCCGGCGTCAGCTCCAGCTCCAGATGCTGGCGCAGCCATTCCAGCGGCAGCTCCTTGGCCAGGTCGGCGGTCAAGAGCTCGACGCCCTTGAAGTAGGCGGCGAAGGCGCGGTCGAACTTGTCGAAATGGGCTTCGTCCTTGACCAGGGTGGTGCGGGCGAGGAAATAGAAGTCGTCCACCTTGGCGGCGCCATCCTCGCCGATCACGCCCAGCTTCAGGGCTTCCAGCAGGGTCAGGAACTCCTTGACCGAGACCGGCAGCTTGGCGGCGCGCAGCGTGTAGAAGAACTGGATCAGCATGGAAGAACAATGACGGGGACCGAGCCAATTATGGCGCCGGACTCCGCGGCATCCTGATGACCGATGCTCGGGCTGGCGGCGGCTGGCCCTCCGGGGCCAGCCACTACCGTGCGCAGGCGGCCTGTCAGGCCTTGCCGGCCTTGCGGCCCTTGGCCACGGGCTTGCCGGCCGGGTCGTGGCGTTTGAGCCAGTCGAAGAACTCGCCGTACCAGAGCTTGCTGTTGCGCGCCTTCAGGATCCAGTGGTTTTCGTCGGGGAACCACAGCAGGCGGGCATCGACGCCCTTGGCCTTCAGCGTGTTGTAGTAGGCCAGGCCCTGGGCATCCGGCACGCGGTAGTCGAGCGCGCCATGGATCACCAGGGTCGGCGTGGCCATGTTCTTGGCGAAGGCATGCGGGCTCTGCGAGGCGACCTTGGCCGGATCGTCCCAGTACCAGGCGCCCAGTTCCTTGGCATGCCAGGTGTAGGCGTCGTCGGCGAACATTGCCTGCCAGTCGAAGCAGCCGGCATGGCAGATATAGGCCTGGTAGCGGCCGGGTTTCAGATGGCCGTTCATCCACGCGACCATATAGCCGCCGTAGCTGCCGCCGGTGGCGAAGACGCGCTTCTTGTCGGCCCAGGGGTTTTTGAGCAGCCAGTCGGTGCCGGCCTCGACGTCCTGCAGCTCCAGCTCGCCCCAGCGCTGGGTGATCGAGTCCAGGAAGGCGTAACCGAAGCTCGAGGAGCCGTGGTAGTTGACGCAGGCCACCACATAGCCCTGCGCGGCCATGGTCTGGGCGTTCCAGCGGAAATGCCAGGCATCGCCGAAGGCGGTGTGCGGGCCGCCGTGGATCAGGTGCAGGATCGGATACTTCTTCTTCGGGTTGAAGCCGGGCGGGTAGATCAGCCACATCTGCACGTCGTCGCCGAGCGCGCCCTGGTAGGTGACGGGCTCGTCGCGGCCGAAGGCGTAGCCGGCCAGCAGGCTGTCGTTGAAGCTCTCGATGCGGCGCGCGCGGCCGCCCTCGTCGGCGCGGCCCTCGGCCTCCAGCACCGACAGGCGCGGTGGATGCTGCACGCCGTCATGCTGCACGACCAGGGTGCCGGCCGCCAGCGCGAAGCCGGTGGCATGGCCGCCCTCGAACAGCACATGGGCCTCGCAGGTCTTGACGTCGAAGCGCCAGAGATGGCGGCGGCCGCGCTCCTCGGCGCAGAACAGCACCCCCAGATCATCCTCGTCCCATTGCAGCGGGGCGGCGACCTCATGGTCCCATTGCTCCGACAGCACGGCCCAATGGCCCTGCTGGTCCAGCACCGCCAGCTGGGCCGGCATCGTGTGCTTCTTGCCCTGGTTGCTGGCCAGGAAGGCCAGGTGCGCGCCGGCATGGCTGTAGCGCGGGGCCTGGAAGTCCCAGGCCTTGTCCTGCAGCAGCACCTGGATCTTGGCGCTGCGGACCTCGATCTCGGCCAGCGCGTAGCAATGGTCCAGCTTCTTCTCGGGCTGGGGGTCGAAGGCGAACACGATGCGCTTGCCGTCGGGCGAGATGTCGAAGCAGTTCGCATCCGGCTCGGCGCGGGTCAGCTCGTAATCGCTGCCCTCGAACAGGTCGCTGACCTTGCCGGTCGCGGTGTCCAGCACATGCAGGTGCGCGACGCGGCCCATCGGGATATGGTGGTCCCAGTAGCGGTAGACGGCCTGGTCGGTGACATAGCCGCTTTCCTTGCGCTCCTTGAATTCCTTCAGCGCCTTGGCCTGCGCGGGCGCGCCCTTCAGCCCGGGCCAGACCCAGGAGATGAAGGCGATGCGGCGGCCGTCCGGGAACCATTTGAAGGCCTCGATGCCGGTGGCCACGGTGGCGGCGCGGCGAGCCTCGCCGCCGTCCGGCGCGATCAGGTAGAGCTGGGCCTCCTCGTCCTTCGCGCCCTCCTGCTCGCGGCGCGCGACGAAGGCGATCCGGTCGCCCTTGGGGCTCCATTGCGGCCCGCCGTCCTTGTCACCGGCGCTGGTTAGCGCGCGCGGCGCGCCGCCCAGGGTGGAGAGCAGCCAGAGCTGGGTCTGGCTCTTGTTTGTCTCCATCGAGTAGCGCGTCAGCGAGGCCACGGCCTGGGCGCCGTCGGGCGACAGGCTGGGCGCGCCCAGGCGCTCGATCTGCCAGAGGGCGTCGACGTCGAAGGTTTTGTTGCCGGGTTTTTTCAACGAGGTTTTGCGAGTTGCCATGAGAGATGGTTCTTGACGGTGGGCCATTCGGCGGCGGTGATGCTGTAGACGGCGGTGTCGCGCAGGGTGCCGTCGGGCATGCGCAGATGCGCGCGCAGCATGCCGTCGAGCTGCGCGCCCAGGCGCTCGATCGCGCGTCGGCTGGCCTGGTTGAAGCGGTGGGTGCGGAACTCGACCGCGATGCAGTCGAGCGCTTCGAAGGCATGCTGCAGCAGCAGCAGCTTGCACTCGGTATTGAGCGGGCTGCGCTGCACCCGTGCGGCATACCAGGTGGAACCGATCTCGACGCGGCGGTTCGCGTTGTCGATGTTCATATAGGTCGTCATGCCGGCGATCCGGCCTTCCGCGTCGAAGACGGTGAAGGGCAGCATGCTGGCCTTGTCCTGCAGGTCCAGACGGCGGCGGATCTCGGCGGCCATGCCCTCGGGTGTCGGCACCGAGGTGTACCAGAGCCGCCAGAGCTCGCCGTCGCGCACGGCGTCCTGCAGGCCGGCCTCATGCTCGGGTGCCAGCGGCTCCAGCCGCACATGCCGGCCGGTCAGGGTGAGGGGCTTGCACAGAGGAGCGTTCATCGCAGGATGATCTTGCGCGCCAGCCAGCGACCGAGGCCGCAGCCGGCGAGGATGAAGAGCAGCCCGATCAGCTGCGGCGTCTGCCACTGCGTCGAGCCGATGAAGTCGAAGCCGAGCCAGCTCCCGAGCTGCCAGCCGGCCAGCGCGCCCAGCACGAAGCCGAGCGCATCGGCCAGTCCCTGCCTGTAGGTGGGGCCGCCGCTCATCGGTTGCGGCTTTGCATGAACACCAGCTTCTCGAACAGGGTCAGGTCTTGTTCGTTCTTCAGCAGGGCGCCGACCAGCGGCGGGACCGCCACCTTGTCGTCGCCGCTGTGCAGGGCCTCGACCGGGATGTCCTCGGCCAGCAGCAGCTTCAGCCAGTCCAGCAGCTCGCTGGTCGAGGGCTTCTTCTTCAGCCCGGGCAGGTTGCGCACGTCGAAGAAGGTCTTCAGCGCGGCGGCCAGCAGCTCCTTCTTCAGGCCCGGGAAATGCACGTCGACGATCTGCTGCATCGTGGCCGCGTCGGGGAACTTGATGAAGTGGAAGAAGCAGCGGCGCAGGAAGGCGTCCGGCAGTTCCTTCTCGTTGTTGGAGGTGATGAAGACCAGCGGGCGGTGCTTGGCCTTGATCAGCTGGCGCGTCTCGTAGCAGTAGAACTCCATGCGGTCGAGCTCGCGCAACAGGTCGTTCGGGAATTCGATGTCCGCCTTGTCGATCTCGTCAATCAGCAAAGCCACCGGGGTGTCCGCCTCGAAGGCCTGCCACAGCACGCCCTTGACGATGTAGTTGTGGATGTCCCTGACCTTTTCCTCGCCGAGCTGTGAGTCGCGCAGCCGGCTCACCGCGTCGTATTCGTACAGGCCCTGCTGGGCCTTGGTGGTGCTCTTCACATGCCACTGCAGCAGCGTCAGACCCAGCGATTGCGCGACTTCCTCGGCCAGCATGGTCTTGCCGGTGCCGGGTTCGCCCTTGACCAGCAGGGGGCGCTTCAAGGTGATGGCGGCATTGACCGCCAGCATCAGATCGGCGGTGGCGACGTACTGCTCGGAGCCTTGAAACTTCATGTCTATTTTGTTGACGAAAGGTGTTGTGGAGCGGCTGCGAACCAGTATAGGGCTCGCCCCGGCGCGCAAAGGTCGGCCCATATAATGCGCGCCGGCATCTGTTTCTGACCCGTAGTACAACATTTGTTCCTGGGGACCATGAAAAAACTTCTGCTGAAGATCTCGCTAGCTCTTTCCGCCATGCCGGGTGTCCTCATGTCGGCGCAGGCCCAGGATGTGGCCGCCGGACAGAAGAAGGTCGCGATGTGCATCGGTTGCCATGGCATCCCCGGCTACCAGTCGAGCTTCCCGGAGGTGCACCGCGTGCCGATGATCTCGGGCCAGAACGCCAAGTACATCGCCGCCTCGCTGAATGCCTATGCCAAGGGCGAGCGCAAGCACCCGACGATGCGCGGCATCGCGCTGAGCCTCACCGAGCAGGACATCGCCGACATCTCGGCCTATTACGAGCAGCATGGCGGCAAGAGCGCCACCGCCGTGCCCGAGGCCGCGGTGCCCGCGTCGAGCCAGGTGACCGAGCTGCTGAACAAGGGCGCCTGCGCGTCCTGCCATGGCGCCAACTTCAACAAGCCGATCGACGGCGCCTACCCGAAGATCGCCGGCCAGCATGCCGACTATCTCTATGCGGCGCTGAAGTCCTACCAGACCGAGGGCAATGCGGTGGTCGGTCGTAGCAACGCGATCATGGCCGGCCAGGTCAAGCAGTTCAGCCATGCCGAGCTGAAGGCGATGGCGGGCTATCTGGCCGCGCTGCCCGGCGAGGTCAAGACCGTGCCCCAATCGCGCCTGCGCTGAGCGCGCTGCGCACAAAAGACGCGAAAGCCGCCTGCGGGCGGCTTTTTTGCGCCCTTTACGGTTGATCGGCCCGCGCGTGCCACCGCATACTTGCCGCAGATCGCCCAGGCAATGCAGCCGCGCCCATGCTCAAGAAAATCCAGACCCGGGACCTGAAGCTCGGCATGTACCTCCAGTCGCTGGAAGGTTCATGGCTGTCCCATCCCTTCTGGAAGACCCGCTTCGTGCTGGACGATCCGGCCGACCTGGCCGCGCTGCTGTCCTGCGGCGTGCCGGCGGTCTGGATCGACACCGCCCGGGGCGCGGATGTGGTGGCTGCTTCAGCGCCGGCCGCTCCGGCGCCTGCCGTCGCGGCCGCGCCACCGATACCGGCGCCGGAGGTGGGCCCGGCGCGCGTCGCCTTCGGCGACGAGCTGGCGCGCGCGGCGCAGCTGGTGAACCGCTCGCGCCAGGCGGTGATGCATCTGTTCGGCGAGGCGCGGCTGGGCCGCGCGATCGACGCCGAGCAATGCCTGCCGCTGGTGCATGAGGTGGCGCAGTCCGTGGCGCGCAACCCCTCGGCCCTGGTCAGCCTGGCGCGGCTCAAGACCAAGGACGACTACACCTATATGCATTCGGTGGCGGTCTGCGCACTGATGGTCGCGCTGGCGCGCCAGCTGGGCCTGGACGAGGCTGAGACGCGCGAGGCCGGCCTGGCCGGGCTGCTGCACGATGTCGGCAAGATGATGATGCCGCTGGAGGTGCTGAACAAGCCCGGCGCGCTGGATGATGCCGAGTTCGCGGTGATGCGCTCGCACCCGGTGCGCGGCTTCGAGGCGCTGAGGGAGGGTGGCCTGGTGCCACTCTCGGCGCTGGACGTCTGCCTGCATCACCACGAGAAGATGGACGGCAGCGGCTATCCCGAGCGGCTGCAGGGCGAGCAGATCTCGCTGCTGGCGCGCATGGGGGCGGTCTGCGATGTCTATGACGCGATCACCTCGAACCGGCCCTACAAGGCGGCCTGGGATCCGGCCGGCTCGATCCAGCGCATGGCGCAATGGCAGGGCCATTTCGATCCGCAGGTGTTCCAGGCCTTCGTCCGCAGCATCGGCATCTTCCCGGTCGGCACCCTGGTGAAGCTGGCCTCGGGCCGGCTGGCGGTGGTGGTAGAGCAGAACGCCAGCAGCTTGGTAACCCCGGTGGTCAGGGTGTTCTATTCCACCAAGTCCAAGCTGCCGGTGCCGGTGCAGATGCTGGACCTGGCGCTGCCCGCCAGCAATGACAAGATCGTCGGTCGCGAGTCGGCGCGGGACTGGGGTTTTACCCATCTCGATGAGGTCTGGATGCGCCACGCATAAAAAGCGGCGGCCCGGCCTGCGGCTCGGTACAAGCCCCATCAGGTGAATCCCCGCCCCCGCGGCGGGAAGCGGCTTCCTACACTCGCGCCACATTGATCAGCGCCTGCGCTGCAGGGGAGTCCCGATGATGAAGACGATGCTGCCGTCCCGTTTCTGCCTGTTTGCGATCGGCCTGATCGCCGCCGCCTGCGCCGCGCAGGCCCAGACCCTGCGCTGGGCCAGCCAGGGCGACCCGCAGACCATGGACCCGCACTCGCAGAACGAGAGCATGACCAATATGGTCAACGGCCAGGTTTACGAAGGGCTGGTCGCCCGTGACAAGCAGTTGGGGCTCGTGCCGGCGCTTGCCACTAGTTGGGAGCAGACCAGCCCGCTGACCTGGCGTTTCAAGCTGCGCCCTGGTGTCAAGTTCCATGATGGCTCGCCTTTCACCGCCGACGATGTGATCTATTCGATCGAGCGCGGTGCGCAACCCACCTCGCAGATCGGCACCTATGCCAATGCGGTTGGCAAGCCGCGCAAGATCGATGACCTGACTGTCGAGTTCCAGCTCAGCGCGCCTAACCCGATCTTCCTGCAGCATATCGCCGTGCCGCTGTGGATCATGAGCAAGAGCTGGAGCGAGAAGCACAAGGTGACCAAGCCGCTGGACTTCAAGAACAAGGAGGAAAGCCATGCCTCCTTCAACGCCAACGGCACCGGCCCCTACATGCTGGTTTCGCGCCAACCGGGTATCAAGACCACCTACAAGCGCAACCCGAACTGGTGGGGCAAGTTCGAGGGCAATGTGCAGGAGATCGTGTTCACGCCGATCAGCAACGACGCGACCCGCCTGGCCGCGCTGGTCTCGGGCGAGATCGACTTCGTGCTCGACCCGGCGCCGCGCGACGTGCCGCGCCTGCGCAACACGCAGGGCGTCAAGGTGATCGAGGGGCCGGAGAACCGGCTGGTGATGGTCGGCATGGACCAGGCGCGCGACAAGCTGCTGTACGGCAATGTGGCCGGTGACAAGAACCCGTTCAAGGACCAGCGCGTGCGCCGAGCCCTGTACCAGGCGATCGATGTCGAGACCATGCGCACCAAGCTGATGAATGGCCTGTCTGTACCCACTGGTGGTCTGACGCCCTCGCCGCTAGGCTCCTACAACGACCCGATCATTGAGCGCCGCTATCCTTTCGACGTCGCGGCCGCGCGCAAGCTGATGGCGGACGCCGGCTATGCCGATGGCTTCGAGGTGACCCTGGATTGTCCGAACAACCGCTACATCAACGACGAGGAGATCTGCCTGGCGCTGGCCACGATGTGGGCGCAGCTGAAGGTCAAGGTCAAGGTCAACGCGATGCCACGGGCGACCTTCTTCCCCAAGGTCGAGAAGCTCGACACCAGCATGTACCTGTACGGCTGGGGCGGCGCGATCACCGACGCCGAGACCATGATGACGCCGGTGCTGCGCAACCGCGCCGAGAAGGGCGTGGGCTTCTACAACTACGGCAACTTCAAGAACGACAAGTTCGATGGCCTGGCCGCGCAGAGCAGCATTGAGGCCGATCCAAACAAGCGCGAGCAGCTGATCAAGGCGGCGCTGACCGAGGTCAAGGAGCAGGTCAACATCATCCCGCTGCACCGCCAGATGATCCCCTGGGCCGCGCGCAGCAATGTCAGTGTGGTGCACCGCGCCGACAACTGGTTCGAGATCGCCTGGGTCAACATCGGCAAGTAGGCGCGCAAGCCGGCGCGGGCGGAGTAGGGCCGGCTTTCCGGCCCTGATGCGCGCTTTCGGCGCGGCGCGGCTGGCCATACTGGGCGGCATTCATCGTCCCGTACCTACGCCCATGTCGTTCCGCCCCGCGCTGCTGTTTCCCGTCCTGTCGTCCGCCCTCGTCCTGGCCGCCTGCGGCGGCGGTGGGGGCGGCGACAAGAACGACGGCGGCACGACGCCCATCGAGGTCGAGTCCACGCTCAGCGGCGTGGCCGCGGTCGGTGCGCCGTTGGGTGGTGCCGCGATCAGCGTGATCGATGCCAAGGGCCAGGCCCTGGGCAGCACGAGCGCCCATCCGGTCGAGGGCAGCTACAGCCTGAAGCTGAGCAGCAAGAGCTTCACGATGCCGCTCTTGGTGCAGGCGCGTGGCATGGACGCCGCTGGCGCCCCGCAGCTGCTGCATTCCAGCGTGCAGGGCACGGCCGCGGCCGCGATGGTGGCCCATGTGACGCCGCTGACGCAGGCCGCGGTGGCGCTGGCGCTGGGCGCCGATCCGGCGCCGCTGTTCGCCAAGGGCAGCGAGAGCGCCACGGCGCTGGCCAGCCTGAGCCAGACGGTGGTGGCCGCCGATTTCCTGAAGACCCTGATCAAGACCCAGCTGACCGACCTGAAGATCAGCGACCCGACCAAGCTGGACCTGCTGGCCGACCCCACGTTCGCGGCCAACAAGGGCAGCCACGACGTGCTGCTGGAAAGCCTGCGCGTCGGCCTGGCGAAGAACGCGCAGGGCGTCGAGCAGCTGCAACTGGCCAACAAGCTGCTGGCCAGCCAGGCCGGCGAGGTGCTGGTCGACCTGCCCACCGCCAAGACCGAACTGGCCAAGACCACTGGCGCGACCCCGGCCAACGCGATCAGCTCGACCCTGAAGGCCACCACCAGCGCCACCGGCGTGCTGCCCAATCTGGGCCAGCTCGACGAGCTGGGCGCGGCGCTGAACAAGCTGATCGCGCAGGGCGCGAACGCGGCGGCGCTGGCGGCCTCGCCGCATCTCTCGGCCTACGACAAGCACAACGGCCGCAGCGGCAGCGAGCTGGCCGCGCTGCTGGCCGGCTACGCGACCAAGAACTGGCAGTTTGGCCGCTTCCTGGTGACCGGCTGCGCCGACGAGGTGGTGACGGCCGGCAATTGCAGTCGCGTGCTGGTGTCCGCGCCGATCAGCGACAGCAGCGGCGCGCTGGTCGACCTGTTCACCGATGCGCTGAGCTTCAACAAGAGCGCCACCACCGGCACGCCCAAGTGGAGCTTCATCGGCAATGGCAAGAAGCTGGAGTTCAGTGTGCACCCCGTCGCCTGGCTGGCGCTGGAGAGCAGCGGCGCGCTCAGCAGCGGCCTGCCGGCCGGCAACCCGGGCGCCGGCGTGCAGCTGCTGCTGCAGGCGCAGAACGGCGCCGGCACCGCGCTGCTGGACAAGGCCACGGTGCAGACGCCCGGCGGCTTCAGCATCCCGCTGGCCTATTGCGCGCAGCGCTGGCTGTGCATCAGCCCGACCTCGGGCGCCAGCTCGGTCGAGCCGACCGGTGCGCTGTCCGACCAGCTGCTGCAGCCCGCCACCGTCGGCTGGCTGGGCGGTGCCGACACCCTGCGCAATGCCAAGTACCTGGCCTCCTACACCCCGAGCGGCGCCACCGCGGCCGAAAGCCGCGTGGCCTGGCTGCGCGCCGAGCTACCGGCCAGCGTGCCGCCCCAGCCGCGCTATCCGGCGCTGGACGGCATCAGCGGCAGCGCGCCGCTGACCGCGGCCGGCCTCGCCGCCGGCCTGAACCTGAACTGGAGCGCCTGGGCCAAGTCCAATCCGGACCTGCGCCTGATGCGGGTGCGGGTCGTGATCCGCAACAGCGGCGCCAGCGTGGTGCAGCGCGACTTCACGCCGGCCTATGGCGTGAGCGCCAGCACCCTGAGCCTGCCGCAAATCGGCGCCGCCGCCGGCGCCCTGGGCCAGGAGCTGTGGCTGCGCGCGCAGGATGGTGCGGGGCGTTTTTACGACACGCGCTACACAGTGCAGCGCTAGGCTGACTCGGCATTCAGAACATTTCACGCGAGCCGAGCTGCGCGGAGTTCGCTGAGCGTTGCGGGCCGGAGGTCCCGCAAGACCTCTTCTTCGCAGACCGCATCGGTACTTGCAGACCCGGCCCTGCCAGTTGGCGGGCGACCTCCGCATCGGAGTCCGGCGGCTGGCGGGGCCGGGTCTGCACTTGCCGGGCGGCGCAGTGCGAGAACGAGGCCTTGCCGAATGAATGTCGATCTAGCTTGGCCTTGCTCACGTCAACGATCGGGAAAGAGAAACTCCAGCTCCTCATCGCCCAGCGCATCGCGCGCGCCGGTCGGGCGCCAGCCCAGGTGGCGATAGAAGCCATGCGAGCGCGAGGTCGGGTCGTCCGAGCAGCCGAGGAACAGGCGCCGGTGACCCCGCTCGCGCAGGGCAATCATGACCCGCTGCAACAGTTCGCGGCCGATGCCGCGGTCTTCATGCGTGGGCAGCAGGGCCAGCACCAGCACCTCGCCGCTGGCCGCATCGCCGTAGCAATAGCCGACGATGCCGGACGCGCCGTCGCTGCAGACGAAGCCCAGGGTTTCGCCGGCCGCGACCGCGGCGCCCCAGGTCTGGGCGGTGATGCCCAGCTCGGCCAGTTGCGCGGCGCTGATCGCGTTCTCGCGCGTGCGGCCGCGGATCTCGATGCAGCGCGGGATGTCGGCCGACTGGGCGGGGCGGTACTGCAGGGTCGATGTTGTCGTCATCAGAGGTCGGCGTCGGCGTAGGTTGCCTGCACGCGCCGCGAGCGGTTCAGGTAGGCGTAGGCGAGGGTGAAGAAGAGCAGGCTCGGGAGCAGCGCGATCTCCAGGCGCGGCAGCAGCCGACCCGCGACCGGGCCTGCGGCCAGCACCTCCAGCAGGGTCAGCACGATGTCGGCCGCCAGCCCGAGCAGCAGCGCGCGCTTGGCGGTGCGCACCGCGCCGGGACGCAGGCGCCACAGTGCCAGGCCGGCATGGATGCCGTAGGCGATGGCGCCGGCCATCAGGGCCAGCGCCAGCCACAGCGCGATCCGCGAGCCAGCCGAAGCGGCCGAAGCGGCAATAGGGGCCAGCTCTTGATAGCTGTGCCACATCAGCCCGAGGCTCAGCAGCGGGCCGATCAGGACAAACATCAGGCACAGCAGCAGCAGCCAGCCGCGCACGCCGCGCGGCGCGAAGGTGGGGTTCAAGGTCTCGGTCATCTGGCGGCCCTGTGGATGGATCGATCCGGGCGATTGTGCCGGCGGCGACCGAGGGCCGGGCGCCTTCACCGACAGGCTGCAGCTCGGGCGGCATGAAACGCCGCCGGCCTGGGCCACTCAGCGTGCCAGATAGGGCTCGGCCGAGCGTTCGTTCTCGTCGATGCTCAGCTGCTTGCCCAGTGGCGGGAAGGCGCGCTGGGCGCAGCCCTCGCGCTCGCAGAGCTTGCATCCGGGGCCGATCGGCGTCGCGCTGTCCGGGCTGGCCAGGTCCAGTCCCTTGGCATAGACCAGCTGCTCGGCATGGCGCAGGTCGCAGCCCAGGCCGATCGCGAACTCGCGCGCCGGCGCGCCATAGCCGCCGGTGGGGCGCAGCTCGCAATGGGCGATCCACAGATAGCTGCGGCCGTCCGGCATGCGCGCCACCTGGGTCAGCACCCGGCCGGGCTGGGCAAAGGCCTCGTAGACATTCCACAGCGGGCAGGTGCCACCGCTGCGCGAGAAATGGAAATCGGTGGCGGACTGGCGCTTGGAGATATTGCCGGCGCGGTCCACCCGCACGAAGAAGAAGGGCAGGCCGCGCGCCTCGCGGCGCTGCAGGGTGGACAGGCGGTGGCACACCGTCTCGAAGCTGACGCCGAAGCGCTTGGCCAGGAGCGCGATGTCGTAGCGCAACTCCTGCGCCGCGGCGAGGAAGCGGCCGTAGGGCAGCAGCAGGGCGCCGGCGAAATAGCTGGCCAGGCCGATGCGGGCCAGCGACGCGGCCTCGGCGCTGAAGGGTGCCGTGCCGACCAGGCGCGCGATCTCCGCGCCGGCCTCCAGATAGGCCAGCTGTGTCGCCAGCTGGAAGGCGGCCTGGCCCGGCGTCAGCGCGTCGGACAGCAGCAGGAGGCGCTGTGCCGGCTCGAAGCGGCGCAGCCGCTCCTCGGGCAGCTGCTGGACCTGGATGCGGTGTGCGGCCAGCAGATGGGCCTCCAGCCGGCGGGTCAGGTCTTGCGCATGGTCGGCCGCGCCCAGGCGCGCCGACAGCGCCTCGGCGGCGCGGTCCAGCGTGTCGATATGGTTGTGCTGGGCATAGAAGAAGTCGCGCACCTCCTCATGCGGCCCCAGGCTGGCGGCGCTGCCCGCGTCGCCGTCGCGCTCACCCAGGCCCAGGCTGGCCAGGCGCTGCTCGGCGCCGCGGGCGCGGCCATGCAGGCGCAGCAGCAGCTGGCTCAGGGCCGGCATCTGCTGCACCAGGGTGCGCAGCTCGGCGTCCGGCACGCGAGCCTCGGGGGCGGCGGGCAGGGCGGTCTCGGCCACGATCTCGTGCAGCTGCGCGAACAGCCGCGCCTCGTCGTCCTCCGAGAAGAACTGCAGGTCCACGCCCAGCGCCGACTGCAGGCGCAGCAGCACCGCGACGCTGAGCGGCCGCTCGTTGTTCTCCAGCTGGTTCACATAGCTGGGCGAGAGCTTCAGCGCCTGGGCCAGCGCGGCCTGGGTCAGGCCGCGCTGCTCGCGCAGGGTCTTCAGCTTGACACCCAGAAAGGTCTTACGCATGGCTTCGCAAACATTGCAAATTGATGGGATCTGCTTCGCAATTCATGGCTAATTCAGTCATTGAACTTCCGGGTGTTGGCTGCAAAGATTGCGAACAGCGCGACTATCCCATGCCACGATGGACTGGATCAAGGCCCTGGCGGCCACCCCACCGAACGAACTGAGCCGGACCGAGCTGGTGCTGCCGCGCCAGGCCAACCATTACGGCACCCTGTTCGGCCCCGAGGCGCTGGCCCTGCTGGGCCGCACCGCCTATCTGGCCGCGGCGCAGTTCAGCCGTCAGGCGGTGGTGATGGCGGCGGCGCGCGGCGTCGAGTTCCTGGCGCCGGTCGGCGTCGGCGCGCTGCTGCACCTGCATGCGCGGGTGGTGCGGCTGGGCCGCAGCTCGATGACGGTGGACGTGCGGGCCGCGCTGGACGCGGCGCCCGGCACCCAGCCGCAGGAGGTGTTGCGCGCCAGCTTCGAGATGGTGGCGGTGGACGAGCAGGGGCGCCCCTGCCCGCTGCAGCCGCGCGGGGTTGGGCAAGGCCTGACCCCGGCCGCGCTGAACGATGCGGCACCCTGAATTCCAAGGAGGAGAACCCCGATGAGCGACACCCTGGCCGCCCCCGCAGGCTTCAAGCCGAAGAAGTCCGTGGCCCTGTCCGGCGTCACCGCCGGCAGCACCGCGCTGTGCACCGTCGGCCGCAGCGGCAACGACCTGCACTACCGCGGCTACGACATCCTGGACCTGGCCGAGGCCTGCGAGTTCGAGGAGGTCGCGCATCTGCTGGTGCATGGCAAGCTGCCCAACGCCGCCGAGCTGCGCGCCTACAAGGCGCGGCTGAAGGCGCTGCGCGGCCTGCCGGCCAGCGTCAAGGAGGCGCTGGAGAAGCTGCCCGCCGGCGCGCACCCGATGGACGTGATGCGCACCGGCGTCTCGGCCCTGGGCTGCGTGCTGCCGGAGAAGGACGACCACAACCTGCCCGGCGCGCGCGACATCGCCGACCGGCTGATGGCCTCGCTCGGCTCGATGCTGCTGTACTGGTACCACTGGGCCGGGCAGGGGCGGCGCATCGAGGTCGAGACCGACGACGACTCGATCGGCGCGCATTTCCTGCACCTGCTGCATGGCCGCAAGCCCGAGCCGGGCTGGGAGCGGGCGATGCACACCTCGCTGATCCTCTACGCCGAGCATGAGTTCAATGCCTCGACCTTCACCGCGCGGGTGATTGCCGGCACCGGCAGCGATATGTACTCCTCGGTAGCCGGCGCCATCGGCGCGCTGCGCGGCCCCAAGCATGGCGGCGCCAACGAGGTGGCCTTCGAGGTGCAGAAGCGCTACGACTCGCCCGAGCAGGCCGAGGCCGACATCCGCCGCCGCGTCGAAGCTAAGGAGGTGGTGATCGGCTTCGGCCACCCGGTCTACACCGTCAGCGATCCGCGCAACGAGGTGATCAAGAAGGTGGCGCGCCAGCTGTCCCGCGAGGCCGGCACGATGAAGATGTTCGACATCGCCGAGCGCCTGGAGCGGGTGATGTGGGACATCAAGAAGATGTTTCCGAATCTGGACTGGTTCAGCGCCGTCAGTTATCACATGATGGGCGTGCCGACCGCGATGTTCACCCCGCTGTTCGTCATCGCCCGCACCAGCGGCTGGGCGGCCCATGTGGTGGAGCAGCGCGAGGACAACAAGATCATCCGCCCCAGCGCCCAGTACACCGGTCCCGAGGACCGCCCCTTCGTGCCCCTGTCCGCCCGACCCTGATGCCCGCTTCCAGCCAGCCTCCCTTGAACCGCCGCCATCGCAAGCCCCTGCCGGGCACCGAGCTGGACTTCTTCGACGCCCGTGCGGCGGTCGAGGAGCTGCGCCCCGGTGCCTGGGCCGGGCTGCCCTACAGCTCGCGCCTGTTTGCCGAGAACCTGCTGCGCCGCTGCGAGCCGGCGCTGCTGGAGGACTGCCTGCTGCAGCTGATCGAGCGCCGGCGCGAGCGCGACTTCCCCTGGTATCCGGCGCGCGTGGTCTGCCACGACATCCTGGGCCAGACCGCGCTGGTCGACCTGGCCGGCCTGCGCGACGCGATCGCGGCGGCGGGCGGCGATCCGGCGCGCGTCAACCCGGTGGTGCCGGTGCAACTGATCGTCGACCATTCGCTGGCGGTCGAATGCGGCGGCTTCGAGCCGGAGGCCTTCGCGAAGAACCGCGCGATCGAGGACCGTCGCAACGAGGACCGCTTCCATTTCATCGAATGGACGCGCCAGGCCTTTCGCAATGTGGACGTGATCCCGCCGGGCAACGGCATCATGCATCAGATCAATCTGGAGCGGATGAGCCCGGTGATCCATGCCCAGCAGGGCCTGGCCTATCCCGACAGCTGCGTCGGCACCGACAGCCACACGCCGCATGTCGACGCGCTGGGTGTGATCGCGGTGGGTGTCGGCGGGCTGGAGGCCGAGAACGTGATGCTGGGCCGCGCCTCCTGGATGCGGCTGCCGGAGATCGTCGGCGTCGAGCTGCGCGGCGCGCGCCGGCCCGGCATCACCGCGACCGACATCGTGCTGGCGCTGACCGAGTTCCTGCGCCAGGCCAAGGTGGTGGGCGCCTATCTGGAGTTCTGCGGCGAGGGCGTGGCCGGCCTGACCCTGGGCGACCGCGCGACCATCTCGAACATGGCGCCCGAGTACGGCGCCACCGCGGCGCTGTTCGCCATCGACGAGCAGACCCTGGCCTATCTGCGCCTGACCGGCCGCAGCCCGGCCCAGCTGCGCCTGGTCGAGACCTATGCGAAGCAGGCCGGCCTGTGGGCCGCTCAGCTGCAAGACGCCGTGTACGAGCGCCGTCTCAGCTTCGACCTCGGCAGCATCACGCGCAACCTGGCCGGCCCCTCGAACCCGCATGCGCGGGTCGCGACCGCGGAGCTGGCGGCCAAGGGCATCGCCGCGCCCTGGGCCATGCCGCCGGCCGAGGCCGGCACGATGCCGGACGGCGCGGTGATCATCGCCGCGATCACCAGCTGCACCAACACCAGCAACCCGCGCAATGTGATCGCCGCCGGCCTGCTGGCGCGCAAGGCCAATGCGCTGGGCCTGAAGCGCAAGCCCTGGGTCAAGAGCTCGCTGGCGCCGGGCTCGAAGACGGTGGAGCTGTACCTGCGCGAGGCCGGCCTGCTGACGGAGCTGGAGCAGTTGGGCTTCGGCATCGTCGCCTTCGCCTGCACCACCTGCAACGGCATGTCCGGCGCGCTGGACCCGGCGATCCAGCGCGAGATCATCGCGCGCGATCTCTATGCCACCGCGGTGCTGTCGGGCAACCGCAACTTCGACGGCCGCATCCATCCGCAGGCGAAGCAGGCCTTCCTGGCCTCGCCGCCGCTGGTGGTGGCCTATGCGCTGGCCGGCACGATCCGCTTCGACATCGAGCGCGAGGTGCTGGGCGTGGTCGACGGCCGCGAGATCCGCCTGGCCGATCTCTGGCCCAGCGATGCGGAGATCGATGCGATCGTCGAGCGCGCGGTGCGGCCCGAGATGTTCGGCCAGGTCTACGAGCCGATGTTCGCGCTGCGGCCGGCCGGCGCCGCGGTGAGCCCGCAGTACGACTGGCGGCCGCGCTCCACCTATATCCGCCGCCCGCCCTACTGGGACCGCGAGGGCGTCGGCGCGCTGGCGGCCAGCCCGCGCGGCCTGCGCGGCCTGCGCGCGCTGGCCCTGCTGCCGGACAACATCACGACCGACCATCTGTCGCCGTCCAACGCGATCCTGGCCGACTCGGCCGCCGGCGAATACCTGGCCAAGATGGGCCTGCCGGAGGAGGACTTCAACTCCTACGCGACGCATCGCGGCGACCACCTGACCGCGCTGCGTGCCACCTTCGCGAACCCGACCCTGAAGAACGAGATGGTGCGCGATGCGCAGGGCCGGGTGCGCGCCGGCTCGCTGGCGCGGCTCGAACCCGAGGGTCGGGTCATGCGCATGTGGGAGGCGATCGAGACCTATCTGGAGCGCCGCCAGCCGCTGATCATCATTGCCGGCGCCGACTACGGCCAGGGCAGCTCGCGCGACTGGGCCGCCAAGGGCGTGCGCCTGGCCGGGGTCGAGGTGGTGGTGGCCGAGGGCTTCGAGCGCATCCACCGCAGCAACCTGATCGGCATGGGCGTGCTGCCGCTGGAGTTCCCGCCCGGCACGAACCGGCTGAGCCTGGACCTGGACGGCAGCGAGACCTACGACGTGCTCGGCGCACGCGCACCGCGCGCCGAGCTGCGCCTGCGCATCACCCGCCGCGGCGGCGAGGTCCTGGAGACGCCGCTGTGCTGCCGGCTGGATACCGCCGAGGAGCTTTCGATCTACGAGGCCGGCGGCGTGCTGCAGCGCTTCGCCCAGGACTTTCTGCTCGCCGAGAATCACGAGACTGCATGAGCCCTTCCTCCTTCTTCCCGCCCCAGATCCGCATTCCCGCGCTGTACATGCGCGGCGGCACCAGCAAGGGCCTGTTCTTCCAGCTCGACCAGCTGCCCGAGGCCGCGCGCCGGCCCGGCGCGGCGCGCGATGCGCTGCTGCTGCGCGCGCTCGGCAGCCCCGATCCCTATGGTAAGCAGATCGACGGCATGGGCGCCGCCAGCTCGTCCACCTCGAAGGCGGTGATCCTGTCGGCCTCGACCCGGCCCGGCCATGACATCGACTATCTGTTCGGCCAGGTGGCGATCGACCGGCCGCTGGTCGACTGGTCGGGCAACTGCGGCAACCTCTCGGCCGCGGTCGGCCCGGCCGCGATCGCGCTGGGCCTGGTCGATCCGGCCCGCCTGCCGGCCGGCGACGGGCTCGTGAGCCTGCGCATCTGGCAGGCCAATATCGGCAAGACCATCGTTGCGCGCGTGCCCATCGTCGCCGGCCAGGTGCAGGAGAGCGGCGGCTTCGAGCTGGACGGCGTCACCTTCCCGGCCGCCGAGGTGCAGCTGGAGTTCCTGGACCCGGCCGACGAGGGCGGGGAGGGCGGCGGCGGCGCGATGTTCCCGACCGGCCGGGTGCTCGACGAGCTGGAGGTGCCGGGCCTCGGCCGCTTCCCCGCGACCCTGATCAACGCGGGCATCCCGACCATCTTCCTGAACGCCGCCGACCTCGGCTACCTAGGCACCGAGCTGCAGGACGAGATCAATGGCGACGCCGCGGCGCTGGCCCGCTTCGAGACCCTGCGCGCCCATGGCGCGCTGCGCATGGGCCTGATCCGCGAGCTCGGCGAGGCCGCGGCGCGCCAGCACACGCCCAAAATCGCCTTCGTCGCGCCGCCGCGCGCCTACACCGCGTCCAGCGGCCGGCCGGTCGCCGCATCGGAGATCGACCTGCTGGTGCGCGCCCTGTCGATGGGCAAGCTGCACCACGCGATGATGGGCACCGCGGCGGTCGCGATCGGCACCGCCGCGGCCATCCCCGGCACCCTGGTGAGCCTGGCGGCCGGCGGCGAGGCGCGCGAGCAAGTGCGCTTCGGCCACCCCAGTGGCACCCTGCGCGTCGGCGCCCAGGCGGCCCGGGTCGACGGCCACTGGGTCGTGACCAAGGCGCTGATGAGCCGCAGCGCGCGCGTGCTGATGGAGGGCAGCATCCGCGTGCCCGCCGGCAGTTTCTGAATCATCCCCATCTTCTTTGGCAATACCGATGACATCTCCCCGCAAGACCCTGCGCGCCCTGATCGAGGCGCGCCGCGGCGTGCTGCTGCCCGGCGCCTTCAATGCCCTGTCGGCCCGAGTGGTCGAGGACCTCGGCTTCGAGGCGCTCTACATCACCGGCGCCGGTGTGACGAATATGAGCCTGGGCCTGCCGGACCAGGGCTTCATGGGCCTGAGCGACATCGCCGAGCACACCGCGCGCATCCGCGACGCGGTGCAGCTGCCGCTGCTGGTCGACGCCGACACCGGCTTCGGCAATGCGCTGAACGTGCGCCACGCGGTGCGGGTGCTGGAGCGCGCCGGCGCCGACTGCATCCAGCTGGAGGACCAGGTGGCGCCCAAGCGCTGCGGGCATTTCAACGGCAAGGAGGTGATCTCCACCGAGGAGGCGGTCGGCAAGATCAAGGCGGCGGTGGACGCAAGACTTGACCCCGAGATGCTGATCATGGCGCGCACCGATGCCTGCGCGACCCAGGGCTTCGAGGCCGCGGTGGAGCGCGCCCAGCGCTTCGCCGAGGCCGGTGCGGACCTGCTCTTCGTCGAGGCCGTCACCAGCGCCGAGCAGATCCGCGCGCTGCCGCAGCGCCTGGGCACGCCGCAGCTGATCAATATGGTGATCGGCGGCAAGACGCCGATCGTCGACGCCGGCGAGCTGGCCGGCCTGGGCTACGGCCTGGTGCTGTATGCCAATGCGGCGCTGCAGGGCGCGCTGGCCGGCATGCAGAAGGCGCTGGGCACCCTGCGCGAGCAGGGCCGCCTGGCCGAGGATCCGGCCCTGGTCGCGCCCTTCGCGGAGCGGCAGCGCCTGGTCGGCAAGCCGGGCTGGGACGAGCTGGAGCGGCGCTATCGCTGAACAGCGGCAGGATCGCTGCTGACAAGACCTGGCACGCGAGGCTCGGCTACGATGGCCGCCCTAAGCTGCAAAGGCCTCGTCAACATGCGCTTCTTCTCATCGATCTCGGCGTTCGCAGGGCTGCTGCTCGCGGCGCTCATCGGTACCGTTCACGCCGCCGCACCGCCCCCCCTGCGTACCAAGCTGACGCTGACCCATGTCGCCGCCGACAAATGGCGCGCCGACTACCTGTTCGCCGAACCCGTCACGGCGATCGACCTGGGCGCGCAGATCGGACCGTACCGCAAGATGGCGTGGCGCCCGCTGACGCCGGGCGCGACGCTGGTCGCAGACAAGGACAGGGAAAGCATCCGCAGCGCCGAGCCCCTGACCCGGCTGAGCGTCGAGATCAGCGCCTACGACGGCTTCGACGTGGGGCACTACGCGCCGATCGACCGCTTCTCCGACGGCGGGTGGGACTTCTATCTCGGTTTCCTGCATGGCGCGCTGTCGCAGGGCGGACGCAAGCGGACGATGGACGTCGCACTGCGATTGAAGGGCTTGAGCGGCGAGACGGTGATCGCGCCGATCAAACCCGGCGGCGATCTGGCGGGCTATGCCTACTTCGGGCCGCAGGAACCGGTTCGCATGGGCAATGTCGACGTCATCATCGATCCGAAGGCGCCGGCCTGGCTGCGCGAAGTGCTCGAAGAGACCACGGCGAAGGTGTCGCGGTTCTATGAGCAGGCGTTTCAACGCAAGCTGTCCGCGACCCCGCTGATCTCGGTCGCCGTGGTCGGCTTCGACGGCGGGCCGAGCAGCTTCAATATCAAAGGTGGCGTGGCCGGCGGCGGCATCGCCTATCGCCTGCAAGGGGGCGGGCTCGTCTATGACCATCCGAAGAAGCGCAGCTACTTCGCGAGCCTGGTCGCGCACGAGATGGCGCATGTGTGGCAGGTCAATCTGGCGCGCGGCGGCATCGGCGAGAACGACTCGTGGATCCACGAAGGCGGCGCCGAGGCGATCATGCTGGATGCCTTGCAGGCGACCGGCATCTTCAGCGCAGAAGCGCGCGACCAGTATGCGCAGAAGCTGCTCAAGGAATGCGAGCAACTCAAGGACGACCTGACGGTCTATCGCGGCTTCTACGCCTGTGGATTCAAGCGCTTCCACGGCTTCGCGATCGCACCGTTGCCGCTGTGGCGCGCCATGATGGACAGCAGCGAGGCCAGCGGCGAGCTCTATTCGGAGCCGATGCTGCGCGCGATTCTCGCCAGGGGCGCGCAGGGCGCTGCTCGCTAGATTTCAGCGAATATGACGAAGAAGCCATCCAGCAGTCGCTGCCCGAGCCTGAGGGCAAGGGCGCTGCCCCAGGACTGAGGGATCCACTCCCATCGAGGACGTATCGAGGGGCCACGCGTTGGTCTCCTCTACGGTGCACGACACCGCGGTGCTGGGTGCATCGCAGACGCCTTCATATATATGGAGCGAGCCCTTGGGTACTGCCTGTTGGCACGGTACGCGCACCTGCACTGAATGCACTCAGCCTTCATGCTCAATCCCTTCTGGGCGGCTGAGTACGTGTTGCTGGCCGTGCTTCGGTTTCGGTTCCAGACGAAAGGCGAAATTGCGGCCGATGCGGCGCTGCACTCGCCGCCCCGGTACTGAGAGCTTGTCAAGCAGATGAACTCGGCCCCAGAGCTTGCTTCTCTGCTCGCTGCAATGCAGAAGTTCGACAGCTACGTTTCCCGGGTGCCGGGGCACGTTAAGGAACGCTACCCGACGGCTGGCGAGACAAAGCAGACGTATGAGAAGAAGCGGCCCAACGTGAAGCTTGGAGATGGAGGAAGCCAGCAGCGTGCCAACCCACCTACTTGCGCGTCTTGCGATGCTCGAGAGCAGAGATCTCTACCTCGAGCAGAACGAGTTTTCCATCGTGTACCCAAACAAGAGGTATCACGGAGAACTGGAGGCAGGCGACATCCTCAAGGCGGGTTGACGGTCTTGATCCAGACGCGGCGTGACGGACGCCGAGGCACGACAGACCTGCGCCGCGAAACGAGGCGGACATCTAGGCGCAGATCGTCGAAGTCCAGGGGCGGTAACCCGCAGCGGGTGGCCGGCCTGAAGCGGGCGCTGCTCGCCACCGAAACTCAATGCGGCGAGGCCTCGCTCGCCCGCGAGCGGCAGGGCCGCATCGACAGGACCGAACGGGAGGTGGCCCGACGGTATGCGTCCGGCCAAGTCATCGTGACGTCCGGCACGAGGCCGCCGCGGGCGCTCAGAAGCCCTGGTTGTCGAAGCGCAGGCCGATCCAGGCCTGGCGACCCAGGTCCTGGTAGTCGCGCACCGGCTCGATGCGGCGGTCGGCGGCGTTCAGCAGCTTGGCCTCCAGGCGCCATTGCGGCAGGAAGCGCCAGCTGGCGCGCAGGTCCAGCACCGCGTAGGCGCCCAGCCTGACATTGCCGTCCGGCCGTGCGCCGACGCCGGTCAGCGAGGCGCCGGCGTTCCAGGCGCCGGCCTCGTAGTCGGCCGACAGGCTTTCCTGGTGCGCGGCGCGGCGCGTCACGCGGTCACCGGTGCGGTCATCCTTGGCGTCGAGGAAGTCCAAGGTCGCGCGCAGGTTCAAGCCGCCCCAGCGCTGGGTGGCGCTCAGGGTCGCGCCCTTCAGGGTCGCGCGGGCCAGGTTCGCGGGGCAGCCGGACTGGCCGGGCGGGCAGATCTTGCCGGTGTTGTCGGGGCTGTAGACGATCAGGTTGCGCGTGCTGTTGCGGTAGACGGTCAGGCCCGCGCTTGCATCGCCGGCGCTCCAGGCCAGGCCCAGCTCGGCGCTGCGGCCCTCCTCGGGGTGCAGGGTGGCGACGCCGTAGCCGGGGTAGTAGAGGTCGTTGAAGGTCGGCGCGCGGAAGGTCTTGCCGGCCAGCGCGCGCAGCTTCAGCTGCGGGCTCAGCGCATAGCTGGCGCCGATATTGCCGGTGTTGGTGTCGCCATAGGCCGAGTTGTCGTCGCGGCGCAGGCTGGCCTCCAGGCCGATCGCGTCGCCGGCGCCGAACTGCCCGGCGTAGCCGGCGATCACGGCCTTGTTGCGGCGCGTCGGTGCGCCCGTGATCACATTGCCGGCCACCTGCTCGCGCAGCTGCTCATAGGCCAGCACCAGCTGCTGGCCGGGGGCGAAGCGCAGCGCGTTCTGCCAGGTCAGCTGTTCGCGCTCGGTCTCGTAGCTGCTGAGCAGATTCGCGCCGCTGACCAGCTCGTCCTTGCCCTTGGCGAGCTGCAGGCTGGTGGTCCATTGTTCGGAGATGCGGCCGCGGTAGTCGAGCGCGAGCAGCCGCGCCTTCAGATGGTTGCGGAAATCCGGCGAGGCATCCTGCTTGAAGTCGGGCGGCGGGCCGTACTCGCTGCCGTCGAACTGCGCGTTCAGCTTGTTCTGGCTGGCCGAGAGGCCCAGGCGATGGCCCGCGAGCGGCGTGAAGCCCAGGCGCAGCTGGGCGCTGTCGCGCTTGAAGCCATCGCGGTCCGGGTTGAAGTTGCCGAACAGGTCGCCGCTCTGGCGGATCGCCGAGATGCCGCGGCTGCTTTCGCGCGCGACGCTGGCGGCATAGTCGAAGCCGCCCAGCATGCCGCTCGCCTCCAGATGGCCCTCGCGCGAGCGCTCGCCACCGATGGCCAGGCGTGCGCCCAGATGGGGCGTGGCGCCCGCCTCGCCGCGACGGGTGATGATGTGGATCACGCCGCCGACCGCGTCGGCGCCGTAGAGGCTGGAGGCCGGGCCGCGCAGCACCTCGATGCGCTCGATCTGTGCCAGGCTCATGTTCTCGAAGTTGGCCTGGCCCAGGGTGGCGGAGCCGACGCGCACGCCGTCGATCAGCACCACGGTGCTGCTGGTGCCGGTGCCGCGCAGGAAGTAGCCGGCGTTCTGGCCCGGGCCGCCGTTGCGTGCCAGCTGCAGGCCGGCATGGCGGCGCAGTGCCTCCTCGACCGAGCTCAGGCCGCCGTCGCGCAACGCCTCGCGGTCGATCAGCACCACGTCGGCCACGCTGGCGCTCAGCGGCTGGGCCTCGCGCGTGCCGGTCACGACGACCGGGGCCAGGTGTTGCTGCGCGCTGGCGGCGAGCGGGGCGAGGGAGAGGAAGGCGGCGACGGCGAGGGCGCGGCGCGGCATACCGGACGGGCAGGACGGATGTGGATACAACATGGTGGGAGGGGGACTGAATGGCAACTGCCGGGACTGCATGTCCGCCGCTTCCCCGCGGCCGCATGCGATATGGAGGCGCCAGGGGCGCCGCCGCTTGTTGGCCGGTATCCGGGCTGGCGGAAGTGGGACCGCTGTTCCCTTCCCAGGCGCCGCGGCACCCAGTGGGTCTCAACAGGGGCGCGGGCGTCGCGGCCGAATCCGCAGTAGCTTCACCCGCCTTCCGCTTACCGTTGCGGGGGCAGCTCAGCTTGGGCCGCTGCGCGGCCCCGCTGATTCCCGTTGAACTGCGCGGGCCGGACGGCCGTTGCGAGCACCAACGCGGGAATGATAGCGAGCGGAGCCGCTCAGCCGGGCAGGGCGTCGCCGAACAGCTCCAGCGCGTGGCCACGATGCAACGCGGCCAGCAGCGCCGCGGGTGGCACCGCCTGGGCCAGCGCCAGCGCACCGCTCGGTTGATGGCCGGCCGCGTGCAGCTGCCGGGCGGCCTCGACCACGATCGGCGCGGTCACCGCGTAGATATCCTGGCCGCGCACGCCGGCCTCGCGGATGCTGCCGTCCGTCATCCGCAGCCGCAGCACCAGTTCGAAGCGCTGGGCCGAGCGCCCGCTGGCATCGACCGCCGCGGGCGGCGGCGTGGTGCTGTCGCGGATGTCTTCCAGTGCCGAGCGGTTCAGCAGCGAGCGGATGCTGCGCGCCTGCAGATGCCGGGCCAGCGTGATGATCTCGCTGAAGGGCAGCTCGACCATGTCCATGCGGCCCAACGGCGCGGCGAAGGACCAGTCCCGCGCCTCGGTCTGCGGCAGCAGCGGCGCCAATGCGCCGTCGCGCAGCACGAGGCGCGGCACCTTGTTGCGCTCGCCGGTCACGCGGGTGCCACTGGTGGGCCACCAGCGATCGAGCCCGATCGCCACGGTGATCTCGTCGATCGCCTGCGCCGGCGCGCCGGCCGCGGCCAGGGCACTGGCCAACAGATCGGCCAGGCCGCCGTAGAAGCCCGCCGCCGGCGTCACGACCCGGCCGGCGGCGCGCGCCGCCGCGTCGAAATCGGCGAACAGGGCCTGGGCGCTGGCCTGTTCCGCGGTTACGTCGAGGTAATGGCTGCCTGCCCGCAGCGCGGCGCGCGCCACCGGCACCGCGGTGTCGAGGAAGGGGCCGGCGCAGTTGATCACCACCGCACAGCCGGCGAAGGCCCGCGCCAGGCCTTCCGGGTCGTCCAGCGCGGCGACGCGCCGCTCGACCTCGGGCGGCAGGCCCTGCTCGAGCCGCGCGGCATCGCGGCCGACCGCCACCACCGGAAGGCCCTGGCGAAGCGCCTCCCGGACGACGAAACGGCCGGTATGACCGGTGGCGCCATAGACGGCGATCGGGGCCGAGGCGGGTGGCTGGGCGGTGAAAGCGTGCTGGGTCATCGAGATCTCCTATGAATGATACAGACCTGTCTGTTCTTTAAAGATTACAGACAGGTCTGTAGCATGTCAAGCATGGTCAGCAAAACCGTTCTTCGATCGCCTTCCTCGCTTCCGTCCGCTGCATCGCCGTCTGCGGCGTCCCGCCCCGCGCCAGTGAAGCGAGCGGCGGCGGGCAAGGCCGCGGCCGAGCCGGCCGCCGAGCTGCGCGAGCGCATCCTCGACACCGCCTCCCGGCTGTTCTACGAGCGCGGCGTGCGCGCGGTCGGGGTGGATCTGGTGGTGCAGGAGGCGGTGATCGCCAAGACCAGCCTGTACCGCTACTTCCCGACCAAGGACGATCTGATCGTCGCCTTCCTGGAGCGCGAGGACCAGGAGTTCTGGGCGCTGTGGGACAGCGTGGCCGAGGCTCATGCGGAGGATCCCGCCGGCGAGCTGGCCGCCCATCTGCGCTGGATCGGCGCGCGCCTGGCCCGCGCCAACTACCGCGGCTGCCCGCAGATCAATGTCGCGGCCGAGTTCGCCGAGCAGGACCATCCGGCGCGCCGGGTGGCGCAGCGCCACATGCTGGCGCTGCGCGGCCGTCTGCAGGACATCGCCCGCCGGCTCGAGGGCGTGCGCCAGCCGGACCGTCTGGCCGCCCAGCTGGCGGTGCTGGTCAACGGCGCCTTCGTCAGCTCGGGCCTGCTCGATGCCGACGAGGCCACCGAGGTGCTGCTGGCGGCGCTGCAGTCGCTGCTGGACGGGGCGCGCGGGCGGCGGGGCTAGTCAGCGGAACATGCGCTGCACCACCTGCCCATTGCTGAGGCCGCCCTCATTGCCCAGGGTCGAGGGCGAGGCGAGGTTCCAGCAGGCCAGATGCGCCAGCGCGTTGACCATGATGGGCGTCAGGTAGAGCTGGGTAACGGTGTCGTAGAGCGGGAAATCGTCGACGCTCTCGATGTCCAGCCAGGCGCGCGTCTCGAAGGGCAGCTGCTGCCACCAGCTGGAGACGTTGTCGTTGTAGACCCACAGCAGTTCGACCGATTCCTGCGCCGGCACGTCGAACCAGCTGTTGGGCAGCACCTTCAGGACCTGGCGCACCATCAGCGCGCCGCCGGCGTTCTTGGCGGCCAGCAGCTTCTGCTGCAGCTCGGCGAAGGCGCTGGTCTCGAAGACCTGGTTGTGGCGGTACAGCCGCGCCGCGCCCTCGCCGGGCTGGTTCGGGCCATAGGGCACATAGCCGACGCCGGCCGCGAAGGGCTGCAGGCCGAACAGCGGCGGGATGTCGTCGGAGAGGATCACGTCGCGCCGGGCCGGGTCGCGGCTGATGCCCTCGTCGGTGTTGACGAATACGATCAGGCGCGGCACGCCGCGCGCCAGCATCGCGTTGACACCCAGGTTCTCCAGGCTGCCGCCATCGGCGAAGCGGTAGTTGAGCGCCGGCTGGCTGGCGCGCGCCTGCAGCGGCCAATAGGGATAGCGCGGCACCAGCCCCTTGAAGTCGGGGTACTGCTCCTCGAACAGCTGGGCGAAGGCGGCGCTGCTGCAGCCGGCGATATCGGACAGCGAGTACAGGCGCGCGGGCCGGCTGGTCGTGACCAGGCCGGGCGCGGCATCGCCCTGATAGGTGCTGCCCATCGCGAAGGATTCCAGCAGCCCGCCGCCGATCGCGCCCGGCTGCTGCTGCGCATTGGCCGGGAAGTTCGCCCGCACGCCCAGCATGAAGTTCGCCTCGAAGGGCATCAGGTCCGCATCGGTGGCGTCGCTGCTGAACAGGCTGGTGTTGAGGATGGGGAAGGGGCGCTGGCGCTGCACCGTGATGAAGTCGCTCACCTTCAGCCCCGGGTTGCGCGCCAGCGGGCCGCCGGCCGTCTTCAGATAGGCCTCGGACCAGCTGAAGCTGCGGCGGTCGAAGCCGTCGGCGCCCGGCAGCCACAGGCCGTAGGGCTTCAGCACCAGCTCGCCGATCAGGCCCTGCCAGAGATCGGAGTTCGCATAGCCGTAGGTTTCCTTGAGCTGATACAGCGTGTCGATGATGTCCAGCGGATCCAGCCGGGTCGGCACCCGGCCGAGGTTGTTCGGCGTCTGCCGCTCCAGCACCGACAGGCTCAGCGCGCGCGGATCGAGGATCACCTCGCCGAGGAAATCGTCATCCGAGATGCCGGCCGGCAGGTAGGTGAACAGGCTGTTGGCCCAGGTGCCGCCGGAGACCGAGGAGCTGGCGAACACCTGATCCAGCAGGCCCAGGTAGCGCAGCGCGCGCAGCTGCCCCATCGCGCAGGACAGGGCGCGGCTGCCGCCGCCGGAGAAGCACAGGCCGACCGAGCGCGGGCCGGCCTGCGGGGCCGGATTGGCGTCTGTGGCATCGGCGATTTGGCCCAGCGGCAGGATGCGCGCGTTGAAGGTAGGGGAAGAAGCATTCATGACCGACTCCCTGAGCAGCCGTCATGACGAGGCCGCCCCGCCGGCCGACGGCGGACCCGCGCGGGACGGGCGGGCCCGGACATGGGCGCGCCTGTCCTATGAAACGCAAACGCGCGGCCGGACCCGACATGGGGGCCGGCCGGGCGCGTCGCGCTCAGGCGCCGATGTAGTCCGCCAGATGCTGGCCGGTCAGGGTCGCGCGGGCCTGCACCAGCGCGGCCGGCGTGCCCTCGAAGACGACGCGGCCGCCGTCATGGCCGGCGCCGGGGCCGAGGTCGATGATCCAGTCGGCATGAGCCATCACCGCCTGATGGTGCTCGATCACGATCACCGACTTGCCGGCATCGACCAGCCGGTCCAGTAGGCCCAGCAGTTGCTCGACATCGGCCAGGTGCAGGCCGGTGGTCGGCTCGTCCAGCACATAGATGCCGCCCTTCTCGGCCATCTGGGTCGCGAGCTTGAGGCGCTGGCGCTCGCCGCCGGACAGGGTGGTCAGCGGCTGACCAAGGCTCAGATAGCCCAAGCCCACATCGGCCAGGCGCTCCAGGATCACATGCGCGGCCGGCGTGCGCGCCGCGCCCTGGCCGAAGAACTCGCGCGCCTGGGCCACCGGCATCGCCAGCACCTCGCTGATGTCGCGGCCGCCCAGCTTGTACTCCAGCACCGAGGCCTGGAAGCGCTTGCCCTCGCATTCCTCGCAGGGGGCCGAGACGCCGGCCATGGTCGCCAGGTCGGTGTAGATCACGCCGGCGCCGTTGCAGGCCGGGCAGGCGCCCTCGGAGTTGGCGCTGAACAGCGCCGGCTTGACGCCGTTGGCCTTGGCGAAGGCGCTGCGGATCGGGTCCAGCAGGCCGGTGTAGGTGGCCGGGTTGCTGCGCCGCGAGCCGCGGATCGCGCTCTGGTCGACCGTGACCACGCCGGGCTGCGGGCTGACCGAGCCGTGGATCAGCGAGCTCTTGCCGGAGCCGGCCACGCCGGTCACCGCGACCAGCACGCCCAGCGGGATGTCGACATCGACCTTGCGCAGATTGTGATTGCAGGCGGCGCGCACCTGCAGCGCGCCGCTGGGCTTGCGTAGCTTGGGCTTGAGGCGGGCGCGGTCGTCCAGGTGCCGGCCGGTCAGGGTGCCGCTGGCGCGCAGGCCGGCGACGCTGCCCTGGAACACCAGCTCGCCGCCGCCGGCCCCGGCGCCGGGGCCGAGGTCGACCACATGGTCGGCGATCGCGATCGTCTCCGGCTTGTGCTCGACCACCAGCACGGTGTTGCCCTTGTCGCGCAGGCGCAGCAGCAGCTCGTTCATGCGCTGGATGTCGTGCGGATGCAGGCCGATGGTCGGCTCGTCGAACACATAGGTGACATCGGTCAGCGAGGAGCCGAGGTGGCGGATCATCTTGACGCGCTGGGCCTCGCCGCCCGACAGGGTGCCGCTGGGGCGGTCCAGCGACAGATAGCCCAGGCCGATCTCGGCGAAGGCGTCCAGCGAATGCCGCAGCGCGGTCAGCAGCGGCGCGACCGCGGGCTGCTTCAGGCCGCGCACCCAGTCGGCCAGGTCGCTGATCTGCATCGCGCAGGCATCGGCGATGCTGAGCTTGCCGATCCTGCAGCCGCGCGCCGCCTCGCTGAGCCGGGTGCCCTGGCATTCGGGGCAGGTCTGGAAGGTGATCGCGCGGTCGACGAAGGCGCGGATATGCGGCTGCAGCGCGTCGACGTCCTTGGACAGCATCGACTTCTGGATCGCCGGGATCAGGCCGGTGTAGGTCAGGTTGATGCCGTCGACCTTGATCTTGGTCGCCTCCTTGTGCAAGAGGTCGTGCAGCTCGCGCTTGGTGTATTTGGCGATCGGCTTGTCGGGGTCGAAGAAACCGCAGCCGCGGAAGATGCGGCCGTACCAGCCCTCCATGCTGTAGCCGGGGATGCTCAGCGCGCCCTCGTTGAGCGACTTGGTCGCGTCGTAGAGCTGGGTCAGGTCGAAATCGCTGACCGAGCCCATGCCCTCGCAGCGCGGGCACATGCCGCCGGTGCGCGAGAAGGTCTGCTTGACCGCCTGGCCGGCGCTGGCGCCTTTCTCCACCGTGATCACGCCGGTGGCCTGCACCGAGGGCACGTTGAAGGCGAAGGCGCTGGGCGGGCCGATCTGCGGCCTGCCCAGGCGGCTGAACAGGATGCGCAGCATCGCGTTGACATCGGTGACCGTGCCGACCGTGGAGCGGGCATGGGCGCCCATGCGCTCCTGGTCGACGATGATGGCGGTCGTGATGCCCTCCAGCAGGTCCACCTCGGGCCGCGCCAGGGTCGGCATGAAACCCTGCACGAAGGCGCTGTAGGTCTCGTTGATCAGGCGCTGCGACTCGGCGGCGATGGTGTCGAACACCAGCGAGCTCTTGCCGGAGCCGGAGACGCCGGTGAACACCGTCAGCCGGCGCTTCGGGATCTCGAGGTCCAGGTCCTTCAGATTGTTCTCGCGCGCGCCGCGCACGCGGATCAGGTCGTGGCTGTCGGCCTGATGCGCTTGCGATTGCGGCGCGGCGGCGGCGCTGCTGCTCTTCTTCTTGCTGGTGCTCATGCTGCTGGGGGCTCCCTGGGGGCTGGTGGCCTCAGGCCTTCTGCTGCTGGATGCGGATCATGTTGCCGGCCGGGTCGCGCACGCCGCAGTCGCGCACGCCATAGGGTTGCTCGGTCGGCTCCTGCACGATCTCGGCATCGCTGGCCTGCAGGCGCTCGAAGGTGGCGTCCAGGTCCGGCGTGGCCAGCAGGATCATCGCGTAGCTGCCCTTGGCCATCATCTCGGCGATGCTGCGGCGCTCGTCCTCGGTCAGACCGGGCGTGGCGGCGGGCGGATACAGCACGATCGAGGTGCCGGGCTGGCCCTTGGGGCCGACCGTGATCCAGCAATTGCCGCCGTACTCCACCTGCTGGCGGACCTCGAAGTCCAGCAGGTCGCGGTAGAAGGCCAGCGCCGCGGCGGCGTCGTTGTGCGGCAGGAAGCTCGAGTGGATGCGGATGTCCATGGGGTTCTCCTTGGAGGTGGTGGGTTGGTGGCGCCAGTCTAGGAGGCCGCTTCGTCGGGCGCTTCTCGATTCCTGATCGGTCGCGTCACCTGCTTGGCGACGCAGGAGGGCAGGCCCGCCGTCTGCTGCTCTACGGCCTGGCTGCGGAAGGCGCTGGGCGACATGCCGACCAGCTCGGTGAAGCGGGTGCTGAAGGTGCCCAGCGAGGCGCAGCCGACCTCGAAGCAGACCTCGGTGACGCTCAGGTCGCCGCGCCGCAGCAGGGCCATCGCGCGTTCGATGCGCCGCGTCATCAGATAGGAATAGGGCGATTCGCCATAGGCCTGGCGGAACTGCCGGCTCAGATGCCCGGCCGACATCGCCGCGCCGCGCGCCAGCGCCTCGACGTCCAGCGGCTGCGCGTAGTCGCGGTCGATGCGGTCGCGCACGCGGCGCAGCCGGGCCAGGTCGCGCAGCTGCTGCGCCGGGGTGGTCTTGTTCGTCACCGGCCGCATCCTGCCATCAGGCCCCGGCCGGCTCAAGCGGCGGGGCGGATGCTTCAGGCGCTGTTGAAACGGTACGACACCAGCGACTCGCGGTCGCTGTCCGCCAGCAGCGGCTTGCCCGCCGGCGGGAAGGCGCGCTGCACGCAGCGCTCGCGCGGGCAGACCCGGCAGCCGGGGCCGATCGGCACCGAGGGCACCGCCTGCGCCGCGCCGCGCAGCGCCAGGCCGTCGGCATAGACCAGCTCATGCGCATGACTCAGCTCGCAGCCCAGGCCGATCGCGAAATGCTTGCGCTGCGCGCGGTAGCCGCCGCCGCCATGGCGCTCGATGGTGCGGGCGATGCCGAAGAAGCGGCTGCCGTCCGGCATCTCGGCCACCTGGCTCAGGATGCGGCCCGGCTGGGCGAAGGCCTCGTGCACATTCCACAGCGGGCAGGCGCCGCCATGGCGGGCGAAGTGGAAGGCGGTCGCGCTCTGGCGCTTGGAAATGTTGCCGGCCTGGTCGACCCGCACGAAATAGAAGGGCACGCCGCGCGCGCCGGCGCGCTGCAGGGTCGACAGGCGGTGGCAGACGGTCTCGAAGCCGACCTGGAAGCGCTGCTGCAGCAGCTCGATGTCGTAGCGGCAGCCGCGCGCGGCGGCCAGGAAGGGACCGTAGGGCAGCAGCACCGCGCCGGCGAAGTAATGCGCTAGGCCCTGGCGCGCCAGCGCGCGGGTGGCCTCGTCGGAGAAACCGGCCTCGCGCACCTCGGCGGCGATCGCCTCGGCCGCGGCCAGCAGCGCGTACTGGGTGGCGAGCTGGAAGGCCTGCTGGGCGTCGGTCAGGTGCGCCGGCAGCAGCAGGCGCCGGCGCCGCGCGTCGTAGTGGCGCAGCAGGCCCGCGCCCTCGTCGTCGGCCGCGTCGCCTCCCTCCTGCACCTCGACCGTGACGCCGCAGCGCTGCAGCAGGGCCTCGCGCAGCGGCGCCGCGCGCTGGTTCGGGCCGAGGGTCAGGTCTTGCGCCAGCGCCTCGGCCAGGCGGTCCAGGCCGTCCAGGTGGTTGTTGCGCCGGTTGAAGAAGTCGCGCACCTCCTCATGCGGCAGCGGCGCGGCGCTCCAGGCGCGTGCGCCGGCCGGGTCAGCGCCCTGCTCGCCATAGAAGCGGTCGATCAGCTGGGCATGCTCGTCCTGCAGGCGCTGATGCCGCTGGTAGAGCGCCAGATAGGCCTCGGCCAGCTCGGGCGCCTGCTCGACGATGCGCGCCAGCTGAGCCGCGGGCAGGGGCTCATGGGCCAGGGTGCGGTCGTGCAGCGCGGCGTCCAGCTCGCCGAGCAGGCGCTTGTCCTGCTCCTCGGAGAACTGCGCCACATCGCCGCCGAACACCTCGGCCAGTTTCAGCAGCACGCCGGCGGTCACCGGCCGCTGGTTGGTCTCGATCTGCGAGACATAGCTGAGCGACAGCGCCAGCCGCGCCGCCAGCTGGCTCTGGTTCCAGCCCTGCTGCTCGCGCAGGCGCCGCAGGCGCGGGCCGACGAACAGCTTGCGGCCGCCGGGCTCCGCCTTGGGATTCACAAAGTTCGCAGATTTCACCGATTGTTTGCGAAGTGATTTGCAAGTTTTCCTTTTCACATCAAGCACTTGTTGAGTGATGTGAAGCGTGTGGATAGATTCTGTGTGAAATCAAACCAGCCGTCCAGGAGACGAAAACGATGAGCCGCGATGTCCTGCCCCAGGTGCCCTTGCTGATCAATGGCGAGTTCGTGCAATCGCGCAGCAGCGAGTGGCGCGAGGTGATCAACCCGGCCACCCAGCAGCGCCTGGCGCGCGTGCCGATGGCCACGCCGGACGAGGTGGCGGCCGCGGTGGCCGCGGCCCAGGCCGCCTTCAAGACCTGGCGCAAGACGCCGATCGGCCAGCGCGCGCGCATCTTCCTGAAGTACCAGCAGCTGATCCGCGACAACCTCAAGTCGCTGGCCGCGACCCTGACCGCCGAGCAGGGCAAGACCCTGGCCGATGCCGAGGGCGATGTGTTCCGCGGGCTGGAGGTGGTCGAGCATGCGGCCAATATCGGCAGCCTGCAGATGGGCGAGCGCGCACACAACGTGGCCGGCGGGGTCGACACCTACACCCTGCTGCAGCCGCTGGGCGTCTGCGCCGGCATCACGCCCTTCAACTTCCCCGCGATGATCCCGCTGTGGATGTTCCCCATGGCGATCGCCAGCGGCAACACCTTCGTGCTGAAGCCCTCCGAGCAGGACCCGCTGGTGACGATGCGCCTGGTCGAGCTGGCGCTGGAGGCCGGCGTGCCGCCGGGCGTGCTGAACGTCGTGCATGGCGGCGAGGCGGTGGTCAACGCGATCTGCGACCACCCGGACATCAAGGCGATCTCCTTCGTCGGCTCGACCAGGGTCGGCACCCATGTCTACCAGCGCGCCAGCCTGGCCGGCAAGCGGGTTCAATGCATGATGGGCGCGAAGAACCATGCCATCGTGCTGCCCGATGCGCACAAGGAGCAGACGCTCAACGCGCTGGCCGGCGCGGCCTTCGGCGCCGCGGGCCAGCGCTGCATGGCGCTGTCGGTGGCGGTGCTGGTCGGCGCGGCGCGCGCCTGGGTGCCGGAGCTGGTCGAGCGCGCCAAGCGCCTGGCCGTCGGTGCCGGCGACTCGGCGACGACCGATGTCGGCCCGCTGATCTCCTGCGCGGCCAAGGAGCGGGTCGAGGCCCTGATCGCGCGCGGCGTGGCCGAGGGCGCCCGGCTGGAGCTGGACGGCCGCCTGCCGCCGCTGCACGGCGCCTTGAAAGACGGCAACTTCGTCGGCCCGACCATCTTCAGCGGCGTCAAACCCGGCATGGTGATCTACGAGCAGGAGGTGTTCGGCCCGGTGCTGGTGATCGTCGAGGCCGAGACCCTGGACGAGGCGATCGCGCTGATCAACGCCAATCCGAACGGCAACGGCACGGCGATCTTCACCCAGTCCGGCGCCGCGGCGCGCCGCTTCGAGGAGGAGATCGACGTCGGCCAGGTCGGCATCAATGTGCCGATCCCGGTGCCGGTGCCGCTGTTCTCCTTCACCGGCTCGCGCGCCTCCAAGCTGGGCGACCTGGGGCCCTACGGCAAGCAGGTGATCATGTTCTACACCCAGACCAAGACGATCACGGCGCGCTGGTTCGATGACGACGCGGTGACCTCCGGCGTCAATACGACGATCACGCTCAAGTAAGGCCGGGCGCGAGCGATGGACTTCGAGCTGAACGAGCAGCAGCGCGCCTTCGCCGACGCGGCACGTGCCTTTGCGCACAGCGAGCTGGCGCCGTTCGCCGCGCAATGGGACCGCGAGCAGACCTTCCCGCGCCAGGCCATCCGCGCGGCGGGCGAGCTGGGCTTTTGCGGGCTCTATGCGCCCGAGCGCATCGGCGGCCTGGCGCTGCCGCGGCTAGACGCGGCGGTGGTGTTCGAGGAGCTGGCCGCGGCCGACCCGTCGACCACCGCCTTCATCACCATCCACAACATGGCGGCCTGGATGCTGGGCACCTGGGGCAGCGACGCGGCCTGCGAGCGCTGGGGCGCCGACCTGGCCAGCGGCCGCAAGCTCGCGTCCTACTGCCTGACCGAGCCCGGCGCCGGCTCCGACGCCGGCGCGCTGAAGACGCGCGCCGAATGGGACGGCGCGCATTGGATCATCCATGGCGGCAAGGCCTTCATCTCCGGCGCCGGCGCCACCGATGTGCTGGTCCTGATGGCGCGCACCGGCGGCGCGGGGCCGGCGGGCATCTCGGCCTTCGTGGTGCCGGCCGATGCGCCGGGCATCGTCTATGGCAAGAAGGAGCACAAGATGGGCTGGAACAGCCAGCCCACGCGCACCATCGCCTTCGACGGCGTGCGCGTCGAGGCCGAGGGCCTGCTGGGCGAGGAGGGCCAGGGCTTCAAGTTCGCGATGAAGGGCCTGGACGGCGGGCGCATCAATATCGCGGCCTGCTCGGTCGGCGCGGCCCAGGGCGCGCTGGATGCGGCGCGCCGCTACCTGCATGAGCGCGAGCAGTTCGGCCGCGCGCTGGCCAATCTGCAGGCCTTGCAGTTCCGCCTGGCCGACATGGCCACCGAGCTGGTGGCCGCGCGCCAGATGGTGCGCCTGGCCGCCGCCAAGCTCGACGCCGGCCATCCCGAGGCCAGCACCTACTGCGCGATGGCCAAGCGCTTCGCGACCGACGCCGGCTTCTCGGTCTGCAACGAGGCGCTGCAGCTGCATGGCGGCTATGGCTATCTGAACGAGTTCCCGCTGGAGCGGCTGGTGCGCGACACGCGCGTGCACCAGATCCTCGAAGGCAGCAACGAAATCATGCGCGTGATCGTCTCGCGGCGCCTGCTACAGGCCGATGCGGCCGACGCGATCCGCTGAACCCATCTTTCTTCCTTCTCTCTACACCCATGAACAACTCCGACTACACCGGCCTCGCGCTGGAGCTGCGCGGCCACACCGCGATCCTGACCCTGGACAACCCGCCGGCCCATACCTGGACCGCCGACAGCCTGGCCGCGCTGGAGCGCCTGGTGGGTGAGCTGAATGCCCGGCGCGATGTCTACGCCCTGGTGATCACCGGCGGCGGCGAGAAGTTCTTCAGCGCCGGTGCCGACCTGAAGCTGTTTGCCGACGGCGACAAGGGCCGCGCCGCGACGATGGCGCGGCGCTTCGGCGCGGCCTTCGAGGCGCTGGCGGGCTTCCGCGGCCTCAGCATCGCGGCGATCAACGGCTATGCGATGGGCGGCGGGCTGGAATGTGCGCTGGCCTGCGATCTGCGCGTGGCCGAGAGCCATGCGGTGATGGCCCTGCCCGAGGCCGCCGTGGGCCTGCTGCCCTGCGCTGGCGGCACGCAATGGCTGGCCTGGACCGTCGGCGAGAGCTGGGCCAAGCGCCTGGTGCTGCTGGGCGAGCGCGTCGATGCCGAGACCGCGCTGCGCATCGGCCTGGTCGACGAACTGGCGCCCAAGGGCCAGGGCCTGGCGCGCGCGCTGCAGCTGGCCGAGCAGGTCGGCCGGCAGAGCCCCAGCAGCGTGGCCGCCTGCAAGAAGCTGATCCAGGGCGCGCGCCACGCCTCGCCGCAGCAGCAGCTGGCGGCGGAACGCGAGGCTTTCATCGCGCTGTTCGACACCGAGGATCAGCGCGAGGGCGTGCAGGCCTTTCTCGGCAAGCGCAGTCCCCAGTGGCGTAACGGCTGAGGGGGCAAGATGTCTGATGCTCCCGTTCTCTTCCGCACCCTGCTCACCGCTTCCGGTCACCGCTTCGGCCATGCGAGCCTGAACGCGCCGGCCAGCCTGAACGCGCTGACCCTGGAGATGGTCGATGCGCTGGATGCGCAGTTGCGCAGCTGGGCCGCCGATCCGCAGATCGCCGGTGTGGTGCTCGACGGCAACAGCGAAAAAGCCTTCTGCGCCGGTGGCGATGTGGTGGGCCTGTACCGTGCGATGCGCGCCGCTGGTGCGGGCCAGGTGCCGGCCGAGGCGGCCGCCTTCTTCGAGCGTGAGTACCGGCTGGACTTCCTGATCCATCGCTACCCGAAGCCGCTGCTGTGCTGGGGCCATGGCATCGTGATGGGTGGCGGCATCGGCCTGATGGCCGGCGCCTCGCACCGCGTGGTCACGCCGCGCAGCCGGCTGGCGATGCCGGAGATCACCCTGGGCCTGTACCCGGACGTCGGGGGCAGCTGGTTCCTGCCGCGCCTGCCGGGGCGCTGCGGCCTGTTCCTGGCGCTGACCGGCGCGCCGCTGAACGCGGCCGATGCGCTGTGGGCCGGCCTGGCCGACCATGCGGCGCGCGCCGAGGACCAGGGCGCGCTGCTGGAGGCGATTGCCGCGACGCGCTGGGCCGGCGCGCGCGGGGCCGATGCCGAGCGGCTGGACGAGCTGCTGCGCGCGCTGCCCGCGCCGGTGCTGCCCGAGTCGCCGCTGCGCCGGCATCGCGAGCGCATCGACGCGCTGATCGGCCCGCACCAGGGCCTGGCCACGCTGGCGCCGCGCCTGCGCGCGCTGGCGGCGGACGAGGATCCCTGGCTGGCCCAGGCCGGCCGGACCTTCCAGCAGGGCTCGCCCAGCTCGGCCGCGCTGGCGCTGGCGCTGCAGCGGCGGCTGAAGCAGGCCTCGCTGGCCGAGGTGTTCCGGCTCGAGTACCAGGCCTCGGTCGGCTGCTGCGTGCAGCCGGACTTCGCCGAGGGCGTGCGTGCGCTGCTGATCGACAAGGACAAGGCGCCGCGCTGGCAGCCGGCGGCGATCGCGGATGATGAGGAGGCGGGGGCCGAGTCCCTGGTGGACGCCTTCCTGCAGCCGCGCTTCGAGGGGCCGCATCCGCTGGCCGATCTGAACTGAAGGAGACCCGAGAACATGAGCTTGAGCATGAGCAACAACAGTCACATCGCCTTCATCGGCCTGGGCCATATGGGCGGCCCGATGGCGGCCAATCTGGTGCGCGGCGGCTTTGCCGTCAGCGCCTTTGATCTCAGCGAGGCGGCGCTGGGCAAGGCCCGCGAGGCCGGCGTGACGATCGCGCCCTCGGCCGCCGCGGCCGCGGAAGGCGCGGCGGTCGTGATCTCGATGCTGCCGGCCAGCCGGCATGTCGAGCGGCTCTATCTGGGCGGGGAGGGGGAAGCGGATGAGGGCCTGCTGGCACGGCTGGCGACCGGCGCCCTGGTGATCGACTGCAGCACCATCGCGCCGGCGGCGGCCCAGCGCGTGGCGCGGGCGGCCGCGGCGCGTGGCCTGGCGATGATCGATGCGCCGGTCTCGGGCGGCACCGCCGGCGCGGCGGCCGGCACCCTCACCTTCATCGTCGGCGGCGCGGCCGAGGCGCTGGAACGCGCGCGGCCGGTGCTGCAGGCGATGGGCAAGAACATCTTCCACATGGGCGAGGCGGGGGCCGGCCAGGTGGCCAAGCTGTGCAACAACATGGCCCTGGGCGTGATCATGGCCGTCACCGGCGAGGCCCTGGCGCTGGGCGTGGCCCATGGGCTGGACGCGCAGGCGCTGTCGCAGATGATGGCGGTCAGCACCGGCCGCAGCTGGGCCACCGAGGTCTGCAATCCCTGGCCCGGCGTGCTGCCGAACGCGCCGGCCTCGCGCGGCTACAGCGGCGGCTTCGGCAACGACCTGATGCTGAAGGACCTGGGCCTGGCGGTGGAGGCGGCGCTGGGCAGCGGCGCCGCGGTGCCGCTGGGCGAGCTGGCGCGCAATCTCTATGCGATCAACAGCCAGGCCGGGCGCGGCGCGCTGGATTTTTCCAGCGTGGTGCAGGTGATCGCGAAGCCGCCGCTAGGCTGATTCTTCAGCGTTCCAGCAGGGGGCTGCTCAGCCCCTCCGCGTGCAATGGTATGTCTGCCAGCTCGGCGAGCCAGGGCATCGCCGAGCTGCCCCACAGCTGCACCGTGGGGCGCAGCTGCGCGCGCTCGTTGATGCAGCCGAGCCGGAAGTTGAGCGTCTGCTTGGCCTCGCCCTCGGGCTCGCTGCCGTAGAGCTGGGTGCCGCATTCGGGGCAGAAGGCCTGGCTGCGCCGCCGGCCGCTGGCGGCGACTTTCACGTACTCCTTCGGCGCGAGGCGCCCGCTCAGGCGGACCTGCGCCGCGGGCACCGCCAGCACGGCCCGCAGGGGTGCGCCGGACAGGACCTGGCAGTCCGCGCAATGGCAGACCAGCACCCGCGTCGGATCGATATCCTCGGCGCTGAAGGCGATCGCGCCGCAATGGCATTGGCCGGTGATGCGCATCGGAGGAGCTCCTGGCGTGATGAGGGAGGGGCTGCGGCGGAGTATGGATGAGCCTGGTGCGCGGCGCCGCTCAGCGCGGCGCGGGATAGGGCTGGCCGAGATCCCAGCGCGACTGCCAATGCGCGAGGTACTGGCGCGCGACCTCGGGCATCTCGCGCAGGACGAGCACGTTCTCCGAGTTGCCCGTCTCGGCGGAGGGCGCGTAGTTGAAGGAGCCGGTCTGCACCGTCTGGCCGTCGACGATGAGGGTCTTGTCGTGATGCAGGTGGAAGCGGTCGTTGGTGCGCAGTTCCACGCCATGCCGGGTCACGAGGTCCATGGCCTTTTTGCTTGGCTTGTTGAGGTTGCGCTTCTTGTCGACCACGATGCGCACCTCCACGCCGCGCCGCTCGGCCTCGACCAGCGCCTGCGCGATGTCCGGCGCCTGGAAGGCATAGGCCAGCATCTGGATGCTGTGTTTGGCGTCGGCGATCGTCTCCAGCAACAGCCGGCGCGCCGAGCCCTCCGGCGAGAAACCGACCTGGACGCCGGGCTCGGCATGGGCGGGGGCGCCGAGGCCGAGCAGGGCGGCTAGCGCGATGCCTTGAAGAATCTTCGTTGCTGCCATACGGATTTGTTGCGTCGAGTCCGGTTCAATTGCCCGGGCGCGACTTGGTCTTGTAGTTGGTGTCCGGCGGCGTCCAGAACACGGCGCCGAAACTGGTCTCGTTCAGATGCGGCGGCAGGCCGCGCGCCTCCAGCTGCTCGCGCAGGCCGGCCAGGCCGGTATCGGAGCTCAGCACATAGCCCTCGTCCAGCACGTCCCCGTAGTTGGCCTCGGTGTTGCCGACCGCGATCTCGACCAGGTCGCTGCCGATCTCGCTGCCGTCCAGGGTCCAGACATGCACGTCCTGGTCGACCGCGTAGGTCTTGATGCGCCACACCGAGCCGTCCGCCGCCGCAAAGAACTGGATCGTGTCGAACTCGTCCTCGGTGGCGGCCTCTTCCATGTTCAGGGCATAGCTGCTCCGGATGGAGAGGCGAAAGAGGATCAGTTGCGTGCTGCTCATGCGGGGAGAAAGAAAAGACTCTTTGTGTGCTGATTGATGATGCCGTGATGGCGAAGGTCTGGGCGCAGGAGGGCCGCGCAAAGCGGCCCGGGGGACACGGAGCAATTGCGCATGCCCGCGTCCCGGCGCCACCCGGCTCTTTGCAGGAGCCGTCAAGACCACGCCAGGAATGTCAAAAGTCAATGAACAAAGAGCCAAGAAAAAGACTACGGGCAGGCATCGTAGCGCTTGCTTGCCTCGTCCGCCCGAGGACCGCCGCGCGCTGCTACACGTTCATGACCTTGCCCAGCTTCCAGGTCAGGAAGATGCCCCAGGCCAGCAGGCCGAGCAGCGGCATGGCCTTGAGCACGCCGGTGGAGCGGAAGCCGTCGAAGTAGGAGAAGCTCGGCTGCAGCAGGCGGGCGTAGTCCGGCGAGCGTCCTTCCAGCTCGCGGCGCAGATGCTCACGATAGGTGCAGGTCCGCGCGATCGAAAGAAAGGTCAGGATCGAGAGGCCCAGGCCGCAGATGGCCATGTAGACGGTTCCGGCCTGGCTGACGGAGGCCTGCGCGATCGCGCCCACCAGGAAGGCGGTGGCGGCGATGAAATAGGCGGTCTTCTGGTTGACGATGGCGTTCTCGCTCATCCACAGCTTCGCAATTTCCTCGGGGCTGACCCGGTGCGCGCTGGAGTTCCTGCCGTCGTCACTCATGATGGGTATGCCTTTAACGAAGAAGCCGGTTGAAGAGGCTTCCATGATCACTGCGCCCAGGCAGCGGTCAATCGTGAAAGCCCGGAGGATCACCGAGACGGGGCATTGCAGGGGGATATCTCAGTCCGTCAACTCCTGGCACTGGCTCTCCAGCGCGATGCGCACCTTGTCGACCTTGGCCGCCGGAATGGTCCAGCCGCCATAGACCGGATTGCGCTTGCCGTCCCAGCGGCAGACATCGAACACGACCTGCTCCAGCGCGCCGCTCGCCGGGCCGATGATGGTCATGTCGCCGCTCGCCAGATGCGCGGTGCGGATCTGCCCGGGGACTCCGGGCTTAATGTAGATACCCAATGCCAACTCCCTCAACTACTTGTCGTCTTCGACCGATTGCTTCTTCGTCGCTCCCGGTGAATCTGCTTTTCTTTGTCTCTTTTTTACTTGATTTCGGGGCGAGGCGCAGCCTAGCGGTAGGCGAAGACTGCGTCGAGATCAGATGGGGAAAAAGCCGGGTGGCGAGGCCTACCTGAAATGAGAGGTGCAGAAGCGCTGTGGCGTGGTAGGCGAGGCCAGAAGAGGTGCAGGAGGCGGAGCACAAGCAAGCAACGACGGGAGACCTGCTCGTTGCTATGAGGGTTTAAACAGTCGAGAGGACCCGCATCTCTTTGATAAAAAGTCTCTTCACGTGCGGGGGGGCTGTGCTCGCCCTGGAAAGAAAGCCAAGGGAGGAACAAATAAATGCGACTACTGGACACGCCAACCCTATGGTTGCTGCTGCTTCTCTTCGTCGGCATGGCCGTACTGCTTGCGCTGATGGGCAAAGGCCGGCGCCGCGCTTCGGGCCGGGTTGCCGGCAGGAAGCCGCTGACCGAGCGTGAGCAGGCGATGTACTTCCGGCTCACACAAAACCTGCCGGACCATGTCGTGCTGGCCCAGGTGGCGTTCTCATCTCTGATCAACACCAAGGACCGCCCCACCAGAGCCACGTTTGATCGCAAGGTGGCCGACTTCGTGGTCTGCACCAAGGACTTCGCCGTTGTCGCCGTCGTGGAGCTGGATGACGCGAGTCACAAGGGGCGAGCGCAGCAGGACGCAGCGAGGGATGCGCTGTTGCAGAAGGCCGGGCACCGGGTGATCCGGTTCCGCAATGTGCCTGACGGCGCGGAGGTCAGGGCGGTGGTTGCGCCGCCAACTCAACGGGCGTCCCAGGATGCAGTCGTGGCTTAGTCGTTGGGCGATGGCTCGCTATGAGCCCTTAGCAAGCTGTTGGAAAACGTCGCGAGGACGGCCGGCTACTACGCACCCGGAGTGCAAAAGCCGGAACATACCTGGGGTACGTGAGGATTACGAGCGCCGCGCAGCGACGCAGATGGTTACTGCAGTAGTTAAGGGGCAATCGCCTATGGCTGCTCCGCAGCCGGAGCAGCCTGCCTGCCCTCGGCCAAGAGCCAACATTAGGTCAAATGCCCCACAAGCTGTCGTTCGGATTGGGCCGACGATCCCTTCAGGTGGCGCGAGCGTGCGTGCGGATTGCCTGAAGTGCTGTGCTGAGCTCAGAAGAATGGACCACCACGGCGCGCCACCGGGCATGCCGGCCGCTGCAGGTATGCTGCTCTCCTGAACCGTAGGAGCGCAACGTGAAGACAATCTCAGTGTTTAACAACAAGGGGGGCGTAGGCAAGACCACCTTGACCTTTCATCTTGCACATGCGCTCGCGGAGCTAGGCCATCGTACGCTCCTAATCGACCTCGACCCCCAATGCAACCTGACCATCTACGGCATGGATCAGGACACGCTGCATGACATCTGGAAGGCGGAAGATTCCTTTGTAGCTGACTTCAAATCTGCCCAACAGAAGTTGATCGCGAACGACTTCAACACACTGATCGGCCAGACGCGTTCTATCCACTTTCTGCTTAAGCCTGTTGAGGATGGCATCGATGACCTTCCCAGTCTTCCCCCGCCTCGCAAGCTTGCGACCAACCTGGACCTGATTCCAGGCCGCCTCACTATGCATCTCTACGAGGATGCTGTCTCTCGCCGCTGGAGTGAGGTCTACCAAGGTGACCCCTTGGCGGTGAGAACGGCAACAAGGCCTCGGGAGTTGGCGATCGCCTACGCGCAGCAGTTCGGCTATGACTTCGTGATCATGGACACGTCGCCTAGCTTAGGCACTCTGAACCGTCTGGTCATCTCGACCACCGATGGCTTTTTGATCCCCTGCATGCCGGATATGTTTTCCCTTTACGGTATCCGCAACATCGGGAACGCGCTGGCGGTCTGGAAGAAGCAGTTCGACACCATTTACCACCTGCTGTCCAACGAGAAGCGGGCTCTATTCCCCGAGAACTTTGTGCGCCTGCTCGGGTTCACCATCTACAACGCCAAGCGGTACACGGGCGCATCTGAGTGGGACCTGGCCCAGGCTCACTTTAACTACGCAACGCAAATCCCCCACGCGATCGCCGAGTTCATCCCTGAGGCGGTGCGTGACCACCTTGACCAGGCAGTGTGGTCTCATCCCATCGGCAACACCGCCATCATGCATACGCACAACACCATGCCTGCTATGGCTCAGAAGTACCAGCGCCCGATGTGGAGGGTGCCTGGTGCACCACTTGAGCAGGAAGACGCTTCAACGGTCGCCGGAAATCGCGGACTCTACCAAGCTACACAAGCGCTCTACCACACCTTCGCGAAGGATCTCTTGAACCGCTTGAACTCCTTGAACTGAAGGTTGGGCTATGTCTGACCAGCACGCTGCCGACCTCGCTCTCGCCGCGTTTGAGGAACGCCGGCATGAGCTCTCGATCTTCATGAAGGGAGTTGAGGGCTGGTTCGCGAGCCACCCGAAGCTGACTGGTGGTTCCACCTCCGCTGTGCACTCGGTCAAGTCGCGGCTTAAGGACTCGGGGCACTTAAAGGAAAAAATCCTCCGTAAGCAGGCGGGCGGGGACCCCATAACAGCCGACAACCTGTTCACCCGCGTCACCGACTTGGCAGGCGTGCGGGTGCTGCATTTGTACCAGGAGCAGGCGCGGGCTATCCATGCCGCGATCATCGACAAAGTGGCGAACCAGCGTGATTGGGTATTTAACGAGCCGCCTAAGGCCTACACCTGGGATCCAGAGGCGCAGGGTTTTTTTGCCAACATGGGACTAGAGGTCCACGTAAAGGACAGCTTCTATACCAGCGTTCATTACTTGGTGCGGCCACGCGCCGAATCGCCGCACTGCTGTGAGATCCAGGTGCGCACACTCTTCGAGGAGATCTGGGGCGAGGTTGATCACACCTTGAACTATCCGAACCCAACTGACAACGTGGCATGCCGCGAGCAACTCCGCGTGCTGACGAAGGTTGTTGGCGCTGGCAGCCGCCTCGTCGACGCGATCTTCCGCACGGCAGCGAGTGATCCCACAAAGTAGTGTCCTGACGCCGATGTATCCAGGTGGTCTGCGGTGTCGCTCGCGGCAGTGTCAGGTTGGGCGATACGGCCGAGATGCACGATCTGCGAACGGCCGCTTAGTGGCCATCCGATTGTCTGCAACGGGTAGAGCCAGCCAGACGAGCTGCATCCAACGAGGGAGCGCCTTCAGCCTTAATTGATAGCCGCAGTAGTGCTCAAGACGGCAAAAAAGATGGCGGAGGCTGTGAGATTCGAACTCACGGACGGTTGCCCGTCGACAGTTTTCAAGACTGTTGGGTTAAACCACTCCCCCAAGCCTCCGGATCGGCCGGCTGTGGCTGCCGGTGCTGCATCGGTCGCTCAACCGCACGCAGGGCCCGCATTCTAGCCTCGTGCGCAGCGCCCTCGCGCCCGCTACTCGCCCGCCCCCGACGCTCGTTCGCAGTCGACCTGGATCAGCTCGCGCCGGCCGCCGTCGACGCGCATCGCGGAGAGGTGGCCGCCCCAGACGCAGCCGGTGTCCAGCGCCAGCAGGTCGCTGCGCTCCAGCAGGCCCAGGGTGGACCAATGGCCGAAGGCCACCGGGGTGCCGGCGCTGCGCCGGCCGGGCACGTCGAACCAGGGCATGTAGCCGGGCGGCGCGGCGGCCACGCCGTCCTTGGTCTTGAAGTCCATGCGGCCCTCGGCGTCGCAAAAGCGCAGCCGGGTCAGCGCGTTGACGATGCAGCGCAGGCGCGCGACGCCGGTGAGCTCGTCGCTCCATTGCTCGGGCTCGTTGCCATACATCTGCGGCAGGAACTCGGCCAGGGCCCGCGGGTCGCGCAGCAGGGTCTCGACCTCGGCGGCCAGCGCCAGGGTCTGCTCGCCGGTCCATTGCGGCAGCACGCCGGCATGCACCATCAGCCAGCCCTGGGCGAAACAGGCCAGGCGCTGCTGACACAGCCACTGCAGCAGGGCCTCGCGGTCCGGCGCGTCCAGGATCTCCTGCACCGTGTCGCCGCGGTGGGGCTTGCGTACGCCGGCGGCGGTGGCCAGCAGGTGCAGGTCATGGTTGCCCAGCAGGCAGGTGGCGGCGTCGCCCAGGCCCTGCAGGCGGCGCAGGGTGGACAAGGAGGCCGGGCCGCGGTTCACCAGGTCGCCCAGCAGGTAGAGACGGTCGCGGGAGGGAGAGAAGTCGAGGCGGGCCAGCAGACGCTCCAGTGCGTCGCAGCAGCCCTGGATGTCGCCGATCAGGTAGTGCATACCGGGATTGTGCTGTCGGATTCGTCACGGGCTTCTGCTACCCTTGCGGCCTTCTGAAAAATTGGCGTGGCCGCGGGTATACCCCGACAACCGGCACGCTCTCAATGGATACTGCGCTTGTCATCTTCCTGATTCTGCTCAACGGCTTGTTTGCCATGTCCGAGATGGCGCTGACCGCCAGCCGCAAGGCGAGGCTTCAGGTGATGGTGGAGGGAGGGGAGTCCGGGGCGCAGGCCGCGATGGACCTGCACGAGAACCCGACCAAGTTCCTGTCGACGGTGCAGATCGGCATCACCTCGATCGGCGTGCTGAACGGCATCGTCGGCGAGGCCGCCTTCTCCGGCCCGCTGGGCGCCTGGCTGGAGGCCATCTTCCACATGCCGCAGCGCGCGGCCGATCTGACGGCCACCGGCCTGGTGGTGATGATCATCACGGTGCTGACCATCATCTTCGGCGAGCTGGTGCCCAAGCGCCTGGGTCAGATCTATCCCGAGACGGTCGCGCGCCTGGTGGCGCCGCCGATGGAATTCCTCTCGCTGGTCGCGCGTCCGCTGGTCAAGCTCTTGAGCTTCTCGACCGACGCGACCCTGGGCCTGCTGGGTCTGCGCGGCAAGGTGCAGCGCGGTGTGACCGAGGAGGAGATCGCGGCCAGCCTGGAGGAGGGCCTGGACGCCGGCGTGATCGAGGAGCAGGAGCACCAGATGGTGCGCAATGTGTTCCGCCTGGACGAGCGCCAGGTCGGCTCGATGATGATCCCGCGCGCCGAGATCGCCTGGCTGGACATCGACGACGACGCCTCGCAGGTGCTGGAGATGCTGAAGGCCCATGGCTACAGTCGTTACCCGGTGTGTCGCGGCGGCCTGTCGGATGTGGTCGGCGTGATGTCGGCGCAGCAGCTGCTGCAGCGCTCGCTGGCCTGCGAGCCGCTGGTGCTGGCCGAGGGGCTGGAGGCGCCGATCTTCGTGCCCGAGACTCTGTCGGGCATGGAGTTGCTGGAACATTTCCGCGGCTCGGATGCGCAGCTGGTGTTCGTCGTCGACGAATACGGCGAGGTGCAGGGCGTGATCTCGGTGCGCGATGTGCTGGAAGCCATCGCCGGCGAGTTCTCGGCCCCGAGCGATGGCGATGCCTGGGCGGTGCAGCGCGAGGACGGAAGCTGGCTGATGGACGGCCTGATCCCGAGCCCCGAGCTGAAGGACCGCCTGGGCCTGAAGGAACTGCCCGAGGAGGATCGTGGGCGCTACAACACCCTGGCGGGCATGGTCATGCTGCTGCTGGGGCGTCTGCCGCGCACGGCCGATGTGGTGGAGTGGAACGCGTGGAGATTCGAGGTCGTGGACCTCGACGGCAAACGTGTGGACAAGGTGCTGGTCTCGCGACTGGCTGATGACGACGGAGAAGACGAGAAATGAGCAACCCCCCGATGTACGGCAGCCTGGTGCCGCTGGACCGTGAACAGCACAAGAACCTGCGCCTGCAGTCCGAGCTGCCGACCCTGGAACGCGCCGCCGAGCTGAACTCGGTGTTCCTGGCCGCCGTTGAGTTCAACGAGGCCTGCAAGGAATTCCCGATCGTGTTCGTGCGCGTCGGCGACGCACCCAAGGACGGTGCCGCGCCGGCCGTGGCCCCGCTGGCGGTGTTCGGCCTGAAGCCCGGCAGCAACCTGTTCATCAAGGACGGCAAGTGGACCGGCAACTACACGCCGGCCTATCTGCGCCGCTACCCCTTCGCGATGGCCCGCATCGACAGCGGCGACCAGATCGCCGTCTGCTTCGACGAGCAGTGGAAGGGCTTCTCGCAGACCGAAGGCACCGCGCTGTTCGGCGCCGACGGCCAGCCCAGCGAGTTCACGACCAACGCGCAGGCCTTCCTGGAGAACTTCGAGCGCGAGGCCGAGCGCACCCGCCTGGTGTGCGAGGAACTGCAGAAGCTCGAGCTGCTGCAGGACATGCGCTTCGAGGCCACCCTGCCCAACGGCGAGAAGATCGACGTCGACGGCTTCCTGGCCATCAACGAAGAGAAGCTGAGCCAGCTGCCCGACGCCAAGGTGCTGGAGCTGTTCCGCAACGGCGTCAGCTCGCTGATCGAGATGCACCGCGTCTCGATGGGCAATATGAGCCGCCTGGCCCAGGGCCACTCGGCCGCGGCCGCACCCGCCGCAGCCTGAGCGCAACACTGCGCACGCTCGCTAACCCGCATCCGCGGGTTAGCCCGCTGCCGACACGCGAGCGCCTCGCTAGCATCGATTGCACTCTGGCTTTTGGTGTTGTGATTCCGTGTTGGTGAGCGAAGTATTTTTGTCCACGCCCGAGATGCTGGCCCTGCTCGACGAGCGGGCGATGGTCCAGGCGATGATGGATTTCGAGGCGGCGCTGGCACGCGCCCAGGCGCGCGTCGGCCTGATCCCGCAGGCCGCGGCCCAAGCGATCGCCAGCCTGTGCCGTGCCGAACTCTACGATGTGCATGCGCTGGTCGCGGCCAGCGCCCGCGCCGGCAGCCCGGCGATCCCGCTGGTCAACAAGCTCACCGAGACGGTGGCGCTGTTCGACCCCGCCGCCGCCGGCTTTGTGCACTGGGGCAGCACCAGCCAGGACGTGATCGACACCGCGCAGGTGCTGCAGACGCGCCGTGCGCTGCGCCTGATCGAGGAAGACCTGCTGGCCCTGGCCGGCCAGTTGCTGGACCGCGCCGAGCGCCATGCCGAGGTGCCGCTGCTGACGCGCACCCTGATGCAGCCGGCCCTGGTCGGCAGCCTGCGCGGCCGCCTGTACAACTGGGTCGCGCCGCTGCTGCGCAGCGCCGAGGCCCTGCGCGCCCATGCCGACAGCGCGCTGCTGCTGCAGCTGGGCGGCGCGGCCGGCACCCTGGCCTCGCTGGGCGCGCAGGCCGAGGCGGTGGCGGCCGAGGTGGCCGCCGAGCTGCGCCTGCCGCTGCCCGCCACGCCCTGGCATACCCAGCGCGACCGCTGGCTGCGCCTGGGCGCCGAGCTGGGCGTGCTGACCGGCTCGCTGGGCAAGCTGGCGCGCGACTGGTCGCTGCTGGCCCAGCCCGAGGTCGGCGAGCTGATGGAGGGCGCCGCCGGCGGCTCCAGCGCGATGCCGCACAAGCGCAACCCGGTCGCTTGCATGCAGGCCCTGGCCGCGGCGAAACGCGCGCCGCAGCGCGTCGCCGCGCTGCTGGCCTGCATGGACCAGGAGCATGAGCGCGGCCTGGGCGGCTGGCAGGCCGAGCAGGCCGAATGGGCCGGCCTGCTGCTGAGCTGCCATGGCGCGGTGCGCGCGCTGAGCCAGGCCGCGGCCGCGCTGCAACTGCATCCGGCGCGCATGCTGGAGAACATCGAGCGCCAGCAGGACCTGGTGTTCGCCGAAGGCCTGGCGCTGCTGCTGGCGCGGGTCTGGGGCAAGGCGCGTGCGCACCAGGCGGTGGAGGCGCTTTCGCAGCAGGTGCTGGCCGAGGGCAAGCCGCTGCGCCTGCTGGCGCGCGGCCTGCACCAGGCCGATGCCGCGCTGCGCGAGCGCATCGAGGCGGCCGAGCTGGAAGCCGTGTTCGACCAGCGCGCCGCGGCCGCACAGGCCGACGCCAGCGTGGCGCGCGGCCTGCGCGAGGCGCGTGCCTGCTGGACCGCGCTGATGGACAATCCCGTCTCATCATGAGGCCCGAGCCGCCGGATCCCGCCGACCAGCGCAGCGACGATTTCGATCGCGGCCTGGCGAACCGGCGCGCGATGCTGGGCGAGGACTGGGTGCAGCGTTCCACCGCCGGCGCCACCGCCTTCAATGCCGAGTTCCAGGACTTCATCACCCGCTATGCCTGGCACGAGATCTGGGGCCGCCCCGGGCTGGACAAGCCGACGCGCCGCCTGCTGGTGCTGGGCATGACGATGGGCCTGGCGCGCTGGGAGGAGTTCGAGCTGCATTGCCGCGCCGCGATCCGCGGCGGCGTGCCGCTGGAGAAAATCCGTGAGACCCTGCTGCAGGGCGCGATCTACTGTGGCGTGCCGGCCGCCAACACCGCCTTCAAGATCACCGGCGAGATCCTCAAGGCCGAGGGGCTGGCGCCGCTGCCCCAGCCGCTGACGCGCCCGCAGCGCCCGCGCCCGCAGCAGACCTTCAGCCAGCCGCAGCTGGCGCTGATGCTGCAGGGCGAGGGCCAGGGCTTGCCCGTGCTGTTCAGCCATGCGCTGGGGCTGGACCTGCATCTGTGGGACGGCGTGGCCGCCGAGCTGGCGGCGGCCGGCCATCCGACCCTGCGCTACGACCAGCGCGGCCATGGCGAATCGGCGCGGCCGGCCGGGCCCTACAGCCTGGAACAGCTGGTCGACGATGCCGCGCGCCTGATCCGCGAATGGGGCCGCGGCCCGGTGCTGTTCGTCGGCCTGTCGATGGGCGGCATGGTGGGGCAAGGCCTGGCCCTGGCCCATCCCGAGCTGCTGCGCGGCCTGGTGCTGGCGCACACGACGGCCCAGTATCCCGAGGCGGCGCAGACGGCCTGGGCCCAGCGCATCGCCGCGGTCGAGGCCGGCGGCATGGCCGCGGTGGCGCCCATGGTGACCGAGCGCTATCTGCATGCCGAGTTCCGCGCCGGCGAGCCGGAGGCGGCGCAGGCGCTGCAGGCCCAGCTGTTGCGCCAGGATCCGGCGGCCTATGTCGCGGCCTGCCACGCGGTGCGCGGCGTCGACTACCTGGCGCGGCTGGCCGCGGTGCGCTGCCCGACCCTGGTGATCGCCGGCGCGCTGGACCAGGGAGCGACCCCGGCGATGGGCCGGGCGATCGCCGAGCGCATTCCCGGCGCGCGCTTCGAGCAACTAGCCGGGGCCTCGCACCTGAGCCCGCTGGAGCAACCCGACGAGTTGCTGCTGTTGTTGCGACGCTTCATCGGGTCAATCAAACCGGTGACAGCCTCCACCTAGAACGAGCGTTGGCGCGTCCGGACCCGGGCGCTACATTGGTCGCGAAACCGTTACCGGAGGTGCGATGGATGCAACCCAATCGCTGATGTTGGTGGGCGTGGGCCTGGCGGGGGCGGGCGCGGCCTGGGTCGGTGCGGTCTGGTGGTTCGGGCGGCGACTGCGCGTCTCGGCGGCCCGCATCGGCCATCTGGAGCAGTCGCGCCAGCAGGTCAGCCAGCAGGTGACGCAGGCGCGGCGCCAGGTCGAGCAGCTGCAGCGCGAGCTGGGCGAGCTGCGCCAGACGGTGTCGCCGGCCGCCGCGAGAGCCGCGGCCGCCACGGCCGCTGCCGCGACCCCGCCGCTCGAGCCCGAGGTCTTCCTGCCGCTGTCGCCGGACAAGCCGGCACCCAAGGACGGCTTCGCGCCGACCCAGATCCTGTCGCGCCGCTGAGCGAGCGCGCTGTCGCGGCAGGGACATCGCCGCGCCCCTTTTGCTGCCTAGAATCGAACGATCGTTCTATTCTTCGCCCGGCGTCGAGAAGCCGACCGCCGGGCCGGGTTGCATCGCTCTGCCAATAAGGGGCCGTCCATGACTGCTAGCTACGAAGTCCGCGGCAATGTCGCCGTGATCACCCTGAACAACCCGCCGGTCAACGGACTGGGCTTCGACACCCGCAAGGCCGCGGCCGAGGGCATCGCGAAGGCCGAGGCCGATGCGACCGTCGCGGCGGTGGTCATCACCGGCGCCGGCAAGGCCTTCTCGGGCGGGGCGGACATCCGCGAGTTCGGCAGCCCGAAGGCGCTGGCCGAGCCGAACCTGCTGAGCCTGATCGCGGTAGTCGAGAACTGCACGAAGCCGGTCATCGCCGCGATCCACACGGTCTGCATGGGCGGGGGCCTGGAGCTGTCGCTGGGCTGCCATTACCGCGTCGCCGCACCGGGCGCCAAGATCGCGCTGCCCGAGGTCAAGCTGGGCCTCTTGCCCGGCGCCGGCGGCACGCAGCGCCTGCCGCGCGCTTTAGGTGTCGAGCCGGCCCTGAACATGATCGTCACCGGCGAGCCGGTCGCCAGCGAGCTGCTGGCCCAGGTGCCGGGCCAGCAGCTGTTCCAGAAGATCATCACGGGCGACCTGCTGGAGGGCGCTATCGCCTTCGCGCGCGAGGTGGCCGACCAGCGCCCCCTGCCCAAGGTGCGCGAGCGCAAGGCCCGCTTCACCAACCCCGAGGCCAGCCCCGAGGCCTATTTCCAGTTCGCCCGCAATATGGTCGGCGGGATGAGCAAGAATTTTCCGGCGCCGCTGCGCTGCCTGGAGGCGGTCGCCGCCGCGGTGACGATGAAGTTCGAGGACGGCCTGCGCGCCGAGCGCGAGGGCTTCGCGCAGCTGATGCTGACGCCGGAATCGAAGGCGCTGCGCCATGCCTTCTTCGCCGAGCGGGCCGCCAGCAAGATCGGCGATGTGCCCGAGGACACGCCGCAGCGCAAGATCGAGAAAGTCGCCGTGATCGGCGCCGGCACCATGGGCGGCGGCATCGCGATGAACTTCCTGAACGCTGGTCTTCCCGTGACGATTCTCGAGACCCGGCAGGACGCGCTGGACCGCGGCCTTGCGACCATCCGCAGGAACTACGAGGCCCAGGTCAAGAAGGGCAAGCTCAAGGAAGACAAGTACCAGCAGCGCATGGCCCTGCTGACGAGCACCCTGAACTACGCCGACATCCGGGACGCGGACCTGGTGATCGAGGCGGTGTTCGAGGAACTCTCGGTCAAGGAAGCGGTGTTCAAGCAGCTGGACGAGGTGATGAAGCCCGGCGCGATCCTGGCCTCCAACACCTCGACGCTCGATGTGAACAGAATAGCTGGCTTCACCCAGCGTCCGCAGGACGTGGTCGGCCTGCATTTCTTCAGCCCCGCCAACGTGATGAAGCTCCTGGAGGTGGTGCGCGGCGCCGCCACGGCCAAGGAGGTGCTGGCCACCGTGATGGCCGTCGCGAAGAAGATCAAGAAGACTGCGGTGGTCTCCGGCGTCTGCGACGGCTTCATCGGCAACCGCATGATCGAGCAGTACAGCCGCCAGGCCGGCTTCCTGCTGGATGAGGGCTGCACACCGCAGCAGGTCGACCGCGCGATCGAGAAGTTCGGCTTCGCGATGGGCCCGTTCCGCATGGGCGATCTGGCCGGCAACGATATCGGCTGGGCGATCCGCAAGCGCCGCTACCAGGAGAAGCCGAACCTGCGCTACTCGAAGAGTGCCGACCTGCTGTGCGAGCTGGGCCGCTTCGGCCAGAAGACGCAGGCCGGCTGGTACGACTACCGGGAAGGCAAGCGCGACGCGATTCCCTCGCCGGTGGTCGAGGCCATGCTGGCCAAGCACCGCGCGACCCTGGGCCATGCCCAGCGCCAGATCGGCGACGAGGAGATCGTGCACCGCCTGGTCTATGCCCTGGTCAACGAGGCCGCGCATCTGCTGGAGGAGGGCATCGCCCAGCGCGCCTCCGACGTCGACATGGTCTACCTGACCGGCTACGGCTTCCCGCTGTGGCGCGGCGGCCCGATGTGCTACGCCGACACCGTGGGCCTGTTCAATGTCGTGCAGACCATGCAGCGCTTCGCGCGCAACCCGGCCGATGACGCCGCCTTCTGGGAGCCGGCGCCGCTGATCCAGCGCCTGGTCGCGCAGGGCAAGTCCTTCTCCTGACCGATGCCGATGCGGCGGGCACTGAAAGTCCTGGGGCTGGCGATGCTGGCGCTGATCCTGGCGGTGGCGGTCAACACCTGGCGCCAGGGGTCGCGCCAGCTGCAGGTCGCGCCGCTGCCGCCGCTGGCGGTCGACGAGGCCGGCCTGGCCGAGCGCCTGGCCGGCGCGGTGCGCGCGCGCACCATCGCCGCGGCGGATGACGCGCGCCTGAATGCCGACCAGTTCCAGCGCCTGCATGCCCATCTGCAGCAGGCCTACCCGCGGCTGCATGCGGCGCTGAAGCGCGAGACCGTCGGCGAGCTGAGCCTGCTCTACACCTGGCCCGGCAGCGACCCCGCCGCCAAGCCGATGCTACTGATGGCGCACCAGGACGTGGTGCCGATCGCGCCCGGCACCGAGAAGGACTGGGCGCAGCCGCCGTTCGATGGCGCGGTGAAGGACGGCTTCGTCTGGGGCCGCGGCGCCTGGGACGACAAGGGCAATCTGGTCGCGCAGCTGGAGGCCATCGAGATGCTGGTGGCCGGCGGCTTCAAGCCGCGCCGCACCGTCTACCTGGCCTTCGGCGCCGACGAGGAGGTCGGCGGTCTGCGCGGCGCCAAGGCGATCGCCGCGCTCCTGCAGCAGCGCGGCGTGCGCCTGGATTTTGTGCTCGACGAGGGCCTCTTGATCACCGAGGGCGTGATGCCCGGCCTGGCCACGCCGGCCGCGCTGGTGGGCATCGCCGAGAAGGGCTATCTGTCGGTGGTGCTGAAGGTGCCGGCCACGCCGGGCCACAGCAGCATGCCGCCGCCCAAGGGAACCAGCGCGATCGCGATGATGGCCGCGGCGATCAAGCGCGTCGATGACGCGCAGCTGCCCGGGGGCATCCGCGGCGTGGCGCGCGAGATGTTCGAGACCCTGGCGCCGGAGATGCCGGGCCTGCAGCGCGTGGCGCTGTCCAACCTCTGGCTGTTTGGCCCGCTGGTGGCGCGGCAGCTGGAGCAGGGCGCCAGCACCCAGGCGATGCTGCGCACCACCACCGCGCCGACCGTCTTCAATGCCGGCAACAAGGACAATGTGCTGCCCGGCTCGGCCGAGGCCACCGTGAACTTCCGCCTGCTGCCGGGCGACAGCCAGGCCGCGGTGCTGGACCATGTCCGACGCCAGGTCGGCAACGATCGCTTCGAGCTCTATTCATTGCCCGGCGCCTCCGAGGCCAGCCGGGTCTCGCCCACCGCGGCCGAGCCCTACCGCCGCATCGAGCGCACGGTGCGCGAGGTCTTCCCTGGCACCCTGGTGGCGCCGGGCCTGATGATCGGTGCCACCGACTCGCGCCATTTCGAGGGCATCGCCGACCATATCTACCGCTTCTCGCCGGTGCGCGCGCGCCCCGAGGACCTGCCGCGTTTTCACGGCACGAACGAGCGGATCTCCACGGCCAACCTGGCCGAACTGACGCGCTTCTACCACCGGCTGGTGGGCGAAGCCGCGAAGTGAATAGCAGCAGCAACACCCAAGTCCTACGGAGCAAGCAGCCATGAGCAAAGCCGTCATCGTGTCCACCGCCCGCACCCCGCTGGCCAAGAGCTGGAAGGGCGCATTCAACATGACCCATGGCGCGACCCTGGGCGGCCATGCGGTGCAAGCCGCGGTGCAACGCGCCGGCATCGAGCCCGGCGCGATCGAGGATGTGCTGATGGGCTGCGCCACGCCCGAGGGCACGACCGGCGGCAATGTCGCGCGCCAGATCGTGCTGCGCGCCGGCCTGCCGATCTCGGTGGCCGGCGTCACGGTGAACCGCTTCTGCTCCTCGGGCCTGCAGACCATCGCGATGGCCGCGCAGCGCGTGATCGCGGGCGAGGGCGATGTCTATGTGGCCGGCGGCGTTGAGAGCATCTCCTGCGTGCAGAACGAGGCGAACCGCCATATGTACGCCGATCCCTGGCTGGTCAAGCACAAGCCCGAGATTTACTGGAGCATGCTGCAGACCGCCGAGCAGGTGGCCAAGCGCTACAAGATCGACAAGGAGCGCATGGACCGCTACGGCGCCGCCAGCCAGCAGAAGGCCTGCGCGGCCCAGGCGGCGGGCCTGTTCGCCGACGAGCTGGTCGCCGTCACGACGACGATGGGCGTGGCCGACAAGACCCTGGGCCTGATCACCAAGGAGGTGACGATCCAGGCCGACGAGGGCCTGCGCGAGGGCACGACCTATGAGGGCATCAAGGACATCCGCACCGCGCTGCCCGGCGGCGTGATCACCGCCGGCAATGCCAGCCAGTTCAGCGACGGCGCGGGCGCCTGCGTGGTGGTGGCCGAGGACTATGCCGAGCGGCATGGCCTGAAGCCGCTGGGGCGCTTCCTCGGCTTCGCGGTGGCCGGCTGCGAACCCGACGAGATGGGCATCGGCCCGGTGTACGCGGTGCCCAAGGTGCTGAAGAAGCTGGGCCTGACGGTGGCCGACATCGACCTGTGGGAGCTCAACGAGGCCTTCGCGGTGCAGGTGCTCTACTGCGCCGACACCCTGGGCATCCCGATGGAGCGCCTGAATGTCAACGGCGGCGCGATCGCGGTGGGTCATCCCTATGGCGTCTCCGGCCAGCGCCTGACCGGCCATGCGCTGATCGAGGGCCGCCGCCGCGGCGCCAAGAAGGTCTGTGTCACGATGTGCATCGGCGGCGGCATGGGCGCGGCCGGCGTCTTTGAGGTGCTGTGAGCTTCGACCTCGAGACCCTGCGCGGCTTCTTCCGCGCCGCGCCCTTCATGGTGGACCTGGGCGTCGAGCCGGTCGCGGCCGGCGAGGGGCGCATCAGCACCGAGCTGCGGCTGGCGCCGCGCCATCTGCAGCATACCGGCGTCGTGCATGCCGGCGTGATGGCCGCGATGGCCGACCACAGCATGGGTGCGGCGGCCCAGACCCTGGCGCCCACCGGGCAATGGATCCTGACCGCCGAGTTCAAGACCAATCTGCTGCGCGGCGCCCGCGGCGAGCGCCTGCTCTGCGAGGCCTGGGTGATCAAGCCCGGCCGCCAGCTGATGTTCACCGAGGCCGAGGTCTATGCGATCGAGGCCGACGGCCAGCGCCGCCTGTGCGTCAAGGCCTCGGGCACGATGGCCGTGACCCCGGCCTAGGAGGCGCCGCATGCGCGAGACCCTGGAGTTCCTGCTGCACGACTGGCTGAAGGCCGAGGCGCTGAGCGCGCGGCCGCGCTTCGCCGAGCATTCGCGCGAGACCTTCGGCGCGGTGCTGGACCTGGCCGAGAAGCTGGCGCGCGAGAAGTTCGCGCCCTTCAACCGCCTGGTCGATACCGAGGAGCCGAGCTTCGACGGCGAGCGGGTGCGGCTGCCGGCCGCCACCGAGGCGGCGCTGGCGGCCTATGCCGAATCGGGCCTGCTGGCCGCGGCGCAGGACTATGAGCTCGGCGGCATGCAGCTGCCCTGCGTGATCGAGATGGCGGCCAAGAGCTTCATCAGCCGGGCCAGCGTCGCGATCGGCGCCTACGCGATGCTGACCCAGGGCAATGCCAATCTGCTGATGGCCCATGGCAGCGAGCGCCAGCGCGAGGTGTTCGCGCAGGCGCAGTTCGCCGGTCGCTGGTTCGGCACCATGTGCCTGTCCGAGCCACAGGCCGGCTCCTCGCTGTCGGACGTGGCGACGCGCGCCGAGCCCGATGGTGATGGAGACGGCAATAGCGATCCGCTCGGGCCGCGCTACCGCCTGCGGGGCCACAAGATGTGGATCTCGGGCGGCGAGCACGAGATGGGCGAGAACATCGTGCATCTGGTGCTGGCCAAGATCCCCGGGCCGGACGGCCAACTGGTGCCGGGCACGCGCGGCCTTTCGCTGTTCATCGTGCCGAAGAAGATGGTCGATGCTTCGGGGCAACTGAGCGGCGAGCGCAACGACGTGGCCCTGGCCGGCCTGAACCACAAGCTTGGCTATCGCGGCACGAGCAACTGCCTCTTGAACTTCGGCGAGGGCCGCTTCCTGCCGGGCGGCAGGGCCGGGGCGGTGGGCTATCTGGTCGGCCGGCCCGGCGATGGCCTCAAGTGCATGTTCCACATGATGAACGAGGCGCGCATCGGCGTCGGCCTGGGCGCGGTGATGCTGGGCTATGCCGGCTACGAGGCCAGCCTCGAGTACGCGCGCCAGCGGCCACAGGGGCGGCCCATCGGCGTCGGCGGCAAGGACGCATCGCAGCCGCAGCGGCCCATCATCGAGCATGCCGACGTGAAGCGCATGCTGCTGGCGCAGAAGAGCTATGTCGAGGGCGGGCTGGCGCTGGAGCTCTATTGCGCGCGCCTGGTCGACGAGCTGCACACCGGCACGCCGCAGGCCGCCGCCGAGGCGCAGCTGCTGCTGGAGGTGCTGACCCCGATCGCCAAGAGCTGGCCCAGCGAATGGGGCCTGGAGGCCAACTCGCTGGCGATCCAGGTGCTGGGCGGCTATGGCTACACGCGCGACTTCCCCGTGGAGCAGCATTGGCGCGACAACCGCCTGAACATGATCCACGAGGGCACGCATGGCATCCAGGCGCTGGACCTGCTGGGCCGCAAGGTGGTCATGGACGGCGGCAAGGCGCTGCTGGCGCTGGCCGCGCGCATCAACGCCACCATCGAGGCGGCGCTGCGGCGGCCCCCGCTGGCGCAGCAGGCCAACGGCCTGGCCGCGGCGCTGGCCCGGCTGGGCCGCGCGACCAAGAACGCCTGGGCCGGCGGTGAGCCCGAGGAGGCGTTGGCCAATGCCACGCCCTATCTGCAGGCCTTCGGCCATGTGGTGCTGGCCTGGATCTGGCTGGAGTTGGCGCTGACGGTGGCCGACAACGATGACGGCGACTTCGCCCAGGGCAAGCGCGCGGCCGCCCGTTACTTCCATGCCTACGAACTCCCTAAGATCGAGGCCTGGCTGGCCGTGGTGTCCAGCCGCGAATCGCTTTGCAGGGAGATGAAGGATGGCTGGTTCTAGTAGCAGTAGCAACACGCGGGTCTGGATCGAACGTCTGGTCTGGATCCTGATCTATGGCGGGCTGCTGGCCGCGAGCCTGGGCCTCTTCATCCTGCGCGGCGGCGACGAGCTGCTGGGCTGGTTCCTGATCGGCAAGGGCGGCATCGCCGCCGCGGCCGGTACCGTGCTGATCTGGGTCCGGTCCCGCATGACCTGACCCCCAAACCTGGAGACGACGATGACGACGCAACGCGTGCAGGATCTGTTCGACCTGAGCGGCCAGGTGGCCCTGGTGACCGGCGGCTCGCGCGGCCTGGGGCTGCAGATGGCCGAGGCGCTGGGCGAGGCGGGCGCCAAGATCATGCTCAGCTCGCGCAAGGCGGCCGACCTGGAGGAGGCGGTCGCGCATCTGCAGGCCCGCGGCATCGACGCGCGCTGGATCGCCGCCGATGCGTCCGACGAGGCGCAGGCGCGCGGCATCGTCGCGCAGACCATGGAGCGGCTGGGCCGGGTCGACATCCTGGTCAACAATGCCGGCGCCAGCTGGGGTGCACCGGCCGAGGAACATCCGGTCGCGGCCTGGGACAAGGTGATGAACCTGAACATCCGCAGCCTCTTCATCGTCGCCCAGGAGGCGGCGCGCCAGAGCATGATCCCGCGCCGCCACGGGCGCATCATCAACATCGCCTCGATCGCCGGCCTGGGCGGCAACCCGCCCGCGATGAAGACCATCGCCTACAACACCAGCAAGGGCGCGGCGGTGAACTTCACCCGCGCGCTGGCCGGCGAATGGGGCCCATACGGCATCACGGTCAATGCGATCGCGCCGGGCTTCTTCCCCAGCAAGATGACCCAGGGCCTGCTGGCCGCCGTCGGCGCCGACGTGATGGCCGCCCATGCGCCGCTGAACCGGCTGGGCGACGATGAGGACCTGAAGGGCGCGGTGCTGCTGTTCGCCAGCCGTGCCGGCAAGCACATCACCGGCCAGATCCTGGCGGTGGACGGCGGCGTCAGCGCGCTGGTTGGAGGCTAGAAATGGAGCCCCTCGCCCAGCCCCGCCGCGCTGGACGCGGGCGGGGCTGGGCGGTCCCCCGATGGGACGACGACGCATGTGGCATCGAGCCACTTGCGTCGCCCGTGGGCCGGCTTGGGGCGGCCCGGCGCTCGGCCCCTAATCCCATGAATCACGGACAAGCGATATGACATTGAAATTCCCGGTCCACATTCCCTTTGTCGAGCAGCTCGGCTTCGAGCTGCATGCGATGGGCGAGGGCGAGGCCGAGCTGCGCCTGGACCTGACCGACGCGCACCTGAATTCCTGGGCGGTCGCGCATGGCGGCGTCGTGATGACCCTGCTGGACGTCGCGATGGCCCATGCCGCGCGCAGCATCCACCGCGACCAGGAGGGCTTCGGCCCCGGCGTCGTGACGATCGAGATGAAGACCTCCTTCATGCGCCCCGGCGAGGGCCGGCTGCGCGCGCTGGGCAAGCTGCTGCACCGCTCGACCACGATGGCCTTCTGCGAGGGCTCGGTCTACGGCGAGGACGGCAAGCTCTGCGCCCATGCCACCGGCACCTTCAAGTACCTGAAGGCGCTGCCGGGGCGCGGGCGCACGGTGAAGCCGCTGCAGCGGCAGGAGTAGCCGCGCCGCCGGCCCGGGCTTAGCGGGCGAGCTTGAAAAAAGCGACGGCTTGAACGAGCTGTTGCGCCTGCATCTTCAGGCTCTCGGCCGCGGCGGCGCTTTCCTCGACCAGGGCGGCGTTCTGCTGGGTCACCTTGTCCATCTGGGTGATGGCCTCGCCGATCTGCGAGACGCCGCTGCTCTGCTCGCTGCTGGCCGAGCTGATCTCGCCGACGATGTCGGTGACGCGGCGGATCGAGTTGACCACCTCGTCCATGGTCTGGCCGGCGCGGTCCACCAGGGCCGTGCCCTGTTCGACCCGCTCGGTGCTGGCGCCGATCAGGGCCTTGATCTCCTTGGCGGCCTCGGCGCTGCGCTGGGCCAGCGAGCGCACCTCGCCGGCCACCACCGCGAAGCCGCGGCCCTGTTCGCCGGCGCGCGCCGCTTCCACGGCCGCGTTCAGCGCCAGGATATTGGTCTGGAAGGCGATGCCGTCGATGGTGCCGATGATGTCGGCGATCTTGCGCGAGCTCTCGTTGATGCCCTGCATGGTCTGCACCACCTCGGCCACCACCGCGCCGCCGCGTGCCGCCACCTGCGAGGCGCCCAGCGCCAGCTGATTGGCCTGCTGCGCGTTGTCGGCGTTGTTGCGCACGGTCGAGCCCAGCTCGTCCATCGTCGCGGCGGTCTGCTCCAGCGCCGCGGCCTGCTCCTCGGTGCGCTGCGAGAGGTCGGCATTGCCCTGGGCGATCTCGGCGCTGGCGGTGGCCACGCTCTCGGAGTTGTCGCGCACGGTCGCGACGATCTGCAGCAGCTGCGCGCGCATGCGTTCCAGCGCCTGCAGCAGCTGGGCCGATTCATCCTTGCCCTCGGCCCGCAGCGCCTGGGTCATGTCGCCCTCGCTCATGCGCTGCGCGCTCTCGACCGCGCTGGCCAGCGGCCGGGTCACATGGCGGCTGATGCCCATGCCCAGCGCGACGCCGGTGGCCATGCCCAGCAGGATCAGCACCAGGGTGGTGTTGCGGGCCGTGCCGTAGAGCGCGTCGTTCGCGTCCGAGGTCTGCTTGGCGTCCTGCTCCTTGCGCTTGGAGAGATCGCCCATCACATTGCCCAGCTTGATGCTCTGTGGCACCAGATGCGCCTTCATATGCTTGAGCGCATCGTTGGAGGTCGCCAGGTCGGCCACGCGGATCATCTTGAGCATGCTCTCGGTGGCCGTCTCGTCGGTGCTCCATTCGCTGGTTAGCTGCGCCAGCGCCTGGCGCGCCTCGGGCTTCTCAAACAGGGTCTCGGCCTGTTTCAGCAGCGCCAGCACCTTGGCGCGGGCGTCGGCCACGCGCTTGATCGCGTCCTCGCGCTCCTGGCCGGTGGTGGCGATCAGCGCGTCGCGCAGCGCGACCACGCCGCGCAGGCGCTCCACATTGGCCTCCTTCATCATCGACAGCCCGACCAGCTCCTGCTCGTAGAGCCAGGTGTCGGCCTCGTTGATGCGGTTCATGTTGTAGATCGCGAAGCCGCCGGTGGCGGCTCCGATCAGGGCCACCAGCACGAAGGCGGTCACCAGCTTGACGGAAGTCTTGAAGTCGGACAGCTGCATGGGCAGTTTCTCCAGCCGGGTGCGCCGGCCGTCGGTGAGGGATCCCTGGGTGCCTCTTTGCGGGCGTTCTTCGGATATCGGCAGTCGCCAGGGGAACTTTCGGGCGATCTGCGACTGATATATGAAATAGAACGCCCGTGCTTTTTTGTCACCCATGGGACGGCCGGGGTCGGGGCGGCCATGCTCCAATCGCCGGCATCGTCGCTGATCGGAGAGACATCGCATGAGCCGTCCCATCAACCGCCAGATCCTGCTGGCCTCGCGCCCGACCGGGGAGCCCTCGGTCGACAACTTCCGGCTGGTCGAGAGCGCCGTGCCCGAGCTGGCCGCGGGCCAGGTGCTGGTGCGCCACCATTTCCTGAGCCTCGACCCCTATATGCGCGGCCGCATGAACGAGGGCAAGAGCTACGCCCAGCCGCAGCCCCTGGACGCGGTGATGATCGGCGGCACGGTGGGCGAGGTGGTCGAGTCGAGGAACGAGCATTTCGCGGTCGGCGACCGGGTCGTCGGCATGGGCGGCTGGCAGGAATACCAGCTGGTCGACGCCCACCAGCGCGGCGTGCTGCAGAAGGTCGACACCCGGCATGTCCCGCTGTCGGCCTATCTGGGCGCGGTCGGCATGCCCGGCGTCACCGCCTGGTATGGCCTGGTCAAGATCATCGACCCGAAGCCGGGCCAGACCGTGGTGGTCAGCGCCGCCAGCGGCGCGGTGGGCGGCGCGGTGGGACAACTGGCCAAGGCGCGCGGCGCGCGTGCGGTGGGCATCGCCGGCGGGCCGGACAAATGCCGCTATGTGGTCGAGGAACTGGGCTTCGACGCCTGCATCGACTACAAGCAGCACGGCGACGTCAAGAGCCTGTCGGGCGCGCTGAAGGCCGCCTGCCCGGACGGCATCGACGGCCATTTCGAGAATGTCGGCGGCCCGATCCTGGACGCGGTGATGCTGCGCGCCAATGCCTTCAGCCGCATCGCGATGTGCGGCATGATCTCCGGCTACAACGGCGAACCGATCCCGCTGGCCGCGCCGCAGCTGATCCTGGTCAACCGCATGAAGGTCGAGGGCTTCATCGTCAGCGAGCATATGGAGCTGTGGCCCGAGGCGCTGAAGGAGCTGGGCGGCCTGGTCGCCACGGGCCAGCTGAAGTACCGCGAGAGCGTGGCCGAGGGCCTGGCCGCGGCGCCCGAGGCCTTCCTGGGCCTGCTGAAGGGCCGCAACTTCGGCAAGCAGCTGGTGAGGCTCGCCTGATGCTCGACTGGCAATGCCGGCCCTTCGCCGAACTGCCGGCGGCCGATCTCTATGCGGCGCTACGCCTGCGCGCCGAGGTCTTCGTGATCGAGCAGCGCTGCGTCTACCTGGACCCCGACGGCTTCGACCCCCAATGCTGGCATCTGCTGGGCCGCGGTGCGGACGGCGCGCTGGCCGCCTATGCGCGCCTGGTGCCGCCGGGCCTGAAGGGGCCGCTGCCGATGATCGGCCGGGTCGTGACCGCGCCGGCCGCGCGCGGCGCGGGGCAGGGCCGCGAGCTGATGCGCGAGGCGCTGGCCGCCTGCGCGCGGCTCTGGCCCGGCTTGGTGGTCGAGATCAGCGCCCAAGCCCATCTGGAGCGCTTTTACGCCGGCCTGGGCTTTCGCACGACCTCGGCGCCCTACGACGACGACGGCATCCCGCATCTCGACATGCAATGGACCCCGCCGGCCTGAGCCCCGGGGCGACGACAGGAGACAGCCGATGAAGCATTACCAGGGCCGCACGGCCGTGATCACCGGCGCCGGCTCGGGCTTCGGCCTGGAGCTGGCGCGCCTGGCCGCGCAGCGCGGCATGAAGCTGGTGCTCTGCGATGTGCAGGCCGATGCGCTGGAGCGCGCCGCGGCCGAGTTCGCCGGGCATGAGCTGATGGCGCGGCGCGTCGACGTGGCCAAGGCAGCCGAGATGCAGGCGCTGGCCGCCGCGGTGCGCGAGCGCTTCGGCGCGCCGCATGTCGTGTTCAACAATGCCGGCGTCGGCAGCGGCGGCCTGATCTGGGAAAACAGCCTGGCCGACTGGGACTGGGTGCTGGGCGTCAACCTGATGGGCGTGGTGCATGGCGTGCGCCTGTTCACGCCGATGATGCTGGAGGCCGCCGCGGCCGACCCGGCCTGGGAGGGGCATATCGTCAACACCGCCTCGATGGCCGGCCTCTTGAACCCGCCGAACATGGGTGTCTACAACGTCAGCAAGCATGCGGTGGTGGCCCTGAGCGAGACGCTCTACCAGGACCTGTCCCTGGTCAGCGAGCAGCTGCATTGCTCGGTGCTGTGCCCCTTCTTCGTGCCGACCGGCATCTCGCAGAGCCACCGCAACCGCCCGGGCGAACTGGCCGGCGGCCGGCCCACGAAGAGCCAGTTGATCTCGCAGGCCCAGACCGACAAGGCGGTCGGCGCCGGCAAGGTCAGCGCGGACTACGTGGCGCGCCTGGTGTTCGAGGCGATGGACCAGCAGCGCTTCTACGTCTTCAGCCATCCGCAGGCGCTGGCCGGCGTCGCGACGCGGATGGAGGATGTGCTGCAGGGGCGCAACCCGAGCGATCCATTTCGGGATAAACCCGAGATCGGGGCCGGTTTGCGGGCCGCGCTGCGCCAATCGTGACATTCTTGCGCTGCCGTTTCGGGCACCCGGGCCCACAATCGGAGTTGTGTCCGTTCGTTTCCTCCCCGTCCTGCTGCTGGTCCTCGCCAACTGGCTGTCCGCCGCCCCGGCGCGGGCGGCGGACTGGCTGACGGCCGAGGAGCGGGCCTGGATCGCGCAGCACCGCCAGCTGCGCGTGGCCGGCGTGGCCAACTACGGCCCCTTCACCTTTACCGACGAGGAGGGCCGGGTGCGCGGGCTGTCGGCCGACTATGCCGAGCGTCTGTCGCGCCTGACCGGGCTGGAGCTGCGCTTCCAGCCGCCGCAGACCTTTGCCCGCAATGTCGAGCTGCTCAAGCAGGGCGAGCTGGACATCAATATGTCGCTGCGCGCCACGCCCGAGCGCCTGCAGTACCTGGGCTTCACCCGCCCTTACATCACGGTGCCGGCGGTGCTGCTGCGCCGCGTCGATGGCGCCGGCGAGAGCCTGGGCACCCTGCGCCCGGGCGAGCCGGTCTCGGTGGGGCGCAGCTATGCGGTCGGCGATTTCCTGCGCGAGCGCTATCCCGGCAACCCGCTGCAGGTCGAGCCGGACGACAAGATGCTGCTGCGCCGCCTGGCCGGCGGCGAGATCGGCGCCGCGGTGGCCGACCTGGCCGTCACCACCTATCTGCTGCGCAGCGAGGGCATCGGCAATGTGCGGGTGGTCGACGATGTCGGCTTCGCCTACGAGCTGGGCATCGGCTACCGGCGCGACTGGCCGATGCTGGGCCGCATCCTGGACAAGGCGCTGGCGCGCATCGCCGCCGACGAGCGCCAGGCTATCGCCGACCGCTGGATGGCGCAGGAAAGCGAGGGCGCGCGCTGGCAGCGCCGCTGGCTGATGGCCGCCGCCGCCGGCCTGGCGCTGGCGCTGCTGGGCGCGGGCCTGCTGCTGGGCTGGAATAGGACCCTGCAGCGCCAGGTGCTGCGTCGCACCGAGCAGCTGAAGAACGAGCTGGCCGAGCGCGAGCGCCTGCAGGATGCCGACCGCGCCCGCGAGCTGGCCGAGCTGGCCAACAAGACCAAGACCGAATTCATGTCCCAGGCCAGCCATGAGCTGCGAACGCCGCTGAACGCGGTGCTGGGCTTTTCGCAGCTGCTGGCCGACGATCCGCAGCGCCCGCTCGACGCCCTGCAGCGCGAGCGCCTGGCCCATATCGAGAACGCGGCGCGCCACCAGCTGGCGCTGATTGACGACATGATGACCCTGTCGCGCCTGGAGGCCGGCTCGCTGGCGGTGCGCACCCTGCCGGTCGAGGCCGGCCCGCTGCTGCGCCGCTGCGTCGCGATGTTCGAGCCGGCCGCGCGCGCCGCCGGCATCGCGCTGCGCCTGGAGGACTGCGAGTCGACGGCGCTGCCGCGCGTGCAGGCCGATCCGGTGCGGCTGGAGCAGGTGCTGCTGAACCTGCTGTCCAACGCGATCAAGTACAACCGGCCCGGCGGCTGGGTGCGGGTGTTCGCCTGCGCCGACGCGGGCTTTCACATCGGCGTCGAGGACGGCGGCCTGGGTCTGAGCCCGGAGCAGCAGGCCCAGCTGTTCCAGCCCTTCAACCGCCTGGGGCGCAGCGAGCAGGAGGGCACCGGCATCGGCCTGGTGATCTGCAAGCAGTTGATGGAACGCATGGGCGGCGCGATCCGCGTGCAGAGCCAGCCGGGGCAGGGCAGCTGCTTCACGCTGGACCTGCGCAACGCGGCCTGAGCGGCATCGGCCGCGCGATCATCTTCTGGCACACTCGCGCCCTTCGTTTTTCCAAGGCCCGCCATGTCCGATCCGACCCCCACCCAGCGCCGCGCCATCGTTATCGGCGGCGGCCCGGCCGGCCTGATGGCGGCCGAGGCGCTGTGCGCGGCCGGCGTCGAGGTCGACCTCTACGACGCGATGGCCTCGGTCGGTCGCAAGTTCCTGCTGGCCGGCAAGGGCGGCCTGAACCTGACCCATTCGGAGGATTTCGCGCCCTTCCTGTCGCGCTTCGGTGCGCGCGCGCCGCAGCTGGAGCCGCTGCTGCGCGGCTTCGACGGCCCGGCGCTGCGCGCCTGGGCCGCGGCGCTGGGCGTCGAGACCTTCGTCGGCACCTCGGGCCGGGTGTTCCCGCGCGACCTGAAGGCCGCGCCGCTGCTGCGCGCCTGGCTGGCGCGGCTGCGCGCGGCCGGCGTGCGCTTTCATATGCGCTCGCGCTGGCTGGGCTGGGATGCCGAGGGCGCGCTGCGCTTCGCGACCGCCGAGGGTGAAGCGCTGGTCCGCGCCGATGCCACCGTGCTGGCCCTGGGTGGCGTGTCCTGGCCGCAGCTGGGTTCGGACGGCGCCTGGGCGTCGCTGCTGGCCGAGCGCGGGCTGCCGGTCGCGCCGCTGCGCGCGGCCAACTGCGGTTTCGATGTCGGCGCCACCGCGGCCCATGCCGGCTCGCCCGGCTGGAGCCCGCTGTTCGCCGAGCGCTTTGCCGGCCAGCCGGTCAAGCCGGTGGCGCTGCATTTCAGCGGGCAGGGCGAAGCGCCGCGCCGCTTTGAGCGCCAGGGCGAGTTTGTGATCACCGCCGCGGGCATCGAGGGCTCGCTGATCTATGCGGCGTCCAGCCTGCTGCGCGAGGAGATCGCCGAGTTCGGCCGCGCGCGCATCGAGCTGGACCTGCTGCCGGGGCGCAGCGCCGAGCAGGTGGCGGCCGAGGTCGCGCATCCGCGCGGCTCGCGCTCGCTCTCCAGCCATCTGAAGAGCCGGCTGGGCATCGAGGGCCTGAAGGCCGGCCTGCTGCACGAGCTGCTGAGCAAGGCCGAGTTCTCCGACGCCAGCACCCTGGCCGCGCGGCTCAAGCGCCTGCCGCTGGCGCTGGTCGCGGCGCGCCCGGTGCAAGAGGCGATCAGCACCGCCGGCGGCCTGCCCTTCGAGGCGCTGGACGCGGCGCTGATGGTCAAGGCCCGGCCGGGCCTGTTCTGCGCCGGCGAGATGCTGGACTGGGAAGCGCCCACCGGCGGCTACCTGCTGACCGCCAGCATGGCCAGCGGCCGCGCCGCGGGGGCGGGGGCGGCGGCCTGGCTGCGGACCCAGGGCGGCTGACGGATCCGCTCAGGCGGCGGGCTCCGGGATGATGGCATACATGTAGTAGTCGGCGGGAAGGCCGGCGACGATGCGGAAGTTGCGCAGCAGACCCTCGCGCCGGTAGCCGCAGCGCTCCAGCACGCGCTGCGAGCCGAGGTTGGCCGGCACCGTCGTGGCCTGGATGCGGTGCCAGCCGCGGACGCGAAAGCCCCAAGCCGTCGCGGCGCGGCAGGCGGCGCTGGCCAGCCCGCGGCCCCAGAACTCGGGGTCGACGTCGTAGCCGATCTCGGCGCTGCCGTTCAATGAAGAGATGGTGTGAAAACCGACGGTGGCGACGATGCGCTCCGTCGCGTCGCCGGCTTGGCGCAGCACGAAACGCAGCGGTGCGTCCGCGCCGCCGGCCAGCACCCGCTCGATCAGCGGCCGCAGGTCATCGGCGCTGCGCGCGGTCGAGCTACTGTGCTGGCGCACCTGCGGCAGACAGGCATAGCGCGCCCAGGCCTCGGCGTCTTCCCGACCGATGGGGCGAACCAGAAAACCGGGTACCTCGGGGCAAGGGCTCATCAGGCGTTCTCGCTGCCGCCGCGCACCAGCGAGAAGCGGTGCAGATCGTCGCGCCGCAGCCAGCCCTGGCTGGCCCAGTAGGCCTGTGCCAGCTCGTTGCTGCGGAACACGTCGACATGGGACTTCTGGATGCCCAGGGCCGCCAGCGCCGCGAGGCAATGCTCGACCAGGCGGTTCGCGATGCCCTGGCGGCGCTGCTCGGGCCGCACCACCAGATGCTGCAGATAGCCGCGCCGGCCATCGTGGCCGCTCATGATGCAGCCGAGCAGGCGGCCGTCCGGCGCGCTGGCCACGAAGCTCAGGCCGGGATTGCGCGCCAGATAGCGTTCGGTGGCCTCGCGCGAATCGGCGTCGCGCACGGAGACGCCCGGGGTCTCCTGCATCAGCCGCAGCACGGCGTCGTAGTCGGTGATGGACATGGTCCGGATGGCGGTGCTCATCGCTGTGTTCCCGGGGTTCAGAATCGTTCGTCGGCGATCGCCGGCAGCACCAGTTCGCGCACGAAGGCGGCGTCGGACAGGCGCAGCAGGCTGCGGGTCAGGGCCACGACATCGTGCAGCGGCACCAGTTGCCCCGCGCCGCGCGCGGCGGCCTGCGCGACGGGGATGCGCAGATCGTCCTCGGTGTTCAGATAGCCGAGCTGCAGGCAGGTCACCGCCAGCCGCTGCGCGCGAAAGCTCTCGCGCAGCGCGTCGGCCATGCCGCTGAGCGCGAACTTGCTGGCGCCGAAGGCCAGCTCGGGCCGGCCGCTTCGGCGCAGGCCCGAGGTCGAGCCGGTCAGGATCAGCTGCGGCTTGCGGCCGGGGGCGGCCAGCAGGCGCTTGAGCAGCAGCAGCGCGCCGGTAATGTTGATGTCGACCAGGCGCATCAGCTCGGCGTCGTCGCTCTCCAGGAAGCGGTAGTCCGGGCCGAAGGCCTGGGTCTCCCAGACGCCGAGGTTGTAGATCAGCGCGTCCAGCCCGGCCGGGGCCTGGCTCTCGATGCGCTGCGCCGCCTCCAGCGGCTGCGCCATGTCGGCCTCGATCCATTGCAGCTCGACCGCCGGCGGCAGGGCCGGCGCCGGCTGCGGCGCGCGGCGCGAGACGCCGACCACCAGATCGCCGGGGTCAGGCAGGCCCTCGACGAAGGCGCGACCCAGGCCCTGGCTCGCGCCGATCACCATCAGCTTCATGATCCCTGTTTCTCCCTGAACGGCTTGGCGCTCGATGGTAGTCGAGCCCCGGCGGCGGACGAGCCGGGTCGGGGCGGGTCTGGGCGCTATGGCAAACTTCTGCGCTTGGTTGTTTTCGTTCCGACGTTTTGGATAACAAGATCCTGCTTCAAATCGCCGCCGAGCTGAAGGTTCGCCCGGCCCAGGTCAATGCAGCCGTGGAGCTGCTCGATGGCGGCGCCACCGTGCCCTTCATCGCCCGCTACCGCAAGGAGGCCACCGACGGCCTGGACGACATCCAGCTGCGCGAGCTGGAGGCGCGCCTGGGCTATCTGCGCGAGCTGGAGGACCGGCGCGCCGCGGTGCTGAAGAGCATCGACGAGCAGGGCAAGCTGACTCCCGAGCTGCGCGCGGCCGTCGAGGCCGCGCCGACCAAGCAGGAGCTGGAAGACCTCTACCTGCCCTACAAGCAAAAGCGCCGCACCAAGGGCATGATCGCCCGCGAGGCCGGCCTGGAGCCGCTGGCGGACAAGCTGTTCGCCGACCCGGCGCTGGACCCGATGGGCGAGGCCGCGGCCTTCCTGAATCCGGATGCCGGCTTTGCCGATGCCTTCGCGGTGCTGGACGGCGTGCGCGACCTGCTCTCCGAGCGCTGGGCGGAAGACGCGGTGCTGATCGGCAAGCTGCGGGAATGGCTGTGGGCCGAGGGCCTGTTCAAGTCCAGGCTGATGGACGGCAAGGACGAGAACAACCCCGATGTCGCGAAGTTCCGCGACTACTTCGATTACGCCGAGACCATCCGCACCGTGCCCTCGCACCGCGCGCTGGCGGTGTTCCGCGGCCGCACGCAGGAATTCCTCGATGCCAAGCTGGTGCTGGACGAGGAAGCCGTCGCCGGACAGCCGGGCCTGGCCGAGGGGCGCATCGCCCGCCACCTGGGCTGGAGCCATGCCAACCGCGCCGGCGACGCGCTGATCCGCAAGACCGTGTCCTGGACCTGGAAGGTCAAGCTCTCGATGAGCCTGGAGCGCGACCTGTTTGCGCGTCTGCGCGACGAGGCCGAGAGCGTGGCGATCAAGGTTTTTGCCGAGAACCTGCGCGACCTGCTGCTGGCGGCACCCGCCGGCAAGCGCGTCGTGATGGGCCTGGATCCGGGCATCCGCACCGGCGTCAAGGTGGCGGTGGTCAGCGACACCGGCCGGGTGCTGGACACGCACACGGTCTATCCGCATGAGCCGCGTAAGGACTGGGAGGGCTCGCTGCATACGCTGGGCCGCCTGGTCGCGACCCATGGCGTGAACCTGATTGCGATCGGCAACGGTACCGCCTCGCGCGAGACCGACAAGCTGGCGGCCGATCTGATCAAGCGTATTCAGCAACTGGCGCCCGGCACGCAGATCGAGAAGGTGGTGGTCAGCGAGGCCGGCGCCTCGGTCTACTCGGCCTCGGAGTTCGCCTCCAAGGAGTTGCCGGAGCTGGATGTGTCCCTGCGCGGCGCGGTCTCGATTGCGCGGCGCCTGCAGGACCCGCTGGCCGAGCTGGTGAAGATCGACCCGAAGAGCATCGGCGTCGGCCAGTACCAGCATGACGTGAATCAGAGCGAGCTGGCCAAGACCCTGGACGCGGTGGTGGAGGACTGCGTGAACTCGGTGGGCGTGGATCTGAACACGGCTTCTGCGCCGCTGCTGTCGCGCGTCTCGGGCCTGTCCGGCACCGTGGCCGCGTCCATCGTGCGCTGGCGCGATGCCAACGGCGCGTTCAGGAACCGCCAGCAGCTGCTGGACGTGACCGGCCTCGGCCCCAAGACCTTTGAGCAGGCGGCGGGCTTCTTGCGCATCCGTGATGGCGACAACCCGCTGGACCTGTCCGGCGTGCACCCCGAGACCTATCCGGTGGTGAAGAAGATCCTCGATGCGGTGCAGCGCCCGGTGGCCGAGGTGATGGGCAAGAGCGATGTGATCCGCGCGCTCAAGCCCGAGGCCTTCGCCGATGACAAGTTCGGCGCGATCACGGTCAAGGACATCCTGGCCGAGCTGGAGAAGCCCGGCCGCGACCCGCGCCCGGACTTCAAGGTGGCGCGCTTCAACGAGGGTGTCGAGGACATCAAGGACCTGGTCGAGGGCATGGTGCTGGAGGGCACGGTCTCCAACGTCGCGCAGTTCGGCGCCTTCGTCGACCTGGGCGTGCACCAGGACGGCCTGGTCCATGTCAGCCAGCTCTCGAACAAGTTTGTCAACGACGCGCGCGAGGTCGTGAAGACCGGTGACATCGTCAAGGTCAAGGTGCTGGAAGTGGACCTGGCGCGCAAGCGCATCTCGCTGACGATGAAGCTGGACGCGGCGCCGGCGCCGCGCGGCGCCGCCAAGTCGGCCGACAACAGCTTCCGCCCGGCGGCGCGCCACGAGCGCCCCGGCCGCGCCGCGCCGGCCCAGGCGCCGGCGGGCAATGCGATGGCCGCGGCCTTCGCGAAGCTGCAAAAGCGGTAATCGTCAGGCTCCATCGGGGTTTTCGGGGCGCTCCTCGCCCAGGTGGGTGTGCCGGCGCGGCTACAGTGCCGCAGCCACGCGCTTGGCGCCCCGCTTCCAGCATTTGATCGCATTCGCTGCGACAGGAGGCCGGCGCGCCCTTATCGTGCCGGCCCGACGCTGACGACTCCATGGAGCCTTTCCCTTGTTGAACCGACATCCCGTAGCCGCCGCTAGCGCCTTTCTGTGCGCCGCGCTGTCGGGTGGCCTGAGCGCCACCGCCGCCCTGGCCCAGGACATGCCGTCCGGCATGGAGGAGCCGCGGCCGAGCTCGGGCAACCGGCTGGAGCGGGTCGAGATCCAGTCGCGCCAGCAGAGCGACACCGAGCTGCGCCGCCGCGCCTCGGTGGCCAAGCAGATCTATGGCCGCGAGGAGCTGGACAAGTACGGTGACACCAATGTCTCCGATGTGCTGAAGCGCCTGCCCGGCGTCAATGTGCAGGGCGGGGCGCCGCGCATGCGCGGCCTGGGCGCCGGCTACACCCAGATCCTGATCAACGGCGAGCCGGCGCCGCCCGGCTTCTCGATGGACAACCTGAACCCGGCGCAGGTCGAGCGCATCGAGGTCAGCAAGGGCCCGACCGCCGAGCACAGCGCCCAGGCCATCGCCGGCACGATCAACATCATCCTGAAGGACGCGCCGCGCCAGAGCCAGCGCGATCTGCGCCTGGGCATGGGCTACAACTACGACGAGCCCCGGCCCTCGTTCACCGCCACCTATGGCGAGCGCTTCGGCAATCTGTCGATGGTGCTGCCGGTCTCGGGCTTCCAGTGGCGGGTGCGCAATGAGAGCGAGGGGGAGCGGGATACGAAGGATGAGCTGAAGCAGCGCCTGCATGTGACCTCGCAGAGTGCGGAGACCGGCTGGGGCGGCGGCGTCAACTTCGGCCCGCGCCTGAACTGGAAGCTGGCCGACGACGAGACCCTGGCCTGGCAGAGTTTTCTGCAGCGCAACGAGTGGAACAACCGGGGCCGCACCGTGACCGACTTGCTGGCCGGCGAGACCCCGCCCAGCCTGGACGACAGCTATCTGAACACGGGCTCCTGGCAGATGCTGCGCAGCAATCTGCATTGGACCAAGCGTTTCGAGGAAGGCCAGCGCCTGGAGCTGAAGCTCGGCGGCCAGACCTCGCGGGCGCGCTACACGACGGATCTGGATGGCCTGGGTGGCAAGAAGCCGCTGCAGCGCCATACCGACGGCGACAACAAGGACCGCGGCCTGACCCAGAGCGGCAAGTACTCGCAGAGCCTGGGCGACTCGCATGGTCTGACCCTGGGTTGGGACCTGGAATACCGCCGCCGCGACGAGGTGCGCAGCGTCACTCAGGACGGGCGCGATCTGCTGCCCGACTTCGAGGGTCGGCCCTTCGAGGCCCAGGTCAAGCGCACGGCCTTCTTTGTGCAGGACGAGTGGGAGATCAGTCCGCAGTGGTCGACCTACTTCGGCTTGCGCACCGAGCGCATCGTCACGACCAGCCAACTCAGCCGCGACGGCCGGACCCAGGACCTGCGCAACAGCAGTCATGTGCTGACGCCGCTCTGGCATCTGAACTACAAGATCGACCCCAAGGGCCGGGACATGATCCGCGCCAGCCTGACGCGCAGCTACAAGGCGCCGGAGCTGCAGGCGTTGATGGCGCGCCCCTCCGTCAACACCACCTATCCGCTGAGCAAGCCCAATCCGGAAACCGCGCCGGATCGCATCGGCAACCCGAATCTGAAGCCGGAGCTGGCGACCGGGCTGGACATCGCCTACGAAAAATACTTCACCGGCGGCGGGCTGTTCAGCGTCAGCCTGTTCCACCGCCGCATCAAGGACCTGATCCGCAACGACGTCTTCCTGGAGGATGTGTCCTGGGCGACGGTGCAGCGCTATGTCTCACGCCCGGTCAATCTTGCCGGCGCCCGCACCAGCGGCATCGAGCTCGAGTTGAAGGGCCGCGCCGGCGAGCTGATGCCGGCCTTGTTCGACCCGAGCACCAACCTGAACCTGCGCGGTTCGCTGAGCTTCTACCGCTCCAAGGTCGAGGGCCTGCCCGGGCCGGACAACCGGCTCGATTCGCAGCATCCCTATGCGGTGAACCTGGGCTTCGACTACAAGCTCAAGAGCCTGCCGCTGACCCTGGGTGCGGGCCTGGTCTACATGCCGGGCTACGGCACGCAGCAGACGCCGACGCAGCTGCAGGAGGTCTCGCGCTCGCGCTCGCTGGATGTCTTCGCGCAGTACATGTTCAGCCGCCAGTATTCGCTGCGGCTCTCGGCCAACAATGTGGCGGCGTTGGATCCTGTCACCGATGTGATCTACAGCGACGGCCAGCGCACCCACAATCAGCGCTTCGGTCGCACCTTCTTCGCGGCCAATCTCGAAATGAAGTTCTGAGAGAGAGTCGGCCGACGATGAAGCTCCACGCGCTGCAGATCCACGCCGGCCCGCGCGCCCGGGCGCGCCTGCGCGAGCGCGGCCTGCGGCCGGAGGATGTGCGCGTGGTGCCGGCCGCGGCCGGCGGGCCCAAGGGCCTGATCCTGAATCCGCTCGACCAGTACCTGTTCGGCCCCTGGCTGGGCCGCAGCACGCAGGAGGTGCATCTGCTTGGGGCTTCGATCGGCGCCTGGCGCATGGCCACCGCCTGCCTGGGGCGCGACGATGCCGAGATGACGCGCGCCTTCGCGCGCATGGCCGACGACTATGTGCACCAGCGCTACGACAGCGAGCCGGGCCGGCGCCCGAGCGCCGCAACGGTGTCGCGCGGCTTCAGCGCCAAGCTGGGCGAGAGCTTCGGCGGCCGCGAGGGCCAGGTCTTGAGCCATCCGCGCTACCGCCTGCATGTGTTCACCTCGCGCGGGCGCCATATCCTGGGCCGGGAAGGGCGGCTGCGCACGCCGCTGGGCTATACCGGCGCCTTCGCGGCCAATCTGCTGGGCCGGCGCGTGATGGGGGCCTGGCTGGAGCGCGTGGTGTTCTCCGACCCGCGCGCGCCGCTGCCGATGCCGCTGGTCGATTACCGCAGCCAGCAGGTGGCGCTGAGCGAGCAGAACCTGCGGCCGGCCGTGCTGGCCAGCTGCTCGATCCCCTTCTGGTTGCAGGCGGTGCACGACATTCCCGGCGGGCCGCGCGGTGCCTACTGGGACGGCGGCATCACCGACTACCACCTGCACCTGAACTACGCGGCGATGGCCGGCGACGGCCTGGTGCTGTATCCGCATTTCCAGCGTCAGGTGATCCCGGGCTGGCTGGACAAGAGCCTGAAGGGCCGGCACGCGGCCACCGCCTTTCTGGACAACGTCGTGCTGCTGTCGCCGAACCCGGCCTGGATCGAGAGCCTGCCGCGCGCCAAGCTGCCGGACCGCGACGACTTCAGGCATTACGGCGATGATGTGCAGGCCCGTGCCAAGGCCTGGCTGCGCGCGATCGCCGAGAGCCAGCGGCTGCGCGACGAGTTCGCGGCCGCGGTGGAAACATCGAGCCTGGACGCGCAAGCGCTGTAAGCGGAGGTAAGCCGGCTCAACGCCGGGTGCCGGGCGGGCGTTTAATGGTCATGTGTCCTTGCAAGGAGATTGACCATGAACACCCACAACAAGCGACTTGCCTGGCATCGCACGGCCCTGCTCGCCACGGCCGCGGCGGCGCTGGCCCTGGGCGGCTGCGCCTCCCACCATGAACCGCGCCAGAACCGCGCGCCGGTCTACGAGCAGGGCGGCTACCCGCCCAGCGGCAGCTACCCCGGCAGCGGCGGCCCGTCGCAGGCGCCGGTGCAATACGGTCATGTGCGCAGCATCGAGCAGATCGAGGGCGGCGGCAGCAGCGGCGGTGGGGCGCTGATCGGCGGCGTGATCGGTGGTGCCCTGGGCAACCAGGTCGGCAAGGGCAGCGGCCGCGCCGCGGCCACGGTGGCCGGCGCCGTCGGCGGCGCGGTGGTCGGCAACGAGATCGAACGCCAGCGCAGCGGCCGCACCCGCTACGAGGTGCTGGTGCAGCTGGAGCGCCGCGGCGCCGAGCAATGGTTCGAGCTGGGCCAGCTCGACGGGCTGAAGGTCGGTGACCGGGTGCGCATCGAAAACGGCCGCCTGTACCGTTGGTAATCGGCTGGCTTACAATCGGAGCATCTGTGACGGACAAGGACCGAGAAAGGCGCCCTGGTTATGACACCGCGAACTACGACCACCACTACCTCTGAGGTTTAGTCGGCCGCGGCTCGTCACGTCTTCTCGTTCATCCCTGATCTCCAAAGCGCGGCTCCCGGCCGCGCTTTTTGTTTTTCCGGAGCTCCTCCACCATGATCTCGATTCAACTGCCCGACGGTTCCAAGCGCGAATTCGATGCGCCCGTCACCGTCGCCCAGGTGGCCGCCTCGATCGGCGCCGGCCTGGCCAAGGCCGCGCTGGCCGGCCGCGTGGACGGCAAGCTGGTCGACACCAGCCATCTGATTGCCGCCGATGCGCAGCTGGCCATCGTCACCGAGAAGGATGCCGACGGCCTGGAGGTGATCCGCCACTCCACCGCCCACCTGCTGGCCTATGCGGTCAAGGAGCTGTTCCCGGATGCCCAGGTCACGATCGGCCCGGTGATCGAGCATGGCTTCTATTACGACTTCTCCTACAAGCGCCCCTTCACGCCGGAGGATCTGGTCGCGATCGAGAAGAAGATGGCCGAGCTGGCCAAGAAGGACGAGAAGGTCGAGCGCTCGGTGCTGCCGCGCGACGCGGCGGTCGAGTACTTCAAGAGCATCGGCGAGGCCTACAAGGCCGAGATCATCGCCAGCATCCCGGCCGACCAGGAGGTCTCGCTGTATGCCGAGGGCAAGTTCACCGACCTGTGCCGCGGCCCCCATGTGCCGTCTACCGGCAAGCTCAAGCATTTCAAGCTGATGAAGGTGGCCGGCGCCTACTGGCGCGGCGACCATCGCAACGAGCAGCTGCAGCGCATCTACGGCACGGCCTGGGCCAGCAAGGACGACCTGCAGCAGTACCTGACGATGCTGGAAGAGGCCGAGAAGCGCGACCACCGCAAGATCGGCAAGGAACTGGACCTGTTCCACATCGACGAGCATTCGCCCGGCACGGTGTTCTGGCATCCCAAGGGCTGGACGGTATGGCAGGAGGTGGAGCAGTACATGCGCCGCGTCTACCGCGACAACGGCTACCTGGAGGTCAAGGGGCCGCAGATCCTGGACCAGGGGCTGTGGGAGAAGACTGGCCACTGGGACAAGTACCGCGAGAACATGTTCACGACGGAGTCGGAGAAGCGCGACTACGCGCTCAAGCCGATGAACTGCCCCGGCCATATCCTGATCTACAAGCAAGGTATCAAGAGCTACCGCGACCTGCCGCTGCGCTTTGGCGAGTTCGGCCAATGCCACCGCAACGAGCCGACCGGCGGCCTGCACGGCATCATGCGCGTGCGCGGCTTCACGCAGGATGATGGCCATATCTTCTGCACCGAGGACATGATCCAGGCCGAGGTGCAGGCCTTCACGACCCTGCTGCAGAAGGTGTACAAGGACTTCGGCTTCACCGAGATCCTCTACAAGCTCTCGACGCGACCGGAGAAGCGCATCGGTAGCGAGGAAAGCTGGGACAAGGCCGAGGCCGCGCTGGCCGAGGGCCTGAAGGCATCGGGCTGCGAGTTCGAATACCTGCCGGGCGAAGGCGCCTTCTACGGCCCCAAGATCGAGTACACGCTGAAGGACGCGCTGGGTCGCCAATGGCAATGCGGCACGATCCAGGTCGACCCGAACATGCCCGAGCGCCTGGACGCCGAGTTCGTCGGCGAGGACGGCTCGCGCCATCGCCCGATCATGCTGCACCGGGCCATCGTCGGCAGCCTGGAGCGCTTCATCGGCATCCTGATCGAACAGCATGCCGGCGCGCTGCCGGTCTGGCTGGCGCCGACCCAGGTGGTGGTGGCCAATATCACCGATGCCCAGGCGGACTATGTCGCCGAGATCGTGAAATCGCTGCAAAAACAAGGGCTTAGGGTGGCAGCCGATTTGCGGAACGAGAAAATCACGTATAAAATCCGCGAGCATTCATTGCAGAAGGTCCCGTACATTCTGGTCGTAGGCGACAAGGAGAAGGCAAACGGGGCCGTTGCGGTGCGCGCCCGTGGCAACCAAGACCTGGGTGTGATGCCCCTGGACAGCTTCATTGGCAAGCTCTCTGGCGACATCGCATCGAAGGCCTAACGTCTGGGCGCGCTTTTGCTTCTTGTGGGCTCCCTGCCTTGGGCTCGTTGAAAGGTATGCACCATCGCTACTTTTGCTGACCGTCGTGCGATTCCCGAGCGCAAGCATCGGCTGAACCGTGAAATCACTGCTCCCGAAGTGCGCCTGAACGGCCCGGAGAACGAGCCTATTGGCGTCGTGAGCATCCAGGAAGCCCTGCGCATGGCGGGCGACATGGATGTCGATCTGGTCGAGATTTCCGCAACCGCCAACCCGCCCGTGTGCCGGTTGATGGATTACGGCAAGTTCAAGTACATCGAGCAGAAGCGCGCAGCCGAGGCGAAAGCCAAGCAGAAGGTCATCGAGATCAAGGAAGTGAAGTTCCGCCCCGGCACCGACGAGGGGGACTACCAGATCAAGATGCGCAATCTGCGCCGCTTCATCGCCGAGGATGGCGACAAGGGCAAGGTCACCTTGCGCTATCGCGGCCGCGAGATCACGCACCAGGACATCGGCATGCGCCTCTTGGAGCGGATCCGCGACGAACTGGCCGATGTGGCGGTGGTCGAGAACATGCCCAAGCTGGAAGGCCGGCAGATGATCATGGTGCTGGCGCCGAAGAAGCGTTGACCCCTGGCCCGCGGAATACGCGGGCCCGCCCCTCGGGGGGCGCAATCTAAAGCGGGCATTGGCCCGCTTTAGATTGCAAGGTGGCCGTCCTTGGGGCGGCCCGGCGGACGGCCCGAATTGGGCAGTTCGTTAAAAGTTCAGGCCCGTCGATCTGGTCGTCGGCGGGCTTATTAGTCTCCTGAGGCCGAGCAAGTGCGGTGAGGAATCACCGCCGCCCCAGGGACGCATTTAGAAGGAGCATCACATGCCCAAAATGAAGACCAAGAGCAGCGCGAAGAAGCGTTTTCGCGTGCGTCCGGGTGGTACCGTCAAGCGCGGTCAGGCGTTCAAGCGCCACATCCTGACCAAGAAGACCACGAAGAACAAGCGCCAGCTGCGCGGCGCGACGAACGTGCATGAGACCAACATGGGCCACATCGCTGCGATGCTGCCTTTTGCTGGTCTGTAATCCGCGAACTGAAGGAGATACAACATGCCTCGCGTCAAACGTGGTGTAACCGCCCGTGCTCGTCACAAGAAGGTCCTGGCTCTGGCCAAGGGCTTCCGTGGTCGTCGTAAGAACGTCTTCCGCATCGCCAAGCAGGCGGTGATGAAGGCGGGCCAGTACGCCTACCGTGACCGCCGTGCCAAGAAGCGCGTGTTCCGCCAGCTGTGGATTGCCCGTATCAACGCGGCAAGCCGTGGCCTGGGTCTGAGCTACAGCAAGTTCGTTGCTGGCCTGAAGAAGGCCCAGATCGACATCGACCGCAAGGTCCTGGCCGATCTCGCCGTCAACGATCCGGCTGGTTTTGCCAGCATCTTTACCAAGGTGAAGGCCGCTCTCGCTTAATTGCCGACACCGCCCGTCAGGGCGGTTGTGGCTGCCTGGTTCGCCAGGCGCGCCTTTTTAGGCCGACACCCTGGTGCTCGGCCTTTTTCATTTTTACGCACCGCAATCCTGATCTTCGCCCCGCGATGAACGACCTCGATCAACTGCTACAGACGGCGACCACTGAGTTCGCCGCCGCCGCCACGCCCGCCGACCTGGAGAACGCCAAGGCCCGATTTATCGGCAAGAGCGGCCAGGTGACCGAGCTGATGAAGGGCCTGGCCGCGCTGTCGGTCGAGGAGAAGAAGACGCGCGGCGCGCAGATCAATCTGCTGAAGCAGGGCATCGAGGCCGCGCTGAACGCGCGCCGCCATGCCCTGGCGGATGCCGAGCTGGAGAAGCAGCTGAAGGCCGAGGCGCTGGACGTGACCCTGCCCGGCCGCAGCCGCGGCACCGGCGGCCTGCACCCGATCACGCGCGCGATGGAGCGCATCGAGGCCATCTTCGGTTCGATGGGCTTCGACGTGGCCGACGGTCCCGAGATCGAGAACGATTGGTTCAACTTCACGGCCCTGAACACGCCCGAGGACCATCCGGCCCGTTCGATGCACGACACCTTCTACATCGAAGGGGGTCATGTCTTGCGCACGCACACCAGCCCGATGCAGATCCGCTATGCGGTCCAACATGTGAAGAAGCATCGCGCGCTGATCGATGCAGGCCAGCCAATGCCCGAGATCCGCGTGATCGCGCCGGGCCGCACCTACCGCGTCGACAGCGACGCCACCCATTCGCCGATGTTCCACCAGGTCGAGGGCCTGTGGGTCGGCGAGAACATCTCCTTCAAGGACCTCAAGTCCGTCTACGTGAACTTCATGCAGCAGTTCTTCGAGACGACGGACATGGAGATCCGTTTTCGCCCCAGCTATTTCCCCTTCACCGAGCCCAGCGCCGAGATCGACATGATGTTCGGCTCCGGCCCGCTGAAGGGCCGCTGGCTGGAGGTCTCGGGCTCGGGCCAGGTGCACCCGCAGGTGATCCGCAATATGGGCCTGGACCCCGAGAAGTACATCGGCTTCGCCTTCGGCTCGGGCATCGACCGCCTGGCCATGCTGCGCTACGGCGTCAACGATCTGCGCCTGTTCTTTGACGGCGATCTGCGCTTCTTGAGTCAATTCAAGTAATGCAGTTCAAGTGAAGAACTGAGCAACGAGACGCTAGAGAAGAGTAAACAACATGCAATTCCCCGAGTCCTGGTTGCGGAGCTTCTGCAACCCCGCGCTGAACACCCAAGAGCTGGCTGAGCTGCTGACGATGAGCGGCCTGGAGGTCGAAGAGCTGCGTCCCGCGGCGCCGCCCTTCAGCGGCATCGTCGTCGCCGAGATCGTGACCGCCGAGCAGCATCCGAACGCCGACAAGCTGCGCGTCTGCACCGTCAACGCCGGTGGTCCCGAGCCGCTGCAGATCGTCTGCGGCGCGCCGAACGCGCGCGCCGGCATCAAGGTGCCGCTGGCCACCATCGGCGCCGAGCTGCCGCCCGGCGAGGATGGCAAGCCCTTCAAGATCGGCAAGGGCAAGCTGCGCGGCGTCGAGAGTTTCGGCATGCTGTGCTCGGCCCGCGAGCTGCAGCTCAGCGACGAGCATGGCGGCCTGCTGGAGTTGGCCGCCGATGCCACCGTCGGCCAGAACATCCGCGAGCACCTGAACCTCGACGACACGCTGTTCACCTTGAAGCTGACGCCGAACCTGGCCCATGCCTTGAGCGTCTACGGCATCGCCCGCGAGGTCTCGGCGCTGACCGGCGCGCCGCTGCAGGCGCCGGCCATCGCATCGGCCGCGGTCAAGCACCAGGACAAGCTGCCGGTGCGCATCGAGGCGGCCGATCTGTGCGGCCGCTTCTCGGGCCGCATCGTGCGCGGCGTCAATACGAAGGCGCAGACGCCCGCCTGGATGGTCGAGCGCCTGGCGCGCTGCGGCCAGCGCTCGGTTTCACCGCTCGTCGACATCTCCAACTACGTGATGTTTGAGCTGGGTCGCCCGAGCCACATCTTCGACCTGGACAAGATCCATGGCGAGCTGGTCGTGCGCTGGGGCAAGCAAGGCGAGCAGCTGAAGCTGCTGAACGGCAACACCATCGAGGTGGATGAGCAGGTCGGCGTGATCGCCGACAAGCAGGCCGTCGAATCGCTGGCCGGCATCATGGGCGGCGACGCTACGGCCGTGTCCGACGACACCAGGAACATCTATGTCGAGGCGGCGTTCTGGTGGCCCAAGGCGGTGATGGGCCGCTCGCGCCGCTACAACTTCTCGACCGACGCCGGCCATCGCTTCGAGCGCGGCGTCGATCCGGCGCTGACCGTCGAGCATATCGAGCGCATCACCCAGCTGATCCTGGAGATCTGCGGTGGCGAGGCCGGCCCGATGGACGACCAGACCACGCAGCTGCCGGCGCACCAACCGGTGACCCTGCGCGTTGCCCGCGCCGCCAAGGTGATCGGCATGCCGCTGACGCAGGCGCAATGCGCCGAGGTGTTCAAGCGCCTGGGCTTGGAATTCGTGGAAGGCGAGGGCACGCTGACCGTCACGCCGCCGAGCTTCCGCTTCGACATCCAGATCGAGGAAGACCTGATCGAGGAAGTGATCCGCGTCGTCGGCTATCCCAAGCTGCCGGCCACGCCGCCGCTGGCGCCGGTGGTCGGCAAGGTGAAGAGCGAGTCCCGTCGCGCCGTGCATGCGCTGCGCCACGCGATGGCCGCGCGCGACTTTTACGAGACGATCAACTTCAGCTTCGTCGAGGCGCGCTGGGAGCAGGAGCTGGCCGGCAATGCCAACCCGATCCAGCTGCTGAACCCGATCGCCGCGCCGCTGGCGGTGATGCGCACGAGCCTGATCGGCAGCCTGGTGCAGGTGCTGCGCCACAACCTGGCGCGCAAGGCGCCGCGCGTGCGCGTGTTCGAGATCGGCCGCGTGTTCCTGCGCGACGCCTCGGTGCTTGAGAGCGACAGCACGATCGCCGGCGTCAATCAGCCGATGCGCCTGGCCGGTCTGGCCTATGGTCCGGCCGAGCAGCAGCAGTGGAGCCAGCGCGACCGCCAGGTCGACTTCTTCGACGTCAAGGGCGATCTGGAAGCGCTGTTCGCGCCGCGCCAGCTGAGCTTCGTCGCGGCCGAGCATCCGGCCCTGCATCCGGGGCGCTCGGCCAAGGTCCTGTTGGACGGCGCCGAGATCGGCGTGGTCGGCGAGCTGCATCCGAAATGGCGCCAGGGCTATGAGCTGCCCTCGGCCCCGGTGCTGTTCGAGCTGGCGCTCGACGCGGTGCTGGCGCGCAGCCTGCCGCAAGGTCAGGGCGTGCCGCGCCAGCAGGCGGCGCAGCGCGACATCGCGGTGATCGTCGGCGAGAGCGTCACGCATGACGCGCTGATGGGCGCGATCGCCGCGGCCAACGAGGGCCTGATCCGCTCGGCCAAGCTGTTCGACGTGTTCAAGCCGGCGCAGCCGACCGCCGAGTTGAAAGCCGATGAGCGCAGCCTGGCCGTGCGCCTGGAGCTGCTGGACGAGGAGGCCACCTTGACCGACGAGCGCATCGAGCAGGTGGTGGGCAGGGTGCTGACGACGCTGGGCGACAAGCTCGGCGCGCGGCTGCGCGGCTGAGGCCACAGGGAGGAAGCGAGCGATGAGCGACGAACAAGAACCGACGGCGGCCGCGACGCGCGTGCTGCTCGGCAGCCTGGAGACGCCGACCCTGACCAAGGCCGAGCTGGCCGAACTGCTGTTCGACAAGCTGGGCCTGAACAAGCGCGAGTCCAAGGACATGGTCGAAGCCTTCTTCGACATCATCCATGGCCAGCTGGTGCAGGGGCGCGATGTGAAGCTGTCCGGCTTCGGCAACTTCAACATCCGCCGCAAGGCGCCGCGCCCGGGCCGCAACCCGCGCACCGGCGAGTCGATCCCGATCAAGGCGCGCAATGTCGTCACCTTCCACGCCAGCCACAAACTCAAGGGGCTGGTTCAAGGCGATACAGCTTCCGAGGAAGACTTCGAGTAGAGTCTGACCTCCCCACCTGAAGCCCTTGATTTCAATGGACAAAGCGCTTCCCGCCATCCCCGCCAAACGTTACTTCACCATCGGTGAGGTGAGCGATCTGTGCGGCGTGAAGCCCTATGTGCTGCGCTACTGGGAGCAGGAGTTCACCCAGCTCAAGCCGATGAAGCGGCGCGGCAACCGGCGCTATTACCAGCATCACGAGGTACTGCTGATCCGCCGCATCCGCGACCTGCTGTATGACCAGGGCTTCACGATCTCCGGCGCACGCAACCAGCTGTCCGAGGCCGGCGGTCTGCGCGTCGATGCGCTGCAGGCCTTTCACGAAGAGGCCCTCGAGGCCGCGCTGCGCGAGGCCGATGCAATGGACTCCGAACTGCCGTCCGATGCGGCCCTCGGCGCGGCCGTGGAAGTCGCTCCGGTGGGCGAGCGCCTGTCGATCGATCAGGTGCGCCGCGAGCTGATCTCGATTCGCGAATCATTGCTTGCGTAACCAATAAAAAGTCGCCTATAATCTGAGGCTCAGTCGGGGCGTAGCGCAGCCTGGTAGCGCACTTGCATGGGGTGCAAGGGGTCGCGAGTTCGAATCCCGCCGCCCCGACCAAAGATAGTCAGAGAAATCAACGGGTTAGCCTTACCAGGGGCTAACCCGTTTCTCCTTTCTGGGGCCGGAAAAGCACCGGGTCTCAACCCGGAAGCCAGGCAGTTTCGGCATCGTGATCAAGCAGTGGCAGGAACGCCCGCCATCCCGATGGTGCGCGCCCGGCCCGCCAGCACGCCGCAGGCGGCCATCAGCAGCGACAGCAGGGCTCCGATCCACAGCACGGTGGACCAGTTGCCCGCCCAGTCGTGCAGCGCTCCCGCCAAGGTCGGGCCGCCGGCGGCCAGCAGGTAGCCGGCGCATTGGGCCATGCCGGACAGCGACGCGGCCTGCTGCGGGCTGGTGGTGCGCAGGCCCATGAACACCAGGGCGAGGATGAACACGCCGCCGGAGGCGAAGCCGAAGCAGGCGGCCCAGAGCGAGGCGGCCATCGGCCAGAGCGCGAAGCCGGCAAGCGAGAGGCCCAGCAGCGCACTCATCGCCGCGGCCACCAGCTTCTGGTCCTTCATCCGGCCCAGCAGCGTGCCGAGCAGCAGGCCCGGCACGGCGGTCGCCAATTGCATGACGCCGTGCAGCGAGCCGGCCATGTCGGCCGGGACGCCGGCCGAGGTCGGCATCGTCGGCAGCCAGGCCACGACGACGTAGTACAGCAGCGAGTTGGTGCCGATAAAGAGCGTCACTTGCCACGCCAGCGCGGAGCGCCATACCGGCCCGCCTTGCGGAGCGGCGGCGACGGCGGCCGGTGCGGTGCGGGACGACAGCTGGCTCAGCCAGGCCGTCCCGGCGACCAGCGGCAGCAGCACCGAAGCACCCAGCGCGGCCTGCCAGCCCGCCGCGACGGCCAGCGGCACCGCGCCGGCGGACATCGCCGCGGCGGCGATGCCCATCGACAGCGCGCAGGCGCCGGTGAGCCGGGCGATGCGGTGCGGGAACTCGCGCTTCAGCAGGCCGGGCAGCAGCACATTGCCCAGCGCGATGCCGGTGCCGAGGATGATCGTGCCGGCGAACAGGCTCCAGGCGGCGCCCGTGGAGCGCAGCACGATGCCGGCCGCGATCAGCAGCAGCGATGCGAACAGCGTGCGCTCCAGCCCGTAGGCCCGGGCCAGCAGCGAGGCAAAGGGCGAGACGATGCCGAAGGCCAGCAGTGGCAGGGTGGTCAGCAGGCCGGCTTGCGCCGGCGTCAAGGCAAAAGCCTCCTGCAGCTGCGTGAGGATCGGGGCCACGCCGGTGATCGGGGCGCGGAAGTTCATGGCGATCAGCAGCAGGCTCGCCAGCAGCATGGCGGACCGGGCGCGGGCCGGGGTGATGGGGGCGGGTCTTGTGCCCATGACAAAGGGTCGACGGAGTGGATGAACCCAGAAGGTATCGGCTCGCGCGCTGGCTGAATTTGGATAATCGGCCAATCAATCTCCAAGAATTGCCAATATGCCCAAGATCTGCGCGCTCGACGCCGTACTCGAGGATTTCGACGAGGGTCGGGTTCGCAGCCTCGTCGCCGGCTGGCGGCTTGACACCGGACAGCAGAAGAGCGAGGTGCCGGTGCATGCGCACCGCCTGGGCCAGCTCGTGTTCGCCCTGACCGGCGGCGTGACCTGCGAAGCGCCCGACGCGATCTGGATGGTGCCGCCGCAGCGCGCGGTCTGGATCCCGTCGCAGACCCTGCACAGCGTGCGCGCCACCGCCAACGCCAGGCTGTGCTATCTGTTCATCCAGCCCGGCGCGGCGCGGCTACCGGATCGCTGCTGCACGCTTGCCATCACGCCGCTGGTGCGCGAGCTGGTGCTCGACATGGCCGCGCAGTCCTGGGACTACGAGCTCGGTGGGCCGCTGGGCCGCAAGGCGCTGGTGCTGCTCGACGAGCTGAGCCGGATGCCGGTCGAGAACCTGCATGTGCCCACCTCGAGTGACCCGCGCATGCAGCGCATCGCGCGCCTGCTCAGCGAGGATCCGTCGGACCGGCGCACCATGGCCGATTGGGGCCGGCTGGTCGCGATGAGCGAGCGCTCCCTGGCCCGCCTGGTGCAGCGCGAGACCGGCCTGCCGTTCGGGCGCTGGCGGCAGCAGCTGCATCTGGTCGCGGCCACGCGCCAACTCTGCGCGGGCGAGTCCGTGCAGCGGGTCTCGGAGCATCTGGGCTACGAGTCAGTCACCGCCTTCATCACCATGTTCAAGAAGGCCCTGGGCAAGCCGCCAGGGCGCTATTTCGCCGAGCTGCAGGACCGGGCCTAGCCCTCAGCGCAGCCGCTCCAGGAAGTTGCGCGTGGCCGGCAGGCTGCTGCGCTCGGTCACGCGATGGTTCTCCAGCGCCTCTCGGGTCTCCAGCTGCTGCTGTTCGGTCTTCCTCAGCGCGCGCAGCGGCTGATCTTTGGTTCGCTCGATCAGGGTCGTGGTGCTGAGGCTGTCCTTGACCTTGCGGATGTCGTAGTTGCCGCTGCTGGTGTCCAGCATGCCGCCGAAGCGCGACTTCAGCGAATGCGCATCGAGCTGCTCGCTGCGCTCCTGGGTGATCGACATCTCGCCCGCGCCGCCCTGGCGCCGCACCGTGGTCTTCTGGCTCAGCGTGTAGTCGGCGCGGCCGATCTCGTTGATGGCGCCGCGCTCGGTGGTCTTCTTGAAGTCGCCGCCGAAACTGGCCTGGAAGTCCTGCAGCCCGCTGTGCAGCGGCTGCAGCTGGCGCGCCAGCGCGGGATCGCCGAGCGCGTCGTCGGCCGCGGCCGGCTGCTCCGGCGGCGCGGCGGCACCATGCATCTGCGCGAAGGCGTCCTTGAACAGCGCGACCAGTCCGGCATCGGCGCGGCTGCGCTGCGCGGCCGCGTCGAACTGGCGCAGATGCTGCTGGATCGCGGCCTGGCGCTGCTGCGGATCCGTGGTGCGCAGCGGCGTGCTCAGGTCCAGGTTCAGCGCCACCTCGCCGGCCCCGCCCTTGAGTGCGAGCGCCTTGCGCTCGGCGCCCAGGCTCAGGCTGAAGGACTCCAGCGCCTGCTGGGGCTTGGGGTTCCTGATCGACAGCTCGAGGCCGGTCAGCGCCTTGCCGTCATAGGCCTTCATCAGGCCGGCCAGGTCCAGCTGAGGCCGCTCGGGATGCCCCAGTCCTTCCAGTGCCCGGTCCAGGCCGTCGGCCAGCTTGGCCAGGGCCTCGCGTTCGTCCTGCTCAAGCGGGCCCGAGCCGGCGATCTCGACCTGCAGGCCTTCGCCGCCGGCGTCGCCCTCCGTCCTGCTCATCGAGATCTTCAGCGCCACCGTCTGCCCGGAGCGGGTCTGGATCTTCAGGCTGACCTGGGTGGCATCGGGCTGGTCGAGGTCGGGCAGTTGCGCGTCGATCGCCTCGGTGCTCGTGCCGGCCGGGCCGCCGGGTGCCTGCGGGGCCTGCGTGTCGACCAGGGTCTGGCGGTAGTTCGCGGGCGTGGCCGCGAAGCGCGCCAGCAACGCGCCGCCCAGGCCGCGCCAGCTGTCGGCCAGGCCGCCCTTGGCGGTCCTGCCGTCGACGTTGCGCGCCATCAGGCCGCCGATCTCGTCGCCCCGCTGCGCCGCTGTGGCCCAGCTCCGGGTGCGAGCGAAGAGGGGGGCGGGCTCGGCCGCCTTGGGCTTGGCGTAGACCAGCTCGTTGGCGGCCGCCGCGCCGCCGTCCAGCGTCACCTGGGTGGTCGCGGGTGAGGGGGCGGGTGGTTGCGGCAGGCGCGGCTCGACCCGCGGCGGGGCCGCTCGGCCGGCGCTGGAAGAGGGCATGGGCAGGCCGGGGGCGCCCATGGAAGAAATGCTGGTCATCGCGTCAGAGCCTCCGCTGGTTTCGTCGACCTGCGGTTCTGACGGACGTTGCAGGCCTGCTGACCTGCTGTATCGGCCGGGCGGCCGGGAAGCTGAAGCGCTGCCGGGCGATTGCCGGCGGATGGCTGGCGATCAGGCCGCGGCGGCGCCCATGCGCTGCAGGCGCTGCTGCAGGAAGTTGTGCGCCAGATCGGATTCGGGCTGGAGGCGCTGGCCGATGTAGAGCTCCTGGCGGCGCTCGGCGATCTGGGTGCGCAGGCGGCTTGCCATCACGCTCAACGGGTCCAGCCCCTTGGCCTCGGCCTGGGTGATGGCGGTCCAGAGCCGGTGCATCGGATGGGTCAGCAGGGCGGCCTGGTGGGCCTGCACGACGCGCAGCCGGCCCTGCACGGCCTGCTCGCTGCGCTGCAGCCATTCCAGCATCACCAGGCTGTTGTTGCCGGTGACGCGCTCCGGCGCCTCGCCGGCGGCCAGCAGGATGTTCTCCAGCCGCGCGCGGTCCTGCGCCTCGTAGGCGCGGTTGACGCTCATCATGTCCTGCTCGCGGCGCTGGCGCTCGGCGGCGCTGCCGGCCAGGTCCGGGTGGCAGCGCATCGCGGCGCGGCGGTACAGCTGCTTCAGGCTCGGCGGGGTCAGGTCTTGCAGCCCGCCCTCGGGCTGGGCCGGTGCCGGTGCGCCGGCGGGCATCTGGGCCAGCAGCGGGGGCAGGGCGCTGGCCTTGGGCGGTTCGGGGCGGCGCGCGGTGGCGACGCCGTTGCGCTGCAGGGCCTCGAACAGATAGCTCAGGGCGGTGTGCAGCTGCGATTCCAGCGCGTCCAGCTCCAGGTACAGCGAGCCGAGCTGGGCGGTGTAGCGTTCAATGAAGGCCTGGACCTGGGCATGCAGGGCGCGATGCGCCTGTTCCTGCGCCGACAGCGAGGCCTGCAGGTCGGCCAGCCTGGCCTGCCGGCGTGCCAATTCATGTCGATCGATGGCCAGGTTCCTCATGCCCTCATGTCCTCGCTGTGATGTTTTGCACATTGTGTGCCGAAGGGTCTGCGCACCAAAGTGAAATGAGCCCGCGATTGCGGGCCCATACCGGTCGATGCGGGTAAGCCCTTAAGGTTGCGAGGCCGCCGCGCTGGCCGGCGCCGGCGTTGCGAGCAAGGCTTCGCTGGCGACGGCGGCCGGTGCACTGGCGGCCGCGGCGGCGGGCGGCTGGACCTCCGGCGCCTTGTGGCTGGCAACCGTCATCGGCAGCAGCGGCACGATCAGCAGCGCGACGATGTTGATGATCTTGATCAGCGGGTTCACCGCCGGGCCGGCCGTGTCCTTGTAGGGGTCGCCCACCGTGTCGCCGGTCACCGCGGCCTTGTGGGCATCGCTGCCCTTGCCGCCATGGTGGCCGTCCTCGATGTACTTCTTGGCGTTGTCCCAGGCGCCGCCGCCGGTGCACATCGAGATCGCGACGAACAGGCCGGTGACGATGGTGCCCATCAGCAGGCCGCCCAGCGCCTCGGCGCCGAGGAACATGCCGACCAGGATCGGCACGATCACCGGCAGCAGCGAGGGCACGATCATTTCCTTGATCGCGGCGCTGGTCAGCATGTCGACCGCGCGGCCGTACTCGGGCTTGCCGCTGCCGTCCATGATGCCCTTGATGTCGCGGAACTGGCGCCGCACCTCCTCGACCACCGAACCGGCGGCGCGGCCGACGGCCTCCATCGCCATGGCGCCGAACAGGTAGGGGATCAGGCCGCCGATGAAGAGGCCGACGATCACCATGTGGTTGCTGAGGTCGAAGCTGACATGCATGCCGCGCGCTTCCAGCGCATGCGTGTAGTCGGCGAACAGCACCAGCGCGGCCAGGCCGGCCGAGCCGATCGCATAGCCCTTGGTGACGGCCTTGGTGGTGTTGCCCACCGCGTCCAGCGGGTCGGTGATCGCGCGCACGCTGTCGGGCAGCTCGGCCATCTCGGCGATGCCGCCGGCGTTGTCGGTGATCGGGCCGTAGGCGTCCAGCGCGACCACGATGCCGGCCATGCTCAGCATCGAGGTGGCGGCGATCGCGATGCCGTACAGGCCGGCCAGCTTGTAGGAGACGACGATCGCGATGCAGACGAACAGCACCGGCCAGGCGGTCGAGCGCATCGACACGCCGAGGCCGGCGATGATGTTGGTGCCATGGCCGGTGGTGGAGGCCTGGGCCACATGCTGCACCGGCTTGTAGTCGGTGCCGGTGTAGTACTCGGTGATCCAGACCATGCCGGCGGTCAGCACCAGGCCGACGATGCAGGCGCCAAACAGGCGCAGCTGCGAGCCGGGATATGCGGCGCCGAGCGCGTCGTCCGGCATCACCGCGCGGGTGATGAAGAAGAAGCCGATCAGCGACAGCACGCCGGCGACGATCAGGCCTTTGTAGAGCGCCGGCATCACGTTCTTCATGCCCGGCGTCGCCTTGACGACGCTGCAGCCGATGATGGAGGCGATGATCGAGAAGCCGCCCAGCACCAGCGGGTAGATCACCGCCTGCAGGGTGGCGCCGGTGATCATCAGCGCGCCCAGCGCCATCGTCGCGATCAGGGTCACCGCATAGGTCTCGAACAGGTCGGCCGCCATGCCGGCGCAGTCGCCGACGTTGTCGCCCACGTTGTCGGCGATCACCGCCGGGTTGCGCGGGTCATCCTCGGGGATGCCGGCTTCGACCTTGCCCACCAGGTCGGCGCCGACATCGGCGCCCTTGGTGAAGATGCCGCCGCCCAGGCGCGCGAAGATCGAGATCAGCGAGGAGCCGAAGGCCAGGCCCAGCAGCGGCTTCAGCGTTGCGGAGTCGGCCTTGACGCCACCCGAGACGTACCAGAAGAACAGGCCCACGCCCAGCAGGCCGAGGCCGACCACCAGCATGCCGGTGATCGCGCCGCCCTTGAAGGCCACGTTCAGCGCCGGGGCCATGCCCTCGGTGGCGGCCTGGGCGGTGCGCACATTGGCGCGCACCGAGACATTCATGCCGATGAAGCCGCAGGCGCCGGAGAGCAGGGCGCCGACCACGAAGCCGATCGCCGTGGTCTTGTCCAGGAACACCGCGATCAGGATCGCGAGCAGCACGCCGACGATCGCGATCGTCTTGTACTGCCGGGCCAGGTAGGCGGCCGCACCCTGCTGGATCGCGGCGGCGATCTCCTGCATGCGCGCGTTGCCCGCGGCCTGGTTCAGGATCCAGCTGCGTTGAATGAAACCGTACAAGACTGCGGCGAGCCCGCAGGCCAGCGCGAAATACAGCGCTACTTCCGTCGACATGAACATGTCTCCTCTGATGTATCTGCCGTTATGAAGGGACGCCTGCGAACAACAAACGCCAATCCCGCATGCAATTCGATCATCCACAGGTCGGTCCGGCGCATGCTAAGGGAGGCCCCGGGCTTGGCGATTGAGCGTTTACCAGTGGGTACAGATGAGGTACGAACGTCAGGCCGCGGCAAGCCCAGCCGCTAGAATCCGGGTTTCCCCTGGCGTTACACAACATCATGAGCCTGCACAACGTGACCCCCGGCGCCAAGGCGCCCGAGCAATTCAACGTCGTCATCGAGATCCCGATGAACGCCGACCCGATCAAGTACGAGGTCGACAAGGAAAGCGGCGCGCTGTTCGTCGACCGCTTCATGACGACCGCGATGCACTACCCCTGCAACTACGGTTACATCCCGCAGACCCTGGCCGACGACGGCGACCCGGTCGACGTGCTGGTGATCACCCCCTTCCCGCTGACCCCGGGCGTGGTGGTGACCTGCCGCGCCATCGGCGTGCTGCAGATGGACGACGAAGCCGGCGGCGACGCCAAGTTGCTGGCCGTGCCGACCAGCAAGATCCTGCCGATCTACGACCACTGGCAAAAGCCCGAGGACATCAACCAGATGCGCCTGAAGGCCATCCAGCATTTCTTCGAGCATTACAAGGACCTGGAAGCCGGCAAGTGGGTCAAGGTCAAGGGCTGGGAAGGCCCGGACGCCGCCAAGGCCGAGATCACCTCGGGCCTGGCCAACTACGCCAAGTCGCAGCAGAAGTAAGCAGGCCGGCAGCGCTTGCTGCCCGCCCCAGCGAGAAAGCGCCCCGCGGGGCGCTTTTCTTTTTGTCAGGGCGCCGCGCGCTTGAAGGGCTGGTGTTCCTCCAGCTCGCCGATGTAGCCGCGCATGACCTGACCCTCGCGGCCGAGGAAATCGGCCACCGCATCGCTGAAGTCCGGATGCGCCAGCCAATGGCTGGAGCCGGTGGCCACCGGCAGCAGGCCGCGCGCCATCTTGTGCTCGCCCTGGGCGCCGCCCTCGAAGGCCTGGTAGCCGTTGGCGATGCACCAGGCCAGCGGCTGGTAGTAGCAGGCGTCGAAATGCAGGCAGGGCACGGCCTCGGTCGCACCCCAGTAGCGGCCGTAGGCGCGGCGCTGCGCCGGGTCCAGCGCGATCAGCGAGGCGGCGATCCGCGTGCCGTCGCCGCGGCGCGCGACGAACAGCAGCCAATGCTCGGGCATGCGCGCCTGCATCGCGGCGAAAAACTCGCGCGTCAGATAGGGCGTGCTGTGATGCGCGCGGTAGGTCAGGCGGTAGCAGCGGTAGAAGAAGTCCCAATCCTGTTCGGTGATTGCATTGCCCTGCAAGGCCTCGAAGACGATGCCGGCCTCGCGCACCTTGCGCTGCTCCTGCTGGATCTTCTTGCGCTTCTCGCGCTGCAGCGAGGCGAGGAAGTCCTCGAAGCCCGCATAGGGCTCGGGCTCGCGATTGCGCCAGTGGAACTGCACGCCGCTGCGCTGCAGCCAGCCGGCGCCCTGTGCCGCGGCGAAATCCGCGGCGTCGCCGAACAGCAGATGGGCCGAGGAGAGCCGCCGGCGCTCGGCCAGCAGCTGCAGGCCCCGCATCAGCAGCGCGCGGGATTCCTCGTCGCGCGCCAGCAGCCGCGTGCCCGGCACCGGCGTGAAGGGCACGGCCACCAGCAGCTTGGGGTAATAGTCCAGGCCATGACGGCGGTAGGCATCGGCCCAGGCCCAGTCGAACACATACTCGCCATAGCTATGGCTCTTCAGATAGGCCGGGCAGGCGGCGCGCAGCGCCTCGCCCTGCCAGACGCTGAGGAACTGCGGCTGCCAGCCGCTGCCGGCCACGGCCGAGCCGCTGGCATGCAGGGCCTGCAGGTACTCCAGTCGCATGAAGGGCGTGGGCCGCGCGGCGGCGGCCAGCAGCGCGTTCCAGGCATCGAGGGGCAGGGCGGCCGGATCGTCGTCGACGCGCAGGCTCAGGTCGTGGTCGCTCATGTGGGGCAAATCTTAGGCGCAGGCGCAAACCCCGCGCTTTGATGGCAGGATTCGGGGCATGCATTTCGACAATCTCTACACGCACGATTTCGCGCGCATCGCGGTGGCCTCGCCCGAATGCCGGGTGGCCGATCCGGCCTTCAACGGCGCGCGCCATGCCGAGCTGCTGGCCGAGGCCGCGGCGCGCGGCGCGGTGCTGGTGGCCTTTCCGGAGCTGGGCCTGTCCAGCTACACCTGCGACGACCTGTTCCACCAGCGCGCGCTGCTGGACGGCTGCGAGGCCGCGCTGGCCGCTCTGCTGGAGGCCTCGCGGACGCAGCCCTGCGCGGCCATCGTCGGCATGCCGCTGCGCTTCGAGCAGCGCCTCTTCAACTGCGCGGTGGTGCTGCAGCGCGGCCGGCTGCTGGGCGTGCTGCCCAAGACCTATCTGCCCAATTACGGCGAGTTCTACGAGGCGCGCCAGTTCAATGCGGCGCTGGATGCGGTGGGCGAGGAGATCGAGCTGCTGGGCCAGCGCGTGCCCTTCGGCAACCGGCTGCTGTTCGCCGCCACCGACCTGCCGCTGCTGCGCTTCCATGTCGAGATCTGCGAGGACGTCTGGACGCCGATCCCGCCCTCGTCCTTCGCGGCGCTGGCCGGGGCGACCGTGCTGGTGAACCTGTCGGCCTCGAACGCCCTGGTCGGCAAGGCCGGCTATCGGCGCCAGCTGGTCGCGCAGCAGGCGGCGCGCTGCCTGGCGGCCTATGCCTACAGCTCGGCCGGCGCCGGCGAGTCGAGCACCGACCTGGCCTGGGACGGCCATGCGCTGATCTGCGAGAACGGCGAGATGCTGGCCGAGTCGGAGCGCTTCGCGCGCGGCTCGCAGCTGCTGACGGCCGACGTCGACCTGGAGCGCCTGTCGCGCGAGCGCATGCGCCAGAACAGCTTCGGCCAGTCGGTGCGCGTGCATGGCGCGGCCTTGAAGGAGTTCCGCCACATCGGGTTCGCGCTGGGCCTGGACCGCGAGCAGCCGCTGCCGCTGCAGCGCCGGGTCGAGCGCTTCCCCTATGTGCCGGCCGATCGCGCGCGGCGCGACGAGCGCTGCCACGAGGTCTACAACATCCAGGTGCAGGCCCTGGTGCAGCGCCTGGCCAGCAGCGGCATCGGCAAGCTGGTGCTGGGCGTCTCCGGTGGGCTGGACTCGACCCATGCGCTGCTGGTAGCGGCGCGTGCAATGGACCAGCTGGGCCTGCCGCGCAGCCATATCCTGGCCTACACCATGCCCGGCTTCGCGACCGGCGAGCGCACGCGCGACCAGGCCTGGCGCCTGATGCGCGCGATCGGCTGCAGCGCGGCCGAGATCGACATCCGGCCCAGCTGCCTGCAGATGCTGAAGGACCTGGACCACCCCTATGCGCGCGGCGAGGCGGTCTATGACGTGACCTTCGAGAACGTGCAGGCCGGCGAGCGCACCAACCATCTGTTCCGCCTGGCCAATCACCAGGGCGCGCTGGTGCTGGGCACCGGAGACCTCAGCGAGCTGGCGCTGGGCTGGTGCACCTATGGCGTGGGCGACCATATGTCGCACTACAACGTCAACGCCAGCGTGCCCAAGACCCTGATCCAGTACCTGGTGCGCTGGGTTGCCGAGACCGGCCAGCTCGGCGCGGTCGACCATCAGGTGCTGCTGGACATCCTGGGCACCGAGATCAGTCCCGAACTGGTGCCGGCCGACGCGGCGGCCGCCAGCGGCAAGCCGCTGCAGAGCACCGAGGCCGCGATCGGCCCCTACGAGCTGCAGGACTTCAACCTGTTCTACACCCTGCGCCATGGCTATGCGCCGGCCAAGATCGCCTTCTTGGCGCGCCATGCCTGGGGCGACCGCGCGGCGGGCGCCTGGCCGGACGCGGCCCATGTGCAGCGCAACGAGTACGCGCTGGCCGAGATCAAGCGCGTGCTGGCCATCTTCGTGCGGCGCTTCTTCCAGGGCAGCCAGTTCAAGCGCAGCTGCGTGCCGAACGCGCCCAAGGTGGGCAGCGGCGGCTCGCTGTCGCCGCGCGGCGACTGGCGTGCGCCCAGCGATTCGCGGGCCGATGTCTGGCTCGCCGATCTGGCGCGCATTCCCGATTGAGGCCGGGGTTCCGTGCTTAAATCACAGGCAGTTCAAAACCCCTATCCGGAGCCCTCGCCATGAAGCAGATCACCGCCATCATCAAGCCCTTCAAGCTGGACGAGGTCCGCGAGGCGCTGGCAGAGGTGGGCGCCTCCGGCCTGACCGTCACCGAGGTCAAGGGCTTCGGCCGCCAGAAGGGGCATACCGAGCTCTACCGCGGCGCTGAATACGTGGTGGACTTCCTGCCCAAGGTCAAGGTCGAGGTGGTCGTCAAGGACGACGAGGTCGACCGCTGCATCGACGCGATCCTGAAGGCCGCCAAGACCGGCAAGATCGGCGACGGCAAGATCTTCGTGACGGCGGTCGAGCAGGTCGTGCGTATCCGCACCGGCGAAACGGACGAAGCCGCCGTCTAATAAGCCCTCAGGCCAGGAATCGGTGGTAGGCGGCGGCGGCCCAGATGCCGCCGGCCAGCAGCAGGGCCAGCAGCACCGCGGCGCTGGCCAGATCCTTGGCGCGCTTGGACAGGTCGTGCAGCTCGAAGCCGACGCGGTCGATCGCCGCCTCGATGCCCGAGTTGAGCAGCTCGACGATCAGCACCAGTAGCAGCGAGCCGACCAGCAGCGCCACCTCCACCCAGCCGCGCCCCAGCCAGAAGGCCAGCGGCGTCGCGAGCGCCATCAGCCAGACCTCCTGGCGGAAGGCGCTCTCGCCGCTGTAGGCGGCGCGCAGCCCGGCCCAGGAATAGCCGGCGGCCCGCAGCACGCGGTCCAGGCCGGTGCGACCCTTGTGCGGGTTGCTGTTGCTCTCGGTCATTTCTTCTTGGCCCGCGGCGGCGGCAGCTGGGTCACCAGCCGGGTGCCGCAGATCGCGTCGTGCAGGAACTGGCGGCGCGGGTGGATCCAGGCCAGCGCGGCATAGGCCACGACGCCGACGCCCAGGCTCGCGAAGATCGCGCCGCTGCTGTGCTGCAGGCCCAGCAGGTAGACGCTGGCCAGCGCCGGCAGGAACCACAGCCAGCTCAGCACATAGCGCGCCAGCGCGCGCAGCTGGCTCAGGCCACGGCCCTGGGCATCGACCACGCGGATATGCCAGGCCTTCATCGCCACCGTCTGGCCGCCGCGCGACCAGAACCAGACGAAGTAGATGCCCAGCACGATGAACAGGAAGGCCTGCAGCCCATGCTGGCCCTGCATCGCGTTGCGCTGCTGTGTCAGGGCCGAGTACAGATAGCCGGCCACGAAGACCACGCCGAACAGCAGCACGCCCTCGTAGATGAAGGCGGCCATGCGGCGGGCCAGGCCCGGCGTCGGGGAAGGGAAGACGGCGCTTACGCCGTCGGACGATTCACTCATGGGGCGGGATTATTGCCGCGCCGGCTGAATGATCGCTTTAGGCAGCAGCGTCTTGTCGTCCAGGCGGCCCATGTCCAGCGCCAGCCGCGGGTTGCCGGTGGGCTGGCGGGCCTGGGCGCGGCCCTGGTTGATCAGCACCGTGGTGGCGCCGGGCTTGGCCTGCAGCACGGTCGGGCCGAGCGGCTGCTCGGCACTGACGACGGGGCGCAGCGGTACCAGCGCCGGCTTCGGGGCGGGCGGGGCCTTGCTGCTGCTGGCCGGGGCGGCGACGCTGACCGGGCGCGCCTTCTGCGCTGCCTTGTCGGCCAGCTGCTGGCGCTTTTCCTCGGGCAGGGCCTGGTAAGCCTCCCATTTGGCCTGGCGCTCGTCCGCCTTCAGCTGGCGCGAGGCCTGGAAGGCGATGCGCGCCTGCTGGCGCTCGGCCGGGCTGAGCTTGGCCCAGTCGCTCATGCGCTGCTGCACGCGCTGCTGCTCATGCTCGGGCAACTGCGGGTAGCGGGCGGCCAGCTCCAGCCATTTGCCGCGGCGCGAGGGGTCCAGCGCATTCCATTCCTTCTCCAGCGGCGCCAGCAGCTGCTTGTGGGCCGGGCTCAGGGCCTGCCATTCGATCGTGGTCGAGGGCGTGGTCGCTGGCAAGGCGGGCAGCGGCGTCAGCGGGGCGGGTGCGGCGACCGGCAGCGGCGCGGCCGAGGCGGCCGGTGCCACCGCGTCGATGGGCGCTGTAGGCGCCGAGGCGGCCGGGTCGGCGGAGGTCGTCTGGGCCAGCGCGGGGCCGGCACAGAGGGCTACCGCCAGCCAGACGGCACAGGCGATGGGCTGGGCGAGGGTACGGCTAGGGTGGGGATCCGCTCGGGTCATGCTGCCGATCGGTCCGTCACTCGGGCTGCTGCTGCGAGTCGGGCGCGGCTTGCTGCTGTTCGTCATCGCTCAGGTATTCGGAGAAGCCGGGGTCGCCATAGGCGGCCGGCGGCAGCTTGTCGGACAGCAGGGCGGCATCGACTTCGGCCGCGGCGGTGATCTGCTGGTACCACTGGCTGTGCTGGATCAGCAGCAGGCCGCCGATCAGCAGCAGCAGCGGCAGCAGGGAGGCCAGCTTGAGCCAGCGGCCGCGGCCGGGACCGCCGCCCAGCGCCAGGCTGCTGCCCTGCGCGATCACGCCGGCGGCGGTTTCCAGCTGAGGGCGGGCGGCGCGGGCCTCGCGCGCCTTGGCCATGGCCTGCTCGCGCGCGAAGCGCAGGCGTTCGCCGATGTCGGGCGCCAGGGTCTCGTTATGCTCGGTCAAGCCCGCAGCGACGCGCAGGCCGTAGCGCGACATGTCCAGGTCGGAGTGCTGATGCTGAGGCTTGTTGCTCATAATGTGATTCCCTTGGCCTTCAGAGATTTTGCAAGCGAATGGACCGCCCGGGAGCAATGCGTTTTCACGCTGCCCTCCGAACAGCCCATCACGGACGCCGTCTCGGCAACGTCCAATTCTTCCCAGTAACGCAGCAGGAACGCTTCGCGTTGACGCGTGGGCAGCTCGGCGACTTCCTTGTCGATGGCTTGCAAGATCTGGGCCCGCGACACCTCGTCGGCGGCGCTCAGCGCGCCCAGGGCGCCGTCCCGCGTCTCCAGCGATTCCAGCAGGTCGAAATCCTCGTCCCCGTCGTTGCCCTCGAAGTCTGACAGGTTCTGCATCACCGAGCGGCGCACCTTCTGGCGCCGGAACCAGTCCATCGTCGCGTTCGACAAGATGCGCTGGAACAACAGCGGCAGCTCGGCCGCCGGGCGGTCGAAGTATTTTTCGGCCAGCCGGATCATGGCGTCCTGCACGATGTCCAGGGCAGCATCGTCGTCGCGCACCAGGTAGGCGCTGCGCTTGAAAGCACGTTTTTCGACGCTGCGGAGGAATTCGTTGAGTTCTTTTTCGGTGGCCAAGAGTCTGCGGGCGGGCCCGGTGCTGGCGAAATCGGCGCGGATTATTGCATTTCGCCCGCCATTCTCGACGAGTTCGCTCGGAATGCCGGGATCGCAGGCATAATGCTGCTTCGCACAAAGAGCTACTTGGGTCTCAAGCTGGCCGCCCGACCGGGGCGCCTCGTTTTTGACCGCGCAGGCTCCGAGTCCGCCTCACAAGGGCGCGAGAAGGAGCACCGATGGTTTTTCGTTAGAGAAATTCACAGAGGTTCGAAATGGACATGTCTAGCGCGGAAGTCAAGCGTGCCGCTGCATTGGAAAGCAGGGCACAACCGCAGTTTTCATCCCCCCCCAGCGAGCTGAACGGCTCGGAAATCCTGGTCCGCTGTCTGCAGGCCGAGGGTGTCAAGCATTTGTGGGGCTACCCAGGCGGCGCCGTCCTCTATATCTACGACGCGCTGTACAAACAGGATTCGATCCAGCATGTGCTGGTGCGCCACGAGCAGGCGGCCATCCATGCGGCCGACGGCTATGCCCGCGCCACCGGCGATGTCGGCGTGGCCCTGGTCACCTCGGGCCCGGGCGTGACGAATGCCGTGACCGGCATCGCGACCGCCTATATGGACTCGATCCCGATGGTGATCATCACCGGGCAGGTGCCCACGGCCGCGATCGGCCTGGATGCCTTCCAGGAATGCGACACCGTCGGCATCACCCGCCCAATCGTCAAGCACAACTTCCTGGTGAAGGACGTGCGCGACCTGGCGACGACCCTGAAGAAGGCCTTCCACATCGCGCGCACCGGCCGTCCGGGCCCGGTGGTGGTGGACATTCCGAAGGATGTCTCGCTGCACAAGACCGCCTTCAGCTATCCCACCCATGTGGAGATGCGCAGCTACAACCCGGTGAAGAAGGGGCATAGCGGCCAGATCCGCAAGGCGGTGCAGCTGCTGCTGCAGGCCAAGCGCCCCTATATCTACACCGGCGGCGGCGTGATCCTGGGCGAGGCCGCGGCCGAGCTGCGCGAGCTGGTTAACCTGCTCGGCTATCCCTGCACCAACACCCTGATGGGCCTCGGTTCGATCCCCGCGTCGGATCCGAAGTTCCTCGGCATGCTGGGCATGCATGGCACCTACGAAGCCAACATGACCATGCAGAACTGCGATGTGCTGCTGGCCGTGGGCGCGCGCTTCGACGACCGGGTGATCGGCAACCCAAAGCATTTCGCCCAGGTCGAGCGCAAGATCATCCATGTGGACATCGACCCCTCGTCAATCTCCAAGCGGGTGCGGGTGGACATTCCGATCGTCGGCGACGTCAAGGACGTGCTGCAGGAGCTGATCCACCAGATCAAGGAAGCGCAGGCGAAGCCGGATTCGAACGCGATCAACGCCTGGTGGAGCCAGATCAACGAGTGGCGCCGCCGCGAGTGCCTGGCCTACAAGCCGTCCAGCGAGGTGATCAAGCCGCAGATGGTGGTCGAGACCCTGTGGAACCTGACCAAGGACCGCGACACCTACATCACCTCGGACGTCGGCCAGCACCAGATGTGGGCCGCGCAGTTCTACCGCTTCGAGCAGCCGCGCCGCTGGATCAACTCCGGCGGCCTGGGCACGATGGGCGTGGGCCTGCCCTATGCGATGGGCATCAAGCTGGCGAAGCCGGAGTCGGATGTGTTCTGCATCACCGGCGAGGGCTCGATCCAGATGTGCATCCAGGAGCTCTCGACCTGCTTCCAGTACAAGACGCCGGTCAAGATCGTGTCGCTGAACAACCGCTACCTGGGCATGGTGCGGCAGTGGCAGGAACTGGACTACGGCAAGCGCTACTCGCACAGCTATATGGAAGCGCTGCCGGACTTCGTCAAGCTGGCCGAGGCCTATGGCCATGTCGGCCTGCTGGTCGAGAAGCCCGGCGATGTCGAAGGGGCGCTGAAGGAGGCGATCCGCCTGAAGGATCGCACCGTGTTCCTCGACATCCGCACCGATCCGACCGAGAACGTCTGGCCGATGGTCCAGGCGGGCAAGGGCATCTCGGAAATGCTGCTGGGGTCCGAAGACCTGTGAGGGCCTGAAGCCGGCCCGACCCGGCGCCGTTACCGCGGCGCGGGGTGTGGTCCGGCGGATGGTCCGCGCAGCGGTACACCCAGGCAGCCTCCCTCAACCCTCGAAGCGCGCGCCAAGGGCCGTCGGTTATCGCCGCCGGCCTGAAGAGCGCGAGGCGAAGAAGGACCCAGACCCATGAGACACATCATTGCTTTGCTCATCGAGAACGAGCCGGGCGCGCTGTCGCGCGTCGTCGCGCTGTTCTCGGCCCGCGGCTACAACATCGAGAGCCTGACGGTGGCGCCGACGGAAGACCCGTCGCTGTCGCGCATGACGATCGTGACAACCGGCTCGGACGAGGTGATCGAGCAGATCACCAAGCACCTGAACCGGCTGATCGAGGTGGTCAAGGTCGTCGACCTGACCGAGGGCAACTACACCGAGCGCGAACTGATGCTGATCAAGGTGCGCGCGGTCGGCAAGGAGCGCGAGGAGATGAAGCGCACCGCCGACATCTTCCGCGGCCGCATCATCGACGTGACCGAGAAGACCTACACGATCGAGCTGACCGGCGACGCCGGCAAGCTCGATGCCTTCATCGACGCGATCGACCGCACCGCGATCCTGGAGACGGTGCGCACCGGCTCCAGCGGCATCGGCCGCGGCGAGCGCATCCTGCGCGTCTGATCCCGGCGCACTCTCTTTATCTTTTTCCTGTACCGAATTTTTCCCTGGAGACCGACATGAACGTTTTCTACGACAAGGACGCTGACCTGAGCCTGATCAAGGGCAAGAACGTCACCATCATCGGCTACGGCTCACAAGGCCACGCCCATGCCCAGAACCTGAACGACAGCGGCGTCAAGGTCACCGTCGGTCTGCGCCGTGGCGGCGCGTCCTGGGCCAAGGCCGAGAACGCCGGCCTGAAGGTCGCCGAGATCGCCGAGGCGGTGAAGGCCGCTGACGTCGTGATGATCCTGTTGCCCGACGAGCAGATCGCCGGCGTCTACCAGAACGAGGTCGAGCCCAACATCAAGCAGGGCGCCTCGCTGGCCTTCGCCCATGGCTTCAACGTGCATTACGGCCAGGTCACGCCGCGTGCCGACCTGGACGTCTGGATGGTCGCACCCAAGGCTCCCGGCCACACCGTGCGCGGCACCTACACGCAGGGTGGCGGCGTGCCGCACCTGATCGCCGTCTACGCCGACAAAAGCGGCAAGGCGCGCGACCTGGCCCTGAGCTACGCTGCGGCCAACGGCGGCGGCAAGGCCGGCATCATCGAGACCAACTTCCGCGAGGAGACCGAGACCGACCTGTTCGGCGAGCAGGCCGTGCTGTGCGGCGGCACCGTCGAGCTGATCAAGGCCGGCTTCGAGACCCTGGTCGAGGCCGGTTACGCGCCCGAGATGGCCTACTTCGAGTGCCTGCACGAGCTGAAGCTGATCGTCGACCTGATCTACGAGGGCGGCATCGCGAACATGAACTACTCGATCTCGAACAACGCCGAATACGGCGAGTACGTCACCGGCCCGCGCGTTGTGACCGAGGCGACCAAGGACGCGATGCGCCAGTGCCTGAAGGACATCCAGACCGGCGAGTACGCGAAGAGCTTCATCCTGGAGAACAAGGCCGGCGCGCCGACGCTGCAATCGCGTCGTCGCCTGACCTCGGAGCACCAGATCGAGCAGGTCGGCGAGAAGCTGCGCGCGATGATGCCCTGGATCAAGAAGAACCGCCTGGTCGACCAGAGCAAGAACTGAGGCCTCATCGTCTCAATCGAAAGCCGCGCTCCGCCGCGGCTTTTTTCATGGATCCCCTCGTGTATCCTCCCGCCCCATGACCGTTTCCGACCACAAGCACGTGGACCCGCTCGACGAGGACGAGGTCCTGGACGAGCCGCTGCGCCCGCGCCGCAAGGGCATCTACATCCTGCCCAATCTCTTCACCCTGGCCGCTCTGTTCAGCGGCTTCTACGCGATCGTGATGGCGATCGGCGGCCGCTTCGAGCAGTCGGCCTACGGCATCTTCGCCGCGATGGTGCTGGACAGCCTGGACGGCCGCGTCGCGCGCATGACCAACACGCAGTCGACCTTCGGCGAGCAGATGGACAGCCTGTCCGACATGGTGTCCTTCGGCGCCGCGCCGGCGCTGATCATGTATGCCTGGGCGCTGCAGGGCCTGGGCAAATGGGGCTGGTTCGCCGCCTTCGTCTACATCGCCGGCGCCGCGCTGCGCCTGGCGCGCTTCAACACCAACCTGGCGGTGGTCGACAAGCGCTTCTTCCAGGGCGTGCCCAGCCCCGCGGCCGCGGCCCTGGTGATCGGCCTGATCTGGGTGCTGGACGATGCCGGCTACAAGCAGGTGTATCAAGACCCGCTGCTCGCCTGGACCGCCTTCGGCTTCACGCTCTACGCGGGCCTGACGATGGTGACGAACGCGCCGTTCTACAGCTTCAAGGACGTCAGCTTCAAGCGCTCGGTGCCCTTCATCGTGATCGTCGCGATCGCGCTGGGCATCGCGCTGATCAACATCCATCCGCCCACCGTGCTGTTCGGCCTGTTCTGCCTCTATGGCGTCTCGGGCTACGGGGTCTACGCCTACAAGCGCATGAAGGGCAAGCCGGTCAGCGTCATTGCAACGTCGACCGACGAGCCCGATGAAAAGGGTCTGCACCACTGAGTGCCGTGCTATATTTCGCCGCATGTCGACGTTGATGTCTCTGACCGCATTGCTACTACTAGGCGACCTCCGGGTTCGCTGAACGATCGCGCGCGCACGTCACCACACCAACGTCCTCTCGATCTCAACGGCCCGTATGCAACCGCAGCGGGCCGTTTGTCTTTCCTGCCCGCTGGTTGTCAAAGTCCCCAACCTCCTGGAGCATCTGATGTTGAAGCAACCGAACGTCAAGTACCGCGCCTTCGCCCCGATCGGCCTGACCGACCGGACCTGGCCCGACGCACAGCTGACGAAGGCACCGACCTGGCTCAGCACCGATCTGCGCGACGGCAACCAGGCGCTGATCGAGCCGATGGACGCGGAACGCAAGCTGCGCATGTTCAAGATGCTGCTGAAGATCGGCTTCAAGGAGATCGAGGTCGGCTTCCCCTCGGCCTCGCAGACGGACTTTGACTTCGTGCGCCTGCTGATCGAGCAGGACCTGATCCCCGAGGACGTGACGATCCAGGTGTTGACCCAGGCCCGCCAGCCGCTGATCGAGCGCACCTTCGAGGCGGTGAAGGGCGCCAAGCGCGTGATCGTGCACCTCTACAACGCCTGCGCGCCGGTGATGCGCCAGGTGGTGCTGGGCCTCAGCGAGGACCAGATAGTCGAGCTGGCGGTCACGCACACGCAGATGATCAAGCGCCTGGCCGCCGAGCAGCCGCAGACGCGCTTCGGCTTCGAGTATTCCCCCGAGATGTTCTCCGGCACCGAGCTGGTTTTCAGCAAGCGTGTGGTCGATGCGGTCGTCGAGGCCTGGGGCGCGACGCCCGAGGACAAGATCATCATCAACCTTCCGGCCACCGTCGAACACTCCACACCCAACATCTTCGCCGACATGGTCGAGTGGATGCACCGAAACGTGGAGCGGCGCGACAGCATCGTGCTCTCCATCCATCCACACAACGACCGTGGTACCGGCACGGCGGCGGCCGAGTTCGCGCTGATGGCCGGCGGCGAGCGCATCGAGGGCTGCCTGTTCGGCAGTGGCGAACGCACCGGCAACGTGGACCTCGTCAACATCGCGCTGAATCTCTACACGCAGGGGATCTCGCCCGAGCTGGACTTCTCCGACATCGATGAGGTGCGCCGCTGCGCCGAGCATTGCACCCAGCTGCCGGTGCATCCGCGACACCCCTATGCGGGCGATCTGGTCTACACCTCCTTCTCCGGCTCGCACCAGGATGCGATCAAGAAGGCCTTCGCCGCGCGCCGCGAGGGGGATGTCTGGAACATGCCCTACCTGCCGATCGATCCGAAGGACCTGGGCCGCAACTACGACGCGGTGATCCGCGTCAACAGTCAATCCGGCAAGGGAGGCATCGCCTATCTGCTGGAGACCGAGTACGGTATCGAGTTGCCGCGCCGGCTGCAGATCGAGTTCAGCCAGGTGGTGCAGGCCGTCATGGACGACAGCGGCAAGGAGCAAACGGCGGCCGACATCTGGACGATCTTCTCGAGCGAATATGAGCTGGATGGCGAGGCCAAGGGTCTGCACCCGGTGACCGAAGAGGTGGGGGCTGGGCGCGTCGGCTTGCGCGTGCAGGCCGAGTTCGGCGAACGCCGGCTGCTGGTGCAGGGCGAGGGCACCGGCCCGATCGACGCCTTCGTCAACGGCCTGAACGCGCAGCTGGTCGCGCCGGTGCGCGTGCTGGACTATCACGAGCATTCGATCGGCAGCGGGGCCGATGCCAAGGCGGTGGCCTATCTCGAGCTGCGCGTCGGCCCGGCGGATGGCGGCGGCCTGACACTCTTCGGCGTCGGTATCGACGCCAACATCGTCTCGGCCTCGCTGAAGGCCATCATCTCCGGATTGCGTCGCGCCGCGCAACGCGGTCAACTCCGCTTCGTGCAGACCATCGCGGCCTGAACCCAGACATCGACAAGGAGCCCTCCATCATGGCTGACAAGCTGATCATCTTCGACACCACCCTGCGCGACGGCGAGCAATCGCCCGGCGCCTCGATGACGAAGGACGAGAAGCTACGCATTGCGCGCCAGCTTGAGCGCCTGCGCGTCGACGTGATCGAGGCCGGCTTCGCCGCCTCCAGCAATGGCGATTTCGAGGCGGTCAAGGCGATCGCCGACGTGATCAAGGACAGCACGATCTGCTCGCTGGCCCGTGCCAACGACCGCGACATCGCTCGCGCCGCCGAGGCGCTGAAGGGCGCGGCCCGCTCGCGCATCCACACCTTCATCGCCACCAGCGAGCTCCATATGGAGAAGAAGCTGCGCATGACGCGCGAGCAGGTGCTGGAGCAGGCCAAGCTGTCGGTGCGCTTCGCCCGCAATCTGTGCGGCGATATCGAGTTCTCGCCCGAGGATGGCTACCGTTCCGACCCGGACTTCCTGGCCCGCGTGGTCGAGGCGGTGATCGCCGAGGGGGCGACCACGATCAACATCCCCGACACCGTCGGCTATGCGATCCCTGAGCTGTACGGCGACTTCATCGCTAGGCTGCGCGAGCGCGTGCCGAACTCGGACAAGGCGATCTGGTCGGTGCATTGCCACAACGACCTGGGCATGGCGGTCGCGAACTCGCTGGCCGGCGTCAAGATCGGTGGCGCGCGCCAGATCGAGTGCACGATCAACGGCCTGGGCGAGCGCGCCGGCAACTGCTCGCTGGAAGAGGTGGTGATGGCGGTCAAGACCCGCCGCGACTACTTCGGCCTGGACGTCGGTATCGAGACCAGCCAGATCGTGCCGGTCTCGCGCCTGGTCAGCCAGACCACCGGTTTCGTCGTGCAGCCCAACAAGGCGGTGGTCGGCGCCAATGCCTTTGCCCATGCCTCGGGCATCCATCAGGACGGCGTGCTGAAGGCGCGCGACACCTACGAGATCATGCGCGCCGAGGACGTGGGCTGGAGCGCCAACAAGATCGTGCTGGGCAAGCTCAGCGGCCGCAACGCCTTCAAGCAGCGCCTGCAGGAGCTGGGCGTCGCGCTGGAGTCCGAGGCCGAGATCAACGCCGCCTTCGTGCGCTTCAAGGACCTGGCCGACCGCAAGAACGAGATCTTCGACGAGGACATCATCGCCCTGGTGATGGACGAGTCGGTGACCGCCGAGCAGGAGCATTACCGCCTGCTGTCGCTGTCGCAGCGCTCGGAAACCGGCGAGCGCCCGCATGCCGCGGTGGTGTTCGCGGCCGGCAGCGTCGAGCACCGGGCGGAGAGCGACGGCAACGGTCCGGTCGACGCCAGCCTGCGCGCGATCGAGTCCACCGTGCAAAGTGGCGCGGAAATGCTGCTTTACTCGGTGAATGCCATCACCAGCGGTAGTACAGAATCGCAGGGCGAGGTCACGGTGCGTTTGCAGCATGCCGGGCGCGTGGTGAACGGCGTTGGTGCCGACCCCGATATCGTCGTGGCGTCCGCCAAGGCATATTTGAGCGCGTTGAACAAGCTGCAAAGCAAGACCGAGCGGGTGGCGGCACAGGGCTGACAGTTGGAAACAAGCGAGGCAGAACTTGAGAAGCCTCGCCTAAGTTTTTGATCTTGCCGGACTTTTGCCTTTCGCCTACACTGGCGAAGACTGTTGTTGGGGGCCGGATTGAAGACTTTTGTGACCATGTTTTCGGGCGCGGTGATGGGCGCTGCCCTGCTGATCGGCGGCACCCTGGCCCCCGTGCAGTCGGCTGAGGCCGCCGCCAAGAAGCCCCAGAAGACCCAGAAGGTTCAGTCCTCGGGCAAGACCGTGCGCAAGGCCAAGCCGGCCGCGCGCTATCCGCGCAAGGCCGCCCTGGCCGCCGCGCCGGTCGTGGCCGCCAAGCCCTCCTTCGCTCAGCTCTACGGCCTGCATGCCACCGAGGATCCGCTGGACCTGAAGTCCGCGGTCGCCTTCGTGATGGATCAGGACACCAACGAGGTGCTGGTGTCCAAGAACCCGCAGGCGGTGCTGCCGATCGCGTCGATCACCAAGCTGATGACCGCCCTGGTGGTGGTCGAGGGCGGCCAGTCGATGGACGAGATGCTGACCATCAGCGACGAGGACCGCGACACCGAGAAGGGCACCGGCTCGCGCCTGGCCATCGGCACCACGCTGAGCCGCGGCGAGATGATGCATCTGGCCCTGATGTCCTCCGAGAACCGCGCCGCCAACGCGCTGGGCCGCCATTACCCGGGCGGCCTGCCGGCCTTCGTCTCGGCGATGAATGCCAAGGCCCAGATGCTGGGCATGAGCGACACCCATTACGTCGAGCCCACCGGCCTGTCCAGCCGCAACCAGAGCAGCGCCAAGGATCTGGCCGCGCTGGTCAAGGTGGCGCATGAATATCCGGTGCTGCGCGAGCTGTCCACCTCCAAGGAACATTCGGTGACCCTGGGCCGCCGTCAGGTCGCCTTCCATAGCACCAATGGCCTGGTGCGCAGCGGCGCCTGGGATATCGGCCTGCAGAAGACCGGCTTCATCAACGAGGCGGGTCGCTGCCTGGTGATGCAGGCCCAGCTGGCCGGCCGCAAGCTGATCTTGGTGTTCCTGGATTCCGCCGGCAAGTACTCGCGTATCGGCGATGCCGAGCGGGTGCGCAAGTGGATCAGCAGCAACCCGAGCATCGGCGCCAAGGTCCTGCACGACCTGCCGGGCTGATCGGCTAAGCTGCAACAGGAAGGCGCCCCGCGGGGCGCCTTTTGCTTTGCTACCTTAGCCGCCGCGGTAGCCCAGCGCCAGCGAGATCTGCGCGGCGGTGTCCTTCAGGCGCGGCAGCCAGCCTTCCTCCAGCCGGTCGGCCGGCGAGGAGATCGACAGGCCGGCGACCAGCTTGCCCTGGTCGTCGTAGATGCCGGCGGCCATGCAGCGCACGCCCAGTTCCAGCTCCTCGTCGTCGCGCGACAGGCCGCGCTGGCGGATCAGCGCCAGCTCGCGCTCCAGCGCATGGATGTCGGTCAGGCTGTTCTTGGTATGGCCGGCCAGGCCGGTGCGGGTGGCGTAGGCGCGCACCCGCGGCGTGTCGTCGCTGGCCAGGAACAGCTTGCCGACCGAGGTCAGGTGCAGCGGCGCGCGGCCGCCGACCGCGCGCACCACCTGCATGCCCGAGCGTTCGCTGTAGGTGCGCTCGATGTAGACGATCTCGTCGCCCTGGCGCACCGAGAGGTTGACCGGCTGGTGGGTGAACTTGTGCAGCTCGCGCATCGGTGCCAGCGCCGCGTCGCGCACATCCAGCCGCGCCTTGACCAGATTGCCCAGCTCCAGCAAGCGCATGCCGAGTCGATAACTGCCGGCTTCGGGCCGGTCGACATAACGGCCGATGGTCAGGTCGTTGAGAATGCGATGCGCGGTGGAGGGGTGCAGGCCGGTGCTCTCGCTGATCTGTTTCAGCGAGACCGGGTCCTGGTGGCTGGCCAGCACGTCAAGCAGCGCGAAGCTGCGTTCCAGCACCTGGATGGCGGGCGTCTGCCCCTCTTTGTTTTTCATGGTTCTGATTGTGCGGGATTTTGTGAATATTTTGCATGGCGAAATGCTGCGGCGCATCATTCTGTTGTGTGCAGGCGCCGCGCTGCTGGGGAGCGCGGCGCTGCCGGCCGCCGCCCAGTCGGGCCCGGGCTGGCTGCGCGTGCCGGCGCCGCAGGGGCGGCTGACGGCGGCCGACATCGCGCTGGTGGTGAACCGCAACGACCCCTATTCGGTCGCGGTGGGCGCCTACTACGCGAAAAAGCGCGGGCTGGATCCGGCGCAGGTGATCACGCTGGAGCTGCCGCGCCAGGCGGTGCTGAGCCCGGCCGAGTTCGAGGCCTTCAAGGCCCAGCTCGACGAGCGCCTCGGCCCGCAGGTGCAGGCGCTGGCGCTGGCCTGGAGTCAGCCCTATGCGGTGGCCTGCAACTCGATCACCGGTGCGCTGGCGCTGGGCTTCCAGGCCGAGCTGTGCAAGCAGAGCTGCGCGGCCTCGAAGCCCTCACCCTATCCGGCCTACACCGGGCGCAAGCCCTTCACGGACCTGGGCCTGCGCCCGGCGATGTTGCTGGCCGCGCGCTCGGTGGAGGGCGCCCGCGCGCTGATCGATCGCGGCATCGCGGCGGACCGCTCGCTGGCCGAGCGCGGCACGCCGCCGGTGCAGGCGGTGTTCGCCGCCACCGAGGACAAGGCACGCAATGTGCGCGCGCCGCTGTTCCCGCCCGAGGCGCGGCTCTGGGCCTATGGCGCGCAGACGCGCCGCGTGGCGCAGGAGAACCTGCCCGAGCTGAGCGAGGTGCTGCTGTTCCAGACCGGGCTGGCGCGGGTCGAGGGCCTGGAGCGCATTCCCTTCCTGCCCGGCGCGCTGGCCGACCACCTGACCTCGGCCGGCGGCCAGCTGGAAAGAACCAGCGGCCCGCAGATGAGCGCGCTGGACTGGATCGAGGCGGGCGCCACCGCCAGCCATGGCGCGGTCAGCGAGCCCTGCAACCATCTGCAGAAGTTCCCGCATCCGCAGCTGCTGCTCCTGAACTATCTGCAGGGGCAGAGCGCGCTGGAGGCCTACTGGCGCAGCGTGCTGTGGCCGGGGCAGAGCGTGTTCGTCGGCGAGCCCTTGGCCGCGCCCTACGGCCGGGAGCCGGCCGCGCCCTGAGCCGCCCCTCGAGCCGCGATCTGACCGGCGCGCACCGCGCCTTCCAGGGTCGCAGGATAGGGGCCGTCGACATAGTCGCCCGCGGCCCACAGGCCCGGCGCGATCACGGCCCCCGGGCGGCGCAGGCCCGGCGTGCAGGCGAAAGTGGCGCGCTTCTCGGCCAAGGTCCGCAGCAGGGTGGGCGGGCTGCGCCAATGCAAGGCCTGCTGCGCCTGGGCCAGCACCGCGGCGCCAGCGGCCTCCAGACCGCGCTCGATCCAGGGCGCGGCGCCGCTGATCACGAAGGCGAAGCGGCCCGGCGCATGGCCCAACTGGCCGAGGTCGAAGACGAACTGCGCCGGCGCCTCCGCGCTCTCGTGCAGCGCCAGCATCGGCGCGGGCAGGGCGCTGCCGGGGCTTTCCAGGTAGACGGTGACGATGGGCTCGAAGCGCAGCGCGCGCGCCTGCGCGGCCCAGTCGGGCGCCAGCGGCGCCGCCAGGCGCGCGGCCTCGGTGGCACTGCAGGCCAGGATCACCGCGTCGAAGTCCTCGCCGTCGACCCGGACCTGGGCATCGATCGCCTCGACGCGCCGGCCCGGCCGCAGCAGGGCGCCACGCGCGCGCAGCCAGGTCTCGGCCGGTTCGGCCAGCAGCTCGCTCAGGGGCTGGCGCGGTAGCAGCAGGTCGGCCGAGCCGGGGCCGCTGAACAGCGCATCGCGCAGCACGCGCAGGAAGACCTGCGCGCTGGCCTCGGCGGCCGGCGTGTTCAGCGCCGCGACGCACAGCGGGTCGATCAGCTCGCGGCGCACCGGCGCGGGCAGGGCGCCGCATAGCGCGTCGACGCTCAGTCGTTCGTCACAACGAAAGCCGGCCAGCGCCCAGCCGAGGCTGGCGCGCAGCAGGGCCAGCCGCGCGGACCAGGGCCAGGCGCGATAGCCCAGCACCGCGCGCGCGAAGGCCGGCAGCGGCGGTCCGGGCGGCAGGCGCAGGCCCTCATGCGCCGGATAGCGCAGGCGCAGCGGCAGGCGCAGCAGCGCGCGCGCGGGATCGACGCCGACCTTGCGCATCAGCGCCAGGCTCTCGGCATAGGCGCCGATCAGGATGTGCTGGCCGTTGTCCAGGCGCGGCCCGACGCCGTCGACGCTGCGCGCGCGGCCGCCGAGCTGCGGCGCCATCTCGAACAGGGCGACCCGATGCCCGGCCTCGGTCGCATGCACCGCGGCCGCCAGGCCGGCCCAACCGCCGCCGATGACGGCCAAGCGCCTGCTCACCGGCCTCGCCAGTTGGTCTTCATCGCGATCCAGAGCTTGCGCAGCGGCGTCAGCGAGATGCGCTGCTGCAGCACCTGGAAGTTCTCGGCCTCGATTTCGCGCAGCAGCGCGCGGTAGATATTGGCCATCATCAGCCCGGGCTTTTGCGCGCGGCGATCCGCCTCGGGCAGCAGCGCCAGGGCTTCGTCGTAGAGCCCATGGGCGCGCGCGGCCTGGAACTGCATCAGCGCCGTGAAGCGCTCGCTGTAGCCCCAAGGCTTCTCGCGTTTGAGGATCTCATGGGCCTTGACGTCGAACTGCTGCAGCTCGGAGACCGGCAGGTAGATGCGGCCGCGGCGCGCGTCGTCGCCGACGTCGCGGATGATGTTGGTCAGCTGCATCGCCTGGCCCAGCTTGTGGGCATAGGCGATGGTCTGCGCATCCGTGCGGCCGAAGATGCCCGAGGCCACCTCGCCGACGACGCCGGCCACCAGATGGCAGTAGCGCTGCAGGCCCGGATAGTCCAGGTAGCGGGTCTGCTCCAGGTCCATCTGGCAGCCGTCGATCACCGCGTTCAGATGCTCGAGCCGGATCTCGTAGGCAGCCGCATGCGGCAGCAGGGCCTTCATCACCGGATGCTGGGGCCGGCCGGCGAAGGCGCTCGCCACCTCCTTGCGCCACCAGGCCAGCTTGGTCGCGGCGACGCCGGGATCGTGGATCTCGTCGACCACATCGTCGACCTCGCGGCAGAAGGCGTAGAAGGCGGTGATCGCGGCGCGGCGTGGCGGCGGCAGGAACAGGAAGGCGTAGTAGAAGCTCGAGCCGCTCTGGACCGCCTTCTCCTGGACATATTGCTCCGGCGTCACGCGCGACCCTCCGCGGCGCGGTGGCGGCCCATGCCGACGGCGCGCGCCAGCAGCAGCGGCAGGTCCAGGGCGGTGATGCGGGGGCGGTGAAGCAGACTGGCGTATTCCATCTGTCTGATTTTCTCAAGAATGCGCAGGCCGCCTTGTACCACCAAGCGCAGCTCCCAGCCCGCGCGGCCCGGAATCCGGAACACCAGCGGCGCACCCTCATGTATCAGCGCCTCGGCCCAGTCGCACAGCTCGCGGATCAGCGCGCGCGCCGCCGGGCCGTCGCGGCCGGCCAGCAGGTCCTCCGGCGCCAGGCCATGGCGTGCCAGGTCTTGCGCGGGCGCATAGACGCGGCCCAGCGGCGCGTCGCGGGTGAAGTCCTGCCAGAAATTGATCAGCTGCAGGCTGGAGCAGATCGCGTCGGAGCGCCGCAGCGAGGCCGCGTCGTCGATGCCATACAGATGCAGCAGCAGGCGCCCGACCGGGTTGGCCGAGCGGCGGCAATAGTCCAGCAGCTCGGCGCGATCGGCGTAGCGGGTCTTGACCAGGTCCTGCTCGAAGGCGTCGAGCAAGGCCTCCAGCAGCGGCAGCGGCAGCGCGTGGCGCTCGATGATCCGCCCCAGCGGCTCGAACACGTGGGCCCAGCGCGGGTCCGCGGTTCGGCTGACCGCCGCCGCATGCAGCTCGGCCCGGTAGGCGCGCAGCGCGGCCAGGCGCTCGGGCGTACTGGCCTCGCCCTCGTCGGCCAGGTCGTCGGCATGGCGGGCGAAATGGTAGATCGCGCCGATCGCCGGCCGCAGCGCGGGCGGGCACAGCCAGGAAGCGACCGGAAAGTTTTCGTAGTGTTCTATGCTCACGGCCGGCATTGTCTTGGGTTTCCCTGTGCGCCCGCCGGATGGCTGTTTGACAGCGGGTAGATCGGCTCATACATTACTGACCAGTCAGTCAGTTGCGGATTCCAGGCGTGGCTTGGCGGTCCGGTCCTATCGAGGTTGTCGTCCATGCCCCATGTCCTATCGCCGGCGCGTTCCGGCCTTCCTCTGTTGGCGGCCGCTGTCGCGGTCCTGGCGCTGCTGTCGGCCTGCGGCAAGAAAGAGCCGGCGCCCGAGCCCGAGCGGGCGGTGCGCACCCTGGTGGTGGCCGGCGACAGCGCCGGCCTGACCCATGAATATGCGGCCGAGCTGCGCGCGCGCACCGAGTCGCGCCTGTCCTTCCGCGTCGGCGGCAAGCTGCTGGAGCGGCGCGCGGGGCTGGGCGATGTGGTCAAGCCGGGCCAACTGCTGGCGCGGCTGGACGGCCAGGACCTGCTGCTGGCGCAGGAAGCGGCCAAGGCCGCGATGAATGCGGCGCGGGTCAACCGCGACCAGTCCGGCGCCGACTACAAGCGCTTCATCGACCTGCACCAGCAGGGCTTCATCAGCTCCGCCGAGCTGGAACGCCGCGACGCCGCCTTCAAGGCCGCGCAGGCCCAGCTGGACCAGGCCAAGGCCCAGGCCAGCGCACAGGGCAACCAGTCCGACTATGCGCAGCTGAAGGCCGACGCGGCCGGCGTGATCACCGCGGTCTATGCCGAGCCCGGCATGGTGGTGGGCGCCGGCACCCAGGTGCTGCAGCTGGCCCATGACGGCCCGCGCGACGTGGTGTTCTCGGTGCCTGAGCACCTGATTGCCAGTCTGCGCGGCGCGGCGGCGCGGCCGGGTGCGCTGAAGGTCAAGCTCTGGGGCAGTGACCAGCCGGCCCAGGCCATCCAGCTGCGCGAGGTGGCGGCCGCGGCCGACCCGACCACGCGCACCTTCCTGGTCAAGGCCGATGCCGGCAAGATCGACGCACGCCTGGGCCAGACGGCGACGGTCAGCCTGGAGCTGCCCAAGCAGGACAAGGTGATCAAGCTGCCGCTGTCTGCGGTGCTGGAGCAGCAGGGCAAGACCTCGGTCTGGGTACTGGACGGCGCCAGCATGACCCTGAAGCTGCAGGCCATCCAGGTCGGCGGCGCCGAGGGCAACGAGGTGGTGGTGGCCGGCGGCCTGACGCCGGGCCAGGAGGTGGTGACCGCCGGCGTGCATGTGCTGACGCCGGGCCAGAAGGTCAAGCGCTATGTCCCGCCCGCGGCCTCGGCCGCCGCCTCGCGCTGAAGGGGGCGGCTCAATGAGCGCAAGCAACACGCCGCACCTGGGCTCCCGCTTCAATGTCTCGCGCTGGGCGCTGGAGCATCCGGCGCTGACCCGCTACCTGATGGTGGTGCTGATGGTGATGGGCTTCGCGGCCTATTTCCAGCTGGGCCAGGACGAGGACCCGCCGTTCACCTTTCGCATCATGGTCGTGCAGGCCTTCTGGCCGGGCGCGACCGCGCAGCAGGTGGCGGAGCAGGTGACCGACAAGATCGAGAAGACGCTGCAGGAGGTGCCGCATGCGGACAAGGTGCGCAGCTTCACCAAGCCGGGCGAGTCGCTGACCCTGTTCCAGCTCAAGGACAGCACGCCGCCGGCCGAGGTCGCGGGCACCTGGTACCTGGTGCGCAAGAAGATCGGCGACATGCGCGCGACCCTGCCGCAGGGCGTGATCGGGCCGTTGTTCAACGACGAGTTCGGCGATGTCTACGGCTCGATCCTGGCGCTGTCGGCCGAGGGCTTCAGCCGCGAGGAGCTGCGCGAGCATGCCGACAAGGTGCGCTCGCAGCTGCTGAAGGTGCCCGACGTGGCCAAGGTGGAGCTGTTCGGCGTGCAGGCCGAGAAGCTGTTCATCGAGGTCTCGCAGAAGCGCCTGGCCGAGCTGGGTCTGGACTTCAGCCAGATCATCAACCAGCTCGGCGCGCAGAACGCGGTCGAGGGCGCCGGCGTGCTGAACGCCGGCAGCGGCAATATCCAGGTGCGCGTCGGTGGCCAGTTCAACTCGGTGCAGGCGCTGAAGGACCTGCCGATCCGCGCGATCAACCCGAACACCGGCCAGGCCAGCAGCCTGCGCCTGTCGGACATCGCCGAGGTGCGGCGCGCCTATTCGGACCCGCCGTCGATCATGGTGCGCCACCAGGGCAAGGACGTGATCGCGCTGGGCATCTCGATGTCCAAGGGCGGCGACATCATCGCCCAGGGCAAGGCGCTGCAGAAGGCCGGCGCGCAGATCCGCAAGGAGCTGCCGGCCGGCATCGAGCTGTCGCAGATCCAGGACCAGCCGCAGGCGGTGGCGCGCTCGGTCAACGAGTTCGTGCAGGTGCTGATCGAGGCGGTGGTGATCGTGCTGGCGGTCAGCTTCATCGCGCTGGGCCTGCATACCCGGCCGCTGCGCATCGACATCTGGCCGGGCCTGGTGGTCGCGATCACGATCCCGCTGGTGCTGGCGATCACCTTCGTCACCATGTTCTATTGGAGCGTGGGCCTGCACAAGATCTCGCTGGGCTCGCTGATCATCGCGCTGGGCCTGCTGGTGGACGACGCGATCATCGCGGTCGAGATGATGGTCCGCAAGCTGGAGGAGGGCTACGACAAGATGCACGCGGCCACCTTCGCCTATGACGCGACCGCGATGCCGATGCTGACCGGCACCCTGATCACCGCGGTCGGCTTCCTGCCGATCGGCCTGGCCAAGTCCGCCACCGGCGAATACACCTTCGCGATCTTCGCGGTGACCGCCGCGGCACTGATCATCTCCTGGGTGGTGTCGGTCTATTTCGTTCCTTACCTCGGCGCGCTGCTGCTGCGCACCCATCCGGCCAAGGAGGGCGAGTCGCACGAGCTGTTCGACACGCCGTTCTACAACCGCTTCCGCGCGATGGTGCGCTGGTGCGTCGAGAACCGCTGGAAGACCATCCTCGCGACCCTGGCGATCTTCCTGCTGGGCCTGGCGGGCATGGGCAAGGTGCAGCAGCAGTTCTTCCCCGACTCCAGCCGACCCGAGATCCTGGTCGACCTGACCCTGCCGGAAGGCTCGACCATCGAGCAGACCCAGGCGATCGCCAAGCGCTTCGAGGCGCGCATGATGCGCGAGTCCAGCGTGGCCTCGGTCAGCACCTGGATCGGCAGCGGCGTGCCGCGCTTCTATCTGCCGCTGGACCAGATCTTCCCGGCGCCCAATGTCAGCCAGGCCATCATCCTGCCCAAGGACCTGAAGGAGCGCGAGGCGCTGCGCAAGCGCCTGCCGGCCCTGGTGGCGACCGAGTTCCCCGAGGTGCGGGCGCGCGTCAAGCTGCTGCCCAACGGGCCGCCGGTGCCTTACCCGGTGCAGTTCCGCGTCGCCGGCGACAACGTGCAGGAGGTGCGCCGCTGGGCCGACCAGGCCAAGGAGATCCTGCGCGCGAACCCGAACATGCGCGGCGTCAACGACAACTGGAACGAATCGGTCAAGGCGCTGAGGCTGGAGATCGACCAGGACAAGGCGCGCGCCCTGGGCGTGACCAGCCAGAGCATCGCCCAGGCCTCGCGCACCCTGCTGTCCGGCACCACGATCGGCCAGTATCGCGAGGGCGACAAGCTGATCGACATCGTGCTGCGCCAGCCGCTGGCCGAGCGCGAGGCGATCACCGACATCGGCAATGCCTATGTGCCGACCGCCAGCGGTCGCAGCATCCCGCTGACCCAGATCGCCAAGGTCGGCTTCACCTGGGAGCCGGGCCTGCTGCAGCGCGAGGGCCGCAACTACGCGGTCACCGTGCAGGGCGATGTCGCCGAGGGCCTGCAGGGCGCCACCGTGACCGCGCAGATCTGGCCCAAGATGCAGGAGCTGCAGGCCAAGATGCCGGCCGGCTATCACATCGAGATCGCCGGCGCGGTGGAGGAGAGCAGCAAGGGCCAGGGCTCGATCGCGGCCGGCGTGCCGATGATGCTGTTCATCACCTTCACCCTGCTGATGCTGCAGTTGCACAGCTTCTCGCGGGCGATGCTGGTGTTCCTGACCGGGCCGCTGGGCATTGCCGGCGTCGCTGCGGCGCTGCTGCTGCTGGATCGGCCCTTCGGCTTCGTCGCGCTCTTGGGCGTGATCGCGCTGATGGGCATGATCATGCGCAACTCGGTGATCCTGATCGATCAGATCGAGCAGGACCGCGCGCGCGGCGTGCCGGCCTGGAGCGCGATCGTCGAGTCGGCGGTGCGGCGTTTCCGCCCGATCGTGCTGACCGCGGCCGCGGCGGTGCTGGCGATGATCCCGCTGTCGCGCTCGGTGTTCTGGGGGCCGATGGCGGTGGCCATCATGGGCGGCCTGATCGTCGCGACCGCGCTGACCCTGCTGGCGCTGCCGGCGATGTACGCGGCCTGGTTCCGGGTTGAACGCCCGGCCTCGGCCTCGCGTTTCTGATCCGCCCCCACGATCGCGGCCCCGGGTTTTCCTTGGGGCCGATTTTCGGTTTTCCGAGCGGCTACAATCTCCGGTTTTCCGAATTACCACAGGGCTGAGATGGTGTCCGCACCATGGCAGCCTTGACCACTCGCGCGGGTGGCGAAATTGGTAGACGCACCAGGTTTAGGTCCTGACGCCTTCACGGGCGTGCCGGTTCGAGTCCGGCCCCGCGCACCATCTCTTTGTTTTCAGAGTCAACTATGGCCGTTACCGTCGAAACCCTCGAAAAGCTCGAACGCCGCATCACGCTCACGCTGGCGGCCGCTGACATCAATAGCGAAGTCGAGAACCGTCTGAAGAAGCTGGCTCGCACCGTCAAGGCCGACGGCTTCCGTCCCGGCAAGGTGCCGATGAGCGTCGTGGCCCAGCGTTACGGCTACTCGGTCCAGTACGAAGTCATGAACGACAAGCTGGGCCAGGCCTTCCAGAGCGCCGCCAACGAGGCCAAGCTGCGCGTCGCCGGCATGCCCCGCATCGCCCAGAAGGACGAGGCCGGCGAGGGCCAGATGGTGTTCGACGCCACCTTCGAGGTCTATCCCGAGGTGAAGATCGGTGATCTGGGCGGCGCCGAGATCGAGCGCGTCACCAGCGAGGTGACCGAAGAGGCGATCGACAAGACCGTCGAGATCCTGCGCAAGCAGCGCCGCACCTTCGCCCAGCGCGCCGCCGCCGAGGCCGCCGCCGACGGCGACCGCGTCAGCATCGACTTCGAAGGCAAGATCGACGGCGAGCCCTTCGCCGGCGGCAAGGCCGAGGCCTTCCAATTCATCCTCGGCGAAGGCCAGATGCTGGAAGCCTTCGAGAAGGCCGTGCGCGGCATGAAGGCGGGCGAGAGCAAGACCTTCCCTCTGGCCTTCCCCGAGGACTACCACGGCAAGGACGTGGCCGGCAAGGAAGCCGACTTCCTGGTGACGGTCAAGAAGATCGAGACCCAGAACCTGCCGGAGGTCAACGAGGTCTTCGCCAAGGGCCTGGGTATCAAGGAAGCCACGGTCGAGGCTCTGCGCGCCGACATCAAGAAGAACCTGGAGCGCGAGGTCAAGTTCCGCGTGCTGGCCCGCAACAAGGGCGCCGTGATGGACGCCCTGGTCGGCGCCGCCGAGCTGGAAGTGCCGAATGCCCTGATCGCCGGCGAGACCGAGCGCATGGTGGCCGGTGCCCGCGAGGACCTGAAGAAGCGCGGCATCAAGGACGCCGACAAGGCCCCGATCCCCGAGGAGCTGTTCAAGCCCCAGGCCGAGAAGCGCGTGCGCCTGGGCCTGGTGGTCGCCGAGCTGGTGCGTGCCAACAATCTGCAGGCCAAGCCCGAGCAGCTGCAGGCCCACATCGAGGAGCTGTCGCAGAGCTACGAGAAGCCCGCCGAGGTGGTGCGCTGGTACCTGAGCGACCGCGAGCGCCTGGCCGAGGTGGAAGCCGTGGTGATCGAGAACAACGTCACCGATTTCGTGCTGGCCAAGGCCAAGATCAGCGACAAGGCCCTGCCGTTCGACGAGCTGATGGCCACCGCCGGCTGATCGATCGGGCTGCCCCCGCCAAGGGCGCCGTGCCGCAAGGCCGGCGCCTTTTTTGTCGCCGGCAAGGGGCTTCGCTCAGGCGACATAATCGGGCTTCATAAGTGCATTGAGGATCTCATGAGCGCGCTGGAAACAAGCAACCTGGGCATGGTGCCCATCGTCATCGAACAATCGGGCCGCGGCGAGCGCGCCTACGACATCTACAGCCGCCTGCTGCGCGAGCGCATCATCTTCCTGGTCGGGCCGGTCAACGATGCGGTGGCCAATCTGGTGGTTGCGCAGATGCTGTTCCTGGAGAGCGAGAACCCCGACAAGGAGATCAATCTCTACATCAACTCTCCCGGCGGCAGCGTCTCGGCCGGCATGTCGATCTTCGACACGATGAACTTCATCAAGCCGGACGTCTCGACCCTGTGCATGGGCATGGCGGCGAGCATGGGCGCCTTCCTGCTGTCGGCCGGCGCCAAGGGCAAGCGTTTCGCGCTGCCCAACTCCAAGATCATGATCCACCAGCCGCTGGGCGGCGCGCAGGGCCAGGCGACCGACATCGAGATCCATGCCCGCGAGATCCTGAAGACCCGCGAGCAGCTGAACCGCATCCTGGCGGAGCGCAGCGGCCAGAGCCTGGAGAAGATCCAGGCCGACACCGAGCGCGACTACTTCATGTCGGCCGACGAGGCGCAGACCTACGGCCTGATCGACCAGGTCGTGGCCAAGCGCGGCTGAGGCGCTTCTCCTCTGTAACTGACCGCCGATCCGGGGCTTTTTTGCACAAAGGCCCCGGTCGGCGTTTGCACTATCATCCTCTTCGGGCATACGCCTGATTCCGTGAAGCAGATCCATGGCCGAGAAAAAAGGCAACTCCAGCGAAAAAGTCCTGTACTGCTCCTTTTGCGGCAAGAGCCAGCATGAGGTGAAGAAGCTCATCGCCGGTCCGTCGGTGTTCATCTGCGACGAGTGCATCGAGTTGTGCAACGACATCATCCGCGATGAGGTGCCCGCGGATGCGCCACAGGCGCGCGCCAGCAAGTCCGACCTGCCGGTGCCTAGCGAGATCAAGGCCAGCCTGGACAACTATGTGATCGGCCAGGATGTCGCCAAGCGCACCCTGTCGGTGGCGGTCTACAACCACTACAAGCGTCTGCGTCACATGGCCGGCGCCAAGGACTCGGTCGAGCTGTCCAAGAGCAACATCCTGCTGATCGGCCCGACCGGCTCCGGCAAGACCCTGCTGGCCCAGACCCTGGCGCGCCTCTTGAACGTGCCCTTCGTGATCGCCGACGCGACCACGCTGACCGAGGCCGGCTATGTGGGCGAGGATGTCGAGAACATCATCCAGAAGCTGCTGCAGAACTGCAATTACGACGTCGAGCGCGCGCAGCGCGGCATCGTTTACATCGACGAGATTGACAAGATCTCGCGCAAGGCCGACAACCCCTCGATCACCCGCGACGTGTCGGGCGAGGGCGTGCAGCAGGCCCTGCTGAAGCTGGTCGAAGGCACGATGGCCAGCGTGCCGCCGCAGGGCGGGCGCAAGCATCCCAACCAGGACTTCCTGCAGATCGACACGACCAACATCCTGTTCATCTGCGGCGGCGCCTTCGACGGCCTGGAGAAGGTGATCCAGAACCGCAGCGAGAAGTCCGGCATCGGCTTTGGCGCCACGGTCAAGAGCAAGAGCGAGAAGCGCGTCGCCGAGCTGTTCCGCGAGGTCGAGCCCGAGGATCTGATCAAGTTCGGTCTGATCCCCGAGCTGGTCGGCCGCCTGCCGGTGGTCGCGACCCTGGGCGAGCTGACCGAGGATGCGCTGGTGCAAATCCTCACCGAGCCCAAGAACGCGCTGGTCAAGCAGTACCAGCAGCTATTCGCGATGGACGGCGTGGAGTTGGAGGTGCGTCCCTCGGCCCTGGGGGCGATCGCCCGCAAGGCGTTGGCGCGCAAGACCGGCGCCCGCGGCCTGCGCTCCATCATGGAGCATTCGCTGATCGACACGATGTTCGAGCTGCCCGCCCTCGACGGCGTGGCCAAGGTGGTGCTGGACGAGCACAACATCGAAGAAGAGGCCAAGCCCCTGCTGGTCTATCGCGAACAGGCCAAGGCCAGCGCATAAGCTGTTTCAATCGACCGATCCCATCCATTCGGCGTCTTGTAATCGCCCGCTCAGGCTCCAGATGGGCCTGAGAAAGAGAGGTTTTCATGTCCGGTCATCCCGTTCTGCCTGCCGAACCCATCACCCTGCCGCTGCTGCCGCTGCGCGATGTGGTGGTGTTCCCGCACATGGTGATCCCGCTGTTCGTGGGACGCCCCAAGTCCATCAAGGCGCTGGAGGCGGCGATGGAAGCCGGCCGCCAGATCATGCTGGTGGCCCAGAAGGCCGCCGGCAAGGATGAGCCCAAGCCCGACGACATGTTCGAGGTGGGCTGCGTCTCCAGCATCCTGCAGATGCTGAAGCTGCCCGACGGCACCGTGAAGGTGCTGGTCGAAGGCCTGCAGCGCGCCACCACGCAGAGCATCACCGATGGCGAGGAGCATTTCACCGCCGAGGTGCTGCCGATCCCGCCCGAGGCCGATCCGAAGCCCGAGGTCGAGGCGCTGCGCCGCGCGGTGACCCAGCAGTTCGACCAGTACGTCAAGCTCAACAAGAAGATCCCGCCCGAGATCCTGACCTCGATCGCCGGGATCGACGATGCCGGCCGTCTGGCCGACACCATCGCCGCGCACCTGCCGCTCAAGCTCGACGCCAAGCAGTCGGTGCTGGACCTGTCCGACGTGGCCAAGCGGCTGGAGAAGCTGCTCGACCTGCTGGAGCATGAGGTCGACATCCTGCAGGTGGAAAAGCGCATCCGCGGGCGCGTCAAGCGCCAGATGGAGAAGAGCCAGCGCGAGTACTACCTGAACGAGCAGGTCAAGGCGATCCAGAAGGAACTCGGCGACGGCGAGGAGGGCGCGGACCTGGAGGATCTGGACAAGAAGATCCAGGCCGCCCGCATGCCCAAGGAAGCGCGCAAGAAGGCCGACAGCGAGCTGAAGAAGCTCAAGCTGATGTCGCCGATGTCCGCCGAAGCGACGGTGGTGCGCAACTACATCGAGACCCTGGTCAACCTGCCCTGGAGCAAGAAGACCAAGATCAAGCATGACCTGGCGAATGCCGAGAACGTGCTGAACGAGGACCACTACGGTCTGGACAAGGTCAAGGAACGCATCCTCGAGTACCTCGCGGTGCAGCAGCGCGTCGACAAGGTCAAGGCGCCGATCCTGTGCCTGGTCGGCCCTCCGGGCGTCGGCAAGACCTCGCTGGGCCAGAGCGTGGCGCGCGCCACCGGCCGCAAGTTCGTGCGCATGGCCCTGGGTGGCGTGCGCGACGAGGCCGAGATCCGTGGCCATCGCCGCACCTATATCGGCTCGATGCCGGGCAAGGTGCTGCAGAGCCTGTCCAAGACCGGCACGCGCAATCCGCTGTTCCTGCTCGACGAGATCGACAAGCTGGGCATGGACTTCCGCGGCGATCCGTCCTCGGCCCTGCTGGAGGTGCTGGACCCGGAGCAGAACCATACCTTCGCCGACCATTACGTTGAGGTCGATTTCGATCTCAGCGACGTGATGTTCGTCGCCACCTCGAACTCGCTGAACATCCCGCCGGCCCTGCTGGACCGGATGGAAGTGATCCGCTTGTCGGGCTATACCGAGGACGAGAAGGTCAACATCGCGCAGCGCTACCTGCTGCCCAAGCAGCGCAAGAACAACGGCGTGCTGGACGAGGAGATGGAGGTCACCGAGGCCGCCATCCGCGGCATCATCCGCTACTACACGCGGGAAGCCGGCGTGCGTTCGCTGGAGCGCGAGATCTCGAAGATCTGCCGCAAGGTGGTCAAGGGCATCCAGCTCAAGACCTACGACGGCAAGGTGCAGATCACCGACGAGAACCTGAACGACTTCCTGGGCGTGCGCAAGTACGACTTCGGCCGCGCCGAGAAGAAGAACCAGGTCGGCCAGGTGGTCGGGCTGGCCTGGACCGAGGTGGGCGGCGATCTGCTGACCATCGAGGCGACGGCCATGCCGGGCAAGGGCAACATCATCCGCACCGGCTCGCTGGGCGACGTGATGAAGGAATCGGTCGAGGCGGCCCGCACCGTGGTGCGCTCGCGCGCCCGCCGCCTGGGCATCAAGGACGAGGTGTTCGAGAAGCGCGACATGCACATCCACCTGCCGGATGGTGCGACGCCGAAGGATGGTCCGAGCGCGGGTGCCGCGATGACGACGGCCTTCGTGTCGACCCTGACCGGCATCCCGGTGCGTGCCGATGTGGCGATGACCGGCGAGATCACCCTGCGCGGCGAGGTGACGGCGATCGGCGGCCTGAAGGAGAAGCTGCTGGCGGCGCACCGCGGCGGCATCAAGACCGTGATGATCCCGGAAGAGAACGTCAAGGACCTGCAGGACATCCCCGAGAACGTCAAGAACCAGCTCGAGATCGTGCCGGTCAAGTGGATCGACCGCGTGCTGGAAGTGGCGCTGGAGTCCATGCCGACCCCTCTGCCCGATGAAGAGCCGGCCGTGGCGGCCAAGGCCGATGCACCGGTGACGGCCTCGGCCACCGCGACGCATTGAAATTTACCTGTGCGGGGCCGCAAGGTCTTGCATAGGTCAAATTTTTCGGTATAGAATAGCTGCTTCAGCGCAGACGGCGCAGGACGATAAAAAGTTCAGCGAGCAGTGTGTTGAAACTATGCGGGTGTAGCTCAGTTGGTAGAGCGCGACCTTGCCAAGGTCGAGGTCACGAGTTCGAGCCTCGTTACCCGCTCCAGGCATACAGATGGGAAGCCCCGGCTTCCCATTTTTATCGGCAGCACCAAATGCCGGTAATTAAAATTTGATTTCTAAGGCGCGGTAGCAAAGCGGTTATGCCCCGGATTGCAAATCCGGTTAGTCCGGTTCGACTCCGGACCGCGCCTCCAAGAATTCAATGCGGGTGTAGCTCAGTTGGTAGAGCGCAACCTTGCCAAGGTTGAGGTCACGAGTTCGAGCCTCGTTACCCGCTCCAAGATCCCGGTTCGCGCCGGTCTTTGGTTCACCAAGCCAGAGAGAAATGCGGGTGTAGCTCAGTTGGTAGAGCGCAACCTTGCCAAGGTTGAGGTCACGAGTTCGAGCCTCGTTACCCGCTCCAAAATCGAAAAGGGAAGTCTGCGGACTTCCCTTTTTCTTTATGTGTTCCGCGCAGGCCAGCGCAGAGATAATGCGCACGCTTCAGCGCCGCCCGGGTGGTGAAATTGGTAGACGCAGCGGACTTAAAATCCGCGGCCCTGAAAGGGGCGTAGGGGTTCGATTCCCCTCCCGGGCACCATCTCGCGCGCTGGCCTAACCATCATTAAGGGTCCGCGTGGGAACGATCAGCCAGGATTTGCTGAACGAGGGCGTGAAAAAGCGCGAGGTGTTCGGCTGGTCGATGTACGACTTCGCCAACTCGGGCTACACCACGGTCGTGCTGACGGCGGTCTACAACGCCTATTTCGTTGGCGTCGTCGCCGAGGGCAGCCCCTTTGCGACCCTGCTGTGGACCGTGCTGATCGCGCTCTCCAGCCTGATCGTGATGCTGACCATGCCCGCGCTCGGCGCCTATGCCGACGCCCATGCGGCCAAGAAGCGCCTGCTGGCGGTCAGCACCCTGGGCTGCGTGATCTCGACCATCGGCCTGGCGCTGGCCGGGCGCGGCGAGATCTGGCCGGCGGCGATCGCCGTCGTGCTGTCCAACACCTTCTACTCCTACGGCGAATCGCTGATCGCGGCCTTCCTGCCGGAGCTGGCTCGGCGCGACGCGCTGGGCCGCGTCTCCGGTTGGGGCTGGGCCTTCGGCTATTGCGGCGGCATGCTGTCGCTGGGCCTGTCGCTGGCCTATGTGCTGCAGGCGCAAGCGCAGGGCATCCCGGCGACCGAGTTCGTGCCGGTGACGATGCTGATCACGGCCGGCCTGTACGCGCTGGCCGCGCTGCCGACCTTTTTGCTGCTGCGTGAGCGCAGCAAGGCGCAGGCAGCGCCGCAGCGCCAGGCGGCCGAACGTGGCGGTGGCGGCCTGCGCCGGCTCTGGGCCTCCTGGCAGCGCGCCCAGGCCTATCCGGACTTCCTGCGCCTGCTGGCCTGCGGCACCAGCTACCAGGCGGGCATCGCGGTCGTGATCGCGCTGGCGGCGGTCTATGCCGAGCAGGCCCTGGGTTTCAAGCAGGCCCAGACCATGGCCCTGGTGTTCCTGGTCAATATCGCGTCGGCGCTGGGCGCCTTCGCCTTCGGCTATTTCGAGGATCGCGTCGGCCACCAGCGCGCGCTGGCCTACACCTTGCTCGGCTGGATCCTGATGGTGCTGCTGGCCTATCTGGCGACCACGCCGACCCTGTTCTGGATTGCCGCGGTGATCGCCGGCCTGTGCATGGGTTCCAGCCAGTCCTGCGGCCGCGCGCTGGCGGGCAGCTTCGCGCCGCCGACCCGCCTGGCCGAGTTCTTCGGTCTGTGGACCTTCGCGACCCGGCTGGCGGCCATCATCGGCCCGCTGACCTATGGCTTCGTGACCTGGGCCTCGGCCGGCAACCACCGCCTGGCCATCCTCAGCACCGGCGTGTTCTTCGTGCTGGGCTGGCTGATCCTGCGCGGCATCGACATGAAGCGCGGCATGGCGGCGGCCCAGGCCGCGGCCTGATCCTCAGAGATCGGGCAGGGCCTCGACCGATAGATCGGTCCAGCCCAGCGCCTCGGCGACGAAGCGCTGCAGCGCGGCCGCGTCGCCGGTGGTGGCCAGATGCAGTGGGGCATTGGCGCCTTCGCTTGTTGGCAGATCGAGCGCCTGCCACAGCCGCACGCTCTGCTGCGCCACCGCGGTCTCGATGTTCAGCAGCTGCACCTGCTCGCCCAGGGCGCGCTGCAGGCGCGGCTGGATCAGCGGGTAATGGGTGCAGCCCAGCAGCACCGTGTCGACGCCCGCCTCGCGCAGCGGCGCGCAGAAGCGTTCGATCAGCGCATCGATCGATGGGGATTGCAGATCGCCCGCCTCGATCAGGTCGACCAGGCCGGGGCAGGGCTGGCTCAGCACCTGGGTGCCGTCGGCATGGCGCGCCAGCAGGTCGCGATAGCGCTCGCTGGCCAGGGTGGCCACGGTGGCCAGCACGGCGATGCGGCCGTTGCGGCTGGCCGCCACCGCGGGCTTGATGCCCGGCTCGGTGCCGACGATCGGCAGCTCGGGCCAGCGCGCGCGCAAGGCGCCGACCGCGTGGGCCGTCGCGGTATTGCAGGCCACCACCAGCAGGCGCGCGCCCTGGGCGATCAGATGCCCGGCCAGGCGCAGGCTGCGCTCGGTGATGTAGTCGCTGCCATGCGAGCCATAGGGCGCATAGGCGGTGTCGGCGATATAGCGCAGCGGCACCGAGGGCAGCTGGCGGCGCAGCTCGCGCAGCACGGTCAGGCCGCCGACGCCGGAATCGAAAACGCCGATGCAGGGGGGCAGCGGCGACAGGGGAGAGTTGCGGTTCATGCGCGGGCGAGTCTAGCCGCTGAAACTTCGTGGTTAAAATAGAACGATCGTGCTTTTTTGAGCCGAAAGCCACCTGGGCGACTCTGGCGCCGTCGGCAGCACCCGTAGAATCTGATTAACGTTAACGTCAATTGCCTCTGGAGACTTCGATGAAGGTTTTGGTCCCTGTCAAACGCGTGGTCGACTACAACGTCAAGGTGCGCGTCAAGAGCGACGGCACCGGCGTGGATATCGCCAACGTCAAGATGTCGATGAACCCCTTTGACGAGATCGCCGTCGAAGAGGCCGTGCGCCTGAAGGAGAAGGGCGTGGTCACCGAGGTGATCGCCGTGTCCTGCGGCGTGACCCAGTGCCAGGAAACCCTGCGTACCGCGATGGCCATCGGCGCCGACCGCGCCATCCTGGTCGAGACCGATGCCGAACTGCAGCCGCTGGCCGTCGCCAAGCTGCTGAAGGCCCTGGTCGACAAGGAGCAGCCGCAGCTGGTGATCCTGGGCAAGCAGGCGATCGACGACGATTGCAACCAGACCGGCCAGATGCTGGCCGCGCTGACCGGCCTGCCGCAGGGCACCTTCGCCTCCAAGGTCGAGATCGTCGACGGCAAGGCGAACGTCACCCGCGAGGTCGATGGCGGCCTGGAGACCGTGTCCCTGAGCCTGCCGGCCGTGGTCACCACCGACCTGCGCCTGAACGAGCCGCGCTACGTGACCCTGCCCAACATCATGAAGGCCAAGAAGAAGCAGCTCGACACCGTCAAGCCGGCCGACCTGGGCGTGGACGTGGCGCCGCGCATCAAGACCCTGAAGGTCGAGGAGCCGCCCAAGCGCAGCGCCGGCATCAAGGTGCCCGATGTCGCGACCCTCGTCTCGAAGCTGAAGAACGAAGCCAAGGTCATCTGAGCCTGGACCGCTGAACTTTTACAAGATTTGGAGATTCGACTCATGACCGCTCTCGTCATCGCTGAACACGACAACGCCTCCATCAAGGGCGCCACCCTCAACACCGTGACCGCGGCCCTGGCCGCCGGTGGCGATGTGCATGTGCTGGTGGCCGGCGCCAACGCCGGTGCCGCCGCCGCCGCCGCCGCGCAGATCGCTGGCGTGGCCAAGGTGCTGCATGCCGACGCCGCCCAGTTGGCCGACGGCCTGGCCGAGAACCTGGCCGCCCAGGTGATCGCCGTGGCCGGCGCCTACAGCCACCTGCTGTTCCCCGCCACCGCCTCGGGCAAGAACGTCGCACCGCGCGTCGCCGCGCTGCTGGATGTGGCCCAGGTCAGCGACATCACCAAGGTGGTGAGCGCCGACACCTTCGAGCGCCCGATCTACGCCGGCAACGCGATCGCCACCGTGCAATCGGCCGACGCCGTCAAGGTCATCACCGTGCGCACGACCGGCTTCGACGCCGCGGCCGCCACCGGTGGTTCCGCCGCCGTCGAGTCCATCGCCGCCGTTGCCGACAGCGGTAAGAGCGGCTTCGTCGGCCGCGAGGTCACGAAGAGCGACCGCCCCGAGCTGACCGCCGCCAAGATCATCGTCTCCGGCGGCCGTGCCCTGGGTTCGAGCGACAAGTTCAACGAGGTGCTGACCCCGCTGGCCGACAAGCTGGGCGCCGCCCTGGGCGCCTCGCGCGCCGCGGTCGACGCCGGCTACGCGCCGAACGACTGGCAGGTCGGCCAGACCGGCAAGATCGTCGCGCCCCAGCTCTATATCGCCGCCGGCATCTCCGGCGCGATCCAGCATCTGGCCGGCATGAAGGATTCCAAGGTGATCGTCGCGATCAACAAGGATCCGGAAGCGCCGATCTTCTCGGTTGCCGACTATGGCCTGGAGGCCGATCTGTTCACGGCCGTGCCCGAGCTGATCAAGGCCCTCTGAGGCGAGCCCACGCCGAAGTCATCGGGCGCCCGACTCCTGGTCGCGGCGCCCTTGTTGTATCTGGAGACAAGCATCATGACCTACCGCGCCCCCGTCAAAGACATGCTGTTCGACATGCAGGAACTGGCCGGCCTGCAGCAGCTGACCGAGCAGATCCCCGCCTTCGCCGACTATGGCCCCGAGACCGCCCAGGCGGTGCTGGAGGAATGCGCCAAGCTCAACGAGGATGTGATCGCGCCGCTGAATGTCGAGGGCGACCGGAACCCGTCCTACTGGAAGGACGGCCAGGTCTTCGCGACGCCCGGCTTCAAGGAGGCCTTCCGCCAGTTCGCCGACGGCGGCTGGCAGGGCCTGCAGCACCCGACCGACTTCGGCGGCCAGGGCTTGCCCAAGACCATCGGCGCCGCCTGCGGCGAGATGATCAACAGCGCCAACCTGAGCTTCGCGCTGTGCCCGCTTTTGACCGACGGCGCGATCGAGGCCCTGCTGACCGCGGGCAGCGACGACCAGAAAGCCATGTTCATCCCCAAGCTGATCGACGGCAGCTGGACCGGCACGATGAACCTGACCGAGCCGCAGGCCGGCTCCGACCTGGCCTTGGTGCGCACCCGCGCGGAGCCGCAGGGTGACGGGACCTACAAGATCTTCGGCACCAAGATCTTCATCACCTGGGGCGAGCACGACATGGCCGAGAACATCGTCCACCTCGTGCTGGCCCGCGTGGCCGGCGCGCCGGAGGGCGTCAAGGGCATCAGCCTGTTCATCGTGCCCAAGTTCCTGGTCAATGCCGACGGCTCGCTGGGCGCGCGCAACGACGCGCATTGCGTCTCGATCGAGCACAAGATGGGCATCAAGGCCAGCCCCACCGCGGTGCTGCAGTTCGGCGACCATGGTGGCGCGATCGGCACCCTGATCGGCGAGGAGAACCGCGGTCTCGAGTACATGTTCATCATGATGAACGCCGCGCGCTTCGGCGTCGGCGTGCAGGGCATCGCGGTGGCTGAGCGCGCCTACCAGAAGGCCGCGCAGTACGCGCGCGACCGCGTGCAGTCGCGCCCGGTGGACGGTTCGATCAAGGCCAGCGCGCCCATCATCCACCACCCGGACGTGCGCCGCATGCTGATGACGATGCGCGCGCTGACCGAGGGCTCGCGCGCGATGTCCATCGTCGCGGCCGCGGCCTATGACGCCGCGCATCACCATCCCGATGCCGAGGCGCGCCAACAGAACCAGGCCTTCTACGAGTTCATGGTGCCGCTGGTGAAGGGCTACAGCACCGAGATGAGCCTGGAGGTCACCGACCTGGGCGTGCAGGTGCATGGCGGCATGGGCTTCATCGAGGAGACCGGTGCGGCCCAGTACTACCGCGACGCCAAGATCCTGACCATCTACGAGGGCACGACCGCGATCCAGGCCAACGACCTGGTGGGCCGCAAGACCACGCGCGACGGCGGAGCGCTGGCGCGCGCGGTGGCCGGCCAGATCGAGGCGACCGAGGCCCTGCTCGGCGCACGCGACAGCGCCGCCGCGCGGTCGGTGCTCAAGCGCCTGCGCGCCGCGCGCCAGGCCTATCTGGACGTGGTGGACTTCATCGTGGCCCAGGCCAAGAGCAACCCGAACGCGGCCTTTGCCGGCTCGGTGCCCTATCTGATGCTGGCCGGCAATCTGGTGGCCGGCTGGCAGCTGGCGCGTGCGCTGCTGGTCGCCGAGGACAAGGTCGTGGCCGGCGTGGATGTCTCCTTCATGACAGCCAAGATCGCCACCGCGCGCTTTTATGCCGAGCACATCCTGAGTCGCGCGGGTGGTCTGCGCGATGCCATCGTCGAGGGCGCCGACAGCGTCACCGCGCTGGCGTTGGACGCCTTCTGATCCCTTCTTCTTTCTGCTCCTCTCTTCGACACGGAGACAACCAGTGCCCCTGCCTCCCATCCTGCAGAACCTGCCGCTGCCCATCATCGGCTCGCCGCTGTTCATCATCAGCAATCCCAAGCTGGTGATCGAGCAGTGCAAGGCCGGCGTCGTCGGCGCGATGCCCGCGCTCAATGCCCGTCCGGCCGAACAGCTGGACGAATGGCTGGCCGAGATCACCGAGACCCTGGCCGCCCACAACAGGGCCCATCCGGACAAGCCGGCCGCGCCCTTCGCGATCAACCAGATCGTGCACAAGAGCAATGACCGGCTCGAGCACGACATGGCCCTGTGCGCCAAGTACAAGGTGCCGATCATCATCACCAGCCTTGGCGCGCGCGAGGACGTCAACGCGGCGGTGCATGGCTGGGGCGGCGTGGTGCTGCACGACATCATCAACAACAAGTTCGCGAAGAAGGCGATCGAGAAGGGCGCCGACGGCCTGATCGCGGTGGCGGCCGGCGCCGGCGGCCATGCGGGCGTCAAGAGCCCGTTCGCGCTGATCCAGGAGATCCGCGAATGGTTCGACGGCCCGCTGGCGCTCTCAGGCTCGATGGCCACCGGCGACGCGGTGCTGGCGGCGCAGGCCATGGGCGCGGACTTCGCCTATATCGGCTCGGCCTTCATCGCCACCGAGGAGGCGCGCGCGACCGAGGCCTACAAGCAGATGATCGTCGCCTCCAACAGCGACGACATCGTCTACAGCAACCTCTTCACCGGCGTGCACGGCAACTACCTGAAGGGCTCGATCGTCGCGGCCGGCATGGACCCGGACCAACTGCCCGAGGGCGATGTCAGCACGATGGACTTCGGCGGCGCCGGCGCCAAGAAGGCCTGGAAGGACATCTGGGGCAGTGGCCAGGGCATCGGCGCGATCCGCGAGGTGGTGCCGGCGCGGGTGCTGGTTGAACGCCTGGCGCGCGAGTACCGGGCCGCGCGCCAGCGCCTGGCGCTCTGAGCGGCACAGCACGCACAGCGAACAAGGCGGGGGCAACCCCGCTTTTTCTTTGGGGCTGGCGGGTTCTAGCATCGGGCGGCAAGCAACCCGGAGAAGCCATGAGCCAGCAGCCCGCCGCGCGCACCGTCATCCACAACGCCACCCTGTTCGACAGCCAGACCCTGGAACTGCTGCCGCACACGACGGTGGTGATCGAGGGCGAGCGCATCGCCGCGCTGAGCCAGCAGGCGCTGCCGGTCGACGACGCGGCCCGGCGCATCGACGCCGGCGGCCGCGTGCTGCTGCCGGGCCTGATCGACGCCCATGTGCATGTGATGGCGGTGACGCATGACGTGCTGAAGCTCAGCAGCATGCCGCCCTCGCTGATCACCGCGTCCAGCAAGCCGGTGCTGGAGGCGCTGCTGGCGCGCGGCTTCACGACGGTGCGCGACGCCGGCGGCGCGGACTTCGGCCTGCAGGAGGCGCTGGCGCGCGGCCTGTTCGCCGGCCCGCGCCTCTTCATCGCCGGTCAGCCGATCACCCAGACCGGCGGCCATGCCGATGCGCGGCCCAAGGGCACGCGCGAGATGTTCTGCACCTGCGCCGGCCTGGGCCTGCCCGGCGCGATCGCCGACGGCGACGCCGAGGTGCGGCGCGCGGTGCGCGAGTAGGTGCGCAACGGCGCCAACCAGATCAAGATCATGGCCGGCGGCGGCGTGGCCAGCCCGACCGACCCGATCGACGGCACGCAGTTTTCGATCGCCGAGCTGGCCGCGATCTGCGAGGAGGCTGAGGCGGCGAATCTCTATGCGATGGCCCATGCCTATTCGTCGCGCTCGATCACGCGCGCGGTGCAGGCCGGCGTGCGCTCGATCGAGCATGGCAATCTGCTGGACCCGGACTCGGCGCGCGCGATGAAGCAGGCCGGCGCCTACCTGGTGCCGACCCTGGCCACCTACGAGGCGCTGGGCGAGGAGGGCGCGCGGCTGGGCTGGTCCGAAGAGATGCTGGCCAAGCTGGCGCGGGTGCGCACGCGCGGCATCGAGGCGATCCGCCTGGCCAAGGCCGAGGGCGTGCCGATCGTCTTCGGCACCGATCTGCTGGGCCATATGCAGGCGCGCCAGGCGCGCGAATATGCGCTGCGCGCGCCGGCGTTGACGCCGCTGGAGATCCTGCAGAGCGCGACCTGGACCGCCGCGCGCATGATGGGCCAGGAGGCATGGCTGGGCCGCGTCCAGCCCGGTGCCTGGGCCGACCTGCTGTTGGTCGAGGGCGACCCGCGCCAGGGCCTGGATATGCTGGCTGCGCCGGAGCGCGGCCTGGCGCTGGTGATGCAGGCCGGGCGCCTGCACAAGAACCTGCTGTCTGCCTGAGTGCCGGCGATGCGCGCCCATGATGCCAGCGCGCCACAAGGTTCAATCAGCACCAAGGGGTCAGCTGATTTTCGGCACTTGGGCATATTCCTCATGCCTGTTGCATCAGGGGCCATATGGGAGCGGTGTGAAGGAGGACTCGGGAGTGATCTGGCTGGTACTAGTCAATTCGCAGCCCGGTAGCCAGCAGTTCCAGAACGGCATCCACCTTGGGCAGCAATTGCCGCCCCAGGGGCCACACGAGGTGGAGCGGCAGGCCGTCGGTTTCCAGTGTCGGCAGCACCTGCACCAGTTCACCGCGTGCGATTTCATCGCTTCCCAGCCAGGTCGCCAGTTGCGCGATGCCGCATCCGGCCTTGACGGCGGCGACCTGCGCCTCGGCGTTGCCGACGATGACGCGGCCCTCCATCGTGCGCCGCTCGACCGCTCCTCCCGCTTCATGCGCGATCAGCCAAGGGCTCGAGCTTCCATCGGCCTTGCCGTACAGCACGGCATCGTGCCGGAACAATTCGGCGCTTGATGCCGGCGTGCCATTGCGGGCCAGATAGTCCGGCGAGGCGCAGAAGATCAGGCGCTCGCTGCCCAGGTAGCGATGCCCGATGGCGGCGGGCCAGTGATCCGGCCCGCCGATGCGCACCGCCACGTCGATGCCTTCGTCCGGCAGATCGACAAAGCGATCGGTGAACGACACATGCGGGCGCAGGTGCGGATGCTGCTGCATCAGTCGCAGCAGCAGCGGCCAGACCCGCAGGCGGCCGAAGGTGGCGGGCATGTCCATGCGCAATCGACCTACCGGCTCGCTGCGCTGCGCGGCCAGCACGGCTTCGGCTTCTGCCAGATCGGCCAGGATACGCACGCAGCTGCGGTAGAACGCGGCCCCTGCATCCGTCAGGGCCAGTCGGCGTGTGGTGCGCTCGAACAGGCGCGTGCCCAGCCGTTCTTCCAGCCGTGCCACGCTCTTGCCGACGGCGGAGCTGGTCAGGTGCAGCCGTTCCGCCGCTGCCGTGAAGCTGCCTTCATCGGCGCTTGCCACGAAGGTTTCGATGCCCTTGAGGCGTTCCGATGGAACCATGCGTCATCCCTATTTGGGAAATTTGGTTTCGAATCATAAGAATATATATCGCATATAGGAAATTCGTTCATCAATAGACTGGCGGCAAACGTCTGTATGCCGGAGTTTTCCCATGTCTTCCCTTGCTGTATCCGGTGACGCCCCAGCGTCCCGTAGCGGCCTGTCCATCGCCATCCTGGCGGTGGCGGCCTTTGTCATCGTCACGACCGAATACCTGATCGTCGGTCTGCTGCCTGCGCTGGCCCGCGATCTCGGGATTTCCATTTCCACCGCCGGGCAGCTCGTCACCCTGTTCGCCTTCACGGTGATGCTGTTCGGCCCGGTGCTGACGGCGCTGCTGTCGCATGTCGAGCGCAAGCGGCTGTTAGTGCTCATCCTGCTGATCTTTGCCGCGTCCAATGCGCTGGCGGCGCTTGCGCCGAATGTCTGGGTGCTGGCTCTGGCCCGGTTCATTCCGGCGCTGGCACTGCCGGTGTTCTGGGGCATGGCCAGCGAGACGGCCGGGCAACTGGCCGGGCCGCAGCGCGCGGGCCGCGCCGTGTCGCAGGTGTACCTGGGTATTTCTGCCGCCTTGTTGTTCGGCATACCGCTGGGGACGCTGGCGGCGGATGCCATCGGCTGGCGTGGCACGTTCTGGATGCTCGCCGGGCTGTCGCTGGCGATGGCATTGGCGCTATCGGTCTTCATGCCGACGGTGGTCCAGCCGCGGCGGCTGCGGCTTGGCGAACAGACCCGCATCCTCAAGGACGCGCGTTTCGTCGCCCATGTCCTGCTGTCCGTGGCGGTGTTCACCGCGATGTTCACCGCCTACACCTATCTGGCCGACATGCTGGAGCGCATCGCCGGTGTGGCTCCGGCCCATGTCGGCTGGTGGCTGATGGGCTTCGGCGCGATTGGCCTTGTGGGCAACTGGCTGGGTGGCCGCTTCGTTGATCGCAGCCCGCTGGGCGCGACGGCCGGGTTCTCGCTGCTGCTGGGCCTTGGCATGGCGGCCAGCGTGCCGCTGGCCGGCTCTCCGGTGTGGCTTGCACTGGCGCTGGCGGCATGGGGCATCGCCTATACGGCCCTGTTTCCCATCTGTCAGGTGCGGGTGATGCAGTCCGCTTCCCATGCGCAAGCGCTGGCGGGCAGCTTGAACGTCTCGGCGGCCAATGCGGGCACAGGGCTGGGCGCGATCATTGGCGGGCTGGTGATTCCGCAGTGGGGATTGGACACCGTCGGCCATGTGGCGGCTGGCATCGCGGCGCTTGCCGTCCTGATGGTGGCTTGGATTGCACGTTGGCTTTCGCGCGGTCCGACGGACGGCGGTACCGGCATCATCGTGAAATGAAAAAGGGCCACCCGAAGGTGGCCCGATGTCGGTGCGCGGGCGCCGCTTACTTGATGTTGGTGAATCGCGCTTCCGGGCGGTCGTCCGAGCGGTGCACGGTCGAGACGCCCTTCTTCATCGCCCAGGGGCGCATCTGGTGGTGGATCGGGATGAACAGATGCTCGTCGCGCATGCGCAGCAGGGCCTCGCGGATCAGGCCGTTGCGCTTGCTGACGTCGGACTCGATCTTCATCGCATCGGTCAGTTGGTCGATCTTGGCGTCGCTGATGCGGAAGTAGTTCCAGTTGCCGTCCGGGCCGGTGGTCTTGGTGCGCACCAGGGACTGGATGGTGTAGAGCGCGTCATAGGTCGGCACGCCCCAGCCGAACAGGAAGAGCTGGTGCTCGAAGCCCTGGATCTTGGGGCTGAAGGTCGACATCGGCTCGGTCTGCAGCTTGGCCTTGATGCCGATCTTGGCCCACATCGAGACCACCGCCTGGCAGATCTCCTCGTCGTTGACGTAGCGGTTGTTCGGGCAGTTCAGCGGCACCTCGAAGCCGTCCGCATAGCCGGCCTCGGCCAGCAGCTTCTTGGCCTTGTCGGCATCGACCTTCAGCGGCGTGTCGATGTCCGGCGTGTTGCCGTTGACGCCCGGGGCCACCATGAGGCCGGCCGGCACCGACAGGCCGCGCATGATGGCGCGCTTGATCGCCTCGCGATCGATCGCCACCGACAGGGCCTCGCGCACCCGCTTGTCCTTCAGCGGGTTCTTGCCCTTGATGTTGGAGCCGCGGATCTCGTCGCTGCCCTGGTCCATCGCGATGAAGATGGTGCGGATCTCGGTGCCTTCCAGCACGGCCAGCTTGGCGTCGTTGCGCAGCTTCTGCACGTCCTGGGTCGGCAGGTCGGTCAGCAGGTCCACCTCGCCGGACAGCAGGGCCGCGACGCGGGTGGCGTCGGACTTGATCGGCGAGTAGGTGACGCTGTCGACATTGCTGGCGTTGGCGGCATCCCACCAGTCCTTGTTGGCCACCATGCTGATCTTCTGGTCGGGCTGCCAGCCGGTGATCTTGTAGGGGCCGGTGCCGTTGGTGTTGCGGGTCGCGAAGGTCTCTTCCTTGACCTTCACGTCCGGCAGGTTGACCGACTTGTTCTTCTCCGCCCAGCTCTTGCTGACCATGCGGAAGTCGACGATGTTGCGCAGCAGGATGGGGTTCGGCGCCGACAGGATGAAGTCCACCGTGTGGCTGTCGATCTTCTTGATCTCGGCGATGCCGTTCACGAAGGCCTGCAGGGTGCCCTGGGGCTGCTTGATGCGGGCCAGCGAGAACACCACGTCGTCGGCGGTGAAGGGCGTGCCGTCATGGAACTTGACACCACGGCGCAGCTCGAAGCGCACCTGGGTCGGGCTGATGTGGGTCCACTTGGTGGCCAGCGCCGGCTCGATCTGGTAGGTCTTGCTGTAGCGGGTCAGGCCCTCGTAGGCATGGGCCAGGATGGCGCTGGTGGTGCCGTGGTTCTGCGAATGCGGATCCAGGGTCAGCACGTCGTTCTGCGCGGCCCAGTGCAGCGGCACGGCTTGCGCGCCGGTGGCGGCCAGCAGTCCTAGCGACAGGGACAGCGCGGCCAGTTTGAACTTGCGACTCGACAACATCTTCTGCTTCCTCCGTGGAATACTGGAAAACGGGCATCCTAGCCCGCCGTCCTCGGGGCAGCTCTAATGGCTTGCCCGGGGCTGGCGCCCCGGGCGGGAGCGGCGCTTATTTGATGTGGGTGAAGCGCGCCTCCGGCCTGTCATCCGAGCGGTGCTCGGTCGTCACATTGGCGCGCATCGCCCAGGGGCGCATCTGGTGGTGCAGCGGCACGAACAGATGCTCGTCGCGCGTGCGCAGCAGGGCCTCGCGGATCATCGCGTTGCGCTTGGGGATGTCGGTCTCGGTCTTCATCGCATCGACCAGCTGATCGATCTTCGCGTCGCTGACCTTGGAGAAGTTGAAGTTGCCGTCCGCGCCGGTGGTCTTGGTGCGCACCAGCGACTGCAGCGCGTACTGTGCGTCATAGGTGGCCACGCCCCAGCCCAGCATGTACAGCGAGGTATCGAACTTCTGGAAGGTCACGCTGTGCTGCGCCATCGGGGTGGCGACCAGGCGGCCCTTGACGCCGATGCGGGCCCACATCGCGACCACCGCCTGGCAGACCTCCTCGTCGTTGACATAGCGGTTGTTCGGGCAGTTCATCTGGATCTCGAAGCCGTCGGGATAGCCGGCCTCGCTCATCAGCCTCTTGGCCTTGTCGACGTCCGGCTTCAGCGCCACGTCGATGTCCGGCGTGTTGCCGTTGACGCCCGGTGCGACCATGATGCCGGCCGGGATCGACAGGCCGCGCATGATGGTGCGCTTGATCGCCTCGCGGTCCACCGCCAGGTTCAGCGCCTCGCGCACGCGCTTGTCCTTGAAGGGGTTCTTGCCCTTGATGTTGGAGCCCTTCAGCTCCTCGCTGCCCTGGTCCAGCGCCAGGAAGATGGTGCGCACCTCGGGGCCCTCGACGACCTTCAGCTTCGGGTCGGCCTTGAGCTTGGCGACGTCCTGGGTCGGCAGGTCGGTCAGCAGGTCGACGTCGCCCGAGAGCAGGGCGGCGACGCGGGTCGGGTCGGACTTGATCGGCAGGTAGCTGAGCTCGGTGATGTTGCTGGCGCGGGCCTTGTCCCACCAGTCGGCGTTCTGCAGCATCGCAATCTTCTGGTCGGGCTGCCAGCCGGTGATCTTGTAGGGGCCGGTGCCCATCACATTGCGCGAGGCGTAGTTGTCCTCCTTGGCCTTGTAGTCCTGGGTGTTGGTGGTCTTGTTCTTCTCCGCCCAGGCCCGGCTCATGATGCGGAAGTCGATGAGATTTCGCAGCAAGATGGGGTGTGGCGCCTCCAGGATCAGATCGATGGTGTGCTCGTCGATCTTCTTGATTTCCTTGATGCCGGTGACATAGGTCTGCATCGTGCCCTGCGGCTGCCTGATGCGGCCGAAGGAGAACACCACGTCGTCGGCGGTGAAGGGCGTGCCGTCGTGGAACTTGACGCCGCGGCGCAGTTCGAAGCGCACCTGGGTCGGGCTGATGAAGGTCCACTTGGTGGCGAGCGCCGGCTCGACCTCGTACTTGTTGTTGTAGCGGGTCAGGCCCTCATAGGCGTGCATCAGCACGGCCAGGGTGGTCGAATGGTTCTGAGAATGCGGATCCATGCTCAGGATGTCGTTCTGCGCGGCCCAGCGCAGCGGGACCGCCTGGACGGCGGCGGTGGCGAGCAGACCCAGGGACAGCGACAGCGCGGCCAGCTTGAACTTGTTGCGGTTCATCTTCGGCTTACTCCAAGAGGCGTGGGGGAGGGGTAGGAAGAATCATCCTAGTCCGCAGCACCGACCGCCGAACTAATGGCTTGCCCGGGGCTGTGGCGTGCTTAGCGATCGTCGATTTCGAGGCTGGCGTCGCAGCCGCTGCCGGCCGAGATCCAGCGCCGCGCCAGGCGTTGCAAGAGCGGCATGCAGCGCCGCGCCAGGCGGCCATGCCAGCCCAGCACCTCCCGCGGCGCGGCCAGCATGCCGCAGACATAGCGCCGCTCCTCGGAGCGCCAGCGCAGCGCGCGGCAGGCGCCCTGGCGCCGGCGACTGATCAGCCTGCCCAGTGGGCAGGGCTCGACCAGGCAGCAGACGCCGCAGCCATTGCAGGGCGCGCCCAGGGCCGGCTTGGCCGGGGCTTCCGGATGGATCTCGATCACGAGCTGACGCGCCTGTTGCCGCATGGGTCCAATGTAGGGCAGCGGTGGCGCCGGCGAAGCCATGAAAAAAGCCGGCGCAGCGGCCGGCTTCTTCCTGCAGCGCGGCGGGGCGCCGGCTACTTCTTGACGCCCAGCTCGCGCAGGCGCTCCTCCAGATAGGTATGGGCGGTGTAGCGGTCCGACAGCACCACATCCTCGCGCGGATGCAGGAACAGCGGCAGCGAGACGCGGCTCTTCTTCGCGCCTTCGCCGCTCGGATTGACGACGCGGTGCTGGGTCGAGGGGTAATAGCCCTGCGAGGCCTCCTGCAGCATGTCGCCGATATTGATGATCAGCATGCCGAAGTCGCCCGGCACATCGACCCAGGCGCCGTCCTTGGCCTGCACCTGCAGGCCCGGCTCGTTGGCCGCGGGCAGGATGGTCAGCAGGTTGATGTCGCCATGCGGCGCGGCGCGCAGCGAGCCGGCGGGCTCATGGCCGGTCAGCGGCGGGTAGCGCAGCACGCGCAGGAGGGTCAGCCGGCTGTCCTGGATCATGTGGGACAGCGGCTCGCGGTAATGCCGGGCGATCTCGGGCGGCGTGTGGCGCTCGACCCAGGACAGCAGCTCGCGCGCCAGGTCGTTGGCCTGCTCGTAATAGCTCAGCGCATCGGCCTTCAGCTGCGGCGGGATGCGGCCCCAGGGATAGACATGGAAGTATTCCTTGATGTCCTTCTGGGTGAAGCCCTTGGCGGTTTCCGAGATCTCGGTGGAGAAATAGCCGTCCTGGGTCTCCTTCGAGAAGGCGTAGTCCTGCTTCTCCTGGCCGTTGAAGAAGGCCAGCCAGTCGGCGTAGATCTTCTCGACCAGGGCCTGCTGGAGCGGGTGGTTGACGAGCACGCCGAAGCCGGTTTCGTGCAGCGAGCGGGTGAACTGCTCGGCCGCGTCCGCGGCCCGGTAGTCAACGACTTTGACTTGCATGGGAACTCTCCTGAATGGTCCCGACGCCGGACCATTCAATCGCGGGGCCCTGGCGCGTGTGCAAGGGCGAGTCTAGGGGATGGGGTGGCGATTCGCAAACGTTTGCAAACGAGCGCTCCGGGCCTTGGGTTTCGGCCGGTTTCGTCCGCGACGGCCCGTTTGTGCGATTGGCGCGCGAAAAATCAGGCCCTCGCGCTTCAGCGCCGGCCCGCTGTTGCCGAGAACCCTCAAGCATGCGCGACAAAAGCACGCCGGCTCATGACAAAGCGCAAGCGGGCACCTAGGGTTAGCCAGCGGTGCTACAGTCCGCCCCGAGACTTTTTTTGGTCCTTCCCGTCCCCTTTTCTGGCAACAGTCAAGGCGGGTCGCAATCCGCCAACCGGTCGAGCCGTGTCGCGGAAGGTTTATTTACCAGCCAGCAGCCTTGGAAACCGGGGCAGAAGGTGAGCGAGAGATGATGCAGCAATACAGGTCGAATTCGTACCTGTTCGGGGGCAATGCGCCTTACGTCGAAGAGATGTATGAGGCCTACCTCGACAACCCGGGTTCCGTGCCCGACAACTGGCGCGCCTATTTCGATGCGCTCCAGCATGTGCCGGCCACCGATGGCAGCGAGGCCCGCGACGTGGCCCATGCCCCCGTGATCGAATCCTTCGCACAGCGCGCCAAGGCCAATGCCTTCGGCAACAAGGCCTCCGGCGCCGACCTGGCCGTGGCCCGCAAGCAGGTCCATGTGCAGTCGCTGATCGCCGCCTACCGCAATGTCGGTTCGCGCTGGGCCGACCTGGATCCGCTCAAGCGCACCGAGCGCCCCAAGATTCCCGAGCTGGAGCCGGCGTTCTACGACCTGAGCGAGTCCGACATGGACATCTCGTTCAGCGCGACGAACACCTATTTCTCCAAGGCCGAGCAGATGACCCTGCGCGAGATCGTGCAGGCCCTGCGTGAGACCTACTGCGGCACGATCGGTGCCGAGTACATGCACATCACCGACCAGGTGGAAAAGCGCTGGTGGCAGGAGCGCCTGGAGTCGGTGCGCTCCAAGCCGTCCTTCAGTGCCGAGAAGAAGCAGCACATCCTCGGCCGCCTGACCGCCGCCGAAGGCCTGGAACGCTATCTGCACACCAAGTACGTCGGCCAGAAGCGCTTCTCGCTGGAAGGCGGCGAGAGCTTCATCGCCTCGATGGACGAACTGGTGCAGCGCGGCGGCCAGATGGGCGTGCAGGAGATCGTGATCGGCATGGCCCACCGCGGCCGCCTGAACGTGCTGGTCAACACCCTGGGCAAGATGCCCAAGGACCTGTTTGCCGAGTTCGAGCACACCGCGCCGGAAGACCTGCCGGCCGGTGACGTCAAGTACCACCAGGGCTTCTCCAGCGACGTGTCCACCCAGGGCGGCCCGGTCCACCTGTCGCTGGCCTTCAACCCCTCCCACCTCGAGATCGTCAACCCGGTCGTCGAGGGCTCGGTCAAGGCCCGCATGGACCGCCGTGGCGACCAGGAAGGCGACCAGGTCCTGCCGGTGCTGGTGCACGGCGATGCGGCCTTCGCCGGCCAGGGCGTCGTGATGGAGACCCTGGCGCTGGCCCAGACCCGCGGCTACTACACCGGCGGCACGGTGCATCTGGTGATCAACAACCAGATCGGCTTCACCACCTCCGACCCGCGCGACACCCGCTCCACCCTGTATTGCTCCGACGTCGTCAAGATGATCGAGGCCCCGGTGCTGCACGTGAATGGCGACGATCCGGAAGCCGTGGTGCTGGCCACCCAGCTGGCGCTGGAATACCGCCAGGAGTTCAACAAGGACGTGGTCGTCGACATCGTCTGCTTCCGCAAGCTGGGCCACAACGAGCAGGACACGCCGGCTCTGACCCAGCCGCTGATGTACAAGAAGATCGCCCAGCACCCGGGCACCCGCAAGCTGTACGGCGAGAAGCTGGTGGCCCAGGGCGTGCTGCCGGCCGACGGCCCCGACGCGATGGCCAAGGCCTTCCGCGCCGCGATGGACGAGGGCCGCCACACGGTGGACCCGGTGCTGACCAACTTCAAGAGCAAGTACGCCACCGACTGGTCGGCCTACCTGGGCAAGAAGTGGACCGACAGCTGCGACACCGCGCTGCCGGTGGCCGAGTTCAAGCGCCTGGCCGAGAAGATCACGACCCTGCCGGGCAACTTCAAGGCGCATCCGCTGGTCGAGAAGGTGATCGCCGACCGCGCCGCGATGGGCCGCGGCGAGATCAACATCGACTGGGGCATGGGCGAGCACATGGCCTTCGCCTCGCTGGTCGCCTCCGGCTACCCGGTGCGCCTGTCCGGCGAGGACTGCGGCCGCGGCACCTTCGTGCACCGCCATGCCGTGCTGCACGACCAGAACCGCGAGAAGTTCGACGAGGGCACCTACATCCCGCTGCAGAACGTCGCGGAAGGCCAGGCCCCGTTCGTCGTGATCGACTCCATCCTGTCCGAAGAGGCGGTGCTGGGCTTCGAGTACGGCTATGCCAGCGCCGACCCGCAGACCCTGACGATCTGGGAAGCCCAGTTCGGTGACTTCGTCAACGGCGCCCAGGTGGTGATCGACCAGTTCATCGCCTCCGGCGAAGTGAAGTGGGGCCGCTCCAACGGCCTGACGATGATGCTGCCGCACGGCTATGAAGGCCAGGGCCCCGAGCACAGCTCGGCCCGCCTGGAGCGCTTCATGCAGCTGGCCGCGGACAACAACATGCAAGTCGTCCAGCCGACGACCGCGTCGCAGATCTTCCATCTGCTGCGCCGTCAGCAACTGCGCATGTTCCGCAAGCCGCTGGTCATCATGACCCCGAAGTCGCTGCTGCGTAACAAGGACGCCACCTCGCCGATCGCCGAGTTCACCAAGGGCGAGTTCCGCACCGTGATCGCCGAGCTGAACGCCGAGATCGATGCGGCCAAGGTCAAGCGCGTGATCGCCTGCTCGGGCAAGGTCTATTACGACCTGGTCAAGGCGCGCGGCGACAAGAAGGACGTGGCCATCATCCGCGTCGAGCAGCTTTATCCCTTCCCGCACAAGGCCTTCGCCGCCGAGCTCAAGAAGTACCCGAACCTGAGCGAGATCGTCTGGTGCCAGGACGAGCCGCAGAACCAGGGTGCCTGGTTCTTCGTGCAGCACTACATCCACGAGAACATGCAGGACGGCCAGAAGCTCGGCTACGCCGGCCGCCCGGCCTCCGCCTCGCCGGCCGTGGGTTACGCCCACCTGCACCAGGAGCAGCAGAAGGCCCTGCTGGAGCAGGCCTTCGCCAAGCTCAAGGGCTTCATCCTGACGAAGTAATCAGCACCCGGAACCCCGTGCCGCCCGAGCGGCGCGGGGTTGCCCGCGTTCAGAACCGAAAGAATTCACATCATGGCAATCGTAGAAGTCAAAGTCCCCCAGCTGTCCGAGTCCGTGTCCGAAGGCACGCTGATCTCCTGGAAGAAGAAGCCCGGTGAGGCCATCGCCATCGACGAGATCCTGATCGAGATCGAGACCGACAAGGTGGTGCTGGAAGTGCCCGCGCCGAGCGCCGGCGTGATGGCCCAGATCGTCAAGAACGACGGCGAGAGCGTGGTCAGCGAGGAAGTCATCGCCCGCATCGACACCGAAGGCTCGGCCCAGGTCAGCCCGCTGGAAGTCAAGGCCGTGGTTCCCGCCGCCGCCGCGCCGGCTGCCGCCGCTCCGGCCGCCGGTGGCGCCAAGGGCGATGTGGCGATGCCCGCCGCCGCCAAGATCCTGGCCGAGAAGGGCCTGCAGCCGACCGACGTCGCCGGTTCCGGCAAGGACGGCCGCGTCACCAAGGGCGATGCCCTGGCCGCCGGCGCCAAGCCCGCCGCCGCCCCGGCCATCGCCGTGCCGGCCGCCCCGGCCGTGGCCAAGCCGCTGCCGGCCGTCGCCGCCCCTGTCGCGCAGAACCTGGGCGACCGCCCGGAACAGCGCGTGCCGATGACCCGTCTGCGCGCCCGCGTCGCCGAGCGTCTGCTGCAGTCGCAATCGACCAACGCCATCCTGACCACGTTCAACGAAGTGAACATGGCTCCGGTGATGGAGATGCGCAAGAAGTTCCAGGAGAAGTTCGAGAAGGAACACGGCGTCAAGCTGGGCTTCATGAGCTTCTTCGTCAAGGCCGCGGTCGCCGCGCTGAAGAAGTTCCCGGTGCTGAACGCCTCGGTCGACGGCAACGACATCGTCTACCACGGCTACTTCGACATCGGCATCGCCGTCGGCTCGCCGCGCGGCCTGGTCGTGCCCATCATCCGCAATGCCGACCAGCTGAGCTTTGCCGACATCGAGAAGACCATCGCCTCCTTCGGCCAGAAGGCCAAGGACGGCAAGCTGTCGATCGAGGAACTCTCGGGCGGCACCTTCTCGATCTCCAACGGCGGCACCTTCGGCTCGATGCTGTCGACCCCGATCATCAACCCGCCGCAGTCGGCCATCCTGGGCGTGCATGCGACCAAGGACCGCGCCGTGGTCGAGAACGGCCAGGTCGTCGTGCGCCCGATCAACTATCTGGCGATGTCCTATGACCACCGCATCATCGACGGCCGCGAGGCCGTGCTGGGTCTGGTGACGATGAAGGAAGCGCTGGAAGATCCCGCCCGCCTCCTGTTTGACATCTGATCTAGGGCTACTGCGCGGGCGCATGGCGTCGTTGCGGGGCCCGATCGGGGAATCCTCACGTAGCGCTGCTACGTTCCGGTTCCCCGACACCCGCGTCTAGCCCTGCATCCCGCTCGCTACGCCCCGCAGCGTCGGGGTATGCGCAAGAAGGAATATTCATGAGCACCAAGAACTTTGACGTCGTCGTGATCGGCGGCGGCCCCGGCGGCTACATCGCGGCGATCCGCGCGGCCCAGCTGGGCTTCAACACCGCCTGCATCGACGAGTGGAAGAACGACAAGGGCGGTCCTGCGCCCGGCGGCACCTGCACCAACGTCGGCTGCATCCCCTCGAAGGCCCTGCTGCAGTCCAGCGAGCATTTCGAGCATGCCACGCACCACTTCGCGGACCACGGCATCTCCACCGGCGAGGTGAAGATGGACGTGGCCAAGATGCTGGCCCGCAAGGACACCGTCGTGAAGCAGAACAACGACGGCATCCTCTACCTGTTCAAGAAGAACAAGGTCACGTTCTTCCACGGCCGCGGCAGCTTCGTTGCCGCCAAGGACGGTCTGTATGAGATCAAGGCCGGCGAAGAGGCGATCACCGCCAAGCATGTGATCCTGGCCACCGGCTCGAACGCCCGCGCGCTGCCCGGCACTCCCTTCGACGAGGAGATGATCCTGTCGAACGACGGCGCGCTGCGCGTCGGCGGCGTGCCGAAGAAGCTGGGCGTGATCGGCTCCGGCGTCATCGGCCTGGAGCTGGGCTCGGTGTGGCGCCGCCTGGGTGCCGAGGTCACCGTGCTGGAGGCCATGCCGGCCTTCCTGCCCGCGGTCGACGAATCGGTCGCCAAGGAAGCCGCCAAGATCTTCAGGAAGCAGGGCCTGAAGATCGAGCTGGGCGTCAAGATCTCCGCCGTCAAGTCGGACGCGAAGAAGGGCGTCAGCGTCTCCTACGCCGATGCCAAGGGCGCCGAGCAGACCCTGGACGTGGACAAGCTGATCGTCTCGATCGGCCGCGTGCCCAACACCATCGGTCTGAACCCCGAGGCCGTGGGCCTGAAGCTCGACGAGCGCGGCGCGATCGTGGTCGACCACGACTGCAAGACCAATCTGCCCAATGTCTGGGCGGTCGGTGACGTCGTGCGCGGCCCGATGCTGGCGCACAAGGCCGAGGAAGAGGGCGTGGCGGTGGCCGAGCGCATCGCCGGCCAGCATGGCCATGTCGACTTCGACATCATCCCCTCGGTGATCTACACCAGCCCCGAGATCGCGCAGGTCGGCAAGACCGAGCAGCAGCTGAAGGCGGAAGGCGTGGCCTACAAGGCCGGCCAGTTCCCCTTCCTGGCCAACGGCCGCGCGCGCGCGCTGGGCGACACGACCGGCTTCGTCAAGTTCCTGGCCGACGCCACCACCGACCAGATCCTGGGCGTGCACATCATCGGCCCGTTCGCGTCGGAGCTGATCTCCGAGGCCGTGGTCGCGATGGCGTTCAAGGCCAGCAGCGAGGACATCGCGCGCATCTGCCACGCGCACCCGTCGCTGAGCGAATCGACCAAGGAAGCCGCGCTGGCGGTCGATAAGCGCACCCTCAACTTCTGATCGCGCTTCACGCGTGTCAAAGTGAAAGGGGCGGCTTCGGTCGCCCCTTTGCCTTGCTGGATTCCCTTCCGATGACCTCTGTCACTGAGCTGTATCAGCAGACCCTCGCCGAACGCGGCTACACAGCCGATGCGGCCCAGCTGCGCGCCATCCAGAGCCTGCAGCGCTGCCAGGACGAATGGGCCGACTACAAGGCGCGCCGCAGTAATGCGGTGACCAAGCTGCTGCGCCATCCGCCGCTGCCGCGCGGCGTCTATATGTACGGCGGGGTGGGGCGCGGCAAGAGCTTCCTGATGGACTGCTTCTTCCAGGCCGTGCCGCTGACGCGCAAGACGCGCCTGCATTTCCACGAGTTCATGCGCGAGGTGCACCGCGAGCTGCAGGATCTGAAGGGCATCGCCGATCCCCTTGAGGAACTGGGCAAGCGCATCGCCAAGCGCTTTCGCCTGATCTGCTTCGACGAGTTCCATGTCGCCGACGTCACCGACGCGATGATCCTGCACCGCCTGCTGGACGCGATGTTCAAGCACCGCGTCTCGATCGTCACCACCTCCAACTTCCAGCCCGACGAGCTCTACCCGAACGGCCTGCACCGCGAGCGCATCCTGCCGGCGATCGCGCTGCTCAACGAGAAACTGGAGGTGATCAATGTCGACGCCGGCACCGACTACCGGCGCCGCTCGCTGGAGCATGTCGAGCTCTACCACCATCCGCTGGATGCGCGCGCCGACGCGGCGCTGACCGAGGCCTTCGAGTCGCTGTCCGAGGCGCGCGACGAGAGCCCGCTGCTGCACATCGAGCACCGCGAGCTGCAGGCGCATCGCCGCGCCGGCGGCGTGGTCTGGTTCGATTTCCAGACCCTGTGTGGCGGCCCGCGCTCGATGAACGACTATCTGGAGCTGGCCAGCCAGTTCCACACCCTGATCCTGTCCAATGTGCCGGAGATGCCGCCGCGCCTGGCCAGCGAGGCGCGCCGCTTCACCTGGCTGGTCGACGTGCTGTACGACCGCCGGGTCAAGCTGATCATCTCGGCCGCGGTGCCGCCGGAGCGGCTCTACACCGAGGGCCCGCTGGCGCACGAGTTTCCGCGCACCGTCTCGCGCTTGCAGGAGATGCAGAGTGCGGAGTACCTTTCGCTGGCCCGCCGCGAGGTGGACACCTCGCTGACCTGAGGCCTGCCGATGAACCCCAAGCCGCTGATGACGATGCTCCTGCTGGCCGCGCTGCCGGCGTTTGCAGCCGAGCCGCTGCCGGACCGCGCCGCCCTGGCGGCGGAGCGCGCGCGCATCAATGCCCGCCATGCCGAGGCCTCGCGCGCATGCGCCGCGCGCTTCAATGTCAATGCCTGCGAGCAGGAGGCGCGCCGCGAGCGCGCCGCCGCGCTGGCACCGGTGGTCGCGCGCGAGCAGGCGCTGGATGCGCAGGCGCGCCTCGCCCGCTCCGAGGCGCAGCGCCAGCGCGTGGCCGAGCGTCAGCGCGCCGCGGCCGAGGACGAGGCCCAGCGCCGCCAGAACCAGGTGCGCGCCGCCGCTGCCGCGCCGCCGCCGGCTCCCGTCGCGCCGGCCGGCCCGCGTGCGACGCCGGAGCGCCCGGACCCGCAGGCCCATGCGCGGGCCGTGCAGCGCGACATCGAGCGCGGCGAACGCAGCGCCGAGCGCCATCGCGTGCTGGCGCGTCAGCGCCAGCAGCTGTCCAACGAGCAGCGCGAGCACGCGCAGCGGCGCGAAAAGGAGCGGGCCGCCCAGCGCAAGCCGGGTATCCAGCTGCCGGTGCCGACGGCCGAGGAGATCAAGGCCCTGCCGGGCGGTCGCGCCGCCTCGGGGCCTGCCGGCAAGCCTTAGCTCAGGGCTTCGATCCGGACGATCGCCAGCGACAGGTTGTCGCCGCCGCCATGGGCGCGCTGGCGCGCCTTCTCGATCAGCAGCTCGGCCGCCTCGCGCGGCGGCAGGCTCTGCAGCACGGTGCCCAGCTCGCGCGGGGTGAAGTAATGCCAGAGCCCGTCGCTGCAGGCCAGCAGGCTGTCGCCCACCTCCAGCCGCTCGGTCTGGGCCAGGCTGGGATCGGGCTCCTGCACCGTGCCCAGGCAGCCGGTCAGCAGATTGGACTGCGGATGCACCGCCGCCTCGGCTTCGGTGATCTGGCCCTCGTCGAGCAGGCGCTGCACGAAGGAATGGTCCATTGAGCGCCTCAGCAGGCCGGTGCCGCGGAAATGGTAGAGGCGCGAATCGCCGGTATGCACCCAGTGGCAGCTGCGGTCCGGCATCACCAGGAAGGCGGCCAGGGTGCTGTGCGGCTCCTCCTCGGTCGCGATCGCGGTCAGCTTGATCATCAGATGCGCTTCCGAGGCCAGCTGGGCCAGGAACTGCTCCGGCGCCTCCTCGCCCGGCACATAGCGCTCGAACAGCTGCTGGGCGGTCAGCACCACCTGGTCGGCGGCCTTGCGGCCCCCGCTCTTGCCGCCCATGCCGTCGGCCAGCACGGCCAGCAGGCAGCCGGCGTGGCGGGGATGGCCGATCACCTCCACCTGGTCCTGCTGGTACATGCGGTCGCCACGATGGGTGCCGGTGGCGGCGGTGAGTCGGAATCCGGGCGGGCTGCGGGTCATGCGGTGGTCATCGGTTGTGCCAAAACTATAATCGGCAAACGGTGGCGGGCGGTCTGTCCACCCACCATTCTTTGGGCTCATGGACGAACAACTGCACTCCCTGTCGCGCCGCTTGATCGAACTGCGCATCGAGCATGCCGATCTGGACGTGATGATCGACCGCCTGGCCCAGCAGCAGCCGCTCGATGAGCTGGCGCTGCAGCGCCTGAAGAAGCGCCGCCTGGCGCTGCGCGACCTGATCGCGCGTCTGGAACAGGCCACCGACCCCGCCGAGCCCGCCTGATGGACGAGGCGCAGCAGGACCAGCCGCCCAGCGAGCTGGAGCAGTGGGTCGTGGCCGCCTTCGATCGGGGCGGACCGCTCGCCCGTGCCGACAGCCATTACATGCCGCGCGAGCCGCAGCTGCGCATGAGCCAGGCCGTGGCCGGGGCGATCGCCCGGCGCGAGGCCCTGGTGGTGGAGGCGGGCACCGGCGTCGGCAAGACCTTCGCCTACCTGGTGCCGGCCCTGCTGTCGGGCGGCCGGGCCCTGATCAGCACCGCCACCAAGAGCCTGCAGGACCAGCTGTTCCTGCGCGACCTGCCGCGCCTGCTCGAGGCCCTGCAGGTGCCGCTGCGCAGCGCGCTGCTGAAGGGTCGCGGCAGCTATCTGTGCCTGCACCGCATGAAGCAGGCGCGCCAGAGCGCCGACCTGCCGGACCGGCGCTCGGTGTTCCTGCTGGCGCGGGTCGAGCAATGGGCGCAGGGCACGGTCAGCGGCGACCTGGCCGAGATGGAGGGGCTGGACGAGCGCTCGCCGCTGATCCCCTTCATCAATAGCACGCGCGACAACTGCCTGGGCACCGACTGCCCCGAATACCGCGCCTGCCATGTGGTGAAGGCGCGGCGCGAGGCGATGGAGGCGGACGTGGTGGTGGTCAACCACCATCTGTTCTTCGCCGACATGGCGCTGCGCGACAGCGGCGTGGCCGAGCTGCTGCCCAGCGTCGACATCGCGATCTTCGACGAGGCGCACCAGCTGCCCGAGGCCGGGCTGCAGTTCCTCGGCACCCTGCTGGGCACCGCCCAGCTGATCGACTTCGCGCGCGACGTGCTGGCCCAGGGCCTGACCGAGGCGCGCGGCCTGCAGGACTGGCAGGGCCTGGCGGCCAAGCTGGAGCGCGCCGCGCGCGAGCTGCGCCTGGCCTGCGCCGGGCCGATGAAGGATGCGCGCGGCATGCTGAAGCTGCGCTGGCAGGAGCGTGCCGGCGGTGAGGGCTTCGCGGCGGCGCTGACGGCGGTGGCCGAGGCGGCCGCGCTGGCCGAGGCGGCGATCCAGACCGTGATCGAGGTCTCGCCCGATTTCGCGCGCCTGCATGAGCGCGCGCAGCAGCTGCAGCAGCTGGCGACCGGCTTTGCCGCCGAGCCCGAGGCCGGCGCGGTACGCTGGATCGACCTGAGCACGCACCAGGCACGCCTGGTCGAATCGCCGCTGGACATCCGCGAGGCGATGCTGGAGCAGCTGGGCGGCCCGCCCAAGGCCTGGATCTTCACCTCGGCGACCCTGGGTGACGACGAGCAGCTGCGCTGGTTCACCGAGCCGGCCGGCCTGGACGATGCGTGCGTGCTGCGCGTCGGCAGCCCCTTCGACTACGCCAGCCATGCGCGGCTCTATGTCCCGCGCGGCTTCCCCAAGCCCAGCGAGCCCAGCCATGCGCCCTCGGTGGCCATCATGGCGGCGCGCTGCGCCCGCGCCCTGGGTGGCCGCACCTTCGTGCTGACCACCACCCTGCGCGCGCTGCAGACCATCGGCGATGCGCTGCGCGAGGATTTCGAGGCCGAGCCGGAGCCCATCCGCGTGCTGGTACAGGGGGCGGCGCCCAAGCGCCTGCTGCTGCAGCAATTCCTGGAGAACCCGCGCGCGGTGCTGGTCGGCTCGGCCAGTTTCTGGGAGGGCATCGACGTGCCGGGCGACGATCTGCAATGTGTGCTGATCGACAAGCTGCCGTTCCCGCCGCCCAACGACCCGCTGGTGGAGGCGCGCGTGCAGCGCCTGGAGTCGCAGGGCCGCAATGCCTTCGCCGAGTTCTTCATCGCCGAGGCCGCGATCGCACTGAAGCAGGGCGGCGGCCGCCTGATCCGCAGCGAGACCGACAAGGGCCTGCTGGTCGTCTGCGACCCGCGCATGGCCGGCATGAACTACGGCCGGCGCCTGCGCGACGCGCTGCCGCCGATGGGCCGGGTCGAGACCGAGGGCGAGGCGCTGGACTGGCTGCGCGGCCTGGCCGCCGAGCGCGAGCGGGCACAAAAAAGCGCGTGACCGGCACGCGCTTTTGTCGCTAGGCGAGGGCGCCCTCGTGTTTCACCAGACCTGCCACCAGGACTTCTTCTTGCCGGCGGTGCCGGCCAGGTAGGCGCTGGCCGGGAAGTTCTTCTGCAGCACGCGTTCGGCGTCGTCGCGCAGCGGCTTCAGGCCCATCTTCTCGTAGCTCTGCATCATCAGGAACAGCGCTTCCTCCGCGGCCGGCGCGCGCTGGAATTCCTGCACCGCCTGCTGGGCGCGGTTCGCCGCGGCCACATAGGCGCCGCGGTTGAAGTAATAGCGCGCCACATGCACCTCGTAGGCGGCCAGGGTGTTGGTGATGTAGTCGACGCGGATGCGCGAGTCCTCGGCGTACTTGGACTCCGGGAACTGCTCGGCCACCTGGGCGAAGGACAGCAGCGCGTCGCGCGAGGCCTGCTGGTCGCGCTCGGAGATGTCCTGGCTGGCCAGCTTGCCGAACAGGCCCAGGTCCTCGTTGAAGTTGGCCAGGCCCTTCAGGTACAGCGCATAGTCCAGCGCGGCGCTGGAGGGGTTGAGCTTGATGAAGCGGTCCAGGGTGGTGACCGCGGCGGCGCGTTCGCCGCTCTTGTACTGGGCCCAGGCCAGGTCCAGCGCGGCCTGCTGGGCCAGCAGGGTGCCGGCGGCGCGGCCCTCGATGCGTTCCAGGGTCTTGATTGCACGCTCATAGCTGCCGGAGGCGATGTCGGCCTTGGCGTCTGCATACAATTTGTCCAGAGCGGCCTGGGAGTTCTGGTCTTCCGGCGCCGTGGAGCAGGCCGCGAGGAGCGCCAGCATGCCGATCGAGAGGAGGCCGCGCAGCCGCGAGCGGTGTTCAGTCATGGTCCCTGCCGGCTGCTGGGCGCCGGCTTTCAACATAAGTGGAGTTTGATTATATGGTTGAGGCCTTGCCCGACCCGTTGGGCGAGAGTGCCGACGAGCAGGAACTGGAACAGCCGGACGAAGCGGCGGAGCTGCGCGGCGCGCGGGTCGAGGCCGAGGGGCATGGCCAGCGCCTGGATCGCTGGCTGGTGGGGCTGGCGCCGGAGTTCTCGCGCAACCATCTGCAGGGCCTGATCGAGCGCGGCTGCGTGCGCGTCAACGGCCAGGTGGCCGGCAGCGCCTCGCGCAAGCTGCAGGCCGGCCAGCAGGTCGAGGTGCAGCTGCTGCCTACCGCCGAGAGCCAGGCCTTCCGCGCCGAGGCGCTGCCGCTGGCCATCGTCTTCGAGGACAAGCACCTGCTGGTGCTGGACAAGGCGGCCGGCATGGTGGTGCATCCGGCGGCCGGCAACTGGTCCGGCACCGTGATGAACGGCCTGCTGGCCCAGCATCCCGGCGCGGCGGCGCTGCCGCGCGCCGGCATCGTGCACCGGCTGGACAAGGACACCTCGGGCCTGATGGTGGTCGGCAAGACCCTGGAGGCGGTGACCGCGCTGACCCGCATGATCGCCGCGCGCGAGGTGCATCGCGAGTACCTGGCGCTGGCCCATGGCCGGGTGCCGGACGAGCTGTTCATCGACGCGCCGCTGCGCCGCGACCCGGTGTCGCGCGTCAAGATGGCGGTGCTGGCCAGCGGCAAGCCCTCGCGCACCGATGTCTATTGCCTGGCGCAGGCCGAGCCGGACGGGCGCAGCGTCAGCGCGGTGCATTGCGTGCTGCACAGCGGCCGCACGCATCAGATCCGCGTGCACCTGGCCAGCCGCGGCCATCCGCTGGTGGCCGATGCGCTGTATGGCGGCGCGGCCGCGCTGGGGCTGGCGCGCCAGGCCCTGCATGCGGCGCGGCTGAGCTTTGCCCATCCGATCGCCGGCACGCCCTTGCGTTTTGATGCATCTCTGCCACAGGATCTGGCCGATAGTTGGGGTGCGGCGGGGCTGCCGCTGCCGGTGCTGCAGGACCGGCCGCTCTGAGGGCGCTACAATGGTGTCCGCTGGGTCAGCCAAGCGCCGCGAAGTGATCAGTTGTTTCCCCTTCGCGAGCGGACGCTCGCTGCCCCGGGGCCATGCCGGCTTAGCCGCAGTCCGTGAGGGCGAGCGACGGCCCGCCGCGGACCTCCAGCCCCTAGACCCGACAGCCCTTTCTCATTAATTGAACCGCCCGGACGGCGGCCCGCTGACAACAGTCCATGAACACACAGGATGCAAAGCGCGTCCTCGAGACCGCGCTGATCTGCGCCCAGCAGCCGCTGACCGTGCGCGAGATGCGGACCCTGTTCGCCGACGAAGTCGGCGCCGATACCCTGCGCGGCCTGCTCGACGAGCTGAGCCGGGACTGGGAGGGTCGCGGCGTCGAGCTGGTGGCGGTGGTCTCGGGCTGGCGCTTCCAGAGCCGGCCGGAGCTGCGCGAGTACCTGGACCGGCTGCATCCGGAAAAGCCGCAGCGCTACTCGCGCGCGGTGATGGAAACCCTGGCCATCATTGCCTACCGCCAGCCGGTGACGCGCGGCGACATCGAGGACATCCGCGGTGTCGTCGTGACCAGCCAGATCGTCAAGCAGCTGGAGGAGCGCGGCTGGATCGAGGTGATCGGGCACCGCGAGGCCCCCGGCCGGCCGGCGCTGTATGCGACGACCCGCCAGTTTCTCGATGACCTGGGCCTGGCCAGCCTGGAGCAGCTGCCGGCCCTGCAGGCCGGCGGTGTGCCCAGCCCCGAACTGAGCCAGCTGCTGGAAGCCCAGCAGCCCTCGCTGCTGGAGTCATCGGCCGAGGCCGAGGCTTCCTCTCCTCCCGACGAACCACAACCAACCAATCCGGCGCCCGAGCCATCCCCCGAGGGCGCATCCGCTGCGGCGGCCCATGGTGACGACGATGAAGTCGCCCCGGCCCCCGCGCCCGACGCTAGCGACAAGGTGCAAGCCGACGCATGAATTCTTCCGACGACAACGAGATCAAGCCGGCCGCCGACGCGGCCACCCCCGGAACCGGCGAGGCGCCGAAGCGCCGCCGTACGACGCGGGCCAAGGTCGAGGCGCCCGGCGCCGAGGCCGTGGCTCCCGCCGAGGCAGCGGTCGAGGCCAAGCCGGTGAAGCCGCGCGCGCCGCGCAAGACGGCCGCCAAGAAGGTCGCCGAAGCGGCGGTCGAGAGCGCCGCGCCGGCCGAGGTGCCGAGCGCCGAGGAAGCGCCGGCCGCTGCGCCCAAGCGTCGCAGCCCGCGCAAGACCGCGGTGGCGGTCGCCGAGGTCGAGGCGCCGGTCGTGGCCGAGGTGGCGCCCGCGCCCGTGGCCGAGCCGGTGATGGCCGAAGCCGCTGTGGCGGCCGAGTCGGGCGGCGAGGAGGCCTCGTCCGATGTCGAGGAGGGCGGTCGCCGTGGCCGCAACCGTCGCCGTGGCCGTCGCCGTGGCGAAGGCTTCGAGGCCGGCGAGGGTGCCGAGGGCGAGGCCGCGGATGCCGACGGTGAGCAGGCCGCGCCGCGCCGCGCCGAGCCCGCGCCGGAGCAGCTGCAGGCCGAGGCCGGCGAGCGTTTCGCCCAGCTGCTGGCCGGCGAGTTCGACGGCAGCGAGGACGAGGCCGCCGCCGAGCCGGCCGCCGAGGGCGAGCACAAGCGCGTGCTGGCCCCCGAGCCGGATGCGCCCAAGCTGCAGAAGGTGCTGGCCCAGGCCGGCGTCGGTTCGCGCCGCGACATCGAGGACATGATCGCCGAGGGCAAGATCGAGGTGAACGGCGAGGTCGCCCATATCGGCCAGCGCATCTCCTTCGGCGATCGCGTGGCCGTCAACGGCAAGCCGATCCGCGTGCGCATCTCGCCGCCGGCGCCGCGCATCCTGGCCTATCACAAGCCCACCGGCGAGGTCGTGACCTTCAACGACCCCGAGGGCCGCCCCACCGTGTTCCGCCATCTGCCCCGCCTGCAGCAGGGCAAGTGGCAATCGGTCGGCCGCCTGGATCTGAACACCGAAGGCCTGCTGCTGTTCACCAATTCCGGCGAACTGGCGAATCAGCTGATGCACCCGCGCTTCGGTGTTGAGCGCGAGTACGCGGTGCGCGTGCTGGGCAGCCTGTCCGACGAGCAGCGTGCCCGCCTGCTGGAAGGGGTGCAGATCGAGGGCCAGGCCGCGGCCTTCAAGAGCATCGAGGATGGCGGCGGCGAGGGTGCCAACCGCTGGTACCGCGTCGTCATCACCGAAGGCCGCAACCGCGAGGTGCGCAAGCTGTTCGAGGCCGTGGGCCTGGTGGTGAGCCGCCTGATCCGCATCCGCTACGGCACCGTGGTGCTGCCGCGCGGCCTCAAGCGCGGCGTCTGGGTCGAGCTGGACGAGGGGGATGTGCGCATCATCCGTCGCCTGGCCGGTGGCCCGCGCCAGGAGCAGCCGCAGCAGCGCGGCGGCCCGCAGCAACAGGCGCGTGAGGATCAGTCGCAGCGCAACAAGCGCAACCGCGGCGGCAAGGGTGGCGGTCCGCGCCCCAGCCGCCCCGAGCCGGCGCCGGACCGTCCGTCGCAGCAGATGGAGCAGCGGCAGCGTCCGGAGCGCTCGCGCGACGAGGATCGCGACGATGACGACTTCATCCCGCACAACATCAACCCGCTGGAGCAGACCTTCGACCGGCGTTTCGCCAGCAGCGGCAAGCGCGGCATCCCGAGCGGTTTCGGTGCGGGCGGCAGTGGTGCCCAGGGCACCGGCGCACCGGGCCGCGGCCAAGGCGGCAACCGGGGCAAGGGCGGCGGCAATGGTCCGCGCGAACCCGATCCGATGCAGACCTCGATGGGCTATATCGGTGCCGACGCCTTCACCCGCCGCAGCGGTCGTGGCGGCGGCGGTGGTGGTGGCAACCGCGGTGGCGGCGGGGGCGGCAACCGCGGCGGCGGCGGCCGTGGACGCCGTTAAGCAGCCATTCCATCCGGGCCCGTGAAGGGGCCTGGATCGTATTTACACAGGCACACAGTACAATCCCGGGTTTTGCTAAGCCCCAGATTTCAGGAGAAAAACATGGCGATCGAACGCACCCTTTCCATCATCAAGCCCGATGCAGTGGCCAAGAACGTGATCGGCCAGATCTACGCTCGCTTCGAAGGCGCCGGCCTGAAGGTCGTGGCGGCCAAGATGGCCCATCTGTCGCGTGGCGAGGCCGAGGCCTTCTACGCCGTGCACAAGGCACGTCCCTTCTTCAATGACCTGGTGAACTTCATGATCTCCGGCCCGGTGATGATCCAGGCGCTGGAAGGCGAAGGCGCGATCCTGAAGAACCGCGACCTGATGGGCGCCACCGATCCGAAGAAGGCCGAGAAGGGCACCATCCGCGCCGACTTCGCCGACAGCATCGACGCCAACGCCGTGCACGGCTCGGACGCTCCCGAGACCGCCGCCCAGGAAGTGGCGTTCTTCTTCCCCGGCATGAATGTCTACAGCCGTTAATTCGGCCCTTAGCCTCTTGCGCTGCTCAGGCCTGGAGGCCTGAGCAAACCAGCGAGAAGCAACACCCATGGACGCCGTCAACCTGCTTGGATTCGATCTGGAAGGACTGGCTGCGTTCTGCGAGCAGCTGGGGGAAAAGCGCTTTCGCGCCACCCAGCTGTTCCGCTGGATTCATCAGAAGGGCGCCGCTGATTTCGATCAGATGAGCGACCTGGCCAAGTCGCTGCGCGAGAAACTGCGCGGCCGGGCCCATATCACGGCGCTGCCCGTGATCTCCGAACACCAATCCGCCGACGGCACGGTCAAGTGGCTGTTCGACGTCGGCGCGGGCAACGCGGTCGAGGCGGTGTTCATCCCCGAGGACGACCGCGGCACCCTGTGCATCTCCAGTCAGGCCGGCTGCGCCGTCGGCTGCCGCTTCTGCTCCACCGGCCACCAGGGCTTCAGCCGCAACCTGGACACGGCCGAGATCATCGCCCAGCTCTGGTTCGCCGAGCACAGTCTGCGCCAGCGCTTCAACAGCAGCGAGCGCGTCATCACCAATGTCGTGATGATGGGCATGGGCGAGCCGCTGCAGAACTACTCGGCCCTGGTGCCGGCGCTGCGCATGATGCTGGACGACCATGGTTACGGCCTGTCGCGCCGCCGCGTGACGGTCTCGACCTCCGGCGTGGTGCCGATGATCGACCGGCTGCGCGACGATGTGCCCGTGGCGCTGGCGGTGTCGCTGCATGCGCCGACCGATCCGCTGCGCGACCAGCTGGTGCCGTTGAACAAGAAGTACCCGATCGCCGAGCTGCTGGAGGCTTGCAATCGCTATCTCGAGAAGGCGCCGCGCGACTTCATCACCTTCGAGTACTGCATGCTGGACGGCGTCAACGACACGCCGGAGCAGGCTGAAGCGCTCGTCAAGCTCTTGCGAGGCCATGTCTCGTGCAAGATCAACCTGATTCCTTTCAACCCCTTCCCGGCCTCGGGCCTGAAGCGCAGCTCGAACGTGCGCGTGCAGGCCTTCGCCGAGGTGTTGATCAAGTCCGGTATCGTCACCACGGTGCGCAAGACCCGTGGCGACGACATCGATGCCGCCTGCGGCCAACTGGCCGGCGAAGTGCAGGACCGTACCCGTGTGCAGCAGCGCATGGTGCGGGCGCCGGTGGTGGTTCATGGTCTCGGGGGGCGCAATCCGCAGTGAAGCACTGATGAATGGGCGCTCATGAACAAGAAAATCCTGCACCTTCCCCTGGTCCTGGCGATGACGCTGGGTCTGCTGGCCTGTGCCAGCACCGGCGGTGGTTCGGACCCGGTGCCGCGCACCGCCTCCGACCAGACCGACACCGACCGCCGCGCCGGCGTGCGCATCGAGCTGGCCTACGGCTATTTCGCGCGCGGCCAGTACAACACCGCGCTGGATGAGCTGAAGCAGGCCCTGGCGGTGCGCCCCAACATGCCCGAGGCCCTGAACCTGCGCGGCCTGGTGTACGCCGCCCTGGGCGAGATCCCGCTGGCGGAGGAGAGCTTTCGCCGCGCGCTGGGTGTGAACGCGCGCGATCCCGACACCCTGCACAACTACGGCTGGTTCCTGTGCCAGCAGGCCCGCTATCCGGAGGCCTTCGTCCAGTTCGACCAGGCCCTGGCCCAGCCCCAGTACCGCGGCGCCTCGCGCTCGCTGCTGGCCAAGGGCGTCTGCGAGGCCTCGGCCGGCCAGCTGTCGCTGGCGGAGAAGACCCTGGCGCGGGCCTTCGAGCTGGACCCGTCGAATCCGGCGATCGCGGTCAATCTGGCCGAGGTGCTGTACCGCAACGGGCAATACGAACGCGCGCGCTTCTACGTCAAGCGCGTCAATGACCAAGCCGAGCAGCTGAACGCGCAGAGCCTGTGGCTGGCGTTGCGCGTCGAGCGCCGCCTGGGTAACACCGCGACGGTGGCCGATCTGGGCCAGCAGCTGCGCCGCCGCTTCCCGCAGTCACCGGAACTGCAGGCGCTGGACAACGGTCGATACGATGAGTGAGGGGGAACGCATGTCCACGATCATGAGCGAGGCCCCGGGCCTGGCCTCGCCACCGGCCGCCGCGCCGCAAACCGCGGGCAGTTGGCTGCGCGCCGCGCGTCAGGCGCAGGGCCTGCACATCGCCGTGCTGGCGGCCCAGCTGAAGGTGCCGCAGGCCAAGCTGGAGGCCCTGGAGGCCGACCGCCACCAGGATCTGCCCGATGCCACCTTCGCCCGCGCGCTGGCCAAGGCCATGTGCCGCGTGCTGAAGGTCGATGCCGCGCCGGTGCTGGAGCTGCTGCCGCGCGGCGGCGAGCCGACGCTGGACCGCGTGTCGCGCGGCCTGAATGAACCCTTCCGCGAGCGCGTGGTGCGCGACGACCAGGTGTCGCTGGACTGGCTCAAGCGCCCGATGATCTGGGCGCCGGCCCTGCTGCTGCTGGCCGCGCTGGCGGTCTACCTGCTGCCCAGCGACTGGTTGCAGCGGCCCGAGGCCGCGGCGCCCGAAGCGAATGCGCCGGTTGCGGTGGAGCCGGCCCCGGCGCCGGCCGAACAGGCCTCCGCGAGCCTGCTTGCGCCGGCACCGGCCGAGCCCGCCTCGGTAGCCGCCGCCGTGACCGCACCGGTCGTGGTCGCACCCGCCGTCGCCAGTGCCGTCGCGCCGGCGCCGGCGGTCCCGGCCGCGCCGCAGCCCGGCCAGGTGCCGCTGCTGGTCAAGGCCTCGGCCGAATCCTGGGTCGAGGTCACCGACGCCCAGGGCCAGGTGCAGCTGTCCAAGCTGCTGCGTCCGGGCGAGCAGGCCCAGCTGAACGTGCTGCCGCCGCTGCGCCTGCGCATCGGCAATGTGGCCGGCACCGAGCTCACTCTGCGCGGTGTCGCCGTGGACCTGGCCTCCCAGTCCCGGGACAACGTCGCACGCCTCGAACTGAAGTAAGTAAGCAACCCAGCTCTGACCGAAGCAGTCCTTCCATGATCGACACCCAAAGCAGCATCGCCGACGCCATTGCGGCCGCCAACCCCGCACCGCGCCGCAGCCGCCAGGCCACCGTGCGCTGGGGCTCGCGGGTCGTGACGATCGGCGGCGACGCGCCGGTGCGCGTGCAGTCGATGACCAACACCGACACGGTGGACGTGATCGAGACCGCGATCCAGATCAAGGAGCTGGCGGTGGCCGGCTCCGAGCTGGTGCGCATCACGGTCAACACACCGGAGGCGGCCGACGCGGTGCCGCATGTGCGCGAGCAGCTGGACCGCATGGGCATCGACGTGCCCCTGGTCGGCGACTTCCACTACAACGGCCACCGCCTGCTGACCGAGCATCCGGCGATGGCCCAGACCCTGTCCAAGTACCGCATCAACCCCGGCAATGTCGGCAAGGGCGACAAGAAGGACCGCCAGTTCGCGATGATGGTCGAGGCCGCGATGAAGTACGACAAGGTCGTGCGCATCGGCGTCAACTGGGGCAGCCTGGACCAGGAGCTGCTCGCCTCGATGATGGACGAGAACGCGAAGCGCGCCGAGCCCTGGGACGGCAAGCAGGTGATGTACCAGGCGCTGATCCAGTCGGCGCTCTCGTCGGCCGAATATGCCCGCGAGCTGGGCATGAACCCGGACAACATCATCATCAGCTGCAAGGTCAGCGGCGTGCAGGACCTGATCTCGGTCTACCGCGCGCTGGCCAAGCGCTGCGACTACGCGCTGCACCTGGGCCTGACCGAGGCCGGCATGGGCACCAAGGGCACGGTGGCCTCCAGCGTCGCCCTGGGCATCCTGGCGCAGGAGGGCATCGGCGACACCATCCGCGTCTCGCTGACGCCGCAGCCCGGCGAGTCGCGCACGCAGGAGGTGGTGGTCGCGCTGGAGATCCTGCAGGCCCTAGGCCTGCGCGCCTTCAACCCGAGCGTCACCGCCTGCCCCGGCTGCGGCCGCACCACCAGCACCACCTTCCAGGAACTGGCCAAGCAGATCGACGACTTCCTGCGCGCGCAGATGCCGATCTGGCGCGACAAGTACCCCGGCGTCGAGAACATGAAGGTGGCCGTGATGGGCTGCATCGTCAACGGCCCCGGCGAGAGCAAGCATGCCGACATCGGCATCAGCCTGCCCGGCACCGGCGAGGCACCGGCGGCGCCCGTCTTCATCGACGGCGAGAAGGCGCTGACCCTGCGCGGCGAGAACATCGCGACCGAGTTCCACGCCCTGGTCGAAAACTATATCGAGAAGCGCTTCGGCGCCACCGCCTGATCCATGACTGAAAAGAAGATGCAGCCCTTGCAAGCCGTCAAGGGCATGAACGACGTGCTGCCGCCGGACTCGGCGCGCTGGGAATGGCTGGAAGAAAAGATGCGCTCGGTGCTGCAGCGCTACGGCTACCAGAACATCCGCACGCCGATCGTCGAGCCGACCGCGCTGTTCGTGCGCGGCCTGGGTGAGGTGACCGATGTGGTCGAGAAGGAGATGTACGCCTTCGAGGACCGCGCCGACAAGCATGGCCAGGCCGAGCATCTGGCGCTGCGCCCGGAGATGACCGCCGGCGTGGTGCGCGCGATGATCGAGCACAACTTCCTGCGCGACTCGGGCCGGCGCCTCTACTACTACGGCCCGATGTTCCGGCGCGAGAAGCCGCAGAAGGGCCGCTACCGCCAGTTCCACCAGATGGGCATCGAGGCGCTGGGCTTCCACGGCCCGGACGTCGATGCCGAGGTGATCCTGCTGGGGCGCCGCCTGCTGGGCGAGCTGGGCCTGAAGGACGGCGAGCATATCCGCCTGGAGCTGAACTGCCTGGGCCAGCCGGCCGAGCGCAGCGCGCATCGCGAGGCCCTGATCGCGCATCTGGAGGCGCACAAGGAGCTGCTGGACGAGGATGGCCAGCGCCGCCTGTACACCAACCCGCTGCGCGTGCTGGACACCAAGAACCCCGCGCTGCAAGAGATGGCCAACGCGGCGCCCAAGCTGCTGGACTTCCTGGGTGAGGATTCGCTGGCGCATTTCAACGGCGTGCGCGCGATCCTCGACGCGGCCGGCGTGAGCTACACGATCAACCCGCGCCTGGTGCGCGGCCTGGACTACTACAACCTGACCGTGTTCGAGTGGATCACCGACAAGCTCGGCTCGCAGGGCACGGTCTGCGGCGGCGGCCGCTACGACGGCCTGATCGAGCAGCTCGGCGGCAAGCCGACGCCGGCGGTCGGCTTCGGCATGGGCCTGGAGCGCCTGCTGCTGCTGCTGGATGAGGTGGGCGTGGCGCCCGCCGCGCCGGTGCCGCAGGCCTATGCGATCGTGCCCTCGGCGACCGGTCTGCCGCAGGTGATGGTGGCGCTGGAGGCGCTGCGTGCCGCCGGCGTGGCCGTGGTGCTGCATCCGGGCCAGAGCAGCATGAAGTCGCAGTTCAAGAAGGCCGATGCCAGCGGCGCGGCCTGGGCGCTGATCTTCGGCGAGGACGAGCTGGCGCGTGGCGAGGTGGCGATCAAGCCGCTGCGCGACGCCGCGGCCGCGCAATACACCCGCACGCTGGCGACGGCGGCCGATTGGGCGGGCGAGCTTCTGCCCAACGCATAATCGCGCATCTTTCGATTGACCCTGACCACCTAGAACAGCTCCGCAATGGCGTCTCATCTCGATCTCGAAGAACAGGAACAGCTGGACCAGCTGAAGGCCTTCTGGAAAAGCTACGGCAACCTGATCACCTGGGTGGTCACCTTGGCCCTGCTTGGTTTCGCCGGCCTGAACGGCTGGAACTACTGGCAACGCGAGCAGGCCGCCAAGGCCGCGGCCATGTATGACGAGCTGGACCGCGCCGCCCAGGCGGGCGAGACCGACAAGGCCGCGCGCGTCTTCGCCGACCTGAAGGAGCGCTTCCCGCGCACCACCTATGCCGGCCAGGGCGCGCTGCTGGCCGCCAAGCTGCAGATGGACAAGGGCCAGGCCGAGCCGGCCCGCGAGGCCCTGAGCTGGGCCGCCGAGCATGCCAGCGAGGACGAGTACCGCGACATCGCGCGCCTGCGCCTGGCCGGCCTGCAGGCCGAGGCCAAGCAGTTCGATGCCGCCGCCAAGACGCTGGACGGTATCAAGGGGGCCGACTTCGCCGCCCTGGTGGCCGATCGCCGCGGCGACCTGGCCCTGCTGCAGAGCAAGCCCGATGTTGCCAAGGAAGAGTTCCTGAAGGCCTACAAGGGCCTGGACAAGACCCTGGACTACCGCCGCCTGGTCGAGGCCAAGCTGGCCAGCCTGGGCGTGGCCGCGCCGGAAGATGCCGCCTCGGGAGTCAAGCCATGAAGGCCGCGACCCGCTTCATTGCCCGCCCGCTGAGCCTCGTGCTGCTGAGCGCGGCGCTGGGTGGCTGCTCGCTGTTCGGCAGCTCCAGCGGCCCGAAGCCGGCGGCGCTGGAGGCCCAGGTCGGCAGCGGCAATGCGCGCCAGCTCTGGCAGACGCGCATCGACGGCGTGCAGTTCCCGCTGTCGGTCGCAACCGCCGGCCAGAGCTTTGTCGTTGCCGGCAATGACGGCGTCGTGCAGGCCCTGTCGGCCGCCGATGGCGCGGTGCTGTGGCGCGGCGAGGCCGGCGCGAAGCTGGTCGCCGGCGTCGGCAGCGATGGGCGCTTCGCCGCGGTCGTGACCCGCGACAACGAGCTGGTGGTGCTGGATGCCGGCAAGCCGGCTTGGCGCAAGCCGCTGAGCTCGACCGTCAGCACCGCGCCGCTGGTCGCCGGCGAGCGCGTGTTCGTGCTGACCGTGGACCGCCAGGTGATGGCCTTCGACGCGGCCGACGGTCGCCGCCTGTGGGACCTGCGCCGCCCCGGCGACCCGCTGACCCTGTCGCAGCCCGGCGTGATCGGCGCCTTCAAGGACACCCTGGTGGTGGGGCAGGGCGCCCGCCTGGCCGGCGTCGACCCGCTGCGCGGCACCCTGCGCTGGGAGGCCAATGTGGCCACGCCGCGCGGCACCAACGAGGTGGAACGCCTGGCCGACCTGGTCGGCCCGATGGCCCGCGTCGGCGACACCCTGTGCGCCCGCGCCTTCCAGTCGGCCGTCGGCTGCGTCAACGCCGAACGCGGCGCCACCCTGTGGAGCCGCAACACCGGCGGCACGCGCGGCGTCGGCGCCGATGCGCAGCAGGTCTATGGCGTGGACGGCTCGGACCGCATCACCGCCTGGAAGCTGGGCAATGGCGACACCGTCTGGAGCGCCGAGCAACTGCTGAACCGCCGCCTGAGCGCGCCGCTGGCCGTCGGCAAGCAGCTGCTGGTCGGCGACTACGAAGGCTATGTGCATCTGCTGGCCGCCGATACCGGCAAGACCCTGGCGCGCCTGCCCACCGACGGTTCGCCGGTGATGGCCGCGCCGGTGCTGCTGGGTGACACCGTGCTGGTGGCCACCCGCAACGGCGGCCTGTTTGCGCTGCGCCCCGAGTAAGCGCCTCTCACCCTCTCTCTTACCCACAAGAACAAGAACATCGCCATGAAACCCGTCATCGCCCTGGTCGGCCGACCCAACGTCGGCAAATCCACGCTGTTCAACCGGATGACCAAGAGCCGCGACGCGATCGTGGCCGACTTCGCCGGGCTGACGCGCGACCGCCACTACGGTGACGGCCGCCTGGGCAACCGCGAGTTCATCGTGGTCGACACCGGCGGCTTCGAGCCCGACAGCACCACCGGCATCGTCAAGGAGATGGCCAAGCAGACCCGCCAGGCCGTGGCCGAGGCGGATGCGGTGGTCTTTGTCGTCGATGTGCGTACCGGCCTGTCGGGCCAGGACCAGGACATCGCGCGCTATCTGCGCCAGGCCAACAAGCGCGTCTTCCTCGCGGTCAACAAGGCCGAGGGCATGAGCGAATCGCCGCTGCTGGCCGAGTTCCACGAGCTGGGCATGGGCGAGCCGCACCCGGTCTCGGCCGCGCATGGCCAGGGCATCCGCAGCCTGCTAGAGGCGGTGCTGGAGCCCTTCGGCCCGGAGAGCGACGAGGAGCCGCCGCCGGAGGACGAGGGCGTGATCCGCCTGGCGGTGGCCGGCCGGCCCAACGTCGGCAAGAGCACCCTGATCAACACCTGGCTCGGCGAGGAGCGCCTGGTCGCCTTCGACATGCCGGGCACGACGCGCGACGCCATCACGGTGGACTTCGAGCGCCATGGCCAGAAGTTCAAGCTGATCGACACCGCCGGTCTGCGCCGCAAGGGCAAGGTGTTCGAGGCGATCGAGAAGTTCTCGGTGGTCAAGACCCTGCAGGCGATCGCCGACGCCCATGTGGTGCTGCTGCTGATCGACGCGACCCAGGGCGTGTCCGACCAGGATGCGCATATCGCCGGCTATGTGCTGGACAGCGGCCGCGCGGTGGTGGTGGCGATCAACAAATGGGATGCGATCGACAGCTACCAGCGCCAGCAGCTGGAGCGCTCGATCGAGCATCGCCTGTCCTTCCTGAAGTTCGCGCCGCTGCACCATATCTCGGCGCTGAAGCGCCAGGGCCTGGGCCCGCTGTGGAACGCGATGGCCGATGCCTACAGCTCGGCCTTCAAGAAGATGACCACACCGGTGCTGACCCGCCTGATCCAGGAAGCGGTCGAGCACCAGACGCCCAAGAAGAGCGGCCATTTCCGGCCCAAGCTGCGCTACGCCCACCAGGGCGGCATGAATCCGCCGATCGTCGTGATCCACGGCAATTCGCTGGAGGGCGTCACCGACGCCTACAAGCGCTACCTGGAAGGGCGTATCCGCACCCACTACAAGCTGGTCGGCACGCCGCTGCGCATCGAGCTGCGCTCGGCCAAGAATCCGTTTGCCGACAAAGAGGCCTGATCCTTCAGGCCATCCGGGCTTTCCCTGTGTTAAGGTGGAAGCCTTCCAACCTCTCCCGTACCCACTCTCTCTAACACGGAGCATATCGTGAGCAACAAAGGACAACTCCTGCAAGACCCCTTCCTGAACCTGCTGCGCAAAGAGCATGTGCCGGTGTCCATCTACCTGGTCAACGGCATCAAGCTGCAAGGGCATATCGAGTCCTTCGACCAGTACGTCGTGTTGCTGCGCAATACCGTGACCCAGATGGTCTACAAGCACGCCATCTCGACGGTGGTGCCGGGCCGTGCGGTGAACTTCCACGCGGCCGAAAACAACGGCGAAAGCGCCTGAGCCAGCGCCTCGGGGGCCTCGCGGCCCCTCGTACGCCTTGACCACTACTTCCACTTCCTCTTCACAGAGCCCCGCGTCGCCGCCCTCCGAGGCGGCGCGCGCCATTCTCGTGGGCGTCGAGATCGGCCGTTCCGGCCACTTCGATCCCACCCTCGACGAACTGGCCCTGCTGGCCGAATCGGCCGGCGACACCCCGGTGGCCAAGGTCATCGCGCGCCGCCAGGCGCCGGACGCCGCGCTGTTCGTCGGCTCCGGCAAGGCCGACGAGATCAAGCTGCTGGTGCAGGCGCACCAGGCCCACACCGTGCTGTTCGACCAGGCGATCTCGCCGGCCCAGCAGCGCAATCTGGAGCGCGTGCTGGGCGTGCCGGTGGCCGACCGCACCGCGCTGATCCTCGAGATCTTCGCCGCCCGCGCCAAGAGCCATGAGGGCAAGCTGCAGGTCGAGCTGGCGCGGCTGCAATACCTGGCCACGCGCCTGGTGCGGCGCTGGAGCCACCTGGAGCGCCAGAGCGGCGGCATCGGCATGCGCGGCGGCCCCGGCGAGGCCCAGATCGAGCTGGACCGCCGCATGATCGACGACCGCATCAAGGTCACCAAGGAGCGCCTGAAGAAGGTGCAGCGCCAGCGCGGCACCCAGCGACGCGCGCGCGAGCGCAACCAGGTCTTCAAGGTCTCGCTGGTCGGCTATACCAACGCTGGCAAGTCGACCCTGTTCAACGCGCTGGTGAAGGCCCGCAGCTACGCGGCCAACCAGCTGTTCGCGACGCTGGATACGACCACCCGCTCGATGTACCTCGAGGCGGCCGGCTCCAGCGTGTCGCTGTCCGACACCGTGGGTTTCATCCGCGACCTGCCGCACAAGCTGGTCGAGGCCTTCCAGGCCACCCTGCAGGAGGCCGCCGAGGCCGATCTGCTGCTGCATGTGGTCGATGCCGCCAGCCCGGCGCTGGACGAGCAGATGGTCGAGGTCGAGCGCGTGCTCGGCGAGATCGGCGCCGCCGGCATCCCGCAGATCCTGGTCTACAACAAGCTCGATATGCTGGAGGACAACCAGCGTCCGCGCGCCACTCTGGACTGGCTGGAGCGCGACGGGATCCGCGTGCCGCGCGTCTTCGTCAGCGCCCTGACCGGCGAGGGCCTGGATGTGCTGCGCGAGGAGATTGTGCGGGCCATGCAGTCCGGAGGCTTGAACGGGCAAGACCCGGCCCCATCTGCCCAAAAATTGAATGACAGGCATGAGCATGAACAAATCTGAGTCCGCGCGACCCTGGCACCGCCTGGCCGGCCGTCTGCTGAGCAACGGCCGCAACGATGGACCGCCCGACCTGGATGAGTTGTGGCGCGACTTCAACCGCAAGCTGTCCGGCCTGTTCGGCGGCAAGGGCGGTGGTCAGCAGCCGCCGCAAGGCGGCAATGGCGGTGGTGGCAACAACTTCCAGCCCGACATGAAGAGCGCCGGCATCGGCGTCGGCCTGATCGCCGGCGTGGTGGCGCTGGGCTGGCTGGGCAGCGGCTTCTACATCGTGCAGGAAGGCCACCAGGCGGTCGTGACCTCCTTCGGCAAGTTCAGCAAGACGGTGGACGCCGGCTTCCAGTGGCGCCTGCCTTACCCCTTCCAGGCCAACGAGATCGTGCCGGTGACGCAGCTGCGCTCGGTCGAGGTCGGCCGCAATTCGGTGGTGCAGGCCACCGGTCTGCGCGACTCCTCGATGCTCACGCTGGACGAGAACATCGTCGACATCCGCTTCACCGTGCAGTACCGGCTGAAGGATGCGCGCGACTACCTGTTCGAGAATCGCAGCCCGGACGAGGCGGTGATCCAGGCCGCCGAATCGGCGGTGCGTGAGATCGTCGGCCGCAGCAAGATGGACTCGGTGCTGTACGAGCAGCGCGACGCGATCGCGGCCGATCTGGTGAAGTCGGTGCAGGTCCAGCTGGATCGCCTGAAGGCCGGCATCCTGATCGCCAACGTCAATGTGCAGAACGTGCAGGCGCCCGAGCAGGTGCAGGCGGCCTTCGACGATGCCTTCAAGGCCGGCGCCGACCGCGAGCGCCTGAAGAACGAGGGCCAGGCCTATGCCAACGAGGTGATCCCGAAGGCGCAGGGCACGGCCGCGCGCCTGCGCGAGGAGGCCGAGGGCTACAAGTCGCGTGTCGAGGCGACCGCCGAGGGTGATGCGCAACGCTTCAAGAGCGTGCTGGCCGAGTACCAGAAGGCGCCGGGCGTGACCCGCGACCGCCTCTACATCGACACGATGCAGCAGGTCTACAGCAATGTCAGCAAGGTGATGGTGGAGAGCCGCAGCGGTTCGAACCTGCTGTATTTGCCGCTGGACAAGCTGCTGCAGCAAAGCGGCAGCACCGTGACCGCCGGCCCGCCGGTGCCGACCACCTTGCCCGAGGCGACCCCGTCCGGCAGCGCCGCCGACATCCGCTCGCGCGATGGCCTGCGCGGCCGCGATCGCGAGAGCCGTTGAGGCGAGCCCAGGAGAACAAGAACATGAACCGTATTGCCTCCATCGTCATCGGTGCGCTGATCGCCTTCATGGTGGCCAGCTCGACGCTGTTCATCGTCGACCAGCGCCAGTTCGCCGTGGTCTACGCGCTGGGTGAGATCAAGGAAGTGGTCACCGAGCCGGGCCTGAAGTTCAAGCTGCCGCCGCCGTTCCAGAACGTCGTGTTCCTGGACCGCCGCATGCAGACCCTGGACAGCCCCGAGTCGCGCGCCATCTTCACCGCCGAGAAGAAGAGTCTGGTGATCGACTGGCTGGTCAAGTGGCGTGTCGCCGAGCCGCGTCAGTTCATCCGCAACAGCGGCACCGACATGCGCAATGTCGAGACCCGTCTGAGCCCGATCGTGCAGGCCGCCTTCAACGAGGAAGTCACCAAGCGCACCGTGCTGTCCGTGCTGGCGACCGAGCGCGAGAAGGTGATGAACGACGTGCGCAAACGCCTGGAAGACGAGGCCAAGCAGTTCGGCATCGAAGTGGTGGACGTGCGCATCAAGCGCGTTGACTTCTCGGCCAACATCACCGACTCGGTCTACCGCCGCATGGAGTCCGAGCGCAAGCGCGTGGCCGCCGAGGCCCGCTCCACCGGTTCGGCCGAGAGCGAGAAGATCCGCGCCGATGCCGACCGCCAGCGCGAGGTGATCGTCGCCGAGGCCTACCGCGACGCGCAGAAGGTCAAGGGTGAGGGCGATGCCAAGGCCTCGGCCCTGTACGCCGAAGCCTTCGGCCGCGACCCGCAGTTTGCCCAGTTCTACCGCTCGCTCGAGGCCTACCGCACGACCTGGCGCAGCAAGTCGGACGTGATGGTGGTCGACCCCAGCAGCGACTTCTTCAAGGCCATGCGCGGCTCCGGCGGCGCGGCGGCCCCGGCCAAGGGCAAGTAAGTCCGGGCGCGGCGGGCATGGGCGAGACCCTGCTGGGCGCGCTGGCCCTGATGCTGGTCATCGAGGGACTGATGCCCCTGCTCAACCCCAGGGGCTGGCGCCAAGTCTTTGCCCGGGTGTTGGCGATGAGCGACGGCCAGATCCGCTTCATCGGCCTGGCCAGTCTGCTGGCCGGGCTGGCCCTGCTGTTCGCCCTCTGGGGGTGACCGGGTCCGTCCCCGACTTAAACGGGCTGTCCCGCTCGGGCATTTGCCCGGGCCGTCGCGCGGGACCGGTACAATGCCGTTTTTAACCGCCCCCGTACGCCCCATGTCCTCTGCTTGGCTGCTGCCCGAGCATATTGCCGACGTTCTGCCGTCCCAGGCGCGCCGCATCGAAGAACTGCGCCGCGACATGCTGGACATGGCGCGCACCTATGGCTGCGAGCTGGTGATGCCGCCGCTGCTGGAGCATCTGGACTCGCTGCTGTCCGGCACCGGCCGCGCGCTGGACCTCAAGACCTTCAAGCTGGTGGATCAGCTCTCGGGCCGCTCGCTGGGGCTGCGCGCCGACACCACGCCGCAGGTGGCGCGCATCGACGCGCATCTGCTGAACCGCGCAGGCGTGACCCGGCTGTGCTACTGCGGCCCGGTGCTGCATACCCGCCCGGACGGCCTGAACGCGACCCGCGAGCCGCTGCAGTTCGGCGTCGAGATCTACGGCCATGCCGGCCTGGAGGCGGACCTGGAGGTGCAGGAGCTGGCGCTGGATGCGCTGCGTCGCGCGGGGCTTTCCGACATCGCGATCGACCTGGGCGACGCCCGCCTGGTGCAGGGCATCCTGGGTGATCTGAAAATCGCGCCGACGCTGCTGGCCGAGATCGCCGGCGCGCTGGCGTCCAAGGACGGCGCCGCGCTGGCGGGCCTGACCGGCGAGCTGCCGGCCACGGCCGCGGCGGGGCTGCAGGCCCTGCTGTCGCTGTATGGCGGCATCGAGGTGCTGGCCGAGGCGCGCGCGCGCCTGCCGAAGACGCCCGCGGTCAGCGCCGCGCTGGACGATCTGCAGTGGCTGGCCACGCATCTGCGCCAGACCCATCCGGAGGTGGCGCTGGGCTTCGACCTGGCCGACCTGCGCGGCTATGCCTACTACAGCGGCGTACGCTTCGCCGTCTACGCGGCCGGCTCCAGCGATGCCGTGCTGCGCGGCGGCCGCTACGACGAGGTCGGGGCGGTGTTCGGCCGGCGTCGTCCGGCCGTGGGTTTCAGCCTGGACCTGAAGGCCCTGGTGCAGCTGAGCCCGGCTCAGCCGCTGCGGGCCGCGGTGCGCGCGCCCTGGAGCGGCGGGGAGCCGGGCGACGAAGGCCTGCGCGCGGCGATCCGCCGTCTGCGCGAGCTGGGCGAGACCGTGGTGTGCGTGCTGCCCGGGCACGAGCACGAAGGCGACGAATTCGATTGCGACCGCGAACTGGTGCGCATCGAGTCCCAATGGGTGGTGCGCGCGCTCTGAAGCGCGCCGCGTCGCCAACAATCTTTCAACGAATCGAGCGAATTCATCATGCAAAGCGAAATTGCGCGCGGCCGGAATGTGGTGGTGGTCGGCACCCAGTGGGGTGACGAGGGCAAGGGCAAGGTGGTCGACTGGATGACGCCGCACGCCCAGGGCGTGGTGCGCTTCCAGGGTGGCCACAACGCCGGCCACACCCTGGTGATCAAGGGCGTGAAGACCGCGCTGCAGCTGATCCCCTCGGGCATCATGCGCGACGGCGTGGCCTGCTACATCGGCAACGGCGTGGTGCTGGACCCGACCCATCTGCTGGGCGAGATCGAGCGCCTGGAGAGGGCCGGCGTCGAGGTGCGTTCGCGCCTGTACATCTCCGAGTCCTGCCCGCTGATCCTGCCCTTCCACGTCGCCGTGGACAAGGCGCGCGAGGCGCTGCGCGAGAACAGCGGCAGCGGCAAGATCGGCACCACCGGCAAGGGCATCGGCCCGGCCTATGAGGACAAGGTGGCGCGCCGCGCGCTGCGCGTGCAGGATCTGAAGCATCCCGAGCGCTTCGCCAAGAAGCTCAAGGAGCTGCTGGAGCTGCACAACTTTGCGCTGTGCGGCTATTTGAAGTGCGGCGAGCTGGAGTTCCAGCCGATCTTCGATCAGGCCATGAAGATGGCCGAGCAGATCAAGCCGATGATGGCCGACGTCGGCTACATGCTGCACAAGGCGCACCAGGCCGGCCAGAACATCCTGTTCGAGGGCGCCCAGGGTACGCTGCTGGACATCGACCATGGCACCTACCCCTATGTGACCTCGAGCAACTGCGTGGCCGGCAATGCCGCCGCCGGTGCCGGCGTGGGCCCGCAGATGCTGCACTACATGCTGGGCATCACCAAGGCCTACACCACCCGCGTCGGCTCGGGGCCGTTCCCGACCGAGCTGGAGTGGGAGAAGGAAGGCACGGTGGGCTACCACCTGTCGACCGTCGGCCAGGAGAAGGGCACCGTGACCGGCCGCGCGCGCCGCTGCGGCTGGCTGGACGCTGCCGCGCTGAAGCGCTCCATCATCATCAACGGCATCACCGGCCTGTGCATGACCAAGCTGGATGTGCTGGATGGCCTGGCCGAGGTGCAGATGTGCGTCGGCTACGAACTGAACGGCCAGCACATCGACATCCTGCCGCTGGATGCGGACGAGATCATCGCCTGCAAGCCGGTCTACGAGACCTTCCCGGGCTGGACCGAGACCACCGCCGGCATCACCGAATGGGACAAGCTGCCGCTGAATGCGCGCCGCTACCTGGAGCGCGTGCAGCAGGTCGCCGGCACGCCGATCGCGATGGTCTCGACCGGTCCGGACCGCGAACACACCATTGTCCTGAAGCATCCCTTCCAGGCCTGACCCAAGCCATTCCAACGAGGAGCCCCACCCCATGCTGACCGACGACGGCAAACATCTGTACGTCTCCTGGGACGAATACCACATGCTGATCGAGCGCCTGGCCCTGAAGGTGCATGCCTCGGGCTGGCAGTTCGACCAGATCCTGTGCCTGGCCCGCGGCGGCATGCGCCCGGGCGACGTGCTGTCGCGCGTGTTCGACAAGCCGCTGGGCATCATGTCCACCAGCAGTTACCGCGCCGAGGCCGGCACGATCCAGGGGCGCCTGGACATCGCCAAGTACATCACCATGCCCAAGGGCGAGCTGGCCGGCCGCGTGCTGCTGGTTGATGACCTGGCGGATTCGGGGGTCACCCTGAAGGCGGTGGTGGAGCGCCTGCGCGGCATGCCTTCGATCAGCGAGCTGCGCTCGGCGGTGATCTGGACCAAGGGTGTCTCGACCTACACGCCGGACTACTATGTCGAGATGCTGGAGACCAGTCCCTGGATCCACCAGCCTTTCGAAGAGTACGACGACATGCGGCCGGACGCGCTGGCCAAGAAGTTCGTCGTCTGAGCCGCGACTCGATGACCACTCGCAGCGAAGCCGGTTCCGCCTTGTGCCGAACCGGCTTTGTTGTTTGTGGCGTTGTTGTATCCGCGCCAGCCTGGTGTGCCCGCATGCCGCGGGAGGCTTGGCGAAATGAAAAAGGCCAGCACAATGTGCTGGCCTTCGTATTTGGTGCCCAGGAGAGGACTCGAACCTCCACGGAGTTACCCGCTAGTACCTGAAACTAGTGCGTCTACCAATTCCGCCACCTGGGCTTTCAGGAAAGATGGGATTCTATCATCAAAAATTTTAAGTCTGCAAGCACCACGCCGAATGCCGGCGCCTTGCTGAGCGAAGTCGAAGGCCAGGTGCAGGGGCACCGCGATGGCCATGGTTTCCTGCTGCCCGATGCGGGCGGCGCCGATGTCTACCTCTCCGCGCAGGAGATGCATGCGGTGATGCATGGCGACCGCCTGCGGGTGCGCGTCACGCGCTTCGACAAGCGCGGCCGGCCCGAGGGCAAGGTGCTCGAGATCCTGGACCGCAAGAAGCGCCCGATCATCGGCCGGCTGCTGCTGGAGTCGGGCATCTGGCTGGTCGCGCCGGAAGACAAGCGCATGGGCCAGGACATCCTGATCCCGAAGAACGGCATCGCCAACGCGACCGCGGGCCAGGTGGTGGCGGTCGAGCTGACCGAGCCGCCGTCGCTCTACTCGCAGCCGGTGGGTCGCGTGGTCGAGGTGCTGGGCGAGATCGACGATCCCGGCATGGAGATCGAGATCGCGGTGCGCAAGTACGAGGTGCCGCACCGCTTCAGCGCCGAGACCCTGGCGCAGAGCGCCAAGCTGCCCGACCGCCTGCGCGCCGCCGACCTCAAGCACCGCATCGACCTGCGCGACGTGGCACTGGTGACGATCGACGGCGAGGATGCGCGTGACTTCGACGATGCGGTCTACTGCGAGCCGCACAAGCAGGGCCGCGGCAAGAGCGCCTTCACCGGCTGGCGTCTGATCGTCGCGATCGCCGACGTCAGCCATTACGTCAAGCCCGGCGAGCCGCTCGATGCCGATGCCTACGAGCGTGCCACCTCCGTCTACTTCCCGCGCCGGGTGATCCCGATGCTGCCGGAGAAGCTGTCTAACGGCCTGTGCTCGCTGAACCCGGAGCAGGACCGGCTGTCGATGGTCTGCGACATGCTGATCGACGCCGAGGGCGAGACGCGCGCCTACCAGTTCTATCCGGCGGTGATCTGCTCGCATGCGCGCCTGACCTATACCGAGGTCGCCGCGGTGCTGGGCAACACCCATGGCCCGGAGGCCGCCAAGCGCCGCGAGCTGGTGCCGCATCTGCTGCATCTGCACGGGGTCTATCGCGCGCTGCTGGGCCAGCGCGCCAAGCGCGGCGCGGTCGATTTCGAGACCACTGAGACCCAGATCGTCTGCGACGACAACGGCCGCATCGAGAAGATCGTGCCGCGCACCCGCAACGAGGCGCACCGACTGATCGAGGAGGCGATGCTGGCCGCCAATGTCTGCGCGGCCGACTTCATCGCCGGCGCCAAGCAGCATGCGTTGTTCCGCGTCCACGAGGGCCCGACGCCCGAGAAGCGCGCCACCCTGCAGGCCTATCTGCGCGCGCTGGGTCTGGGCCTCGGGATCAGCGACGACCCGACGCCGGGCGAGTTCCAGGCCGTCGCCGCGGCCACCAAGGACCGGCCGGACGCGCAGCAGATCCACGCCATGCTGCTGCGCTCGATGCAGCAGGCGATCTACACCGGCGCGAACTCCGGCCACTTCGGCCTGGCCTATCCGGCCTACACCCATTTCACCAGCCCGATCCGGCGCTATCCGGACCTGCTGGTGCATCGCGTGATCAAGGCCATGCTGGGTGGCAAGCGCTACCAGCTCGACGCGGCCAAGATGGATGTGCCCGAGCCGCCGAAGCGGCCCGGCAAGGCCAAGCCGATCAACCCCGCCAGCGCCTCGACCGATGCCGAGCGCTGGGAGGTGGTGGGCGCGCATTGCAGTGCCAACGAGCGCCGCGCCGACGAGGCCTCGCGCGATGTCGAGGCCTGGCTCAAGTGCCGCTACATGCGCGAGCATCTGGGCGAGGAGTTCAGTGGCACCGTCAGCGCGGTAACGAGCTTCGGCCTGTTCGTGCAGCTCGACGCGCTCTATGTCGAGGGCCTGATCCACATCACCGAGCTGGGTGGCGAGTACTACCGCTTCGACGAGGTGCGCCAGGAGCTGCGTGGCGAGCGCACCGGCATGCGCTATGCCACCGGCGCGCGCGTGCAGGTGCAGGTCAGCCGCGTCGACCTGGACGGCCGCAAGATCGACTTCCGCCTGGTGCGCGACAGCGACGAGGCGCGCCTGGTGGCGCGCGCGCTGCGCGACAAGATGGGTGGTGGTGGTGGCGAGGCGTCGCGCCGCGCCGCGCCGGTCATCGAGCCGGCCTCGGCGGTGGAGGCGCTGGAGCAGGTGCGGCGCCAGGACCGCGAGCTGAAGGCCGGCCGCCGCGCCACCGGCAAGAAGCCGGCCGGCAAGGCCGCGCCGAAATCGGCCGCGACCCATCCGGTGAAGGCGGCGCGCGCGCGCGCCAAGGCCGGCAAATCGGCGGAGGCGGCCGCGCCGCGCGGCAAGAAGCGCTGAGCGGCGCCCGGCCGCTCAGGCCGTGCCGGGCGCGGCGTGCAGCGCGTGCATCGCCTCGATCAGCTCGGCCGCGCGCAGCGGCCCGCCGCCCGGGGCGGCCTCGGCCGCCGCGCCATGCCAGTAGACGGCCGCGCGGGCCAGCGCCTGGGTGGTAGCTGTCGTGTCGGCGCCCGCCTGTTGCGCCCACAGGCCGCCGATCCAGCCCGCCAGCACATCGCCGCTGCCGGCGGTGGCCAAGCGGCCATTGCCGCTGCGGTTGATCGCGCAGGCTCCGTCGGGGCCGGCGATCACCGAGCCCGAGCCCTTCAGCACCACGCAGCAGTCCAGCGCCCGGGCCAGCGCCCGGGCCGCGCCCAGGCGGTCGGCCTGCACCGCGGCGGTGTCGCAGCCCAGCAGGCGCGCCGCCTCCAGTGGATGCGGCGTCAGGATGCTGGGCTGGCCGCGGCCGCCGCGCACGCGCAGGCGTTCGCGCAGTCCCGCATCGGTGGCGACGGCATTCAGGCCATCGGCGTCCAGCACCAGGCGCCGGGCCCGCTCAAGCACCGCCGGCAACGCGGCGCCGATGCTTGCGCCGCCGCCGCAGCCGGCCACCAGCACATGGCGCCGCCAGCTGTCCGGATGGGCCAGCAGGGCCTCGGGCCAGTGCATCAGCTCGGGGCGGGGCAGGGCGGGCTCGGTCGCGGCGTCCAGGCAGCAGGCATGCACCCGGCCCGCGCCGGCGGCCAGCGCGGCCTGGGCCGCCAGCATCACCGCGCCGCGCATGCCCGGCGCGCCGCCCAGCACCAGCACATCGCCGAAGCTGCCCTTGTGGCTGGCATGGCCGCGCGGACCGCTGACGCGGCGCCAGTCGGCCAGCGCCTGCGGGCCCAGCAGCCAGGTCTCGGCGGGGGCGGGGCAGGGCATGCCCAGCTCGTCCCACCAGATCTCGCCGGCCAGCGCGCGGCCCTGCGCGGTGAACAGGCCCGGCTTCAGGGTCAGCAGGCTCAGGGTGTGGCTGGCGTTCACCACCGCGCCGGCGGCGTGGCCGTGGTCGCCATGCAGGCCGCTGGGCAGGTCGATCGCCAGCACCGGCGCGCTCTGCCGGTTGGTCAGCTCGATCGCCGCGGCGACCCAGCCCTCGGGCGCGCGGTTCGCACCCAGGCCCAGCAGGCCGTCGATCACCAGATCGGCCTGCAGCTGCGCGGGCAGTTCGGTGCAGGGTATCAGGCCGGCCTGCTGCGCCTGCTGCAGTGCCCAGGCGCTGTCGGGCGGCGGCGGGCGCTGGTCCGCGGGGCGCCACAACGCCACCTGCTTGCCGGCCGCGGCCAGCGCGCAGGCGGCGACCAGCGCGTCGCCGCCGTTGTTGCCGGGGCCGCACAGCAGCGCGATGCGGCGCGCCTCGGGGCGCAGCGCCAAGGCCAGCTTGGCGACGGCCAGGCCGGCGCGCTGCATCAGGGCCTGCGGCGCGCTGCGCGCCAGTGCCTGATGCTCCCAGCCGCGGCTGGCGTTCACCCCATGCAGGGGCAGGTGGGCGGGATCGTGCAGGACGCGGCGCATGCCCGCAGCCTAACTAGCGCAGGCGGCTCACGTCCAGGCCTTCGACATCGACCGCTGTTGCGCGGCCGGCCAGCTGGTCGGCCAGCACGCGGGCCGAGCCGCAGGACAGGGCCCAGCCGCTGCTGCCATGGCCGAGGTTCAGCCAGATGCCGGCGGCGCCGCTGGCGCCCAGCACCGGCGGGCCGTCGGGCAGCATCGGGCGCGCGCCCTTCCAGCGCTGCAACTGGCCGTTCAGGGTTGCGCCGGGGAACCAGTCGTGCAGCACCTTGTGCAGGGTGGCGAGCGGCTTGGGCCGGAAAGTCTCGGGTCTGCCGCCCAGCTCGGCGCAGCCGGCCACGCGCACGCGCTGGCCGATGCGGCTGATCGCGACCTTGAAGCGTTCGTCCATCAGCGCGGCGCGCGGTCCCAGGTCCGGATGCGCCTCCAGCTGGCGCAGCGGCGCGGTAATCGAATAGCCATAGACCGGTAGCAGCGGCAGCTTCAGGCCCAGCGGCTCGAGCAGCACGCCCGAATCGACCGCGGCGCAGACCACGATCGCATCGAAATGCTCCCGCTGCGGCTCGGGCATCTGCGGCACGGTGGCCGGGCCGTCGGCGGAGTCATGGTCCAGGAAGCGGGTGTTGGCCGCGGCCTGGCTTTCCTCGGGCGGCGTGTACTCGTGCACCAGGCCGGGCCGGCTGCCCGGCTCGAGGCGGCGCACCGTGGTGTGGAAGCGGAAGCGCACGCCGGCGCGCTGCGCCTCGCTGCGCAGCGCCTGCGCGAACTGGCGGCAGTTGCCCACCTCGTCCTGTGCCAGGTGGATGCCGGCCTCCAGCGCGACCTCGGCGTTCAGGCCGGGCTCGGCGGCCAGGCATTGCTGCGCGTCCAGCAGGCGGTGCGCGACGCCCAGCTCGTCCAGCAGGCGCAGGCTGTGCTGGGCCGCGGCCAGCTCGCGCTTGCCACGCAGCAGCACCAGCAGGCCCTCGGCGCGCTCGTAGTCCAGCTGCAGCTGCTGGCGCAGCAGGTTCAGGCGCTGCTGGCTGTAGGCCGCCAGGCGATGCATGCGCTGGCGGTTCAGCGCATGCGGCACGGGCTTGCCGCTGCGCCACCAGCGCCACAGCCAGCCGAGCTCGCGCGGGCCGGGCAGGCCGTCGATGCGCATCGCGGCATGGGCGCCGAAGCTCTGGCGCAGCAGCTTGGCCGCCATGCCCGGGCCGGACCAGGGGCCGACATAGCCGGGTGCGACCACGCCGGCATTGGCGAAGCTGCCTTCGGCGGCGACGCCGCCGCTGCGCTCGAACACGGTGACCTCATGGCCGTCGGCGGCCAGCTCATACGCGGTGGTGACGCCGATGATGCCGGCGCCCACGATGGCAACACGCATGGCTCAGGCCTCCCCGTTGGCCAGGGCGGCCTCGGCCTGCAGGGCCAGGCTCAGCAGCGCGTCGTCATGCATCGCCGGGGCCCACAGCATCAGGCCGGTGGGCAGCTCGCCCGGGGCATGGCAGGGCAGGGAGATCGCGCAGCCGTCCAGCAAATTGACGACCGAGGTGTTGCGCAGCATCAGCAGATTGGTGGTGAAGAAATGTTCGTCGTCCGCCAGCAGCGGCGCCAGTTCGGGCGCAACGCGGGGCACGGTCGGGCTGAGCAGGGCATCGAAGCCCTGCAGCGCCGCCTCCATGCGGGCGATCCAGGCGCGGCGCGCCTGCAGCAGGTCGATGTAGTCGGCGGCGCTCAGCGCCGCGCCGCGTTTGATGCGCAGCGCGACGCGCGGATCGTAGTCGCTTTCGCGTGCGGCCAGACGCAGCCGGTGCCAGGCCCAGCTTTCGGCGGCGGCCAGGCCGCCTTGCAGCTGCAGCGCGCCGAAGTCGCGCAGCGGCTCGGGATCGATGGTTTCGATGCGCGCGCCGGCGGCCGAGAGGCGGGCGAGCGCGCGCTCGAAGTCGCGCGCGACCTGGCTGTCCAGTCCTTCCAGCATCGCGCGCGGCACGCCCAGGCGCCGTGCGGACCAGGGCCTGGCCTGCAGTGCAACGCGGCGCGCGGCCAGGATCTCGTGCAGCAGCACCGCGTCGCGCACCGAGCGCGTGATCGCGCAGGTGGTGTCCAGGCTGGTCGCCAGCGGGATGCCGCCCTCGGCAGGCGTCAGCCGCGCGGTGTTCTTGAAGCCGACCAGGCCGCACAGCGCGGCCGGGATGCGGATCGAGCCGCCGGTGTCCGAGCCCAGCGCGGCCCAGGCCGCGCCGGCCGCGACGCTGACCGCGCCGCCCGAGGTCGAGCCGCCGGGAATGCGCGCCAGGCCGTCGATCGCTCGAGTCGCCGGGTTGAGCGGCGTGCCGTGGTGGGGGTTCAGCCCCAGGCCGGAAAAGGCGAACTCGCTCAGGTTGGTGTGGCCGATCAGCGCGGCGCCGGCACCGCGCAGCCGCGCCACCGCGGGGCTGTCGGCCGCGGCCGGTGCGGCGTCGGCGAGCGAGCGCGAGGCGGCCGTCGTCGGCTGGCTGGCGACGTCGAACAGGTCCTTGATGCTTATGGCCAGGCCGCCCAGCGGGGTGTTGGGTTCTGCGACGGCGGGCGCTGGAAAGAGGCGCACGAAGGCGTGCCGGCAGGCCTCGCCGCGGGCCGCGTCCAGGCTGCGCTGCAGCAGTTCGGCGGCTTGCAGCCGGCCGTTGCGCAGGCCGTCGAGGGCGCTGCTCAGGTCATGGGGCATGAATCGTGTATACTCTTTGGGTTTTGCTGCTGGCTGCGCCTCGTTCGAGGCGCGGTGACGGCGGAATAAATCGCAAACCCGGCCACTTCAAGGTGTTGCAGCTGCTTTCGTTTCTTTCAGCAGCGCAATTCGGGCCGGATTTTAGACACAACCTTCGGAGTTACTTATGTCCGTGACGATGCGCGAGATGCTGGAAGCCGGCGTCCATTTTGGCCACCAAACCCGCTTCTGGAATCCCAAGATGGCCCCGTTCATTTACGGCCATCGCAACAAGATTCACATCATCAACCTCGAAAAGACCCTGCCCAAGTTCGAGGAAGCGATGAAGTTCGTGCGCCAGCTGGCTGCCAAGCGCGGCACCGTGCTGATGATCGGCACGAAGCGCCAGGCCCGCGAGGTCGTGGCCCTGGAAGCCCAGCGCGCCGGCATGCCCTATGTCGACAACCGTTGGCTGGGCGGCATGATGACCAACTTCAAGACGGTCAAGGGGTCGCTGAAGAACCTGAAGGACATGCAGGCCCAGATCGAAGCCGGCACCCAGCCCGCGATCAAGAAGGAAGCCCTGCTGTTCCAGCGCGACATCGCCAAGCTGGAAAAGAACATCGGCGGTATCCAGGACATGACCGCGCTGCCGGACGCCATCTTCGTGATCGACGTCGGCTACCACAAGATTGCCGTCGCCGAAGCCAAGAAGCTGGGCATTCCCGTGATCGGCGTGGTTGACACCAACCACTCGCCCGAAGGCATCGACTACATCATCCCGGGCAACGACGACTCGGCCAAGGCCGTCGCTCTGTACGCCAAGGCTGTCGCCGACGCCGTGCTGGAAGGCCGTGCCAACGCCGGCAACGAGCTGGTGCAGGCCGTCGCCGCCGATGGCGACGAGTTCGTGGAAGTCAACGAAGGCGCTTGATCTCCTCGATCGCCTAGGCAAGAGGGGCTGATTCAGCCCCTTTTTTTCAACGAAGAATTTTCTGGGGTGGCCCGTGTGGGCGGCCCCGCTGCAAAACGGAGATTGATATGGCTGCAATTACCGCAAGCATGGTGGCCGAGCTGCGCGCCCGCACCGACGCCCCGATGATGGAATGCAAGAAGGCGCTGACCGAGGCCGAGGGTGATCTGGTCCGCGCCGAGGAAATCCTGCGCGTCAAGCTGGGCAACAAGGCCGGCAAGGCCGCCTCGCGCGTCACCGCCGAAGGCGTGGTCGCGACCGCCGTGGTCGGCGGCGCCGGCGCCCTGATCGAGGTCAACTGCGAAACCGACTTCGTCTCCAAGAACGACGCCTTCCTGGCCTTCGTCAGCGCGCTGGCCGGCCTGGTGGCCGAGAAGAACCCGGCCGACATCGACGCCCTGTCCGCCCTGCCGCTGTCGCAGGAAGGCTTCGGCCCGACGGTCGAGGACGTGCGCAAGGGCCTGATCGGCAAGATCGGCGAGAACATGTCGATCCGCCGCTTCAAGCGCTACGCCGGTGGCGCCAAGCTGGCCTCCTACCTGCACGGCACCCGCATCGGCGTGGTGGTCGAGTTCGACGGCGACGATGTGGCCGCCAAGGACGTCGCGATGCATGTCGCCGCGATGAAGCCTGCCGCCCTGTCGTCGGCCGAAGTGCCGGCCGAGCTGGTCGAGAAGGAGCGCAAGATCGCCGCCGAGAAGGCCGCCGAGTCCGGCAAGCCAGCCGACATCGTCGCCAAGATGGTCGAGGGTTCGGTGCAGAAGTTCCTGAAGGAAGTCTCGCTGCTGGATCAGGTCTTCGTGAAGGCCGCCGATGGCAAGCAGACCGTTGCCGCGATGCTGAAGGAAAAGGCCACCAGCGTGAAGGGCTTCACCCTGTACGTGGTCGGCGAAGGCATCGAGAAGAAGGTGGACGACTTCGCGGCCGAAGTGGCTGCCCAGAAGGCGGCCGCCGAGGCAGCCGCCGCTGCCAAGAACGCCTAAGGCGCTCGACGGAAACAAAGGGCGCCACGGGCGCCCTTTACACTTGTGCCCGCGGCTTCCCCGGCAAGGTCTGGAAGAATCGCGGCACGCCAGCACAGCATTGACGAGGTACGAATGCCCGCACACAAACGCATCCTGCTCAAACTCTCCGGCGAGGCCCTGATGGGTGACGACGCCTTCGGCATCAACCGCGCGACCATCGTGCGCATGGTGCGCGAGATCCAGGAGGTCACTCAGCTGGGCTGCGAGGTGGCGGTCGTGATCGGCGGCGGCAATATCTTCCGCGGCGTCGCCGGCGGCTCGGTCGGCATGGACCGCGCCACCGCCGACTACATGGGCATGCTGGCCACCGTGATGAACTCGCTGGCCCTGGCCGATACGATGCGCCAGGAGGGCATGACCGCCCGCGTGATGTCCGCGATCGCGATCGAGCAGGTGGTCGAGCCCTATGTCCGCCCCAAGGCCTTGCAGTACCTCGAAGAGGGCAAGGTGGTGATCTTCGCCGCCGGCACCGGCAACCCCTTCTTCACGACCGACACCGCCGCCGCGCTGCGCGGTGCCGAGATCGGCGCCGAGATCGTGCTGAAGGCCACCAAGGTCGACGGCGTCTACACCGCCGACCCCAAGAAGGACCCGACCGCAACGCGCTATGCGCGCATCAGCTTCGACGAGGCGATCACCAAGAACCTGCAGGTGCTGGACGCCACCGCCTTCGCGCTGTGCCGCGACCAGAAGCTGCCGATCAAGGTGTTTTCCATCTTCAAGCCCGGCGCGCTGAAGCGCGTGGTGATGGGCGAGGACGAGGGCACGCTGGTCCACGTCTGAACCCGCGGCCGCCGACCCTAGAGACTTGAGAGCAAAGAGACGATCATGAGTACTGCCGACATCAAGAAGACGGCCGAGGCCAAGATGGCCAAGTCGGTCGAGTCGTTCAAGAGCGAACTGCAGAAGATCCGCACCGGTCGCGCCCATCCGGGCATCCTGGACCAGGTCAGCGTCGATTACTACGGTTCGATGGTGCCGATCTCCCAGGTGGCCAACGTCAGCCTGCTGGACGCCCGCACCATCAGCGTGCAGCCCTGGGAAAAGGGCTTCGCCGCCAAGATCGAGAAGGCGATCCGCGAGTCGGACCTGGGCCTGAACCCGTCCAGCCAGGGCGACCTGATCCGCGTGCCGATGCCGCCGCTGTCGGAGGAGCGCCGCCGCGACCTGACCAAGGTGGTCAAGAACGCCGGCGAGGATGCCAAGGTGGCGGTGCGCAATGTGCGCCGCGATGCCAACGAGCAGGCCAAGAAGCTGCTGAAGGACAAGGCCATCAGCGAGGACGATGAGCGCCGCAGCGCCGACGAGGTGCAGAAGCTGACCGACCGCGTGATCGTCGAGATCGACAAGCTGGTCGCGGCCAAGGAACAAGAGATCCTGGCGGTCTGAGTCGCGTGGTGAGCGAGACGAACGGCAAGGCGGTTGTGCCCCGCCATGTGGCCATCGTGATGGATGGCAACGGCCGCTGGGCCAAGAAGCGCTTCCTCCCGCGCTTCTTCGGCCACAAGCAGGGCGTCGACGCCCTGGTGCGCATCGTGCAGGCCTGCATCGACCGCGAGATCGAGTACCTCACGGTGTTCGCCTTCTCCAGCGAGAACTGGAAGCGCCCCAGCGACGAGGTCTCGGGCCTGATGGGTCTGGTGCTGGCCGCGGTGTCGCGCTACCTGGCGCGCATGGGCGCGATGGGCGTGCGCATCCGCATCGTCGGCGACCGCGAGGCGGTCTCCGACAAGCTGCGCAATGCCTGGAACGAGGCCGAGGCCGCGACCGCGCACAACAGCAAGCTGACCCTCAACGTCGCCTTCAACTACGGCGGCCGCTGGGACATCGTGCAGGCCACCAAGGCGGCGATCAAGGCCGGCGTGGCGCCCGAGGCGCTGACCGAGGCCAAGCTGAGCGAGTTCATGGCGATGAGCTATGCGCCCGATCCGGACCTCTTCATTCGCACCGGCGGCGAGGTGCGCATCAGCAACTTCATGCTCTGGCAGGTGGCGTACACCGAGTTCGTGTTCTCCGACTGCCTGTGGCCGGAGTTCGGCGAGGCGCAGCTGGATGCCGCGATCGAGGCCTTCCGCGAGCGCGACCGGCGCTTTGGCGGCGTCAAGGAAACCCCGGCCCTGGCCGGCGCCTGAGCGGCGCGTCCTCCTCCCCATCATGCTCAAACAACGCGTGATCACGGCCCTGCTGCTGCTGGCCGTGTTGCTGCCGGCCATCGCGGCGGCCTCGCCCTGGCCCTTCGCGCTGCTGACCCTCCTGATGATCGGCGCGGCCGGCTGGGAATGGTCCCGCCTGAACGGCGCGCCGGGCCTGCCGGCCCTGCTGTTCGGCGTCGGCCTGGCCGCGGCCTGCGGCGCCACCCTGGCAATGCTGGGTCGGGATGGCCAGCTGCGTGCGCCGCCGCCCTGGTGCTGGTGGCTGGCGGGCGCGATCTGGGTGCTGGGCGGCGCTTATGCGCTGCGCGGCGGCCCGCCGGCCTGGCCCAAGGTCTCGCGCCTGCTGCGCCTGGTGCTGGGCGGCCTGGCGCTGTGGGCGGCCTGGTTGGCGATCGCGCTGGCCAAGGCCCAGGGCATCAATTTCCTGCTGTCGATCTTCTGCCTGGTTTGGGCGGCCGATGTGTTCGCCTATTTCGGCGGCCGCAGCTTCGGCCGGCGCAAGCTGGCGCCCGCGATCAGCCCCGGCAAGAGCTGGGAGGGTGTCTGGACCGGCATGGCCGGCGTGCTGCTGCTGGCCCTGGTCTGGGCCTATCTGATCGATGCGCGCATGCCGGTCGATTCGCCCAGCCTCTACGGCCTGCTGCTGCAGGGCCTGGGCCTGCCGACGGCGCTGCTGGCCCTGCTGTTCCTGTGCGGCATGAGCGTGGTCGGCGACCTGTTCGAGTCCCTGATCAAGCGCGCGGTCGGTGCCAAAGACAGCAGCCAGCTGCTGCCCGGCCATGGCGGCGTGCTGGATCGCGTCGATGCGCTGCTGCCGGTGTTTCCGCTGGCACTGGCGCTCAGTTCCCTGGCGGCCTTGAAATGAGTTCCTCTTCCTCTCGCCAGCGCATCTGCGTCCTTGGCTCCACCGGCTCGGTCGGCACCAGCACCCTGGATGTGCTGGCCCGTCATCCCGAGCGCTACGAGGTGTTCGCGCTCAGCGCGATGAGCCGTGTCGAGGAGCTCGCCGCGCAATGCCTGCGCTACCGCCCGCGCTACGCGGTGCTGCCCGAGGCCGGCCTGGCCGCGCGGCTGCGCGGCCTGCTGCGCGAGCAAAAAGGCTGCGCCACCGAGGTGCTGGAGGGCGCGGCCGCGCTGTCCGAGATCGCGACCCATCCCGAGGTTGATGCGGTGATGGCCGCCATCGTCGGCGCCGCGGGCCTGGCGCCCTGCCTGGCGGCGGCGCGCGCCGGCAAGAAGCTGATGCTGGCCAACAAGGAGGCCATCGTCGTCGGCGGCGCGCTGTTCATGCAGGCGGTGGAGCAGGGGGGGGCGACCCTGCTGCCGGTCGATTCCGAGCATTCGGCGATCTTCCAATGCCTGCCGGAGGACCGCGCCAGCTGGCATGAGCGCATCGACCATATCGTGCTGACCGCCTCCGGCGGCCCGTTCCGCCAGCGCGACCCCGCGACCCTGGCCGACGTGACCCTGGAGCAGGCGGTCGCGCATCCGAACTGGGTGATGGGCCGCAAGATCTCGATCGACTCCGCGACCATGATGAACAAGGCGCTTGAGGTGATCGAGGCGCGCTGGCTGTTCAATCTGGCGCCGGAGCAGCTCAAGGTGGTGATCCACCCGCAGAGCATCATCCATTCGATGGTGGTGTGCCGCGACCGTTCGGTGCTGGCCCAGCTGGGCACGCCGGACATGCGGGTGCCGATCGCCTATGCGCTGTCCTTCCCGGAGCGCATCGAGTCGGGCGCCGAGCCGCTGGATTTCCTGGCCAAGCCGACCCTGAGCTTCGAGGAGGCCGACGCGCGACGCTTCCCGGGCCTGTTCCTGTCCTGGCAGGCGCTGCGCGCGGCCGAAGGCGCGACCGCGGTGCTGAACGCGGCCAACGAGGAGGCGGTGGCCGCCTTCGCGGAACGGCGCCTGCGCTTCGATCACATCTGCCGCGTCAACCGGCAGACCCTGGAGGAGCTGCATCCCGAGGCCGGTGAATGCGCCAGCGTCGAGGGCCTGCTGAATCTGGATGCGCGCGCGCGGCGGCATGCGCTGCGCCTGATCGAAGGGCTGGCCGGCTGATGCTGATGACCCTGCTGGCCTTCATTGTGACCCTGGGCGTGCTGATCGTCGTGCACGAATGGGGGCATTACCGCGTGGCCAAGGCCTGCGGCGTCAAGGTGCTGCGCTTCTCGGTCGGCTTCGGCCGCGTGATCCTGCGGCGCCAGCGCGGCGAGACCGAGTTCACCCTGGCGGCTCTGCCGCTGGGCGGCTATGTGCGCATGCTGGATGAGCGCGAGGGCCCGGTGCATCCGGCCGAGCGCGAGCGCGCCTTCAACAACCGCCCGCTGCTGCAGCGAGCCGCGATCGTCGCGGCCGGGCCGGCGGCCAACTTCGTGCTGGCGATCCTGCTATTTGCGCTGGTGAGCCTGATGGGCGTCGAGGAGCCCAAGCCGGTGCTGGGCTCGCCGCTGGCGGGCAGCCTGGCCGAGCGCGCCGGCCTGCGCGCTGGGGATTGGGTGCGCGCCACCTCGACCGATGGCGAGGATTGGACCGAGCTGCAATCGCTGCCCGAGCTGCGCTGGCAGCTGACCCAGGCGGTGTCCGACGGCCGCAAGCTCTACCTCTCGGTCAGCGACGCGCAGGGGCATGCCCAGCGCCGCCTGAGCCTGGACACCGACAGCCTTGAAAAACGCGAGCTCGATGCGCAGCTGCTGCGCCGCATCGGCCTGGGCGGACCTTTTGCGGAGCCGCTGATCGGCGAGCTGTCGGCCGGCGGTGCCGGTGCCGAGGCCGGGCTGCGCGCTGGCGACCGGGTGCTGAGCATCGATGGCCGCGCGGTCGTCGACGCGGCCTCGCTGCGCGAGCGCATCCGCGCCGCGGGGCAGGGCGGGGTCGAGGGGCAGCGCGCCGCGCCGATGGCCTGGCAGGTGGAGCGCGCGGGTCAGGTCTTGAGCCTGGAGGTCCGGCCCAAGATCGTGCGCGATGGCGAGCAGCTGCTGGGTCGCATCGAGGCCCAGGTCGGCGCGCCGCCGGAGCTGGTGACGGTCAGCCACGGGCCGCTGGAATCGCTGTGGCAGGGTACGCGCCGCACCTGGGAGGTATCGGCGCTGACCCTGAGCACCTTCGGCCGCATGCTGACAGGTGAAGCTTCCCTGAAGAACCTGAGCGGCCCGATCACGATCGCCGACTACGCCGGACAGTCCGCACGCCTGGGATTGACGCAGTATCTGAGCTTTCTGGCCCTGGTCAGCGTGAGCCTGGGCGTGCTGAACCTGCTGCCGTTGCCGATGCTCGATGGCGGACACCTGATGTATTATCTTTTCGAGGGTCTGAGCGGCCGCCCCGTCTCGGATTGGTGGCTCAAGCAGCTGCAGCGCGTCGGTGTGCTGATCATGCTGCTGATGATGACCTTGGCCCTTTCCAACGACATGGCCCGCTTGCTGGGCCTGCATTGATCTCACCCGCATGTCCGTATCACGCCCCATGTCCGCGCGCCTGCGCCCGTCTGTCCTGAGTCTGGCGCTGGTCGCCGCGCTGCAAACGGGGTCCGCCTGGGCGGTCGATCCCTTCGTGCTGAAGGACATCCGTGTCGAAGGCCTGCAGCGCACCGACCCCGGCACGGTGTTCGCGTCGCTGCCCTTCCGCATCGGCGACACCTACAACGATGAGAAGGGCGCCGCCGCGCTGCGCGCGCTGTTCGCCACCGGCCTGTTCAAGGACGTGCGCATCCAGATCGATGGCGACTCCGCGGTCGTCGTGATCGAGGAGCGGCCGATCATCGCCAACGTCAGCTTCGTCGGCCTGAAGGAGTTCGACACCGAGGCGCTGACCAAGTCGCTGAAGGATGTCGGCATCGGCGAGGGCAAGCCCTTCGACAAGGCGCTGGCCGACCGCGCCGAGCAGGAACTGAAGCGGCAATACCTGACCCGCAGCCTGTACGGCGCCGAGGTCAGCACCACCATCACGCCGCTGGAGCGCAACCGCGTCAACGTCAGCTTCGCGGTGACCGAGGGCGAGCCCGCCAAGATCGGCGAGATCCGCATCCTGGGCAGCAAGGTGTTCTCCGAGGGCACGCTGACCGGCCTGCTGGAGCAGACCACCAGCGGCTGGCTGACCTGGTACACCAAGACCGACCGCTACTCGCGCGCCAAGCTCAATGCCGACCTGGAGACCCTGCGCTCCTACTACCTGAACCGCGGCTATCTGGAGTTCGCCGTCACCTCGACCCAGGTGACGATCTCGCCAGACAAGCAGAGCATCAATATCGCGATCACGGTCAGCGAGGGCCAGCCCTACACCGTCACCGGCGTGAAGCTGGAGGGCGAGTTCATGGGCCGCGAGGAGGACTTCAAGAGCCTGGTGCGCCTGAAGCCGGGCGAGCCTTATCGCGGCGAATCGGTGGCCGAGACCACCCGCGCCTTTACCGATCTTTACGGTACCTTCGGCTACGCGTTCGCGCGCGTCGACAGCCGCCCCGAGATCGACCGCGCCACCGGCCAGGTGGTCGTCACCTTCGTGGCCGAGCCGCAGCGCCGCGTCTATGTGCGCCGCGTGATCGTCTCCGGCAACACGCGCACCCGCGACGAGGTGATCCGCCGCGAGTTCCGCCAGTTCGAATCGGCCTGGTACGACGGCGCCCGCATCAAGGCCTCGCGTGATCGCGTCGAGCGCCTGGGCTACTTCAAGGACGTCAACATCGACACCGCCGAGGTGCCGGGGGCGCCCGACCAGGTGGACGTGACCCTGACCGTCACCGAACGCCCGACCGGTAACATCATGGTCGGCGCCGGCTACTCCAGCCAGCAGAAGCTGTCGCTGTCGGGCTCGATCAAGCAGGACAATGTGTTCGGCTCCGGCAACTACCTGGGCATCGAGGTCAACACCGCCAAGACCGGCCGTGCGCTGGTGCTGTCGACGGTGGATCCGTACTTCACGGTCGATGGCGTGTCGCGCGCGATCGACCTGTTCTACCGCACCACCAAGCCGCTGAACACGCTGGGTGAGGAATACGAACTGGTCAGCTATGGCGGCGCGCTGCGCTTCGGCGTGCCCTTCTCCGAGGTCGACACGGTGTTCTTCGGCATCGGCTACGAGCTGACCAAGATCACGACGACCAGCGGCGTGCCCGAGGCCTATCTGCGCTTCTTCCGCGACCATGGCGGCACCAATGTCAACTCGATCCCGCTGACGATCGGTTGGCAGCGCGACGACCGCGACAGCATCATCTCGCCGACGCGCGGCAAGTACCAGCGCGTCAACCTCGAGCTGAGCCCGGCCGGCGATTCGCGCTATATGCGCGCGAACCTGCAGTACCAGCATTACATCCCGCTGTGGAGCAGCAAGTTCACCCTGGGCCTGAACGGCGAGTTCGGCTGGGGCCAGGGCCTGGGTGGCAAGCCCTATCCGATCTTCAAGAACTTCTATGCCGGTGGCCTGGGTTCGGTGCGGGTGTTCGAGGGCAACTCGCTGGGCCCGGTCGACATTACCGGCTCCTATTCGGGTGGCAATCGCCGCGTCAATGTCAACGCCGAGCTGTATGTGCCCGTTCCAGGGGCGGGCAATGACAAGACCTTCCGGCTGTTCGGCTTCTTTGACGCGGGTGCCGTCTGGCATTCGGCGATCAAGCGGCGCGACGACGAGTTCATCCGCGCCTCGGCCGGTATCGGTCTGTCGTGGTTGTCTCCCATGGGCCCCCTGAAGATGAGCTACGGCTCGCCGGTCCGTAAAAAGCCTACGGATAGAATCGAGAAATTCCAATTCCAGATCGGGACTGCATTCTGATGAAGAGCAAGCTGTTGAAATCGGTGGCCGTGGCCGCCATGCTGTGCGCCTCGGCCGCGGGCCTGCAAGCACAGGAAATCAAGATCGGCTATGTCAACAGCGAGCGCGTGATGCGCGAGGCCAACCTGGCCAAGGTCGCACAGGCCAAGCTGGAAGCCGAATTCGGCAAGCGCGAGAAAGAGCTGAAGGATCTGGAAACCAAGCTGCGCGGCGCCGCCGACAAGCTGGAGAAGGATGCCCCGACGCTCAGCGAGGCCGAGAAGAACCGCCGCCAGCGCGATCTGGTCGAGGCCGACCGCGATCTGCAGCGCAAGCGCCGCGAGTGGCAGGAAGACCTGACCCAGCGCAAGAACGAGGAACTCTCGGTGCTGGTGGATCGCGCCAACAAGGTCATCAAGCAGATCTTCGACGCCGACAAGTACGACCTGATCGTGCAGGACGCGCTGCACGCCAGCAACCGCATCGACATCACCAAGAAGGTGATCGACGCGCTCAACACGCAGAAGTAAGTTGCTCAAGCCGGTCAAGGTCGCCGAACTGATCGCCGCCTTGGGCGGCGATCTTCTTGGTGCGCCCGATACCGCGATCGAGCGCATCGGGCCGCTGGACGGCGCCGACGCGGCGACGATCGCCTTCCTGGCGAACCCGCGCTACCAGCAGCAACTGGCCGGCAGCGGTGCCGGCTGCGTGATCCTGGCTCCGGCGCTGCGCGAGCTGGCGCTGGCGCGCGGCGGCAGCTACATCCTCACGCCCGATCCCTATCTCTACTTCGCGCGCCTGACCCGGTGGTGGGCGGCGCGGGTGCGTCCGGCGCAGCCGCCGCGCATCCATCCGAGCGCGGTGATCGATCCGACGGCCGAGATCGGCGCGGGCGTCGACATCGGCCCGCTGGCCGTGGTCGAGGCCGGCGCGCGCATCGGCGCCGGTGCGCGCATCGGCGCACATTGCGTGATCGAGCGCGGCGCCACGGTGGGCGAGGGCAGCCGGCTGTCCGCCCGCGTGACCCTGGGTTTCGACTGCCGCATCGGCGCGCGCTGCATCCTGCACAGCGGCGTGGTGATCGGCGCGGACGGCTTCGGCTTCGCGCCGACCGAGGGTCGCTGGGAAAAGATCGAGCAGCTCGGCGCGGTGCGCATCGGTGACGATGTCGAGATTGGCGCCAACAGCTGCATCGACCGCGGCGCGCTGGACGACACGGTGCTGGAGGACGGCGTCAAGCTGGACAACCTGGTGCAGATCGGCCACAACGTCAAGGTCGGCGCCCATACCGCGATGGCCGGCTGCGCCGGCGTGGCGGGCAGCGCGACCATCGGCCGCGGCTGCACGGTCGGCGGCGGTGCGATCGTGCTGGGGCACCTGAGCTTGGCCGACGGCGTGCATGTCTCGGCCGCCACGGTCGTGACCCGCAGCATCGCCAAGCCCGGGCAGTACAGTGGCGTGTTTCCGTTCGACGAGAACGCCAGTTGGGAAAAGAACGCGGCGACGCTGCGCCAGCTGCACGCCTTGAGAGAGCGCCTCAGAGCGCTGGAGAAGAAGACATCATGAGCACAACGACGTTGGACATCCACCAGATCCTGAAGAAGATCCCGCATCGCTATCCGATCCTGCTGATCGACCGCGTGCTGGAGCTGGACAAGGGCAAGCGCATCCGCGCGCTGAAGAACGTCAGCATCAACGAGCCGCATTTCCTCGGCCATTTCCCGCATCGCCCGGTGATGCCTGGCGTGCTGATGCTGGAGGCGATGGCGCAGGCCGCGACCGTGCTGACCCTGGTGAGCCTGGACACCGAGCTGGACGACAACACGGTCTGCTATTTCGCCGGCATCGACGGCGCGCGCTTCAAGCGCCCGGTCGAGCCGGGCGACCAGCTGACCCTGGACGTCACGCTGGATCGCGCCAAGGCCGGCATCTTCAAGTACACCGGCAAGGCCTATGTCGGCGCGGACATCGCCTGCGAGGCCGAGCTGATGTGCACGATGCGCCGCATCACGCCCTGCTGAGCGCCGCGAGAAGAGAGGGCTGTGCCATGACGATCCATTCGACCGCCATCGTCGATCCCAAGGCCGAGCTGGACAGCTCGGTCACGGTGGGCCCCTACACGGTGATCGGTGCCGGCGTGAAGATCGGTGCCGGCACCTCGGTGGGCCCGCATTGCGTGATCGAGGGGCCGACCACGATCGGCCGCGACAACAAGATCTTCCAGTTCGCCTCGCTGGGCGCCGCGCCGCAGGACAAGAAGTACGCCGGCGAGCCGACGCAGCTGATCGTCGGCGACCGCAACATGATCCGCGAGTTCTGCACCTTCAATCGCGGCACGGTGCAGGACGACGGCATCACGCGCCTGGGCGACGACAACTGGATCATGGCCTATGTGCACCTGGCCCATGACTGCAAGGTCGGCAGCAAGGTCATCATGGCCAACAACGCGCAGCTGGCCGGCCATGTGCAGGTCGGCGACTGGGCCATCCTGGGCGGCTTCACCGCGGTGCACCAGTTCGTGCACATCGGCGCGCACAGCATGACCGGCCTGGGCTCGGTGCTGTTCCAGGACCTGCCGCCCTACATCATGGCCGCCGGCAATATCGCCGAGGCGCGCAGCTTCAACCAGGAAGGCCTGAAGCGCCGCGGCTTCACGCCCGAGCAGATCAATGCGGTCAAGCAGATGTACCGCCTGCTCTACCGCCGCGGCCTGACCGTGGACCAGGCGCAGATCGAGATGGCCGGCCTGCAGGCCTTGCATCCCGAGGCGCGCGACACCATCCAGCTGATGATGGATTTCCTCAAGACCGCCATGCGCGGCATCATCCGCTGACGACACCATGAGCGATACCGCGCCCCGCTTTGGCATGGTGGCCGGCGAGGCCTCCGGTGACCTGCTCGGCGGCCTGCTGCTGGCCGGGCTGCATCAGCGCTGGCCGGGCCTGGTCGCGCAGGGCATCGGCGGCCCGCGCATGGACAAGGCCGGCTTCGAGGTCTGGTGGCCGCACCACAAGCTCTCGGTGTTCGGCTATGTCGACGCGCTGCTGCACATCCGCGAGATCCTCGGCATCCGCAAGCAGCTGACCGAGCGCCTGCTGGCCGACAAGCCGCAGGCCTTCATCGGCATCGATGCGCCGGACTTCAACTTCGCGCTGGAGGCGCGGCTGAAGGCCGAGGGCATCAAGGCCATCCATTTCGTCTGCCCCTCGATCTGGGCCTGGCGCGGCGACCGGGTGGAGAAGATCCGCCGCTCGGTCGACCATGTGCTGTGCCTGTTCCCCTTCGAGCCGGCGCTGCTGCGCGAGGCCGGCATCGCCGCGACCTATGTGGGCCATCCGCTGGCCGACGCGATTCCGCTGGAGCCGCCCAAGGCCGCCAGCCGCGCCGCGCTGGGTCTCGGCGAGGGCGATGCGGTCGTGGCCCTGCTGCCGGGCAGTCGCAAGAGCGAGATCCGCTACATCGCCGCGCCGCTGCTGCAGGCCGCGCTGCTGATGCAGCGCGCGCGGCCCGAGCTGCGCTTGATCATGCCGGTGGCGCCGGGCCTGCGTGCGCTGATCGAGCCGCTGCTGCCGCCGGGCCTGGAGATCGAACTGCTGGACGGGCGCTCGCACGAGGCGCTGGCGGCCTGCGACCTGACCCTGGTGGCCAGCGGCACCGCGACCCTGGAGGCGGCGCTTTTCAAGCGCCCGATGGTGATCGCCTACCGCATGCACTGGCTCAACTGGCGCCGCATCCAGGGCCAGCGCTACCAGCCCTGGGTCGGACTGCCGAACGTGCTGGCGCGCGACTTCCTGGTGCCGGAGCTGCTGCAGGACGACTGCACGCCCGAGGCCCTGGCCCGTGAGGGTCTGGCCTGGCTGGACGATCCGGCGCGCTGCGCCCGGGTGCAGACGCGCTTCGCCGAACAACATGAGATCCTGCGGCGCAATACGGCGCAGGTGGCCACCGATGCGATCGCGCAAGTCCTCGGTCGCTGAGCCGCCGCAGCAGCTGGGCCTGTCCTGGGACGCGCCGGGCCTGATCGCCGGAGTCGACGAGGCAGGCCGCGGCCCGCTGGCCGGCCCGGTGGTGGCGGCCGCGGTGATCCTGGACGAGCTGAACCCGATCGCCGGCCTGGCCGACTCCAAGGTGCTGACCGAGAAGAAGCGCGAGCGCCTCTTTGACGAGATCCGCGCCAAGGCGCTGTGCTGCTGCATCGCCGAGGCCAGCGTCGAGGAGATCGACCGGCTCAACATCCTGCACGCGACGATGCTGGCGATGCGCCGCGCGGTCGAGGGCCTGCGCCTGAAGCCGGCCAAGGTGCTGGTCGACGGCAACCGCCTGCCGGTGCTGAAAGTGCCGGCCGAGGCCATCGTCAAGGGCGATGCCAAGGTGCAGGCGATCTCGGCCGCCTCCATCCTGGCCAAGGTGACGCGCGACCGCCAATGCATCGCGATGCATGCGGCCCATCCCGAGTACGGCTTCGCGACGCACAAGGGCTACCCGACCGCGGACCATATCGCCGCGCTGCGCGAGCATGGCGCCAGCGCCTGGCACCGGCGCAGCTTCGGCCCGGTGCAGGAGACCCTGAAATGACTTCCCCCAAGGTGCTGCACATCACGGCACGCGACAACCCGGCGCTGCAGCGCCTGCGCAAGCTGAGCCAGGACGGTGGTGCCTACCGCAAGCTGGGCGCCGTCTGGCTGGAGGGCGACCATCTGGCGCGCGCCAGCCTGCAGCGCGGCCTGGTGCCGGGCCTGGCGGTCGTCACCGAAGGCGGCTACAGCGAGCCGACGCTGCGCGCGCTGGCCGACGCGGCGCCCCGGGTGCTGGTTGTGCCCGAGGCGCTGTTCGCCGGCATCAGCGGCCTGGAGTCACCGGCCCGGATCGGCTTCGAGCTGCCGCACCAGGCCGGGCTCGGGCCGCAGCCGGGCCTGAATTCGGTGGTGCTGGACCGGCTGCAGGATGCCGGCAATGTCGGCACCATCCTGCGCAGCGCCGCGGCCTTTGGCTTTGGCCAGGTGCTGGCGCTGAAGGGCACGGCGGCGCTGTGGTCGCCCAAGGTGCTGCGCGCCGGCATGGGCGCGCATTTCGGCCTGCGCCTGGTCGAGGGACTGGCACCGGAGGATCTCGACGGCCTGGGTCTGCCGCTGGTCGCGACCAGCTCGCATGCCGAGGTGCAGCTGCACCGGGTTGCGCTGCCCAGCCCCTGCGCCTGGGTGATGGGCCATGAGGGGCAGGGCGTGCAGCCGGCTTTGCTGCAACGCTGTGCCCTGAGCGTCGGCATCCCGCAGCCGGGTGGCGAGGAATCGCTGAACGTCGGCAGCGCCGCGGCGATCTGCCTGTACGAATCGGCGCGGCAGCGGCTGGCCGGTTGATCGGCGCCGCCTCCTTCCTTTCTCCCCTAACTTGCCGGAGTGGCTGCCGGTGCAAAGCGGCCCACACTCTCGCCACCCGGCGGGCTGTGCAGGCCACCGGGACTCTGTCTGTCACCTGCAGTCAAGGAAGGAGAGTCTCATGGCCACCAAGAACCCCACGGCCGCCGGCCGCATCGCCACGCTCCAGCTGAAGCCGGGCGCCGACCTGCCCGTGCTCACCGCCTCGTTGCCGCCCGACTTCAGCCGCGCCGATGTCGGCCGCGTGTCGGCCCATGCCTTCGATCTGATCTCCAAGCTGACCGGCCATCCCTGCCTGTCGGGGCGCTTTCGCTTCGAGATCGAGGACGTGTTCGTCAACCGCGCGATCAGCGTCGATCTGGCGGCCGACAAGCTGATCCTCGGCTGAGGCCGCGCCCATGCCCGCGCGGCCGCAGCGCCCGCGGGTCGGTCTGCTCTACAACCCGAGCACGCCGGCCCTGCTGGCCCATGCGCCGGCCCTGGTCGAGCATCTGTCGGCGATGCCGGACCGGCTCTGGTTCGACTTCGGCCAGGAGGCCGCCGGTCCCCGGCGCTTCCACCGCCTGCATCCGGCCATCGCCGAGCTGGCCGCGGACGCGCGCGGGCGCAGCCTGGCCGGCCATGGCCTGGGCCTGTCCCTGCCCAGCGCGATGCCGCTGGACGAGGCCATGCTCGGGGCGGTGGGCGAAGTGAGCAGCGCGCTGGGCGGCTTCGACTGGTACAGCGAGCATCTAAGCGTGTTCGTCACGCCCCAGGCCCGCGTGCCCAATGCCCAGGCGGGACTCGGCCTGCCGGTCGCCTATGACGAAGAGATGCTCGAGCTGCTCGCGCCGAAGCTGCGGCGCCTGTCCGGCGCGCTGGGCTGCCGCGTGCTGCTGGAGAACCCGGCCCTGTTCACGCCGGTGCCGGAGATGGACTTCAGCGAGCCCGAGTTCCTGAACCGTCTGCATCGCGACGGCGCCTGCGGTACCCTGCTGGACCTGCACAACCTGCTGGTTTGCGCGCGCAATGGCGCGGCCGATCCGCGGGCCTATCTGGAGGCGCTGGACCCGGACGCGGTGGAGGAGGTGCATCTGGCCGGCGGCGACGAGTTCGGCGGCTTCTACATGGACAGCCATGCCGCGCTGACGCCGCCCGAGGTCTGGGACTGGGCCCACGCCTTCCTGCCGCGCTGCCGTCGCCTGCGTGCGATCAGCTTCGAATACCAGGAGTCCTATTTCGAGCTGCTGGGGCTGCCGGCCCTGACGCGCGAGCTGGAGCGCATGCATGAGCTGGCGCAATGCTGCTGCATCCTGCCGGCCGCGGAGGCCGCCTGCCATGCTGGCTGACTTCCAGCAGGCCCTGGCCGATCTGGTGGCCTCGCCGCCGCTGTGCAACGAGGTGCGCGCCGATGCGGCCTGCCTGGCGCGCCGCTACCGCCTGGATGCGCGCGAGCAGCGGCGGCTGGTGGCGATCGCGCGCCATGCCGGCATGCAGGCCGCCTGCTCGGTCTACCGCATGAACCGCATCACGCCGCTGATGATGAACCTGCGTGCGACCCTGCGCGCGCTGGGCGAGCGCCTACCAGCGACCCTGACGCGCTACTGGACCGAGCATGCCAGCGGCCACACCCATTTCTATCTGGAGTCGGACCGCTTCTGCGCCTGGCTGGCGCCGCAGCTGGCGGCCGATGATCCGGCCGCCGACCTGCTGGCGCGCGAATGGGAGGTGGTGCAGCAGGCCTTGGCGGCCAGCCTGACCGAGGCGGGGTCGCCTCAGTAGATCAGCCGGTCCGGCCGGATGTCGCGCAGGATGGTGGTGGCGATCTCCTCGATCGACTTGTGGGTCGAGGAGAGCCAGGAGATGCCCTCGCGCTTCATCATCTTCTCGGCCTCGTTGACCTCGTAGCGGCAGTTCACCAGGTCGGCGTATTTGCTGCCGGGGCGGCGCTCGTTGCGTACCTGGGCCAGGCGGTCCGGGTCGATGGTCAGGCCGAAGCACTTGGCCTTGTGCGGCGCCAGCGAGGCGGGGATCTTGTTGCGCTCGAAGTCCTCGGGGATCAGCGGGTAGTTGGCGGCCTTGATGCCATGCTGCATCGCCAGGTACAGCGAGGTGGGCGTCTTGCCGCAGCGGCTCACGCCGACCAGGATCACATCGGCCGAGGCCAGGTTCTTGGCCGACTGGCCGTCGTCATGGGCCAGCGAGAAGTTGATCGCCTCGATGCGGTCGTGGTACTCCTGGCTGCGCGCGACATCGGAGAAGCGGCCGACGCGGTGGTTGCTCTTGACGCCGAACTCGTCCTCCAGCGGCTCGATGAAGGTGGCGAACATGTCGATCACGCGGCCGGTGCAATGGTCGCGCACGATCTTCAGCACCTCGCGGTCGACCAGGGTGGCGAAGACGATGGCGCGCTGGCCCTCGCGCTCGCCGATCTCATTGATCTCGCGCACCACCGCATAGGCCTTCTCGGCGGTGTCGACGAAGGGTCGGCGCACATGGCGCGGCTTCAGCGGAAACTGGGCCAGGATCGAGTTGCCGAAGGTCTCGGCGGTGATCCCGGTGCCGTCCGAGACGAAATACACGGTGCGATTGGCCATGGATGAGGGGTGCGGATACGCTGAGATACGGTCGCTTGCCATCATAAAGAAGCTTGCCCGTAGAATCTGGCGCAAATCTTCGCGACGCCCATGCAGACCGACCGCCTCCTACAAGAATCCAGCAATGGCGGTCTGGCCTCGTGCGTCCACCCCGTGCCCGCGGTTGGCGCGGCGGGAGCCCCGGTTTTTCAACATCACGGAGTCCTCCCATGTCCTCTCGCTTCGCAGCGACCGCCCTGGTCGTTCCCTTTGAGAATCTGAGAATGACCGACGTCGAGGTGGTTGGCGGCAAGAACGCCAGCCTCGGCGAAATGATCTCGCAACTGGCCGCCTCGGGCGTGCGGGTGCCGGGCGGCTTTGCCACCACGGCCCATGCCTTCCGGGAGTTCCTCAAGCATGAGGGACTGGACCAGCGAATCCAGGCGCGCCTGGCGACCCTGAACACCGACGATGTGCGCGCGCTGGCCGAGGCCGGCGCCGAGATCCGCGGCTGGATGGAGGCGCAGCCCTTTCCGGCCGATCTGGAGGCGCAGATCCGCACCTCCTTTGCCCAGCTGACGGCCGACAATCCCGGCGTGTCCTTCGCCGTGCGCTCCTCCGCCACCGCGGAAGACCTGCCCGATGCCTCCTTCGCCGGCCAGCAGGAGACCTTCCTGAACGTCGTCGGCATCGAGGAGGTGCTGCACAAGATGAAGGAGGTGTTCGCCTCCCTCTACAACGACCGCGCGATCAGCTACCGCGTGCACAAGGGCTTCGCGCACAGCGATGTGGCCCTGTCGGCCGGCGTGCAGCGCATGGTGCGCTCCGACCTGGGCTCGGCCGGCGTGATGTTCACGATCGACACCGAGAGCGGCTTCAAGGACGTGGTCTTCATCACCTCCAGCTACGGCCTGGGCGAGACGGTGGTGCAGGGCGCGGTGAACCCGGACGAGTTCTATGTGCACAAGCCGGCGCTGAGGAACGGCAAGCTGCCCATCATCCGCCGCAACCTGGGCTCCAAGCTGCTGCGCATGGAGTTCGCGACGCCGGAGGAGAAGGCCGCGTCGGGCAAGCTGGTGAAGACCGTGGACACCGTGCCCGAGGCGCGCAACCGCTATTCGCTGGCCGATGCCGAGGTGGTCGAGCTGGCCCAGTACGCACTGATCATCGAGCAGCATTACGCCCGTCCGATGGACATCGAGTGGGGCCGCGACGGCGTCGACGGCAAGCTCTACATCCTGCAGGCCCGCCCCGAGACGGTGAAGAGCCAGGCCGAGGGCCAGGTCGAGATGAGCTACAAGCTCAAGGGCCAGAGCGCGGTGCTGGCCGAGGGCCGCGCGATCGGCCAGAAGATCGGCACCGGCCCGGTGCGCCTGGTCGAGAGCGTGGCCGAGATGGAGCGCGTGCAGCCCGGCGACGTGCTGGTCACCGACATGACCGACCCGAACTGGGAGCCGGTGATGAAGCGCGCCAGCGCCATCGTCACCAACCGCGGCGGCCGCACCTGCCACGCGGCGATCATCGCGCGCGAGCTGGGCATCCCGGCCGTGGTCGGCTGCGGCGACGCGACCGAGAAGCTGAAGGACGGCCAGCTGGTCACCGTGGCCTGCTCCGAGGGCGACACCGGCTACATCTACGACGGCCTCTTGGAGACCGAGGTCAACGAGGTGCATCGCGGCGAGCTGCCGTACTGCCCGATCAAGATCATGATGAACGTCGGCAATCCGCAGCTGGCCTTCAACTTCGCGCAGTTGCCCTCGGCCGGCGTCGGCCTGGCCCGCCTCGAGTTCATCATCAACAACAATATCGGCGTCCACCCGAAGGCCATCCTCGATTATCCGAACATCGATGCCGACCTGAAGAAGGCGGTCGAGTCGGTGGCGCGCGGCCATGCCTCGCCGCGCGCCTTCTATGTCGACAAGCTGGTCGAGGGCGTGGCCACCATCGCCGCCGCCTTCTACCCGCGGCCGGTGATCGTGCGCCTGTCCGACTTCAAGAGCAACGAGTACAAGAAGCTGATCGGCGGCTCGCGCTACGAGCCGGACGAGGAAAACCCGATGCTGGGCTTCCGCGGCGCCTCGCGCTACATCAGCGGCGAGTTCAGCGATGCCTTCGCGATGGAATGCGAGGCGCTCAAGCGCGTGCGCAACGAGATGGGCCTGACCAACGTCGAGCTGATGGTGCCCTTCGTGCGCACGGTCAAGCAGGCCGAGCGGGTGGTCGCGATGCTGGCCGAGCGCGGCCTCAAGCGCGCCGCCGCCGGCGGCCAGGATGGCCTGCGCATCATCATGATGTGCGAGGTGCCCAGCAACGCGATCCTGGCCGAGCAGTTCCTGGAGCATTTCGACGGCATGTCGATCGGCTCCAACGATCTGACCCAGCTGACCCTGGGCCTGGACCGCGACTCCGGCCTGGAACTGCTGGCCGGCGACTTCGACGAGCGCGACCCGGCCGTCAAGGCGATGATCTCGCGCGCGATCACCGCCTGCCGCGCCACCGGCAAGTACATCGGCATCTGCGGCCAGGGCCCCAGCGACCACCCGGACTTCGCCGACTGGCTGGCCGGGGAGGGCATCGTCTCGATCTCGCTGAACCCGGACTCGGTGATCGAGACCTGGCAGCGTCTCGCGCAGCGCTAAGGGCGCCGACGGCCCGCCCGCGAGGGCGAGGCCATGAAACGAAAAGCCCGCAGCTGCGGGCTTTTTGCTTTCTGGCTGTCGGTTCAGTGATCCGGCGATCCGGTCACGGCCAGGGTCTGGGTGCCGGTGATGATCAAGCGCACCATCACGATCAGCTGCTCGGTCAGCTCGGGCAGCTTGTCGTGCGGCATGTCCATCGCGGTGGCGCCCATCGCGAACACCAGGCGGGTGATGGCCTTGGCGGTCAGTGCCGGCTCGTAGAGCCCGGTCTGGTTGACCTCGGCCAGGCGGATCAGGTCGACGCGCAGCTCTTCCTCGAAGAACAGCAGCTGGCGGTCCACCGCATGCTTGAAGGCGTCCGAGCCCACCGTGCCCTCGCGCAGCAGGATGTGCAGCAGCCGGTCGTCCGAGCGCAGCTGCTCCATGAAGGCCTGCACCGCGCTGCGCACCACGCTGTTGCCGTTGCTGGCGCGCAGGCGCGCCTCGCCGATGATCTCGCGCAGCGACTTGCCGGCCATGTCGATCAGGGTCACGGCCAGCTCGTCCATGTCGCGGAACTGGCGGTAGAAGCTGTTCGGTGCGATGCCGGCCTCGCGGGCCACCTCGCGCAGACTCAGGGTCGAGACGCTGCGGTGCGGGCCGACCAGCTTGAGCGCGGCCTGCACGATGTCCTCGCGCGAGATCACCGCCTTGCGGCCCGGGGCGGCCGGGGCAAGCGGGATGGCGGCGGTGTCCGCCTCGGGCAGTAGAAGGCTTGTCATGTGCTTGTGCGAGAGTGCGCATCATACCGAAGCTGATTTGATATACATCTGTATAGACGAATGTGCGTGTGACCGTATACTGCGCGCCGGCCCGATCCGGATTCCTGCTGATCGGCGTCGAACGGAGTATTTGTGTCCTCTCTTGCTTCTGAGCGCGGCGGTCTGCTGCGCCGTCTGGTCGGTCCCCTGGTGGATCCGGCCCTTGTCGACTTCTGGTTGGGTCATCTGAACCGCAGCTGGACCTGGGCGCGCCCGCTGGCGCGCGTGGTCGAGCGGCGCGCCGAGGCGTCCGACGCGGTGACCCTGGTGCTGAAGCCGAACCGGCATTGGCGCGGCTTCCGCCCGGGTCAGCATCTGAACATCGGTGCCGAGATCGACGGCCGGCGCGTCACCCGCAGCTACAGCCTGAGCGACCGGCCGCGCCGCGACGGCCGCCTCGCGATCACCGTCAAGCGGGTCGAAGGCGGCCGGCTGTCCGGCCATCTGTGCGATCAGGTCCGGGTCGGCGATCTGCTGTCGCTGGAGCAGGCCTATGGCGAGCTGGAGTTGCCCAAGCAGGGGGCGCAATCGCTGCTGCTGGCCGCCGGCAGCGGCATCACGCCGCTGATGAGCCTGACGCGCGCCTGGGCCGCGGCCGGCGCGCCGGGCGATCTGACCCTGGTCTACTGGGCCCGCAGCGCCGAGCAGCTGTGCTTCGCGCAGGAGCTGCGTGCGCTGGCCGAGGCTCAGCCGCGCTTTCGCCTGCACCTGCTGCTGACCCAGGACCCGACCGCGCCGGCGGCCCGCATCAACGCGGACCAGTTGGGCGAGCTGCTGGGCCCCAGCGAACAATGGCAGGACCTGCAAGTGCTGGCCTGCGGCCCCGGCGGTTTCGTCGAGACGGCGCGCCGGCTGCTGGCCCCGCGCGTGCAGGGCTTCCAGGCCGAGGCCTTCTCGCCAGCCGCGCCGATCCCGCTCGGCGAGGTGCGCCCGGTGACGGTGGAGCTGCGCCGCAGCGGCCGCAGCCTGACGCTCAGTTCGGGTGACAGCCTGCTGAGCGCGCTGGAGGCGCAGGGCCTGCGTCCGCCCTCGGGTTGCCGCATGGGCATCTGCCACAGCTGCGTCTGCACCAAGCATGAAGGCCAGGTGCAGAACCTGCACACCGGCGAACAAGAGGCCGAACCCGGCAGCCAGCTGCGCCTGTGCGTCAGCCGCGCCTGTGGTGACCTCAGTCTGGATCTTTGAGAACAAGCATGAGCAAGAAGCCCCTGACCCGTCAACTCTCCAACGAGGAGCTGGAGAAGTTCGGTGCCGAGATCGAGGCCCTGCGCGCCAAGACCGTGGCCGACCTGGGCGCGCGCGACGCGCGCTATATCCGCAACATCTACAAGCTGGTGCGCTGGAGCGAGCTGATCGGCCGCGCGCTGCTGATGGTCGGCGCCTTCCTGCCGACGCCCTGGCTGATCGGCTGCTGGCTGCTGGGCACCCTGAGCCTGGCGCTGTCGAAGATCGTCGACAACATGGAGCTGGGCCACAACATCATCCACGGCCAGTACGACTGGATGGGCGACCCGCACTTCAAGGGCAAGCAGTTCGAGTGGGACATCGTCGCGACCAGCGACAACTGGCGCAAGACCCACAACTTCCGCCACCACACCTACACCAACATCCACGGCCTGGACGACGACATCGGCTACGGCGTGCTGCGCCTGTTCCCCGAGCAGCGCTGGACGCCGGCGGCGCTGCTGCAGCCGCTGTATGCGCTGATCTTTGCCGCGATGTTCCAGTGGGGCGTCGCGATCCAGGACCTGCGCCTGGGCCAGCTGTTCGGTGAGCGCCGCAAGGCCGCGCGCGCCGAGCTGCGTCGCAACGGCGTGCCGGTGCTGAAGAAGGTCGGGCGCCAGCTGATCAAGGACTATCTGGTGTTCCCGCTGCTGGCGGGCCCCGGCTTCCTGGTGGTGTTCACCGGCAACCTGGTCGCCAACGGCCTGCGCAACCTCTGGACCTACACCATCATCTTCTGCGGCCACTTCACCACCGATGTCGAGACCTTCCCGAAGGGCGTGCTGAAGAACGAGACCCGCGCGCATTGGTACTGGCGCCAGATCCGCGGCTCGTCCAATCTGTCGGGCGGCTTCCTGCTGAACACCCTGTCGGGCAACCTGAGCCACCAGATCGAGCACCATCTGTTCCCCGATGTGCCGGCGAACCGCTATGTCGAGATGGCGCCGGTGGTGCGCGACATCTGCAAGCGCTATGGCGTGCACTACAACACCGGGTCGCTGCCGGTGCAGTTCGGCCAGGTGATCTGGCGCATCCTGCGCCACGCGCTGCCGAGCCGGCCGCGCGCCAGCCGCCTGGCCAGCGCCCGCGGCTGAGGGCCGCTGGCACGCCGACCCGGGTTCCCGCTATGGCCCGGGCGGCCGCTTGCCCGCATGATCCGGGCTCCGAACCGAGAGCTTGTCGCGCGTGCCTTTCCCCTTCGCCCATGCCGGGTCGCGCTCGTCCCCGGCGCTGAAAGTCCGGCTGAACCGCATCTACGCCTGGTACACCCTCGGGTTTGCCGGCTTCGTGCTGCTGCTGGCGCTGCTGGAGCGCCTGGGCCTGTCGAAGAGCTGGATCGGCTTTTCCTTCCTGTTCGCCACCGTCGGCGTCTATGCCGGCATCGGCATCCTGAGCCGCACCACCGACCCGGACGAGTACTACGTGGCGGGCCGGCGCGTGCCGGCCTTCTACAACGGCATGGCCACCGGCGCCGACTGGATGAGCGCCGCCTCCTTCATCGGCATGGCCGGCACGCTCTACCTGAGCGGCTATGGCGGCCTGGCCTTCGTGCTGGGCTGGACCGGTGGCTTCTGCCTGGTCGCGCTCGGGCTGGCGCCCTATCTGCGCCAGTTCGGCAAGTACACGGTGCCGGACTTCCTGGGCGATCGCTACGGCAGCAACGCGGTGCGCCTGATCGCGGCGCTGGCGGCGATCGGCGTGTCCTTCATCTATGTGGTGGCGCAGATCTACGGCGTCGGCCTGATCACCGCGCGGCTCTCGGGCCTGACCTTCGAGATCGGCGTCTTCGTCGGCCTGGGCGGGGTGCTGGTCTGCTCCTTCCTGGGCGGCATGCGGGCGGTCACCTGGACCCAGGTGGCGCAGTACATCATCCTGATCGTGGCCTATCTGGTGCCGGTGGTCTGGCTCTCGGTCAAGCAGACCGGCTCGCCGCTGCCGCAGGCGGTCTACGGCTACCAGGTGCAGAAGATCAGCGAGCGCGAGCGCGAGCTGAGCGCGGATCCCGGCGAGCAGCAGGTGATCCAGGTGCTGCGCGAACGCGCCGCCGAGCGCGCGCAGATGCTGCGCGACGTGCCCGCCGCGCTGGCCCGCGAGCGCGCGACGGCCTCGCGCGAGGTGGCGCGGCTGAAGGCCGAGGACGCACCGCTGGCGCAGATCCAGGTGGCCGAGAAGCGCCTGGCGGTGCTGCCCAAGACGCCGGCCGAGGCGCGCGAGCTCTGGACGCGCCAGCTCGCCGCGCTGGAGACGCGCGCGCGGCCGCTGGGCGGCATGCCGCCGCATGCGCAGGCCTACGCCGGCAATCCGCGGGGCGGGGCGCCGGAGCAGCGCCTGTTCGATGAGTCGCGGCGCAACTTCCTGGCCCTGGTGTTCTGCCTGGTGGTCGGCACGGCCGGGCTGCCGCATATCCTGAACCGCTGCTACACCACGCCCTCGGTGCGCGAGGCGCGCGAATCGGTCGGCTGGTCGCTGCTCTTCATCGGCCTGCTGTACTTCACCGCGCCGGCGCTGGCGGTGATGGTCAAGTTCGAGGTCTTCGACACCCTGGTCGGCACGCCCTTCGCGCAACTGCCGGGCTGGATCTCGCAGTGGGCCAAGGTGGATCCGGGCCTGCTGTCGGTGTCGGACATCAACCGCGACGGCCTGCTGCAGCTCGGCGAGATGCAGATCGGCGGCGACATCGTGATGCTGGTGACGCCCGAGCTGGCCGGACTGCCCTATGTGGTGTCCGGCATGGTGGCGGCCGGCGGGCTGGCGGCCGCGCTGTCCACCGCCGACGGGCTGCTGCTGACCATCTCCAGCGCGTTGGCGCACGACATCTACCACCGCGTGCTGAACCCGCGCGCCTCGGCCGCCAAGCGGGTGATGGTGTCCAAGACCCTGCTGCTGCTGACCGCGCTGGCCGCGGCCGCGGTGGCGGCGCAGAAGCCGGCCGACATCCTGCTGCTGGTCTCGGCCGCCTTTTCCTTCGCCGGCGCGGCCTTCGTGCCGGCGCTGCTGCTGGGGGTGTTCTGGAAGCGCGCCAATGCCTGGGGCGCGATGGCCGGCATGCTGGTCGGGCTGGGCGTGACGGTCTACTACATGGTGACCGCCCATCCCTGGCTGCGCGCCGCGCTGAAGCTGGCCGGACCGCCCGAGCTCTGGTGGGGCATCCAGCCGATCTCGGCCGGGGTGTTCGGCATCCCGGCGGGCCTCGCCGCCGCGGTGCTGGTCAGCCTGCTGACGCCGGCGCCGACGCGCGGCCTGGCGGAGCTGGTGGACGGGCTGCGCCGGCCGGCCCGGCCCTCGGAGCCCTGAGAAGGCCGGGTGTCTTGCCGACGGGTGGTTTGCGCGCTACAATCGCGGGCTTTCCCTTGCCGTACCCATGACTTTGACGCTGTGGGGCGGCTTCCACGGTCCAACCGGTCCTTTGCCGGGCGGGCTGGAATCCACAAGGAGTGTTTATGCGTCACTATGAGATCGTTCTGCTGATCCATCCGGATCAAAGCGAACAAGTTCCGGCCATGCTGGAGCGCTACAAGGGCCTGATCACCGCCGGCGGCGGTGCCGTGCATCGCGTCGAGGACTGGGGTCGCCGTCAACTGGCCTACCTGATCCAGAAGCTGGCCAAGGCCCACTACCTGTGCCTGAACATCGAGTGCAGCAAGGAAGTGCTGGCTGAGCTCGAGACCGGCTTCCGCTTCAACGACGCCGTGCTGCGCCACATGACCGTGGTGAAGAGCAAGGCCGAGACCACGCCTTCGGTGATGATGAAGGCCGTGGAGCGCGAAGAGGCCCGCAAGGCGCCTCAGGAAGCCTAAAGAGCTGGTGTTGACAGCGCTCGCGCGGCAGTGAATCGGCTTGTTTTGCAAGCACAGCTGCTCGAGCTGGGACTGATCAGATACACCCCCGCCGGCCAGACGGCCCTGGACTTCAGCCTGAAGCATGAGTCCCAGGTGACGGAAGCCGGCAGAGCCCGCCGGGTCTCGATGGAAATCAAGGCCGTGGCGATCGGGAGTGAGATCTGCAAGCGCGTTCAGGCGCTTGGTGTCGGGGGTGATGCCTGTTTCACGGGCTTCCTCGCCGCCATGCGCAGCGGTCGTGGAACGGTGTTCCACATCACCGAACTGGCGCCCGGCCCCGCTGCACCGCATTGTTCGAATCCGGATTGAATTAAGAGGTCTACTATGCCCCCGCCACGTGGTAAAGGTCGCTTCTCCAAAGACAAGAAGCCCAAGCGTAACCAACAATCGCTGCTGTTCCGCCGCAAGCGTTTCTGCCGCTTCACCGTCACCGGTGTTGAGTCGATCGACTACAAGGACATCGACACGCTGCGCGATTTCGTCGGCGAAAACGGCAAGATCACGCCCGCTCGCCTGACCGGCACGCGCGCCTTCTTCCAGCGCCAGCTGACCGTCGCCATCAAGCGTGCCCGCTTCCTGGCCATGCTGCCGTACAGCGACCAGCACAAGGTCTGAGGAGTCACCCGTCATGCAAATCATCCTGCTTGAAAAAGTTGCCAACCTGGGCAACCTGGGCGACGTCGTCAAGGTCAAGGACGGCTATGCCCGTAACTTCCTGATCCCGACCCGCCAGGCCCGTCGTGCCACCGCGGCCGCGATCAAGGAATTCGAAGCCAAGCGCGCCGAACTGGAAAAGGCCGCCGCCGAGAAGCTGGCCGCCGCCCAAGCCCTGGGCGAAAGCCTGAGCGGCAAGACCGTGCGCATCAGCCAGAAGGCTGGCGTGGACGGCCGTCTGTTCGGCTCGGTCACCAATGCCGACATCGCCGAAGCGATCGGCAAGCTGGGCTTCAACGTCGCCAAGTCGCAGGTCCGCCTGCCGCTGGGCCCGCTGAAGGCCGTCGGCGAGTTCTCCGTCAACGTCGCGCCGCACACCGATGTGGTCGTCGAAGTGACGGTGCAAGTCGTCGCCGAAGTCGAGTAAGCCCTAATGGTCAGCAGCCTTGATGGCTGCTCAGATCAAAGAAGCCGATGACTACCCAGTCGTCGGCTTTTTGTCTTCTGGGGCGGCAGTTATCCCGCTGTAACCCCAGATCGTGAACATCTTTTCCACAGCTTTCTGCACAGGGGCTGTGGATAGTCGTCTCGCCCAGCCAATGTCCGCGATCTTCTCCGCTCCCAGTTCTTCCAACGGTCAGGACGACGAAGTCGCCCGCCTGCGCGTGCCGCCGCATTCGGTCGAGGCCGAGCAGAGCGTGCTCGGCGGCCTGCTGATCGACAACAGCGCCTGGGACCGCGCCGGCGACCTGCTGACCGACACCGATTTCTACCGCTACGAGCACAAGCAAATCTTTGCCTCGGTGGGCAAGCTGATCAACGGCGGCAAGCCGGCCGACGTGGTGACGGTGTTCGAGGAGCTGACCTCGCTGGGCAAGGCCGAGGAATGCGGCGGCCTGGCCTACCTGAACGCGCTGGCGCAGAGCGTGCCCAGCGCCGCCAACCTGCGCCGCTATGCGGAGATCGTGCGTGAGCGCGCGGTGCTGCGCAAACTGGTGCAGACCTCGGACGAGATCGCCACCGCCGCGCTGAACCCGCAGGGCCGCGCCGCCAAGGAGATCGTCGACGAGGCCGAGGGCAAGATCTTCCGCATCAACGAGGAAGGCAACAAGGGCGGCCAGGGCTTCCACAGCATGGACCGCCTGGTGGTGGACCTGATCGACCGCGTCAACGAACTGGCCGAGATGGGCGCCGAGGACGTGACCGGCGTGCGCACCGGCTTCTACGACCTGGACCGCATGACCGCCGGCCTGCAGCCGGGCGACCTGATCATCCTGGCCGCGCGCCCCTCGATGGGCAAGACCGCCTTCGCGATCAATATCGGCGAGAACGTCGCGATCGACGAGGGCCTGCCGGTCGTCATCTACTCGATGGAAATGGGTGCGGCCCAGCTGGCGCTGCGTATGGTCGGCTCGATCGGCCGCATCGACCAGGGCCATCTGCGCACCGGCCGCCTGACCGACGACGAATGGGGCCGCCTCTCGGAGGCGGTCGACAAGCTCGGCAAGTCCAGCATCTACATCGACGAGAGCCCGGGCCTGAGCCCCTCCGAGGTGCGCGCCCGTGCGCGCCGCCAGGCCCGTATCAGCGGCCAACTGGGCCTGATCATCATCGACTACCTGCAGCTGATGAGCGGCAACGGCGGCAGCAGCGACGAGAACCGCGCCGCCATCGTGGGCGAGATCTCGCGCGGCCTGAAGGCCCTGGCCAAGGAGCTGAAATGCCCGGTGATCGCGCTGTCGCAGCTGAACCGCTCGGTGGAGACGCGGCCCGACAAGCGGCCGATGATGTCCGACCTGCGCGAATCGGGCGCTATCGAGCAGGATGCGGACATCATCATGTTCATCTACCGCGACGAGTACTACACCAAGGATCAGTGCCAGGAGCCCGGCGTCGCGGAGATCATCATCGCCAAGCAGCGTAACGGCCCGGTCGGCACCGTGAAGCTGGCCTTCCAGCGCATGCACACCAAGTTCGAGAACCTGGCGCCCGGCTACGTCGGCCCCGGTGGCGACGAGTACTGATTCGGGGCGGCAGCAGCCGCACCGCCGGCGCTGGCGGAAATGGCAAATACTGTATAAATTAACAGTATGTCATTCGACCCCAGCACCAACCGCAAGCCCGCCCAGGCCCAGCCGCTGTACCTGAAGCCCGAGGTGTTGAAGGGCCGCGGCAGCGCCTGGGCGATCGCGCATCGCTACCAGTCGGAGCTGCGCGAGCAGTACGACGACGGCTGGGGCTCGCTGGACCAGCACGCGGCCGAGGAGCATCTGCCACCCGAGACCGAGATCATCGAGGAGCAGGCGCGCAGCATCATCTCCAGCAACCAGTCGCCGGACATCACCTTCGACCGCTCGATCAATCCCTACCGGGGCTGCGAGCATGGCTGCATCTACTGCTTCGCGCGCCCGACCCACAGCTATCTGAACCTGTCGCCGGGCCTGGACTTCGAGACCAAGATCGTCGCCAAGATGAATGCGGCCGCGCTGCTGCGTCAGTCCCTGGCCAAGCCCAGCTACCGACCGCTGTCGCTGGTGCTGGGTACCGCGACCGACGCCTACCAGCCGGTGGAGCGGCAGCTGCGCATCACGCGCGGCATCGTCGAGGTGCTGGCCGCCTGCGACCATCCCTTCTCGCTGGTCACCAAGTCGGCCGGCGTCGAGCGCGACCTGGACCTGATCGCGCCGATGGCGGCGCGCGGCCTGGTGTCGGTCTATCTCTCGATCACCACCCTGGACCCGGCGCTGGCGCGCATCCTGGAGCCGCGCGCGGCCGCGCCGCACCGGCGCCTGCGCACGATCCGCACCCTGGCCGAGGCCGGCGTGCCGGTCGGCGTCAGTGTCTCGCCGCTGATCCCCTTCCTGAACGAGCCGGAGCTGGAGCAGGTGCTGGAGGCCGCGGCCGAGGCCGGCGCCAGCAGCGCCTTCAGCATCCCGCTGCGCCTGCCCTGGGAGGTGAACCCGCTGTTCCAGGACTGGCTGCAGCAGCATTTCCCGGACCGCGCCGCGCGCGTGATGGCGCGGCTGCGCGACATGCGCGGCGGGCGTGACAACGATGCGCGCTTCGGCAGCCGCATGACCGGCGAGGGCCTGTGGGCCGAGCTGATGCAGCAGCGCCTGCGCAAGGCCAGCGACCGGCTGGGCCTGTCGCGCGAGCGCCGTTTCGTGAACCTGGACCTGTTCCGCCCGCCGGTGCCCGAGCCGGCGCCGCCATCCCCCGATTCGCGTCAGGGCGAGCTGTTCTGAGGGCCCTCAGGCGGGGAGTTTCTCGTCGCGAGCCGCTGCCAGGCTGGGCGGACGGAGCGCAGGGGCCGGAACGTACTTCCTGTACGTGAGGATCCCGAGCATCGTCCAACGACGCATGGCAGTGACGCAGTAGAGAAACTCTCAGCCCCGGCAGGGTTGGAGTAGATCCCATTCGGGGCGATAAAGCTTGCTGGTGACGCCGCTATAGCCCATCACCGTGTGTGCCAGCAGGTCATGCGTCAGCGGCTGATCCAGGCGGCCGGCCAGGCAGCCCGGCTTGACGCCCTGCGCCGCGGCGGTCTCCGGCGGCAGCCACAGGATTGCCGGCACATGGGTCTGCTCGTGCGGCGCCATCGCATAGGGCATGCCGTGCAGATAGACATTGTTCTCGCCCAGCGATTCGCCATGGTCCGAGACGTACAGCATCGCCGGCGCATAGTCATGCTGCCGGGTGCGCAGCCAGTCGATCGCGCCGGACAGCACCCGGTCGGTATAGGCGATCGTGTTGTCGTAGCCGTTCACGACCTGCTCGCGCGGGCATTGCTGCAGCGCGGTGCTGCGGCATTCGGGCTGGAAGGGCTTCAGCTCGGCCGGCGAGCGCTTGTAGTAGGCCGGGCCATGGCTGCCCATCTGGTGCATCACCAGCACGACGCCCTTGGCCGCGCGCGCCGGATCGAGCTCCGCGAGGCGCTGGTCCAGCCCATGCAGCAGCGCGCCGTCCAGGCATTCGCCGTCCCGGCACAGGCCCTCGGGCAGCGGTGCTGCGCCGGGCGCGGCCGTCTCGGCAAACAGGGTCGGCACGCGGTTGCAGACCTCCTTGCAGCCGGCCTGGTTGTCCAGCCACAGCACGGCCAGGCCGGCGCGCTGCAGCATGTCCAGCAGGTTCTCCTGCGGCTGCTTCTGGGCCAGGAAGGCGTCGCGGCCCAGCGGCGAGAACATGCAGGGCAGGGAGGCCGCGGTGCTGGTGCCGCAGGCGCTGACATCGCGAAAGCTCAGCAGATCGCTTTGCCGCGCCAGCAGCGGGTTGGTGGGGCGGGCATAGCCGTTCAGCGAGAAGTTGGCCGAGCGCGCGGTCTCGCCGACCACCAGCAGCAACAGCGGCGGTTTGCCGGGGCGCTGCAGCCAGCGCGCATCCTCGCCCAGCGGCTGCAGCGGGCCCGGCGGGCTGCCGGTCTGGGCATGCAGGCCATGGCCCACCGCGTAGAGCGCGTTCAGCGGGTTGACCATGTAGCGCAGCGACTTGTGGCTGCGCATCGTCGAGACCAGATCGCCGAAGGTCAGTGACGCGGCCAGCAGCGCCAAGGCCAGGCCTAGCGCGGCGGCCAGCAGGTTCAGGCCGGCGCGGCGCCAGAAGGGCGCGGCCGTCAGCGGCCGGCCCAGCATCCAGATCAGCGGCAGGCCGGCCAGCAGCAGCAGGCTCAGCAGCAGGCGCGGGCCGAGCAGGTCGCGCGCCTCGTTCACATCGGTCTGCAGCAGATTGGTCAGCATGCCGCCGTCCATCACGATGCCGTAGCTGCCCATGAAGTGGGCCAGCGGCGCGGCCGTCAGCATCAGCACCAGCAGCACCGGCTTGATGCAGCGGCGCCATGCCAGCAGGCTCAGCAGCATGCCCAGCAGCGCGGTGACCATCACCGCGAAGGCGGCGAGGAAGAGCTTGCCCTGCGGGCTGGCCAGCTCGGGCAGCTGGTGCAGGCGCTGCCACAGCGGCCAGTTGCACAGCAGGCCCAGCCACAGCGCGCCCAGCCAGGCCAGGGTCAGCGGAGATGTGGGCTTGGGGCTTGCGGCAGACGCCGTCGGGTGGCGGGCGCCGGAGAGGAAGGGCAGGGTAACGGGCAGGCGCATGGGCGGGGCGAAATCCGGCCGGGGATCCGGCCACGGCGCGCATTCTGGCCAGCCCGCCTTTGGGATTTCTTAACGGCCCCGCCCGGGGCCCGCGGCGCGCGCTGGCGCGCGCCGGATGAGGCTTACTTGAACAGGTCCTTGACCCGGTCGGTCCAGCTCTTGGCGTTCGGCGAATGGCGCTCGCCGCCGTCCTTCAGCGACTTGTCCAGGTCCTTCAGCAGCTTGCGCTGGTACTCGGTCAGCTTGACCGGCGTTTCGATGCTGATGTGGCAGTACAGGTCGCCCGGGTAGCTGGAGCGCACGCCCTTGATGCCCTTGCCGCGCAGGCGGAAGGTCTTGCCATGCTGGGTGCCCTCGGGCAGCTCGATCTCGGCCTTGCCGCCCAGGGTCGGCACCTCGATCGACCCGCCCAGCGCCGCGGTGGTCATCGCCACCGGCATCGTGCAATGCAGGTCGTCGCCGTCGCGCTCGAAGATCTCGTGCTGCTTGATGCGGATCTCGATGTAGAGATCGCCGGCCGGACCACCGTTGACGCCCGGCTCGCCATTGCCGGCCGAGCGGATGCGCATGCCCTCGTTGATGCCGGCGGGGATCTTGACCTCGAGCGTCTTGCTCTTCTTCACCTTGCCCTGGCCGTTGCAGGCGGTGCAGGGGTCGGGAATGATCTTGCCGCTGCCGTGGCAATGCGGGCAGGTCTGCTGGATCGAGAAGAAGCCCTGGCGCATATGCACCGTGCCGGAGCCGTTGCAGGCGCCGCAGCTCTTGGCGCTGGTGCCGGGCTTGGCGCCGCTGCCCTTGCAGGTCTCGCAGCCTTCCCAGCTCGGGATGCGGATCTGGGTTTCCTTGCCGCGCGCGGCTTCCTCCAGCGAGATCTCCATCGCGTAGCTGAGGTCGCTGCCGCGGTAGACCTGCTGGCCGCCGCCGCCACGGCGCTGCCCGCCCTGGCCGCCGAAGATGTCGCCGAAGATGTCGCCGAAGGCCTCGGCGAAACCGCCGAAGCCTTCGGGGCCGCCGCGGAAGCCGCCCGCGTTCGGGTCGACGCCAGCATGGCCGTACTGGTCGTAGGCCGCGCGCTTCTGGCCGTCGGTGAGCATCTCGTAGGCCTCCTTGGCCTCCTTGAACTTCTCCTCGGCGGCCTTGGCCCCGTCACCCTGATTGCGGTCGGGGTGATGCTTCATGGCCAGCTTGCGGTAGGCCTTCTTGATGTCCTCCTCGCTCGCGTTCTTCGCGACGCCGAGGACTTCGTAGTAATCACGCTTTGCCATTGATGTTCCTGGGCATTGGAAGCGATGAAGCCGCGCGGCCCGATGCAGGCACGGCGCGGCTCATGGACGGACCTCTACGGTCTTACTTCTGGTCCTTCACTTCCTTGAACTCGGCGTCGACGACGTTGTCGTCGGCCGGCTTGGCGGAAGCCTGCTGCTGCGCGGCCTGGGGCTGCTCGGCCGAGCCACCACCAGCGGCGGCCGCGCCCGCGGCGGCTTGCGCGGCCTGGCTTTCGGCGTAGACCTTCTCGCCCAGCTTCTGGCTGGCCGTCATCAGGGCCTCGGTCTTGGCTTCGATCACGGCCTTGTCGTCGCCCTTGATGGCTTCTTCCAGCTCCTTGATCGCGGCCTCGATCTTTTCCTTGTCACCGGCTTCCAGCTTGTCGCCATGCTCGGAAAGCGACTTCTGCACCGAGTGCACCATGCCGTCGGCCTGGTTCTTGGCCTGCACCAGCTCGACCTTCTTCTTGTCCTCGGCCGCGTTGGCCTCGGCGTCCTTCACCATCTTCTCGATCTCGGCCTCGGACAGGCCCGAGTTCGCCTTGATGGTGATCTTGTTTTCCTTGCCGGTGCCCTTGTCCTTGGCGCCGACATGCAGGATGCCGTTGGCGTCGATGTCGAAGGAGACCTCGATCTGCGGCGTGCCGCGCGGTGCCGGTGGGATGCCTTCCAGATTGAACTCGCCCAGGCTCTTGTTGGCCTGCGCCAGCTCGCGCTCGCCCTGGAACACCTTGATCGTCACGGCCGGCTGGTTGTCGTCGGCGGTCGAGAAGGTCTGGCTGAACTTGGTCGGAATGGTCGTGTTCTTCGCGATCATCTTGGTCATCACGCCGCCCAGGGTCTCGATGCCCAGCGAGAGCGGGGTGACGTCCAGCAGCAGCACGTCCTTGCGCTCGCCGCCCAAGACCTGGCCCTGGATCGCGGCGCCGACGGCCACGGCCTCATCGGGGTTGACGTCCTTGCGCGGGTCTTTGCCGAAGAACTCCTTGACCTTCTCCTGCACCTTGGGCATGCGGCTCATGCCGCCGACCAGGATCACGTCGTCGATTGCGGACACGGCCACGCCGGCGTCCTTGATCGCGGTGCGGCAGGGGGCGATGGTGCGTTCGATCAGCTCCTCCACCAGCGACTCCAGCTTGGCACGCGTGAGTTTGATATTGAGATGCTTCGGGCCGGTGGCGTCGGCGGTGATGTAGGGCAGGTTGACGTCGGTCTGCGCGCTGTTGGACAGCTCGATCTTGGCCTTCTCGGCGGCTTCCTTCAGGCGCTGCAGGGCCAGCACGTCCTTGGTCAGGTCGACGCCCTGTTCCTTTTTGAACTCGCCGATGATGTAGTCGATGATGCGCTGGTCGAAGTCCTCGCCGCCCAGGAAGGTGTCGCCGTTGGTCGACAACACCTCGAACTGCATCTCGCCGTCGACATCGGCGATCTCGATGATCGAGATGTCGAAGGTGCCGCCGCCCAGGTCATAGACGGCGATCTTGCGGTCGCCCTTGCCATGCTTGTCCAGGCCGAAGGCCAGGGCCGCGGCGGTGGGCTCGTTGATGATGCGCTTGACGTCCAGGCCGGCGATGCGGCCGGCGTCCTTGGTGGCCTGGCGCTGGGCGTCATTGAAATAGGCCGGCACCGTGATCACGGCCTCGGTCACTTCCTCGCCGAGGTAGTCCTCGGCGGTCTTCTTCATCTTGCGCAGCACCTCGGCCGAGACCTGGGGCGGCGCGAACTTCTTGCCGCGCACTTCGACCCAGGCGTCGCCATTGTCGGCGGCGGCGATGGTGTAGGGCATCAGGTCGATGTCCTTCTGCACTTCCTTCTCGGAGAACTTGCGGCCGATCAGGCGCTTCACCGCGTACAGCGTGTTCTTCGGGTTGGTGACCGACTGGCGCTTGGCCGAGGCACCGACCAGGATCTCGCCATCTTCCTGATACGCGATGATCGATGGCGTGGTGCGGGCGCCTTCCGCGTTCTCGATGACGCGGGTGGTGTTGCCTTCCATCACGGCCACGCACGAGTTCGTGGTGCCGAGGTCAATGCCGATGATCTTTCCCATTGTGAGACTCCTGAAACTGAAGCTTGTTGGCTTGTTTTCGATATGTGGATAAGTCGCTGCTTTTCAAGCGGCAGCGGCTGTGAATTACTTCGGCGCGGCCACCGTCACCAGGGCCGGGCGCAGCACGCGGTCGGCGATCAGATAGCCCTTTTGCAGCACCATCACGACGCTGTTGGCCTCCTGCTCGGCCGGCACCATGCTGATGGCCTGGTGCTGGTGCGGGTCGAACTTCGCGCCCTGGGCCGGGTTGATCTCCAGCACCTTGTTGCGCTCCAGCGCGGCGGCCAGCTGGCGGCGCGTGGCGTGCACGCCCTCCAGCACCGCCTCAACCTTGGCGTCGGGCATGGCGATGGCGGCTTCCATGCTGTCCATCACCGGCAGCATCGCCTCGGCGAAGCCTTCGACGGCGAATTTGCGTGCCTTGGACATCTCCTCCTCGGAGCGGCGGCGGATGTTCTCGGCCTCGGCCTTGGCGCGCAGATAGGCGTCCGACATCTCGGCCAGGCGGCCTTCCAGTTCGGCGATCTTGGCCTCGGGGGCGAGCGCCTCGGCCGGCGCGGCCGGGTCGGCGGAGGCGTCTTGCGGGGTGGGTTGGTTGTCTGTCGTCATGGTGCGAAGAAAGGCAATCGCGCCCAGTTGGGCGCGATGTCCGGAAATTCAAGAGGGGGATTTTGGCATCCGGCTACGGAAAAACCCGCGTCGGGGTAGCGGATTACTCGATTTCTGCCGACCAGCGGTCCCATTCTGCCAGCCGGCGCCGGTCCTGCTTGGTCGGCCGGCCCTGGCGGCCATCGGCGATGGTCTGGGCCGGTTCCGGCGCCAGGCGCCGGGCCTCGGCGGCGCGCTCGCGCGCGGCCCGGCTCTCGGGCGTCTCCTCGTACAGGGCCTGGGCCACCGGCGCCGGCCCGCGCACATGGGACAGTCCCAGCACCTTGACCTCGCGCTCCACCGGCCCCTGGCGCAGCCGCAGCAGGTCGCCGAGCCGGACCTCGCGCGAGGGCTTGGCGTCCTGGCCGTTGACCTGCACCCGGCCCTTGCCGATCTCGTCGACCGCCAGCGCGCGGGTCTTGTAGAAGCGCGCCGCCCATAGCCATTTGTCCAGGCGAACCCCGCCCGCCGACACCATGTCCTGCTTCATGGCCGCAATTTTACGGGCGGGCCAGCGGCAGCACGACGCGCGCGTCCAGGCCGGGGCCGTCGTCGCTGCGGTTGTTCAGCTCGATGCTGCCGGACAGCGACTGCACGATGCCGTGGCAGATCGCCAGCCCCAGGCCCGAGCCGCCGCCCGGATGGCCGGCCGCGAAGGGCAGGAACAGGCGCGCGCGCTGCGCCGCGCTCAGGCCCGGGCCGGAATCGGAGATGGTCAGCACCGCGACCCGTTCGTCCACCTGCAGCCGGATCTGCAGGCGCCGGTCGGTGTGCTGGATCGCGTTGTGCATCAGGTTGCGGGTCAGCTCGCGCAGCGCCCATTCATGGCTGCGGATCGGCGCCGGCGCGGTCTCGATGTCGAAGTCCAGCTGCGCCTCGGCGATCAGCGGCGCCAGGTCCAGTGCCACCGCGCGCGTCACCTCGGCCCAGTCCAGCACCGGCAGCGCGGCGGCGTCCTCGCTGACATCGGCCTGCTGGCGCAGCTGCTCCACCTTGGCCAGCGCCAGCATCTGGTTCGCGACCTGGGTGGCGCGCGCGACGGTGACGTCGATCTCGGCCAGCGCCTGCATCGGCTCGACATCGCCCTGGCGCGCGCTCTGCACCTGGGTCTTCAGCACCGCCAGCGGCGTCTTCAGCTGGTGCGAGGCATCGCGCACGAAGCGCTTCTGGTGCTCCAGCAACTGCGACAGGCGCTCGACCACCTGGTTGGTGGCCTCGACCAGCGGCCGCCATTCGCGCGGCGCGTCCGGCGCGTCGACCGGCGAGAGGTCGCCCTCGGGGCGCTCGCGCAACTGGGCCGAGAGCCGCCGCACCGGGCCGGTGGCGCGCTGCACCACCACCATCACCACGATCACGATCACCAGGATCAGCAGGGCCTGGCGCCACAGGGTCTCGATCAGGATCTGGCGCGCCAGCGTGTGGCGCAGCTCCAGGGTCTCGGCCACCTGGATCGTCGCCATGCCCTGGCCGGCCTGGCTGGAGACCGGCTGCAGCAGCACCGCGACGCGCACCGGCTCGTCGCGGTAATGGTCGTCGTAGAAGGCCACCAGGGCCGCATAGGGGCTCTTGTCGGGCAGCTTGCCCTGCCAGCCGGGCAGGTCGGGGAAGCCCGAGACCATCTCGCCGTCGAAGCCGCTGACCTTGTAGAAGATGCGGCTGCGGTTGTCGGCCTCGAAGGGCTCCAGCGCCGAATACAGCACGGTTGAGCGCAGGTAGACGCGCTCGCCGTCGCGGCGCACCTCCAGCAGCTCGCCGATCGACTTGGCCGAGGCCAGCAGGGTGCGGTCGTAGGCGGTGTCGGCCGCGCGCAGCGCCTGGTGGTACAGGCTCCAGGTGTTGAACGCAATCACCGCCACCACCGGCAGCAGGATGCCCAGCGCCAGGCGCCGGCGCAACGAGCTGGGCCGGCGGCTCAAGCGGCGGCCTTCTTCAGCAGATAGCCCAGGCCGCGCAGGGTGACCAGCTGCGCGCCGGTGTGGGCGATGCGCTTGCGCAGCCGGTAGGCCACCACCTCGATCGCCTCCAGCTGCACCTCCAGCTCGCCGGGGAAGACCAGCTCGAACAGGCGCTCCTTGGCGATCGCATGGCCGGGCCGCGCCAGCAGCGCGCGCAGCAGCGCGGCCTCGCGCGGCGCCAGCTCCAGCACCTGGGCCTCGAAGTAGATCGCGCCGCTGTCCTCGTCGACCCGCATGCCGCAGAAGTCGACGGCCGGTGGCGCGGCCAGGCGCGCATCCAGGCCTTGCGCCGCCACGCCGGCGCGCCGGCCCAGGGCCTGGATGCGGGCCATCAGCTCGTCCAGGTCGAAGGGCTTGGGCAGATAGTCGTCGGCGCCGACGTTCAGGCCGAGGATGCGATCGCCGACGGTGCCGCGCGCGGTCAGGATCAGCACCGGGGTCTTGAGCCCGGCGGCGCGCGCGCGCGCCAGCACCTCCAGCCCGTCCAGGCCGGGCAGCGACAGGTCCAGCACCACCACATCGGGCCGCGCCTGCGGCCAGCGCTCCAGCGCCGCGGGGCCGTCACCGACGGCCTGTACATTCAGGCCGCGGCGCTCGAAGCTGCGCGTCAGGCTCAGCCGCATCGCGGGGTCGTCTTCCACCAGGAGCAGGTTCATGGGGCGGCAGTCTAGGGCCTGAAATAGGCGGGGCACGAGGGCCGTGTTTACCCTAGGTTCACGGACAGCCGACTGACAGCCAGAACGACGACGATAGGCGCCGTTGTTCCGATCATTAATCAATCAATAAGCCTAGGAGACAAGCATCATGCGTCGTGACGAGTTCCTGAAGTCGCTGGCCGCGCTGGCCGCCGTCGGTGCGCTGCCCCTGTCGGCGCAGGCCGCTGCCAACCTGAAGATCATGGTGCCCGCCAATCCGGGCGGTGGCTGGGACACGACCGGCCGCGCGCTGGGCAAGGCCCTGCAGGACGCCGGTGTGGCCGGTTCGGTGACCTTCGAGAACAAGGGCGGCGCGGCCGGCGCGATCGGCCTGGCCCAGTTCGTCAATGCCAGCAAGGGCGACCCGAATGCGCTGATGGTGATGGGCGCGGTGATGCTGGGCGGCATCATCACCGGCAAGCCGCCGGTGAGCCTGACCCAGGCCACGCCGATCGCGCGCCTGACCAGCGAATACAACGTCTTCGTGCTGCCGGCCAACTCGCCGCTGAAGAGCATGAAGGACGTGGTCGACATGATGAAGAAGGACCCGGCCTCGGTGAAGTGGGGCGGCGGTTCGCGCGGCGCCACCGAGCACATCGCCGCCGCGATGCTGGCGCGCGAGGTCGGCGTCGACGCGGCCAAGATCAACTACGTGCCCTTCCGTGGCGGCGGCGAGGCCACCGCGGCCATCCTGGGCGGCAACGTCACGATCGGCGGCAGCGGCTACAGCGAGTTCCAGCAGTACATCGAAAGCGGCAAGATGCGCGCAATCGCCGTCACCTCGTCGCAGCGCCTGAAGGGCCTGGACATCCCGACGATGAAGGAGCTGGGCTACAACGTCGAGATCGGCAACTGGCGCGGCGTCTACGCGCCCCCGGGCATCAGCGCCGACCAGCGCAAGGCCCTGACCGAGATGGTCGTCAAGGCCACCAAGAGCAAGGCCTGGGCCGAGGCCCTGGAGAAGAACGGCTGGACCCCGGCCGTGATGACCGGCAAGGACTTCGACGAGTTCGTCGACCGCGAATTCGCCGGCCTGCGTGCGATCATGGTCAAGTCCGGCATGATCTGACCCCGGCGCCCAGCGTCCACGAGCCGGCTGCCGTCCACAGCCGGCTTTTTTTGAGCCTCACATACCTAATGGAGCGGCCGATGTCCGAGCCCAGCACTCCTGCCTCCTCGATTCCCTCCGTGCTGCACCAGACCCTGGTCGGTGCCGGCACCCTGGTCATCGGCCTGGTGATGGCCTATGGCGCGACGGCGATCCCCTCCGATGCGGGCTACGCCGGCGTCGGCCCGAACGCCTTGCCCTGGCTGGTCTCGGTCGCGCTGCTGCTGTGCGGCGCCTGGCTGATCTGGGAGGCCCGGACCGGCGGTTACCGCCAGATGGAGGCGCCGTCCGGCGCCGCCAGGGCCGACTGGCGTTCGGCCGCCTGGGTGGTGGCCGCGGTGCTGGTCAATGCCACGCTGATCACGGTGATCGGCTTCGTGCTGGCCTGCACCCTGTGCTTCGCGCTGGCCGTGCGCGGCATGCGCATGGCCGAGGGCAAGCCGGGTGGCGGGGCCAGGACCCTGCTGCTGGACCTGGCGACCGGCATCATGATCGCCGCGCCGGTGTTCTGGCTGTTCAACAAGCTCCTGAGCCTGAACCTGCCGGCGATCAGCGCCGGCGGCTGGATCTGAGCAAGGGGAGGTAGAGGACCATGACCGATCTCTGGACCCAACTGCTGGGTGGCTTCGCGACCGCCGGCACCCCGATCAACCTGCTGTGGGCCTTCGTCGGCTGCGCCCTGGGCACCGCCATCGGCGTGCTGCCGGGCCTGGGCCCGGCGGTGACGGTGGCGATGCTGCTGCCGATCACCGCGCAGGTCGACCCGACCGCGTCGATGATCTTCTTCGCCGGCATCTACTACGGCGCGATGTACGGCGGCTCGACCACCTCCATCCTGCTGAACACCCCCGGTGAGACGGGCACCATGGTGACGGCGCTGGAGGGCTTCAAGATGGCCAAGAGCGGCCGCGCCGGTGCGGCGCTGGCCACCGCGGCGATCGGCTCCTTCGTGGCCGGCACCATCGCGACGGTGCTCGTGACCCTGTTCGCGCCGGTGCTGGCCGACTTCGCGGTGACCCTAGGCCCGCCGGAGTACTTCTGCCTGATGCTGCTGGCCTTCACGACCGTCAGCGCGGTGCTGGGGCAGAGCACCCTGCGCGGCCTGACCTCGCTCTTCATCGGCCTGGCGATGGGCCTGATCGGCCTGGACCAGATCACGGCCCAGGTGCGCTACACCGCCGGCATCCCCGAGTTCATGGACGGCATCGAGACCGTGCTGGTCGCGGTGGGCCTGTTCGCGGTCGGCGAGACGCTCTACATGGCGCTCTACGAGGGCCGCAGCGCGCAGAGCCTGAACAAGATGAGCCGCGTGCACATGAGCAAGAGCGAGTGGAAGCGCTCGATCCCGGCCTGGCTGCGCGGCACCTTCATCGGCTTCCCCTTCGGCACCATCCCGGCCGGCGGCTCCGAGATCCCGACCTTCCTGAGCTATGCCACCGAGCGCAAGCTCTCCAAGCACAAGGAAGAGTTCGGCACCACCGGCGCGATCGAAGGCGTGGCCGGCCCCGAGGCGGCCAACAACTCGGCGGTGACCGCGACCCTGGTGCCGCTGCTGACCCTGGGCATCCCGACCTCGGTGACCGCGGCCATCCTCTTGAGCGCGCTGCAGAACTACGGCATCCAGGCCGGTCCGCAGCTGTTCCAGACCTCGTCGACCCTGGTCTGGGCGCTGATCGCCTCGCTCTACATCGGCAATGTGATGCTCTTGGTGCTGAACCTGCCGCTGGTGGGCCTGTGGGTGAAGCTCCTGAAGATCCCGAAGGCGCAGCTCTACGCGGGCATCCTGATCTTCGCGACGGTGGGCGTCTACGGCATGCGCCAGAGCGCCTTCGACCTGTACCTGATGCTGGCGATCGGCCTCTTGGGCGTGGTGATGCGGCGCTTCGACTTCCCGACCGCGCCGGTCGTGGTGGGCATGATCCTGGGCCCGCTGGCCGAGGCGCAGATGCGCAATGCGGTGTCGATCGGCGGCGGCCAATGGAGCGTGTTCTGGGAGCGCCCGATGTCGCTGGGCCTCCTGATCATCGTGGCCCTGGTGCTGGTGCTGCCGCGTATCCTGAAGATGCGTCGCGGCTAGCCGACAGGAAGCAGCACGAACAGAAAAGGGCCTCACGGCCCTTTTCTTTTTGACTCTTTGCGCGTTGATTGATGACGCTGTGATGGTGAAGGTCTGGGCGCAGGAGGGCGGGCAGGCCTGCTGCTACCTGCCAGGGCCTTGCGGCCCTGGCTTTCGCCAGGCACCAGAAGTCCATCGGACTTCTGGTGCCCGGGCTCAATCCCCCGGCCGCTTCGCGGCCTCCTCCTTGACCTCCGCATCAAGCCTGCCCACCCTCCCGCTTGGCGCTGCGTTGGGCTTTCTCCGCGAACACTTGGCGGTGGAGAAGCCGGGATGCGGGTATGCGCAATTGCGCAGGTCAAGGAGGAGGACCGCAAGGCGGCCCGGGGGACTGAGCCCAGACACAAGTAGTCCTGAGGACTGCTTGTGCCTGGCGAAGGATCGAGCCTCAGGCCCGAGCACGGAGCAATTGCGCATGCCCGTGTCCCGGCGCCACCCGGCTCTTTGCAGGGGCCATCCAAACCACACCAGGAGTATCACAAGTCAATGAACAAAGAGTCTTCTTTTTCTTGACCTCAGGTCTGCGGCCGCCAGTCGCGGCGCAGCAGCCCGTACAGGGCCGAGTCCGAGACCTCGTCGCCGACGATCCAGCGCTCGCGCAGCAGGCCCTCCTGCACGAAGCCCAGCCGCTCCAGCGTGCGCGCCGAACCCTGGTTGCGCGGGTCGATGTCGGCCTCGATGCGCTTGAGGCCCAGGGCTTCCGAAAAGCCGAAGTCCAGCAGCGCCTGCAGCGCTTCCTGCATATAGGCCTGGCCCCAGGCGCGCCGCGCCATGCCGTAGCCCAGCTCCGCGCGACGGCATTGCATCGAGATCGAGAACAGGCTGCAGGTCCCGATCAGCGCGCGATCCTCGCGGCGCTCCAGGCCGAGCCGCAGCGCCTCGCCGGCGGCTATCGCCTGACGATCCTGTTCGATCGAGGCCTGCGCCTGCTCCAGCGCGCTCCAGGGCGGTGTGCTCCAGTAGCGCATCACCGCTGGGTCCGAGAAGATCGCGAACAACGCGCGCGCATCGGTGTCGCGCAGCGGGCGCAGCAGCAGGCGAGGGGTGGTGAGGGTGAGGTCGGAGAAAGAGGGCATCGATGGTGGAGAGGGGCTAGCCGGGCCGGCGTTCGAGCCGCCCGGCGGTCCGCGGTGCGGCCGCTCCGAAGATGGTGCTGGGATGCGGGAAATCAAGCGCCGCTGGCCGCGGCCTGAGAGGGGCGCCGATCAGGCCTCGTGCGGCGCCACCACTTCCACCTTGATGCGATCCGGGTCCTCGCAGAACAGCGCGTAATGCCCGGAGCCGCCGGCATGGGGATAGCGGTCCTCGTACAGCAGCCGGTGCCCGGCCGCCCTGAGCCAGGCGGCCAGCTCGTCGACCTGCTGGCGCGAGCCGGCGTGGAACGCGAGATGGTTCAGTCCCACCCGCTTGCGGTGATAGCCGGCCGCCAGATGCTCGGCCGGCGCCTGCAGAAAGCACAGATAGGTGTGGCCCTGTCCGCAGTTGATCCCGCCCGACCAGCGCTCGGACTCGTACTGCAGGCGTTCCATCAGCGGCGACCAGAAGGCGATCGAGCGTTCGAGGTCGCTGACGTAGATCTCGATGTGGTGCAGCATCGTGTGGGTCTTTCCTGTCGGACCCGGAGAATAAATCAAGGATGCAGGAATGAAGAAAGGGCCCGAAGGCCCTTTCCGCAAACGGTCGATCGAGGCAGCCGTTACTGTTGCTTCGGCACGAAGTCCAGCTCGAAGGCTTTGGGCGCCGCGCCCGGCGCGCTGCGCAGTAGCACGCGCACGCGGATCGGTTTGGCCAGGTCGGGCGGCACCAAGCCGGCGAACTGGCGGCTGCCGGCGTCATAGCTCAGCCAGGCGGGCAGGGCGCCGCCATCGGCCAGGCGCGCGGCTTCGGTCTCGACCGTGGCTTGCTCCTCGGCCGGCGCACCCAGCAGCTCCTGCAAGGGGCTGACGAAACGCTCGCCGGGGCGCAGGTCCACGGCCCAGTCCGCGCCCTCCAGGCTCAGCCCGGCGGCACCCTGTTGCTGGCGTTGCCCGGCATCGGCATCGCGCTGCCACAGGGCCGGCTTGAGGCCGGCGCGGGCCACGCGCGAACCCTGGGCATGGGTGGCCAGGTTGCCGGAGTTCTCGGCCGCGGCCGCGCCGCCGACCAGGCGGGCGAACTGCTCGGGCACCGGCGGCACGCCGGTCGTGATGTAGCCGGACCCTTGCTGCTGCACCCGATCCGGCGGCAGGGCCGCGTAGACGGTGCCGGTCTGCAGGAAGCCCAGCTTCAGGCCTCCCAGGCGCGACAGGTCCAGGAAGGGGTTGTCGTCGTAGATCAGCCAGCGGCCGGACGGGGCCGCGACCGCGTCCGCGCCGGCCTGGTTGCGGAAGGCCTGGCCGGCCGCCAGCACCACGGCCTGACGCGAGCTCGAGGCGCTGCTGACCTTGCCGCCCTCCTGCAGGCTCAGGTCGGCGCTGGCGCGCACGAAGACCGCGCCGCCAGCCGTGATGCCGCGGCTGGCGCCGACCTGGCCGATCACCAGGCTGCCCTGGTTCTCCAGCGCGACGCCGCCCGCGCTCTGCGCGGCGAAGCGCTCGATGCGGTTGCCCGCCTGGCGCAGCGTCACCTCGGCCACGCTGCCGGCGCTACGCGCCTCCAGCGCCGCGGCTTGCAGGCTGCCGGCGGTCTGACGGATACCGCCCTGCGCCGAGACCATGCCGATCTGGCCGCCCTTGACGTCGGCCGCCAGGGTGATCGCACCGGCGCTGGACAGAGTCTGCTGACGCGTGCCGGTGTCGATGCCGGCCAGCGTGCGGTGCTTGTCCTCACCGCCCCGCTCGCGCCGCACACTGCCGAGTGTCAGCGCGGCTTCGCTGTGCAGGGCCAGGCCGCCCTCGCTCAGCTGTGCGGCCACCTGGCCGATGCGGTTGCCCTGGCGCTGCAGGCTCACATCGCCGCCGGCCAGCAGGCGCAGCGCGTCGGCGTCCAGGATGCCGCCGCTCTGCTGGATGCCGCCCTTGGCCTCCAGGCTGACGGTGGCGGCACCGGCTCGCAGGCTGTCGCTCAGAGTGATGGCGCCGCCGGCGCGGATCAGCTGCTCGCGGTCGCGGGTGCCGAGGGCTTCCAGGGTCAGGGCGCCGGCATTGTTGTAGGCCAGCGTGCCCTGGGCCACCTCGGCGCCGAGGCGCTGGACCTGGTTGCCGGCCTGCTGCAGTTCGACCGCACCCACGCCGCCGGCCTTGATGCGCAGCGCCGCGGCCGTGACCGCGCCAACGCTCTGGCGCACGCCGCCGTCGGCCACGTCCAGCGCGATGCTGCCCTGGCCGGCCTTCAGCTGCTGCGCCAGCTGCAGCGCGCCACCGCTCTTCAGGCTCTGCGCGCCGTTGCCGGCCGCGGTATCCAGACCGTCGAGGCCGCGCTCGGCGCTGTTGCCGCCCAGGCCACGCGCCAGGCTGGTGACGTTCAGCGGGCCCTGGGTCTGCAGCGCCAGGTTGCCGCCGGCCACACGGGCCGCGACCTGGCCGAAGCGGTTGCCCGCCTGCTGCAGCGCCACATCGCCCTTGCCGCCGGCCAGCAGGCGCAGCTTGTCGGCCGCCAGGTTGCCGCCGCTCTGGCGGATGCCGCCATCGGCCGCTTCCAGGCTGACCAGGCCCGCGCCGGCCTGCACATCCTGGCTCAGCAGCAGGGCGCCGCCGCTCTGCACCAGTTGCTCACCCTGGCCCGAGTTCAGGCCGGCGCTGCGGCCGGCCTGCTGACCCAGGCTCACCGTCACGGTGCCGATCTCCAGGCCGTCGGCATCGCGGTAGGCCAGCGGGCCCTGGCCGCTGGCGGCCAGCACGCGCACCCGGTTCTGGTCCTGCTGCAGATCGATCGCGCCGCCGGCCAGCACGCGCAGGCCATCGGCCTGGATCGCGCCGCCCAGCTGGCGCACGCCCTGCGCCGCCTCCAGGCTCAGCACCGCCTTGCCGGCGCTGACCGACTGGCCCAGCGCCAGCTCGCCCTGCGTGCTGCGCAGGGTGATGTCGCGGTCATTGCTGGCCACGCCGACCAGGGCCTGGCCGTGGACGGCCTGGCTGGCCGCGGTGCCGACCGCGCTGACCTGCATCCCGCCGCGCGACACCACGTGGATGTTGCCGGTGCCGGCGCGCGCCGCCAGATTGGCGATCTGGTTGGCGGCGCTGCCGCCCTGGTTCAGCGCCAGTGCGATCTCGCCGCTGGCCTTCAGGCCCAGCGCATCGACCTTGACCGCCTCGGTCTGGCGGATGTCGCCTTCGCGGGCCTCGACCCAGGCCTTGCCGCTGATGGCCAGGCCGCGCAGGGTGCGGCCCTCGATGTCGCTGACCGCGTCGAACACCACGCCGTGGCGGCCGACGAAACTCAGGTCCTTGGCGCTGCCGCCGACCTCGGCGGCCAGGCGGCCGACCTCGTTCTCGTTCATCAGCGCGGAGCTGTCGGCGGCCGAGAGCAGCAGCGCGCCGGCCGTGATGATGGGCGCACGGCCCTCGGTGGCGCCGGCGCTGCCGAGCTGGTTGATCGCGCCCTGGCTGGCCTGCAGGCTGACCGTGGCGTTGGCGCCGGCCTTGATGCTGTTGGCCAGCACCAGGTTGCCGCTGCCGGCCTCGACGCGCACGCCGCGCTGGCCCACGTCGATGCCGGCCAGGGTGGCGCCGGCGTCGGCCGTGCCGGCCGCGCCCACGGTCATGCCGATGGCATTGAGCAACTTGAGCTCGCCGTTGCCGGTGCGCGCGGCCAGGGTGCCGATGCGGTTGGCCGCGCCGGCGGCGTTGCGCTGGGTCAGCACGATGTCGCCGGCCGCCTGCAGCGCCGCGCTGCGCGCGGCCACCGCCTGGCTCTGGGTCAGCGCGCCGCCCTCGGCCTGCAGCCACAGGGTGCCCGGCACGATCACGCCATTCAGGCCGGCCACGCTCTCGATGTTGAGCGCGCCGGTGCTGCGCAGGCTCAAGTTCGCCTCGGTGCCGCTGAGCTGGGCGGCCAGGCCGCGCACCTCGTTGGCATTCAGCAGGGAAGAGCTGGTCTGCGAGGCCACGGCCAGGCGGTCCGCCCGGACGATGGCGCTGCCACTCTCCAGCACCGAACCGGCCTGGGCGGTGAGGCTCACCGCGCCGCTGCCGGCCTCGATATTGCGTTCCAGGCGCAGGTTGCCGGCGCTGGTGGACAGGGTGATGTCCTGACCGGCCGTGGTGGACAGGCCCTGGGCCGGGCCGCTGGCCACGCCGCGGCTGGTGGAGCCGACGGCGCCGACCAGCAGGGCCTGGGCGTTCTTCAGGGTCACGGCGCCGTTCAGGCCGGTGCCGGCCACGGTGTTGATCAGGTTGGGCGCGATCAGCTTGAACTCGCCGGCGCCGATCAGGTGCAGCTTGTCCACGGTCAGCAGGCCGGTCTCGCCGCTGCGCGCGCCGTCGGCCACGCGCAGCGACAGCGTGCGCTCGGTGCCCGAGGCGCCCGTGCCCTGCACGGTCAGCGCGGCATTCAGCTGCACCTTGCCGCCGGCGCCCTGCATCGCCAGGTTCAGGTGGTCGCGCACCGTGGTGGCGCCGTCCACGCTGAGCTGGCCGCGGCTCGCCACCGGCGTCATGCCGGCCTCGCCGATCGTGAGGTTGGCGAAGCCCGGCTGGAACACCGCATTGGCGCCGCTGAACCAGGTGCTGCCCAGCGCCAGCGCGCCGTTCACGTCATTGAGGTCGGTGGCGCCGAGGCTGATGTTGCGGTTGTCGCTCCAGCTGCGCAGGCGCAGCTCGCCGCCGCTGGCGGCCTGCAGTCGGGTGGCCGAGCTGTTGGTCAGGAACATGCTGTCCGCGACCAGCTCGATGTGGCCGGTGTTGCTGCCGGCGCCCATGCGGCCCAGGTAGATCTCGTTGCCGGCGCTGAAGATGCCGACCGAGCCGACCTTGCCGCCGCTGACGCCGCCGATCGTGATGTCGCCGCTGTTCGACAGCAGGCGGGTCTTGGCCGTGTCCAGGCGCACGCCATGATTCTGGTCGGACACGAAGTCGTTGCCGCCGCCGCCCTTGCCCTGCACCGTGATCTTGCCGGCATCGGTCTGCACCAGCGCGCCCTGCGAGACGATCACGCCGTTGTAGCGCGAGCCCGAGGTGACGTTGCCGACGAAGCTGGCATCGCCCTGGATGCTGATGCGGCCGGCGCCCGAGGCCAGCAGCGAGACCTGGGAGGAGCTGCCCTCGCCGATCACCACCGCGTCCTTGTTGCCGGCGCTGGAGGCGTTCTTGACCGCGGCGCTCAGGCTCAGGTCGCCGCTGCCGCTGTCCAGGGTGGAGAGGCCGAACACATGGATGCCGGCGCCCGCGGCCAGCGAGTCCGGCGCGCGTGCGGCGAGGCTCAGCGCGCCGCCGGTCGTGGCGATCTGGCTGTTGAAGATCTGGATGCCGTCGGTGTTGCCGTCCGGATCGGCCGCCGTGCCCACCGCCGCGCCGGCCGCGGCCGTGCCGCTGCCGCCCAGCGCGACCAGGCCGCCGTTGGAGCGGATCTGCGCATTGTTCAGGTGGATCGCGCCGCCGCCGGCCGCGTCAGCGTTGTAGGCGTTCAGGCGCACATCCAGCTTGTTGCCGCCGGCATTCGTCACGCCGTCGATCCGGCTGTTCTTCAGCTTGATCGAGCGATCGGCGGTGATGGTGAGGCTGCGTGCCGTCGCATCCTTGACGCCGATATTGAAGGTCTCCTGCTTGTAGTCGGCATAGCCGGTGACGCCGTTGACCGTGCCGCCGGTGACGCGGATGTCGGTGTGGGCGGCGCCCAGCACCAGGGTCGGCGTGCCCAGGGTGGAGGAGGCGGTCAGCACATCGCCCGAGGTGGCGCGCAGATTGATCTCGGCGGCCTCCAGCGCGATCTGCATCGGGCCGGTCAGGGTCAGGCGGGCCAGCGGGTTGGCCACGCTGCCGACGCTGTCGCGCAGGGTGATGGCGCCGGGCACGGTGCCGGTGCTGTCCAGGGTCAGGCCTTGCGGCACCATCGTGCCGATCGCGCCGACCACGCCGGATTCGATCTTGCCCTTGAACTCGATCGCGCCACCGGCGCCCACATAGGTGGAGCCGCTCTGCGCACCCTGGCTGCTCAGGCTGACCGCCAGGGTCGGCGAGGCCAGCTTGACGTCGCGGTGGAACACGATGGCGCCGGCCGTGCCGGCGCTGATGCCCAGCAGCTTGGTCGAGACCGGGGCCGCGCTGGCCAGGGTGGTGGGCTTGTAGAAGTTGACGCTGCCGCCATTGCTGGAGAGCGAGCCGCCCAGCAGCACGTTGCCGCCCACATAGTTGGTTTCGCTCGCCAGACTGCCCCAGAAGCTGATGTTCAGCAGGCCGGACTGCGAGGAGATCGACTTGCCGGCCGCCTGCGTGATGTTGCCGTTGCTGCGGAAGTTCAGCGTGGCGTCCGGGCCCGAGGTCTTGGCCAGGTCGTCGTTGATCGTGATGCTGTTGTCGGCGTCGATGTTGACCGTGCCGCCGGTGTTCAGATAGCCCTCGTAGGTGGCCTTGTTGCTGCTGTCCAGCACGAAGTCGGTCGGGTCGGTCAGCCAGGTGCCGCCGGCGCCGGTGACGACCCGGCCGCCCACGTCCATGCGGCCGCGGCTGGAGGTCTCGATGAAGCCGCCGCCGGCGCCGCCTTGGGCGCTGAGCTCGCCGCGGGTGCGGGTGTGTTCGCCCGACCAGGCCACGACCGTGCCGCCGCGGCCGCTGCCGCCGTCGGCCGCGACCCGGCTGCCGGCCTCCAGTGCCACGCTGCGCGCCTCGCGCACCGAGGCGTCCTTGCCCTGCACGCCGCCGCCCAGCAGCAGCGTGCCGCCGCCGGCCGCGCCCGAGGCATCGACCCTGCCGCTGACCTTCAAGGTGTCGGCGGTGGCGACGATCTTGCCGCCGGCCAGGCCGCCGGCCTGGCCCTGGGCCAGGGTCTGGCCCGCGAGCTCGACGCTGCCGCGGCCGCCGTCCAGCCAGATCTCGCCCTGGCGTTCGGCCAGGCTGCTGGCGCGCACCGTGCCGCTCTGGTTGATCGCCGCGGCCAGGCCCGGCGCCGCCGACTGCGCGCTCAGCAGCACGCGGCCGCCGTCGGCGATCAGCGCGCCGCTGTTGCGGATCGTGGCCTCGGTGGCCGCCGCATCCAGCTGCACCGAAACCAGGCCGCCGGCATCCAGCTGCAGGCGCGCGCCGCCGCCGGCCAGCAGGGCCGCCTGGCCGCCGTCCGCGGCCTGGATCCGGCCGCTGTTGTCCAGGGTCGGTGCCACCAGCACGACGAAGCGGCCGTTCAACTGGCCGGCATTGGCGATGCCGCCGGCCGCGCCCTCAGCGCCGAAGCGGTACTGGCCGTTCAGGAAATCCTGGTCCTTGATGCCCAGCGAGGACACTACCAGGCCGCCGACATCGACGCGCGCGCCCTGGCCGAACACCACGCCCTGCGGGTTAACCAGGAAGACCTGGCCGTTGCCGCGCAGCTGGCCGAGGATCTGCGAGGCGTCGCCGGCGACGACGCGGTTCAGCGCTACCGCCTGCGCATTGGGCTGCAGGAACTGCACGCTGGCGCCGCTGCCGATGTTGAAGCTCTGCCAGTTGGTGATCAGCTTCTGGCTTTGCTGCTGCACCAGCAGGTGGGCGCCCTGCTGGCTGATGCTGGCCTGGCCGGCCGCCACCTGGGCGCCGCCGGGCAGGGTGTGGGGGGCCACGGCCGGCGGGGCCGCCAGGGCCGGCTGGAAGGCCAGGGCCACCGCGAGCGACAGCGCGCGCGCGGCGCAGGGCATGGCACGATCTTGCTTGGAGAGGTTCTGATTCATTGTTGCTTGCTCCACGAGGCGCCCGTTCAGAACGCGATGTTCCCGATCACCCAGATGCGGCCGCCGCGGGCCTGGCCATCGCTGTCGCCGCTGCCGGCCACCGGGTTGGGGTTGACGCCGGCCTTGGTGGCCATCACCAGCTTCACGCTGCCCAGGCGCTGATGCGCCAGCTGGGCGCCGATGCCCATGCCCTGCAGGTGGTAGCGGTTCGGGCTGCCCGGCGGCAGGGCCTGGTTCCACGGACTCTTGTACTGACGCAGCGCACCGACGTCATAGAAGGCGAACAGCTGCAGCTGGCTTTCCAGCGGCGCCAGCGCCTGGGTCCAGCGCAGCTCGCCGGTAGCGATCCAGCCCTCGTCGCCGAGGCCCTCGCCGACCGGGTAGGCGCGCACGCCGGTGGGGCCGCCGAGCTGGAACTTCTCGCCGCCGTCCAGGTTCTGGCCGGCCAGCTGGGTGCTGAAACTCCCGTAGAAGGCCAGGCCCGGCAGGCCCGGCACCGGCGCAAGCCGGCTGATCGAGGCATTCAGCTTGCCGAAGCCGCCGGCGGTCTTCGCGGTCAGCCGGTCCATCGCCTCCAGCTCGGGGCTGGCACCGAGGTCGACATGGCCGGCGCTGCCGGTCAGGGCCCAGGCGATCTGGCCACCGAAGCGGTCCAGCCAGTCGCCCTGGCCGGTCACGCTGGCCACCGTGACGCGGCGCTTCTGCTCGGCCGAGCCGAAGAAGCTGTTGGCCAGGGCCTTGACGTCGAGGTTTGCCGACAGGGTGCTGTTGCGCCGCGCGCCGCGCTGCAGCGGCAGGCTGCCGTAGAGCGAGAACACGCTGCTGCGGCTGTTCAGGTCCAGCGCCGCGACCTCGGCGCCCAGGTCCATGCGCATCTCGGACCAGGCGGCGCCGAGCTTGAGGCCGCGCTCGCCCAGCTGGGCCTGGCCGGCCAGCTTGAAGCTGTCCATGTCGCGCGAGCGGCTCAGGTTCAGGCTGTACTGTTCGCCATGGCCGCTGGGGCTGTTGAGCTGCAGCAGCGCGCTCTGGCGCTGCTCGCCGATGTAGCGGCTGCCATGGTTGTCGACCCAGAATGCGCCGCTGAGCAGGCGGGTCTCCTCGACCTCGGCCGTCACCCGCGTGCTGCCGGGCTGTGCGCCGGCGGCCAGGGTCGCGCGTACGTTCTTCACGCCCGGGGTTTCGCCGACCACGCGCAGCGCGGCGTCCAGATCGCCGGTGTGCAGCGGCTGGCCGGCCGGCACCGCGCCGGCCAGCAGGCGCTCGACCAGCTCGGGCTTGATGCGTTCGCCGGCTCCGGTCACGCGCAGGCCCTGCTCGGCATCGACCTGGCCCTGCTGGACCGCGATCGTGACCTCGCCGCCATCGATGCGCTGCGGCGGCAGATAGGCCTGGGCCAGGCCGTAGCCCTTGTCCTGAAGCAGGGTGGCCACGGCATTGGCCGCCAGGTCCAGCTCCTTCAGGCTCAGCGAGCGCTCGGAGAAGGGCGCCAGGCTCGACTCCAGCTCGGCCGCGCTGGCCAGGGTCGCGCCCTCGACCTTGAAGCGCTTGATGAACACGCGCGGCTCCAGCTGCGGCGGCGGTGCCGGCGGCTCGGCCTGGGCCAGCTGGGTCGGCGCGGGCTGGTTCAGACCCTGGATCGCGATCGCGATCTGCTGGTCGCGCACCTGGGCGCGCGAGATCCGCACCTCGGCCTGCGGGTGGCCGTTGTCGCGCAGGAAGGCCGCCAGCGCATGCACCGCCTCCTCGTATTCGCTGAAGCTCAGCTCGCGGCCGGCCCAGGGCGCCAGCACCTTGTCCAGCGCCTCCGGCTTGATGTCGACATCGCCCTCCAGGCGCAGCCCGCCCAGCGACAGGCGCAGCCCCTGCGGCGCGGTCTGGGCGCGCGGCTGGCTGGCGCGGATCACGGTCTTGGCGGCCGGGCGCGGCAGGGCCGGCTGCGCGTCGGCGCGGCGCAGGCTCTCGGCGATCGCGCCGGCGTCGCGGCGCGGGTCCTGCTGCGCCTGGTCGGCCTGGGCGGCCAGCGGTGCCAGCGCCAGCAGCGCGCAGGCGATCGGCGTGCGCCGCCATCCCTCTTGTCGGTTCTTGTATGTCATGGTGCTTGTCGTGATGTCTGGAGAAGGGCGCGCCTCAGCCGCGCGCCGCGCCGAAATTCACCTGGCAGCGCTGCCCGGGCGGGATGCTCTGCTGCGGATTGGCCAGCTGCAGGCGCACGCGGAAGGTGCCGCTGGCCGCGTCGATCACGCGGTCCACCTGGCTGACCCGCGCGCGCTGGCGGCCGCCCGCCAGCTGCAGCTGGACCTCGTAGACCTGGCCCACCGCGATGCGGCCGAAACGCGCGGCCGGCACCACGGTCTCGACATGCAGCGGGTCGAGCTGCGCGATGCGGAAGATGCGCTCCTGCTTGACCAGGTCGCCGCGATGGCGGAAGCGGTCCACCACGACGCCGTTGATCGGGCTGCTGACCGCGCGCAGCTTCAGCTGCTCCTGGCGCTCCTTGAGCTCCAGCTCGGCCATGCGCTGCTCGGTGCTGAGCTCGTCGAGCTCATGCTGGGAGATCAGCTGCTTGCGATGCAGCTCCTCGTTGCGGTCGCGCTTGCGCGCGCCGAACTCGGCCTTGGCGCCCTGCAGCTCGACCGCCGCCTGCTCGACGCCGGAGAACAGCCGCGCCAGCACCTGGCCGGCCTGCACCGTATCGCCACGGTCGGCATGCACCGCCTCCAGCACGCCGTCGACCGGCGTGCCGACATTGACCTCCAGCGAGGGTTCGACCAGGCAGATGGTGTCGAAGCCGGCCTGGGCGGCGGCGCTGCCGGCCAGCAGCAGGCCGAGGCAGAGCCCGGCGGCACGGCGCGGCAGGGTCGGGGAAGGGAGCGGACGTTCGGCTTGCATCGTTCGGTTCTGGCGTGGGTTCATTCCATCTGCCCGCTGAAGGACAGCGACTGCCGGGTCTGGAAGTCGCTTTTCAGCAGGCCTTGTCGGGTGCGCGCATGGGCGGCCTCGGTGCGGCGCTGGGCGCGCCGGTACAGCCACAGGCCCAGGCGCTGGCCGGTCGGGCCGGACAGGCGCGCCTTCAGCAGGCGCAAGAGGGCCGGGCGGGTATCGCGCAGCAGTTCGTCGTCCAGGCTCAGCAGGGCCTCCCAGCTGCCGGGGTCGCCCTGGCGGGCGCAGCGGCCGATCAGCTGGCGGTCGACGCGGGCGTTGTCGTGTCGCTCGGTCAGCAGCACATGCAGGCCGCCGGCGTTGCGCGCGATCTCGTCGAGCGGGATGTCGGTGCCGCGGCCGGCCATATTGGTCGCAATCGTGACCCGGCCCGGCGCGCCGGCGGCCTCGACGATCGCGGCCTCGTCGGCATCCTGCTTGGCGTTCAGCACCACATGCTCGATGCCGGCGGTCGTCAGCACCGCGCTCAAGGCCTCGGAGGCCGCGATCGAGCGCGTGCCGACCAGCACCGGCTGGCCGGCGTCGCGCCGCGAGCGCACCGCGGCTGCGACGGCCTGCCACTTGGCCGCCTGGTCCGGCAGCAGGCGCTCGCCCAGCGCGCGCCGACGCGTCGGCCGGCGCGGCGCCACCCGCGTGATGCCGGGGCCGAACACCCGCGCCACCTCGGGCGCCACCTCGCGCACCGTGCCGCTCATGCCGGCCAGGCGCAGGTAGCGGCGGAAGAACAGCTGGTAGCTGATGCGCGCCAGGGTCTCGCGGCCGGCCGACAGGGCCACGCCCTCCTTGGCCTCGATCATCTGGTGCAGGCCGCGCTCCCAACTGCGGTCGGCCATCACGCGGCCGGTGTTCTCGTCGACGATCTGCACCTTGCCGTCGGCGACGATGTAATGCTCGTCGCGCCGGTAGCGGTGCAGCGCACCCAGCGCCTGCACCAGGGTCTCCTCGCTGCGCAGCCGCGCATGCCAGACCGGGGGCAGGTCTTGCGTCCAGCGCTGCAGCTTGGCGCGGCCGGCGGCGGTCAGCGTGATGGCGGCGTCCTGGCGGCCCAGGGTCGCGTCCTGGTCCAGGTCCATGCGGCGCGCCAGCGCGATCGCCTGGCGGTAGTAGTCCTCGGCGGCCTCGTCGCCGCGCTGGGCCGACAGGATCAGCGGCGTGCGCGCCTCGTCGATGAAGACGCTGTCGGCCTCGTCGACGATCGCGAAATGCAGGCCGCGCAGGGTGGTGCCGGATACCGGGCCCTGCTGCAGCAGCAGGTCCAACGCCATCGGCAGCGGCTGCATGCGCTCGGCCAGGCGCTGGCGGTCGCGCAGGTAGTCGAACACCACGGTCTTGTTGCTGCAGTAGACGATGTCGGCGCGGTAGCGCTGGCGCCGCGTCGCCTCGTCGTCGCCCTCCAGCACCACCGCGACCGTCAGGCCCAGCGCCTCGTAGAGCGGGCGCAGCTTGTCGGCGTCGCGCGCGGCCAGGTAGTCGTTGACGGTGACCACATGCACGGCCAGGCCGGCTAGCGCCGCGGCCGCGGCGGCCAGGCTGGCGGTCAGGGTCTTGCCCTCGCCGGTGTCCATCTCCAGCACGCGCGCGCTCAGCATCACATAGGCGCCCTTGAGCTGGGTGTCGAAATGCGCCAGCCCGAGCCGCTCGTGCGAGTGCCGCCGGATCAGCGCGAAGGCGCGCGCGCACAGCGCAGGCTCGAAGCCCTGGCGGCCGAGCGCGCGGCGCAGCGCCTGTGCCTCGTCGCGCAGCGCGGCCGCGTCGCGGCCCTGCAGCGCGGCCTCGGCATGCCGCACCTGGCGCACGAAGCGGTTCAACGCGGCCTGGCTCAAGGTGTCGCGGCGCAGCAGACGGCGCGCGCACCAGTCCAGCGCCTGGTCCAGCCAGGGCAGCTCGGTCCAGTCGCGCCGCTGGGCATAGGGGTCGGCCCGGAAGCGCAGCGCAAAGGAGGAGGAAGAGGAGGAGTGGCCCATCTCAGCTCGCGAAGGTCTTCAGGAACAGCTGGCGCAGCGGGCGGTACCACTGCCGGGCCAGCGGCTCGGGTTCATGCACGAAGCGCACATAGACGCGCTGACCGACCGCCTTGGGCAGGACCTCGCCGAGCAGGCGCAGCTCGAAATGGAACAGGCTGTCCAGCGCCTGCGGCTCCTGGCGCGCGGCGCTCGGGTCCAGGCCGATCTTGCCGCCGCCCTGCAGCGCCAGCGCCAGGCTGGGCAGCTGGGTGGTGGCGGCCGGCACCTCGCGCTCCAGCCGCGCGGCGAGCAGCTGGTCGATGTTGTCGACGCTGCGCAGCTCGACCCGCTCGGTGTGGCTGCGCACCCGGTCCACCTCGCCCTGTCCGACCACGGTCAGCAGGCTGTAGTGGCGCGGCTCCAGCACATAGGCCAGGTGGTCGCCGCGCTCGGCGAAGCGGCCCGGGAAGTCCTGCGGCGAGGGCATCACGAAGATGCCGTCGACCGGGCTCGCGATGCTGAGCTGGGCGCGGCGCTGCTCCAGGTCGGCCAGGCGCTGGCGCGCATGGCGCAGCTCGGCCTCGACCACCTGCGCCTGGACGCGGTCGACCGATTGCGCATGCTGCAGGCGCGAGGCCAGCTCGGCGCTCTTGGCCTCGGCCTGGGCCTGCTGCGCGTCCAGCTCGGGATCGCTGCAGCCCAGCAGCGGCGTGCCGGCGCGCACCGGCAGGCCCGGCGTGACCAGCACCCGGGTGCCGAAGCAGGCATGGGCGGCACGCACCCGCGAGGCCTCGGGCATCCAGATCACGCCCTCGGCATTGGTCCAGGAGGGCAGCGGCACCAGCGCGATGAAAGCCGCGGCCGCGCCGGCGAAAGCCATACTCAGGCTCCAGGCCAGCGCGCGCCGGCCCTGCAGCACCGGGCTGAGGGCCAGGTACTTCAGCTGCTTGAGCAGCGGGCTGCCCAGCGTGCCCCAGGCCGACCACAGGGCCAGCAGCACGCCGACGAAGAAGAAGCGCGGCGCCACCAGCAGCACGATGCCCACCGCGACCAGCATGCGATAGCCGAAGGAGGCGATGCAGTAGACCAGCAGCCAGGGCGCCTCGCGCGGCGTCAGCGGCGGCGCCTGCAGGCCCTCGCGCACGCGGAACAGATGGCGGTTGATCAGGTGGCCCAGGTACTGGTTGGACTTCTGCGCCAGATTCGGGATCTCCAGCCAGTCGGCCAGCACGTAGTAGCCGTCGAAGCGCAGCAAGGGGTTGGCATTGAAGATCACGGTGCTGACGCCGGCGGCGATCAGCACCTGATGCAGGAAGGCCTTGCCGACGCCCGGCGCGACCAGCACCCACAGCCACAGCGCCAGCGAGGCCACCGCCAGCTCGGCCATCATGCCGGCCAGGCCCACCAGCATGCGCTGGTACTTGCTCTTCAGCGCGCTGGCCTGGCTGGCGTCCACATAGGGCACCGGCACCGCGACCAGGAACATCAGCCCCATCTCGTGGCAGCTCAGGCCCAGCAGTTTCAGCGCCAGACCATGGCCCAGCTCGTGGATCGCCTTCAGCACCGGGAAGGCCAGCGCCAGCAGCAGCATGTTCTGCGCGGTGAAGACGCGCGAGGTGATGTCGGCGCTGAGCTCCTGCCAATGCATCGCCGCGCCGACCAGGCCGGAGCCGACCAGGGCCAGCCAGGCCAGGCCCAGCCAGGGCAGCAGGGCGCGCGGCATCAGGCGCGCCAGTACGCCGAGCAGCCGGTCCGGGTCCAGCAGCGGCAGCTTGAGCGAGAGCGGGTTGCCCAGGTACTGCTTGAGGCGCGCCCAGCCGAGCTTGCGACGGCGCTGCTCCAGGTCGTCCAGGTCGGGGCGGCGGTCGCTCAGCAGCACATTGGCCTGGTGCAGCTGGGTCAGCAACTGCAGGATCTCGTCCTGGGTCGGCGCCGCATCGCCCAGGTGCAGGCAGGCCTGTTCCCAGACCTCGGCCAGCGTGCGCCGGCCATCCAGCAGCGCGACGATGCGCCAGGCCTGCTCGTTCAGGCGCAGGAAGCGGCCGCTGGCCAGGTCCTGCAGCACATGCCAGCGCTGGCCGCGGTAGGTGTGGCGCACCAGGCGCGCCTGGCCGCGCAGCGCCGGGCGCATCTGCTCGACGCGGTACCAGGAGGAGGAGAACAGGGCGGAGCTCATCGGTCGGTCCTCACAGCCCCAGCCATTGCCAGGCCTGCAGACGCAGCCAGTCGCCCATGCGGTGGGTCCAGATCCAGACCAGGCGGCGCTCGCCCATCTCGACCTTGGCGATGCCCTCCATGCCCGGGCGCAACAGCGCCTGGCGCGCGGCCGAGGGCTCCAGCTGGGCCTCGACGCGGAACTGGTTGCGGCCGTCGCGCGCCTGCGCCACCGGCGTCAGCAGCCGGACGGTGAAGGCGAAGCTCTCGCCGGGCAGGGCGGTCAGCATCAGCTGGCCGCGCTGCCCGATCGCGATCGCATCGATGTCGGTCTCGTCGACCTGCAGGATCAGGCGGTAGGAATCCAGCGGCGAGATCTCGAACAGGGTCTGGCCCTTCTTCAGCGCCGCGCCCAGGCTCTGCGACAGGTCGCCGCTGACGACCAGCCCATCCAGCGGCGCGCGGATCGCGCTGCGCGCCAGCATCGCCTCCGAGAGGCGGCGCTGCGAGGCGGCCTGGCGGATCTGCGCCAGCGAGATCTGGATCTGCGCCAGGCTGTGCTGGGCCTGCGCCTCCTGCGCCTGCTTGGCGTACTGGGTCTGCTGGCTGGCCCATTTCTCGCTCTCCAGGCGCAGGTCGCGGTCGTCCAGGGTCGCGAGCAGCTCGCCCTGCCGGACCACCTGGCCGGCGCGCACCAGCGAGCTGGCGACGAAGCCGTCGAAGGGCGCGGCGACGACGCGCCGCACCCCGCCCTCCAGCGCCGCGTTGGCGGCGATGCGGTAGGGGCCGGTGGCGGTCGCGAGGCAGGCGGCCAGGCCGGCGAGCCCGAGCAGCAGCAGCTTGCGCAGCGCATGGCGCGGGCCGAACAGCTTGGCGGCCTGCTCGGCCAGCGCGTCGCGCAGACGCAGCGGCCAGGCGCGCTGCGCATGGCGCTTGTCCAGCAGCAGCCGGCCCAGCAGGGGTGGCAGGCCCAGCGCCATCTGCTGCGCCAGCGCCGGCATCGCGGCACCGGCCGGCCATTCGAACAGCATCACGCCGTGGCGCCGCTCATCCAGCATGAAGGGCACCGAGAGCGCGCTGCCGGTGCCGAAGCCGCGCGTCAGTGCCAGTTGCTCGCGCAGCACCGCGCCGCCGTCCTGCCCGGGCGCCGGCGCGCCGTCCTGCACCGCCAGCGCCAGCCCCTGGTCGCTGGCCTCGTCCATCGCCGCCTCCAGCGCCTGGGCCAGGTCCAGCCGGGCCGAGAAATCGGCCGCGTTGGACAGGGCCTGCAGGCGCAGCCGGCCGCCCTTGGCCAGGCCCAGCGAGACGCGGTCGCAGCCGAGTCGGTGCGCGGTTTCGGTGACCGCCAGATTGCAGGCGGCGCGCCAGTCGGGCTCGGCGATCACCGCGGTCATCAGCTCCAGTGCCAGCAGCATGCGCTCGCGCAGCGCATCCTCCTCGCCGCGGCCGTTGCCGCCGAGCAGCCAGCCCAGGCCCCAGCGCAGCCAGTCCAGCGCCTGGCGCGGCACCTGGGCGCCGAGGAACTGCACGCCGACCACGCCCTGCAACTGCTGGTGCTGCAGCAGGGGCAGGGCCAGCAGCGCGCTGCCGCCGGCCAGCGCGCGCTGCAGCGGGCCGCGCTGCGCCAGCGCCTCCTCGCACAGGGTTGCCAGCGCCGGCGAGCAGGGCTGCTGCAGCGGCCAGGCCGCGGCCGGGCGCAGTTCGCCGGGCTGACCCTGCGGCCCGAGGTGGCGGCCGTCCAGCACCAGCACCGCCTCGGCCACGCTGGCGCCGCCGGCGGCCAGGCCCTGCACCATGGCCTGCAGCCAGGCGCCATGGAAGGCGGCGCCATCGCGCAGCGGATCGGCATCGAGCAGGGCCTGCCACAGGGTGGCGGGCAGCGGGGTGGCGGCACTCAGCATGGGAACGGGGGCGGGGTCGGAACGGTCGGGGCAGGGCTCAGAGCTTCAGTTCGCCGTAGCGGCTCTCGTATTCGCGCAGGCCCAGCTCCAGCAGGGTCATCAGGCGCTTGGCGGCATAGGGGTTCAGCACGATGCGGTTGGAGAGGGCGACCTTGACCTCGGCCAGCTGGGTCTGCCAGGCCTGGTTGGCTCCGAACAGCAGCATGATTTCCTCGCGGGTGCCCAGCACATTGCAGACATTGGCGTAGCTGGTCTGCATCTGGCTGTCGTCCCAGACGATATTGGGCGTGGCCGGCGTGGTGTTGTTGGTGGTGGTATCCATCGATGGTCCTGTCTTGAGGGTGGGGTTGGAGTGAAAGCGTGAAGCCCGGTCAGCGCTTGCGGGCGGCGGGCAGCGGCGCATCCCAGCGCACGCGCGGTGCCGTGATGCCGGCCTGGCGCTGCGGCAGCAGGGCGGCCAGCAGGGCGGCGGCGGCCAGGCTGCCGACGTCGGGGCTCGCGTCGGCTTCGTTCGCGCCGGACTGGGCGGTGGGGGCCTCGGCCTGCGTGGCCGACTCGGCCCAGACCGCGTCCTGCGCGACGCCCAGCTTCAGCGGCACCGTGGCGCTCTGGAACTGGCTGGCGCGCAGCGCCTCCACCGCGTAGCGGCCCTCGTCCGGCTGGCGCTGCTGCGGCTGCAGGAACAGCTGGGCGCCCAGCGTGTAGCGCGTGGTCGGCGGCGGGTCGGCACCCTCGAAGGCGCTGCCCAGCGGTGCGTCGGCATCGGCCGCGCGCAGCGGGCTGTCGCTCAGGCCCATCGCCAGGCTCAGGCCGCCGCCCGGTGCGACCGCGTTGTCAGCGGCCGACGCTTGCGGGGCCTGCAGGGCGAGCAGGGCCTCGGCGGTCGGGCTGGCGGCACCGGCCGTGGCGGCCGTCGAGCCGGAGCCCGGCCGGGCGGCCAGGCCCAGCGCGGCCGCATCGCCGGCGCGGGCCGCATGGGCCGCGTCGACATCGAGCTGGCGCGAGACCACGCCCTGCAGGCTCAGGCGCAGGGTGACGCTGCTGCCGTCGGCGCTGCGCAGCTGGAACTCGTCCGCCACCAGATCGCCCTCGCGCAGCGCCTGCAGCGCGGCCGAGCCGGCATCCAGGCGGTAGCTCCAGCGGCCGTCGGCTTCCAGGCTCAGCACCCCATAGGCGCTGCGCTGCTCGCCGGCCTGGAAGCGCGCCTGGCCGGCGTCCGGGTCCTGCACCTGCAGCCGGCCGCTCAGGGCCTCGCCGTGGTCCTGGCGCAGGGTGGCGGTCAGCTCGCCCTCGATGCGGGCCGCATCCTCGCTGCCGGTGATGGCGATGCGCAGGGTGGCCATGGCGCTGCCGTCGGCGCTGCGCAGCTCGAAGCTGTCCTCGCGCTGCTCGCCTTCCAGCAGGGCCTGCAGGGCGGGCGCACCGGTCTTGGCCTGGTAGGTCCAGCGGCCATCCTCGGCCAGCTCCAGCACGCCATAGGCGCTCTCGAAGCGGCCGGCCTGCAGGCGCGCCTGGCCGGCATCGGCGTCGCGCACCTGCACCCGGCCCAAGGCCGTGTCGGCCTGGCCCGGCTTGATGCGGCCAGCGAGTTCGCCGGCGATCTCGGCCTCATTGTTCAGGCCGGTGATGCGGATACGCAGCTGGCCCACGGTGCCGTCCAGCGCGCGGAACTCCAGCAACTCCTCGCCGACCTGACCGGCCGCGAGCGCCTGCAGCGCCGCGGAGCCGAGGTCCAGGCGATAAGTCCAGCGGCCGTCCTCCTCGAGGCTGAACAGGCCGAACTGGCCGCGCCGCTGCTGTTGCGCGAGCAGGCCGGCGGCGGTGGCGTCGCGGTCGCTGAAGCTGATGCGGCCGGCCAGCGGCTCGCCCTGGTCCTCGCGCAGCGCGCCGCCCAGCTCGCCGCCGAACTCGGTCGCGTCGTCGGCGCCGGCCACGGTGATGCTGACCACGGTGGCGCTGCCGTCGACGGTGCGCAGCACGAAGGTCTCGAGCCGGCTCTCGCCGCTGCGCAGGCCTTGTACCTGGGTCGAGGCGTTGTCCAGCTCGTAGCGCCAGCTGCCGTCGGCCGCCAGGCTCAGGCGGCCGTACTGGCCGGCCAGCGCTTGCGGCGCGAAGGTGGCCGCACCGCCGCCCAGGGCCGGCAGGCCCAGCTTGCCGCTGGCGACCAGGCTGCCGTCCTCGGCCACGCGGCCCTCGCCGGTCGGGGTGCCGACGATCACGCCGGGATCGACCGGATCCGGGCCGGGCTTGCTCTCGGGCTTGGTCAGCGGCGCGCCGAACAGGCCCAGTTCGCCGTACTCTCCCAGCACGGTGACGCTGATCACCGGATTCAGCGGGTCGCGCAGGTCGATGCTGCCGGCACCGGGCAGCTGAACGTCGCGCGCGATGCCGCCGCCGCTGCGCAGGTCCAGGCCGCCGCCGCCGACGATGAGCTGGCTGCCGCGTGCCGGCAGGTTGAACAGGTCGACGTTCTGGGCCGGATCGGTGTCGTCCTCGCCGCTGCTCTGGATGAAGCTGGGCTGGCCGGCCGTGAAGTCGATCTGCGCGTTGTCGCCGATCAGGAAGCGGCGCTGCTCGTCGCTGGCGTTGACCGTGATCACATCGCTGCCGCGCCCGCCCATCACATAGCTGCGGCCGCCGCCCACCGTCAGGCGGTCGTTGCCGCCGAGCTGGGGCTGGGTCGCGAAGACCTGGGTCAGGGCACCGCTGCCGCTGGTGTCGAAGGCCACCGAGCCGGCGTCGCCGAACACCACGTTGAGGTCATCCTCGTCCTGGGTCAGGGTCTCGACCTTGTCATTGCCCGCGCCGCCCAGCACGATCTTGCGGCCGGCACCGGTGCGGATCTCGTCGTCGCCGCCGACGCTGGCGTAGATCGCATCGGCGAACAGGTGCTGGTAGCGTCGCGCGGGATCGGCGCTGCTGCCGTCGGTGCGGTGGTACTCCAGGTTGTCGCCGGCGATCACGTCGCGGCTGCGCGTGGCGCCGACGATGTTGATGCGGTCGCTGCCGACGCCGCCGGCCACCAGGTTGTAGTCGGTCAGCGGATTGCCGGGCAGGGCCAGGCCGCTCATGATGATGCTGATCTGGTCGTTGCCGCCGGTGGCGGGATCGGCATCCAGGCTCAGGAAGTCGGTCATGCGGCCGGCCGCGTCGAGCTGGATCGCGGCGTTGTCGCCGGCCACCACGCGTTCGGGGTTGCTGGCCGCATCGGGACGCGCCTCGTCGAAGGGGCGCGAGCCGCGCGCCGACAGCAGCTGGATGGTGTCGGCGCCGCCGCCGCCGATGACGATCTTGTCGCCGTCGCGCTCGGCACCGGCGCTGCCCAGCGCGATGTCGTCGTTGCCGCCCTGGGCCAGGCCCAGGCTGACGGCCTGGCGCAGCGCGCCCGAGCCGCCGGCGTCGAACACCAGGCGGCCGGAGTCGCCCAGCACGATGCTGTTGCCGCTGCCGGCGCGGATGATGTCGTTGCCGACACCGCCGACCATCACCACATCGCCGGCCACCGTCGTCATGCTGTCGCCGCCGCCCTGGTCCAGGCCGAGGCTGGCGAGCGAGAGCAGCACGCCGCGGCTGCTGCGGCGCAGCTCGACGTTGTCGCCGGCCATCACGACGCGCGCCGTCTTGCCGCTGACCGCCATCTGGTCCGCGCCCATGCCGCCGACCACCAGGGCCTCGCCCATGTCGGCGTTCTCGGCGCCGACCGGGCCGATCTGGATCTGGTCGCCGTCGCCGGTGGAGATGCTGGCGTCGCTGCTGACGAAGTCGGTCAGCACGCGCGCGCCGCTGTCGGGGTGCAGGCCGAACTGCAGGCCGGCGTTGTCGCCGCCGACGACGCGGAAGTTGCGGGTCTCGGACTCGATCGCGATGTTGTCGCGGCCATAGCCGCCCAGCACCACCACCTCGCCGTCGCCGGTGCGGATGCGGTCGTCGCCGCCGAAGCCCAGGTCGCTGCTGTCGACGCGCTGCAGCAGGCCGGAGCCGGAGACGTCGTAGCTCAGGCGGCCGCTGTCGCCCAGCACGATGGCGCTATCGGCCGCGCCGCGCGTGGCGACGTCGATGCGGTCGCCGCCCATGCCGCCCAGCACGATCTTCTGGCCGCGGCCGGTGCTGATGCGGTCGTCGCCGCCCTTGTCGGCATTGCTGCTGGCGATGCTCAGCAGGGCATAGCTCAGGGACTGGCGGCGGTAATCGCCGGCGTCGCCGAAGATCACATCCTCGCTGCTGGCACCGGCGCTGACCGTGATCTGGTCCGCGCCCATGCCGCCCAGCACCACCTGCAGGCCGAGGTCGGCCTGGGTGTCGCGCTGGCCCAAGGTGATCTGGTCGTCGCTGCCGGTGGCGGCGATCGCGTCGGTGGACAGCAGGTCGGTCAGGCCGCCCTTGTTGTCGAACATCGCGCGGGCGTTGTCGCCGGCCACGAAGCGGCCGGTGCGGCCGCGGTTCTCGGTCTGCGCCGCCTTCAACGCCGTGCCGGACAGGCCGCTGGTGTTGACCAGGCCCATGATGCCGGTGAACAGTGCCATGTCGGTGGGCAGGCCGTGGCCGCTGGCGCTGATGTCGACCGTGTCGCGGCCGAAGCCGCCGATCATCAGCTTGTAGCCCTCGGCCAGCTGGATGCGGTCGTCGCCGCCGATCGCCTCGTCGCTGCTGCGCGCCTGGCGCAGCACGCCGTTCTTGGCCAGCTGGTCGTAGAGCAGCTCGCCGTTGTCGCCGATCGCGAGGCTGGTGCCGTTGCCGCCGACGATCAGGTCGGCGCCGAAGCCGCCGATCAGCACCTGGCCGCCGTGGCCGGTGATGATGCGGTCGTCGCCGCCCTTGTCGATCACGGTGGAGGCGGCCTTCAGCATCTTGTTGCTGAGGGCGGTGCGGCGGATCTCGCCGTTGTCGCCAATCACCAGGTCCTCGGAGCTGCCGGTGCCGGCGCTGATCTGGCCGGTGACGGGGTCGATATGGCCGGCGATGAAGACATCGTCGTTGCCCATGCCGCCGATCACGATATTGCGGCCCAGGGCCGTCGTGCTGCCGCTGCGGCCGATATTGACGATGTCGCGGCCGCCGGTCTCGGCGCGGCTGTCGGTGGAGACCATGTCGGTCATGCCGCCGGCGCTGTCGAAGTCGATCGTGGCGTTGTCGCCGGCCACCAGTCGGGTGGCGTTGGACTGCGGCGTGCCCGCGACCTGGTCCTCGCCATAGGCGGCCAGGATGATCTGGTCGGCACCGCTGCCGCCCAGCACCACCTTGTCGCCGTTGCCGGCCACGATCAGGTCGTCGGCCGGGATGGTGGTGTCGTTGAAGTCGCTGCTGGCGACGCGCTTGAGCTGATTGGGCACGCTGCCGGCGACCCGGCTGTCATGGCGCTCGATGCGACCGTTGTCGCCGAGGATCACATCCACGCTCTGCGCGCGGCCGTGCGTGAGCTGGCCGGTCTTCTCGTCCTGGCCGGCGCTGGTCAGCACCGTATCCTGGCCGACGCCGCCGATCACATAGTTGTGGCCCAGGTGGCGATCCGACTGGTCGCGCGGGTCGCCCACCAGCACGCGGTCGTCGCCGCCGGTGCCGGCCGTGGTGTCCAGGCTGTAGAAGGCGGTGAGGCCGCCACGGGCATCGGTCTCGACGCGGGCGTGGTCGCCGGCGACGAAGCGGAAGTTCTTGGCCGTGGAGTTGCCGGCCGCGAAGCCGATCTGATCCGCGCCGCCGCCGCCGATCACCAGGGCCGAGCCGTTGGAGAGGCTGATGCTGTCGTTGCCGGCATGGCTCTCGCCCACATAGGACAGGGCGTGGTCGAGCAGGTGCTCGAAACCGTCCTGCTCGGTGAAGGTCCATTTGCCCTTGGCATCGAGGGCGCGCTTGAAGCTGAACTCGCCATGGTCGGCCAGGATCAGGTTGGTGGCCTCGGCCGCATCGGCACCATTGATGCTGTCGCCGGCAGCACCCGCCAGCACCACATTGCTGCCCGAACCCAGGTAGATCTGGTCGGCACCGCCGCCCAGATGGCCGAAGGTCTTGGCGAACAGCACCTGGCGGGTATGGAAGTCCACCATCAGCAGGCCCAGGTCGGCCATGATGGTGTCGTTGCCTTCGCCGCTGCCGCCGATATTGAAGCTGTCCGAGCCCAGCGCACCCATCAGGATGTCATCGCCGCTGCCGCCCTTGAGGGTCTGGCGTCCGCCCTGCAGGTTCTGGTTCTCCAGGGTCTGGCCCTTCCAGATCCAGGTGCGGCCGATGGCGCTGCCCTGGCCGCCGAAGCCGGCCAGGGCGCCGGCGCTCTGCAGGCTCAGGTAGTCGCCGACGCTGGCCAGGCCGGCCGGCTTCGGCGCCTCGTTGGGGTAGGTGATGAAGGTGTCGGCCACCAGCAGGTCCGCGCCGGCCAGGCCCTCCAGCACATCGTTGCCGCCGTTGCCGACGATCAGGTTGTTGCGTCCGTCGCCGGTCAGGCGGTCCGCGCCCTGGCCGCCGAACAGATTGTGGAAGCCGCGCACCTGCACCTGGCTGTTGTTGGCGCTGCCGAAGGCGCTGCTGCCTTCCAGGTTGACCGTGACGCCTCGGCTGTACTCCGAGAAGTCCAGGGTGTTGCGCTGGTTGGCACGGTCGCCCAGGGTGGAATCGCCCGTCAGGCTGCCGCTGATGCCGGCGCCGTCGCGCACCCGCACCACATCGGAGCCGCGGCCGCCGACGATGTGCTCGAAGCCCTCGAACTTGTAGCCGTAGCCGCGGTCGTCGCCGACCGCCTGCTGGGCCGCGCCGGCCGTGAGGCCGGTCTGGGTCATGCCGCCGGCGGCGTTGGTGACCCAGCCCTGGTTCATGCCGGTCAGGGTGATCAGCAGGTCGCCCTCGTCGCCGGAGAAGTCCAACAGGTCGCCGCCCGAGCCGCCGCGGATGCGGTCGATGGTGTCGGCCTTCGCCCACTGGACGCTGTTGCCGCCCTGCCAGGCCTTCAGCTGCGCGTCGTTGACGGTGACCGCCTGGGTCTGCGCTTCGAAGTCCAGCCAGTTGGCGCCTTCGGCGTCCTGGATGGTGGTCTGGCCCCAGCTGCCGAGGAAGCGGTAGCGGTCGCTGCCGCTGCCACCCTGCATCGTGGTGGCGCCGCCGCGCGCGACCAGGGTGTCGTTGCCGCCGCCGCCGATCAGCAGGGCCACTCCGTTGTCGGAGCCGATCAGCGTGTCGTTGCCGGCGCCGCCCTTCAGCACATCGTTGCCGCCACCGGCGATGAAGAGCACCGAGACATTGGCCGACAGCGCCGAGGCGTCGATCAGGTCGTCGCCCGCGCCGGCAAAGGCCTTGACGCGGCCGACGCCGCTGAAGGTCTTGGTATAGGTGTTGCCATTGGGCAGCTTGGCGCTGACCTTCAGGCCGCCTTCCTCGGTGAGGGTGAATTCCTCGTTGCCGTCGGTGGTGTCGCGGCGCTTGCGGTCGCTGGCGCCCTTGTCCACCGAGGCATTGCCGTCGATGCTGCCGATGCGCGAACCCATGTGCAGGGTCAGCTCGTTGCCGTCCATCGAGCCCAGCACCGGCTTCTTCGCCGCTGGGTCATGGTCCCACTCGAACAGGGTGACGTCGACGAAGGTGTACTCGAACACCCGCACATAGTCGAAAAGCGCCAGCACTTCCACATAGGCGGCGATGAAGGCGCTGCCCTTGAGCTTCATCGAGACCACGTCGAGCGGATCGTCCGAGACCGCAGCGATCAACTCGTTCGCGCGGTACTTGTTGTCCATGTTCTCGTCGTACAGATCCAGGGTGCCGAGCAGCTTGATGCCGCCCTCGACGCCGCCGCGCGCGATGCCCAGGTTCAGTTCGGCCACCGCGACCAGCTTGGCGCTCAGGGTGACCTCGGGCTTGTCGACCCCGTTGACGATGTTGTCGCTGAGATAGAAGCCGTTGAAGATGTCGGTGACGCGATGGCTGTCCAGGAACTGGGTGATGCCATAGGTGTCGAAGCCCAGGGTCAGCGCGGCCTGCAGCTTGATCTCGCCGGCCAGGCCGACGAACAGCGGGCCGAACACCGGGAACATCTGGCGGAAGCCCACCTTCACCTCCAGCTTGGGCGGGGTGAAGGTCATCAGGTCGGCCGGCTTGCCCGAGAGCAGCTTCAGCACCGTGCCGGTGGGGTCGGCGATGATCGGGAACTTCAGCGCGCTGCCGGGTTTCTTCAGCGCGTTCTTGAAGTTTTCCAGGCCTTCCTTGGGGCCGATCGTGGTCTGGCCCGGCAGGTTCAGGTCGGGGATGCCGATGTCGATGCTCGGGATCCAGGACGTGAGGTCGCCGAGGCTGAAATCGAGGTCCGGCAGGATGTCGATCAGGCTCAGGGTCGGCAGGTAGACGTCCGGCAGCTTGATCGTGACCGGCGTCTTGTTCTGGTCGATGAAGCGGCTGTACTTCAGCTTGAAGGCGTCGAACTGCTGGGTGACGACCGACATCGGCGGCGCCAGCTCATGGTCCTTGCCGGCGATGATCCAGTGGATCTTCGGCGGGATGATCTCCAGCGGCGCCAGGAAGGGGCGGATCTCCAGCAGCTGGAAGTTCACGCCCAGGTCCAGCACGGCCGGCGCCTTGTTCGGGTCCACCAGCTGGGCCAGGCCCGGCGGCCAGGCCACGTTCAGATAGCCGTTGGCATCGACGCCCGGCACGCTCCATTCGTAGTCGGTGCCGAGCACATGGGCGCTCAGCTTGGGCATCTTGATCTTGAGCTGCGGCAGCACGCGCAGGTCGAAGTCCGGCGTGGTGCAGCGCACCCGCACGTCGAAGCTCGGCAGGATGTTGCCGGCCAGCACGTCGGAGATCTTCAGCTCCGGCCAGCCATAGCCGACCTCGAGCACGAAGCCCACCGGCCGGCCCTGCTTGTCCAGCACGCCGTCGATCGTGAAGTCCTTGCGCCAGGTCTCGTAGGGGGCGGGGATCTTGCCGTCCATCGCGAGATCCAGGGTCAGCTCGGGCAGCTTGCCCTTGAGCAGGTCGGTCGAGGAGATCTCGCCGGCCTTCCAGCCCGCGCCCCACTTGAGCTCGACATGGCCCTGCTGCTGGCCGCTGCCGTACTCGACACGGTAGGCATCCTCGCGGTAGGGCAGGGGCACCTTGACCTCGGGCACCGGCAGCTTGGCCAGGCCGCCCAGGTTCATGCTGCGGTCCTTCTTGCCGGCGATGATGATGACCTCGGAGACCGGGATCAGCAGGCCGTTGGCGGTCGGCAGGCTGTTCAGGGTCTTGAGCATCTGCGCCATCGCGATGACGAAATCCACCTTGGCATTGCCGCCGAAGATCTTGGACATGTCCTGCGCCAGGTCCAGCGCCGAGTAGTCGCGGCCCATCAGGTCCGAGAGTCCCGGGATCGGCGTGGTCAGCGCGTCGATCACCGGCATGATCGGGCCGGTGGCCTTGTTGACCGCGTCGACGATGGGCGCCAGGAACTGGCTGAAGAAACTGCCGGCGTCCAGGCGCAGATCGGTCATCCAGACGCTCAGGCTCTCGTGGAACAGCTTGTCGTAGCCGCTGCCCAGGAACTCGTCGAGCTTCTTCGCGATCGCGCTTTTGTTGCTGGCCTCCCAGGTCAGGTGAAAGTCGCCCAGGATGTTGGGCAGATAGCCCTCGCCGCCCAGCGAGGTGCCGAGCTTCATGTGCATATTGACCTGGGCCTGGGCCGACCATTCGACCTTGATCAGGTCGGCCAGCTTGGCCGCGCGCAGGTCGGCGAAGCTGAGGCGGCCATTGGTCAGGCCCGACAGGGCCGCGATGCCGAACAGGCCGCGGTCCTTCAGGTCGACGCTGAAGCTGCCGTGGAACTGGGTGCGCGAACCCTCGGCGCCGGTCTTGCCGCCGAACAGCTGGTTGGTCCGGTTGTAGCCGGTGCTGACGTTGTCGCCGGTGATCCAGTCCTTGCCGGAGCCCCAGACGCCGCCGTCGTTGTCCTTGACCCAGCCGTCCCAGTTGTCGGTCAGGGTGCCGTTGAGCACCAGCACCTCGGCGTTCAGGCTGGCCGGCTTGTTGCCGCTGCCGGCCTTCAGATAGGCGTCGACGGTGAACTGCAGTTCGCTGACCGCCGCCTCCTGGGTCGGCTTGCCGACCAGCCAGAGGTTGTTGATATGGCTGTCTAGCGGGTTGTTCAGGAAGGGCCGCTGGGCGTTCACCGTGCCGTCGGGCAGCAGATTGGTGGTCTGGCCGATGCCGGCATGGCCGGGCATGTTGGTGACGACATAGAAGCCGTCGTTGACGTCGACGCCGAAGCCCAGGTAGAAGTTCCAGCCCAGGCGCAGGTCCAGGCCGCCGTCGAGCTTGAGGTTCAGGCCGGGCACGCCGATGTCGAAGCCCAGGTCCAGCTTGGGCGAATAGGTCTGGCCCAGCTTCATGCGGAACTGGATCGCGCTGGCCTGGCCCAGCGCCAGCTCGGTGGCCATGCTGGTGGCGCGCTTGTACAGGACCTCCTTGAACTCCTTCAGCAGGGTCGGCGGGATGCCGTACTGGCCGGCCGCATAGTCCTTCTTCAGCTGGGCGGCGGCCTCCTGCTTGGCGGCGTCGCTGGGCTTGAAGTCCTTGGCCGACTCCTTCATCGCGGCCAGCGCCACGCTGCCGCCGAACACGTCGCGCAGCAGGCTCTCGTAGCTGTAGTTGGCGGTGCTGGCGTCCTGGTAGGCCTTCAGCACGAACTTGGCCATCTTCTCGATGGTGTCGGGGTAGCCGTTCTTGCGGACCTCGTCGTTGGCGGCCTTCATCTGCTTGAGGAGGGCCTCGATGGTCGCGGCCGAGCTGCCGATCGCGCCGACCACGTCGTCGACGATCTTCTGCAGCCCCGAGTCCAGCACCACATTGCCGGCGCTGACGGTGTAGACGGGCGTGCCGTCGGCCCGCAGCTTCTGGATCGGCTGGCCGTTCTCGTCCAGGCGCACCTGGCCGTTGGCGTCCAGCTCGTAGACCGGCGTGTTGACACCCGAGGTCACCCAGGCGGTGCGCTGGCCCGGCAGCACGGCCGGGATGAAGAGCTCGGCATTGCCCTGGTTGACGCCCAGGTAGTCGGCGATGCGCGGGTCCAGCGCGCGCTGCGGCCCGGCGATGTACTCGACCACCACATCGTCGGCGGTGATCACGCCGTCGTTGTTGTAGTCCTGCAGGAAGTTGCGGAAGGGATTGGCCGCCAGGTCGGCGGCGTTGATGATCTTGTCGCCGTTGGTGTCCAGGGTCAGCTGCTTGAACAGGAACATGCGCAGCGCGTTGTCCAGGCCGCCATACTCCTGCACCGCCGAGCTCAGCGCCTCCTTCAGCGAGTTGACCAGGTTGCCGCGCAGGTCGGCGATGAACTGGGTTGCGTCCTTCAGCTTGTCGCCGATGATGGGCAGGTCCAGCACCGAGCTGAACGCGTCCAGCCCCTTCTGCACCGTGCCCAGCAGGGTGTCGACGGTGTTGACGATGATGGTGGGGTCGCGCAGCAGGAAGATCAGCGAGTAGTTGATCGGCTTCTCGGGCGTGCTGACGCCGCCGGTGGCCTTCTCGATCAGGCCGACCAGGTCGGCCTGCCACTGCTTGAGCTGCGGCAGCACCAGGCTGACGTCGAAACCGTTGCTGCTCGGGTTGTTGCCATTGCCCCAGATCGGCGGCTTGCCGCCGCCGCTGCTGCCGCCGGGCAGGGCGCCGCCGGTGCTGGCGCCGCTGCCGGCGTTGCTGTTCTGGTAGGGGTTGAGGTTGGAGCCGGGCAGGGGCTTGTCGGCGGTGTCGATCGGCGCGCCCTCGGGCGTGATGCCGCCATTGCCGTTGCCGGTGCTGGGCGGGCGCGGCGGCTTGGCCGCCTCGGTGATCTGCACCTTGAACTCGGGCAGGCCGGTGGCGCCGCCCAGCTTGGCGAAGCCGTCCTTCAAGTTGGCGAAGCTGGCGTCCAGCGTGCCCAGCGGCATCGGGTTCACGAAGCCGGCGATCTGCTGCAGCGCCAGCTGCCCCAGGTCGTCGGAGAGCTTGAGCTGCAGCGGCAGGCTGGCCTTGGCGAAGCTGCCGGCATCGACCCACACGTCGAACGAGTCCTTCTGCTGCTGCTTGCGCTGTTCCGCGTCGAGCGGGTTCACCGGGCGCAGATACAGGCGCTCGGCGCTGCTGGCCTTGTCGCCGCTGTTCAACAGCCACGCGGCCTTTTCCTCGACCTGGGCGGAGCCGCCGCGCACGCTCAGCGAGTAGATGCCCTGGGTCGAGTCGAAGGCCATGTTGGCGCCGCTGGCGCTCAGGCTGAAGCTGGCGAAGGTGCCCTCGTCGTCGGCCCAGGTGTCCGTGGCACCGGCGTCCTTCTTGTGGTCGTAGAGGAACAGGCGGCCGCGGTTCGCGCCCTTGGACAGGTCCAGCCCCAGGGCCAGGTTCAGCTGCAGGCTGCCGAACACGCGCATCAGGGCGGTGCCGTCGACATCGCTCAGCTGGCCCAGGCTGCCGGCCAGGGCCTCCAGCTGCTTGCGTTGGTCCGCGCTGAGCAGGTTCAGCAGCTCGGGCTCGCGCAGCAGCAGCTTCAGCGGCATGCGCTTGTCGATCGCCAGGCCCAGCGGCAGCTTGATCGTCAGCGCCTCGGCACCGGCGCTCTGGTCCAGGCCCAGCGCCACGCTCTCGGGTGCGATGCCGAAGGCCTTGCCGAGCAGCTGCTGCAGCTCCATCAGGCTGCCGCTGCCCTGCTGGGCCAGCTGTGCGACGACGCCGTCGAACAGGCCCTGCAGGCCGAACACATCCTTCAGATTGCTGCCCAGCAGCGGGATCAGGCGACCCAGCTCGCCGAACTTGCCCATGCCGGCCAGGTCGCCGACCAGCTGGGGCAGGGCCTTCAGGTCGCCGGTCAGGTCGGACCAGTTCAGCTCGCCCAGCGCGCTGAGGCGGCCCAGGCCGTCGTTGGGCACCAGGCTCACCTGGGTGCTGTCGGCACGGCCGGCCAGCAGCTCGGCCACCTGGGCCACGCGCAGCTCCAGGGTCGTGCCCGGGGTGACCGGGCTGGCGATGCCGTTGGGGGTGCGCACCTCCAGGCCGCCGATCGTCAGGCCGGCCTTGGGCGCGCCGGTGCCGGCGAAGTCGCCGAAGCTGATCGCGCTCAGGGTCTCGTCCAGCTGCAGGCGGCCGGCGATGCCGAAGCTGCTGAGCTGGATCGGCTTGACGCTGACCGACAGGCTGCCGGCGCTGCTGATCTCCAGCTGGCCGTTGACCAGCTTGACCGGCAGGCCCTCGCCGGACTGCAGCAGCGCGTCGAGCTTGGCCAGCTTGGCGGCGTCGTTGTTGGCCGGATCGTTCTTGGCCGCGTTGACCGCGGTCCACAGCGCGGTCTTGAGCCCGTTCAGCAGGTCGCGCAGGCCGGCATAGGCCTGGCTCTGCGCCACGGTCAGTGTGAAGGGCACGGCCAGGCCGTCCTTCAGCACCACCAGGTTCAGGTCATGCAGCAGGCGCCCCTGGGCGTCGTAGATCTTGGCGGCGTCCTCGTTCAGATCCAGGGTCTTGCCCTGGGCGTCGACGGCCGTGCCGCGTACCTCGGTGTCGCCCGACAGGCCGGCCACCAGCTTGCCGTTCACCAGGTCGAGCGGGAACAGCGCGGTGGCGATGATGGTGTTCAGGTCCTTGATGCGCTGCACATCGCCGGGGTCGCTGCGGCCCTTCTCGGCGCTGGCCGCATCCAGGATGGATTTGCGTATGGCGGCCGCCAGCTGCTCCAGCGAGGCAAAGCCCTCGCTGGCCTGGGCGCGCAGATTGACGTCCAGCACCGTGCCGCCCTGGGCGACCGTGAGCGGCAGGTCGACGAACAGCCGGCCGGTGCCGGCGTCATAGATCTGCGTCGGCGTCTGCGACAGGCTCAGGGTCGTGGCCTTGGCGTGGAACTTCAGCACCTCGACCTTGGGCACCTTGGCCGGATCGGTCTCCTTGGAGGCCGGGTCGGGGATCAGGGCCGCGCTGACGAAGACATGGCCGGCATAGGGATCGGTGCCACCCAGCTTGGCCTGCAGGGCGGCATGGATGGCGGCATCCAGGTCGACGGCCAGATCGGCCACGCTCTGGTTGGTGGCGGTGTCGGCGGCGCGCAGCACCAGGTCCAGCTGCAGGGAGCCGACATGGACGCGCAGGCCGATGTCGCGCAGCAGCCGGCCATTGGCCTGCACCGGCGTGCCGGTGGCTTCCTGGCTGGCCTCGGTGCTGATCGGGCCGCCCAGTCCCAGCTGGGCGTCCTGCGAGGACACCGCATCCCACAGGGTGTTGAGGCTGACGCGGGCGTCCGGCGCCGCGTTCGGGCCGGCGCGCAGCGTGAAGCGCAGGCTGCCCTCGTACTCGGTGCGCAGCTCGTTGAACTTCAGGTCCAGCAGGCCGTACTTGGCCTGGCCCGGCTGGGCCAGCGTCGCGGGCAGGGCGCCGTTCTGGCCATGCACCTCGGCCTTGTAGCGGCCGCCGATCTCGACGTTCTGCAGGAACAGCTCGGCGCCCTTGGTGCGCGCCCATTGGCCGTTGACGAAGCCCAGCTCGGTGGCGGCGCTGCTGTTGCCGCTGACGAAGAGCTGCAGATTCGCGACCGAGCGGCTCAGCGTGATGATCTCCAGCTGGCCGTTGTTCAGCACCACCTGCAGCAGCTGGCCCAGATTGGCGAAGCCCTTGCCGCCGGCGCCCAAGTAGGCATGGCCGGCCACGCTGGTCACGGCCAGCGCGGCATTGAAGTCGGCCACCAGGTCCTGCAGACTGGTGTTGCTGGAATCGCGCGCGACGGTGAGGGTGATCGGCGCGCTATGGTCCAGCGCCAGCGACAGGCTGGCATCGCTGCCGAGCTGGCCGTTGACCGGCAGCTTCACCGCCTTGGCACCCGGGTACAGGGTCATGGGCTTGAAGCCCAGCAGCGCCGTCATCGGGTCGCCGGCATGGTCGATCGACAGACGGAAGCTCTCGCTGGCGGCGCGGCTGTTCAGCTGCAGCCAGCCGGTCTTGGCATCGAGCTGGGCCTTGACGGCCTGGCCCACATTGGCGAAGCCCAGCCGCGCCAGCACGCCGCCGGCCGCGACGGCCTGCGCGTCCAGCAGGGCCTGCATGTCGCCGCGCAGGTCGGCCATGCCGGCGTTGTTGGCGGTGTCGCTGGCCTTCAGCGTGAAGGCATAGATTTCGCCGTCGAAGACCAGCTTGAACTTGGCGTCCAGGCCCGGCAGCAGGGCGAAAGCCGGGCTGCCGGAGCCGCTGGCACCGATCACGGTGCTGGTCGCGCCGCCGGCGCGCAGCGAGAAGGCGTTGACCTGGGTCATGTCCAGACCCAAGGTGGCGCTGAACCAGGCCTGGCTCTGCAGGTCCAGGCTGGCCTGGGCGTTCAGGCCCGACAGCGGGCCGACCTTGTCCTGCAGCTGCAGGGCCACGCCTTGCGTGCTCAGGGCCGGCGCGAAGCGGATGTCGAACAGCAGGCTCTTGCTGGCGGCGTCGTAGCGCGGGTTCAGCTCGAAGCGCTGGCCGGTGCCGGCCAGGCTGTCGTTGACCGCCTGCTGCAGGCGCTCCATCAGGTCGTCGAAGCTGACGAAGCTGGTGATGCGGCTGGTCTGGCCGTCTTGGCCGCCGATCTTGAAGCCCAGGCGGTCCAGCGGGCGCAGGGCCTGGTCGGCCGCATGGGCCGAGACCAGGTTGCCGGCGCGCAGCTGCAGCGCCGGCGCGTCGATGCCGGCCCAGGGGCCCTTGAACTCGATATCCCAGCTGCTGGCGGCGCCGGCCACGGCGCGCACCTCGAGGCCGGACTCGCTGAACTGAGCATCCCATTGGCGCAGCATCGCCACCAGATCGGCCTTGATCGCGGCGGCGCTGCGGCCGTTCCAGTCGAGACCGGCCGACTCGTAGTACTTGCCGCCCAGCGTGACGGCGAAGCCGAGCTGGCCGCTGGCTGCGTTGTCGATGGCCAGGCGCTGGATCTCGTTGCTGCCGGCCTGGGCACCGGCCGGCAGCCGGGCCTGGGTGAGGGTGTAGAGCGCGGCATCGGCCTCGAGGCGGCCGCGCAGCTCGCGGCCGTCGACCTCCAGGGTCGCGATCGGCTGCTTGGCCAGGCCGGCGCCGCTGAAGGTGATGTCGAAATGCTGCACGCCCTGGGTGAAGCCGACCACCGCCGGATCGGCGGCCTTGACGACCACGCCGCCGGCGCCCAGCGCCGCATTCAGCGCGCTCTCGATCGCGCCGCTCCAGGTGCCGCTGGTGGGCAGGGTGACGGTGCTGCTGAAGCTGCTGCCGTTGGGGCGGGTGCCGGTGATCACGAAGCTGCTGCCGCCGGCCGCATGCACCAGGGACAGGCGTTGCACCGCGTCGGCCGTGGCCGAGCCGCTGGTGACGGCGCTGACCGCGACGCCGGCCGTGGCCGCGACGCGCAGCTCCACGCCCGCGTCGGGCCGGGCCTGCTGAATAGCCAGCTGGCCCCAGACGCGGCCATCGACGCCGCGCACCAGATTGCTGGTCGTGACATCGAGCAGGCCGCCGGCATTGGCCGCGCCGGCGTCGCCCAGTTGCACCTCCAGGAGGGCCTGGGCCTGGCCGGCGCGCGCGCCGACGAAGCTCACCACCAGATGCTTGGCGCTGCCGCCGACCAGCACATTGCCCTTGCCGATCTCGGGCAGCGACTCCAGCGCCTGCTGCACCTCGGCCAGGCTGCTCAGCAGCGAGAGCTCGGGGGTCCAGCCGCCGTTGCCCAGGCGCAGGCGGAAGCCGCCGGAGGCGGCGTGCAGGTCGATGCGCTGCTCCTCGTTGCTGCGCAGCGCGGCGCTCAGCACCAGGCCGCCCTGCACCAGGCGCGCCACCTCGGCGACGGCGCCGCCCTGCGGCTGCCAGCGCAGATTGCCGTCCATCGCGGCGGCCAGCTTGCGGTCGATCAACTGGGCCAGCTGGTTGATATGGGTGAAGCCGGTGGTCTCGCTGGCCTTGACGACGATGCTGACCACGATGGGCTTGGCCTCGCCGGCGCGCTGGATCTGCACGTCGAAGCTGCTGTCCTCGGTGAGCACGGGCGCGATCGGCTTGGCCGCGATCACGCCGGCGCTGACGTTCTGCTGCAGGCGCTGCTCGACCACCTGGCTGACCAGCTTGCTGAAGTCCAGCACCTCGCCCAGGCGCTGGTGGGTGAAGGGCAGCAGGGCGTCGAACTTGCCGGCGTCGCGCAGCTCGGCCAGGTAGTTGCCCAGGTCCTGCAGCATGCGGGTCAGGGCCACCGCGTCGAGGTTGGCGAAGCTGGCCAGGGCCTCGAAGCGGCTGGCGTTCAGGCTCAGGGGCTTGGCCGCCACCTCGCTCCACAGGGTGGCCGCGCCGCCGTTGAAGCTCAGCGAGACATGGGGCTTGCCGCCGGCCAGGGTCTCGAAGCTCAGGGCACCGGCGCTGCCGGCGCCGATCGTGCCCAGCACGTCGAAGGCGATCGTGGCGCTGACCTGCGGGCTGTTGGCCGCGGCGACGCGCGCATCGGTCAACGCGACATAGCCGGCGTCATAGGGACTCTTGATCTCGGCGGGCTTGAGCGCCGCGCCGGCCGTGATCTGGTCCGGCATGCCGGTGGGCATGCCGATGTTCAGGGTCAGCGTGCCGCTGTCGAAGTTGACCGTGCCGAGCGCGCGCGCCTCCAGCATGCCCAGGGCCATCGCGGCGTCGAGCTTGCCGCTGCCGCTGTGCACGCGCGCCGTCAGGCTGCCGATCGTCAGGCTCTTGTCCAGCGAGGTGTCGTAGCGCAGGCGCAGATTGACCTGGGCCGTCAGCGCCGCGCCGGCGCCGGCCATGAAGTCCAGGCCCAGGGGCTTGAGCTGGTCCTTGAAGCTCAGGCGGCGCAGGAAGTCGCGCGTCAGGTTCAGGTCCAGCTCCAGCACCGGCACGCCGCCGGCGCCGGTGCTGGTCAAGATGTTCATGAACTCGCCGTTGCCCGGCGTGGCCAGCGCTTCCAGATGCGCATAGCGGCCCTGGCCGCTCAGGTATTCGCGCAGGCGCGCCAGCAGGCCGCTCAGGGTCTTGCTCGGCGCGTCGGCATCGGCCAGGTAGTCGTCCAGCACCGTGCTGCCCTGCGGCGTGCGGAAGCTCAGCAGATCGCCCAGGCTGCGGCCGTCGGCGGTGGTCAGCAGGGCGCCCAGGCCGGCATCGACCAGGGGCAGCTTCTGGCCCATCACCTCGCCCAGGTCGAGCTGCACGCCGAGCTTGCGTGCGCCGTCGAAGACGGACTTCAGGCCATTGGCCGAGACCGCGTCCAGCGCGGTGTCGGTGACGGTCTGCAGCTGCAGCGCGCCGCCGACCAGGCGGCCGTAGAAGCCGGTGCCGGCGCTGGTGCCCTCGATGCGGGCGTCCTGGCCCTGCTTCAGCAGGGCGGCGACATTGCTGCCATTGCCGGTGCTGGCGGCGTAGTCGACCAGGCTGACGCGGCCCTGGCCGTCCAGGTCGCTGGCGTCCAGCAGCCGGGTGTTGACGCCGGCATGCAGGGTGAAGCGGTTGGCGCTGCCGGCGTCCGGTGTCAGGTCCAGGCCCAGCTCGAAGCGGCGCAGGCTGATCAGGCTCTGCGCGTCGCTGGGGCGGGCCAGGGCGGGCAGATCGCCGGCGCCGCTGACGGCGTTCAGGCTTGGCAGCAGCAGGCCGGCATCAAGCTCCAGATTAAAGCGCGCGCGCGCCTGGCCGCTCCAGGCGCCATTCTGGTTGAAGCTCTTGGCCTGACTCTCGTCCAGGGACAGGCGGATCTTGAAGCCGGCCTGCACCTCCTTGGCCGCCGGGTCGAACTGCGGCGTGACGTTGATGCTCCAGGCCGGCTTGTTGCCGATGGCGGACTTCAGCGCGCTCTCCAGCGCCCCGCCCAGGCCCTGCAGGCTGGCACCCGCGCCGGCGCTGCCGAAATAGCTCGAAGCCGCGGCCTGCAGGCCGAACAGCTGACCCGCGCCGGTGTTGCTGCTGAGCCCCAGCGCGCCGTTGACGCTCTGGCTCAGGCCGGGCAGGGCGTTGTTGAGCAGCGGGTTCTTCAGCGCCTCGGCGCCGGCGGCGTCGATCTTGCCCAGCAGGCTCAGCATCTGGGCCTGCAGATTGGCGTTCAGGTTCAGGCTGGCGGCGTCCAGCTGCAGCAGGCCCTCGTAGGCCTGGCCGGCCTGGAACAGGGTCAGCGCATCGATCGCGCCGCTGGCGTATTCGAGCTGCCAGTCGCCGCCGCGCGCGGCCACGCCGGTGAGATTGCTGGAGGCGGCCACATCGGCGCCGGTGAGCTGCGCCAGGGCCTGCACAAAGCCTTGGCCGCGCTCGCTGGCGGCCACGTCGCAACCATACAGCAGCAGGTCGGCGTCCTCGGCCAGCGCGGCGCGCCAGCCCTTCAGTTGCTTGGCATGGGCGTCCAGATTGCTGCTGTTGAGCTCGCCGCTGCCCAGGGCCAGGCGGCCATCCTCGCCATGCGAGATCAGGTGCAGGGCGCGCAGCTCATGGCCCTGGCGCTGCGCCAGCCATTGGCTGATCTGGCTCACGCCATCCTGCGCCGGATCCAGCACCACTACCTCGACGGGCGCCGGCGTGCTACCACGGCGGGCCAGCGCCTCGCGCAGCAGGGCCTGGTGGCCCTGCACGCCGGGATCGACGAACACCACCTCCTGCGCGCGCGCCTCGGTGGCCGTGCCGGCGGCGAACCAGGCGCCGCCCTGCAGCGCCGGCGTGCTGGCCTGCAGCTGGCGCAGCAGCTGCTCCTGCGGCAGCAGCAGCACCGACTCGGCCGCCTCACGGTCCGGCGCCGGCGGGATCACCAGGCCCTCGGCCGACAGCAGGTGGCGCGGCTCCAGCGCTTCCACATGCAGGCGGCGTTCGCGCCGCGGCGCACCGTGCTCGCGCAGGCCCAGGGCCTGGCGCAGACGTTGGGCGGTGTTGAGGCGGCGTTGTTGCGGCGTGGTCGGGTTCACTGGACGCTCCCTGGCGGGTCGGGTTGTCGTGCGAGCGCCGCCGCAGGCGCGGTGGGCGCGATGCGGCGGCGGTGGTTCATGCGGGTCAGGGCCCGGGCGCTAGAGCGGCTGCAGCAGTGCGCTCAGGTCGTCGAGGTCGTGCTGGCTGAGGATGCCGACGGCCTGCTTGAGCTTGAGACGGTTCAGCAGGTAGTCGTAGCGGGCCTGCAGGAAGTCGCGCTTGGCGGTGTAGAACAGCCGATAGGCGTCCATCACCTGCACCGGCGTGAACAGGCCTGACTTCAGGCCTTCCTCGCGTGCCTCCAGCGCGCTCTGCTGGGCCAGCACCGCCTTGCGCAGCGCGTCCACCGAGTCGAGGCTGGCGAGCACGCCGTTGAAGGCGCCGCGTGCCAGGCGCTCGCTGCGGCGCAGCTCCTGCTCCTGCTCGTTCTGCGCCTTGTCGCGCCGGGCATTCGCCTCGCGCACCAGCGAGTGGGTCATGCCGCCTTCGAACAGCGGGATGTTGACGCGCAGGCCGACCTCGGCATTGTTGTAGCGCTGGCCGCGCCCAAACAACGAGCCGCCGGTGTCCTGGCGCGAGGTGCTGGCGACCAGGTTGACGCTGGGCGCGTAGCCGGCCTTCTGGCGCTTGATCTCCAGCTCGGAGATCTGTACCGCCAGGCGGCGCGCCTGCAGGGCCAGGTTCTGCTCGACCGCGGCATTGACCCAGGGACCGGCCTCGGCGGGCATCGGCTCGGTGGGCGTGAAGTCGCCCTTGAAGCCGCCCAGCGCGGGCAGGTCCTCGCCGATGATCTCCTTGACGGCCAGGCGGGCGTCCTCGAGCCGGTTGCCGGCCTCGCGTTCGCGCGCCCGCGCCTGGCTGTGGCGGGCCTCGGCGTCGAACAGCTGGGTCACATTGCCCAGCCCGCTGGTCTTGCGCGCCTTGGCCAGCTCGTACTGGCGTTCGGTGGCCTGGCGTTCGGCGCGCGCCAGGTCCAGGCCGTCGTTGCCGGCCATCACATTGAGCATGCCGCTGGCAACGCGCAGGATCAGGTCCTGCTCGGCCGCCAGCAGGTTGAAGCGCGCCTGCTCGACCGAGATGCCGGCCTGGTTGTACTTGAACAGGGCCGGCGCGCGCAGCAGCGGCTGGGTGATGGTCAGCGACAGGTTGGAGCTGGGGTAGCGCGAGGCGCCGGTCGGGAAGCTGGGGTTGGAGGCGCGGTCGACCTCCTGGCGGATCGCCGACTTCTGGTAATCGATCGAGGCGGTCGGCAGCAGGCCGGCGCGCGCCTGCGGCACGGCCTGGGCGGCGATCTCGTAGTCGGCCCGGGCGGCCTGGTACTTGGGATCGCGCTCCAGCGCCTCGCGGTAGACCGCCAGCAGCGCGGTGTTCCTTTCCGAGGTGGCCAGTGGCGGCGTCTCGGGGTCGCGGCTCAGCATCAGCGGGCGCACCACCAGCAGCGGTGCGCGCGGGTCCAGGCGCTCGCCGCGTTGCGCGTAGGAGGTGGCGCCGCGCGCCGCGGGTTGCGCGCTGGCCAGGCTGCCCGCCTCGGCGGGCAGGCGCAGGCTCAGCGCATAGCGGGCATCGCCGGCGGCGCCGCGCGCCAGCAGCGGCGCCTTGCCGCTCAGGTCGAACACCAGCCGGGCCGAGCCCAGGCGGGTGGTCTCGACGCGCAGGCCGGCAATGCCGGGATGGGGCGAGACGAAACGTGCGGCGGCCTCGTGCACCTGCTCGGGCCGCCAGCCCAGCAGGTCCACCACCAGGCGCGCCGGCTCCTCCAACGCGTAGGACTGCAGCCGCGCCGCGGGCACGCCGGGCAGGGCCAGCTCGAGGCGCTGCTTGTCCAGGCTGGCCTCGATGCGCTCCAGCTGGGCCTCGGCGGCGGCGCCGACGCGGGCCTGCGCGACCGCGCGGTCGGCCGCCAGGCTGAGACGGATGCGGCCCTGGCCGTCGCGTACCTCGCCGGCGCTGTCGACCAGGTCGACCTCGTCCAGCAGCTGGAACTCCAAGCGCGGCACGCCGCCCTGGTTGCCGGCGCTGACGCGCGCGAACAGCGGCACCGGGCCGGCGCGGAAGCCCGCGGCCAGGCGCTCGACCGAGGCCGGCGAGGTGCCGGGCAGCTCGACCACCAGGCGCGCCGGCTGCTCCAGCACCGAGACCTCGGCCATCAGCTCGGCGCTGCCGCTCAGATGGATGTCCAGCAGGTCGTCGCGTGCGGCCAGGCGCAGCTCGCGCAGCTCCACCGCGGCGGCCTTGCTGGGCTGGCTCTGGCCCAGCACCAGCTCCCAGCGCGAGCGCCCGGCCCGGGCCGCGACGATGGTCTGGTCGATCAGCTCGAAGGCCGAGACCAGGTCGACCCAGACATAGGCCTCGTCCTGCGGCAGGTAGACGGCGCGCACGCCGCGCACCAGGCCGATCTCCTGGCGCAGACGCTGCACCAGCGCCTCGACCTCGGCGCGCGGCTGGCGGCGCAGGTCGATGCGCAGGGCCTGGCCCTGAGCCATCAGGCTCATCTGGGCCAGGCCACCCACCGGCGCCTCGATCTGCAGGCGCTGCAGGCCCGGCGAGGTCACCAGCAGGCTGGCCTCTAGCGCCCGCCCGCTTTCATCCGCCGCCATGGCCGGCGCGGACATTCCCCCCATGCACAGTGCCAGCGCGATATGAGCACCCAGCACGGCCACTTCCCTCGTTAGCTTCATCTTCGGTCCCAACCTTGCGACGTCCTACGGGCGGCGCCGGCCCTGTGTTCTGTTGTCGGGCGTCGATGGCGATCCGGCTCTCTAGGGCCCGCTCACCGCACGCATGCGGGCAGCTTAGGGGGAGGGTTTGCGGCGAATCTGAGCGTTTCTGAGCGCGGACGGGCGGTGCTTCGGAGCGGCCATGCGGCGGCCGGCCGCACCGGCCGACATCGGGTTTGTTTACGAAGATTTACAGAAAGATGGGCCGAGAAGGGCGCATGGTGGCGCTTTCAGCGCCGGCTGGCGCGATCGCCCGCCGTGGCATCCAGGGGGCTGAACCTGTGCCTTGCTTGCAACAAGGCGTGGAATTCAGCGGACAGTGCCCGGTGCGGCGGTCCGGGTGTCCCAGCCCTGCAGATGCCGCTCCGCCAGGCTCGTCAGCATGGCCATGCCGGCTGGGCTGTCGTTCAGGCAGGGGATGTAGCCGAAGTCCTGGCCGCCCTCGTGCAGGAAGGCCTCGCGCGCCTCCTGGGCGATCTCCTCCAGCGTTTCCAGGCAGTCGGCGCTGAAGCCGGGGCAGATCAGGTCGACCTTCTTCAGCCCGGCCCGGGCGCGCGCGCGCAGGGTGGGTTCGGTATAGGGCTCCAGCCACTTGGCCTTGCCGAAGCGGCTCTGGAAGGTGATCAGGTACTGCTCGGGCGCCAGGCCCAGGGCCTCGGCCAGCAGGCGGCCGGTCTCCAGGCATTCGCTGTGATACGGGTCGCCCAGGTCGCGGGTGCGCGCGGGCATGCCGTGAAAGCTCATCACCAGCAGCTCGGGTCGGCCGTTCTGGCGCCAATGGGCGCGCACGCTGTCGGCCAGCGCGGCGATATAGGCGGGCTCGTCGTGGTAATGGTTGATGAAACGCAGCTCGGGCAGGTGCCGGGTCTCGAGAGCCCAGCGCGCCACATCGTCGACCACGCTGGCGGTGGTGGCGGCGCAGTACTGCGGGTAGGCCGGCAGCACCAGCACGCGGGTGATGCCCTCGGCGCGCAGCCGGCTCAGCTCGGCGCCGATCGCCGGGTTGCCGTAGCGCATCGCGTAGCGCACCGTCAGGCGGTGGCCGCGCTCGCCCAGATAGCCCTGCAGCAGCTTGGCCTGCTTCTCGGTCCAGACCTTCAGCGGCGAGCCCTCGGGCTGCCAGATCGTCGCGTACTTGGCGGCCGACTTGGCCGGCCGCACGCGCAGGATGATGCCGTGCAGGATCAGCTGCCAGAGCAGCTTGGGGATCTCGACCACGCGCGGGTCGCTGAGGAACTGCGCGAGATAGCGGCGCGTGGCCGGCGCGGTGGGCGCATCCGGCGTGCCGAGGTTGCACAGGAGCAGGGCGGTGCTGGGGGCGGTAGCGCTGCTGCGGGTTTGGGGGGCTTCGGCTCGGTAGGGCATGCGGGATGAGGAAGGGGGCGGCGGCGTTGATCAGCCGCCGGTGCCGCGCGAGCGCCGGCCGCTGGAGCCGCTGCCCAGCGGTTCGGTGTCGGCGAAATGCAGCACCTCGAAGCGCACGGCCGGCGCGACCGCGTCGATCGGCGGGCTGCCCAGGCCGATCACGCCGCTGCCATGCAGGGTGCAGCTGCCACGGCGCAGGCTGAGGATCTCGCCGGCGGCGCCGAAGCGCACGAAGGTGCCGTTGTAGCTGAGGTCGGTCAGCGAGAAACTGCCGCCATGCCAGTCGATGCGTGCATGCGAGCGCGAGACGCGGCCGTCGGTGATGCAGTAGGTGGCCTGCACGCTGCGGCCCAGCACGATCGGCATATTGTCGATGTCGAACACGCGGTCCAGGTCCATCCAGATCAGGCGGATGCCGTCGGGCTCGGTGGCGGCATGGCGCACCTCGCCGAACTGGGTCGCGGCCACGTCGCCCTGGCTGGGCTTGTCCAGCACATGCACATGCACCGGCTCGGCCCGGCCGCGCACCGAGATCAGGTCCAGGCTGCGAAAGCGCGCCTTCAGGGTGCTGGGCAGGCCGGCCAGCACCTCGGCGGTGATCAGGGTCTCGTTGTCGCCGGCATGGTCCAGCAGGCGCGCCGCGACATTGACCGCGTCGCCGAAGCAGTCGCCGCCCATCTCGACCACCTCGCCGCGCGCCAGCGCCACCTGCATGCGCAAGGCGCGCAGGCCCGGCGAGGCGCCATGCTGCTTGCCGCGCGAGACGACGCGCTCCAGCAGCTCATGCATGCGGATGGCGGACTTGATGCCGTCGCGCGGGCCCTCGAACACGGCCATCAGGCCGTCGCCCAGGGTCTTGACCAGCTTGCCGCCGCATTCGTCCACCGCCTGGCCGATCAGGCCGACGGTGTGCGTGACCACCGAGGTGGCCTCGGCATTGCCCAGGGTCTCGAACAGCGCCGTGCTGCCGCGCAGGTCGGCAAAGAGCACGGTGCGTTCGCGGATGTCGGTCATGGGCGGGCGAGGCAGGCAGGCGTTTTGTGAAGGATTTCTCAGTGTAGCCGGCCGTCGCGCCGGTCGATCGCCGCATTAACGCGGAGAAACAAGGGTGCGGGCGCTGGGCGGCAAGAAAAAAGGGCCGGAGTTGCCTCCGGCCCTTGGGTCTTGCCTGTGAACCCGACTACAGGTTGTCCAGGTAGGTGCGGAGCTTGGGCTCGGCCTCGCCGCGCGAGTCAGGGCGCAGGCTCCGCATCACTCGTTGAACGAGTGATGCCGCCTCGCGGCGACAACGTCCTCGGCCAACCCTTACAGGTTGTCCAAATACGTGCGGAGCTTGTCCGAGCGGCTCGGGTGCTTCAGCTTGCGGATCGCCTTGGCCTCGATCTGGCGGATGCGCTCGCGGGTGACGTCGAACTGCTTGCCGACTTCTTCCAGCGTGTGGTCCGTGCTCATCTCGATGCCGAAGCGCATGCGCAGCACCTTGGCCTCACGCGGGGTCAGGCTGTCGAGGATGTCCTTCACCACATCGCGCAGGCCGGCCTGCATCGCGGCCTCGATCGGCGCGGTGTTGTTGGTGTCCTCGATGAAGTCGCCCAGGTGGCTGTCGTCGTCGTCCCCGATCGGCGTTTCCATGGAGATCGGCTCCTTGGCGATCTTCATGATCTTGCGGATCTTGTCCTCGGGGATCTCCATCTTCTCGGCCAGGGTCGGCGCGTCCGGCTCGAAGCCGAACTCCTGCAGATGCTGGCGCGAGATGCGGTTCATCTTGTTGATCGTCTCGATCATGTGCACCGGGATGCGGATCGTGCGGGCCTGGTCCGCGATCGAGCGGGTGATGGCCTGACGGATCCACCAGGTGGCGTAGGTCGAGAACTTGTAGCCGCGGCGGTATTCGAATTTGTCCACCGCCTTCATCAGGCCGATATTGCCTTCCTGGATCAGATCCAGGAACTGCAGGCCGCGGTTGGTGTACTTCTTCGCGATCGAGATCACCAGGCGCAGGTTGGCCTCGATCATTTCCTTCTTGGCGTCGCGCGAGGCCTTTTCGCCCTCGTTCATGCGCTTGTTGATGCCCTTCAGGTCCTCCAGCGGCACGACGGCGCGGGCCTGGATGTCGATCAGCTTCTGCTGCAGCTCCTGCACCGGCGGCAGGTTGCGGCCCAGCACCGCGGAGTAGGGCTTGCCGGCCGCCACTTCCTTCTCGGCCCATTGCAGGTTCAGTGCATTGGGCGGGAAGGTCTTGATGAAGTGCTCCTGCGGCATGCCGCACTTGTCGACCACGATCTTGCGCAGTTCGCGCTCGTAGCGGCGCACGTCGTCGACCTGCGAGCGCAGGATGTCGCACAGCTTCTCGATGGTCTTGACCGTGAAGCGGATCGTCATCAGCTCGCTGCTGATGGCGTGCTGCGCCTTGTCGTAGGAGGGCGAGCGGTAGCCGTCCTTCTCGAAGGCCTTGCGCATCTTGTCGAAGTTGACGGCCAGCGAGTCCAGCTTGACCAGGGCGGCGTTCTTCAGCTCTTCCAGCTTCTTGGTCAGGGCCTTGGAGCCGCCGTTGCCGTCGTCGTCGTCCTCTTCGTCGAACTCGTCGAAGTCTTCCTCGGCCACATAGTCGTCGGCCTCGTCGGCGGCGACGAAGCCGTCCACCACCTCGGAGATCTGCATCTCGCCGGCGCGGATCTTGGCCGAGAACTCAAGGATATGGGCGATCGTGGTCGGCGAGGCCGAGATGGCCAGCATCATGTCCTGCAGGCCGCCTTCGATGCGCTTGGCGATCTCGATCTCGCCCTCGCGGGTCAGCAGTTCCACCGTGCCCATCTCGCGCATGTACATGCGCACCGGGTCGGTCGTGCGGCCGAACTCGGAGTCGACGGTCGACAGCGCGGCTTCCGCGGCTTCTTCCGCTTCCTCTTCGGTCGCGGTGCTGGTGGTGTTGCCGGAGATCAGCAGGGTGGCCGCGTCGGGCGCCTGCTCATAGACGGCGATCCCCATGTCGTTCAGCATGGAGATGATGGCCTCGAGGATTTCCTCGCTGACCAGCTTCTCGGGCAGGTGGTCGTTGATTTCCTGATGGGTCAGGAAACCACGGGTCTTGCCCATCTTGATCAGGGTCTTCAGCTCCTGACGGCGCTTGGCGACTTCCTCTTCGGTCAGCGCGGTCTCGTCCAGTCCGAACTCGCGCATCAGCGCGCGCTCCTTGGCGCGGCTGACCTTCATGCGCAGCGGCTTGGCCTTGGGCTTGTCCTCGCTGACCTCCTCCACCTCGGCTTCGGCCTCGCCGTCGCCTTCCAGGTCCGCCTCGACGTCGGAGAAGTCCTCCTCGTCCTCTTCGGGCTTGGCCTTGGCCGACGCCTTCTGGCTGGTCGTCTCGGCCTTCGGCTTGCGGCCGCGCTTGGGCTTGTCCTCGGTGCCGGCGACCGCAGCAGCGGCCTTGGGCGCCTTTGTCACCTTGGCTGCCTTGGCGGCGGGCTTCTTGGTCGTTTCCTCAACCTCGGCGGGGCTGGCCTTCGCGGTCTTCTTGGCAGTCATGCAGGTCCTTGCGGTGGATTCAATCTGAGCTTGGCAATGCGGCAGCCACCCGGAGCCCCGTACATCGCAATCAAGCGAAGCGTGGCCCAGGTGGCTTTTCAAACGCCCGGTGCCGCTGGGGCGGCAGACCGGACGTGGCGCGTGCAAGCTGGCGTGAACGTTTGAAGATGCAGCGTATGGCGGTTAAAGGTGGCCTGATACCTCAATGGGTGCCCAGTTTCGCTGGGTGGCCGGGACCGGCATGATCGCTACCGTCACTCTTGACGCGCGCGAAAACCCTTAATTATCGTCAGATTTCGTCAAAAGGTCAAAAACCGGGTCGTTCAGACCGCGGCGGGCGTCTTCAGGTCGCGGATCTTGGCATTCAGCTCGCGCAGGCGCTCCAGCTCCGGCCCCTGCGGATTGCTGGCCACCAGGGCCCGTGACTCGGCCTCCAACTGCTCGATCAGGAGCTTCTTGACCAGCTGTTCCAGATCCTCGAACAGCGCCTCCTCCTCGGCATAGACGCTGCCGACCAGGGCGCTGGCCGCCTCCAGCAGGCCGTCCTCGGCCAGCGCGGCCTCCAGCGCCGACCAGGGGCCGGGGCCCTGGTTGACCAGGAAGCGCTCCAGCCAGGCGACCAGCTCGCCGTGGATGCCGGGCAGCTCGTGCAACAGCTGATGGTCTTGGTCGGACAGGCGCTCCCACCAGGCGCTGTTGAGCAGCAGCATGCGCAAGGTGTGATCGGCCCGGCCGACCGGCTGGCGGCGCGGCGTGCCGATGGTCTCGTCGGTCGGTTCGCCGCGGCGCTTCCAGTCGCCCTTGCCACCTGGCTTCCAGTCCTTCTTGGGTTTCCACTCGCCCTTGGGCTTCCATTCCTTGCGTGCCGGCGCCGCGGCCTGGACGCCGCCGGCGGGCAGCTCTTCCTCGTAGATCGGCATCTCGCCCGGCGGGATGTCGTAATCGGGCGGAGCCTCGGACAGGTAGCGCTCCGCGCCACCGCCCCCGCCGCCCTGGTGCGCGCGCGGCGCGCCGCCGGCCTGCCACAGGCCCATCAGCTCCTGGTCCGGCAGCTGGGCGCGCTTGGCCAGCTCGCCCAGCAGCTGGCGCTTCAGCAGGCCCTGGGGCAGGGCGTTCCACAGCGGTTTGGCATTGGCGAGGAAGCGCGCACGGCCCTCGGCGCTGTCCAGGTCGCAGCCGTCGGAGGCGGCCTCGACCAGCTGGCGCGACAGCGGCACCGCTTCGCCGACGCAGCGCTCGAAGGCCTCGGCGCCGAGCTCGCGCACATAGGAGTCGGGGTCATGCTCGGCCGGCAGGAACAGGAACTTGATCGTGCGGGTATCGCTGGCATGCGGCAGGGCGGCCTCCAACGCGCGACCGGCGGCGCGGCGGCCGGCGGCGTCGCCGTCGAAGCTGAACACCACCGATTCGGTGAAGCGGAACAGCTTCTGCACATGCTCGGCGGTGCAGGCCGTGCCCAGGGTCGCGACCGCATTGGCGAAGCCATGCTGGGCCAGCGCCACCACGTCCATATAGCCCTCGACCACCAGCGCATAGCCGCGCTGGCGCAGGCCCTGGCGGCCTTCGTAGAGGCCGTAGAGCTCGCGGCCCTTGCTGAACACCGGGGTCTCGGGCGAGTTCAGGTACTTGGGCTCGCCCTTGTCGAGGATGCGGCCGCCGAAACCGATGTACTCGCCCTGCACATTGCGGATCGGGAACATGACGCGGTCGCGGAAGCGGTCATAGCGCTTCTGCTCCTGCGTGCCCTCCTTGGCCTGGCTGATCACCATGCCGGACTCGGCCAGCAGCGGGTCGTCATAGCTCGGGAAGGCGCTGGCCAGGGTGCGCCAGCCCTCGGGCGCATAGCCGAGCGCGAAGCGGGCGGCGATCTGGCCGGTCAGGCCGCGGCGCTTCAGGTAGTCGATCGCGCGTGGGTTCTTCTTGAGCTGGGCGCGGTAATGGTCGCTGGCGCGGGCCAGCACGTCGGTCAGGGTGGCCTGGTGCGCCTTCTGCAGCTTGGCGCGCTCGCGCTCCTCGGCCGAGCGGTCGTCCTGCGGCACCTGCATGCCGGCCTGCTGGGCCAGGTCCTCGACCGCCTCGACGAAGCCGGCGCCGGTATGCTCCATCAGGAAGCCGATCGCATTGCCATGCACGCCGCAGCCGAAGCAATGGTAGGTCTGGCGGCTCGGGCTGACGGTGAAGCTGGGCGATTTCTCGCCGTGGAAGGGGCACAGGCCCTTGTGGTTGATGCCGGCCTTCTTCAGGTCGACATGGCGGCCCACCACCTCGACGATGTCGATGCGGGCGAGCAGATCTTGGATAAAGCCGGGTGGGATCACCGGCCACAGTCTAGTGGATGGCGCTCACCTCGGCGGCGTCCTGGCGTCCTGCCAGCACCGGCCGCGCCTCGAAGCGGGCCACCCAGTCGGCCAGTTCATCGGCCGCCATCGGCAGCGCGATGCCATTGCCCTGGCCCTGGTCGCAGCCCAGCGCCATCAGCGCGCGTGCATGCGAGGCGGTCTCGACGCCCTCAGCCACCACGCTGCAGCCGAAATGGCGCGCCAGGCCGATCACGCCCTCGACCAGCGCGCGGTCCTGGTCGTCGATCAGCATGTTCTGCACGAAGGAGCGATCGATCTTCAGCGTGTCGACCGGCAGGCGCTTCAGATAGGTCAGGGTGGAGTAGCCGGTGCCGAAATCGTCCAGCGCGAAGGACACGCCCAGCAGGCGGCAGCGCCGGATCAGGGCCTGGGTGGCCTCGATGTCGGCCAGCGCCGCCGATTCCAGCACCTCCAGCATCAGATGCTCGGCCAGCGGCGCGGCGGGATGGCGCGCCAGCAGCTCCTGCAGGCGCTGCGCGAAATCGTGGGTCTGCAGATGGCGCGCCGTCACATTGACGCTGACGCGCAGCGCCAGGCCTTGGGCCAGCCAGCGGCTGGATTGCTGCAGCGCCTGCTCGATCACCCAGTCGCCAACCCCTGCGGCCAGTCCGGTGCGCTCCAGCACCGGCAGGAAATGCGCCGGCGCCAGCAGGCCGCGCTCCGGATGCTGCCAGCGCAGCAGGGCCTCGGCACCGAGCACGCGGCCGCGCCGCATGTCCACCTTGGGCTGGTAGAACAGGCGCAGCTCGCCGGCGTCCAGCGCCTCCTGCATGCGGCCCAGCGCCATTGCCTGGGCCTCGTTGCGCGCACGCTTCTCGGTGTCGAACAGCTGGTGGCCGTTGCGGCCGGAGCGCTTGACGCGGTACAGCGCATGGGCGGCATGGCGCTGCAGGGTCTCGCCGTCCGACTGGTCGCGCGGGTAGAGCGTCGCGCCCAGGCTGGCGCCGATGTCCAGCGGCTCGGCCAGGCCTTCCAGGTGGTAGGGGGCGCGCAGCACATTGAGCAGGCGTTCCAGCGCGCGCTGCGCCTCCGCGGCGTCGCGGCAGCGCAGCAGCAGGCCGAACTCGTCGCCGCCCAGGCGCGCCAGGTCGTCCGACCATTCGCGTCCGCTGCGCAGCGCACCGCGCAGCCGCTCGGCCACCAGGCCCAGCAGGCGGTCGCCCAGGGCCCGGCCATGCCGCTCGTTGACGCGCTGGAAATGGTCCAGGTCCAGGCAGGCGATGCACAGCGTGAAGCCCTCGCGCTGGCTGCTCTGCAGCGCCTGCTCCAGGCGCAGGCGGAACTCGGCCTGGTTGGGCAGGCCGGTCAGTGGGTCGAAGGCCTGCTGCTGGTCCAGCCGGGCGCGCTGCTGCATCTGCTCGGTCAGGTCGCTGACCGTCAGCACCAGGTAGCGCGGCGGCCCGTCCGGCTCGGGGATTGCGGCCAGACTCAGCTGAAGGCTGCAGGGCCGGCCATCGTCGCGCTCGCCCTGCACCAGGCCCTGCCAGGTCTCGCCGGCCTGCACGGCCTGGCGCAGCCGCGCCGGATCATGGCCCGAGCGCCGCAGCATGGCCTCCGACAGCGGTGCGGCGACGCGGCCCTGCAGGGCCTCGCGCGGCCGGCCCATCAGCTGGCAATAGCTGGGGCTGGCGTCCAGCACCTGATGGTTCAGATCGGTGACCACCAGGCCCTCGTGCACCTGCTGGAACAGCGCGACGCTCATGCGCTGGCGCTCCTCGGCCACCCGCTGCGCGGAGATGTCGCTCAGGGTGGCGAACAGGCGCTGGGCGCGGCCGTCGCGCCGGCGCGCCTCGGCCCGCAGGCGCAGCTCGAACCAGCGCCAGTCGCCCTGGCCCGGCGGGCGCAGCCGCAGCGGCTCGCGCAGCTCGTCCAGCGCCGCGTTGCGGCATAAAGCCTCCAGCCGTGGCTGCAGCCGCGCGCGGTCCAGCGGATGGGCCTGCTGGCCGAGCCAGCCCGCGGGTCCGCCCTGTGCCGGCAGCGGCCCGGCCAGGCTCAGCCATTGCGGCGAGGCGCTGGCCTGTGCGCGGCCGAGGTCCCAGCGCGCCAGGCCGATACCCGCCAGCGCCAGCTCGGGCGGCCAGGCGGCGGCGCGCGGCGCGAACAGGCGCTGCAGCAGGGGTAGGAAGGGCATGGTGAGCGGCATGGGGCTCGATGGGGCGGCCGGTGGGGCCAGGCGAGGCCGCCGATATTAGCCGCGAGCTCCGCGGGGCGATATCGCGGGCGCCCCCTGCAGTTGGGGTGCTCCGAAACCCGCGCCGGCAGGAATGAAAAAGGCCGCCCGAGGGCGGCCGATGTATTGCATGAAGATGCCGGGGGCCGATCAGCGCATCGGGAGGATTCGATGCTGCGCCCGGCTCGGAATCGTCAAACGTGGAAATCGTCCAGCTTGGCGCCGCCGGCAATGGCCGCCTTCAGCCATTTGGGTTGCAGGCCGCGGCCACTCCAGGTTTCCCCGGTGGCCTGGTTGCGATATTTGACCGCCACCTTGGAGACCTTGCCGGCCTTGGGCGTGCGGCTGCTCAGGTCGGCCAGGGTCAGGCCATGGTCGGACATCAGGCTCTTGACCTTGGCAATCGCATCGGCGCGCTCGCGATCCTTGGTTTGGGCAATTTGCTCGTCAAGCGCGGCCCGCTGGGCCAAAAGGTCTTTGAGAGATGATGCCATCGTTGCAAATCCTCACTGGTTTCAGGTTCAAGCGTCACCGCCAGGCATTAAGTGGCGGTCTCGGAAACTCCCTGGCGAGGATTATGCGCAGATAAATCGGATCGTTGCAATATTCCCGCCAGGACCCGCGAACGGACCTTGGCGGATATTGATGCGGGCCTGCGACAAAAACAAACCCGCATCCAGGGGGCAGGCTTTATTTGAAGCCGGCCTTGTCCAGCAGCTGCTGCACCTTGGGCAGATTGGCGCCCACCGCGGAAACCGGGATGGTTTCGCTCTTGAACGCGCCCATCGCTTCCAGCGCGGGATTGGGTACCTTCACGCCCGGCACCGTCGGCCATTCGTTATTGCCGTTGGCGAAATAGATTTGCGCCTCCGGCGAGCTGAGGTACTCGAGGAACTTGATGGCGTTTTCGCGATGCTTGGCATGCTTGGCCATCGCACCGCCGGCGATATTCATATGCGTGCCCCAGCTCTGCTGGTTCGGGAACACCACGCCCAGGCGCTCGACCACGGCGCGGTCCTCGGGCTTGTCCGAGCGCATCAGGCGGGCCAGGTAATAGCTGTTGGTTACCGCGATCTGGCATTCGCCGCTGGCGGCCGCCTTGATCTGGTCGGTATCGCCACCCTTGGGCGCGCGCGCCATATTCGCGACGATGCCCTTCAGCCAGGCCTCGGTGCGTTCGGCGCCGATATGCTCGTACATCGCGCCGAACAGCGACAGGTTATAGGGGTGCGAGCCGCTGCGCAGGCAGACCTTGCCCTTGTTCTTCGGGTCGGCCAGTTCCTCGTAGGTGTCGACGTCGTCCTTCTTGACGCTCAGCTTGTTGTAGACCACGACGCGGGCGCGGGTCGAGAAGCCGAACCAGTCGGAGCCCTGGCCCTTGTCGGTGGAGCGCAGATGCGCCGGGATGCGCTGTTCCAGCACGGCCGACTTGACCGGCGCGAACAGGCCGTCGTTCTCGGCCTGCCACAGGCGGGCGGCGTCGACCAGCAGGACCACGTCGGCGGGGCTGGAGGCACCTTCGCTCTTCAGGCGGGCGACCAGGCCGGCGTCATCGGTATCGACGCGGTTGATGCGGATGCCGGTGGCCTTGGTGAAATTGCTGTAAAGCGCCTCGTCGGTCTGGTAGTGGCGTGCCGAATAGAGATTCAGCACCTGTTCCTGGGCCAGCGCGGTGCCGGCCAGACCCGCCAGCAGACCGCTGGCGACGAGGGTTTTGACGAGACGGGAAATTCGCATGGGGTCTCCAAGCCATCAAGAAGAAGGTGGCCTGGAGTTTACCCTCAACAAGAATGATTCTTGTTTGTTGGTGCGCGGAATTTGGGCTCTGAGCTCATTCAGCGGGCGGCACGTAACCCGCCGGCTGTTGGTGAAGTCTCACTTGCGCTGCGCGCAAATGATCCTTCCCCGCAGTTCCCTCGTTCGCAGGGCTCACTCGGTCGGCGGGACATACCCCGCCGGCTGCTCGGCGCCGCTGCCGAAGAAGAATTGCTCCATCTGGCGGGCCAGGTATTGGCGGGCGCGCTGGTCGGCCAGGTTCAGGCGGTTTTCATTCACCAGCATGGTCTGGTGCTTCATCCAGGCGGCCCAGGCCTCCTTGCAAACATTCTGATAGATGCGCTTGCCCAATTCGCCGGGATAGGGCGCGAAATCCAGGCCTTCGCCTTCCTTCTTCAGGTAAACACATTGCACCATGCGTGCCATAACAACCTCTGTTCGTTTAAGGGGAGGGGGCCGTGCCCCGGGATCGGACCGGTTTCAGCCGAGCTTCTTGACCAGCACCTGCGAGCGCCGGTCCCAGTTGTATTTGCGTTTGCGCTCCTCCGGCAGCCATTCCGGCTCGACCGGCGAAAAGCCGCGCTTGATGAACCAATGCATCGTGCGGGTGGTCAGCACGAAGATGCTGGCTAGGCCCATGGCCTTGGCGCGCTGTTCGATGCGCTTGAGGATGCGGTCGCCGTCGCCCTGGCCCTGCACCTCGCTGGAGACGGTCAGCGCCGCCATCTCGGCGGTGCGCGCCTCGGTATAGGGGTAGAGCGCGGCGCAGCCGAAGATCACGCCGTCATGCTCGATCACGGTGTAGGCCTCGATATCGCGCTCGATCTCATTGCGGTCCCGCTTGACCAGGGTGCCGTCGCGCTCGAAGGGCTCGATCAGCGCGACGATGCCGCCGACATCGTCCGGGTTCGCCTCGCGCAGGCTCTCCAGCTTCTCGTCCACCACCATGGTGCCGATGCCGTCATGGGTGTAGACCTCCTGCAGCAGCGCGCCGTCGACCGCCAGCGGCAGGATGTGCGAGCGCTCGACGCCGGCCTGGCAGGCCTTGACGCAATGCTGCAGGTAGAAGGCCACGTCGGTCGGCTGGGTCGGCTTGGGCAGGTTGGCCAAGAGGCGCTGCGCGTCGGCCAGGGCCAGTTCGGTGTCGATCGGGCTCTCCGGGTCATGTGGCACCTCGTGCACGCCGTCGACCTCCGTCATGAACAGCAGCTTGTCGGCCTGCAGCGCGATCGCGGCGCTGGTCGCCACTTCTTCCATCGTCAGGTTAAAGGCCTCGCCGGTGGGCGAAAAGCCAAAGGGCGAGAGCAGCACGATCGCGCCCGAGTCGATCGCGCGCTGGATCGCGGCCGCGTCGACCTTGCGCACCAGGCCGCTGTGCTGGTAGTCGACGCCGTCGACGATGCCCACCGGGCGTGCGGTCAGGAAGTTGCCCGAGACCACCCGCACCGTCGCGTTGGCCATCGGCGTGTTGGGCAGGCCCTGCGAGAACGCCGCCTCGATCTCGAAGCGCAGCTGGCCGGCGGCTTCCTGGGCGCAGTCCAGCGCCACCGCGTCGGTGATGCGCACGCCCTGGTGGAAGCGCGGCGTCTGGCCCTTTGCCACCAGCTGCTCGTTCACCTGCGGGCGGAAGCCGTGCACCAGCACGATCTTGATGCCCATCGCATGCAGGATCGACAGATCCTGCACGAAGGCGTTCAGCTTGCCGGCCGCCACCAGCTCGCCGGGCATGCCGACCACGAAGGTCTCGCCGCGGTAGGCGTGGATATAGGGCGCCACCGAACGGAACCAGGGCACGAAGGTATGGGGAAAGACAAGGCTCATCGAGGCGCGGGCGGGTAGGCGGCGGTTGGGCGGTTGAGGCAGGGTCAAAGAAAACCAGAGCGGAATTGTGCCGCAGCGCTCGCGGATAATCCGCGCCCAGTGAATTCCAAGCCATCCCCCCCCAGCAAGGGCCGCGCGCCGCGCGTGCCGGCACCGGCCAATCCGCTGCCCCAGACGATCGAGTTTCCCGAATCGCTGCCGGTTTCCAGCCGGCGCGAGGAGATCCAGCGGGCGCTGGCCGAACACCAGGTGGTGATCGTCTGCGGCGAGACCGGCTCCGGCAAGACCACCCAGCTGCCCAAGATCGCGCTGGCGATGGGCCGCGGCCGCGCCAATGGCGGCGGGCTGATCGGCCATACCCAGCCGCGCCGCATCGCCGCCTCCAGCGTGGCCAAGCGCATCGCCGAGGAGCTGAACACGCCGCTGGGCGAGATCGTCGGCTACAAGGTGCGCTTCCAGGACCGGCTGCAGCCCGGCGCCTCGGTCAAGCTGATGACCGACGGCATCCTGCTGGCCGAGACCCAGACCGATCCGCTGCTCAAGGCCTATGACACCCTGATCATCGACGAGGCGCATGAGCGCAGCCTCAACATCGACTTCCTGCTCGGCTATCTGCGCGAGGTGCTGCCGCGCCGGCCGGACCTGAAGGTGGTCGTGACCTCGGCGACGATCGACGCGGATCGCTTCGCCAATCACTTTGCCTCGGCCAAGGGGCCGGCGCCGGTGCTGATGGTCTCGGGCCGCACCTTCCCGGTGGAGCAGCGCTATCGCCCCTTCGAAGAATCGCGCGAGTACGACGTCAACGACGCGATCTGCGACGCGGTGGACGAGCTCTGGCGCGAGGGCTCGGGCGATGTGCTGGTGTTCCTGCCTGGCGAGCGCGAGATCCGCGAAGCGGCCGATGCGCTGCGCAAGCACCACCCGCCCGGCGTCGAGGTGCTGCCGCTGTTCGCACGGCTCTCCGAGCAGGAGCAGAACCGCATCTTTCAGCCGCATGGCGCGCCGCGCATCGTGTTGGCCACCAATGTGGCCGAGACCTCGCTGACCGTGCCCGGCATCCGCTATGTGATCGATCCTGGCCTGGCCCGGGTCAAGCGCTACAGCTACCGCAACAAGGTCGAGCAGCTGCAGGTCGAGGCCATCAGCCAGGCGGCGGCCAACCAGCGCGCCGGCCGCTGCGGCCGCGTCAGCAACGGCATCTGCATCCGCCTGTTCGACGAGAAGAGCTTCAACGAGCGGCCCCGCTTCACCGATCCCGAGATCCTGCGCAGCTCGCTGGCCGGCGTGATCCTGCGCATGAAGGCCCTGCACCTGGGTCAGGTCGAGGCCTTTCCCTTCATCGAGCCGCCGCCGCGCAAGGCGGTCGCCGACGGCTACCAGCTGCTCAACGAGCTGGGCGCGGTGGACGACCTGAACGAGCTGACGGCGATGGGCAAGGAGCTGTCCAAGCTGCCGCTGGACCCGCGGGTCGGCCGCATGATCCTGGAGGCGCGTACGCGCGATGCGCTGTCCGAGGTGCTGATCATCGCCAGCGCGCTGTCCGGCCAGGATGTGCGCGATCGGCCGATGGAGCAGCAGCAGGCGGCCGACGAGAAGCACAAGAAGTTCGACGACGAGAAGTCGGAGTTCATGGGCTATCTGAAGCTGTGGAAATGGCTGGGCGAATCGCGCGGCGGGGAGGGGGAGCACAAGCTCTCCAGCCGCAAGCATGAGCAACTGCTGCGCGAGAACTTCGTCAGCCCGCGCCGCGTGCGCGAATGGCGCGACATCTACTCGCAGCTGCACACCGTGGTCGCCGAGCATGGCTGGCGTCTGAACGGCGCGCCGGCCACCTACGAGCAGGTGCATCTGTCGATGCTGTCGGGCCTGCTGGGCAATATCGGCCTGAAGAACGACGAGGACGATTTCTACCTCGGCGCCCGTGGCATCAAATTCAACCGGCATCCGGGCGCGCACCTGAGCAAGAAGCCGGGGCGCTGGATCGTCGCGGCCGAGCTGGTCGAAACCACCCGCCTGTTCGGCCGCGGCATTGCCGCCATCGAGCCGCAATGGCTGCCGGGCATCGCCGGCCATCTGCTGAAGACCCAGCTGGCCGAGCCGCATTGGGAGAAGAAGGCGGCCGAGGTGATCGCGCTGGAGCGCGCGACGCTGTACGGCATCGTGGTCTACAGCAACCGTCGGGTGAACTTCGGCAAGGTCGATCCGGTCGCGGCGCGCGAGATCTTCATCCGCGAGGCCCTGGTCAATGGGGAATGGGACACGCGCCTGCCCTTCCTGGCCCACAACCGCAAGCAGATTGCCAAGGTCGAGGAGCTGGAGCACAAGTCGCGCCGCCAGGACGTGCTGGTCGACGACGAGCTGATCTACGCCTTCTACGACCAGCAGCTGCCGGCCGAGGTCTGCTCGGGGCATTCGCTGGAGCGGTGGTACCGCGAGGCCAGCCGCGGCAACCCCAAGCTGCTGCAGATCAGCCGCGAGGAGCTGATGCGCCACGAGGCGGCCGGCATCACCAGCAACGCCTTCCCGAAAACCATCCGCCTGGGCGGCGTCGACTGCAAGGCCGACTACCTGCACGAGCCGGGCGATGTGCGCGACGGCCTGACCGTCACCGTGCCGATCTATGCGCTGAACCAGGTCAGCGAGGAGCGCTGCGAATGGCTGGTGCCTGGCATGCTGGGCGCCAAGGTGCTGGCCCTGGTCAAGAGCCTGCACCAGAGGCCGCGCGCGCGCCTGGTGCCGCTGCCCGACTATGTGGCCGAGTTCTGCGAGCTCAGCGCCTTTGCCCAGGGCGGCCTGGTCGAGGCGCTGCTGAAGTCGGTCAAGGAGCGCACCCAGCTGGCGATCCAGAAGAACGACTTCAAGCTGGAGCAACTGCCCGCCCATCTGTTCATGAACTACCGCGTGGTGGACGAGCATGGCCGTCAGCTGGGCCTGTCGCGCAACCTGGCGGCGCTGAAGGCCGAGCTGGGCGGCCAGGCGCGGTCGGCCTTCCAGGCCCTGGCGGCGCTGAAGCTGCCGGGCTCGGCGGTGGCGCCGGCGCCCGAGCTGCCGCCGGTGGCCAAGGGCGGCATACGCGCTGAAGTGGTTAAGAAGCCCGCCGAGCAGGCCAAGCCGGCCCATGATGCCGCGGCGCGCTACACCGCCTGGACCTTTGGCACGCTGCCGGAGCTGATGGAGGTGAACAAGGGCGCCCAGACCCTGATCGGCTTCCCGGCCCTGATCGACCGCGGCACGCATGTGGAGATCGAGGTCTTCGACGAGCCCGAGGTGGCGGCCGCCAAGCACCGCCTGGGTCTGCGCCGGCTGGTGTCGCTGCAGCTGAAGGAGCCGCTGAAATACCTGGAGAAGAACATCCCGGACCTGCAGCCGATGTCGGTCGCCTATATGAACCTGGGCACGGCCGAGGAGCTGCGCGACCAGATCATCGGCGTCGCGGTGGACCGCGCCTTCCTGGCCGAGCCGCTGCCGGTGCACGAGTTCGAGTTCAAGACCCGGGTCGAGGAGGGCCGTGCGCGCCTGAACCTGATCGCCCAGGAAGTGGCGCGCTTGACGTACCAGATCCTGCTGGACTTCCAGGCCGCCAGCCGCAAGCTCAAGGACAGCCGCGCGCCCAAGGAGGTGGCGGACGACATCGCCGCCCAGCTGCAGCGCCTGATGCCCAAACATTTCGTCACCGCGACGCCCTGGAGCCAGGCGCAGCATCTGCCGAGATACCTGAAGGCGATCACCGCGCGGCTGGACAAGTTCCGCGCCGATCCGGCCCGCGACTCGCAGCGCCTGGCCGAGTTGCGGCCCCTGGAGCAGCGCTTCCTGCGCCGCCTGGCCGAGCTGAAGGGCACGCGCGACGCGCGGCTGGAGGACTTCCGCTGGCAGCTGGAGGAGCTGCGCGTCAGCCTGTTCGCGCAGGAGCTGCGCACGCCGCAGCCGGTGAGCGTGAAAAGATTGGAAAAAGTCTGGGCGCAGTTGAGCGCCTGAAGGGTTTGCCCCCGGATTCGCGGCTTGTTTGCCGCATCGGCAGGCGCACAATCTGTGTCAAATAGCAACATAAGACCTTGGTCCAACCCACCAACGCGCACCCTGTGCCGAATGCCGATCTCAATGCCGGCCAGCCCGCCGCTGGCGCCCCTGCGACCGCCGCTCCCGGCGCGGCCGTGCTGCGCCGCTTCGGGCGCTTCGAACTCAAGGCCCTGCTGAACAAGAGCAGCCGCAGCATGCTGTGGCTGGTGTTCGACCCGCGCAGCAGTCAGGAGCTGATGCTGTGCATGCCGCGCCAGGCGCCCAACAACCCGTCGGCGCTGAGCCATTGGCTGAAGATGGCCGACACCGGCGCGCGCATCCAGCATCCGAACCTGGCTCATGTGGTCGAGGTCGGCCAGGTCGAGCATTGGCCCTATGTGGCCTACGACCGCGCCCTGGGCGAGACCCTGGACGAGCGCCTGACCCGCGTCGGCCCGCCGCTGCCGGTGGATGCCGCCGGCTGGGTCTGCCAGTACCTGGAGGGCCTGGCCTTCGCCCATGAGGCGGGCCATGCGCACCGCGACATCCAGCCTGCCACGATGCTGATCGATGCCGCAGGCCATGTGCGGGTGCTGGGCCTGGAGATCGCGCAGGAGGTCTTTCCCGCCGATGCCGACTACGGCACGGTGGCGCGCCGCGCGGCGCGCGAATCGGCCGAGGAGGACGTGCTCTGCGTCGGCCTGCTGCTGCACCGCATGCTGAACGCCCGCCCGGTGCTGGACGAGAACGACCTGCAGCTGGTGGTGCGCCGCATGCAGCCGATCGGCCATGAGCTGGTGCGCCTGTCCTTCGAGACCCCGCATCCGATCGCCGAGCCGCTGCGCGCGATCGCCAACCGCGCCGCCGACCGCCAGGCGCGCCAGCGCTACCACAGCGCCCGCAGCTTCTGGCGCGCGCTGGACGGCTGGCGCGGCGCGGCCAGCGAGCAGGGCGGCATGATCGCCCAGCTGATGGACCGGCTGCAGCGCGTCGGCCATCTGCCGATCGCCTCGCTGCGCCTGCAGCGCATCGGCCAGTCCTCGGCGATGGAGGCCCAGCATGCCAGCGAGCTGTCCGGCCTGGTGCTGCAGGACATGGCGCTGAGCCTGGAGCTGCTGCGCCGCGTCAACAACGCGCTGAAGGCCCAGGGCCAGGCGGTGGGTGGCGGCGCGATCCTGAACATGCAGCGCGCGATCGCGATGCTGGGTCTGAACGGCGTGCAGCAGGCCGCGCGCGGCCTGAAGGCCTGGCCCGGGCCGCTCAGCGAGGCCAATGCCGCACGCCTGCAGAGCCTGATGAAGCGCGTGCAGCGCGCCGGCCAGGTGGCGCAGGCGCTGCGCCCGGCCGGCTACGACGGCGAGGTGGTCTACCTGATCACGCTGATGCAGAACCTCGGCCGCCTGCTGCTGCAATACCATTTCCCGGACGACGCCCAGCAGATCCGCCAGCTGATGGTGCCGGCCGAGCCGACCGCCGACAACCCGCATCCCACCGCGATGAGCGAGCAGGCTGCGGCCTATGCGGTGCTGGGCTGCGATCTGGAGGCGATGGGCACCGCGGTGGCGCGCTACTGGAGCCTGGGCGACGAGCTGCTGCACATGATGCGCCGCCATGCGCCCGACACGCCGGTGCGCGCCAGCGCGCACAGCGGCGACGCCGAGCTGCTGCGCCTGACCTGCAGCCTGGCCAACGAGATCATCGACGCGCTGCAGCTGCCCGAGCAGAAGCGCCAGGCCGGCGTCGAGCTGGCCACGCGCCGCTATGCGCGCGCGCTGGGCATCAGTCTGCGCGACGTGCTGCTGGCGCTGAACCCGGCCGCGGCCGAGGCGCAGGAGGGCGCCGCCGCGCCGGCCGAGGCCCAGCCGCCGGCCTTCCAGCATTCCCAGCCCTCGGCGCTGCGCGCCAAGCTGCGGCCGCGGGCCGACGGCGCCGAGCCGCAGCCGCCCCCGCCGGCGGAGCCGCCCGTCCCGTCCTGAGGCCAGCCGCTTCGCCGTCGCCCCCGCGCTTTCACAACAAGGTCCTCCATGCCCGCCTCCCCGCCCGCCGCGCCGCTGCCGCCCGCGCTGGGACGTTTCCGCCCGCTGCGCCAGCTGGGCCGGGGCGCCCAGGCCGTGGTCTGGCTGGCCCATGACCCGCGGCTGGACCGCGAGGTGGCGCTGAAGGTGCTGCTGGCCGGCGCCGCGCCGGCCCATGTCGAGGCCTGGCTGCATGAGGCGCGCGCGGTCAGCCGCCTGACGCATCCGAACATCGTGCCGGTGTTCGAGGCCGATATGCAGGGCGGCCAGGCCTATCTGGTGTTCGAGTATGTGGCCGGGCAGACCCTGGCCGAGCGCCTGCGCCAGGGCCCGCGCCCGGACCCGCGCCAGGCGGTGGAGCTGATGCTGGGCGTGCTGGACGGCCTGACGGCCGCGCATGCTGCGGGTGTCGTGCACCGCGACCTGAAACCCTCGAACATCCTGCTCGATGCCAAGGGCCGGCCGCGCGTGATGGACTTCGGCATCGCCGGGCGCCTGAGCGAGGCGGGCCGGCCGCAGGGCATCGTCGGCACGCCCGGCTATATCTCGCCGGAGGCGGCGCGCGGCGAGGCGCCGGCCGCCTCGATGGACGTGTTCGCGGCGGCGGTGATGCTGGCCGAGCTGCTGTCGGGCCAGCGCCTGAATGCCGACCCTGATCCCTGGCGCGCGGTGCGACGCGCGGCCGAGCAGGACCTCTTGCTGCCCTCGGGCCTGGACGCGGCGGTGGACGACAAGCTGCGCGCGATCGTGCAGCGCGGCCTGGCGCGCGACGCCGCGCAGCGCTGGCCGAGCGTGCGCGCGCTGCACGATGCGCTGCATGAATGGCTGCATCCGGCGGTGGCGCCGGCCGGCGACGCGGGCGATACCGCGGCGCTGGACTTCCTGCTGCGCCGCATGCGCCACAAGACCGATTTCCCGGCCATGTCCGACGCGGTGGGCCGCATCCAGCGCCTGACGCAGTCGGAGCACGAGAGCATCACCAGCCTCTCGAACGAGATCCTGAAGGACGTGGCGCTGACCCACAAGCTGCTGCGCCTGGTCAACACCGCGCAGTTCAGCCATGCCGGCGGCGGCAGCATCTCCACCGTCTCGCGCGCCGCGGCGCTGATCGGCTTCGCCGGCATCCGCAACCTGGCGCTGTCGCTGATCCTGCTGGAGCGCATGGAGAACAAGGCCCATGCCCAGCTGCTGCGCGAGGAGTTCCTGCGCTCGCTGATGGCAGGCTCGCTGGCGCGCGAGCTGTGCCTGGTGCAGCGCGAGAACGAGGAGAGCTTCCTGGTCGCGATGCTGCAGAACCTGGGCCGGCTGCTGACCGAGTTCTATTTCCCCGAGGAGGCGCAGCAGGTGCGCCGCGTCACGCGCCCCGAGCGCCGCCCCGGCGAGGCCGCCGCGCCGCCGGTCAGCGAGGCGCTGGCCTCGGCCCAGGTGCTGGGCCTGAGCTACGAGCAGTTGGGCCTGGGCGTGGCCCGGCAATGGGGGCTGCCGGACACCCTGCAGCGCGGCATGCGCCGCCCCGACGGCGAGCCGCCGATGCGCCTGCTGGACAACCCGGCCGAGCGCCAGCGCTGGCTGGCGCGCGCGGCCAACGAGATGTCGGACCTGATCCTGCAGACCGAGCCGGAGCAGACCCATGCGCGGCTGAAGGCGATGGCGCAGCGCTACTCGCGCTCGCTGGGCGTGCCGATCGAGGCCTTCGACGCGGCCGCCGATCAGGCGCGCCAACGCCTGGCCCAGCTGGCGCAGGCGATGGACATCAAGCCCGCCAAGCAGTCGCCGGCGCAGCGCCTGCTGGCGCCGGTTGTGCCGACCCAGGACGACAGCCTCTCGCCGCATGAGCTGCAGGCCACACTGGTGGCCGATGCCACGGTCGACATGAGCCGCGAGCAGGCGGCCGAGACCCTGGCCGCCGGCATCCAGGACATCACCAATGCGATGGTCGAGAGCTTCAAGCTCAACGAGGTGCTGCGCATGATCCTCGAGACCATCTACCGCAGCCTGGGTTTCCGCCGCGTGATCTTCTGCCTGCGCGATCCGCGTATCGAGGCGCTGACCGGCCGCTTCGGCCTGGGTGAGGGCGTCGAGGCGGTGGTGCCGCTGTTCCGCGTGCCGCTGAAGACGCCGCCGGGCGTGCATGCGGACCTGTTCGCCGCGGTCTGCCAGAAGGGTGTGGACACCCTGATCGCCGACGCCTCGGTGCCGAAGATCGCCGAGCGCCTGCCGGACTGGTTCCGCGGTGCGCCCAAGGCGGCGAGCTTCCTGATCCTGCCGATGGCGGTGAAGGGCGCGCCCTTCGCGATGATCTATGCCGACAAGGCGCGGCCCGGCGGCATCGACCTGGGCGAGAAGGAGCTGTCGCTGCTGCGCACCCTGCGCAACCAGGCGGTGATGGCCTTCCGGCAGGCGAACTGACTGATCAGCGACCGCGGTGGTGGTAGCCGCGCGGCCGGTGCGGCGGGCCCCAATGGCCGCCGACCCAGCTGCGGCGCCCGGCCTGCCAGGTCCAGTAGCCGTCGATCCAGACATGGCCGACCACCGGCGGCGGGCCGCGGTGGTAATAGCCGTCGTCGACCGCATAGGCCGGCCCGACCGGCGCGACCACGCAGCCGCTGAGCCCCGTCAGCAGGGCCGCGGCGCCGACGAGGGCAAGGCGCGAGAAAACACGATGGCGCATGGCGGACCTCCTGCGAAACGCGGTACCTGCCTTGGCAACGCGTCGCGGCACCGGCGCGATGACGCCGGCGCGGCAGGATTACCTGCGCGAAACAGTTGTGTCCGCGCTGCGCATTTTCTTCAGTAGGGGCCCTGGGCCAGCCAGCGCTCCAGCTGCGGCAGGCGGTCATTGCCCCAGAAGCGTTCGCCCTCGACGATGAAGAAGGGCGAGCCGAACACGCCGCGCGCCTCGGCCAGGTCGATCTCGGCCTTCAGCCGCGCGCGGGCCGCGCCCTCATGGCCCAGCGCGCGCCATTCCTCGGCCTCGATGCCCAGCGCCCGGCCGATCTCCTGCAGCACCTCGTCCTGCGCGATATTGCGGTCCTCGACGAAGTAGGCGCGGAACACCGCCTGCGCGAAGCGCCGGCCCAGCGCCGGGTCGCGGTCCTTCAACGCATGGAAGATCTTGGCCGCCTGGTCGGTGTGCAAGCCCAGCGAGCTGGGCGCCTTGTAGGGCACGTCCATATAGGTGGCCAGGCGCTGCACATCGCGCAGGATGTACTCGCTGCGCATCACGCTGTTGGGGATGCGGATGCGTTCCAGCGACTGGAAGTTCGCGTCCAGCACGATCGCATGCCAGTTCACCGCGCGGCCATGGCGCGCCGCCAGTTCATCGATCGACTGCGCCGCGATATAGCCATAGGGCGAAGCGAAGTCGAAGTAGAAATCGATCGGTGCGGACATGTGCAAGAGGCTCCTGGTCGTGGCTGCATGCAGTTCGCCGCGGCGCGACGGTTGCGCGCGGATTGTAGGCAGGCGGGGGAGACGGGAGGAGTCTGTCGCGTGCGGGCGCGGCAGAGAAAAGAGGGGTGGGGTTGACGAGCCTTACCCCCGGCACTGGTCACAACGGTTAGGGCTGCTTGGTTCCCCACCTGACCCGGTTGGCCGCGCTTCCATGCGAGGAGGCCCGTCAGCGCGCATTGTAAGCGATGCGCGCGGGGTCCCGAGGCAAATGGTGCGGGATGATCCTCATCACAGGCCGAGCAGCGGCGCGCGCGTGTAGGAGATGGCCATCACATAGGCCAGCAGCAGCAGTGCGGCCAGGTAGACCGGCAGGCTGATGCGGTCCTCGCGCATCGACCAATGGGCGCAGGCGCCGTAGCCGCAGACGGCGATCAGCTTGGCCAGCAGCCAGTCGTCGCGCAGGGGATCGAAGTGCAGCAGCACCCACAGGCTCAGGCCGCTGACCACCATCAGCAGATTGATCGCGAAGGCGATCAGGCCGCCGCGGCTGTCGGTGGCCCAGCCGGTGGCGCCGGCCTGGAAGGCCAGGCCGCGCACCGAGAACATCAGCACGCTGCACCAGGCCAGGATGCGGTGCAGCTCCAGCATCTGCGTGTAGAACCAGTCCACGGTGGCGATATCCCCTCTCGCTCGATGGCGCCAGCTTGGCCGGCGCTCGAGGGGCTGTCAAGCCGGGACCGGGTGGCCCGGGCGGCTCAGCGCAGCTGCAGGTCGTCGTCGCTGAAACGGATGTCCAGCGGCTCGATCAGCAGCTGCTTGGGGCCGGCTTCCAACGCGCCGGCGACCCAGGCGTCGACGCCGCAGGCCTTGGCGATCTCGACGGTGCGCTCGGCCTCGGCGGCCGGCACGAACAGGGCAAAACCTGCCCCCATGTTCAGGGTCGAGTAGGCCTCGCGGTCGTCCTGCTTGGCCTGTTCCTGGATGAATTTCAGCACCGGCGTGACCGGCGGCACCGTGTGGATGCGGTAGGTGAACTGGCCCGGATGGCGCAGCAGCTTGCGCCAGCCATGGCCGGTGATGTTGGCGCAGTAATGCGGCGTGATGCCGGCCTTGAACAGCGCCTCGGTGACCGGCGAATAGAGCATGGTCGGGGCCAGCAGGGCCTCGCCGTAGCTCAGGCCCGGCGCGATCTCGGTCAGGTAGCCCTTGGGCAGGCGCTCCACCAGCTTGCGCGCGAGGCTCAGGCCGTTGGCATGGATGCCGCTGGAGGCCAGCAGCACGATGGCGTCGCCGGGGCCTAGTTTGTCGCCGACCGACAGGCGGGTCTTGGGATTGATCAGGCCGGTGCAGGAGGCGGCCAGGTCGATGCGGCCTTCTTCCACGATGCCGGCCAGCGCTGGCGTCTCGCCGCCGCCCCAGGCGACCTGGCAGGTGTCGCAGGCCTTCTTCCAGCCGGTCACCAGCTCGTTGGCGCGCAGCTTGTCGCCGAACCAGTCCGAGCCACCGGCGGCCCAGTAGGCCTGCACCACCAGCGGCGTCGCGCCGACGGTGATCAGGTCGTTGATCGCCATCGCGATCGTGTCCTGCGCGATGCCGGCGTAGAAGCTCTTGCCGGTGAGCTTGCTCATCTCGTCGGCCACCAGGGTCTTGGTGCCCAGGCACTCGACGATCGAGGCCAGGTAGAACGGGCCCACGTCCACCACATAGGCCGACTCGCCGCGCGAGGCCGGCACTTCGCTGAAACCATGGCCGCCCAGATGGGCGCCGGTGGCCGCGGCCGCGCGCTGGGCGGCGATCTTCAGCGGGTCGATCAGGTCGTAGTTGACACCGGCTTGCTCGTAGCTGAGGGTGTCGGGCGAGGAGGGGGCGTGCGTGCTCATCCGGCAATTATCGTTCACCCGGTATTGGGTATTCGCGCCCGCCGCCGGGCCGCCCCAAGGCGGGCGCCGCAGGGATGCATGGGCGGTTGAACCGCCCATGCATCCCGTCCCCTCGGGGGACCGACCGGCCCCCGGCCCGAGCCGGGGACCCGGGCGAGGGGCACATAGAATGCTGTGCATGAGCTACCAGGTCCTCGCACGCAAGTATCGCCCCCACAGTTTCGAAGAACTGCGGGGCCAGGAGCATGTGGTGCAGGCCCTGGCCAATGCGCTGACGCAGCAGCGGCTGCACCATGCCTATCTGTTCACCGGCACCCGCGGCGTGGGCAAGACCACGGTCTCGCGCATCCTGGCCAAGAGCCTGAACTGCACCGGCGCGGATGGGCAAGGCACGATCACCGCCCAGCCCTGCGGCGTCTGCGAGGCCTGCCGCGACATCGATGCCGGCCGCTTCGTCGACTATGTGGAGCTGGACGCGGCCTCCAACCGCGGCGTCGAGGAGATCTCGCAGCTGCTGGACCAGGCGGTCTACAAGCCGGTGGTGGGGCGCTTCAAGGTCTACATGATCGACGAAGTGCACATGCTCTCGAACACCGCCTTCAACGCGATGCTGAAGACGCTGGAGGAGCCGCCCGAATACCTGAAGTTCGTGCTGGCCACCACCGATCCGCAGAAGGTGCCGGTCACCGTGCTGTCGCGCTGCCTGCAGTTCAATCTGCGGCCGATGGCGCCGCAGACCGTGCTGGAACATCTGACGGCCGTGCTGGCCACCGAGAACGTGCCGGCCGAGGCGGGCGCGCTGCGCCTTCTGGCGCGCGCGGCGCGCGGCTCGATGCGCGATGCGCTGTCGCTGACCGACCAGGCCATTGCCTTCGGCGCCGGCCAGTTGAGCGAACCTGGTGTGCGCCAGATGCTGGGCACGGTCGACCGCGGCCATGTCACCGCCATCCTCGACGCGCTCGCCGCGGCCGATGGCCCGGCCCTGGTCGCCCAGGCCGAGGCGCTGCGCGGCCTGGGACTGTCGCCGGCCGGCACCCTGGAGGATCTGGCCGGCCTGCTGCAGCAGATGGCCGTGGCCCAGGCCGCGCCCAAGGCGCTGGACGAGCAGGACCCGGACACGGCCGAGGCCAAGCGCCTGGCCGCGCTGCTGCCGGCCGACGAGATCCAGCTGATGTACAGCATGGCCCTGCATGGCCGCCAGGAACTGGCGCTGGCGCCGGACGACTATGCCGGCCTTACCATGGTGCTGCTGCGCATGCTGGCCTTCCGCCCGAGCGGCGCTCCTGTGGCGCAGCCGCGCCGGCCCGAGGCGGCAGCTCCGGCGGCGCCGGCACCGGTGGCTGCCGCCGCGGCCAGCGCACCGCTGCTGCGCCCGGCCGCGCCGAGCCTGGCGGTCAAGCCGCCCGAACCGGCGCCGGTGGCCGTTGCGCCAGCGCCGACACCCGTGCCGGCACCCGAGCCCGCCGCGGTGCAGGCGCCCGAACCCGAGCCGCCCGTGGTCAAGGCCGCGCCGCCGGCACCTGTTCCTGCCCCAGCTCCGGCCCCGGCCCCCAGCCTGCGCGGCCAGGCCGCCCCGATCGCGCCCAGCGCGCGGCTGCGGCCGCGCCCGGTGGCGGCCGAGCCCAAGCCCGAGGAGGCTGCCGGCGACGAGCCGCCGCCCTGGCTGGATGCGCCGCCCTCGGACGAGGACGGTCTGGCGGCCGAGGCTTCGTCCGACGCCGACCTGGGTCCGTCCGAGGCCGAGTCGAGCTCCTATGCCTCCACCGCCGGCGCCGATGTGCAGCTGGTGCCGACCGCGCTGGGCGAACGCTGGGCCACGACGGTCAAGCGCCTGCCGCTGGTGGCGATGGCGCGCGAGCTGGCGCTGCAGGCCGAATGCATCGGCCTGGACGAGCAGGCCGAAACCATGGTCTGGCAGCTGCGCGTGGAGCGCGACTCGCTGCGCCAGCAGGGCCTGCAGGACAAGCTGCAGGCCGCGCTGAGCACCCTGCTGGAGCGGCCGGTGCGGCTCGAGGTGAGCCAGGGCGTGGCCCAGGATTCGCCGGCGCTGCGCGATGCGGCCGAGGCCCAGGCGCGCCAGCGCCAGACCGAACAGATCGTTTTCGACGACCCGCTGGTGCAGCAGCTGCTGGCCCAGTTCAAGACCGCGCGCATCGTGCCCGGGTCCATCAAACCCCACTGAGTTTCCAAGGAGATATGAACATGATGAAGGGTCAACTTGCCGGCCTGATGAAGCAGGCCCAGGCCATGCAGGACAACCTGAAGAAGGCCCAGGACGAGCTCGGCAATATCGAGGTCGAGGGCCAATCCGGCGCCGGTCTGGTGAAGGTCACGATGACCTGCAAGCACGACGTCAAGCGCGTCGCGATCGATCCCAGCCTGCTGACGGACGACAAGGACATGCTGGAAGATCTGGTGGCCGCCGCCTTCAACGACGGCGTGCGCCGCGCCGAGCAGGTCAGCCAGGAAAAGATGAGCAAGCTGACCGCCGGCATGCCCCTGCCGCCCGGCATGAAGTTCCCGTTCTGACCCGGTCATCTTGACCGTTCTCGAACAGCTGATCGAGGCGCTCAAGCGCCTGCCCGGCGTGGGCCAGAAATCGGCCCAGCGCATGGCCTACCACCTGCTGCAGCATGACCGCGAGGGCGCGCGCGGCATCGCCGCGGCGCTGAGCGCGGCGATGGAGCAGGTGCGCCATTGCCAGCGCTGCCACACCTTCAGCGAGGCACCGGTCTGCGCGATCTGCAGCGATGCCGAGCGCGACGCGCGCCTGCTGTGCGTGGTGGAAAGCCCGGCCGACCAGGCCGCGCTGGAGCGCACCAACTCGTTCCGCGGCTTCTACTTCGTGCTGCAGGGCCGGCTCAGCCCGCTGGACGGGCTGTCGACCCAGGCCATCGGCGCCGAGCAGCTGCTGGCGCGCGCGGCCGAGCCGGCGGTGGAGGAGGTGATCCTGGCCACCAGCTTCACCGCCGAGGGCGAGGCCACCGCCCATGTGCTGGCCGAGGCGCTGCGCTCGCGCGGCATCAAGGCCACGCGCCTGGCGCGCGGCGTGCCGGTGGGCAGCGAGCTGGAATATGTGGACCTGGGCACGATCGCCCATGCCCTGGTCGACCGCCGATAGGAAGCCAACAAGGAGCCCTCACGCGATGAGCGTTGCCAACTACTGCATCCTGGTGGCCTGCGCGCTGCCGATCGCCTGCGCGGGCCTGGCCAAGTCCAAGGGCTTCGGCAAGCGCCGCCGCGACGGCGGCTTCGACAACCACAACCCGCGCGACTGGCTGGCGCGCCAGGGCGGCTGGCAGGCGCGCGCCAATGCGGCGCAGGCCAACAGCTTCGAGGCGCTGCCGCTGTTCATCGCCGGCGTGCTGGCGGCCCAGCAAATGGGTGGCGACCAGGCGCGCATCGACATGCTGGCGCTGTCCTTCCTGACCTTCCGGCTGATCTATATCGGCCTGTATCTGGCCGACCAGGCGAACCTGCGTTCGCTGGCCTGGGCCGCCGCCTTCGGCAGCGGCGTGGCCCTGTTCTTCGTCTAGGTCAGCGCTTGCCGGGCTTCTGCGCCGCGGCGGCGCGGGCGGTCTTGACGCCGGCGCTGCGGGCGCCGCCCTTGGCCACCTTGGCGCCGGCCCGGCCGCTCTTGACGGCCTTGGTCGCGCGGCCGCTCGAGCCGCTGGCGGCCACGCGGGTGCCGCCGGCGGTGTAGACCACCAGGGTCTGGCCGGGCTTGAAGCTGGCCTTGGCCGAGACCTTGTTCCACTGCGCGACCTGCTCGGCGCTGACCTTGTAGCGGCGCGCCACCGAGGCCACCGTGTCGCCCTTGCCGGCCTTCAGGCTGACGCGGCGCAGCGGCGGCACATCGGGCGCCAGGCTGATGCTGGCGTTCTCGGCCAGATGCTCGGAGACGTCCTGGTCGCGCTTGCCGCTGCGCGGCACCAGCAGGGTGGAGCCGGCCTTGACCAGCATGCGCGGTGGGATGCGGTTGAGCTCGCGCAGCAGGGCCTCGCTCATGCCGACCTGCTTGGCGGCGTCGGCCGGCTTCATGGTCTTGGGCACGACCCAGGCGGTCCAGCTGGCCAGCGGGCCGCGGTGCGTGGCCAGGTTGCGGGCGAAGGCGTCGGCGTTGTCGTAGGGCAGCAGCACCTGGGTGCCGGCGGCGGCCAGCAGCACCGGCTTGTTGGCCTGCGGGTTGAACTGCTTGAAGGCCTCCGGCGACATCGCGGCCAGGCGCGCGGCCACCTCGACGTCGATGTCGCGGTCGATCGCGACGCTGAGGAAATAGGGGTGGTTGGCGACCGGCGGCAGCGCCAGCGCATAAGCCTGCGGGCGCAGCACGATGTTCTTCACGGCCTGCAGCTTGGGCACGTAATAACGAGTCTCGTCGGGCATGCGCAGGCTCTCGTAGTCGGTCGGCAGGCCGGCCTTCTCGTTGCGCTTGATCGCGCGCTGCACATTGCCCTGGCCCCAGTTGTAGGCGGCCAGCGCCAGATGCCAGTCGCCGAACATCGCGTGCAGGCGGCCCAGATAGTCCAGCGCGGCGCGGGTCGAGGCCAGCACGTCGCGGCGGTCGTCGCGGAAGATGTTCTGCTTCAGGTCGAAATCGCGCCCGGTGGCGGGCATGAACTGCCACATGCCGGAGGCCTTGGCGCTGGACAGGGCCTGCGGGTTGAAGGCGCTCTCGATGAAGGGCAGCAGGGCCAGCTCCATCGGCATCTTGCGCTTCTCGACCTCGGCGACGATGTGATAGAGGTAGCGGCTGCCGCGCTCGGTCATGCGGGCCACATAGTCGGGGCGGTCGCTGTACCAGCTCTCGGCACGGCCGACCAGCTCGTTCTGCAGGTCAGGCATCGCGAAGCCGTCGCGCAGCCGCGCCCACAGGTCGGCGCGCGCGGCGCTGTCGTCCAGGTTGATGCTGACGCCGGGGTCCAGACTGTCCTCGACCTGGGGCATGGCCTGCGGCGCGGCCGCCGGGGCCGGCTGGCCCAGGTCCAGCGGCGCCAGCACCGGCGCCGCGGCGGGGGCGGCGGCATGCGGCGCGGCGGGCGGGGTCGCGGGGCTGGTGGCGGACTGCGGCGGCAGGCTGGCGCAGGCGCTCAGCAGGGCGGCGAGGCTGGCCAACGCCAGGCTGCTGAGGCGGGATGGGGCGGGGGTCTTGGACTTCATCGGAATTCGTTCTTCCATTGCCGCAGGGTGGCGAACACCGCGACCGGGTCGGTCATCGCGGTCAGGGGTTGCTGCAGATGCGCGGCGGCGGCGGCCTGCACGGCCGGCTGCGCGCAGCGCAAAAAGGGGTTGATGGCTTGCTCCTGCCCGATGCTGGAGGGCAGGGTCGGCAGATCCTGCGCGCGGCGGGACTCGCACCAGGCCCGGTAAGCGGCGAGCGCCTCGTTCGCGGGCTCAATGGTCTGCGCAAAGCGCAGATTCGACAAGGTGTATTCGTGGGCGCAGCAGATGCGGGTATTCCCGGGCAGCGCCGCCAGGCGGCCCAGCGAGCCGGCCATCTGCGCCGGCGTGCCCTCGAACAGCCTGCCGCAGCCGCCGGAGAACAGGGTGTCGCCGCAGAACAGCAGCGGCGCGCCGTCGATCTTGGCGCCGAAGAAGGCGATATGCCCGGCGGTATGGCCCGGCACGTCCAGCACCTCGAAGCGCTGGCCCAGCAGCTCGACGCGGTCGCCGTCGCCCAGGGCCTGGAAGCGCCCGGCCGGCGCCGGGATGTTCTCGCGCGCCGGGCCGTGCACCCGGCCGGTCAGGCGCGGCAGCAGTTCGGCCAGACCGCCGACATGGTCGCCATGGTGGTGGGTCACTAGAATGCCGGCAAGGGCCAGGCCCAGGCGATGCAGGGCATCCAGCACCGGAGCGGCCGCGCCGGGATCAACCACCAGGGCCTCGCCGCTATCGTGCAGCATCCAGATGTAGTTGTCGGTGAAGGCGGGCAGAGCGACCAGTTGCAGGCCCATGCAGAGTTCCATGACGCGAGAAGCAGCAATTGTAGAGTTGGCCGCCTGGCTGCGGACCCCGCCCGGGCGCTACCTGCTGGCCTGGGAGCAGGCGCGGCTGGACCTGGCAGTGGCGGACCTGTTCGGTTTTCATGCGCTGCAGCTGGGCCTGCCGGAGCTGCAGGGCCTGCGCGCCAACCGGATGCCGCACCGCTGGCTGGCGCTGGAGCATCCGGACCAGGCCGCGGCCGACTGGCAGGCCAGCGTGCCGCCGGTGGATGCGGCGCAGTCCGGCTTCAGCCAGTTTGGCAGCGACAGCCTGCTGGCGCCGGGCGGCGCCTCGCTGTTCAGCGAGTTCGACGCCTTGCCCTTCGAGGCGGCCAGCCTGGACCTGGTGGTGCTGCCGCACACGCTGGAGTTCGCGCCCGACCCGCACCGCACCCTGCGCGAGGTGGAGCGGGTGCTGCGGCCCGAGGGGCGGCTGGTGATCCTGGGTATCAACCCGGCCAGCGCCTGGGGGCTGAGGCAGAATCTCGGCCGCCTGCAGCTGCGGCTGCCGGCGGCGAGTCCGCCGCTGTACCTGCCGGCCGCCGGCGACTTCATCGGCTACTGGCGGCTGCGCGACTGGCTGCGCCTCTTGAGCTTCGAGGTCGAGGGCGCGCAGTTCGGCGCCTATGCGCCGCCGCTGAAGAGCGACAAATGGCTGGCGCGCTGGCGCTGGCTGGAGAACGTGGGCCAGCGCTGGTGGCCGGTGCTGGGGGCCTGCTACTTCCTGGTGGCGGTCAAGCGCGTGCATGGCATGCGCCTGGTGGGCCTGGCGCGCCAGCCGGCCCGGGCCAAGCAGGCACGCGCGGCCGTGGCCCTGCACCAGCATCACAAGATTGATCGATAGATAGATAGAACCGAGTACGAGCGAATGACGAGCAGCGAGAACAAGCCGGCAGCGGCGATCCAGAAACCGGTGGTGATCATCTACACCGACGGCGCCTGCAAGGGCAACCCGGGCCCCGGCGGCTGGGGCGCCTGGCTGAAGGCCGGCGAGCATGAGAAGGAGCTGTTCGGCGGCGAGCGCAACACGACCAACAACCGCATGGAGCTGACCGCCCCGATCGAGGCCCTGGCCTCGCTGAAGCGCAGCTGCAAGATCACGATCTATACCGACAGCGAGTACGTGCGCAAGGGCATGACCGAATGGATCTCGGGCTGGCAGCGCCGCGGCTGGAAGACCGCCGACGGCAAGCCGGTCAAGAACGCCGAGCTGTGGCAGCGCCTGGATGCGCTGCGCAAGCTGCACGAGGTGGACTGGCGCTGGGTCAAGGGCCATGCCGGCGATCCCGGCAACGAGCGTGCCGACGCGCTGGCCAACAAGGGCGTGGCCTCGATCTGAGACCCCCGGGTGTTGCGCGTTATGCGCCCCAAAACGCTTTTCATACCACCCATTCCCGATTTGAGCCCTAAAGGCAAGTTTCTCCCGAGGCCCGCGCCGGGCTTCGCCGCTACAGTGCGCGGTCGGAGAAATTTGCAGCATGAGTTTCAAAAAACTACATAGCGTCGTTGCGGTGGCCGCGCTTGCCGGCCTGAGCCTCTTTGCCTGGTGGTGGCAGAAGCAGCCCGGCCAGGCCGGGGCGGTCGGTCTGGCCGCGCCCGGTGCGCGCGCCAGCGCGCCGGCAGGTGGCGGTGTTGGCGGCGGCGGTGGGCCGGTGGCGGTCGAGGTGGGTCGGGTGCAGGCCCAGGCCCTGGCCGACGATGCCCAGGCGGTCGGCACCCTGCGGGCGCGCCAGGCGGTGGTCCTGAAGCCCGAGGTCAGCGGCCGCATCACCAAGCTCGGTTTCACCGACGGCCAGCGCGTGCGCCGCGGCCAGCTGCTGGTGCAGCTGGACGATGCGCTGCAGGCGGCGCAGCTGCAGGAGGCCGAGGCCCAGGAGGGCATCGCGCGCACCCAGCTGCAGCGCAACCGCGAGCTGCTGGCGCAGAGCTTCGTCTCGCCCAGCGTGGTGGACCAGGCCGAGGCGACCCTGAAGGTGGCCGAGGCCAAGGTGGCGCTGGCCAAGGCGCAGCTGGACCGGCTGCAGGTGCGGGCGCCCTTCGACGGCGTGGCCGGCATCCGCCTGGTCAACCTGGGCGACTATGTGAAGGACGGCAGCGACCTGGTCAGCGTCGAGGATGCCTCGACGATGTGGGTCGACTTCCGCCTGCCGGAGCGCTTCGTGCCGCGCCTGCGCCTGGGCCAGGACGTGGGCATGCAGCTGGACGCGCTGCCGGGCCAGGAATTCAAGGCCCGCATCGAGGCGCTGGATGCGCAGCTGGACACCAACGGCCGCTCGATGCTGGTGCGCGCGCGGGTGCAGGGTGACACGGCCACGCTGCGCAGCGGGCTGTTCGCCCGGGTGCGGGTGGTGTTCGCGCTGCGCGAGCAGGCGCTGGTCGTGCCCGAGGAGGCGCTGGTGCCGCAGGGCGGCAAGCAATATGTGATCCGCCTGGCGCGCACCGAGAAGGGCCTGATGTCCGAGCGCATCGAGGCCAGGCTGGGCATGCGCGTGCCGGGCAAGGTGGAGCTGCTGGGCGGCGTCCAGGCCGACGATCTGGTGGTGACGGCCGGCCAGGCACGGCTGATGCGCGGCGAATCGCAGCCGGTCAAGGTGGTCGAGCTGGATGCCGGCAAGCCCGCCCCGGCCAAGCCGGCCGGCGCGGTCGCCAGCCGCTGAAGGGGGCGGGGCCATGCGCATCTCCGAAACCTCGATCCGCCGGCCGGTCTTCGCGACCGTGATGTCCCTGCTGCTGGTGCTGGTGGGCATCGTGTCCTTCGGCAAGCTGTCGCTGCGCGAATACCCGCGCATCGACGAGCCGGTGGTGACGGTCAGCACCCGCCTGGTCGGCGCCTCCTCCGAGGTGATCGAGACCCAGGTCACCAAGCCGCTGGAGGACTCGATCGCCGGCATCGACGGCGTCGACATCCTGACCTCGATCTCGCGCTCCGAGCAGAGCCAGATCACGGTGCGCTTCAAGCTGGAGAAGAGCCCGGACGACGCCGCGGCCGATGTGCGCGACCGCGTCTCGCGCGTGCGCGGCCGGCTGCCGGACGCGGTGGACGAGCCCATCGTCGCCAAGGTCGAGGCCGACGCGACGCCGACCATCTGGCTCGCCTTCACCAGCGACACGCTGGACCCGCTGCAGATCACCGATCTGGTGAACCGCGTCGTCAAGCCGCGCCTGCAGACCGTGCCGGGCGTGGCGGATGTGCAGATCGGCGGCGACCGCAAGTATTCGATGCGCGTCTGGCTCGATGCCGACCGCCTGGCGGCCTACAAGCTGACGGTGCAGGATGTCGAGGACGCGCTGCGGCGCCAGAACCTGGAGGTGCCGGCCGGCCGCATCGAGAGCCAGCAGCGCGAGTTCAACGTGACCGCGCGCACCGACCTGAACACAGCGCCGCAGTTCGCCGAGGTGGCGCTGAGGCAGGTCAACGGCTTCACGGTGCGGCTCAAGGATGTGGCGCGCATCGAGGAGGCCGCGGCCAGCGAGCGCTCGCGTGTGCGCCTGAACGGCGTGCCCTCGGTCTCGCTGGGCGTGATCCGCCAGGCCACGGCGAACCCGCTGGAGGTCTCGGCCGGCGTGCGCGAGATGATGCCGCGCCTGCAGCAGGACCTGCCGGACACGGTCAAGGTGCTGCCGGCCAACGACAACTCGGTCTTCATCGACCGTTCGATCAAGTCGGTCTACCAGACCATCGCCGAGGCGGTGGTGCTGGTGGCCCTGGTGGTGTTCCTGTTCCTGCGCACCCTGCGCGCCTCGATCATTCCGCTGGTGACGATTCCGGTCAGCCTGATCGGTTCCTTCGCGCTGATGGCGGCCGCGGGCTTCACGGTCAACACCCTGACCCTGTTGGCCCTGGTGCTGGCGATCGGCCTGGTGGTGGACGATGCGATCGTGGTGCTGGAGAACATCTTCCGCCATATCGAGGAGGGGCTGGCGCCCTTCCAGGCGGCGCTGAAGGGGGCCAAGGAGATCGGCTTCGCGGTGGTCGCGATGACGATGACCCTGGCCGCGGTGTTCGCGCCGCTGGCCTTCACGCCGGGGCGCACCGGGCGGCTGTTCGTCGAGTTCGCGCTGACCCTGGCCGGCGCGGTGATCGTCTCGGGCTTCGTCGCGCTGACCCTGACGCCGATGATGTGCAGCAAGCTGCTGCGCCACAACCATCATCCGAGCCGCTTCGACCGCGGCATGGAGGCGGTGCTGGTCTGGATCAGCGCGCGCTATGCGGGCGCGCTGCGCTTCGCGCTGCGCACGCGCTGGCTGGTGGTGGCGGTGATGGTGGCCTCGGGCGCCTACAGCTGGTGGCTGTTCACCCATGCCAAGAGCGAGCTGGCGCCGCTGGAGGATCGCGGCGTGATCTTCATGCCGGTCAGCGCGCCGGACGGCGCGACCCTGGAGTTCACCGGCCGCTACCTGGACGCGATCGAGCGCATCGGCGCCGGCTATCCGGAGTTCGACCGGCGCTTCCTGTTCGCGGGCGGCTCGACGGTGTCGCAGGCCACCGTGATCATGCGCACCGTGGACTGGACCGACCGCAGCATCAGCACCCAGGAGCTGGCGCGCCGGCTGCAGCCGCAGCTGATGGGGCTGCCGGGCATCACGGTGTTCCCGGTCACGCCGCCGAGCCTGGGGCAGGGCTTTCGCGAGCGGCCGATCAACTTCGTGATCGTGACCAGCGACAGCTATGCCAACCTGGCCAACGTGACCCAGCAGTTCATGGCCGCGCTGGCCAAGAACCCCGGCTTCGTGCAGCCGGACAACGACCTGCGCCTGAACAAGCCCGAGGTCTTCCTGGAGGTGGACCGCGAGCGCGCGGCCGACCTGGGCGTCAATGTCGACCAGGTGGCGCGCACCGTCGAGACCATGCTGGGCGGCCGCAATGTGACGCGCTACAAGCGCGACGCCGAGCAGTACGACGTGATCGTGCAGACCGACAATGCCGGCCGCACCACGCCGGACCATATCGAGAAGCTGTTCGTGCGCGGCCGCAACGAGGTGATGATCCCGCTGGCCAGCCTGGTGAAGGTGCGCGAGGCGGTCAGCCCGCGCGAGCTGAACCACTTCAACCAGCGCCGCTCGGTCTCGATCACCGCCAACCTGGCGCCCGGCTATGCGCTGGGCGAGGCGCTGGCCTTCATGGATGCGCAGGCGCGCGAGATCCTGCCGGTGGGCTATGCGACCGAGCTGAACGGCGTGTCGCGCGAGTACAAGAGCAGCAGCGGCGCGCTGGGCCTGGTGTTCGTGCTGGCCCTCTTGTTCATCTTCCTGGTGCTGGCGGCGCAGTTCGAGAGCTTCATCGACCCCTTCGTGATCATGCTGGCGGTGCCGCTGTCGATGGTCGGCGCGCTGGCCGCGCTGCAGTGGAGCGGCGGCACCTTGAACGTCTACTCGCAGATCGGCCTGATCACCCTGGTGGGCCTGATCACCAAGCATGGCATCCTGATCGTCGAGTTCAGCAACCAGCTGCGCCAGCAGGGCAAGGACCTGACCGAGGCGGTGGTCGAAGCCTCGGCGCTGCGCCTGCGCCCGATCCTGATGACCACCGGCGCAATGGTGCTGGGCGCGATCCCGCTGGCGCTGGCCTCGGGTGCCGGCGCGGAGAGCCGTCAGCAGATCGGCTGGGTGATCGTCGGCGGCATGAGCTTCGGCACCCTGCTGACCATCTTCGTCGTGCCGACCATGTACACCCTGTTCGCACGCCAGCGCGTACCGGGCGAGATCACGACGCCCGCATTGGTGTCGTGAGCGCGCAGGGGTTGGGCGCATAGTCGCGCAGCCCCTGCAGGCTCAGCACCTCGATGCCGCGCCGGCCCACCTGCAGCAGGCCAGCTTCCTCCAGGATCTGCAGCGCCGCGTTGGCGCGCTGGCGCGAGACGCCGGCCAGTTGCGCGACCTCGGCTTGGCGCAGGTCCAGGAACAGGCTCGGCTCCGGGTAGAGCTCGGGGTTGTAGAGCCCGGCCAGGCTGCGCGCGACGCGGGCGGTCGAGTCGAGCAGCCGGTCATGGCAGATCTGGGCGATGAAGAAGCCCATGCGGGCGCTCATCAGATGCTGCAGGTAATGGTTGAAGGGCAGGCTGGTGGCGCGCAGCCACTCAAAGGTCTCGCGCGGCAGCAAGGCCAGATGGGTGTCGCGCAGCGCCATCGCGTCGTACTGCCAGCGGCCGCGCTTGATCAGGGTGCCCTCGCCGAACCAGCCGCCGGGCGCGGTGCCGATCAGCGCGGTCTCGCGGCCGTCGGCGCTCCAGATGCTCATCTTGCCGAAGCCGGCGATCAGTCCGACCCAATGCTCGGCCGGCTCGCCCATGCGCACCATCGGCTGGCCGGCCGCCACATGGCGCTCGCGCGCCTGTTCATGCACCCGCTGCATCTCGGCAGCGCCGAGCTGGCGGCCCCAGATCGATTTCTCGAGCATCTCGTGCAGGCTGGTCATGGCCGGATTCTAGGAAGCTTGTTGCCGGCGGCGTCTGAGGTGTTTCCAGGCTCGGCTAGACTGCGCCGACCTTCCGACCGTTTCTTCCGCAGGCGCCATGCAAGGCAACGACCCAACCCAAAGCGGCAATCCGCTGATCCCCTGGCATTCGATGTTCATGGGCGTGGCCCTGCTGGCCGCGGCCCGCTCGAAGGACTATCGCAAGCGCAACGGCGCCTGCATCGCCAGCGTCGACAACAAGATCGTCGGGGTCGGCTACAACGGCCTGCCGCGCGGCTGCGACGACCATGACCCGAGCTACTGGGCCGACAACGACGCGGATCCGCTGCAGTCGCGCCACAGCTATATCGTGCATGCCGAGGTCAATGCGATCCTCAACTGCGTGGTGCTGCCGCTGACCGGCAGCACGATCTACACGACCCAGTTCCCTTGCCCGCGCTGCGTGCAGTCCATCATCCAGGTCGGCATCGCGCGAGTGGTCTATCTGGAGAAGAAGTCGCACCAGGTGGCGCTGAACGGCGCCTCGGACAAGATGCTGGCGGACGCCGGCATCAAGGTGTTGTCGCTGGAGGATCTGGAGACGCCGTCGGCGCAATGGTGCGGCAAGCTCGACGATTTCATCCGCGCCACCGGCCCGGTGGTGCATGGCGGCAGCGGCGGGACTTGAGCCGAATCAGCCGGTGAATCGGGGGCTTTTTCCGGCTTAAGTTTTGGGCCGGATCGGCATCATGGGCACATCGCTCTTCCGCCTTCGAGGTCCGCCATGATTGTTCCGATGCATCTTGTCCCCGCCCAGTCCCGGCCGGCGCAGGAATGGTCGTCCGGCGCCGAGGTGGAGCTGCCGGGCCTGCTGATGCCGATCGCCGGCCCGGTGGATCTGCGCGAGCTGCAGGCGCTGCAGCAGCTGATGTCGGCCCAGCGCCTGGGTCTGCAGCCGACCCGCATGCTGTACGACCGCCTCTATGCCTTCGAGCGCCTGGCCGCGGCCCATGCCAGCGCCGACGAGAGCCTGCGCGAACTGGCGCTGGAGCTGTTCCAGCGCTACCAGAGCGCCGGCGAATGGATTGGCCTGGTGCACTGAAGCTCTACGGCACAAGCCGCCTTTCCCCAACGATCAGGCCCTCGCATGCGAGGGCCTGTTGTTTTTTGTGCCCGTGATGGGCGCAGGGCGGAGCGGCTCAGAGCGCGGTGAGCCAGTCGCAGCGCAGCCGTCCGGCGCGATGCAGGCGCGTGCGGGCGCGGGCGTAGAACGAGGGTAGCAGGAAGGCCAGCAGGCACAGCGGCAGCAGTGGCCACAGCTCCATCAGCAGCAGGCTGGGCAGCGCGGCCCAGCCCATCACCCAGCAGATCAGCACCAGATCCCAGGCCTGGACCTCGACCGGATGCCGGCGGCCATGCAGCACCAGCCAGCGCCTGACTCGCGTCACTTGCTTCAAGGTCATGGTGGCTCTCCTGCAGTGTTTGTCAGTTTCTTGTCAGAAATTTTAGTCTGCGTAATCAAGGGTTACTACCGAGTTTTCCTCTGTAAAAGATCTGAAATCGATGGCGTCTTCGGTGCTGGTGCATAACCGCGATGCATAGGTCTGTCTCCCATTGGCATGCCTTGTGCAAAACATTGGTAGTCAAATGGTACAGATGTCGCGGCAATGAATATGCGGCAATGACCGCAAATGCCTGAGGTTCTGATCGGCGGGCGGCGGTCTATTGGTCTTGAATGGTCTTGTTTTTGCGAGACGCAAGGCCGGTCGACAACTACGGAGAGACGAGCGATCACCATGAGCTTCCACCCCCACACCCTGCGCCCGAGCCGTGTCGCCACGGCGGTTTCCCTGCTGCTCTGGAGCGTCGCCTGCGCGGCCCAGGGCGCCGATGCGACTGCCGCGAAGAAGAAGGCGGACGAGGCCGCCGACGCTGCCGGCAACAAGCTCGAGCAGGTGGTGATCACCGGCATCCGCGCGTCGATCCAGAAGTCGATCGACACCAAGCGCATGGCCGATACCAATATCGAGGTGGTCTCGGCCGAGGACGTGGGCAAGATGCCAGACAAGAACATCGCCGATGCCCTGTCGCGCCTGCCGGGCGTGAACGTGCAGTTCGGCGGCGCGCTGGCGATGGACGAGGCCGAGCGCGTCGCGATCCGCGGCACCAGCCCCAATCTGAATCTGGTGACGGTCAACGGCCATGCGCTGTCCTCGGGCGACTGGCATGTGGGCGACCAGGGCAGCAGCGGTCGCTCGGTCGGCTTCGGCCTGCTGCCCTCGCAGCTGATCGGCCAGTCCATCGTCTACAAGACGCAGCGCGCCGACCTGACCGAGGGCGGCATCTCCGGCAGCGTGGACATCGTGCTGCGCAAGCCGCTGGACTTCAAGCAGCCGCTCAGCGGCGAGGTGGCGCTGGGCGCCGTCTATGCCGACCTACCGAAGAAGACCGACCCTCAGCTCAGCGGGCTGATCGCCTGGAAGAACCCGTCCAACACCTTCGGCGTGCTGCTGCAGGCCTACAAGGAGGACCGCCATCTGCGCCGCGACGGCGAGGAGACCTTCAGCTATGGCGTGATCACCGCCGCCCAGGCTGCGGCCTCAGGCAATCCGGAACTGGCGGGCAAGCGCATGCCCGGCAGCATCAACAACGCGCTGTTCGAGGGCGTGCGCAAGCGCACCGGCGCCTCGATCGTGCTGCAGGCCAAGCCGACCGAGCAGCTGGAGGCCTCGTTCAGCGGCTTCCGCAGCACGCTGAAGGCCGGCAATGCCAACAACTCGGGCTTTGCGCTGCCGACGCAGCTGGTCAGCAACGGCTGGCTGATCAAGGACGCGAAGATCGACGGCAATGTGATCAGCAGCGCGCGCCTGGAGCGGCCCGCCGGGGCGCCGGCCTCACAGCGCGTGATCGGCTTCGAATACGACCAGATCCTGCGCGAGGGCGCGGAGTCGCTGAGCTCCTTCTATGACCTGGAACTGAAATACCGCCCGACCGACAGGCTCAGCTTCAGCGCCCGTGCCGGTTCGACCGAGGGGCGCGGCGAGACCAAGCAGCAGCCGCAGCTGACCTTCGGCCTGGTGAATCCGAACATGAGCTATTCGATCGACCGCTCGCGCGGCACCGACTGGGTCATGCTGGATGCGGCCAACAAGCCGATCGACATGGGCAATGTGTCCAACTTCGTGATGATGAGCAACACGGCCGCGGCCGTGGTCTCGAAGGACAAAGAGGACTACCTGCACCTGGACGCGCAGTACACGCCCAGCGATTCGATCCTCACCGCGGTCAAATGGGGTCTGCGCTCGGCCAAGCACAAGCGCAGCTACGACGTGGCCGGCGGCCGCTGGAATGCGGTCGATCAGGGCGCGACCTTCATCAAGGTGGAGGGCGGGCAGCTGGTCGACAACATCATCCCGCCGGGCAGCTTCCCGAAGCCGGGCTCCAGTTATCCGTCCGGCTGGGCCTCGGGCCTGGATGCCAATCTGCCGCAGGGCCTGTTCCGCTACACGCCGGAGCAGCTGCGCGAGTTCGGCGCCAAGTACATGAACTGGGATCCGGTGCTGAATGCCTCGCTGACCAGCGGCTACTCGGTGGCCGAGAAGAACGATGCGCTGTACCTGATGGGCGAGTTCGAGCTGAGCCCGACGCTCAGCGGCAATGCCGGCCTGCGCCATGTGACGACCACGGTGGACTCACTGTCCTACCAGTCGCTGGCGCAATGCACGGCGCTGCAGCCCTGCGCGGTGCCCGGCGCCATCGTCGGCTCCAAGCTCGGCACCTACCTGCCGCGCTTCAACAGCACCAAGCACACGGCCATCCTGCCCAGCATGAACCTGCGCTGGGACCTGCGCCGCGACCTGGTGGCGCGCGCCTCGGCCTCGCGCTCGCTGGGCCGCGCCAACTACAACGAGCTGGCCGGCTCGGTGTCGCTGAACGACACGCTGCTGACCGGCACCAGCGGCAACCCGCAGCTCAAGCCGGTGCTGTCGACCAATGTGGATGCCACCCTGTCCTGGTACTTCGCGCCGCGCGCGATGTTCTCGGTCGGCCTGTTCTCGCAGCATCTGCAGAACTATGTGAAGGCCGGGGTCTCGAAGATCGAGTACTACAACATCAGCCAGGGCAAGAACACGGTCTACGACGTGACCTCGCGCGTCGGCGTCAAGGCGCAGCTGAAGGGCGCCGAGGCGGCGCTGGAGATGCCGATCGCCGGCGGCTTCGGCTTCGGCATCAATGGCACCTATGTCGATTCCAAGGATGCCGACGGCGTCGAGATGCTGGGTACCTCGAAGTGGACCTACAACCTGCGCGGCTTCTATGAGGACGACCAGTTCTCCGCCAGCCTGGCCTGGAACCATCGCAGCGACTACTCCGACGCCTTCGTCGGCAACGGCACCATCCCGCCGACCGTCGACGACAAGACCAGGCAGATCACCGCCTACAACGGCCTGCGCAAGTACAAGGGCTACGGCAGCCTGTCGGCCTCGCTGGGCTACAAGATCACCAAGGACATCAGCATCCACCTGGATGCCAACAACCTGCTGAACCCGGTGCGCCACAACTACTTCGTCAGCGACAACGCGCCCGGCTACTGGCATGAGAGCGGCCGCCAGTACTACCTGAACCTGCGCATGAAGTTCTGAGCGCTGCCAGGGCGGCCGGTGACGGCCGCGCACGCTGTTTCGTCTCAGCCACTGGCCCCGCCATCGCGGGGCCTTTTTCATGGGCGGGAGTCTCGGCTCGCCCAGGTCGCGGCGGGCTCGTGTCGGTGGCGCCGCCCCATCGCGCCCGCGCCGCCGCGGGTCAGATCGCAGCGCGCTGTATCGGGCGGCGGAGTTGTATTTCGGTGCGGTAACGCACGCATCCCGTGCATGTCACGCGGGCTACATATTGCGTCGCCAAACTGACACAAGTCGGCGAGGGAGGCGGTGCCCCAACGCAGGGTGCCCAGGCCGCCGGCTTGGCACCGTCTTTGCTACGACCAGCGGGCTGGTTCGTGCGCCGAGCGGTGCGTCATGGATGCCCTAGGGCATCCCGCCCCGAGCCGAAGTGATGAATGAGGGAAAAAGGAAGTTTGGGCGGCTCAGGCACAAACGTTTGCGTCTTTCAAGCGGTACTTCCTCGGTGTGGGAAAACCGCAAACCCAAACGTTTGCGACCGTCTTCGGCGGTACATTTTTTTACGTCAGGCGTTGGCAGGCGCCAGTCTGCGTTCTCTTCGAGGAGTCATCAGGATGAATAGCAATCGTTGGAGTTTCACAAGGACCGCGCTCAGCGCGGCCGCGGCCATCGTGGTCGCGGCTCCGGTCATGGCACAGAACACGACCTCGGCCGTCAGCGGCCGGGTGACCGCAAACGATGGCAAGCCTGTCGCCGGTGCCACGGTGTCCATCCTGCACCGTGAATCGGGCTCGGCGAACAATGTCACGACCGACGCGGAAGGCCGTTATTCGGCCCGCGGTCTGCGTGTCGGCGGCCCCTACACGATCACCGTCAGCAAGGGCAGCGACAAGGATGTCCGTGACGGCATCTATCTGGCCTTGGCTGAGAGTTTGTCGCTGGATCTGCGTTTGGGCGGCAATCAGCTGGAAACCGTGGTGCTGACCGGCTCGCGCGCCCAGGTTGGTGCCTACAACGCCGGCGCTACCGGTGCCGGGACCAGCCTGGGACGCCAGGAACTGGATGCCTATGCATCGATTTCCCGCAGCTTGCAGGACTATGCCCGCATCGACCCGCGCCTGGCCCAGACCGACAAGGAGCGCGGCGAGATCTCGGCCCTGGGGCAGAACTCGCGCTTCAACTCCATCACCGTCGACGGTGTCAACATCAGCGACACCTTCGGCCTGGAGTCGAACAACCTGCCGACCGCCAAGCAGCCGATCTCGATCGATGCGATCCAGTCGGTGCAGGTGAACCTGTCCAACTACGATGTGACGCAAAAGGGCTATACCGGCGCCAACATCAATGCGGTGACCAAGTCCGGCACCAATGAATTCAAGGGTAGCGTCTACTACGTCTACCGGGACGAGGGTCTGGCCGGCCAGCGCTACAACCGCACCGACGACACCTACTCCAACGTCGTCCCCTTCAAGGAAGACACCAAGGGCGCGACCCTGGGTGGTCCGATCATCAAGGACAAGCTGTTCTTCTTCGCCAGCATCGAAGAACTGAAGAGCGACCGTTCCCAGCCCGAGTACGGCCCGGTCGGTGGCGCCCTCACCAATGTGGCGATCGCGCCCGGCACCATCACCAAGCTGCAGGAAATCGCCAAGAGCAAGTACGGTTTCGACGCTGGCAACCTGTATGCCGCCAGCGAGCTGAATGTGCGCGACGGGCTGGTGAAGCTCGACTGGAACATCAATGATCAGCATCGCGCAAACGTTCGCTACTCCCGCACCGAGCAATCTGAGACCAATAACGGCAGCTTCAGCGGCTACAGCCCCACGGCCCTGCAGCTGACCTCGGCCTGGTTCAGCCAGAAGAAGACCGTGGAAACGATGGTGGCCCAGCTGTTCTCCGACTGGACCAGCAATTTCTCCACCGAGCTGAAGATCTCCAACCGCGACTACGACAGCGCGCCGGAGAACAACACCAACCTGCCCGCGATGGCCCTGCGCTTCAGCGGCGCGGCCCCGGTCGGCTCTCCCGCTGGCGTCAACGTCAGCAGCAACCGCTTCCTGAACTTCGGGACCGAGCGCAGCCGGCACTTCAATGTGCTGAAGACCAAGACGCAGGATGCCTATTTCGGCGCCAACTGGGTCCTCGACGACCACGAACTGAAGTTCGGTGGCGATCTGCAGCGCAACAAGGTGTTCAATGCCTTCTTCCAGGACACCAAGGGCAACTACACCTTTGCCTGCGAAAACAACCTGACCTACGCCCAGTGCGAGGCCCAGGTGCTGGACCGCTTCAGCCGTGGCCAGGCGCTGAACTACTCCTATCAGGTGCCCGTCGCCGGTTTGACCCTGGATGAAGGTGCAGCGCGCTTCACCCATACCAGCACGGGTCTGTTCCTGCAGGACACCTGGGCGGTCAACGACAAGCTGACCCTGGGCTTTGGCGTGCGCTACGACAAGCTGTCCACCTCCGACAAGCCCACCTTCAATGCGGAAGCGGCGAAGGCGGTGGTGGCCGGTCGGGTGACCGGAGCCAGCGCGGTGGATCGCGCCACCGGCGGTTTCGGCTTCGATAACAGCCAGACGCCGGATGGGCAGGATCTGATCCAGCCGCGCTTCAGCTTCAACTATGCGTTCGACGCGGCCAATAAGCGCAAGTCCCAGCTGCGCGGTGGCTTCGGTCTGTTCCAGGGCGCCGCTGCCAATGTCTGGCTGGCGAACCCCTATTCGAACACCGGCATGGCGACGCGGATCATCACCTGCGGCAGCAGCTGCCCGAGCAACAACACGCTGTTCAATCCCGATCCGAACAGTCAGCCGACCAATGTCGCCGGCGTGCCGCCCGCAGCCAACGTCGACTTCATCGAGAAGGGCCTGGGGCAGCCCTCGGTCTGGAAGTTCAACCTGGCCTATGACGCCGAGCTGCCCTGGTTCGGCCTGGTGGCGGGCGCTGAATGGGTGCATACCAAGAACCGGTCCGGCATCTTCTATCGCAACCTGAACCTGGGCGATCCGACCCGCCTGAGCGCGCAGGACGGCCGTCAGATGTTCTTCATGCCGCAGTCTTACAACACCAGTTGCTGGGCGAGCAACGGCAATCTGTCGACCAGCGGGGCTTGCGCTCCGGGTACCGGCCGGACCTCGACCCGCGCCCTGAGCAATGCGAACTTCAACAATGTGCTGATGGCGGCCGAGACCAAGAAGGGCGGCGGCGATGCGCTGACCTTCTCGCTGTCGAAGGCCATGCCGGAGTACGGTCTGAACTGGCAGGTCGCCTATACCCGCACGGCGGCCAAGGAAGTGAGCCCGCTGACCTCGTCGGTGGCCAACTCCAACTACAACTCGCGCGCCATCTACAACCCCAACGAGGATGTGTCTGCCAACTCGGCCTATCTGGTGAAGGACCGCGTCAGCGCCGCCGTCAACTGGTCGAAGGCCTTCGTGGGCAAGTACAAGACCACCGTGGGCTTGTTCTATGAAGGCCGCAAGGGCCGGCCTTTCAGCTGGACTTATGCGAACGACATGAACGGTGACAACGTCACCAATGACCTCATGTACATCCCGACCGCTCCGGGCGCGGCTGGCGTCGTGTTCCGCCCGGCTGCCAACAGCGGCCTGGCCAACGACGCCGCCGCCGAGGCGCGCTTCTGGGAAATCGTTAACGCCAATCCCGCGCTGTCCGGCAAGAAGGGTTCGGTCGTCGGTCGTAACTCCAGCTTCGCGGCCTTCGTCAACAGCTTCGACCTGCGTCTGAGCCAGGAAGTGCCCGGCTTCACCAGCCAGCACAAGGGCGTGATCAGCTTCGACATCTTGAACGTCGGCAACCTGCTGAACAAGCGTTGGGGCCGCATCGACGAGCTGCGCTTCGAATCGCAAGGCGGTCAGCGCCGCAGCTTCGTGAACTTCGGCGGCATTGATGCCAACGGCAACTATGTCTACTACGTCGACAGCAAGGTGACCGACTACACGACGCGCCAACAGAAGGGCGAATCGCAATGGGCCGTGCAGATCACCGCCAAGTACGAGTTCTGATGCTCTAGAGAAAGAACGAAGACCAAATCCGGGCGCCACAAGCGCCCACCCCCGAAACGGCGCCGGCCCAAAAGCTGGCGCCGTTTTTCTTTCTGTCTTCTGCGCTCAGAGCCCCTTGAACAGGTGCGCGTACATGCGGCTGACCCCGAGTCGCTCCGGGCGCTGGCGCAGCGCCAGGCTGAGGCGGCCGGCCTCGTCGCGTTCGGCCCGGGCGATCGCCTCGGCGCGCACCACCAGGCTGCGATGCACCTGCCAGAAGCGCGTGCCGTCCAGCTGTGGCAGCAGCTCGCGCAGCGAGGCGCGCACCAGGTACTCGCGCTCGGCGGTCAGCACCCGCACATATTTGTCGGCGGCCTCGAAATAGACCACCTCGTCGACCGGCACCATCACGATGCTGTTGCCGACGCTGACCTGCAGCAGGCGCAGCGGTGATGCCGCGGTTGCGGGCAGGCCCAGCGCCTGTGCCACGCCCGGCGCGGCCAGCAGCTGGCGCAGCTGCGTCACCGCTGCGGCGGCGCTGCCGCCGGCATCGCTGCCAGCGCGCTGGCGCAGCGCTGCCTGCAGCCGCGCACAGGTCTGAGCCAGGCGCTCGCGCTGGGCCGGCTTCAGCACATAGTCCAGCGCCGCCTGTTCGAAGGCCTTCAGCGCGTACTGGTCGTAGGCGGTCACGAACACCAGCAGCGGGAAGGGGCGGCCGTCCTCGGGCCAGTCCTCGGCCAGGGCCTGGGCCGCCTCCAGCCCGCTCATGCCGGGCATGCGGATGTCCAGGAACAGGATCTCGGGCCGCTGTGCCAACGCGGCCTCCAGCGCGGCCTGGCCATGGCTGGTCATCGCGACGATGCGCAGCTCGGGCCACAGGGCGGCCAGCTCGGCGCGCAGGCCCTCGGCCAGCAGCGGCTCGTCTTCGGCGATCAGGGCGGTGGCGGTCAATGGGCTCATGTTTGGCTCGAGGCGGTGTCGTTGGGGCGGGAGATGTCGGGTAGTGGCAACCACAGCTCGACCCGGGTGCCGCCGCCCTCGGCGGCTTGCAGGCTCAGGCCTGCTTCTGCGCCGTAGCGGGTGGCCAGGCGCGCACGCACCTGGGCCAGGCCGAAGCCGGTGCCGTCCTGGATCGCGGCCCGGCCCGGGCCGACGCCGGTGTCGCGCACCGTCAGCCGCAGCAGGCGGCCGTCGCGCGCCGCGCCGATGCTCAGGGTGCCGCCATCCACATGCGGCTCCAGCCCATGCTTGATCGCGTTCTCCACCAGCGGCTGCAGCAGCAGCGGCGGCAGCGGCAGCGCGGCCAGCTCCTCGGGCAGCTGCAGCTCGGGCGTGAGCCGCGCGCCCATGCGCTCCTGCATCAGCGCCAGGTAGTCGGCCAGGCGCGCGAACTCCTCGCGCAGGCTGTGTTCGTCGCCGCTGCGCGAGGCGTTCAGCGTGGCGCGCAGGAAGGCGATCAGACGGTCCAGCATCGCCTGCGCGCGCGGCGCATCCAGCGCGATCAGCACACGCAGATTGGCCAGGGTGTTGAACAGCATATGCGGCTCGAGCTGCGACTCCAGCAGGCGCAGCTGGGTCTCGGCGGCCAGACGGCGCGCCTGCTCGGCCTCGGTGCGCGCGGCGGCCAGGCGCCCGCGGGCATAGAAGAAACCGGTGGCCAGCACCGAGGCCAGCAGCGACACCAGCAGCACGCCGGCCACCTCGCGCCAGCGCGTGTCCCACAGCGACTGCGTGCGCAGGCCCAGCAGCCGGTCGGCGAGCGCGCTGCCCAGGCTGTAGGCCAGCGGCACCGCGACCAGCAGGCACAGCAGCATCACCGGCCAGCCGGGCCAGCCATGCCGCGGCTCCTCGCGCTGCGGGAACAGCCGGTGCATCAGCCGCGCGCTCAGCAGGCGGGAGCCGTCGATCAGGCTCCAGCAGCTCAGGCCGATGCAGATCGAATAGACGATGCTGCCCCACAGCCGCTGGTCCCACAGCAGCGAGATGAACAGGCCGATGCCGGTCGAGAACAGCAGGATGGCCGCGCCCATGCGCAGCACATAGGGCAGGGCGCTCAGGTGTTGGCGCAGGGTGAGCAGACTCATCGAGGGCGGTGATGGCGGGGCAGCGGGCATTGTGGTGCAGTCCTCAGACCCAGCCCAGCCATTGGTGCCAGACCAGCTGGCCCAGATAGCGCTGCGGCAGCAGGGCCATCGTGCCGGCGGCGACGCAGCCGCCCAGGTAGGCGCCCCACATCGAGCTGCGGTGGCGCCGCAGCTGGCCATGCATCACCGCCCAGATCGCGCGGGCGATGGCCCAGAAGGTCAGCGGCACGAACAGGTGGATCGGGGTGTAGCCGGCGATATTGGGCAATTGGTAATCGCGGATGAACATCGCGGAGATGGCCGCGCCCAGCATCAGGGTGACCCAGGCATAGCCGAAGGCGCGGTGGCCGCGCGAGCCCTTGCGCAGGCTCAGCGCCACCGGCCCCAGCGCGAGGGCGCTGCCGGCCAGGGTGATATGGATGGCGATCAGGGGCGTGAGGCTGTTGCTGGGCATGGTGGCGGGCTCGGGTGGCGATGCGATGGCCCGCATGCTGCCCACCCCGGCCCGCACCCGCCAGGCCGGCGCGACGAAGCGCCGCCGGCCGGCGCTAGGCGTCGCCTCAGCGGCGCCGGCGGCTGCTGCCGCCCGAGGCGCCGCCGCCCAGGATGCTGCCCAGCACGCCGCGGATGATCTCGCGGCCCACCGTCGTGCCCATCGAGCGCAGGGCGGACTTGGCGGCCGCCTCGGCCAGGCCCTCGCGGCGCCCGCCGCGTGGGCCGGTGGAGCCGAACAGCACATCCTTCAGGCCGTCCAGCATGCCGCCGCCCTGCTGTTCCTGTGGCTGCGGTGTACCTGCCCCGGTACGCAGGGCCGCATCGGCCTCGTCGGCCATCGAGCCCTTGCCCGCCGGCGCCGCGGCGACCCGGCCGCTGAGCTTCTCGTAGGCCGATTCGCGATCGACCGCCTGGTCATAGACCCCGGCCACCAGCGAGTTCTTCAGCAGCGCGGCGCGCTGCTCCGACGTGATCGGGCCGATCTGGCTGCCCGGCGGCAGCACATAGACGCGCTCGGTGATGCTGGGCCGGCCCTTCTCGTCCAAGAGGCTGACCAGGGCCTCGCCGACCGCCAGCTCGGTGATCGCGCTGGCGATGTCCAGGCCGGGCTTGGCGCGCATGGTCTCGGCCGCGGCCTTGACCGCCTTCTGGTCGCGCGGGGTGAAGGCGCGCAGCGCATGCTGCACCCGGTTGCCCAGCTGGCCCAGCACCGAGTCCGGGATGTCCAGCGGGTTCTGGGTCACGAAATAGACGCCGACGCCCTTGGAGCGCACCAGGCGCACCACCAGCTCGATGCGCTCGACCAGCGCGGCCGGCGCGTCCTTGAACAGCAGATGCGCCTCGTCGAAGAAGAACACCAGCTTGGGCTTGTCCAGGTCGCCCACCTCGGGCAGGGTCTCGAACAGCTCCGACAGCATCCACAGCAGGAAGGTGGCATACAGGCGCGGCGCGTTCATCAGCTGGTCGGCCGCCAGGATGTTGATCACGCCCAGGCCGCCCTCGGTCTGCATGAAGTCGGCGATATTGAGCATCGGCTCGCCGAAGAACTGGTCGCCGCCCTGTTCCTCCACCTGCAGCAGGCCGCGCTGGATCGCACCGATGCTGGCGGCCGAGACATTGCCGTACTGGGTGGTGAACTGGCTTGCGTTGTCGCCCGCATGCTGCAGCATCGCGCGCAGGTCCTTCAGGTCCAGCAGCAGCAGGCCCGCGTCGTCGGCGATCTTGAACACCAGCTGCAGCACACCGGCCTGGGTCTCGTTGAGCGCCAGCATGCGCGCGAGCAGCAGCGGCCCCATGTCCGAGACGGTGGCGCGCACCGGGTGGCCCTGGCGGCCGAACACGTCCCACAGCGTGGTGGGGCAGGCCGCGGCGGCGGGCGGCTCGATGCCGCGCTCCTTCAGCGTGGCCAGCAGCTTCTCGCTGGGCTTGCCGCTCTGGCTGATGCCGGTCAGGTCGCCCTTGACGTCGGCCATGAAGACCGGCACGCCGATCTTGCTGAGGCTCTCGGCCAGGGTCTGCAGGCTGATGGTCTTGCCGGTGCCGGTGGCGCCGGTGATCAGGCCGTGCCGGTTCGCGAGTTGGGGCAGCAACTGGCACTCGGTGTCGCCGTGGCGGGCCAGCAGGATCGGGTCGGCCATAGGGTTCTCCAGGGGAAGGGTTCGCTTGGGCGGCTAAAATCGCAGTCTATCCAACAAAACTGAGCCGCCGGGTCGCTTGAATGCGAGGGTCGCGCTCGCCAGGAGAACGAGTCGATGGCTGGTCATTCCAAATGGGCCAATATTCAGCACCGCAAGGGGCGTCAGGACGAGAAACGCGGCAAGGTCTGGACGCGCCTGACGCGTGAGATCATCGTCGCGGCCCGCCAGGGTGGCGGCGACATCGCGATGAACCCGCGCCTGCGCCTGGCGATCGAGAAGGCCAAGGCCGCCAACATGCCGGCCGACAACATCAAGCGCAATGTCGACAAGGCCACCGGCAACCTGGACGGCGTGACCTATGAGGAAATCCGCTACGAGGGCTACGGCATCGGCGGCGCGGCCGTGATGATCGACACGATGACGGACAACCGGGTCCGCACCGTGGCCGAGGTGCGGCACGCCTTCAGCAAGTACGGCGGCAATATGGGCACCGACGGCTCGGTGGCCTTCCAGTTCAAGCATTGCGGCCAGCTGGTGTTCGCGCCCGGCACCTCGGAAGACCGGGTGATGGAAGTGGCGCTGGAGGCCGGCGCCGAGGACGTGATCACCGACGACGAGGGCGCGATCGAGGTGCTGACCGCGCCGGGCGACTTCGAGACCGTGAAGAACGCGCTGGAGGCCGCCGGCCTGAAGCCGGAGATTGCCGAGGTGACGATGCGCGCCGAGAACACGATCGCGCTGACCGGCGAGGACGCCGCCCGCATGCAGAAGCTGCTCGACGTGCTGGAGGACCTGGACGATACCCAGGAGATCTATCACAACGCGGAAATCCAAGAATGAAGGTCCTGGTTCTCGGTAACGGTGGCCGCGAGCATGCGCTGGCCTGGAAGCTGGCGCAGAGCGAGCGCGTCAGCCAGGTCTTCGTGGCGCCCGGCAACGGCGGCACCGCACGCAGCCCGCATCTGAAGAGTGTGCCGCTCAGCGACATCAAGGCCCTGGCCGATTTCGCCGAGGCGGAGAAGATCGCGCTGACCGTGGTCGGCCCGGAGGCCTTCCTGGCGGCCGGCGCGGTGGACGAGTTCCGCGCCCGCGGCCTGCGCATTTTCGGCCCAACCCAGGCGGCCGCGCAGCTGGAGTCCAGCAAGGCCTTCGCCAAGGACTTCATGCTGCGCCACGGCATCCCGACCGCGGCCTACGCCACCTTCAGCGATGCCGCCCAGGCCCATGCCTATGTGGATGCGCAGGGCGCGCCGATCGTCATCAAGGCCGACGGCCTGGCGGCCGGCAAGGGCGTGGTCGTCGCGATGACCCTGCCCGAGGCGCATGAGGCGATCGATTGGATCCTGGCAGACAACAAGCTGGGCGTGGTGCACAACGAGGGCGGCGCCCGCGTCGTGATCGAGCAGTTCCTGCAGGGCGAGGAGGCCAGCTTCATCGTCGTCTGCGACGGCAAGAACGTGGTCTCGCTGGCCACCAGCCAGGACCACAAGCGCCTGCTGGACAAGGACGAGGGCCCCAACACCGGCGGCATGGGCGCCTACTCGCCCGCCCCGGTGGTGACGCCCAATGTGCACGCCAAGGCGATGCACGAGATCATCCTGCCGACCATCCAGGGCATGGCGCGCGACGGCATCCCCTTCACCGGCTTCCTCTACGCCGGCCTGATGATCGACGACCAGGGCCAGCCGCGCACGGTGGAGTTCAACACCCGCATGGGCGACCCCGAGACGCAGCCGATCATGATGCGCCTGAAGAGCGATCTGTTCGAGCTGCTGATGCATGCCACCGACGGCACGCTGGACCAGGTCGAGCTGCAATGGGACCGCCGCGTCGCGCTGGGCGTCGTGATGGCCGCCGAGGGCTATCCGTTGTCGCCGCGCAAGGGCGATGCGATCACCGGCCTGCCGGCCGACAGCGCCGATGTGATGGTCTTCCATGCCGGCACGACCGAGCAGGACGGCAAGCTGCTGAGCAATGGCGGCCGCGTGCTCTGCGTCACCGCGCTGGGCGAGTCGGTGCGCACCGCGCAGCAGCTGGCCTATGACGCGCTGACCTCGATCCAGTTCGCCGGCAAGCAGTTCCGCCGCGACATCGGCCATCGGGCGGTGGCCAAGCGTTGAGCCTGCGCCCGACGGTCGCCGCCCTCGATGCCCCCGCCGCGCCGCGGCTGCTGGACGGCGTGCCCCTGTGGCGGCCGCGCGGCAGCCGGCTGGCACGCGGCCTGTTCCGCCTGGTCGGCTGGCGCCTGGTCTGCGACGGCCTGCCCGCGCGCCAGGGCGTGATGCTGGTCTACCCGCACACCTCCAATTGGGACTTCCCCGTAGGCATCTTCGCCAAGTGGATCCTCGGCGTGCCGCTGCGCTTCTGGGTCAAGGACAGCCTGTTCAAGCTGCCGCTGTTCGGCGCCTGGCTGCGCTGGCTGGGCGGCGTGGCGGTGCGGCGCGACAGCGCCCAGGGCCTGGTGGCGGACACCGCGGCGCAGCTGCGCGCGGCGCGCGAGCGCGACGAGCTGTTCTGGCTGGTGGCCGCGCCCGAGGGCACCCGCTCGCATGCCGCCGGCTGGCGCTCCGGCGCCTATCATCTGGCCTTGCAGGCCGGAGTGCCGGTGGGCCTGGCCTCGTTCGACTTCCCCAGCCGCACCGTGACCCTGCAGCAGTTCGTGCACCTGAGCGGCGATGTGGCGGCCGATTTCGCCCTGCTGGCCGAGCTCTATGCCGGCAAGCGTGGCAAGCGCCCGACGCTGGCCGCGCCCGTCAAGCTGTTGGAAAGAACATGACGATCAACACCCTGGTGGTCCGCGACTACCTGCTGGGTCTGCAGCAGCAGATCATCACCGCGCTGGAGCGTGCCGACGGCCAGGCCTTCGTGACCGACGCCTGGGAGCGCGAGCCCGGCGGCCGGCTGGAGGGCGACGGCCTGACGCGCCTGATCGAGGAGGGCGCGCTGTTCGAACGCGGCGGCTGCAACTTCTCGCATGTGCGGGGCCGGGTCTTGCCCCCATCGGCCACCCAGCACCGGCCGGAGCTGGCCGGCGCGCCCTTCGAGGCCATGGGCGTCTCGCTGGTGCTGCACCCGCACAACCCCTTCGTGCCGACGGTGCACATGAATGTGCGCATGTTCGCGGCCCTGCCGGCCGGCCAGGCGCCGGTGGTCTGGTTCGGCGGCGGCATGGACCTGACGCCCTATTACGGCTTCGAGCGCGACGCTCAGCATTTCCACCAGACCTGCGAGGCGGCGCTGGCGCCGCATGGCGCCGAGCTATACCCGCGCTTCAAGAGCTGGTGCGACGAGTACTTCTTCCTGAAACACCGCGGCGAGCCGCGCGGCATCGGCGGCATCTTCTTCGACGACTTCGCGCTGGCCGAGGAGCAGGGCGGTTTCGACGCCGCCTTCGCGATGCTGCGCTCGGTCGGCGATGCCTTCCTGCCGGCCTATCTGCCCATCGTCGAGCGGCGCCAGTCCTACGCCTATGGCGAGCGCGAGCGCGATTTCCAGGCCTACCGGCGCGGCCGCTATGTCGAGTTCAACCTGGTGTTCGACCGCGGCACCCTGTTCGGCCTGCAATCGGGCGGCCGCACCGAATCGATCCTGATGTCGATGCCGCCGCAGGTGAAATGGCGCTACGACTGGCAGCCCGAGGCGGGCACGCCGGAGGCGCGCCTCTACACCGATTTCCTGCGCCCGCGCGACTGGGCGCACGAGCAGGCCAGCCACTTATGGCTGTGACGCGCGTCGGTCTGTTCGGCGGCAGCTTCGATCCGGTCCATCTGGCGCATCTGGGTCTGGCGCGCTGCGCGCTGCAGCAGCTGGGCCTGGACCGGCTGCTGTGGCTGCCGGCCGGCCGGCCCTGGCAAAAACTGCAGGATGGGACCGGACGCGGCCTCGCCTCGCCCGAGCATCGGCGCGCGATGGTCGAGTTGATGGTGGCGGGCGAGCCGCGCTTCGCGGTCGACGACAGCGAGCTGGAGCGCGACGGCGCCAGCTACACGATAGACACGGTACGGGCGCGGCTGGCGACGCGTCCGGACGAGCACCTGTTCCTGCTGATCGGGCAGGACCAGTACGCGCGGCTGCATACCTGGCGCGACTGGCCGGCGCTGCTGGAGCGGGTCACCCTGGCGGTGGCGGCGCGCGCCGGTGCGGCGGTGCAGGCGCCGCCGGAGCTGGCCGGTCGGCCGCACCGGATCGAGATCATTGCGATGCCGCCCTCGGGCATCTCTTCCACTCAAGTGCGCGACCTGGCGTCGCGCGGCGAGGACATCCGCCCCATGGTGGGCGATGCGGTAGCGGGGTATATTGCCCGTCACCGCCTTTACGGGGCCCTCTGAGGCCCACGGAGCGACAACTGAATGGACATTCGTAAACTGCAGCGCGCCATCGTCGATGGCTTGGAAGATGTGAAGGCCCAGAACATCCAGGTCTTCAACACCGAACACCTCTCGCCGCTGTTTGAGCGCGTGATCATCGCCTCGGGCACCAGCAACCGCCAGACCAAGGCCCTGGCCTCCAGCGTGCGCGTGACGGTCAAGGAGCGCGGCATGAATGTCATGCGGACCGAGGGCGAGGAGAACGGCGAGTGGATCATCGTCGACTGCGGTGCCGCCGTCGTGCATGTGATGCAGCCCGCGATCCGCGAGTACTACCACCTCGAAGAGATCTGGGGTGGCAAGCCGGTCAAGCTGAAGCTGGGTGATGGCGAGGTCCGCCTGGTCAAGGCCTCGGAGCCCGAGGACGAGGAACCCGCGCCGAAGAAGAAACCGGCCAAGGCTCCCGCCACGAAGACCGCCGCCGCGACGGCGCCGGCCAAAAAGGCCCCGGCCCGCAAGGGCACGGTCAGCAAGACCGTCGGCGTCAAGAAGCCCGCGGCCAAGACACCGGCGGCCAAGGCTCCGGCGGTCAAGACCCTCAAGGTCGGCGTGGCCAAGCCCGCCGCCAAGAAGGCGGCTGCCAAGCCGGCCGCTAAACCCGCCGCCAAGAAGGCCGCCGCGCCCAGGCCGGTGGCGAAGAAGGCGGCCCCGGCCGCCAAGCCCGCAGCCAAGAAGACCGTGGCCAAGAAGAAGGCCTGATGCGTCTGCTGCTGATCGCCGTCGGTCAGCGCATGCCGGCCTGGGCCGACACGGCCTACGAGGACTTCGCCAAGCGCTTCCCGCCGGAGATGCGGCTGGAGCTGAAGGCCGTCAAGGCCGAGCCGCGCACCGCCGGCAAGACCGTCGAACAGATGATGGTCGCGGAAGGTGCGCGCCTCGAGGCGGCCTGCCCCAAGGGCGCTCGCCGCGTGATCCTGGACGAGCGCGGCGAGCGCGTCACGACGCTGCAGCTGGCCGAGCGCCTGGAGCGCTGGAAGCATGACGGCCGCGACCTGGCCATCTTCATCGGCGGCCCGGACGGCCTGGATCCGGCGCTGAAGGCCACGGCCGACGAGAAGCTGCGCCTCTCGGATCTGACCCTGCCGCATGCCTTCGTGCGCGTGCTGCTGGCCGAGGGCCTGTACCGCGCCTGGTCGGTGCAGGCCGGCCATCCCTATCACCGTGAGTGAAGAAAAAGCAGCCGCCTCGATGATCTATCTCGCCTCGCAAAGCCCGCGCCGGCGCCAGCTGCTGGACCAGCTGGGCGTGGCCCATGAGCTGCTGCTGCCCGGCGCCGACGAGGATGCCGAGGCGCTGGAGACGGTTGAGCCGGGTGAGCTACCCGAGCCCTATGTGCGCCGCGCCACCTTGAACAAGCTCGATGCCGCGGTGGCGCGCCGCGCCGCGCGCGGCCTGGCCGAGCGGCCCATCCTGTGCTCCGACACCACGGTGGCGCTGGGCACGGCCATCCTCGGCAAGCCGGCCGACGCGGCCGAGGCGCTGGCGATGCTGACCCGCCTGTCGGGCCACACGCATCGCGTGCTGACCGCGGTGGCGCTGGCCTGGCAGGGACGGCAGGCGCTGGCCGTCAGCGTCTCGCATGTGCGCTTCGCGCCGGTGCCGCCGGCGCTGCTGCGCCGCTATGTGGAGAGCGGCGAGCCGATGGGCAAGGCCGGCGCCTATGCGATCCAGAGCAGCATCGCCGGCTGGATCGAGCACATTGAGGGCTCATATTCGGGCATCATGGGGCTGCCCCTGTTCGAGACCGCCGAGTTGCTGCGCGGCGCCGGTTTCGAACTCTGAGAACCTGGGCGCACGAGCCCTCCCGCCAGGCCACACCCGCCTGACGAGAGTGCTTGAGCGGCGGCCGATGGAGTCGTCGCAGAGGAGACGCGACAAGTTATGGAAGATATTCTGATCAACTGGTCTCCGCAGGAGACCCGGGTGGCCGTGGTCGAGAACGGCGCGGTGCAGGAGCTGCACATAGAGCGCACCCTGGAGCGCGGCCTGGTGGGCAATATCTACTCGGGCAAGGTGGCCCGAGTGCTGCCGGGCATGCAGTCGGCCTTCATCGACATCGGCCTGGAGCGCGCCGCCTTCCTGCATGTGGCGGACCTGCATGTGAACGGCGCCACGCCGCGTGGCCACCATGCCGAGAACGGCGCCGCGGTGCCGATCGAGCGCCTGGTGTTCGAAGGCCAGACCCTGACGGTGCAGGTGATCAAGGACCCGATCGGCACCAAGGGCGCACGCCTGTCGACCCAGGTCAGCATCGCCGGGCGCATGCTCGTGTTCCTGCCGCAGGACGAGCATATCGGCATCTCGCAGAAGATCGGCTCGCCCGAGGCCCGCGAGCAGCTGCGCGCGCGCATGCAGGCCCTGGTCGGCAAGGCGGAGGAGGGCGGCGGTGGCGGTTTCATCCTGCGCACCAATGCGGAGGATGCCTCGGACGCCGAGCTGGGCGCCGACATCGCCTACCTGCGCAAGACCTGGGCCCTGATCCGCGAGCGCGCGCACCGTTCGCCGCCCGGCACCCTGCTGCACCAGGACCTGAGCCTGGTCGAGCGCGTGCTGCGCGACCTGGCCAGCGAGCGCACCGGCTCGATCCGCATCGATTCGAAGATGCAGTACGAGGTGCTGCACGGCTTCGGCGAGATGTACATGCCGGCCGCGACCGAGAAGCTCGAGCATTACCGCGGCGAGCGCCCGATCTTCGATCTCAACAATATCGATGCCGAGCTGGACCGCGCGCTGGCGCGGCGCGTCGACCTGAAGTCGGGCGGCTACCTGATCGTCGACCAGACCGAGGCGATGACGACGATCGACGTCAACACCGGCGGCTTCGTCGGCGCGCGCAATTTCGACGACACCATCTTCAAGACCAACCTGGAGGCGGCCGGCGCGATCGCGCGCCAGCTGCGCCTGCGCAATCTCGGCGGCATCATCATCGTCGACTTCATCGACATGACGCGCGAGGAGCACAAGAGCGCCGTGCTGTCCGAGTTCCGCAAGCAGCTCAGCAAGGACCGCACCAAGGTCACGCTCGGCGGCTTCACCCAGCTGGGCCTGGTCGAGATGACACGCAAACGCACCCGCGAGTCGCTGGCGCGCATGCTCTGCGAGCCCTGCCCGACCTGCGAGGGCCGCGGCCAGATCAAGACCGCGCGCTCGGTCTGCTACGACATCATGCGCGAGATCCTGAGAGAGGCGCGCCAGTTCTCGCCCAAGGAGTTCCGCGTCGTCGCGGCGGCCAATGTGGTCGAGATGCTGCTGGACGAGGAGAGCCAGCATCTGGCCGGGCTGTCGGACTTCATCGGCAAGCCGATCTCGCTGACCGCCGAACCGGCCAACCAGACCGAGCATTACGACATCGTGCTGATGTGAGGCTCAAGCATCTCGAGGTCTTCAATGCGGTGATGCTGACCGGCACGGTCAGCGCCGCGGCCCGGCTGCTGCATGTGACCCAGCCGGCCGTGACCCAGGCCCTGAAACTGGCCGAGCTGGAGCTGGGCTATGCGCTGTTCACGCGCGAGCGCAAGCGCCTGGTGCCGACGCATCAGGCCCAGGCCCTGTACCCGGAGGTGCAGCGCCTGATGTCGCAGCTGGAATCGGTGCGGCGCATGGCGGTGGCGCTGGGCGGCGAGCAGGCCAGCCAGCTGCGCCTGCTGGTCGTGCCCTCGCTGGCGGTGAAGGCGCTGCCGGACGCGCTGCAGCGCCTGCGCCAGAAATACCCGGAGATGCCGGTCAGCATCCGCAGCCTGCACAGCCACGAGATCGCGCGCGCGATCGCGCTGCAGGAGGGCGATGTCGGCATCGTCTACGGCAGCGCCGGCCATCCGGCGGTGCACGAAGAGCTGGTGGCGACCGGGCGCTTGGTCTGCGTCTCGCGCGTCGGCACGCCGGGCGCGGACCGGCGCCAGACGGTGGCGATGGACGAGGTGCTGCGCGCGCCGCTGATCCGCATCGACGAGCGCGACCCGCTGGGCGCGATGCTGGCGGACCAATGGGCACGCCTGGGCCTGGCGCCGCGCGCCGGCATCACGGTGCAGACCCACCATATCGCGATGGTGCTGGCCGAGCGCGGCTTCGGGCCGGCCATCATCGATTCCTTCACCGCCCAGGCCAGCGCCAGCGCCAACCTGCATGTGCGCGCGCTGCTGCCGGAGGTGCCGGTCGAGGTGCGCGCGCTGCTGCCTCAGGGGCAGCGCTCGCCCCGGCCGGTGGCCGACTTCATCACGGCGCTGCGGGCGGTGGTGGCGGGCGGCGCCGGCTGAGCGACCAGCCGACCGCGCGCCGCGCCAACGCCGCGGTGGCATCGATCACCGGCAGCGGCGCATTGCCCGCATGCAGCACCAGCGGGATCTCGGTGCAGCCCAGCACCAGCGCGCTGGCGCCGCGCTGCGCCAGCGCCCGGGCCGCCTGCGCGAGCAGGGCCTCGCCCTCGGCCAGCCGGCCGGCCTTGACCGCGGCGATGCCGGGCATCACCTGCTCCAGCATCTCGGCCGCGGTCGGTTGCAGCCATTGCACGCCGCGCGAGGCGGGGCGGTTCAGGTAGAGGCCCGAGGCCAGGGTCGCGTCGGTGGCCAGCAGGCCGATGCGCGCGCCGGGGCCGGCCGCGGCCAGCGCCTCCTCCAGCGCCGCGTCGACCAGGTGCAGCATCGGCAGGCCCAGGCCCTCCTGCAGCTGCTCGAACCAGAGATGGGCGGTGTTGCAGGGGATCACGACCAGGCCGGCACCGGCATCGGCCAGGCGCCGGCCGCTGGCCAGCATCGCGGCCAGCGGCGATTCGCCCTGGCCGCAGAAGGCGGCCGTGCGGTCCGGCACCTGCGGAATCGAACTGGCCACCACCGGCACATGCTCCTGGTCGCGGGCCGCCGGGGTGGCGTCCAGCATCTTGCGCATGAAATCCAGGGTGGCCAGCGGCCCCATGCCGCCCAGCACGCCCACTACATCGCTTGCTGCTACTACCGTCATCATCGGGCTCCGTACTGCTGGCCTCGGTTGCTCAGAGCGCCGGCTTGTCCGACAGCGCCTTCAGGTTGTCCTGCAGCTCCTTGCTCATCGGCGCATTCAGGTTGATGCCGCGCGGCGGGATCGGCGACTGGAACCATTTCTTGTAGAGCGTCTCGAACTCGCCGCTCTTCATCAGGCCGGCCAGGGTGTCGTCGACCAGCTTCTTGAACGCGGGGTCGTCGCGGCGCAGCATGATCGCGTAGGGCTCGACCTGGATCGCCTCGCCGACCACGGCCAGCTCGGCCGGATTGGCCGCGCTGGCGCGCAGGCCGTAGAGCAGGATGTCGTCCATGCCGAAGGCGTCGGCGCGCTGCTGCTGCACCAGCAGGGCCGACTCGGCATGGTCCTTGGCGGTGAGCAGCTCGAAGCCGATGTTCTGCTCGGCATTGAGCTTGCGCAGCACCTGGAAGTTGGTGGTGCCGGTGGTCGAGACGACCTTTTTGCCCTTCAGGTCGGCCACCGACTTGACCGGCGACTCGCTGCGCACCAGGAAGCGGGTGCCGGTGTAGAAGTAGTTGGTCGCGAAGGCCACCTGCTTGGCGCGCTCGCTGTTGTTGGTGGTCGAGCCGCACTCGATGTCGATCGTGCCGTTCTGCAGCAGCGGGATGCGGTTCTGCGAGGTGACGGCCTGGGTCGTGGTCTTCAGGTCGGTGCGGCCGGTGGCCTTCTTCACCTGCTCGACGATCCGGCCGCAGATCTCCCAGCCGAAGCCCACCGGCTGGCCGTCGCCGCCCAGGTAGGAGAAGGGGATCGAGGATTCGCGGTAGGCCACCGCGATGCTGCCGCGCTCCTTGATGCGGTCCAGGGTGGCCTGCTGGGCCAGGGCCGGCGCGCTAATGCCGGCGAACACAAGGGCGAGAAGGGTCGGGGAACAACGCATGCTGGCATCCTTGCTGAAGGTTGGGGTGGACCTCCATGCTATGGATTGCCGGGCCCGGTGTTCATCGCGTTTACACCGAAGCCCATAAGCCGGGCTAATGGATCGGGCTCAAGCCTTGGGCGCGCGCGGCAGGCGGCCGAGCAGGTAGAACTCGGGGTTGGGGCGCAACGAGATCGCGTTGGCCAGCCGGTTCGACAGGCCGAACAGCGCGGTGATGCTGGTGATGTCCCAGATGTCCTCGTTGTCGAAGCCCTGGGCATGCAGGGCCGTGTAGTCGGCCTCGCCCACCTCGTCGGCGCGCAGGCAGACCTTCAGCGCGAAGTCCAGCATCGCCTGCTGGCGCGGCGTGATGTCGGCCTTGCGGTGGTTCACCGCGATCTGGTCGGCCAGCAGCGGCGCCTTTTCGTAGACGCGCAGGATCGCGCCATGCGCGACCACGCAGTACAGGCAACGATTGACCCCGCTGGTGGCGACGATGATCATCTCCTTTTCGCCCTTGCTGAGGCCGGACTCGCGCAGCAGCAGCGCGTCGTGATAGGCCAGGAAGGCGCGGAACTCCTCGGGCCGGCGCGCCAGCGCCAGGAACACGTTCGGCACGAAGCCGGCCTTCTCCTGCACCTCCAGGATGCGCTGGCGCACATCGGCGGGCAGGCCGTCCAGGGTGGTCGGCGTCGGGGTGGGGTAGCGGCAGATCGGGGCCGCGTCGGGCAGGGGTTGGGTCTCGCTCATCATCGTTCTTGTTACGGTTTGGAGCGATGATAGCTATGGCTCGCACGGCGCTTGTTACAGGCTCAGGCAGAATAGAGTGATTGCAATGTCCATGATGGCAATCCCCAGGATGCCCATGTCCAGCGAGCGCATGATCGAAAAGAACCGTCCCAGCACCCTCGTGAACCTTGGTCGCCGCAGCCTGCTCGGCTCGGCCGCCGCCCTGGGCCTGACGCCGGCCTGGGCGCAGTTCCGGGTCGAGATCTCCGGTGTCGGCGGCACCCAGCTGCCGATCGCGATCGGCGAGTTCCGCGACGAGTCGCGCGCCGGCCAGCCGGTCGCGGCCATCATCCGCGCCGACCTGGAGCGCAGCGGCCAGTTCCGCGTGATCGACGCCGCCGCCGGCCTGAACGAGAACAGCCAGCCGACCTGGGTCGACTGGCGCGCCCGCCAGGCCGACGCGCTGGCCGCCGGCTCCGCCAGCAAGCTGGCCGATGGCCGCGTCGACCTGCGCTACAAGCTGTGGGACGTGGTCAAGGGCCAGGACCTCGGCGGCGAGGCCCATGCGGTGGCGCCGGACGATGTTCGCCTGGCCGCGCACCGCATCGCCGACGCGATCTACCAGAAGCTGACCGGCGAGCGCGGCGTGTTCGCGACCCGCATGGCCTATGTCACCAAGGCCGGCGGCCGCTACAGCCTGCGCATCGCCGATGCCGACGGCGAGGGCGGCCAGATCGCGCTGGGCAGCCCCGAGCCGATCATCTCGCCGGCCTGGTCGCCGGACGGCAAGGAGCTGGCCTATGTGTCCTTCGAGACGCGCAAGGCCGTGGTCTGGATCCAGGACCTGTCGACCGGGCGCCGCCGCGCGATCGCCGATTTCCGCGGCAGCAACAGCGCGCCGGCCTTCTCGCCCGACGGGCAACACCTGGCCCTGACCCTGTCGCGCGACGGCGGCTCGCAGCTCTTCATCATCCGCCGCGACGGCTCCGGCCTGCGCCGCCTGACGCAGAGCTCGGCGATCGACACCGAGGCGGTGTTCGCGCCGGACGGCCAGCAGCTGTTCTTCGTCAGCGACCGCGGCGGCGGCCCGCAGGTCTACCGCATGCCGGTGGCCGGTGGCTCGGCCGAGCGCGTTACCTTCAGCGGCAACTACAACATCAGCCCGGCGCTCAGCCCGGACGGCAAGACCCTGGCCTATGTGACGCGCCAGGGCGGGGCCTACCGGGTCTGCGTGATGGACCTGGCCAGCGGCAACGTGCAGCAGATCAGCGACACCAGCGACGACGAGAGCCCCAGCTTCGCGCCCAACGGCCGCCTGCTGGTCTACGCGACGCGCGCCGGCGGCAAGGATGTGCTGATGACCAGCACCCTGGACGGACGCATCAAGGCCAAGCTGGTCTCGACCTCGGCCGATGTGCGCGAGCCGATCTGGGGTCCGTTCGGCCGCTGAGCGAGACGACGACAAGTTTCAACGCTGCCTTGCCGGAGCAAGGCGTTTTCCTGAGGAGTGAGAGAAATGAAGATGCACAAGCTGGCGCTTTCCGCCCTGGCCGCTGCCGCCCTGGTGGGCTGCAGCTCCACCAAGCTGGACGAGCCGGCACCGGTCGAGAACCGCCCGGTCGCCCCGGCCCCCGCACCGGCCCAGACCGGCGGCGCGCCGGTGGCCGAGTCCAAGGTTCAGACCGTCGACCTGGCCGCCGAAGCCGCGCGCGCCGTGTCGGACAAGCGGATCGTGTTCTTCGACTTCGACAGCTATGTCGTCAAGTCCGACTTCCAGAACGTGATCGACGCGCATGCCAAGCGCATGAGCGTGGACACCAAGGTGGCCCTGCGCCTGGAAGGCCACACCGACGAGCGCGGTGGCAGCGAGTACAACCTGGCCCTGGGCCAGAAGCGCTCCGAGGCCGTGGCCAAGTCGCTGAGCCTGCTGGGCGTGCCGGCCGCGCGCGTCGAGCCGGTCTCGTTCGGCAAGGAGCGTCCGGCGGTGCAGGGCAGCGACGAGGCCGCCTGGGCCAAGAACCGTCGCGTCGAGCTGAAGGACAAGTGAGATGAGCATGGGCTTGCGATCCGGCCTGACGACGCTGGCGCTGGCGGCCGCTGCCCTGGGCAGCAGCCTGCCGGCCCATGCGCTGTTCGAGGATGACGAGGCGCGCAAGGCGATCCTGGACCTGCGCGCGCGTCTGACGCAAACCGAGGACGCGCGGCGCAAGGACGCCGAGCAGGCGCAGGAACAGCTCGCCCCGCTGCGCCGCAGCCTGCTGGATCTCAACGCCCAGATCGAGGCCCTGCGCGGCGAGGTTGCGCGGTTGCGCGGCCAGAACGAGCAGCTGGCCCGCGACCTGTCCGAGACCCAGCGCCGCCTGAGCGACCAGTCGCAGTCGCTGGAAACGCGCCTGCGCCCGCTGGAGCCGCAGAAGGTCGTCGTGGATGGCAAGGAGTTCCAGGCCGCCCCCGACGAGAAGGTGCAGTACGAGGCGGCGATGGCCGCGGTGCGGCGCGGCGAGTTCGCCGAGGCCGCCACCGCGCTGTCCGCCTTCCAGAAGCGCTACCCGGCGAGCGGCTATGCCGACTCGGCGCGCTTCTGGCTCGGCAACGCCCTCTACGGCAAGCGCGACTACAAGGAGGCGATCGCCACCTTCAAGGCCTTCGTGGCCGGCAGCCCCGCGCACCCGCGCGCGGCCGAGGCCCAGCTGGCCCAGGCCAACTGCCAGATCGAGCTGAAGGAAGTGAAGGGCGCGCGCCGCACCCTGGAAGACCTGCTGAAGGCCTATCCCGGCACCGAGGCGGCGCAGGCCGCCAAGGAGCGCCTGGCCACGCTGAAGTAAGGCAAGAGCCCCAAGCTCGCGCAAGACCTGGCCCCGGCGGCCCCTGATGGGGGCGCCGGGGCTTTTCATTGCTGACCACCTAAAATTCGTCCATGCAAGACCTCGACATCCATGCCCTGAACCAGCAGGTGCTTTGGGCCGGCTTCGCGCTGGCCTGCCTGTTCGGCGCGCTGGCCCAGCGCACCCATTTCTGCACCATGGGCGCGATCGCCGACATCGTCAACATGGGCGACTGGGCGCGCATGCGCATGTGGGTGCTGGCGATCGCGGTGGCGATGCTGGGCTTCAACGCCATGGTCTTCCTCGGCTGGATCGACGCCGGCAAGACCATCTACGCGGCGCCGCGCCTGCTGTGGCTGTCGAACCTGGTCGGCGGCCTGATGTTCGGCTTCGGCATGGTGCTGGCCTCGGGCTGCGGCAGCAAGACCCTGGTGCGCATCGGCGCCGGCAATCTGAAGTCGCTGGTGGTGTTCCTGGTGATGGGCCTGGCGGCCTTCGCCACCCTGAAGGGCATCACCGCGGTGCTGCGCGTCGCGACGGTCGACGCGGTGGCGCTGAACCTGGCCGGCGGGCAGGACCTGCCCGCGCTGCTGGCCGCGCCGCTGGGTCTGGCGAAGGCGCAGCTGGCGCTGATCCTCGGCCTGCTGATCGGCGGCGGCCTGCTGGTCTGGGCGGTGGCGCGCGCCGAGGGGCGCAGCGCCGACGTGCTGCTGGGCGGCATCGGCAGCGGCGCGGTGATCGTCGGCGTCTGGTGGGTCTCGGGCGTGCTGGGCCATGTGGCCGAGCATCCCGAAACGCTGGAGGAGGTGTTCCTGGCCAGCACCGGCGGCCAGCGCATGGAGTCGCTGAGCTTCGTCGCGCCGATCGCCAACACGCTGGACTGGCTGCTGTTCTTCAGCGACAAGAGCAAGGTGCTGACCCTGGCCATCGTCACCACGGTGGGCGTGGCTATCGGCTCGGCGCTGTACGCGCTGGCGACCCGGAGCTTTCGCTGGGAGGCCTTCCGCGGTGTCGAGGACGCCGCCAATCATGTGGTCGGTGCGCTGCTGATGGGCGTCGGCGGCGTGGTGGCGCTGGGCTGCACGATCGGCCAGGGCCTGTCCGGCGTGTCGACCCTGAGCCTGGGCAGCTTCATCGCGCTGGCCGCGATCATCGTCGGCGCGGTGCTGGCGCTGCGCTACCAGATGTGGCGCCTGGAGCGGATGTGACCCACCCCCTACGCGCTGCGCGCGCCCCCTCAAGGGGGCAGTGCCAGCCGCCCGGCAAAGCCGGATCGGCGGCACTCGCTTGGCAATTCACGAGTGTTCTGCATGTCGAAGGCTGATATGGACGAGGCCGATCTGGAGCGCCGCTTCGGCGGCCTGCGCCGCCTCTACGGTGACACCGACTACCAGCGCCTGCGCGGCGCGCGCTTCGCGGTGGTGGGGCTGGGCGGGGTGGGCTCCTGGGCCGTCGAGGCGCTGGCGCGCATGGGCGTGGCCGAGCTGGTCCTGATCGACCTGGACCATGTGGCCGAATCGAACATCAACCGCCAGGTGCAGGCGCTGGGCGCCACCGTCGGCATGGCCAAGGCCGAGGCGCTGCGCCGGCGCATCGCCGACATCCACCCGGGCTGCGCGGTGCGTGGCATCGAGGAGTTCGTCGACGAACAGAACTGGCCGGGCCTGCTGGGCGGCGCGCCGCTGGACGGCCTGATCGATGCCTGCGACCAGGTGCGCGCCAAGGCCGCGCTGGCCGCCTGGGCGCGAGAGCAGGGCCTGCCCTTCGTGACCGTCGGCGCGGCCGGCGGCAAGCGCGCACCGCATCTGCTGCAGGTCGAGGATCTGGGCGCGGTGACGCATGACCCGCTGCTGGCCTCGCTGCGCCAGCGCCTGCGCAAGTTCCATGGCGCGCCCAAGCCGGGCGAGAAGAAGGGCATGGGCGTGGCCTGCGTCTACTCGCGCGAGCCGGTGCTGCGGCCCGAGGATGCCGGCTGCGCGCTCGATGCGCAGAGCGACGGCAGCCTCAACTGCCATGGCTATGGTTCCAGTGTTGCGGTCACCGCCAGCTTCGGCATGGCCGCGGCCGCGCAATTGGTGAAAGATTTTCTTCACAAACCCTTGCGCTGATCGTTTTCTATTGCCTATAATGTGAGGCTCTGCTGAAGGGCAATGATCTGAACAAGATCTGGGTTGTTAGCTCAGTCGGTAGAGCAGCGGACTTTTAATCCGTTGGTCGCAGGTTCGAATCCTGCACAACCCACCAGTCATGTGGTTTCGTGGGTCCTTAGCTCAGTTGGTAGAGCAGCGGACTCTTAATCCGTTGGTCGAAGGTTCGAATCCTTCAGGGCCCACCAAACGAACATGACGCGGTAGACGACGACAGCAGTACGAAAATTTCGGGCTCTTAGCTCAGTTGGTAGAGCAGCGGACTCTTAATCCGTAGGTCGAGTGTTCGAGTCACTCAGGGCCCACCAGAATTGCCGGATGGACTTGTTTCCGCACGGCAGACAGCAAAAGGTCAGTGATCGCAAGGTCGCTGGCCTTTTTGCTTTGGTCTTTTCGCTTTTGGTTTCGCGATGAAACCGAGCCGCCGCCGAATTGCTCTATGGTTGCGGTCCTGAAAGGAGTGCCCCGATGTCCGCCGCCGTTCATCTTCCCGTGATCCCCTATGCCGTCGAGGCGCCGAGCCGCGAGGCCATCGATGCGCTGCTGCAGCCGCTGCTGCTGGAGTTCGGCACCGACTGGTGCGGCTTCTGCCAGGCCGCCCAGCCGCTGATCGCGAAGGCGCTGGCGGCGCGGCCGGGCGTGAGACACCTGAAGATCGAGGACGGCCGCGGCCGGCCGCTGGGCCGATCCTTCGGCGTCAAGCTCTGGCCCACCCTGGTGTTCCTGCATCAGGGCCGCGAGCTGGCGCGCCTGGTGCGGCCCGGCGATGTGCAGGCGGTGGAAGCGGCGCTGCGCGAGCTGCCGGCCGCCTGAGCTTGCATCGATGGAAAACCTGACCCTGCATCTGTGGCTGCGGCTGGCCGGCATGGCCGCCGTGGTGATCGTCGGCGCGCTGATCGCGCACCGCGTGCTGCGCCCGGTGCTGCGCCGGCTGAGCAGCTTCTCGCCGGTGCTGAGCGCGATCGTCCAGCATTGCGAGCGCCCGACCCGCTATGCGCTGCCGCTGCTGGCCCTGACCCTCGCCTGGCAGGGCGTGCCCGAGGAGATGCCCGGCATCGAATCGGTGCAGCACCTGACCGGCGTGCTGCTGATCGTGGCCCTGACCTGGACCGCGATGCGCGCGGTCAAGGGCGCGGCCAAGGGCATGCTGTCCCTGCACCCGGCCGATGTGGCCGACAACCTGCAGGCGCGCCGCATCCACACCCAGACCCGCGTGCTGGCGCGCACCGCCTCCACCGTGGTGCTGATCGCCGGCCTGGCCTTCATCCTGATGACCTTCCCGCGCGCGCGCCAGCTGGGCGCGAGCCTGCTGGCCTCGGCCGGCGTGGTCGGCCTGGTGGCCGGCATCGCGGCGCGCTCGGTGTTCAGCAATCTGCTGGCCGGCCTGCAGATCGCGCTGGCCCAGCCGCTGCGCATCGACGATGTGCTGATCATCGAGGGCGAATGGGGCCGGGTCGAGGAGATCACCGCGACCTATGTGGTGCTGAAGATCTGGGACGAGCGCCGCCTGATCATCCCGCTGCAATGGTTCATCGAGCATCCCTTCCAGAACTGGACGCGGCGCAGCTCGGAGATCCTCGGCACCGTGCTGCTCTGGGTCGACTACGGCCTGCCGGTGGAGCCGATTCGCGCCGAGGCGAAGCGCCTGTGCGAGGGGTCTCCGGACTGGGACGGCCGCGTCTGCGTGGTGCAGGTCACCGATGCCAGCGACCGCGCCAAGCAGCTGCGCATCCTGATCAGCGCGGCCGACTCGGGCAAGGCCTTCGAGCTGCGCTGCCTGCTGCGCGAGCGCCTGATCGACTTCATCCAGCGCGAGCATCCGGCCTCGCTGCCGCGCCTGCGCGCCGAGCTGGGCGGGCCGCTGGCCGGCATGCCGGAGGCCCCCGCGCCATGAGCGCCACGCCGCGCCAGGAACCGCTGCTGATCAGCGCCTGCCTGCTGGGCAGCCCGGTGCGCTACCACGGCCGCGGCGCGGCCTGCGGGCATGCGCTGCTGGCGCAATGGCGCGGCGAGGGCCGGCTGGTACCGATCTGCCCCGAGGTGGCCGGCGGCCTGCCGACGCCGCGCCCGCCGGCCGAGATCGAGCCGGGGCAGGGCGGGGCCGCGGTGCTGCGCCGCGCGGCCCGGGTGATCGATGCCAGCGGCGCCGATGTCAGCGCGGCCTTCGTCGGCGGCGCCGAGCTGGCCCTGGCGCTGGCGCGCGAGCGCGGCATCCGCGTCGCGGTGCTGAAGGAGGACAGCCCCTCCTGCGGCAGCGAACGCATCTACGACGGCCGTTTCGCCGGCGCGCGCGTGGCGGGCGAGGGCGTCAGCGCCGCGCTGCTGCGCGCGGCCGGTCTGCTGGTTTTCAGCGAACATCAGCTGGAGCAGGCCGCCGCCGCGCTGGCCCGGTTCGAGGCCGCCGGCTGACCCCAGTCAGGCGCGGGCCGCGGCTCCTGGGCTAGACTGCGCCGCCTTCCCCCGAAAGATTCATATCCATGTCGCAAGTCTCGGAAACCGCGCTGCTGCAGGCCCTGCAGGCCGTCGTCGATCCCCATACCGGCCAGGACTTCGTCACGACGAAGCAGTTGAAGAACCTGCGCATCGGCAGCGGCGGCGAGCTTGCCTTCGACGTGGAGCTGGCCTATCCGGCCGCCAGCCAGCATGACGCGCTGCGCGCGCAGCTGGTGGCCGCGGCGCGCGGCGTCGCCGGCGTGGCCAATGTCAGCGTCGGCCTGTCGACCAAGATCATCGCGCATGCGGTGCAGCGCGGCGTGCAGCTGCTGCCGGGCGTCAAGAACATCGTCGCGGTGGCCTCGGGCAAGGGCGGCGTTGGCAAGAGCACGACCGCGGCCAATCTGGCCCTGGCGCTGGCCGCCGAGGGCGCGACCGTGGGCCTGCTGGATGCCGACATCTACGGCCCCAGCGTGCCGACGATGATGGGCGTCTCCGGTTCGCCCGAGAGCCTGGACGGCAAGCTGATGGAGCCCAAGCTGGCCCATGGCGTGCAGGTCAACTCGATCGGCTTCCTGGTCGCCGACGACCAGGCGATGATCTGGCGCGGCCCGATGGCCACCAATGCGCTGGAGCAGCTGCTGCGCCAGACCCGCTGGCAGGAACTGGACTATCTGGTGATCGACATGCCGCCCGGTACCGGCGACATCCAGCTGACCCTCTCCCAGCGCGTGCCGGTGACCGGCGCGGTGATCGTGACGACGCCGCAGGACATCGCGCTGATCGACGCCAAGAAGGGCCTGAAGATGTTCGAGAAGGTGGGCGTGCCCATCCTCGGCGTGGTCGAGAACATGGCCGTGCATGTCTGCTCGAACTGCGGCCATGCCGAGCATATCTTCGGCGCGGACGGCGGCAAGAAGATGGCCGAGCAGTACGGCATCGACTACCTCGGCGGCCTGCCGCTGGCGCTCGCCATCCGCGAGCAGGCCGATGCCGGCGCGCCGACCGTGGTGGCCGCGCCGGACAGCGAGATCGCCGGCCTGTACAAGGCGCTGGCGCGCCGGGTGGCGGTGAAGATCGCCAAGCAGGCCAAGGACTACTCGGCCAAGTTCCCCACCATCTCGATCTCGAAGAACACCTGAGCTAGACGAGTGCGGGCTCGCTCAGCAGCAGCAGGCTGAAGCAGGCCCCGCTGGGCGAGCTGTCGGCGCGCAGCTCGCCGCCATAGCGCTCGACGATGCTGCGGCTGATCCACAGGCCCAGGCCGGTGCCCTCGCTCTTGTTGGTGACGAAGGGCTGGAACAGCCGCGCCAGCAGCTCGGGGCTCAGGCCCGGGCCGGTGTCGGCTACCGCGATGCGCACGCCCTCGCCGGCGGGGCCGTCCCAATCCTCGCAGCTCAGGCTCAGGCGGCCGCCATCCGGCATCGCCTGGGCGGCATTGACCAGCAGGTTGATCAGCACCTGCTGGAGCTCCTGGCGGTTGATGCCGACCCGACGCGTCGCACGGAAGTCGCGCTGCACCAGCACGCGCGCGCGCGCCAGCTGGTGCTCGACCAGCAGCAGGCTGCTGGCCAGGGCATCGGCCGGCTCGACCGACTCGACATAGCCGGCGTATTCGGTCGGCCGCGCGTACTGCAGCAGCTGGGTGACGATCAGGCGCATGCGCTCGATCTGCTGGTCGATCAGCCTGAGCTCGGCGCGCGCCGGCTCGATGGCCGGGCCCAGCAGCTCGCGGCTCAGGTCCAGATTGCCCTGGATCACCGCGATCGGATTGTTGATCTCATGCGCGATGCTGGCGGTCAGCTGGCCCACCGTGGCCATCTTCTCGCTCTGCACCAGCTGAGCCTGGGCGGCCTCCAGGTCGGCGGTACGCTCGGCCACCTTGCGGTCCAGCTCCTCGCCCCAGCGCTGCAGCGCGCGGGTCTTGTCGTCCACCGTGTCCAGCAGATGGTCCAGATGGCCGGCCAGCACGCCCAGCTCGTCGGGCGCCGGCAGCGCGCCGACGCGGGCCGCGCTGTCGCCGGCCTCGACCCGGGCCATCGTGCGCGCCATGCGCTCGACCGGGCGGAAGATGCTGCCGGCCCAGCGCAGCGAGACCCAGGCCGCCAGCAGCATCACCGCCAGGAACACGAAGCCGACGCCGGCCAGCACGCTGTACTTGGCCCATTGGAATGGGCGCTCCAGGAAGCCGACATAGAGCATGCCGACCCGCTCGCCGCTCTTGTTGCTGAGCGGCTGGTAGGCCGAGACATACCAGTCGTTGACGACGAAGGCGCTGGCCAGCCAGGTGCCGCCGCGGCCCAGCACCTCGTCGCGCACCTGACGCGAGACGCGGGTGCCGATCGCGCGGTCGCCGCGCGAGCTCTCAAAGAGGCGCACATTGGTGGAGATGCGCACATCGTCGAGGAACAGCGTGGCCGTGCCCTGGCTGCCGGCGGGCAGGGCGCCGTCGGGGTAGACGATCTCGTTGAGGTGGTCGATGAAGGGCAGGTTGCGGTTCAGCAGCACGCCGCCCTGCAGATGGCCGAGCAGCCGGCCCTCGGCATCGTGGATCGGCGCGCGGGCGATCATCACCATCGCGCGCTCCTCGCGTTCGCGCGCGGTCGGCGCGGCGTTCTGCGTCGGCAGCAGCGGGATCGAGAGCCGGTCGCGCAGCGCCGGCGCGATGCGCAGCAGCGCCGCCGGCTCCAGCACCGCGATCGAGGCCAGCGCGCCGCTGATGTCGGCCACCAGCAGCGGCAGTGCGGCGCCCTCGTCCGGCACCGGGCCCAGCTCGTTGGCGCGCAGCCGGCCGTCCGGCGTCAGCAGGTTGATGAACTCCAGCCCATGCTCGAGCCGCGCCCTGGACAGGAAGCGGCTCAGCTCGCCCGCCTGCTCCGGGCGCGCGGGTTGCTGCTGCAGCAGATGCACCAGCCGGTGCGCGCCGGCCGCGGCGCGGGTGCCGCCGCCGATCTCGGCTTGCACCCGCTCGAAATAGCCGTTGGCGACCGCCAGATCGCTGCGCACCTTGGTGATCAAGAGGCGGTCGAAGGCCGCATCGCCCCAGTACACCAGGATCAGGCCCAGCAGCGGCAGCACCGCCCACAGCGGCAGCAGGGCCAGCAGCAGCAGCTTGCTGCGCAGGCTCAGCGGGCGCGAGAGGCGGGTCTTCATCGTGGCCACTGTAGCCTGCCTGCCTCCCCGGTTTTGGATGTTGCGATGCAGCATCCCGCAAGACATGACCCCTGCGACAAGTTGTCGCGGATCGGGCCTTTTTTCTGAGGGCTGGCCCTGGATGGACAAACCCCGGCATTTGTGCGGGAATTGACCCGAGTGTCGCGTGACGGCCGATGGCATCAGCACTGCAAGCGGGGTTGGGCCCGCAGGAGGCACATCGTATGGACATGGACCGGAGGCAGTTCTTCCGGGTGAGCGGCGCGGGACTCGTCGGATCGAGTCTGGCGGTGCTGGGGTTCTCGCCGATGGCGGCCCTGGCCGAGGCGCGCAACTTCAAGCTCTCCCGGGCGACCGAGACCCGCAACACCTGCCCTTATTGCTCGGTGGGCTGCGGCATCATCATGTACTCGCTGGGCGACAAGGCCAAGAACGTCACCAGCGAAATCATCCATATCGAGGGCGACCCGGACCACCCGGTCAATCGCGGCACCTTGTGTCCGAAGGGCGCCGGCCTGCTCGATTTCGTCAAGAGCCCGAACCGCCTGAAGTGGCCGGAGATCCGCGAGCCCGGCGCCAAGGAATGGAAGCGCGTCAGCTGGGACGAGGCGATGGACCGCCTGGTCAAGCTGATGAAGGCGGACCGCGACGCCAACTTCATCGCCAGCAACGCCGACGGTAAGACGGTCAACCGCTGGCTCTCGACCGGCATGCTCTGTGCGTCGGCATCCTCGAATGAATCGGGCTACATCACCCACAAGGCGATGCGCTCGATGGGGATGCTGGTCTTCGACAACCAGGCACGCGTTTGACACGGACCGACGGTGGCCAGTCTGGCCCCGACGTTCGGACGCGGCGCGATGACCAACCACTGGGTGGACATCAAGAACGCCGACCTCGTGCTGATCATGGGCGGCAATGCCGCCGAGGCGCATCCCTGCGGCTTCAAGTGGGTGATCGAGGCCAAGCACAAGAACAAGGCCCGACTGCTGGTCGTGGACCCGCGCTTCACGCGCTCGGCCGCGATGAGCGACTACTACGCGCCGATCCGCGCCGGCTCGGACATCGCCTTCCTGGCCGGGGTGATCCACTATCTCTTGTCGAACAACAAGATCCAGCAGGAGTACGTCAAGCACTACACCAACGCCGGCTTCCTGATCAACGAGGGCTACAGGTTCGAGGACGGCCTGTTCTCCGGCTACGACGAGAGCAAGCGCGCCTACAACAACGCCAGCTGGGCCTATGAGCTCGACGACAAGGGCTTCGCCAAGGTCGACGACACCCTGCAGCATGAGCGCTGCGTGCTGCAGGTGATGAAGCGGCATTACGCGCGCTACACGCCGGAGATGGTCAGCAAGATCACCGGCACGCCCAAGGACCAGTTCCTCAAGTGCTGCGAGATGATCGCAGGCACCGCGGTGCCCGGCAAGGTGATGACCATCATGTATGCGCTGGGTTGGACGCAGCACAGCCAGGGCTCGCAGATGATACGCACCGGCGCGATCGTGCAGCTGCTGCTGGGCAATATCGGCCAGCCCGGTGGCGGCATGAACGCGCTGCGCGGCCACAGCAACATCCAGGGCCTGACCGATCTGGGCCTGCTCTCGACCTCGCTGACCGGCTATATGAGCCTGCCGCGCGATGCCGAGCAGGACCTGGAGACCTACTACAAGACCCGTGCCCTGAAGCCGCTGCGGCCGGGGCAGATGAGCTTCTGGCAGAACTACCCCAAGTTCTTCGTCAGCTTCCAGAAGTCCTGGTGGGGCAAGGCCGCGACCAAGGAGAACGACTGGGCCTACCACTACCTGCCGAAATGGGACAAGGGCTACGACGTGCTGCAGGCCTTCGAGCTGATGAACCAGGGCAAGATGAACGGCTACATCTGCCAGGGCTTCAACCCGGTCGGCTCCTTCCCGAACAAGAAGAAGGTGATCGACGGCCTGTCCAAGCTGAAATTCCTCGCCATCATCGACCCGCTCAACACCGAGACGGCCGAGTTCTGGCGCAACTTCGGCGAGCACAACGACGTCAACAGCGAGGCGATCCAGACCACGGTGTTCCGCCTGCCCAGCACCTGCTTCGCCGAGGAGGACGGCTCGCTGACCAACTCCGGCCGCTGGTTGCAATGGCACTGGAAGGGCGCCGAGCCGCCCGGCGAGGCCAAGGGCGACGCGGAGATCATCGCGGAGATCTTCCTGCGCATGAGGGCGCTGTACCAGAAGGAGGGCGGCGCCTTCCCTGATCCGATCGTCAACCTAAGCTGGCCCTACAGGATCCCGCTGAGCCCCTCGCCCGAGGAGCTGGCGATGGAGTCGAACGGCAAGGCCCTGGCCGACGTGACCGACCCGAAGGACGCCACCAAGGTGCTGGCCAAGGCCGGCGAGCAGCTCGCCGGCTTCGGCCTGCTGCGCGACGACGGCTCCACCGCCTGCGGCTGCTGGATCTACGCCGGCAGCTGGACCCAGGGCGGCAACCAGATGGCGCGGCGCGACAACAGCGATCCCTTCGGCATCGGCCAGACGCTGAACTGGGCCTGGGCCTGGCCGGCGAACCGGCGCATCCTCTACAACGCCGCTTCCTCCGACCCCGGCGGCAAGCCCTGGAACGCCAAGCGCCGCCTGGTGGCCTGGAACGGCGAGCGCTGGGCCGGCTCCGACGTGCCGGACATCCGCCCCGACGCCAACCCCGGCGACGAGGAGGCGGTGCGTCCCTTCATCATGACCGCCGAGGGCGTGGCGCGCCTGTTCGCGCCCAGCGGCCTGGTGGACGGGCCGCTGCCCGAGCATTACGAGCCGCTGGAGTCGCCGCTGGCCGCCAACCCGATGCATCCGAACAACGCCAAGGCCCGCTCCAATCCGGTGGCCCGTGTGTTCAAGAGCGATCTGGAGACCTTCGGCACGCCCAAGGACTTCCCCTATGTGGCGACCAGCTACCGGCTGACCGAGCATTTCCACTACTGGACCAAGAACGTCGAGACCTCGGCCATCATCCAGCCGCAGCAGTTCGTCGAGATCGGCGAGGAGCTGGCCAAGGAGAAGGGCATCGCCAACGGCGGCTGGGTCAAGGTCAGCTCCAAGCGCGGCTTCATCAAGGCCGTGGCGGTGGTGAGCAAGCGCATCCCGGTGCTGGAGGTGGACGGCAAGAAAGTGCACACGGTGGGGCTGCCCAATCACTGGGGCTTTGTCGGTGTGGCCAAACCCGGCTATCTGGTCAACACGCTGACCCCCTTCGTGGGCGATGCGAACACCCAGACGCCCGAGTTCAAGAGCTTCACCGTGAATATCGAGAGGGCCTGATGAATCAGGCCACCCCCTACCGGCTTCGCCGGCCCCCTACCAGGGGGCGCAGCCAGTGGCCCGGCACAGCCGGAGCCACGGCCGCCGCTTGGAAATGCGGGCACATCCGTCGAGGAGGCACCGAATGAGTTCCCTTCAATCCCTGGACATTGCCAAGCGCTCGGCCACCACCACGCCGAGTCCCCAGGCGCGCCGCTCCAGCGTCGAGGTCGCGAAACTGATCGATGTCAGCTCCTGCATCGGCTGCAAGGCCTGCCAGGTGGCGTGCATGCAGTGGAACGATCTGCGCGACGAGGTCGGCAGCAACGTCGGCACCTACGACAACCCGCGCGATCTCAGTCCCCAGTCCTGGACCGTGATGCGCTACTCGGAGATCGAGCCGGAGCCGAACCGGCTGGAATGGCTGATCCGCAAGGACGGCTGCATGCACTGCGAGGACCCCGGCTGCCTGAAGGCCTGTCCGGCGCCGGGTGCGATCGTCAAGTACAGCAACGGCATCGTCGACTTCATCAGCGAGCATTGCGTCGGCTGCGGCAACTGCGTGACCGGCTGTCCCTTCGACGTGCCGCGCCTGTCCCAGCTCGACAACAAGGCCTACAAATGTTCGCTCTGTTCTGATCGCGTTGGCGTCGGCCTGGAGCCGGCCTGCGTCAAGGTCTGTCCGACCGGCGCGATCCGCTTCGGCTCCAAGGAGGACATGCTGGACTTCGGCGCCGAGCGCGTGGTCGACCTGAAGGAGCGCGGCTACCAGAACGCCGGGGTCTACGACCCGCCGGGCGTCGGCGGCACCCATGTGGTCTATGTGCTGCAGCATGCCGACAAGCCCGAGCTCTACCATGGCCTGCCGGCCGATCCGCGCATCAGCCCGCTGGTGGCGCTGTGGAAGGGCGTGGCCAAGCCGCTGGCGGTGGCGGCGATGATCGGCGCGGTGGTGGCGGGCTTCTTCCACTACATCAAGGTCGGCCCGATCCGCACCGAGGGTGGCAGCAAGGACGAGAGCTGAGGAGCCCATGATGAGAATGCTGCAACGCTACAAGGACGGCGATCGCATCAACCACTGGATCGTCGCGCTGTGCTTCATCCTGGCCGGCCTGTCCGGCCTGGCCTTCTTCCATCCGGCCTTCTACTTCCTGACCGCGCTGTTCGGCGGCGGCCCCTGGACCCGCATCCTCCATCCCTTCCTGGGTGTGGCGATGTGCCTGGGCTTCCTCGGCATGTTCCTGCGCTTCTGGCGCAGCAATCTGTGGAGCCGCTCCGACACCGAATGGGCGCGCCGCAGCCCGAGCCTCCTGAGAGGCGACGAGCATGCGATGCCGCCGGTCGGCAAATACAACGCCGGCCAGAAGGGCGTGTTCTGGCTGATGACGATCTGCCTGCTGCTGCTGCTGGTGACCGGCGTGATGTTCTGGCAACCCTGGTTCGCCGACGCCTTCCCGATCCTGGCGCGGCGCATCGCGGTGCTGGTGCATGCGATCGCGGCCGTCTGCCTGATCCTGGGCGCCATCGTCCACATCTATGCGGCCATCTGGGTCAAGGGCTCGATCCCCGCGATGACCCGCGGCGAGGTCAGCGAGGCCTGGGCGCGTCAGCACCACCCCTTGTGGGCCGACGAGATGGGCGTGGCCAAGCGCCCGACGGAGGGCCGATGAGCGTCGGCACCCGGCTGCTGTCCCCCGAGGAGATCGCGGTACGGGCCGGTGAGCAGGTGACCCTGCTGCGCCTGCCCGAGCCGGGCCTGTTCGCCGAGCGCGAGCTGCGCCTGCGCCAGCTCGCCGCCGGCCATGCGATGCGCGACTACCTGCTGTTCTGCGCCGAGCTGGCGCGTGGCCAGCATGAGCTGCTGCAGGTCCCGGCCACACCAGCGCTGCCCACGCCGGCCCAGATCGAGGCCGCGGCCAATGCCGGCCGGCCGCTGCTGGACGCGCAGCGCTGGCCGCGCGACCCGGCCTGGCGCGGGGACCTGCGCGCGCTGCTGCAGGGCCTGGCCGCGCGCGTGCCGCCCGGCCCGGCGCGCGACACCGCGCTGCGCCTGGCCGCCGTGTTCGACGAGCATCTGGAGCTGCAGGCCGAACGCCTGCTGTCGGGCGTGATGCTGGGCTTGGACCTGGGCACGGCGCCGCTGATCGGCGCGGCCCTGCAGCTGCACTGGGCGCGGCTGATCGCCGGCGTGCAGGCGCGCCATGGCACGGACCCGCTGGCCCCCTTCGGCCGCATCGACGATCCGCTGGTCTGCCCCTGCTGCGGCAGCCGGCCCAGCGCCAGCATCACCCGCATCGGCGCCGAGGGCTCGGGCTTTCGCTACCTGGCCTGCAGCCTGTGCGCGACGCAATGGCATTACGTGCGCATCAAATGCGCGCATTGCCAGGGCACCAAGGGCATCAGCTTCCAGGCCCTGCAGGCGCTGGACGGCCAGGGCCAGGCGGATGAGGCGGCGGTGCAGGTCGAATGCTGCGAGACTTGCGGTCATTACCTGAAGATCGTGCACATGGAAAAGGACCATCAGGTCGAGCCGCTGGCCGACGACCTGGCCTCGCTGACCCTGGACCTGCTGGTGGCCGAGACCGGCCTGCAGCGCCATGGCGTCAACCTGCTGCTGCTGTTCGGCGACCCGGACGCCGCGGCGCCGCCCGATCCCGGCGGAGGCCGCTGATGGCCGCGCCCGAGGCGTCCGTGGTTCACGGCACGAAGGCGGTACCAAAGGATCTGCCCTCGATCGACAAGCTGCTGCGCCTGCCCGCGGCGGCCGCGCTGCTGCAGGAACATGGCCACAGCCTGGTGGCCGGCGAGGCGCGCGCGCTGCTGGACGGCCTGCGCGCGCTCGTGCTGGCGCAGGAGCTGGGCCTGGACGCGCTGCAGCCCGCCGCGTTGGAGGCGGCGCTGGAGCGGCGCGTGGCGGAGCGTCTGCAAAGCCGCATGCGCGCGGTGCTGAACCTGACCGGCACCGTGATCCACACCAACCTGGGCCGCGCGCTGCTGGCCGATGCGGCGCTGGAGCGGCTGCTGGCGCTGATGAGCGGGCCCAACAACCTCGAGTACGACCTCGAGTCCGGCGGGCGCGGCGACCGTGACGACCTGGTCGAGGGCCTGCTGTGCGAGCTGACCGGGGCCGAGGCCGCCACCGTGGTCAACAACAACGCGGCCGCGGTGCTGCTGTCGATCGCGGCGCTGGCCCGGGGCCGCGAGGTGATCGTCTCGCGCGGCGAGCTGGTCGAGATCGGCGGCGCCTTCCGCATGCCCGATGTGATGGCCAGCGCCGGCGCCAGCCTGGTCGAGGTGGGCACGACCAACCGCACCCATGCGCGCGACTACGAGGGCGCGATCAACGAGCGCACGGCGATGCTGATGAAGGTGCACACCAGCAACTACCAGGTGCAGGGCTTCACCGCCGCGGTCGACGAGACGACCCTGGCGCCGATCGCCCATGCGCGGGGCCTGCCGCTGGTCACCGACCTGGGAAGCGGCGCGCTGGTGGACCTGGCGCAATGGGGCCTGCCGCCGGAGCCGATGCCGCAGCAGATGCTGGTGGCCGGTTGCGATGTCGTCACCTTCAGCGGCGACAAGCTGCTGGGCGGCCCGCAGGCCGGGCTGATCGTCGGCCGGCGCGAGCAGATCCAGCGCATCCGCAAGTTCCCGATGAAGCGCGCGCTGCGCATGAGCAAGCTGCCGCTGGCCGCGCTGGAGGCCACGCTGCGCCTGTACCTGCGGCCGGAGCGGCTGGCGCAGGACTTACCGACCCTGCGCCTGCTGACCCGGCCGCTGGCCGAGATCGAGGCGCAGGCGCAGCGCCTGGCGCCCGCGCTGGCCCGTGCGCTGGCGCCGCGCTACGCGGTGGCGGTGGCGCCGATGCTGGGCCAGATCGGTTCGGGCTCGCTGCCCGTCGAACGCCTGCCGTCGGCGGGGCTGACGATCTCGCCCGTCGGCGCTCGCGGCGTCGGCAGCGCGCTGGAGCGCCTGGCCACCGCGCTGCGCGGCCTGCCGCTGCCGGTGATCGGCCGCATCGCCGAGGACCGGCTCTGGCTCGACTGCCGCTGCCTGGACGGGCGCGAGGCGGAGCTGCTGCGACAATTGCCGGCTTTGTCCGAAATCCTGCGATGAAGCGCCGCCACCTGCTGTTTTCCCTGGCCGCTGCCGCCATGCCGGCGTTTTCCGATGTGCTGCGCCGCCCCTGGCCGGCCAAGGCGCCGACCCCGCCGCTGGCCCTGCCGGGCTTCGAGGGCCCGGGCTTCGAGCCGGCGCAGGCGCGCGGCAAGCTGCTGCTGCTGAACTTCTGGGCCAGCTGGTGCGAGCCCTGCCGCAGCGAGATGCCCTCGCTGGAGCTGCTGGCGCAGAAGTACGAGGCGCGCGGCCTGCAGGTGCTGGCGATCAACCACCGCGAGACCGACGCGGCGATCCGGCGCTTCATGCAGCAGATGCCGATCAGCCTGCCCATCCTGCGCGATGCCGACGGCGCCACGACGCGCGCCTTCGGCGTGCGCATCTTCCCGACCAGCGTGCTGATCGGCCGCGACGGCCGCGCCGCCTTTTCGGTGATCGGCGAGCTCGACTGGACCGGCCCGCAGGCCCGCCAGTGGATCGAGCCGCTGCTGGCCCCCTGAATCTTCCGAGGAGAACCCCATCATGACCCTGACCCGCCGCCAACTGATCCAAGGTTCCGCCGCCGCGGCCATCGCCGGCCTGCCGTCGCTGGGCCAGGCCCAGGGCGCCGCCGCGGCGGCGCGCCGCTTCGAGCCGCGGCCCGGCACCTGGCGCAGCTTCGAGCTGACGCTGGACGTGTCGGTCGCCGACCACCAGGGCACGACCAAGCTCTGGCTGCCGCTGCCCGATCTGGAAACCGGCTACCAGCGCAGCCTGGGCCACAGCTTCAGCGGCAATGCGAGCGTGATGCAGGTGGTGGCCGACGCGCCGCGCGGCGTGCGCATGCTCTACGCCGAGTTCCCCGAGAGCGTGAAGGCGCCGAGCCTGCAGCTGGTCAGCCGGCTGCAGACGCAGAGCCGCGCGGTCGACTGGAGCAGGAAGGCCGGCCGCGTCGGCGAGGACCCCGAGGTGCTGCGCGCCAACCTGGCACCGACCGAGCTGATCCCGACCGACGGCATCGTGCGCAAGACCGCGCTGGAGGCGACGCGTGGCGCCCGGACCGATCTTGAGAAGACCCGCGCGATCTACCGCTGGGTGGTGGCCAACGCGCACCGCGAGCCCAAGGTGCGCGGCTGTGGCACCGGCGATGTGCGCACGATGCTGGAGACCGGCAACCTGGGCGGCAAATGCGCGGACCTGAATGCGATCTTCGTCGGCCTGTGCCGCTCGGTGGGCGTGCCGGCGCGCGATGTCTACGGTCTGCGTCTGGTGCCCTCGGCCTTTGGCTACCGCGAGCTGGGCGCCAATCCGGCCGGGCTGAAGGGCGCGCAGCATTGCCGCGCCGAGGTCTTCCTGCAGGCCCATGGCTGGGTCGCGATGGACCCGGCCGATGTGCTGAAGGTGATGCGCCAGGAGACGCCGGAATGGATCAAGGACCCGGCGCATCCGCTGGTGGCGCCGGTCAACGAGGGCCTGTTCGGCGGCTGGGAGGGCAACTGGGTCGGCTACAACACCGCGCATGACCTGATGCTGCCCGGCAGCGCCGGCAAGGCCAGCCTGCCCTTCCTGATGTACCCGCAGGGCGAGAACCGCAGCGGCCGCTTCGACGAGCTGGCGCCGGACAGCTTCAAGTACAGCATCAGCGCGAAGGAAATCTGAGCGCACCGGGGCGACCATGATCGTCGGCACCGCCGGTCATATCGACCATGGCAAGACCACGCTGGTGCGGGTGCTGACCGGCGTCGACACCGACCGGCTGCCGGAGGAGAAGCAGCGCGGCATCAGCATCGAGCTGGGCTATGCCTTTCTTGATGCGCCGGATGGGCAGCGCATCGGCTTCATCGACGTGCCCGGCCATGAGCGCCTGGTGCACACGATGCTGGCCGGCGCCACCGGCATCGACTACGCGCTGCTGCTGGTGGCCGCCGATGACGGCGTGATGCCGCAGACGCGCGAGCATCTGGCGGTGCTGTCGCTGCTGGGGCTGATGCGCGGTGCGGTGCTGATCACCAAATGCGATCGCGTCGCCGATGCGGCCCGCCTGGCCGTGCTGCGGGCCGAGATTGCGGCCCTGCTGGACGGGACCTTCCTGGCCGCGGCGCCGCTGCTGGAGGTGAGCGCGCCGAGCGGGCAGGGCATGGCCGCGCTGCGCGAGCTGCTGCTGCGCGAGGCCTCGCAGGTGGTTCCGTCAGCGGCAGGGGAGGAGCGGGCCTTCCGCCTCGCGGTGGACCGGGCCTTCAGCCTGGACGGCGTCGGCACCGTCGCGACCGGCACCGTGCATGCCGGCGCGGTGGCGCTGGGCGCCGAGCTGGCGCTGGCGCCCGATGCATCCCGCGGCCGCCGCGCGCGGGTGCGCAGCCTGCATGCGCAGAACCGCGCGGTCCCGCGGGCGAGCGCCGGCCAGCGCTGCGCGCTGAACCTGGTCGGGCTGGCGCGCGACGAGATCGAGCGCGGCCAATGGCTGTGCGAACCCGCGGTGGCGCTGGCCACCGAGCGGCTGGATGCGCGCCTGACCCTCTGGCCCGGCGAGGCCAAGGCGCTGCGTTCCGGCACGCCGGTGTTCGTGCATCTGGGCGCGCGAGCGCAGCTCGGCGCGGTCGCGCTGCTGGACGTGGAGACCCTGGCGCCGGGCGGCGAGGCCCTCGTGCAGCTGCTGCTGCGCGAACCCATCGGCGCCTGGCGCGGCGACCGTGTGGTGCTGCGCGATGCGGCGGCCAGCCGCACCCTGGCCGGCGGCGTGGTGCTGGACCCGTTCGCGCCGGCGCGCTACCGCCGCACGCCGGAGCGCCTGGCCGAGCTGGTCGCGCTGCAGCGCGAGACATCGGCCGAGCGCCTGCAGGCCCTGCTGGCGGTGGCGCCGCTGGGGCTGGATCTGGCGCGCTTCGCGCGGGCCGAGGGGCTCGCGCAGCCACCTCAGCTGGAGGGAGCAGCGGCGCTGCAGGCGGCGGCCGGCGAGGCGCGCTGGGCCTTGGCCGAGCTGGCCGCGGCGGCGCTGGGCGAGCGGGCGCTGACCGCGCTGCGCGACTTCCATGCGCGCCAGCCCGACGAACTGGGGCCGGACGCGGCGCGTCTGCGCCGCCTGGCCGCGCCGCGCCTGCCGGAGCCGCTGTGGCTGGCCCTGCTGGCGCGCCTGCGCGAGCAGGGCGCGCTGGCGCAGCGCGGCGCCTTCGTGCACCTGCCAGAGCATGGCGTGCGCCTGTCGGCCGCCGAGCAGCGCATCGCGCAGAAGGTGGCGCCGCGCCTGGCCGAGGCCGGCTTCGAGGGGGCCTGGGCGCGCGACCTGGCACGCGACGCCGCCGAGCCCGAGCCGCTGATGCGCACGACCCTGGCCCGCCTGGCCCAGCAGGGCGAGGTGCATCAAGTGGTGAAAGACCTCTACTACGCGACCCAGCCGATGCGCACATTGGCAGGCATCGCGCGGCGCCTGGCGCGGGAGCAGGAGGGGCAGGTGCTGGCGGCGGCCTTTCGCGACGCGACCGGCCTGGGCCGCAAGCGCGCGATCCAGATCCTGGAGTATTTCGACCGCGTCGGCCTGCTGCGCCGCGTGGGCGATCTGCACAAGCTGCGCGCCGAGTCGACGCTGTTTGCCGACGAGGCGTCGGCATCATGAATGAACCCCAAGGGATTCATGGAGGGGAAACGACACCGGTGTGTCGGCCGGGCTTCAAACCCGGTGGGTGGCGCCATGCGTCGCCGGGTGGGTTCGACTCCCATTCCCCTCCGCCCCAGGCCTTGCCCTAAAGTCGCTTGATGAACGAAGCACAAGACCTGGCCCTGCGGGCCCTGCTGGGGCGCTATTCGGTGGGGCCCAAGCATCTGCTGGAGCCCGGGCCCAGCGAGGCCGAGCTGACCCTGATGGCGCAGGCCGCGCTGCGCGCGCCGGACCATGGCGAGCTGGTGCCCTGGCGCTTCAAGGTCGTGCGCGGCGCGGCGCGCCAGCGCATGGCCGAGCTGTTCGAGCGGGCGGCGCTGGCCGCGGGCAAGGACGAGGCGGGCGCCCGGCTCGATGCGGAGCGCGCGCTGGGGCCGCCGGTCACGGTGGCCATCGTCGCGCGCATCGACCTCGGCCATCCGCAGGTGCCGGCGCATGAGCAATGGGTGGCGCTGGGCGGCGCGCTGGCGCAGTTCATGAGCGCGGCCCATCTGCTGGGCTATGGCGGCAAGATGCTCAGCGGCGCCAAGGTGCGCAACCCGCAGATCGCCGAGGCCTTCTGCGCGCCGGGCGAGACCCTGGTCGGCTGGGTGGCGCTGGGCACGCCGGCCCGGCAGCCCGCCGGCCCCTCGCGCAAGCCCGGGCCGGAGCTGGCGCTGCAGCCCTGGGGTCAGGACTTGCCCGGCTGACACAGGCCGTCGTTCTGGTGGCCTGGATATAACGGAACTCGCACGGCGATTGCCTGGGTATGAGGTGTCGAATCGGTTTCAGTATGTACACTTGTATATAACGATTCCTGCCCACCGATCCTCAGCCTGGAGCGACTCCTCATGAGCCACAAGCCCCGCCCGATCCGCCTCGTCCTGGCCCTGTCGGGCCTGCTGCTGAGCGGGGGTGCGCTGGCGGCCGAGCTGACCGTCTCGGCCGCGGCCAGCCTGACCAATGCCTTCCGCGAGCTGGGGCCGCTGTACGAGGCGCAGCATCCCGGCAGCAAGCTGCAGTTCAACTTCGGCGCCTCGGGCGCGCTACTGCAGCAGATCGCCAAGGGCGCGCCGGCCGATGTGTTCGCCAGCGCCGACCAGGAGACCATGGACCAGGCGCAACAGCAGGGCCTGGTGAAGGCCGAGCAGCGCCGCAACTTCGTCTCCAACAGCCTGGTGGTGATCGTGCCGGGCGCGGCCAAGGCCACGCCCAAGGCGGTGGCCGAGCTGGCGCAGCCCGCCTATGGCCGCATCGCGATCGGCCTGCCGGCCAGCGTGCCGGTCGGGCGCTATACCAAGGCGGTGCTGGAGAAGGCCGGCCTGTGGGGTGCGGTCGAGCCCAAGATGATCGGCGCCAACAATGTGCGCCAGGCGCTGGACTATGTGGCGCGCGGCGAGGTCGATGCCGGCTTTGTCTACGGTACCGATGCGGCCCTGATGGCCGACAAGGTGAAGGTCGCGCTGACCGTGCCGACCGAGACGCCGGTGCTCTATCCGGTCGCGCCGGTGGCGGCCAGCGCCAACGCGGCCGAGGCGCAGAAGTTCGTCGCCTTCGTGCTGAGCCCGCAGGCCCAGGCCGTGCTGGCCAAGTACGGCTTCGGCAAGCCTTGATGACCCGACCATGAGCGAGGCCTGGATCCCGCTGCTGCTGACCCTGAAGGTGGCCGGTTGGGCCACCGCGCTGAACCTGGTGCTGGGCGTCGCCGTGGGCTTCGCGCTGGCGCGGCTGCGCTTCCCGGGGCGCGAGCTGCTGGACGCGCTGCTGACCCTGCCGATGGTGATGCCGCCGACCGTGCTGGGCTACTACCTGCTGGTGCTGATCGGCCGCAACGGCCCCATCGGCGCCTGGCTGCAGGCCGAGTTTGGTATCAATCTGATCTTCACCTGGCAGGGCGCGGTGATCGCGGCGACCATCGTCGCCTTTCCGCTGGTGTTCAAGTCGGCGCGCGCGGCCTTCGAGGCGGTCGATCCGCAGCTGGAGCAGGCGGCGCGGGTGCTGGGCCTGTCCGAGACCGCGCTGTTCTTCCGCGTCACCCTGCCGCTGGCCTGGCGCGGCATCCTGGCCGGTGTGCTGCTGGCCTTCGCGCGTGCCACCGGCGAGTTCGGCGCCACCCTGATGGTGGCGGGCAGCATCCCGGGCAAGACCCAGACCCTGTCGGTCGCGGTCTACGAGGCGGTGCAGGCCGGCCAGGACGGCATGGCCAGCTTCCTGGTGCTGGTGACCTCGATCACCTGCATCGTCGTGCTGCTGAGCGCGGGCCGCCTGGCCCCGGGCCGGGTCGCGGGGGCGCTGCGATGAGGGTCTGGGACGTCGATGTGCGTCGCGTCTTCGAGCATGCCGGTCGACGCTTCGAGCTGAGCTCGAGCTTCGCCAGCGATGCGCGCCGCCTGGTGCTGATCGGCCCCTCGGGCGCCGGCAAGAGCCAGACCCTGAAGATCATCGCCGGGCTGACCCGCGCCGATGCCGGCCATGTGAAGGTGCAGGGTCGGGTCTTGCTGGATCGCGGTGCCGGTGTCGAGGTGCCGGCGCGTGCGCGCGGGCTGGCCTATGTGTTCCAGGACTATGCGCTGTTCCCGCATCTGACGGTGCTGCAGAACATCGCCTTCGGCCTCAATCGGGAAGGTGTGCGCGGCTGGCGCAACCCGAGCCGCCGCACCGAGCATCCGGAGGTGGCGCGCTGGATCGAGGCCTTCGGCCTGCAGCCGCTGGCCCATCACTACCCGGAGCAGCTCTCCGGCGGCCAGCGTCAGCGCACCGCGCTGGCCCGCGCGCTGGTGGCACGGCCGCAGGCCCTGCTGCTGGACGAGCCCTTCGCCGCGCTGGACAGCGCGCTGCGCGCACGGCTGCGCGACGAGCTGGCCGATCTGCAGGCGCAGCTGCAGCTGCCGATGCTGCTGATCACCCATGACGAGGCCGACGCCGAGCGCCTGGCCGACCAGGTGCTGACGATGGAGGAGGGGCGCATCCTCGCGGCGGCACCGCCACCCTGTCTTCACGTATGCTCGGGCGCCCCGCAATCCCGAGACGACCATGGCGACGCGCGACCGATCCCGCAAGTCCTCGCCGACAGGCCATGAACTGGCGCTGCATGGCAGCCTGACCCTGAGCGCCGGCGGCATGCCGCTGGGTGGCGAGAACCGCATCGCGCTGCTGCGCGCGATCGGCGAGCAGGGCTCGATCACCCAGGCCGCCAAGGCGGTCGGGCTGAGCTACAAGGCGGCCTGGGACGCGGTGGACCAGATGAACAACCTGGCCGGCGCGCCGCTGGTGGAACGCAGCACCGGCGGCCGCGGCGGCGGCTCGACCCTGCTGACCGAGCGCGGCCGCCAACTGGTCGAGCGCTTCGCCCAGATCGAGGCGCTGCACCGGCGCTTCGTGCGCCAGCTGAGCGACGAGGGCGCCGATCTGTCGCGCGACTTCCAGCTGCTGAGGATGATCAATATGAAGACCAGCGCCCGCAACCAGTTCGTCGGCCAGGTCTGCGCCTACCAGGCCGGTGCGGTCAACGACGAGGTGAGCCTGAGCCTGCCGGGCGGCGCCCGCATCGTCGCGATCGTCACCCGCGAGAGCACCGAGCAGCTGGGCCTGAAGCTCGGCGCCGAGGCCTTCGCGCTGGTCAAGGCCAGCTCGGTGCTGATCGCGACCGGGCTCGATGAGACACCGGGCGTGCGGCTGTCGGCACGCAACCAGCTGCATGGCCAGGTGCTGGCGGTGACGCCGGGCGCGGTCAATGCCGAGGTGCTGCTGGACATCGGCGGCGGCCAGAGCCTGGCCGCCACCATCACCCAGGCCAGCCTGCAGGCCCTGGATCTGCGCCCCGGCCAGGCGGCGACGGCCCTGTTCAAGGCCTCCAGCGTGATTCTGGGGAGCCTGGTTTAGACGCAGTTCATGCGCGGGCCCGATAATGCCGGACTTTCCCGAACCGTTTGAACCACTAGAAGGCTGGACCCGATGTCCTCGATTCCGCTGCGTTACTGGGTGCTGATGATCTTCGTCGCGTCGGCGCTGTATGCCCATTTCCGCGGCAAGGTGCGCTTTCGCCTGGCGCGGGCGCTGACCGATTTCACCGTGCTGATCGCGCCGGTCAATGCGCTGATGTATCTGTTCTCGCGCGCGCCGGCCACGCCCTATCTGGACCCCCAGCAGTTCAAGGAGCTGGAGCTGCTGCAGCAGAACTGGCAGGTGATCCGCGAGGAGGCGCTCAAGCTCAATGACGAGGGCCAGATCAAGGCCGCGTCGACCTACAACGACATCGGCTTCAACTCCTTCTTCCGCACCGGCTGGAAGCGCTTCTACCTGAAGTGGTACGGCGAGGACCTGGCCTCGGCCAAGGCCCTGTGCCCGAAGACCGTCGAGCTGCTGCGCCAGATCCCGACGGTCAAGGCCGCGATGTTCGCCTCGCTGCCGCCGGGCAGCCGCCTGGTGCGGCATCGCGACCCCTATGCCGGCTCGGTGCGCTACCACCTGGGCCTGACCACGCCGAACTCGCCCGGCTGCTTCATTGAGGTGGACGGCCAGCGCTACCACTGGAAGGACGGCGAGGCGGTGATGTTCGACGAGACCTTCATCCACTACGCCGAGAACACGACCGAGCAGCAGCGCGTGATCCTGTTCTGCGACGTCGAGCGGCCGCTGTACTTCGCGCCGGTACGCTGGTTCAACCGCCTGTTCGCCCGCGTCGTGATGACGGCCTCGGCGACCCAGAACGTCGAGGGCGAGCCGGTCGGCGCGCTCAACAAGTTCTTCTTCTATGCCTACAAGGTGCGCCTGTGGGGCAAGGCCCTGAAGGCCAAGAGCCGGCCGACCTACTACATCGGCAAGTGGGCGATCATCGTGGGGCTGTTCTACTGGGTCTTCGTCAGCTGAAGCCTCAGCGCAGCCCCAGCGCCTCCTCCAGCTCGCGCGGCCCGTAGGGCAGGGGGCGCTGGGTCCAGCCCTCCACCAGGGCCAGCATGCGCGCGTTCAGCGGCGCCTGGCGGCCTTCGCGGCGGGCCAGGCGCACGACCTCGCCGCACAGCGCGTCGATCTCGGTCTTGCGGCCCAGGGCCAGGTCGTCGGCCATGCTGGAGCGGGCCTTGGCATCGATCTTCAGCATGCGCGCGGCCAGCAGCCTAAACAGCGGCGTCGGCAGGCGCAGCAGCGCGGCGAAGCGCTCGGGCGGCACCGGCGTGACCGGCGCCACCTCGATGCCGGCCTGGCGCAGCACCTCCAGCGCCTCGGTCTGCAGCGCGGCGAAGCAGCGCCGGTAGCCGCGCTCCAGCAGCTGGGCGCGCAGCGGCCGGCCGGACAGCGCATTGACCGGGTTGTTCAGGTTGATCAGCAGCTTGCCCCATTGGATCGCGCGCAGATCGGGCTTCAGCCGCAGGCTCAGGCCGAAGGCCGCGAAGGCCGGGCGCAGCGCCTCCAGCGCCGGGTCGGTCTCGGCGGCCAGGCCGCCGGCGGTGCCGCGGTGGTAATGGCCCGGCGCCAGCTCGGCCACATTGAAGGGCACCATGCCGGCGCGCCATTGCAGGCCCGGCGCGGCCTCGCGGGCGCGCTCGACATTGCCGACGCCGTTCTGCATCGACACCACCACGCTGCCGGCCGGCAGCGCCGCGGCCAGCTGCAGGGCCGCGCCGGCGGTGGCGCCGCTCTTCACGCACAGCAGGGTCAGCGCCGGCCTGAGCCCGGCGGGCGGCGCCTCGTGCAGCCGCAGGCGCGCGGGGGGCAGGTCTTGCCGGCGGCCCTCCAGGTCGCCGATCGTCAGGCCACGCTCGCGCAGCGCCTGCAGCACGCGCGCTCGCGCGACCAAATGCACCGGATGGCCGGCGGCGGCCAGCACGCCGCCGAGGAAGCAGCCGATCGAGCCGGCCCCCATCACCAGTATGGGCGCCGCTTTGTTGGGCGCGATGCCGTCGGCGCTCACGCGAGCGGATGGGCCAGGTCGCGCAGATGCGTCGGGCCGGCCTGGCGCTCGATCTCGGCCAGCATGCCGCGGCCCCAGCCCAGCGCAAACAGCGCCTCGCCGACCACGAACATCGGGCCGACCAGCAGGCCCACCAGATCGTCGACGAAGGCCGGCTTCTTGCCCTCGTAATAGTGGCCGACGAACTGGATGATCCAGCCGACGATGAAGGCGCCGATGCCCCAGGCTAGCCAGCTGCCGGTCGAGACCGCCGCGGCCGCGAAGGGCTCGGCCAGCGCCATCAGCAGCGCGTTGACCAGCGCGGTCGCCAGGCCCAGCACCAGGCTGCCGCGCGTCAGGTACCAGATGGTGGACAGGGCCCAGAGCAGCCAGGCGGCGTTCAGTGCATAGCCGCCCAGCTCGACCTGCGCGCGCGCCAGCAGGATGCCGATCGCGAACACGATCAGCGGAATGCCGACGAAATGGGTTGCGATATTGCGCCGGTCGCGGTGGTAGCGGGCGTACTGCACCATCAGGTCCAAGGCGGGACGGAAGGGACTGGCGGCCATGGGCGTCTCCTCGTTTTCGAATCGGCGGATGCTAGTTCAGCATCCCGGCGCGCGACTGTCAAAATGCCGACAAACTCCGCCGCGTGCAAGGCCATTGGGCCCCCCTATTTTCCCCATGTCCACCCCGCCCCTGAGTGCCGCCGATACCGCGCTGCTGCGCGCCCATCCCTGGTTCGCCGGCTGCGACCCGGCGCTGCAGGCCCTGCTGCTGGGGCGCGGCCGACGGGTCGCGCTGAGCCATGGCCAGATCCTGTTCGAGCGCGGTGGGCGGCCCGAGGGGCTGTGCTGCGTGCTGGAGGGCGCGCTGCGGGTCGGCGCGGCCCAGGCCGACGGCTCGGCCAGCCTCCTGGCCTGGCTGGAGCCGGGGCAATGGTTCGGCGAGATCTCGCTGCTGGACGGCCTGCCGCGCACCCATGACGCGGTGGCCGAGGGCGCGACCCAGGTCTGGCTGCTGCCGCATGCCGAGCTGCTGGCCTGGCTGGAGGCGCATCCGGCCTGCTGGCGCGACCTGGCCCGGCTGGCCAGCGCCAAGCTGCGCCTGGCCTTCGAGGTGCTGGAGGACATCGCCCGGCTGCCGCTGCAGCAGCGCCTGGCCAAGCGCCTGGCGCTGGTGGCCGAAGGCTATGGTCATGAGGCGGTGGCTCGCCGGCGCATCCGGCTGCCGCAGGAACAGCTGGCGCTGATGCTGGGCGTCAGCCGCCAGAGCGTCAGCAAGGCGCTGCAGGCCCTGGCCGGCCGCGGCCTGCTGGCCCTGCATTACGGCGAGATCGAGCTGCTGGATCCGGCCGCGCTGCGCGCCTTGGGGGAGGGTGCATGAGGCGCGCGGCCCTGCTGATGCTGGCCACCGCGTTGCTGACGGCCTGTGCGGCCACGCCGCCCCCGCCGGCGGCGCTGTCACAGGACTGGCCGCCCGCCTTTGCCCGCGCGCCGCTGGAGGCGGGCGGGCGCTTGTTCCGGCTCGATCCGGCGACCTCGGCCGTGCGCATCTATGTGTTTCGCGGCGGCCGCGCCGCGCGCCTGGGCCACAACCATCTGCTGTCGGCGCCGCGCTTCGAGGGCTGGCTGTGGTGGCCGGACGAGGACCTGGCGCGCTCGCGCGGCGAGCTGCGCCTGCGCTGGGACGAGCTGCTGCTGGACGATCCGGCGCAGCGCGCGGCCGCCGGCGGCGCCTTCGCCGCGCCGCTGACGCCGGAGGCGATCGCCGCGACCCGGGCCAATCTGCTCGGCCCGCAGGGCGTCGATGCGGCGCGTCGACCGGAGCTGCGCCTGCGCCTGCTCGAGCTGGTGGGCGAGCCGCCGCGGCTGGCGGCCCGCGTCGAGCTGGCGCTGGGCGAGCGGCGCCATGCGCTGGATGTGCCGCTGCGCCTGTCCGGCCCGCCGGAGCGCCCGCGCATCGCCGGCGCCTTCGTGCTGCGCCAGCGCGAGCTGGGCCTGACGCCCTTCACGGTGCTGGGCGGCCTGCTGGCGGTGCGCGACGAACTGGTGCTGGAGTTCGAGCTGCAGGCCGAACCGGCTCAGACCGCCAGCTGAGCCTCGGCCTGGCGGTAGGCCTCCCACAGCCGCTGCTCGAGCTCCGGCGAGGCCGGATGCAGCGGCGCGCGCAGCTCGTTGTGCAGGCCGTCCAGGCGCGCCAGCAGGGCCTTCACCGGCGCCGGGTTGGTCTCGGCAAAGCACAGGCCGATCAGCCGCGTCAGCACCAGCCAGAGCCGGCGAGCGGTCTCGGTGCGCTCCTCGGCCAGGGCCGCGACCAACTGCACGAAGGCCGGCGTTAGCAGATGGGCGCTGGCCGCGATCGCGCCGGCGCCGCCCAGGGCCAGGGTCGGGAAGATCGCATGGTCGTCGCCGGCCAGCACCGCCAGGCGGCCGTCGTTGATCAGGGTCTGGGTGGCCTGCAGCTGGCCGCCGCAGTCCTTCAGCGCCTGGATGCGCGGATGCTCGGCCAGCTGCAGCAGGGTCTGCAGCTCGATCTTGACGCCGGTGCGGCTGGGCACGTCGTAGAGCGCCAGCGGCGCCGGCGCCTGGTCGGCGATCTGCAGGAAGAAATTCAGCAGGCCCTGCTGCGAGGGGCGGATGTAGCTGGGCGGCGGCAGCAGGAAGGCATGCACCGGGAAGCGCTTGGCGAGCTCCTGCATGCGCGCCGCGACCGGCCCGGGCCGCGGGCCGGAGACGCCGACCATCACCGGCAGCGCGCCGGCGGCCGCGTAGACGGTGTCCAGCACCGCGTCCTGCTCCTGCGGCTCCAGCAGCGCGGCCTCGCCGGTGCTGCCGCAGGCGACAAAGCCGCGCACGCCGGCGCCGCGCAGGCGCGCGACCAGGCGCTGCAGCGCGCCATGGTCGACCGCCTCCTGCTTGTTGAAGGGCGTGACCAGCGGGATCCACAGGCCCTGGTAGGCCTCGTGATGCGGGGAGCGATGCTGGGATTGAGCGATAGCGGGCACGTCGGGTTCTCCGGGGTTGTCGACCTGGAAACCGTGGACGGGCGAGCGGGCAGCGAGGGAAAGGGAACGCGGGGGAGAGGGGGCTGCCGGCTCATCCGAGCACGGCAGCAGCGCCGGTCAGATGAGCGGCTGCTTTTTGGATTTTTTCAGCGACGAGGACGGATAGAAGTCGGCGCGGGGCATGGCGTCCAACTATAGCCGCGCTTCAGCGCCGCTGGCGCTTGTGCGCATACATGCCGAGGTCGCTGCGCAACAGCAGGGCGTCGAGGTCGTCGCCGTCCTGGGCCTGGGTCAGGCCCAGGCTGATGCTGACGCATAAGCCCGGCGCCAGCGTCTCCCAGGGGTGCAGGCGCACCGCGCGGCGCAGCCGCTCGACCACGCCCTCGGCCTGCACCGCATCGACGGCGCGGAAGGCCAGCACGAACTCGTCGCCACCCCAGCGCCCGGCGATGTCCTCGCTGCGCAGCAGCTGCTGGAACAGGCCGGCCAGGGTCTTCAGCACCTGGTCGCCGACCTGATGCGAATGGCGGTCGTTGACCGACTTGAACTGGTCGACATCGACCACCGCGACGAACAGCGGCTCGCGTGCCGGCTGCGCCAGCGCCTGGCCCAGGCGGCGCTCCAGGCCGCGACGGTTTGCCAGCGGCGCGGTCAGCGCGTCCTCCATCGACAGGCGCTGCAGCTGCTCGGTGCTGTGCTTGAGGCTGCGCACCTCCTGCTTGTGCTGGCGCAGCTCGAAGCGCAGCGCCGCGACATTGCGGCGGTGGTGCATGCTGACCTGGCGCAGCTGGTGCTCGCGCAGCTGCTGCTGGCGCAGGCAGTCCAGCGCCGCGTCGGCGCGGCCGTTCATCTCGTGCAGATCGGCCTGCAGCAGCAGCGCGACGCGCTGCAGCGGCTGGTGGTTGATCTCCAGGGTCAGCGCGGCCAGCTTGCGCGCGGCCAGCAGCGCCTCCTCCTGGCGGCCGCTGGCCAGCGCCAGCTCGGCGCGCAGCCAATGCGCCATCGCGGTCAGCATCGGCACCTGGGCATGGCGCTTGCAGACCTCCTGCAGCTCCTGCTCATGGCGGCGCGCCTGCTCCGGCTGGCCGGCCCAGGCCGCCGCCAGCGAGCGCAGCCAAGCGCCCAGGCCGCTGGCCATCAGCGGCGCCGGCTGGGCGCCGGCGGCCGGGCGCACCGCGGCATGGGCTTCCAGTGCGTCCAGCATGGTCTGCAGGCGGCGCGGCTGCGGCACCTGGCGCGCCATATGGCGCAGCGCAAACAGCTTGTAGGCCTCGTTGAGGCCGCGGTTGATCTGCGGATGCCAGAACAGGTCGGAGCGCGGCTCGCGCTTGGCCTGCTCGTAGGTCTGGGCCAGCACCGCGTCGGCGCCCTCATGGCTGCCGTTCCACAGCAGCGCGATGCCCAGGTAGTTACCGACCTTGATCTGCAGGGTGTCGTCGTTCGGGCAGGCGCGCGCCAGCTGGGTGGCCAGCATCGCGGTCTCGATCGCCTCCTCGCTGTGGCCCAGGGTGGCGGCGGCATAGGCCAAAAGGGCCAGGGCGCGCGCCTCGCTGGCCAGCGCCCCGCTATCGTGGGCGCGCTGGCTGGCCTGCATGAAGAGGTCGTAGGCGGGGCGGTAGCGCGCGGCGCTGAGATCCTTGCGGCCGCGCTCCAGCACCTGCTCGATGTCCTCGTCGCGCACCGCCGGCGGATCCGCGTCGGTCCGCTGCTGTTCTTGTTCGGCCGTCATTGTTCGTGGTCTCGTCCCTGCGCTGGCCTCAAAATGTAACAAGTCGCGGAAGGCGCGGACCCCGGGGCCGGCCCTGAGCCCGCGCCCCGGAATGCGGAAAACGCACGGATTCGGCGGCCGGCGAGGGGGACGTCGCCGGTGCCACAATGCCGCCATGTCCCGACCCGCCCGCGTCAGCATCCAGACCGAGGATTTCGACCTCGGCATCGAAACCGGGCGCCTGCGCGCCGCCGACGGCGGCATCGGCGCGGTGGTGGCCTTTGTCGGCACGGTGCGCGAGCACAGCGATGACCAGGCCCTGCGCATGATGGAACTGGAGCATTACCCCGGCATGACCGAGGCGGCGATCGAAGCGATGATCGACCAGGCTTTCGCCCGCTTCGACATCCGCGCCGCGCGGGTGATCCACCGGGTCGGGCCGCTGGAAGTGCGCGCGCAGATCGTGCTGGTGCTGGTGGCCAGCCGGCATCGCGGCCAGGCCTTCGAGGCCTGCGAATTCCTGATGGACTACCTGAAGACCCAGGCGCCGTTCTGGAAGAAGGAACATACCGAGGGCGGTGCCCATTGGGTCGACGCCCGCGAGGCCGACGATGCGGCGCTGGCGCGCTGGGGCATCGCCGCCGCGAATGCGGCCGTCGTGCCATGAGCGGCGCGCTGGCGGTGGCCCTGGGCGCGGCGCTGGGGGCGCTGGCGCGCTGGCGTGCCGGGGTCTGGCTGAATACCGGCTGGGGCGGCTTTCCGCTCGGCACCCTGCTGGTGAACCTGGTCGGCGGCCTCTTGATCGGCATGGCGCTGGAGTATTTCGGGCGCGCGCCCAACGAGTTGCTGAAGCTGCTGCTGGTGACCGGCTTCCTGGGCGGGCTGACCACCTTCTCGGCCTTCTCGGGCGAGTCGCTGTCCCTGCTGCAGCGCGGCGAGTTCGGCCTGGCGCTGGCGCACAGCGCGGCCCATGTGCTGGGCTCGCTGGCAGCGGCGGCCCTGGGGATGAAGCTGCTGCAGTTGATCTGGCTCAAAGCCTGAGCCACCGGCTCTTGAAATCGGGCCGCTGGGGCCCATTTGCTCGCCATCGGAGGTCTGATACCCATGCGAGTCGACAAGCTCACCACCCGCTTCCAGGAAGCCCTGGCCGAGGCGCAAAGCCTGGCGGTCACGCGCGACAACCCCTATATTGAACCAGCCCATCTGCTCTTTGCGATGCTGGCCCAGGCGGACGGGCCGCGCGCGCTGCTGGAGCGCGCCGGCGTCAAGATTCCGGCGCTGAAGACTGCGCTGGACACCATCGTCGCCGGCCTGCCGCAGGTGCAGGGCGAGGGCCAGCAGGTCCAGCCCAGCCGCGACCTGATCGGCCTGTTGCAGACGGCCGAGAAGGAGGCCGCCAAGCGTGGCGACCATTTCATCGCCAGCGAGATGTTCCTGCTGGCGCTGGCCGACGCGAAGAGCGACCTGGCCGGCGTGGCACGCGGCCATGGCCTGACTCGCAAAGCCCTGGAGGGCGCGGTGGAAGCCGTGCGCGGCGGCCAGAAGGTCGACAGCCAGGAGGCCGAGGGCCAGCGCGAGGCGCTGAAGAAGTACACGCTGGATCTGACCGAGCGCGCGCGTGCGGGCAAGCTGGATCCGGTGATCGGCCGCGACGACGAGATCCGCCGCGCGATCCAGGTGCTGCAGCGCCGCTCCAAGAACAACCCGGTGCTGATCGGCGAGCCGGGTGTCGGCAAGACCGCGATCGTCGAGGGCCTGGCGCAGCGCATCGTCAACGGCGAGGTGCCGGAGACCCTGAAGGACAAGCGCGTGCTGGTGCTGGACATGGCGGGCCTCTTGGCCGGCGCCAAGTTCCGCGGCGAGTTCGAGGAGCGGCTGAAGGCGGTGCTGAAGGAAGTGGCCGCGGACGAGGGCCGCATCATCCTCTTCATCGACGAGATCCACACCATGGTCGGCGCCGGCAAGGCCGAGGGCGCGATCGACGCCGGCAATATGCTCAAGCCCGCGCTGGCGCGCGGCGAGCTGCACTGCATCGGCGCAACCACCTTGGACGAGTACCGCAAGTATGTCGAGAAGGACGCCGCGCTGGAGCGCCGCTTCCAGAAGGTGCTGGTCGACGAGCCCACGGTCGAGGCCACGATCGCGATCCTGCGCGGCCTGCAGGAGAAGTACGAGGTGCACCATGGCGTCGAGATCACCGACCCGGCCATCGTCGCTGCGGCCGAGCTCTCGCACCGCTACATCACCGACCGCTTCCTGCCCGACAAGGCGATCGACCTGATCGACGAGGCCGCGGCCAAGATCAAGATCGAGCTCGATTCCAAGCCCGAGGTGATGGACCGGCTGGACCGCCGCATGATCCAGCTGAAGATCGAGCGCGAGGCGGTGCGCCGCGAGCAGGACGAGGGATCGCAAAAGCGCTTCACCCTGATCGAGGAAGAGCTGCTGAAGCTGCAGCGCGAGTACAACGACCTGGAAGAGATCTGGACCCATGAGAAGGCCCAGGCACAGGGCAGCGCCCATGTGAAGGAAGAGATCGATCGCATCCGCTTCCAGATCGAGGAGCTCAAGCGCAAGGGCGACTTCAACAAGGTCGCCGAGCTGCAGTACGGCAAGCTGCCGGAGCTGGAGAAGCGCCTGAAGGAGGCGCAGGACCACGAGGCGGGCAAGGCGGGCACCAAGGCTCAGCTGCTGCGCACCCTGGTCGGCGCGGAGGAAATCGCCGAGGTGGTCTCGCGCGCCACCGGTATTCCGGTCTCCAAACTGATGCAGGGCGAGCGCGACAAGCTCTTGCAGATGGAAGCCAAGCTGCACGAGCGCGTCGTGGGTCAGGACGAGGCGATCACCGCGGTGGCGGATGCGATCCGCCGCAGCCGTGCCGGCCTGTCGGACCCGAACCGGCCGCTCGGTTCCTTTCTGTTCCTCGGCCCGACCGGCGTCGGCAAGACCGAGCTGTGCAAGGCGCTGGCGGGCTTTCTTTTCGACAGCGAGGAGCAGATGGTGCGCATCGACATGAGCGAGTTCATGGAGAAGCACTCGGTCTCGCGCCTGATCGGCGCGCCGCCCGGCTATGTCGGCTATGACGAGGGCGGCTATCTGACCGAGGCGGTGCGGCGCAAGCCCTACAGCGTGCTGCTGCTGGACGAGGTCGAGAAGGCGCACCCGGACGTGTTCAATGTGCTGCTGCAAGTGCTGGACGACGGCCGCCTGACCGATGGCCAGGGCCGCACGGTGGACTTCAAGAACTGCGTGATCGTGATGACCTCGAACCTCGGTTCGCAGCACATCATGCAGCTCTCGGGCGAGTCCGACGAGATCATCCGCGAAGCGGTCTGGGGCGAGGTCAAGGCGCATTTCCGGCCCGAGTTCCTGAACCGCATCGACGAGACCGTGATCTTCCATGCGCTGGGCGCGGAGCACATCAAGTCGATCGCGAAGATCCAGCTGCGGCTGCTTGAGCAGCGCCTGGACAAGCTGGAGATGAAGCTCGACGTCAGCGACGAGGCGTTGGACGAACTGGCCAAGGTCGGCTTCGACCCGGTGTTCGGCGCGCGGCCGCTGAAGCGCGCGATCCAGCAGCGCCTCGAGAACCCGCTCTCGAAGCTGATCCTGCAGGGCCGCTTCGGGCCCAAGGACGTGATCCCGGTCAGCGTCGAGGGCGAGGCCTTCTCGTTCGGGCGGGTGGTGCATTGAGGTGGTCGCCCCGGCGCAATGCCGGGGCTACGCAGGGTTGCCCTGAGGGGTGGCAGGCCCTAAGCTCATCCGCAAGGAGGGCGATGCCGCCATGCCCGACCGCCGCCGCAGCCTCGCCGCCCTGATGGCGTTGATTGCCCCGCCGATCTACGCCCAGGCGGTGGTGATGCGGGCCTCGACCCTGCTGGAGCCCGACCCGGCCACCACGGTGGCGGAGCGGGTGATGCGCGAGGCCTACCGGCGCCTGGGGCTGGGCCTTGAGGTGCAGAGCCTGCCCGGCGAGCGCTCGCTGCTGAGCGCGAACACCGGCGAGAGCGATGCCGAGCTCTACCGCAGGGCCGGCATCGAGCGTGCCTATCCGAACCTGTTGATGGTGCCGGTAGCGCTGCAGACCTACGAGATCGTGGTATTCACCAAGTCGGTGCCGGCCTTCGCGGTGAGCGGCTGGGAGTCGCTGCGGCCCTACCGGCTGGGCTTCGTCAAGGGCATCAAGATCATCGAGGAGCACACCGTCGGCATGCGGGTCGAGACCGTCGCGACCATGCTGCAGGCCTTCACCAAGCTGGAGCTGGGGCGGACCGACCTGGTGCTGGCGAACCGGGTGTCGGGTCTGGCGACGGTCAATGCCCATCGCTTTGCGGGCGTCAGCGTGCTGACGCCACCGCTGGCCAGCTTTCCGGTGTTCCATTACCTGCATCGCCGGCACCGCGGCCTGCTGGCGCGGCTGACCGAGGTGCTGCGTGAGCTGGAGCGCGAGCGCTTCATCGCCTCAGTACAGGAAGAGGTCCTGGGGTCTTACTGAGGCCTTGGCAGGGATAGCGGCGCGTGCCTCCTAGAATCGCCGCTTGTTTCAACAGGATGACAAGCGCGCTCAGCTCGCGCTGCCCGCTCGATGACCGCCGCTGCCCCCGCGAATACCTCTCCCGTCGTGATCGTCGGCGCCGGCCTGGCCGGTCTGACCGTGGCCCTGCATCTGGCCGACCAGGTGCCGGTTGTCGTGCTGGCCAAGCGCGACCTGACCGAGGCGGCCACCGCCTGGGCGCAGGGCGGCATCGTCGGCGTGCTGGGCAGCGACGACAGCATCGACAGCCATGTGCGCGACACCCAGGATGCCGGCGCGGGCCTGGTCGACGAGGCGACGGCGCGCTTCATCGCCGAGCGCAGCGCGGCGGCGGTCGAGTGGCTGGTCGAGCAGGGCGTGCCCTTCACGCCGGATGACGATGGCCCGCTGGGCCTGCACCTGACCCGCGAGGGCGGCCATGCGGTGCGCCGCATCGCCCATGCGGCCGATGCCACCGGCAAGGCCATCCACGACCAGCTGCTGGCCGCGGCCAAAGCCCATCCGAACATCACGCTGCGCGAGCGCTGGATGGCGCTGGACCTGATCACCTCGCGCCATGTGCAGCGGGATGAGCCGCCGCGCTGCTACGGCATCTACGCGCTGGACATCGACGCGCAGCGGGTCGAGACCCTGGCGGCGCGCGCGGTCGTGATGGCCACCGGCGGCGCCGGCAAGGTCTACCGCTACACCACCAACCCCGACACCTCGACCGGCGACGGCATCGCGATGGCCTGGCGTGCCGGCTGCCGGGTCGCGAACATGGAGTTCATCCAGTTCCACCCGACCTGCCTGTATCACCCGCAGGAGCGCAGCTTCCTGATCACCGAGGCGCTGCGCGGCGAGGGGGGCCATCTGAAGCTGCCGGACGGAACGCGCTTCATGGCGGCGCACGATGAGCGCATGGAGCTGGCGCCGCGCGACATCGTCGCCCGCGCGATCGACTTCGAGATGAAGAAGCATGGCCTGGACCATGTGTGGCTGGACGCCACGCATCTGGGCGAGGCCTTCCTGAAGGAACATTTCCCGACCATCCACGCGCGCTGCCTGGGCCTGGGCATCGACATCGCGAAGCAGCCGATCCCCGTCGTGCCGGCGGTGCACTTCACCTGCGGCGGCGTCGTCACCGACCTGCTGGGGCGCGCCGACCTGCCGGGCCTGTATGCGGTGGGCGAAACCGGCTACACCGGCCTGCATGGCGCGAACCGGCTTGCCAGCAACTCGCTGCTGGAATGCGTGGTGCTGGGCCAGACCTGCGCCGACGACATCCTGGCCCAGCCGGTGCTGGCGCCGGCGCCGCTGCCGGCCTGGGACGAGAGCCAGGTCGAGGATGCCGACGAGCAGGTGGTGATCGCCCACAACTGGGACGAGCTGCGCCTCTTGATGTGGAACTATGTCGGCATCGTGCGCACCACCAAGCGGCTGGAGCGGGCGCTGCACCGCATCGACCTGCTGCGCGGCGAGATCGAGGACTACTACGCCAACTTCCGCGTCAACCGCGACCTGCTGGAGCTGCGCAACCTGGTCGACTGCGCCGAGCTGATCGTGCGCTCGGCGCTGCTGCGGCACGAGAGCCGCGGCCTGCATTTCAGCCGCGACTACCCGCGCACCCTGCCGGTCAGCTTCCCGACCGTGCTGATCAGCGAGCGCGGCGGTCGGCGCTGACGATCCCGAGCGCCGCGCCGCTCAGAGGCGCTGGCTCAGGGTCAGCTTGATGTTGCGACCCGGCGCGTAGACCGCCTCGGCCAGATAGGGCTGGACCGAGCGATTGAACAGGTTGTCGATGCTCAGGCTGAGCCGCGTGTCGGCCAGCTGGCCGCGGCCCTGCCACTGCGCGAACAGGCCGTGCAGGCCATAGCCCTTGGAGGCGGGCAGGGCGTAGGGCACGATCTCGTCGTCCGGCACCTTGCGCTGCGCGCCGACGAACTTGCCCTGCCAGCCGGCGGCCAGGCCCAGCGCCGGCCATTTGCCGCCGACCACCAGCACCAGTTTGGGTGCGGCGCTGTCGATCAGCGGCTGGTTGCGGCCCGCCCAGGGGTCGCGGATCGAGCCGCGATGCTCGCCCTGCATCCAGGCCAGCGAGCCGCTGGCGAACAGGCGGCGCGCCTCATACTGCGCCTCCAGCTCGATGCCCTCGCTGCGGTAGCCCGGCAGGTTGCGGTAGAAGGGCAGCTGCGCCGGGCGCGTCGTGCCCGGCTCGACCATCACGCCGAAGCGCTTGTGGATGTTGTCGTGCACCAGGTTGCGGAAGCCGGTCAGCGTGGCGGCCAGGCTGTCGCCGGCGGCGATCCAGTCGCGCTGCTCCCAGGTCAGGCCCGTGCGCAGCGCGGTGACGCGCTCCTTGAGCAGGCCGCGGCTGGTGGCCGGCGCGCTGGTGGCGGCGGACTGCACCTCGTAGACCTCGTCGATCACCGGCGCGCGCCAGCTGCGGCCGGCGTCGGCGAACAGCTGCAGCCGCGGGCCGACCCGCCAGGCCAGCGCCAGATGCTGCGACCAGCCATGGTGGAACACCGCGCGGTAGTCGTGGCCGGCCTTCGGGTCGTTGAAGCGCGGCGCGAGATTGGGCACGCCCTCGGTGCGCACATGGTCGTAGCGCAGGCCCGGCGTCAGGCTCAGGTCGCCCCAGCGGATCTCGTCCTCCAGCCAGGCGGAGACGCTGCGCTGCTCGCCCGAGGGCATGTAGTAGGGCTGCAGCCAGCCCTTGTTGTAGCTGGGGTCCTGCAGTCGGGTGTGCAGCAGCATCAGGGTGTCGCGCTCATGCTGCTGGGCCTGCAGGCCGGCGGCCAGCGTGTGGCGCCCGCCGCCCAGCGCGAAGCGCGCGGTGTTGCTCAGCTCGAACTGGCGGTCGCGGTAGCTGGCATGGCTCTGCTTGCCCAGGCTGGCGGCGAAGTCGCTGGTGATGCTGTCGGGCCGGCTGTCGTCCTGCCGGCTGCTGGACTGCGACAGCCGCAGTTGCAGGTCCAGCAGCGGCTGCGCGGCCGGCGCGTACTGCCACAGCAGCACCTGGGTGCGGTCCGCCTGCTCGCGCCACAGCACCTTGCGCAGCCAGGCCTCGCGCTCGCCGTAGCGGGCGATCTCGGCCGGGGTCGGCGCGGGCACCTCGTCGCGCTTGGCGGCAAAGGGCGACCATGCCTTGCTGCGCCCCTCCAGGTTGGACAGAGTCAGCCGGCTCTCGCCCAGCGGCAAGGTCAGCTTGAGGAGGGCCGAGCGGCTGTGGGTGGCGGAGAACTCGTACTCGCTGCCGTCGGCGCGACGCTGGTTGTCCGAATCGCGCGCGGTCAGCGCGGCGAGGAACTGCCAGGGCAGGGCGGAGCCGGCCTCGGCGCGCGCGAACACGCTGCCGGAGGCGATGCGCTGCCGGTCGTTGCCGGCCCAGCCGAGCTTGACCAGGCCGCCCAGGCGCTCGTCTGGGCGCAGCAGATCCTCGGCATCCTTGCTGTCGATGCGCACCGTGCCGCCGAAGCCGCCATTGCCGTAGCGCACCGAATGTGCGCCCTTGTCGACCGCGATGCGCTTGATCAGCTCCGGCTCGATGAAGATCGAGCCCTGGCGGTATTTCTCGAAGCCCTTGTTGGCGCCGTCCAGGGTCACGCGAACGTCCTCGACATCGCCGAAGCCCCAGATGTTCAGGCTCTGGCCGCCGGGGCGCCAGCTGCCGTTCAGGTCCACGCCGGGCAGGTTGTCCAGCAGCTGCTGCACGGTCAGCGCCTGCTGGCGCTCGATCTCGTCGGGGGTGATGCGGGTCTTGCCCGGGGCGATGCTGCGCAGGCCGTTGACCTGCACCCGCGGCAGCCGGGCGTCGACGGCCTCATCGGCAGCGCCGCCATCGACCGGCGCCGTCGCGAGGGCGGGGCTGCCGCACAGGGCGGCCAGCAGGGGGATGAGGGAAAAGGAAGAGGAGGTGCGGAGCAGGGAGAGGGAGACCACTGAAACTACTGCAGATGAGAATTATTATCATCTGAGTATAGCCTCCCGGGTCCATAGGCCCCGCTGCGCGGCCGCCGCGGGGGCGAATCGCGTCAGCGGCTGGCGCGCAGCTGCATGCGGGCCTGCACGAAGTTGAAGGCGTAGCTGACCGCCTCCTTGATCGCCGCGTCGATCTCCAGCCGCTCCGGCTCGGTCAGGTAGAAGGAGAAGTCCACCTCATGGCGGATGTAGCGCGGCGGCAGGCGGTTCAGCGCGACGCAGGCCACGTCGACCAGCAGGTCCGCGCTCTTGTTGAGCTCGGGGAAGCGCGGCGCATGCTCCACGACGGCGGCGAACACCTCGCGTTCGTGATGGTTGTACAGCGAAGTGAAGTCGGTCATAAGGCGGCCTCGGATGATGGTTGTCGCGCAACGATAGACGCTTTATAGCGCCCATGGCTGCGGAAAAACCAGCCCCGATTCGGGCTATTCGCGGGTGTTCGCGGGCCGCCGCCGTCCGGCGCGCGGCCCCGCTCAGGCCGCGCCGATGTTCGGTACGAAGCCCGGCAGCCGGCCGGCCTTCAGGGCCGCGGTGAAGTCCAGCATGCGGTCGATGCAGCCCAGGGCCTTGGCGCGGACGGGCTCGTCGACCGTGATCTCGCCACTGCCCCGCTCCAGGCAGTCGACGATGCCCTGCAGCCCGTTCATCGCCATCCAGGGGCAATGCGCGCAGCTCTTGCAGGTGGCGCTGTTGCCGGCGGTGGGCGCCTCGATCAGGGTCTTGCCCGGCGCCAGCTGGCGCATGCGATGCAGGATGCCGTTGTCGGTGGCGACGATGTATTCCTGCGCGCGGCCTTCCACCACCGCCTTGATCAGGGCCGAGGTCGAACCGACCACATGGGCCTTGTCGACCACGTTCTTGGGCGACTCGGGATGGACCAGGATCATCGCGTCCGGATGCTGCTCGCGCAGCAGGTCCAGTTCCAGGCCCTTGAACTCGTCGTGCACGATGCAGGCGCCGTTCCACATCAGCATGTCCGCACCGGTCTGCTCCTGGATGTAGCGGCCCAGATGCCGGTCCGGCGCCCACAGGATCTTCTCGCCCTGGGCTTTCAGGTGCGAGACGATCTCCAGCGCGCAGGAGCTGGTCACCATCCAGTCGGCGCGCGCCTTCACCGCGGCGCTGGTATTGGCGTAGACCACCACCTTGCGGTCCGGATGGGCGTCGCAGAAGGCCGCGAACTCCTCGGCCGGGCAGCCCAGGTCCAGCGAGCAGGTGGCGTCCAGATCCGGCATCAGCACGCGCTTCTCGGGGCTGAGGATCTTGGCGCTCTCGCCCATGAAGCGCACGCCGGCGACGACCAGGGTCTGGGCTTCATGGTCGCGGCCGAAGCGGGCCATCTCCAGCGAATCGGAGACGATGCCGCCGGTCTCCAGCGCCAGGTCCTGCAGATCTCCGTCCACGTAGTAATGCGCGACCAGCACCGCGTTGCGGGCCTTCAGCAGCGCCGCGGCGCGCGCCTTCAGGTCCACGCGCTGGCTGGGGTTCAAGGGGGCCGGCACCTTGGCCCAGGCATGGGCGGTGCAGCTGGCGCCCTCGGCGTCCTGGCGGATGTAGTCAAACAGCTGTGCTTCCATGCCGGGATTCTAGGTGGCCGGCGTCGCCCCGTCGGCCGCGGGGGATATGCCCTGGGCCCGCGCGCGCCGGGTCGATCCGGGCACTTGCTGAGCCGCCATCGCATCGGCTCTAATCGACCGGCATGCACTGTGCGGTAACAGGGCAGAGCGCCTGCCAGCCAGGGCGTGCATCGGTCGCGATCACTACTTCTTCTGAATCAGGGAGCTGTCATGAGAGACCTTTGCAGACTTTCCTCCGTATTCGTCGCCGCCTGCGTGGCGCTGGTGGTGCCGGGCACGGCCCAGGCCGACGAGGCGAAAGCCACCCCCGAGCAGGCGGTGGCGATGGTCAAGAAGACCGTGCAGGCGATCAAGTCGCAGGGCAAGGACCCGGTCTATGCGGAGATCACCGCCAAGTCGCCGCAGTACATCGACCGCGACCTGTACGTCGTGGTCTACGACCTCGAGGGCGTCGTCAAGGCGCATGGCGCCAACGATCGCATGGTGGGCAAGAACCTGATCGAGCTGAAGGACGTGGACGGCAAGCCCTTCGTCAAGGAGCGGGTTGACCTGGCCAAGAGCAAGGGAACCTTCTGGCAGGACTACAAGTTCACCAACCCGACCACCAAGAAGGTCGAGCCCAAGCGCATGTATTGCGAGCGGCTGAATGACACCGCCGTCTGCGGCGGTGTCTACAAGCCGGCTTAGCCCGCCCCCTGCTGCCCTGGGCAGCATGTCGGGTCGCTTGATCAGGGAGGTGAACAAGAATGAAGATCAAGACCAAGCTCATCCTTGCCCCGGCGCTGACCGTCGCCGCGATGTTCCTGGCCTCGCAGCTGGGCGCCTGGCAGCGCCAGCAGCAGGAGGTGCAGCAGGCGGCGCTGGTGGACAAGCAGATGGACCTGTTCAAGTCCCTCAGCGCCGCGCAGACCCGCATCGGCGTGATCCACGGGCGGGTGTTCAGGACGGTGGCGCTGACCAGCTCGCTGAACGACGCCGAGATCAAGAAGGAGCGCGCGGCCCTGTCCGAGCAGGTGGCGGCGGTGCGCCAGGTCTTGCGCGGTGCCGATCTGGCGGTCGGGCAGGACGAGCGCATCCGCCAGCTGATGAGCGAGACGGACGCGCTGCTGGGCCGCTATGTGAAGCAGTCGGACGAGGCGATCGACATGGCGGGCGTCGACCCCAATCTGGGCGTGGCGGCCCTGCAGGGCGCGGAGGCCAGCTTTGCCAAGCTGAGCGAGGCGGTGGCGGGCATCGTGCAGCGCATGGACGAGCAGGGCGACCTCGATCGCCAGGCGATGCTGGACCAGGGCCGGCGCGCCTTCTGGGGCCTGCTGCTGCTGGCCGCTGTGGTGGGGGTGGGCGCAGTGCTGTGCTCGATCTGGATGTTGCGCCGGATCCTGCGCGAGATCCGCGCCGTCGAGAGCCGCGCCGACGCGGTGGCCCAGGGCGACCTGCGGGCCTGGCCAGCCTGCGAGGATCGCGACGAGATGGGCGAGCTGCGCCGCCGCCTGGAGAGCATGGTGGCGCGGCTGGCGCAATCGATGGAGCGGGTGCGCAGCTCCTCCGATTCGATCCTGACCTCGGCCTCCGAGATTGCCGGCGGCACCCGCGACCTGAGCTCGCGCACCGAGCAGACCGCCGGGCATCTGCAGGCCAGCAGCTCCTCGATGGAGCAGCTGACGGCCCATGTGCGGCAGAGCGCCGACGCGGCCGCCGAGGCGACCCAGCTCGCCCGCTCGGCGGCCGATGTGGCGCAGCGCGGCGGCGACATGGTCAAGCGCGTGGTCGAGACCATGGGCGGCATCCGGGTGAGCTCGCACAAGATCGGCGACATCATCGGCATGATCGATGCGATCGCCTTCCAGACCAATCTGCTGGCGCTCAATGCAGCGGTCGAGGCGGCGCGTGCCGGCGAACAGGGCAAGGGCTTCGCCGTCGTCGCCGGCGAGGTGCGCGCGCTGGCGCAGCGCGCGGCCTCGGCGGCCAAGGAGATCGCGGCGCTGGTCAATGCCAGCGTGCAGACGGTGGAGTCCGGCGTGGCGCTGGTGCAGGACACCGGCCAGACCATGAACGAGCTGGTGCGCAGCGTGCAGTCGGTGACCGAGCAGATCGCCTCGATCAGCGCCGGCGCCGAGCAGCAGAGCAAGGGCATCGTCGACATCAACACCTCGGTGGCCCAGGTCGACCAGATGACGCAGCAGAACGCGGCCCTGGTCGAGCAGTCGACGGCGGTCACCGAGAGCCTGATCGCGCAGACCCAGGCGCTGAATGCGGTGGTGGGGGCGTTCCGGCTCGCGTCGACCTGAATCCCGGGCGACGGGGCGCCCTCAGGCCTCGGCGAAGAAGCGGCTCGGCGGCATGCCGACGGTGCGCGTCACCATCGCGCTGAAGGCGCTGGCGCTGGCATAGCCCAGCTCGGCGGCGATATGGCTCATCGGCTTCTGCTTGGCCGCCATCGACAGCGCATGGGCCAGCAGCACCTGGGTGCGCCATTGCGCATAGCCGGTGCCCAGCTGCTCGCGGAACAGGCGCGAGACCGTGCGTTCGCTGGCGCCGACCTCGGCGGCCCAGTCGGCCAACGCCTGGTGCCGCGCTGGCGCTGCGATCATCGCCTCGCACAAGCGCCGCAGCCTCTTGTCCTGCGGCAGCGCCACGCCCAGTCGCAGGCTGCGCGCGCGGCCCAGTTCGTCGACCACCAGATGGGTGATGCAGCGCTCGCGTTCGCGCTCGGCCGGGGTGGCGGGCGGGGCTTCCGGGTCGAGCGGCAGCTGCAACACCAGCTCGCGCAGCAGCGGCGAGACCTCCAGCACCCGGCTGTGCGACCAGGTCGCGTCGCCATCGGTCAGGCGGCTGTGCAGGTAGAGGGTGCGCAGATGGGCGCGCTCGATCGCCGAGACCGCATGCACGACGCGGCGCGGGATCCAGACCGCGCGCGAGGGCGGCACGATGTAGGTGTGCGCGCTGGTGCTGACCCGCACCGCGCCGCTGATCGAGAACACCAGCTGGCCCCATTCGTGATGGTGCGGCTGGATGTCCATCTGGTTCTCCATCAGCCGCGCCTTGCCGCGCAGGGGCCGCTCCGGCGTTGGCGCATAGCGGCGCGGGTCGGCGGGCGGCAGGCTGGTGCGATGCGGGCTGGCCGCGGCGGCAGCGGTTTTGCTCATTGGCGGAAATTCGATAGAGCTTGTCCATCTATCGTAACTCTGCCGGGGCGGGCCCGCCTACATTGGCCCCATGAATACAACGTCCTCACTCCCGCTCCCTAGCGAGCCGCGCGACCAGGCCCGGCGCGACTACGGCACGATCAGCCTGATCGGCCTGGCCCATGGCACCTCGCATTTCTTCCACATGTTGCTGGTGCCGCTGTTCCCGGCCTTCCGCCAGGAGTTCGGCTTCAGCTATTCGGAGCTGGGCCTGCTGGTCACGACCTTCTTCGTGATCTCCGGCGTCGGCCAGGCGCTGGCCGGCTTCCTGGTTGACCGCACCGGCGCGCGGCCGGTGCTGTTCGCGGCGCTGGCCAGCTTCGTGCTGGCCTCGATCGCGGCCGGCACCGCCACCGGCTTCAGCGGGCTGATGCTGGCCGCCGCGCTGGCCGGCCTGGGCAACGCACCCTTCCACCCGGTCGATTTCACGATCCTGAACAAGCGCGTCTCGCAGCCACGCCTGGGCCATGCCTTCTCGGTGCACGGCATCACCGGCAACCTCGGCTGGGCGCTGGCGCCGGTGTTCTCGATCGGCATTGCGCAGGCCACCGGCCATTGGCGCTATGCCTATCTGGGCACCGGCCTGGTGGCGCTGGCGGTGCTGCTGCTGCTGTTCTGGCAGCGCGAGGCGATCGACGACCGCCAGGGTTCCTGGGGCCATGCCAAGCCGGCGCCCGGCGCCAAGCAGGAGCACCCGATGGCCTTCCTGCGCCTGCCCTCGGTCTGGCTGTGCTTCAGCTTCTTCTTCTTCACCACCGCGGCCCTGAGCGCGATCCAGAGCTTCGCCAGCCCGGCCCTGGGCAAGATGTACGGCCTGCCGCTGTCGATCACCGCCTATGTCGTGACCGGCTACATGCTGTGCGGCGCGGCCGGCATGGTGCTGGGCGGCTTCCTGGTGGCCAAGGTCGAGCGTCTGGAGCGCACCATCGCCGCCGCGATGGCCGCCGCCGCCGTGCTGCTGTTGCTGACCGCCAGTGGCATCCTGCCGCCGCTGGTGGCCGCCGCCGCGACCGCGCTGGCCGGCTTCGGCACCGGCTTGGCCGGCCCCTCGCGCGACATGCTGATCAAGCGCGCCGCGCCTCCCGGCGCCACCGGCCGGGTCTACGGCACCGTCTACTCGGGCCTGGACGTCGGCTTCGCGCTGGCCGCCCCGATCTTCGGCGCGCTGCTGGACCGCGGCTATGCCTCCGGCGTTTTCGCCGGCTCGGCCCTGGCGCTGGGCTTGGGGATCGCTTCGGCGGGGTTGGTCGGTTTGCGTGTCGTCAATATGCGGCGCGCGGCGGCGGCCTGAGCTTGAGCCGCCGCATGCCTCGATCAGCGATGTACCTCACTGGTCCTGATGAGCATTGAACGGCTCCTGGCAACGGTCTTGCTCTGGGCTGCTGCCTGTGCTGGCGCGTCGGCGGCGGAGTACGGCATCCTCAAGATGGACGGGGAGGGCAAGGCCCTGCTGATCACGGCCAAGCGGCCAGATCCGAGTGCGACGCTGCTGGTTCAGTACCCGGATGCGGAGTCGCGTCCGGTCTGCTGCAAGCATTTGCGGGCCGCGGATCTGGTGCCGGTCGGCAAGGGCGAGGCCGTTGCGATCAACAAGCTTTCGGGCGTCGAGCCACTGCTGTACCGGGTGCCAGTCCCGCGCGAATGGACCGACATGCCCTTCATCGGCATCGCCGCATGGGGTCAACCGAGCCGGGTGCGCAATGGGCGAGACGGGCAACTGGAGGCGAGCGACCGTCATGGGGGCAAGAGCCGGGCGAGTTTGTGCACCAGCTCGGAGGGTGTCCATCTGCTGGAGCCGGCGTCCGGCCGGAAAAGGCAGAAAACCCATCTGTATCTCTGGCTGGGCTACGAGATCGAATCGCCGACCTGCAAGGCGGGGCAGGTCAAGTAGCGAAGCTTCCTCGCCAATCTTGCGGCAGCTCAAGATGCGCCCTGTGGTCTTCCCTGATCCCGCAGGTGCGATACCTTTTCGGGGCAGGTGAGCGCTACAGTCGGCGGGCATGAAGAGCAGCAGCCAACCCCGTGGATCCGATGCCCGGCTTGCCGGCCATGCCCTCGTCGAAGCCCTGATCGCCCAAGGCGTGACCGATGTCTTCGGCGTCCCCGGCGAGAGCTATCTCGCCGTGCTCGACGGCTTCCACGAGCATCGCGACCGGGGCATCCGCTTCATCGCCTGCCGCCAGGAGGGCGGGGCGGCCTTCATGGCCGAGGCGCAGGGCAAGCTGACCGGGCGGCCCGGCATCTGCTTCGTGACGCGCGGGCCGGGGGCGACCAATGCCAGCATCGGGCTGCACACGGCCTTCCAGGATTCGACGCCGATGATCCTCTTCATCGGCCAGGTGGCCAGCGACCAGCGCGACCGCGAAGCCTTCCAGGAACTGGACTATCGCCAGATGTTCGGCCCCGGCACCCTGGGCTTCGCCAAATGGGTCGGCGAGGTGCAGGACGCGGACCGCCTGCCCGAGTATGTCGCGCGCGCCTTCCATACCGCGCTGCAGGGCCGGCCCGGGCCGGTGGTGCTGGTGCTGCCGGAGGACATGCTGACCCGCGCGACCACGGCGCCGGTGCTGCCGCGTGCCGAGCCGGCGCTGGCCTGGCCCGCGCCGGCCGCGCTGGCCGCGCTGCGCGAACGCCTGCTGGCGGCGCGGCGCCCCTTCGTGATCGCCGGCGGCGGTGGCTGGACGCCAGAGGCCTGCGCCGCGCTGCAGCGCTTCGCCGAGAGCTGGCGCCTGCCGGTGGGCTGTGCCTTCCGCTTCCAGGACCTGTTCGACAACCGCCATGAGCTCTATGCCGGCGATGTCGGCATCGGCATCAATCCGAAGCTGGCCGCGCGCATCAAGGAGGCCGACCTGATCCTCGCGCTCGGGCCGCGCCTGGGTGAGATGACCACCGGCGGTTACACCCTGCTGCAGGCGCCGCGGCCCGCGCAGCAGCTGGTGCATATCCATGCGGGAGCGGAGGAGCTGGGGCGGGTCTATGCGGCCGATCTGCTGATCAACGCCAGCATGGCCTGCGCGGCCCCGGCGCTGGCCGGCCTTGCGCCGCCCGAGCGAGAGCCCGCCTGGGCCGACTGGACCCGTCAGGCCCAGGCCGACTACCAGGCCAACCACGAGGCCCCGCCGGTCGAGCCGCTGGACCTGGCCCGGGTGATCAAGACCCTGGACCGGCTGATGCCCGAGGACACGATCTACACCAACGGCGCCGGCAACTACAGCGGCTGGCTGCACCGCTATCACCGCTACCCGGCCCTGCACCAGGTCGGGCGCAACCAGTTGGCGCCGACCTCGGGCGCGATGGGCTATGGCGTGCCGGCGGCCGTGGCCGCTGCGCTGCTCGAACCGGGCCGCTGGGCGGTCAATATCGCCGGCGACGGCGACTTCCTGATGAGCGGCCAGGAGCTGGCCACCGCCACCGGCTACGGCGCAAGGAAGCTGATCTCGATCGTCGTCGACAACGGCACCTACGGCACGATCCGCATGCACCAGGAGCGCGAGTACCCGGGCCGGGTCTCGGGCAGCGATCTATTCAACCCCGACTTCGCGGCGCTGGCGCGGGCCTATGGCTGGCAGGCGCAGCGGGTCGACGCTACCGCGGGTTTCGAGCCGGCGCTGCGCGCCGCGCTGGCGGCCGACGGGCCGAGCCTGATCCATCTGAAGCTCGATGCCGATGTCTCGACCAGCCGGAGCACGCTGAGCGCGATCCGTGCGGCCGCCAGACAGCGTCTGGGACAATCCGCCGATGAGTAGTGCAAGCAACATCGACTTCGAACTGCGCGGCGAGTACATCGAGCTGGACAAGCTGCTGAAGGCCACCGGCCTGGCGGACAGCGGCGGCCAGGCGCGCATGATGATCACCGAGGGCCTGGTGCGCGTCGACGGCCGGCCCGAGAGCCGCAAGACCGCCAAGATCCGCGCCGGCCAGGTGGTGCAATGCCAGGACGTGAGGATCCGCGTCCTCCCCGACCCTCACCAGGATTGATATGGACCACCCCCTACCGGCTTCGCCGGCCCCCTCTAGGGGGCGCGCCCGCAGGCCCGGCAAAGCCGGAGCCTCGGACGCTGCTTGGCTCGGTTGGTTTCTTGCGTCGCGATAGCCGCTGAACGGCGCAGAGCACTGAGACGAAAGATCACGCCATCATGAAGTTCTCCACCTGCGATCTCTGCGACGAACACAAGGGCGACGACAGCGGGCAGGTCCGCGTGCTACCCGGCGGGCTGTACCGCCATTACGGCGGCCATCTCGATTTCGCCGGGCCGGTGGCGACCCTGCGCTGCCTGGAGGACAACTCGCTGCTGAAGAGCCTGGTCGAGACCGAGGCGGGGCAGGGCCGGGTGCTGGTGGTGGACGGCGGCGCCTCGATGAAGCGCGCGCTGCTGGGCGGCAATCTGGCCGCCGCCGCGGCGAAGAACGGCTGGGCCGGCCTGCTGATCCATGGCTGCGTGCGCGACCTGGCCGAGCTGCGCGAGGCCGAACTCGGCATCCTGGCGCTGGGCCATGTGCCGCTGCCGACCGAGCGGCGCGGCCAGGGCGTCGCCGGCATCGCGCTGCAGATCGGCGGCGGTGTCTGGGTGCGGCCGGGCGACTGGCTTTATGCCGACGAGGACGGCACCGTGATCGGCGGCGCGCCCCTGCACAAGCCGTGATGCGCACAGCGGATGCGCGCTTCGCGCAACTGGGTCCGAACGGATCATCCCGGCCCCAACGGACCATCCGCGCCCGGTAAAACTCGCTCCCTACAGTCCCGCGCAGTGTTGTTGCCACTGTGCCGGATTGTCGATGAGCGCTCCCGAAACCCCCGTACCCCCCGCCCCTTCTTCTTTCTCTTCCGTCCACCTCGGCGCGCCGCGCCGCCGTGACTTCCTCGGCGGCCTGGGCGGCGCGGCCGTGGCCGGCTCGGCCGGCCTGCTGGGCCTGCCGGCGCGCGCCGCCAGCTATGCCTTCGCCCATGGCGTGGCCAGCGGCGATCCGCTGGCCGACCGGCTGATCATCTGGACCCGCGTGACGGCCAGTGGCGACGCGAACCCGCGCGTATTCTGGGAGATCTCGACCGACCCCGGCTTCGCCCGTATCCTGCGCAGCGGTCTGGCGCCGACCAGCGCCGCGCGCGACTTCACGGTCAAGGTGGACGTCACCGGCCTGCAGCCCGGCACCCGCTACCACTACCGCTTCAGCTGTGGCGGTCAGCGCTCGGTGGTCGGCCGCGCGCGCACCCTGCCGGCGGGCGATGCCGCCGTCGAGCGGGTCCGGCTGGCGGTGTTCTCCTGCTCCAACTATCCGGCCGGCCTGTTCCATGCCTATGCCGAGGCCGCGCGCATGAGCGAGGAGCTCGATGCGGCCCTGCACCTGGGCGACTTCATCTACGAATACGACCGCAGCGGCTATGCCTCGGCCAATGCCGCGGCGCTGGGCCGCCAGGTGCTGCCGGACCGCGAATGCGTGAGCCTGGCCGACTACCGCCAGCGCTATGCCCAGTACCGCAGCGACCCGGACCTGCAGGTGCTGAGCGCGGCGCTGCCGCTGATCGCGGTCTGGGACGACCATGAGCTTGCCAACAATACCTATCTGGGCGGCGCGGCCAACCATACCGAGGGCAGCGAGGGCAGCTTCGCCGCACGCCAGAGCGCCGCGCTGAAGGCTTATCACGAATGGCTGCCGACGCGGCTGCCGGACCCCGCCGAGCCGGCGCGCATCTACCGCTCCTTCGACTGGGGCCGCCTGCTGTCGCTGCATATGCTGGAGACCCGGCTGCTGGCGCGCAGCAAGCAGCTGGCCCATACCAGCTACCTGACGCCCGAGGGCATCGACGGCGCGGCGCTGGACGCCGCGGTCAACGCGCCGGGTCGCCAGCTGCTGGGCCGCACGCAGATGGACTGGCTGAAGGGCCAGCTCACCGCCTCGCGCGCCACCTGGCAGGTGCTGGGCCAGCAGGTGCGCATGGCCGAGACGCGGCTGCCGGCCTCGATCGCGCTGGGCCAGATCTCCTTCAACGGCCATGGCGCGCTGCAGGCCCGCGCCGCGGCCGGCGCGCAGCTGAGCCGCTCGGAGCGCTACATCCTGGCCCAGCCCTGGGTGCCGGAGAACCTGGACGCCTGGGACGGCTATGGCGCGGAGCGCGCCGAGCTGCTGGCCGCCGCGCAGCAGCTGGGACGCAACCTCGTCTCGCTGGCCGGCGACACCCACAACGCCTGGGCCGACGAGCTGCTCGATGCGCAGGGCCGCCATGCCGGCGTCGAGTTCGCGACGCCGGGTGTCAGCTCGCCGGGTCTGGAGAGCTCGCGCCTGACCGACACGCCGGCGCAGATGGAGCAATGGTTCCTGGCCAACTGCCCGAACCTGCGCTACGCCGAGACCGCGCACCGCGGCTTCATGGTGCTGAGCGCGACGCCCGGCGCCTGCCGCGCCGACTGGCATTTCGTCGACAGCGTCGAGTCGCGCGACTACCGCCGCTGGCTGGGCGCCAGCCGGCAGGTGCTGCCGGGACAGCATCGCCTGCTGCCGGTCTGAATCCCATCCCCTCAGAGATAGAGAAAAGAGAGAGAGAACCTGATGAAGACCATCACTCACGCGCTGCTGGGCGCCGCGCTGCTCGCCGGCCTCGCCGCCACCGCACAGGCCGCCGTCGGCATCGAGCTGAAGCCGGATGCCTCCGGCCAGTTCAAGAGCTTCGAATACCTGCAGGACTTCAATAGCCTGTCCTCGGCCAACTCGACCTCCGCCAACCGCGCCTGGGCCAATGACAGCACCCTGGCCGGCTGGTCGCTGTTCAATGCGCAGAAGGCCGCGACGATCAGCTATTACCGTGCCAGCGCCGGCGGCGAGGCCGGCGGCTATTTCTACAGCTATGGCCACAACGGCGATGGCGACCGCGCGCTGGGCTCGGTGGGCTCGGGCGGCGCCTACTTCGGCAGCCCGGCCGAGAACGCGATCTCCGGCTATGTGGCGCTGGCGCTGCGCAACGACAGCGGCGTCGCGCTGAACGGCGTCAGCGTGATGTGGGAGGCCGAGCAATGGCGCGTCGGCGAGAAGAACGCCACCAGCGACACGCTGGACTTCCGCTTCGGCTTCGGCGAGACCTTCGCCGCGGTGCAGAACTGGCAGAACCCGGGCAGCGCCTTCAAGTTCAACTCGCAGCTGAAGAACAGCACGACCGGTGCGGGCCGCGCCAACGACGGCAATGCCGACGGCGTCGTGGCCCTGGGCGGCGACATCGCGCTGGACTGGCAGCCGGGCCAGACCCTGTGGCTGACCTGGGTCGACTACAACAGCGCCGGCTTCGACCATGGCCTGGCGATCGACAACGTGCTGGTGACCGGTGCGGTGAGCGCCGTGCCCGAGCCGGCCGGCTATGCGCTGCTGTCGCTCGGCCTGCTGGGCCTGCTGGCGCTGCAGCGCCGCCGCGGAGGGCGCGCATGAGGCGGGCCGGTTTGCTGCTGTCGAGCCTGCTGTTGGTCGTGACCGCCCGGGCCCAGGTGCCGGTGGCGCCGGATGCGCAGGGGCGCTTTCGCTACGAGCAGGGCTTCGACGCGCTGCCGGCCAGCGGCGCCAGCGCGCGCTGGGTCGACAACCAGACCCTGCCGGGCTGGTTCTTGTTCAACTTCGTCGAGCAGCCGCTGGTCACGCCGACCCTGCGCGTCGATGACGGCCGGCTGTCCAGCGGCAGCTTCTACAGCTACGGCCGCCCCGGCGAGCGCGACCGCGCGCTCGGCGCCCTGGGCTCCGGCGGCTTCTACTTCGGCACCCCGGTGGCGGGCGGCCAGGCCGGCTATATCGCACTGGCCCTGCGCCATGCCGGCAGCGCCGAGATCGCGCGCCTGAAGCTGGCCTTCCAGGGCCAGCAATGGCGCCAGGCGGCCAGCGACGATGTCAACACCCTGGTGTTCGAGTACGGCATCGGCGAGCGCATCGACCTGGTCGAGCGCTGGACGCGACCCGGCAGCGGCTTCGATTTCGACTCGCCCTCGCCGGAACTGGGTTCCGACACTGGCACCCCGCTGGACGGCCGCAGCCCCGCTGCCAGCCGCGAGCTCGGCGGCCCGCTCGCGACGCCGGGCTGGCAGCCCGGCCAGACCCTGTGGCTGCGCTGGGGCCAGCTGAACAACCATGGCTACGACCATGGCCTGGCGATCGACCGGGTGCGCGTCAGCGTGGGCGACTGAATCCGGGCCGGCCCGGCCGCCGGCGGCGCAGCGCCAGCAGGCCCAGGCCGGCGGCCATCAGCGCGTAGCCGGAGGGCTCGGGCACGCTGCTGACCAGGCCCGTGTAGCTCAGGCTCAGCGTGGGCCGGTAGAAGGCATGCTCGGTGGCGAGCTCATAGCTCAGCAGGCCGCTTGCGGACAGCGCGGCCAGGCTGCCGGCGTCCAGGCTCAGCGTGATGCGGGTGGGATCCGACTGGCCGACGAAGCTCATCGCGTGCTGGGTGTAGCGCTCGTAGCTGCGAAACTGCGTCTCCCACAGCTCGACGGGCGGGCCGTCGGGCGGGTACTCGTAGCCGAACACGGTGCGCGAGTAGGACTCCTCGGTGCCGTCGTAGGTCCGGCCCAGCTCGGCGCGGGAGAGTTCGCGCCGGTCGCCCAGGTTGTCGGCACTGGCGCTGACCATGCCGACGCGGGCGCTGATGCGCTGCCAGGCCTGGTTGAAGACATCGACGGCCTCGCGCTGCTGCGTCAGGCGCAGATCGCTGCAGATGAAGCCCGCCACGCCCTGACAGCGCGAGCCGAGCTGCACGTCGAGGGTCGCGTAGTCGCCGTAGAGCGGCGCGCCGGTGGACTCGAAGCCATCGTGCGCCGCGATGCTGAAGCTCAGGCTGACCGTGCTCAGCTGAAAGCCGGGCAGGCGCGGCAGGCTGGCACCGAGGTCGAGTGTCTGCTGCCCGGTCTGCACCGGGCCCAGGTTCAGCGTGCCTTGCAGGACCGGCCCCGTGGCCAGGGCCGGGGTGGCGCCGAGGAGCATGGCGCCGCTGCAGGCGAGGGCGCGGAAAAACGAGGTGCTGGTGAACATGGGCGAGGGCGATTCGTGATGACGGGGCGTGTCGAAGTCGCGCGAGTCTACGGCGCCGCCCCCCGGCGCGGCTACCTGCCTCCCCCGAGCTCGGGGGAGTCCGGCAGGCAAAACCTGACCCTCGTCAAACCCCTGTCAAACGGGCATGCGATCAGCGCAGCAGCGTCAGCAGCCGATCCAGACCGCCCTCGTTGATCGCGACCATCGCCTGCTCCCGCACCTTGGGCTTGGCGTGGTAGGCCACCGACAGCGCGGCGGCACCCATCATCAAGAGGTCGTTGGCGCCGTCGCCGACCGCGATCGCCTGGGTCTTCGCGTCCGCGCCGATCTCGGCGCAGCAGGCCAGCAGCATGCGGCGCTTCTCCTCGCCGTCGCAGATCTCGCCCCAGGGCTGCATCACCAGGCCGCCGGTCAGCGCGCCCTGCGCGTCGAACTCCAGCTCGTTGCTGCGCACGTAGTCCATGCCCAGCTCGGCCGCGACGAAGCGGGTGAAGAAGGTGAAGCCGCCCGAGACCAGCACCAGCTTGCATCCGGCGGCCTTCAGCGCGGCGCAGAGCTCGCGCGCACCGGGGTTGAACTGCAGCCTCGTCAACAGGACCTGCTCCAGCGCCGATTTCGGCACGCCCTTGAGCAGCGCCAGGCGGCGACGCAGGCTGTCCTTGAAGTCGGTGATCTCGCCGCGCATCGCCGCCTCGGTGATCGCGGCGACCTCGGTCTTGCGGCCCGCGGCGGCGGCGATCTCGTCGATGCATTCGATATTGATCAGGGTCGAGTCCATGTCGAAGGCCGCGATGCGGAAATCGGCCAGTCGCAGCGGGGGCGTGAAGCCCTGGATCACGAGGGTCGGGTCTTGCATGGCGTGTGTCTTCGTCAGTCCTGCTTGATCGGTTGGCCGAGGAGCCGCAGCACCTCGCGGATGGCTTGTGCGCGGTCCTTGGGGTCGGACAGCGCCTTGTCGATGCGCAGCTTGTCGTTGCCGACCAGCTTGATGTTGCGGTTCTTCTGCACCAGCTCGATCACGCGCATCGCGTCGATCGGCGGATTCGGGCGGAAGTTGATGTTCATCACGGTCGGCGCGGCGTCGATCTTCAAGACGCCATAGGGCTTGGCCAGCACGCGCAGGCGGTGCGTGTCGAACAGGGTCTGCCCCTGCGCCGGCAGCTTGCCGAAGCGGTCGGTGATCTCCTCCAGCATTGCGTCGATCTGCTCGCTCTTCTCGGCCGTGGCCAGGCGCTTGTAGAGCGACAGGCGCTGGTGCACATCGCCGCAATAGGCGTCGGGCAGCAGGGCCGGGGCATGCAGATTGATCTCGGTGGTGGCGGACAGGGGGCTGAGCAGGTCCGGCTCGCGGCCGGCCTTCAGGTCGCGCACGGCCTGCGACAGCATGTCGTTGTAGAGCTGGAAGCCCACCTCCATCATGTTGCCGCTCTGGTTCTCGCCCAGCACCTCGCCGGCGCCGCGGATCTCCAGGTCGTGCATGGCGAGGTAAAAGCCCGAGCCCAGCTCCTCCATGGCCTGGATCGCTTCCAGGCGCTGGGCGGCCTGCTTGGTCAGCCCCTCCACATCGGGCACCATCAGATAGGCATAAGCCTGATGGTGCGAACGGCCGACGCGGCCGCGCAGCTGGTGCAGCTGGGCCAGGCCGAACTTGTCGGCGCGGCTGATGATGATGGTGTTGGCGCTCGGCACGTCGATGCCGGTCTCGATGATGGTCGAGCACAGCAGGACGTTGTGCTTGCCGCCGACGAACTCGCGCATCACCCGCTCCAGCTCGCGCTCGGGCATCTGACCATGGGCGACGACGATGCGCGCCTCCGGCAGCAGCTCCTCGAGCTTTTGCTTGCGGTTCTCGATAGTCTCGACCTCGTTGTGCAGGAAGTAGACCTGGCCGCCGCGTTTCAACTCGCGCAGCACCGCCTCGCGGATCACGCCGCTCATTTCGGTGCGCACAAAGGTCTTGATCGCCAGGCGGCGCTGCGGCGCGGTGGCGATCACGCTGAGGTCGCGCAGGCCTTCCAGCGCCATGCCCAGGGTGCGCGGGATCGGCGTGGCGGTCAGGGTCAGCACGTCGACCTCGGCGCGCATCGCCTTCATCGCCTCCTTGTGGCGCACGCCGAAGCGGTGTTCCTCGTCGATGATCATCAGGCCCAGGCGCTTGAACCTGACGTCGCCCGAGATCAGCTTGTGGGTGCCGATCACGATGTCGATCGAGCCGTCGGCCAGGCCCTCCATCGCGACCTTGATCTCCTTGGCCGAGCGGAAGCGGCTCATCTCGGCCACCTTGACCGGCCATTTGCCGAAGCGGTCCGCGATGTTCTGGTAATGCTGCTCGGCCAGCAGGGTGGTCGGCGCCAGCAGGGCGACCTGCTTGCCGCCCATCACCGCGACAAAGGCGGCACGCAGCGCCACCTCGGTCTTGCCGAAGCCCACATCGCCGCAGACCAGGCGGTCCATCGGCTTCGGGCTGATCATGTCCTGGATCACCGCATGGATCGCGGCGCGCTGGTCGGGCGTCTCCTCGAAGCCGAAACTGGCGGCGAAGGCCTCGTAGTCGTGCGGCGAGTAGCGGAAGGCAAAGCCCTCGCGCGCGGCGCGGCGGGCGTAGAGGTTCAGCAACTCGGCCGCGGTGTCGCGCACCTGCTCGGCCGCCTTGCGCTTGGCCTTCTCCCACTGGCCGGAACCCAGCTTGTGCAGCGGCGCTTCCTCGGCGCTGACGCCGGTGTAGCGGCTGATCAGGTGCAGCTGGGCCACCGGCACATAGAGCGTGGCCTTGTCGGCATATTCCAGGTGGAGGAACTCCGAAGCACCGTCGCCCAGGTCGATATTGATCAGGCCCTGGTAGCGGCCGATGCCATGGTTGCTGTGCACCACCGGATCGCCGACCTTCAGCTCGGACAGGTCCTTGATCAGCGCATTGACGTCGCTGACCTGCTCCTGCTTGCGCCGCCGGCGCGTGGTCGGCGTGGTCGCAAAGAGTTCGGTCTCGGTGAACAGCTGGATAGCCCGGCCATCCTCCGGTTCATGCCAGAAGAAGCCGGCGGCAAGCGGCGCGGCGGTGATCGCGAATTTCTCGCTGGTGTCGGCCTCGAACTCGGCCAGGTCCTTGACCGAGGGCGGGTCGATCCTGTTGTCGCGCAGCAGCTCCAGCAGGCTCTCGCGCCGGCCCTCGCTCTCGGCCAGCAGCAGCACGCGGTGCGGGGTTGACTGCAGATGCGCGGCCAGGCGCGCCAGCGGTTCCTGCGCGCCGCGCTCGACCGAGACATCGGGCAACGGCCGCGCATAGTCCACCGGCTCGTTGCCGCGCAAGGCCAGGACCGGGTGCGGATGCGTCAGGCCGAAGAACTCCTCCACCTTCAGGAAGATCTCCTCGGGCGGCAGGATCGGCCGCTCAGGGTCATGCTGCAGGAAGCGATGGCGCTCGCGCGTATCGGTCCAGAAGCGGCTCAGCGCCTCATCCACCTCGCCATGCAGGGCCAGCGCGGCGTCAGCGCCGACGAAATCGAAGATCGACGCGGTCTGCTCGAAGAAGATCGGCAGATAGAACTCGATGCCCGCGGTCGCGATGCCCTGGGCCATGTCCTTGTAAATGCGCGATCTTGTCGGGTCGCCGTCCATCTTCTCGCGCCAGCGTGCGCGGAAGGCCTGGCGCGCCGCCTCGTCCATCGGGAACTCGCGGCCCGGCAGCAGCCGTACCTCGGGCACCGGGTAGAGGCTGCGCTGGCTGTCGGGGTCGAAGGTGCGGATCGAATCGACCTCGTCGCCGAACAGGTCCACGCGGTAGGGCACCGGCGAGCCCATCGGGAACAGGTCGATCAGGCCGCCGCGTACCGCGTATTCGCCGGGCGACACGACCTGGCTGACATGGGTGTAGCCGCCCAGGGTCAGCTGGCTCTTCAGCGAGGCCTCGTCCAGGCGCTGCTTCTGCTTGAAATTGAAGGTGGTGGCGGCCAGGAAGCTGGCGGGCGCCAGGCGCACCAGGGCGGTGCTGGCGGGCAGCAGCACCACGTCGACCTCGCGCTCGGCCACCGGCTTGCCCTGGCCCTGCAGCAGGCGCCACAGGGTGGCCAGGCGCTCGGAGATCAGGTCCTGGTGCGGGCTGAAGGTGTCGTAGGGCAGGGTCTCCCAATCGGGGAAGACGGCCACGCGCAGCTCCGGCGCGAAGAACTTCAGCTCGTCCTCCAGCCGCTGCGTGTCGGCCGGCTCGGCGGTGACGATGGCGGTCAGCCGGCCGGCGGCCAGCTGCTGGCGGCAATAGCGGGCCAGCAGCAGCGCATCGGCCGAGCCGGGCGGGCGCGGCTGATTGAATTTCTTTCCGGGGGCGATCAGGGGCAGCTGCATGGCTTCAGAAACGACAACAGCCCCAAGGCGGGGCTGTCGGCATTGTAGGCAAGCGCCGGCGGCGCGCCTGAAGTCAGGGCTGGATCTCGAACACCAGGATCTGGTTGCGATCGGTGGGCGAATCGGCGGTGGGGAAGTTGTCGTCGGCCACCACCACCAGCGAGCGCTTGCCGTTGGCCAGCTTCGGGCCGAAGCTCAGGCCTTCCAGATTCGCGATGCCGCCAAGCGTGGTCTTCAAGGTTTCGAAGTCCAGCACCAGGCGCTTGGTCACCGGCGTCGCGCCCGCCAGGTTGGCGGCGCTCAGCACATTGCTGGCCTTGGCGGTGTCGATTTCATAGAGCCGCACCTGGTTGCCGACCACGCCGACCGAGAAGCTGCGCTCCAGCACCAGGAAGCGCGTGGCGCTGAGCGCCAGGATCTCGGTGGCGCCGCTGACGCTGAAGTTGTTGGCCGGCACCGGCGTGGCCTGCACCTTCTCGACCGGGTAGGCGTACTGGGCCGTGGCCTGGCCGCTGGCGCGGTCGAACACGGTGATGCGCGACTGGGCGCCGGCCGTTAGGCTGGGCGCGGCGCCGTCCTGCAACAGCGGGCCCTCCATCAGCACCACCGCGCTGCGGCCGTCCGGCGTGAAGCTCAGGCCCTCGAACACCGCGTTGTGGCGCGGGCCGCTGTCGCCGGCGTTCATCTGGAACATCGCCGGCAGGGTGTATTCGCGCTGGTGCTGGCCCTGGGCGTTGACCTCGCGGATGAAGGGCTGGATCAGGCGGTTTGGCGTGCCCAGGGTGCGCTCGCCCTCGCTGACCCAGACATAGTTGCCGTTGACCGGGTCGATGCGCACGGCTTCGGGGTCCGCGACCTTGATGTCCGGCACCTTGGGATAGTCGCTGCCATCGGGCTGCTTGAGCTTGATGGTCGAGAGGAACTGCACGCCGCTGAACTGGTTGGCGTCGAAGCTCAGCTTGGCGGTGTACAGGCGCGGCGCGTTGGGCGAGTCGCCGGTGGTGCGGTCGTCGCTGATCAGCACATAGCTGTCGCTCTTGGCGTCGTAGTCGATGCCCGAAAGGCCGCCGACCACCGTGTCCTGAAAGACCAGGCGGCGCGGCAGCACCTGCTGGCCGATCAGGCGCAGGCTGGCGACGCTGATCTCCGGCTCGGCCGGCTTGTCGTCATCATCACCGCCGCCGCAGGCGCTCAGCAGCAGGCCGGAGGCGAGGAGGAGAAGGGCAAGGGCGGTGGCGCGCGGCTGGCGGGTGCGGATGGGGGATGAAACGGGCATGGCGGTGGATGACAGCAAGGAAAAGGGCGCATTGTTTTTGTCGCCGATGTCAGGGCCATGACGGAATCCGCGCGCGGTGCGGCTTGCGGCTATGCTGGCGCCAACAGTTCTGGGGCATGCCGATGGCGACGATCAAGGTCGGGATCTATCTGTTCGACGAGGTGGAGGTGCTGGATTTCGCCGGCCCCTTCGAGGTCTTCTCCACCGCCGCGCGGCTGGCGCTGCGCGACGGCGCGGCCGAGCCACCCTTCGAGGTGGCGACCCTGGGGCCGGACGTGACCCCGGTGCGGGCGCGCGGCGGTCTCTCGGTCACGCCGCAGCATGGCTTTCGCGCGGCCCCGCCGCTGGACCTGCTGATCGTGCCGGGCGGCGTGGTGACGGCCGAGCTGCAGCGCCCGGGCCTGGGCGACTGGCTGATCGCGCAGAGCCTGCAACTGAAGGTGCTGGCCTCGATCTGCACCGGCGCCTTCCTGCTGGAGCAGGCCGGGCTCCTGAACGAGCGCGAGGCCATCACCCATTGGGAAGACCTGGACGATCTGCGCAGCGCCTCGCTGGCCTCCGGCTCGCTGCTGAAGGTGCTGGCGAACCAGCGCTGGGTCGAGGCGCGGCCCTGGGTGCACCATGGCGGGCGCTGCCGCCTGTTCAGCTCGGCCGGCATCTCGGCCGGCATCGACCTGTCGCTGCACCTGGTCGCGGAGCTGGCCGGCGTCGAGCTGGCGCGCCGCACCGCGCGGCAGATGGACTACGACTGGCGCGCGGCCAACGGCGCGATCATCCATGCCGCGGGCGGCTGAGATGCTGCAGGCCGCTGCGGTCGTCTACGCCAAGGATCTGGCGCGCATGAGCCGCTTCTACGCGGAGGTGGTGGGTCTGCCCGTCGTCGAGCGGGACAGCGACTACACGGTGCTGCAATCCGGGGCCTTCCAGCTGGTGCTGGTGGAAATCCCGGCCGCGATCGCGGCGGGCATCGAGATCAGCGTGCCGCCCGAGCGGCGCGAGGAGACGCCGCTGAAGCTGTGCCTGCTGGTGCCGGACCTGGCGGCCGCGCGGGCGCAGGCCGCGGCGCTGGGCGGCGTGCTCGACCCGCCGGCGCATGAGTGGGTATTCCAGGGCCGGCGCGTCTGCGACGGCCATGATCCGGAGGGCAATGTGTTCCAGCTGCAGGTCGCGGCCGCGGCGGAGTAGATTCGGTGCGGCGCGTGCCGGTTTCTACGTCGATGGGGGCCTCAGCACGAGTTAATTGAGCCCCTCGAAGGGCAGCACCTCGACCCAGTCGCCGCGCGCCACCTCGCCGCGTTCATGGGCCAGCAGGATCAGGCCGTTGGCGCGGCTCATGCTGGACAGGATGCCCGAGCCCTGGCTGCCGGTGCTGCGCACCCACCAATCGCCGTCTTCGCCGCGCTCGACGATGCCGCGCTGGTACTCGGTGCGGCCCGCGCGCTTGCGCAGCGGCTCGGCGCTGCGGGCGCGCAGCGCCAAGGGCGGGGCGGGGTCGGTGCCGGCCAGGGCCAGCAGGGCCGGGCGCACGAAGGCGTAGAAGCCCACCATCACTGCCACCGGATTGCCCGGCAGGCCCAGCAGCAGGGCCCGACCTGCCGCTTCGCTGCCGATGCGTCCCACCGCCAGCGGCCGGCCCGGCCGCATCGCCAGCTGCCAGAACAGCACCTCGCCGAGCTCGGCCATCACGCGCTTGGTGTGGTCGGCCTCGCCGACGCCGACGCCACCGGTGCTGAGCACGACATCGGCGCGCGCCGCCGCCTCGGCAAAGGCGGCGCGCAGCGCGGCCGGATCGTCGCGCACCGGCCCCAGGTCCAGCACCTCGACCGGCAGGGCCTGCAGCAGGCTCCACAGGGTGTGGCGGTTGCTGTCGTAGACGCCGCCCGGCGGCAGCGGCCGGCCCGGCGGGCAGAGCTCGTCGCCGGTGGACAGCAGGGCCACGCGCGGGCGCCGGCGCACCGTCACCTCGGCCAGGCCCAGTGAGGCGAGCAGGCCGATCTCGGCCGCGCGCAGGCGCTGGCCGGCGCGTAGCGCGCCCTGGCCGCGCGCCAGGTCCTCGCCGGCGCGGCGCCGGTTCGCACCCGGGCGCAGCAGACCCGGCGGGATCAGGATGCTCGCCTCGTCCGGGCGCGTCACCAGCTCCTGCGGCACCACGGTGTCGGCGCCGGGCGGCATCGGCGCGCCGGTCATGATGCGCAGGCAATGGCCCGGCTGCAGCGCCGCGGCCGGGCCCTGGCCGGCGAGGCTGCGGCCGGCGATCGCGAGCCGGGTCGGCGTGCCCTCCGTCTGCAGCGAGGCGGCGGCCAGCGCATAGCCGTCCATCGCGGAGTTGTCGAAGGCCGGCACGTCCAGTGGCGAGACCAGCTCGGCCGCCAGGCAGCGGCCCAGGGCCTCGCGCAGCGGCAGGGTCTCGTTGCCGAGCCGCGCGGCCAGCGGCGCCAGCAGGCGCGCGATCGCGGCCTGGGCCAGCTCGACCCGCAGCGCCTGCGCGTCGTAGCCGGGCAGGGCGGCGGCGATCTGGTCGAGGCGGTGTTCTTCCTTCATCGGGCGGGGTGCTGCAGATCCAGGCACATCAGATCCTTGTCGAGCGTGCGGCCGTCGGCCAGCTTGAGCGCCCGCGGCAGGCAGCCGTAGCGGCGAAAACCCATCGATTCGTACAGCGCGACCGCGCCGCGGTTGCTGCTGGTGACGCTGAGCGTGACCAGCTCGATGCCATCCTCCTGCTCCAGCAGGCGCAGCGCCGCATGCAGCAGCGCGCGGCCGATGCCGCGACCCTGGACCGGGTCGTCCACCATCATGCCGATCAGATGGGCGGTGTGGCGCACCTTCTGGCGCGGCTCGCGCTCGCAGCTGACCGCGCCGATCAGCGTGCCGTCCAGCCAGGCGGTCAGGGTGAACAGGCAGGCGCCGCCCGGGCCCTGGCTGATGCGGCTGCGGTAGCTCTCGGCCGAGCGCGCCAGCTCGGTGGCGGCGTCGGAGGTGAAGGCCTCGTCATGGCCGGCCAGCATGCGGTCGCGCAGGGCCTTGTAGTCGGGCAGCTGCTCCTCGCGCAGCAGGCGCAGCTCGCAGCCAGGCAACAAGCGGGGTGGCAGGCGAGGCGGAAGATGCACGGGGGTTTCAGACATGGTGGTGAGTATGGGCTTCGAGCCGGGCGAGCTCGTCGGGGTCGTTGGCATTGGCGAAGGCGTGCGCATGCTGCGGGCGATCGAAGGGCACCAGGGCCGCGCCCTGGGCCTGCTGCCAGGCCATCACGCGACGGCCACCGCTGGCGAGGTAGTCGGCCAGCGCGGGAGCCAGCTCGCGGCGCAGCAGGCAGAAGGTGGGATGCGGCCGGCCCTCGGCGTCCAGCGCCACGGCCAGCGCCGCACCACCCAGGCCGGCGGCCAGGCGCTCGGCCAGATCGGCGGGCAGCAGCGGGCTGTCGCAGGGCACGCTGAGCAGCCAGTCGCTGCCGCAGGCGTGCAGGCCCGACAGCAGCCCGGCCAACGGGCCGGCGAAGCGCTCCGCGTCGGCATCCTCCAGCACCGGCGCGCCCAGGGCCTGGCCTAGGACTCGGTATTGCGCCAGGTTGCGGTTCGCGCTGATCAGCAGGGGCCCGACCTGGGGCGCCAGCCGCTCCAGCGCCCAGGCCGCCAGCGGCCGGCCGCGGTAGGGGACGAGGCCCTTGTCCCGCCCGCCCATGCGGCTGCCGCGGCCGCCGGCCAGCAAGAGGCCGGTGATCTGCGCGCGCGACGGGGGCATCTCAGCCACCGATGTAGTGCATCTCGACGCGGCGTTCGGTCGAGGCGGCGGCCGGGTCCTGCTGGCTGCTGCGCAGCTGCGAATAGCGGTCGCTGCGCCGGCCCCACAGGCCGCCGAGCGCGGCACCGATCTCCAGGTCGGTGCGGCCGCCGCGCAGCAGCGCGCGCAGGTCGTGGCCGCTGTGGGCGAACAGGCAGGTGTAGAGCTTGCCCTCGGTCGAGAGGCGGGCGCGGTTGCAGTCGCCGCAGAAGGCCTGGGTGACGCTGGAGATCAGGCCGATCTCGCCGCGCCCGTCGGCATAGGCCCAGCGCTCGGCGGTCTCGCCCGGCGCGCTGGCCGACAGCGGCTTCAGCTCGAACTCGCGGCCCAGCCGCGCCAGCAGCTCGCGCGAGGGCACGACCTCGTCCATGCGCCAGCCGTTGGTTGCGCCGACATCCATGTACTCGATGAAGCGCAGCACCACGCGGCCGCCGTACTGTGTGCGGAAATGGCGCGCCATCGGCAGGATCTGGTCCTCGTTGACGCCGCGCTTGACCACCATATTGACCTTGATCGGTCCCAGGCCGGCCTCCAGCGCCGCCTCGATGCCCTGCAGCACCTCGGCCACCGGGAAGCCGACATCGTTCATGCGCTGGAACACCGCGTCGTCCAGCCCATCCAGGCTGACGGTGACGCGCTGCAGGCCGGCGGCCTTCAGCGCGCGGGCCTTGCGGGCCAGCAGCGAGCCGTTGGTGGTCAGGGTCAGGTCCAGCGGCGTGCCGTCCGGGGTCCGGATCGCGGCCAGCATCTCGATCAGCCGCTCCAGATGGCGGCGCAGCAGCGGCTCGCCGCCGGTCAGGCGTAGCTTGCGCACGCCCAGGCTGACGAACAGGCGGGCCAGGCGGGTGATCTCCTCGAAGCTGAGCAGCTCCGCATGCGGCAGGAACTCGTGGTACTTGTCGAAGACTTCCTTGGGCATGCAGTAGCTGCAGCGGAAGTTGCAGCGGTCGGTGACCGAGATGCGCAGATCGTGCAGCGGCCGGCCCAGGGCGTCGGCCAGCAGGCCGGGCAGGGGCTGGGGATGGGCGGGCACCGCGGGCACGATGCTGCGCCAGTCCGTCAAGGGGATGGTCACGCGCTCGGTCATGAGCGCATTTTGCCCTCAACTGCGTGCCCCGGTGGCGCGCGGGGGCGGGCCGGGCTTGCGTCGGATCATCAATCGAACTTGACGGCGATGCCGGTGGTCAGGAGGGTGTCGGTTGGCTTGCGGCCCGGGCTGGGCTCGCTGTTGTGGGTGACGGCGACGCCGACCGTCAGGCTCAGGGTGCTGTTGATCGCGACCGCGATGTCGGCATCCCAGTTGGCGCGGTACTCGCCGCGGCTCTTCAGATTGGGCTGCAGCATCAGGCGCTGCTTGGCGCTGGTGCTCGGGCTGATCTGGTGGGTCGACTCCTGGCCCAGCATCACCGACGCATAGGCGAAGGCGTCGCGCACCTCGCCGTCGATCAGGGCCGGGTTCAGGTATTTGTCGCGCGTGTGGCTCAGGCCGCCGAACAGGTCGAAGCTGTGCGCCTCGTTGCGGATCAGGTGGTAGCCGAGGCCGCCGCCGAACTGGCGCCGATGGTCCAGATTGGCCAGCCGGTTGTGCTCCAGCTCGCCGCCGACATAGACGAATGTGCGCGGGCTCAGGTCATGGTCGTAGCGCAGGCCGGCGCGCAGCTGCTCGTCGGTGGTGGCGCGGTTCGCCTTGGCGCGCTGCACGCGGCCGTAGAGCGAGACCTTGTCGGTGTCGGTGGCGCGCACCAGGTCGGCATTCAGGTTCAGGTTGCTGGCGCTGCTGTTGCCGGAGGCCAGGCTGGCGGCCAGGCCGACGGTGGCGCGGATCGCGCCGTCGCGCGTCAGCTCGGCCGGCCGCGCCGGCGCGGGCACGCGGGCCGGCTCCATCGCGATTTGGGCGCTGGCGAGGCCGCTCAAAAGCAGCAGGGCGGGCAGGCAAAGGGCAGGGGTCGGGGAGGGGTGATGAGAGGTCATGCAAGAGGAGGCTCGATGTTCCGGGTCATGCTAGGTGCGCCAGCGGCCGTGGTCGCGTCAGACACCGTCCTACGCCGGCGTCGGAGTTCGCCGCGAGTTGGCCGCGCGGTGTTCCCGGGGCGCGAAGAGCGCGGGCGCTTCCCCTACATTGAATTCACAACACCGCCAACCACAGGGAGAACACCATGCCCTTGCAAGCCTTTGGCGCCTCGGCGCCGCTGAGTCTGGGTGTCGAACTGGAGCTGCAGCTGATCGACCGTCTCGACCGCGATCTGGAGCCCGCCGCGACGGAGCTGCTGGCGCGGCTGGAGAACGCCTCGCTGCCCGGCCAGGTCTCGCCCGAGATCACGCTCTCGATGATCGAGATCTGCACCAATGTCTGCGACGGCTATGGCGATGTGCTGGAGCAGCTGAGCTTCACGCGCGATGCGCTGCTGGCCGCCGCGGCGCCACTGAAGGTGGATATCTGCGGCGGCGGCACCCATCCCTTCCAGCAATGGACCCAGCGCCAGATCTACGACAAGCCGCGCTTCAAGCAAATCACCGGGCTGTACGGCTACCTGGCCAAGCAGTTCACCGTGTTCGGCCAGCATATCCACATCGGTTGCCCGGACGGCGACACCGCGCTGTGGCTGCTGCAGGCGATGAGCCGCTATGTGCCGCATTTCATCGCGCTGGCCGCGTCCTCGCCCTATGTGCAGGGCGAGGACACGGCTTTCCAGTCGGCGCGGCTGAACACGGTGTTCGCCTTCCCGCTGTCGGGCCAGGCGCCGTTCACCCTGAGCTGGGAGGAGTTCGGCCGCTACTTCGCGCGCATGGAGCGCACCGGCATCGTCGCCGGCATGAAGGACTTCTACTGGGACATCCGGCCCAAGCCCGAGTACGGCACGATCGAGATCCGCGTGCTGGACACGCCGCTGACGGTGCAGCGCGCCGCGGCGCTGGCCGGCTTCGCGCAATGCCTGGCGGCCTGGCTGCTGGAGGAGCGGCCGATCAAGCCGCATGCGGACGATCAGCTGGTCTACACCTACAACCGCTTCCAGGCCTGCCGCTTCGGGCTGGATGCGCAGCTGGTCGACCCGCAGAGCAACGAGGCCTATGTGCTGGGCGAACGCCTGCCGGCCCTGCTGGAGCTGCTGATGCCGCAGGCCGAGAGGCTGGGCGCCGTGCCGGCGCTGCAGGAGCTGCAGCAGCTGGTGGCGCGCCGCGAGGGCGATGCCGACTGGCTGCGCGGCCTGCTGGCCGGTGGTCGCAGCCTGCCCGGCGTGGTGGCCGCGGCCTGCGAACGCTGGGCCGCGGCGGACTGAGGTCGATCAGGCCAGGCGGAACTGGCTGACGGTGCCGGACAGCGCCACCGCCTGCTGGCTCAGCGACTGCGCTGCCGCGACGGCCTCCTCGACCAGGGCGGCGTTCTGCTGCGTGCCCTGGTCCATCTGCGCGACGGCCTGGTTCACCTGGGCGATGCCGTCGCCCTGTTCGCTGCTGGCGGTGCTGATTTCGCTGACCATCGTGCTGACCCGTTGCACGCTGGACACCACCTCGCGGATCGTGCTGCCGGCCTGCTCGACCAGCTGGGAGCCCTGGCCGACCTTGTCGACCGAGTCGTCGATCAGGCCCTTGATCTCCTTGGCGGCGGCGGCGCTGCGCTGGGCCAGGCTGCGCACCTCGGCCGCGACGACCGCGAAGCCGCGGCCCTGCTCACCAGCGCGCGCGGCTTCCACCGCGGCGTTCAGGGCCAGGATATTGGTCTGGAAGGCGATGCCGTCGATCACGCCGATGATGTCGACGATCTTGCGCGAGGACTGCTCGATCGAGCCCATCGTGCCGACCACCTGATGCACCACTTCGCCGCCGCGCACCGCCACCTCGGCGGCGCTGCGGGCCAGCTCGTTGGCGCGCCGCGCGTTGTCGGCGTTCTGCTGCACGGTGGCGGTCAGCTCCTCCATCGAGGAGGCGGTCTGCTGCAGCGCGCTGGCCTGCGACTCGGTGCGCATCGACAGGTCGCCGTTGCCGGCGGCGATCTGGGCCGAGGCGGTGGTGATCGAGTCGGTGCTCTCGCGCACCTGGTTGACCAGGCGGGCCAGGTTGTCGCGCATCGTGCGGATGGCCTGCAGCACGCTGGCTTCATCGCCGGCGCGGGTCGCGACCTCGACCGACAGATCGCCCTGGGCAATGCGGCGCACGACCTCGGCCGCGTACTGCGGCTCGCCGCCCAGCTGGCGCACCAGGCTGCGCAGCATGTCCCAGGCCAGCGCGGCGATCACCGCCATCAGCAGCCCGGCGATCGCCAGCAGGATCACGGTGCTGCGCCAGAAGCTCTGCTGGATGTCGTCGATGTAGTCGCCGAAGCCGATGATCCAGTCCCAGGGGGTGAACTTGACGATCGCGTACAGCTTCTCGACCTCGTCCTTCGTGCCCGGCCGCGTGCCGGGGGCGACGACGGTGCCGATGGTCTTGCCCTGCAGGGCCGCGCGGTAGCGCTCGCCGGCCTCGCGGCCGCCCTTGGCGTCGACGATGCCGATGCGCTTGGGATTCGGGTGCACCAGGTTCACATCGTCGCTGTAGCCGCGCACGAAGAAATACTGGTCCTTCTGATGGAAGGCGCCGATCACCTTCTTGGCCTCGGCCTGGGCCTCCTCGCGGCTCAGCTTGCCGCTGAGTTCCAGCGCATGCGCCTTCTCGGCCGCGGCATGGGCCAGCACCACTAGGGTGGACAGCTGGGCCGTGCGCTCCTTCATCATCGACTGGTACAGGGTGGACAGAGCCACGGTCGCCAGCACCGTCATGCCCAGCAGGGTGACGGCGCACAGCAGCAGGATGCGCGTGCGTAACTTCATGACTTCCTTCGGGATCGGCCCGGCAAAAACGGCAAACGCGCATGCTAGGGGCGGGCCGCGGCGCGGGCCGGCATGAAGCGGGCGCGACAGTGCGGAATTGCCGCATCCGCGCGCCGGCAGCGGATTCGGGTGGCGGATTCAGGCGCCGGGCTTGTGGCCGTAATCGTTGTCCGGCAGGCGCGCTCGGTCGGCCTCCTCGGCCGCCAGCGGCTGCACCTCGACCAGGCTGGCCTGGCAGCGGCGTGTCAGCGCCTGATAGGTCTCGGTGCCTTGCTTCTTCCAGCGCATCTCGTCGGCCGAGAGCTCGCGCATCACCTTGGCCGGCAGGCCGGCGATCAGCGATTTTTCCGGCAGCTTCTGGCCGGCGCGCACGAAGGCGCAGGCCGCGACGATGCTCCAGGCGCCGACCTCGGCCTCGTCCATCACCACCGCGTTCATGCCGACCAGCGCGTCGTGCCGCACCACGCAGCCATGCAGCACCGCGCCATGGCCGATATGGCCGTTGGCCTCCACGACGGTCTCGGACTTCGGGAAGCCGTGGATCACGCAGGTGTCCTGCACGTTCGAACCCTCCTTCAGCACGATGCGGCCGAAGTCGCCGCGCAGCGAGGCGTTGGGGCCGACATAGCAGCCGGGGCCGACCACCACATCGCCGATCAGCACCGCGGTGGGGTGCACATGGGCGCTGGGATGGACCACCGGCGTGACGCCATCGATCGCGTAGCAGGGCATGGACTCGTCTCCTGGTCGTTGACCTCGGGTAAATCCGAGGGTGTTCTGGGGTCTTGGGGCTTGCGCCAAATCAAGTGCGACCTTACGATCTACCGACCGGTCGGTCAAGAGTGTTTGATCTGCCTCAGAAATAACCAGATGGTGGAGAGAGACAAGCCATGACAGCCACTTCGGAAGCGCTGCTGATCACCAGCCAGGAGGGGGCGGTGCGCACCCTGACCCTGAACCGGCCGGCGGCGCTGAACGCCTTCACGACCGCCTTGCTGGTCCAGCTGCGCGAGGCCCTGGAGGCCGCGGCGCAGGACGCAGGCGTGCGCTGCGTCGTGATCACCGGCGCAGGCCGCGGCTTTTCGGCCGGCCAGGATCTGTCGGACGCGCTGATCAAGCCGCCGATGGAGCCGGGCGAGGTGCCCAAGGACATCGGCCATCTGCTGGACAACTACTACATCCCGCTGGCGCTGCGTCTGCGCTCCATGCCTGTTCCCGTGATCGCCGCGGTCAACGGCGTCGCGGCCGGCGCGGGCGCCAGCCTGGCGCTGGGCTGCGACCTGGTGCTGGCGGCCGAGGGCGCCAGCTTCATCCAGGCCTTCTCGAAGATCGGCCTGGTGCCGGACTGCGGTGGCACCTGGCTGCTGCCGCGCCTGGTCGGCCGCGCCAAGGCGCTGGAGCTGGCCCTCTTGGGCGACAAGCTGCCCGCCGCGGAGGCTGCACGCATCGGCCTGATCTACCGCGCGCTGCCGGACGCCGAACTGGCTGCCGAGGCCCAGGCGCTGGCGCAGAAGCTGGCCGCGATGCCGGTCAAGGCGATCGCCGCGACCCGCCAGGCGCTGGACGATGCGCTGCTGCTGGACTTCGAGAGCGCGTTGAAGAACGAGGCCCTGCTGCAGAGCCGGCTGGGCTTCGCCGTTGACTACCAGGAGGGCACCCGCGCCTTCCTGGAAAAGCGCAAGCCGAACTTCAGCGACCGCTGAGGACCGAGCGATGACACCCCAACAGATCGCGGAAGCCGTGCGCGACGGCATGCTGGCCAACGATCGGGCCACCCGCTCGCTCGGCATGGAGATCCTCGCCGTCGGCCCCGGCCGCGCCACCCTGGCGATGACGGTGCGCGAGGACATGCTCAACGGTTTCGACATCTGCCATGGCGGCCTGGTCACGACCCTGGCCGACTCGGCATTCGCCTTCGCCTGCAACTCGTACAACGAGGTGACCGTGGCGTCCGGCTTCAACGTGGACATCGTCGCGCCCAGCCGGGCCGGCGACCGGCTGACGGCCGAGGCGCGCGAGGTTTCGCTGGCCGGCCGCACCGGCGTCTACGACATCACCGTCAGGAACCAGCGCGACGAGCTGGTGGCCGTGTTCCGCGGCAAGTCCTACCGCATCAAGGGCAAGCCGGTGGTGCCAGCCATCGCCGGTCTTGCCGACTGAGGAGTCCATCCCCATGCCCGTGAAGACCCCCGCCCCCGGCGATCTGGAGCCGATCGAGAAGGCCAGCCGCGACGAGCTGCAGGCGCTCCAGTTGCAGCGCCTGAAGTGGACGCTCCAGCATGCCTACGAGAACGTGCCGCATTACAAGGCCGCGTTCGACGCGCAGGGCGTGCATCTCGACGACCTGAAGACCCTGGCCGATATCGCCAAGTTCCCCTTCACGACCAAGAAGGACCTGCGCGACAACTATCCCTTCGGCATGTTCGCGGTGCCGCGCCAGCAGGTCTCGCGCATCCATGCTTCCTCGGGCACGACCGGCAAGCCGACCGTGGTCGGCTACACCGCCAAGGACATCGACACCTGGGCCAATCTGGTGGCGCGCTCGATCCGCGCCTCCGGCGGCCGGCCCGGCGACATCATCCATGTGGCCTATGGCTACGGCCTGTTCACCGGCGGCCTGGGCGCGCATTACGGCGCCGAGCGTGCCGGCTGCACCGTGATCCCGATGTCCGGCGGCCAGACCGAGAAGCAGGTCCAGCTGATCCAGGACTTCCGGCCCGACATCATCATGGTCACGCCCAGCTATATGCAGGTGATCGTCGAGGAGTTCGCGCGCCAGGGGCTGGACGCGCGCGAGTCGTCCCTCAAGGTCGGCATCTTCGGCGCCGAGCCCTGGACCGAGGCGATGCGCCGCGAGATCGAGGCCAAGGCCGGCATCGACGCGGTGGACATCTACGGCCTGTCCGAGGTGATGGGCCCGGGCGTCGCCAACGAGTGCATCGAGTCCAAGGACGGCCCGGTGATCTGGGAGGACCATTTCTATCCCGAGATCATCAACCCCGAGACCGGTGAGCCGGTGGCCGACGGCGAGGAGGGCGAACTGGTCTTCACCTCGCTCTCCAAGGAAGCACTGCCCATCATCCGCTACCGCACCCGCGACCTGACGCGCCTGCTGCCACCCACCTCGCGCAGCATGCGCCGCATGGGCAAGATCGTCGGCCGCAGCGACGACATGCTGATCATCCGCGGCGTCAATCTGTTCCCGACCCAGATCGAGGAACTGGTGCTGCAGGAGCAGCAGCTCAGCGGCCAGTACCAGATCGTCGTCAGCCGCGACGGCCACCTGGACGAGGTGGCGGTGCACTGCGAGCTGCAGACCGCGGCGGTGGCCAGCGCCGACACCGGCGCGATCGCCAAGTCGTTGCAGCACCGCATCAAGACCCTGATCGGCGTGTCCACCAAGGTGCTCATCGGTCAGCCCGATTCGATCGAGCGCACCCTGGTCGGCAAGGCCCGGCGCGTCGTCGACAAGCGCCCCAAGTAAGCAAGGAGCAGCCAGCATGTACACCCAGGCAATGAGCGTCGGCCCGCAGGACGCGCCGAGCAAGAAGATCAAGAGCGCCGAGGAGGCCCAGGCCGAGGCCGCCTTCGAGGCGCGCATCGACGCCGGCGACTTCATCGAGGCCAAGGACTGGATGCCCGACCATTACCGCAAGACCCTGGTCCGGCAGATCAGCCAGCATGCGCATTCCGAGATCGTCGGCATGCTGCCCGAGGGCAACTGGATCACCCGTGCGCCCACCCTGAAGCGCAAGGCGATTCTGCTGGCCAAGGTGCAGGACGAGGCCGGCCATGGCCTGTACCTGTACTCGGCGGCCGAGACCCTGGGCACCAGCCGCGACCAGATGCTGGACGCGTTGCACTCGGGCAAGGCCAAGTACAGCTCGATCTTCAACTACCCGACCTTGACCTGGGCCGACATCGGCGTGATCGGCTGGCTGGTCGACGGCGCCGCGATCATGAACCAGGTGCCGCTGTGCCGCTGCTCCTATGCGCCCTATGCGCGCGCGATGATCCGCGTCTGCCGCGAGGAGAGCTTTCACCAGCGCCAGGGCTATGAGAGCCTCCTGGTGATGATGAAGCAGGGCACCGAGGAGCAGAAGGCGATGGTGCAGGATGCGGTGAACCGCTGGTGGTGGCCTTCCCTGATGATGTTCGGCCCGGCCGACAAGGATTCGCCGAATTCCGAGCAGTCGATCCGCTGGGGCATCAAGCGCATCACCAACGACCAGCTGCGCCAGAAGTTCGTCGACGCGACCGTGCCGCAGGCCGAGATCCTGGGCGTCACGCTGCCGGATGCGGACCTGAAGTGGAACGCCGCGCGCGGCGAGCATGACTTCGGCGCGATCGACTGGGCCGAGTTCTGGCGTGTCGTCGGCGGCGACGGCCCGATGAACCGCGAGCGCCTGGGCGCGCGCATCAAGGCCTGGGAAGACGGCGCCTGGGTGCGCGAGGCCGCGCTGGCCCACGCGCGCAAGCAAGCTACCAAGGAACAAGCAGCATGAGCACCACCACGACTCAAAACGAATGGCCGCTGTGGGAGGTCTTCGTCCGCAACAAGGCGGGCCTGGACCACAAGCATTGCGGCAGCCTGCATGCCGCCGACGCCAAGATGGCGATCCAGCTGGCGCGCGACGTCTACACCCGCCGCCAGGAAGGCACCAGCATCTGGGTGGTGCTGTCCAGCCAGATCGTCGCCAGCGACCCGGGCGAGAAGGGCATGTACTTCGACCCGATGGAAGACAAGGTGTACCGCCACCCGACCTTCTACGAACTGCCCGAGTCGCTGAACCACATGTGATGACCATGGCTGCTGCATCGATCAAGGTGGGCGCAAGCCCCGAAGTCCAGTACCTGCTGCGCCTGGGCGACAGCTGCCTGGTGCTGGCCCAGCGCATCTCCGAATGGTGCGGCCATGCGCCGATCCTGGAGGAGGACCTGGCGCTCTCGAACATGGCGCTGGACCTGCTGGGCCAGGCCCGCGCGCTGCTGACCCATGCCGCCAAGCTGGACGGCCAGGGCCATGACGAGGACCAACTGGCCTTTCTGCGCGACGAACGCCAGTACCTGAACCCGGTGCTGATGGAGCTGCCGCGCGGCGACTTCGCCTTCACCGTGCTGCGCAACTTCGCCGTGTCCAGCTGGCTGCTGCTGCTGTGGCGCCGCCTGGAGCAATCCAGCGACGCCGAGCTGGCCGCGATCGCCGGCAAGGCGATCAAGGAGGCTGCCTACCACCAGCAGCACTCGGCCGACTGGGTCGTGCGCCTGGGCGACGGGACCGAGGAGTCGGCCCAGCGCCTGGCCGCCGCGCTGAACACGCTGTGGCCCTATTTCAACGAGCTCTTCGACAGCGATGCCGTCGATGCCGCCGCCGCGGCGCAAGGCCTGGGCCCCGACTGGGCCACGCTGAAGGACGACTGGCGCGCCGCCTTTGCCGAGGTGCTGGGCGAGGCCGGCCTGGCTTGCCCCAAGGACAGCGCCTACCAGAGCCAGGGCCGCAAGGGCATCCACAGCGAGCACATGGGCCATATGCTGGCGACCCTGCAGCATCTGCAGCGCAGCTACCCCGGGGGCACGTGGTGATGAACACCACCGAGCGCGGCCCCGCCTGCGGACGGCTCGACGCCGCCTGGGAGGTGCTGCGCCAGATCCCCGACCCCGAGGTGCCGGTGATCACCCTGGACGAGCTGGGGATCGTGCGCGATCTGAAGGAAACGGCCGGCGGCCTGGAGGTGGTGCTGACGCCCACGTATTCGGGCTGCCCCGCGACCGAGCTGATCCAGGACGATGTGCGCGCCGCGCTGGCCGGCTTCGGCGAGATCCGCATCACGATGCAGCGCGCGCCCGCCTGGACCACCGATTGGATCAGCGACGAGGGCCGCCGCAAGCTGAAGGAATACGGCATCGCGCCGCCGGGGCCCGTGGCTTCTGGCGCCGCCCAGCCGATCCGTCTGGTGCACCGCGCCGCGCTGACGAAGCTGGCCTGCCCGCGCTGCGGCAGCGAGCACACCGAGAAGCTCTCGGCCTTCGGCTCCACCGCCTGCAAGGCCCTGTATCGCTGCCTGTCGTGCCGCGAACCTTTCGAACATTTCAAACCGATATGAAATACGTCTTGACCAAGAATGGGCGGGCCGAGCGCTGGGCCGCTCCCGAGCCGGCCCGCATCCCCTCGGGGGATCGGACGATGTACCCATCGGACGAGGGGCGCGTTGCATGAGCCTCCACTTCCACCCGCTGCGCGTGCGCGAGGTCCGGCCCGACACCGACGAGGCCGTGGTCGTCAGCTTCGAGGTGCCGGCCGAGCTGGCCGAGACCTTCCGCTTCACCCAGGGGCAATACCTGACCCTGCGAAGCGACATCGGCGGCCAGGACCTGCGCCGCTCCTACTCGATCTGCGCCGGCGTCGATGACGGCGAGCTGCGCGTCGGCGTGCGCAAGGTCGACGGCGGCCAGTTCTCCAGCTGGGTGCATGGCTCGCTGAAGGCCGGCGACGAGATCCAGGTCTTCCCGCCGCAGGGCCGCTTCGGCAACCTGCCGGAGGCCACGGCCGCGGGGCGCCGTCGTCACTATGTCGGCATCGCCGCCGGTTCGGGCATCACGCCGATCCTGTCGATCATGAAGACGGTGCTGGCGCGCGAGCCCGACAGCCGCTTCACCCTGATCTACGGCAACCGCCGCCAGGCCTCGACCATGTTCAAGGAAGAGATCGAGGACCTGAAGAACCAGTACCTGACCCGCCTGGCCCTGCACCATGTGTTCTCGCGCGAGGCGGTCGATTCGCCGCTGCTGGCCGGCCGGCTCGACCAGGCCAAGTTGACTGACTTCCTGAAGGTCCTGGTGCCGGCCGCCGGCATCGACCAGGTCTTCGTCTGCGGCCCCTTCGAGATGAACCAGCAGGCCGAGGCCGCGCTGCTGGCCGCGGGCGTACCCGAGGATCGCATCCATATCGAGCGCTTCGGCACCCCCGAGATGCAGACCGGCAAGCCGGCGCCGCACGAGGTGCGCGAGGGCGATGCCGACGCGGCCCAGGTGATCGTGATTCGCGACGGCATCAGCCGCGAGATCGAGTTCGCGAAGACCGATCCCAGCCTGCTCGACGCCGCCGCGCGCGCCGGCATGGACGTGCCGTTCTCGTGCAAGAGCGGCGTCTGCTCGACCTGCCGCTGCAAGCTGCTGGAGGGCGAGGTGCGCATGGACAAGAATTTCGCGCTGGACAAGGCGGAGCTCGCGGCAGGCTTTATCCTCAGCTGCCAGGCCCATGCGCTGACCCCGCGCGTGGTGATCTCCTTCGACGAGCGCTGAAACCCGGCCGCCGTCTTCGCAACGACAGCAAAAAGAAGAACAAGCCATGGCCAGAGGAAGAGCCCCCGGTTTCGAGTCCACCCGCGAGGAGATCCTCGCCGCCGCGGCGCGCCTGTTCGCGCGCCAGGGCTACCCCGGCACCTCGATGAACGAGGTGGCCGAAGCCTGCCAGGTCTCCAAGCCGACGCTCTACCACTATGTGCGCGACAAGCATGAGCTGTTGATGCAGATCTGCGAGGGCCATGTGCAGAGCCTGGCCGCGCTGGTGGAGGAGGTCAGGGCGCAAGACCTGGCTCCGGAGCCGCATCTGCGTGCGCTGATCGCGCGCTTCGTGCGCGAGTACGGCGAGGCGCAGAACCAGCACCGCGTGCTGACCGAGGACGTCAAGTTCCTCGATGCCGAGGACCGCGCCCGCCTGCTGGAGGTGGAGCGCCAGGTGGTTGCCGCCTTCGCCGACGCGGTGGCCGCGGTGCGCCCGGAGCTGGAGGTGAGCCGCCTGCACAAGCCGCTGACCATGCTGCTGTTTGGCATGATCAACTGGACCTTCACCTGGCTGCGCCCGGACGGCGAGCTGAGCTACGAATCGGTGGCTCCGATGGTGGCCGATCTGTTCTTTGGCGGCCTCGGGGCGGTGAAAACACCCGAACCGATGCCCGGATGAATCTTTAGAGTCGCGATAGGCAAAACCCACCCCTTAGGAGACAAGGACGACGATGATGAAGAACAAGACGATCATGAAGACCCTGCTGGCCGCGGCCGCGGCGAGCGTGGCCCTGGTGGCCCAGGCCGATATCAATGTCGGCGTGACGATCTCGGCCACCGGTCCGGCCGCCTCGCTGGGCATCCCCGAGAAGAACACCATCACCCTGCTGCCCACCACGATCGGTGGCCAGAAGGTCAACTACATCATCCTGGACGACGCCTCCGACACCACGGCCGCCGTCTCCAACACCCGCAAGCTGATCACCGAGCACAAGGTCGACGTGGTGGTCGGCTCCACCGTGACGCCCAACTCGCTGGCGATGATCGACGCGGTGGCCGAATCGAGCACGCCGATGATCTCGGTGGCCGCCTCGGCCCGCATCGTCGAGCCGGTCGACGCGAAGAAGAAGTGGGTGTTCAAGACCCCGCAGAACGACATCATGATGGCCCTGGCCATCGTGCAGCACATGGTCGACAACGGCATCAAGACCGCCGGCTACATCGGCTTCGCCGACGCCTATGGCGAGGGCTGGTACCAGGAGTTCGCCAAGATCGCCGGCATCAAGGGCCTGAAGATCGTCGCCAACGAGCGCTACAACCGCACCGACACCTCGGTCACCGGACAGGTGCTGAAGCTGATGGCGGCCAAGCCCGACGCGGTGCTGGTGGGCGGCTCGGGCACGCCGGCCGTGCTGCCGCAGAAGACGCTGAAGGAGCGCGGCTACGCCGGCAAGTACTACCAGACCCATGGCGTCGCGAACAACGACTTCCTGCGCGTCGGCGGCAAGGACGTGGAAGGCACCTTCCTGCCGGCCGGCCCGGTGTTGGTCGCGGCCCAGCTGCCGGCCAACCATCCGGTCAAGAAGAGCGCCAGCGACTATGTCGCCAAGTACGAGGCCGCCTTCGGCAAGGGCTCGGCCAGCACCTTCGGCGGCCATGCCTGGGACGTGGGCCTGCTGCTGCAGAGCGCCATCCCGGTCGCGCTGAAGGGCGGCGCCCAGCCCGGCACCCCGGCCTTCCGCGCCGCGCTGCGCGATGCGCTGGAGGGCGTCAAGGAGCTGGCCGGCGCCCATGGCGTGTTCAATATGTCGCCCACCGACCACCTGGGTCTGGACCAGCGCGCCCGCGTGATGGTCAAGATCGAGAACGGTACCTGGAAATTCGTTCAGTAAACCGCCAGGCCGCGGAGCCCGCCAGGGCGCGCGGCCGGCGCTAGCACCGCCAACCCGCCACCGCATCCACCACAGCTGCCGCGGCGGGTTTTTCTTTCTTTCATCCGTTTCTTTGCCGATACGTCGAGGTCTGCCGTGTCCACCGATACCCCCGTTCTCCAGAGCCTGATCGCCGACCGCTGGATCGGTCGCCAAGCCGCGCGTTCCCTGCACAGCGCCATCAACGGCCGCGTCATCGCCCAGACCCATGCCGAGGCGATCGACTTCGGCGAGAGCCTGGCCTTCGCGCGGGGTCAGGCCTTGCCGGCGCTGCTCAAGCTCAGCTTCCAGCAGCGCGCCGCGATCCTGAAGGCGCTGGCCGGCTATCTGCTGGAGCGCAAGGAGCAGCTCTACGCGATCTCGGCCCATACCGGCGGCACCCGCGCCGACAACTGGATCGATATCGAGGGCGGCACCGGCACCCTGTTCGCCTATGCCAGCACCGGCCGGCGCGAGCTGCCCTCCAGCAATGTGGTGCACGAGGGCCCGGCGGTGGCGCTGGGCCGCGAGGGCCAGTTCCTCGGCTCCCATGTGCTGGTGCCCAAGCGGGGCGTCGCGGTGCACATCAACGCCTTCAATTTCCCGATGTGGGGCATGCTGGAGAAGTTCGCGCCCAGCTTCCTGGCGGGCATGCCCTGCATCGTCAAGCCGGCCACCGCCACCAGCTATGTGGCCGAGGCCTGCGTGCGGCTGATGCATGAGTCGGGCCTGCTGCCCGCCGGCGCGCTGCAGCTGGTGGTGGGCAGCTCGGGCGACCTGCTGGACCGCCTGAGCGAGACCGATGTGGTGACCTTCACCGGCTCGGCCGACACCGCGGCGATGCTGAAGGTCAACAAGAACATCATCGCGCGCAGCATCCCCTTCAATGCCGAGGCCGATAGCCTGAACTGCGCGATCCTGGCGCCGGACGTCGAAGCGGGCGATCCCGAGTTCGAGCTCTTCGTCAAGGAAGTGGCGCGTGAGATGAGTGCCAAGGCCGGCCAGAAATGCACGGCCATCCGCCGTGCCATCGTGCCGGCGCGCCATATCGACGCGGTGGCGAGCATGCTGCGCGAACGCCTGGCGAAGATCAAGGTCGGCGATCCGGCGATCGAGGGCGTGCGCATGGGCGCGCTGGCCTCCAAGGAACAGCAGGCCGACGTGGCCGCGCGCCTGGCGGCCTTGAGCGCCGGCAACGAGACCGTGTTCGGCGCGCGCGACGGCTTCGCGCCGCTGGGCGAGGGCGTGGCCGAGGGCGCCTTCTTCGCGCCGACCCTGCTGCTGTGCCGCGACGCCTTCACGAACGAAGCGGTGCATGAGCTGGAGGCCTTCGGCCCGGTCTCGACCCTGATGCCCTACGAGGACTTCGACCAGGCGCTGGCGCTGGCCGCCAAGGGCCGCGGCAGCCTGGTCGGCTCGGTCGTCACCAAGACCCCGGCGCTCGCCGCCGAGGCGGTCTATCACGCGGCCGCCTTCCACGGCCGCCTGCTGGTGCTGGACCGCGACGCGGCCAAGGAAAGCACCGGCCATGGCTCGCCGATGCCCGCGCTCAAGCATGGCGGCCCGGGCCGCGCCGGCGGCGGCGAGGAACTGGGCGGCATCCGTGCGGTCAAGCATTACCTGCAGCGCTGCGCGGTGCAGGGCTCGCCGACGATGCTGACCGCGATCACCGGCGAATACCAGCGCGGTGGCAAGGTGCAGGAGGATGCAATCCATCCCTTCCGCAAGCATTTCGAGGAGATCCAGATCGGCGACTCGCTGCTGACGCATCGCCGCACCGTCAGCGAGGCCGACATCGTCAACTTCGGCGGCATCTCGGGCGATTTCTTCTACATGCATTTCGACGAGATCGCGGCCAAGGACACGCAGTTCGGCCAGCGCATCGCGCATGGCTACTTCGTGCTGAGCGCGGCGGCCGGCCTGTTCGTCTCGCCGGCGCCGGGGCCGGTGCTGGCCAACTATGGTCTGGATACGCTGCGCTTCGTCAATCCGGTGGCGATCGGCGACACCATCCAGGCGCGCCTGACCTGCAAACGCCGCATCGACCGCGGCAACCGCCCGGACCAGCCGCCGCAGGGCGTGGTGGCCTGGGATGTGCAGGTGATGAACCAGCGCGGCGAGCTGGTCGCCAGCTACGACATCCTGACCCTGGTCGCCAAGCTGCCGGCGCCCGCCGCGGCCTGAGATTGGTCTAGAAGAGGTCTGCGAACCACGCGGCTGCGGCTATGATGCCGCCCCACGATGGCGACAGACCGAATCCACAAGCGCCAGCAGCTCAAGCAGCAGCTGCTGGCCATGATCGAGGCCAATGGCGAGGGCGGACGCCTGCCGCCGGAACGCGAGCTCAGCGAGCGTTTCGAGGTGGCGCGCGAGACCCTGCGCCGCACCCTGCGCGAGCTGGAAGTAGAAGGCCTGCTGGAGCGCAAGCAGGGCGCCGGCACCTTCGTCTCCGGCCAGCCGGTGCTGAAGCAGCCGCAGCTGCTGTCCTTCTCCGAGGAGATGCAGGAGCGCGGCCTGACCCCGTCCAGCGAGCTGCTGTCCAGCCGCCGCATCGCGGCCGGCGCCAAGCTGGCCCAGCGCCTGAAGATCGTGCCCGGCTCGCCGGTGCTGGAGCTCAAGCGCCTGCGCATGGCCAATGGCGAGCCGATGGCGCTGGAGACCGTCTACCTGAGCCAGGCCCTGCTGCCGGGCCTGGAGCCGCAAGACCTGGCACGCGGCTCGCTGTACGAGCTGCTGGAGCGCCAGTTCGGCCTGCAGATCCGCTCGGCCAGCCAGCAGATCCAGGCCACCGTGCTGAGCGAGGAGGAGGCCCAGGCGCTGGACGTGCCGCCGTATTCGCCCTCGCTGCTGATCGAGCGCCTGTCGGTCAGCGCCAGCGGCGAGATCGTCGAGTACGCCAAGAGCCTGTATCGCGCCGACCGCTACCGCTTCGAGATCCAGGTCTTGCGCGCCAAGCCGGCGATGCCGCCGGCCGCGGCCTGAGCCTCAGGTCGGGAAGGTGCCCGGCAGCAGGATGCTGCGGTCGACATTGCGCAATTGCGTGTGGCCGCAGAAGGCCATTGTCAGGTCCAGTTCCTTGTGGATGATCTCCAGCGCCTTGGCCACGCCCTCGCGGCCCATGGCGCCCAGGCCGTACAGCATCGAGCGGCCGATATAGCAGCCCTTGGCGCCCAGGGCCCAGGCCTTCAGCACGTCCTGGCCGGAGCGCACGCCGCCGTCCATATGCACCTCGATCGCCGAGCCGACCGCCTCGACGATGCGCGGCAGCGCATGGATGCTGGACTCGGCGCCGTCGAGCTGGCGGCCGCCGTGGTTGCTGACGATCAGCGCATCGGCGCCGGAATCGGCCGCGAGCCGCGCATCCTCGACATCCTGGATGCCCTTCAGGATCAGCTTGCCGCCCCAGCGCTTCTTGATCCATTCCACATCGCCCCAGTTCAGCTGCGGGTCGAACTGCTTGGCGGTCCATTCGGACAGCGAGCCCATGTTCTCGACGCCCTTCACATGGCCGACGATATTGCCGAACTGGCGCCGCGAGGTGCCCAGCATGCCTAGGCACCAGCGCGGCTTGGTCGCCATATTGATCAGGTTCGGCAGGGTCAGCTTGGGCGGTGCGGAGAGGCCGTTCTTCAGGTCCTTGTGGCGCTGGCCGAGGATCTGCAGGTCCAGGGTCAGAACCAGGGCGCCGCAGTTGGCGGCCTTGGCGCGGTCGATCAGGCGCTCGATGAAATCCCGGTCACGCATCACATAGAGCTGGAACCAGAAGGGCCGGGTGGTGTGGGCCGCGACATCCTCGATCGAGCAGATGCTCATCGTCGACAGGGTGAAGGGGATGCCGAAGGCCTCGGCCGCCTGCGCCGCCAGGATCTCGCCGTCGGCATGCTGCATGCCGGTGAGCCCGGTCGGCGCGATCGCCACCGGCATCTTCACGTCGACGCCGACCATCGCCGCCGCGGTGCTGCGGTTCTCCATGTTCACCGCGACGCGCTGGCGCAGCTTGATGCGCTGGAAATCGCTCTCGTTGGCGCGGTAGGTGCTCTCGGTCCAACTGCCCGAATCGGCATAGTCGTAGAACATGCGCGGCACGCGCCGCTTGGCCAGCACGCGCAGGTCTTCGATATTGGTGATCACGGGCATGGACTCGGGCTCCTGAGGGTCGATGGCGGCCATGCTAGCGGCGGGGTCGCCGGGCGTGGCGGAAAGTTCTTCAGGCCAGGGCGGAAACTTCTTCCTCCAGCGCGCGGCAATGCGCGAACAGCCAGGCCGCGAAGGCCTCGGCCGGCGCGCCGTCGTCATGCTGCAGCAGGCCGTAGGGTTGGGCCGCCGGCACGCCCAGGCCGGGGAACAGCAGGCGCAGATCGCCGCGCCGCAGATAGGGCAGGGCCAGGCTGGGCCGCGCCAGCGCCACGCCCTGGCCGCAGGCCGCAGCCTCCAGGGTCAGGCCCAGGTCGACGAAGCGCGTGCCCCGGTCCGGCTCCGGCCAGTCCAGCCCGGCCTGGCGCAGCCAGGGCGCCCAGGGCTGCAGCGGCGTGCGCAGCAGCGGCGCGGCACGCAGCGCGGCCGGCCGGTCCAGCGGCGGCAGGCGCTGCAGCAGGGCGGGTGCGGCCATCGGCGTGACCCGGTCGTGCAGCAAGACCTGGCCCTCCTGCTCGAGCGCCTGGTTGCGGATCTCCAGCTCGGCCTCCGGCGCGCGCTCGTCCAGGAAGGGGATGCTCAGCACCAGTTCCAGTTCGATCTCCGGATGCCGGGCGCCGAAGTCCGGCAGGGCCGGCACCAGGATCTGGCGCGCGAAGGTCGGCGGGCAGCTGATGCGCAGCCGCGGCCGGGTCTGCGCGGCGCGGCGGTGCTGCGGCATCGCCGCCAGCGCGGCCAGCACGCCCCCGATCTGCTGCAGGTATTCCTTGCCGGCCGCGGTCAGCGCCAGCGGCTTGGCCGAGCGCGTCAGCAGCGGCGCGCCCAGCAGCTCCTCCAGCCCGGCGATGCGCTTGCCGACCGCGCTGGCGCTGATGTGCAGCTCCTCGGCCGCGCGCTCCAGGCTGGCCAGGCGCGCCGCGGCCTCGAAGGCCAGCAGCGCGTCGATCGAGGGCAGGCGCAGGCCGGGCGGCAGCAGGGGCGAGGGCGTCGAACCGTTCATGCCCGCACTGTATACACTGCCGACGATGGAAAAAGCAGCATGCCGCAGGACCCGCCGATGACCCAGTCGCTGCTGCGCCTGCTCTGGCTGCTGGCGGGGTTCGCGAGCCTGCTGCTGGGCGTGATCGGCATCTTCCTGCCGCTGCTGCCCACCACGCCCTTCGTGCTGCTGGCGGCCTTCTGCTTCTCCAAGGGCAGCGCGCGCTGCGAGGCCTGGCTGCTGAACCACCCGCGTCTGGGGCCGATGATCCGCGACTGGCGCGCCACCCGCGCGGTGCCGCTGCGCGCCAAGCAGATCGCCAGCGTGATGATGGCGGCCAGCTCACTGTGGGCCGGCTACAAGCTGCCGCTGGCCTGGTGCTGGCTGCCGGCGGCCTGCTGCGCCGGCGTGGCGGCCTGGCTGTGGAGCCTGCCGACGCGGCGCTGAGCGGCGTGCTCAGTTTGTCGGGATTCGGTGCTGCAGGGGCCGGCCCTGCTCGAAGGCCGTGAGGCTCTCGATCGTGGTGGCCATGATCTGGCCGATCGCCTCGACCGTGAAGAAGGCCTGGTGGCCGGTGAGGATCACGTTCGGGAAGGAGACCAGGCGCTGGATCACGTCGTCGGTGATGACGGTGGAGGACAGGTCCTGGAAGAACAGGCTGGCCTCCTGCTCGTAGACATCGATCGCCAGGCCGCCGAGCTGGCCGCTCTTCAGCGCCGCGGTGGCCGCCTCGGTGTCGACCAGGCCGCCGCGGCTGGTGTTGACCAGGATGGCGCCGCGCTTGATCCGGGCCAGCGAGTCGGCGTTGACGATATGGTGGGTCGCCGCGTTCAGCGGGCAGTGCAGCGAGACCACGTCGCAGTCGCCCATCAGCGCCGGCATGTCGTCGACATAGCGCCCGCCCAGCTGCTCGAAGGACGGGGCGCGCTGCGGGTCATGGCCCAGCAGCTCGCAGCCGAAGCCGCGCAGGATGCGGGCGAAGATCAGGCCGATCTTGCCGGTGCCGATCACGCCGACCGTCTTGCCATGCAGGTCGAAGCCCATCAGGCCCTCAAGCTCGAAGTTGCCCTCGCGGGTGCGCATGCTGGCGCGCGCGATCTTGCGGTTCACCGCCAGCAGCAGGCCCACCGCGAACTCGGCCACCGAATGCGGCGAGTAGTCGGTCACGCGCACCACCTCGATGCCCAGCTCGCGCGCCGCGGCCGCATCCACATGGTTGTAGCCGGTCGAGCGGGTCGCGACCAGGCGCGTGCCCTGGCGGGCCAGCAGTCGCAGCACCTCGGCATCGACCCGGTCGTTGACGAACACGCAGACGGCCGGGCAGCCATCGGCCAGGCGCGCGGTCTCCGCGCTCAGCCGGTCCTGGATGAACAGCAGCTCATGGCCGGCGGCCTGGTTGGCCCGGGCGAGCAAGGCCTGGTCGTATCGGCGGGCGCTGAAGATGGCGGTTTTCATGGGTGACCTTGAGGTGCTGACCGGCTGCTATCCTGCCACGATGACGACAACGACCCCGAACGACGACCAGGACCGCAGCCAGGAGGCCCCGATCCGCCAGGCCTCACGGCTCAGCACCGACACCCTGCATGCCGACCGCCGCGCCGGCGTCGAGCATGGCGGCATCCACAAGCCGATCCATACCTCGGTGCAATACGGCTTCGAGCGGGTCGAGGACCTGATCGGCGTGTTCCAGGGCAGCCTGAAGGGCGGCTTCAACTACGCGCGCCAGGGCACGCCGACCACCGCGGCGCTGGAGGCCAAGATCACCGCGCTGGAGCAGGGCCTGGGCACGATCAGCTTCGCCACCGGCATGGCCGCGATCACCGCCACCCTGCTGACCCTGCTGCGCGCCGGCGACCATATCGTCTCCAGCCGCTATGTGTTCGGCAATACCAACAGCCTGCTGGACAGCCTGGAGGGCCTGGGCATCGCGGTCAGCAAGGTCGACGCCGGCTCGGCCGCCGCGGTCGAAGCCGCGCTGCGGCCCGAGACGCGGCTGGTCTTCGTCGAGACCATCGCCAACCCCGGCACCCAGGTGCCGGACCTGGAGGCGATTGGCGCGCTGTGCCGCGCGCGCGGCATCGTCTATGTGGTCGACAACACCATCACCTCGCCGGCCCTGTTCCAGCCGCGCAGCGTCGGCGCCAGCCTGGTGATCAACTCGCTGACCAAGACCATCGCCGGCCATGGCGACGCGCTGGGCGGCGCGGTCACCGACACCGGCCTGTTCGACTGGTCGAGCTATCCGAACATCTTCCCGGCCTACCGCAAGGGCGATGCACGCCAATGGGGGCTGCAGCAGATCCGTAAGAAGGGCCTGCGCGACATGGGCGGCACCCTGGCCTCGGACGCCGCGCACCGCATCAGCGTCGGCGCCGAGACCCTGGCGCTGCGCGTGCAGCGCAGCAGCGCCACCGCGCTGACCCTGGCGCGCTGGCTGCAGGCGCACCCGAAGATCGGCGCGGTGTTCTACCCGGGCCTGAAGTCCCACCCGCAGCATGAACTGGCCGGCCGGCTGTTCAAGGCCTCGTCCTGGCTGCTGAGCTTCGAGCTGCGCGATCCCGCGAGCCTGGTCGCGGTGCTCGACCGCCTGCGCCTGCCGGTCAAGGCCACCGGCCTGGGCGACACTCGAAGCCTGATCATCCCGGTCGCGCCCACCATCTTCTGGGAAGCCGGCGCTGCGGTGCGCGCCGAGATGGGCATCGCCGACGGCATGATTCGGCTCTCGGTCGGGCTGGAGGAGGCGCAGGATCTGATCGGGGATTTCGAGCAGGCGTTGGCATGAGCGAGCAGGGTGTATCGGGACTGGTTGCGTTTCGCCGTTCTCGGCCAGTTGCGATAGTCACTCTTCGAGTTGGTGACGGCCTGTCACTTTGCCTGCCGTAGCGATGAATCTGTCGCTAGGACGTCGAACGAAAGCGAATCGTGACAGTTCAGGAGTTTCTCGACCAATTCGGTGCTTACTCGGAACGGCTTGCCAACGACCTGCAGAGGTTCGTGGATGCCTTGAAGCACAGGCAACGGAGCGACAAGGCCGTGCGCGAGGAGCATGTTCCTATCCGTGCTTACCTGCGTCGCAAAGCGGTTCCACTTGATGGCATCCTCAAGTTAGGAGGGGAAGCCCATGGCTTTGACGCGAAGGTCTCATACGAGGTTGAAGGACGGCGGGTTGAATGCACTCTTGAGGTCGTTCAGGCTCTTGCTGAAGACGCGCACAAGGTGCGGCATGCGATCGCAGATGGCCGAATGAATGCGGAGATGCGGCTGGAGGAGTGTCGGCAGATCGAGACATTTCCTCAGCCGATCATCGACGCGATAAGGACGAAGCACACCAAGTCGTATTCCGACGTTCGCATCCTCCTGGTAGCCGTAGCGGGCGAGGTGACGCTAGAGGACGACGCCATCATTGAACGCTGGCTCAGCGAAGTGAGGTCGAAGACTGTCTTGGGAAATTTCGCAGAGATTTATCTCGTGGAGACCGCCAGGTATCTGATCTTCAAGATCCACTAGAAGCCTGCAAGGGCTGAAACGCGACGCCCAGATTCTGGCAACCGGATTTGGTTGTGCTGTCGACAGCAGTGGTTGAACCCATCGCCCGGTGACTGTTCCAACCGAGGTCGTTGAGCCTATCGCTCTGGCCGATGCTTGAACCGAACAAGCTTTCTCTGGCAAATGCGGCCATGCAGTTGGAGTAAGCGCCCCCGCGCGCAGCCTCGATCCTTGTGGGGCCTCGCGTGACCTTCGGCCAATGCGCGTCCACCGTGGTCTGCTCAGAATGCCCGCTACCGGCCTGCGGTCGATAGCTTGAGTTCAACCCATGAGCACCGAACAGATCCTCGTCGATCCCGATCTGGAACAACTTGCCGCCATCTTCACAGCGGACGCGAAGAAGGATCCTGTCGGAGCGCTGCAACGATGGTCTGCGTCCCTCGCTCACCTGGCCGCGCCGATGACCGAGGCCGCGCATCGCCTCGCCGATGCCCGCTTGGATTGGTCCGGTCGTGCCGCGCTCAATGGCACGCTCGACGGCACGGCCTTGCTGCACCGCTGGGTCGCGGACCAGCACCGGCGGCCGTTGTTGCCCCGACTGCCATTCCTGTCGCAGCGCGCGGCCTACCAGTACTGCACGAGCCTGGTTCGGCAGCGTGGTTCCAGCGCGGCTTCCCGTGCCTTGCTCCAGGGGCGTCTGCTGGTGCTCGGTCTGCGTCATGACACGTCGACCTTGATCAACAAGGGACGTGGTGCTTATGACGACCACATCGTGGTGCTGAACGGTTGGCGCCGCCGCGGCAGCGTGTGCGTGTTTGCCGGCAATACGGAACCTTCGGCGCAATATGCACACCGTGCCCTGCTCAAGGCCGGCAAGCCATTGGACGAGCGCTACAAGGGCGTCGCCTTCCGCGGGGCAGACAACATTGCCGGCGTGGATGTCAATGCCGATGCCCTGCGCGATGCCGGGCGTTTGCGCGCCGGTACCTACTTCTTCAACGAAAAACCGTTGGGCTTTCTAGGGGCGCGGGCATTTCGCTCCACTGAGGATCAGACCGTCGAACGCGACACCAATGGCGACGGCCGTTTTCTGCTCGATGACCCTTCACGCATTGATGCAAAGGGCGTTGGCCGGACGATGTACATCCATTGGGGCGGAGCAGACAATGCGCCGGTCGTGAATACGTGGTCTGCCGGCTGCCAGACGATTCCGAAAAACCTCTACGGGAGTTTCCTTTCCGCGGTCGGCCACAACCCTTCCTTCTTCTACGTGTTGATCGATGGCCAATGAACGGAACTTCCTTGCCATGCGCGTTCTGTTAGCGCTGACATTCGCAGCCCTTGCTGGAGCGACCCAGGCGTCCGATGGCCGGCCTCCGGAGCCGTCGAGCTGTCAGTTCACCGCTTTCGTCGAGGAAACAGATCCCGCCGGACTCAATGTGCGTGCGGCGCCGTCGGCCTCTGCGAAGGTGCTAGGGACTCTGCCACCGGTTTGGTCGGATCGGTCGGGGCTGCGGGTTCGTGCCCGTGTCAGCGTTACTGCAAGTGCCAAGGGATGGTTCAAGATCCGCGATGCGGTCGACGACGACATGCTGACCGGTCAACCGCCGCGGCCCACCTATCAGGGTGAGGGCTGGGTCAGCGGTCGAAAGCTGGTCGTGAAGTCGCAGGCCAACATCGGCCGGACCGGCCCGGTAGCGAGCGCGCCCGAGGCCGTCCGGCTGAAGGATGATCTGCTTTTCGATGGTGACGCGGCCATAGCAGCTGGTCGGCTTGTCGACTGCCGGGGTGACTGGGCCCAGGTCGAATACGAGGAGGCCCGGTTTTCCGCCGGCCTTCGGTCGCTGCTGATCACGGCGCCCGCGGTGCGTGCCGATGTTCGAAAAGGCCGTTTCCGCGTCTGGCTTGACCGGATCTGCGGCATCCAGGAAACCTCTTGCGACGGTCCCTGAGCGCCCCTGCGTTTAATGCGCTGAGGCTTGCATGACCAGTGGTGCGACTGCCGCGCAGAAGATGGGGGATGCCTGGGCCGCCAAGGTGGCGGCGAACCGAAGTCGGATCCATGATGGCTGCCCGGCAGTTGCAACCCTGCAGGCCTCGCGCCTGCAGCCTTGGCATCGCGGGCGTCGGACCGTCCGAACCCGCGAAGCCGTCATTTCATGTCCAGGGAGGAACCTAGCATCATGTCTACCAGCCAAGCTATCCCGGAGGCCTACCGCGTCGCCACGCCCTACCTCATCGTCAGCGATGCGGCGCGTGCCATCGAGTTCTACCAGCGGGCGTTCGGTGCGACGGAGTTCGTGCGCCTGGCCGACCCGAGCGGGAAGGTCATGCATGCGGAACTGCGCATCGGTGCCTCGCCGGTGATGCTCGCGGATGAGTTTCCCGACATGGGCTATCGCAGCCCGCAGACCCTGGGCGGTTCGCCCGTTTCCCTGCTGCTCTATGTGGAGGATGTCGATGCGGTCTTTGCCCAGGCCGTCGCCGCCGGCGGCAAGGAAACCATGGCCGTGGCGGACCAGTTCGACGGTGATCGCCGCGGCACGCTGACCGATCCCTTCGGCCATGTCTGGCTGCTGGCCAGCAAGAAGGAAGACATCACGCCCGAGGAAATGCGCAGCCGCTTCGAGAAGATGATGCAGCAAGGCGGCGAGGGCTGATTCACTCGGCGGTCCCCGCGTCAGAACAAGTCCAGGCTTTCCATCTTCGGCTCGTCCTTCGCGCTGCTCGCCGCCTGGCCGGCGCCGACCCGGCGGGCCGGGCGTGCGTTCACGCGCTCGCCCGGATGGTTCAGGTTGCCGATCCGCACGCCCAGCAGCCGCAGCCGACGGCTCAGGTCCACCCGCTTCAGGCAGCTGCCCGCGGCGCGGCGGATCGCGGCGGCATCGGCGATCGGCAGGTCCAGCGTCAGGTCGCGGGTGACGGTGACGAAGCCCTCGAAGCGCAGCTTGATGCCGATGGTGCGGCCCTCGTAGCCCTTGCGCGCCAAGTCGCCGGCCAGCTGCTCGCACAGCCTCGTGAAGATCGCGCCGAGCTCGGCCTTGTCATGCACCGCATGCAGGTCGCGCTCGAAGGTGGTCTCGCGGCTGATCGACACCGGCTCGCTGTGGGTGACGACCGGGCGGTTGTCGCGGCCATGCGAGGCCTCATGCAGCCAGGCGCCGTAGCTCTTGCCGAAGTTCTCGATCAGCCACAGCGGTTCGGCCGCGGCGATCTGGCCGACGGTCTCGATGCCCAGCGCAATCAGCTTGGCGGCGGCCTTGGGGCCGATGCCGTTGATCTTGCGCACCGCCAGCGGCCAGATGCGGGTCGGGATGTCCTCGCGGGTCAGCAGGGTCAGGCCGTCGGGCTTGTCCAGCTCGGAGGCGATCTTGGACAGCAGCTTGTTGGGCGTGACGCCGATCGAGCAGCTCAGGCCGGTGGCGCGGGCCACCGAGTTCTTGATCTCGCGCGCCACCGCGCGCACGCCGCCCAGCGGGTCGTGGCCGACCGGCTCCCGCACGCCGGGCACCTCGCTGAGGTCGATGTAGATCTCGTCGATGCCGCGGTCCTCGATCACCGGCGCGATCTCGGCCACCGCGGCCTTGAACAGGCGCGAGTAATGGCGGTAGCGTTCGAAGTCGGTCGGCAGCAGGATCGCGTCCGGCGCGCGCAGCGCGGCCTTCATCAGGCCCATCGCCGAAAACACGCCGAGGTCGCGTGCCGCATAGGTGGAGGTGGTGGCGACGCCGCGGCCGGTGTAGTGGCGCAGCTTGGCGAACTCGCGCGTGCCGTCCTCGCGCAGGCGCGGCGCATGCTCGCGCCGGCCGCCGATCACGACCGGCAGGCCCTTCAGCTCCGGATAGCGCAGCAGCTCCACCGAGGCATAGAACGCGTCCATGTCCAGATGCGCGATCAGGCGCTCCGGGACGGCGGAGGAGGACGAGGAAGCTGACGAGGAAGGGGATGAGGCGGCGGCCATCGCGTCCGCATTGTCGCGCGATGCGCCGACACCGCTTGTCAGCAGCCCGCGGCGCGCTCGCGCCCCCTACGGATAGGGGTAGGGGGCCGGCGGGGCCAGACCTATAACCCTGGCTCGGCATCACCGGCCCAGGGTGCCGCGACGAGAGCGGAAAGCGCGATGGGCCAGCGCCGTCGCGGCCGATGCGTCCTGTTCCCGATTCCGGCGGGCAGCCCGATGGCATGTTGTTCATCACGGAATCGCCCAAGGAGGACCTATGGCCAGAAATCTTGGCTCATGGTGGATCAAGGACGGCATCGACGGCCGTCGCATCGAGGCGCAGGGTTTTGCGTCCACCCTCAACCCCCTGTCCGGCTTCAACTGGACCCAGGACCACGGCGACGCGGCGGTGCTGGAAAAGGACTTCGTCGAGACGGCGTCCTACACCGAGAAGATCGACCAGGTCGATGCGGTGATGATGTCCTCGCATGGCAACCCGAACGCCTTCTCGGTCTCGGACGGCTCGGTCTCGACCTCGGACACGGTGCGCTTCGGCAAGACCGATCTGGAGATCTTCGCCACCCATGCCTGCAAGCTGCTGGAGCACACGCCCAGCAATTCGGTGGGCCGCTGGAGCGGTGCCTTCGCGCGCCTGCACTATATGTTCGGCTTCCACAACAGCTCCTACAGCGGCGGCGGGCAGAATCCGCGCGGCCAGTACTTCGCGATGTACGCGGCCTATCTGCACGAGGTGCTGCCCTTCATGCCGCACTACACCCTGCGTGAGGCCTGGAAGCTGGCCAATGTGGCGGTCGAGGGCTCGAACGTGGAATGGGCCTATCTGCGCGCCACCGCGCCGGGTGCCGACACCTACAACGAGCGCCTGGGCAGCGACGAGCCGATCGATCCGGTCAGCAATCGCTCGTTCTGGACCGCCCATGGTTCTTGCTGAGCGGGGAAGGAGCACATCATGACAGTCAGACTGAATGCACTCGGCTTCAAGGCCAAGCTGCCCGAACTGCCCAAGACCCTGCCGGTGCATGCGCTGCAGGCGCCGGACCTGGGCGAGACCCGCCGCGCCGCGATCGGCCGGCTGGCCGAGCGCCTGAAGCTCGGCAGCCTGCGCGAGGTGGAGTTCGACCATGGCCTGGTGCTGGCCAGCGAGCGCGGCGACATCACCCATTTCCGCGCCAGCGGCGGCCTGTGGGCGCGCGATGCGACCGCCGGCCGCGGCGCCAAGGAGGAGCTGCGCCAATGGGACGGCCTGGTCAAGGGCAGCGACGAGCACCAGCGCCTGGCGCTGAGCCCCGAGGCCGGCCGCAAGCTGCTGGGCCGCACCCGCGAGCTGTTGGAGCCGCTGGGCCTGCTGGGCAAGGAGCTGGCCTCGGAATCGGTGCAGCTGGACCAGGTGGCCCAGCTCGACGCCAAGGGGCGCGAGATCGCCCATGGCGCGGGCCAGGCCTCGGTGCGCTTTCACTACGCGGTGGCGGGCCTGCCGGTGCGCGGCGCCGGCGCCAAGACCCTGGCCTTCGTCGAGCCGGAGGAGGGCGGGCGCTACGCCGGCATCTTCCACGCCTGGCGGCCGCTGGGGCGCGAGCAGAAGCTGCAGCTGCCCGGCACGGTGGAGGAGGCGCTGGGCGTGGGCCTGCTGACCGATCCGCAGCTGGAGAAGTACAGCGCCGCGGGCCACAAGATCCAGATCGACAAGCTGGAGCTGGTCTATCTGGCGCTGCCGGTGTTCACGCAGCAGACGCATCTGTTCCCGGCCTTCCAGATCGAGGGCCAGGTCAGCGAGGGCAAGCTGGGCATCGGCTTCTTCTTTGGCCGCTATCACCATGTGGCCTCGCCCAAGGCCTATGCGGCGGCCGATCTCTACGGCGCCTGCCTGAGCGCGAATCCGGACGGCATCGCGCCGCAGGACAAGAACCTGCAGGTCGGCTGATGCGCCGCTGAGGAGGAGGCGAGGCAGAAAGGACAAGGGCCGCTGCGGCGGCCCTTGCTGTTGGGTCTGGGCGGCGCCCGTCTCAGGCGGACGGGGCGGGCGTGCAGGACGCCGAGCCGCAGCCGCCGGCATGCTGGCCGCCGGCCGGTGCGCTGGCGCCGTCGCGGCATTGGCCGGAGGCGGGGTCGAAGCCGACCTGCTCCATGTGATATACCAGGGCCGCGTCCATCATCTCGGCATGGGCCGGGAACCATTGGCTGAGCTCGCCCAGCACGATGGACATCGGCTCGCGGTCGTTCAGCTCGGTGGCATGGCGCACCACCTCGCGCATCACGTTCAGCACCATCGCATGCTGGCTGCTGTGGCAGTTCACCGGGGCGAAGCCGGTGGCGGCCATCCAGGCCTCCTCCATCGCGAAATGGGCCTCGGTATGGGCCAGCAGCTCGCGGAAGGCCGGCAGCGCATCCGCCCCGCTCGCCAGCGCGGCGCCGTAGGCGTTCAGCAGCGCGACGAACTCCTCATGCGTGTGGTCCAGCTGCGGCTGCTTCAGGACGAGCTTGTCGCTCCAGGTCAGGGGGGTGGTGCTCATGAGGCGCGAGTCTGGCCGGTGCGCGCGGCACCGGTCTTGTGCTGGATCAAGATGCTCAAGATGAGAAGAGCCTTGGCATCGCGTGAGGCGGATTTCACCGCGCGGGTGCCGCCGATCCGGCTTGGCCGGTCGGCCGGCACCGCCCCCTTGAGGGGGCGCGCGCAGCGCGTAGGGGGTGGGTCATCCGCCCAGCCGGGCCTTGTGGCGCGCCACCTGCGCGCGCACCTGGGCCGGCGCGGTGCCGCCCAGGATGTTGCGGGCGTTCAGCGAGCCGCGCAGGCTCAGCAGCTCGAACACGTCGGCGTCGATGCGGGCGTCGAACTTCTGCAGTTCGGCCAGCGGCAGCTGCGACAGGTCCACGCCCTGCTGGATCGCGGTCTTGACCGCATGGGCCACGATCTCGTGCGCATCGCGGAAGGCCAGGCCCTTCTTGACCAGGTAGTCGGCCAGGTCGGTGGCGGTGGCATAGCCCTTCAGCGCGGCGCGCTCCATCGCCTCGGGCTTGACCGTCAGGCCGCCCATCATCTCGGCGAAGATGCGCAGGGTGTCCTTCAGGGTGTCGACCGTGTCGAACAGGGGCTCCTTGTCCTCCTGGTTGTCCTTGTTGTAGGCCAGGGGCTGGCCCTTCATCAGGGTGATCAGGCCCATCAGGTGGCCGACCACGCGGCCGGTCTTGCCGCGCGCCAGCTCGGGCACGTCGGGGTTCTTCTTCTGCGGCATGATCGAGGAGCCGGTGCAGAAGCGGTCCGCCAGGTCGATGAAGCCGAAGCTCTGGCTCATCCACAGGATCAGCTCCTCGCTCAGGCGCGAGATGTGCACCATCACCAGGGCCGCGGCGGCGCTGAACTCGATCGCGAAGTCGCGGTCCGAGACGGCGTCCAGGCTGTTCTGGCAGACGCCCTCCATGCCCAGGGTCTTGGCGACTCTTTCGCGGTCCAGCGGATAGCTGGTGCCGGCCAGCGCGGCCGCGCCCAGCGGCAGGCGGTTGACGCGGCGGCGCGCATCACCTAAGCGCTCGGCATCGCGCGCGAACATCTCAACATAGGCCAAGAGGTGATGGCCGAAGGCCACCGGCTGGGCCACCTGCAGGTGCGTGAAGCCGGGCAGGATCACCTCGGCGTTCTTCTCCGCCACCTCGACCAGGGCCAGCTGCAGCGCGGACAGCAGCTGGGTCAGCTCGTCGATCTCGTCGCGCAGCCACAGGCGCACATCGGTCGCGACCTGGTCGTTGCGGCTGCGGCCGGTGTGCAGTCGCTTGCCGGCGATGCCGACCAGCTCGGTCAGGCGCGCCTCGATGTTCAGGTGCACATCCTCCAGATCCAGCTTCCACTCGAAGCTGCCGGCCTCGATCTCGCCCTTGATCTGGGCCATGCCCCGTTGGATCGCGGCCAGGTCCTCGGCACCCAGGATGCCCTGGGCGTTCAGCATCTCGGCATGAGCCAGGCTGCCCTGGATGTCGGCCTTCCACAGGCGCTTGTCGAAGAACACGCTGGCGGTGTAGCGCTTGACCAGGTCGCTCATCGGCTCGGAGAACAGCGCGGACCAGGCTTGGGCTTTGTTGGCGAGTTGGTTGTCGGAGGCTGAGGACATGGGTGGGCAGGCAGGGCAGGCCCGCATGACGCGGCGGCTGCGGTGAAGCGACAATGGCGGAGCAAGGATTTTATCTGCCGACCGGGAACCATGGCGGGACGAGCCAGCAACAACAACTCGCAGACCAAGCGGCACGACTGGGCCGACAGCAGCAACCTCAGCGGCGTGCTGGGCCTGGCGCCGCTGCCGGCGCAGCCGGACCTGGCCGTGCCCGGGTCGCGGCTGTTCGATGCCGGGCGGGTGTTCGACGTCTGCCATGTCGGCCTGGTGCTGCGCGCGGTGCTGGGCGTGCAGCTGCTGCTGGGCCTGGGCCTGGCGCTGGCCGCGCCAGGCTTCACGCAATGGACGGCCTGGATGAGCAGCGGCACCGTGGTCACCCTGACCGGCGTGCTGCTGTGGCTCCTGCTGCTGTGCGGCCTGCGCCACCAGCTCGCGCGCTGGCGCGAGCCCTGGCAATGGGCGGCGGTGCTGAGCCTGGGGGCGCTGTGCGCCTCGCTGGGCTGGCAGCTGCTGACCCTGGCCAGCGAGGAGCCCAGCGGCGGCTTCCGGCTCGTCAGCGTCGCGCTGGCCGGCGGCGCCTGCGCCGCGATGCTGCTGTACTGGCTGAAGCTGCGCGAGCGAGCGCACCGGCCGGCCGACGCGCTGGCGCGGCTGGTTGAGCTGCAGTCGCGCATCCGGCCGCATTTCCTGTTCAACACCCTGAACACCGCGATGGCCCTGGTGCGCGTCGACCCGCTGCGCGCGGAAGGGGTGCTGGAGGACCTCAGCGAGCTGTTCCGCGGCGCGCTGGCGGATGCGGACACGGTGGTGAGCCTGGATGCGGAGGTCGAGCTGGCGCGCCGCTACCTGGGCATCGAGCAGATCCGCCATGGCGAGCGCCTGCGCGTGCGCTGGACCCTCGATCCGGCGGCGGCCGCGGCCCGGGTGCCGCCGCTGCTGCTGCAGCCGCTGGTGGAGAACGCGGTGCGCCACGGCGTCGAGCCCAACGAGACCGGCGGCGAGCTGGAGATCGCGACCCGCGCCCAGGGCGCCGAGGTAGAGATCCTGGTGCGCAACAGCGTCGGCGCGCCCTCGCAGCAGCGCGGCCATGGTCTGGCGCTGCGCAATGTGCGCCAGCGCCTGTCGCTGATGCATGATGTGGCCGCGCGTTTCGAGGTGACCACCGAGCCGCAGCAGTTCACGGTCCGCATCGTCCTGCCCCGCTGAGTTCATCCCTCTTGATTTGCGCCTATGCACACCACGCCCGCCCTGAAGGTCCTGCTGGTCGATGACGAGCCGCTGGCGCGGCTGCGCCTGCGCGGCCTGCTGGAGGCCTGCACCGAGCCGCGCGCCGAGGTGCTGGCCGAGGCCGGTTCGGCCTCGCAGGCGCAGGCCTGGCTGCGCGACCATGGCTGCGACCTGGTGCTGCTGGATGTGCAGATGCCCGGGCCCGACGGCCTGCAGCTGGCCGACGCGCTGCGCGAGAAGGCGGTCCGGCCGGCCGTGGTCTTCGTCACCGCCCATGCCGAGCATGCGCTGCGCGCCTTCGAGCTGGATGCGACCGACTACCTGACCAAGCCGGTGCGGCGCGAGCGCCTGCAGGCCGCGCTGGCCCGGGTGGCCGAGCGCCTGGCCGAGCGGGCCGCGGCCCAGGCCGGCCGCGCCGTCGCCGCGCCCGAGGCCGGCCCCGGCGGCGAGGTCATCACCATCAACGATCGCGGCCGGCTGCTGCGCATCCCGCTGGCCGAGGTGCTCTACATCAAGGCCGAACAGAAATACCTGACCCTGCGCACCGCCACCCATAGCCATGTGATGGACGGCAGCCTCGCGGAGCTAGAGCCGCGCCTGATGCCGCGTTTCCTGCGCGTGCATCGCAATGCCCTGGTGGCGCGCGATGCGGTGCGCGAGCTGGAGCGCCATGGCGAGGAGGACGAGGGCGAGGCCACCGGCTTCGGCAGCCTGGCGGAGCCCGGCTGGGCGGTGCGCATCGCCTTCGTCGACGAATGGCTGTCGGTCTCGCGCCGGCAGATCGCGGCGGTGCGCGAGGCGCTGGCGGCCGGCGGCCGGGGCTGATGACCGAGCGACGCCGCTGGGCCAGGATCGGCGCGGCGGCGCTGGCGGCCGCGGCCATGGTGGCCTGGTGGCTCCAAGGTCGGTCTCTCGAGCCGACCGACCGGAGGGCGCCGGCCGGCGCCATCACCCTGGGCAGCGCGGCGATGTCGCTGCCGGTGGGGGCGAGTGTGGGCGCCGCGGCCGCGGTGGCCCTTCCAGAGCCCGCCGCGGCGCCGGGCTTGTTGCCGGACGGGCGCATCGAGATCTGCGGCTTCGGCCGCGTGCTCGCGCCGGAGCTGCCGATCGGCGCCAGCCTGGAAGAGCTGGCGAACCGCAGCAAGGCGGCCTGGGAGCTGCAGCTGGAGCAGCAGGTGCAGGCGCTGCAGCGCCGCACCGGGCGCGAGCTGGCCGGCCGCGGCGACGAGTTCTCGCGCCTGCTGGGCCTGCTGCTGCAGGACGACCGCGCCGGCGCGGCCCAGCTGGCGCGCCGCAGCGAGGATCCGCGCGTCTACGCCCTGGCCTGGCGCCAATGCCAGCGCGGCGGCATGGCCGTGGCCGACGGGGCCTGCGCCCAGCTGAACCTGCGGCGCTGGGCCCAACTGGACCCGCGCAATGCCTCGCCCTGGCTGGAGCTGCTGATGGAGGCGCAGCGGCGCGGCGAGACCTCCGCCGCCGAGGAGGCGCTGTACCAGGCGGCGCGGGCCGCACGGGTGGACAGCGGCCTGGGCGACTATGTCGGCGGCGTGCAGGAGCGCCTGCCTGCGGATGCGGCGTCGGGCACGCGCGGCTTTTTGCTGATGCAGCTGTTCGGCGAGGAGGCTTCCGCGATGCATTTCGGCGCGGCCGGCGCGGCCGCGCGCGCCTGCGACAGCGCGGCCCTGCGCGATGCGAACCGGCGCCAGACCTGCGCGGCGCTGGCGCGGCTGCTGATGAGCGAGGGGCGGGACCTGATGGCGGTCAATGTCGGCGTCGTGATCGGCGAGCGCCTGCAGCTGCCGGCGCGCGAGATGCTGGTGACGCGCGCGCAGGTGCAGGCGGTGCAGCGCCGCGCGGTCGATGTGGCCGGGCCGCCGCAGGAACTGACCAGCTGCCGCGGGCTGCGGCGCCTGGACGACTGGGTGCGCCAGCAGGGGCGCGAGGGGGAATGGCGCGGGCTGATGGCGCGCATGCGCGAGGCGGAAGCCTCGGCGCCGCGCTGAACTGAACTCAGGCGTAGGTGTTCAGTTGCGTGCCCAGATGGCCGCTGGTGGCCAGCGCCGGCTGGGCGGGCACCGAGTTCAGCAGTTCCAGCGCGCCCTGGCCCTGCATGTCGATCGCCTTCTTCAGCACCATCAGCTGCGCGCTCGACTGCGCCGAGCCCGGCTGCGAGGCGTTCAGGTTGTTGATCAGGGCGAGATTGCTGCTGCTGCTGATTTCCATGGCCGGGTCTCCCTTGCTGCTAACGGTGGTATCGGCCGGCCGGGCCCGAACTTGAGCCGCTAAGCCACCTTGACGCCGAACACCTGGCGCAGATAGGCCAAAAAGGTCGCGTCGTCGCACATGGTCTTGCCCGGGCTGTCGGAGAGCTTGGCGACCGGCTGGCCGTTGGCATGGGTCAGCTTCATCACGATGTGCAGGGTGCGCAGGCCCATGTCGTTGGAGATATGGGTGCCGATGCCGAAGCCCAGCTGGGTGCGGTCGGCGAAATGGCGGTACAGCTCCAGCGCCTTGGGCACGGTCAGGCTGTCGGAGAACACCAGGCGTTTGGTGTGCGGGTCGATGCGCAGCTTGGCGTAATGCGCCAGCGCCTTCTCGCCCCACCAGACCGGATCGCCGGAGTCATGGCGCAGACCGTCGAACAGCTTGGCGAAATAGAGGTCGAAGTCAGCCAGGAAGGCGTCCATGCCGACCACATCGGTCAGCGCCACGCCCAGGTCGCCGCGGTATTCCTGCACCCAGCTCTCCAGTGCGGCCTTCTGGTGGTCGCGCAGGCGCACCGAGTCCAGCGCCTGGAAGGTCTGCAGGTACTCATGCGCCATTGTGCCGATCGGTACCAGGCCCAGGTCGCGCGCCAGCAGCACGTTGGAGGTGCCTTTGAAGAAGGGCTGGGCCTCGCGCGCCAGGCGTGCGATCACCTCGCGCTGCCAGGCGCCGCTGTAGCGCCGGCGCAGGCCGAAGTCGAAGAACTCGAAGGGATGGCGGCGCGGCGCGGCCTGGTCGGCGAACGCGTCGCGCAGCTGGCCCAGCTTCTCGTCCAGGCGGCGCCGGCCCTCGGCCAGCGCCGCATCGGCGCCCCCCAGGCGGCGGAAATAGAGCTCGTTGACGATGGCCAGCACGAAGATCTCGAAGCCCATCACATGGACCTGCGGGCCGCGCGCTATGATCTCCAGCTGGCCGTCCGGCAGCGAGCGGGCGCGGATGAAGTCGCGCTGGAACTGGAAGATGCGCAGGAAGTCGACGAAGTCGCTCTTGATGAAGCGCAGGGAGGCCAGGTAGTCCAGCTCGTCCTTGGCAAAGCGCAGCGAGCACAGATGGTCCAGCTCGCGCTCCAGCTCGGGCAGCAGCTCGGCCAGCGGGAAGGCCGGCTGGTTGCGGCACCAGAAGGCGTATTCGGCCTGGGTCTGCGGATGCCGGTGCAGCATCGCCTGCCACATCGTGAACTTGTAGAGGTCGGTCTCCAGCAGGCTGCCGATCACGGGCCGGCTCATGCGGACAGCTCCCGCGTGGTCGCGATACGCAGGCCTTGCGCGCGCATGCGGGCCAGGAAGTCCTCGGCCTGCGGCTCGAAGCCGGTCACCGGGCTCATGCCGTCGCGGATCAGCACCAGCTTGTCCAGGCGCCGGCTCGGCAGATGCTCGACCAGGTCCTCGACCGTGGCCTTGACGCAATGGCTGCTGGCCTGGCCGGCGATCCACAACTCGTCGCAGTCGTCCAGGCGCTGCAGCAGGGCATGGTTCAGCTGGGTGCCGGCATCGGCCGGGTCGGGCACCTCGGCCTGCAGCGCGCTGTAATGCTCGGTCCAGGGGTTCATGCCCTTCAGCACGAACTCGGCATGGCGCTGCCGCTCCAGCTGCCAGGCGACCGCCGCGGTCTGCAGCTCGCCATGCAGGTTGTGGCCCCAGCTGCCCAGCTCGCAATGCACCGGCCAGACCATCAGGGTGTAGCGCCCGCGCGCCTCCAGCGCCTCCAGATAGGCCTGGGTGCGGGGCAGGGCGGCGGCATCGCGCGGGCGGAATTCGCCGGCGCGCAGCTGGGCCGCGGTGATCGGGGTGAAGGGGGCGACCGTGCCGCCGTCCGTCTTCTGCCAGAAGCCCGGATGGGCGATGTCCAGGCGCCGGTGCGTGTCCAGCGTGATCGTCAGCGCGGCGATGTCGGCCGCCTCGTCGCGCAGCAGCGCGGCCAGGCGATGCAGGTCGGCACCCGCGCCGGCCACCGGCAGGCTGGCGCCATGGATGTCGCAGAAGTCGTTCTGCGGGTCGATCAGGAGGAGATGGCGGGTCGGCAAGTCGGGGCTCCAACGGGTGGAGCGAACACTATACGGCGCGGCGCCCGGTCAGCAGATAGGCGGCGAACAGCAACACCATCAGCGCATCGATCGCGATCGCGAGGCCCGCCTGATGGCCGAGGTAGCGGCCACCGAGGCCGAGCATCAGGGCGATGAAGACCAGCTTGCTGAGGCCGGCGACCACCAGCACCAGCCCGCGCACCTGGGGCCGGAACGCGCCGTAGACCAGCATCGCGCCGATCAGGGCGATCAGGGCGCCCCAGTTGCGCACCACGATCTCGGCCAGCGGCCCGGCCTCGATGGCCTCGCCGAACAGGGCCCGCAGGGCCGCAGCCGGCGCGATCGCGGCCTGCAGCATCGTCAGGGTCAGCAGACCCGATGCGAGCATGATCCATTTCATCCGGGCAACGAGCCAAGCCATGGTCGATCTCCTTTCGCGTCGTCGATTCGGCCGCGGGCGGCTTCCTGCTGGAAACCCCCTGTCGGCCCCCTTGCTGCTGGGGCAGGATTGAAGGCGAACCCGCCGCGTGCGTCAATCGCAAGCGAGGCACCCTCCCGTGTAACGGCAGTCCTACCGGATACCGGCTCCATGCGGCATCGCAATCCGCTCTGCTTCCTGCTCCTGGCCTGGGCCCTGCTGCTGGGGCCGATGCGGGTATCGGCCGCCCCCGAGCCGCCGACCATGACCGAGGCCCGCCGTGCGGTCTACGGCGGCGCGCTGTGGCGCGTCGGCGCGGAGCCGGCGCACCAGGCCTTCTTTCCGCGCGGCACCCAGCTGCATGTGCACGAGGTCTTCCGCGCCGCCTACCAGGAGAGCGGGCCGGACAAGCTGATGCTGGTCTACCAGCTGACGCCGGGGCCGCGCGAGCAGTACCGCTGCGACAGCTGCGCGCCGGCGCTCGGTGCCGCGGTGCTGGCGCGGGATCTGCCGCAGGGCCTGCATATCCTCGAGGGTAGTTGGCGTGTGCAGGCACGCGCGCCGCTGCTGATGTGGGGCGCGCCGGGCGCGGCGGCCGAGGATCTGCAGCTGATCGGCCTGGGCCTGGACCGCTGGGGCCTGCGCAGCCGCTATCGCGACCGGGTCCAGAACCTGGAGTCGCGGCGCGAGCGGCTGCTGCTCCAACAGGGCGAGCGCCTGCTGCTGGTGCTGGACGAGGGCTTCGCCGGCAAGCCCGCCGCCTGCGGCGCCGAAGGCACCGCGCCGCAGCACACGGCGTTGCTGCCGCTGGCGCCGCGCGCCGCGGACGCGCCGCGCCTGGAACTGGTGCTGCGCTACAACGAGGGCGCATGCCCCCGGCCGCAGGTTCGCGAGGAGCACCGCCGCTACGAGCTGCGCGACGGGCGCTTCCAGCCGGAGTGAGGCAGGCTCAACCGGTATTCCGCAAGCCGGCGGCGATGCCGTTGATCGACAGATGGATGCCGCGCTGCACCCGCTCGAGGCCCGGATCGCCGGCGCGCTTGTCGGCCGGCACCGCGCGGTAGCGCCGCATCAGCTCGACCTGCAGATGGTGCAGCGGGTCGATGTAGGGGAAGCGATGCTCGATCGAGCGGGCCAGCGCCGGGTTGGCGGCCAGGCGCTGCTTCTCGCCGGTGATCAGGGCCAGGGCCTCGCTGGTGCGCTCGAACTCGGCCTGGATCGCGGCGAAGATCTTCTTGCCCAGGCGCTTGTCCTCGACCAGCTCGACATAGCGCTGCGCGATCGACAGGTCGGTCTTGGCCAGCACCATGTCCAGGTTGGACAGCAGGGTCTGGAAGAAGGGCCATTGCTTCAGCATGCGGCGCAGCAGGGTCAGGTTTTGCGCGCGCTGCTCGCCCTTTCCGTCCGGTCCAGCGAGGAAGGCCAGCACGCCGGAGCCGAAACCGCACCAGCCCGGCAGGGTGACGCGGGCCTGGCCCCAGCTGAAGCCCCAGGGGATGGCGCGCAGGTCCTCGATCGCGCGGGTGGCCTTGCGCGAGGCGGGGCGCGAGCCGATGTTCAGCTCGGCGATTTCGCGGATCGGCGTCGCCGCGAAGAAATACTCGGCGAAACCCTTGCTGTCGTAGACCAGCTCGCGGTAGGCGCCGAAGCAGGCGTCGGACAGGGCCTGGGCCGCGTCCAGGAAGGCCGGCGGCGCGTTCTTGGTCGGGTGCAGCAGGGTGGCTTCCAGGGTGGCGGCGACCAGGGTCTCCAGGTTGCGCCGGCCGATCTCGGGGTTTGCGTACTTGGAGGCGATCACCTCGCCCTGCTCGGTCAGGCGGATCTGGCCGTTCACCGTGCCCGGGGGCTGGGCCAGGATGGCCTGGTAGCTGGGGCCGCCGCCGCGGCCGACCGTGCCGCCGCGGCCGTGGAACAGGCGCAGGGTGATCGCGCCGTTCTTCTTCTTGAGCTCGGCGAAGAGTTCCACCAGCGCGATCTCGGCGCGGTACAGCTCCCAGGAGCTGGTGAACACGCCGCCGTCCTTGTTGGAGTCGGAGTAGCCCAGCATGATGTCCTGCTCGCCGCCGCTGCGCTGCACCAGCGCATGGATGCCCGGCAGCGCGTAGAACTCGCGCATGATGGCCGGCGCCTCGCGCAGATCGCCGATGGTCTCGAACAGCGGCACGACGATCAAGTCGCTCGTGGCCAGGCCTTCGTCGAGGGTGCCGCGCACCAGGCCGACCTCCTTCAGCAGCAGCAGCACCTCCAAGAGGTCGCTGACGCTCTCGGTGTGCGAGATGATGTAGTGGCGCAGCGCCTCGCGGCCGAAGCGGGCCAGGGCCTCGCGCGCGGCCTCGAAGATGGCCAGTTCGCCCTCGGTCTGCTCGCTGTAGGCATGGCCCACGACGCGCAGCGGGCGCGCGTCGGACAGCAGGCGCTGCAGCAGCTCGCGGCGCCCTGTCTCATCCAGGGCCGCATAGTCGGGCGCGATGCGCGCGGTGGCCAGCAGCTCGGCGATCACCAGCTCATGCTGGTCCGAGCTCTGGCGCAGGTCCAGGGTGGCGAGGTGGAAGCCGAACACCTGGATCGCGCGCAGCAGCGGCGCCAGGCGCGGCGCGATCAGGGCCTCGGCATGGTGGCTCTTCAGCGAGGCCTCGATCACGCGCAGATCGGCCAGCAGCTCCTCCGGCGCGCGATAGGGATCCTGCGGCGCCACCGCATGGCGCAGCGCCTCGGTGCCGGTCAGCGCGGTCAGGGTGGCGGCCAGGCGCGCGTACATGCCGGTCAGCGCGCGGCGGTAGGGCTCGTCCAGGCGGTGTTCGTTGCGGTCCGGGCTGCGCTCGGCCAGTGCCTGCATCTCGGGCGTGACCTGGGCCAAGAGGGCCGAGATCGACAGCTCGGCGCCCAGCTCGTGCAGTTCGGTCAGGTAATGGCGTAGCGCCACCTCGCTCTGGCGCTTCAGCGCATGGCGCAGGGTGGTGGCGGTGACATTGGGGTTGCCGTCGCGGTCGCCGCCGATCCAGTGGCCCATGCGCAGGAAGCTGTTCATCTCATGGCCGGGCAGGGCCTGTTCCAGCTCGGTGTACAGGCGCGGGATCTGGCGCAGGAAGGTCGCGTGATAGTAGGAGAGGGCGTTCTCGATCTCGTCCGCCACGGTCAGCTTGGAGTAGCGCAGCATGCGCGTCTGCCACAGCTGGGTGACGCGGGCGCGGATCAGGGCCTCGTTGGCCTGCTTCTCGCGCTCGGTGTGCAGCGCGTCGCGCTGCTCGACCAGCTCGGCGATCGCGCGCTCGGCGTCCAGGATGCTCTTGCGCTGCACCTCGGTCGGGTGCGCGGTCAGCACCGGCGAGATGAAGCCATGCTGCAGGGTACGGGCGATCTCGGCCGGGCGCACGCCGGCCTCGTGCAGGCGCTCCAGCGCGAAGGCCAGCGAGCCGGGCTGCAGGCTGCCGCTGCGGTCGTGCACCTCGCGGCGGCGCACATGGTGGCGGTCCTCGGCGATATTGGCCAGGTGCGAGAAATAGCTGAAGGCGCGGATCACGCTGACCGTCTGGTCGCCCGAGAGGCTCTTCAGTAGCTTGTCGAAGGTCTTGCCGGCCTGCGTGTCGCGCTTCAGGCGGAAGGCCACCGAGAGCTTGCGGATGCGTTCGACCAGCTCATAGGCGTCGCAGCCCTCCTGCTCGCGGATCACCTCGCCCAGGATGCGGCCCAGCAGCCGGATGTCCTCGCGCAGCGGCAGGTTCTTGTCGTCCTGGGCGCGGGTCCGGGTGGTGGCGGTCGTCTTGCTCGTCTTGCTACTGCTCTTCGTCGTCTTGGGCTGGGTGGCGGCGGCGGGTCGTGCGGGCATGGCAGGCTCGTCAGGGCTGAGGGCGTGGTGGTCGATGTGAGGGGGCTTGGTGTAACGGAGTTACTGGAATCCGACTGTAGCAGTTTCTTGTGCAGTGCCGCACTGCGCTAGCATGCCGGCATGACGGAAACATTGAAGAGCACGCCGGTGGTGATCGCCACCCGCGAGAGCCGCCTGGCCCTGTGGCAGGCCGAACATGTGAAGGCCCTGCTGGAGGCGCGCGGCCTGACGGTGGAACTGCTGGGCATGACCACCCGCGGCGACCAGATCCTGGACCGCACCCTGTCCAAGGTGGGCGGCAAGGGCCTGTTCGTGAAGGAGCTGGAGACGGCACTGGAGGAGGGCCGCGCGCAGCTGGCCGTGCATTCGCTGAAGGATGTGCCGATGGAGCTGCCGGCCGGCTTCGCGCTGGCGGCGATCCTGGAGCGCGAGGATCCGCGCGACGCCTTCGTCTCCAACAAGTACGCGAACCTGGCCGAGCTGCCGCAGGGCGCGCTGGTCGGCACCTCCAGCCTGCGCCGCGTGGTGCAGCTGAAGGCGCTGCGCCCGGACCTGCGCATCGAGCCGGTGCGCGGCAATCTGGACACGCGGCTGCGCAAGCTCGACGAGGGTCAGTTCGACGCGATCGTGCTGGCCGCCGCCGGCCTGAAGCGCCTGGGCCTGGCCGAGCGCATCCGCGCCTGCTTCACGGTGGAGGAGATGATCCCCTGCGCCGGCCAGGGCGCGCTGGGCCTGGAGCTGCGCGAGGATGCGCTGGCACTGAAGGCGGCGCTGGCCGCGCTGGTCGATCTGCCGACCGCGCTGGCGACCGAGGCCGAGCGCGCGGTCTCGCGCTCGCTGGGCGGCAGCTGCAGCATGCCGCTGGCCGCCCATGGCCGCTGGCAGGGCGCTGAGCTGAGTCTGGATGTGGCCCTGGGCCATGCCGAGGAGCATGGCCGGCCGCTGCTGAAGGCGGCCTTGAGCGCAGCGGTGGCCGACGTGGCCGCGGCCCGCGCCCTGGGCGAACGCGCCGCGGCCCTGTTGCGCGAACGCGGCGCGCGGGACTACCTGCCGCCGGCCTGACGGTGAGCGCCGCGCGGACGCTGCTCGTCACCCGGCCGCAGGCCCAGGCGGTCGAATGGCTGCAGCGCCTGGCCCCGCTGGGTGTGACCGCCCGCGCCCTGCCGCTGATCGAGATCGCGCCGGCCGAGGACGGCGGCGCGGCCGCCGCCCAGGCCTGGGCCGAGCTGCCCCGGACGCGGCTGGCGATGTTCGTCAGCCCGAACGCGGTCGAGGCCTTCTTCGCCGCCCGGCCCGCCGGGCAGGCCTGGCCGGCGCAGACCCTGGCGGCCACCGTCGGCCCCGGCAGCGCGCGGGCGCTGGCCGCGGCGGGCGTGCCGCCGGCGCAGATCGTGCAGCCGCCGCCGGACGCCGCCAGCCTGGACTCCGAGCATCTGTGGCCGCTGCTGGCCGGCGAGGACTGGACGGGCCAACAGGCCCTGATCCTGCGCGGCGCCGGCGGGCGCGACTGGCTGGCCCAGCGCCTGGCCGAGCGCGGCGCTTTGGTGCGCCAGTTCGGCATCTACCAACGCCGCTGCCCGCACCTGGATGCGGCCGGGCAGGCCCTGCTGGCCGCGGCGCTGGCGCGGCCGGACGACCATGTCTGGCTGTTCAGCAGCGCCGAGGCGGTCGGCCATCTCGAGACCCTGGCCGGGCCGGGCGCCGACTGGTCGCGGGGCCGGGCGATCGCCACCCATGCCCGCATCGCCGCGCGCGCCGAGGCCCTGGGCCTGGCCCATGTGGTTTTGGCGCGACCCGCGCCCGATGCCGTCGCGGCGGCCTTCGGCGCCTTCTGAGCGACCCCTACAATCGTTTCGACCGTGAGCGACGACAACATCTCCCCCCCTGCTGCGCCCGAGACCTCGGCCGGCCCCAAAACGCCCCCCTGGCTGCCCGCCCTGGCCACCGGGCTGGCCGTGCTGTCGGTGGCCGCCCTCGGGCTGGCCTGGCAGGGCCAGACGCGGCTGAAGGAACTCGAACAGGAACTGGTGCGGCGCCAGGCCGGCAGCCAGAGCGAGGCCAGCGAGGCCCGCGCGCTGGCGCGCCAGGCGCAAGACCTGACCCGCGACACCGCGGCCAAGACCGCGCTGCTGGAGGCGCGCCTGGCCGAGGTCTCGCTGCAGCGCGGCCAGCTGGAGGAGCTGATCCAGTCGATGTCGCGCTCGCGTGACGAGAACGTGATCGGCGACATCGAGGCCTCGCTGCGCGTGGCCCTGCAGCAGAGCAGCATCACCGGCAGCGCCGAGCCGCTGGTGGCGGCGCTGCGCCAGGCCGACGAGCGCCTGCAGCGCTACAAGCAGCCGCGCCTGGAGGGCGTGCGCCGCGCGGTGGCGCGCGACCTGGACCGGGTCAAGGCGGTCAGCGTGGTCGATGTCTCGACCCTGGCGATCCGCCTGGACGAGGTGGTGCGCCTGCTCGACGAACTGCCGATGCTGGCCAGCGCGGACAAGGCCGGCGAGGCCCCGGCCGCACGCCCGGCGCGGCGCGAGCGCGCGGCCACGCCGGCCGGTGCGGCGGCCTCGGCGCCCGAGGGCATGATGAGCGAATGGCTGGGCCTGGCCCGCGAGCGCTGGCAGGACTGGAGCGGCCAGGTCTGGACCGAGGCCAAGTCGCTGCTGCGGGTGACGCGCATCGACCATCCGGAGGCGATGTTGCTGGCGCCGGAGCAAGCCTTCTTCCTGCGCGAGAACCTGAAGCTGCGCCTGCTGAACGCGCGGCTGGCCCTGCTGAGCCGCCAGTTCGACACCGCGCAGGCCGATCTGCGCGACACCCAGGCGGTGCTGGAGCGCTATTTCGACGGCCGCTCGCGCAAGGTGGTGGCGGCCAACGAGCTGCTGCGCCAGGTGCTGGGCCAGGCGCGCCTGGTCAGCGTACCGCGACCGGACGACACGCTGGCGGCCCTGTCCGCGGCCGGCGCTCGCTGAAGGGGCCGGCGCATGCGCACGATCATCTGGCTGGTGCTGCTGTTCGCGGCGGCCGTCGTCGCCGCCCTGACCCTGGGCAGCAATGACGGCCTGGCAAGTTTCTACTGGAAGGGCTGGCGGCTCGACGTCTCGCTGAACCTGTTCCTGCTGGTGCTGGTGGGCAGCTGCTTCGCGCTGGTCACCGTCATCCACACGCTCAACTCGCTGACCAGCCTGCCGCGCCGCGCGCGCGAATGGCGGCTGGCGCAGCGCGAGCGCACCGCCCAGCTGGCGCTGCGCGAGGCGCTGGCCGAGTTCTTCGGCGCCCGCTACGGCCGCGCGCAGAAGGCGGTGCAGCGCGCGCTGAACATCCAGGCGCAGACCGGCGAGCAGCCGGACGCGGCCTTCATGGCCCTGGGCCATCTGCTGGCCGCGCAGAGCGCGCACCGGCTGCAGGACAAGCGCCGCCGCGACGAGCAGCTGCGCCTGGCGCTGGAGCTGGCGAAGACCGAACCGCAGGCCAAGGCCTCGGAAGAGGGCGCGCGTCTGCTGGCGGCCGAATGGGCGCTGGACGACCGCGATGCGCAGCGTGCGCTGGAGTTGCTGGCCGAGCTGGGTCCCGGCGTCGCGCGCCGCACCCAGGCGCTGCGCCTGAAGCTGCAGGCCGCGCGCCTGGCCAAGCAGCCGCTGGAGGCGTTGCGCACCGCGCGCCTGCTGGCCAAGCACCAGGGCTTCTCCAAGGTCGCGGCCCAGGGCCTGCTGCGTTCGCTGGCCTTCGAGGCGCTGGAGGGCGCGCGCGATGTCGATCAGCTGCGCCAGGTCTGGCAGCAGCTCGACAGCGCCGACCGCCGCGATGTGTTCGTCGCCGCGCGTGCGGCCCAATGCGCGGCGGGCCTGGGCGCGCCGGAGGATGGTCGCGGCTGGCTGCGTCCGTTCTGGGAGCAGGTCGACGAGCTGGGCAACGACGAGCGCGCGGTGCTGGCCGAGGCCCTGGTGGTCGCGATGCCGGGCCTGGGCCCGGAATGGCTGCAGCGGCTCGAATCCGCGGTGCAGCGCTTCCCGCGCGACATGCACCTGGCCTATGCGCTGGGCCATGTGCTGGCCGAGCGCCAGCTGTGGGGCAAGGCGCGGCTGATGCTGGAGCAGGCGGCCGAGGATCGCGGCCTGCCGGTGGCCGCGCGCCGTCGCAGCTGGCTCAGCCTGGCCGAGCTGGCGAATCAGGACGGTGATCTGGATCGCCGTGGCCGCTGCTTCGAGGCCGCGGCCACGCTGCAGTGATGTGGATCATTGATGAAAATCTGCAGAATCTTGCGCCGGCGATAAAAACCGTGCTATAGTTCAAGGCTTCGGCGGCTGTAGCTCAGTTGGATAGAGTACTTGGCTACGAACCAAGGGGTCGTGGGTTCGAATCCTGCCAGCCGCACCAGAATATCGAGAGGGTCGAGAAGAAATTCAAGACGCTCTCGGGATTCAGAAAGTCAGGTCAATGCCTTACCACGACGAGGCGGTGACCGAAGTAGAAAGTGAAAGTTAAGTCGTGCGGCTGTAGCTCAGTTGGATAGAGTACTTGGCTACGAACCAAGGGGTCGTGGGTTCGAATCCTGCCAGCCGCACCAAATAACAAGAAACGGACAAGGGCCTGTGAGCGATCACAGGCCCTTCGTCTTTTCCGGCTTCGCTTTCTGTCAAGCCGTGCCGGCCAGGCGCTCGATCGCGCCGGCCTCCAGCCCCAGCTCGGCCAGCAGTTCGCGCGTGTGCGCACCGGCGGCCGGACCCACCTGCGGCGCGCGCGGCGGGGTGCGCGAGAAGCGCGGCGCGGCCGCCGGCTGCCATTGACCCGGCGCCACCTCGACGAAGTTGCCGCGGGCACGCTGATGCGGATGTGCCGCCGCCTCGGCCAGGCTCAGCACCGGCGCCGCGCAGGCGTCCGTGCCCTCCAGCAGCGCGGCCCATTCGTCGCGGTTCTTCTCGCGCAGCCGGGCGGCCACGCGCTCGCGCAGGCGTGGCCAGTCCTGCGCGCGGTACTGTCGGGCGGGATCCTCGTCCTCCAGCCCGAGTCGCTGCAGCAACTCGCGGTAGAAGGGCGGCTCGATCGCACCCAGGCTCAGATGGCCGCCGTCCGCGCATTCGAAACAATCGTAGAAGGGCGACTGGTGCAGGAAGAAGTTGCGCGCCGGATCGTCGCTCCACAACCCGCCGCCGCGCAGCGAATGGATCAGCGCCGTCAGGCAGGAGACGCCGTCCACCATCGCCGCGTCGACCACCTGGCCGCGGCCCGAGCGCCGCGCCTCCAGCAGCGCGCAGACCACGCCGAAGGCCAGGAACATCGCGCCGCCGGCTATGTCGCCCAGCAGGGTCGCCGGCAGGCTGGGCGGAGTGCCCGCGCGCGTCGCGATCGACAGCGCGCCGGTCAGCGCCACATAGTTGATGTCATGGCCGGCCGCCTGCGCCAGCGGGCCGGTCTGGCCCCAGCCGGTGACGCGGCCGTAGACCAGACGCGGATGCGCGGCCTCGAAGTCCGCCGGCCCCAGGCCCAGGCGCTCCATCACGCCGGGTCGGTAGCCTTCGATCAGCGCATCGGCGCCCAGCACCAGGGCGCGCACCGCGGCCAGCGCCTCGGGCTGCTTCAGGTCCAGGCAGATCGAGCGCTTGCCGCGGTTCATCGCCTCGCCGGCGCCCAGGGTGCGCAGCGCGGCGGGGCGCTCGATCACGACCACCTCGGCCCCCATGTCGGCCAGCAGCATGCCGGCGAAGGGCCCGGGCCCGATGCCGGCGAACTCGACCACGCGCAGTCCGCTCAGGGGGCCGGATGGCGCCATCATGCTTGTCTCCTCGGGGCTTTTTGATGGCGAGACAATACACGCCATGAGCAAGGCATTCACCAAGGAAAGCACGCAGGACGAGGACGACGAGGACATCGGCCTGCCGGCCCTGCCGCAGGGCACGCGCAACTACATGACGCCGCAGGGCTATGCGCGGCTGCGCGCCGAGTTCATGGAGCTGCTGGATGTGGAGCGGCCCAAGATCGTCGAAATCGTCTCCTGGGCCGCGAAGAACGGCGACCGCTCGGAGAACGGCGACTACCTCTACGGCAAGAAGCGCCTGCGCGAGATCGACCGCCGCCTGCGCTTCCTGACCAAGCGCCTGGACATCGCCGAGGTGGCCGACCCGAGCGCCCACCATGGCAGCGACCAGATCTTCTTCGGCGCCACCGTCACCTATGCCAACAGCCGTGGCGAGGAGCGCACGATCACGATCAAGGGTATCGACGAGAGTGACAGCCTGGCCGGCGAAGTGTCATGGATCTCGCCGATCGCGCGCGCGCTGCTGAAGGCGCGGGAGGGCGACGAGGTGCAGCTGATGACGCCGGGCGGCGTCGAGCGCTTGGAGGTGCTGGAGGTCAGCTACCCGGCACCCGGCCGGCCGGATTGAGTCGTTCGCCGGGCCGCCCCAAGAACGACTCCGGCCGACGGTTGTTGGGGCTGCCCCATGGCCGTCGGCATCCCCTCGGGGGATCGCCCGCGTACCCGCGGGCGAGGGGCCTCAGGTTCAGGCCTGGGGCTTGACGCGCCAGACGCGCAGCACGGAGGGGCTGCGCTTGAGGGTGCGCAGCACATCGGCCAGGTGCAGCCGGTCGCGCACCGACAGCAGCAGGCTCATCTCGGCCGTTTCGCGCTGCTGCGACTCGTCGCTCATCGAGATATGGGTGATGTCGGCCTCGGCGGCGCTGACGGCCTGCGCCACCTGCGCCAGCACGCCCTTGCCGTTGTTCAGCAGCACGGAGACGCCGGCCTCGAAGCTGCGGCTCAGCTCGTCGGCCCAGCTGACCGCGATCCAATGCTCGGCATCGCGCTGAAACAGGCGCCGGCCGACCGCGCATTCGGTGGTGTGCACCACCAGGCCCTCGCCGCGGCCCAGATAGCCCTTGATCTCGTCGCCGGGAATCGGGCGGCAGCAGGGGGCCAGGCGCACCGAGGCGCCCTCGCTGCCGTCCAGCATGACCTGACCCTGGGCCGGCGCATCGTCGTGGACGAAGCGGCCCATGCTGAGCATCACCGCGTCCGGCCGCTGGCCCTGCTCGGCCAGCATGCGGGCCAGTTTTTTTGCGACGATGGAGGCGATCTTGCGCCCCAGGCCCACCTCGACCAGCAGTTCGTCGACATGGCGGTTGCCGGCCCAGCGCGCCAGCTGCTGCCAGAGCTGGGCGGCGGCCTGCTCGTCGTCGTCCAGGCTGGGCAGGGCCAGGCCTTCCGCGCGCAGCGCCTGGGCCAGCATCTTCTCGCCCAGGTCGCGCGACTCTTCCTGCTCCAGGTTCTTCAGGAAATGGCGGATCTTGGAGCGGGCGCGGCCGGTGCGCACGAAGCTGAGCCAGGCCGGGTTCGGCCGCGCGCCGGCGGCGGTGACGATCTCGATCACGTCGCCGCTGCGCAGCTCGGTGCGCAGCGGCACCGGCTCGCCGTTGATCTGCGCGGCCACGCAATGGTCGCCGACGTCGGAGTGGATCGCGTAGGCGAAGTCCACCGGCGTCGCGCCCTTGGGCAGGGCCATGATCTTGGACTTGGGCGTGAAGACGTAGACCGCGTCGGGGAACAGGTCGATCTTGACGTGTTCGAGGAACTCGTTGGCGTCGCGCGTCTCGTCCTGGATGTCGATCAGCGACTGCAGCCAATGCGCGCCCAGCTGCTGGGTGGCCTGGCCGTTCGGATGCTGGGCGCTGCTCTTGTACATCCAATGCGCGGCCACGCCCTTTTCGGCCACCAGGTGCATGGTCTCGGTGCGCATCTGGAACTCCACCGGCGTGCCCAGCGGGCTGACCAGGGTGGTGTGCAGCGACTGGTAGCCGTTGGGCTTGGGGATCGCGATGTAGTCCTTGAAGCGGCCCGGCTGCGGCTTGTAGAGCTGGTGCAGCACGCCCAGCGAGAGATAGCAACTGGGCAGCTCGTCGACGATGATGCGGAATCCGAAGATGTCGCTCACCTGCGCGAAGCTCAGGTGTTTGTCCTTCATCTTCTTGTAGATCGAGAACAGGGTCTTCTCGCGGCCCTGGATCTCCACCTTGATGCCGGCCTCGGTGAAGGCCTTGACCACGTCGCGCTCGATGCGCGAGACCAGGTCGCGGCGGTTGCCGCGCGCCTTGCCGATCGCCTTGGACAGCGCGGCATGGCGCCAGGGGTTGATGAAGCTGAAGGAGAGCTCCTGCAGCTCGCGGTAGATCTGGTTCAGACCCAGGCGATGCGCGATCGGCGCATAGATGTCCAGGGTCTCGCGTGCGATGCGGCGCCGTTTGTCCGGCGCCATCGCGCCCATCGTGCGCATATTGTGCAGACGGTCGGCCAGCTTGATCAGGATCACGCGCACGTCGCGCGCCATCGCCAGCAGCATCTTGCGGAAGGACTCTGCCTGCGATTCCTCGCGGGTCGAGAACTGCAGCTTGTCCAGCTTGGTCAGGCCGTCGACCAGCTCGGCGGTCGGCGCCTCGAAGCGCTCGATCAGCTCGGCCTTGGTGACGCCGCAGTCCTCCATCGAGTCGTGCATCAGCGCCGCCATGATGGCCTGGGCGTCCAGGCGCCATTCGGCGCAGATGCCGGCCACCGCGATCGGATGGGTGATGTAGGGCTCGCCGCTGGCGCGCATCTGACCCAGATGGGCCTCGTCGGCGAACTTGTAGGCCTCGCGGATGCGCTTGATGTCGGCCTTGGGCAGATAGGCCAGGCGATGCACCAGCGCGTCGAACGAGGCCGCCTCGGCCGGGCTGGGCTCGGCGGCGGGCGGGGTGCGCAGGCTGGGCAGCCCCCCGGACAGGCCGGACAGGGCGGCGGGCAGGGAGGCGGCAAATGATCGGAGACCCATGCTTGGAATTTAACCGATCGCTGCCCCTGCGTCGGGCATGAGGCCAAGCCCGGCGTTCCCTAAAACGACAACGGGCGCCGAGGCCTTGCGGCCCGGGCGCCCGAGTGGGGGCGGGTGCGGCTTAGACCGGCACCTTGCGCAGCATCTCGACGCCGACTTCGCCGGCGGCGATCTCGCGCAGCGCGGTCACACCGGGCTTGTTCTTGCTTTCGATCTTGGGCGTGTGGCCCTGGCTCAGCATGCGGGCGCGGTAGGTGGCGGCCAGAACCAGCTGGAAGCGGTTGGGGATCTTGGTCAGGCAATCTTCGACGGTGATGCGGGCCATGGCGGTTTCCAGGTCTTGTGGTTCAGGGGAGATCGAGCGCGCGGAACACGGCGGAGCGGTTGCGGCGCTGGGCGGCGTATTTTAACCGCTGTGCGTGGACAATGGTTTTCAGGTCGAAAACCGCGGTGTCGAACACCGCGTTGACCACCACGAAATCGAAATGCTGGGCCTGCGCCACCTCAACGCGGGCATTGGCCATGCGCTGGGCGATCACCTCGGGTGCGGTGTCGCCACGGCGGTTCAGGCGCTGCATCAGTTCCTCCCAGCTGGGCGGCAGGATGAAGATCAGCACCGCGTGGGGGAACAGCTGCTTGATCTGCAGCGCGCCCTGGAAATCGATCTCCAGCACCACGTCCTCGCCATCGGCCAGGCGTTTCTCGATGCCGGCGCGCGAGGTGCCGTAGAGGTTGCCATGCACCTCGGCCCATTCGAAGAAGTCGCCATGCGCCACCTTGGCGCGGAACTCGTCGGGGCTGATGAACCAGTATTCGCGGCCATGCTGCTCCTGGCCGCGCGGCCCGCGGGAGGTGTGCGAGACCGAGACCGCCAGCTTGGCGTCCAGCTCCAGCAAAGCCTTGACCAGACTGGACTTGCCGGCGCCGCTGGGCGCGGCGACGACGAACAGATTGCCGGGATATTCCATGTGAGAAGAGCGCGCAAAGAGGGCTCGGGTGGATTCCTAAGCCCATGATTTGCAAGCAATTTTAACCCGAGCTCGGCCAAGCCTCCGGCGCCGGCAGGCGCGCGGCCAGGAAATCGACGAAGGCGCGGCGTTTTGGCGCGCGGTGGCGGTCCGGATGCCAGACGGCCCAGAGCTCGGCCGGCACCGGCGCTTCGGCCTCCCAGCCGGGCAGCAGTCGGCGCAGCCGCCCCTGGTCCAGGGCCGACTGCGCCAGGTGCCGCGGCAGCAGGACCGGGCCCAGCCCGTCCAGCGCCGCGGCGAGCAGCACCTCGCTGCTGTTGACCATCAGCCGGGTCCGCACCGGCAGCTCGATGCGCCGGCCGTCGGCCGGGTGCAAAAAGCGCCAGGGGCGCTCGCTGTCGCCATCGCCGTACTTGAGGCAGTCCAGGGTCAGCAGCGCCTGCGGGTCGTCCGGCGGCAGGCGCAGCGCGGGTGCCGCGCACAGCAGGTAGTCGATGCGGCCGAGCCGGCGCGCCACCAGGCCCTCGGGCAGCACGCGGGCCTGACGGATCGCCAGCTCGTAGCCCTCGTCGGTCAGCTCCACCGGCCGGTCGCTCAGGTGCAGACGCAGGCGCAGACCCGGGTGAGCGTCCAGGAAGGCCGGCAGCAGCGGTGCCAGCACCTGCTTGCCCCAGGCCACCGGGGCACTGATGCGCAGCAGCCCCTGCGGCCGCCGGGCCAGCTCGGCCACCGTGGCATGGGCCTCGCGGCATAGCGCCGTGGCGCCGGCGGCGCGCTCGAAGAAGGCCTGACCGGCATCGGTCAGACCCAGCCGGCGCGTCGTGCGCCGCAGCAGCTGCACGCCCAAGGCCTGTTCCAGCTGCGTCAGCTGCTTGCTAACGGCGGACTTGCTGAGCGCCAGCCGCTCGGCCGCCGCGGTCAGGCTGCCGGCCTCGACCACGCTGGCGAAAACGGCTAGCGCCGCCATGCGTTCATGCAGCGCCAGGGTCGGGTCCGATGCCATGAGTTTTGTTTCCTTGGGGAAACGATCAGTATCCGCCAGGCGGCTTGTGGACGCAGCGGGCGGGGTCAACACTGGCCGCTCGAGCGACAAGCAAGGAAGCGAATGACGACGACGACCATGACGACGATGAGAGCGCTGCAGCTGCAGCAGTTCGGCCCGGATGGCCTGCGCGAGGTCCGCCTGCCGATGCCGGAGCCCGGCCCGGGCGAGGTGCTGGTGCGGCTGCAGGCGGTGGCGCTGAACCACCGCGACCTGGAGATCGTGAACGGCCGCTATGCGATGCCGGTGAGCCTGCCGTTGATCCCGGTGTCGGACGCGGTGGGCGAGGTGGTGGCGCTGGGGCAGGGGGCCACGGCGTTCGCCGTTGGTGAGCGGGTATCGCCGCTGTTCTTTCCCGACTGGCAGGACGGCGCCTTTGAGCCGCGCTTCTTCGCCGGCCAACTGGGCGCCGGGCGCGACGGCATGTACCGGGAGTATGTGGCGCTGCCGGAGCGCGAGCTGGTGCGGGTGCCGCGCCATCTGGGTGCGGCCGCGGCCTGCCTGCCGATTGCCGCGCTGACGGCCTGGCGGGTGCTGGACGAGGCCGGGCTGCGACCCGGCCAGCGGGTGCTGGTCCAGGGGCTGGGCGGCGTGTCGCTGTTCGTGCTGCAGCTGGCGCCGCTGTTCGGCCTGCAGACCCTGGTGGTGGCCGCCGATGCCACGCGGGCGGCGCGCGCCGCGGCGCTGGGCGCCGATCTGTGCATCGACCGCGGCCGCCATTCCGACTGGGGCGAGCAGGCCCTGGTCCTGACCGGCGGGCGCGGCGCGGATCTGGTCGTCGAGGTCGGCGGGCGCGCCAGCTTCGCCCAGTCGGCCCGGGCGCTGGCGGTCAACGGCAGCATCGCGATGGTCGGCTACCTGGGCGGGGCGGAAATCGCGCTGGACATCAAGAGCCTGTTCATCGCCAAGCGCGCGCGGCTGCTGGGGCACACGGTCGGCTCGCGGCGCGATTTCGAGGCGCTGAACCGGGCGCTGGAGGCGCACCGCGTCGAGCCGGTCATCGCGCGCGAGTTCGGCTGGTCCGAGCATGGCGAGGCCTTCGCGCTGCTGGCCGAGGGGAAACTGGTGGGCAAGCTGCTGATCCACTTCTGAGCCGGGCGGCCGATGCGCTACGCTTGGCCTTCATCGTCGTCCGACCGGGAGCCCGCAGATGGAAGCCATGTTCCACCGTTTCTCCGAGCTGTTCGAGCAACTCGGCCTGCCGTCGAGCGAGGCTGAGATCCGGCAATTCATCCGCTCGCATGGACCCCTGCCGCCGGGCACGCCGGTGGCCGAGGCCAGCTTCTGGACGCCGGCGCAGGCGCAGCTGCTGCGCGATGAGCTGCGCCAGGATGCCGACTGGGCCGAGGTCGTCGACCAGCTGAACCTGGCCCTGCACTGAGGCCGCGGGCCGGTGCTCAGCCGGTGGGTGCGGCGTCGGCCACTTCCAGCAGCAGCCGGTCCAGTCCCTCCGCGGTGCCGCGGCGGCGCATCTCGAGATCCTCGTGGCCGTCCAGATAGGCCAGTTGCTCGGTCAGGCGCAACAGGGTGCCGGCTGGCGCGGCCTCCTCGAACTCGACCGTGACCAGCGAGGCCGACAGCGAGCGGCCGTCGGCCACCATCGTGTAGGCGAACAGGATGCGCGCCGCCGGCAGGATCTCCAGGAACACCTTCTCGATCTCCAGCAGCCGGCCGTCGGGCAGCCGGGCCCGGTAGGACTCGCGGCCGCCGACGCGGAAGTCCACGCGGTAGTCCAGGCTGCCGTTCCCGGCATGGCAGTCGGACCAGCGCCGCTTGGCCTCGGGGTCGGCCCAGGCGCGGAACACCCGCGCCGGCGTGGCCGGCAGCGGCCGCTCCAGCACGAAGCTGGTGTGCCGGGCGCTGCGTGGGGTCGGGTCGGTCAGCGTCGTCATTCCTGGTCTTCCTCCTGCGTGTCTCTCAGATAGGCCTCCAGCCGGTCGAACTGGCGCTGCCATTGCGTCTTGCGCTGCGCGACCCAGTCCTCCAGCGCGCCGAAGGCCTCGGGCGCGATGCGGTAGGTGCGCACCCGGCCGCTTTTCTCGGAGCAGACGATGCCGCCGGCCTCCAGCAGGGCCAGATGCTTCAGCGCCGAGGGCAGGGCGATGCCCAGCGGTTTGGCCAGCTCGGACACCGAGGCCGGCCCGGCGCTGAGCCGGTCGACCATGCCGCGCCGGTTGCCGTCGGCCAGCGCGACGAACAGGCGGTCCAGCCGGGCCTCAGGCGGGGCGATAGCGTGCGGGGAGGGCATGGCGCAACGGGTAGAGATGGAAATAGGGGCGGGCCTCGTCCAGCACGCGCTGCACCGAGGGCCGCGCCAGCAGGCGCTCCAGATAGGCCGCCAGCACGGGGGCATCGGCCGGCAGCGGCTCGACGATCACCGCGTAAAACAGGGCCGGGGCAGCGGCGCAGTCGGCCAGCGAGAAACGTTCGCCGGTGGCCCAGGCGCGGCCGGCCAGGCGCTGCTCCAGCATGCCGTAGGCCTGGCGCAGCTCGGCCCGGGTGGCCGCCAGGGTCAAGGCATCGCGCTCGGCCTCGGGCCGCAGCCATTGCGCGACATGGCGCTGCATCGGCTGCATCACATAGAGGTCGAACAGCCGGTCGCACAGGCGGATCTCCAGCCGCTGCTCGGCATCGCCGGCCAGCAGTGCCGGCGCCTCGGGATGCAACTGCTCCAGATACTCGATCTGGATCGTGGTCTCGGGAATGGTGCGCCCGCCGGCTTCCAGCAACGGGATCTTCAGCAGCGGCCAGCGGGCCGCCAGCTGCGCGCGCTCGTCGGCATCGCCCAGGTTCACCAGGCGCGGCTCGAAGGTCAGGCCCTTCTCATACAGCGCAATCAATGCCTTCCAGCAGAAGGAGGACAGCGGGTGGTAATGCAGCACCAGGCTCATGCGGTCTCCAATAGTTTCCTGATTGGCTAAGTTTAAGCATGAAAACCGGAGCAGGGGAAGTGCCGCCGCGGCCCATCGTGCGGGACCGTGGCCGGGCCCTTGTTTCTGTCGGTTCGTCAGCTGCCGCTCGCCGTCGGGCTCGTTCGGGGAACACAGTGGCGCGCCGATCCCAACGAGGAGAGTCCGATGAGCCTGACATCCTGGCGCCGCATCCTGCTCTGCGGCCTGATGAGTCTGATGGCGTTCGCGAGCCGGGCCGCGGACGGACGCGAGCGCCTGGTCGATGTGGCCTGGCTGCAGGCGCATCGCGAGCAGGTGCTGCTGCTGGACGCCTCGTCCACCAGCGCCCATCGCGCCGGCCATATCCCGGGCGCGGTCAGCGTGGACCTGTACAGCTATGGCGTGCGCGAGCCCTCGCGCGCCGAGATGGCGCAGCGCATCCGCTCCTGGGGCGTCGGCGCGGGGCGCCGCATCGTGATCTACGACCAGGGCGGCGACATGATGGCGCCGCGCCTGTTCTACGACCTCTACTACCACGGCATGCCGGCCGAGGCGCTGGCGATCCTGGACGGTGGTCTGCACCGCTGGCGCGCCGCCGGCGGCGCGGTCAGTACCGAGCCGACGCCGGCCCCGGCGCCCGGCGACTTCACGCCCAGCGCCACGCCGCGCGAGGAGCAGCGCAGCCGCCTGCCGGAGTTCCTGGCCGCCACCGGCGACCGCGGCCGCCAGGTGCTGGTCGAGGGGCTGGAGCCGGCCTATCACTATGGTGCGCAGCGCTTCTTCGACCGTCCCGGCCATGTGCCGCATGCGGTGCTGATGCCCGGCCGCGACTTCTTCAACGAGGACAAGACCTTCAAGTCCAGCGCCGAGATCCGGCGCATGGCGCGGCATCTGGGCGTGCGGCCCGAGCAGGTGGTGCACAGCCATTGCGGCGGCGGCGTCGCGGCCGCCGTGCCCTGGTTCGCGCTGCATGTGCTGGCCGGCTATCCGCAGGTCAAGCTGTACCTGGAGTCGCAGCATGAATGGCTGCGCGACGACCGCGGGCTGCCCTACTGGACCTATGGCGAGCCACAGCTGCGGCGCGAGGCCGGCTGGGTGAACGGCTGGAACGGCGCGATGCTGCGCGCCTTCGATGCGGCGCGGCTGAACATCGTCGATGTGCGCGAGCCCGGCGCCTATGCGCAGGGCCATCCGCCCTTCGCGCTGAACCTGCCGGCCGCGCGCCTGCGCGAGCTGCTGGGCCGGCCGGCCGAGCTGGCCGCGCTGCTGGGGCCCGCCGGCGTGCAGCCGGCCCATGAGGTGGTGCTGATGAGCGACAGCGGCGTGACGCCGGACGCGGCGCTGGCCTTCCTGGCCTTCGAGCAGCTGGGCCAGAAGGTCTCGCTGCTGACCGAGTCGGTGGACGACTGGGGCCTCAAGGGTTTCGAACTGACCAAGGAGCCGACCCGCGTCGGCGCGCGGCGCGGCCTGCGCGATATGGCGGTGCCGGCGGCCCGCTACGAGGCGGCGCCGCTGGCCGAGCGCTCGCGGCCCGATCCGCTGCTGGCCGATGCGCGCGCGGCGCGCGGTGAGTACCCGCCGGTCTTCGTCGCCTCCGGCCGGGCGCTGCCCGCGGCCGCGCCCGAAGGTCAGGTCTTGCATCTGCCCTATGCCGAGCTGCTGACCGCCGAGGGCCAGCCGAAGACCGCCGGCGAGCTGTGGCAGCGCATCGAGCGCGCCGGCGTGCCGCGCTATGCCCAGATCGTGTTCTATGCCGACGACCCGGCCGAGGCGGCGGTCAACTACTACCTGTTCCGGCTGATGGGCTGGCCCGACATCAGGGTCTGGCTACGCTGAGCCGGGCATCATCCCTCGTGGTGTCCCCGATTTGATGGACATTCGGCGCGAGCTGGGCGAGACTGGTCTGCATCAGGGAGAGCAGCATGCAGCAAGTCCGACGCTCCGACGTTCCGGCCCCTGCGCGGCCGGGCCATGGCCCCGATGAGACCTTGCCCGCCTACGGCATCATGGCGCGCAGCCAGCAGTTGCTGCGCAGCCTGGCCCAGGGGCGACAGCTCTCGCATTCCCTCGACGGCCTGGAGGTCCAGGATTCGACCTGGGACGACTACCTGGACTGCTGCAGCCGACAGAAGCCCTGAATGGCGGCCGGCCCGGCGCCGGCTTGACCAAATCATGCTTGAAAGTTATCATCTGGCATCACAAGACGATCAATAAGTTATTTGATCGCCCTGCGCTACTTGCGGACCACTCGCGTCCCATCGCGGCGCAGCGTCACCCGCCGGGCCCCGCCCGGCATCTCCGGCCGGACCTTTCCGGCCCCATTGCCACGCCAGGCTTCTCCGGGCGGCGCCCCTCGACCAGGCCCGCCGATCCGCGATGAAGCCGCCGCTGGGTACTGGTTTCGCCAGCTCGACGTCTTCGGTGCCCATCGGCAGCCCTTGAGGCCCGCCGGTGCCGCTGCCTGCCCGCAGTTCCCGCGCGCTCCCCGAGGGTCGGTGGCGTGGTCGCCGCCGTCTTGCCGGACGGCGCCCATTCATCGCTGCATGAAGGAAAGGAGCTGGGTTCATGGCCCAAGGAATACTCATCGACCATGTCTTCAAGGTCTTCGGCGACCGCCCGGAGCAGGCCCTGGCGCTGGTCCGGCAGGGGCTCACGAAGCAGGAGATCCTGGCGCGCACCGGCCAGTCGATCGGCGTGTTCGACGCCAGCTTCGAGATCCAGGCCGGCGAGATCTTCGTCATCATGGGCCTGTCGGGTTCGGGCAAGTCGACCCTGGTGCGGCTGCTGAACCGGCTGATCGAGCCCAGCGCCGGCCGCATCGTGATCGAGGGCGAGGACATCAACGGCCATTCGGATGCGAAGCTGCGCGCGCTGCGCCGCAAGGACATCAGCATGGTGTTCCAGTCCTTCGCGCTGATGCCGCACATGACGGTGCGCGACAACACCGCCTTCGGCCTGGAGCTGGCCGGCGTCGGCCGAGCGCAGCGCCTGCGGCAGGCCGACGAAGCCCTGGCCCAGGTGGGCCTGGCGGGCTGGGGCGACAAGTATCCCGACGAGCTTTCGGGCGGCATGCAGCAGCGCGTCGGCCTGGCGCGTGCGCTGGCCGCGGACCCGGCGATCCTGCTGATGGACGAGGCCTTCTCGGCGCTGGACCCGATCATCCGCACCGAGATGCAGTCCGAGTTGCTGCGCCTGCAGCAGGTGCGGCGCCGCACCATCGTCTTCATCTCGCATGACCTGGACGAGGCGATGCGCATCGGCGACCGCATCGCGATCATGAAGGATGGCCGCGTGGTCCAGGTCGGCACGCCCGACGAGATCCTGCGCCAGCCGGCCGACGACTTCGTGCGCAGCTTCGTGCGCGGCGTCGACGCCGCCGCGGTGTTCAAGGCAGCGGACATCGCGCGCCAGCCGCTGACCGTGGTCTCCGAGCACAGCGACCGCGGCGCGCGTGCCGCGCTGAAACTGCTGGAGGACCAGGACCGCGAGTTCGCCTATGTGGTCAGCCCGTCCAAGCGCTATCTGGGCACGGTGTCGGCCGATACCCTGCGCGCGGCGCTCGATGGCCATGTCGGCCCGCTGGGCCTGCAGCATGCCTTCCTGCCCGGCCTGCCGCTCCTGGCCGCGGACGCGCCGGTGGCCGGCCTGTTCGGCCAGGTGGCGCAGGCGCCCTGCGGCCTGCCGGTGCTGGCCGGCGACGGCCGCTTCTGCGGCGCGATCAGCAAGACCACGCTCCTGAAGTTCCTCGACCGCGACACGCCGCCGATCGAGGCTGCGGCCGCCCCTCATTGATGCGAAGGAATCGTCCCCGATGAACGACAACGCCACACCGGTCGACCTGGCGCCCGCGCTCGAGCTCGCGCCCCCCGCCGACCTCATACCCACCGAGCCGCCGCTCGATCCCTGGCAGGCGATGGCCGCCGTGCCCGACGATGCCGCCGCCCAGGCCTGGCTCGACCTGCCGGCCGCTGCCGGGCCCGATGCGAGCCTGCTGCAGCAGCTCCAGGACGGTTCCTTGCCGATCGAGGCCTGGATCAACCAGGGCCTGGCCTGGGCGGTCGAGCATGGCCGCCCGCTGTTCCAGGCGCTGCGGCTGCCGATCGACGGCACCCTGAACGGCGTGCAGGGCGCGCTGCTGGCGCTGCCCGCGCTGCCGATGATCGCGCTGATCGGCCTGCTCGCCTGGCAGTTCGCCGGGCGCAAGCTGGCGCTCGGCAGCGTGCTGTCGCTGCTGCTGGTGGCGGCGCTGGGCATCTGGCCCGAGGCCATGGTCACCTTGTCGCTGGTGCTGACCTCGCTGCTGTTCTGCCTGCTGGTGGGTCTGCCGCTGGGCGTGCTGCTGGCCAGCAGCGACCGGGCCGAGCGCCTGATGCGGCCGCTGCTCGACGCGATGCAGACCACGCCGGCCTTTGTCTACCTGGTGCCGGTGGTGATGCTGTTCGGCATCGGCAATGTGCCCGGCGTCATCGTGACCATCGTGTTCGCGCTGGCGCCGCTGGCGCGCCTGACCAATCTGGGCCTGCGCCAGGTGCGGCCGGACCTGATCGAGGCGGCCCGTGCCTACGGCGCCTCGCCCTGGCAGATGCTGTCCAAGGTGCGGCTGCCGCTGGCCATGCCCTCGATCATGGCGGGCATCAACCAGGCGCTGATGCTGTCGCTGTCGATGGTGGTGATCGCTTCGATGATCGCGGTCGGCGGGCTGGGGCAGATGGTGCTGCGCGGCATCGGCCGGCTCGACATGGGCCTGGCCACCGTCGGCGGCCTGGGCATCGTGCTGCTGGCCATCACCCTGGACCGCCTGACCCAGGCGCTGGGCCGGCCGCGCCGCGCCAGCGGGCGCCGCTGGTGGCAGACCGGCCCCAGCGGCCTGGCGCTGCGCGGGCTGCGGCGCCTGCTGGGCCCGGCGCCGCAAGCGGGCGCCGCGGCGCGGGAGGTGAGGGCATGAGGCGGCTTTGTCATTCCACGCGGCGCCTGTTCGCCGCCGGCCTGCTGCTGCTGGGACTGCTGACGCAGGCCCAGGCCCAGGCCCAGGCCCAGCTGCTGCCGGGGCAGGGCGTCACGGTGCAGCCCCTGAAGAGCTCGCTGGCCGAGGAGGCCTTCCAGACCCTGCTGGTGATGCGCGCGCTGGAGCGGCTCGGCTACACGGTGCTGCCGATGAAGGACCTGGAGCCCGCCACCGAGCATCTGGCCATCGCCAACGGCGACGCGACCTTCATGGCCAACCATTGGCAGCGCCTGCATGCCGACTTCTACAAGAACAGCGGCGGCGATGCCAAGCTGGTGCGCCGCGGCAGCTATGCGGACGGCGCGGTGCAGGGCTATCTGATCGACCGGCAGACGGCCGAGCGCTACGGCATCACCCATCTGGACCAGCTGCGGGATCCGGCGATCGCCCAGCTCTTCGATGCCGACGGCGACGGCCGGGCCGACCTGACCGGCTGCAATCCCGGCTGGGGCTGCGAGCTGGCGATCGAGCAGCACCTGAGCGAGCACCAGCTGCGCGAGCGCATCACGCATCGGCAGGGCAGCTATGCGGCGCTGATGGCCGACACCATCGCCCGCTTCAAACAGGGCCAGCCCATCCTCTACTACACCTGGACGCCCTACTGGGTCAGCGCGGTGCTGCGGCCGGGTCGCGACGTGGTCTGGCTGCAGCTGCCTTCCACGGCCGCGCCCGGCATCGCCGACACCCGGCTGGAGAACGGCCGCAACTACGGCTTCCTGGCGGACCGCGAGCAGATCGTCGCCAACAAGGACTTCGTCGCGAAGAACCCGGCCGCCGCCAAGCTGTTCGAGGTGATGAGCCTGCCGATCGCCGACATCAATGCGCAGAACCTGCGCATGAGCCAGGGCGCCAACTCACCGCAGGATGTGGAGCGCCATGCCGAGGGCTGGATCCGCGCGCACCAGGCGCTGTTCGAGGGCTGGATCGAGCAGGCCCTGCTCGCGGCCGAGCCAACTTTGGCACGGACTGCGCCGCAGACGCCCTGATTCGCGGGGCCCGCCGCGCACCTAGCTACGGGTTTTTGCTCATGGGAAGGCAGCAAGGGCTGCCGATGATCAAGGCAGGGAGTACAGATGGACGGCGATGCCGCCGCATTGAAAGACTCCTATGAATCGACTCAGCATCCGAGGACGGCTGATCCTGATGGTCGCCGTGCTGCTGACCCTGCTGGCGGCCAGCGCGGCGCTCGGCATCCACAACTCGCGACAGGCCAGCGCGACCCTGGGCGGCCTCTACAACGATCGGGTGCTGCCGCTGCAGCAGCTGAAGGCGGTGTCCGACGGCTATGCGGTCGGCATCGTCGATGCCGCGCACAAGACCCGCGACGGCGCCTTTTCCAGTGCGGAAGGCATCAAGGCCGTCACCGAGGCGCGCGCCGCGATCGACAAGGCCTGGCGCGCCTACACCGGCACGCAGCTGATCGAACAGGAGAAGGCCCTGATCGCCAAGGGCCAGGCCCTGTTCGGCCGCGCCGACGCGGCCACCGAGCGCCTGATGGCCCTGATGCGCGCCAATGATGTGGAGGGCCTACGTGCCTTTGCCGGCAAGGAGCTGTATCCGGCGATCGACCCGCTCGCCGATGTGGTCGGCGCGCTGATCCAGGTGCAGCTGGACGTGGCGGCGCAGGACTATCAGGCCAGCGTCAAGACCGCCGGCACGGTGCTGTGGTCCAGTCTGGCCGGCATCGCCGTCGCGCTGGGCCTGGGTCTGGTGATGGCCTGGACCATCATCCGCTCGATCATCACGCCGCTGAACACCGCGATCTCGCTGGCCCAGGCGGTCGCCGCCGGCGACCTGCGCACCCGCATCGACGTCGTGCAGACCGACGAGACCGGGCGGTTGCTGGGCGCGCTGAAGGCGATGAACGAGAACCTCTCCTCGATCGTCGGCCAGGTGCGCGCCAGCGCCGAATCGGTGGCGACCGGCTCCTCGCAGATCTCCAACGGCAATGCCGACCTGAGCCAGCGCACCGAGCAGCAGGCCGCGAACCTGGAGCAGACCGCGGCCTCGATGGAGCAGCTGACCGCGACGGTCAAGCAGAACGCCGAGACCGCCCGCGCCGCGACCCAGCTGGCCACGCTGGCCTCGCAGGCGGCGCTGGAGGGCGGCGGCGCGGTGCAGGAGGTGGTGCACACGATGGCCGAGATCAGCGTCGCGTCGCGCAAGATGTCGGACATCATCGGCGTCATCGACGGCATCGCCTTCCAGACCAATATCCTGGCGCTGAATGCAGCGGTGGAAGCGGCACGCGCCGGCGAGCAGGGGCGCGGCTTTGCGGTCGTGGCCGGCGAGGTGCGGACGCTGGCACAGCGCAGCGCCACCGCGGCCAAGGAGATCAAAACCCTGATCGGCGACAGCGTTTCGCGGGTCGAGACCGGCAGCAGCCTCGCCGGCACGGCCGGCCAGACCATGAGCGACATCGTCGAGCAGTTCCAGAAGGTCACCGCGCTGATCAAGGAGATCAGCGCGGCCAGCGTCGAGCAGAGCCAGGGCATCGACCAGGTGGGCGACGCGGTGCAGCAGCTGGACCAGGTCACGCAGCAGAACGCCGCCCTGGTCGAGGAATCGGCCGCCGCGGCCGAAAGCCTGAAGCATCAGGCCCAGCACATGATGGAGGTCGTCTCGACCTTCCGCCTGCCGGGCTAACGTCCCTCGGCGCTCCAGCGCCCGCCCAGGGTACGCAGCAGCGCGACCCGGTTCGCCTGCTCGGTCTGGCGCAGGTTCACCAGGCCCTGCTGGGCGGTGGCGAGCTGGCGCTGGGCGTCCAGCAGCTCCAGCTGGCTGCTGCCGCCCAGGCGGTAGCTGCTCTCGGCCAGGCGCAGGCTCTGCTCGGCCGCCTCGACCTGGGCCTGCTGGGCCTGCAGGCGCTCGGCCAGCCCATCGCGCAGCGCCAGCGCATCGGCCACCTCGCGGAAGGCCGATTGCAGCGCCGCCTCGTAGCCGGCCAGGGCCTGGCTGCGGCCGGCCTCGCTGACCTCGACCTGGGCGGCGCGGGCGCCACCGTCGAAGAGCGGCAGGTCCAGCTGCGGCAGCAGGCTCCAGAAGCCGCTGCCGCTCTTGAACAGGCCGTCCAGCTCGGGGCTGCGCGTGCCGGCGCTGGCCGTCAGGGTCAGGCGCGGAAAGCGCGCCGCGCGCGCCGCGCCGACATCGAAAGCCGCGGCCTGCAGCTGTTGCTCGGCGGCGCGCAGGTCCGGACGCTGCAGCAGCAGCTCGGCCGGCAGGCCCGGCGGAATCGCGGGCAGGGCGGTGACGGCCTGCTGCGCCTGCGCCGCGGGCAGCAGCGCATCCGGCAGCGGCTGGCCGGCCAGCAGCTCCAGCTGCAGGCGTGCCTGGGTCACCGCGCCCAGGCTGCGCGTGGCCTCGCCGCGCGCGGCCTCGTAGGCGGTGCGGGCGCGGGCCCGCTCCAGCCCGGAGGCGGCGCCCAGCTGGTGGCGCTGCTCGGTCAGGTTCAGGCTGCGCTGCTGGCTGTCGCGCAGCTGCTCGGCCAGCTGCAGGCGCTGCTGTTCGGCGGCCAGCGTGAGCCAGGCATTGGCCACCTCGGCGACCAGGGAGAGGCGCGCGCTGCGCTGCGTCTCCTGCTGGGCCAGGTAGCGCGCGAGGGCCGCGCCCTCCAGGCTGCCCAGGCGGTCGAACAGGTCGATCTCGTAGGCGGGCAGGCCCAGGCTGACGCTGTAGCTGCTGGCGGTGGCGCCGCCGGCCGCGCGCTGGCGGCCCGCCGCGGCGCTGGCATTCAGATCCGGGATGCGCTCGGCCTCGGCGATGCGGTACTGGGCCCGCACCCGCTCGACCGCGGCGGCGCTGGCGCGCAGGCTGCGGTTCTGCGCCAGCGCGATGCCCACCACCTGGCGCAGCCGCACATCGGCGAAGAAGCCGTCCCATTCATGGGCCAGATCGGCCGGCACCGCGGTGCCTGCCGTCGCGGCCGGGCGGAAGTCCTCGCGCAGCGGCGGCGTGCTGTGTTCGCGCGGCGGCACCAGGCTGCCGCAGCCGGCCAGCAGCAGGCTCGCGGCGAGCAGGGTCAGGTGTTGCTGTTTCTTCATCTGCTTCATGCCTGCACCTCCGTGGCCGCGTCCGCCGCCGGCTTGCGCCGGCTGAAGCGCTGCTTGACCCAGAGGTAGAACAGCGGCACGAAGAAGATGCCCAGCACCGTCGCGCTGGCCATGCCGCCCAGCACGCCGACGCCGATCGCGCGCTGCGAGCCGGAGCCGGCGCCGGTCGAATAGGCCAGCGGCAGCACGCCCATCATGAAGGCCAGCGAGGTCATCAGGATCGGCCGCAGGCGCTGCCGGCAGGCCTTCAGGGTGGCGTCCAGCAGGCTCATGCCCTGGGCCCGCAGGGTCTCGGCGAACTCGACGATCAGGATCGCGTTCTTCGCCGACAGGCCCACCGTGGTCAGCAGGCCGACCTGGAAGAACACATCGTTGTTCTGCCCGCCCAGATGGCTGGCCGCGAGCGCGCCGATGATGCCCAGCGGCACCACCAGCATCACGCTGAAGGGCACCGACCAGCTCTCGTACAGCGCGGCCAGGCACAGGAAGATGAACAGCACCGAGACCGCGTAGAGCATCGGCGCCTGGTCGCCCGAGAGGCGCTCCTGGTAGCTGCGGCCCGACCATTCGAAACCGACGCCGGGCGGCATCTCGCGCAGGATCTGCTCCATCGCCCGCATCGCCGCGCCCGAGCTGACACCCGGCGCCACGTCGGCCTGCACCTCGTAGGCGGCGCTGCCGTTGTAGCGCACCAGCTGGCGCGGGCCGTTCATCCAGCTGCTGCTGGCGAAGGCGCTGAACGAGACCATCTCGCCGGCGCTGTTGCGCACATACCAGTGGCGCAGGCTGTCGGGCGTGGCGCGGTAGGCGGCCTCGCCCTGCACCAGCACGCGCTTGACGCGGCCGCGGTCGATGAAGTCGTTGACATAGCTGCCGCCCAGCGCGATCGACAGGGTGTCGTTGATCGTCGCGGTGCCGATGCCCAGCACGCCGGCCTTGTGGTCGTCGATATTGATCTGCAGCTGCGGCGTCTCGGCCAGGCTGTTGATGCGGGCGCGGTTCAGCTCGGGGCGCTTGTTGGCCTCGTCGATCAGCTGGTCGCGCGCGGCGGCCAGGGTCTCGGTTCCGACGCCGCCCAGGTCCTGCAGGAACAGCTGGATGCCGGCGCTGCCGCCCAGGCCGCGCACGGTGGGCGGCTGCAGGATGAAGACGTTGGCATCGCGCACCCGCTTGCCCAGCTCGCGGCTGAAGCGCTCGGCCAGCGCGCCGGCCGCCTGGTTCGCCTCGGGGCGCTCCGGCCAGTCCTTCAGGCGGATGAAGCCCTGGCCCGAGCCCTGGTCGCCGTTGGCGCCACGCACCAGGTTGTAGAACATCACCTCGGGCTGTTCGGCCAGATAGCTTTCGATGCTCTGCGCCACCAGCTCCATGCGCTCGGCGGTCGCGCCCGGCGCCATGCGCACCTGGATCTGCAGGCCGCCCTGGTCCTCGTCGGGCAGGAAGGAGGTGGGCAGGGTCTTGTAGAGCGCGGCCATGCCGCCGATCAGCAGCAGGTAGACCAGAAAGCTGCGCACGCCGCGCGCGGTGAGCCAGCGTACCTGGCCGACATAGCGGCCGGTGAAGCGGTCGAAGTGGCGGTTGAAGCCGCCGAAGAACCAGTCCAGCTGCTTGCCGAAGGGCCCGCCATGGGCCGCATGCTCGCCCTTGTGCACCGGCTTCAGCAGGGTCGCACACAGGGCGGGCGACAGGCTCATCGCCACCAGCACCGACAGCACCATCGCGCTGACCACGGTGATCGAGAACTGGCGGTAGATCACGCCGGTCGAGCCGCCGAAGAAGGCCATCGGGATGAACACCGCCGACAGCACCACCGCGATGCCGACCAGCGCGCCGCTGATCTCCTTCATGCTGGCGCGGGTAGCGTCGCGCGGGCTCAGGCCTTCCTCGCGCATCAGGCGCTCGACGTTCTCGACCACGACGATCGCATCGTCCACCAGCAGGCCGATCGCCAGCACCAGGCCGAACATGGTCAGCGAGTTGATCGAGTAGCCCGCCGCCGCCAGCACGCCGAAGGTGCCCAGCAGCACCACCGGCACCGCGATCGCCGGCACCAGGGTCGCGCGCAGGTTCTGCATGAACAGATACATGATCGCGACGACCAGCACCATCGCCTCGATCAGGGTCTGCACCACGCCCTTGATCGAGACGCTGATGAAGGGCGTCGTATCGAAGGTGACCGTGGTCTTCATGCCGGGCGGGAAGAAGGGCTCCAGCTCGGCCAGCTTGGCCTTGACCGCATCGGCGGTCTTCAGCGCATTGGCGCCGCTGGCCGGGAAGATGGCCATGCCGGCGGCGGTCTGGCCGGTGCTGCGGATATTGGTGGTGTAGCTGTCGCGGCCCAGCTCGACCTTGGCGACGTCGGAGAGGCGCAGCGCCGAGCCGTCCGGCTGCACGCGCAGCACGATGGCGCGGAACTGCTCGGCCGTCTGCAGCTTGGCGCGCGCGGTGATGATGGCCGTCAGTCGCTGGCCCTCGGGCGCGGGCAGGGCGCCGATCTGGCCGGCCGAGACCTCGGTGTTCTGCGCCAGCAGCGCGTTGCGAATGTCGCCCGGCACCAGCGCATAGCGCTGCAGCTTGGCCGGGTCCAGCCAGATGCGCATCGCATAGCCGGAGCCGAAGATGTTGACGTCGCCGACGCCCTCGATGCGGCTGATGATGTCCTGCAGGGTGCTGGACAGGTAGTCGCCCAGGTCGGCGGAAGTGACGTTGGGATCGTCGCTGGTCAGCGTGACCACCATCAGGAAGTCGGTGCCGGCCTTGGTGACGCGCACGCCCTGGGCCTGCACCGCCTGCGGCAGGCGCGAGATCGACTGCGCGACCTTGTTCTGCACCTGCATCTGCGCCAGGTCGGGGTCGGTGCCGGCGACGAAGCTCAGCTGGGTGCTGGCACTGCCGGCGGCGCTGCTGCTGGACTCGATCGAGAACAGGCCGTCGATGCCCTTCAGGTTCTGCTCGATCACCTGGGTGACCGAGTCCTCGATCGCCTTGGCCGAGGCGCCGGGGTAGCTGGTGTTGATCGAGATGCGGGTCGGCGCGATGTCGGGGTAGCGTTCCAGCGGCAGGGTCAGCACCGCGCCGGCGCCGGCCAGCATGATGATGATCGCGATGACCCAGGCGAAGATGGGCCGGTCGATGAAGAAGGAGGCCATGGTTCAGGCACCCTTGCCGGCGGCAGCGGAAGCGGCCGATGCTGGCGAGGCAGGCTTGTCGGCCTTGCCCTTCTTGCCGGCCGGCACCGGGGTCACGACGATGTTGGGCCGGGCGCGCTGCAGGCCCTCGACGATCAGCTTGTCGCCGACCGCCAGGCCCTGCGTGACCAGCCATTGGTTGCCGACCGCGCGCTCCAGCACCAGGCGGCGGCGCTCGACCTTGTTGCCCTCGCCGACGACCAGCGCGGTGGCCTCGCCGGTGGGTGAGCGGCTGACGCCCTGCTGCGGCACCAGGATGGCGCCGGCATCGACGCCGGCCAGCAGGCGCGCCCGCACCACCATGCCGGGCAGCAGGCTGCCCTGCGGATTGGGCACCGTGGCGCGCAGGGTCACGGCGCCGGTGCCGCGGTCCACGGTGACGCCGCTGACCTGCAGGGTGGCGGGCTGCGGATGCAGGCTGCCATCCTCCAGCACCAGCTTCACCTGGCGGCTGCCGCCGCTGCCGCCCTCGAGCTGGCGGCGCAGGCTCAGTAGCTCGGCGCTGCTCTGCACGATGTCCAGATGCATCGGGTCCAGTTGCTGCACGGTGGTCAGGGCCTGGGTCTGGTTGGCCGTCACCAGCGCGCCGGCGGTGACGCTCGAGACCTCGATGCGGCCGGCGATCGGCGCGGCGATGCGCGCGCGCTCCAACTGCACCCGGGCGGCCTCCAGCGCGGCCTTGGCCACCGCCACATCGGCCTCGGCCTGCTTGAGCGCGCCGGCGCTGTCGTCGGCGCTCTGGCGGCTGATCGCGTCCACCTTCAGCAGCTCGGCATCGCGCGCCGCCTTGGTCCGCGCCACGCCCAGCTGGGCCTCGGCCTTCTGCAGCGCCGCGGCGCTGCGGGCGAGCTCGGCCTCGAAGCTGGCCGCGTCTAGCTGGTACAGGGGCTGGCCGGCCTTGACCGTCGAGCCCTCGGTGAACAGGCGCTTGAGCACGATGCCGCCGACCTGCGGGCGGATCTCGGCCACCTGGCTGGCGGATAGCCGGCCGGGCAGCTCCAGCTCCAGCGGCGCGTCCTTGACGCCGACCACCACCACGCCGACCTCGGGCGGGCCGCCCTTGCCGCCCTTGGTCTGGGCGGATTCCGCGCTCTTGTTCTGGCAGGCCCCCAGCAGCAGCAGGGTCCCCAGGGCGATGGGCATCAGGGGTGTGAGAATCTTGGGCATGGCGCCGTATCCTGCCTGTCGAATGTGGAGAGAGATTGAAGGTCCGGTGTGCGGGCGGTGATCTGTTGCTTTCCGGGCGGCGCGGCGCGCACCATTCGCCCTGTGATGATGAAACTGAACCTGACCACCCGCCTGTTCGCCGCCGTGTTCAGCACGGCCATGGCCGTGGCCCTGGCCATGGGGGTGTTCACCCATATCAACCTGAACCGCGATTTTCTCGGTTATCTGAACGAGCAGGCGCTGGGCCGGCTGGAGCTGGCCCTGGTCAGCGTCACCGCGGGCTTCAAGGAGAACGGCAACAGCTGGGACTTCCTGCGCGAGCGCCCCGAGCTGTGGGGCCGCCTGCTGCGCCCGCGCGTGCCCGAGGCGCAGGCGCCGGCGGTCAAGACCAGCCCGGCCGAGCTGACCGGCGCGACCCGGCGCTTCACCCTGCTGGACGTTGATCGCCAGCGCATCGCCGGCTTCCCGCAGGTGCCGCAGACGGCGATCGAGCGGCCGGTGGTGGTCGACGGGCTGACGGTGGGCTGGCTGGTGCTGGCGCCGTTCGAATCGGTCAGCTCCGGGGCGGAGAAGCGCTTTGCCGATGCGCAGGTGCGCACCGCCTGGGCGGTCGGCGGCGCGGCGGTGCTGCTGGCGGCCGGCGTGGCCTTCTGGGTGTCGCGCCGGCTGCTGCGACCGGTGCGCCGGGTGGCCGAGGCCTCGCACCGACTGGCCGCCGGCGACTACGGCACCCGCGTGCCGGAGAGCCGCGGCGACGACGAGGTGGCGCGGCTGGGCCATGACTTCAACCAGCTGGCCCTGACCCTGCAGCGCAACGAGGCGATGCGGCGCGAGTTCATGGCCGATGTGTCGCATGAGCTGCGCACGCCGCTGGGTGTGCTGCATGGCGAGCTGGAGGCGCTGGAGGACGGCGTGCGCCGCCTCGACGCGCAGGCGCTGCGCTCGCTGAAGGGCGAGGTGCTGACCCTGCACAAGCTGGTGGACGATCTCTACGAGCTCTCGCTCAGCGATGTCGGCGCCTTGTCCTACCGCAAGGCCGAGCTGGACCTGCGCGAGGTGGTCGGCAGCACCCTCAGCACCTTTGGCGAGCGCGTCAACGGCAGCGGCCTGGCGCTGCGCCTGGATCTGCTGGACCAGCCGCTGCCGGTGTTCGGCGACGAGCGCCGGCTGCGCCAGCTGTTCAGCAATCTGTTCGAGAACAGCTGCCGCTACACCGAGGCCGGCGGCGCGCTGCAGATCAGCGCGCGCCGCGAGGGCGAGCGCGCGATCGTCGATGTGCAGGACAGCGCGCCGGGCGTGCTGCCCGAGCAGCTGCCGCGCCTGTTCGAACGCTTCTTCCGCGCCGAGCCCTCGCGCAACCGGCGCAGCGGCGGTTCGGGCCTGGGCCTGTCGATCTGCCAGCGCATCGTCGAGGCGCATGAGGGCCGCATCGAGGCGCGGCCCTCGCCGCTGGGCGGGTTGTGGCTGCGTGTCGAGCTGCCGATGCATGGTTGACCACCCCCTACGCGCTTCGCGCGCCCCCTCGAAGGGGGCACGCCCGCAGGCCCGGCAAAGCCGGATCCCCGGACGTCGCTGAGGAGTTGCAGTGATGAGCAATTTGCCCTTGGATCCCGGCCCGGCGCGCGTGCTGGTGGTCGAGGACGAGCCGCGGCTGTCGGCCCTGCTGGCCGACTATCTGCGCGCCGCCGGCCATGAGCCGGAATGCGTCGCCGACGGGCGCGAGGTGCTGCCGGCCTGGAATGCGCGCCGGCATGACCTGATCCTGCTGGACCTGATGTTGCCGGGCATCGACGGACTGGCCCTGTGCCGGGAATTGCGTGCGCGCAGCGGCGTGCCGATCCTGATCCTGACCGCGCGCGCCGGCGAGGAGGACCGCCTGCTCGGCCTGGAGCTGGGCGCCGACGACTACATCACGAAGAACCCCTTCAGCCCGCGCGAGGTGATGGCGCGCGTGAAGGCGGTGCTGCGGCGCAGCCGCGCCGGCCAGGCGCCGGTTGCGGTGTCCCCGGAGCCCGCAGCGCTGCTGCTGTTGCAGATCGACACAGCCGGCTGGCGTGCCAGCTGGCAGGGCCAGGCGCTGGACCTGACACCGATCGAGTTCCGCCTGCTGCGCAGCCTGGCCGCGCAGCCGGGCCGGGTCTATGCGCGCAAGCAGCTGCTGGAGCTGCTGCACGACGACGGCCGCGACGTCACCGAGCGCGCGGTCGACAGCCATGTGAAGAACCTGCGCCGCAAGCTAGAGCAGGCCGGCGCCGGCAGCGACCGGATCCGCGCGATCTATGGCGTGGGCTATCGCTACGACGGCTGAGCGTGGTTGGTTGTTGTGTCGGTTTCGCATGAGTTTGCCCGGCTTCGGCAGCGGGGAAAGCTCGTCGACAGAACTCGAGCACTTTGAGGCTTTGGGAGTAGCTGCAGACTTGGATGCGGCGATAGATAGCCGGACAGAGGCAGCATCGGCTGCAATCTAGATAGCCGGACAGAGGCAGCATCGGCTGCAATCTAGGTGTAAACCCTTTAAAAATGATTTGTCGCTAAACAGTTCCCTTGGAACCCGGATGAATTGCCAACGCCAGAGAGGCTGCCCTCGTGTGGGAAAGGCCGGACGGCGAATCAAATCAATCCGGAATCAGGGAGAGAAGCACATGGTGGCAATCGTCAGCGGCAATGGCCTGGGCGTGAGTCTGTCGTCGTTGGGCGTGCTGGGTGGGCGCGGGGCGATCGGCAATGCCAACGTGGGACGCTACGGGGACCAGGTGTACGTCAACGCGGCGACCGGCAACCTGATCCTGCAGGGGCGCGACGAGTTGCTGATGGGGCGAGGACTGGACGCGGCGGCGCTGCGCACCTACAACAGCCGGGGCACGCTCAACGACGACAACGCCGACAACTGGAGCACGGGCATCTACCGCCAGCAGCTCAAGCTGGTCGGAACCTGGGGGGCGGCGGGCAGCAGCGTGGTGCGCATCGGGCGCGACGGTGCGGAGGCGAGCTACGCCTGGGATGCGGCGGCCGCGGCCTATGTGAGCACGGCCGGTGCGGGGGCCTATGACCGCGTGCAGCGCGACGGCAGCCAGTACCTGTGGACCGATGGGGCGACGGGGGATGTGGAGCGCTACGACAGCGCCACGGGGCGGCTCGTGAGCCACACCGATGCACAGGGCAACGTGGTCACGCTGAACTACAACGCCCAGGGCAACCTGAGCTCGATGGTGAGCGCCAACGGGGAGACGCTGCACTACGACTACGACAGCACGGGCAAGCAGCTGACGCAGCTGCGGGTGGTGACGGCGGACGGCAAGACGCTGACGGGGACGCGCTACGGGTATGACGCCCAAGGGCGGCTGAGCAGTGTCACGGTGGATCTCTCGCCGGAAGATGGCTCTGTTGTTGATGGACGGGTTTTTAGAACGGATTACGTCTATGGCTCTGACAACAGAGTTTCAGGTCTCACGCGGTCGGATGGCACCAGCCTTGCGTTCAGCTACGACTCCGGCGGCCGGATCACATCAGTACGCAATGGTCTCCAGCGAGAAACCTCATTCCGGTACGAGGCCAATCTCACCAAGGTGATCGACCCGCTGGGCTACGAGACCAAGTACCAGTACGACGCGGTAGGCCAGCTGACCGGCGTGACGACGCCGGCGGTGGGCGGCGTGGCGGCGAGCACGAAGTACGAGTACACGGCCAACGGGGACCTGGCGCGGGTGATCGACGCCGAAGGCCGGGCCATCGAGTACGCCTACGACGCGCGCGGCAACCAGATCCGCCAGCGCGACGCGCTGGGCAACACGGTGGAGCGCAGCTATGACGCGGCCAACCGGCTGCTGAGCGAGACGGTCTACCTGGTGTCCGACCCGGACGGCGCCGGCGTGGCGCTGCCGCAGACCACGCGCTACGTCTACGACACGGCCGGCAAGGGCCTGCTGCGCTTCGAGATCAGCGCCTCGGGCCAGGTGGTGGAACACCGCTACAACGCCTTCGGCGAGCGCACCAGCACCCATGAATACCTCAGCCGCAACGCCGACGCGGCGGGCGTGGTGGTCGACCCGGCGCAGCTCACGGAAGCCGCGCTGAATGCCTGGGTGGGACGGCAGGACAAGAGCCGGGGCACGCGCGTGGACATGAGCTACGACGCGCGCGGGCAGCTGCAGCGCCAGGTGCGCTACACGGCGCTGGACGCCAGCGGGGCCGGGGTTATCAACGGGCAGGAGCAGGTCACCCAGCAGGTGTACGACGCGCGGGGCCAGCTGCTGCAGACCCTGGGTGGGGCCCAGGGCAACACCAGCTACACCTATGACGGGCTGGGCCGGGTGCTCACCAGCACGGACGGGCTGAACCAGACCGCGCTGTACAGCTACGACGACAAGGGCGGCACGGTGCGGCTGACGGCGGCCAACGGGCTGACGACGGTCAACGGTTATGACGCGGCGGGGCGCCTGGTCAGCGTGACGCAGAGCAGCGTGGCGGGCAGCCTGGGCACGACGCGCAACTTCTACGACGACAACGACCGGCTGTACATGAGCGAGGACGCCACGGGCGCGCGCAGCTGGTTCATGTACGACGAGGCGGGACGCAAGGTAGCGGAGGTGGACGCCAATGGCTCCCTGAGCGAGTACCGCTACAACCGGGCGGGACAGCTCACGCAGAAGCTCGGGTACGCGACGCCCTTGAGTGAGGCCGTGCGGGCTCGGCTGTCAGTGCATTTCCTGGGGGCGGGAGTTGCGCACGCACTCGCGGATGCTGAGACTGTTCTGACACCCGTCCAAATCGGAAAAGCGTCGCGCATCCTGTGGGCGTCATCGGGCGTCGATCACATCGTTCTGACGAGTTCAGTCCCAAGCGCATTTGTTGAAGGCTTCAAGCCGGGGCAGGATAGGGTCTATATCCGGCCTCTGCTGACGGCGATGGGATACAACGGCACATTGCCTTTTGAAGATGGGTACGCCGCTGCAAAGTACTCAGCAAAATTGAACTCGGTCTCGGTTGAGTTTTATGCAGATGGCAGGGCTGGCAGTGGTGCCGCAGCAAGCTTCAAAGTTAATCTGGCAGGCCTAAAACTAGAAGACATCAACCTTGCCCGGGACTTCTCCCTGGAAGCCCCGCCAGAGAAACCGACCTTGGAAGGGATCCGCCCGGCGGCGACGGGGGCGGACCAGGTGGCATGGACGCTGTACGACGCGGCGGGCCGGGTGAGCAAGACGGTGGACGCGCTGGGGTATGTGAGCGAGACCCGGTATGACGGCGCGTCGAGGGTGGTGGCCACGCAGCGCTACGCCAACCCGATCGACCTGGCGGCCTTCAAGGCCGACCCGGTGACGGCCAAGGCGGTGCCGGTGGCGGACGCGGCGCGGGACCGGGTGACGCGCAACTTCTACGATGCCGAAGGCCGCCTGGTGGGCATGCTGGACGCGGAAGGCTTCCTCACCGAGAACATCTATGACGCGGCCGGACGCCTGGTCAAGCAACAGCGCCACGAGAGCAGCGTGGACGCGGCCCTGCGCGCCAGCGGCAGCCTGGACGCGATTCGGCCCAAGACCAGCCTGAGGCTCTTCTACCAGGCGGGCAACAACAGCTCGGCCGGGCGCCACCTGGGCGCCTTCAAGGCCGGCGACGTGGTGACGGCGACCGTGCGCTTCAAGGCCGCGGCGGACACGAGCGGCATGGTGTTCCTGGGCGACACCGCCGGGCCGCACCCCTACAACAACATGGCGCAGTCCGCGCCGACCCTGGGCAACGACGGCTGGCAGACCGTCACCCTGAGCGTCACGCTCAAGGACGACGAAGAGCTCTGGATCTACCTCTACGGCGACCGTGATGGTGCCAACAAGAAGGTCGGCAACTACGTCGACTACACCGACATCGCGGTCAGCAGCGTGCAGCGCGGCCAGGTGCTGACGGACGACTTCAGCACGGGCAGTTACGCCAACTGGGCAGTCTCCAGCCACGCCGAGATCAACGCGACGGCCAGCACCCAGTACCTGCGCAATGCCACGGGCCAGGTGCAGGCCGAGGTGGATGCCGAAGGCTACCTGACGGAGTACATCTACGACGCGCGCGGCAACCTGACCCAGCGCATCCGCTACGCCACGGCGCTGAGCGCGGCGCAACGCACGGCGCTGACACCGCAGACGGCGCTGGCCAGCATCCGCCCGGCCAGCACGGCCGGGGCCCAGAGCACGAGCTGGGCGTACGACGCGCTGAACCGCCAGAGCCAGCAGACCGATGCGCAGGGCACGGTCACCAGCTTCGAGTACAACGCGGCGGGCCAGCTCACCCGGACCACCAAGGCCCTGGGCACGGCCGAAGTGCGCACGCTCACCGCGCGCTACGACCTGCAGGGACGCCTGACCGGCGAGCTCAGCGCCCAGGGCGCGGCCCTGCTCACCGGCGGCCAGACGCAAGCCCAGATCGACGCCATCTGGTCGCAGTACGGCAGCCTGTACACCTATGACGCGGCCGGTCGACGCACCAGCCAGACCGTCAGCGACGGCGCCAAGACGCTGCGCACCCTGTACTTCTACAGCGCCGACGGCCTGCTGACCCACACCATCAACGCGCTGGGCGAGGTGGAGGAGCGCCAGTACGATGGCCTGAACCAGCTCACCCGGGTCGTGAACTACGGCGGCCGGCTGGCCGCAGGCACCCTGGCCGGGCTCAGCGGTGGGCTCACCGGCACGGCCATCCAGAACGCCATCCAGGAGCTGCTGGCGCAGCGCAGCGGCGCCAACCAGCCCTTGGCCCATGCGCAGACCGAGTACAGCTACGACGCCCGTGGGCAGAGGAAGACCACCAAGGACGCCCTGGGCTACACCACCAGCGTCGACTACAACGCCTTCGGCGAGCAAAGCCGGGTGACCCAGCCCTACGGGGCCCTGGGCGCGAGCACCGTGCAGCAGCTCAGCTACGACCGGCGCGGCCTGCTGCTGGAGCAGCTGGACGACGCGCTGGGCCTGAAGGCCAGGACCGGCTACCGCTACGACGCCTTCGGGCGGCGCATCACCCAGATCGATGGCCGGGGCATCGGGCAGAGCTGGGAGCATGACCGGCTGGGCCGCGTGGTGCTGACCCAGGATGGCCATGGCATCAAGCGCTACAGCGGCTATGACGCCTTTGCGCGGGTGCTCACCCAGACCGACGCCAACGGCCAGGTCACGCGCTACGCCTACGACGACGCCGCGCGCAGCGTGCGCGTGACCCTGCCGGAAGGGGGCACCCAGCTGAGCGTGCTGAACCGGCATGGCGAGCTCGAGAGCAAGACCGATGGCAATGCCAACCTCACCCGCTACGGCTACGACAAGAACGGCAAGCTCACGAGCAGCACCAACGCGCTGACCGGCAGCAGCAGCGAGTACGACAGTCTGGGTCGCCTGGTCAAGGCGACCGATGCGGCCGGCGTGGTCACGCGCTACGAGTACGACGAGCTGGGCCGGGTGCGCAGCCGCACGGCCGACGCCGGGGGGCTGAACCTGGTGACGAGCTATGGGTACGCCGACACCAGCACGGGCACCAGCGTGCTCACCACCGAGCCGGGCGGGCTGCAGACCCTGCAGGAGTTCGACACCAAGGGCCAGCTGCTGCGCACGGTGGTGGATGCCAACGGCGCCAAGCTCACCACCGGCTACACCTATGACGCGGCGGGGCGCACCCTGAGCGTGAGCGCGCCCAACACCGCGCCGACCGTCTACACCTATGACGCGCTGGGCCGCCGCACGGCCGAAGAGTTCCATCCCAGCGGACTCAAGCTGCGCCGCAGCTACGAGTACGACCTCAACAACAACCTGGTGGCCAGCACCGACGCCAATGGCAACCGCACGGTGTATGCCTACGACGGCAGGAACCAGCTGGTCTATGAGGTCAATCCGCTGGGGCACACTCGTTTCATCGAGTACGACCGCGAAGGGCGCGAGCGTCGCGTCACCCGCTATGCCCAGCCCATCGCGTTGTCAGGGCTGAGGCACTTCATACCCGGCAGTGCCGACATCGCGGCGCTCGTGCAGCCGAAGGCAGGGCAGGACCAGGTGCAGGCCACGGTCCACGACCGCGATGGCCGCGTGCACTACACGATCGACGCCAACGGCAGCGTGGTGCGCCTCCTCTATGACGGCAATGGCAACGTGAAGGAGCGGCGCGCCTACGCCACGCCGGTCGCCTATGCCAGCTGGGTGCCGGGCACGGCGCCGGCGGCGGTGGCCGATGCGAGCCGCGACCGCCTGGAGACCTACACCTACGACGCGCTGAACCGGCGCACCGCGGTGCAGGTCGAGTTGGAGGGCACCCAGCTCACCACGCGCTACGACTACGACAAGCAAGGCAACCAGGTGCGTGTGATCGACGCGATGGGCAACCACACGCGCCACATCTACGACGCGGTGGGACGCCTGCGCTACACGCTGGACGCGGAGTATGGGCTGACCGAGCGGCTGTACGACAAGCAGGGCCGGCTGGTGCAGACCATCGGCTATGCCGATCGGCAAGGAGGCATCAACACCGCGGTGGATGCCAAGGGTCTGGTCTCCAACAGCTTTGCGTGGGTGACGGTCAATGCCACTAAGGACCGGGTCAGCAGCTATGTCTACGACGCGGCGGGACGGCAGACCCATGCCGTGGACGCCGAGGGCGGGGTGACGCGCTACAGCCATGACGCCAATGGCAATGTGCTGGAGAAGTACGAGTTCGCCACGGCCCTGACGGCGGCCACGCTGCAGGGGCTGCGGACGGCTGCGGCGGCGGGCACCCTGACGCTGGCCAGCCTGGGAAGCCTGGGCACCCTGGCCGGCCAGGACCGTCGCACGACCTACCGCTACGACGCGGCCAACCGGTTGCGCTTCGTGTACGACGCCGAGGGTTACGTCACCGAGACCCGTCACGAAGGCCCGCACACCACCACGGTTCGCTATGCCACCCGATCGAGCGGTGTGGACCAGGTGCCGGCGACCCATGCCGACGACCGCACCAGCGTGCAACTCCGCGATAAAGCCGGCCGGCTGTGGCGCAGCATCGATGCGCTGGGCGTGGAGACCTTGTACAGCTACGACGCGCTGGGGCAGTTGACGGGGCAAGTCCATGCATGGGGCCGGCCCGAGGAAAGTCGAACGAGTTACGCCTACGACGCGGCGGGACGCCAGGTGTCCAAGACCGTGGCGGACGGCACGGCGGCGGCGTCCACCACGCGTTATGGCTACAACGCGCTGGGGCAGCTGGTGCGCGAGACCGAGGCCCGCGGGGTGCAGCTTAGCGAGAGCGACAGCGCCTGGGCGCAGGGCGAGCGCGTACGGCTGGGCTATCCGACCGGCGTGGGCAGCCTGGGCGCGGCCCAGAAGCAAGAACTGCTGGACCGGTTCACGACGCGCCACGACTACGACCAGGCGGGGCGGCGCACCGTGACGGTCAATGCGCAGAAGGGAATCACGCGCACGCAGTACGACGCGGCGGGCAATGCGGTCAAGGTGACCGATCCGCGCGGCTTCGAGGGCTACAGCTACTACGACCGGCTCAACCGGGTCAGCGTGCAGGTGGACCCGGAGGGCTATGCCACGCGCACCAGCTATGCGCTGGGCAGCAGCAGCAACCGCGTGACCGAGGTGCGGCGTTACTTCAGCAAGGTCACGCCGGTGCTGGGTCAGGCGCCGACCCTGGTCGAGCATGCCAAGGATGCCATCAGCCGCAATGGTTATGACCGGCTGGATCGGCTGCTGAGCGCGACCGATGCCGGGGGCTATACCGAGTCGACGGCCTACCAATGGCTGGGCAACCGCTTCGACAGGGTGGTGACCAACAAACTCGGGGGAGAGGCGAGCTACGCCCATGACCGCCTCGGGCGGCAGACCTCGGAGCATGTGACGGTGGCGCAGGGGCAGACGGTCCTCAACGCTTATAGCTACAACGCCTTCGGTGACCGGATCGGGAGCATCGAGGCCGCCGGGATGCTCGAGCAGCGCGTGACCGAGCTCCGCTACGACAAGGCGGGCCGGCTGACGCACCGCATCGGCAGCGCCTACGGGGCCTTCGATACCGCGACGCAGCAGACGCGCAGCGTGCGGCCGGTGGAGCTCACGCGCTACGACGCGCTGGGCCGAATCCTCGAGACCGTTGCCCGTGCGCAATGGGACGGCGCGGCGGTGCAGGGCGGTCAGCGCACGCTGAACTACCACGACGCGGCAGGCAACAAGATCGCGAGCCTCGCGGCGGACGGGGCGTATGTGGAGTACGCCTATGACGCGGCCGGGCATGTGGTGAGCGAGACAGCGCGTGCGGTGCTGCTGGGGCTGCCCTCTGCACCCGGAGGAACCCCACCAGCGGCTGTGGCCGACGCTGCCAATGACCGCGTCACCCTGTTGACCTACGACGAGGTGGGGCGCCCGATCCGCAAGGCGCGTGACGGGGTGGTGTCCTGGGAGGCGCCGTTCGCGACCGATGGTCGCAACCTGATCCTGCACCCCAGCGGTCCGGCCCTGCGCACGCTGGAGCAGACGGAGTACGACGCGGCGGGCAATGTCGTGCGCCTGATCGACGGGCGGGGCAACAGCGTCTACACCTACTACGACAAGGTCGGCCGCAAGGTGCTCAGCATCGACCAGGAGGGCTATGCCACGGCCTGGGACTATGAGGGCTTCCAGGACGTGGCAAGCACCGAGACCCGCTATGGCGTGGCGCTGGCGCGGTATGCCGCCCAGTCCAATGGTCAGGCCCCGGCGGCCGAGCGCGACCCGGCGGCCCTGCGCTTGGTGCTTCGGGACCTCCCGCGCACCGACCCCGATCGCATCACCAGCTTCGAGCTGGATCTGCTGGGGCGGGTGCAGGAGAAGCGTGTGCGCAACGTGGCGTACAGCCATACCGGCGCGGATGGGGTGGTGCGCACCGGCGTCCAGGATGCCGTGACGGGCTACAGCTACAACGGCCTGGGCAACACCACGCAGATCCGCGAGCGCGTGCAGGGCAGCGACGCGTCCCACACGCTCAACGTCACCGACATCGCGTACGACAGGCTCGGGCGCGAAGTCTGGCGCCAGGAGCCGGGCTATGCGGACTACCAGGGGGCGCAGGTCCGTCCCAGCACGGCCACGGTCTACAACGGGCTGGGCCAGGTGGACAGCACCATCCGGCGTGCCAGCCTGACGCAGTGGACGGCACAGGACCGGGCCACCACCAACGAGTACAACAGCAACGGCGATCTGATCGCGACGGTGGATGCGGAGGGTAATCGCACTGAGTACGCCTTGGATGCGCAGGGCCGCATCGCGCGCAAGCGCCTGGTCAACGTGAAGAACGCGCAGGGGCAGGCGCGGAGCATCGACACGCTGTACGAGTACGACGCCCTGGGGCGTGAGGTGGGGCAGCTGGATGACCAGAGCCGGGAGCTGCGCCGCACCGGCTACAACGCCTTCGGCGAGGTAACCCGCAAGGGCGTGGGCTCGGTGGGCTGGCAGGAGGAGATCGAGTACGACCGCCGAGGCCTGGTCCAGCGCAGCAGTGCGGGGGATGGGGTCACGAAGATCTACCTCTACGACCTCAACGGCAACACCACCCGGCAGATCAAGTCCGCGCAGTTCGATCTGCGCAGCGTTCCCATCCTGGCCTCGGCCAGCGACACGGGGCTGGCACACAGCTTCAGCGTCTACGACCGGCGCAACAAGCTGGTGCGTACCGTCGAGCCCGACATCAGCTTCATGCAGAGCCAGGCGACCTTGGGTCAGGCCTTCTCGCAGCAGTTGGCGGAGATGCTGGGCGGGATCACGACGGTGGAGCAGTCCGAAGGGCGTCATGGTTCATTGACGCCCTCGTACCCGGGGGGCTTCGGCAATGTGACGGTGGGGGCAGGGGCCGGGTCGTCGACCCTGGGGCAGTTGCGTCCAGAGGACGTGTCAATCTCGGCTCAGACCGCCATCCCGGGTAGCTTCCCGGCCAAGGGCTCGGTCGAACGCCTTGGGTTGAATGGCTTTGAGCCGATCACGGGGTATAGCTACTTTAAAGAATTGCCAGGCCGCACCTGGCCGGCGGTGCCGCAGCCACTCAAGCTCCCGGATAGCTACCCATTGGGCACTTACAGGCTTGTCAGGGATGACGGGCGGATCGCCAATGTGATATCCAGGAATTCCGGCAGCGTAAATGTTATTTGGAATTACCCTGACTACCCTAACGATGGAGTTCTTCGACTGGAGTATGTTGTCGACGGACTGGGAGGGGGGGTTATAAACCTTGGGAATTTGGTCACAAAAGCCGAGGGGCTTACCTCGGACTGGGGGTCAAACTGGAGAAGATATTCAGCAAAGTTTGAACCGGCTGCCAGCCACCTGTTGATTGCTGATCGGTATGCCGACAGGTTGAACGCCGCGGTAGCGACGCTGCCAGATGGAACCCAAGTTGGTTTGACTCGGGTGCCCGTGGGTGCGGGCCGCTGGGCGCTGGACCTGAGTCCGTTGGCGGCGGGGCAGGTTGTCCGTATTGCCGTCATGGACGCGGAAGGGCGCACGATTGCCGGCGAGCAGGTGACGGTGATGCGCGCCGGGGCGAGCACCTATTGCGCCTCTCCAACGTCAATCGAAGGCGGCGGGGAGTTTGGTGCGAATGGGGGCAATCGCTCGGAGATTCGTTTCTACGGAGCCCCGGGAGGAGCGCAGTACTACATCAGGGAACTGGGCAGCCAGGGGGTGTTTGCGGCGTTCTCCGGAGGGCCGAGCTTCAATGTGGGCTCGCTGGGCTTGGCGGCCGGGCGACGCTACGAGGTGGTGGCCAGCTATGGCGGCCAGGACCGCGCGGGCCGGTTCTCGATTGACGGTGCGGGACGTGTGAGCACGGCCGCAGCGGACGAAGGCAGCTTCACTCCCATGGCGCGAGCGTCGATGGGGGCGGCGCGCGGGCAGGTCCTGCGCTTTGACCTGGGCGGCTCCATGGCGGGTTCCCGTGTGCGGATGTTGCTCAGAGGTGTCGAGCTGAACCTGGATGCCAACGCGTATGGCCAGGTGTCGATTGCGCTGGACGACGCGAGGCTGGGGGTCAGCGCCTTCAGCAACACGGCGGCGGACTTCGAGTACTGGGCGCGCACCACGGGCGATGCCTTGATCGGCCACGGCTCGGGTCATCTGCAGCTGGGCCTGCAGCCTGCGGTGGTTCGCGTGGATGCGCAGACCTACCAACGACCGACGGCCCGGCTCGACCTGCCTGCGGGCATGGTGCTGGCGCAGGGACTGACGATCACGAACGCCAGCGCCGGCAACGCCGTCAGCACCCTGGTCAAGGGCGCGTGGAACTGCAGCGTCACCGGGGGACAGGCCGTGCTGGACCTGTCGGAATGGCAGGTCCGAGCACAGGCCACGGGCGCGGCGCAGCAGCTCAGGGCCAGTGCCCAGGAGTCCATCAATGGCGTGCTGACCACCTACGAATGCCAGATCCGCGTGGAGCCCAATGGCAGCGTGGTGGTGAGCGGGGCCGTCAGCCGGAGTAGAAACACGACGGTGCAGCTCAATGTGGCGGGCTCGTTGAGCGTGTTCAGGATCGGCAGCACGGAAGCCGAGGCGCGCAACGCGGGGACCGCCAACCTTGCCGGCGCCGTCGCGGGCGGCAGCGGCAACTATGCCTGGGACGCCAAGAATCTGGTGGCCAGCGGTAGCGGCGTGCGCAACTACGTCTACTTCTACGAGACGAGGGACGGCTCCGGCGGCGTCGTGGCCAAGGGCGTCGGGACGCTGACCATCCATGCCGATGGCACCTTGTCGGTGGCGGCGGGCAATGCCGACATCCGGCCCTTGACCGTGCGCATCACGCCGGACGTGCCGGGATCCAGCAGCATCAAGCTCGAGCTCAATGGCGTGGTCTCCGGGCCGCACCCCCTGAGCAATGGCGGCTTCGACTACACCTTCCCGGCCAACACCCCGCTGCCCGGCAGCTGGACCTGCAAGTTCACCTCCTATGAAGGGGCAGGCGGCACCGGCAAGATCATCAGCAAGGGGTCGATGCCGATCAGCATCGACGTCAACGGCAACATCACGGTGGGGGCCCCGGTGCGCGACCAGGCCCCGACCCTGCTGCAACTCAAGGGCCCGCTGAACCGCAACATCGCCAGGATGCAGCTGGTGTTCAAGCCGGTGGGGGGCGGTGCCGCGCTGCCGCCACTGACGATCAACGGCGTCTGGCAGCCTGGCCTCAAGTACACCTTGTTCGAGCACAGCTGGGACCCGGCCACCAACCCGCCACCGCCGTCGGGCAACTACGACTACGAGATGCGGCTGCTCAATGCCGACGGCTCGCCGTACCGCAACGAGCTCAACGAGTCGCTGGACATCAAGGGCGTGGCCGCCATCAACCAGCCGGCCAGCACCGTGACGGTGACCAAGGGGCCGGTGGGGCGCCGGGACGTCACCAAGCTGGAGGTGGAGCTCACCGACAGGGTGCCCGACCCGAGCCGCCCGAACCAGGCCCCCACCCGCATCACGGCCACCGGCGTGTGGAGCGATGCCCAGAACTGCATGCTCTTCAGCTGGGACAGCAAGAGCCTGCCGGTGGGCAACTACAAGTACAGCCTTAAATTCTTCACCAGTGACGGCCAGGCCTATGTGCGCCCGGCCGACGCCATCGTGGAGACGGGCGGGGAGCTCCGACGCAGCAACGACGCGACCCAGGTCGTGCAGTTCAAGCAGTACGTGCAGACCTTCCGCACCGAAGCCCAGATCAACCGCATGCAGAGCTACAACGCCTTCGGCGAGGTGGCCAGCGAGTACGACGACCGCGTGCTCGAGCGCATGAACAAGATGCTGAGCTACTACAAGGGGCTGTACCCCAGCGACGCCGCGGTGCAGGCCGCCCAGGCGCTGACGAGCGCGGCCACGACGCGCTTCACCTACAACAGCCTGGGTCAGCTGATCGAGAAGGCGGATGCCCAGACCTGGGAGACCACGCAGACCGGCGTGCGCCAGCGTATCCTGCCCATCACCCGCTATGGCTACGACCTGCTGGGGCGGCTGAACACCAGCACCGATGCCAATGGCAACACCCGCCGGCAGCACTTTGTGGGGGGCGACGAAGGCTTGCTGGCCGCCCAGTGGAATGCCGAGAACGGCCTCAAGCAGTTCAAGCACGACGTGTTCGGCAATGTGCGCAGTCAGAGCAACGAACTCGGTGCCATCACCGCGTTCGAGTACGACCGGCTCGACCGGCTGCTGCGCGTGGACCGGCAGGGCATCGGCCGGGTGCAGAACTTCACCGGGGGGGCGGACGGCGCGGCCGTGGCGACCACGCTCAGCGACGTCTACACCTATGACGCGCGCGGCCTGAGGCTGAGCCACACCGATGCGCTGGGCCAGCGCAGCACCACCGAGTACGACAGCCTGGGGCGCGTCGTCAGCACGGTGAGCGCGGGCGGCTCGACCGTCAGCTACCGTTACGACTTCAGGGAAGCGGGCGCGGCCGATGGCGTGATCAGCCTGGGCGCCAGGAACCTGGGGGGCTACCTGCGCACCACGACCTCGGCGGACGGCAGCAGCCTGCTCGACAAGATCGATGTCTTCGGCCGCACCACCTGGCACCAGGACAAGGGCGGACGCAAGTACAGCTACGACTACAACGTCGCGGGCAGCCTGATGGCGCAGAGCAGCGTCGACAAGAACGGAGCAGCGCAGCAGAACATCCGCTACGACTACTTCGCCAATGGCATGATCAAGGCCGCGCGCGACCTCAAGATGCGCACCCTGTCCAGCTACGGCTATGACAATGCGGGCAACCGTGTCTACGAGGAGTATGGTGGCTTGGCGGCCGATGACACCAACAGCCAGGGCCTGTTCCAGAACGCCACCATCCGCTACGACGAACTGAACCGGATGGCCCAGGTCAAGGACAACGCGGTCGACGTCCACTACGAATACGACGCGGTGGGCAACCGCCGCGCCGTGATGGCCACCTACTTCGACCCGTTGACGCAGGGGCTGCGCCGGCGCGATGACCTGTGGTATCTCTATGACAAGGAGAACCGCTTCACCCTGACCAAGGGCAGCTTCACCAATGGGCAGATCCTGCGAGGCAGCGAAGGGGTGGCCATCACCTACGACGCGGCGGGGCAGCGCAAGACGGCCACCTACACGGAAACGATCAACGGCCAGACGAGCGACTACACCGACACCTACAACTACAGCGCCGACGGCTATCTGGAGGACTCGCTGACGGTGGGGGCGAACAAGTCGCAACGCAGCCGCCGGCGCGTGGATGCCCTGGGGCGCACGCTGCACTACATCCAGTCCAACAGCGACGGCAGCAACGTCATCCGCAATGATCGTCAGGTCTATGACGCGGACAACCGCCTGCAGAGCCTGGTGACGCTGGAAGGGACGACGGACTATCTGTACTTCAACGACGCCACGCTCAGCGGCATCGAGGCGGAGCAGGGCGCCACGGGGCGTGGACCGCTGGCCAGGACGAAGTTCACGCCGGTCAAGCCGGGCGACACCGTCATCACCACCAGCTACACCTACGAGTACTGGGACGAGGCGAAGCAGACCAGCATCGTCAAGACCGCGACCAATGTCAACGCGCCGAACTGGCGGCCTGGAGAAAGCAAGCTCAGCTACGACGTCAATGGCTTCCTGACCCGGGCGGAGGACGTGACCGGGCGACGCATCATGAACTACACCAGCAACGCCACGGGGCTGGTGCTGCGGCGTGACGAGAGCTCCCCGGACGGCTTGTTCCAGCACTTCTACTACTACGCGGCCGGCCGGCGGGTGGGCGACATCAGCACCGACCCGCGGGACCAGGTGCGCATCTCCTATGCGGAGCAACTGGCACGCGATGCCATGACGCCGCAACAGCAGAAGGAGCAGTTCAAGAACATCAAGCCCGTCACGAGCGCGGACTTCGACCAGAACTACGAGCCGATCAACGCCAGCTATCCGGTGGCGACGGCGAGCAGCTACACGGTGCGCAGCGGCGACACGCTGAGCTCCATCGCGCAGAGCCTGTGGGGCGACGCGGCGATGTGGTACCTGATCGCCGAGGCCAACGGCCTGCGGGCCAATGACGCGCTGGTGGCCGGCCAGGTGCTGGTGATCCCCAACAAGGTCACCAACATCCACAACAACGCCAACACCTACCGGCCCTACAACCCGGGCGAGGTGATCGGGCGCATCGATCCCACGCTGCCGGAGCCACCGCCGCCGCCGGCGGCACCCGCCAGCAGCGGCGGCAAGAAGGGCTGCGGGGGTATCGGCACCTTGCTGATGGTGGTTGTGGCCGTGGTCGTGACCGTCTATACCGCTGGGGCACTGACCGCGGGTGTCAGTGGGGGGTTTGCGAGCACGATGAGTGCGGGGGCGAGCGCGCTGGTAGGCGGCGGGACGGCAGTTGCGGGATCCGTGGCGGCGGCCGTAGGCGGCGCCGGTAGCCTAAGTCTGGGCGCCAGCATGGTCGTGGGGGCAGCAGCCAGTGCGGCGGGTTCCATTGCCAGCCAGATGGTGGGCCTGGCCACGGGCAGCATCGACAAGTTCAGCTGGAAGTCGGTCGGCACTGCGGCCTTCAGCGGCGGCATCACCGCTGGCGTGGGCAACGGGCTGGGCCAACTGGCCGAAGGCGGGCATCTGGGCAAGACCCTGGGCACGGTGCTCAGCCGTGGCAGCGAGGCGGCGGCCTGGCAAGGCGCGGCGCTGCGCGGTGCGGCGGCCTCGGCGGTGAGCCAGGCCATGCAGGGTAAATGGAGCTGGCGCGAGGTCGCGGCGGCCGGGGTTGCTTCGGGAGCGGGGGCTGCGGCCGGAGGGGCTGTCAGCCGCGCATTTACCGGTGGCTACGAGGTGCTGGGCCGGGTTGCGGGTTCAGCGCTGGGGGCGGCCGCGGGTGGCTGGGCCAGCAGCCAGATCCTAGGGCACAGCAGCGAGCAGACCCGGGCGCGGGTCGGGCAGGCCTTCATCAATGGGCTGGGGCAGGGGATTGGCTATGCAATCGGTGAAAGCCTCGCGGAGCCTCGCTACAAGACGCTCTCGGATGTAGGTGGCACGCCGATTCAGAAGCTCACGCAGTCTGACCTCAGGACGATGGATGTGCCTGAGTTGAACTTGGGGCCGCTGCCGCAAGTCAAGCTGGCGCCTACTGCCGAGGAACTGCAGGCCGACTTCCGAGCGTCTGAACGGGCCTATCGCCAGGCCACCGACACCGGGGCGGTGATACAGCCGGGTGACACCCTGGAAAGGCTCACCAACGGTGACAAGGTGCTGATGGGCCGGTACGCCTCCGGGATGGGGCTGCGGAACATGAACGACCTGCGCGTCGGGCAGTCGATGGTGGCCAACTGGGACATGAGCGCAAGCGATGCCCTTGCCTCGGCCAATAGCTTCTATGCGGAGGATGGCAGGCTCAAGGTGCTAGCGGCCGCTCCGAAAGAGCCCGTGTGGAGCTTCCGCGAGGCCAGCATGGCGCAGCGAAAGCTTGACGACCAGGCAACTGCACAAGGTCTGAGCTACCTGAGTGGCTCAGGCGGCTACGGAGAAATCCGAGGCATGTCTCCAGGCGAAGGCTTCTTCACCTTCAATCCGGCGGGGCGCTTCATGAGCGGCTGGGGCCACGCTGCCACGGAAATCTTGAAGTCGCCGTACACCATTGGTAAGGAAGCGCTGTTCATGGTCGGCGATGCGGTGGGTAACCTGACCAACGCTGGCATGAACTGGGCCTTCGGTGGCAAGCAGACCTACCAGAACGATAGCGCGCTGGTCCGTTCTGTTGAGACCAACGGCGTGTTGGGAACCGTTGGATTGGTGACCAAGGGTGCGGTGCTGTCGTTGCCTGGCATTGCACAGGTCGATGCGCTTTACCGTAATGACCCCTACGCGCTTGGCGCATCCGGTCCAGTAACCGCGCTTGCTGGCTATAGCGTGCTGAGCAAAGCAGGACCAGCTACGGAGATAAGGCTGGGCCTTCAAAGTCTCGACGCGACAACGGTCAGCTTCACCCAAAGCTCGGTGTCGTTTGGCAAGGCAGGAGCTAGCTACAACCTTGATACGCTGGTAGCGAGCATGTCCAGGGATGGATGGGTCGGGAAGCCTATTGACGTTGTTGCCATGCCAGATGGCACGCTGGCGTCGATAGACAATACCCGAGTACTCGCTGCACGTAGGGCAGGAATTGAAGTTCAGGCGAACGTTCGGGCGTTTGATGAGGCAATCATCAGTCCCATTCGACAGGCATCGTTGACTGAAGCCGGTATCGTTCCTGAGACGTGGGGCGACGCCGCCTTGCTTCGCATCAACAAGCCGATTCAAAACACCACTTACCCGTACATGAGCCCAAGCTGGTCTAAGCGATTCCCGTATGGTTCGCTGTATGACCCTGTGGTGAAGCACTAAGAAACTGTCATGGCCACGTTTAACCTCTATCCGTCAGACTCACTTCCGCAGGGCTTCGTATATCCCCATCAATTGAGGGAAATCGCTGCAACCGGACAGCATCCGCAAATTGCACCTTGGTGGTTTGTAGATGCCGACTCCAAGGCAGGGAAGTTGTTCTTCTCGATTCGAAAGCACGACGGGAGAAATCTGGTGCCCTTTGCGAAGGTCGACGACGGGCGGGGCGATATTGCTTGCTTCGACGGTGACGATAGCTCGGGCAATCCGCGCGTGTTGATGCTGGTTCTCGACGAGTCGGAACGCGCTTACTCGTTTGCCGACTTCTCGCAGTGGCTGGAATCTGCGCAAATGGATGCGAGCCGGTAGGCGCACGAATCACAGGCACAGGCACAGGAACGAGGGGCCGCACAGGCACGAGGGTCAGGTCTTGAACTTGAAGCCCCGCATGCTCCATTGAGCCCGATTGCTACATGAGGGATGCACCCCCAACCCATCCACGCCTGGTATCTCTACGCGCTCGATGCTGATGAGTCCGTCCACCTGCTCACCGACGAGGGCCAGCCCTCGCCGGAGCTGAGCACCGAGCCTGCGCGGCTGCTGGCCGAGCTGGCCGCAGCCATCCATGCGACGGCCTGGCAACTCGGCGAGCCCGAGCTGCGGGCGCTGGAGCGGTGCATCGCACTGCAGCGCTGGCGGCGCTGAGCTGCCTGGCTGTTCGGAACCGCTGCCGCAAGACAGCGGTCAGTCCCGGCCGGCGCCGGGGCTGACCCGAAGGAGGGCCTGCCCCAGCAGGCCGACGCAGGGCCGGGGAGCCGGCAGCCTTGAGGCGCGGTCCAAGTGCCGGTGCGGCCCCAGCTGCACGATGTTGACGGGACAGCAGCCCATGGCATATGGGCGTGAGGTACGCCGCTGACGGAGCGTGAGCGCAGGAGGCCACCCGGGTTGAAGGCGAGTGTCCAGCTCGAAGCGAGAGTCGGCACGACGCACGCTGCCCGCCGACCGGGGTGGCCTCCTGCGCGGAGCAGCGACAACAGGCGATGTGTAGGGCAGGAAGCGGTGCTGTATCGGACGGAGGACGAGGGGCGTGCAGCCCGGAGAAGATGCGGGCGGCCCTAGCCGCGCAAAGCATCTGGTCAGCCGCCCAGCCGGCAGGTGCTGGCTGCCTCTGCTGCGAGCATCTGCGGGCTGAAGACGCATCGCAAGATGGGTCGTCGCTACACGTTGCATCTCCATGCAAGGTGTACTTGATGCGACTTACCTCCGGCCTGCTGGGCGGCCTGCTGCGCCCGCCAGCCTCAGCGTTGACACGAGTTATTGGCTCGTGGTCCGCGAACCCCCAGGGACTCGTGCGACTACCAAACGGTAGCTCGTACTCTTGACAAGCCGCGGCCAAAGGTTCCCGGGCGCCCTCTCGGCGCCGCTGACTCTAAGAGCTCCTCGGGCCGTCCATACATAGGCAATTCGCTCTGCCGGCCTCAGGCGCCTCAGTCATGAGTGGGTCGTTGACCGGCTTCCCACACACCTCCGGTTCGCTGTTCGCATCGGCGGCCCCCCTTTTCCACCAAAAGGGGGGGTGGGCCGAACGGCCTGCATGTGATTTAGTCGCGGTCTGCTGGTCGGGCCGCAACTTGCAGCTGACTTGCTTGCTCACGACGGGCAGTGGTGTCAGGGCGATCAGGGGCGCCGCATGGCGCGATTTCATGCGACTGGCAAGGCGGCTGGGGCTTTTGCACCAAGACTTGATGGTGTCGCGGCAGTCCAAGGTGGTTGTTGCTCGAACCGGTGATCCTGTCGCAGTTAGGGATTTACGCCAATTTGTTATTTTGTGAAATAAGTACAAACTTGAGTAAAATTTTGAGCAACAGTGTGGCTATGAACCACCGGTTTTGATGTTGAGGGCCTGCAAAGTCAGGTAGGGGAGAGAGTAGTCATGAGCGCCGATGTCGCCCAGCAGATGATCGTGGATCTTCTGTGGACGGGCTTGCTTGTCTGTTTGCCGGTGCTGGGCCTGACGATGCTCGTCGGCCTGCTGGTCAGCGTGTTCCAGGTCGTGACCCAGATCCAGGAAATGTCGCTGGCGTTCGTGCCCAAGCTGGTGACGGCAGCTCTGGTGCTGATTGCTTTCGGCCCCTGGATCCTCAAGAAGCTGACGGGCTACATGACCCAGTTGTGGGTCGGTATTCCCTCGATGTTCTGAAGCGCTGAACGTGCTGGAACTGTCGGCCTTGATTGCCGGGGCGACCGGCGAGGTTGGTGTCGCCGTGCTCCTGACGCTGGCTCGCCTCAGCGGGCTGGTGCTGGTCGTGTCGCCGATCGGCTCGGTGCTTCCGGGCACCGTGCGCGCCGCTCTTTGCCTGCTGCTGGCCTTGTGTCTGGCGCGGGTGCCGGTGCCCGGGGTTGACTTGCTCCTGGCCGATCCCTGGCGCCTTGCCGGCGCGGGCATCAGCGAGTTCGGCCTTGGGGCCGTGCTGGCCCTTGGCGTCAATATCGGCTTTGCCGTCTTCACTTTCGCGGGGCGCCTGCTCGACATCCAGATCGGATTCGGCATGGGGCAGGTGCTGGATCCGGTCTCGCGTCAGCAGATGCCGGTGCTCACCGGCATCTTTCATCAGCTGGCACTCGTCGCCTTCTTCTCCAGTGCAGCCTTTGCCAGCTTCCTGATCGGCTTCGGGCGCGGGCTGGATCTCATCCCTGTGGGGCAGGCCTGGCTTCCTGGTGCTGCGGTCGCGGCTGCCATCAAGGGTGTCGGCGGCCTCTTCTCGCTGGGCTTCGCGATGGCCGCGCCGGTGGTCATCGTGCTGATGCTGATGGACTTCGCGCTGGGCGTCGTGGCGCGCAACCTGCCGCAGATGAATATGTTTGCGCTGGCCATCCCGCTCAAGGTCGTGGCCGGCATTGCAGCGCTGGCGTTCTGGATCGGTAGTGCCGATGCGCTCGTCACACGGGCGTTTCAGCTGGGTTTCGAGGTCTGGTCCGGAGCGATGAGCTGATGGCTGAACAGGACCTCGATCGCAACCAGCCGGCTACACAGCACAAGCTGGACGAGGCACGCAAGAAAGGCCAGGTAGCCAAGAGTGCGGACCTGGTTTCCGCACTCGTCTTTGCTGCGGCGATGCTGTACTTCCATGCCGGAGGCTTCAAGGCTCTGGTCGACCAGTTCCGATTCGACCGGCTTCTGCTTGCAAGCGCCACCCAGGCTGGCCGTGCGGAGCAGGCCTATTGGCCCGCCGTCATCGAGGCGGCCCGTCATAGCGCAGCGCTGGTGCTGCCCGTGCTGCTGCTGATCATGGTCGCCGCCATGCTCGCGAATTTCCTGCAGGTGGGGGCTATCTGGAGCACGACGCCCGTCAAGCCTGACTGGCAGCGGCTCAATCCGGCCGCGGGTTTCAAGCGTGTGTTCTCCCTGCGCACCCTGTTCGAGACCGCCCGAGCTTTGGTGAAGCTGGCCGTGATGGGCATCGTCGTTTACTTCGCGCTGTGGTCTCTGGTGCCGCAGTTTCATGAGATCGCAGGGCTGTCCAGCCTTGGCTTCGTGAAGATGCTGCATGCCGACCTGGCGGCGGTGGGGTGGAAGCTGGCCCTGACGATGTTCGTGATCGCCCTGATCGATCTCGGCTACACGCGGCGGGAGTTCGGCAAGAAGATGCGGATGAGCCACCGCGAGATCAAGGATGAGTACAAGAACCGGGAGGGCGATCCGCGCATACGCCGTCGTATCCGCGAGCTGCAGCGCGAGCTGCTGCAGCGCAGCGCGTCGATCAGTCGCACCCGGGACGCCTCCGTGTTGCTGACCAATCCGACCCATTACGCCGTCGCCCTGCGCTATGAGCATGGCGAGATGGCCGCGCCGGTGATGCTGGCGAAGGGGGCGGGCGTCGTGGCCCAGGCCATGCGGGCCATGGCCGCTCGGCACGGCATTCCCGTGGTCGCCATGCCAACGCTGACGCGGGCGCTGTACGCCGACATGCGTCCCGATCAGCAGGTTGGCATCGCCCACTATGCCGACGTCGCCAAGATCATGATCTGGGTCATCAATATGAAGAAGCGTGCCGCGGCAGCAAGGCCAGCATCGGCGGAGGGGGCGGCATGACGACCGTGTCCTCGCCTCTGATGGGTCGGCTTGGCCGGCAGAGCGACCTGGCGCTGGTGGCGCTGGTATCCGGCATCCTGGTGGTGCTGTTTGCGCCGATTCCCGCGGGGCTGCTGGATGTGCTCATCCTGGCCAATCTGGGGTTCGCCTTCCTGATCCTGCTGCTGACCTTCTATATGCAGCGTCCGGTGGAGTTCTCGACCTTCCCCTCGCTGCTGCTGATCGCCACGCTGTTCCGGCTGTCGCTGAATGTTGCGGCGACCCGGCTGATCCTGTCCGATGCCGATGCCGGCAAGGTGATATCCGCGATCGGATCCTATGTCGTCGGAGGCAATTACGTCATCGGGCTGATCGTCTTCTTCATCCTGATCGTGGTGCAGTATGTGGTCGTCACCAGCGGCGCGCAGCGCGTGTCGGAGGTGGCGGCGCGCTTCACGCTGGACAGCATGCCGGGTCAGCAGATGAGCATCGATGCGGACCTGAACATGGGTTTCATCGACCAGGCCGAAGCCCAGAAGCGCCGCAAGAACCTGGAGCGCGAAGCCGCGTTCTATGGCTCGATGGATGGCGCCAGCAAGTTCGTCAAGGGCGATGCTGTCGCCGGCATCGTCATCCTGCTGATCAATATCGTCGGCGGCATGATCGTCGGCGTGATGCAGATGGGCATGTCCTGGCAGCAGGCCTTGCAGACCTACACCCTGCTGACGATCGGCGACGGCATCGTCACCCAGGTGCCCGCATTGGTGATCGCCGTGGGCACCGGCATCATCGTGACCCGGTCGGCGTCCGACACCAATCTCAGCGTGGAGGTGTTCCGCCAGATCGGATCCCAGCCCAAGGCGCTGCTGCTGGTTGCCATCACGCTGTTTGCGATGCTGTTGCTGCCCGGTATCCCGGCGGTGCCGCTGGCATTGCTTGCGCTCGTGCTGCTCGGGTTTGCATGGCTTTCGCTGCGGGCCCGTGCAACCCGGGCCGACGAAGGTGGTGCGGATGCGCTGGACGCTGGATCGGACTCCTCGGTTGCTGGCCAGGCCGCGACCAAGGGGGATCCCTATGCCTCGCTGGCCTTCGAGCCGGTCGAGCTGCGCGTAGGGAGTCGCTGGGCGGCACTTTCCAGCAAGACCGCCGGCGCACCGTTCCAGGAGCGCCTTGAGACTTTCCGTGGTCTGCATGCGCAGGAACTGGGCTTGATCCTGCCACCCATCGCCGTGCGCGATACCTGCAAGCGCGGGCCCGAGCACTATGAGATCTATGTCGACGGGGTGCAGGTCGCTCGTGGTGAAGCGCATGCCGATCGCTGGCTCGCAATCCACCCGTCCGGTGACACCCGCGGCGTGCCCGGCGAGGTGACGCGCGATCCGAGCTATGGCCTGCCGGCGGTCTGGATTGCGCCCCAGCATCGCGAGACGGCGCAGGCGGCGCGCTACACGCTGGTCGATGCCGAGACCGTGCTGTTGACCCACATCACCGAGGTCCTGCGCCGCGAGTCCGCCACCTTGCTGACTCGAGCCGAAACCGAGCGGCTGTTGCAGCGTGTGCGCCAGACCCAGCCGACGCTGGTCGAGGAACTGGTGCCGACGCAGCTGTCGGTCAGCGACATCCAGCGGGTGCTGCAGGCCTTGCTGCGGGAGAAGGTCAGCATCCGGAACCTGGAGGCCATCCTGGAGGCCTTGTCCGATGCTGCCCGTGTCGGCAAGGACACGGGCACCTTGTGCGAGCGCGTGCGGCAACGGTTGGGGGCTGCCATCTGCCAAGGCCTGGTAGGCGAGGGGACGGCGTTGCAGGTGCTGACCCTGGACCCCTTGATCGAAGGTCAATTGCTGGGGGCCTTGCGTGGTGCGGATGGCGCCGCAGCGGCGCTTGATCCCGCATTGACTGAGCGGTTGTTGGGGCGCCTGGCCGCGGCGGCGGAACGGATGATGAAGAGCAATACCCTGCCGGTGCTGCTGTGCGCGCCCGATCTGCGCCGCCAGCTGCGCCTGATGACGGAGCGGGTGCTGCCGCACCTGCGCGTGCTCTCCATGGCCGAAGTGCCGAACACCATCGATCTCAAATCATTTGCCGTGGTTGGGGCTCAGCCCACCATCGGCGCCTGAGAACTATCGGAGCCCAGCCATGAACGAATTGATGCTCACCACCTTGTCCGCGATGCAGCGCGACGCCTATCGCCTAGAGCGTGTCAGCGCCAATATGGCCAATGTGCTGACACCCGGCTTCAAGCGCGAGCAGGTGATTGAGCGCATCGGCCCCTTGGGCACGCAGTTTGAGAGCCGAGTGGCCGAGGGCGTTGCAGCCACTGCGCAGGGGGAGGTGCAGATCGAGGCGCGCCGTGATCTCAAGGCCGGGCCTTTGACCCGCACCGGTCGCTCCTTGGACCTGGCCTTGTCCGGTCCCGGCTTCTTTGAGCTGCGTACACCGCAGGGCCCGGCCTACACCCGTCATGGCAGCTTCCGGCTGGATGAGCGGGGACAACTGGTTGGCATCGGCGGGCATCCGGTGATGGGTACCTTCGGTGCTTTGACCTTGGAGCCGGGGGACTTCCATGTCGGATCCGATGGAACCGTACGGCAGAACGACCGTACCGTTGGACAACTGCGTGTGCTGATGCCCGAGGCCGGTGTGCAGATGCAGGCAATCGGCGAAGGTCTCTACCTCACGGAAGGCCGCATGAGCAGTGTCGGCGAGACCGGCGCAGGCCTGCGCCAAGGCTTTGTGGAAGGTTCCAACGTCGACACCGCGCAGGAGATGGTGCAGCTGATGGGCGCGGTGCGGCATTTCGAGTCGATGACGCGTGCGACGCAGATGTACGACGAAATGATGGGTTTGGCCGTGCGCAAGCTCACCGACCTTTGATGCAGGCGAGAGCTCAAGTACCTGGATGGAGATGAGGGAGGCTATACGATGATCGAGGCTTTGCAGATTGCCGCAACCGGCATGCAGGCGCAGCAGCGCCAGGTGGAGACCATCTCCAACAATATGGCGAACATGAGCACGCCCGGATTCAAGCGTGCCAAGGTCAGCTTCGTGGACCTGGTCAGCCGCGGCGCGGAATCCGTCGCGGGAAGCGAGCAGGCCTTGGGCGCGGCTTCGCGGGGGCTCGGAGTGTCGGTGTCGAATGTCTCGCTGGTGATGGATGCCGGTGAAGTTCGCCGCACCGATGATCCTGCCGATCTGCTGATCTCGGGGGCGGGCTTTATCGAGGTGCTGTTGCCCGACGGGGCTACGGCCTACAGCCGCGGTGGCAGGCTTCGGGTCGGGTCCGATGGGCAGTTGGCGACGGCGGAAGGGCATGCGTTGAAGGCGTCGCTGACCCTGCCGTCCGGCGCGCAGTCTTTTTCCGTGGCCTCCGATGGCACGGTAGCGGCTCGCGACGCCTTGGGGCGTGAGCAGATCGTCGGGCAGATTCCCCTGATACGGTTCAATGACGACGACGGCTTGCAGGCCATTGGCGATCGGCTGTTCCGTGCAACGGCCCGCAGCGGCGAAGCCATCGCGGGGCGTGCGGCCGAGGCAGGCTTTGGCGCGTTCCGCCAGGGCTTCCTGGAGGCATCCAACGTCAAGCTCGGCGACGAGGTGGTCGGGCTGATGCTGGCGCAGCGCGCCTACGAAGCCAATGCCAAGGTGCTGCAGGCTTCGGACGAGATGCTGGCGATGGTGAACAACCTGCGCAAGTGACGAAGCCATGCCATCCCTAGCCGCCATTGCTGCTGTAGCTTCGCGTAGGGTTCCTGCACGCGGGTTGGGCCTGGTTCTGGCCGCAGGCTTTGCCATGCCGGCCTGGGCCGGAGGCTCCGTCCTGCAGTTGCGAGATCAAGCGGGCATGGATGCCCGGCACGCGATGCTTGCGGTGAACGACCTTCTTGTCGCGCCGCTTGAGGGTGCAATGTCGGCCTGTGCAACCGAACTGCATCCTGTCGATCCGCGCTCGAGCGGCCTTGGGCGACTGTGGGTGGAGCGGCGACTTCGTGCATGTGGCGTCAAACGGTGGCGCTGGGCAGGGAACTTGCGCACGCGCCTGCAGCTTGAGGGCGAGAGGGGGCCGTACGCCTCGGCGCGAGAGGCCGTCGAGGCGACCCTGACCAAGGCCTATGGCGGCGTGGATCGAGTGACTCCCGGCTGGATCGACATGAGGTCCGGTGCGCAGAAGATTGAGGACGTCGAGGACGACCCGGAACTGAGTTACCGGGTGTCACTCCCGCCGCAGCATGCCGGAGGCATGCCGGCCCAAGCCGTGCTGCAGTTGGAGACTTATCGTGGCGGCCGCCTGCTGCGCCGAGACGCGTTGCCGGTCCGACTGCACCGGATGGCGTCGGTGTGGCTGGCGACGCGTGCCGTGGCGCCGGGCGAAGCGCTGGATCCGTCCGCCTTCGAGAGGCGGGAGATCGATGTGGCCGGTTTGCCGGAAACGGTAGACGCCGCCGCGCCATGGGCCGATGGATGGCGCGCCCGCACGCGCATTGCGGAAGGCGCGCCGCTACTTCGTTCCGGCATGCAATTGCTGCCGGGTGTTTCTCGTGGCAGGTCCGTGACGGCGGTCGCCGCGGCCGGCCAGGTAAGGCTGACGCTGCCTGGTACGGCCCTGCAGGATGGTCAATCCGGGGCCTGGGTGCGCGTGCGCCTGGCGGGGCAACGCGAAACGGTCATGGCCCAGGTCGAATCCAGCGGGCATGTGGAGGTGAAATGACAAACAAGACGAGAAGGGCTCGCTTGAGCGCCCCCCAGGCTCTTGCCCTGGTAGCCGTTCTGATGGGCACGCCGGCCATGGCGCAGAGCCTCTACGACGAAGCCAGTTATCGGCCCCTGACCGCGGACAACAAGGCCTTCCGCGCCGGCGACGTGCTGACCATCCAGGTGGTCGAGAACGCCACCGCAGTGGCCAGCGCGGATTCCGGCAGTCATCGCAAGAATTCGGCGGGGCTGGAGCTGTTTCGCGACACCAATAGCAAGTACCGGCGTGAAATCGGCTTGTCCGCCACCGGCGACTTCGATGGCGGCGGCCGGACGGCTCGCACGGGCAAGCTCGTGACGCAGATGTCGGTCACCGTGACCGAGGTGCTGCCCAATGGCGACTTGCGCGTCAGTGGTGAGCAGTCGCTGGTGATCAACCAGGAGCGACAGCAGATTCGTGTCAGCGGACAGGTGCGTCCCCAGGACATCACCGACGGCAATGTGGTCCTGTCCAGCCGTCTGGCCGATGCCAGCATCGATTACGCCGGTGATGGCACGCTGACCGACAGCCAGCGCATGCCTTGGTGGCAGCGCGTGCGTTCGTGGTTCGGCTTGTGAGGCGGGCGATGCAAACACTTAGGATGCTTGCCGCCGCGCTGGTTGCCCTGTCGTTCGCGAGCTTCGGTTCGCTAACGGTCGCGTCGGCCGATCCACTGGTCGGTCCGTCGCGTGGCGAAGCCATGAGACTCAAGGACCTGGGCAAGATGCAAGGCTGGCGTGAGAACGCCTTGATCGGCCAGGGGTTGGTGACCGGCCTGGCCGGTACCGGGGACTCGCCGTCCAGCCGTGCGACACGGCAGGCTCTGTCCAATGCCTTGTCCCAGTTCAATCTGAGCGTGGCCCCGGATCAGGTGCAGAGTCGCAATGTCGCCGCCGTGATGGTGACCGCGCAACTGCCGCCCTTTGCCAAGCCGGGGGACACGATCGACGTCACGGTGACGTCGATCGGCGATGCTCGCAGCCTGGTTGGCGGATCCTTGCTGCTGACGCCCCTGAAGGCGCCCAATGGACGCGTTTATGCGCTCTCGCAAGGCCCCCTGTCGGTGGGCGGCTACCGCTATGACGCCAACGGGAATGTCGTGCAGAAGAACCATCCCACGGTGGGCGCCATTCCTGGTGGTGCCACCGTGGAAACCGGTGTGCCGGCCCAGGCCGCTCGCAGCTCCGTCACCTTCGTGCTCAACGAGCCGGACTACACCACCTCGACGCGCATGGCGGACGCCATCAACCAGCAATTCGGTGTGACGCTGGCGGAACCCCGCGACGCGGGAGGAGTCGAGATCCTCATTCCCGAGAACTACCTGGCGCGCCCCGTGGCCTTTCTGGCGCGCGTCGAGAACGTCACGGTGCAGCCCGACTATCGTGCGCGCGTCGTGATCAACGAGCGCACCGGCACGGTGGTGGCGGGAGGCGATGTCCGCATTTCGGCGGTGGCCGTCTCGCATGGCGAGCTCCGTGTGTCGGTGACCGCGGAGACCTCGGTGTCGCAACCCCTGGTGATCGGACGGTCTTCGGGCGGTGTCCGGACCGCGCTGGTGACCAACAGCCGGCTCGATGTGGGGGAAAACGAGCGCGCCGCGTACCTGAGTGCTGACAACACGGTGGCGGATCTCGTGCAGGCGCTGACGCGCATGCGCATCGGCACGCGCGACGTGATCTCGGTGCTGCGAGCGGTCAAGGCGGCCGGCGCCTTGCATGCCGAACTGATCGTTCAATGAGTCTTTGACCCAGCAGGAAGGAAGATATGCAGATCGAAGCCATCAGCACCGCCATGGTGGGGGCAGCCCTCGACGCGGCCGAGCTGCGCCATCGGGTCATCGCCGCCAACATTGCCAACGCAGGCACGGTTGGCTATGTGAAACAGACCGTCAGTTTCCAGGCACAGATGGATGCCATGTCGGCACCATCTCGGCCCGAGGTCGTGCCCGCGCTGGGCGCCGGCGGCGAACCCGTGCCGGTACGTTTGGATCAGGAAGCCATCGACATGGCGGCCAACAGCCTCCAGTACCAGGCTCTGCTCAGAAGTCTGTCGAGGCATTACGGCGTGCTGCACAGCGCCGTCACGGAAGGCAAGCGCTGATCACGCGGCGCACGAGGAAGGATAGGACGATATGGACATTCAGGCGACATTCGCCATCAGCGCGGCCGGGATGGATCTTGAGCGTGTGCGCTACGAGGTGTCGGCCGCCAATCTGGCCAATGCCAACACCGTCAGTGGCAACGCGCGCAATGGCTTCCAGCCGCTGCGGGTGACGGCGCTGGCTGCTGCACAGATTGCCGGCCGGGGCGTTGGTTTCGATGAACTGGTTCGCCAGGGACTGTCGGGGCCTGGGTATCAGATCGAGGCCGCCGGCGTGGAGGCGCGCGCGGCTCATGATCCGGGTCATCCGCTGGCCGATGCATCGGGCAAGGTCTACTACCCGGCGGTCGATTCCGCCGCCGAAATGATGTTGATGATGAGCGCTTCGCGGGCCTATGAGGCCAATGTCGCTGCATTGAACACGGGTCGGACCATGGCGATGCGTGCGCTGGATATCGGCAGCGGAGGCTGATGATGACGCAGATTCAAGCGATTCCATTTCTTGATCCTGCGACGCAGCTGGTCGATCCTTCGGCCGCGCAAGCGCTGACCGCCACGACTTTTGTCGGGCATACGGACGGGGCCCCGTTGACCCGCGGTGCGGACTTCACGGCCTTGGTCAATCAAGGATTGGATGCCGTGCAGACGGACTGGCGTGATGCCCAGTCTTCAATGCGGGCCGTGGCCGAAGGACAACCGGTCAATCTGCATCAGCTCATGATGCGGATGGAGGAGAGCCGGATTTCGTTTCAGCTGTTCCTTCAGGTCCGCAACAGGCTGCTGGAGTCCTATCAGGACGTGATGCGTATGCAGGTGTAAGCCGCGGATTTTCGACTAGAGAAACATGCGACCGAGGGGCGGGGGCCGTCGCTCAAGAGAATAAGTCTGCGGCGTGCGAGTCGCCGGATGTGAATTGAGGATCGAGGGACGAGATGCGGGAGTTCTGGGAAAAGCTGAATCGGCGCCGGCGCACCGGGCTACTTGTCGGCGCGACTGCGATCGTGCTGGCGGTGGGCGCCGTGGGCGTGATGCTCTTGATGCCTCAGCGCGAGGTTTTGTTCAACGCGCTGGCCCCACAGGATGCCGCGGCCATGACCGCCGAGCTCGAGAAGATGAAGGTGCCGTACCAGGTCTCCGAAGACGGGCAGTCCATCCTGGTCGACAAGGCCAATGTGCACAAGCTCCGCATGAAGCTGATGACACGCGACATCCCGCTGCATGGGGCGGTCGGCTTCGAGCTCTTCAACAACAACGACTTCGGCATGACCGAGTTTGCCCAGAAGGTGAACTACCAGCGTGCCTTGCAGGGGGAGATCACGCGCACGGTCCTGTCGCTGGAGGAAATTGAATCGGCACGCGTCCATCTGGTTTTCGCCGAGGATGGCTTGCTCAAGCGCAATCCTCAACGCGCCAAGGCGTCGGTCACGGTTGGGGTGCGCCATGGCCGAACCTTGAAGTCCGATCAGGTCTTCGGCGTGCAACGGCTGGTGGCGGCCGCGGTGCCGGGCATCGCCGTCGACGATGTGACCGTGCTGAGCAACCGTGGCGTGGTGCTCAGCCGCGCATCGGACGAAGCCGGGGGCGAGGGGGCGGGGCCGCGCGCGGAGCTCCAGCAGGATGTCGAGCGTCAGCTCAATCGCAAGGTGGCCGAACTGCTGACCAAGGCCTATGGTGCCGAGCAGTTCGTGAGCAACGTCTCCGTCACCTTGGACATGGACCAGGTGAAGGTCACCTCCGAGGAGGTTCTTGGTGCGAATGCCGCTGGGGAGGTGCCGCAGGGCCTGGTGTTGCGCGAGCGTGAGTCACTGACCGAGACGCCCACCTCAGGCGGAAGTCGAGAAGGGGCGCAGATTCATGGCAGATCCTCTCGCGACACTGAGTACCAGTTGGGGCGTCGTGTCGAGCAGGTCGTCAAGCGGCCGGGAGCCGTGGCGCGTATCCAGGTGCTGGCCGTGGTTCGACAGCGGCTCGATGCAGCGCATCTCGAGCGTCTGCGCGCAGCGATTTCGGCCTCGGTGGGGGCGATCGCCGAGCGCGGCGACGTGATCACCGTTCAGTCCCTCGACATGCTGGGTGGCGCAGGCATTGCCGGATCTGCCGTGGCAGCGGAGATCAGCCCGGCGACCCTGGGCGATGCTGAAACACTCGGCAGGTCCGGAGGAAAGCCGGTGGCGGATCCGGCTTCGCGAGACCGTGCTGGATGGCCGGACTCCCAGCGCACCGTGATGTGGGTTCTTGTCGGCCTGCTGGTGCTGATCGGCGCTCTGTTGGTGGGGCGGCTGACGGCACGTCGGACTGTTGACCGGAGACTGAGTGTGGCCGAGCGGGAGCGCGTGCTGGGCCAGCTGCGTCAATGGACTGCGGGCGGTGCTCAAGCCTCTGCTGATGCCGGTGCTCGCCACGCCGATGGAATGGTGCGATGAGTGACGCGAGCTTCCAGGCCGCGCTGGCGCAGCGCGAACAAGCCCCGGGCCTGAGGCAGGCCGCGATGCTGGTTCATTCCTTGGCGCCCGAGGATCGGCGCTGGGCCATCGGGCAACTGCCCGCCGAGGTCCGTAAGCAGATCGAAACCTTGATCGCGGAACTGGAGGCGATGGGGTTGCCCAAGGATCTCCACCTGATCGAGTCGGCGCTGCAGTCGGACAAGCAGCTAGCCCCATCCGAACGGGAGGCTAACGCCCCAGCCGGGGCCATGCTTGCCAAGGATGCCTTGGTGAACGATTGGGTGAAGCGGCACGGAGCCGCCGCGTTGGCGAGGCTGCTGGTGCGCGAACCCACAAGCCTGGTCTCTCGCCTGCTGGCGCTGCACGACTGGCCCTGGCGCGCCGACCTGCTGAGGCAGCTACAACCGGCTGTTCGCCGCGAGGTGGCGGAGTCGCTGCGCTTGCGGGACTCCAGCGCACCGAAGCCCGACCCCGCGGCGGATGTGCTGCTGGATCTTCTGGCGAAGCGTCTTACTGCGCAGCCTCCCCAGCTCCAAGACGCTTCGAGGGCTGCGGAACCTTCGATTGCGGAGGGGGGCGGACCTCGGCTGCCCGGGCGGCGCGAAGGTCTTGTCGCGCGTTGGCGTTCACGATGGGGGCGGCCATGACGCGTGGTGCTCGTCATGTGCGGATGCCTCAGGTCTTGAAGGGGCTGCGGCTAACCACGCTTGCCCGCAGCCTGCCCTACCGTCATGAAGAGCCAACGCCCAATGCTCCTGCCAACGCTACCGTGTCGCTGGCCCCGAAGATCGAGGTAGAAGCACCTGTCGAGGCTTCGGCGTCGGATGCCCAGCTGGCTGTGGCCCTTGCCGAGGCCGAGAGAGCCGGGTATCAGCAGGGTCTGGCCAATGGTCGAAAGGAAGCCCAGCAGGAACTCGCTCGGGAGAAGGATGCCTTGGCCCGACAAGCGGAAGCGCATGAGGCCGAACGTCAAAGGAGCATGTCTTCGGTGCTGGCGCAGCTGGAACAGCAGCTGGAGGCCGTGCGCGAGGAACAGCGCCTTGATCGCGAACGCCTGCTGGCTCGTTCGGTCGAACTGGCTTTCGAGGGCGTTTGCCTGCTGCTTGGCCGAAAAGAAGGGCGGCGGGAGATGCTGCTGCAGCTGATCGGGGCGGCACTCGATCGGTGGACCGGAGCGGCCTTACCTATGTTGCGCATTGGCGAAGACGACCATGCCCTGCTGCTGGGGGATGCGCCAGAGCCTCGCCTGCAGGCATTGCTGGCACGCGTCACGCTTGTGGTCGATCGATCGATGGCCTCGATGAAAGCCCACCTCGAAGACGACGAGGGCGGGGTAGACATTGGCATGGAGACCCAGCTCCAGGCCTTGCGCAACATCTGGAACGAAGCCGTGGCCGATGCTCGTGCCGTCGAACCATCTGTTGAGGAATCCCTGGATACGCTTGCTTCGGAGCCCCGCGCATGAACGGGCTTGTCGACGCGACACGCGCGGCGGTCCTAACCCAGCCATTCGGCCGCTTGCGCGCGATCAGTGGGTTGACCGCCAAATCCTCCGGGCCGGTGCTCGCCATGGGGGCTCTATGCGAGGTGTTGCACGAGGACGGGCGCGTGCATGCCTTGGCCGAGGTGGTGGCGGTGCATGGCCGCGAACTGACCTTGATGCCTTTTGGCGAAGCCCACGGGCTGCAAGTCGGCGCCCTTGTGCGACCGGCGTCGCTCAGTCATGTGGTCCATGCGGGACCAGGATTGCTGGGCCGGGTCATCGATGGCTTGGGCAAGCCCCTCGACGGAATACCAATACCGCAGGGGCGTGACTCGCTGGCATTGCGCGCGCGCGCGCCGGATGCCATGGCAAGGCCCCGCATCGACCGAACATTGGCTACGGGCGTGCGATGCATCGATGCGATGCTGCCGCTCGGACATGGCCAGCGTGTGGGTATCTTTGCCGGCAGTGGTGTCGGAAAAAGCACGCTGCTGGGCATGATGGCGCGGCACGCGCAAGCCGACTACAACGTGATCGCCTTGATCGGCGAGCGCGGGCGCGAGGTGCGCGAGTTCATCGAGGATCAGCTGGGAGCGAAGGGGTTGGCGCGGAGCGTCGTCGTGGTGGCGACATCGGATCAGCCGGCACCGATGCGGGTTCGCGCGGCCTATCTCGCGGTCTCCATCGCGGAAGGGTTGCGTGCGCTCGGGGCCGACGTGCTGCTGACCATGGATTCGATCACCCGCTTGGCGATGGCCCGGCGTGAGATCGGGCTGTCCGCAGGCGAGCCCCCGACCTCTCGAGGCTACACGCCCTCGGTGTTCACCGAGCTGCCGGCCTTGTGCGAACGCCTGGGAACCCAGGGAGGAGGGGGCTCGATTACCGGGCTGCTGACGGTGTTGGTGGAGGGGGATGACTTCAACGAGCCCATCTCCGACTGCCTGCGCGCCACCCTGGACGGGCATATCGTGCTGGCGCGCGAACTCGCTCATCAGGGACATTACCCCGCCGTGGATGTGCTCAAGAGCAGCAGCCGCTTGCTGGGCGATCTGCTGCAGGAGGATGAGCGCCGGGTGGTGCATCGTGTGCGCGCCGGCATGGCCCTGCTGGCCCGCAACCGGTCGATGATGGAAATCGGCGCGTATGAGAAGGGTAGCCACGCGGCGCTGGATCGGGCGATCGCCGCCGAGCCTGCATTGTTGAGCTTCCTGCAGCAGGATCGTGAGCCAGCCGATCGATCTGCTGCGCTGGCCCAAGTGGCCGCCCTGGCCTCGCAGTTCGATGGGGAGTCCGACGCATGAGCAAGGACCTGCGCGGCTTCTCTCATCCCGCTGCAGCGTTGCGGGAGCTGGTCCATTGGCGCCTGGGTAAGGCGGAGCGTCGTCTCGCGCAGGTCCAACTGGCCCTGGACGAGGCGCAGGCAGCGCTGGATCAAACGGGTAACCGGCTGGGAGTCACAGTTCGTGCGATGGCGGCGCAAGGCTTGCGAGGGCTGCAGGGCGAAACTCATGCGCTGCACGTCAACAGCGTGATCCGGCTGCTGGATGAGCAGCGACGCCAGGAGTTGGCACGCAACGAATGCCAAGCCGAGCGTGACGCACATCAGCGTGTCTGCGTCGAGCTGCGCCAACGTATCCAGGGCTTGGATCGTGTCCATGAGCAGGCGCTTGCGCAGCATGTGGCCGAGCAAGAGCGCCTGCAATGGCGAGACCTCGACGATCAGATCATCACGCGACGCCAGTGGCTTGAGGCGCGGAGCGGCACTACGGATACGGGGGGGCTGCGGCATGCAGATTGAGACTGGACCCTGGCATCTGGATCAGACAGGTACAAATCAGAGGCGGGATGCAAGTGCGGAGCAAGGGCGGCCTGGCAGTGCCTGGCAGCTCGAGATGGACCGTGCGAATCAGGCGCAGTGGCGCTGCGATGCGTTCACCCCGGTGGCTGCGATCACCCAGTTCAATCTCACGCACTTTGCAGAGGCTGCAACTGCCGGGCCTGTTCACTCCATGGGGGTGGGGAGGGATTTCGTGGCTGCCCGACCTTACGGCATCGAAGGCGCAGTCGCTGCGCAGTCGTGGTCGGGGACCCAACCTCGAGAAGAGGCCAAGCCATTTCCGCAGGTGTTGAAGCCGGACTTGGAGCACATCGCCACCAACATTCCCATGCATGCGCTTGGCCGTGAACGGGGGCGAGGCATGCTGTCCGATGCGCTATCGCTGTCCAGCCCTTCACCACATGCAGCGCTTCTTCCGAGAGGCGGGGCGGCCCAGCATGCCGCTGTGGTTCCGATGGACCGCTCGGGTGCGGCAATGTCAGAGCTTGCGATCGAGCCCCAACGGAACCCAGCGCCGCATCAGGCATCGGTTCGGCTGCATGTCGAACAAGGCAAGGACGGCCGCATGAATGCGTGGCTTGGCGTGGACGATGGTGCCGGAGCCCAGGCTGCGGCCGTGGTTGCCGCCTTGCGCGAGGACGCTCGGCGCCGGGGCAGCGAGCTTGGCGTTCTTCACATCAACGGGAAAGCTCTGGCCGACATCGGCCAGGAATTCGGGCCGGATTTCATGCCGGCGTACAGATCATCACAAGCAGGGGAGCATTGATATGGCAAGTATCGGAGGGGTGCCCAGCACAGGCGCTGGCTTGTCCGGCAATTCGACCATCGGCCTGCAGGACTTTCTGAAAATCCTGATCTCTCAGCTGAGTTTTCAGGATCCGCTCAAGCCGATGGACAACCAGCAGTTCATGGCCCAGATGGCGCAGTTCACGGCGCTGGAGCAGAGCCAGCAGCTCAACACGAAGATGGATGCCTTGTTGAGCACGCAGGCCGCCTTGCAGTCCGTCGGCCTGATCGGCCGCACGGTCGACGTCACGCGGGAAGGGGGCACGCTGTCCGGCACGGTGGTGGCCTTGTCCTTGTCCGGCCCCCAGCCCAGCATCTCGGTCCGCGATGCCAACGGCACGGTGACGCCGGGTATCTCGCTGAACCAGATCACCGCTGTACGCACCACGACCTGACCCTGGAGGCATGACATGCTGGACTCTATCTTTATCGGAATGACGGGCTTGGACAGCTTTTCCAAGGGCATCAAGCTGATCGGCAACAACACCTCGAACATGAATACGCCCGGCTACAAGGGCTCATCCTTGCAGTTCGGCGATCTGATGTACAGCGGCGGCACGCCGAATGGGGTGTCCGGCGGCGGAGGGAGCGAGCGCGCCGGGACCGGTGTCAACACCTTCGGCACCTATGTCAATCTGAAGGCCGGTGAGCTGCGTCAGACCGAGAACGGCATGGACATGGCCGTCGATGGCTTGGGGCTGTTCGTGTTGAAGGACCTCGAGGGCGCGCTTCGCTACACCCGTGCCGGGCAGTTCGACTTCGACCTCGACGGGCGCTTGATCAACCGCAACGACAAGTCGCGCGTGCAAGCGCTGGATGGCGAGGGGCGTTTGGCCGACGTGGTGCTTGAGGGGCAGCGCGTCAACCCGCCGAGCGCAAGCAAACGTGTGTCCTTCAAGGGCAATCTGTCGAGTTCTGCGACCGACCAAACCATCTCGAATGTCAATGTGCTCGACGCCCGGGGCACGACCCGCCCCTTGACCATCAAGCTGGCCAGCCGGGGCACGGAGAAGGTCGGTTACTGGAAAGTCACGGTGCTGGATGGGACCGCGGAAATCGGCACCGGTGAGATCGGCTTCAAGGACGGGGCCCCGATTGCCGACGCATCCAAGGTCAACCTCGATTACAAACCCGCCGGACAAACCGAGGCTCTGCCGCTGGTGCTCGATTTCAGCCGAGAGGTCACCTCGTTCGCATCCGGCAATCTCTCGACGCTGGCATTCGCGAGTCAGGATGGCTTCCAGGCCGGCACCTTGAGCAAGACGACGGTGGATGAGAACGGCACCGTTGTCCTGACCTACTCCAATGGTCAGACGCGCAGGACGCAGACGCTGGCCCTGATGCGCTACGAGTCGCCCGAGGCTGTGCGCCAGATCGGCAACAACCAGTTCGAGGACACCGGCGTGGGTGGGCTGAGTCTTGGCCTGGCGCAGCAAAGCGGTTTCGGCGCGGTGCGTGCAGGCTATATCGAGCTATCCAACATCGATCTTTCTAAGGAATTCTCAGAGCTGATCATCATGCAACGGGGCTACCAGGCCTCGTCCCAGATCGTGTCCACGGCCAACGAGATGATTCAACAGCTGTTCTCGATGAGGGGTAAATGAGCCGGTCGCGTTTCTTGCAAGTGTCCAACCTGCGCGGCCTTGAACGTCTCGATGCGCAACAGCGGGATCGGTTGGCCGAGCGTCTGCTGCCCGTATGGCGGGCCTGGTGTGAGCGGTGGGGATTGGCGGGTGCAGCGGTGCGGGTCGATCCGCTGGTGCAAGGGAGCGCCCGGACGCGGGTGACCGAAGCCTGGACGATCGTGGGCCGCCTTGGCGCCGGCCCGGTGCGAGAGGCGGGGCATGCTTCGATGGTCCGTGCCGCGATGGATCTGGGCGTTGGCACCGCCTGGTCGGAGGACAGCCTGGCCGAGGCTTTCTCTCAGTCTGTCTCGGCGTCGCTGAATCTCTGGCGGTCTAGTTGGCTTGGGGAACTGCGTGCCTGCGAAGCTGGTGCGCAGTCGCAGGACGATGCGGCACTCGCCGAGCTCGGCGAGCTGGTTTTCTCCTTCACCTGCCGGCCAGCAGGCGGCGACGGCGTGACTGATGTCCGGGAGTACCTTCTGCGCATCGATGCGGCAGCATTGCCGCCGGCAATGGGCGATGGGGCGGCCGGCCGACCAGGTCTCGCGCCTTTGACGCCGCTGCCCTTGGCAATAGCGCATCTACCGGTGCGTGTCAGCGTCGACTTGGGTCAGGCGGCATTGCACTTCGGCCAGCTTGCAGACCTACACCCGGGGGATGTTATTCCGCTTGAACATCCTCTGGCTCGGCCGGCGGACGTCCGCCTCGACCTTGACCGCTCTGCACGCCTGCCAGTCGCTGCCCGCCTCGGGCGGCAAGACGGGCGGTGGGCCATCTGCCTGGATCCTCAGGCATCGCCGTTGGGCGAGTGACGCTGCCACCAGCTCTCACGTCCCATCGCCTCGTTCGGAAAATTTCGTGCGCCCTAAGCGCACCAAGCACCATGCAACAACCTTCGCTTCACGATATCGATCTGCAAGAACTCTCTCCAGCCTCCACCACCGGCGCCGCATTGCAGCCACTTGCGGGGCTGGAGGGGCTCAAAACCCTGCCCGTCAATCTGGATGTTCATCTCGGCACCGCGCAAGTCACGGTGGGTGACTTGATGGCTTGTCGAGCCGGCCAGGTGCTGAGCCTGGACCGCACGGTGGCCCAGGGTGTTGATCTGGTAATCAATGGCCATGTCGTGGCCCGTGGTCGTCTCGTTGCCCTGGATGACGTGTTCGCCATTCAACTGACCGAGACACCCGATCTGCAGGCTTTGCGCTGATCCGATGACCGAGCGAGCCAGATGTCTTCCGATTCTGTGATGCCAGAGTTCCCGGTGGCTGGTCTTGTCCTGCTGGGGCTTCTGGCGCTGGTGGCCCTGTTGGCCTGGTTGCGTGTGCCGGGTGCCGCGGCTTCCTGGATGCGCTGGATGCCCAGCGGTGCTGCGCGGGGAGAGGCTGCTGCACCTCGTGTGATGGGGCGGCAGCGGCTCGATGCGCTGACGGTCTTGTACGACCTCGAATGGGCCGATGGTCGACGGCTGTTGCTGTGCGCGACGCGTGGCGTCGCGCCTGTGGTGCTGGACCAGTACCCTGCGCCAACGCCCCAGGCTCCCATGGCCGGTGCTGGCGCTGCAGCAAAGGAGCAAGAAGCATGACGCCCCGCATCGCACGTGCCATGGCTGCCTTGCTGTTGGCCCTGCCATGCATGCTGTCGGCGAGCGAATGGGTGCCGCCAGGCGTAGACGAGTCCAAGCCTGAAACGATCGGTGTTGAGATGGTCCTGCCCGCCGCTTCAGCGGCGCAGCATTCGCAGGCTATGGCGCCGGAGCGCGCTTCGTCGGCACCCGTTGCCGGCCAGGCAGAGCGGACCGCAGCGCCGGCAGCCCGGCCGTCTGTGCTGCAGCCAACCGGGGTCAACGGCACGGGCAATCCCGTCCAGATCGTTCTTGGCCTAACCCTGTTGGCCGCGTTGCCGGCCTTGTTGGTCTGCCTGACGTCCTTTCTGCGCATCATCGTTGTCCTGTCGATGCTGCGGCACGCCATCGGCCTGCCGGAAACGCCGCCCAATGTCGTTCTGATCGGCATGGCGCTGCTGTTGACGGGCTTCACCATGTCACCCGTCCTTGAGCGTATGCATGACGACGCGGTCCGGCCCTATCTGTCCGGAAAGATGGAGGGCACCGTGGCGCTTGACAAGGCGATACAGCCTCTGCGCGGATTCATGCTCAAGCAGACCCGCGAGGCGGACATCTTCATGATGGCCGATCTGGCACGCAAGCCCCGCCCAAGTTCCGAGGCCGATGTGCCCCTGACTCAGCTGGCTGCCGCCTTCATGGTTTCGGAGCTACGTGCCGCATTCCAGATCGGGTTTGTCGTGTTCTTGCCTTTCCTGCTCATCGATCTGCTGGTGTCCAGCATCCTGATGGCCTTGGGCATGATGATGATGCCGCCGGTCACGATCGCGATGCCGCTGAAGATCCTGATGTTCGTCCTGGTGGACGGTTGGGGCTTGTTGCTACGGGCACTCATCGGATCCTTCCACTGACGAGCGAGCAGCGCCGTGCCCGTTGATGAAACCCCATCATCATGGCCTTTGCCGGTGGATTTGATGCCGCTGTGGCACGCGCGGCATGAAGACGGAGAGGCTCGTGCGGCGCTGGTGCTTCACTACCTTCCGTATGCGCGCATGCATGCCGCGCGCCTGTACGCCGGGCGATTTGGTGACGATCTCGAGTTCGGGGACTACTTCCAGTTCGCGACGGTCGCGCTGACCGAGGCGGTCGACACCTATGACCCGGACAAGGACGTGCGGTTCGAGACCTATGCGGCCTATCGGATCCGGGGGGCCGTTCTCGACGGCATTGGGGCGATGTCTGAGCGGATGCGTCAGATCGCCGTGACACGCGAGCTTCGGCAAGCAAGGCTGAAGTCCTTGCTGAGCGTCGATGCATCAGCGTCGGATGGCAACGAGTCGAGCGCTAAGCCCCCGGAGTCCTTGCCTGCGAGCAGCCGTCAGCCGCTGTTTCCGGAAGGGAGCGCGCTGGAGCGTTTGTCCGACCTGGGCCTCGGTCTTGCCTTGGGCTTGATGCTGGAGGGAACCGGTATGGTCGATGCCGGTCTTGATGCTCCCGCGCCGGCCGTGCAGCAGCCCTATGCTCGCCTGGAGATGCGGCAGCAGCGAGAGCGGCTGTTGAGGTTGCTCCAGCAGTTGCCGGAGCCTCAGCGCTTGGTGATGCAGTGGCATTATCTGCAGGGCTTGTCCTTCGAATCGCATGCGAGCCGCATGGGGCTCAGCAAGGGCCGTGTTTCACAGTTGCACAGGGCAGCCTTGGCGACCTTGCGGCGATGGATGGAGGAGGACGGGTGAACACCAAGCCCAGGGCCTCCTTGTCGAGCAACCTCAATTTCTTGGCGATGCCCGCACTTGCTGGGCGATAGCCTCAACCTGATATCGATGACGAAAACATGGATGCCAAACAACGCCTTCAACGCCTGCTGGCCTATCTGGATCATGATCCTGCCAATGACCGGCTGCGCGAGGATGCCATCGTGACGGCCTGCGATGCGGAGGAGGCTGCCGTCGCCCGACGCTTGCTTGATGAACGGTTGGCATCAAACCCGGCTTCGCTGCTGAAGCCATGGGCCTTTCTTGGGGCGAGGGTGGCTCTCGCCGAGCGGGATTGGGAGAGCGCGTTGCGGCAATGGTTGAGGCTGGCGGAAGAGGCGGAGTTGCCCTTGCCAGACCGGCAACATGCGCGCGCCTCCGCTGCACATCTGCAACTGAGGCTCGGGCAAGTGGAGGCCGCGACTGCCACGTTGGCGCCCGAGCTGGCGCAGGTGCAGGCGGGCGAGCCTTTGCCGGATCTGCTGCAGGCTGCCTGGCTGCGCGTCGAACATCATGCGGGACGGTTGAGCGAGGGGTTGGACTGGGCGTTGGCGCGCGAAGCGCAGGGGCAACTGGCTGCCGAAGCGGCCGGTGTGGCCAGCATGATCGCGATGGATCTCGGTGACCTGCCGACTTGCGACCGCCTGTCCCGTGCCGCGCTTGCGCAGCATGAAGCCCAGGGCGAAGCCTTGCTGGCCAGCGCCGCGCTCTCCCTGTTCAGCCAGGAGCCGGAGCAAGCGTTGGCCTTGAACGAGCGCGTGGCCGCTGTCCGCCCCGATAGCGGGCGTGCATGGACGCAGCTCGGCGCCGCGCGCTTGCTGGCGATGGACTTGCAGGGGGCACGTGTCGGCTATGCGCGGGCCACCGATCTATTGCCCGGGCATGCCGGCAGTTGGCATGGCCTGGCCTGGACCCAGCTGTTGCTCGGGGACCTGGTGGAGGCCGAACGCCTGCTGGATCATGCGCTCGAGCTGGACCGCAACTTCGCAGAGACGCATGGCGCGCTGGCCGTGGTCTATGCGAAGACCGGACGGCGCCAGATGGCGCAGGAAAGTCTGCGCCGAGCGCAAGGGCTGGATGAGAGCAGCTTCTCAGCCCAATACGCTCAAGCCTTGCTGCAGCACCCGGAACTGTCGGGGGAGGACTTGATCACCCTGGCGACACGCTTGCTCGACAGTCAGCGCATGCCCGATGGCCGTCGCGCATCGACCCTGCTGAGAGCCGCGCTGCGGCGTTGATCCGGCCGCTTCAGCTGGCCTTGTCGCGAGCCGCCAGTTCCGCCCTGGCTTTGTCCACCAGAGCCATGGCCTCGGGCGAAGCGAGGAGCACGTCGACGACAGCATCCACGACCTCGAAGAAAGCCGGATCTGCAGTGGCATTTCGGCCCAAGGTCGCGCTCAGCGTGGGCTCCATGATGGCCCGCAGCAGGGCTCGGGTGTCATTGGGTCTATCGCCATGGGCCTGCTGAGCGCGGTCCAGAGGCGAGAGTGCGAAAGAGCTTGCCCCACCGGTGTTCCGCCCCTGCGGGCCGGTTGGCGCATCGCTTGCCTTGCCTGCTGTGGTGCGGCCGGCTTCCGTGCGGCCTCGGCCGCTGGGGAGCGGATTCGGCTCGCTGGGGTGTCGGATGCGGACCATGGGCTAGGGCTCAGTTGGGCTTGCCCATCGGCTGGTAGTTGGCCAGCAGCACATGCGCGGAGGCCTCGTCGCCAGTGGCTGTATCTTCGACGACGGGTGTCGCCTCGGCTGGAGCCTCGGGCGCTTGCAATGCCGCCAGGCTCTCCAACACACGCGCGATGTCCTGGTTCATCGGCGGGTTGACCGTGTTCAGCGACAGCCCCTTGCGGAAGCACTGTTCGGCATGTGAGCGGTCTTCGCTGGCGAGGGCGAAGAATCCCTGGACGAACTGGTGCATGAAATCCTCTTCGGGCAAGGCCAAAAGCGGTTGCCATGTCGTCAGCGCCAGCGGTAGACGGTCGGTGGCGAACTGCAGCAGGCCCAGCTGATAGCGTGCTACCGCCATCGCTGGCGCCAAGAGGATGGCGGTGGCGTAGGCACCTTCGGCGTCCTGCGTCCGGCCGACCTGGGCCAGTTCGCCCGCCGCCAGGAAATGGGGCAGTCCCTCGCTCGGGGCCGCCTGGCTGGCCTCATGAAAGTACTTCAACGCGAGCTCGGTCTCGTCGGACTGGCTGGCCTGGAGGCCTTGCTGGATTAATGTGTCGAAGGACTGTGACATGGCGCGTCTGAATGCGAAGAAATAGGTACAGAGCTTATCCCGCTGATGTGGGCAGAGTTTAGTGAAGTGCCGGACCTTGCCCACGAATCGATGGGCGGCAAGAAGATGTTCGGATTTCGCCCGAAGATTCTTGGGGTTACTAAACCACCGACCCAAACCCCGGATGAATTGTCAATGCCAGAGAGGCTGACCCCGTGTGTGGGATGGCCGGACGGCGAATCAAGTCAATCCGGAATCAGGGAGAGAAGCACATGGTGGCAATCGTCAGCGGCAATGGCCTGGGCGTGAGTCTGTCGTCGTTGGGCGTGCTGGGCGCGCGCGGGGCGATCGGCAATGCCAATGTGGGACGCTACGGGGACCAGGTGTACGTCAACGCGGCGACCGGCAACCTGATCCTGCAGGGACGCGACGAGCTGCTGATGGGCCGAGGGTTGGACGCGGCGGCGCTGCGCACCTACAACAGCCGGGGCACGCTCAACGACGACAACGCCGACAACTGGAGCACGGGCATCTACCGCCAGCAGCTCAGGCTGGTGGGCACCTGGGGAGCGGCGGGCAGCAGTGTGGTGCGCATTGGGCGCGACGGTGCCGAGGCGAGCTACGCCTGGGATGCCGCTGCTGCGGCCTATGTGAGCACGGCCGGCGGGGGAGCCTACGACCGCGTGCAGCGCGATGGCAGCCAGTACCTGTGGACCGATGGGGCGACGGGGGATGTGGAGCGCTACGACAGCGCCACGGGACGGCTCGTGAGCCACACCGATGCGCAGGGCAACGTGGTCACGCTGAGCTACAACGCCCAGGGCCACCTGAGCTCGATGGTGAGTGCCAACGGGGAGACGCTGCACTACGACTACACGGGCAACCAGCTGACGCAGCTGCGGGTGGTGACGGCGGATGGCAAGACGCGGACAGCCACACGCTACGGGTATGACGCCCAAGGGCGGCTGAGCACGGTCACGGTGGATCTCTCCCCGGAAGACAACTCTGTCAGTGACAGGAATGTACTGGTCACCTCGTACAACTACGACGATATTCCCGCAAGCGCGGGGGTGCCAGCTAAATATAGCAATCGCCTTTCTTCCATGGTGGGTGCCGGTCAGGCGATTAATTTTGAGTATGACAGTCAATATCGACTGCGTGCTATTTCTAATGGGCTGACGCGTAAAACCCAATTCGTCTACGAACCCGGCGTCACCAAGGTGATCGACCCGCTGGGTTACGAGACCCGCTACGACTACGACGCGGCAGGCCAGCTGACCGCAGTGACGACGCCGGCGGTGGGCGGCGTGGCGGCGAGCACAAAGTACGAGTACACGGCCAGCGGCGACCTGGCGCGGGTGATCGACGCCGAAGGCCGGGCCATCGAGTACGCCTACGACGCGCGCGGCAACCAGATCCGCCAGCGCGACGCGCTGGGCAACACGGTGGAGCGCAGCTACGACGCGGCGAACCGGCTGCTGAGCGAGACGGTCTACCCGGTGCCCGACCCGGACGGCGCCGGCGTGGCGCTGCCGCAGGCACCGCAGACCACGCGCTACGTCTACGACACGGCCGGCAAGAGCCTGCTGCGCTTCGAGATCAGCGCCTCGGGCCAGGTGGTGGAGCACCGCTACAACGCCTTCGGCGAGCGCACCAGCACCCATGAATACCTCAGCCGCAACGCCGACGCGGCGGGCGTGGTGGTCGACCCGGCGCAGCTCACGGAAGCCGCGCTGAATGCCTGGGTGGGACGGCAGGACAAGAGCCGGGGCACGCGCGTGGACATGAGCTACGACGCGCGCGGGCAGCTGCAGCGCCAGGTGCGCTACACGGCGCTGGACGCCAGCGGGGCCGGGGTGGTCAACGGGCAGGAGCAGGTCACCCAGCAGGTGTACGACGCGCGGGGCCAACTGCTGCAGACCCTGGGCGGGGCCCAGGGCAACACCAGCTACACCTATGACGGGCTGGGCCGGGTTCTCACCAGCACGGACGGGCTGAACCAGACCGCGCTGTACAGCTACGACGACAAGGGCGGCATGAGCGTGCGGCTGACGGCGGCCAACGGGCTGATGACGCTCAACGGTTATGACGCGGCGGGGCGCCTGGTCAGCGTGACGCAGAGCAGCGCGGCGGGCAGCCTGGGCACGACGCGCAACTTCTACGACGACAACGACCGGCTGTACATGAGCGAGGATGCCACGGGCGCGCGCAGCTGGTTCATGTACGACGAGGCGGGACGCAAGGTGGCCGATGTCGACGCCAATGGCTCCCTGACCGAGTACCGCTACAACCGGGCGGGGCAGCTCACGCAGAAGCTCGGGTATGCGACGCCCTTGAGTGAGGCGGTGCGGGCGAGTCTCTCGATCCACTACTTGGGGGCAGGTGCCGATAGTGCATTGCCCTTTACCGAAACGGTGAAGGTGTTGGATGGAGATAATTTAGCCGTTTATCTTGCAAACTCTGGGCGGGATCAAATTGTGATTCCACCAAAGGCAGGTTCAAATTATGTGATTAGTGGATTCAAATCCGGCGTAGATAAGGTTTATTTAAAGAACCTTCTGGCGTCTATCGGTTACAGGGGAAGTGACCCATTTGGCGATGGGGTGCTGATCGCTGGAGACTTTGCGGCGCCCGGTGCCATGCTCGGGCTCGCAGGTATCGCAATTGATCCAGATGGGAAGCTTGGCAGCGGGGGCGTTCTCGGTAATGCGATTTTCTTTTTAGGTCTTCGTCTTGCAGATCTGAATCCTCTCCAGGACTTCTCGCTAGAGACTCCCCCAACGAAACCGACCTTGGAAGGGATCCGCCCGGTGGCGACGGGGGCGGACCAGGTGGCGTGGACGCTGTACGACGCGGCGGGTCGGGTGAGCAAGACGGTGGACGCGCTGGGGTATGTGAGCGAGACCCGGTATGACGGCGCGTCGAGGGTGGTGGCCACGCAGCGCTACGCCAACCCGATCGACCTGGCGGCCTTCAAGGCCGACCCGGTGACGGCCAAGGCGGTGCCGGTGGCGGACGCGGCGCGGGACCGGGTGACGCGCAACTTCTACGATGCCGAAGGCCGCCTGGTGGGCATGCTGGACGCGGAAGGCTTCCTCACCGAGAACATCTATGACGCGGCCGGACGCCTGGTCAAGCAACAGCGCCACGAGAGCAGCGTGGACGCGGCCCTGCGCGCCAGCGGCAGCCTGGACGCGATTCGGCCCAAGACCAGCCTGAGGCTCTTCTACCAGGCGGGCAACAACAGCTCGGCCGGGCGCCACCTGGGCGCCTTCAAGGCCGGCGACGTGGTGACGGCGACCGTGCGCTTCAAGGCCGCGGCGGACACGAGCGGCATGGTGTTCCTGGGCGACACCGCCGGGCCGCACCCCTACAACAACATGGCGCAGTCCGCGCCGACCCTGGGCAACGACGGCTGGCAGACCGTCACCCTGAGCGTCACGCTCAAGGACGACGAAGAGCTCTGGATCTACCTCTACGGCGACCGTGATGGTGCCAACAAGAAGGTCGGCAACTACGTCGACTACACCGACATCGCGGTCAGCAGCGTGCAGCGCGGCCAGGTGCTGACGGACGACTTCAGCACGGGCAGTTACGCCAACTGGGCAGTCTCCAGCCACGCCGAGATCAACGCGACGGCCAGCACCCAGTACCTGCGCAATGCCACGGGCCAGGTGCAGGCCGAGGTGGATGCCGAAGGCTACCTGACGGAGTACATCTACGACGCGCGCGGCAACCTGACCCAGCGCATCCGCTACGCCACGGCGCTGAGCGCGGCGCAACGCACGGCGCTGACACCGCAGACGGCGCTGGCCAGCATCCGCCCGGCCAGCACGGCCGGGGCCCAGAGCACGAGCTGGGCGTACGACGCGCTGAACCGCCAGAGCCAGCAGACCGATGCGCAGGGCACGGTCACCAGCTTCGAGTACAACGCGGCGGGCCAGCTCACCCGGACCACCAAGGCCCTGGGCACGGCCGAAGTGCGCACGCTCACCGCGCGCTACGACCTGCAGGGACGCCTGACCGGCGAGCTCAGCGCCCAGGGCGCGGCCCTGCTCACCGGCGGCCAGACGCAAGCCCAGATCGACGCCATCTGGTCGCAGTACGGCAGCCTGTACACCTATGACGCGGCCGGTCGACGCACCAGCCAGACCGTCAGCGACGGCGCCAAGACGCTGCGCACCCTGTACTTCTACAGCGCCGACGGCCTGCTGACCCACACCATCAACGCGCTGGGCGAGGTGGAGGAGCGCCAGTACGATGGCCTGAACCAGCTCACCCGGGTCGTGAACTACGGCGGCCGGCTGGCCGCAGGCACCCTGGCCGGGCTCAGCGGTGGGCTCACCGGCACGGCCATCCAGAACGCCATCCAGGAGCTGCTGGCGCAGCGCAGCGGCGCCAACCAGCCCTTGGCCCATGCGCAGACCGAGTACAGCTACGACGCCCGTGGGCAGAGGAAGACCACCAAGGACGCCCTGGGCTACACCACCAGCGTCGACTACAACGCCTTCGGCGAGCAAAGCCGGGTGACCCAGCCCTACGGGGCCCTGGGCGCGAGCACCGTGCAGCAGCTCAGCTACGACCGGCGCGGCCTGCTGCTGGAGCAGCTGGACGACGCGCTGGGCCTGAAGGCCAGGACCGGCTACCGCTACGACGCCTTCGGGCGGCGCATCACCCAGATCGATGGCCGGGGCATCGGGCAGAGCTGGGAGCATGACCGGCTGGGCCGCGTGGTGCTGACCCAGGATGGCCATGGCATCAAGCGCTACAGCGGCTATGACGCCTTTGCGCGGGTGCTCACCCAGACCGACGCCAACGGCCAGGTCACGCGCTACGCCTACGACGACGCCGCGCGCAGCGTGCGCGTGACCCTGCCGGAAGGGGGCACCCAGCTGAGCGTGCTGAACCGGCATGGCGAGCTCGAGAGCAAGACCGATGGCAATGCCAACCTCACCCGCTACGGCTACGACAAGAACGGCAAGCTCACGAGCAGCACCAACGCGCTGACCGGCAGCAGCAGCGAGTACGACAGTCTGGGTCGCCTGGTCAAGGCGACCGATGCGGCCGGCGTGGTCACGCGCTACGAGTACGACGAGCTGGGCCGGGTGCGCAGCCGCACGGCCGACGCCGGGGGGCTGAACCTGGTGACGAGCTATGGGTACGCCGACACCAGCACGGGCACCAGCGTGCTCACCACCGAGCCGGGCGGGCTGCAGACCCTGCAGGAGTTCGACACCAAGGGCCAGCTGCTGCGCACGGTGGTGGATGCCAACGGCGCCAAGCTCACCACCGGCTACACCTATGACGCGGCGGGGCGCACCCTGAGCGTGAGCGCGCCCAACACCGCGCCGACCGTCTACACCTATGACGCGCTGGGCCGCCGCACGGCCGAAGAGTTCCATCCCAGCGGACTCAAGCTGCGCCGCAGCTACGAGTACGACCTCAACAACAACCTGGTGGCCAGCACCGACGCCAATGGCAACCGCACGGTGTATGCCTACGACGGCAAGAACCAGCGGGTGTACGAGGTGGATGCGCTGGGGCAGGTGCGCTTCATCGAGTACGACCGCGAGGGGCGCGAGCGCCGCGTCACCCGCTATGCCAAGGCCATCAGCCTGACGGGGCTGAGCGCTACGCCCACGCCGGCCGACATCGCGTCGCGCGTGCAAGCGACGCCCGGGCAGGACCAGGTGCAGGCCACGGTCCACGACCGCGATGGCCGCGTGCACTACACGATCGATGCCAATGGCAGCGTGGTGCGCTTCCTCTATGACGGCAACAACAACGTCAAGGAGCGGCGCGCCTACGCCAATCCCATCGTGTACGCCAACTATGTCGTGGGCCTCTCGCCTGAGGTCGTGCCCGACGCCGCGCGCGATCGGGTGGAGACCTACACCTACGACGCGCTGAACCGCAAGAGCACGGTGGAGGTGGCGCTAGACGGTGCCAAGCTCATCACCCGTTACCAGTACGACCGGCAAGGCAATGTGAGCCGGGTAACGGATGCACTGGGCAATCAGACGCGCTACATCTACGACGCCGTGGGTCGCCTGCGCTACACGCTGGACGCGGAGTATGGGCTGACCGAGCGGCTGTACGACAAGCAGGGCCGGCTGGTGCAGACCATCGGCTACGCCGATCCGCAGACGGGCATCGCGACTACCTACTACGCCGGGGGGCTGGCCACCAACAGCATGACGTCGGTGGCGGCCAACGCGACCAAGGACCGGGTCAGCAGCTATGTCTACGACGCGGCGGGACGGCAGACCCATGCGGTGGACGCCGAGGGCGGGGTGACGCGCTACAGCCATGACGCCAATGGCAATGTGCTGGAGACGTACGAGTTCGCCAAGGCCTTGGCGGCGGCCACGCTGCAAGGCCTGAGGACGGCCGCGGGAGCGGGCACCCTGACGCTGGCCAGCCTGGGAGTCCTGGGCACCCTGGCCGGCCAGGACCGCCGCACGACCTACCGCTACGATGCGGCCAACCGGTTGCGCTTCGTGTACGACGCCGAGGGCTACGTCACTGAGACCCGTTACGACAAGGCCACCACCACGACCATCCGCTACGCCAAGGTATCGGCTGGCGTGGACCAGCTGCCGCCCGCCGATGCGGCCAACGACCGCACGAGCGTGAAGATCGTGGATGCGGCCGGCCGGCTGTGGCGCAGCATCGATGCGATGGGCGTGGAGACGCGCCATGGCTACGACGCGTTGGGTCAGCTGACCCTGCAGACTCAGGCCTATGGCCTGGCCGAGGCCACGAGCACACGCTACGCCTACGACGCGGCAGGGCGCCAAGTGGCCAAGACCGTGGCGGAGGGCACGGCGGCGGCGGCCACCACACGCTACGAGTACAACGCGCTGGGGCAGCTGGTGCGCGAGACCGAGGCCCGCGGCGTGCAGCTCAGTGAGAGCGACAGCGCCTGGGCACAGGGCGAGCGGGTGCGATTGGGCTACCCGGCTGGCAACCTGAATGCAGACCAGAAACGGGCACTGCTGGAGTTGTTCAGCACGCGCCACGACTACGATCAGGCGGGGCGGCGCACCGTGACGGTCAATGCGCAGAAGGGAATCACGCGCACGCAGTACGATGCGGCGGGCAATGCGGTCAAGGTGACCGATCCGCGCGGCTTCGAGGGCTACAGCTACTACGACCGGCTCAACCGGGTCAGCGTGCAGGTGGACCCGGAGGGCTATGCCACGCGCACCAGCTACGCGCTGGGCAGCAGCAGCAACCGCGTGACCGAGGTGCGGCGCTACTTCAGCAAGGTCACGCCGGTGCTGGGACAGATGCCGACCCTGGTGGAGCATGCCAAGGACGCCGTTAGTAGTAACGGCTATGACAGGCTGGATCGGCTGCTGAGCGCGACCGATGCCGGGGGTTATACCGAGTCGACGGTCTACCAAGCGCAGGGCAGCCGCTTCGGCAAGGTGGTGACCAACAAGCTCGGGAGCAGCGCCGCGTTCCAGGTGGATCGCGTTGGCAACCTGTTCAACGAGAACATCCAGGTTGACGCGACTGCCTTCGTGTTCAACGCCTACGCGTACAACGCCTTTGGTGATCGGATCCAGGGGATTGAAGACTTTGTTGGTGCGCGCAGAACGACCGAGTTCCGCTACGACAAGGCGGGGCGGCTGACGCACCGCATCGGCAGCGCCTATGAGGCCTTCGATGCCGCGACGCAGCAGACGCGCAGCGTCACACCGGTAGAGCTCACGCGTTATGACGTGCTGGGCCGGGTGATCGAGACCATTGCCCGTGGGCAATGGGACGGCGCGGCGGTGCAGGGGGGGCAGCGCACGCTGAACTACCACGATGCGGCGGGCAACAAGATCGCGAGCCTCGCGGCGGACGGGGCGTATGTGGAGTACGCCTATGACGCGGCCGGGCATGTGGTGAGCGAGACGGCGCGTGCGGTGCTGCTGGGGCTGCCTGGCACGGCGGGCGGGACCCCGCCAGCGGCCGTGGCCGACGCTGCCAATGACCGCGTCACCCTGTTGACCTACGACGAGGTGGGGCGCCCGATCCGCAAGGCGCGTGACGGGGTGGTGTCCTGGGAGGCGCCGTTCGCGACCGATGGTCGCAACCTGATCCTGCATCCCAGTGGGCCGGCCCTGCGCACGCTGGAGCAGACGGAGTACGACGCGGCGGGCAATGTCGTGCGCCTGATCGACGGGCGGGGCAACAGCGTCTACACCTACTACGACAAGGTCGGCCGCAAGGTGCTCAGCATCGACCAGGAGGGCTATGCCACGGCCTGGGACTATGAGGGCTTCCAGGACGTGGCAAGCACCGAGACCCGCTATGGCGTGGCGCTGGCGCGGTATGCCGCCCAGTCCAATGGCCAGGCCCCGGCGGCCGAGCGCGACCCGGCGGCCCTGCGCTTGGTGCTTCGGGACCTCCCGCGCACCGACCCCGATCGCATCACCAGCTTCGAGCTGGATCTGCTGGGGCGGGTGCAGGAGAAGCGTGTGCGCAACGTGGCGTACAGCCATACCGGCGCGGATGGGGTGGTGCGCACCGGCGTCCAGGATGCCGTGACGGGCTACAGCTACAACGGCCTGGGCAACACCACGCAGATCCGCGAGCGCGTGCAGGGCAGCGACGCGTCCCACACGCTCAACGTCACCGACATCGCGTACGACAGGCTCGGGCGCGAAGTCTGGCGCCAGGAGCCGGGCTATGCGGACTACCAGGGGGCGCAGGTCCGTCCCAGCACGGCCACGGTCTACAACGGGCTGGGCCAGGTGGACAGCACCATCCGGCGTGCCAGCCTGACGCAGTGGACGGCACAGGACCGGGCCACCACCAACGAGTACAACAGCAACGGCGATCTGATCGCGACGGTGGATGCGGAGGGTAATCGCACTGAGTACGCCTTGGATGCGCAGGGCCGCATCGCGCGCAAGCGCCTGGTCAACGTGAAGAACGCGCAGGGGCAGGCGCGGAGCATCGACACGCTGTACGAGTACGACGCCCTGGGGCGTGAGGTGGGGCAGCTGGATGACCAGAGCCGGGAGCTGCGCCGCACCGGCTACAACGCCTTCGGCGAGGTAACCCGCAAGGGCGTGGGCTCGGTGGGCTGGCAGGAGGAGATCGAGTACGACCGCCGAGGCCTGGTCCAGCGCAGCAGTGCGGGGGATGGGGTCACGAAGATCTACCTCTACGACCTCAACGGCAACACCACCCGGCAGATCAAGTCCGCGCAGTTCGATCTGCGCAGCGTTCCCATCCTGGCCTCGGCCAGCGACACGGGGCTGGCACACAGCTTCAGCGTCTACGACCGGCGCAACAAGCTGGTGCGTACCGTCGAGCCCGACATCAGCTTCATGCAGAGCCAGGCGACCTTGGGTCAGGCCTTCTCGCAGCAGTTGGCGGAGATGCTGGGCGGGATCACGACGGTGGAGCAGTCCGAAGGGCGTCATGGTTCATTGACGCCCTCGTACCCGGGGGGCTTCGGCAATGTGACGGTGGGGGCAGGGGCCGGGTCGTCGACCCTGGGGCAGTTGCGTCCAGAGGACGTGTCAATCTCGGCTCAGACCGCCATCCCGGGTAGCTTCCCGGCCAAGGGCTCGGTCGAACGCCTTGGGTTGAATGGCTTTGAGCCGATCACGGGGTATAGCTACTTTAAAGAATTGCCAGGCCGCACCTGGCCGGCGGTGCCGCAGCCACTCAAGCTCCCGGATAGCTACCCATTGGGCACTTACAGGCTTGTCAGGGATGACGGGCGGATCGCCAATGTGATATCCAGGAATTCCGGCAGCGTAAATGTTATTTGGAATTACCCTGACTACCCTAACGATGGAGTTCTTCGACTGGAGTATGTTGTCGACGGACTGGGAGGGGGGGTTATAAACCTTGGGAATTTGGTCACAAAAGCCGAGGGGCTTACCTCGGACTGGGGGTCAAACTGGAGAAGATATTCAGCAAAGTTTGAACCGGCTGCCAGCCACCTGTTGATTGCTGATCGGTATGCCGACAGGTTGAACGCCGCGGTAGCGACGCTGCCAGATGGAACCCAAGTTGGTTTGACTCGGGTGCCCGTGGGTGCGGGCCGCTGGGCGCTGGACCTGAGTCCGTTGGCGGCGGGGCAGGTTGTCCGTATTGCCGTCATGGACGCGGAAGGGCGCACGATTGCCGGCGAGCAGGTGACGGTGATGCGCGCCGGGGCGAGCACCTATTGCGCCTCTCCAACGTCAATCGAAGGCGGCGGGGAGTTTGGTGCGAATGGGGGCAATCGCTCGGAGATTCGTTTCTACGGAGCCCCGGGAGGAGCGCAGTACTACATCAGGGAACTGGGCAGCCAGGGGGTGTTTGCGGCGTTCTCCGGAGGGCCGAGCTTCAATGTGGGCTCGCTGGGCTTGGCGGCCGGGCGACGCTACGAGGTGGTGGCCAGCTATGGCGGCCAGGACCGCGCGGGCCGGTTCTCGATTGACGGTGCGGGACGTGTGAGCACGGCCGCAGCGGACGAAGGCAGCTTCACTCCCATGGCGCGAGCGTCGATGGGGGCGGCGCGCGGGCAGGTCCTGCGCTTTGACCTGGGCGGCTCCATGGCGGGTTCCCGTGTGCGGATGTTGCTCAGAGGTGTCGAGCTGAACCTGGATGCCAACGCGTATGGCCAGGTGTCGATTGCGCTGGACGACGCGAGGCTGGGGGTCAGCGCCTTCAGCAACACGGCGGCGGACTTCGAGTACTGGGCGCGCACCACGGGCGATGCCTTGATCGGCCACGGCTCGGGTCATCTGCAGCTGGGCCTGCAGCCTGCGGTGGTTCGCGTGGATGCGCAGACCTACCAACGACCGACGGCCCGGCTCGACCTGCCTGCGGGCATGGTGCTGGCGCAGGGACTGACGATCACGAACGCCAGCGCCGGCAACGCCGTCAGCACCCTGGTCAAGGGCGCGTGGAACTGCAGCGTCACCGGGGGACAGGCCGTGCTGGACCTGTCGGAATGGCAGGTCCGAGCACAGGCCACGGGCGCGGCGCAGCAGCTCAGGGCCAGTGCCCAGGAGTCCATCAATGGCGTGCTGACCACCTACGAATGCCAGATCCGCGTGGAGCCCAATGGCAGCGTGGTGGTGAGCGGGGCCGTCAGCCGGAGTAGAAACACGACGGTGCAGCTCAATGTGGCGGGCTCGTTGAGCGTGTTCAGGATCGGCAGCACGGAAGCCGAGGCGCGCAACGCGGGGACCGCCAACCTTGCCGGCGCCGTCGCGGGCGGCAGCGGCAACTATGCCTGGGACGCCAAGAATCTGGTGGCCAGCGGTAGCGGCGTGCGCAACTACGTCTACTTCTACGAGACGAGGGACGGCTCCGGCGGCGTCGTGGCCAAGGGCGTCGGGACGCTGACCATCCATGCCGATGGCACCTTGTCGGTGGCGGCGGGCAATGCCGACATCCGGCCCTTGACCGTGCGCATCACGCCGGACGTGCCGGGATCCAGCAGCATCAAGCTCGAGCTCAATGGCGTGGTCTCCGGGCCGCACCCCCTGAGCAATGGCGGCTTCGACTACACCTTCCCGGCCAACACCCCGCTGCCCGGCAGCTGGACCTGCAAGTTCACCTCCTATGAAGGGGCAGGCGGCACCGGCAAGATCATCAGCAAGGGGTCGATGCCGATCAGCATCGACGTCAACGGCAACATCACGGTGGGGGCCCCGGTGCGCGACCAGGCCCCGACCCTGCTGCAACTCAAGGGCCCGCTGAACCGCAACATCGCCAGGATGCAGCTGGTGTTCAAGCCGGTGGGGGGCGGTGCCGCGCTGCCGCCACTGACGATCAACGGCGTCTGGCAGCCTGGCCTCAAGTACACCTTGTTCGAGCACAGCTGGGACCCGGCCACCAACCCGCCACCGCCGTCGGGCAACTACGACTACGAGATGCGGCTGCTCAATGCCGACGGCTCGCCGTACCGCAACGAGCTCAACGAGTCGCTGGACATCAAGGGCGTGGCCGCCATCAACCAGCCGGCCAGCACCGTGACGGTGACCAAGGGGCCGGTGGGGCGCCGGGACGTCACCAAGCTGGAGGTGGAGCTCACCGACAGGGTGCCCGACCCGAGCCGCCCGAACCAGGCCCCCACCCGCATCACGGCCACCGGCGTGTGGAGCGATGCCCAGAACTGCATGCTCTTCAGCTGGGACAGCAAGAGCCTGCCGGTGGGCAACTACAAGTACAGCCTTAAATTCTTCACCAGTGACGGCCAGGCCTATGTGCGCCCGGCCGACGCCATCGTGGAGACGGGCGGGGAGCTCCGACGCAGCAACGACGCGACCCAGGTCGTGCAGTTCAAGCAGTACGTGCAGACCTTCCGCACCGAAGCCCAGATCAACCGCATGCAGAGCTACAACGCCTTCGGCGAGGTGGCCAGCGAGTACGACGACCGCGTGCTCGAGCGCATGAACAAGATGCTGAGCTACTACAAGGGGCTGTACCCCAGCGACGCCGCGGTGCAGGCCGCCCAGGCGCTGACGAGCGCGGCCACGACGCGCTTCACCTACAACAGCCTGGGTCAGCTGATCGAGAAGGCGGATGCCCAGACCTGGGAGACCACGCAGACCGGCGTGCGCCAGCGTATCCTGCCCATCACCCGCTATGGCTACGACCTGCTGGGGCGGCTGAACACCAGCACCGATGCCAATGGCAACACCCGCCGGCAGCACTTTGTGGGGGGCGACGAAGGCTTGCTGGCCGCCCAGTGGAATGCCGAGAACGGCCTCAAGCAGTTCAAGCACGACGTGTTCGGCAATGTGCGCAGTCAGAGCAACGAACTCGGTGCCATCACCGCGTTCGAGTACGACCGGCTCGACCGGCTGCTGCGCGTGGACCGGCAGGGCATCGGCCGGGTGCAGAACTTCACCGGGGGGGCGGACGGCGCGGCCGTGGCGACCACGCTCAGCGACGTCTACACCTATGACGCGCGCGGCCTGAGGCTGAGCCACACCGATGCGCTGGGCCAGCGCAGCACCACCGAGTACGACAGCCTGGGGCGCGTCGTCAGCACGGTGAGCGCGGGCGGCTCGACCGTCAGCTACCGTTACGACTTCAGGGAAGCGGGCGCGGCCGATGGCGTGATCAGCCTGGGCGCCAGGAACCTGGGGGGCTACCTGCGCACCACGACCTCGGCGGACGGCAGCAGCCTGCTCGACAAGATCGATGTCTTCGGCCGCACCACCTGGCACCAGGACAAGGGCGGACGCAAGTACAGCTACGACTACAACGTCGCGGGCAGCCTGATGGCGCAGAGCAGCGTCGACAAGAACGGAGCAGCGCAGCAGAACATCCGCTACGACTACTTCGCCAATGGCATGATCAAGGCCGCGCGCGACCTCAAGATGCGCACCCTGTCCAGCTACGGCTATGACAATGCGGGCAACCGTGTCTACGAGGAGTATGGTGGCTTGGCGGCCGATGACACCAACAGCCAGGGCCTGTTCCAGAACGCCACCATCCGCTACGACGAACTGAACCGGATGGCCCAGGTCAAGGACAACGCGGTCGACGTCCACTACGAATACGACGCGGTGGGCAACCGCCGCGCCGTGATGGCCACCTACTTCGACCCGTTGACGCAGGGGCTGCGCCGGCGCGATGACCTGTGGTATCTCTATGACAAGGAGAACCGCTTCACCCTGACCAAGGGCAGCTTCACCAATGGGCAGATCCTGCGAGGCAGCGAAGGGGTGGCCATCACCTACGACGCGGCGGGGCAGCGCAAGACGGCCACCTACACGGAAACGATCAACGGCCAGACGAGCGACTACACCGACACCTACAACTACAGCGCCGACGGCTATCTGGAGGACTCGCTGACGGTGGGGGCGAACAAGTCGCAACGCAGCCGCCGGCGCGTGGATGCCCTGGGGCGCACGCTGCACTACATCCAGTCCAACAGCGACGGCAGCAACGTCATCCGCAATGATCGTCAGGTCTATGACGCGGACAACCGCCTGCAGAGCCTGGTGACGCTGGAAGGGACGACGGACTATCTGTACTTCAACGACGCCACGCTCAGCGGCATCGAGGCGGAGCAGGGCGCCACGGGGCGTGGACCGCTGGCCAGGACGAAGTTCACGCCGGTCAAGCCGGGCGACACCGTCATCACCACCAGCTACACCTACGAGTACTGGGACGAGGCGAAGCAGACCAGCATCGTCAAGACCGCGACCAATGTCAACGCGCCGAACTGGCGGCCTGGAGAAAGCAAGCTCAGCTACGACGTCAATGGCTTCCTGACCCGGGCGGAGGACGTGACCGGGCGACGCATCATGAACTACACCAGCAACGCCACGGGGCTGGTGCTGCGGCGTGACGAGAGCTCCCCGGACGGCTTGTTCCAGCACTTCTACTACTACGCGGCCGGCCGGCGGGTGGGCGACATCAGCACCGACCCGCGGGACCAGGTGCGCATCTCCTATGCGGAGCAACTGGCACGCGATGCCATGACGCCGCAACAGCAGAAGGAGCAGTTCAAGAACATCAAGCCCGTCACGAGCGCGGACTTCGACCAGAACTACGAGCCGATCAACGCCAGCTATCCGGTGGCGACGGCGAGCAGCTACACGGTGCGCAGCGGCGACACGCTGAGCTCCATCGCGCAGAGCCTGTGGGGCGACGCGGCGATGTGGTACCTGATCGCCGAGGCCAACGGCCTGCGGGCCAATGACGCGCTGGTGGCCGGCCAGGTGCTGGTGATCCCCAACAAGGTCACCAACATCCACAACAACGCCAACACCTACCGGCCCTACAACCCGGGCGAGGTGATCGGGCGCATCGATCCCACGCTGCCGGAGCCACCGCCGCCGCCGGCGGCACCCGCCAGCAGCGGCGGCAAGAAGGGCTGCGGGGGTATCGGCACCTTGCTGATGGTGGTTGTGGCCGTGGTCGTGACCGTCTATACCGCTGGGGCACTGACCGCGGGTGTCAGTGGGGGGTTTGCGAGCACGATGAGTGCGGGGGCGAGCGCGCTGGTAGGCGGCGGGACGGCAGTTGCGGGATCCGTGGCGGCGGCCGTAGGCGGCGCCGGTAGCCTAAGTCTGGGCGCCAGCATGGTCGTGGGGGCAGCAGCCAGTGCGGCGGGTTCCATTGCCAGCCAGATGGTGGGCCTGGCCACGGGCAGCATCGACAAGTTCAGCTGGAAGTCGGTCGGCACTGCGGCCTTCAGCGGCGGCATCACCGCTGGCGTGGGCAACGGGCTGGGCCAACTGGCCGAAGGCGGGCATCTGGGCAAGACCCTGGGCACGGTGCTCAGCCGTGGCAGCGAGGCGGCGGCCTGGCAAGGCGCGGCGCTGCGCGGTGCGGCGGCCTCGGCGGTGAGCCAGGCCATGCAGGGTAAATGGAGCTGGCGCGAGGTCGCGGCGGCCGGGGTTGCTTCGGGAGCGGGGGCTGCGGCCGGAGGGGCTGTCAGCCGCGCATTTACCGGTGGCTACGAGGTGCTGGGCCGGGTTGCGGGTTCAGCGCTGGGGGCGGCCGCGGGTGGCTGGGCCAGCAGCCAGATCCTAGGGCACAGCAGCGAGCAGACCCGGGCGCGGGTCGGGCAGGCCTTCATCAATGGGCTGGGGCAGGGGATTGGCAATGCATTGGGGAGCAGTCTGGCCAGCCCATCGCCGAGTCCAAGTCAGGGCAGTGCCGCCGGCAAGCCGCTCACATTCGCTCAAGACGTTGCAGCACGCGATGCTGCGGCGGACCCGCTCGGACTGGGAGACTTGGCGACGAGGACCTACAGCGACGGGTTCGTTTCGAAATCGAGCATCAGCCCGAATGCAGCGCGCAGTGCTGCTGATGTGGAACTGGACCGGTTAGCCCTGGGTGACCGCCTGGCGGCACTGGCAGCGCCGCAGGTAACAGGCACTGGTGCCGAGGTCTTCCTTGCACGGGACGGCACGGGCCATTACACGCCACAGGCCCCTGTGGTGGTCGAGGGACGGCGCTCAACTGTGTTGCCGGAAATTGACCACAGCGGCTACGTCAATCCCGGCCTTGTGTCGTCGAGCTACCAGCGCGCGGTTGGCATGATGACTGACCGCAATGCGGCCTGGTATGACCGACTCATTGGAGGTGTAGCTGCGACTGCGATGGCACCAACCATGCTTGCGGAGGAAGCTGGGCGTGGCTTGCTGAATGTGCCGTACTACGCGCGTCAGGCCGGCCAGTACGCGGCTCAATTTAAGTTGGCAACGACGACCGAAGGGCGCGTCGTTGCGGGGCTGAACTTCTTGAGCAGTGGGTCGGCGGCGTTTGTCGGTACGGCTCCCGTCATTCCGTCCTCTGTGAGCCTGAGGCCAGTCATGACGGCCCAAGAGATGGCTGTGGCGCAGTTCCCCGGAGCTGCGGCAACCAATGCTGCCCGAGCAACGTATGGCAATACAACGGTCGCCATCGACAGCATTGCGCCAACGTTGGAGCAGCGCGGTCTCTCGAAACTCGCTCTGCCTCGAACGCTGGAGCTTGGCCCGACGTCGACCACTTCCGAATTGCTTCAAACCGGCGCTATTCCTGGCCGGGACGGCGTCGTCTTGACACAGCGCCATGTCTCCTTCAACGACCTCTGGAAGCTCTCGGATAATTCGGGCGTTGAGTTCGTGCTTACGCGTGAAGACGGACAGTTCATGTTGCGAAGCGGCTCCCCAACAAGCGCACCTATTCCTGGCGGGGTCCGTCCAATTGTGCATACGCATCCGCTTGATGGAGATGGCCTCAACAGCCTCCATCCCTCAAGGGCGGATATCAACGTACTCAATGACTATTGGGCGCGCAATCCGACGACCCAGCGCCCGGTGTCGCAAATCATCACCGGTCCGAACCAATCGACACGGTTCTGGGCAACTGGCCTTGACCCTTGGGGTATCAAATGAATGACGCTGAAGTCCTGGCATATCTCCAAAGCCATGCACCCTTGGAGTGCTTCTACCTGTTCACGCCGCGAGGAGGCAACGAGGTGCTGATGAAGTACCTTGATTCCAAGGGAAGGTCGTGGAACATCATGGAGGATGATGACGAAACCGTTGCTTGCGCCGTAGGTTTCCTGAAGAGGTCAGGCGTTCAAGTCTTTGATGACTACGCGGCCCTTCTGAAATACGAGCAGGAGGCTGCAGAGCGGTCTGACTGAGGCTAGACGACGTGAAGACCCGTTGAACACGGGCCTTGGATAGCGGCGGTGGGAAGTAGTTGCTACATGGGGCATGCATGCCCAACCCTTCCCCTGCTGGTACCTCTACGCTCTCGATGCCGCTGAGCCCGTCCACCTGCTCACCGACGAGGGCCAGCCCTCGCCGGAGCTGAGCACCGAGCCAGCGCGCTTGGTGGCCGAGCTGGCCGCCGCCATCCACGCCACGGCCTGGCAACTCGGCGAGCCCGAGCTGCGCTGCCTGGAGCAGTGCATCGCGCTTCAGCGGTGGCGGCGCTGAGCGCTGCTCTGGCTGTTCACAGCCGCTGCCAACGGACAGCGGGCAGCACCGACAGGCGTCGGGGCTGACCCGAAGGAGCGCCTGCCCCAGCAGGCCGACGCAGGGCCGGGGGAGCCGGCAGCATCGAGGCGCGGTCCAAGCGCCGGTGCGGCCCCAGCCGCACGATGTTGACGGGACCGCAGCCCATGGCACATGGGCGTGAGGTACGCCGCTGACGAGCGTAAGCGCAGGAAGCCACCCGGCGTGAAGACGAGCGTTCAGCTCGAAGCGAGGACCGGCACGGTGCACGCTGTTCGCCACGCGGGGTGGCTTCCTGCGTGAAGCGCCGACGTTCAGTCGGTGCGTAGGGCAGGCAGCGGCGCTGCATTCGACGGAGGACAAGCTGCGTCCAGCAGCGCGAGTGTGCGTGCGGCCCTAGCCAACGGCAGCGACGAGCGCCGCTATGCCAACGAGTATTACGAGCGCGTGGGCTACCTGCGCGACTTCATCGCCTGGTGCGACGAGCGCTCGGTCACCTTCACAACTTCCTCGCCATGCAGCGCTGGCGGCGCTGAGCCGCTCGGCTGTTCGGAGCCGCTGCCGCAGGACAGCGGTCAGTCCCGGCCGGCGCCGGGGCTGACCCGAAGGAGCGCCTGCCCCAGCAGGCCGACGCAGGGCCCGGGGGAGCCGTCATGCTCGAAGCCCTGGCCAAGGGCTGGTGCGGCCCCAGCCGCACGAGGGTGACGGGACCGCAGCCGCAGGCGTGAGGTCCGCCGCTGACCAAGCGTGAGCGCAGGAAGCCACCCTGGACCGAGACGAGGCGTCCAGCCTCGAAGCGTGGACCGGCACGGTGAACGCTGCTCTTGGTGCGGGGTGGCTTCCTGCGCGGAACAGCGACGACAGGCGGTGTGTAGGGCAGGCAGCGGCGCTGTATTGGACGGAGGACGAGGGGCGTCCAGCCGCGAGAAGATGCGGGCGGCCCTAGCCGCGCAAAGCATCTGGTCAGCCGCCCAGCCGGCAGGTGCTGGCAGCCTCTGCTGCGAGCATCTGCGGGCTGAAGACGCATCGCAAGATGGGTCGTCGCTACACGTTGCATCTCCATGCAAGGTGTACTTGATGCGACTGACTCCCGACTTGCTGGGCGGCCTGCTTCGCCCGCCAGCGCCCAAACCAAAACAGCCCACGGCCCGCGAGCGCGCAGCCGCCAACAGACTGCGTGTGCTCAGGGTTGTGTCCGAACACGGGCACCTCCGATGTGCTGACCTGGCCACCTGTTGGCCTGGCGCGAAATACGGTGAGCCGCCGGTCAGCTGCTCAATGAGGTCCTTGGGGATCAACGGCAACACCGTCATGCCGGCTCCCGCCGGCTTCTTCTTGCTTGGCATAGATGCTCCTGGTCGTCAGGCTATGCCTCGCACACAAAAATCCTGACAGGCTCCCCGATGCGGGTGCTCCGGGTCACCCAGCAAAAAGTCCTGCCGCAGCATGCGTGCACCGCCTTCAACGGTTGCCAGGACTCGACGCCCCAACGCGCAACAACGCCACTCTGCATGCGCATTCAGCCTCAGCGCTGACACGAGTCACCGGCTAGTGGTTTGCAAACCCCCAGGGACTCGTGCGACTCCCAAACGGTAGCTCGTACTCTCGACAGACTAGGCAGGGCGCCCTCCCGGCTCCGCCACCTCCAAGAGCCCCTTGGGGCGCCCATGTATGGGAAATTCGCTCTGCCGGCCTCAGCCACCTCAGGCTTGAGTGGGGCGTTGACTGGCTTCCCACACACCTGCGGTTCGCTGTTCGCATCGGTGACCCACCCTTTTCCGCCAGAAGGGGCGAACGGCTTGTATGTGTTTTAGTCGTGGTCTGCGGGCCGGGCCGCAATTTGCGGCTGACTTGATTGCTCACGACGGGCCGTGTTGACGCTATGTCAGACTTACTCCAGGTTCTGCACCTGCTCGCGCATCTGCTCGATCGCGACCTTCATCTCGACCGAGATGTTGGTCAGCTCCAGCGCGGCAGACTTGGAGCCCAGGGTGTTGGCTTCGCGGTGTAATTCCTGTATCAGGAAGTCCAGGCGCTTGCCGATCTCGCCACCCTTTCTCAGCAGGCGGCTGATCTCCTCCAGATGGGCGCGCAGGCGCGCCAGCTCCTCGGCCACGTCGATGCGGATCGCATAGGCCGCGGCTTCGTTGAGCGCGCGCTCGCGCAGCGCGTCCTCGGAGATGGTCTGGGCGGCGCCGGAGCTGGCCAGCGCCTCCTGCCAGCGTTCCAGGAAGCGCTGCTGCTGGCGCTGCACGACGGCGGGCACCAGCGGCTCGGCCTGGGTGGCGAGCTCGCGCAGGCGCGCGATGCGCTCCAGCAGGATGGCGACCAGCTTGGCGCCCTCGCGCTCGCGCGCCTCGACCAGGCCGGTGATGCAGGCGCGCGCGGCCTCCAGGGTGGCCTCGTCGAGCTTCTCGCTCGCGCCGCCGCTTTTGCACCAGTGCAGGATCTCGTGCACGCTCAGCGCCTGGGCCTTGGGCAGCCAACCCTGCACGGTGGACTCCAGACGTGCCAGGCGGTTCAGCTGCTCGGGCTGGGGCTGGGGCCAGCTCGACTCGCTCTCGCGCTGGGTGTTGATGCGCAGCTCGATCTTGCCGCGCTTGAAGGCGGCGCCGATCAGCTCGCGCAGCGCCGGCTCCAGGCCGCGCAGATCCTCCGGCATGCGGAAGCCGAGGTCGAGGAAACGCCCATTGACCGATCGCAGTTCCACCGTCACGCTGGCACTGGAAACGGAGCTGGTTTCACTGGAGGAAACGGGTTGCGCGCTGGCGCTGGCATAACCCGTCATGCTGTAGACTGGCATTTCTCTCGCAATCGGTATAGCAACAAGACGCGACGATTATGTCAAAGCCGAAACCGGCACCCCTGCCGGCGGGAACGGTGGTGGGGGGCTACCAGATCATCAAGAAACTGGCGGCCGGCGGATTCGGCGTGGTCTACCTCGCCGAGGATCCCGAGCACCACCTCGTCGCCCTCAAGGAATACCTGCCGTCCTCGCTGGCCGAACGCTCACCGGGCGAACTGACGCCGCGCGTCAAGCCCGAGAAGCAGCCGCTGTACCGCCTGGGCCTGCGCAGCTTCTTCGAGGAAGGCCGCTCGCTGGCGCAGATCTCGCATCCGAGCGTGGTTTCGGTCTTGAACTTCCTGCGCGAGAACGAAACCGTCTACATGGTGATGAACTATCTGCAGGGCGACACCCTGCAGGACTTCATCGTCACCGCCCGCGACCTCAAGCGCGACAAGGTGTTCCGCGAATCGACGATCCGCAGCCTGTTCGACGAGATCCTGCGCGGCCTGCGCATCGTGCACCAGCACAAGATGCTGCACTTGGACATCAAGCCGGCCAACATCTTCATCACCAACGACAACAAGGCGGTGCTGCTGGACTTCGGCGCGGCGCGCGAGGTGCTGAGCAAGGAAGGCAACTTCATCCGCCCGATGTACACGCCGGGCTTTGCCGCGCCGGAGATGTACCGTCGCGACGGCTCGCTGGGTCCCTGGACCGACATCTACGCGATCGGCGCCTGCATCTACGCCTGCATGCAGGGCTACCCACCCAACGACGCGCCGCAGCGCCTGGACAAGGACCGGCTGGCGCTTTCGCTGTCGCGACTGCGCAATGTCTACTCGGACAACCTGCTGGAGGTGACCGAGTGGTGCATGTCGCTGGACCCGCTGGCGCGGCCGCAGAGCGTGTTCGCGTTGCAAAAGGAACTCGCGCGTGAAACCGAAAGGCGCTACACGAAGCTGAGCTTCAGCGAGCGCCTGAAGCTGCAGCTGGAGAACCTGAAGACCGGGGCCAAAGCTTGATGGGCCCCCACGCTCACATTCGTTCGCTGCCCCCCGCGGGGGCTCCAGCCTCCCTCGGGGCGGCCCATCGGAGGCTGGCTTGAAGTTCGGCGTCTACCAGGTCAGCCGCCGCGGCGGTCGTGAGAAGAACGAAGACCGCATGGGCTATTGCTACACGCGGGACGCGGGCCTGTTCGCGCTGGCCGACGGCATGGGCGGGCATCCCGAGGGCGAGGTGGCGGCGCAGATCGCGCTGCAGACCCTGGCGGCGATGTTCCAGCGCGATGCGAAGCCGACCCTGGCCGATCCCGCGCGCTTCCTCGCGGACGGCGTGCTGGTCGCGCACCAGACCCTGCTGCAGTACGGCGCCGACCGCGGCCTGTCGGACACGCCGCGCACCACGGTGGTGGTCTGCGTGCTGCAGAACGGCATGGCGCATTGGGCCCATTGCGGCGACTCGCGCCTGTACCTGGTGCGCGCCGGCAATCTGATCGCCCGCACCCGCGACCATTCCTATTCCGAGCTGCAGGAGGCGCTGGGCCGCAGCCAGCCGGGCGCCGAGCGCTTCAACCGCAATGTGCTGTTCACCTGCCTGGGCAGCCCGGGCAAGCCGATGGTCGACGTCAGCGGCCCGCTGGCGCTGACCAGCGGCGACCGGCTGCTGCTGTGCTCCGACGGCCTGTGGGGCACGGTCGGCGAGCCGGACATCATCCGCCACCTGGGCGAGCGGCCGATCACCGACTCGGTGCCGGAGCTGGTCGAGCAGGCGCTGCGCAACGGCGGCCCGCGCTGCGACAATGTCACCGCGCTGGCCGTGGAATGGGAGGGCGAAGACGAGCCCGAGGACGCCATCTCGACCCAGGAGCTGGGCGACGAAGGCTTTGCCTCCACCATCCAGGGTGCCGGCGCCGAGGGCCAGATGGACGAGGACGAGATCGAGCGCTCGGTGCGCGAGATCCGCGAGACCATCATCCAGCGTGCGGCCACGCACAAGAAAATCTGATTCTTTAGGACTGTTGATTCCATGAGCAAGCTCGAGACGGCGCCCCGCGCCGCTGGTCGCGCGGCCGACGCGCTGCGTCCGGTGCGCCTGACGCGTCGCTACACCCGTTATGCCGAGGGTTCGGTGCTGGTCGAGTTCGGCGAGACCAAGGTGCTGTGCACCGCCTCGGTCGAAGAGAAGGTGCCACCGCACAAGCGCGGCTCGGGCGAGGGCTGGGTCACGGCCGAATACGGCATGCTGCCGCGCGCCACCCATACCCGCGGCGACCGCGAGGCCGCGCGCGGCAAGCAGAGCGGCCGCACGCAGGAGATCCAGCGCCTGATCGGTCGCTCGCTGCGCTGCGTGTTCGACCTCAAGGCCCTGGGCGAGCGCACCATCTCGCTGGATTGCGACGTGATCCAGGCCGACGGTGGCACCCGCACCGCGGCGATCACCGGCGCCTTCGTCGCCGCGCATGATGCGGTCAGCTGGCTGCTGGCCGAGGGCAAGATCGCGGCCTCGCCGATCCGTGACGCGGTGGCCGCGATCTCGGTCGGCATCGTCGACGGCGTGCCGCTGCTGGACCTCGAGTACACCGAGGATTCGGCCTGCGACACCGACATGAATGTGGTGATGACCGGCAGCAGCGGCTTCGTCGAGCTGCAGGGCACGGCCGAGGGCGTGGCCTTCACCCGCGCCGAGATGAATGCGCTGCTGGACCTGGCCGAGAAGGGCATCCGCGAGCTGCTGGCGGCCCAGCAGGCGGCGCTGGCGGCATGAAGATTGTTCTCGCGTCCAACAACGCCAAGAAGCTGGTTGAGCTGCAGGCCCTGTTCGCGCCGCTGGGCGTCGAGCTGGTGACCCAGGGCTCGCTGGGCATTCCCGAGGCCGAAGAACCGTTCGACAGCTTCGTCGAGAACGCGCTGACCAAGGCCCGCCATGCCGCGCAGGCCAGCGGCCTGCCGGCCCTGGCCGACGATTCGGGCCTGGCGGTCGAGGCCCTGGAAGGCGCGCCCGGCGTGCTATCGGCTCGCTATGCCACCCTGTTCGGCCGCGCCAAGAGCGACGCCGAGAACAACGCGGTGCTGCTGGAGAAGATGGCCGGCATCGAACAGCGCGGCGCACGCTTCGTCAGCGCGCTGGTCGCGGTGCGCTCGGCCGCGGATCCGGAGCCGCTGATCGCGATGGGCCGCTGGCAGGGCGAGATCCTGCGCGTGCCGCAGGGCGAGGGCGGTTTCGGCTATGACCCGCTGATGTTCATTCCCGCGCTGGGCGCCAGCGTTGCGCAGCTGTCGGCGGCGCAGAAGAATGCGCTGAGCCACCGCGCGCTGGCCTCGGTCGACCTGGTCCGGCAGATGCGCGAGGTCTGGCACCTGGGTTGAACCCCGGAGGCTGAAGTCATGGCCGAGATCATCAAGCTGATGCGCCCCGGGCAGTTGAGCCTGGCCGCGCTGCCGCCGCTGTCGCTGTACGTGCACCTGCCCTGGTGCCTGCGCAAATGCCCCTATTGCGATTTCAACTCGCATGAGTGGCAGGGCGGCAGGGAGTTACCCGCCGACACCGCGCGCGCCTACCTGGCCGCGCTGCGCGCCGACCTGGAGGCGGCGCTGCCGCTGATCTGGGGTCGCAGCGTGGTCAGCATCTTCATCGGCGGTGGCACCCCCAGCCTGTTCGCGCCGGAGCAGATCGGCGAGCTGATCTCGGACCTGCGCGCGCGCCTGCGCCTGGAGGCCGACTGCGAGATCACGCTGGAGGCCAATCCCGGCACCTTCGAGCGCGAGCGCTTCAAGGGCTTTCGCGAGGCGGGCGTGACGCGGCTCTCGGTCGGCGTGCAGAGCTTCGACGATGCGAAGCTGAAGGCCCTGGGCCGCGTGCACAGCAGCGAGCAGGCGAAGGCTGCGCTCACCGAGGCCGCAGCCTGCTTCGACACCTTCAACATCGACCTGATGTATGCGCTGCCCGGCCAGAGCCTGGACGAGCTGGCGCTGGAGCTCGACACCGCGCTGGCCTTCGCGCCGCCGCATCTGTCGGTCTACCACCTGACGATCGAGCCGAACACGATGTTCGCGACCCGGCCGCCCGAGCATCTGCCGGATCCGGACCTGGCCAGCGAGATGCTGGACCTGATCACCGCCAGGACCGGTGTCGCCGGCATGGAGCGCTACGAGGTCTCGGCCTATGCGGGTGCCGGCCACCGCTGCGAGCACAACCTGAACTACTGGCAGTTCGGCGACTACCTCGGCATCGGTGCCGGCGCGCACAGCAAGCTCAGCTTCGCGCACCGCGTGCTGCGCCAGGTGCGCTGGCGCGAGCCGGCCGCCTATATGGCCAAGGCGCTGGAGGGTCAGGCGGTGTCGAACGAGCAGGAGGTGGGCGCCAAGGAGCTGCCCTTCGAGTTCATGCTCAATGCGCTGCGCCTGAAGGAGGGCGTGCCGCTTGCGACCTATCTGGAGCGCACCGGCCTGCCGGCCACCAGCATCCTGAAGGCGGCCGAGCGCGCCCGCGCCAAGGGCCTGCTGCAGTCCGACCCGGCGCGCCTCGCGCCGACGCCGCTGGGCTTTGACTTCCTCAGCGACCTGCAGTCGCTGTTCCTGGCCGAGTAAGGACTCAAGCCGCCATCACGTAGATGCTGAGCTGGCCATGCTTGGCATGGCGCTTGGCGGTGGCGGCGGCGGTGGCCACATCCTCGGAGCGCGCCAGGCTGCCCGGCGCGACGCGCACCGCACCGATCGACAGGGTGGTGCAGGGGTGGAAGCGCCGCTCGCCATGGCGGTCCTCCGCCATGATGCCGCCGGCGGCCAGGGCCTCGGCGTCGAACAGGCCGCGCGCCAGCTCGTTGAAGCGCACCACGATGTCCTCGCAGCGCTGCTCCCAGTCGTCGCTCTGGAACAGCACGACGAAGTCGTCGCCGCCGACATGGCCGACGAAATCGCGCTGGCTGTCGCAATGGCTGCCGATCACTCGCGCCACCAGGCGGATCATCTCGTCGCCGCGCCAGTAGCCGTACTCATCGTTGAAGGGCTTGAAATGGTTCAGGTCGGCATAGGCGGCGACGAAGCTGCGGCCGCTGGCGATCAGGCGGCCGATATGCTGGCTGATCGGGATGTTGCCGGGCAGGAAGGTCAGCGGGTTGGCATGGCGCGCTGCCTCGATGCGCGCCTCGGTGACCGAGCGCACCAGCTGCTCGCCGGTGCCCAGGCCCAGGTAGCGCCCGCCGCGGGTGATGATGAAGCCCTCGCGCAGATAGCGCTGGTCGGCCGAGGTCAGCACCGAGGTCAGGGCCTCGATGCCGGTGTCGGCGTCGACCACCAGCGGCGTGGTGTTGGCGAACAGGGTGCAGGGGCGGCGGCCGTAGAGGTCCATGAAAAAGGGCTTGGCCCAGCGCGCGATGAACTGGCTGCGGTCGATCAGCGCCACCGGGCGCTCCTGCTCGTCCAGCACCGCCATCGCATGCAGGCTCTCATGCTGCTCGAACAGGCGATACAGCTGCTCATGGGTCAGGCTCTCGGCCACCGCCGGCGCGCTCATCATCAGGCGCTCGGCCTTGACCCCGCTGACCGCGGCGCGGCGCAGCTCGGGCAGCACCGCAATGTCGCTGCTGGACAGCACCTCCTGCGCGGCGGCCAGCGGCTCGCGCGCGCCCTCGCGAGCGGGCCGGCCGAGGAACCAGCCCTGGCCGAAGGCCACGCCCAGGTCGCGCAGCACGCGCAGCTCCTCGGCGGTCTCGATGCCCTCGGCCACCAGCTGGGCGCCGAAGGTCTCGGCCAGTTGCAGCAGCGCGCGGAAGGTCTGCAGCTTCTCGGCATGGGCCGGCAGGTCGTGGCTGAAGTACTTGTCGATCTTGACCAGGTCGGGCTGGATCTCGGACCACAGGCGCAGCGAGCTGCGGCCGTCGCCGAAATCGTCCAGCGCAATGCCCACGCCCTGGCGGCGCAGGGCGGTGATCGCGCGGCGCAGCACCTCGATGTCGGCGACCCGCTCATGCTCGGTCAGCTCGATCATCAGGTCCATCGGCTGCACGCCGTACTGATCGCAGATCGCCATGTTGCGCTGCCATTGCTCGTCGGCGCTGGCGCGTGCCAGCGCCGAGGCGCTCATGTTCAGCAGCAGCTTGCCGGGAAGCTTCAGGCTGCTCCAGTCCTTCAGCGCCTGCAGCGCGCAGCGCACCTCCAGCTCCACCGACAGGCCCTCGCGGCGGCCGGCGGCGAACAGCGCGTCGGGGTATTCCAGCGCGCTGCCCAGCGGGCCGCGCACCAGGGCCTCATGGCCGTAGATCAGGCCGCTGTCCAGGCGCACGACGGGCTGGAACAGGGTGGTCAGCAGATCCTCGTTGATCAGGGTCTGCACCCGCAGGGGCAGCGGGCGTTCGGTCCGGGGCAGGGCACTCATCATCGGCGGCTTTGTTGAGGCCGCCAGACTGCCTTACAAATATGACAGGCTCGGGAATCGGGCCCGTGCCCGCGTCCGCAGCCGGCGCCAGCGTGGTGTAGGTCACACGCCGGGCCGCATGGCGCGCGCCTTAGACGCGGTTCAGCGACATGCCGGCGGTGCTGCGCAGGCGCTCGATCAGGCGCGGCGCGATCTGCTGCAGCGGCAGCACCTCGTCGGCCGCACCGGCGGCGATCGCCTCGCGCGGCATGCCGAACACCACGCAGGTGGCCTCGTCCTGCACGAAGTTGTAGGAGCCGGCGTCCTTCATCACCTTCATCGCCTTGGCGCCATCGGCACCCATGCCGGTCAGCATGATGCCCAGCGCGTTGGGGCCGACGACCTTGGCGGCCGAGTGGAACAGCACCTCGACCGAGGGCTTGTGGCGGTTCACCGGGTCGCCGTCCTGCACGCGCGCGATGTAGTTGGCGCCGGAGCGCTCGACGCTCAGATGGAAGCCGCCCGGGGCGATATAGCCATGGCCGGGCAGGATGCGCTCGCCGTCCTGCGCCTCCTTGACGCGGATCTTGCACAGCCCATCCAGCCGCGCCGCATAGCTCTTGGTGAAGCCCGGCGGCATGTGCTGGGTGATCACGACGGCCGGGCAGTCGGCCGGCAGGTTCACCAGCACATCCTTGGTGGCCTCGGTGCCGCCGGTGGAGGCACCGATGAAGATGATCTTCTCGGTCGAGAGCCGGCCGATGCTGGCCATCGTGACCGGCTTGGCCGGCGCGGCGGCACCGCCGGCCGCGGCCGGGGCGGGCGCCGGCGCGCGGCGGATATGGGCCTTGGCGGCGACGCGGATCTTGTCGGTGATGTCCTGGGCCAGCTGGCGGATGCCGTCGGCGACGCCGATCTTGGGCTTGGCGACGAAGTCGATCGCGCCCAGCTCCAGCGCCTTCAGGGTCACCTCGGCGCCGCGCTCGGTCAGGGTCGAGACCATCACGACCGGCATCGGCCGCAGGCGCATCAGGCGCGACAGGAAGTCCAGCCCGTCCATCTTGGGCATCTCGACGTCCAGGGTGATCACGTCGGGGTTGAGGGTGCGGATCATCTCGCGCGCCACCAGCGGGTCGGCGGCAGCGCCGGTGCATTCCATGTCGGGCTGGCGGTTGATGATCTCGGTGAGGATGGAGCGCACCAGCGCCGAATCGTCCACCACCACCACTTTGGTCTTGGCCATGTTTACTACTCCAGGGTGCAGGGGGCCGGGTCAGAACAGATCGATGGAGCCACCGCTGGCGACCACCGGTTGAGCCTTCTGTGCCGCGGCACGGTCCTGCTGTATCAATGCATCGGTATTGGTTGGGGCCAGGCGCTTGACCATGGCCTTGCCGCTATGCGGCAGGAAGCAGACCTTGCGCGGGTAGACATCCATCACGTCCTTGGAGACGACGGGAATGCGCTCGGTCTTCAGATAGTCCAGCACGAAGTTGGTGTTGCGCTCGCCGACATTGATGGTGTTCATGCCGGAGATCACCGCACCGCCGCCGAAGATCTTGGCTTCCATGCGGCTCTTGGCGGCGCCGCGCTTCATCATCTCGTTGATCAGCAACTCCATCGCGAAGCTGCCGTAGCGGCCGGAATCGCCAGCGCCCTCAGGCAGCATGAAATGGTTCATGCCGCCGATCTGGGCATGGCGGTCCCACAGGCAGGCGGCGATGCAGGAGCCGAGGGTGGTCATCACCAGCAGGTCCTCGTTGTCGACGAAGTATTCGCCGGGCAGCACCTTGACGGCGGCGTTCTTGAAATGCGCGTCGTAGAAGAAGAAGGAGGCTTCGCCGGACTTGCGGGACTGGGCCTTCAGCTGCGCGACCCGCGCCGCGCCTGCGCCACTGCTGAAACTCAGGCCGGTGCCGGCCGGGGGCGGGGGCGTGCTCATGGGTAGGTATCGGCCTCGGGTTGCGGTTTCTTGAGCGCGGTGATGGTCAGACCTTCTCGTAGATGGTCTTGCCGCGCAGGCGGAACAGGTCGCGCGACTCGGTGAAGTTCTCCGAGTGGCCGACGAACAGCAGGCCATGGGGCTTCATCACCCGGTGGATGCGCTCCAGCACCTTGCGCTGGGTCGGCGCATCGAAATAGATCATCACGTTGCGGCAGAACACGATCTGGAAGGGCTCGCCCAGCGACCATTGCTGGTCCATCAGGTTCAGGGTGCGGAACTCGATCCAGCGCTGCAGCTCGGGCTTGACGCGGATCTTGCCCTCGTTGGCGCCGGTGCCGCGCATGAAGAAGTTCTTCAGGCGCTGCGGGCTGAGGCCGCGCGCATCGGCGTTGTAGACGCCGCGCCGCGCGGTGTTCAGCACATTGGTGTCGATGTCGCTGGAGACGATCTGCACCGAGGCACTGCTGCCCAGGGCCTCGCTGCAGGTGATCGCGATCGAATAGGGCTCCTCGCCGGTGGAGGCGGCGCAGCACCAGATGCGCACCGGCTTGCCGGCCAGCGGCTTCAGGTCGTCGGCCAGCGCGTGGAAATGGTGCTCCTCGCGGAAGAAGGCGGTCAGGTTGGTGGTCAGGCAATTGACGAATTCCTGCCATTCCTGGTCGGCCTGCGGGCCGGTGGCAGCCTCCAGCCATTGCAGATAGCTGGCGAAGCTGCGGTGCCCGGTATCGCGCAGCCGGCGCGAGAGCCGGCTGTAGACCATGGCGTGCTTGCCGTCGTGCAGGCTGATGCCGGCATGTTTGTAGATCAGCTGGCGCACGCGATCGAAATCGGCGCGGCTGAAACTGAATTCATGGTCGATGGTTTCAGCGGCTGCCATGGAGGGACTCGGTGCTACGGGCATGTGTGGGATTGTTCTGTGCGCCGTGCGCGCAGGGCTCGATTTTGCATCGAGCGCCAGTGTCCGCGCGCTCCCGGTCCAGGATAGTGCGAAGTAGCTGACATGTGGGGCGTTTTTTCGCATCCTGGCGTTGGTGGCGCACTGCTAGACTGCCGCGACTTCCTCGGGAGCTCCTTGGACACCAGCCCTTCATCCCCATCGCTGATCGACGCGCGCCAGCTGCAGCTGGAGCAGGCCCTGCAGCTGCTGCAGCAGGCCGGCGCCCTGCTGCCCGAGGCCGAACCCTACAGTCCTGACTGGCTGCAGGGGCTGGTGGATGCCCTGTGCGATCTCTCCAGCAAGGACGCGCTGACCGGTCTGGTCAACCGCCGCAGCTTCGAGATGGCGCTGGGGCGCGAGGTGGACCGGGTGGCCCGCTCCGGCGAGCCGGCCCTCTTGATGATGCTGGACATCGACCATTTCAAGGCCGTCAACGACAGCCATGGCCATATCGCCGGCGATATGGTGATCCAATCGGTCGCCCGGGCGATCGGCCAGACGGTGCGGCCGATGGACACGGTGGCGCGGGTCGGCGGCGAGGAATTCGCCATCATCCTGCCCAACTGCCCGACCAGCTTCGGCGCCACGGTGGCCGAGCGCCTGCGCGAGCGGGTGGCGGAACAACGGGTCGAAGTCTCGCCCGGCCAGCAGCTGCAGGTGACGGTCAGCCTGGGCGGGGCCTTCGCGCCGCAATGGGTGCGCTCCTCCTCGCTGCTGTGGATCGAGCGGGCGGACCGCCAGCTCTACCGCGCCAAGGCCGAGGGGCGCAATCGCGCCTGCCTGGAGCCGCACACCGACTCGCTGGTGAGCGCCGAGGAAAAAGGCATGTTGTTCGCAGTAACGCAACAGGATAGTGAATGAGTACAACACCTGCTGCACCAGTCCCGGCCGGTTCCTTGCCCAGTGCAAGGCCGCGCGCGGGCGCCCGTACGCTTGCCGTCACCAGCGGCAAGGGAGGCGTGGGCAAGACCTTCGTGACCGCCAACCTGGCCGCCGCCCTGGCGGCCCAGGGGCAGCGTGTGCTGGTGCTGGATGCCGACCTGGGTCTGGCCAATCTGGACGTGGTGCTGAACCTGCACCCCAAGCTGACCCTGCACGACGTCTTCACCGACAAGGCGACCTTGGAGCAGGCGATCCTGCCGGCCCCGGGCGGCTTCTCGGTGCTGCTGGCCGGCTCCGGCATGGTCGAGTACTCCCGGCTGACGCCCGAGGTGCGCGACAAGCTGCTGGACATCGTGGAGCAGGTCAAGCCGCGCTTCGACTGGGTGCTGCTGGATACCGGCGCGGGCATCTCCGACGTGGTGCTGTTCGCGGTGGCGATGGCGCATGACGTGCTGGTCGTCGCGACGCCCGAGCCGACCTCGCTGACCGACGCCTACGCGACGATCAAGGTGCTGGCCACCCAGCAGGGGCGGCGCCAGGTGGGCCTGGTGGTCAACCAGGCCGGCCGCCCCGGCGAGGGCAAGCTGATCTGCGGCCAACTGCAGCAGGTGCTGCAGCGCTTCGTCGGCGCTGGCCAACCCTTCAAGCTGGAACTGCAGGGCGAGGTCAAGGTCGACGCGACGGTGCGCCAGGCGGTGCTCAAGCGCCAGCTGCTGCTGGACCATTACCCGGGCAGCGACGCGGCCCAGGGCATCAAGGCTTTGGCGGCCAAGCTGCTCGCATGAGCGCGGGCACCGAGACCGCGGGGCCGGCCACCGCCTTCGACTGGGTCGGCGGCGAGGCCGCGGTGCGCGGCCTGGTGGACCGCTTCTACGACCTGATGGATCTGGAGCCCGGCTACGCCGAGCTGCGCGCCGTGCATCCGCCCACGCTTGAGGGCTCGCGCGACAAGTTCTTCTGGTTCCTGTGCGGCTGGTTGGGCGGGCCCGACTATTTCGTCGAGCGCTTCGGCCACCCGCGCCTGCGTGCGCGGCATCTGCCGTTCAAGATCGGCATTGTCGAGCGCGACCAGTGGATGGCCTGCATGCGCCAGGCCATGGCCGAGGTCGAACTGGACCCCGAGCTGCAGCGGCGCCTGGGCGAGTCCTTCGCCGGCACCGCCGACTGGATGGTCAACCAGCCCGTCGTCAAGCGGCTCTGAGCCGGCCTCAGGCCGGCGTGCCCTGCAGCAACACCATCAGCGCGCCGCTGCCGCCATCGCTGGCGCGGGCCTGGACGAAGGCCAGCACCTCGGCCTTCTGCACCAGCCAGCGTCGCACGCGGCTCTTCAGGATCGGTTCGCGGCCCGGCGAGCCGTTGCCCTTGCCATGCACGACGCGTACGCAGCGCAGGCCGCGCTTGGCACTCTCGACGATGAAGCCGCCCAGCGCCTCGCGCGCCTGGTCGCGGCGCAGGCCGTGCAGGTCGATCTGGCCCTGCAGCGCCCAATGACCGCGGCGCAGCTTTCTGACCGTCTCCGGCCCGATCTCGGGGCGGCGAAAGGACAGGGTCTCGTCGGTCTCGAGCAGCGAGTCGACGTCGAAATCGTCCGACAGCGCCTGCAAGAGCGCCGCGCGCTCGTCGGCCTGGCGCTGCAGCGGCTCCGGCGCCGGCGGCACGCGCTCATGCTCGACGCGCTCGCGCTGGCTGGCCTTGAGCTGGGTGATCGGGCCGATCGCCAGCTCGAAGGCGCGCCGCTCCTGCTCGGCCAGGCGCAGCAGCGCGGCACGGCGCTCGGCGGCCTCCTCGGCCAGCTTGCGCGCCAGCTGGAGCTCGCGCTGCAGGCTCTTCAGGTCCTGCAGGCTGTGCAGGCTGCCCTTCACAAGAGCCCCCGCTCGGCCATCGAGACCGCTTCGCCGGCGCCGACCACCAGATGGTCCAGCACGCGGATATCGACCAGGGCCAGGGCCTTGGACAGCGCCTCGGTCAGGGCCTGGTCGGCGCGGGAGGGCTCGGCCACGCCGGACGGGTGGTTGTGGGCCAGGATCACCGCCGCCGCACCGAGCTCCAGCGCGCGCTTGACCACCTCGCGCGGGTAGACCGAGGTCTGGGTCAGGCTGCCGCGGAACATCTCCTCCATCGCCATCAGGCGGTGCTGGGCATCGAGGAACAGCACCGCGAACACCTCATGCGTCAGGCCGGCCAGTTTCAGGCGCAGGAACTGGCGCACAGCCTCGGGCGATTCGAACACCGGCCGGCTGGCCAGCTCGGCGCTCAGGGAGCGGCGCGCGATCTCCAGCACCGCGGCGATCTCGGCCCGCTTGGCCGGGCCCAGGCCCTTGACGCGCGCCAGGTCGGCGACGCCGGCATGCAAGAGGCCCGGCCAGCCGCCGAACTCGTCCAGCAGGGCTTGCGCCAGCTGCAGCACCGGCCGGCCCGGCAGGCCGGTGCGCAGCAGCAGGGCCAGCAGTTCGGCGTCGGCCAGGGCGCCAGGGCCGCGCGCCAGCAGCTTTTCGCGCGGGCGCGCCTCGGGCGGCAGATGATCGAGAGGCATGAAAAATGAGGAGCAGGGACGAGGGATGAGGCCGGGGCCTTAAAATCCGCGCAGTCTAGCGAACAAACCATGACCCAGAATCTCATCCAGGCCGGCTCCTTCCTGACCCTGCACTATCGTTTGGCGGGGCCGGACGGCGGCGACCTGGTCAACACCTTCAATGACAAGCCGGCCACCCTGTCCCTGGGCACCGGCGAGCTGGCGCCCGCGATCGAGGCGCGCCTGATCGGCCTGGCCGAGGGCTCGCGCAGCCGTTTCGAGCTGGCGCCGGGCGAGGCCTTCGGCGAGCGCAACCCCGAGATGCTGCAGCGGGTCAAGTTGGCGCTGCTGCGCCAGCTGGGCGATCCGGACGAGGAGTACAAGCTCGGCGACGTGGTGCAGTTCCCGACGCCGGACGGGCAGGGCAGCTATGCCGGCCTGGTGCGCGAGGTCGGCGAGGACTGGCTGCTGTTCGATTTCAACCATCCGCTGGCCGGCCAGCCGGTGAGCTTCGAAGTGCAAGTGATCGGGGTGCTGTGATGACGACGGTGACCACGACCCAGGAAGTGCTGCTGGCCGAACCGCGCGGTTTCTGCGCCGGCGTGGACCGCGCGATCGAGATCGTCGAGCGCGCGCTGAAGAAATTCGGCGCGCCGATCTATGTGCGCCACGAGATCGTGCACAACACCTATGTGGTGAACGACCTGAAGGCGCGCGGCGCGATCTTCATCGAGGACCTGGCCGAGGTGCCGCCCGGTGCGACCCTGGTGTTCAGCGCCCATGGCGTCAGCCAGGCGGTGCGCAAGGAGGCGGCCGAGCGCGGCTTCCAGGTCTTCGACGCGACCTGCCCGCTGGTGACCAAGGTGCATGTCGAGGTGGCCAAGCTGCGCAAGGAAGGCTACGAATTCATCATGATCGGCCACAAGGGGCATCCCGAGGTCGAGGGCACGATGGGCCAGCTCAGCGACGGCATCTACCTGGTCGAGGAGGCCGCGGACGTGCCGCATGTGCGGGTCAAGGACCCCTCGAAGCTGGCCGTGGTGACGCAGACGACGCTCAGCGTCGACGACGCGGCCGAGATCCTGGCCGCGGTGAAGATCCATTTCCCGCAGGTGCGCGAGCCCAAGAAGCAGGACATCTGCTACGCCACCCAGAACCGCCAGGACGCGGTCAAGGTGCTGGCCCCGCAGGTGGACGTGGTGATCGTGGTCGGCAGCCCGACCAGCTCCAACAGCAACCGCCTGCGCGAGCTGGCCGAGCGTCTGGGCACGCCGGGCTATATGGTCGACGCCGCAGAGGACCTGAAGCCGGAATGGTTTGAGGGTCGCGCGCGCGTCGGCCTGACCGCCGGCGCCTCGGCGCCCGATGTGCTGGTGCAGGCCGTGATCGCGCGCCTGCGCGCCCTGGGCGCGACGACGGTGCGCAGCCTGCCGGGCGTCGAGGAGCATGTGCGCTTCCCGCTGCCGCTGGGCCTGGGCGACAAGTCCATGGCCGAGGTGAGTTCGTCCCGATCTTGAAGCCGGCGCTTTGGCACTGACCGCGGCGCCCGACGAGGGCGCCGTTTTGCTTCCATAGAATCGCGACGAATCAAGAAGGAACATTCAAATGCTCGACATCACCCTGCTGCGCAAGGACCTGGACGCGGTCATCGCGCGCCTGAACACCCGCAAGACCCCGCAGGCCTTCCTGGACGTGGAGCGCTACAAGGCCCTGGAGACCGAACGCAAGGGCGTGCAGACCCGCACCGAGGAGCTGCAGGCCAAGCGCAACAGCCTGTCCAAGCAGATCGGCATGGCCAAGGGCAAGGGCGAGGACGCCTCGGCCCTGATGGCCGAGGTCGGCGGCATCGGCGACGCGCTGAAGGCCGGCGCCGAGCGCCTGGAGGCGATCCAGGTCGAGCTGAACACCATGCTGATGAGCGTGCCGAATCTGCCGGACGAGAGCGTGCCGGTGGGCGCGGACGAGACCGGCAATGTCGAGGTGCGCCGCTGGGGCGCACCCAAGGCCTTCGACTTCGAGCTCAAGGACCATGTCGACCTGGGCGCCCCGCTGGGCCTGGACTTCGAGACCGGCGCTAAGCTGAGCGGCTCGCGCTTCACCTTCCTGAAGGGCCCGGCGGCCCGGCTGCATCGGGCGCTCGCCCAGTTCATGCTGGACGTGCAGACCGAGGAGCATGGCTACACCGAGTGCTACACGCCCTATATCGTCAACCGCGAGGTGCTGGAAGGCACGGGCCAGCTGCCCAAGTTCAAGGAAGACATGTTCTGGGTGCTGCGCGGCGGCGACGACGAGCAGGTGGAGCAGTACCTGATCTCGACCTCGGAGATCTCGCTGACCAACACCGTGCGCGATCAGGTGCTGGACGAGGCCCAGCTGCCGATCAAGCTGACCGCGCACAGCCCCTGCTTCCGCTCGGAGGCCGGCAGCGCCGGGCGCGACACCCGCGGCCTGATCCGCCAGCACCAGTTCGACAAGGTCGAGATGGTGCGCATCGAGCATCCCGAGCACAGCATGGCCGCGCTGGAGGAGATGACCCTGCACGCCGAGGCCATCCTGCAGAAGCTGGGCCTGCCCTATCGCACGGTGCTGCTGTGCAGCGGCGACATGGGCTTCGGCGCGGTCAAGACCTATGACCTGGAGGTCTGGGTGCCGGCGCAGAACACCTACCGCGAGATCAGCTCCTGCTCGAACATGGGCGCCTTCCAGGCGCGCCGGATGCTGGCCCGCTTCAAGAACGCGGCCGGCAAGAACGAGCTGGTGCACACGCTGAACGGCTCGGGCCTGGCGGTCGGCCGCACGCTGGTCGCGGTGCTGGAGAACTACCAGAACGCCGACGGCAGCATCACGGTGCCCGAGGTGCTGCGCCCCTATCTGGGCGGACTCGAGCTGCTGAAGGCCTGAGGCGGCCTTCGCGGCGCAGCAAGGGGCGGCCTGGCCGCCCTTTTTCTTTATTTCATGGCGGGAAGATCCGGGCGCACAGGAAGTCGACCAGGGCCCTGACCTTGGGCGAGGGGTGCCGGCTCGCCGGCCACAGCATATGGAAGACGCCGCTGCGCCCCACATGATCGGCCAGCACCGGCCGCAGCCGGCCATCGGCCAGCGACTCGCGGATGGAGAAGTCCGGCAGGAAGGCGATGCCGTGCCCCTGCAGCGCGAAGCACAGGCGCGTCTCGATGTTGTTGCAGATCATCGAGGTGGGCAGCTGCAGCTCGGCTGGCTCGGCCGGCTGCCGCAGCGTCCAGGGCTCCAGCTTGCCGCTGTTGGGGAAGCGGTAGTGCAGGCAGGCATGCCGCATCAGGTCGGCCGGCACCTGGGGCGTGCCGCGCCGCGCGAGATAGTCCGGCGAGGCCACCAGCAGCGAGCGGAAGGACCCCAGCCGGCGCGCCGTGAGGCGCGAGTCGCCGGGCTCGCCGGTGCGCACTACCGCGTCGAAGCCTTCCTCGATCACATCGACCATGCGGTCGGTGAAGTCCAGGTCCAGCTCGATCTCGGGGTACTCGCGCATGAACTCGCCCAGCACCGGCAGCACCAGCGAGCTGACCAGGGGCAGGCTCACCCGCAGGCGCCCGCGCGGCGCGCCGCTGGCTCGGGATAGCTCCAGCTCCGCCGCCTCGATCTCGGCCAGGATGCGCCGGCTGCGCTCCAGGAACAGCGTGCCCTCGGCCGTCAGCGTGATGCTGCGGGTGCTGCGGTGAAACAGCCGCACGGCGAGCTTCTCCTCCAGCCGCGCCACGCTCTTGCCGATGGCGGACGCCGACACCCCCAGCAGCCGGCCGGCGGCGACGAAGCTGCGCGTCTCGGCGACCTGCACGAACACCATAAAGCCATTCAGGCTGTCCATACCTTTCCTCGATTGCGGACATATTGATCCGCAGAAGGAGGAACTGTAGCCAGCTTTTTCTTTAATGGCCCATTTTCTATGGTCACGGCATGACTCACTCCACCAAGGATCTTGCCGTGAACACCCTCGTTGCTTCTCCCCTTGCCGGCGTCGCGCCGGTGCCCGCTTTGGCGCCGGTCCGGACCGTCGTCCGGCAGGCGCTGGACCAGCGGCGTCTGGTCGGCGCCGTCGTGCTGGTGGCACGCGACGGCGAACTGATCCACCAGCAGGCTGCGGGTTTCGCCGACCGCGAGGACGCCCGCCCGATGGCCCTGGACAGCATCTTCCGGCTGGCCTCGGTCAGCAAGCCCATCGTCTCGGCCGCGGCGCTGGTGCTGGTGGCGCAGGGCCGGCTCGAGCTGGACCATGACATCGGCCGCTGGCTGCCCGAGTTCCGGCCCCGCCTGGCCGATGGCAGCCCGGCGCGCATCAGCGCGCGGCAGCTGCTCAGCCATAGGGCCGGGCTGGGCTATCGTTTCTTCGAGGCCGATGCGGACGGCCCCTATGCGCGCGCCGGCGTCTCGGATGGCATGGACGACGCTTCGGGCATCGACCTGGCCGGGAACCTGCGCCGCATCGCCAGCGTGCCCCTGCTGTACGCGCCGGGCGGGGCCTGGGGCTATTCCCTGGCGACCGATGTGCTCGGCGCCCTGGTCGAGCGCGTCCAGGGCGCGCCGCTGGCCGAAGCCGTACGCCAGCTGGTGACCGGGCCCCTGGGCATGGCGGACACCGGCTTCCTGGTCCGCGATGCGCGGCGCCTGGCCACGGCCTATGTGAGCGACAGTCCGCAGCCACACCGGCTGGCCGAGGGCGAAACGGTGTCGCCCTTCGAGGGGGCGGTCGGCATCGCCTACAGCCCGGCCCGCATCCTGGACACCGGAGCCTTTGCCTCGGGCGGCGCCGGCATGGCGGGCACGGCCGGGGACTTCCTGCGCCTGCTGGAGACCCTGCGCCGGGGCGGCGGCGGCTTGCTGCCGCGCGAGCTGGTCGAGGAGATGGGGCGGGACCAGACCGGCGGGCTGGAGCTGCCCAATGCGCCGGGCTTTGGTTTCGGCCTGGGTTTCTCGGTGTTGCGGGATCCGCGGGCCGCCGCGTCGCCGGAATCGATCGGCACCTGGCGCTGGGGCGGGGCCTATGGCCATGCCTGGTTCGTCGATCGCGCGCGGGGCCTGAGCGTGGTCGCCTTGACCAATACGCTGTATGAGGGCATGTCCGGCCGCTTCGTCACCGAGCTGCGCGACGCCGTCTACGCCGCCCCGGAGGTGGCGCGATGAGCCGCGACCGACAGGACCGCCTGCCGATCGCGGCGCTGCTGGCCCTGGCCACGGCGGCCTTCATCACCATCCTGACCGAGGCCTTGCCGGCCGGGCTGCTGCCGCAGATGGCGCAAGGCCTGGCGGTCTCGCAGGCCTGGGTCGGGCAGACCGTCACGGCCTACGCCCTCGGCTCGCTGCTGGCGGCCATGCCCCTGACGGCGGCCACCCAGGGCCTGCGCCGCCGCCCGCTGCTGCTGGCGGCGCTCGCGGGCTTTGTCATTGCCAACACCGTCACGGCCCTGTCCGGCAGCTTTGCGCTGACGATGGTGGCGCGCTTCCTCGCGGGCATGGCGGCCGGGCTGCTGTGGGCGCTGCTGGCGGCCTATGCCGCGCGCCTGGTGCCCGAGCATCGGAAGGGCAGGGCCATCGCCATCGCGATGGTGGGCACGCCAGTGGCGCTGTCGCTCGGTGTGCCGGCGGGCACCTTTCTCGGCCAGTGGCTGGGTTGGCGGATCTGCTTTGTCGGCATGAGCGGGCTGGCGCTGCTGCTGATGCTGTGGGTGCGGGTCCAGGTGCCGGATCTCGCCGGGCAAGCGGCGGGACGCCGGCCGTCGCTGGGCCAGGTCTTTCAGGTGGCGGGCGTGCGCCCGGTGCTGTTCGTGGTGTTGGCCTTCGTGCTGGCGCACAACATCCTCTACACCTATATCGCGCCGGTGCTTGCGGCGCTGGGCATGGCGGGGCGGATCGATCGGGTGTTGCTGGTGTTCGGCCTCGCGTCCCTGCCGGGCATCTGGCTGGTCGGCCTGCTGGTCGACCGCCATCTGCGCGCGTTGACCCTGGCCAGCACCATCCTGTTCGGCCTGTCCGCGCTGGCGCTCGGCCTGGCGGGTCATGAACCCGCGCTGGTGTACGGCGCGATCGCCGCCTGGGGTCTGGCCTTCGGCGGCGCGGCGACGCTGTTCCAGACCGCCATCGCCAAGACGGCGGGGGACGCGGCCGACCTGGCGCAGTCGATGCTGGTCACGGCCTGGAACCTGGCAATCGCCGGCGGCGGCATCGCCGGCGGGCTGCTGCTGGAGCGCCTCGGCACCGCCATGTTCTCGCCGGTGCTGCTGCTGCTCCTGCTCAGCACGCTGCCCGTGGTGTGGGCGGCCCGGCGGCACGGTTTCCCGGCCGCGCGGGCGTAGGCAGCGCTCTCGTCAGACCAGCTTGAACTGCGACACCGTCTGCGCCAGCTGCGCGGCCTGATGCTTCAGGCTCTCGGCCGCGGCGGCGGACTCCTCGACCAGCGCGGCGTTCTGCTGCGTGACCTGGTCGAGCTGCTGCACCGCGTCGCCGATCTGGCCGATGCCCGTGCTCTGCTCGCTGCTGGCCGCGCTGATCTCGCCGATCAGGTCGGTCACGCGCTTGACCTGGCTGACGATGTCGCCCATCGTGCGGCCCGCATCGTCGCAGAGCCGGGCGCCGGCCTCGACCTTCTCGACGCTGACGCCGATCAGGTTCTTGATCTCCTTGGCCGCCTCGGCGCTGCGCTGGGCCAGGCTGCGCACCTCGCCGGCCACCACCGCGAAGCCGCGGCCCTGCTCACCGGCGCGCGCGGCCTCGACCGCGGCGTTCAGGGCCAGGATATTGGTCTGGAAGGCGATGCCGTCGATCACGCCGATGATGTCGCCGATCTTGCGGCTGGAGGCGGTGATCTGCTCCATCGTCGCCACCACCTGGCCCACCACCTCGCCGCCCTGGGCCGCGACGGTGGAGGCGCTGTGCGCCATCTGGCTGGCCTGGCGCGCGGTGTCGGCGTTCTGCTTGACGGTGGCGGTCAGCTCCTCCATCGAGGCGGCGGTCTGCTGCAGATTGCTGGCCTGCTCCTCGGTGCGCTGGCTCAGGTCGGCATTGCCGGTGGCGATCTCGGCCGAGCCGGTGGCGATCGAATCGGAGCTGTTGCGCACCTGGGTGACGATCTGCATCAGACCGTCGTTCATGCGCTTGAGCGCGCCCAGCAGCAGGCCGGTCTCGTCGCGGCTGCTCACCTCGATGCGCGAGCTGAGGTCGCCGGCGCCGATGCGGTCGGCCACCTGCACCGCCTCGGCCATCGGCCGGGTGATCGACTGGGTGATCCACAGCGCGCAGAAGGCGCCGGCCAGGATCGCGATCACGGTCATCACGCCCATCAGCCACAGCGCGGTGCGGTAGCCCGCGGCGGCTTCCTGGCTGCCGCGCTCGGTCAGGGTGTCGTTGTAGTCCCACAAGGTGTCCAGCGTCTTGCCGACCTCGGCGAAGGCGCGGCGCGATTCGCCGAACAGCAGCTTCTTGGCCTCGTCCATCTTGGCCGGATCCTGCGCGGCCTGGCGGGAGAGGGCGCCCAGCCGGGTCCAGATGGCCTGGTAGGCGGTGATGGCGGCCTTGTAGGCCTGCAGGTTCTTGCCGTCCTGCTCATCGGCGAGCAGGGCCTCGTAGGCCTTCATGCTCTCGGTGATCCCGGCCTGGCTGCGCGCGATGCTGGACTCCATCTCCTGGCGCTCCTGGTCGGAGCTGGCCAGCAGATGCTGACTCTCGAAGCGGCGCAGCTCCTGGCTGCCGCTGCGCAGCTTGTCGACCACCTTCAGCGAGGGCACGATGTTGACGGAGAAGAACTCCACATGCTGGTTGGTCAGCCTGACCTCGATGGCGCCCATGACGGCCACGATGCTCAGCAGCAGCAGCAGGGTGGCGAAGCCCGCACCCAGCCGGACACCGATCTTCAGATTGCGTAGATTCATGGAAACAGCACTCCCACGGGACGGCCCGCCGAGGGGTGGCGGGTCATGGTCAATCCCTGAATGCTGTAGGGCGCGTCGTCTGCGCGACGCTGGGCTCAGCCTAAGTCTGAACCGGCCGCGCATGCAAGGACCGGGACGGACGTCAGAAAATTCTTGATGGCCAAGAATTTTTGGCTATACTAGCGGGCTCTACTCGCAAACAACCACGCGAGCACCAGAATTCGGAGAGGTGGCAGAGTGGTTGAATGTACCTGACTCGAAATCAGGCGGACGGAAACGTCTCGGGGGTTCGAATCCCCCCCTCTCCTCCAAGTACTTAGCCGTACGTGAAAGAGCCGCTTCAAGCGGCTCTTTTCATTTCTGCTGTCTATCGGACCACAGCAGCACCGAGCGTTCCGCCTCGCGAAGCAGCTCGCTCCGACGCGCCTCGGCCCAGCCCAGCGCGAACCAGAGCCCGGCGCAAGGGCTCATCCCTTCGAGCAGGGCTCGGGCATTGCAGATATCGTTGTAGCGCCCCATCGTCTCCTGCAGGGGCTTGAGGCGCATCAGTGCCCGCTCACGCTTGCTGCTCGGCAAGAGATCGCTGGCCAGCTCGATGCCGTAGCGCAGTCGCTTGAGCCGCTTGCGCAGACGGTGGCGGTGCGCCTCGTCGGCTGCTGCGTAGACCCGGCATTCCTTTCGCAAGCGCTTCTCCAGCTTTGCCAAGCGCCGTTTGGCCAGTTGGGCGGTGGCTTGTTGCGCCGATGCTGCCTGCGGGTCGGCTGGGGTATCGACATAGGTTTGCAGCGACAGCAGCCAGTCGCGGAAGGCCGCTGCGTCGAGCATCCGGCGGATCCGCGCGATGGGCGGCGGCCGGGGCAGCGGCAGGGGCGGTGCCCCCAGCGTGCTCAGCTGCGGCAGGATGTCGGCGCACAGCACATCGTGATCGCGTCGAGTACCCAGCGCGCGCAGCAAGGGCCTCAAGGCGGGATCACAGGGCTCGAAGGGCCGGCCGGCCCAGGCGCCGAACAGCCGCAGCGCGCTTCTCAGGCGGCGCAGCCCGATCCGCAGCTGATGCAGATGCTCCGGTTCCGCCCGGCCCGTGGCGATGGCGGCCGCGTTGCCCTGCACCTGCTCCAGACAGGCGCAGAGGATCTGCTTTAGCGCCGCCTCGGGCGGGGCGTTCGCGTCGATGCGGGGCTGGCGGGCATGGATCGGTGGGCGAGGGTTTGGCCTCATGGAACGATGCTACTGCAGCGGTAGTGGGGGGCGCTGAGGCCCCGGGGATCGTGACTCGGCCCTAGTCGGCCGTCTCCGCGCTCACCGCCTGCCGCGGCAGCCATTCCACGCCGGTGCGGCGCACCAGCTCGCGATAGCCGATCGGGCGCGAGGCCTGCTCGTCGTCGCGGTTGGCCTGCCAATGGGCCCAGGCCTGCTGGGTCTGGCTGTCGTAGACCAGCTTGAACAGATGACTCGGCACGCGCACGCCGCCTGAGCCGATGCGCGGGCTGCCGGGCTCGAACACCGGTGCGGTGATTACATAGACATCGCCGGCGGCGCGCTGCACATATTTGCGCGTGTCCTGCTCGATCTTGGACCAGGCGCCGGAGTTGTGGCGGATCGACTGCGGCACCATATTGGCCAGCGAGAAGGACTGCGCCATCGCCTCCTCGGTGGCCATGTCGCCGGAGGGGGCGAGGTGGCCGCGCGAATAGCCGGAGCGCTTGTAGTCGTCCAGCTCCGCGCGCTCCGGGCGCGGCAGCCGTGCCTCGGCGAAGAAGCGGTCGGACTTCTGGCGCTTCAGGCCGCCCAGGGCCTTCTTGTTCAGGCGTTGCGCCACATAGACCGGGGTCTTGGTGTCGCCGCTGTGCAGCACCGCGAAGGCGTCGAAGCACAGCTCGCGCTGACGCGGCGCGCGCGCCACCTGGGGCGGCTGCTGGCCGGCGAAGAAGGCCGGGCAGCGCGCGAAGGAGGCGGGGAGCTGGGCGGTAGTGGCGGGATCCGCGGCGGCGGGGGCGGGAAGCAGGCCGACGAGGATCGTCAGCGTGGCAGCGCAGGCTGCCAGGACCCGGCTCTGGCCGGGTCGATGCAAGAGGAAACGCACGGGGAGAAAGAAGCGCTAGGTCGTCAATGGGAGCGCCATTGGACCATCAAGCGGGCCCGGTTTTCGGATCGTGCGTTTCCTTGGCTCCGCCTCAGGGGCGTTCGCCGCGCGCCAGCCTGGCCTCGATCAGGTCCAGCACCGGCAGCAGCTCGGCGACGCTGTCCACCACGTAATGCGCCCCCTCGGTGCGCAGCTGGGCGGTGGCGCGTTCGCGCAGCGCCTGCTGCTCGGCGGCACCCAGCGCCTGCCAGTCGGCCAGCGGCAGGCCGACCGCATTGCCGCTGATCGCGACGCCGACGGTCCAGCTGCCGGCGTTCAGGCCCTCGGCAATGCCGACGCCGGTGTCGTCCACCTTCACCACCGTGTGCGCCGGCCAGACGCCCAGGTCGGCGAAGCAGCGGTGCATCATCAGCGGGCTGGGGCGGCCGGCCGCGAGGTCGCCGGCGCAGACCAGGTTGTCGGGCCGGTAGCCGCCGGCCGCGGCGATCGGGCTCACCACCTCCATGATCGGGCGGTTGTAGCCGGTGGTGGAGCCGATCTTCAGCCCGCGCGCGCGCAGCGCCGCGACGGTGTCCAACGCGCCGGGGATGAAGTCGCAGAAGTCCGGCACCACGGCCGCGTTCATCGGTGTGAACACCTCGTAGAGATGGTCGACATCGGCGTCCGCGAAGGGCCGGCCATGGCGGGCCTGCCATTGCGCGGCGACCTCGGGCAGCCGGCCCAGGGCCTGGATATGGTCCCACTTGGCCATGCCCATCGGGCCGCGCGCCTGGGAGATCGTCAGCTCGATGCCGAACTGCTGGAACAGGCGCACGAAGGCGCCCATCGGTGCGCAGGAGCCGAAGTCGAGGATGGTGCCGGCCCAGTCGAAGACGACGGCCTGCAGCTGGTTGTTGTTCGTGTTGCTGTTGTTCATGTTTTTTCTCCGTCAGGCGCCGATGCCCATGCCGCGCAGCGCGCGGCCCACCGCGTCGACCGCCTGCTGCATCTCCTGGGCGCCGATGGCGCCGATGCAGCCGATGCGGAAGGTCTCGACCTCGGTCAGCTTGCCGGGATAGAGCAGGAAGCCCTGGGCCTTGGCGCTGGCGTAGAAGGTCTTGAAGTCGTAGCGCGCATGCTCGGGCGCGAGGAAGGTGACGATGATCGGCGACAGCAGCCCGGGCGCGAGGAAGGTCTTCAAGCCCAGCGCGGCCAGGCCCTCGACCAGCAGGCGCTGGTTGGCCTGGTAGCGCGCCAGCCGCGCCGGCTGGCCGCCTTCCTCCTGGAACTGGACCAGCGCCTCGGCCAGCGCTGCGACCACATGGGTGGGCGGGGTGAAGCGCCATTGGCCGGTGCGCTCCATATAGGCATGCTGGTCGTGCAGGTCCATCGCCAGCGAATGGCTGTTCCCGGCGCAGCCGTCCAGGATGGCCTTGCGGATGAAGACGAAGCCCATGCCCGGCACGCCCTCCAGGCATTTGCCGCTGGCGGCGATCAGCGCGTCGAAGCGCAGCGCGCGCGCATCGATGGGCAACGCGCCGAAGCTGCTCATCGCGTCGATGATCAGGCCTCGGCCCAGGCGCTCACAGACCGCGGCGACCTCGGCCAGCGGGTTGACGATGCCCGTGCCGGTCTCGCAATGGATCAGGCCGACATGGGTGATGCTCGGGTCTTCGCCCAGCAGCCGCTCCAGCTCGGCGGCGGAGACCGGCTGGTCCTCGGGCCGGGTCGCGATGGTGGTGCGGCGGCCCATCAGGGTGGCCAGCTTGCCCAGGCGCTTGCAATAGGCGCCGTTGTCCAGCACCAGCAGATGGCCGTCGCGCGGCACCACGGTGGCCACCGCGGCCTCGACGCTGAAGGTGCCGCTGCCCTGCAGCGGTACGACCACATGGCTGTCGGCGCCCTGGATCACGTCCAGCAGGCCGGTGCGCAGGCGCGCGGTCAGCGCATTGAAGTCGGCGTCCCAGGAGCCCCAGTCCTTCAGCATCGCGAGCTTGGTGCGTTGGGTGGTGGTCAGCGGGCCGGGGGTCAAAAGGAGGTGGTCTCGATCCATCGTCGATCTGTCGTGAGGGAAATGGGCGGGGAGAAGAAAAGGCTCAGGCAGGGCTCAGCGCTGGCGCCAGGCCTGGGTGCGGGCCTGAGCCCAGCGGCCTAGCAGCAGGTAGAGGCAGTTGACGCCGGCGGAAACGGCGACGATCAGCACCGCCATCGCGGTGGCCGGGCCGATCTCGCCGGCCTCGTCCAGGTTCAGGATCGCCACCGAGGCCAGGCGCATGTCGGGCGAATAGAGAAAGACCACGGCCGAGATCGTCGTCATCGCGTTGACGAAGAAGTAGCGCGAGACGTCGATCAGGGTCGGCAGGCAGATCGGCAGGGTGACGCGCCACAGGGTCTTGTAGAAGGGCACCTTCAGTGAGGCCGAGACCGCCTCGAACTCGGCATCGATCGCCTTCAGTGCGGTCACCATCGTCAGATGGCCGGTGGTGTAGAAATGCACCACGGTGCACAGCACCAGCAGCGCGCCGCTCTGGTACATGAAGTGCAGCGGATTGGCCGGCGCGTTGAAGAAGAAGATGTAGCCCAGGCCCAGCACCAGGCCCGGCACCGCCATCGGCAGGCTGGCCAAGAGGCGCAGGAGCGGCCGCAGCGCGGCCAGGCCGCGCGTTTTCTCCAGCAGATAGGCGCCCAGGAACACGATCAGCGGGCCCAGCAGCGCGGTGCCGGTGGCCAGCTTCAGGCTGTTCAGCAGCGCGTCGCCCAGCTCGGCGTCGATGATGCCGCTGACATAGTGGTTCAGGCTCAGGCTCAGGTTGTAGGGCCAGAGCGTGACGAAGGAGGCGTAGACCGCCATCAGGAACATCGCCAGCATCAGCGCGGCGATCAGCGTGCAATAGCCGAACATCAGGGCATCGAAGCCGCGCGAGGGCTTCGGCACCAGCGGCACCGCACGGGCCGACAGCATCGCGGTCTGGCGGCGGCGCAGCAGCAGCTGGTCGACGCCGAAGCTGAGCGCGGCCGGTGTCAGCAGCAGCAGCGCGACCACCGCACCGCGCTGGAAGTCCTGCTGGCCGATCACCAGCTTGAACACATCGGTGGCCAGCACATTGAAGTCGCCGCCCACCACCTTGGGCACGCCGAAGTCGGTGATCACCATGGTGAAGGTGACCAGGGCGGCCGAGATCAGGCCGTACTTGGCGCCGGGCAGGGTGATGGTCAGGAACTTGCGCAGCGCCGAGCTGCCCAGCGCGTCGGCGCTCTCGTACAGCCGCGCATCGGCCAGGCTCAGCGCGGTGACCAGGATCATCAGGGTATGCGGGAACACCGCGAAGCATTCGGCCAGCACCAGGCCGGAGGCGCCGTAGATGCTCTCGAAGCCCAGGGCGTTCCAGAAGGCCTTGGCCACGCCCTGGTTGCCGAACCAGTAGATCAGCGAGATCGCGGCCAGCAGCGAGGGCGCCAGCAGCGGCAGCAGGCTGATGCTGCGCAGCAGGGCCTTGCCCGGCATGCAGCTGCGCGTCAGGCCGTAGGCGAAGGCGAAGGCCAGCGGCAGCACGAGGGCGGTCACCAGAGCCGAGACCCACAGGCTGTTCCAGAGGCTCGACAGCAGGGCGGGCGAGCGCAGATAGGCGGCGAAATGGGCGAAGCTGCCGGCCTCGCCGCCTTGCGCGAAGGCCTGCGCAAGCAGGGCCGCGAGCGGGCCGCCCAGGCCGACCAGCAGCAGCGCGGTGATGGCCAGCAGGCCCAGCTGCGCGAAGCGCTCGGCGGCCGGGATCTTAAGGGCGGGCATGGCGCGGCTGCCGTTCAGGCTGTGGCTCGAACTGTTCACGCGGCCCCCGCGGCGGCAAACACGCGCAGCCGGTCGGTGCGCAGCGCGAAGCGCAGATGCCGGCCGGCGGCGACGCCGAACTCGTCCATCTGGTTCAAGGAGAACTGCAGGTCCACCGGCTGGTCCGCCATGCCCTCGATCGCGACGCGCGCCAGGCAGTTGCTGCCCAGGAACTCGACATGCTCGACCCGGCCCTGGCACAGGCCCGGGTGGTCGTCGGCCAGGTTCTCGAAGATGCGGTCCTCGGGCCGCAGGTACAGGGCCAGCGGCGCGCCGGGGCGGAACCCGGTGCCGTTGGCCGGCGGGCACAGCCAGCGCTTGTCGCCGCAGCGCACCCAGTGGCCATCCTCGGCCACCGCGGCGAGCTTGTTGACCTTGCCGACGAAATCGGCCACGAAGGCCGAGGCCGGCTGGCGGTAGATCTGCATCGGCGTGCCGACCTGCTCAATGCGGCCGGCGTTCATCACGACGATGCGGTCCGCCACCGACAGCGCCTCCTCCTGGTCATGCGTGACCATGATGGTGGTGACACCCAGCTTCTTCTGCAGCGCGCGGATCTCGTTGCGCAGATGCACGCGCACGATCGCATCCAGCGCCGACAGCGGCTCGTCCAGCAGCAGCAGGCCCGGCGCCGTGGCCAGCGCCCGCGCCAGCGCGACGCGCTGCTGCTGGCCACCGGACATCTGGGCCGGGTATTTGGCGCCGGTGCCGGACAGGCCCACCAGGTCCAGCAGCTCCTCGACGCGGGCGCGCCGCCAGGCCCGGGTCTGGCCCTTCAGGCCATAGGCCACGTTGTCCGCGATCGTCAGGTTCGGGAACAGCGCATAGGACTGGAACACGATGCCATAGTCGCGGCCGGCGGGCGGCGCGCTGGAGATGTCGCGGCCATCCTGGATCAGGCGGCCGCCGCTCTGCACCTCGAGGCCGGCGATGATGCGCAACAGCGTCGTCTTGCCGCAGCCCGAGGGGCCGAGGAAGCAGACGAACTCGCCGCGCTGGATCGACAACTGGATGTCCTGCAGGGCCTGGAAGGCGCCGAAGCGCTTGTGCAGGTCCTGCAGCTCCAGATAGGGCGTGTTGCTGTTGAGGCTCATCATCGCGGGCTCTTCTCTTCTTACTTCTTCTTCTCGCTCTTGCCGTCGTAGCGGCGGGTCCATTCCGTCAGCACGCGCTCGCGGCTGTTGGCGGACTCGGTGAAGTCCAGCTTCACCAGGCGCGACTCATAGTCGGCCGGGATGTTGGCCAGCTTGGGCGCGACGCCAGGTTGCGCGGTGATCGCGAAGTTCTTGCCGTACAGCACCATCGCGTCTTTGCTCGAGGCCCAGTCGGCCAGCTTCTTCGCGGCCTCGCCCTTCTTCGTGCCCTTGTGGATCGCGAAGGCCTCCAGGTCCCAGCCCAGGCCTTCCTTCGGAAACACCAGCTCGATCGGCGCGCCCTTGGCCTTGTTGGCATGGCCGCGGTATTCGAAGGAGATGCCGGCCACGTACTCGCCGGCCGCGGCCATATTGCAGGGCTTGGAGCCGGAATGGGTGTACTGGGCGATGTTCTCGTGCAGCGCGTCCATGTACTTCCAGCCGCCGCCCTTGCCGTTCTCGTCACCCCAGAGCTTGAGCCAGGCGACCACGTCGAAGTAGCCGGTGCCGGAGGAGGCCGGGTTGGGCATCACGACCTGACCCTTGAACTCGGGCTTCAGCAGGTCCTTCCAGCTGGTCGGCAGCGGGATGTTGCGCTTCTTGGCCTCGACGGTGTTGAAGCAGACGGTGGCGCCGAACACGTCCATGCCCCACCAGGCCGGCGGGCTCTTCTTGTCGCGGTACTGCGGCATGATCGCGTCCAGGTTCAGCGGCGCGTAGGGCTCCAGCATGCCGTTGTTCTGCAGCAGGGCCAGGCTGGAGGCGGCCACGCCCCACACCACGTCGGCCTGCGGATTGGCCTTCTCGGCCAGCAGCTTGGCGGTGATCACGCCGGTCGAATCGCGCACCCACTTGATCTCGATATCGGGCTGCACCTGGTTGAAGGCGGTCTGGTAGGCCTTCAGCTGGTCGGTCTCCAGCGCCGTGTACACGGTCAGCTGCACCTTGTCGGCCGCCAGTGCGGCGGTGGCGCAGGCCGTGCCCAGCAGGCCGGCCATGATCTTCTTGGTGAACGTCATCTTGAGCTCCTTGGCAGAAATGGACAGCCGCGTTTATGGCTTTTGCAAATGACAAACCCGTGTCACACAGGCAATGCAAGATCGAGGCCAAGGGTTTTTGTAGGTTGAATGTTGTCGATTGTCGACAATCTGTAGTCGGGTCTATACACTGGAGTCCGCCATGAACACCGCCAGCACGATCCAGCCGACCATCGCACAACTGCAGGGCAATTCGCTCGCCAATCTGGTGCAGGCGCATATCGAGGGGCAGATCCTTTCTGGCGCGCTGCAGGGCGGCGACAAGCTGACCGAGCAGCTGCTGGCCGAACAACTGGGCGTATCGCGCGCACCGGTGCGCGAGGCCTTCCGCATGCTGGAGGAGGCGGGCCTGGTGCGCACCGAAAAGAACCGCGGCGTGTTCGTGCGCGCGGTGCCGGTGGAAGAGGCGCTGGAGATCTTCGAGGTGCGCGCGCTGATGGACCAGTATGTCGGCCGCAAGCTGGCCCAGACCTGCACCCCGGCGCAGCTGCGCGAGCTGCGCCGCATGGCCGAGACCATGGAGCAGGCCGCCAAGGGCGACGACGCGGCGCTGTTCCATGAGACCAACCTGGCCTTCCACGACCGCCTGCTGGAGCTGGCCGGCAATGCCAAGCTGACCGCGGTCTATCGCAAGCTGACCAAGGAGCTGACCCTGTTCCGCCGCCAGAACCTGAGCCACGAGTCGATGGCGATCTATGCGCGCGAGCATCGCCAGATCGTCAAGGTGATCGCCTCCGGCGATGTCGAGGCGGCCGGCGCGGCGATGTTCGAGCATGTGATGAACAGCCGCGAGCGCACCCGCCGGAAGCATCTGGCGCAGGCCGGCGCCGACTGACGGACGAGCCGATGGCGCTGACCTTGGACCAGATCGAGACCCTGCTGCGCACGCGCGGCCATGCCAGCTACAGCGGCGAGCCGGTCACCCAGCTGGAGCATGCGCTGCAGTCGGCCCTGCTGGCCGAGCAGGAGGGCGCCGATGCCGAGCTGATCACCGCGGCCCTGCTGCACGACCTGGGCCATCTGCTGGACGAGGCCGCGCCCGACACCCCGACCCTGCGGGGCATCGACGACCTGCACCAGTACCGGCTGATCCCCTTCCTGCGCGGCTTGTTCCCGCCGCGGGTGCTGCAGGCGATCGCCGGCCATGTGGACGCCAAGCGCTGGCTCTGCGCCGAGCGGCCCGGCTATCACGACAGCCTGTCGGCCGATTCGCGCCGCAGCCTGCGGCTGCAGGGCGGCATCTTCACGCCGGGGCAGGCCGCGGCCTTCATCGCCCGGCCTTATGCGCAGGAGGCGCTGCGGCTGCGCCTGTGGGACGACCTGGCCAAGCAGCCCGCGCTGCCGACCCCGCCGCTGGATCATTACCTGGCGATCGCGCGCGGCTGCGCGCTGGCCGGCGCGGCGCGCTGATGGGTGACACCACCCTGCCGGTGCTGCTGGCCGTGCTGCTGGGCGCGCTGCTGCACGCCGGCTGGAACGCGCTGATCAAGTCCGCGCCGGACAAGGCGCTGAACACCGCGCTGATCCATGGCATGGGCACCTTGCTAGCCGTGCCGCTGCTGCTGTTCAACGGGCCGCCGGCCGCCGCGGCCTGGCCCTATCTGATCGCCTCGACCCTGATCCATATCGGCTACTACACCGCGCTGGCCGGCGCCTACAAGCATGGCGACCTGGGCCTGACCTATCCGCTGATGCGCGGCAGCGCACCGCTGCTGGTGGCGCTGGGCAGCGCGCCGCTGCTGGGCGAGCGGCTGTCGCCGCTGGCCTGGGCCGGCGTGGTGACGATCTGCGCCGGCGTGCTGGCGCTGGGCCTGTCCTCGGCCGCCAGCGGCGACGAGCGCCGGCGCCGCAAGGCGATCCGCTACGCGCTGCTGAACGCGGTCTTCATCGCCGCCTACACGGTGGTGGACGGCCTGGGCGTGCGCGCCAACGGCGGCGCGGGCTCCTATGTCGCGGCGCTGTTCCTGCTGGACGGGCTGCCCTATCTGGCCCTGGTGCTGTGGCAGCGCCGCGCGCGCCTGGCCGAGGTGCGCGCCTATGTGGCCGAGCGCTGGCCGATGGCGGCCGGCGGCACCGCGGCCTCGCTGGGCAGCTATGGCATCGCGCTGTGGGCGATGATGCATGCGCCGGTGGCCACCGTGGCGGCGCTGCGCGAGACCTCGGTGCTGTTCGCCGCGCTGCTGGGCACCTGGCTGCTGCGCGAGCGCTTCGGCTGGCAGCGCGCCGCCGGCACGCTGATCATTGTCGCCGGCATCATGGCGCTGCGGATGGGCTGAACAGCGCGGTGGCGCGCTGGCATGCGATTCGCTAGTCTCGCGCCATGGCTTATCAACAAGGGCTGGGCGGGATCAACTGGCGCTTCGCGGACCTGCGCGCGCTGCTGGCCAAGGCCGGCCCGGCGCGCTCCGGCGATGCGCTGGCCGGGCTGGCGGCCGGCAGCGCCACCGAGCGCATGGCCGCGCGCCTGAGCCTGGCCGAGCTGCCGCTGAGGACCTTCCTGAACGAGGCGCTGATCCCCTATGAGACCGACGAGGTCACGCGCCTGATCGTTGATGGCCATGACGCCGCCGCCTTCGCGCCGGTCGCGCATCTGACGGTCGGCGACTTCCGCGACTGGCTGCTGTCCGAGGCCGCCGACACCGCGGCGCTCACTGCGCTGGCGCCCGGGCTGACGCCGGAGATGGTGGCGGCGGTCTCCAAGCTGATGCGCAACCAGGACCTGATCGCGGTGGCGCGCAAATGCACGGTGGTCACGTGCTTTCGCAACACCCTGGGCCTGCCCGGGCGGCTGGCGGTGCGGCTGCAGCCGAATCACCCGACCGACGATCTGCGCGGCATCGCGGCCTCCATCGTCGACGGCCTGCTCTACGGCGCCGGCGACGCGGTGATCGGCGTGAATCCGGTCGGCGACAGCCTGCAGCAGCTCGAAGACCTGCTGCGCCTGCTGGACCGGGTGATCCAGCAGCTGGGCGTCCCGACCCAGGCCTGCGTGCTGACCCATGTCGGCAACAGCCTGGCGCTGATGCAGCGCGGCGTGCCGGTGGACCTGGTGTTCCAGTCGATCGCCGGCACCGAGGCGGCGAACCGCGGCTTCGGCATCGACCTGGCCCTGCTGCGCGAGGCGCGGGCCGCGGCGCTGGCGCAAGGGCGCGGCGGCGAGCATGTGATGTATTTCGAGACCGGCCAGGGCAGCGCGCTCTCAGCCAATGCCCACCAGGGCGTGGACCAGCAGACCTGCGAGGTGCGCGCCTATGCGGTGGCGCGCGCCTTCAATCCGCTGCTGGTCAACAGCGTGGTCGGCTTCATCGGCCCCGAATACCTGTACGACGGCAAGCAGATCCTGCGCGCCGGGCTGGAGGACCATTGCTGCGGCAAGCTGCTGGGCTTGCCGATGGGCTGCGACGTCTGCTACACCAACCATGCCGAGGCCGACCAGGACGATATGGACAACCTGCTGACCCTGCTGGGCGTCGCGGGTATCAACTTCGTGATGGGCGTGCCCGGCGCCGACGACATCATGCTGAACTACCAGAGCACCTCCTTCCACGATGCGCTCTACCTGCGCGAGACCCTGGGCCTGCGGCGCGCGCCGGAGTTCGAAACCTGGCTGCAGGGGCAGGGCATCGTCGATGCGGCCGGCCGCCTGCTGCCGGTGGGAGCGGGTCATCCCGTGCTGGCGCGGCTGAGGCTGCTGTCATGAGCCGACCCTTGCTGCCGGCCCATAGCGACGCCGCCTGGTCGGACCTGCGCGCGCTGACCCGCGCCCGCATCGCCCAGGGGCGCAGCGGCAACGGCCAGCGCAGCGCCGAGCTGCTGGCCTTCGGCGTCGACCATGCGCTGGCGCGCGACGCGGTGCTGCTGCCGCTGGACGTCGTGGCGCTGCGCGCCGAGCTGGCGCAGGCCGGCTTCGAGCAGGTGCTGGAGCTGCACAGCGCCGCACCGGACCGCGCGAGCTACTTGATGCGTCCCGATCTGGGGCGGCGGCTGGCGGCCGGGCAGGCGCTGGCGCCGCTCGAGGGCGACATCGATCTGCTGCCGGTGCTGGCCGACGGGCTCTCGGCCCTGGGCGTGCAGCGCTACGGCGTCGCGCTGCTGCGGGCGCTGCGCGAACGCATGGGCGAGGAGCTGCGCCTGGGGCCGGTGGTGATCGGGCGCCAGGCCCGGGTTGCGCTGGGCGACGAGATCGGCGAGCGCCTGGGCGCTCGCGCGGTCGTGATGCTGATCGGCGAGCGGCCGGGCCTGAGCTCGCCGGACAGCCTGGGCCTGTACCTGACCCTGGGGCCGCGCGTCGGCCGCAGCGATGCCGAGCGCAACTGCATCTCGAATGTGCGCGCCGATGGCCTGGCGCCCGAGGAGGCGGCGCGCAAGCTGCTGTGGCTGCTGCGCGCGGCACGGCGCCTGGGCGCCAGCGGCGTGGCGCTGAAGGACCAGAGCGACGCGCCGCCGGGCCTGGTGCGAGATGCGGGTTCTCCCTCCCCCAATGGAGGGCCCCCATCGGTTGCATAGCGCCGCGGGGCGCCGGCGCCGATAGTTGCTCCTGTGCAAGCGGCGAGGGGCGCCGCGAAGGAGAGGCAGCATGCATTTCGAGGAAATCGACGCGGGGGATTACCGCATCTATGCCGGCGCGATCGAGCGGCCGCGCAGTTTTGGCTATGTCGCGGCCGTGGTGGTGATGCGGGTGAAGGGCGGCAGCCTGCCACGCCAGGAGGCCTTTCGCGACGAGAACCTGGCCGGTGGCTATGGCTGGGCCTCACCGGCCGACGCGCTGCGCTTCGCGATCAACGCCGGGCGCGATGTCGTGATGTGCGGAGGGCGCGCGGCCTGAGCGCGCCGCGGCCGCCGCTGGGGGCCGCGATTCCGTCATTCGTCGCGCCAAGCGCACCGGGCGCTTGGTGCTGACCCGCCGGCCGGCTATCGTGCCGGCCATGTTCCCGCAGGTTACTCCGTCTCCCGTCCTGCCCAGCCAGCGGCAGGCCTGGCTGGCTTTCGTCGCTTCGCTGAGCCCGTGGCGGGTTGGTGTGGCGCTGGGGCTGGCGACCCTGGCAGCGCTGCTGCTGGCGCCGATCTTCATCACCCCGATCCCGGTGCTGCTGGGTCGCACGATGTTCGTGGCCCTCTTGACCCTGCTGGCCTTCGCGGCGGCCGGCCAATGGCCGCGGCGCCTGCCGCGCTGGCTGGCGCGCTGGCTGAGCCAGGTGCTGGTGGTGGCGCTGGCGGTGCCGGCGGCGACCCTGCTGGTTTATCTGGTCTCGGTGGGTGGCGACATCGGCAGCCTGCTGCGCAGCGAGGGGCGCCTGCTCGGCTTTCTCTGGATCGCCGGCTCCGGCCTCCTGATCGGCCCGCTGCTGGCGATGGGCGCGCTGTACCGCCAGCGCGACGCGGAGGCGCGCAGCCAGGCCCTGCACTTCGAGCTGGAGCGCAGCGAGCTGGAGCGGCGTGCGCTGGACGCGCGACTGCGCGTGCTACAGGCCCAGGTCGAGCCGCATTTCCTGTTCAACACCCTGGCCAATGTGCGCGCCCTGGTCGAGACCGGCTCGCCACAGGCGGCGCCGGTGCTGTCCAGCCTGATCGCCTATCTGCGCGCCGCGATGCCGCGCCTGCAGGACCAGGCCGCCAGCGTCGGCGACGAGCTGGGCCTGGTGCGCGCCTATCTGGAGCTGATGCATCTGCGCATGCCGGACCGGCTGGCCTATCGCATCGCGGTGCCGGCCGAGCTGCAGGGCCTGCGCTTTCCGCCGATGGCCCTGCTGACCCTGGTCGAGAACGCGGTGCGCCATGGCATCGACCCGAGCGAGGAGGGCGGCGTGATCGAGGTCTCGGGTGGTCGCGCCGACCCGGCCGGGCCGGTGCGGCTGTGGGTCAGCGACACCGGCGTCGGGCTGGGCCAGTCGACCGGTTCCTCGGGCACCGGGCTTTTGAACCTGCGCGAACGTCTGCAGGTGATCTACGGCGCCTCGGCGCGCCTGGACCTGACCGAGAATCGCCCGCATGGCCTGCGGGCCGAGATCGAATTCCAGCCATGACTCTTGCAATCCCTACCGCCCTGATCGCCGACGACGAACCGCTGCTGCGCGACAGCCTGGCCCGTGCGCTGGCCAAGGCCTGGCCGGAGCTGCAGGTGGTGGCTCAGGCGCGCAACGGGCGCGAGGCGGTTGAGCTGTTCGAGCGCCTGCAGCCGCAGATCGTGTTCCTGGATGTGCACATGCCAGGCCTGAGCGGGGTGGAGGCGGCGCGCGCGATGGCGCGGCGCGCCCAGCTGGTCTTTGTGACCGCCTATGAGCAGTACGCGGTGCAGGCCTTCGAGCAGGGGGCGCTGGACTATCTGGTCAAGCCGGTCGAGCCGGCGCGGCTGGCGGACACGGTGCAGCGCCTGCAGGAGCGCCTGCGGCTCACGCCGCCCGGCGGCGGCAATGCGGCGCTGGAGGCCGCGGTGGAAGCCGCGCTGGCCCAGCTGAGCGAGCGGCTGCGCGCGCCGCCGGCCGCGGCGCCGGCCCAGCCGGCCTATCTGCAATGGCTGCGCGCCTCGGTCGGCTCGACCCTGAAGCTGATCCCGGTGGACCAGATCATCTTCATGCGTTCCGACGAGAAATACACCCTGGTGGTGTGGCAGGAGGGTGAGGCCCTGATCCGCACGCCGATCCGCGAGCTGATCGAGCAACTGGACCCGCAGGCCTTCGCGCAGGTGCACCGCTCGGTGGTGGTGAGCCTGCATGCGATCAGCCATGTGAACCGCGGGCCCAACGAGACGGCTGACCTGCACCTGCGCGGCCGCCCCGAGGTGCTGCCGGTCAGCCGCAGTTACCTGCACCTGTTCCGGCAGATGTAGTCGTCGGCGAGGAGAGGGGGGAAGTCCTCGCTGTTACGTGTCAGCGTTTGGCCTGGCCTTGCACGACCACGGTGTCGAGCTGCCAGACGGCAACACCGACGCTGACGGCCTTCACCAGGGCCAGGGCGACCAACGCGATCACGGCCACCATCAAGGTGGTATGCAATCCGCTGTCCGAGAAGCGGTGAATGAAACGGCGCGGGCTGCTTTCGCCTTCGCGGTTGCGATGCGTGAACTCGTGCCAGCTGCTGAGCCTGCTCATGATGCACCTCCAAGCGCTCGTCATCGGGGCCGGCGAACGTCAGATGGACCGTCCCCGATGATCAAAGTCTAGGTGGCGCGCGCGGCGGCTTCCAGCCGCCCCGACCGGCTCAAGCCGCGCTTGGTGCGGCTTTTTCCGCGTTTCGTCGCCGGCTCAGGCGGCCAGCGCCGTGGTGCGCAGGTTCAGCCAGTCCAGCGCGGCACCGCTCAGCAGCGGCGCCAGGCGGCGGCGCACCTCGGCGTGGTACTCGTTCAGCCAGGCCAGATCCTCGGCGCCGAGCAGCGCCACGTCGATGCAGCGGGTGTCGATCGGGCACAGGGTCAGGGTCTCGAAGGCCAGCATCGCGCCGAACTGGTCTTGTTCCGGGCTCTCGAACGCGACATTCAGCACCAGGTTCTCGATGCGCACGCCCCATTGGCCGGGACGGTAGAGGCCCGGCTCGTTGGAGGTGATCATGCCCGGCTCCATCGCCATGTTCGCGTCCGGCACCGCCTTGGAGATGCTCTGCGGGCCCTCGTGGACGTTGATGAAGTAGCCGACGCCATGGCCGGTGCCATGGCCGTAGTCCAGACCATGGCGCCACAGCGGCACGCGCGCCAGCGCGTCCAGCATCGGGCTCAGGGTGCCGCGCGGGAACACGGCGCGGCTCAGGTTGATCATGCCCTTCAGCACCAGGGTGTAGTCGCGCTTGTGGGCGGCGCTGACGGTGCCGATCGGCCAGACGCGGGTGATGTCGGTGGTGCCGCCCAGGTACTGGGCGCCGGAATCGATCAGCAGCAGGCCGTCGCCCTTGATCTCGGCATGCAGCTCGGGCGTCGCGCGGTAATGCGGCATCGCGCCATTGCCATTGAAGCCGGCGATGGTCGGAAAGCTCAGGCCCTTGAATCCCGGACGCTTGGCACGGGCGGCGGTCAGCTTTTCGTCGATCGTGATCTCGGTGATGCGCTCGCCGGCGGCCAGTGCGGCCTCGAACCAGGCGTAGAACTCGCACATCGCGGCGCCGTCCTGCGCCATCGCTTCGCGCACGAAGGCGGCCTCGGCGGCGGTCTTGCGGCTCTTGGCCAGGGTCGAGGGATTGATCGCCTCGACCACTGCGACCGTGGCCGGCACGGCCTCGCGCAGGCCCAGGGTCACGCGCTTGGGGTCGACCAGCAGGGTGGCGCCGGCCGGCAGCGCGGCCAGGGCCCGGGGTGCGTCGGCATAGACGGCCAGCCGGATGCCGTCGGCGGCCAGGCGGGCCTCGACCTCGGCTGGCACCTTGCCGGCGCCGACGAACAGGGTGCCGCCCTGGGCGTCCAGCAGCAGATGGGCCAGGAAGACCGGGTTGTAGTCGACGTCGGCACCGCGCAGGTTCAGCAACCAGGCCACGTCGTCGACGGTGGAGATGAAATGGTGGCTGGCGCCCTTGCCACCATTGACAGCGGCCATGCCGGCGCGCACCTGGGCCAGCTTGTCGGCGCGGCTCACCGCGGCCTGCGGCGGCAGGTGCTCATAGATCGCGGCGGCGGGCAGGCCCGGGCGGCCCTCCCAGGCGGACTCGACCACATCGATCTCGGTGCGCAGGCGGATGCCGGCCTTGTCCATCGCGGCGCGCAGCTGCTGGGCCAGGGCCAGGCCCAGCACCTGTCCGTCGACCGCCAGCGCCTGGCCGGGCTGGAGCTGCTCGGCGATCCAGTCGATGTAATGGGTGGCGGCGCCGGTCGGGATCTTGACCAGGTCAATGCCGGTGCCGGACAACTCGCGCTCGGCCTGGGCCCAGTAGCGGCCATCGGCGAACAGCGCGGCGCGCTCCAGGGTGACGACCAGGGTGCCCATCGACCCGGTGAAGCCCGACAGCCATTCGCGGCCCTGCCAGCGCTCCGGCAGGTATTCCGACAGATGCGGATCCGCCGAGGGCACCAGGGCGGCATGGGCCCCCTGGCTCTTCAGCGCGTCGCGCACGCGCTCGATGCGCAGGGTGATGGGGGAGCTGCGGGTGTCCATGGAAGTCTCCGGGCGTGGCGCCTCGTGAGCGCCGTTGTAGGCAGAACCCGGATTCTAGTTAAAGCTCGGTGCGCAGCGCCCAGAGCTCCGGGAACAGCACCACATCCAGCATCTTGCGCAGATAGCTGACGCCGCCGGTGCCGCCGGTGCCGCGCTTGAAGCCGATCACGCGTTCCACCGTCGTCACATGGCGGAAGCGCCAGAGCCGGAAGGCGTCCTCCAGGTCGACCAGCTCCTCGCCCATCTGGTACAGGTCCCAGTGCTCGCGCGGCGCGCGGTAGACCTGCAACCAGGCGGCCTTGACGCCCTCGTCGGCGGCGTAGGGCTGGGTCCAGTCGCGCTGGGTATGGCTGTCGGGCACCTGGATGCCGCGGCGCGTCATCAGGCGCAGCACCTCGTCGTAGAGCGAGGGCGCCTCATAGGCCGCCTGCACCTCGGCCAGCAGATCGGGCCGGTGCGCATGGGGCTTGAGCATCGCGGCGTTCTTGTTGCCCAGCATGAACTCGATGCGTCGGTACTGCGCGCTCTGGAAGCCGCTGCTGTTGGACAGATAGGGCCGGATCGCGCTGTACTCGGGCGGGGTCATCGTGCCCAGCACGTCCCATGCATGGACCAGTTGCTCCATGATGCGCGAGACGCGGGCCAGCATCTTGAAGGCCTCGGGCAGGCGGTCCGCCGCGACGTTGGCGACGGCCGCATGCAGCTCGTGCAGCATCAGCTTCATCCACAGCTCCGAGGTCTGGTGCTGCACGATGAAGAGCATCTCGTTGTGCTCGGGCGAGAGCGGATGCTGGGCGGAGAGCACCTGGTCCAGGTGCAGGTAGTCGCCGTAGCTCATGTCCTTGGAGAAGTCGAGCTGGGCGCCATGGAATGAGGCCCCCGCGTCGCTGCGCTCCTGCCCCCCGAGGGGGCAGCCGCTGCCTTGGGGCGGCCCGGCGTCCGCGGCGTCCTTGACGACGTTTTCGGTGTGATGGATCGGGCAACTCATGTCACTGCAGCCTTTGCGTTGAAACGTGCCTCGCGCCACTCGCCGCTGGCCAGCACCTGGTGCAGATGCTCGACCGCGTCCCAGACATCGGCGAAGCCGATGTACAGCGGCGTGAAGCCGAAGCGCAGGATGTGGGGGACGGCCTCCAGCCGCGCCGGGTCGCCGGCGCGGAAGTCGCCGATCACGCCGCGCGCGATCAGGGCCTGCACCACCGCATAGCCGGCCGTCTCATGCAGCGGGGCCTTCAGCGCCAGGCAGACCTGGCTGCCGCGCCGCGCCGGATTGCGCGGCGACACGGCGTAGACACCGAACTCGCCGCAGCGTTCCTCCGCCAGGGCCGCGAAGGCCTCGGTCAGCGCCAGCGACTTCTCGCGCAGTGCCGCCATGCCGCCCAAGGGCTCGGCCGCCAGCACCGTGTCGACGCCGCATTCCAGCGCCGAGGCGCCGATCACCGAGGGCGTGCCGCAGACATAGCGGCGAATGCCGGGCGCGGGCTGGTAGCCGGGCGTGAACTCGAAGGGCGCGGCATGGCCCATCCAGCCCGACAGCGGCTGCCAGAAGCGGTCGGTATGGCGCGGGTGCACCCAGACGAAGGCCGGGGCGCCGGGGCCGCCGTTCAGGTACTTGTAGCCGCAGCCGATCGCGAAGTCGGCATTTGCGCCCTTCAGGTCGACGGGAATGGCTCCGGCCGAATGGGCCAGGTCCCAGACCGTCAGCGCGCCGGCGGCCTGGGCCGCGGCGGTCAGCGCGGCCATGTCGTGCTTGTAGCCGGTGCGGTAGTTGACCTCGGTCAGCATCAGCACGGCCAGATCGGCGTTCAGGATGCCGGGGATCTCGTCGACGCTGTCGACCAGCTTCAGCGTGTAGCCATGCTGGTTGCACAGGCTCTCGGCGATGTAGAGGTCGGTCGGGAAGTTGCTGCGCTCCGAGACCACCAGCTTGCGCTGGGGCGCGTCGGTCTGCGTGATGCGGATCGCCGCGGCCAGCACCTTGTAGAGGTTCAGCGAGGTCGAGTCCGCCACCACCAGCTCGCCCGGCGCGGCGCCGACCAGACGGGCGATCTTGTCGCCGACGCGTTCGGGCAGGTGCATCCAGTCGGCGGTGTTCCAGGCCTTGATCAGGTCGCGGCCCCATTCCCGGGTCACCACCTCCTGTACCCGCGCGGCGGTCGCCTTTGGGGCAACGCCCAGCGAATTGCCGTCCAGATAGATCACGCCGGGCGGCAGATCGAACTGGTCCTTCAAGCCGCGCAGCGGGTCGGCCGCATCGCGCGCAAGCGCATCGTCTCTTGTCTTCATCGTCACTCCATCAAAGGGTGCGCAACACCGCGCGCACCGGGGATGCACAGGCACCGGCCAGCTTCAGCGGCAGCGCGATCAATTCGAAGTCGCCCTCGGGCACCTCGTCCAGCACCAGGTTCTCCAGCACGCGCAGGTTCAGGCGCAAGAGCTGCTGATGGCTGGGAAGTAGCTTGCTGCTGGCCGGGTCGACCGAGGGCGTGTCCAGGCCGATCAGCCGGACGCCCTGGGCGGCCAGCCATTCGACGGTCTCGGGCGCATAGGCGCTGAACTCGGGGTTCCAGGCCGTATCGGCCTTTTGCATGCAGCGCACCAGCACGCGCGGCGGCAGGTCGGCGGCCGCATGCCGCAGATGCTCGATGCGGATCAGCGGGCCGCAATCGATGGCATGGATCACGCGGCAGGGGCCGAGGTAGGCGTCGAGATCCACCTCGGCGGCGCTGGGCGCGTCGTTGGCGTAATGCAGCGGCGCATCGGCATGGGCGCCGACATGCGGCGACATCGTGATCGCGCTGAGATTCACCGGGCAGCCGGGCGAGAGCCGGGCGGTCCAGCTCAGCGAAAAGGGCTCGTCGCCGGGGAAGATCGGCGCGTCGGGGGCCACCAGGGGAGAGATGTCCCAGAGGCGTTGCATGGCGGTACTCCTGTGAAGCGGCGCGCACCTTAACAAGGCTTGAAATGCCGTGGTGTCGGTTAATTCCAACAAGGCCGGGTGATTTACGCAAGTGCCCGGAACGGCGATCCGGACCGGGTAAGTCCCGAGTCTGCCAGTTTGGCAAATTAATTGACATCTAAAATATCTATGTCTAAAGTGGCTCGCATTGGAGTTGTCAAGAGGCACCATGCGCATCACCTGCATAGGCGGCGGTCCCGCCGGTCTGTATTTCGCGCTGCTGATGAAGAAGCAGAACCCCGCGAACCGCGTCACGGTGCTGGAGCGCAACCGCGCCGGCGACACCTTCGGCTGGGGCGTGGTGTTCTCCGACCAGACCCTGGCCGCGCTGCGCGAGGCCGATCCGAAGACCGCCGGCCAGATCCTCGATGCCTTCAACCATTGGGACGACATCGCGGTCCATATCCAGGGCCGCAAGCTGGTCTCCGGCGGCCATGGCTTCTGCGGCATCGGCCGCATGAAGCTGCTGAACATCCTGCAGCAGCGCTGCGAGGAACTGGGCGTCGAGATCCGCTACCAGAGCGATGTGCAGGACGATGCCGAGATCGTCGACGCCGACCTGATCATCGCGGCCGATGGCTTGAACAGCCGCATCCGCCAGAAATACGCGGCCAGCTACCAGCCCGACATCGACCTGCGCAACTGCCGCTTCGTCTGGCTGGGCACGACCAAGCTGTTCGACGCCTTCACCTTCGACTTCCAGCAGACCGAGTGGGGCTGGTTCCAGGCCCATGCCTACCGCTTCGACGAGACCCATTCGACCTTCATCGTCGAGACGCCGGAAGCCGTCTGGCAGGCCGCTGGGCTGGAGGCGATGAGCAAGGAGGAGGGCATCGCCTTCTGCGAACAGCTCTTTGCCAAGGTGCTGGACGGCCACAAGCTCATCTCCAACGCCTCGCATCTGCGCGGCTCGGCGCAATGGATTCGCTTCCCGCGCGTGGTCTGCCAGCGCTGGGTGCACCGCAATGCTGCCGGCGTGCCGGTGGTGCTGATGGGCGACGCCGCGCATACCGCGCATTTCTCGATCGGCTCCGGCACCAAGCTGGCGCTGGAGGATGCGATCGCGCTGGCGCGCGACATCGGTCAAGCGGCGCAGGGCGAACTGGACGCGGCGCTGAAGGACTACGAGGCGGCGCGCGGCATCGAGGTGCTGCGCATCCAGAACGCGGCGCGCAACAGCACCGAATGGTTCGAGAACGTCGAGCGCCATGCGCGGCTGGCGCCCGAGCAGTTCGCCTATTCGCTGCTGACCCGCTCGCAGCGCATCTCGCACGAGAACCTGCGCCTGCGCGATGCCGGCTATGTGCGTGAGTTCGAGCGCTGGCTGGGCGAGCGCAGCGGCGTGGCCGGCGGCCAGGCGGTGCCGCCGATGTTCACGCCCTTCAAGCTGCGCGGCACGGCGCTGAAGAACCGCGTCGTCGTCTCGCCGATGGCGCAGTACTCCTGCGTCGACGGCCTGCCCGGCGACTACCACCTGATGCACCTGGGTGCGCGCGCCGCCGGCGGCGCCGGCCTGGTGTTCGCCGAGATGACCTGCACCTCGCCCGACGCGCGCATCACGCCCGGCTGCCCGGGCCTGTGGAGCGACGCGCAGGGCGCGGCCTGGAAGCGCATCGTCGACCATGTGCACGCGCACACGACGGCCAAGATCGCGATGCAGCTGGGCCATGCCGGCGCCAAGGGTTCGACCCGGGTGGCCTGGGAGGGCATCGACCAGCCGCTGGAGGCGGGCAACTGGCCGCTGATCTCGGCCTCGCCCCAGCAGTATCTGGAAGGCGTCAGCCAGACCTCGCGCGCGATGACGCGCGAGGACATGGACCGGGTCAAGGCCGACTTCGTCGCCGCGACGAAGCGGGCCGCGGCCGCCGGCTTCGACTGGCTGGAGCTGCATTGCGCCCATGGCTATCTGCTGTCCAGCTTCATCTCGCCGCTGACCAACCGGCGCGAGGACGCGTACGGCGGCTCGCTGGAAAACCGGCTGCGCTATCCGCTGGAGGTCTTCACCGCGATGCGCGAGGTCTGGCCGCAGGACAAGCCGATGTCGGTGCGCATCTCGGCGCATGACTGGGTCAAGGGTGGCACCACGCCGGACGATGCGGTGCGGATCGCCGCGGCCTTCAAGGCGGCCGGTGCGGATCTGATCGACGTGTCTTCGGGCCAGGTCAGCAAGGCCGAAAAGCCCACCTACGGCCGCATGTGGCAGACGCCGTTCTCGGAGGCCGTGCGCAACAAGGTCGGCATCGCGACGATCGCCGTCGGCGCGATCTCCGAGGCCGACCATGTCAACAGCATCATCGCGGCCGGCCGCGCCGATCTCTGCGCGATCGCCCGCCCGCATCTGGCGAACCCGGCCTGGACCCTGACCGAGGCCGCCAAGATTGGCTACCTCGGCGGCCCGGGCCTGGACTGGCCGCAGCCCTACATCTCCGGCAAGACCCAGCTGGAGCGCGAGTTCGGACGCCAGCGCGCCCAGGGCGGTGGCGCCGCCGCGGCCGATGCCGCAAACAAGGCGCTGGGCGTATGAGCACGCAAGGACATGCCGTGATCACCGGTGGCGGCAGCGGCATCGGCGCCGCGATCGCCAGGCGTCTGCTCGACGACGGTCATCGCATCACCCTGATGGGCCGCAGCCTGGAACGTCTGCAGGCGCAGCAGCGGCAATTGGGCGGAAAGGTCGCGGTCCAGGTCTGCGATGTCGGCGACGAGGCCAGCGTGGCCTCCGCCTTCGCGGCCGTCGGCCAAGTCGACATCCTGGTCAACAACGCCGGCCAGGTCGAGACCGCGCCGCTGGCCAAGACCTCGCTGGAGACCTGGCAGCGCCTGCTGAACGTGAACCTCACCGGCACCTTTCTGTGCAGCCGCGCGGTGCTGCCCGGCATGACGCAGCAGGGCTTCGGCCGCATCGTCAATGTGGCCAGCACCGCGGCGCTGAAGGGCTATGCCTATGTTGCGGCCTACTGCGCGGCCAAGCATGGGGTGCTGGGCCTGACCCGGGCGCTGGCGCTGGAGATGAGCAGGAAGGGAGTGACGGTCAATGCCGTCTGTCCCGGCTATACCGAGACCGAGATCGTCGCGCAGGCGGTCGAGACCATCACCGCCAAGACCGGGCGCACGGCCGAGGCCGCACGCGCCGAGCTGGCCGCGGTCAATCCGCAGGGCCGGCTGATCCAGCCCGAGGAGGTGGCCGCGACGGTGGCATGGCTGCTGCAGCCCGGCAGCGGCTCGATCACCGGCCAGGCCATCGCGATCGCTGGTGGGGAGATCATGTGATGCTGGACGACGGCCTGCTGCCCGAACCCGACCTGGAATCGCGCGTCAGCGACCGCGACCACCAGGCGCTGAAGCTCTGGCTGCGCCTGCTGGCCTGCACCACGCGCATCGAGGACCAGATCCGCCAGCGCCTGCGCCAGGACTTCGCGACCACCCTGCCGCGCTTCGACCTGCTGGCCCAGCTGGAGCGCAGCCCCGACGGGCTGACGATGCGCGAGCTGTCGCAGCGCCTGATGGTGACCGGCGGCAATGTCACCGGCATCACCGACCAGCTGGAGGCGGAAGGCCTGGTGCTGCGCGAGCCGCACCCCAGCGACCGGCGCAGCTTCACCGTCAAGCTGACCCCGGCCGGCAAGCGCCAGTTCAAGCGCATGGCCGCCACCCACGAGGGCTGGATCGTCGAACTGCTGGCCGGCTGGGGCGCCGATGAAAAGGCCCAGGTCTACGAGTTGCTGGCCGGGCTGAAGACCCATCTTGCCGAGACAACGAGGAAGCAATAAGCAATGGATAAGCATTTGATCGACGGCAACCGCCGCAGCCTCGCGGACTTCAAGCCCGAACACTTCCTCTGGGAGCAGCGCGGCGCGGTGGGCCTGATCACCCTGAACCGGCCCGAGCGCAAGAACCCGCTGACCTTCGAGTCCTATGCCGAGCTGCGCGACCTGTTTCGCACGCTGAGCTATGTGGACGAGGTGCGGGCCATCGTGGTGCAGGGCGCGGGCGGCAATTTCTGCTCCGGCGGCGATGTGCACGAGATCATCGGTCCGCTGACCCAGATGAGCATGCCCGATCTGCTGGCTTTCACCCGCATGACCGGCGACCTGGTGAAGGCGATGCGGGCCTGCCCGCAGCCCATCATCTCGGCGATCGACGGCGTCTGTGCCGGCGCCGGCGCGATCGTCGCGATGGCCTCGGACCTGCGCGTCGGCACCGCGCGCAGCAAGACCGCCTTCCTGTTCACCCGCGTCGGCTTGGCCGGCTGCGATATGGGCGCCTGCTCAATCTTGCCGCGCATCATCGGCCAGGGCCGCGCCTCGGACCTGCTGTACTCGGGCCGCAGCCTGGGTGGCGAGGAGGGGCATCAATGGGGCTTCCTGAACCGGCTGCTGGAGCCCGAGGTGCTGCTGGAGAACGCGCTGACCTGGGCCGGCGAGATCGCCAACGGCCCCAGCTTCGGCCATGCGATGACCAAGAAGATGCTGCACCAGGAATGGGCGATGGGCGTCGACGAGGCGATCGAGTCCGAGGCGCAGGCCCAGGCGATCTGCATGATGACGCAGGACTTCCACCGCGCCTACCACGCCTTCGTCGCCAAGCAGCGGCCCGAGTTCAAGGGAGACTGAGATGTCTCATCTGAAGCACCTCGACTGGCCCTTCTTCGACGCCAAACACCGCGAGCTGGCGACCTCGCTCGAGGCCTGGTGCGCGACGCAGCTTTCCGGTCATGCGCATGACTCCGACGTGGATGCCGAGTGCAGGGCGCTGGTGAAGGCCCTGGGGCAGGGCGGCTGGCTGAACCATGCGGTGGCGGGCGAGGGCGAGGCGATCGACACCCGCGCGATCTGCCTGCTGCGCGAGACCCTGGCGCGCCACCATGGCCTGGCCGACTTCGCCTTCGCGATGCAGGGCCTGGGCTCCGGCGCGATCTCGCTGCAGGGCACGGCCGCGCAGCGCGAGCGCTATCTGCCGCGCGTGGCTCGCGGCGAGGCGCTGGCGGCCTTTGCGCTGTCGGAGCCGGAGGCGGGTTCGGACGTCGCGGCGATGCGGTGCAGCGCCGTCGCCGATGGCGACGACTATGTGATCAACGGTGAGAAGACCTGGATCTCCAATGGCGGCATCGCGGACTTCTATGTGCTGTTTGCGCGCACCGGCGAAGCGCCGGGTTCGCGCGGCATCAGCGCCTTCATCGTCGATGCCGGGTTGCCGGGTTTCGAGATCGCCGAGCGCATCGAGGTGATCGCGCCGCATCCGCTGGCGCGCCTGAAGTTCAGCAACTGCCGCGTGCCCAAGAGCCAGATGATCGGCGCGCCCGGCGAGGGCTTCAAGGTGGCGATGCGCACCCTGGACGTGTTCCGCACCTCGGTAGCCGCCGCGGCCCTGGGCTTCGCGCGCCGCGCGCTGCAGGAGGGGCTGCGCCAATCGAGAGAGCGCCCGATGTTTGGCGCGACGCTTGCCGATCTGCCGCTGACGCAGGCCAAGCTCGCTGAGATGGCCTGCAGCGTGGACAGCTCCGCGCTTCTGGTCTACCGCGCCGCCTGGCAGCGCGACCAGGGGCAGACCATCACCCGCGAGGCCGCGATGGCCAAGCTGATGGCCACCGAGGGCGCGCAGCACGTGATCGACGCGGCGGTGCAGCTGCATGGCGGGCGCGGCGTGAAGAGCGGCGAGATTGTCGAGTCGCTCTATCGCGAGATCCGCGCGCTGCGCATCTACGAGGGCGCCAGCGAAGTACAGCAGTTGATCATCGGTCGAGACCTTCTGAAGAACGGCTAACGAGAGAGTCATGACTTACACGGCACATCTGGATACCTTTGCACGAGAAAACCTCCCGCCGCAGGACCAGTGGCCGGAGCTGGTCTTCGATCTGCCCGAGCTGCAGTTCCCCGAGCGGCTGAACTGTGCGGACGAGCTGCTGGACCGCTGGGTGCGTGAAGGCCGCGGCGATCGCCCCTGCCTGCTGGGCGCCGGCGGCCTGCGCTGGAGCTATGCGCAGCTGCAGGCCGAGGCGAACCGCATCGCCCGCGTGCTGGTGGAGGACCTGGGCGTCGTGCCCGGCAACCGCGTGCTGCTGCGCGGCGCCAACTGTCCGCAGATGGCGGCCTGCTGGTTCGCGATCATGAAGGTCGGCGCGATCGCGGTGGCGACGATGCCGCTGCTGCGCGCCAAGGAGCTGTGCCAGGTGATCCAGAAGGCCGAGGTCAGCCATGCGCTGTGCGACGCGCGCCTGGCCGAGGAGCTGGCGCTGGCGCAGGCGCAATGCCCGAGCTTAAAAACCATCGCCCACTACATGGCCGGCGCGGCGCCGGACGGCATCGAGGCCCTGGCCGGGGCCAAGCCGGCGGACTTCGCGAACGTGGACACCGCGGCGGACGACTGCTGCATCATCGCCTTCACCTCCGGCACCACCGGCCAGCCCAAGGGCACGATGCATTTCCATCGCGACGTGCTGGCCATCCTGCGCTGCTGGCCCGCGCATTGCCTGCGCGCGGTGGCCGACGATGTGTTCATCGGCAGCCCGCCGCTGGCCTTCACCTTCGGCCTGGGCGGGCTGCTGCTGTTCCCGATGAGCGTCGGCGCCTCGACCGTGCTGCTGGAGAAAGCCTCGCCCGAGCTGCTGTTGCCGGCGATCGCCCAGTACCGGGCCACGGTCTGCTTCACCGCGCCGACCTCCTACCGCGCGATGGCGGCCCACGCCGGAGAACATGATCTGTCCAGCCTGCGCAAATGCGTCAGCGCCGGCGAGGCGCTGCCGGCCGCGACGCGGCAGCTGTGGAAGGACGTCACCGGCATCGAGATGATCGACGGCATCGGCGCCACCGAGCTGCTGCACATCTTCATCTCGCATACCGAGGCCGAGGCCCGGCCCGGCGCCACCGGCAAGCCCGTGCCCGGCTACCGCGCCTGCATCCTGGACGAGGAGGGCCGGGTCTTGCCGGCGGGCCAGGTCGGCAAGCTGGCGGTCAAGGGGCCGACCGGCTGCCGCTACCTGGCCGACGATCGCCAGGCCGGCTATGTGAAGAACGGCTGGAATCTGACCGGCGACGCCTATCTGGTCGACGAGCAGGGCTACTACGTCTACCAGGCCCGTACCGACGACATGATCATCTCCGGCGGCTACAACATCGCCGGCCCCGAGGTGGAGAGCGCGCTGCTGGCCCATCCGAAGGTGGCGGAATGCGGCGTGGTCGGCGTGGCCGACGCCGAGCGCGGCCAGATCGTCAAGGCCTTCGTCGTGCTGCGCGAGGGCGTGCAGCCGCAGCTGGCGCAAGACCCGACCCTGATCCGGGAGCTGCAGGACCATGTGAAGGCGACGATCGCGCCCTACAAGTACCCGCGTGCGATAGAGTTCCGCGCCAGCCTGCCGCGCACCGAAACCGGCAAGCTGCAGCGCTTCCGCCTGCGCCGGCCGGACTGATGGCCCCCGCGCCGGCTTTCCTCCCCACAAGAACCCCGAACCCCATTGGAGAAGGTATGAAGAAGAACCCCGCCGTTCTGTGTGCCGCGATGTTGTTGTTGGGAATGGCCGCCACCGGCCAGCAGGCCTGGGCGGCCGACAAGGTCAAGGTCGGCATGCTGTCGACCCTGTCCGGCCCCGGTGCGGGTCTGGGCGTGGACATCCGCGACGGCTTCGCGCTGGGCGTCAAGCATCTGGGTGGCAAGTTCGGCGGTCTGCCGGTCGAGGTGGTCACGGCGGACGACCAGCAGAATCCCGATGTCGCCAAGCAGAGCGCGGATCGCCTGCTCAAGCGCGACAAGGTCGACTTCATGACCGGCATCGTGTTCTCCAACATCATGCTGGCGGTCGGCCCCAGCGTGTTCGACGCCAAGGTGCCCTATATCAGCGCCAACGCCGGCCCCTCGCAGTACGCCGGCGAGCAGTGCAACCCGTATTTCTTCAACATCGCCTGGCAGAACGACACCCTGCACGAGGTGGTCGGCAAGACGGTGATGGACAAGGGCTTCAAGAAGGTGGTGGTGCTGGCGCCCAACTACCCAGCCGGCAAGGATGCGATCACCGGCTTCAAGCGCTTCTACAAGGGCGCCAATGCCACGATTGCCGACGAGATCTACACCAAGCTGGGGCAGTTGGACTACTCGGCCGAGCTGGCCCAGGCGCGCGCCGCCAAGCCCGACGCGATGTACATCTTCCTGCCGGGCGGCATGGGCATCAACTTCATCAAGCAGTTCGTCGGCGCCGGCCTGTCCAAGGACATCACCCTGTTCGGCCCCGGCTTCTCGGCCGACGAGGACGTGATCAAGGCGGTCGGCGAGCCGATGCTGGGCATGTTCAACAGCTCGCAATGGGCGCATGACATGGACAACGCGGTCAACAAGAAGTTCGTCGCCGACTTCCAGAAGGACTATGGCCGCCTGCCTTCGCTGTACGCCAGCCAGGGCTATGACGCGGCGCTGTCGATGGCCGCCGCGGTGCGCGACGTCAAGGGCAAGATCGAGGACAGGCCGGCGCTGCTGAAGGCGCTGAAGGCCGCCAAGTTCGACTCGGTGCGCGGCGCCTTCAAGTACAACAACAACCAGTACCCGGTGCAGGACTATTACCTGCGCGTGATCACCAAGGACTCGCAGGGCCGCGTCACCAACAAGACCCTCTCCAAGGTCTTCAGCAACCATGCCGACGCCTATGCCGCGTCGTGCAAGATGAAGGCCAGCTGAGCCCGCGCGGATGGACTGGATCCTCGTTGCCGAGCAGGCCCTGAACGGCCTGCAGTTCGGGCTGATGCTGTTCCTGCTGGCCGCCGGGCTGACCCTGGTGTTCGGCATCATGGACATGATCAACCTGGCCCATGGCTCGCTGTACATGGTGGGGGCCTACCTGGCCGCGGCCGTGATGGCGGCGACCGGCTCCTTCCTGCTGGCGATCGGCGCGGCCCTGGTCGGCACCGCGGCCTTCGGCATGCTGCTGGAGACCACCCTGCTGCGGCGCCTGTACCAGCGCGACCACCTGAGCCAGGTGCTGGCGACCTTCGCGCTGATCCTGATCATCAACGAGGGCGTGCGCATGATCTGGGGCGCGCAGCCGGTGATGCTGAACACGCCGGCCGCGCTGTCGGGCCCGGTGGAGCTGCTGCCGGGGCTGATGTATCCGGCCTACCGGCTGCTGATCATCGGCGTGGGCCTGGCGGTGGCGGTGCTGCTCTATCTGCTGGTGACCCGCACCCGCTGGGGCATGTGGGTGCGCGCCGGCGCGTCGAACCGGGCGATGGCCACCGCGATGGGGGTGAACATCCGCTGGCTCTTCACCGCGGTGTTCGGCTTTGGTGCGGCGCTGTGCGCGCTGGCCGGCTCGCTGCTGGGGCCGCTCCTGGCGGTGCAGGTGGGCATGGGCGAGAGCATCCTGATCCTGGCCTTCGTCGTGATCGTGATCGGCGGCATCGGCTCGATCCGCGGCGCCCTGGTCGGCGCGCTGCTGGTGGGTCTGGTCGACACCTGCAGCCGCACCCTGCTGCCGGCGCTGCTGCGCCAGCTGGCCTCGCCCGAGGTGGCCTCGAACCTGGGGCCGGCGCTGGCCTCGATCCTGATCTATGTGCTGATGGCGGCCGTGCTGTTCTGGAAGCCCCAAGGCCTGTTCCCCGCGCGAGGCTGATGATGAGAACAAGCCTGCTTCACCATCGCGGCGCCGGCCGCTGGATCTGGCCGCTGCTCGCGCTGCTGGCGGCCCTGCCGCCGCTGCTGGCCGCCTTCGGCCTGGAGTTCTATGTCGGCGTCGCGAGCCGCATCCTGATCTTCGCGATCGCGGCCTCCAGCCTGAACCTGATCCTGGGCTTCGGCGGCCTGGTCAGCTTCGGCCATGCGGCCTTCGTCGGCCTGGGCGCCTACACGGTGGGCATCCTGATGGACGCGGGCGTGAGCTCGGCCTTCATCGCCTGGCCGGCCGCGATGCTGGTGTCGGGTCTTGCCGCCGCGCTGATCGGCGCGGTCAGCCTGCGCACCCGCGGCGTCTACTTCATCATGATCACCCTGGCCTTCGCCCAGATGTTCTATTACCTGATGGTGTCGCTGAAGGCTTATGGCGGCGAGGACGGCCTGCCGCTGCCGGCGCGCTGGGCCCTGGCAGGGCTGGACCTGAAGGACGACGCCAGCTTCTACTGGGTCGCGCTGGCGCTGTTCGCCGCGGTGACCCTGGGCCTGCAGCGCCTGATCAACTCGCCCTTCGGCTGGCTGCTGCAGGGCGCGAAGGAGAACGAGACCCGCATCGCCGCGGTGGGCGGCCGGGTGTTCGCGGTGCAATGGCAGGCCTTCGTGCTGGCCGGCGCGATCGCGGGCCTGGCCGGCGCGCTGCTGGCCAATCTGAACGGCCTGGTGACGCCGCACCTGATGCATTGGTCGCAGTCGGGCCAGCTGATGGTGATGGTGATCATCGGCGGCGCCGGCGCGCTGTGGGGCGGGGCGCTGGGCGCTGCGGTGCTGCTGCTGCTGGAGGAGATCCTGTCCGGCTACACCCTGCATTGGCAGCTGGCGCTGGGCCTGGCGCTGCTGCTGGTGGTGCTGTTCGCGCCGCGCGGGCTGGCGGGCCTGTGGCGCCGGAGGGCGAGCCATGGCTGATGGGCAAGCCCTGCTGCGGGTCGAGCAACTGGTCAAGCGCTTCGGCGCGCTGGCCGCCACCGACGACGCCAGCTTCGCGGTGCGCGCCGGCGAGGTGCATGCGCTGATCGGCCCGAACGGCGCCGGCAAGACCACCCTGATCCACCAGATCTCAGGCGCGCTGGCGCCGGACTCGGGCCGCATCCTGTTCGACGGGCAAGACCTGACCCGCCTGGGCATGGCTGAGCGTGTGCAGGCCGGGCTGGTGCGTTCCTACCAGATCACCAGCATCTTCAAGCGCTTCTCGGTGCTGGACAACCTGGCGCTGGCGCTGCAGGCGCGGCGGCCCGAGCGGCCGTCCTGGTGGCGCGCGGCGCTGCGGGATGAGGCGGTGTACGCGCAGGCGGAAGCCCTGCTGGTGCGCATCGGCCTGGGTGCGCAGGCCGACCGCGAGGCCGGCGGCCTGGCCCATGGCGAGCAGCGCCAGCTGGAGGTGGGGCTGGCGCTGGCCGCCCAGCCGCGCCTGCTGCTGCTGGACGAGCCGATGGCCGGCATGGGCCCGGACGAATCGGAGCGCATGGTGGCGCTGCTGCAGGATCTGAAGGCGCAAGGCCTGACCCTGCTGCTGGTGGAACACGACATGGACGCGGTGTTCCGTCTGGCGGACCGCATCTCGACCCTGGTGTTCGGCCGGGTCATCGCCAGCGGCGCGCCGGACGAGATCCGCGCCCATCCGGAGGTCAAGAAGGCCTATCTGGGCGATGAAGAGGAACTGGAGGCGGCGCTGTGAAGGCCCGAGCGCCGGGCCGCCCCAAGCCGGGCCGCATCCCTTTGGGGGATCGGCCGATGCACTCATCGGACGAGGGGCCAACATGAGTTTGTTGGAGGTGACGGGCCTCGAAGCCTGCTACGGCCGCAGCCAGGTGCTGTTCGGCCTGGACCTGCGGATCGCCGAGGGTCAGGTCGTGACCCTGCTGGGCCGCAATGGCATGGGCAAGAGCACGACCCTGAAATGCCTGACCGGCTGGATGGCGCCCAGCAGCGGCCGCATCCGCTTCGCCGGCCAGGACGTGACCGGCTGGAGCGCCGACCGCATCGCGCGCCTGGGCCTTGCCATCGTGCCGGAGGGGCGCCAGGTGTTCCCGAACCTGACGGTGCGCGAGCATCTTGAGGCCTTCGCCGGCAACCGCTGCGGCGCCCGCGAGCCTTGGACCGTCGAGCGGGTGTTCGCGCTGTTCCCGCGCCTGGCCGAGCGCGCCGCCAATATGGGCAACCAGCTCTCGGGTGGTGAGCAGCAGATGCTGGCGATCGGCCGCGCGCTGGTGACGAATCCGCGCCTGATGATCCTGGACGAGGCCACCGAGGGCCTGGCGCCACTGATCCGCGAGGAGATCTGGCGCTGCCTGGACCGCCTGCGCGAGGCCGGCCAGACCATCCTGGTGGTGGACAAGTATGTGAAGCGCCTGATCCGCCTGGCCGATCACCACAGCATCGTCGAGCGCGGCCAGGTGGTCTGGGCCGGCGACTCGCCGGCGCTGGATGCGGACCATGGCCTGTGGCACCGCTACCTGGGGGTCTGATGCGATGAACGACGCCATTGTTTTCGAGCGCGAGGAACTGGTGCGCTTCGGTCATTGCGATCCGGCCGGCATCGTGTTCTACCCGCGCTATTTCGAGATGCTCAATGCGCTGGTGGAGGACTGGTTCACCCAGGGCCTGGACGTCGACTACGCGCAACTGCTGGGGCCGCGCAGGATCGGCATGCCGACCGTGCACCTGGCGACCGACTTCAAGCGCATCAGCCGCATGGGCGATCGGCTGACCCAGCGCATCCGCATCGTCAAACTGGGTCGCACCTCGCTGACCCTCGACATCGCATTCGACGGCCCGGACGGCCGGCGCGTGGCCTTCGAGCAGGTGCTGGTCTGCACCTCGCTGGACACGCACCAGCCCCAGCCCTTTCCCGACGATCTGCGGGCCGCGCTGGAGCGCCTGGCCCCGGCATCCCCTCAGCAGTAACAGGAGCGAAGCAAGCACATGACCTCGACCAAACAGATCCTGCAGCCCGCGGGCTGGGCCCCGCCGCGCGGCTATGCCAACGGCGTCGCGGCGACGGGCCGGGTGGTGTTCGTCGCCGGCCAGATCGGCTGGAACGGGCAATGCGAATTCGAGAGCGACGACCTGGTCGCCCAGGTGCGCCAGGCCCTCGCCAACATCAAGGCCGTGCTGGCCGAGGCCGGCGCCGGCCCGGAGCACATCACCCGCATGACCTGGTACCTGCTGGACAAGCGCGAATATGTGGCGCGCGGCCGCGAGGTGGGTCAGGCCTATCGCGAGGTGCTGGGCCAGGAGTATGCGATCGCGATGACCGCGGTGCAGGTGGCCGGCCTGGTCGAGGACCGGGCCAAGGTCGAGATCGAGGTCACGGCGGTGCTGCCCGCCTGAGATTGCCTCAGGAGCCGAACGGCGGCGCCAGCGCCAGGAACTGCTCGCGCAGCGCCGAGTCGTGATGCGCGCGCCAGGCGGCGAACATCTGCGAGGGCGGCACGGCCTCGGCCACCGGCCGGAACACCGCCCCCTGCAGCCCGGCGCGCTGCAGCGCCGCCGGCACCACCGAGACGCCCAGCCCCTGCGCCACCAGCGACACCACCGACAGCCAATGCCTGCCCTCATGCTGCAACCGCGGATAGAAGCCCAGCTCGCGGCACATCTCGACGATGCGCGCGTGGTAGTCCGGCGAGCCCTTGCGCGAGAACAGGATGAAGGGCTCATCGCGCAGGCTGGCCAGCGAGACCGCCTTGCCGCGTGCGCGCGGCAGGGCCGGGTGCGATTCGGGCAGGCAGCACATGAAGGGCTCGCTGTACAGCGGCCGGTGCGCCAGCGCCGGCGGCAGCCGGTCGGTGTGGATCAGGGCCAGGTCCAGCTCCTCCCGCAGCAGCGCGTCGATCTGGTCCTGCGAGTTCAGCTCCACCACCACCACCTCGGCCTTGGGGTAGCGCGCCTGGAAGGCCTGCAGCCAGCCGGCCAGGCCGTTCAGCAGCACCGAGCCGACGAAGCCCAGGCGCAGCCGGCCCACCTCGCCGGCCTGCACCTCGCGCGCCAGGGCGCAGGCATCCTCGGTCTGCTGCAGCAGCGCGCGGGCGCTGCCGCGAAAGGCCGCGCCGGCCGGCGTCAGGCGCACGCCCTTGCTGTCGCGGTCGAACAGCCGCGCGCCGACGCTGGCCTCCAGCTGCTGGATCGCCACCGACAGCGGCGGCTGCGAGATCGCCAGGCGCTGGGCGGCGCGGCCGTAATGCAGCTCCTCGGCCAGCACCAGGAAATAGCGCAGGTGCCGGAACTCCAGGCGCGGATCGGTGGTCATAGGTGATACGTATCGTCGAAGTGTTTTATTGAATTGGACACGAATCGTCGCCCGGCGAATACTGGGGCCTGAGGGCCGGGTGGCTCATGCAGTTGATGATTCACAAGCAAGCAATCAAGGAGATAGCGATGGCCAAGAGCACCAAGGCTCAATTCCAATGGGACGACCCGCTGCTGCTGGAACAGCAGCTCAGCGAGGACGAGCGCGCGGTGCGCGACGCGGCGCGCGCCTATTGCCAGGACCGCCTGGCGCCGCGCGTGCTGGAGGCCTTCCGCCACGAGAAGACCGACGCCGCGATCTTCCGCGAGATGGGCGAACTGGGCCTGCTGGGCCCGACGATCCCCGAGCAGTACGGCGGTGCCGGCCTGAACTATGTGGCCTATGGCCTGATCGCGCGCGAGGTGGAGCGCGTCGACTCCGGCTACCGCTCGATGATGAGCGTGCAGAGCTCGCTGGTGATGGTGCCGATCAACGAGTTCGGCAGCGAGGCCACCAAGCAGAAGTACCTGCCCAAGCTGGCCAGCGGCGAATGGATCGGCTGCTTCGGCCTGACCGAGCCCAACCATGGCTCCGACCCCGGCTCGATGATCACCCGCGCCAAGAAGGTCGACGGCGGCTACTCGCTGACCGGGTCCAAGATGTGGATCACCAACAGCCCGATCGCCGACGTCTTCGTCGTCTGGGCCAAGGACGAGGGCGGCCAGATCCGCGGCTTCGTGCTGGAGAAGGGCTGGAAGGGCCTCTCCGCCCCTGCCATCCACGGCAAGGTGGGCCTGCGCGCCTCGATCACCGGCGAGATCGTGATGGACGAGGTGTTCTGCCCCGAGGAAAACGCCTTCCCCGAGGTGCGTGGCCTGAAGGGACCGTTCACCTGCCTGAACAGCGCGCGCTACGGTATCGCCTGGGGCGCGCTCGGCGCGGCCGAGGACTGCTGGCACAAGGCCCGCCAGTACACGATGGACCGCAAGCAGTTCGGCAAGCCGCTGGCTGCGAATCAGCTGATCCAGAAGAAGCTGGCCGACATGCAGACCGAGATCACCCTGGGCCTGCAGGGCTGCCTGCGCCTGGGCCGCATGAAGGACGAGGGCACGGCCGCGGTCGAGATCACCTCGATCATGAAGCGCAACAGCTGCGGCAAGGCGCTGGACATCGCCCGCATGGCGCGCGACATGCTGGGCGGCAACGGCATCAGCGACGAGTTCGGCATCGCCCGCCATCTGGTCAACCTGGAGGTGGTCAACACCTACGAGGGAACGCATGACATCCATGCGCTGATCCTGGGGCGCGCGCAGACGGGAATCGCGGCGTTCTGAGCCGCGACCCGCATCGCGATCGAAGGCCGGGCGATGCCCGGCTTTTTTCTGGGCGCAACCCTCGCAGGAGCGATGGACGCGCCGGCGGGGCATGTTTCCAATGCGGCGTCTTGCTTCCTTCCATCCTTCCCGAGTCTTGCGCATGCACATTCGCCCTTATCAGCCCGCCGACTGGACCCGGATCTGCGAGATCCATGATGCGGCGCGTCGCTTCGAGCTGGCGGCCAGCGGCCTGTCCGACGCCTTCCTGAGCCTGGAAGAGACCGGCGAGTCCGAGGGCCTGTTCGAGGCCACCCTGCTGGTGGCCGAGGGCGCAGCGGGCGGGCCGGTGCTGGGCTTTGCCGGCTTCACCGACGAGGAGCTGACCTGGCTCTATGTCGATCCGCTGCAGTACCGCCGCGGCGTCGGCCGAGCCCTGCTGAAGGCCGTCGTGGAAGCCGCGGACGGGCCGCTGGCGCTGGACGTGCTGGTCGGCAATGAGGCGGCGCTGGCGCTGTACCTGAGCGAGGGCTTTCGCGTCGTCGAGACCATCAGCGGCAAGTTGGCCGGCAACGAGGCCTTTGCCGCGACGGCGCATGTGCTGCGCTTCGAGGGCAGGCCCTAATCCCGGCCATCCTGCGCCTCCCCCCAGCGCTTCGCCCATGCCGTCAGCGGCTGCAGCGCCGCGCTGAGCCGGCGGCCCTCGTCGGACAGGCGGTAGCCGCCGGGCAGATGCTCGACGAGGCCCGCCTCCTTCAGCTCTGTGAGCCGTGTGTTCAGGAGGCGCGTGTTGGTCTCGCAGGCCTCCTGCAGCGCGCGGAAGGTCAGCGGCTCGCCGCGCAGCTCCCACAGCACGCGCAGCGCGGTGCGCCGCCCCAGCAGGTCCAGCGCCACCATCAGCGGGCGGCCGCTGCTCGAGCCGCGGACCGGGCTGCCGATCAGGGGTGTCGTCTTCGATATGGGCATGCTTTACTTTATACAGCATGAAGCCTAGCATCGGCCGGCCTGGTTGCCGAACCGAGAGAAGAAAGGAAGCACCCGCATGACCGCTGCACGTCTCGCCCCCGCCTTGCCGCCCTTCGATCCGGAGGTGGCCGAACGCCTGGATTCGCTGATGCAGGGCCGGCCGCCGCTGCGGCTGTTCAGCACCCTGGCGCGCGACCCGCGCCTGTTCAAGCGCTTCTTCGCCGGCGGGCTGCTGGACCCGGGGCATCTGAGCCTGCGCCAGCGCGAGATCGTGATCGACCGCACCACCGCGCTGTGCGGCGCGGAGTATGAGTGGGGCGTGCATGTCGCGCTGTTCGGCCGGCGCGCGGCGCTGAGCGAGGAGCAGGTCCGCGCGACGGTGGCAGGGGCGCCAGATGCCGCCTGCTGGGATGCTTCGGAGCGCGTGCTGCTGCGCCTGTGCGATGCCCTGCATCGCGACTGCGACATCGACGACGGCCTGTGGGCCGAGCTGCGCGGCTTCTACAGCGAGGAGGCGGTCCTGGAGCTGCTGATGCTGGCCGGCTTCTACCGGACGGTCAGCTATCTGTGCAAGGGGTTGCGGCTGCCGCTGGAGGCGGGGATGCCTCGATTCCCCGCGGCTTGAGGCGAGGGGGCGGTGCGGCTCAGTTCAGCGCGGTGGCCGCGGCGCCGCTCTTGTCGGCCGCGTTCAGGTCGGCGCGGCGGGCGCCGGTGAAGCGCTTGGCCCAGTAGGCGTCGCGCATGTCCTCGACGCGCACCTTGCCGCCGGCGCGCGGCGAATGGATGAACTTGCCTTCGCCGACATAGATGCCGACATGCGAGAAGGTGCGGCGCATGGTGTTGAAGAACACCAGGTCGCCGGGCTTGAGCTCATCCTTCTTGATCGGCATCAGGCTGGACAGCTTGGCCTGCTCGTCGGCGCGGCGTGGCAGCACCAGGCCCACGCTCATCTCGAAGATATGGCGGGTGAAGCCCGAGCAGTCGAAGCCGTTCTCGGCCGTGTTGCCGCCGCGCTTGTAGGGCACGCCGAGGAAGTTCATCGAGGCCAGCACCAGCTCGGAGGCCTTGTCGCGCACCTGGCCCAGCAGGCCCTCGTGGGCGGCCTGGCCCAGGATGCCGCGCTCCATCAGAAAGCGGCTGACCGCGTCACCCGCCGCCTGCTGCGGACCGCCCTGGGTCTGCGAGGCCGCGGCCTGCGCGGGCAGGGCGGCGGTGGGCAGCTGCTGCGCCAGCACCGGGCCGCCGGCGAGAGCCAGCACCAGACCGCACGTTTGAATCAAACGATGCAGGCGGGGGGCTCTTTCAGCGGTGGGGGTGGTGGCGCGGCTGGCGTCGATCATGGTGGTCGGCGCGCAGCTTAGGCAAGGGTCACGGAGAGCGTCAAGCGAATCGGGCCGCTCCTGCGGGTAAGTCCGCAGGCCTTTTGGGCGAGTTCAGTACAAACCCCAGATTGGACCACAGCTTGCTTGGCAAGCCCCCTGTGCAGGGGCTTGAGACGGCGCAAAGATGTGTCAAACGGTTGGCGGGGCGTGAACAAAGTCGCAAGCCGGGTGGGTGAGGGCCGCCGCGCTTCGTGCCCCCGCATCGGTCGTCCGTCGCAAGAGCGGGGCGGGGCGTGCCGCCGGCGGCACAATCGGCGGCCATGCCGCACCACCTCCACGAGTCGCGGCGAGGAGCCTACCGATGATGAACAACACCAAGCATCGCCTGCTGGTCCTGGCCGGCCTGCTGGCCCTGCAGGCCGCGGCCCAGGCCAGCCAGCTGCCGGGGCCGGCCTTTCCCCAGTACAAGGATGCCGCCGCGGTCAAGGCGGCCTGCGACAGCGGGCTGAGCGCCGCCAAGCAGCGCCTGCAGACCCTGCAGTCGCGCCAAGTGGACGCCGGCTGGCTGGCCGCCTACGACGACTTCTACGCCTTCCAGGAAGACACCCAGTACCCGATCGAGTTCGTGCTGAACGTGCATCCGGACAAGGCGGTGCGCGACGCGGCCCAGGCCTGCTCGCTGCGCTGGGCCGATTTCTCGTCCAGCTTCAACCAGAACGAGAAGCTCTACAAGGCGCTGAAGCGCGCACCGGTCAAGGATGACATCGACCGCGAGCTGGTGCGCGTGGGCTCGGGCGTGTTCGAGGATGGCGGCGTCGCGCTGCCGCCGGCCAAGCGCAAGCGCGCCAAGCAGCTGGCCGACCAGCTGGCCGAGCTGACCCAGAAGTTCGAGAAGAACATCCGCGACGCCGGCATCAAGGTGAGCTTCACCGAAGCCGAGCTGAAGGGTGTGCCGGAGGGCGTCTGGAAGAAGGCGCCGCGCGATGCCGAGGGCAAGGTCGTGCTGGGCGTGGACTACCCGAGCTATGTGCCGGTGATCCAGGGCGCCGAGATCGAGGCGACGCGCGAGCGCATGTGGCGCGCCAAGGTCAACGAGGGCGGCCAGGCGAACCTGAAGCTGCTGGCCGAGATCGAGGCCAAGCGGCTCGAGTACGCCAAGCTGTTCGGCTTCAGCAACTATGTCGACTTCAACCTGCGCCGCCGCATGGCCAAGGATGGCGCCACCGCCTGGCGCTTCCTGAACGACGTCAAGAGCACGGTGACCGAGGGCGAGCGCGCCGACCTGGTCGAGCTGCGCCGCGCCAAGGCCGAGCATCTGGGCCAGTCGCTGGAGGCGACCCAGGTGCAGCGCTGGGATGCGACCTTCTACACCGAGCGCATCCGCAAGCAGCGCTTCAGCGTCGACCAGGAGGCCTTCCGCCCCTATTTCCCGCCGCAGGAAAGCCTGGCCTTCTCGATGCGCGTGATCGAGAAGCTGATGGGCGTGCGCTACACCCGCGTCGACGCGCCGCTGTGGCATCCCGAAGCGCAGGCCTATGCCGTCAGCGACGCCGCCAGCGGCAAGCCGCTCGCGACCATGTATGTCGACCTCTACCCGCGCGAGGGCAAGTACAACCATGCGGCGGTCTGGCCGCTGCGCAGCAGCAGCACCCGCATCGAGCGCACGCCGACCGCGGCCCTGGTGGTCAACTTCGACCGGCAAGGCCTGACCCTGGACGAGGTCGAGACCCTGCTGCACGAGCTGGGTCATGCGGTGCACAACAACCTGTCGAAGACGCGCTACGCCAGCCAGGGCGGCACCGCGGTGATGCACGACTTCGTCGAGGCGCCCTCGCAGATGCTGGAGGACTGGGTCTACGACAAGAAGGTGCTGAAGCTGATGCAGGAGGTCTGCGCCGCCTGCAAGCCGGTGCCGGACGCGATGGTCGACCAGGCGGTGGCCGCCAAGGAGTTCGCCAAGGGCAGCTTCTACGGCCGCCAGTACCTGTACGCCAGCTATGACCTGGCCTTGTTCGGTGCCGACAAGCCCGAGCCGCTGCCGCTGTGGGCCAAGCTGGAGGGCGCGACGCCGCTGGGCCATGTGCCGGGCTCGATGTTCCCGGCCGGCTTCGCGCATATCGCGGGCGGCTACGGCGCCGGCTACTACGGCTATCTGTGGAGCCTGGTGCTGGCGATGGACCTGCGCACCGCCTTCAAGGACGACAAGCTCAGCCCCGTGACCGGCCAGCGCTACCGCGACATCGTGCTGGGCAACGGCGGCCAGAAGCCGGCGCCCGAACTGGTGCGCGAGTTCCTGGGCCGCGAGTCCAACTCCAAGGCCTTCTTCGACTACCTGCGCAAGTAAAAAGAAACGGCAGGCGGGCACCGATCGGCGCCCGCGCCACACCCGCAGCACGCCCGCCCGGCTATCGCCCGGCGGGCGTTTTTCCGGGTGCCGGCGCCGCGATACTCGGGGCACGATGCCCCACACCGATTCCGAGCGCCCGCAGCTGGATGCGGCCACCCGCCGCTACCTGCCCTGGGTGGTGGCCCTGGCGTTCTTCATGCAGACGCTGGACACCACCATCCTCAACACCGCGCTGCCCGGCATGGCGCGCGACATGGGCGAGAACCCGCTGCGCATGCAGTCGGCCGTGGTCGCCTATCTGCTGACGGTGGCGATGCTGATCCCGGCCTCGGGCTGGCTGGCGGACCGCTTCGGCACCCGGCGCGTCTTCATCTGGGCCATCGTGCTGTTCAGCCTGGGCTCGCTGGCCTGCGCGCTGGCGCCCTCGCTGGCGGTGCTGGTGGCGGCGCGGGTGCTGCAGGGCGTCGGCGGCGCGCTGCTGGTGCCAGTGGGGCGGCTGGCGGTGCTGCGCGCCTTCCCGAAGGACGAGTTCCTGCCGGTGATGACCTTCATCGCGCTGCCCGGCCTGGTCGGCCCGCTGCTGGGGCCGGCACTGGGCGGCTTCCTGACCCAGTACGCCAGCTGGCACTGGATCTTCCTGATCAACCTGCCGGTGGGCCTGATCGGCGTGCTGGCCAGCCTGCGCTTTATGCCGCAGCTGAGCGACCCGGCGCCGCGCGCCTTCGACTGGGGCGGCTTCGCGCTGTTCAGCCTAGGGCTGATGCTGCTGTCGCTGGCGCTGCAGGGCTTCGGCGAGCATGTGATCGGCACCGCGGTCTGCATCGTGATGCTGGTCGCGGGCCTGGCCTGCATGATGGCCTACTGGCTGCATGCGGCGCGCGCGCCGGCGCCGCTGTTCGAGCGCGCGCTGTTCTCGATCCCGACCTACCGCATCGGCCTGATCGGCAATGTGTTCGCGCGCCTGGGCAGCGGCGCCACGCCCTTCCTGACGCCGATGTTCCTGCAGCTGGGCCTGGGCTTCTCGCCCAGCGTCGCGGGGCTGTCGATGATTCCCGCGGTGCTGGGCGCGATGCTGACCAAGACCCTGGCGATCAGGCTGATCCGTGCGGTGGGCTACCGTCGCGTGCTGGTCGCCAACACCCTGCTGCTGGGCCTGATGATCGCCAGCTTCGCGATCGTCGACCGCGACACCAGCCACACCTGGCTGGCGATCCACCTGGGCCTGTTCGGCATGGTCAACAGCCTGCAGTTCACCGCGATGAACACCCTGACCCTGGGCGACCTCGACGCGCGCACCGCCAGCAGCGGCAACAGCCTGCTGTCGGTCGTGATGCAGCTGTCGATGAGCCTGGGCGTGGCCACCTCCAGCGCCTTCCTGCTGCTGTTCTCCGGCGGTGCGCGCGGCGCCGATGGCGCGGTCCTGGTGCCGGCCTTCCACGCTACCTATCTGGCGATCGGCGCGATGGCAGCGCTCGCCGCCTTCATCTTCTACCAGCTGCGCCAGCATGAGGGCGCCGCCGATGCGCGGGACACCATGGCGCAGGATTAGCAGTTCACAATCGGCAGGGCGGCGGTGGCAGGCACCGCCCCTTACCGGAGCACGATCATGGGTTTGATGGATTCCTTGCTGGGCGCGGCCCAGCAGGCCCTGGGCGGCCAGGCGCAGCAGGGTGGCGGTGGCGTGGACTGGGTGCGGCTGATCGTCGGCCTGCTGCAGGATCAGGGCGGGCAGGGCGCCGCTGGCGGCGGTCTGGGCGGCCTGTTGCAGCAGCTGCAGCAGGCGGGGCTGGGCGAGCAGGTGCAGTCCTGGGTCTCGACCGGTGCGAACCAGCCGGTCTCGGGCGACCAACTCGGTGCGGCGCTGGGCGGCGATCTGCTGGAGCGCCTGGCCGGGCAGGCCGGCGTTTCCAGCCAGGAGGCCGGCGCGCAGCTGAGCCAATGGCTGCCCCAGGTGGTGGACCGGCTGACGCCGCAGGGCCAGCTGCCGCAGGAGGGGCCCGGCGGCCTGGACCTGGGCGGGCTGCTGGGCCAGCTGCTTCAGCAGCGCTGAGGCCGGGCTTCAGCGGCGCCAGTCGTCCTCGATGAAGCGCAGCACGCTGTCGTCGGCATGGTGGCCGATGACGGCGTGGGCCTGGCGCTTGATGTCCTCGATCGCATTGCCCATCGCGATGCCGCGGTGGGCGCTGCGGAACATGCCGATGTCGTTGACCTGGTCGCCGAACACGACGATCTCACGCTCGGCCAGGCCATAGCGCTGCGCCAGGGTGCGGATCGCCTGGTCCTTGGTGGCGCGGCGGTCATGCAGGGTCAGCCAGGGCCAGCCGGGGCGGTACAGGTCATCGGCCAGATGCATCTCGATCGTCTCTTCGCCGATCAGCTGGTGGATCTCGGCCATCAGCTCGCGCAGCAGCGCCTCGCGCTCGACCAGGATCATCGTGACGACCGGGTCGACCAGCTCCGCGCCCAGGTCCTCGGTATGCCGCAGGCGCGGGTCGCCGTTCTTCTGGCGCTGCTCGACGAAGTCCAGCTGGGCCTCGTTGTTCACCGACTGCCAGAACAGGCGGTCGCCGCGCGGGCCGTTCGTCGAGGCGAAGGGCATGAAGCCGCGCCGGCGCATCAGCGCGAAGATGGCCTGCGCGATCGCGGGGTCCATCGCGTTGACCATCTCGTGGCGGCCGGTCAGCATCTCGCTGATGTAGGCGCCATTGGCCGAGATCACCGGCAGCCGCAGCGGCAGGCCCTGCAGGATACGCGCGATCGAGGACACATGGCGCGCGCTGGCCACGGTGAAGGACAGGCCCTCGTCCAGCAGCCGGGTCAGGCCGGCGCGGGTGACGGTGGAGAGCTGGGCCTCGCGGTCCAGCAGGGTGCCGTCGAGGTCGGACACATACAAGGTCATCGCGTCACAGCACCTCGGAGGCGAAATCCGCCAGGCGCGAACGCTCGCCGCGCGCCAGGGTGATGTGGCCGCTGTGGGCCCAGCCCTTGAAGCGGTCCACCGCGAAGGTCAGGCCCGAGCTGCCCTCGGTCAGGTAGGGCGTGTCGATCTGCGCCAGGTTGCCCAGGCAGACGATCTTGGTGCCGGGGCCGGCGCGGGTGATCAGGGTCTTCATCTGCTTGGGCGTCAGGTTCTGCGCCTCGTCGATGATGACGAACTTGTTCAGGAAGGTGCGCCCGCGCATGAAGTTCAGGCTCTTGATCTTGATCTTGCTGCGCACTAAGTCGTTGGTGGCGGCACGGCCCCATTCGCCGGCGCTGCTGTCGCCGCGTGCCAGCACCTCCAGGTTGTCGTCCAGCGCGCCCATCCAGGGGCCCATCTTCTCTTCCTCGGTGCCGGGCAGGAAGCCGATGTCCTCGCCGACCGGCACGGTGACGCGGGTCACGATGATCTCGCTGTAGCGGCGCTCGTCCAGCACCTGCGACAGGCCGGCGGCCAGGGTCATCAGGGTCTTGCCGGTGCCGGCGGTGCCGGTCAGGGTGATGAAGTCGCAGTCCGGGTCCATCAGCAGGTTCAGCGCGAAGTTCTGCTCGCGGTTGCGCGCGGTAACGCCCCAGACGGCGTTCTTCTGGTGGCCGTAGTCCTTCAGAGTGCGCAGCACCGCGGTCTTGCCGGTGATCTCGGTGACCTTGGCGTAGAGCGGCGCGGCGCCCGGCGCCTCCAGGTAGACGAACTCGTTGACCAGCAGCGAGGGCACCAGCGGGCCGCTGATGCGGTAGAAGGTGATACCGCCCTGCTGCCAGCTCTCCATGGTCTTGCCATGGCGGTCCCAGAAGTCGGCGGGCAAGGCCTGCACGCCCGTGTAGAGCAGGTCGCTGTCCTCCAGCGTCTTGTCGTTGCGGTAGTCCTCGGCGGCCAGGCCCAGCGCGCGGGCCTTGATGCGCATATTGATGTCCTTGGACACCAGCACCACCTCGCGGCCCGGCTGCTGCGCCTTCAGTGCCTGCACCACGCCCAGGATCTGGTTGTCGGCCTTGCCCTGCGGCAGGCCCTGGGGCAGCGGCGTGTCCAGCAGCTGGGTCTGGAAGAACAGCTTGCCGCCGGCCTCGCGGTGGCCGGTGAGGTCCAGCGCCAGGCCCTGGGCCATTTCCTCCAGGGTGTGGTGCTGCAGGCCGGCGGCCAGCGCGTCCAGGTCGCGGCTGACCTGGCGCACATTGCGCGCCACCTCGGTCATGCCCTTCTTGTGGCCGTCCAGCTCCTCCAGCGTGATCATCGGCAGATAGATGTCGTGTTCCTCGAAGCGGAATAGCGACATCGGGTCATGCATCAGCACATTGGTGTCGAGCACGAATAGCTTGGGCTTGCCGGCGCCGCGCGGCTTGGCCGCGGGCTTGCTGCGCGCCGCGGGTTTGGGCGCGGCGGCCGGGGCGGCGGGGCTGACCAGGGCCAGGGTGGGGCTGACGGCCGCCGGCGCGGCGACCGGCGCGGCCGCCACCTTGGGTGCGACCATCTCTTTACCGCGCGCGGCGGGGCGTTCGGCCGGGGCCAACGCAGCGGCAGGCGCCGCGGCCGGGGTGATTTTCGGTTTGGGGGGGGCTTTGCTGACCGCCAGCGTGGCGGCAAAGGCGGAGGGCTCGAGGAGGCTGGCGCGCTTGGTCGGGGGCTTGGGCAGTGGCATGAGGTGCTATGCAGGCCGTGGGCTCACGGACTGAAGGTCAAAGGCAAAAGATAGATGCCGGGCGTGAAAAAGCAAAAAGCCGCACAGCGGGCTGTACGGCTTTCTTCTTCGCTTGCGGATTCGGTTTCACGGCACCAGGGCATGGGCCGATTATGCACAAAGCCCATGACGCTCCGGCGTCAACGGGGCGCTGCGGCTTGCTGGCAACAAAGCCGGCGCGGCGAGGCTGCCGGGCCGGCTTTGCGGGGATACTGGCCAGCTTGCACCGGCGAAGGCCTGGGATCAGGCGGCTTCCTTCTGCAGCGACTTGACGGCCTTCAGGACCTCGTCCACATGGCCCGCCACCTTGATGCCGCGCCATTCCTCGCGCAGCACGCCGCCGGCATCGATCAGGAAGGTCGAGCGCTCGATGCCCTTGACCTTCTTGCCGTACATGATCTTGTTCTTGACCACGCCGAACATGTGGCAGAGTTTCTCTTCGGTGTCGGCGATCAGCTCGAAGGGCAGTTCCAGGTTCTGCTTGAACTTGTCGTGCGAGGCCATGTTGTCGCGCGACACGCCGAGCACCACGGCGCCGGCCTTCACGAAGTCCTTGTGGCGATCGCGAAACTGCATGGCTTCGGTGGTGCAACCCGGCGTGTTGTCCTTGGGGTAGAAGTACAGCACCACAACTCGACCGAGGAAGGCCTGCGGGGTGAACTTCACGCCGCCGGTTGCGAGAGCTTCAATTTCCGGGAGGGGTTTGTTGAGCGCTGGCGTCATGTGGCGTTCTGTAGTGAGTGTGCCCGGAAGGGCATAGCCGCCAATTATACGTTGAATGGCAAGTCCCGCCCGCCGGGGCTCTTGTCGCCATTGCGGGGGATTGCGGACGCCCGGCGCTCAGGCCTTCTCGATCAGCAGCGCCGCCAGCACGCTGCGGCCCTCGCTGGCCAGCACGTTGTAGGTGCGGCAGGCGGCCGCCAGGTCCATGGTTTCGACGCCGATGCGGGCCTCGATCAGGCCGCGGTACAGGGCCGGGCGGGCAAAACGCAGTTTGGCGCCGCTGCCGAACACGACCAGCTCCGGCTTGAGCGACAGGATCTGCTCGAAATGGGCCTCGCCCAGGTCTTCGAAGCGCTCGGCGCCCCAGGCCAGCACCTCGCCACGCCAGGGCACCAGCAGGCTGTGTTGGTGAGCCCGGCCGTTGACCCAGACGCTGGCGCCGTCGTGCCGTGAAATGCTGTTGCCGCCTTGCTGCTCGTCGAGTTGGAACTTCATGCTGTGCTGCTGCGGGTTCGGCCCGGGAACGGGGCAAACCCTGTGTTTAAATCGCGGGTCTTCTCTGTCCGATCCCATCCGCCATCAGGAGCGCCCGTCTTGAAGCCCATCGCCAAGTCCAGCAAGCTGGCCAATGTCTGTTACGACATCCGCGGGCCCGTGCTCGACAAGGCGCGCCAGATGGAGGAAGAGGGCCAGAAGATCATCAAGCTGAACATCGGCAACATTGCCGCCTTCGGCCTGGAGCCCCCGGACGAGATCGTGCAGGACATGATACGCAACCTGCCGGCCGCCGCGGGTTACACCGATTCCAAGGGCCTGTTCGCGCCGCGCAAATCGGTGGTGCATTACTGCCAGGAAAAGAACATCCGCGGCGTCACCGTCGACGACGTCTATCTGGGCAACGGCGCCTCCGAGCTGATCGTGATGGCGCTCAACGCGCTGCTGGACAACGGCGACGAGGTGTTGCTGCCCGCGCCCGACTATCCGCTTTACACCGCCGCGGTGGCGCTGTCGGGCGGCAACCCGGTGCATTACATCTGCGACGAGAGCAGCGACTGGTTCCCGGACATCGCCGACATCAAGGCCAAGATCACCCCGAACACCAAGGTCATCGTCGTCATCAACCCGAACAACCCGACCGGCGCGCTCTATCCGGAGAGCCTGCTGCGGGAAATCGTCGAGCTCGCGCGTCAGCACCAGCTGATCATCATGGCCGACGAGATCTACGACAAGACGCTCTACGACGGCCATGTTCACACCAGCATTGCCTCGCTGGCCGACGATGTGCTGGTGCTGACCTTCAACGGCCTGTCCAAGAACTACCGCAGCTGCGGCTACCGCGCCGGCTGGATGGTGGTCTCGGGCGAGAAGCGCCATGCCAAGGACTACATCACCGGCCTTAACATGCTGGCCTCGATGCGCTTGTGCGCCAATACGCCGGGCCAGCTGGCGATCCAGACCGCCCTGGGCGGCTACCAGAGCATCAAGGACCTGGTGGCGCCCGGCGGCCGGCTGTGCCGCCAGCGCGACCTCGCGTATGAACTGCTGAGCCAGATCCCCGGCGTCAGCGTGGTCAAGCCGAAAGCGGCGCTGTACATGTTCCCCCGCCTGGACCCCAAGATCTATCCGATCGAGGACGACCAGCAGTTCGCCTACGAACTGCTGGCCGAGGAAAAGGTGCTGATCGTGCAAGGGACGGGCTTCAACTGGAAGGCTCCCGATCATTTCCGCCTCGTGTTCCTGCCCAACTCCGACGATCTTCACGACGCGGTGGGCCGTATCGAACGCTTCCTCGCGCATTACCGCAAGCGCGCCGGACGTTGAAGAACCTAACCCAGACGAATTGAGACTCCAGATGAAAGCGATCAAAGTCGGCCTCTTGGGCATCGGCACCGTCGGCAGCGGCACCTTCCAGGTGCTGCGCCGCAACCAGGAAGAGATTCGCGGCCGCGCCGGCCGCGGCATCGAGATCGCGATGGTGGCCGACCTGGACGTGGCCCGCGCCAAGGGCATCGTCGGCGACGCCTGCGAGGTGGTCGACGACGCGCGCAAGGTCATCGCCAATCCCGAGATCGACATCGTCGTCGAGCTGATCGGCGGCTACGGCGTGGCCAAGACCCTGGTGCTGGAGGCGATTGCCGCCGGCAAGCATGTGGTCACTGCCAACAAGGCCCTGCTGGCCGTGCATGGCACCGAGATCTTCGCCGCGGCCCATGCCAAGGGCGTGATCGTGGCCTTCGAGGCCGCGGTGGCCGGCGGCATCCCGATCATCAAGGCGCTGCGCGAGGGCCTGACCGCCAACCGCATCGAATGGATCGCCGGCATCATCAACGGCACCACCAACTTCATCCTCTCGGAGATGCGCTCCAAGGGCCTGGACTTCGGCACCGTGCTGAAGGAGGCGCAGCGCCTGGGCTATGCCGAGGCGGATCCGACCTTCGACATCGAGGGCGTGGACGCCGCGCACAAGGCGACGATCATGAGCGCGATCGCCTTCGGCATCCCGGTGCAGTTCGACAAGGCCCATGTCGAGGGCATCACCAAGCTGCAGGCGGCCGACATCAAGTACGCCGAGCAGCTGGGCTATCGGATCAAGCTCTTGGGCATCGCGCGCCGCCGCGAGACCGGCATCGAGCTGCGCGTGCACCCGACCCTGATCCCGGCGCAGCGCCTGATCGCCAATGTCGAGGGCGCGATGAACGCGGTGCTGGTGCAGGCCGATGCGGTCGGCACCACGCTCTACTACGGCAAGGGTGCCGGCTCCGAGCCGACCGCCTCGGCCGTGGTCGCCGACCTGGTGGACATCACCCGTCTGCACACCGCCGATCCCGAGCACCGCGTGCCGCACCTGGCCTTCCGCCCCGACGCGATCAGCGACACGCCGATCCTGGCGATGGAGCAGGTCGCGACCAGCTTCTACCTGCGCCTGGTCGTCGCCGACCAGGCCGGCGTGCTGTCTCGCATCACCACCATCCTGGCCGAGAACGACATCTCCATCGATGCGGTGCTGCAGCGCGAGTCCGGCGAGGGCGAGAAGCAAACCGACCTGATCATCCTGACCCACGACACCGTCGAGGGGCGCATGAACAAGGCCCTGGCGCAGATGCAGGCGCTGGACACGGTGCTGGCCCCCATCGTCAAGCTGCGCAAGGAAGAACTGGCATGACTATGAGCCCCCACGCTTCGCTGCCCCCCGCGGGGGCGCGCATCTCCCTTGGGGCGGCCCGGCGGGAGATGCCATGAAGTACCTGAGCACCCGCGGCGACCGGACGGAGCGCCGCTTCTGCGAGATCCTGCTGGAAGGCCTGGCGCCGGACGGCGGGCTCTACCTGCCGGTCGCCTATCCGCAGATCGACGACGCGACCCTGACCAAGTGGCGCGGCCTCTCGTATGCCGACCTGGCCTTCGAGATCCTCAGCCTCTACATCGACGACATCCCGGCCGAGGACCTGCGTGCCATCGTGCGCCGCACCTACACGGCCGAGGTCTTCGGCACGCCGCAGATCACGCCGCTGAAGGTCCTGGAGCCCGGCCTGGCGCTGGAAGCCCTGTCCAACGGTCCCACGCTGGCCTTCAAGGACATGGCGATGCAGCTGCTGGGCCAGCTGTTCGAGTACGAGCTGGGCCGCCGCGGCGAGACGCTCAATATCCTGGGCGCCACCTCGGGCGACACCGGCAGCGCGGCCGAGTACGCGATGCGCGGCAAGCAGGGCGTCAATGTCTTCATGCTGAGCCCGAATGGCCGCATGAGCCCCTTCCAGCAGGCGCAGATGTTCAGCCTGCAGGACGCCAACATCCACAACCTCGCGGTCGAGGGCGTGTTCGACGACTGCCAGGACATCGTCAAGGCGGTCTCCAACGACCTGGACTTCAAGCGCAAGTACCGGATCGGCACCGTCAACTCGATCAACTGGGCGCGCCTCTTGGCCCAGGTCGTCTACTACTTCGCCGGCTATTTCCAGGCGACGAAGACCAACGGCGAGCAGGTCAGCTTCACCGTGCCCTCGGGCAACTTCGGCAATGTCTGCGCCGGCCATGTCGCGCGTTCGATGGGCCTGCCGATCGCGAAGCTGGTGGTCGCGACCAACGAGAACGATGTGCTGGACGAGTTCTTCCGCACTGGCGCCTACCGCCCGCGCGGGGCCGAGCACACGCACGAGACCTCCAGCCCCTCGATGGACATCTCCAAGGCCAGCAACTTCGAGCGCTTCATCGCCGACCTGCTGGGCCGCGACGGTGCGCGCGTGAAAGCCCTGTTCTCGCAGCCCGGCGGCTTCGTGCTGAGCGCGGACGAGAAGGCCCGCATCGCCGGCTTCGGTTTCGTCTCCGGCCGCTCCACCCATGCCGACCGCCTGGCGACGATCCGCCTGGCCCACCAAAAGTATGGCCAGCTGATCGACACCCACACGGCCGACGGCCTGAAGGTGGCGCTGGAGCAGCGCGAGGCCGGCACAACGATGCTAGTGCTGGAAACCGCGCTGCCGGCCAAGTTCGCCGCGACCATCCGCGAGGCGCTGGACCTCGAGCCGCCGCGCCCGGCCGGGCTGGAGCATATCGAGGCGCTGCCCAAGCGCGTCACGGTGCTGCCGGCCGACGTAAGCAAGGTCAAGGCCTTCATCGAAGCCCATGTCTGATTCGGCCGCCACGCGAGCACCGCTGCAAAGCCTCGACGAGGCGCTGCAGCGCCTCCTGGGCGCGGTGGCGTCGCTGGGCCGGGCCGAGACCGTCTCGACCTTCGACGCGCTGGGCCGCGTGCTGGCCGCCGACGTGATCTCGCAGCTGGACGTGCCGCCGGCCGACAACACTGCGATGGATGGCTATGCGCTGCGCGCGGCCGACGCCGCATTGGGCGAGCTGCCCGTCAGCCAGCGAGTGCCGGCCGGCAGCGTGCCCGGGCCGCTGCAGCCCGGCACCGCGGCGCGCATCTTCACCGGCGCGCAGATTCCGCCGGGCGCAGACTGCGTCGTGATGCAGGAGCTGTGCGAGGCCGTCGATGGCGGCGTGCGCATCAAGACCGAGCCCCAGCTCGGACAGCATATCCGCCGCCGCGGCGAGGATGTGGAGCAGGGCCGCCGGGTGCTGGCCGCCGGCCATCGGCTCGACGCCGCGGCGCTGGGCCTGGCGGCCTCGGTCGGCGCGGCCGTGCTGCAGGTGGCGGCGCGCCCGCGCGTGGCCCTGTTCTCCACCGGCGACGAGCTGGTGATGCCCGGCGAGCCATTGAAGCCCGGCGCGATCTACAACAGCAACCGCTTCACCCTGCGCGGCCTGCTGCAGGGCCTGGGCTGCGAAGTGGTCGACCTGGGCATCGTGCCCGACAGCCTGGACGCGACCCGCGCCGCGCTGCGCGAGGCGGCAGCCCGGGCCGACCTGATCATCACCTCCGGCGGCGTCTCGGTCGGCGAGGAGGACCATCTGCGCCCCGCGGTGCAGGCCGAGGGCCGGCTGGACCTGTGGCAGATCGCGCTGAAGCCCGGCAAGCCGCTGGCCTTCGGCCAGGTGCAGAACTCCTGGTTCATTGGCCTGCCCGGCAACCCGGTCTCCAGCTTCGTCACCTTCCTGCTGCTGGTGCGCCCGGTGATCCTGCGCCTGCAGGGCGCGACGGCGCTGGCGCCCAGGGGCTTCGCGCTGCGCGCCGATTTCGCCTGGCCCAAGCCCGACAAGCGCCGCGAGTTCCTGCGCGTGCGGCTCAACGAGGCCGGCGGCCTGGACCTGTTCCCGAACCAGAGCTCCGGCGTGCTGACCTCGGCGGTCTGGGGCGACGGGCTGGTGGACAACCCGCCGGGCCGGGCCATCGCGCCGGGCGATCCGGTGCGCTTCTTGCCCTTCAGCGAGCTGCTTGCCTCATGAGCCAGACGATCACCGTGCGCTACTTCGCCTCGCTGCGCGAGGCGCTGGGCCCCAGCGAGACCCTGCCGTGGCAGCAAGACCTGACCCTGGGCGCGCTGCGCGACCAGCTGCTGGCGCGCGGCGAGCCGCATGCCGCGGCGCTGGCGCGCGGCCGCGCGCTGCGCTGCGCGCTGAACCAGCAGCTCAGCAGCGAGGACGCACTGATCCCCGAGGGCGCCGAGGTAGCCTTCTTCCCGCCGGTGACCGGCGGCTGAGCGGGTTCTCGCCTTGCACGGCCTGCACCTGACCGCCGACCTGCGCGGCTGCGACCCCGCACTCGCGCCGATGCGCGATGCCCAGGCGCTGCGCGCGCTGTGCGTCGCTGCGGTGGCCGAGGCCGGGCTGGGCGCGGTGGCCGAGCTGTTCCACCGCTTCGCGCCGGCGCCGGGCCAGGAACAGAGCGGCGTCACCGGCGTTGTGCTGCTGGCCGAATCGCATCTGGCGATCCATACCTGGCCCGAGCTGGGCGGGGTGACGCTGGACGTCTATGTCTGCAATATGGGCGCGGACAACAGCGCCCGGGCCGAGGCGCTGATGGCGCGTCTGGTCGAGGCCTTCGCGCCGGCGGGCGAGGTCAGCCGGCAGGCCTGGCGGCGCGGGGCGCCCCCTTCAGCTCCCGGGCGATAGCGCTCGCCACCGTCACGCCGCGCGTGTAGGCCTCCTCGAACACCGAGTAGGCGGCCAGGTCGCTGTGCGCGAACCACAGCCCGCCGGGCTGCGGCTCGTGCAGCGCGGCCAGCGCCGGCGCGCCGCGCAGGCCCGGCACCGGGATGCTCATCGCATGGCCCCAGCGCATCAGGTCCACCCGCTCGAGCTGCCCGCCCAGGTCGGCATGGGTCGCCTGCAACTCATGCACCACCCGCTCGGCCCAGGTCGACCAGCTGTCGCTCAGCAGCGCGCCGCGCTGCGCGCGCGGCAGCGCACGGTAGGCGGTCAGCACCGTGGCGCCGGGGTCGGGCCGCAGGCTCTGGTGCATCGCGTCGACATAGCCCAGCGCGCTGCTGCCGTAGACCACGTTGTCCCAGGCTGCCGGCACGCCCAGGCGCGGCAGCAGCGGCCCCTTCAGCTGCAGGTTCGCGACCAGCCAGGGCGCGTACTGCAGGCGCGCGGCCGCCTCGCGCAGCGCCGGCGGCGGCGCCTCCAGCAGCCGGGCCGCGATAAACAGCGGCGTCGCCAGCACGACCCGGCGCGCGGCCCAGCGCTCCGGCGCATCGCTCGCCTCGTTCCAGACCGTCACCAGGCTCTCATGTCGGCCGGGGCTGACGCGCAGCACGCTGCGCCCGCCCAGCAGGCGCGCGGAGCCCAGGCCGGCGGCCAGGCGCTCGGCCAGCCAGGCATTGCCCTCGGGCCAGGTCAGCACCGCCTCGCGCTCGCCCTCGTGCTCGCCGGGGGCATGGAAGCCGTGGCGGCTGGCGAAGTAATGCAGGCCGGCCCAGGCCGAGACCTCATGGCTGTCGGCGCCGAAGTCATCGCGGCAGCAGTAGTCCAGGTACCAGCGCAGCGGCGCGGCATCGAGGCCGTGGCCGTCCAGCCAGGCGGCGAAGCTCTGCGCGTCGAGCCGCTCGTGGCCCGCGCTCCAGCGTGCGCGCCGCGTCGGCATCGCGAAGCTCAGCGTGCGGCCCGCCTCGTCGACCAGGGCCGCGAAGCGCCGGTACTGCGCCAGCACCGCGGCATCCTCGCTTGGCGGCAGCAGGCCCTCATGCCAGGCGCCCTGGTAGAACAAGCGCTCCTGCGGGCTGTGGCAGAGATGGCGCTCGTCCCAGACGGTGCGGCCCAGCTCGTGGCGCACCAGGCCCAGCTCGAACAGCAGCTCGGCCACCTCATGCGCCTCGCGGCCGGGCAGCGGCAGGTAATGCGCGCCCAGCGGGCAGGCCATGCCGGCCATGCGATGCGCGCGGCTGTTGCCGCCGGCCTGGTCCTCCAGCTCCAGCAGCGCGATGTCCTCGATGCCGGCCTGGATCAGCGCGCGGGCGCAAGCCAGGCCCGCGACGCCGCCACCGACGATCAGCACCTCGGTACGCCGCAGCGTGCCCTCGCCCGGCGCGGGCAGGGCGGCGCCGCCACGCAGGCGATGGCCGCGTTGATGCGAGGCGCCGACCCAGCCGCCTTGCAGCGGCGCCGTATCCTCGCGGCCGCAGCCTGCCAGCAGCAGGCCGCCGGCGGCACCCAGCAGAAGCTCGCGACGTTTCATCGGCTTAATGAATCTTGCCCCACTCGGCCTCGAATTCCTGGACGAGCACCTGATTCGACAGCCGGTTCACCTCGGTCGGCACGCGCGCCATGTCGGGCGGGAAGTCCAGCAGCGCGGGCAGGCCGGCGAGGCTGAGGAAGCGCAGGCCCTCGGGCAGCGCGCGCGGCGGCTGCCAGGGGCGGCGGCCGGCCAGCACGAAGCCCCATTCGCCGAAGCTGGGCACATGGGCATGGTAGGGCGTGGTCGTCAGGCCCGCGGCCTCGATCGTCGTCACCACGGTCCAGTAGCTGCGCCGCGCGATCAGCGGCGAGGTCGACTGCACGACCGCGTAGCCGCCGGCGCTCAGGTGCTGGTCGACCAGCTTGTAGAAGCTGGCGGTATAGAGCTTGCCCAGCGCGAAGTTGCTGGGGTCGGGGAAGTCGATCACGATCACGTCGAAGCGCTCCTCGCCATTGCGCTCCAGCCAGCCGAAGGCATCGGTGTTGACGACCTTCAACTTCGGCGAGCTCAGCGCCCCGCCATTGAGCCGGCGCAGCAGCGGTGTGTGCGCGAACAGGGCCGTCATCTGCGGGTCCAGCTCCACCAGCGTGACCCGCTCGACCGTCGGGTAGCGCAGCACCTCGCGCACCGCCATGCCGTCGCCGCCGCCCAGCACCAGCACCTTCTTGGGCGCGCCATGGGCCGCCATCGCCGGATGCACCAGGGCCTCGTGGTAGCGGTACTCGTCGCGCGAGTGGAACTGCAGATTGCCGTTCAGGAACAGCCGCGTGCCGGCACGGCCGTCGGTGACGACGATGCGCTGGTAGTCGCTGTGGTGCTTGAGCACGATGTGGTCGCCGTAGAAGCGGTCCTCGGCCCAGGTCGAGAGCCGCTCCGCCCCCAGCATCGCGGCGACCAGCACCGCCAGGCTTAGCAGGCAAGCCCAGACATGGCCGGCGAAGCCGCGCAGCTCGGTGCGGAACAGCCACAGCGCCCAGCAGGCCACCAGCACGTTCAGGATGCCGAAGAACACGCCGGTGCGCACCAGGCCCAGCTGCGGCACCAGCAGCAGCGGGAAGGCCAGCGCCACCAGCAGTGCGCCCAGGTAGTCGAAGGTCAGCACCTGCGAGACCAGCTCCTTGAGCGCATAGCGCTCGCTGAAGAAGCGCTTCAGGATGCGCATCACCAGCGGGATCTCCAGCCCGACCAGGGTGCCGACCAGCAGCACCAGCGCATACAGCAGCACGCGAAAGCCCAGCACCTGGTCCGGCGGCAGCAGGCTGTGCGCGGCGAACAGCCCGGCCGGCATCAGCCCGCCGATCACGCCGACCAGCAGCTCGATCCGCAGGAACTGCGCCACCAGCTGGCGCTCGACATAGCGGCTGAGCCAGGAGCCCAGGCCCATCGCGAACAGATAGGCGCCGATGATGGTGCTGAACTGCAGCACCGAATCGCCCAGCAGATAGCTGGCCAGCGCGCCGGCCGCCAGTTCGTAGACCAGGCCGCAGGCCGCGATCACGAACACGCTGGCCAGCAGCAGCAGCTCCTGCGGTGCGATGCGGGCGGTGGTTGGAGATGCAGCGGGCGTGGCGGAGGGCAGGGGCGCGGCGGGCTCAGTCGTCATGGGGCGCTAGCCTACCAGCGCCATGAGCTCTTCCAGGGCAAATCAGCGCGGCCGATCCAGCTTCACTAATCCGGCACGCAAGGCCTTGAGTTTGAGCTTCAGGCGCTGCGCGTGCTGCGGGCCCATGCGCAGCAGGACCTTCTGGCCGGTGCTCAACGCTTCGAGCGCCGGGTCTGCGAACTCGTAGCGCGGCACGGGCGGCGTGCTGCTGCCGGCACTGGCGGCGCGCGCCGGCGCGGGCTTCAGGCGCAGCGGCCCGCGCGGGCTGGGCGTGGCCAGCAGCTGGTCGATCACCTCGACGACGCGGTCGTTGAAGTGGCCGTCGGCATGGCCGGCCTCGATCCAAGCCTGTTGCAGCATCGGATAGAAGCGCCGGTACAGGCGCAGGGTCGCGGCGGTGTCGAGGCCCTCGACCCAGCGCACGAAGGGCCGGTAGCGCTCGGCGTTGGCCGTGGCCAGCCGGTCCTTGGCCGCATTGGTCTTCAGTGCGCCGGGCGTCGGCCGCAGCAGCCACAGGGTGGTCGGCGCCGGTTGCTGGCCCAGGCCGTCGACGGTCGCGACGATGCGCCGCGCCAGTGGATCGAAATAGAAAAAACGGCCGGTGGCGCGCTGGCCCAGGGCCTGGCGCGTCGCCGCCACCGCCTCCTGCGGCAGCAGGGGCGGGGCCGCCGCGGCCGCGCGGCCGCGCGTCGCGACCGGGTACTTGGGCGTGGTCGAGGCGCCGCTCGGTGCCTTGCGCTCCGGTGTCGCGGCGGCGGCTGGCGGTGTCGGAGCGGGCGCGGTGACCGCAGCCGCCGAGGCCGCAGCGGGCGGCGTGGTCGTCGGGGCGGCGGTTGTAGCCACTGGCGGCGGCGGGAGCGCGGGGCCGGGCCGGGTGACGACGCCCGAATCGCGGCTGCTGTCGCCGGCCGCTGTTTTACTGCCGTCACTGCTGCTGCTCATGCCGCCGCGCGTGGCCAGCTGCCAGGTGATCAGGCCGGCGGCCAGCAGCAGGGCGGCGCCGGCGGCGGCGACAAGCAAGGGTCGCGAAGAATTCTTCATCGCCAATGGCTGGACCATCGAACATGCTCCTGCAGGCCCCAGGGCCTGCCCGCAAAATACCATGCGCCGGGCGCGGCGCGGTGGCTCTCGGCGCGCGGTGTTGCGTTCAGCGCAGCGGTGCTGAGGATGGCGGCGCCGCGTCGAGCCGCTGCGCAAAGGCCTGGTACAGGGCCAGGCGCGGCCCGCCCAGCTCCAGCGCCCGCTGCAGCGCGGCCCGCGCCTCGACGGGGCGGCCCTGGTCCAGCAGGACCTGGGCCAGGTTGTTCCAGCCATCGGCCAGCTTCGGCTCGGTGCTCAGCGCGGCGCGGTAGGCCTGCTCGGCCGCCGCCAGGTCGGCCGCGGCATAGGCGCTGTTGCCGGCGCCCAGCAGCAGGGTCGGCTGCGCGGGCCAGCGCCGCAGCGCATGGGCATAGGCTTTACGGGCGGCCTGCTTGTCGCTGCGCTCCAGTGCGGCGATCGCCACCGCCATCGGCGCGGCCTCGGCGGTGGTCGGCAGCGTGTCGGGCGGCAGGGCCACCATGGCCCAATGGCCGCCGCGCTCCCAGGTGCGCTCGAAGGTGGCCAGCGGCATGGTCTGGTGTGCGTGGCGGCCGGAATGCAGGATCAGCTCGCCGCGCTCGCGGTCGAAGCCGATCGCCAGCGCGTAGTGCCAGACCGGGGCCACAGGCAGCGAGAGGTTCTGGAACACCAGCACCGGATGGCCGGCGGCCAGCTCCCGCAGCAGGGTCTCGAGGCGTGGCGCCAGGCGGTAGGCCACCAGGCCCTGACGCCGGCTGGCCGCCAGCAACTCCTGCTGCAGCGAGCCCTGGCGGCCCGGCAGATAGACCTGCGGCACCAGTTGCTCGGGCGTCAGCTTCAGGCCGGCGGTGCTCATCAGCATCGCCAGCGCGGCCGGCCCGCATTCATAGTCTTCCTGCGGATAGAAGCTGACGCGCGCCTCGTCCAGCAGGGCGCGCTGCGGCAGCGCGGCCGGCCAGTCCTGGCGCAGGCTCGCGGTCTGCGGCGGCAGGCTGGCGCAGCCGCCCAGCAGCAGCAAGGCCGTCAGCAGCGCCGCGCTAGCGCCGCGTGGGTAACTCACCGGATCGAGCGGGTGAAGGGGAAGACCTTGGTGAAGCCCAGGATGTCGGTCACCAGCAGGATCACGAAGACGGTGAAGATCAGGCCCAGCACCTCGCCGCCGGCGGGGGCGCTGTCGATGCGGCCGGCCAGTTCGGCCACCTCGGCCTCGGACATCGCGTCGACCCGGGCCAGCGCGGCCTCGGCGCTGACGCCCTGGCCCACCAGGGCCTGGCGCACATCGTCGCGAGCCAGGAAGCCGGCGACGCGCGCGCGTGCATCGGCGGCGGCATCGGCCGGTGCGGCGGCGGCCAGCGCCTCGGCGGCCACGGTCTCGGTCGGCACGATCACCGCATGGGCCTGCAGCGGGGCCAGGCCCATCAGGCTGCAGGACAGGCTCAGCGTCGAGGCGATGATCAGGCGGGACGGGGCGCGGCGGACGGCTTGCATGGCGTTGCGGGTGTGGAGAAAAAGGTCGGGCAGTGTAGGCACGACAAATGACCTCCCGCACCCTTCGGCGCCAAGCTTTACCGGGCTTACCTTTTGTGACCAGGGCGGCATGGCCGCCGTTCCAATCAGCCGGCCCATGCAAGACATGGGCCGTCCTTCGCAAGGCGTCGTCGAGCCCTCAGGGTTCGACTCGGTCCTTGCTCAGCCTTTGATGGCCGCCGCGACGATCATGCCGATCGAGATGCACATCGAGCCGACGACGATGGCCAGGGCCAGGTTCTTGTGCTCGACGAGCTCTTCCCAGAGCTTGTAGGGCGTGAGCTTGTCGACGATGACGAAGCTGACCCAGAACACCACGACGCCGATGATGGCGTAGAGGAAGGAACCCAGCACCACGGCGGGCTTCAGCCATTCAAGGTCCATATCAATTCCTTTTCAGATCGTTGATTACACCGCGTGGCGAAGCCCACGCGACATCCAGCGGAGCCCGAGGATCCGGCTTTGCCGGGCCTGCGGGCTCGCCCCCTTGAGGGGGCGCGCGAAGCGCGTAGGGGGTGGTCATTTATGGCTCCCGCCACCGCTGCTGAAGCCGCCGTAGGAGCCGCCCGAGCCGGTGCGCACGCCGGACCCGCTGCTGCTGCGCTTGCATTGCTGGTACTCGGCGCTGCTCTCGCCGTAGCTGCTCTTGTAGGCCTCGCAATCATCGTCGTCGCAGGAGCGCAGCAGCGCGAACAGGAAGGCGATCAGGAACAGCCCGATCACGATATTGCGCAGGGTGGTGCCGCTGTCGCTGAGGGCTGCGGTGTCGCGCTTGAGCGCGGCGCGCATCTCGGGCGCCAGCTTGAAGGCCTTCAGCACCTCGGCGGCGTCGAGCTGGCGGCCATGGCTCCAGGTCAGCTCGTTGCCGGTCTGCTCGCGGCTCAGCAGCTCGGCGCGCACGCCGGGGCCCTCGTAGTCGGTGACGCGCACGCGCTCCTCGCGCTGGATGCGCCAGTAGAACTCGCCCAGCACATAGGTGGCCTTGGCGTCGTAGCTCCAGCGCTGCTTGAACACCTTGCCCTGCCACTGCATCGAGCCGCCGGCACCGGGCCGCGGCGCGCCGGTCAGCGGCCGCACCAGGCTCCAGCCCTCGGCGGTGTCGACCAGGAAGGCGAAGCCCTCGAGCCGGTTGTAGAGCAGGTATTCGCGCCAGAAGCTCTGCTCGTCCTCGCCGCTGTCCGGCAGGTCGCAGCGCTCCAGATAGCCGACCACCTGCCAGGGCAGTGGCTTGCCGCCGGCCAGCAGCGCCAGCTGGCCCTCGCTGCCCAGGCGCAGCTGCGGCTCCATGCCGTTGGCCTGCGCGTAATGGGCCAGGTCGGCACCGGCGCCCTGCGAGATGTCGACCACCGCATGGCATTGGCCGCAGACGATCGAGCGGGTGTTCTCCAGCCGCGGCTCCAGCGCCGCGCCGCAGCTGGGGCAGGGCAGGGCTTTCGAGGCCAGAGTCTTGCTGCTCTCGGCGCGCAGGCCCGTCAGCGCCAGCTCGGCCAGCGGCACCGAGCGGCCGATGGACCAGGCCACCGCGGCCGGATCGCCATAGTCCAGAGTCGCGACCTCGCCCTGGGCATTGCGCAGATCGGCGACCCAGAAGGCGCGCGCCGGCAGGCCGGGCGGGCGCGGCAGCTCGCCCTCGGCCGCCAGCAGGCTGGCCTGCACCTTGGACGCCACTTGCCAGGGCCGGCCGGCCAGCACCTGCTGGGCGCCGACCTTCAGCTCGTCGGCGCTCGGTGCGCGCTCCTGCAGCGGGGCATCGAAGGCCAGCACGAAGGCGCCGTTGTCCTCCGAGAGCCAGCCGCTGCGCGGCCCGTCGGGCCCGCCGTCGAACAGCAGATGCCATTCGTTCCAGGAGCCTTCCGGATAGCCGATCTGCAGCCGGCCGACGACCGTGAAGGCCGCGCCGGCATAGCGCCCGGCCGCGCCGAGCTGCAGCGGCGAATAGTCTTCGAACAGCTCGGCGCTCTGGCCGATCTTGCGCAGCGCCTCGCCCTCGCGCAGCAGGGTGGAGCGGCAGAAGCTGCAGACCGCGCTGGCGCTGGCCGGCGAGGCGAACTCGACCGGCCCGCCGCAATTCGGGCAGGCCGCCTGCCAGCGGCGCTGGGGGTTGTTAGGGGTGACCAATCGCTGTCGTGACCGGAAGAGGAGGGAGCGGCGCGAGCATCAGTGGTGAATTACCCAGCGACGTCCGGGGATCCGGCCTTGCCGGTCCCGCGGACGTGCCCCCTTGAGGGGGCGCGCGCAGCGCGTAGGGGGTGGACCAAGACTCAGGCGAGCTTCTTCAGCAGTTCGGCCTTCTTGGCGGCGAACTCCTCGTCGGTCAGGATGCCCTTGGCCTTCAGCTCGCCCAGCTTCTCCAGCAGGGCCATGATCTCGTCGGCGCTCTGCGCCGGAGCGGTAGCGGCCGCTGCCGGCGCGTTGGCGCCGGCCAGGCCCTGGCCCAGCTGCTGCGCCAGCACCTGGCCCATGGCAAGACCTGCCCCCAGACCCATCGCGTCGCCGGCCACGCCACCGCCGCCGCCCTGGCCCACGCCCTCGGCCAGCTTCGGGATCGCCTGCGCGGTCTGGTACTGCATGAACTGGCCCATGTTCTGGCCGATCATGCCCATGCCGATCTTCTGGTCCAGGATCTTCTGCAGCTCCTCGGGCAGCGAGACGTTCTGCAGGGTCACGGCCTCCAGCTTCAGGCCCAGCGCCGCGAAGGCGGGCGCGGTGGCCTCCTGCAGGGCCTTGGCGAACTCGATCTGGTTGGCCGCCAGGTCCAGGAAGGGGATGCCGCTTTGCGCCACCGCGTCGCTGATGTGCTGCAGCATCAGGCCGCGCAGCTGGCCGTCCAGGTCCTGCGCCGTGTAGCGCTCGCGGGTGCCGGAGATCTCGGTATGGAACAGCTTGGGATCGACGACGCGGTAGGCGTAGTTGCCGAAGGCGCGCAGGCGCACCGCGCCGAAGTCCTTGTCGCGGATCGTCACCGGCTGCTGGGTGCCCCAGCGCTGGTCGATCTGCTGGCGGGTGCTGAAGAAATAGACGTCGCTCTTGAACGGGGATTCGAACAGCTTGTCCCAGTTCTTCAGATAGGTCAGCACCGGCAGGGTCTGGGTGCTGAGCTTGTACATGCCGGGGCCGAACACATCGGCCACCTTGCCCTCGTTGACGAACACGGCCATCTGCGACTCGCGCACGGTCAGCGAGGCGCCGTACTGGATTTCCATCTCGGCCATCGGGAAGCGCCAGGCCAAGGTGCCGTCGCCATCCTCGGTCCACTGCAGGATGTCGATGAACTGTTTCTTGATGAAATCCATCAGGCCCATGGCAAGGTCTCCACGATCGGTTGACTAACTAACAACTACACACACGGCCGGGCTGGCCGCAAGCCGGAGTATCCGCCAGGGGCGGGGGCCTGTCCTTCCCCCTGGGGTGTGAGCAACAATCGCAGCCCATGAAACCGCATCGAATCCTGCGCCGGCTGAGCATTGCCACCCTGCTGTCCGCCGCCGGTCTGGCCGCGGCCCAGGGCCTGGAGCGGGCGGCCTGGCTGGCCGGCTGCTGGGCGCTCGAGGGGGCCGAGCCCGGCTCGGTCGAGCAATGGACGGCGCCGGCCGGCGGCACGATGCTGGGCCTGTCGCGCACCGTCAAGAACGGCCGCATGGTGGCGCATGAGTTCCTGCAGATCCGCGAGCGCGGCGACGGGCGCCTGGTCTACATCGCCCGACCCTCGGGTCAGGCCGAGGCGCAGTTCCCGCTGGCGAGCAGCGGCGAGGGCGAGCTGCTGTTCGAGAACCCGGCGCATGATTTCCCGCAGCGCATCGCCTACCAGCGTCGGGTCGATGGCCGCTTGCTGGCGCGCATCGAGGGCCGGCGCCCAGGCGGCGAGACGCGCAGCGTGGATTTCCCGATGCGCCGCGCCGACTGCCTGGCCGAGGCCGGTGCGCCGCCGCCGCAACGTGCGCAGGGCGAGTTCGAGGTCAAGATGACGCCGCAGTCGGTGGCCGGAGGGACTCCATCCCCCGACCGCATGCTGCTGGACAAGCGCTTCTTCGGCGGGCCGCTGGAGGGCACGAGCCAGGGCCAGATGCTGGCGCACCGCAGCGCCGTCCAGGGCTCGGCCGGCTATGTCGCGATGGAGCGGTTCCAGGGCAGCCTGGGCGGCCGGCGCGGCAGCTTCGTGCTGCAGCACAGCGGCACGATGACGCGCGGCGCGCCGGGCCTGGCGATCGGCATCGTGCCGGACTCCGGCACGGCCGAGCTGGCGGGCATCACCGGCACGATGGGCATCCGCATCGAGGGCGGCAAGCATTTCTACGAGCTGGACTACACGCTGCCGGCGCTCAAGCGGGCAGGCGCGCCTTGACGGCAGCAACGCGTGTTGCCCGCGCTGCTGACACCGATCCGGGATCCGCCAACTGAGCGCTTGCCCATTCTCGAATGGCCACAAGCAGCGCCAACTCGCGCGCTCGGTGCGGCCGCCATAGGCGGTGCCTTTCGCATTCCCGCCGCGGCGAATGTCATATCAGGCGGCGCCCTTGACCTGCAGCGCGCGGCCATCGCGGGTCCAGCGATCGATGCCGCCCAGCAGGAAGCGCGCCTGGACGCCCTGGGACCGCAGCCGCAAGGCGGTGGCGCGACCGACCTCATGGCCGTAGATGCAATAGACCAGCACCTCCGGCCCTTTGGGCAACGCGCCGGCCCATTCGCCGACCTTGGCCGGATCGCACCAGCGCGCGCCGGGCAGCACCGCGGAGGCCTGCTCGTAGATGGCGGCACGGCGCACGTCGAGCACGGTGAGCCGCGCCGGATCGATCTCGGCGGGTTCGGCGGCGCAGCCCTCACTCGCCGCATGCACCGCCTGCTGGTAGCGTTCGTAGACCTTGGCCCAGTCGATATTGGTCATGAAGGCATCGACATAGTCGCCGGCCTGGGTGCCATGATCCAGGTGGTAGGCATGCTCGTACATGTCCAGTGCCAGAATGGGCGTGGCGCCGGCCAGGGTCTGCGTATGGTCGGCGGCCCATTGGTTGACGAGACGAGCTTCGCGCGGCAGCCAGCTCAGCAGCACCCAGCCGGACCCGCCGCCCAGGGCCTTGCCCATCGCGACGAATTCCTCGCGCCAGCGCGCGACGCCGCCGAAGCTGGCGCACAGGGCCAGGGCCATCGCCGGCGCCATCTCGGCGCCAGCGCCGCCCAGGCTGTCGAAGTAGAGCTCGTGCAGCAGCATCGAATTGGTGGCGATCAGCTCCTCGCGCTTCAGGCCGTTGAGCAGGAAGCCGGGCGTATCAGTGAACGGCAGCGCGGCCAGCTGCCGGCGGATCGCGGCGAGCCGCTTGACCGCGCCGCCGTAGTTGTTCTGGTGATGGCTGTGTAGCAGCCGCTCGGAAAGACCCGGGGTCAGCGCCGGGTCGAATCCCAGATCGCGCATCGGAACATCCATGGAAACCTCCGTCAATGAAACAGGTCCGGCAAGGCGGTAAGCGCCAGACCGATCAGGGCACAGGCCGCCAGCAGCGGCATCACGCCCAGCTTGAAGCGGAACAGGGCCAGGGCCGCGCCCAGCGTGATCAGCGCCGAGACCGCGTCGAAGCGCCCGGCGAAGCCCTGCGGCCAGAGCACGTGATAGGCGAAGAACAGCGCCAGGTTCAGGATCACACCAACCACGGCCGCGGTGATGGCGCTCAGCGGCGCGGTGAACTTCAGCTGGCCATGGGTGGACTCGATCAGCGGGCCGCCGGCCAGGATGAAGATGAAGGAGGGCAGGAAGGTGAAGAAGGTCACCACCGCGGCGGCCGCGGCGCCGGCCAGGAACAGGGCGTCGGGGCCGAACAGCTGTTTCGCCCAGCCGCCGACGAAGCCGACGAAGGCCACCACCATGATCAGCGGCCCGGGCGTGGTCTCGCCCAGCGCGAGTCCGTCGATCATCTGCGTGCCGCTGAGCCATTGGTGCTGCTCGACTGCGCCCTGGTAGACATAGGGCAGCACGGCGTAGGCGCCGCCGAAGGTCAGCAGCGCGGCCTTGGTGAAGAACCAGCCCATCTGGGTCAGCGCCCCGTCCAGGCCATGGCTCAGCACCAGGCCGCCCATCGCCGCCAGCCACAGGCCCAGGCCGACGGCCAGCACGCGGACCGGGCGGCCGCGCCGCCAGCGCGCATGGGGCGGGACCGGCGTGTCATCGTCGATCAGCGCTGGGCCATAGCCAGGCTGGGCCGCGCCATGGCCACCGCCGAGGGCGAAGACCTGCGGCGCGAACCGCGCGCCGACGGCGCCCACCAGCGCGGCGACCAGCACGATCAGCGGAAACGGCGCGTCAAGCGCGAAGATGGCGACGAAGGCCGCCGCGGCGATGCCCCACATCCAGCCATTCTTCAGCGCCCGGCCGCCGATGCGATGCGCGGCATGCAGCACCAGGGCGGTCACGGCGGGCTTGATGCCGTAGAACAGGCCGGCCACCAGCGGCTGCTGGCCGAAGGCCACATAGACCCAGGACAGCGCGATCAGGATGAACAGCGAGGGCAGCACGAACAGGGCGCCCGCGACGATGCCGCCCCAGCTGCGGTGCATCAGCCAGCCGATGTAGGTGGCCAGCTGCTGCGCCTCCGGCCCCGGCAGCAGCATGCAGTAGTTCAGCGCATGCAGAAAGCGCCGTTCGCTGATCCAGCGGCGCCGCTCGACCAGTTCGGCATGCATGATCGCGATCTGGCCGGCCGGCCCGCCGAAACTGATGAAGCCCAGCTTGAGCCAGAAGCGCAAGGCTTGCCAGAAGCCGACCGGTGCGGGCCGTCCCAACCCCGGGGTGGTGGTGCCGTTCATGGGCCGCCCTCCTTGGTAAAGGCAATCAGCAGGCCCTCGAACACGCCGGCGGCGGTGTGCAGCAGCAGGTCATCGTCCTCGATGGCCTCGCGCATGCCAGCCAGCACGCGCTCCACCCCGACGGCCTCGGGCGGCTGCACGCCGCCAGCATCCAGGCTGTGCACCAGCAGGCCCAGGCGCAACAGCGGCGGGGTCTCCAGGCCGAAGCTGGCCAGCAGGGTCTCGAAGGTGACGCGCGCACCCTGATGGCTGAAGGTCGCGCCGTCGAAGTCGAAGCCCAGGGCCTTCTTCGGACAGTCGGCCGGCGACTTCAGCCAGAGAAAGCGCGCCTCGGGGTCGATGCAGCGCCGGATCAGCCAGGCACTGGCGAGGCGGTCCACCCAGGGGCGCCGGCGCGTGGCCCAGAGACGGCCACGGAAGTCTTCGACCCGCAGTCGGGCGATCTCGCCGTTGGCGGCCGCCATCGGCTCGTCGGGCGACAGCGCCCGCTGGGCGGCCAGCTCCAGCGCCAGCAGGGCGGCCTCGGCCTGGCGCTGCGCCTCGCCCGCAAAGAAGTCGGTGGCGGCCAGTTGCTCAAAGCTACGCCGTAGCTTGCGGCCCTGCTTGAGGCCGTCCATCGCGTTGCCTCCGTTCAGGGCGCCGCGTAGCTCGGCGATCTGGGCCAGCAGGGCCGCGAATTCCTCGGTCCGGTCGAACAGGGGCGCGAACGCCTGCTCCGGGCCCTGCGTCGGCAGCAGGAAGGCAGAGCCTTCGTTCTGCCGGGCCTCGTCGGCGATCGCGGCCAGGGCGTCATGCCGGGCCTCGCCTTGCGGCAGCAGATAGACGCCATCGCGCAGCACGGCCGCGCCGCAGGCCTTCAGCGCGCGCCAGCAGCGCATGCGGGCGGTGGAGTTCTGCGTCGGCAGGCTCAGGATCAACAGATGCCAGTTCATTTGTTGCGATTTAAACATGTTTGTTTGAATAACAACAAATATTTATGGGCAACCCACAGCGCAGCTCACCGCGTCTGCGGTGCAGCAAGGTCTGGTAGGGGGCGTCAGCGCCGCCGGGCGAATACGCTGCCGCCCAGCATCATCGCGGCCATGCCCCAGAACAGCGGGGCGACGCCCAGCGCCGCGCCCATCGCGCCGAACAGCAGCGGCATCACGGTCTGGCTGGTGTTGATCATCGTGGTGCGCAGGCCCAGGGCCTCGGCGGCGCGGCCGGCCGGGGCGCTCTGGTGCAAGAGGGTCAGCACGGTCGGCTGCGGCGCGCCCAGGCCCAGGCCCAGCACGAAGGTGATCGCCATCAACAGGCCGACGCTGTGCGTGAAGGGCATCGCGACATAGGCGACGCCGGCCAGCAGCAGCGAGACGGTCAGGAGCGACCAGGGCTCGGCGCGATGCGCGATGAAGGGCATCGCCAGGCGCACCGCGAAGGTGGCGGCCGCGAAGGCCCCCATCACGATGCCGATCTGCGAGGGCGACAGGCCGATCTGCGCGCCATAGACGGGGATCGCGAAGTTGTAGATGTCCCAGCCGACGGTCAGGATTGCCATCGCGATGAACAGGCGCCGCACCTCGCGGTCGCGCAGCAGCTCGAACACATGGCCGCGCGGGCCCAGCTCCTTGCGCTCGGGGCGCGGCTGCTCGGGCAGCAGCTTGCCCCACAGCGCCAGCAGCGGCAGCACGGTGAACAGGGACAGGATCAGGAAGGCGGCGCGGTAGCCCAGGCTGTCGATCGAGACGCCGGTCAGCATCGGCGCGACGAAGGTGGAGGTCGAGAAGCCCAAGGCGACATAGCTGAAGTTGACCGTGCGCTCCTCGGGCGCGCTCATCTCGCCGACCGCGTGGTAGGCCGAGACATTGATCAGCATGAAGGCCAGGCCCACCAGCACCGCGGTGAAGTAGAGGGTGCCGATCTCGGGCAGCAGGAAGGGCGCCAGGGTGCCCAGACCGACGCCGGCGGTGCCAATCAGCATCGGCTTGTTGACGCCGCCGCGGTCGATCCAGCGCCCGGCAGTGACCGACAGCAGGGCCGGCAGCAGCGCATAGACCGCCATCAGGCTGCCGACGGTCAGGGTCGACGCGCCCTGCTTGATCGCGAACAGCGCGACCGCGATGCGGCTGCCGTTGAAGGCCACGTGGTTCAGCACCAGCAGGATGACGATCAGGGGCAGGGGGCGCATCGCGTTTGATTCTAGGCAAGAGCGCTGCGCGAGCCGTGCCGTGCGGCACGCTGTGCGCACGCACCCCGCGGCGCAGTCCGCGCGGCGCTACAGGCTGGGCCAGGCCTCGGCCGGCAGGGCCAGGCGCGCCTGCCAGTCCGAGGGCAGCACGCCGGCCCAGGCCTGGTTGCGGTGCGGCGGCAGGCGGCGCTTCGCGAAGGTCATGCGCGCATCGGCCAGCGCCAGCAGGCCCTCGGCCAGCCAGTCGCGGCCCGGCGGGCTGGCGGCCACGCCCAGGGTCGCGGTCAGCGGCGGCTGGCGGTTCAGCAGGGCCAGGGCCTCGGCGATGCGCTGGCGCAGGCGCTCGGCCAGCGCATGGGCCTGGGCCAGGCTGGTGTCGGGCAGGATCAGCACGAACTCGTCGGCGCCCAGATAGGCCAGGGTCGCGGCCGACGGTTTCAGCTGCTCCAGCAGCAGGCCCAGCTGGCCCAGCACCTGCTGGGCGCTGGCCTCGCCGGCCTGGTCCTGGTAGTCCTTGAACTGGTCGATATCCAGGGTCAGCAGCGCCAGCGAATGGCCGCTGGCGCGGGCGGCCTCGGCGGCGGCCTGCAGCGCCGGCCGCAGGGCCTCGCGTTGCAGCACGCCCGGCAGGAAGCGCAGATCGGCCTGTACCACAGCGGTCATGAGAGCGCCTTTCGTTGGGGTGACGCCCCGATGCTATGCAGGCCGCCGCACCGCCGGCATGCTCCATTACCCGGGGGCGCCGTGCCGATTGACGCAGGCCTGACATATGACAGCGCTAGAGTGCGCGGCTTTGGCCGGGCCCCGCGATGCAGCAGCAGACCATTCCCCAGGACAACCATTGCGACCTGCTGGTCGTCGGCGCCGGCATCGTCGGCCTGGCCCATGCCTGGCAGGGCGCCAAACGCGGCCTGCGCGTGATCGTGCTGGAGCGCGACGCGGCCTGCGTCGGCGCCTCGATCCGCAACTTCGGCTTCGTCACCGTGACCGGGCAGAAGGCCGGCGCCAGCTGGGCGCGCGCGGCGCGCTCGCGCGAGGTCTGGGCCGAGCTGGCGCCGCGGGCCGGCATCGCGATCGAGCAGCGCGGCCTGTGGGTGGCGGCGCGCCGGCCCGAGGCCGCGGCGGTGCTGGAGGCGTTCATGGCCACCGAGATGGCGGCCGACTGCTCGCTGCTGACGCCGACCGAGGCCCAGGCGCGCCATCCGGCGCTGCGCGGCGAGGACCTGAGCGCGGTGCTGCTGAGCCCGGGCGAGCTGCGCGTCGAATCGCGCGACGCGATCCCGCGGCTGGCGGCCTGGCTGGCCGAGGCCCATGGGGTGGATTTCCGTTTCGGCGAGGCGGTGCTGGCGGTCGAGGCGCCGCGGGTGCTGAGCGCGCGCGCCGAGTACCGGGCCGAGCGGGTCGTGGTCTGCGGCGGCGCGGAGCTGAACGGCCTGTTCGCGCCGCTGTGGGCGCCGCATGGACTGCACCTGTGCCAGCTGCAGATGCTGCGCGTGCGGCCGCAGCCGGGATTCCGGTTGGCCGGCGCGGTGATGGGCGACCTGAGCCTGGTGCGCTACGAGGGCTATGCGGCCCTGCCCGAGGCTCAGGCGCTGCGCGCGCGGCTGCGGGCCGAGGAGGGCGAGAGCCTGGACCATGGCATCCACCTGATCGTCGTGCAGAGCGCCGACGGCAGCCTGGTGGTCGGCGATTCGCACCATTACGGGCCGGTGCTGCCGCCCTTCGCCTCGGAGGCGGTCGACGCGCTGATCCTGCGCCATCTGCGCGAGGCGTTGCACCTGGAGCATTGCGAGGTGCTGGAGCGCTGGGTGGGGACCTATCCCTCCTCGCCCCAGGTGCCCTGCCTCGCGCTGGCGCCGGATGCGGCGACGCGCGTCGTCACCGTCACCAGCGGCACCGGTGCCAGCACCGCCTTCGGCCTGGCCGAGGAGGTGTTCGCGGCCTGGGGCTGACGGGGCAGGAATGAGGTTAGAGTCGGCGGCAGCGGCTTCGCCGCGATCCTCCTCAAGACCTGACCCTCGCGAGCACCGATCATGCAGAGCCTCCATTCCCCGGCCGGTCTGGTGGCCGATATCGGCGGCACCAATGCCCGCTTCGGTTGGGTGGCGCCGGGCGGCTCGAGCGTCGAGCAGGTGCACACCCTGCCGGTGGCCGCGCATGCCGGCCCGGCCGAAGCGGTGCTGGCCTATCTGGCGCTGCTGCGCCCGGCGCTGGGCGAGCGTTATGCCGCGCCGCGCCGCGCCGCGTTCGCGCTGGCCACGGTGGTGGACGGCGACCGGGTCGAGATGACCAACAGCCATTGGCGCTTTTCCCGCGCGGAGCTGCGGGCGATGCTGGGGCTGGAGCGCCTGTTGCTGCTGAACGACTTCGAGGCCCTGGCCTTGGCCCTGCCGCGGCTGCAGGCGCCGCAGCTGCGCGCCTGGGACGGCGCGGCGCCCCCGGCGCGGCCGGCCGGCACCCTGGCGGTGATCGGCCCCGGCACCGGGCTGGGCGTGGCGGGCGTGACCCGGGCCGGCGCCGGCTGGCTGGCGCTGCCGGGCGAGGGCGGGCACATGACCCTGGCGGCGATGGACGATTTCGAGGAGGCGCTGCTGGGCTTTGTGCGCCGGCAGCGCTACCCGCATGTCTCGGCCGAGCGCCTGCTGTCGGGCATGGGCCTGCCGCTGCTGCATGAGGCGGTGGCCGCGGTGCTGGGCCGGGCGCAGGCGCCGCTCACCGCCGCCGCGATCGTCGAGGCCGGGCTGGGCGGCGGGGACGCGGTGGCCGAGCGCACCCTGGACAGCTTCTGCGCGCTGCTGGGCGGCTTTGCCGGCAATGTGGCGCTGACCCTGGGCGCGCGCGGCGGCGTCTATATCGGCGGCGGCATCGTGCCGCGCCTGGGCGAGTATTTCTTCAGGAGCCGCTTTCGCGAGCGCTTCGAGGCCAAGGGGCGCTTCGGCAGCTATCTGGCGCCGATCCCGACCCTGCTGATCCTCGACACCCTGGTCGCGCTGGGCGGCGCGGCGCTGGCGCTGGAACAGGACCGGGCCTAGATCGTCGGCAGCGCGCGCGGGCGCCCCACCAGCCGGCGCAGGCGGCGCTTCAGGTCCAGCCATTGCTTGCTGCGCGAGCGGTCGATCCGCTTGACGTCGATCAGGCTCAGCGGCCCGCAGCCGGACAGGGTGTGCAGGCCGGCGACATGGTCGTCGGACACCAGGTCGCCGGTCAGGCGCAGCGGCAGCAGCGCGCACTCCACCGCGTCGACCGCCAGGCGCTCGAAGCGCAGCAGGCGCAGCGCGCTGCCGTAGCCGGCGCTGGAGTCCTGCACCGGCACATGCACGCGACCGTCCGCGCCGACGAAGGGCTGGCCCGCGGGGCGCGCGCCGCCCAGGTTGATATGCACCGGGTTGCGGTGATGGAACTGCCAGGGGCCGGTCAGCGCCGGCGCATGGGCCAGATGCAGCTCGCGGCGGTCGCGCCCGCCCGGGCCCACCAGCGCGAAGAACATCCACCAGCGGCCCTCATGCTCCAGCACCGAGGCGTCGGCCACCGGCAGGCCGCCCAGCAGCACATGCGCGCGCTGCCAGCGGTCCAGGCTGGCGTCGGTCGCGCGGTACAGCGCGACCTCGCCGGCCTGGTTGCTCTCCGGCATCATGAAGGTCTCGCCCTGATGCTCGAACACCATCGGGTAGGAGAGGTGGAAGGGGCGCGCCAGCACGGTGCGGGCGCCGCGCCACTGCAGGGTCGCGGCATCGAGCTCGTGGCGCTCGATCGTGCCATGCTTGGTGCGGTAGTCGAAGGCCTCGACGAAGACATGCAGCGCATCGCCGCGGCGCAGCGCGAAGGGGTCGGCCAGGTAGCGCCAGGGCCCAGCATCGGGCAGCCAGGTGATGCGCTCGCGCAGCGCGCGCAGGCGCTGCGCGTCGATCGTCTCGATCGGCGCCGGCACGATGCCGACCGCCCAGAAATCGGTGCGGGGGCGCTTAAACATGGTGGCTGCTCCCGCCGTTCGTCAGGTCGATCAGCTCGCGGTAGAAGTCCAGGATCTGCGCGACCGACTGCCGGCGGTCGTAGCGCGAGAGCTCATAGGCCACCGGCCGGCGCTGCTCGCGCGGCACCGCGCGGATGCGCTCGAGCTGCTCGCGGATCGCGCGGCCCAGGGCCTCGACATCCTCGATCGGCACCAGGGTCGCGGGCTGCTGGTCCAGCATCTCGGTCGGGCCCTGGGTCTGGGTCGAGATCACCGGCACGCCGGCGCGCATCGCCTCCAGGATGGCCAGCGGGAAGGCTTCCTCGCGCGAGGCCGAGACGAACAGGTCCAGCGAGCGCAGCGCCGCGTCGACATCGGTGCGAAAGCCCAGCAGGCGGATGCGCGGATCGGCCGCGGCCAGCGGCTCCAGCTCCTCGCGCTGCTTGCCCTCGCCCAGGATGGCCAGCACCGCGTCCGCCGGCGCCTGGGCCGAGAAGGCGAGCATCAGCAGGTCGAAGCCCTTGGCCGGATGCAGGCGGCCGACCGAGCCGACCAGCAACTGCTCCGGCCGCAGGCCCAGCTCCTGGCGCAGGCCCGGGCCGCTGGCTTGTGAGGCCTGGGTGGGCTCGGGGGCCCAGTTGTAGACGACGCGGTGGCGCCCGCGGTAGGCGCTCAGGCGCTGCCGCTGGGCCTGGTTGACGCAGATCACGCCGTCCAGCTTGGCGTGGTGATGTTCCTTGTAGCCCACATGCAGGGTGCCGACGCGGGCCACCTCGGGGCCGAGGGTCGCGGTCGCCTTGCAGGCCGGGCCCAGATGCGCATGGCAGACCTGGGCGCCGAGCCGGCGCACGACCCGGCGAAGCCGCCAGCCGCGCAGCAGCGGCAGGGCCAGGCCGTGGTACCGCACGCCCGGCGCGACCGCGCCGGCCAGGGCCGAGCGGCGCGGGCCGACCACATGCACCTTGTGTCCCAGCGCGGCCTGGGCCTCGGCCAGGTCCAGGCAATGGCGCTCCCCGCCGGCGACGCGCGAGGAGAAGACCACATGGACGATGGTGAGCGGCGAGGGGGCGGAGGTCATCTTGGGGCAGGCGCGCGTCGGGGCGCGGCAAATCGCGACGGAGGGCAAATTCTACGGAAGCGCGCGGCCGGTCTGGCCCGCCGCGCTACTTGGCCGGGCCAGCCAGAGCAGGCCGGCCAGCGCGGCCGCCAGGCACAGCACCCACAGCCAGGGGCCGGCGCCGAGCAAGGCCTGACCCCGCCAGAGCTGCGCGCCGGCCCAGGCGCCCAGCGCCAGCAGGCGCAGGCCCTCGCCCAGGCGGCTGTTGCCCTCCAGCAGGCGGCTCAGCAGCACCAGCTGCAGCAGCAGGGCCAGGGCCGCGCCCAGCGCGAGCGGCGGCGCCAGCCGCGGCTGCACCGCGAGGAAATAGACGCCCAGCAGCAGCAGCGGGCCGAGCTGCAGCAGGCCATAGGCGGCCATGCCCGGGGCCAGCGCCGGTGCATAGCGCTGGAAGCGGCTCAGGTCGGGCCGCGGCTTGGGCAGCGCGCGCAGCGCCGCGGCCGGACGCCAGTTGGGCGAGCGCCACCAGATCGTCAGCCGGTCCGCCCAGTTGTCGGCCAGCCGGGCGTCGCGCCAGAGGTCGGCGTAGCTGCGCAGGTTCGCGGTCCAGGGGTTCCAGCTCTTCAGCTGGCCCCGCACGCCGTAGACGATGGGCTCGCCGTCGCGCTCCTCGACGAAGCTGCCGAACAGCCGGTCCCACAGGATCAGGATGCCGCCGTAGTTGCGGTCCAGGCAGTAGTCGTTCTGGCCATGGTGCACGCGGTGGTTGGAGGGCGAGACGAAGACGCGGTCGAACCAGCCCAGCCTGCCGACCAGGCGGGTGTGGACCCAGAACTGGTAGAGCAGGTCGATCAGGCCGACGACGACGAACATCAGCGGCGGCACGCCCAAGAGGGCCATCGGCAGGTAGAACACCCAGCCGAGCAGAAAGTCGCTGCCGGTCTGGCGCAGCGCGGTGCTGAGGTTGTATTCCTCGCTGCTGTGGTGCACCACATGGGCGGCCCACAGGACCGCGACCTCATGGCCCAGCCGGTGCTTCCAGTAGTAGAGGAAGTCGTAGATCAGCAGCGCGCCGGCCCAGGCCCAGGGCGAGCCGAGCGACCATTCGGGCAGCAGCGCGGCGTGCTGCCACAGCCAGCCGTAGATGCCCAGCATCAGCAGCTGGGTGAAGACCGCGACCAACTGGCTGATGATGCCCAGCGACAGGCTGGAGACGGTGTCGGCCGCGCGGTAGACGGTCTCGCCGCGCCGCCGGCTCCAGGCGAACTCCAGCAGCATCAGCAGCAGGAAGACCGGGACCGCGTAGACGATGGGGTTCAGCATGGCGGCAGTCTAGGCCTGCCGCCCCGGCATGCGGCGCGGGGCAAACCCGTCTTTAGAGTCCCGGCTCCAGGTCGGGCCTCAGCTGTCGACCGTGACCTTGCCGTCCTTCACGACCTTGGCCCATTTGGCGGTCTCGCTCTCGATGAAGCGCTTGAACTTGTCGGCCGAGCCGCCGCCGTCCTCGGCGCCGTACTGGTCCAGCTTTTCCTGCACATCGGGCATCGCCAGCACGGTGTTGACGTCGCGGTTGATCTTCTGCACCACGGCCGGCGGCAGCTTGCCGGGGCCGGCCAGACCGTACCAGGTGGTGGCCTCGAAGCCGGGGAAGCCCTGCTCGGCCATGGTCGGCACATTGGGGTAGCTCTTGGCGCGCTTGGTGCGCGTCTGCGCGATCGCCACCACCTTGCCGCCCTTCACATGCGGCGTCGCGGCGGTCATGGTCTCGAACACATACTGGATCTGGCCGCCCATCAGGTCGGTCAGCGCCGGGGCGCTGCCCTTGTAGGGGATGTGCAGCGCATCGACCTTGGCCTGCTGCTTGAACATCTCCAGCGCCAGATGCTGGGCCGAGCCCTGGCCGGCCGAGCCGAAGCTGATCTTGCCGGGTTCGGCCTTGCACTGGGCGACGATGTCCTTGACGTTTTTGGCCGGGGCGCCGGCCTGCGCGATCAGCAGATTGGGCGTGACGCCGACCAGCACGATGGGTGTGAAGTCGCGCTCGATGCTGTAGCGCAGCTTGGGCTGCAGGCTGGGCGCCAGCGCATGGCTGTTGATATGGGCCATCAGCAGCACGCTGCCATCGGCCGGCTGCTGGGCCACGTATTCGGCCGCCAGCACGCCGGCGACGCCGGCCTTGTTCTCGATCAGCACCTGCTGGTTCCACATCACCGACAGCTTCTGCCCGACGACCCGGGCCAGCGCATCGGTGCCACCACCGGGCGGGAAGCCGACGATGATGCGCACCGGGCCGCTCGGCCAGTCCTGCGCCAGCGCCGCGCGCGGCGCCGAGCCCAGCAGGCCGGCGGCCGCCGCGGCCCCTGCGGCCTGGATCACGCTCCTTCTTCTGATCTTGTGGGTCGTCATGCGCTTGTCTCCTCTGTGGTGGTGTGGCGAATGGAACTGCTACTACATCAGGATCAACTGGACGGGTGGCAGGCCGGCGATGCGGCCGATGGCGCTGCCGGGGCCTTCGGGCAGCACGGCGCCGGTGTAGGTACCGGTGGTGATCAGGACGCCGGGCTCGACCGGCACGCCCTGCGCGAGGCTGTGGTTGACGACCCAGGCCAGCAGGCGGCGCGGATCGCCGGCCGGGTTGGCCGGTTGGGGCGGTGCGATGTCGCGACCCTCGAACTGCCAGCTCAGCGCCGGCGCCGCGAAGGGCAGGGCGGGGTCATAGGGGACGCAGGCGCCGGCGATCAGCGCGCCATGGTTCTGCAGATCGGCCAGCTGGGCCCAGGCGCTCAGCGGCTCGGCGCCCAGGGCCTGGCGGCTGGCCACCAGCTCGATCGCGGCGCAGACCCCGTCGACACCAGCCAGCACCTCGTCCTGCGTGTAGGGCGTCGCGCGCGCCTCGAAGCGCCGACCGATGCGAAAGGCGATCTCCAGCTCCAGGCCGATGAAGCGGTCACGCCGCGCATAAGGCAGGCTGGCCGGGCTGGGCAACGCCGGCGGCAGCGGCGCGCCCTGGGCCGGGCCGTCGGCCGTCTTGGCGCCGACCTTCCAGGCGCCCAGGCGCCAGCCGCGCTCGGCCAGGGTCAGGTGTTGCGCGGCATGGGCGGCGCCGGCGTCGGGAGGCAGCAACGCCGCCGGCAGGGTGATCGGGGCGCTGTCCCAGGCGGCGGCCAGCCGGCGCGCCAAATCATGCGGGTCCAAATCTCAATCCTTGGTCTTCAATGCGGGGACCGGATGTTCGGCGAAAAACGCCATCGCCGCCGGCAGGCCGCTGTCCTTGAGCTTGACGCCGGCCAGCCGCAGGCCCATCTCGCAGCCGGCCAGGGTGGCGACCAGGGTCAGGTCGTTGCTGTCGCCGAGATGGCCGATGCGGAACATGCGGCCCTTCAGCTTGCCCAGGCCGGTGCCCAGCGAGAGGTCGAAGCGCTCGTAGATCAGCTTGCGCACCGCGTCGGCATCGACGCCGACCGGCATGATCACGCCGGTCAGCACCGGCGAATAGACCGCCGGGTCGGCGCACTGGATGGGCAGGCCCCAGGCGTTGACCGCGGCGCGCACGCCGGCGGCCCAGCGCTGGTGGCGCGCGAACACCGCGTCCAGCCCCTCCTCGCGCAGCATGGCCAGCGCCTCCGAGAGACCGTAGAGCAGGTTGGTGTTGGGCGTGCTGGGCCAGTAACCGTCCTTGTTCATCTCCAGCATCTCGTCCCAGGCCCAGTAGGCCTTGGGCAGCTTGGCGCTATTCGAGGCCTCGATCGCGCGCGCCGAGGGCACGTTGAAGCCGATGCCGGGCGGCATCATCAGGCCCTTCTGCGAGCCGCTGATCGTGACATCGACGCCCCATTCGTCATGGCGGTAGTCGGCGCTGCCCAGGCCCGAGATCGTGTCGACCAGCAGCAGGGCCGGATGGCCGGCCGCATCGATCGCGCGGCGCACCGCGGCGATGTCGGAGGTGACGCCGGTCGAGGTCTCGTTGTGCACGACGCAGACGGCCTTGATCTTCTTCTCGGTGTCCTTCTTCAGCCGCGCCTCGATCAGCTCGGCCTGCACGCCGCGACGCCAGCCGGGCGCATGCGGCAGATGCTCGTCCTCGCCGGCCCAGGTCAGGATCTCGGGCTGCAGGCCCAGGCGGGTCGCCAGCTTGGCCCACAGCGCGGCGAAATGGCCGGTCTCGTACATCAGCACCGCATCGCCGGGGCTCAGCACATTGGCCAGCGCGGCTTCCCAGGCGCCGGTGCCGGAGCCGGGATAGATCACGACCGGCTGCTGCGTCTTGAACAGCGGCCGGATCTCGGCCAGCAGGCGCCGACCCAGGGCGCCGAACTCGGGACCGCGGTGGTCGATGGTGGGCAGGCTCATCGCACGCAGGATGCGGTCCGGCACCGGGCTGGGGCCGGGGATCTGCAGGAAATGCCGGCCGGTGGGGTGGAAGTCGAGCTTCAGGGACATGGCAAAAACTCCGTGGCTTGCTGCGTTCTCGACCGAGTTTTGCATGCAAAACTCGGATTGCTCTGCTGGATAACCCTGTGAATCAAGCGATTTACTCGAGGTATTTTGCATGCAAAACTGTCACACAAGGAGTTGTACCGATGAGTGCCGAGATCGTCGAAATGTCCCGCCTGGCCCAGCATGAGCAGGTGGCCGCGCGGCTGCGCACCCTGCTGGTGGAGGGGCGCATCGCGCCGGGTGCCAAGCTCAACGAGCGCGAGCTGTGCGAGCAGCTGCACATCTCCTCGCGCACGCCGCTGCGCGAGGCGATCAAGCTGCTGGCGGCCGAGGGGCTGGTGGACCTGCTGCCGAATCGCGGCGCGGTGGCGGTGAAGCTGTCGGAGGACGATGTGCGGCATCTGTTCGAGCTGCTGGCCGAGCTGGAAGGCCTGTCCGGCGCGTTGGCGGCCGAGCGCATCACCGATGCCGACATCGCCGAGCTGCGCGCGCTGCATTACGAGATGATGGCCTGCCATGCGCGGCGCGACCTCTCCGGCTACTACCGGCTCAACGCGCAGATCCATTCGGCCATCAATGCCGCGGCCGGCAATCCGGTGCTGGCCCAGACCTACGCGCGGCTGAATGCGCGGGTGCAGTCGCTGCGCTTTCGCACCAACCAGGACGAGGCCAAATGGGCCCGCGCGCTGGCCGAGCATGAGCAGATGGTCGAGGCGCTGGGCGCTCGCGATGGCGCGCGGCTGCGCGCGATCCTGATCGCCCATGTGCAGGCCAAGCGCGACACGGTGCTGGCGCTGATGCGCGCCGGCGAGATCTATCCGAACGCCAGGCAAGGCTGATTTCCATGCTCAAAGCCACCGATACCAGCGTGCTGCTGGAAAGCCGCCTGCGCGCCGAGACCGAAGGCGAGGTGCGCTTCGACGCCGGCTCGCGCGGGCGCTATGCCACCGACGCCTCGATCTACCAGCAGATGCCGGTGGGCGTGTTCGTGCCCACGCAGGAGCGCGACATCGCGCTGGCCATCGACATCGCGCGCGATCTGAAGGTGCCGGTGCTGGCGCGCGGCGGCGGCACCAGCCAGTGCGGCCAGACCGTCGGCGCGGCCCTGGTGATCGACAACAGTAAGCATTTCCGCCGCGTGCTGGACGTCGACCTGGCGCAGCGCCGCGCCACCGTCGAGCCGGGCCTGGTGCTGGACCATCTGAATGCGCAGCTGAGGAAACATGGGCTCTGGTATCCGGTCGACGTCTCGACCAGCGCGCAGGCGACCCTGGGCGGCATGGCCGGCAACAACAGCTGCGGTTCGCGCTCGATCGCCTACGGCAATATGGTGCACAACGTCGTCGGCGCCAGCGCCTGGCTGTCCAGCGGCGAGCTGCTGGAGTTCGGGCCGGTGTCGGGTCTTGCCGGGCGCGCGGCCGGCATCGCGGACTTCGTGCGCGGCCTGGCCGAATCGCATCGCGAGGAACTGCGCGCGCATTGGCCCAAGGTGCTGCGCCGGGTGGCCGGCTACAACCTGGATATCTTCGACTGCCAGAACGAGCGGCCCTACACCACGGACGGCAGCGTGAATCTGGCGCATCTGCTGATCGGCTCCGAGGGCACCTTGGCCTATACGCGCAGCCTGACCCTGCAGCTCGCGGAGCTGCCGCGCGCCAAGGTGCTGGGCGTCGTCAACTTCGAGAGCTTCCACGCGGCGATGGACGCGGCCCAGCACATTGTCAAGCTCGGCCCCAGCGCGGTGGAGCTGGTCGACCGCACGATGATCGAGCTGAGCCTGGCCAACCCGGCCTTCAAGCCGACGATCGAGACCGCGCTGATCGGCCGCCCGGCGGCGATCCTGCTGGTGGAGTTCTCCGGCGCCGAGAAGGGGCCGCTGCTGAAGCGGCTGGCCGACTTGATGGCGCTGATGGGCGACCTGGGCCTGCCGGGCACGGTGGTCGAGATGCCCCATGAATCGCCGCAGAAGAACCTCTGGGAGGTGCGCAAGGCCGGGCTCAACATCATGATGAGCCTGAAGGGCGACGGCAAGCCGGTTTCCTTCATCGAGGACTGCGCGGTGCCGCTGGCCCATCTGGCCGAGTACACCGACGCGCTGACCGAGGTGTTTGCCAAGCATGGCAGCCGCGGCACCTGGTATGCCCATGCCTCGGTCGGGACCCTGCATGTGCGGCCGATCCTGGACATGCGGCGCGACGGTGCGGCCAAGATGCGTGCGATCGCCGAGGAGGCTTCGGCCCTGGTGCGCAAGTACAAGGGCGCCTACAGCGGCGAGCATGGCGACGGGTTGTGCCGCGGCGAATGGGTGCAATGGCAGTTCGGGCCCAGGCTCAACGAGGCGCTGCGCGCGATCAAGCAGGAGCTGGACCCGCTGAACCTGTTCGCGCCGAACCGCATCATCGACCCGCCGAAGATGGACGATGGCGCGCTGTTCCGCTTCCCGCCGGCCTCGGCGCCCAGGCCCTACCGCACCATCGCGCTGCAGCCGGTGCTGGACTGGTCGGCCTGGGATGTGCAGAACGACCCGGTCACCGAGCAGACCACCGCGCCCGGCACAGGCGGCGACACGACCGGCGGCTTCGCCAAGGCGGTCGAGATGTGCAACAACAACGGCCATTGCCGCAAGTTCGACGCCGGCACCATGTGCCCCAGCTACCGCGTCACCCGCGACGAGCAGCACCTGACCCGCGGCCGCGCCAACACCCTGCGCCTGGCACTTTCCGGTCAGTTGGGCGAGGGCGCCTTCACCAGCGAGGCGATGGCAGAAACGATGGAGCTCTGCGTCGGCTGCAAGGGATGCAAGCGCGACTGCCCGACCGGCGTGGACATGGCGCGCATGAAGATCGAGTTCACGGCGCATTACAAGCAGCGCCATGGCTGGACCCTGAAGGACAAGCTGGTCGCCGCGCTGCCCGACTATGCGCGCTGGGGCGCGCGCCTGCCCTGGCTGTTCAATCTGCGTGCGCCGGCGCTGATGGAATGGGCGCTGGGTTTTTCGGCCAAGCGCAGCCTGCCGCGCTGGCGGGCCGACAGCTTCTTCGCCCGGCATGCGGGGGACGCCGCGCTGTTCTCGGATCTGCCGACCACCCTGGCCGCGGCGCCGAAGGCGGCCGTGCTCTTCGTCGACACCTTCAACGGCAGCTTCGAGACGGAGAACGCGCTGGCCGCCGCACGCGTGCTGAAGGCCGCCGGCTACACCCTGCACCTGCTGCGCAAGGATAAGGATGGCGGCCATCACTGCTGCGGCCGCACCCATCTGGTCAGCGGCCAGGTCGACGCGGCGCGGGCCAAGCTGCGCGCGCTGGTCGATGCGGCGCTGCCGCTGGCCGAGGCCGGCGTGGCGATCGTCGGCCTGGAGCCGTCCTGCCTCCTGACCCTGCGCGACGAGGCCCTGGTGCTGGGCCTGGGCGAGCCGGCCGAGCGGGTGGCCCAGCAGGCCCTGCTGTTCGAGGAATTCCTGGCCCGCGAGGCCAAGGCCGGCCGCTTTGCGCCCCGGCTGAAGCCCGCCGAGGCACCGATTCTCTTGCACGGCCATTGCCACCAGAAGGCCTTCGGCGCGGTGGCGCCGGTGCTGGAGGTGCTGAAGCTGATCCCGGGCGCCGAGCCCGCGCTGATCGAGAGCAGCTGCTGCGGCATGGCGGGCAGCTTCGGCTACGAGGCGAAGCATTACCGGGTCTCGATGCAGATGGCCGAGCTGAGCCTGCTGCCGGCGATCCGCGCCCAGCCCGACGCCATCGTCGTGGCCGACGGCACCAGCTGCCGGCACCAGATCCAGGACGGCGCGGGCCGCGAGGCGATCCATGTCGCGCGCCTGCTGGAGCGCCAACTGCTGGCCTGATCTCCCAGGCCCCGAGCCGAGGGGAGGCATCCCCGACGGGACTGGCCGGCGGGCGCTTTCGGTGCTAGCTTCTCCCTCAGGAGACAAGACCTAAACAAATAGATCACCGCACCCGGAGGTGCCTCATGAGAAAGTCCTCACTGACCCTGCTGGCCCTGGTCCTGGCCGGCCTGCTGAGCGGCTGCGCCACCCAGGTGCCGCAGCAGCAGGAACCGGAGCCGTCCGTCCTGTTCCATGACGAGTTGTTCCGGCCCGAGGCCCGGCCCGAGCAGGCCGACGCGGTGTTCGCGCTGACGCCGGAGATGCAGGCCTATCTGGAGCGCGAGATCGCCCAGCATGCGCGCAGCAAGGGCGGCCGCCAGGGCCTGCTGGACGCGCTCTACAACAAGAGCATGCTGCAGCTGGAGTACGACGCCGCCGTCACGCGCAACGCGGCCGAGGCCTTCGGCGCGCGGCGCGGCAACTGCCTGTCGCTGGTGCTGATGACCTCGGCCTTCGCGAAGGCGATGAACCTGCCGGTGCGCTTCAACAGCGTCTATGTCGAGGATCTGTGGAGCCGCAGCGGCGACCTCTATGTGCTGTCCGGCCATGTGAACCTGAGCCTGGGCCGGCCGATGATGGAGCATGCGGCCGGCCGCGTGTTCGAGTCCGAGCTGCTGACGATCGACTTCCTCCCGCCCGAACAGCTGCGCGGCCAGCGCAGCCGGGTGATCGAGGAGCACACGGTGGTGGCGATGTTCCTGAACAACCGCGCGGCGGAGGAATTGCAGCTGGGCCATACCGATGCGGCCTACTGGTGGGCGCGCGCCGCGGTGGCCAAGGATCCGCGCTTCATGGCGGCGTACAACACCCTGGGCGTGGTGTATCGCCGCGCCGGCCGGGCCGAGTTTGCCGAGCAGGTGTTCCGCAACGTGATGGCGCAGGAGCCGGGCAATGCGCAGACCCTGTCCAACCTGGTGCTGGTGCTGCGCGACCGCGGCCGTGGCGCCGAGGCCGAGCTGCTGGCGGCCAAGCTGCGCGACCTGCAGCCGGACCCGCCGTTCAAGTTCTACGACCAGGGCATCCTGGCGATGAAGCGCGGCGAGTTCCAGGAGGCCAAGCGCCTGTTCACCCGCGAGATCGAGCGCTCGGCCTACTACCATGAGTTCCATTTCTGGCTGGCCCTGGCCAACTACGGCCTGGGCGAAATGGGCGAGGTGCGCAAGCACCTGGCGCTGGCGCGCGACAACAGCACGACGGTCAAGGACCGCCAGCGCTATGCGGCCAAGCTGGAGAGCATCCGCAGCAGCACCGTGCGCGTCAGCGACCGCCGGCCGGGTTGATCGCTACAGAGGGGGGAGCCCATGCCGGGCGCGGGCCCGGCTGCAGGCCTCGTCGCCCAGGCCCAGCGGCGCGCGCAGGCCGAATTCGCGGCAGGGTGAGGGGCGCCATTCATAGATGCCGCAGCCGGCCTTGACGCCGACCTGGCCGGTCAGCGCGGCGCAGCGCGGGCGCGCATGGTCGGTGCCGCGCATGCGCACCAGGGTGTCGGTCAGCTCCACCGTCAGGCCGTCCGGCACGCAGCCGCCCTCGCTGAGCAGCTCGGCGCGCGCGAAGTCGACGCGAAAGCTGGCGCAGCAGGCGCCGCATTCGATGCAGGGGTTGGAGGCTTGGAAACTCATGATGGCGCCGCCAGTGTAAGTGTCGCCGCCGCGCTCAGGCCGGCGCGCGCACCACGGTGACGCTGCATTCGGCCTCGGCCACCACCTCGGCCGAGACGGATCCGAGATAGCGCCGCAGCGCCGAGTTGGCGCGGGCGCCCATCACGATATGGTCGACCCCGGCCTTGGCCGCGAACTCGATCAGGGCCTGAGCGGTGTCCGGTGCCTCCAGCACATGGAAGGTCAGCCGCGCGTCCTCCAGCGCCAGCGCGCGGCAGATCGGCCGCGCCCAATGCTTGAGCGCGATCAGCTGCTTCACATGCAGGCTGCGGCCGTCGCTGTCGGTCAGCTCGTCCATGCCGATGCGCGCGGTCTTCATCACGCTGACGCAGGCCAGGCGCGCGCCGGGCTCGGCCTGCACCAGGCGGCGCGCGGCCTCCTGCAGCCGCTCCAGCAGGGCCGGCGTGGCGGACTGGGTGTCGACCGCGGCCATGATGATGGGGCTACGCGACAGCTGCTCGTCCACCGTGGCCTCGCGCCGCGGCTCGCTGCCCAGCGCGAAGAACCAGCGCTTGAAGGCGGTCAGCAGGCCGCTGCGCTGCAGCTTGTGGGCGCGCGCGCTCAGCGCCATGCATTGTGGGCGCTGCAGGTCCAGCGCCAGCTGGGCGGCGCTCTGGTAGCGGCGCTCGGGCTTGACCTCCAGGCAATGCAGGATGATCTCCTGCAGCCAGGGCGGCAGCTCGGGCCGCAGCGCGCGCGGCGGGATCGGCTCGATATAGAGCCGCCGGCGCAGCCCGCGCACCGAGCTGGGCTGGCCGAAGGGGCGCTCGCCGGTGGCCAGGTGGTAGAGCATCACGCCCAGCGCGAACAGGTCGCTGCGCGGGTCGTTGCGCACGAACTGCACCTGCTCCGGCGACATATAGGGGCCGGTGCCCATCGGCAGCTCGAACTCCTCCTCCAGCAGGTCCGGCAACTGGCCATGGCGCGATAGGCCGAAGTCGACCAGCACCGCGCTGCCGTCGGGCCGGAACATGATGTTGCTGGGCTTGATATCCAGGTGCACCACATGCTGGTGGTGCAGCGCATGCAGCGCGGTCGCGACCTGGATGCCGATCTGCGCCACCTCCTCGACGGGCAGTGGCGCCTCGTCCAGGCGCGGGCGCAGCGAGCTGCCCTCGATGCGCTCCATCACGATATAGGCCTGGCGCGTCCAGTCGCCGCGCGCGATGAAGCGCGGCACATGCGGGCCCTTCAGCGCCGGCATCAGCATCTGCTCGACCTCGAAGCCGACGATGGTGGCCGGATCCTCGCCGCCCTTGATGCGCGGCACCTTCATGATCAGCGGTGGCTCGTCCGGCCGCGGCTCGATGCGGCTGACGCGCCAGAGGTTCGCCATGCCGCCCTGGTGCAGGCGCTCCTCCAGGCGGAAGCCGTCCAGCACCAGGCCCGGCGTCAGCGGACCGGGCGGGGGCAGGTCTTGCGTGCTGGCCGGGCCGGCGCTCATTGGGGGCGGGCTCACTCGCCGCGCGCCAGGCGGGCCGCCAGGCGCTGCGCGATCGCCGCCGGCAGGCCGCCGGCCAGGATGCGTGCGGCCGCGGCGTCGACGTCGTAGGGCACGCGCTGGAAGGCGAGGGCGCCGCTGTCGGTGTCGAAGGTGGCGTAGCAGGCGGCCGGGTTGCCGTCGCGCGGCTGGCCGCAGGAGCCGGGGATCGCGAGCCACTGGCGATGGCTCAGCAGCGGGATCGCGACGCCGGGCACCGGGCAGAAGTCACCGGCCTTGCCGGTGCCGGAGAGGTGGTAGAGCATCGGCTCATGCATATGGCCGCAGAAGGTGTAGCGGGCGCTGGTCGCCTGCAGGCTGCGCATCGCCTCCAGCCGGCCCTGGATGTACTCGAAGCCCTCGGGCGCGAAGGCGTTGGCATGCACGAACAGGCAGTCGCCGCGCATGACGCTCATCGGCAGCTCGGCCAGGAAGCGCAGCTGGGCGGCGTCCAGGTGCTCGCGGGTCCAGGCGATCGCCGCACGGGCGTCCTCGCGCATGGTCGGCAGCGCGCCGTGGGCTACCGCGCTGTCATGGTTGCCCATCACCGCGATCGCGCCCTCGGCCACCAGTTCGCGCACCCGGTCCACCACCCAGGCGGGGTCGCCGCCGTAGCCGACGAAATCGCCCAGCAGCGCGAACTGCGTGCAGCCCTGGGCGCGGGCATGGGCCAGCACGGCCGCCACCGCCTCGCGGTTGGCGTGCAGGTCGCTGATCAAAGCAAGCATCATGAGGTCAGCATGCTACACAGGGCTGACGGGAAGCTGAGCTATGCTGGACTGCGATCGCGTTCGAGGAGCAAGGCTTGTGTTGGAAGTGATGCGGCGGGGATGCTGGGCGCTGTGGGGCGCGGCCTTGATGGCGGCCACGGCCGCATCGGACGCGCGCGCCGACTGCTCGCGGGCGATGCAGGTGCCGGTGGCGCTGCTGGGCCTGAGCGTTACCCTGTCCGACGAGGGCTTTGGCGGCGTCTATCCCGACATCCTGCGCGCGGCCCTGCCGGGCTGCAGTTTCCTGTTCTCGGTGGTGCCGCGGGCGCGCCAGCAGGCACTGTTCGAGGCCGGCCGCGCGGATCTGCTGCTGCCGGCCAGCAAATCGGCCCGGCGCGACGAATGGGGCCATTTCGTGCCGCTGGTGCAGGCGCGCGCGGTGCTGATCTCGCTGAACCAGGAGCCGCAGCGCGCGCCGCTGCGCAGCCTGCGCGATCTGCGCGAGCGCAAGGAGCTGCGCGTCGCGGTGGTGCGCGGCTTCGACTATGGCGAGCCCTACCAGGCCCTGACGCAGGAGCTGCGCGCGCAGGAACGGCTGGCCCAGGACGCCGATGTGGTGGCGGTGGCGCGCATGCTGTCGGCCGGCATGGCCGATCTGACCATCATGGCGCCGTCGATCCTGATCGGCGCGCTGCAGAAGGAGCCCAAGCTGCGCGCCATGCTGGAGCGGCTGCGCATCGAGCCGGTCGACGAACTGCCCTGGGTGGACAGCGGGGTCTACATCTCGCGCAGCACGGTCGGCGAGGCGGACCGCCAAGCGCTCACGGCGGCGCTGGAGAAGGCCGCCAGGAGCGGGCTGGCGTGGAAGACCTTCCTGCGCTACTACCCGGCCGGCTCGCTGGCGGAGAGCATCCGGCCGAAGAGGGACTAGGCCGAATTAGCCGATGCGACCAAGCAGAAGGTACTCCATGAGTGCCTTCTGCACATGCATTCTGTTTTGGTGCGCACCCGCCGCTGGCGCGGCTTCACTTTGCTGGCGCAAAGTGAGTGCGCCCCGAATCGGATGCCGGCCCTCGCGGGCCGCCGTCTCGGCTGTCAGCCGATCCGTCCGAGCAGAAGGTACTCCATGAGTGCCTTCTGCACGTGCATCCGATTCTCCGCCTCATCCCAGACGACGGACTGGGGCCCGTCGATCACATCGGCGGCGACCTCCTCGCCGCGGTGTGCCGGCAGGCAGTGCATGAACAGGGCGTCCGGCTTGGCGACGGCCATCATCTCGGCGTCGACGCACCAGTCGGCGAAGGCCTTGCGGCGCGCCTCGTTCTCGGCCTCGTAGCCCATGCTGGTCCAGACATCGGTGGTGACCAGGTCGGCGCCGCGGCAGGCCTCCAGCGGGTCCTTGAAGACCTTGTAGCAGCCGGCGTTCTTGACGCCGGCGACCGCGGGGTCGATCTCGTAGCCGCTGGGGGTGCTGACATGCACGGTGAAGCCGAGGATCTCGGCCGCCTGCAGCCAGGTGTTGGCCATGTTGTTGCCGTCGCCGACCCAGGCCACGACGCGGCCCTTCAGCCCGTCCATGTCGATCGCGCCGCGCCGGTCCATGCAACGCTGCTCGATGTAGGTGAACAGGTCCGCGAGGATCTGGCAGGGGTGGTACTCGTTGGTCAGGCCGTTGATGACCGGCACGCGCGAATGGGCCGCGAAGCGCTCGATCTTGGTCTGCTCGAAGGTGCGGATCATCACGATGTCGACCATGCGGCTGATCACGCGCGCGCTGTCCTCGATGGGCTCGGCGCGGCCCAGCTGGCTGTCGCCGGTGGTCAGGTGCACCACCGAGCCGCCCATCTGGTACATGCCGGCCTCGAAGCTGACGCGGGTGCGCGTGCTGGCCTTCTCGAAGATCATCGCCAGGGTGCGGTCCGCCAGCGGCTGGTACTTCTCGTAGTTCTTGAAGCGGCGCTTGATGATGGCGGCGCGGTCGAACAGGTGGGCGTACTCCTCGGCGCGTAGATCCTTGAACTGCAGGTAGTGGCGCATCAGGCTGTCCCCGGGCTTCATGGCTTGGCTTGGGCCAAGAAGGCCTTCACCAGCGGCGCCAGGATCGCGACGATCTGCGCGGCTTCGTCCTCGCTGAGGATCAGGGCCGGCACCAGGCGGATCACCTTGTCGGCGGTGACGCTGATCATCAGGCCGGCCTCGGCGGCCTGGCCCAGCAGCACGCCGCAGGGGCGGTCCAGCTCGATGCCCAGCATCAGGCCCTGGCCGCGGATCTCGACCACGCCGGCCAGGCTGCCGAGCTCGCGCTCCAGGCCCGCCTTCAGCGCGGCGCCGACCGTGGCGGCATGGGCCAGCAGGCCGTCCTCTTCCATGATCTTCAGCGTCTCGACGCCGGCACGCATCGCCAGCGGGTTGCCGCCGAAGGTGGTGCCATGGTTGCCGGGCTGCAGCAGCTTGGCCGCGCGCGGGCCGCAGACGACGGCACCGATCGGCACGCCCGAGCCCAGGCCCTTGGCCAGCGGCATCACGTCCGGCTGGATGCCGGCCCATTGGTGCGCGAACCATTTGCCGGTACGGCCGATGCCGCATTGCACCTCGTCCAGCATCAGCAGCACGTCATGTTGGTCGGCCAGGCGGCGCAGGCCCTGCAGGAACTCGATGCGTGCCGGGTTCACGCCGCCCTCGCCCTGGATGGTCTCCAGGAAGATCGCGGTGATGTTCGGGCGCGCCTTCAGCGCGGCCTCGACCGCGGCCAGATCGTTCAGAGGCACGCGCACGAAACCCTCGACCAGCGGGCCGAAGCCGGCCTGCACCTTGGGATTGGCGGTGGCGGAGAGGGTCGCGATCGATCGGCCGTGGAAGGCGCCCTCGAAGACGATGCATTCCGGCGCGGTATTGCCGCGCTCATGGCCGAACTTGCGGGCGATCTTCAGCGCCGCCTCGTTGGCTTCCAGGCCGGAGTTGCAGAAGAAGGCGTTCGCCAGGCCGGAGATCTCGCACAGCTTGGCGGCGAGCTGCTCCTGCAGCGGCACATGGTAGTAATTGCTGGTGTGGATCAGCTTGGCGATCTGATCCTGCAGCGCGGGTACCAGCCGGGGATGGCCATGGCCCAGGGTGTTCACCGCGATGCCGCCCAGCCCGTCCAGGTATCGTCGGCCGTTGACGTCCCAAACCCAGCAGCCCTGGCCATGCGACAGCGCGATCGGCAGTCGGCCATAGGTCTGCATCACATGGGGCTCGGAAGGGGCAACGGGCACGGTAGCTGGGGCGTTCATCAACTTTCCATTCAAGGGTGGAAGCAACTGCCGCCGGACGGGGCAGGGGAAGTCGATTCTAAGGGTCGACCTGTCGATGAACTGCGCCGCTGTCAAGAACTACCGGCGCCTTGTTCGGACTTCATCCGCGAGCGTGCTGCGGCGCAACACATCCAGGGCACAATAGCGGTCTTGCCGCCCGACGCGGCCTGTCATCACCGCTTCATGAGTCTGCCCCCCAAACCGCGCGAAGTCTTCATCCAAGGCCTGACCTTGGAGGGGCGGACCTTCCGACCCAGCGACTGGGCCGAGCGCCTGGCCGGCGCCATGTCCTGTTTCCGCCCCGGCGGCGCGCGCAGCGGCCCCGGCGCCCATATCGGCTATTCGCCCTACTGCGTGCCGACGGTGATCAACGGCGTGAAATGCGTGATCGTCAACGAGGAACTGAAGAACATCGAGCCGATGGCCTGGGACTTCGTGATGAACTTCGCCCGCGACAACCGCCTGCAGGTCGCCGAGGCCTGCCTGCTGCCGGACAAGCCCGAGTCCTCCCAATAAGGGACAGTCCGGCATTGCCGGTCTTTACATGACTTGATGTAATTTGTGCGGGTTTCGCCCGCCGATGGCTGGTGCCTGCCCGCTCCTCCATCAATTCATCTTGGAATACGGATCGCCCCGTGTCGCCGCTACATGCAGCAGGGAAAAACGTTGACGGATCGGGTGCCGACCTGGGTGCTGCTGCGCGGCCTCACGCGCGAGAGCGGGCATTGGGGTAGCTTCCCGGCTCTGCTGGCCGAGACACTCGGCGTGCAGCAGCCCGGCGTACGGGTCATGACCCTGGATCTGCCGGGCAACGGCTCGCTGTATCGCCAGGCCAGTCCCAGCCGCGTGCCGGACCTGGTCGAGGCCTGCCGCGACGAGCTGGTGCGGCGCGGCTGCCATGGGCCGGTGCATGTGCTGGCGATGTCGCTCGGCGGCATGGTGGCCTGTGAATGGGCGATGCGCTATCCGGATGAGGTGGCCGGCACCGTGCTGATCAACACCAGCCTGCGGCCCTACAGCCCGCTGCTGCGCCGGCTGCGCCCGCTGAACTACTGGAAGCTGCTGGCCCTGGGGCCGTTGCTGCGACTGGGCGTGCGCTGGCGCGAGGCGCGGGTGCTGGAGCTGACCTCGCACATGGTCAGCGAGCCGCGCGCGGTGCTGGAATCCTGGGTGGCGCTGCAGCGCCGGCATCCGGTGGCGCTGCGCAACGGCATCCGGCAGCTGCTGGCGGCGTTGCGCTACCGCGCCAGCCGCGGCCGGCCGCATGTGCCGATGCTGCTGCTGTGCAGTCAGGACGACGGCCTGGTGGACTGGCGCTGTTCGCAGGCGCTGAGCCGGGCCTGGGGTGCGCCGCTGCGTCTGCATACCCGCGCCGGCCATGACCTGGTGCTGGACGACGCGCCTTGGGTGGCGCAGGCGGTTCATGACTGGCTGCGCACCCTGGAGATGCATGCCGCCGCGGCCGGGGTGGGGCGGCCGGTGCTGGCCTCGCTGCTGCCGCAGGGGCCGGCGGCCCTGCGCTGAGGAGGCGGCCGGTTTTGCCGGCGCCAATGAGAAAGGCCCGCCGAAGCGGGCCTTTGCATTCTTTGCACCGGATCTGGTTTTTCAGGCGGCCAGCGCCTTGATCTTGGCGGACAGGCGGCTCTTGTGACGAGCGGCCTTGTTCTTGTGGAAGATGCCCTTGTCGGCGACCGAATCGATCACCGGCTGGGCGGTCTTGAACAGTTCGGCAGCCTTGGTCTTGTCGCCAGCGACCACGGCCTTTTGCACGTTCTTGATGACCGTGCGGAATTTGGAGCGCAGCGCCGTGTTGGCGGCGTTCAGCTTGACGTCCTGGCGGGCGCGCTTGCGGCCCGATGCCAGACGGACGGTTTTCTTCTTGGCTTTGGAAGAGCTTGCCATGTTGTATGTCTACCCAGATGGTGCAAAGACGGCGAGTGTAGCACTTTTGTGACTTCAAAGGCAATGATGTGCAGGGAAGGCGCGCGCATAATGTGCCGGCTCCTACTCTCGTTGCCCGATTTTCCCCGCATGAACCTGCTGCGCGCCGCCTCCACCATCTCCGTGCTGACCCTGGCCTCGCGCATCACCGGCCTGATCCGGGAGCAGATGGTGGCCGGCCTGTTCGGCGCCTCGACCCTGACCGATGCCTTCCAGGTCGCGTTCCGCATTCCCAATATGCTGCGCCGCCTGTTCGCCGAGGGCGCCTTCTCACAGGCCTTCGTGCCCCTGCTGGCGCGCACCCGTGCGGCCGAGGGCGACGAGGCCACCCATGCCCTGATCGACGCGGTCGCGACCGTGCTGCTGTGGGCGCTGCTGCTGACCTGCGTGCTGGGTGTGGTGGGCGCGCCGCTGCTGGTCTGGCTGCTCGGCGCGGGTCTGCCGGCCGACGGGCGCGAGGCGGCCGTCGTGATGACGCGCTGGATGTTCCCCTATATCGGCTGTATGTCGCTGGTGGCGCTGGCGGCGGGCATCCTGAATACCTGGAAGCGTTTCGTCGTGCCGGCGGTGACGCCGGTGCTGCTGAACCTGTCGGTGATCGGGTGCGGCTTCCTGCTGGCGCCCTGGATGCGTGCGCAGGGCTGGCAGCCGATCTATGCGCTGGCGATCGGCGTGATGCTGGGCGGCCTGCTGCAGCTGCTGGTGCAGATCCCGGCGCTGCGCCGCATCGGCGCGCTGCCGCGCCTGGGCCTGAGCCCGTCCGGCCTGCGCCGGGCCTGGGGGCACCAGGGGGTGCGCCAGGTGCTGGGCGCGATGGGGCCAGCGCTGCTGGGCGTCGGCGTGGCGCAGCTGTCGCTGGTGATCAATACCCAGATCGCGATCTTCGTGGCCGAGGGCGCGGCCTCCTGGCTGACCTATGCCGACCGGCTGATGGAATTCCCGACCGCGCTGCTGGGCGTGGCGCTGGGCGCGGTGCTGACGCCGCAACTGGCCGCGGCCCAGGGCAAGGGCGAGGACGAGGCCTATTCGGCGATGCTGGACTGGGGTCTGCGCATGGTGGTGCTGCTGGCACTGCCCTGTGCGGTGGCGCTGCTGCTGTTTGCCCAGCCGATGGTGGCGGTGCTCTATCACCGCGGCGCCTTCCAGCCGCAGGACGTGGCCCAGACCAGCCTGGCGGTGATGGGCTACGGCATTGGCCTGATGGGCCTGGTGGCGATCAAGGTGCTGGCGCCGGGCTTCTATGCGCGCCAGGACATGCGCACGCCGGTGCGCATTGCGATCTCGGTGCTGGTGCTGACCCAGATCCTGAACGCGCTGCTGGTGCCGCTGCTGGGCGTGGCGGGGCTGGCGCTGTCGATCGGCCTGGGTGCCCTGGTCAACGCGGCCTGGCTGCTGCGCGGCCTGAAGCGCCAGGGCAGCTACCGGCCGGCCCCCGGCTGGCTGGGTTTCGCGCTGCGGGTGCTGCTGGCCAGCGCCGCGATGGGCGCGCTGCAGTACGGGCTGGCGCGGCATTTCGACTGGGTCGCGCTGGGCAGTCAGGAGCTCTGGCGCGCGCTGCTGATGGCGGGCAGCCTGGCCGGCTCGGCCCTGGTCTATTTCGCCGTGCTGGCCCTGTCGGGCGTGCGCCTGCGCCAGTTCGTGCGGAGAGCCTGAGCTTCGCCTTAGACTCCGGGCATGACCGCTTCGCTGCGCCTGCATGCCCCGTCGGCCCTGGAATATTTCGCCACCCTGGTGGCCGAAGACGAGGGCCTGAACCTGCTGGAGGCGGCGGCCTCGATCGCGCAGGACGACCATCCCGAGCTGGACGTGCAGGCGGTGCTGCACGAGGTCGACGCGTTGGCCCAGCGCCTGCGCCGGCGCCTGCCGGCCGACGCCGCGCCCAGCCACCGGCTGCGCCTGCTGAACCGCTACTTCAGCGAGGAGCTGGGTTTCGCCGGCAATGTCAACGACTACTACGAGCGCGGCAACAGCTATGTGCACCGCGTGCTGGCGACGCGCCGCGGCATCCCGATCGCGCTGGCGGTGATCTACCTGGAGCTGGCCGCACAGATCGGCCTGCAGGCCCATGGCATCGCCTTCCCCGGCCATTTCCTGATCAAGCTGCACCTGCCGCAGGGCGAGGTGGTGCTGGACCCCTTCACCTGCCAATCGCTGTCGCGCGAGGCGCTGGAGGGGGCCCTGCTGCCCTACCGGGAGGAGACCGGCGACGCGCCGCTGGAGCGCTATCTGCGCAGCGCCACGCCGCGCCAGGTGCTGGTGCGCATGCTGCGCAACCTGAAGGAGATCCATCGCAGCGAAGGCGACTGGCCGCGCCTGCTGGCGGTGCAGCAGCGCCTGCTGCTGTTGTTGCCAAGCGACGCCACCGAATGGCGCGACCGCGGCCTGGTGCTGGAGGCGCTGGGCCATTGGCGCGGCGCGCTGGCGGACCTGCGCCGCTACCTGGAGCTGCGCCCCGAGGCCGGCGACGCCGAGCAGATCGGTGCCAAGCTCAGGGCGCTGCAGGCGCGCGACACGCCGCCGCTCCACTGAGTGGGGGCGGGGCCGCCCTTAGAATCCTGGCCGGTTGCGGCGCCGCCATCTGGGCGGGCCGCGGGACGAAGGTTGGTTCTCTTTGAAGCAGATTCCGCTCTCGCTGGGCCCCGAGCCCGTGTACAGCTTTGACAATCTCCTGCCCGGCGCGAACGCCGCGGCCCTGGCACATCTGCAGGCGCTGACGCCCGGTGCGCCGCCGGTGTTCCTGTGGGGCGGCCCGGGCAGTGGCAAGACGCATTACCTGCGCGCGCTGGCGCTGGCCTGGCAGGCCGCAGGCGCCCAGGTCGGCTGGTATGGCGCCGACCAGGCGCTGCCCTGGGAGCTGCCGGCCCAGCCCAGCCTGCTGCTGCTGGACGACTGCCAGGACTACGACGCCGGCCAGCAGCATGCCGCCTTCCAGCTCTTCGTCGAGGCCGCCACCCATGGCCTGGCGGTGGTGGCGACCGGCACCGCGCCGCCGGTGGACCTGGCGCTGCGCGAGGACCTGCGTACCCGGCTGGGCTGGGGCCCGACCTTCGCGCTGCAGCCGCTGTCCGAGCAGGAGGTGCGCTCGGCGCTGCGCCGCGAGGCCGACCGGCGCGGCATCGCGCTGTCGGACGAGGTAATGGACTACCTCCTGACCCGCTTCGCCCGCAACCTGAAGCACCTGATGGGCCTCTTGGACCGGCTGGACGAGTTCGCGCTCTCGGCCAAGCGCGCCGTCACCGTGCCGCTGCTGCGCCAGATGCTGGCCGACCAGGGCTGACCCCAACAATAAATATCGACAGGACTACCGAGCCCTCATGAACCTGACCCTCTTCGATCTGGACGGGACCCTGATCCCGCACGACTCCGACCATGCCTTCGGCGGCTTCATGGTCGACATCGGCTGGGCCGACGGCGAGCAATGGCGCCGTCGCAACGACGAGTTCTACGCCGAGTACCAAGCCGGCGTGCTGGACCTGGGCCGCTATGTCGAGTTCGCCACCTCGGTCTGGCGCCGTCGCCCGCTGGCCGAGGCGCTGGCCGCGCGCGAGCGCTTCATGGCCGAGGTGATGGCGCCGATGCTGCTGCCGCAGGCCCATGCGCTGGTGAAAAAGCACCAGGACGCCGGCGATCTGGTCGCGATCGTCACCGCCACCAACCAGTTCGTCACCGAGCCGATCGCCCGGGCCTTCGGCGTCGAGACCCTGATCGCGGTGGACCTGGAGCGCGACGCGCAGGGCGCCTACACCGGCCGCATCGAGGGCGTGCCGTCCTTCCAGGTCGGCAAGATCACCCGGGTGGAAGCCTGGCTGGCGGGCTTGGGCCGACAATGGCAGGATTTTGAGCGCGTGCACTTCTACAGCGATTCGATCAATGATCTGCCGCTGATGGAGCGCGTCAGCGACCCGGTCGCCACCAACCCGACCCCGGCGCTGGCCAAGATCGCGAGCGAACGCGGCTGGGCTCAACTGACTCTCTTCCCATGATCAAGAAATTCATCGACAAGCTGCTGGGCAAGTCCGGTGGCGCGGCCGCCAAGGGCAACCCGCTGGGCAAGCGGGTGGAGATTCAGGCCGCCGAGCATGGCATCGACCCCGGCCTGCTGGACGACCGCGCGGTCAAGGTGGTGCAGACCCTGGCCGATGCGGGCTTCGAGGCCTATATCGTCGGCGGCGCGGTGCGCGACCTGCTGCTGGGCATGCGGCCCAAGGATTTCGACGTCGCGACCAATGCCACGCCCGAGCAGGTCAAGAGCCTGTTCCGGCGCGCCTTCATCATCGGCCGGCGCTTTCGCATCGTGCATGTGGTCTATGGCCGCGGCCGCGAGCATGAGGTGATCGAGGTCTCGACCTTCCGCGCGCTGCTGGGCAGCGAGAGCGCCGAGCAGGTCAGCGGCAACGAGAAGACCTCCAAGGCCGAGCTGGCAGGCAAGAGCCATGTGGTCGATGCCGAGGGCCGGGTCTTGCGCGACAACGTCTGGGGCCCGCAGATCGAGGATGCCGCGCGGCGCGACTTCACCGTCAACGCGATGTACTACGACCCGCAGGCCCAGGTGGTGGTGGACTACCACGGCGGCCTGGCCGACGCGCGCAAGAAGGTGCTGCGCATGATCGGCGACCCGGAGACCCGCTACCGCGAGGATCCGGTGCGCATCATCCGCGCGGTGCGTTTCGCGGCCAAGCTGGGCTTCGAGCTGGAGCCCAAGACCGGCAAGCCGATCCGCTCGATGGCCGAGCTGCTGGCCAATGTGCCGGCCTCGCGCCTGTTCGACGAGATGATCAAGCTGCTGCAGACCGGCCATTCGCTGGCCAGCCTGGCGCAGCTGAAGAAGCTCGGCCTGGCGCGCGGCGTGTTCCCGATCCTGGACGCGATGCTGAACGCCGAGGGCGATCTGCCCGAGGGCCAGCGCGGCCAGTTCGTGCGCCAGGCCTTCGAGGACACCGACCGCCGCGTCGCGGAAGGGCGCGGCGTCTCGCCCAGCTTCATGCTGGCCTGCATGCTGTGGCATGAGGTGCTGGAGCGCTGGACCCAGATCCGCGCGGCCGGCGAGCCGCCGGTGCCGGCGCTGTCGCAGGCGATCGATGCGGCCTTCGATGCCCGCATCGGCGACATCTCGGGCCGCGGCAAGCTGGCCACCGACATGCGCGAGATCTGGATGATGCAGCCGCGCTTCGAGCGCCGCAGCGGCAGCGGGGTCTACAGCCTGGTCGAGCAGCCGCGCTACCGTGCCGGCTTCGACTTCCTGCGCCTGCGCGCCGATGTCGGCGAGATCGAGCCGGCGCTGGCCGACTGGTGGGAGGACTTCGCGCTGGGCAGCGACGAGGAGCGCGAGGCGCTGCTGGATCAGGCCCGCGAGGCCGACAAGCAGCGCCGCCCGCCCAAGGTGCACCGCGTGCCGCGCAGCGGCCAGGCGCCGTCCACCGCCGCTGCGGGGGAGGGCGAGGGCACGGAAGGCCCGTCCGACGGCAGCGGCGCGGCCAAGAAGCGCCGCCGCCGGCGTCGCCCGGCCGGCGCCAAGCCCGGCGCCGCCCCGGCCGCCGAGTGACGATGGCGGACCCGGTGGTCGCCTATATCGGCCTCGGGGCCAATCTCGGCGACCTGGCCGCGACCCTGCGTGCCGCGCTGGCCGCGCTGGCGGCCCTGCCTGATACCGAGTTGCAGGGCGTTTCCGGCGCCTGGCGCAGCGCGCCGGTCGAGGCCGGCGGCCCGGACTATCTGAACGCGGTCGCGCGGCTGCGCACGGCGCTGGCGCCCGAGGCCCTGCTGGACGCCTTGCAGGCGATCGAGCTGGCCCATGGCCGCGAGCGGCCCTACCTGAACGCGCCGCGCACCCTGGACCTGGACCTGTTGCTCTATGCCGAGCAGCGGCTGGACACGCCGCGCCTGAGCCTGCCGCATCCGCGCCTGCACCAGCGCGCCTTCGTGCTGCGCCCGCTGCTGGAGCTGGCGCCCGCGCTGGCCGCGCCGGGCCTGGGCGCGCTGGCGGCCTATCTGCCCGGCCTGGCCGGGCAACGCATCGAGCGCCTGGACCTGGCGCTCTTGCCCTAAGAACGAGCGGGAGTTCCACATCATGTTTTCCAGCAGCGCCGGCTGGCAGACCCTCGGGCTGCTGATCCTCTCCAATATCTTCATGACCGTGGCCTGGTACGGCCACCTGAAGGACCTGGCCGCCAAGCCCTGGTGGATTGCGGCCCTGATCAGCTGGGGCATCGCGCTGTTCGAGTACCTGCTGCAGGTGCCGGCCAACCGCATCGGCTACGGCGCCGGCTTCAGCCTGGCGCAGCTGAAGATCACCCAGGAGGTGATCACCCTGGCGGTGTTCGTGCCCTTCTCGATGTTCTACATGGGCCAGCCCTTCAAGACCGACTTCATCTGGGCCGGGCTGTGCCTGATGGGCGCGGTGTATTTCATCTTCCGCGGCCCCTGAGGCGCGGGGCGGCGGCCCGGCGCCGGGCGGCTCCCGCTACACTCCTGCCTTCGTCACATGACGTGGCGATGAAGAAATCGTGACAGATCGAACGCGCCGATGCGTCGATTGAGCCCCGCCCGAGTCGGGACTGTTGCGAGTGCACCAGGAGAATCCTTCCATGCTGTTTGGCAAGCTGCTGCCCCGTGAGGGCAATTTTTTTGAGCTCTTCAATGAGCATGGCAATCAGATCGTCGAGGGCGCGCGCGCCTTCATGCTGATGATCCAGAACTACAACGACCTCGGTCTGCGCGAGAAGTACGCCGCCGAGGTCGACCGCGCCGAGCACCATGCCGACCGCGTCACCGCCGAGGTGAACCGCCTGCTGCACCGCACCTTCATCACCCCGATCGACCGCGAGCAGATCCACGGCCTGATCAACGCGATGGACGACATCCTGGACCTGCTGCAGGACAGCAGCGAGACCATGTCGCTGTACGACGTGCGCTCGATCCCCGAGGAGGTGCTGCGCCTGGGCGAGCTGTCGGCCAAGTGCTGCGAGCGCGTCCAGCATGCCGTCTCGCTGCTGCCCAAGCTGAACCAGCCGCAGACGGCCGAGGCCGCGGTCAAGACCTGCGAGGAGATCGACAAGCTGGAGTCGGATGCCGACCGCGTGATGCGCTCCGCGATGTCCAAGCTGTTCCGCGAGCAGGAGGATGTGCGCGAGCTGATCAAGCTGAAGGCCATCTATGAGCAGCTGGAGTCGATCTCCGACCGCTGCGAGGACGTGGCGAACCTGATCGAGGGCATCGTCCTCGAGAACTCCTGATCGGACCGTCCTCCATGGAAACGGTACAGATCGCGTTCTGGGTCGTGGCGATGCTGGTCATCCTGGCCATCGCCTTCGACTTCATGAACGGTTTTCACGACGCGGCCAATTCGATCGCGACGGTGGTCTCCACCGGCGTGCTGAAGCCGCAGCAGGCGGTGCTGTTCGCCGCCTTCTTCAACGTCGTCGCCATCTACTTCTTCCACCTGAAGGTGGCGGGCACGATCGGCAAGGGCATCGTCGAGCCGGGCATCGTCGACCACCATGTGGTGTTCGGCGCGCTGATCGGCGCGATCGCCTGGAACATCATCACCTGGTGGTACGGCATCCCGTCCTCCAGCTCGCATGCGCTGATCGGCGGCATCGTCGGCGCGGTGATCGCCAAGGCCGGTGCCTCCAAGCTGATCGCCAGCGGCATCCTGAAGACCGTGGCCTTCATCTTCGTCTCGCCGCTGCTGGGCTTCCTGCTCGGCTCGCTCCTGATGGTGATCGTGGCCTGGCTGTTTAGGCGCACCTCGCCGCTGCGGGTGGACAGCTGGTTCCGGCGCCTGCAGCTGGTCTCGGCCGGCCTGTACAGCCTGGGGCATGGCGGCAATGACGCGCAGAAGACCATCGGCATCATCTGGATGCTGCTGGTGGCCTCGGGCTATATGGCCGCGACGGACGCCGCGCCGCCCAACTGGGTGATCTATTCCTGCTACATCGCAATCGGCCTGGGCACGATGTTCGGCGGCTGGCGCATCGTGCGCACGATGGGCCAGAAGATCACCAAGCTGAAGCCGGTCGGCGGCTTCTGTGCCGAGACCGGCGGGGCGATGACCCTGTTCCTGGCCACGGCGCTGGGCATCCCGGTCTCGACCACGCACACCATCACCGGCGCCATCGTCGGCGTGGGCTCGGTGCAGCGCGCCTCGGCGGTGCGCTGGGGTGTGGCCGGCAACATCGTCTGGGCCTGGATCTTCACGATCCCCGCTTCGGCCTTCATGGCCGGCATCTGCTACTGGCTCAGCTTTACGCTGTTCTGACGAGCCTGGCGGCCAGGCCGCATCGAGAGAGAAAACGGGGCCCGCGGGCCCCGTTTGTCATTGGCTCAGCTCCTGGGCCGCCTCGGCCTGGGTCTCGAAGTAGCGCTGGGCGCTGAAGGCGATCGTGGTCATCAGCACCGCGCCGCCGATCAGCAGACAGACGACCACGCCGATGACATTGATCCAGCCGCTGGCGCGCGCCGGCTGGCCGGGGTTGCGCTGGGCGTTCCACTTCTCGTCCGGCGTCAGGCCGTAGATGATGCCGCCCAGCATCGCGGCCGCCAGCGCCAGGCCCAGCAGCGGCATCAGCAACCAGCTCAGGCGGTCGTCCTGGCCCAGCAGCTCCATGCGTTGCAGGCCATAGAGGCCCAGCAGGGTGGGGGCGGGGAACAGCCAGGCCCAGCGGTCCTTCAGGCCGTGCAGATAGAAGCGGTGCAGGCCGAAGCCGCCCAGCAGCAGGGCCAGCCAGGTGGCCAGGGTCTTGGACTTGTAGTTGCTCACCGGGTCGTCCTCACTCGGGGCTGTGCTGGTCGCCGGGGCCGAGCTGGCGCTGCATCAGCACCACATCCAGCCAGCGGCCGAACTTCCAGCCGGAACTCTTCAGCAGGCCGGTATGCTCGAAGCCCAGTGCGGTGTGCAGGCCGATCGAGCCCTTGTTCTCCGAGTCGCCGATCACCGCCAGCAGCTGGCGCGCGCCGGCATCCTCGCAGCGCGCGGTCAGCTCGGCCAGCAGCAGGCGTCCGACCCCCTGGCCCCGGGCGTCCGGGTGCAGGTAGATCGAGTCCTCCAGGCAGAAGCGGTAGGCCAGGCGCGGGCGGAAATAGTTGGCATAGGCATAGCCCAGCACCCGGCCCTCGAACTCCGCGACCAGCCAGGGCAGGGCGCGGCCCAGCACCTCCTGGCGCCGACGCGTCATCTCGGCCAGCTCGGGCACCTCGGTCTCGAAGGTGCCGGTGCCGTGCAGCACGGCCTCGGCGTAGATGGCCTGGATGGCCGGCAAATCGGCCTCGGTGCTGGCGCGGATCAGCAGGGTGGAACTCATTTATGGCAATGGGGCTGGTAATGCGGTGGGGCGAGTTTATAATGTCGGGTTTTGGTGCCGGTCGCTTGGCTCTTTGGGTTTAATCCTGTGAGGCTTCGCGGCGTATCTACGGTACCGAAGCTGTGTTCGGGCTTGGGGGGGATTTTCGATCCCGCCGAGGTACCGGACGGTTCGATCTGCTCGCCCTGAGTGTCTCCTGGTGCGGTGGAACGCTTTCGAGATCATCAAAGGATTCATCATGGTCGTGATTCGACTCGCACGCGGCGGCTCCAAGAAGCGCCCTTTCTACAACATCGTCGTCGCCAACAGCCAACAGCGTCGTGACGGCCGCTTCATCGAGCGCGTGGGCTTCTACAACCCGATGGCTTCCGGCGCTGCCGAAGGCCTGCGTGTCGCTCTGGACCGCGTCAGCTACTGGACCGGCGTGGGCGCCCAACTGTCGCCGACCGCTGCCCGTCTGGTCGACCAGGCCAAGAAGGCCACTGCTTAATTGCAAGTGGTGAACACGGCCGCACCCGAATCCCGCGACGATCCCTCGGCCTGGCCGGAGGATGCGGTGGAAGTCGGGCGCGTGCTGGACGCCTGGGGCATCAAGGGCTGGGTCAAGGTCCAGTCCTATTCCACCGATGCCCAGGCGCTGTTTGCCTCGCGGCGCTGGTTCCTCCAGCCGCCCGAGGGCAAGCCGGTGGCAAAGTCCTTGCCGCCGGTGCTGAAGATTCTGTCGGTACGCGACCATGGCGAGGGCATCGTGGCCAACGCCGAGGGCGTCGCGGACCGCAATGCGGCCGAAGCGCTGCGTGGCGCGCGCATCTTCATCTCGCGCGCCCAATTCCCGAAGTCCGACACGGACGAGTACTACTGGATCGACCTGATCGGCCTGACGGTCGTGAATCGCCAGGGCGAGACGCTCGGCGATGTGGTTGGCCTGCTGGACACCGGCCCGCACAGCGTGCTGCGCATCGTGCCGCCCGGCCTGACCCCGCCGGTCAAGCCCGACCAGGAGCGCCTGGTGCCCTTCGTCTCGGCCTTCATCGATGCGGTGAGCCTGGAAGAGCGCCGCATCACGGTCGACTGGGGCCTGGACTACTGAACGCGGCCAACCCGCCGCCCGCGCTGCCATGCGCTTCGACCTGATCACCCTGTTCCCCGAGCTGTTCGGGCCGCATCTGACGAGCGGCGTGACGCGCCGCGCCTTCGAGAGCCGGCAGGTCGATGTGCGCCTATGGCAGCTGCGAGATTTCGCCGAGGACAACTACCGCCGCGTCGACGACCGCCCCTATGGCGGCGGCCCCGGCATGGTGATGCTGGCCGAGCCCCTGGAGCGTGCGCTGGCGGCGGTGAAGTCCGACCGGGCCGAGGCTGCCCCCGCCATCATCCATTTCAGCCCCACCGGCCGGCGCATCGACCAGGCCCTGGTGGCCGAGCTGGCCGCCGGCCCCGGCGGCATCCTGCTGTGCGGCCGCTACGAGGGCATCGACCAGCGCTTCCTGGACCGGCATATGAGCCTGGAGCTGAGCCTGGGCGACTTCGTGCTGTCCGGCGGCGAGTTGCCGGCGCTGGCTCTGTTGGACGCGATCGCGCGGCTGCAGCCCGGCGTGCTGAACGACGCCGCCTCGCACGAGCAGGACAGCTTCTCGGACGGCCTGCTGGACTGCCCGCATTACAGCCGCCCCGAACTGCTGCGCACCGCGGACGGGCAGGAACTGCCGGTGCCGCCGGTGCTGCTGTCCGGCCATCATCTGCAGATCGCGCGCTGGCGCCGCGAGCGCTCGCTGGCCCTGACCCAGGCGCGCCGCCCGGAGCTGATCGAGGCCGCGCGCCGCGCCGGCCGGCTCGGTCGCGAGGACGAGAAGTTCCTCGCGACTTTGACGAAGCCCCCGAGCGGGCTATAATGATCGGCTTTTCGATCCTCTACCGGGCTGCGCGCTGAATGTTCCGGCGCGCGACAAGGCCAGTCCGATCCCCTCGCGGGGGTTCACCCTGGCTTAAACATCGCGCCGGCATGATCGCTTGGAGTGTCAACTCATGGATCTGATCCAAACCCTCGAGCAAGAAGAAATCGCTCGCCTGAACAAGACCATCCCGGCCTTCGCCCCCGGCGACACCGTGATCGTCAGCGTCAACGTCGTCGAAGGCAGCCGCAAGCGCGTGCAGGCCTACGAAGGCGTGGTGATCGCCAAGCGCAACCGCGGCCTGAACAGCAGCTTCATCGTGCGCAAGATCTCCAGCGGCGAAGGCGTCGAGCGTACCTTCCAGCTGTACAGCCCCCTGATCGCTTCGATCGAAGTGAAGCGTCGCGGCGATGTGCGTCGCGCCAAGCTGTACTACCTGCGTGAGCGTTCGGGCAAGTCGGCTCGAATCAAAGAAAAGTTGGCCTAAGCCAACTTTCGCCGAAGTTAATGGCCCGGCACGGGCCGTTAACGCAGGCAAAAGCTCGTGGCCTGCGCCACGACCAAAGCCGCCTTCGGGCGGCTTTGTCATTTCCGGCCTATGCTCGCCCGATGTCCCGTCCGCCGATCCTGAATCCGCAAGCCGTGCCCGTGACGGGCGCCGATCACCATCTGCCGGCCGTGTCCGCCATGGCGCTCGAGCCGGCCGCGCTGCGCCAGCGCTTCACCGCGCCGCCGCCCTGGCAGCCGGAGATCCCCGGCGATGGTGGGCGCTTCGCGCAGCGCACGCCGGCCGCCGCCGCGGTGCTGGTGCCGCTGGTGATGCACGACAGCGGCACCACGCTGCTCTTGACCCGCCGCACCGCGCATCTGCGCGACCATGCCGGCCAGATCAGCTTTCCCGGCGGCCGCGTCGAGCCCGAGGACGAGGGCGTGATCGCCACCGCGCTGCGCGAGACCGAGGAGGAGATCGGCCTGGCGCGCGAGCATATCGAGGTGATCGGCCAGCTGCCGATCTACACCACGGTGACGGCCTTCGAGGTCTCGCCGGTGGTGGCCCTGGTGCGGCCCGGCTTCAACCTGACGCTCGACGCGGGCGAGGTCGACGAGGCCTTCGAGGTGCCGCTGGCCTTCCTGATGGACCCTGCGCATCACCAGCGCCATCTGTTCAGCTGGGAGGGCGGCGAGCGGCAGTTCCTCTCGATGCCCTGGGTCGCGCCGGACCCGGAGGAGGGCGGGGCTCCGCGCGAGTACTTCATCTGGGGCGCGACGGCCGCGATGCTGCGCAATCTCTATCGCTTTCTCAGTGCCTGACCCGGGTCGGAGCGGTGCCGGCCGCGGCTATCATCCCGCCCCATGAACTTCTTTGCGGTCTTGTTCGCGCTGATCTGCGAACAGCTCAAACCTTTGCCTCATGGCAATCGCATCCACGACGGCGTGATCTCCTGGGTGCGCTGGACCGGGCGCAATTTCGATGCCGGCCGTGAGCACCATGCCGGCGTGGTCTGGGCCATCACGGTGATCGGCCCGGCGCTGCTGACCGCCGGCATCTACTTCGCGCTGAAGCAGTTCAGCGTGCTGCTGGCGCTGGCCTTCGACGTGCTGGTGCTCTACCTGACCCTGGGCTTTCGCCAGTTCAGCCATTACTTCACCGACATCCGCGACGCGCTGGAGCGTGGCGACGAGCTGGAGGCGCGCCGCCTGCTGGCCGAATGGCGCCATCTGGACGCCAGCGAGCTGCCGCGCACCGAGCTGCTGCGCCATGTGATCGAGCATTCGCTGCTGGCCGCGCATCGCCATGTGTTCGGCGTGTTCTTCTGGTTCGTCGTGCTGTCGACCCTGGCGCTGGGGCCGGCCGGCGCGGTGTTGTACCGCATGGCCGAGTTCGCCAGCCGCTACTGGGCCTTCAAGAGCCGCACCCTGGACGCGCCGACCAACGAGCGCCTGATGCTGCTGTCGCGCCGCCTGTTCGGCTGGGCCGACTATCTGCCCTCGCGCCTGACCGCTACCGGCTTCGCCATCGTCGGCAATTTCGAGGAGGCGGTGAACGGCTGGCGCCGCGATGCGCGGCTGTGGCTGCATGCCAACGAGGGCATCATCCTGGCTGCTGCGGCCGGCGCCCTGGGCGTGCAGCTGGGCGGCTCGGCCGCACCGGGCGTCACGCCCGACCGCAGCAAGACCTTCGAGGCCGGCGGCGATGCCGAGGCCACCAGCGCCCAGGGCTCGACGCCGGGCGCGGCGCCGATGCTGGGCCATCTGCAGAGCGTGGTGGGCCTGGTCTGGCGCTCGGTGGTGCTGTGGATGATGCTGCTGGCGCTGCTGACCCTGGCCAATTTGGTCGGCTGAGCCCGGCGTCGGACAGTGCCTGCGCACTGTCCGACGCCGGGCGAAGGATGGGCCGCGTCTAGCGCGGATCGGCTGGGTCAGGTCATGGCGGGCAGCAGGGCCCGCATCACCTGCTCGTGCACGCGGTTCAACGCGGCCAACGACTTGTCCGAACCGCTCATATAGACCGCCACCAGCCCGGCCGCCCGGCCCGGCGGAAAGACGATCGCCAGGTCGTTGACCGCGCCGCGCGTGCCGGTCACGGCCTCGCCCAGCAGCAGCTTGCGCAGGGTCTCGGCGATCGCCGCCGGCGTGGTACGGTCGCGCGGGTCGCCGGGCAGGTTGCTGTTGATCGATCTCGAAACGATCCAGCCGCGTCAGCGGATCGCCCAGCCCGCGCAGCCAGGCGGTCAGCGCGAACGGCCCGCCAGCCTGGCCTTGACCGCCGGCGCGTAAGGCACCAGATCGGCTCGCGAGATCGGCAGCGCCTGATCCACCGCCAGCGGGCCGGCCTCGACCCGCGCGAGCACGAAGCCGGCCAGCAGGGCCTTGAAGGTGGAGCACATCGCGAAACGCTGGTCGGCCCTGCAACCGATCAGGCGGCCGCTGCCACTGTCCAGCGCGCAGACGCCCAGCTCGCCCCGCTGGCGCCAGCCGGGCCTCGACCGAGGATGGGGCGGCCCGGGCCTGCAGCGGCAGCACCGGGGCGGCGGCGACATCGCGCCGCTTCATCCTCACTTCAGCAGCGTCTCGCGCAGGAACAGGATGGTGGCGTAGAACTGGTAGTCCGCGTTCTCCTTGCGCGCGAAGCCATGGCCCTCGTTCTCGGCGCGCAGGTACCAGACCGGGGTGCCGTTCTCGCGCACCTTGGCGACGATCTGCTCGGCCTCGGTGTAGGGCACGCGCGGGTCGTTCTTGCCCTGCACGACGAACAGCGGTTTCCTGATCCGGCCGGCATTGCTGAGCGGCGAGATCCGGTCGAGGAACTCGCGCATCGCCGGATCGCGCTCGTCGCCGTATTCGACGCGGCGCAGGTCCCGCCGGTAGCTCTCGGTGTTCTGCAGGAAGGTGACGAAATGCGAGATGCCCACCACGTCGATCGCGCCGGCGATGCGCTCGGCGTAATGGGTGGCCACCGCCAGCGTCATGTAGCCGCCGTAGCTGCCGCCCATCACCAGCACGCGTGAGGCGTCCAGGTCCGGCTGGGTCGCGATCCAGTCCAGCAGCGCACCGATGTCCTTGACCGAATCCTCGCGCTTGAAGCCGTTGTCCAGCGCCAGGAAGCTCTTGCCGTAGCCCTCCGAGCCGCGCACATTGGGCTGGATGAAGGCGATGCCCAGCTCGTTGACGTAGTACTGGTTGCGCGCCAGGAAGCCGACCGTGGCCTGGCCCTCGGGGCCGCCATGGATCGAGATGATCACCGGGCGCTTGCCCGGAAAGCGGCTCTTGGCGGGCTGGGTCAGCAGGCCCGAGATGGTCTGGCTGTCGAAGCTCTTCCAGCGCACGATCTGCTGCTCGCTGAACTGCTGCGGGTCCACGCCGGGCGGCGCGTAGGGCCGGGTCCAGGCCTGCACCTGGCCGTCCGCGTCCAGGGTGTAGATCTGGCTCGGGCCCTGCGCATTGCTCAGGCCGAAGGCCAGCTCGCCCAGCTTCGGGTGGAACCGGGTCGAGTCCACATTGCCGGCCGGGATGCGCGGCGCCGGCAGCTCCTTGAGCTGGCGGCCGTCGAACAGGCGCAGCTCGTCGCGGCCGTCCACATTGACCTGCACCGCCAGGCGCTGGCCGTCCTCGGTAGCCGCGGCGCCGCTGACATCCCAGGGGATATGGCTGGTGAAGCGGGTCAGCCGGCCGCTGGCGATCTCGTAGTTCATCAGCTCGCGGAACTCGCCGAAGCGGTCGCTCAGCAGATGCAGGGACCGGTTGTCGCGGCCGAAGGCGCCGGGCATGTGCACCGCCTTGACCTCTGCCGCGCCGGGCGCCGGCAGCAGCTGGCGGCGCTGGCCGCTCTCCAGGTCCAGCAGCCAGACCTGCGACTCGTTGGCCGACAGGTAGCGCACCAGCGCGAGCTGCTTGTCGTCCCAGGAGGGGCGGGCGGCGGACCAGCCCGGGCCGGGCAGGTCGGCGATCTTGCGTTTGCCCTCGGGTCGCAGCGGATCCATGATCCACAGCCCGGTGCTGATCTGCGCGCGGCTGCCGCCCTGGGCGGTGCGGTCCAGCGGCACCGCGGTGTAGATCATCTGGCTGCTGTTGTTGAGCCAGGTCACCAGGTCGTTGCGTTCGTCCGGGTGGGTCAGTTGCACCGGCGCGCGGCCCGGGCCGTCCAGGCGGTAGAGCTGGTCCACCTCGGAGCCGCCGGCGCTGCGCTCGAACACGATATAGCGGCCCTCGCGCGGCTCGTAGCTGGCCTTGCTGACCGGGTCGGCGCCGTCGGTCAGCTGCTCGGGTTCGGCCAGCGGGCCGGCCAGGCGGAACAACTGCGCGGTATTGGCCCCGGCCCGGCGGTGCGAGACCAGCATCTCGCGCTTGAGCGGATGCCAGTCGACGAAGCCGTGGCCGCGGAAATCGGTGTAGCGCTGGACCCGGTCCACCAGGCTTTGCGGGATCGCCGGGATGCCCTGCACCAGCAGATTGGCGTTGGGCTGCAGCACGGCCGCTTCCTGGCGGGGCGGCTGGGCGCAGGCGGCCAGCAGGCCGGTCAGGGTGCCCAGCAGCAGGGCACGGGTGAAAACGGTGTTTCGCATGGAACTCGGGCCAGAGTGCGGAGCTCCGCATTCTGGCCCGAGACAGGGGGCATGACTTCGGTCAGCCCCTGGGGGAAGTCCTCAGGCCATCGCCTGGATGCCGGCAATCGCCCATTCGCGGCTGCCGTCGAGCGGGCGCACCAGATGCCAGACCTCGTCGAAGTTCTCGGCCGCGGCCTCGCTCTGTTCGCGCACCAGGCCCCAGAAACGCACGCTGACGATCTGCTCGCCCTGCTCCTCGACCTGCTCCAGCACCTGGGCGTCGAGTTGCAGCACATCGGTGCGCTGCGGCGCGCCCTTGCGCTCCAGCAGCCCATGCTGCAGCGAGGCGTACATCTGCGGCGTGGTGAAGCGGCGCAGGTCGTTCTGGTCGCCGGCGTCGTTGGCCGCCTGCATGCGGATGAACACCTGCTTGGCCAACTGCTCGAAGCCGGCGGCGTCGAAGCCCGGCTGGGTCACCGGGCGGGCGGCGGCCACCGGCACGGCGGCCGCGACCGGTGCTGCGCTGCCGACGGACGGCGAGCTGGGCATCTGGCTGGGGAAGGGCGCGCCGGCACCGGCGAACTGCATGCCCTGCGGCGCGGCCGCGGCCTTCTTGGCGGCGAAGCGGCGCATCACGAAGCCGACCACCAGCATCAGCACCAGGCCCACCAGCACCATGGTCATGATGTTGGCCAGGGCCTCGCCGAAGCCGAAATGGCTGGCCAGCGCGGCCAGGCCCAGGCCGGCGGCCAGGCCGGCCAGCGGGCCCATCCAGCTGCGCTTTTGCGGCGCGGCCGCGGCGGCGGGCGGCGTGGCCTGTTGCTGCGGTGCGGCATTCTGCTGCGGCGCCTGCTGGGCGGGGGTGTTGCTCGGTGCGGCGGGCTTGGCCGGCTGGGTCGGCACGTCGCGCTTCATGCCGCCGCCGCCCATGCGCTTGGCCTGCACCTCGGGGGTGACCAGGCTCAGGCCGACGACGAGGGCCAGCGCGCTCAGGGTGATTTTGTTCAAGGTCGGTCTCCTATCTCTTCCGAAAGATCCGAACGCAGATCGGGGCGTCCGGCGCAATTTCAAGGGGGGTGGATTTCAGGCGCTGCGCACATCGGCCAGCACCTGGCTGCCGAAGTCCGCGCGGGCCAGGAAGCGCAGCACCTTGGCCGCGGCCTGCTCGGGGCTGTCCAGCTGGCCCTCCTGCTTGAAGGCCGCGAAGCGGTGCTGGTCCGGGAAGCGCGCGGGATCGCCGCTGCGCAGCTGCAGCTGCATGTCGGTGTCGATGATGCCGGGCGCCAGCGAGACGATGCGCGCGCCGTCCGGGCGCTCGGCCTCGTCCAGCGCCATCGCGGCGGACAGGTTGTCCATGCCGGCCTTGGCCGCGCAATAGGGCGCGCTGGCGGCCATCGCGCGCCGGCCCAGGCCCGAGGAAATGTTCAGGATCTTCTTCGGCGCGGCCCAGCCGCGTGTCGCGGCCAGGAAGGCGCTAGACAGCAGCAGGGTGGCCTCCAGCCCGACGCGCAGCGCGCCCGACAGCTGGGCCAGCGGCACGCCGTCGACCGGGCCCGGCTCGGTGACGATGCCGGCGTTGTTGATCAGCACGGCCTCGGCAAAGCGCGCCGGGTCTTGCCCGGCCAGCCAGGCCTGCAGCCTCTCGGCCGCCGGCAGCGGGTCGGCCAGGTCGGCGCTCCATTGCTCCAGGCCGCCGGGCGCTGCCGCCGCCGCGAGCGCGGGGCTCTGCCCACGGGCCAGGCCCAGCACGAGGTGGTCGGCGGCCAGCAGCTGGCGTGCGATCGCCTCGCCCATGCCGCGCGAGGATCCGGTGATGATGAAGAGTTTCATGGGTTGGACTGGCGGGTGAACACCAGCAGCAGGTTGTTGGCGGGCATCTCGATGCGTTCGCTCAGCGCCAGGCCCTGGGCCGCGGCCTCCGCCACCACCGCCTGCAGGGGGCGCAGGCCCCAGGCGGGGTTGCGCTCGCGCAGGTCGGCATCGAAGGCCAGGTTGCTCGGGGCGGTGGGGCGGTCGGCCTCCAGGAAGGGGCCGTAGACGATCAGCCGCCCGTCGGCGGCGAGATGGCGGGCCGCGCCGGCCAGCAGGCCCAGCCCGGCCGGCCAGGGCGCGATATGCAGCATATTGGCGCAGAAGATCAGGTCCGGCTGCAGATGGCCGGGCGGCAGCCGCCAGTCGGCGCTGGCCACGTCCAGCTCCAGCGCGGCCGGTCCCTCGGGCCACCAGGCCGCGATCGAGGCGCGCGCCTCCGGCTTGGGATCGGAGGCCAGCCAGGACCAGCCGGGCAGCGCGGCGGCGAACAGGGCCACATGCTGGCCGCTGCCGCTGGCGATCTCCAGCGCGCGGCCGCGCTCGGGCAGCAGGCGCCGCAGCTGGTCCAGGATCGGCTGCTTGTTGCGCTCGGCGGCGGGGCTTTGCAAGGGGGTGTTCATCGGCGACTCAGAACTCGGGTGGGCAGGATAAGGCAAGACCCCGGCCGGGCAGTTCCAGCCGGCTGGCATGCAGCAGCAGGCGCGGCGCCGGCGCGCCGCCGTACAGCGCGTCGCCAACGATCGGATGGCCCAGCGCCTTCAGGTGCACGCGCAGCTGGTGCGAGCGGCCGGTGATCGGCTCCAGCTCCAGCCTGCTGCAGGCAGCGTCGCCATGGGCCTCATGGCCCAGCACGCGCCAGCGCGTGGTCGAGGGCTTGCCGAGCTCATGGTCGACCTTCTGCAGTGGCCGGTTGGGCCAGTCGGCGATCAGGGGCAGGTCGATCTGCTGCCAGCCCTCGGCATCGAGCCGGCCGCCGACCACCGCGACATAGCGCTTGGCGACGCGGCGCTCGGCGAAGTCCAGGCTCAGCGCGCGCTGCATCGCCGCGCCGCGCGCGAACAGCAGCAGGCCCGAGGTCGCCATGTCCAGCCGGTGCACCACCAGCGCATCAGCATGCAGCGCCCGCACGCGCGCCCAGGCGCAGTCCGGCTCGCTGCGGCCGGGCACCGAGAGCAGGCCGCTGGGCTTGTCGACCACGACCAGCTCGGCGTCGAGATGGACGATGCGCATCCGCTCAGAACTGGTCGATCCAGCCCGACTGCAGCGCCGACTGCGGGTTCGAGCCGGCGTCGCGCACCTGGCGCAGCGCGGTCGCCGCATCCTGGCCCAGGGCCTTCAGCACGCAGGCCGCGACGGTGCCGGTGCGGCCCATGCCGGCGGCGCAATGCAGCAGGGCCGAATCGCCCAGGCGCAGGCCCTGGACGATCTGCTCGACGCCGGCGCGGAAGGCGCTCGGGTCCGAGCCCAGGCCGAAGTCGCGCATCGGCAGGTGCAGCCAGCGAAAGGGCAGGCGGCCCTCGGCGATCGCCTTGTGATAGGCCGGCGAGAGCTGGGCCACCTCGTCCAGCGGGTTCAGGCAGACCACCAGGTTCAGCTGGCGCTGCCGCGCCTCGTCGAGGAAGGCGCCCCAGCTCTCCAGCCGGCCGGGCATCGATTGCAGCCAGAGCCGGCCCGGGATCGGGGCGGGAAGGGGAAGGGGGCGAAAGGGCATGGGCCTATTGTCGATCAGCCGCGTGGCATGGGCTTGCGCTCGCCATGGTTTATCAATCGTTTGTTTATTTATTAAAGGAGCCGCGGCATGATGGCCCCCGCCAGCCGAGCCGCGCGCTTCGCCAGCAACCGGCTGCGACTGCCGGCCGGCGGCCCACCATCCACCTGAGGAGCCTGCCCGGATGAGCATCGTCAAGATCCGCGAGATCGACCATATCGTGCTGCGCGTCGTCGACCTCGACGCGATGATCCATTTCTACTGCGAGCTGCTGGGCTGCCGCGTCGAGCGGCGCCAGGACGAGATCGGCCTGGTGCAACTGCGCGCCGGACGCAGCCTGCTGGACCTGGTGACGATCACCGGCAAGCTGGGCCGCGCCGGCGGCGCCGCGCCGGGGCGCGAGGGCCGCAATCTCGACCATCTGTGCTTCCGCCTCGACGGCGATTTCGATGAGGCGGCGCTGCGCGCCGCGCTGGGCGCGGCCGGCGCCACGGTGGGCGAGTACGGCTCGCGCTACGGCGCCGAGGGCGAGGGGCCGTCGCTGTATCTGAGCGATCCGGAGGGCAATGTGGTGGAGCTGAAGGGCGCGCCCTGGCCGGTCGAGGGCGCAGCTTCATGAGCGCGGTGCTGGCCCCGCCGGCCGGCGCGGCGCCGCTGCGCCATCCGCAATGGCTGCTGCTGGCCCTGTGCGCGATCGCGCTGATGAACACCGCCGGCGTCGCGATGCCCTATCCGATCCTGGCGCCGATCTTCGTCGACGGGCCGCCCGACGCCTTCACCCACTGGATGGGCCTGCCGCCCAAGCTGCTGATGGGGGCGGCGCTGGCGGCCAACCCGCTGGGCATCCTCTTGGGCAGCCTGGTGCTGGGCCCCTTGTCCGACCGCTACGGGCGCCGGCGCCTGCTGCTGCTGTGCCTGCTGGCGACCCTGGGCTGGCAGCTGGTCTGCGCCGCGGCGCTGGAGCTGCGCCACTATCCCTTCTTCGTGCTGGCGCGCTTCGCGATGGGCCTGGCCGAGGGCAGCGTCGCGATCACGCGCGCGCTGCTGGCCGACCATCATCCGCAGCTGGACCGCACCCGCTCCTTCGCCTGGCTGAATGCCTGCCTCTATGGCGGCTGGCTGCTCGGCCCGCTGCTGGGCGGGCAGGCGCTGCGCTGGGGCGAGGCGATGCCCTTCGCGCTGGCGGCGCTGGCGCTCTTGCCCTGCCTGCTGGTGCTGCTGTTCGCGCTGCCGGCCGAGCGCGCGCGGCCGGCGGTCGCGAGCTTCTGGGCCGCGGTGCGCGAGCAGCAGGCGCTGGGCCTGCTGAAGGGCGACGCGCTGCTGCGCCGGCTGTTCTGGCTGCAGCTGGCCTACACGATGGGCGTGCATGCGCTCTACGAGTTCGCGCCGCTGTGGCTGCTGGAGAACCTGGGGCTGGACGGCGCCGGCATCGCCTGGGTGACCGCCGCGCAATGCGCGACCATGGTGCTGGCCAGCGTGCTGGCCTCGCGCCTGCCGGCGGCGCGCCGGCCGCTGCGCCGCGCCGCGCTGCTGGCCCTGCTGGCGGCGCTGGGCCTGGCCCTGCTGGCGCTGCTGCCGGGGCGCTGGGGCATGGCGGTGGTGATCGCGCTGGGGGCGCCGCTGGCGCTGTACAACGCGGTGCTGCCGGCCTGGATGTCCGAGCGCTTCGGCGACGCCCATGGCCAGGGCCGGGTGATGGGCCTGCTGTCCACCGTGTTCTGCCTGGCCAATGTGCTGGTGGCGCTGGGCGGCGGCGCGCTGGCCCTGCTGCAGACGCGCTGGGTGATGGCGCTGGGCGGCCTGGCGGCCTGCACCGCGGCCTGGCGCCTGCTGCGGCTGGCGCGGGAGCTGCGGCAGTGAGCGGGCGCGACACCGCCGAGCGCCTGCTGTTCCAGCTGAAGAGCCGCGGGCCGCAGGCGGCCGCGCCACTGGCCCTGGCCTGCGGCCTGAGCGCGATGGGGGCGCACAAGCAGCTGCAGGCGCTGCAGGACCAGGGCCTGGTCGAGGCCTGGGCGGAGCGCGCCGGCGTCGGCCGGCCCAAGAAACTGTGGCGGCTGACGGCCACCGGCCATGGCCGCTTCCCGGACCGGCATGGCGAGCTGGCGGTGCAGCTGATCCGCCAGGTCGGCGCGCTGATGGGGCCGCAGGCGCTGGAGGCCCTGATCGCGGCGCGCGAGCGCGACAGCGCGCAGGCCTATGCGCAGCGCCTGGCCGGCGCGCGCGGCCTGGCGGCCAAGGTGCAGCGCCTGGCCGCGCTGCGCGCCGAGGAGGGCTATCTGGCGCGCGCCGAGCGGGCGCCGGGCGGGCGCGGCGCCTGGCTGCTGATCGAGGACCATTGCCCGATCTGCGCCGCGGCGCACAGCTGCCCAGGCCTGTGCCGCTCCGAGCTGGCGCTGTTCGCCGGCGCGCTGGGCGAGGGCGTGCGTATCCAGCGCGTCGAGCACCTGCTGGCCGGCGCGCGGCGCTGCGTCTACCGCATCGAGACCGGCAGCCCGTCCAGCGGACCGAACTGAGACGGCGAGTCCAGGCTCTGGCGCGCCTGGCGGCGCATCGCGTCGCGCTGCGCCAGCTCCTGCGCCAGTGCCTCCTCGACCGCCTGGTGCTCCTCGCCCAGCGCGATCAGGCAGGCCAGCAGGCAGCGCCGGCGCGCCAGCCGCAGGCCCAGGCTGGGCGGCTCCGGCTGGGCGCGCAGCAGGGCCAGCGCCGCGGCCGGCTCGCCGCGCCGGCGCAGCAGCTCGGCCAGGCTGTGGCAGGCCGAGCGCAGGGTGTAGTCGCTGCCCAGACGCTCGCTGTTGGCGATCGCGGCGCGCAGCAGCGGCTCGGCCTCGTCCAGGCGGCCGAGCAGCATCAGCAGATGGCCGATCGCCAGCTCCAGCGCGGCGCGGCGCTCGTCATCCAGGCGCGGATCGCGCAGCAGACTGCGCGCATGGCTGACATAGTGCAGGCCGCGCTGCGGCGCGGCCGCGGCGGCCTGCGGGCGCTGCTGCTCCAGCAGCTCGTCCTGGGCCAGCGCGAAGGACAGCAGCAGATTGCAATAGGCCTGCTGCAGCTGGGCCGGCTGGGCGGATTCGCGCGCCATCGACAGCGCCTGCATGTGCAGCAGCTCGGCGTTCTCCAGATCGCCCAGGCGCGCATGCACATGGGCGGTGCAGCTCAGCGCGCCGGACAGCTGCTCATGCTGGCCGGGCTGGCGCGCCAGCTCCAGCGCCTGCTGCGCCAGCGGCAGCGCCTCATGCGCCAGGCCCAGTTCACCCAGCGCCAGCGCGGCCAGGTTCAGCGCCCGGATGCGTACATGGGGCTGGGCCGGCAGCACCGCGGCGCGCAGCGCCGGCCGGTGCACGCGGCCCAGATGGCCCAGCCACCAATGGCTCAGGGCCAGCAGCAGCAGGGCCTCGCCCTGGGCCATGCCCGTCAGGCCCGCGGCCAGCGCCGCCTCGGCCTGCTGCCGGGCCTCGTCCCAGCGGCAGGCCTGCAGCGCCTCGCGCGCCGCGGCCAAGGCCGCCTCGGCCGCCAGGGCGCTGGGCGCCGGCGGGCTCGAGGGCGGCTGTTCAATCTCCATCGTCATGGGCTACCTGCCGCCTGAGTATGCCTATGTCGCTTTATCGGCGTTTTTGCCGCCGCTGCGCCTGGGGGCTATCCCGAGGGTGGTGCGCCGGCACTGTGCGAGACTGCGCGGCACAGGAGGTGGCATGGGTCTGGAGGGTTTGTTGGAACGCGAGGATCAGGGCGAGGCCGGCTGGGCCCAGATGTTCGAGCTGGCGCCGGTATCCCTGTGGCTGGAGGACTTCAGCGGCCTGGCGCAGCTGTTCGAGCGCTGGCGGGCCGAGGGTGTGGGCGACCTGCGCGCGCATCTGGCGGCCGACCCGGCGCGGCTGGCGCAATGCACCGAGGCGCTGCGGGTGCTGCGGGTGAACCGCCAGACCCTGCAGATGTTTGGCGCGCCCGACCTGGCGGCTCTGCTGGCCGGGCTGCCGCAGATCTTTCGCGGCGAGATGCTGGACCACCACGCCGAGGACATGGTGCGGCTGTGGAACGGCACGCTCGAGTACCGCAGCCAGTCGGTCAACTACACGCTGGACGGCCGGCGCCTGGACGTGCTGCTGCATGTGCGGGTGCTGCCGGGCCATGAGCAAGACTGGGGTCGGGTCTTGCTGGCGCTGGAGGATGTCAGCGAGCGCGAGGCCGCGCGCCGCGCCCTGCTCAGCAGCGAGCGCTATGCGCAGGGCCTGTTCGAGCATTCGCCGGTGTCGCTGTGGGTCGAGGACTTCAGCGGCGTCAAGCGCCTGCTGGACGAGGTGCGCGAGCAGGGCGTCAGCGATTTCCGCACCTTCACCGATGTGCATCCGGACTTTGCCGAGCGCTGCATGGCCGAGATCCGCGTGCTGGACGTGAACCGCCAGACCCTGCGCCTGTTCCGCGTGCCGGACAAGCAGGCCCTGATCGCGGCGCTGCCGCGCCTGTTTCGCGACGAGATGCGCCGGCCCTTCACCGAGCAGCTGATCGAGCTGTGGAACGGCCAGCTGTTCCAGCAGCGCGAGACGGTCAACTACAACGCCGAGGGCGAGCTGCTGCATGTGCACCTGCAGTTCTCGGTGCTGCCGGGCCACGAGCATGACTGGTCGCTGGTGCAGGTCTCGCTGACCGACATCAGCGCGCGCAAGAAGGCCGAGGCCTATCTGGAATTCCTCGGCAAGCACGACGCGCTGACCAAGCTGCGCAACCGCAGCTTCTTCAACGACGAGCTGAACCGGCTGGAGCGCCGCGGCCTGGGGCCGGTGGCGGTGCTGGTGGTCGACGTCAACGGCCTGAAGGCCGCCAACGACGAGTTCGGCCATGCCGCCGGCGACGCGCTGCTGCGCCGCACCGGCGAGGTGCTGGCCAAGGCGATCGAGGCGCCGACCACCGCCTCGCGCATCGGCGGCGACGAGTTCGTGCTGCTGCTGCCGGGCGGCGACGAGGCGGCCGGCGAGCTGCTGCTGACCCAGTTGCAGGAGTTGCTGGACCTGAACAACCAGTTCCATGGCGGCGAGCCGCTGGACCTGTCGCTGGGCCTGTCGGTCTGGCGGCCGGGCGAGCGGCTGGAGGCCGCGGTGCATCGCGCCGACGCGCTGATGTATGAACACAAACGACGTTACTACCAGACGCGCGCGCATGACCGGCGCGGCGGCGCATGAGGCCCGAGCGATGAGCGACAAAAAGCACCCGATGACCTACCGCATCCTGGCCCTGCTGCTGGGCGCGTTGGCCCTGGCGCCGGCCGCCGGCGCGGCGGATTTCGAGCTGAAGGACGCGCAGGGCCGGCGCATCCTGCTGAAGGACGACGGCACCTGGCGTTATCTGGATGCCGCGGCGGCCGCGGCCGCGCCGGCCAGCGCCGCCTCCGAGCCGCCGCCGGCCCAGGCCGAGCTGCTGCTGGAGCGGCGCCTGGAGGCGCCCGGCGGCTGCCGCTTCGAGATGGCGCTGCAGAACACCCTGGCCTACGAGATCCGCAGCCTGGTGCCGGAGTTCACCGTGTTCCGCCAGCAGGGCGCCGCCGCGGTGGCCTACAGCACCCAGCTGGCCGGCTTCGGCCCGGTGCGGCCCGGCGACCAGCATCGCCGCGCGCTGCAGTTCGCCGGTATCGCCTGCGCCGACATCGCGCGGCTGGAGGTGGGCGGCGGCGACCGCTGCGAGATGGGCGACCTGAACAAGTTCTCCGATGCGCGCGGCCAATGCCTGGCGCGGCTGCGCGTCAAGCCCAGCGAGCTGCTGCGCTTCGAGAAGAGCGCTGCGCCCGCACCGGCCAAGAGCTGAGCCCGGTTCAGGAGACGATGTAGGCGCCGGCGCCGGTCGAGAGCAGACGGCCGTCGGCGTCGAGGAATTCCATGCGCGTGCTGGCCACGCGGCTGCCCAGGCGCAGCACCTGGGCGGTGGCGCTGAAGCGCGGGCCGGTGGCCGGGCGCAGGTAGTCGATGCGCAGGTCGATCGTGCCCAGCTTGCCGAAGCGCTGCAGCCGCGCGGCGGGCGGCTCGTCCATATGACGCGCACCGATCGCGGCCATCACCGCCAGGCCGCCCATCGCGTCCAGGGTCGCGCTGATCACGCCGCCATGCAGGCGCTGGTGCGTGAAATGGCCGATCAGCTCCGGCCGCATCGCGATATGGGCGCGCACCTGCTCGGCCTCCAGCGCGTCGATCTGCAGGCCCAGCACCTGGTTGAAGGCGATATGGGTCTCAAAGATCTCGCACAGGCGCTGGCTGAATTCGGGCTCGAACAGGCTGGAGGTGCAGGGCATTGTGTATTCAGGGCAGGGGGCTGAGGTAGGCGCGCCGGATGTCCTCGGTCACGCCCTTCTTGCGCAGGCGCTCCAGCGCCGCCTGCAGCCGGGTGGCCAGCGCGGGATCGCTCTGCTTGCTGAGCGCGTAGTAGTAGGCGCCCTCCTCGGACAGGCGCAGCAGCGGCTGCACCTCGGCGGCATCGGCCTGCTGCTGGCGCAGGTTCCAGGCCATGCCGATCTCGGTGTCGACCACCGCGTCGACCAGGCCGCCCAGCAGCATGCGCAGCGCCGAGGCATTGCTGGCCTGCTCCAGCAGCGCGCCGGGCGGCACGCCGGCGGCCAGCAGGTCCTGCGCCGCGGCCTCGCCGCGCACCACCGCGAAGCGCAGGCCGGCCAGTTGGCGGCGCTCCTGCAGCTTCTCGGCGCCGCGGCGGCCATAGACCCAGGTGCTGCGCGGCAGCAGCGGGCCGATCCAGTGGAAGTCGCTCTCGCGGTCGGGCCGGCGCGCGGTCAGGTAGAGCAGGGTGTTGGCCTGGCTCAGCGCGGTGCGGTAGGCGCGCGCCCAGGGCATCGACTGGATCTGGCAGTTGACGCCGGCCTCGCTGCACAGCTGGCGCAGCGTGTCGGTGGCGATGCCGCGCAGCTGGCCGCGCTCGGTGTAGTTGTAGGGCGGCCATTCCTCGGTGCAGGCCTGCAGCGTCGGCGCTGGCTCGCCCGCCGCGGCGGCGCCGGCCAGGCATAGCGCGGGCAGCAGCGGGAGAAGGCGCTTGAGCCAGGGAACAAACCTCATGCCGCCAGCATGCCAGCGCCGCGGCCGCCGCGCAGCCGAGGGAACCCGGGGAAATGCCCCGCTTTTATGCCTGCTGAGCCTGCCGATGCATGCGCGCGGCGACGTCGCGCAGCCAGGGCTGGCGTGCCCAATGCGCGGCGGCGAAGGCCTCGATTTGCGGGCGCTGGGCCAGCGACAGGCCGATCATGTCCAGCCCCTCGAGGAACATCCGGCGGTGCCGCGGCGCCAGCTCGAAGCCGGCGTCGACCCGCTGCCCGCGCACGCGCTGCGCGTCGACGTCAATGCGCAGCGCGGCGCCGGCCTCGGCCTCGGCCATCAGCGCCGCGACCTGCGCGGCCGGCAGCATCACCAGCAGCAGGCGGTTGTTCATCGCGTTGGAATAGAAGATCTCGCCGAAGCTCGGCGCGATCACCGCGCGGATGCCGTACTGCAGCAGGCCCCAGACCGCATGCTCGCGGCTGGAGCCGCAGCCGAAGTTGGCGCCGCCCAGCAGCACCGGCGTGCCGGCCAGCTCGGGCCGGTTCAGCACGCAGTCCGGCCGCGGGCGGCCCTCGCCGTCGAAGCGCAGGTCGTAAAGCAGGCCGCGGTCCAGCCCCTGCTTGTCGATGCCGCGCAGGAACTGCTTGGGCATGATCTGGTCGGTGTCCAGGTTCTCGATGCGCAGCGCGGCGGCGCGACCCTCGATCGCGTCGATGCTCATGTGTCGGCTCCCTGCCGCAATGTGCGCGGGTCGCAGATGCGGCCGGTGAGGGCGGCGGCTGCGGCCATCGCCGGGCTCATCAAATGGGTGATCGCGCCGCGTCCCTGGCGGCCCTCGAAATTGCGGTTGGTGGTGGAGGCGCAGCGCTGGCCGGCGGCCAGCACATCGTCGTTCATCGCCAGGCACATCGAGCAGCCCGGCTTGCGCCACTCGAAGCCGGCGGCCCGCAGCCGCGCCGCGATGCCCTCGGCCTCGGCCTGGGCCGCGACGCGGCCCGAGCCCGGCACCACCATCGCGCGCACGCCGGGCGCGACCCGGCGCTCGCCCACCAGCGCCGCCACCGCGCGCAGATCCTCGATGCGGCCATTGGTGCAGGAGCCGATGAACACATGCTGGATCGGCGTGCCGGCGATCGCGTCGCCCGGCGTGAGGCCGGTGTAGCGCAGGGCCTGCTCGGCGCTGCGGCGCTCCGGGCCCTCGGCCAGCGCGGCCGGATCGGGCACCCGGCCGTCGATCGGCAGCACCTGGTCCGGGCTGGTGCCCCAGCTGACATGCGGCGCCACCGCGGCGGCGTCGAAGCGATGCTCGACCTCGAAGACGGCGCCGGCATCGCTGTGCAGCTCGCGCCAGGCGGCCAGCGCGGCTTCGCGCCAGGCCCCGTCGCGCAGGTCCGGCGCATGGGCCAGCACATAGTCGATCGCGGCGGCGTCGGGCGCGATCAGCGCGCCGCGCGCGCCGGCCTCGACCGCCATATTGCACAGGGTGAAGCGGGCCTCGATCGACAGGGCCTCGATCGCCGCGCCGTCGAACTCGACCACGAAGCCGCGCGCCCCCTGCGCGCCGATGCGGCCGATGATGTGCAGGATCAGGTCCTTGGCGCTGACGCCGGCGCCGAGCCGGCCGTCGACGCGGATGCGCATGTCGCGCGCCAGGCGGTAGACCAGGGTCTGGGTGGCCAGCACATGCTCGACCTCGGAGGTGCCGATGCCGAAACCCAGCGTGCCGAGCGCGCCGTAGGTGGTGGTGTGGCTGTCGCCGCAGATGACGACCATGCCGGGCCGCACCATGCCCAGCTCGGGCGCCACCACATGCTCGATGCCCTGCAGCGCGTCGTCGGTGTCGAACAGCGGGATGCCATGTGCGCTGCAGTTGCGCTTCAGATTGCTGGCCTGCAGCGCCGAGGCCGGATCGGTGATGCGGCGCGGGCTCTCGGCATGGGTGGGGATGATGTGGCTGACCACGGCCAGGTTCTGGCCCGGCAGCGGCACGCCGCGCCCCTGCTCGCGCAGGCCGGCGAAGGCCTGCGGGCTGGTGTACTCGTTCATCAGGTGCAGGTCGCAGAACAGCAGCAGGTTCTGCTCGTCCAGCCGCGCCACGGTATGGCCGTCGACCAGCTTGCGGTAGAGGGTGCGGGGGGCAGCGTCGTTCATCGCGCGTCCGGTTCGAGCAGGAAGGGTAGGGCCTGGGCCAGCAGGGCCTCGGGCGCCTCCTCGGGGATGTAATGGCCGCAGGGCAAGGCCTGACCCCGCGGGTCATCGGCGACGCGGCGCCACTCGGCCAGCGGGTCGAAGCAGCGCTGGATCACGCCCTCGGCGCCCCAGAGCGCCAGCAGCGGCATCGCGAGGCGCAGCCCGGCTGCGCGGTCGGCGCGGTCGTGCTCTAGGTCGATGCCGGAGGCGGCGCGGTAGTCCTCGCACAGGCCATGGGCGCTGCCCGGCAGGCCGGCGGCGCGGATGTAGGCGGCCAGCGCGCGCGGGTCGAAGGGCGCCAGACCGGCGCTGCGCCGGCCCATCACGTCGCGGATATAGGCGGCCGGGTCGGCCTCGATCAGGCGCTCCGGCAGCGGCGCCGGCTGGATCAGGAAGAACCAATGCCAGTAGGCGCGGGCGAAGGCCTCGCTGGTCTGCTCGTACATCGCCAGGGTGGGCGCGATGTCCAGCAGCACCAAGCGGCGGACCGCGCCGGCATGATCGGCCGCCAGCCGGTGCGCGACGCGTGCGCCGCGGTCATGCGCCAGCACCGCGAAGCGCTGATGGCCCAGGGCTTGCATCAGGCGCAGCATGTCGCGCGCCATCACGCGCTTGCTGTAGTTGCCATGGTCCGGCGCGCCGGCGGGCTTGGACGAATCGCCATAGCCGCGCAGGTCGGCCAGCACCAGGCGGAAATGCCGCGCCAGCACCGGCGCCACCCGGTGCCAGATCGCATGGGTCTGCGGATGGCCGTGCAGTAGCAGCAGCGGTGGGCCTGCGCCGCCTACTCGGGCATGGATCGCGACGCCCGCGTCGACCTCGATGTCGTGCCGCGCGAAGCCGGGGAACAGCTCGTCGTCGTCATCGTCTTGCGCCATGGGGACTCCTGGATCGGATGCGGGGCTCGTCATTCAATCGGCGGTGATGCCGCGGTCCTTGACCAGTTTGGCCCATTGCGGCATTTCGCGTTCCAGCCGGCCGCGGGCCTGGGCCGGCGTGCCGGGCAGCGGGTCGAAGCCCTCGCGCTGCATGCGCTCGCGCACCGCCGCGCCGGCCAGCACCTGGTTCAGGCTGGCGTTGAGCTTGTCGATCAGCGGCTTGGGCGTGGCGGCGGGGGCGAAGACCATGAACCAGGTCTCGAAGGCATAGCCCGGCAGGCCGGCCTCGGCGATGGTCGGCACCTGGGGCAGCAGCGCCGAGCGCTTCGTGCCGGTGACGCCCAGCGCGCGCAGCTTGCCGGCCTCGACATGACCCTTGGCCGCGGACAGCACCGGGAAGCTCATGTCCACCGAGCCGGCGATGGTGTCGGTCAGCGCCGGGCCGCCGCCGCGGTAGGGGATGTGGACGATCGGCAGGCCGGAGACGGCCTTGAACAGCTCGGCCGACATGTGGAAGGTGCTGCCCGCGCCGGCCGAGCCATAGGTGTGCTTGCCCGGCTGGGCCTTCAGCAGGGCCAGCAACTCCTTGAGGTTCTGGGCCGGCAGCTTGCTGTTGACGACCAGCACATGCTGGGAACTGGCCACCATGCCGATCGGCGCCAGATCCTTCAGGGTGTCGTAGGGCATGCGCGGCGTCAGCGCCGGGTTGATCGCCAGGGAGACGGTCTGCAGGCCCAGGGTGTAGCCGTCGGCCGGGGCCTTGGCGACCTGGTCGACGCCGAGATTGCCGCCGGCGCCGCCCTTGTTCTCGATGAACAGGCTGCCGCCCAGGGCCTTGCCCCATTCGTCGGCGATCAGGCGCGCGGCGATGTCGGCGCTGCCGCCCGGCGCATAGGGCACGACCAGCTTGATCGGGCGCTCGGGGTAGCCCTGGGCGCCGGCCAAGCCGGGCGCCGCCAGGGCCGCGAGGCCGGCGGCGGGCAGGAGGGCGATGAGCCAGCGGCGCTGGCGGCGGTAGGCGGTCATGGCTTGTCTCCGTCTCTGGGTCTTGTTGATGCACAGATGCTAGCCATGAATGCCGGAAACATAATGTCGTCTCCGGAACTCCTTCCGGTCCTTTGAGTTATGAATCGATGAGCATGACGGGCGGTGCCGGTTTTTCCGATCTGGCCTTCTTCGCGTTGCTGGTGCGCCAGGGCAGCCTGGCGGCCGCGGCGCAGGAGCTGGGGCTGACGCCGCCGGCGGTCAGCAAGCGGCTGGCGGCGCTGGAAAAGCGCCTGGGCGTGCGCCTGTTGCAGCGCACGACGCGGCGCCTGAGCCTGACGCCGGAGGGCGAGCTCTACCTGGTGGACGGGGCCCAGGTGCTGCAGGAGCTGGAGCGGCTGGAGCGCCGCGTGGCCGGCAGCCGCGCGACGCCGGCCGGGCTGCTGCGCGTCAATGCGACGCTGGGCTTCGGGCGGCGCCAGCTGGCGCCGGCGCTGTCGGCCTTCGCGTGCACCTATCCGGAGGTGGAGGTGCAGCTGCACCTGAGCGACAAGCCGGCCCATCTGGTGGAGCAGGGCTTCGATCTGCTGCTGCGCTTCGGCGAGCCGCCGGATGCGCGCCTGAGCGCGCGGCGCCTGGCCGAGAATCGGCGCCTGTTGTGCGCCGCGCCGGCTTATCTGCAGGCCGCCGGCCAGCCGCGCACGCCGCGCGAGCTGGCGCGGCACCGCTGCCTCTTCATCCGCGAGAGCGACGAGACCTATGGCACCTGGCAACTGCGCCAGGGCGCGCGGCAGGAGACGGTCAAGGTGCGTGGCCCGCTGAGCAGCAACGACGGCGAATCGGTGCTGGCCTGGGGCCTGGACGGGCAGGGCATCCTGCTTCGCTCGGTCTGGGATGTGGCGCCGCTGCTGCGCGCCGGGCGGCTGCTGCCGGTGCTGCCGGACTGGTCCTTGCCGCCGGCCGATATCTACGCGGTGTTCGCGCCGCGCAGCCAGATCTCGGCCAAGACACGCGCGCTGCTGGACTTCCTGCTGGACTGGTTCAAGCCCTATCGCGAGCGCGGCGCGGCCGAGCCCTATGGCGGCTGGTGAGGGCCCGGCCTTGACTCAGCGCGCTCAATGCGCGACCACCCGGCCCGCGGCCAGAGGCGGCAGCGGGCGGCGGCCGTCGAGCTTGCCGCTCCAGGCCGTCAGGCCCCAGGCGCCCAGCACCACCAGGGCACCGATCCAGGGCAGGTGCTGCAGGCCCAGGGTTTCAACGATGCCGCCGCCCAGCCAGGCGCCCAGCGCGATGCCGACATTGAAGGCCGCGATATTGAAGCCCGAGGCCACGTCCACCGCCTGCGGCGCATGGCGCTCGGCCTGTTGCACCACATAGACCTGCAGGCCCGCCACATTGCCGAAGGCCACTGCGCCCCACAGCAGCACGGTCAGCACCACCAGCGGCTTTGAGGCGGCGGTGAAGCTCAGCAGCAGCAGCACCGCGGCCAGCAGCGCGAAGATCAGCTTCAGCGCGCCGATCGGGCCGCGCCGGTCGGCCAGGCGGCCGCCCCAGATATTGCCGACCGCGACCGACACGCCATAGGCCAGCATCACCAGGCCCACCGCGCCCGGCGCGAAGCCGGCGCGCTGCTCCAGCATCGGCGCCAGGTAGGTGAAGGCGATGAAGGAGCCGCCGTAGCCGACCGCGGTCATCGCATAGACCAGCAGCAGGCGCGGCTCGCGCAGCACGCGGGCCTGCTGCAGCAGCGAGGCGCTATGGCGATGCGGGATCTGGCGCGGCACGAACAGCCAGCTGCCCAGCACCGCGATCAGGCCCAGGCCCGCGACCGCCAGGAAGGTCTGGCGCCAGCCGAAATGCTGGCCGATGAAGGTCCCCAGCGGCACGCCGCTGACCAGGGCCACGGTCAGGCCGCTGAACATGGTCGCGATCGCGCTGGCGGCCTTGTCCTTGCTGACCAGGCCGGTGGCGATGGTCGAGCCGATCGAGAAGAACACGCCATGGGTCAGGCCGGTCAGGATGCGCGCGGCGACCAGGCTGGCATAGCCGGGCGCCTGCCAGGCCAGCAGGTTGCCGGCGCTGAACAGCAGCATCAGCGCCAGCAGCAAGGTCTTGCGCGGCAGCCGGCTGGTCAGCGCGGTCAGCACCGGCGCGCCGATCGCGACGCCGAGCGCGTACAGGCTCACCAGCAGGCCCGCCGAGGGCAGGCTGACGCCAAGGTCGGCCGCCATCGTCGGGATCAGGCCGACGATGACGAACTCGGTGGTTCCGATGGCAAAGGCGCTGAGCGTCAGCGCCAGCAGGGCAATGGGCATGGACAGGACTCCTGTGGCTGTTGATGGCGCGCAGTGTCCGGATCGGGGCGGGCGAGAAAAACCCTGTGACGGTTGAAATATCTTTGATACGAAATCAAGAATTCAAGCCAATCGGGTGCGCGCGCGCCCCGGCCTGGTGTGCGTGATCGGCATTCGCCCAAACAGCGCGTGAAGCGGGGAACACCCTAGGTAGACCGGAGCACGAGCCTTTGTTTCAATGCCGGCACTCCCTCCCGACCCGCGCATGAAACTCATCGGCTTTTGGCTTCTCTGTCTGGTGGCGGTCCTCGTGCCCGCCACCGCGAGCATTGCCACGTCGATGCTGTGCCCCGAGGCCTTCGTCGCCAAGGCGCAGGAGCGGCAGCAGGCAAAGGCCGGGGCGGACGGTGGCACGCATCGCCTGGCGGCGGCCGGTGGCCGGCATGGCGTTGCCAAGCCGGTCGCGCTGGCCGAGAAGAAGAATGACAAGGCCGGTGCGACAGCGCAGAGCCAGGCGCTCGATGAACCCTGCTGCGACCTGAATCCCTGCAGCCATTGCATCAGCTGTGGCGCGAGCGCCTCGATGATCGCGCTCGACGGCCCGCCGGCCGCACCCCGCAGCAGCGCCGGCATGCGCATTGCCGGCCTGACGGCGCCGCGCGCCGAGTTCCTGCTGTCCGGGCAGGAACGCCCGCCCAGAAGCGCCTGAGCGCCGGGCCCCACGGCCCGCCTCGCTGCTCGGCCAGGGCGGCTTTTTCCCCCAACCCAGTCCGCTGCTGACGACCGCGCCTTGCGCGCGGTCGGCACCGCTACGCCTGGGCTGCCATCTGGCCGACCGCTGCTTCCTTCCCCTCTCGGTTCACCGATCCCGCCCGGCCCGGCGCCAGGGGCGTGGATCGCCTCATCCGGATGCACAAGATGACGATCAACAAGCTTCTTCCCCAGACGGCAGTCAGTGCCGCGGTCCTCCTGTTCCTGAGCGGCGCGCAGGCGCAGCAGCAGGCTTCCCCGACGAACGACGCGGCGTCCTCGCCGGCGGCGCTCGACAAGGTCCAGATCACCGGCAGCCGCATCAACCTCAAGCAGTCGCAGATCTCCGGCGTCGGGCCGGTGACGGTGATCGACTCGGACGCGATCCAGCGCTCGGGCGCGGTCTCCGCCGAGACGCTGCTGCAGCGCCTGCCGGCCTCGGCCGGTGCGGCCGGCAGCCAGAGCAGCGCCTACTGGACCGGCAACGGCTATGGCACGACCCAGGTGAACCTGCGCGGCCTGGGCATCAACCGCACCCTGGTGCTGCTGAACGGCCGGCGCGTCGTGAACGGCGGCACCGGCGCGAACAGCGCGGTGGACCTGAACATGATCCCGGTCGCGCTGATCGAGCGGGTCGAGGTGCTGAAGGACGGCGCCTCGGCCATCTACGGCGCCGATGCGGTGGCCGGCGTGGTCAACATCATCACCAAGAAGAAGCTGCAGGGGCTGGAGGCGGCCGTGCGCTATGGCGAGACCTCGCGCGGCGATGGCGATGAATCGGCCGTCGACCTGGCCTGGGGCCTCAGCGGCGCCCAGGGCTCGCTGATGACCGCGATCAACTATGCGCAGAGCGGCGATGTGAACATGGCCAGCCGCGCGCCCTGCGGCCTGGGCGAGGCCGGTGGCAAGCTGGTCTGCGTCGGCAGCTCCGCGACGATCGGCGGCCGCGCCCGCCTGGCCGATGGCCGGCGCATCAACTTCCGCCAGTCGCTGGACCAACCGGTTGGCTTCTACGAGCCCTATGCCGCGGACAAGCACAACTACAACGGCAACCCGAGCCTGAACGCGGTCAACCCGGTCAAGCGCCTGGGTCTGAATACCTTCGGCACGCTGAACCTGAACGAGCGCACCCAGCTCTTCACCGAGCTGATGTTCTCGCGCCGCGAATCGAGCCAGCTGGCCACGCCGGGCTCGCTGGGCGTGTACCGAGCGGTCAACATCGCGGCCGACCATCCCGGCAACCCGACCGGCCAGGCCCTGGTGCTGGAGCGGCGCCGGCTGGAGGAGGGCGGCGTGCGCCACTTCTTCCAGGAGGCCAACATCTTCCGCGCGGTGGCCGGCGCCAAGGGCACGCTGGGCGAGCAATGGGACTGGTCGCTGGCGCTGAACTGGGGCCGCAACACCGGCACCGACGGCTCCACCAAGGTCGCGAACCTGGACCGCGTCGAGCAGACCCTGGACCGCAGCCGCTGCAGCACGGCCGCCAATGCCGCCATCCCCTGCGGCAACTACCTGGGCTACGGCAGCCTGACGCCCGAGGTGCTGCGCTACATCCTGGCCACCACCCGCGATACCGGCGGCAACGACCAGAAGAGCCTGAGCGCCAGCATCAGCGGCCAGCTGTTCGAGCTGCCGGCCGGCCCGGTGGGCTTCGCCTCGGGCCTGGAGCTGCGCAAGGAGGGCGGCTGGCGCGATCCGGACAACCTGACCGTCATCGGCGCGGCCAACACCAACCGCCAGGACCCGATCGCCGGCGAGTACAGCGCGCGCGAGCTGTTCGCCGAGCTGTCGGTGCCGCTGCTGGAGCGCATGCCGCTGATCCAGTCGCTGACCCTGAACACCGCGGCGCGCTATTCCGACTACAGCCTGTTCGGCAGCAAGAGCACCTACAAGCTGGGCCTGGACTGGCAGGTCGTGCCCAGCCTGAAGCTGCGCTCGAACCTGTCCTCGGCCTTCCGCGTGCCCAACATCCCGGAGCTGTACGGCGGCGTGTCCGAGGGCAATCTGACCACCACCGATCCCTGCAGCGGCTGGAGCGCCTTGTCCAGCAGCTCGGTGGTCTACCAGAACTGCCAGGCCGCGGGCGTGCCGGTCGGCTTCCGGCAGCTGGGCAACACCATCCTGACGACGGTCGGCGGCAATCCCCAGCTGAACCCGGAGGATGCGAAGACCCTGACCGCCGGCATCGTCTGGTCGCCGATGCGCTCGCTGACGCTGACCCTGGACTACTACCGCATCAAGATCAGCAACGCGATCCAGAGCGTGGCCGGTTCGACCAAGCTGGCCACCTGCTACAACACGCCGGGCCGCGCGCATATCTTCTGCGGCCCCGCCAGCTTCACCCGCAACGCGAGCACCGGCGAGATTGACTTCCTGTCCTCGCAGCCGGTCAACGCGGCGGACGAGCGCATCTCCGGGCTGGACCTGGGCCTGCTCTACGACTTCAGGCTGGCGGGCTGGAACGCCTCGCTGGGCACCGAGCTGTCGCACCTGAAGAACTACGAGGTGCGGCCCTTCCCGGGCGCCGCGGCGATCGACTACACCGGCAAGATCACCGGCGGCCGCGGCAGCTACACCCAGTGGCGCGCGCTCAGCACGCTGACCCTGGCCCGCGGCGCCTGGTCGGGCTCCTACACGCTGCAGTACATCGGCGCCGCCGACGACATCAACGCCGCGCCGACCGACATCGGCGCGCGGGCGCCGGCCATCACCTACCACTCGGCCCAGGCCAAGTACGCGGTGAGCAAGTCCTTCGACCTCGCGCTGGGCATCGACAATCTGTTCGACAAGAAGGCCCCCTTCATCAAGAGCTACACCGACGCCAATACCGACACGATGAGCTACGACCTGCTGGGCCGCCGCTGGCATCTGCGGGCCGCCTATCGCTGGTAGTCAGCGTTGAAGCCCGAGCGGCGGGGGTGGCCGAGCGCCGTCCCCGCCGATGCTCCATCGAAGCTGTGAGAAGACAAAGCCATGAAATTTTCGTTCTGGGCGCGCAAGACCCACCAATGGATCGCCCTGGTGATCGGGGTGCAGGCCCTGCTGTGGATGATCAGCGGGGTCTACATGACCTCGATCTCGCTGGAGGTCATCCACGGTGACCATCTGGCCCATGTGGTCGACGCGCCGCTGCAGCGCGACAAGCCGCGCATCGACATCGCTCGCATCGGCGAGCTCTACCCGGGCTTCGAGGCCCTGAAGCTGAAGACCTTCCTCGGCCGCGAGGTCTATGAAGTGCGCCAGCAGGGCAAGACCCATCTGCTCGACGCGCGCGACGCCAGCCTGCTCAGCCCCCTGAGCCGCGCGCAGATCCTGGAGCGTGCCAAGGAGGTCTACCAGGGCGAGGCCCAGGTGCGCGAGGTGAACTGGATCACGAACGCGCCGCAGGAGGTGGCGAAGCGCCCGGTGCCGATGTGGGCCGTGCGCTTCGACGACCGGGCCGACTCGACCCTCTACTTCTCGCCCAGCACGGGCGATCTGCTGGCGCGGCGCCACGATCTGTGGCGCGGCTTCGACTTCCTCTGGATGCTGCACATCATGGACTACGACAGCCGCAGCGATGTCAACAACACCCTGCTGCGCGTCGCGGCCGGCGTCGGGCTGGCCTTCGCGCTCAGCGGCCTGTGGCTGCTGGTGCACAGCCTGCGTCGAAGGAGCGTGGCATGACTCCCTGGCTGAAGAAGATCCACAAATGGCTGGGCCTGCTGATCGGCCTGCAGCTGCTGCTCTGGATGGCCAGCGGCCTGGTGATGAGCCTGCTGGATGCCGACAAGGTGCGCGGCCGCGAGTTCCGCGCGCCGCCGCCGGCGCGTGCGGCCTGGCCCGCCCAGGCCCTGCCGCTGAGCCAGGCGCTGCAAGGCGTGAGGGCCGAGGCGCAGTCGGTCTCGACCGGCTGGCTGGGGCAGGAGCCGGTCTACCGGCTGGCGACCGGGCAGGGCGTGCGCCTGGTCAGCGCGCTGCGCGGCGGCGAGATCGTGCTGGACGCGGCGCTGGCGCAGCGCCTGGCCCAGGCCTCCTACCGCGGCCCCGGCCGGGCCGGGCCGGCCGAGCTGGTGGCGCCCTCGCTGGAGACCCGCGCGCATGAGGGTCAGGTCTGGCGCGTGCCCTTCGCCGACGCGGAGGACACGACGGTCTACCTGTCCCGCCACGGCGATGTGCTGGAGCATCGCAACAGCAGCTGGCGCCTGTTCGACCTGTTCTGGATGCTGCACATCATGGACTACAGCGGGCGCAAGGACTTCAACAACCCGCTGGTGATCGGCGCCGCGGTCGGCGGGCTGTGGCTGGCGCTGAGCGGCATCTGGCTGCTGTTCACCAGCTTCCGCCTGGCCGACTTCGTGCCGCGGCGCCTGCGCGGCCAGCGCTCGCTGCAGCTGCTGGCGCCGGACGGCACGCGGCTGCGCAGCCTGCGGGTTGCGTCCGGCGACACGGTCTTCGTCGCGCTGGCCCGCCAGGGCCTGCAGCTGCCGTCCAACTGCGGCGGCGGGCAGAGCTGCGGCCTGTGCGAGGTCCGGGTTTGCGGCAGCGCGCCTCCGGCCACGCTGGCGGACCGCGCGCAGCTGGCGCCTGCCCGCTTGCGCGACGGGCATCGCCTGGCCTGCAACCTGCCGGTGGCCGCCGATCTGGAGATCGAGGTGCAGGGCGGCGTGGCGCTGTGGAGCCAGCAGGGCGCGCGGGTGGAAAGCGTGACCGCGCTGTCGCCGACCCTGCGCGAGATCGTGCTGCGGCCCGACGCGGGCATCGATGCCGCCGCCTACCGGCCGGGTTCTTACCTGCAGGTGATCGTGCCGGCCTACCGGATGAGCGCGGCGCAGATCGAGCTGCCGCCGGCGCACCGTGCGGCCTGGGACGCCTGGCGGCTGCCGGCGAGCTGGGCCAACGACGCGCCGCTGCGCCGCTCCTACTCGCTGGCGGCGCCGGTCGAGGCGCGCGACGGACGCATCAGCCTGCTGGTGCGCTTCCTGCACGGGCCGGCCGGCGCCTCGCACCATCCGCCGGGCAAGGGCTCGTCCTATATGTACGGCCTGAAGCCGGGCGACCGGATCCGCTACGCCGGCCCCTTCGGCGACTTCGCGCTGCGCCCCGGCGGCCGCGAGAAGGTCTTCATCGGCGGCGGCGCGGGCATGGCGCCGCTGCGCGCGATGATCCGGGCGCTGCTGGAGGGCGGCGCGGCCGAGCCGGTGCATTTCTGGTACGGCGCGCGCTCGCTGGCCGACGCGCCCTATGTCGAGGAGATGCAGGCCCTGGCCGCGCGCTATGGCAACTTCAGCTGGCAGCTGGTGCTGTCGGACGAGGCGGCCCAACCTGCCAACGTCAGTGCCGGCGCTGGCGACCGCCTGCCGCGCGCGCTGGTGCATGACGCGGTGCGCGAGCTGCTGCTGGCCTCGCATGCCGAGCTGGCGGCCTGCGAGTTCTACCTCTGCGGCCCGCCGGCGATGCTGAGCGCGACGCGCAAGATGCTGCGCAAGCTCGGCGTCGCGGATGCGCAGGTCTCGTTCGACGACTTCAAGATCTGAGCAGGGGCGGGTGCCGCCGGCCGGGTCGGCCTGGCGGCACGCCATGCCCCCGAGCTCAAGCCTGACCGGCCTTTGGGCTCCTGCGGCTCTGCAGCCTGAGCGCCACCAGACCCAGCGCCATCATCCCCAGCGTGGCCGGCTCCGGCACCGGCGAGATGCTGAAGTTGGCGATGCTGGCGATCTGCTGGCGGTCCAGGCCTTCCAGGCGCGGCGTCTGCAGCAGCGAGGTTCCGACGGTCAGGGACCAGTCCGCGGCGGTGGGGCCGCCTGCTTCGCTGGCGAGGAAGGCGAGGTTCAGCAGGCTGACGCTCCCGCCGGGCTTGATGGCTAGGGTGTAGCGCACGTTGTAGCGGTCCGGGGTGATGGCGGCCTGGTCCAGCCCCTTGTTGCCCGAAACCAGCGCCAGCACCGGGTCGCTGCCGCCGTGGCCCAGGCCGTCGTCCTCGCAGCTGACGAGCAGGCCGGGCTTCACGGCCTGCACCAACTCGTCGCCGTCGGAGCCCAGATTGCCGAAGAAGTTCAGGGTGGTGTGGACCGTGCCCTTGTTGGTGAAGGTGTCGAGGAAGCGGTAGACATTGCCGCTGAGCAGGTCGACCTGGCGTGCCTGCCCCAGCTCGCCGACCCCGCTGTTGTAGAAGCCGAAGGCATCGAAGGCGCCGTTGCCGCCGTCGAAGATGCCGGGGCTGGCCTGGAACTGGGCGGCCTGGGTGGCCGCCGCGGGAAGAAGAAGCAGGGCGGCGATTGCCGCGCCGAGAATACGAGTGGACATGAACTGAACTCCGTTTGGGGGCCGTCCGACGGCCCGATGAAATCGATGTGGCGCGCTTAGCCGCGGCGGGCGGTCAGCCATTGCTCCGGCGGGATGGGCTTGCCGACTAGGCGCAGTTCGCCGATCCAGCCGTAGAAGCCGTCGCCCGGCACACCGTCCCACCAGCTTCGGCGGCGGCTCGACATAGGAGGCCAGCAGATCGCTGCGCACCCGCGGCAGGATGGCCGCGCCGCTGACCGAGGGCGTCGGGCGCCAGCGCATGAAGCCGGCGAGGCGCTGCTTGAAGTTGACCGCGATCGTGAAGCGGTGGTTGGGCTGGATCAGCTCGGCGAAATCGAACTGGTTCAGCGTGTGCTTGGCCTTCTGCACCACCCAGGGCGAGAAGGACATCACATCGATCATGTTGTTGCTGAAGTCGACCTCGTAGAGCCGCTTCAGCCTCAGCCTGACCAAGGATGGCTCGGGCGGCTCCGGCCTGGGCCTGGCGATCTGCCGCAAGATCGTCGAGATCCATGGCGACCGGATCTGCGCGAACCGCAGCGGCGGCGGGCGCGGTTCCACATCCATCTGCCGCTTCGACCCGGGGCGATACGGGCTTTGGCAAGCTGCCTTAGAAAGGCTTGTCGGCCTTGGGCATCCAACGTCCTGCTTGTGTAAAGACCGGATGCCCGCCTCTCCGAGGAGTAGAGTCAGTCAGGTCCTGGCGCTTCCCCCTCCTCTCAGATAGATGGCGCCAAGACTTGCCCAGCAGGCCCCTCAGGCTGTTGGGCTTTTTGTTTCCATCTGTGGCCGATTGCCGATGCTGGCGGCCAGGCGGCTTTCACTTGCGCAGAGTCTCATGGCTCACCTGCTGCAGGATGTTCTTCCCAACGATGGTCAGGCGCAGATGGCCGCCCTGCCATTCGAGCCAGCTCAGCGACACATAGTCCTCGATATAGCCGGTCGGGATCTCCGCGGCGCGCCGGTGCTGCAGCGCCGCCACGCTGCTGGAAAGGGCGTCTCTGAGTTGGCCGAGACGGGATCGTGAAGGCAGTAGTGAGGCGAGCATGAGGATTCCTCGAGAGGATTTGACGGTGCGCGCTCTTGAGGCGCGGGCCGCGGATCTGTCGCATCGGCGGCATCACGGCATGACGTGATCCCGCACCATCACCGGCTCGCGCGAGCCGTCGGCGACGCGGCGGCGCACGATCTCGGCAATCTCGGCCGCATGGCCAGATAGGTGCTCAGGGGGGCGTCGTCAAGACGGTAGGGGTTGTAGTGGTAGTGCAGGGTTTCCTTCCTGAGGCGGGCCCCGACGAGCTCCTGGTCGACGAGTACCCAGAATCGCACCGATCCGGAGGTCAGGTGATAGAACGCTTGCATTTGCACATGGTCTCCCTTGCGATGAACGCTGCGCATAGCGTGGGCCCGACCGGTCTCCCGGTCTGTGCGCTACAGCACAGACGCGCCACCAAGCGCCGCAGCGCGGGATGGGCGGTCGACCCATCCCCGGTTCGTCGGTCGCATGTACCCAGCCGGCGCGGCTGGCGGGGCTCCGTGCGATACCGCACGGACGGCGATATCCCCGGCCTGCAGACTTCGACGTCAGCCCCTCGACACAGGTTCGTCTGAAAGCTCGTCATGAAGCGCGCCGCGCCGCCCGGGCCTCGCCGGGCCAAACCGCCAAGGGTTCAGAACCGGTCGGAAGCCGACTTCAGATCGGAAGGTTTGCCGCCGCCGGGACAGCTCGGCATCGGCGTCCCCGTCATCGCATCCTACGCATGAAGGCATCCTTGCCCCAGTCCTGGCAATCGCTGCTGTCGGGCATCCACACCCAGCTGCAGGCGAGCGCGAGCGCCTGTGGCTGCGCTCAGAGCGAATGGCCTGCACCCAGGATGGCGAGCGCAGGGCACGGCACCTGGCCCTGCATGACGCCTTGACCGCCTTGCCGAACCGCCGCTTCTTCATCGAACGCCTGACCCATGCGACCGCGCTCCTGGAGGCGGGCGAGCCAGCGCGGCTGGCCGTCATCTATCTGGACCTGGACGACTTCAAGCCCGTCAATGACGCCTATGGCCACGACATCGGCGATGAAATGCTCAAGGTGGTGGCGCGCCGGCTGGACCGCCGGGTGCGCAGCGAAGACATGGTGAGCCGGCTCGGTGGCGACGAGTTCGCCTGCCTGCGCTGCGGGCCGGTGAGTCGGCCCGAGCTCAGCCGGCTGGCGCGCAAGCTCTACGAGACCATCGCCGCACCCATGCAGATCGGGAACCTGCGCCTGCGCGTGCGGCCCAGCATCGGGATTGCCGTCCACCCCGCCGACGGCAGCACCGCCGCCACCTTGATGCGCAGCGCCGACGCGGCGATGTACGCGGCCAAACGCTCGAGGGCCGGCCATGTGTTCTTTGCCAAGGCGGGCGAGATGCGGAGGGACGCCATGCATGCCGACGCACCGGCCCCGCAGCGCGATCCCGATGACCGTGCCGCCGGCGCGGTCCCGGCCTGAGCGGGCCTAGCCCGGGATCGCAGGCGGCAGCGGCGCGCTGGCTGGCGCCAGGCCGGGCAGCAGCCGCTCATACTCCAGCCGGCTGGCCGCATAACATCCGCAGCTCCGCGACTCCAGACCGCCGCGATCCAGCACCGTGATATGTCCTCGGGCGTAGCGGATCAGGCCGGCGGCCTGCAGCTTCAAGGCGATCTCCGTGACGCCCTCGCGGCGCACGCCCAGCATGCGGGCAATCCAGCTTTGCGTCACCAGCAGCTCGCGCCCCGAGGCCCGGTCCAGGCTCATCAGCAGCCAGCGCGCCAGGCGAGGGGCCAGCAGATGGGCATGCTGGCATCCGACCGAGGTCGCGAAGCCGGCCATGGAGATGGCGATATAGCGGTTCAGGCAGCGCCGCAGCGCCGCGCTGAGCAGCAGCTCGCGCTTGAGCGCCGGGGCGGCCAGGCGCCAGGCCTCGCCCGCGCCCTGCACCATGGCGCCAAGCGGCGCACGGCCCACGCCCAACACCAAGGACATGCCCAACATGCCCTCGCGGCCCACCATGCCGACTTCGATAGAGGGCTGCTCGTCATCGCGGGTCAGCAAGGAGATCAGGCCGCCGATGGGAAAGTAGGCATGGCGGATCACCTGGCCCGAGCGGCACAGGATCTGCGAGGGCCGCAGCGGGACCCGCTCGCAGGCGGCCAGCAGGCGCAGCCGGTCGGGGCGCGGCAGCCGATCGATCAAGTGATTCTGGGCAGCAGGCACGCAGGTCTCCGGGGGGGGGCTGACCGCAGTCTGCACCGCGCCGGGGCAGCACTACCGTGCTCCGGCGCACCAAGCGACGCCGATCAGCCGGCGCTTGCGGGCAGCAGCCGTGCGTACTCCTGACGCACCACGGCATAGCATTCGCAGGCGCGAGCCTCCAGGCCGGCGCGGTCCAGCACGGTGATGTGGCCGCGGGCATAGCGGATCAGCCCGGCGGCCTGCAGCTTCAGCGCGCTCTCGGTCACGCCATGAACAGCGCGATGCCGACCAGGCCTTCGTTGCCGACCACCGCGATCTCGGCCGAGGCACCGTTCTCCAGCACATACAGCAGGGAGACGATGGCGGTGGTCGGGAAGTACACATGGCTTTGCGGCCGGCCGGACTCGTACAGCACCCGGCCCAGCGGCATGTCGACCACTTCCAGCTGGGGCGACCAATGCGCCCGCTCTTCGGGCTACGATCTGCGCAGCACAACGGCACCGGCGCAAGTGACGATCGGCAAGGACAAGTCGCGGCCGATGGCCGCGAGCGCCTGCACGTAGCTGCCACGGCCGCGGGCGCTCATGGCGGAGACCTTGCGCGCCCATCGGCGTCGCAGGGGAACTCATAGCCATGCCCGCGATTGAACAGATCGTCGAAGCGAAGCACATAGCCGGTGTCGCAGATCAGCATGGTGGAGAGCTTGTCCATAGGAGCCTCCTCTTGATGCAAGTTCTGGTGTGGGCGTTCATGCTGCCGACCGCGCGCAGGGGTTATGCCCGTCTCCACTGTGCGTCGCCGGCTACCCGCGCCTGTGCGCCACGGCACCTTGCCTTGTGCGCGCCAGGGCATCGACGCCGTCTTGCGTCGTGCCGAACATTGCCACATGAACACCAACGCATCGGCTGATCGACGATGGGTGGGCCGGCGGGAGCGCCGGCCGGCGCCGTTCGTCCTGCCCCTGCTGTGGTGGGCGCATCCACCGCTTCCCGCGTCATGCCCTGGACCCGCTCCTGAGCCTGTTCACGCCGCGTTGCCGCTACCACTGCACGAGCCACACCTGCCGATGGGCGGGGCTGCTCAGGCCGAGCCGCCCGTGAGCTGGAGTTTTTTGCCGATCAAGTCTCAAATAAATAAGCAAGGCAGCCGCCGAGGTCCAGGGTAGTATGGACAGCAACGCCTTGAGGTCGTCACCTCGAAGTCATCGTCTCCTCAGCTCTTCACGAGCCTCCCGAGCGAGTCCTCGCCTTGATTGCTTGACATGGTTTGTGCGGCACTTTGCCGCGCCATGGGCGAGGAGTGATCCACGATGAAAACGGTCAACGGCCCCGACATGCTCCGGGCCTCCCTCCAGTCCTGTGTCGAAGCCTTGAATCGACGACGTGCCTGCGACATTCCCGAGGATTTCATCGAAGACTATGTCAGTCTCGGCTGGCTGGAATGGCATGCCGGGAACCTGCGCCCCACCGCCGTCGGCAAGAACATCTGCCAGCAGCAGCTGGATCGGTTGCGCGCAGGCGGGGCCGTGGCCGCGGAGTAAGGTTGCCATGCAGCCATCGACTTGCCGCGAGGACGCCATGAGACATGAACCCTATGGTCGCGACCTGAGCACCGAACAGTTGAATCTTCTGCATCGCTTCCCCCGCAACGGCGATGGCGATGATCCGGCAAGCACCCATGCGAGGACGGCGCTGGCCGGGCTGGGCTACCTGGAACGCGAGCCCGGTCTCGCGAGCTACCGGCTGACCGCTCGCGGCGAGATGACGAAGGCGCTGACCACCCGGGCCGAGCCGGGGAAACCCAGGCTGTCTCTCACGGAGCTGGCGTCGCTGATTCGCGCGCGCGTCGGCGTGCGGCATCCCGGCGCCTCGATCCGGATCACCCGGATCCACACCCTGCCCGAGCCTCGGGATGGCGCGAACTGGGAGGTTTTCTTCAGCTATATGGATCGCAGCGTGGGTCAGCCATCGATCGAGTCCCTGATCCGACAGATCAAAGACACCTTCGACAGCGCCGACTAGCGCGTCGAGCGGGCTCATTCCAATGACCCAGGACGTTGCCGGACGAAGCCATCGCAAGCGTGCGGCGCTGTTCCTGCTGAAGGAGATTCGCGGCGAACTGATCGCGGTGGCGATCACGATGGCGCTGGCCCTGTTCGCGCCGCCGCCGCTGACCTTGAAGGATGCGATCAAGGCCTACTTTCCACTGCTGCTGGCGCTCGTCTACCTGGCGCTCGGTTCCTGGTGTGCGGCCAAGACCCTGTGGATGAAGCGCTCGATGGGAGAGCCTATCTAGCCCTCGCCCGGCACGAGGCCGCTGCCTGCGGAGCAGGGCGCGTGGCTGATCCAAGGCCGGGCGCGCTGCGTAGGAGAAACCAGACACCGACGAGCAGGGGTTTCTTCCATGCGCAGTGCCGACAACACCGCCCGCGCCATCAACTGGATCGAGCAGGGCCTGGTGCCAGACGGCGCCGTGCGCCTGGGCATCCGCCGCTTGTTGCGACAGCGCCTGGCCGAGCTGCGCAGCGGCGATGCCGAGGCCGGCGCACGCATCGCGGAGGAATTTATCGAAGCCATGCAGCAGGCGCCGCTGGCCCCGCTGCCCGAGAAGGCCAACGAGCAGCATTACGAGCTGCCGGCGGAGTTCTTCGCCGCCGTGCTGGGCCCGCAGCGCAAGTACAGCTGCTGCTGGTGGCCCGAGGGCGTGCAGACGCTGGGCGAGGCCGAAGCCGCGGCCCTGGCCGAGACCTGCGTGCGCGCCGGCCTGGCCGACGGCCAGCGCATCCTGGAGCTGGGCTGCGGCTGGGGCTCGCTGAGCCTGTGGATGGCCGAGCGCCTGCCGCACGCCCGCATCACCGCGCTGTCCAACTCCCATTCGCAGCGGCGCTTCATCGAGTCGCAGGCGGCGCTACGGGGCCTCATCAACCTCGAGGTGATGACGTGCGATTTCAACGACTTCGACACCGGCGAGCGCTTCGACCGCGTGGTGTCGGTCGAGATGTTCGAGCATCTGCGCAACTGGCCGCGCGCCTTTGCCAACATAGCCGGCTGGTTGAATACGGATGGCCGCTTCTTTCTGCATGTGTTCGCGCACCGCGAAGCACCCTATGCCTTCGAGCCGCGCGATGCCAGCGACTGGATGAGCCGGCATTTCTTCTCCGGCGGCATGATGCCCAGCGACGAGCTTGCGCTGCGCTGCCAGGACGCGCTGCGCCTGCGCCAGCGCTGGCGCTGGGACGGCCGCCACTATGCGCGCACCGCGGCCGCCTGGCTGGCCCGCATGGACGCCCGGCGCGAGGCGCTGATGCCGCTGTTCGCGGCCGTCTACGGTGAGGCGGATGCGGCCCTGTGGTGGACGCGCTGGCGGCTCTTCTTCCTTTCGGTGGAGGAGCTGTTCGCCCACGCCAGCGGCCAGCAGTGGTGGGTCAGCCACTACTTGTTCGAGAAACGCGGATGAGCCCGCTTCTTTCGCTTGCGGTGCTCGGCCTGCTGGTCTCGCTGGCCCTGGCCCTGGCGACCTGGGTCCTGAGCCTGCCGCTGCGCGATGCCAGCCTGGCCGACCGCATCTGGTCGGCGCTGATCGCTGCGCCGGCCCTTGCCTATGCCTGGTTCCTGCGGCCCGATGCGCGCGGCCTGCTGATGCTGGCCCTGCTGCTGCTCTGGGCGCTGCGGCTGGCCATCCACCTCACGCGGCGCAACCGTGGCCGGGGCGAGGACCGCCGCTACCGCGCCATGCGCGAACGTCATGGCGCGGCCTTCGGCCGCAGGAGCCTGTACCTGGTGTTCGGCCTGCAGGCCCTGCTGGCCTGGATCGTCGGCTGGCCCTTGCTGGCGGCCCTGGTCCATCCCGCGCCGCTGAACCTGCTCGACCTGCTCGGCGCGCTGCTGGCGGCCACGGGCATCGCCGTCGAGACGGTGGCCGATGCGCAACTGGCCCGCTTCCTGCGCGACCCGCGGCGCGAGGGGGCGGTGATGGACCGCGGCCTGTGGGCCTGGTCGCGCCATCCGAACTATTTCGGCGAGGCCTGCGTCTGGTGGGGGTTGGGCCTGATGGCCGTGGCCGGCGGCGGCCGGGGCGCCGCCTGGAGCCTGGCCTCGCCGCTGCTGATGACGGGGCTGCTGCTCAAGGTTTCGGGCGTGGCGCTGCTGGAGCGGGACATCGCCGAGCGCCGCCCCGCCTACCGCGACTACGCGGCCCGCACCAGCGCCTTCATTCCCTGGCCACCGCGGCGCGGGGCGCGGCCGTGAGAGGGGGCCTCCTCATGCTGCAGCTCGCCATGGTCATGCCCGCCATGGCGCAGGAGCGCGACATCGCATCCGGCCGCTGGGATTTCGTCGCCACGCTGGACGGCAAACCGATCGGCACGCATCGCTTCACGGTCGCCGGCCCGGCCGCCGCGCGCCGCGTCGAGAGCCGCGCGCAGTTCAGCGTCCGCCTGCTGGGCATTCCCGTGTACCGCTATCGCCACCGGGCCGAGGAGCGCTGGCAGGACGACTGCTTGCGCGAGCTGCGGGCCGACACCGACGACGACGGCCGGGAGCAGCAGGTGGCCCGGCGCTTCGACGACGAATGCGTGATGGCCTATGCCTACTGGAACCCGCTTCTCGTCCGGCAGACCCGGCTGGTCGACCCGCAGACCGGTCAAGCCGGCCCGGTGCGCTTCGAGCCCTTGCCGGAGGCCGCGATCGAGCTGCATGGCCGGCCCGTCGCGGCCCGCGGCTGGCGGCTCGTCAGCGAGACGCAGCGGATCACGGCCTGGTACGCCACCGAGGGCGGCCGCTGGATCGGGCTGGATGCCGAGGCCCGGGGCGGCCGCCAGCTCCGCTACCGACTCTCCGCCGAGAAGGATCCGCCATGACCACCTCGCCCCGCCGCCTGCTGCTCGCCTATGCCGCAGCGCTGCTGTGCTTCCTGCTGCTCGACGCCGCCTGGCTCACCTGGATGGGGCCGCGCCTGTACCGGCCCGCGCTCGCTGCGCTGATGGCGCCCGCGGTGGACTGGCGCGCCGTGGCGCTGTTCTATCCACTCTACCTGCTGGGCCTCTTGGTGTTCGCGATCGTGCCGGCCCTGGAACGCCGCCGGCCTGGCCAGGCCCTGGGGCGCGGTGCGCTGCTGGGGCTGGTGGCCTATGCCACCTATGACCTGACGAACCAGGCAACCCTGCGCGACTGGCCCTGGCTGATCACGGCCATCGATCTGGCCTGGGGTTCCCTGCTCAGCGGCTGCACGGCCTGGGTCAGCACCTCCCTCACATCCCGACCAGCGCGCCGAACAGGCGCGCGATAGGGCTCTCGAAGCGCAGACGACCGTCCAGCGAGGCCAGGCAGATGCACTCGCTGCCGTCCTGCACCACCGGCTGATGCTGGACCTCGCCATCGGCGGCGTCGAGATCGCCGGGGCCGAATAGCGCGCGCCCGTCGTGGAAGCGGCCATGCAGGACCTGCGTCAGCTCCAACCCGCGATGCGTATGCTGGGGCAGGTACTTGCCGGCCGCGATGCGCAGCAGAAAGACATTGGCCTCGGGCGCTCCGGGCACGCTCACCCGGCTCCAGCGCATGCCCGGGCCGATCCAGCGCCAGGGCGTGGCGCTGCAATGGGCCAGCGCCTGGGGCCAGCGGGCGCCCTCGGGCAGAGGCGGCGGCGCGCTGACCTTGAGCGGCGGGGCGGGCGCGGCTTCCCGCGCGTCAATGCGGGCCAAGGTGCGGGCCAGCGCATCCTCGGCCAGCGGCGCCGGCTCGGCCTCGTCGAGCAGCAGGCCGCCGAGCGCGTCCAGCAGGCGCAGGCGCTCGCGGCAATGGGCGCAGAGCTCCAGATGGCTGGAAAGGACCAGCCGCGTGCCCGTCTCCAGCCGGCCGGCGGACAGCGCCAGCAGCAGCTCGTCTTCGGGGTGGTGTCGGATGTCCATCATCATCGTTCCAGCAGGCGGCGCAGTTGGCTCACCGCCAGGCGCATGCGCGACTTGACCGTGCCGAGCGGGATGCCCAGCTCGGCGGCAATGTGCGCATGCGATTCATCATCGAAGTAGGAAAGCCGCAGCACCCGCTGCTGCTCGGGCGGCAACTGGGCCAGGGCACCGCGCAGACGTTCGTTGAGCCGGGTCGCGTGCAGGCGCTCCTCGGCCGCAGGTTCGTCGGCCTCCAGGCCGTCGAAATCGAAAGCCTCGTCGAGCCGCTCGTCGCCCTGATGGCGGCGCAGCAGGTCCACGCGCAGATGGCGCGCGATCGTGAAGATCCAGGTCGAGGCCGCGGCCCGCGCCGGGTCGAACAGCGCCGCCTTGCGCCAGACGGCCGCCAGGGTCTCCTGGGCCAGTTCCTCGGCCTGGGCCTCGGGGCTGCCGCCCAGCATCAGATGGCGCTTGATGCGCGGTGCGAAATGGGCGAACAGCCGCGCGAAGGCCTCGCGGTCCCGTCGCTCGGCCACGGCGCAAATCAACCCGGCCCAGTCATCGGCGGGGCGGGCGCAGCGCTCGGGATCGATCGGTACGACGGTCAAGGCGGGCGGTCGACCACCCTCGTGACCGCGGACGGCGTCGGAGGGCTTGGGTTGATGCATGGGTGCGGCCATCGGCGGGTTCCAGCCAGTTCTACGCGGCCGGACCCGATTCGGATCATCGCAGGTCGGCGGCGATCCAAACGGATCCGGTTTGCGTAGGAGCTCGGGTCACAGGAGATCGCGATGCCGCTCACCGCCATCCAGGCTTTTCCGCCCGCCGCGACGCGCCAGCGCATCGCCGTGGTCGGCACGGGCATCGCCGGCCTGTCCTGCGCCTGGCTGTTGGCCGAACACCATGAGGTCACGCTGTTCGAGCGCGAGGCGCGAGCGGGCGGACACAGCCACACCGTCGACGCCCCGGCCGCCGGCAGGGGCTTGGTGCCGGTCGACACCGGCTTCATCGTCTACAACGAGCCGGCCTACCCGAACCTGAGCGCGCTGTTCCGCCATCTCGAGGTGCCGACCGCGGCCAGCGACATGTCCTTCGCCGTCAGCCTCGACGGCGGCCGGCTCGAATATGCCGGCACCGATCTGCGCGGTCTGTTCGCGCAGAAGCGCAATCTGCTGCGGCCGCGCTTCTGGCAGATGCTGCGCGAGCTGCTGCGCTTTTACCGCGAGGCGCCGCTGGATGCCCGAGCCGCTGGCGACCAGGCGCTGGACGACTACCTGGACGCGCGGGGCTATGGCCGCGCCTTCCGCGACGATCACCTCTACCCGATGGCCGCGGCGATCTGGTCGGCGCCGGCCGCGCAGGTCGGGCGCTATCCGGTCGCCGCCTTCGTGCGCTTCTGCGAGAACCATGGCCTGCTGCAGATCAGCGGCCGGCCCGTCTGGCGCACCGTCAACGGCGGCAGCCGCGAGTATGTCGGGCGGCTGAGCCGGCGCTTCGCCGATCGGCTGCGGCTCGATCAGGCCGTGCTGGAAGTGCGGCGCGAGGCGGACGGCGTGCGCCTGCGCACGGCCAAAGGCTGGTGGCCCGAGCGCTTCGACCAGCTCGTGCTGGCCATTCATGCCGACAGCGCGCTGGCCCTGCTCGGCGACCCGACGCCCGAGGAGCGGCGGCTGCTCGGCAGCTTCGCCTACACCCGCAACCTGGCCGTGCTGCACCGCGACCCGGCCCTGATGCCTACACGCCGCGCCACCTGGTCGAGCTGGAACTACCTGGCCGCGCGCGGCAGCGGCGCCCCGCCGACGGTCAGCTACTGGATGAACCGCCTGCAGCCGCACCTGCCGCAGGGACCTGGCAGCGACCTCTTCGTCACCCTGAACCCGCCGGTGCCGCCGCGGCCCGAGCACCTGATCCGCACCGAGCTCTACGAGCATCCGTTGTTCGACGCCACCGCACTGGCCGCGCAGCGCCGGCTCTGGTCGCTGCAGGGCCGGCAGCGCAGCTGGTTCTGCGGCGCCTATTTCGGCGCCGGCTTCCATGAGGACGGCCTGCAGGCCGGCCTGGCGGTGGCCGAGGCGATCGGGGGCGTGCGCCGGCCCTGGCGGGTGCCAGGGGAGTCCGGCCGCATCCACCTGGCCGAGGCGCTGCCGGCATGAGCGATGGAAAAACCCAGCGCTCCGCGCTCTATGTCGGCCGCGTGATGCACCAGCGCCTGCGCCCGCGCCGGCATCGGCTCATCTATCGCACCTACCACCTGCTGCTCGACATTGACGAGCTGCCCGGGCTCGACGCGCGGCTGCGCTGCTTCTCGCTCGGGCGCTTCAACCTGTTCGGCCTGCATGCCGGCGACTATGGCGACGGTTCGGGTCGGGACCTGCGCGCGCAGATCGACGCTCAGCTGCGCGAGGCCGGCCTGCCCGCGGGCGGCGCGATCCGGCTGCTGACGATGCCGCGCCTGCTGGGCCATGGCTTCAACCCGCTCAGCGTCTGGTTCTGTCACGCGCCGGGCGGCGAGGCGCTGCAGGCCCTGATCTACGAGGTCAACAACACCTTCGGCCAGCGGCACCGCTACCTGATCCCGGTGCGCGATGGCGGCGCGGCGCTGATCGACCAGGGCTGCGACAAGCGGCTCTATGTCTCGCCGTTCAACGGCATGGCGCTGCATTACCGCTTTCGCGTCGCACCTCCGGGCGAGTCGGTGTCCATCGGCGTCAGCCTGCACGACGCGGACGGCCTCCTACTCAACACCCGGCTCGATGGCCGGCGCCGCCCGCTCGACGACGCCGCGCTGCTGCGCGTCTTCTTCAGCCATCCGCTGCTGACCCTCAAGGTCGTGACCGCCATCCATTGGGAAGCGCTGCGGCTGTGGCTCAAGCGGGTGCCGCTGCAGGCTCGCCCGAGCGCGCCGGCGCGCGACCTCACCATCATCGATTCAGGCAGCGAGCACCGATGAACCCGATCAGCACGCCCACCGCCGCGGCATCGCCGGCGCTCTCGCCGCTGCAACGCCTGCTCGGCCGCACGCGCTGCGGCCATCTGGCGCTGACGCTGCCGAACGGCCGCCGCATCGACGCCATCGGCACCGAGCCGGGACCCCAGGCCGGCCTGCGGCTGCGGCGCTGGCGGCCGCTGCTGCGCCTGGCCCTGCAGGGCGATCTCGGCCTCGCGCTGGCCTACCGCGACGGCGACTGGGACAGCCCCGACCTGCTCGCGCTGCTCGAGTTCGGCCTGGCGAACCAGGCCGCCTGGGGCTCGCTGCTCGACGGCCGCGGCCCGGCGCGCTGGCTGGCGCGGCTGGCCCACCGCGCACGGGCCAACACCCGGCGCGGCAGCCGCGACAACATCGCCTTCCACTACGACCTCGGCAACGCCTTCTACCGCCATTGGCTCGACGACAGCATGCTCTATTCGAGCGCGCTCTATGCGGACGCGCCGGACGACACGCTGGAGGCCGCGCAGGCCCGTCGGCTGGAGCGCATCGTCGCGCTGCTCGATGTGCCGGAGGGGGCCGAGGTGCTGGAGATCGGCTGCGGCTGGGGCACTTTGGCCGCGACCCTGGCCCGGGCCCGCGGCGCGCGCGTGACCGGCCTCACGCTCTCGACGGAGCAGCTCGCCTTCGCCCGCGAACGCGCCGCGAGCCTGGGTGTGGCCGAGTGCGTGGACCTGCGCCTGCAGGATTACCGCGAGCTGCGGGGGCGCTTCGACCGCATCGTTTCGATCGAGATGATCGAGGCCGTCGGCGAGGCCTATTGGCCAACCTACTTCGCCACCTTGCGCGAACGCCTGCAGCCCGGCGGCCTGGTGCTGCTGCAAGCCATCACCATCGCCGACGACCATTTCGAGTCCTACCGGCGCGGCGCCGATTTCATCCAGCGCTGCATCTTCCCGGGCGGCATGCTGCCGAGCCCGCGCGCGCTGCACGAGCACGCGGCCAGGGCCGGCTTCGTCATCGAGGAAACGCTGTGCTTCGGACCGAGCTATGCGCGCACCCTGGCGGAATGGCGCCGCCGTTTCCTGGCCGCCTGGCCGCAGATCGCCGCACTGGGCTTCGACGAAGCCTTCAAGCGGTTGTGGACCTACTACCTCTGCTACTGCGAGGCGGGTTTCCGGGCCGGGCGGGTGGACGTGGGGCTCTACCGGCTGAGAAGGTCGACACGGCACTGATGTCTCCTTTCGCCCCGCTGTGAGGGGGATGGCGGGACGCCAAGGGGAGCAAGCCCTGGAATGACAAAGGCCTCAGAGGTTTCCCTCTGAGGCCTGCATGAGTGGTGGAGAGGAGGAGGATCGAACTCCCGACCTCCGCATTGCGAACGCGGCGCTCTCCCAGCTGAGCTACCCCCCCGACGAAAATCAGTATAGCAACGCTTGCGGGTTTTCTGCGAGGGCGGGGCGGCGCCATCTGGCGACACTGGGCCCTTGTGTTGAAGGCTTCTTGAGGAGGATCAGGATGAGCGTCGGTGCCGGTCCGTCATCGCCCGCATGGTTCGATGCGCAGTACAACAACCGCGCCCGGGTGGCGGACAGCGCGCAGATCCTGGCGCGCTGGACCCAGGCTTCGGCTTTGGCGCGCGAGCAGCTGGCCGGCGCGCGGCTGGATCTGCCCTATGGCGAAGCGGGCGACGCTGATGATCCGGCGCTGCGCCTGGACCTGTTCCCGGCCCAGACCGAACACCGCGCGCCGGCGCCGGTGCTGGTCTTCCTCCATGGCGGCTACTGGCGAGCGCTCGACAAGTCGGACCACAGCTTTCTGGCCCCACTGTTCACCGACGAGGGCGCGCTGGTGGTCGTGCCGAACTACGGCCTGTGCCCGGCGGTCAGCATGGAGCGCATCCCGCTGCAGCTGGTGCAGGCGCTGGCCTGGGTCTGGCGCCATGCGGCCGAGCATGGCGGCGACCCCAACCATATCGTCGTCGCGGGCCATTCGGCCGGCGGGCATCTGGCGGCGATGCTGGCCTGCTGCGACTGGAAGGCGGTGGCGCCGGACCTGCCGCGCCATCTGGTCAAGGGCGTGCTGTCGATCTCGGGCCTGCATGACCTGACCCCGTTGCGCCACGCGCCCTTCCTGAACGGCGACCTGCGCCTGGATGCCGATGCGGCGCGGCGCCTGAGCCCGGTGCATTTCCCGGCCCCGGACGCGCCGGTCTACTGCGCCGCCGGCGCGCTGGAGAGCGCGGAGCTGCGGCGCCAGAACCGGCTGCTGCGCCAGGCCTGGGGCGCGCGCGCGGTGCCGGTCTGCGAGGAGGTGGCCGGCTGCCATCATTTCGATATCCTGCACGACCTGGCCGACCCGGAGGGGCGCACGCACCAGCTGGCGCGGCGCCTGCTGGACCTGCGCTGGTATAGCGGCCTGCTATGAGGTGGATTGAAGCTATGTATTGGCTGGCGGCGGGGGCTTGAGTTAGCGTGCGCCTGTGTCGCCGGGCCGGACGCCGGCGGGCGGCCGCGGATCGACAACCTCTGTTCATCACTGGAGAGCACCATGGGCTTGAAAGGATCGAAGACCGAGCAGAACCTGAAGGACGCGTTCGCGGGCGAGTCTCAGGCCAACCGCCGGTACCTGTATTTCGCGAATAAGGCGGATATCGAGGGACAGAACGATGTGGCGGCGCTGTTCCGCTCCACCGCGGAAGGGGAGACCGGCCATGCGCATGGCCATCTGGAATTCCTGGAGCAGGTCGGCGACCCCGCCACCGGCCTGCCGATCGGCCCGACGCGCGACAACCTGAAGGCCGCGGTGGCCGGCGAGACCCACGAGTACACCGACATGTACCCGGGCATGGCCAAGACCGCGCGCGAGGAGGGCCACGACGAGATCGCCGACTGGTTCGAGACCCTGGCCAAGGCCGAGCGCTCGCATGCTAACCGCTACCAGAAAGCTCTGGACGCCCTGGTGGACTGAACGGATGAGAGTTTTCTACTGCGCCACCGCCATGCGTTGTTGGCCGGATGCTCGGGATCCTCACGTACCTCCAGTACGTTCCGGTCCCTGCGCTCCGTCCGCCTAGCCTGGCGACGGCTCGCTACGAAACCTCTCATCCTCTAGACCTGAAATTTTCGAGGCGCCCGCGGGCGCCGCAGTCTTCTGCGCTTGGCCCCGCGAGCGCAGAAGACTGCGCCCAGCCAGACCGACCCCGTCTTCCAGCCAGGAGCACGCCGCATGAGCACCCGCGAAGGCAATCTCGAAGCGCCCACGCGCCATGCGCTGGACTGGCGGAACCCGGCCTTCTACGACGAGGCCCAATGCCTGCAGGAGCTGGAGCGCATCTTCGACATCTGCCACGGCTGCCGGCGCTGCGTTTCGCTGTGCCAGAGCTTCCCGACCCTGTTCGACCTGGTCGACGAGGGGCCGACCGGCGAGCTCGACGGCGTCGACAAGCGGGACTTCTGGAAGGTGGTCGACCAGTGCTATCTGTGCGACCTCTGCTACATGACCAAATGTCCCTATGTGCCGCCGCATGCCTGGAACCTGGACTTCCCGCACACCATGCTGCGCGCCAAGGCGATCAAGTTCAAGAAGAAGGGCGAGGTCGGGGCCGGCGAGAAGTTCCTGGCCGCCACCGATGTGCATGGCCAGTTCGCCGGCATCCCGATCGTCGTGCAGGCGGTCAATGCGGTGAATCGCACGGCGCCGGCGCGCCGCGCGCTCGATCAGGCGCTCGGCGTCCATCCCGAGGCCTGGCTGCCGGACCTGGCGAACTGGCGCTTTCGCTGGGGCGCGGCCAGGAGCGCGGCGCCGGTGGCGACGCAGGGCGAGCGCACGCCGGGCAAGGTGGCGATCTTCGCGACCTGCTATGTCAACTACCACGAGCCCGGCATCGGCCATGACCTGCTGAAGGTGCTGGCGCACAACGACATTCCCTATGTGCTGGTCGACAAGGAAGTCTGCTGCGGCATGCCCAAGCTGGAACTGGGTGACCTGGACGCGGTGGCGCGCCACAAGGAAGCCAACATCCCGGTGCTGGCCCGCTATGCGGAGCAGGGCTACGCGATCCTGTCGGCCATCCCCAGCTGCACCCTGATGTTCAAGCAGGAGTTGCCGCTGATGTTCCCCAACGAGGCTGCGGTGCAGCAGGTCAAGGACGCGATGTGGGACCCCTTCGAGTACCTGATCGCGCGCCACAAGGACGGCCTCTTGAAGACCGACTTCAAGCAGGCGCTGGGCAGGGTCAGCTATCACATCCCCTGCCATGGCCGGGTGCAGAACATCGGCCGCAAGACCGAGGAGATGCTGAAGCTGATCGGCAAGAGCGTGAGTTTGCAGCTGAACACGGTGGAGCGCTGCTCCGGCCATGCCGGCACCTATGGCGTCAAGACGGCCTACCACCCGCTGGCGCTGAAGATCGGCCGGCCGGTGTTCAAGGCCATGGCCAAGGACGAGCCGGACCTGATCGCCAGCGATTGCGCGCTGGCCGGCCACCATATCGCGCAGGGCATGGCCCAGGCCGGCACGCCGGCCAAGGCGCTCGCGCATCCGCTGAGCCTGCTGCGCCGCGCCTACGGGCTGGACTGACGAACCCCACCGGGACCCCTGTCGATGAGCACCACACCAATCACCCCCGAGAGCCTGATGACGCTGGAGGCCTATGCGAAGTACCGCAAGGAGCACAAGCCGGCCATCATCGCGCACCGGCGCCGCCGCAGCGTGCGGCTGGGCGAGCACCTGAATCTGCAGTTCGAGGACGAGCAGACGATCCGCTACCAGATCCAGGAGATGCTGCGCATCGAGAAGATCTTCGAGGAGGAGGGCATCCGTGGCGAGATCGAGGCCTATGCGCCGCTGGTGCCGGACGGCTCGAACTGGAAGGCGACCCTGCTGATCGAATACCCCGACCCGCATGAGCGCAAGCGCGAGCTGGCGCGGCTGATCGGCGTCGAGGACCGCCTGTTCGTTGAGGTCGAGGGCCAGGCGCGGGTCTATGCGATCGCCGACGAGGACCTGGAGCGCGAGAACGAGGAGAAGACCTCCTCGGTGCATTTCGTGCGCTTCGAGTTTCCGGCCGCGGCGCGCGAGGCGGTGCGCGCCGGCGCGCGGGTCAAGCTGGGTTGCGACCACCGTTATTACCCGGCCCATGTCGAGATCGCGCCGGAGACCCTGGCCGCGCTGGCCGGTGACCTGCGCGGCTGACGAAAGTCATGGCCCGCCCCGCCGGGCACAATCGGCCCTCCAATCAGTTCCGGGGAGCCGTGCCTCATGCGCAGCAAGAGCAAGAACCGCGGGTGGCCGCGCCTCGTCGTCGCGCTGAGCCTGCTGCTGGCCGGTGCCGCATCGGCGCAGCAGCCGCAGCCATCGGATGACGGCGCACCGCGCGCGGCACGCCAGCCGCAGGATGTCAGCGTGCATGGCGAGCGCCGGATCGACGACTATTTCTGGCTGCGCGAGCGCGACAAGCCCGAGGTGCAGGCGCATCTGCGCGCCGAGGCCGCCTATACCGCGCGCTGGTTCCAGCCGCTGGCCGGGCTGAAGGAGCAGCTCTTCCGGGAGATGGTCGGCCGCATTCAGCAGGCCGACGAGGCGGTGCCGGTGCGCGAGGGCGCCTGGTGGTACAGCACCCGCACCCTGGAGGGCGCGCAGTACCCGCTGCATGTGCGGCGCGCCGCACGCGGCGCCGAGCGGGCCTATGACGCCACGGCGCCCGAACAGCTGCTGCTGGACCTGAACCGCCTGGCCCAGGGCCGCAAGTTCCTGGCGCTGGAGGATCTGCAGGTCAGCCCCGACGCGAAGCTGCTTGCCTATTCGATCGACGAGACCGGCGCGCGCGACTTCCAGCTGCAGCTGCGTGACATCGCTGGCGGCAAGGCCCTGGCCTGGAGCGCCGCCAAGGTGCAGGGCTTCGCCTGGTCGGCCGACAGCCGGCACCTGTTCTACATCACCGCCAACGAGGCCAAGCGCGCCGACAAGCTGTGGCGCCATCGCCTGGACGGCCGCGGCCCGGACGAGCTGCTGTACGAGGAGAAGGACGAGCAGTTCGACCTCGGGCTCGACCGCAGCGCCGACCGGCGCTATCTGGTGTTGAGCAGCCGCTCCAAGGACACGGTGGAGCAGCGCGTGCTGCCGGCCACGACGCCGCTGGCGGCCTGGCGCGTCGTGCTGCCGCGCCGCAGCGGCCTGGAGTACCGCTTCGAGCATCACGCGGGCCGCTTCCTGCTGCTGGCCAATGACCGCGGTCCCAACTTCCGCCTGCTCGATCTGCCGGCGACCCGGCTGCCGCTGGCGCTGGCGGCGCTGGCGCGTGGGCGCGAGCTGGTGGCGCATGACGAGGCGGCGATGCTGGAGGACCTGCAGGTCTTCAAGCGCCACCTGGTGTTGCAGGTGCGCGAGGGCGGCTCGGTCAAGCTGCGCGTGCTGGGCGCCGGCGGGCGCGGCGGCCCGGCGCGCGAGCTGCCGTTCGACGAGGCGGTCTACACCGCCCAGCTGCAGACCTGGGGCCAGCCGGCGCTGAACCGTGAGTACGACAGCGACACCCTGCGCCTGGCCTACCAGTCGATGACGACGCCGGCCTCGGTCTACGACTACGCGCTGGGCAGCGGCGCGCTGACCCTGCGCAAGGTGCAGCCGGTGCTGGGCGGCTTCGACGCCAAGCGCTACGAGTCCAAGCGCCTGTGGGCCACCGCCAAGGACGGCACCCGCGTGCCGATCTCGCTGGTCTATGCCAAGGACCTGCGCCGCCAGGGCCCGCAGCCGCTGCTGCTGCAGGGCTACGGCAGCTACGGTATGTCGTCCGATCCGCGCTTCTCGGCGGCCAATCTGTCGCTGCTGGACCGCGGCGCGATCTTGGCGATCGCCCATGTGCGCGGCGGCGGCGACCTGGGTCGGCGCTGGTACCTGGACGGCAAGCTGGGCAAGAAGATGAACAGCTTCACCGACTTCGTCGCCTGCGCCGAGGCCCTGGTGGCCGAGGGCTACACCGATCCCGGCCGGCTGATCATCACCGGCGGCAGCGCCGGCGGCCTGCTGATGGGCGCGGTGGTGAACCTGCGGCCCGAGCTGTTCAAGGCGGTGGTGATGCATGTGCCCTTCGTCGATGTGATCAACACCATGCTGGACGAGAGCCTGCCCTTGACCACCGGGGAGTTCATCGAATGGGGCAACCCGAAGGTCGCCGAGCAGTACGCCTGGATGCGCGCCTACAGCCCCTACGACAACCTGAAGCCCGGCGCCTATCCGGCGATCCTGGCGCGCACCGGGCTGAACGACAGCCAGGTGCCCTACTGGGAGCCGGCCAAGTACGTGGCCAAGCTGCGCGGCCTGAAGACCGACGCGAACCCGCTGCTGTTCGACATCAATATGGACGTCGGCCATGGCGGCGCCTCGGGCCGCTTCGATGCGCTGAAGGAACGCGCGCAGTACTACGCCTTCATGCTGCAGCAATGGGGGCTGGCCGACGCGCTGGTCGCGGCCAGGAAGCCCTGAGCCTGCCCGGGCCGGCGCGTGGCGCCGGTCCGCTCAATCAATGCGTCGTGCGCCAGCCAATGCCCGCCGGGCTCGGGCGCGCGCCGCTGCGCTGCGTCTGTTCCAGCGCGCCCTGCAGCGTGGCCGGCCGGCCCAGCACATAGCCCTGGCCGAGCCGGATGCCGATGCGCTGCAGCGCGTTCAGCTCGGCCGAGGTCTCGACACCCTCGGCCACCAGCTTGCCGCCGGTGGTCTCGGCAAAGCGGGTCAGCGCCGCCGCCAGAGCCTGGCGGCTCGGGTCGACGTCGATGCCGCGGGTGATGCTGTTGTCGAGCTTGATGATGTCGGGGGCGAGGTTGAGGATGTGCTTGAAGCAGGCATAGCCGGCGCCCGCGTCGTCCACCGCGACCCGCAGGCCGGCCATGTGCAGCGGGTTGACCACATGGGCGATCTCGCTGTACTGCTCGACCTCCTCATGCTCGGTGACCTCCAGCACGATGCGCTCCAGCGGGTAGGCCGCCAGCATCTGGGTCAGCCGGCCGTCGATCACGGTGCGCGGCGAGGCATTGACCGCGATGTAGCAGCTCGCCGGCAGCTGCTCGAGCGCCGCCAGCGCGAGCCGGATCGCATGCAGCTCCAGCTCGACGCCGCGCTCGACCCGCGCCGCCTCCTGGAACCAAAGGTCCGGCGTGCGCTGCGGCTCGCAGTCGAAGCGGGTCAGCGCCTCGAAGCCGACGACCCGGCCCTGCGGCAGGTCGAAGATCGGCTGGTAGACCGAGCGCATCTGGCTGGGCTGCAGGGCCTGGTCGATCCGCGATGTGATGCGCTCGACCAGCTCGCGCTGCTCGAGCTCTAGCTCGAAATGGCGCGCCATCAGGTCGGCGAAGACACGCATCGTCGCGACATCCCGCTGGTTCAGCGCCGTGTTGGGCTGGCTGCGGAAGCAGCAGAAGGTGCCGAAGATCCGGCCGTCGCCCAGGCGGATCGGCACGCTCAGATGGGCGCCTACCGGCAGCGCCAGCGTGGCCGCGAGCGTCAGGGCCTCGGCGTTCTGGCAGGCGTCCGGGATCAGGGCCGGCAGCCTGCCATCCGCCACGCGCTGGCAGTAGCTGTCCTCCAGGGGATCGGAGCCGCCGACCCGGATCGGCGGATCGGCCAGGCCGGTGTCGAGGTAGCGGAAGACGCGCCGCCCCGCCTTGAACTCCGAGATGAAGGCCACGTCCATCTCCATATGCCGGCGTATCGCCTGCATGCCCTGCAGCAGCAGGGCCGGCGGCTCCAGCTGGGCCGAGGGGGCATGAGCCGGTGCCGCGGCGGGCACGCCGATGAGGGCCTTGTCCATATGACCTCCTTGAGCGCCGGTGGCTCGCGTGCCGCCGCTGCGGCCGGGCTCCGGATGACAGCCGGAGGTTGCCTGGCGCAGCGGCGCGGGCTCGGGGATCGAGGCCCGCCGCGAGCTGTCGGTGCAATCACATGTCCTGACGCGCAGCACAGTACACCGGCCGGCGCGGGAGAGCAACCGCCGTGGGGCCCGCGCCTCGGGGGCGTAGGGCCTGCGCCTAGCTGCCGACGCCGGCCAGGAAGAGCTTGATCACGCCCTTGGCCGCGAAGCCGACCAGGCCGAAGCCCAGGCCCAGCAGCAGGATGAAGGTACCGAAGCGGCCGGCCTTGGACTCGCGCGCCAGCTGCAGGATGATGAACACCATGTACAGCATGAAGGCGCCAACACCGAAGCTGAGGCCGAAGGCGGCGATCTGTTCCTCGCTGTAGCCGAACATCAGAGTGAGCGCACCATGTCGCGGTAGGCATGCCAGCTGGCATGACCCAGCAGCGGCAGGATCACGACCAGGCCCAGCATCGCGGTGGCCATGCCGATCAGGGTCAGGCTCAGCAGCAGCAGGGCCCACAGGGCCACCGGCGCCGGATGCTCGAGCACCACGCGCCAGCTGGTGTAGACCGCGCCCAGCACCGAGATCTCGCGGTCCAGCAGCAGCGGGATCGCGACCACGCTGGAGGCGAACACCGGCGCGGCCAGCAGCGCGCCCAGGCCCAGCCAGGCCTCGAACAGCAGCAGCCCGCTCTCGTCCAGCACGATGTGCTGCAAAAAGTCCTGCGGGCTGCGGATCGGCAGCGGCGCCAGCGTGGTGATCAGCGCGGCCGAGGTCAGCACCCAGCCACTGCCGGCCAGGGCCAGCAGCAGGCCGAAGCGCACCAGCCGGCCGCGGGGCCGCCAGGCCTGCCGCACGGTGGTCCAGCCGGGATGGGGCTCGCCGCGCTCCAGTGCGCGGCTCAGCGCATAGAAGCCGGTGGCCAGCACCGGCGCTACCAGCAGGAAGGCGCTGAAGGCGCCGGCCAGCAGCCAGAAGCGCTGATGCACCAGCGCGATGAGGGCCGCGCCGGCCAGCGCCAGCAGCAGGCCCTGGGTCAGCGAGGGGCCGGGGCAGGCCGCCAGGTCACGCGCGCCGCGCGCCAGCCAGCCCAGCGGGCGCAGCAGTGGCAGCGGCCGCACGCCGAAGGTGCGGGATTCCTGCAGGGCTTGATCGGTGCGGCGCATCGTGCCCGCGATGCTGCCGGCGCGCCGCGCGCCAAGAGTTGATGTGGATCAAGCGGGCTGCAGCAGCTCGCGCGCCAGGGTGCGCAGCGCGGTCTCGTCCGGGCCGCTCAGCGCCAGGCGGCGCGCCTGGGCCAGGCGGCGGTAATGGCCCTGCAGCGAGCGCTCGTAGCCGGGGTCGTAATGCTCGCGCATCAGCGCGCCGAACACCTCGGCCCAGGCGCCGGCGCGCGCCTGTGCCTGCCAGCGCTTGACGGTCTCGCGGCCGCGCAGTTCCACCAGCCCGTCCAGCAGGGTGCAGAAGGCCTCGGGCTCGGCGCGGAAATGGCCGTAGTCCTCCAGCAGCAGCTCGATGCGGCCGGCCTCGGGCATCTCGACCCAGAGGCAGTCACCGGCCTCGCGCATCTGCCGGTGCAACGCCTCGGGCACGCGCAGCTGGCCGATCTTGCGGCTCTCGCTCTCGACATAGACCGGCTGCGCCGGGTCGAGTGCGCGCAGCCGGGTCCAGAGCTGGGAGTCGAAATGCTTCTGGCTGGGCTGCGGCCGGCCGGGCAGGGCGCCCAGCACCGAGCCGCGATGGCGCGCGCAGCCCTCCAGGTCCAGCACCTGGGCACCCTCGGCGGCCAGGGCCTGCAGCAGCCGGGTCTTGCCGCTGCCGGTGCGGCCGCACAGCACCTGCAGGCTTGTCAGCGCCTGCGGCAGCCGCTCCAGGTCCTCGCGCACGCGGGCGCGGTAGGCCTTGTAGCCGCCCTGCAGCTGGCGCGAGCGAAAGCCGATCTGACCCAGGAACCAGTTCATCGCGCCGCTGCGCTGGCCGCCGCGCCAGCAGTAGACCAGCGGCCGCCAATGCTTGGGCAGGGCCTGGGCCTGCTCTTCCAGATGGCGCGCGATATTGCGCGCGACCAGCGCGGCGCCGAGCTTGCGCGCCTCGAAGGGCGATTCCTTGTAGAGCGTGCCGACGATGCGGCGCTCCTCGTTGTCCAGCACCGGCCAGTTGAGGGCGCCCGGCAGGTGGTCCTCCTCGAACTCGGCCGGCGAGCGCACATCGATGATGCCGTCGAACTGCGCCAGGTCGGCCAGCGCCTCCTCGGCCTTGATGAGGTAACCCAGGCTCATGCGGGAAGGGACACCGCGTCCAGCAGCTCGCTCTCGATCTGCAGCTGCGCCTTGTTCTGCTGCAGCGCCGGGCCGTCGACCAGGAAGGTGTCCTCGACCCGCTCGCCCAGGGTCGAGATCTTGGCCAGCTGCAGATTGATGCCGTGACGCGCCAGCACGCGAGCGATCGCGTAGAGCAGGCCGGCGCGGTCGCTGGTGCTGATCGACAGCAGCCAGCGCTGCGCGCGCTCGTCCGGGCGCAGGGCGATGCGCGGCGTGAAGGGGAAGCTCTTGACCCGGCGCGACAGGCGGCCGCGGCGCGGCTCGGGCAGCGGGCCCTCGCTGGCCAGGGCCTGGGTCAGCTTGGACTCGACCAGGGACACCAGATCGCGGTGGTTCAGGTCCTGGTCCGGGCTGATCACCTGGAAGGTGTCGAGCGCATAGCCGCTACGCGTCGTGTGTACCTTGGCGTCGAGGATGTTGAAGCCGGCGCCATCGAAATAGCCGCAGATGCGCGCGAACAGATCCTGGCGATCGGGCGCGTAGACCAGCACCTGCAGGCCCTCGCCGACCGGTGAGGGCCGCGCGCGCACGATCGGCGCGGTACTCTGCACATGGCGCCACAGCGAGCGGGCATGCCAGGCCAGGTCGCCCGCCTCGTGGCGCGCGAAATAGCTGAGCTCCAGGGTGGCCCACAGCGGCGTCTCGGTGTCGGGCAGCATCGCGTGCAGGGCCAGGATCTGGCGCGCCTCCTGCTTGCGCGCCTCGATGTCGGCGTCCAGGTTCGGCTTGGCGCCGCCCAGGGCGCGCAGCGCGAGGCGGTACAGGTCCTCCAGCAGCTTGCCCTTCCAGGCGTTCCAGACCTTGGGGCTGGTGCCGCGGATGTCGGCCACCGTCAGCAGATAGAGCGCGGTGAGGCGGCGCGCGTCGCCCATCTTCTTGGCGAAGGCGGCGATCACCTCGGGGTCCGACAGGTCCTCCTTCTGGGCCACGCGCGACAGGGTCAGGTGTTGCTCGACTAGGAACACGACCAGGTCGGCCTCGGGCCGCGTCAGGCCATGCTCGCGGCTAAAGCGCCGCGCCTCGGTGGCGCCGAGCTCGGAATGGTCGCCGCCGCGGCCCTTGGCCACGTCGTGGAACAGCGCGGCGATGTAGAGCAGGTGCGGCTTGTCGAACTGCGCGGCCAGCTGCGAGCAGAACGGGTACTCGTGCGCATGCTCGGGGATGAAGAAGCGCCGCACATTGCGCAGCACCATCAGGATGTGCTGGTCCACCGTGTAGACGTGGAACAGGTCATGCTGCATCTGGCCGACGATGCGGCGGAACACCCACAGGTAGCGCCCCAGCACCGAGGTCTGGTTCATCAGCCGGAAGGCATGGGTCTGGCCCTCGGGCTGCTGCAGGATCTGCATGAACATCGCGCGGTTCGCCGGGTCGCGGCGGAAGGCGCCGTTCATCAGCTCGCGGGCGTTGTAGAGCGCGCGCAGGGTGCGCGCCGACAGGCCCTTGATGCCGGGCGTCTGCTGGTAGACCAGGAAGGTCTCGAGGATGGCGTGCGGCTCGCGTTCGTAGAGGTCGTCGCTGGCGACCTCCAGCATGCCGGCGCGGTCCAGGAAGCGCTCGTTGATGACGCGCATCGGCGCGTTCTGCGAGCCCTGGATCTGCTCCTCCAGGTTCAGCATCAGGATCTGGTTGAGCTGGCTGACCGCCTTGGCGGCCCAGTAGTAGCGCCGCATCAGCAGCTCGGAGGCGCGCTGGCCGGCGGTCGAGGCATAGCCGAAGCTCTGCGCCACCGCGGTCTGCAGGTCGAACACCAGGCGGTCCTCGCGGCGCCCGGCCACCGCATGCAGGCGGCAGCGGATCAGGGCCAGCAATCCCTCGTTGCGCTGCAGCTGGCGACTCTCGAAAGGGGTGATCAGGCCGCGCTGGGCCAGTGCGCGCCAGGTCTTGCCCAGGTTTGCTGCGCGCGCGATCCAGATCAGCACCTGCAGGTCGCGCAGGCCGCCGGGGCTTTCCTTGCAGTTCGGCTCCAGCGCATAGGGCGTGTCGTCGTACTTCACATGGCGCTGCTGCGCCTCCAGGCGCTTGGCGCGCAGGAAGGCGCGGGCGTCCATCGCGCCCATCAGGCGCTGCTCGAAGCGCTTGAACAGCGGCTTCGCGCCGGTCAGCAGCCGCGCCTCCAGCATCGAAGTCTGCACCGTGACGTCGCCGGCCGCTTCGGTCACGCATTCCTCCAGGGTGCGCACCGAGGAGCCGATCTCCAGGCCGACATCCCAGCAGGCGGTGATGAAGGCCTCGATCGCGCTCTTCAGCGGGCCGGGGCAATGCGCCTCCAGGCCGTCGGGCAGCAGCAGCAGCACATCGACATCGGAGTAGGGGAACAGCTCGCCGCGGCCGAAGCCGCCGACCGCCAGCAGGCTGGCCTCGGCCGGCAGCCCGGCCTGGGCCCACAGCGCCAGCAGGGTCTGGTCGACCTGGCGCGCCAGCGCGCGCATCAGGCGCTGGGCCGCGGTGACGGTGGCGCGCTGCGCCAGGAAGCCGGCGATCAGCGCCTGCTTGTCCTGCTTGAAGCGACGCCGCAGCTCGGCGAGGTCCGCGCCCTGCTGGTCTTGCATCGGGGAGCGCCGCTCAGGCCTGGGTGATGAAGTCCGGCGGCGGCGGGCTGCCGGCGGAGAGCGTCATGATCTCGTAGCCGGTCTCGGTGACCAGGATGGTGTGCTCCCACTGGGCGGAGAGCGAGCGGTCCTTGGTGACGATGGTCCAGCCGTCGCCCATCTCGCGGATCTCGCGTCGGCCGGCGTTGATCATCGGCTCGATCGTGAACATCATGCCGGGCACCAGCTCCTCCAGGGTGCCGGGGCGGCCGTAATGCAGCACCTGCGGTTCCTCGTGGAACTTCTGGCCGATGCCATGGCCGCAGAATTCACGCACGACCGAGAAGCCGGCGTTCTCCGCGAAGGTCTGGATCGCATGGCCGATGTCGCCCAGTCGCGCGCCCGGTTTGACCTTCTGGATGCCCTTCCACATCGCGTCGTAGGTGAAGGCGCACAGGCGCTTGGCCGCGATCGAGCCCTCGCCGGCGATGTACATGCGGCTGTTGTCGCCATGCCAGCCGTCCTTGATGACGGTGACGTCGATGTTGACGATGTCGCCGTTCTTCAGCGGGCGGTCGTTCGGGATGCCGTGGCAGACCTGGTGGTTGATCGAGGTGCAGATCGACTTGGGGTAGGGCGTGTAGCCCGGCGGCTGGTAGTTCAGCGGCGCGGGAATCGCCTTCTGCACATTGACGATGTAGTCATGGGCCAGCTTGTCCAGCTGCTCGGTGGTGACCCCGGGTTTCACATGCGGGGTCAGCATGTCCAGCACTTCGGAGGCCAGGCGCCCGGCGATGCGCATGCCGTCGATGTCGGCGCCGGTCTTGATGGTGATCGTCATGCAGCAATTTTAAGGCCTTGCGGCCGGGCTTGCCCGACCGCGGCCCGGGCTCATTCCGCCCAGGTGACCAGACCGCTCCAGGCGGTGAGCAGCACCACGATGCCGAAGGCGATGCGGTACCAGGCAAAGGGCACGAAGCTGTGGCTGGAGATGTAGCGCAGCAGCCAGCGCACGCAGATCCAGGCGCTGATGAAGGAGAACAGCAGGCCGGTGGCGAACAGCGGGATGTCGGCCACCGAGAGCAGATGCCGCTCCTTGATCAGGCTGTAGGCGCCGGCGCCGATCAGGGTCGGGATCGCCAGGAAGAAGCTGAAGTCGGTCGCGGCCTTGCGCGACAGGCCCAAGAGCATGCCGCCGATGATGGTGGCGCCGGAGCGGCTGGTGCCGGGGATCATCGCCAGGCATTGCACCAGGCCCACCTGCAGGGCCTGCAGCGGGCTCAGGTCGTCGACGCTCTGCACCTTGACCGTGGTGGCGGGACGCTTCTCGGCCCACAGGATCACGAAGCCGCCCAGGATGAAGGTGGTGGCGACGACGGTGGGCGTGAACAGATGGGCCTTGATCAGCTTGCCGAACAGCAGGGCCAGGATCACGGCCGGCAGGAAACCGATCACGACATTGAGCACAAAGCGGCGCGAACGCGGCTCGCTGAACACGCCGGTGGCGGCCTCGGAGAGGCGCTGCCAGTAGACCAGGATCACCGCGAAGATCGCGCCGGTCTGGATCGCGATGTCGAATACCTTGCTTTTCTCGTCATGGAAACCGAGCAGGGCGCCGGTCAGGATCAGGTGGCCGGTGGAGGAAATCGGCAAAAACTCGGTCAGGCCTTCCACCACACCCATGATGGCGGCCTTGATCAACAGCAGGGGGTCCAACGCGTGCGCTCCCGGAGAACTAATGGTGATGTGGGCCGGCGATGATAACGACCCCGCGTGACTTGACCCCGAGGGACGGGCTGCATACATTACTGACCAGTCAGTCAGTACATTGTCATGCCGAACGCCGCCGTACCCGCCAGCTCTGCCGCCGCGCCCGCGCCACGCCAGCGCCGCAAGGAGGCGCGGCCGCAGGAACTGCTGGCCGCCGCGCTGGCGCTGTTCGTCGAGAAGGGCTTCGCCGCCACCCGCTCCGAGGAGGTGGCCGCCCGCGCCGGCGTCTCCAAGGGCACGCTCTACCTCTACTACCCCAGCAAGGAAGAGCTGTTCAAGGCGGTGGTGCGCGAGAACCTGGCCATCCATATCGCCGAGGGCCTGCAGATCGCGGCCCAGCATGAGGGCAGCATGGCGGATCTGCTGCGCTTCGTGATGTGCGAATGGTGGAAGCGCGTCGGGCCCGGCCCCGCCGGCGGCATCTGCAAGATCATGATTGCCGAGTCGCGCAACTTCCCCGAGCTGGCGCAGTTCTATGTCGACGAGGTGATCGCGCCGACGCACCGCCTGATCGGCGGCCTGCTGGAGCGCGGCATGGCCAGCGGCGAGTTCCGCCGCCTGCCGGTGGCCGAGACGGTGCAGGTGCTGATCGGGCCGATGCTGCAGATGACGCTGTTCCGCCAGGCCTTCGGCGCCTGCCAGATGGATCCGCCGTCGCCGCAGCCCGAGTCGGTGCTGGAGGTGCAGATGGAGCTGCTGCTGCTGGGGCTGCTGAATCGCGAACGCTGACCGACCCAGCCCATAGAATCCGCGCTGCAAGAAATTGAAGGATTGCCTCACCATGAACCTCGAACAAGCCCGCTTCAACATGATCGAACAGCAGATCCGTCCCTGGGACGTGCTGGATCAGGGCGTGCTGTCCCTGCTGGCCCTGGTCAAGCGTGAGGACTTCGTGCCCGCCGCCCACAAGAGCCTGGCCTTCATGGACACCGAAATCCCGCTGGGCCATGGCCAGAGCATGCTGGCGCCGCGCGTCGAGGCGCGCCTGCTGCAGGAGCTGAAGGTGGCCCGCCACGAGAAGGTGCTGGAGATTGGCACCGGCGCCGGCTATATGGCCGCGCTGCTGGGCCACAAGGCCCAGAGCGTGATCAGCCTGGAGACCCAGCCCGAGCTGGCCAAGCAGGCGGCTGAGAACCTGAAGCGCGCCGGCGTGCTGAACGCCAAGGTGCTGAACCAGGACGGCGCGCAGGGCCTGGCGTCCGAAGCCCCGTTCGACGTGATCCTGCTGTCGGGCTCGGTCTGTGCGGTGCCGCGCGCACTGCTGGACCAGCTCAAGCCGGGCGGCCGCCTGGCGGCCATCGTCGGCGAGCAGCCGGTGATGCGCGCGACCCTGTTCACCCGCGTCGGCAACGATTTCCCCTCGGTGGAGCTGTTCGACACCGTGGCGCCGCGCCTGGCCGGCTTCGGCGAGCCCTCCAGCTTCTCCTTCTGAGCCGGCGCCGCCGATGCCGCGCCAGCTTGCCGTCGCCGAGGTCTTGGCCCTACTGAGCGAGGCCCGGCCGCCGCTGCTGCTGGACGTGCGCGAGCCCTGGGAGGCCCAGACCGCCAGCATCCGCACGGCGGGCGAGCAGCGCCTGATCCCGATGGGCCAGATCCCGGCCCGCGCCGGCGAGCTGGATCCGGCGCAGCCCATCGTGGTTTATTGCCATCACGGCATGCGAAGTCTGCAGGTCGTCGCATTTCTGGAGCGTCAGGGCTTCGAGTCGGTCTATAACCTCGCCGGCGGCATCGACGCCTGGTCCCTGGAGGTCGACCCCTCGGTGCCCCGCTACTGATAAACCGTCCAAGAAACCGCTCAAGCAAGGAAGACTCATGCCCGCTGATCACAAGAAGACGACGACCCGGAACCCCGCCCGTGCGCGCCTCGGCCGTCGTCTTCCCCTGGCCCTCGGGCTGCTGCTGGCCGGTCTGGCCGGCGGCGCGCAGGCGCAAAGCCTGGCGGAGCTCTACGACGCCGCCCGCGCCTATGACGCCACCTACCTGGCGGCGCGCGCGCTGGCCGAGTCGGCGCAGTACAAGGCCGAGCAGGCCAATGCGTTGGCGCGGCCGACCCTGGGCCTGGGCGTGAGCGGCACGCATCAGCAGTCCGACCCGCCGACCAGCCACGCCACGGCCCCGAACGGCCAGCGCGTGCAGGTCACCGGTGACCGCGTCGGCACCACCACCTGGCAAAGCGGGCTGAACGCCAAGTACGCGCTCTACAACCGTGCCAACTCCTTGACGATCGAGCAGGCGCAGCGCTCCTTGAGCGTGGCCCAGGCCGATCTGGAGACGGCCGAGCAGGACCTGATCGTGCGTGTCTCGCAGGCCTATTTCGACGTGCTGGCCGCGGGCGATGTGCTGACCACTGCCAAGGCCAACAAGGCCGCGATCTCGGAACAGCTGGCCTCGGCCAAGCGCAATTTCGAGGTTGGCACCACGACCATCACCGATGCGCGCGAGGCGCAGGCCCGCTTCGATCTGGCCGGCGCGCAGGAGCTGGCCGCCGAGAACGATCTGCGCGTCAAGCGCGTGACCCTGGATCAGATCGTCGGCCGACTCGGCGTCGAGCCGCGGCCGCTGGCGGTGCCGGTGGCGCTGCCGGCGATTGCGCCGCTGAATGTCGAGCCCTGGGTGACCCAGGCCGATGAGCTGCACCCGGCGGTGCGCAAGGCGCGCCTGGGCCTGGAAGTGGCCCAGCTGGAAACCGGCAAGGCGCGCGCCGCCAACGGCGTGACCGTGGACCTGACCGGCACCCTGGGCGTCAACAATGTGCGCGGCTCCGGCGCCCAGCTGCCCGGCACCACGACGGCCGGCACGGTGGGCGTGCAGATGAACCTGCCGCTCTACACCGGTGGCTACAACCAGAACCGCATCAAGGAAACCCTGGTGCTGGAAGAGAAGTCGCGCAACGACCTCGAGTTTGCGCGCCGCAGCGTGGCCGAGAACACCCGCCGGGCCTTCCTCGGCGTGCAGTCGCTGCAGGCCCAGGTGAAGGCCTACGAGGCCGCGGAGACCTCCAGCAAGCTGGCGCTGGAAGCGACCCAGCTGGGCTACAAGGTCGGCGTGCGCGTCAACCTGGACGTGCTGAATGCCCAGACCCAGCTCTACACCACCCAGCGCGACCTGGCCAAGGCCCGCTACGACACGGTGCTGACCGGCCTGCGCCTGCGCCAGGCCTCCGGCCAGCTGAAGCCCGAGGATGTGGCGGCGGTGAACCAGCTGCTGGCTAAGTAGGCGCAGTACCGTCCTCGACCGCAAACCCGCCGCTCCGGCGGGTTTTTTCCTTCTGGGGGATCAGCGACCGAACAGCCGGCCGCGCGCGGCTTCGGTGATCGCGGCGACGCCGGGATGCGTGATGCGGCGTTCCACCGAGATCGCGTAGAACTCCTCGACCAGCTCCTCGCTGCGGCCCAGCGCCTCGACGCCGTACTGCGCGCAGGTCTCCTCCTCCAGCACCGAGGGCGCGGTGAAGACGCCGCGGCCCTGGCGGCCGAAGGCGTTCATCAACGCGCCGTCGTCGAACTCGGCCAGCACCTGCGGATGCAGGCCATGGCGGGTCAGCCAGGCCTCCAGCTGCGGCCGGATCGCCGCGGCCGCGCCCTGGATCAGCAGCGGCGCATCGTTCAGGCAATCGGGGAAGCGGCCCTTGAGCTTCTTGCGCAGCGCCGGCGCGGCGAAGAAGCTCAGGGTGCTGGAACCCAGCGCATGGTTGAAGGCCTTGACGCTGACCTTGCGCGGCAGCGGCTCGTCGGCCAGCACCAAATCCAGCCGGTGCACCGCCAGCTGGCCCAGCAGATCCTGGAACTTGCCCTCGTGGCAGGACAGGTGCAGATCCTCCTCGACGTCGAGCGCCGGCTCCAGCAGCCGGTAGGCCACCTGCTTGGAGACCGAATCGGCCACGCCGACGCGCAGCTCGACCTGGCGCTTGCCGGCGCGGGCCTGGCGCAGCTGGCTTTCCAGGTCCTGGCCGAGCGCGAAGATCTGGTCGGCGAAGCTCAGCGCCAGGCGGCCCTCGTCGGTCAGCTCCAGGCGCCGGCCGGCCTTGCGGAACAGCTTGCGGCCGAGCCGCTCCTCCAGCAGCTTGATCTGGCTGGACAGGGTCTGCGGTGTGGTGTTGAGCTGCTCGCCGGCGCGCACGATGCCGCCGGCCTTGGCCGTGACCCAGAAGTAATGCAGGTGCTTGAAGTTCATCGCGGGATCTCCTGATTCGATTTTATCGAAACGATGAGACTGAAAAATCGAATTTACGCGAAGTATCGGTCTGCCTAAATTACAGGCCTGTACTTCCTACCAAAGGATTTCCCTGATGAATTCCCCGCGTGATCCTTCCAATGTCAGCGTGGCCGTCCTGCCGCAGCAGGGCATGGGTCGCCGCGACACCAGCCTGCTTGCCACGCACCGCGTGCTGCGCAATACCTATGCGCTGCTGGGCATGACCCTGCTGTGGGCCGCCGTCGTCGCCGGCGGCAGCGCGGCGCTGGGTCTGCCGCGTCCGGGCATCCTGCTGACCCTGGGCGGCTATTTCGGCCTGCTGTTCCTGACCCACAAGCTGGCCAACAGCGGCTGGGGTCTGCTGTCGGTGTTCGGCCTGACCGGTTTCATGGGCTACACGATGGGCCCGCTGATCAGCCATTACCTGGCGATGAGCGGCGGCGTGCAGGTCGTGACCCTGGCGCTGGGCACGACGGCCGCGACCTTCTTCGCGCTGTCGGCCTGGGTGCTGACCAGCAAGCGTGATTTCAGCTTCATGGGCGGCTTCCTGTTTGCCGGCATGGTGATCGCGCTGCTGATGGGCCTGGCCGCGATGTTCTTCCAGCTGCCCGCGCTGTCGCTGGCCGTCTCGGGTCTGGTGGTGCTGCTGTCCAGCGGCCTGATCCTGATGGAGACCAGCCGCATCGTGCACGGCGGCGAGACCAACTACATCCTGGCCACCGTGGGCCTGTTCGTGTCGATCTTCAACCTGTTCTCCGCGCTGTTGAGCCTGTTCGGTTTCGGCAGCAGCAACGAGTAAGCAGGACTACCAGTTATGTGAGGACTCCCTGAGTCTTGGGCTGACGGCCTGAAGCGATTCAAGTCAATGAGCCACGCCGGCGCCGCTTAACCGCGGTGGCCGGCGTTTTTTCTTGGGGCGCCGCCATCGGCTCTGTTGCCAGCGCGGCGGCCGGGCGCAGCGGCGCATGCTGGCGCAGCACCTTCAGCACGATGGCGGTGGAGGTCTGGGCCAGCGCGCAGAAGCGCTGCAGCACCAGTTCCAGGTGCGCGACGTCGCGCACCGCGATCTCGAACAGCCAGCTGTCCTCGCCGGTGATGTTGTAGGCGTTCAGCACCTCCGGGCTGGCCTCCAGCGCGCGCAGCATGCGCGGCTCGTCGGCGCGGCCGACGCGGACCACTGCGCGGATCGCATAGCCCAGCGGCGCGCAGTCGACGATCGCGCGGTAGCCGCGGATCACGCCCGATTCCTCCAGCTTGCGCACCCGCTCGGTGACGGCCGGCTGGCTCAGGTGCACCCGCCGGCCCAGCTCGGCCATCGAGAGCCGGGCGTCCGCCTGCAGCTCGGCCAGGATGCGGTGGTCATGGAGGTCCAGCTCGGTATTGCTCATGACTTTGCAGGCGATGTGGCGAAATCTCCTGCAAGTTTAAGGTGGGTCAAGCATTTAATCTTGAAATGCATATTCAAGCCGGCGGCCTCCCTGCCTAGCATTGACGGCCATGAGCGGCACCACCATCACTCCCACCCAGACCGGGTTGAGCCCGCGCGTGATCGCCTGCCTGGCCGCCACCTGGCTGGTCTGGGGCAGCACCTACCTGGCGATCAAGTACGCGCTGCTGAGCTTCCCGCCCTTTTTCCAGATGGGTACGCGCTTCCTGGCGGCCGGCCTGCTGCTGGCGGCCTGGATGCGCTGGGTCAAGGGCACGCCCTGGCCGGCCGCGCGGCAATGGGTCAACGCGCTGGTGGTCGGCGCGCTGATGCTGGGCGGCGGCATGGGCGGCACCGCGACCGCCGAGCAGACCGTGGGGTCGGGTCTTGTCGTTGCCTTCATCGCGGTGATGCCGCTGATGATCGCGGCGCTGAACCTGATCTGGAAGGTGATCCCGAGCCGGCTCGAGCTGCTGGGCATCGCGCTGGGTCTGGCCGGCGTGCTGATGCTGACCCAGGGGCAGGGCTTCGGCGCCTCGCCGACCGGCCTGGTGGCGATCACCACCGCCTGTGCCTGCTGGGCGCTGGGCAGCGTGCTGTCGCAGCGCTACTTCCAGCTGGCGCCGGGCCCGATGGGCTTCGCCAGCGAGATGCTGGCCGGTGGCGTGGTGCTGATGGGCCTGAGCCTCATGAGCGGCGAGTCGGTGCAGACCCCGCTGCGCAGCGAGGCCGTGCTGGCCTGGGTCTATCTGGTGGTGTTCGGTTCGCTGATCGCCTTCAATGCCTATATGGTGCTGCTGGCGGAGGCCTCGGCCGGGCTCGCCTCCAGCTACAGCTTCGTGAACCCCGTGATCGCGATGCTGCTGGGCGTGGTGATCGCTGGCGAGCACATCAGCGGCTATGAATGGCTGGCGGCTCTGGTTGTCTTGGGCGGCGTGGTCCTGCTGCTGCTCGGCCGCAGCAAGACCTGACCCCGCGCGAGGGCAGGGCGAGCACGGGCACAATTCCGCCCCATGCTCTATCTGTTGTCGCCCGCCAAGTCCCTCGACTATGAAACCCCCGTGCCGGCCGCCGTCGCCGGGATGGCCACCGAGCCGCAGTTCCTGCCGCGTTCGGCCGAGCTGATCAAGGTGCTGAAGACCAAGAGCCCGGCGGCGATCGCCGAGCTGATGGACCTCTCGGAAGCGCTGTCCACCTTGAATGTCGAGCGCTACCGCGCCTGGCAGCCACAGTCCACCGAGGCCAACAGCCGCCCGGCGGTGCTGGCCTTCAACGGCGATGTCTACGAGGGCCTGCAGGCGGCGAGCCTGGACCTGGAACAGCTGCAATGGGCGCAGCAGCATCTGGCGATCCTGTCGGGTCTGTACGGCGTGCTGCGCCCGCTGGACCGGCTGCAGCCCTACCGGCTGGAGATGGGCACGCGGCTGGCCACCAAGCGCGGCAAGAGCCTGTACGAGTTCTGGGGCGACGAGCTGGCCGAGCATTTGAACCGCCGCATCGCCGAGCAGCGCGTGCCGGTGATCGTCAACCTGGCCTCGCAGGAATATTTCCGCGCGGCCGATCGCAAGGCGCTGCAGCCGCGCGTGCTGGAATGCCAGTTCGAGGATTGGAAGAACGGCCAGTACAAGATCATCAGCTTCTTCGCCAAGCGCGCGCGAGGCCTGATGGCACGCTACTGCATCGAGCACAAGGTGGACCGGCCCGAGGGCCTGCTGGACTTCAAGGTCGACGGCTATGCCTACGAGCCGGCGCTGTCGACGCCGGAGCGGCTGTTGTTCCGGCGCCGCCTGGCCTAGTTGGGGTAGAGGGCAAAATCGCGCCTCATGAGTGCCACCCAGACCATCACCCCCGAACTGCGGCAGTGGATCCTCGAGCAGGCCCGCGCCGGCGTTGCGCCGGAGCAGGTGCTGCAGGCGATGCGCGGCAGCGGCTGGGACGAGGCCATCGCGGTGCAGGCACTGGAGCAGACCCTGCAGGGCTATCTGCACGAGCATGCCGCGGCCGAGGGCCTGCCGGCGCCGGTGCGTGTGCCGCAGCCGGACCTGGCTGGCGCGCCCTCGGTGCTGACGGTCGACGGGCATCGGGTCCAGGTCTTGCTGACACTGAAGAGCCCGCAGCTGGTGGTGTTCGGCAATCTGCTGTCGGAGGCCGAATGCGATGCGCTGCGCGCCGCCGCGGCGAGCCGGCTGGCGCGCTCGGAGACGGTGGCGGCGGCCAACGATGGCAGCGAGGTCAATGCCGCGCGCACCAGCGAGGGCATGTTCTTCGAACGCGGCGAGAACGAGATCTGCGCCCGCATCGAGGCGCGCATCGGCGCGCTGCTGGGCTGGCCGGTGGACCATGGCGAGGGCCTGCAGATCCTGCGCTACCGGCCCGGCGCCGAGTACCTGCCGCATTACGACTATTTCGATACCCGCCACGCCAGCACGCCGGCGATCCTGAAGCGCGGCGGCCAGCGCGTCGCGACCCTGGTGATGTACCTCAACACGCCCGATGGCGGCGGCGGCACGATCTTCCCGGACGTGGGCCTGGAGGTGGGGCCGATCAAGGGCAATGCGGTGTACTTCGCCTATGAGCGCCCGCATCCGGTGACGCGCAGCCTGCATGGCGGTTCGCCGGTGCTGGCCGGCGAGAAATGGGTGGCGACCAAATGGCTGCGCGAAGGCCGCTTTGAATAGGGCCGCGGCCTAGAATCCGCAGCCACCATCGCCCGCATAGAACGGGCGGCATAAGGAAGAAAGAAAACTCACATGATCATCAAGAAGAACCTGCTGACGATCCTGGCCCTGTCGGGCCTGCTGTCCCTGGGCCTGGCCGACACGGCCGCCGCGCAGCAGCCGGCGGCGCCGCAGAGCTGGACCGAGACCGCCGATGGCCAGGTGCTCAAGCAGCAGCCCAAGGCCGTGGCGACCAAGAAGAAGGCCGCCGCCAAGAAGGCCAAGAAGGCCGGTGCCAAGAAGACCGCCGCCAGCGGCAAGAAGTCGGGCAAGAAGGGCGCCCTGGCCGCCAAGAAGGGCGGCAAGATCAAGGCCAAGAAGGCCTCCCGCCCGGCGCTGCACTGAGCCGCGGCTCAAGGCCGATCACGCCGCTCAGCGCCGCAGCGGCAGCTGGCTCTGCTTGAGCTGGCGCAGCACGAAGCTGCTCTTGCTGTGGCGGATGCCGGGGATCTTGTAGAGCCGCTCGCGCAGCAGTCGCTCGTAGTCGCGCGTGTCGGCCACCGCGATGCGCACGTAGTAGTCGTAGTCGCCCGACACCAGGAAGGCCTCCAGCACCTCGGGGATCTGCTCCAGCGCACGGCCGAACTCGAACAGGGCCTGGTCCGAATGGTCGTTCAGCGTGACCTGCACGATCACCGTGTCGGCCAGGCCGATCTTGGCGGCGTTGACGCGCACCGAGTAGCCCTCGATCACCCCCGCTTCCTCCATGCGCTTGATGCGGGTCCAGCAGGGCGAACTGGTCAGGCCCACCTGCTCGCTGAGCGCCTGCAGGCTGATGCGCGCGTCCTGCTGCAGCGCCTCCAGGATCGCGAGATCGAATTTGTCGAGCTTCATGCGGCGATATTCTAGATTTGCAGAAGAATTTTCCGGGTTCTAGAAAAACTCTGGGAAATTCGGCAGCCTTTGCTGCGCGGCCTTGGGCACAGTGTCGGCATGAACGCATTCGCCGAACCGCAGCTCCTGGACCTTCCTCCCGCCCGGCAACCCCGCAACGGCGCCGAGGCCCTGATCGCGACCCTGCTGGCGCTGGGCGTGGACACCGTGTTCGGCTATCCCGGCGGCGCGGTGCTGCCGCTCTACGACGCGCTGTACGCCGAGCCGCGCCTGCGCCACGTGCTGGTGCGCCACGAGCAGGCGGCCGTGCATGCGGCCCAGGGCTATGCACGCACGACCGGCAAGGTCGGCGTGGTCTTCGTCACCTCGGGCCCGGGCATGAGCAACACCACCACCGGCCTGCTCGACGCGCTGTGCGACTCGATCCCGGTGCTGTGCATCAGCGGCCAGGTGGCGACCACGGCGATCGGCACCGACGCCTTCCAGGAATGCGATGCGCTGGGCATCTCGAAGCCGGTGACCAAATGGAATGTGCAGGTGCGCGCGGTGGCCGAGGTTGCGCCGCGCCTGGCCGAGGCGCATCGCCGCGCCGCCGAGGGCCGGCCCGGGCCGGTGCTGCTGGACTTCCCGAAGGATGTGCAGCTGGCGCCGCTGGCTGAGCCCTGGGCGCCGCCCGCGGCGCAGCCGCGCGCGGCGATCGAGCCGCCGGCCGAGCGGGTGGCGGCCGCGCTGGCCCTGCTGGCCGCGGCGCGGCGGCCGGTGTTCTACGGCGGCGGCGGGCTGATCAATGCCGGGCCGGCGGCCTGTGCCGATTTCGCGCGCTTGCTGCGGGCCTGCGGCGCGCCCTGCACCCTGACCCTGATGGGCCTGGGCGCCTATCCGGCCGACGATCCGCTGTTCCTGGGCATGCTGGGCATGCATGGCAGCCTGGAGGCGAACCTGGCGATGCATGAGGCGGACCTGGTGGTCTGCGTCGGCGCGCGCTTCGACGACCGGGTGACCGGTCGGCTGGACGGCTTCTGCCCCTCGGCCCAGGTGATCCATCTCGACATCGATCCGCGCTCGATCGGCAAGGTGGTGGCGACCGCGGTGGGCCTGCCGGGCGACTGCGGTGCCAGCCTGCGCGCGCTGCTGCGCGGCTGGCGCGGCGGCCAGGATCTGGAGGCCTGGTGGGCGCGCATCGAGGGCTGGCGCGCCGCACGCTCGCTGGATTTCGAGGACCGGGCCGACGTGATCCTGCCGCAGGTCCTGCTGCGGGCGCTGGACGTGCGCCTGGCCGGCCGCGACGCGATCGCCGCCACCGATGTGGGCCAGCACCAGATGTGGGCCGCCCAGCATCTGCGCCAGCGCCGGCCGGGCCGCTGGCTCAGCTCGGGCGGGGCGGGCACGATGGGCTATGGCCTGCCGGCGGCGATCGGCGCCCAGATCGCGCATCCCGAGGCCCTGGTCGTCTGCGTCAGCGGCGATGCCTCGGTGCTGATGAACATCCAGGAGCTGTCCACCGCGGCCCAGCACCGCACGCCGGTCAAGCTGGTGCTGTGCAACAACGGCCGTATGGGCATGGTGCGGCAATGGCAGCAGCTGATCCACGGCAACCGGCTCAGTCACAGCTACACCGAGGCACTGCCGGACTTTGTTGCGCTGGCGCGTGCCTTCGGCTGGGCTTCGCGTCGGGTCGAGCGGCGCGAGGAGCTGGAGGGCGCGTTGGCGGAGTGCCTGGATAGTGAGGGGCCGTTCTTCCTGGATGTGGTGGTCGCGGCCGAGGAGAACTGTTTTCCGATGATGCCGGCCGGCGCCGCGCACAGCGAGATCTGGCTCGGGGCAGGGCGGCGCTACGACTACCGGCCGGCCTGAAATGACAAAAGGCACCCGAGGGTGCCTTTTTCGTGGGTCAAGCCGGAGGGCTTATGCCTGCCGCCCTGCATGGCGGCAGTCCTTCGTTCGGCGTCGGACAAGCCATTGGGCTTGTCCTCGGTCCGAACTCAGACGCGCTTGCGGTACTCGTGCGTACGGGTATCGATTTCGATCTTGTCGCCGTTTTCGACGAACAGCGGCACGGGGATCTCGAAGCCGGTGCCCTTCAGGCGGGCGGGCTTCATGACCTTGCCCGAGGTGTCGCCCTTGACGGCCGGCTCGGTTTCGATCTCGCGCACCACGCTGGTGGGCAGTTCGACCGAGATGGCCTTGCCGTCGTAGAAGGTCACTTCCACGGGCATGCTGTCTTCCAGGTAGGACAGGGCGTCACCCATGTTCTCGGACTCGACCTCGTACTGGTTGTACTCGGTGTCCATGAACACATACATTGGGTCGGCGAAGTAGGTGTAGGTGCAGGCCTTCTTGTCCAGAATGATCTGGTCCATCTTGTCGTCGGCCTTGAAGACGGTTTCCGTACCTGCGCCGTTCAGCAGGTTCTTCATCTTCATGCGCACGGTCGCCGCGCCGCGGCCGCCGCGGCTGTATTCGGTCTTCAGCACGACCATCGGGTCCTTGCCCTGCATGATCACGTTGCCGGCGCGGATTTCTTGAGCGATCTTCATAGAGGTTCCGAGTCTGGTGGGATGGTGGGGTCCGCATGCCCCGCATGCGATAAAGACCCTAGCGCGCGCCCTGTCCCTGTATACCTAACGGTCAAATTTACCCGGCGCGGCAAAGCCCGTCATTCTAGCCGTTTTTGGCGATGAAATGCCGCAGCTGCGCCAGCAGATCGGCTTCCCCTGCCAACTGCACACGCCAGGCACGGGCCTGGATCGCGGCCGCGGCGGCGTCCGGCAGGACGATTTCTCCGCCCTCCGCCAGGCCGTTCCAGGCCCGCCACAGGCGCCGCGAGGCCGCCGCCAGCGCCGGCTCGGCGCCGGCCAGCCAGCGGTCCATGAAGGCCTCCAGCTTCGGGCCATGGGCGCCGTCATGCTGCGGGTAGATCTGCCAGACGAAGGGCCGGCCGGCCCATTGGGCGCGCACGAAGGAATCCTCGCCGCGCACGAAGTTCAGCTCGCAGGCCCACAGCAGCCGGTCGTAGTCGTCCTGGCTCAGGTAGGGCAGGGGCTGCCAGCGCAGCGCCGGCGGCAGCGGCAGGTCCGACAGCGCCTGCTGGGCCGCGCCGGGGCAGGCCAGCAGCAGGGTGGGGCGCTCGCCCAGCGCCTCGAGCAGCCGCGGCAGGGCCGCATTGGCATAGGCAAACAGGCTGACCAGGCGCTCGGCGGGGCGGGGGGTGATGCCCTGGGCGCGCAGCCAGGCCGGCGCGTCCAAGGCCTCGGCCGCCTCGATCAGCCCCGGCTCGCGCAGCAGCCCGCCGGTGCGCGGCGTGAAGCCGGGGTAGAAGAAGAACTTCTTCAGCCCGCGGCCCGGGCCGCTGAACTGCGGCGAGGCTAGGCCATGGCTGCGCTCGACATAGTCCTCGGCGCTCAGGTATTCCAGATTGATCCAGGCCGGCGCGGGCTGGCGCGCGGCCATGCGGGCGATGAAGGGCTCGGGCAGCTCGCAGCCGAAGGCCTCGATCACGACCTCGCCGCAGTCCGCGGCGTTGTTCGCGGCCTCCCAGGGCAACACCTCGATACCTTGCGGCGCGCCGCCCGGCGCCATCCAGGCCAGGGCGGCGGCATCATCCACCCACAGCCGCACGGCCAGGCCCGCCGTGGCCAGCTGGCGCGCCAGGCGCCAGCACACGCCGAGGTCGCCATGGTTGTCGATCACCCGGCAGAACAGGTCCCAGGTCTGCTGCTTCACTACTGTCATCCGATGAATTATCTGGCGGCACAATCCCGCCCCATGCAAGCCAGCAGCGTTCCGCCCGCCACCGATCCGACCGACACCGCGCAACTCGGCGCCCAGCAGCAAGCCCAATGGGCCGAGGAGCGCGCGCAGATCGAGGCGGCCGAGGCGCAGCGCGTGGCCGAGGTGGAGGCGGCGGCGCGCGCGGTGCGTGACAAACTGCTGGCCGAGGTGGCGGCGCTGCCGGGGCTGCCGGGCGTCTACCGCTACTTCGACGCGCAGGACCAGGTGCTGTATGTCGGCAAGGCCAAAAGCCTGAAGAAGCGCGTCTCCAGCTATTTCCAGAAGGACCATGGCGGCACCCGCATCGGCCTGATGGTGGCGCGCATCGCGCGGCTCGAGACCACGGTGGTGCGCACCGAGGCCGAGGCCCTGCTGCTGGAGAACAACCTGATCAAGGCGTTGAACCCCAAGTTCAACATCCTGTTCCGCGACGACAAGAGCTATCCCTATCTGCGCCTCTCGGGCCATGCCTGGCCGCGGGTCAGCTACTACCGCGGCGCGGTCGACAAGCGGCACCGCTACTTCGGCCCCTTCCCGAGCGCCTGGGCGGTGAAGGAGTCGATCCAGCTGATCCAGAAGGTGTTCCGCCTGCGCACCTGCGAGGACACGGTCTTCAACAACCGCAGCCGGCCCTGCCTGCTGTACCAGATCCGGCGCTGCTCCGGCCCCTGCGTGCCCGAGGGGCAGACCGAGGAATACCGGCGCGATGTCAGCAATGCCGAACGCTTCCTGCTGGGCGAGACCCAGGAGGTGATGGATGGCCTGCAGGCGCTGATGATGTCGCATGCCGAGAAGTTCGAGTACGAGTTGGCGGCCGAGGTGCGCAACCAGATCCAGTCGCTGGCCAAGGTGCTGCAGCAGCAGGCGGTGGACGAGAACAGCGCCACCGGGCGCGACCGCGATGTCGACATCCTGGCCGTCAAGGTGCAGGGCGGCCGCGCCTGCGTCAACCTGGCGATGGTGCGCGGCGGCCGGCATCTGGGCGACCGCGCCTACTTCCCCAAGCATGTGGAGGAGGCCACCGCGGTGCGGCTGGCCGATGTGGAGGACGAGGGCAATGAGGGTGATGAGGGCGCTGAGGCACCGCGCAGCTCGCCCGAGCGCCAGGTGCTGGAGGCTTTCATGGCCCAGCATTACCTGGATGCGCAGGTGCCCTCGCTGATCGTCGTCAGCGAGCCGGTCGACGAGGGCCTGGCCGAGGCGCTGACCGCCCAGGCCGGCTACAAGATCACGACCCAGGCCCAGCCGCGCGGCCAGCGTCGCATCTGGCAGGAGATGTGCGTCAAGGGGGCCGAGCTGGCGCTGGCGCGTCTGCTGTCCGAGGAGGGCTCGCAGCAGGCCCGCACCCAGGCGCTCTTGGACGCGCTGGACCTCAGCGTGGCCGAGCCGGATGCTTTCCGCGTCGAGTGTTTCGACATCAGCCACACGGCCGGCGAGGCGACGATGGCCTCCTGCGTGGTGTTCGAAGGGCATCAGATGCAGAGCAGCCAGTACCGGCGCTACAACATCGAGGGCATCACCGGCGGCGACGACTATGCGGCGATGCGCCAGGTGCTGACGCGCCGCTACAGCAAGCTGGCCGAGGCGGCGCAGCTCGGCACCGGCCGGCTGCCGGATCTGGTGCTGGTGGACGGCGGCAAGGGCCAGGTCGCGATGGCGCGCGAGGTGTTCGAGGAGCTGGGCCTGGACCTGTCGCTGATCGTCGGCGTCGAGAAGGGCGAGGGCCGCAAGGTCGGCCTGGAGGAGCTGGTGTTCGCCGACGGGCGCGAGAAGGTCTATCTCGGCCGCGACTCGGCCGCGCTGATGCTGGTGGCGCAGATCCGCGACGAGGCGCACCGCTTCGCGATCACCGGCATGCGCGCCAAGCGCGCCTCGGCCCGCACCGGCGGCTCCAGGCTGGAGGATGTGCCGGGCGTCGGGCCGAAGAAGCGCGCCCAGCTGCTGCAGCGCTTCGGTGGTGTCCGCGGCGTGGCCGCCGCCAGCGTTGATGAGTTGTGCAGCGTCAAGGGCATCTCGCGCGAGCTGGCTGAAGAAATTTACCGCGCGCTGCACTGAGCGGCGCGCATGAAGAATGTTTGAGACTCAGGAAAGAAGATCCCCGTGACCCGTTTCGAGACCACCCTCGGCCGCCTGGCCACCTGGCTCAGCCTCGGCGCCCTGGCGGCGCTGGCCGGCTGTTCGGTGCCGCGCCCCGGCGCGCAGGGGCCGACGGCCCAGCCCGCGCCCAGCCCGACCCAGCCCTCCGGCGAGGGGGCGCGACCCGGCGCGCCGGCGCCCGAGCCGGCGCAGCCCAAGCTGGGGCCACCGCGGCCGGTGCGCAATGCGCTGGAGCTGCGGGTGCAGGCGGCCGAGCGCCTGGTCGCGGCCAACCCGGGCCGGGTCTATCTGGGCGAGGTGCCGGAGCCGCTGCTGGCGATTCCGGTGCTGGAGGTCGAGCTGCATGCCAACGGCAGCATCAAGCACATCCATGTGCTGCGCTACCCCGGCCAGGCGCGCGACACGGTGCAGCTGGCGATCGACGCGTTGCACCGCGCCGCGCCCTTCGGCGATGTGTCGCGCATGCCCAAGCCCTGGAAGTTCAGCGAGACCTTCCTGTTCAACGACCAGCGCCATTTCAAGCCGCGCACGCTGGACCAGTGAGGCCGGGCGCCACACCGGCGTTGGCATGAAAGCGACATCGCCTGGAGAGGCTCCAGGCTCGGGCACAATGCCCGCATGTTTTTCACCCTGCCAACCCTGCTGACCTGGGCCCGCATCGTCGCGATTCCGCTGATCGTCGGGGTGTTCTATCTGGAACTGGCGCCGGCGCATCAGAATCTGTTCGCCACCGTGCTGTTCATCCTGGTGGCGCTGACCGACTGGCTGGACGGCTATCTGGCGCGCAAGCTGAACCAGACCTCCTCCTTCGGCGCCTTCCTCGATCCGGTGGCCGACAAGTTCCTGGTCTGCGCGGCGCTGCTGGTGCTGCTGGAGCTGGGGCGGGTCAATGCGCTGGTGGCCTTCGTGATCGTCGGACGCGAGATCGCGATCTCGGCGCTGCGTGAATGGATGGCGCAGATCGGCGCCTCGCGCAGCGTCGCGGTGCACATGGTCGGCAAGCTGAAGACCACCGCACAGATGGTGGCGATTCCCTTCCTGCTGTTCGACGGCCGCCTGTTCGGCCTGATCGACACCCGGCTGTGGGGCACCTGGCTGCTGTACGCGGCGGTGGTGCTGACCATCTGGTCGATGGTGTACTACCTGCAGAAAGCGCTGCCCGAGATCCGCGCCAAGGCCAAGTGAGCGCGCCCGCCGGTGCGGCGCCGGCGCGCTGGGTGGCGCTGATGCCGGCGCTGTTCGTCGCGATCTGGTGCACCGGTTTCGTGGCGGCCCGGCTGGGCATGCCGCATGCGCCGCCGATCGGCTTCCTGGCCCTGCGCTTCGCGATCTCCAGCGCCTGCTTCGGCCTCTGGGTCTGGCTGGCCGGCGCCGCCTGGCCGACCGAGCCGCGCCAATGGCTGCATCTGGCGGTGCTGGGCTTCACCACCCATGCGCTCTATCTGATCGGCGGCTGGGCCGCGGTCAAGCAGGGCATGGGCGCCGGCACGATGGCCCTGATCGCCGGGCTGCAGCCGCTGCTGACCGCGCTGTGGCTGAACAAGCGCGGCGAGCCGCTGCGCGGCCTGCAATGGTGGGGCTTGCTGCTGGGCTTTGCCGGGCTGGTGCTGGTGGTCGGCGGCAAGCTCGGCGCGGGCGGGTTGAACGCGGCGAATCTGGCGCTGGCCTGCGCCGCGCTGGCGGCGATCACGGTCGGCGCGCTGTATCAGAAGCGCTTCGTCAAGCCCTGCGATGCGCGCAGCGCGCTGCTGATCCAGCTGCTGGCCGCGACCCTGCTGAGCGCGCCGCTGGCCTGGGGGCTGGAGCATGAGCCCATGGTCTGGCACCGCGACCTGATGCTCGCGCTGGCCTGGTCGGTGCTGGTGCTGACCCTGGGCGGCAGCTCGCTGCTCTACCTGCTCTTGCAGCGCGGCGCGGCGACGCGCGTGACCAGCCTGATGTACCTGACCCCGCCCTGTGCGGCGCTGCTGGCCTGGCTGCTGTTCGGCGAGCCGGTTGGGCCGCTGGCCTGGTGCGGCATGGGGCTCAGCGCGCTGGGCGTGTTCTGGGTGGTGCGGCGCGCATGAAGCGACGGGGGTTGAAATCGCCCGGCGCGGGCGACCGGCGAGCCCCGTCTTTGTATCGGGACTTGTCCCTGCTCAGCGGGCGCTGCGAATACGTCTAGAATCCGCTTCCCCGAGCCCAATGCCATCACGGCGCGGAACGCCAAGCGAGCCATCTCCAAATCCTTTTGAGGGGGTTATTTGTGAACAAGTCCGAACTGATCGAGCACATCGCCAAGCAGGCCGATATTTCCAAGGCCGCCGCCGGGCGTGCGCTGGAGGCGCTGATTGGCGGCGTCAAGACGACGCTGAAGAAGAGTGGCAGCGTGTCCCTGGTGGGTTTCGGAACGTTCAGCGTCAGCAAGCGCGCGGCTCGCAGCGGCCGCAACCCCCGCACCGGCGACACGATCAAGATCAAGGCCGCCAAGGTGCCGAAGTTCCGCCCCGGCAAGGCGCTCAAGGACGCGGTCAACTAAGGCTTGCGTCTTCCTACCGGTTTCGACCGGGTGCTTAGCTCAGTTGGTAGAGCGGCTCCCTTACACGGAGTAGGTCAGCGGTTCGAGCCCGTTAGCACCCACCATACCTGGCTAGAATGCCAGCACGCAAAGGCGAACCGCGAGTTCGCCTTTGTCGTGTTTGAGCGCGGCGCCGTCCGGCGCGTCGCGGCCCCATCTGAGGTTCTCGATGTTTGATTTCGTTCGCAAGCACAATCGCCTGTTCCAGCTCATCCTGCTGATCCTGATCCTGCCCGCCTTCGTGCTGGTCGGCGTCGAGGGCTACAGCAGTTTCATCGATGGCAGCAACAAGGGTGTGGCCACGGTCGACGGCCGCAAGATCACCCAGGCCGAGTGGGATGCCGCGCATCGCAACCAGGTGGAGCGCATGCGCTCGCAGATGCCGAACCTGGATGCCAAGCTGCTGGACTCGCCGGAGGTGAAGCGCGAGGCCCTGGACCAGCTGGTGCGCGAGCGCGTGATGCTCGCCGCCGCCAACGGCCAGCACCTGACGATCAGCGACGAGCGACTGCAGCAGCTGTTCCGCGCCGATCCGCAGTTCGCCTTCCTGCGCAACCCGGACGGCACCGTCAACAAGAACATGCTGCAGGCCCAGGGCATGAGCTCGGAGATGTTCGCGCAGCGCCTGCGGCAAGACCTGACCCTGCGCCAGGTGATGCTGGGCGTGGCCGGCACCGCGGTGGCCAGCAAGGCCAACGCCGCGGCCGCCTTCGACGCGCTGCTGCAGCAGCGCGAGTTGCAGCTGCAGGTCTTCGATGCCAAGAACTTCCTGGCCCAGGTGAACCCGAGCGATGCGGAGGTCGAGGCCTTCTACAAGGAGCCCGCCAACAGCGCGCGCTTCCAGCTGCCCGAGACCGCGCAGATCGAGTACCTGGTGCTGGACCTGGAGTCGCTGAAGGGCGGCGTCACGGTCAGCGACGAGGACCTGAAGAAGTACTACGAGGAAAACCAGTCGCGCTACACGGTCGCCGAGGAGCGCCGCGCCAGCCATATCCTGATCAAGGCCGACAAGGACGCGCCGGCCGCCGACAAGAGCAAGGCCAAGGCCCGCGCCGACGAGCTGCTGGCCGAGGCGCGCAAGAACCCGGCCGGCTTCGCCGAGCTGGCCAAGAAGAACTCGCAGGACGAAGGCTCGGCCACCCGCGGCGGCGACCTGGACTTCTTCCCGCGCGGCGCGATGGTCAAGCCCTTCGAGGACGCGGCCTATGCGCTGAAGCAGGGCGAGATCAGCAATGTGGTCGAGTCCGACTTCGGCTATCACATCATCCAACTGACCGGCGTGCGCGGCGGCGAAAAGAAGAGCTTCGACGCGGTGCGCGCCGAGCTGGATCAGGAGGTGCGCAAGCAGCTGGCCCAGAAGCGCTACTCCGAGGCCGCCGAGCAGTTCAGCAATATGGTCTACGAGCAGTCCGACAGCCTGAAGCCGGCCGCCGACAAGCTCAAGCTGACGATCCAGACCGCCGTCGTGCAGCGCCAGGCCGCACCCGGCGCGACCGGCCCGCTGGCCTCGGCCAAGCTGCTGGAGGCGGTGTTCGGCAACGACGCGCTGCGCAACAAGCGCAACACCGAGGCGGTCGAGACCAGCCCCAACCAGATCGCGTCCGCCCGCGTCGTGCAGCACAACCCGAGCCGCCTGCCGGCCCTGGCCGACGTGAAGGCGCAGGTGCGCGCCCAGCTGATGCAAAAGCTCGCCGGCGAGGCCGCCATCAAGCAGGGCAAGGAGCGCCTGGCCGCGCTGCAGAAGAGCGGCGACGCCGCGGGCCTGGAGGCGCCGCTGGTGGTGTCGCGCGCCAAGCCAGCCAATCTGCCGCCCAAGGTGCTGAACGAGCTGCTGCGCGCCGATGTCGCGAAGCTGCCGTCCTATGTCGGCGTCGACAGCGGCGAAGGCCTGTATGTCGTGGCCCGCATCAACAAGCTGCTGCCGCGCGATCCGGCCGTGATCGACGAGGCGCGTGCGACCCAGCAGTACGCCCAGGCCTGGGCCGCGGCCGAGTCGATGGCCTACTACAACGCACTGAAGACGCATTACAAGACCAAGATCACCGCGCCCGCCAGCGCGGCGGCATCGGGCGTCGCGCCCTGATCGGCGCGCGTGGCCGAGAGGGTAGGCAGAACTTTTTAAGCGCAAATTGCAGAAATCTCTTTGCAGCGCTTAAATTCTGTTTATAATCATAGGCTCTGCGGTGGCTATAGCTCAGTTGGTAGAGTCCCAGATTGTGATTCTGGTTGTCGTGGGTTCGAGTCCCATTAGCCACCCCAAAACATAAAGGGCCGGTGTCGAAAGACACCGGCCCTTTTCCTTTTTGGCTTGCTTGAGTTTGGCGTTGCGGTGTTCTCAAGGGCGCAGGCATTGCAGCTGGTTGCTGCCGTAGGCGACGCATTGCAGGGCGCCGCATTGACAGTTCGAGATCGGCGCATAGCTCGAGCCGCCGATCTTCAGCTCGCTGACCGTGCATTGGCAGGCCGCCGGGGCTCCCAGCGGAGCCGGCTGTGCCTGCGCGGGCGCCGGGCGCAGCAGCCAGGCGCCGGCGGCTGCTAGCAGGGCGAGGCCGGCGCCGGCAGCGGCTAGCTTGGTGACGAGGGTGGTGGTGAATGCAAAAGAGGGCATGGCAGGCGCTCCGTGGTGGGTGGCAAGGCCTGCCCAGCATAAAGCGCCCGGGCCCAACGTACGCCCCAAGCAAAAGGCCCGCGGCGAGCGATCGCGGCGGGCCTTGTTGGGCGAGATTTAGCGTCAGGGTCTCAGACCAGGCCCTGCTTGCTGGCCAGCACCGCGGCCTCGGCGCGGCTCGAGACATTGAGCTTCTTGTAGATCGACTTGATGTGGTCGTTGACGGTGAACCACTTGATGCCCATCAGGTTCGCGATTCTTGTTTGGAATCAACAGCTTGGCGGCATCGATGGCGCCCGGAAATTGACCGCAGAAGGCTGTTTTTGGCGCTTGTGCCACCAATGTTCCAACGACTTGATCGAGAAGGAACATTGGCATGGCATCAATCGTCGAACGGGGAGGGAGATTCCTCGCGCGCGTCCGCGTCCAGGGCGCCCCGGCGGTCTCCAAGACGTTTCAGCGGCGCAGCGATGCGGAGCGCTGGGGGCGCAAGACTCAGGCGGAGCTTGAAGCGGGCCTATGGGTGCCCGAGAAAGCGCCTGCACCGACCCTCCGGGAAGCAGTCCAGGAGTACCGTAAGACCGTTGGGGCGAAGCTGCGTGGGGCGCCGTACTACGAACGGCATTGGGACGCCTACGAGGCACTCCCGTGGGCCACCAAGGCCATCGACCACGTTACCCCGCATGACCTGGCTACATGGCGCGATGGCCTCCTGGAGCGCGGCCTGAGTGCGGGGACCGTCCGCAAGGACATCACGCTGTTGTCTTGCGTGTTCACCTATGCGGTGAAGCAGCGACAGTGGCTCGACCGCAACCCTACCAGCCTAATCGTGTGGCCGAAGCCGGCGCCTGCGAGGACCCGAGTGGTGTCGGACGACGAAATGCGCTACCTGCTGGCCGCAGCCGACCGTAGCAAGGCGGTGTGGATTAGGCCCGCTATCGTGCTGCTTGCGCGCAGTGCTATGAGGCGAGGCGAACTGTTCGGCCTGCGGCGTTGCGACGTGGACCTTGAGGCCCGGGTGGCGCACCTCAGCGTGACCAAGAACGGCAGCGCTCGTGATGTCCCGTTGTGCCCGGTTTCGGTCGAGGCGCTACGCCGTCTGCTGGTGCTGGCGCCGAAGGAAGACGATGCGCAGTTGCTTCCGCTGAACTCGGCGGTGTACGTCAGCATCCGATTCATTGCCACGGTGAAGCGGGCGCGAGCAATGTACGAAGACGATTGCAAGACTGAGGGGATTGAGCCTGACGAGTCCTTCGCGGTGGACTTGCCGCTGCATGCGTTGCGACACACGGCCGCGACGTTTTGGGCCTCGTCCGGGCAACTCGGCGTTCAGCAACTCCAGGCCATAACGGGCCACAAGAGCTTGTCTATGCTGAGTCGGTACACCCATCTCTCGGCCTCACAACTCGCGCAGCGCCTTGCGTCCTTGGTGCTTCCGGGCTGTAGTGAGGAACTAGGCCGATCTGAGCTGTAGGAGCTGCGACGAGCTGTCGTTGCTGTTTGGTAGTGCCCTTGGCCGGTCGAAAAGGGCTACGGTCGGTCAAGCAAGAGCAGCCGCTTCAAGTCACCACATCAATGACGCGTGCGACAGCTTCCGGGACGGCAGAGACCGCAAACCACTTCATGGACACTGCGTCCGCCTCGTTTTCGATTTCTGCCCGATTGATTTTTAGCTGTTCACGCTGCTTGGGCCCGAGGGTAGGGTCGTCATCGCGGGGCACGGCAGCGATGAGCGCTGCGCTTCCTATTCCTGCAACGTCGCGGGCGCGTTGTAGCTCAAACAGGCGTGCACGTGCGTCACGGACACCTGCTGGCTGTCTTACGGCATTGAGGACCGTGAAGTGCAAGACGGCTTTGGGGCTGAAGTACCCGAATCTAACGATTTGGCCTCCAGGGACTAGCCGCCCGCCTTTGCCAAAGTACATCAGCAAGTCGGGCCTCAAGGCACCTACGCCCCCACGGACCTCCGTACTGAATCGTCGGTTCACGTCTTCCTGTTGAGGTGCATCAGTCTCTTCCAGCTCGTCCAATTTGTCGACACTGGCGAGGCTGCTGTATAGCAGTGCCGCGACATGAAGTAGCTCGGTTAGGGACTTGACCTCGGTCTCCTTCAGTTCGCCGGGATGCAGGCCCATCATGCTGATGCCAACATCACCAATTGTGCTGGCTTGAGCGGCAGCAACGTACGTCTTGAGGGCATGCTCTAAAAGCCGTTGCACGCCTTCTGCTGCTTTGCCATAGAGCCCTTCTAGAACATCGTCGCGAATAAGCCGAGCTGCACCGACTTCTCCTCCGAAGTTGTGGATCAATCCAATCATGAGCCGTTCGCCAGTGCCGGCAACGGGCTCCCAGAACAGCGGTCTCCACGCACAGCGCGGAGGCGCCTTTGTAAGCTCAGGCTGGCTGATTTGCATTGGTCAAAAGGTCCGCTGGCTTCGGAAACCGATCCAGTACACGAGCGGCTAAGTTGTTGAGGCGTGCCGCGACATACGCGGCGTGGTTTCTTCCTTGCAGTGCGGTTGGCATCGCATCGTTTGCCGGTACCAACGGAGAGGCGCTGACGGCCAAGGCTTGGCCCACTGCTGCTCGGCTCACGCGGTCGTGGTCCCCGGCCATGCATGCCATTTCGGCGAGCTTGTTTCTATCTGGATAGCCTTCTGGGTGCTCGCCGAGCGCGAGCGCGTGGTCAATCCACGCTTCTGATTGCCCGTCCCAGAGGATGTTTCCCAGATTCCTATCGCGGTTGTTGATGGCTTCATCAGCCACCACAGCAAGAGGAGTGCTCGGCAGTTGGACGGCGAGCTGCACCGCAATCTGTAGGGCAGCAGCTTTGGCAGGTCCATCAGGGAGCGAGTCCAGGCCGAGCCTCTTTTTGAGATTAGGGTATCCAACGTCAGCGGTGGCGAACGCGGGGCCCGTCGCCTCGTCGATGAGAAATGGTTCAGGAACGGGAAGTCCCCAAGCGGCCAGCACGAGCGCGCCAAACGCCTCTGCGGCAATTTCTCCAACAGGTCCGCGTTTAATGACTGCTGCGCGCCGACTTCCATCAGGCAGGGTAATGACGCAGCGCATAGCTCCGAACTGCCCATCTCCGGCTGGAGTCTCCGATCCGGCAATCACCGTTGCGGTCTGAAGCTGCATTCACCCCCCTTGCCGTGCTGGTCTTGTGCGGCCGATTATGCCTTCGGTGCTAGCGCGCTACACCCAGGTTTGCCAGCGTGTCTGCGCGCTCATTCCCAGGGTCCCCTGCGTGCCCCTTGACCCAGCGCCAAGACACGTCATGCTGCGCTGCAAGTGTGTACAGCCGCTGCCAAAGGGCTAGGTTTTCGACGGTGTCGCCCTTCGCCTTCTTCCATCCCCTAGCGACCCAGCCGGGAAGCCATTCAGTCATCCCTGAAATGAGGAGCTTGCTGTCTGAATGGATGGTCAGCCGGCGCCGTGTGGGAAAGAACTCCAGCGCCTTGATGGCCGCCATCAACTCCATGCGGTTGTTCGTGGTCGCAGCCTCCCCTCCCCACAGCTCTTTGGCCTTCGTGCCGTTGTGCATGTAGACGCCCCAGCCACCCGGGCCGGGGTTGCCCTTGCAGGCGCCGTCTGTGTAGATGGTGACGGGTGGCTTTTCAGTCATGTTGGTGGTCATGGTCAGTTCAGTAGGTAGGTTGGTTGCCTGGTGCGGCTGGTGGCTGCGGTGGCCCGACCACGCGCGCCAAGGGGGCGGCCCAAAGCTCTCCCGCGCGGGACTTGGCCACGCGGACGGTGAGGTGATCCCCGAGGCTCATGTGGACCAGCGCAGGGCGCCGGGTGTAGATGGCGTAGCCTGAGGGCAGGTGACCGATGCAGAGCGCGTGTGCGTGGATGGCCGAGACCAGCGCGACAGCCTGGACGCGGCCGGCGACCGCATCGCCCCAGTCCTCCGGTCGGATGACCTGTGCGGGCGTTGCGGGTCCGAGGCGCAGGCAGCGGCCCGCCGCCGCCCACTGCATACCAGCGGGTAGGGGCCAGCGCAGGTCTCGCGGGACCTCCCAGGGGACCTCCGGGTCCCAGCGATTGCGCCTAGTACCGCTCATCGCAGCGACCTCACGGCATCGGCCATCGTGCGGGCCTCCGTGGCCTCCAGCTTCGGCCGTGACTTCGCGTGATCCCGCAGCAGCATGCCGGCCTCGCCAAAGACGGCCCCAAGGTAGGCATGTAGGCGGAGAACTGCGCGTGGGGGAAGGTCCCGGTACACGCTGCGCATCGACCGGCGCTTGTTGTTCCAGGTCTTGCCGATGGCGAGGTCGTCCAGGCCGCGGACCTTGCGCACGACCTGAAAGCGGAAGGCATCGTCGCTCTTAAAGCGATACGGCTGGTCGGCGGCGTAGACGTACAGCGCCAGCGCAGTTGAGGCGAGATCCTCGAAAGGGACGTTGCTGTCCAGGCGCAGCAGCTCATCGGCAGCCTGGACCTCGTGCCGGTTGCAAGCGACCCCGCGGGCGTAGTCGCCGAGGATGGCCTGCGCATGGCCCAGGCAGCGGCCCCAACGGGCCTTCACGACCTCCCAGAGTGGAGACGCATCGTTGGCCCGCCAGAGGCGCCGGATGGTGTCCCGGTAGGGGCCGAACTCGGTGACCTTGATGCCGGTCTGAAGCGGATGCCCGTGGCGACGAAGGGCCAGGCGGTGGGCGTTGCACTTGTTCGACCGCCCAGAGGTGGGCTGGTCGCAGTGGGGAACGGTGCAGTGGTGTGTCATAGGAATGGAGTGGGTAGGGGTGATTCAGCCGAGTTCCCCGTGTGGGGCTGGCTGAACGTGGTTGCAAAGGGATGGGAGTGAGGTCGGCCGATGGCCTGATGACCCGGAAACAGACCGCATCCCCCCGCACGCACAGGCGCGGAAGCATTCGGCCGTGCCACTGGTTGCCCTTCAGGGGTCAACGGGGCCTGAACCTCGAAGAGGCTCGTTCGATGGCGGTGCCGGTGTGGCTGCGTAGTAAGTCGCCACAAGGATGGAACCCTCTAGGTACTGCGCCCTTAAGGCGGCTGGTCAGTACGGAACCTCATACGCGGGAATGGTTGGGGATGCGCACCAGTCACTGTTTTCGCTCTCTGTCCGCCGATACAGGGCATTCAGCAGTGCAGCGGGGTCGACGTTGGCGGGTCGGCGGCGGTAGCAGTGCACGGCCTGCACACGGCCTTGGCCCAGGACGGCCTGCTTCTTAAAGGTGACGCCGGCCTGGTCCATCTGCCCGAGGATGGTCCGCATGACCTTCTCGGTAGCGAAGCTGGTCCTCGTATTCATCTCAAGCAGGTAACCGAACTGCTCGGCGTGAGCCTGGTTGCCCAGGACGACGCGCATGGCATTCAGGTACTTTTGCGAGCAGCGGACGGCCCCGAAGGTGTCGCTGGCAATCTCTCGGAGCAACTCGTCAGACACCCGTGCGGATAGGCCGTCTCGCAGTCGCCGGCCAGCACTGCCTCGGATGCTGCGGTCGGAGTCCCGGGATGGTTGCTCGCAGTAGTCCCTCCAGGAAGGCAGGCTTGCAAGGAAGGCGTCAACGTCGAAGGATTCGAGGTCGGCGGCGGTGGGCGAAGTGCGGCCAGTGCAGGTGGCCTGGAGGTGCGCTATGGGCTGACAGGGCAGGAACCGCGGCGGAGCGGGGTCACGGCTTGCACCCTGCTGCGTGTCGGTGGGGGTCATCGCGTTTCGGAATCTCCTTGTCGGTTGGGGTTGCTGGTGGGGCGTCGAGGACGCGGATGCGCAATCGCGCAGTCCCGCCTTCTCTAGTAATAGGTGCTGAAGGGGAGGGTTTTGCATGGGGCGTGACGGGAGAGCCCAGTGTTCATGGGGTCTTCCGCTGATTGGCGAGTCCGTGAAAGTGTTCAGTACCTCGGCAGGACAAAGTGGGTCTTCATATACAGGTTCAGCGCGTGTCGCGCCTGAAGATGCGGAGTCGGCCGTTTTCCCAGTGTTAGTGTGGGCTGGCGGCGTGTTGGGTGTCACGCGAAAGTGTTCAATTAATTCCGTACACTGACCGCATGGCGAGTGAACCGAAATCGAAGCGGCCAGGTCGGCCGGCTGGCTCCATGGTTGCCCTTACTGGGAGGGGCTGGCTCAACTTGATGACCGAACTGCGCAGTCCCGTTGGGCCTGTCAACCTGGCGGCGACGGCCAAGAAGTACGGCATCAGCCGAGGGACGTTGCTGAAGTACATCAAGGAAGAGCCGGGCCTGTTCGAAGCCCTCCAGGCGCGACGTATGGAGCAGGGGCGAGGCTATGTGCCGGTGAAGCGCGGTACGCGGAAGACGCGGGTAGCGGCCAAGCAGCGACTGGCCGAGCAGATGGCGCAGCCTCGACCGGGTGTGGAAGACCCACCAATCAATCCGGTTGTCATGCGGAAACTGGATGAGTTCCTCGCGAGCATGGATGTGGATGAACGATTCCAAGCCGAAATGGAAGGCGAGGGGCGAGTGTGCGTTCCGTCATCCGGTACTGAGCGACCAGCTCTGCGCCTCGGGCTATGCGGGCAACCCTGGATGCACCTCTTGGGAAGGCGCTGTGCTTGTGGCTGGGAGCCCGGGGCATAGCTGAGAAGCAAGCGGGCGCTCGTAGCAACAGTGGCTGCCTTTCGGTTCGCTTTCGGTATGCCTTGACGACACCAGCCAGCGCAGCTTCCCAGGGGCGCCAAACTGGTTCCGTTTCCGTAATTGATTTACTCAAACGAAACTTGCATAATGCGAACCAGTTAAACGAAACTGAATGGGTTCCGCATGTCGCACGTCCGCGCCTACCTGCGTGCCAGCACTGAAGACCAAGACGCCCTGCGCGCCCGCCAGCCACTGGCGCAATTCGCCGCAGGGCATGGCCGCGTGGTGGCTTCTTGGTATGCGGAGAACGAGTCAGGGGCGAAGCTGCACCGGCCTGAGCTGTTCCGGTTGTTGGCTGACTGCCATCCCGGCGACGTGCTGCTGGTGGAGCAAGTGGACCGCCTGTCGCGCCTTAGCGTGGACGATTGGGAGGCCCTGAAGGATGCCATCAAGGCCAAGGGTGTCAGGGTGGTTGCCTTGGACCTGCCGACCAGCCACGGGGCCATGCGGGCCTCGCCGGCACGTCGGGCGGGCCAGGAGGCCGACCCCACAGAGCTGATCCTTCAGGCCGTCAACGCGATGCTGCTGGACATGCTGGCCGTGATGGCCCGCAAGGACTACACCGACCGCCGCCGCCGTCAGGCGGAGGGCATTGCGAAGGCTCAGACCCAGGGGCTGTATAGGGGCCGCCAAGTGGACCAGAAGCGGCACGAGAACATCGTTGCACTGCTCGGCGCAGGCAAGACCTGGAACCAGGTGCAGGAATTGACCGGCGCCAGCCGCTCGACCATCCTGCGCGCGGTCAAGCTGCGGGACACGAAGGGCGCCGAAGGCTGAAGCCGCAGGGCCTCGCGGTCCTACGCACCTCGGCACTGATTCAGACCGCCACAGTCGCCGGCAAGCGCGGAATGCCCGCGAAGGCGCCCGGTGACACGCTCAGGTCCAGAGCTACCCCGTTGCTCTCGTTCACGATGCGGGCAAGCACCTCAGTCCGCCCTTGGTCCATCTTGATGATGCAGTCCTCCTTGCTGATCCAGACGCAGTGCAGGACAAGCATCAGACCGGCCATCCGATAGCGCGCCACGAAGGGACACGCGCGGGCCATTTCTCGGTCCATCGTGTACGCCAGGCCGTCTTCATTGAAACCCGCGTCGTAGCCTCGCCAAGCCGGAAGCCATTCCGGCAGGTCTTGCCACGTCCGGGCCTCATGGCGCCGCATCATCGGTCGCCAGTCGTCGTAGGTTCGCAGCAGGCCCACTAGCTCGCGCTTGCCGCCCTCGGTGGTCGCCCAGAACTCTCCGGCCAGCCAGAGCCACATGAGACTGTCCATGTGGCCATGCAACCTCACCAGCGCAGCAGCGCGTGTAAAGGCGGTGGCTTTGAACGTCTCCAGTTGCGCCACCGGTGTGCTGGTCTTTGCGGGCTGGCGCTCGGTTATGCCGTGTGCTTCGTCAAGCGGTCGGTTTGCAACTCCACGCGGCTCATGCGAATGATGAAGCCGTCAGAGTCGATCCAGACCGCCCGGCGCGGACGATAGCGCCGCCAGACAGCCCGGCCGAGCAATGTCTGCGGCTGGGGATGCACGGCCGGGCAACTCGCCAATGTACCTGACCATGCGGTCAGCACGAACCACGATGCGACCCACGAAGTCGTCCCATAGACTCCAGTCGTCAAGCTTCATTCTCATGATTCGCTCCTTGCCGCTGTGGCCAGACAGAGGGCTCCTCTCGGGAGGGCTGACGGGAGAGACTTTCGCGAGTCCTGACGTTGCGCGGAAGCCCGGAGATTCCTGGGCAGACGGGGCGCTGTATCATTGTCTGCGGCTGCCGTAGAACGGACCGTCCCGCGTGTGGAACCGTTCCGAGAATGGAACGATCCGGTGATATGGGCATACGTCCGGGAGCGCCGCGCAGCTAGGTCATCTCGTTGGGAAACGAGGGGGCACGGGGGTAAATTGCGCTTTGGGCTTGTCCAGAACCCGCAGGAAAATTCGAGGCAAAACATCGCGCGCGAGTCGCCGCTAGACAGACGATCCGGGAAGCGTCGCGGATTGCATGGTGTTCAGGCGCAAGGGAGGCAAGACGTGGAAGATTTGACTGGTCTCGGCAAGCCTGCTGAGAAGTTGATTGACGCGGTAGTAAGGGGTGTCGGTACGCTGTACCGGCCACGCGCCATTCGAAACGAGGCTGACGCCAAAGCCTACGAAGCGAAGGTGCTAGGCGTGGCTGCCATTGAGGTCGAGGAAGCCAAGGCGAGGGCTCAGGTTGCGTCAGCTATCGAAGCCAAGATTGCGTTGGCAGATGCAGATGAACAACTCGCTCGCCGAACCCGAGAGCGCCTCATTCAGTCCGAACTACAGCGCCAGCAGAACATTGAAGCGATTGCCGAGCTCGCAATTGAAAATGGCCCTTCGACAGCGTCCGATAGTCCTGTTGCTGACGATTGGTGTCGCGCTCTGTTTCGCTTCGGTGCGGATGTGTCAGATGCTGAAATGCAGTTGTTATTCGCGCGAGTCCTCGCTGGTGAGGTCGAACAGCCTGGGTCGTATTCCCTTCGGGCTCTTTCCGTGATGGCGAGCTTGACCAAGGATGACGCACATGCATTTCAGACGCTTTGCAGCATATGTGTGGACGCAAAGGGACATATCCTGCAAACGCCTAGACGAGGATTCGAAGCGGTCGATTGGCTTAAGCCAATAGGGCTGCCACATTCAACGCTGTATGCGCTTCAAGAAGCGGGACTGCTCCATGATGTTGATGGCGCAATGCCTTACGCTGCAATGTGGAATGGCAAGGCTGAAGCCGAGGCGATGTCAATGGTTCTTGTCTTTCCTGGTGGAAGGTTCCGACTGACTCAACGTCACAAGTCCAATGCACTTGAATTTTTCGCACTGCGCCTGACCTCGGTCGGTGCACAACTCTCTAGGCTGGTCCGTCCCGAATTCGATCGGCGCGTGTTGGACTTGATCGCCAAGGCGTATAACGCCGACATAGAGGTGACCCTCGACGATCCGGCGCCTGCTGACAAGTAAGGACTGAAGGGTTGTTGACCGGCCGGATTCGTGTGCCAAATCTGTGCCAATCTTGTGCCAAATCCGCGCCACGAAAGGCCCCTTGCAGGCCCCTAAAGGCTGTGTTTCAATCCGTTCCGCCTCATCCGAGGCAGACATTGGTGGCACAGAAATCGAGAGGTCGAAGCGGAGCTATATCGTTGCCCCTAAACGGGAATCAGACCAGGCCCTGCTTGCTGGCCAGCACCGCGGCCTCGGCGCGGCTCGAGACATTGAGCTTCTTGTAGATCGACTTGATGTGGTCGTTGACGGTGAACCACTTGATGCCCATCAGGTTCGCGATCTCCTTGATCGTGAAGCCCTTGCTCAGATAGGTCAGCACTTCGTTCTCGCGCGGGGTCAGGCGTTCCCATTCGGGCGGCGGGTCCAGCACGACACCGCGGCCGGCATGGCCGCTGGCGCTGGACGAGAGCGGGCTGAAGCCGGAGTTCAGGCCGCCGGAGAGGCTCATCGGCCCGCTGTCGCCGGAGGAGCCGGGGCGGAAATGCGAGAGCAGGCGGCGCGCGATCGCGGGCGACAGCGGCGGCTGGCCGCGCACGATGCGCTGCAGCTCCTCCACCAGCACCTCGAAGCGGTCCTCCTTCAGCAGGTAGCCGTCGGCGCCGCATTGCAGCGCGGGGAACAGATGGTCGTCGTCGGAATAGAGGGTGGTGACCACCTTGACGGCGGGCGAGCCGGCCAGCTCGGCCAGGAATTCCATGCCATTGCCGTCGGGCAGTTCCAGGTCCACCAGGATCAGCTTGAAGCCCTGCTCGGGGCTCTCGTGGCCGAGGCGGGCCACATGCCGGCGGGCGCCTTCCAGATCGCCGGCCTCGGTGATCTCCATCGCGTCGCTGAAGCTCTCCCGCACGACTCGGCAGAGAAAGCTTCGGGCAACCGGGTTGTCTTCGATGATCAGTACTTTGACGGCCATGGTGTGAGGGGCTCCGCGCAGCGGCTCATCCTAGCGTACAACGGGCACGCCGAATGCCCCGCGAAAGTAGGGCATGCGTAGCCAGATGTTGCGCAGAGCGCCCCGGGGCGGGCTCAGCCGGTCGTCAACACCACCTTGCCCACCACCTGGCGACTGCTCATGTGCGCGAAGGCCGCGGGCAGTTCCGCCAGCGGCAGCACGCGATCCAGCACCGGCCTGATCTTGCCCTGGGCATACCAGGCGGCCAGCTGCGCGAGCATCTCGGCATTGCGGCGCGGCTCGCGCTTGGCGAACTCGCCCCAGAACACGCCGACCAGCGCTGCGCCCTTCAGCAGCGCCAGGTTCAGCGGCAGCGCCGGGATCTGCCCCTGCGCGAAGCCGACCACCAGATGCCGGCCGCGCCAGGCGATCGAGCGGAAGGCGGCCTCGCTCAGCTCGCCGCCGACCGGGTCGTAGATGACGTCCGGCCCCTTGCCCTCGGTCAGGGTCTTCAGGGCCTCGCGCAGCTGGCCGCGGCCGTAGTTGATCGCGGCATCGGCGCCGAGCGCGAGGCAGCGCTCGTTCTTCTCATCGGACGAGGTGGCGGCGACCACGCGCGCGCCGGTCGCCTTGGCGATCTGGATCGCGGCCGTGCCGACGCCGCCGGCCGCGCCCAGCACCAGCACGGTCTCGCCCGGCTGCAGCGCGGCGCGGTCCAGCAGCGCATGGTGGCTGGTCGCATAGGTGCAGATGAAGGCGGCGGCATCCTCGAAGGCGAAGCCCGGCGGCAGCGGCAGGGCCTGCGCGGCCGGGATCACCGCATGGCTGGCGAAGCCGCCGGTGCCGGCGAAGGCGGCGACCGCATCGCCCGGCCGCAGATGAGAGACGCCATCGCCCACCGCCTCGACCACGCCGGCGAACTCGGCGCCGGGTACGAAGGGCGTCGGCGGCTTGATCTGGTACTTGCCCTGCACGATCAGCAGGTCCGGGAAGTTCAGGCTGGCGGCCCGGATCGCGACGCGGATCTGGCCCGGTCCGGGCTCGGGCGTCGGCAGCGCCTTCCAGCTCAGCGCCTCGACGCCGACGGGGTTCTCGCACAGCCAGGCTTGCATCTTGTTCGCTCCTCGGAATGGACTGCGGGCCATGATAGGCAGACGCGGGTTGATGAGGGGTCGCCGAGGTGACGTGCTGCCTACAATGCCGGCCATGCGTATCCTGATTGCGAATGACGATGGTTATCTGGCACCGGGCCTGGCGGCCCTGGTGAAGGCCTGCGAGGGGCTGGGCCAGATCGACGTGATTGCCCCCGAGCAGAATGCCAGCGGCACCTCCAATGCGCTGACCCTGAGCCGCCCGTTGTCGGTCTTCACCGCGGCCAACGGCTACCGCTATGTCAACGGCACGCCCTCGGACTGCGTGCATGTGGCGCTGACCGGCCTGCTGGACTACCGGCCCGACCTGGTGATCTCGGGCATCAACAACGGCGCCAATATGGGCGACGACACGCTCTATTCGGGCACCGTCGCGGCGGCCACCGAAGGCTTCCTGTTCGGCATCCCCTCGATCGCCTTCTCGCAGGTCGAGAAGGGCTGGGTCGAGCTCGAGGCCGCGGCGCAGGCCGCGCGCGCGATCATCGAACAGGTGCTGGCCGGCGGCCTCGGCCATGCCTTCCTGCTGAACGTCAACATGCCGAACCGGCCCGACGCGGCCACGCTGCCGCGCCGCATCACGCGCCTGGGCCGGCGCCATGCCAGCGAGGCGGTGATCCGCCAGACCAACCCGCGCGGCGAGACGATCTACTGGATCGGCCCGGCCGGCGATGCGCGCGAGGCGGGCGAAGGCACCGATTTCCACGCCACCGCCAACGGCATGGTGTCGATCACGCCACTGCAGGTGGACCTCAGCGACCATGCTGGCATGCCGGCCTGGCGTCAGCGCCTGGGCCTGCCCACATGAGCACTGGCGAGGCGCCGCGCCGGCGTTTCCCGCTGCCGCTGGACAAGCTGAGCCCGCAGCCGGCGGCCAAGGCGCAGCCGCGCGAGCTGCTGCGCCCGCAGCGCCACTTGCAGCAGGCCGCGCAGGATGCGGCGCGCCAGGCAGCGCCCAGCGGCCTGGGCATGGACTCGGCCGGCGTGCGCCTGCGCATGGTGCAGCGCCTGCAGCGCGAGGGCCTGAAGGACGAGCGCGTGGTGCAGGCGCTGGCGGCGGTGCCGCGGCATGAGTTCGTCGACACCGCGCTGGCGATCCAGGCCTATGAGGACACCAGCCTGCCGATCGGGCATGGCCAGACCATCTCCAAACCCTCGGTGGTGGGGCGGATGATCGAGCTGCTGATGGCCGGCGCGAACGCGCGCGCGCAGGGGCAGCTCGGTCGCGTGCTCGAGATCGGCACCGGCTGCGGCTACCAGGCCGCGGTGCTGGCCTGCCTGGCGCGCCAGGTGCTCAGCATCGAACGGCTGAAGCCGCTGCACGAGAAGGCGCGCGCCAACCTGGAGGCGCTGCGCCTGGGCGGCCGGGTGCGCCTGATCTATGGCGACGGGCGGCTCGGTCATGCCGGCGCCGGGCCTTTTGATGCGATCATCGCGGCGGCCGGCGGCGAGGACCTGCCCGAGGCCTGGCTGGCCCAGCTGGCGCCGGGCGGCCGGCTGGTCGCGCCGATGCTCGCGCCGGGTGGGCGCAGCCAGGTGCTGGTGGTCGTCGATCACCTGGTGGAGGCGGGCGTTTCGCGCCTGGTCCGGACGCTTCATGAGCCCGTGCTTTTCGTGCCCCTAAAATCGGGCGTCCTGTGATTCCGCGCCCCTGGCGCCTGGCAACGCTTCCTCAAGCATGCAAAACAACCTGAACCGGATCTCCGCGAGCCTGGCCTCGCTCGCTCTCGCCGCCCTGGTGGTGGGCTGCGCCTCGCCCAAACACAAGGCGCCGGTCGAGGACCGGCCGGTCGGCGCGCAGACCCGTCCCGCGACGCCCGCGCCGGCTTCGAGCACGCCCGCCGCGCCCGAGGTGAAGCCGCTGCCCGGCGCCGAGAACGCCGGCAAGCCCGGCTACTACACCGTCAAGCAGGGCGATACGCTGATCCGCATCGCGCTGGACAACGGCCAGAACTGGCGCGACCTGGTGAAGTGGAACGAGCTGGAGAACGCCAACCGCATCGAGGTGGGTCAGGTCTTGCGTGTGGTGACGCCTGGCGTCGATGCCGGCGCGGTCAATGCGCGTCCGGTCGCCTCGGCCAAGGTCGAGAGCCGTCCGCTGGACAGCAAGCCCGGCACGCCCGCCACCGGCGCCTCCGCGCCGCAATCGCCGGCCGCCTCGGCCCCGGTGACCGCGCCGCCGGCCCCCACCGCGGCCGCCAATGGCGACGACGACCTGCCCTGGGGCTGGCCCACCGGTGGCTCGGTGACGGCCGGTTTCGACGAGGTCAAGAACAAGGGCCTGTCCTTTGGCGGCAAGGCCGGTGATCCGGTGCTGGCCGCCGCCGATGGCCGCGTGGTTTACGCAGGTTCGGGCTTGCGCGGCTACGGCAATCTGGTCATCATCAAGCACAACGCAACCTATCTGACGGCCTACGCGCACAACCAGACCTTGCTGGTCAAGGAAGACCAGGCGGTGCGCAAGGGACAGAAGATTGCCGAGATGGGCTCCAGCGACGCCGACCAGGTGAAACTCCACTTCGAGGTGCGCAAGCAGGGCAAGCCCATCGATCCGGCGCGGTTGCTGCCATCTCGTTAGCCAGCATGGGGGCGATGCGCAGGGATCATGAAGCCGTCTTCTTCTTTGTCTCCATCGCCCCACCATGTCTCCTCCTTCGTGCCGCCCGCGCCGCTGCTGGTGCCGGATCTGGAGGCGATGCGCAGTGCCGACGAACTGAACGCCTCCGCCGCCGCGCCACCCGCGGCCGACGATGAGGATGACGATGCCAGCGCCTTGCGCAGCAATGGCAGTGCAGGCGCCCCGGCCGCCGATGTCGATCTCGGCAATGCGCTGCAGGCCTATCTGCGCGACATCCGTCGCACCCCGCTGCTGACGCCCCAGCAGGAATACGACACCGCGGTGCGCGCCCGCGCCGGCGAGTTCGCCGCGCGCCAGGCGATGATCGAGCACAACCTGCGCCTGGTGGTCAGCATCGCGAAGAACTACCTCGGCCGCGGCCTGCCGATGAGCGACCTGATCGAGGAGGGCAATCTCGGCCTGATGCATGCGATCGGCAAGTTCGAGCCCGAGCGCGGCTTCCGTTTCTCGACCTATGCCAGCTGGTGGATCCGCCAGAGCATCGAGCGTGCGCTGATGCATCAGGCGCGCCTGGTGCGGCTGCCGGTGCATATCGTGCGCGAGCTCAACCAGGTGCTGAAGGCGCGCCGCGCGCTGGAGGCGCTGCGCAGCCAGGACGGCCAGGAGGCCGTGGTGCGCGCCGAGGACATCGCCGCCCAGTTGAACCAGCCGCTGGCCCATGTGGCCGAGCTGCTGGCCTATGCCGAGCTGCCCAGCTCGCTGGATTCGCCGGTCGACCGCAACGGCGAGGGCGGCGAGTCGATGATGGACCTGGTGGCCGACGAGCAGGCCGTCGATCCGATGGGGCTGCGCCTGAGTCATGAACTGGAGGCCCTGTTGGCCCATGGCCTCGCCTCGCTGAACGAGCGCGAGCGCGAGGTGCTGGCGGGCCGCTATGGCCTGGCCGACCGCGAGCCCGAGACCCTGGACGTGCTGGCGATCCGCCTGGGTCTGACGCGCGAGCGCATTCGCCAGATCCAGATCGAGGCGCTGAACAAGCTCAAGCGCAATATGATGCGGCATGGCATCAGCCGCGACGCCATCTTTTAAGCTGGGACAGCCGAAGGCTGCGTCGTAGGCTGACTTCGCGAAGCGAAGTCAAGCGGGCTTGTCCGCGGCCGAAGACATAATCCGGCCCATGACGCAACAGAACGAATGGCTGAAGGTCGAGTCGCTCGACCTGGAAGCCCAGGGCGTGGCCCACAACAGCGAAGGCAAGGTCGTTTTCATCGATGGGGCGCTGCCCGGTGAAGAGGTGCAGGTCACAGTCGGCCGCAAGAAGAACAACTGGGAGCAGGGCGCGCTGGTGGCGCTGCGCCGCGAGAGCTCGCAGCGCGTGACGCCCGGCTGCCCGCATTTCGGCCTGCATGCCGGCGCCTGCGGCGGCTGCAAGATGCAGCATCTGCATGCCGGCGCCCAGGTGGCGGTGAAGCAGCGCGTGGTCGAGGACAACCTCTGGCACCTTGGCAAGGTCAAGCCCGAGACCCTGTTGCGCCCGATCGAGGGTCCGACCTGGGGCTACCGCTATCGCGCGCGCTTCTCGGTGCGCTATGTGGCGAAGAAGGGCGTGGTGCTGATCGGCTTCCACGAGCGCAAGAGCCGCTATGTGGCCGACATGCAGGTCTGCAAGGTGGTGCCGAAGTCCGTCAGCGACCTGCTGATGCCGCTGCGCCTGTTGATCGCCAGCATGGCCGAGCGGGACCGTCTGCCGCAGATCGAGCTGGCGATGGGCGACAACGGCAGCGGCACCGTGATCGCACTGGTGCTGCGCCATCTGAACCCGCTGCCGGACGAGGACAAGGCCAAGTTGCGCGAGTTCGCGCAGTTCTATCCGGGCGTGCAATGGTGGCTGCAGCCCAAGGGGCCGGATACCGTGCAGCTGCTGGACGAGGGCGGGCCGGAACTGGCCTACACGCTGCCCGAATTCGGCGTCGTGATGCCCTTCAAGCCGACCGACTTCACCCAGGTGAATCCGCACATCAACACGGTGCTGGTCGGGCGCGCGCTGCGCCTGCTGCAGGTGCAAAAGCATGAGCGGGTGATCGACTGGTTCTGCGGCCTGGGCAACTTCACCCTGCCGCTGGCGACGCAGGCGCGCGAGGTGCTAGGCATCGAGGGCAGCGAGGCCCTGGTGCAGCGCTCGCGCGAGAACGCCAAGCGCAACGGGCTGGATGCGACGACGCGCTTCGTCGCGCGCAATCTGTTCGAGATGACGCCGGAGCTGCTGGCGGCCGATGGCGTGGCCGACAAATGGCTGGTCGACCCGCCGCGCGAGGGGGCCTTCGCGCTGGCCAAGGCCGTGGCCGACATTGCCGAGAACCCCGAGCTGGCGCCGGGCTGGACGCCGCCAAAGCGCATCGTTTATGTGTCCTGCAATCCGGCCACCCTGGCACGCGACGCGGGCCTGCTGGTCAATGTGGCCGGCTACCGCTGCACCGCGGCCAGCGCGGTGAACATGTTCCCGCACACGGCGCATGTAGAGAGCATCGCGGTGTTCGAGCGCTGAAAATGAAGAAAGGGCCGTAAGGCCCTTTCTCTTATGCGCCGCGCAGCCGGCGCTTCATCGCGCGGAGCGTGCGGATCCGGCTTTGCCGGGCCGTCATGCTCGCCCCCTTGAGGGGGCCGGCGCAGCCGGTAGGGGGTGTTAGTCCCTTTCTCCGCCAAAGATGCCCAGCAGCGACAGCAGGCTCTGGAACACGTTGTAGATGTCCAGGTAGATCGCCAGGGTGGCGCTGATGTAGTTGGTCTCGCCGCCGTCCAGCACGCGCTTGATGTCGTACAGCATGAAGGCGGAGAACACGGCCATCGCCAGCACCATGATGGTCAGCATCAGGGCCGAGGACTGCAGGAACACGTTCGCGATGCCGGCCACCAGCAGGATGATGGCGCCGACGAACAGGAACTTGCCCATGCTGGACAGGTCACGCTTGATCACGGTGGCCAGGCTGGCCATCGCGAAGAAGATCGCGCCGGTGCCGCCGAAGGCCATCATGATCAGGCTGGCACCGTTCTTGAAGCCCAGGATCGCGCCGATCAGGCGCGACAGCATCAGGCCCATGAAGAAGGTGAAGGCGAGCAGGGCAATCACGCCGGTGCTGCTGTTCTTGGTCTTCTCGACCAGGAACATCAGGCCGAAGGCGCCGACGAAGAACACGATCATGCTCATGCCCATGCCCATCGAGGCCATGATGCCGGTGGCCACACCCAGCCAGGCGCCGAGCACGGTAGGCACCATCGACAGGGCCAACAGCCAGTAGGTGTTGCGCAGCACGCGCTGGCGGTCAACCGTCAGGCCGGAGCCATAGGCACCGCCGTATTGGGTTTGCAGGCTTTCGTTCATCAGTTCCTCCATCAGGTTGGGTGCTTGCCGAAACGGCCGCCGCCCGTGCGAGCATTCTAGGGCCTGCTAGCGCTACGGCAGTAGGCCGCTGCCGTAGCGCTAGCAGGCCCTGTACGGACAGTTTTGCCTGGATATGGGGCAATCCGCCAGTCCGCAGAGGCTAAAGTGGGGCTGTTACCGTCATTTTCAAGCGATCTCACCATGAAACAAAAAGCCTACCTGACCCTGGATGACGTCAAGCGCATCGCCGCCGCTGCCGAAGCCGAGGCCACCAGCCACGGCTGGGCCGTCAGCATCGCCATCGTCGACGACGGCGGCCATCTGTTGTGGCTGCAGCGCCTGGACGGCGCCGCCCCGATCTCCGCGCAGATCGCGCCGGCCAAGGCGCACACCGCCGCGCTGGGTCGCCGCGAGTCGAAGATCTACGAGGACATGATCAACCAGGGCCGCGTGTCCTTCCTGAGCGCGCCCGGCCTGAACGGCCTGCTGGAAGGCGGCGTGCCGGTGCTGGTCGACGGCGTCTGCGTCGGCGCGGTCGGCGTCAGCGGCGTCAAGTCCAGCGAAGACGCCCAGATCGCCCGCGCCGGCATCGCGGCCTTGGGCTGAGCCAGGACCAAGGACAAGGCCTGCGCCTTGTCCGACGCCCGGCGAAGGCCAGGCCGCGTCCCGCGCGGTCTGGCCGGGTGCAACGACTAGCCGCCGCCGGCGACTCACTCTTTTTTGCGCAAAGAACCCCGGTGGTAACCCTCGGGCGGTTATACTCAGCAGGTTTACCCGCAACCCACCGCTCCTAGCGAAACTCCACCCGTTTCCCCCACCGGACTCAGGCTTCAGCGACCCCAGGTCGTGTCACGGAGCAGAGCTGGGCGCGCGCACAATAAACGGAGTTTCCCGTGCTGCCCGATCTGCTTTCCTTTCCCCCAGCGATCCTCGCCCTGGCAGACGGCACGGTCTTCAAAGGCAGCGCCATCGGCGCTGCCGGCCACACGGTCGGCGAAGTGGTGTTCAACACCGCGCTGACCGGCTACCAGGAAATCCTCACCGACCCGAGCTACTGCCGGCAGATCGTCACCCTGACGTATCCGCATATCGGCAATTACGGCGTCAACGAGGAGGACATCGAGGCCTCGAAGATCCATGCCGCCGGTCTGATCATCAAGGAGCCTCCGATCCTTGATTCCAACTTCCGCAAGAGCCGCACCTTGGTGCAGTACCTGCGCGACGAGGGCACGGTGGCGATTGCCGACATCGACACCCGCCGCCTGACCCGCGTGCTGCGCACCACCGGCGCGCAGAACGGCTGCATCCTGGCGCTGGCCGCCGGCGAGCGGATCACCGACGCGCATATCGCCGACGCGATCGCGAAGGCCAAGGCCGCGCCCAGCATGGCCGGCCTGGACCTGGCCAAGGTGGTGAGCCGCAGCGAGAAGCAGAGCTGGACCCAGACCGAGTGGGTGCTGGGCAAGGGCTATGGCGAGCAGACGGCCCCGAAGTTCCACGTCGTGGCCTATGACTTCGGCGTCAAGAGCAACATCCTGCGCATGCTGGCCTCGCGCGGCTGCCGGATCACCGTGGTGCCGGCGCAGACCCCGGCCAGCGCGGTGTTCGACCTGGAGCCGGACGGCGTGTTCCTGTCCAACGGCCCCGGCGATCCGGAGCCCTGCGACTACGCGATCAAGGCCGCCGCGCAGCTGATCGAGGCCGGCATCCCGACCTTCGGCATCTGCCTGGGGCATCAGATCATGGCCCTGGCCTCGGGCGCCAAGACCTTCAAGATGAAGTTCGGCCACCATGGCGCGAACCATCCGGTCAAGGACCTGGACAACGGCCGCGTCTCGATCACCAGCCAGAACCACGGCTTCGCGGTCGATGCCGAGTCGCTGCCAGCGAACCTGCGCGCGACGCACATCAGCCTGTTCGACGGCACCCTGCAGGGCCTGGCCCGCACCGACAAGCCGGCCTTCTGCTTCCAGGGGCACCCGGAAGCCAGCCCCGGCCCGCACGATATTTCCTACCTGTTCGACCGCTTCATCGGTCTGATGACCAAGGCCTGATGGAGTAAGAAGACATGGCAAAACGTACCGACATCAAGAGCATCCTGATCATCGGCGCCGGCCCGATCATCATCGGCCAGGCCTGCGAGTTCGACTACTCAGGCGCCCAGGCCTGCAAGGCCCTGCGCGAGGAGGGCTACAAGGTCATCCTGGTCAACAGCAACCCGGCGACCATCATGACGGACCCGGACACCGCGGACGTCACCTATATCGAGCCGATCACCTGGCAGGTGGTCGAGAAGATCATCGCCAAGGAGCGCCCGGACGCGATCCTGCCGACCATGGGCGGCCAGACCGCGCTGAACTGCGCGCTGGACCTGCACCGCCATGGCGTGCTGGACAAGTACAAGGTCGAGATGATCGGCGCCAACGAGCACGCGATCGAGAAGGCCGAGGACCGCCTGAAGTTCAAGGACGCGATGACCAAGATCGGCCTGGGCTCGGCCAAGTCCGGCATCGCGCATTCGATGGAAGAGGCGCTGGCCGTCCAGAAGAAGATCAAGGACGAGATCGGTGGCACCGGCTTCCCGATGGTGATCCGCCCCAGCTTCACGCTGGGCGGCACCGGCGGCGGCATCGCCTACAACCCCGAGGAATTCGAGGAGATCTGCAAGCGCGGTCTGGACCTGTCGCCGACCAACGAGCTGCTGATCGAGGAATCGCTGATCGGCTGGAAGGAATACGAGATGGAAGTGGTCCGCGACAAGGCGGACAACTGCATCATCGTCTGCTCGATCGAGAATCTGGACCCGATGGGCGTGCATACCGGTGACTCGATCACCGTGGCCCCGGCGCAGACCCTGACCGACAAGGAATACCAGCTGCTGCGCAACGCCTCGATCGCGATCCTGCGCGAGATCGGCGTGGATACCGGCGGCTCCAATGTGCAGTTCTCGATCAATCCCGAGGACGGCCGCATGGTCGTCATCGAGATGAACCCGCGCGTCTCGCGCTCCTCGGCGCTGGCCTCCAAGGCCACCGGCTTCCCGATCGCCAAGATCGCGGCCAAGCTGGCGGTGGGCTACACCCTGGACGAGCTGCGCAACGACATCACCGGCGGCGTGACCCCGGCGTCCTTCGAGCCCTCGATCGACTATGTCGTCACCAAGATCCCGCGCTTCGCCTTCGAGAAGTTCCCGATGGCCGATTCGCGCCTGACCACGCAGATGAAGTCGGTCGGCGAGGTGATGGCGATGGGCCGCAGCTTCCAGGAATCGTTCCAGAAGGCCCTGCGCGGCCTGGAGACCGGCATCGACGGCCTGAGCGAGCGCTCGACCGATCGCGAGGAGATCGTGCAGGAGATCGGCGAGCCCGGCCCGGAGCGCATCCTCTTCGTCGGCGACGCCTTCCGTCTGGGCATGAGCCTGCAAGAGGTGTTCGAAGAGACCGCCATCGACCCCTGGTTCCTGGCCCAGATCGAGCAGATCGTGAAGATCGAGGCCTCGCTGAAGGGGCGCACGCTGGCGTCGCTGTCGACCGACGAGCTGCGCCTGCTGAAGAAGAAGGGCTTCTCGGACAAGCGCCTAGCCAAGCTGCTGGGCACCAACCAGCATGAGGTGCGCAAGGCGCGCCATGCCCAGGGTGTGCGCCCGGTCTACAAGCGGGTCGACACCTGCGCGGCCGAGTTCGCGACCGAGACGGCCTACATGTACTCCACCTATGACGAGGAGTGCGAGGCCGAGCCTACGACCAAGAAGAAGATCATGGTGCTGGGCGGCGGCCCGAACCGGATCGGCCAGGGCATCGAGTTCGACTATTGCTGCGTGCATGCCGCGCTGGCGATGCGCGAGGACGGCTACGAGACCATCATGGTCAACTGCAATCCCGAGACCGTCTCGACCGACTACGACACCAGCGACCGCCTCTACTTCGAGCCGGTGACCCTGGAGGACGTGCTGGAGATCGTCGCGAAGGAAAAGCCGGTCGGCGTGATCGTGCAGTACGGCGGCCAGACCCCGCTGAAGCTGGCGCTGGACCTGGAGGCCAACGGCGTGCCCATCATCGGCACCAGCCCGGACTCGATCGACGTGGCCGAGGACCGCGAGCGCTTCCAGAAGCTGCTGCATGAGCTGGGCCTGAAGCAGCCGCCGAACCGCACCGCGCGCACCGAGGAGCAGGCCGTCACCCTGGCCAACGAGATCGGCTATCCGCTGGTGGTACGCCCGAGCTATGTGCTGGGCGGCCGCGCGATGGAGATCGTGCATGGCGACAAGGACCTGGAGCGCTATATGCGCGAGGCCGTGCGCGTCAGCGAGAAATCGCCGGTGCTGCTGGACCGCTTCCTGGAGGATGCGGTCGAGGTCGATGTGGACTGCATCTCCGACGGCACCGATGTGATGATCGGCGGCATCATGGAGCATATCGAGGCGGCCGGCATCCACTCCGGCGACTCGGCCTGCTCGCTGCCGCCCTACACCCTGGCCGCGGACATCCAGGACGAGTTGCGCCGCCAGAGCGCGGCGATGGCCAAGGCCCTGAAGGTGATCGGCCTGATGAACGTGCAGTTCGCGATCCAGGGCGACGTGACGAAGGGTCTCGCGGCCTGCACCGTCTATGTGCTGGAGGTGAACCCGCGCGCTTCGCGCACCGTGCCCTATGTGTCCAAGGCGACCGGCCAGCAGCTGGCCAAGATCGCCGCGCGCTGCATGGCCGGCGTCAAACTGAAGGACCAGAAGGATCGCAAGGGCGAGGTGCCGCGCGAGGTGGTGCCGCCGTACTACAGCGTCAAGGAGGCGGTCTTCCCCTTCAACAAGTTCCCCGGCGTCGACCCGATCCTGAGCCCCGAGATGCGCTCGACCGGCGAGGTGATGGGCGCGGCCAAGACCTTCGGCGAGGCGATGCTGAAGAGCCAGCTCGGCGCCGGCAGCCGCCTGCCGCGCCAGGGCAATGTGCTGATCACGGTGAAGAACGCCGACAAGGCGCGCGCCATCGCGGTGGCCAAGGACCTGCATGCGCTGGGCTTCGGCGTGGTTGCGACCAAGGGCACGGCCGCCAGCATCGCCGAGGCCGGCGTGCCGGTGAGCGTGGTCAACAAGGTCAAGGACGGCCGCCCGCACATCGTCGACATGATCAAGGGCGGCGAGATCCAGCTGGTGTTCACCACCGTGGATGAGACCCGCACCGCGATCGCCGACAGCCGCCACATCCGCCAGGCGGCGCTGGCCAACCGGGTGACCTACTACACCACGATGGCCGGCTGCGAGGCCGCGGTCGAGGGCATGAAGCACCAGGACGGTTTATTGGTGCAATCCTTACAAGAGCTGCACGCCGAACTGAACTAAACTGCGCTGCAACGCAATCCGCCGCGGCTCAGGGCTGACCCTGGGCGGCGGCGGATTCATTTTGAGTGAGAGATTTGTAGAGCAAGACCATCATGGCCACGATTCCACTGACCAAGCGCGGCGCCGAAAAGCTGAAGGAAGAACTGCATCGACTGAAGACGGTCGAGCGCCATGCGGTGATCAATGCCATCGCCGAGGCTCGCGCCCAGGGCGACCTGTCCGAGAATGCCGAGTACGACGCGGCCAAGGACAAGCAGGGCTTCATCGAGGGCCGCATCCTGGAGATCGAGAGCAAGCTCTCGACCGCCCAGGTGATCGACCCGAGCGCGCTGGATGCTGGCGGCAGGGTGGTGTTCGGCACCACGGTCGACCTGGAGGAGGAAGCCAGCGGCAACGAGGTGACCTACCAGATCGTCGGCGACGACGAGGCCGACCTGAAGCTGGGCCTGATCTCGATCAGCTCGCCGATCGCGCGCGCGTTGATCGGCAAGGAAGCCGGTGATGTGGCCGAGGTGCAGGCTCCGGGCGGCATCAAGCGCTACGAGATCGTCGAAGTCCGTTACGTCTGACGATGATGATGGCGAGGCTGCGCCTGCTGCTGGCCGCCCTGTGGGGCGGCTTTCTGCTTTGTGTGGCCTTCGCGGCGGCACCCAATGCCTTTGCGGTGCTGGAGCGTGCGCAGGCCGGCGCCTATGTGGCGCGCCTGTTCGCGCTGGAGGCCAACACCAGCCTGGCGCTGGCGTTGATCCTGATGCTGATGGCCCGGCGCCTGACGCGCGATCTGGGCGGCAAGGCCTTCTCGCTGGATTTCCTGCTGCCGGCCGGCGCCATGTTCTGCACGGTGGCGGGCTACTACGCGCTGCAGCCGATGCTGGCGGCGGCGAAGGCGGGGCAGGGCGGCCTGTCTTTCGGCGCCCTGCATGCGATCTCGTTCGCCTTCTTCGGCCTCAAGATCCTGCTGGTGCTGGCGCTGGCCTGGCGCAGCAGCGCCAAGCCCTGAGCCAGTTCAGTCGCGCGCGGACTTCTTGACGCTGGTCAGGCGCTTCTTGGCGCGCTTGATCTCGCCGCCCTGGGCGACACGCTGGTTGCCCAGCACATTGAGCTTCTTGATCTGCGGGCGGCCGTTGCCGTTCTTGGAGAACTTGACGATCTTGACGACGCGCGGGCCGGGGCGCGCATCCTCGCGCTCGGCCTTTTCCTTCTCGGGGATCGGACGCCACAGCACCAGCAGCTTGCCGATGTGCTGGATCGGGGCGGCGTCGAGCTGGTCGGCCAGGATCTGCAGTATGCCCTCGCGGTTGGCGCGGTCGTCCGAGAACACGCGCACCTTGATCAGGCCATGGGCCTTCAGGGCGGCGTCGATTTCCTTGGTGACGGCGGGGGTCAGGCCGTCGCCGCCGACCATCACCACGGGGTCGAGGTGATGGGCGTCGGCACGTTTTTCCTTGCGCTGGGCAGGGGTCAGTTGAATTGCGGGCATATGCGTATTATCCGTGCAAGATGAAAATTCAGACAAAAAGCAAGAAGGTCAACAAGGCATGGCTGCATGACCATGTCAGCGATCCCTATGTGAAGCTGGCGCAGAAAGAGGGCTATCGCGCCCGCGCCGCCTACAAGTTGAAGGAAATCGACGAGGAGCTGCGCCTGGTCAAGCCGGGGCAGGTGGTGGTGGACCTGGGCGCCGCGCCCGGCGCCTGGAGCCAGTACCTGCGGCGGCGCTTCGCGCCCAAGGCGGCGGGCACCGGCGGCGCCGCGGTGGGCGAGCTGAACGGCACCATCATCGCGCTGGACCTGCTGGAATTCGAGCCGATCGAGGGTGTGCAGTTCATCCAGGGTGACTTCCAGGAGGAGGCGGTGCTGCACCAGCTGGAGGCGGCGCTGGCCGGCCGGCCGGTGGACCTTGTGGTTTCGGACATGGCGCCCAATCTGTCGGGCATCGAGAGCTCGGACGCGGCGCGCATCGCCGGCCTGGTGGAATTAGCGATCGATTTCTCCCGCCAGCACCTGAAGCCGGAGGGCGCCCTGGTGGCCAAGGTCTTCCACGGCAGCGGCTATACCCAGCTGGTGGAGGCCTTCAAGGGGGCCTTCAAGAAGGTCAAGCCGATCAAGCCCAAGGCCTCGCGGGACCGCTCCTCGGAGACCTTCCTGGTCGGCATCGGCCTGAAGTGAATCGGTAAGCCTTGGCAATCTCTATGACCGAGTATGGGAAAGCCAATCGGTCCGGGCTCTTGACTGCAATAGAATCAACCCCATATGCCGTGCAAGTGCCGCCGTTGGAGCGGCACAGCTGAATGGAATCAAAGGAGTCGCGGTGAACAATCAGTGGTTCTCGAAAGTAGCTGTTTGGATGGTGATAGCCCTCGTGCTGTTCACCGTTTTCAAGCAGTTTGATCGGGGCGCGGCTCAGGGCAACCAGATCGGTTACTCCGAATTCCTGGATGAAGTCCGCGCCAAGCGCATCAAGCAGGTCACCCTGCAAGAGGGTAATGGCGGCACCGAGATCATCGCCGTCACGAACGACGACAAGCGCCTGCGCAGCACCGCGACCTATCTGGACCGCGGTCTGGTCGGCGACCTGATCAACAACGGCGTCAAGTTCGACGTCAAGCAGCGCGAGGAGCCCTCGCTGCTGATGAGCCTGCTGGTCAGCTGGGGCCCGATGCTGCTGCTGATCGGTGTCTGGGTCTATTTCATGCGCCAGATGCAGGGCGGCGGCAAGGGCGGGGCCTTCAGCTTCGGCAAGTCCAAGGCCCGCATGCTGGACGAGGCTAACAACTCCACCACCTTCGCCGATGTCGCCGGTTGCGACGAGGCCAAGGAAGAGGTCAAGGAGCTGGTCGATTTCCTGAAGGACCCGCAGAAGTTCCAGAAGCTGGGCGGCCGCATCCCGCGCGGCGTGCTGCTGGTCGGCCCTCCGGGTACCGGCAAGACCCTGCTGGCCAAGGCCATCGCCGGCGAGGCCAAGGTGCCGTTCTTCTCGATCTCGGGTTCCGACTTCGTCGAGATGTTCGTCGGCGTCGGCGCGGCCCGCGTGCGCGACATGTTCGAGCAGGCCAAGAAGAGCGCCCCTTGCATCATCTTCGTCGACGAAATCGACGCGGTGGGTCGCCATCGTGGCGCCGGCCTCGGCGGCGGCAATGACGAGCGCGAGCAGACCCTGAACCAGATGCTGGTCGAGATGGACGGCTTCGAGACCAATCTCGGCGTCATCGTGATGGCCGCGACCAACCGTCCCGACATCCTGGACCCGGCGCTGCTGCGCCCGGGCCGTTTCGACCGTCAGGTCTATGTGACCCTGCCGGACGTGCGCGGCCGCGAGCAGATCCTGAACGTGCACATGCGCAAGGTGCCGGTCGGCCAGGACATCCGCGCCGACATCCTGGCGCGCGGCACCCCGGGCTTCTCCGGTGCCGATCTGGCCAACCTGGTCAATGAGGCCGCTCTCTTTGCCGCACGCCGCAATGGCCGCGTGGTCGAGATGATCGACTTCGAGAAGGCCAAGGACAAGATCATGATGGGCCCCGAGCGCAAGTCCATGGTCATGCCCGAGGAAGAGCGCAAGAACACCGCGTATCACGAGGCCGGCCATGCGCTGGTGGCGCGCCTGATGCCCAAGACCGATCCGGTGCACAAGGTCACCGTGATCCCGCGCGGCCGCGCCCTGGGCGTGACGATGCAGCTGCCGGAAGGCGACCGCTACAGCATGGACAAGGAGCGCATGCTCTCGACCATCTCGGTGCTGTTCGGCGGCCGGATCGCGGAAGAGGTGTTCATGAACCAGATGACCACCGGCGCCTCGAACGATTTCGAACGCGCCACCGCGATCGCCCGTGACATGGTCACGCGCTACGGCATGACCGACGAGCTGGGCCCGATGGTCTACGCCGAGAACGAGGGCGAGGTCTTCCTCGGCCGCTCGGTGACCAAGACCACCAGCATGTCGGAAGAGACGATGCGCAAGGTCGACGAGGTGATCCGTCGCATCATCGACGAGCAGTACGGCATCGCCCGCAAGCTGATCGAGGACAACCAGGACAAGATGCATGTGATGGCGACCGCGCTGCTCGAATGGGAAACCATCGACGCCGAGCAGATCGACGACATCATGGCCGGCAAGCCGCCGCGCCCGCCCAAGGACTGGACGCCACCCTCCGGTGGCAACAAGGCCGATGGCGCCTTGCCGCCCGTTAGCGCGGGTGGCGCTCCGGCCGCGGCCTGAGTCTGCTGGTGATTGCAACGGGGCCGCGAGGCCCCGTTTTCATTTCTTTACCTTTTGCTCGTTCGCTCATGCATTGGCAGACCACGCGCTTCTCGATCGACCTGGACCGCCCGCGGGTGATGGGCATCGTCAATGCGACGCCGGACTCCTTCTCCGACGGCGGCCGGCATGGCGAGGCCGCGGCCGCGATCGACCATTGCGAGCGCCTGCTGGGCGAGGGTGTCGACATTCTGGACATCGGCGGCGAATCGACCCGCCCCGGCTCCGCGCCGGTCGATGCCGAGACCGAATGGCAGCGCATCGCGCCGGTGCTGCGCGCCGCGCTGAGCATGGGCGTGCCGGTCTCGGTCGACACGCGCCGGACCGAGGTGATGCGCCACGCGCTGGACCTGGGTGTGGATATCGTCAACGATGTGCAGGCGCTGACGGCGCCGGGGGCGCTGGAACTGCTGGCGGCGCAAGCCGAAACCGGCGTGTGCCTGATGCACATGCGCGGCGAGCCCGGCACGATGCAGCGGCTGACCGACTATCGCGACCTGGTGCCCGAGGTGGCGGCCCATCTGGCCGAGCGGGCCGCGGCGGCGCGCGCGGCCGGTATCGCGGCGGCGCGCATCACCCTGGATCCGGGCTATGGCTTTGCCAAGACCGCCGAGCAGAATTGGGCCCTGCTGCGGCGCCAGCGCGAGCTGCTGGATCTCGGCTACCCCCTGCTGGTCGGCTGGTCGCGCAAGCGCAGCCTGGGCGAACTGACCGGCCGCGCGGTCGACGAGCGCCTGCCGGCCAGCCTGGCGGCCGCGTTGGCCGCGGTCGCGCAGGGCGCGCGGGTGTTGCGTGTGCACGATGTCGCGGCAACGGTGGACGCGCTGAAGGTCTGGGCTGCGGCCGGTGGTCCCGGCCTGACGGACAATACGGCGCATTGAGAACAAACGGAGGCTGCTCGCAATGAGCCGTACCTATTTCGGAACCGATGGCATCCGCGGCACCGTCGGCCAGGCGCCGATCACGCCGGACTTCATGCTGCGTCTGGGTCATGCGGTCGGCCGCGTGTTGCGCAAGGAATCCTCCGGCCGCCCCAGCGTGCTGATCGGCAAGGACACGCGCATCTCCGGCTATATGCTGGAATCTTCGCTGGAGGCCGGCTTCGCCTCGGCCGGCGTCAATGTGCTGCTGACCGGCCCGTTGCCGACGCCCGGCGTCGCCTACCTGACCCGCGCGCTGCGCCAGCAGCTGGGCGTGGTGATCAGCGCCTCGCACAACCCCTTTGCCGACAACGGCATCAAGTTCTTCTCCTCCAAGGGCGAGAAGCTGCCCGACGCCTGGGAGCTGGCGGTGGAGCAGGCGCTGGAAGAGTCGCCCTCCTGGGTCGACTCCGCCAGCCTGGGCCGGGCGCGCCGCATCGAGGATGCGCGCGGCCGCTATATCGAGTTCTGCAAGAACAGCTTCGGCTCCGACCTGTCGCTGCGCGGCCTGAAGATCGTCGTCGATGCGGCCCATGGCGCGGCCTACCATGTGGCGCCGGACGTGTTCCACGAGCTGGGCGCCGAGGTGATCGCGATCGGCTGCAAGCCGGACGGTTTCAACATCAATGCCGGCGTCGGCGCCACCGCGCCGGCCGCGCTGATCGCCGCGGTCAAGGAGCATGGCGCGGCCTACGGCGTGGCACTGGACGGCGATGCGGACCGCCTGCTGCTGGTCGATGCGCAGGGCCGCCTCTACAACGGCGACGAGCTGCTCTATGTGATGGTGGCCGACCGCCTGAACCAGGGCCTGCGTGTACCCGGCGCGGTCGGCACCCTGATGACCAATATGGCGGTCGAGCTGGCGCTGAAGGCGCGCGACGTCGATTTCGTGCGCGCCAAGGTCGGTGACCGCTATGTGCTGGAGGAACTGGCCGCGCGCGGCTGGCAGCTCGGCGGCGAGGGCTCCGGCCATCTGCTGGCGTTGGACAAGCACACGACCGGCGACGGCATCGTCAGCGCGCTGCTGGTGCTGCAGGCGATCTGCCGCACCGGCAAGAGCCTGTCCGAGCTGCTGTCCGGCGTGGACCTGTTCCCGCAGACCCTGATCAATGTGCGCCTGCAGCCGGGCCAGGACTGGAAGGGCAATGCCCGCCTGGCGCAGGAACAGGCCGAGGTGACGGCGGACCTGGGCGGCAAGGGCCGGGTGCTGATCCGCGCCTCCGGCACCGAGCCGCTGCTGCGCGTGATGGTCGAGGCCAGCGACGCAACCCTGGCCCAGCAATGCGCGCAGCGCCTGGTGGACGCGGTGCGGGCCTGAGCAGGCGTTCAGCATCAGTAACGACAAAGGCCACCGGCGCGAGCCGGTGGCCTTTTTGCATTGGTAGTTGCAGCCGTAGAGCCGGCCCGCTCGCTTACTTCTTCGGCGGCATCAGCACCCGGTCGATCACATGGGCCACGCCATTGGTCGCGGCAATGTCCGAGCCCTGCACCATCGCGTCCTCGACGGTGACGAAGCTGCCGGCCTTCGAGAGGGCCAGGTCGCCGCCCTGCAGGCTCTTGACGTTGCCGTTCTTGACCTCGGCCGAGGCCAGCTTGGCGGCCACGATGTGATAGTTCAGCACGGCCTTCAGCTGGGCCGGGTCCTTGGCCAGGGCTTCCATGGTCTTGGCCGGCACGGCCTTGAAGGCCTCGTCGCTGGGCGCGAACACGGTCAGCGGGCCGGCGCCGCGCAGACTGTCCTTCAGGCCGGCCTGCTCGACCAGGCGATTGAAGGTGGCAAGCTGCGGATCGCGGCCCAGGGTGTCGGCCAGCGGGGCCGGGGCGGGCGTGCTGGCGCAAGCGGCCAGGCCCAGGGCGATGGCCGCCAGGGCCAGGATGCGGGTGGTGTGGTTCATCATGATCTGAGGTCTCCGGTCCAGGGCAGGGGCCCTGGGCAGCGACTCTAGGCAGGCCATGTGACAAAGCAGTGAACTCAATATGACAATATCGAGGCCCGCCTGCACCCATGTCTTGGGGAGTCACGGGCTTGTCATATTCGATTCATAGGATGGCGACCATCGTCAACCAAGCACTTCGATAGGGCTGCTATGAATTTCGTGCAACTGAGCAAGGGTTTTGTCCTCGCGGCCGGCGTTGCCGCCGCTCCCCTGGCCCTGGCACAGGACGTGACCGGCGCCGGCGCCTCCTTCCCCGCTCCGGTCTATGCCAAGTGGGCCGACGCCTACAACAAGGCCACCGGCGCCCGCATCAACTACCAGTCGGTCGGCTCCGGTGCCGGCATGCGCCAGATCAAGGCCAAGACGGTGGACTTCGGCGCCTCGGACGCGCCGCTGAAGGATGACGAACTGGCCAAGGACGGCCTGATCCAGTTCCCGACCGTGATCGGCGGCGTGGTGCCGGTGGTCAACATCAAGGGCATCACCCCGGGCCAGATCAAGATGACCGGCCAGGTACTGGGCGACATCTACCTGGGCAAGATCACCAAGTGGAACGACGCCGCGATCACCGGCCTGAACCCCGGCGTCGCGCTGCCGGACGCCGCGATCGCCGTGGTGCGCCGCGCCGACGGTTCGGGCACCAGCTTCAATTTCACCAACTATCTGTCCAAGGTCAACCCCGAGTGGAAGGCCAAGGTCGGCGAAGGCACGGCCGTCAACTGGCCGACCGGCGCGGGCGGCAAGGGTAATGAGGGCGTGTCGGCCTTCGTGACCCGCCTGCCGAACTCGATCGGCTATGTCGAGTACGCCTACGCCAAGCAGAACAAGATGTCCCATGTGCTGCTGAAGAACCTGGCCGGCAACTTCGTCTCGCCCAGCGACGACGCCTTCAAGGCCGCCGCCGCCGGTGCCGACTGGACCAAGAGCTTCTACCAGATCCTGACCGAGCAACCCGGCAAGGACAGCTGGCCCATCACCGCAGCGACCTACATCATGATGCACAAGCTGCAGGAGAAGCCGGCCGCTGCCAGCGCCTCGCTGAAGTTCTTCGACTGGGCCTACGCCACCGGCGACAAGATGGCCGATGACCTGGACTATGTGCCGCTGCCGGCCTCGGTCAAGGAACTGGTCCGCAAGCAATGGGCGGACAATCTGAAGGACAGCGCCGGCAAGGCCATCGCCTACAAGTAAAAAGACCAGCGTCGACCCCGAACCGCAGCCCGGCAGCCTCCCACAGTCTGCCGGGCTGTTGTCGAATCCAGCGACCCGATCCCGAGGAGCCCGCAGTGGCCGCAATACTCCCCGCCAACAACTACGAACCGGACCGCACCGCCGGCCGCGCCCAACCGCAGGGCGGCCCGCCGGTGCGCCGCAAGGTCGCCCCCTGGGCCGACACCCTGTTCTCCTTCCTGGCCCATGGCGCGGCCTGGCTGACCCTGGCCCTGCTGGTCGGCATCATCATCTCGCTGCTGGTCGGCGCGGCGCCGGCGATCAAGCATTTCGGCCTCGCCTTTCTGTGGACCAGCGACTGGGATCCGGTGCAGGAGAAGTTCGGCGGCCTGGTGATGATCTACGGCACCCTGATGACCTCCTTCATCGCGCTGCTGATCGCGGTGCCGGTGAGCTTCGGCATCGCGCTGTTCCTGACCGAACTGGCCCCGGGCTGGCTGAAGCGCCCGCTGGGCATCGCGGTGGAACTGCTGGCGGCCGTGCCCTCGATCGTCTACGGCATGTGGGGCCTGCTGGTGTTCGGCCCCATCCTGGCCACTTATGTGCAGCAGCCGCTGCAGGCGCTGCTGGGCGGCGTGCCCTTCCTGGGTTCGCTGGTGTCGGGCCCGCCGGTGGGCATCGGCATCCTGTCGGCCGGCATCATCCTGGCCATCATGATCATTCCCTTCATCGCCTCGGTGATGCGTGACGTGTTCGAGGTCACGCCGCCGATGCTGAAGGAATCGGCCTACGGCCTGGGCTCCACCACCTGGGAGGTGGTCTGGAAGGTGGTGCTGCCCTACACCAAGACCGGCGTGGTCGGCGGCATCATGCTGGGCCTGGGCCGCGCCCTGGGCGAGACGATGGCGGTCACCTTCGTGATTGGCAATATGAACCAGCTGAACTCCCTGTCGGTGTTCGAGGCGGCCAACAGCATCACCTCGGCGCTGGCCAACGAGTTCGCGGAAGCCGGCGAAGGCCTACACCAGGCCTCGCTGATCTACCTGGGCCTGGTGCTGTTCTTCATCACCTTCGTGGTGCTGGCCTGCTCCAAGGTGCTGCTGAACCGTCTGAAGAAGAACGAGGGAGCGCGCGCATGAGCACCACCCTGGATACGAGGCGCGTGGCGATGCATGCCAAGCGCAAGCGCGTCAATCAGATCGCGCTGAGCCTGTCGCTGGCCGCGATGGCCTTCGGCGTGTTCTGGCTGCTCTGGATCCTGTTCGAGACGGTGCGTCTGGGCATCGGCGGCCTGAGCCTGGCCACCTTCACCGAGATGACCCCACCGCCGCTGGCCGAGACCGGCGGCCTGGCCAACGCCATCTTCGGCTCGGCCCTGATGGTCGGCCTGGCCACCTTCATCGGCACGCCGGTCGGCGTGCTGGCCGGCGTCTACCTGGCCGAGTACGGCCAGAAGAGCTGGCTGGGCAGCGTGGTGCGCTTCATCAACGACATCCTGCTGTCGGCCCCGTCGATCGTGGTCGGCCTGTTCATCTACGCGGTCGTGGTCGCGAAGATGAAGAGTTTTTCGGGCTTCGCCGGCATCCTGGCGCTGGCGCTGATCGTGATCCCGGTGGTGATCCGCACCACCGAGAACATGCTGTCGCTGATCCCGAACGCGCTGCGCGAGGCCGCCTACGCCCTGGGCACGCCGAAGTGGAAGGTGATCCTGTCGGTGACCCTGAAGTCGGCCCGCGCCGGCGTGCTGACCGGCATCCTGCTGGCCCTGGCCCGCATCTCGGGCGAGACCGCGCCGCTGCTGTTCACCGCGCTGTCGAACCAGTTCTGGACCGCGTCGCTGGGCGAGCCGATGGCGAGCCTGCCGGTCACGATCTTCAAATTCGCGATGAGCCCCTACGAGAACTGGCAGAAGCTGGCCTGGGCGGGCGTCTTCATCATCACCATCGGCGTGCTGCTGCTGAACATCCTGGCGCGCGTGCTGTTCAAGAACAAGCATTAAGCAAAGAAAAGGGCCAATCAAAATGGACGCCAAAGTCGACCTGCCCGTCACCGAGAAGGCCAAGCTCTCGGTGCGCAACCTGAACTTCTATTACGGCAACTTCCACGCGCTGAAGAGCATCAACCTGGACATCCCCGAGAAGAAGGTCACCGCCTTCATCGGCCCCTCGGGCTGCGGCAAGTCCACCCTGCTGCGCACGCTGAACCGCATGTTCGAGCTCTACCCGGAGCAGCGCGCGGAAGGTCAGATCCTGCTGGACGGCAACGACATCCTGACCAGCCGCGAGGACGTCTCGCTGATCCGCGCCAAGATCGGCATGGTGTTCCAGAAGCCGACGCCCTTCCCGATGTCGATCTACGACAACATCGCCTTCGGCGTGCGCCTGTTCGAGACCCTGCCGCGGGTCGAGATGGACGAGCGCGTGGAATGGGCGCTCAAGAAGGCCGCGCTGTGGACCGAGGTCAAGGACAAGCTGAACCAGAGCGGCTCCGGCCTCTCCGGCGGCCAGCAGCAACGCCTGTGCATCGCGCGCGGCATCGCGATCAAGCCCGAGGTCCTGCTGCTCGACGAACCCTGCTCGGCGCTGGACCCGATCTCGACCGGCAAGATCGAGGAGCTGATCCACGAGCTGAAGAGCGACTACACCGTGGCCATCGTGACCCACAACATGCAGCAGGCCGCGCGCTGCTCGGACTACACCGCCTATATGTACCTGGGCGACCTGATCGAGTTCGGCCCCACGGCCGAGCTGTTCATGAAGCCCAAGCGCAAGGACACGGAAGACTACATCACCGGCCGCTTCGGCTGATCGCGGGGAGAAAACCATGAGCGACAAGCATCTTTCCACCCAATTCGATGCCGAGCTGAGCGGCATTTCCACCCGCGTGCTGGAGATGGGCGGCCTGGTCGAGTCCCAGGTGGCCCAGGCCGTCGAGGCCCTGGTGCAGTTCAGCGGCGAGCAGGCCACCGTGGTGCTGCAGACCGAGGAGCGCGTCAATGCGATGGAGGTCGAGATCGACCGCGACCTGCACAGCATCATCGCGCGCCGCCAGCCGACCGCGCGCGACCTGCGCCTGCTGATCGCGATCTCCAAGAGCATCGCGAATCTGGAGCGCGTCGGCGACGAGGCCTCGCGCGTGGCGCGCACCGTGCAGCGCCTGATCAACTCGGGCATGTCGACCCGGCTGCGCCTGCCGATGTCTGACCTCAGCTTCGAGGCCGACCTGGCCGTGGCCCAGCTGCGCAAGGCGCTGGACGCGTTCGCGCGCCTGGACGTCGAGAAGGCGCTGGAGGTGCTGAAGCAGGACGACGCGATCGACAAGGAGTTCGACGGCCTGCTGCGCAAGCTGATCACCTACATGATGGAAGATCCGCGCACCATCTCCACCTCGATCGACCTGGTGTTCGTCGCCAAGGCGATTGAACGCGTCGGCGACCATGCCAAAAACCTGGCCGAGGCCATCATCTATGTGGTCAAGGGCACGGACGTGCGTCACAACACGCCGGAAGCCGTCGAGACCATGGTGAGGTAGCCCGCGGTCGCGCCTCGCGGCCAGGCCCGCGAGGCCGCCGGAGCCTCACATAAAACGACAGGAGTACAAAACAATGAGTCGAATTCTTGTGGTGGAAGACGAATCGGCGATCGCCGAGCTGATCTCCATCAATCTGCGCCACGCCGGCTTCGAGGTCACCCTGGCCGGCAGTTCGGACCAGGCCCAGCTGGAAGTGGACCGCGTGCTGCCGGACCTGGTGGTGCTGGACTGGATGCTGCCGGGCCAATCCGGCCTGGCGCTGGCGCGCCAATGGCGCAGCCAGCCGCGCACCAAGGAGCTGCCGGTCATCATGCTGACCGCGCGCGCCGACGAGACCGACAAGGTCTCCGGCCTGGACGCCGGCGCCGATGACTACCTGACCAAGCCCTTCTCGACCAACGAGCTGCTGGCCCGCATCCGCGCGGTGCTGCGCCGCAAGGCGCCCGAGGCGCTGGACTCGGTGGTGGAGATCGGCGGCCTGAGCCTGGATCCGGGCACGCGCCGCGTCAGCCGCGAGGGCGTCGAGGTCAAGCTGGGCCCGACCGAGTTCCGCCTGCTGCATTTCTTCATGACCCATCCGGAACGCGTGCACAGCCGCTCGCAGCTGCTGGACCGGGTCTGGGGCGACCATGTGTTCATCGAGGAACGCACGGTGGACGTGCATGTGAAGCGCCTGCGCGAGGCGCTGGAGCGGGTGCAGTGCGCGCGCATGATCGAGACGGTGCGTGGGGCCGGCTACCGGCTGACCCAGCAGCAGGCCAGCACGCTGTCGGCCTGAGTTCCTGACCCGAGGTTCTAGAGCGAGTGGCTGAATCGTTGAACTGGCTGGTGCCGCGCCTCCTGATCGCCGCTCTGGCGGTCGCGCTGGGCACCTTCGTGGGCAGTTGGGCCGGCAATTGGTCCAGCCTCCCGATGTTGGGCGAACTGCTGGGCGCGGCCAGCGGCGTCGGTGCCCTGGTGCTGGCCGATGCGCTGCGCGGCCACCGCCTGATCCAATGGCTGCGCGGCAGCCAGCAGGGCGGGGCGCCGCGCGACAGCGGCCTGTGGGGCGAGCTGGGCTACCGCATCGAGCGCGCGATTCGCGAGCGCGACAAGGCGCTGGCGCGCGAGCAGGGGCAGCTGCAGCAGTTCCTGTCCGCGATCGAGGCCTCGCCGAACGGCGTGCTGATGCTGGATGAGCATGACCAGATCGTCTGGTGCAACCGCGTCGCTGGCGATCATTTCTCGCTCGACCCGATCCGCGACCTGCGCCAGCGCATCACCAATCTGGTCCGCTACCCGGCCTTCGTCAGCTATCTGCAGGCGGGGCAGTACGCCGAGCCGCTGCTGCTGGCGAATGCGCGCGGGCGCGCCACCCTGTCGGTGATCGTGCGCGCCTATGGCGAGGGCATGCGCCTGGTGCTGAGCCTGGACGTGACCGAGCGCGAGCGCGCGGAGAGCATGCGACGCGACTTCGTCGCCAATGTCTCGCACGAGATCCGCACGCCGCTGACGGTGCTGACCGGCTTCATCGAGACGATGAGCAGCCTGCCGCTGACCGAGGCCGAGCGCAAGCGGGTCCTGACCCTGATGGACCAGCAGACCCAGCGCATGCTGAGCCTGGTCTCGGACCTGCTGACCCTGGCGACCCTGGAGGGCAGCCCGCGGCCGGCACCGGACCGCTGGGTGGCGCTGGATGCGCTGCTGCTGCGCGTCGGCTCCGATGGGCAGGCCTTGTCGGCCGGCCGGCACCGCATCCGCGTGCAGCAGGACACCCAGGTCGAGCTGGCCGGCATCGAGGCCGAGCTGCTCAGCGCGGTGGCCAATCTGGTGACCAATGCGGTGCGCTACACGCCGGATGGCGGCGAGATCGAGGTCGGCTGGCGTGCCCTGGGCGATGGTGGCGGCGAGCTGAGCGTCAGCGACACCGGCCCCGGCATCGCCCGCGAGCATCTGCCACGCCTGACCGAGCGCTTCTACCGAGTCGATGGCAGCCGCTCGCGCGAGACCGGCGGCACCGGCCTGGGCCTGTCCATCGTCAAGCATGTGGTGCAGCGCCATGGCGGCGAGCTGCAGATCCAGAGCGAGCCGGGCAAGGGCTCGAAGTTCCGTCTGCTGCTGCCCGCGGTGCGCGTGCGCAGCCGCAACGGCGAGGCCGAGGTCGGCGTCGAGGCGGCGATGCCCGAAAGCGGCGGCGGGGACTGAGGCCCTTCCTCAGTCCGCGCGGCGCAGCACCAGGTACTGCTGGGTCCGGTCGGTCGGTCGGCGTGCGGTGCCGACGAGGCTCCAGCCGGCGGGGATCTGCGGTGTGGCCTGCAGCTCGCTCTGCAGCAGCGCATAGCTGCAGCGCGTGCTGGTCAGCGGCTGGCGCGCCTCCAGCGTCCAGCCGCCCTGGAATTCCAGCGCGGCCAGCAGCGACAGCGGCTGGCCCGGCGCGGCCAGGCAGTCCGGCTGGGCCGGCAGATGCACCCGCACCCGCTCGACCAGCGGCCGGTTGCTGCGCGCATAGTCCAGCACCGGCAGCCACAGGCTCAGGCCCAACAGCCAGACCAGGGCCACGCCACCGGCCGGCAGCACCAGGCTCTTCCACAAGGCATGCTGATGGCGCGCGGTGCGCCAGCGCACCAGGCCCAGCCAAGCCACGGTGCCGAGCAGTGCGACGGCCAGCGCCAGCGGGTGGAAGCTGGGCTCGAAGCCCTGGGCCAGCTTGCGCACATTGGCCAGCGCCTTGGCTGGCCAGCCCAGCTGCATCGCCGCGTAGTAGATCCAGATGAACAGCGCGCCGGCGCTGAAGAAGAACACCGCGAACCAGTCCATCGCCGCGGCGACGCCGCGCCTCAGGGTCGGCAGCGCGAAGCTGGCTAGCACCGCCAGCGCCGGCAGCGCGAGCAGCAGCGCGCGATCCGAGGCGTTCATCAGCAGGGCGGTCGCCAGCGGCACCGCGACGCCCAGCAGCGGCACGCTGACATGGCGATGCTGCCAATGCCGGCGCCAGCGCCACAGGGTCCACAGCGCCAGCGGCCAGGCCGGCCAGCAAAACCAGGCCAGCAGGCTGAAGCCGCGCAGCGGCTCCTGCAGATAGCTGTCGAAACCGATGCGCCAGGCCCAGCCCTTGAAGGCCCAGGCGCTCAACGCGCTCAGCACCGTGGCCGTCAGCACCCAGGGCAGCAGGCGGCGTACCGCATCGAAGCTCGACTGGCGGCTCAGCAGCGCACCGCCCAGGCCCAACGCCAGCGCCACCGCCGGCGCGCCGCTGGCGGCCAGCACCGGCAGCGCCAGCAGCACCGCCGCGCGCGATTTCAGCGCACGGTAGGGCGCGGCGGCCAGGCCGTAGAGGAACAGGGTGCAGGCCAGCAGCTGCATCAGCTCCGGCGTCGTCTCATGGCCCAGCAGCAAAAGGCCCAGCGAGGCCACCAGGGCCAGCAGCGCGCCGTCGGCCAGCGCGCGGGCATAGTCGATCGCATGGGCCTCGCCGCCGAAGGCGAAGGCGACCGGCTGGGCCGCATCGGTGCGAGCCAGGTGGAAGCAGCTGTACCAGACCAGCACCAGCACGCCCACCAGCGCCAGGCCGAAGGGCAGGCGCGCGGCCAGCGCCGGGTCGAGGAAGGGCAGGGCCTTGATCGCCAGCGCGCCGATCCAGTAGGGCAGCAGGCCGCCCTCGGCCGGCAGGCCGGCGATCGCCGGCTGCCACCAGGGCGCATGGCCCAGCGCCATGCTGGCCATGTAGCCGAAGGCCGTCAGGTCCGCATTGCGCCAGGGATCGCGCCCGAACAGGCCCGGGAGCACATAGGCGGCGCAGAACATCAGCAAAGCCAGGCGCGGCAGGCGCTGGGCGCCGCGTTCGGGAACGATGGCGGGGGTGGGCAGGTTCACGCGTGAGGATTCTTCTTATGCGGTGGGCCGGATCATGCCGCAAGACGGGCAAAACAAAAGGCAGCCGAGGCTGCCTTTTGTTGAGGTGGGCGGCCGGGGCCGCCCGCGGGGCGCACAGCCCGTCCGCTTACTTCTTGAGGTGAGCGAACTTGTTGCGGAACTTCTCGACGCGACCGCCGAGGTTGTCCACGCTCTTCTGCGTGCCGGTGTAGAACGGGTGCGATTCGCTCGTGGTTTCCAGCTTCACCAGCGGCAGGGTCTTGCCGTCGATTTCGATGCTTTCCTTGGTCTGGACGGTCGAACGCGTCACGAACTGGAAGCCGTTGGACTGGTCCACGAACACGACGTCGCGGTAGTTGGGGTGAATGCCTTCTTTCATGGAAACCTCTCGCCTGTGGGGTTCAATGCCGGGAGCCACGCGCACACCATGCGCGCGCACTTTCTGGCGGCGGAAAAACGTGGATTGTAGCCTGAAACGACGAAGCCGCCGAAACATGAGCTTCGGCGGCTTCGTGAAGACCTGCAGTCTCAACCCGGCCGCAGCGCGCGGGACGCGCTCCGGCGTTCGTCGGGCGTCGCCAGGCGCGCAGGCGCCTGGCTCGGTCCCGACTCACCCACCGCGCCTCATCATGTCGAAGAAGTCGTGGTTGTTCTTGCTGGCCTTCATCTTGTCGAGGATGAACTCCATCGCCTCGATCTCGTCCATGTTGTAGAGCAGCTTGCGCAGGATCCAGCTCTTTTGCAGGATCTCGGGCTTGAGCAGCAGCTCCTCGCGGCGGGTGCCGGACTTGTTGATCAGGATCGAGGGGTAGACGCGCTTCTCGGCCATGCGGCGATCCAGATGGATTTCGCAGTTGCCGGTGCCCTTGAACTCCTCGTAGATCACCTCGTCCATGCGCGAGCCGGTGTCGATCAGCGCGGTGCCGATGATGGTCAGCGAGCCGCCTTCCTCGACATTGCGCGCCGCGCCGAAGAAGCGCTTGGGGCGCTGCAGCGCATTGGCGTCGACACCGCCGGTCAGCACCTTGCCGGAGCTGGGCAGCACGTTGTTGTAGGCGCGGGCCAGGCGGGTGATCGAGTCCAGCAGGATCACCACGTCCTTCTTCAGCTCGACCAGGCGCTTGGCGCGCTCGATCACCATCTCGGCCACCTGCACATGGCGGGCGGCCGGCTCGTCGAAGGTGGAGCTGATGACCTCGCCGCGCACGGTGCGCAGCATCTCGGTCACTTCTTCCGGACGCTCGTCCACCAGCAGCACGATCAGGTGCGCCTCGGGATGGTTGGCGGTGATGGCATGCGCGAGCTGCTGCATCATCATCGTCTTGCCGGTCTTCGGCTGGGCAACCAGCAGGGCGCGCTGGCCTTTGCCGATCGGCGCGATCAGGTCGATGATGCGCCCGACGATGTTCTCTTCGCTGCGGATCTCGCGTTCGAGCTTGAACTGCTCCTTGGGGAACAAGGGCGTCAGGTTCTCGAACATGATCTTGTGCTTGCTCTCCTCGGGCGTCAGGCCGTTCACGCGGTCGACCTTCACGAGCGCGAAATAGCGCTCGCCGTCCTTGGGCACGCGCACCTCGCCCTCGATCATGTCGCCGGTGTGCAGGTTGAAGCGGCGGATCTGGCTCGGGCTCAGATAGATGTCGTCGGTCGACGCCATGTAGCTGGCTTCGGGCGAGCGCAGGAAGCCGAAGCCGTCCGGCAGCACTTCCAGCACGCCGTCACCAAAGACCTGTTCGCCGGCCTTGGCGCGCTTTTTCATGATCGCGAACATCAGCTCCTGCTTGCGCAGGCGGGCGACGTTGTCGATCTCCAGCTCCTCGCCCATCTTGATCAGGGCGGAGACGTGAAGCGCTTTCAGTTCGGAAAGATGCATGGGGTCAAAACCCTCGGGTAGCGTCCAAGACCCTGCCAAGGGTCGGGAACCATCACTTCGGCGGCAAGCTGCCGATGCCCCTGATGCACGGCTGTCATCGATCAGCGCGCGACCAGAACATAACTAAAAGGCGGGAGCTTGGGCGCCGAGTCCATGCGCCGAAACCCCTGTGAGCCGGGCCGGGCATGGTGGCAGTCTGCTGCTCGCGGTCTCGGGCGGGAACCCAAGAGCCGCGAGCAGGTGAGGGAGATTATAGGTTAGCGTCCAGGAAGGCCGTCAACTGGGCTTTGGAGAGTGCGCCCACCTTGGTGGCGGCGAGCTGGCCGCCCTTGAACAGCATCAGGGTCGGAATGCCGCGGATGCCGTACTTGGCCGGCACTTCGCGGTTCTCGTCCACGTTCATCTTGGCGATCTGCAGCTTCTCCTGATAGGTGGCCGAGACTTCGTCAAGGATCGGGGCGATCATCTTGCAGGGGCCGCACCAGTCGGCCCAGTAGTCCACCAGGACCGGCTTGTCGGCCTGGATCACGTCGGCTTCGAAAGACGCGTCGGAAATATGTTTGATCAGTTCGCTGCTCATGGCTTGTCCTTGGGCTGGCCGGCTTGTGAGGAATAAGCCGGCGACAGGGCACAATCATTCTGACATAAAGCCCCGAATCCCGAGGGAGCGGGGTCCTGAAGACCCACATCGGGCCCGACCCCCATATTCCAAGTCCGTCATTGACGGCGGCCGCGGTGCACAGCATTCACCAATTCCCACTTGACAAGGATCATGGCAGCGCCGACTTCTGGCTGCGCCTGGCCGCCACCGTCGACGCCTGGCTGCGCGAGCGGGGCCTGGCCTCGCGCGATGCGGTGCTGCTGCTGCCCTTCGCCCAGCATCTGGCGCCGGCGCGGCGCGCCTGGATGCAGCTGAACCTGCCCTGGCAGCCGCGCATCGAGACCACCGTCAGCCTGGCCTCGGCCCTGGGCCCGAGCCCGCTGCCGCAGGCGCAGCAGATCAGCTTCGACGCCGCGATCGACGCGCTGGCCGCGCGCGGCCTGCTGCAAGGCCAGAGCTGGGCCCAGGCGTTGCGCGAGCGCGACCCGCGCGCCTTCGAGCAGGCGCTGCAGCGCCTGGTCGAGGCGGCGCATGCCTTCGCCCGCGCCGGTGCCCAACGATCGCCGGATGCCCGCGCGGCCTTCTGGGATGCCGGCCGCGAGGCCCTGCAGCTGCAGCCCGGCCCCGGCGGTCTGGAGCGGGCGCTGGCCCTGGTGGCGCTGGAATGGGCCGCCGCCGATCCGCGCCGCCCGGCCACCGACGCGCTGTTCGAGCTGCGCCCCAGCGCCTGGATCCATCTGCAATGCGGCGGGCCGGATCCGCTGGCCGAGGCCCTGCTGGCCCGGGCCGAGCAGGCGGAGGTGCCGAGCCTGCGTCTGTCGGCCGATCTGGAACTGGACGCGGCCTTCGCCGCGGGCGCGCCGCCGGGCCGGCTGGAACAGGCGTTGTGCCGCGACTTCGAGAACCTGGCGCAATGCAGCGCCGCCGCGGTGCTGGAACATCTGAGCCAGGGCCGCGCGCCGGTGGCGCTGATCGCGCAGGACCGGGTGCTGCTGCGCCGCGTGCGTGCGCTCTTGGAGCGGCGCGGCATCTCGATCGCCGACGAGACCGGCTGGACCCTGGCGACGACGCCGCCGGCCGCCCAGGTGATGGCCCTCTTGCGCGCCAGTCGCCGCGAAGCCTCGCTGGATGAATGGCTGGCCTGGCTGAAGACCGGCCTGGCCGCGGGCCTGGGCGAGCGGGCCGGCGGCAACGGCGCGCTGACCCTGCTGGAAGCGCGCTGCCGCGCGCGCGGCTGGTCGCGGCCGCAGGCCTTGCGGCCGGACAGCCTGGCCCCCGCCAGCGCGCGGCTGTGGCATCTGGCGCAGGAGGTGCTGGCGCCGCTGCAGCCCGGCATCGCGCTGAGCCTGGCGGACTGGCTGGAGCGCCTGCGCGAGGTACTGCTGCGGCGTCTGAACCTGCAGGCCCTGCTGGAAGAGCTGCCGGCCGGCCCGGAGCTGCTCGATGCCTTGTGGCTGCGCCGCCAGCCCTGGCCGGACTCGGCCCATGAGGCGGTGCTGCAGCGCTCCCTGCTGAGCCAGGCCGACTTCATCGCCTGGGTCGACGCCACCCTGGAGGCCGCGCAATATGTGCCGCCGGCCAGCGGCCCGGTGCAGGTGATGATCACGCCGCTGGCGCGCGCGATGCTGCGGCCCTTCGGCGCGATCGTGCTGCCCGGCGCCGATGCCGCCAGCCTGGGACCGGTGCCGCCGGGGCCGGCCCTGCTGGGCGATGCGCTGGCGCGGCGCCTGGGCCTGCCGGGGCAGGAGGAGAAGCGCCATGCGCTGGCCTGGCAGTTCGCCCAGACCCTGCGTGCGCCGGCCCTGACCCTGCTGCGCTGCACCCGCCATGGCAGCGAGCCGCTGTCCGCCAGCCCCTTGCTGGAGCGGCTGGCACTGGCGCTGCAGGCCGCGGGCCTGCCGCCGCTGGCCGCCTGGCAGGATGCCCGCGTGGCCCGACCGGTGGTGGCCCAGGCCGGCGGGCGCGCCGCGGCCCAGGTCGGCGGGCGCCTGCCGGCGGCCTTGAGCGCCAGCGCGGTCGATGCGCTGCGGCGCTGCCCCTACCAGTTCTTTGGCCGCGTGCTGCTGGGCCTGCGCGAGCAGGAGGAGCTGGAGGGCGAGGCCGACAAGCGCGACTACGGCACCTGGCTGCATGCGGTGCTGCACCAGTTCCATCAGGAGCGTCTGGCGCCCGAGCAGCCGATGCCGGACGCGCAGCGCCTGCAGCGGGCGGCCGAGACGCAGATGCGCACGCTGGGCCTGGCGCCGGCCGAGTTCCTGCCCTTCTCGGCCAGCTTTGCGCGCTTCGCGCCGCGCTACCTGGACTGGCTGCGCGAGCAGGAGGCGGCCGGTGTGGCCTATGCCGACGGCGAGCTGGCGCGCGAGGTGCGGCCCTGGGCGGCCGAGCCGCGCCTGGCCGCGCTGCTGCTGCGCGGCCGTATCGACCGAGTAGATCGGGTCGACCAGGCGCCCGCGGCGCGGCGGCTGATCGACTACAAGACCGGCAGCCTGGCCGGCCTGAAGGCCAAGGTGGCCGAGCCGCTGGAGGACACGCAGCTGGCGGTCTACGCGGCGCTGATGCGTGACGACGAGGAGCGCGGCGAGCTGGCCGCGCAATACCTGGCCCTGGACGATGCCAAGGGCATCGCGGCGGTCGAGCATGCCGAGGTGGAGCGCAGCGCGGCGCTGCTGCTAGAGGGACTGCGCGGCGACCTGCTGGCGCTGGCCGATGGCGCGCCGCTGCCGGCCCTGGGTGAGGGTTTGGCCTGCGCCTATTGTGAGATGCGCGGCCTGTGCCGGCGCGATGATTGGGAGACGGTGGCGCTATGAGCCAGGCGATGGCGGCCTACACGGTGGATGGTGCGCCGGTGGCGCGCGAACGTTTTTATGCGCTGGCCTGCGATCCGCGGCGCAGCGTGGTGGTGGAGGCCTGCGCCGGCGCGGGCAAGACCTGGATGCTGGTGTCGCGCATCCTGCGCGCGCTGCTGGAGGGCGCCGAGCCGCAGGAGATCGTCGCGATCACCTTCACCCGCAAGGCCGCCGGCGAGATGCGCGAGCGCCTGTCCGAATGGCTGGACGAGTTCGCCCGCGGCGATGCGGCGCAGCGTGTCGAGGCCCTGGTGCAGCGCGGCCTGCCGGCCAGGGAGGCGCAGGCGCTGGAGCCGGCGCTGGCCGGCCTGCAGCAGCGCCTGCTGCAGGGTGGGCGCCTGGTCGAGATCCGCACCTTCCACGCCTGGTTTTCGCAGCTGTTGCGCGCCGCGCCGCTGGAGCTGCTGGAGGCGCAGGGTCTGTCGCCCGAGCTGCAGCTGGTGGAGGACGAGGCCGAGCTGATGCCCGAGCTGATGGCGCGCTTCCATGCCGCGGTGCTGGCCGATGCGGCGCTGCTGGCCGACTACCAGGACCTGGTGCTGAGCCAGGGCCGCAGCCGGCTACAGAGCTGGCTCGAGGCGGCCTTCGCGAAGCGGGTCGAGATCCGGCTGGCGCAGGCGCATGGCCGGCTGCTGGACAGCCTGCCCGATGCCGCCTTTGATCCGTTGGCGGCCTTCGCCGCGCTGCGGCCGGCGCTGCAGGCGCTGGCGATCGAGCTGGGCCAGGCCAAGAACGCCACGCCGAAGAAGAAGGCCGGCGAGATCGAGCAGGCGCTGCGGCTGGCCGACGAGCCGGCGCTCGACGCGGTCTGGGCCGCGCTGTTCACCGACAAGGGCACGCCGCGCAAGAACCTGGGCGAGGCGCCCGCGCTACTGGCGGCCTGCGACGAGCTGGCCCGCATCCAGGCCGCGCTGGAGCAGCGCCAGGCCGCGCGCTGGCATCGCCAGATGAGCGGGTTGGCCCTGTGCCTGCTGGCCGAGTTCGAGGCGCTCAAGCGCGAACGCGGCCTGGTCGACATGAACGACCTGGAGCGCGGCGCGCTGGCCCTGCTGTCCGATCCGGTGCTGGCCGGCTGGGTGCAGGAGCGGCTGGACAGCCAGATCCGGCATCTGCTGATCGACGAGTTCCAGGACACCAGCCCGCTGCAATGGCATGCGCTGCATGCCTGGCTGGCGGCCTATGTCGGCGCGGGTGGCGGCGCCAGCGGCCAGCGCCCGCCGGCGGTCTTCATCGTCGGCGACCCCAAGCAGAGCATCTACCGCTTCCGGCGTGCCGAGCCGCGCGTGTTCGCCGCGGCGCGCGACTTCGTGCGCGCGGGGCTGGACGGCGTGCTGCTGGCCTGCGACCACACGCGCCGCAATGCGCCGCCGGTGCTGGCCGCGGTCAATGCGGCCTTCGATATGGCCAGCCGCGCGCAGGAGTACAGCGGCTTTCGTCCGCACACGACCGAATCGTCCGGCGCGGCCTCGCCGCTGGAGGGCGTGTTCTTCATCGAGGATGGCGGCGCGGGCGAGGAGGCGGCCGAGGAGGGCGCGGTCGAAGCCGAGGAGGGCGCCTGGCGCCCCAGCCTGAGCCGCGCGCGGCATGAGCCCGAGCTGCACCGCCGCGCCGCCGAGGCGCAGCGCATCGCCGCCTGCATCGCCGCGCTGCTGGCCGAGGGTCAGGTCTTGCCGGGCGAGATCTTCGTGCTGGCGCGCAAGCGCGAGGGCCTGCGCGTGCTGGCCCAGCTGCTGAAGGCGCAGGGCCTGCCCCATGTGGCGCCGGAGGATCAGCTGCTGCTGGAATCGCCCGATGTGCGCGATCTGCTGGCCCTGCTGGACGTGCTGGCCTCGCCCGGGAACAACCTGTCGCTGGCCCATGCGCTGCGCAGCCCGCTGTTGGGCGCCGACGAGGCGGACCTGCTGCTGCTGGCCGAGCGCTCCGGCAGCGCCGACTGGCTGGGGGTGGAGCGGCCGGCGGAGCGCTGGTCCTGGTGGGCCGCGCTGATGGAATGCCCGGCCGAGGCGCTGTCGCCGGCCCTGCTGCGCGCGCGCGAGCTGCTGGCGCGCTGGTCGGGCCTGGCGGCGCAGCGCAGCCCGCATGACCTGCTGGACGCGATCGTGCACGAGGGCGAGCTGCAGGCGCGGCTGGCCGCCGCGGTGCCGGTCAGCGAGCGGATCGGGCGGCTGCATGCGGTCGATGCGCTGCTGGCGCTGGCGCTGGACCTGGACGGCGGGCGTTATGCGGGGCTGTACGGCTTTGTGCGCGCGCTGAAGAGCCGCGCGCTGAACCTGACGGCGCCGGCCGAGCCCGAGGCGGTGCAGCTGCTGACCGTGCATGGCGCCAAGGGTCTGGAGGCCAAGGTGGTGTTCCTGATGGACTGCGAGGCCGGGCCGGCGCGGGCCGAGAGCAGCAGTCTGGCGATCGCCTGGCCGGTGCAGGAGGAGGCGCCGGCGACCGTGGCCTTCCTGGCCTCGGAAAGCCGGCCACCGGCCTCGCTGCAGGCGCTGCTGGAGGATGAGCGCGAGCAGCGCCAGCGCGAGGAGCTGAATGCGCTGTATGTGGCGATGACGCGGGCGCGCTCGCGCCTGGTGCTGAGCCGCACCCTGGCCAAGCGCCGGCCCGCCGCCGCGACCTGGTGGAGCCGGCTGCAGCCACTGGCCGCGGCGCTGGCGGTGCCCGAGCTGGCGGCCGGCGCGGCGCAGGCGGCCGCGGGCTTTCACTTGCTGGAACTGCCGCCGGCGTCGCCGCGGCCGCCGGAGCAGCAGGCCGCGCCGGTGGGGCAGGGGCCCGAGGTGGTGGACGATAGCGCGGCGCTGGGCGAGGCGCTGCACCGGGTGCTGGAATGGGTCAGCGGCCCGGCGGGCGCGGCCCAGCCGCTGGAGCGGCTGCTGGCGGCGGCGAGCCAGATGTACGGGCTGGATGCCAAGCGCAGCGAGCGCCTGACGCGCAGCGCCGGCGCGATCCTGGCGAGCCGCGACTGCGCGCCCTTTTTCGAGGCGCAGGGCCTGAGCTGGGCCGGCAACGAGGTGGCGCTGCACTGGCAGGGTCAGGACTTGCGTCTGGACCGGCTGGTCTGCCGCCCCGATGAAGAAGGGCGGCCGGTCTGGTGGGTGCTGGACTACAAGCTCAACCCGGCGCCGCAGCAGCTGCCCGAGTACATCGGGCAGCTGCGCCGCTACCGCGCCGCGGTGCAGGCGCTGCAGCCGGGCGAGGCGGTGCGCACCGCCTTCATCACCGGCCAGGGGCGGTTGATCGACTGCACCGAATGAGTTTTTCCGAGGAGCCCAAAACACAGGCTACAATGTGAGGCTCAGTCGGGGCGTAGCGCAGCCTGGTAGCGCATCTGCTTTGGGAGCAGAGGGTCGCGAGTTCGAATCCCGCCGCCCCGACCATGAAACACGAGAGACCCGCCACAGCGACCATGCTGCGGCGGGTTTTTTCGTTTTGAATGAGAAAGAAGCCGGCTCACGAGGCCGGCCCGGCGAGACAAACAGGACCCTCACCATGGCCATTCAGCAGCTGACCGACGAGCAGATCCGGAGCTGGACCCGCACTCAGAAGGACGAGTGGTGGTTCAAGAACGTGTTCCGGGGCGACATGCCGCAGCTCACCCTGCGCGCGGCGCTGACCGGTTTTCTGCTCGGCGGCATCCTGGCCGCCACCGCCCTCTATATCGCGGCCAAGACCGGCATCACGATCGGCGTGGGCCTGACCTCGGTGATCCTGGCCTTCGCGCTGTTTCGCATCATCGCGAGCAGCGGCCTGGCCTCGGACTACACGATCCTGGAGAACAACTGCACCCAGTCGATCGCCACCGCGGCCGGCTATGTGGTGTCGCCGCTGACCTCCTCGCTGGCCGCCTACATGCTGATCACCGAGCGCGTGATCCCCTGGTGGCAGATGATGATCTGGATGGTGGTGATCTCCATCCTCGGCGTGCTGGTGGCCTTCCCGATGAAGCGCCGTTTCATCAACGAGGACCAACTGCCCTTCCCGGAGGGGCGCGCCAGCGGCGTGGTGCTGGATTCGCTCTACAGCGGCGCGGCCGGCGACGGCATGTTCAAGGCGCGCCTGCTGGGCATCACCGCGCTGGGCACCGGTTTCTATCAGGCCCTGGTCAGCGACGGCTGGATGAAGCTGATCCAGTTCAAGATCCTGCGCCTGGACCAATGGGCCGGCCTGAAGGAGCCCTGGGTGATCCACGAGCGCCTGGATACCTACTACTACCAGGCCGCGGTGAAGGCCGAGCTGTGGATCCCGAAGATCCTGGGCACCGACTTCCGCGCGCTGGGCCTGCGCTTCACCCTGGACGCGGCGATGCTGGGCGTCGGCGGGCTGATGGGCATCGCGATCGCGACCAGCTGCCTGCTGGGCAGCTTCATCAACTTCGCGATCCTGGCGCCGCTGATGATCCAGGCCGGCGACATCGTGCAGCGCGTTGCGCCGAATGGCGCGGTGGTGCCGATCTCGCGCGCCGAGATCGTCAACCAATGGTCGATGTGGTGGGGCGTGACGATGATGGTGGTCGGCTCCCTGGTCAGTCTGGCTGCCAAGCCCGAGCTGTTCACCAACACTTTCAAGTCGCTGCGTGGCAGCAAGAATGGGGACAAGGCCGCGCGCGGCCCGGATCTGCTGGCCCAGATCGAGGTGCCGCTGTGGGTGTCCTATGTCGGCGTGCCGGTGTTCAGCGTGCTGGGTGCCTGGGTCACGCACCATTTCTTCGGCGTCTCGATGGGGTTGGCCCTGATCTCGCTGCCGCTGATCTTCGTGCTGACCATCATCTGCACCAACTCGATGGCGCTGACCTCCTGGACGCCGATCGGCGCGATGTCCAAGATCACCCAGTTCACGATGGGCGCGATTGACCGTACGAACCCGGCCAGCAATCTGCTGCCCGCCGGGATGACCGGCGAGATCGCCTCCAATGCGGCCAATCTGCTGTCCGACATCAAGCCCGGCTACATGCTGGGAGGCAAGCCGCGCCACCAGGCGGTCGGCCATGTGATCGGCATCTTCGCCGGCGTGCTGGCCTGCGTGCCGCTGTACTTCCTGCTGTTCCTGCCGGCCGACGCGAACGGCCTGCGCAGCACCGCGACCATCCTGTCCGAGCAGTTCTCGATGCCCTCGGCCGTGCAATGGAAGGGCGTGGCCGAGCTGATCGCCAAGGGGGTGCAGGGCCTGCCGGCCTCGGCCCTGATCGCGATGGCGGTGGCCGCGGTGGCCGCGGCGGCGATCGAGCTGATCAAGATCTTCACCAAGGGCCGCTTCCCGCTGTCGGCGGTGTCGATCGGCCTGGGCGTCGTGCTGCCGCCGGAATCGGTGCTGGCGATGTTCCTGGGCGCGCTGCTGTTCTGGGTGATGGGCCTGCGCCACAAGGGCAAGCCCGCCGGCGACATCAAGCGCCGCATCTGGGTCGAGGGCGCCGAGCCGGTCTGCGCCGGCCTGATCTCCGGCGCCGCGCTGATGGGCATCGGCAACGCGCTGGTCAATGTGTTGATCTGATCGCCTGAACCGTCTCGATCCTCAGGCACAATTTCGGGTTCTTGTTTGGTTCGCCAATTCATCCGTCTGCCCGTAGCTCAACTGGATAGAGCAATTGCCTTCTAAGCAATAGGTCGGGGGTTCGAGTCCCTCCGGGCAGGCCAAGTCTTGACCAAGCGAACGAACAAACAAGCCAGCGACATCGACCATGACGACCGAACAGACCAGCGTTGAACTGACCGCCGAGGAAATGGCCAATCTGTGGTTCATCCCGCAGATGCCGGGCGGCAAGGTGGTGTCCGAGGAAGTGCAGGCCTCGCTGGAGGCCAAGGGCATCGCCACCAATGTGCGCGAGGACGGCAAGCGCTGGCTGACGCTGTTCGGCGACGCGGTGCGCCGCGGCGCGGTGAAGGTGACGGTCAAGGGCTGAGCGCGGTCGGTCTGCGCACCGGGCTGCTGCTCCGGGTCTGATGCTTGGAGCCGAGGGCGAGTACATTGCGCGCTCCGTTCAAGCCGAAGGTCATTGCCCATGTCGTTGTTGAGGAAGCTGTTTGGTCGCCGCGCCGAAGCGCCCCGCCTGCTGGATGCTCAGGAGTACACGCAGGCCTATGCGGCTTTCCTGGGCGAGGCGTTGCCCCTGGCGACCGTGCAGGTCGAGCTGGGCACGACGGCCGCAGACTGCCGCGTGCAATGGGAGGAGGCGGATGGCTTGCAGCATCACCAGTTCATGGGTAACTGGTATGCGCGCTATCTGCAGGATCCCGCTGCCCCGCGCTCGCTGTTCGAGGTGCAGCTCAGCGAGGCCCGCAAGCTGCAGACCGCCTTGGCCAATGGCGGCGCCAGCGGATGCTTCCTGCCCGTGCTTAAGAGCGCCGCGTGGTTGCGTGCGACCCAGGCCCAGCTCGACCAGGTTGATGCGCCGCAAGAGCAGCGTTCGCTGGCGGTCCCTTTTGGTGCTCATCTCGTGCTGACCTATGTCGAGGATTTGCCCGATTCGATGAGCTTCGTCGCTCCCGCGCGCCTGCAGCGTGAAGGCTTGAGTCTTGAGGCGCTACATGCCGCGGCCTTGGACAACCTGGCGGCCAAGTTGCCGGATCTGCGGGTCCAGGGCGGCAATGGTCGCTATGGCATACGCCTGGATGGTTGTTATGACGCCAGCATGATCCTGTTGTTCGATGCATGGCGAGGGATGCTGGAGCTGCGGGGTGAGCCAGTCTTTGCCATCGCGGCCCGCGACGATCTGCTGGTCTGTGGCAGCGAAGATGCCGAGGCGATTACGAGCCTGCGCGACATGGCGGCCCAGATCGCGGAAACCGCTCCCTATGGACTGAGTGCCGAACTGTTCGTCTGGCGCGGTGGGCAGCTCGAGGTGCTGCCCGCCTGAGGTGTCGGCGCGGGCTCGGGTGCAAAAAAGCCCGACGGCCGGGAGGTCGTCGGGCGAAGCCTGGCCGTCGGGTCACACCCGCTCAGCCAGGCGAAGCTGACTGGGTCAGGCTTGAAGGGCGCCGCTCGGGGCGCCAAGGAGAAGTGCTGTCGTGCTGCGGCTTGTTACTGGGCCGTTGCCGGCTGGCCGGCCAGGACCTGGGCGGGCTGCTGATGGGCCTTCAGTGCGGCCAGTTGCGCATGCTCGGAGCGCTCGCCGTTGATGGCCTCGATCTCGCCCGAGGCGCGGGCGCGCTGCAGTTCGGCCATCACCTCGGCGCGGGTCTTGGTGGAAGCCACCGGAGCCACGCTCGGGCCGTAGCTCTCGCTGTCGACGCGGGCCAACTCGCCGCTGGCGCGGGCGTGCTGCAGCTCGTTCAGCACCGTGGCGCGGCTCAGGGCGGAGGCCTTGCCGCTCGCGGCGATCTGGCCGCGGCCGGCGGCGTCGGGGTTCTCGCTGTTTAGCAGCTGCAGCTGGCCGCTGGCGCGGGCGGCTTGCAGCTCGGCGGCCACCTGCTCGCGGCTCAGGCCCTGGGCCATGGCGGCACCGGAGGCGATCAGGGACAGGGCGATGAGGGTCAGCTTCTTGCTCATGATGTCGTTTCCTTGCGGTTGGGGTTGCGGAGTTCGCGGCGCCGTCCGTCTGCTTGACCGACCGGCTGTTGCGTTGTCCATGGCCGCTACTGTGAAACTTCGCGAATCAAAGAAAAACGAGCGCAATTTCAATGCACTGTTGCTGATTTCGGCATGATCGAGGTGTCGGGATGGGAGGCGGTCCAGCCGGACAGGAGGCACGGTGAGGGTGGACCGGGCCGCATGCCGCGACCCCTGCGCAAGGTCATGGGCGAGGTACTCGCAAACGCTCCCGCCGCGGGGCTTGCGGTTTTTGCGCAAACGCATGAACACTGGGGCGCAAACGTTTAGCGTTTTCCTTAGCCGTCCAGTACACTGCGCCTCCTTACAATCGCGCTCCTGTGCCCGGCGATCGGGTTTTCGCAACCCGCACCGGCCCTCCGGCGCAGCCGCGAAGACCGCGCACGGACCGGGCGCAGAGCCTCTTCAACAGCCTTGATGGGTACGCAATGAAATTTGCTGCTTTCTCTTCGCTCGCCAGCGCCGCGCTGGTCGCCACGCTGTCCTTCGCCGGCGCGCCGGCCCTGGCGGCCCCGGCCGTGATCTTCGACATGGGCGGCAAGTTCGACAAATCCTTCAACGAGGCCGCCTACCGCGGCGTCGAGCGCTGGAAGCAGGAAACCGGCAAGACCTATCTCGAGTTCGAGATCAGCAACGACACCCAGCGCGTGCAGGCGATCCGCCGCATGGCCGAGCGCGGCGCCAATCCGATCATCTCGATCGGCTTCGCCCAGTCCTCGGCGCTGACCCAGGTGGCCAAGGAATTCCCCAAGGTGCAGTTCGCCATCATCGATAGCGTGGTGAGCCTGCCCAATGTGCAGTCGGTCGTGTTCAAGGAGCATGAGGGCAGCTTCCTGGTCGGCGCGATGGCCACGCTGAGCAGCAAGACCGGCAAGGTCGGCTTCATCGGTGGCATGGACATCCCGCTGATCCGCAAGTTCCAGTGCGGCTACGAGCAGGGCGCCAAGGCCGCCAATGCCAAGGCCGAGGTGACGAGCAATATGACCGGCACCACGGCCTCGGCCTGGAACGATCCGACCCGCGGCGGCGAACTGGCCAAGGCGCAGTTCGCCAAGGGCGTGGACGTCGTGTTCGCGGCCGCCGGCGGCACCGGCACGGGCGTCTACCAGGCGGCCAAGGACGCAGGCAAGCTGGCGATCGGCGTGGATAGCAACCAGAACCACCTGCAGCCCGGCACGATGCTGAGCTCGATGGTCAAGCGCGTCGACGTCGCGGTCTACAACGTGCTGAAGGAATTCAAGCCGGGCGTGTCGGTGCTGGGCCTGAAGGAGGGCGGTGTCGACTACGCGCTGGACCAGCACAACGCCAAGCTGGTCAGCGCGCCGCTGAAGGCCAAGGTCGATGCCTACAAGGCCGACATCATCGCCGGCAAGATCAAGGTGGCCGACTACATGGCCGACAACGCCTGCAAGTACTGAGCAAGGCACGCGTAGTCTGATGTCTGAGATGAGCAGCGGCACTGCGGTGCCTTCCGCAATGCCGCCTGCTGTGCGCCTGCGCGGCATCAGCAAGCGCTTCGGCGCGGTGCAGGCCAACCGCGGCGTCGAGCTGGATGTGGCGCCGGGCACGGTGCATGGCCTGGTCGGCGAGAACGGCGCCGGCAAGAGCACCCTGATGGCCATCCTCTATGGCTACTACCAGGCGGATGCCGGCCAGATCGAGGTGAACGGCCGTCCGGCGACGATCGCCAATTCGCATCAGGCGATCGCGCTGGGCATCGGCATGGTGCACCAGCATTTCATGCTGGTCGACACCCTGTCCTGCCTGGACAACGTGATGCTGGGCGCCGAGCCGGCCTTCTTCCTGGCCCGCGCCAAGCGCGAGGTGCGCGCCCGGCTGGAAACGCTGATGCGCGACACCGGCCTGCAGGTGCGGCTGGACGAGCTGGTCGGCGACCTGCCGGTCGGCGAGCTGCAGCGCCTGGAGATCCTGAAGGCCCTGTACCGCGGCGCCAAGATCCTGATCCTGGACGAGCCCACCGCGGTGCTGACCCCGCAGGAGACGCAGGCGCTGTTCGAGACCCTGCGTCGCCTGCGCGAGCTGGGCACCACCATCATCCTGATCACGCACAAGCTCAAGGAAGTGATGGCGCTGTGCGATACGGTCACCGTGATGCGCGCCGGCCAGGTGATCAAGACCAGCGCAATCGGCGACACCAGCCCCGAGGACCTGGCCGAGGCCATGGTCGGACGCAAGGTGAACCTGGGCCGCGCCGCCACCGCGACAGTCACGGCCCGCGAGGAGCGCCTGGCCGTCAGCGGCCTGCGCCTGACCAGCGAGCAGGGCGTGGCCCTGCTGAAGGATGTCAGCCTGAGCCTGCATGCCGGCGAGATCGTCGGCGTGGCTGGCGTCTCGGGCAATGGCCAGAGCGAGCTGCTGGAGCTGCTGTCGGGCATGCGCGCGCCGGATGCCGGCCGCCTGAGCCTGGGCGGGCGGGTCTTCGAGGCCCGCGGCTGGCTGGAGCCGCGCCAGGCGCGCGCGCTGAAGCTGGCCCATGTGCCGGAGGACCGCCACAGCTGCGGCATGGTGCTGAGCTTCCCGGCCTGGGAGACCGCCGCGCTGGGCTACCACGAGCAGGCGCAGTACCGCGCCGGCCCGGGCGGCCTGTCGATGGACCAGGGCCATATGCGCGCCCAGACCGCCGCGATGATGGAGCGCTTCGACGTGCGCCCGCGCAACGCGGAGCTGGGCTCGTCCAAGTTCTCCGGCGGCAACCAGCAGAAGCTGATCCTGGCGCGCGAGATCGGCCAGGCGCCGGCGGTGCTGCTGGTGGGTCAGCCGACCCGCGGCGTCGACATCGGCGCGATCGAATTCATCCACCGCCAGCTGCGCGAGTTGCGCGACGCCGGCTGCGCGGTGCTGCTGGTCAGCTCCGAGCTGGACGAGATCCTGGCGCTGGCCGATCGCGTCCTGGTGATGAATGCCGGCCGCATCACCGGCGAGCTGCCGATCGATCAATGTGACGAGAAGAGCCTGGGCCTCCTGATGGCCGCCCAGGCGGATTGAGAATTTCATGAGTCAACCGGTTCAATTGCCGCGCTGGATGGACATCGGCCTCCTGCCGCTGTGGAATCTCTGCGTGGCGCTCGCGGTGGCGGGCCTCGTCGTACTGGTGATCGGGCAGAGCCCGGCCCAGGCGCTGACGGTGCTGCTGAACGGCGCCCTGGGCAGCGCGCGCGGCCTGGGCTACACGCTCTACTACACCACCACCTTCATCTTCACCGGCCTGGCGGTCGCGGTGGCCTTCCATGGCGGCCTGTTCAATATCGGTGGCGAGGGCCAGGCGACGCTGGGCGGCGTCGGTGTCGGCCTCGTGGCGCTGGCCCTGAGCCCGCTGCTGCCCGGCTGGCTGATGCTGCCCGTGCTGGTGCTGTCGGCCGCGCTGTTCGGCATGGCCTGGGCCGCCATTCCCGCCTATCTGCAGGCCTGGCGCGGCAGCCACATCGTGATCACGACGATCATGTTCAACTTCCTGGCGGCCAGCCTGAACGTCTATCTGCTGGTCAACCTGCTGCGCCCGAAGGGCAGCATGGCGGTCGAGAGCGCCGAGTTCGCCGACAGCGCGCGCATGCCGGCCCTGCACCAGATCGCCGCCCAGCTGGGCTTCGAGCTGCCCAGCTCGCCGGTCAACCTGAGCCTCCTGCTGGCGCTGGCGGCCTGCGTCTTCGTCTGGTGGTTCCTGTGGAAGAGCCGCGCCGGCTATGTGCTGCGCGCGGTCGGCAGCGCGCCCAAGGCGGCGCATTACGCCGGCATCAAGCCGCGCATGCAGGTGCTGGTGGCGATGGGCCTGTCCGGCGCGCTGGCCGGCATGGTGGGCATCAACGAGATCTCCGGCGTGCAGGGCAAGCTGACCCTGGACTTCGTCGCCGGCGCCGGCTTCACCGGCATCGCGGTGTCGCTGATGGGGCGCAACCACCCGGTCGGCATCGCGCTGGCCTCGCTGCTGTTCGGCGTGCTTTACCAGGGTGGCGTCGAGGTGGCCTTCGAGATCCCGGGCTTCAGCCGCGAGATGGTGGTGACGGTGCAGGGGCTGATCGTGCTGTTCGCCGGCGCGATGGCGATGGTCAGCGCGCCGCTGTTCGGGCGCCTGTACAAGATGTTCGCCCGCGCGAAGGAGGCCTGAGCCATGGATGAACTGCTGATCGGCTCCGTGCTGGCCTCGACCCTGCGGGTCACGACCCCGCTGCTGCTGTGCGCACTGGCGGGCCTGATCTCCGAGCGTGCCGGCGTGATCGACATCGGCCTGGAGGGCAAGATGCTGTTCGCCGCCTTCGCGGCCGCCGCGGCGGCCAGCGCGGCCGGCAATACCTGGCTGGGCCTGGGCGCGGCGATCGGGGTGGCCTGCGCGCTCTCGCTGCTGCATGGCTTTGCCTGCGTCAGCCACAAGGGCGACCAGGTGATCACCGGCGTGGCGCTGAACATGGTGGCCGCCGGCCTGACCGTGGTGCTGGGCATCGCCTGGTTCGCGCAGGGCGGCCAGACTCCGCCGGTCGGCCCGGACGTGCGCCTGACCGGCCTGTCGAGCGCCTATGCCGAGCCGGTGGCCGGCAGCTGGTTCGGTTCGGTGATCGGCCATGGTTTCCTGAGCCACAACGCCCTGGTCTACCTGGCCTTCTTCCTGGTGGCCGCGGTCTGGTTCTTCCTGGAGCACACCAAGCCGGGCCTGCGCCTGCGCGCGGTCGGCGAGAACCCGGCGATGGTCGATGCTGCCGGCGTGTCGGTCCCGCGCCTGCGCTATGCCGCGCTGATGATGAACGGCCTGCTGTGCGGCCTGGCCGGCAGCTACCTGACCCTGGCGCAGAACGCCAACTTCAGCCCCAACATGACCGCGGGCCGCGGCTTCATCGCGCTGGCCGCGATGATCTTCGGCAAGTGGAAGCCGGTGCCGACCCTGCTGGCCTGTCTGCTCTTCGGTTTCCTGGATGCGGTGGCGATACGCTTGCAGGGTGTGGCGCTGCCGGCCGCCCTGGGCGGCGGCGCGGTGCCGGTGCAGCTGATCCAGGCCTTGCCCTATATCCTGACCGTGATCCTGCTGGCCGGCTTCATCGGCCAGGCGATGGCGCCCAAGGCGCTGGGCCGTCCCTACGTGAAGGAACGCTGAGATGCTGTTGACCGACGACCTGCGCCAGCGCCTGCTGGCCGCCTCGCTGCAGGCGCGCTCTCACTCCTACTCCCCGTATTCGCGCTACGCCGTCGGCGCCGCGGTGCTGGACGAGCAGGGCCGCATCCATGTCGGCGCGAATATGGAAAACGCCGCCTATCCGCAGGGCTGGTGCGCCGAGGCCACGGCGCTGGCGGCGATGCGCATGGCCGGCGGCCAGCGTGCCACCGCGGTGCTGGTCAGCGGCCCCGGGCCGGACATCATCACGCCCTGCGGCGGCTGCCGCCAGAAGCTGCGCGAGTTCGCCGGCCCCGAGCTGCTGATCCTCGCGGCCGACCCCGGCGGCATCCGCCAGCAATGGACCCTGGAGCAGTTGCTGCCCTTCAGCTTCGGCCCCGAACATCTGACGACAACAACACCCTGAGTCCCGTGGGAGACCAACGATGATCGATCACCAGAGCCTGAACCCGCGCATCGACGCGACCGTGGAGAAGCTGAAGGCCCAGTTCGGTGCCGCGCCCGAGGTGGCGGTGGTGCTGGGCTCCGGCTGGTCCGGCGCGGTCAGCCATGTGGCCGGCGCGCAGCAGCTGCCCTATACCGAGCTGCCGGCCTTCCCGCAGCCTAAGGTCGAGGGCCATGTCAACGAGATCGTCGTCGGCCAGATCGGCGCGCAGCGCGTCGTGATGCTGCGCGGCCGCGCCCATACCTACGAGAGCGGCGATTGCACCGGCATGGCCGGCGCGCTGCGCAGCCTCAAGCGCTGGGGCGTCAAGGTGCTGCTGCAGACCAATGCCTCGGGTAGCTTGCGCGCGCACATGCCGCCGGGCAGCCTGATGCTGATCAGCGACCATATCAATGCGCCGCAGCGCTCGCCCCTGGTCGGCGAGCCCGGCAGCGAGCGCTTCGTCGACATGAGCGCCGCCTACGACGCCGAGCTGCGCGACACCGCCAAGAAGATCGCCAAGGCCAGCAACCAGATCGTCGGCGAGGGCGTCTACTGCTGGGCCCTGGGCCCGCAGTTCGAGACCCCGGCCGAAATCCGCATGTTCGCCGCCTGGGGCGCCGACGCGGTCGGCATGAGCACCGTGCCCGAGACCATCCTGGCCCGCCATGCCGGCCTGCGGGTGATGGGCCTGGCGCTGATGACGAACATGGCCGCCGGCCTCTCGGCCGAGGCCCTGACCCATGCGCTGACCCTGCAGCAGGCCGCGGCCTCGGGCGAGCGCGCCGCGGCCTTCCTGGCCCAGGTCGTGGCCGGCCTGGCCGAGCTGCCTTCGCTGCGCGCTTGAGCATGAGCTCCCGCACGGCCGCCCCGAAGGGAGCTCGCACCGCAGTGCGCAGCACGGAGGTTACCCAATGAGCGCCGAGCTGCAAGCGGCGGCCCGCCAGGCCCTGGCCTGCCTGGACCTGACCAGCCTGAACGACGCCGACACCGAGGCCGATATCGCGGCGCTGTGCGCGAAGGCGCAGACGCCGTTCGGTAACGTCGCCGCGGTCTGCGTCTGGCCGCGCTTCGTCGCGCAGGCGCGCGCCGCGCTGCCGGCTGCGATCCAGGTCGCGGCGGTGGCCGATTTCCCCGAGGGCGCACTGGACCTGCCGCGCGCGCTGGCCGATGTGGCGGCGATCGCCCAGGCCGGCGGCGACGAGGTTGACGTGGTGCTGCCCTACAAGGCGCTGCTGCAGGGCCAGCAGGCCGAGGTGGCCGAATTCCTGGCCGAGGTGCGCCATGCCAGCCGGCCGCTGACCCTGAAGGTCATCATCGAGAGCGGCGAGCTGGCCGATCCCGAGGCGATCAAGGAAGCGACCCGCCTGTCCCTGATGGCCGGCGCGGACTTCGTCAAGACCAGCACCGGCAAGACCCGGGTCTCGGCCACGCCGGCCGCGGCCGCCGCGATGCTGCACGAGATCAAGGCCAGCGGCCTGCCGCATGCGGGCTTCAAGGCCAGCGGCGGCATCCGCACGGTGGCCGAGGCCCAGGTCTATCTGCAACTGGCCGCGGCCGAGCTGGGCGCGGCGGCGCTGACGCCGCAGCGCCTGCGCTTCGGCGCCAGCGGCCTGCTGAACGACATCCTGGCCCAGCTGTCCGGCCAGGCCCCGGTGGCCACCACGCCCGCCGCTTACTGAGGGCGCGTCCCATGCTGGCCCAGGAAATCATCCGCGCCAAGCGCGACGGTGCGGCCCTGTCCGAGCCGCAGATCCAGGCGCTGGTGCGCGGCCTGGTGGACGGCAGCTGGAGCGAGGGCCAGGTGGCCGCGCTCGGCATGGCGGTGTTCTGGCGCGGCATGGGCCGCGCGGAATGCGTGGCGCTGACCCGCGCGATGATGCATTCCGGCCGCGTGCTGAGCTGGCCCGACATGCCGGGGCCGGTGCTGGACAAGCATTCCAGCGGCGGCGTCGGCGACAAGGTCAGCCTGATGCTGGCGCCGCTGGTGGCGGCCTGCGGCGGCTATGTGCCGATGATCGCCGGCCGCGGCCTGGGCCATACCGGCGGCACGGTGGACAAGCTCGAAGCCATTCCCGGCTACCGCAGCAATCCGGCGCCGGCCGAGTTCGACCGCCTGGTGCGCGAGCTGGGCTGCGCCATCATCGGCCAGACGGCCGACCTGGCCCCGGCCGACAAGCGCTTCTACGCGGTGCGCGACATCACCGCGACGGTCGAGAGCGTGCCGCTGATCACCGCCTCCATCCTGTCCAAGAAGCTGGCCGCCGGCCTGCAGGGCCTGGCGATGGACGTGAAGTGGGGCAACGGCGCCTTCGCCGATTCGCCCGCGATGGCCCAGGAGCTGGCCGAGAGCATCGTCGCGGTGGCGAAGGGTGCGGGCATGCCGACCCGCGCGCTGATCACCGACATGAACCAGGTGCTGGGCCGCGAGGTCGGCAATGCACTGGAGGTGCAGGAGACCATCGCCTATCTGACGGGCAAGGGCGAACGCGAGCCGCGCCTGCACGAGGTGACCCTGGCGCTCGCCTCCGAGATGCTGCTGCTGGGCGGTTTGGCGGCCGACGCGGCCGAGGCGCGCGCCAAGCTGCAGCGGGCGCTGGACAGCGGCGCGGCGGCCGAGAAGTTCGCGCGCATGGTGGCGGGCCTGGGCGGCCCGGCCGACCTGCTGGAACGGCCCCACGTTTATCTGCCGGAGGCGCCGGTGCTGCGCGCGGTGCCGGCGCCGCGCGCCGGCCGGCTGCTGGCGATGCGCACGCGCGAGATCGGCCTGGCCGTGGTCGAGATGGGCGGCGGGCGCCGCCAGGCCGGCGACGCGATCGACATGCGCGTGGGCCTCTCGGGCATGCGCCAGCTGGGCGACGAGCTGCAGGCCGGCGAGCCGCTGGCCTGGGTGCATGCGGGCAGCGAGGTCGACGCGGAGCGCGCCGTCGCGACCCTGCTGGCCGCCTGCGACATCGGCCCGGCCGAGGTGGCCTGGACCGCGCAGCCGCTGGTGGCGGCGCGGGTCGAATAAAATTCCGGCCCCATTCCAGAACCGATCTCCCAGTCTCATGTCCGACACGCCCGAGCAGCAACCTCCGCGCCGCACCATCAAAAGCTTCGTCGTGCGCGCCGGCCGCATGGGCACGGGCCAGATCAAGGCCCTGGCCGAGCTGGGGCCGCGTTTCGTGCTGCCCTTCGAGCCCGGCAAGACCCTGGACCCGCAGGCGGTGTTCGGCCGCCAGGCCCCGCTGGTGCTGGAGATCGGCTTCGGCATGGGCGGCGCCACCGCGCAGATCGCCAGGACCCTGCCTGACCATGACTTCATCGGCTGCGAGGTGCATGAGCCCGGCGTCGGCGCGCTGCTGAAGCTGATCGACGAGCAGCAGATTTCGAACATCCGCATCTTCCAGCATGACGCGGTCGAGGTGCTGGAGCAGATGGTGGCGCCCGGCTCGCTCGCCGGCGTGCACATCTACTTCCCTGATCCCTGGCACAAGAAAAAGCACAACAAGCGCCGCCTGATCCAGCCCGAGTTTGTCGCCAAGCTGGTCAAGCATATCCAGCCCGGCGGCTATCTGCATTGCGCCACCGACTGGGAGCCCTATGCCCAGCAGATGCTGGAGGTGCTGTCGGCCGAGGCGCAGCTGGAAAACAGTGCGGCCGGCTATGCCGAGAAGCCGGCCTACCGGCCGCTGACCAAGTTCGAAAACCGCGGCCTCAAGCTGGGGCACGGCGTCTGGGATCTGGTGTTCCGCAAACGCTGAAGCCACCCCGCTGATAGAGTCGCGCTCCATGAGCGAATCGATCACACAACTCGCCGGCAAGCATGTGCTGCTGGGCCTCTCGGGCGGCATCGCCTGCTACAAGGTCGCCGAGCTGACGCGCCTCCTGATCAAGTCCGGCGCCACGGTGCAGGTGATGATGAGCGAGGCGGCGACGCAGTTCATCACGCCGGTGACGATGCAGGCGCTCTCGAACCGCCCGGTGCTCTTGAGCCAGTGGGATGCGCGCGAGCCCAACAACATGGCGCATATCAACGCCACGCGCGCGGCCGACGTGATGCTCGTCGCGCCGGCCAGCGCCGACTTCATCGCCAAGCTGGCGCAGGGCAGGGCGGACGAGCTGCTGAGCCTGACGGCGCTGGCGCGGCCTGCACAAAGTTGCCCGCTGCTGGTCGCCCCGGCGATGAACCGCGAGATGTGGGCCCATCCGGCGACGCAGCGCAATGTGGCGCAGATCCGCGCCGACGGCGCCTTCGTGCTGGGGCCCGGCAATGGCGACCAGGCCTGCGGCGAGTTTGGCGACGGCCGCATGCTGGAGGCCGCCGAGCTGCGCGACGAGCTGATCGCCTTCTTCCAGCCCAAGCTCCTGGCCGGCAAGAAAGTCCTGATCACCGCCGGCCCGACCTTCGAGCCGATCGACCCGGTGCGCGGCATCACCAATCTGTCCAGCGGCAAGATGGGTTTTTCAATCGCGCGCGCCGCGGCCGAGGCCGGTGCCCAGGTGACCCTGGTGGCCGGCCCGGTGCATCTGCCGACGCCGCGCGGCGTGCAGCGCCGCATCGATGTGCAGACCGCGCAGCAGATGTATGACGCGGTGCTGCCCCAGGCCGCCGCGCAGGACATCGTCGTCGCCACCGCGGCGGTGGCCGACTGGCGGCCGGCGCAGATGAACGAGCACAAGATCAAGAAGCAGGATGGCCAGAAGGCCGCGCCGCTGTTCGAGCTGACCGAGAACCCCGACATCCTGGCCGCCGTCGCGGCCGCGGTGGACCAGAGCAAGACCTTCTGCGTCGGCTTCGCGGCCGAGAGCCAGGACCTGGCCCAGCATGCGCGCGCCAAGCTCGCCAAGAAGGGCGTGCCGCTGATCGTCGGCAATCTGGGGCCGGCCACCTTCGGCCGCGACGACAACGCGCTGCTGCTGGTCGATGCCAAGGGCGAGCGCGCCATCCCGAACGGCGACAAGCTGAGCCTCGCGCGCGAACTGGTGCGCGAGATCGCCGCACGCATCACCAAGAAGACAACGACCCCATGACCACGACCCTCGTCGACCTGAAAGTGCTCGATACCCGCATGGCCGAGCAACTGCCCGCCTATGCGACCCCCGGCGCCGCCGGCCTGGACCTGCGCGCCTGCCTGGACGCGGCCGTCACCTTGGAGCCCGGCCAGACCACCCTGATCCCCACGGGTCTCGCGATCCATATCAACGACCCCGGCATGGCGGCGCTGATCCTGCCGCGCTCGGGCCTGGGTCACAAGCATGGCATCGTGCTGGGCAATCTGGTCGGGCTGATCGACTCGGACTACCAGGGCCAGCTGATGGTCAGCTGCTGGAACCGCGGCAGCACCACCTTCGTGATCGAGCCGATGGAGCGCATCGCCCAGCTGGTGCTGGTGCCGGTGGTGCAGGCGGCGTTCCGCCGCGTCGAGTCCTTCGAGGACGCCTCGGCGCGCGGCGAGGGCGGTTTCGGCTCGACGGGCAAGGCCTGACAAGCTCGGCCAAGCCCGTCGTCACCGGCTACTGCGGCCGGTAGGTCACCGTGAGCTGGTAGCTGCCCGCGCTATAGCCCTTCAAGAGCACGTAGACATCGCCATTGGCCGTGATGCTGAGGGTGCAGGTCTCGGCGGCGCTGGGGCCGTCGGACTTGCAGTCGTACAGGCTGGTGCTGGGCGTGGCGCCGCGCCGCGCATACAGATCGATGTCGCCGCTGCCGGTGGTGCTGGCCTTGAAGCTGCTGCCGGCCGCCGCCTTGAACGGGCCGAAGCTGCGCGTCTGGTTCAGGCTGAGGCTGCCGTTGAAGGTTTCGGTCTTGTCGACCGGCGGCACGCCGGGGCCGTCGCTGCCCAGCTCCACCGCGTAGGCCAGTGCCATGCGGGAGAACTTGAGCGCATGTTCGGCCTGGTTGCCGCTGTTGGCATAGGTGTCGTTGCTGGTGTGGATGTGCGGATTGCTGGCGCTGAATGAGGCCTCGAACGGCATGCTGGCCGCATAGCCCTGGGCGGTCCAGGAGGCATGGTCGGAGCAGGCATAGCCGCAGCGGTCGGTGCCGATCCTCAGGCTGGGCAGATAGGTCTGGATCAGGCGCGTGAGGAACTGGTTCTGGCCGGCGTCGGTGTAGTCGGTGAAGATGTAGATGTCGTTGGCCGCGCCCTTGTAGTTGGTCATGTCCAGCTGCAGCACGCCCACCACATTGGTGTTGCTGGCAGCAAAGCTGCGGGCAATTTCCTGCGAGCCGCGCAGGCCCACTTCCTCGGCTGCATAGGCCATCAGCTTGATGGTGCGGCGCGGCTGGTAGTTGCTGGCGGCCAGCACGCGCAGCACCTCGCTGAGGCTGGCCACGCCGGAGGCGTCGTCATCGGCGCCCGGGGCGATGGTGCTCTCGTTGGTGCCGGCCTTGTGGATGGAATCCAGATGGGCGCCCATCACCACATGCTCGGCGGCGTTGTCGCTGCCCTGGATGGTGGCGATGACGGACTTCTGCGGCCAGTTGGGATGGCTGAACTGGCTGACGCTGATGTGGGGGCGTCCGGCCGCCAGGGTGGTCCAGCGCTGCTTGAGCCAGTTCGAGGCATTCACGCCGGCGTTGCTGGTGTAGTAGCGGTTGGTGAAGCCGGAGAGGTCCACGATGGTCTGGCCGATGTTGCTGGCCTGCATCTGGCTCAGCAGGGGCGTCACCGTGGCCTGCTGGTCGATCACATAGCTGGGCACGGTGGAGGCCAGCGCCGGGCGCAGCGCGGGTTCGCTGTGGCGCTTCAGGGTGGCCAGGCCGGCGGCCTTGCTGGCGTGGTACATATAGCCGCCGCAGCGGCGCAGCTCCTCATGCACCGAGTGACTCAGCGCCCCCAGCAGGTCCATATCCACCTCGATCAGGTGGATGTTTTCCTCGGTCGCGGCGATCTGGTTGGTGCCGAGCTGCTGGGGCGGCAGGAGTGCCTTGGCGCTCGCCACCGGCTGGCTGCTGGCGCTGTGCTTCTTCAGCAGCCCCAGGGCCGCGTCGCCCAGGCTGATCCAGACCTTCTCGCCCGCCAGGGCCGGGCTGCCGAACAGGGCCAGGCCCGCGCAGAGGGCGAGGCGCGTCATCAGTTGTCGCATGGAGTTTCTCCAGAAGATGTGATGAGGCGCGAGCGAGCTCGGCCGCTCGCGCCCGGATTGATATGTGCAAGGGGCAGGCCCCTTGCACCGGTTCACTGGGTGGGGCTCAGTGGTTGGCGACCAGGCTGGTCGCGTTCACGGCGCTGTAGGCGCTCAGCAGCAGGTAGTAGGTGCCGGCCACAGGGGCGGAGATGGTGATGGTCTCGGCATTGGTATTGCCGATGGAGCGCTGGTCGTAGGACGAGGTGGTGGGCGCCTCGCCGCGCTTCACATAGATGTCGCCATCGCCCGTGCCGCCCGAGAGGGTGAATCTCAGGCTCGGGCGGCCGGCGGGCACGGCGATGCTGTAGAGCTTGGTCGCCCCCCGCGCCAGGGTGATGCCCGTCACGCGCACGCCGTTGCTCAGCACCACCGACACCGGCGGCGGCGTGGTGCCGCTGCAGCTCACGCCCACCGCGGCGAAGGCCCGGGTCACGTCGGCCACCGTGTAGCCGCGGTCGCCCGCCGCCTTCTCGACCCCGCAGGCGGCCTGGTTGAAGGTGCTGCTGGCCGTCCAGTAGAGGCGATTGGCATCGGCCATCACCTCGAAGGCCTTGCGCGTGGTCCAGCCGCTGCTGGTGGCCAGTAGATGGAAGGCCTTGTTGTACACGCCGCTGGAGTAGTGCACGTCCATGCCGGCGCTGTAGTTGGAGGCATGGCCGATGGAGCGGCCGTCGCGCGTGGGATCGGCAAAGTAGCGCAGGGCGCCGGTGGCCTTGAAGATGTCGGCCCCCACCAGCCAGTCATTGCTGCCGCGGGCATAGAACTCGGCCGCTTCGCCGGCCATGTCGGAGAAGGCCTCGTTGATGCCGCCCGACTGGCCGGAGTAGACCAGGCCCGAGTTCTGCTCGGTGAAGCCATGGCTGACCTCGTGGGCCGACACATCCAGCGAGACCAGCGGATGGAAGCGCGACCCGCCGTCGCCAAAGCTCATGGCCTGGCCGTCCCAGAAGGCGTTTTCATAGTTGCTGCCGTAATGCACCTTCATGTACAGGGTGTTGGTGAGCGGGCGCAGGCCCAGCCAGTCCCGGTACATATTGAAGACCACATTGCCGAAGAAATGCGCGTCGTTGAGCGGCGAGTAGGCGCCATTGGTCAGCTTGTACTCGTTGCGCGGGCAGGTGAACTTGTAGGGGGTGCTGCCGCTGGTGCCGCCGTTCAGATTGACCGTGATGACATTGCCGCTGTTCATCTGGCAGTCGTCGGTCACCTGCAGGGCCGGGTACTGGGTGCCGTAGTCGTAGCGGCCGATCTTGGTATTGCCGCCAGGGCCGGTGGCATCGCGATGGTTCAGACCCTCCCAGCGCTGCAGCACCGCGCCGCTGTTGGCATCGATCATGAAGTGCGGACGGCTGGGCTCCGAGCCGCCTTCGATCAGGAAGGACACCAGATAGAAGAGCTGGGCCTTGCCCTGCTCGTTGAGCCGCACATAGAGCTTGGCCTGGTCATTGCTGGTGGCGATGGCCTTGGCCAGGCCCTTGGCCCGCGACAAGGCGCTGTGCTGGCTCAGGCTGGGGCTGGTGCTGGCCAGATCCTGGTTCACATTGGCCAGCAGGCTGCCGCTGAAGTGCGAAGGACCGGTGTCGCCCGTGCGGCTTTCCACCACCCCCTCGCCCCAGATGGGCACGCCCTGGTAGTACTGCTGATGCCGGGTCACGACCCGGCCATTGGGGAACTTCTGGCTGCGCAGGGGCTTGAGCTCATCGGCCGTCAGGCCCAGGGCCGCGGCACCGGAGGCGGCCGCGTTGGGGGTCAGCAGGGCGCGTGCCGCGGCCTGCTGCGGGTCGTCAAGATTCACGCGATCAGCAGCCATGGCCTGGCAGCTCGCGCCGCTGACGAAAGCAAGCAAGGTCAGGCGTAGGGCGCATTGCAGTTTCGAGTTCATGGATAGTGGCTCTTTCGATGGATATGCGAGGGATACCCCGACAAAATCCGGCCTCATCCGTGTGAGAGGCAAGGCCGGCACTCCCTGCAGCCGGCCCGCGGTGGCGATCCGGCTGTAGCCTTCAACGCGACCGGCCACGCCAGGGGCGCGCCTGTGACGGCGTTGCTGTTCTCTCTGCATGATTTCTCTGAGCGCAGCCCCTTTGCGCCACGCGGGGCTCCAGGGGCGGATGAACTGCTGCTGCGGTCCATGCTAGGCGGCCAAGCCTGCCGGCGTCGCCTATCAGTTCTGGTAGCGCGGAATCCCTAGATCAGGAGATGGACAGCGCGCCCGTCTTGTGTTTTGCGCGGCTCGCGCTGCGCACAATGGCGCGCCAGCAGCGCGCGGAAGGCCGCCGGCTCCAGCGGCCGGTGGAAGAAGTAACCCTGAGCCATGTCGCAATCCAGCGCCCGCAGCGCATGCAGCTGCGAACGGTCCTCGACGCCCTCGGCCACCACCCGCAGCTTGAGCGTGTGGGCCAGGGTCAGGATGGCGGCGGCGATCGCCTGGTCGCCCTGGTCCTCGGCGATATGGCTGACGAAGCTGCGGTCGATCTTGATCTCGCTGATCGGCATGCGTTTCAGATAGGCCAGCGAGGAATAGCCGGTGCCGAAGTCGTCGACGCTGATGCGAAAACCCCGCTCGACCAGATCGGCCAGCATCTGCTGATTGGCGTCATTGCGCTCCATCAGCACGCCCTCGGTCAGCTCCAGCAGCAGCCGGTCGGCGGGCAGCGCCTGGCGGCGCAGCAGCTCGTCCAGCCAGGCCGCGAAGCCGGCCATCTGGAGCTGTTTGGCCGAGACATTGACGGCGACGACCGGCACGGCCAGCCCCTGCGCGCGCCAGGCCACCATATCGGCCACGGCCAGTTCGATCACCTGGGCGCCCAGGTCGGCCACCACGCCGGAGCGCTCGGCGATCGGGATGAATTCGGCCGGCGAGACGCGGCCGAGCTCCTCGTCGGTCCAGCGGCACAGCGCCTCGGCGCCGGCCAGGCTGCCGTCGTCCAGCCGCACCTTGGGCTGGTAGGCCAGGTGCAGGCGCCGGTCGCGGATCGCCTTGCGCAGCTGGTTGCCGACCGCCAGGTCGCGCTGGATCGCCTGCTTGATGTCCAGCGCATAGAACTGCAGCTGGTTCTTGCCCAGGGCCTTGGCCCGGTACATCGCGGCGTCGGCCGCCCGCGTCAGATTGCCCTGGTCCAGGCCGTCCTCCGGATAGAGGCAGCAGCCGATGCTGGCCGAGACGAACAGCTCATAGCCCTGGCAGACCAGGGGCAGGCGCAGCGCCTGCATGATGCGCCGGCAGACCGCGTCGATCTGCAGCGAGTCGACCCCGGGCAGCAGCGCGGCGAACTCGTCGCCGCCCAGGCGCGCGATCGTGTCCATATCGCGCATGCAGGCCTGCAGGGTCTGCGCGATCTGCACCAGCACCGCATCGCCGACATCGTGGCCCAGGCTGTCGTTGATGGTCTTGAAGTTGTCGAGGTCGATGAACAGCAGGGCCAGGCGTGTGCCGTTGCGCTGGGCCTGGGCGATCGCCTGGCTGAGCCGGTCCTTGAAGTTGTTGCGGTTCGGCAGGCCGGTCAGCTCGTCCTGCAAGGCCATGTGGCGCAGCTCGTCCTCGGCGCGCATGCGGCGGATCTCGGTGCCGGTGCGCGCGGCCAGCAGCTCCATGATCTCGTGTGCCAGATGGGCCTCCAGCAGCGCCGGGCCGCCCAGCGCGGCCAGCACGCCGACGGCGCGGCCGGTCTCGTCGAGCAGCGGCGCTCCCAGGTAGCTCTCGGCCGGCAGGCCGGTCTGAGCGGCGGTGGCGGGAAAGTCCTGCGCCAGCGCGCGCGCGCCGAACACCGCCATGCGCTGCAGCACCTGGGCGCAGGGGGTCTGCTCCGGCTCGTACTCGAACTTGTCGCGCCAGGCCTCGCCGCTGTAGCAGGCGATCGTGCGCGCCCGCTGCGGCTGCTGTGGATCGAGCAGGGCGACGAAGGCATGCTCGGCGCCCAGCAGCCGCGCCAGTTCGCACACCAGCTGGCGGAAGTAGCTCTGCCCGCCGCTGCCGGGCACGCCGATCACCAGCTGCTTCAGCACCTGGGCGGTGCGCTGGCTCAGCCGCAGCTCATGCTCGAGGCGCAGGTTCAGCTCACTGAGCGCCTGGGTGCGCTCGCCGATGCGGGTCTCGAGCAGGTTCTTGTGCTCGTCGATCGCGCGCACGAAATGCAGGGTGCGGAAATCGGCCTCGAACAGCTGGCGCGCCATCTCGACCAGCCGCAGCTGGCCCGGTCGCCGCAAGCGCGCGCGATGCACGAACAGGGCCAGGCTGCCGAACACCGCGCGGTCCGGCCAGCACAGCGGCACGCCGACGCCATGGCCATCGCTCTCGTCGAGCTGCACCAAAGCGCGCATCGCGATCGCCTGGCGCCCCAGGTGGCCGGCGGCCTCGCGCAGAAAGGGCAGCTGCTCCAGCGTCGTGCAGCCGCTCTCGAGCACGGGGACCAGCCGCTCCTCCTGCAGGCGCGAGACGATCACCATCTCGGCGTCGAAGGCCTCGCACAGCTGCTGCAGCCAGGCCCGCCACTTGCCCAGGTAGGCGGCCGGCACATGGGGGTTCGGGCTCTGGGCGCGCTGCAGCATGGCCGCTTTCGGTATCGATGGCGCGGGCCGCGGGGCTAATGCGTGGTCGGGCCCGGCCCGCCGAGCTGGAGCTCGGCGATGCAGCGTTCGAAGAAGTCCCAATGCGGCCCCTGGCGGCCCGGCTGCGGTTCCGACCGGCCGGCGTCCAGCGCCTCGAAGTCCTCCTCGATCAGGATCTTCAGCGCCTGCAGCAGCTTCAGCGTGGCGGCATCGAAATGGCGCGGTTTGCGGTCGAGCACGCAGACGGTGCCGAAGATGCTGTCGTCCGGCCAGACCAGGGGCACGCCGAGATAGCTGATCATGTTCAGCTTGACGTCGGGGTTGGTGGCCCAGTCCGGGTCGCTCAGCGCATCCGGGACCAGCAGCGGCTGGCGCGTGTACATCACCGTCTCGCAGTAGAGGCCGGTGCCGAGGTCGGCCTTCTCATGTTCCTCGTAGGGGTTGTCATGGCCGAGGCTGGAGATCAGCACCTCGATCTGCTCGGGCCAGACCCGCATGACGAGGGCGGCCGGCACCTGGGCCGCGGCGGCCACGCGATTCGCGAGACTCTGCCAGGTTTCGAGCATGGCCGGCGTGACGGTCCTGTGCATCCTCGACTCCTTCCTCTGCACAGCGGCGCCGGCGGGGGCGCCTCCCTGCGCGGATGGTAGTCGCGGACCGCGCCGGCTGTCCATCGAAGCCGGCGGCGGTCGACAGGGGCTCAGTGCAGCGGTTCGTCCGGCGGCGCGCCGGTCACGACGCTGAACACGGTCTCGCCGACGCTGCCCTCGCGGATTTCCTCCTCGGTGGCCTCGCGCACGTCGCGCACGCGGATATGCATGCGCAGGCCGACACCTGCCAGCGGGTGGTTGCCGTCCAGCACCACATGCTCGGGGTAGACCTCGGTGACGGTGTAGACGATGTCGGCCGGCATGTTCTCGCTGGCCGCGCCCTCGGGCAGGCCCTCGAACTGCATGCCCTCGGAGACGTTCTCCGGCAGCACCGCGCGGCTCTCAAAACAGACCAGGTTGGCGTCGTAGTCGCCGAAGGCCTCCTCGGGATCCAGCGCCAGGCTGATCTCGAAGCCGATCTCCTGGCCGGCCAGCGCCTGTTCGACCTTGGCGAACAGATCGTCGCCACCATAGAAGAATTCCATCGGTTCTGCCAGCTCGTCGATCAGCTGGCCCTGGGCGTCCTCGAGTCTCCAACTCAGGGAGATGACGCAGGGGGAAGTGATTAGCATGGGGCGATGATCGCATAACGGACAATGCCGGCCATCATGATCGACATTGCACGCTCCACGCCGCTGCTCGGCGGCCAATCCCCCGAACAATTCATGCGCCGGCATTGGCAGAAGAAGCCGCTGCTGGTGCGCCAGGCCCTGCCGGGCATCGAGCCGCCCGCGACCCGCAAGCAGCTGGCCGAGCTGGCCGCCAGTGAGGATGTCGAGTCGCGCCTGGTGACGGCCTTCGACGGCCGCTGGGCTCTGCGCCAGGGGCCGGTGGCCAAGCTGCCGCCCTTCGCCAAGCCGGGCTGGACCCTGCTGGTGCAGGGGCTGGACCTGCATCTGCCGGCGGCGCATGAGCTCCTGAGCCGCTTTCGCTTCGTGCCGGAGGCGCGGCTGGACGATCTGATGATCTCCTACGCCACCGACGGCGGCGGCGTCGGCCCGCATTTCGATTCCTACGATGTGTTCCTGATCCAGGTGCAGGGCCGGCGGCGCTGGCGCATCGCGGCGCAGAAGGATGCGGTGCTGCGTGACGACGTGCCGTTGAAGATCATCGCCAACTTCGCGCCGGAGCAGGAGTTCGTGCTGGAGCCGGGCGACATGCTCTATCTGCCGCCGGGCTGGGCCCATGACGGCGTGGCGCTGGGCGGCGACTGCATGACCTGCTCGGTGGGCTTCCGCTCGCCCTGGCAGGCCGAGCTGGCGCGCGAGCTGCTGCCGCGCCTGAGCGACGAGGAGCCACGCGGCAACCGCATGTATGTCGACCCGCGCCAGGCCGCCACCGCGACGCCGGGCCTGGTGCCGGAGGCCCTGGTCGAGTTCGCCCGCAAGGCGGCCGAGCGCGCGCTGAGGGAGCCGCTGGCGCTGGAGCGGGCCCTGGGCGAGGCGCTGACCGAGCCCAAGCCCAAGGTCTTCTTCCAGATCGGCGAGCCTCTGCCCGAGGGCGTGGGCGCGCGGCTGGATGCGCGCAGCCGCATGATGTATGACCGCGCCCATGTGTTCCTGAACGGCGAGTCCTTCCGCGCCGGCGGCCGCGATGCCAAACTGATGCGGCAACTGGCCGACACGCGCCGCCTGAGCGGGGCCCAGGTGGCGCAGCTGTCGGACGGCGCCCGCGAGCTGCTGGATCAATGGACCGAGGACGGCTGGCTGCAGGCCGAGATGGAGTGAAACGCATGCTGGAAGAGGGCATCATCACCGGCCGCGAGGCCTATCAGCAGACGCTGCGCGAGGCGCTGCAGCTGGCCGCGACCCAGGGCTGTCGCGAGCTGTGGGCGATGGACGCGGATTTCGCCGCCTGGCCGCTGGGCGAGCCCGAGGTGCTGGCGACGCTGAAGCAATGGGCCCTGCCGCATCGCAAGCTGCGCCTGCTGGCCGCGCAGTACGACGATCTGCGCCGCCTGCATCCGCGCTTCGTCGACTGGCGGCGCAGCTGGGACCATGTGGTGGCCGCGGCCGAATACCAGCGCGAGGAGCTGGGCAGCGGCGGGCCGGTGGGCATGCTGCTGGCGCCCGGGCTGTTCTCGCTGCGCCTGCTGGATGCGGCGCAATGGCGCGCCGCCTATTCCGTGCGCACAGCGGACGAAATCGCCGCGCGCGAGTGGTTTGATGCAGTTTGGCAACGATCCAGCGAATCCTTTCCGGCCAGCGCACTGGGCCTGTAAGGAGTTTCCCCGCTTGCGGATACAATATTCGGCTAGGCGAGGGAAGCGCTCGAGGTTTCCGCGTCTTGTACTGCTGGGGCACCCCAACGATTAGTCAGTGATCGATCGGGAGGTGGGGCTCCATGAATTACCGGTAATTGAATCTTCGTCTATCTGAGGACACCTATGAAAAAGTCGATCCTGTTGGCTTCCCTGTTGGCTGCTGTTGCTCTGGCCGCTTGCGGCAAGAAGGAAGAGGCCGCTCCGGCTCCCGCCGCTGAGCCCGCTCCTGTTGCTGCTCCCGCTCCCGCTGCTTCGGAAGCCGCTTCGGCTCCCGCCGCCGACGCTTCGGCTCCGGCTGCCGCTCCCGCTTCGGAAGCCGCCAGCAAGTAATCGGGTTCCTCCGATCACGGCGAAAGCCGTCCGGCCTACAGGCCGGACGGCTTTTGTTTTTGTGCCGTCATCAAATCCTGATACCCCTGCCTTCGGTGCCGGTATTAGGGTGGATTCTCCAGTCGCCTCAGCGCAGGACCTGCCAGCCCAAACCCAGTAACTGGTCGGCCACCAATATGCGTTCGGGCGCGCTGTCGCCCAGGGCATCGGCCAGCGCGCGGAAGGCCAGCGCCGGCAGGTTGTTGCGCTCGCTCAAGTGCGCCGCCGCCACCCATTGCAGGTCGGCATGGCCGCATTGCGCCAGGATCTCGGCCGCCAGCGCATTCGACAGATGGCCATGGCTGCCGAGGATGCGGCGCTTCAGGCTGGCCGGGTAGGGGCCGTTCCTCAGCATCTCCTCGTCGTGGTTGCATTCCAGCAGCAATCCGTCCAGCCCGCACAGGCGCTCGATCAGCGCGGCCGGCGCGCTGCCGACATCGGTCAGCAGGCCCAGGCGGTGCCGGCCGTCCTCGCAGATCAGCTGCAGCGGCTCGGCCGCGTCATGCGGCACCGCGAAGGGGTGCAGGCGCAGGTCGCCGAGCTCGACCACCTCGCCGTCGCGCACCAGATGCAGCAGGGCCTCTTTGTCGAAGTTCTCGGCCCCGGGGCGGTGGCTGATCGCGCGCCAGGTGCCGCGGCTGGTCCACAGCGGGATGCGGTAGCGCTGGCACAGGCCCAGCGCGCAGCCGACATGGTCGCCATGCTCATGCGTGATGAAGACGCCGTTCAGCGCCTCGATGCCCAGGCCGGCGCGCGCCAGGCGGCGCAGCAGTTCGCGCTGACTGAAGCCGCAGTCGACCAGCAGCAGGGTGCTGGTGATGCCCTGGCTGGCTTCGACGAGGCTGGCATTGCCGGCGCTGCCGCTGCCCAGGCTGCAAAAACGCATCGTGCCTAACTCCGAAAAAAAACGCCGCCGGCGGTCGCGCGGGCGGCGTTGCGGTGGCGGGGTGAGGCGTCTGGCGACACCCCGTCCCGATCAGCGCAGATCGTCCATCAGCAGGTTGAGGATACGCTTGGCGTTCTCGTCGGTCTGCTGCTGGCCCTTGGTGTCCAGCACCTTGACCGTGCTGCGCTCGCCCTCGGCCTTGACCGAGACGCGGTAGCGGTTCGCCGTGATGGCCTGCTCGCCCTTGAACAGGCGCTGGAAGAAGTTCGGCTCTTCCTTGCCGACCTGGGTCGGATCGGCATAGCGCAGGTAGAACAGGCCCTGATTGCGGTCGCGGTCCTCGATCGTGAAGCCATGGCGGTCCAGCGATTGACCGACGCGGCGCCAGGCGCGCTCGAAGCCCTCGTTGACCTGCAGGCTGTCCGGCACCTCGCTCAGCGGGCGGTTGCGGGCGCCGCCGCGCGACGAGGCCGGCAGTTCCGACGAGGGCACGGCCACCGGCGCGGCCTTGCCGTCGCTGGAGGCGACGATGGCCTTGGCGGCGTCTTCCTTGCCGCCCAGCTTCAGCAGCAGGCGCGACAGCATTTCGCCTTCCAGCGTCGCTTCCGAGGGGCGTGGCTGCCAGGCGGTCTGTTCGCGCTGGCTGGTGGTGTAGACCTCGATCATGCCGCGGTGCACGATGTAGATGTCGGTGCCGCCGCTGGGCGAGCGCTCGAGGCGGGTGCGGTACATGTCGCGTTCGCCGGTCGAGTAGACCGAATCGAACACCTTGCCGATGGTCTGGCGGATGATGTCCTGCGGCAGGCGGGCGCGGTTCTCGGCCCAGTTGGTTTCCATCACGCCGACGGTCGGGTCGTCCTTGACCAGTTCCAGGCCGCGTTCCTGCCAGAAGGTGCGCAGCGTGGGCCACAGCTGTTCGGGCGTCTGGCTGGTGTGCAGCCAGCGGGTGTCGCCGCTGCGCTGCAGGCTGACGTCGCCGGCGTTGGCCACCGCGACCGGGGTGCCGGTGGCGGCCGGGCGCTGGGCGCCACCGGTCTGGGTCTGCTGCAGCGCCGAGGCGCTGATCGAGCCGCCCTGCACCTGCGAGCGGCTGTCGCGTGCCAGCTGGGTCAGGTCCGGCGGCACATCCAGACCGGTGGTCTGGCGGGCCTGGGTGCGGTAGTCGACCTTGTCGGAGCTGAGGGTGCCGTCGAAGCTGCTGCAGGCGGCCAGCGAGGCGATCAGGGCCGCACAGGCCAGGCGCTGCGCCGTGGGCGCGAAGGAAAAGGAACGGATCACGCTAGACATCTCCGAAGGTCGTGGGGGCTAGGCCCCGGCCTGGTCTCAAGGGGTTGGGTGGATGGCGCAGTAGGGCGGGTTCAGACCAGCCCGGCTTCCTGCAGGGCCTGGGCGACGCTGGCCTGGCCGGCGGCGGTCAGCGGCGTGATCGGCAGGCGCAGGTGGCTCTTGCAGCGGCCCAGCTTCTCCAGCGCCCACTTGGTCGGCGCCGGGCTGGGTTCGCAGAACAGCTGCTTGTGCAGGGACAGCAGCTGGAAATGGATGCGGCGGGCTTCCTGGATGTTGCCGGCCAGCGCGGCCTTGCACAGCTCATGCATCGCGCGCGGCGCCACGTTGGCGGTGACGCTCACATTGCCATGGCCGCCCAGCAGCATCAGCGCGATGGCGGTGCCATCGTCGCCGGAATAGATCGAGAAGCTCTTGGGGGCGTTCTTGATCAGGAAGGCGGCGCGTTCGATATTGCCGCTGGCTTCCTTGATGCCGAACACGCCCGGCAGCGGCGCACAGCGCAGCGCGGTCTCCGGCGCCATATCGGCGACGGTGCGGCCCGGCACGTTGTACAGCATCATCGGGATGTCGACCGCCTCGGCGATCGCCTTGAAGTGCTGGTAGATGCCTTCCTGGCTGGGCTTGTTGTAGTAGGGCACGACCGACAAGGTGCAGTCGGCGCCGACCTTCTTGGCATAGCGGCTCAGGTTGATGGCCTCGGCGGTGGAGTTACCGCCGGTACCGGCCATGATGGGCACGCGGCCCGCGGCATGCTCGACCGCGACGCGGATGATCTCGCAATGCTCCTCGACATCCACGGTCGGCGATTCGCCGGTGGTGCCGACCACGCCGATGCAATCGGTGCCTTCGGCGATATGCCAGTCAATCAAGCTGCGCAGCGCGGCGTAATCGACGCTGCCGTCTTCCTGCATCGGCGTCACAAGCGCGACGATGCTGCCAACAATCGGTGTCATGAGAGGATTCCTCGTAATCGCGCGATTCTACTCAGCGGCCGGACGAGTTTCCTTAGGCCAGGCTGTAGCGCTGGTAAACCCCGGGGGGCGGAGCCATTTCGCGAACCGCAGCAACGCGCTGGACATAACGCGGGTTGACCGCGGGGCCGCCTTCCAGGAAGCCGTCCTCGTAGGCCACCACGCGCAGGCCGCGGCAGGCCGCCAGCAGCTCGCCCGGTTGCAGCAGGAACTCGGCGCGGGCCGGCCGGCCGATGCTCTGCTGGCCGTCGGCAAAGGTCTCGTAGATCAGCCAGCCGCCCGGCGCCACCGCGTCGACGATGGCGGGCAGCAACGGGCGCCACAGGTAGTTGGTGACCAGCACCAGGTCGAAGCGCCGGCCCGGCAGCGGCCAGGGGCCGGCCTCGATGTCGGCCAGCAGGGTTTCGGCCAAGCCCGCCAGCGGCGCCAGCGCGGCGGCGTCGCGGTCCACGCCGGTGACCCGCATGCCCAGCGCGGCCAGATGGCGCAGATGACGCCCGCTGCCGCAGGCCAGGTCCAGCGCGCTGGCGCCGCTTGGGCAGGCCTGCGGCCAGCGCAGCAGCCAGGGGGAGGGGCGCTCGCTGCTGCCGTTCATCGCGGGCGCTCGTCCTTCTTCATCGCGGCCAGCGCCATGCGGTCCACCAGGCCCGGGGCCAGCAGCTTGAGCCAGCGGCCCAGCCGGCCCTTGGCCGTCATCACGATCTCGCGCCGGCGCGCCAGGCAGCCTTCCAGGATCAGCCGCGCGCAGGTCTGCACCGTCATCGCGCCGCGCTCGTCCATCGCGCTGCGGCCCAGCGGTTCGCCCCTGGCGTTCAGGCCGCGGTAGCGGATCTGGGTGTCGACCACGCCCGGAAAGGCCACGGTGACGCTGACCCCGTCTGCCGCCAGCTCGCCGCGCAGGGCCTCGAAGAAGCCGCCCATCGCGAATTTGCTGCTGCTGTAGGCGGTGCGGCCGGGAATACCGATCAGGCCGGCGAGGCTGGAGACCGCGACCAGCCGGCCATGGCTGGCCTTCAGATGCGGCAGCGCGGCATGGGTGGTCCAGACGCTGCCCCAGAAATTGATGCGCATCAGGCGTTCGTACCAGGCCAGGTCGTCCACCTCGTCCAGCATTGCATGGGCCGAGATGCCGGCGTTGTTGACCAGCACGTCGAGCCGGCCGAAGCGCGCGACCGCGGCGTCGATCAGGGTGCTGCAGTCATGCTGCTGCTCGACGTCGCAGCGCAGCGCCAGCACCTGGGCGCCCAGCGCCTCGCATTGCGCCGCCACCGCCTGCAGCTTGTCCAGGCCGCGCGCGCCCAGCACCAGCGCGGCGCCGCCGCCGTCGCGCTGCGCCCATTGGCGCGCCAGTTCAGCCCCGATGCCGTCCGAGGCCCCGGTGATCACGATCACCTTCATTCGTTCACGCTCCCTGTTGTTTGGAGCGCGATTGTGCCGTGAAGGTTCAGAAGCAGGACCAGAGCTGTTCCGAGAGCTGCTGCATCAGGGCCGGTTGGGTATAGGCCAGGAACACGCCGGCCAGCACCAGGGCCGCGACGGCCCAGACCAGCAGACGGCGCCAGGCGGCGGGCTTCATCATCGCTCAGGCCGCGGCCGGCACGGGGCGGGCGATCGCATGCTCGCGCACCGGCAGGTTGACGAGCGCGGCGGCGACGCCCAGCGCCACTGCCAGCCACCAGACGATGTCGTAGCTGCCGCTGGCGTCGTAGAGCTTGCCGCCCAACCAGACGCCCAGGAAGCTGCCGATCTGGTGGCTGAAGAACACGAAGCCGCCCAGCATCGACATATGCTGCACGCCGAAGATCTGCGCCACCACCGCATTGGTCGGCGGCACGGTGGACAGCCACAGCAGGCCCATCACGGCCGAGAAGATGTAGACGCTTGTCGGCGTCAGCGGCACGTTCAGGAAGATCACGATCGCCACCGAGCGCAGCGCGTAGATGCCCGACAGCAGGTAGCGCTTGGGCAGCTTCTGGCCCAGGGTGCCGGCCGCATAGGTGCCGAAGACATTGAACAGCCCGATCAGCGCCAGCGCATAGGTCGCGACCTGCGGCGACAGGCCATGGTCCTTCAGGTAGCTGGGCATGTGCACGCCGATGAACACCACCTGGAAGCCGCAGACGAAGTAGCCGGCCATCAGCAGCTGGAAGCTGCGGTAGCCGAAGGCCTCGCGCAGCGCCTGGCCGATGCTCTGGTGATGCGCGCTGGCCACGGCGGCCCTGGCCGGCTCGCGCAGGCCGAAGGCCAGTGGCAGGATCAAGAGGGCCGCGATCGACAGCACGAACAGCGCGTTCTGCCAGCCGGTGCCGGAGATCAGCCAGTTCTCCACCGGCACCATCAGGAACTGCCCGAAACTGCCAGCCGCGGCCGCCACGCCCATGGCCCAGCTACGCTTCTCGGCCGAGACATTGCGTGCGATCACGCCGTAGATCACCGCATAGGTGGTGCCCGACTGCGCCATGCCGATCAAGAGGCCGGCGCTGCCGGTGAAGGCCAGGCCCGAGGTGGACAGGGCCATCAGCACCAGGCCCAGCGCATAGAGCAGGCCGCCGACGACGATCACCTTGAAGGCGCCGAAGCGGTCCGCCAGCATGCCGGCGAAGGGCCCGGCCGCGCCCCAGGCGATGTTCTGGATCGCCAGCGCGAAGGCGAAGGTCTCGCGTGTCCAGCCCCGGTCCATCGTGATCGGCTGCAGCCACAGGCCGAAGCCATGGCGTATGCCCATCGACAGGGTGACGATCAGGGCGCCGCACAGCAGCACCTGTTTCATCGACAAGGGGGTTGGGGCGGCGGCGGGGGTATGCATGCGGGCGACTGTAGCCAGTTTGATCCCGATCTGCCGGCGTGGGCTTAAGGGGCTGCGGGGGCCGGGGCCGGCGTCAGCAGGCGGCCCTGCTTGACACGCAGGGTGGGCTTTTCCAGCGCCGCGGGCTCGCGCAGCGGGTCGGCCGGCAGCGCCAGGAAGCTGGCCTCGCAGCCGGGCTCGAAGCAGCCCAGGCGCCGCTCGGGGAACAGCGCGCGCGGCGTCGACACCGTGGCCAGGCGCAGCAGCTCGGCCGGCTCGAACACCGCCAGCTGCTGCAGCCGGCGGTACTCGGTCAGCGCGGTGCCGAAGAACACATCCGAGCCCAGCAGCAGCGGCACGCCGGCCTCGCGCAGGGTGCGCAGATTGCGCTGCTGGGTGGCCTCGATGCGCGCCAGCAGCGCGGCGTCGGCGCCGAACAGCCCGCTTGCGGCGGTGGTGGTGACGACCTGGATGCCGCGCTGCGCGGCCTCGCGCGCCAGCTCGGGGGCGATCAGGTAGTCCGCTTCGCGGCTGCCATGGTGGAAGAAATAGCCGGGCAGATGCGCGATCTGGTCGACGCCGGCGCGCAGCGCGGCGGCGAAGTCGGCGGCCGAGTCGACATGGGCGCTGACCCGCAGTCCATTCTTGTGCGCATGGCGCACGATGGCGGCCGCGACCTCGGCGCTGACGCCCAGCCGGCCCTGGTTCTTCGGCTCGCGGCGCAGCGCCGGCCGCTCGTGGTAGCTCATGATCAGCTTGATCAGGCGGCCCGGGCGGGCCGCGACCAGCGGCCATTTGCGGGCCACGTCGGCCTCGCTGTCCATCACCAGCACGGCCTTGTCGGCCACGTCCTCGAAGCGCAGCTTGGGCGCGCCGGGCGCGTCGTCGTTCAGCAGCATGCCCAGCGGATGGCCATCGGAGGAGGTGATGCAGGTGGTGACGAACTCGACATCGGGCATGTCCGGCCGGCCGGCGCGTTCGCGCAGCGGGGCCACCGTGGGCGGATCGCCGCACAGCATCGCCGCATAGAACACGCCGTCGGCGATGTAACGCGGCGCGAAGCGCCCGAAGCCCCAGGCGTTCTGCAGATTGTGGTTGTGCGCCTCGGCCAGCGGCGGCACCAGGAAGCGGCCCGCCAGGTCCAGGCGCCGCAGCACCACGCCTGCGGGCGCCTCGGCGACGAAGCGCCCCTCATGCACGAACAGGGTGCCGGCGCGGAACTTCCGGCCGTCGAACCAGCGCGCCTCGCGCAACTCCAGGCTTTCGGCCGGGCCGGCCTGGAAGACCGGCGGCGCGGCCTCGGGGGCCTGGGCGATGGCGGTGCCGGCGAGCAGCAGGGCGAGGGCGGGGGCGGCAAATTTCATCGGCCGGCATGCTAGTCGAGCCGCGGGTGCGGCCCGGTCGTGCGCGACAGCGTTGGGCGCTGTGCGGCCGCGTCCCGTTCTGCCAGCGCCGGCTCAGGGTTGCCAGCAGCCGGCGCATGTCGCCGATCGAGCAGCTGTCGCCGCCACCATCGCAGTTGGCGACATGGCGCTTGTTGGCCAGGTTGCGGGCATTCAGCGCCAGGCTCCAGGGCCCGCTGTCATAGGCCAGCAGCGCGTCGACCAGCTGGTAGGCCGGCAGCGGCCGCGGCGCGGCCTCCTTGGCGCCGCGGTGGCTGCCGGTGTGGCGCAGGCCCAGGCCCAGGCCCAGCCTGGAGACGAAGTTTTGCCTCAGTTTGAATCGAGAATAATTCTCAATATCTCTGCTGCCATGGGGTGGACGAGCCTCCTCCTAGAATCCCGCCCCATGGCGACCAAAGCAGCATCAGCAAGCAATACCCCCAGCACCTATGGCGAAGGCTCGATCCGCGTCCTGAAGGGCCTGGAGCCCGTCAAGCAGCGGCCGGGCATGTACACCCGAACCGACAACCCCCTGCACATCATCCAGGAGGTGATCGACAACGCCGCCGACGAGGCCCTGGCCGGCTTCGGCAAGCGCATCGACCTGACCCTGCATGCCGACGGCTCGGTCTCGGTGGCCGACGACGGCCGCGGCATTCCCTACGGCCTGCACCCGGAGGAGGGCGTGCCGGTGGTGGAGATCGTCTTCACCCGTCTGCATGCCGGCGGCAAGTTCGACAAGGGCTCGGGCGGCGCCTACAGCTTCTCGGGCGGCCTGCACGGCGTCGGCGTCTCGGTGACCAATGCCCTGGCCAAGCGCCTGGAGGTGACCGTCTGGCGCGAGGGCCAGGTAGCGAACCTGGCCTTCGAGGCCGGCGACGTGGTCGAACCGGTGACGACCCGCAAGGGCGGCACCAGCGCCGACCGCAAGCAGGGCACGACCGTGCGGGTCTGGCCCGACGCCAAGTATTTCGAAAGCGCCGAGCTGCCCAAGGGCGAACTGATCCATCTGCTGCGCTCCAAGGCGGTGCTGATGCCGGGCGTCATCGTCACCCTGAAGAACGAGAAGACCGGCGACCTGCAGACCTGGTCCTACAAGGGCGGCCTGCGCGACTACCTGATGCAGACCCTGGTGGCCGATCCGCTGATCCCGCTGCTGGAGGGCGAGCAGTTCGCGACCGCGGCCGAGAGCGAGAACTTCGCCGAGGGCGAGGGTGCGGCCTGGGCCGTGGCCTTCACCGAGGAGGGTCAGGTCATGCGTGAGAGCTATGTGAACCTGATCCCGACGGTGGCCGGCGGCACCCATGAGTCCGGCCTGAAGGACGGCCTGTTCGGCGCGATCAAGGGCTTCATCGAGATGCATTCGCTCTTGCCCAAGGGCGTCAAGCTGATGCCGGACGATGTGTTCTCGCGCGCTTCCTTCGTGCTGTCGGCCAAGGTGCTGGACCCACAGTTCCAGGGCCAGACCAAGGAGCGCCTGAACAGCCGCGACGCGCTGCGCCTGGTCTCCACCTATGTGAAGCCGGGCCTGGAGCTGTGGCTGAACCAGCATGTGGAGTTCGGCAAGAAACTGGCCGAGCTGGTGATCAAGCAGGCGCAGACCCGCCAGCGCGCCAGCCAGAAGGTCGAGAAGCGCAAGGGCTCCGGCGTGGCCGTGCTGCCCGGCAAGCTGACCGACTGCGAGAGCCGCGACCTGCTGCACAACGAGGTCTTCCTGGTCGAGGGCGACTCGGCCGGCGGCAGCGCCAAGATGGGCCGCAACAAGGAGACGCAGGCCATCTTGCCGCTGCGCGGCAAGGTGCTGAACACCTGGGAGGTCGAGCGCGACCTGCTGTTCAAGAACAACGAGATCCACGACATCTCGGTGGCGGTGGGCGTCGATCCGCATGGCCCGAACGACAGCCCGGACCTTTCCGGCCTGCGCTACGGCAAGATCTGCATCCTGTCGGACGCGGACGTCGACGGCTCGCATATCCAGGTGCTGCTGCTGACCCTGTTCTTTCGCCATTTCCCCAAGCTGGTCGAGGCCGGCCATGTGTTCATCGCCCGCCCGCCGCTGTACCGCGTCGACGCGCCGGCGCGCGGCAAGAAGCCGGCCGCCAAGATCTATGCGCTGGACGAGGGCGAGCTGACCGCGACCCTGGACAAGCTGCGCAAGGAAGGCGCACGCGATGGGTCATGGACCATCAGCCGCTTCAAGGGCCTGGGCGAGATGAGCGCCGAGCAGCTGTGGGACACCACGCTGAACCCCGAGACCCGACGCCTGTCGCCGGTGCGCTATGGCGAGCTGGACTTCGGCCAGACCGTGGACGCGATCAACAAGCTGATGGGCAAGGGCGAGGCCGCCTCGCGCCGCGAGCTGATGGAGATCCACGGCGACGCGGTGGAAATCGACATCTAAACAAGGCAAGGCGGCTTCGCGATGAAGACGGTCTACAACGAGCGCCACGCCCTGCACGCGGCCACGCACGAGTTCTTCCGCGGGCGGCTGGTGCCGGCCTTCGAGGTGCCGGCGCGGGCCGACTATGTGCTGAAGGCGGTGCAGGCCGCCGCGCTCGGCGAGATCCTCATGACGCCGGTGGATCACGGCCTCGCGCCGCTGGAGCGCGTGCATGCGCCGGCCTATCTGCGTTTCGTGCAGGGCGCGCATGCCGAATGGCAGGCGCTGGGCGGGGAGGGCGATGCCTTTCCGGCGGTCTGGCCGGTGCGCAGCCTGCGCTCGGACCTGGAGCCGCAAAGCTTCGCCGCCCGCATGGGCCTGTATTCGATGGACAGCGGCACGCCGCTGACCGCCGGCAGCTGGGAGGCCGCCTACTGGGGCGCGCAGGCCAGCCTGACCGGGCTGGACATCGCGCTCGGTGAAGAGGAAAGGGCGGCCTATGTGCTGACCCGCCCGCCGGGCCACCATGCCGGCGCGGATTTCTTCGGCGGCTACTGCTTCATCAACAACGCCGCGGTGGCAGCGCAGGCGGCGCGCGATGCGGGCCTGGCGCGGGTCGCGATCCTGGACGTCGACTACCACCATGGCAACGGCACGCAGGCGATCTTCTACGAGCGCGCCGATGTGTTCTACGCCAGCCTGCATGGCGATCCGCGAACCGAATATCCCTTCTTCCTCGGCCATGCCGACGAGCGCGGTGCCGGCACGGGTTTACGCTTCAACGCCAACGAGCCGCTGCCGGCCGGCAGCAGCAACGAGGCCTGGTTCGCGGCGCTGGACCGGCTGCTGGCGCAGCTGCAGGCCTATGCACCGGAGCTGCTGATCGTCTCGCTGGGCGTCGACACCTACGGTGGCGACCCGATCTCGCATTTCAAGCTGGACCGGCCGGAGTTCGTCGAGATGGGCGCGCGCCTGGCCGCCTTCGGCGCGCCGCGCACCCTGTTCCTGCAGGAGGGCGGCTACGCGACCGAGGCGATCGGCCACAACGTGGTGGCCGTGCTGCGAGGCTTCGAGTCGCGATGAGCGCCCCACGCGTCAGCCTGCGCCCGACCATGCTGTCGGACCTGGACTTCGTCGTCTCGGTCGAGCAGGACAGCGCCAATGCGCCCTTCATCACCCTGTGGGAACGCACCCAGCATGAGGGCGCGATCCGTTTTCCCGACTCGCGCCATTTCATCGTCGAGGACGAGGCGGCGGCCGCGATCGGCTTCGTGATCCTGCAGGGCTGCCGCAATCCGCACCGCTCGGTGGAGCTCAAGCGCATCGTGCTGGCACCGAAGGGCCAGGGCCTGGGCCGGGCCTGCGTGCGCCAGCTGAAGAAGCTGGCTTTCACCCAGCTGGGCGCGCACCGCTTCTGGCTGGATGTGAAGGCGCTGAACACCCGCGCCCAGCATCTCTACCAGAGCGAGGGCTTCGTCGAGGAGGGGCGGCTGCGCGAGAGCGTGCGCCTCAGCGGCGCCGTCGACGGCTATGACAGCCTGATCGTGATGGCGATGCTGGACCGCGAGTACCAGGCCCGTGTGGCGCTGGGGCAGGAGCCGGCATGAGCTGGGGCTTGCTTCCTCTTGTTGCCCTGCTGCTGGCCGCGGCGCCGGCGCGGGCCGAGCTCTGGGGCTATGTCGACGGCCAGGGCGTGGCCCATGTCGCCAGCAAGCCGCTGAACAGCCGCTACGGCCTGGTGCTGGGCAGCGACGCCACACCGGCAGCGGCCCAGGGCCGGGTGCCGGGCAAGACCGATGGCAGCCAGGGCCTCCTGACCTGGCTGGAGTTTGCGCCCGAGGTGAAGGCGGTGCAGCCCTATCTGCGCGAGGCGGCGGCGGCGCATGGCGTCGACACCGAGCTGCTGAAGGCCATCATCGCGGTCGAGTCCGGCTACCAGCGCGACGCCGTATCCAGGGCCGGCGCGGTGGGCCTGATGCAGATCCTGCCCGAGGCGGCCGGCAGCAGCCCGGAGCGCCTGCTGGACGCCCGCCACAATGTGCAGACCGGCGCGCGCCTGCTGGCCCGCCTGATCAAGCGCTTCGGCCGCATCGATGTGGCCCTGGCGGCCTGGAACGCCGGCGAGGGCACGGTGCGCCGCCACGGCGGCCAGATGCCGCCGATCCCCGAAACCCAGGCCCATGTACACATGGTGCTGGAACTCTACTGGGCCCTGCTGCAGCGCAGCCTGCCGGCCCAGGCCCAGCACTTACGAATTCATAGCAGTTGATTTATGACCAGCGACTCGAACACCCTCGACCTGTTTGCCCAGAACCCGGCCGATGAGCCGGGCGATGCCCTGACCCTGGCGCATTACGCGCAGCAGGCCTATCTCGAATACGCGCTGTCGGTTGTCAAGGGCCGGGCCCTGCCCGATGTCTGCGACGGCCAGAAGCCGGTGCAGCGCCGCATCCTCTACTCGATGGAGCGCATGGGCCTGAACTGGAGCGGCGCCTCGGGGGCCAAACCGGTCAAGGGCGCGCGCGTGGTCGGCGATGTGCTGGGCCGCTTCCATCCGCATGGCGACCAGTCGGTCTATGACGCGCTGGTGCGCATGGCGCAGGACTTCAGCCAGCGCTACCCGTTGATCGACGGCCAGGGCAATTTCGGCAGCCGCGACGGCGACGGTGCCGCGGCGATGCGCTACACCGAGGCCCGCCTGGCGCCGATCGCGCGCCTGCTGCTGGACGAGATCGACGAGGGCACGGTCGACCTGGTGCCCAACTACGACGGCTCGACCCAGGAGCCGCGCCAGCTGCCGGCGCGCCTGCCCTTCGTGCTGCTGAACGGCGCCTCCGGCATCGCGGTGGGTCTGGCGACCGAGGTGCCCAGCCACAATCTGCGCGAGGTGGCGGCGGCCGCGGTGGCGCTGCTGAAGAACGAGAAGCTGTCGGACGACGAGCTGTACACCCTGCTGCCCGGCCCCGATTTCCCCGGCGGCGGCCAGTTGATCAGCTCGGCCGAGGACATTCGCGCCGCCTACGGCTCGGGCCGCGGCAGCCTGAAGCTGCGCGCGCGCTGGAAGATCGAGGACCTGGCGCGCGGCCAATGGCAGCTGGTTGTCACCGAGCTGCCGCATGGCACCAGCTCGCAGAAGGTGCTGGAGGAGATCGAGGAGCTCTCCAACCCCAAGGTCAAGACCGGCAAGAAGGCTCTGAGCCAGGACCAGTTGCAGCTGAAGGCCAGCCTGCTGGCGGTGCTTGACGGTGTGCGCGACGAATCGAGCAAGGACGCGCCGGTGCGCCTGGTGTTCGAGCCCAAGAGCCGCACCGTCGAGCAGCAGGATCTGATCACGACCCTGCTGGCGCACACCAGCCTGGAGACCTCGGCCTCGGTCAACCTGACCATGATCGGTGCCGATGGCCGGCCGACGCAGAAGAATCTGCGCCAGATCATCTCGGAATGGCTGGGCTACCGCCTGGCCACGGTGCAGCGCCGCACCCAGCATCGACTGAACAAGGTGCTGGATCGCATCCATGTGCTGGAAGGCCGCCAGCTGGTGCTGCTGAACATCGACGAGGTGATCCGCATCATCCGCAACAGCGACGAGCCCAAGGCCGCGCTGATCGAGCGCTTCAAGCTCAGTGACCGTCAGGCCGAGGACATCCTGGAAATCCGCCTGCGCCAGCTGGCGCGGCTGGAGGCGATCAAGATCGAGCAGGAGTTGGCGCAGCTGCGCGAGGAAGGCGCCAAGCTGGAAGACATCCTGGGCAACCCCGGCGTGCTCAAGCGCACCGTGGTCAAGGAGATCGAGGCCGACGCCAAGCAGTACGGCGACGAGCGTCGCACCCTGATCCAGGCCGAGAAGAAGGCGGTCGCCGAGATCAAGGTGGTGGATGAGCCGGTCACCGTGGTCGTCAGCCTGAAGGGCTGGGTGCGGGCGCTGAAGGGCCATGAGGTGGACCCGGCCGCGCTGAGCTTCAAGTCCGGCGACCAGCTCTACGGCACCTTCCCCTGCCGCAGCGTCGATCCACTGATCGTGTTTGGCAGCAATGGCCGGGTCTACTCGGTGCCGGTCTCGCTGCTGCCCGGTGGGCGCGGCGATGGCCAGCCGATCACGACCTTGATCGAGCTGGAGTCCGGCACCCAGATCGCGCATTACTACGCCGCCAGCCCGGCTCAGCGCCTGGTGCTGGCCGGCACCGGCGGTTTCGGCCTGATCGCCCTGGTGGGCGACCTGATCAGCGCCAAGCGCGCCGGCAAGACCTTCCTGAGCCTGGAGGGCGAGGAAAAGCCGCTGCCGCCGAGCGCGGTGCCCGAAGGCCTGGGCCAGCAACTGGCCTGCCTGTCGCTGCAGGGGCGCCTGCTGACTTTCGCGCTGGACGAGCTGAAGCACCAGCCCAAGGGCGGCCGCGGCCTGACCCTGATGGATCTGGAGGCCAAGGACGCGCTGGTCAGCGTGGCCGCCTTTGCCCAGGTCCTGCAGGTGCTGGGCAGCGGTCGCGGCGGCAAGGCCAAGGATGAATTGCTGAAGGGTGCGTCCCTGGCCGCCTATGCCGGAAAACGCGCCCGAAAAGGCCGAGCCTTCGAAGGCATGCAGAAAGTCATACGTATTCTGGCCGCCTGAGAAATTCACCGATTTGTATCTACCACGATGCAAATCGGTGCATCGCTGCATCATTTAGGGATGGACTTACAAACTGCTACAAGAAACTGGGCCTTTGTCCCTAAGCTAAGGGAGTTGAGCGAGAAGTAATTCACGCGCTGCAGTGCACAATGATTTCGTCAGTTCGTTTTCACCTACCCTTTTGGGAGTTTCTACGATGAAGTTGAAATCATTGGTCGCGGCTTCGCTCGTGGCTTTCGCCTCGCTGGGCGCTCAGGCGGCCTCGGCCGCGTTCTCGGACACTGTTACTGAGTGGAATGCCCATGACCTCCACGAAAGTAGCGGCCTGAAGATTGTCGACTCCTCGACTCTTTTCTTCAGCCAGTTCAATTTCACGCTGAGCACGGAGTCCTTTGTCTCCAGCAATGTCAGCGCGTTCAACATCAACTCCGGTTCTTACAGCATCTTCAAGGCTGACGGCTCCGAAACCGGCCACAGCTGGACCTTCGGTGCTGCACAAGGTCTTGAGCATCTGGTGACCCTTGGCCCGGGTAGCTACTACTTCTCGGTCGCTGGAAAAACCAACGGCAGCAGCGGCATCTATGCGCTCAGCTCGGCCGCCACCGCCGTGCCGGTGCCGGAACCTGAAACCTATGCCCTGCTGCTGGCCGGCCTGGGCGTGGTAGGTTTTGTCGCGCGACGTCGCAAGCAAGCCTGATTTTTCGGGAATCTATATTCCCGAGCTGAAAAACAAAACGGACCCTCGGGTCCGTTTTGTTCTGGTATTCAGGTGGAATCTCAGGCTTGGCGCAAGGCTCGGGCGCATTCCGCCACCAGGGCCGGTCCCTTGTAGATCAGGCCGGTGTAGACCTGCACCAGGTCCGCCCCCGCTGCCAGCTTGGTGCGGGCGTCGGCGCCGCCGAGCACGCCGCCGACGCCGATGATCGGGTAGTTGCTGCCCAGGGCGGCGCGCAGCAGCCGGATCACCCGGTTGCTGGCCTCGAACACCGGCCGGCCGGACAGGCCTCCTGTTTCGTTTGCATGGGCCAGGCCCTGCACCGCGTCTCGAGAAACAGTCGTGTTGGTGGCGATCACGCCGTCGATGCCATTCTTCTGCAGGGTCTGGGCGATCACCGCGACCTGGTCCTCGTCCAGGTCCGGCGCGATCTTGACGAACATCGGTACCTGACGGCCGGAGACCTGCTGCAGCTCCAGCTTGCGCGCCTGCAGGCGCGAGAGCAGGGCGTCCAGCGCCTCGTCGCTCTGCAGCGCACGCAGGTTCTTGGTGTTGGGGCTGGAGATGTTGACGGTGATGTAGTCGGCATGGGGGAACACGCCCTCCAGCCCGATCAGGTAGTCGTCCACCGCGTTCTCGATTGGCGTCGCGGCGTTCTTGCCGATGTTCAGTCCCAGCAGGCCACCGGCGGCGCGGAAGGAGCGGGCGCGCTGCACATTGGCGATGAAGCTGGCCAGCCCCTCGTTGTTGAAGCCCAGGCGGTTGATCAGCGCCTCCTTCTCGGGGATGCGGAACATGCGCGGCTTGTCGTTGCCGGGCTGGCCCTTGGGCGTCACCGTGCCCACCTCGATGAAGCCGAAGCCCATCGCGCCCAGGCCGTCGATGCAACGGCCGTTCTTGTCCAGCCCGGCGGCCAGGCCGATGCGGTTCGGGAACTTCAGGCCGGCCACCGTCACCGGGTCGTCGATGCGGGTCTGCGCCCACAGGCATTGGGCCGGGGTGTTCTGCAGCCGGGCGATCGCGCCCAGGGTCAGTTCATGGGCATGCTCGGGATCGAGGCCGAACAGGAAGGGGCGGGTGAGGGCGTAGGGAACGAGAGACATGGGGCGGGATTCTCTCATCCCGCCCTCAGCCGCCCTGTTCGCGGTCTCCGGGCGACACCCTTCGCGCTGTCGGCGCTGACGGTCTTTTTCGCGAGCGTTTCGCCGCGACGCTGACCGATAATGCCGGGAGAACCCTAGGCTAGGATCCCCCCGCATGAAACCCCTGGATGACCCCCGGCACGACCGCGAGGTGGGCTCGCGCGATGCCACCCGCGACACCACCCGCACCGACGACACCCGCATCGGCGCGGTGCGAGCGCTGATCTCGCCGGCGCTGCTGCTGGACGAGCAACCGCTGCCCGATGCCTCGCTGGAACTGGTGGAGCGCGCGCGCCAGGAGATCGGCGCGGTGCTGCATGGACGGGACGACCGCCTGCTGGTCGTCGTCGGCCCCTGCTCGATCCACGACCATGACCAGGCGATGGACTATGCGCGCCTCCTGAAGAAGGCCAAGGACGAGTTGGAGCGGGACCTGCTGATCGTGATGCGGGTCTATTTCGAGAAGCCGCGCACCACGGTGGGCTGGAAGGGCTATATCAACGACCCGCGCCTGGACGGCAGCTTCCACATGAACGAGGGCCTGCGCCTGGCGCGCCAGCTGTTGCTGGACGTGACCGCGCTGGGCCTGCCGGCCGGCACCGAGTTCCTGGACCTGCTGTCGCCGCAGTACATCTCCGACCTGATCGCCTGGGGCGCGATCGGCGCGCGCACCACCGAGAGCCAGAGCCACCGCCAGTTGGCCTCGGGCCTGAGCTGCCCGGTCGGCTTCAAGAACGGCACCGACGGCGGCATCAAGGTCGCGTCCGATGCGGTGCTGGCGGCCAGCGCCAGCCATGCCTTCATGGGCATGACCAAGATGGGCGCGGCGGCGATCTTCGAGACCCGCGGCAACCAGGACTGCCACATCATCCTGCGCGGCGGCAAGGCGCCCAACTACGACGCTGCTAGCGTGCAGGCCGCCTGCGAGGCGCTGAAGGGCTCGGGCCTGCGCGAGCAGGTGATGATCGACTTCTCGCATGCCAACAGCAGCAAGAAGTACGAGCGCCAGATCGATGTCGGCCGCGACGTCGCGGCCCAGATGGCCGCCGGCGATAAGCGCATCACCGGCGTGATGATCGAGAGCCATCTGCAGCCGGGCCGGCAAGACCTGGCACCGGGCCAGACCAAGTCCGACCTGAAGCCCGGCGTCTCGATCACCGATGCCTGCCTGGGCTGGGCCCAGACCGAGCCGCTGCTGCAGGAGCTGGCCGCCGCCGTGCGCGCGCGTCGCAAGACTTCCTGATCCTCCCTCCCATCTCTCCCCCCGATCCCATGACCCAAGACGAACTGAAGACCCTGGTCGGCCAGGCCGCCCTGCACTACGTGACGCCGAACAGCATCGTCGGCGTCGGCACCGGCTCGACGGTGGACAAGTTCATCGACGCGCTGGCCGCCAGCGGCCTGCCCATCGCGGGCGCCGTCTCCAGCTCGGTGCGTTCGACCGAGCGCATGCAGGCCCTGGGCATCAAGATCCTCGAGGCCGCGGAGGTCGAGTCGCTCGAGGTCTATATCGACGGCGCCGACGAGATCGATCATGCCGGTCATATGGTCAAGGGCGGCGGCGCGGCGCTGACGCGCGAGAAGATCGTCGCCGACCTGGCCAAGCGCTTCGTCTGCATCGCCGACGAGAGCAAGCTGGTCCAGACCCTGGGCAAGTTCCCGCTGCCGGTCGAGGTGATCCCGATGGCCGCGGCCCAGATCGCGCGCCGCTTCGCGCAGCGCTTCGGCGCCGACGCGGGCCTGCGCGCCGGCTGCGTGACCGACAACGGCAACCAGATCCTCGATGTGCGCGGCCTGGCGATCGCCGATCCGGCGGCTTTCGAGGCCGAGGTCAATCAATGGCCCGGCGTCGTCACCGTCGGCGTGTTCGCACGCAACAAGGCGGCGGTCTGCCTGCTGGGCACCGCCGCCGGGGTCAGGACCCTGGAGTTCTGATCCTTTAGAGCCGGAACACGCCCACGGCCGTCGCCAGGCGGCCGGACTGGTCCTTCAGGCTCTCGGCCGCCGAGGCGGCTTCCTCCACCAGCGCGGCGTTCTGCTGGGTCATCTGATCCAGCTGGGTGACGGCGGCATTGACCTGGTTGATGCCGTCGCTCTGCTCGCGCGCGGCGGCGCTGATCTCGCCGATGATGTCCGAGACGCGCTGCACGCTGGAGACGATGTCGCCCATCGTGTTGCCGGCGTTCTGCACCAGCTGGGTGCCGGACTCGACCTTCTCGGTGCTGGCGCCGATCAGGCTCTTGATCTCCTTGGCCGCCTCGGCGCTGCGCTGCGCCAGGCTGCGCACCTCGGAGGCCACGACCGCGAAGCCGCGCCCTTGCTCGCCGGCGCGCGCGGCTTCCACCGCCGCGTTCAGCGCCAGGATATTGGTCTGGAAGGCGATGCCGTCGATCGTGCCGATGATGTCGTTGATGCGCCGCGAGCTGGTGCTGATCTCCTCCATCGTCGACACCACCTGGGCCACGACGCTGCCGCCGCGCTGCGCCACCTCGGCGGCCGAGCTGGCCAGCTGATTGGCGGTCAGCGCCGAATCGGCGGTCTGCCGCACCGTGCCGGTCAGCTGCATCATCGAGGCCGCGGCCTGCTGCAGGTTCGAGGCGGTCTGCTCGGTGCGGGCCGACAGGTCATGGTTGCCCACCGCGATCTCGGCGCTGGCGGTCGAGATGCTGTCGGTGGCGCCGCGCACCTCGCCGATCAGCTTCAGCAGCGAGGCCTGCATGGTCTGCAGCGAGCGAAGCAGGCGGCCGGTCTCGTCCTCGCTGCGCGGCGTGATGGAGCGGGTCAGGTCGAAGTTCGCGATCGCGTCGGCCACGCCGGCGGCCTCGCGCAGCGGCATCGTGATCGAGCGGGTCAGCCAGATCGCCAGGCCCACGGCCAGCGCCAGCGCGACCAGGGTGAACAGCACCAGGCCCAGGCGTGCGGTGCCGTTGGCCTCGTCGACCCGTTTGGCGGCGGCGTCCAGCTGGTCGCGCTGCTCCTGCACGATCAGCTTGATCGCGTCCTGGAAGGCGGCGGCGGCGGGCTGGAACTGCTGGTCGAAGACCTGGCGCGCCTTGTCGGCCTCGCCGGCCTTCTTGGCGGCCGAGACCGCGTCGCGCGTGCTCAGGTAGGCCTTGCGGGCCTCGGACAGCTTCTCGAACAGCGCGCGCTCCTTGGGCGTCTTCATCAGTTCGTCGAGCTTCTTCTGCAGCTCGCTGGACTGCTTGGTCGATTCGGCCGCGGTGACGGCGAAGAACTCGGCCAGGGCCGGATCGGCGCTGACCGCGATCGCGCTGGTGCGGTTCACGCCGTTGGTGATGTTGCGGTACCAGTCGGAGGCGATGCGCTCGCTGACCAGCGAGTTCTGGTACATGTCGCTGGTCTCGCTGGCCACCTTGGCCAGGGCCCAGTAGCCCAGGCCGGAGCCGGCGAAGGCGATCAGCAGCACCAGGCTCAGCACCACCCCCAGGCGTTGGCCGATCGAACGGCCGGAAAACAGCTGGCTCAGCATGACAGGGTCTCCAGGATTGACGTCAAGGCGGCCTCTCGGGCGGACCGCATCCTGTCTATAGCGGCAGTTTCCGGGAAAACCTTAATGTCCCTGGGCGATCCGTGGACGATCGGTGGCCGCTCAGGGGGATGGGCGCCGCCCGGCCCGGACCTGGAAGCGGGCCGGATCGATCGCATCCAGCAGATCCGCCTCCAGCGGCACCGGCGCACCGGTCAGCAGCGCGGCGGTGACCCGGCCGGCCAGCGCGGCCCAGCCGATGCCGCGCGAGCCGAAGGCGGTGCAGACCGCCAGGCCCGGCAGCCGGGCCAGGAAGCGCGGCTGGTCCTGGCGCCCGGCCTGCTCGGCCAGCGGCAGGCCGCCGACCAGGGGCAGCCGGTCCGACGTCAGGAGCCGCCAGCCGACCCGGCCCGCCAGCGGCGCCTCGGGCGCCATGTCCAGCCCCGCCAGCTCGGCCCATTGAGCGAGGTTCTGCGCCTGGTCGGCGGCGCGCAGCGCCGGCTCGAGGTCGCCATCCTGCGCGGTGGCGCCGCACCAGAGGCCACCCCGGCCGTCGGCCAGCGCATAGCCGGCGCCGGCCACCGGCAGGCGCGGCAGCGGCGCGGCCGTCGGCAGATGGCTCAGCTGGCCGCGCTGCACCGTCAGCGGCAGCCCCGGCGCCAATCCCTCCAGCAGGCCGAGCCCGGCCTGGCCGCCGGCCAGCACCAGGGCCGGCGCCTCGGCCAGCAGCGCGCCGGCCGCGTCCAGCGCCTGCCATTGGCCCGCGTCGTTGCGGCGCAGCGCGGCCACCGTGCAGTCGCTGCGCAGGACGGCGCCGCTGGCCGCCAGCAGGGCCTGGACATAGGCGGCCGGGGGCAGGGCGCCGCCGCCGGGATAGAACCAGGCCGGGCGGGTCAGCGGCAGGCCGGACAGCGCGGCGGCCTCGGCCGCGTCCAGGGCCTGCAGATAGTCGCCGCTCAGTTGCTGGCGCTGCAGTTGGGAACGCATCGCGGCCACATCGCGCGCGGTCTCCAGGCGCAGCAGGCCGCGCTGGCGCCAGGGCAGCGGGGGCAGTTCGGCGAGCAGCCGCTCGGTGGCCAGCGCGGCGGCGCGGTTGAAGCGCGCATGCTGGCCGTCGTCGGGATTGAAGGTGCCATGGAACAGCCCGCCGGGATTGCCGGAGGCGACGCGCGCCGGGCCGCCCTGGCCCTCCAGCACCGTCACCGCCAGGCCCTCGCGCGCCAGCGCCCAGGCGCAGGCCGCGCCGGCCAGGCCGGCGCCGATCACCAGGGCCGAGCGCGCGCTTGGTGCCAGCGGCGCGCGGCCGGCCGGGCGCTGCAAGGCATGTGGCGGTGCGAAGCGGGCAATGCTCATCTGGCCCTTGGCCGCGAAGCCCGGCGCCTTCTCGACCATGAAGCCGGCCGCGGCCAGGCCGTCGCGCACCGGCCGCGCGACGCTCCAGGTGGCGGCCGTGCTGCCGGGCGCGGCCAGCCGGCCCAGCGAGCGCAGCAGATAGGCGTCCCAGATCTCGGGGTTCAGCGCCGGCGAGAAGCCGTCCAGGTAGAAGGCATCGACCTCGGCCACCAGCTCGCGCAGCGCGTCGCGCGCGTCGCCGAGGATCAGCAGCAGCCGTACCCGGCCCTCCTCGAAGTCCAGCGCATGCAGGTTGGGCGTCAGCGCCGGCCAGGCATCCAGCAGCCGTGCGGCCAGTTCCGGCGCCGGGCTGGCGGCATGGGCGCGCGCCAGGTCCTCGCGGCGCAGTGGATGTTTTTCGATGCTGATGAAGACCAGGCGCTCGCAACGCTCGGGGTCATCGCGCCAGGCCGCCCAGGTCGCCAGGAAGTTGTTCCCCAGGCCGAAGCCGGTCTCCAGCACCACGAAGCGCGCGCGCCCGGCCCAGCGCCCGGGCAGGCCGTTACCGCCCAGGAAGACATGACGGGCCTGGGCGAAGGCGCCGGCGCGGGCATGGTAGACATCGCCGAAGGCGGGTGCCGACGGGGCGGCGGCGTCGCTGAAGTCGACGCTGGCAGGGGTGAGGGGGGCGGTCTTCATCGCAGGGCGGCGAGTATGCCAAAACCCATGGTGGCGGCCGCGGTCCAGGACAGCAGCAGGGCGCCGATGACCCAGCGTGCATAGGGCCAGCCACCGGCGACGCAAGCGGTGACACAACGCGTCAGGGTGTTGCAGGCGATGGTCAGCAGCAGGGCCTGGGTCAGGAGCTGCGGCGCGATGCGGCCCTGTGCCGCCAGGCTGCCCAACGAGGCCATCGGCGCATGCGCATCGGCGAAAGCCGCCAGCGCGACCGAAGCCAACAGGCCCTGCTCGCCGAAGTGGCCGTTGGCCCAGCCTACCAGGGCGCTGACGGCACTCAGCAGGGTGGCCACCAGCAACGCTTCCCGCAGGCGCAGCGGCCCGCCGGAGCCGGGGCCGGACGCCACCGACGGCGCGCCACGCGCCAGCATCAGGGCCAGGCCCAGCGCGCAGAGCATGCCGGCCATGCAGACCGGCGCCACGACACGCAGCAGCCCCGGTGCCAGGCTGCCCAGCAGCACGGCGGCCTGCAGCCAGGTAGCGGCGGTGGACATCACGGCCGCGGCAGCGAAGGCGCGCCGCAGCTCGGGCTGGGCGCGTGCGCGCCCGCCCATCGCGGCGATGGTGGCGGTGCTGGACACCAAACCGGAGAACAGACCGGTCAGCGTCAGGCCCAGGCGGGCGCCGAGCGCGCGCAGCGCTACATGACCGGCCGCCTGCAGCAGCAACAACAGGGTCACCAGTCCCAGCAGGGTCCGGGCCTTGAGCCCGGCCAGCCAGGCGATCGGTTCGTCGGGCATCAGCGGCAGCACGATCAGGGCGAGAGCCGCCAGCAGCAGACCGTCATGCAGTTCCTGCTCGTTCAGCACCCGGGTGGCGAAATGGTGCAAGCGGCTGCGCGCCGCCAGCAGCATGGTCATCACCACGGCCGCCGCTGCGCCCAGGGCAGGAGCCTGTAGGCTCAAGGCGCCGATCAGGAAAGTCAGTAGCAGGGCGATCTCGGTGGTCAGGCCCGGATCCCCGGGGCTTTGGCGCCAGTAGGCCAGCGCGGCCAGGCCTCCCACCACGAGCGCACCGGCCGGCAGCAGACCCGGTACGGCCAGGCCATGGGCCAGGGCACCGGCCACGGAGACCAGGGTGAAGCTGCGCAGCCCGGCGGCCTCGCGTCCGGGGCCATGACCCTTGCGGCGCTCGCGCTCCAGGCCCACCAGCAGGCCTCCGCCCAGCGCCACCAGCAGCCCCACCGCCAATGGCGCCGGTGGGCCAAGCGCCGCCTGCCAGTCGCTCATCGGAGGTGCCGCGTGCTGCTCACAGGCTCACGGTTTCGCCATGCTGAGGCACGCGCACACGCCAGCCCAGTTCGTCCTGAATGCGGCTGCGCAGCGCGTCGCTGGCGGCCGGCTCGCCATGCACGACAAACACCTGCTCGGGCGCGCGATCCAGCTTGCGCATCCAGGCCATCAGGCCTTCGGCATCGGCATGGCCCGAGAAGCCTTCCAGATGGCTGACCTCAGCATTGACCGGCACATATTCGCCCTGCAGCTTAATCTCGCGGTCGCCCGCGATCATCTTGGCGCCGCGGCTGCCGCCGACCTGGAAGCCTGGGAAGACGATGTGGTGACGCGCTCCAGGCGCCAGGGTCTTCAGATAGTTCAGCACCCGCCCGCCGGTGGCCATGCCGCTGGCCGAGATGATGATGCTGGGCCGCGTGATGGCGCGCACGGCCGCCTTCAGCGACTCGGCCGGCTTGCTGATGATGCTGACGCCTTCGTCCAGGGTGGCCAGCTCGTGTGGCGCGATGCGCAGCAGACGGCCGTGATGGCGTGTGATCTCGGTGGCCTGGGCGGCCATCGGGCTGTCCAGCAGGATGGGCAGATGGTGAGGCAGTTCGCCCGCGGCCCGCAGGCGTTGCAGCACCAGCAGCAGCGCTTGCGCCCGCCCGACCGCGAAGCTGGGCAGTAGCACGCTGCCGCCGCGGCGCAGGGTATCGCGAATGATTTGGCCCAGGCGGGCCTGCACATCCTCGGCCGGGTGCAGACGGTTGCCATAGGTCGACTCGATCAGCAGCACCTCGGCGCCCTGGGCCTGCTGCGGTGGCGGCATCAGCAGGTCGTTGGTGCGACCCAGGTCGCCGGAGTAAAGCAGGCTGCGCCCGGCGCCGGTCTCGACACGGATCGCGCAGGCGCCCAGCAGATGGCCGACCGGGGTGAAGCGGATCTCGCAGTCCTTGAGGCGCAGCCGGCCGTCGCGCGGCAGGCCGACGAAATGGGTCAGAACCTTCCTTGCGTCAGCACTGCTGTAGAGCGGCAGGGCCTTGTCGTGACGGCTGGTGTGGAAGCGGTTGGCGCGGCGCGCATCCTCTTCCTGCAGCTTGGCGGCGTCGAGCAGCAGCACCTCGCACAGATCGCGCGTGGCGCCGGTCGAGAAAATCTGGCCCTGGTAGCCCTGGCGCAGCAGCGCCGGCAGATAGCCGCTGTGGTCCAGATGGGCATGTGAGAGCAGCACGGCGTCAAGGCTGTTGGCCGGCACGCCCAGCGGTGCCCAGTTGCGTTCGCGCAGCGCCTTGTAGCCCTGGAACAGGCCGCAGTCGAGCAGCAGACGCTGTCGGCCGGTGTCCAGCAGATGGCGCGAGCCGGTTACCGCATCGGCGGCACCTAGAAAGGTCAGCTTCATGGGGTGTCCTCCGCGCTGCATTCCAGCATAGCCTTCGAGGACGGACTTGATAAATGGCAAGCGGATGCCGCGAGCGGGCACAAAAAAGCCCGGCCGAGGCCGGGCTTTGGGCAGGAGCCGCTTGTTTTCAGCGCTTGGGCTGGGTCAGGCGTCCACCGCCGCCCTGTCCGCCACCGCCACCGCCACTGCGCTGGCCACCGCCGCCCTCGCGGCGCGGCTGAGCGCCGCCACCGCCACCATTGCCACGGCCGCCGTTGGCCTGCTGGCCGCGCCCCTGGCCGCCGCCGCTACCCTGCGGACGACCGCCGCCGTTCTGGCCCGGGCGTCCACCCTGGCCGCCACGACCACCGCCACCGCCGCCACCCCGGCCGCCGGCCGGGTTCGGCGCGCGGCCGCGGCTGCCGTTCGGGTTCAGCACCATGCGGCCCAGCACGATGGGCTCGGGCTTCTCGCCGACCGGCGGCTCGAAACCGGGCACGGCTTCCTTCGGGATCTCGCGCTTGATCAGCTTCTCGATGTCGCGCAGGAAACCCTGCTCGTCGACGCAGACCAGGCTGACCGCCTCGCCCTGCGCGCCGGCGCGGCCGGTGCGGCCGATGCGGTGCACATAGTCCTCTGGGACGTTGGGCAGCTCGTAGTTGACGACATGGGGCAGCTGATCGATGTCGATGCCGCGCGCCGCGATGTCGGTCGCCACCAGGCAGGTCAGCTCGCCGCTCTTGAACTCGGCCAGCGCCTTGGTGCGGGCACCCTGGCTCTTGTTGCCGTGGATCGCCATCGCACTGATGCCCTGCTCGTTCAGGAAATCGGTCAGGCGGTTCGCGCCATGCTTCATGCGGGTGAAGACCAGCACCTGGTGCCAGTCGCCCGACTTGATCAGGTGCGCCAGCAGGTCCTTCTTGCGCTCGCGGCCGACCGGATGGACCTTCTGCGCGATCGCGTCGTTGGTCTGGTTGCGGCGAGCCACCTCGATCAGCGCCGGCTGGTTCAGCAGGCGGTCGGCGAGGTTCTTGATGTCGTCGCTGAAGGTGGCCGAGAACAGCAGGCTCTGCTTCTTCTGCGGCAGGATCGCCAGCACCTTCTTGATGTCATGGATGAAGCCCATGTCCAGCATGCGGTCGGCCTCGTCCAGCACCAGGATCTCGACCTTGGACAGGTCCAGCGTGCCCTGCATGTGGTGGTCCAGCAGGCGGCCGGGCGTGGCGACCAGGATGTCGACGCCGTCGCGCAGGCGGTTCACCTGCGGCTGCATGCCGACGCCGCCGAACATCACCATGCTGGTCAGCGGCAGGTACTTGCCGTAGGTCTTGACGCTTTCCTCGACCTGGGCGGCCAGCTCGCGGGTCGGGGTCAGCACCAGGGCGCGCACCATGTGCTTGCCGCGGGCGTTCTTGACCGCCGGCGTGGCGGACAGGCGATGCAGCATCGGCAGGGTGAAGCCGGCGGTCTTGCCGGTGCCGGTCTGTGCGCCGGCCATCAGGTCGCCGCCCTTGAGGACGGCGGGGATGGCTTGGGCCTGGATCGGGGTGGGGGAGGTGTAGCCGGCGTCGGCGATGGCCTTCAGCAGCGGCGCTGCGAGGCCCAGGGAATCGAATGTCATTGACTGCAATGTGAGCACGGTGCCCTGTGAGTGCGGCCGCGCGGCATCATGTGCCACGCCAGTCTTCGGGCCGCACAAGGAGCGTGCGTGGGGCTCAAAAAACAAACGCTGCGCAAAGACTGTTGTGCGCAGCGTCAGCCGGCATTGTAGCCGGGCGACGGCGGGGCGGTCTGCGCCATGTGTCAAGCGCAGGTAAATAGCGGGTGAGTTGCCGCCATCTTCCAAAAAACGAACACATGCCCGGGCCCTAGGCTTGCCGCCATTCCAATCAGAAGTCTCCCCATGTTCCAGCCCGACCCCGATGTGCTGCAAGCCCGCCTCCTGTTGTGTGATCCCGATGCGACGACCCGTTCGATGCTGTGCGAGGCGCTGACGGTCTGGGGCTATCAGCTGACCGTGGCCGGCGACACCGCGGCGCTGGAGGAGGCGCATGGTGGTCGCTACGAGCTGCTGCTGCTCGATCCGCAGGACGCGCAGGGCCGCGGCTGGCAGCGCCTGGGCGCGCTGCGCACGCGCTCCCGGGTGCCGATCCTCGCGCTCTTGGGCGAGAACGCGGTGCTGGACCGGGTGCTGGCGCTGGAGTTGGGCGCCGATGCGGTGCTGCCCAAGCCGCGCCAGGCGCAGGACCTGCACGAGCTGCGCCTGCGCCTGCAGGGCCTGCTGCGGCGCAGCCTGGAGGAGCGGCCGCTGTACTTCGGCCGCTGGCGGCTGGACACGCAGACGCGAAGGCTGTGCGGGCCGAATGGCTTTTCGACCGCGCTGGCGCCGGCCGAGTACCGGCTGCTGCGCGCCTTCCTGGAGCGGCCGCACAGCGTGCTGTGCCGCCAGGAGCTGCTGGGCCTGGTGCGCGGCCCGGGCGCGCCGGCGCTGGAGCGCAATATCGACCTGCTGATCTCGCGCCTGCGCCAGAAGCTGGCCGACGATGCGCGCGAGCCGCGCCTGATCCGCACGGTGCGCGGCCTGGGCTATCTGTTCGATCCGCCCGAGGCTTGAGCCCCTGACCGCGGGGGCGGGTCCGCCGGCTCCCGGGCGCGGCGCTCGTACACTGGCCCGGCGCCTTAAGGCGCCCTGTACGTACGTATGAGTTCCGGCCGTTTCTCGATTTCCTCCTGCCGCCGCATCCTGTTGCTGGCCTGCTGTCTGTGCTCACCGGCCCTGGCCGGTGACGAGGCGGCGCGCGCGCTGGTGCAGGCCGACAGCGGCCTGGGCACGCCGGCCCTGGTCGGCGCCATCCTCGGCTACACCGCCTGGCCCGGCAGCAGCCGCACCCTGACCCTGTGCGTCAGCCGCGGCGCGGCCGAGGCCGGGGCGATCCTCGCGCAACTCGAGGGCCTGAAGCTGCGCTGGCCGATGCAAGGCCGTAGCATCGAGGCCGACACGCCGCCGCCCGGCGGCTGCGACGCGGTCTATTTCGAGGGCTGGGACACCCAGGCGCAGCGCCAGGCCCTGCACGGACTGGCCGGTCGGCCGGTGCTGAGCATCGGCCGCGGTGCCGAGTTCTGCAGCGATGGCGGCCTGTTCTGCCTGGCGCCCGGCGCGGGTGGCCTGCGCTTCGAGGTCAATCTGGATGCGGTGTCGCGCAGCGGGCTGCGCGTGCATCCGCAGGTGCTGCGCCTGGCGCGGCCGCGCGCGGCTGGGGTGTCCTGATGACCCCCCGCAGCGAACGCGTACCGCCGACCGGGCTGCCGACCCTGGCGATGCTGCTGCGCCGCGGCCAGCTGCGCGTCGCCACGGTGACCCTGCTGGTGGTCGGCTCGGTGCTGACCCTGGGCATGCTGCTGTCGCTGCGGCTGTCGCAGCTGCACAGCCTGGAGCTGATCGCGCGCTCGATCGCCTACTCCGGCGAAGCGGCGGTGGTGTTCCGCGATGCGGCGGCGGCCGAGGAGCTGCTGGCCGAGGTGGTGGCGCGCGAGCGCCTGGCCGGTGCCCGCATCGTGCTGGCCGGCGGCGCCGAGCTGGCCGGGCGCGAGGGCCGCCCGCGACATGCGCTGCTGGCGGGCTGGACCGAGCGGCTGCTGCCCCTGCAGGCCCGCGCCGAGGTGCGCTACCAGGGGCGCGTGCTGGGTTATGTGGAGCTGCACGGCGACGATGCGCTGCTGATGCGCGCGCTGGCCTGGGCGCTGGCCGCAGTGCTGCTGGGCATGGCCCTGAGCGGTTTGGCGGTGCTGCGCGGCACGCAGCGGCTGACCGCGCTGCTGGAGACGCCGCTGCGCGAGCTGGCGGCGCAGTCGCGCGCGATCCGGCAGCAGCGCGCCTTTGACCGCCGGGCCCAGGGCGGCGCGGTGCAGGAGATCGCTGCGCTGGCGGCCGATTTCAATGCGCTGCTGGACGAGGTGCAGGCGCGCGAGGCCGAGCTGCTGCGCCGCCATGCGGCCCTGCAGACCGACCATGAGAACCTGTCGCACCGCGCGCGCCGCGATGGGCTGACCGGCGTGGCGAACCGGGCGCATTTCGAGCAATGCCTGCGCGAGGCGGTCGAGCGCGCCCGCACCGAGGGCGGCGGCCTGGGCCTGCTGTTCATCGACGCGGATCGCTTCAAGCAGATCAACGACGAATACGGCCATGAGGTCGGCGACCGGGTGCTGGTGGCGCTGGCGCAGCGCCTGCGCGGCGCGGTGCGCGAGCATGACCTGGTGGCACGGCTGGGCGGCGACGAGTTCGTCGTGCTGATCGAGCCGCTGCGCCATGCCGAGGATGCCTGGCGCGTCGTGCAGCAGATCGAGCAGGCGGTGGTCGCGCCGGTGGCTCTGGGGCCGGGCGGGTCGGTGGACGGCGTGACGCCGGGCATCAGCGTCGGCGTCGCGGTCTACCCCGAGCATGGCGACAGCGCCGAGGCCCTGCTGCGCGCGGCCGATGGCGCGATGTACCGGCGCAAGCGGCGCGACCGCGCCGCGCCCCAATCCTGAAACCTTCTCCCGGCTGTACCTCTCCCGTCATGAAGTACCTCACCCGATTCCTGCTTCCGCTGTTGTTGCTCCTGCTGGCGGCTTGCCAGCAACTGCCGCCGGCGCCGTCCGCCGCGCCGCCGCGCTGGACCGAGGCCCAGGTCCAGGCCTTGCGCTCCTTGGGCTTCAGCTCCGAGGACGGCGAGGAATGGTCGCTGAACCTGGCGGCCAGCCTGCTGTTTGATTTCGACTCCGAGCGGCTCAAGCCGCAGCAGATGCAGCAGCTGGAGCAGGTCGGCCGCACCCTGGCGGGGGTGGGGGTGCCGGGCCTGCGGATCGAAGGGCATAGCGACAATGTCGGCGATGCCGACTACAACCGCCGCCTCTCGCTGCGCCGGGCCGGCTCGGTGGCGCAGGCCCTGGCCGCGGCCGGCCTGCAGGCCGACAAGCTGCCGACCCAGGGCTTCGGCAGCGCCAAGCCGATCGCCGACAACGCCAGCGAATCCGGCCGGGCGCAGAACCGCCGGGTGGTGCTGATCGCCCCCTCGCTCTGAGCCGTCACGGCCCCGAGCCGCAAGCTCTGCGACAATAGCCCCTGTTGTGCGGGCCTGGCGTGGCAATGCCAGGGCCCGCGTTCGCTTTTCCGACATCCCAAAACTTCGCGAGCATCATGGCCCAGTACGTCTTTTCGATGAACCGCGTCAACAAGACGGTTCCGCCCAAACGCCACATCCTCAAGGACATCTCGCTGTCCTTCTTCCCGGGCGCCAAGATCGGCGTGCTGGGCGTCAACGGCTCGGGCAAGTCGACCCTGCTGAAGATCATGGCCGGCGTCGACAAGGAGATCGAGGGCGAAGCGATCCCGATGCCCGGCATCAAGATCGGCTACCTGGAGCAGGAGCCGCGCCTGAACCCCGACCAGACCGTGCGTGAGGCGGTGGAAGAGGGCATCGGCGGCGTGCTGGCCGCCAAGAAGCGCCTGGACGAGGTCTACGCCGAATACGCCGAGCCGGATGCCGACTTCGACAAGCTGGCCGCCGAGCAGGGCGAGCTGGAGGCCATCATCGCCGCCGCCGGTTCGGAGAACACCGACCTGCAGCTGGAGCTGGCCGCCGACGCGCTGAACCTGCCGCCCTGGGATGCCGTCATCGGCGTGCTGTCCGGCGGCGAGAAGCGCCGCGTGGCGCTGTGCCGCCTGCTGCTGAGCAAGCCCGACATGCTGCTGCTGGACGAGCCGACCAACCACTTGGACGCCGAATCGGTCGAGTGGCTGGAGCAGTTCCTGCAGCGCTTCCCCGGCACCGTGGTGGCGATCACCCACGATCGCTACTTCCTGGACAACGCCGCCGAGTGGATCCTGGAACTGGACCGCGGCCACGGCATCCCCTGGAAGGGCAACTACACCGAGTGGCTGGACCAGAAGGAACGCCGCCTGGAGCAGGAGCAGAAGTCCGAAGACGCCCGCATGAAGGCGATGAAGGAAGAGCTGAAGTGGGTGCGCTCCAACGCCAAGGGCCGCCAGGCCAAGAGCAAGGCGCGTCTGGCCCGTTTCGAGGAACTGAGCGACGTCGAATATCAGCAGCGCAACGTCACCAACGAAATCTTCATTCCCGTGGCCGAGCGCCTGGGCAATGAGGTGATCGAGTTCGAGGGCGTGAGCAAGAGCTTCGGCGACCGCATGCTGATCGACAACCTGTCGTTCAAGGTGCCGGCCGGCGCCATCGTCGGCATCATCGGCCCCAACGGCGCCGGCAAGTCGACCCTGTTCCGCATGCTGCAAGGCGTGGAGCAGCCGGACAGCGGCACGGTCAAGATCGGCAAGACCGCCAAGCTGGCCTTCGTCGACCAGAGCCGCGCCAGCCTGGAGGCTGACAAGACCGTGTGGGAGGACGTCTCGGGCGGCCTGGACAACATCACGGTCGGCAAGTTCGTGATGCCCAGCCGCGCCTATCTGGGCCGCTTCAACTTCAAGGGTAACGACCAGCAGAAGCTGGTGGGCAGCTTGTCCGGCGGTGAGCGCGGCCGTCTGCACCTGGCCAAGACCCTGGCCCAGGGCGGCAACGTGCTGATGCTGGACGAACCTTCGAACGACCTGGACGTCGAAACCCTGCGCGCGCTGGAAGAGGCGCTGCTGGAGTTCGCCGGCTCGGCCATGGTGATCTCCCATGACCGCTGGTTCCTGGACCGCATCTGCACCCATATCCTGGCCTGCGAGGGCGACTCGCAGTGGTTCTTCTTCGATGGCAACTTCCACGAGTACGAGGCCGACAAGAAGAAGCGCCTGGGCGAGGAGGGCGCGCGCCCGAAGCGCATGCGCTTCAAGCCGATCAAGTGAGTCCCGGCGGCGCCCAGCGGCGCCGCGCCAGGACGAGCGACAGGAAGGGGCCCCGCGGGGCCCCTTTTCCATGGGCGGCCGCTTCAGCCTTTGTTCATCTTTACATTCGCGGCATGGGGGCGTTACGCGCCGGGGCGAGCATTCGATCACCCCAATGGCTGATGAAGGAGCCGCTGATGTCCACGATGAAGTTGATGCATCAAGTCGCGAAGGCCGCCGCGCTGGCCGCCGCCCTGGGTTTCGGTGCCGCGCAGGCGCTGCCCGGTGGCATGCACCGGGCCGGTGGCCCGGGCCACCATGCCGAACAGATGCTGGACCTGGTCGACGCGAGCGATGCGCAGCGCAGCCAGATCCGCCAGATCATGAAGAGCGCGGCCGAGGAGCTGAAGCCGCAGCGCCAGTCGCTGCACGAGCTGCACAAGCAGGGCCGTTCGCTGCTGGCCGCGCCCAGCGTCGACGCGGCCGCGGTCGAGTCGGTGCGCCAGCAGAGCCAGGCGCTGCACGAGCAGGTCAGCAAGCGCATGAGCCAGGCCCTGGTCGCCGCGGCCAATGTGCTGACGCCCGAACAGCGCGCCAAGCTGGCCGAGCGCATGGCCAAGCGCGAGGCGCGCATGGCCGAGCGCATGAAGGAGCACCGCCAGCCGCGCGGCCATCAGCAGCATTGAAATCACGGAGCGAGACTGGCTTATGCTTGACATCCCCATGTCCGGAGCCCTGGCGGCGGCGCGTCGCGCCGCCGGCCACCATCCCCAAGCCCTGCGATCGATGAGCACCCGACTGCTTCTTGTTGACGACGACGCCCGCCTGACCTCGATGCTGGCCGACTACCTGACCGCGGCCGGTTTCGAGGTGGCGGTGGCCGGCAATCTGGCCCAGGGCCGCCAGGCCCTGGAGGGCGCGCTGCCCGAGCTGCTGGTGCTGGATCTGATGCTGCCCGATGGCGACGGCCTGGACTTCTGCCGCGGCCTGCGCAGCGATGCGCGCACCCGCCGCCTGCCGGTGCTGATGCTGTCGGCGCGCGGCGAGCCGATGGACCGCATCCTCGGCCTCGAGCTCGGCGCCGACGACTACCTGGCCAAACCCTTCGAGCCGCGCGAGCTGCAGGCGCGCATCAAGGCCCTGCTGCGCCGTGCCGAGCCGGATGGCGAGGCCGACGATGTGCTGCGCTTCGGCCGCCTGGAGATCGATCTGGCGGCGCGTGTCGCGCGCCTGGACGGCAAGACCTGCGACCTGACCAGTCATCAGTTCGACCTGCTGGTCGTGCTGGCGCAGAGCCCGGGCCGCGTGCTGTCGCGCGACCAGATCATGGACGCGCTGAAGGGCCATCCGCTGGACGCGTTTGATCGTTCGATCGACGTGCATGTCTCGCGCATCCGCGCGGTGATCGAGGAAGACCCGAAGAATCCGCGCCGGGTGCTGACGGTGCGCGGCGTCGGCTATGTGTTCGCACGCAAGCAGGACGCCGAGGGCGGCGCTTCTTGAAATCCCTCTATCTCCGCATCTACCTGACCCTGGTCGCCCTGCTGCTGGCCTTTGCCTTCGGCTCGGCCTGGCTGTTCCAGCGCCAGATGGAGGAGGAGCGCGGCGGCTTCGAGGTCGCCGCGGTCGAGCGCCTGACCGCCACCGCGGTGCTGATCCATGGCGCGCTGCCGCCGGCCGATGCGCCGCGCGAGGCGCAGGCCGAGTCGCTGCGCGACTGGGGCCAGCGCCTGCGCATGGCGATCGCGCTGAACGACGCGCAGGGCGAGCGCATCGCGGCCACCGAGCAGTTCCAGCGCCGCGAGGGCGAGCCGGGCGTGCGCCGGCTCGACGTTGCGCTGGAGGATGGTCGCAGCCTGACCCTGCTGCGCGGCCTGCGCATGCAGCGCGCGCTGAGCGCCGATGGCCGCACCGGGGCCGGCCCGGGGCCGGAATTCGGGCCGCCGCCGCTGCCGCCCGGCGGCGAGCCGCGCCTGCATGTACGGCGCAACGAGGGCTCCTTCTGGCCGGTCTGGGGCCCCTTCGGCGCCTGGCGGCCGCCCAGCGGCGGCGCCCTGGTGATGTTCCTGGTGCTGCTGTTCCTGGGCGTGGCCGCCGGGGCCTATCCGGTGGTGCGGCGCCTGACGCGGCGGCTGGAGAACCTGCAGCGCGGCGTCGAGCAGTTCGGCGCCGGCAATCTGGGCCTGCGGGTGCGCGACGACGGCCGCGACGAGGTGGCCAAGGTAGCCGGCAGCTTCAACCGCGCGGCCGACCAGATCGAGGCGCTGCTGCGCTCGCACCAGAGCCTGCTGGCCAATGCCAGCCATGAGCTGCGCTCGCCGCTGGCGCGCCTGAAGATGGCCTTCGCGATGCTGGACAGCGCCGGCCCGGCGCAGCGCGCCAGGCTGCAGCAGGAGATCGACACCAATATCGCCGAGCTCGATGCCCTGGTCGAGGAGGTGCTGCTGGCCAGCCGGCTCGAGGCCAGGGCCCAGGCCCTGTCCACCGACCGGGTGGACCTGCTGGGCCTGGCCGCCGAGGAGGCGGTGCGCACCGGCGCCGAGGTGGAGCCGGAGGCCGGCATCACCGACTTCCATGTGCGCGGCGAGGAGCGCCTGCTGCGCCGCGCGCTGCGCAATCTGCTGGAGAACGCGCGCCGCTATGGCGGCGGCGCCCAGGTCCAGCTGGAGTTGCGACGGCGCGCCGACCGGCTGGAGCTGCGCATCAATGACCGTGGCCCGGGCGTGCCGGCCGAGATGCGCGAGCGCATCTTCGAGCCCTTCTTCCGCCTGCCCGGCCATGCCGAACAGGCCGGTGGCGTCGGCCTGGGCCTGTCCCTGGTCAAGCAGATCGCCGAGCGCCACCAGGGCAGCGTGCGCTGCGAGGCGCGCGAGGGCGGCGGCAGCTGCTTTGTGCTGAGCCTGCCGGCCTAGGCTTCGCGCGCCTCGGCGCGATGCACGGCGGCCAGGTAGGCCGAGAGGCCCGCCGCCGCCAGCAGCAGCCCGGCGGTGGCGGCGCCCCAGAAGCCGCTGGCGCCCTGCAGCCAGCCGGGCACCCAGGGCACGCCGCCGAAGGCCAGCCAGTAGCCGCCGCCGATGCCGACGCCCCAGATCGCCAGCGCGTAGATCACCATCGGCGCGGTGGCGATGCGGTGGGCGCGCAGCACGAAGGCGGCCAGGGTCTGGCCGGCATCGCCCAGGTGGAACAGCCAGACCCACAGCAGCAGCGGCAGGGCCGCGCCGATGATCGCGGCATCCTGGGTGTACAGCCCCAGCACCTGCTCGCGCGCGAAGAACACCGTGCCGCCCATCAGGCAGGCGATCAGCAGCGCGATTTCCAGCCCATGCCAGCCGATGCGGCGCGCGTCCTGCGCGTCGTGCGCGCCGACCCGCTGCGCCACCAGGGTGCCGGTGGCATTGGCCAGGGCCAGCGGCATCATGAACATCAGCGCCACCAGGTTCGCGGCCAGCTGGTGGCCGGCCACCGCGGTGGGGCCCAGGCGCGCGATGAAGATGGCCATGAAGGTGAAGCCGGTGACCTCGATCAGGATCGAGCCGCCCATCGGCAGGCCCAGGCGCAGCAGGCCGCGGATCGCATCCCAGCGCGGCGCGTGCAGCAGGCCGCCGCGGTCCAGCGCGAAGCCGGCGTAGAAGGGATCGCGGCGCAGCAGGGTCCAGGCGATCAGCACCTGGCTCCACATCACGAACACCGTGGCCAGCGCGCAGCCCACCGCGCCCAGCGCCGGCACCGGGCCGAAGCCGCGGATGAACAAGAGGCTCAGCGGCACCTTGATCAGCAGGCCCAGCAGCTGCAGCACCATCACCGCCTTGGGCCGCGACACCGCGGTGTTGAAGCCGCGGAAGGCGGTGAAGATCAGCGCGGCCGGCAGGCTGAAGGCGAGGGTGCGCAGATAGGCGCGCACCTTGGCCTCGACCTCGGGCGTGGTCTTGGCGAGCGCCATGAAGGGCTCGGGGAACAACAGCACCAGCTCGCCCAGCAGGGTCAGGCCCAGGGCCAGCCAGATGCCCTGATGCAGCTGGTCGCCGGCCTCGGTCTTCTTGCCAGCGCCGAAGAGCTGGCCGGCCAGCGGTGCCACCGCCATCACGACGCCCATCAGGCCGACGAACACGGTCATGTAGACCGCGGAGCCCACGGCCAGCGCGGCCAGCTCGGTGGCCGAGTAGCGCGCCACCAGCATGGTGTCGATGGTGGAATAGGCCAGCACGGCCACCTGGCCGACGAAGACCGGCCAGGCCAGCGGCGCCAGGCGGCGCAGGCTGTCGAGATGGGAGGCGGGGCTCAAGCCGGGTCGTCCTTGGGGTTGGTGCTCGGCTTGGGTTCCAGCGCGCGCTCGGCATAGCGGTTGAAGCGCCAGGCCGAGCCCTCCATCGTGATGCGGCGCCAGGTGCCGCGCTTCTCGCCGGGCGTCATCACCGGCCAGTTCTGCACCTCGTCGAAGGTGCGGCCGCAGCCCTTGCAGAGCTCGTCGCCCTGGCTGGTGGAGCAGATCGCGATGCAGGGTGCGTCGGGCGTGCTGTCGTACCAGGCCAGCCAGGCGTTCTTGGCCTTGGCCGGCATGCCGTCCTCGTCGCAGCTGGGCTCGCGGTAATAGACCATCAGCGCATAGACCTCGGCCAGCGCGCGCACCTCGGCGCAGGCACTGATGCCGTCGATCGAGGGCCGGCGTTCGCGCCACCAGTTGATCGCGGCCTCGATGTCGGTGATGTGGATGCCGGCCATGTCATCGCCTCCCGGGTCCCTCTGCATCAGTAGCTCAGGCCCATCGCCGCGCGCACCTCGCGCAGGGTCTTGCGTGCGACCGCACGGGCGCGCTCGGTGCCTACCTCGACGATCCAGTGCACCTGCTTGGGATTGGCCAGGTAGGTATCGGCGCGCTCGCGCCATTCGGCCTGCTGGCGCTGGATGCCCTGGATCAGCGGCTGCTTGCAGTCCAGACAGCCGATGCCGGCGCTGCGGCAGCCCTGGGCAGCCCATTCCAGCGTCGCGTCGTCGCTGTAGAGCTCGTGCAGCGGCCAGACCGGGCAGCGCTGCGGCTCGCCGGGGTCGCCGCGGCGCGCGCGCTGCGGGTCGGTCGGCATGGTGCGGATCTTCTCGGCCGTGACCTCGGGCGCGTCGCGCATCGCGATCGCGTTGCCGTAGCTCTTGCTCATCTTGCGGCCGTCCAGGCCGGCGATGCGGGCGGTCTCGGTCAGCAGGGTCTGGGGCTCGGTTAGCAGCGGCTGGCCCTGGCCGTAGAGATGGTTGAAGCGGCGCGCCACCTCGCGCGTCACCTCCACATGGGCGGCCTGGTCCTCGCCGACCGGCACCGCGGCGGCCTTGTAGATCAGGATGTCGGCGGCCTGCAGCAGCGGATAGCCGAGCAGGCCATAGCTGGTGCTGTCGGGGCTCTTGCCGGCCTGGTCCTTGAAGCTGGGGATGCGCTCCAGCCAGCTCAGCGGCGTGCTCATCGCCAGCAGGGTGAACAGCTCGGCATGCTCGGGCATGCGGCTCTGGATGAAGAGGGTGGTTTGCGCCGGATCAATGCCGGCGGCCAGCCAATCGATCACCATGTCGTAGACATGGCGCTCCAGGTGCGCGCGGTCCTGCGGCTGGGCGGTGGTCAGCGCATGCCAGTCGGCGACGAAGAAGAAGCAGTCATGCGTGGCCTGCAGGCGCAGCCAGTTCTTCAGCGCCCCGTGGTAATGCCCCAGATGCAGGGCGCCGGTGGGGCGCATGCCGGACAGCACGCGTGGACGGGTCTGGGTGGGGTCGTCTTGGGTCATGGTTTGCGGCCGGGTCGACCCGGGTCCGGGATTGTAGGCAGCTACACTGCCGGCCCATGAAAAACGTCGTGATTCTGATCTCCGGCCGCGGTTCCAATATGGAGGCCATCGTCCAGGCCTGCGCCGCGGAAGGCTGGCCGGCGCGCATCGCCGCGGTGATCAGCAATCGCCCCGACGCCGCCGGCCTGGCCTTCGCGGCCGCCCATGGCATCGCCACCGCGGTGGTGGACCACAAGGCCTTCGGCCCCGGCGAGGCCGGCCGCGCGGCCTTCGACGCCGAGCTGCAGAGGGTGATCGACGGCTTCGCGCCGGACCTGGTCGTGCTGGCCGGCTTCATGCGCATCCTGACGCCCGGCTTCACCGCGCATTACGCGAACCGGATGCTGAACATCCATCCCTCGCTGCTGCCGGCCTTCACCGGCCTGCACACGCACCGCCGCGCGCTGCAGGAGGGCTGCCAGTTTGCCGGCGCGACCGTGCATTTCGTGACCGCCGAGCTGGACCATGGCGCGATCGTGGCCCAGGCCATCGCCCCGGTGCAGCCGGGCGACGACGAGGCGGCGCTGTCGGCCCGCGTGCTGAAGCTCGAGCACCGCATGTATCCGCGCGCGGTGCGCTGGTTCGTCGAGGACCGGCTGCGCATCGAGGGCGCGCGGGTGGTGCAACTGGACGGCGAGGCGCAGCAGTTCAGTTGATCAGGCCGGCGAGGATGTTGATCGTCAGCGCCAGCACGCCGGTATTGAAGGCGAAGGACAGCACCGCCTGCACCAGCACCAGCCGGCGGATCGGCCGCGCGCTGACCGCCACGTCCGAGGTCTGCGAGGTTGCGGCCAGGGTGACCGAGAAGTAGAAGAAGTCGCCATAGTCCGGCGCGCCCGCGTCGCCGGGGAACTCCAGCCCATGGGCGCGGCCGCGCGCGCCGCGGTGGTAGAGGCTGGCATAGGCCAGCGCGAACTCCACCGGCAGCAGCAGCCAGGAGCCGACCACGGTGGCCAGCGCCAGCAGCAGATAGAGCCAGCCGCCGGCCTGGCGCAGATGACCGAGCTCCAGCGCGATCGCGCCCAGGCTGGCCAGCGCGCCAGCGGCCGCCAGCAGCAGCACCACGCCGACGCCATCGGCCAGCGCGCGCGCATGGGCCTGCACCCGCTCGGCCGGGGTGCGCCACATCATCGCCAGCACCAGCACGAGATAGGTCCAGACGCCGGCATTCCAGCCCAGCAGCAGGCGGGTCAACCAGTCCAATTGGGTCGGCCAGGCCAGCGCCAGCAAGGCGCCGGTGGCCACGCCGATCAACAGGCGCGGCCGCTGCCGCAGTTGGTGCAGGGCCGGCATCGCGGGCTTCAGTCCACCGGCGCGAAGCGCAGCTCGCCGCCGGGCAGGCGCTCGAAGAACATCGCATGCGGGCGCACCCACAGCTCCTGCGCGCCGTACAGCGCGCGGTACAGCACCAGCGGCTCACAGGTCTCGCTGTGGCGCACCACGCCCAGCACCTCGTACTCGTGGCCGCGGCGGTAATGGCGGTAGCGGCCGGTGCGGGTCGGGGGCAGGGCGGTGTCGTCCATCGAGGGGTGTAGAAGGGCCTGGGATAATCCGGGCCATGCATCCTAATGCCCTTCTTGATCTGAGCACCGAGCTGCTGCGCGCCGTGCTCAAGTTCGACGCGCCGGCCGACGGCGTCGTCTCCGCCTTCTTCCGCAAGCACAAGGCCCTCGGCCAGCGCGAACGCCATACCCTGGCCGAGACCGTCTACACCGTGCTGCGCCAGCGTCCGCTGCTGCAGCATCTGGCCCAGTCGGGCAGCGGCGCGATCGAGCGGCGCCTGTCCCTCCTGGCCTGGCAGGGCAGCGAGACCTTCCTGCGCGGCGCCCTCGCGCCGCATGAGCAGGAATGGCTGGCCCAGGTCAAGCAGATCGACCGCGCCAGCCTGGCGCCCAAGCTGCGCCACAACCTGCCGGACTGGCTGGCCGAGCCGCTGCTGGCGCGCCTGGGCGAGCCGGGCTTCTGGGCCCTGGCCGGCAGCATGAACGAGGGCGCTCCGCTGGATCTGCGCGTCAATACCCTGAAGGCCAAGCGCGAGGAGGTGCAGGCCGCGCTGCTACAGGCCGGCATCGAGGCGCTGCCGACGCCCTATTCGCCGCTGGGCCTGCGCGTCGAGGGCAAGCCGGCGCTGACCAAGCTGGACGTGTTCGCCGGCGGTGCGGTCGAGGTGCAGGACGAGGGCAGCCAGCTGCTGGCCCTGATGCTGGACGCCAAGCGCGGCGAGATGGTGGTGGACTTCTGCGCCGGCGCCGGCGGCAAGACCCTGGCGCTGGGCGCGGCGATGCGCAACACCGGCCGGCTCTACGCCTTCGATGTCTCCGGCCACCGGCTCGACAACCTGAAGCCGCGCCTGGCGCGCAGCGGGCTGTCGAACGTGCATCCGGCCCAGATCGTGCACGAGCGCGACGAGCGTATCAAACGCCTGGCCGGCAAGATCGACCGGGTGCTGGTCGATGCGCCCTGTTCGGGCCTGGGCACCCTGCGGCGCAATCCGGACTTGAAGTGGCGCCAGTCGCCGCAAGCTGTGGTGGAACTGCAGGCCAAGCAGCGCGCCATCCTGGACAGCGCGGCGCGGCTGCTGAAGCCGGGCGGCCGCCTGGTCTATGCGACCTGCAGTCTGCTGGAGGCCGAGAACGAGCAGATCGCGCGGGCCTTCGGCGAGGCGCACCAGGACTTCGTGTCGCTGGACGCGGCCGAGGTGCTGGAGAAGGCCCATGTGGCGCGCGCCGGCGAGCTGGTCGAGCAGGGCTTCGTGCGCCTGTGGCCGCAGCAGCACCGCACCGATGGCTTCTTCGCCGCGGTCTGGGAACGCAAAAAGTAAGCGGCGACGGCTAGCAGCTTTTTTTAACGGAATGGCCTCACCCCCCGCGATTCGGGGCGAGGAAAGGGCAAATACCAGGACTTATTCAGCGGGTATTTAGGAACGGGCCCCTACAATTAGGTGGTTTTGTGTTGTGCGCCCAACAGGCGCGGGTAAGGAACGAATGGACTTCTTGACGACCGTACATGATGGCCTGGTGCAATGGCTGGGCTTCGGCCTGCTGGACGCCAGCATCTGGCAAGTCGTGGTCTATGCCCTGGTGGTGACCCATATCACCATCGCGGCCGTGACCATCTTCCTGCACCGCGCCCAGGCGCACCGCGCGCTGGACCTGGGGCCGATCCCCTCGCATTTCTTCCGCCTCTGGCTGTGGATGACCACCGGCATGGTCACCAAGGAATGGGTGGCCATCCACCGCAAGCACCACGCCAAGTGCGAGACCGAGGAAGACCCGCACAGCCCGCAGACGCGCGGCCTGAAGAAGGTGATGCAGGAGGGCGCCGAGCTCTACCGCAACGAGGCCAAGAACCAGGAAACCCTGGCCAAGTACAGCCATGGCGTGCCCAACGACTGGATCGAGCGCAATCTGTACAGCCGCTACAGCTGGCAGGGCGTGGGCCTGATGCTGATCATCAACCTGACCCTGTTCGGCGCGATCGGCGCGACGATCTGGGCGGTGCAGATGGCCTGGATCCCGTTCTGGGCCGCCGGAGTCGTCAACGGCGTGGGCCATTTCTGGGGCTATCGCAACTTCGAGGCCCAGGACGCGTCGACCAATATCTCGCCCTGGGGCATCATCATCGGTGGTGAGGAGCTGCACAACAACCACCACACCTACCCGACCTCGGCCAAGTTCTCGGTCAAGCCCTTCGAGTTCGACATCGGCTGGGGCTATATCCGCGCCTTCGAGATGCTGGGCTGGGCCAAGGTGCGCAAGACCGCGCCGAAGCTGCGCCAGGGCGACATCAAGCCGGCCGACAAGGACACGCTGGAGGCGATCATCGCCAACCGCTACGAGGTGATGGCCCATTACGCCAGCGATCTGCGCCAGGCCTGCGCGGCCGAGCTGGCCAAGCTGAAGGCGCAGGGCGAGCAGCACAGCGCCAAATGGGCCCAGTTCAAGCTGGCCAAGCGCTGGCTGCACCGCGATGCCGATCGCATCCCGGCGGCCGTGCATGTCGAGATCCAGGGTGCGCGCGCCGCCAGCCCAGTGCTGGACAAGCTGGTGACGATGCGCGAGGAGCTGCGCCAGCTCTGGACCCGCACCAATGTGTCGGCCGAGCAGCTGGTCAGCGACCTGCAGACCTGGTGCCACAAGGCCGAGGAAAGCGGCATTGCCGAGTTGCGCGCCTTCTCGATGCATCTGCGCACCGCTAGGGCCTGACGGGCCTCGGCAGCCTTTGTTGCTGCCTGTTTCATCGAGGTAAAGGCGCCGCTCCCGTGGCGCCTTTTTTCATGCCGCTTCCTATACTTGACGAGGTATGAAGACGTCAAAAGGAGGTGCCATGGGCATGAACAAGACCATCCGCAAGACCCTGCTGCTGGGCGCGCTGCTGAGTGCGGCGCTATCGGCCCAGGCGGCCTTCGAGTTGCGGTTCGTGAACCCCGAGAAGTTCGCCGATGCCGGCGAAACCCAAATCGAGCGCGAGCGCACCCTGGGCGAGCTGGAGGCCTATATGCGCGGCTTGGCCGACAAGCGGCTGCCGGCCTCGCAGAAGCTCTCGGTCGAGGTGCTGGATGTGAACCTGGCCGGGGATATGGAGCCGCGCGGCCGCGCGATGGACCGCATCCGCGTCGTCAAGGCGATCGGCTGGCCCAGCATGGAGCTGCGCTTCGTGCTCAGCGAGGGGGATAAGACCCTGCGCGAGGGCAAGGTGCGCCTGTCCGACATGAACTTCCTGAGCCGCATCGGCGTCGCGCATTCGAGCACCGAGTCGCTGCGCTACGAGAAGCAGCTGCTGGACGACTGGTTTGCGCAGGAGTTCGCCGCGGCCAAGCCCTGAAGCAGGGCGATCGGGCATAAAAAGCCTGATTAGGAAGCAAGCTCAGCCAGACTCGCGTGGTGAGCGAGCGGGCGAGGAGGATGGCGGCATGTATCCCCGAGGAGGTGAACATGCCGACCAACCAAGTGCAATTCCAAGCCGGCCTTTCGCTGCGAGAGTTCCTGCAGCGCTTTGGCACCGAGGTGCAGTGTCGCGAAGCCTTGCGGGCGCGGCGCTGGCCAGAAGGCTTCGCATGCCCGCACTGTAGGGCCTCCGGCTGCAGCCGCTTCCAGCGGCAGGGACGCTGGTACTGGCAGTGCAATCGCTGCCGAACGCAGACGAGCCTGCTGGCGGGTACGGTGTTCGAGTCCAGCAAGCTACCCCTGACATATGGTTTCTGGCGCTGTACCTGCTCACCCAGACCAAGACGGGGACGTCGGCGCTGGAACTGCACCGCCATCTGGGGGTGAGCTACCGCAGCGCCTGGCTCATCAAGCACAAGCTCATGCAAGTGATGCTGGCCCTCGGGAGCAAGGGCGCCGCCTTAGAGAGATCGTGCAGATCGACGACGCCTTCCTGGGCGGCGAGCGCACCGGCGGCAAGCGCGGCCGGGCTTCGGAGAAGAAGGTGCCCCTGATTGCAGCCGTAAGACCACCGCCAGCGGTCAACCCCTGGTGACGCGGTTGGACGTGTTGCCCGACTGGAAGCTTGTCAGCGTCAAGCGCTTGGCTGTACGAGCCTTGGCCCAGGACACTCACGTCGTGAGCGACGGACTGTCCAGCTTCGTGGGCGTCAACGCCGCGAGTTGCAGCCACGAGGCCATCTTGCATGGCACGGGCAAGCAAAGCGCCCAGCATCCGCGCTTCCTGGCCGAGTTCCAGTACCGCTTCAACCGGCGCTTCGACTTGGCGACGCTGATGCCGCGTCTGCTACGGGCATGTGCTCAGCACTTGCCCGCTCCTGAACGGCTGATCCGTTTGCCGGTGGTAGCTGAGTCTGCTGCCTATTCAGGATGAAGATTCAGGATGAAGAAATTCGGCGCCATCACCTGAACCTTGTGGCCCAGGCTCCAGAACAGTCGAACAAGCCGTGCGCGCCGGAGCAGGATTTCGCGCCGATCATACTGGGCAGCCGAGAGATCATCTGCTCCAGCAGCTTGGCGTGTGGCACGCCTAGTCGCATCGATTCATGCGTTCCAGCCCCATCGCACCGCGCAGGGCAAACACGTTCTTGGCGGGATCGATACCCACGTACAGAGGTGAACCTTCGTTTGACCGGTTCCACTCTTGTTCGCCAAGGCAGCACATTGCCAACGTGTGAGGCGCGTCCGTGTTGAGTTGGGGGGGGCTGCCACGCGATCGCCCACCAGCTGCCCGAGCCGCCTGCTGCTGGTGCGCCGGGCTGGCATGGCCAGCCTAGGCTCAACAGGTCTGCGCACGCGGGTCAGTTTGGCCGCCGGCCCGGGTAAGAATGAGGCTTGGCAGCGTTCCAGAGCTCGGCGTAAGCACGATGGTGTTCGCCCCGTTGAAATTGCCTGAATAGCTGGCCGCAATCAACGTCGATGCTGTGCCGCCGGTACTGGGGCCGACGGTTAGCGTGAGCGTGCAACCCGAGTAGCTGCCGCTGACGTCGCGCGAGTCGGTGTCGATGCGCAGGGTGCTGAAGGCCTCGAAGTTGCCGGTCGCCGTGGTCGGCGCGTTCGGGTTCAGGTTCAGGAACACGTCGTGGTTGGCACCGGCCAGCGTGCCGTTGAAAGCGAAGCCGAAGGTGAAGAACGGCACCAGCAGCACTTCGCTGCCGCCACCGCAGCCGGCCACGAGCACGGCCACGATGGCTCCCGACCGCGCACGGCTGATCAGCTTGGCGAAGCTGCGAGCATTGGCGTTTTCATGGGGGTTGCGTGTCATTTGATGGCCTCCTTTGGCTGAGGGCGCGCAAGAACTGCGCAATGGCGCCTTGCAAGGCGCCGAGTTCCGGGTCAAGCGCTTCCATCCGGTCACGCACGATCTGAGGAATGCGCTCGGTCTCGACGATCTGGCGTGCATGGCTGTTGACGGCGAGGAAGTTCTCATGAGCGGACCAGAGCCGGTCACGCAAGGCCAGCCACTGCGGACCGACCTCAGGCGGCCAGTTGCGCGCGAGGGTGCCGGCGTACTTGTCCTTTGTTGCAAGGAAACGCTTGGCCACCTCGTCGTACTCGGCCACCGTGCGTGCGAAGTACTCACGCTTGACGGTCGGCTGGCGCAGCACGGTCTGGGCGTCGCGCAGTTCGCGAAGGAAGCCTCCAAGCATCTCGGCCAAATCCAGCTCGGCGGCCAGTGGATCGGTCGGTGGCTCGTTGCGGGCGTCGACGAGATCGAAACGCGCGCCTGCCGCGCGCACACGCATGGAGAGAGACGCCAAGCCAAGCGCGGTGAGGTTGACGTTGTCCGAGTCGGTGGTCAACGCGATCAGCCCGCGCCCGGTTGCGACCGGTGCCCCCGAACTGCCGCCCAGGACACCTGGCATGTCGATGCGCCACAGCTTGCGCGTGTCGGCCAATGCCGCCACTGCGCCACTGGCGGGCCGCACCGCGCAGGTGTCATCGCGGCCGAGCAGCCAGGCCGGGTCGCTGATGGCCACGCGTTCCTCCGGTGCCATCGCGCGTATGACCAGGCGGTAGCCTGGCGGACGCTGGGCGCGTAACAAAGCCACATCCGCAGCGGCGGGGTCGAACCCCGCCATGCGTTCTGCCGGCAGGTCGGGCGGCAGCGCTTGCTTGCAACCGTGCAAGAGAACCGGTCCCGACGAGCCGACGACATGGCCTGCAGTCACGACATAGATGAAGGTGTCGTCGGCGCCGACCACCACGCCGAAGCCATGCTCGCCGCCATGTACGCGTACGACGCCGGCGAGCAGCCGTTCGGCCAGGACTGGCCCGTCGTCGAAGGTGGTGTCCTGCGCCCATGCAGCGCCTGTCAGCAGTGCAGAGCAAGCCGCAGCGGCCGCGACACCCTGGCTTCGTGGTTTCAGTCTGCGGCGAACTGCTTGCGAATCCATGCGATTGCTCCCCAAAGCAACAAGCCAGCACTCCAGAAGAGGCCTACCGCGTGATTGCGGGCGAGGAACTCGAGCAGGCTTGGCTTGAGCGAACGCTCGAAGTCACCAGTACGCGTGGCAAGGACTCGTGCTGTACCGGCGAGCTTCAGTCCGACACTGTCCCCCACTGTCATTTCGAAGCGCTCGAGGGTCAGGCCGGCAAGATCGAGTCGGTCGCCGGCGCCCAGCGTGACCTGCGCACCAGTCGCTGGTAGAACCAGCTGCGCCCATTCGAGGCTGGACGCGAGCATCGGCGTGGCGGCATTGCTGATGCGGCGTGCTACGAACTGCACCGCGGTAGGTCGCAGCCCGTTCCACTGATAGCTGCGCGACACGCCGCGGCCGAGCCACAGGTCAAGCGGTGGAGGGCGCTGCCCCGGCGCGGTGGCGCCGGCGGAGGCCTGCAGCGACTCGGCGTGTGAGAAATCGCGCGATGGCGAGGCTTCGCCCGAGCCGAGGCGCCATGTTGCGGTGCCGGCAAATTCGATCTCGGCCACCAATGGACCTATCGGCGCATCGACACCGAGTTGCACCTGCCTGCCGGCAGCGATGACCAGCGTGGCGCCGGCCGGATAGGCGAGCCGTCGCAATGTCAGCTGAGGCGCTCGTAGGACGAGCGGATCAGGGCCTGCGGCTGCCACCGAGTCGGTCAGCGCCGGTGCCGGGGACTCAATCAGTGTCTGACCTTCGATACGCAGCTCTGCGTCGACTGGCTGAGCCTCAAGTTCCCCGGCATTGTCGAATCGAAGCGTCGCAGACTGGGCGCGCAGTTCCAGGCTGAACGGAACCGAGCGTATCGGTACGGTGTCGGCAAGCGAGAGCAGTGCTGCGATCAGGAGTGCAGGCAGAAGTGCCGGGGGAATGCGGCGAGGCTTCGATGCCGGAGGGCGAGCGGCTAGACCCGCATCGATGAGGCGCAGCCGCTCGTGCAGAGCCTGCAACTCGCTCAGCGACGCGCCAGAATCCGCCGCCCTTTCAGCCAACTGCCGCGCGACCATGGCGCGGGCGTCGGCGAGCGCATCCGCTTGGGGATCAGGGGCTGCCATCGGCTAGGCCGGACACGGAGAAACGCAGCATCGGCAGCACCTTGCCGTCGGCGTCGACGGCTTGGACGTCGACGCGTACACCACCGCCATCGGGAGGCATCTCAAGCGCCAGCGGCACGCGTTCCCAGGCAAACCGGGCTGGTCCCGGGATATCACGCCATGTACCGGCGCTGCCGTCCATGCGCTGGCGCCGCCATGCCAGCGATGCCACCGGTACGGATACCCGAAGCACGGCCTGCAGCAGGGAGGGGCCATCGGCGGGTGCGGCGGTGGCGCGACCTATCGTGACGGGTATCAGCGCGCTGCCGGCTCCTCCGGCCACCTGCGATGCCAGGAAACCCAGGTCGCGCACTCTGAGCCCGGTTGAGGAGAGCATCGGAGCGGTGTCCCAGGACAGCGCCTGGCCCGCGGGCACAAGGGCGTCGACCCGGTAGAACGGCGCCGGCCTCAGCGGCTGCACGATCAATCGGGCGGCCACGCGAGTGGGCGTCGACAACGTCAGCACCGTGGCGCCATCGGCCGGCGCTGTTCCGCTTGTCAGCGAGATGATCTCGATGAAGGGTTGAGAGACACTGCGGTCATAGAAGCCTTCGCATCGCGCCTGTTCGCCAATGCGGGTATAGGCCGGCCGACGTGACTCACTCGGCTTGAGTGGGGCGCACTGGAACTCGGCGGCCGATGCCGTCGCCGCCAATGCTGCGATGGCCAACGGCAGCAAACGGCGCACAGGGCGTCTGTCGGATCCGTCGGCGACCATCGCCATGCCTCCCAATCGGTGCCCGCCTGGGGCGGGTTTCGCCCCGGAGGAGGAAAGTGTAGCCATGGGGAGCCGCGGCGTATGGCTGTGCTGTCTCGGAACTAGGGGGCAAGGCACCGGTTGAATCACTTGCGGTGTTGATTTCCGCGTCGAAGTGCCCCTGGCTGCCAGGTAATTGCCATCCAAATCTGACCCGCGCATCAAACCTAAGCCTGCTGCTATTTGCGGCAGGAGTTCAGGAGTGATTGACGTGGCGACACTGAGTGTCATACGACGCTGGGCACTGCGCGAGCAGCTGTCCATCCGCGATATAGCCAGACGAACTGGCCTGTCCCGCAACACGATCCGCAAGTATTCACGCACTCCAGGGCAATATCCAGCCGAGACCCGGCGAGAGCTGGATAGATCGAGTCGCTGAGGCAGGGGGATGCGCGGCGGCGTCCGTTCTCTCGCTTCCTCATGAGTGGTTTTTTCGTCCCTTTGTCGGCCTGGGGGAAGTGCTCTTCCCAGGGGGAGCCGTATCGAAGTGGGCGCGCAGCAAGGCCGTGAAAGTCTCCGTCATGCGGGAGGGCGCCGACTGCGGTGCCAAGGCCAGGTAGACGTCGACCGAACAGGCCGGACGCAGGGGGACCACCTTCAGCCGGTCGGCAAAGACAGAAGCCACATGCGGATTGACGATGCCGATGCCAATCCCCTCCAGCGCCATCATGCAGATCGTTCCGGAGTAGGTCGTCTCCATCGTGGCAGCGGGTACGACGCCGTGCCGCACCAGTACATCCTGAAGCTCCACCGAGATCGGATCCTCGGCATTCAAGGTGATCAGCACTTCGCCATTCAGGTCCCTGACATCCAGATGGGAGCGACCGGCGAGCCGATGGGCGGGCTCCATCACGCAGACCATGCGGGAGCGGTGCAGCACCTCGGCATCGAGCTGCGGATGCTCGAGGGGCGTGGTCGTCAGCACCAGGTCGTAGAGGCCATGCAGCAAGCCTTCGCGGAGCGCCACGGCCCCGACGGTCTGGAGGTTGATGTGGACTTCGGGATGCCATCGAGAGAAGGCCGCGGCCACCTTGGGCATCACCGACAAGCCGAGCGCAGGCGTGCAGCCGACATGCAGCCGCCCGGTGCCCGAGTTGCGCAGCAGCGCGACGCTCTGTTCGATGCGCTCGAGCCCCAGGAAGTGCCGCTGCACCGTCTCAAATAGTTCACGAGCCTCCTGCGTCGGCCGCAAGCGTCCCTTGTGGACATCAAAGAGCTTGAGCTCGGTGGCCGCCTGGACCTGCGCCAGCAGGCGGCTGATCGAGGGTTGCGTTGTATGCAACAGCGCGGCAGCACCCGTGGTGGTGCCTGTCTGCATGACGGCGCGAAACGCCTCAATCTGTCGAAAGTTCAGGGCTCTGGCCATGATCATGAACGCATACCAAATGCGTATACCGTGCAGAAAACAAAGCATTTTCTCGTATTGGATGCGGGGCCTAGAGTGAGGGCACGTCAACTCCAGACACGCCATGAAGCCCACTGCATTCCCTGCGCGGCTCCGATTGCTCGCGCTGCCCTTAGCCCTTGTGGCAGTTTCCGCCGCGGCGCAGCCCGGCGACTACCCGAACCGCCCCATCCGGATCATCGTCCCGTTCACGGCCGGTGGCAGTTCCGATGTCCAGGGACGGATGCTGGGCGAGCAGCTCGCCAAGCTGTACAAGCAGCCCGTCATCGTGGAGAACAAGCCGGGCGCGGGTGGCCATATCGGTGGCAAGGCCGTGGTGGATGCCCCGGCCGACGGCTACACGCTCATGCTCGGATCCATCGGGCTGCATGCGACCTACGCCGTCTACAAGAAGCTCACCTACAACCCTGGGAGCGATTTCAAGATCGTCACCGTGCTCGCCGAGATGCCGCATGTCGTGGTCGCCAATCCGGGGATCGCCGCCGCAGATCTCAAGCAGCTGGCAGCCCAGGCGAGGCGGGAGCCCGGCGCGATCAACTTCGGCTCGGCCGGCGTCGGGTCCTCGGTCCACATGATGGGCGAGCTGTTCAAGATCGCCGCCGACGCGCCGCTCACGCACATCCCTTATCGAGGCAGCTCACCCGCGTTGGCCGACCTGATCGGCGGCCAGATCCAGCTGATGTTCGAGAACCCGCCGACGACATTCGCCCACATCAAGACCGGCAAGCTCAAGGCGCTGGCCGTGACCGGCAAGGAGCGGCTGCCCGCACTGCCGCAGGTGCCTACCGCGGCGGAAGCGGGATTCCCTTCCTATGCGGCCACCTCCTGGACCACCGTGGCCGTGGCCGCCAGTGTGCCCGATGCCATCGCCGACAAACTCAATGCCGATATCCGCAAGATCGTGGCAACTCCCGAGTTCCGGCAGGGCTTGCAGGAGCAAGGCATGACGCCGGTGGCCAACACAAGGGCGGAGGCGGCGAAGTTCGTGGCTGCCGAGAAGCAGCGCTGGGAGAAAGTGATTCAGCAGGCCAAACTGATTGCCGACTGACATGAGCAGCTCCAAATTTCCGATCCGCCGGCTGGGCACAGGGCCCCAGCACCATTTCTTCGGCTACTACGACAAGACGCCCTGGGACAAGAGCGGCCGTTATGTTCTGGCCCAGCGCGTGCCGATGAAGGATGCACGGCTTTCGCCGGCGTTGCAGGCCGAGATCGGCTACTTCGACCTGGACGATGCCGACCGCTTTCATCGCGTGGACCTCACTACCGCCTGGAACTGGCAGATGGGCAGCCAGCTGCAATGGCTCGATGGAGCACCGGGCAGAAAACTCATCTTCAACTGCCGCAGCGGGGATGCCTCAGCCCGGTACCCCGGCTTCGGTTCGACCATCGTGGACATCGAGAGCGGTGAGAGAACCCGGCTTCCCCTGCCCGTGTATGTGGTGGCGCCGGACAGCCGCTATGCCTTGTGCATCGACTACCGGCGGCTGTACGTCACCCACGAGACGATCGGCTACAGCGAGGACGGCGGGCCGTTTGCCATGTCCTTGGCTCCGCGAGACGACGGTGTCTACAGGATGGACCTGTCGACCGGGGAGTCGCAGCTCATCCTCAGCTACCAGGCACTGCGCGAGTTCCATCCCCGTGCATCGATGGAGCGGGCTATTCATTGGGTCAGCCATATCGAAATCAACCCCTCGTCGTCGCGCGTCCTTCTGCTGCACCGCTGGACCGAGCGCGTCGAGGATGAAACCTGCTTCCTACATCGTCTGATCACGCTGAATCCCGATGGCAGCGGCATGTCCTTGCTGGAATGCTCGGACCACCCCTTGCCGCAACTCGGCCAGGGCTTTGATCCGGACGCGGTGGGGACCTTCGACTATGAGAAGTCGGAGTTCCAGATCTCGCATCCCATGTGGGTCGACGACGGGAGCATCATCGTCTGGGGACCGCATGCTGGTGGCATTCACTACCATCTCTATCAGGATCGACCTCGGGGGGCGGTGACCGTGGTGGGGCCGGAGGTGCTCCGCGAGAATGGGCATATGAGCTTCTCGCCGGTGGACCGCCGCTGGCTGCTCAGCGACACCTATCCCGACGATCGAACGCACGAGCGCATCCTCTTCATCTACGACATGGAAACGGGGCTACGCCATGAGTTGGGCAGCTTCTACGCTGATCCCAGGCTTGGCAAGGAGAACCGCTGTGATCTGCACCCGCGCTGGAGTCGCGACGGACGTCAGGTCTGCATCGACTCTGTGCATGAGGCGGCTCGCCAGATGTACTTGATCGATGTGTCGGAGGTCGTTGCTAGGCGGGAGCTCGCTGCTTCATGAGTGACGCAGGGCGTCCCGGCGAGACGCTTTGCTCCCTGAGGTCCACTATGCTTTGCTCTGCAGACCCAGAACCTGGCGAACCCTTTCGACGGTAGCGTCGCTGTTCGGATTGGAGACCAGGACGACAAGGCGGACTCGGTCGACTGCGGGAAGCAGCGAAGATGAGGATACCTGGGAGCGGGCATGGGTCCAGACGGTTCTGCGTCCATAGCCATGGGGGGCTCTGCAGGACAAGCTCGACGAAGTCGCGCTCAGCGAAGCGGCGCAGATCATGCTCCAAAACCATGCGGTCCATTCCTGTTTCCTTTCGTACGGCAGCGATTGAATAGGTCGTGAATGAGGGGCTAGGCTGAATCGACATTCAGAGAAGAGGTGCAGGAAAATGAGACGATCCGGGCCGGAGGAACCAAGCCCGAATGTCACGCCCCAGCCGCTACGAACTGACAGATCACCAGTGGGAACGTCTTGAGGGTTTGCTGCCAGGCAAACCCTCAGACCCAGGACGAAGCGGTGTGGACAACCGTGCCTTCGTCAACGGCGTGCTTTGGGTGCTGCGCTCAGGTGCCCGCTGGAGCGATCTGCCGGAGCGCTACGGTAAGTACAAGACGGTGCACAAGCGCTTCACGCGCTGGGCGGCCGCCGGGGTCTGGGAGCGGGTGTTTGCCGTGCTGGTCAAGGACAGGGGCAACCAAGACCTGCTGATCGACAGCACCATTGTTCGTGCGCACCAGCAGGCTGCGACCGGCAAAGAGGGGCCAAGAATCCGGCTCTGGGGCGTTCCCGAGGCGGGCTGAGCACGAAGATCCACATGGCCAGCGATGGTCATGGAATCAGCTGTGGCCGTCCATCGGAATGGCTGGCAATTTGCGTTGAGCGCGGAGACGAAGTGGTCGATGCGTTGAACCAGTTGCTTGACGCTGGTAAATGAGCCGCGGCAAATGGCCTTGTCGGTGATCAGGGCGAAGAAGCGTTCAAGCTGATTGAGCCAGGAACTGTAGGTCGGGATGAGGTGCATGTGTTCTCCAACTCCAACGCCTTGAGCCGCTTGACGTCAGCGACGTCCAGCTGTCGCTGCGGGCCGACTTCCAACTGGCCCACCACAGCTTGGCAACGGCTGCGAAGCTATTTTGAGCAGCGAGGCGTTGTTCCACCTTCGCAGTCTTGCGGGCTTCCATGGGGTCAGTGCCTGCTGCCAACAGTCTGCGGGCGTCCTCGTGGGCTTCGCGCACTTGTCGAAGCGCAATCAGCGGATAGGCACCGAAGGCCATCAACTTTTCTTTCCCGGCGAATCGGTACCCCCAGCGCCACAGCTTGGAACCTGCCGGAGTGGCCAGGAGGTGCAGTCCGTTCTTGTCCCAGAGCTTGTACGAGGTGGGGGTGGGCTTGGCGGCCTTGATGGCAACCTCCGTCAGGGCGGAGCGCCTGTTGCGCCCAGCGCCATCGGACTCGACTTCGACGTGAGCAGTCGCGGGCATGAAGGCCTCCGACAGGGGATTTGTAAAGTACCCCCAGTGCCGAAAAATGTACCCTCAAAAATACCCCCAGCAAGCGCGCGCAGCCCCGAGAGAGGAGTTGAACGCTAGAAGACAAAAAAGCCCGATCTCTATAGGAGAACCGGGCTTTCTGAGGGTGTTTCTGGCGGAGAGGGCGGGATTCGAACCCGCGGTGGGCTATTAACCCACACACGCTTTCCAGGCGTGCGACTTAAACCGCTCATCCACCTCTCCGAAGCCCGCCATCATAACGCAGTTTTGGCGTGCGTCTGGCAAATTGCGCGACAGCAGAGTTCGGCCGCTCTCGGTTAGCATGCCGGCGCCGGTGAAACAAGCCGGCACACGTCTTCAGGGCGGGGTGAAACTCCCCACCGGCGGTAGGCGGGTCCGGCATCGATCGACATCGACGATGGCGAGCCCGCGAGCCCGCGAGCGCCCGAGCCTCCCCGGCTCGGGGTCAGCAGATCTGGTGCGATGCCAGGGCCGACGGTCACAGTCCGGATGAAAGAAGATGTGCCGACGCGCGTTCGGTCGCGGCGTGGGCGTTTGCCGTTCGGTTCAAGCCGCGGCGGGCGCCGGCGTCCGGCCGCATGCCTGTTTGCGCGCCCTGAAATGTCTTCTCTCCAACGCGAGGAGCGTTTCAACCATGTCTCTTATCTCTACCGCTACTTCCCTTTCCAAGTTCCCCGATGCCCAGGCCTGTGGCGAGCAGGAGCTCTTGCGCATGCCCGGCCGCCTGGCGGCGGCCCTGCTGGCGATGCGCGAGGGCCGGCCGGTCGTGCTGACCGACGACAACGACCGCGAGGACGAGGCCGACCTGATCATCGCGGCCGAGCGTCTGACCGAGGTCTCGATGGCCCTGCTGATCCGCGAATGCAGCGGCATCGTCTGCCTGTGCCTGCAGGACGCGATGGTGCAGCGCCTGGCGCTGCCGCCGATGGTGAGCCTGAACGAGAGCCGCTATGGCACGGCCTTCACGGTCAGCATCGAGGCGGCGCAGGGCGTCAGCACCGGGGTCAGCGCGGCCGACCGGCTGACCACGGTGCGCGCCGCGATCGCGCCGGACGCGCGACCCGCGGACCTGGCCCGGCCCGGCCATGTGTTCCCACTGCGCGCGCAGCCGGGCGGCGTGCTGGCGCGGCGTGGCCATACCGAGGGCTCGGTGGACCTGGCCCTGATGGCCGGTCTGTCGGGCGCGGCGGTGCTGTGCGAGCTGATGAATGCCGATGGCACGATGGCGCGCGGCGCCCAGGTGCTGGACTTTGCCGAGCGCCATGGCCTGCCGCTGCTCAGCATCGCCGAACTGGCCGACTACCGCGCGGCCGGCCTGCGCCAGGCCGCTTAACTGGGCTTGTGGCCCTTCATCAGGGCCATCGCGGTGCCGATCAGGCCGCCGACCTCGCTCATATTGCCCGGCACGATCATGGTGTTGTTCTTCTGGGCCAGCTGGGCGTAGGCATCGACGGCCTTTTCGGCCACCTTCAGCTGCACGGCCTGCTGGCCGCCCGGCTGCTCGATCGAGGCGGCGATCTTGCGGATCGCGTCGGCGGTGGCGTCGGCCACCGCGGTGATCGCGGCGGCTTCGCCCTGGGCCTTGTTGATCTCGGCCTGCTTCTCGCCCTCGGAGCGGGCGATCGCGGCCTCGCGCTCGCCGGTGGCGATATTGATCTGCTCCTGGCGACGGCCCTCGGAGGCGGCGATCAGCGCGCGCTTCTCGCGCTCGGCGGTGATCTGGGCCTGCATCGAATGCAGGATGGCCGGCGGCGGGGTCAGGTCCTTGATCTCGTAGCGCAGCACCTTGACGCCCCAGTTCAGCGCGGCCTCGTCCAGCGCCTCGACGACCGAGGTGTTGATGATGGCGCGCTCCTCGAAGGTGCGGTCCAGCTCCATGCGGCCGATCACCGAGCGCAGCGTGGTCTGGGCCAGCTGGGTGATCGCGACGATGTAGTTGCTGGAGCCGTAGCTGGCGCGCATCGCGTCCGTCACCTGGAAATAGAGGATGCCGTCTACCGTCAGCTGGGTGTTGTCCTTGGTGATGCAGACCTGGCTGGGTACGTCGAGCGGGATTTCCTTCAGCGAATGCTTGTAGGCGAGGCGGTCGACAAAGGGCACGAGGAAGTTCAGCCCCGGGGTCAGGGTGCCGTGGTACTTGCCCAGGCGTTCGACCACCCAGGCGTTCTGCTGCGGCACCACCTTGACGGCGCGGGCGATGAAGATGGCGGCGATGACCAGCAGTACCAGTGCGATTTCCATGCTTGAGTCCTCCTCGATGGATGTGGAATGAGCGGGATGTTCAGCGATCCAGCAGCAGGCAGCTGCCCTCGACCGCGCGGATCACGTAGCGGCCGGCCTCGGGGCGGTCGCTGCCGCGGTAGCGGACCTGCCATTCGGCGCCGCGGTATTTGACGGTGGCATGACCATCCGGCCCCCATTGCTCGACCAGCACGGTCTGGCCGATGTCCAAGTTGACGTCGGGGTTGCTCTCGGCAGCCTGCTGCGGGCGCCGCGCGCGACGGCGGTGCCAGAGTGCGACCGCCGCACCGCCGACCAGGGCGGCCAGCGTGATCTGGCTGCTGAGGCCCAGGCCCAGATGGGCGCCCAGCGCCGCGGCGGCCGCGCCCAGCGCCAGCATCAGCAGGTAGAAGGTACCGGTGCTCAGCTCGACCGCCACCAGCAGGCCGGCCGCGATCCACCAGAACGTGGCGCCATGGGGCAGGTTGTCCATCTTGCTCACCCTCCGCTTGTCATCTTGATGTCGGTTCAGTGTAGCCGTCCTGTTTGTGCGACAAAGCATGAAGATGACGGCGCGAAGCCGGCGCCAGCGCGCTTCTTGGCCCTACACTTCGCGCCTTCGTTTTTTGCTGCTCTTTGCCCCCTGGAGGCCCCGCATGCTGCGTTTCCGTTTTCCGATTGTCATCATCGACGAGGACTATCGCTCCGAGAACACCTCGGGTTTGGGCATCCGCGCCCTGGCGGACGCGATCCAGAAGGAGGGCTTCGAGGTCCTGGGCGTGACCAGCTACGGTGACCTGAGCCAGTTCGCCCAGCAGCAGAGCCGCGCCGGCGCCTTCATCCTGTCGATCGACGACAACGAGTTCACGCCCGGTCCCGAGCTGGATCCGGCGGTCGTGAACCTGCGCAAGTTCATCGAGGAGATCCGCTTCAAGAATGCGGACATCCCGATCTATGTCTACGGCGAGACGCGCACCTCGCAGCATCTGCCCAACGATGTGCTGCGCGAGCTGCATGGCTTCATCCACATGTTCGAGGATACGCCGGAGTTCGTGGCCCGCCACATCATCCGCGAGGCGCGCAGCTACCTCGACGGCCTGGCGCCGCCGTTCTTCAAGGCGCTGATGGACTATGCCCAGGACGGCTCCTACAGCTGGCATTGCCCGGGTCATTCCGGCGGCGTTGCCTTCCTGAAGAGTCCGGTGGGCCAGATGTTCCACCAGTTCTTCGGCGAGAACATGCTGCGCGCCGATGTCTGCAATGCGGTCGAGGAGCTGGGCCAGCTGCTGGACCACACCGGCCCGGTGGCCGCCTCGGAGAAGAATGCCGCGCGCATCTTCAATGCCGACCATTGTTTCTTCGTCACCAACGGCACCAGCACCTCCAACAAGATGGTCTGGCACCACACGGTGGCGCCGGGCGATGTGGTGGTGGTCGACCGCAACTGCCACAAGTCCATCCTGCACTCGATCATCATGACCGGCGCGGTGCCGGTGTTCATGACGCCGACGCGCAACCATTACGGCATCATCGGCCCGATCCCTGAGAGCGAGTTCTCGCCCGAGTCGATCAAGAAGAAGATCGCCAAGAACCCGCTGCTCAAGGGCGTGGACGTCAAGAAGGTCAAGCCGCGCATCATGACCCTGACGCAGAGCACCTATGACGGCGTGCTCTACAACACCGAGACCATCAAGGCCAAGCTGGACGGCTGGATCGACACCCTGCATTTCGACGAGGCCTGGCTGCCGCACGCGGCCTTCCACACCTTCTACGGCTCGTATCACGCGATGGGCAAGAACCGCCCGCGCCCGAAGACGGCCATGGTCTACGCAACCCAGTCCACCCACAAGCTGCTGGCCGGCCTGAGTCAGGCCTCGCAGGTGCTGGTGCAGGACTCGCAGAACGTCAAGCTGGATCGGCACCTCTTCAACGAGGCCTATCTGATGCACACCTCGACCAGCCCGCAGTACAGCATCATCGCCAGCTGCGACGTCGCGGCCGCGATGATGGAGCCGCCCGGCGGCACCGCGCTGGTGGAGGAGAGTCTGGCCGAGGCGCTGGACTTCCGCCGCGCGATGCGCAAGGTCGAGAAGGACTACGGCAAGTCCGACTGGTGGTTCAAGGTCTGGGGGCCGGACAAGCAGCTGACGGCCGAGGGCGTCGGCAAGCCGGCGGACTGGATGCTGAAGGCCAACGAGAAGTGGCATGGCTTCGGCCCGATCGAGGCCGGCTTCAACATGCTGGACCCGATCAAGTCCACCATCATCACGCCCGGCCTGGACATGAGCGGCAAGTTTGCCAAGACCGGCATCCCGGCCAGCATCGTCACCAAGTTCCTGGCCGAGCATGGCGTGGTGGTCGAGAAGACGGGCCTGTACTCGTTCTTCATCATGTTCACGATCGGCATCACCAAGGGCCGCTGGAACACGCTGGTGACCGCGCTGCAGCAGTTCAAGGACGACTACGACAAGAACGCGCCGCTGTGGCGCATCATGCCGGAGTTCGTTGCCGCCCAGCCGCGCTATGAGCGCATGGGTCTGCGCGACCTGTGCCAGAGCATCCACGAGGCCTATGCCCAGGGTGACATCGCGCGCCTGACGACCGAGGTCTATCTGTCCGACCTGGAGCCGGCGATGAAGCCCAGCGATGCCTATGCCTGCATAGCGCACCGCAAGACCGAGCGCGTCGCGATCGACGAGCTGGAAGGCCGCGTCACGACCTCGCTGCTAACGCCGTACCCGCCCGGCATCCCGCTCTTGATCCCGGGCGAGCGCTTCAACAAGAAGATCGTCGACTACCTGAAGTTCACCCGCGCCTTCAACGTCAAGTTCCCGGGCTTCGCGACCGACGTGCATGGCCTGGTGGCGGAGCAGGGCGAGGACGGCCAAACCCGCTACTTCGTCGACTGCGTGGCCAAGTAAGCGCGTCGCGCATGAAAAACGGGGCCCCGCGGGGCCCCGTTTGCTTTGGGTGTCGGCGCCTCAGGAGGCTTCGTCGGCCAGGGCGACATGGCTGAAGCCGCCGTCGACGTAGATCACCTCGGAGCTGATGCCGCCGGCCAGGTCGGAGAACAGGAAGGCGGCGGTGTTGCCGACATCGTCGATCGTCACATTGCGGCGGATCGGCGCGCTGGCGGCGAAGGCGGTCAGCAGCTTGCCGAAGTCCTTGATGCCGGAGGCGGCCAGGGTCTTGATCGGGCCGGCCGAGATGCCGTTGACGCGCACGCCCTTGGCGCCCAGCGAATAGGCCAGGTAACGCACGCTGGCTTCCAGCGAGGCCTTGGCCAGACCCATGGTGTTGTAGTTGGGCACGTAGCGCTCGGCGCCCAGGTAGGACAGGGTCAGCAGCGAGGAGCCGGCGCGCAGGCGCGGCGCGGCGGCCTTGGCCATGGCCGGGAAGCTGTAGGCCGAGATGTCATGGGCGATGCGGAAATTCTCGCGCGTCAGGCCGTCCAGGAAATCGCCGGCAATCGCCTCGCGCGGCGCGAAACCGATCGAATGCACGAAGCCATCGAATTCCGGCCAGGCCTCGCCCAGCTGCGCAAACAGGTTTTCGATCTGGGCGTCATCCGACACATCGCAATCGAACACGAGATTGGAGCCAAACTCGGCGGCAAACTCGGTGATGCGGTCCTTGAAACGTTCGCCCTGATAGCTGAAGGCCAGTTCGGCCCCCTCGCGATGGCAGGCGCGTGCGATGCCGTAGGCGATCGAGCGGTTGGACAACACGCCCGTGATCAGCAGTCGCTTGCCGGCGAGAAAACCCATGGTGGCTCCTATTCGTTAAAATCGGGGCTGGATTTTGGCATGGCAAGCGCAACACGCAAGTGAGGCAGCTTGCCGGCATGGTGCTTGCATAGTACAATCCTGGCTTCGCTGAGAAGCTCCAAGCAGCGATCAGTGGCGAAGAAGGTGGGCGGATTCATCCAGCCCATTTTTTTTGCTTGATCTTTTTTAACCGTATCGCTTTCGTTCGAGATCGAAATAACGCACGCATGAGTTGGCAAGCCGCTGTTGAGAAGACCGTGACCGGTCTGGGCTATGACCTGGTGGACTGTGAACGCAGTGCCGCGGGTTTGCTGCGTGTGTACATCGACAAGCTGGCCGAGCAGGCCACCGCCGGCGAGGTGATCACGGTGGACGATTGCGAGAAGGTGACCCGCCAGCTGCAGTATGTGCTGGAAGTGGAAAACACCGACTACCAGCGCCTGGAGGTGTCCTCCCCGGGGCTGGATCGGCCGCTGCGCAAGGCGGCCGACTACGCCCGCTTCGTGGGCGAGCAGGTCGAGATCATGCTGAAGCTGGCCTTCCAGGGCCGCAAACGCTATCGCGGCCAGCTGCTGGCCGAGGGCGAGGGCTGGCGCGTCGTGTTCAGCGACGGCAAGGTCGAACAAGCATTGGATTTTTCCCTTGAAGAGGTGCGCGATGCCCGGCTGGTGCCGGCCGTGAACTTCAAGGGCCGCAAGGCCGCGGGCGCCGACGGCGCCGATGGTGGCAAGACAGGTGACAAGGCCGCCGGCAAGAAGACTGCGAAGAAGAAGCAGAGCAATGCCAAGGCCAGGCAGCAGCCGGGCGATGAAGAAGAAGCAGCAGCGCCCGCTGCCGCCGACAAGGATGACAAGGTTGACGGAGGTCTCGATCAATGAACCGCGAACTGTTGATGCTGGTGGACGCCATCTCGCGCGAGAAGAGCGTGGAGCGCGATGTCGTGTTCGGTGCGGTGGAAGCCGCGCTGGCTTCGGCCACCAAGAAGTTGTATGGCGGCGAGGTGGACATCCGCGTCTCCGTTGACCGCGATTCGGGCGCCTACGAGACCTTCCGCCGCTGGCATGTCGTGCCCAACGAGGCCGGCCTGCAGAACGCCGACGCCGAGATCCTGCTGTTCGAGGCCCAGGAGCAGATCGCCGACATCGAGGTGGACGACCACATCGAGGAGCCGGTTGAATCGGTGCCGATCGGCCGCATCGGCGCCCAGGCCGCGAAGCAGGTGATCCTGCAGAAGATCCGCGACGCCGAGCGCGAACAGCTGCTGAATGACTTCCTGTCGCGCGGCGAGAAGATCTTCATCGGCACCGTCAAGCGTCTGGACAAGGGCGACCTCATCGCCGAGTCGGGCCGCATCGAGGCGCGCCTGAAGCGCGGCGAGATGATCACCAAGGAAAACCTGCGCACCGGCGACCGCCTGCGCGCCGTGATCCTGGGCGTCGACCCGACCCAGCGCGGCCCGCAGATCATGCTCTCGCGCAGCTCGCCCGAGTTCATGAAGGAGCTGTTCGCCCAGGAAGTGCCCGAGATCGAGCAGGGCCTCCTGGAGATCAAGAGCTGCGCCCGCGACTCCGGCAGCCGCGCCAAGATCGCCGTGCTGTCGCACGACAAGCGTGTCGACCCGATCGGCACCTGCGTCGGCGTGCGCGGCTCGCGCGTCAATGCCGTGACCAACGAGCTGGCCGGCGAGCGTGTGGATATCGTGCTGTGGTCCGAGGACCCGGCCCAGTTCGTGATCGGCGCGCTGGCGCCGGCGAACGTGCAGAGCATTGTTGTCGATGAGGAACGCCACGCGATGGACGTGGTGGTCGACGAGGAAAACCTCGCGATCGCCATCGGCCGCGGCGGCCAGAACGTGCGTCTGGCTTCCGAGCTGACCGGCTGGCGCATCAACATCATGTCGGCCGAGGAGTCGGCCGCCAAGCAGGAGCAGGAATCGGAATCGGTGCGCAAGCTCTTCGTCGAGAAGCTCGACGTGGATGCCGAAGTCGCCGACATCCTGATCGCCGAAGGATTCACCAGCCTGGAAGAAGTGGCCTATGTGCCGATGCAGGAGATGCTGGAAATCGAGGCCTTCGACGAGGACACGGTCAACGAGCTGCGCACCCGGGCCAAGGATGCTCTGCTGACCATGGAAATCGCCCGCGAGGAAAAGGTCGAGGAAGTCTCCCAAGACCTGCGTGATCTGGAGGGCGTCACGCCCGAACTGATCGCCAAACTTGCGGATGGCGACATCCACACCCGCGACGACCTGGCCGATCTGGCCGTCGACGAACTCGTTGAGCTGGCCGGCCTGGAAGAGGCGGCCGCGCGTGCCCTGATCATGAAGGCCCGCGAGCATTGGTTCACCGCCTGAAGCACAGGCCAGCAACCACTCGCGCCGCATCGAAAGCATTCTGAAGGATCCCCACAATGGCTGTGACCACCGTCGCCCAGTTCGCTGCAGAGCTCCAAAGGCCTGCAAGCACGCTGCTTGAGCAGCTGCAAGCTGCGGGCGTCAAAAAGGCGTCTAGCGAAGACGCCCTGAACGAAGCCGACAAAGAACGTCTGCTGGACTACCTGCGCACCGCGCATGGAACCGGTGGCGGAGCCGATCGCAAGAAGATCACGCTCAAGCGCACCTCGACCAGCGAGATCAAGCAGGCCGACTCCAGCGGCAAGACCCGTACCGTGCAGGTGCAGGTGAAGAAGACCCGCACCTTCGTCAAGCGCGACGACGCGCCGGGCGTCGACGACGCCGCCGCGCAGGCCGCCGAGGAAGCGGAACTGCAGCGCCGCGAAGAGGAAGCCAAGGCCCAGGCCGAAGCCCTGCGCAAGCAGGAGGAGGAGCTGGCGATCCGCATGCGCGAGCGTGAGGAAGCCGAACGCGCCGCCAAGGAGGCCGAGGAACAGCGTCGCCAGGAGCGCATCGCCGCCGAGGCGCGCGCCGCCGAGGAAGCCGCCGCCCGCGCCGAGGCCGAGGCCGCCGCCGCCAAGGAGGCCGCTGCCGCCGCCAAGGCCAGCGCCAAGGATGCGGCCAAGGACGCCGCCGCCGCGATCAACAAGGCCATGAACAAGGGCAAGACGGCGCCTGCCGCTGCTGCAGCCCCGGCGCCCGCTCCGGCAGCACCCGTGGCCGCCGCTCCGGTGGCTCCGGCTCCGGCGCCCGCGCCGGTCGAAGCCCCCAAGCCCGCGCTGCGCGTGATCAAGGCCGTCGATGTCGGCGCCGAGGAAAAGCAGAAGCAGGCCGACCTGGAGCGCCGCCGCAAGGCCGCCGAGGCCGAGGCCGCAGCCATCCGCGCGATGATGAACAAGCCCAAGGCTGTCATGGTCGCGAAGAAGCCCGAGGAGCCGAAGCCCGCTGCGGCCGAGATCAAGGGCACGATCCACAAGAAGCCCGGCACCCCTGGTGCCGCGACGCCCGCGACCACGACGGCCGGTGCCGGCAAGCCCGGCGACAAGAAGTCGGTCAAGTCCGAAAAGCTGTCGTCCAGCTGGGCCGATGACGCGGCCAAGAAGCGCGGCCTCAAGCCCGCAGGCACCGGCGCGCCCGGTGCGGCCCGTCCGGGCGGCGGTGGCTGGCGTGCGCCTGCCCGCGGTGGCGCGGGTGGCCGCCGTGGCGGCCGCGACGATCGCGGCTCGCAGTCCAACTTCGTGGCGCCGGTCGAGCAGCAGGTGCAGGAAGTCCATGTGCCCGAGACCATCTCGGTGGCCGATCTGGCCCACAAGATGTCGGTCAAGGCTTCCGAGGTGATCAAGCAGCTGATGAAGCTGGGCCAGATGGTCACGATCAACCAGCAGCTGGATCAGGAAACGGCCATGATCCTGGTCGAGGAAATGGGCCACAAGGCCTTCCCGGCCAAGCTGGACGATCCCGATGCCTTCCTGGAAGAAGAGGGCGTCGCCGCCGAGCAGCAGCATGAGATGCTGCCGCGCGCGCCGGTCGTCACCGTCATGGGTCACGTCGACCACGGCAAGACCTCGCTGCTGGACTACATCCGCCGTGCCCGCGTGGCCGCGGGCGAAGCCGGCGGCATCACGCAGCATATCGGCGCCTATCACGTCGACACGCCGCGCGGCATGATCACCTTCCTGGACACCCCGGGTCACGCGGCCTTCACGCAGATGCGTGCCCGCGGCGCCAAGGCGACCGACATCGTCATCCTGGTGGTGGCGGCGGACGACGGCGTGATGCCCCAGACCAAGGAGGCGATCAGCCATGCCAAGGCGGCGGGCGTGCCCATCGTCGTGGCGATGACCAAGATCGACAAGCCCGATTCGAACATCGAGCGCCTGAAGAGCGAGCTGGTCGGCGAAGAGGTGGTGCCCGAGGACTTCGGCGGCGATTCCCCGTTCGTGGGCGTCTCGTCCAAGACCGGTCAGGGCATCGACGAGCTGCTGGAGCAGGTGCTGCTGCAGGCCGAGGTGCTGGAGCTGAAGGCGGCGAAGGAATCGCTGGCCAAGGGTCTGGTGATCGAAGCCAAGCTGGACAAGGGCCGCGGCCCGGTGGCCACGGTGCTGGTGCAGAGCGGCACGCTCAAGCGCGGCGACGTGGTGCTGGCTGGCTCGACCTATGGCCGCGTGCGCGCCATGCTGGATGAGGACGGCAAGCCGACCAACGAGGCCGGCCCATCGATCCCGGTCGAGATCCAGGGTCTGACCGAGGTGCCGCAGGCCGGCGACGAGTTCATGGTGCTGGCCGACGAGCGCCGTGCCCGTGAAATCGCCACCTTCCGTTCCGGCAAGTACCGCGACGTCAAGCTGGCCAAGCAGCAGGCCGCCAAGCTGGAATCCATGTTCGAGAACATGGGCGCCGGCGATGTGCAGACCCTGCCGCTGATCATCAAGGCCGACGTGCAGGGCTCGCAGGAGGCGCTGGCTTCCTCGCTGCTCAAGCTGTCGACCGAGGAGGTCAAGGTGCAGATCGTGCATGCGGCGGTGGGCGGCATCAGCGAGTCGGACGTCAACCTGGCGATCGCCTCCAAGGCCATCATCATCGGCTTCAACACCCGGGCCGACGCGAATGCGCGCAAGCTGGCCGAGGGCAATGGCGTCGACATCCGCTACTACAACATCATCTACGACGCCGTCGATGAGGTGAAGTCGGCGATGGGTGGCATGCTGGCCCCGGAGCAGCGCGAGGAAGCGCTGGGCACGGCCGAGATTCGCGTGGTGTTCGTCGCCTCGAAGATTGGTACCGTGGCCGGTTCGATGGTCACCTCGGGCCTGGTGCGCCGTGGCGCCAAGTTCCGCCTGCTGCGCGAGAACATCGTGGTCTACACCGGCGAGGTCGACTCGGTCCGCCGCGAGAAGGACGATGTGAAGGAAGTCAAGGAAGGCTTCGAGTGCGGTATCAAGCTGAAGAACTACAGCGACATCAAGGAAGGTGATCAGCTGGAATTCTTCGAAATCAAGGAAGTGGCACGAACGCTGTAACCAGCGGAGTTGGCCCCAACCAGCAACCCCGCCCTCTACAGAGTGGCGGGGTTTGTGTTTAGGAGCAGTCGATGCGTCACAAGAGAGCAATTCCCAACCGCGGCTTCCGCGTCGCCGACCAGATCCAGCGCGATCTGGCCGAGCTGATCCGCGAGCTGAAGGACCCGCGCATCGGCATGGCCACCGTCAACGCGGTCGAGGTCACCCCCGACTACGCCCATGCCAAGGTGTTCTTCTCGGTGCTGGTCGGCGATCCGGCCGAGAGCGAGGCCGCGCTGAACGAGGCCGCCGGCTTCCTGCGCAACGGCCTGTTCAAGCGCCTGCAGATCCACACCGTGCCGACCCTGCATTTCCATTACGACCGCACGATCGAGCGCGCGGCCGAGATGAGCCAGCTGATCTCCAAGGCCAACGCCACCCGCGCGCTGGACGACGAGGCGGAAGGCCGCGAGGACTGAATCCATGAGCGCGCCGAAGGCCCCTCGCCAACGCATCCAGCGCCGTGCCCTGCACGGCGTGCTGCTGCTGGACAAGCCCCTGGGCCTGTCCAGCAACGATGCCTTGCAGAAGGCCAAGTGGCTGCTGCGCGCCGAGAAGGCCGGCCATACCGGCACCCTGGACCCGCTGGCGACCGGCCTGCTGCCGCTATGCTTCGGCGCCGCCACCAAGTTCAGCCAGGTCAGCCTGGACGCCGACAAGGCCTACGAGGCGACCCTGAGGCTGGGCCAGACCAGCAGCACCGGCGATGCCGAGGGCGAGATCCTGCGCGAGCGGCCGGTGGCGCTGAGCCGCGAGCAGATCGAGGCCGCCTGCGCCCGCCTGACCGGCGAGATCGAGCAGGTGCCGCCGATGCATTCGGCGCTCAAGCATCAGGGCAAGGCGCTCTACGAGTACGCCCGTCAGGGCATCGAGATCGAGCGCGCCGCGCGCCGGGTGACGATTCACGCGCTCGACATCCTGGACTGGCAGCATGAGGCGCTGACCATCGCGGTGCGCTGCACCAAGGGGACCTATATCCGCACCCTGGCCGAAGACCTGGGCGAGCTGCTGGGCTGCGGCGCGCATCTGTCGGCGCTGCGCCGCACGGCCAGCGGCCCGGTCCATGTGCGCGACGCGATCAGCCTGGATGCGCTGGCCGCGATGAGCGAAACGGAGCGCGAAGCGATGTTGCGCCCCCCGGACTCCCTGCTGGCGGACTGGCCGGCCCTGCGCCTGGACGGGCAGGAGACGGCCAAGTTCCTCAACGGTCTGCGGCGCCGGGTGGCTGCCGCGGACGCCCCGCATGTCCGGGTCTACGGACCCGACGCTCAGGCCCTGTTGGGCAGTGCCTCGATCACGGCCGGCGAACTGATTCCCGGCCGCCTGTTGAGCCCGCAGGAAGTGAACTCCCTGCTGAGCGCCTGAAGAAGTACCAGATTTTTTGAAAGCGTCGTATGACTAAGCAGATCCGCAATATCGCCATCATCGCCCACGTTGACCATGGCAAGACCACGATGGTCGACCAGCTGCTGCGCCAGAGCGGCACCTTCGCCGACCACGAGAAGGTGGTCGACACCGTGATGGACAACAACGCCATCGAACGCGAGCGCGGCATCACCATCCTGGCCAAGAACTGCGCTGTGTCATGGGAAGGCACGCACATCAACATCGTCGACACCCCGGGCCACGCGGACTTCGGCGGCGAGGTGGAGCGCGCGCTGTCGATGGTGGACGGCGTGGTGCTGCTGATCGACGCGCAAGAGGGCCCCATGCCCCAGACCCGCTTCGTGACCAAGAAGGCGCTGGCCCTGGGCCTGAAGCCGATCGTCGTGGTCAACAAGGTGGACAAGCCGGGCGCCAAGCCGGACGCCGTGATCAATGCCGCCTTCGACCTGTTCGACAAGCTGGGCGCCACCGACGAGCAGCTGGACTTCCCGGTCGTCTACGCCTCGGGTATCAACGGCTGGACCTCGCTGGAAGAAGGCGCACCGGGCGAGCAGTGGGGCCCCGACATGTCGGCCCTGTTCAACACCGTGCTCAAGCATGTGCCCTCGCAAAAGGGTGACCCGGCAGCGCCCCTGCAACTGCAGATCTCGGCACTGGACTTCTCGACCTTCGTCGGCCGCATCGGCGTGGGCCGCATCAGCCAGGGCACGATCAAGCCGGGCATGCAGGTCGCCGTGATGGAAGGCCCGGACGGCAAGAGCGTCAACGGCCGCATCAACCAGGTGCTGACCTTCCAGGGGCTGGACCGCATGCAGGCCACCCAGGCCGGCCCCGGCGACATCGTGCTGATCAACGGCATCGAGGACATCGGCATCGGCGTGACCGTGACCGACCCGGCCAACCCGCAGCCGCTGCCGATGCTGAAGGTCGACGAGCCGACCCTGACGATGAACTTCTGCGTCAACACCAGCCCGCTGGCCGGCCGCGAAGGCAAGTTCGTCACCAGCCGCCAGATCTGGGACCGCCTGCAGAAGGAACTGCAGCACAACGTCGCGCTGCGCGTGAAGGAAACCGACGAGGACGGTATCTTCGAGGTCTGCGGCCGCGGCGAACTGCACCTGACCATCCTGCTGGAGAACATGCGCCGCGAAGGCTACGAGCTGGCCGTCTCCAAGCCGCGTGTGATGTTCAAGGACATCGACGGCGTGAAGTCCGAGCCGATGGAGCTGGTCACCGCCGACGTGGAAGAGCTGCATCAGGGCGGCGTGATGCAGGCCCTGGGTCTGCGCAAGGGCGAGATGCTGAACATGGAGCCGGACGGCCATGGCCGCGTGCGCCTGGAGTACCGCATCCCGGCCCGCGGCCTGATCGGCTTCTCCAACGAGTTCATGAACCTGACCCGCGGTTCGGGCCTGATCTCCTCGATCTTCGACGGCTACGAGGCCCACAAGGGCGACATCGGCGGCCGCAAGAACGGCGTGCTGATCTCGATGGACGACGGTGAGATCTTCACCTACGCCCTGGGCAAGCTGGACGACCGCGGCCGCATGTTCGTCAAGCCGAACGACCCGGTCTACGAGGGCATGATCGTCGGCATCCACAGCCGCGACAACGACCTGGTGGTCAACGCCACCCGCACCAAGCAGCTGACCAACTTCCGCGTCAGCGGCAAGGAAGACGCGATCAAGATCACGCCGCCGATCGACCTGACCCTGGAGTACGGTGTCGACTTCATCGACGACGACGAGCTGGTCGAGATCACGCCCAAGAGCGTGCGTCTGCGCAAGCGTCACCTGTCGGAAAACGACCGCAAGCGAGCAGCCCGCTCGTAAGCGGGCCGCTCGCTGCGCGAGTGCAGTGAGCTCCCTCCAGCCTCCCTCCATGAGGGAGGCTCTAGCCAGTTGATGGCCCGCGGCCCTTCGGGGCCGCTCTCAATTCCGTTCATGACCCATCGCCGCGCCGTCCTGCTGATGCTCGTCGTCACCCTGCTGTGGAGCATGGCGGGGGTGGTGTCGCGGCATCTGGAGGCGGCGCGCAGCTTCGAGGTCACCTTCTGGCGCAGCGCCTTCAACGCGCTGGCGCTGCTGGCGGCGCTGGCCTGGATGCGCGGGCCCGCGGCCCTGTGGGGCCAGCTGCGCCAGGCGCCGCGCGCGGTCTGGGTCTCGGGCCTGTGCTGGGCCACGATGTTCACCGCCTTCATGCTGGCGCTGACCCTGACCTCGGTGGCCAATGTGCTGGTGACGATGGCGCTGGGGCCGCTGCTGACCGCGCTGTTCGCGCGCCTGTTCCTGCAGCATCGCCTGCCGGCGCGCACCTGGGCCGCGATCGGGCTGGCCAGCGCCGGCATCGCCTGGATGTTCGGCCACGAGATGCAGGGCGGCACCGGCGCCTGGGCCGGCATGGGCATCGCCTTCGCGGTGCCGCTGGCCGCGGCCAGCAACTGGACCCTGCTGCAGCACAGCCATCGCGTGGGCGGGCAGGGCGGAGGCGGTGGCGACATGCTGGTCGCGGTGCTGCTCGGCGCGCTGATCTCGGCCGCGCTGACCCTGCCGCTGGCCTGGCCGCTGCAGGCCGGCGCGCATGACCTGACCCTGCTGGCCGGCCTGGGCCTGTTCCAGCTGGCCTTGCCCTGCCTGCTGGTGGTGCGGCTGACGCGCGTGCTGGCCGCGCCGGAGATCGCGCTGCTGGGCCTGCTGGAGGTGCTGTTCGGCGTGCTGTGGACCTGGCTTGGCGCTGGGGAAGCCCCATCTTCCGCGACCTTGGCCGGAGGTGCTATGGTGCTGGCCGCCCTGGTCGGCAACGAGTTGCTGGGCCTGAGGGCTCCCGAAAAGAAACAAAGACAAGTCTGATGGAGTTGGCATGAGTTCCGCTGCCCCGATCCCCGCGCTGCAATCCGAAGGCCAGATCCAGGCCGCGGTGAACGGCTGCCTGGGCCTGATCACCCTGAACCGCGCGAACGCGCTGAACGCGCTGTCGCTGGCGATGATCCGCGACATCACCGCCTTGCTGAAGCACTGGGCCGCCACGCCGGCGGTGCAGGCGGTGGTGGTGCTGGGCGCCGGCCGCGAGGGCAAGCCGGCGGCCTTCTGCGCCGGCGGCGACATCCGCTTCTTCCACCAGGCCGCGACGACCGGCACGCCGGCCTCGCTGGCCGAGCTGGGCGCCTTCTTCACCGAGGAATACGCGCTCAACCACCTGATCCACCATTACCCCAAGCCCTATATCGCCCTGATGGATGGCGTGGTGATGGGCGGCGGCATGGGCATCAGCCAGGGTGCCAAGCTGCGCGTGCTGACCGAGCACAGCAAGCTGGCGATGCCGGAAACGAACATCGGCCTGTTCCCCGATGTCGGCGGTGGCTGGTTCCTCGGCCAATGCCCGGGCCGTACCGGCGAATGGCTGGCGCTGACCGGCCAGCCGATCGGCGCCGGCGACGCGATCGAGCTGGGCCTGGGCGATGTGTTCGTCAAGAGCAGCGAGCTGCCGGCCATCATCGAGGCCTTCCGCCATGGGCATCAGCCCAATGCCGAGCATGTGGTGGCCGAGGTGATGGAGCGCGCCGACCTGGCGCCCGCGCCCGACCATCTGGAGCAGCGGACCCAGATCGACCGCCATTTCGCCGGCGCCGACATCGCCGCGATCATGGCCTCGCTGGCCGCGGCCGGCGACGACTGGTCGCGCCGCACCCTGGCGACCCTTCAGCAGCGCTCGCCGCTGATGCTGGCCGTGACCCTGGAGCAGCTGCGCCGCGCGCGCCGACTGAGCCTGGCCGAGGACCTGCGCATGGAGCGCGACCTGGTGCACCACTGCTTCCACCTGCGCCCGGGCGCGCAGAGCGAGACGGTCGAGGGCATCCGCGCGCTGGCGATCGACAAGGACCACCAGCCTCGCTGGAACCCGGCCCAGATCGAGGCGGTGACGCCGGCCCTGGTCGAGGCCTTCTTCGCCAGCCCCTGGCCCGCGGCCGAGCATCCGCTGCGCGAGCTGGCCTGATGATGAAGATTCGCCGTCCCCGCGGGCGCCAGGCGCGCGCGATGGTGCGGGCCGGCTGCTAGAGTCCGGCGCCGACAACAACCATCGCCCGGGGAGGGCTCTTGAAGAAGAAAGAAAAAACCGGCGGCGTCCTGGCCGCCGTCGCGCTGTTGCTGCTGCTGCAGGGCTGCGCCAGCAGCGGCAAGACGGAGCAGGGCGCGGTCGCCAAGCCGGGCGCCACCGAACGCATCACCGAGGCCGCCAGCGCACCGCTGCAGGACCTGAATCTCAGCAAGACGCCGATCCCGCCGGTGCTGCTGGAGGCGCGCAAGGCGCCCTATGCCGCGCCCGTGCCACCGGCCTGTGCCGATCTGCAGCAGCAGATCCTCGCGCTGGACGAGGTGCTGGGGCCGGACCTGGATGCGCCGCCCGAGAAGCCGGGCGATGCCGGCTGGGTCGAGCAGGGCAGCGAGGCGGCCGGCAATGCGGTGTACGGCGCGCTGCGCAGCGCGGCCGAGGGCGTCGTGCCGCTGCGCGGCTGGGTGCGCAAGCTCAGTGGCGCCGAGCGCCATTCCGAGAGCACGGCCGCGGCGATCAAGGCCGGGCTGGCACGCCGCTCCTTCCTGCGCGGCTATGCGCAGGCGCAGGCCTGCCCGCCCGCGCGCGAGGCTGCCGGCTCGAGCAAGACCCGTCCCGGCTGAGGCCTCCGGCCGCCCGCATAATCCCCGACGACGATAGCCACAAGCCAGGAAAACGGGGAGCGATCGACCGGTGTCAGCTGCTGCAACAAGGGGATGGAGCGGCCGCATCGCGGCCCTGGGGCGGCCGTTCAAGGCCCTGCTGGCCAGCGAGGTGCTGAACATGCTGGCCCTGATGGTCGGCGCGGTCGCCACGCCCTGGTGGATCGCCAGCCATGGCGGCGCGCGCGACCTGGCCATCTATGGCTTCGCGGCCTCGGCGATGGCCTTCTTCGTGATGCCGGCCCTGTCGCCCTTGGGCGACCGCCTGCCCAAGCGCCGCCTGATCATGGCGGGCCTGGGCCTCTACATGCTGGCCGCGCTGCTGCTGGCCACGCTGGTCAGCCTGGACCTCTACCACCTGGGCGGGGTGCTGCTGGCGGCGCTGCTCGGCGCGCTGGCTGGCGGCCTGCTGATGCCGGCGATCCTGAATGTCGCCGGCGAGATGGTCAGCGCCGAGCAGCTGCCCGAGGCGCTGAGCCTGCAGCGCGGCGCGCAGTCGCTGGGCCGGGTGCTGGGGCCGGCGCTGGGCGGGCTGGCGCTGGCCTGGTCGACGGGCGTGGCGCTATGGCTGCAGGCCGGCCTGCTGTTCAGCGCGGTGCTGCTGGCGCGGCGCCTGCCGCGGCTGCTGCCACCGGCGCGCTCCGGGCGCGGCCTGGCGGCCTGGAAGCGCGATCTGCACGAGGGTCTGCGCGCCTGCTGGCTGATGCCGCTGGAGCGTGGCTGGACCCTGGTGAACTTCGTCGGCGTGCTGTTCATGTTCCCGGCCTTCACGATGCTGGTGCCGCTGAAGGTCAAGTCGCTGGGCCTGTCGGGCGCCTGGCTGGGCGCGGCGGAGACCGGCCTGGCGCTGGGCATGCTGCTGGGCGCTCTGGGCGGCTCGGCCTGGGTGGCGGCGCGCATCGGGCGTTACGCCACCCGCATCGGCGCCACCGCGGCGCAGGGCCTGGGCCTGGCGCTGGCCGGCTGGAGCGAGCATGGCCTGACCCTGGTGCTGGCGCTGTTCCTGGTCGGCCTGGCCAACTCCTGCGGCGTGCTGGTTGGCCAGACGCACCGCATGCTGGCGATCCCGCAGCATTTCCGCGCCCGGCTCAGCTCGGTCGGCATGATGACCCTGAACATTGCCGCGGCCGCCGGTCCGGCGCTGGCCGGCCTGGCGCTGCTGCAGCTGGAGGTGTCGGCGGTCTACATCGCCTTCGGCCTGCTGTCGGCCGTCAGCGCGCTGGGCTTTCTGCTGGTGCCGGACTTCAAGACCCTGATGAGCCTGGACCATGAGTCGGTCAAGGACTGGTACCAGCGCCGCCATCCGGAGCTGTTCGGCGACCATCTGCCGCATGCTTCGAAATAATCGAAGGCCTTCGCCTGAAGATTCTGATTTTTTCGAATCGGCGAAAGCCCTAAGCTGCGCGCCTGTTTTTGTTCACGAGAAGAGGCTCGCCCCATGTCGTCGATGTTCCATCCCTTGAGCCCCGCCGCGGGCGCCGCGAGCTGAGCATGGGGCCGCAATCCGCGCGCAGCTGGCGCATCGGTATCTGGCTGCTGTTCGCCTTTCTGGCGCTGTTGTGGAGCGGAAGCATCGGGCTGCTCGGGGCGCTGCTGGATTGGCTGGCCCATGCGCTGGCCAGCGGCGAGGCGCAGCGCCTGGGCGGCGCCGCGGCCGAATGGAAGATGCCGGCCTGGCTGGCCTTCTGGGTCGACGAATCCCTGCTGCGCACCCTGCAGCAGGGCCTGCAATGGGCGCTCGACATGGGCCGTGACGGCCTGCCCTGGCTGGGCAAGGCGCTGGGCTGGCTGACACCGCTGCTGTGGATCCTGTGGTTGATCGGGCTGCTGGCGATGCTGCTGCTGACCTTCCTGGGCCTGCGCCTGCTGCGCTCCATGCCTGCAGCGGGCCGCTGACGCCGTTGCGTCTGCTTACCCGCCCTGGGCGGGTAAGCCCTGATCGCCAGATTGGGCGATAAACGCACACTTGCCGCTCATGGGAGCGCGGCAAGAATCCGCATGGGCCTGGCCAGCGTGCCTGGCCCTGTTAGGCCTGCTGGCATCCGGCCCGCGGGCCGCTGATGCCGTGGAGGCCTGGCCGGCCGCGGCGACCGCCCTGGTCGAGCAACTGCAGCCGCTGGCGCAAGGCCGCGGCTGGTTCGATGGCGGCGCCTGGCAGCCCGAGCTGGACGCCTGGCAGGGCCGCAAGCATCAACTGCTGCAGTCGCTGGCCACCGAGCTCGAGCGGCTGCAACCCCCCCCGACGACCCGAACCCTGAGCGCCCGGCTGGGCCCGCTGCTGCAATCCTGCACGGCCGGGCAAGACCTGGCCCCGGACGCCGACTGCGCCTGGATCAGCTGGCGCGGCCGGCGTGACGGCCTGCGCCTGAGCCTGGCCGCGGGCCGGCTGCAGCGGCTGCAATGGCAGCTGGCGCTGGAACAGCAGTAGCAGCAAGAAAAACGCAGTACGGTGGCGGCACCGTTTTGCCGCCGGGAAGGCGCGGTCGTCACGAGCGGCGCGCCGATGACAAGGAGGACCTCACCGTGATTCCTGTTCAATCCAACAAAGGCGTCAAACGCAAAAAGGCATTCCGGCTCGCGGCCCTGGCCGCCGCGACCCTGCTGGCCGGGCCGCTGGCCCAGGCGCATGAGATCTCCGGCCGGCCGGCCGAGGGCCGGGTCGTGATGCGCGCCTACTTCAGCGACCTGGCGCGCGCCCAGGCGATCGCCCACAGTCGCTTCGAGACCCTGGAATCGAAGTACGAGCTGGGCTATGTCGTCGTGCAGGTCAGCCCGGCCGAGGCGCGCGAACTGCGCGCCCAGGGCTTCCGCCTGGAGGCCGACAAGGGCTGGTGGGAGCAGCAGAGCCAGCAGGCGCAGCGCGAGAGCGCGGCCTTCCAGCAGCTGCAGCGCCAGCAGCAGCAACAAGCGGCGCGCGCCGGCGATGTCGTGATCCAGGCCGGCATCCCGAGCTACAGCTGCTACCCGACCGTCGAGGAGGTGTTCAGCCAGGCCGATGCGTTGATCGCCGCCAAGCCGCAGCTGGCGCGCTGGATCGACATCGGCGACTCCTGGCAGAAGACCCGCAATCTCGGCGGCTATGACCTCAAGGTGCTCAAGCTCACCAACAGCGCGATCGCGGGCGACAAGCCCAAGCTCTTCGTCAATGCCGGCATCCATGCGCGCGAGTACACGACCACGCCGCTGGTGCTGGAGTTCGCCAAGCGCCTGGTCAACGGCCATGGCGTCGATGCCGACCTGAGCTGGATCCTGGATCACCACGAGGTGCATCTGCTGCTGGTCACCAACCCCGACGGGCGCAAGAAGGCCGAGACCGGCCTGCTCTGGCGCAAGAACACCAACACCGCCTATTGCGGCGCCACCAGCAACAGCCGCGGCGCCGACCTGAACCGCAACTTCGGCTTCGGCTGGAACTCCACCGGCGGCACCGGCTCCAGCGGCAATGCCTGCAACGAGACCTATCGCGGCGCCAGCGCCGCCTCCGAGCCCGAGACCCGCGCGATCGAGGCCTATATCCGCAGCCTCTGGCCGGACCGCCGCGGCCCGAACCGCGGCGATGCCGCGCCGCTGGACACCAGCGGCATCCACCTGGACATCCACAGCCATGGCCGCCTGCTGCTATGGCCCTGGGGTACCAATGGCACGGTGGCCGGCAACGACCGCCAGCTCGCCACCCTGGGCCGCAAGTTCGCCTATTGGAACGGCCACACGCCGCAGCGTTCGCTGAGCCTGTACGAGACCGACGGCACCAGCGACGGTCCGAGCTACGGCGAGCTGGGCGTCGCGGCCTTCACCTTCGAGCTGGGCACGGCCTTCTTCGAGCAGTGCAGCTACTACAGCAACACCCTGTTGCCGGGCAATCTGCCGGCCCTGATCTACGCGGCCAAGGTGGCGCGCACGCCCTACATCACGCCGGCCGGCCCGGACAGCCTGGAGCCGGCGCTGTCGGCAGCCCGGGTGCGCGCGGGCACGCCGGTGACCCTGACGGCCCGCATCGACGACACCCGCTACAACAACAGCAATGGCGCCGAGCCGACCCAGGTGGCCAGCGCGGCTGAGTACTACCTCGACCTCGCGCCCTGGCAGGCCGGCGCGGTGGCGCGGCCGATGACGGCGGCCGACGGCAGCTTCGACGCGGCCTCCGAGGCGGTGCGCGCCACGGTGGACACCAGCGGGCTCGCAGTCGGGCGGCACATCGTCTATCTGCGCGGGCGTGACAGCGCCGGCAACTGGGGCGCGGTGAGCGCCGTCTACCTGGACATCGAGTCCGGCACCGGCGGCACCCCGCCGCAGGCCGCCTTCGACTACAGCGTCAACGGCCTGACGGTCTCCTTCAGCGACCGCAGCAGCGACAGCGATGGCAGCATCGCGACGCGCAGCTGGGAACTGGGCGACGGCAGCACCGCCAGCGGCGCCAACCCGGTCAAGACCTATGCCGCGGCCGGCAGCTACAACGTGCGCCTGACGGTGACCGACAACGAGGGCCTGAGCGCCAACACCAGCCGCAGCGTGGTGCTGAGCGACGACGGCGTGCCGGTGCTGCTGAACAACCAGAGCGTCGGCGGCCTGGCCGGCGCCACCGGCAGCTGGCGCTACTGGAAGATCGCGGTGCCGGCCGGCACCACCCAGCTGCAGGTGCGCACCAGCGGCGGCACCGGCGACCTGGACCTGTTCACCCAGCCGGGCCAGAAACCGACCGCCAGCAGCTACAACTGCAAGAAGGAGGGCAGCACCAATGTCGAGACCTGCAGCCTGAGCAGTCCGGCCCCGGGCTGGCTCTACATCGGCCTGTACGGCTACCGCGCCTACTCGGGCGCGAGCCTGCAGACGAGCTTCACGCCCTGAGGCCAGGCGGACCCGACATGCGCAGCCCCTCGCGCATGCCGGGTTCCGCGGCGTAGCGGCCCCCTAGGGATTCCCCGATGGGGGCGCACAGCGCCCCATGCGTTCCGTCTCCTGGCCGATGATGCGGCCAGGAGACAAGAAGGAACGCATGAATTCATCCACCTCATCCTCGCGGGAGGTCCTGGTGCTGGGCGCCGGCATGGTCGGCACCTGCACCGCGCTGGAGCTGGCGCTGCGCGGGCATTCGGTGACCCTGGTCGACCGGCGCGAGCCGGGCCGCGAGACCTCGTATGGCAATGCCGGCGTGATCCAGCGCGAGGCGGTCGAGCCCTATGCCTTTCCGCGCGACCTGCCCACCCTGCTGACGGCCGCCTGGGGGCGCCGGCTCGACATCCGCTGGCAGCTCGGCGGCCTGTGCGCCTCCTGGCCGCAGTTGCTGCGCTACTGGTGGCATTCGGCGCCGCGGCGCCACCGGAGCATCGGTCAAGCCTATGCCTCGCTGATCGCGCATGCCACCTCGGCCCATCAGCGCTATATCGAGCTGGCCGGCGCGGGCGAGCTGGTGCAGCGGCAGGGTCTGCGCCTGATCTACCGCCAGCCGCGGCGGCTCGAGGCGGCGCTGGCCGAGTCCGAGCGCCTGCGGCGCGAGCATGGCATCGACTTCGCGGCGCTGGACGCGGCGGCGCTCGCGGCGGCGGAACCGGCCCTGCGCCTGCCGCTGGCCGGGGCGGTGCACTGGCTCGACTCCTGGAGCGTCAGCGATCCCGGCGCCCTGGTGGAGCGTTATGCGGCGCTGTTCCAGCGCTCGGGCGGCCGCCTGCTGCGGGGCGATGCCGACAGCCTGAGCCAGACCCGCGGCGGCGGCTGGCAGGTCGACACCGAGGCAGGGCGCCTGTCCGCGGCGCAGGCGGTGGTCGCGCTGGGGCCCTGGTCGGATGCCTGCATCCGGCGTTTCGGCTACCGCCTGCCGCTCTTTCCCAAGCGCGGCTATCACCGCCATTTCAGCGGCGGCGCGACGCTGCAGCTGCCGACCCTGGATGCCGAGCGCGGCTATGTGCTGGCGCCGCAGAGCCGCGGCCTGCGCCTGACCACCGGCGCCGAGATCGCGCGCCTCGACGCGCCGCCGCGGCTGGCCCAGATCGAGGCGGCCGAGGCCGAGGCGCGACAGCTGCTGGAGCTGGGCCGGCCGGTCGAGGCCGAACCCTGGCTGGGCAGCCGTCCCTGCAGCGCCGACATGAAGCCGGTGATCGGCGCGGCGCCGCGCCATCCCGGCCTCTGGTTCAACTTCGCCCATGGCCACCAGGGCTTCACCTTGGGGCCGACCAGCGCGGGGCTGCTGGCGGACCTGATGACGGGCCGGCCGCCCCTGGTCGAGGCCGCGCCCTTCCTGCCCGCGCGCTTCGCGCCGGCCTGAGCCGAGTGAAGCGGCTTCAGCGTCACTGCGCGTTTACCCTGTGGGGGATGGGGGGTGGGGGCGCGTCTTGCTTGCATCATCATCCGCAGAACCGGGGACCTGTCGTGCCCGGTGAGGTGATGCCGGGGCCGCCTTCCGCATGAACCTGATCGAGATCTACCAGCGCCGCAGCAAGATGCTGGAACGCTATGTGCGCCGCCTGCTGGGCAACACGGCCGACGCGGCCGATGTGTCGCAGGAGGCTTTTCTGCGCGTCTATGCGGCCGAGCTGGGCGGCCGGACGCCGGTCAGCGAGGCGCTGCTCTACACCGTGGCGCGCAACCTGGCCCTCAGCGAGCTGCGCAAGCGCACCACGCGCGCCACCGACACGATGATGGATCTCGACGTGCTGGGCGTGATCGCGCCCGGCGCCAACCCCGAGGCGCAGATGCAGGAGCGCCAGCTGATCGCCGCGGTGGAGGCTGCGATGCAGCGCATGGCGCCCAAATGCCTGGAGGTCTTCCGGCTGCGCAAGATCGACAACCTCTCGCATGCCGAGATCGGCGCGCGCCTGGGCATCTCCACCAAGACCGTGGAGCGCCACATCACGCGCGCGCTGCAGCTGTGCCATGAGGCGCTGGCCGAGCGCCAGGGCGGCGGCCGGGCCCTGCGCGGGCTGGCGGGGGAGAAGCGGGCATGAGCGGCCGGGTGATGAACTTCGAACGCACGCCGCAGGCCGAGGCCCAGGCGCGCCATTGGGTGGTGCGCATCGATGCCGGCCCGCTGGACGCCGAGGAGCGGCGGGCGCTGCAGCAATGGCTGGCCGCGGATGCTAGCCATCCGCGCCTGCTGGACGAGCATGCGCTCTTGTGGGCCACGGCCAGCCGCGCGCCGTTCGCCGCCGCAGCAGAAGGCGAGGGAGCCTCGCCGCGGCAGCACGCGCCGCGCCGGGGCGGGGCCTGGCTGCGGCCGGCTGGGGCGCTGGCCTCGCTGGGCATGATGATGATGATGGCGCTGGCCCTGCTGCTGTGGCGGGACGATCTAGCGTCGCCGGCCGGCACCGGGCTGAATGTCGCCTCGGTGCACAGCACGCCGATCGGCACGCCGGCGCCGGTGGCCCTGCCGGACGGCTCGCGCACCGAGCTGAATGCCGCCTCCACCCTGCGCGTGGCCTACAGCGCCGCGCAGCGCCGGGTGGTGCTGGAGCGCGGCGAGGGCCTGTTCGAGGTGGCCAAGGACCGGGCGCGGCCCTTCGAGGTGCTGGTCGGCGACACGCTGGTGCGCGCGGTCGGCACGCGCTTCCTGGTGCAGCGGCGCGCCGGCGGCCGCGTCGAGGTCACGGTGTACGAGGGCGTGGTGGAGGTGTTCAAGACCGCCGCGGCGCCGGCCGGCGCGCGGCCGATCCGGCTGGGCGTCGGCCAGGTGGCCGTCAGCGCGCCGGGGCAGATGCTGGTGGCCCTGTCGCAGCCGCAGGCCATGGGCCGCAAGCTCGCCTGGCAGCATGGCCGCATCGAGTTCGACCGCAGCAGCTTGGCCGATGCGCTGGAGGAGGTGAACCGCTACAGCGCCGTGCCGATCCGGCTGGGCAGCGCGGAGCTGGGGGCGATGCAGGTCTCGGGTTCCTTCTCCACGCAGGAGACCGCGGTGTTCCTGCGCAGCCTGGAGCAGGGCTTCGGCCTGCGCGTGCAGCGCAGCGGCGAGGCCTGGGTGCTGAGTCAGGCACCGCTCTAGGGTTTGTCCTTGTGAGGGGGTTGGCGCCCGGGCGCGTCGTACCAGGGCATCCACAACACAGCGGCCGGCCCTGCCAGGCTGCGCTCACAGGAGACCCATGTGCACACCATGAAGCCGCCCTTGCTGCGACCCCTGGCCGTGGCCCTGAGCCTGGCCCTCGTCGGCCTGAGCTGCGCCGCCCAGGGCAACGCGCTCGCCACGCCGGCCGCCGCCGCGCCGCAGGCGCTGAACATCCCGGCGCTGCCGGCCGCGCAATCGCTGCAGCAGCTGATCGAGCAGACGCGCATCCAGCTGATCTATTCGCCGGACCTGGTGCGCGGCCTCATCACCAAGGCGGTGAACGGCAGCTTCACCCCCCTCGAGGCGCTGAACCGCATGCTCGACGGCAGCGGGCTGCAGGCGGTGGAGACCGGCGCCAACGCCCTGACCATCCGCCCCGCGGCCTCGTCGTCGCCGCGCGCCGACAAGGTCCAGCTCGACTCGGTGGTCGTCAGCGCCAGCCGCCGCAACGAGCCGGTGCGCGAGGTGCCGATGCAGGTCAGCGTGGTGGGCGGCGAGCAGCTGCAGCGCAAGGGCGCGCGCAGCCTGCAGGACTACCTGGCCGGTGAGGCCGGTGTCGATGTCAAGAGCATGGGCGGCGCGGGTGTCGGCACGGTCAGCATCCGCGGCGTCACCACCGGCACGCAGACCATCGCCACCGTCGGCATCTATGTGGACGATGTCGCCTTCGGCTCCAGCGGCCCCTTCGCCAGCGGCCCGCAGATGGCGCTGGACATGGGGCTGCTGGACCTCAAGCATGTGGAGGTGCTGCGCGGCCCGCAGGGCACCCTGTACGGCGCCGGCGCGATGGGTGGGCTCTTGAAATACGTGACCCATGAGCCGGACACCTACGAGCTGTCCGGCCGGCTCACGCTGGGCGCCTCGGCCACGCGCGGCGGCGGCCCCGGCCATACCGTCGGCGCGGTGCTCAATGTGCCGCTGAAGGAGGATGTGGCGGGCCTGCGGGTCTCGGCCTTCAACGAGCATTTCGGCGGCACGGTCGATACCATCGGCCAGCGGCCCCGCAGCGACAACGATCGCGGCGACACCCGCGGCCTGCGCGCCTCGCTGCTGGTCACGCCGGTCCGGCAGATGAAACTGCGCTTCACCGGCACGACGCAGAAGATCCGCCGCGACGGCACCGATTTCGTCGAGTACCGTCCCAGCGACAGCGAGCCGCTGCATGCGGGCGGCCGGCAGCGCCGCCTGCGCGAGCCGGAGCCCTACGACGTCAAGATCGACCTGCTGTCGGCCGATCTCGAATACGACTTCGGCTGGGCGCGCCTGAACTCGATCAGCTCGCGGCAGAAGGTCGCCTCGCATGTGCAGGTCGACCTCAGCGAATCCTATGTGCCGATGCTGGCCGGCCTGGGCCTGAACCTCGGCAGCGCCTGGGCGAACACCGACGTCACCCTGGACAAGACCACGCAGGAGCTGCGCCTGACCTCGAAGTCCGACAAGACGCTGGAATGGCTGCTCGGCTTCTACTGGGATGACGAGGCCTCTACCAACGACCAGCTTGCCCGCACCACCTTGCCCGGCGGAGCCCCGGGGCCGCAGCTGTTCACCGCGGGCCTGCCGGCCCGCTTCAAGGAGATAGCCCTGTACGGGGACCTCACCTGGAAGAGCGCTGCCGGCCTGGCCCTGACCGGCGGCCTGCGCGTGGCGCGCAACAAGCAGCGCTACACCCAGCTCACCGAGGGCCTGCTGGCCGGCGGCAAGCAGGCACTGGAGGGCGCGTCGAGCGAGACCAGCCGCACCTGGCTGCTGACCGCGCGCTATGCGCTGGACAAGGGCAGCGATGTCTATCTGCGCGGCGCCACCGGCTACCGCCCCGGCGGCCCCAACGCGGTGCTGAACGATCCGGTGACCGGCGCGCCCACCGGGCCCAACAGCTTTCGGCATGACGCGCTGACCAGCGTCGAGGCCGGCTACAAGGCCGACCTGCTGGACAAGCGCCTGTCGCTGGAGGCCGCGGCCTTCGACATCCGCTGGAAGGATCTGCAGCAGTTCATGCCCAGCGGCGGCGTCACGACCATCGTCAACGCCGGCGCGGCGCGCGTGCGCGGCGCCGAGCTGGTGGCGAGCTGGCGGCCCGATGCGCGCTGGACCCTGGCCGGCAACGCGGCCTATATCGACGCCCGGCTCAGCGAGGATGCGCCGGGCCTGGGCGCCAAGGCCGGCGCGCGCCTGCCGTCCAGCGCCCGCTTCTCCGCCAGCCTGTCGGCGAACTATGCCTTCGAGCTGAGCGGGCGTCCCAGCTACGTCGGCCTGACGCAGCGCCATGTGGGCGAACGCCGCACCGGCTTCGAGGGCAGCGCGGCCCTGCCGCTGTACCGCCTGCCGGCCTATGCGATGACAGATCTGCAGGCGGGCATCGACTTCGGCCGCCTGCAGCTGGCCCTGTATGTGCGCAACCTGTTCGACCGCGCCGCGCAGCTGGCCGGCAACAACATCCTGCAGCCCTTCGGCGGGCCGGGCTGGGTCTCGCTCGCACCGCCGCGCACGCTCGGCGCGACCCTGACCCTGCCGTTCTGAGGCCGCGTCCTCGTTCGTTCTTCACCGGACCCCTTCCATGGACATTCCCCTCTCCGGGCGCCAGCGCCCGGTGGCGCCGCCGCATGCGGTGGGCGCCGCCGCCATCGCGACCTACGGCCTGCTGGTGCTGATCATCGCCACCGTGTTCGCCGCGATCGACCGGCAGATCCTGGTGCTGCTGGCCGAGCCGATGCGGCAGTCGCTGCAGCTGTCGGACACCAAGCTCGGCCTGCTGCAGGGCGCCGGCATCACGCTGTTCTCGGGCCTGGCCGCGCTGCCCATCGGCTGGCTGGCCGACCGCTACGGCCGCCGCTCCCTGCTGGCGATCTGCGTGCTGGTCTGGGCCGCGGCCACGGCCGCCTGCGGGCTGGCGCGCGACTTCCCCTCGCTGTTCCTGGCCGCCGCGGGCCTGGGCATCGGCGAGGCGGGCCTGGCGCCGATCGTCTACGGCCTGATCCCGCAGATCGTCTCGGCGCGCCGCCGCGTGCTGGCCAATGGCGTCTATGCGCTGGCGGCGATCTTCGGCGCGGGCCTGGGCATCACCCTGAGCGGCGCCATGGTCGGCCAGCTGGAGCTGCTGCGCCCGCTGCTGCCGCCCTCCTGGCAAGACCTGGAACCCTGGCGCCTGGCCTTCCTGGCGGTGGCCGCGCCGGGGCCGCTGGTGGCGCTGGCGGTGCTGCTGGTGCGCCTGCATCCGCAGCGCGAGGGCCTGCGGCAGGCGGCGCCCAGCGCGGCCCTGTCGCTGCTGCCCTACAGCCGCGCGCATGGGCGCACGATGGCCACGGTGTTCGGCGGCTCGGGCATGGCCACCCTGGGCCTGGCGGCGGGCAGCATGTGGCTGCCCATCATTGCGGCGCGGCATTTCGGCGCCGCCACCGCGGACGTGGGGCGGGGCATCGGCCTGGCCTATCTGCTGGGCACCGCGGTGGGGGCCCTGGCCGGCGCTGCGGGCGTGAAGCTGCTGGGCGGCCGGCTGGGTCCGGCGCTGCCGGTGCGGGTGGTCGGCGTCGGGGCCGCGGTGGCGGCGCTGGCCGCAGCGGCGATGCCGTTCGCGCCGGATGCGTCCAGCCTGTACGCGCTGTTCGGCGTCCAGGTGGCCGCGCTGATCGCCGGCAGCGTGCTGGTGCCGACCCTGCTGCAGGACATGAGCCCCGAGGCGCTGCGCTCGCGCGTGATCGCGGTGGGCACGGCGCTGAGCGTGCTGCTCAGCGCGCTCAGCCCGGTGCTGGTGGGCGCGGTGTCCGACCTGCTGCAGGCCACGCCCGCCGGGCTGCTGGCGGCGGCGGCCGGCGTCGGCGCGCTGGCCTTCGCGCTGGCCGCCGGGCTGATGTTCGCCGCCGAGCGGCCCTATGTCCGCACGGTCCGGGCCGTGCATCCCGAGCTTGGCTGAGCCAAGCCCTTTTCCTTGACCGATTGATTGACTGACTGATTGGAGACCCCATGAGCGAATCCGCTGTTGCTTCTTCTTCCGACCCCGTGGCCACGATCGACGGCCTGTTCGCCGCCGTCAACCGCAGCGATGCGCCCGGCCTGGTGGTGGGGGTGGCCCGGCATGGCCGGGCGCTTTACCGCCGCGGCTTCGGCCTGGCCAGCCTTGAGCATGGCGTGGCCAACACCGCCTGGACGCGCATGCGCATCGGCTCGACCAGCAAGCATTTCACCTGCCTGGCCGTGCTGCTGCTGGCCGAGGACGGCAAGCTCGATGTCGACGCCAGCGTGCGCCGCTACCTGCCCGAGCTGCCGGTGCTGCTGGGCGAGCCCAGCCTGCGCCAGCTGATGAACCACACCGGGGGCTACCGCTGCTATCTCGACACGGGCTTCCTGGCCGAGGGCATGGCGATCAAGCCCAAGGGCGTGGCGCTGGCGATACAGCTGCGCCAGGGCGGCGTGAACTTCGCACCCGGCGAGAAGATGATGTACTGCAACAGCGGTTACCACCTGCTGTCCCTGGTCATCGAGCGGGTCGGCGGTCTGCCCTTCGAGCAGTTCCTGCAGGAGCGCATCTTCGCGCCGCTGGGCATGTTGGACACCGCCTCGGTGCCCAGCGACTTCGAGATCCACCGCGGCCTGGCGACCCTGCATGTGCCGCTGCCGCCGGAGCAGGGCGGTGGCTGGCGGCGCGGCATCTTTCCCACCGAGGAGGTGCGCGGCGAGGGCGCGATGGTCTCGACCATCGACGACATGCTGGGCTGGCTGGCCCATCTGCGCGGCCCCGCGAAGACCGTCGGCAGCGCATCGAGCTGGCAGCAGATGGTCAGCCGCGCGCGGCTCAACAACGGCACCGAGCTGCCCTACGCGCTGGGGCTGATGGTCCATCCCTATCGCGGGGTCGAGGTGGTGCACCATGCCGGCGGCGTGGTCGGCGGCACCTGCCAGATGATCACGGTGCCGGCCCATGGGCTGGACATCGTGATGATGACCAATGGCGCGCTGCTCGATCCGGTGGCCACGGCCTTCCAGATCATCGACGCCGTGTTGGGCGATGCGCTGCTGACCGAACCGCCGGTGGCCAAGGCCGCCAGCGAGCCCTTCAAGCCCATGCTGGGCGCGCGCTACCACGCGGCCGGCTCGGGCCTGGTGCTCGCCTTCGAGGAGGCGCCGGGCGGCACGCTCGGCCTGCGCTTCCTGAACAACAAGCCCGTGCCGCTGAAGGAGAACGGCGAGGCGCTGCGCATCGGCGTGGAGGACATGGCGGTCGGCCCGCTCAGCGTGCGCGCCGCCAGCCTGGCCCGCAGCGGCGAGGCGCCCGCCGCGCTCGACGTCAGCGAGGGCGGCCATGTCGAACGCTTCGAGCGCCTGCCGGCCACGCCGCCGGCCGCGCAAGACCTGGCCCCGAAACTGCTGGGCCGCTACCGGGCGCCGGACCTGGCCGCCGAGGCGGGCTTTCGCCTCGACGGCGAGCGCCTGCTGCTCGACGTGGGTGGCGTCTATGGCACGCATGCGCTGGAGCTGGAGCCGTTCTCCACCGAGGTGTTCGGCTGGCAGGTCAGTGGCACGCCGCTGTGCGGCGTGCTGAATCTGGAGCGCGGCGCCGATGGGCGCGTGACGGCCTTCCGCATCGACACCTTGCGTACCCGCCAGATGCGCTTCGAGCGCCTGGCCGGCTGAACCGGGAGCAGCAGATGAAGATTTTCCTGGCGCAACTGACCACCGAGACCAACACCTTTGCCTATGCGCCCACCGGCTGGGGTGGTTTCGAGGAGTTCGGCATCTACCGCGGCGATGCCAGCCGCGTTGCCCCCGAGGGCTCGGGCTCGCTGATGCGCTTCATGCGCACCATGATCGAGGCCGACGGGCACCAGATGGTGGAGAGCCTGTGCAGCTTCGCCCAGCCGCTGGGCCGCACCGTGCGCGCGGTCTACGAGGACCTGCGCGGCCAGGTGCTGGACGATCTGCGCGCCGCGCTGCCGGTGCAGGCAGTGCAGCTGACCCTGCATGGCGCGATGGCGGCGGATGGCTATGACGACTGCGAGGGCGACCTGATCGCGCGGGTGCGCGAGATCGTCGGGCCCGATGTGCCGATCGGGGTGGAACTGGACCTGCACTGTCATTTCACCGCGCTGATGCAGCGCTCGGCCGATGTGATCATCGCCTTCAAGGAGTACCCGCATATCGACGTCGAGGAGCGCGCCCGCGAGCTCTACCGCATCCTGGTGGACATGATGCAGGGTCGCGTGCGGCCGACCACCGGCGTGTTCGATTGCAAGATGGTAGGCCTGTGGCACACCACGCGCGAGCCGATGGCGGGCTTTGTGCGGCGCATGCAGGCATTGGAAGGCAAGGACGGCGTGCTGTCCGTCTCGCTCGGCCATGGTTTCCCTTGGGGCGATGTGCCCGAGTCCGGCGCCAAGCTCTGGGTGGTGACCGACAACGATGCCGCCAAGGCCCAGGCCCTGGCCGAGCAACTGGGCCGCGAGTTCTGGGAACTGCGCGAGCAGACCGGCGACAACTCGATGCCGCTGGATGCCGCGCTGGACCGCGCGCTGGCCGTGCCAGGCGGCCCGGTGGTGCTGGCCGATGTGGCGGACAACCCGGGCGGCGGCGCCCCGAGTGACAGCACGTTCGTGTTGCGGCGGGTGCTGGAGCGCGGCATCGGCAACGTCGTCATCGGCGCGTTCTGGGATCTTGGGGCGGTGCAGATATGCTGCGATGCCGGCGTCGGGGCGGTGGTCGATCTGCGCGTCGGCGGCAAATGCGGGCCCAGCTCCGGCGAGCCGGTGGACCTGCGCGTGACCGTGCGCCACATCCTCGACAAGCACACGCAGGGCCTGCCGGGCATGACCGGCCGCGTGCCGATGGGGCGCTGCGTCTGGGTGGAGGCGGCGAACGGCCTGCACCTGCTGCTGTCCTCGGTGCGCGGGCAGATCTTTGGCACCGACGCCTTCCAGGGCATCGGCATCACGCTGACCGACAAGAAGCTGGTGGTGGTGAAGTCGACACAGCATTTCCATGCCGACTTCGCGCCCATCGCCAAGGCCGTGGTCTACGCCGCCACGCCGGGCGCCATCACGCCCGACTTCGCCGCGATCCCCTATCGCCACCGCGACCTCAACTACTGGCCGCGCCAGGCCGATCCGCATGCGGAACGGGCCGGGGTATTGCCGGCCTGAGCTGGGGGAGGGCGGGGCCTTTCGATCCAGCGCCGCCCGCTAAAGGCCCTGCCACGTAAAATCCGGGTTCCCGACGCGCCGGGCCGAGAGAGAAAACCTCCGGCCCGGCCGTCTGTTTCCGTTTTCTCTTCTTGGTGTTTGCTTGGATCGTGGTGATGAGTAATGACATGCAGCAGCAAGGCAGCAGCCCGTGGCGCCTGAGCGTCGCGCCGATGCTGGACTGGACCGATCGTCATTGCCGTTATTTCCATCGCCTGCTGAGCCGCCATACCCGGCTGTACACCGAGATGGTGACCACCGGCGCCCTGCTGCATGGCGACCGGCCGCGGCATCTGGACTTCAACGACGAGGAACATCCGGTCGCGCTGCAGCTGGGTGGCTCGGAGCCGGCGGATCTGGCGGCCTGCGCGAAGCTGGCCGAACAATGGGGCTATGACGAGGTCAATCTGAACTGCGGCTGCCCCAGCGAGCGGGTGCAGAAGGGCGCCTTCGGTGCCTGCCTGATGGCCGAGCCGGCCCTGGTGGCGGATGGCGTGAAGGCGATGCGCGACGCGGTCTCGAACATCCCGGTGACGGTCAAGCACCGCATCGGCATCGACAAGATCGAGAGCTACGAGTTCGTGCGCGACTTCATCGGTCAGGTGGCCGAGGTCGGCTGCGAGGTCTTCATCGTGCATGCGCGCAATGCCTGGCTGCAGGGCCTGTCGCCGAAGGACAACCGCGAGATCCCGCCGCTGCGCTACGAGCTAGTGCACCGCCTGAAGCGCGAGTTCCCGCACCTGACGATCGTGATCAACGGCGGCCTGAAGGGCGATGCCGAGATCGCCGAGCAGCTTGAGCATGTCGACGGCGTGATGGTCGGCCGCCAGGCCTATCACGAGCCCTGGCAGATGGCGCAATGGGACGCGCGCTTCTTCGGCCGGCCCAACCCGGTCCTGGCTGCCGCCGGCCGCGAGGCGGTGGAAGCGGCCTGGGTTGCCTACCTGGGCGCGCAGCAGCTGCAGGGCCGGCCCTGGTCGCATGGCATGCGCCATGCGCTGGGCCTGTGGAATGGCACGCCGGGCGCGCGCCGCTGGCGGCAGGTCTGGTCGGACCACAAGCTCAAGCCCCTGCCGGCGGCCGAGGTGGCCGAGCTGGCCAGCGCGGCGCGCCTGCGCGATTCGCTCAGCGCCGCAGCGACTCTCGGCGCAGTTGCGCTGTGATCACCGAGACCCAGCCGAACAGCAGCAGGCCGGTCAGGGCCATCACGATGCCGGGCCAGGGCGAGGCCATGCCGGCACCGAACAGGACGGGCGCGAGCCCCGCGGTCAGCAGGCAGTAGGCCATCCAGCCGCGCCGCTGCAGACCCGCATAGCGGCGCGCGAACACCAGCGTGGCCGCCATCAGCGAGAAGAAGGACAGGAAGAAGCCGATCGTATGGACCAGGGCGCGGCCGCTCATGGCCGCGGCCGGCCCCGGCGGCGTGCCGTCCGGCAGCCCGAAGGCCGGGTCCGGCGGGCACAGGCCGGCCAGCACCATGCCGATGCCGTAGGCGCCGATCAGCAGCGCGCCCCAGCTGCCGCCGCGCTGACCGCGCAGATATTGGCGCACGCCGACCGCGCCGGCCAGCGCGAGCAGCCCGGCGGCGATGAAGTTCAGGTCCTGCAGCCAGCCCCAGCGGGCCAGGCTCAGGTAGCTGAGCGGCAGCTGCTGGATGTCATAGCCCGGCTGCGCGATCAGCTGCAGCAGGGCCAGCAGATAGAAGAGGGGTGTGCTGACGATGCCGCAGGCCAGCAGGCGTGCGCTGCGGATCTTCCGGGCTTGGTTGGGCGTCGGCTGGGCCGTGCCGCCCATCGTGGCTTGTTGGTTCATGTGATGCTCCCTGCGGCCTGATGGTTTGAAATAAAACTGAACTGTTTGGTTTAGTTGTTTGCAATGTGCCCGCGCTCTTGATGCCTGTCAAGTGCGGTGGCGGCGCTAGACTGCCGCCCATGGACAAGCAGCTCAGCAAGGAAGAAGACCCGCCGGAGATGTCGCGCTCGGAGCTGCGGGCCCAGCAGAAGCAGCAGCAGATCCTCGAGGCGGCCACGGCCCTGTTCCTGGAGAAGGGCTACGACCTCACGACGATGGACGATGTGGCGAATCGCGCCGGGGTCTCCAAGGCGACCGTCTACAAGCATGTCGCCGACAAGGAGCGGCTCTATGCCGAGGTGGTCGAGGCGACGATCGACCAGATCGCCGTCGCGATGCATCTGGTGGCCGAGACCCTGGCGGCCGATGCCGAGCCGGCCGAGGCCCTGTCGTTGCTGGCGCGCAAGCTGCTGCAGGCCTTGCTGCGGCCGCAGATGCTGCAGCTGCGCCGCATGGTGATCGCACAGGCGGACCGCTTTCCGGCGGTGGGGCGGGCCTGGTACGAGCGCGGCTTCGGCCGCGTGATCGAGACCCTGGCGGCCGGCTTCGAGCGCATGGCGCAGCGCTCGGGGCTGGTGCTGCCCGACCCGGTCCTGGCCGCGCATCACTTCGCCGGCCTGCTGCTGTGGATCCCGCTTAACCGCGCGATGTTCACCGGCGAGCACCGCAGCAGCAAGGCCGAGCTGGAGCGCTATGCCGAGGCGGCGGTGGCGACCTTTCTGGCCGCCTATGGCGCGCCGGGGCGAGCCCCGGCGAAGAAGCTGCCCAGGGCGCTCTGAGGGGCCTTGCGACCCGGCCTGTAAAATGGCGCGTGCGCTGCTGGCGTCAGCTCCGCTCCCTCACCGAGCCCCTTCGAGCCCCTTTCGCATGCCGCCTCGCCTCTTCTTCCATTGCTACGAGACTCCGCTGGGTTGCTGCGGCATGGCCTGGAACGAGCGCGCGGTCATCGTCGGCTCGCAGCTGCCGGAGGAAAACGCCGGCGCGACGCGCGACCGCATGCGGGCGCGCTTCCCTGCGGCGCGCGAGCTGCCGCTGCCGGACGAGCTGCCGGCGCCGATCCGGCATGCGATCGCGGGCGTGCGCGCGCTGCTGGCCGGCGAGCCGCGTGACCTGCTGGAGCTGGAGCTGGACGACAGCGCGCTGCCCGAGTTCAACCGCGAGGTACTGGCGCTGACGCGTCGCATCCCGGTCGGCCAGACCCTCAGCTATGGCGAGGTGGCGGCGCGCCTGGGCCAGCCCGGCGCGGCGCGCGCGGTCGGCCAGGCCGAGGGTCACAACCCCTTCGCGCCGATCGTGCCCTGCCACCGCGTGCTGCCCACACCCGGCAGCGGCAGCAAGGGCGGCTTTTCCTCCCATGGCGGCCTGGCCACCAAGCAGCGCCTGCTGCTGATCGAGGCGCGCGCCACCGGCCAGCTCGGCGGCGAGCAGGGCAGCCTGTTCGGCGGCTGAGCCCGAACCTACTTTCTTCTCTCTCATTCATTCCATGTCATTTGCTCCCCTGGGCCTTGAGCCTGCGCTGCTGAAGGTCCTGTCCGAGCTCGACTATCAAGACCCGACCCCGATCCAGGCCGCGGCGATCCCGCCGGCGCTGGCCGGCCGTGACCTGCTGGGCCAGGCCGCCACCGGCGCCGGCAAGACCCTGGCCTTCGGCCTGCCGCTGCTGCAGAGGGCGCTGCAGGCGGGCGGGGAGGGGCGGCGCCTGCGCGCGCTGGTGCTGGCGCCGACACGCGAGCTGGCCGCGCAGATCGCCGAGGCACTGCGCGACATCGCGCGCCTGCTGCCGGGCAAGCTCAAGATCTCGGTGGCCTTCGGCGGCGTCTCGATCAACCCGCAGCTGATGGGCCTGCGCGGCGGCTGCGATGTGCTGGTCGCGACGCCGGGCCGGCTGCTGGATCTGGTCGAGCACAATGCGCTGCGCTTCGACGCGCTGCAGCTGCTGGTGCTGGACGAGGCCGACCGCCTGCTCGACATGGGCTTCGCGGACGAGCTGCAGCGCATCCTGGCTCTGCTGCCGGCGCGGCGCCAGAACCTGTTCTTCTCGGCCACCTTCCCGCCGGCGGTGCAGGCCCTGGCCGACGGCCTGCTGCGCGAGCCGCTGCGCGTCGAGGCGCCGGCCGAGGCGCCGCCGGACATCCTGCAACGCGCGATCCAGGTCGACGAGGCCAAGCGCACGCCGCTGCTGCGCCACCTGCTGGCCAGCGAAGGCTGGTCGCGCCTGCTGGTCTTCGTCGCGACCCAGTACGCGACCGAGTTGGTCTCGGACAAGCTCTGGAAGGCCGGCATCAAGGCCGCGGCCCTGCATGGCGAGCTCAGCCAGGGCACGCGCCGCGAGGTACTGGCGGCGCTGAAGGCCGGCACGGTGCAGGTGTTGGTGGCCACCGATGTGGCGGCGCGCGGGCTGGACATCCCGGAGCTGCCGGCGGTGCTGAACTACGACCTGCCGCGCTCGCCGGCCGATTACACGCACCGCATCGGCCGCACCGGCCGCGCCGGCGCCAGCGGCGTGGCGCTGAGCTTCGTGCCGGCGGCGGCCGAGGCGCATTTCCGCCTGATCGAGAAGCGCTGTGGGGCCCGTGTGCCGCGCGAGCAGATCGCCGGCTTCGAGCCCAAGGACGTGGCGCCGGCCGAGCCGGGCGCGGGCGGCATCAAGAGCAAGACCCGCAAGAGCAAGAAGGACAAGCTGCGCGAGGCGGCCGTAGCGGCAGCGGCAGGCAAACCGCCGTCCGCTTAAGATCCGGCCCCATGCTGGAACTGCTGATCGCCAACAAGAACTACTCGTCCTGGTCGCTGCGACCCTGGCTGCTGATGCGCGAGCTGGGCATCGCCTTTCGCGAGGAGCAGCATCCCTTCGGCGATGCGGCCGCCTTCCGCGCCTTCTCGCCCAGCGGCAAGGTCCCTTGCCTGCGCGACGGCGAGCTGCTGATCTGGGACTCGCTGGCGATCACCGAATACCTGGCCGAGCAGGAGCCGCGCGTCTGGCCGGCCGATGCGCGCTCGCGCGCCTGGGCGCGCAGCGCCACGGCCGAGATGCATGCCGGCTTCGGCAGCCTGCGCACGCTCAACACGATGAACTGCGGCCTGCGCGTCGCGATCGCCGAGCCCTGGCCACCGGCCCTGCTGCGCGACTGGCAGCGGCTCGATGCCCTGTGGTGCGAGGGCCTGGCGCGCTTCGGCGGTCCCTTCGTGGCCGGCGCCGCCTTCAGCGCGGCCGACGCCTTCTTCGCGCCGGTGGCGCTGCGCGCGCAGACCTATGGCCCGAAGCTCTCCGCACCGGCCCAGGCCTATCTGCAACGCCTGCTGGACCTGCCCTCGCTGCAGGACTGGTACCGCGCCGCGCTGGCCGAAACCTGGCGCGACGCCGAGCATGAGGAGGAAGCGCGCAGCGCCGGCACCTGGCTGCAGGACCTGCGCCAGCGCTGAGCGAGGCCGCGCGTCAGGCCGAGCTCAGTCCCAGGGCGCCTTTTCCAGCGTTTCCAGCGCCTGGGCCGCGGCGGCCGGCGTGGCCTGGTCCAGGTCCAGCACCGTGACATCGGGCGGGATCAGTTCGGAACCGGGTGCCGAGGCCAGGAAGTCATGCTCGCCGCCCAGGCCTTCGATCAGCGCCGGGATCAGCTCGCCCAGCTCGCCGCTGGCGATCACCGCGTCGGCGTCGAACTGCTCGTCCTTCTCGGGCTTGTCATGGCCTTCGAACACCAGGTCCAGGAAGGCGATCTTCTTGACGGCCAGGGTGTCGGTCAGCACGAAGGAGACGCGGTCCTTGTAGCTCATCGCCAGCTTGGTCGGGCGCTTGCCGCTGCTCAGGTGCTGACGCACCTCCTCGATGTCCAGCGCATGGCGGGCATAGCGCACCACGGACTTCATCTCGTCCTCGCTCTTGAGCTCGCATTCGCGGTCGATCGTGAAGCCCTCCGGCGGCACGCCGTCCATCAGCCAGGCGGCCATGCAGGTGGCGGGCGCCTCGGCGCTCTGCACCAGGTGCAGGGCCAGGCCGTCCAGGGTCTTGACCAAGAGGCTCACCACCTCCTCGCAGCGCGCCGGGCTGGAGGCGTCGATCATCAGGAGGCGCTGCTCGGGCGCGATCCAGATGCGGATGCTGCTGCGCTTCTTGAAGCACAGCGGCAGCAGTTCCTGCGTGGCCTGTTCCTTCAGGTCCTTCAGCGCCTTCTTGCCGGGCTTGCGGCCGGTCTGCTCCTCGATCTGGGCGGCGATCTCGTCGACGCGCTCCTTCACCACCGAGCCCGGCAGCACGCGCGATTCGATCTGCAGCTTCAGGTGCAGGTGGCCGTCGATCACCTCGACCAGCGGCGCATGCTCGATGCCGCGCGGCGGCACCCAGCCCAGCGACAGCGGCTCGGTCGCGCCGCAGGGCTGGAACTGGCCCTTGGCCAGCGCGGCTTCCATCTCTTGCTGGGTGGGCTGCCAGGCGGCGCCCACGCGGTAAATCGTCAGGTTCTTGAACATCGGTCGTGATCGGAAATGCAACCGCCCCGGGGGAGCGGGGCGGTTTGATGAAACGGATGGTCTGATTGTGACTCATCGCGGGTACGCGCTGAGCCGCAAGCCGGGTACGGCTTGTCGCTCAGTCGCTTGCAGCCTCGGCCGCGATCTGGCGCAGCGCCTGCTCGAACACCTCCGGCGGCTGGCCGCCGGAGATCAGGTGCTGCTCATTGATGATCACCGCCGGCACCGAGCTGACGCCCAGCGAGTGGTAGAGCGACTCGGCATCGAGCACCTCGTCGGCGTAGCGGCCGCTTTCCAGCACCGCCAGGGCCTCGTCGGCATCCAGACCGACGGCGGCGGCGCGCTCCAGCAGCAGGGCCTGGTTGCTCGGGTCCTTGCCCTCGGTGAAATAGGCGCGGAACAGCGAGAGCTTCAGCTCGCGCTGCAGGCTGCCGCCCTGCAGGCCGGCCCAGTGCAGCAGGCGGTGCGCGTCGAAGGTGTTGTAGATGCGGCTGCGCGCGCCCTGCGCGAAATCGAAACCGAGCGCGGCGCCGCGTTCGCGGATGCGCTCGCGGTTCGCCGCCAGCTGCGCCGGCGGCAGGCCGTACTTGCGGGCCAGATGCTCGTCGATGTCCTCGCCCTCGGGCGCCATGCCGGGGTTCAGCTCGAAGGGCTGGAAATGCAGCTCGACCTGCAGCTCGGGCAGGCGCGCCAGCGCCTGCTCCAGGGACTTCAGGCCGATGGCGCACCAGGGGCAGGAGACGTCGGAAACGAAATCGATCTTCATAGGACCAGGAATCTAGCCGACTTGCCTCGAGCTTGCTCGCGCCAGGTAAAACCACTCGGCGCCGGGCTGGCCCTGGGCGGCCGGGAACACGATGCGGCCGTCATCCGGCGCCAGCACCGGTGTGCCGTCGAAGCGGGTGCCGATCAGCTGGCCCTTGGCTACCGGGTCGAAGCTGGCCCAGGCGCGCTCGAAGCGGTCGCCCTCATGCTCGCGGTCGACCACCTCGTAGAGCTGCAGCAGCTCGGGCGGGGTCGCCGGGCGCGGCTCCACCACATCGGCATCCGCCATGCCCAGCAGCACCAGGGTGCGCAGGATGGCCTTGTAGGCGAACTCGGGCGCGTCGGGATCCTGGTGCTGGCCGCATTCCAGGGTGATGCCATAGCCGCCGCGCGAGCGCATGTACTCGGTGGTGCCGACGCCGTAATGCGGGTCCTGCTGCAGCGCGGTGCGGCGGCTGCCGTCGCCGGCGCGGGCCGCGCGGCGCTGCAGGCCCAGCGCATAGGTCGAGAGCCAGCCCTCGACGATGCGCTCGGTGCCGACGCAGGCGGCCAGCAGGCCCTCGGAGCGCGCATGGGCAAAGGGCTCCAGCTCGCCGCGGTTGTCGCGCGGGCCCAGCATCGCGAAGGGCTTGCCCTGGCCCTGGAAGCTGTGCAGGTCCAGCAGCACCTCGTGCTCGGCCAGCCAGCGGCAGAGCTGGGTCGCGATGCGGTCCTCGAAGTCCTGCGGCACCACCGGCGGGCGCAGATTGCGGTTCAGGTTGCGATCGCCCTCGCGCCGGCCCAATTGGTGCGCCAGCGGGTTGACGATGGGAATGAAGCTCACGGTGCCGCAGTTCAGGCGCAGCGCGCCGCTGTCCAGCGCGTCGATCACGCGCCGGATCGCGGCCACGCCACAAACCTCGTTGCCATGCACGGCGGCGCTGACCAGCAGGCGCGGCCCGGGCTTCAGGCCGGCGAACTGGTGGATGCGCAGGAAGGCGGGTTGAGGAGTCGTGTCGGTGCTCATGTCAGGGCAGGAACTCGCGGCCGCTCAGCGGCGCGGTGGCGGGGAAATGCTGCGGGGCCAGGTCTTGCGGGGAGCCGCCTTCCCAGCGGCTCAGCCGGTACAGGGTGCCGAAGGCATAGGCGGGCGGCTGGCTGCCGGCGCCGCCCATCAGCTCGCCGCCGCGGCGCACGCCATCGGCCAGCCAGGCCGGCAGGCGCAGGTGGTAGGGGTTGCGCTCGATCTCGCCGAGGTGGCAGGCCAGGGCCTGCACCAGGCGCGCGGTGTCGTCGATGCCGCTCTCGACCAGGCAGTTGGGCGTCTCCATCGTGGCCCAGAACTCGGTCTCGGCCAGCAGGCAGGGCAGGCCGGTCTCGCTCAGGGCCTGGGTCAGCAGCTTGTGCACGCCCTTGTGGGTCGGGTTGCCGTCGCCGGCATGCGGGGCCAGCACCAGATCGGGCCGTTCCTCCTGCAGCAGCTCGGCGATGCAGCGCCGATGGGCGCGCCAGAGCTGGGGCGACTGGAGCTCGGTTTCGGTGCGGACCTGGGCCAGGCCCTGCTCGGTCGGGCGCATATTGTCGAAGCCCAGCACCGCGCAGGCGGCCTCCAGCTCGCGCCAGCGCGGCTCGCGCCGCTCGGGCCGGCTGCCCAGGGTGACCGCGACATTGGTGACGCGCCAGCCGGCCTCGCGCGCCAAGCGCAGCGGCAGCGCGCCGACGATGCATTCATCGTCCGGGTGCGGCGAGAAGATCATGCAATGCCCCGGCCGGGCCGCGGCCGCGGCGATCGGCGAGGCGTCGGCCGGCGCATCCGTCAGCAGGGCGGCGAAGCGGGCGACCCAGTCGCGCCAGGTTTCGAAGGCGGCGCCGGGGGCGGGGAGGAGGTGGGGAGGCTTGGTGTGGGGCGGCATGCGCGCTCAATGGTAGGGCATCGATAGGACGGTGCCGGCGGCCCCGACCATAGCTTTTGTTGGGAGGGTCATGCCCGCAAGCGTCTTGGTGCGGTGGCCAGCAGCACGCCGGCCAGCGCCAGGCCATAGGCCAGCAGTTGGGCGCCGCTGATGCGCTCGCCGAGCAGCAGCAGGCCCACCAGCGCGGTGGCCATCGGCAGGAAGACCATGAACACGCCGGCCTGCGCCGCCGGCACGCGGGCCAGGCCGCTCATCCATAGCCAGGGCGTGATCATGCTGGCCGCCGCAGCATAAAAGCCCAGCAGCGCCCAGTCCGAAAGCGCCGGCGCGGTGAAATCGAAGCTCAGCGCCTGCCACAGGCCCAGCGGTGTCACCAGGGCCAGGCCCCAGAGGTTGATCAGGCTGCTGATGCGCCGGGCCGAGACCCGCGCGGTCAGCTGCTTGCCGATCACCACATAGGCGGCCTCACAGAACACCGCGGCCAGCAGCAGCAGGGCGCCCAGCGCGGAGGTCTCGCCGGCGCCGGATTTGCCGCCGGCCACCAGCGCGATGCCCAGCACGCAGCAGGCGATGCCGGCCAGCACCCGCCGCGCAATGCGCTCGCCCAGCAGCAGCCAGCTCAGGAGCGCCACCGCAGCCGGGATGCCGGCCAGGATCACGCCGGCCACCACCGCCGAACAGCGCTGCAGCCCGAACAGCAGGCAGATCGAGAACAGGAAGTTGCCGATGAAGGATTCCAGGAACAGCAGCCGGCGCGAGCGCGCGTCCAGGCGCGGTTCCTCGGGCGCGCGCTTGACCCAGGGCGCCATCAGCAGCGCCGCGATGCCGAAGCGCAGCCAGGCCAGCAGGAACACCGGGAAGGCCAGCAGGAGCAGCTTGGACAGGCCCACATAGCTGCCGACCAGGCCGGTGGACAGGGCCAGGCAGGCGTAGGCAAACCAGGGAACAGCGGGCGAGGGCGGCAAGGCTTGGGCTTTGGAGTTGGCCTCGCATCATGCCGCGGGTCCGGCGCTCGCCGTGCGAGCACCGGATGGCGCGTCGGCCATCCCGCTGTGCCGCTTGTCCTACAGCAGGCCGCGCCGCAGACCCACAAGCGCCGCGCGGCGCGCTACCTAGACTGGACTCAGCCGGTTGCGAAGGCCGGTTGCTTTCCTCCCTCTTCTTCCATCTGTCATTACGAAGGAGTACGACATGACCACATCCAAGACGCTCAGCGCCGGCCTGGCCGCCGTCACCCTGGTCGGTGCCATCGGCTTTGCCTATGCCCAGTCGAGCACCGAGACCGCCCCGGCCGATACGACCGCTCAGCAGCCCACGCAACAGCAGCTGCCGCAGGAGCAGGGCATGCCGCAGCAAAGCAGCCAGCCGGAACAGAGCTCCACGGTGGCGCCCAGCGACAGCGCGGCCACCAATGCCACCAGCAGCACGCCGGCCCCGAGCAGCCAGCCCAGCGACAGCGCGAACAGCAGCACGCCCGAGCCGATGACCGAGCGCGCACCGCAGGCCGACCGCAACTAAAAACCGGCGGCGACCCATGCGTCCGTCCCGCCTCCTGGCGCCCTCGCGCTGCCGGGGGGCGCTTGTCTTTCCCTCCTCGCTGTCATCCCCGACCACCGCTCCCGCCGATCCGCCCGGCGCCTGGCTGGACGGGCTGAAACTGGGCCTGCTGATTGGCGCGGCCCTGCTGGCCCTGCTGATACCGCCGGTCAAACCGGGCGGCTGGCCGCCACGGCCGACATCGCCGACGCCCAAGCCGGCAACGACCGAACCGGTCTCGGAGCGCCGCCTGGATCTCAACGGGGCCAAGGTCTCGCCGGCTGCGCGCCGCGTCGCGGCCTGGGTCGTGGCCGCGGCCGACAACGGCGCGCGGCCCTTTGCCATCATCGACAAGCGCCAGGCCCAGGTGCTGGTGTTCGAGCCCGGCGGGCGCCTGCGCGGCGCGACGCCGGTGCTGTTGGGCTATGCCGCCGGCGACGACAGCGTGGCCGGCATCGGCCAGCGCCCGATCGATCAGGTGCGGCCCGAGGAACGCACGACGCCGGCCGGCCGCTTCCTGGCCGAACCGGGGCGCAATGCGCTGGGCGAGGAGGTGGTCTGGGTCGACTACGAGGCCGCGGTGTCGATGCACCGGGTGCGCCTGACCGACCCGCGCGAGCGCCGGGCGGAGCGCCTGGCCTCGCCATCGCCGCGCGACAACCGCATCAGCTTCGGCTGCGTCAACATGCCGCCGGCCTTCTTCGAGCAGGTGCTGTGGCCGGGTTTCCGCGGCCGCGGCGGCATCGTCTATGTGCTGCCCGAGCAGCGCAGCCTGGAATCGGTGTTCCCTGCGCTGAGGGACGCCGCCACGGTTACAGCTTCGCGCTGAAATCCGCCCAAATTGCGCAGCAGCGGGCCAAACCGGGGGCTTCTCCGGGGCTGGCGCGCGCCCGTCTCCCGTAGCATTCGCTTGCAACAAAAGCCTGGCAATCGCGTGCTTCCTCGCGTCCGGCTTGGACGCAGCGGACATGACGGATGGCGGGCAGTATGGCTTCTGGTTGGATGATGCGTTGGGCGCTGGGCGCCTGGATGGCGGTGGCGGGCGGCTGTGCGCTGGCATCGGCGCCGAACTCTCCCTCTCGTTTTGAATCCTTTCCGACCGAGGTGCGGCGCACCGCCGGCCTGGCGCTGGACGGCGACGCCCGGGGCCGCCCCTTCGCGATCATCGACAAGAAGGCCGCGCGGCTCTATGTCTTCCATGCCGATGGCCGCCTGGCCGGCGCCAGCCCGGCGCTGCTGGGCCTGGCCCGCGGCGATGTGTCGCCGCCGGGCGTCGGTCAGAAGGTGCTGAGCGGCATCCCGCCGGGCGAGCGCATCACGCCGGCCGGCCGCTTCGATTCCGAACCCGGGCGCAATCTGAAGGGCGAGGCCATCGTCTGGTTCGACTACGAGGCCGCGCTGGCGATCCACCGCCTGCGGCCCGCGCCCGCCGCCGAGCGCCGGCCGCAGCGCCTGGCCTCGGACGAGGCCGAGGACAAGCGCATCTCGCTGGGCTGCGTTGTGGTGGCCGGCGCCTTCTACGACGAGGTGGTCGCGCCGCTGCTGGGGCGCCAGCGCGGCGTCGTCTATGTGCTGCCCGAGATGGGCGAGGGCGGCCCCTTGGCCGGCGGGCCGATCGCCGCGCCGCGGCTGTAACGGATTCGCCGGCCCCGCCTGAGCGTTTTTCGTCGCGAGCCGCCGCCAGGCTAGGCGGACGGCGCACAGGAACCGGAACGTACTTTCTGTACGTGAGGATTCCGAGCACTGGCCAACGACGCCTGGTGGTGGCGCAGTAGAAAAACGCTCAGGCGCCGTTGATGCGGATCCAGGTGGTTTTCAGCTCGGTGTACTTGTCGAAGGCGTGCAGCGACTTGTCGCGCCCGTTGCCGCTCTGCTTGTAGCCGCCGAAGGGCACCGTCAGGTCGTCCTCGTCATACTGGTTCACATGCACGGTGCCGGCGCGCAGCGCGCGGGCGACGCGGTGTGCGCGGTCCAGGTTCGAGCTCCAGACGCTGGCGGCCAGGCCATAGGGGCTGGCATTGGCCTGGGCCAGGGCATCGGCCTCGTCCTTGAAGCGCAGCACGCTCATCACCGGGCCGAAGATCTCCTCGCGCGCGATCTTCATCTGCGGCGCCACGCCGTCGAACACGGTGGGCTCGACATAGAAGCCGCCGCTGTCGGCGCGCGCCTGCCGGCCGCCGGTCACCGCGCGGGCGCCCTCGGCCTTGCCGGACTCGATGTAACCCATCACGGTGTTCAGCTGGGTCGCGTCGACGATCGCGCCCATCACGGTCTGCGCGTCCAGCGGGTCGCCCGGCTGGTAGCGCGGCGCCTGGGCGGCGACCAGCTCGACGAACTGCTCGGCGATGCTCTCGTGCACCAGCACGCGCGAGGGCGCATTGCAGCTCTCGCCCTGGTTGAAGAACATGGCGCCGGCCACGGTCTTGGCGGCGCGCGCCAGATCGTCGAAATCGGGGAAGACCAGGAAGGCCGACTTGCCGCCCAGCTCGTTGTAGACCCGCTTCAGGTTGGAACGGCCGGCATAGTCCAGCATGCGCCGGCCGGTGCGGGTGGAGCCGGTGAAGCCGATCGCGTCGACCTCCATGTGCAGGGCCAGCGCCTCGCCGGCCTCATGGCCATAGCCGGGCACGACATTGAACACGCCCTCGGGCAGGCCCGCCTGCAGGGCCAACTCGGCCAGGCGCAGCGCGCTCAGCGGCGACTTCTCGCTGGGCTTGAGCACCACCGAGTTGCCGGCGGCCAGGGCCGGCCCCAGCTTCCAGGCGGCCATGATCATCGGGTAGTTCCAGGGCACGATCACGCCGATCACGCCCATCGCCTCGCGCTGGATCAGGGCCAGGGCGTTGGCGGCGGTCGGCGCGATCTCGTCGTAGACCTTGTCGACGGCCTCGGCATACCAGGCGATGCAGCGCGCGGTGGCCGGCACGTCGACCGCCAGCGAGTACTGGATCGGCTTGCCCATGTCCAGGGTCTCGAACAGGGCCAGCTCGTCCCGCGCGGCGAGGATCAGGTCGGCGAAGCGCAGCAGGACCTTCTTGCGCGCGGCCGGCGGCTTGCCGGCCCAGCGCCGGTCCTCGAAGGCACGGCGCGCGCTGGCGACCGCGGCATCGATGTCGGCGGCCTGGCCGCGCGCGATGGCGGCCAGGCGCCGGCCATCGACGGGGGAATGCTTGTCGAAACTCTGGCCGTCCAACGCGGCGCGGCGTTCGCCGCCGATGAAGGCGCGGCCGTCCAGGGGCAGTTCGGCGGCACGCTGGTGCCAGGTCTTGTCCGTCATAACAGTTGTCTCTCTTGGAGTTCGTTCCAGCTCAGGTCCAGGCAGCGGCGCACCAGGGCCAGCATCTCGTCGACCTGCTCGCGCGTCATCACCAGCGGCGGCGCGACGATCATGCGGTCGCCGACCGCGCGCATGATCAGGCCCTCGCGGAAGCAATGGGCGCGGCATACCATGCCCACCGCCAGCGCGGGATCGAAGGTGGCGAGCGTGTGCTTGTCGCGCACCAGCTGCAGCGCCGCCATCATGCCGCAATGCTGGACCTCGCCAACGAGCGGGTGCGCGCCGATGGCCGCCAGGCCGCGCGCCAGATAGGGACCGATGTCCTCGCGCACCTTGCGCACCAGATCCAGCTCGCGGATCAGGCGCAGGTTCGCCAGCGCCACCGCGCAGGCGGTCGGGTGGCCGGAGTAGGTAAACCCATGCTCGAACTCGCCGCCCTGATCGATCAGCGCGCGGGCGACGCGCGCGCCGACCAGCACCCCGCCCAGCGGGATATAGCCGGAGCTGACGCCCTTGGCGAAGGTGATCAGGTCGGGGCGAAAGCCCAGGGTCTGGCAGCCGAACCATTGGCCGGTGCGGCCGAAGCCGCAGATCACCTCGTCGCTGACCAGCAGGATGCCGTACTTGTCGGCGATGCGCTGGATCGCCGGCCAGTAGCTGGCCGGCGGTACGATCACGCCGCCGGCGCCCTGCACCGGCTCGCCGATGAAGGCCGCCACCCGATCCGGCCCGAGGGCCAGGATCTTGGCCTCCAGCCAGGCGGCGGCCTGCTCGCCGAAGGCCTCGCGGTCCAGGCTGCGGTCGGAGCCGAACCAATGCGGCTGGCCGATATGCGCGATGCCGGGGATCGGCAGGCCGCCCTGGGCATGCATCGCGGCCATGCCGCCCAGCGAGGCGCCGGCCATCGTGGAGCCGTGGTAGCCGTTGATGCGGCCGATGATGATGTCGCGCTGCGGCTGGCCCTGCAGGTCCCAGAAGCGCCGCACCATGCGCACGATGGTGTCGTTGCCCTCGGAGCCGGAGCCGGTGAAGAACACATGCTCGAAGCCCTCGGGCGCGAGCTCGGCCAGGGTCTCGGCCAGCTCGATGGCCGGCGGGGTGCTGGTCTGGAAGAAGGCGTTGTAGAAGGGCAGCTCGCGCAGCTGGCGCGTCGCGGCGTCGATCAGGGCCTGCTGGCCGTAGCCGACATTGACGCACCACAGGCCGCTCATCGCGTCGAGGATCTTGTGGCCCTCGCTGTCCCAGAGGTAGATGTTGTCGGCGCGCTCGATGATGCGGGCGCCGCGGCCGGCCAGCTGCCGGTAGTCGGTGAAGGGATGCAGGAAATGGCGGGCATCGGCGGCCTGCCAGTCACGGGTGCTGCGCTTCTCGATCTGGGCGGTGTGAGGGCTCATGGGCTTCTCCTCCTTCTCAGACATGGAGCAAGAGGTGCTCGCGTTCCCAGGGCGAGATCACCTTCATGAACTCGGCGTACTCGATCTCCTTGATCTCGGTGTAGACGGTGACGAAGGACTCGCCCAGCACCGCGGCCAGCTCCTTCTCGGCGCGCAGCAGCTCCAGCGCCTCGCCCAGGCTGCGCGGCAGCTGGTAGTCGCCCAGGTAGGCGTCGCCCTTGCACTCGGGCATGGGCTCGATGCGGTGCTTCAGGCCCAGGTAGCCGCAGGCCAGGGTCGCGGCCAGGGCCACATAGGGATTCGCATCAGCGCCGATCACGCGGTTCTCCAGGCGCCGGTTCGCCGGCGGCGCCACCGGCGCGCGGATGCCGACGGTGCGGTTGTCGGTGCCCCACTGGATGTTGATTGGCGCGGCGGTGAAGCGGGCCAGGCGCCGGTAGCTGTTCACATAGGGCGCGAACAGGGCCATCGCGGCCGGCACGTATTTCTGCAGCCCGCCGATGAACCAGTGGAACTCGCGGCTGGCCGAGCCGTCGGCATTGCTGAAGATGTTGAGGCCCGTGCTCTTGTCCAGCAGGCTCTGGTGCACATGCATCGCGCTGCCGGGCTCGCCGGCGATCGGCTTGGCCATGAAGGTGGCGAACATGTCGTGGCGCAGCGCCGCCTCGCGCACCGTGCGCTTGAACAGGAACACCTCGTCGGCCAGGGCCAGCGGCTGGCCGTGGAAGAAGTTGATCTCCATCTGGCCGGCGCCGATCTCGTGGATCAGGGTGTCCACGTTCAGTTCCATCTTCTCGCAGTAGTCGTAGACATCCTCGAACAGCGGGTCGAACTCGTTGACCGCGTCGATCGAGTAGGCCTGGCGCGAGGTCTCGGCGCGGCCGCTGCGGCCCACCGGCGGCTTCAGCGGCATGTCGGGGTCGGTGTTGCGTGCGACCAGGTAGAACTCCAGCTCCGGCGCCACCACCGGCTGCCAACCCTCGGCCGCATAGAGCTCGCAGACCCGGCGCAGCACCGAGCGCGGCGCGAAGGGGATCAGCCGGCCCTGGCGGTCGAAGCAGTCATGGATGATCTGGGCGGTGGGGTCGGTGGCCCAGGGCACGATGCGCACCGTGGTCGGGTCGGCGCGCAGATGCATGTCGGTGTCGGTGGGGCTGATGACGTCGTAATAGGGGCCTTCGGCCGGGAACTCGCCGGTGACGCCCATCGCGACCACCGCCTCGGGCAAGCGCATGCCGCGATCCTCGGTGAACTTTTCGCGCGGCAGGATCTTGCCGCGCGCCACCCCGGTGAGATCGGGCACCAGGCATTCGATCTCGGTGACGCGCCGCTCGCGGAACCATTGGTCCAGCTCGCTGAAGGTGAATTCGTCTCGGGCCGCCATGATGTTTCTTGCTCCTCATCTTGTTCAGGGAATCGGACTGGGAAAGTGCTGGGGCCGCGGCGCTAGGTCTCCGGGTCGCGACCCTGGTAGCTGCGGCAGGCCGCGCCGAAGGCGGCCAGGATGCGCTGCGAGACGGGGTTGGCGTCAGCCTTCCATTCCGGATGCCATTGCACGCATAGCGCGAAGCCGCGGGCGGCCTCGACGCTGAAGGCCTCGACCAGGCCGTCGTCGGCCAGGGCCTCGATCTTGAGCCCCGGCGCCAGGCGCTTGATGCCCTGGCCGTGCAGCGAGTTCACCTGGATGCGCGGCGCTGCCAGCAGATCCGCCAGCAGCCCGCCGGGCTGGAGCGCGACCTCATGCGCGAAGTCGTACTGCTCGTCCGGCGTGCCGGGCGCGGCGCGGTGGTCATTCAGGCCCGGCTGCTCCTGCACCGCCTGGTGCAGGCTGCCGCCCAGGGCGACATTGGCCTCCTGGAAGCCGCGGCAGATGGCCAGGAGCGGCAGGCCGCGCGCGATCGCCTTGGGGATCAGCGGCAGCACCCAGTCGTCGCGCACCCGGTCCTGCGGCAGCGCTTCGTCATGGGTGCTCTCGCCGTAATGGCTGGCGTGCACATTGCTCTTGGAGCCGGTCAGCAGCAGGCCATCGGCCAGATCCAGCAGCGCGTCGAGCTCGTCCGGCGCGGCGCTTGGCACGATCAGCGGCAGGCAGCCGGCCAGGCGCACGGCATCCAGGTACTTCTTGCCGGCCATGTGGAAGGGGTGGTCACCCATCATGCGGTTGCAGGCCGGCACCAGCACCACGGGCTTTCTGCGATCGGAGCTACGACTCGTCATAAACAACCGGGGCCAACAGCGTTGGCCCCATCATGCCTTGTTTTCAGGCGGCTCGTCGCAGCGCGCCGCGCAGGGTGTCGATGATCTGGTCGATATGCGAGCGCTCGATGATCAGCGGCGGCGAGAGTGCGACGGTGTCGCCGGTGGTGCGCACCAGCACGCCCTTGTCCCAGCAGTCCAGGAACACATTGAAGGCGCGCTTGGCCGGCTCGCCGGGCAGGGGGCTGAGTTCGACCCCGCCGACCAGGCCGATATTGCGCACGTCGATCACGTTGGGCTCGCCCTTCAGCGAATGCAGGCATTCGGCGAAGTAGCCCTGCAGCTCGGCCGCGCGGGTCAGCAGGCCTTCCTCGGCATAGGTGTCCAGCGTGCCCAGGGCGGCGGCACAGGCCAGCGGATGCGCCGAGTAGGTATAGCCGTGGAAGAACTCGATCAGGTGCTCGGGCCCGGTCATGAAGGCGTCGTGGATCTTGTCGGAGGCGAACACCGCGCCCATCGGCACGCAGCCGTTGGTCAGGCCCTTGGCCACTGTCATCAGGTCCGGCGTGACGCCGAAGGTCTGGGCGGCGAAGGGGTTGCCGGTGCGGCCGAAGCCGGTGATGACCTCATCGAAGATCAAGAGGATGCCGTGCTTGTCGCAGATCTCGCGCAGGCGCTGCAGATAGCCCTGGGGTGGGATCAGCACGCCGGTGGAGCCGGCCACCGGCTCGACGATCACGGCGGCGATGGTGGAAGCATCGTGCAGCGCGACCAGGCGCTCCAGGTCGTCGGCGAACTCGGCGCCATGGGCGGGCTGGCCCACCGAGAAGCCGTTGCGCGCCGGGTCATGGGTATGGCGGATATGGTCGACGCCGCCCAGCATGGTGCCGAACATCTTGCGGTTGGCGACCATGCCGCCAACCGAGATGCCGCCGAAGTTGACGCCGTGGTAGCCGCGCTCGCGGCCGATCAGGCGTGTGCGCGAGCCTTCGCCGCGCACGCGGTGGTAGGCGATCGCCATCTTCAGCGCGGTGTCCACCGACTCGGAGCCCGAGTTTGTGTAGAAGACCTTGGACAGGCCCTTGGGCATGATGGCAGCCAGCCGCTCGGCCAGCTCGAAGGCCTTGGGGTGCGCCATCTGGAAGGGCGGCGCGAAATCCAGTTCGGCCGCCTGGGCCTGGATGGCCTGCACGATCTTGGGCCGGTTGTGGCCGGCGTTGACGCACCACAGGCCCGCGATGCCGTCCAGCACCTGGCGGCCCTTGTCGTCGGTGAAGTACATGCCGTCGGCGCGGGTCAAAAGGCGCGGCGCCTTCTTGAACTGGCGGTTGGCGGTGAAGGGCATCCAGTAGGCGTCGAGCTTGGTGTCGGTCATGGCGGGCTCCTGAAGATCGCTCCAGTCTAGGCAAGCGCGCGCGCAATGTGCATGCGTCCCCGGGCCGCGTAAACCCGAAGTTCTGCATGTTCATGCGATAGTCCGGCGACTCAACCGCAGGAAATTCGAACGATGGGCTCGGAAGTGCAACTGGATGCGATCGACCGCGGCATCCTGAACGAATTGCAGCGCGATGGGCGCCTCTCCAATGTGGAGCTGGCGCAGCGGGTGCACCTGAGCCCCTCGGCCTGCCTGCGACGGGTCAAGCAGCTGGAGGAGGGCGGGGTGATCGCGCAGTATGTGGCGCTGGTGAACCCCAAGGCCGTGGGACGGCCGGGCACCAGCTTCACGATCATCAATCTGGAGCGGACCACGCCGCAGGCACTGGCCGCCTTCGAGCAGGCGGTGCGCGATGTGCCGGAGATCCTGGACTGCTTCTTCGTCGCCGGCAGCAATGACTACCTGGTGCGCTTCGCCTACAAGGATGCCGAGGACCTGGAGCGGGTGCATGGCGAGGTGCTGATGCACCTGCCGGGCGTGGCCCGCGCGAACTCGATGCTGGTGCTCCGCACGGTCAAGAAGACGACCGGCTTCGAGCTCTGAGCCCGCCGCCGGGCGGCCGGGCTGCGGTGGTTCAGCCGCCGCTCAGCGCGGCCAGGGCCAGCAGGCAGAAGGCGGCCAGCACGGCGGCGTGGCCCCAGCTTTCGAGCTTGGGCATGTCCAGTGCGGCGTTGTGGTTGCCGGCCAGCAGATAGTGGCGGGATTGGGCGATGAAGTGGGGGATGCTGCTCATGGCGATCTTTCTCTTTCTTCCTTCCTGGGGGCCGCGGGTTCGCGGCTTGGAAAGGAGTATCGCCGAGATTGGTGAAAACCCTATGACAAAAATCAGGGTAACTACTGATTTTTTTGTTTCAGGTGTTTCGGCGGTTCAGCATCGGCAGCAGTTGCACCGCCAGCAGGCTCAGCAGGATCAACCCGCAGCCCACCAGCCCGGCCGGGCCTAGGCGGTCGCCCATCATCAGATAGCCGAAGATCGCGGCGAACAGGGTCTCCGACGAGAGGATGATCGCGGCGTCCGCCGCATGGGCATAGCGCTGGGCCACGACCTGGGCTGTGAAGGCCACGCCGACCGACAGGATGCCGGTATAGGCGATCGGCAGCGCCGCGGCCTGCAGCCCGGCCCAAGTGAGCGGCTCGAACCACAGCGCATAGGCCAGCGCCAGCAGCCCGCAAACGAAGAACTGCCCGCCGGCGACCAGGAAGGGCGCGGCCATGCGGTCGGCCACCCGGCCCACCAGCAGCACGTGCAGAGCCCAGGGCAGGGCCGAGGCGATCACCCAGGCGTCGCCCGGGCCGATGTTCAGCTCATGCGCGCCGGACAGCAAAAACGCGCCGACCAGGCAGGCCAGCGCGCCCGGCCAGACCGACCAATGCGGCAGATGGCGCAGCAGCAGCCAGCCCAGCACCGGTACCAGCGGCACATAGAGCGCGGTCAGGAAGCCGGCATTGGTGACCGTGGTCGAGACGATGCCGATCTGCTGCATCGCCGCGCCCAGCAGCAGCAGGCTGCCCAGGCCGGCGATCTTCAGGCCGTCGCCACGGGCCAGCGGCCGCTGCTGGCGCGCCAGGCCCTGCCATTCGCGCCACATCAGCGGTGCGACCACCAGGGTGCCGATCAGGAAGCGCACGCCGGTGAAGGCCATCGGGCCGATGTCGGCCATGCCATGGCTTTGCGCGACAAAGGCCGAGCCCCAGATCAGCGCAATGACGACGAGCAGCAGATTGGCTTGGATGCGGGTCAAGATGGCGGCTCGCTGGGGCAAAACCCGCGATTCTACGAACAAGCCCCGCCGCGCTCAGCCCGGCGGTGGCGGGTCGGCCGAGGGATCGGCCTGCAGATAGGCCAGCTCCTCAGCGCTGAAGCCGGCCGCCTCGCGCGCCGCCAGATTGAAGGGCGGGCGCAGCCGCGGCGCCTCGTAGCGCTGGACCAGCTCCGGATAGATCGCGACCGGGTCCAGCCCGCGCTGGCGGGCGAGATGGCGGTACCAGCGGTTGCCGATCTCGACATGGCCGACCTCGTCGCGCAGGATGATGTCCAGGATCTCGACCGCGCGCGGGTCGCCGGCCTTCGCGAACTTGGCCTGCAGCGGCGGCGTCGCGTCCAGGCCGCGCGCTTCGAGCGTGCGCGGCACCAGGGCCATGCGCGCCAGCACATCGCCGGCGGTGCGCTCGGCCATGGTCCACAGGCCGTCATGGGCGTCGAAGTCGCCGTAGCTAAAGCCCAGGGTCTGCAGATGCTCGTGCAGCAGGCCGAAGTGCAGCGCCTCCTCGGCGGCCACCTTCAGCCAGTCGAGATAGAAGTCGGCGGGCATGCCCGGAAAGCGCCAGACCGCGTCCAGCGCCAGATTGATCGCATTGAACTCGATATGCGCGATCGCATGGATCAGTGCGGCGCGGCCCTCGGTCGTGAAGGGTGAACGCTTGGGCACCTGCAGGGTCGGCACCAGGCGTGGGCGCTCGGGGCGGCCGGGCAGGCCGTCGGGGCGCGGGATCTTGCGTTGCGGGTCCAGTGGCCGGGCGGGCGCGCCGCCGGCATGCAGCGCCCGGGCCGCGGCGGCCTTGTCGGCCGGATCGCGCAGGCACAGCACGCGCAGGGCTTCGCAGCGGAGGTCGTCGTTGTCGTCGTTCATCGCAGGGGCGGCATGATACGCCCGCCGCCCCGGCGGGAGGGTCAGCGCAGCTCGGCCCAGGCCTTGGTCGAGCGGGTCTCGAAGGTGCCATCGCCGTCCGCGTCCAGCTCCACCAGCGCCTGGTTGGTGTTCTGGGCACTGATGCGGACCTTGGAGCCGTTGGCGCCGCTGACCAGCATCCGGCCGCTGCTCGGGAAATCCGCATTGGCCGCGGTCACGAAGGCCTCTTGCGTGTCGACGCGCACGCTCTTGTTCTCCAGCCGGTTGCCGCTCAAGGTGGCGCTCATGCTGCTGGTCTGGCTGCCGGAGGACGGGATGCGCAGGGTCAGGCGGGCATCGCGCACGGTATGGCTGAAGCTCAGGCCGCCGTCGCTGCCGCTGACGGTGAAGCTGTCGACCGCCAGCGTGAGCTCCACCGCGCCGGAGGCCACCGCGACCTGCATCTCCAGGCTGCCGTTGCCGGTGACGGTGTCGCCGGCCTCGGTGACCGCGAAATCGCCCAGGCTCAGCTGCAGGGTGGCGCTGTAATTGTTGCTGCCGAAGTCGCCGCTCAGGGACTTGGCGCTGAACGCCAGCTTGCCCTGGATGGTCATGTCGTCCTCGCGGCAGCCGCGGGCCTCGGTGCTGACGCTGTCGCCGGTGTCGAACTTGCCGTTGTTGTTCTTGTCGTCGGCGCTCAGCAGCAGGCTGCCACCCAGCGTGCAGGGCAGGGTGCGGTTGTTCACCGCCGCGGGGCGCGCCAGCTGGGCCTTGGCCAGCGGGCTTTCGGCCAGCCGCCCCAGGCCGGCGCCGGGCGTATCGCTGAGCGCCAGGTCACCGGTGCTCAGCAGGTAGGCGGAGGAGGACACCGCGGCCTGAGCCACCTGCTGGTAGTTGCCCGCGTTGATGCCCAGGCCGTTGACCGGCGCCGGCACGATGGGCGCGCCGCTGTCGGCGCTACTGCCACCCCCGCCGCCGCAGGCGCCGAGCAGGCCGAGGCACAGGGCGCCGATGGGCAGGCGCAGCGCCTGGTGAAGACGCGGGGCCGCGCGCAGCGGCTGCAGCAACGAGAAACTTGTCGGCATGGCCGTCCTCCCGGATTGTTGTGTGGGCCCGCTTGCCGGGCCGCGCGGTTTATAGCACCGGGCCCGGTCGCGCCGGAGCCCCCCAGGGGGTGAGGGACAGGCCCCGTAAAATCGGTTACTGGCACAACAGGCGGGAGAGTGATCCGATGGCCATCTATCAGCTGGGCGACCATGTTCCCGAGGTGGCGGATTCCGCCTGGGTGGCCGACTCGGCCCAGGTGATCGGGCGGGTGAGCCTGGCCGAGGACGCCAGCGTCTGGTTCAACGCCACCCTGCGCGGCGACAGCGAGCAGCTGACGATCGGCCGCGGCACGAACATCCAGGACGGCTCGGTGCTGCATGCCGATGCCGGCTTCCCGCTGGTGCTGGGCGAGGGCGTCACGGTCGGGCACCAGGTGATGCTGCATGGCTGCACGGTCGGCGAGAACTCGCTGATCGGTATCGGCGCGGTGGTGCTGAACGGCGCGCGCATCGGCAAGAACTCGCTGGTCGGCGCCGGTGCGCTGGTGACCGAGGGCAAGGAGTTTCCGGATGGGGTGCTGATCGTCGGCAGCCCGGCCAAGGTGCTGCGCGAGCTGACGCCCGAGCAGATCGACGGTTTAAAAAGAAGCGCCCGCCACTACATAGCGAATTCGCGTCGCTACGCGGCGGAGCTGAAGAAGATTGTTTGAGGTTGAATCCCCGATGAGTGAACTGCACAAATTCCTGTTCGAAGGCCTGCCGGTGCGCGGCATGCTGGTGCGCCTGACCGGCAGCTGGCAGGAGGTGCTGAAGCGCCGTGCCTCGCGCGATGCCTACCCCGCCGAGGTGCGCCAGCTGCTGGGCGAGATGGCCGCGGCGGGCGTGCTGATGCAGTCGAACATCAAGTTCAACGGCGCCCTGGTGCTGCAGGTGCTGGGCGACGGGCCGGTCAAGCTGGCCGTGGCCGAGGTGCAGCCCGACCTGAGCTTTCGCACCACCGCCAAGGTGGTGGGCGAGGTGCCGGCCGGCGCACGGCTGGAGGCGATGCTGAACGTGCACGGCCAGGGTCGCTGCGCGATCACCCTGGACCCGAAGGACAAGTTCCCGGGCCAGCAGCCCTACCAGGGCGTGGTGCCGCTGCATGGCGACCGGCGCGAGCCGCTGCAAAAGCTCTCCGAGGTGCTGGAGCATTACATGCTGCAGTCCGAGCAGCTGGATACCAAGCTGGTGCTGGCCGCGAACGACGAGATCGCCGCGGGCCTCTTGATCCAGCGCCTGCCGGTCAAGGGCGAGGGCAATATCGAAGGCACGGCCGCCGCCGAGCGCAACGAGGACCGCATCGGCCAGTCCGAGGACTTCAACCGCATCAGCATGCTGGCCGCCACCCTGACGCCGGAGGAACTGCTGGGCCTGGACGCGGACACCATCCTGCGCCGCCTGTTCTGGGAGGAGACGGTGCGCCGTTTCGAGCCGCAGCAGCCGCAGTTCTCCTGCACCTGCTCCCGCGAACGCGTTGGTCAGATGCTGAAAAGCCTGGGCCGCGAGGAGGTGGATTCGGTGCTCGAGGAGCGCGGCGAGGTCGAGGTCGGCTGCGAGTTCTGCGGCCTGCAGTACCACTTCGACGCGGTCGATGTCGGCGGGCTGTTCACCGCGGAGCTGCGGCAGCAGCCGGGCAGCGAGACGCTGCAGTAGCGACAAGAAAAAAGGGGCGCCGCGGCGCCCCTTTCTCATGCCGAGCCATGCGGCTCTTCAGTTCACCCGCTTGACCCGGTCCAGCGGCGCCGGGCCCAGATTGGGGTTGGCGGCAATGTAGAGCTCCAGCGCGTCGACATCCATCAGGCCGGTCAGCGCGTTCTTGCCCTCGGTGAGGACGCGGAAGCCATCGCCGCCGCTGGCGACGAAGCTGTTGACCGTCACGCGGTAGCTGGCGGCCATGTCCAGCGGCTGGCCGTTCAGGCTGAGGCTGCCCGGCACGACCCGCGCACCCAGCGGCGCCTTGGCGTCCCAGGTGTAGGCGAAGCCCCGCGAGACCTGCAGCATCTGGCCTCGGGCATGCTCGGCGTCGCGCCATTGCTGCTCCAGCAGGCGGCGGATCTGGTCGCCGCTCAGGCTCAGGGTGACCAGGTTGTTCGAGAAGGGCTGGACCGTGAACACATCGCCATAGGTGACCTGGCCGTTGGCGCGGCGGGTCAGCGCCTCGCGCACGCCGCCGATGTTCATCAGCGCGATCACCGCGCCGCCTTTGTCCGGCGCGCTGCTGGCGGCCAGCTGCGCGTCGGCCACCAGCTGGCCCATCGCGGTGGCGCCGGCCGCATCGGGTTCGCGCGAGACCGTCGCGGCGATGGCACCGATGACGCGGTTCGCCAGCGGCGCGGCCAGGTCCTCGTAGGCCTTGATCAGCGCGGTCTGGGCCGGGTCCTTGGCGTAGCGCTCGGTGCGCACCACCACATTGTTGGCGCGGCTCGAGATCACGTCGCGGGTCTTGGGGTCGAGCTGCAGGTCGATCTCGGTGATCAGGGTGCCGTACTTGTCGCCGCTGGTGACCAGGCGGCCGTCGATCTGGCAGGTGTAGGCCCGGTGCGTGTGGCCGCTGACGACGAAGTCCACCGCCTTGTCCAGCTTCTTGACGATGTCGACGATCGGGCCGGAGATGCCGGGGCATTCGTTCGGGCCGCCGGTCGGCAGGCCGCCCTCGTGGATCAGCAGCGCGATCGCCTCGATGCCCTTGGCCTTCAGCTCGGGCACCAGCTTGTTGACGGTCTCGGCCTCGTCGTCGAAGCGCAGGCCCGCGACGCCGGCCGGGGTCACGATCTCCGGCGTGCCCTTCAGGGTCAGGCCGATGAAGGCCATCGGGATGCCGTTGAAGCTCTTGATGTAGTAGGGCGGCAGCACGGTCTTGCCGGTCTTCAGATCCCAGGTGCTGGCGGCCAGGTACTGGAACTTCGCGCCCTTGAACGGTGCCGGGCCCTTGCAGCCCTCCTTGGGATGGCAGCCGCCGTACTGCTTGCGCAGCAGCTCGGCGATGCCGCCGTCGAACTCGTGGTTGCCGACCGCGGCCACATCCAGCCCCATCAGGCCCAGCGATTCGACCGTGGGTTCGTCATGGAACAGCGCCGACAGCAGCGGGCTGCCGCCGATCAGGTCGCCGGCCGCGACGAAGATATGGTTCGGATTGGCGCGGCGCAGCTCGGCCACCGCGGTATGCAGATGCTCGGCGCCGCCGGCCGCGACCGTCACGAGCTTGTTCGGATCCTTTGGGTCCTCGCCCTTGAGCCGGATGCCGCCGGCCGCGGGCTTCAGATTGCCATGGAAATCGTTGATCGCCAGCACCTTGACCGCGACCGGGCCGGTCGGCGCCGGAGCTTGCGGCGGCTGCTGGCTCGCGCAGCCGGCCAGCACAAGGGCGGCGGTGGCCAGGGCGAGGGTGGAAACGGACGGCCTCGGGATCTTCGACAGCGGCATCGTGGTGCTCCGAAATATGCAGACGGCGGATGGCCGGCGACTATAGCGGGCAAACGTTTGCAGCCCAAGGGATGAAACTACCGGGGGGCGGCTCAGCCCGCCGGGTCGATGGCCTTGAAATAGACGAGCTCCGGATCGGCCTCATCGAGGTTCTCGATCCGGCCGCTGGTGACAAAGCCGGCACGGGAGAACAGGCCCTGGGCGCGAATGTTGGAGGTGTTGGTGCTGGTGAAGAGCTTGGGGCCGATGCACAGCCGCTCGGCTTGTGCCAGCAGGAAGCGGCCGATGCCCTGGCGCTGATGGCCCTCTGCCACGCAGACCAGCGGGATGAATCCGTGGCCGAAAAAGGCGCGCTGTTGCAGCACGACGAAGCCGGCCGACTCGTTGCCGGCCAGGGCGATGAAGCAGGATTGCTGTTCGACCCAGTGTTGTAGCTCCTGCCGGCGGGCTTCTTGAGCCTGCGCATAGACATCGCAGGCGATGAGGCCGGGGAGATCGGCGTGGTCGGCGCGGCGAAGGCTCAGCGCGGGGCGGGCCGACATGGCGAAGGTCTCAAGCGTCGCGCTGCGTTCGCAGCCGCAGCGACGCATGCTCGCATTCCGGCACATCGCAGTCCTGGCAGAACCAAGCCTGCTCGGGCAGCGCCTCCTGACGCGCCTGCAGCCGGGTGAACAGGCCACCGCTGCGCTGGCCGCGCCCGCGCCGCAGCAGTAGGGGCGTCACCGCGTTGAGCGCCGATTCCAGCCGCGCACCCTCGCGGCCGCCGACGCCGCTCCAGCCGAGGCCCGCGCCCAGCAGCGCGCTGCGCAGCGCGGCGTCTACCGGCTGCTGCACCTGCGGGCCGTCGCGCTGCAGGCCGTCGGCCACCCAGGGCAGGTCCAGCGCGGTCAGCAGGGTCAGCTCGCAGCGGCGCTGGAAGTCCAGCGCGGCGGGGAGCAGGCTCGGGTCCCGGAACAGCAGCTGGCTGTAGATGGCGGTCATCAGCGGCGTGGTGTCGCAGATCACGAGCTCATGGCCCTGCGCCGCGGCCTCCTCGATCTGGCGCGCCTGCTCGGCGGCGATCGCGGCCTGCTCGTCGGCGCGCGGCGTGCGGCCGCGGGTCTCGCACCAGCTGCGCAGGTGCTCGGGCACCACCGCGCAGCGCAGGCCGGTGTCCTGCCGCAGGCGCTCGGCCAGCTCCAGCGCCAGCCGGCTCTTGCCGGTGCTTTCGGCTCCGATCAGCGCGATCTTGATCGTCATCAGGCGCGCGCCGGCAGCAGCAGCTGGCGCTGCCAGGCGCGCCAGCCGGCCACCGACATCGGGATGAACACCGCGTAGAGCACGACGGTGAGCCAGTAGCCCTTGAAGGCGAACAGCGCGACGCTGACCGCGTTGACGACCACCCAGACGCCCCAGTTCTCCTGGTATTTGCGGCCCAGCAGGTATTGGCCCAGCAGGCTGGCGACGGTGGGGAAGGCGTCCCAGTAGGGCAGGGGCGAATCGGTCTGGCGGTCCAGCAGCAGGCCCAGCAGCGGCCAGGCGGCCAGCACCGCGACCAGGGCCAGCCAGCGCGCGCGCGGGCTCATCAGGCGCACGCGCAGCTTCTGGCCGCTGGCGTCGCGGCCGCGCAGCCATTGCCACCAGCCCCACAGGGCCAGCGAGGCGAATACCAGCTGCAGCGAGGCCTCGCCGTAGAGCTTGCCGTCCCAGAACAGCAGAAAGTAGAGCAGGGAACTGGCCAGCGCCAGCGGCCAGGCCAGCACATGCACGCGCATATTGCAGATCACCATCCAGACCGCCAGCGCGAAGGCCAGGATCTCGGTCCAGGTGATCGGGCTGCCCAGCAGCTCGAAGGCCGGCGTGAACAGGGGATGCAGCAGCTGCAGCAGGTCGTCCATCGCAATGCGGTCGGTGGCCTCAGCGGCGCACTTGGACGTAGATCTCGTCGGGCTTGACCATGCCCAGTTCGGAGCGGGCCTTTTCCTCGACCATCTCCAGGCCCTCCTTCAGGTCGCGCAGTTCGGCGTCGAGCTGCGCATTGCGCTGGCGGGCCTTGTCGTTGGCGTCGCGCTGGGTGGCCAGTTCGGACTTCAGTTCGGCCACGCGCGCGATGCCGCCCTTGCCGAGCCAGAGCTGGGCCTGGATGGCGAGCAGGAAGGCGGCGAGGATCAGGCCGAGGAGTTTCACGCGCGCAAGTGTAGCCGCGAGTCAACGCGGCTTCACGATCCGCCGCCCCGCATGCGCGCGGGGCGGGGCGGGATCGTCAACGAAGGTTGTAGAAGGCAGCGCGGCCGGGATACACGGCCACATCGCCCAGGTCTTCCTCGATGCGCAGCAGCTGGTTGTACTTGGCCATGCGGTCCGAGCGCGACAGCGAGCCGGTCTTGATCTGGCCGGCGTTCAGGCCCACGGCGATGTCGGAGATGGTCGAATCCTCGGTCTCGCCCGAGCGGTGTGAGATCACGGCGGTGTAGCCGGCGCGCTTGGCCATCTCGATGGCGGCGAAGGTCTCGGTCAGCGTGCCGATCTGGTTGATCTTGATCAGGATCGAGTTGGCGATGCCCTTGTCGATGCCTTCCTGCAGGATCTTGGTGTTGGTGACGAACAGGTCGTCGCCGACCAGCTGCACCTTGTCGCCCAGCTTCTCGGTGATGTGCTTCCAGCCGGCCCAATCGCCCTCGGCCATGCCGTCCTCGATCGAGATGATCGGGTACTTGTCGACCCAGGTGGCCAGCATGTCGGTCCACTGCTCGGCGCTCAGCTTGATGCCGCCTTCGCCTTCCAGCACGTACTGGCCGTCCTTGTAGAACTCGCTGGCGGCGCAGTCCAGGCCCAGGGCGATCTGCTCGCCGGCGGTGTAGCCGGCCTTGTCGATCGCTTCCAGGATCATCTGGATCGCGGCCTCATGGTTCTCGACGTTGGGGGCGAAGCCGCCCTCGTCGCCGACGGCGGTGGACATGCCCTTGGCGTCGATGATCTTCTTCAGCGCGTGGAAGACCTCCGCGCCCCAGCGCAGCGCCTCGCGGAACGACGGCGCGCCCACGGGGATGATCATCAGCTCTTGCAGGTCGATCGAGTTGTTGGCGTGGGCGCCGCCGTTGATGACGTTCATCATCGGCACCGGCAGCTGGTTGCCGCCCATGCCGCCAAAGTAGCGGTACAGCGGCAGGCCGGATTCCTCGGCGGCGGCGCGCGCCACGGCCATCGAGACGGCCAGCATCGCGTTGGCGCCCAGGCGGCTCTTGTTCTCGGTGCCGTCCAGGTCAATCAGGGTCTTGTCCAGGAAGGCCTGCTCGGAGGCGTCCAGGCCCAGCACGGCTTCGCTGATCTCGGTGTTGATGTGCTCGACGGCCTTAAGCACGCCCTTGCCCAGGTAGCGGCCCTTGTCGCCATCGCGCAGCTCGATCGCTTCGCGCGAGCCGGTCGAGGCGCCGCTGGGCACGGCCGCGCGGCCCATCACGCCGGACTCCAGCAGCACGTCGCATTCGACGGTGGGGTTGCCGCGGCTGTCCAAAATCTCGCGTCCAACGATGTCAACAATGGCGCTCATTGAGAAGGTCTCCGGTAGGAAGTTGGTAACTCAGTTACGTTCGGCGCGCATGGTGCCAGCAAACGGTTACGCGCGCAGAACAATCGTGCGGGGCGGCGGCGGCGGGCGCCGCGCTCAAACGCCGTCGACGATCAGCATGCGCATCACGCCGGCGTTGGCGCGCAGGGTCTTGGCATGCTGATAGGTCTGGGAATCGTAGAAGGCGCGGGCGGTCGCGTGGTCGGCGAACTTCAGCAGGACCAGGCGGCTGGGCGTCCAGTCGCCTTCCAGCACCTCGATCGCGCCGCCGCGCACCTGGACCTCGGCCCCATGCTCCTGCATGGCCTTGGTGCTCCATTCGCGGTACTTGGCCATCTGCTCGGGATCGGTGATGGTGACGTCGGCAATGATGAAGGCGCTCATGCGTGCTGGGGGTCAGGAGTTGTGATTGGGCGGGGCTTAAGCTCAGCAGGAAAAATCGTTCTCGAGCAGCGGCTGGGTCTTGACCACGCGGTCCAGCGCGACCAGCTGCTCCAGCAAGGTCCGCATATGCTGCAGCGGCACGGCGTTGGGTCCATCGGACCAGGCCTCTGCCGGGCGCGGATGGGTTTCCATGAACAGGCCGGCCACGCCGGCGCCCACGCCGGCGCGTGCCAGCACCGGCACCATCTCGCGGGCGCCACCGCTGCTGGTGCCCTGACCACCGGGCTTCTGCACCGAGTGGGTCACGTCGAACACCACCGGCGCGCCGGATTTGCGCATCTCTGCCAGGCTGCTCATATCGGCCACGAGGTTGTTGTAGCCGAAGCTCACGCCACGCTCGCAGGCCAGGAAGCGGTCCTCCGACAGGCCGGCTTCGCGGGCCGCGTCGCGCGCCTTGTCGATGACGTTCTTCATGTCCCAGGGCGCGAGGAACTGGCCCTTCTTGATGTTCACCGGCTTGCCCGACTTGGCCACCGCGCGGATGAAATCGGTCTGGCGGCACAGGAAGGCCGGGGTCTGCAGCACGTCGACCACGGCGGCCACATCGGCCACCTGGGCTTCGTCATGCACATCGGTCAGGATGGGCAGGCCCAGCTGGCGACGCACCTCGTCGAGGATCTTGAGGCCGGCGTCCATGCCGACGCCGCGCTTGGTGCTGCCCGACGAGCGGTTGGCCTTGTCGAAGGAGCCCTTGTAGATCAGCGGGATGCCCAGGGCCGAGCAGGCCTCCTTGAGCCGGCCTGCCACTTCCATGCTCATCTCCAGGCCCTCGATCGAGCAGGTGCCAGCGATCAGGAAGAAGGGGCGGTCGATGCCGACCTCAAAATCGCACAGCTTCATGGCAGGGGCTCCTTCAGGCCTGTTTGTGTTCCAGCGCCGCCTTGATGAAGGCGGTGAACAGCGGGTGGCCGTCCCAGGGCGTGGACTTGAATTCCGGGTGGAACTGCACGCCGACATACCAGGGATGGACAGAGCGCGGCAGCTCGACCATCTCGGTCAGCTTCTCGCGCTGGGTGATGGCCGAGATCACCAGACCGGCCTCTTGCAAACGGTCCAGATAATGCTCGTTGGCCTCGTAGCGGTGGCGATGGCGCTCGGTGACCACCGGGCCGTAGATGTCATGGGCCAGGGTGCCGGGCTTGACGTCCGAGCTCTGCGCGCCCAGACGCATCGTGCCGCCCAGATCGCTCTTTTCGTCGCGTCTCTGGATGGTGCCGTCGGCGTCCTGCCATTCGTCGATCAAGGCGATCACCGGGTTCGGTGTCTCGGGCTCGAACTCGGTCGAATTGGCGCCGGCCAGGCCGGCCATATGGCGGGCGTACTCGATGGTCGCGACCTGCATGCCCAGGCAGATGCCCAGATAAGGCACCTTGTGCTCGCGAGCGTACTTGGCCGCCAGGATCTTGCCCTCGACGCCGCGCTTGCCGAAGCCGCCGGGCACCAGGATCGCATCGAACTGGGCCAGCTGATCGATGTTGCCCTCGTTCAGCAGCTCGGAGTCGACATACTCGATGTTGACGCGGGCATGGTTGTGGATGCCGGCGTGGCGCAGCGCCTCGTTGAGAGACTTGTAGGAATCGGACAGATCGGTGTACTTGCCGCACATCGCGATCGTCACTTCCTTGGCCGGGTTCTCGACCTCGTGCACCAGGGTGTCCCAGCGCTTCAGGTCGGTGGACTTGGTGTTGAGCTGCAGCTTGGTGCAGATCAGCTGGTCCAGGCCCTGCTCGTGCAGCACGCGGGGCACCTTGTAGATGGTGTTCACGTCCCACATCGAGATCACGCCGTACTCGGGCACGTTGGTGAACAGCGAGATCTTCTCGCGTTCGTCGTCCGGGATGCGGCGGTCGGCGCGGCACAGCAGCGCGTCCGGCTGGATGCCGATCTCGCGCAGCTTCTGCACGGTGTGCTGGGTCGGCTTGGTCTTCAGCTCGCCGGCGGCAGCGATCCAGGGCACATAGGTCAGATGCACGAAGGCCACATTGTGGGGGCCGGCCTTCAGGCTCATCTGGCGCGCGGCTTCCAGGAAGGGCAGGGACTCGATGTCACCCACCGTGCCGCCGATCTCGACGATGGCCACGTCCACGGCATCGGGCGTGCCATGGCCGGCACCGCGGCGGATGAAGTCCTGCATCTCGTTGGTGATGTGCGGGATCACCTGCACGGTCTTGCCGAGATAGTCGCCGCGACGCTCCTTCTCCAGCACCGACATGTAGATCTGGCCGGTGGTGAAGTTGTTGCTCTTCTTCATCCGCGTGGTGATGAAGCGCTCGTAGTGGCCCAGGTCCAGATCGGTCTCTGCGCCGTCGTCGGTGACGAAGACCTCGCCATGCTGAAAGGGGGACATCGTGCCTGGATCGACGTTGATGTACGGATCCAGCTTGATGAGGGTGACCTTGAGGCCACGCGATTCGAGGATGGCGGCCAGCGAGGCCGATGCAATGCCCTTGCCGAGGGAGGACACCACACCGCCGGTGACGAAGACGTACTTGGTCATTGTCTTGCAGCGCCCTCGTTCAAGAACGCTGTGGTGGTAAAAAGTGATTATAGCGAGGTCGTCCCGACCGGGTCGGGCCGCAGTGCTTGCAGCAGTTCCAGCACCAGGGCCGCGGTGTCGTCCGGGCGCTCGAAGGGATAGAGGTGCGAGCCCTCCATCCAGTGGAAATGCTCGCGCGCCAGCGCCTTCGAGGCCGCGGCGCCCGCGCTTCGAAGCTCCTCGGACTGGGTGCCGGCGATGAAGCCGACCGGGCAGCGCAGCGGGCGGCGGCGCAGCACCGCGTCCAGGTGGTGCGGCAGGGTGTCGTAGATGCGGGTCTCGATCTCGCGCGCGAAGCCCAGATGGGTCTTGCCGTCGTCGCGCTCCTCGAAGCCGCTGGCCACATAGTCGGCCAGCACGCGCGGATCCCAGCGGGCGAACTTGTGCTTGGCCGCGAAATGCGCCTGCACCGCCTCGCGTGTTGGCCATTCATGGCGGCGCTGGCGCGAGATCTTGCCGGGCGAGATCCGGGGCATCAGCCGCGTGGCCTTGGCCACCCGCACGCTGTGCGCGCGCCAGCCGCTGACCACCGGCGAGTCCAGCATCAGCAGGCCCGCGGCCAGGTCCAGCCGACGGCTCGCGACCATCAGGCTCAGCATGCCGCCCAGCGAATGGCCGACCAGCATCACCGGCGCGGCCGCCGGCATCTTGGCCTGGACCTCGCGCTCGATGAAATGGATCAGCTGGTCGCGCAGATGCGGCCAGTTGCTGGTGACCGGGTAGGCCGGGTCGTGGCCGAAGCGGGGCAGGGCATGCACGTCCCAGCCGGCCGCGCGCCAGGCTTCGAACAGCACGCGGTAGCAGCCCGCGCCGAAGCCGTTGGCATGCGAGAAGACCAGCGTGCCGCGGCTGTTCATCATGAGGAGCGGCCGAGCTTCTTCAGCTGGTACAGCGCCTCCAGCGCCTCGCGCGGGCTCATCGAGTCCGGGTCCAGCTCGGCCAGCGCGTCCAGCGCCGGATGGGCGAAATCGGCGGAGGCCAGCGCGACCGGCTCGGGCGGCGGCGCGAACAGGTCGATCTGCGCCTCGCCCTCGCTGGCCTTGGCCTCCAGCGCCTCCAGGGTCGCACGTGCCTGACGCACCAGCGAGCCGGGCATGCCGGCCAGGCGCGCCACCTGCACGCCATAGCTGCGGCTGGCCGGGCCGGGCTGGATCTCGTGCAGGAACACGATGTCCTCGCCGCTCTCCACCGCCGAGACATGGTGGTTCTGCGCCTGCTGGTGCTTGGCCGGGAACTCGGTCAGCTCGAAGTAATGGGTCGCGAACAGGGTGAACGCGCGGTTTTTGTCGTGCAGATGGCTGGCGATTGCGCCGGCCAGGGCCAGGCCGTCGAAGGTCGAGGTGCCGCGGCCGATCTCGTCCATCAGCACCAGGGACTGGTCGGTCGCGCCATGCAGGATGGCGGCGGCCTCGGTCATCTCCAGCATGAAGGTCGACTGCGCATTGGCCAGGTCGTCGGCCGCGCCGATGCGGGTGTGGATTGCGTCCATCGGCCCGAGCCGGCAGCTGGCGGCCGGCACATAGGAGCCGATGGCGGCCAGCAGGCTGATCAGCGCCACCTGGCGCATGAAGGTGCTCTTGCCGCCCATGTTCGGGCCGGTGATCACCAGCAGCTTGGTGCGCGCATCGAGCCGGCAGTCGTTGGCCATGAACTCGCCACCGCCGGTCTCGCGCAGGCGCATCTCGACCACCGGATGGCGGCCGGCCTGGATGTCGATGCAGGGCTGGGCCACGAAGTCGGGCCGGCTCCAGTTCAGGGTTGCGGCGCGTTCGGCCAGCGCGGCCAGCGCGTCCAGGCTGGCCAGCGCGCGGCCCAGGGTGGTCAGCGGCTGCAGCTCCTCCACCAGATGGTCGATCACCATCTCGTAGAGCAGCTTCTCGCGCGCCAGCGAGCGCTCCTGGGCCGACAGGGCCTTGTCCTCGAAGGTCTTCAGCTCCGGCGTGATGTAGCGCTCGGCGTTCTTCAGGGTCTGGCGGCGCTGGTAGTCCATCGGCACCTTGTCGACCTGGCCCTGCGTCACCTCGATATAGAAGCCATGCACCTTGTTGAACTGCACGCGCAGGTTCGCGATGCCGGTGCGGGCGCGCTCGCGCGCCTCCAGGTCCAGGAGGAAGGCGTCGCAGTTCTGTGCGATGCCGCGCAGCTCGTCCAGCTCGGCGTCGAAGCCGGTGGCGATCACGCCGCCGTCGCGCAGCAGCACGGCCGGCTCGTCGGCGATCGCGCGCTCCAGCAGCTCGCGCACATGGGGTGAGGCGGCCAGGCCGGCGGCCAGCTGCTCGATCAGCGCCGAGCCGCCGGGCAGGGTCTCGCGCAGCTCGGGCAGGGTCTGCAGGGTGGCGCGCAGGCCGGTCAGCTCGCGCGGGCGCACCTGACGCAGCGCGATGCGCGCGGCGATGCGCTCGACGTCCGACACATGGCGCAGCGCCTCGCGCAGCGGCTCGTAGCCGGCCGCGATCAGCGCCGCCAGTGCGTCATGGCGCGCCAGCGCCTCGGCGCGCTCGCGCCGCGGGTGCAGCAGCCAGTGGCGCAGCGCGCGGCTGCCCATGCCGGTGCGGCAGCTGTCCAGCAGCGACAGCAGGGTCGGCGAGCTCTCGCCGCGCAGGGTCTGGATCAGCTCCAGATTGCGCTGGGTGGCCGGCGGCAGGTCCAGCAGCTCGCCGCCGCGCAGCACCTGCAGGCTCTTCACATGGGCCAGCGCCCGGCCCTGGGTATGTTCGGCATAGGCCAGCAGCGCGGCCGCGGCGGCCTGGGCGGCCTCCAGCCGGTCGGCATTGAAGCCCTGCAGGCTGGCCACACCCAGCTGCTCGCAGAGCTTGCGCACGCCCAGCGTGGTGTCGAACTGCCAGCCGGGGCGGTTGGTGATCGGCAGCCGCGCCGCCAGCACCGCAGCCGGCTGGCGCTCGCGGTCCACCAGCACCTCGGCCGGGCTCATGCGTGCCAGGTAGGAAGGCAGCTCGGTGTCCTTGCATTCGGCCAGGCCCAGCTCGCCCTTGGTCAGCGACAGCCAGGCCAGGCCCAGGCTGCTCCTGCCCTGTTGCACCACGGCCAGCAGCACCGAATCCTGCTTGTCGGCCAGCAGCTCGGTGTCGGTGACCGTGCCGGGCGTGACCACGCGCACCACCTTGCGCTCGACCGGGCCCTTGGCGGTGGCGACGTCGCCCACCTGCTCGGCGATCGCCACCGACTCGCCCAGCTTGATCAGCTTGGCCAGGTAGCTCTCCAGCGCATGCGCCGGCACGCCCGCCATCACCACCGGCTCGCCGCCGCTCTGGCCGCGCGTGGTCAGCGTGATGTCCAGCAGCGCGTTGCACTTGCGGGCATCGTCGTAGAACACCTCGTAGAAGTCCCCCATCCGGAAGAACACCAGCACGTCCGGGTGCTGGGTCTTCAGCCGGAAGTACTGCTGCATCACCGGGGTGTGGGCGCTGAAATCCTGGGAGTCGGCTGCTGAAGGGGCTGCTGAGGTCATGGGCGGGGTCAAAATGAACAAAGCCCTCGGGCGAGGGCTTTGCTGAGGCTGGAAAGGGAGTTTAGCGTCAGGCGGCGCTGTCGCCCTCGACGTCTGCCTTCTTGATGCGCACCGGGCCGCGCTTCTTCGCGGGGGCGGCCGCGGCAGCGGCGACGGCATCGGCGGCCGTGGGCTTGCCGCCGGCCTCGGCGGCGGGCGCCGCCGTCTCGTCCTCGGCCTTGATCACGCGGGTGTAGGGGCTCAGGATCTGCACCAGCTGACCGTAGATCTTCGGGCTGCCGGCGACCACCTCGCGCTGGTTCAGGAAGTCGGCTTCGCCGGTGAAGTTGCCGATCAGGCCGCCGGCCTCGGTGATGATCAGCGAGCCCGCGGCCACGTCCCAGGGGTTCAGGCCGGTCTCGAAGAAGGCGTCGTAGTAACCGGCGGCCACATAGCAGAGGTCGAGTGCGGCGGCGCCAGGGCGGCGCAGGCCGGCGCATTGCTGCATCACCTCCTCGAACATCTTGACGTAGCGCTTGAAGTTGTCACCGCGGCGGAAGGGGAAACCGGTGCCGATCAGCGCGTCGCTCATGCGGGTGCGCTTGGAGACGCGCAGGCGCTTGTCGTTCAGGAAGGCGCCGCGGCCCTTGGTGGCGTAGAACAGGTCGTTGCGGGTCGGGTCGTAGACGACGGCCTGCTCGATCTTGCCGCGGAAGGCCAGCGCGATCGACACGCAATAGACCGGGAAGCCGTGGATGAAATTGGTGGTGCCGTCCAGCGGATCGATGATCCAGACATAGTCGGAATGCTTGTTGCCGTGGCTGCGGCCCGATTCCTCGGCCAGGATGCCGTGGTCGGGATAGGCTTGCAGCAGGGTTTCGATGATGGCGTTCTCTGCCGCCTGGTCCACCTCGGTCACGAAGTCGTTGGGCGACTTGGTGTTGATCTTCAGGATGTCGAGATCCAGCGACGCGCGGTTGATGATGGAACCGGCTGCACGGGCCGCCTTGATGGCGACGTTCAGCATGGGATGGAGTGCGGCTTGCGTCATGGCTTGGATAAACCTGCGTGGGGAGGGTGGACTGGCGAAGGCAAAGAGCGGGGGCGGTGACCCCGGGCGACAGGGCCCGGCCGCGGATAATCGCGCATTTTAACCGAGAGCGGCCCGCAGCACCGTGGATTCCACACGTTTCATCCTGATCCAGACCAGCCACCCTGGCAATGTCGGCGCCACCGCGCGGGCGATGAAGGTGATGGGTTTTTCCGAGCTGGTGCTGGTGCGCCCGCGTTTCGCCGATGTGCTGTCCCAGGAGGAGACGGTCGCGATGGCCAGCGGCGCGGCCGACATCCTGGCCCGCGCGCGCATCGTCGACAGCCTGGCCGAGGCGCTGGACGGCGTCAGCTTCGCCTGCGCCACCGCGATGACGCCGCGCGACTTCGGGCCACCGACGCGCGAGCCGCGCCCGCTGTTCGCCGAGCTGGCGGCGCAGGGCACGCACAAGATCGGCCTGGTGTTCGGCTCCGAGCGCTACGGCATGAGCAACGAGGATGTGTATCGCTGCCATGCGGTGCTGTCGATCCCGACCCATCCCGACTACGGCTCCCTGAATCTGGCCCAGGCAGTGCAGCTGCTGGCCTATGACCTGCGCCAGGCCCTGGGTGGCTTCGCGGTGGCGCCGCGCACCGCCGATCCCGATCTGGCCGATGGCCGGGCGGTGCAGGGCCTGCTGGCGCATCTGGAGGAGGCGCTGGTGGCGATCGACTACCTCGACCCGGCCGCGCCCAAGAAGCTGATGCCGCGCCTGAACCAGCTGTTCAACCGCGCGCAGCTGACTTCTGAAGAAGTGCACATCCTGCGCGGCATGGCCCGCGCGATGCTCAAGACCCGCCGCGGCGAGGGTTGATCCGCCCGGCTAGACTGACAGCCCTTCTTTACTTTCTGCAACCCCAGTCCTCATGTTCCAGCGCCTTCGCGAAGACATTGCCTGCATCCTCGAGCGCGATCCGGCCGCCCGGTCGGCTTGGGAGGTGCTGAGCTGTTATCCGGGGCTGCACGCGCTGGTGCTGCACCGGCGCGCCCATTGGTGCTGGACCCATGGCCTGAAATGGCCGGGGCGTTTCATCTCGCATCTCTCGCGCTGGCTGACCGGCATCGAGATCCATCCGGGCGCGACGATCGGCCGCAAGGTCTTCATCGACCATGGCATGGGCGTCGTGATCGGCGAGATGGCCGAGATCGGCGATGGCTGCACGATCTACCAGGGCGTGACCCTGGGCGGCACCTCGCTGGTCAAGGGGGCCAAGCGGCATCCGACCCTGGAACCCGGCGTGATCGTCGGCGCCAATGCCTGCGTGCTGGGCGGCTTCACCGTCGGGGCCGGTGCGCGCGTCGGCTCGCTGGCGGTGGTCACCAAGCCGGTGCCGGCGGGCGCCACCGCGGTGGGCAACCCGGCGCGCATCATCGAGGCCAGGGCGGACGCGGAGCGCGAGGCCGCGGCGGCCAAGATGGGCTTCTCGGCCTATGGCGTGACGCAGAGCGACGACCCGCTGTCGCAGGCCCTGCGCGGCCTGATCGACAACGCGGCCGGCCAGGAGCACCAGATCGCGCTGCTGTGGAACGCGATCGAGACCCTGTCCAAGCGGGCCGCGGCCGAGAAGGACTGCCTGCCGGCCGATGCCGCCCGCGAGGAGAACTTCGAAGCCTCGAAGTTCAACCAACTGGTCGGCAAGTAGCCGAGCGCTTTTTAGTGGTGATGCCCGTGGTCGCCATGCGCGTGACCATGGGCCACTTCCTCGGCCGAGGCCGCGCGCACCGAGATCACCTTCAGCGTGACCGCCAGGCCAATGCCGGCCAGCGGGTGGTTGCCGTCCAGCAGCACCTGGCCGCCCTTGATCTTCACGACATTGAAGACCTGGGTCTGGCCGCTCTCGCTCTCGCGGATCTCCAGCTGACCGCCGACCTTGACGCCGGGCGGGAAGTCCTTCTTGGCGATCGAGCGCAGCAGGCTCTCGTCGCGCTGGCCGAAGGCGTTCTCCGGCGCCAGCTTCAGCGTGGTCTGGAAGCCGGCCTCCTGGCCCTCCAGCGCCGCCTCGATCGCCGGCAGGGTGTTGCCGTAGCCGCCGATCAGCACGGCGGCCGGCTCCTTCGAGTCCTCGATCAGGCGGCCGTTGGCGTCTGCCACCTTGAGCTTCAGGGTGGCGATGGTGTCTTTCGTGATCTTCATTGGGTTTTTTCGTTCTTGGTTCGAATGGCGCTTTTGGGGCGGAAGGCCTTGCAGACCTCAGCGCGGGTTTCCAGATAGGGCCCGCCGATCAGGTCGATGCAATAGGGCACGGCGGCGAAGATGCCGCTGGCTTTCTCATGGCCGGCCAGCGTCTCGGCGATCGCCTTGGGCTGGCCGGGCAGGTTGATGATCAGCGCCCGGCCGCGGATCACCGCGACCTGGCGCGACAGGATCGCGGTGGGCACGAAATGCAGCGAGATCTGGCGCATCTGCTCGCCGAAGCCGGGCATCTCGCGCTCGGCCACGTCCAGGGTCGCCTCGGGCGTGACGTCGCGCGGCGCCGGGCCGGTGCCGCCGGTGGTCAGCACCAGGTCGCACTTCGCCTCGTCGACCAGCTCGCGCAGGGTGGCGGCGATCTGCGCGCGCTCGTCGGGGATCAGGCGCGGCTGGAACTCGATCGGGTTCAGCAGCGCGGCCGACAGCCATTCCTGCAGCGCCGGCAGGCCCTTGTCCTCGTAGACGCCGCTGGAGGCGCGGTCGCTGATCGAGACGATGCCGATCCTGACCGGATCACTCATCATCGCCGGCCTCGGCCGCATCGCCGTCCGGCGCGACGCGCTTGCGCTCGGCCTTGATCAGCTGGAACAGCTCGCGATAGGCGCGGCCATTGCGCTGTTCCGGGGTGCCGGCGGCGTCCTTGCGGGCCGCGCGCACCAGGCTGCGCAGCTGCTGCATGTCGACCTGCGGATGCTCGGCGATGAAGGCCTGCAGCGCCTCGTCGTTGTCCAGCAGGCGCTCGCGCCAGCGCTCGGATTCGTGCAGGGCCAGGCTGTCCTGCGCATGGCCCAGCTTGAAGGCGGCCACCGCCTCGCGGATCGGCGCCGGATCGACCTTGCGCATCAGCTTGCCGATGTACTGCATCTGGCGGCGCTTGCCTTCGAAGTTGGTGATCTTCTTCGCGTCCTTCAGCGCGTCCAGCAGGATCTCCGGCAGGTCCAGCGGCTCGACGCGGCTGGCCGGCAGGGCCAGCAGGTCGTCGCCCAGCGCCTGCAGCTCGTGCATGTCGCGCTTCTTCTGGCTCTTGCTGGGACGCTCGTCGAAGTCGGCGTCGAAATCGTCATCGGGGAAATCGCTCATAAGTATGATTGTCGCCCACTCCGACTTTCCCGATCGACCCCATGTCTATCCGTTCCTCCTCCTCACCCGCAGCGCAAGCCGGCTTCGCCTACAGCCAGGAGCGCTTTCGCGAGCTGGTGGAGACGGTGCTGGCCGAGGCCAAGACCCTGGGCGCCAGCGATGCCGGGGCCGAGGTGTCCGAGGGCTGCGGCCTGTCGGTCTCGGTGCGCCGCGGCTCGGTCGAGAACGTCGAGCGCAACCGCGACAAGTCGCTGGGCATCAGCGTCTACCTGGGGCAGCGCCGCGGCAATGCCAGCACCTCCGACTTCTCGCCGCAGGCGCTGAAGGACACGGTGCGCGCCGCCTTCGACATCGCGCGCTTCACCGCCGAGGACCCGGTGGCCGGCCTGCCGGACGAGCAGGACCTGTCGCTGGACGCGGCCGCGCGTCCGCAGCTGGACCTGTTTCATCCCTGGGCGGTGGATGCCGAGCAGGCCGCCGCGCTGGCGCTGCGCTGCGAGGACGCGGCCTTCGCGACCGACCGCCGCATCACCAATTCAGAAGGCGCCGCGGTGTCGGCCCAGCAGTCGCATTTCTATGCGGCCAACACGCGCGGCTTCGGCGGCGGCTATGCGAGCTCGCGCCATTCGGTCTCGGTCGCGCCGATCGCCGGCCGCGGCGCCGGCATGCAGCGCGACGCCTGGTACAGCTCGATGCGCGATGCCACCGAGCTGGCGGCGCCGGAGGCGGTTGGCCGCTACGCCGCGGAGCGCGCGCTGTCGCGCCTGAAGGCGCGCAAGGTCAAGACGGCCGAGGTGCCGGTGCTGTTCGAGAACACGGTGGCCGCGGGCCTGCTGGGCGCGCTGGTGCAGGCGACCAGCGGCGGCGCGCTCTACCGCAAGGCCAGCTTCCTGCTCGACAGTCTGGGCCAGGGCGTGATGGCGCCGCATATCGACATCGACGAGGACCCGCACGAGGTCAAGGGCAAGGGCAGCGCGCCCTTCGACGACGAGGGCGTCGTGACCCGCGCGCGCAAGGTGGTCGAGGCCGGCGTGCTGCAGGGCTACTTCCTCTCCAGCTATTCGGCGCGCAAGCTGGGCCTGCGCACCACCGGCCATGCCGGCGGTTCGCACAACCTGCGCATGACGAGCCGCGTCACCGCGCCCGGCGACAACCTCGACACGATGCTGCGCCGCATGGGCCGCGGCCTGCTGGTCACCGAGCTGATGGGGCAGGGCGTCAACTACGTGACCGGCGACTACTCGCGCGGCGCCAGCGGCTACTGGGTCGAGAACGGCGAGATCGCCTTCCCGGTGCACGAGGTGACGATCGCCGGCAACCTGCGCCAGATGTTCCAGGAAATCGTCGGCATCGGCACCGACACCTACACCCTGGGCAGCAAGACCATCGGCTCGGTGCTGGTCGCGCGCATGAAGCTGGCGGGCAGCTGAGCCGCACCAGCGGCGGGATTTTGTGCGCGCGGCGGCGCGCCGATTTGCACGCGCGGTTCCGCGCGTCAGCCTGTTGAAAGCCTGCTGTTGACGGCTTTTCCGGTACTCCGAAAGAGGGCCGCTGTCACTCTGGTTTTCACGGGTTTCTCCCGGTCAGGCCCCGGAAGTCGACTCCTAGAATCGATGCGCTCTCAAGCATTCATCAATACGAGGAGATCAACTGATGGAGCGTCGTTCCTTTGTCAAGCAGGCCGGTCTGGCCGGCGTGCTGGCGGCCGGTGCCGCCCCGGCCGTCGTCAATGCCCAGGCCAATGTGCGCTGGCGCTTGGCGTCGAGCTTCCCGAAGTCGCTGGACACGATCTACGGCGGTGCCGAGGTGTTCGCGAAGGCGGTCAAGGCCATGTCGGGCGGCAAGTTCGAGATCTCGGTGCATGCCGGTGGCGAACTGATGCCCCCGTTCGGTGTGGTGGATGGCGTGCAGAACGCGACCGTCGAGATGGCCCACACCGTGCCGTACTACTTCTACGGCAAGGACCCGGCCTTCGCGCTCGGTTCGGCGATCCCCTTCGGCCTGAACTCGCGCCAGATGACGGCCTGGATGCTGCATGGCAACGGCCGCAAGCTGATGAACGAGTTCTACGCGAACTACAACATCGTCAGCTTCGCCGGTGGCAACACCGGTTGCCAGATGGGTGGCTGGTTCCGCAAGGAGATCAAGGCGCCGGCCGACTTCAAGGGCCTGAAGATGCGCCTGGGCGGTGGCCTGATCGGCGAGGTGATGCAGAAGCTCGGCGCGGTGCCGCAGAGCCTGCCCGGCGGCGAGATCTATCAGGCGCTGGAGAAGGGCACGATCGATGCGGCCGAATGGGTCGGCCCCTACGACGACCAGAAGCTGGGCTTCAACAAGGTCGCGCCGTTCTACTACTACCCCGGCTGGTGGGAAGGCGGTCCCGAGGTGGACTTCTTCATCAACCAGAAGGCCTATGACGCCCTGTCGGCCGAGTACAAGGCCATCATCGACGCCGCCTCGGCGCTGGCGCATACCGACATGCTGGCCAAGTACGACGCGCTGAACCCGACCGCGCTGAAGCAACTGGTCGGTGCCAAGACCCAGCTCAAGCCTTTCTCGCAAGCGGTGCTGGATGCGTCCTTCAAGGCCTCGATGGAGGTGTTCGAAGCCAACGGCGCGAAGAGCCCGGCCTGGAAGAAGATCTACGCCGACCTGCGCACCTTCCAGCGCGACCAGGTGCTGTGGTTCAAGTTCGCCGAGAACCGCTTCGACAACTTCATGGCGCAGCAGAAGCTGTAAACCCGGCGGGGCGAAAGCCCCGTCCCAAACAAAAAGAGCAGCCCGCGAGCTGCTCTTTCTTCTTGTATTGCCGGGAGTTCAGCGCGGCGAGGGCGGCTCGCCCAGGCCCAGGCGGCGCGCCAGCGCCAACACCGCCGGGTCGGCGATGTGGAAGGTGTAGAGCCCGCGGCCGCGCACCTTGACCATCAGGCGCGGTGCGATCAGCCAGGCCAGGCCCGGCAGATGGATCAGCTTGGCCTGGTGCACATCGGCCAGCGCGACCTCCTTGGTCCACAGCCAGCGCTGGCGGATATGGGTCATGCTGATCGAGGTGCGGCTCTTCAGCATGCCGACGTAGCAACTCACTAGCACCAGCACGACCGACAGCAGGAAACCGATGGCGCCGGCGTCGAGCTTCGCGCCGGCGATCTCGTCGGCGGCGCGCCAGCCCCAGACCAAGAGGGCCAGCATCATCGCGCTGGCCAGCAGCCGGGTGGTCAGCGGGAAGGAGGGGCCCTCCGCGCTGAGTTCTTCGCCGGCCTCCGCAGCAGGAGGGTCCGGCAGCGCGGGCAGGGTGGGGATGGCGTCCTGCGACATCATCGTCATCGCCTACTGCGAGGCCGCGCTGGCGGGCTCGGCCGACGGGGCCAGGTCGTCGAGGCTGGGTGCCGGCTCGTCCGTGCTGGGCATCAGCGGCTCGGTGTCGGGCATCACCACCTTGTCCAGGTCCACCACCTCGGGCTTGTCCAGGAATACCGTCACCGTCTGCGGCACGAAGATCACGATCACCACCAGCAGCAGCTGCAGGAACACGAAGGGCACCGAGCCGAGGTAGATGTCCTTGGACTCCACCTTGCGCGGCAGGCCGCCGTTCTTGAACAGGGTGTCGGAGATGCCGCGCAGGTAGAACAGCGCGAAGCCGAAGGGCGGGTGCATGAAGCTGGTCTGCATGTTGACGCACAGCAGCACACCGAACCAGATCATGTCGATGCCCAGCTTGTCCGCCACCGGCCCCAGCAGCGGCAGGATGATGAAGGCGATCTCGAAGAAGTCGAGGAAGAAGGCCAGGAAGAAGACGAACAGGTTGACGACGATCAGGAAGCCGGTCTGGCCGCCGGGCAGGCCGGTCAGCATATGCTCGATCCACTTGGCGCCGTCGACGCCCTGGAACACCAGCGAGAACACGCGCGAGCCGATCAGGATGAAGACCACCATCGCGGTGATGCGCATCGTGCCGGCCAGGCTGCCGACCAGCAGCGGCCAGGTCAGGCGGCGGTGCAGCGCGGCCAGGATGAAGGCGCCGACCGCGCCCATCGCGCCGGCCTCGGTCGGGGTGCAGATCGCCTTGCTGATGCCGGGCAGGCCGCCCATGCTGCCCAGCACCGCGAAGATCAGTACGGCCGAGGGGATGATGCCGCGCAGGCATTTCTTCCACAATGCCCAGCCCTGCAGGGTGCGCGCCTCGGGGGGCAGGCCCGGCAGGTAGCTGGGCTTCAGGCGGGTCAGGATGAAGGTGTAGATCGCGAAGATCAACACCTGCAGCACCGAGGGGCCCCAGGCGCCCTTGTACATGTCGCCGACCGAGCGGCCCAGCTGGTCGGCCATCACGACCAGCACCAGCGAGGGCGGCACCAGCTGCGTGATGGTGCCGGAGGCGGCCAGCACGCCGGTGGCGTAGCGCATGTTGTAGCCGTAGCGCATCATCACCGGCAGCGCGATCATCGCCATCGCGATCACCTGGCCGGCCACCGTGCCGGTGATCGCGCCGAGGATGAAGCCCACCACGATCACCGCATAGCCCAGGCCGCCGCGCACCGGGCCGAACAGCTGGCCCATCGAATCCAGCAGATCCTCGGCCAGCCCGCATTTCTCCAGGATGGCCCCCATCAAGGTGAAGAAGGGGATCGCCAGCAGCAGCTCATTGGACAGGATGCCCAGCACATTGAGCGGCAGATTGGCCATGAAGGCGGGCGGGAACCAGCCGGCCTCGATCGCGACGAAACCGCACAGCAGGCCGAGCGCGGCCAGCGAGAAGGCCACCGGGAAGCCGATCAACATCACGATGATCAGCCCCGCGAACATCAGCGGGGCAAAACTCTCCATGCTCATTGCAGCGGCCTCTCGTAATGCGTGTCCATGTCGAACTTGTGGGCGAGCCAGCCGATGCGCTTGATCGCCTCGGACAGGCCCTGCAGGATCAGCAGGCCGAAGCCCAGCGGGATCAGCAGCATCACCGGCCAGCGGATCAGGCCGCCGGCGTTGTTGGACATCTCACCGGTCTCGTACATGCGCACGAACATCGGCCAGGAGAGATAGAGCATCGCCACCATCACCGGCAGCAGGAAGAACAGCAAGCCCAGCAGGTCCACCCAGACCTTCATGCGGGTCGGGTAGCGGCCGTACAGCACATCCACGCGCACATGCTCGTTCAGGCGCAGCACCTGCGAGGCGCCCAGCATCACCGCGCCGGCGAACAGGTACCACTGGATCTCGAGGAGGGCGTTGGAGCTGTAGTCCAGCGCATAGCGCACCACGGCATTGGCGGCGCTGATCAGGCAGGCCGCCAGCACGGCCCATTTGGCGATTGCGCCGAACCGGTCGTTCAGCGCATCGATCCATCTGGCCAAGGCCAAGAGGGGTTTCATTCGGACTCCTTGCCGGGCGCCGGGCCCGGCGGCAAATCGAACTTCGGAACTGCTCGCAGCAGACCCCGGGCAGGAGTCTGCGAGCAAACCGAAGAGGATAGCAATGGAGTCCCGGCCGCCGAGGGGAAATGGGCTAGGGATACACCCTGAGCGTTGCGGCGCCTGCGCGCAAGCTGGGTGTCAGCCGGCTGTGCCGCCGGCTGCCGTTGTCGTCAGAGCTGGCTGGCCGCGCCGAACAGCTTGGTCGAGCGGGCGCCCGATCGGCAGAAGGCCAGGATCGGCCGCGGCAGGCTGTCCAGCAGCTCGCGGAAGGCGGCGATCTCCTCCGGCGACTGGTAGGCGCCGTTGACCGGCAGATGCCGGTATTCCAGGCCGGCGGCGCGCGCCGCGGCCTCGATCTGCGCGCTGGTCGGCTGCTCCGGGCCGCCCTCGAAATCGGGGCGGTTGTTGATCACGCTGCGAAAGCCCGCGGCGGCGGCCTCGGCCATCGCGGCCGGTTCCAGCTGCGGGGCGACGCAGAACTCGGGATTCAAGGCTTGCAGGGGCAGGCTCATGGTGCAGTGCTCCGGATCAGGGGTTGAGGGCCTTCTTGACCGCGGCGGACACCAGGCCCATGTCGGCCTTGCCGGCCAGCTGGGTCTTCACCGCGCCCATCACCTTGCCCATGTCGCCGGGGCCCTTGGCGCCCAGCTCGGCGACGATGGCATTGACCGCGGCCTGGATCTCCTCGGCCGACAGGCGCGCCGGCAGATAGGTCTCCAGCACGACCAGCTCGGCCTGCTCCTTGTCGGCCAGGTCCTGGCGGCCGGCGGCGGTGAACTGGCTGATCGAGTCCTTGCGCTGCTTGATCAGCTTGTCGATGATGGCCACCAGCGCCACATCGTCCACCACGATGCGCTCGTCCACTTCCTTCTGCTTCACGGCGGCCAGCAGCATGCGGATCGTGCCCAGGCGTTCGGTCTCCTTGGCGCGCATGGCGGATTTCATGTCTTCGGTAATGCGGTCTTTCAGGCTCATGGCAGGGTTCTCGTGGCGATGCTGGAATTAGAAAAGAAAAAGCCCGCGGCAGCGTCCTGCGCGGGCTTTCTCTGGCTGTATTCGGTGGCTGCGTGGCAGCCTGCCGGAATCAGTACAGCTTCTTGGGCAGCTGCATGCTGCGCACGCGCTTGTAGTGGCGCTTGACGGCGGCGGCCTTCTTGCGCTTGCGTTCGGCGGTGGGCTTCTCGTAGAACTCGCGGGCGCGCAGGTCGGTCAGCAGGCCCAGCTTTTCGATGGTGCGCTTGAAGCGGCGCAGGGCAACATCAAACGGCTCGTTCTCTTTGACGCGAATGGTGGTCATGAAACTCAGTTTCCTTCATTAAGCGCTCGGTGTTCGCTAAGCCTTCATCACTCTTTCGAGCAGGCCTTAAGCAGAAATATCCGGATTCTGCTTCCGAATCGACGCGCAGGGGTTTGCTAGCAAAGACGGCGAGTATAACCATAAATTCAGGATATGGCCAGAGCCTCGGTCTGCGACGCCACGGCACGGGCGCAGGCGGCCGCGCTGGCCCAGGCCCATTGGAAGTTGTAGCCGCCCAGCCAGCCGGTCACGTCGACCACCTCACCGATGAAATGCAGGCCCGGCACCTTCTTGCTTTCCAGGCTCTGCGAGCTGAGCTCGCGGGTGTCGACGCCGCCGCGCATCACCTCGGCCTTGCGCCAGCCCTCGCTGCCGTCGGGTGTCAGCTGCCAGGCCTGTAACTGCTCGGCCAGACGCTGCAGATCCTTGTCCTTGCAGTCGGCCATCGGGCGGTTGCCGGGCAGGGCCAGGCGCGCGAGCCAGGCCTGGGCCAGGCGGCTGGGCAGCAGCTCGGCCAGCTCGTTGCCGAGCTGGCGCTTGGAGCCGTTCTTGGCGTTCAGCAGGGCCGGCGCCAGTTGCTGCTCGGGCGCAAGGTCCAGGCTCAGTGCCTGCCCCTCATGCCAGAAGCTGGAGATCTGCAGGATCGCCGGGCCGCTCAGGCCGCGGTGGGTGAACAGCAGGTCCTCGTGGAAACGGGTGCGCTGCTTGCCGGCGCCGGTGCTGACGACCACCGGCAGCGACAGCCCGGCCAGCTCGGCGAACGGCGCCCAGTCGGCCGGCGCGAAGGTCAGCGGCACCAGGGCCGGACGCGGCTCGACGATGCTGTGGCCCAGGCGCTGGGCCAGGCGCAAGCCCCAGTCGCTGGCGCCGATCTTCGGGATCGACAGGCCGCCGGTCGCGATCACCAGCCGCGTGGTGCGCAGCGAGCCGGCGCTGCTGTCCAGCTCGAAACCACCGCCGGCCAGCGGCCGCACATCGGCCACGGTGCAAGGCTGCCAGCGCTGCACGCCGCCGGCCTCGCATTCGCGCAGCAGCATCTGGATGATCTGCTCGCTGGAGTCGTCGCAGAACAGCTGGCCCTTGTGTTTCTCGTGGAAGGCGATGCCATGCTTCCTGACCAGTCCGATGAAGTCCTGCGCGCTGTAGCGGGCCAGGGCCGAGCGGCAGAAGTTCGGGTTCTCCGACAGGAAGTTGGCCGGGCCGGCCTCGCGGTTGGTGAAGTTGCAGCGGCCGCCGCCGGAGATGCGGATCTTCTCCGCCAGCTTGCTCGCATGGTCCAGCAGCAGCACGTGCTGGCCGAGTTGACCGGCGATGCCGGCGCAGAACAGGCCGGCCGCGCCGGCGCCGACGACGATCAGGTCAAACGACTGCATGCCCCGCGCCTTACTTCAGCTGCACGCCGTCGGCGTCGAACACGCTGACCTGCACCGGAATGCCGGCACGCACGCTCTGGGTGACGGTGCAGTAGTCCTCGAACTGCTCCAGCACCCGCTCCAGATGGGCCAGGCTGGCCGCCGGCACGCCCAGGCGCAGACGGGCGTGGATCGCGAGCACGCGCATGCGGCCCTGTTCGTTGCGACCCACCGTTGTCTCCAGCTCGCAACTCAGCGGCTCGGGGTTCTGCTTGAATTTGCGCAGAGCGAACAGCAGTGAGTTGCTCAGGCAGGTGCCGACCGCGGTGCCGAGCAGCTGCACCGGCGAGGGGCCGGCGGACTGGCCCAGCGGCGGCGGCTCGTCGGACAGCAGGCTGGTTTCGACGCCCTCAAAGCGGGCCTCGAACTGGTGGTTGCTGCGTTGTTGCAGATGTCCGCGGATCGTCTGCTGGTCGGCCATCGTGGTTCCTTGGGTGTCCCGGCGTGGGAGGTGGGAGGGGAGCCCGGTATTGTAGGTTTGAGGTGTCGGGCGCCTCGTTTGCCCGGTCCGGCTCGGGCGCTACCCCGCGGATAGGGTGAGTTCGGTTCTGGCCCTCGGGATCTTCGCTACCATTCAAGCTAGGGGGTGAGCTGCGAACAGGGGATGCCTCGTACTTGCCGCCGTCTGCGCAAGCCCTCTACATTGCTCCAACCCGCCGGTGCCAGACCTTGCCGTCGCGCCGTCTTCCCCGCTACGCCCTGCCAGGATTTCATGGATACATCTGCCGCCCTGCACTCCGGTGCATCGCCCCAAGCCAGCGATGCCTGGTTTGCCAGCCTGAGTCTGGCGGACCATGAGCTGGCGAACGGCGTGCTGGGCCTGGTCGAGCCGCTGGGTCTGCTGGTGACGGTGAAGTCGCTCGCCACCGGCCGCTATGTGCATGGCAGCGCCGGCATGGCGGCCCTGTTCGAGCGCCATGAGGCGGGCATCGTCGGCGCCGGCGACAACGAGCTGATGCGTCCCGACGAGGTGCTGGCGATGCGCCGCGCCGAGCAGGCGGTGATGGCGCAGCGCACCGTGGTGGTCAGCGAGCATCGGCTGGAGCTGGGCGGGCGCCGGCGCGAATTCGCGGTCACCCGCGTGCCACTGGGCGGCGAGCATGTGATGGCGATGTGGGCCGAGCGCACCGAGGAGCGCCATCGCGAGACCCATCTGCAGCGCGCGCTGAACCAGATCGAGCAGCAGCAAAAGGCGCTGGAGCAGATCCGGCGTGAGATGCAGCAAGGCAGCGGCCGCGACGATGTGTCCGGCCTGTACCTGCGGGCCCAGTTCGACGACCAGCTGCTGCGCGAGATCGACCTGTCAACCCGCGAGCACCGTGAGTTCGCGCTGGTGCTGATCGCGCTGGATCCGGCCTCGGCCGCGATCCAGGCGCTGGGCCCGGAGGCGCATCAGCGCATGCTGGAAGGCTTGGGGCGCATGCTGCGCGCCAATACCCGGGCGATGGATGCGGCCTGCCGTGTCGGCGAGCATACCTTCGCGGTGCTGCTGTCGGGCGTCGGGCTGGCGACAGCCCATGCCCGCATGGAGCAGCTGCGTCGCCAATGTACCGCGCAGATCGTGGTGCTGAACGGCCAGGATCTTGGCCTGTCGCTGTCGATGGGTGTGGCCAGTTTCCCGCATACCGCGTCCAAGCAGGACGAGTTGCTGAAGGCCAGCGAGACCGCGGTGCAGGAGGCTCAGCGCCGCGGCGGCAACCAGGTGGTGCTGGCGCCGATCCCCTTCGGGAACCTCGGCTGACGGCGGCTCAGCCGGCCAGGCCCTTGTAGAACATATAGGCGGCCAGCACGAACAGCAGCAGCGCGAAGGCGCGCTTGAGTTGCTTCACATTCATCGCATGCGCCGCCTTGGCGCCCAGCGGCGCCATCGTGACGCTGGCCGCGGCGATCACGGCCAGGGCCGGTAGGAACAGGTAGCCGAACGCGCCGGGCAGGGTGGGCGGCAGGTTCCAGCCGCCGATCAGATAGCCCAGGGTGTTGGCCAGCGCGATCGGGAAGCCCAGCGCGGCGCTGGTGGCCACCGCGTTGTGCATCGCCACATTGCACCAGGTCATGAAGGGCACCGAGACGAAGCCGCCGCCGGCGCCCACCAGGCCCGACAGCAGGCCGATGCCGGTGCCGGCGCCGATCTGGCCGGCGGTGCCGGGCATCTGGCGGCTCGGGGCGGGCTTCTTGTCCAGCAGCATCTGGAAGGCCGAGAAGCTGACGAAGCCGGCGAAGAACAGCGCCAGCCAGGCGCCCTTGAGCAGCGCGAAGATGCCGGCGCCGGCGATCAGGCCGCCGAGCAGGATGCCGGGCGCCATGCCGCGCACCAAGTCCCAGCGCACCGCGCCGCGCTTGTGGTGCGCGCGCACACTGGAGATCGAGGTGAACATGATGGTCGCCATCGAGGTGGCGATCGCCATCTTGACCGCCATGTCGCCGGTCACGCCCTGCTTGGACAGCATCCAGGTCAGGAAGGGCACCATCAGCATGCCGCCGCCGATGCCCAGCAGGCCCGCGAGAAAGCCGGAGCACAGGCCGAGCGCCAGCAGCTCGGCCAGGAACAAGGGATCGAGATTCATCGGGAGGGGGAGTCGAGCAATTGCAGGAGGCGGGCCCATTCGGCGGCGCTGACCGGCGTGATCGACAGCCGGTTGCCCGGCTGCAGCGTCCGCATCTGGGCCAGCGCCGCGTCGGCGCGCATTTCGGGCAGGCCCAGGAGCCGGGTCTTGCGCAGGAAGCGCACGTCCACATGCTGCCAGCGCGGCGCCTCGGGGTCCGACTTGGGGTCGTGATAGGGGCTCTTGGGGTCGAACTGGGTGGCGTCGGGGTAGGCGGTGCTGCAGACCTCGGCCAGCCCTGCGATGCCCGGCTGGGGGCAGGAGGAGTGGTAGAACAGCACCCCGTCGCCGATGCGCATGCCGTCGCGCATGAAGTTGCGGGCCTGGTAGTTGCGCACCCCGGTCCAGGGCACCCGACCCAGGCGCTGCAGATCGTCGATCGAGACCTCGTCGGGCTCGGACTTCATCAACCAGTAGTTCATGTGTCCTGTTCTTGTGAGGGTGTCCACCGCGAGCCGTGAGCCGCATTCCTGAACCCAGGGGATTCAGGTGGGCGAGGTCAACCGGGCTTCGGGTTCATCTGACGCGAGACGATCACGCCCGCCGGGCATTTTCCAAGCCCTTGCTCGTAGAGCATCGGTTCAAGGAAATATAGAACTCACGCGAACGCGATGGACCGGGCCATTCTAAGCGCTATACCGAGAACGCGCGTGACAGCCCCGGGTCCGTTCAGAGCAGTTGGCCGTCGTGGCCCAGGGCCTCGTCCAGGCGGCGGATCAGCGCCTCCAGCTCGGCGGGCACGGTCTCGGTGGCCGGCGCGGCGGCCACCGCTGCGGCAGCGGCGGTGGCCGGGCCTTCGGCCAGCTGGTAGGCCAGGTTCAGCGCGGCCAGCACCGCGATGCGCTCGCGCGCCTTGACCTTGCCGGCGTCGCGGATCGCACTCATCTCACGGTCCACCTGGGAAACGGCGTTCTTGAGCGTTGACTCGCCGCCCTCGGGGCAGCCGAGCAGATAGCTCTGGCCCATGATGGTGACTTCCATTTGTTTCATATCGACTACTTCTCGTGCTTCACGGCTTCGCTATCGTCGACGGGCAGACGCTCCAGCAGGGCATCGATGCGCTGGCGCGCGGCACCCAGGCGCGCGCGCAGGCTGTCGCGCTCCTGGCTGACCGACTGCAGCTGGTCCTGCAGCAGCGCATTGGTGCGCTGAAGCTCCTCATGGCGCAGCAGCAGGCGCTCGACGCGGTCGAGCAGATCGGTGATGCTAGGCATGACTTCCCATCTCAAGCGATATTGCGGTCCATTGTAGAGGCCGGGTAATCGCAGTACGGCCGCACCTGGCAGCGCTCGCACAGCGGGCGGCGCGCCTGGCAGATGTAGCGGCCATGCAGGATCAGCCAGTGATGCGCGTCGACCAGATATTCGGCCGGCACGCGCTTGAGCAGCGCCTGCTCGACCTCCAGCACGTTCTTGCCCGGCGCCAGGCCGGTACGGTTGCCGAGGCGGAAGATATGCGTGTCCACCGCCATCGTCGGCTCGCCGAAGGCGACGTTGAGCACCACATTGGCGGTCTTGCGGCCGACGCCGGGCAGGGCCTCCAACGCCTCGCGCGAGCGCGGCACCCGGCCGCCATGCAGCTCGATCAGCATGCGGCAGGTCTTGATCAGGTTGGCGGCCTTGGTGCGGTACAGGCCGATGGTCTTGATGTAGTCGGCCAGACCTTGCTCGCCCAGCGCCAGGATCCGGGCCGGCGTGTTGGCGATGGGGAACAGCCGGCGGGTGGCCTTGTTGACGCCGACATCGGTGGCCTGGGCCGACAGCAGCACGGCGGCCAGCAACTCGAACACGCTGGAATACTCCAGCTCGGTCTGCGGCGAGGGGTTGGCGGCCTTCAGGGTGGCGAAGAAGCCCTCGATAGCTTGTTCATTCATGGGCGGGCATTGTGCCCGCTGGCGAGTGTGCTCAGGCCTCGCCGCGCTTGGCGCGGGCGCGCGCCAGCGCGGCCTCGATCATCGCGCGCTTGCGGTCCAGCAGGGCCGGATCGGTGATCTGGCTGGCGGCGGGCAGGTCGGCCAGCTTGGCCTCGGCCTTGGCCTGCAGGCGCGCATCGTTCTCGCGCTTGTCTCGCTCGATGCGCTGCTGGCGAAAGCGGTAGCGCTGCAGCGCCTCATCGGCCTGCGGGGCGCTCCAGGCCGACCAGCCGGTGGCCTCGCCGCTGGCATTGACCAGCGAGATGCAGTCCACCGGGCAGGCCGGGATGCAGAGCTCGCAGCCGGTGCATTGCGCGGCGACGATCAGATGCATCTGCTTGGGCGCGCCGACGATGCAGTCGGCCGGGCAGGCCTTGATGCACAGGGTGCAGCCGATGCACCAGTCCTCATCGATCACCGCCAGCTGGCGCGGCGCCTCCAGCCCATGTTCCGGGCTCAGCGGCAGGGCGGGGCGGCCGGTCAGGGCGGCCAGGCGCCGCACACCCTCGGCGCCGCCGGGCGGGCATTGGTTGATCTCGGCCCGGCCCTCGGCGATCGCCTCGGCATAGGTCTGGCAGTCGGGATAGCCACAGCGGGTGCACTGGGTCTGCGGCAGGGCGGCGGTCAGCCGCTCGACCAGGCCGCCGGTCGGCTCTGCGGGGATCGGGTTCAAGCGCCGTTCTTCTTCCTGCTGCGGCGCGCCGGGGCGGCCGTGCCCAGCGGGGCCTGGTCGTACTTGGCGATGAAGTCGCGGATGGTCGGGTAGACCTTCTCGCGCCAGCGCCGGCCCGAGAAGATGCCGTAATGGCCGGCGCCGATCGCGTCGTAATGGGCCTGGTGCTGGGCCGGGATGCCGGAGCACAGCTCATGGGCGGCCTTGGTCTGGCCGGCGCCGGAGATGTCGTCCAGCTCGCCCTCGACGGTCAGCAGCGCGGTGCCGGTGATGTCCTGCGGACGCACCAGCTCACCATCGACCGCCCAGGTGCCGTTGACCAGGGCGAAGTCCTGGAACACGGTCTTGATCGTGTCCAGATAGTACTCGGCCGGCATGTCCAGCACCGCGTTGTACTCGTCGTAGAAGGTACGGTGCGCCTCGACGCTGTCGTCGTCGCCGCGCACCAGGTCCAGGAAATAGTCGTAATGCGAGCTCAGGTGGCGGTCCGGGTTCATCGCGACGAAGCCGGTGTGCTGCAGGAAGCCGGGATAGACCTCGCGGCCGGCGCCCGGGTAGTTGGTCGGCACGCGGTAGATCACATTGTTCTCGAACCAGCTGAAGCTGCGGTTCATCGCCAGGTTGTTGACCGCGGTCGGGCTCTTGCGGGCGTCGATCGGGCCGCCCATCATGGTCATCGAGCGCGGCGTGGTCTCGCCGCGCGAGGCCATCAGCGAGATCGCGGCCAACACCGGCACGGTGGGCTGGCAGACCGAGATCACATGGCAGTCGGACGCGTCGATATGGCGGATGAACTCCTGCACATAGGCGATGTAGTCGTCCAGATGGAAGGGGCCCGCCTCCAGCGGCACCATGCGGGCGTCGGTCCAGTCGGTGATATAGACCTTGTGGTCCTTCAGCAACTGGCGCACGGTGTCGCGCAGCAGGGTGCTGTGGTGGCCCGACAGCGGCGCCACCACCAGCACGGTCGGCTGGTCCTTCATCTTGGACAGCACCGCCAGGTCATCGGTGTAGCGCTTGAAGCGCAGCAGCCGGCAGAAGGGCTTCTCCAGCGGCACCAGTTCCTGCACCGCGACATCGACGTCGTCGACCTCGACGCTGCGGATGTTGAACTCCGGCTTCTCGTACTCCTTGGCCAACCGGTGCATCAGATCCAGGCCTGCCGACACGCGCTGCGACAGCGGGCCATGGGCGAAGGGCGACAGCGGGTGGCTGTAGAGCTTGGCCGAGGCGCTGGCGAACTCCGCGAAGGGGCTCATCAGCGCGCGCTGGGTTTCGTAGAACTGATACAGCATGGTCGGACCTCGCAAGACGGGCTGGGGGCTGGGGCTTGTAATGTCAACAATACTGCCAGAATTTGTGCGGCGCAGCATGACTAGGGTTCGCCGAGCGGCAAACCCGTCAAGATTGCGCGGCCGGGGCCGCCTTGTGGCTCAGCCCTTCAGCACCGCGGCCATCGCCTGGGCGACGGCTGGCAGGTTCTTCTCGTTGAGCGCGGCGACGCAAATGCGGCCCGAATCCACGCCGTAGACGCCGAACTCGGCGCGCAGGCGCTGCATCTGGGCGGCGGACAGGCCCGAATAGCTGAACATGCCCTTCTGGCGGGTCACGAAGCTCAGGTCCTGGGTGACGCCGGCGGCCTGCAAGGCCTTGACCAGGGCCTCGCGCATCGCGCGGATGCGCAGGCGCATGCCGGCCAGCTCGTCCTCCCACAGCTGGCGCAGGGCCGGGGTCGACAGCACGCTGGCGACGACCTGGGCGCCATGGGTCGGTGGGTTGGAATAGTTGGTGCGGATCACGATTTTCAGCTGCGACAGCACCTTGGTGGTCTCCTCGGCCGAGGCGCAGACCACCGACAGGGCGCCGACGCGCTCGCCGTACAGCGAGAAGCTCTTCGAGAAGCTGGTCGAGACGAAGAAGTCCAGGTTAGCGGCCAGGAACTGCTGGATCACCGCGCCGTCCTCGGCGATGCCCTCGCCGAAGCCCTGGTAGGCCATGTCCAGGAAGGCGACCAGATTGCGTGCCTTGACGGCGGCAACCACCTGGTCCCACTGGGCCGGCGTCAGGTCGTAGCCGGTCGGGTTGTGGCAGCAGGCGTGCAGCACGACGACCGTGCCGGCCGGCGCGGCGTTCAGCGCGGCCAGCATGCCGTCGAAGTTGATGCCCAGCTTGGCGGCGTCGTAATAGGGGTAGGTCTCGACCGCGAAACCGGCGTTGGTGAACAGCGCGCGGTGGTTTTCCCAGCTCGGGTCGGAGATCAGCACCTTGGCGGCGGGGTTCAGGCGCTTCAGGAAATCGGCGCCGATCTTCAGGCCGCCGGTGCCGCCCAGGGCCTGCACGGTGGCGACGCGCTTGGCGGCCAGGATGGCGCTCTCAGAACCGAACACCAGGCCCTGCACCGCCTTGTCATAGGCGGCGATGCCGTCGATCGGCAGGTAGCCGCGCGCCTTCGGGTCGGCCTGCATCTGCGCCTCGGCCTGGGTCACGCATTTCAGCAGGGGCAGCTTGCCGTTCTCGTCGTAGTAGACACCGACGCCCAGGTTGACCTTGGCGGGGTTGGTGTCGGCATTGAATTGCTCGTTGAGGCCCAGGATGGGGTCGCGGGGGGCCATTTCGACGGCGGCAAACAAGCTCATGGAAACTTTCCTGACAAGACGGTGGCAGTAAAACAGGGAGGGCCGGGCGGTGCCGGGGCAGCGCGGACGCGGGGGCTACGCTACCCTGTCGGATTGCGCGGCCCGCGAATTCTAGGCGGGCCGGCGCGACCATCCAGGGATCACCCCATGCAAGAAACTCCTAACGTCCAACCCGCCGCCGTGGCTGACAGCGAAGCGCCGAAGGGCGAGTTCGTCTCTTTCGAAGGCTCGCCCTATGAGTTGTTCCAGCCCTTCCCGCCGGCCGGCGACCAGCCGACCGCGATCGCCCAGCTGTGCGAGGGTATCAACGACGGCCTGAGTTTCCAGACCCTGCTGGGCGTAACCGGCTCCGGCAAGACCTACACGATGGCCAATGTGATCGCCCGGCTGGGCCGGCCGGCCATCATCTTCGCGCCCAACAAGACCCTGGCGGCGCAGCTCTACAGCGAGTTCCGCGAGTTCTTTCCGAAGAACGCGGTCGAGTATTTCGTCAGCTACTACGATTACTACCAGCCCGAGGCCTATGTGCCGCAGCGCGATCTGTTCATCGAGAAAGATAGTGCGATCAACGAACAGATCGAGCAGCTGCGCCTGTCCTGTACCAAGAGCCTCTTGGAGCGGCGCGATGTGGTGATCGTCGCCTCGGTGTCGGCGATCTACGGTATCGGCAACCCGAGCGACTACCACCACATGGTGATGACCCTGCGCGTGGGCGACAAGATGGGCCAGCGCGACGTGATCGCCCAGCTGATCCGTATGCAGTACACCCGCAATGAGATGGAGTTCAGCCGCGGCGCCTTCCGGGTACGCGGCGACACCATCGACGTCTTTCCCGCCGAGCATTCGGAGCTGGCGGTGCGCATCGAGCTGTTCGACGACGAGGTCGACGGCCTGTCGCTGTTCGACCCGCTGACCGGACAGATCCGCCAGAAGATCCCGCGCTTCACGGTCTATCCCAGCAGCCACTACGTGACGCCGCGCGAGAAGGTGCTGGAGGCGTTGGAGGGCATCAAGGCCGAGCTGCGCGAGCGGGTCGGCCAGTTCGTCGCCGACGGCAAGTTGGTCGAGGCGCAGCGCCTGGAGCAGCGCACCCGCTTCGATTTGGAAATGCTGCAGGAGGTGGGCCACTGCAAGGGCATCGAGAACTACACCCGGCATCTGTCGGGTGCCGCGCCGGGCGAGCCGCCGCCGACCCTGGTCGACTACCTGCCCAGCGACGCGCTGATGTTCCTGGACGAGAGCCATGTGCTGATCGGCCAGTTCGGCGGCATGTACAACGGCGACCGGGCGCGCAAGACCACCCTGGTCGAGTACGGCTTCCGGCTGCCCTCGGCGATGGACAACCGGCCGCTGAAGTTTGCCGAGTTCGAGCGCAAGATGCGCCAGGCGGTGTTCGTCTCGGCCACGCCGGCCCAGTACGAGAAGGACAACGCCGGCCAGGTGGTCGAGCAGGTGGTGCGGCCGACCGGTCTGGTCGACCCGGTGGTCGAGGTGCGGCCGGCCACGCACCAAGTGGACGATGTGCTGCAGGAGATCCGGCTGCGGGTCGAGGCCAACGAGCGGGTGCTGATCACCACGCTGACCAAGCGCATGGCCGAGCAGCTGACCGACTATCTGAGCGACAACGGCGTCAAGGTGCGCTATCTGCACTCGGACGTGGACACGGTCGAGCGGGTCGAGATCCTGCGCGACCTGCGGCTGGGCACCTTCGACGTGCTGGTCGGCATCAATCTCTTGCGCGAAGGACTGGACATCCCCGAGGTCTCGCTGGTGGCGATCCTGGACGCCGATAAGGAGGGCTTCCTGCGCGCCGAGCGCAGCCTGATCCAGACCATCGGCCGGGCGGCGCGCAACCTGAACGGCAAGGCCATCCTCTACGGCGACCGGATCACCGACTCGATGCGCAAGGCGATCGACGAGACCGAGCGCCGCCGCAGCAAGCAGATGGCCTTCAACGAGGCCAATGGCATCACGCCGCGCGGCCTGAACAAGCGCATCAAGGAGCTGATCGAGGGTGTCTACTCCGACAAGCCGGGCCGCGACGACAGCAAGCTGATGCAGGCCGCCCAGGTGGAGGAGTTGTCCGAGAAGGACCTCGGCAAGCGCATCGCCCAGCTGGAAAAGCAGATGCTGGAGCATGCCCGCAACCTGGAGTTCGAGAAGGCTGCGCGGGTGCGCGACCAACTGGCCCAACTGCGCGAGCAGGCCTTCGGCGCCGCGGTGCACGACAATATCGTGCCCATCCAGCCGGAAAAACGTCCGGCCAAGCGCGCCTGAGAGGCGCTGGCCGAAACCCGCCCCGGGTTTCCCTGTGGTTTGCTAAGGGCTTTGAGGGCCGCCCGGGAGGGCTGCTCGGCACGCTTGGCGATAATTGAGTAAAATGCTCGGGCATACCCAAGGGTTAACCCGTGAGCCTCGCTCGGCCAGCCCCGGTCTGCCCAGTTCGCTGGCATATCCGCTGTTGCCGAGGCCGTTGGCTTTACCGAGCCGAAGGAGAAGTTCTATGCGTCTCACCACCAAAGGTCGCTTTGCCGTCACCGCGATGATTGATTTGGCCCTGCGCGAAAACAGTGGCCCGGTGGCGCTGGCGGCCATCAGCCAGCGCCAGCAGATCTCGCTGTCCTATCTGGAGCAGCTGTTCGGCAAGCTGCGCCGCCATGAGCTGGTGGAGAGCACGCGCGGCCCGGGCGGCGGCTATTCGCTGGGCCGCAAGAGCGAGGAGATCACCGTCGCCGACATCATCGTCGCGGTCGACGAGCCGATCGACGCCACCGGCTGCGGTGGCAAGGAAAACTGCATGGGCGAGGACACCGGCCGCTGCATCACGCACGAGCTGTGGACCAGCCTGAACGCCAAGATGATCGAGTACCTGGATTCCGTCTCGCTGCGCAAGCTGGTGGAAGACCAGCTCGCCAAGGGCGTGACCATCGAGGAGGCGCCGATCAAGCGCGCAATCTCCACGGTCCCGGTGGTCAAGCCGATCCGCATCACCGCCCCGAATTCGGTGTTCGCCCTGGGCAATGCCCTGACCAAATAAGACGACCCGACGAAGTCAAGAAGCTAGCAAGAACATGGACATGACGCCTCACTTCCCGATCTACATGGACTATGGCGCGACGACGCCGGTCGACCCGCGCGTGGTCGAAGCCATGATCCCCTGGCTGCGCGAGCATTTCGGCAATCCGGCCTCGCGCAGTCATGCCTGGGGTTGGGAAGCGGAAGCGGCGGTCGAGAAGGCGCGCGAGCAGGTGGCCTCGCTGATCAACGCCGACCCGCGCGAAATCGTCTGGACCTCGGGTGCGACCGAGTCGATCAACCTGGCGATCAAGGGTGCGGCGCAGTTCTACAAGACGCGCGGCAAGCACATCATCACCCTGAAGACCGAGCACAAGGCCACGCTGGACACCTGCCGCGAGCTGGAGCGCCAGGGCTTCGATGTGACCTACTTGGATGTCCGCGAGGATGGCCTGCTGGATCTGGGCGCCTTCAAGGCCGCGCTGCGCGAGGACACCATCCTGGTCTCGGTGCTGTTCGTCAACAACGAGATCGGCGTGATCCAGGACGTCACCGCGATCGGCAACATCTGCCGCGAGAAGGGCATCGTGTTCCATGTCGACGCGGCCCAGGCCACCGGCAAGATCGCGATCGACATCACCCAGCTGCCGATCGACCTGATGAGCCTGGCCTCGCACAAGACCTACGGCCCCAAGGGCATCGGCGCGCTGTTCGTGCGCCGCAAGCCGCGCGTGCGCCTGGAGGCTCAGATGCATGGCGGCGGCCATGAGCGCGGCATGCGCTCCGGCACCCTGGCGACGCACCAGATCGTCGGCATGGGCGAGGCCTACCGCATCGCCAAGGAAGAGATGGCGAGCGAGAACGAGCGCATCCGCGCGTTGCAGAAGCGCCTGATCGACGGCCTGAGCGGCATCGAGCAGGTCTTCATCAATGGCGACCTCGAACAGCGCGTGCCGCACAACCTGAACATCTCGTTCAACTATGTCGAGGGCGAGTCGCTGATCATGGGCGTCAAGGGCCTTGCGGTGTCGTCCGGCTCGGCCTGCACCTCGGCCAGCCTCGAGCCCAGCTATGTACTGCGCGCGCTGGGCCGCAGCGACGAGCTGGCCCACAGCTCGCTGCGCATGACCATCGGCCGTTTCACGACCGAAGAAGAAATCGACTACGCGGTAACGGTGCTGAAGGACCGTGTCGCCAAGCTGCGCGAACTCTCGCCGCTGTGGGACATGTACAAGGACGGCATCGACATCTCGACCATCCAGTGGACCGCCCACTGAACGGCCGCTCATCACAAGACTCGTTGGAGAAAGATCATGGCATACAGCGACAAGGTTGTTGATCACTACGAAAACCCCCGCAACGTCGGCGCCTTCGAGAAGGGCGACGAGACCGTGGGCACCGGCATGGTGGGCGCGCCCGCCTGCGGCGACGTGATGAAGCTGCAGATCAAGGTGAATCCGGCCACCGGCCTGATCGAGGACGCCAAGTTCAAGACCTACGGTTGCGGCTCGGCGATCGCGTCGAGCTCGCTGGTGACCGAATGGGTCAAGGGCAAGAGCCTGGATCAGGCGCTGTCGATCAAGAACACCCAGATCGCCGAGGAACTGGCGCTGCCACCGGTCAAGATCCACTGCTCGATCTTGGCCGAGGACGCGATCAAGGCCGCGGTGGATGACTACCGTGCCAAGCATGGCGCGCCCACCGCCGCCGAGGCGGTGGCCGTCGCCCAGTAAGGACCGTCCGATGTCCGTGACCCTGACCGAAGCCGCGGCACGCCATGTGACGCGCTACATCGCCAAGCGCGGCCGCGGCGTCGGCGTGCGCCTGGGCGTCAAGACCACCGGCTGCTCGGGCCTGGCCTACAAGCTGGAATATGCCGACGACGTGACGCCCGAGGACGTGGTGTTCGAGGGCCATGGCGTCAAGATCCTGATCGACCCGAAGAGCCTGCCCTACCTGGACGGCACCGAGCTGGACTTCGTGCGCGAAGGCCTCAACGAGGGCTTCAAGTTCCGCAATCCGCGCGAGAAGGATCGTTGCGGCTGCGGCGAATCCTTCCGCGTGTGAGCCTCCGGTTCCTTTCGCAGGGGCGCGGCTCGGACCGCGCCTTTTTCTTGTGGGTTAGCCAGCGCCAGCACCTCCGATGAAACTCGACGACGACGACTTCAGCCTGTTCGGCCTGCCGCAGCGCCAAGCCCAGGAGCGCGCGGAGATCGACGCGCGCTGGAAGGCACTGCAGGCTCAGGTGCATCCGGACAAGTTCGCCGCCCAGGGCGCCGCGGCCCAGCGCCTGGCGATGCAATGGGCGCTGCGCGTCAACGAGGCGCATCAGCGCCTGCGCGACCCGCTCCGGCGCGCCGCCTATCTGTGCGAGCTGCGCGGCGCGGCGCTGCAGGTGGAGAGCAATACCCGCATGCCGGCCAGCTTCCTGATGGAGCAGATGGCCTGGCGCGAGGCGCTCGACGAGGCGGACGGCCTGGCGGCCGTCGAGGCCCTGGACGACGAGGTCGCGGCGCGCGAGCGCGCGCTGCTGGACGAGACCCGGCGCCTACTGGACGAGGCGGGCGACGCGCCGGCCGCGGCCGAACAGGTGAGAGCCCTGATGTTCATTGCGCGCTTTCGCGCCGACATAGACCGGCGTCTGGAGGCGCTGGGACAATAACGACATGGCACTGCTGCAGATTTCCGAACCCGGGCAATCGCCCAACCCGCACGAGCGCCGCATCGCGATCGGCATCGACCTTGGCACCACCCATTCGCTGGTGGCCGCGGTGCGCCATGGCGTCGCCGAATGCCTGCCCGACGAGCAGGGCCGGGTGATCCTGCCCTCGGCCGTGCGCTACCTGCCCGAGGGCCGCCGCCAGATCGGCGTCGAGGCCCTGGCCGCTCAAGGCCTGGATCCCGAGAACACCGTCGTTTCGGTGAAGCGCTTCATGGGCCGCGCGCTGGCCGATGTGGCCGGCCGCGAGAAGCTGCCCTACCGCTTCGAGGACACGCCGGGCATGCTGTCGCTGCACACCCGCGAGGGGTTGAAGACGCCGGTCGAGGTCTCGGCCGAGATCCTGGCCACCCTGCGCTTTCGCGCCGAGGACAGCTTCGCCGACGACATCTTCGGCGCCGTGATCACGGTGCCGGCCTATTTCGACGATGCGCAGCGCCAGGCCACCAAGGATGCCGCGCAACTGGCCGGCCTGAAGGTGCTGCGCCTGATCAACGAGCCGACCGCGGCGGCCATCGCCTACGGCCTGGACAATGCCAGCGAGGGCCTCTATGCGGTCTACGACCTGGGCGGTGGCACCTTCGACATCTCGCTGCTGCGCCTGACCAAGGGCGTGTTCGAGGTGGTGGCGACCGGCGGCGATGCGGCGCTGGGCGGCGACGACTTCGACCAGGCGCTGGCCGACTGGGCCCTGGCCGAGACCGGCCGCCAGGCGAGCAGCGCGCATGACAAGCGCGCGCTGCTGGTCGCGGCCCGCGCCGCCAAGGAGGCGCTGTCCGATGCCGCCGAGACCACGCTGGTTGCTGAGCTGGATACCGGCGAGCTGCGCCTGGCGGTTTCGCGCGAGACCTTCGAGCGCATCGGCAAGCCCCTGATCGACAAGACCCTGGCCTCGGTGAAGCGCGTGCTGCGCGACGCCAAGCTGAAGGCCGACGAGGTGCAGGGCACGGTGATGGTCGGCGGCTCCACCCGCATGCCCTGCGTGCGTGCGGCGGTCGGCGCGCTGTTCGGGCCCGATGGTCAATCTAAGGTGCTGACCAATCTGAACCCCGACGAGGTGGTGGCGCTGGGCGCCGCCATCCAGGCGAATCAGCTGGCCGGCAACAGCGCCGACGGCGAGATCCTGCTGCTGGACGTGATCCCGCTGTCCCTGGGCCTGGAGACCATGGGCGGGCTGGTCGAGCGTGTGATCGAGCGCAACGCGACCATCCCGGTGGCCAAGGCGCAGGACTTCACCACCTTCAAGGACGGCCAGACCGCGATGGCCATCCATGTGCTGCAGGGCGAGCGCGAGCTGGTGGCGGAATGCCGCTCGCTGGCCCGCTTCGAGCTGCGCGGCATCCCGCCGATGGTGGCCGGCGCGGCGCGCATCCGCGTCACCTTCCAGGTCGATGCGGACGGCCTGCTGAGCGTCTCGGCCAAAGAGCTGATCTCCGGCGTCGAGGCAGCGGTGCAGGTCAAACCCAGCTACGGCCTGTCCGACGAGCAGATCGCCGGCATGCTGAAGGACGGCTTCGCCAGCGCCGAGGCCGACATGGATGCGCGCAAGCTGCGCGAGTCCCAGGTCGAGGCCGAGCGCATGACCCTGGCCACCCGGTCCGCGCTGCAGGCCGATGGCGACCTGCTGTCCGCCGCCGAGCGCGCCGCGATCGAGGGCCTGCTGCAGGCCCTGGCCGAGGCCGCCGCCGACAGCGACGCGAACCTCATCGACGCCGCGGTCGAGACGCTGGCCAAGGGCACCGAAGCCTTCGCCGCCGAGCGCATGAACCGCGGCATCCAGCAGGCCCTGACCGGCCGCAGCATCGAACAAGTCTGATCAGCCCTATGCCCATCATCAAGATCCTGCCCCACGTCGAATACTGCCCGCAGGGCGCCGAGATCAGCGCGCCGGCCGGCACCTCGATCTGCGAGGCCCTGCTGGACCACGACATCGAGATCGAGCATGCCTGCGACCAGGTCTGCGCCTGCACGACCTGCCACGTGATCATCCGCGCCGGGGCGCGCTCGCTGTCCGAGATGGAGGAGGGCGAGGAGGACATGCTGGACCGCGCCTGGGGCCTGGAGCCCGACTCGCGCCTGTCCTGCCAGGCCATCCTGGGCCAGCAGGACGTGACGGTCGAGATCCCGAAATACTCGATCAACCACGCCAAGGAAAAGCACTGACGATGAAAGTGCTGGGCTTCGAGTCGTCCTGCGACGAGACCGGCGTCGCGCTGGTCGAGGTGCCGGAGCTGGGCGCGCCGACCCTGCTGGCCCAGGCCCTGCACAGCCAGATCGCGATGCACCAGGCCTATGGTGGCGTGGTGCCGGAGCTGGCCTCGCGCGACCATATCCGCCGCGTGCTGCCGCTGACCCGCGAGGTGCTGCGCGAGGCCGGCGTCGGCCTGGCCGACATCGACGTGGTCGCCTATACCCAGGGGCCGGGTCTGGCCGGGGCGCTGCTGGTGGGCGCCGGCGTGGCGGTGTCGCTGGCCGCGGCGCTGGGCAAGCCGACCCTGGGCATCCACCACCTGGAAGGGCATCTGCTGTCGCCCTTCCTCTCCGCCGACGCGCCGGAGTTTCCCTTCGTCGCGTTGCTGGTCTCGGGCGGGCATACCCAGCTGATGCGGGTCGACGAGGTGGGACAGTACGAGATCCTCGGCGAAACCATCGATGATGCGGCCGGCGAGGCCTTCGACAAGAGCGCCAAGCTGCTGGGCCTGCCCTATCCCGGCGGGCCGCATCTGGCCAGGCTGGCGGAGCAGGGCGACGCCCAGGCCTTCGCGCTGCCGCGCCCGCTGCTGCACAGCGGCAAGCCGGACTTCAGCTTCGCCGGCCTGAAGACCGCGGTGCTGACCCAGGTGAAGAAGCTCGGCGAGGCCCCGACGGAACAACAGCGCGCCGATCTGGCCGCGGCCACACAGGCCGCGATCGTCGAGGTGCTGGTGAAGAAGTCGCTGCTGGCGCTGAAGGACACCGGGCTCAAGCGCCTGGTGGTGGCCGGCGGCGTCGGCGCCAACCGGCTGCTGCGCGAACAGCTGAATGCCGCCTGCGCCAAGCGCGGCGTGCGCGTGCATTACCCCGAACTGAGCCTGTGCACCGACAACGGCGCGATGATCGCGATGGCCGCCGCGCTGCGGCTGCAGCGCGGCATGGCCGTGCTGCAGCCGGGCGGCGGCTTCGCGGTGCGGCCGCGCTGGCCGCTGGGCGCGGTTTAGCTCACCGCCAGTTCGCCGGAGCCTTCCAGCTGGCGCTTGACCAGGGTCAGGGTCAGCACGCCGTTGTCCAGCTTGGCGCTGGAGTCGGCCTGGGTCACCTCCTTGGGCAGGTTGATGCTGCGCGAGAAGCGGGTCACGGCGCGCTCGCGGTACAGGCTGCGCTCGCCTTCCTTGGCTTCGCCGCGCACCTGCTCGGCATCGATGCTGACCTTGCGGCCCTCGATGCGCACCTTGACGGCCTCCCTGGCCACGCCGGGCAGATCCAGCCGCAGGGTGTAAGCGGCGTCGGTCTCGCTGATGTCCAGTGCGGGGCTGCGCAGCGCGACCGCGTCCTGGCGGTCGAGGTCGAACAGGCGCTCGATGCGACGCGAGAATTCGGCGGCAGGGTGGCGGGCAACGGGGATCACGAACATGACAGGCTCCTAGAATTTAAGACTGATCGCTGCTGGTTTGATCGTTGGGAGCAGCGCCCATGAACCCGAATTGAGAGTGCCTCAGGCGCTTTCAAGACCCCGAAAAAATAGAGTCGACGATGTCTTGGAATTGTTTTGCCCGCCACTATCTTCGTCCGCTCGTCGCGGCCGGCGCCCTGTGCCTGGCGCTCGGCGCGCAGGCCGCCGAGCCGATCAAGCTGGCCCTGATCGAGGGTCTGTCGGGCCCCTTCGGCAATGCCGGCGAGGCGGTTTACCGCAACATCCTGTGGGCCACCGAGCGGGTCAATGCGCGCGGTGGCGTGCACCTGCCCGGCGGGGCGCGCCCGCTGCAGCTGCTGCGCCTGGACAGCAAGGGCGCGACCGAGGAGGCACTGGCCATGCTGCGCTCGGCGGTGGACCAGCGCGCCGGCTTCGTGCTGCAGGGCAACAGCTCTGCCACCGCGGCGGCGCTGGTCGACGCGCTGAACAAGCACAACGAGCGCGAGCCGCAGCGCCGCGCGCTGTTCCTCAACTACTCGGCGGTCGACCCGGTGCTGACCAACGAGAAATGCAGCTTCTGGCATTTCCGCTTCGACGCGCATGCCGACATGCGCCTGGCGGCGCTGACCGACGAGCTGGCCGAGGACCGCGCGCTGCAGAAGATCTACCTGATCGGCCAGGACTACAGCTTCGGCCAGCATGTGCTGAAGAAGGGCCGCGAGATGATCGCGGCCAAGCGCCCCGATGTGCAGATCGTCGGCGACGAGCTGCATCCGGTCGGCCGGGTGAAGGACTTCCTGCCCTATGTCACCAAGATCAAGGCCAGCGGCGCGCAGGCGGTGCTGACCGGCAACTGGGGGAATGACCTGACCCTGCTGATCCGCGCGGCGCGCGACGTCGGGCTGAACGCGCGCTTCTACACCTTCTACGGCAACGGCCTGGGCGCGCCGGCCGCGCTGGGCGACGCCGGCATCGACCGCGTGCTGGCGGTGGCCGAATGGCATCCGAATGTCGGCACGCCCAGCTCGGACCGCTTCTACGAGGCCTTCCGCACACGCTTCCCCAAGCCCGAGGACGACTATGTGCATGCGCGCATGCAGGCCATGGTCGAGGTGCTGGTGGCCGCGATGGAAAAGGCCCGAAGCGTCGACCCCACCGCGGTGGCGCGTGCGATGGAGGGGCTGACGTACGACGGCAAGACCCTGGGCGGCATGCATTCCGGCCAGATGCGCGCGGCCGACCACCAGTTCATCCAGCCGCTCTATGTCTCGGTGATGAAGAAGGCCGGCGGCCCCGGCGTACGCTTCGACAACGAGGGTTCGGGTTATGGTTTCCGCACCCTGCGCTTCGTCGAGGCAGCGCGCGCCGAGCAGCCGCAGCAATGCCGGATGAAACGCTACTGATCCCAACCCAGGAGGGCCCGACCCGATGCGCGAGCTGATCACCCAATTGCCGGCCTCGAAGATCCGCGAGGTGGCCAATGCCGGCATCGGCCGTGAGGATGTGCTGGCCTTCTGGTTCGGCGAGAGCGACGAGGTCACGCCGCAGCCGGTGCGCGAGGCGGCCGCCGCCTCGCTGGCGCGCGGCGAGACCTTCTACTCGCACAACCTCGGCCTGCCGGAGCTGCGCGAGGCGCTGGCCGGCTATGTGGCGGGGCTGCATCCGGCGGTCGGCCCGGGTCGCATCGCGGTGACTTCATCGGGCGTCAGCGCGCTGATGATCGCGCTGCAGGCCCTGGTGTCACCCGGCGACGAGGTGGTGGCCGTGGTGCCGCTATGGCCGAACCTGACGGCGCAGGCGCAGATCCTGGGTGCGCGGGTCAGGCGCGTCTCGCTGGCGGTGGAGCAGGGCGCGGGCTGGGGTCTGGATCTGCAGGCGCTGCTGGATGCGATCACGCCGGCCACCCGCGTGCTGCTGCTGAACGCGCCGAACAACCCGACCGGCTGGACCCTGAGCCGCGCCGAGCAGCTGGCCCTCCTCGAGCATTGCCGCCGCACCGGCACCTGGATCGTCGCGGACGAGGTCTACGAGCGGCTTTACTACGTCGAGGGCGAACGCGCCGCGCCGAGCTTCCTGGATCTGGCGGCGCCGCAGGACCGGGTGATCGTCGTGCACAGCTTTTCGAAGAGTTTTCTGATGACCGGCTGGCGCCTGGGCTGGCTGGTGCTGCCCGAGGGGCTGGCGGACGGCGTGGCCAAGCTGATCGAGTTCAACACCTCCTGCGCACCGGTGTTCGTGCAGCGCGGCGGGCTGGCGGCGGTGCGGATGGCGGCCGATTTCGTGCCGCAGCTGGTGGCGCGCATGAAGACCTGCCGCAACACCCTGCTGCCGGCCCTGGCCGCGCTGCCGGCGGTGCGGGTGCGGGAGCCGCTGGGCGGCATGTATGCCTTCTTCCGCCTGGAAGGCGTGCCGGGCGGCGATGACTCGCTGGCCCTGGCCAAGCGCCTGGTGCGCGAGGCCGGTCTGGGTCTGGCGCCCGGCGCGGCCTTCGGCGACGAGGGGGAGGGCTGGCTGCGCTGGTGCTTCGCCTCGCGCGACCCGCAGCGCCTCAGGGATGGGGTGGCTCGCCTGGCCGGCGCGATTGGTCTATAATCCGCGGGTTTTGTGTCTTTCGGGTGCTTGAGGTTGATCTTCAAACCGCCCGGCGGATGCGGAATGCAAGAGCACGGCATGGGTCGGTTTCACCCGTGACCGCAAGTCAAAACCCCCTGGAAACCGTCTGCGCCATGCATGTCTGCAACAGACATGTCGCTGCCAGCGGGTTCCGTCCATCAAAGGAACACATCATGGCAGTCGCCGATATCAACAAGGCCGAAATCGTCAAGTCGAACGCTCGCAGCGCCAACGACACCGGATCCCCGGAAGTCCAGGTCGCCCTGCTGACCGCTCGCATCAACGAACTGACCCCCCACTTCAAGGCCAACGCCAAGGACCACCACGGTCGCCGTGGCCTGCTGAAGATGGTCAACACCCGCAAGAGCCTGCTGGCCTACCTGAAGGCCAAGGACGCTGCTCGTTACACCGCCCTGATCCAGAAGCTGGGCCTGCGCAAGTAATCGCGGCACGATGACGAGGAGCCTGTCTGGTCTTTGCCCAGCACAGGCTCTTTGTCTTTCTGTCCGACCCCAAACGGAGTCGAGCTGACGTGGCGCTGCTGTGTCATTCCAACAGGGCTTGATGGCTGTATCGAGGCCAAGCTTTACTGGAATGGCATCCCGCCAAACCCAGCCCCGCTCCCGGTTCCGCGCCGCACCGCAAGCGGCCGTTCACAACTGAGGAGAACAGAACATGAGCATGTTCAACAAGGTCACCAAGACCTTCCAATGGGGCCCCCACAGCGTGACGATGGAGACCGGCGAGATCGCGCGCCAGTCCACCGGCGCCGTGCTGGTGAACATCGAAGACACCGTTGTGCTGGCTACCGTCGTGGCCAAGAGCGCCCCCAAGGCCGGCCAGGACTTCTTCCCGCTGACCGTCGACTACATCGAGAAGACCTATGCCGCCGGCAAGATCCCCGGCAGCTTCTTCAAGCGTGAAGGCCGTCCCAGCGAGCTGGAAACCCTGACCTCGCGCCTGATCGATCGCCCGATCCGCCCGCTGTTCCCCGAAGGCTTCTTCAACGAAGTCCAGGTGGTCGTGCATGTGCTGTCGCTGAACCCCGAAGTTCAGGCCGACATCGCCGCGATGATCGCCACCTCGGCCGCCCTGTCGGTCTCCGGCATCCCGTTCAACGGCCCGATCGGCGCCGCCCGCGTGGGTTATGTGAACGGCGAGTACGTGCTGAACCCGGGCAAGACCCAACTGCTGGAATCCAAGATGGATCTGGTGGTGGCCGGCACCGAAGCCGCCGTGCTGATGGTCGAGTCGGAAGCCGACCAGCTGAGCGAAGAGCTGATGCTGGGCGCCGTGGTCTACGGCCACGAGCAGGGCCAGATCGCGATCAATGCCATCCATGAGCTGGTGCGCGACGCCGGCAAGCCGGTCTGGGACTGGAAGGCTCCGGCCAAGGACGAGCCCTTCATCGCCAAGGTCAACGGCCTGGCCGAGGAAGCGCTGCGCGCCGCCTACCAGATCCGTTCCAAGCAGGCTCGCACCGAGGCCTGCCGCGCCGTCTACGCCAACGTCAAGGAAGCCCTGAAGGCCGAAGGCGTCGAGTTCGATGGCGTCGAGGTCGACGGCCTGCTGTTCGAGATCGAAGCCCGCATCGTGCGCGGCCAGATCCTGGCCGGCGAGCCCCGCATCGACGGCCGCGACACCCGCACCGTGCGCCCGATCGAGATCCGCGCCGGTGTGCTGCCGCGCGCCCACGGCTCCTCGCTGTTCACCCGCGGCGAGACCCAAGCCCTGGTGGCCGCCACCCTGGGCACCGAGCGCGACGCGCAGACCATCGATGCGCTGGCCGGCGAGTTCAGCGAGCGCTTCATGCTGCACTACAACATGCCTCCGTTCGCCACCGGCGAAACCGGTCGCGTGGGCTCGCCCAAGCGCCGCGAAATCGGCCACGGCCGCCTGGCCAAGCGCGCCCTCGTGGCCGTGCTGCCGAGCAAGGAAGACTTCCCCTACTCGATCCGCGTGGTCTCCGAGATCACCGAGTCGAACGGCTCCTCGTCGATGGCCTCGGTCTGCGGCGGCTGCCTGTCGCTGATGGATGCCGGCGTGCCGATGAAGGCCCATGTGGCCGGTATCGCCATGGGTCTGATCAAGGACGGCAACCGCTTCGCGGTGCTGACCGACATCCTGGGCGACGAAGATCATCTGGGTGACATGGACTTCAAGGTGGCCGGTTCCACGACCGGCATCACCGCCCTGCAGATGGACATCAAGATCCAGGGCATCACCAAGGAAATCATGCAGGTCGCGCTGGCCCAGGCCAAGGAAGCCCGCATGCACATCCTGGCCAAGATGGTCGAGGCCGTGTCGGGCGCTTCCACCGAGGTGTCGCAGTTCGCGCCGCGCCTGTACACGATGAAGATCAATCCGGAGAAGATCCGTGACGTGATCGGCAAGGGCGGCGCCACCATCCGCGCGCTGACCGAAGAGACCGGCACGCAGATCGACATCGCCGAGGACGGCACCATCACGATCGCCTCGACCGACGCCGACAAGGCCGAAGCCGCGAAGAAGCGCATCGAGCAGATCACGGCCGAGGCCGAGATCGGCAAGGTCTACGAAGGCCCGATCACCAAGATCCTGGACTTCGGCGCCCTCGTGAACATCCTGCCGGGCAAGGACGGCCTGTTGCACATCAGCCAGATCGCCCACCAGCGCGTCGAGAAGGTCACCGACTTCCTGCAGGAAGGCCAAGTGGTCAAGGTCAAGGTGCTGGAGACCGACGAGAAGGGCCGCATCAAGCTGTCGATGAAGGCCCTGATCGAGCGCGAAGCCGCTCCCGCCCCGGTGGCCGCTCCGGCCGCCGAAGAAGGCGCGGCGGAGTAAGCCGGGCCTCGATGCCATGAAGGCCATCGCCATCAGCCGCCCCGGCGGCCCCGAGGTGCTGCAGTTGATCGAGCGCGCCGACCCCGTCGCCGGGGTCGGCGAATGCCTGATCGCGGTCGAGGCCTATGGCATCAACCGCCCCGACGTGCTGCAGCGCAAGGGCGCCTATCCGCCGCCGGCCGGCGCCAGCGATCTGCCGGGCCTCGAAGTGGCCGGGCGCATCGTCGCCGGCGATGCGGCGGCGCTGGCCGAGGCCGGCCTGACCATCGGCGACGCCGTCTGCGCGCTGGTGGCTGGTGGCGGCTATGCCCAGCTGTGCACCGCGCCGGTGGCGCAATGCCTGCCGGTGCCGGCGGGCTGGACCATGGCCGAGGCGGCGAGCCTGCCCGAGACCTTCTTCACCGTGTGGAGCAATGTCTTCGAGCGGGCGCGCCTGGCCAGCGGCGAAAGCCTGCTGGTGCATGGCGGCAGCAGCGGCATCGGCGTCACCGCGATCCAGCTGGCCAAGGCCTTCGGCGCGCGCGTGCTGGTGACCGTGGGCAATGCCGAGAAGGCGGCCGCCTGCGTCAAGTTGGGCGCCGATGTGGCAATCAATTACCGCGAACAGGATTTCGTTGCCGAAACCAAGGCCGCCACCGGCGGCCGCGGCGTCGACGTGATCCTGGATATGGTGGCGGGCGACTATGTCGCACGCAATGTGCTGTGCCTGGCCGATGACGGCCGGGCCGTGATCATCGCGGTGCAGGGCGGCGTGAAGGCCGAATTCGATGCGGGTCAGGTCTTGCGCCGGCGCCTGACGATCAGCGGCTCCACCCTGCGGCCGCGCTCGCTGGCCTTCAAGGCCGGCATCGCCCGCGCGCTGCGCGAGCGGGTCTGGCCCCTGCTGGCCGAACGCCGCATCGCGCCGGTGATCTACCGCGAGCTGCCCGCCGCGCAGGCCGCCGAGGCTCATGCGCTGATGGAGTCGGGCGAGCATGTCGGCAAGATCGTGCTGAGCTGGTAGGCGAAAAGAAGAGAACAGAAGAGGGCAAGGCAATGCGCAAGAAGCTTGTTGTTGGCAACTGGAAGATGCATGGCAGCCGCGCCGCCAACGCGGTGCTGCTGGCAGGGCTGAAGGAAGCCGGCCCGTGGAACGCCGATGTGGCGGTCTGCGTGCCGTTCCCCTACATCACCGAGACCGCGCTGGCGCTGACCGGCACGGCCGTGGCCTATGGCTCGCAGGACTGCTCGGCGCATGAGCAGGGCGCCTACACCGGCGAGGTGTCGTCGGCGATGTTGCATGACATCGGCTGCCGCTATGCGATCGTCGGCCATTCGGAGCGCCGCGCCTATCACCAGGAAAGCGACCAGCTGGTGGCCGACAAGGCCAAGGCCGCGCTGGCCCATGGCGTGACGCCGATCGTCTGCGTCGGCGAGACCCTGGCCGAGCGCGAGGCGGGCCGCACCGAGGAGGTGGTCAAGCGCCAGCTGGCCGCGGTGATCCACACGCTGACGCATTGCATCGGCGAGATCGTCGTGGCCTACGAGCCGGTCTGGGCCATCGGCACCGGGTTGACCGCGACGCCGGAGCAGGCCCAGGCGGTGCACCATGTGCTGCGCCAGCAGCTGCAGGCGGCGACGCAGAAGGCCGACGCGATGCGCCTGCTGTACGGCGGCAGCGTCAAGCCGGACAACGCGCTGGCGCTGTTCGGCCAGGCTGACATCGACGGCGGCCTGATCGGCGGCGCGGCCTTGAAGGCGGCGGACTTCGCCGCGATCTGTCGCGCAGCGGGCTGAGCGGCCCCGAATCTGACAAGAATTACTGGAGTGTTTTGAGATGCAAGTTCTGATGAATCTGGTGCTGGTCGTTCAACTGCTGAGCGCGCTGGTGATGATCGGCCTGGTGCTGGTGCAGCATGGCAAGGGCGCCGATATGGGCGCGTCCTTCGGCAGCGGCGCCTCCGGCAGCCTGTTCGGCGCCACCGGCAGCGCCAACTTCCTGTCGCGCAGCACCGCGATCTGCGCCACGCTGTTCTTCGCCTGCACGCTGGCCCTGGCCTATATGTCGAACAATCGCGCCAACGCGCCGGCCGGCGACAGCGTGCTGGACCGTGCCGTGCCGGTGACGGCTCCGGCTTCCGGCGCCGCCGCGGTTCCGGGTGCCGTGCCGGCCCCGATCGCCGCACCGGCGCCGTCGGCCTCGGCCGCCTCGAACTGAGGCGGGGTAGCATGCTGGGCGCACATGCACTGCGTCCAGATGCTTGCCTGAGCAAATTTCCACCGTTTATCCCCGGACCCTAGGGATTTTCGGTATAGAATGCGAGGCTGTCTGGGAAGCAATTCCTCATGCCAACAGACAGTGTGCATAACAAGCCGTCGTGGTGAAATTGGTAGACACGCTATCTTGAGGGGGTAGTGGCGAAAGCTGTGCGAGTTCGAGTCTCGCCGACGGCACCAGAACAATAATCGGCTGGCAACGGCATCTGAATCCCGGAGGGGCAGGTGGCTGGCCGGTGCGCCCTGTTGCAGCACCTCGGTGCTGCGGGGGACAAGGCGGGCGCGTTCCGTAAGCGACATGAGTCGCCGACGGCGCGCCCGTAGCTTTTGGCGAAAGTCAAATGCGATTCATTCTCGATAACTGAGCACTCGCCATGAATCTGGAACAGTACCTGCCCGTCATCCTCTTCATTCTGGTCGGCGCGGGTGTCGGGGTGGCGCCTCAGGTTCTGGGCTTCCTGCTGGGCCCGAATCGGCCGGATCAGGCCAAGAACTCCCCCTACGAATGCGGCTTCGAGGCCTTTGAAGACGCGCGCATGAAATTCGATGTGCGCTATTACCTCGTCGCCATTCTCTTCATTTTGTTCGACCTGGAAATCGCCTTCCTCTTCCCGTGGGCGGTGGCGTTGCGTGAAATTGGCGCAACCGGTTTCTGGGCCATGATGATTTTCCTGGGCATTCTGGTCGTGGGCTTTGCCTACGAGTGGAAAAAAGGCGCCCTGGACTGGGAATAAAACCCGAAGGCATATTCCATGGGTATCGAAGGCGTTTTGAAGGAAGGCTTTGTCACCACCTCGGTCGACAAGCTGATCAACTGGTCCAAGACCGGTTCTCTGTGGCCGATGACCTTTGGTCTGGCCTGCTGTGCGGTCGAGATGATGCATGCCGGTGCGGCGCGCTATGACATCGACCGCTTCGGCATGCTGTTCCGGCCCAGTCCGCGGCAGTCCGATCTGATGATCGTGGCCGGCACCTTGTGCAACAAGATGGCGCCGGCACTGCGCAAGGTCTATGACCAGATGGCCGAGCCGCGCTGGGTGCTGTCGATGGGCTCTTGTGCCAACGGCGGCGGCTACTACCACTACAGCTACTCGGTGGTGCGCGGCTGCGACCGCATCGTGCCGGTGGACGTCTACGTGCCGGGCTGTCCGCCCACCGCCGAGGCGCTGCTGTACGGCATCCTGCAGCTGCAGGCCAAGATCCGTCGCGAGAACACCATCGCCCGCTGAGCACCCATGAGCATCAAACTCGACACCCTGCAGGCGGCCCTGCAAGCCGTTCTCGGCGACAAGATTGTTGAACTGAAGCGCGAACTGGGCGAGCTCACGCTGCGCGTGAACGCCGCCGACTACTTCGGCGTTGCGCAGACCCTGCGCGACCATGCCGACCTGAAGTTCGAGCAGCTGATCGACCTGTGCGGCCTGGACTACAGCGACTACGGCAACGGCGCCAGCCCGCAGGCCGAAGGCCCGCGCTTCGCGGTGGCCTCGCACCTGCTGTCGGTGAGCAAGAACTGGCGCCTGCGCCTGAAGGTCTTCACGCCCGACGACGACCTGCCGCAGATCGCCTCGGTCACCCCGGTCTGGAACTCGGCCAACTGGTTCGAGCGCGAGGCCTTCGACCTGTACGGCATCCTGTTCGACGGTCACGAGGACCTGCGTCGCATCCTGACCGACTACGGTTTCATCGGCCATCCGATGCGCAAGGACTTCCCGGTGTCGGGCCATGTCGAAATGCGCTACGACGCCGAGCAAAAGCGCGTGATCTACCAGCCGGTGACGATCGAGCCGCGTGAGATCACGCCGCGCGTCATCCGCGAAGACAACTACGGCGGGCTGTAAACATGGCCGAGATCAAGAACTACACCCTCAACTTCGGCCCGCAACATCCGGCCGCCCACGGCGTGCTGCGCCTGGTGCTGGAGCTGGACGGCGAAGTCATCCAGCGCGCGGATCCTCACATTGGCCTGCTGCACCGTGCCACCGAGAAGCTGGCCGAGAGCAAGACCTTCATCCAGTCGCTGCCCTATATGGACCGCCTCGACTATGTGTCGATGATGTCCAACGAGCATGCCTACTGCCTGGCCATCGAGAAGATGCTGGGACTGGAAGTGCCGCTGCGCGCGCAGTACATCCGCGTGATGTTCGGCGAGATCACCCGCCTGCTGAACCACCTGATGTGGATCGGTGCGCACGGCCTCGACTGCGGCGCGATGAACATCCTGATCTACGCGTTCCGCGAGCGCGAGGATCTGTTCGACATGTACGAGGCGGTGTCGGGCGCGCGCATGCACGCGGCCTACTTCCGTCCGGGCGGCGTCTACCGCGACCTGCCGGACACGATGCCGCAGTACAAGGTCAGCAAGATCAAGAACGCCAAGGCGATCGCCCAGCTCAACGAGAACCGCCAGGGCTCGTTGCTGGACTTCATCGACGACTTCTGCAAGCGCTTCCCGAAGAACGTCGACGACTACGAGACCCTGCTGACCGACAACCGCATCTGGAAGCAGCGCACCGTCGGCATCGGCGTCGTCTCGCCGGAGCGCGCGCTGAACCTGGGCTTCACCGGCCCGATGCTGCGCGGCTCGGGCATCGCCTGGGACCTGCGCAAGACCCAGCCCTACGACGTCTACGACAAGATGGACTTCGACGTGCCGGTCGGTACCCAGGGCGACACCTATGACCGCTATGTGGTGCGCGTCGAGGAAATGCGCCAGTCCAACCGCATCATCAAGCAATGCGTGGACTGGCTGCGCAAGAACCCCGGCCCGGTCATCACCGACAACCACAAGGTGGCACCGCCCGCCCGTGTCGACATGAAGTCGAACATGGAGGAGCTGATCCACCATTTCAAGCTCTTCACCGAAGGTTTCCGCGTCCCCGAGGGCGAGGCCTATGCGGCGGTCGAGCACCCGAAGGGCGAGTTCGGCATCTACATCGTCAGCGACGGCGCCAACAAGCCCTATCGCCTGAAGATCCGCGCGCCCGGTTTCGCCCATCTGGCGGCGCTGGACGAGATGGCCAAGGGCCACATGATTGCCGACGCCGTGGCCGTGATCGGCACGATGGACATTGTTTTCGGCGAGATTGACCGTTGAGCGACCGATGAGCAGCAACACCAGCGAATATGTTCTGAGCGAGGCCACCGCGGCCCGCTTCGCCCGCGAAGTGGCCAAGTACCCGGCGGAGCAGGCCCAGTCCGCCGTGATGGCCTGCCTCTCGATCGTGCAGCAGGAAGAGGGCTTCGTCTCGCGCGCGGCCGAGGACGTGATCGCCTCGTATCTGGGCATGCCCGCGATCGCGGTCTACGAGGTCACGACCTTTTACAACATGTACAACCAGCGCCAGCTGGGCAAGTTCAAGCTGAACGTCTGCGCGAACCTGCCCTGCCAGCTGCGCGACGGCCAGACCGCGCTGGACCACCTCTGCCACAAGCTGGGTGTGGAGGCGGGCGGCACGACGGCCGACGGCCTGTTCACCGTGCAGAAGAGTGAATGCCTGGGGGCCTGCGCCGACGCGCCGGTGATGCTGGTCAACGACCGCCAGATGTGCAGCTTCATGAGCGAGCAGCGCCTGGACGAACTGGTCGACACGCTGCGTGCCCACGCCGCGGCCAAGAACTGAGGGATGGGAAGCATGCTGGACCTTTCCAAATTCCAGGCCACCGGGGCCGAGACCTGTTTCCATGACCGCCATATCGGTGCGCAGATCTATGCCGATCTGGACGGCAAGAACTGGGGCATCCAGGACTACATCGCGCGCGGTGGCTACCAGGCGCTGAAGAAGATCCTGAAGGGCGAGGGCACCGCCGACGGCGCGCCGCTGACGCCCGATCAGGTGATCGCCGAGGTCAAGGCCTCGGGTCTGCGCGGCCGCGGCGGCGCCGGCTTCCCCACGGGCCTGAAGTGGAGCTTCATGCCGCGCCAGTTCCCGGGCCAGAAGTACCTGGTCTGCAACTCGGACGAGGGCGAGCCCGGTACCTGCAAGGACCGCGACATCCTGATGTTCAACCCGCACATCGTCATCGAAGGCATGGCGATCGCGGCGTTCGCGATGGGTATCAAGGTCGGCTACAACTACATCCACGGCGAGATCTTCGAGGTCTACGAGCGCTTCGAGGCCGCGCTGGAAGAGGCGCGCGCCGCCGGCTTCCTGGGCGACAAGATCCTCGGCTCGGACTTCAGCTTCCAGCTGCACGGCCACCATGGCTTCGGCGCCTACATCTGCGGCGAGGAAACCGCGTTGCTGGAATCGCTGGAAGGCAAGAAGGGCCAGCCGCGCTTCAAGCCGCCGTTCCCGGCCAGCTTCGGCCTGTACGGCAAGCCCACCACGATCAACAACACCGAGACCTTCGCCGCGGTGCCCTGGATCATCCGCAACGGCGGCCAGCCCTATCTGGAGATCGGCAAGCCCAACAACGGCGGCACCAAGATCTTCTCGGTCTCCGGCGACGTCAACAAGCCCGGCAACTACGAGGTTCCGCTGGGCACGCCCTTCGAGAAGCTGCTCGAGCTGGCCGGCGGCGTGCGCACCGGCCGCAAGCTGAAGGCGGTGATCCCCGGCGGCTCCTCGGCCCCGGTGCTGCCGGCCGACGTGATGATGGCCTGCACGATGGACTATGACTCGATCGCCAAGGCCGGCTCGATGCTGGGTTCCGGCGCGGTGATCGTGATGGACGATTCGCGCTGCATGGTCAACAGCCTGCTGCGCCTGTCCTACTTCTACGCCCACGAGTCCTGCGGCCAGTGCACGCCCTGCCGTGAAGGCACGGGCTGGATGCACCGCGTGATCGAGCGCATCGCCCACGGGCAGGGCAGGGCAGAGGATCTCGACCTGCTGAACTCGGTGGCCGACAACATCCAGGGCCGTACCATCTGCGCGCTGGGTGACGCGGCCGCGATGCCGGTGCGGGCGATGATCAAGCACTTCAAGCACGAGTTCGTGCAGATGATCGAACAGGCGCAGAAGACCCCCGCGCAGACCGCCAAGGCGGCTTGAGCGAGCCAGGACAGAACATGGTTGAAATCGAACTCGACGGCAAGAAGGTAGAGGTCAAGGAAGGCAGCATGGTGATGCATGCCGCCGAGAAGGCCGGCACCTACATCCCCCACTTCTGCTACCACAAGAAGCTCTCCATCGCCGCCAACTGCCGCATGTGCCTGGTGGACGTGGAGAAGGCGCCCAAGCCGATGCCGGCCTGCGCCACGCCGGTGACGCAGGGCATGATCGTGCGCACCAAGAGCGAGAAAGCCATCAAGGCCCAGCAGGGCGTGATGGAGTTCCTGCTGATCAACCACCCGCTGGATTGCCCGATCTGCGACCAGGGCGGCGAGTGCCAGCTGCAGGATCTGGCCGTCGGCTACGGTGGCGGCAAGTCGCGCTACTCGGAAGAGAAGCGCGTGGTGTTCCACAAGAACGTCGGCCCGCTGATCTCCATGGAGGAGATGAGCCGTTGCATCCATTGCACCCGTTGCGTCCGTTTCGGCCAGGAGATCTCCGGCCAGATGGAGCTGGGCATGGCGCACCGCGGCGAGCACAGCGAGATCCAGACCTTCGTCGGCCGCACCGTCGATTCCGAGCTGTCGGGCAATATGATCGACATCTGCCCGGTCGGCGCGCTGACCAGCAAGCCCTTCCGCTACAGCGCCCGCACCTGGGAGCTGTCGCGCCGCAAGAGCGTCTCGCCGCATGACTCCACCGGCGCCAACCTGATCGTGCAGGTCAAGGGCAACGAGGTGATGCGCGTCGTGCCGCAGGAGAACGAGGCCGTCAACGAGTGCTGGATCGCCGACCGCGACCGCTTCTCCTACGAGGCCCTGAACAGCGACGCCCGCATCAACCAGCCGATGATCAAGCAGGGCGGTGCCTGGAAGGCCGTCGACTGGACCACCGCGCTGGAATATGTGGCCAACGGCCTGAAGGGCATCAAGAGCGACCATGGCGCGGCCGCGATCGGCGCGCTGGGTTCGGCCCACAGCACCGTCGAGGAGCTGCACCTGCTGGCCAAGCTGGTGCGCGGTCTGGGCAGCCAGAACATCGACCACCGCCTGCGCCACGCCGATTTCGGCAATGTGGCCGAGGCCGGCAAAGCCCAGTGGCTGGGCAGCTCGATCGCCGCGCTGTCCGAGCTGGACCGCGCCTTCGTGATCGGCTCGCAGCTGCGCAAGGATCACCCGCTGTTCGCGCAGCGTCTGCGCCAGGCCGCCCGCCGCGGCGCGCAGATCGTCGCACTGGGCGGCAGCGATGACAGCTGGCTGATGCCCGTCGCCACCCGCGTCACCCTGGCGCCGAGCGCCTGGGTGCAGGGCCTGGCCGATGTGGCCGCCGCCATCGCCGCCTCGACCGGCGCCACAGCACCCGCCGCCGGCAACGCGACCGGCGCCGCCAAGGCGATCGCCGCCGCGCTGCTGTCCGGCCAGAAGAAGGCCGTGCTGCTGGGCAACGCCGCCGCGCAGCACCCGCAGGCCGCCAGCCTCCTGAGCCTGGCCAACTGGATCGCCGCGCAGACCGGCGCCACGGTCGGCTACCTGACCGAGGCCGCCAACACCGTCGGCGCGCAGCTGGTCGGCGCGCTGCCGCAAGCCGGTGGCCTGAACGCCGGCCAGATGCTGGGCGGCGAGAGCCTGAAGGCTGTTCTGCTGCTGAACACCGATCCGGTGCTGGACGGCGCCAATGCCGCCGCCGCGGCCAAGGCCCTGGCCGCCGCCGAGATGGTGGTCGTGCTGAGCCCCTTCAAGACCGGTCTGGAATACGCCGACGTGCTGCTGCCGACCGCACCGTTCACCGAGACCTCGGGCACCTTCGTCAATGCCGAGGGCCGCGCCCAGAGCTTCGTCGGCGTCGTCAAGCCGCGCGCCGAGACCCGCCCGGGCTGGAAGATCCTGCGTGTGCTGGGCAATCTGCTGGGGCTGGACGGCTTCGCGCAGGAAAGCTCGGAGCAGGTCAAGGCCGAGGCGCTGGGCGTCGACGCCGCCGACCTGTCGGCCCGCCTGTCCAACGCCTCCTCGGCCGCGGTGCAGTTGAACGGTGTCGCCGCCGCTGGCGTCGAGCGCCTGGGTTCGCTGCCGATCTATGCCGCCGACGCGCTGGTGCGCCAGGCCTCGTCGCTGCAGCTGACCGCCGATGGCCGTCAGGCCGCCGCCGCCGGCATCCCGAGCGCGCTGTGGGAGCAGCTCGGTCTGGCGGAGAAGGGCGCGCGCGTGCGCATCACCCAGGACGGCGCCGGCGCCGCCGAGCTGAACGCCAGGCTGGAACCGGGCCTGCCCGCCAATGTCGTGCGCGTGCCGGCCGGTCTGGCCGAGACCGCCGCCCTCGGTGCCCTGTTCGGCACCCTGACCGTGAGCAAGGCCTGAGGACGCGAACACCATCATGATCGATACCCTCTACACCTCCGGCGCATCCCTGCTGGGCGGCATCTGGCCCCTGGTCTGGAGCCTGATGAAGATCATCGCGGTGGTCGCGCCGCTGATGATTTGCGTCGCCTACCTGACCCTGTGGGAGCGCAAGGCCATCGGCTGGTCGCAGATCCGCCCGGGCCCGAACCGCGTCGGCCCCTACGGCCTGCTGACCCCGATCGCCGATGCGGTGAAGCTGATCTTCAAGGAGATCATCCGCCCGACGGCCGCCAACAAGGGCCTGTTCTTCCTCGGCCCGGTGCTGACCATCATGCCGGCGCTGGCCGCCTGGGCCGTCGTGCCCTTCGGCCCCGAGACCGCGGTCGCGAACATCAACGCCGGCCTGCTGTTCATCATGGCGATCATGTCGCTGGAGGTCTACGGCGTGATCATCGCCGGCTGGGCGTCCAACTCGAAGTACGCGTTCCTGGGCGCGCTGCGCGCCTCGGCCCAGATGGTCTCCTACGAGATCGCGATGGGCTTTGCGCTGGTGGTCGTGCTGATGGTGACCGGCAGCCTGAACATGACGACGGTGGTGCAGTCGCAGGAAGCGGGCATCTTCGCCTCGATGGGCCTGAACTTCCTGTCCTGGAACTGGCTGCCGCTGCTGCCGGTGTTCATCGTGTACTTCATCTCCGGCCTGGCCGAGACGAACCGCCACCCCTTCGACGTGGTGGAAGGCGAGTCGGAAATCGTGGCCGGCCACATGATCGAGTACTCGGGCATGTCCTTCGCGATGTTCTTCCTGGCCGAGTACGCCAACATGATCCTGGTGTCGGCGCTGGCCGTCATCATGTTCCTGGGCGGCTGGAGCGCGCCGATCTCCTGGAGCCTGCTGGGCATGGAGACGCCGCAGTTCATCCAGAACACGATGGCGTTCTGGAACTGGGCCTGGCTGTTCGGCAAGACCTTCTTCGTCGTGACCCTGTTCCTGTGGGTGCGCTGCACGTTCCCGCGTTTCCGTTATGACCAGATCATGCGTCTGGGCTGGAAGATCTTCATCCCCGTGACCCTGGTCTGGCTGGTGGTGGTCGGTCTGTGGATCCAGTCGCCCTTCAATATCTGGAAGTAAGAGAAGAAGCGATGCTGAAAGATTTCGTCAAGAGCTTCATGCTCACCGAGCTGTTCAAGGGCATGGCCCTGACCGGCCGGCATTTCCTGTCGCGCAACATCACGGTGCAGTTCCCCGAGGAGAAGACGCCGCTGTCGCCGCGCTTCCGCGGTCTGCACGCGCTGCGCCGCTATGACAACGGCGAGGAGCGCTGCATCGCCTGCAAGCTCTGCGAGGCGGTCTGCCCGGCGATGGCGATCACGATCGAGTCCGACGTGCGTGCCGACGGTTCGCGCCGCACCACGCGCTACGACATCGACCTGACCAAGTGCATCTTCTGCGGCTTCTGCGAGGAAAGCTGCCCGGTGGACTCGATCGTCGAAACCAACATCTTCGAATACCACGGCGAAAAACGCGGCGACCTGTACTTCACCAAGGACATGCTGCTGGCCGTCGGCGACCGCTACGAACAAGAAATCGCAGCCACCAAGGAGGCCGACGCCAAATATCGTTGACCCCTCGTCCGGGAGTACCCGGCCGGTCCCCCTGGGGGACGCAGATGAGCAGCGGCGGTGCCGCCACCCATCTGCAAGAGTCGTCAAAGATCAAATCTTGACGGCCCGGCGGACGACTCAAGGACGAGACCACGTGTTTGCTGGAACCGCATGGATACCATCACCGCGCTTTTCTATGTCTTCTCGGCCGTGCTGCTCGGCGCCTCGTTCCGTGTGATCACGGCACGCAGCACCGTGCACGCCGCCCTGTTCCTGATCCTCGCCTTCTTCAATGCAGCCTGCATCTGGATGCTGCTGAAGGCCGAGTTCCTCTCCATCGCCCTGGTGCTGGTCTATATCGGCGCGGTGATGGTGCTGTTCCTGTTCGTCGTGATGATGCTGGACATCAACTCCGACAATGTGCGCGAGGGCTTCTGGAAGCACCTGCCGCTGGCCGGCCTGGTCGGCGCGCTGATCGCGCTGGAGATGGCCGCGGTGCTGATGGGCGGCTTCCGCGTCAGCGAGGCGCCCGAGCTCTCGGCCGAAGCGGTCAAGATGGGCAACACCAAGCTGCTCGGCATCGACATCTACACGCATTACCTGTATCCGCTGCAGATCGCGGCGGTGCTGCTGCTGGTGGCCATCATCGCGGCGATCGCGCTGACCCTGCGCCAGCGCAAGGACTCGCGCTACCAGAACCCCTCCGAGCAGGTCCGGGTCAAGAAGGGCGACCGCCTGCGCATCGTCAAGATGCAGCCCACCATCGAGGTGCCGGCCCAACCCGCCGCCGAGAACAACACGCAAGGAGGCGCTTGAGATGGCCGCGCTGACCCTGGGACATTTCCTGACGCTGGGCGCGATCCTGTTCGCGCTGTCGGTGATCGGCATTTTCCTGAACCGCAAGAACCTGATCGTGCTGCTGATGGCCATCGAGCTGATGCTGCTGGCGGTCAACATGAACTTCATCGCCTTCTCCCATTACCTGGGTGACATGGCGGGTCAGGTCTTCGTGTTCTTCATCCTGACCGTGGCCGCGGCCGAGTCGGCCATCGGCCTGGCCATCCTGGTCGTGCTGTTCCGCAACCGCGCCACGATCAACGTGGAAGAGCTGGACCAGCTCAAGGGCTAAAGGAACAGGACGCATCAAGATGTCTGCAACACTTTCTCAGAACATGCTGCTGGCGGTGCCGCTGGCACCCCTGGTCGGCGCCATCGTGGCCGGCCTGTTCGGCAAGCAGGTGGGCCGCCGCGGCGCCCACACCGTCACGATCCTGGGCGTGCTGATCGCCTTCATCATCTCGGCCATGGTGCTGAAGTCGGTCGCCGTGGACGGCGCCCGCTTCAACGAGACCATCTACGAATGGATGGTGCTGGGCGGCCTGAAGATGGAGGTCGGCTTCCTGGTCGACGGCCTGACCGCGATGATGATGGTGGTGGTGACCTTCGTGTCGCTGATGGTGCATATCTACACCATCGGCTACATGGAAGAGGACCCGGGCTACCAGCGCTTCTTCAGCTACATCTCGCTGTTCACCTTCTCCATGCTGATGCTCGTGATGAGCAACAACATGCTGCAGCTGTTCTTCGGCTGGGAGGCGGTGGGCCTGGTGTCGTATCTGCTGATCGGCTTCTGGTACACCAAGCCGACGGCGATCTTCGCCAATATGAAGGCCTTCCTGGTGAACCGGGTCGGCGACTTCGGTTTCATCCTGGGCATCGGCCTGCTGGTGGCCTACGGCGGTTCGCTGAACTACACCGAGACCTTCGCCAAGGCCGACGAGCTGTCCAAGATCGCCTTCCCCTCGCCGCTGTGGGGCGGCGACTGGATGATGCTGAGCGTGGCCTGCATCTGCCTGTTCATCGGCGCGATGGGCAAGTCCGCCCAGTTCCCGCTGCATGTCTGGCTGCCGGATTCGATGGAGGGCCCGACCCCGATCTCCGCGCTGATCCACGCCGCGACCATGGTGACCGCCGGCATCTTCATGGTGGCCCGCATGTCGCCGCTGTTCGAGCTGTCGGACACCGCGCTGAACTTCATCCTGGTGATCGGTGCGATCACGGCCCTGTTCATGGGCTTCATGGGCATCATCCAGAACGACATCAAGCGCGTCGTCGCCTACTCGACCCTGTCGCAGCTGGGCTACATGACCGTGGCGCTGGGCGTCTCGGCCTACTCGGTCGCCGTGTTCCACCTGATGACGCATGCCTTCTTCAAGGCCCTGCTGTTCCTCGGCGCCGGCTCGGTGATCATCGGCATGCACCATGACCAGGACATCCGCAACATGGGCGGCCTGCGCAAGTACATGCCCATCACCTGGATCACCTCGCTCTTGGGTTCGCTGGCCCTGATCGGCACGCCGCTGTTCTCGGGCTTCTACTCGAAGGACTCGATCATCGAGGCCGTGCACGCCAGCCATCTGCCGGGCGCCGGTTTCGCGGGCTTCGCGGTGCTGGCCGGCGTGTTCGTGACCGCCTTCTACAGCTTCCGGATGTACTTCCTGGTCTTCCATGGCAAGGAGCATTTCCGCCACAAGCCCTTCCCGGGCGAGCATGACCATCACGACGATGATCACCACCATGAGCCACACGTGCCGCACGAGTCGCCCTGGGTCGTGACCGCGCCGCTGGTGCTGCTGGCGATCCCCTCGGTCGTGATCGGCTTCCTGGCGATCCAGCCGATGCTGTTCGGCGATTTCTTCAAGGATTCGATCTTCGTCAACCACGGCGCGCACCATGCGATGACCGAGCTGCGCGAGATGTTCCATGGCGCCGGCGCGATGGCGCTGCACGGCCTGCAGACCGCGCCGTTCTGGCTGGCCTTGGCCGGTGTCGTGACCGCCTACCTGTTCTACATGGTCTGGCCCGCGATCCCCGCGACCCTGGCGAAGGTGCTGCGTCCACTGGTCGTGATCCTGGAGAACAAGTACTTCATGGACTGGATCAACGAAAACATCCTGGCCAAGCTGGCCCGCGGCCTGGGCCTGGTGGCCTGGAAGGTGGGCGACCAGGGCGTGATCGACGGTGTGCTGATCAACGGCTCGGCGCGTGGCATCGGCGGCATCGCCGCGATCGTGCGCCGTGTCCAGACCGGCCACCTGTACTGGTACGCGCTGGTGATGATCCTGGGCGTGATCGGTCTGATGACCTGGAAGCTCTGGCCTTATATCGGGCCCCAATTCAAGGCCCTGGCGGGCTTCTGAGTCGAGGGCGGAGAACAAGAATGTTGCTAAGTCTTGCCATTTGGTTGCCCATCGCCTGCGGTCTGCTGCTGCTGGCCCTGGGTCGTGACGAACAGGCCAACACCGTGCGCTGGCTGGCGCTGGTGGCCTCGGTCGTCAGTTTCCTGGTCACCCTGCCGCTGATCACCGGTTTCGATACCGCGCTGGTCGGCATGCAGTTCGTCGAGAAGCAGGCCTGGATCGAACGCTTCAATGTGTTCTACCACCTGGGTGTCGACGGCATCTCGATGTGGTTCGTGCCGCTGACCGCCTTCATCACCATCATCGTGGTGATCGCGGCCTGGGAGGTGATCGAGTACCGCGTCAACCAGTACATGGGCGCCTTCCTGGTGCTGTCCGGTCTGATGATCGGCGTGTTCTCGGCGCTGGACGGCCTGCTGTTCTACGTCTTCTTCGAGGCGACCCTGATCCCGATGTACATCATCATCGGCGTCTGGGGCGGCCCGCGCCGTGTCTACGCGGCCTTCAAGTTCTTCCTGTACACGCTGGCCGGCTCGCTGCTGATGCTGATCGCGCTGCTGTACCTGTACCTGAAGTCCGGCGGCAGCTTCGACATCCTGAGCTGGCACCAGCTGCCGCTGCCGCTGTCGGCCCAGACCCTGCTGTTCTTCGCCTTCTTCGCGGCCTTCGCGGTGAAGGTGCCGATGTGGCCGGTGCACACCTGGCTGCCGGACGCCCACGTGGAAGCGCCGACCGGCGGTTCCGTCGTGCTGGCCGCGATCATGCTGAAGCTGGGCGCCTACGGCTTCCTGCGCTTCTCGATGCCGATCGCGCCGGACGCCGCGCGCGAGTACGCCTGGGTCATCATCGCGCTGTCGCTGATCGCCGTCGTGTACGTGGGCCTGGTCGCCCTGGTGCAGCAGGACATGAAGAAGCTGGTGGCCTATTCGTCGGTCGCCCACATGGGCTTCGTGACCCTGGGCTTCTTCGTCTTCAACGAGCTGGGCGTCTCCGGCGGCCTGGTGCAGATGATCTCGCACGGCTTCGTCTCCGGCGCGATGTTCCTGTGCATCGGCGTGCTGTACGACCGCGTGCATTCGCGTGAGATCTCGGCCTATGGCGGCGTGGTCAACACCATGCCCAAGTTCGCCGCCTTCGCGCTGCTGTTCGCGATGGCCAACTGCGGTCTGCCCGCCACCGCCGGCTTCGTCGGCGAGTGGATGGTGATCCTGGGCACGGTGAAGTACAACTTCTGGCTTGGCGCTATCTCCGCCACCGCGCTGATCTTCGGCGCCGCCTACACGCTGTGGATGTACAAGCGCGTCTACTTCGGCGCGGTGACCAACGACAACGTGCGCCAGCTGCAGGACATCAATGCCCGCGAGTTCCTGATGCTCGCCTTGCTGGCCGTGGCCGTGCTCTACATGGGCCTGTATCCCAAGCCCTTCACCGACGTGATGCATGTGTCGGTCACCGAGCTGCTCAAGCATGTGGCCCAGTCCAAGCTGGTCGCTCCCTAAAGCCGAGGGCCGTCAACAATGAACTCTATGAACTGGCTCACGGCCTTTCCCGAAATCGTCCTGCTGGTGATGGCCTGCGTGGTGGCCATGGTCGACCTGTGGGTCACCGACGAGCAGCGCCGCCCCACCTACTGGCTGACCCAGCTGACCCTGGTGGTGGTCGGTGCGATGCACCTCAGCTACTTCTATGAAGGTCGCTCCGAGATCGGCATGCAGGGCATGATCGTCTCCGACCCGATGGGCCATCTGCTGGGCTTCTTCGCCTGCGCGGCCACCCTGGTCACCCTGGTCTATGCGCGCCCCTATGCCGGCGTGCGCGAGATCCTGAAGGGCGAGCTGTTCACGCTGTCGCTGTTCTCCCTGCTGGGCATCATGGTGATGCTGCAGGCCAACAACTTCCTGGTCATCTACCTCGGCCTGGAACTGATGAGCCTGTCGCTGTACGCCCTGGTGGCCCTGCGTCGCGACCATGCGGTCTCGACCGAGGCGGCGATGAAGTACTTCGTGCTGGGCGCGCTGGCCTCGGGCTTCCTGCTCTACGGCCTGTCGATGATGTACGGCGCCACCGGTTCGCTGGACATCCCGCGCGTGTTCGAGGTGATCGCCACCGGCGCACCGAACAAGGCGGTGCTGGTGTTCGGCGTCGTGTTCGTCGTCGCCGGCCTGGCCTTCAAGCTGGGTGCCGCGCCCTTCCACATGTGGGTGCCCGACGTCTACCAGGGCGCGCCGACCGTGATGACCCTGCTGATCGGCGCCGCGCCGAAGCTGGCCTCGTTCGCGATCACGATCCGCCTGCTGGTGGAGGGCATGCTGGGCCTGGCCTTCGACTGGCAGCAGATGCTGCTGGTGCTGGCGGTGATCTCGCTGATCGTCGGCAACCTGGCCGCGATCGCCCAGACCAACCTGAAGCGCATGCTGGCCTACTCGACCATCGCGCAGATGGGCTTCATGCTGCTGAGCCTGGCCTCCGGCGTCGTCGGCGACAGCAAGGACCTGACCGCCAACGCCTACAGCTCGGCGCTGTTCTACGCGGTCACCTATGTGCTGACCACGCTGGGCAGCTTCGGCATCATCCTGCTGCTGTCGCGCCAGGGTCATGAGGCCGAGGAGATCAAGGACCTGGCCGGCCTGGCCAAGCGCAGCCCCTGGTATGCGCTGGTGATGACGATCTTCATGTTCTCGCTCGCCGGCATCCCGCCGACGGCCGGCTTCTACGCCAAGCTGTCGGTGCTGCAGGCGGTGATCGCGACCAATGTGCCGTTCTATATCGGCCTGGCCGTGGTGGCGGTGCTGCTGTCCCTGGTCGGCGCGTTCTACTACCTGCGCGTCATCAAGGTGATGTTCTTCGACGAGCCCACCGACACCGCGCCGATCCAGGCGCCCGCCGATGTGCGCGCGGTGCTGTCGCTGAACGGCGTCGCGGTGCTGGGCTTCGGCCTGCTGCCGGGCGGCCTGATGGCGATGTGCGCCCAGGCCATCGTCAAGCTGCTGGCCCCGTAAACGGCGGATGGATCAGTCCGCCGCGGTCTGGCTGGTGCTGCTGGTCGCGCTGATCGCGGCCAACGCACCGTACTTCAGCGACCGGCTGCTGCTGGTCGGTCCGAAACTCAAGCCCAAAGTCTTCGGCTGGCGGCTGCTGGAACTGCTGCTGCTGGCCCTGCTGACCCTGGGCCTGGGCTTCCTGCTGGAAGCCCGCCTGGGCCAGCGCCAGCCGCAGGGCTGGGAGTTCTATGCGGCCGGGTTGTGCCTGTTCATCACGCTGGGTTTCCCCGGCTTTGTCTGGTGTTACCTGAAGCGCCATCGCCATGGCTGACGACGAGCTGCATCTGCGCGAGACTCGGATCGATTCCGAGCCGGTCTACGAGGGCCATTTCCTGCAGGTGCGGCGCGACCGCGTGCGCCTGCCCTCGGGCCGCGAGGCGGCGCGCGAGTACATCCGGCATCCCGGCGCGGTGATGATCGTGCCCATCCTCGACGACGGCCGCCTGCTGATGGAGCGCCAGTACCGCTACCCGATGGAGCGGGTGATGCTGGAGTTCCCGGCCGGCAAGCTGGACCCGGGCGAGGACCGGCTGGTCTGCGCCCAGCGCGAGCTGCTGGAGGAGACCGGCTACCGCGCCGCCGAATGGGCCCATGCCGGCGTGCTGCACAACGCGATCGCCTATTCGGACGAGGGCATCGAGATCTTCTTCGCCCGCGGCCTGCGCGCCGGCGAGCGCCAGCTCGACGAGGGCGAGTTCCTCGACGTCGTGACCCACACGCCGGCCGAGCTGGACGCGCTGGCCGCCAGCGGTTCGCTGACCGACGCCAAGACCCTGATCGGCCTGCTCTGGCTGTCGCGCTGGCAGTCCGGCGCATGGTCATTGGACTGGCGAGCCGCGGCCTGAGGCGCCACGCGCCACAATCGTTCCACCATGCTCGTCCTCAATCTCGGCTGCAGCCAGGGCCACCGCTTCGAAGGCTGGTTCGGCTCCGCCGATGATTTCGAATCGCAGCAGGGCCGCGGCCTGGTCGCCTGCCCGGTCTGCGCCAGCAGCGAGGTGCAGCGTCTGCCCAGCGCGCCGCGCCTGAATGTTGCGAAGTTGCGCGAGGACAGGACCCCCGCAGCGCCGCAGCCCGACGAACGCCGCCAGCTGCAGCAGGCCGCCTTGCAGGCGGTGCGCCAGATGCTGGCCAAGACCGAGGATGTCGGTGAGCGCTTCGCCGAGGAGGCCCGTCGCATCCATTACGGCGAATCCGAGGAACGCGCGATCCGCGGTCGCGCCAGCCGCGACGATGCGCTGGCGCTGGCGGAAGAGGGCATCAAGATCATCGCGCTCCCCGAGCCGCTGAAAAGCACCCTGCAGTAAGCGCCTCAAGCCTCGGGCAGCCCCTGCTGTTGACGCAGCAGTTCGCCGAGCGCCGCGGCCTCGAGCGGGCGATGGAACAGATAGCCCTGCGCGAAGCCGCAGCCTTCCTCCAGCAGCACCTGGCGCTGCGCCTCCTGCTCCACCCCCTCGGCCACCACGCCCAGTTGCAGGTTGTGGGCCAGCTGGATGATGGTGCGCACCAGCATGCGTGCCGGCTGGTTCTCGTGGCAGTGATCGACGAAGCTCTTGTCGATCTTCAGCACATCGAGCGGCAGCCGGGTCAGCTGGCTCAGCGACGAGTAGGCCACGCCGAAGTCGTCGACCGCCACCTGCACGCCTTCGCTGCGCAGGCGCTGCAGCGCGGGCTGCACATTGTCGAGGTCGGCCACCATGCTGGTCTCGGTGATCTCGACCTGCAGCTGCTGCGGCGCCAGCGCCGCATCGCGCAGCGCCTTGCGGATGCCGTCGAGCATCTGCTCCTGCTCCAGCTGCACCGGCGAGATATTGACCGAGAGCTTGAGCGTCACGCCGGCCTGTGCCCAGCTGCGGGCCTGGCGGCAGGCCTGCTCCAGCACCCAGGCGCCGAGCGGGATGATCTGGCGCGTGCTCTCGGCCAGCGCGATGAACCGGCCGGGCGAGATCAGGCCGAGCTCCGGATGCCGCCAGCGCACCAGGGCCTCGGCCCCGGTGATGCGCAGGGTCCGCAGGTCCACCTGCGGCTGGTAGAGCAGGAAGAACTGGCCCGCGGCCAGCGCCGGCAGCAGATCGCGCTCCAGCCGGTCCTGCAGCTCGCGGGCGCCGAGCAGGGCGGGGTGGTAATGCACGGTCTCGTTCTTGCCGAGCGCCTTGGCCTGGTACAGCGCCAGATCGGCGTTGCGCGCCAGGAGGCTGCTGTGCTGGCAATGCGCGTCGCATTGCGCCACGCCGATGCTGACGCTGGACTCCAGCTGCCGGTTCAGCAACTGGTAGGGCGCGCGCGAGGCGGTCTGGACGAAGCGCGCCAGCTCGGTCGCGCTGGCCGCACCGCCGCTGGGCAGCAGGACGGCGAACTCGTCGCCGCCGATGCGGTAGGCCCGGCCCGCCGGCAGGACCTCCAGGCGCTGCGCAAACTGGCGCAGCAGCAGGTCGCCATGCTGGTGACCGTACAGATCGTTGATGCGCTTGAAGTTGTCCAGGTCGACCAGCAGCAGGGCGTGCTGCTGGCGCGCCTCGGGCGGCAGCGCGTCCAGCTGGTGCAGGGCCGTCGCATAGGCCTGGCGATTCGGCAGGCGCGTCAGGTAGTCGGTCAGGCTGTCCTTGCGGTAGTCCTCCATCTGCTGCCGGGTGCGCAGGTAGTAATGGCTCATCACGGTGGCGAAGCCGGTGATGACCAGCAGCTCCAGCGCATCCTCCAGCAGCTCCGCATGGTCGCCCGCCGGCGAGTGGATCCAGTAGCTCAGCACCAGCAGCAGGGCCAGCACCGGCGCCGGCCAGCGCCCGGGATAGAGCATCAGGTACAGCAGCGGCAGCAGCAGAAAGCCCGACTCGATCGCATCCACCGGCATCGGGCTGATCAGGCCGCCGCCCAGCAGCAGCAGGGCGGCGGCGCCCGCGCATCCGGCCCGGTTGCGCGCCGATGGCGCAAAGCGCGCCAGCAGCAGCAGCGGCGGCAGGAGCAGCAGGTACAGGACGCGCCAGAACGGATCGGGATGGGTCTTCAGCACCAGCAGGATGACGAGCAGCGCCGCCAGATAGGCGGCCTGCAGCAGGCTCCGGGAAACAAGAGAACTGAGCATGGAGGGGAGCTGCCTGCGGGAACGGTGGTCTGGGGTGTCAACGCCCTGGGGCGACTCGGGGGCGCATCGTGCTTCACAAACCCGACCTTGGCCATCCGGACTCTCCTGGGGAGGCGCTCTACCGCGGCCCGGCAGCTGCGGTCCGCGTCGCAAGGCCCGCCGCTCATCCCCGGTTTCTGCTGCTCAGCAGGCGGAGGCTTTCGTTCGTCGCAAGCGGGTGCCGCTCTTCATGTGCGCATGGCAAGATGCCCGGATTCGACCAACAACATCCTGCGGAGTCTCGATGCGCCATCGCTTGCTCGTTCTCGCTGTAGCCAGTGCCCTGATCGCCTGTGGCAAACCCTCGGAAAAAGGGGCCGGCGAGGCCCAAGCGGCCAAGGCCGTGGCGCTCAAGCCGCTGCAGGTGTCGCCGGAGGATGTGCTGACCCTGGGGTTGTCGCAGTACGCCAGCGGGCCGGTGATCACCGGCTCGATCCAGCCCGAGAAGCGCGCCGATCTGCGCGCCGAGGTGCAGGCGGTGGTGCTGCAGGTGCTCAAGGAGAACGGCGAGCGCGTCAAGCGCGGCGACCTGCTGGTGCGCCTGGACGACAGCGCGATCCGCGAGAGCCTGTCCTCGGCCGAGGAGGCCACCCGCGCCGCGACCCAGAGCTTCGAGCAGGCCGAGCGCCAGTACCAGCGCATGAAGACCCTGCAGGCCCAGGGCATGAGCTCGCTGCAGGCGATGGAGGATGCCGAGATCCGCCGCAACAACACCCAGAGCGAGCTGGTCGCGGCCAAGGCCCGCGCCGCCACCGCGCGCCAGCAACTGCAGCGCACCGAGGCGCGCGCGCCCTTCGACGGCATCGTCTCCGACCGCAAGGTCTCGGCCGGCGACTCGGCCCAGATCGGCAAGGAGCTGGTCAAGGTGATCGACCCGGCCAGCATGCGCTTCGAGGGCCTGGTATCGGCCGACCGCATGTCCGAGCTGAAGCTCGGCCAGACCGTGTTCTTCAAGGTCAACGGCTATGCCCAGGCCGATTTCCAGGGCCAGGTGCGCCGCATCGCGCCGGCCGCCAACCCGACGACCCGCCAGGTCGAGGTGCTGGTCGGCTTCGCCGGCGAGCAGCAGCCGGGCGTGGCCGGCCTCTATGCCGAGGGCCGGGTGCAGAGCCAGAGCGTCAGCGCGCTGATGCTGTCCGACGCGGCGATCCAGCGCGAGGGCGACCAAGCCTTCGCCTGGGCGGTCAAGGACGGCAAGCTGGCGAAGGTCGCGATCAAGCTGGGCGAGCGCGACGAGCGCCAGGGCCTCTACCAGGTCAACACCGGCCTGAAGCAGGGCGACCAGGTGCTGCGCCACCTGAACGCGGCCCTGTCCGATGGCCGCCCGGTGCAGCTGGCCCGCGCCGCCGCCAGCGCGCCGGCCGCCGCCTCCGCCGCCCGCAACGGAGGTTGAGCGATGTTCTTATCCAATTTCAGCGTCAAGAAACCGATCGCGACGATCGTCATCATCATCGCGCTGATGGCCCTGGGGCTGCTGGCGCTCAAGAAGCTGCGCGTCAACCAGATCCCGGACGTGCAGCAGCCGATCATGGTGGTCAACATCAACTATCCCGGCGCCTCGCCGGAGACCACCGAGCGCGAGATCATCAACCGCATCGAGAAGTCGCTGCAGAGCATCTCCGGCGTCGATGAGGTGCGTGCCACCGCCAGCGAGGGCAATGCCCAGCTGCTGCTGATCTTCAACTTCAACAAGAACATGATCGAGGCGGCCGACGAGGTCCGCAACGCGATCAGCGCGGTGCGGCACAAGCTGCCGATCGAGATGCGCGAGCCGGTGCTGCAGCGCCTGGATCCGGCGGCCGAGCCGATCATGCAGCTGGCGCTCTCGTCCGATACGCAGACCCATGCCGAGATCTCGCGCCTGGCCGAGGACCAGCTGGCCGACCGCTTCCGCGCGCTGGCCGGCGTCTCCACCGTCACGGTCAACGGCTCGCTGACGCGGGAGCTCTCGGTGCTGCTGCATGCGCAGAAGCTGCGCGAGTTCAATGTCTCGGTGACCGAGGTGGTGAACGCGCTGCGCGCGCAGAACACCACCGCGCCGGTCGGCAAGGTGCGCGGCACCCTGGAAGACCAGAGCATCCGCCTGCTGGGCCGCATCGAGTCGCCGGCCGAGTTCGAGCAGATCGTCGTCAAGCGCCAGGGCGAGCAGCTGGTGCGCCTGGGCCAGGTGGCCAGCATCCGCGACGCCTTCGCCGAGCGCACCAGCGTCAGCGTGCGCAATGGTCATCCCAATGTCGGCCTGTCGGTGACCCGCTCGCGCGACGCCTCGACGGTCTCGGTCGCCAACGAGATCCGCAAGCTGGTCGAGGAGATCGGCAAGACCCTGCCCAAGGGAACCAAGCTGGAGGTCACGCAGGACGGCGGCAAGGATGCCGAGAACAGCCTGTACAACGTGATCCATGCGCTGGTGTTCGGCGCCGGCCTGACCATCCTGGTCGTCTATGTGTTCCTGAACAGCTGGCGCTCGACCCTGATCACCGCGCTGTCGCTGCCGACCTCGGTGATCGCGGCCTTCATCGCGGTCTGGCTGTGCGGCTTCACGCTGAATTTCATGAGCCTGCTGGGCCTGTCGCTGGCGATCGGGGTGCTGATCGACGATGCGATCGTGGTGCGCGAGAACATCGTGCGCCATATGGAGCGCGGCGCCGACCGCGTCACCGCGGCGCTGAACGGCACGGCCGAGATCGGACTGGCGGTGGCCGCCACCACCTTCTCGATCGTCGCGGTGTTCGTGCCGGTGGCCTTCATGCCGGGCATCTCGGGCGAATGGTTCCGCCCCTTCGGCCTGACCGTCGTGGCCTCGGTGCTGGTCAGCCTGTTCATCTCCTTCACCCTGGATCCGATGTTGTCGGCCTTCTGGGGCGACCCGCCGGGGCATCATGAGGCGCCGAAGAAGGGCATCTCCCTGCTGCTGCAGCGTTTCAACGACTGGTTCGACCGCCAGGCCGACCGCTATGGTCAGGTGATCGCCTGGGCCCTGCATCACCGGCGCTGGATGGCCTTCTTCGCGGTGGCGAGCTTCGTGCTGGCGATCGCGCTGCAGGCCAAGTTCGGTGGCACCAGCTTCCTGCCGGCGTCCGACTCGGGCACGATCGCCGTCGAGGTGCGCACGCCCGCCAGCTCCAGCCTGGAATACGCGAAGCTGAAGATGGAGTCTGCGGCCAAGCTGGCACGCCAGCTGCCCGAAACCAAGGCGACCAACAGCTATGTCAATGTCAGCGGTGGCCGCATCTATGTCGACCTGGGCAAGAGCACCGAGCGCCGTCGCAGCGCCGCCGAGATCGCGCAGGACCTGCGCGAGCGCATCAGCACCCTGGTGGGCGCCGAGTACGTGGTGCTGGATGATCTGAACAACGGCGCGCAGAAGCCGGTGCAGATCCGCTTCTACGGCAGCGATTCGCGCAAGCTGCTGGAGATCACCAACGACTACATGGCCAAGCTGCGCCAGGTGCCGGGCGCGGTCGATGTCGGCCTGTCCGAGCAGGACCCTCAGAACGAATTGCAGATCGAACTGAACCGCGGCCTGGCCAACGCGATGGGCATCTCGGTCGGCGACACCGCCACCGCGCTGCGCGTCGCCTTCGCCGGCGTCGAGGTGGGCGACTGGGTCGACCCCAGCGGCGAGACCCGCGACGTGGCGGTGCGCCTGGCGCCGGAGGACCGCGTCGACGCGAGCAATATCGAGCGGCTGCCGATCACGGTGGCTGGCAGCAACATGATGGTGCCGCTGGAGCAGATCGCCGACGTCACGATGGGCAAGGGCCCGGCCAAGATCCAGCATGCCGACGGCAAGCGCATGATCGCGGTCTCGGCCAATGCGCAGGGCCGCTCCTCGGGCGAGGTGACGGCCGACGCGATGAAGCTGGCCAAGGCGATCAACTTCCCCGAGGGCTATGGCATCAAGCTGGCCGGCGCCTCGAAGGACCAGGAGGAGGTGTTCGGCGCGATGCTGGTGGCGCTGATCTCCGGCATCGGCCTGATGTACCTGATCCTGGTGATGCAGTTCGGCAGCTTCACCGCGCCACTGGGCGTGATGCTGTCGCAACCGCTGTCGCTGATCGGCGTGGTGATCGCGCTCTTGCTGACCAAGGGCACGCTGAACCTGATGAGCTTCATCGGCATCATCATGCTGGCCGGTCTGGTGGCGAAGAACGCGATCCTGCTGCTGGACGCGGCGCGCCAGGAGGAGGCCAGGGGCGTGCCGCGCGAGGAGGCGCTGATGCACGCGGGCCGCATGCGCTTTCGCCCGATCCTGATGACCACCTTCGCGCTGATCGCCGGCATGCTGCCGGTGGCCATCGGCGTGGGTGAGGGCGGCGAGTTCTACCGCCCGATGGCCGTGGCCATCATCGGCGGCACGATCACCTCGACCTTCCTGACCCTCTTGATGGTGCCGAGCTTCTACGACAGCATCGAGATTATGCGCGACCACCTGATCGAGAAGTTCAAGCGCCGCGAGGCCCGCTGGAACACCGGGGTGTCGGTGCTGCTGTGCATGCTGGAGATGATCGCCTTCCTGACCCTGCTGCGCTTCGTGTTCCGCCTGCTGCGCGGCGGCTGGCGCTGGATCCAGCGCCGCCGCGGCGGTGGCGGCAAGGTGATGCCGCAGGGAGCGGATTAAGGCGCGGGGCTAGAGCACCCGCCCCGGATTGAGCAGGCCCTGGGGATCCAGGGCCTTTTTTATGGCCCGCATCAGGTCCAGCGCGGTCGCGTCGCCGCGCCGCGCCAGCTCCTCGCGCTTGAGGCGGCCGATGCCATGCTCGGCCGAGATCGAGCCGCCATGGGCCTGCACCGCGTCGAACACCAGGGCGTTGACCGCGGCCTCGCGCTCGCGCAGGAACAGGGCCGGGTCTTGCCCCTCGGGGGCCTGCACGTTGTAGTGCAGGTTTCCGTCGCCCAGATGGCCAAAGTCGACCAGGCGCACGCCGGGGAAGGCGGCCTGCAGCGCGGCATCGGTGTGCGTAACGAAGGCCGGGATGCGCGAGACGGGCAGGGCGATGTCGTGCTTGATATTGAGCCCTTCCTCGCTCTGCGCCAGCGGGATCGATTCGCGCAGATGCCACAGCGCGTGCGACTGCTCCAGGCTCTCGGCCACCGCCGCGTCCGCGATCAGACCCTGTTCCAGCGCGGCCTCCAGCAGGCCCTCGAACAGCGCGCGGGCATGGGCCTCGCTTTCGCTGTCGGACAGCTCCAGCAGCACGGTCCAGGGCGAGGGCGGCAGCGGCTGGACCAGCTGCGGGAAATGGCGCCGCACCAGGGACAGCGAGAAGGCGTTCATCACCTCGAAGCCGGTCAGCCCGGAGCCGGCGCGGGCCTGCGCCAGCGACAGCAGGCCCACCGCGGCCTCCAGGCTGTCGCAGGCGGCCAGCGCGGTCATGCGCGCCAGCGGCTGCGGGTAGAGCTTCAGGGTCGCGGCGGTGATCACGCCCAGGGTGCCCTCGCTGCCGACGAAGAGGTTGCGCAGGTCGTAGCCGGTGTTGTTCTTGCGCAGGCCCGACAGGCCGTTCCAGACCTCGCCGGCCGCGGTGACCACTTCCAGCCCCAGGCACAGCTCGCGGGTATTGCCGTAGCACAGCACCTGGGTGCCGCCGGCATTGGTCGCCAGATTGCCGCCGATCGTGCAACTGCCCTCGGCCGCCAGGCTCAGCGGGAACAGCAGACCCTGCGCCGCGGCGGCCTCCTGCACCGCCTGCAGCACGCAGCCGGCCTCCACCGTCATCGTCAGGTTCGCCGCGTCGATCTCGCGCACGCGGTTCAGGCGTGCCAGGCTCAGCAGCAACTGCGTGCCGCTGTCGTCCGGTGTCGAGCCGCCGACCAGTCCGGTGTTGCCGCCCTGCGGCACCACGGCGACCTGATGCGCGGCGCACAGCCGCAGCAGCGCGGCCACCTCGGCCGTGCTGCCGGGGCGGGCCACCGCCAGCGCGCGGCCGGTGTAGCGCTTGCGCCAGTCGCGCTCGAAGGCGGCGGCGTCGGCGCCGACCCGCACCTGGGCCGGGCCCAGCAGCTGCCGCAGCGCCTGCAGGAAATCGTTGTTGCTGCTGCTCATGCTTGCTTGGCGGCCGCGAGGCGCTGGCGCACATGCAGCGCGCAGGCGGTGAAGATCAGGCCGGACAGCGCCAGCTCGGCCCAGGCCAGCGGCACCGAAGGGCCGCGGTCACTGGTGGCGCGCACCGCGCCCTCGGCCACATAGAGCCAGATCATCAGGCTGAGCCAGCGGAAGGTGTAGAGCCGGTAGCGCCACAGGCCGACGATCGGGATCAGCAGCGGCAGCGCCTTGACGCCCAAGGTGCCGCGCCCGGTCGGCGCGAGCCACAGCTCCCAGGCCAGGCACAGCAGGAACAGGGCGATCAGGCCGACCAGGGCCAGGTTGCGCGACAGCATTTCCGGCGCGCTGGCGCGGGTGCGCAGCGGGGGCGATGCCGGGTTTTCGGAGGAGGGGGTGGACATGGCTGGCATCATAGCCAGCATGATTGTTTCGAGTCCCTCCGATGCCGACGGCCCGCAGACGCTGCTGCAGCGCCTGCTGCACTGGCCCTGGCTGGCCACCCTGCAGACCCTGCGCCTGCGTTTCGCCGAGGCCCGCCTGGGCCAGACCGCCGGCAGCCTGACCTTCACCACCCTGATCTCGCTGGTGCCGCTGCTGACGGTGATGCTGGCGCTGTTCACCGCCTTCCCGATCTTTTCCAGCTTCCAGCAGGCGCTGGAGAAGTATTTTCTGCAGAGCCTGATCCCGCCAAACATCGCGCGGCCGGTGCTGGCCTCGCTGACCCAGTTCGCGGCCAAGGCGAACCGGCTCGGCCTGGTGGGCCTGGCGGTGCTGGGGGTGACCGCGCTGACCCTGATGTTCACGATCGACCGCACCCTGAACACGATCTGGCGCGTCAAGCGCCCGCGGCCGATGGTGCAGCGGGTGCTGGTCTACTGGGCCGCGCTGACCCTGGGGCCGCTGCTGCTGGGCGGCAGCCTGACCCTGACCGGCTATGCGGTCTCGGCCGGCAAGGGCCTGGTCAGCGGCCTGCCGGGCGGGCTGGCGGTGCTGCTGAACGGGGTCGAGCTGGTAGTGCTGAGCGCCGCGGTGGCGGGCCTGTTCCATTACGTGCCCAACACCCATGTGCGCTGGCGCCATGCGCTGGCCGGCGGCCTGTTCGTCGGGATCGCCTTCGACCTGGCCAAGAGCCTGCTGGCCTGGTACGTCAAGCAGGTGCCGACTTACTCGACCCTGTACGGCGCCTTCGCCACCGTACCGATCTTCCTGATCTGGATGTACCTGGGCTGGGTCATTATGCTGCTGGGCGCGCTGCTGGCGGCCAACATTCCGGCGCTGGGCGGCAAGATGCTGCACCGGCCCGAGGCACCGGGCCTGCCGCTGGAGCTGGCGCTGGAGGTGATCCGCGAGCTCTGGTGCGGCCAGAAGAACGGCCGGCCTGGCCTGTCGGCGCAAGACCTGGCCCTGCGCCTGCGCATCGACCCGCTGCAGCTGGAGCCCTCGCTCGACGCGCTGCTGGCGATGGACTGGCTGGGTCGGCTGGAGGAGGCCGGTTCGCAGCGCCTGGTGCTGCTGGTGGCGCCCGATGTGACGCCCGCCGAGCCGCTGCTGCGGGCCCTGCTGGCCGAGCGCAGCGGCGCGCTGACGCCGCTGTGGCGCCATGGCGACTGGGAACGTTGCTCGGTGGCCGAGCTGTTAGGGATGCAGGACGACCAGTAGCGCCGTCGCCGGCTCGCCGCCGCGGTTGCGGATCGCGTGCGGGCCGTCCACCGCGTAGCGCGCGGTCTCGCCGCCCTTCAGGGTCTGGCTGACCGCGCCGGCCGTCACCTCCAGGCTGCCGCTGAGCACCGACAGATGCTCGCGCGAGCCCGGCTCATGGGCGGCCGATTCCAGCGCGCCACCGGGCTGCACCAGCAGCTCGTACCACTCGAACTGCCCGGCCAGGTCGATCGGGCCCAGGATGCGCAGGGTGCACAGCCCGTCCGGGCTGGCCAGGCTGGGCGTGGCATGCGAGGCCACGGTCTCGATCGCCGGCGCCGCCGGCCGCTCGCCGCTCAGCAGCTCCGACATCTCCACCCGCAGCGCATTGGCCAGGCGCCAGACCACGGCCACCGTCGGGTTGGCCTGGTTGCGCTCGATCTGCGACAGCATCGACTTGCTGACGCCGGCGCGGCGCGACAGCTCGTCCAGCGACAGGCCCTGGGCCTGGCGCAGGTTCTGCAGGGTGGCGCCGACCTTGGGCGGTTCCAGCGTGGAGTCGGAAAGATTGGCGGACATGGGGCGTGTAAAAAAGCTGTGTCTTCCGGCTTGACCGTGAAAAGCAATTCTCAGATACTGCACAAAAGTTCGATATATCGAACTACGTTCTGTTTAGTGAATTGTGCACCAGGAGCGCCGAGCATGAGCACCCGCGACGATTTTTATGCCCATCTGCAGACTGAACTGGCCGGTATCCGCGAGGCCGGGCTCTACAAGAATGAACGCGTCATCACCAGCCACCAGGGCGCGGTGGTCAGGACGGCCGACGGCCGCGAGGTGATCAATCTCTGCGCCAACAACTACCTGGGCCTGTCCTCGCACCCGCAGGTGATCGAAGCGGCGCATGAGGCGCTGCGCACGCATGGCTACGGCCTCTCCTCGGTGCGCTTCATCTGCGGCACGCAGGATCTGCACAAGACCCTGGAGGCGCGCATCGCCAGGTTCCTCGGCACCGAGGACACGATCCTCTACGCCGCCGCCTTCGACGCCAACGGCGGCCTGTTCGAGCCGCTCTTGGGCGAGCAGGACGCGATCATCAGCGACGAGCTGAACCATGCCTCGATCATCGACGGCATCCGCCTGTGCAAGGCCAAGCGTTTCCGCTACAAGCACAACGACCTGGCCGACCTGGAGGCCAAGCTGCAGGAAGCCAAGGCGGCCGGCGCGCGCCACACCCTGGTGTTCACCGACGGCGTGTTCTCGATGGACGGCACCATCGCCCAGCTCGACAAGATCCGCGAGATCACCGACCGCTATGGTGCGCTGCTGGGCATCGACGAATGCCATGCCAGCGGCTTCCTCGGCGCCACCGGCCGCGGCACGCATGAGCATCGCGGCGTGTTTGGCAAGGTCGACATCATCACCGGCACCCTGGGCAAGGCCCTGGGCGGCGCCTCCGGCGGTTTCACCACCGGCCGCAAGGAGGTGATCGAGTTGCTGCGCCAGCGCTCGCGCCCCTATCTGTTCTCCAACACCGTCGCGCCCAGCATCGTCGGCGCCTCGATCGCGGTGCTGGACATCCTGGAGGGCTCGACCGCGCTGCGCGACAAGCTGGAGGCCAACACCGCCTATTTCCGCGAAGCCATCCAGGCCGCCGGCTTCGAGATCAAGCCCGGCACGCACCCGATCGTGCCCATCATGGTCTATGACGCGGTGATCGCGCAGAAGCTCAGTGCCCGCATCCTGGAGCTGGGCGTCTATGCGGTGGGCTTCTTCTTCCCGGTCGTGCCCAAGGGCCAGGCGCGCATCCGCGTGCAGCTCTCGGCGGTGCATGAGCGCGCGCATCTGGAGCAGGCCGTCGCCGCCTTCGCCCAGGCCGGCCGCGAACTGGGTCTGATCAAAGCATAAGTAAGCAGCGGGACGAGACATGAGCACCAAGATCCTGATCATCGGCGCCAACGGCCAGATCGGCAGCGAACTGGCGGTCGAGCTGGCGGCGCGCCACGGCAATGCCAACGTCATCACCAGCGACCTGGCGCCCGAGGGCCGCGTGCCGGCGCTGCGCCACGAGATGCTGGACGTGACCGATGCCGCCGCGCTGGCCGCCATCGTCAAGCGCCATGGCATCACCCAGATCTACCACCTGGCCGCCGCGCTGTCGGCCACCGGCGAGCAGCATCCGATGTGGGCCTGGGATCTGAACATGAAGGGCCTCCTGAACGTGCTGGAGCTGGCCCGCACCCAGAAGCTGGACAAGATCTTCTGGCCCAGCTCGATCGCCGCCTTCGGTCCCAACACCCCGGCACTCGACACGCCGCAGACCACGGTGATGGATCCGACCACGATCTACGGCATCTCCAAACTGGCCGGCGAGCGCTGGTGCGCCTGGTACCACGCCAAGCATGGCGTCGATGTGCGCAGCCTGCGCTACCCGGGCCTGATCAGCTACAAGACCCCGCCCGGCGGCGGCACCACCGACTACGCGATCGACATCTTCCACGGCGCGTTGAAGGCCGGGCGCTACAGCTGCTTCCTCGAAGAGGGTCAGGCCTTGCCGATGATGTACATGCCCGACGCGCTGCGCGCGACCATCGAGCTGATGGAAGCGCCGGCTGAAGCTGTTCGGCAGCGCGGCAGCTACAACCTGGCCGGCGTCAGCTTCACGCCCGCCGAAATCGCTGCAGAGATCAAGAAGCACATCCCCGGCTTCCAGATCGACTACGCGCCCGACTTCCGCCAGGCGATCGCCGCCAGCTGGCCGCAGCGCATCGACGACAGCGCCGCACGCGCCGACTGGGGCTGGAAGCTGGACTACGACCTGGCCGCGATGAGCCAGGACATGCTGACGCAGCTGCGCCCGCTGCTGGCCGCGTGATCAGAAGGGGATGCGGCCGGTCCAGATGTCCTTGTACATCACCCAGTCGCCGATGAAGCTGTAGAGCGGGCGCTTGAAGGAGGCCGGTCGGTTCTTCTCGAACATGAAGTGGCCGATCCAGGCGCAGCCGTAGCCGCACAGCAGGCCGTAGAGCAAAAAGACCGGCCGACCGCTGGCCAGCCCCCAGGCCAGACACAGCAGGGCCAGGCTGGAGCCGAGGAAATGCAGGCGCCGGCAGGTCCGGTTGCGATGTTCGCCCAGATAGAAGGGGTAGAACTCGGCGAAGCTGCGGAAACGCTTGACCGCCGTTTCGTCGTCAACGGCCGGCTTGCTGCTGGGATCCATGGCGTTTGTCTCCGTGGGCGGGCGTGAATCATTCAATGCCCGGCGTCGCGGCCGGGCCATTGGTGAAAGCCCGGCCCGGTGCTTGTTGCAGCGCGGCAAGCGCCTGGGCGACACTGCGCGCGTGTCCTTCGCCCTCCCGCTACCGGCCGCGACGCCCGGCCCCTCCCTGGATCTCCTGCCCGAACGCCGGCTGAAGCAATGCCTGCTGCTGGCGCTGCTGCTGCATGTGTGGCTGGTCCTGCTGCTGGGCAACACGCCGGGCGGCAGCGCCCGGCCGGGCGAGGGCGTCTGGGGCAGCCTCAGCGTGCGCCTGCGCGGCGACGAGGCCGCCGACAAGACCCCCGGCCCGCCGCGGCCCGCGCCGGCGGCCGAAGCACCGGTCGCCCCGCAGCGCAATGTCGGCGCGGTCGGTGAAGCCAAGAGCGAACGCTTCGGCGGCGCGGTGCGGCGCGAGGGGGAGGAGGCCGAGGCGCTGCCGAAGACGCCCGGCGCCGCCCGCCTGGGCCAATGGAATCAGCAGGACACCGGCCGCCTGCTGGAGGAGCCCGCGGCCGCCGCACCCATCGCCCAGCAGCTGCCGGCGCCGAGCCGCCTCGATGCGCCGCGGCCGCTGCCGGAGCTGGCGCGGCCGGCCGTCAGCGCCGCACCGGCCGTCGAGGCCTTGCCCCAGCCGCCCAGCCTGCCGCCGCAGGTGACGGCCGAGCTGCCGGCGCCGAGCCGCGCGCTCGAGCGCGCGGCCGAAGCCTTGCCGCGGCTGGCGGCGCCGGCTGCCGCGCCGCTCGAGGCCCTGCCGGCCGCACCGCGCGCGCCGCGCCTGCCGGCGGCCATGCCGGAACCGCTGGCGCCGAGCCGCGCCGTCATGCCGCCGACCCTGGCCCCGGCCGAGGCCTTGAGCCGGGCCTTGCCCGAGCTGCCGCCCCAGGTCACCTCGACCCTGCCGGCGCCGAGCGCCTCGCCCAGCCGCGTCGCGCCGGCCGAGACCTCGGCGCCGCTCGCGCCGCTGGCCGGCGTGCCGGACGAGAGGCCGCAGGCCCTGCCGGAGGCGCCCAGCCTGCCGGCGCCGCGGCCGACCCAGTTCGCCACGCCCTCATCGACCTCGCGCGCGACGCTGGAGCACGGCCGCGACCAGCAGGCCCTGCAGCCGCTGGCCGCCGAACCCGCGCCCTCGCTGCTGCCCGCGGTGCCGGCCCCGTCCTTGCTCGGCGCGCCGGACGCCGGCTCGCGCGTCGGCCAGGACGTGGCGACGCCGCCCTCGACCCCGGCCAGCGCGCCGCCGCCCAAGCTGAACCTGAACCTGCCGCGCAGCGGCGAGGTCTCGGGCCGCAGCTCGCGCGGCGTGCTGCAGCTGATACCGCATCCGCCGGAGCGCAAGAACAAGCTGCAGGAAGGCATCGAGAACGCCGCCCGCAAGGACTGCCGCGAGGCCCATGCCGACAAGGGCCTGGTCGCCGCGCTGCCGCTGGTGCTGGGCGCGGCCAGCGACAAGGGCTGCCGCTGGTAGCTTCAGGCGCCCAGCAGTTCGCGCAGCGCGCGCAGCATCGCGTCCGGCGCCTCGGCCATCAGCGAATGGCCGGCGTTCAGGCGCAGCAGCTGCGGCTTGACCGCGGCCAGCGCCTCGACCAGCGCGGCGGTCTGCTTGGGCGCGGTCATCTGGTCGCGCTCGCCCAGGATCAGCCGGGTCGGGCAGCGCACCTTAGCCGCCGCCTCCAGCCCGCCCGTGTAGCCATCGCAGAGCCTGAAGTCATGCTCGAACAGATTCAGCGCCGATTGCCGGCCCTGGATGCGGCGCTTCAACGCGATCTCGCCACCCTGCAGCCAGGCGCCGGGACCGGGGTAGGCCGGCTTGGCCGCCAGGCCGGAAAAGGAGAAGCTGTTGACCATCGCGATCGCGCGCTCGGGCTGCTCGCGCGCGGTGCTCAGCAGGGCCTCCGAGACCTTCATCGGATAGGCGGTGCCGACCAGGGCCAGCGCACGGCTGCGCTCGGGCGCCTGGGCCGCGGCCTCCAGCGCGATCAGCGAACCCATGCTGTGGCCGACCAGCGCGGCCGGCTGGCGCACGCCGGCGGCCTCCAGCAGCTGGCCGACCCAGGCGCCCAGCGCCGGGATGCTGGCCAGCGGCGCGCCGGCGCTGCGGCCATGGCCGGGCAGGTCCGGCGCCAGCACGCCATGGCCATGGTGGGCGAACCAGCGCGCCAGCAGGGTCCAGACGCTGTGGTCGTTGAGCGCGCCATGCAGGAACACGACGCAGGGCAGGGCGGGGTCGAAGGGCTTGCCGCCGGTGTAGGCATAGGCCTCGGTGCCGTTGACGATCAGTTTCATGAGGCTCCCTCGTTCTTACTTGGCCGCGGCCTTCAGCGCGCGCTTCAGGTCGGCGATCAGGTCGTCGGCATCCTCCAGCCCGATCGACAGTCGGATCGTGCCGGGCGTGATGCCGGCCTGGGCCAGTGCGGCATCGTCCATGCGGAAATGCGTGGTCGTGGCCGGGTGGATCACCAGCGAGCGGCAGTCGCCGACATTGGCCAGGTGCGAGAAGATCTGCAGCGCCTCGATGAAGCGCTTGCCCTGCTCGCGCGAGCCCTTCAGATCGAAGCTGAACACCGAACCGCAGCCGCGCGGCAGCAGCTGCTGCGCCAGCCCATGGTCCGGATGGCTGGCCAGGCCCGGATAGCCGACCTTGGCGACCAGTTCATGGCCGGCCAGGAACTCGGCCACCTTTTGCGCATTGGCCACATGGCGCTGCATGCGCAGCGACAGGGTCTCGATGCCCTGCAGGATCAGCCAGGCGGTATGCGGGCTCATGCAGGCGCCGAAGTCGCGCAGGCCCTCGCGGCGCGCGCGCAAGAGAAAGGCGCCGACCGTGCTCTCCTCGGCGAACACCATGTTGTGGAAACCGGCGTAGGGCTCGCACAGCTCCGGGAAGCGGCCATGCCGGTCATGGGCGGCCTGCCAGTCGAACGTGCCGCCATCGACCAGCACGCCGCCGACCACGGTGCCATGGCCGGACAGGAACTTGGTGGCCGAGTGGTAGACCAGGTCCGCGCCCAGCTCGACGGGGCGCAGCAGATAAGGCGTGGTCAGCGTGGCGTCGACCAGTAGCGGCAGGCCGGCCTCATGGGCGATGGCCGAGATCGTCGGGATGTCCAGCACGTCCAGGCCGGGGTTGCCCAGGGTCTCGCCGAACAGCAGCTTGGTGTTGGGCCGGATCGCGGCGCGCCAGGCATCGATGTCGCCGGGCTTGACGAAGCTGGTCTCGATGCCGAAGCGCGCCAGGGTGTAGTGCAACAGATTGTGCGAGCCGCCGTAGAGCGCGGCCGAGGCGACGATGTGTGAGCCGGCGCCGGCCAGGGTGGCGATGGCTAGATGCAGCGCGGCCTGGCCGCTGGCGGTGGCGATCGCGCCGACCCCGCCCTCCAGCGCGGCCATGCGTTCCTCGAACACCGCGGTGGTCGGGTTCGAGATGCGCGAGTAGACATGGCCGGCGCGTTCCATATTGAACAGCGAGGCCGCATGCTCGGAGTTCTCGAACACGAAGGAGGTCGAGAGATGGATCGGTGTAGCGCGCGCGCCGGTGGCCGGGTCGGGCGCGGCGCCGGCATGTAGCGCCAAGGTGTCAAAGCCGGGGTCGTTGTAGCCCGCCATGGTGTCTCCGATGTATTTGATGCGGGCATTGTGTGCTATGTTGAATACCAGTTTCTCTGGAGGTTCCCATCATGAAAGTCGTCGACATCCTGCGCGTCAAGGGCGGCACCCTGTTCACCGTCACGCCCGACGAGCAGTTGGCTCAGGCGATCGCCACCATGGCCGAGCGCGATATCGGCTCCCTGGTCGTGATGGAGCATGGCGACCTGGTCGGCATGCTGACCTTCCGCGAGGTGATCTCGGCGGTGGTCGCCAACGGCGGCTCGGTCGGCGGCTCGCTGGTGCGCAAGGTGATGGACGACCATCCGTTGACCTGCACGCCCGAGACCGAGATCGACGAGGTGCGCCGCATGATGCTGGGCCGCCATGCGCGCTACATGCCGGTGCTGAACGGCCGCACCCTGATGGGCGTGATCTCCTTCTACGACGTGGCCAAGGCGGTGGTCGACAGCCAGGACTTCGAGAACCGCATGCTGAAGGCCTATATCCGCGACTGGCCGCTGGAAGAGAACCCGGAGCCGGAATCCAAGCTCTGAGTCCGACCGGCTCCCCGGCAAGGCGGCCCGCGGGCCGCCTTTGTCTTGCGCGCCTGCTCGTAGAATCGCCCGGCTAATCAACCCCACGGATCCCCATGTCAGGCAGCACCATCGGCGAGTTGTTCCGCGTCACCAACTTCGGCGAGAGCCATGGCCCCGCCATCGGCTGCGTGATCGACGGCTGCCCGCCGGGGATGGTGCTGTCCGAGGCCGACATCCAGCCCGAACTGGACCGCCGCCGCCCCGGCACCAGCCGCCATGTGACCCAGCGCAACGAGGCCGATGCGGTGGAGATCCTCTCCGGCGTCTACGAGGGCAAGACCACCGGCACGCCGATCTGCCTGCTGATCAGGAACACCGACCAGCGCAGCAAGGACTACGGCAACATCCTCGACACCTTCCGCCCGGGCCATGCCGACTACACCTACTGGCGCAAGTACGGCATCCGCGATCCGCGCGGCGGCGGGCGCAGCTCGGCGCGCCTGACCGCGCCGACGGTTGCGGCCGGCGCGGTGGCGCGCAAATGGCTGAAGGAAAGGTTCGGCACCGAGTTCCGCGGCTGCATGACCCAGCTGGGCGAGATCGAGATCCCGGTCGAGGACTGGAGCCTGACCGCCGGCAATCCCTTCTTCGCCGCCAGCAGCACCAAGCTGGCCGAGCTGGAGGCCTATATGGACGCCTTGCGCAAGGCCGGCGATTCGGTCGGCGCGCGCATCTATGTCGAGGCGACCGGCGTGCCGGTCGGTCTGGGCGAGCCGCTGTATGACCGGCTGGATGCCGACATCGCCCACGCGATGATGGGCATCAATGCGGTCAAGGGCGTCGAGATCGGCGACGGTTTCGGCGTCGTCGCGCAGCGCGGCAGCTATCACGGCGACGAGCTGACGCCCGAGGGCTTCGCCAGCAATCACGACGGCGGCGTGCTGGGCGGCATCTCGACCGGCCAGAACCTGACGGTCTCGATCGCGATCAAGCCGACCAGCTCGATCCGCACGGCCAAGGCTTCGATCGACCGCGCCGGCCAGCCGACCCAGGTCGAGACCTTCGGCCGCCATGATCCCTGCGTCGGCATCCGCGCGACGCCGATCGCCGAGAGCCTGCTGGCCCTGGTGCTGATGGACCATGCGCTGCGCCACCGCGCGCAATGCGGCGACGTGTCGCTGCCGGTGCCCGCCATCCCCGCCCAGCGCGGATGACCGCCGCCGCGCCCGACAGCGGGCGCACCCTGCGGGCCAGCGCCGTTCTGTCCTGCGCCTATTTCGCGGCGATCGGCGGCTTCAATCCCTACGCCCCGCTCTGGTACAAGGAGCTGGGCCTGCCGGTCTTCATGATCGGCGTGCTGGTCTCGCTGCAAAGCTGGACCCGGCTGTTCGCGCCCTATGCCTGGGGCGCGCTGGCCGACCGCAGCGGCCGGCGCGTCAGCATCATCCGCTGGGCCGCGCTGGCCAGCTGCATCGCCGGCTTCGGTTTCCTGCTGCCGGCCGATCCGCTGCTGCTGGGCGCGGCGGTGTTCCTGATGTTCAGCTTCAACGCCGCGATCGTGCCGCTGACCGAGACGGTGGTCGCGGCCCAGCTGACCGATGCCGAGGGCCGCATGGATGCGCGGCGCTACGGCCGGGTGCGGGTCTGGGGCTCGGTCGGCTTCCTGGCCAGCGTGGTGCTGGCCGGCTGGTGGTACCAATGGCTGGGCCTGCGCGCCTTTGCCGCCACCACCGTGGTGCTGCTGGCCTGCGTGGTTCTGGCGGCCTGGTCCATGCCGCGCTCGCGTGCCGCGGTGGCGGCCCATGAGGCCGGCCCGCCGGTCGGTGCGGTGCTGCGCCGGCCCGAGGTGCGCTGGTTCTTCGCCGGCGTGTTCCTGACCGTGCTGTCCCATGCGGCGCTGTACGGCTTCTTCAGCCTCTACCTGGATTCGCTGGGCTATGGCAAGCAGACGGTCGGCCTGCTGTGGGCGATCTCGGTGGTGATGGAGATCCTGTGGTTCGCCTTCCAGGGCCGGCTGCTGGAGAGCGGCACCCTGCATCGCTGGCTGCTGGCCTCGGCCCTGCTGGGCGCGCTGCGCTTCGCGCTGACGGCCGTCGGCGGCGCCAGCCTGGCCCTGCTGATGCTGGCCCAATGCCTGCACGCGATCACCTTCGCGGTGCAGCACACCGCCTGCATCGCGCTGATCATGCGCTACTTCCCCGGCCCGCTGCGCGGCCGCGGCCAGGCCCTCTATTCGGTGCTGGGCTACGGCCTGTCCGGCGTGCTGGGCGGCCTGGGCGGCGGTTGGCTGGCGCAGCAGCTCGGCTATGCCAGCGTGTTCTGGGTCGCCAGCGCGGTGGCGCTGGGCGGCGCGGCCTGCTGCTGGCGCAGCCTGCGCCTGGAGCGGCGGGAGCCATCCGGGCCCGGTGCAGATCAGGCCTAGCTTTCTGCATTTCGTCGCAGCGCGTATCCCGGTAAAGTTCTGTCTCCCTACACTGCGGCCACTTTCTGAGTGAGTCGAATCTGGGGGAGACCATGCGCAAGCAGTGGCTTTATGGCGGGATGGCCGCCTTGGTGCTGGCCGGCGGTGCCGGTGTGGCGGTCTGGGCCTCCAAGGGCGATGGCCCCAAGAAACCCGCGGGCGACAAGGCGCCGCAGGTCGCGCTGGAGTTCGTGCCCAACGAGGTGGTGAAACCGAGCCTGGCCAGCATGCCCGGCCTGATCGAGTTCTCCGGCCCGCTGGTCGCACCCGGCACCGTGATCGTGCGCAGCAAATCGGCCGGCACCCTGCTGAGCCTGGCGGTGGGCGAGGGCAGCCGGGTGCGCGCCGGCCAGAGCCTGGGCCAGGCCGATCTGGAGGAGCTGCGCTACCGCGTCGCCGAGCGCGGCGCGACCCTGGAATCGGCGCGCGCGCAGCTGGCCCAGTCCGAGCGCCAGCACAAGGCCAACGAGGGCCTGGCGGCGCAGAACTTCATCGCCCCGACCGCGCTGGAAACCTCGCGCGCCAGCCTGGAGGCGGCGCGTGCTCAAGCGCTGGCGGCCAAGGCCCAGCTGGACACCAGCCAGGTGGGGCTGCGCCAGGCGGCGCTGGTCTCGCCGATCAACGGCGTGGTGGCCAAGCGCCATGCGCTGCCGGGCGAGAAGCTGGCGTCCGAGCAGCAGATCCTGACCATCGTCGACCTCTCCAAGCTGGAGCTGGCCGGCCTGGTCGGTACCCATGAGGTCAGCCGGCTCAAGCCCGGCATGCCGGTGCAGGTGCGCATCGAGGGCGTCGAGCAGCCGGTGCAGGCGCATATCGCGCGCATCGCGCCGGCGGCCGAGCTGGGCACGCGCTCGATCGGCGTGACCCTGGAGCTGGCCAATCCGCAGGAGCAGTTCCGCGCCGGGCAATATGCGGTGGCGCGGGTCGAGCTGCCGGACGAGACGCAGCGCCTGACCGTGCCGCAGACGGCGGTCAGCAGCAACGCGGGCCAGGAGCAGGTCTGGATCATCGACAACGGCGCGCTGGTGCGTCGCATCGTCACCACCGGCCGGCGCGACGCGCGCGAGGGCAAGATCGAGGTGCTGCAGGGCCTTAATGCCGACAGCCAGGTGCTGGCCGCGCGCTTCGACAATCTGCGCGAGGGCAGCAAGGCCAGCGTGGTGGCCGGGCGTACCAAGCCCGCCGCGCCCCAGGTGGCCAGCGCCGCCAGCGGCCCGGCCGGCCAGCGCCAGTAAGCGGGAGGTGCCATCATGTGGATGACCCGCGTCTCGATCCAGCACCCGGTGTTCGCCACCATGGTGATGGTGGCCCTGTGCGTGCTGGGCCTGTTCTCCTATGCCAAGCTGGGTGTCGAGCAGATGCCCGACATCTCGATGCCCGGCGCCTGGATCGATGTGCGCTACCCCGGCGCCAGCCCCGAGGCGGTGGAGCGCGAGGTGGCCAAGCCGCTGGAGGAAACGATCAACTCGATCGCCGGCGTCAAGCGCATCCAGTCGCGCAGCTTCGAGGGCCGCGCCCAGACCAGCGTCGAGTTCACCCTGGACACCGACATGGGCCGCGCGATGCAGGACCTGCGCGACCGCATCTCGCTGGCGCAGGCCCGCTTCCCGAAGGATGTGAAGCCGGCCAATGTGTCGCGCTTCCAGGGCGACAACAGCCAGCCCATCGTCGTGATGGCGCTGATGAGCAAGACCCGGCCGGCGCGCGAACTGTCGATGCTCGGCGAGCTGACCGTGGCCAAGCGGCTGCAGCGCGTCGAGGGCGTCGCGACGGTGGACATCGGCGGCCTGACGGTGCGCGAGGTGCGCATCGACCTGGACCCGCTGCGCCTGCGCGCCTACGGCATCACGACCGCCGAGATCGCCCAGGCCCTGGCCGCGGCGAATGCCGACCAGCCGGTGGGCCTGCTGTCCGACCGCTATCAGGACGCGACCCTGCGCGTCGAGGGCCGGGTGCGCGATCCCAAGCAGTTCGCCAATGTGGTGGTGGCCAAGCGCGGCAGCCTGTCGCTGACCCTGGGCGACCTGGGCAGCCTGGTCGAACGCGAGCGCGAGCCGGACAGCCTGGCGCGCATCAACGGCCAGCCGGCGGTGAGCTTCAACATCTTCAAGCAGCAGGACGCCAACATCGTCAAGACCGGCGATGCGGTCAAGGAGGCCGCCGAGGAGCTGCGCCGGACCCTGCCCAAGGACATGGAGCTGACCCTGATTTATGCCAGCAGCGACTTCGTCAAGGGCTCGCTGAAGGGCCTGCAGCACACCCTGATCGAAGGCGCGCTGCTGACGGTGGCGATCGTGTTCCTGTTCCTGCACAGCTGGCGCTCGACCATCATCACCGGCCTGACCCTGCCGATCGCCGTGATCTCCAGCTTCATCGCGGTGCATGCCTTCGGCTTCACGCTGAACTTCATGACGATGATGGCGCTCAGCCTGTGCATCGGCCTCTTGATCGATGACGCGATCGTGGTGCGCGAGAACATCGTGCGCCATGTCGGCATGGGCAAGGACCATCACCAGGCGGCGGCCGATGGCACCAACGAGATCGGCCTGGCGGTGATGGCCACCACCTTCGCGATCTGCGCGGTGTTCGTGCCGGTGGCCTTCATGGGCGGCATCATCGGCAAGTTCTTCTATCCCTTCGGCATCACGGTGGCGGTGGCGGTGCTGGTGTCGCTGTTCGTCAGCTTCACCCTGGACCCGATGCTGTCCTCGATCTGGAAGGACCCGCCCAGCACCCGGATGAAGACCCTGCCGGTGATCGGCCACCTGATCCGCGGCACCGACCGGATGATGGACGTGCTGCACGCGGTCTACGAGAAGACTCTGCGCTGGGCCTTCTCGGGCCGCCGCTACCGGCTCTGGGTGCTGCCGGCCTTCGGCCGCCCCTTCGGCGCCGACGGCAGGCGCGACAAGGCGCAGAAGCGCCGGCTGCGCTCGGCGACCATCACGCCGCGCGGCATCGTGATGGCGGGCGGCGTGGCGAGCTTCGTGGTTGCGATCCTGCTGACGCCGCTGGTGGGCAGCGAGTTCGTGCCCGAGACCGACCAGGGCTTCACCCAGATCAATCTGCGCATGCCGGTCGGCTCCAGCCTGGAGCGCAGCCATGCCAAGGTGGCCCAGGTCGAGGAGATCCTGCTCGGCTTCCCCGAGGTCAAGACCATCTCCACCGTGGTGGGCAGCAGCGGCGAGGGCCTGTCCACCGGCCGCAACCAGGCGGCGCTGAACATCGCGCTGACCGACCGCAAGGAACGCAAGCGCAGCCAGAAGGAGGTCGAGAACGCCGCGCGCGCCGCGATCGCCAAGATCCCCGGCATCGACGTCTCGGTGGGTTTCAACCGGCCGATCTATGTCGCCATCCTGGGCTCGGATGCCGAGGTGCTGACCCGCACCGCGCAGGAGTTCGCCGAGAAGGTGAAGAAGATCCCGGGCGCGGTGGACGTCGAGATCTCGGCCAAGCCGGGCCTGCCGGCCTATGCGGTGCGGCTGAAGGATTCGGCGATCCGCGAGCTGGGCTTGAACCCGCCGCAGGTGGCCGCCTCGCTGCGCGCCTATGTGAACGGCGAGACCGCGACCTACTGGACCACGCCGGACGGCACCCAGGTGGAGGTGAACCTGCGCCTGCCGGGCAGCTTGCGCGAGCGCATCGAGCAGATGAGCAAGCTGCCGGTGGCCTATGCCGCCAACGGCTCGCCGATCGCACTGGACCAGGTGGCGACGATCGAGCCGGTGTTCAATCCCGAGGTGATCCGGCGCCAGAACCTGCAGCGCCGCGAGGCCATCTTCGCCGGCGTGCAGGGCCGCGCGGCCGGCGACGTCGGCGCGGAGGTGCAGAAGCTGGTCAAGGAAACCCAGCTGCCGCCCGGCATGAGCTTCGACGTCGGCGGCCAGACCAAGGACCAGGAGGACGCCTTCAAGGGCATGGTCGGGGCGATGGGCCTGGCGGTGATCTTCATCTACATCGTGCTGGCCAGCCAGTTCGGCAGCTTCCTGCAGCCGATCGCGATCATGGCCTCGCTGCCGCTGTCGCTGATCGGCGTGATGCTGGCGCTGCTGCTGTGGAACTCGACCCTGAACGTGTTCTCGATGATCGGCCTGGTGATGCTGATGGGCCTGGTGACCAAGAACGCGATCCTGCTGGTCGACTTCGCCAACCATGCGCGCCAGGCCGGCGCGACGGTGGCCGAGGCCCTGCTGCAGGCCGGCCTGATCCGGATGCGGCCGATCATGATGACCACCGCGGCGATGGTGTTCGGCATGCTGCCGATGGCGATCGCGCTGAACGACGGCGGCGAGGTGCAGGCCCCGATGGGCCGCGCCATCATCGGCGGCGTGATCACCTCGACCCTCCTGACCCTGGTCGTGGTGCCGGTGCTGTATTCCTATCTGGTGCGGGAGCGCAAGCCGAAGCCGGACGAGGCGCCGCAGGGACTGGCGGTCGCGCCGGCAGGGGATGACTGAAGGGCTTGATCAGGTGCTGCCCCGCAGCAGCACCTCATAGCCCAAGTCCCGCTGCGGCGCGGCCACCGCCTCGCCGCGCATCAGCGCCAGGAGCATCGCGGCGGCCTCGCGGCCGATCTCGCTGCGCGGGGTGCGCACGGTGCTGAGCGGCGGCAGCATCTGGTCGCTGCCGGTCAGGTCGTTGAAGCCGGCCACGGCCAGGCGCTGCGGCACCCGGATGCCCAGTCGCAGCGCGGCCAGCAGCGCGCCCTGGGCCAGGTCGTCGTTGTTGAAGAAGATCGCATCGACCTCAGGGGCCTCGGCCAGCACCCGCTCCAGCAGGCGGCCGCCCAGAGCCAGCGAGGAGGGCGCCGCGTCGAGGAATTCCAGCGCCGGGTCGTAACAGCCGGCGGTGCGCAGCGCGCGGCGGTAGCCCTCGGCGCGCTGCAGGGTGCGCGGGTCCAACTGCGCCGCGGCGAAGGCGATGCGGCGCCGACCGCGCAGCAGCAGGGCCTCGGTGATCGCCTGGCCGGCGGCGGCCTGCGAGAAGCCGACGCTGTAGACGCCGTCGCCGCCCTGGGTCTCCATCACATGCACGCAGGGCGCACCGCTGGCGCGGATCAGCGCGGCCGCGGCCTCGCTGCGGTCGAAGCCGGTGACGATCAGGCCGGCCGGGCGGTGCAGCAGGTAGCTGCGCAGCAGCGCCTCCTCCTCGACCGGGTCGTAATGGGTGACGCCGATCAGGGTCTGGTAGCCGGCCGGCAGCAGGGTGCGCTGCACCGCGTCCAGCAGGTCGACGAACAGGGCATTGGACAGCAGCGGGATCAGCACCGCGACCTGGGAGCTGCGGCTGGAGGCCAGCGCGCGCGCCGCGGGATCGGGCACATAGCCCAGGCGCTGCACCGCGGCCTGCACCCGCTCGACCAGCTCCGGCGCCACCGCGCGCTCGCCGCGCAGCGCGCGCGAGGCGGTGATCGGGCTGACGCCGGCGGCCTGCGCCACCTCCTGCAGGGTCACCCGGCCGCTGGAGCGGCGGCGCCGGGGTGGTGCGGGATCGAGCGGGGGCCTGTGACTCATCGGTGCGTAGTTTCCCTGATACGGTGCATTTTGATTGAAGCCTAGGATAGCGCTATCCGAGTCCGGGGCCAAGGTGGATCACCCTTGATCACCGCCTTGATCGCCCGAAAGGGCGGGTCGACGGCTCGTGGCGGGTGGTGTCCTGATGCAGATCGCACCACCTTTTGTTTACCTGAATTGGATAGCGCTGTCCGATGGCTGCAGTGGTTGTCATGGGGGTTGCCGGTTGCGGCAAATCCAGCCTGGGTCAGGCCCTGGCGCAGGCGCGCGGCTGGGCCTATGTCGAGGGCGATGCCTTCCATGCCCCAAGCTCGATCGAGAAGATGCGCGCCGGCGTCGCGCTGACCGATGCGGACCGAGCCGGCTGGCTCGACACCTTGGGCGGGGAGCTGCAAAAGCATCCCGGCGGCGTGGTGCTGGCCTGCTCGGCGCTCAAGCGCGCCTACCGCGAGCGCCTGCGCGCCGCGCGGCCTGGGCTGCGCTTCGTCTTCCTGGAGATCGACCGTGAGCTGGCGCTGCGGCGCGTCTCGGCGCGCGCGGCCCAGCATCTGTTCCCGGCCAGCCTGGTGGACAGCCAGTTCGCCGCGCTGGAATCGCCGCAGGGCGAGGCCGGGGTGTTGACGGTGGCGGCTGCGCAGGCGCCGCAGGAACAATTGAGCCAGGCCCTGGCCTGGCTGGCAGTAGAAGGAGAAAGCGCATGAGCAGCAGCAGTGGTGACAGCGAGCAGCAGCCCTGGTGGACCCGGCTCAGCAATGCGCTGATGGCGCTCTGCCTGGCCGTGATGGCGCTGGCGGTGTTCATCAATGTGGTGCTGCGCTACGGCTTCGGCAGCGGCATCGCGGCCAGCGAGGAGCTGTCGCGCCTGCTCTTTGTCTGGATGGTCTTCATCGGCGCCACGGCCGCCTACCCGCGCGGCGAGCACATGGCCTTCACCAGCCTGCTGCTGCCGCTGCGCAAGCGGCCGATGGTGCTGAAGGCGATGACGCTGCTGATCCGCGTGGCGGTCGTGCTGGCCTGCGTGCTGCTGGCCTGGGGCGCCTGGCAGCAGGTGGTGGTGGGGTTGGGCAGCCAGTCGGTGGTGCTGGGCTATTCGTCCGCGCTGCTGCCGCTGCCGGCCTTTCTGAGTGCGGTGGCGATTGGGCTGATGGCCCTGTGGCAATTGCTGCGTGGCCAGGCGCTGGACCTGGGCCACGAGGCGGAAGTGGAGTGACGGACCGATGAGCAACGAGGCACTCTCCTTCGTCGTTTTCTCGCTGGGCATGCTTGTGCTGATGGGCATCGGCATCCCGATGGCCTTCGCGCTGGTGCTGACCGGCGCGGGCATGGCCTGGGCGCTGGACTTCTGGGACACCCAGCTGCTGGCGCAGAACCTGGTGGCCGGCATCGACAGCTTCCCGCTGCTGGCCGTGCCCTTCTTCATCCTGGCCGGCGAGCTGATGAACAGCGGCGGCATCAGCCGGCGCATCATCACGATGGCCCAGGCCTGGGTGGGGCATATCCGCGGCGGTCTGGGCTTTGTCGCGATCGGCGCGGCGGTGCTGATGGCCAGCATGAGCGGCTCGGCCCTGGCCGATACCGCGGCGCTGGCCACGATCCTGCTGCCGATGATGCGCGCCCATGGCTACCCGATGGCGACCTCGGCCGGCCTGATCGCCTCGGGCGGCATCATCGCGCCGATCATCCCGCCCTCGATGCCCTTCGTGATCTACGGCGTGACGACCAACACCTCGATCTCGGCGCTGTTCCTGTCGGGTATCGTGCCGGGCCTGATCATGGGCATCGGCCTGCTGGTCGCCTGGAAGCTGCAGCTGCGCAAGCTTGAGCTGCCGGCCGGCGAGCCGCTGCCGCTCAAGGAGCGCCTGCGCGCGACGGCCAAGGCCTTCTGGGCCATCCTGATGCCGGTGATCATCATCGGCGGCATGAAGAGCGGCGTGTTCACGCCGACCGAGGCGGCGGTGGTCGCGGCCTTCTATGCGCTGGTGATTGCGCTGTTCGTGCATCGCGAAATGAACCTGGGCGGCCTGAGCCAGGTGCTGGTGCGCGCGGCCAAGACCACCTCGATCGTGATGCTGCTGTGCGCCGGCGCGCAGGTGGCCAGCTACATGATCACCCTGGCCGACCTGCCGGGTGTGCTGACCGGCTGGCTGGGGCCGCTGGTCGAGTCTCCGCGCCTGCTGATGGCGGTGATGATGATCGTGCTGGTGGTCATCGGCACCGCGCTGGACCTGACGCCGACCATCCTGATCTTCGCGCCGGTGATGCTGCCGATCGCGGTCAAGGCCGGCATCGACCCGGTGTACTTCGGCCTGATGTTCGTGCTCAATGGCGCGATCGGCCTGATCACGCCGCCGGTGGGCACGGTGCTGAACGTGGTGGCCGGCGTGGGCCGGCTGTCGATGCACCAGGTGATCAAGGGCGTGAACCCCTTCCTGTTCACCTATGTGCTGATCCTGATCCTGTTCACCCTGTTCCCGCAGCTCGTCACCGCGCCGGTCGCTTGGATGCGCTGAGCCGCCGACCCCCCCACCCCCTCATACCCACAAGGAGACCGTCACCATGAAAACTCTGCGTCGCACCCTGCTGGCCGCCGCGGCCCTTTGCCTGGCCACGGCCGGCGTGGCCCAGGCCCAGGACATCAAGCCGCGCCTGATCCGTTTCGGCTACGGCCTGGCCGAGGCCAGCAACCAGGGCCGCGCGGCCAAGGTGCTGGCCGAGAACGTCGAGAAGCTCTCCGGCGGCAAGATGAAGCTGCGCGTGATCGGCGGCGCGGCCCTGGGTTCGGACAACCAGATGCAGCAGGCCCTGATCGGCGGCGCGCAGGAGATGATGGTCGGCTCCACTGCCACCCTGGTCGGCATCACGAAGGAAATGGCCCTGTGGGACACGCCCTTCCTGATCAACAACACCAAGGAGGCCGATGCGCTGCTGGACGGACCGGTCGGCGAGAAGGTCAAGGCCAAGCTGGAAGAGAAGGGCCTGGTCGGTCTGGTCTATTGGGAAAACGGCTTCCGCAACCTGACCAATAACAAGAAGCCGGTCGCCAAGCTGGAGGACCTGGACGGCATCAAGCTGCGCGTGATGCAGAACAACGTCTACCTGGACAGCTTCAAGATCCTGGGCGCCAACGCGGTGCCGCTGCCGTATTCCGAGCTGTTCACCGCGCTCGAGACCAAGGCGGTCGACGGCCAGGAGAACCCCTACAACACCATCCTGTCGGCCAAGTTCTACGAGGTGCAGAAGTACCTCAGCGTGACCAACCATGTCTACGCGCCCTGGATCGTCACCGTCAGCAAGAAGTTCTGGGACGGCCTGTCCAAGGACGAGCGTGCGGTGCTGCAGAAGGCCGCCGCGATCAGCCGCGACTTCGAGCGCAAGGACACCCGCGAGGAGGCCGCCAAGGCCCTGGCCGAGCTGAAGGCCAAGGGCATGCAGGTCACCGAGCTGAGCCCGGCCGAGGTCGGCCGCATGCGCGACAAGCTGACCAAGGTCAACGCCGGCATCGCCACCCAGGTCGGCATGGAGCTGTGGAACGAGACGCAGGCGGAACTGGCAAAGATCCGTAGGAAGTAGGCCTACCCCCTACGGCCTGCGGCCGCCCCCTCGAGGGGGCGCGCCCGCAGGCCCGGCAGAGCCGGATCCTCGGACGCCGCTGGGGAATGCAGAAGTTCTAGAGTGGACTGAAATTTGACTTCAGTTCTCAATTGAACTTACACTGAGAGCCATCAGGGACATCCCTTTAGGAGGACCCGATGGCTCTCGTCTTTCACGCCCGCGAAGCGGCACCGGCCACGGCTCCGGGCGCCGCCGATCTGGAATCGCCGGCCGCCGCCGCCGCGCTGCGCACCTTCTTCAATATCGCCAAGGCCTGGGAGCTCTCCAACGAGGAGCAGCAGCGCCTGCTCGGCTGCGGCCGCACCACCTTCTTCGACTGGAAGGCCGGCCGCATCAAGCGCGGCCTGGACGGCGCGACCCTGGAGCGCCTGTCGCATCTGTTCGGCATCTATGCCGCGCTGCAGATCCTGCTGCCGATCCCCGAGCGGGCCAATGCCTGGATGCGCCGGCCCAACAGCGCGCCGCTGTTCGGTGGCGGCACCGCGCTGGAGCGCCTGCTGGGCGGGCAGGTATCCGACCTGTTCGTCGTGCGCCAGTACCTGGACGCGCAACGCGGCGGTTGGGCCTGATGGCGCTGCAGGACGACGAAACCGCCGCCCTCGACACGCCGCGCCGCGAGCTCCACTGGGCCGACAGCTGCCGGCTGATACCGAGCCGTTTCCCGCCGGTCTCGCTGTTCGATGCGGTGGCCGATCCGGCCGATCTGGACGTGGTGTTCGCGATCGAGTCGCTGGGCAATCCGCGCCTGCGCGAGGAGGTCGGGCAGCTGCGCCTGGTCTCGCCCGAGCAGCGCATCAGCGGCCCGGGCAGCAGTCCCATCATGGCGGCCTTCACCCATCTGAATCCCGAGGGCTCGCGTTTCTCGGACGGCAGCTACGGCGTCTACTACGCCGCCGCGGCGCTGGAGACCGCGGTGGCCGAGGTCAGTCATCACCGCGCGCGCTTCCTGTCCCGCACGGCCGAGCCGGCGCTCGATATCGACCTGCGCTGCTACCGCGTCGCGGTGCGCGCCAGCCTGCGTGACCTGCGCGGCCTGGGCGGCGTGCTGCACGATCCGGACAGCTACGCCGTCTCGCAGGTCTATGGTGTGCAGCGCCGCCTGGCCGGCGAGGCCGGCATCGTCTATGACAGCGTGCGCCATCCCGGCGGGCAATGCGTGGCGCTGTTCACGCCACGCGCCACCGTGCCGCCTTGCCGCCAGGCCGAGCATGTCTGCCTGCGCTGGGACGGCGAGCGCATCGCCGAGTGGTACCTGAAATCGGAGCTGCGGGCGCTGTAGCGCCTGCGCCATCATGTCGCCGCTGCGGACCTGGCTTTGCTTGCTCCTGCTGGCCTGGCCCTGGGTGGTGAACGCAGCGCCGCTGCGCCTGCTCAGCGAGGAATTCCCGCCGATCAACTACAGCGAGCAGGGGCGGCCGCGCGGCCTGGCGGTGGAGGTGGTGCAGGAGATCCAGCGCCGCCTGGAGCAGCCGGCCGAGATCGAGTTCATGCCCTGGGCGCGCGCCTTCCGCGAGGCGCAGCAGCCGCAGCGGCCCGCCGCGCTGTTCGCGATGGCTCGCACGCCCGAGCGCGAGCGCCTGTTCAAATGGGTCGGGCCGATCGTCACCTTCTACAGCGCGCTGTATGCGCCGGCCGGCGGCGGGCTGCGGTTGCGCCATCTGGGCGAGGCGCGCCTGGTCGAGGAGGTGCTGGTGGTGCGCGGCTGGTACACCGCCGAGCAACTGCGCAGCCAGGCCTTTCGCAATCTGTTCGAGGTCAGCGATCCGCAGCAGGGCGTGCGCATGCTGCTGGCGCGGCGCGCGCCGCTGTTCGCGACCGAGCGCATCTCGATGCCGGCGACGCTGGCCGAGATGGGCCTGCCGGCCGACGCGCTGGAGATCGTCTACAGCTTCGCCAGCACCGAGGGCTATATCGCCTTCTCGCGCGGTACGCCGGACGCCCTGGTGCGCGCCTGGCAGCGCCAGCTCGACGCGATGAAGCGCGACGGCAGCTTCCAGGCGATCTACAAGCGCTGGCTGCCGGAGGACAACCCGCCGCACTGAGGCCGTCGCGGGCTCAGCACTCGACGATGTTGACCGCCAGGCCGCCGCGCGCGGTTTCCTTGTACTTGGTCATCATGTCGGCGCCGGTGTCGCGCATGGTCTTGATGACCTTGTCGAGGCTGACGAAATGGGTGCCGTCGCCGCGCAGCGCCATGCGCGCGGCATTGATGGCCTTGACCGAGGCGATCGCGTTGCGCTCGATGCAGGGGATCTGCACCAGGCCGCCGACCGGATCGCAGGTCAGACCCAGGTGGTGCTCCATGCCGATCTCGGCGGCGTTCTCGACCTGCTCGGGCGTGCCCCCCATCACCTGGCACAGCGCGGCGGCGGCCATCGAGCAGGCCACGCCGACCTCGCCCTGGCAGCCGACCTCGGCGCCGGAGATCGAGGCGTTTTCCTTGTAGAGGATGCCGATCGCCGCGGCGGTCAGCAGGAAGTCGACCACGCCCTCGTCGTTGGCGTGATGCACGAAGCGCGAGTAGTAGTGCAGCACCGCCGGCACGATGCCGGCCGCGCCATTGGTCGGCGCGGTGACGACGCGGCCGCCGGCGGCGTTCTCCTCGTTGACCGCCAGCGCGTAGAGATTCACCCAGTCCATCACCTGCAGCGGGTCGCGCAGCGCCGCCTCGGGGTTGGCGGTCAGGTCGCGGTGCAGCTGGGCCGCGCGGCGCTTGACCTTGAAGCCGCCGGGCAGGATGCCCTCGGTGCGGCAGCCGCGGGCCACGCAGTCCTGCATCACCCGCCAGATCTTCAGCAGGCCGGCGCGGGTCTCCTCGTCCGCTCGCCAGTGGCGCTCGTTGCGGCGCATCACCTCGGCGATCGAGATGCCATGCTCCCGGGTCAGCGCCAGCAGCTCGTCGCCGGTCTTGAAGGGATAGGGCAGCACGGTGGCATCGGGGGCGATCACCTTCTGCTTGCTGCCATCCGCCGCCACCTCGTCGCTGACGATGAAGCCGCCGCCGACCGAGTAGTAGACCCGGTTGGCGATCTCGCCGCCCTCGGCGTCGAAGGCCAGGCAGCGCATGCCGTTGGCATGGAAGGGCAGGGACTCGCGGCGCTTGAACACAAGGTCCTTGGTCTCGTCGAAGCGCAGCATCCGCTCGCCGACCAGGTTCAGGTCGCCGGCGCGGATGCCGTCCAGCAGGCCCGGGATGGCCTCGACGTCCACCGTGTCCGGCTCATGCCCGGCCAGGCCCAGCAGCACCGCCTTGTCGCTGCCATGGCCCTTGCCGGTGGCGCCCAGGCTGCCGTAGAGGATCACCTGCACGCGGGCCACGCGTTCCAGCAGGCCCTCATGCTTCAGGCGCAGGCCGAACAGGCGCGCAGCACGCATCGGGCCCACCGTGTGGGAGCTCGACGGGCCGATGCCGATCTTGAACAGGTCGAAAACGGAAACGGCCATCGTCGGCGCTCCTTGGGGCGGGCTGGCTGGGAGAGGGTCAGGCCTTGCTGGCTTCGTCGTCGCTGCCGTACTCGGACAGCGGCAGGCAGGAGCAGAACAGGTTGCGGTCGCCGTAGACATTGTCCACGCGGCCCACCGGCACCCAGTACTTCTGCTTGCGCAGGCTGGCCACCGGGTAGGCGGCCTCGTCGCGGCCGTAGCCATGGGTCCAGTCGCCCGTCAGCAGGCTGGCGGCGGTGTGCGGCGCGTTGACCAGCGGGTTGTCCTCGCGGGTCCAGGCGCCGCTCTCGACTTTGGCGATCTCGGCGCGGATCGCGATCATCGCGTCGCAGAAGCGGTCCAGCTCGAACTTCGACTCGCTCTCGGTCGGCTCCACCATCAGGGTGCCGGCGACGGGGAAGCTGAGCGTAGGCGCGTGGAAGCCATAGTCGATCAGGCGCTTGGCCACGTCCTCGGCGCTGACGCCACTCGTGTCCTTCAGCGGGCGCAGGTCCAGGATGCACTCATGGGCCACGCCGCCGCCCTTCACGCCGGCGATATTGCCGCTGAAGTGGATGTCGTAATGGTCGGACAGGCGTGCCGCCACATAGTTGGCCGACAGGATCGCGGTCTCGGTCGCCGCGGTCAGGCCCTCGGCGCCCATCATGCGCACATACATCCAGGAGATCGGCAGCACGGCCGCATTGCCCAGCGGCGCGGCTGAGACGGCGCCGATATTGCTGTCGTTACCCAGGCCGGCCGAGCGGTGCGCCGGCAGGTAGGGCACCAGGTCCTCGACCACGCAGACCGGGCCGACGCCGGGGCCGCCGCCGCCATGCGGGATGCAGAAGGTCTTGTGCAGGTTCAGGTGCGACACGTCGCCGCCGAACTCGCCCGGCGCGGCGATGCCGACCAGCGCGTTCATGTTGGCGCCATCCACATAGACGCGGCCGCCATGGCTCTTCACCAGCGCGCAGATCTCCTTCACATGGGTGTCGAACACGCCATAGGTGGAGGGGTAGGTGATCATGATCGCGGCCAGGTTGGCGCTGTGCTGCTCACACTTGGCCTTCAGGTCGGCCAGATCGATATTGCCATCACGATCGCACTTGGTCACGACGACCTGCATGCCCACCATCTGGGCCGAGGCCGGGTTGGTGCCATGGGCCGATTCGGGGATCAGGCAGATCTTGCGATGGCCTTCCTTGCGCGCCTCGTGGAAGGCCTTGATCGCCAGCAGGCCGGCGTATTCGCCCTGCGAGCCGGCATTGGGCTGCAGGCTGATGCCGGCATAGCCGGTGGCCTGGCACAGCCAGCTGGTCAGCTCCTGGTTCAGCAGGCTGTAGCCCTTCAACTGGTCCTGCGGCGCGAAGGGATGCACGCCGGCGAACTCGGGCCAGGTGATCGGGATCATCTCGCTGGTCGCGTTGAGCTTCATCGTGCAGGAGCCCAGCGGGATCATCGAGCGGTCCAGCGCCAGGTCCTTGTCGGCCAGGGCGCGCAGATAGCGCAGCATCTCGGTTTCCGAGTGGTGCGTGTTGAAGACCGGATGCGTCAGGTAGGCGCTGGAGCGGGCCAGCTCGGCCGGGATCAGCGGCGCGACGCCCTTCTCGAAACTCTCGAAGCCGGGCAGGGTGGTCTTGCCCTCGGCGAACACCGACAGCAGGGCCAGCAGGTCCTTGCGGGTGGTGGTCTCGTCCAGCGAGGCGCTGACGCTGTCGGCGCCCGCGCGGCGCAGGTTCATGCCGGCGGTGACGGCCGCGGCCAGGATCTGCTCGGTCTTGGCGCCGGTGGCGATGTGCAGGGTGTCGAAGGCGCTGGCCTCGTTCAGCACGCTCCAGCCCAGGCCCTTCAGGCCCTGGGCCAGGATCGCGGCATAGCTGGCGACGCGCTGGGCGATGCGCTTGAGGCCCTGCGGGCCATGGTAGACCGCGTACATGCTGGCGACGACGGCCGGCAGCACCTGGGCGGTACAGATGTTGGAGGTGGCCTTCTCGCGGCGGATATGCTGCTCGCGTGTCTGCAGCGCCAGGCGGTAGGCGGGGTTGCCATGCGAGTCGACGCTGATGCCAACCAGGCGGCCCGGCAGGCTGCGCTTGAACTCGTCCTTGCAGGCCATGTAGGCGGCATGCGGGCCGCCGGCGCCCATCGGCATGCCGAAGCGCTGGGTCGTGCCCACCGCGATGTCGGCGCCCTGTTCACCGGGCGACTGGATCAGGGTCAGGGCCAGCAGGTCGGCCGCGGCGATCAAGAGGCCGCCCTGGGCATGGACCGCGTCGGCGATCGGCTTGAGCGCGCGCAGCTGGCCATTGACGCCGGGGTACTGCACCAGCGCGGCGAAGCATTCGGTCTTGCCGGCGTCCTCGGCGCGGCCGACCTGCACCGTGATGCCCAGCGGCTTGGCGCGGGTGTTCACCACTTCCAGGGTCTGCGGCAGCACGTCGTCGGCGACGAAGAACACCAGGCTCTTGCTCTTGCCCACGCGGGCGGCCAGGGTCATCGCCTCGGCGGCGGAGGTGGCCTCGTCCAGCATCGAACTGTTGGCGATGGCCATGCCGGTCAGGTCGGTCACCATGGTCTGGAAGTTGACCAGGGCCTCCATGCGGCCTTGCGAAATCTCGGCCTGGTAGGGCGTGTAGGCGGTGTACCAGGCGGGGTTCTCCAGGATGTTGCGCAGGATCACGCCGGGGGTCAGCGTGCCGAAGTAGCCTTGGCCGATATAGCTCTTCAGCACCTTGTTCTGCGAAGCCAGCGCCTTCAGCTCGGCCAGCGCCTGCGCCTCGGTCACCGCGGCCGGCAGGGCCATGCCCTGCGAGCGCTTGATGCTGGCCGGCACGATGGCCTCGATCAGCGCGCGGCGCGAGGCCTGGCCGATCACGGAGAGCATGCCGACCTCGTCGGCGGCGTCGGGGCCGATATGGCGGGCCTGGAATTCGGCGGCGTTTTCGAGCTCGGTCAGGGGCTTGAGCGCAGACATCAACATGGAAGTTCCTTGGAATACGACGACGGGCACATGACGTGCCCGTCCTTACTGCTACTGCTGGATGGAGTTAAGGCTCAGCTGTTCTTGACCAGCTCGTCGTAGGCCGTGGCGTCCATCAGGCCGTCCAGCTCGGCGCTGTTCGCCAGCTTGACCTTGAAGAACCAGCCGCTCTTGAGCGGGTCGCTGTTGGCCAGCGAGGGATCGTTGCGCAGGTCCTCGTTGACCTCGGTGATCTCGCCGGCGACCGGCATGTAGACGTCGGCGGCGGCCTTGACGGATTCGACCACGCCGGCCACTTCCTTGGTCGCAAAGCTCTTGCCGACTTCGGGCAGGTCGACGAACACCACGTCGCCCAGCGCGTCCTGCGCGTGGACCGTGATGCCCACGACGACCGTGCCGTCGGCTTCGATCTGGACCCATTCGTGGTCGGCGGTGTACTTGATGGTGCTCATGGGCTCTTGCTCCGTTGGGGAAGGGTTGTGTTTCTTGGGCGCTTTAACCGCGGTAGTAGCGGTTCGGCGTGAAGGGCGTGGCGGACACGGTCATCGGGGTGCGCTTGTCGCGCACCAGCGCGAACAGCTCGGTGCCCAGCGCGGCATGGGCGGCGCCGACATAGGCCAGGGCCACCGGTTTGCCGACCGTCGGGCCGACGGTGCCGCTGGTGACGGTGCCGACCTCGGCGCCGCTGGCGTCGACCAGCTTGGCGCCCTCGCGCACCGGCATGCGCTCGTTGCTGACCAGGCCGACGCGCTTTTTCGCGGCGCCCTCGGCGAACTGCTGGTCGATCACCGCGGCGCCGGGGTAGCCGCCGGCGCGCGCGCCGCCGGCGCGGCGCACCTTCTGGATCGCCCAGGTCAGCGCGCCCTCGACCGGGGTGGTCGTGGTGTCGATGTCATGGCCGTACAGGCACAGGCCGGCCTCCAGGCGCAGCGAATCGCGCGCGCCCAGGCCGATCGGCTTGACCTCGGCCTGGGCCAGCAGCTTGCGCGCCAGCGCGACGGCCTGGTCCTGGTGCACCGAGATCTCGAAGCCGTCCTCGCCGGTATAGCCCGAGCGGGTCACGAAGGTCGGGATGCCGTCCAGCTCGAAGAAGCCGCCGGTCATGAACACCAACTGCCTGACGTCGGGGTTCAGGCGCGCCAGCGCGGTGACGGCCTCGGGGCCCTGCAGGGCCAGCAGGGCCTGCTCGGGCATCGGGATGACCTCGCAACGGCCGCCGATCTTGGCCTGCAGATGGGCGATGTCCTGTTCCTTGCAGCCGGCGTTGACGACCACGAACAGGTCGTCCGGGCGGCGGCAGACCATCAGGTCGTCCAGGATGCCGCCGTTCTCGTCGGTGAAGAGGGCGTAGCGCTGCTTGAGCATGCCCAGGTCGACGATGTCGACCGGCACCAGGGTCTCCAGCGCGGCGGCGGCATCGGCGCCGACCAGGCGCACCTGACCCATGTGCGAGACGTCGAACAGGCCGGCGGCGGCGCGGGTGTGCTTGTGCTCGGCCATCAGGCCCGCCGGGTACTGGACCGGCATGTCGTAGCCGCCGAAGGGCACCATCTTGGCGCCGAGTTCCAGGTGCAGCGCGTGCAGCGGGGTGGTCTTCAGGGATTCGTTGTGGGGGGCTGCGGACATGGACCAGGCTCCGAGGGCATTCGACAGACCCACTCCGGGTGGAGTGGGGGGATATGCCCTCGCTGTCCGCTTTACCTGAGAGATTGGCCGCTGACCGATCGCCAACGGCTTGCCCCTTCGGTGGACGGACTCGATGGCCCGCCTCTCTCCAGTGAGGAACGCCCGGTTATGGGCGTTTTGTCAGTCCTTTTGCCTGAGCGTTCGCAGCGTGGGATCACCAGTGCCACTGCGCCTTCGGCGGCTTCCGGCTGGGAAGCTCTCTCCTGACGGGCGGCATTGTAGCCAGGGTTTGGGCTGCCCGGGGCGAAGTCGCCGCACGGCCCTGTCGCCGCCTTTTCTTCATCCTCGCTTCATGCAGGGCTCAGCCGCGCTTCAGCCCGGCTGCGCAGACTGGGCCGGTTTGCCTCACATCTGCCCTATTCAGGAGTCCTCATGCCGATCCGTGCTTCCGTCCTCTTGTCTTCTTCCCTGCTGCTGGCCGTAGCCGCGCAGGCCGTGCCGAATGCCCAGATGCCCGCCAGCAAGCTGTTTGAGGCCGCCGCCCAGCTGGAGCGCCTGCCCAGCGGCGAGCGTGACGCGATCGCGCTGCGCCACACCCTGGTCAGCAAGACCCCCGGCACCGTGGTGAAGGTCTGGTACCAGGACCAGGGCCAGCGGGTCGAGCTGCCGCTGCGCGCGGACGGCAGCTTCGAGCGCCCGGCGGGCCTGGCCAAGCCGGGCTTCGATCCGGTGGTGCAGGCGGACCGGCCGGAGGACGATCTGGACCTCAATATCGACCTGGTCGCCAAGGTGCCGGATCCGCGCCAGTTCGACTATGCCGACCTGCAGCGCTCCGCCACGCAAATGAACGGCTTCATCAAGCGCCAGGCCGGCATGCTCAGCCTGCTGGCGCCCAAGGTGCACAGCATGGTGTTCCGCTGCGCCAGCGCCGCGCCGCCCTGTGCCCTGGTGGTGCATCTGCCGGAGGGGGCCAAGACCTACAAGGCGGACGCCAAGGGCCAGATCGCGCTGCGCATGAGCCCGGAGCTGCAGCGCGCGCAGCCGAAGCTGACGACCGAGGGCCAGATCAGCGCGATCGTCGGCGACATGGAGTGATCAAGGAGTCGCCCATGCGCGACGCAAGTGACTTTCGTCGGGTTTGAATCGCGGCAAATCGCACACTTTGCACCGCGACGGTGCGGTCGTCGCAGGTGCGCAAGCGCGGTGGGCCCCCTAGACTCCCGCCACATCAGACAAACCAGGGAGGTGGGCAAGATGGTGGATCGTCGTCATGTGCTGCTGGGGGCTGCCGCCGCCCTGTGCGGTGCCGGGGCCCGGGCCCAGAAGTTCGAGACCCTGCCGGAGCTGCGCATCGTCATCCCGGCCAACCCGGGGGGCGGCTGGGACCAGACCGGCCGCGCGCTGGGCACCGCGATGCAGACCGCCAAGTTGGTGGACCGCATCCAGTACGAGAACATCGGCGGCAAGGCCGGCACCCTGGGCCTGGCCCAGTTCGTCGAGCGCTATCCGAGTGCGCCCAACACCCTGATGGTGGCCGGCATGGTGCTGCTCGGCGGCATCGCGCTGCAGCGGCCCAAGGTCGACCTGAGCCAGGTCAACCCGATCGCCGGGCTGACCAGCGACTTCATGGTGGTGGCGGTGCCGGCGGCCTCGCCGATCCGCACCCTGAAGGACCTGGCCGCGCGCCTGGCCTTACCGGACTTCAAGGCCACCGTGGTCGGCGGCTCGGCCGGCGGCGTCGACCATATGCTGCTGGGCATGATGCTGCGCGCCAGCCGCGGCAACCCCGACAACTTCAGCTACCTGCCGACCAGCAGCGGCGGCGATGCGGTGCGCGCGCTGACCGAGGGCAAGGCGCAGCTGGGCATCTCCGGCTACAGCGAATTCCGCGGCGCGATGGCGTCCGGCACGATCCGCGTGCTGGCGGTCAGCTCGCGGCGCGGCCGCTACGGCCTGCCGGCGCTGCGCGAGGGCGGCATCGACACCGAACTGGCCAACTGGCGCGGCGTGTTCGCGCCCTCCGGCCTCAACGAGGGCCAGACCCAGGCCATGGCCAGCCTGCTGGAACGTGTTGCCCGCTCCAACGAATGGGCCGACCTGGTGCGCCGCAACGACTGGCTGTCGACCTACCGCTCCGGCAGTGACTTCCGCAGCTTCGTCGAATCGGAGATGACCACCGCCCGCGTGGTGGTGCATATGCTCAAGCTGAAGGCCTGACCCGCTCCTAAGCCTCGTCTAAGTCGGACGCCGCCGCCGGCTGAGACAATCGGCCGATGCGTTTATTGCTGGTGGAAGACGATCCGATGATCGGCGAGCAGCTGCTGGACCTGCTGCGCGCCGAAAGCTATGCGGTGGACTGGGTCAAGGACGGCGAGCTGGCCGATACCGCCTTGCAGACCCAGAACTACGACCTGCTGCTGCTCGACCTGGGCCTGCCCAAGCGCGACGGCCTGTCGGTGCTGCGCGCCTTGCGCGCGCGCAAGCAGCAGCTGCCGGTGCTGATCGCGACCGCGCGCGATGCGCTGAGCCAGCGCGTCGAGGGGCTGGACGCCGGCGCCGACGACTATGTGCTGAAGCCCTTCGAGCTGGACGAGCTGCTGGCGCGCATCCGCGCGCTGCTGCGCCGCGCCAGCGGCCGCGGCGAGCCGATCTACGAGCATATGGGCATCAGCCTGAACCCCGCCACCCATGAGGCCATGGTCAACGGCCAGTCGGTCGTGCTGTCGGCGCGCGAATGGGCGGTATTGGAGCCGCTGCTGGCGCGCCCGGGGCTGGTGCTGTCGCGCCAGCAACTGGAGGAAAAGCTCTATGGCTGGAAGGACGAGGTCTCCAGCAATGCGGTCGAGGTCTATATCCATGGCCTGCGCAAGAAGCTGGGCGCGGCGCTGATCCAGAACGTGCGCGGCCTCGGCTATATGGTGCCCAAGCAATGAGCGGCGGTATTGCTCGCGTGATGGCCATGGGCCCCTCGCTGAAGCGCCGGCTGATGTGGTTCCTGTTCGGCGCGGTCAGCCTGGCCGCGTTGCTGCAGGGCGGCAGCGCCTATCACACCGCGCTGCAGGAGGCCGACGCGATCTTCGACTACCAGATGCAGCAGACCGCGCTGTCGATGAGCGGCGCGCGGCCCGGCATCGGCCATTCGATGCCCGAGGAGCTGGAGCTGGTGATCCAGGGCTGGAGCGTCGACGGCCTGCAGCTCTTTGCCCAGCCGCGCGCGCGCCTGCCGCAGCGCGCGGTGATGGGTTTTGCCGATGTGCGGGGCGACGACGGCAAGCTCTACCGCGTGCTGTCGATGCAGGCCGGCGGCCAGGTGGTGCAGGTGGCCCAGGAGCTGGCGGTGCGCGAGCGCCTGGCCAGCCGCCTGGCCTGGCGCACGGTGACGCCGATCGCGATCGTGCTGCCGCTGCTGCTGCTGGTGGTCGGCTGGGTGATCAGCCGCTCGCTGGCGCCGGTCGAGCGGGTGCGGCGCCAGCTGTCCGAGCGCGCGGCGGAGGACCTGTCGCCGGTCGGCGAGGAGGGCTTGCCGGTCGAGATCCGGCCGATGGTGCGCGAGCTGAATTCGCTGCTGCTGCGGATGCGTCAGGCCTTCGAGACGCAGCGCCATTTCGTCGCCGACGCGGCCCATGAGCTGCGCTCGCCGCTGACCGCGCTGAAGCTGCAGGTCGAGGGCCTGGCGCGCGCCGGGGCCGACGAGGCGGCGCGCGGCCAGGCCCGGACCCGGCTGGCCGCCGGCGTCGAGCGGGCCAGCCATCTGGTCGAACAGCTGCTGCTGCTGGCGCGCCAGGAGGCGCCGGAGGGCGCGCAGCTGCAGCCGCTGGCGCTGGAGCCGCTGCTGCGCCGGGTGCTGGGCGAGCAGGTCGCGGCGGCGCAGGCGCGCGGCATCGACCTGGGCCTGCTGCGCGCCGATGCGGTGCAGATCCAGGGGCAGGGCGAGGCGCTGGCCGTGCTGCTGCGCAATCTGCTGGACAACGCGATCAAGTACACGCCGGAGGGCGGCAAGGTCGACGTGCTGCTGCTCGACGAGGGCCCGCAGGCGCGGCTGCGCATCGAGGACAGCGGCCCCGGCATCCCGGCCGAGGAGCGCGAGCGCGTGTTCGACCGCTTCTACCGCAGCGGCGAGGCCCAGGGCCGCGCCACCGGCAGCGGCCTGGGCCTGGCCATCGTCAAGACCATTGCGGACCGGCATGGCGCCGGCCTGCGGCTGGAGCGCTCGGAGGCGCTGGGCGGGCTGCGGGTCGATCTGCAGTTCCGCAAGGCCGGCTGAAGCGAAGTGGAAAGCCGGCTCAGGGCTTGCCGCGACGCAGCGCCGAGCGGCGTTCCTGCTCGGCGTCGGGCTCGACGAAGGACCGTGCCACCCCGTTGTGATCGAGCGCCAGCGGCGGCACCGCGGCCTTGGCCGCGGCCGATTGGCCGAGCCGGCGCGCATGCTGCGGGGCGGCCATGCTGGTGCCGCTCAGGGCCACGACGCTGCCGCTGCGACAGCCCGCGGCATGGATGCCGCGCAGCACCGGCGAATCCTCGCTGATCGCCAGCTTGCGCAGGTTAGCCCGCGGATCGCTCGGCAGGCCGACCGAGGAGTAGGGCGCCGGCGCCAGGCTGCCGTCCGGTTGCCGCGTCAGACCGCCGACCACCTCGACCTGCGTGCCGCAGGCCAGCGCGTTGATCGAGCCGGCACGGCGGATCAGGCAATCGCCCCGGTCCTGAAGCCGCGGCCAGCCCAGCTCGTCATAGACCTGGTCGCAGCCCTTGTCCTCCAGCACCGCCTGGCGGCCGCGACCGGGATGGCCGAAGGACTTCTCGTCGCGCTGCGAATAGACGCTGCAGGCCAGGGGCGCGCTGCCCGCGTGCTGGCGCAGGTCCAGCGCCCAGGCGCCGGACGGCGCGGCATAGGTCCAGGGGCCGTAGGGCGCGGTCGGCGCCACCGTCAGCAGGCCCAGCGCATGGTTGCCGTTGGCCGGGTCCGGATGCAGACCGAACAGCGCCAGGGTCCGGCCCTCGGCATCGCGCAGCGCCCATTCCTGCGCCGGCGTCGCCGCGCTAGGCGGCAAGGTGAAGCTCAGGTCCAGCGCCGGGCCGCCGGGCGGCGTCAGGCGCCAGTCCATCGCGATGGCGCCAGCTTGTTCGGGCAGCAGCCATGTCTCGAGGTAGCTGGAGGTGCCGTCGTCGGGGCGTAGCCGCCATTGCAGCGCCATGCCCTTTGTCGCCTCCAGCCGGGCTCGGGCATGGCAGCGCGACAGATGGCTGTTGCCCTCCGGCAGCACCAGCTCGACGGGAGTCAGGCCGGGCCGGCGCCGCAGCGCGATCAGGGCGTCGACCGCCGCCTCGAACATCGAGGAGCCGTTGTGCGGCCCGGCGATATTGCCGAGGCTGGCATTGACGACGATGCGTTCCGCGCCGGCGCGGTCGGCGCGCTCGACCACGAAGCGCAGCGCATCGAACAGATGGGCGCCGGCGGAGATGCACAGGGTTGACTCCATCGGCCGCAGCTGCACGCCGACGATGGCCGGCCCATGCTGGGCCTGCGCGGGCGGCGGCATGCCGCAGGCCAGGTCGGCCACATGGGCGCCATGAGTGGCGCGATGCCGCAGCAGGCGCCCCATGTCCAGCAGCGCGTAGGCGGCGTCCTCGTCGACATGGCCGGCCGCGTCGCTGGCCAGCGCGATCGCCTGGTCGAGCCGCGCCTGGTCCAGCACCTCGCCGCTGCCCCATTGCGGGTCCGGGGCGCCGCGGGCGGCCAGGTTCCACAGGGACAGGAAGCGGCTGTGGCGGCTGCCATCGGCCGCGCGCCAGCTCAGGCGCTGATGGGCGAAGGGCAGGCCGTCGTCGATGATGCCGATCACCAGCGGGACGAGGGGATCGCCGGGCACGCGCGGCAGCGTCTCCCAGGCGGTCGCGGCCTCCCACCAGTCGCCCTCCAGCGCGATCTCGTAGCGGTCGATCGCGGCGCGGATCTCCAGCAGGCGCTCGCGCAGATCCGCCGGCTGGCTCGCGAGCCGCCCGGCATCGCCCAGCGCCCGGATGAAATCGGGGTTGGCCAGCGCGGTGCAAAAGCGCAGGCTTTCCAGGCCGAGCAGCGGCTGGGCATAGCTGTCGGGCAGGCGCAGCCAGTTCGGGGGCAGCTCGGCGGCCCTCTGATGCAGCCAGGCGCAGGGCGGGTCGAGCTGGTCGGGCGCCGGTTCCCGCAGCTCCAGCATCAGCCACAGGGCCTGGGGCGGCCCCGAGCGGCCGGGCAGCTGGGCATCGTTGAAGTCGGTGGCCTCGGCCCAGCCGGCGAAGGCGTCATGGCGCGGGTCCAGGGCCGGGGCGCGGGCGCGCGCGGGCAGCGCGTGCCAGGCGAGCCCGCTCATGGCAGCTCCTGCTTGGCCTCGTCCCAGAGCCAGGCCAGCAGGTCCTGGGCCGCATCGCCGCTCCAGGGGTTGGCGGGGCCGGCCTGCTCGCCGATACCCAGCGCGGCCTGCCCCGGCGGCTGCAGCATGAAGTCCGCGTCCATGGCCTCCGGCGTCGGGCTGAAGGTCAGATGGGTCAAGGCCGTCGACGGGCCGGTGCAGCGCGCCGCCACATAGCCGGCCAGGCCCATGCCCAGCACCCGGCCACAGCGGCTGTCGATCGGGAAATGCACGCCGGCAACGGTGCGGTTGATCGCGATGCGCTGGGCCAGGCGCAGCAGGGTGCGGCCGCGCAGACTGGTCTGCGAGTCGCCCAGTAGGTGCAGCAGGGTATAGGCCACCGCATGGGCCTCGGTCGAATGGCCGCTGGGGTAGGAGCTGTGCTGCGGCGTCAGGATCATCGGCTGGATCTGGGCCGAGTACTGCATCGGCCGCGGGAAGGCGAAGGCATGCTTGAAGCGCATCTCAACCGAGATCGCCAGCCGCACCACCGCGCCCAGCAGCTCCAGGGTGCGCGGCGTGCGGTTCGGATGCAGGCCGACCACCGAGGCCCAGTAGGTCGCCAGCTGCGGCACCTGAGACAGGATCTCGGCGGCGCGGTCCTCGCGCAGCGCCGCGTACTCGGCCACCAGTTCCACCTGGCGCGCCATCGAGGCCGGGGCGTCCGGGCGGAACAGGGTGACCAGCGGCCCGCCGCCGCAGGCCAGCTGCAGCCGCAGGCCATGCTCGCCGACCACTTCGTACTCAAGGCCGCGCGTCAGTTCCGTGTCGAACAGATTGGCGCGGATCCAGGGCTCCCAGCGCTTGATCGGGAGCACCGCATCGAGGGGGCCGAGCGTGGGCGACTGCAGCGCGCTGGGATCGAAGGCATCGACGATGCCGTCGCGGCTGGTGATCGCGCCGCCGATATCCAGGCCGCTGTCGCTCGCCGCACCCCCGGCGCCACCTGCTCCTCCCGCACCGCCTGCTCCACCGGCACCTCCAGCCCCGCCGGCGCCACCAGCGCCTCCAGCACCCCCGAGTCCGATCGCGCCCCCGGCGCCGCCTGCCCCGCCCGCGCCACCCAGGCCGCGGGCGCCGCCGAAGGAGGCCTGCAACACCTGTCCCCGTTGCCGGTTCAGCATCGTGATGTCCTTTCCGTGGTCCCCGAGCGGGCCTGGGCGCCGCTCCCCGTTGTTTCGTCTTCTCTCTCAGCCCTGCGGCACGCCGGCCGCGGCCAGGCTGCTGGCCCAGACCTCGCCGGTGGGATGCCCCATGCTGGGCGAGCGCCGGCGGTAGCCCGCGATCGTCAGCTCCGGCTCCTGCTGGAGCAGGCGCAGCGCCCATTGGCGGGCGTCCTGCATTCTTCCCAGTTGCACATGGGCGATCGTCAGCACTCTTAGGGTTGACGTGTGGTGGCGGTTCAGGCGCAGCGAATGCTGGGCGCGCTCGATCGCCAGCTGCCATTGGCCGGCGGCCAGCGCGGCGGTGGCGGACAGGGATTCGAAGAAATAGCGCATCGGGTCCAGCGGCGAGAGGTCCAGCGCGCGCTGGGTGAAGGTCAGGGCCTGCTGGCCCTCGCCCTTGAAGGCCAGCAGGGTGCCGTGGAACAGCCAGGCCAGCGGCTCGTTGGGATTGCTCTCCAGCGCGCGCTCGTAGCGCTGGGCGGCGCCGTCCAGGTCGCGCAGCAGATTGCAATGCACAAAGCCGTCGATCGCCAGGGTCAGCGCCGAGTCGGGGTCCAGCTCCAGCGCGCGGCGGGTGTGTTCCAGCGCCAGCTGCGAGTCGCGTTCCATCTGGCCCCAGCCCTGCTGGACCCGCATCACATGCCATTTGGCCAGCCAGGCATGGGGGGCGGGATGGTGTCGGTCGCGTTCGATCAGGTATTCGAGCATCTGCCGCGCGCGCTCGAACTCGGTCCGGTTGGCGCCATGCAGCAGGCCCACCGCGGCCATCAGCAGGCAGTAGCTGGCCAGGGTCGGCATCGGCTCGCAGCGGGCCCGCTCGACGCAGCGCACCGCCAGCGCGCGGCTGATCTCGCGCGCCACCGTATTGGCCAGCGCATCGGTGCCGGCAAACACGCCGGCGGCGCTGCCGGTGTGCTCGCCGGACCAGATCACGGTGGCGTTGCCGGCCTCGACCAGCTGCAGCGCGATGCGCATGCGGTCGCCCAGCAGATGCACCCGGCCGGACAGCACATGGTCGGCCTGCAGATGGTGACGGATGCCGTCCAGCGCCGCCGCGCGGCCGCGGAAGGCGCTGGTGGACAGGCGCGAGATCACGCGCAGCGAGGGGTTGCGCGAGAGCGCGTCGATGATCTCGTCGGCCACGCAGTCGCCCAGGAAGGCATGGGCGCCGTTGCCGGCGGTGGTCGCGAAGGGCACGACCGCCAGCGTCGGGCACAGCGGCTTGAGCCGCGTCGGGGTCGGGCCGGCGCTGGGTTCCTCGCCGGCGCGGGACAGCACGAAGGTGCGCACCGGGTCCGGCATGTCGCGCAGCCAGCAGTCGCCCAGGTCCTCCACCGCGGCGTCCAGCCCATGCACCAGACGGTCGCGCACCATGGCCGGCACGGCGGTCTGGCCCGGGCGCGCCAGACGCGCCAGCAGCACGGCCTGGTTGACCTCGACGCCGAATACGTCGAGCTCGGAGATCTCGATCTCGCCGACCGCCACGCCGGCGCGCAGCAGGATGTGCAGGGCCTCGGGCATGTCGCGGTTGCTGTGCTCGATGCGCCGGTGCATCTCCAGCGCGGCATTGACCGCGTCCAGGCTGTCCTCGAACAGCACCAGCATGCCGTCGCCCAGATGCTTGACCATCTGGCCGCCGTAGCGCGGCAGGCAGTCGTCGCGCATCTCGCGCACGAAGCGGGTCCAGCGCTCGGCAAAGCGGCTGCCGGGGCGCTGCACCAGGCGCACCGACTCCACGACATCGATCACCAGAATCGCGCGGACCTGATGGTCCAGCACGAAGTCGTTGCTGCCCTCGGACATCCGCCCTGCCTTGTTGTTGGACCCGGCGCCCATTCTGGGCAGGCCCGCGCGCCGGCACAAGAAGAACCGCTGCCGACCTGTCACAACAGACAGGGTGCCGCCCCGGGGCGGCGCCGCGCCTGTCCCCGGTTTAAGTGCCATCTAAGTCTTGTTTGCCACAGTGGCGCCATCCGATTCGATGTCTTTTCTCTCTCTCTCAACGGAGGTTCTCAAGATGGCAGCAGAAATGATGGTTCCCGCCAAGCGTCTGGTCTGGGCCCTGACCGTGGCCGGTCTGGTGGGCCTGGGTGGCGGCGCGATGGGCGCGCTGGCGCTGACCAAGGGCGGCGCGGAGGCCGCGGTGCCGGCTGCGGCCGTCGTGGCCGCCACGGCGGCGCCGGTGGTGCAGGGTGCGGCGGTGGCGGCACCTGTTGCGCCCATTGCGCCGGCGGCCTTGCCGGACTTTGCCCAGATCACCGCGCGCAATGGCCAGGCGGTGGTCAACATCAGCGTCACCGGCCAGGTCAAGACCTCGCGCCGCGCGCAGGCGCAGCAGCCGCAGCTGGATCCGTACGACCCGTTCTACCAGTTCTTCCGGCGCTTCCAGATCCCGGGCCAGCCCGGCGGCGAGCGCTCGATGCCGGTGCGCGGCCAGGGCTCGGGCTTCATCGTCAGCGAGGACGGCATCGTCCTGACCAATGCCCATGTGGTGCGCGACGCCCAGGAGGTGACGGTCAAGCTGACCGACAGGCGCGAGTTCCCGGCCAAGGTGCTGGGCAGCGATCCCAAGACCGATGTGGCGGTGCTGAAGATCGAGGCCAAGAACCTGCCGGTGCTCAAGCTCGGCAGCACGCAGGACCTGCGCGTCGGCGAATGGGTGCTGGCGATCGGCTCGCCCTTCGGCTTCGAGAACAGCGTCAGCGCCGGCGTGGTCAGCGCCAAGGGCCGCGCGCTGCCGGACGAGAGCTATGTGCCCTTCATCCAGACCGATGTGGCGGTGAACCCCGGCAACTCGGGCGGCCCGCTGTTCAATGCGCGCGGCGAGGTGGTCGGCATCAACTCGCAGATCTACAGCCAGTCGGGCGGCTACCAGGGCATCTCCTTCGCGATCCCGATCGAGGTGGCCAAGCGCGTGCAGCAGCAGATCCAGAACGGCGGCAAGGCCCAGCATGCGCGCCTGGGCGTGGTGATCCAGGACGTCAACCAGGCCTTCGCCGATTCCTTCAAGCTGGAGCGGCCGGCCGGCGCGCTGGTCTCCAGCGTCGAGGAGGGCGGCCCGGCGGCCAAGGCCGGCCTGAAGGCGGGCGACGTGATTCTGAAGTTCAACGAGCAGGCCATCGTCGCTTCCAACGACCTGCCGGCGCTGCTGGGTCAGTCGCTGCCCGGCGAATCGGCCCGGTTGGAGGTCTGGCGCCATGGCAAGCGCGAGACCCTGAACGCCAAGCTGGGCGATGCCGGCGAGAAGAAGGGCCTGGCCAAGGCCGAGCGCGACGAGGGCACGCCCGCCGGCAAGCTGGGCCTGGCGCTGCGGCCGCTGCAGCCCAATGAGCGCGGCGCCGGCCAGGCCGAGGGCCTGCTGGTCGAGGACGTGGCCGGCGCGGCGGCGCGCGCCGGGGTGCAGCCGGGCGACCTGCTGCTGGCCGTCAACGGCACGCCGGTGAAGACGGTGGAGCAGGTGCGCTCGGTCGTGGCCGGCGCCGAGAAATCGGTGGCCCTGCTGGTCCAGCGCGACGGCCAGCAGATCTTCCTGCCGGTGCGCCTGGGCTGAGAACCTGATCCAGGCGTGACTTAGTACCGCCCTGGCGCCGTCCACCGCGGGCGGCGCCTTATTTTTGCCCGGGTATTTAAGTTCTCCGGCCGGGGGCCGCCCTGTGTCGGTGAGGGCAGGTAGGAATGACTGCCCGCCACGCAGACAAACCCACCAGGAGTGACCCCATCATGTTGAGCCTGCACACCAATGCCGCCGCTCTGTCCACCCAAGGTTCGCTGGGCAAGACGCAAAGCGCCCTGTCGACCTCGATGACCCGTCTGGGCACCGGTTTCCGCGTCAACTCCGCGATGGACGACGCCGCCGGCCTGCAGATCGCCACGCGACTGAACGCTCAGACCCGCGGCATGGGCGTGGCCCAGCGCAACACGCAAAACGGCATCTCGATGCTGCAGACCGCCGAAGGCGCGCTGGACGAAGTCAGCAACATCGTGCTGCGCATGAAGGATCTGGCTACCGAAGGCGCCAGCGGCACGGCCACCACCGACGACCTGACCGCGATGAAGGCCGAGTTCGACGATCTGGCCCTGGAACTGGAAAACATCACGACGAACACCAAGTTCGGCGGCCAGGCCCTGCTGGGCGCGACCGGCAAGCTGGGCGCCGGTGCGGTGACCTTCCAGATCGGTTCGGACAAGGCCGAAAAGTACGACTTCAAGGCCGACACCGAGGTCAAGCAGGTCTCCACCGACATCACCGCGCTGAAGGGCAATGCCTTCGGCAACAGCACCGATGCCAACAACGCCATCGACCTGGCCAACACCGTGCTGAAGTCGGTCGGTGCCGCCCGCTCCAAGCTGGGCGCCGGCGCGAACCGTCTGGACCATGTCTACAACAACTTGCAGAACATGAGCACCAACGTCTCGCAGGCCAAGGGCCGCATCATGGACGTGGACTACGCGACCGAAACCTCCAACATGACCACCAAGCAGATGCTGATGCAGGCTTCGTCCTCGATGCTCAAGCAGAGCAACAGCATGTCCGGCCTGGTCATGTCGCTGCTGCAGTAAACACCATCGCGGCCCGTGGGGCCTTCGATCTAGAAGCCAGGCCTCGTGCCTGGCTTTTTTCTTTGTGCGTTGGCGTTCGTGAAGGCCTGGGCGCAGGAGGGTTGACCGGAGGTGAGATATCCACAGGTGGGCCGGCGCGATAAATCCGGGACTCTGCGGAATGGGTCCGGAAAAAACGGGACGGCCTAGAAAAATGTGTTTCCTGTGGCGAAAACTGGTCGACGCCGCAGCAGCTACGCCGCTGGGTCGAGGAAAGTGCTGAGGATATCGAGCACCGCCGTCTCGTCGTCCGGGGCCAATGTACCGTCGTCCGGGTCGCCCATCAACAAACCGCGGCGCGGCATGTACTCGGTGCCCCATTCGTGGAAGGCCGCGTAGGGCTGACCGAAGCCGACACGGACACTGGCCGCGGTGGCACGGTAGTTCAGGCTGGACAGCATGTCGCCATACCGGTCCAGGATTCGATAGTTGCCGTCCGCCGGGTAGCTCTCTATCGTGGACTGCGCCCAGGGTTCCCACGGCTGGCCGAATGGGTCGGTCTCAGTCTCAAAGCGACCGCTGACCCGGCTTTCCAATTCCTGGCCGATGCTGGCCATAGCCGGCGTGAGGTCGTCCAAACGCCGCCGCAGTTTGGAGAGCACCGCGGCTACCGAACCGCTGTCTACGGTGATGGTCAACATTGCTCGGTCTGCCTATAATTTTGGCAACCCACCGTCGTTTCGGACGATTGAGCTTCGGGACTGTGCGAACAGGTGCATGAAGCAGGTGGGCCCAACACCTATTTCGCCGGAAGCTTGTACATGGTCTGCAGCACCAGGTCGTTCCGGCGAACTTTCACCGCCATGCGGTACTCGATCCCCTCAGATTTCACGATGGCCAGCAGCATCTTGCTGCCGTCCTTGCTGAGCGGTGGATCGCCCGGCTCCAGATTGGCGCGATTGAACAGCGCGCCGAACTGGGCCAGATCATCGGCCGTCACCGGAATTTGCCCTCGGAGTCGCTCCCGCTCGTCGCCGTGCTGCGCCAGCGCGTGTCGGACGCCATCGTGATCCAGGGCCAGCACCTTGTCGCCGATGTCCAGCCCCAGCTCCTGCGCCGCCTTGGCGGCAGAAGCCTCTAGTGTGCCCAGCACCATCGGCGGCTGCTTCGCCGATGGCTGTGTCTGCACCTGGCTCACGAAATCCAACGCTGCCTCGCGATCCAGATCAGGCAGGCCGAGCCCGGCGCGCCTCACCGCCCGCGCCATGTCCGGCGACAGCTGCGCCAGCTTGCCCTGCGCCAGCTGGCGCAGCTGCTTCGCTCGAATGGAAGCCTTGCCCGCGTTGTAGCCGAAGCCCGGATCGACGCCCGCCGGCACCTGATGCACCTCATCCGTCCGGCGGTTCAGCCACGGCCGCCGGACCACCTCGGGAGCGACCTTGTTCATCGGTTGCCCGCCAGGAGCGGTGCCCTTGTCATAGTCCGCCTGGCTAACCGCGACCACCCTGCAGCGGCAATGCCAGCCATTGGGTGGGTAGTGAGCGTTCCAGAAGCTGTCATCGACCGGAAGGGTCACGTTGTCCCAGGCCCGATGCGTGGCGCGCACGCGTTCATCGCGCTTGGTGATGTAGCGCAGATAGGGATGCGTGCGCTTCGTCTGCTGCAGCCGCTCCCACTGGCCGGCCGCATAGGCCTGGCGCGTGTTGGTGTCGAAGATCAGCTTCAACCGCCGGGCATCGAACCGGGTCTTGAGGATCTCGCCCGTCGCCGGGTCGACCACCTCGGTGGTTCCCCACCAGCCAGCCTTCTGCAGGAGTGCTTTCGCATCACGGTTGAAGTCGCGCCGGGACAGGTCACCATCCACGCTTTTCGCGAGCATGTCCTGCAGGCTGGCCAGCAGATCGGCGCGCGTCAGCCGGCTGATGGTGAACTGGTGCGCATGCTCTTCGTGCCATCGATCCTGCCAGCCGTAGGTGATGGCCAGCCGGCCACGCCCCTGCAGATAGGCAGCGGCTTCTTCCGGTCGCACTGCCTGCAGCCTGGCGAACTCCTGCGGCGTCAGGTCGTCGCCCATCAGTCGACCTCCACACCTGCTGTGGCAGCCAGGCGCGCGGTGAACGCTGCGCGGGTCAGTGCCTTGACCAGGGCAACGTCATCCATTTGCGCCAGCACATCCGGCAGGCGAGTCAGCAGCTCGGCCGCCGTATCGCCGCGGGCCACGGCCTCATCAATCGCCGCCTGCAAGGGATCGACCATGGGCGTGAGCATCGGCTCCCATTGAGACAGCTCCTCGTCAACAAGCGCGTCGATCGCATCGGGATCGGCTGGCTTGTCACCGGCCTCCGCGAAGTTCGGCGAGCCGGGCTGCGACGACGGGGCCGGCTTGACTGCGGCCTTCTTCTCCCAGCCATCGCCATAGCGTGTGCGCACAGCATCGATGGACAGCTCGAAGCCCATGTCGGAGACCGTCTTGTCGGTCTCGGCCATGGTCCTACGGTCCTCGTCGCGCTTGACCTGGCGCCAGACATGGCAAGGCTCTAGGCCGTTCAGCTCACAGATCCAGGCCATCATCGACGCGTTCAGCGTCTCGCTGAGCAGATCGCTATCCGCTTGTGTCAGATCCTCGCGCACGTCGGCGCGCTCCTTGCTCGCTGCGGCCAGCGCGCCGCCACCGCCGGAGCGTGGCTCCTGACCTGTCAGCACTGCGCCGATCGAGTCGTCCATGTACTCACATAACGCCTGCTGCAGGGTCACGTTGCCCGACAGCTTGCTTTCGAGTATGGTGATCTTCATGCCCTCGGGCGTCGTCACGAAGCCGTCGCTGCTGAAAGCCCGCAGCGCATCGGCCAGCGTGTCCTTCTCCTTCCTTGTGGCGTTGCGCGGGTACTCCCCGTGCAAGGTTGGGCCGCCCACACGGTCATTGAGTTTGTTCCAGCTCACCACCGCCTTGCGCTTGAAAAACACTGGCCAGTAAAGCTGCAAGCCCAGGCCGGTGCCGTAGGGGTTGTCGTCCTCCGGGTTGACGCGGTGCACGATGAACTTGCGCTCCGGTACCGGGATGCCCTTCAGCATGTTCTCCCGCGTCAGCATGTGCAGTTGCGGTGCGCTGTTCTCATCGACTTGGACGAACTTGAAACGGCGCTGCGCCCGCTTCACCACGCGCTCAGGCACGACCAATCCATCGCGCACCGTCCAGACGATCTCGCTGGCCACAAAGCCGGCGATCAGCGCCTCCAGCAACTCAGAGCACAGGCGATCGAAGTTGCAGCCCTTCAGGATTGCCGTCACCGTCTCGGCATCCTTGGTGCCCTTGGCCGACTTCACGCGAGGCTCCACCTGCCAGGGCTTGCCGATCAGCGCCAACTGGCGCTTCTGCAGGCCATCGAACACCTTGCCGTCGCGCTTCAGGTCGCGATAGATCTCCGGTCCGGCGCCGCGCTCGATCAACAGCGGATCGTTGGGTTGGATCACGCCCATGAAGAGCGTCTCGAAGGGGTCTCGCAGCCGGTTGGCGAACTCGGAGTTCAGCTCCGGTTGATCGATCTTGGTGCTGGTCTCAGCCATGGATGAACTCCGACATGGCACCGGCCGAGTCACGCCGGCCGCCGCTCTGATACTCAATGGGGGCCGTGGGGTTGCTGCCGGCGTGCAAGGCCAACGCCAGCGCCCAGAAGCGGTCGGCGTGGCCATCGGGCGTGCTTTCGGCGACGAAGCGGATGTTCCCTGCGGAGGTGGTCACCTTCTGCACCTTGCGCAGGTCGGCGCGGATCTTGGGATCGTCCGGGATGCGGACCTTGCGGTCCTCCATCGCGCCCTTTAGCGGATATGCCAGCGCCTCCTTCACGGGAGCCGAGAAGTTGACCGCCTCGACGCGGTGCTCGCCAAACTTGTCCTGCGCGTCGTCGGCCCAGCCAATGCCCAGGCCTGTGGCGTCGATGCAAATGCGGTCACAGATCTCAAACCAGGGCCACAGGATCTTTTCCTGGGCGCTCTTGCGCATCTTCTCCATCGCCTCGACGTGGCGCGTGTAGAACACGTCGCCGAGCTGCTCGACCACCCAAAGCACCGTCAAGTCCTTCTTGCGGCCGATGTCGACGCCCGCGAACAGCCGGCCTTGGAACGGCCCGACCAGGTCGCGCCGCCACCGCTCACCGCCGCTGTACTCGCATGCCGTGATCAGCCCATACTCGATGAACTTGGAGTCGTCGTCGGCTGGGATGCACTGGTACTCCTGATCGAACGACTCCTCGTCCGCCGCGCCGTGCTTGATGAAGTCGAAGTAGGCCGCTTCATCCATGTCCTGCTGCTCGGCATCGGCCGGCAACGACTGCTGCAGCTTGAACAAGAAGCCCTGTTCCAGCGCGTCCTGCAGCGTCACGCGATGAAGGCTGATGCGCTTGGGATTACCGCCGTGCCTCGCTTCCCGCACCAGGCTGTTGAAGAATGAGTGCGAGCCGCGGTGCGTGCTCACCAGCTCCATGCTGCCGCCCCAGGTGATGCCGGGATAGGCGATGGCCCACAGCTTGCGCTGATCACGGTGCAGCGCGAACTCGTCTAGGATGCGGCTGCCACGCTTGCCAGCCTGCGCATCGGGATTGCTGGACATCGAGTGGATGCGCCGGCCGCTCGCGAACTGCAGCACGTAGGCGCTGATGCGCTTCTCCGCATCCAGCACCTGCTCGCCCAGATCTTTGGCCGCCATGCCCATGACGCCGGCCCACAGCTTGCAGTCCTCGATGAACAGGCGTGCCTGGATGTCATCACGACTGCTCACCCATTCATCGAAGCGCGCGCCCTGCGCTGCGGCGCGCTCGTCGGCGCCATAGGCCGTCGACCAACTGATGCCGATCTGCCGGCTCTTCTCCATCGCCTTGATGCGCGAGGTGTCCTTGATCCACTTCGACTGGAACGGCAGGAAGATCGCATCGCGATCTGCCGGAATGCACTTTGCACGGCCCTTGAGCTTCGCCATCAAACGATCCCCAGCGCCTCGCGGATGGCCCGCTTCGTGTCCTCGGTTACACCGCCCTTGCTGCCCATGGCCTCCAGCTTGGCGCGCTGCTCTTCCAGCAGCTGGGCGCGCGCATCGGCCTCCACCTTGGCCTGGAACTGCTTCAGGTTGATGGAGCTGCGTGTCAGCGTGGCGATGTTCTTCGCCGCCGCCGACAGCATCGCAACACGCTCACCGGCATCGGCCTCGGGGTTGTCGGCCTCCTGCAGGGCCAGGATGGCCTCAAACAGCTCGGTCTGCACCAGCGCTGTCAACGCCTCGCTGCGCGCGTCCTTGTCGTCGCCGGCCTGCGCCTGGATGAGCTTGGCCGCCTCGGTGCTGGCGCGGATCGCGGCCAAGCGGCGCTCCAGCTTCTGGCCGTAGCGGTGCACCGCGGTGCGGCTGGGCAGCTCGCCCGCCTTGCCGGCGGCCGGCCAACGTTCGCGCAGCTCGGCGATCAGCTCATCGAGCGTGCAGCGGCCTTCGGCCAGGCGGCCTTCGATGAAGGCGCGCTGTTCGGCCGGCAGGCGGGAGATGGTGCTCTTTCGGCCCATGGGCTCAGCCCGCCCAATACTTCGCCGGCCGCGCGATGCCCGGTTCGCAGTCGACCGTGTACTCGGCCAGGTCGACACCGTAGCGCGACAGCTCGGCGAACCAGCGGCCGTCCGGTTTCTTGGTCAGTTCCACCAGCTTTCGGTCGCCCAGGTAGTCCAGCTCGCGCCGCAACTCATGCAGCGTCGCGTCGGGATACTCGCTCTGGGCCACGGCCAGGATCGGCCCCTCGAATGCACCGATCGGCCGCGCGTTGTTCAGCGTCAGCACGATCAGCCAGCGCAAGGCCTCGCGCCGCGCGCGCAACACATCAATCTGCATGGTTTCTTCCTCCTCCAGAAAGCACGCCCCGCAGCTGGGCGTTTTCGATCTTGGTGGCCAGGCCATCCAACTTGGCCTCGATCACTGACTGGCCGCGGATGTAGTCCTCGCGGCGCACGTAGTTCAGGGGCAGCTCGGCCTTCAGCAGCAGCAGCTCGCGCTCCACGGCCTGCCATTGGCCGGCCTCTTTCTCGGCAGAGGCCTCGATCGAATCGAAGCGCCGGTCTTGATGCCGCTGGTGCTGCACCAGCAGCAGCTTGAAAACGGCCCCGAACGCCCCGATCAGCGTGATGGCCAGCGAGAGCAGCTGCCACACCTCGAACTGCACCGTCATCGCTGCGCCCCCTTCGGCCGATGCCACTGGATCAAGGCGCCGAGCCGCTTGCGGCACTGTTCGTACTGACCGCCTGCTTGGATGGACCACTGGCCGATGTCGGAATCGGTGGCAATGGGTCCATCGGCTGCAGCAACGCTGCTGGTGGCTGGGGGCAGATCGGCAACTCGGAGGCCGGGCGAACCGTCGAGCACGCGCAGAGCAGCAGTGCCGAGGCAAGCCCGGCCAGAAGTGACTTTCTTGAGCGCATCGCGCTTCTCCTGGGTCAAGGTAGAAATCTGCCGATCGCGCTCGGCCACCTGCAGGGTGAGTTCGTTGCCGCGCGTCTGCGCGTCCTGAAGGCGATGCACCGCGGCGCGTGCAGCCAGGCGCTGGACCTCGGCAGTGCTGCTGCGCAGTTCGGCCATTTCGGCGCGGTGCTGGCTTCGCTCCAGATGCAGGCCGGCCAGCATCCCCAGGCCGACCAGAAGGAAGGCAACGGTGGCAGTTCTCCGCGCATTCATGGCAGCGCTCCCCAGCTCGCATAGCGCGGCTGCAGCTCGACCAGGATGCGGTGCGGGTAGCCGAGGTTCTCCGTGCAATGGCTGACATGGCGCCTTGCCCGGCCACAAGCCGCATCCACGGCCTGGCGCGAGGCCTGCTGTAGTCCACCCGGTGCAGTGCGGGCTTCAGCCTGCCAGTGGCCCAGGCCGCCGTTGTAGGCGCGCAGCGTCACCCACATCCGATCGCGGCCGGCGTAGCGCTGCGGCGTGCGCTCATACAGCCAGCGGTCATAGCCCACCAGCGCGCGCAGCGCCCATGTCGGGTTCTCGGGCTGGCAGTCGTCGGGAGACAGGCCGTTCAACTCGCACCACCAGCTGGCCGTCGACGGCATGAACTGGCCCAGGCCGCGTGCGCCGACGCGGCTTACCGCAGTTGGACGCCAGCCGCTTTCCTGATGAACCTGGGCGGCGAGCGTTGCGATCGGTGCGTCGAGGCCCCATTGGCTGTGAGCAGCTCGCACCAGCATCGCGCGGTACGGCGCGGCGGCTGCCGGAGCCGCGACAGGGTCGGCTGCGTGCGCAGCATCAATGGTCAACAGCACCACCAGCATCGTGACCATCACGGCCACAACCCAGCCCGCCAGGCGTTGCATTGCGGCGCGCATGGTCAAGCGCCCAGACCCATCGCCAGCATCGTGGCGGCAACGATCAGCGCGCGGCGCAGCATCGCCGCGCCGGCCAGGCGCAGCTGCTCAGCATCGGGAGCGACCAGCAGTGTGCAGCTGGCATCCTTGTCGGCGAGGTCCAGCGCCTGCCGCGACTCGGGCAGGAAGTCGTCCGGCCGCGCATAGGGAAACATGCTGCGGTCCAGCCAGTAGCCCACGACGCCGGCCAGCGTGACCAGGCTGAGCTTGTAGAGGCTGACCGGCAGCTGGTGCGGCGCGAAGGACCAGACCAGCGCGGCGAGCGCGATCGCGATCAAGAACCAGCCGCTGAGTCGCGGTGGGCGACGAAGCCTAGCGACGCAGCGTTGCGCGAAGGGCTTCCTGGTAGGGGCGTGGGATTTGGTCATGCGCCCCACTGTGCCGAGTGGGGCTCACGCGCGCTAAGTAAAGCGCTTTACATACGAAGCTAGCGACCGCTAGACGAAGTCAGCAAACAGCCGGAACACCCAGCATGGACGGCGTATGTGTTTAGGGTTCCCAGTGGCGCACGCTTGCTCCCACTCGCAAATGATGACCAAGGTCTTCAGGGCTGGAGGTTCCTTGGCGTTGAGGCGGGAGTGCTCTGCCTCCCACTTCGCAACTGCTTCGTCTGAAATGTCGGCTGTCGCGGTCTCCTCGATCTTTGCCACTAGCAACGCCGCCGCTTCCGCTAGTTCCTTGTGCGCCTGCTTGCGGTCGCCGTACCCAAAGACCAATGCCAGCAACCCAAGACCGGAAATTGCAGACGCGACAAGCGGCAGATTGGCTTTCACTGCTTCCCCTAGCAGCGAAGCGCCGAGAAGCACAGTGGCCGCCTTCGTGAGCTTATCCAGGAGGTCAAAGAACCTTTGACGCTTTCGGTGATAGCGAAGCGAGACCATGACCCTGTTGTGTGCGTCAGATCGCCGCTTCCAGAGATCGGCCCACTCCGCGTCTTCATCTGAGACAGTGATTTGTTCAGTCATTGCTCAAAGCAATCTAGGCCGTGCCGCTCTTTTTGCGCTTCCTTTTTTCCGGCTTACGCGGCGCAGGTGCTGCCGGTGGTGGCGCGTTGAATGAGGTGACTTCAAGGGGCAGGGGCTCTGCAGCTTCATCTGGTGAGCCGCTTCCCCCGCAATCGCCTCCCGATTCATCGAACGGCGATTGGCATCTGTCATCCTCGAAGTTTTCCCAAGGACGCCTAGGGATCGCGTTCATCTCAAGCCCCCCGTGTTCACAGTTGACGCTTACTGAGGATTCCGCGTGCTACTTCTTGCGAGGAGGTGCAGGCGGTGGCGGCGGTGGTTTGTGGTACGTCGCAACGGGACGCGGAAGGCTCCAGCCATCTTGGCCGGTCCCTTCTCGAACCTTCGGCGGCGCCGGTGGTTGTGCTGGCGAGTTGGAGTTCTTGCTACTCATGCTAAGCCCTCTGGGTTTCATTGTCTCTGTTTGGGTCGGTGCTGCAATGGGTTAGCTCATCGACCAACCCCTCAGTCGAATGCCTACTTCTTTCGCGGAGGCGTCTTCGGCGCTGGAGGTGGCGTATGGTAAGTCGCGACTTCCGTTCGACGAGTTCGACCGATGTCCGCCGTTCTATGTGGCGCCGTGACCCCACTGTCTCGTGGTGGCTGCTTGGAAGGTACGGGTTTTGGTGGCTTGCTCGTGGTCACAGTCGTCCTTTCCTATGGCAGAAATCGAGATGGCTATTAAGACTTCGCGCATGCGCGCATCCTGCTTGCCGCCTGCTTGAAGCCTCGCAGCGACACCGGCTCGGTGTCATGCAGCTTGTCGTAAGGCCAGAACCTCAATCGAAGACGCAAGTCCTGTCCGACTGACATCTGCTGTACGACCTCAGTCTCTGTCGCTTCGCTGGTGAAGCTCAGCGCATGAGCGGCTACGCGCTGAGTGAATGGCTGGAACTCATGGCGATCGACCTTGATGCCAGTTCCCGATAGGTCGTGATGGAACAGATCGGAGCTGGAAGAGCTGGTGCGAACCGTGAAAGCCGGCTGCTCCGACTTCGGCGTCATGTGCAGCTGGACCCACACATAGGCCAGCTTGGCGTGGACACTTCGATAGTTCGTATAGACCGCGGGCGATGTCGCGAAGCAGCTACTGGTTCCCGTCATGTCGTCCTTCTGACGAGAGAACTCCCAGGAGTCGCCGGGCCGGCCAGAAGCTGAGACCACATCAACCTGCTGCGACGACGCGGCGCCGGTGCTGCAGGGGGCGTCCTGGTAGACCACGCGGCCGTCCGGCAATGTGCATTTCTGCACCGCCCATGCGTTGGCGCTGATGGCGACGGCTGCGCATGCCAGCCACCTAGAGGAACTCATGAACGACACCCTCCTTCCGTCGATTCGCGTGGATCTGCAGGACATAGAGCCTCACGCGATGCACCTCGTGTGGCTTCAGTTCCTTGACCATGCCCGTTCCAAACTCACGCCGCATGAAGTCAAGGACGCAGATACGGACCTTCTTGGGCAGCGGTTCCATCAGGGACAGAACCTCCTTGTGAACTTCGGTCAGCGGCTGCGGTTCGCGCGCTGACGGACCGGCCTGAGCTGGTGCGGCAGCCGCCGGGCGCGGGGGGATGTCCGGCATCGGCGCTGGAGCGGGTGCCGCATAGAAATGCTGCGTCACCTGCACATGATGATGGTTCACGGTGCCATGCACCTGACCGACCTGCATCGGGCCACGCTCGGGCTGGTCTGGTGCCCCACCGTTCATGTTGACCACATGAACCGGCTTGCTTGCCTTACCAATCTGAACCGAGCCCGCGCCGCTGTTTTCTTGTTTCGGCAACAGCCGCGTGATCCATTCACGCAGCCATTTCGGTACTACCTGCACTCCCTGTCTCCCTACTACTTCCTCCGCCTACTTGGCGTGCTTTCCATCGTGCCTATCTGGACTGAACCGGCACCTGAGTTGTGTTGGCTGTGTGATCCGCCTACCTGCTTCATCACCGCAGGCGCGCCAAGCAGCGCGCCCAGCGCTGCCCGACGGACCTCCTTCGAGGCGTCTCGGAAGTAGTCGAGCATGGTCTGTTCCTCCGCACTCAGCGTTGGAGCAGGGCTCACCCCACCTGCGTGGTCGCCGGTGATGACGTAGAGCACATCCATGCCCGCCTTGGCCAGCTCGGCGAGTTGCACAGCGGTTGGCGACGACAGCCCCTTCTCCCAGTTGATGACGGTCGTCTTTCCAACGCCCGTGAGATCAGCAGCCTGTGGCTGCGTCAGTCGCAGTCGTTCACGTTCAGCTTTAAAGCGCTCTTGAACGCTCATGAAAAAATGGACGCAAGACTATTGCGAAGTCCAATTATTTGAACCACAATTCACCCCAACAAACACCAACGAACTTTGGCACAGGAGCCACGGCAATGACCCCCGACCAAGTGAAACAGCGCTTCCGTCAACGTGGCGAAACCTTTAGCCACTGGGCGCGCATGAACGGCTACCGGGTCAACCAGGTGCTGCGCGTGCTCAACGGCTTCGACAAAGGCCACTACGGCAAAGCCCACGAGATCGCCGTAAAGCTGGGCCTGAAGCCCAACGTCGATAGCGCGGCCTAACCGACAGACGGTTACAGCTTGATCCTATCAATGAAAACCCACGCCGCCCCGGCCCGGTCCCAAGTGCGACCGAACTGGACTTGCCGAAGTGCGATAGCCGTCACGAAACTGGCTTGCGCCGAGCGCGCCGGGTTCTCGCCGGCCCGTGCCCCAGCTGTGCCAGCACCCAGTACAGCATCTTGCGCGCTTCCAGCAGCTCCGGCGTCGTCTGCAGCTCGGCACGCCGCTCCGGGCTGCGCTCCAGCTCGGCGTACTGCTCAGCGGCTCGCCCCCATAGCGCTTCCAGCGTGCGACCCAGCTCCGGGTGTGTCTTCAGCAGCGGCAGCAGCAGGTCCAGCAGCGCGGCAAACACGCCGTTGGCCCAGTCGTCCATCCCATCCAGCTCGCGCCGCAGCGGCGCCATCCGGTGTTCGACTTCCTGGCGCACCTGCTCGCGCAGCCAGGCTACGTTCTTCGGCGACAGATCGGTTTGCATTGGTGGCTCCGCAGTTGGTGTGGAGCGGACTCTCTCAAGCGCCAGCTGCGCTGAACAGATGCAGCCAGGCTTTTTGTTTGGAAGCCCTGCAGGGCTACGCCCGGAGAGCCTTCCAATGAGCCGCCGCAACTGGAAGACCTACCAGCCGACCAGCCTGCGCGACGCGCTGCAGGCCTGCAAGGACTACGCGCTGCAGCGCCACAACCTGAGCGTGGAACTGATCGCTCAGCGCATGGGCCAAGAGGATCACTGGTCGCTCTACAAATGGCTGGCCAGTGGACGGATGCCCCTGGTCCTGGTCCACGCCTACGAGCACGCCTGCGGCTGCTGCTTCGTCACGCGCTGGATGGCGGCCGCGAGCGGGAAGCTGCTGGTGGACATGCCCCGCGGCAAGGCGCCGAAGCCTGGCGATGTGGTCGCCATCAACAGCGGCTGCGCTCGCGCGCTGCAGCTACTCACCGACTTCTATGCCTCTAACGGCCAGGCCGACCCGGCCGCCACGCTGGAGGCGCTCCGCACCCACCTCGAAGAGGTGGCCTATCACCACAAGAACGTGGCGACCTTCGTCACGCCTGAACTGGAGTTCTGAGCCATGACCGACATCGAGATCTTCAACCGCGCAGTGTCCTTGGCCCGCTTGCGCCAGAACTGGCGCGCCGTCGCCGACCTGGGTGGCACGGCCGCGCTCACCCGTCGCCAGTGCCTGCACCGCGCCCGCCAGGCCGAGACCCACATCGTTGACCTGTCCATTACCGCCGAGAAGCGCGCCGCGCGCGCTGGAGCCTGAGCCATGGTGAGCTCTTCTCAGAAGCCACTGCCGCCGGCCTTCGTGCCTGTGGCCATCGACACCGCCGAAATGTTCAGCGCTGGACGCACGATGAGCGTGATCCATCACCCGCGCAGCCGCGACCTGACCCTGTGCGCTTTCGGCGCCGGTTGCTACAGCTCGATGAAGTTCACCCGCGCCGAGGCCCTGGCCCTGGCCGCCGAACTGCAGCGCGTGCTGGCCCTGCCGCTGGAGGTCGCAGCGTGAGCGACAAGCCCCTGTCCGCCCCCATGCGCAAGACCTGCGACCTGTGCCGCCTGCTCGCCGGCCATGTGGTGCTCGGCCTGGCGCCTGGCGAGATCGCTAAGGGCATCGGTGTGTCGCCCTCCTGGGTTTCCGTGAACCTACCCGCCCTGGCCGCAGAGACCGGCTTCGTCGAGCAGGTGCCGGGCACCAACCGCTGGCGCCTGGGGCCGGTCCTGGCACGCATCGGCATCACCGTCGCCACCGAGCTGAACGCCGCCCGCCAGAACCTCGACGACCTCAGCCGCCGCTACGCCACCCCACTCTGACGACAACACGAACAAGACCATGGCCCGCAAACCCACCCCCGCCCCCGAAGTCAAGGAAGCCGCCCTGCAGCCCGGCACCCTGGAGGCCGACACGGCCGCCGCCAATCAGCTGGCCGTGGCCAAGCTGGCGCAGAACGAGCGCGTCACGGCGCTGGCGAAGCAGCTCAACTATCAGGGCAGCACCGACCCGGCGGTTCTGGAGAACTCCGCTCAAGATGCCCTGCGCCGCATCGGTATGGCCGTCTTCGAGCTGGGAGGCTACTTGCTCTTGCTGAAGGAGTCTTGCCCGCATGGCCAGTTTCTCCCAGCGCTGGAGCGGCTCAACTTCGCCCCGCAGGCCGCACAGCGTTACATGCAGGTGACCCGCCGGTTCGCAAACACCGCATCAATGCGGCATTTGGAGTCCGCCGGTGTTGCCAAGCTGATCGAGCTGGTGGCGCTCGACGACGAGCAGCTCGAAGACCTGACCGAGCTGGGACAGACCGGTGAGCTGGCCCTTGACGACGTGGCCACCATGTCAGTCAAGCAACTGCGCGCCGCTGTCCGCGAAGAACGCCAGGAGCGCAAGGCAGACGCCGAAGTCGCGGCGAAGAAGCAAGCGCGCATCGACAAGCTGGAGCGCGACGTCCTCCGCATCAAGAAGCTCACCCCGGACGAGGATCTGGCAAAGCTCAAGAAGGAAGCCACCGGCATCGCCAACGACGCCGAGGGCGCCATCGTCGGCAACCTGCGCCAGGCGTTGATCGCCCTCGACAGCCACGGCGGTGGCGGCGGTGAACACAAGGTCTTCATGGCCGGCCTGGTCGGCCAGGTGCAAGCCCAGCTCACCGCGCTGCGCGAGGAGTTCAACCTGCCCGATGCCTCCAGCCTGGCCGACCAGGAGCTGGCCGCCGAGGTGACCGAGTGGGCCTTCTCCAAGGGCAAGAAGGACTGACGCCACCGTGGCTCTGAACGCCATCACCACGCAGCGCCTGGTCGCAGTGGCCCAGGCCGCGGCAGCAGCAGGCCCCGGCGGCAAGGGAGCCATCTACGCCGCGGCCTGCATCGAGCTGGGAATCAGTCTGGCCACGCTGCACCGCTATCTCGCCAAGGTCACCATGAAACCAGAACGCAAGCAACGATCCGACGCCGGTTCCGTCTCGCTCACGCGGGATGAGGCCACGGCCATCAGCGCGCTGCTGATCACCAGCCAGCGCAAGAACAACAAGCGGCTGCTCTCCATCGGCCAGGCCGTCGAGATCCTGCGAGCCAACAACGAGATCCGCGCCGAGTTCCTGGACGAACCCACGGGTGAGCTGCGCCCGCTGTCCGACAGCGCCATCGCCCGTGCCCTGCGAGTGCATGGCATGCACCCCGACCAGCTCAACCGCCCGACGCCGGCCGTCGAGCTGAAGAGCCTGCACCCGAACCATGTCTGGCAGATCGACGCCAGCCTGTGCGTGCTGTACTACCTGAACGCCGAGACCGAGCGCGAGACCGGCCTTCAGGTGATGGAGCGCGAGCGCTTCTACAAGAACAAGCCGCGCAACCTGAAGGCGATCGAGCAGGACCGCGTCTGGTCTTACGAGGGAACCGACCACAACAGCGGCGGCCTGATGCTGAACTACGTGCTGGGCGCCGAGTCCGGCACCAACCTGGCCGAGAGCTTCATCGAGTTCATCCAGCAGCGCCAGGTGATCCACGGCGTGCCCTTCATCCTGATGATGGACATGGGCTCGGCCAACACCAGCGGCCTGTTCAAGAACCTGGCGCGCCGCCTGCAGGTCAAGATCATCCCGCACATGCCGGGCAACGCCCGCGCCACCGGCCAGGTCGAGAACGCCCGCAACATCATCGAGCGCAGCTTCGAGCCAGCACTGCGCCTGATGCCGGTCGCCAACCTGGCCGAGCTGAACGCCCAGGCACACCGCTGGGCCGATTGGTACAACGCTCAGAAGGTGCACAGCCGCCACGGCCGCACGCGCGCCGAGCAGTGGATGACGATCGCGGCCGAGCAGCTGCGCCTGGCCCCACCGCCTGAGTTCTGCCGCGAGCTGCTGACGCATGAGCCCGAGTCGCGCAAGGTCAGCGACACCCTGACCGTGCAGTTCAAGGGTCGCGAGTTCAATGTGCGCGGCGTGCCCGGAGCGATGGTGGGCGAGAAGGTGATGGTTACCTTCAGCCCCTACGCCACCGACACCGCCACCATCATCGACACGGACGCAGATGGCAATGAGCTGCTGCACAGCATCCCGGTGGTGCACCGCGACGATGCGGGCTTTCGCGTCGACGCCAATGTCATCGGGGAGGACTACCGCCGGCCGGCCGACACCCAGCTGGACACCAACCGCAAGGAAGTCGAGCGCTTCGCCTGGGATGCGGCGACGGATGCGGAGGTCGAGGCCAAGAAGAAGGCCAAGGCCGTGCCCTTCGGCGGCCGCATTGACCCCTATGCCCCCATCGAGCAGGCGCCCGAGCGTACCTTCCTGCCGCGCCGCGGCACCGAGCTGCGCCCGGCCGTGGTCACCCAGGCCGCGCCCGCTCGCGTGCTGTCCCTGTTCGAAGCTGCGCGCCACTTGACCGACAAGGGGCTGGCTCTGAACGCCGAGCGCCATGCCCAGATCCGTGCCTGGTATCCGGACGGTGTGCCCGAGGACCAGCTCGACGCGCTGGCCGATCGCCTGCAGGTCCGCGCCCAGCTGCGCGTGGTGGCCGGTGGAGGTGGCGCATGAGTCTCATCCACCTGCTGGACGAGGTCGGCCTGTCGCAGCGCCAGGCCGCCCGCGAACTCGGCTTTCGCAAGTCCTTCTTCAACCGCGTCATGCACGGCCGCTGGCCGGCCCGCACCGGCGCCCGGCTGCGCATGCAGCTGGAGGGTGTGCTGACCCAGCGCGGCGCCACCCCTGAGCAAATCCAAACCGCTTTTGAAACCGCACCCAACGCACCTACCACTTCGGAGATCGACACCATGCTGATGCGCAATGAAGCCCTGACCCTCGAAGCTCGCCAGCACTTCAAGCTGCCGCGCAGCCCCTTCGTGGATGACGTGGCCACTCCGGCCGATGTGTTCCAGACCCCCAGCGTCCGCTACGTCCGCGCCGCGCTGATGGACTGTGCCCAGCACCACGGCTTCATCGCTGTGGTCGGCGAGTCCGGCGCCGGCAAGTCCACCCTGGCCGAGGACCTGGAGGAGCGCATCAAGGCAGGCAGCGCCGACGTGGCGGTGATCCGGCCCTATGTCCAGGGCATGGAGCTGAACGACGCCAAGGGCAAGACCATGAAGAGCGGCCACCTCGCCGAAGCGCTTACCCACGCCCTCGATCCGATCGCCGAGCTGAAGAGCAGCCCGCAAGCCCGCTTCCAGCAGCTGCACGACAAGCTCAAGACCAGCGCCCGTGCCGGCCGCCGCCACCTGCTTCTGATCGAGGAGGCGCACTGCCTGCCCACCGCGACCCTCAAGCACCTGAAACGCTTCCTGGAGCTGAAGGACGGCATGCGCCGCCTGCTGGGTGTGGCCCTGATCGCTCAGCCCGAGCTGCTGGAGCGCCTGAACAGCCAGAGCGCCGAGGTGCGCGAGGTGATGCAGCGCCTGGAGATCGTCCGGCTCGACCCGCTGGATGGCGAGCTGGAGGGCTACCTCAGTCACAAGTTCGCCCGCTTCAACCTGAAGATCGAGGACGTGCTGGCGCCCGAGGCGATCGACGCCATCCGCGCTCGGCTGATTCACCTGCCGCGCGGTGGCCGCCAGCAGGACGCCCGCAGCATCTGCTATCCGCTGGTGGTCAACAACCTGATCTGCCGCGCCATGAACGCTGCCGCCCGCGCGGCCTGGCCGAAGGTCGACGCCCAGGTGATCGCTGGGTGCTGATCATGCGGATGTTCCTGATCACCATCACGATGGGCGACGGCTCCCGCGGTGAGCACCGCGGCGAGTACCTCGACGCCTTCGCCGCGGTCGAGTTCGCCCGCCAACAGTTCCCCCAAGCACGGTCCATCGACGTGGAGCCCATCAAATCATGAGCCGCCGCATTCATCCCTTCGCACCTGGCGTTGTCATCCGCTGCCGCCCGGTGCGCCGCGTCAGCCCGGCCCAGCGCGGCCTGCTGGTAATCCTGCTGGCCGCCTCGCTGATCGCCATAGCCGCAGCCTGGCCGTCGCTGAAAGGACTGCTGGCATGACCGCCGAAGACTTCGACAAGACCCACCAGCAGATCGTGGACTTCGCGCTGCTGCTGGAAAAGGCGACGCCCGGCAGCACGCGGCCCGACATCGCCGTGATGGGTGCGCTGTCCTACGTCGCTGCGATCGCCCGCAGCGACCCCGGCCTGACGGCCCGCACGGCAGTCGTGATGGAGCGCCTGGCTGCCGAGCTGGCCGACATGCCGAGCAGCGCGCCGCCCGCCACCCACTAACTCGATCACCCACAGGAGCCCATCCATGTCCAACCTCGACGCGATCGCAAAGCGATCTGACCTCTATGCCTCCTCCCGGCAGCTGCTGAGCGAGCGCGTAGCGGCGCTGAACGAGGGCATCGCAGCGCTGCGCCGCGACCACATCCCCGGCATCAAGCGTGCTCTGGCCAAGGCGGCCCAAGCCGAAGCTGAGCTGCGCGAGCTGGTCGAGGCCAACCCCGATTGCTTCACCAAGCCGAAGACGCGCGTCCTGAACGGCGTCAAGGTCGGCTTCCAGAAGGGCAAGGGCGTCATCAGCTTCGCGGATCCCGCCGCGGTGGTGGCTCGCATCAAGAGGCACTTGCCCGACCAGGTGGAGATCCTGGTGAACGTGAAGGAGTCGCCGGTCAAGGACGCGCTGGCCCAGCTCGACGGCGCCGACCTCAAGAAGCTCGGCGTCACTATCTCGGCGGCAGGCGACCAGGTCGTCGTCAAGCCGGTGGACAGCGAGGTCGACAAGATGGTCGACGCGCTGCTGAAGGACGCCACCGAAACCGAGCGGGAGGACGCCTGATGTCCAGCATCGAAGTCGCCAAGTCGGCCGCGGGCTTCCTGACCGCCACCGAGCGCCCGCGGTGCGGCAACTGCAAGCACCACAGCATGCAGTACGTGGACCGCATGCCGCCCTACGACCGCGCCGGCATGCGGTGCAAGAGGGGTGGGTTCGCGGTGTCGGCCTACGCCATCTGCAACGGCCACGAGCCCGAGCGCCTCGGTGGCCAGGGAGCGCCGGCATGAGCGGCCATTTCGATGAAGAGGCACTCGAAGCCCGCGTGGTGCGGACCGGTGCCTACGGCCCGCTGCGCTGCGAGCACGGCACCTTGCTGGTCTTCTCCTGCGAGCTGTGCAAGCCGCTGCCGAAGCCCGAGCCCAAGATCCAGATCGGGCCCCTGGACGTTTGATTTCTCCCTGGTCAGGTGATCCCTGACTTTTCCCGGCGCGGTACGGCCGGGGTTTTTTCAAGCCGCTATGAGGCGGCTTGAACAAGCACCAAGCACCCATGACCATCACCGTCCGCTCCATCCGCAACGGCGTCGCCGTTCGCCTAACCGGCGCCCACGCGCGCCGCCTGACCGGCCTGCTGGCCGACCTGGTCGACAGCGCCGAACCGGTCGCCGCCGCCTCTTCCAATCCTGCGGATCGGCCGCCCTCCGAAACAGCCCCCGCGACGGCCGAAGTCACGCATGAGGTCACCGGGGAAGGCAAGCAATGACTGCCAATGCCTCAATGAACGATTTGGACGGGGGTACAAGCCGCGCAACCGGCGGAGCTGGTGCCCACGGCAGGGGACGGGCGGCGAAAAGCTCCTACGGCCCGCCGTCTGCACCACCCGGTTTGCTGTCTTTCGTGCGCGGCTTGTCGGCTCGCGCAGCAGCCGCTGGCCTGGGTCTGAGCGTCGGCACGATCTATCGTTTGCAGCAAGGCTACTGGCCGAACGACCCGCGCTGGATCATGCAGGCCTGGGAGCAGCACCAGGCGCGCCGCGGTGTGATCTCGTCCTCGTGGTTCCTGCGCCGGGTTCGGCCTGGCGGCACGGTGCGTCATGCCGGCCGCGACTACACGGCCGTTCAGCTGTCGGCCCGCACGGGCCAGCTGCTGGCCATCGCGCGCGAAGCCGGCGGCGGCCTGGTTGCCCAGACGCTGGAGCTGCCCGCCGAGCGTCTCTCTCTGACCGTTGCCGAGGAATCCCCCCAATGAAGACCGACATCCGCATCCAGCGCACCCGCCTGGTCAAGCTCATTCATGTGGCCCGCCGTGACCTGGAGCTCGACGAGGACACCTACCGTCTGATGCTGCGCAACGTCGGCGGCACCGACTCCACCACACGCATGGAGCTGCGCCAGCTGCAGGCCGTGGTCGACCACCTCAAGACCAAGGGCTTCAAGGTTCGCGCCCGCAGCAGCAAGACCGGCCAGGCCAGGCCGGACCGCCGCCAGGACAACAGCGACGGTGCCCGCAAGGTGCGCGCACTGTGGCTCTTTCTGGCCGAGCTGGGCGCGCTGCGCGACCCGTCCGAGCGCGCGCTGGCCGCTTACTGCAAGCGCATCGCCAAGGTCGACGATCTGCATTGGGCCGGCCACGATCAGATGCAGACCCTGATCGAGACATTGAAGAAATGGGCGATGCGCTTCCTGCCTGCCGCGATCGGCAAGCTCAAGGAAGAAGTGGGCCAGATGCATCGTTGCCTGCCCTTCAGCCAGGTGCAGGCCATGACTCTGCAAAGCGCCGTGAACCGTGCCGCCGACGGTGGCTTTGATGCGAACTGGTCGGCCTGGGAAGTGCTGACCGAGGCCTTGAACGGCGCGCGCGAGGCTCAGCAGGCTTGCGAGGTCCAGGGTTGAACGCCCCGCGCCGCTTCATCTCGGCCGCGGAAATGGCCATCCTGGAGCAGCGCCTGCCGATCGGCCTGGCCGAGGGCATGCGCGACCTGGCGCTGTGCCTCTACGAAGCCCTGGTGCTGGCCGACGTGCGCGCTGGAACGCCCGCGCCGGCTGATGCCTGGATGGTGCAGCTGCAGCTCTGGTCCACCCAGGTGCTGGCCCAGCTGCAGCACCTGGCGCAGGAGATGGGCGGCCGCGGTGGCATCTACATCGCCAAGGGCCTGATCGCGCAGCTTTCCGCGCGCGATCGCGAAATGTGCGCCAAGTTCCGCGGCAACAACTACCGCGAGCTGGCCCACGAGTACGGGCTGACCGAGATGCGCGTGCGCCAGATCGTGGACACCTGGCAGCGTGAGCAGTTCGAGAAGCGCCAGGGCCGTCTGCCCGGCCTGGACCAAGCCTGATTTTCTAAAGCGTTTTACTCGGCCCCGGAGCCTCCCGGGCCCGACAGTGGCGGCATGACGACCGCCACGCAACTTCCCACCGGCATCGAGATCTTCCGCTCCGGCACCCGCACCGCCGAGAACGGACAGACCTACACCATCACCGATGCCGACGTGGCCGCCGCTGCCGCGGCCTACGACCCCTCCCTGCACGAAGCACCGCTGACCGTCGGCCACCCCGAAGGGGATCAGCCTGCCTACGGCTGGGTGCGCCGCCTGTCCGCTGAGAACGGTGTTCTCACGATCGCCGAGCATGGCCAGGTCGAACCGCAGTTCGCCGAGATGGTCCAGGCCGGCCGCTTCAAGAAGCGCAGCGCCTCCTTCTATCAGCCCACCGATCCGAGCAACCCGAAGCCGGGCATCTGGTATCCGCGCCATGTGGCTTGGCTCGGCGCCAAGCCGCCCGCGGTCAAGGGCCTGAAGGACGTCCAGTTTTCCGAGGCGGCGGATGCCGTCTCTTTCTCCGAGCCCATCGCTCAACCCACCCAGGAGCAAGACGACATGACGATTGAACTTCAGGCGCAGCTCGACGCGGCAAACGCCAAGCTCGCCCAGGCCCAGGCTGACGCCGACGCCGCCAAGAAGAAGGCCGCCGACGCCGAGGCGCAGGCCGTCCAGTTCGCCGAGAAGGCCAAGGCCGACCGCAAAGCCGGCTTCGTGAGCTTCGCCGAGGCGCAGATCAAGGCGGGCCAGCTGCTGCCCAAGGACAAGGACATGGCTGTTGCCACCCTGGTCGCGCTGGACTCGGTCACGCCTGTCGAGTTCAGCGAGGGCGACTCGACGCGCAAGGTCAGCCATGCCCAGTGGCTGCAAGACCTGATCGCCAGCGGCAAGCCCAAGGTGCAGTTCGGCGAGTTCGCGCCCGGCGCTGCGCCCGCGGCCGGCGGCTCCAAGGGCAAGAGCGATGCGGAGATCGACCAGGACGCGCGCGCCTATGCCGCACAGCACAAGGTCAGCTACGCGGAAGCCCTGGGCGCCGTGACCTCGTTCGACGCCTGACCCACCACCATCCCACCACGAGAGGACATCCACACCATGATGACCCTTGCCGAGATCCGGCTGAAACAAAACCCCATCCTGACCAACCTGCTGCTGGGCATGGGTCAAGGAACCTTCATCGCAGAAGCGCTGTTCCCTCGCTTGCCGCAAACCTTGTCCGGCGTCACGCTGGCGCAGACCGGCGACGAACGTATGCGCCGGTACAACCTGCGCCGCGCACCAGGTGCACCGACCAAGCGCGTCGATATCCGTTATGACGGCAAGACGTACACGGTCAACCAGTACAGCGTCGAAGTGCCTATCCCGCGCGAGTTGATCCGCGAAGCCGACGAAAGCCGCAAGCTGAACGTCGGCAATTACCTGGAACCGTCCAAGATCGCGATGTCTACGGCCAACGACATCCTGCTGCTGGACTACGAGCTCGAAGTCGCCGGGGTGGCCACCGCGGTCGGCAGCTACGCGGCCGGCCATGTGCTGGCGCTGGCCGGTGGCACCAAGTGGAGCGCCTCCACTGGTACGCCGGTGACCGACATCCGGGCCGCCGCCGAAGTCATCCGCAAGAAGATCGGCAAACGGCCGAACACGCTGACACTGTCGGCTGATGCCGCTCAAGCGCTGAGCACCAACGCCGAGGTGAAGACCTATCTGCCTAACACGCAGACAGGCCCGGCCACGCTGGAGCAGCTCAAGACCATCCTGAACGTCGAGAGCATCAAGATCGGCGACGCGGTTGTGGTGGGAGCCGATGGCATCGGTTCCGATGTCTGGGGCAACAACGCGGTCCTGGCCTATGTGCCCAAGATCGGCGCGGGTAACAGCGGCAACATCAGCTTGGCCGAACCCGCCTTCGGGTTCACCAGTGTGCTGGAGGGGCATCCCTTCGCTGAGGCGCCGTACTACGACAACGGTGTGAAGTCTTGGATCTATGGCGCCACCTACGAGCGCCAGGCGAACGTCTCCTACAACACCGCCGCCTTCCTGTTCACCAACCCGAAGTAACAACCCACCGCCGCCGCAGGGCCGCTCGCCGGCCCGTTGGCACCCCTGCGGGCCGTGTTGCCCGCAGGGGTGGACCAGCGAAGCGAACCCAACTCCAAGGACATTTGCAATGACACAGATGATCGCCGTGGTCGCCACGGCTGTTTTCCTCGACGGCAAGCGCACCGTCATCCAGCCTGGCCACCCGATCCCTGAGCTGAGCGAGCACGATGCCGAGGCCCTCGGTAAGAGCGGCGCTGCCTTCGACCCGGTCCTGAGCCAAGAGGCCAAGGAGAAGGTGGAAGCCGCGGCGCTGGCGGCTGCGGGCGAGTTTCAGGCGGCGCGCGAGCGCGTCCAGGCCGAAGCGGCCTCTACCCAAGTTGCGCCGCAGGAGCGCAGCTCACTCGTGGACCCGGCCGCCGGCACCGCAACCGAGCAGAAGCCGGCGGCCAAGGGCCAGCAGGCCGGCGGCCGGAAGGCTGGCCGCTAATCACCACCCACTCTAGGAGCACAACCTCATGCCTTCTCAGAACAACAGCGGCCGGCAGTACGACAAGCGCCACGGCGTCACCATCGTGGCCACTGCGGCGGTTGCCGCAAACCGCTTCGCTGCCTACGACGGCGGCCATGCCACCTCGGCCGGCGGCGTCAAGGACAGCCAGGGCATCAGCGAGACCCCCGCGGCGATCGGCGAAGCCTTCACCGCAGTGACCGACTACAGCTACCCGGTCGAGGCCTCGGAGCCGATCGCCTTGTTCGACTACCTCAAGCCGGCGGCCGATGGCTCGGGCCGCGCCGCAGTCGGCACGGCCACGGCCCATTGCGCCCGTGCCCTCGGTGCTGCGGCCGCCGGCCAGCTGGTCGAGGCGCAGATCGTGACGCACCGCAACGCCTGACCACTGGCATGAAATACGCCACCGTCCAGGACATGGTTGACCGCTTCGGCGAGCGCGAGCTGATCCAGCTCACTGCGGGCGCCGGTGCGGTCGCTGTCGACGCCGCCAAGCTGGAGCGCATGCTGGCCGATGCCCAGGCTCACATCGACGGCTATGTCGGCAAGGTCTTCGCGCTGCCGCTGGTGGGCTGCGTGAAGCCCGCACCGACACCCCAGGCGCCGACCGCGACCGTGCTGGTACCGCCGCCGCAGTTGGTCCGCTTCGCTTGCGATGTGGCGCGCTACTACCTCTATGACCAGGCTTCCCCTGAGCACGAGGTGTTTGTGCGCTTCAAGGCGGCCCAGCGTGATCTGGAAGCCATCGCGGACGGCAAGGCCGTGCTGGCTTGCCCGTGGGGCGGCGAGCCTGGCCTGCAGATCTCGGCCGCCGCCCCTGGCGAAGGCGAAGTGATGCACTCGTTCGCCCGGCGCGAGATCACCAACGACAGCATCGCGGGCTACCGCTGAATGAGCGCATCCACCGCCCACCCGAACAACTTCCTGGCGCCGGAGCCTCACATCGTGGCCCGGCTTCAGGAAGCGCTGGCCGGCCAGCAGCCCGCTGTCCATGTGCTCACCGAGGCCGACCTGGCCGACGTGAAAGAGCAGGCCCAGTTCGTGCCGGCTGTGCATGTGGTCTGGAACGGCTTTCGGGTGCTGGAGGCGGGTGCCCTCGGCCGCAAGGCCCGGCTGGAACACACCTGGCTGTGCGTGGTGGCGGTGCGAAACGTCGCCGGTGCGCGCAACGGTGCCGCGGCCCGCCAGGAAGCCGGCGAGCTGATCGCGCGGGTCGGTGCAGCGTTGGCCGGCTTCAAGCCGCCCAACGTCTACACGCCGATGCAGCTGGCGCCTGGTCCGCGCGGCGGCTCCAGCAAGGGCTTCATGTATGTGCCGCTGGCCTTCACGGTCGAGACGATTTTCAGCAGCCAGTAAACCGCTTTACTCCCAACCAAGGAACGCCCCATGGCAACCGCTCCCCAAGTGATCACCCGCAAGGTCTACAAACCGTCCCTCAACGTGGGTCAGGTCTATGCCCGCGTCTACAACAGCGCCGGCCTCATGCTGCCGGTTGGCAACACCCTGGCTTTGGCATTGCAGCATGCCGAGGACGTGCAGAAGCAGCCCGACATGACCCGCCTCGGCGGTGGCACCTATGCCGAGGTTCGCCGGGTCACCGATGTGACGATCGAGTTCGCCCTGGCCGACCTCAACGTCGTGAATCTGGCGCGCGCCACGCTGTCCACCGTCACCGAATCCGATGCCGGCACCGTGACGGACCAGCCCATCGTGCTGAATCGCGGCGGCCTGATCCCGCTGCCTCATGTCTTGCTGTCGTCGGTGGTCATCACCAAGACCGCGGCTCCTGGTACGCCCGTGCCCATGGCTGGCAACTACGAGGTGCGACCCGAGGGCATCTGGATCTACGACGACGCCCCTGGCGTAACGGATGGCGATGTCGCCAAGCTGAGCTACAGCTATGCCGGCCAGGCCGTGCTGGAAGCCCTGACTACCAAGTCGGCCGAGCTGCAGCTGCGCTTCGCAGGACTGAACGAAGCCGACGACGGCAAGCCGGTCGTGGTCGACATCTGGCGCGCGAGCCAAGGTGTGGCCAAGAGCCTGGGCCTGCTGACCGGCAAGTTTGGGCAGCTCGATGTGGCCGGCACCCTGATCGCCGATCAGACCAAGACCGGTGCGGGCATCAGCCGCTTCTATCGGACCACGATGGTCTGAACCTCACGACAGGTGCGCACAGGCGGCGCGGCTTGTCCGCCCCGCCTTTTTTTCTTCCTGCAAGAGCTTTGACCTATCGCGATGAAGCCGATTGAAATCCTGATCAAGGCCCGAGACGAAGCGTCCGGCATCTTCGGCACCCTGCAGGGCAAGGTGGCCGCTGTCGGTGCGGCCATCGCTGGTTACTTCGGGATCTCGGCATTCGTCGGCGCAGTCAAGGGCGCTGCAGAGCTGGAGGCGAAGCTCTCCGAGGTGAAGGCCGTCAGCGGCGCCACGGCCGAGGAGATGGTCGAGCTGCGCAAGGCAGCCGAGGATGCCGGTGCGGCGACCAAGTTCACCGCCACCGAAGGCGCCGATGCTCTTGGCAATCTGACGCGCGCCGGCTTGTCGGCCAAGGATGCGATCGCGGCGCTGCCGCCGGTGCTCCAGCTGGCGCAGGCTGGCGGTATCGGCCTGGCCGAGGCGTCCGAGTATGTGACCAAGGCCGTGCAGGGCATGGGCCTGAAGTTCAGCGATGCGGGACGGGTGGCCGACGTGCTGGCCATGGGAGCGAACGCCAGCAATGCGAGCGTCACGGGCCTGGCCCAGGCATTGAGCTATGCCGCGCCGGTTGCGCAGAGCCTGGGCCTGAGCCTGGAGACCACGGTCGCCATCATCGGCAAGTTCAGCGATGCCGGCATTGACGCCAGCCGCGCCGGCACCGCGCTGAATGCGGTGCTCAGCCAGTTCAGCGACCCCTCCAGCAAGTTCCGCCAGGAGCTGGCCGCGTCCGGCATCATCACCAACAAGTTTGAAGACGCGCTGCGCCAGCTGGCCGCCGCGGGCCCGGCCGGCGAGAAGGCCGTGCTGGCTGTCGGCACCGAGGCCGGGCCTGCGCTGCGCGCGCTGCTGAACCAGGGCATCGGCGCGCTGGACGATCTGAAGGCCAAGCTGCAGGACGCCACTGGCAGCGCCGCCGCCGCGGCCGCGGTGATGGAAGACAACTTGGTCGGTTCCATCAACGGCCTGAGCAGTGCCTGGGACACCGTCAAGAACGCTCTGGCCACGCCGGTCCTGCCGGTGCTGCGCGACGGTGTCACCCAGCTGGCCGATGCACTGCGCGGCGCAGTTTCGAACGGCACCATCGGCAAGTTCGGTGATGCGCTGGCGACAGCCTTCCAGTCGGGGATCACCTGGGCTCGCCAGTTCCTGGCCACGGTGGACTTCGCCGAGCTGACCCAGAAGATGCAGGACTGGGCCGATCGGGCGGGCGAGACCTTCACCAAGATCGGTGAGTACGCCACGAACGCCGGCAACATCGTGCAGACCGCCTACGGCGTGATGTCGGCCGGCGTCAACACGGTTACGGGCGTCATCTACATCCTGGCCGAGGCCTTCGCTGGCGTGGCCAGCAACATCCAGGCGGGCCTCGCGCTGCTGCTGGAGGGGCTGTCGAAGATCACCTTCGGTGGGATCTCCGCGTCGTTCAAAGCAGCGGCCGAGGAGGTACGCGTTTCTGCTGGTGCCACATGGGCGGTCAGCGAGGCTTTCGCGGCCAAGGCCGCGGAGTCGTTCAACGCGGCCGCGGAGGCCGCGGCGATGGCTCGCCGGGGTTTCGATGGGCTCACGAACTCGGCAGCCGCGGCAGACAGCCAGGCCACGGCCAGCACTCGCGTGATGCAAGACCTGGCCAACACGCTCAAGGATGTTGGCGACAAGGCACGGGAGGCTGGACAGAAGGCCCAAGCTGGGGCTGCTGCGCAGCGGCAGGCTGCAGAGGATGCGCGTGCAGCGGTTGCGCAGCTGCGCGTCGAGTACGAGGCCGCAATGGCGGCCGGCAATCCACAGTTGGCAGTCGAGAAGCTGCAGGCCCTGACTGCCGCCATCAAGGGGGTCTCTGCAGCGAGCCAGACAGCTGCGGAAAAGGCTCAGGATGTGCAGGAGGCATACACCAGGCTGGGCGTGACCAGCAGCGCCGAGCTGAAGAAGCTGCGCGATGCAGCTGAGCGGGACTTCAAGATCATCCGCGAGTCCGGAACGGCGTCCGCATCGGATTTGCAGAATGCATGGCAGGTCTATGCCGAGAGGGCGATCGCTGCAAATGGCGGCGTGGCGACCGAGACGCTGAAGTCGGAAGCCGCGATGCGCGGGCTGCGGATCGTCACCGACGATGCCGGTAAGTCGGTGGTCGAAGTGATGAACGCAGCGGCCCAGGCAACCCGCGGCGCTGGTCGGGCAGCATCCGACGCCGCAGGCCAGTACGCGAGCATGGCGACGGCGGCGCGAAATGCAGCAACAGCAGCCAGCGGCATCGACGGCTCCGGCATGGGCTCCTTCGCCGCCAGCGTCAAGAAGCCAAGTGGTGGTCTGACCGGAGGGCCTGTGGACTTCTCCCTGCCGTTCAATCTCTATGCCAAGCAGCAGCAGGGCCGGCTTTCCGCAGACGACCTTGCCAGCGCCAGGATCGCGCTGCAGACAGCCCAAAGCAATGCTCGCCTCGGGCGACCGGGCTCGGTGTCGTTGGAGGGCCGCCAAGAAGATCAGGTTTGGATCGGTCGCCTGCAGCGGATCGTTGATCAGCTCGAAGCCATGCAGCCCAACGAAGCCGCGATCGGCGGCAAGCCAACCGCCCCGGCACCTCCTGCTGTGCCGACTCCGGCACCGGTGCCCGTGCCTGTGCCCGCACCAATGCCGGTCCCCGCGCCGCCGCCGCCCAGCATTCGCCCGATCGTGTCAATCAACGTGGTGTCGATGGACGACGCGAAGACGCTTGAGGAGCTGCTCGCCGGGCTCGGCATTGCTGCAACAAGGATCGGACGATGAACGCCATCACCCTGACTGTCGGCGCCATATCGGTGGCGCTGCCCGCTGACCTCTACTGGTCCGATGAAACCGCCTGGCATCCGGTGGCCCAGTCGGTCGAGCCGACGCTGACCGGTGCAGCCATCGTCAGCGTCCAGAGGCGCAGCGGTGGTCGCCCGATCACGCTGGAGCCACCCATTGCCAAAGCGAGCTGGATGCCGCGCTCGACCATCGATCAGCTCAAGGCCTGGGCCGACCTGCCTGGCCAGCAGATGACTCTGGTCCTGCGCGGCACGCCGAGGCCGGTGATCTGGCGCCACCAAGACGGCGAGGTGATGAGGTCGACGCCGGTGCAGCACTTCGACGACGTGCAGCCTGACGACGCCTACACCGCCACCCTCAAATTCATGGAGATCTGAGATGCCTATTCAAGCCGGCGACATCAAGTTGCTGCGTTCCCAGGTGATGGACGACGTGCCCGAAGGGGGCGGTGCGCCCACGGCCTCGGTGGTCGAGGACGCGGCCAGCAACAGCCTGTTCCCCGACATTTCCGAACTGGACCGCGCTGGCGGCCGGGTGGGGCTGCGCAAGGTCTTCGCTGCGGTCCGCACCGCAGACACCGACGGCTTCTTCGGGGTGAACCTGATCGTGGCCGAGCCGCCGAAGGACCCGCGGGTTTCGGTAACGCTGTTCACCACGGGCGACGCCTTCGATCGGCGCGCCGCAGCGGCCTCGCGCATGGAGGCCTATCTCGCGCGTGGGCCTGTCTACGCCGGCTATCTGTTCGGCGACCACCTGGCCGGACAGATGAACGTGTCGCTGCTCCAGCGGCCGGAGGTGCCGCTGCCGGTGAACGGAGACACGCTGGTCCTGGTCAAGAACGAGGGGCAGCCGCATCAGTTCGAGCAGTACATCCGCATTACGGACGTGTCGGCGATGGAGCGCACGTTCACCGACAGCCAAGGGGACTTCAAACGCACCCGGGTCGTGCTCGGCATCAGCGATGTGCTGGGTGCGGACTTCCCAGGCTTCGACGCGCTACGTCTGGACAGCAGCATCAACTACGCCGGACGGACGAAGGTCGCCAGCACGATTGTGGCCGACGCAGCGCGCTACTTCGGGGTGGCTCCGCTTCGCACGGCCGCGGCCCTGGGCGACTTCACGCTCAACGCCGAGAGCGTCTACACGCAGCTGGTGCCCAGCACTCGGGTGGAGACGCCTATCGCTGATGCCCGCATGAACCAGCAGTTGGCCGCGGCCGTGCCCGCGAGCGGACCGGTCACCCGCCAGGTCACGCTGACCTTCACGACGACGCAAGGTCTGCACATCGGCGGCGGCGTCCAGCCAGGCTCGCTCAGCGTTGCGCGCGGCGGCGTCACCGTCGTCGACAAGGGCGGCCGCCTGCTGAGCGCGGGCAGCGACGTCGGCATCGTCGACTATGACAACGGCCTGCTGTCTCTCAGCACAAACGTCTTCGGCACGGCCAGCGGCACGCATGAACTGGTCTACACCCCGTCGGCCCGCCCGGTCGTGGTGAACGAGTCGATCGGCCTGGCCGTGACGGCGCAGAACCAGCGTATGTCCTGGGTCTTCACGCTCGATCCGCCGCCGCTGCGTGGCACGCTGCAGATCAGCTTCCGCGCGCTGGGCCGCTGGTACGTCCTGACCGAAGACGGCAGCGGCGCCATTCGCGGGGGCGATTCGAGTTTCGGGGCGGGCACGCTCAACTACGCCACCGGCACGGTAACGCTGACGCTTGGCGCTATGCCGGACGTGGGGAGCCGGATCATCGCCGCCTACGGTGGGGCCGCGGCCTTCCGCCCGGCAGCATCTGTGCCGGTTGAGGGGCCGGGTTTGCCAGTGGCGGCTGAGCGGCTGGTTAACTTCCCGCACACCATCAAGCCGGGCAGCCTCACGCTGACCTGGAATGATGGCATCGCGCGCACGGCAACCGACAGCGCGGGCGCCCTGACTGGCGATGCCCGCGGCCTGGTTCACTATGCCGCCGGCCAGCTGCGCTTTCGCCCGAACGTCCTGCCAGCGCCCGGCACCGTCGTGACCGTGGCCGTAGACACCGCTGCTGGCCAAGTCCTGAGCATCGCCAACTTCACCGACGGCGCGGCCTGGTCCTTCAGCCTGGGCGGGCCGGTCAAAGCCAACTCGGTCGAGCTGGCCATCGTTGCGCAGTACCCGATCCGGATCTTCCCCGGCCTGGACAAGCCCACGAAGCTATCGCTGCGGGTGTTCGACGACGGCGCCGGCAATCTGCTGGCGGCCAATGTCGACGCGAACCTGACGATCGGCTCCATCAACTACGCCAACGGTCAATGCACGATCGTGAAGACCTTGGCCGGCTTCAAGAGCGAACAGCCGGTGTTCCAGAAGGTCGTGCCGCTCGGCCAGGGCGACAGCTACATCAAGCAGGCGGGCTACGAGGTCCGCACGGTGTCGCTGAACGTGCTGAATGGCGCCGGGGGCGCTGGCGAGGTGGGTCTGTTCGTGCCGGCGTGGGCCTGGTGGGAGGGCTCGCAAACGGCCGCGGTCATGGCGCGCGCCGCTGGCGCGGACGTCGCGGCTGGTCAGAGCTTCACCTTCACCGTCGATCGCCTGACGCTGCGCCCGGCCGGCCGCACCGTGGACGCCGGCCCAGCCGGCTACAGCTATCTGGTCTATCCGCAGGAGTTCACGCTGGGCGCCGCGCGCTACGTCGTGCGCGCAACGGCTCTTGTGCGCGACCCCCTGCCGACCAGCGGCGAAGGGACGCCGGCCGGCACTGTGTCCTTCGGCGGCCAGGTCATCGAGGTCACCAGCTGGCCGGCCGGCGTCAGCCCGGTGCCCACGAGCATGAGCGCCGCACAGGCCAGCGCCGGCAGCGGCTCGGGCTCGCTGCAGCTGGTCGACGCAGCGACCTTCCGCACGGCCGTCGCTCCGCTCATGAGCGGGGCTTTCTCGGTCGCCGGAACCTGGAGCGACGGCACAGTCTGGACGGCCACGGCCAACGCGGCCGGCGTCATCGCCACCGGCAGCGCGCCGGTGGGAACGACAGCGGGCAGCTTTGGCGTTTTCGGCATCGTCGACTTCGAATCCGGCGTGGCCGAGCTCCGCTTCGGGCGGCGCGTGCATGCCGACGATGCCGCGAAGCCCGGCGTGATCGATGCCAGCTCGCTGGGGCTGCCGGGCGTGGCCCACCTGGAAAGCCGCGGCGTCCAGTCGGACACCTTGCGCTACAACGCTTCGGGCTATTCCTACCTGCCGCTGGACCCGGCCATCCTGGGCCTGAACCCCGTGCGCCTGCCTGCGGACGGCCGCGTGCCGATCTTCCGCGTCGGCTCGTTCGTGGTGGTGGGGCATACCGGCAAGGTGCCGGCCGCGAACTACAGCGCGGGTCAGACCATCGACTGCGCGCGCAACCGGCTGTCGAGGGTGCGGCTGATCGGAGCCAACGGCCAGGTGATCAACGGCGGCTATACCGCCGACCTGGATCTCGGCCTGGTGACGATCGCCGACGTCACCGGCTGGTCCCAGCCCGTGGAGATCGAGCACCGCATCGAAGACATGATGATGGTGCGCGATGTCCAGATCAACGGCCAGCTGACCTTCACCCGGGCGCTGACGCATGCCTATCCGGTGGGCTCCTACGTTTCCAGCGCCATGGTGGCCGGCGACGTGCGGGCGCGCACCTCGGCGGTGTTCGATCAGGTGTCGTGGACGAACGCCTGGGCCGATGCGCCGATCGGCGATATCGCCACCGGCACCTTCAACCACGCGCAGAACCCGATCACCGTGACGAACCGCGGCGCGCTGACCGAGCGCTGGGCGGTGCGCTTCACCAACTCCAACGCCTTCGAGGTCTTCGGCGAGCACGTTGGCGTCATCGCGACTGGCAATACCGGCAGCGACTGCGCTCCGCTCAACCAAGCAGCAGGCCAGCCGTACTTCACGATCCCCGCGGCCGGCTGGGGCATGGGCTGGTCGACCGGCAATGTGCTGCGCTTCAACACGGTCGGCGCCATGGTGCCGGCCTGGCTGGCCCGAACCATCCTCCAGGGGCCCGAGACCGTGCCGAACGATCGCTTCACGGTCTTGATCCGCGGCGACGTCGACCGCCCATAACTTCAGGAAGCAAGCAATGCCCGCAGATACGTCCGTCATCTTCATTCACTCCGGCATGGCCGGGGCGCCCGTCCTCAGCGGCACGCCGGGGGCGCTTATCGCCTTGCTCGACGCGGGCCTGATCAACGGCTTCGGCACTGGCAACGTCGACAGCGTCGTCATCGCCGAGGGCGTTGGCACCGTGACCCGCAGCGCAGGGCACCCGGCCCAGATCGGCGCGGTGATGCAGCTCGCCGGCGCAACGGTCACCGGCGGCACTGTGAACGGCAAGCAGCGCGTGCTGTCGGTCACGACCACGGCCTGGACCTTCGACGCCACAGGACTCCCGAACCAGTCGGCGACCGGCGCCATCACCCAGAAGGTCGCGCCGGCCGGCTGGGCCAAGGTCTTCAGCGCGACGAACCTGGCCGTCTACAAGTCGCTTGACCCCGCGGCGACCGGGTGCCTACTGCGCGTGGACGACACCGGGACCACGCAGGCCCGCGTCTCCGGCTACGAGTCGATGACCGATGTGAACACCGGCCAAGGTCGTTTCCCGCTCGACGCCAATGCCAACGGCCCCGCGAACACCAAAGCCCAGAGTGCCGACGGCACGCCGGTGCCCTGGGCCCTCGCGTGCGATGGCCGCTACTTCCATCTGATCCTGACCGCGGGCGCGGCGTCCGCGGTCACGCTGTCGTTCGGCGACATCCTGTCGGTGCGGTCGGCCAGCCCTTGGGACTGCGCGCTGCACGTCTACTCGCAGGCGTTGAGCGTCCTCGGCGTCACGAGCGGCGAGTTCGACATGGTGGAGGCTTCGGCGCCCGCATGGGTGCCTCGACCCTGGACCAGCCTCGGCGCGAGCACCCAGCTGGGTCGCGGGTATGCCGCCTACGGGAGCGTCAATTCGGGCCGGTCAGGGGCCAACGCCGGGGGCGGCACCGGCGGCCACATCCCATTTCCCAACGGCCCCGACGGCGGGCTCTACCTGTCCGCGCATCACCTGACTGAGCCGGCCGCCGGAGGCATGGTGCGCGGCTTTTCCCCGGGCTTCTGGTGCGCGCCGCAGTTGATCGGCCCCGCGGTGTTCCCGCGCCTGGGCTTCGTCGATGCTGGCGCGGCGCTGCCCGGCCGCAAGCTGCGAGCGTTCCCGTCGGCTTACGGCGTGTTCTTCATCGACACGACCGGTCCCTGGAGGTAGTCCCGCATGTCTCTGCTGCAAGACATTTCCCCGGCCGGCGGCATTTGGAACGCCCCCTATCAGACGCTGGACACGGTCAACACGCTCTTCGGGGCACCGTCGCTGTCTTTCAACGGCGTCGACCGCTTCTGGAGCCAAGGAAGCAACCGTGTCGAGCACCAGCTGCACTCGGGCGACTTCGTGATCGACGGGTTCGCTCGCTTCGAAGGTCTCGGGCCCGGCTATGGACTGGCCGCGATCCTCGGCAAGGCAGCGAGCGGCAACCAGAGCTACTACCTGGCCGTGAGCGGCGACGGGTCGCTGATCTTCTACTTCTCGACCAACGGAAGCGGCGGCGGCTTGATCGGCGTCGCCGGCGCCGCGCCAGTCGGTAGCTTCTATCACTTCGAGGTCGGCCGCGCCGGGAACACCTTCTATCTCTTCATCAATGGCGTGCTCAAAGGCACGACGAACTACTCGGGCAGCTTCTTCAACTCCGGCGAGCCGCTGAACATCGGCCGCATCAATGTCGGCAGCTACGAGTTCTACTTCAAGGGCCAGCTGCGCGAGCTGCGCATCAAGAAGGGCGTGGCACCGCACACGGCGGGCTTTGCGCCGCCGACTGCGCCGCCTGCAGCGGGAGCCGCAGACCCGACGTTCGCGAACACGGTGCTCTTCACGCGCGGGGACGCGCTGCTGATCAACTCCAGCACCAAGGCCTTGGGAGCCTTCAAGGGCGCCGGCACCCCGATGCCGACCGCTGCGCCGAAGGCCACGCGTGGACCCAGGCACGCTCGCGACACGTACCACGGCGGCCGCGGAATCATCATCGGCACCGTCTACACCAAGGGCACGCCCAACACCCCGGTGCAGCGACGCGTCCGCCTGATGCGCGATCGAGACAGCGTCGTGATCCGTGAAACCTGGAGCAACCCAGCCACCGGCGCCTACGCCTTCCCGCTGATCGACGAGAACCAGAAGTACACGGTGATCGCGCTCGATCACACGAACGACAAGCGCGCCGCGATCGCCGACAACCTCACTCCGGACCTGATGCCATGATCTTGATCTCCGTTGGCCACAACGAAGCACGCCTGCAAGGCTCCTTGAACTACCTGATGCAGGGGGCGAGCCCGGCCAGGATTCGCATCTACGACGGCTCGGGCTCGCCGGCCCGCCCCGCGGCCATCACCGACGCGCCGACCGGCATGCTGCTGGCGACGATCGTGCTGAAGGGCCCCCCTGGCGAGGTTGTCGGCAACAAGCTGGTGCTGGCCCTGCCGGACGACGCGCTGGTGATGGCCAACGGCACGGCTCGCTGGGCGCGCGTCATCAACGGCAACGGCGCCACTGTGATGGACCTGGATGTGTCCGACGCTGCGGGCGCGGGCGAACTCAAGATGACCACCACATCCTTGCTGGCCGGCGGCGCGACGCGGCTGCTCTCCGGGGAGCTGGGCTGAGCTGAGCCATGGCCACCGTAAACCTGCTGTTTGATCGGGGGCCCCTTGCGGGCCCTCCGTTCAATTTGCTGTTCGGCGATGACGGCGAGATCGTCATCTACGAGGCCGCGCTGGCTGGCGCGCTGCCCGGCCCGACCCTGTTGGCTCGCGCGGTGCCCGCGCACGACAGCGCGCTCGCCGCGGCCTTGCCGGCGCCCAGCTTCTCCGCGCAGCTGGTGCCGGCGCACGACACCCGGCTGGATGGGCGGCTGCCCGCGCCGGTGTTCGCGGGCGAGGTGGCCGTCCTTACCAACGTCGTCTATGAGGCCGCGCTGGCTGGCGCGCTGCCCGGCCCGACGTTCTCCGGCGCAGCCGTGCCCGCATACCGCGCGGCCCTGGACTCAACATTGCCGGGTCCGAGCTTTGCCGCGATCGGCCGCTACGACATCAACGTGAACCGGCCGACGGTCGGCCAGACTGCCCAGCCGTGGCAGACGGCGCGCCGAGGTGTCGCTGGCGTGACCCAACCGAGCGCGGCCGCGCTGGGAGCTCGTGCCGGCGCCGCGTCGACCTGGACGGCCGCTCGTCGCGTCCAGGCAGGCGTGCAGACGCTCTCGCGCGGCGACATGGCCAAGGTGCGCGCCGATGCCCGCGCCCAGCACCAGGCGGGGCGGCCGCTTCGCGCCCAGGCGCTCGATCGCTTTGCCGAGCTGCAGCGCTTTCGCGAGCAGGTCGCGGCCGAGTTCCTGACGGCGCTGCAGCGGCGCGCCAGCGCGACCAGCGACCACCAGGACCGATACCGCGATCGTCGACCGTCTCTCGTCTCGGCGTTCGGCCAAGCGCAGCGGCTGCACCAGGCGCTGCGCGCCTCCCACCAATCCGGCCGGCCATCCATTCAGGCGCATCGAGCGGGCTACCAGACCGCAATGCGGCCGCCGGCGGGCTATGGCTACCGGCCGCCGATCCCGCCTCGGCCGGACCCTTGCTACACGCCCAGCACGCGCCTGGTCTTCGCTGACCGGTCCGGCGGGCCTCATCTGGTTTTCATCTGCGACAAGCACGACATCCGGCCCGACCCGGTGATCGTGCCCATCCGCGAGGTCTATATGGTCACGAACAATGTCAGCCTCACGCGCCTGGTCGACGGCGCGCCCGTGCCGGTCCTATCGGCATCGCTCAGCCTGGAGGCCGACTCTTGGACCTGGGGCTTCTCAGCGTCGCTGCCTGGCCAGGTCTTGAGCCTGGTCGAGCCCCAGTCGAGCGGCCCCGTCGAGCTGCTGGCCAACATCAACGGCACGGTGTTCCATGTGGTCGTAGAGCAGATCGCGCGTGAGCGGGCCTTCGGCCAATCGAACGTGCGCGTCTCCGGCCGCGGCCGCAACGCGGTCTTGGATGCTCCCTATGCGCCGGTCCAGACCTTCACCAACCCGGGGCAGCGCACCAGTCAGCAGCTGATGGATGACGTCCTGACTCTCAACGGGGTGTCGCTGGGCTGGCAGATCGATTGGGGACTGGAGGCTTGGCCAGTGCCGGCCGGTGTGTTCAGCCACCAGGGCAGCTACATCACGGCCCTGGTGGCCATTGCCAAGGCGGGGGGCGGCTATCTCCAGCCGCATGCGGAAGCGAAGCGCTTCGCCGTGCGGCCGCGTTACCCGGTTGCTCCCTGGGACTGGGGTAGCGTGACGCCGGACTTCGTGTTGCCCTCGGACGTGGTAACTCGCGAGTCCATGACCTGGCGCGAGAAGCCCGCCTACAACCGGGTGTTCGTGACCTCTGGCCACGGCCAAGGTGTGACAGGCCAGGTCACGCGTGCTGGCTCCGCAGGCACCGTCCTGGCGCCGATGGTGGTGGACCAGCTGATCACCACCGGCGCAGCGGCCCGCCAGCGCGGCCTGGCTGTCCTGGCCGACACCGGCCGCCAGGTCGACGTGGCGCTGCGCATGCCGGTTCTACCGGAGACCGGCGTCATCCGACCAGGCGCGTTCGTGCAGTACCGAGACGGGCCTGCCGTTCGCATGGGCCTAGTGCGCTCGGTGGGTATTGCGGCCGGGTTCCCAGATGTATGGCAGACCCTAGGAGTCGAGACCCATGCGTAATCCGTTCCGCCAGTTCCTGGATCTGATCCCGACCGAGCCGCTGCAAGTGGGCACGGTGCGCGCTGTTGCCAATGGCCTGGCCACGATAGAGCTGCCGGGCGGCGGCACGATCAGCGCGCGCGGCGAGGCCGTCATTGGTCAGAACGTGTTTGTCCGCGGTGGTGCGATTGAGGGCGCGGCGCCAGCGCTCCCGATCGAGGTCATCGAAATCTAAAAGGAGCTTGCTCAGAAAGAAAAAGACAGGGCGACCGCGCCTGGTGCGCTAACACCGGAAGCGGCCGCCATTCCCACAGATTGCCCTGTGAGCCTGACCAAAGGCCCTGCCACCTCCCGGGAGGCGGGGCGCAGTGTAGCAACAACAAACCCAAACAATGGCTCTCCCCATCATTCCCTGGATCGGCGGCAAAAGGCGCCTCGCCGATCTTCTGATCCCGCGCTTTCCGGCGCACAAATGCTACGTCGAGGTTTTCGCTGGCGGCGCGGCCTTGTACTTCCTGCGACCGCCGGCCGATGTCGAGGTCATCAACGACAACAAGGGCGACCTGGTCAACCTCTATCGGGTGGTCAAGCACCACCTGGAGGAGTTCGTCCGGCAGTTCAAATGGGCGCTCAGCAGCCGCGAGGTCTTCAAGTGGGTGCAGGACACCCCACCGGAGACGCTGACCGACGTCCAGCGCGCCGCCCGGTTCTATTACCTACAGCACCAGTGCTTCGGGGCAAAGCTGGAGGGGCAGACCTGGGGCACGGCAACGACCGCGCCGCCGGTCAATCTCCTGCGCATCGAGGAGTAGCTGAGCGCGGCGCACCTGCGTCTGGCCAGCACCTACATCGAGCACCTGGACTGGAAGGAATGCGTGAGGCGCTACGACCGGCCGCACACCTTCTTCTACATGGACCCGCCGTACTGGGAGACGGAGGGCTATGGCTCTGAGTTCCCCTTTAGCGAGTACGTGGCCATGGCTGAGCTGATGCGCTCCCTGAAGGGCAAGGCGATGGTCAGCATCAACGACCATCCGGCGATCCGGGAGGTTTTCGCCGGCTTCCACATGGAAAGCTTGGACATCACCTACACAGTGGGCGGTGGGGCCAAGGCGGCTCCGCGCCAGGAGCTGGTGATCTGGTCTTGGGACCAGGCTGCCGAGCCGGCCGGCCTGTTCTAGGCCATCAGGTGGGGCCACTTCTCGGCCCTGCCTTACATTCCCAGCAATTCCCTTTCGTGCCGCGAAAGTGAGCAGGGGGAGCGCTTATCGCGCTTCAGCCCCTGCCGATATCGCGGCGCGCTTCAGAGGGTGGGCAGGCCTGCTGCTACGTGTCCCCCGGCCGCTGCGCGGCCTCCTCCTTGACCTCCGCATCAGGCCTTCCCACCCTCCTGCTTGGCGCGGCGTTTGACTTTTTCCGCGAACCACTTGCGGTGGAGAAGCCGGGATGCGGGTATGAGCAATTGCGCAGGTTAAGGAGGAGGGCCGCAAAGCGGCCCGGGGGACACGGAGCAATTGCGCATACCCGCGTCCCGGCGCCACTCAGTTCTGCGCAGGGGTCATCAAGACCACACCGGGGAAAACGAGGAACTTTTTTCTCATCCGGCGCAGATTCGCGGTGGGTTTGCGCGGTCGGCATTTAAGCTCCCGCGGCGATTGGCCGCCTTGTGTGGGTGAGGGCGGACGGGAACGGCCGCCCGCCACGCAGACAAACCCACCAGGAGTGACCCCATCATGTTGAGCCTGCACACCAATGCCGCCGCTCTGTCCACCCAAGGTTCGCTGGGCAAGACGCAAAGCGCCCTGTCGACCTCGATGACCCGTCTGGGCACCGGTTTCCGCGTCAACTCCGCGATGGACGACGCCGCCGGCCTGCAGATCGCCACGCGACTGAACGCTCAGACCCGCGGCATGGGCGTGGCCCAGCGCAATACGCAGAACGGCATCTCGATGCTGCAGACCGCCGAAGGCGCGCTGGACGAAGTCAGCAACATCGTGCTGCGCATGAAGGATCTGGCCACCGAAGGCGCCAGCGGCACCGCCACCGCCGATGACCTGACCGCGATGAAGGCCGAGTTCGATGACCTGGCTCTCGAGCTGGACAACATCATGACGAACACCAAGTTCGGCGGCCAGGCCCTGCTCGCCACCGGCGGCAAGCTGGAAGCCGGCGCGGTGACCTTCCAGATCGGTTCGGACAAGGCCGAGAAGTACGCGTTCGATGCTAGCACCGAGGTCAAGAAGGTCGCGACCGACATCGGCACCCTGAAGGGCAATGCCTTCGGTACCAGCGCCAATGCCAACACGGCCATCGATCAGGCCAACGACGTGCTGAAGGCCGTCGGTGCCGCCCGCTCCAAGCTGGGCGCCGGCGCGAACCGTCTGGACCATGTCTACAACAACTTGCAGAACATGAGCACCAACGTCTCGCAGGCCAAGGGCCGCATCATGGACGTGGACTACGCGACCGAAACGTCCAACATGACCACCAAGCAGATGCTGATGCAGGCCTCGTCCTCGATGCTCAAGCAGAGCAACAGCATGTCCGGCCTGGTCATGTCGTTGCTGCAGTAAATCCCATCGCGGCCCCTGGGGCCTGCGATCGAGAAGCCAGGCCTCGTGCCTGGCTTTTTCATTCTCGGCTCGGTGAGCGTTTTCTTTTTGCGGCCGGCATTTAAGTTCCCGTCGCGGACGGCCGCCCTATGTTGTTGACGGCAGCTGAAGAGTCTGCCTGCCACGCAGACAAACCCACCAGGAGTAAGCCACCATGTTGAGCCTGCACACCAATGCCGCCGCTCTGTCCACCCAAGGTTCGTTGGGCAAGACGCAAAGCGCCCTGTCGACCTCGATGACCCGTCTGGGCACCGGTTTCCGCGTCAACTCCGCGATGGACGACGCCGCCGGCCTGCAGATCGCCACGCGACTGAACGCCCAGACCCGCGGCATGGGCGTGGCCCAGCGCAACACGCAAAACGGCATCTCGATGCTGCAGACCGCCGAAGGCGCGCTGGACGAAGTCAGCAACATCGTGCTGCGCATGAAGGATCTGGCTACCGAAGGCGCCAGCGGCACGGCCACCACCGACGACCTGACCGCGATGAAGGCCGAGTTCGACGATCTGGCCCTGGAACTGGAAAACATCACGACGAACACCAAGTTCGGCGGCCAGGCCCTGCTGGGCGCGGCCGGCAAGCTGGGCGCCGGTGCGGTGACCTTCCAGATCGGTTCGGACAAGGCCGAAACCTACGCGTTCAACGCCTCGACCGAAGTCGCCAAGGTGTCCACCGACATCACCGCGCTGAAGGCCGGCACCTTCACCACCAGCGCCCTGGCCAACACGGCCATCGACCTGGCCAACGACGTGCTGAAGTCGGTCGGTGCCGCCCGCTCCAAGCTGGGTGCCGGTGCGAACCGTCTGGACCATGTCTACAACAACTTGCAGAACATGAGCACCAACGTCTCGCAGGCTAAGGGCCGCATCATGGACGTGGACTACGCGACGGAAACGTCCAACATGACCACCAAGCAGATGCTGATGCAGGCATCGTCTTCGATGCTGAAGCAGAGCAACAGCATGTCCGGCCTGGTCATGTCGCTGCTGCAGTAAACACGCCCGTTGAGGCCTCCGTGGCCCACGACCGAGAAAAAAGCCAGGCCTTGCGCCTGGCTTTTTTATTAGCTTCACCACCATGAGCTCACCGATCCAAGCCATCGTGCCGCTGCGGCCCGTCATGCATGCCGGGCAGGGGCAGTCCGGTGCGTCCTCCGGTCCGGCGGTCCAGGTTGGCGACACCCTGCGCCTGACGGTCGCGGCCGGGGCGCAGGGGCAGTTGCAGGCGCTCAACGAGCAGGGTGTCTTGCTCGCCAACATCGCGCCGGGCAGCGCCCAGGTCGGCGATGTGCTGCTGCTGCGCGTGCTGGCCACCCAGCCCCGGCTGGAGTTGCAGATGCTGGAGCGGCAGCCGACCCAGGCCGGTACGGCGGGCCAGCCCGCGTCGGCCGCGCTGGAGGAGAGCGGCGCGCTGCGCACCGACCAGGCCTGGCTGCTGGCGCAGCGTTTGCATAGCGCGCGTGCCACCGTGGCGCCCGAGATGACGGCGCCGGCCAGCCTGGCGCTGCAATGGCGCGGCCGCCTGCTGGCCGAGGCGGCGCAGGGCCCGTCAGCCGCGCCGGAACAGGCGACGGCGAGCCTCCATCTGCCGGGCTGGAATGGCCACAACCTGCAGCTGCGCCTGCTGACGCCGCCGACCGCGGCCTGGCTGCCGCATCCGGACGAGCCCGCGGCACGGGACGAGGAATCCTCCGGCGGGCGGCAGCCGCCGCATCCGGAGCCGGAGGATCAGCAGCAGGGCGAGGGCCTGCGCCTGGGGCTGATCCTGAGCCTGGGCGGCGAATGGGTGCAGGTGGTGCTGCAATGGCAGCAGGGGCTACTTTTGCATTTCTCGGCCGAGAAGGCCGAGACCCTGCAGGCGCTGCGCGGCCTGATGCCGCGCATCTCGGCGGCCCTGGCCGCGGTGCCACTACCGCTGCGCCATTGCCAGCTCAGCTCGCGGCCGCCGGCCGTGCCGCCGCTGCCCCGGGAGCGGCTGAGCCAGGGCCTGGCCCATGGCAGCAGTGGCGCCTTGTTCCGCGCGGCGGCCGAGGTGGCCGGCGTGCTGCAGCGGGCCTAGCAAGTCGTTGAGAGCCTTCAGCAGCTTCAGCCTACGTTGCCGTGCTGCGCTCGGCGCTCATACGTAACCCAAGTAGGGCCCGGTTGCCGTGCTCCGGGTGCTTAGTGCGTGACTCGCTCAAATGACTAGAGATACCGTTTCGTCAGAGTGCGTTGATGTTGATGAGGTTCAGTACCGAGTCCTCGAAACGCCGCCAGTAAGGGGCCGATTCCCGCAAGACCGGCGATCCCTCATATCAGCATTCTGCTGATAGACAGCGGGTGCCTGCTTCCCTAGGCTGATGTTCCCTTCCCCTGATTGGACGAGCAGGACATGCACAAAGGCAAGACCCAGTCGACCAGATCCCCCATGCAGCCGGTTGCCGGGGGGGATTCGGTTCTAGAGGCTAGGAGCGGTCAATCATTGAATAGCAGTTCCGCGCGCATTTCCACCAGCCCTCGCATGGCGATGCAACGCAAAGCCATGGAACCCTTGATGCAACTTCACATGGCTAACAACTCCGCGGCTCCAATCCAGCGATTCGGAGAAACCTTAGAGGAGCAGCAAGCAATTCTTCGAGCCCAGGCCTTGATACGCGGTCGAAACGTGCGTAAGCAGGTAGCAGTGAGCACAGAGACGGAGGGAATTGTCCATACAAAAATCAAGCGTCCTGGGGCGGGGCGCCCGCCAGTGGCTGAGGTCGGAACCCCGTTACGGACCATCCAGGACAACATGTGGGATGGTGCCCAGTACGACCGGCTGACGGTCGTGGGCGGTGCTAACGCTGGCGGGGTTTTCGGCACAGGCAATGGACAACTGCCTTCGTCGCCAGAAACTCTTGCCTTGCAAGCTCCATCTACCAGCGCGGTTATCAATGGTGGGTACTTTGTTCACAAGGTCGGATTGCAAACAGACGAAGGTACTTCTCCATCGATTGGAACACCAGTTGGCGCCACGGCTACACGCGAGGACTACACGCCGATTGCACGGCCATGGGTACAAGACTATGGGCATGTGACCGTGGGTGGTGGAGTCGGTCTCAGTAGTGGGCCGTTGCTGGAACACCATGGGGTGGAAACAGTTTTGCCGAACCATGAACGATTCCAGTATCGGGTGCCGAGCCCGGATGGTCCCGCCGAGAACCCGCTAAACAGTCGCGCTGGAGCACTGACGCACGCAAGTGACGCCAACGAACGCGCGGCAATTTCCATCAATAAGAACAGGTATGGAAAAAACGAGAACGTGGTGATGCATACATTGACAACTGGTGGAAAAAGGGATCTTGGCGCCACGATGGAAGAGTGGCAGCGCATCACCCATGCGGGTGCATCCTCAGCCCAACGAGAACTCGGCGTTGATCCAGCGAGCTCGACGCTCAATTTGGATGGCGGCGGCTCGGTTTACATGGGCATTCGCCGTCCAAGCGGGATGAGCACGGTGTCTCGTGGCGGGCCAACCAATCAAGTTATCAGACCTGTGGCTAACGTCATTGCATCACAGCCGACGAATTCGGACTAAAAACCTCTGCAGCATTTGCCGTGGACTGAGGGTGGATGCCATCCTTGCGACGTTTCTAACAACCTGCTAGAGCACCAGCGTCGTCAGCACATCCAGGCGCAACGCGTTGCGCGCCTCGAGATCGTCCATCACCGTCTTCATGAAGGCGGTGTTGTGCTCGATATTGCGCACCACGACATAGACCACCCGCACCACATCGTCGACGCCGAAGTCCGGGCCGCGCTTCGCGGCCAGGCCCAGCAGCAGGAACTTGATCAGCGCGAAGCGCACGGCCAGGTCCATGAACTCGCGTTCCATCTCGGCGATGCCGCGGCGCGGGAACATCGACTTGGCCAGGTCGTTCAGCAGGTAGTTCTTCAGCAGCTGCGGGTGCGCGGCCTCCAGCGGCAACCAACGCTCCTGCAGCGCCGCCTCCAGGCGCGCCACCGCGACCTGACCGTCCTGGGCCAGCTGCAGGCCGTCCTGTACATCCTGGATCAGCGCATGGAAGGAGGGGCGGCCGCGATGCGCGCTCAGGTAGCGCCGCGTGGTGTCGAACAGCATCGAGAGCTGCGCCTCGCGCGCCGTCGGCAACTGCGCCAGCAGGGCCGGAACCTCGGCCAGCTGCCGGGGCGCCAGGTAATGCTCCATCACCTGGGCCAACGCCTGCTCGCCGGCCGCGCCGCGGGTCTCGATGCGCGCGATGCGGCGCAGCATCAGCCCGGCCTGCACCAGCGACTGCGCGGCGTTGAGCGTGGGCAGGCGCACCAGGCCCTGCACCGCCTGGGCGATCAGGCGCGCATGCTTGCGCACCGGGTCGGCCTCGTCCGCCGCGGGCGCGTTTCGGCGGGCGCTCAGCGGCACCAGCTGCGGGTTGGCGAAGGGCAGTTGCAGCGAAATCGGGTCGAGCGCGCCCAGATCGGTGAGCGCGAGCCGGGCCGCCTCCGGACAGCTCAGGGTCGCGTGCATCTGGTGGTCGTCGCCGTCCAGGCCATAGGCCCGCGGGTACTGGCTGCAGGTATTGGACAGTGCCCGCTCGCCCAGCTCGCCGTGGATGCGGCACAGCCGGCTTTCGTCCAGGAAGGGACAGCTGCTGTCCTCGCGCAGGCGGATGCGCGCATAGGACTGGGTGCTGCCCTCGGGAAGGCGCTCGATGCCCTCGCGGATCAGGCCTGCCAGCGGCTCGCGCTTGACCTCGCGGTACTGCTGATAGCTGGGCTTGTCGATCGCGACGGTCCAGCCGGTGCAGCAGTTCTCCGGGCAGGTCGAGCCGGCGCAGCGGAACTGCTCCATGTAGCGGGGGGCGTAAGCGACGGGGCTGTGTTTTCCCATGACAGATTCTCCGGGGGATGGCGTGAGCGCCGAGGCCTCAGCCCAGCGCGCCGATCACCGCGATCTCGCGCTGCTCGGGCACCTCGTTATAAGACAGGACCGCCAGGCCCGGCGCAAACAGGCGCGCGTAGCGCGCCAGCAGCGGGCGGATCTGCGGCATCACCAGCAGCACCGGCGCGGCGCCCTGGCCCTTCATCTGGTCGCGTGCCTGCGGCATATGCTGCTGCAGCTGGGCCAGCAGCTGCGGGTCGACCGGATAGCTGTCCAGTTGCACCTTGGCATTGCCCTGGCGTGCCTGGTTCAAGGCGCCCAGCAGCAGGTTCTCCAGCTCGCCGCCCAGGTTGAACACGCGCAGGGTGCCGACCGGGCCGCAGAGCTGGCTGACGATCTGGCGACGCAGCGCGCAACGCACCTCGGCGGCCAGCAGGATCGGGTCCTTGGTGCTCTCGGCGTTCTCGACCAGGGTGCTGGCGATCGGCACGATGTCCTTGATCGAGACGCCCTCGGTCAGCAGCAGGCGCAGGATCTTCAGCAGCTGGGCATGGCCATAGGCCTTGTCCAGCGCCGCGGCCAGCTTGGGCGCCAGCGCGGTGAGCCGTTCCAGCAGGGCCGAGACATCGTCGAAGCGCAGCAGCTCGGGCAGTTGCTCGCGCACCAGCTTGGAGAGATGGGTGGCGATCACGCTGGGCACGTCGACCACCTGATAGCCCAGGCCCAGCGCGTGGGCCTTCTGGGTGCTGTCGATCCAGATCACCGGCAGGCCGTAGGCCGGGTCGGCGCCGGGCTGGCCGTCCAGCTCGCCATAGACCTGGGCCGAGGCGATCGCCATCAGCTTGTCCGGCTGCACCTCGGCCTGGGCGATCACGCTGCCGCCCAGCATCACGGTGTATTGGTTGGGCTTGAGCGACAGGTCGTCGCGCACCTGGATGCTGGGCAGCAAGAGGCCCAGGTTCTCGCTCAGGCTCTGGCGCATGCCCTTGACGCGCTGCTGCAGCGGCGCGCCCTGGTCGGGGTTGATCAGGCCGACCAGCTTGTAGCCCAGCGCCACCGACAGCTGCTCGACGACCGGCAGCGCGCGCCAGTCGAGGTCCGGCGGGGTGGCGGTCAGCAGCGCGGCCTCGATCGGCTCGGCCGGCTTGACCGCGCCGGCGGCCTTGCGGCCCATGCGCCAGGCGGCATAGGCCAGCGCGGCGGCGAAGCTCATGAAGGCCAGGGTCGGCATGCCCGGGATCAGGGCCAGGGCCAGCATCACGGCCGCGGCGCTGTACAGCACCTGCGGCGAGGCCAGCAATTGTTGGCCGATCTGGGCCTCGAAGGCACCGTCGCCATCGCCGGAGTCGCTGACGCGGGTGACGATGATGGCGGCCGCGGCCGACAGCAGCAGCGCCGGGATCTGAGCCACCAGGCCGTCGCCGATGGTCAGCAGGGCGTAGGTGCGGAAGGCATCGCCCAGGCTCAGGTCGTGCATGAAGGCGCCGATCGCGACGCCGCCGACCATGTTGATGATCAGGATCAGGATCGAGGCGATCGCGTCGCCGCGCACGAACTTGCTGGCGCCGTCCATCGCGCCATAGAAGTCGGCCTCGGCGCCGACCTCCTTGCGCCGCTTCTGCGCCTGCTCCTGGTTCACCAGGCCGGCGTTCAGGTCGGCATCGATCGCCATCTGCTTGCCCGGCAGGGCGTCCAGCGTGAAGCGGGCCGAGACCTCGGAGATCCGTTCCGCGCCCTTGGTGACGACGATGAAGTTCACCACCATCAGGATCACGAACACGACCAGGCCGACGACGAAGTTGCCGCCGATCACGACATTGCCGAAGCTCTCGATCACCTGGCCGGCGGCATGCGTGCCCTCGTGGCCGTGCAGCAGCACGACGCGGGTCGAGGCCACGTTGAGCGACAGGCGCAGCAGTGTGGTGGCCAGGATGATGCTCGGGAAGACCGAGAAGTCCAGCGGCCGCTTGCTGTTCACGCTGACCAGGATCACCACCAGGGCCAGCACGATGTTGAAGGTGAACAGCACGTCCAGCAGCACCGGCGGCAGCGGCAGGATGACCATCGCCAGGATGGCCATCAGGAACAGCGGCGCGGCGACGCGGTAAGGACCCAGCTGGGCTTGGAGTCGGGCGAGGAAGTTCATGGCGTCGGGTCGGAAAGATGGTGCGGCACGGCCAGATCGCCGGGCAGCTGGGGTGCGCTCTTGCGCTTGCCGTTCTTGAAGGCCTTGAGCTGCATCACATAGCTCAGCACCTGGGCCACCGCCTGGTACAGCGAGGCGGGAATCTGCTGCTGCACCTGGCTGCTGTTGTAGAGGGCGCGCGCCAGCGGCGGCAGGGTCAGCACCTGCACGCCATGCTGGCGGGCGATCTCGCGGATGTAGAAGGCCATCTCGTCGATGCCCTTGGCGACAACGAAGGGGGCCTCGGCGCGCTTGTCGTCATAGCGCAGCGCGACCGCGTAATGCTCGGGGTTCACGACCACCACGTCGGCCTCCGGCACGGCCTTGCGCGCGCCGCGCTGCGCCAGCGCGCGCTGCAGCTGGCGAATGCGCTGGCGCACCTCGGGGCGGCCCTCCTGCTGCTTGTACTCGTCCTTCAGCTCCTGCTTGCTCATGCGCTGGCCGCGCATGAACAGGAAATGCTGCAGCGGCGCGTCGATCAGCGCGAACACGCCCAGCAGGGCCGCCATCACCATCAGGCTGTCCAGCACCATGCCGGCGCCGTGGGCCAGCGCCTGGTCCAGGCTCTGGCCCTGCAGCGCCACCCAGGCGCCGGCCAGGCTGCGGCTCAGGTATACCAGCGCGGCGATCAGGCACAGGATCTTCAGGATCGACAGGCCCAGGTCGTTCCAATGCTTGGCGCTGGCGAGCCGGCCCAGGTTGGTGAGGGGGCTCAGGCGGTTCAGCTTCGGCGCCCAGTTGCCGGGCGTGAACAGCAGGCCGCCGGGCATCAGCGAGGCGATGATGATCACCAGCGGCAGCACCAGCAGCGGCGCCGCCATCTTGGCCAGCAGGGCCAGGGTGTTGATGAAGGCGTTGGACCAGACATTGTCCTGCGCGCCCTCCAGGTCCAGCGGCGCAAAGGCCAGGTGGAAGAGGGCGCGGAAGTCGTCCAGGTACAGCGGCATCAGGAGCAGCTGCAGCTTGAAGGCCAGCAGGATGCCGACGGCCATCGGCAGGTCGCGCGAGCGTGCCACCTGGCCCTGCTCGCGCGCCTTGCGGAGTTTCTGCTCCGAGGGCTTTTCGGTCTTGTCGCCGCTGCTGGCCTCAGACATGGCCGGCTCCGGTCTTCAGGCCGCGGTCGATCAGGTCCAGCACCTGCTGCGTCATGCGCAGGTAATGGTCCGGGATGAAGGACAGCATGCGGGTCAGCATGAACAGGCCGAACAGGGTCACCAGCGAGAAACCCAGCGAGAACAGGTTCAGGCTCGGCGAGACCCGGTTCAGCAGGCCCATGCCCATCTGCACCACCAGCGTCGAGAAGATCACCGGCAGGGCCAGCAGCAGCGCGGCCGAGAACACCCAGGCCAGGTTGTAGGCCACGGTCTCCATGTTCAGGGTGGCCAGGCCCGCGCCGACCGGCCAGGCCTTGAAGCTGCCGCCCAGCACCTGGATGAAGAGCAGGTGGCCGTCGACGCTGAAGAACACCAGCATGCAGAACATGCTCAAGAGGGCCGAGATCACGTCGGAGGAGGACCCGTTCATCGGGTCGTTCATCACCGCCATCGCCAGGCCCAGCTGCGAGGAGAGCAGGAAGCCGAGCACCGTGATCACCGCCATCGCCAGATGGAAGGCCAGGCCCAGCACCAGGCCCAGCAGGGCCTGCTCGGCGGTGGCCACGGCGCCGGCCAGCGACCAGGGGTCGATCGCCAGCGCGGTGCTCTGCGAGATCGGCATCAGGATCACCGCCAGGGTCAGCGACAGCAGCACCCGCACGCTGATCGGCACCATCGCCTCGCCGATCATCGGCGCGGCGCTGAGGAAGGCCAGGCCGCGGCAGAACGGCCACCAGATGGCGTTCAGCAGGGGCAGCAGCTGTTTGACCTCCCACTCCATGGCGGCTGTCTCAGGCCACCAGGGTGGCGGCGCGCTCGAAGATCGAGACGCAGAAGTCCATCAGATAGCCGACCATCCAGCGCCCGGCCAGGCCGACCACCAGCAGGGTCACCAGCAGCTTGGGCAGGAAGGACAGGGTCTGCTCGTTGATCTGCGTGGCGGCCTGGAACAGGCTCACCAGCAGGCCGACGATCAGGCTGGGCAGCACCAGCAGGGTGACCAGCAGCAGGGTGATGTTCAGGCCTTCGCCGATCAGGTCGGTGGCAATTTCCGGTGTCATCGGGCTAGCCTCCCACCATGCGCACGCTGGACACCAGGGTGTTGACCGTCAGGGTCCAGCCGTCCACCAGCACGAACAGCAGCAGCTTCAGCGGCAGCGAGATCACCAGGGGCGACAGCATCATCATGCCCATCGCCATCAGCACCGAGGCGACCACCAGGTCGATCACCAGGAAGGGGATGAAGAGCATGCAGCCGATCTGGAACGCGGTCTTCAGCTCCGACAGCACGAAGGCCGCGAGCTTGACGGTGAAGGCATGGTCCTCGGGCTTGGCGACCTGCTCGTCACCGGCCAGGCGGGCGATCTGGGCCAGCGAGGTCTTGCTGGTCTGGGCCAGCATGAAGCCGGACAGCGGCGCCTCGGCGACCTTCAGCGCCTGGGTCAGGGTGATCTTCTCGGCGTCGTAGGGCACGAAGGCCTTTTCCCAGATCTGCTCGCCGACCGGGCGCATCACCAGGATGGTCAGGATCAGCGCGACGCCGGTGATCAGCCGGTTCGGCAGGCCCTGCTGCAGGCCCAGGGCCTGGCGCAGCAGCGACAGCACGATCACGAAGCGGGTGAAGCTCGTCATCATCAGGACCAGCGCGGGCAGCAGCCCGAGCAGGGTCATGATGATCAGGACCTGGGTCTTGACCGTGAACTCGTTGGCGGCGCCGCCGCTCTGGGCGCCGGTGATCTTGATGGTCTGGGCCAGCAGCGGATGGTGCAGCAGGGTCAGACCCAGGCCCAGGGCGCCAAGGCCCAGGGCGCGCAAGCGCTTCATGGCTTCAGCTGGTCCAGATCCAGGCCGGCGATCTCGACGATCTTCAGGCCGTAGTTCTCGCCCGACACGACCACCTCGGCGCGGCCGATCGCGGTGCCATTGACCTTGATCGTCAGCGGCTCGCCGGCCAGCGTGTCGAGCTCGACCACGCTGTCGGACTGCAGATTGGCCAGCTCGTACAGCGAGAGCTTGGCCTCGCCGACCTCCAGGGTCAGGGTGACCGGGATCTTGCGCATCAGCTTGGGCAGGTCGCGCGGCGCGGGCGCCGGGGCGCCGCCCTCGGCCGGACCGGGCAGGGCCAGGTCTTGCTCGGGATAGTCGTTCAGCAGGGAGTCGATGGAGTCGTTCATGTTCATGGCGTTGCTCATGTCATTCGGCATCAGCGAAGGAGGTCAGGCACAGCTTGCCCTGGTGTTCGGCGACCGAGGCGGTGAACAGGCGCGAGCCGTCGACCAGCACCTCGGTGGCCTTCAGGCGTACCGGCACCAGGTCGCCGGGCCGCAGGGCCAGCAGCTCGCCCAGCGGCAGGGTCTGCTCCAGCAGGCGCGCCTCCAGCTTCAGGGTCAGCTGGCGCGGCAGCTGCTCGGCATCGGGCAGCGGGCTCGCGCCGCGCGGCACCTGGCCCTCGGCCAGTTGCTTGAGCAGCAGGTCGATGTACTGCGGGTCCAGCGCCAGCAGCAGCTCGGCCTCGAGGTCCTGCGTGCTCTCGCGCACCGGCACCTGGATATACCAGCTGCCGGCATGCAGCTGCGGCTGCTGGCTGGTCTGCAGGTTCAGCGCCACGGGCTCGGTGATCAGGGCCAGCGCGCGCTCCAGCAACTGCTGGCTCAGCAACTGCTGCAGGCGCTCCTCGGTGGCAGTCTCGGGCGCGCTGGCGGCGGTCAGCACCTGCAGCTCGCCGGTGGCGGCGCCGTAGCGATGCGCCATCAGGCTCAGCACCAGCGGGCGTTCGATCAGGCAGGCGACCCGGCCCAGCGCGGTCTCGCTCACCTGCCAGCGGCCCATGGCGGCGCGCTTGCTGCCGGGGGAGGGCGGCTTCACGCTGATCGGGCCGAGCTGGTACTGGGCGCGGTAGCGGCGGTTGTACTGGCGGAACAGCTCGCCCAGCGACTCGCTCAGGCGCTGCGTGAAACGCGGCAGCAGATGCACCGGGCGACCCAGGGTGCGCGGATCCAGCACGGTTTGGCCGGCGGTATCCGTGGGCGGGGAACGCTTGTCAGAGGCGGGCATGGCGGGCTAGTTCGGGACGGCGCGAGCGCCGGAATCGCCGGGCTGGAAAAGCCGACGGCAAGCTTATTTGAAGGCGGATTCTAGTAAACCGGCCGATTGATTTCTAATTCCCCGCAATATATTCGAAGGCGAGCCACGGTAAAAAATCACAGCCCCCGAATTTAAGTCGGGGCCCGTTCCGGTCGCCCTGGTATCGGTGACACCAATTCGGCCCGCCTCGGGGCGGCCTCCGGGCTTTTCTTCATATTGGTGTTGCAGCGCAGCATGTGTTGCATCCGCGCCATCCTCGGCGCGTCAAATCTCGATGGCCGGGCCTTTCTTGGGTCGGCGTGCGCACAATGTCACGCCGTCCCGACTTCATCCATGGCGGCGCCCGCAAATGCCTTGTGTGCCCGTGCGCTGGCAGGCTACAGTTTGTTCCATCAGGGCACACCCGAACGAAAGTCGGGGTCGCAAAGCCTCCGGTCTACCATCCACGCCTCGGCGCGGATCACGATAGCGGGGTTGCCAGACCTGAGTCTGTTGGTCCCGCGTGCCGCGTGGGATCGGCGGGTACTCTCGCCTGCCGGAGCGCTCCCGTGCTCCGTTGTGACCCGATCGGCTTTCGCCGGGCTTGCCGCCTCACTCCTCACAGGACGATGCGACCATGAGCAAGCCGATACGTCTTCTCTCCCTCAGCACCGATGCCGCGCGGCCTCCGCGCTCGGCCGTGGGCAGGCTCGTCGCATCCGGTCCGTGCCCGGGTCGGGATTCTCGTGTTCTGGCATTTTGGGCGTCTGACGCACAAATGGTCGATCTATAACCGCCGCGTCACGGGAAAGCCAGTATTCGCCGATTAAGAGGCTTGATCCCGGCTTTGTTCTGACGATATCCGAGAGAGTTCAGGTCCGCCGCGCCCATAAAATGAATGTGTTTCCATGGATTTGCGGTCATATTTGATTCACAAATCCAGAAGAGACTCATGCGAAATAAACAGAGGGCTTTGCAGTAATAGGGGGTTGTTGTGTTGAGATACGTCTCGCCCTAGTTTTCTGATCGCCTTCGGTCGTTTCGCCACGCGGCGACCTGCGATATAGCCAAGAATTAATTATCGATTGCCTCGTCATGAGGCAAGGGGATGGCTTTGCCTGCATTTTGGCGGCCATCGAGGAAACTGCGAAGGATTGCAAATATGGCCGCCATCGGCAATGTCTCGCCCCAGCTCGGCGCAGGTCCCCTGCAAGCCGAACTGGCGCGCCTGGAACAGGACGCGCTGCGCCTGGCCTCCGGCCTGCCGGAGCCGGGCAGCGAACCGGCGACCCCGGGCTTTGCGCACAGCATGGCCGAGGCCCTGCGCGGCATCGATGCCCGCGACCAGGCCGCCGGCGCGCGCATGACCGCGGTCGAGAACGGCGAGAGCGACGACCTGGTCGGCGCGATGCTGGCCAGCCAGCAGGCCAGCCTGTCCTTCTCGATGCTGATGCAGGTCCGCAACAAGGTGGTCGGCGCGGTGGACGAACTGATCAAGCTGCAGCTCTGAGGACCCCGGCATGCTGAAATCCCTCACCGCCCGCCTCGGGCCCGCCTGGCAGAGCCGCCCGGCCCTGCCCGCGGGCTTCGCCAAGAGCCTGCTGCCGCTGCTGCTGCTGGCCGCCGTCGGCACCGCGCTGGTGCTGATGCTGCTGTGGCGCGATCAGTCGACCTACAAGCCGGTGTTCGGCGCTCGCGAGCGCGTCGCCTCGGGCGAGATGCTGGCCGTGCTGGATGCCGAGCGCATCGCCTACCGCCTGCATCCCGAGACCGGCCAGGTGCTGGTGCCCGAGGGCCAGCTGGGCCATGTGCGTATGCTGCTGGCCGCCAAGGGCGTGGTCGCCAAGCTGCCGGCCGGCCTGGAGCTGATGGACAAGAACGACCCGCTGGGCGTCAGCCAGTTCGTGCAGGACGTGCGCTTTCGCCGCGGCCTGGAGGGCGAGCTGGCGCAGAGCATGATGAGCCTGGACGCGGTCGAGAGCGCCCGCGTGCATCTGTCGATCGCCAAGTCCAGCTCCTTCGTGCTGTCCGACGGCCAGAAGAGCTCGGCCTCGGTGGTGCTGACCCTGCGCCCGGGCCGCAGCCTGTCCAACGAGCAGATCGCCGCCGCGATCAACCTGGTGGCCGGCAGCGTCGCCAGCCTCGAGCCCTCGCGCATCAGCCTGGTGGACCAGGCCGGCAACCTGCTGTCGGCGCGCGTCGACCTGAGCGAGGGCTTCGAGGCCAACCAGGGCAACGAGGCCGCCAAGCGCTACCAGGACGAGGTGCGCCGCAATGTGCGCGACCTGCTGGCGCCGGTGCTGGGCGATGAGAACTACAAGCTCAGCGTCACCGCCGAGGTCGACAACGACCGCGTGCAGGAGACCCGCGAACAGTACGGCGACTCGCCCAAGCTGACCAACGAGGCGATGCGCGAGGAGCAGGACCGCGAGCGCATCGCGCTGGGCATCCCCGGCTCGCTGTCGAACCGCCCGGTCAATGCGCCGGACCCGTCCGCCTCGGCGCCGGCCGATGCCAACGCCAATGCCAGCACCGCGCGCAAGAATGCCGCGACGCGCCAGTACGCCTACGATCGCAGCATCACCCAGGTCAAGAAGAGCCGCGGCCGCCTGGCCCGCCTGTCGGTGGCCGTGGTGCTGAACAACGCCGCCGCGCCCGGTGGCGCCAAGGCTTGGACCCCCGAGGACCTGGGCAAGGTCGAGCGCCTGCTGAACAACGGCCTGGGCATCAATGCGGAGCGTGGTGACAAGCTGGCGGTCTCGACCCTGAGCTTCCCGCGCCCGGTGGCCGCCGCGCCCTGGTACGAGCAGCGCGACAACCTGGTCGACATCGGCGGCTGGACCGCCTATGCCCTGGCCGCCTTGCTGGGCTATCTGCTGCTGGCCCGCCCGCTGCTGCGCCTGGCGCAGCAGGCCCTGGGCCCGCGCGTCGCCACGCCGGGGCAAGGCCTGACCCCGCTGGAGCCGGCCGCGCTGCCGGGTGCTACCGCCATCAATGGCGCCGCGCCCGAGCTGCCAGCGCCGCTGGGCGAGGCGGCCGCGCCGGGCCTGCCCGCGCCGACCGCCGCCGCCGAGCGGCCGATGTCCGTGGTGCCGCTGCTGGAGAACTATGAATTGCCGCCCCCCGGCTCGCCGGTGGATGTGTTGGTGGACCACCTGAAGGTGCTGGCGGCCAAGGAGCCGGAGCGCGTTGCCGAGGTGGTGAAGCAATGGGTGCAGAAGAAAAATGCTTGACACCGACGACTTCATTCCCGCGGCCAGCGCCGCAGGCCTGAGCCCGGTCGAGCGCGCCGCCATCGTGCTGCTGAGCATGGGCGAGGAGCCCGCCGCGGCGGTGCTGCGCTGCCTGTCGCGCGAGGAGCTGCTGGGCGTGACCCAGGTGATGTCGCGCCTGAGCGGCATCAAGGTCGACTGGGTCAAGACCGCGCTGCAGAACTTCTTCGACGACTACCGTGAGCAGAGCGGGGTGCATGGCGCCTCGCGCAGCTACCTGAAGCGCTCGCTGGACCTGGCGCTGGGCGGCGACATCGCGACCAGCGTGCTGAACAACATCTACGGCGACGCGATCCGTCCCAAGATGCAGCGCCTGCAATGGGCCTCGCCGAAATGGCTGGCCGACCATATCGCCGACGAGCATGTGCGCATGCAGGCGGTGTTCCTGGCCTTCCTGCCGGCCACCTTGGCCAGCGACGTGATCGCGGCCCTGCCCGAGGCCGGCCGTGACCTGGTGCTGCTGAACGTGGCGCGCCTGACCGAGGTCGACGCCGAGCTGCTGGGCGAGCTGGAGCTGCTGGTCGAGCGCTGCCTGGCCGGCCTGGGCCAGCAGGGCGCCAGCGTCGAGGGCGTGCGCCAGGTGGCCGAGATCCTGAACCGCCTGCCGGCCGAGCGCCAGCAGATGGTCGAGCTGCTGCGCGCGCATGACCCCGAGGTGGTCAGCGAGATCGAGGTCAGCATGTACGACTTCTTCATCCTGTCGCGCCAGAGCGAGAGCGTGCTGACCCGCGTGATCGAGGAAGTGCCGATCGAGCTGTGGGCCGTGGCGCTGAAGGGCGCCGAGGCCAAGGTGCGCGACGCCATCCTGGCCGCGATGCCGCGCCGCCAGGCGCAGAGCTTCGAGGACCTGATCCGCCGCAGCGGCCCGGTGCCGCTGTCGCGCGCCGAGGCGGCGCGCAACGAGGTGATGGCCCAGGTCAAGGCCCTGGTCGATGCCGGGGAGATCCAGGTGCAGCTGTTCGCCGAGGCCACCGTCGAATGAAGCCCACCCCGCGCCCGCACCGCTTCCCGCCGCTGGCCCAGCTGAACGCCAGCCGCGAGCTGGCCAACAGCTCACCGGCCCAGCTGCAGGAGAGCCTGGCTCAGGGCTTCCAGGAAGGCCTGTCCAAGGGCTACGAGGAAGGCTATGCCAGCGGCCTGCAGTCCGGTGCCGAGGCCGCGCAGGCCGAGGGCCGCGAGCAGGGGCGCGAACAGGGGCGGCGCGAGATGCATGAGCGCTTCGGCGGTCTGGCCAAGCCGGTCGACGCGCTGTTCGCCGAGCTCAAGCAGCTGCAGTCCGACTTCCAGGGCGCGCTGCGCAAGGAGGTGGTCGAGCTGGTCGAGAAGGTGTCGCGCCAGGTGATCCGCGCCGAGCTGACCCTGCAGCCGACCCAGCTGCTGGCCCTGGTCGACGAGACCCTGAGCAGCATGCCGGTGCGCCGCGAGGGCGTCGAGGTCTATCTGAATCCCGAGGACCTGCGCCGCCTGCAGGACCTGGCACCGGAGCGCGTCCAGGACTGGACCCTGCTGCCCGATCCCAAGCTGGAAAGCGGTGAATGCCGCCTGCTGGCCGGCGGCCGCGAGGCCGATGCCGGCTGCCGCCAGCGCCTGGAGGCCTGCATGAGCCAGGTCAAGGCCCAGGTGCTGGATCACGCGGGGGAGAACGCCTGATGATCGCCGCCGCGCTGCGTCGTGTCGAGCTGGGCGAGGTGCCGGTGGCCACGCCCACCGGCCGCCTGGTCGGCGCGTCCGGCCTGCTGCTGGAAAGCGTCGGCTGCGCGCTGCGCACCGGCCAGCGCTGCATGATCGAGGCCGACGGCGGCGAATGGATCGCGGCCCAGGTGGTGGGTTTCCGCGACCAGGTGTCCTATCTGATGCCGTTCAAGAAGCCCGAGGGCCTGGCCACCGGCGCGCGCGTGCTGCCGGCGCCCGAGGGGCGCGCGCCGCTGATCGGTCCGGCCTGGCTGGGGCGCATCGTCAACGGCCTGGGCGAACCGATCGACGGCCTGGGGCGCCTCTCCGGCGAGCATCCGCTGCCGAGCCAGCCGCCCAAGGTCAACCCGCTGAAGAAGACCCCGGTGCATGAGCCGCTGGATGTCGGCGTGCGCGCGATCAACGGCCTGCTGAGCCTGGGCCGCGGCCAGCGCGTCGGCCTGATGGCCGGCTCCGGCGTGGGCAAGAGCGTGCTGCTGGGCCTGATCACGCGCCAGACCGTCGCCGATGTGGTGGTGGTGGGCCTGATCGGCGAGCGCGGCCGCGAGGTGCGCGAGTTCATCGACCTGAGCCTGGGCGAGGCCGGCCTGGCCCGCGCGGTGGTGGTGGTGGCGCCGGCCGACGAGTCGCCGCTGATGCGCATGCGCGCCACCGAGCTGTGCCACACGATCGCCGCCCATTACCGCGATCAGGGCCAGCACGTGCTGCTGCTGGTCGATTCGCTGACCCGCTACGCGATGGCCAAGCGCGAGGTCGCGCTGGCCCTGGGCGAGCCACCCGCCACGCGCGGCTACCCGCCCTCCGTCTTCTCCGTGCTGCCCGAGCTGGTGGAAAGCGCCGGCAACGGCGAGCATCCCGAGGGCAGCATGAGCGCGATCTACACCGTGCTCGCCGAGGGTGACGACCAGCAGGATCCGGTGGTCGACACCGCCCGCGCGATCCTGGACGGCCATATCGTGCTGTCGCGCGCGCTGGCCGAGCGCGGCCATTACCCGGCGATCGACGTCGCCCAGTCGATCAGCCGCTGCATGGCCCTGGTCGCCAGCAAGGGCCAGCAGCAGGCCGCGCGCCAGCTGAAGTCCCTGATGGCGCGCTACGAGCAGGTGCGCGAGCTGATGCCGCTGGGCGCCTATGTGCCCGGCGCCGACCCGCTGACCGACCGCGCGGTGGCGCTGTTCCCGCGCATCGAGGCCTTCCTGCACCAGGGCGTCAACGAGGCCGCGCCGCTGGACGCGACCCTGCAGCAGCTGGAGGCCCTGCTGGCATGAACACGCAGCACATGAAACAGAGCCTGGCCCAGCTGATCGAGCTGCGCGAGCGCGAGCTGGAGCGCTACCAGGCCAAGCTGGCGACCCAGGAGCAGCTGCGCGCGCGCTATGCCTCGACGGTGCAGCGCCTTGAGCAGCTGAACGCCCAGATCGGCCCGACCGGCGCCGCGGTGCCGACCCTGGCCGCCAACAACGCCGTCTACAAGCAGGCGGTGATGCAATGGGCCGAGCAGCAGCGCCAGGACCTGGCCCTGCACGAGGCCGACATGGCGGTGCAGCGCCAGGCGATGCTGGAGGTGGCCCGCAAGCAGGAGGCCTATGGCCAGCTGCTGGCGCGCATGAGCGCCCAGGCCCTGCGCGAAAGCCAGCGCCGCGAGCAGAAGCAGCAGGACGATCTGGCCGGCCAGGTCTGGCAGCGCTCCACCCCGGGAGGCTTCGATGCGCCGATTTAAGCCCGCCCGCCCGGCCGTCGCCTTCTGGCAAGGAAGTCCCACCGACCACCTTGCAGGAGCTTGCCATGGCTAGCATCGACCCGTCCACCCTGGCCACCAACCTGGCCACCGCCTATACCCAGTCCGCCCGCGCCCTGCTGACCGCGCAGACCAAGAGCGCCCAGGCCACCTCGACCGCCCTGAGCAAGCTGCAGAGCGCGCTGAAGGCCTTCGACTCGGCCATGGACGGCCTCTCGAACAAGAAGGGCCTGCAGCAGCGCAGCGCCGCCTTCTCCGATACCGCGCTGGGCACGGCCGAGGCCAATGCCGCCGCGATCCCCGGCAGCTATCCGATCTTCGTCGAGCGCGTGGCGACCAGCCACCAAGTGGCGTTCGAGAACCTGCCGCCGGAGGACATCTCCGCCTGGCCGGCCGGTCCGCTGAACATGACGGTCAAGCTGGCCAATGGCGGCAACTTCGTCGTCAACCTGGCCAATGCCGATTCCGACGGCAACAAGACCCTGTCCCAGGTCGAGCTGGCGCGCGCGATCAACCAGGCCTCCGGCAACGGCGGCAAGGTCAGCGCCCAGATCGTCACCGTCGGCGGCCAGTCCCAGCTGATGCTGGGCTCGGGCGTCAGCGGCGAGGGCGGCAAGGTCAGCCTGGACGTCACCGGCCTGCCGGCCGGCGCGCTGCGCGACAAGCTGGGCGCCGCGCCCAAGGAGCTGGTCGCGGCGCAGGACGCCGTGGTCTGGCTGGGCGAGCAGAACACCGGCACCCGCATCCAGCAGGGCAGCAACCAGCTGACCGCGATCCCGGGCGTCACCGTCACGCTCAAGAAGGCCCAGGCGAACGGCTCCGCCGCCGCGGTGCTGAGCGTTGCCAAGGACGACGGCGCCACCTCGGCCAATATCAAGACCTTCATCGACGCCTACAACACGCTGGAAAAGACGCTGGACGAGCTGACCGCGGTCGGCAAGGACGGCACGGCTCCGGCCGCCTTCGCCTCGGACGCTGGCGTGCGCTCGCTGCGCAACCGGCTGGGCGGCATCCTGCGCCAGGAATTCGGCGGCCTGACCCTGCGCGACCTCGGCATCAATGCCGACCGCAGCGGCCAGCTGAGCCTGGACAGCAAGAAGCTGGAGAAGACCCTGGCCGCCAAGCCGGACGCGCTGGACACCGTGTTCGGCAGCACCGCGACCGCGGCGCCAAGCGGCCTGATGGGCGCCTTCGCGGCGCAGCTGGACAAATGGACCAGCAGCACCAAGGGTCAGATCCAGCAGCGCCAGACCTCGGTGCAGACCCAGCAGAAGGCGCTGAACGCGCGCCAGACCCGGCTCGACACGCAGTACGACACCATGTACCAGCGTTATCTCAAGCAGTTCACCGCATTGCAGCAGGTGCAGTCCCGCATGAGCGAGACCGGCAATCTGTTCAATGCGCTGGGCACCTAGACCCACGCAAGATGACCTACGACGCCTACCAAAGCTACCAAGCCGTCAATCTCAAGGCCCAGACCACCCAAGCCTCGCCGGTGCAGCTCGTGCTGGTGCTGATGGATGGTCTGCTCGATGAGCTGGCCCGTGCCCGGGCCCATATCGAGGGCCGTCGTTACGAGCTCAAGGCGGCCAGCCTGGAGAAGTGCGTCAGCATCATCAACGGCATGTCCAGCGCGCTGGACATGGAGGCCGGCGGCGAGGTCGTGCAGAACCTCGCCCGCCTCTACGACTACTGCGCCGAGCGCCTCTACCGCGCCGGCGCCGAGCTCAAGGTCGAGATCATCGACGAGGTGGTCCAGCTGCTGGCCGAGATCCGCACCGGCTGGCAGGGCATCCACGACCGCCATGGAGCCGTGCGTGGATAAGCAGAACCAGCTGCGCCTGTGGGCCCAGGGCCTGCGCGAGGCGAGCCGCAACCGCGACTGGCAGGCCGTGGCCCGCCTGGACGCGGAGCTGGCCGCCGCGCTGCGCCAATGGCCCTCCCTGGCCGGCTGGAACCCCGCCGAACGCCAGGCCCTGGACCTGCTGAAGCAGGTACACACCCAGGTGCGCGAGTTCTGCGCCGCCGAGATGCGCAATCTGGGCGAGACCCTGGAGCTGATGCGCCAGGGCCGCGACCGCTGGCAGGCCTATGCCGAGAGCACCGGCTGGGACGGCAGCGCGGGCGACGACGAAGAACAACAACATCTCCCGGGAGCCCGCGCATGAGCCATCTGCTGCTGAACACCGCGCCGGCATTGCCCACCGGCCTGCTGCCCGGCGCCAACGCCGCGCTGCTGGCCGGCGCGCCGGTCGCCTTGCCCACCGCCGCCGGCAACGGTTTTGCCGGCGCGCTGGCCGCCCAGCAGGCCGGCGTCCTGCTCGATCTGGCCGGCCAGGCCGCTGCGCCCGCGCAGCCCGCGACCGAGGCGCAGCAGCCGGTCTTGCCGGGCCAGGCCGCGCCGCTGGTGCTGGGTGAGCCGGCCCTGCCGGTCGATCCGCTGCCGCGCGCCGAGGCAGGCGAGGAGGGCGCCGAAGAAAGCCCCACGCTGGATCCGCAGAGCGCCTATGCGCTGGCCGCGCTGGGCCTGCTGGCGAATCCGGTCTCGGCTCCGGCCGCAGTGCTGCCGACGTCGCGCCCGGTAGCCGCCCAGGCCCCCCAGACCGCAGCGCCCCTGCCCGGCGCCGCGCTGCCGGCCCTGGCCGAGCAGATCGGCCGCGGTGGCAGCAGCGGTGACCTCGCCGAGCTGGCACCGGCGGCCCCGGCCGAGGCCGGCGATGCCCTCTTCGCGCTGCCGCCCGAGCTGAGCCCGGTGCTCGCCAAGCCCGACACCGCGCCGCGCGGCGCGGCCGGCGAACCGCGGCTGGAGCTGAAGGGCGAGCCGCGCCAATGGCAGCAGCCGCTGATGCAGGTGCTGGGCGACCGCCTGCAGCTGCAGATCGCGGCGCGCAGCGACCAGGCGGTGATCCGCCTGGATCCGCCGATGCTGGGCCAGGTCGAGATCGCGATCCGCCAGCAGGCCGGCGAGCTGCAGGTGCGCATCGCCGCCAGCCATGGCGAGGTCGTGCGCCAGATCCAGCAGGTCAGCGAGCATCTGCGCCAGGACCTGGTGCAGCGCCACAGCGGCGAGGTCAGCGTGCAGGTCGCGCAGGCCGGCGCCGCGCGCGGCGAGGCCGACGCGCGCCATGCGCAGCGCGAGGGCCAGCCGCAGCAGCAACAGCAAGACTCCAGCGCCCAGCGCGGCCCCGGCCGCGCGCTGGGCGATGAATCGGCCGACGGCGCTTCCTCTTCCGCCTTCTTCGCCGCCAGCCTGACGGCCGCCAAAGCCTGAACCGAGATCCGCACATGACGAAGAACTTCAAACTGATCCTGGTCGGCGGCCTCGTGGCGCTGCTGGCCGCGGGCGCCGCCGGCGGCGCCGTCTGGTGGAAGCTGGGCAGCGGCCAGGCCGCCACGGCCGGCGGCGACGCGCCCAAGCCGGCCGCCAAGCCGGCGCCCGACTACAAATATGTCACCCTGGACAAGGTGCTGGTGATGCTGCGCGGCCGCAGCGGCGAGTCGGTCTCGCATTACATGGCGGTGGACGTGGTGTTCAAGGCCCTGCCGGAGCAGGAGAAGCGCGCCAAGGAACATCTGCCGCTGCTGCGCACGGTCGCGGTCAAGGCCCTGTCGGCCTACACGGTGGAGGCGGCCCAGGCGATGACCGTGGTGCAGTTCGCCGAGGTGCTGAACAAGGCCTACAAGGCCAACTACGCCGCCGAGCAGCGCGAGCCGCCGTTCGCCGAGGCCCTGATCGGCAAGCTGATCATCGAGTGACGGGACGCCAGCCCATGTTCGCCCCCACCGCCGCGAGCGCCTACGCCGAGTTCGCCCAGACCGCCCCCGTCGGTCTGGGGCCCGACTTCGAGCAGGCCCAGCTGCGCCAGTACGCGCCGCTGGTCAAGCGCATCGTGCGCCAGCTCTCGGCCCAGGCGAGCGCGGTGATGGACCGCGAGGACATGGAGCAGATCGGCCTGATGGGCCTGCTGGAGGCGCTGCGCCGCTACGGCCAGCCCGACGAGGCCTTCGGCGCCTTTGCGGCGCTGCGCGTGCGCGGCGCCATCCTCGACGAGCTGCGCCGCCAGGACTGGCGCCCGCGTTCGGTGCGCCAGGACAGCCACAAGCTGCGCGACGCGCTGCGCGCGCTGACCCGCAAGCTGGGCCATGAGCCCAGCGAAGCCGAGATCCTGCACCACCTGAAGCTCAGCCCCAAGGATTGGGCGGCCTACCAGCAGGCCGAGGTGGCGGAGGAGCTGGCCAGCTTCGACGAGCTGGTGGCCGAGCTGAGCGAGCTGCCCAGCGACTGCCGCACACCCGAGGCCCAGCTGATGGTGACCCGCTCGATCGCTCAGGCTCTGACCAGCCTGGACGAGCGCGAGCAGAAGGTGATCCAGCTGTACTACGAATTCGACGCCAGCCTGAAGGAGATCGCCGCCGTGCTGGATCTCACCGAGGCGCGCGTGTCCCAGATCAACAAGGCGGCGCTCAGGAAGATGAAAGCCTTCCTGCAGCAGGCCTGAGCCCCATTAGGAAAGAAGTAAAGCCATGCAGCCACTTATTGGAATCGTCATCGTGCTGGGTTGCGTCTTCGGCGGCTTCATGCTGCACGGCGGCAGCTTCAAGGTGATCTGGCAGCCGGTTGAGCTGCTGATCATCCTGGGCGCCGGCCTGGGCGCCATCGTGCTGGGCAACCCCAAGCATGTGCTGTCCGAGATGGTGCTGCAGCTCAAGAAGGTGGTCGGCCGCAAGAAGCCCGGCGAGGAGTTCCAGCGCCAGCTGCTGCTGCTGATGTACGAGCTGCTGCAGACCGCGGCCGGCGGCCTGAAGGCGCTGGACGCCCATGTCGAGGCGCCGCATGACAGCGTGCTGTTCAAGCGCTACCCGCTGATCCTAGAAGAGCCCAAGCTGCTGCACTTCATCGTCGACAACTTCCGCCTGATGGCGATGGGCAAGATCAACGCCCATGAGCTGGAGGGCGTGCTGGAGCAGGAGCTGGAGGCGATCTACGAGGAGCTGTCGCAGCCCGCCAAGTCGCTGGGCAAGATCGCCGAGGCGATGCCCGGCTTTGGCATCCTGGCCGCGGTGCTGGGCATCGTGATGGCGATGAGCTCGGTGGCCGACGGCGCCGGCACCGCCGAGATCGCGGTGATGGTCGCGGCCGCGATGGTCGGCACCTTCATCGGCATCTTCTTCTGCTATGCCCTCTTTGACCCGCTGGCGAACATGATGAAGCAGATCGTGCACGAGGAACTGGCCGCGCTGGAATCGGTCAAGGTGGTGCTGGTGACCCATGTCTCGGGCAAGCCGCCGCTGCTGGCGATCGACGCCGGCCGTCGCCTGGTGCAGCTGAACATCAAGCCCAGCTTCGCGCTGCTGGAGAGCTGGATCGACAAGATGCAGAACCCGGGCGATGCCGAGGCCACGCCGCGCCGCCGCGCCACCGACCGCATGCCGGGAGAGCGCCGTGCTGCCTGATGGCAACAAGGCGGGCAAGGCCCGCGGCGGCGACGCGCACCACCCCACGGTGGTCAAGCGCGTCTCGCGCAAGGCGCATGACGAGGCCCATGGCGGCGCCTGGAAGGTGGCCTTTGCCGATTTCTGCCTGGCCCTGCTGTGCCTGTTCCTGGTGTTGTGGCTGCTGGCCTCGCGCAACTCGGAGCGCATGCAGGTGGTGCTGAAGAGCGCCGGCGCGAACCTGCTGGAGGACGGCAACGGCCTGACCAACTCGCTGGCCTCGGGCTCGCGCGGCAGCATGATCGAGCGCCATCCAGTGCCGGCCTATGGCGAGACCCGCGCCGAAGGGCAGTCGCGCTACAGCAGCAATGCGACCGAGACCGACGGCCCGGCCTCGCCGTCCAAGGCCCGCTACGAGAGCCCGGCCGAGCTGCGCGAGCTGGCCCGCGTGATCGAGCGCGTCAGCGCCGACGAGGGCCTGGGCGGCAACCTGAAGAGCGCGGTGACGCCGCAGGGCCTGCGCCTGATGCTGCACGACACCGATGCGCGCGGCATGTTCGAGCGCGGCAGCGCCGTGCCCTCGACCCGCTTCCGCGGCCTGCTCAGAAAGCTGGGCCCGGTGTTCGCGCAGATGCAGAATCAGCTCCTGATCGTCGGCCATACCGACGCGGCGCAGTACAGCGACCGCGGCCCGGCGGCCTTCTCGAACTGGGCGCTGTCCACGCATCGGGCGATGGCGGCGCGCTTCCATCTGCTGGAGGGCGGCATGCCGGAGAGCAGCGTGATGCAGGTGTCCGGCATGGCCGACAGCGCGCCGCTGAACCTGGACGAACCGCTGGCGGCCGAGAACCGCCGGATCGAACTGATGGTGCTGACCGGCAAGCAGGCCGCGCTGATGTCGACGATGTTCGGCGCACCGCGCCAGCCGGTGCCGCTGGGCGAGGGCCTGAACGCCCTGGCCGCCGAATCTCCCGAGGCCTCGCGCGAGCTGCGCCGGGCCCTGCAACCCGCCGCGAAAGAGTGAAAGGGGCGGGCATGCGAACCAAAGCAAGAGGTGAGCGTATGAAGATCACGGGCCACAACGGACAGCCGATTGAGAAGTCCTCCGGCGAGACGCGCGTCGCCGACACCGCCAAGACCGCGGCCGCCGCGCCGGCGGTGCTGGGCGCGAGCGCCGGCGCCACCGCGGCGCTGGCCTCCGACGTGCTGCAGCCGGCCAAGGCCGCGCTGCAGGGCCTGCCCGAGATCGACCAGGCCAAGGTGGACGCGCTGCGCGAGGCCCTGGCCCGCGGCGAGATCAGCTTCGACGCGGACCGCCTGGCCCAGCTGATCCAGCGCTTCCATGGCGGTGGCGGAGGGCGTGGCGCATGAAGGTCACCGAGGCCCTGTCCCACCTGCTGCGCGACATGCATGCCGACCGCTCCGGCTATGCGCGCCTGCGCGAGCTGCTGGAGCAGCAGTTCGAGGCCGCGCTGCGGCACCAGGCCGAGCGCCTGAGCGCGCTGGCCGAGGACATCGTGCAGCTGGTCGACGAACTGAACGCGCGCGGCCTGCAGCGCGGCGCGCTGCTGCGCCAGCTGCTGGGCCAGCGCCCGCAGGCCGAGCCGAGCATGGCCGCGCTGCTGCAGCGCCTGCCCAGCGCGGTGGCGCAGACCCTGTCCATCGCCTGGCAGTCGCTGGAGCAGCAGGTGCGCGAATGCAAGGACCTGAACCAGCGCAACTGCCATCTGATCACCGAACAGCATGCGCTGATGCAGCGCGTGATGGGCGTCGAGGAGGCTCTGTATGCTGAACGCTGAGTTCAAGATCGGCGCTGGCTTCCCGGCGCTGCCGGCCCAGGGTGCGACGCGCGTGACCGGCGGCGGCGAGTTCTCCAGCCTGTATCGCCAGCTCAACAACGAGGTCAGCCGCTACATCGAGCAGGGCGGCGACAGCGCCGCGGGCCTGAGCCCCGAGGGCATGGCGCGCCGCTTGCAGACCGCGCCCGCTGCGGCGGCAGCAGCGGTGCCAGCCATCTCGTCGGAGCTGGGCGAGGACCAGCAGGCCTGGCTGCGCGAGATCGCGCCGCTGGCCGAGGCCGCCGGCCGCCAGCTGGGCGTCGCGCCCGATGTGCTGGCCGCGCATGCCGCGCTGGAATCCGGCTGGGGCCAGCGCCCGATCCGCCGCCCGGACGGCGCCGACAGCCACAACCTGTTCGCGCTGAAGGCCGGTGCCGGCTGGCGCGGCGAGGTGGCCGAGGTGATGACCACCGAATACGAGCAGGGCGAGGCGACGAAGCGCCGCGAGGGCTTCCGCAGCTACGGCAACCCCGGCGAGGCCTTCCAGGACTTCGCGCGCCTGCTGCTGAACAACCCGCGCTACCAGGGCGCGCTGCAGACCGGCGGCGATGTCGCGGCCTATGGCGCGGCGCTGCAAAAGGGCGGCTACGCGACCGACCCGGCCTACGCCAGCAAGCTGAGCCAGGTCGCCGCGCGCATCAGGGGCGGGCAGTGATGGTGTGCTCAGCGCTCTGCGGGTTCGACCAGGCCCGGCTCCAGCACGCGCGCCGTGATCACGCGGCCGCTGTTGCTGTTGCGCACCTTGATGCGGGCGTCGCGCGCGCCGGCCTCCAGCGCCTCGCCGGGCGCCTGCACCTCGATGCCCTCGTGGCGCGCGAGGATGCGCACGCGGTCGCCGCGGCGCACCAGCTGGGCGGCCAGCAGCTGGCGCTTTTGCAGGATCTGCCCGGGGCGCAGGCTGCTGCGCGGGGCCTGGCCCAGCACGTCTTCCGTGCGGCCCAGCGCGTCGCTGGCCTGGCCCAGGTCGCGGCGCTGCAGCTCGACATCGGCCTCGCCCAGCGCGCGGCCGGCGGGGATGTTCTGCGTCGCCACCAGCACTTCGGCGCTGAGGCCGGCGCGCAGCACGAAGTCCTGGTTCGGCTGGCCGGCGCAGCGCGCGGAGAAGCGCAGCCGCGACAGGCTGCGCAGGTCCTGCGCCACGATGTCCCAGCCGGGCGCGCAGGCCGGTCGCGGCTTGGCGGCGGGCGCGGCGATCTGCACGTCGGGCGCCACCCAGCCCTCGCGATCGGCCAGTTCCAGCACCGCGCGGCGCGCGGCCTCGGTCACCTGGGCTTCCAGGCCAGCCGCATGGGCCGCGCCCTGGGCGCCGCACAGCGCCAGCCACAGACACAACAGATTTCTCGGAGAGCAAGACATGAGCATTGATTTCAGCAAGGCCATGGGTCAACACGCGGACGCCCTGCGCCTGCGCGCGGAACGCACCAAGGTGCTGGCCTCGAATATCGCGAATGAAAGCACGCCCGGTTATCAGGCGCGCGACATCGATTTTGCCGCGACCTTGCGCCAGTCCAACGCAGATGCCGAAGATGGCCTGCTGCTGGACACCGACGCGAGCGAATTGCAGTACCGCGTACCTTTTCACGCTGCCCAGGACGGCAACACGGTGGAACTGGGTGTGGAACAGGCCGCCTTCTCGCAGAATGCGAGCGACTTTCAAACCAGCTTGACCTTCGTGAACATGAAGCTCAAGGGCCTGGCCAAGGCCATCAACGGGCAGTAAGGGAGAGAGGCCATGTCCTTCAAGCAGATCAGCCAGATCGCCGGCTCGGCGATGTCGGCCCAGACCGTGCGTCTGAACACCATCGCCAGCAACCTCGCCAACGCGCAATCCGCCGCCGGCAGCGAGGCCGAGGCCTACCGCGCCCGCAAGCCGGTCTTCGCCGCGCTGGCCGCCAAGGAAGGCCTGGGCGAGGACCAACTGGCCGGCGCCCGCGTGCAGGTGCTGGACGTGGTGCAGAGCGAGGAGCCGCTGCGCAAGGTCTACGAGCCCGAGAACCCGCTGGCCAACGAGAACGGCGAAGTGTTTTACCCCAACGTCAACCCGGTCGCCGAGATGACCGACATGCTGTCCGCCTCGCGCGCCTTCGAGACCAATGTCGAGGTGCTGGGCCGGGTCAAGTCGATGCAGGCCGCCTTGCTGCGTCTGGGCGAATAAGGGAAAAAGGGCACAAATCATGACTACCGTCAGCGACGTCAACAAGAACAGCCAGGCCGGTGGTGCGGCCAGCCAGGCCATTGGGGCCAACGGCAGCATCTCGAACATGTTCACCACCTTGCTGGTGGCCCAGATCAAGAACCAGGATCCGCTCTCGCCGACCGATCCCAGCCAGTTCGTCGGCCAGCTGACCCAGCTGAGCCAGATGGAGGCGTTGCAGGCCCTGTCCTCGCAGGGTGCGGCCAACGCCAGCATGCTGTCCAGCCTGCAGATGATCTCGCTGGGTGCGCAGGTCGGCTCGACGGTGCAGGCCAAGGTCGAGCAGCTGGAGCTGGGCAAGGACAAGGTCGCCACCCATTTCACCCTGGCCTCGGGCGCGACCCCGGCCACCCTGGTGCTGAGCGGCGCCGACGGCATCGAGAAGCGCGTCGACCTCGGCACTCGCGCGATCGGCAACCATGCCTACACCCTGGACCCGGCCGCGCTGGGCCTGCCGGCCGGCCGCTACCAGCTGCGGGTCGAGAACGAGAGCAAGCAGGCGACGGCCCTCGAGGTCGTGGCCACGATGAGCAATGTGCGTCTGACCGGCGACGGCGGCGCGATGGTGAGCCTGGGCAGTTTCGGCGAGGTCAGTCCCGCCGCGATCACCCAGTTCAAGGGCCGCCCCGGCCAGCAGCAAGCCGCCAACTAAACACGCAAAGGATCCCCCACCATGTCTTTCGAAATCGCACGTTCCGGCATCAACGCGGTCAGCGGCTCGCTGGAAGCCATCAGCAACAACATCGCCAACTCCGGCACCTACGGCTTCAAGTCCAGCCGCGCCAACTTCTCGGCCATGTATGCCGGCAGCCAAGCCAACGGCGCCGAGGTCTCCTCAGTCTCGCAGTCGCTGGAGAAGAGCGGCGGCCTGCTGAACACCGGCCGCGGTATGGACGCGATGATCCAGGGCCGCGGCTTCTTCGCGGTCAAGGACAACTCGGGCCAGCAGGTCTTCACCCGCGTCGGCATCTTCAATGTCGACAAGGACGGCTATGTGATCGACCCGACCGGCCGCAAGGCCCAGGGCTATGCCGCGGTGCTGGACGCCAATGGCCGCCCGGTGCCGGGCGCCGGCCTGGGTGCCCTGGGCGACCTGAAGGTGCCGACCGGCCAGATCGGCGCCTCGGCCAGCGACAAGGTGCGCTTCAGCGGCAATCTGTCGTCCGACTGGAAGGTGCCGGGCGCTCCGGGTCCGATGCCCGCCTTCAACCCGACCGACTCGACCACCTTCAACAGCAACATCACGACCGTGCTGTACGACTCGCTGGGCAACAAGCATGACGCGACCCAGTATTTCGTGAAGACCGGCCCCAACGCGGTGCAGGTGCGCTACACGGTGGGCGGCACCTTGCTGGCCGCGCCGGTGACGAACTTGAACTTCGATGCCCAGGGCAAGCTGACCGCGGTGCCGGCCACCACGGTGAACGTGCCGCTGACCAACGGCGCCGCGGCGCTGAACTTCGCGATCGACTACACCGGCACGACCCAGTACGCCGGCGACAACACCACCCTGGTCAACAACGCCAACGGCAATGCCGCCGGCATGATGACCGGCACCAGCATCGCCGCCGACGGCAGCATCGTCGCGACCTATAGCAATGGCCAGAAGCAGACCGTCGGCACCCTGGCCGTGGCCACCTTCGCCAACGAGAACGCGCTGGCCGCGCTCAGCGACACCAGCTGGGAGGCCAACACCGAGACCGGTGCCGCGCTGTTCTCGCGCCCCGGCTCCGCGACCGCCTCGCAGCTGAGCACCGGCGCGATCGAGCAGTCCAACGTCGACATGACCGGCGAGCTGGTCAACCTGATGACCGCACAACGCAACTACCAGGCCAACACCAAGGTCATCTCGGCCGAGAACGAGATGATGCAGAACCTGATGCAGGCGGTGTAACGGACCACCCCCTACGCGCTGCGCGCGCCCCCTCAAGGGGGCACGTCCGGCGGCCCGGCAAAGCCGGATCCGCGGACGTCGCTGGGTAAGACCGCCGGGCCGCGAAATGGAGAGTATTGAATGGACGCATTGATCTACACCGTGATGAGCGGCGCCGAGCGCGTGTTGCGCGCTCAGCAGGTGCATGCCAACAATCTGGCCAACGTCGAGACGGCCGGTTTTCGCGCCAATATCGAGCAGTCGACGGCCCAGCAGGTCGAGGGCCATGGCTATGCCGCGCGCCATCTGAACCAGCTCAGCAGCGACACCGTCAGCGGCAAGGAAGGCACGCAGCGCGAGACCGGCCGCGAGCTGGACGTCGCGGTCCAGGGCCAGGGCCTGTTCGCGATCCAGTTCGGCCAGAACGGCGAGGCCTACACCCGCGGCGGCAACTTCACGCTGGACGCCGAGGGCAACCTGCTGCTGGGCAAGCATCCGGTGCTGGGCGAGGGCGGCCCGATCAACCTGCCGCCGCACAGCAAGGTCGAGATCACCGCCGACGGCGTGATCTCCGTGCAGACGCCCGGCGCGCAGGAGCTGCAGGCGGTGGACCGGCTGAAGCTGGTCAAGCCCGAGTTCGCGCAGCTGCGCAAGAACGAGCTGGGCCTGCTGGTCGCGCGCGACGGCCAGGCGCTGGCGGCGGATGCGACCGTCAAGGTCGGCAGCGGCCGCCTTGAATCGAGCAATGTGTCCGCGGTGGAGGAGATGGTCGCGACCATGAGCCTGGCGCGCGACTTCGAGATCCAGATGAAGCTCTTCAAGTCCGCCGACGGCATGGCCGACGCGGGCAACCGTCTCATCCGCGAATGAACCGCGGGTCGCTAGGCGACCCGGCAACAGAACCAAGGAGCCCTCCATGAATCCAGCAATGTGGATCAGCAAGACCGGTGTGCAGGCGCAGGACGCCAAGCTGCAGGCCATCGCCAACAACCTGGCCAACGTCAACACGGTCGGCTTCAAGCGCGACCGCGTGATGTTCGAGGACCTGTTCTACCAGGTCGAGCGCCAGCCCGGCGCGCAGGGCGAGGATGGCGCCGCGGCGCCCGCCGGCGTGCAGCTGGGCAACGGCACGCGCCTGGTCGGCACCCAGAAGGTGTTCACCAACGGCGGCATGCAGACCACCGGCCAGAACATGGACGTGGCGATCGTCGGCCAGGGCTTTCTGCAGGTCGAGGGCCCGAACGGCCGTCCGGCCTACACCCGTGCCGGCCAGCTGCAGGTCAACGCCGAAGGCCGCCTGACCAATGCCCAGGGCCTGCGCATCCAGCCCGAGATCACGGTGCCGGCCGGCGCCACCCTGACGATCTCCGAGAACGGCACCGTCACCGCCACCGTCAACGGCACGCCCAACGAGCTGGGCCAGCTGCGCCTGACCAATTTCACCAACCCCACCGGCCTGCTGGCCCTGGGCGACAACCTGTACCAGGAAACCACCGCCAGCGGCGCCCCGACCGAGGGCCTGCCGGGCGCCGAGGGCCTGGGCAAGATCAAGCAGGGCGCGCTGGAAGGCTCGAACGTGCAGGTGGTCGAGGAGATGGTCGACATGATCGCGGCCCAGCGCACCTACGAGATGAACACCAAGGTGCTGTCGGCCGCCGACTCGATGCTGCAGTACCTCTCGCAAGCGGTGAGGTAATGATGAGCAAGGCCGCAGCACTGCTTGCCGCGCTGGCCCTGCTGGGCGGCTGCGCCGCGATCCAGCCGCCCCAGCCGCCGACGCATGAGCCGGCGCCGCTGGCACCGGCCGGCGAGCTGCAGTCGCGCGGCCAGGCCAAGCCGCGCGGCGGCGGCGTCTACCAGGCCGGCCGCGCCACCAGCCTGACGGCCGATACCCGCGCCTTCCGCCCCGGCGATGTGCTGACCGTGATGCTGGCCGAGACCACGCAGGCGAGCAAGAGCGCCGACACCCAGCTCGGCAAGCAGAGCAGCGCCGACTTCAGCGCTTCGCTGCGCAACAGCGCCACCAAGGGCGCGCTGCAGGGCCAGCGCGACTTCAACGGCAGCGCCTCCAGCAGCCAGCAGAACCAGCTGCAGGGCGCGATCACCGTGGTCGTGCACGAGGTGCTGCCCAACGGCCTCTTGCGCGTGCAGGGCGAGAAGAGCCTGTGGATCAACCAGGGCGAGGAGCTGATCCGCCTGGGCGGCTATGTGCGCGCGGCCGATGTCGACAGCGACAACCGCGTCTCCTCGCAGCGCATCGCCAATGCGCGCATCAGCTACAGCGGCCAGGGCGACCTGGCCAGCGCCAACACGCCGGGCTGGCTGACCCGCATGTTCAACAGTCCCTTAGCACCGTTCTGAGCCTCCCCATCATGAAGAAACTGCTCTGCGGTCTGCTGCTGTCGCTCGCCGCCACCCTAGCCCAGGCCGCACCGCGGCCGCTCGGCCAGCTGGTCAATATCGAGGGCGTGCGCGAGAACCAGCTGCTGGGCTATGGCCTGGTGGTCGGCCTGAACGGCAGCGGCGACAGCACCCAGGTGCGCTTCGCCGGCCAGTCGGTCAACAACCTGCTGAAGCAGTTCGGCGTCAAGCTGCCCGAGCGGGTCGATGCCAAGAGCAAGAACGTCGCGACCGTGATGGTCAGCGCGACCTTCCCGAGCGGCTACCGCCGCGGCCAGACCATCGACGTCACCGTCTCCTCGCTGGGCGATGCCAAGAGCCTGCGCGGCGGCGTGCTGCTGCTGACCCAGCTGCATGCGGCCGATGGCGAGGTCTATGCGCTGGCCCAGGGCAATATGGTGGTCGGCGGCCTGTCGGCCCAAGGCCAGAGCGGCTCCAGCGTCACCGTCAACACGCCGACGACCGGCCGCATCCCGAACGGCGCCACCGTCGAGCGCGAGATCGAGACCGATTTCGACAGTCGCCCGACCGTGCAACTGAGCCTGAAGCGCCCCAGCTTCAAGACCGCGACCCATATCGTCGACGCGATCAACAAGCGCTTCGGCCCCGAGACCGCCAGCACCCGCGACGCCACCGGCGTCGAGGTCGCGGCCCCGGCGAATCCGACCCAGCGTGTCGCCTTCATGGCCCAGCTGGAGGGCCTCAATGTCGAGGTCGGCGACGGCGTGCCCAAGGTGATCTTCAACTCGCGCACCGGCACCGTCGTGATCGCCGACGGCGTGCGCGTGCGCCCGGCGGCCGTCTCGCATGGCGCGCTGAAGGTCGTGATCAGCGAGAAGCCCCAGGTCAGCCAGCCCCAGCCCTTCAGCCAGGGGCAGACCCAGACCACGCCGCAGTCGCGCGTCGCGGTCGACCAGGGCAACGGCCGCATGCTGCGCTGGCCGGCCGGCGCCAGCCTGCAGGCCATCGTCGACACGATCAACAGCATCGGCGCCAATCCGGACGACATCATGGCGATCCTGCAGGCGCTGGACCAGGCCGGCGCGATCGACGGCGAACTGCAAGTGATCTGACGAGGGCCCGCGACGATGAGCATCGAGAATTCCCTGCAGGGCCCGGCGCTGGGCGTACAGACCGACGAGGCGGCCCGGTTGCGCCAGCGCGCCACCGACGCCGCGGTCAAGTTCGAGGCCTTCTTCATCAAGCAGATGATGGGCCAGATGCGCTCGGCGACCCGGGTGCTGGCCGACGAGGACAGCCCGCTGAAGAACAAGGTCAACGAGGACATGCTGGACCTGGCCGACGGCCTGGTGGCCGATGCGATGGCCGGGCAGCGCGCCTTCGGCATCGCCGACCTGATGCTCAAGCAGATCCTGCCGGCCGCCGGTTTAAGTGCCGCGCCCGCCGGGTCGCCTTCCCCCGGTGAAGCGGTGGCGTCCCAGCCGCCCGCGCCGAGCCGGAACCAGCCATGAGCATGATCAACAACGCCCTGTCGGGCGCCATCGCCGCCCAGGCGGCCCTGAGTACCAACAGCCAGAACATCGCCAACGCGATGACGCCGGGCTACACCCGCCAGGGCGTGCTCCTGAACTCGGTGATGTCCGGCGCCCAGGGCCAGGCCGCGGCCGGCAACGGCGTGACCGTCTCGGCCCTGCTGCGCTTCGCCGATGGCTACAAGTCCCAGCAGCTGTGGCAGGCAGCCTCCAATCTGGGGCATTTCAGCGCCGCCCAGCCCTATCTGAACCAGCTGGAAAAGGTGATGTCGGACGACACCTCCAACATCAACCAGGGGCTGGACGCCTTCTTCGCCGCGCTCAACGCCGCCAGCGTCGAGCCCGATTCGCTGCCGCTGCGCGCCCAGGTGCTGACCTCGGCCGAGGGCCTGGCGCGCCGCTTCAACAGCATGCAGCAGCTGCTGGGCACCCAGTCCAACGCGATCAACGAGCAGCAGCAGGCCGCGGCCAAGCAGATCAACGGCTACTCCGCCGACATCGCGCTGCTGAACAAGCAGATCGCGGCCGGCCGCGCCGCCGGCATCAATGTCTCGGGCCTGCTGGACGCGCGCGACCAGCGCATCGACAAGCTGTCCGGCCTGGTCGGCCTGCAGGTGGTCGATCAGCCCGACGGCAGCACCAGCGTCTCCCTGAAGAACGGCCAGCCGCTGGTGATCGGCACCGAGGCCGCGGTGGCCAATATCGATCTCGGCACCGGCAAGATGAGCCTGCAGTTCGCCAACAGCAGCTTCGAAGTGCGCGACGCCGACCTGGGCGGCCAGCTGGGCGGCCTGCGCGAGTTCCAGCGCAACATCCTGGCGCCGATGCAGACCCAGCTGAAGGACCTGGCCGACGGCCTGGTCACCGCGGTCAACGGCCAGCTGGCCGCCGGCCAGGACATGGCGGGCAACCCCGGCGGCGCGCTGTTCGGCACCGTCGGCACGGACGGCCGCCTGAGCATCAACCCGGCGCTGAAGCCCGATCAACTGGCCTTCGCCAAGGCCGGCAGCGCCGCCGGCAACAGCGAGAACCTGGCCAAGCTGATCGGCCTGCGCGACTCGGTGATCGTCGGTGGCGTCAACCTGGGCGATGTGTTCACCCAGATGGTCGGCAAGCTGGGCGTGCAGAGCCAACAGAACATCGCCGGCCAGAAGACCGCCAAGACGGTGCGCGACCAGTCGGAAGAGAACTGGAAGAGCACCAGCGGCGTCAACAGCGACGAAGAGGCCATCGACCTGATGCAGTACAAGCAGATGTACGAGGCCAATATGAAGGTGGTGGCGGTGGCCAACCAGCTCTTCGACAGCCTGCTGGCGATGGCCTGAGGAGGAAAGCATGCGTATCGCCAGCAACCAGTACCACGCGACGATGAACACCGCGCTGCAGGCCGCCAACAGCGGCCTGGCGCAGGTGATGCAGCAGATGGCCTCGGGCAACCGCATCCAGGTGCCCTCCGACGACACCATCGCCACGGTGCGCCTGGCGCGCCTGTCGCGCGAGGAGTCGGCGCTGGGCCAGTTCCGCGACAACATCGGCGCCCTGCAAAGCAGGCTGCGCACCAGCGAGGTGACCCTGGGCAGCATGGAGCAGGACATGATGATGGCGCGCGACCTGCTGGTCTGGGCCGCCGACGGCGGCAACACGCCGGAGGATCTGAAGGCCATGTCGGCCTCGCTGGCCACCCTGCGCGACAGCCTGTTCCATGTCGCCAACAGCAAGAACGCCGAGGGCCGCTACCTGTTCTCCGGCACCGCCACCCTGACCGACACAGTGCTCTTCAACGGCGGCGCCGCCGCCGGCAGCCGCTACAGCGCCGGTGCCGGCATCAATGCCGATCTGCAGCAGGTCTCGGTCGGCACCGACATCACGGTGGCCGGCAATGTGCCGCTGAACGGCTACTACGATTTCCTGAACAAGCTGGACCTGGTCGTCACCGACCTGGCCGCCGGCAACCCGATCAGCAGCGCGCCGCTGACCGATCTGGACAACGCGATGAACGACGTGTCCGGCAAGATCTCCGAACTCGGCCGGCGCCAGAACATCCTGCAGACCCTGGACGACAACCACGCCTCGGTCAGCCTGTCCAACAAGCAGTCGGCGCTGGACCTCGGCGCGCTGGACTATGCCGAGGCCTCGGTGCGCCTGAACAGCTACACCCTGGCGGTGCAGGCCACGCAGAAGGCCTATGCCAAGGTCAGCAACCTGAGCCTGTTCAACGTCCTCTGATCCTCCCCCGATCCCCTTGCTGCAAGTGCCCGCCATCCCGAACCCGCCGCGCGCCACCGGCGCGCTGCTCAGCGGCAGCGACGCCGCCACCCGCACCCAGGCCATCGCGCCGCTGCCTGCCACGGGCCGCAGCAGCAGCCAGACCGGCAGCGCCGCATCGTTGCCGGCGCGCGCCGGCAATCTGCCGCGGGCGGGACAGGCGGTCGGCGGCAGCGCGCTGCGCGAGCCGGGGCTGCAGCAGCGCCTGGGCGCGCTGCAGCAGGGCCAGGCCTATCTGGACCAGCTGGGCGAGGCGCTGCAGGGCCTGAAGAGCGGCCTGAGCCAGGCCCTGGCGCGGCCGCAGTCCGCCGGCCAGGCGGGGCTGCAAGCGCAACTGGAAGCGGTCCAGCAGCTCTGGCGCGCCCGCGCCGATGCGGCCGGCGGCGCGCTGGATGCACGCCTGCAGACCCCGGCGGAGGGCGAGGCCACGCGTCAGCGCTTTCGCCTGCGCGGGCTGGACCTCAACACCCTGGCCTCCGACGGCAGCGAGACCCTGCGCCTGAGCCTGCCCGGCCAGCCGCGCCCGGTGATCGTGGCGCTGGACGGCCGCGGCCTGCAGCCGGGCCTGCAGAGCCTGCAGCGCGCGCTGGCGCCGACCGGCCTGCGGGTCGAGACCGGCGGTGGCGAGCTGCAGTTCAGCGTCGAGGAGTCGGCCTGGCCGGCGCTGCGCGACGGCCTGGGCATCAAGGGCGACGGCAAGCGTTTCCCCAGCGGCCAGACCGTGCGCGCGACGCTCGATCCGGCCGCCGACGCGCTGGCTCCGGCGGCCTGGAAGCTCGACGGCGCGGAGGCGCAACGGCGCAGCCTGGTGCAGGTGCTGGATGCGCAGGCACGCCTGAGCCGCGCCCGCCAGGCGCTGGACCAGCGCCTCGGCGCGGCCGAGACCCTGGGCCGCGATGATGGCGGCGACGCGGCCGCGCTGCACCGTTTCGCGGCCGAGTTCGCGCGCGCGCCGACGGCCGTACCGCTGGACTATGCCCGCCTGTCCGCGCTGGCGCCGGCGGTGCAGGGCCTGCATCGCGGCCAGGTGCAGCAGCTCTTGCTGCCGCGCGGCAGCGAGTTCCTCTGAGCCTCAGCCGCCCGGCGGCTCCGAGATCTCGCGCACCGTACGGTCCACCGGGCCGGGCTGGCGCAGCGCCAGGTCGCCCAGCGAGACGATGCCCACCAGCTCCTTGTCCAGATTGATCACCGGCAGGCGCCGCACCTGGGCCTGACCCATCAGGCGTTGCACCTCCTCGGTGTCCTGATCCTCGGTGCACCACAGGGTGCCGGCGCTCATCACGTCCGAGACGCAGGCCTCGTCCGGCACCAGGCCGCTGGCGACACCGCGCACCGCGATGTCGCGGTCGGTCACCATGCCCAGCAGGGCCCGGCCGCTGCAGACCGGCAGCGCGCCGACATTCAGCTCGCTCATCAGCGCCGCGGCATGGCGCAGGCTGTCCTGGGGTTCGACCACCCGCACATCGGTGGACATGATTTCGGCAACGGTGGGCATGTCGGGATCTCCTGTGACGAGGCTGACGGGTTCCAGACTCCGGCAAACGCCGCGCCCGAAGCCGCGCCGATCAGCCGGGCGGCGGCCGCGGGGTGAGCAGGTCGACGCCCGCACCCGGGTCCTCCTCGCCGGCCACCGATTCCTCGTAGGAGGGCGCTGGTCCGGGCGAGGGGGCAGGTCTTGCCGGCGGAGCCGGGGCGGGCGAGGGCGGTGGCGGCGGGGCTGGTTTCATGGCGGCTTCCTCGGGCGGGTGGCGGGGTGCTGCAGCCGCAGCTTGACACGGATCGGGGCCGGCCGCCTCAGGCATGGCTGCGGCGCCGCTCCACCGCCTCGATGCGCAGCATCTGGCGGTACTTGGTGACGGTGCGGCGCGCCACCATCAGGCCCTGCTGGCCCAGCTGGCGCGCGATCTCGGCATCGGACAGCGGTGCCTGCGGCACCTCGGCCTCGATCAGGTCCTTGATCAGGCCGCGGATCGCGGTGCCCGAGCAGGCGCTGCCGTTGCGGCTCAGCAGCGGGCGCGAGAAGAAGTACTTCAGCTCGTAGACGCCGGCCGGCGTCGCCATGTACTTGTTGTTGGTGACGCGCGAGACGGTGGACTCATGCACGCCGACCTCGTCGGCGATCTCGCGCAGCGCCAGCGGCTTCATCGCCATCGCGCCGAACTCCAGGAAATGACGCTGGCGCCGCACGATCGCGGCCGCCACGTCGAGGATGGTGGCGAAACGCTGCTCGACATTGCGCACCGTCCAGCGCGCCTCCTGCAGATGGCTGGCCATCTCGCCGTCGCCCCGCGCGCGGTGGCGCTGGAACAGCTCGGCATAGACCTGGTTGAAGCGCACGCGCGGCACCACCGCCGGGTTCAGCAGCACCCGCCACTGCCCGCGCACCCGGCGCGTCAGCACATCGGGCAGCACATAGGGCGGCTGCGCGGTCTCATAGCGCCAGCCGGGATGCGGGTCGAGCCGGCGCAGACGCCGGCACACCGCCTCGATGCGCGCGGGCGTGGCGCGCAGCGCATGGGCCAGGCCCATCACGTCGCGCGCCGCCAGCATCGGCAGGTGCTGAGTCACGATCAGGCCGGCCAGCTCGCGGGTCAGCGGGCAGTCGATCGCCGGCAGCTGCAGCTCCAGGCATTCGGCCACGCTGCGCGCGCCGACGCCGGCGGGGTCCAGCGCCTGCACCCGCTTCAGCGCGATCTGCATCTCGGCCGGATCGGCCGGCGGCAGCAGCTCGGCCACCTCGGCCAGCTCCGGCAGCGGGCTGCGCAGATAGCCGTCGGCATCCAGCGACTCGACAATGATGCTGGCCAGCAGCAGGTCGCGCGCCGGCAGGCTCAGAACGTTCAGCTGGCCCTGCAGATGCATCTTCAGCGAGGTCGGCTCGGGCATCCGCTCGAGCGCGGCGAGCTCCTCATCCTCGGCGCGGCGCGGCGCTGCCGAGCCCTCGCCGCGCCAGGGTTCGCGTTCATCGAAGGGGATGTCGAAGCCGCTGTCGGCGGCCTCGGCATCGGCCTGACCGGCGGGGCCGCCATCGCCGTCCTCGACCTCCAGGAAGGGATTGCGCCCCAGCTGCTCCTGGACCAGGGCCGCGAAGTCCAGCGAGGACATCTGCAGCAGGCGCACCGCATGCTGCAGGCGCGGCGAGATCGCCTGCTGCTGTTTCTGGGCGCTGTGCAGATCCATCATCGGGGCCATGGTCGTCTCCCTGGGCTGTCGCTCGTCGGGGTCGCAATAGGCGTGCCGCATGCGCCGGCCCGAAACCTTTGCACACACAAGCGCCACCGCGCCGGGCGCCGCCGGGCCTAGATTGGGAACGCGGCCGCCGCGGCCCAGCGTGGGGCCGGTAGCTTTTGCCGCCCGGCTGCGGGCTTTGCCGCAATTTGAGGAGCCCGCACCGGTCGCCGCTGATGATGTCCGTCTCGATCCGAACCCGATTGCTGCTGCTGATGGCCGCGGTGCTGCTGCCGGCCGTCAGCGCCGCGCTGTGGGTGATCGGGCGCACCTGGCTGGACGAGCGGCATGCGCTGGAGGGCCATCTGCGCGACAGCGCCCGCGCGCTGTCGACCGTGGTGGACCAGGAGCTGACGCATCGCGCGGTGATCGCGCGCGTGCTGGCGCTGTCGCGCATGCTGGATGCGGCGCCCCAGGTGCCGCCGGAGCAGATGCTGCTGTTCGCGCAGCAGGCGCGGCGCGCGATGCAGGGCCTGGGCGGCTGGATCGAGGTGCACAGCCCGACGCTGCTGCTGCTGGACACGCGCCGCGACGAGGAGGGGGCGGCGCTGCCGTCCTACCAGGCCCATCCGCAGGGCCTGCGGCCGCTGCTGCCGCGCCCGGAGGTCGGTGCGCTGCGGGCGGGGTCGGACGGCGTGCTGCGCGCCGCGATCGTGCAGCCGGTGGAGCGCGGCGGCAAGCCACTGCTGAACCTGGTCGTGACGATCCTGCCGCAGGAGTTGCAGGCGCTGATCGACCGCCAGCGCCTGCCACCGGACTGGGTGGCGGCGGTGGTGGACAAGGAAGGCACCTTGGTCGCGCGCCATCCCGGCGGCGTGCGGCATGCCGGGCGCGACCTGCCGGCCAGCGTGCGCCGGCAGCTGGCGCTGGGCAGCGAGGGCCTGTTCCGGACGCTGGACCTGGACGGGCGGCCGGTGCTGGCCTATTTCAGCACCTCGCCGCAGGGCTGGACCTATGTGACCGCGGTGCCGCGCGACGCGCTGGCCGGCTGGAACACCGGGGCGGTGCTGCCGGTGGTGCTGGGCGCGCTGGCGCTGCTGGCCCTGGGCGCCGGCGGCGCGCTGTGGGTGGCGCGCCGCATCGCCGGGCCGGTGGAGGCGCTGGGCGCCGCGGCCGCCGCGCTGCAGGCGGGCGAGCCGGTCGACGCCCGCTCGACCGGCATCGCCGAATGCGACGCGGTGGTGGCGGCCCTAGTGCGGGCCGACGAGTCGCTGCGGCGTTCGCGCGCCGAGCTGCAGCGCCGCGTCGAGGAGGCGGTGGCGCGCACCCGCGAGGGCGAGCAGCGCGTCGCCCAGAGCCAGCGCGCCGAGGCGCTGGGGCGCCTGACCGGCGGCGTCGCGCATGACTTCAACAACCTGCTGGGCGTGATCAGCAACAGCGCGCATCTGATCCGGCGTCGGTCCGAGGCGGCCTTCGACCGCGCGGCGCTGGCGCTGCCGGTCGCCGCCATCCTGCGCTCGGTCGAGATCGGCAGCCGCCTGACCCAGCATCTGATGCGCTTCGCCGGGCGCCAGCCGGTGCGGCCGCAGCGCGTCTGGCCGGCGGCCTATCTGCCGGAGGCGGCCGAGCTGCTGCGTACCGTGCTGGGCAAGCAGGTGGTGATCGAGGTGGCGGTCGCGCCGGACACGCCGGCGCTGCGCGTCGACGCGGCCGAGCTGGAGCTGGCCCTGATCAATATGGCGCTGAACGCGCGCGACGCGATGGACGGCCGCGGCCATGTCTGGCTGCGCGCGCGCCGGGCCGAGCCGCAGGAGCAGATCGAGCTGGGGCTGGGCGACTTCGTGCTGCTGAGCTTTGCCGACGATGGCTGCGGCGTGGCCGAGGGGCTGACCGAGAAGGTGTTCGAGCCCTTCTTCACGACCAAGGCACAGGGCCGAGGCACCGGCCTGGGCCTGAGCCAGGTGCATGGCTTCTGCACCCAGGCCGGCGGCACCGCGCGGCTGGCCAGCACGCCGGGCCTGGGCACCACGGTCTCCTTGCTGCTGCCGGCCGACGCCGGCACGGAGCCACCGATCGAAGCCCAGCCACCGGCCGCACCGATGGGCGGCCTGGAGGGCGCGCGGGTGCTGCTGGTCGAGGACAACGAGGAGCTGGGCCGGGTCACCGCCTCGCTGCTGGCCAGTTTCGGCTGCCGGGTGCGGCATGCGCGCGGCGCCGACGAGGCGCTGGCCCTGGTCGGGCCGGGGCAGGAGCCGGTGGATGTGGTGCTGTCCGATGTCGCGATGCCCGGCGCGATGGACGGGCTGGCGCTGGCCCGGGCGCTGCGCCGCCGCGACCCGGCGCTGCCGGTGGTGTTGATCAGCGGCTACCACGGCAGCGCGCTGCGCGCCGCGCCACAGTTCCCGGTGCTGCCCAAGCCCTGCGCGCCGGCCGAGCTGCTGGCCGCGCTGCGCCGCGCGATGGCGCGCGAAGCCGGATAGGCGGGCACGCCGCCTGCCAGGGAAAACTATCCCCACGCACCGCAGGAGGCCGGCATGGATAGCCAGGACGTCATCGCGACCCTCAGGCAGCTGAGCGAGAACTGCCGCGACGGCGAGCAGGGCCTCGGCGGCTGCGCCGCGCGCGCGAGCCATCCGCAGCTGCGGCAGCTGTTCGAGCGCCATGCCGGCGAGCGCCACCAGGCCGCGGCCGAGCTGCAGGCGGCGATCCGGGCATTGGGCGGCCAGCCGGAGCCGGGCGGCAGCGTTGCAGGCGCGGCGCTGTGCGGCTTGCCGGCGCTGCAGGGCATGCCGGGCGGCGACAGCGATCTGGCCCTGCTGGAGGCCTGCGAGCGCGGCGGGGATCTCGCGCTGGCGCGTTACCGCCGAGCCCTGTCGCAGGACCTGCCGCCGGCGGTGCGGGTGCTGCTGCAGCGCCAATGCGATGGCGCGCAGCGCAGCCACGACCAGGTGCGCACGCTGCGCGACCAGGCGCGCGCGGCGCAGGCGATCTGAGGCCGGCGATGCACGACGGCGATTCCCTGCGCGGCAAGGTCGTGCTGATCACCGGCGGCGGCCGGCGCCTGGGCTGCGCCACCGCGCAGCGCCTGGGCGAGGCCGGTGCGCGCCTGGTGCTGGCCGATCCGGAGCCGCGGCGGGCACGCGAGCGCGCGCTGGCGCTGGGCTTGCATGACATCGAGGCGCTCGGGGTCGGGCTGGATGTCGGTGATGCGCGCCAATGCGCGGCCGCGGTCGCCAGCGTGCAGGCGCGCTACGGCCGTCTCGACGCGCTGATCAACAATGCCGCGCTCGACGCCACCGCGCCGCTGCCCGGCAGCGCCGGCGAGGACTGGCGGCGCGTGCTGACCACCCATCTGCTGGGCCCGCTGACCCTGGCCAAGCAGGCCGCGACCCTGATGCCGGTCGGGCAGGGCGGGCATATCGTCAATATCGCCGCCACCGCGGGCCGGCGCAGCTGGCCGAGCGCCAGCGCCTATCACGCGACCAAATGGGGGCTGCTGGGCCTGTCGCATGCGCTGCACCAGGAGCTGCGGGGGCGCAACATCCAGGTCTGCGCGTTGCTGGCCGGCGCGCTGAACCGGCCCTTCGAGGCCGCGCAACAGGGCCCGGCGCCGCGCCCGCATCCGCTGCAGGTGGCCGACCTGGTGCGGCGCCTGCTGCTGCAGGAGCCGCGCGCGGCCCGGGACGCCGCGCCGGCCCTGCTGGTGCTGCCGGACAGCGAGCCGGCCTGGGCCTGAGCCGGCGGTCGCTATCGGCCGCCATCGGCCGCATATTCCTTCAGCCGGTTGTAGAGGGTCTTCAGGCTGATGCCCAGCACCGCGGCGGCGCGTTCCTTGTGGTGGTTGTAATGGCGCAGGGTCGCGAGGATCAGCGCGCGCTCCATCTCGGCCATCGAGCTGCCGATCGGCAGCGAGACCAGCTCGGCCGCGCCGGCATCAGCGCCGCCGCTCGGTGCGGCCTCGCCGGGCAGCCATTGCGCGTCGATGTCCGCGTCGCTGGCCATCACATAGGCGCGCTGCACCGCGTTGCGCAGCTCGCGCACATTGCCGGGCCAGCGGTAGGCGGCCAGCCGTGCCAGGGCCTGGGGCGTGAAGCGCTTGGGCGCACCCTCCTGGGCGCCGATGCCGGCCAGGAAATGCTCGGCCAGCAGCGGCACGTCGCTGGCCCGGTCGCGCAGCGGCGGCAGCTCGATCGGGAACACGTTGAGCCGGTACAGCAGGTCCTCGCGCAGCTTGCCGCTCTCGACCGCCTGCTGCAGCGGCCGGTTCGAGGCGGCGATCACGCGCACATCGGCGTCCAGGGTCTGGGTGCTGCCGACGCGCATGAAGCGCCCGCTCTCCAGCACCCGCAGCAGCTTGACCTGCAGCTCGGGCGGCATCTCGGTGATCTCGTCCAGGAACAGGGTGCCGCCGCTGGCGCGCTCGAAGAAGCCCTGGTGCTGGCGCTCGGCGCCGGTGAAGCTGCCCTTCTCGTGGCCGAAGATCTCGCTCTCGATCAGGTTGGGCGAGATCGCGCCGCAGTTGACCGCCAGGAAGGGCTGCTTGCGGCGCCGGCTCAGGTCGTGCACCGTCTGCGCGACCAGCTCCTTGCCGGTGCCGCTCTCGCCGCTGATGAAGACCGACACGCCGGTGCCGGCGACGCGCGAGATCTGCTCGTAGACGCGCAGCATCACCGGGGCGCGGCCCCACAGCAGGCCGAAATTGCCGCTGGCGGCCAGGCCGGCCTGCAGGTCGTCGACCTCGGCGCGCAGCGCGGCCGGCTTCATGAAGCGCGACAGCACGCCCTGCAGCGCGCCGAGCTGGATCGGCTTGAGCAGGTAATCGGCCGCGCCCAGGCGCAAGGCCTGGATCGAGGTCTCCAGGCTGGCATGGCCGGTGACCAGCACCACCTCGGAGTTGGCCACCAGCTGCGGGTCGGCGAACAGCTCCATGCCGCTGCCGTCGGGCAGCTGCAGGTCCAGCAGCACCAGATCGGGCTGCTGCAGCGCGATCTGGCGGCGGGCGTCGCGCAAGCTGCGGGCGATCGCGACGCTGAGGTCCGCGCCGGCAATCAGCGCGCGCAGCGAATCCACCGCATCGGCGTCGTCGTCGACGATCAGGACATGGATCACGGCGGCGCATCCTCCGGGTTGATCGACCGGATGAATTTACCCGCTCGATGCCGGTGCCGCCGCCGGCGCCGCGGCGCCGATGTATCGAATGGTGACGCCCGCGGGACCGCCCGCTCAGGCTTTCTTGACGATCGATCGGTGGTAGCTCTGGTAGACCTTGGCGCCGCCGTCCTTGCTCAGCAGCAGCACGTCATAGGGATCCTTGCGATCGCCATAGGCCGGCCCGTCCATGCCGGGCGAGCCGACCGGCATGCCCGGCACCGCCAGGCCCAGGGCCTTGGGCCGCTCCTTCAGCAGGCGCAGGATCTCGCGCGCCGGTACATGGCCCTCGATCGCGTAGCCGCCGACCAGGGCGGTATGGCAGGAGCCATACTTGAGGTCGATGCCCAGGCGCTTGCGCATCGCGGCATTGCCGACATCGTCCACCCGGGTGCGCAGGCCCGCGGCCTGCAGGTGCAGCACCCAGTCCTGGCAGCAGCCGCAGTTCGGATCCTTCCAGATCTCGACCAGCGGGCCGCCCGGTTCGGCCGCCAGGGCGGGCAGGGCGGCGAGCGCCGCGGCGGCGCCGAGCAGGCGGCGGCGCGTCGGGGAAGAGGTTTTCGTCTTCGAAGTGATCATGAGGTTGTTGGGGTCGGGTTCGAGGGGAGTTCAGCCGCGGCGCAGCCGCAGCGCGTTGGCAACCACCGAGGCGGAGCTGAGGCTCATGGCCAGCGCCGCGACCATCGGCGACAGCAGCCAGCCGGTGAAGGGATAGAGCAGGCCCGCGGCCAGGGGCACGCCCAGGGCGTTGTAGAGGAAGGCGAACAGCAGGTTCTGCTTCATGTTGGCGACGGTGGCCTCGGACAGGCCGCGCGCCAGCGAGATGCCGCGCAGGTCGCCCTTGACCAGGGTCAGCTGGGCGCTGTTCATCGCGACATCGGTGCCGGTGCCCATCGCGATGCCGACGTCGGCCTGGGCCAGCGCCGGGGCATCGTTGATGCCGTCGCCGGCCATCGCGACCACCCGGCCCTCGGCCTTCAGCCGGGCCACCAGGGCCAGCTTGTCGGCCGGCTTGACCTCGCCATGGACCTCGTCGATGCCCAGCTGGCGGCCCACCGCCCGCGCGGTGGTCATGCCGTCGCCGGTGGCCATCACGATGCGCAGGCCGGCCGCCTGCAGCGCGGCCAGGGCCTCGGGCGTGCTGGCCTTGATCGGATCGGCCACCGCCAGCAGGCCCAGCAGCTGCCCATCGGCCGCCAGGTACATCACGCTGGCGCCCAGCGAGCGCAGCGCCTCGGCCTGGTCCTGCAGCGGCCGCACCGAAACACCGAGCTGGTCCATCAGCGCGGTGTTGCCCAGCGCCAGCTGGTGTGCGCCGACCCGGCCGCGCACGCCGATGCCGGAGCCGGACTCGAAGTCCTCCGGCTTGTCCAGCGCCAGGCCGCGCTCGCGCGCCGCGCGCACGATGGCGTCGGCCAGCGGATGCTCGCTGCCCTGGTCCAGGCTGGCGGCCAGGCGCAGCACCTCGTCCGCGGACTGGCCCGGCACCGGGATTACGCGCTCGAAGGCCGGGCGGCCCTCGGTGAGGGTGCCGGTCTTGTCGATGATCAGGGTGTCGACCTGGCGCAGTTTCTCGATCGCCGCGGCGTCGCGGAACAGCACGCCGCCACTGGCGCCGCGGCCGGTGGCGACCATGATGGACATCGGCGTGGCCAGCCCCAGCGCGCAGGGGCAGGCAATGATCAGCACCGCGACCGCATTGATCAGCCCATGCACCCAGCGCGGCTCGGGGCCGAACAGACCCCAGGCCAGCAGGGTCAGGATGGCGATGGCGATGACGGCGAGCACGAAGTAGCCGGCCACCTGGTCCGCCATGCGCTGCATCGGCGCGCGCGAGCGCTGCGCCTGCGCCACCATTTGCACGATCTGCGCCAGCATGGTCGCCGAGCCGACCCGCTCCGAGCGCATCACCAGGGCGCCGTTGGTGTTCAGGGTGGCGCCGATCAGCTTGTCGCCGGTCTGCTTGAGCACCGGCACCGGCTCGCCGGTCAGCATCGCTTCATCGACGGCGCTGCGCCCCTCGACCACGACGCCGTCGACCGGCACCTTCTCGCCGGGGCGCACGCGCAGCAGGTCGCCCACATGCACATGGGCCAGCGGCACGTCGCTTTCCTGGCCCTGGGCGTCGATGCGGCGCGCGGTCTTGGGCGCCAAGCCCAGCAGCGACTTGATCGCCGCCGAGGTCTGCGAGCGGGCCCGCAGCTCCAGCAGCTGGCCCAGGAGGGTCAGCGAGATGATGACCACCGCCGCCTCGAAATAGACCGAGACGCGGCCCATCGCGCGGAAGGAGTCGGGGAAGACCTGCGGCGCGAGCGTCGCGACCAGGCTGTAGAGGAAGGCCGCGCCGGTGCCCAGCGCGATCAGGGTCCACATATTCGGGCTGCGGTTGCGGACCGACTGCCAGCCGCGCTGGAAGAAGGGCCAGCCGGCCCACAGCACCACGGGCAGGCTCAGCGCCAGCTCGATCCAGCTCTGCGTCGCCATCTCGAACCATTGCAGGCGATGCCCGAACATCGCCAGCCCGGTGACCACGGCGGTGGCCGGCAGGGTCCACCAGAAACGGCGCCTGAAATCCAGCAGCTCCGGGTTCTCCTCGGCCTCCAGCTCGGGCAGCAGCGGCTCCAGCGCCATGCCGCATTTGGGGCAGTTGCCGGGACGAGGCTGGCGGATCTCCGGATGCATCGGGCAGGTGTAGACGGCCGCGCCTGCCTCCGTGTTCTCGGGCGCGGGCTGCGCTGCCGGCGCCGGATGATGGTGATGATGGCCATGCACGGCCTGCGACGGCTGCCCCTCGGGCACCAGAGGCATGCCGCATTCGGGGCAGGATCCCGGCGACGATTGGCGAACCCGTGGGTGCATCGGGCAGGTGTAGCTGGCGCTGGATGTCATGTGGACCGGTCCTGTGGGCAGGCCCGTGCTCGCCCCGCGCGAGCACGGAAAGCCCCGAGTCTGGACCTTGTCATCGTGGCAAGGTCAAGCCCGGGGGGCGAGGCGGGCGGCTTACTTGGCGGCCGGCTGCAGCTCGGTGACCATGAAGCCGCTGGCGGCCTTCTCGGCGCGGAAGCGGATCTTGTCGCCGACCTTGACCTGCTCGACCATCGCCGGCTCCTTGACCTGGAACACCATGGTCATGCCCGGCATGTCGAGGTTCTTGATGTCGCCATGCTTGATGGTGAGCTTCTTGTTGTCCTTGTCGATCTTGCGGATCTCGCCGTCGCTCAGCTCGGTCTGGGCGATCGCGGCCAGGGGCAGACTCAGGCCGAGCATGGTGGCCAGGCCGATCTGCTGCAGGAGGGTCTTCTTCATCGGAGGTCCTTTCGTGTCAATGCTTGTGGGCGCCATGGCCATCGGCCTTGGCTGGTTGGGTGGCGGCTTGGGTGGTGGTCTTGGCCGGCTTGCCGCTGGCGACCACCTTGAGCTTGCCGACCATGCCGGCCTGGTAATGGCCGGCGATCAGGCAGGCGAAGTCGAACTCGCCGGCGCGGTTGAAGGTCCAGGTGATCTCGCCGGTCTTGCCGGGCGCGACATGGGCCATATAGGGCTCGTCATGCTCCATGCCCGGATGCTTCATCATCATCTCGGCATGGGCATCGAGCTCCTTCTTGGTGCCGAGCACGAACTCGTGCATCACCTTGCCGTCGTTGCGGATCACGAAGCGCACGGTCTCGCCCTGGCGCACCTCGAGGCGGTCCGGCACGAAGCGCATCGCGTCGTTCATGCCGACCGTGATCGTGCGCCTGGCCTCCTTGGCCTCGGCGGCGATGCCCCAGTCCTTCTGCTCGCGCTTGAGCGGGCCGGCGTGGCCGCCCTCGCCATGGGCCGCGGCGCCGAGGCTGGCGCCCAGCAGGGCGATCGCGACCAGGGCCGCGTGCATGGATTTCCTTTTCATCATCATCATCGTCTCCATCGGGTCAATGCTGGTGCTTGCCGCTGCCGGGCTTGCGCGCGCGCAGCTCGGTGGTGGCGGACGGGGCGGTGGCGGGCTGCTGGCGCGGCATCGAGCGCCCGCCCTCGGCCGCGAAGCGCGCCGGCTCGGGCAGGGCGCCGGTCCATTCGAACGCGACCTCGCCCTTGGGATGCTGGTACCAGCCCGGATCGCGGTAGTCGCCGGGCTTCTGGTCCTTGCGCACCTTCAGCACGCTGAACATGCCGCCCATCTCGACGCCGCCGAACGGGCCCTGGCCGGTCATCATCGGAATGGTGTTGTCGGGCAGCGGCATCTCCATCTCGGCCATGTCGGCCATGCCGCGCTCGCCCATCACCATGTAGTCGGGCACCAGCTTGCTGATCTTCTTGACCACGTCGCGATGGTCGACGCCGATCAGGGTCGGCACGTCGTGGCCCATCGCGTTCATCGTGTGGTGGCTCTTGTGGCAATGGAAGGCCCAGTCGCCCGGCTCGTCGGCGATGAACTCGACCTGGCGCATCTGGCCCACCGCCACATCGGTCGTGACTTCGGGCCAGCGCGCGCTTCTGGGCACCGGGCCGCCGTCGGTGCCGGTGACCTCGAACTCATGGCCGTGCACATGGATCGGGTGGTTGGTCATCGTCAGGTTGCCGACGCGGATGCGCACCCGGTCGCCCTGGCGCACATTCAAGGTGTCGATGCCGGGGAAGACGCGGCTGTTCCAGCACCAGAGGTTGAAGTCCAGCATCGTCATGATCTTGGGCGTCGCGCTGCCGGGCTCGATGTCGAAGGCATTGAGCAGGAAGCAGAAGTCGCGGTCCACCGCGCTGATCAGCGGGTTCTTGGTCTTCGGATGCGTGACCCAGAAACCCATCATGCCCATCGCCATCTGCGTCATCTCGTCCGCATGCGGGTGGTACATGAAGGTGCCGGGCCGGCGTGCGACGAACTCGTAGACATAGGTCTTGCCGGAAGGGATGGCCTTCTGGTTCAGCCCCGCCACGCCATCCATGCCATTGGGCAGGCGCTGGCCATGCCAGTGGATGCTGGTGTGCTCGGGCAGCTTGTTGGTGACGAAGACGCGCACGCGGTCGCCCTCGACCACCTCGATCGTCGGGCCGGGGGACTGGCCGTTGTAGCCCCACAGATGGGCCTTCATGCCGGGAGCCAGCTCGCGCAGCACCGGCTCGGCCACCAGATGGAACTCCTTGACGCCCTGGTTCATGCGCCAGGGCAGGGTCCAGCCGTTCAGGGTCACGACCGGGTTGTAGGGCCGGCCGTTGGACGGCAGCAGCGGCGGCATCGTGTCGGGGCTGGGCTGCAGCACCGGCTCGGGCAGGGCGGCCATCGCCACCTTGCTGACCGCGGCGGCGGCCACGCCGGCGGTCACCGCGCCACCGGCGCGGAAGAAATCACGTCGGGAAACCATGGTTCTATCGCTCCTTGTTGCGATCAATGGGCGGCGGCCGCGGCACCCGCGACGCTGGGCGCGGCGGCGCCGGCCAGGCTGGGCTTGCCGATCAGGGCCATGTCGAGATCGGCCTGGGCGACCCAGAAGTCGCGCAGCGCCTCGATCGAGGCGTTGACGGTGCCGATCTGCGCGCGCGTGTCGGCCAAGAGCTCGAACACGCCGATGAACATGCCGTTGTAGCGCAGCAGGTTCTCCTCCGAGATGCGCTTGGCGGTGGGCACCGCCTCGTCGCGGTAGTGGCGCGCGATGTCGTAGGAGGAGCGGTAGGCCTGGTAGGCCTCGCGCACCTCGGAGCGCGCCTCGACCGCGGTCTGCGCCGCGCGCTGCAGGCTCTGCATATAGACGCTCTCGGCGCGCGCGACGCGCGCACCGCCCCAGTCGAACAGCGGCAGCTCGACGCTGATCTCGTAGCCGGTCTGGCGCGGGCCCTCGTTGCTGCTGTTGCGCGACAGCTCCAGCTCCAGCACGTTGATGAAGCGCGTGACCCGGCTCAGGCCCAGGTTGCGCGCGGTCGCCTCGCTCTGCGCCTTGGCGGCCTGCACGTCCAGGCGCTGCGACATCGCGAACTGCTCGATGTCCGGCCGGTCCTTGGGCTCGCCGGGCAGGTCGGCCAGGCGCTCGGGCAGGGTGAAGGCGGTCTGCGTGCCCCACAGGCTCAGCAGCCGGGTCAGGCGCTCGCGCGCGGCGACGCGGGCGCGCTCGGCGCGCGCCGTGTTCAGCGCCGCATCGGCGAAGAAGGCATGCTCGCGCGCCTGCTGCAGCCGGCTCCAGTTGCCGGCCTGGGCCATGCGCTTGGCCAGCTCGGCGCCGGCATCGGCCGCACCCTGCACGTCGCGCATATAGCTTAAGGTCTGCTCGGCCGCGACCGCGGTGTAGAAGGCCTTGCGGGTGTCGGCGGCCAGCGCCAGCATCTCCAGCGCCGTGCCGCGCTGGGCCGCGGCGAAGCGCCGGCTCTCGGCCTGGCGCGCCAGCGGCAGCGCGATCAGGTGGCCGAGGTCGAAGCCGAAGGTGCGCTCGATCTCGCGCTCCTCGCCCTTCTTGCTGCGGCCGAAGCTGAAGCCCGGGTTCGGCATGCGGCTGGCCTGCACCACCTCCGCCTCGACCACGCCCAGCGCATGCAGGCTGGCCTGCAAGCCGCGATTGTTCAGCAGCGCGATCTGCACCGCGCTGTCGGCGCTCAGCGGCTTGGCCAGCAGTTCGTCGACGCGCTTGGCGGCGCTGTCCTGCTCGGCCGCGCTGCGCGCCACGCCGACGCTCTGGCCCAGATGCTGCTCGGCGATCTTCTGCACCGGTTCGATCCCGCCGGTGCCGCTGAGGCTGGCGCAGCCGGCCAGCAGCCAGGGCGCGGCGATCAGCAGGGCCAGGCGGGTCGGCCGGGGGATTCGTTGAAAGTTCTTTTTCATCGCTGCCCCCGGCTCAATGCTTGTGGCCGCCATGGGCGGCGGAGGCGGGCTTGTCGGCAGCTGGGCCATCGGGTTGCTGCGCTTCCTTGGCATAGACGCGCCAACCGCCGATGCGGCCGACCCGCTCATTGCTCTCGACCCAGGGCGAGGGCGTGGTGTCGGCGTAGGGGCGGTAGCTGCCCAGCGCGGAGCGGTAGACCAGGGGCGGGACGGGGGCCTGCGCATCCAGCACCTTGGGGGCGGATGCGGCCGAGCCAGCCGAGTGGGAGGCGGGATGGGCCGCGGCGGGCGGCAGCAGGGTCGCGCTGGCGACCCCGGCCAGGCCCAGGGCCAGGAGGGATTTCATCGATGTGATCTCGCGTGAAGACGGGCGGGGCAGCGCACACCACGCCGGGGGGCGGGCGTCGCCGATCGCGCAACCCGACGGGGACGTCGGGGCTACGGCAGCTCAGACGAGATCGGTGCGGGGAGGTCGTTCCAGCCCGCCGGTCAGCACGCGGGCATGGGCCACCGGCACGGTCGCGACGGCGACCGGGGCGGGTGGCAGGAAATCGGCGACGGGCAGGCTGGTGACCAGCGCCGCCGCATTGCAGCAGGAGGCACAGACGCTGCAGGCGCCGGCATGGCCGCCGGGCTGCGCCTGCTCTTCGTCGCCGCTGTCCGGCGTGGCATGGTGCTGCGCGCCATGCTCGGCGCTGTCATGGCCTTCATGACCCTGATGGTCCATGGTGGCATGGGCCTGGGTCGTGACGAGCGGGCTCTGGTGATGCGCCGGGCCGCAGAGCATCAGCGCATGCGCGGCGTAACCCTGCAGGGGCAGGGCCATGGCCAACAGCCATGCCAGCATCAGGCGCCAGAGCTTGCTCGTCATGGGCGGGAGTGTAAGGGAAGAGTGAAAGTCCCGAACTGTTCTCAGCAGCTGCTGCGGTTGCCGGTCTGGCAACGCATGCTGCCATCTTCCTGGGCTTGCTTCAGCTCGGCCAGCACCTCGGCGCGGCTGCGGCCCGGGCCCTTGGGCTCGAACTCGGGCGCGTAGCTGGCCTCACGGTTCATCTTGGCCAGCGTGCCGTCCTTGCGCGCGGCTTCCAGCGCGGCCAGCACGTCGGCGCGGTTGGCGGTCGAGGGGCGCTCGAACTCGGGCGCGTAGCTGGACTCGCGGCTCATCTTGGCCAGGCTGCCGTCCTTGCGGGCGGCTTCCAGTTCGGCCAGCACCTCGGCGCGGCTCTTGCCGGCCGGGGCCTCGCTGGCCAGCGCGGGCAGGCTGGCGGACAGCATCAGGGTCAGGGCGATGACGGGGGTGAGGGGGCGCAGCGACATATCAGTACTCCTTGTTCCGTTGCGGCGGTGGGTCTCACCGTCGTGGCGCGGGTATCGCGCCATGGAGATCACTGTAGGCAGCGCCCCTCGACGCCAGCCGGTCGCGCGGATTACGGTTTCGTCATCGGCAGGCGCAGCCCGATACGGGTGCGGCCTGCGCCCGATTCGGCGAAGGCGCTTCCGCCATGCATGCGCGCGATCGCCGCGACGATGGACAGGCCCAGGCCATGGTTGCGGTCCGCTTGCGCGCGCGAGGGGTCGGCGCGGTAGAAGCGGTCGAACAGGCGCGGCAGGTGCTCGGCCGCGATCGCCGGCCCCTCGTTGGCCACCGACAGCTCCAGCATGCCGTCCGGCGCCGTCGCGATGTCGATCCTCACCCGGGTGCCTGGTCTTGCGTAGCGGGTGGCATTGCCCAGCAGATTGGACAGGGCACGGCGCAGCAGCCGTCCGTCCAGCGCCGCGGCCGCGTCGCCGCGCACCTCGGCGCTCAGCTCGGCCTCCTGCAGCGCCGCCTCGTGGAACTCCAGCACCTCGGCCGCCAGCGCGGCCAGGCTGGGCAGCTGCTGGCGGCGCGCGTCGCTGCCGCGGTCCGCATGGGCCAGGAACAGCATGTCGGCGACGATGCCGGCCATGCGGCGCAGCTCCTCGAGGTTGGAGCCCATGATCTCGCGCATCTCCAGCGCGTCACGGCTGCGCCGCAGCGCCAGCTCGCAGCTGCTGATCAGGGTGGCCAGCGGCGTGTTCAGCTCATGCGCCACGTCGGCGTTGAAGGCCTCCATCTGCCGATGGCTGGCCGCCAACCGGTCCAGCAGCGCGTTGAACTGGGCCACCAGCGGCTGCAGCTCGGTGGGCTGCCCCGAGCCGTCGAGCCGGCGCTCCGGGTCATGGCCGCCCAGGCGCTGGGTCTGCGCGGTCAGCTGGCGCAGCGGCGCCAGGCCGCGCCGCACCAGCCAGTAGCCGCCGGCCGAGACCCCCGCGGCGCCGGCCACCGCGGCCAGGGCCAGGGTCCAGGCGACGCGGCGCAGCAGGATCTGGTCGGCGCTGATGTCCAGCCAGGCCTGGGCGCGCACCGGCGCCTGGCCGGGCCGTGCGAGCTCGAAGCTCAGGTGCTTGAGCCGGCGCTCGGGCTGCGGTGCGGCGCGCTTGTCGAACAGCAGCTGCCCCTCGGTGTCGACCAGGAGCAGGCTCAGCTCGTTGTGGCCGGCCAGCAGGTCGCGCAGCTGCTCGTGCAGCTGGGCCGCGGGCCGGCCCTCGCCGACCAGCAGGCGGATCGCCTGTTGCTTCTGCGCCAGGGTGTCGTCCTGGCGCTGCGCCAGGGTCAGCGCCATCGCGAAATAGACCGCGGTGCAGACGGCCCCAAGCCCGACGATGGTCTGCAGCGCCAGCCAGCGCGACAGCTTGACGCCCAGCCCGTCGGTGCGCGCCAGGCTCACGGCGCGCGGTCCTCCAGCACATAGCCCATGCCGCGCACCGTGTGCAGCAGCGGTCGCTCGAAGGGTTGGTCCAGCTTGCCGCGCAGGCGCCGGATCGCCACCTCGACCACATTGGTCTCGCTGTCGAAGTTCATGTCCCAGACCTGCTCGGCCAGCTCGGTGCGCGACAGCACCTCGCCCTGGCGGCGCAGCAGCAGGCTCAGCAGATTGAACTCCTTGGCGGTCAGCTCCAGGCGCTGGCCGGCGCGCACCGCGCGGCGGCGGATCAGGTCCACCTCCAGGTCGGCCAGGCGCAGCTGGGTCAGCTCGGCGGTGCTGCGCGCGCCGCTGGCGCGGCGCAGCAGCACCTGGATGCGCGCGACCAGCTCGGAGAAGGCGAAGGGCTTGACCAGGTAGTCGTCGGCACCGCTCTGCAGGCCCTGGACCCGGTCCTCGACCTGGCCGCGCGCGGTCAGCATCAGCACCGGCGTGCTCTTGCTCTGGCGCAGCGCGGCCAGCACCGCGAGGCCGTCGATGCCGGGCAGCATGCCGTCCAGGATCACCAGCTGATGGTCGCCCTCGATTGCCAGGTGCAGGCCGTCGATGCCGTTGTGCGCGACCTCGACCGTGAAGCCTTCCTCGCCCAGGCCCTTGCGCAGGTAGTCGGCGAGCTTGAGCTCGTCCTCGATCAGCAGCAGTTTCATGCCGGCATTGTGCGGCCGCGGCCGGAAGGCCCGGATGACGAATTTGTCATCCGGCGGTCAGGGCCGGGTCAGCGTTCCAGCGCGTTGAGCAGCAGGGCTTGCACCAGATGCAGCTCGTCGTCGGCCCCGGCCGGGCGGAGTTCGCGCAGCTGCGGCAGCAGGCGCCGCACCGCATGGTCGGGCCGCGCCAGGCCGATGAAGACCGGCAGGCCGGTGCGGCGCTGCAGCGCGCGGGCGCGCTCCTCCGGCAGGCCCTCGCAGTCCACCGCGTCATAGAGCCGCTCCAGCAGGCGCAGCGCCGCCTCGGTCTGCTGCGGGGTGTCGGCCGCGTCGTCCAGCCAGGCGGCCGCATCGATGCGCGCCACCCGTCCGCCCAGCCGGGCGGCGGCCAGCTCCAGCGCGGCCAGGCCCGGCTCATCGGGCGTGCCGGCGCAGAGCAGCGCGATATTGCGGCCGCGCAGCGGCGCCGGTGCCGGCGCCTGGCCGAGTGCCAGCGCGCGGCGCAGCAGGGCCTGCTGGCCGGCCGGGGCGAGGGTGTCGATCGCGGTGGGAGGGGGGGCAGTCATGGTCGATCGCAAGGCTAGGGGCAAAGCGGCCGGCCGCCTTGAGCCAGGTCAACAAAGCCGCGCCCGATACGTGCCGGACACCATCCGTTTACCGAATGTCACCCAGGCTTACCCGCCGACATCGACGGTTCGTCGGCCGGTTCCACGCGGGACCGATGCTGAGCACATCGAACAACAAGCCCGCCTCCGGCGCCAGCACCATGCACCAAGCCATCGCCACGAACCGCCCCGCCACGCACCCCTTGCCCCGCATCGCGCCGCCCGCCGCCGGCCTGCCCGCCGAGGTGCCCAACGAGGTGCCCAACGAGGCCCAGCGCATCGCCGCGATGCTGGAACTGGTGGCCGCCAGCGTGCCGATCCAGCGCCGCGTCGTGCATGCCGGCGACCCGATCTACCAGGCCGGCGAGCGCTTCGGCCGCCTGCACATCGTCAATGCCGGCTTCTTCAAGATCGTCAACTGCGCGGCGGACGGCCGCGAGCAGGTGGTCGGCCTGCATTTCCGCGGCGACTGGCTGGGCTTCGACGGCATCGCCACCGGCCGCTACGGCTGCGATGCGATCGCGATGGACACCGGCGAGGTCTGGAGCCTGAGCTACGAGGCCCTGCTGCAGGCCTGCGCGCTGCAGCCGCGCCTGCTGAACCTGCTGCACCAGGCGATGAGCCGCGAGATCAGCCGCGACCGCGACTCGCTGCTGTCGCTGTGCACCCTGTCGGCCGACGCGCGGGTGGCGGACTTCCTGCGCTACTGGGCCGAGTCTCTGGCCCGCCGCGGCCTGCGCGCCGACCAGATCAGCCTGCGCATGAGCCGTGCCGAGATCGGCAACTACCTGGGCATGACGATCGAATCGGTCAGCCGCGCGCTCTCGCGCCTGTCGGCCAAGCAGCTGATCCGCTTCGCCGAGAAGGGCCGCCGCGACATCGAGATCCCCGAGCTGGCGGCGCTGGCGGCCTTTGCCCAGGGCGGCACGGCGGGGAGCCGTACCTTGCAGTGAGGTTGGCGGCTCTACTGCCGCTGCAGTCGACGGGCCATGCCTACGCTCGCCTCGCCATCCCCGCCGGCCGATTTCAGCCCCAAGGTCTTGATGCTGCTGTACGGCGTCAGCCCGCCGGCCTGGGCCCGTGGCGAGGGGGCGGTGCTGACGGCCTGGCTCGGCGCGGCGCTGATGGCCGGCGCGCTGGGCCGGTTCGCTGCAGATGCTGCTGATCGCGGCCAGCTACGGCGCCGCGCTGGCCGCGCTGCCCTTTGCCGCCGCCTTTTTCGCGGTCCGCCTGCTGGCGCGGCGCCTGTTCAGACGCCCAGCGCCGCCGCGATCGCCGCGGCCAGGGCCTCGCGGCTGAAGGGCTTGCGCAGCAGCGGGATGTCCTGCAGCGCAGGCTGCTCGGCGGCCAGCAGGTCGGCCGCATAGCCGGACATCAGCAGCAGCGCGCTGCCCGGGTGGCGCTCGCGCAGGCGGGCGGCCAGCTCGGTGCCGCGCATGCCGGTGCCCAGCATCACGTCGCTGAGCACCAGGTCGAAATCGGCGCCGGGTTCGGCCAGCAGCACCAACGCCTCCTCGCCGCTGGCGCAGGCCCGGACCTCGGCATCCCAGCCGCGCAGGAAGTGCAGCAGCACCTGCTGCACCTCGGGCTCATCCTCCACCAGCAGCACGCGCAGGCCCGGCGGCGGGGCCTGGTCGGCGCCGCCGCCGCGGGCCGCGGCCTCGTTCTCGTCGGCCGTGCCGCCGGGGAAGTAGAGGGTCACCGTGGTGCCGGCGCCGGGCGCGCTGTCGATCGTGATCGCGCCGCGCGATTGCTTGACGAAGCCGTAGGCGGTCGACAGGCCCAGGCCGGTGCCGCGCCCGGCCTCCTTGGTGGTGAAGAAGGGCTCGAAGGCGCGCTCGCGCACGGCCTCGGGCATGCCCTGACCCTCGTCGCTGACCGCGATCGCCACCAGCGGCAGCCGACCCGAGACCAGGTCCGGCTCCAGCTCGGCCGCCAGCGCCGCCGGCACCTGGGCGCAGCGCCAGGCGCGAAAGCGCAGGCGGCCGCCCTCGGGCATCGCGTCGCGCGCATTGATCGCGATGTTCAGCAGCGCCGATTCCAGCTGGCCGGCGTCGGCCAGCAGCGGCGGGCAATCGGCATCGGCGCTTTCCTCGATGCGGATGCGCTGGTCCAGGGTACGGCGCAGCATGCCGGCCAGCGAGGCCAGCAGCGCGCCGGCATCGACCCGACTGGGCTGCAGCATCTGGCGGCGCGAGAAGGCCAGCAGCTTGGCGGTCAGCTCCGCGCCGCGCCGCGTGGCGCGCATCGCCGCGGCCAGCATCGGCGGCGCCAGCTCGTCGCCCTCGACCGCGGGCAGGGTCTCCAGCACCTGCAGATTGCCCTGGATCACGGTCAGCAGGTTGTTGAAGTCATGCGCGATGCCGCCGGTCAGTTGGCCGACGCTTTCCAGCCGCTGGGCATGGCGCAGCGCCTCCTCGCCCTGGGCGCGCTGCAGGATGGTGGCCAGCAGATTGGCCAGCGATTCGAGGAAGCGCTGCTCGTCCTCGCCAAAGCGTTGCGGTTGGCGCGAGCGCACGACCAGGGCGCCGACGCAGCGGCCCTTGTCCAAGAGCGGCATGCCCAGGGCGCTGACCAGGCCGGCGCGGCGGTAGGCCTCGGGCACGACGAAGCGCTGCTCGCTGGCGTAGTCGGCCACGACCACCGGTCGGGCCTGCGTGATCAGGTAGTCCAGCGGCGTGCCGGCGCCTCGGGGCAAGAGCTGACCCTCGGCTTCCTCGTCCGTCAGCCCCTGGGCGCCGGCCACGCGCAGGCTGCGGCCATCCGGCTCCAACAGGTACAGCCGCGCCTGCTCGACCTCCAGCGCCTCGGCCGCGGCGCGCGGCGCCTCGCGAAACAGCAGGGCGGTGTCGCGCGAGTCGACCGCCAGCCGGCCCAGCTGCGCCACCTGCTCGGCATAGCGCGCGCGCTGCAGGGCCTGGCGCATGCGCGGGTAGGCGCTGATGTCGCGGATCGCCGCGACCACATAGGGCAGGCCCTGATCCTGCAGCGGGCTCAGCGCGATCTCGACCAGCACCTCGCTGCCGTCGCGGCGCTTCGCGACCAGCTCCATCTGCGTGCCCATCGGGCGCGGACGCGGGTTGCGCGCATAGGCGTCGCGGTAGGCCGCATGGCGCGGGCGGATGCTGTCGGGCACCAGCTCATCCACCGGCAGCCCGACCAGGCCCTCGCTGGCATAGCCCAGCAGCTGTTCGGCGGCCGGATTGGCGCGCACGATCAGGCCCTGGAAGTCGACCAGCAGCAGTGCGTCCGGGTAGGCGCTGAACAGCGAGCGGAACAGTGCTGGCTCGCCGCCCGGCGCGGCCGCGGTCCCGCTCATGGCCGCTCCACCGCCGGCACCAGCATGTAGCCGGCGCCACGCACGGACTTAATGATCAGCTCGCCGCCCTGCTGCGGCGCGCTGGCCTCCAGCTTGCGGCGAAGCCGGCCGACCTGCACATCGATCGTGCGGTCGAAGGGCCCGGCCTCGCGGCCGCGCGTCTGCTCGAGCAGGAAGTCGCGCGACAGCACCCGGCCCGGATGGCGAACGAACACCGCCAGCAGCTCGAACTCGCCGCCGGTCAGCGCGATCTCGCCCTGCCGCGCATGGTCGAGCCGGCGCGCCGCGGCGTCCAGGGTCCAGTCGAGAAAGCGAAAGCGCTCTCGCGCCTCGGCCGCCGGCGCTGCCACCGGCGCGGCCATGGCGAGCGGCGCGGCGGCCGCGGGCGGCGGCCCCAGCCGGCGCAGCACCGCCTTGATGCGGGCCAGCAGCTCGCGCAGGTCGAAGGGCTTGGTCACATAGTCGTCGGCGCCGACCTCCAGGCCGACCACCTTGTCGATCGGGTCGCCGCGGCCGGTGACGATCACCAGGCCGCAATGCCAATGCTCGCGCAGCTGGCGCGCGATCGCGAAGCCGTCCTCGCCGGGCAGGCCCAGGTCCAGCAGCACCAGCTGCGGCGCATCGCCGCCGGCCATCAGCGCCATCAGCGCGGCACCGCTGTGCAGCGGCGTGACGCGAAAACCCTGGGCGCGCAGATAGGTGGCGAGCAGGGTGGTGATGTCGGGTTCGTCGTCCAGCACCGCGATATGGGTGGGCGTGGCGGCGGCGGCAGGGGGCATCGTCATGGCCCGCATTGTGACCAGTTCCGGCATGTTTCTCGAGGTGGCAGGGCGATCCGTAGAATCCCGCCCCATGCCCCGCTGGCTGCGCCATTTCATCTGCTGTCTGCTGCTGCCCGCCTATGCGCTGGCGGCCGGCATGGTCGCGCAGGGCGCGGCCGCACCCGCGGCCCTGCAGGTGGAGGGCCATGCCTTCGCGCTGCCGGCGGACGAGCCCGGGCAGCAACTCCTGCTGCTGGAGCTGGGCGACACCTCGGACGACAACATGGCCGAGCATTGCGTGTCCAGCTCGGCGCTGCCGCAGCCGATGGCGCTGCTGCGGCGCCAGGTCTTGCCCGTCACGTCGCTGCCGGCGGGCCGCTGCGCGGTGCCGCTGCTGCGGCCGCCGCAGCGCTGAGCGGCTCCAGCCTCTTTCCTCCATTTCCTGCTGGCGGCGGCCCGGATGCCGGGCTGCGCCATGCCTGGCTGTCTCTTACTTGAATCCATGAACGACGAATCCCTTCCCCGGACCGGCGGTCGGCGCTCCGCGCTGGCCCTGCTGGCCGCGCTGCTGTTCGGCTGCGCCGACGGCTATCCCGACCAGGATGCCGCGCTGATCAGCCCCTTCGACATGAGCCAAAGCCAGCGCCTGGCCGCGCTGAACGGCCTGGGCCGCGAGGCCCGCGGCGAGCGGCGCGGCTGGCACTATGCGCTGGAGAGCGGCTGCCGGCTGCGCACCGAGCTGCGCCAGCGCGGCGAGGACAAGCAGACCGGACGGCATGCGCTGGTGTCCGCGATGGAGGTGCTGCTGCAGTTCGACAAGGCCGCGCGCCGCTACGAGCTGTTCCTGACCGCCGACGCCAGCGAGGCCGCGCCGCGCCTCGCCCGGCTCTACGACAGCGCGCGCTGGACCGATGCGGTGCAGGCCCGGCTGCTGCTGCGCCTGCTGATCCGCGACTGCCGCTGAGCCAGGGGACAGCGCGGCGGCGGACGGCGCCGCGCCGCTGCGGTCCAATGCGCCCATCGCGGCTGCAGGCTGGGGTGGACGATGAGCATGACGATGGCGCTGCAGGTCTTCTCCGGGCTGGGCATCGGCCTGTGGCTGGGGCTGCTGGTCGGGCTGTCGGCCTCGCCGGTGGTGGCGGTGCTGGTCGGCGCACTGGCCAGCCTGCTGTCGGCCCTGGTGCTGCCGGGCTTCGGCAGCGGCAAGGAGGGCGGCGGCAAAGCGCCCGATGGCCCGGCCGCGCTGGCGCGCGAACGCGGTGCGGCGCTGCGCTCCGGCACCCTGGGGCTGGCCGGCGTGCTGGGCCTGGGCGTCGGCCTGTGGCTGCGTACCCATGACAGCCTGTCGCAGCCGCCGCGCACGCCCGCCGAGCGGGTGGCCGAATGGACCGCCGCCGGCATGGCGCGCGGCCAGGCGGTGCAGCTGGTGGCGCTGCAAACCCTGGGCCCGGCCAGCGCGGCCGCGTCCGGCGCGCTGCGCGGCGATCCGGCGCTGAGCGGCCGCACCCTGCTGTTCGGCGATGCCAACAGCACCGGCCCCTGCGAGGCGCTGGCGCCAGCGCGCTATGCCAGCGTGGCCGCCGCGGCGCAGGCTTATACCGCCGCCCAGCAGCCGCAATGGGCGGCGCTGGCCGAGGCCTTGCAGCGCCGCCTGCCGGACGAGGCCACACGCCGCGCCGCGCTGGGCGCCGCCGTGGAGGCCGCGTGCGGCGCGCGCTGATCCTCGGTGGCCTGGGCGGGCTGGCCGGCTGGCGCCTGGCCGGCGCGCAGCCCGATGCGGGGCTGCACCGCGCCAGCCCCTCGGTGCTGAAGGTCGAGGCCGGCGGCCAGGCCAGCACCGGCTTCGTCTGGCCGGATGCCGATCATCTGGTGACCGCGCTGCATGGCGTCGACAACGCCGGCCCGCTGGTGGTGCACGAGGTCGATGCGCAGGGCCGGATCCGCGCCTCGCGCCAGGCCATGGTGGCGCGGGTGCTGCGCGATGCCGACCTGGCGCTGCTGCGCCTGGCCCAGCCGCTGGGCGGCGGGCCGCTGGCGCTGAGCCCGGCGCCGCCGGCGGTCAAGAGCGAGCTGGATGCGCTGGGCTTTCCGCTCGGCATGCCCAGCGCCACCAATGTCGGGCTGCGCGTGCGCTTCGGCGGCAGCACCCTGCGCAGCATCCTGCCGCCCAAGCTGCAGGCGCGGGTGGCCGACTACCCGAGCCTGGCGCTGCCCATCCTGAGCCTGGAGGGCAATCTGGTGCCGGGCATGTCCGGCGCGCCGCTGCTGGACGGCGCGGGCCGGGTCGCCGGCGTGGCCGACGGGGGGCTGGAGGAGGGCGCGGTGGGCATCTGCTGGGGCATCCCGGCGGCCCAGCTGGAGGCGCTGCGACAGAGCCCGGACCGCCAACTGCCGCGCTCGGGCCGGGTGCGCGAGCTGTTCTCCGCCGACCTGGCGGCCGATGTGCGGCCGCTGCCGGCGCTCGGCGAGGGGGCCTGCGCCTGACCCGTCTGCGCCGGCGCAGCTTCAAGCAGCTGGCCGCCAGCGCCGACGACCAGCTGGGCCTGGCGCAGCTGGCCGGCTTCTTCACGATGTTCCAGCCCGAGGCCTTCCAGTACGACATCTACCAGGAGCTGCGCTCCGGCGCCACCGTCGCGGTGCCCGAGGGGGCGAAGCTGAGCCCGCGCGCCGACGGCTTCATCGAGGCCGCGCTGGGCGACCCGCGCTATGCGCTGCTGATCCAGCTGCTGGGCAGCCAGAACGCGGCCCAGGCACATCGCCAGGCCGAGGCCTTCGAGCTGGCGCTGGCAAGACCTGGCCCCGGCAAGCTGCTGCAGGCCGATCCGCAATGGAGCTATCTGCGCCCGCTGCAGCGCGGGCCGGTGCTCGTCAACCGCAAGGCCTATGCCCGCTTCGCCCAGCAGGGCGCGATGCTGGTCGGCGAGCAGTATTTCTTCGAGACCGTCGCGACCAACGGCCGCAGCTTCCTGGGTGTGGCCGCGATCAACAACGACGTGACGCCGGCCACCCTGATGCTGGAACAGGCCTGCGGCATGGGCCAGCCCGACCCGCGCTGCCAGCAGGCCTTCCGCTCGCGCCGGCTTTGGGCGCAGCTGGTGCTGGGGACGCAGTTCTCGAGCTTCCCGCTGAATGGGGCGGGGTTGGGAGGCGAGCAGGTGCAGGGTTGACCCGGGATCCCGTGATGACCTTGTGCACTTTGCCGCGCTGCAGCGCTCACCTACCGTGGGGTAACGGACGTCGGACGGACCGGCGTGGAGCGCATCAATTGGGCGGCAGGGCATGGAGCTGATCAACGCGACCCGCATGGTCGCGGGCTACACCATGGGGCTCGACCCCAGCGGCCGCGAGTCGCTGGTCGTCGTCATCAAGGGCAGCTTCGTGCTGCCCAGGGCCGGCGAGCAGGTGCGGCTGCATGAGGAGCAGCAGCCGCTGGTGATGGCCGATACCTTCACCGGCGAGCCGGGCCTCAGCGCGCCGGTGTACGAAGTGGACTTCGCGCCGCGCAAGCGGGCCTGCGATGTGCTGTTGCTGGGCAGCGCTCATGCACCGGGTGGTCGCCCGGCGACCCGCGTCGAGGTCGGGCTGCGCCTGGGGCCGATGCTCAAGCGCTTCGACGTGGTCGGCGATCGCGTCTGGCATGGCGGCCTGGGCGGCATCAGCGCGAGCGCGCCCGAGCCCTTTGTGCAGATGCCGATTTCCTATGACCGGGCCTTTGGCGGGGTGGACCAGGAGTCCGACGACCCGGCGGAGCATGACGCCTACATGGCCAACCCCGTCGGCCGCGGTTTTCGCAAACAGCTGAAGAACGCCTGGGTGGACGGAAAACCCTTGCCCAACACGGAACGGAGCGGCGAGGTGGTGAGCTGGCCGAGCGGCGAGTACCAGCCGATGGCCTTCGGGCCGCTCGGCCGCGGCTGGACCGGGCGCCGCGCGCATGCCGGCACCTACGACCAGGCCTGGCTGGACGAGGTGTTTCCCTTCCTGCCGCGGGACTTCGACGAGCGCTACTTTCAGGCGGCACCGGTCGACCAGCAGGTGCCGATCGCCAAGGCACCGATGGAGGTTGCGCTGGCCAACCTGACCCCCGACGGACTGCGTCGGTTCGTGCTGCCTCATTTCGAGGCGCCCGTGCATGTGTTTCCCAGGCGCGGCGAGCGCGAGAACCTGACGGCCATGCTCGACACCATCGTCTTCGAGCCCGATCAGGAGCGCTTCACGATGAGCTGGCGGGTGGCGCGTCCGCTGAAAAAGAATATGTTCGAGATTGCGCAGGTGCTGGTGGGGAAGAAGGGGCGGGAATGGTGGCAGCAGCGCGAGGAGGTGAAGTTCCCGATCCCCGTGGTGATGGTGCCGATGCGGCGGGGGCCGCGGGAGGCGCTGGAGTCGTGAACCCGCCCTTGGCCATCCTGAGCACCGGGCTCGTGACCTCGGTCGGGCTGAGTGCGCCGGCCTCATGTGCGGCAATGCGAGCCAAGGTGACGAACCCGAGTCAGACGCGCTTCATGGACTCGGAAGGGGAATGGATCATGGCGCACCAGGTGATGCTGGAGCAGCCATGGCGCGGCCTGGAAAAGCTGGTACGCATGGCGACCATGGCCGCCGAGGAGGCCTTGATCGGGGTGCCGAAGGACGAGTGGTCGGGCATCCCCATGCTGCTTTGCGTCGCTGAACGCGAGCGTCCCGGCCGCATGGATGGGCTCGATGGAAGGATCTTCGAGGACATCTGCCAGGCGCTGGGCAGCACATTTGCGGCGGAGTCGGCGATCGTGCCGCATGGGCGTGTGGCGGTGGCGATGGCATTATCGAAAGCCCGAGAGCTTGTCTGGCAACAAGGGTTCGCTCATGTGCTGGTCGTCGCGGTCGATAGCTTGCTGAACGGTCCGACCTTGGACCGCTTCGAACGGCAGGACCGATTGCTGACGGGCGTCAACTCCGACGGATTCATGCCGGGCGAAGGCGCCGGGGCCTTGCTGGTGGGGCGGCCAGTGAAATCGTCGCCCTGCCTGACATGCATCGGTATCGGCTTGGCCATGGAAGAGGCGACGCAGGGATCGGACAAGCCTTTGCGCGCGGATGGCTTGAAACAGGCCATCGAACTCGCACTTGCCGAAGCGGGGCGCGAAATGCATCAGATGGATTTCCGGGTGACCGATCTGTCGGGTGAGCAGTACGGCTTCAAGGACGCCACCTTGGCTTTGTCGCGCACCCTGCGGCAGCGCAAGGACGAGTTCGATACCTGGCACCCCGCGGAATGCACGGGTGAAGTAGGCGCGGCGGTCGGCGTTGCGGCCTTGGCCCTGGCCGATGAGGGGAGTCGCAAGGGCTATGCGCAAGGCGCGACCATCCTGGCCCATATGGCAGATGACTTCGGCTCGCGAGCGGCGCTGGTCCTTCACTTCGGAGCGAGTTGATGGCGAACCAGGTCTATGCCAATGGCAGGGAGATTTCCTGCAAGGCGGCGGACGGCAAGTCCATCGCCGCATTTCCGGACGTCTGCTTCACGCCGCCGCAAACACCGGCGACACCACCCGGGGTGCCGATCCCCTATCCAAACACGGGCCTGGCATCCGACACGGCGAACGGTTCTTCGAGCGTCAAGATCTCCGGGAAGGAGGTCATGCTCAAGAACAAATCGCATTTCAAGAAGAGCACCGGCGACGAAGCGGGTTCAGCTCCGAAGAAGGGCGTGCTGACCTCGCGGAACAAGGGCAAGGTGTACTTCGCCGCGTGGTCGATGGATGTGAAGGTCGAGGGTGAAAACGTCGTCCGCCATCTGGACCTGACGACGCACAACCATGGATCCCAGCCCGGCAACACGGCCCCGTGGACCTATGCCGACCGGATGGCACTAGGCCAGAGCACCGGCGCCTGCTCAAGCGAAACCGATGCGGTGAAACAGGCCTGCGGTGAAGACCTGGATCAGAAGGCCACTTGCCCGCCCGAGGCCCAGGCGCTTGCCGATGCCAGATCGGATTTCGCCCTGGCCAATGCGGCCGGCATGTCGGCCGATGACAAGAAGGAGAAGCGAGCCAACATCCGTCGGCTCGAGAAAAAACTGGGAGGTGCGACGCAGCGCCCCTGCCAGCGCGCATTGAGGTGTTTTCTGACGCCCTATGACAGCGGCCATTGCTGTCCAGGGCAAACTCCCGATCACCTGATCGAGGTCAAGTGCATCGTCAAATCGGGAGGAGATCGAGACAGTGGCGAGAAGCTGCCGGGCTGGGACAACTACGACGCCAGCAAAGCCCCCTGCATTTGCGCGGAAGGCGAAGCGGCAACGATCAGTACGCATGGCGTGCTGTCTGCAAGACGCAAGGTCGCCATGCAGGCCCGTGGTTCGGGCCCGATGAGTCTTGATGAAGCGGCAACGATAGGGGCGAAGTCCGCATCCAAAACCTTCAAGGGGTGCTCGGAGTCCTGCATCAAGGCGCAGCTGCTTGCCTATCACCAGCAAGCCCAGAGTGATCCGAATGCGACGATGCGCCCCTCCTCATACGGGATGGGGAACTCGACCAAGGCCAAGCAGGGCGTACTGAAGCGGTCCGCCACGCTGATGAACGATCCTTGAACTTGAAGCAAACCAGGCCCAAACAGATGCAATCCAGCGATCAAGCACCCAAACCCCGTCAGATTCCCGGCATGACGCTCGTGTCGACGGCTCTCGTCGGACCGGCGTGCGGCGCGCTGATCACGTCGGTGGACGAGCTGTTTCAGGAGCGCGAACCCAATGGCGTTCTCACCTGGTTCCAGGCGGGGAAGATGAAATCGATCGCCGTCGAGTGGAACGCGTGTTCGGTGACGGTGCGGCAAGAAGGCTCAGCTCCGAAGGCGCTTTATCTGGGAGAGGGCGGGCAGCTGGTGCAGTTTGACGGGCAGGCTTTCCTGGACCTGCCCTCGGTCAGCGCCAGGGGCCTGGCCGGACCCTTGCGCTCGATTCGAACGGTTGGCGCCCGCTGCACTCTTGCCGTGGGCACCGCGTTGCAGGTCTACCGAAGCGACGACTGGGTTGATTGGCGCTCGGAAGCCATTCCCCTTCTACCGGGTGTGCAGGCTGTCGATCTTGGCTTGGAGTCGCTGGCGCATTTCTCGGAAGACGAGGTTTACGCGGTGGGGTGGGAAGGGTTGCTGTGTCAGAGAAGCAAAGGCGAATGGCAGCGCATCGACTCGCCCACCAACTGCGACCTCTTTGACATTGCCTGCGCCTCGGACGGCGTTGCCTACGCTGTTGGGGACCAAGGCACGGTGATTCGGGGGCGAGGCTCCGTCTGGACGGCCATTGAGCATGGGGACACCGAGGAAAAGCTCTGGGGTGTCGCCTGCCTCGATGGCCGAGTGTTCATCGCAAGCATGAACCTCCTGTATGAGCTGGTCGGCGAGAACCTCGTTCCCGTTGAACCACCGGACGACGAGGTGTTTCCGTCTTCCGTCTACAGGCTGACCGCAGCCGGCAGCACGCTGTGGTCCGCCGGCATGAAGGAGCTGTTTGAGTTTGACGGCTCGAGGTGGACGCCGCTGCTGAGCTTCTTCGGCGCCGAGTGATCTCGCCTGCGATCGCCGCCGGTGGATGACGAGGTCTGAAATGTCCCGATAGCTGTCGTTTCCGCTCAGCAGCCGTCATCCACCAGCAGCCCCGGATCGAACCACCGGATGCGCTCATCCTGGTAATAGCCGCCGTACTCGGTGTAGCGCAGGAACAGCCGGCCGCAGCAGCGGCTCTGCCAGAGCTGGCTGCGGTTGTAGGGGGCATGGCGGGGCGCGATCGGGGCGCGTTCGGACCAGAGATGGGTGCCTTGCGGGTGGTATTCGCGCGTCGTCGGCTCGGTCGCGTTTTCCTCGTCGCCATCGCGCGCGGGCGTCGCCAGATTGCCGATGCACAGCAGGCTGCGGTGGTCGAAACCGGCCGGCAGCGATTCCCAGCCCGGCTGGCGCAGCGGCACGCAGGCCTCGCAATCCTGTGCGGGGGCGGCCGCGCCCAGGGCGCGCAGCGTGGCCAGGTCCAGATGCGGCGGCGGAGCGGTCTCGCTGCTGCTGATACTGCTGTTCTTGCTCATGCGGCCAGGGCCTCCCTCGTCTTGTCCGCGGATCGTAGCGGCTCGGCGGGATGATGGCAGGCCACCAGATGCTCGGCCCCGTCGCCCTGCAGCGGCGGCGCGACCTGGCGGCACAGCGCGGTAGCCGAGGGGCAGCGCGGATGGAAGGCGCAACCGCCGGGCAAGGCGCCGGCGCCGGGCAGCTCGCCGGCCAGCGGTGCGGCCTGGCGGCGTCGCGCCGGATCGGGCACGGCGGCGATCAGGGCCTGGGTGTAGGGATGGCGCGGCGCGGCCCAGAGCCGCTCGCGCGGCGCCGACTCGACCACCCGGCCGAGGTACATCACCAGCACTCGGTCTGCGAAGTAGCGCACCACCGACAGGTCGTGCGAGACGAACAGGTAGGACAGGCCGCGCTCGCGCTTCAGCGCCGCCAGCAGGTTCAGGATCTGGGCCTGCACCGACAGGTCCAGTGCCGAGACCGGCTCGTCGCAGACCAGCAGCTCGGGCTCCAGCACCAGCGCGCGCGCGATGCCCAGGCGCTGGCGCTGGCCGCCGGAGAACTCGTGCGGGTAGCGCTGCAGCGCGCTCCGCGGCAGCCCGACCTGGTCCAGCAACTGCGCGATGCGCGGCCCGCGCTCGGCCGGGCGGGCGATGCCATGGGCGGCCAGCGGCGCGCCCAGGATCTCGGCGACGCGCTGGCGCGGGTTCAGCGAACCGAAGGGATCCTGGAACACCAGCTGCGCACGCCGGCGCCAGCGCCGCAGCGCGCCGCCACTCAGCGCGGCCAGGTCCTGGCCGTCGAATTCGATGCGCCCCTGCTGCAGCGGTTCCAGCCGCAGCAGGGCGCGGCCCAGGGTCGACTTGCCGCAGCCGGACTCGCCGACCAAGCCCAGGGTCTCGCCGCGCGCCAGGCTCAGCGAGACGCCATCGACCGCGCGCAGCGGGGCGCTTCGCGGGCGCGGGTAATGGACATGCAGGTCATGCGCCTGCAGCAGCAAGGGCGTGGCGTTCATTGGGCGTGATCCGGGTGAGCGGGAAATGGAGCGCCGGCGGGCAGGCCAGCAGGCGGCCGTCGGCGCCAGCCTGTTGCTGCAGCCGCGGCGCCGGCGCCTGGCGGCAGGACGGGCGCGCCTGGTCGCAGCGCGGCGCGAAGGCGCAGCCCGGCTGATCGGGCGCGGAGGCGATGCTGCCGGGGATTTCGGCCAGCGGCCCCTGGCGGTAATGCAGGTCGGCGCCGGCCAGGCGCGGCGAGGCGGCCAGCAGCGCGCGGGTGTAGGGATGGGCCGGCGCGGCGAACAGGGCCTCGGCCTCGGCCTGCTCGCAGGCGCGGCCGGCATACATCACGACCACCCGGTCGGCCCATTGCGCCACCAGGCCCAGGTCATGGGTGATCAGCAGCAGGCCCATGTTCAGCTCGCGGCGCAGCCGGTCCAGCAGGTCCAGCACCTGCGCTTGGATCGTCACGTCCAGCGCGGTGGTCGGCTCGTCGGCGATCAGGAGGCGCGGGCCGCAGGCGATCGCCATCGCGATCATCACGCGCTGGCGCATGCCGCCGGAGAGCTGGTGCGGGAAATCGTCGACGCGGCGCGCCGGGTCGGGGATGCGCACCAGGGCCAGCAGCTCGATCACCCGCGCCCGTGCGGCGCGCGCCGACAGGCCCTCGTGGCGGCGCAGCACCTCGGCGATCTGGCGTCCGATGCTCAGCACCGGGTTCAGGCAGCTCATCGGCTCCTGGAACACCATCGCCAGCTCGCGGCCGCGCAGCGCCCGCATCTCGCGTTCCGGCAAGGACAGCAGCTCGCGGCCCTGCAGCCAGACCCGGCCGCCGGCCAGGCGCACCGCCGGCGGCAGCAGGCGCATCAGCGCCAGCGCGGTCAGCGACTTGCCGGAGCCCGATTCGCCCACCAGGGCCAGGGTCTGGCCGGCCTCCAGGCTGAAGTCCAGCCCCTGTACCGGCGCAAAGCCGGGCAGGGCGAGGGTCAGGTCTTGCACCTGCAGCAGCGGGGCGGCGGCGCTCATCGCGGCACCCCGCCGGCCAGGCGTGGATTGAGCGCGTCGTTGAGCCCGTCGCCCAGCAGATTGCAGCCCAGCACGGTCAAGACGATCGCCAGGCCCGGCGCCGCGCTCAGGTACCAGGCGCTGCGCAGCAGCTCGCGGCCGGCGCCGATCATGCTGCCCCAGCTGACCACGTTCGGGTCGCCCATGCCCATGAAGGACAGGGCCGATTCCATCAGCACGGCCGAGGCCACCATCACCGAGGCGGTGACGATCAGCGGCGGCAGCGCATTGGGCAGGATCTCGCGCCAGATGATGCGGCCATGGCCGTAGCCCAGGCAGCGCGCGGCTAGCACGAAGTCCTTCTGGCGTAGCGCGCGGAACTCCGAGCGCACCAGCCGCGCCACCGCCGGCCAGCTGACCAGGCCGATCGCGACCACGATGGTCTCGACCCGTGGCCCGGCGATCGCCACCAGCACCACCAGCAGGATGAAGCTCGGCACGGTCTGCACCAGCTCGATCAGGCGCAGCAGCACATCCTCGATCCAGCCGCCGAAGTAGCCGGCGCTGGCACCGACCACGAGGCCGATGCCCAGGCCGATCGCGGTGGCCGACAGGCCCACCAGCAGCGAGACCCGCGCGCCATGCGCGATGCCGGCCGCCACGTCGCGGCCCAGCGAATCGCTGCCCAGCGGATGGTCCGCATCCTGGCCGGGCCAGAGGAAGGGTCGGGTCACCATGTCCAGCGGGTCGCCGGGAAAGGCCCAGCCCGCGCCCAGCGCCAGCAGCAGCATCGTCAGCAAGAGGGCCGCGCCGGCCAGCGCGTTCGGATTGGCGGCGAAGGCGCGCCAGGCGCGCGGGGGGTGAAGAGATTGACTCATCGTCGGGCTCCCGTTTCAGCGCAGCTCGATGCGCGGGTCCAGCCAGGCCTGCAGCAGGTCCACCGCGGCATTCATCGCGATCACCAGCAGCGAGGACAGGCACAGCACACCCAAGAGCACCGAAAAGTCGCGGCTCTGCACCGACTCGAAGGCCAGGCGCCCGAGGCCCGGCCAGCTGTAGACCGTCTCGACCACCACCGCGCCGCCCAGCAGCCCGGCCATGTGCATGCCGGCCATCGTCGTGACCGGCAGCAGCGCGTTGCGCAGGATGTGCTGCAAGGTGATGCGCCAGGGCGCCAGGCCCTTGGCGGCCGCGGTGCGCACATAGTCCAGCGAGGCCACCTCCAGCATCGCGGCGCGGGTCAACCGCGCATAGATCGCGACGAAGAACAGCGCCAGCGACAGGGTGGGCAGCAGCATGTGGCGCAGCCGGTCGCTCCACCAGGCCCAGCCCTGCAGCTCGACGCCCAGGGTGCCGATGCCGCCGCTGGGCAGCCAGCCCAGCTGCACCGAGAACAGCACGATCAGCATCAGCCCGACCCAGAAGCCCGGCACCGAATAGAACAGCAGCACCAGCAGCGACAGCAGCCGGTCCGGCCAGCGGCCGGCATGGCGCGCCATCACGGTGCCCAGCGCGATGCCGGCGGCCAGCGCCAGGCCCAGCGCCGCCAGCATCAGGCTCAGACTGCCCAAGAGGCGCTGGCCGATCAGGGTCGACACCGGCAGGTTGAAGCGCGGCGAGAAGCCCAGGTCCAGGGTGACGATGCGGCCCAGGTAGGCGATCAGCTGCTCGCCCAGCGGCAGGTCCAGTCCGAAGCGCTGGCGCAGCGCGGCCATGGTCTCGGCGGTGGCCGAGCCGGCCTCGGCCGCCAGCACCGAGGCGGCGTCGCCCGGCGTGTAGTGCAGCAGCAGGAAGTTCAGGGTCAGCACGCCCGCCACGGTGGGCAGGGCCTGCCAGCCGGTGCGGCGCAGCGAGCGCGCCACCCGGCCCCAGGAAGATGAGAAAGCCATGGGTTCGGTTCAGGCGGCCGCCAGCTCGACGGCCTGGTTGGTTGGGGGCGGGACCGCCGTGCCGGGCGTCGCCTCGGCCAGCAGCTGCCACAGCCTCTCGGCCCAGGGCGACAGCGGCCGCGGCGGACGCACCGCGACGATCTCCAGCTCGACATTGAAGCGGGCCGGGCCGGCCGGCACCAGGAGGCCCTGGGCCCGCTCGGCCAGGGTGGTGGACTCCGGCAGCCAGGCCAGGCCCAGGCCGCCCAGGGCCATCAGGCGCAGCCCGTCGGAGAACTGGTTGCGACCGCGGCAGTCCAGGCGCTGCAGCGGCCAGCCGGCGCGCGCCAGCGCCAGGGTCCATTGCAGCGAGCAATCCTCGGTGTAGTCCAGCATCGCGGCGCTGGCGCCGCCCAGGCGGTGCTGCGGCACGCCGCTGGCGGCCGGGGCCGAGAGCGGCAGCAGCCGGTCGCGGCCCAGCACGCGTTGCAGGCTCGGTGTCGGGCGCAGCTCGGCCGGCAGGCGCCGCAGGGTGTCGCGCGCCGGGTCCAGCAGGCAGATCGCCAGGTCCGCCTCGCCGGCGGCCAGCGCGGCCAGGCCGGTCTGCAGGTTCAGCGACTGCACCGCCAGCTCCACGCCCTCCACGCGCTGGCGCATCTGCGGCAGCCAGCGCGGGAAGAAGCTGATCGACAGCAGATGCGGCGCGGCGATGCGCACCTGCGGCCGGCTCGGCTGCGGGCGCAGGCGCTGGCGCAGCGCGCCCAGGCGCGACAGCACCTCGGTCGCCACCTCCAGCAGCATCTCGCCGGCCGGGGTCAGGCGCAGCGGCTGGGCCTCGCGGTCCACCAGCGGCGCCTGGGCCCAGGCCTCCAGCGACTGGATGCGCCGGCTCAGGCCCGGCTGCGTGACATGGCGCAGCTCGGCGGCGCGGGCGAAGTTGCGGGTCTGGGCCAGGGCCAGCAGATCCTCGAGCCAGACGGTTTTCAGCATGATGCGGTGTCCTCCCGCAGCCATGCTAGGCGCGGCGCGGCGGCCGGCTTAGAAGGCTTTCGAGCTAGCTTTTGCGAGCGCCGCATCGTGAGGATCCCGCCTGGCCTCAGCGCGCCTCGACCCAGGCGTCGGAGAAATCCCCGGCGCTCAGGTCCACGCTGTTGACGATGCCGTGCACCCGCTTGTTGGCCACGGTCACGGTCGGCGCATTGACCAGCGGGAACACCGGCAGTTCGCGGCCGACGATGCGCTGGATCTTCTTCAGCTGCTCGGCGCGGCGCGCATCGTCGGCCTCCACCGCGACGCGGCGGAACAGCTCGTCGACCTCGGCATTGTTGTAATGCGCGGCGTTCACGTACGGCACCGGGTTGCGGATCGCGTCCGACCAGTACAGGCGCTGCACGCCCACCGTCGGGTCGAACAGCATGCCCAGGCCGTTCAGGTTCAGCTCGAAGCCGCGGTCCTGGTAGACCCGCTTGGTCGTCGTGGCCAGGTCGCCGTCCAGCACCTCGATCTTGATGCCGACCCGGCCCAGAGCACCGCGCAGGTACTCGGCGCTGCGCTTGAAATTGGCGCCCGGCAGGAAGCTCAGGCGCAGCTGCAGGCGCTGGCCGTCGGCGCCGCGCGGCAGGCCGGCCTTGTCCAGCAGCGCATTCGCCTCGGCGAGGTTGAACGGGTGCTGGAAGGCGCCGTCGTCGACATAGCTGGACAGCACCGCCGGAATCGGCGAGTCGACGATGCGGGTGCGGCCGAAGAACACATGGTCGCGGATGAAGCCGCGGTCGATCGCGCGGGCGATCGCATGCCGCACCTCCTGGCGCGCCAGCTGCGGATGCTCGAGGTTGAACTCCAGCACCTGGATATTGTTCAGATAGCCGTCCGGCCCAGCCTCGACGCGCAGCTGCGGCAGCTTGCTCAGCCTGTCCAGGTCGGGCAGCGAGACGCTGTAGCTGACGTCGGCCTCGCCGGTCTCCAGCGCGGTGGAGGCGGCGGCCACATCGCCGACGAAGCGCGCGACGATGCGCTCCAGGTGCGGATGGCCGCTGCGCCAGTAGTTCGGATTGCGGCGCAGCACCACATGGCTGCCGCGCTTCCATTCCTCGAAGATGAAGGGGCCGGTGCCGATCGGCGCATTGTTGTTGGCGCTGTCGTGCGGGTTCGCGTCCGGACCTCCATAGGCGTGCTCGGGCACGATCGGCGATTCGGCCGAGGCCAGGGACTTCAGCAGATAGGGCGCGGGCTTGGACAGATGCAGCACCACCTGCTGCGGGGTGGGCGTCTCGATGCGCTCCAGATTCGCGAAGGTGATGCGGCCGCGCGGCGAATGCTGCTTCAGCGCCAGCAGCGAAAAGCGCACATCGTTGGCGCCGAAGGGCTTGCCGTCATGCCATTTGACGCCGCGGCGCAGATCGAAGCGGTAGCGCAGCCCGTCCGCGCTGACCTGCCAGGCGGTGGCCAACAGCGGCTGCGGCTGGAACTTCTCGTCGAAGCGCAGCAGGCCCTCGGTCACCTTGGCGCCGAGGTTGCGGGTGTTGAAGTTGGGGTCCAGCAGCGGCACCAGGGTGCGCGGCTCGCCGTTGATCACCAGGGTCAGGGTGCCACCCTTGGTGGGGGTGTTGGCGGCGGCCGTGCTGGCGGCCAGGGCCAAGAGGAGGGTGGAAAGCAATGTTCTCATCACTGGATATAGACCTCGGCGAAATTGGCCTCGACGCCCTCGGCGGTCTGCGAATGCGCGTGCAGGCGGCGGTTGTGGATCGTGTAATAGGTGGGCGAGAGCAGGTTCAGGTCCGGCACCTCGACGCCGACGATGCGCTGGAACTCCTTGAACAGCGCCGCGCGCTTGCCGCGGTCCAGCTCGACCGCGGCGTCCTCCAGCAGCTTGTCGACCACCGGGTTGGCGTAGAAGGTGCCGTTCGAGAAGGGCACGCCCTTCTTGATGTTCTTGGACCAGTACAGGCGCTGCGAGCCGACCGTCGGGTCGAAGAGATTGCTGGTGCCGTTGATCGCCAGGTCGTAGTCCTGGTCGGTGTAGATGCGCTTGACGTATTGCGAGAAATCGCCGGCGCGGATCTCCACCTTGATGCCGACCCGGCCCAGCGCCAGCTTGACGTAGTCGGCCAGGCGTTTGTGCATGTCGCTGGGGTTGTAGTCCAGCGCCAGGTTGAAGCGCTGGCCGTCGGCGCCGCGCTTGAGGCCCGCCTCGTCGAGCAGGCGCTCGGCGGCGCGGATGTCGAAGGGGTAGGGCGTCGGCCGCTCGTCGTGGAACTCGCGCAGCCCCGGCGCGATCGGCGAGAAGCTGATCTGGCCATAGCCGTAGAACACCGTGTCGCGCACCACCTCGCGGTTGATCGCATGGGCGATCGCCTGGCGCACCTTCAGCTCCTTGAGCTGGGGCTGGCGCAGATTGAACTCGAGCCGGGTCACGTTGTAGGAATAGCTGTTGCCCTTGGTCTCGAAGGCCAGCTTGGGATGGGCCTGCAGGCGCGGGATGTCGCCCGGCGAGACCGGCGTGCGGTAGCCGATGTCGACCTCGCCGGTCTCGAAGGCGATCGCGCGCGCGGCCGGGTCCGGGATGATGCGCACCACCAGGCGCTCCAGATAGGGCTTGGGCTTGTCCCAGTAGTCGGGGTTGCGTTCGTAGACGATGTGGCTGCCGCGCACCCATTCCTTGAAGCGGAAGGGCCCGGTGCCGATCGGCGCATTGCCGTTGGCATTGGCCAGCACCTCGCCGCTCTCGTACAGATGCTTGGGCACGATCGGGGCCTCGGCCGCGACGAAGGCCTTCAGCAGATAGGGCGCCGGCTGCGACAGCTCCAGCACCGCGGTATGGGCGTCCGGCGTGCGCACCCGCAGCACCGGCGCGAAGGTGCTGCGTCCGCGCGGATGGTTCTCCTTCAGCAGCTTGATCGAATGGGCCACATCGGCCGATGTGAACTCGCGCCCGTCATGCCAGCGCACGCCGCGGCGCAGGCTGAAGGTGTAGGTCTTGCCGTCCGGGCTGACCTGCCAGGCGGTGGCCAGCTGCGGCTGCGGGTTCAGCTCATGGTCGTACTTCAGCAGGCCCTCGCTGACCTTGGCGCTGACCGCCAGGGTGGCCGAATGCGAATGGGCCAGCGCCACCAGGGTCGGCGGCTCGTTCTGCAGCACCAGGGTCGCGGTGCCGCCGGGGCTGGGCGCGGCGCCGGCCGCGCCGGCCAGCGCCGCCGCCAGCAGCGCGAGGCCGCGTCGGAATGAATCGTTCATAGGTCCTCCTTGTTGTGTTGGGGGATGGCGCCATAGGCGGCGCGCGCCGCGGCCGGGCTGACCAGGCCGGCGCGCAGGTCGGCGGCCAGCGCGGCGGGGTCGCGCTCGGCGGCCGGGCCCAGGCCGGCGCCGCCGGGGGTCAGGACTTGCAGGCGCTGGCCCGCCGGGATGGTCTGGCGGCCCTTGCCACGCAGCGCCTCGCCCGAGGGCAGCAGGCGCGCGCTGCCGGTCGCACCGTCGGCGCCGCCCTCGGCGCCGCGCGGCGCATGCACCCAGCGCTCCCAGCTGGCGGCCAGCAGCAGCGGCTCGTCCTCCTGCGCATGCTGGACCTCGATCACCTGGCCCAGGCCGCCGCGCTGGCGACCGGCGCCGCCGGAATCGGGCCGGTACTCCTTGCGCCAGAACAGCAGCGGCGCGCTGGCCTCCAGGATCTCGATCGAGACATTGCGCACCCCGCTCGGGAAGGCGGTGGTCGACAACCCGTCCTGGCGCGGCCGCCCGCCGGTGCCGCCGGTCGAGAAGCTGGTGATCGCGAAGCGCCGCCGGCCGCCGTCCTCGAGCCGGCGCTGGCCGGCCAGGTTGATGTTCCACAGGCTGGCCGCGCCCTCGGCCGGCACCGCCTCCGGCCGGGCCTGGCGCAGGCAGCCGAACATCAGGTCGGGCAGCAGCTGGCCGGTCACATGGCGGGCATTGACCGCATGCGGCGGCGGCGCGTTGAGGATGCTGCCGCTGGGCGCCTCGACCCGGATCGCGGCCAGCGAGCCGGCGTTGTTGGGCACGCCGGCGCCGATCAGGCAGCGCAGGCCGAAGCTGGTGTAGGCCTCGGTATAGGGCAGGGGCACGTTGATGCCGCGCGGCAGCGCGGCGGCGCTGCCGGCATAGTCGACCTCGATGCGCTCGCCCAGCAGGCGCAGCTCGGCCTGCAGGCTCAGGGTCTGGCCGTCGAAGCCGTCCATCTGCAACCGGTGCCGGTAGACCCCGCGCGGCCAGGCGGCGATCGCCTGTTCCATCGCGCGGCGCGAGCGCTCGATGATGAAGCCGCCCAGCGGCTCCAGCGCGGCCTCGCCGAACTCGGCCAGCATCGCCGCGAGGCGCCGCGCACCGACCTCGTTGCAGGCGCGCAGCGCGGCCAGGTCGCCCTCGACCTCGTCGGGGTAGCGCACATTGGCGCGGATCAGCGCGCGCACGCCGCGGTCCACCCCGGCCGCGCTGGCATAGCGCAGGATCGGGATGAACAAGCCCTCGTGGAAGATCTCGCTGGCGTCCGGGCCGGGGCCGATGCCGCCGATGTCCACCACATGCAGGGTCGAGGCGAACAGCGCCAGCAGGCGGCCGCCGGCATCGAACACCGGGCTGACCAGGGTCATGTCGAACAGGTGCCCGGTGCACAGCCAGGGGTCGTTGCTAAGGTAGGCATCGCCCGCCCGCATGGTCTCGGCCGGGAACTCGCGCAGGAAATGCGCGACCGAGCCCGCCATCGCATTGACATGGCCCGGCGTGCCGGTGACGGCCTGGGCCAGCATGCGGCCGTCCGGCAGGAACACGCCGGCCGACAGATCGCCGGCCTCGCGCGTCGCGGTGCCGAAGGCGGTGCGCACCAGGGTCTGGGCCTGCTCCTCGACCACGGCCAGCAGCCGGGTCCACATCAGCTGCCAGCGCAGCGTCTGTTCACTCATGGTCGTTGCCTCCCTTTTTTTCTGCTTCCAGCAGCAGCTCGCCGCCGGCCTGCAGCCGGGCAGACCAGCCGGCCGGCAGCAGGGTGCTGGTCTGGTCCTCGCGCAGCAGCAGCGGGCCCGAAAGCGCCGCGCCGATGCTCAGGCCCTCGCGCTCGAACACTGGCCAGTCGACCCAGGTCTGGCCGTCCCAGACCGGGCGCCGCTGCGGCGCGTCCGCGGGGCCAGGTCTTGCCGGCGCGGCCTGCGCCAGCGCCGGCCGTTCGGCCTCGACCGCCAGGCTCCAGCCGACCGCCTCGATCTCGACATGCGACAGCGCATGGCCGAACAGCGCGGCATAGCGGGCGCGGAAGGCCTGGCGCAGGGCCTCGGCGCTGTGCTCGCCCAGCTCACCCTCGGGCAGCTCGACCTCGATCTCATGGCCCTGGCCGGCATAGCGCAGCTGAGCGCTGCGGCGCCAGCGCAGCGGCGCGTCCGGCGGCGCGGCCTGGCGCACGACGGCCAGGGCCGCATCGCGCAGCTCATCCAGCAGCCGCTGCACCGCCGCGGGCCGCCAGCCGGCGTCCAGACGCTGGAACAGGCTGCGGCTGGCCTGGTAGGCCACCGGCGCGAGCAGGAAGCCGAGCGCGGAGCCGACGCCGGCCAAGGCCGGCACCAGCACGCGCCTCAGGCCCAGCTTGTGCGCCAGCTGCACCGCATGCAGCGGCGCGGCGCCGCCGAAGGCGATCAAGCTGCGGCCCTCCAGGCCCTTGCCGAGCTCGCTGGCATGGATGCGCGCGGCGTTCGCCATGTTCTCGCCGACCACCTCCAGCACCGCGCGCGCCGCGCCGGGCGCGGCTTCGTCCGGCAGGGCCTCGGCGAAGGCGGCCGCGGCCAGGCTCTCGTCCAGCGGCACGCGGCCGCCGGCGAAGCGCCGCGGATCCAGCAGGCCCAGTAGCAGATGGGCATCGGTCACGGTCGGTGCGCGGCCGCCGCGGCCATAGGCGGCCGGGCCGGGCGCGGCGCCGGCGCTGTCGGGGCCGACCTGGATCACGCCCAGCTGGTTGCGCCGCGCGATCGAGCCGCCGCCGGCGCCGATCTCGACCAGCTCCACCACCGGCACGCGCAGCGGCAGGCCCGAGCCCTTCAGGTGCCGATGCACCCGGCCGAACTCGAAACGCCGGCTCTGCTGCGGTTCGAAATCGTCGATATAGGCGATCTTCGCGGTGGTGCCGCCCATGTCGAAGGCCAGCACCCGGCGCAGGTCCAGGCGCCGCGCCAGCGCCGCGGCCAGCACCGCGCCGCCGGCCGGGCCGGACTCGACCAGGCGCACCGGCTCGGCGATGCCGCTCTCCAGGCTGCACAGGCCGCCGGCCGAGGTGATCAGGAGCGGCGGGCGGCGCAGGCCCAGCGCCGCACTGCGCTCGCCCAGGCGGCGCAGCGCGCCGGCGATCAGCGGCTGCACATAGGCATTGGCGCTGGTGGTCGAGAGGCGCTCGTACTCGCGGATCTCCGGGCAGACCTCGCTGGACAGGCTGATCGCCAGGCCCGGCAGGTGCGCGGCCAGCAGCTCGCGCGCGCGCCGCTCATGGCGCGGGTTGGCATAGCCATGCAGGAAGCAGATCGCCAGGCTCTGCGCGTCCAGCGCATGCAGCCGGTCGGCCAACGCGTCCAGCGCCGGCTCGTCCAGCGGCAGCAGCACGCGGCCGGCGGCGTCGATGCGCTCGGCCACGGTCAGGCGCAGCTCGCGCGGCACCAGCGGCGCGGGCTTCTCGAGCTGGATGTCGTACTGGTCGAAGCGGTCCTCCCAGCCGATCTCCAGCAGGTCGCGAAAGCCCTCGGTGGTCAGTAGGGCGGTGCGGGCGCCCTTGCGCTCGATCAGCGCATTGGTGGCCAGGGTGGTGCCGAGAATCAGCGCGTCCAGCTCGGCCCAGCCGCGGCCGGCCGCCGCCAGCAGCTCCTGCACGCCCTGCAGCACCACTTCCTCCGGCGCCTCGGCGCGGGTCAGCAGCTTGGTGCTGGTCAGGCGCTCGCCGTCCTGCAGCACCAGGTCGGTGAAGGTGCCGCCGATGTCGATCGCGACGCGCAGATTGCTTTCGCTGGCACTCATGGCGCCGCCTCCGCCGCCAGCACCGCCTGCAGGGTGGCCGGATCGATATTGCCGCCGCTGAGCAGCAGCAGCACGCGCCGGCCCTGCAGCGGCAACTTGCCGGCCAGCGCCGCGGCCAGCGCGACCGCGCCGCCGGGCTCCAGCACCAACTTCAACTCGCGCAGCGCGAAGCGCAGCGCCTCGGCCACCTCGACATCGTCGACCGTGACGGCCTGCAGCTCATGGCGCAGGTTGATCGGGAAAGACAGCTCGCCCGGCGCGCCGGCCAGCAGCGCGTCGCAGAAGGAGCGCTGGCCGCGCTCGTTGCGCAGGCGTTCGCCGGCGCGCAGCGAGCGGCCGTAATCGTCATGGCCGGCCGGCTCGACGCCGACCAGCCGGGTCCTGGGCGACAGCGCCGCCAGCACCAGCGAGGCACCGGCGGCCAGGCCGCCGCCGCCCAGCGGCAGCAGCAGCAGGTCGGGCCCCTCGGGCCAGACCGGCTGCAGCTGCTCCAGGGCCTCCAGGGTGGCGGTACCCTGGCCGGCGATCACCGCCGGGTCGTCGACCGGCGGCACGAACAGCGCGCCGCGTTCGGCCGCCAGTGCGCGGGCGCGCGCGGCACGGTCCTCGTCGGGCGGCGCGAGCAGCAGCTCGGCGCCGGCGCGGCGCACGCCCTCCAGCTTGGGACGCGGCGCATTGGCCGGCATCAGCACCGTGGCCTTGATGCCCAGTTCGCGCGCGGCCTCGGCGACCGCCAGCGCATGGCTGCCCGAGGAGGCGGTGACCACGCCGGCGCGGCGCTGTTCGGCGCTGAGCAGGCGCAGCCGGCTGAAGGCGCCGCGCACCTTGAAGGAGCCGGTGCGCTGCAGCGACTCCGGCTTGATCCAGACCTCGGCGCCGAGCGCGGCGTCGAGCTGGGCATTGCGCAGCAGCGGCGTCAGGACCAGATCGGCGCGGATGCGCTCGCGGGCCTGGCGCACCGCCTCGAAATCGGGCAGATCGCTGCTCATCAGGCCTCTTCTCGCACCGCGACGGTCAGCTCGATCTCGGTCAGGCCGTTGCCCGGGATGCTGGTGGCGCCGATCGCCGAGCGGGCATGGCGGCCGCGCGGGCCCAGATGCGCCTGCAGCAGCTCGGAGGCCGCGTCCAGCACCTCGGCATGGCGGGTGAAGCCCGGCGCGGCATTGACGAAGCCGCGCAGCGACAGTACCTGCTCGATGCGGTCGAGGCTGCCCAGCTTGTCGCGCAGCGCGGCCAGCACGCGGCGGATCGAGACGCGGGCGGCCTCGCGGGCCTCGCTCAGGTCATCGGCATCGCTGAGCAGATGGCCGGCGACGACCCGGTCCGGGGCGCGCGAGACCTGGCCCGCCACATGGGCGATGCCGCGGTGCACCACCACGACGTCGTAATGCTTGGGTTGCGGCGGCGCCGGCGGCAGCGCGAGGTCGAGATCGGCGGTGGCGGTCTGGCTCATGGGAACGGGGCCTTTCTTGGCGTGGTGTCGATGGACGCCACTGTCCGCGCCGCCGCGGCCCCTGTCTAATGAGCAAGTGCTTGGTCATGATGCGGTTTCCGCATCAAGCCTTTTCTTCGATCCGCCGTCGTCAGCGCGCCGCGCGCCGCAGCAGCTTCATCAACGCGCTGGCGGCTACGTCCGGCTGCCAGTCGCGTCGGCTGACGAAATAGCTGGTGGCCGGCGCCAGGTCGCGCGGCCGGTAGCTCTGCAGCCCATGGGCGGCCGCCTCGGGCAGCTCCAGCAGGCGCCGCGGCAGCACCGCCAGGCCCATGCCGGCCGCGGCGCAGCCCAGCACGCCGGCATAGGTGCCGAAGGACAGCACCCGGGCGCAGGCGATGCGGCGCGACTCCAGCCAGCGCTGCGCGATCGCGCGGTAGGGGCAGCCCTCGCGGAAGGCGAGCAGGGTGGGGGCGTACAGCGGCGCCTGGGCCAGCAGCTCGGCCGGGTCCTCGCGCGCAACCACCACCAGCGGCTCCTCGAACGCGGCCTCGTAGCGCAGGCCGGCGCGCTCGGCCAGGCTGGCGGTCAGGGCCAGGTCCAGGCGCTGCTCCAGCAGCAGCTCGGTCAGCGCCGGTTCGGCCCCGACCTCCAGCTGCAGCTGCAGCGCCGGATGGGTCTCGCGCAGCGCTGCCATCGCGCGCGGCAGGTGCATCGCGGCGCTGCTCTCCATGCTGCCGAAGCGCAGCGCCGGCGCGGCCGCGGCGAGCGTGCGGGCGCTGGCCGCGGCCTCGTCGACCAGGGCCAGGATGCGCTCGGCAAAGGGCAGGTAGCGCCGCCCGGCCTCGTTCAGGCGCAGGCGCTTGCCCTCGCGGTCGAACAGCGCGGTGCCGACGCGCAGCTCCAGGGTCTTCAGCCGCGCGGTGACGTTGGACTGGGCGCAGCCCAGGCTCTGGGAGGCCTTGAGCGCGCCGCCGGCCTCGACCACGGTGCGGAAGGTGTGCAGCAAAGCAAGATCCATGACAGCCCGCGGCCGAGACCGCTCTATATCAGTTCAACAGATAACATTTTCTCTTTAGTTTTGTTTTTGAGATATTGGAACAAACCTAGGCTGGCGCCCATCGCTTGTCATCACATGGCGTGTCATCACGCACAGGAGGTCCCTTGTCTCAAAACTCTCAGAACTCACAGAACCATCTTCGCTTCGAGCTCAGTCCGGCCGAGGCGGACGAGATCCGCCTCGCGCTGCGCGGCATCGAGTACGACCCGGCCGGCGGCGCGGCCTATATCGGGGCGCTGCGCCGCGCGGTCTACGCGCGCTTCCCGGAGCGGCTGGTGCGCCTGCTGGAGGTGATCAAATCCTCCAACGGCGCCGCCCATCCCTATCTGGTGCTGGACGGCCTGCCGATCGACACCGGCATCCATGGCAGCCCGCAGTTCAGCGAGACCGGCCGCCAGTTCAAGGACGGGGTGCTGAGCGAGAACCTGCTGGTCGCGCTGGGCGCGACCATCGCCGAGCCCTATTCGATCTCGCACGAGGGTCGCGAGCTGGTCAACAACCTGGTGCCGCACAAGGAGAACGCGCAGGAGTACACCGGCCTGGGTTCCGAGGTGGAGCTGGACTTCCATATCGAGAACGCCGCCCAGGCCTTCATGCAGGAGGGCGACACCTCGCCGCTGGCGCTGCTGCTGCTGGGCCTGCGCGGCGCGCCGGACGGGGCCGGCCCGCTGACCCGGGTGTCCGACGCGCGGCTGGCGCTGGCGCGGCTGAGCGATGAGGACCTGGAGCAGCTCTACGGCCGCCACTACATCATCCGCGTGCCCTACCGCTGGCGCGGCGCGACGCCGACGCCGCGCGACAACACCGAGCTGTGCCCGATCGTCTCCGGCCCGCTGGAGCTGCCGCGGGTCACGGTGGCCTTCTACCCGGACATGGTGCTGCCGGTGAACGCCCGCGCGCGCCAGGCGCTGGACAATCTGTACCGCGAGGTGCGCGCGGTGTCGGAGGGCATCGCGATCCAGCCCGGCCGCCTGGTCTTCATCAACAACCGCTTCGCGCTGCATTCGCGCGACCGCTTTGCGCCCAGCTTCGACGCGCAGGGGCGCGCGCACCGCTGGCTGCAGCGCATCTTCGTCAGCACCAGCCTGTGGAACTTCCGCGCCTTCGGCCGGCGCAGCGAGCGGGTGTTCGACCCGCGCCTGCTGCCCGAGGCGCTGGCGCCGCGGCCGGCCGCGAACCGCGCCAGCCTGATCGAGGAGCGCGCCGCATGAGCGTGTCCTCCGGAACCTGGACGGCCGAGCGCGAAGGCCTGCCGGCCGGGCTGTGGCTGACCCTGCTGGCCTCCAGCTGCGGCTTCGTGGTCGTGCTGCTGGACGTCACCATCGTCAATGTCGCGCTGCCCAGCATCGGCGCCGCGCTGGGCGGCGGGGCGGGGCAGGTACATCTGCAGCAATGGGTGGTCGACGCCTACACCCTGGCGCTGGCCAGCCTGATGCTCAGCGGCGGCGCCCTGGGCGACCGCTATGGCAGCCGGCGCGTCTTCGAGGCCGGGCTGGCGCTGTTCGCACTGGCCTCGGCGGCCTGCGCGCTGGCGCCGGGCATCGGCGCGCTGGTGGCCGGGCGGGCGCTGCAGGGCCTGGCCGCCGCCTTGCTGCTACCGGGCTCGCTGGCCCTGATCAGCCATGCCAGCGCCGGCGACGCGGCGCTGCGCGCGCGCGCGATCGGGCTGTGGAGCTCCGTCGGCGGCCTGGTCAGCGCGGCCGGCCCGGCCCTGGGCGGCGCGCTGCTGCTGCGCTGGGACTGGCCCTCGATCTTCTGGATCAATCTGCCGATCTGCGCGCTGGGCCTGTTCCTGAGCCGCCGCCATGTGGCCGAGACGCCGCGCCAGAGCGAGCGTCCGCTGGACCTGGCCGGCAACGCCTGGGCGCTGCTGCTGTTCGCGGCCCTGACCGCTTCGCTGCTGGAGGCCGGCGCGCGCGGCCTGGGCGATCCGCTGGTGCTGGTCGGCCTGGCGCTGGCCCTGATCGCCGGCATCGGCTTCTGGCGCTCGCAGCGCCGCGCGGCGGCCCCGGTGCTGCCGCTGCCGCTGCTGGCGCGGCCGGCGATCTCGCTCAGCCTGGCGCTGGGCCTGCTGACCAATCTGGCCTTCTACGGCCTGATCTTCGTGCTGAGCCATTACTTCCAGCGCGAGCGCGGCTACAGCGCGCTACAGGCCGGGCTGGCGCTCTTGCCCTTCGTGGTCGTGATGCTGGGCAATGTGGCCAGCGGCCGGCTGGCGGCGCGGCGCGGCGCGCTGTGGCCGGTGCGCCTGGGCCTGGCGCTGACGGCGGCCGGCTATCTCTATGCCGCGGCGCTGCTGCTGTGGCTGCCGCAGCCGCCCTATCTGTGGCTGCTGCCGGCCCTGCTGCTGATGCCCTTCGGCGGCGGGCTGACGATCCCGGCCCTGACCTCGCATCTGCTGGGCCAGGCCGATGCCGGGCGCTATGGCGCGGTGTCGGCGGTGTTCAACACCGCGCGCCAGCTCGGCGCGGCGCTGGGCGTCGCGACCCTGGGCGCCTTGATGGCCGGGGCGGGGCGGGGCGCGGGGACGGCCTTCGCTTATGCCACTCTGCTGCTGCTGGCCTGCCTGGTGCTGAGCCGCGGGCTGGGAGGCGCCAGATGAGCGCGGGCCCCCATTGCCTGGCGCTGATCGGCGCGATCCCGACCGGCACCAGCCAGACCCTGGCGCGCAGCGCGCTGGCGCGCGGCTGGCGGGTGCTGCTGCTGGGCCGGCCGCAGGACGGGCTGCGCGGCGCCTTCGATCCCGCGGTCGAGGTGCTGGACATCGCGCCGACGCATGAGGCGCTGCTGGCGCAACTGCGCCATCACGCCGCCGGCGCGCCGCTGCTGCTGGCGAACGCGAACGACAAGTACGCGCGCCAGTCCGCCGCCGCGGCCGCGACCCTGGGCCTGCCCGGCCCGGACCCGGCGGCGATCGAGGCGGTGGCCGACAAGGCGGCGCAGAAGCGCCGGCTGCGCGAGGCCGGCCTGCCGGTCGGCGCGGCCGTCGAGATCCCGGCCGGGGCCGATGCGGCCGCGCGCCGCGCGGCGCTGGCGGGGCTGCGCTATCCGGTGGTGGTGAAGCCGGCCGAGGGCATCTCCAGCCTGGGCGTGCGGCGCTGCGCCGATGCCGAGGAGGCGCTGGCGCAGCTGGCGCTGTTGGCGGCGGACTTCGTCGGCGAGCGGCGCTGGTCGCTGTCCGGCACTGCCCTGGTCGAGGAGTTCCTGACCGGGCCGGAATACTGCGTCGAGCTGTTCGACGGCCGCTATGTCGGCGCGCTGCGCAAGCTCAAGCGCCATGGCGAGGACTTCGTCGAGCGCGGCTACAGCGCCGAGCTGGACCTGGCGCCGGCCCTGCTGGACGCGCTGGCCGAAGCGGCGGAGCGAGCCGCGGCGGCCGCCGGCCTGGGCTGGGGGCCGCTGCACCTGGACGTGATCCTGGTGGGCGAGCGGCCCCACATCATCGACATCAATCCGCGCATCGCCGGCAGCTTCATCTGCGAGCTGGTGCGCGATGCCTATGGCTTCGACCTGGTCGAGGCGCTGCTGGCCAAGCTGCAGGGCCAGGTCTTGCCCGCAGCGCCGGCGCGCCGCGCGCCGCGCGCCTATGCGCGGGTGGACTTCCTGCTGGAAGGCGACCCCGAGGGCTGGGACTGCGCCGCGCCGCAGCAGCTGCAGCTGCCCGGGCTGCGCCTGCGCCTGGGGCCGCAGCGCATCGCCTCGCGCGAACGCCGCGCTTATCTCTATCTCACGCTGGAACCCGCATGACCGCTGTTGGATACAAACCCCTGGAGACCGTCCTGATCGTCGACGGCTTCTCGACCGCCGCCTACCTGGCGCCGGCCCTGCGCAGCTACGGCCTGCGCTGCGTCCATCTGCTGAGCAGCCCGAATCTGCCGCGCCAGCATGTCGAGCAGCTGCAGCGCGCCGACTACCAGCAATGCCTGGTGCATGAGGGCGACTTCGATGCCACCCTGGCGGCGCTGCGGCCGTTGGGCATTGGCCTGATCCTGCATGGCTTCGACAGCGCGCTGGAGCTGGTGGATCGCCTGGGCGAGGCGCTGGACCTGCCCTGGCGCAACCCGCTGGCCAGCTCGGCCGCGCGGCGCGACAAGGAGTTGATGACCGAGGCGGTGCGCCGCGCCGGGCTGCGCGCGCCGGAGCAGCTGCTGGCCCGCACGGTGGAGGAGGCGCTGGACTGGGCGCGGCCGCGCCTGCCGGTGGTGCTGAAGCCGACGCGCAGCGCCGGCGTGCGCGGCGTGCGCATCTGCCGCAGCGAGGAGGAGGTGCGCGAGGCCGCCGCGGCGGTGCTGGATGGCCTGTCTTTCTACGAGGACCGCAACGAGGGCGTGCTGGTGCAGCGCTGCAGCCAGGGCCAGGAATACATCGTCGACTCGGTCAGCTTCGAGGGCCGGCACCGGCTGGTCAGCCTGTGGCAGGTCGAGCGCGACCGCCGCGCCGCGCCGCGGCTCGAGCATATGCTGGTGGTGGACCACCGCGAGTCGCGCTACCGCGCGCTGATCGACTACGCCTTCGCGGTACTGGACGCGCTGGAGCTGCGCTATGGCGCCAGCCATCTGGAGATCATGGACACGCCGGAGGGCCCGAGCCTGATCGAGCTGAACGCGCGCATGCATGGCAGCCTGGATCCGCGCCTGACCACCGCGGTCAGCGGCGAGAACCATGTCAGCGCGACGGTCGAGACCTTCCTGAACCCGGCCGGCTTCGAGCGCCGGCTGCAGGAGGCGCCGGAGTTCCGCGGCCATTGCGGCCATTTGCTGCTGGTGGCGCCACGCGGCGGCCGGCTGGCACGCGACTTCATCTGGTCCGAGATCGCCGCGCTGCCGTCCTTCGTCAGCACCAAGCAATGGGTCAAGCCGGGCGACCTGCTGCAGCCGACCACCGACCTGAAGACCGCGCTGGGCATGGTGGGCCTGTTCCATCCGCGGCTGGAGACCTTGGAGCAGGACACGCAGCGCATCCGCGCGTTGGAGCAGCAGTTCTTCGCCGACACCCGGGCGCTGGAGCCGGCATGAGCTTCGCGCCCGCCACCCTGCTCGAACTGGAGCTGCCGCGCACCCTGGAGCAGCTGCTGGAGCGCGCCGCGCGCGAGAAGCCGCGCCGGCTGGAGGCCTGGCTGTTCGAGGACCAGGGGGCGCGGCGCGCGGCCGAGCAGCGGCTGGCGCGGCTGGGCATCAATGCCGAGCTGCGCAGCGCCTACAAGCCGCTGCTGCATCATTTCCTGGAGGAGCTGGGGCTGGCGGCGCGGCGGGTGGAGATCGCCACGCCGCCGGCTCAGCTGCAGCGTCTGCGCGCCGAGGCCTATCCGCTGGCCGGGCTGCTGTCGCGCGCGGAGCGCCTGGACTTCGTGACGGATGCGGCACTGGCGCCGGGGCGGGTGCGGATCACGCGGGACGAGGGCGCGCCGCTCGAGCTGTTCCTGCCGATCGACGCGCAGGGCGCGCCGACCGCCTGGTTGCGCTGGTGGCCGGCGGGCGGCGGCCGGCTGGAGGAGGGCGCGCTGCACAGCGACTACCGCGCGCTGTTTGACGCGGTGCTGGCCGCGGTGGCCGCACGCGACTGGCCGGCCGAGGAACCCTACTTCGAACGCCTGCTGATCGAGATCGAGACCGGCGGCATCGAACGGCCGCTGGACTGGGGTCAGGAGTTGATCAGCACCCGCGAGGCCCTGCATGAGGACCTGTACTTCTCGCTGCTGGAGTTCTTCCAGCGCCGCGCCGGCCGGTCCCCGGGCGACCGCCGCCTGCGGCCGGGCCAGATCGTGCCGCTGCTGCGCCCCAGCAGCGGTGCCAGCCGGCTGCGCCTGCGCCTGGCCGGCGCCGACGATCCGCCCGCGCCGCTGCCGCCGACCCCGCTGCCGCGCAGCCTGGCCGAGCTGGAGGCGCCGCTGCATCCGGAGCAGGTGCAGACCCTGCTGGCCGCGCTGCCGGGCGAGCGCCACGAGTTCCGCTCGCACCAGGGCCGGCCGGTGACGCTGCTGCACCGGCGCGGCGCGAAGCCCGGCGTGGTGATCAGCGCCGGCCAGCATGGCAACGAGAGCTCGGGCGTGATCGGCGCGCTGCGCGCGGCCGAGGCTCTGCAGCGCGGCGAGCCGGAGGCCCATTACGCGCTGGTGGCGCTGGAGAACCCGGACGGCGCGGCGCTGCACCACCGGCTCAGCCGCGACCATCCGCGCCATATGGCCCATGCGGCGCGCTTCACCGCGCTGGGCGACGATCTGGAGGCGCGCGACAACCTGGACGATGCGACGCGGCTGGGCGAGAAGGCGGCGCGGCTGCGCGCGATCGCGCTGACCGGCGCCGGCCTGCATTTCAGCCTGCATGGCTATCCGGCGCATGAATGGACGCGGCCCTTCTCGGGCTACCTGCCGCCGCGCGCCGAGGACTGGGCTCTGCCCAAGGGCTTCTTCCTGATCCTGCGCCAGCACCCGGGCCGCGACGGCCTGCCCTTTCTGCGCGCGCTGACGGCACAACTGGCCGAGGATGCCGAGCTGCGCGAGTTCAACGAGCGCCAGCAGCGCCTGTGGCGCGCCCATGGCGGTGAATGGACCTACCCACTGCTGAACGGCATTCCCTGCCTGGTCAACGAGGACAGCCGCTCGACGGTGCCCTTCACCCTGATCAGCGAGATCCCCGACGAGACCATCTACGGGCCGGCGATGCGCTTCGCGCAGCGCATCCAGACGGAGCTGGTGCTGCGCGGCTGCGCGCTGTACTGGGACGGCCTGCTCGGCACGGGCTTGTCGTCAGCCCGGTAGGCGCAGCACCAGGCGGTCGACGGGCGTGGCCAGATGGCAGGGCAGCTCATGGCTGCGGCCATCCAGCCAGACGTTGAAGACGAAGCGGCCCGGCAGCGGCGGCAGCTCCAGCGAGACCCGGCCGGCGGCATCGGCGACCGCGGCCAGGTCCGGCATCGGCACCGGGGCATCGCTCAGGCTCACCAGCGCGTCGGCGGCGGGTGAGCCGTCGGCGCGCAGCAGCTGCAGCTCCATCGCCCCGGTCCTTGCTCGTTTGTTAGCTAGAGAGTCTCACTGCCCCTCGTTCTTCCACGCGACCATGCGGTTGTACACATTGGTCTCGATGCGGGTGGCGGAGTTGCCCGAGCCATGGCCGTTGGTGTGCACGCCGACGCCGTAGCGCTGGCCGTTCTGCAGCACCCAGACCGGCGAGCCGCTCTGGCCACCCATCGTGTCGATGTCGTAGGTGATGACGCGCGCCGACAGGCTCTTGGTGCGCTGGGCCATGAACCATTGCTGGCTGCCGCCCTTGTCGCCGGGGTAGCCGGAGAGGTTCAGGTTGGCGGCGCGCAGGAAGGCGTCGTCGCGCACCGCCAGGCCGAACCAGCCGGTGCGTTCGCCCAGTCGCGCATTGGCGGGCAGGATGATGGCGCCATAGTCGAACTCGCGGTTGCGCGACTGGGTCCAGCCGGTGACGCTGCGCAGATTGCCGCTGGAGGCGCTGCCGAAGGGGCGGCTCGCGTCGTTCAGGCCGGGGATGACCTCGATCGAGCGCGCCCAGCCGCCCTCGTTGTGCATGAAGACGCAATGGCCGGCGGTGATCACGGTGCGCGGGCTGATGAACCAGCCGGTGCCGATGTACTGCCGGCCGTTCGCGGCGGTGATGCGCAGCGCGCAGATCGCGCGCCAGGGGTAGCTGCCGGTGGCACCGACGCGCACCCGGTCGTCGGTGCCGATGATGACCTCGGGCTGCAGCTGGCCCGATTCGCGCAGCTCATAGCTGCCGCCCAGCGGGTCCAGCAGCGCGCGGCTGCCGAGCGCAGCGGACTCGCTGCCGCCGACGGCGCCTTCGTGTTCGGTGCCGGCGGCCTCGCCGCGCCCGTCGCCGCTGCGGGCCTCGGCATGCGGATCGGCGACATTGAAGTTCAGCCCCGGCAGGCTCTCGTACTCGGTCTGCGCGCCCTCCTGGGACGAGGGCCCGAGATCGCCCTCATGGTCGGGGGCCAGGAGGCGGGCTTCAAGCGGTTTGTTCATGCGAAATCTCCCTGATGGCGCGTGAGGTACGGCGAAGAAGAAGGGGCCGACGGGTCACGCGCGGCCCGCCGGTCGGACGCCATTGGCGCATGTGTCCGCGGCGGTCCCATCCTCCGGGTTGCGGAGGACGAGGGTGTTGTCGTATCGCTTGGGGAGATGGCTTAGGGGGTGAAGATTTGCTGTGGCTGTCGCCCATCTGTACGTTTCGCAGTTGGGCGCCCTCGCGACGTTCTTCAACAGACTGCTTGGCAGCGTCAGGAGCCGGTCGTGGCCGGCAGGCCTGCTCACGCTTGCCATCGGCAAGCCGACATTCGATCAAGCGACCGGCGCAGGGATGACTGGCCGCACTGCGAGGCAAAGCTGAGCTTGGCTTAAACCATCGAGCCTCCGCGATTGCCGGGGCGGTTCACCTCGTTTCTGAACGGCGAACTCGGCGACTCTTGGACAGCAACGGCTCGAAGCTTGTAGGCGGCTGTCGGCCGTTCGAATGTCAGATTTTCGGCGCCCAATTGCGCGAGGCGAATGTCGCCGATGGGTCGCGGGCTGCCGCTCGCTTCAGCGTGAAGCGGTCATCGGCCGGTGAACGCCTGCAGCGCCCGATGAGCAACGAAGGCGGCCAACGTGGCCTGGTCGGGGGCACCGTCGATGACCTTCAGCGGCGTCTTAGACAACCAGAGCGATTGCTCCAGCAACGTTCGATCCGGGAAGTGGAGCAGCCCGACTTGGAGCTGAAATGCCAAGTCGTTGAGCGATCCCAGGACGCGGCGGTTTGCTGTTTTTCCCACGGCCCAATGTTGCATAGCATTGCGCTCGGCTGTCGCATCGTTACCGGGGATACCGATGGCGGTCAGCATGGGTTCGACGGTCTCGCTGAGCCGCTGAACGAGGGCTCGGCCATCCCGCGCCGGCACCACTAAAGGAAGCAAGCTTCGCTCGCTGACCGCGAGCACAACCTGAATTCGGCCAACGCGAATCAGATTGGCGTACCAGTCGCCAAGGACTGTGTCCGGGGACGACGGTTCCGGATCAGGCTTGGCGTTGAGCCTGTCGAGGAGCTTCTGGGTGCATCGAAGGACAAACACAATGCCGAAACGGGGAGCAAAGCGCCAAGTATCGAGGCTGGCCAATGTTCCCTGTCGGTTGTCGTGCGGTCGTACCTTTCCTGGAACATCGAATGACCGGTGATGAAGGCCGCCGCCGCTCAGGGTGTGAGCATCGAGTGACTCAGTTCAGCCTAGAGCAGAAGCCCGTGCCGAGCTGAGCCGCGGTCGCCGACTCATCGCAGTGAAAACATGCCTAGGGACAAAAAAACAAACCGGCCTAAGCCGGTTTGTTGGTCGAGCCCGGTCTCCCGGGCGCAGTAGCCATGCGACCGGCCAACGCCGGCCACGGCCCTTACTTACCTATTACTTGGCGCCCGAGGTCGCACCAGCCGGAGCCGCCGCCGCAGGCTTGGCAGCCGGCTTCGCCGCAGGCTTGGCGGCCGGACGCGGTGCCGGGGCCGGCTTGGCGGCTGCGGGCTTCGGTGCGGCCTGCTGGTCGACTTCCTTCGAGGCTGCGGTGGAGCCGCCCTGCACGCCGAGGCGGCCGCCGGTGCCCAGGCCGCCCTTGACGGTCTGCGCCTTGTAGTTGCGCAGCGCCTTGACCATCTGGTTGTAGGAGTCGGCAAAGGCCGCGACGATGACCTTGCCCTGCGGGGTCTTGGCATAGGCACCGCCGCCGATCGCGCCGCTGCCGCCGAAGCTGGCACCCAGGATGCCGAAGTCGAAGTTCTTGGCCGTGCCCTCGGCGGCGGAGATCTGCACGCCCGAGCGGTTGTCGACCAGGATCAGGGTGGTGGCCGCCTCGTTCTGGTTCACGCTGGCGGCGACGGCCGTCAGGATGCCGATCGCGCCGGTGCCAAAGCCGCCACCGCCGCCGCCGGTCTTGGCGGAGAACTGGATCTCGGGGCTCATCGTGTAGTCGGCCGCAACCATCTGGCCCTGGCCGAAGTTGCTGCCACCGCGCACCTCGCCCGACTGCATCAGCGCGCGCTCGCGCTCCATATTGGCGAAGGCCTTGCCGCGCTCGACGATGACGAAGCAGTTGCTCTGCTGGATCATCAGGCGCAGCACCGGGATGGTGGAACCGAGCTGGCGCTCGCGCAGCTGCGCCCACCAGGGCGCCGCCTGGTCCTCATGCAGGGCCAGCGTGCCCAGGCTTTCCTCGCATTGCTCCAGCTTGCTGTTCTGGTTCTCGGCCTGGGCGCCGCCCGCGGCACCGGACACGGTGCCCTTGTTTTCGCCCATCGTCGGCGCGGTGGCCAGGCAGCCGGCCAGCAGCAGCGGCGAGAGCAGCAGGACCGACTTCATTGCCATGCGGGCAGGGGATGATGCAGAAGCAGCGGGCATGGTTTCATTCCTCCAGGGGTTGTCGTCGAGAGAGAGAAAAAAGGGGATGAGTACAGCTAACGGGAACACGGCCCGGGCATGCGACGCCGGACCGGATCGGGAACATGTGAGGACTCTTGGTTTGAATTACTGAGGTGTGGCCGGTGCGACGCCGTAATAGCCGCCGACGACCTGTCCGTGCGGGTTGCCGATCCAGATGCTGGTGCCGAACACGTCGGCGCAGCCGCCCCAGCTGATCTCGGAGGTCTGGGCCTCTTCGTTGCGCGTCTGGGCGTAGAGGGTCACCGAGCTGTCGGAGGGGCCGATGGTGTAGCAGATGCGGGCCCAGACCGGCCGCGGCGCGGTGGTGATGACGGGCGCGGCGGTCTCGTTCTGGCCGTCGGAGGCCTTGGCCATCCATTTGGTGCCGCGCGAGGGACCGGGGTTGTAGCTGAACAGCACTTGGGCCAGCACCCCCGTGGATGCAGCCAGCAAAGCCGCAGCGATCAGCCATTTGGACTTCATCTTCATCTCCCCGATGTCCGTTGTCTCTTGTCCGAAGCAGGCGCGAATCTTAAGGGAGCATGAATTCCGCATGAACCCCCAAAGGTGTGCACAAATGCCGCATGCCGGGGCTGATACATGGGAAGGTTGATGCCGGGCAGAACGCTGGGCATTCGCAAAACCTGACCCTGTCATGGGAGCACATGGGGTTCTGGCGGTGGCCGAGATGCCGTCAAGCAAGCGGTGCGTTGGGCGCACCATCTACCCTAGGGTTTGCCCCAAAGCAACGCCACGCGCCACAGAGGGATTGCCGACCAGTCCCTGGCTGAGCTAGGCGTTGTCGAAGATCTGTTCGAGGAAGGCCGCCAGCTCGCGTTCCTCGAGCAGCTCGATCGAGAAATGCCCGAAGCGCTTGGGCAGCCAGAGGATGCGTGCCCCGCTGGGCGACTGCAGCTGCTCGCGCGCCAGCGGCCGGCCGTTTTCGTCCTCGGGCTGCACGCCGGCGGCCAGCAGCTCGTCGTAGGCGGCCTCGATATCGGGCGTCGTGTAGCAGTGGCGGTAGATCATGCCCTCGCCATGCGCGTCGAGCAGCGCGCGCAGATTGCCGGCGATCGGCTGTACCAGCATGAAACGCTCGGCGCCGAACATCACGACCGCATAGAGCACATGCAGACCGTTGCGCTCCCAGACCTGGGTGCGCGAGATCCGGGCCCGGAAGATCCGGGCGTAGTAGTCGCAGGCCTGCGCCAGGTCTTCGACCAGCACATCGACATGGCTGAACTTCAAATCCATCCGGAGCTATCTCCCATGCGGCTCGTTCATGCGGACTTCTGGCGCGCGCGGCACCCTGGTGGCCTTTGTGAAAGGCAGGACCCGGGCATGACGGCCGTGATCACGACGCTGGAGTTCCCCGCGCTCAGCGAGCGCCAGTACGAGGCGCTGGGCATCGCGCTGGCGCGCTTCGAGCCGGCCGCGGGCCTGCGCTTTCATGCCTGCGGCCCGAGCCCGGGCGGTTGGCGCGTCGTCGAGGTCTGGGACAGCCAGGAGGACTGGTCGCGCTTCCTGAACCACACCCCGCTGCCGGTGGCCCGCACGCTCGGCTTTCCGGAACCCAGCCTGCGCGAGGTGATCGCGGCCCACCATGCGGGCCCGGTCGACCGTGCTTACTAAAGACCCAGCTGCGCGAAGGCCGCCTGCAGCCCGGCCACGCCGCCGACGCGCTGGTCGTTGATGAAGATCTGCGGCATCTGGCGCACCGCCGGGCCGCATTTCTCGTAGAAGGCCTTGCGCTCGGCTTCGTCGTCGATCTTGATCTCCTCGTAGGCCAGCGAGCGGGCCTTGAGCAGCATCTTGGCCGTGTCGCATTGCGGGCAGGCGGACTTGGAATAGATAAGGATCTTGGGTTGCATGGGCGCAAGTTTAGGCGGCTTCGATGAGCTCGGCCCGCCGGCGGTCATTGGCGCGCCTGCCACCAGGCGACGGCCAGCCGCGCGGCCTGGGCCAGCACCGCCTCGTCCTGCTCGCGCCATTGCGGCCGCGGGCCCTCGTAGTAGGCGGCGATCAGCAGCGGCGGGCGGCCGGGCGGCCAGGCGATCGCGACATCGTTGTACTTGGCGGCCAGGCCGTCACCCGTGAAGGTGCCGGTCTTGTCGCCCGCCTTCCAGGCCGCGGGCAGGCCGGCGCGCAGGCGCTTCAGACCGGTGGTGGTGGCCACCGTCCAGCCGATCAGGCGTTCGCGCGCGGCCGGGCTCAGCCCATCGCCGTGCAGCAGGCGGCCGGTGCTGCGGGCCATTGCCAGCGGCGTGCTGGTGTCGCGCTGCTCGCCGGCGCCGACCACGTCGACGACATTCATGTCCGGCTCGTAGCGGTCCAGGCGGGTCTCCTGATCGCCCAGCTCACGCAGCCAGGCCGTCACCGCGGCCGGGCCGCCGACGCGGCGCAGCAGCAGATTCGCCGCCACGTTGTCGCTGGTGGTCTGCGTGGCCTCGGCCAGGTCGACGATACGCATCGATCCCTCTGCCAGGTGTTGGCCAGTAATTGGGGCATGGGGGACCATGTCCGCCGGCCCATAGGGCAGGCGCTCGTCGAGCTTCAGGCGGCCGCGCTCGGCCTCCTGCAGCATCATTGCGGCCAGCGGCAGCTTGAAGGTGGAGCACAGCGCGAAGCGCTCGCCGCTGCGATGGCCGATCGTCGCGCCGTCGGCGCTGTCGATCACGGCCAGGCCCAGCCGGCCACCGGCGCGGCGCTCCAGGTCGGCGAAGGGGGCATGCTCGGTCGCCCCGGATGTCGCGGCCAGGCCCGGACGCGGCAGGCCGCCCAGCAGCAGGGCCGCGGCGCCGGCCTGTTGCAGCAGCCGGCGGCGGGACGGGGAGGGGAAGGAGTGGATCGTCATGATGGTCCGTTGAGTGTGGTGGTGGAGAACACGCCGCGACGCACCAGGCCTCCAAGGAGGCTGATGATGGATGAACAGCGTGTGGGGGAATGCCGTGAGTGGGGTGATCAGCCCTGCAGGGCGTCGCGGATGCGGCTGAGGTCGGCCTCGCGCTGGGCCGCGTCCGGCGCGCCCAGCAGCACGATGCTCAGGCGGCGCCCGCCCTCGCGCAGTTGCAGCGCGACGCAGCGGCCGGCGCTGTCCGACGCGCCGGTCTTGGACAGCAGGATGGGCCAGCCCGGCGCGCCGACCAGCGGGTTGCTGTGGCGGGTCTCGCGCGGCTGGCCATCGATCAGGACCTGGGCGCGCGCGCTGCCGGCCGCCTGCCGGATCAGCGGCTCGGCCTGGGCCGCCTCCAGCAGCCGCGCCACATCGACGGCGCTGGCGCGGTTGCTGTCCGGCGCGCCGCTGGGGTGGCGCAGGGACGCGCTGCGCAGGCCCAGGCGCTGCGCCTTCTCCTGCGCGGCCCGCTCGAAGGCCTGCGGCCCGCCGGGGTACAGGCGCGCCAGCAGCAGGGCGGCCCGGTTGTCGGAGGCCTGCAGCATCAGGGTCAGCGCGCTCGCGCGGCTCAGGCGCTGGCCGGCCCGCAGCGCCGCGCTGCTGTAGGAACTGCCGCGCACCTCCTCGCGCGTGACCAGCAGGTCCTCGTCGAGATCCTGCGCGGCCTCCAGCACCACCAGGGCGGTCAGCAGCTTGCTGATCGAGGCCACCGGCACCGGCTGCTGCGCATCGCGCGCCAGCAGCACCACGCCGCTGTCGGCATCCATCACCAGCACCTGGCGTGAGGCCAGCGCCAGATCGGCGGGCAGCCGGGGGCCGGGTCTTGCCGGCTCGGCGGCGGCATGGGCCTGGCGCAGGCCCGTCGGCGGCAGCAGCCAGAGCAGCAGGGCGGCGCTCGACAGCAGCAGGACGCAGGCCAGCGAGACCCAGGTCTGCGGCCGGCCCGGGGCGGGGCGCATCAGGGCGCGCACGCGCTGCACCAGCTCGCCGCCCTGGGCCGCGGCGGCCAGGCTCGGCGGGCGCGCCGGCTGGGGGAGCTCGGCCAGCGCCTGCAGGGCCCGGGCCAGGCGCTCGGCCGAGCCGAGCTGACGCGCCGCGATCGCGTCGGCGACCAGTTCGCGCTCGATCCGCATCCGGTGCGACAGCCACCAGACCACCGGGTGGAAGAACAGCAGCACCTCGACCAGACGCTGCAGCAGATTGGCCAGATAGTCCCAGCGCCGCACATGGGCCAGCTCATGCACCAGCAGGGCCTCCAGCAGCGGCGCGGGCAGGCCGCTCAGCAGGGCGGCCGGCACCAGCACCACCGGCCGCCACCAGCCGACGGTGAAGGGGCCGCGGCCGGCATCCAGCCCGGCGGGCAGCAGGCGCAGGCCGACGCGCAGGCGCAGGCCCATCTCGAGCGCCCAGCGGTCCAGCTCGCGCTGCCAGGCCGCGGGAGCAGGCTGGCTCGCGCGGCGCCAATTGGCGATGGCGCCCAGGCCGCCCAGCAGGCGCAAGGCCATCAGCGCGATGCCGCCCAGCCAGGCCAGCGCCAGGCCCTGGCGCCAGGGCGTCAGCGCGGGCCAGATGTCGTGTTCATGGACCGGCGCGAGGCCGCCGCCCCGGGGCTGAACGGGGATCAGCCGATGCCCCGGGTCGGGCAGCGCCGCCGCTGCGGCCGGCAGCGCGCGCGCCTCGGCGGCGGACCAGCGCGAACCCAGCTGCAGGCCGGCCAGCAGCAGGCTCAGCAACAGCGCCGCGGCGCACAGCGCATAGCGGCCCTGTGCGCCGATGCGCTGCGGCAGCGTCCACAGCAGCAGGGCCACCAGGGCGCCGAGCAGGCCCAGCTGCCACAGCAGCTGCAGCAGGGTCTCGCTGAGCAGCTGGGCCCAGAAGGGCCAGGAGGCCTGGGTACCGCTCACGAACGGCGCCCCTTGCCTGGCTTGTCGCCATGTTCGCCTTGTTGCAGCAGCTGCGCGATCTCGTCGCGCTCCTGGGCGCTGACCTGGGTGCGCAGCGCGGCCATGATCAGGGCCTTGCCGGAACCGCCGAACAGCTTGAAGGCCATGTCCTTCAGCAGCTGGCTCTGCAGCTTGTCCTGCGCCTGCGCGGCCGCGTAGACATGGGGTCGTTGGCCCTCGTCGCGCGTCAGCAGGCCCTTGCCATGCATCAGCTGCAGCTGGCGCAGTACATTGGCCTCGCTGATCTCGGGGCGGTCCAGCCTCAGTGCCTCATGCGCCTGGCGTGCGGAGCAGGGGCCATGGCGCCAGAGGATGCGCAGCAGGTCGAGTTCGGCGGCGGTCGGCTTGGGTGATGCGGCAGTGCTCATGCATTCAGAATAACTTTTCTAGAAAATATTGTCTAGAAAAGAATTTCTGAACTGCTGATGAGGCTCAGGGCGTCGCGCCGCTGCTCGCCAAGCGCTGCGCCAGCCGCCACAGGGCCAGGCGATGCGCGGCGGCCAGCTGGTCCGGCGCTGGGCCCTCGGCCGGCACCTCGATCTGCGCCAGGCCCGGCCGCAGCGGCGCCTGGCCCTGCGGATCGCTGAGGGTCCAGCGCGCGTTCAATCGCACGCTGCGGCGGTCGGCCGTGGCCTCCAGGCTCAACACCTCCAGGCGCAGCTGGCGCGCCGCCTGCATGCCCGGCGGCAGCGCGCCGCTCCAGACGCGGCCGGGGCCGCGCAGCAGGCCCAGGTCGTTGCCGAGCAGGCGCGGCACCGATTCGCTCAGCGGCTCGGCCCAGCGGTGACCCTCGATCTGCTGCAGGCCGCTGCTGCCGGTGGGCAGCCAGATGACGCTGCGCTCCAGGTACTCCGGCATGCGCACCGGCAGCACCAGCTGCCACAGGCCGTCGGTGGCCGGCGCCACCATGACCACCGGCTCGGGCGGTTCGACGCGCAGCTGGTAGTAGCGCGGCGGGATGTCGGGGCCGCTGGCGCAGCCCGCCAACAGCGACAGGGCTGCCAGCGTTGCGGCGGCAAGTTTCATGGCGCCTTCTCCTTGGCGGGATTGGTCGGTGGCGCGACAGTCGCGTCGGCGGGCGGCGCCTGGCGGCCGCGCAGCAGCGCATCGGGCCGGCGGTCCAGCAGCTCGGCCAGCTCGCGCAGGGCGCGAGCGGCGCGCGAGACATCGCGCAAGGTGTTGTCCAGCTGCAGCACCAGCGGCGATTCGGCATCGGTCTGCTGGCGCAGCGACAGGGCCAGCTGCGACAGCTGCTCCGAGGTCTGCTGCAGGCCGCGCACCAGCGGCGAGTCCGGCGCCAGCAGGGCGTTGGCGCGCTGCGCGGTGCCGGAGAAGCGCTGGGCCGTGTCGTTGATGCTGTCGGCCGCCTGCCCCAGCTTGTCCGAGGTGCGGGTCGCCGAATCGGCCAGCGGGCCAAAGCGGCGGTCCAACTGCTCGCTGAAGCGGCGCAGATTGCTGACGCTGGCGGCCACGTCGCTGAGCGACTGGCGCACCTGCTGGTCGGTGACGATGCCGCGCGCGGTGGCCGCGATCGTCGAGACATCGTCGACCAGGCGGCGGATGTCCAGCCCGTCGATCTGGTTCTTGATCTCCTGGATCGGCGTGTCCACGGTCGGGATCTCCAGCGGCCCCTCGGCGGCATTGCGCAGCCGCGGCTGCTTGTCGGGGCGCAGGTCCAGGTCCACATAGAGCTGGCCGGTCAGCAGGCTCTGCATCGACAGCTGGGCGCGCAGCCCGCGCTCCACCAGGCCCGGCAGGATCGGCACGCCGGTCTTGCCATTGGCCAGGCCGCGGATCGCCTCGGTCTCGATGTCGGCCAGCACCGGGATCGAGAACTCGTCGCGCTGCTTGTCGTAGGCCACCGAGATCGAGCTGACATTGCCCAGGCGCACGCCGCGGAACACCACCGGCGCGCCGACCTGCAGCCCGTAGATCGAGCCGCTGAAATGCATCACGACGCGCTCGCGGCGCGCGAAGATCTCCCCGCCGCCGATCACGATCACCGCCGCGGTGGCCAGGATCAGGCCCAGCACGACGAAGGCGCCGATCAGGGTGGCGTTGCCGCGCCGGCTCATGCCTTTTCTCCGCGGCGCAGGAACTCGCGCACCGGCTCCGGCCCCTGTTCCAGCAGACGCTGCGGGGAGTCCAGCGCGATCATGGTCTTGCTCTGCGCGTCAAGGAAGAGGGCGCGGTCGGCCACCGCGAAGATGCTGGCCAGCTCATGCGAGACCATCACCACGGTGCGGCCCAGGTCGTCGCGCAGATGCTTGATCAGGTCATCCAGCCGCGCCGAGGTCAGCGGGTCCAGGCCGGCCGAGGGCTCGTCCAGGTAGATCAGCTCCGGGTCCAGCGCCAGTGCGCGCGCGATCGCCGCGCGCTTCTTCATGCCGCCGCTGAGCGCCGCGGGCTCGGCATCGAAATGCTCGCCCAGCCCCACCAGCTCCAGCTTGCCGCGGGCCAGCCGCGCGCGCTCCGCGGCATCGCGGTGGTCCCCGAACAACTCCATCGGCAGCATCACGTTCTCTCCCACGCTCATCGAACTCCACAAGGCGCCGGCCTGGAACATCACGCCGAAGCGCCGGCGCAGCCGCGCCTGCACGGCCGCGTCCTCGCTGTGGATGTCCTCGCCGCCATAGCGTACCGAACCCGCCGCCGGCACCTGCAGGCCGATCAGATGCCGCAACAGGGTGCTCTTGCCGCAACCGCTGCCGCCCATGATGGCCAGCACCTCGCCGCGGCGGATCTCGAAGCTGAGGTCGCGCTGGATCAGCTTGCGACCATAGGCCATCGTCAGGCCTTCTACCTGCACCGGGGCCTCCATCACCACCCCAGCCTCTGGAAGGCCACCGTCATCGCCGAGGCGGTGACGACGATCCAGACGATGGCCTGCACCACCGCGGTCGTGACCGCCTGGCCGACCGCCTGGGCGCTGCGTCCGGCATGCAGGCCCTGGCGGCAGCCGGCCAGCGCGACCAGCAGACAGTAGACCGTGCCCTTGGCCAGGCCGATCAGCGCATGGTTCAGGCTCAGCGCCTCGTAGCTGCGGTGCATGAACTCGGCCGGCGTGACGCCGAAGATGCTGACCGCCACCAGCGCGCCGGCCAGCAGCGCGACCAGGGCCGCATACAGGGTCAGGAAGGGCGCGGCCAGCAGCAGGGCCAGCAGGCGCGGCAGCACCAGGTGCTCGACCGGATCCACGCCCATCGCGCGCAGCGCATCGATCTCCTCGTTGGCTTGCATGCTGCCCAGCTGGGCCGCATAGGCTGCGCCGATGCGTCCGGCCAGGATGATGCCGGCCATCAGCGCCGCGACCTCGCGCACCACGCTGATCGCGACCAGGTCGGCGATGAAGGTCTGCGCGCCGAAGCGCTCCAGCTGCACCGCGCCCATATAGGCCAGGATCACGCCGACCAGACCGCTGACCACCGAGACGATCAGCACGCTGCGCGGCCCGGCCTGGTCGAACTGCCAGACCAGGTCCGAACGCCGCATCAGGGCCCGGCCGGACAGCAGGCGACCCAAGGCCTGCAGCACCTCGCCGACGAACTGCCAGGTCAGCCGCGCATCCTCCCACCAGGCCGAGACGCGGTTGCCGATGCGCAGCAGGCGCTGGGAGCGGCGCAGGCGGGCGATCCATGAGGGTGTTGTCGCGCTGGCGTCCCCGGGGGGCGTCGATGACAGGCTCATCGGGCCATTATGGGCCGGCAGCCGCAGCGGCATCTGAAAAGTACATGAACGGTCCTTCGGCCTGCGGGCCTTGCCGGGCGCGCCCCGGGCGTGACTTTGCGCACGAACCCGCCGCCCAGCACCCCGCCTCGGGGTTTACGCGCAGAGGCCGCCCGCCAAGAATGCGAGCTTCCGACAAGACTTGACCCCCATTCGATGAGCTCCAGGCCCCTGAAGACGGTTTCTCCCCTGTTCGCCGCGCTGCTGCTGGGCTTTGCCACCCAGGCCTGGGCGGTAAAGACCGAGACGCAGAACGCGCTGGGCCTGTCCAGCGGCATGAACCTGGTGGTGTTCAAGAATTTCTATGCGCCGTCCAGCGATGTCGAGGGCCGGGTGGCGGTCGGCGGCAATATGGACGTCGGCAGCTACTCGATCAACACCAAGAACGGCGGCTCGGCGCTGTACGGCGGCCAGGGCCTGACCGTGGGCGGCCATCTGAAGGCCGGCAGCGGCAGCTACTGGGGCAACACGGCGGTCGGCGGCAATCTGAACAGCAGCGGCGGCGCCAGCTTCAAGGGCGACGTCAAGGTCGGCGGCAATCTGAATGCCAACAAGCAGTGGCTCAGCGTCGACAGCCTGACCTACTGGGGCCAGGCCACCAATGTGGCCCAATGGCAGAACCCGGCGCCGCAGAAGGCCGCCAAGGGCAGCCAGCTGGATCTGGGCTTCGATTTCGCGGCCGAGCAGACGCGGCTCTCGGGCCTGTCGCTGCAGCTCGACGCGCTGGGCAACAGCGGCACCGCGGGCAAGCAGTGGAGCACCTTCGAGCTGAACGCCCGGGGCTCCAAGCTGGCCGTGTTCGACATCAGCGCCGCCGATGTCAACAACAACCTGTCGCTGCTGAACCTGGGGCAGGACACGACGGTCATCATCAATGTGCATGGCAGCAGCGTCACCTTTGGCGGCCATGGCAGCAGCAACTTCAACGCCGGCCGCGTGCTGTTCAACCTGGTGGACGCCACCACGGTGAACTACAGCGGCGGCATGGTCGCCTCCTTCCTGGCGCCGAACGCCGACTTCAAGACCGGCTCGGGCCATATCGACGGCCAGGTGATCGCCAAGAGCTGGAGCGGCGCGGTACAGGTCAACGACGCGGCCTTCATCGGCAGCATCTCCGCGGTGCCGGAGCCCGGCAGCTACGCGATGTTGCTGGCCGGCCTGGGCGTCGTGAGCTTCGTCGCGGTACGCCGTCGTCGGCGCCTGCGTTGACTCCGGGAGCCGGCCGGCCGCTCATGAGCGACATGGGGCCGGCGCGTTCCACCCTCGGCCGCAAGGCGGGGCATTCCGCCTACCTATCGAACGGGATACCTTCTCAGCGCTCCCGCCGATGCGGCTTTGCTGCGCAGGAGCTCAGTCCGAAGGGCAGATAGGCCGGGCAGACACCGACGAAGCCGGTGAGCAGTGGCAGCAGGCCCAGCCAGCCCCAGCCGCCGATAACGCCGAAGGCAGCACCGCCGACCAGGGCCAGGCCAACGAGTACCCGCACCAGGCGGTCGACCGATCCGACGTTTTGCAGCATGGCATGCTCCTCAGTGTTGGGTGCATGATCGGATCGGCCGCCGCTGCCGCCGTTGATCCCCGTCAAGGTGTTGCAGGGCCAACGTTATCGGCGGCGCCCCCCATCGCAGGCGCAACCACCCGCGCCGGCCGCAAGGCCCCGCGCTCAGTGGCGCGCGCGATTGACGTGGATCAACCCTCACCCGGAGGGCTCTGCCGACACTGGTTACCGCCCGGCACTCGCCGGCCTGACCAACGTCTCGCGGGAGAAATGAGTATGGCCACCATGAAAGCCGCCGTCGTTCACGCATTCGGGCAGCCGCTGCGGCTCGAGGAGGTGCCGATACCCGAGGTGTCGCCGGGGCAAATCCTGGTCAAGGTGCTCGCCTCGGGCGTTTGCCACACCGATCTGCATGCGGCCGATGGTGACTGGCCGGTAAAGCCGGCGCTGCCGTTTATCCCAGGGCACGAGGGGGTCGGCTATGTCGCTGCGGTCGGCGCCGGCGTGAAGACGGTGAAGGAGGGCGACCGCGTCGGCGTGCCCTGGCTCCATAGCGCCTGCGGCTGCTGCGAGCATTGTCTGACCGGGTGGGAAACGCTATGCGACGGCCAGCAGATGACCGGCTACACGGTCAACGGCGGCTACGCCGAGTATGTGCTGGCGGATCCGGGCTATGTCGGTCACCTGCCCGGCAATGTCGATTTCATGGAGATCGCGCCGGTTCTATGTGCCGGCGTGACGGTCTACAAGGGTTTGAAGGTGCTTGACTGCAAGCCTGGCGACTGGGTCGCGATCTCCGGTATCGGAGGACTTGGACACCTGGCCGTGCAGTACGCGCGGGCGATGGGATTCCACGTTGTCGCGGTCGATGTCGACGAGGCCAAGCTCGCGCTGGCGCGCGCGCTCGGTGCAGAGCTGACCGTCAATGCGCGTCGCGCGGATCCGGCCGTGGAACTGCAGAGATCTCTGCGAGGTGCCCACGGCGTGCTCGTAACGGCGGCCTCCCGCGAGGCCTTCGCCCAGGGCATCGGCATGCTGCACAAACGCGGCACCATGTCGATGGTCGGGCTGCCGCCGGGCGACTTCGAGCTGCCGATCTTCGATGTCGTGCTGAATGCCAAGACCGTACGCGGCTCCATCGTCGGCACTCGCAAGGACCTGCAGGAGGCGCTCGCCTTCGCCGGCGAGGGCAAGGTCCGCACCACCGTCCACGAAGCGAAGCTCGACGATGTCAACGGCATCTTCGAGCGTCTGCGCCGCGGCGATGTCGAGGGGCGCATGGTGATGCGAATCGCGGACGACGCGCCATGAACGAGCGATAGGCCAATGTCTCGGCCCAGGGGCCTTGCGCTGGACTCAAAGGAGTAGCGATGTTCAAGCATATCCTCGTCGCCACGGACTGCACGGCGCTTGGGGACCGCGCCATCACGATGGCGCTTCGGCTCGCCGCCGACGCCCGTGTGACCGCTCTTCATGTCGCCCGTGACTACGGGATGGCCGATTTCGCGGCCGCAAGCTTCCAGGCTGGTCGCGACCTCCATGACCTGCGGGAGCGTCTGAGCCAGGCCGCTCAGCGGCGTATCCAGCAGGTCATCGAGCGCTTCGGCGAGTCGGCGCGGCGAATCGAAGCGCGGGTCGCGATCGGTGACCGGCCCTACGAGGAGATCATCGCCACGGCGGACCGGCTCGCGTGCGACCTGATCGTGATGGCGACTCATGGCCGCGGCGCGGTCGAATCGGCCTTGCTCGGCAGTCAGACCTTGAAGGTCTTGTCCTTGGCACGTCAGCCCGTGCTCGTGGTCCGTTGAGAAGCAGCACCGGCATCACGCGCACCTCCTGCTAGCCGCTGGTCGCTCGACGGCAAGGGGCCTCGGGATCGAGGCACGGAACTTGCCGCGGCTGATCACCGGCCTACTGGCACTTCTTCCGCAGATAGGCCTGCGGCGTCATCCCGATCTGGCGCTGGAACATCGCGATGAAGGCCGAGGGGGCGCTGTAGCCCAGCTCCAGCGCGACCTCCTTGACCGCGCGGCCGCGCTCCAGCAGCGCGATGCCGCGCACCACCTTCAGGCGCTGCCGCCATTCATTGAAGGACATGTCGAGGTCGCGCTGGCAGCGGCGCGCCAGGGTGCGCTCGGTCGTGTGCACCAGCGCGGCCCAGTCGGCCAGCGAGCGGGCATCCCAGGGGCGGGCCTGCAGCGCGTTCAGCACCTGGCTCAGCAACGGATCCTGCGACATCGGCAGATAGCTGTCGTGGCTGGGCGTGGCAGACAGCTGGTCCAGCAGCACCTGGAACAGACGCTGCTCCTGCGGGTTGCGCGGCAACTCGATGGCCTGCCGGCGCAGGGTGTCGAGCAGGGCCAGGATCAGCGGGTTGACCGCCATCGTGCAGGCGCGCCGCGGCAGGGCCTCGCACAGGGATCTGGCCACATACAGCGTGACATAGCTGGCCTCGTGGCGGTTGCTGGACACATGCTCCATGCCGGGCGGGATCCACACGCCGTACTGCGGCGGGGCCAGGAAGAAGCGCTGGTCCATGCCGACCTCGAGCACGCCGGCGATCGCGTGCACGAACTGACCCTCCTCATGCCGGTCCGGCGGATCGGCGCTGCCGGCCCGCAGGTGCACGAGCTTGAAGCGCAGCGGAGGCGGCTCATCCAGCTCGCGCTGCGACCGTGCGGAGGAGGGGGCTGGCTTCATCTTGTCCGGCTGGGCCGATGGGTTGTCCGATTCGGCGTATTTGACTACAGGCAGCCACTCTAGACTGGTCTCGTCACTCCAGGAGCTCCGAGCCATGCACCCGATTGCCACCGATCCCTCTTCATCCGCCGCCGAGCTGCGGGAGGCCTACCAGCGCGACGGCGTGGTCTGCCTGCGCGGCGTGCTGCGGCCGGCCGAGGTCGAGCGGCTGCGCGAGGGCATCGACGCGAACCTGGCGGCACCGAGCCCGCGCGCCAAGGTCGCCAGCCGCCCCGACGATCCCGGCTTCTTCATCGAGGACTTCTGCAACTGGCAGGAGAACGCGGCCTACCGGGAGATCATCACCGGCTCGGCCCTGGCGGCCTGGGCCGCGGCGCTGACCGGCAGCACCGCGATCCGGCTGTACCACGACCATATGCTGACCAAGGAGGGCGGCACGCGGCAGCGCACGCCCTGGCACCAGGACCAGCCCTATTACAACGTCGAGGGCAGCCAGAACGTCAGCTTCTGGATCCCGGTGGACCCGGTGTCGCGCGCGGCCACCCTGGAGTTCGTGGCGGGCTCGCACCGGGGGCCTTGGCTGATGCCGCGGACCTTCATGAGCCACGAGGCGAAATGGTTCCCCGAGGGCAGCCTGGCCGACCTGCCGGATATCGAGGCCGATCGCGCGGCGCATGACATCCGCGGCTGGGCCATGGAGCCGGGCGATGCGCTGGCCTTCAATATGCTGACCCTGCACGCCTCGGCGGGGCTGGAACCCGGGCGGCGGCGGCGCGCCTTCTCGGTGCGCATGCTGGGCGACGACATGCGGCATGCGCCCCGGCCCTGGACGACCTCGCCGGAATTCCCCGGCCTGGTCGACGAGCTGCCGAAGGGCGCGCCGATGGAACACCCGCTGTTCCCCCTGCTGTGGCCCCGCTAGGGGCGACGTTCAAGCGCGCGCGGCCGGCTCGCCCAGGAACTCGGCGATCAGCGCCAGCACCCGCTCGGGCTGCTCGCGGTGCGGCATGTGCGCCGCGCCCGCCAGCACCTCCACCCGGGCCGGGCCGGTGCTCAGCGCGCCGATCAGCCGCGCATGCCGGGGCGAGCCATATTCGTCCTGCTCGCCATGGATGGCCAGCACCGGGCAGCCGACGCCGGCCAGGTCCGGCTGCAGGGACCAGTTTGCAAAACCCGGGGCCAGCCAGGTCTCGGTCCAGGCCTGCAGCACCCAGCGCGCCTTCTCGCCGTGATAGCGCGCCAGCCGGGCGAACTGCGCGGCATCCTTGAACTGCTCCTTCGCGACCCGGATGCCCTGCAGGGTCAGCTGCTCGGCGAAGACCTGGGCGGCGATCGTGACCAGGGCCTCGCAGCGTGCCCGCAGATGCGCGGCGCAGAGAATGGCCATGCCGCCGCCGACGCTGTGCCCCATCGCGACGAAGCGCTCGATGCCGAGCCGCTCCAGCAGGGCGGGGACCTGGATCTCGGCCTCCTCGGCGACGAAGCGCAGCGAGGGCGCATCGTGACGGGCGTCGGACTGCCCGAAGCCCAGGCGGTCATAGGCGATGACGCTGCGGCCGGTGGCCGCGCTCAGCGCAGCGGGAAAGTCCCGCCACAGCGCCACGCTGCCCAGCGAGTCATGCAGCAGCAGGATAGGCGCCGCGGCGGCATCGGCCGACTCGGGCGTCCAGCGGCGGGTGTAGATCCGGCCCTGCTGCGGGAGCTCGACCCATTGCTCGCGCTCTGCGGGACGGGGAGATGTGGCTGTGTCTGACGGGGTTGGCATGGACTTCTGATCTGGTGGGGCGGCAGGGCTGCCTATTTCATCATCGTCGCGAGCGGCCGTGGCAGGAGGACTCGCACGCGTCCTGGACGAACGCTCGTGGAGGCTATGCTGCGCGATATGAACACCACCGTCTTCGAACACAACCGCGCAGCCTGGGATCGAGAGTCGAAGCTGGATTCCGAATGGTCTCGGCCCGTGGACTCCGTCGCGGTCGACAAGGCGCGCGGCGGCCAATGGGAGATTCTTTTGACGCCGCAAACCCCTGTGCCTCGCGCCTGGTTCGGCGATATAGCGGGCAAACAGGTCTTGTGCCTGGCTTCCGGCGGCGGCCAACAGGCGCCGATCCTGGCGGCGGCCGGCGCCAGGGTGGTCAGCCTGGACGCCTCCGACGCACAGCTGGCCAAGGATCTGGAGGTGGCCACGCGCCACGGCCTGGACCTGCGTTGCGAGCAAGGGGACATGGCCGATCTATCGAGATTCGGTGATGAGGCCTTCGATCTGATCTTCCATCCCTGCTCGAACTGCTTCGTGCCCGACGTTCGTCCCGTCTGGTCGGAGTGCTTCAGGGTACTGAAGCCAGGTGGGACGCTGCTGGCGGGCTTTCTCAATCCAAGCTTCTATCTTTTCGATCATGACCTGAGTGATGGCGCGCAGGGTCTGCAGGTTCGATACAGGCTGCCATTCTCCGATCTTGACTACCCGGACGATCCGGCAGTCCAGGCCAGGCTTCAGCGGGGCGAAGCGCTCGAGTTCGGCCATACCCTGGACAGCCTCCTCGGCGGGCAGATGCGTGCGGGACTGATGCTCGTCGACATGTTCGAGGATTGGTGGTCCGATGAGGCGACCCCGCTGAACCGGCATAGCCCGACATCGATCGCGACCCGCGCGATCAAACCGCCGGTGGGGTAAAGCGGTACAGAGATCCCCATTGCTCACAGCCAGCGCCCGACACGGGCCGCGTAGGCCTCGAAGGCCGCGCCAAAGCGCTGCCGCAGGGCGGCCTCCTCGGGGCGGATCTGGAAGCGCGTCAGGTACAGGTGTGCTCGTAAGGATGCAGCATGAATCCTGGCGCCGCTACAGACGCAAACACCTTGCGGGGCCAGGTCTTGCCCGTTGCGCCAGATCAAGCCGCCGGCCATTTCGTGCGCCAGGTGGTCTGCGCCAGGGAGAACCCGGTACGGCATGCCGCAAGCTCCCGGCTGTCGGCGCCGCAGTTGGGGTCCTACCCTCCAGTGAAACCCTGATTACTGGACGGTCGCGGACTCCATGCCAAACAACACCTCATCATCAACAAGCCGCCGCGGGAGGCGGTACCTGCTTCTTCTGGCTCTGCTGGCGCTGGCCGGCGTCCTGGCGTTCTGGCTGGCCCTGCCGCCGCCGGTGGCGGTGGCCGAGCTGAACGAGGGCCGGGCCGATGCAGCGCTGCTGGAGCAGGGGCGCTATGTGGCCCAGCTGGGCGACTGCATCGCCTGCCATACCGCGCCCGGCGGCGCGGAGTTCGCCGGCGGGCGGCCGCTGGAGACGCCCTTCGGCACCCTGTGGTCGACCAATATCACGCCGGACGCCAAGACCGGCCTGGGCGGCTGGTCCTATGGCGAGTTCGACCGCGCGATGCGCCGGGGCGTGGCCGCGGACGGGCATCGGCTCTATCCCGCGATGCCCTATCCCTCCTACGCCAAGATGACGGACGCCGACATGCGCGCCCTGTGGGCCTATCTGCAGCAGGGCGTGGCGCCGGTGGCGCAGCCCAACAAGCCCGCGGCGATGCAGTTCCCCTTCAACCTGCGCCTCGGCCTGGCCTACTGGGATGCGCTGTTCGCGGAGAAGCGCGCCTTCAAGCCGGACCCGCGGCGCGATGCCGCCTGGAACCGCGGCGCCTATCTGGTGCAGGGCCTGGGGCATTGCGGCGCCTGCCACACGCCGCGCGGCATGGGCTTCCAGGAACTGGCGATGAGCGAGGCGGGCCCGGCCGGCAAGCGCTTCCTGGCCGGCGCGCGGGTCGAGCAGTGGAACGCGATCGAGCTGCGCGACCTGTGGACCGAACCGGACATCGTGGAGCTGCTGAGGACCGGGCAGAACCGCCATTCGACCGCCTCCGGCAGCATGACCGAGGTGATCCTGCATTCGACGCAGCATTTCACCGACGCCGACCTGGGCGCTATCGCCAGCTACCTGAAGTCCCTGCCGTCCGACCGGCCGAAGGTCGCGCCGCCGATAGCTGATGCCGGCGCGCCGCCGGCCGGGCTCTACACCACGGCTGGCGGCCTGGGCTACGCGCAGTTCTGCACCGACTGCCATCGCGCCAACGGCGCCGGCGTCAAGAGCATCTTTCCGGCGCTGGCCGGCAACTCGACGGTCACGGCCAAGGATCCCGCCACCCTGATCCACATCACGCTGACCGGCTGGAAGACCGCCGCGACCGGCGCCCATCCGCGCACCTACACCATGCCCGCCTTCGCCCGGCTGAACGACGCGGAGCTGGCGCAGATCCTCAGCTTCGTGCGCGAGTCCTGGGGCGAGGGCGCGGGGCCGGTGCTCGAGTCCGAGGTGGCCGCCGCGCGCAGGAGCCTGGACCCGCGGGTCGACCGCAGCCCCTTCGAGACGCCGCGCCTGGCGCGCATGCTGGCCGAACCCCATGCCGAGCAGCTGGTGCGGGGCATGCAGCTGAACGCGGACACGCGCGAGCTGCTGCCGCGCCATGTCGGCAACCAGCTCAACTGCGCCTCCTGCCACCTGAATGCCGGGACGGTCGCCGATGGCTCGCCCTATGTCGGCATCGCCGCCTTCTTCCCGTCCTACGCGCCGCGCGCCGGCCGGCAGATCACGCTGGAGGACCGCATCAACGGCTGCTTCCGTCGCTCGATGAATGGCAAGCCGCTGCCGGTCGACTCGGAAGACATGAAGGCCATGGTCGCCTACTTCGACTGGATGAAGGGCGAGACGAAACCCGCCGACAAGGTGCCGGGCCGCGGCGTCGGCAAGCTGAACCCGGCCCTGGTCCCGAATGCCGACAACGGCCGCAAGGTCTATGCCGCCCAATGCGCCGCCTGTCATGGCCAGGACGGGGAGGGCCTGCGCGACGCCGCCGGGCGCATGGTCTACCCGCCGCTGTGGGGCGAGGATTCCTTCAACATCGGCGCAGGCATGGCGCGCACCTTCACCGCGGCGGCCTTCGTCAAGCGCAATATGCCGATCGGCATGCACGAGAAGTTCCCGCTGGGCCAGGGCGGCCTGTCGGACCAGGACGCACTCGACGTGGCCGAGTACTTCAGCCATATGCCGCGCCCGGACTTCCCCGACAAGGTCAAGGATTGGCCCAAGGACCCCAAGCCCAAGGACGCCCGCTATTGATCCAGCGCAAGCCAGGGCCGCGGTTCGCCCGCACGGGCGGTGCGGCGGCCCTATGCTTGCGGCCTGGTGATGGAACAGAAGAAGAACAAGCGGCGAGCAGGATGGTGGATGTGGGCGCTGGGCATGGCCCTGGCGCTCGGCGCGAGCAGCGCCCGGTCCGATGCTGCTGCAGAGCGGCCCGAGGTGCGCATCGGCGTGCTGGCCTACCGCGGCGCGGAGCGCGCCCTCGACGAGTTCTCGCCCACGCTCGCGCATCTGAACCGCGCGCTGCCGCAGCGGCGCTTCGTGCCGGTCCCGCTGGACCCGGCGGCGCTGGCCGCGGCGGTGGCCGGGCGCAGGCTGGACTTCGTGATCACCAACCCCGGCGACCATCTCCAGCTGGCCGCGGAGTTCGGCCTCACCCGCCTGGCCACCCTGGAGGGCCGGGGCTGCGCGGCCACGGTGGCCTCCACCGTGATCGCGCCGGCGCGCCCGGGCCATCCGGTCCGGCTGGATCAGCTGCAGGGGCGCCGGCTGGCCGTCGTGTCGGCCGAGGCCTTCGGCGGCTGGCGCGTGATCTGGCGCGAGCTGCAACAGGCCGGCCTCGGCCCGAAGCAACTGCCGGCACTGCTCGAGACCGGCTATCCGATGACGCGCATCGTGGACGCGCTGCGCGACGGCAAAGCCGATGCGGGCGTGCTGCGCAGCTGCCTGCTGGAGGAACTGGTCGCCCAGGGCCAGGTCTTGCCCGGAGAGTTCATCGTCGTCGGTGAGCGGAAAGCGACCTCGTCCGACCCGTCCTGCCGCCGGTCGTCGCGCGCCTATCCCGACTGGCCCTTCGCCCGGCTGCCGCATACCGCGCCCGAGCTGGCCAAACGCGTGACCGCGCAGCTGCTCGCGATGGGGCCGGCCCAGGGGCAGGGCTGGACCGCGGCGCAGGACGATGCCGAAGTCCAGGCGCTGTTCCGCGAGCTGCGCATCGGTCCCTACGAGTATCTGAACCGCACCACCCTGCGCGATCTCGCGCGCGACTACTGGGGCCTGCTGGCGATCCTGGCGCTGGGGCTCTTGTGGTGGCTGGTGCATGCGGCGCGGGTCGAGCGCCTGGTGCGGCGGCGCACGCAAGAACTGACCCTGGCGCTGCGGGCCCGCGAGGCGGCCGAACGGGAGGCGCGGCGGCATCGCGAGGAGCGCGACCAGTTCGCGCGCCTGGGCATGCTGGGCGAGATGGCGTCCAACATCGCGCATGAGTTCAACCAGCCGCTCGCCGCGATCGCCAACTATGCCGGCGGCATCCAGCGCGCGCTGGACCAGGGGCGGGCCGGGCCCGACTTCATCCGTAGCGGTGCACAGGGCATTGCCGAGCAGGCCGAGCGCGCCGCGGCCATCATCCGCCGCATCCGCGGCTATGTGCGGCGGCGCGGCATGCAGCCGGCACCGCAGGACCTCAATGCGCTGGTCGCGGCGGCCGCGCGGCAGTTCGAGCCGCTGGCCCGGCTGTGCGGAGTGCGGCTAGATCTTGCCCTGCAGACCGGGCTGCCGCCGGTGCTGGCCGATGCGATGGACATCGAGCAGCTGCTGATCCAGCTGCTGCAGAACGCCACCGACGCGATGACGCAGGGCGCCACGCCGGCGGCGCGGCGCCGCATCGAGATCACGACCCGCCGGCTGGAGGGCGCGGCCGAGGTGGCGGTGCACGACCAGGGCCCAGGGCTGTCGGCCGAGGTCGAGGGCCGGCTGTTCGATGCCTTCTTCACCACCAAGCCACAGGGCCTGGGTCTGGGCCTGTCGATCTGCCGGACCATCGTCGAGCGCCATGGCGGGCGCTTGTGGGCCGACGGAGCTGAGCCACCGGGCGCCACCTTCCGCTTCACCCTTCCCCTGGCCGAGGAGACCCGGCCGGGCACGAGCTCATGAACGACGACATACCCCTGGTCCTCATCGTCGACGACGATGCCGCGCTGCGCGGCTCGATCGCCTTCCTGCTGGCCTCGATCGGCCTGGAATCGCAATCCTTCCCCGATGCCGCCGCCTTCCTGGACGCCTTCCCGCCGCCGGCACCGCTGCGCCCCGGGGCCTTGCTGCTGGATGTGCGCATGCCCGGGCTGAGCGGGCTGGAGCTGCAGCGCCTGCTGCGGGAGCGCCGCTTTCCGCTGCCGATCCTGATCATCACCGGGCATGGCGAGGTGCCGATGGCCGTGCAGGCGCTGAAGAGCGGCGCCCATGACTTCATCGAGAAGCCGTTCCAGGAGCAGGCCCTGCTCGATGCGGTGAGCGCCGCGATCCGGCGCTCGATCGAGACGCTGGCCCGGCGTGAGTGCGAACGGCGCCACCTGGAGCGCTGCGCCCGGCTGGGCCGCCGCGAGCGCGAGGTGCTCGACAGCGTGCTGGCCGGCGCCTCCAACAAGCTGATCGCCGAGAGGATGGCGCTGTCGGTCAAGACCGTCGAGGCCTACCGCGCCGCGGTGATGAGCAAGATGGAAGCCGGCTCGGTGGCGGAGCTGGCGATGCGGATGGCGACGGCCGGGGCGGGGCGCTAGCTTCCGCCAGAGGCCTCGGCCCGCCGGAACGCGCTGGGCGGGCGGCCGAGCAGGCGCTGGAAGGCCCTTCGCATGCGCTCCGGGCTGCCGAAGCCGCAGTCCTCGGCGATGCGCTGCACCGAGGGCTGGCCGCCCTCCAGGGCGGCACGCGCGGCCTCGACGCGCAGGCGCTCGACGACATGGGCCGGCGTGGCCCCGGTCTCGGCGAGAAAGCAGCGCGCGAAATGGCGCGGGCTCATGCAGGCGCGCGCCGCCAGCTCGTCCACCCGATGGTCGAGCCGCAGGTTGAGCCGCACATGCTCCAGCAGCTCGCCAAAGCGCCCCTCGGGCCGCTGCAGCTCCAGCAGCGGCGAGAACTGCGATTGCCCGCCCGGGCGCCGCCGCTCGACCACCAGCTGGCGCGCCGCCTCGCGCGCCACCTCCTCGCCGCAGTCATGCGCGACCAGGGCCAGGCAGAGATCGATGCCGGCCGTCATGCCGGCGCTGGTCCAGAGCTCGGGCAGGCGCCGCGACCGGCCGCGCACGGCGGGCTCCTTGACGAAGATGCGCTCGGGCTGCAGCCGCACCGCCGGGAACTCGTTGGCGAACTGCCGGCTGCGTGACCAATGCGTGGTCGCCGTCCGATGGTCCAGCAGGCCCGCGGCGGCCAGCAGCAGGCTGCCGCTGCAGATGCTGGCGATGCGCGCGCCGCCCTGGCTGGCACGCCGCAGCCAGCGGATCAGCCGCACATCGCGGCAGGCCGCATCGATGCCATCGCCGCCGATCGCCATCACCAGGTCGGCATCGCCGCCCGTCCGCGGCAGCGCCTGCACGGGCCAGTCGACACCGGCCGAGCTGCGCACCGTGCCGGCGGTGCTGGCCGCCAGGCGCCAGCTATAGCTGTCCGGCCGCTGCAGCCGCGCGAGCTCGAACACCGCCATCGGCCCGGCCAGGTCCAGTTGCTGGAAGCCGGGGAAGAGGATGAAGACGATGCGATGGGCCATGGCGGATTCTGACGGATGGGTGGCGCATCATGGCAGAAAAGGTGGGAACAGCGTCATGGCTGCCGGCGCCCGGCTTGCGCACACTGCGAGGCATCCGCAACCCCAATGCGACCCGCAGGTCGCCCGCAACCATGAGCGAACAAGGCAAGGCCCTCATCACCATCACCAGCCGGCCCGAGCTCGTGTTCGCGCAGGGGCAGGGATCCTGGCTGGTCGACGAAGGCGGCAAGCGCTACCTCGACCTGGTGCAGGGCTGGGCCGTCAACAGCCTGGGGCACAGCCCCGCGGTGATCGCGCAGGCGCTGGCGACGCAGGCCGGCCGCCTGCTGAACCCGAGCCCGGCCTTCTACAACCGGCCGATGCTGGACCTGGCCGAGCGCCTGGTCGAGCTGAGCTGCTTCGACCGCGTCTTCCTCGCCAGCTCGGGCGCCGAGGCCAACGAGGGGGCGGTGAAGCTGGCGCGCCGCTGGGGCCGCAAGATGCGCGGCGGAGCACACCAGATCATCGGCTTCGAGAACGGCTTCCATGGCCGCACCCTGGCCATGATGAGCGCCTCCGGCAAGCCGGGATGGGACAGCCTCTATGCGCCGATGCCGGCGGGCTTCGCCAAGGCCCGGATGAACGACATCGCGTCGGTGGAACGCGCGGTCACGCCCGACAGCGTGGCCGTGATGATCGAGCTCGTGCAGGGCGAGGCCGGCGTGAACCTGGCCGATCCCGGCTTCGTGCGGGAACTGCGCGCCCTGTGCACCGAGCGCCAACTGCTCTTGATCGCGGACGAGGTGCAGACGGGCATCGGCCGCTGCGGCCGGGCCTTCGCCTACCAGCTGTTCGATGTGGAGCCGGACCTGATGACCCTGGCCAAGGGCATCGGCGGCGGCGTGCCGCTGTCCGCGCTGCTGTGCAAGGAGCGCTTCAACTGCTTCGAGCCCGGCGACCAGGGCGGCACCTACTGCGGCAACCCGCTGATGGCCGCGGTGGGGCTGGCGGTGGTGAACGAGGTCTGCCGCGAGGACTTCCTGGAGGGCGTCCGCCGGCGCGGGCAGTATCTGGCGAGCGGACTGCAGCGCCTCGCGCGCGAGCACCATCTCCCGGGCGAGCGCGGCGCCGGACTGCTGCGCGCGCTGGTGCTGGCCACCGACCAGGCCGAGCAGGTCGTCACCGCGGCGCGCGCGCTTGAGCCGGTCGGGTTGCTGCTGAACGCACCGCGCCCGAACCTGCTGCGCTTCATGCCGGCCCTGACGATCAGCGAGGCGGAGATCGACGAGGCGCTGGCGATGCTGGGCCGCGTGCTGCGCGACATCCTGCACCGAGCTTGACCGGGGTCAGGCTTTCGAGGCCGGGTCGGCGGCCAGCTTGGCGCGCGCGCGGCGCTTCAGGAACACGTTGATCTCCTTGGTCGACTGCAGGTCGCCGCGCTGTTCGGCCGCGGCGAGCCCTTGCCGCCAGGCCGCCTCGGCCTCGTCGCCGCGATCCAGGCGCTCGAGCGCCTTGCCGAGCAGCTTCCAGGCCGCCGAATAGGCCGGATCCTGGCGCGTGGCCTCGCGCAGATGCTCCGCGGCGGCCGCCGGCTGCTCCTCGTGCAGCAGGGCCTGGCCCAGGCCGAAGCGCAGCAGGGCGCCGTCGCGGCCGCTGGCCAGCAGGCGTTCGAGATTGGCGCGCAAGGGGTTCGGCGCCGCCGGGGGTTTTTCTTTCTCTTCGGATGTCATGGCCGGAGCATGCCCGACTGCGGCATTCCGCGCCGCCGGCCTCGGCCAAGGCCCTTGGATCCCTGGGCGCTTCGCGATCTGCGGGACAACCCTGAAGCCGGCCCGCGCCTGTGGCGGCAGCGCGCCAATTGTGCAGAGATCGGCGTGCCGCGCGGCGCCCCGCATCAATACGGCCCGGCCGGCGATTTCTAAGCTCGCGCCTCACATTTCTACAAGCTTTCACAAGCACGAGGAGACCCGTGAGCAAGCCCTTTCGCACCCCGACCGCCATCGCTGCCGCGCTGCTGCTGGCCAGTCTGAACACCCAGGCCCAGGAGGCCTCCAAGGACGCCGACAAGACGCTGGAGCGCGTCGTCGTCACCGGCTCCAACATCAAGCGCACCCTGAGCGAGACCTCGCAGCCGCTGCAGCTGATCTCGCGCGACGAGATCAAGGCCTCGGGCGCGCTGACCGTCGGCGAGGTGCTGGGCAATCTCACCGGCAACGACCGCGGCGCGCTCAGCGACCTGGGCGGCGCAAACTCCTGGGCCAGCGGCGCCTCGGGCATCTCGCTGCGCAATCTGGGCCTGGGCGGCACCTTGACCCTGCTCAACGGCCGCCGGCTCTCCAGCTACGGCTTCGCCGACGGCCTGCAGCTGAACTTCACCAATATCGACGCGATCCCGGCCAACCTGATCGAGCGGGTCGAGATCCTGAAGGACGGCGCCTCGGCCATCTACGGCTCCGACGCCATCGGCGGCGTCATCAACATCATCACGAGCAAGGACTTCACTGGCGTCGCGCTGAACGTCAGCGCCCAGCAGTCGCTGCGCCGCAGCTTCCTGGCCAAGGACAAGTCCGGCTCCGTGACCGTCGGCCATGGCAATCTGGACAGCGAGGGCTACAACGTCTACGGCCATCTCGAGCTCTACAAGCGCGGCAGCTACAAGGACAGCGAGGTGCGCCCCCTGCTGCCCGGTTGGTACACCGACGAGAACCCCGGCCGCCTGCAGAAATCTTCCGGCTCCTTCCCCGGCAACTACAGCGGTATCGACCCGGCCACCGGCAAGACCTTCACGACGGCGGCCCCGGGCTGCGCGGCGGAGAACCTGGTCGGCGGCGTCTGCCTCTACGACTACTGGAAAGACAGCGACGCCCGCCCCGCCACCGAGCGCGTCACCGGCATGCTGGGCGGCCGCCTCAAGCTGGGCAGCGATCTGACGGCCTTCACCGAGCTGCAGTTCGCCGACATCAAGGCCAAGTACCACACCGCGGCACCGCGCAGCCAGGCTGCGGGTTTCACCCAGACCTGGTACGACTCGCTGAAGGGCGAGCTGCAGTCCTGGAGCTACCCGGCGCTGCCGGTGGGTCATCCGAACAACCCGTACAGCTTCCCGGTCACCCTGGCCTACCGCTTCATCGACAACCCGGAGATGTTCAAGAACGTCGGCGCATCGACCGATCACCGCTTCGTGCTGGGCATCGAAGGCATGCTTGGCGGCTGGGACATCAACACGGCGATCGGCACCATGGGCTCGCGCGCCACGCAGCGCCAGCGCCTCTACCTGGACCGCTTCGGCTATACCGAGGCCGTGCTCAGCGGCGAGTACAAGTTCGGCCAGAGCAACCCGCAGTCGGTGCTGGACAAGATGTTCCCGGAGATGGGATCGACCGGCCGCTACCGCCAGCAGTTCGCCGACTTCAAGGGCTCGCGCGAGATCGCCACGCTGCCCGGCGGCCCGCTGATGCTGGCCGTGGGCGCCGAGCTGCGCCACGAGGAGTTCTCCCATCGCAGCATGGACAACATCCTGCAGGCGCGCATCGTCGGCTTCTCGGGCGTCGCCATCGAGGGCAAGCGCGATATGGCCGCGGTGTTCACCGAGCTGGCCGCGCCCATCACCAAGCAGCTGGAGGCCACGCTGGCGCTGCGGGGCGACAAGGTGTTCGACGGCTTCGGCGCCGTCACGCCCAAGGCCTCGCTGGTGTTCCGCCCCTTCCAGGCGCTGATGCTGCGCGGCACGGTGACGCAGGGCTTCCGCGCGCCCAGCCTGCCCGAGACGGGCAACGGCGGCGCGTCCTGGTTCAACAGCAGCATCGTCGATCCCAAGCGCTGCGCCACAGCCCGCGCGCTGCGCGACGCGCTGAAGACCGGCAACGCGGCCGACCAGATCGAGGCCTCGCTGGCCTTCAACGCGGGCTGCGCGGCCGGCTTCCCCTCGGCCGTTACGCCCAACCACGAGCTCAAGCCCGAGCGCTCCAGCAACGCCACCATGGGCGTGGTGCTGCAGCTGGCGTCCAATGTCAGCGCCTCGATCGACTACTACTCGATCAAGCGCCGCAACGAGATCGGTGTGCCCGACATCGCGCAGATCCTGGAGGCCGAGGACCAGAGCCCGGACCTGGTGCCGCGCGACCCCGTCTCGGCGCAGGACAAGCTCTGGTCGCAGCGCGCCAAGGAGCTGACGGGCAAGGACATCGGCTTCGCCGCCGGCCCGATCCGCACGATGCGCCTGCAGTACCGCAACCTTTACAAGACCAAGGTCAGCGGCTTCGACATCGATCTGCGCAGCAAGTGGAACCTGGGCGACTGGGGCAAGCTGGACGCGGGGCTGGAGGCCAATATCCAGTCCAAGCTGCTGTACTGGGACCTGAATGCAAACGCCTACCGCATCAACCGCGTCGGCTACAACGGCGTGCCGCGCGAGCGCCTGGTGCTGAAGGCCAACTGGGCCCGTGGCGACTGGAAGCTGGGGACCCGCACCTATTTCAGCGGCTCCACCAAGCTGGCCTGGGACGAGAACGATGACGACTGGTACCAGGCCTCGGGCTGCGCCGAGCGCAAGGAGCCGGACAGCCATTGCCGCATCGCGTCCTGGACCAGCACCGATCTGTGGCTGCAGTACACCGGCATCAAGCGCTGGACGCTGTCGGCCAATCTGTCCAATGCCTTCAACGAGCAGCCGGCCGTCTACCGCCGCGCCACCAGCACGCTGCCCGGCCTGAACGACCGCGTGCTGAAGCTCAGCGCCGAGGTGAAGTTCTGATGATGATCAAGCAAGCACGATTCCTTCTTGCGCTGCTGGCGACCTTCGCCGCCGCGCCCCCGGTCTGCGCCGCACCGCCTGCCGACCTGCCCGATCCCTACCGCTGGCTGGAGGAGGTGGACGGCGAGCGCGCCCTCGGCTGGGTGCGCGGCCAGCAGCCAGGCCTGGCGCCGCTGCTGCAGGCGCCGGGCTTCTCCCGGCTAGAGGCCGAGCTGGCCGAGGTGATGGCCTCGCCGGCCAGGCTGGCGCCGGCCGAGCAACTGGGGGCGCAGGTCTACAACTTCTGGCGCGATGCCGAGCATCCGCGCGGCCTCTGGCGCCGCAGCGCGCCCGAGGCCTATCTGCAGGGCCGGCCGCAATGGGAGACCGTGCTGGACCTCGACCAGCTCGCCAAGACCGAGGGCGAGCGCTGGGTCTGGGCCGGCGCCAACTGCCTCGCGCCCGCAGCCAGGCGCTGCCTGGTCAGCCTCAGCCGCGGCGGCGGTGATGCCCATGTGCTGCGCGAGTACGACACGGTCGAGCGCCGCTTCGTGCCGGCCGCCGAGGGCGGCTTCGCGCTGCCCGAGGCCAAGGGCGGCGCGGGCTGGATCGACGCCGACACGCTGGGCGTCTACACCGATTTCGGCGCTGGCAGCCTGACCGCTTCCGGCTACCCGCGCCAGCTGAAGCTGTGGCGGCGCGGCAGCCCGCTGAGCGAGGCCAAGCTGCTGCTGGAAGGCGCCCGGGACGAGGTGGGCCTGTGGGCCTGGGGCGAGCGCCTGCAGGGCCGGCAGCAGTTCATGCTGGAGCGCCGCAGCAGCTTCTTCGCCGGCAAGCAGTACCTGCTGCGGGACGCTCAGTTGGTCGAGCTGCCCAAGCCCGACGATGCCCAGGCCCGGCTGTTCGGCTCGATGGCGCTGATCGAGCTGCGCTCCGACTGGGAGCAGGGCGGCCGCCGCTATCCGGCCGGGGCCCTGATCGCGACGCCGCTGCAAGCCTGGCTGGACGGCAGCCCGCGCTTCAGCTTGCTGCACGACCCGGCCCGCGACGGGGCGCTGCAGAGCCTGACAGTTCTGCGGGACGCGCTGCTCGTCGTCGGCATGCGGGACGTGCGCCAGAGCCTGAGCGAATGGCGCCCCGCAGGCCGGCAATGGCAGCGCCGCGCCGTGCCCACCGGCCCGCTGGAAAGCCTCTGGATCGCCGCGCTGGCCGGCCAGAGTTCCAATCGCTACCTGCTGACGCGCAGCGGCTTCCTGGAGCCCGCGCGCCTGCAGGCCGCCGAGGTCGGCCGCACGACGCGGCAGACGCTGCAGCAGCTGCCCGCCTTCTTCGACGCCGGCGGCCTGGAGGTGCGCCAGTTGCAGGCGCGCGCCACCGACGGCACGCCCATTCCCTACTTCATCGTCGCGCCGCGCGGCCCCGCGCCCAAGCAGGGGCGGCCCACGCTGCTCTATGGCTACGGCGGCTTCGAGATCTCGATGAAGCCCGGCTACAGCGGCATCCTGGGACGCGCCTGGCTGGCGCGCGGCGGCGTCTATGTGCTGGCCAATCTGCGCGGCGGCGGCGAGTTCGGCCCGCGCTGGCACCAGGCGGCGCAGCGCGAGCACCGTCAGCGCAGCTTCAGCGACTTCATCGCGGTGGCCGAGGATCTGCAGCGCCGCGGCATCACGCGGCCCGAGAAGCTGGGCATCATGGGCGGCAGCCTGGGCGGGCTGCTGACCTCGGTAGCGATGGTGCAGCGGCCCGAGCTGTTCGGCGCCGTCGTCAGCCAGGTGCCGCTGACCGATATGCGGCGCTATCACGAGATGCTGGCCGGCGCGTCCTGGATCGAGGAATACGGCAACCCCGACATCCCCGAGCAATGGGACTACATCGGCAAGTACTCGCCGTACCACAACGCCACGCCCGGCAGGCGCTACCCGCCGGTGCTCTACACCAGCTCGACGCGTGACGACCGGGTGCATCCCGGCCATGCCCGCAAGATGGTGGCGCGGCTGCAGGAGCAGGGCCACGAGGTGCTGTACTGGGAGAACATCGAGGGCGGCCATGCCGGCGCTGCGACACCGGCGCAGCAGGCGCGGCTGTGGTCGCTCAGCTATGGCTTCCTGCAGCAGCGGCTGATGGGCGGGCTGGCGAACTGATGCGGCCGAGGTCGCGCGCCGAGCGGCAAGGCTCAGCGCGCGACGACACCCCAGGCGAAGGGATCGTCGGCCTCGATCAGCAGGCGGCCTTCTCCCGAGAGATGGGCGCGCCCGGTGATGCGCGGCACGATGCGGCCCTGCTCAGTCGGCGTGTAGCGGCCCTCGAACAGGCTGCCGATGATGCTCTCCATGCGGAAGACCGCGCCGGGCGCCAGCTTGCCGTCGGCCGCCAGGCAGGCTAGCTTGGCGGAAAAACCGGTGCCGCAAGGCGAGCGGTCATAGGCCAGGCCGGGGCAGAGCACGAAGTTGCGCGCGTCGTGGGCCGGATCGATGGGGGCGGCGTTCAGCTCGATATGGTCGATCTCGGCGCCGTCCGCGCCGCTGATGCCGGCGGCCGTCAGCGCCTCGCGCAACGCGGCGGTGTAGCGGGTCAGCTCGCGCCAATGGGCATGTTCCAGCGGCAGCGGGCAGTCCTTGCTGATGAAGAACCAGTTGCCGCCCCAGGCCACGTCGCCGCGCACGGTGCCGTGGCCGGGTACCTCGACCTCGATGCCTGCCGCATGCCGATAGCTCTCGACATTGGCGATGCTGATGCGGCCGTCGGCGTGCAGCTCGGCGGCGACGGTGCCGACCGGCGTGCCGATGGCATGCCGCCCCGGCTGGATACGGCCCAGATGGGCGAGCGTGCGCACCAGTCCGATGGTGCCGTGGCCGCACATGCCGAGCACGCCGACATTGTTGAAGTAGATGACCGAGGCCACGGAACCTGGGTTCTCGGGCGGCAGCAGCAGCGCGCCGACCATGGTGTCCGAGCCGCGCGGCTCGCAGGCGATGGCGCTGCGCCAGCGGTCATGCTCGCGCACCAGCGCGGCGCGGCGCTCGGCCAGGCTGCCGCGATCCAGGCCGGGCAGGGGGGACAGGACCACGCGCGTCGGTTCACCGCCGGTATGGGAGTCGATGTAGTCGATGTGTTGCATGCCGGCAGCATGGCGCGAAAGCCCGGCGCCATCTAGCCACGATCCGGCCATGCACATGCGGAAATCGGCACAATAAAACCGGTCGGGAGTTCCTATAGTTGAGCCCATGAGCCAGCCCCTGCCCACCCAGGTCGATGCCGAGCAGCTGCAGTGTCTGATGGATACGCTGCCGGCCACCGTGTTCTTCATCAAGGACCTGAACGGCCGCTACACCCATGCCAACATGACCCTGGTGCGGCGGCTGGGGCTGTCGCGGCGCGAGGACGTGCTGGGGCGCACGCCGCTGGAGCTCTTCCCGCAGCGCCTGGGCGAGGCCTATGCCTCGCAGGACCGGCGCGTGCTGGGCGGCCAGTCCATCGCCAATCAGCTGGAGGTCCATCTGTTTCCGAACCGCGCGTCCGGCTGGTGCCTGACCCACAAGAAGCCGCTGCAGGACCGGCCGGGCGGCGCGATCCTCGGCCTGATGGGCGTCTCCCACGATCTGCAGCAGCCGGACGGCCGCCATCCCGGCTTCGCGCGGCTGCGCCGTGTGCTCGACCATATGGAGACCCATTTCGGCGAGAGCGTGCGCATGCAGGCGCTGGCCGGCCTGGCGGGGCTGTCGCTGTCGCAGCTGGAACGGCAGTTCCACCGCGTCTTCCATCTGACGCCGCAGCAATGGCTGACGCGCTTGCGCATCGAAGCCGCGATGGGCCTGCTGCGCGGCGGCGACAGCATCGCCTCGATCGGCCTGGCCTGCGGCTTCAGCGACCAGAGCGCCTTCAGCCGCCAGTTCAAGGCCTCGGTCGGTGCGACCCCGCGGGACTACCGGCGCATCGTGCTGGAGGTGCGGGCCTGAGCGTCAATCCGACGCGCATTCCAGATGCGGAAAGTAGCATAGCCATGAGGCGGCCCAGCATCTAGCATTCGCGCAGTTCCGCTATCCCCTTGTCTCCCTCGTGTCCTCATCTACAGCAACGGCCCTGGTCATCGGCGGCGGTGTCATCGGCCGCGCCTGCTCGCTGGCCCTGCGGCGCAGCGGCTGGCGCACGACCCTGCTCGACGCCGGCGGGCATGACCTGGCCCCGTCCTGGGGCAATGCCGGCCATATCGCGACCGAACAGGTCGAGCCGCTGGCCTCGATGGCCATGCTGCGCGCCGCGCCGCGCCGCTGGCATGGCCTGGGCGGCGCGCTCGATCTGCGCCAGCCGCTGCGCCAGCTGCCCTGGGTGCTGCGCTACCTGCGCGCCTGTGCACCGTCGCGTTTCGAGGCCGGTCGCGTGGCCTTGCGCGGCCTGCTGGCCGAGGCGCTGCCCGCCTGGCGGCGCCTGGCGGACAGCCTCGATGCGCCCGAGCTGCTGCGGGAGCAGGGCCATTGGGTCTGCTGGGAAGGCGAGGGCAACGCGCGGCGTGGACGCGCGACCTGGCGGCGCGCGGACATCGGCAGCGCCCGCCTGATCGAATGGAGCGACGGGCAGCGCGCTGCGCTGCAGGCCCGGCTCGCGGTGCCCCTGGCGGGCGGCATCGCCTTCGACGGCACGGCGCAGATCGCCGACCTGCCCCGGCTCGCGCAGCGGCTGGGCGATGCCTACGCGCGGGCCGGCGGCGACTTCCGCATCGCCCGCGTGCGGGCCTTGCGGCGCGAGGGCCGCCGGGTCCACGCCTGCCTGGAGGCTGGCGAGCGCCTGAGTGCCGACCTGATCCTCGTCTGCGCCGGCGTGCGTTCGCGCGGCCTGATGGCCGACCTCGGCCTGCAGGCGCCGCTGATCGCCGAGCGCGGCTACCACCTGCAATGGGCCACACATGGCTGGCCGGCGCTGCCGCCGGTGGTGTTCGAGGACCGCTCAATGATCGTCACCCGCTTCGACGGGGGCCTGCGCGCGGCGAGCTTCGTCGAGTACGCCGCCCTCGACGCGCCGCCCGATGCGCGCAAATGGGCGCGGCTGCGCGCGCATGTGGCACAGCTGGGCCTGCCGGTGCAGGGGGAACCCGAGCGCTGGTTCGGCGCGCGGCCGACGCTGCCCGACTACCTGCCCGCGCTGGGCCGCAGCGCGCGCTTCGACAACCTGGCCTATGCCTTCGGCCACCAGCATCTGGGCCTGACCCTGGCCGCCATCAGCGGCGAGCTGATCGCCGATGCCTGCGCCGGCCGGGCAGGGGCGGTGCCGCTCACCCCCTTCAACCTCGACCGTTTCGCCTGACAAGGAATCCTTAACCATGAACGAGCAGATCGGCCACCTCACGCTGACGCAAGCCCAGGCGCAGTTCGCCACCCTCGGACCAAGTCTTCAGGCCAGGCGCCCACCCGCCATCGGCGCCGCCGACTATGCCGCGCGCCTCGCCAAGGCGCGGGCGCTGATGCAAGCGGCCGGCGTCGACGCCCTGCTGGTCACCGCGGGGCAGTCGCTGCGCTATTTCACGGGCATCGGCTGGGGCGCGAGCGAGCGCCTGGTCGCGCTGCTGTTGACCGCCCAGGGTGAGCCGCTGCTGATCGCGCCGGCCTTCGAGGAGGGCTCGCTGGACGCGGTGCTGCGCATCCCGGCGGGCAAGCGCCTGTGGGAGGAGCATGAAGACCCGCATTCGCTGGTGGCAGGTGCGATGGCCGAGCGCGGCGCGCGCCGGCTGGCGCTGGATCCGGAGGCCGCCTTCCGCATCGGCACCGGGCTGAGCCGCTATCTGGATGCGGGCTTCCTCGTCGACGCCCAGCCCATCATCGACGGCTGCCGCATGTGCAAGACCGCGGCCGAGCTGGCGCTGATCCAGCATGCCTGCGACATCACGCTGCAGGTGCAGCGCCTGGCTGCCGGCATCGCGCGCGAAGGCCTGGGCAGCGATGAGCTGCTGCGCTTCATCGACCAGGCGCACCGCGCGCTGGGCGCGGACGGCGGCTCCACCTTCTGCATCGTGCAGTTCGGTCACGCCACGGCCTATCCGCATGGCATCCCGGGCGTGCAGCATCTGCGCCGCGGCGAGCTGGTGCTGATCGACACCGGCTGCAGCATCGAAGGCTACAACTCCGACGTGACGCGCACCTGGATCTTCGGCGAGGCGGACGAGGACCAGCGCCGCATCTGGGCGCTGGAGCGCGCCGCGCAGCAAGCCGCCTTCGAAGCGGTGCGCCCCGGCGAGCCCTGCGAGGCGGTGGACGCCGCCGCGCGCCGGGTGCTGGAAGCCGCCGGCCTCGGCCCCGACTACCGCCTGCCGGGCCTGCCGCACCGCACCGGCCATGGCTGCGGCCTGTCCATCCACGAGGCGCCCTATCTGGTGCGCGGCAACCGGCAGCCCCTGGCGCCGGGCCATTGCTGCAGCAACGAGCCGATGATCGTCGTGCCGGGACGGTTCGGCGTGCGGCTGGAGGATCACTTTTACGTGACGGAGTCCGGCGCGCGGTGGTTCACGCCGCCATCGATCGCGATCGACCGGCCGTTCGCCGACTGAGAGGAGGGGGCTGCTGCCGTCTGTTGTCGGATGGGGCTGTCAGCTGCCCTCTTTCAGCATCGACGCATTGACCGCGCAGTACTCCGAGTCCTCGTCTTCGAAGATCACCAGGAACCAGAAGGACTGGTCGGGGGCGCCGAGCGTTTCGCTGAGCGCCGAAGCGGGTCTCGAGAACTTCAGCCGCATGTCCAGCGGCAGCTCGTTGGCATCCGCCAGGCTCTGGCGCGGAACCGCTTCCAGCGAGGGCGTTTCGTCTCTCAGGTCGAGAACGACGATCAGATCGTTGGATCCGAAATGCCGCTGAGCCGCCTGGGCGAAGCCGAAGACTCGTTCGTCGAGGATTTCAAGGAGACGATCTGGGAGCGTTTCACTCATCGCGGGTATGCCTTGCTGCGCATGGCGAGCATGATAAGGCCCGGGTTGGCATCAGCTACGCAGTTCACGCAATAGTGCCAATGCCGCTTCGAAGTCGAAACCCTCGATACGGGCGGCCAGTTCTGTCGCCAGTTTGCCGTACTGCTCGCGCAGCGCGGTCTGCACTTCGCGGTGCAGCGCGACGGCGCTCATCTCGCCCCCCTCCAGCGCGATGTCAAGGCGGTCAAGGTGCTCTGCGAGCAGTGCCGCGGTAGGCTCGGGGTAGGCGACGCGCAGGGCACCGACCAAGGCCGCCAGCTCCGACGCCATTTGCTGCCGCATCGGATCCAGCGCTGCGGTCGGGTCACCCGCGGCATGCTCCAGATCCTGCGCGTGCCGATGCAGCGAGTTCGCGCCTATCGTGGCCGCCATGCCTGCGATGGCATGGGCCTGAAACCGTAGCCGCATCGGCTCGCCAGAGAGTGCGAATCCTTCGTACTGGCGGGCGCACTGGCGCAGCGCCTTTTCCAGCAAGCGCGGCCGACCACCAACATTCGCCAGCCCCGCGGCCATGTCCAGCCCTGGAACCTGCGGCAAAGCCGGCGATTCTGCGGCTGTTGTGGCTTGCGGTGACGCGCCGCCCGTTGGCACAGCCCCACCCGGCGACAGCCACTTCAGCAGCATGGCATAGAGCCGATCGGGCGCGACCGGCTTGCCTATGTGATCGTTCATGCCGGCGGCCAGGCAATGGGCGCGGTCTTCGGCGAAGGCGTTGGCCGTCATCGCGATGATCGGAAGGTCAGTGCCGCCGGGCATCGCGCGGATCTCGCGGGTGGCTTGCAGCCCATCCATCACCGGCATCTGCATATCCATCAGGACCAGGTCATAGCGCTGCCGTTCGCGCAGCATGTCCAGCGCCTGACGCCCGTCCCCGGCCATGTCCACCTGCATGGCCACATCATGAAGCAGTTCGCATGCGACCTCTCGGTTGATCGAGTTGTCCTCGACAAGCAGGATGCGCGAACCGGCGTGTGCAGTGACCAGTTGCCGGAGCAAGCCTGCCGTCGATCCATCGTCGTCGGACATGAGGTTGTCCAATGTCGCCGGAGTTCCCGCCGGGTCGGTCAGTCCTTCCGATGCCGGCAGTTCGACGTTGAACCAGAAGCGACTCCCCTTGCCGGGCACGCTGTCAACACCGACGTGGCCGCCCATCATCTCGGCCAGATGGCGCGTGATCGCCAGCCCCAGGCCGGTACCGCCGTAGCGTCGGGTGGTCGAACTGTCGCCCTGCTCGAAGGTTTGGAATAGACGAGATAGGTATTCCGGCTCGATGCCGATACCGGTGTCGCTGACTTCGAAGCGCAGCCGGATCCGGCCATCGGCATCGCCCAGCGAATCGCCGCGCAGGCTGACGCTGCCTCGCTCGGTGAACTTGACGGCGTTGCTCAGCAGGTTGAGCAGGGCCTGGGACAAGCGGGTCGGATCGCCACGCACCATGGCGGGCAGGCCGTCCGTGTTCAGCTGCACGTCGAGTCCTTTCTCGCGAGCGCGCTGGCCGACCAGGTCGCAACAGCGTGTCATCAACGGCGTCAGCTCGAACGACTCTTCCTCGAGCACCAGCTTGCCGGACTCGATCTTGGAGAGATCGAGGATGTCGTTGATCACCTGCAGCAGATGCTGAGCCGCCCCGCCGAGCTTGCCAAGACGTTCCAGCGCTGTTGGGTCGACGCTGTCGCGGCGCAGCAGATGTGTCAGCCCGATGATGGCGTTCATCGGCGTGCGGATCTCGTGGCTCATGTTGGCGAGGAACACGCTCTTGGCCTGGCTGGCCGCCTGAGCCTTGTCACGGGCGTCCATCAACTCGTTGTTGAGCGCTTGCAGCCGCCTCTGTGTCTGCTTGAGCTCGCCGATGTCGGTCACCAGGACGAAGAAACCTTGCACCTCGCCGTGGCGCAAGTCGGGGATGTAATGTGCCCAAAGATGGCACTCTTCACCCTTGGGGCCCTGCAGCTGACGCTCAAAGTGCTGGGCCTCGCCGCGCAGTGCCGCCTGCGCCTGCGGTCCGGCGCCGAGCTCCCGACCCAGCAGTTCGTTGCGCGATACACCGACCAGCGCTTCCGGCCGGCGACCGAACCATGCCGCGTACGCCTGGTTGGCGAAGCGGCAGCGCAGCGCGCTGTCCCAGTAGGCCACCATGCCGGGAATGCTGTCGGCGATCAGGCGGGTGAACGCATCCGCCTGGGCCAATGCCAGCGTGCGCTGACCGATCAGATCTTCCAGGTGATGACGGTATCGGTTCAGCTCCATCCCCTGTTGCTTGCGCTCGGTGATGTCGGCATGGACCATGACGGCACCCCCCTGCGCGCTGCGCAAGGGGGTGACGCTCATCTGAAACCAGCGCGGCTCGTCCGGCGTATCGCAGGCGTACTCAAGCTGGTAGCAGTCGCGCTCCCCGGCCAACACGGCACGTATGCCACAGGCAGCGTTGTGCGCATCGCCGGATCCCGGCCCCTGGCTCCGATCGCAGGTCCCCAGATAGTCGGTGCCGACAGCCAGGCGCAGGGCTGGCATCCTGTCTGCGCCGTTGGCGGCGGCAAAGCGCCGCCACGCGGCGTTGACGGCGACTACCCGGCCGTGGCGGTCGAGCACTGCCATGTGGTCCAGCACGGAGTCCTCCACCGCCTGAACCAACTCGGCCGAGTCTTGCAGCGCCCGGTCGATGCGTTGTCGCTCGCTGATGTCGCTGACAACACCCAGCACGGCGGGCCGGCCCTCGTACAGCAGCCGGCTGACGCGCAGCTCGACCCAGAGCTCGCTGCCGTCCTTCTTCAGCCAGCATAGCTGGCACTGCGGCGGCGCTTCAGGATCGTCACCGACGCACCGGTCGACCTGCTCCGTCCACAGGGAAATCCATGCCGGCGCCACGATGCCGGCAACGGGCTGGCCGGTGAACGCTTCAGGCGTATAGCCCAGCATCGCGGGCAAGGCCGGGTTGGCGAACACGAAGCACTCGTCCTGAGCGACGAAAACACCGTTGGCCAGAGCATGAAGCAGCGTTCGATGTCGCTGTTCGCTTTCGGCGATGGCGGCCTGGGCGCGGCGTTGCTCGGTGACGTCGCGCGAGATGCCGAACAGGCCGACCAGTTCTCCCTGGCCGTCCAGCAGCGGTCCTTTCGTCGCCTCGAAAACACGCGGCCCGAGCGTGGTGACGACCGCCTCCTCGAAGGTGATCAGAGTTCCCTGGGCCATCATGTCCGCATCGTTCTCCATCACGCGGCGCGCATCCTCGTGCGAGAACAACACCCGGTCGTCCTGCCCAAGGACCTCGGTGGCCGACTTGCCGGTGAAGTGCTCGGCCGCGCGATTGAACAGCAGGTAGCGACCGGCTCGGTCCTTGGCGAAGATCGCATCGGTCGATGAGTCGGCCACCGCCTGCAACAGGTGCAGGGCCTGCAGCTGCATCGCCTGCGCTGCCTGAGCGGCCTGCGAGTCGCGCAACACCGCGCGTTGCTCCCGCAGAAAGTAGCCGGCGGCAATCATGAACAGACCCAGCAGCGTGACGGCGCCGATCCACAACGCCTCGCGCCACGCGGGAGCATCGACCTCCGCCAACGCCTGTTCGGTGACCAGCATCCAGTCGCTGCCCTCGACCGGGTGGGCCACGCCCAACACCATCCGGTCCTGGCCATCGAGCGCCTCGACGGCTCGCCCCATGGGAAGCTCGCCGCGCAGCACACGGGCAATCAGTTGCGAAGGATCGTCGGCCGGCAGGCTAGAAGGTGCTTCGGATTCGGGGCGTCCCTGCAAGTCGCCGAGCGCCAGCAGCCGGTCCTTGTTTCTGCGCCACAGCGTTGTTCTGACCTCGCCATCATTGCGAGGTTCCGACGCTTGCCTCCCATGGGCCATTACCCGAGGAGCAAAGCGCAGCACCACCGCGCCCAGCGCTTGCCGCTGCACGTTGGAGCGTAGCGGGACCACAAGGTCCAGCCACTCCCGCTTGACCGCACCATCAACGCGGTATATCTCGGTGCGTGTCACCTCACCGGACCGCAAGGCCTGGTTCACGGCGGTGAGCAGTTCGGGCGGCGGGCCGACAATCGGGCCGCTCCCGAGTGCCACGATGTGCAGATGTTCGTCGGTCAGCAGAACCTGCTGCGCGCCCTGGGTTGCGGCGGCACGCTGCAGCTCGGCCAACAGCGGCCCTTGCGGCGGGACGCCGTCTTGGCGACGCCAACGCTCGAAGTCCTCGACCAGATGCCGATGCCCCGCTAGATACTGCCCCATCTGGCGCTGTGTCGCCAGCCAGTCCCGCAACTGCGCGGCGCGCGTCTCGGCGATGGATTCCAGCCGCGTGGCCGCGAGCCGGCGCTGCTGGTCCAGACCATGGCGCATGCTGGTCGCGCCAAGCGCCAGAACCGCGAATGCGGTGACTGCTGCGAACCCAAAGGCCAGCGGATCGCCGGGGCGCATGGCCTGCCACCCCGGGCGTCTGTGCGTGGCGGTGGTGGAGCGCCTGAGTGCCAGGTACAGCAGCAAGGCGCTGACCGTGACAAAGGCGAAACCCTTGAATAGTCCGACGCGGGCAAGCAGCCATCGGTCCCACACCAGCAGCTCTAGCAGCCAGTCTGATCCGAGAATCCACAAGGAGGACAGCATCGCGTAGCCGAGAACCACGGCTAGCAGGCGGTGACGCCCCGGCAGGGCTCGAAGGGCGCCAGGCATTCAGCAAGGATGCAGGACCGGCTCGGCTTCGTCGGCCAGGCGATGCGCAATGCCGCAGAATTCGTCGAAGGCGGCGTCGAAAACCCCCACCACGGCGGGGTCGAAGTGCTTGCCGCTCTGCTCCAAGATGTAGGAGCGCGCGGCCTCGAGGCTCCAGGGCCGTTTGTAGACACGTGGGCTGACCAGGGCGTCAAACACGTCGGCCAAGGCCATCAGCCGTGCGGGTAGGGGAATGGCCTCGCCGCTGAGTCCATCGGGGTAGCCTGCGCCATCCCAGCGTTCATGGTGGCTGCGGGCGATCTGCTTGGCATAGTCCAGGTGCTTCATGGCCTGGCCACCGGCGTCTCGCTCGGCCTGTGCAATGGCGGCAGCTCCCAGCGCCGCATGCGTCTGCATGATGGCCCGCTCTTCGGGGTCTAGCTTGCCGGGCTTGAGCAGAATGCTGTCAGGTATGCCGACCTTGCCGATGTCGTGCAGCGGTGCCGAGCGCGCAATCATGTCGATGTCGTGCGCATCAAGCCCCAGACTTCGCTCACCGAAACGCGCCAGCAGGCGCTGGCCCAGCAGCCGCACATACTCCCGGGTGCGCAGAATATGGTTGCCTGTCTCGTTGTCGCGCGTCTCGGCAAGACGGGCCAAGGCATGAATCCCGATGTCCCGCATGCACTGAATCTCGGCCAGGCGGCGGCTGACCTCACGCTCCAGATCGGCGTTGCGATCATCAAGCTGCAATTGCGCGCAGCGCAAGGCCACATGGGCCGCGACGCGGGCTCTCAGCACCGCGGGCCGCAAGGGCTTGGTCACATAGTCGACCGCGCCGCTGACCAGTCCATGCTCCTCGTCCTCGGACGCCTCCATGGCGGTGACGAAGATGACCGGGATGCTGCGGCAGTCAGGCAGCTCGCGCATGCGGGCCAGCACCTCGTAGCCATCCATGCCGGGCATCATCACGTCCAGCAGCACCAGATGGGGCTGCGGTGCCCGTGACAGCAGCTGCAACGCACGCGGACCGGAGTTGGCGGCGCGAACCCGGTACTGCGGCTGCAGCAGCGCGCCGAGCACCGCCAGGTTCTGGGGGTTGTCGTCGACGATCAGGATCAGGGGGCGCGTGTCATCCATGTTCTACTCCCTATGCCTGCGGCCTGATAACCGGGCCCTCCAATGGAAACACCGGCAATCCCGGTTCCGCTTGATGAATATCAATTTCGCGATCGGCCGCCGCTGCGGCCTGCGGTGAAAAGTCTCCTTCCGGTCGGGCGTCGGCGCACGCCCCTGATCCTGCAGGATCGGGTCGGGCGATCCCTGATTCCGCCGTAGGCAAACTGCCGACAGCCTGTTCAAGCAGCAGCCCGGCGATGTGCCGTCATCCCTCGAACAGTGCCGCCAATGCCACCGTGGGCGCGCAGGCGACCCGACCTCGGCCGGCGCGCTTTGCCGCATACATGGCGTCGTCGGCCGCCTGCTGCAGCGCCTGTTCCGTGCCGCCATGCCGACTTCTCAGGGCCAGGCCGATGCTGCAGCCGACGGCGACGGGTTCGCCCGTCCCGCCCAGAGGAATCGGACGATGGACGGCCTCGAGGCAGCGCTGAAGAACGACCAGCGCGTCGCGCTCGCCCTCGATGTCGACCAGTACCAGCACGAACTCGTCCCCGCCGATGCGGGCGAGGGTGTCATTGGCCCGCACCTCGTTCGCCAGACGCGAGGCGACCGTGCGCAGCACGGCATCGCCGGCCTCGTGCCCGAACCGATCGTTGACCGGCTTGAAACCGTCCAGATCAAGATAGGCGACCGCCACATCCTGGCCACTGCGCTTGGCCTGCATCAAGGCTTGGTGCAGTTGCACCTGAAGCAGGCGACGGTTGGCCAGCCCGGTCAGCGGATCGTGCAAGGCCAAGTGCTGCGCGTCTTCCTCGCTGTGCTTGAGATTGTCGATGTCTACCAGCATCCAGATCGACTCGGATTCCGACAGCATGGCGCCGCTCAGATCTACCCAGGGGGTCCGGCCGTCCGACGTGCGGATCCGCACCTGGGTGCGGAAGCGGCCGACGGAGCGCAGCGCCGCGTATCCCTGTTCACCGACCATCTCGAAGCAGGAGTCCTCGGCATACAGCACACGCGTCGAGGCCCCGATCAGCTGCTGTGCCGGATACCCCAACATATGGCAGGCCGCTCGATTGGCCCACAGGATCCTGCGTTGCCGGACCCGCAGCATCCCGATCAGGTCGTTTTCCAGCAGCAGGCTTTGCTCCTTGGCCAGGCGTGCGATCTGCACCCTGGTCCGGTGCTCGCGGCGGTGCAAGGCGTACAGCAGGCAGGACCCGCAGGCGACCAACAAGAGGGTGGCGGCGGTGAAGGCCCAATGCCGTAGCGCGGCCGATCGCCAGGGCTCCAGGTAATGCTGGGTGCCAAAACCGGCCAGGACGGTAAGGGGATAGCCGGGTAGACGCCGATAGGCGGAGATGCGCTCGATGCCATCCAGCGCCGTTGGCGTGATGTACCAGCCGGATTCCCGATCCCGAGCGAGCTCGTTGCGCAACTGCGGTGAGGTCTGGTCGCTCCCCAGCCCCGCCGCGCTGTCGGGCTCGGCGCCGGAATGCCGAGCCACCAGCCTCAGCGAGTCGCTGCGCAGCGCGATCGCACCATCCTTACCGAGGCTCAACCGGCGAAACAGGCCCTGGAAATGCTGCGCCGACAGGACCGCATAGACGACACCGCGAAACTGCCCACTCTCGGTCTGCAGCCTTCGCGCGGCGACGATGCACCAGTCTCCCGTCACCCGGCTTCGCAAGGGCTCGGAGAGAACCAGCGCATCGCTCGCCCGGGCCGCGCGGAAGTAGTCGCGGTCGGCGACAGATAGGGAGGTCGCATCCTCGGTGGCGGTGGGTTCGACGCTGACCCGGCCGCTCGCATCGGCGGTGCGGATGGCGAGCACGAAGGGCAGCAGGCGGCGCTGTTCCAGCAAGGTCGGCTGCAGGGCCTGGGGCGCGCCGCCCTCGCTGAGCGCCTGTCGCAGAGCGATCGTTGCCAGTGCGTTGTCGACCAGCCGCAATTCGGCCGCCAGCTCGCTGCTGAGCGCCTGCACCAGGTTCTGCGCGGCCTCGCGTGCGCGGGCGAGTTCGCTGTCGCGACTGACTTGCAGGTTGATGAGGGTGGCCAGTATCAGCACGCATGCGACCAGCAGATTGCCGGCAACGATCCAGCCCGCGATCCGGGGAGACGACTGCATGAAAAAAACCTCTTCCGTCGCCGGACCGATGGGCCAGACCGCCGAGCCGTTGATGCGGAAGGATCGCATCATCGCGGGCCGCGGGCGGGTATGGACCACATCGCGATGGCCGGACCCTGCTGGCTCTTGATCCAAGGCTCAGCAGCACCCAGGCCATCGGCGTTTTTCTCCCCGCCAGCAGTGTCGGCGGGTTTTGTTGCGATCTGTTGATCTGAGTCAAGGAATGGGCGGGGCAACTCGGTCGGGCGCAACGGAGCGGATGGCCGGGACGCCGGGATCATGGTGGAGGAGATCATGGTGATGCCTCAATGCAGCGGGCAGGGCGGCAGCAGTGCGATCAGCTGGCGCAGATCCAGAAGCTGAACCCGACGCGGGCCGCGCAACCCCTGCATGCGGCACAGACGCATGCCCGCGGGGCCGTACTCCTGCGGCGCCGGTTCGAGCAGGTCGACAACCGCGTCCGCCAGCAACGCGACGCGCTGCAGCGCAAGCTCCGCCAGGATCAACACGGCCTGGCGCGGGTCGACGGGCGGGGGCAGGCTGTCCAGGTCCTGCAGCGCGCGCAGGTCCAGCACCGGCACATAGCGCTGCTGCTGCTGGTCGTACATGCCCTGTACCCAGGGTGGGGCCGCCGCCAATCGCTGGGTCTGTGCATGGGGGTGGATGGCGAGCACATGGCTCAGGAGCAGGGCATAGTCTCGGTCGGCCAGCCGGAAACCGAGGTACTGGAGCGGCTCGGCATCTGCCGGGACTTGCGCGGGGTTGGGGGCGCTGGAGTGTTTCATTTCGATGCTCATCGCTTGCTACCCGGGGGCCGGCGATCGGCCCCCGCCTCATGTCAGAAGTCGGTCCATGCACCGTCGGTGCCCGTTCGAGCTCGCACCCGAGCGGCGGGGCGGCCGAATGCGGGCCGGCTGACGTTGGTGGCACGTGCCGGGCCACGGCGTTCGGCGCCATCCCAGCCGCTCGTCTTGGCGGGTGTTGTGGGTGTGGCGGCCGCCGGCACGCCGGTGCGGAACACCGCGACCGCGCGGACCAGGGTGTCTGCCTGCTGGCGCAGGCTTTCGGCCGCGGCGGCACCGGAGAGGCTCCAGAGCGCCCGCTGGTAGGTCGTGTGGGCGGCCGCCTGCTCGGCGGCGGCTCCGCCATGATTGAGCCGGTTGATCTGCTGGATCAAGGTACGGGTCTTCAGCCCCTGTTCCAGCATCTGGGTCGTGGCGAGTTCCTGAGCCGCGCTGCTCTGGCCTGCGTTGACCTGCTGCTGCAGACGTTCGCCGAGCTGGAAGTACGCGGCCATCGCCTCCCTCAGGGCATCGGCCAACTGCTGCTCCTGCGGGCTGCTGGCCAGCGGCAGGTAGGCCATCAAGGCTTGTTCGAACTCCTCGCGGCTCTTGCCCAGTTCGGCATTGAACTTTGCACGTTGCTGGGTTTCTTGAGCCAAGGACAAGCGCAGATAGCCCAGTGCCGCGTTCATCGCGCGACGGTGCTCCACGCTGGGAAGCCAGTTGTCGCTGATCTCATCGGCGTTCAACCGCAGGGCGCGCAACTGCCACACCGACCAACCCGCGAGCAGAAGAGTCAACAGCAGCATGGCGCCGAACCCCGGCAGGAGGCGGGCACGCAAGTTCATCTTCATGGTGGGACTCATAGGGACTCCATGCATGGAAGAGTCAAAAACGAGGGCGGACATAGGCCTGTGTGTCGAACCAGGGGGCCGGGTCGAGCTGCAGCACATGGCGCTTTCCGATACGGACCAGTGCGCGCAGGTGTTGACGCTTGAGATCTCCGTGCAACGAAGGCAGTTGGCGCAGCTGATCTGGGGCGACCAACTGAACGTCCAGCACCTCGTCCACCACTAGGCCAAGACGCTGCCCGTCTTCGGCCAGTACGAGCACGGCACGCCGTTGAGCGTCAGTAGCTTTCGAGCCCTGGTGATGGCGAATCTCCTGGATGCTGGGCAGCGGCAGGCCATACTCCTGGCCTGCGGCCCGGAAACACAGCAATTCCAGGAAAGCGTCCCCCTTGGGCGCGTGCACGGGGGAGGGCTGCGCGGGTCCAAGCCGCAGCCATGCGGGACGCTGGCTGCAGGACTCGGCGAGAGGCTGAACGGCGGTGGACATCTCGTTGAACCCGGAGCGGCCGGGCGTCGGCTAGGGATGTCCAAATATTAAGTGATACAAATGATATTTGTATCAAATTTCATGTGAAAACTATCACATTTGCCGACGCAATATGCATGCGGGGCGGCCTTGGGTGGCTCAGCGCAACGTGGCGATGGCCCCCTTCAATTGCCGCCACAGGCGTTCGGCAAGGCCCCAGTCGGCCCGCTCGCTTGCTCCTTCCAGATCCTGGGCCAGGGCCGAGGCCTCGGCGTGGCCCAGGGTCAACAGCACCGACTTCAGACCATGTGCCAGTCGGCGGAGGGCCGCCGCGTCGGCGCTACTGCAAGCCCGCTCACCCTCGGCCATGTCGGCCCGGAACTGCCGCAGGCAGCTGGCCCGGAACGCGTGGTACAGGGGGGCATCGCCACCGAAATGCTGGGCGATGGCGGCCTCCTGATCGCCGTCCATGCCGCCGGCCGCCGGGGGATGGGCCAGGGAGCTTGCGGTTTCCCGCCCCGCCTCACTCAGGGCATCGCGCACGCAGGCCTCAAGCTCGGCCAGGCTGCAGGGCTTGGAAAGCAGGCGCCAGACCTTGGGGGGCGCCAGCCGCTGACGGGTCTCGGGATTGAGTCCGGCGCTGAACACCGCGAGGCGGGCGCCGGCACGTAGCGCGGGCTGGGCCGCCAAGCTGTCGACCAGCTCGAAACCGGAGCGGCCCGGCAGCATCAGATCGGTCATGATCAGGGCCACCGGTGCTCGCGCCAGCTCGGCCAGACCCTCGTCCACCGAGCCGGCGGTCAGCAGCTCCAGGTCGAGGTCCTCCAGGGCTAGCTGTACGAAGCGTTGCAGCGAGGCATCATCCTCGATCAGCAACACCCGGGGCCGCTCGCTCATAGGCCGGCCTTGCGAATCTGATCGAGCTGCTGGCGGAGGAGGGCCGGCAGTTCCATGACCAGACGGGGTTTGTGCACCACCGGCAGCCCCTGCAGCGCGAAGGCATAGGGCTGGCGCTGGCTCTCATCCAGAGAGGTCACCACGATCAGCCGGCTGCCGGCGAACTGCGGATGGGATCGCAGACTGGTGATCAGGGTCGCGCCGTCGATGCCCGGAAGCAGGATGTCGACCAGCAGCAGCTCGGGTTGCAATTGGCCGTACAAGGCCAGGCCCACGATGCCGTCCGACGCCATGTGCAACTCCAGCTCCGGGAACTGCTGGGCCAGCAGCATGGAGATCAGGTTCTGATAGTGGATCGAATCCTCAATCAGCAGCAGACGGGGGCGTTGCCGCACAGGGCTCGCGGCGGGCCGAGTGGCGGCGGCGCTTGCCGGTACGGCCGGGCCGCCACGGCGCGCGAGCAAGGCGTCGACCGAGGCACTGGCGATGCGGCGATGGCCTCCAGGCGTCTTCCAGGCTTCCAGCTCGCCACGATCGACCATCAACTGCACTGAGCGCACCGCCATGCCGAGCAGCCGGGCGACCTCCAGGGTGCTGTAGTCGGTCGGATTGGCGGGCGGGCGGGCGGGGGTCTTTGGCATTGCGCAATTTTGCCGATTTTTCTTGCTAACGGTCGGATGATGTCTTGATTGATAAAAGTGATGCAAATAATAATTCAACCAAGCAAGCAGGTCGCATTGCCGGAGCCACCCAATGACAAACAAGACAATCCTGATCGTGGACGACCATGCGGACATCCGTCGTCTGATCCGCATGACCCTCGAGTTCGAGGACTACAAGATCGACGAGGTCGCCGACGGCGACGCCGCCTTGCGCTTCACGGCTACCGTGCGGCCGGACGTGGTCCTGCTGGACGTGATGATGCCGGGTGGGATTGACGGGCTGGAGGCGTGCCGCCGAATGAAGGCGGATCCCTCGCTGGCGGGCGTGCAGGTGATCCTGCTGAGCGCGCGCGGCCAGGCGCGTGATCGCGAGGCTGGGCTGCAGGCCGGCGCCGATGCCTATCTGGTGAAGCCGTTCAGCCCCCTGCAGCTGATCGAGCACCTGGCCCAGCTGCCGCAAGTCGCCTGAGGAGATGACGATGATGCTCGCCCCCCAAGCTCCGAGCACGGATCGCATGTTCGACGCTGCCGCCACCGCTCAGATGGAGCGCATCGTGATGGACCTGGGTCGCATGTACCACGAGCGCAACGAAGCCTTGCGCGAGGTGTCGCGCGCCCACCATGAGGCCTTGCTGCGCCTGTCGCTGGCGGCCGATTTCAAGGATGACGACACCGGCGTGCACATCATCCGCATCGGCTACCTGGCCGAGGCGCTCGCGCTGATGCTCGGGCAGCCCGCCGCCTATGCCAGCATGCTGAGCCGCGCGGCGCCGATGCACGATATCGGCAAGATCGGCGTGCCCGACGCGGTGCTCAAGAAACCCGGATCCTTCAACCCGGACGAGCGCGCGGCCATGAACCAGCATCCGCGCATGGGGGCCGAGATCCTGGGCCGTTCGCGGATTCCGCTGTTCCAGATGGCGGCCGAGGTGGCGCTGGGCCACCACGAGCGCTGGGATGGCGGCGGTTATCCCAGCGGCCTGGTCGGCGAGGCGATCCCGCTATCGGCCCGGATCGTCGCGGTGGTGGACTACTTCGACGCCCTGACGATGGACCGCTGCTATCGCAAGGCTTTCGCCAACGACGTGGCCTTGGGCATGCTCGCAGAACAGCGCGGCAAGGCCTTCGATCCCGCCATCGTCGACGTCTTCCTGGCCAACGCGCCGGCGCTGCTGGAGTTGCGCGACCGCATCAATCGACAGCCGCCAAGCTTCGAAGCGCTGGTCCAGAACGACTGAAAGCCCGAGGATAAGGAGATGGATATGAGCAAGATACCCTATCGGACATGGGCCGGCCTGCTCGGCGCCTCGCTGCTTTGCCTGGGGGGCGTGCAGGCCGCGATGGCCGCCCGCGGCGGCGAGACGCTGAAGCGCCTGCGCGCCAGCGGCGAACTGAAAGTCTGCATCTGGCCGGACTACTATGGCATCACCTATCGCAACCCGCGCACACAGCAACTGAGCGGCATCGACATCGAGTTGTCGGCCGAGCTGGCACGCGAACTCAAACTCAAGCTCAGCTATGTCGAGTCCTCTTTCACCCAGCTGGTCGAGGATGTCACGTCGCAGCGCTGCGATGTCGCGATGTTCGCGGTTGGCGTCTTGCCGCAACGCCAAGCCCGGTTGGCTTTCACGAAGCCCTATCTCCAGAGCGATATCTATGGCGTGACCACGCGCTCGAACCGGATGGTGCGGGAATGGGCCGACATCGACAAGCCCGGTGTCATGGTGGCGGTACAGGCCGGCACTTTCATGGAGCCGGTGATGGGCCAGGCGCTCAAGCAGGCGCAGATGGTCGTGGTGAGGCCACCAGACACGCGCGAGCGTGAGCTGGAGGCCGGCCGTGTCGATGTCTTCATGACCGACTATCCCTACAGCCGGCGCCTGCTCGACAACGCCGATTGGGCTCGGCTGGTATCCCCCGCGCAGCCTTTCCATGTGCTTCCCTACGCCTATGCCACTCGGCTGAACGATCCAGATTGGCTGGCGCGCCTGGACGAGTTTGTCGCGGCGATCAAACGCGACGGACGGCTGAAGGCCGCGGCTGCTCGGTATGGCCTGTCCCCCATCGTTGTGAACTGAGGGCGGGGTCGGCATGCCCCTGAGCGTCCGGCAAAGCAGCCGCCTGGCGCGCAGCGTGCGCCTGGCTTCCGCGGCCTTGGTGCTGGCGTGCATCACCTCGCTGCTGACATTGGCGTGGTTCGAGCGGCGCGAGGCACTGCAGAACAGCCGCGAGCGGCTGGAGCTGCTGGCCAGGGTTCTTGAGGATCATGCAACACGGAGCGTAGACTCTGCCGGGCTGGTTCTGCGCACGCTGGCGGACGGTATCAGCCTGCCGCCGCACACCGACGCGGCGCTGTTGCAGCCGCAGCTGTCACAAGCGCTGCTGGCACAACCCATCCTGCGCGGGGTGGCGGTGCTGGACATGCAGGGACGGATACTGGCCAGTTCTGATCCGCGCGAACAGGGGCTGCGTATCGACCCGAAGCTGCTGGGCGCGCTGCCACCGGCCGGGAGCGAGCAACTGCTGCCGTGGCTGCCGGGACGCAGCCTGCGCACGCTCGGTGACCCGGCGCTGGGAACGGCCGTCGGCATGCTGCCACTGGTACGCCGAGTCATGGGGCCGGCGGGACAGGAGTTTCTGCTGCTGGCCTTGATCAACCCCGACGCCTTGGCCAACTACCAGCAGATGGCCATCGGCAACGATGAAGGCGAACGCGCAGCGCTGGCCAGCCACGCGGGACAGTTGCTCGCCGGCACGGAAGGCGTGCCGCTGGCGCCGGCCTCCGCCTTGAACGGACATCCAGTGTTTCGCGATCTGCTGCGCAGGCAGGATCATGCCAGCTACCTCGGGGATGGTTTGGCCCCAGGTGCCCAGGTCGCAGCCTACCGGGTTTCGCGCACACGGCCGCTGGTGGTGCTTGTCGAGCAGGATGAGCAGGCCGCACTGCAAGATTGGCGAGACGGCCTATGGCTGCTGGGAGCTGGCGGCGCGCTCATCCTGAGCTTGCTGGCCGGGGCCGCCCATGCCTTGCTGCGCAGCCTTCGTGTGCGTGAGCGGGCACGGCATGAGCTCGACCGCGCGCATGAGCAGGTGGCGCTGCGCGAGCGCGAGATGAGCGTGTTGCTCAAGAGCGTCCAGGAGCTGATCTTTCGGACCGACGCCCAGGGGCGGCTCACCTTCGTCAACGCACGCTGGGGCACGCTCAGCCGGGAGCGGGCCGAAGAAGCGATAGGCCAGGCATTGCAGGATCTGGTCGAACCTCAGGACCGTGAGCGTGTCGCACAGCTGTTCGCAGCGGACGACCGTGCGGGCGTGCGCAGCGCCGAGGTCTCGCTGCGAACTGGTGAGGGACTGGTGCGCCGCCTCCAGGTGGCAGTCGTTCCGCTGCAGGGGCTGGGGCATGCGCTGGGCTTTGCCGGCAGCGCCATGGATGTCACCGAACGGCACGAGGCCGAGCAGCGCCTGCAGCGCCAACTGGGCTTCACCGAGCTGCTGCTGGAGGTCAGTCCGCAGCCGATCTCGATGGTGGACCCGGGGGGGCGCTATGTGAGCGTCAACCGTGCCTGGGAGGAATTCACCGGGCGCTCACGCAACAAGGTGCTCGGGCAGCAGGTCGGCTTTTTTATGCCGACGGCCGAGCGCGCGATCCATGCGACGCAGGATGCGCAGCTGCGTCAGCGCGGCGGCCGCCTCAGCTACGAAGCGCGTCTGCTCGGGCGGGATGGGCGGCCGCGGGACATGCTGGTGACCAAGGTCGTGGTGCCGGATCCACAGGGCGGGGGCATGGGCATCTTGTCCACCTTGACCGATGTCAGCGAATTCCGTGCCGCCGAGCGCGCCACCCGGGAAGGCCGCGATGCGGCGGAAGAGGCCTCGCGCGCCAAGTCGGAGTTCATTGCCAACATCAGCCATGAGCTGCGCACGCCGCTGCAATCCATTCTGGGTTTCTCGGAACTGGGCGTGGCGCGCGGGCGCGACACCCCGAAGCTGGCCGCGATGTTCGGCGATATCCATGCCTCGGGGCAGCGCATGCTGGCGCTGGTCAACGACCTGCTTGATGTGTCCAAGATAGAGAGCGCGGTCGGGACCTTCGATCTGGAACGCTGCGACTTGCGCCAGCTGATCGAGTCTGTGGCGCGTGAACTCGACCCCTTGCTGGCGCGGCGCTCGCTGGCGGTGCGGTCTCACCTTCCCGTCAGCCCCCTGGTGGCCAAGGTGGACCCATTGCGCTTCCAGCAGGTGATCCGCAATGTGATGGCAAACGCCATCAAGTTCTCGCCCGAGGGGGGCGTGATCGAGCTGGCCGCGCGCCTGACGCCACAGAACGAGATCCACGTCAGCATTGCCGACCGCGGTCCCGGCATTCCTCCAGCGGAACTGGACAAGATCTTTGAGGCCTTTATTCAGAGCAGCAACACCAAGGATGGCTCGGGGGGCACCGGTTTGGGCCTGGCGATCTGCCGCAAGATCATCGAGATCCATGGAGGCCGCATCCATGCCGAGAACCGCGACGGTGGAGGCACCTGCTTCCACATCTACTTGCCGCCGCGCCCCTCCGGTGACACGCAGCTGAGCACCGTGATTTAGGTTGCCGTCGGGCTTCTTGTCGGCTGTGCAGGCCGAAATCCGTTCTGGCTTGTCGCGATGTTGTTGTCGCTGCCCCGCCGAGAGCCAGCCGCTTTCTACGATCGGCGCGGCCTTGCTTTGCTGGCGCAAGTAATGCTCGGCAGGGACAACTCACGGCCTATTGCTTCAAGCGCCTGCGCGTAGCTGTCGCGGGCGCGGGCACTCATTGCGGCGACCGCGACGCGCCCTTCGACATCGCAGGGGAATTCGTACCAGTGCCCGCGATTGAACAGATCGTCGAAGCGAAGCACGTAGCCGGCTTCGCAGGCCAGCAAGGTCGAGAGCTTGTCCATGAGTGCCTCCTCTTGATGCAAGTTTCGATGCGGTCCTCCGGGCTGCCTATAGCGCTGGGGGCCGTGTACGTCCTCACTGTGCGCCGCTGATGCCTGGCGTCTGTGCGTCACAGCACCCTGCCTTATGCGCGCTAGGGCACCGACGCCGCCATGCACTGCGCCGAGCATTTCCCCATGGACATCAACGCACTCGTGATCGAGGACGAACGGGCTGACAGGGTCGTCGTCCGTCAGACGCTGGCCAGCACCGCGGCCGGTTCGTCGCATGTGGAGTACGTGGAATCGCTGGCCGCGGGCCTCGAACGGCTGAGTCGCGGTGGCATTGATGTCGTGCTGTTCGACCTGTCCCTGCCTGACAGCGATGGCCGTGCAACGCTGCAGGCGCTGCGGGTCGGAGTGCCGCAGATTCCGCTGTTGATGATCGCAGGCGCGACGCACGAAACCGGCGAGCACCACGTGCAGCAGTTCATCCTGCGCGATCGCATCGACTGCCACCGGCTCGCACATGTGTTGCGGTCCCTGATCAGGCACGGCCCATGACGGGCACAGCAGGCATCGACAGTGCACCAGCAAAAGTCGGCGATGTCAGAACACCTGGGACAACTCCATGAACCTTCTTCAAACACAGTTTTCGCTGCGTAAGCTGCTCGGCCGCATGCCAGGACAATCGACCGATGCCTTGGTGGCGCCGGAACCCCGGCGTCACCATCGTCCGTCATGCCCGCGCTGCGGGGGACGGATCCGCCGCATACCGCGCCATGCGCTAGACCGACTGCTGAGCCTGTTCATGCCGCGCCACCGCTACGACTGTGTGAGCTACACCTGTCAATGGACGGGGCTGCTCAAGCCCCGCCGGACGTAAGCTGCACGCGTCCTGTGCTCTGATTGGTGGCGGACGCACCTCTCAGGAGCGTTCGGATGGGGTTGGCCTCGATGCCCGCATGAGGAGCGCCAAACCAACGCCGGCCGAGCATAGTGAAGCCATGAAGATCCCGATCTTCGCGCTGTCGATCAACGGGCCATCAAGAGCCAGATTGGCGATGAACAGGGCCATCGTGAAGCCAATGCCGGCCAGGAAACTGCCGCCTGCCATGACATTCCAGCCCAGGTCAGGAGGACGAGTCGCCAGGCCTGAACGGAGCGCCAGCCAGCTGAAAAGAAGAATGCCCGCCGGCTTGCCCACGAAGAATCCGAGGAAAATCGCGGTGGATACGGGTTGCATGGCGCCTGCCCATGACAGCTGGAGTCCGGCGTTGGCCAGGGCGAAGATGGGCATGATGCAGAAACTGACCCAGGGGTGCAAAGCCATCTCGAGACGCTCGACCGGAGACAGCGATTCGCGCGCGGCGATTTCGGCGATCAGCAGCGTCTTTCTGTCACGGGTATCGCCGCTGCCTTGACTCTGCGTCGGATGCGCAATGACCTGATCCAGGATGGCGTACAGCCTGCCGTCGCTTACCCAGCGCCTGGCCGGCGTCATCAGACCCAGGATCACCCCGGTGACCGTGGCGTGCAGCCCGGAGGCATCGATGGCCAACCAGGTCAGGGCTCCGACAAGGAAATAGATGGGGAGTCGTCTGATGCCGATTCGCGCCAGCACGCGCAGGATCACGACGCTCAACGCCGCCAGGGCGAGCATGCGCCAGTCCAGAAAGCTGCTGTATCCGATGGCGACCACAAGGATGGCACCAATGTCATCTACGATGGCAAGGAACAGCATGAAGACGCGAAGGCTATGCGGAATGCGCGAGCCCAGCAGCGCCAGGCAGGCGATGACGAACGCCGTATCGGTGGCCATCACGATGCCCCAGCCGTGGTGCCCCGGCAGCCCCCATTGCAGCGCGATGAAGACGGCGGCTGGCGTGATCATGCCGCCCACCGCAGCAGCCACCGACAGTGCGGCCATGCGCGGATTTCGCATCTCGCCAAGGACCAACTCTCGTTTGAGCTCCAGCGCGACCAGAAAGAAGAACAAGGTCATCAGCCCGTCATTGATCCATCCCTTTAGCGATCGACTGAATTCAAGGCTGCCGAGCCGGAGTTCGAGCTGGGTCTCCCAGAGGCCAAGGAACGAGCCGGACCAAGGCGAATTCGACAAGATGAGGGCCGCGATGGTGAACAGCAGCAGGACGGCCCCGCCGGCTGCTTCAATGCGCAGGAACTTGACGAATGGCGGCGTGATCCGATCAATCAAGCCGTGAGGAAGCTTGACGGAGGCGGATGCCCCGAGCGGACGATCGATCATGGATGCTTGCGGGGCGAAGGCCGGGCCTTGGAGATGGCCTCATGGGCCAACTGCTGCAGGATGTTCGTGCCGACAATGGTCAGGCGCAGGTGGCCGCCATGCCATTCGAGCCAGCTCAGCGACACATAGTCCTCGATATAACCCGTCGGAATCTCCGCGGCCTGGCGGCAACGCAGTGCCGCCACGCTGCCGGACAGAGCGTCCAGCTGACCAAGGCGGGATTGCGGAAGCAATGAAGTGATGAGCATGGCAGCTCCTTTGAAGCGGTGCGAGCTGAACGACACCGCAGGTAAGCCCGCGAGGAGCGGTATCTGGTCCGCTCGCTACAGCACCGACACGCAGTCAGGCATTTGACGAACGGCTCCAGCGTAGAGGTCTCGGATGCTCTCCTCAATGTCTGGCTAGCACGCGCTGGAGACTGGCGATCAGGTCGCCGGCATGCCAGGTCCCGGACCACGGCCATGCGCCGGGCGGCCGACGTTCGTTCAGGTCCTGACAGACCTCCGTCATGATGAAGAACGGGGAGACAACGGCGGCACCGATCCAGAGTGTCGGGGCCCAGCCGATGCAGTCCAAGGCGAACAGTGCCCCCAGGCTCGTGAGTACGGTTGCGACAATCAGAGAGATGGCATTCATGATGCGGGCCTTTGGAGGACGGACGGCGGAGCTTGGACGGTTGGCGCCCCTCAGTGCTTCGGCCGCATGCTTGGGCCGTGACTTGATGCGGAGCTTGCACCTCTTGATGGCCCGGGTCGGTTCGTTGTCGCACGATCGCCTTCTTGGGGCGATCACATCGCCTACCTGCCGGGGCGGAGGGAGACCGTCATCGCAGTGTGGGCCGATGGTCCTGGTGGTCCGCGCAGACACTGCCGCATGTGTTCAATCTTCCTTCTTGGCCGGGCCATGAGGATTCGAAAAGCGCCCAGGCTGCGTTGCGGCTCGGCGGCTCGGCGGCTCGGATGGCCTGATCCGTGAGTGCTTGTGCCGCGCGATGACTACTCGGCCTTCCTTCGATCCAACTCACGAGCGCCGGCCGGTTCAAGCCTGGGTTGTGTGCCATCGCCGGCCAGCGCTACTGGAAGACCGGTCGGGAACTGGTGTTGCCAGGCGTAAGCGATGGCGTCTTCGAGGCGTTCATAGCGGTAGGGCCCCCAACGGTAGTAACCCAGTCGATAGCTGATGCCAAGGTTTTCCATGACCCTGCGTTGGGCCGGCGTGGGCCTCTCGACCACTTCAAGGAAGGGTTCGGGATCGCGCACGGGCGGCAGCGCCGGCACAGCATGCTGCTCCAGCCGCGCGTAGGCGACGGCTTCGGACAGATGCTCGTACCGGTAGCTGCGGTACTGGAAATGCCTGCCGTTGAAACTGATCGCATAACGTTGCATCAGCTGGCTTCGCGCGCTGCCCCCGTGTGGCTGTGCGGTCAACCAATCATTGCTGCCGATAGGGTAGGAGAGGGAGGTCATGGCATATCCTGAGTGTTGCTTGCCCGCCGGGGAGGCGGGATCCCTGTTGCCTCTGCTGCATCACCGCATGTCGTGATCCCGCACGATCACCGGCTCGCGTGAACCGCCGGCGACGCGGCGGCGCACGATCTCGTCAATCTCCGCGGCATGGGCCAGATAGGTGCTCAAGGGGTCGTCGTCCAGGCTGTAGGGGTTGTAGCGGTAGTGCAGGGTTTCCTTCCTGATGCTGGCTCCCACGAGGGCCTGGTCGACGAGCACCCAGAAGCGCACCGATCCGGAAGTAAGGTGATAGAACGCTTGCATGTGATCTCCAGCGTCACGAGGGCTGCGCACAGCATGGACCCGGCTGGTTTCCCGGTCTGTGCGGCACAGCCCCCATTTCTCGGTAAAAGCTTCAATGCTTGGCCAGTACCCGCTGGATGCTGGCGACCAGATCGCCGGCATGCCAGGGCCCGGCCCATGGCCGTGCGCCGGTCGGCCGGCGCTCGCGCAGGTCGCGCCAGACCTCGGCCATGATGACCGATTGGGACACAACGGCGGCACCGACCCAGAGCGCCAGGCCCCAGCCGATGTAGTCCAGCGCAAACAACAGCGCCCCCAGCGCCGCGAGCGCCGCGGCGGCGATCAGCACGATAACGTTCATGTCAGGCTCCTTCTCGATGCGCAGGGCGGTCCGGCCGAAGCGCCACGGACTCTTCGGCCGCAGCGGGTCGCGGTGACATCGCTTCGGCCGTGACCTGATCGGGATCCTGCGCGCATCAACGCGGCGGGGTCGGTGCGCCAGCGCACCCAGCCGGCATGGGGCGGGCGTTTGTGCGGTGCCGTACGGACGGCGATGTACCGTGCCGCCAGACTTCGGCACCAGCCCCCGAGATGGGTTCGTTTGAAAGGTCCTCATGAAGCGTACCGAGTTGCCCGTGGTCCATCGGGCCAGACCGTCGCCGGACCAGCGCCGGCAGGAAGCCGACTTCACATCGGAAGGTTCACCGCCGCCGGGGAAGGTCGGCAGCGGCGTCCCCGTCATGCCGGGCCCCGGCGGGGCTGCCCGTGCGGCCGTGCGCAGGCGCAAGGCCGCCGCCCCCGTATGACTGCCTCCTTGCCCGGCGGTGCCGATGAGCGCTCGCCGCAGGTCTGGCAATCGCTGCTGTCGGGCATCCACACCCAGCTGCAGGCGAGCGCGAGCGCCTGTGGCTGCGCTCAGAGCGAAGAGAACACCCCGGCGCCAGCCCTGATGCACGAGCGGCTGCGGCAATGCCTAGACGCCTTGGCGCAGCTGCAGCCCTTGCTGGATCGCGAGTTCGAGCGCCTCCACCAGATGGAGCGGCTGGCCCGGGAGGCGCAGGCGGCGCTGACCTCGGCCCGCGCGGAACTGGCCTGCACCCAGGATGGCGAGCGCAGGGCACGGCACCTGGCCCTGCATGACGCCTTGACCGCCTTGCCGAACCGCCGCTTCTTCATCGAACGCCTGACCCATGCGACCGCGCTCCTGGAGGCGGGCGAGCCAGCGCGGCTGGCCGTCATCTATCTGGACCTGGACGACTTCAAGCCCGTCAATGACGCCTATGGCCACGACATCGGCGATGAAATGCTCAAGGTGGTGGCGCGCCGGCTGGACCGCCGGGTGCGCAGCGAAGACATGGTGAGCCGGCTCGGTGGCGACGAGTTCGCCTGCCTGCGCTGCGGGCCGGTGAGTCGGCCCGAGCTCAGCCGGCTGGCGCGCAAGCTCTACGAGACCATCGCCGCACCCATGCAGATCGGGAACCTGCGCCTGCGCGTGCGGCCCAGCATCGGGATTGCCGTCCACCCCGCCGACGGCAGCACCGCCGCCACCTTGATGCGCAGCGCCGACGCGGCGATGTACGCGGCCAAACGCTCGAGGGCCGGCCATGTGTTCTTTGCCAAGGCGGGCGAGATGCGGAGGGACGCCATGCATGCCGACGCACCGGCCCCGCAGCGCGATCCCGATGACCGTGCCGCCGGCGCGGTCCCGGCCTGAGCGGGCCTAGCCCGGGATCGCAGGCGGCAGCGGCGCGCTGGCTGGCGCCAGGCCGGGCAGCAGCCGCTCATACTCCAGCCGGCTGGCCGCATAACATCCGCAGCTCCGCGACTCCAGACCGCCGCGATCCAGCACCGTGATATGTCCTCGGGCGTAGCGGATCAGGCCGGCGGCCTGCAGCTTCAAGGCGATCTCCGTGACGCCCTCGCGGCGCACGCCCAGCATGCGGGCAATCCAGCTTTGCGTCACCAGCAGCTCGCGCCCCGAGGCCCGGTCCAGGCTCATCAGCAGCCAGCGCGCCAGGCGAGGGGCCAGCAGATGGGCATGCTGGCATCCGACCGAGGTCGCGAAGCCGGCCATGGAGATGGCGATATAGCGGTTCAGGCAGCGCCGCAGCGCCGCGCTGAGCAGCAGCTCGCGCTTGAGCGCCGGGGCGGCCAGGCGCCAGGCCTCGCCCGCGCCCTGCACCATGGCGCCAAGCGGCGCACGGCCCACGCCCAACACCAAGGACATGCCCAACATGCCCTCGCGGCCCACCATGCCGACTTCGATAGAGGGCTGCTCGTCATCGCGGGTCAGCAAGGAGATCAGGCCGCCGATGGGAAAGTAGGCATGGCGGATCACCTGGCCCGAGCGGCACAGGATCTGCGAGGGCCGCAGCGGGACCCGCTCGCAGGCGGCCAGCAGGCGCAGCCGGTCGGGGCGCGGCAGCCGATCGATCAAGTGATTCTGGGCAGCAGGCACGCAGGTCTCCGGGGGGGGCTGACCGCAGTCTGCACCGCGCCGGGGCAGCACTACCGTGCTCCGGCGCACCAAGCGACGCCGATCAGCCGGCGCTTGCGGGCAGCAGCCGTGCGTACTCCTGACGCACCACGGCATAGCATTCGCAGGCGCGCGCCTCCAGGCCGGCGCGGTCCAGCACGGTGATGTGGCCGCGGGCATAGCGGATCAGCCCGGCGGCCTGCAGCTTCAGCGCGCTCTCGGTCACGCCCTCGCGGCGCACGCCCAGCATATTGGCGATCAGCTCCTGGGTCATCACCAGCTCGCTGCCCTGCAGCCGGTCCAGGCTCAGCAGCAGCCAGCGGCACAGCTGCTGGTCCAGCGAATGGTGGCGGTTGCACACCGCGGTCTGCGCCATCTGGGTGATCAGGGCCTGGGTGTAGCGCAGCAGCAGATGCATCACCGGGCCCGCGCGATTGAACTCGTCCTTCATGGCCTGCGCGCGCAGCCGCAAGCCAAGGCCGGCGCTCTGCACGACGGCACGGCTGGGTGTGGTCTCACCGCCCATGAACAGCGCGATGCCGACCAAGCCTTCGTTGCCGACCACCGCGATCTCGGCCGAGGCACCGTTCTCCAGCACATACAGCAGGGAGACGATGGCGGTGGTCGGGAAGTACACATGGCTTTGCGGCCGGCCGGACTCGTACAGCACCCGGCCCAGCGGCATGTCGACCACTTCCAGCTGGGGCGACCAATGCGCCCGCTCTTCGGGCGATAGCAGGGCGAGCAGTTGATTGCTGCGCAGGTCCTCTGTCGATATCACGGCAGGTCCCCGGAGATGACGATGATCAGAATATAGGCGACGCTTGCGCTGTTGCTGTGTTCGCTAGCGAACAGATGAGCATGCTTCGAGGCCGTTAGCTTAGGGCATGAACTTCTTCTTCCTCGAACACAGCCGCTGGGCCTATCGTGCCGACATCGGGCTTTACGGTGTCGCGGTGCTGCTGCTCGGGCTGCGCTTGCTGTTCGAGAGCTCGGGCATCGACGTCCCGATCCTGCTCGCCCTGGTGCTGCTGGGCCTGCTCGGCTGGAGCCTGCTGGAATATGTGCTGCACCGTTTTGTGCTGCATGGGCTGCAACCCTTTGCTGCCTGGCATGCCGATCATCACCGGCGCCCGACGGCGCTGATCTGCGCCCCGACCCTGCTCAGCGGCGGCTTGATCGGCCTGCTGGTGTTCCTGCCAGCCCTGTTGCTGCTCGGCGCCTGGAACGCCCAGGCCCTGACCCTCGGTGTGCTGAGCGGCTACCTGGTCTATACCCTGATCCATCATGCCACTCATCACTGGCGGGCCGACAGCAACGCGTGGCTGCTGAGGCGCAAGCGCTGGCATGCCCGACACCACGGCCACGCCGCGCCGCGCTGCTATGGCGTCAGCAGCGGCTTCTGGGACCATGTGTTCGGCAGTGCGCCGCGGCGGGGGATGGACTGAGCGCGCGCCGACCGAACGCCACCCCCAGCCGCACCGCCGGTTCCTTCGACCCCTGTTATCCGCCAGCGCCGCGTGCGATGGCGGCGGAGACTGCCATGCCAAACCTGAATCCCTGGATCACCGCCTGCCATGCCTGCGACACCGGCGGCCTGACGCAGGAGCTCTCGCAGCTGGGTGAGCAGCTGGCGCGCTGCGGCTGCAGCCGACGCTGGTTCACCCTCTGCTGTGCGGCCGAACTGCTGCACGGCTTCGTGCGCGCGCACCTGGTCAGCACCGGACTTCTGCTGGTGCTGCTGGGTGTCGCCTGGTCGGCGCTGTGAAGCATGGGGGCATCGAGTGGCGTGTCAATGCTGCGGCGCCTGATACCCGACGCGCCGCAGACGCTCTACCTGATGCTCGATGCAGCGGCCGGCCCTTTGCAACCGCCAATCCGGGCCGAAATCTTCGGTGCGCAGCGCTTTGCCGAGCATGCCCGCAGCCTGGGTGAGACACACCGCGCCGGCGCCGCGAGCTGGCATCGCACCCGCTTCTTTCCACGCCTGCGCGCCAATGTGCGCATGCTGCATGCGGCCCAGCGCTACATGGTCGAACCCGCCGGCAGCGGCGATACGGACAGTCCGGCGGCCGATTGGCTGCTGGACAATTTCCACCTGATCGAGTCCCAGCTCCAGGACATCCGCGAAGCCCTGCCGCGTCCCTATTTCCGCACATTGCCGGTACTGCAGGACGAGCCGCTGGCCGGCCTGCCGCGGATCTACGGCGTGGCCTGGGCCTTCGTCGCCCATACCGACGGGGCCTTTGACGAGGACCTGCTGCAGCAGTTTCTGTGCGCCTATCAGCAAACCCGTGAACTGAGCCTGGGCGAGATGTGGGCCTTGCCCACCAATCTGCGTGTGGTGCTGGTCGAGAGCCTGAGCCGGCTCGCGGAACGGCTGGCCGCCCACAAGGCCGCGCGCGAAGCGGCTCGCCTGTGCTACCAGCGCGGCGATGCCTGGGACATGGCGGCGATGGACGAGCTGCTGGAGCTGCTGCGGCGGCGTGGTACCGATGCGGTTTTCCTGGCTCAACTCTGGTTGAGCCTGCAGGACGGGCAGGGCGCCGAGCGCACCGGCCTGCGCGCCTGGGCGCGGCGCGTGCTCCCCGATCCGGCACCGCTGCTTGCCCAGCAGGAGCGAGAGCAGACCGCGGATAACCTCAGCGTCAGCAATGCGGTGGGTTCGCTGCGTCGCATTGCCGGTGCGGACTGGCCCGAGTTGATTTCGCGCAGCAGCGCGCTGATCGGGCTTCTGCAGGGCGCGCCGCTGTTCGCCGCCGAACATGCCGACACGCGCGATCAGAGCCTGCATGCGATCGAACATTTGGCGCGACGCAGTGGGCGCGGCGAGATGGCCGTGGCCAGGCTGTTGCTTGACCTGATGCGGCGTGCTGCCGCGTCAGCCGACGAGCCGTCCGCGGCGCCCGGCTACTGGTTGCGGGATGCCGGTCGGCCGGAGCTGCTGCGTGCTCTTGGCCTGCCTAACCGGGCGTCCCGCTGGCAGCCCTGTGTGCTGCCTCTGTATTTGGGGGCCCTGACGCTGCTGAGCCTCGTGCTCACGGGATGGCTGCTACGGGGGCAGGTCTTGCCTGCGTGGGCCTGGCCTGGCGCCGCGCTGCTGGTGCTGCTGCCGGCCTCCGAGGCGGTGGTGGCCCTGCTGCACCGACTGATCAGCGAGTCGCTGCGTCCCGTGCCCTTGCCACGGCTGGCGCTGGCCGGCGGCATTCCGGCGGACCACCGGGTCCTGGTGGTGATCCCGGCCTTGCTCAGCGACAAACCCACGATCGACGCGCTGTGTCGGCGCCTGTTGCTGCACCAACTGGCCAATCCGGAGCACGAAGCCCAGTTCGCCCTGCTGGGCGATTGGACCGACGCCGACGCCGCTGCGCTCGATGCCGATGCGCCGCTGCTCGAACATGCACTGGCGGCGCTGGCTGAGCTGAATGCCGGTGCTGAGGCACAGCCAGGCACATCGCGGTTCGTCTTGCTGCAGCGCGAGCGGCGCTACTGCATCACCGAGCAGCGCTGGATCGGCTGGGAGCGCAAGCGCGGCAAGCTGGAGCAGCTGATCGCCCAACTGGCCGGCGGGCCGACGGGGGCCTTCCTGGATCTGGGGGCCGCCTCGACCCTTGCCCCCGACATCCGCTATCTCGTCACGCTGGACAGCGACACCTGGCTGCCGCCCGGCACGCTGCGCGATCTGGTCGGGGCGGCGGCGCATCCGGCCAACCGGCCGCGTCTCGCGGCCGACGGGCGAAGCGTTTGCGGCGGTTTTGCCATCCTGCAGCCTCGCCTGGTCATGCCGCTGCCGGCACCGGTCGAGGCCACCGGCTATCACCGACTGTTTGCCGGCCAGGCCGGCATCGATCCCTATAGCGCCGCCGGCTCGGAGATCTACCAGGATCTGTTCGGCGAAGGCAGCTACAGCGGCAAGGGCTTGCTGCAGGTGCAGGCCATGCACCAGTTGCTGGGAGACCGGTTGCCCGCCGATCAGGTGCTGAGCCACGACCTGCTGGAGGGCGCACTGGCGCGTTGCGCGAGGCTTGGCGACGTGGCGCTGATCGAGGCGCCGCCGGCCCATCCCGATGTGGCTGCCGCCCGCCTGCACCGCTGGATGCGCGGCGACTGGCAGCTGCTGCCCCTGCTGCTGCAAGCGGCCCGCTATCCGCTGGGGGCGCTCAACCGCTGGAAGCTGTTCGACAATCTGCGCCGCTCGCTGGTAGCGCCCGCCGGCCTGGGCCTGCTGCTGCTCAGCTTGGCCGGCCAGCTGATGGCGCCCTGGGTGGCGCTGATCCTGGTGATGGCGGCCTTCTGCGCGGGCCCGACGCTGGGCGCGCTGGCGGGATTGACCTCGGCGCGGGTCGACCTGGCTCGACGCCATTTCTACAAGCTGGCGTTGGCGGAGCTGGCGCGCGCCCTGGCCGGAGGGCTGTGGCAACTGGCCATGCTGCCGGGCCTCGCGGGCTTGGCCTTGGATGCGGTGGCTCGCACGCTCTACCGGCTGCTCTTCAGCCGCCGCCATCTGCTGCAATGGACCACGGCCGCCGCGGTGCAGTCCTCCTTGTCCACGCATCCGCTCGCCTTGCTGCGCCGCCATGGACGTGTGCCGCTGCTGGCCGTGCTTCTGCTGCTGGCGACCAGCGCAGCGGCCTACCTGCTGCCGGCGGCAGCGCTCGGGCTGCTGTGGGCGGGTGCGCCGCTGTGGGTGGCCTGGGCCGGCCGGGGGCGGCGCCCGCCCAGGCCGCTGCGGGCCGCGGATCGCGAGCAGTTGCAAGGCATCGCACTCGACACCTGGGGCTTCTTCGAGCATTGCATCGGCCCTGCGGACCGCCATTTGCCACCGGACAACCTGCAGCTGTTGCCGGTCGAGGTGCTGGCGCATCGCACCTCGCCCACCAACATCGGCCTGTACCTGCTCAGCGCAGCCTGTGCACAGGCCTTCGGCTGGATCGCCGCCGCCGAACTGGTGGAGCGGCTGGAGGCCACTTTGGCCAGCATGGCCGGGCTGCAGCGTCATCGCGGGCATTTCCTCAACTGGTACGACACCCAGACGGGCGCGGCCCTGCTGCCGCTGTATGTCTCCAGCGTGGACAGCGGCAATCTTTGCGGTCATCTGCTCGCCGTGGCCCAGGCCTGCCGTGCCCTGGCGCCGGAACATGCCGACCTGGGGACCCGCCTGCTGGCCATCGCGGCGCGCGCCGAGGCCTTGGCGCGCGAGGCCGATTTCGCATTCCTCTATCACCCCAGGCGCCATCTGCTGCACATTGGCTATCGGGTCATGGAGCAGCAACTCGATGCGGCCTGCTACGACCTGCTGGCGTCGGAGTCGCGCCTGGCCAGCCTGCTGGCGATCGCGCATGGCCAGTTGCCGGTGAGCCATTGGACCGCGTTGGGCCGGCCCTTGCATGCGGTGGGCACATGGGCCTGCCTGCGCTCCTGGTCGGGCTCGATGTTCGAGTACCTGATGCCGGGACTGGTGCTGGCGGAACCGTGGGGCAGCCTGCTGGAAGAGTCGGGGCGCGCCGCGTTGCGCGAACAGATCGACTTTGCCCGGGCGCATGGGCTGCCCTGGGGCATCTCCGAGTCCGCCTACGCCGGACGCGATCAGAGCCTGGCCTACCAGTACGCGCCGCAAGGCGTGCCGCGCCTGGCGTTGCGGCGCAGTCCACCGGAAGAGCTGGTGATCGCACCCTATGCGACCGCCTTGGCGGCGCAGATTGCGCCGGATCTCGCGTGCCGCAATTTCTCGACGCTGCAGGCGCTGGGCGCGCGCGGCCGCTTCGGCTTCATCGAGGCGCTGGATTTCACGCCCGAACGCCAGCAGACCGGCGAACCCTGCACCCCGGTGGCCACCTTCATGGCGCATCACCAAGGCATGAGCCTGGTGGCCCTGGCCAATGTGCTGCTGGACGGGGTCGCCCAGCGCTGGGCCATGGCGAATCCGCATCTCCAAGCGGTGCTATCGCTGCTGCATGAGCGCGTGCCGCGCGAGATTGCTCATCTGCGCCTGCCGGTGCTTGCGGGGACGCCGCTGGCGAAGCAGCGCCCCGGGCCGGGCCAGCGGCGCGAGCTGCGGCCGGGCATGAGCGCGGTCGAACCCAGCCATCTGCTCTCCAATGGTCGATACCGTGTCGCGCTACGCCCCAACGGTGCCGGCTGGAGTCGCTGGGGCATGCAGGACCTGACCCGCTGGCGCGACGATGCATTGCGGGACGCCTGGGGGCATTTCTTCTTCCTGCGCCCGCGACCCGGCGCGGCCCTGGTTTCCTTGAGCCAGCATCCGGCGCCGGACAACGCGGCGGACTACCGCTGCGTCTTCCATGCCGACCGGGTCTGCCTGACTGCCGGCTGGTCTGGATTGCAAACCCAGCTGACGGTCTGGGTCAGCCCCGAGGACGATCTGGAGTTCCGCCAGGTGGAGCTGCGCAACCTGGGCGACGAGGTGCTGGAACTGGAACTGATCTCGGTGCTGGAACCCACCCTGGCGATGGCGGGTGCGGACGAGGCGCATCCGGCCTTCAGCAACCTATTCATGCGAGCCGAATGGCTGGCCACCCAGCAGGCTTTGCTGTTCGAGCGCCGGCCGCGCCGCGCCGCCGAGGCCGGCTTGCTGGCCGCGCATTTCGTCGCCGCCGCCGAACCGGCACCGCTGGCGGTCCGCCTGCAGACCCAGCGCGAGCATTGGTTGGGCCGCAACCGCGCGCCGCACGAGCCGGTCGGTGATTTGATGCCACCGGTGGCCGGTGAGCTGATCACCGGGCTGGATCCGATCTGCGCATTGGCGCTGACGCTGCGCATTGCGCCGCAGGCCAAGGCCTTGCTCACCTTTGCCACCGCGGCGGCCGGATCGGCTGAGCTGCTGCAGGCGGTGATCGACAAGTACCGCCAGCCCAGCCATATCGAACGCGCCTCGTTGATGTCGGCCACGCTGGCCGGCATCCAGTTGCGCGGGCTGAAGATCGGGGCCGAGCATTTCGCCGCGGTGCAGAGCCTCAGCACGGCGCTGCTGCTGACCCTGGCGCGCCCGCAGCGCGAGGCGCCCGAGATGCGCAGCGACCGGCGCCTGCTGTGGCGGTTCGGGCTTTCGGGCGAGCGGCCCATCGTGCTGGTCAGTGCCGGCGCGATGCAGGGCTTGAGCTTGCTGCGAAGCCTGGCCCAGGCCTTGCGTTTGTGGGCCTGGGGTGGGGTGGCCTGCGATCTGGTGGTGCTGAATGCCGAGCCGGCCTCCTACCAGATGAGTCTGCAGCGCGAGCTGGCCGCGCTGCGGGAGCGGCATCAGGCCGATGCCCCCGAGGCCACCGCCTTTGTCGTGCTCGATGCCAGCAGCCTCGATGCGAGCGAGCTGGAAACCTTGCACCGGCTGGCGCGCCTGCACTTCCATGCCGATGGCCGCCCGTTCCTGCGACAGGTCCAGGCCTGGACCGATTGGCACGAACAGGCGCTGGAGCGGCGCGAGGAGGGCGCGACCACGCTGGTCGGGCGGGCCGTGTCGGCGCGGCAAGCCACTCTGGCGCCGGTGGGGCGCTTCGAGCGGGACAGCGGCGAGTTCCGCTTCAACGTCGGTCCCGGCATGCGGCCGCCACGGCCCTGGATCAATGTGCTGGCGAACCCCGGTTTCGGCGCCCATCTGTCCGAAAGCGGCGGGGGCGGCAGTTGGGCGCAGAACAGCCGGCTGCATGCGCTGACCGCCTGGTCCAACGACCCGGTCGCCGACCCGCCTTCCGAGCATTTTCTGGTGCAGGACCTGGAGACGCGCGAATGCTGGAGCGTCGCCCCTTCGGCCTGGGGCGATGGTGCCTTGCGTTATCGCGTTGCCCATGGCCAGGGCTACAGCCGGATCACCCATGACAGCGGGGGGCTGGTGTTGAGCGCCACCTGGTGCGTCGATCCGGTGACGGCGCTCAAGCAGGTGCAGCTGCTGCTGAGAAACCATGGCAAGCGCAGGCGACGGCTGCGCCTGATAGGGCTGGTCGAATGGCAGCTGGGTGCCGGGCGTGGCGAGCGTGCCGACCTGGCAACGGCCCTGTACTGTCAGCGCCTGCCTGTCGGCCGATTGCAGGCGCTGCTGGCAACGCGCTGCGAGCAGGCGGGCGGTTTCGGCGGCGCCACCGCCTTTCTCGCGCTGGCGCCCGGCGAGGCGGATGAGGACGCCGACTGGAGCTGCGACCGGCGCGAGTGTTTTGATGCGCGTGGCCGATTGCAACTGCCGGATCATTTCGGGCAGCAGCGGGCGGCAGGCCTGGACCCCTGCGCTGCGCTGGCGACCCGCCTGAACCTGGCGCCGGGCGACTCCGCCGAGCGTGTGTTCTTGCTGGGCCATGCGGACAGTCCGGCCGCGGCACGACAGCTGGCGGCCGAATCGGCACTGCGGCCGCCGGGCGAGCGACTGGTTCTGGCGCGGGCGCAATGGGATGAGCTGCTGAATGCGACGACGGTATCGACGCCCGATCCGCTGTTCGATGCGCTGGTCAACCGCTGGCTGCTCTACCAGACCGTGGCCTGCCGGCTCTGGGCCCGGGCAGGCTTCTACCAGGCCGGCGGTGCCACCGGGTTCCGCGATCAGCTGCAGGATTGCCTGGCCCTGAGCTGGGCCGCGCCGCGTCTGCTGCGCGAGCAGATCCTGCTGTGCGCCTCGCGCCAGTATCCCGAAGGCGATGTTCAGCATTGGTGGCATGCCCCCGGCGGGGCCGGCGTGCGCAGCCATTGCTCCGACGACCGGCTGTGGTTGCCCTGGGCCTGCATCCACTACTTGCGCGCCACGGGTGACGCCGGGCTGCTGGGTGAGCTGTGCCCCTTTGTCGAGGGCGCGCCGGTGCCCGAAGGGGCGGAGGATCTGTACGAGACCCCCCGGGCCAGCGAGGGGCGCGCCAGCGTCTACGAGCATGCAGCGCGCGCGGTCGATTGCAGCCTGGGCGTGGGGGTGCATGGCCTGCCGCTGATCGGCGGCGGCGACTGGAACGATGGCATGAACCGGGTCGGCCATGAGGGGCGGGGCGAATCGGTCTGGCTTGCCTGGCTGCTGGGGCGCTTGGTGGCCGACTTCACGCCGCTGGCGGTGGCGCGCGGCGAGGCGGCGCGGGCCCAGCGCTGGGCGAGGGCGGCCGCGGGCTGGCAGGCGGCGCTTGAGGGACCGGCCTGGGATGGTCGCTGGTACCGGCGTGCCTTCTTCGACGATGGCAGCCCGCTGGGCGCTGGCGCCAACACCGAGGCGCGCATCGATCTGATTGCCCAGGCCTGGTCCGCGCTGTCGGGCTTGGCGCCGCCGGAGCGCCAGCAGCAGGCCATGGCCGCGGTGGAGGCCGAACTGGTCGACCCCGCGGCCGGCTTGATACGGCTGCTGCATCCGCCCCTGGTCTCGGCGCGACCCGAAGCCGGCTACATCCAGGCCTATCCCGCCGGCGTGCGCGAGAACGGCGGGCAGTACAGCCACGCCGGGGTCTGGGCCCTGATGGCCCAGGCACGGCTGGCTCGGCACAGCCTGATCGGCAGCGGCGATTGCGATCTGGCCTATCGCTATTTCTGCCTGCTGAGCCCGGCGCATCGCAGCGCCGATCCGACCCAGGGCGCGGTCTACGGGCTGGAGCCCTATGTCATGGCGGGTGACATCTGCAGCGCCCAGCCCTATGTGGGCAGAGGCGGGTGGAGCTGGTACACGGGCGCGGCGGCATGGCTGCACCGAGCCGCCTTGGAGTCGATTTTTGGCCTGCGCCTGGAAGCCGAATCGTTGAGCTTCGCGCCCTGCCTGCCGACGCAATGGCCGCGCGCCGAGCTGAGCCTGCGCAGGGCGGGGCGGGAACTGCGTTTCGTCCTGCTGCGAGGCACGCCCGGCGAGACGCTGGCGCTGATGGAGAGCGAGAACGCGCAGCTGCTGCGCCCCGGCCAGGTGCTGGCCTGGCCGGCCTTGCGGGCACCGCTGAGCTGCTTCGTGATGCCGCTGGGTGACTGATGCCGATACTACCGCGCTAGCGGGGGAGGAGTTGCCCCCTGTCATCGGACAGCAGGATCTCGACGCGGCGGTTCTGTCGGCGGCCGTCCTGGCTGTCGTTGCCGGCCACGGGATGGTCCTCGCCATAGCCCCGGGTGTCCAGCCGGTCGCGACCGATGCCGCGGCCCACCAGGGCCATGCGCACCGCGTCGGCGCGCCGGTCCGACAGGGCATGGTTGGCGCCACTGCCGCCCTGGTCGTCGGTGAAGCCCTCGATCAGGGCGCGACGTTGCGGGTACTGGGTCATGAAGTCGACCAGCTTGTCAATGCTGCGCAGGCCCTCGGGGCGGAGCTCCGAACGGTTGCTGTCGAACAGCAGGTCGCCGATCGTGATCACCGGACCGCGCTCGGTCTGTTTGGCGTTCATGTCACGCAACCAGCTTTCCAGCAGCCGGTTGCGCGCCTGGGCGGCATCGTTCTGCTGCAGGGCCGCCTGGGCCTGGTTCTGGGCCAGGCCGGCCGTCACGCGGGCGGCATCGACTTCGCTGGTCCGGGCGGCCAGGCGCAGCCGGTCGCTCTCGGCTTGGGCGCGCAGGCTGGACAGCTCGGCGGCCCGGCGGCGGGCGGTCTCCTGCGCCAGCGCGGTCTGCTGCTTGGCCAGGTGGGCCAGCTGGGTCACGGTGGCGGGCGGATCGTCGCGCTGCCAGGCGGCGTCGGCCAATGCCAGCGCGGTGCCGGCCTGACGCAGCTCGGGCGCGGCGAGTTCGCGGGTCTGCGGATCGTTCATGGTCTGCCGGTAGTTGCCGCGGGCTTCGACCAGCAGGGCATTGTCGGCAGGCATGGAGCTGCAGGCGCCGAGGGCCGCGCAAACGGACAGCAGGGCTGCGGCGAGCGGGCTCGGGGTGAAGAGGCGATGGGATGATTTCATCAGGGGTCTCCTGGGGAGTTGCCCGAGCAGCCTGGGCGCAGGACGCATTGCGGTCGGTGCGTTGACGCACCGACTGTCCTCGTCAGCGGGCTCAAGATTCCAACCACGCCCCGCAAGGACATGCAATGAACGACCAGCTAATGAACGCCCCCCCTCGACAGCAGGACCTGCAGGACGATCCTTCGCACCTGCGCCTGGATAGCCATGCCATCGAAGAGGCCCGCCTTTGCCCGGATCCGCCGCGCGGCATGCCATTGCAAGCCGGAGCTTGGCGCGAGGATCTGATCCGCTTGCTCAATGATGCGCTGGCCACCGAGCTGGTCTGCGCATTGCGCTACAAGCGCCACCATTTCACTGCCCATGGGCTGGCCTCGCCCAAGATTGCCGAGGAGTTCCTGGCCCATGCGCAGGTCGAGATCGTGCACGCCGACCGCCTGGCGCGACGCATCGTGCAGCTCGGCGGCGTACCGGACTTCTCGCCGGACACATTGAGCCGGCGCAGCCATGCCCTGTACGACGCCTCGCTGGATCTGCGCGCGATGCTGGGCGCGAACCTGGTGGCCGAACGCGTGGCCATCGAAATCTATAGCCAGCTGATCACCCTGATCGGCGGCAAGGACGCCAGCACCCGGCGCCTGCTCGAAGACATCCTGGCTGAGGAGCAGCAGCATGCCGACGAGTTGAAGGGCTGGCTGGCCGATTGAGGCCGCCGGAACAGCACATCATTCATCCCTAGGAGTATTGCCATGAACGTCACCCGTCAGATCGTCATCGCAGCGCTGAGCGCCGCCGCCCTCTTGAGTACGGTCGGTTGCGCCGTCACGCGCGGCCAGGAAAGCGTGGGGTCCTATCTCGACGACAGCGCCATCACCACCGCGGTGAAGAGCCGCTTTGTCGATGACCGCGGCGTTGACGCCTCGGCCATCAGCGTCGAAACGCTCAATGGCACCGTGATGCTGTCGGGCTTCGCCAAGAGCCAGAATGAAAGAACCATGGCCGAAGGCCTGACCTGGAAGGTGGCCGGCGTGAAGCAGGTGAAGAACCAGATCATCGTGCGGCCGTGATGCGAGACCGCCGGCCCGCGCCCAGCGGGCCGGGCGGGCCATCAACATCTTCACTGCCCGATTGAACCGAGGAAGTGGTCCATGGCCACGGCGCTTCTGACCGGTGTGCTTGGTGCAATCGGCGCGCTCGGCCTGTTGACCGCCTTCGGGGCGGTCGTGCGGGAGGGCGTACGCCAGGGTGATGCGGAACGCCGCGCCAGCAGCCTGCTTGCCGAGGCCACCTGGCGCTGTCGGACCTTGGCGAATCACCCGCTGCGCGAAACCTGCCTGCAGCGTTACCTGCAGGAGAGGCCGACCAGCAGCGCCGGCGTGCAGGCCTTGGTGATCACCGTTGCGACCTCCATGCCCCGCTGAGCCGGCCGGTCATCAGCCAGCGCCGGGCGGGCGTTTGCCGACGATCGGAACATAGGGCCTGGGTGCAGCCTTCTTCTCGAGCTGCTTGGGTTGCTTGGGCTTCTTGGCTTCCTTGTTGCCCCGTTGGCCTTTGGACATCATGGGCTCCTGGTGAGGGGTTGAGCCGCCTTGACCAGCAGGGCTGCGCAGGCGTTGGCCACGGCGGTGAGGTAGGGCGGATTGCCGGCGGTCGAGCCGGCGGCCCAGCCGCCCTTTTCAACGAAATCGCCCTGCGACCAGACCTCGGTCTTCAGCAGCGCTACGCGCTGGACCTCGACGTCGCTGGCGCGCTCGAATCTCTCCGTGCAAACCGGCGCGAGTGCGGTCACGACCGCATCGTTGGCGCGCGCTTGAGCAAGGGCTTCGGAGCGGCTGCCGGTCGTCCAGCCTCCCCAAGTGAAGCCGATGACGGCCAGCGCCACAGCGCCAGCGGCCGCACCCCATAGTGCGGGCTTGGTTTCGATCGGGATGTTCATGGCATTCCTTGCGTGTGTGCGCAGGCACCGATTTCGCTCATCCTGCATGCGCGCTGCGACCGCTGTCACGGGCATCAAGAAACCGTCCCGCGCGTCAGTCCGAGGACAGAGTCCTTCTGATCGTCGGCCGTTGTCGGTGCGATACCGCACCGAGGCAATCCGACTGAGGCAGCCATGCTCCGGCAGGTCGGTCTGATGCGCCTCGGGCCGTTCTGCCAGCCGGTTCGCCCGCAATGTTGGGTAGCGCACCGACTACGCCTTCCGCTCGATGCAGGATGGTGCTGCCGCTGGTTCCACGAGCCCGGCTCAAGTGATCGAGCCGCGTTCGTCCCGCAGTCTGTATTTGCGGCCGGCGGCGCCAATTCGTTTTCAATGGGAAACCACTATGAACCGTTCAGACCTGCAAGACACTCCGACGCCAGTGACGCAGATCGTCGATGGCGAACTGAATCCGGCTGCCGCGCATGGCAGCGAAGCGGTTCGTAAGCTCATGACCAAGGCCGGGGATGCGGCGCAACGCAGCGTTGAGCACATGCGCGACCTGGCCGAAACCTGGCGAGACGGTGCGTCCGCGCATGTCCGTACTCATCCGGTGCGTTCGGTGCTGATCGCGACGGGCACCGGCCTGCTGCTGGCGCTGCTGGTGCGCGCTCTGAGACGTTGACGCGAACGAGCCGCCGGCCATGACCGGGCCTATCCCTGCCCCCCGGGGCGGTCACTGGCTTGGCCTGGATGGCTGGCCACGCCTGTCTTGGCGTCGTCGACTCGGGCATCGAGGCCCGGGTGACGAGGCACAGGAACATGGGCGGTTACGGCCGGCAACTTCAACAGCGGGGTTCATGCGGACGCCGACCCATGGATACGCCTCAGCCTCAGCCCCACCATGTGGAGTCCCTGCTGCTTGCCTGTACCCGCGTGAACACCTTCATCGGCCCCCAGGCCCTGACGGCGGCCAGCGGCTTCTTCTTCCGGCACGGCGTGCGTCTGTTCCTGATCACCAGCCGCCATGTGCTGCTGGACCTGGCCGCAGAGCACAAGCCTCAGCGCATCGAGTTTGCCTTGCACGCTGCCGGCGCGGACCTGACCCGGCAATATGGCGTGTCGCTGCCGCTCTATGACAAGGGCATTCCGCTATGGCGCCAGGCCACCGACAGCGGTGGCGACGTGGACGTGGCCGCAGTGGAGGTCCCATCGATGCTCATGCCGCGGCATCCGCGGCTCTTTGCTTTCACCCCCAGCCACATCCAGGTGCAGATGGATGCCGTGCGTCTGGGCCAGCCATTGCTGGTGGTGGGATTCCCGCTGGGCTTTCACGATACCCTGCACCACCTGCCGGTGGCGCGCGGTGCGGTGGTGGCTTCGGCCTTTGGCGTGCGTTTCCAAGGCCAGGGTTGCTTTGTCACCGATGCCCCCATGCATAGCGGCAGCAGTGGCGCGCCGGTGGTGCGGCACGATCCGTACGGCGAGTGCGACCTGCCCTGGCAGCTGCTGGGTGTGCACGCCTCCCGCATGGACATGGCATCGCGCGACACGCGGCGCGACGCCTCCCTGGGGCTCAACCTGGCCTGGTACTCGGACGTGCTGCTGATATTGACCCGGTAGGAAGATTCCGTACCCGGCGAGAATTTGCAATGCCGCATGCGGTCTTTCTGATCCTCCTGATGGCGCAACTTAATCCCTTTGAACATTGTTGTCGCGCCCCGGCGTCACGCTAGTCCTAGCGAACCAGCCGAGTTCACTGCGTTCAGGCAAGGGCCGGCCGGACACCTTGGTGGTGCACTTTCGATCGGTGGCATACCGCAGGCAACCTCCGGCCGTCAGTGGCGATCTTCCTCAGCGCGTCTTTGCCGATCCCTGAGTGTTTGCCCCCTCTTTAGGGCGAGCTCCACAGGTCCAGGATGCCGCGCCGCAGTGCGATCACCACGGCCTGGGTCCTGTCCGAAGCATCCAGCTTCAGCAGGATGTTCTTCATGTGGCTCTTGACCGTATCTTCGGACATCCCCAGTGCGTCACCGATCCGCTTGTTGGATCCCCCTTCGTGACAGAGCTGGCGCAGCACATCGGTTTCCCGCGCCGAGAGTTGATCGGCCATCGCGTACTCGCCCAACGCCGCCGCCACCTCGAGCGGCACATGGCGCCGGCCCGCGTGAATGCTTCGGATGGCGTCGACCAAGTCGCGCCGTATCGCGTTCTTCAGCAGGTAGCCGCAGGCACCGGCTTCGAAGGCCCGGCGGGCTTGCGCATCACCCTTGTAGGTCGTGAGCACCAAGATCCGCGCTTGTGGATGACGAGAGATCAAACGTTGGATGGCAGATGTTCCATCCAGCTCGGGCATCTGCAGGTCCATCAAGATGACATCGGGATGCAGGCTGTCAAAGCTGTTGATGGCTTCATGGCCATCGGCCGCCTCGCCGACGAGAAGCATGTCGTCCTGTGCTGCCAGCAAGGCTGCAATGCCCTGGCGCATCAGCGGATGGTCGTCCACCGCCAGTACGCGGATCTTGGTGTCGTTGACAGATGGGGTCACGGTCTTTTCTCCTCCCTGCGACGGCCCGATGTCCGGTGGCCTGGCAGTTCATTGCCTGATGGCTTTTCATAGCCATCAAGGTAGACAGCGGCTGCAGGCACCCGGCACTCGACTTCGGTACCGGCATGTGGGCGGCTGGTTACGCTGAGGCGAGCTCCGAGGAGGTGGGCCCTCTCGTGCATACCTGCCAATCCCCAGTGCCCGGGGCGGGCGCCAGGCACCAGCTGCTCCGGCGACATGCCGACGCCATCATCGCGGATGCGCAGCACCAGTTCCTTGCTATGGAAGGCGATCTCGATTTCAACCTGGCGGGGCTGCGCATGCCGAAATGCGTTGGTCAGCGCCTCGCGCGCAAGGCTGTACAGCTCGTCGCTGGCGATTCGCTGCAAGGGGCGGGGATCACCGAGGCTGACCTGCCGGAAAACCGTATCCCGCCCCTCCGCCATGTCGCGCCCCGCCTGGGCAAGGCGTTCGGCCAAGAGCACGCCGTCCAGGGCCGTGGCGCGCAGGTCCAGCACGCGCTCCCTGGCTTCCAGCACCACTTCGTCGGCGCGATCCAGAACCTCCTCGATCCTCTTTCGCACCGGCTCGTGCTCCGGCAGGCGCGAAATCAGGCCCTGCACATGCACGATGAGGCCCTGCGTGCCTTGCAGAAGCGTGTCATGCAGTTCGCGCGCGATCCGCTCCCGTTCACCATGAAGCGCCTCAAGCCGAAGGCGCACGCGAGCCGCTATGTTGCGAGCGCGCAGCCGGTAGGTTGCCCAGGCCATGGCCAGCAGCAGTGCGACGCAGGCTGCGATGAACGGACGGCTCTGAACCAGGGTCGGTGGAAGGGTGAAACTGATTTCGGCGGCGTCCTTGCTCCAGACGCCGTCGCTGTTCGCTGCGATCACGCGGAAGCGATAGTCGCCGGGGCCGAGGTTGGCATAGGTGGCTTCCCGCCTGAAGTCGGCGTCTTGCCAGTCGTCGTCAACGCCCTCAAGCCGATACCGGAACCTCATCCGGTCCGCGTCGGCCGGAGTCAACGCCGTATAGCGAATCGCGATGTTCTGAGTGCCCGGCTCCAGAGCCAGCCGGGGATCCGGGCGATACACCCGATCCCCGACCCGCAGGTGTTGCACTTCTACGGCAGGGGGACTTTCGTAGCGCGTTAAGGTGGCCGGATGCAGCCATGCAATGCCGCGATTGGTCGCAAACCACAGTCGACCCCGCCGATCACGCAGCGCCGTCGGACTCGGGTAGGCTTGCAAGGCGATCCCTGGCAGGCCATCCCGCCAGTTGAGCAAGCGGTAGTTCAGCTTGGCGTGCGCGCCCGCAAACAGCGCCGGAATGTCAGCGGCTTGCAGCTGCACGATGCCTCGCCCGCCGTTGAGCCAGAGATTGCCATCCGCGGATTCGACGATGCCGCTGATGTGTCCGAAGCTGTCATCCCTCTCTGCCGACAACGTGCTGAAGCGCGAGCCCTCCAAGCGAGCCAATCCGGCTTCCCCAGCCACAAAAACGCCGGCCGAGCCGCTGTGGATGGCCGTGGTTCTTCCGGTCAGCAGACCTTCGCCGCTGCCATAACGACGCAACTGCTTGCGATCCGGCGAGAGCTGAACGGCCTCGTCGTCATAACCGAACCAGACCGTCTCGTCCGGCCCGATCGTGATGACGGTCGGTGAGCTTGCGCCGCTACCTTCGACGCGTGCTTCGCGCAGCGATCCCGTCGGACCGACGTAGAACACGCCCCGACCGCTGATCGATAGCCAGGCGCCGCCTTGCCGGTCCGGTGCCAGGGCAAGGACATTGAGGAGGCCCTCCGCCAAGTCGCTTCCCATGCGCTGGCGGAGCCCCTGGTGCTCCCGCCAGATGCCTTTGGCATCGACCTGCCAAAGCGCGCCATCCGGGGCCCGCAGCGCGAACCGTAGTCGTTCGCGAGCCGGCTGCGGTGTCGGTGCATGCGGTGGGTCAAGCAGCAACGCCTGAGCGCTGTGCGACGCCAGCACACCGTCGGCCTGCAGCGCCAACACGAATCCATGGCGTTGCGCGCCGGAGAGCTCTCCGACGGTCTTCAGGCGTTGCCGCCGGAAGCTGGACAGACCATTGTTGGTGCCGACCCAGACCTCGCCTTCTGCGGTCTGTAGCAAAGGCACAGCAACCGCAGAGGGCAAGCCTTGCCGGGGCGTGAATGTCTCCAGCCCGTCGGATGCGTTGAGACTGCGGCCTGCTGGAATCGCTGCCGGCGTGCCGAGCCGGCGCACACCTACTCCAGCCTCACTCAACCACAGGCTGCCATCCGCGGAGAACAGCAGCTGCTTGGCTCGGGCAAACGGCTGGTGGTCGTTCTCTGGGAGTGGCGAGGGCGGCATCGGCTTGTCGCTCAAGGGGCGGGTACCACTGCGTGAGTCTGATAGCCAGATGCGTCCGCCGGGTTCTTCGGCCAGAACAGCAAATCGAGAGATCTTCTCGTGCCGGACCTCGAAGCGCTGGCTATGGGGCGGCAACCAAGCCAGGTGCTCCCGCCCGGCCACCCATAGCCGGCCTTGGCTATCGGCAAAGACATAATCGGCGCCGGCGTCCGGATAGTTCCAGCCGGTGCCGATGCGCTGCCATCGCCGGCCGTCAAAACGCGCGAGCCCTTGCTCGGCGGCGGCCCACAGGGCGCCGTCCGGGGTCTGCGCCAGGCGCAGCACACGGCCACCCGGCAAGCCCTCCTGCTGGCCGAAGGCGGCAACCATGCCATCCCTGAGGCGAACCACGCCTCCGGAGAAGAGCCCGACCCAGATGTCGCCACTGGGCAGGACTAGCAGCGCGTTGATATTGGTCGATCTCAGCCGCTGCCCTTCGCGCAGCGGATAGCGATCGAAGCGTACGCCGTCGAAGCGATACAGCCCCAGCCCCGTGCCGAGCCACAGATAGGCGGATGGTGCCTGGGCCAATGTCCACACATCGGCAGGCGCGCCTTCCTCCACGGTCCAAGCCTGGTGCGAGAACTCGGCCAGTGACGGTGGCGCCGCCTGGGCGCCGCCGGCAGCCAGCAGTAGAAGGAGGAGCCAATGCCGGACAACGCGCATCACGGCCTCGTGGCGAGGGTGGCGCCCAAGGCCGCGGCAGGTGGAGAGTATCCGGAAGAGGCGCGCTGCATGATGGAGGGAGTGGAGGAGGGGAGCTTGCCGGACTTTAGCGGTCTGAAGCTCACTCTTTCGGGTGATCTCGCACTCGCTGGGGCGGGTCTGTGGCGACGCTTCCCGTGACCCTAGCATCGCCGCCATAGCAGCAATCACAGGGAGCATCGCCATGCAACAAGTCGCAGCACCGGCGCGCATACGCGTGGCCATCGAGCATGCCGAGCCCTTGGTCGCGCTCGGGCTGAGTGCCGCGTTGAGCCAGCAGTCCGACTTCGACCTGGTCGACTCGCGGGGGGGCTCGCAGATCGTGGTGGCCGACTATGTGCGCGGGCTGCAGCTGGCGGTTGAAGCGAGGCACCGCCCGCGTGGTGTTTGGCAGGCCCGGGTGCTGATCGTCACCAGCCAGGAGCGAGAGCATGAGGTGCGCCGAGCTCTCGAGGCGGGCGTCGACGGGTATCTGGCCCAGGGCTGTGAGGTGCCGGAGTTCCTGTGTGGTCTGCGCCAGTTGGCCCGTGGCTCACGCTACCTGAGTGCCACCGCCGCTCGGCGCATCGCCGACAGCATGGCTCGCTCGGCGCTGACCCAGCGCGAACAGCAGGTGCTCGCGCTGGTGGTGCGCGGCAAGGGCAACAAGGCAATCGCCCTGGCGCTGGAGGTGTCGCTGGGCACGATCAAGGCGCATATGAAGGGTCTGATGGGTAAGCTCGGCGCCGCGACCCGAACCGAGGCAGCCAACATCGCGGTCGAACGTGGCTTGGTGCGCCTGGAAAGCTAGATCAGCTCCGGTGCTGATGCCAACTCGGCTGACCACCCGTGCCGTCGTAAGGCGGTCATCTAAAGGCGGGGCCGCTAGCTGCGCAGTCGATACCAGCCGGCACCGTGGTTCATGGCCCCTTGTGCCTGCACTCCGGAGACAGCGCCAGCAGATGGCGCACCGCCGGTGCCTGCTCGCCAGTGTGCCATTGACGCAGCGTCTGCTGCAGGTCCGCGTCGGCGTGCGACCCGCGGCGGTGCTGGCGCTGGTGCTCGGCCCAGGACTCGACGATGAACCATTCGACCAGCAGCTCGGGCCTCTCCAGGTCCTCGGCCACGCCCCAGGCCGAGGCACCGTCGCGCCGCCGGACCAGGGCCAGCTCCTGCAGCTTGTGCAGGAAGGCAGGGCGGTTGGCTGAGGCGACGCGATACTCGATCTGCACGATCACCGGCCCTCGCGCCATCTCGGCATCCGCCGCCGGCTGCGGAGGTTCCGGCCAATGCACGAAGGGCAGGGGATCGGCCTCGCTGCGCGGCAGGGCCCAGGCCCGCGCCACCATGGAGCTGATTGCCAGGCTGGCGGCCGCGATCAGCAGCGCGGCGGGGATGCCGCTCCATTGCGCCACCGCGCCCCAGGCCAGGCTGCCCAGGGTCAGTGCGCCGTTGAACACGGTCAGGTAGACCGCCAGCCCCCGACCGCGCACCCAGTTCGGCAGGATGGCCTGGGCTGCGCCGCCCAGCGTGGTCAGCGCCACGATCCAGGCCATGCCCAGCAGGGCCATCAGCGCCAGGGCCAGGGCTTTCGGCGGTGCCAAGGCCAGCAGGGCCAGCACCGCAGCGGCACTGAGGCCGGCCGCCAGGAGCAAACCATCGGAATCCAGGCGAGCGCGCAGCCGCGGCAGCATCAGCGCACCGGCGATCGCGCCCAGGCCCACAGCACCAAGCAGCAGGCCGTAGAAGCTGGCGTCTCCGCGCAGCAGCTCGCGAGCCACCAGGGGCAGCAAGGCCCAGACCGCGCTGGCGCTGGCGAAGAACAGCACGGCACGCAGCAGCACGCGATGCAGCTCGGGGCTGGCGCGGGTGTAGCGCAGGCCGGCGCGCAGCGCGCTGGCGAACTGCTCGGCCATCGGATCGGGACCCGGCGCCGGGCGTCGCCACCACAGCAGCGCGGTAATCACCATCAGATAGCTGAGGACGTCGGTGCCGTAGGTAACGGGGGCGCCGGCCAGCCCCAGCAGCAGCCCCCCGGCCGCAGGCCCCAGCGCGCGGGCGACGTTGACTCCCAGCGAGTTCAATGCCACCGCATCGCGCAGCTGCTCGCGCGGCACCAGCTCGGGCACGATCGACTGCCAGGTCGGCCCCATCAGGGCGGCGCCGACGCCGCCCAGCAGGGTCAGCAGCAGAAGCCAGGGCAGGGTCAGGGCCTGAAAATGCGCGAGCAGCATCAAGGTGCCGCTGACCGCGGCGAGCAGCAGCTGGATCGCGATCAGGAAGCGGCGCCGATCCAGGATGTCCGATAGCACGCCGGCGGGGATCGCCAGCAGGAACACCGGCAAGGTCGCTGCGGCCTGGATCAGGGCCACCGCGGCCGGACTGGGCGACAGATCGGTCACCACCCAGGCGCTGGCCACGTCACGCATGAAGCTGCCGATGTTGCCGGCGATCGTCGCGACCCACAGCACCGCGAAGGTGCGTTGGCGCAACGGGCTGCCGGTGGGTGCTGCGCTCATGCTCGTTCGCGCCAGTCCATCCAGGCAACCAGCAGGAAGCCGCCGACCAGACCCCAATGCTCGAAGAAGGCGTTCATCAGCATGAAGCGTTCATGGCCTGTGGCCTCCCAGTAGCGGTTGGCCATGAAGGTGGCTGCCGCGGTGAAGAACGCCAGAGCCAGGGCGCCCAGCCAGCGCAGCCGTCCCGTAAGGATCAGCGCCGCCGCGCCCAGCTCCAGCGCGATCACCAGCGCCGCCATCAGCGGCGCCGGCCGCAGGCCGAAGTGGTTCATCTCGGCGATGGCCCCGGGGAAGTCGAATAGCTTGACCAGGCCGCCCTGCAGATAGGCTGCGCACAGCAGCAACAGGGCGACCCAGCGCAGCAGCGGGAGGTGTTGCTTGCCCAGCATCACACCGCCCAGCAGGCGCAGCCCAGCGCGCCCCAGAAGCTCTTGAAATCGGACACCGGCGCGTTGCTGGCCCAGGACTTGGCATGCGCGTGGCCATGCACATTGCAGGCGGTCGCGCAGGCGCAGGCCTGTTGCATCGCCGCCTGCGGCGGTCGGCCTTCTTCCTGCTCGCCCCAGGCGCCGTAGCCCCTGAAACGGCGCACGGGCGACCAGTCGGGCATGGCCGGAGGCGGCGCCGAGTCGTCATGCGCGGCGAACTCGCCGGCGCCCCACACCACCTTGCCTCCGACAACGGTCAGGAGCGCCGTCGTGTCGATGATCTCGCTTTCGGCGCAGGCGAAGAAGTCGCGGTCCGGCACCACCAGATCGGCCAGCATGCCGGTCTCGATGCGGCCCTTCTTGCCGACCTCGTTACTGAACCAGGTGACGTTCTCGGTCCATAGGCGCAGCGCGGCCTCGCGATCCAGGCAGTTCCTCTGCGGATAGAGCTGCAGGCCGCCGACCGTCTTGCCGGTGACCAGCCAGGCGAGCGAGACCCAAGGGTTGTAGCTGGCGACGCGGGTGGCGTCGGTGCCGGCCGAGACCTTCATGCCCTTGGCCAGCATCTTGGCCACGGGGGGTGTGGCTTCGGCCGCGTTGGGGCCGTAGCGCTCGACAAAATACTCGCCCTGGTAGGCCATGCGGTGCTGCACCGCGACGCCGCCGCCGAGTTTGGCGATGCGGTCCATCGAGCGCTCGGAGATCGTCTCCGCATGGTCGAAGAACCAGTTCAGCCCCTCCAGCGGCACGTCCTGGTTGACCTTCTCGAACACGTCCAGCGCGCGGCTGATGGTCTCGTCGTAGGTCGCATGCATGCGCCAGGGCCAGCGGTTCTGCGCCAGAATGCGCACCACCTCCTCAAGGTCGCCCTCCATCGCCTCGCTCATGTCGGGGCGCGGCTCGCGGAAGTCCTCGAAGTCGGCGGCGGAGAACACCAGCATCTCGCCGGCGCCGTTGTGACGGAAGTAGTCGTCGCCCTGCTTGTAGGCCGAGCCGGCGGTCCAGCGCAGGAAGTCTTCCTTCTCCTGCTTGGGTTTCTGCGTGAACAGGTTGTAGGCGAGCCGGATGGTCAGCTGCTGCTCCTTGGCCAGCCGCTCGATCACCTCGTAGTCCTCGGGGTAGTTCTGGAAGCCGCCGCCGGCGTCGATCGCGCCGGTCACGCCCAGGCGGTTCAGCTCGCGCATGAAGTGGCGCGTGGAGTTCAGCTGGTACTCAAGCGGCAGCTTCGGGCCCTTGGCCAGGGTGGCGTAAAGGATCGAGGCATTGGGCTTGGCGAGCAGCAGGCCGGTGGGGTTGCCGACGGCGTCGCGCAGGATCTGGCCACCCGGGGGCTCGGGTGTGTCCCTGGTGTAGCCGACGGCGCGCAGAGCGGCGCCGTTGAGCAGGGCGCGGTCGTACAGGTGCAGGATGAACACCGGCGTGTCAGGCGCCACGGCGTTCAGCTCCTCCAGCGTGGGCAGGCGCTTCTCGGCGAACTGATGCTCGGTGAAGCCACCGACGACGCGCACCCATTGCGGTGCCGGCGTGATGTCAACCTGCCGCTTGAGCATCGCCATGGCGTCGGCCAACGAGCGCATGCCGTCCCAGCGCAGCTCGAGATTGAAGTTGAGGCCGCCGCGGATGATGTGCAGGTGGTTGTCGATCAACCCGGGCAGCACGCGCCGGCCGTGCAGATCGATGATCTTGGTCTGCGGTCCGGCCAGGGCCATTACCTCGACGTCATCGCCGACGCGCAGAAAGCGGCCGTTCCTGATCGCAACGGCCTGGGCCGTGGGCTGGGAACGGTTCAGTGTCGTGATGCGGCCGCGATGCAGGATCAGGTCGGCGATATCAGCCATGCCGCTGCTCCTTCAACGACGCCTGCTCGGCACACTTGGGCAGCTCGCCGAACATGTGCGGCTTGACCTGGTGGTGCAACCAGGACACCTGGGCAGGGGCGCTGCCGAACAGCTTTTTCGCCAGCGGCGGCAGCTGCTCGCCGACCAGGATGCCCAGAAGCCCCACCAGCGCGATCACCGGCGGCGCCGGCGAGCGCACATTGAACAGGGCGTAGATCACGCCCACCAGCAGGCCGACGGCCAGCGATACGAGATAGGGCTTCATGGGCATCAGCTCCTGCGATCAGCCTTCGTGGGCGCCGAACATGGTCTTGGCGTAGATGATGCCCAGACCATAGGCACCGCCAAACTTCTTGGCGATGCCGGTGGTCAGCTCGTAGGTCTCCCCGCGCGCCCAGTCGCGCTGCAGCTCCAGCAGGTACTGCAGCGAGGTGATCGGCCGGGCACCGGCTTGCACCATGCGCGTCACCGCGCGCTCATGGGCTTCGGTGCTGACATCGCCGCAGGCATCGGTGATCACATAGACCTCGTAGCCTTGCTCCAGTGCCGACAAGGTCGGGCCGACGATGCAGACCGAGGTCCACAGGCCGGCGAACACCAGGCGCTTCTTGCCGATGGCGTTGACCACCTTGATGACGTTGGTGTCCTCCCAGGTGTTCATCGAGGTGCGGTCGATCAGCTCCTGGCCAGGGAAGGCGGAGGTGATCTCCTCGAACATCGGGCCGGAGAAGCTCTTCTCGGCCACCGTGGTCAGGATGGTCGGCACCTTGAAGCCGGCGGCGGCGTGCGAGATCAGCGCGGCGTTGTTGCGCAGCTCGACCGCGTCGATCGACTTGGTCGCGAAGGACATCTGCGACTGGAAGTCGATCAGCACCAGCGCATGGTCAGTGGGGGTCAGCAACTGGATGCCGGGGGTTGGGGTGGCGGTGATGGGCATGGATGATCCTCTCGAGGTTGGCGTTCGGTCTGCTTGCCGAGACCTTGTGGAAACAGAGACTGCCGCGGGCAGAGCGCTGGATGGGAGCGGTGCAGGCGAGGGCAGGGGTGCCAGTCTGATCTGCGATGGTTGATCCGGCATCCCTCCTACGGACAGGTTCGCCACCTTCTCTTCAGGGAGGAGGGCGCTCGACTGCCTATAAATGGGCTTGTGCCTCACCCATTCGGCCGATATCGAATCTGCCTCTTGGTGGTAGCAGATTCCCTTCTGAAATGGGGTGGCGCCAGGAGGTAGCGGCATCAAGACTGCTGGAGTTCCATGCCCCGTGGAGGCGCACCGCCTTGATCGGCGCGATCACCTCCCGTTCATCGCGGCGCGACACCCGCAACCCTGAAAGGAAGACCATGAGCCATATCACGACAAAGGACGGCACCCAGATCTACTACAAGGACTGGGGGCCGAAGGACGGCAAGGTCGTCACGTTCAGCCATGGCTGGCCGCTGAGCGCCGACGCCTGGGAAGCCCAGATGTTCCACCTGGCCTCGAACGGCTTCCGCTGCATCGCTCACGACCGGCGCGGCCATGGTCGCTCCAGCCAGCCGTGGAACGGCAACGAGATGGACACCTATGCCGACGACCTGCATGAACTGCTGAGCAAGCTCGAGATCAAGGGCGCGATGATGGTGGGCCATTCCACCGGCGGTGGCGAGGTGGCCCGCTACATCGGCCGCCACGGCAGCAAGCGCGTCGCCAAGGCGGTTCTGATGGGGGCCGTGCCGCCGATCATGGTCAAGTCGGCGAACAATCCGGTGGGCCTGCCGATGGAGGTCTTCGACGGCTTTCGCAAGGCATATCTGGCCGACCGCGCGCAGTTCTTCCTGGACGTTGCCAGCGGCCCGTTCTTCAACTTCAACCGCCCCGGCGTCAAGGTCTCGCAGGGTCTGATCCAGTCCTGGTACATGCAGGGAATGATGTCCGGGCACAAGAACGCCTACGACTGCATCAAGGCCTTCAGCGAGACGGACTTCACCGAGGACCTGAAGAAGTTCGACGTCCCCACGCTGATCATCCATGGCGACGACGACCAGATCGTGCCCATCCAGGGCTCGGCGCTGCTCTCGGCCAAGCTGGTCAAGGGGGCGGAGTTGAAGATCTATAAGGGCGGCAGCCACAGTCTCGGCGACACCGCCAAGGAGCAGCTGAACGCCGACCTGCTGGCCTTCGCCAAGGCCTGAACTGCCTGTGATCCGGCGCGGGTTGTGCCCGTCCGCCTGCGCCGGATGCGTTTCGAGGTCTGCAGCGACGCGGCGCAGAGGCTGAAAGGAACATCCTCATCATGCTTGGACTGTCCGCTCTCGGAACGGTGCACACCGCATTCGCTCTCGTGGCCGTTGTCTGTGGCTACGCCATGATCTTCAGGTCCGGCCGTATTGGCGCAGATCTGAGCTTCGGCAAGGCCTACATCGTCTGCACCGCCATCACCTGCCTGACCGGCTTTGGCCTCTTCAGGCATGGCGGCTTCAACATCGCGCATGGCCTTGGCGCCCTCACGCTGGTGGTTCTGGGCGTGGCCGTCGCCGCGGGGCGGTCCCGTGAAGTCAGCCGCCTCGCCATCTATGTCGAGACCCTCGGCTACTCGCTCACCTTGTTCTTTCACATGATCCCGGGCATGACCGAAACCTTCACCCGGTTGCCCGTCGGCTCGCCCTGGTTCAGCGGCCCGGAAGACCCGAAGCTGCAACAAGTCATTGGCCTCATCCTGCTGGCCTTCCTGGTCCTGATGGCTTGGCAGGTGCGCCGCATCTGGAAAACCCCGGCATCGGGGCATAGGACATTCGCAGCCTGAAGCGAATTGGCCAACTGGGGGACGTAACGGCCAGCCTCAGTTGCCATTGATCTAAGGTGCGCAGATTCACGCGCGAGGTCTACTTAGGTGCCTTGGATCATCAAACGCTGTGCTGTCCAGGATCTCACGCACCTCGGCCGGGAAGGTCGGCGCGGTCAGGCTGAGGTGCTTGGATACCCTGGCCGCCGACTTGTCCAGCTTCTCCGCGACCGTCTTGGGCTTGCCATGGATCGCCAGCAGCGTGCGGACGGCCTCGGCCGTCTCGCTCAGGCTGAGTTGCTCGCGCTGCAGGTTCTCGACCAGTTGCAGCGTCGCGGCCTCCCCGTCATCGGTCGTCACGATCACGGCCGGCACCTCGGTGATGCCGGCCATGATGCAAGCATGCGTTCGGCGCTGGCCGGCGACCAGCTCATAGCCGTTGCCGTCCAGGTCGGGGAGCTTGCGCACGACGATGGGTTGCAGCAAGCCATGGGCTTTGATCGACGCGGCAAGCTTGGCAATGCTCTCCTTCGTCAGGCCGGTGGACGTGCGCACATTGGCGCCCATGGCGATATCGGCGATGCGGACTTGCTGCGTGATTTGGGTATGCACAGACATAGCACTCTCCTGATGGCGCAGCGCGCCGTTTCGGCTCCCGGTATTGGGATACCTTCAGCAGAGACTTCCTCGCTCCCGCCCCTCGGGGCGGGCGGGGGGTGGGGGTCGGCGCCGGTGGTGCAAAAAGGGGTCGCTGCCGCAACCCCTGGAATAAAGACACCCCCATTGATCCCCCTCGCACAAGCACGGGGGTCAATGGGGGTGGCTCCAGGGGTGAAGGCAGCGGCCCCTTTTTGAGGCTGACTAGGCCGGGCGGCCGCGCGGGGCGTGACACCAAGCGTAGCGACTGGCGCGACCTGTGCAGCCCGGCCGGGTTAGCGAAACAGGCGAGGGCAGGGCAGTGCGCTAGGGATCGTTACCCGAATGGGCCAAGACCGCAGGGCTTGGTGGCGAAGCCATAGAGCCCGGTCCCGAAGGGAAGCGCTTAGGTAGTCTGATATTGGCGCAGACGTTTGTTACTGGGCCGCCACCGTCCAAAGCCACTGTCAATGTCACTTGCCTCAGCCTTCACGCCCTCTTAAGGGGGGCTATCACATTGCAATGGGAAGGAACAGAGTCGTTCGCGAGGTCCGACAATGAATGGGGTATTTATGAATTGCCAATTACTCGTTTCGACTGCGATTGCGACCATTTTCATGGCGCTGACCTTCCAAACGGCTCAAGCCAAACCGTTCAGTGCATCATCTGCTCCAGATATCGCGTCTAGAGCTGCTTTGGAAAAACCATTGAGAAGCCTTAGCGACGGAGCACCCGCTCGGGTTGATCCATCTTGGATAATTCACAAGAATTTCCCAAAGGCAATTGATCAGAATTTTGCCCGATTGGATTCGCGTGAGACTGCTGCGCTCTTGTCTCGTTTGAGTGAGGCCGAGCTCAGCGATTTGGCTCAGCTGTATGTAAACGCATCAACGGATACAGGTCATCAAGGGCGTTTGCTTGACATTCTTTCACATCGATTGAGCGCCCCTGATCTCGGAAGAGTTTCTAGGCACTTTGGCTTTGCGCCTGTGTACGACGCAGTTCTGCGTTCTGCACCAGGGAAGTCTTTGGACTTTCAGAAGAATTCAAATACCATGTTCTCTTCCCCCGTGCCGGGAAGTCGGCAATTTGGCCCGTTAGGAAAATTTGCGCCGGCACGCGCAAAAAATATATCTTACAGCTGGGATTATTACAGAGGGCCTTTCTCGCCTGAGATTGCAAGAAGTGAGACCTTTGATGGGGGGCAACACAAGTTTTGGACGTGCGGGCTTCGTGAAAACACAGATCGGACATTTTTTAAACTACACTCCTACTGAGATTTATCTCAGCTTCCGAACAGCGCCCATCGGCTCTTTGGGCGTAACTGGTGCGCTTTATGAGACAAGTATGTTGCTCGGTAAGCAGGTCGCACTTTCCTACGCAGCCGGCTACGCCGTAGGCACCGTCATCGCCGATCTCATGAGAACATACTCCCCAAACTTGTATGAAACTATGGGTGGCACCATTGCTGGCATGGTCGATGCCTTCAGCACAGCCACATCCCTTGCCGCACAAGGTCAACTGCAGCAGTCTGCAGCTGCCCTGTTTGGACTGGATTCGCAGACCAACTACTTGATGCAAAGTACCGGCGGAGATTGGGATGTCGTCAGTGAATGGCGAGATTGGAGCGGCGGCGGCGGATGCAGCCGATACTATGGAACTCTTTGTGAAGAGCTCTAATGTGCTTTGAATAAATGTGGAGCAAGAGCTTTCATGAAGCCGATTGAATCCTCCCTATTTCTAGTCAAGTTCGCATCTGTGCTCTTGTCCGTTATTCTGATCTTCGATCCGAGCTATCGAGTGATGCCGATTAAGGCTGCTTGGGCAATGCTGGCCGTTCTTTTTTGCATCCACGCTCTTCGTGAAATGTGGCGGCAGCGGCTTTTTAGGAAAACGCCGGGAGAGGTCTACAAGATGACCCTTAGGAGCGGCTATGCCTCAAACACATTTGACTTTCTTGTGGCGTTGCTGATCGCGATCGCAGTGATGACCATTTAGCTAGAGCCTAGCCAGAGTCGGCGACAAGGGCCGCTTGCACTACCGCAAGCGGCCCTTGTTTTTTTGCCATAGTTGGTACTGGGATTGGCTGATGAGGTTTCTCATGCGAAACGCTCGACGGCCGGATCGTTAGCGCTGCCGAAGTCGCCGATACTGACGACGCGTGCCAGCTCGCGTCGTAGTCGGCGGTTCTCGTGCTCAAGTGCCAGGACGCGGCCCGCATGCAACCGGGCCGCGTTGACGGCTTCAGCATCGACGCGCGACATGCCCCAGCGCGTCAGCCGGAACAGGGTAAGCATGACCGGGCGCGGTGCCCGGTCCTCGCGAAGCCATCGCCGCACGGTCGCAAGAGAAACACCAAGCGCCGAAGCCAGCGCGGCCGGCGCTGGGTTGCCGAGGTCGGCAAGGATGTAGCGGAGATCGGGGCATTCTGTCGGCGTCGGCAAGCGGTTCAACATGCTGAACTGATCGTCAGGCCAAGCAGAGCGCTTTAGGATCAGATGGCAGGAGTGCGGCGACAGGATTTCCTTTAACGACTCCAAGGCGCTTCCATAGAAGACGAAGGCGATGAACCAAGGGATTCTCGTCGTTGGAGTGCGACATAAAAGTAGTTACCAGCCTGAGGAGCGACACAAATGGCTTGATTTGCCGCAAGGCAGATTCAGATTCGCTGGGGCTACATATTCGCACGCCGTGAGCGGCTGAGTTGGGAGACTGGACAAGCGGCCCGGCACTCATTAAGAAAACTGGTCGGCGGGGGGCGAACCGGCGTCCGCAAAAAAGCTGTTGGACAAGGTCCACCAAGCCCTGTTTCACATCGACTGCCATGAATCGCAACTTGCCGAAACGGGCTGAAATTTGTGACGCAGAGCCACCTCGATGAACTGCCATGCGCTTGATGCATGTCAATTGCAGGATCGCGGCGGTCGTTAACCTCGACGCATGCCCCGCTTTCTACGCAGCCTCGCCGGCAAGTTGGCGCTGATCCAGACCACTTTCATGATCGTGGCGCTGGCGTCGATCGCCTTCACCCTGTGGGTGTCCTGGCAGCTGGAGGGGGGCGCGGGAGCGATCAACGAGGCGGGCCGCATGCGCATGGCGACCTACCGCATGGTGCTGGACCGAAGCACCAGCGCCGACCCGCAGCAACTGGCTGTGACGGTCGCACAATTTGATGCGATGGTGCAGCGGCTGCGCGAAGGCGACGTCGAGCGGCCGCTGTTTGTGCCTTCCAACGAGGCTTGCCAGACCCAACTGGCTGCAGTGGCGGCGCGCTGGCCGCGATTACGCGAGGCACTGCTCAACTCGGATGAACCACTCCCTTCGCTGCGCGCCGAAGCGGATGCAATGGTCGAGACGGTGGACCGCCTGGTCAGCGCGATCGAGCACACGATCGCGAGCCGGACCGCGATGTTGGGCGGCTTGTGCTTCGGCCTGGTCGTGCTGGTGGCAGCGGCCTCGGTGGCCTTTGTCTCGGGCACCTTCGTCTGGATCGTGCGGCCGCTGCAGCGCCTGCGAGACGGATTGGCCACGATGGCACGGCGCGACTTCTCTCAGCGCATCGACGAGCGGAACTCGGTCGAGGAGTTCGCAAGCCTGGCACGCGGCTTCAACCGCATGGCCGATACCTTGCAGCGTAGCTATCGTGGGCTGGAGGACCGGGTAGCGGAGAAGACCGCCGACCTGGCCCGCCAGAACGAACGCCTCGCCGCTCTTTACGAGGTGGCGCTGCTGGGCAGCAGCCAGACCCGGCTTGAGACGCTGGCGCAGACCTTCGCCCGCAAGATCCGCGAGGTCGCGGGTGCGGATGCGGCGGCGGTGCGCCTGGTTGACCAGGCAGGCAAACGGCTGCTGCTGCTGGCGCAGACCAGCCTGCCGGAGGCGCTGCTCGAAGCCGAACGTTGCGTGCAGGTCGGTTCATGCGCCTGTGGCGATCAGCCGCCAGGCGAGTTGCCGGGGACGCGCGTGATTCCGATCCGTTCGATCGGTCCGCAGTCCCTGCGCCACTGTGAGGCGGCCGGTTACCAGACCGTGGTCGTGATCCCGATGCGAACGGCCCAGCACGGCATCGGCGAGGTCGAGCTGTTCTTCTATGGTGAACGCACGATGTCGCCCAACGAGCGGCAGCTGCTGGACGCGATGGTGGGGCATGTCGCGACCCAGCTGGAGAACCTGCGCTTGGCCGCCCGTGATCGTGAGCTGGCGGTGAGCCAGGAGCGCAACCTGCTGGCTCAGGAACTGCATGACTCGATCGCGCAGTCGCTCGCCTTCCTGAAGATCCAGGTCGCCCTGTTGCGCGACGCGCTCCACAAGAACGAGCCGGCCAAGGTCGATCGCAGCTTGGCCGAGATCGACGCCGGCGTGCGCGAGAGCTATGCCGATGTGCGGGAGCTGCTGCTGCATTTCCGCACCCGTTCCGGTCATGAGGACATCGAGCATGCGCTGCGCAGCACGCTGGCCAAGTTCGAGCGTCAAAGCGGCATTGCGACCTCGATGACGATCAGCGGTGATGCGGTGCCGCTACCGCCCGATCAGCAGGTGCAGGTGCTTCATGTGGTGCAGGAGGCGCTGTCGAACGCCCGCAAGCACTCCGGCGCGGCCGAGGTGGCGCTGCATGTGCATCAGGCGCCGCATTGGTGCTTCGAGGTCAGGGATGATGGGCGAGGCTTCGACGTTGGCCATGGCCCGGGTGGAGAGGAGGGCAGCCATGTCGGTCTGCGCATCATGCGCGAGCGTGCCCAGCGCATAGGCGCCTTGCTGCGTATTGACAGCGCGCCGGGCCGCGGCACGCGCATCCGGCTGGAATTGCCGCCGGATGGCGGCGATGCGGTCGAAACCGATGAGAGCCAGCAGGAGCAAGCCGCATGAACCCAACCCAAGCACCGGTGAGCCTGATGGTGGTGGACGATCATCGCCTGTTCCGGCGCGGACTGGTGGCGCTGCTGTCGCTGGAGCCGGGTCTGGCGGTGGTGGCCGAGGCCGGCGACGGCGGCGAGGCATTGCGCAGCCTGCGCGAGCTGCAGCCCGACGTGGTACTGCTGGACAACCACATGCCCGGCGTCAACGGCGTGGACCTGTTGCCGGGCCTGCTGGAGCTGGCGCCGCGCACATTGTTCCTGATGCTGACCGTCAGCGAGGACGAGGAGGATCTGGCCGCCGCGCTGCGCGCCGGTGCTGCGGGCTATCTGCTGAAGACCATGGACGGTCCGGACCTGGCGACCGCGATCCGCCGGGCGGTGGCCGGTGAGTCGGTCGTCAGCCCGGAGATGACGCACAAGCTGGTGCGGGCCTTCCGCGCCAGCACCTCGGCCCGACCGGAGCCCGTATCGGCTCCGGTTGCTGCATCGATGCAGGGCGAGGATCTGGCGGGCTTGTCGCCGCGAGAGCAGCAGACCCTGCGCGAGCTGGCCCGTGGCGCCAGCAACAAGGAGATTGCGCGCGCCCTGGGCATCGCCGAAACCACGGTGAAGATCCATGTGCAGCACATCCTGCGCAAGCTGGAGCTGAGCTCGCGGGTGCAGGTGGCGGTCTGGGCCACGGAGCGCGGTCTGGCCTGAACCGGCCGCCCGGACGTTTGATCCACCGCAAACGCCTGCATCGCCTAGTTCTTCCGAACTAGTCCAGGACACGACTCCTAGTTCTTTCGCGGCGTGTCGCCTGTGCCGCTGGAGGATGGGCGGAGCGGGCACCGCTTGCGACAGTGTCGACATGGACCAGAAGAGGAGAACTTCCATGTCGGCCTCACAAGGCAATCCCCCCGGCCGCCCGCATGACCGCGTCGGCGCGCGTGCACTGTCGGTGCTGATCGTCAGCACCCTGGCCTTCACCGTCTGCTTCATGGTCTGGATGATGTTTGGCGTGATCGGCATCCCGATCAAGAAGCAGCTGGGGCTGAATGCCACCGAGTTCGGCCTGCTGACCGCCACTCCGGTGCTGACAGGCTCCCTGGTGCGCGTGCCGCTGGGCATCTGGACCGACCGCTACGGCGGCCGCCTGGTGTTCTTTGCGACCATGCTGGCCTGCGTCATTCCGATCTGGCTGCTGAGCTATGCGACCGCCTACTGGCAGTTCCTGCTGCTGGGTCTGTTTGTCGGCTTGGCCGGCGGTTCCTTCTCGGTGGGAACGCCCTATGTGGCGCGCTGGTTCCCGAAGGCGCGACAGGGCTTCGCAATGGGCGTCTTCGGCGCCGGCAACTCGGGGGCCGCGGTCAACAAGTTTGTCGCACCGGTCCTGCTGGTGAGTTTTGGCTGGGTGATGGTGCCTCAGGTCTACGCGGCAGTGCTGCTGGGCACGGCGATCCTGTTCTGGTTGTTCAGTCATCACGACGACGCGCACCTGGTGGCCAGCAGGGCCAGCTTCCGCGAGCAGCTGCAGGCCCTGAAGGATCCCAAGGTGCTGAAGTACTGCCAGTACTACAGCATCGTGTTCGGCGGCTATGTGGCGCTGTCGCTGTGGATGGTGCAGTACTACGTCGGCGAGTACGGGCTGGACATCCGCGTCGCCGCACTGCTGGCGGCCTGCTTTTCCCTGCCCGGCGGCGTGCTGCGCGCCATCGGCGGCTGGCTCAGCGACAAGTACGGGGCCCATAGCGTCACCTGGTGGGTGATGTGGGTCAGCTGGATCTGCCTGTTCCTGCTGTCCTACCCGCAGACCGAGCTGAGCATCCAGACCGTGGACGGCGTGCGCAGCTTCCACATCGGCCTGAATGTCTACACCTTCACCGCGCTGATGTTCGCATTGGGCATCGCCTGGGCCTTCGGCAAGGCCAGCGTCTTCAAGTACATCAGCGACGACTACGGCCAGAACATCGGCGCGATCAGCGGCATCGTCGGCCTGGCCGGTGGCCTGGGCGGCTTCGTATTGCCGATCCTGTTCGGTGTGCTGATGGACCTGACCGGCGTCCGTTCCAGCGCCTTCATGCTGATGTATGGCGTGGTCTGGGTCTCGCTGATCTGGATGTACTGGACCGAGGTCCGCAAGACCGAGGTGATGGGCGGCGCGGCCGTCGCGTCCGGCCGCTGAACCACCGAAGGAGCAACAAGCATGAGCACCACGCCTGCCTACACGGGCTCGCCCTCTCAAGGCGGAAACAGCGCCGACATCGCCGACTGGCGTCCCGAGGACGAGCAGTTCTGGCGCGAACGCGGCAGCCGCATCGCCTACCGCAATCTCTGGCTCTCGATCCCGGCGCTGCTGTGCGGCTTCGCGGTCTGGGGCATGTGGGGCATCATCACCGTGCAGATGCTCAACCTGGGCTTCCCCTTCAGCCAGGCCGAGCTCTTCACCCTGACCGCGATCGCCGGCATCTCCGGCGCGACGATGCGCATCCCGGCCAGCTTCCTGATCCGCCTGGCCGGCGGGCGCAACACCATCTTCCTGACTACCGCGATGCTGCTGGCGCCGGCCATCGGTACCGGCATCGCGCTGCAGCATCCCGAATGGCCGCTGTGGGTGTTCCAGCTGATGGCGCTGTGGTCCGGCGTGGGCGGCGGCAATTTCGCTTCCTCGATGTCCAACATCTCGACCTTCTTCCCGAAGCGCCTGCAGGGCACGGCGCTGGGGCTGAACGCGGGCCTGGGCAACTTCGGCGTCACGACGATGCAGATCGTGATCCCGCTGGTGATGACCTTGTCGATCTTCGGGAGCTTCGGCGGCGAGCCGATGACCCTTCTGAAGGACAGCGGCTGGATCTTCGGCAGGATCGCCGCGGGCACGCCCACCTGGATCCAGAACGCCGGCTTCGCCTGGGTGCTGTCGCTGCTGCCGCTGGCCTTGTTCTGCTGGTTCGGCATGAACAACCTGAAGACGGTGACCCCGGCCGCCGGTTCGCCGCCCGTCGCCTTCCTGAAGATCACCTATCTGTATTCGCTGGCCTTCGTTCCCTCGGTCGCGATGCTGTATCTCTACCTGCCGGCGCCGACCGGGCTGGGCCTCCTGAACATGTGGGTGGCGATCCCGCTGGACATCGTGCTCTCGCTGCTGGTGATGAAGCTGGCGGCCTTCGGCACGATGAAGGAGAACGTCGCCAAGCAGTTCGAGATCTTCCGCAACAAGCACACCTGGGCGATGACGGCGCTGTATGTCGTCACCTTCGGCAGCTTCATCGGCTTCTCGATGGCTCTGCCGCTGGCGATCACGGTGATCTTCGGCTTCATCCACGCGCCCGATGCGGCCGGCGTGATGCAGCACACGCTGAAGAACCCGAATGCGCCATCGGCCTTGACCTATGCCTGGATCGGGCCCTTTGTCGGCGCAGCGGTGCGGCCGATCGGTGGCTGGATCTCGGACAAGGTGGGCGGATCCATCGTGACCCAGATCATCTCGGCGGTGATGGTCGTGGCCTCGGCGGCGGTCGGCTACGTGATGCTGCAGGCCTACGGATCGGCAACGCCGGAGCAGCATTTCCCGCTGTTCATGGGCCTGTTCATCCTGCTGTTCGCAGCCAGCGGCATCGGCAACGGCTCGACCTTCCGCAGCGTCGGCTTCATCTTCGACCGCCAGCAGGCCGGCCCGGTATTGGGCTGGACCTCGGCGGTGGCCGCCTACGGCGCCTTCATCGCCCCGGTGTTGATCGGCCAGCAGATCAAGGCCGGCACACCGCAGTACGCCTTCTACGGTTTCGCCGTGTTCTACGCGGCCTGCCTGGTCCTGAACTGGTGGTTCTACCTGCGCGCCAAGGCGTACGTGAAGAACCCCTGAATCCCTAGGAAACGAGAACCATCATGAGTCATTTCCTCGACCGCCTGAGCTACTTCGCCCAGCCACGGACTTCCTTTGCCGGCCAGCATGGCCGCGTCACCGCGGAGGACCGCACCTGGGAGGACGCCTACCGGGCCCGCTGGCAGCACGACAAGATCGTGCGCTCCACCCATGGCACCAACTGCACCGGGTCCTGTTCCTGGAAGGTCTATGTCAAGGGCGGCATCGTCACCTGGGAGACCCAGCAGACCGACTACCCGCGCACCCGGCCCGACCTGCCCAACCATGAGCCGCGCGGCTGCGCCCGCGGCGCGAGCTACAGCTGGTACCTCTACAGCGCCAACCGGGTCAAGTACCCGATGGTGCGCGGCTCGCTGCTGAGGCACTGGCGCGCCGCGCGCGCGGTCAGCAAGAGCCCGGTCGATGCCTGGGCGCTGCTGGTCGAGAACGCCACCCAGCGCCGCGAATGGCAAAAGGACCGGGGCCTGGGGGGCTTCGTGAGATCCAGCTGGGACGAGGTCAACGAGCTGATCGCCAGCGCCAACATCTACACGGTCAAGAAGCACGGGCCGGACCGCGTCATCGGCTTCTCGCCGATCCCGGCCATGTCGATGATCTCCTACGCCGCGGGCAGCCGCTACCTGAGCCTCTTGGGCGGCGTCTGCATGAGCTTCTACGACTGGTACTGCGACCTGCCACCGGCGAGCCCCCAGATCTGGGGCGAACAGACCGACGTGCCGGAGAGCGCCGACTGGTACAACAGCAACTACATCATCGCCTGGGGCTCCAACGTGCCGCAGACGCGCACGCCGGACGCGCACTTCTTCACCGAGGTGCGCTACAAGGGCGCGAAGACGGTGGCGATCACGCCCGACTACGCCGAGATCTCCAAGCTGGCAGACATCTGGCTGCATCCCAAGCAGGGCACCGACGCCGCGGTCGCGATGGCGATGGGTCATGTGATCCTGAAGGAGTTCTATTTCGACAAGCGGTCGGCCTACTTCGACGACTACGCGCGTCGCTACACCGACCTGCCGATGCTGGTGCAGCTCAAGCGCCAGACCCTGCCGGACGGGCGCGAGCTGCTGGTACCGGATCGCTACCTGCGCGCCAGCGACTTCGGCGCCAAGCTGGGCCAGGCCAACAATCCCGAATGGAAGACCCTGGCGCTGGACGAGAACGGCAAGGTGGTGGTGCCGAACGGCTCGATCGGTTTCCGCTGGGGATCGTCCGAGCGCGATGACCTGGGCAAGTGGAACCTCGAGACTAAGGAGGCCCGCGGCAACGCCGAGGTGAAGCTGCGCCTGTCGACCCTGGAGGACGAGGCGCTGGATCATGAGCTGGTGGAGGTGGGTTTCCCGTACTTCGGTGGCGTGGAGTCGCCGCAGTTCACCGCCAACAAACAGCAGGACGTGCTGGCGCGCAGGGTGCCGGCGCTGCGCCTGAAGCTGGGCAAGCACGAGGCGGCCGCCGAGGTGCTGGTGGCCACGGTGTTCGACCTGCAGGTGGCGCAGTACGGCATCGACCGCGGCTTCGGCGACGACCTGCCGCGCGACTACCTGGACAACAAGCCCTACACCCCGGCCTGGGCCGAGCGCATCACCGGCGTGCCGGGCGCGCAGATTGCTCAGGTGGCGCGCGAGTTCGCCGACACGGCCGACAAGACCCGCGGCAAGGCCATGGTGATCATCGGCGCGGCGATGAACCATTGGTACCACTGCGACATGAACTATCGCGGCATCATCAACATGCTGATGATGTGCGGCTGCATCGGCCAGAGCGGCGGCGGCTGGGCGCACTACGTGGGCCAGGAGAAGCTGCGGCCGCAGACCGGCTGGACGGCCCTGGCCTTCGCGCTGGACTGGATCCGCCCGCCGCGCCAGATGAACGCCACCAGCTTCTTCTATGCCCATACCGACCAGTGGCGCTACGAGAAGCTGGATGTGTCCGAGGTGCTGTCGCCGCTGGCCGACAAGAGCGCCTTCGGCGGCAGCCTGATCGACTACAACGTGCGCGCCGAGCGCATGGGCTGGCTGCCCAGCGCGCCGCAGCTGCAGACCAACCCGATCGATCTGGTCAAGCAGGCCCAGGCCCTGGGCATGGACCCGCGCGACTACGCGGTGCGCGGTCTCAAGGACGGTTCGCTGCGCATGAGCTGCGAGGACCCGGACCACGAGGACAACTGGCCGCGCAATATGTTCGTCTGGCGCTCCAACATCCTGGGCAGCTCGGGCAAGGGCCATGAGTACTTCCTCAAGCACCTGCTGGGCACCACCAATGGCGTGCAGGGCAAGGACCTGGGCAAGGACGAGGCCAAGCCGCAGGAGGTGACCTGGCACGAGCAGGCGCCGGAGGGCAAGCTCGACCTCCTGGTGACCCTGGACTTCCGCATGAGCACGACCTGCCTCTACTCGGACATTGTGCTGCCGACCGCGACCTGGTACGAGAAGAACGACCTCAACACCTCGGACATGCATCCCTTCATCCACCCGCTGTCGACCGCGGTGGACCCGGCCTGGCAGGCCCGGAGCGACTGGGAGATCTACAAGGGCTTTGCGAAGAAGTTCAGCGAGCTCTGCGTCGGTCACCTGGGCGTCGAGAAGGAACTGGTGCTGAACCCGCTGATGCACGACAGCCCGGCCGAACTGGCCCAGCCTTTCGAGGTGAAGGAGTGGAAGAAGGGCGAGGTCGAACTGATCCCGGGCAAGACCGCGCCGCAGCTGGTGGTGGTCGAGCGCGACTACCCGAACCTCTACAAGCGCTTCACGGCGCTGGGCCCCTTGATGGAGAAGATCGGCAACGGCGGCAAGGGCATCGCCTGGAACACCGACGACGAGGTCGAGGCACTGGGAGAACTCAACGGGCGGGTGCGCGACGAGGGCGCGACCCTCGGCCGGCCGAAGATCGAGAGCGACATCGACGCGACCGAGGTCGTGCTGATGCTGGCGCCCGAGACCAACGGCCATGTGGCGGTGAAGGCCTGGGATGCGCTGGCGAAGCAGACCGGCCGTGAACACGCGCACCTGGCCCTGCACCGCGAGGACGAGAAGATCCGCTTCCGCGACATCCAGGCACAGCCGCGCAAGATCATCTCCAGCCCCACCTGGTCGGGCCTCGAGAGCGAGAAGGTCTCGTACAACGCCGGCTACACCAATGTGCATGAACTGATCCCATGGCGGACCCTGACCGGACGCCAGCAGTTCTACCAGGACCATCCCTGGATGCGCGCCTTCGGCGAGGGCTTCAGCAGCTATCGGCCGCCGGTGGACCTGAAGGCGCTGGCCGAGGTGCATGGCCTGAAGAGCAACGGCCACAAGGAGATCGCGCTCAACTTCATCACGCCGCACCAGAAGTGGGGCATCCACAGCACCTACAGCGACAACCTGATGATGCTGACCCTGAACCGGGGCGGCTCGGTGGTCTGGATCAGCGAGGACGACGCTCGGAGCGCGGGCATCGCCGACAACGACTGGGTCGAGCTGTTCAACGCCAACGGTGCGATCGCGGCCCGGGCCGTGGTCAGCCAGCGCGTCAAGAACGGCATGGTGATGATGTACCACTCCCAGGAGAAGATCATCAACACGCCGGGCTCCGAGATCTCCGGCACACGCGGCGGCATCCACAACTCGGTGACCCGCATCGTGCTCAAGCCCACGCACATGATCGGCGGCTACGCGCAGCTGAGCTACGGCTTCAACTACTACGGGACCATCGGCACCAACCGCGACGAGTTCGTGCTGGTGCGCAAGATGGCCCGGATCGATTGGCTGGACGAGGAGTCCGCAGAACAAGGAGCAAGGGCATGAAGATCCGCGCGCAGATCGGCATGGTGCTGAACCTGGACAAGTGCATCGGTTGCCACACCTGTTCGGTCACCTGCAAGAACGTCTGGACCAATCGGCCCGGCATGGAATACGCCTGGTTCAACAACGTCGAGTCCAAGCCCGGCATCGGTTACCCCAAGGAATGGGAAAACCAGCAGCGCTGGCATGGGGGCTGGCAACGCCTGCCCAACGGATCGATCGAACCGCGTCAGGGCGGAAAGTGGAAGCTCCTGATGCGCATCTTCGCGAACCCGAAGCTGCCGCAGATCGACGACTATTACGAACCCTTCACCTTCGACTACGACCACCTGCAGTCCGCGCCCAAGTCCAAGGCCGCGCCCACCGCGCGCCCGCGCAGCCTGATTACCGGCCAGCGCATGGAGAAGATCGAATGGGGGCCGAACTGGGAGGAGATCCTGGGCGGCGAGTTCGCCAAGCGCAGCAAGGACCCGAACTTCGAGGATGTGCAGAAGGACATCTACGGCCAGTTCGAGAACACCTTCATGATGTACCTGCCCAGGCTGTGCGAGCACTGCCTGAACCCCGCCTGCGTCGCGAGCTGCCCCTCCGGCTCGATCTACAAGCGCGAGGAGGACGGCATCGTGCTGATCGACCAGGACAAGTGCCGGGGCTGGCGCATGTGCGTGTCCGGCTGCCCCTACAAGAAGATTTACTACAACTGGCAAAGCGGCAAGGCCGAGAAGTGCATCTTCTGCTATCCGCGCATCGAGGCCGGCCAGCCGACCGTGTGCTCCGAGACCTGCGTCGGCCGCATCCGTTACCTGGGCGTGCTGCTCTACGACGCCGACCGCATCGAGGCGGCCGCCAGCGTCGAGCATGACAAGGACCTCTATCAGGCCCAGCTGGACCTGTTCCTCGATCCCCACGATCCGCAGGTGATCGAGCAGGCCCGCCGCGACGGCATTCCCGAGGCCTGGCTGGAGGCGGCGAAGAGGAGCCCGGTCTACAAGATGGCGGTCGACTGGAAGGTCGCGCTGCCGCTGCACCCGGAGTACCGCACCTTGCCGATGGTCTGGTACGTGCCGCCGCTGTCGCCGATCAGCGCCGCGGCGCATGCCGGCCATATCGCGGCCAAGGGTGCGATCCCCGATGTCAGCGAGCTGCGCATCCCGGTCCAGTACCTCGCCAACCTGTTGACCGCCGGCGATGTCGCGCCGGTCGAGCGGGCGCTGGAACGCATGCTCGCGATGCGCGCCTACCAGCGCGGCAAGCATGTGGACGGCGTCGAGGACTGGGCGGTGCTGGACCAGGTGGGCCTGCTCAAGCGCGAGGTCGAGGACATGTACCAGGTGATGGCGATTGCCAACTACGAGGACCGCTTCGTGATCCCGAGCTCGCACCGCGAGTACGCCGAGAACGCCTACGACCTGCGCGGCGGCTGCGGCTTCAGCTTTGGCAACGGCTGCTCGGAGGGGCAGAGCCACGAGACCAGCCTGTTCGGCGGCGGCGGGCGCCGCACCATCCCGATCAAGGCCACGCTGTGAGGAGCGCATGATGATCAAGATCTCCAAGAAGAAGGACCCGCAGCAGCCGATTGCCGACAGCTGTCGCGTGCTGGCACATCTGCTGAACTATCCCGGCCCGGAGCTGCGATCCGCGCTGCCCGCGCTCGCGGCAGCGCTGCGCGAAGAGGGCGCGCTGTCCGAGGCGCGCCAGGCCGAGCTGGCCATGCTGATGGCGACGCTGCAGCGCGGCGATGCCTACGAGGTCGAGGCGCGCTATGTCGAGAGCTTCGACCGCGGCCGCGCCACCAGCTTGCATATGTTCGAGCATGTGCACGGCGACTCGCGCACCCGCGGGCCTGCCCTGGTCGACCTGGTGCAGACCTACGAGGCTGGCGGCATGTTCTTTGACGCCAGCGAACTGCCGGACTTCCTGCCGGTGGTGCTGGAGTTCGCTTCAACCCAGGAACCGGCCACCGCGCGCGCCTTCCTGGCCGAACTGGCCCATATCCTGAGCTCGATCCATGCCGCGCTGATCAAGCGCGACAGCCTCTATGCGGCAGCGATCGGCGCGGTGCTGGAGCTGGCCGGAGAGAAACCGCGCACGTTGCAGATCACGCCGGACGAGCCGCTGGACGAGAGCTGGCAGGAGCCGGCCGCCTTCGACGGCTGCAGCTCGCGCGGCCAGCAGGGGCCGCAGCCCGTCCACATCGTTCGCAAGAGTCCCGTGTCACAGCAAGGAGGGCGCGCATGAGATCCCTGGATTTCGCCCTGTTCGGCATCTATCCCTACATCTGCCTGGCGGTGTTCCTGGTCGGCAGCCTGCTGCGTTTCGACCGCGACCAGTACAGCTGGAAGAGCGACTCCTCCCAGCTGCTGCGCGCCGGCAGCCTGCGCTGGGGCAGCAACCTGTTCCACGTTGGCGTGCTGTTCCTGTTCTTTGGCCATAGCGTGGGCATGCTGACGCCGCATTTCCTCTATGAGCCCTTCATCAGCGCCGGCCACAAGCAGCTGATGGCCATGGTCAGCGGCGGCATCGCCGGTCTGCTCGCCTTCATCGGCGTCAGCCTGCTGCTGCATCGCCGGCTGTCGGACATTCGCATCCGTCGCAACTCCAAGGCCAGCGACATCCTGCTGCTGGCGCTGCTGTGGCTGCAGCTGGTGCTGGGCCTGGCGACCATCCCGCTGTCGGCCCAGCATCTGGACGGCGGCATGATGATGAACCTGGCCGAGTGGGCGCAGCGCATCGTCACCCTGCGTGGCGGCGCGGTCGAGCTGCTGGCCGAGGCCTCCTGGGTGTTCAAGCTGCACATGTTCCTGGGCATGAGCCTGTTCCTGGTGTTCCCCTTCACCCGGTTGGTCCATGTCTGGAGCGGCTTCGGAACCCTGGCCTATCTGGTGCGGCCCTACCAGCTGGTGCGTAGCCGCCGCCTGTCTCTGCCGCCGGGCCATGACCGTCTGACGCGCTGAACGAGGAGTTTCCAGACATGAACGAGAACATCACATCCTGCGGTGGCGGCAACTGCGGTTGCGGCTCGCGCGACGAGACGGCGACCGTGGCGCGTGTCAATGGTGTCGCTCTGCATGGGCCCGGCGAGCGGCTGGACGAGGCCGAGCTGCGCCAGCGCGCCTACAGCGAGCTGCTGCGCCAGCAGGCGCAGCGCGAGGGCCGCCTGGCCCTCGCGGACCAGCCGGCTGTCGACGGCGTGCTCAGCGCCGCCGCCTCGGCCGCGATCGAAGCCCTGCTGGAGTCGACGCTGCAGCCGGCCGAGCCGGACGAGGCCGCCTGCCGGCGCCACCATGCCGCGCATGCGGCGCGCTATGCGGTGGGCGAGCGGGTGCTGGCCGCGCACATCCTGTTTGCGCTGACCCCGGCCACGCCGGTCGAGGCGCTGCGCCGCCGCGCCGAGGCCCTGCTGGTGGAGCTGCGCTGCGCCGACGCGATGGCTTTTGCGCGCGCCGCGGCCGACAACTCCAACTGCCCCAGCGGTGCGCAGGGGGGCTCGCTGGGCTGGCTCAGCCGCGCCGATTGCATGCCCGAGTTCGCCGCGACGCTGTTTGGCCAGGACGAGGCGCAGGCCCATGTCGGCGTGCTGCCGCGCCTGCTGCGCTCCCGCCATGGCTTCCACATCGTCAAGGTGGACGCGCGCGAAGCGGGCCAGCGCCTGCCTTTCCAGGCGGTGCACCGAACGATCGCGCAGACGCTGGAGCAGCAGGCGCGGATGACGGCCTTGTGCCAGTACCTGAACGGCCTGGCGGCGGAGGCCGTGCTGGACGGCGTGGTCCTGGAGGGGGCCAGCACGCCGCTGCTGCAGTAGGCGGGTGAACAGTCTATGCCCGACGAGCTGATTGCGCGCCTGCGCCGTTTCAACACCGACTACTTTCCCCGCTACCGGGCGCGCTTCCAGGACCTGGTGGCCCAGGGGCAGCACCCCAGCACCCTGTTCATCGGCTGTTCGGACTCGCGTCTCGTCCCCTATCTGCTGACCGGTGCCGGCCCCGGCGAGCTGTTCCTGGTGCGCAATGTCGCTGCCTTCGTGCCGCCCTATGACGGCAGCCGGGGCCACCACGGAACCGCTGCGGCGATCGAGTACGCGGTGCTGGCGCTGGACGTGCGCCATATCGTGGTCTGCGGCCACAGCCATTGCGGCGGCATCCGCGCGCTCTACGGCGACCCGCCGCCCGGTGCCAGCAACCTGGCCGCCTGGCTGGAGCTGGGGCGCGATGCGGTGCTGCCGGTGCAGCTGTCCGACGAGGCGCTGCGCCGCACCGAGGAGCGTTCGGTGGTGCTGCAACTGGAGCGGCTGATGGACTATCCGATGGTGCGCGAACAGGTGGAGCGCGGACGCCTGGCCCTGCATGGCTGGCACTATGTGATCGAGCGCGGCGAGGTCAATGTGTTCGACGTGAATCTGGGCTGCTTCGTGCCTGCCTCGCGTTCGGAGCACAGCGGCACCGGCCCCTATCCGGCCAGCGGCGATACCGGGCCCCTGTTCAACGAGATCGACGAGGCCTGGGGGCCGCGGGGCGGACCTTAGGAGGCATCAGGCATGGGCCCCGTGCAGGTATCAGGCCTGCTTGTCACGGCCGACCAGTCGCGCCCAGCGCAGTAGCTCGGCATCATCCGCCAGCCGCGCACGCGTTGCAGCCGCGCCGGGATGCCTGCGAATCCTCTGCAGCAAGGTTTCCTCGTTCAGGCTTGAGATATAGACGGCTACCTGCTGTTCAGAGGGAATGAAACCCTTGTTGGCCAGGCTATAGCCATGGATCATGATGGCCTCGATGACGCCGGCCATCTGCTTGTCGATGAATCGCTGATCGGGGGGCGGGGCGGGATACTGACTACTGCTCATGAGCGCTATTGTGGCCCGGGCCGGCAGCCACGCAGCCTGGGCTCCCGGAGGCGGTCCAGAGGCCAGACCGGATCAGCGCAGGTGGAAGCGCCGGAAGCCGGCGGCCAGCCGCTGCAGCATCGCCGCATCAAGCTCGGGCGGATGCACGCCATCGCGGCGCTGCAGCGCCCAGTCGCGCACCCCCAGCCCGGACAGCTCGGAAGCCAGGGCCTCCAACTCTTCCGCCGGGAACAGCTCCGGGTGCCAGGTCGTGCGGCATTCGTGTGCGACCCGGCTGCGCAGCAGGTGTCCCAGCGAGGCGCGCAGCTTGGCGGCGCTGCCGGGGGCACCGCTCAGCGCATCCAGGCGTGGCCAGGGCGCCTTGATGTCCAGCCCCACCCAGTCCAGCAGCGGCAAGAGACCGACGAGGCGCAGCGGGTACATGCCGGCCGTGTGCAGGCCGACCTGGAAGCCCAGCGCGCGCACCTGGGCCGCGGCGGCCGGCAGGTCCTGCTGCAGGGTCGGCTCGCCGCCGGAGAACACCACGCCGTCCAGCAGGCCGCGGCGCTGCTCGAGAAAGCGCAGCACCGCGGCCCAGTCCGGCGCTGGCGTGGCACCCGGTGGCGTCTCGGCGGGCTGCAGGCCGGGGTTATGGCAGTAGCCGCAACGCCAGGGGCAGCCCTGCAGAAACACCACCGCGGCCAGGCGCCCCGGCATGTCGATGGTGCTGAGCGGCTGCAGGCCGCCGATGCGCAAGGGCATGGCGGCTTGCGTCAGGCGGCGCGGCGCATGCCGGCCGGCTCGGCGAAGAAGCGGCGCTCGCGATGCTCGCCCTGCTTGCCGGTGTTGAAGCTGGCGACCGGGCGGTGGTAGCCCATCACCCGGGTCCAGACCTCGCAGGGCTGGCGCTCTTCGTCGCGCAGCAGGATCGCGGTGCCCTGTACTTCGGTTATCGGATGGTTCGTCGTCATGGGATCAGCTCCTTGTCGCTGGTGATGGAACAGGGGGGCTTGCGCGCCAGCAGCTCGGCGTCGCACTTGGGACAGAAGGCATGCTCGCCGGCCAGATAGCCATGCTTCGGGCAGATGGAGAAGGTCGGCGTCACGGTGATGTAGGGCAGGCGGAAGCGGCTCAGCGCGCGGCGCACCAGTTCGCGGCAGGCGGCGGCGTCGCTGACGCGCTCGCCCATGTAGAGGTGCAGCACGGTGCCGCCGGTGTATTTGGACTGCAGCGCCTCCTGGCGGTACAGGGCCTCGAAGGGGTCGTTGGTGAAGCCGACCGGCAGCTGCGATGAATTGGTGTAGTAGGGCTGCTCGGCGCTGCCGGCCTGCAGGATGGCGGGCCAGCGCTTCCTGTCCTCGCGCGCGAAGCGGTAGGTCGTGCCCTCGGCCGGCGTGGCCTCCAGGTTGTAGAGATGGCCGGTCTCCTCCTGGAAGGCGGTGATGCGTGCGCGAACATGGTCCAGCAGGCGCAGTGCCAGCGCATGACCGGCCTCGGTCGTGATGTCCTCAGCATCGCCGCTGAAATTGCGCACCATCTCGTTCAGGCCGTTGACGCCCAGGGTCGAGAAATGGTTGCGCAGGGTGCCGAGGTAGCGCTTGGTGTAGGGGAACAGGCCCTGGTCCATCAGGCGCTGGATCAGCTTGCGCTTGATCTCCAGGCTCTGCTTTCCCAGCTCCAGCAGCCGATCCAGCGCGGCCAGCAGGCCGGCCTCGTCGCCGCGATGCAGGTGGCCCAGGCGGGCGCAGTTGATGGTGACGACGCCGACGCTGCCGGTCTGCTCGGCACTGCCGAACAGACCGTTGCCGCGCTTGAGCAGCTCGCGCAGGTCCAGCTGCAGCCGGCAGCACATCGAGCGCACCATGTGCGGCTGCAGCTCCGAGTTCACGAAGTTCTGGAAGTAGGGCAGGCCGTAGCGGGCCGTCATCTCGAACAGCGCGGTCGCGTTCTCCGATTCCCAGGGGAAATCCGGCGTGATGTTGTAGGTCGGGATCGGGAAGGTGAAGACCCGGCCCTTGGCGTCCCCTGCGGTCATCACCTCGATATAGGCGCGGTTGATCAGGTCCATCTCGGCCTGCAGCTCGCCGTAGGCGAAGGGCATCTCCTCACCGGCGATCACCGGCACCTGCTCGCGCAGATCCTCGGGGCAGGTCCAGTCGAAGGTCAGGTTGGTGAAGGGCGTCTGCGTGCCCCAGCGCGAGGGCACGTTGAGGTTGTAGACCAGCTCCTGGATGCACTGCCGCACCTGGGCGTAGCTCATCGCGTCCTTGCGCACGAAGGGCGCCATATAGGTGTCGAAGGACGAGAAGGCCTGGGCACCGGCCCATTCGTTCTGCAGGGTGCCAAGGAAGTTGACGATCTGGCCCACCGCCGAGCTCATGTGCCGGGGCGGCCCGGCCTCGACCTTGCCCGGCACGCCGTTCAGACCCTCGTGCAGCAGGGTGCGCAGCGACCAACCGGCGCAGTAGCCGCTGAGCATGTCGAGGTCGTGGATGTGGAGGTCGCCCTCGCGATGCGCGCGGCCGATCTCCGGCGCGTAGACATGCGAGAGCCAGTAGTTGGCCGTCACCTTGCCGGCGACGTTCAGGATCAGGCCGCCCAGCGAATAGCCCTGGTTGGCATTGGCATTGACGCGCCAGTCGGCGCGTTCCAGGTATTCGTTGATCGAGCTTTCGACATCGACCAGGGTCTTGCGGTCCTGGCGCAGCCGCGCATGCTGCTCGCGGTAGACGATGTAGGCGCGCGCGGTCTTCAGGTGGTTGGCGGCGATCAGGGTCTGCTCGACCACATCCTGGATCTGCTCGACGCCGGGCGTCTCGCCGGTGAAGCGGTGCGCAAGCACCTTCAGCACGCCGGCGAGCAGCAGGCTCATCTCGTCGCTGCCGTATTCGCCGCTGGCGATGCCGGCGCGCTGCAGCGCCAGCGCGATCTTGCCGGGATCGAAGGGAGCGCGGCGGCCGTCGCGCTTGAGCACGGTGCCGGGCAGGGCGGCGGGAGAGGTGTTCGGCATGGGCAGGTCTTCAGCACTAGATGTGGGGTGAAGACTAGCTGCTGGACACTAGATGTGGTTTTGCGTCAGCGCAAACTCCCGGGCTTGCTGCAGCAGGCTCTCGATCTGCCGGTCCTTCTCGCGCCACAGCTGTTCCAGCCAGCGGTGGAACTCGGCGCGGAAGGCGCTGTCGCCGCCGTAATCGCCCTCGCACAGGGCCGGCGGGATCGGCAGCTCGCGCAGTCGCAGGATCACCCGGCCGCAGCGCCCCGACAGCAGGTGCCAGAAGCTGGGCGTGCCGTCCGGGTAGACCAGGGTGACATCCAGCAGGGACTGGAACTGCCGGCCCATCGCATGCAGGCTCAGCGCCAGCGCGCCGGCGCGGGGCTTCAGCAGATGGCGGTAGGGCGGCGCCTGGCGGCGATGCTTGGCCGGCGTGAAGCGCGTGCCCTCGGCGAAGTTCATCACGCTGGTCGGCAGCAGCGCGAACTTTGCGCAGGCGCGCCGCGTGGTCACGCGGTCCTGATCGCGCAGCTCGGGGCGGCGGCGCAGCGCGGCCTTGGAATGGCGGCGCATGAAGGGAAAGTCCAGCGCCCACCAGGCCAGGCCGATCACCGGGACATAGATCAGCTGCTGCTTCAGGAAGAACTTCAGCATCGGGATGCGCCGGTTCAGCGCACGCTGCAGCACGAAGATGTCGACCCAGGAACGGTGGTTGCAGTTGACCAGGTACCAGCCGTCGGGGCGCAGGCCCTCGAGGCCTTGCATATCCCAGGGCGCATGCTGGATAAGCGCGAGCCAGCGGCTGTTGGCGCCGATCCAGGCGGTGGCAATCAGGTTGAGCAGCGGGTCGATGCGCCGGCGCACCGCTGGCAGCGGCAGCATCAGCTTGAGCAGGGCCAGCGCCAGCAGCGGCAGGCAGCAGAGCAGGGTGTTGACCGCCAGCAGCAGCAGGGAAAGCGCGCCGAGCGCGCCGGAAAGCAGGCGCCTCATCGGGATAGAGGTTTGCTTCAGTCGAAGCTCAGCGAGTTGCCGTCGCGATCCAGCGCCAGCAGCCCTTCGATGCGGCCCTGCCGGACCCGTTCGATCAGCTGCCGCAGGCCGGCGTCGATCTGCGTTGCGTCGGGGGGCGCGCCGCGGCGCCCGGACAAACCGGCCGCGAAAAGCACCTGCCAGGGCGGACCGGCCTGAGCGGCTTCGGCGCGCAATGCGGCGAAGCCATGCAACTCCTCCGGCGCCTTGTCCACGCACATCAGGGGCGCCAGCGCACCGCCGCGGCCGGCGGCAAAGGCCGCGCGCTGGGCCGCATCGGCATCCTCGGGCAGCTCGCTGCCCGCGAACACGAACAGCAGGCGCTGGGGCTGCAGCTGGGCCTCGGCGGCGCGGCGCAGCTGTTCGAACGGAGTGGTATCGATCATGGACCGAAGGTTCACCGTTTTCTGACTGCAAGGCCTTGCGTTGAATCAAGGACATGGGGACGGCGCGGTGCGCCAATGGCCGGCAATTGGGTCGATCCGAGGTATCTGGCATGCACCACAGTCCATCCCCAAGCAGCGCGGCGGCGACGCCCTTGCCCTTGGTCTATTCCTGCTCCGGTTGCTCCAGCGCGGCTCAGATGGCCAACCACCTGGCGCTGCGCCTGGATCGCGAAGGTCTGGCCGAGATGTCCTGCATCGCCGGTGTCGGCGGCAATGTGCGCAGCCTGGTGCGGCGAGCCCATGAGGCCGCTAAGAGTGGCCGGGGCATCATCGCGATCGACGGTTGTGTTCTGGCCTGTGTCAAGGGCTGTCTGGCAGAACGCGGCATCATGCCGACCCGCCATGTGCTGCTGGCCGAATCAGGTGTGGCCAAGCGCTACCGAACCGACTTCGATGCCGCGCAGGCCGACCATGTCTATGCCGATCTGGCAACTCAGGTGAAGCGCCTGCGGTAATCGCTGGGGCCGACGCCGACACGGCGCAGGAAGGCTCGGCGCAGGCCGTCGGCATTCGCATAGCCGACCGCGTCGGCCAGGCGCTTGAGTGGCAGGTCCTGCTCTTCCAGCAGGCGGCGCGCGGCGTCGATGCGCGCCATCTCGACGAACTCGGCCGGGGTCGAGCCGGCTTCCGCACGGAACACCCTCGCGAAATTCCGCTCGCTCATGCCGGCTCGGCGCGCCAGTGCCGGCACCGACAGGTCATCGCGCAGGTGGGCGAGGATATGGGCCTGCAGCAGGCTGACGGCCGAGCGCTCGGTGCTGCTTTGTGCCGCCAGGTGGGCGCTGAACTGCGACTGCCCGCCCGGTCGCTTCAGAAACATCACCAGCTCGCGCGCGACGCGCAGTGCCAGCTCGCGGCCATGGTCCTCCTCGACCAGGGCCAGCGCCAGGTCCATGCAGGCGGTGACGCCGGCCGAGGTGTAGGTCTTGCCATCCTTCACATAGATGCTGTCGGGCTCGACCCGGGCCTGGGGGTATTGGCGGGCCAGGCGCTCGGCCTCGTTCCAATGCGTGGTGACGCGCTTGCCGTCCAGCAGTCCGGCCGCGCCCAGGACGAAGGCGCCGCTGCAGACGGCGGCGAGGCGCCGCACCGAGCCAGCCTGGCGTGCCAGCCAGGCTCGTAGCACGGGGTCGACGTCGAAGTCGTGGATCTGCGGGCTGCCGGCGATCAGCAGGGTATCGAGCTTGCCGCGCTGCGTCGCCACCGTGCTGTCCACCGCCAGACGCAGCCCGCTGCTGCCTTTGAGCAGGCCCGGCGAGGTGCCGATGATCTGGATCCGGTAGGCGCGCGGGTTGCCGAGCTGGCGCGCGGCCTCGGCGAACACGTCGGCCGGGCCGACCACGTCCAGCAACTGGGCGCGGGGAAGGGCGAGGATGGCGATCTGCATGACTGGCACTCGTTGCTGGAGGATTGGCAGGAAGTGACGCATCGCGGGGGCTGGTATCGGTCGAGTTTGGCTGAATATTACGTAAACGGCAAATAAAGCCATTCATCAACCCATCTGCAGGAGCTTCCGCCATGCTTGCCACCACGATTCCCAACGAAAGTCCCCAGGTCGCCACGCCGCCGCGGGCCAGCGTGCGGCACCTGCCCGTTAATCTGTTCGGCGCCGTAATGAGCCTGGCGGGTCTGGCCATGGCCTGGCGCCTGGCCGGCCGCAGCCTGGGCGCGCCGGCCGTGATCGGCGAGGCGATCATCGTGCTGGCGCTGGGCGTCTTCCTGCTGCTGGGCGGCGCCTACCTGAGCAAGCTGCTGCGCCACCGCGACGCGGTGAAGGCCGAGTTCGCACATCCCATCCTCGGCAACTTCTTCGGCACGATCGCGATCTCGCTGCTGTTGCTCTCGTCCCTGGTGCAGCCCTATGGCGCGACTGCGGCGCAGGCCATGTGGGGCCTGGGCAGTGCCGCAACCCTGCTGCTGGCCTATGTTGCGGCGGTGCGGCTGCTGCGCGGCGGCAGGGCGCCCCAGGATGCGGTGCCGGCGCTGCTGATCCCGGGCGTGGCCGCGCTGGACATTCCCGTCACCGGCGCCCAGATGACTATGGCCTGGGCGGCCGAACTGAACCTGGCGGCGCTGGCGATCGGCGGCGTGCAGGCCCTGCTGCTGCTGAGCCTGGTCTTCGCCCGCCTGGTGCAGCAGCCGGCGTTGGCCGCCGGCCTGAAGCCCTCACTGATGATCCTGGTCGCCCCCTTCGCGGTGGGTTTCCTGGCTTACACCAATGTAGTTGGCGAAGTCGATCGGCTGGCCGCGCTGCTGTTCTATTTCGGCGTCTTCACCTTCCTGCTGGTGGCGCCCCAGGTGTTCCGCCGCGACGTGCCTTTCGTGCCGGGCTGGTGGGCGATCGGTTTTCCGATGGCCGCGCTCGCCAATGCGGCGCTGAAATACGCCGAGGCCCATGCCGCGCTGCCCCTGACGCTGCTGGCCGGCCTGCTGTTGGCGGTGCTGAGCCTGGCGATCGCGGTCCTGGTGCTGCGCACGCTGCGTTCGCTGTTCGACGGCAGCCTGCTGAAGGCCTGAGCGGGCGGACCGGAGGGGCTCAGCCCGGTCGTCCATCCAGCCGCGCCCGGCTCAGCACCGGCCAGTAGCCGACCGCATAGAGCCCGAAGCCGGCAGACCAGAGCAGGGCAGAGCCCAGCACCGCCGGCATCAGCAGGGCTGGAGCGGCGAGCGGCAGCAGCACGCGCAGCGACGCGGCGGCCAGCACCAGCAGGTAGCAGGTGACGTCCAGCCGGCTGGCACGCAACGGCCGGCCGGTGTGGCCGCGGGCGGTGCGCGTCATCATGCCGATGATCAGGCCGCCGACCGCGCCGAGGGTCAGGGCATGGGTCGCCAGCGAGGCGGGCACCAGATCCAGCGCGGCCAGGCCGCGCAGGGCCAGGTGCAGCGGCAGCCAGGCATAGGCGATGTGCAGCACCCACAGCAGCGGCACGCGCCAGGTCCGCTGCGGCTGCCAGAGCAGCCAGCGCAGCAGGTGCAGGGTCGCGGCCAGTGCGCACAGCAGGGCCAGCGGCAGGCCGGCGAGGCCACCCAGGTCGGCCGCCAGCAAGGTCAGCAGCGCACCCAGCGACAGCTGTTCGAGTCGCGGCCGGCGCGTCGCGTTGGCGCCCGGTGCGCCATTGTTGGTGAACATCGGGATCACGCGGCCGCCCATCACCGCCAGGATAAAGAGCACCAGGTCCAGCGCCGGCTGCACACCGAACCAGGGCGGCAGCGCCAGCAGGCCCAGCCAGCCCAGATGCAGCAAGGCCTGCGCCGACGCCAGCCCCAGCAGCAGCGCGACGAAGAAGTAGTTGCGCCGGTTGCGCGCCTTGTAGAAGGGGATGGCCAGGCCCAGCGCGGCGGCCAGCGGGAAGGCCACGTTGACGAGGGCGGCCGCGAGGCCCCAGGGCGTCAGCACCAGCAGCCGCCCGGCCAGCCAGAGCGCGGCCAGCATCATCAGCGGCACGCCGGTGGGCGTGGGTTGGTTGGTCCAGTTGCGGCCCGCGGTGAACAGGAAGCCGACCACCACGGCCAAGGTGAAGCCGAACAGCATCTCGTGCGCATGCCACAGCGGCCCGGCTAGATAGGGGCGATGGCCCAGCAGGCCGGCGAACTGCAGCGCCCACAGCGCGACCGACAGCGCCGCGAAGCCGCTGGCCAGCAGGTAGAAGGGTCGGAATCCCAGCTGCCACAACGCAAAGCGCGGCGGGCCGGCCGGGCGCCGCAGGGGCTCCTCGAGACGGATGAAGGCGGACATCAACGATTCTCCTTGCGGGCGCGCCACAGCAGGGCGGCCGCGATCAGGGTCAGTGCGAACAGGGCCAGCGCGGCGGCGTTCAAGGCGGCGCCCAGCGCGCGCAGTTCAGGCTCGGCCGGGCCGGCGCCCAGGCGCAGCAGCAGCGAGGCGTGCAGCAGGGCCAGCGGTGCGTAGAACCAGGGGCCGTAGAGCAGCTTGATGCCGGCGACGGCCGGCAGGATCACCGGCGCATGGCCCATCACCATGCTGAACACGAAGCCCAGGCCCAGCCCGTGCAGCGCGGCGTCACGTGCCGGCCATCCCAGCGTGGTGGCCACCCAGGCCAGGCCGGCCACCGCCAGCCAGCCGTAGCCGCCGAGCAGGCAGACCGCCATGTAGCGGCTCAGGCCTTCGGCATGCACGGTGCGGCGCGCGATGTCGTGGCGCAGCAGCCAGGCGGCCAGCAGCGTGAGTGCCGCGCCGTACAGCACCGGGGACAGGGCGGCGCCGCCCAGCAGCAGGGCCAGCACCGCATACAGCGACCACTCGGCCGCGGGGCGGCGGCGCATCAGCCGGGTCATCTCCAGCCGTTCGGCGGCGATCGTCAGCACCAGCAGCGCGAACCACCAGGGCAGGGGGTCGAAGCCGGCCAGGCGCAGTGCGAAGGCGAGGTTGCCCAGCAGCCAGCACAGCGCGCCGGCCATCAGCAGCAGGGTGTGCGGCAGCAGCTGCCGGCGCAGCACCAGGGCGTTGACGCCGACGAACAGCCCGGCCGCTGCCACCCCCAGCCAGGCGCCGAGCGCGGCCCGACCGGCCAGCAGCGCCAGCCCGCCGGCGCCCGCCAGCAAAGGCGCGGCGAAGGTCCAGCCCTGCTTCAGCGCCACCGCCCGCTCCAGCGCGATCACGCTGCCCAGGAACGCGCTGATCATCAGCGCGCCATGCTGCGCGGCCGCGCTGCCGACCCAGGGGCTCCCGGCATCGGCGACCTGCAGGCCCAGCCGTGCCAACCCGCCGATGCTGCCGGCCAGCAGGGCCAGCAGGATCAGGGGCGGCAGCAGCGGGAAGAACCGCGGGCGGCGTGGCCGGTGCATGGCGCTGCGCATTGTTTGCTTCCTACCAGCCCATGAAGCGGCGCGCCCGCTCGCTCATGCGCTCGGGGCTCCAGGGCGGCTCCCAGACCAGCTGCGTGTCGAGCGCGATGCCTTGCGGCAGCACGCGGTCCAGTTCGGCCTCGACCTCGTCCAGGATCACGTCGGCCACCGGGCAGGCCGGCGAGGTCATCGTCAGGCGAATGCGGGCCTGCTGGTCGGCGATCGTGACGCCGTAGACCAGGCCGACGTCGACGATGCTCATTGCGACCTCGGGATCGACCACGCGCCGCAGCGCCGCGAGCACGGGTTCGCGCAGCGCCTCGGGGCCGTCGTAGGGGAAGGGGGGCTCAGGATGGGTGCTCATGCACGCCTCTCGAAGAACAGCAGCTTGGCTACCGCCTGGCGGTTTCGCACCAGGTCGGCCAGGGTGTAGCGGTCCAGCACCGCGTAGAAGGCCGCCACCGCTTCGGCCAGCACGCCGCGCAGCTGGCAGGCCGGCGTGATCGCGCATTGCCCGCCTTCCTCGCCGAAGCATTCGGCCGGCCGGGCCTCGCCCTCGGTCTCGCGCACCACGGCGCCGACGCCGATCTGCTCGGGCTCGAGTGCCAGCTCCATGCCGCCGCCCTTGCCACGTACATTGCTGAGCCAGCCGCTCTTGCCGAGGAAATGCACGACCTTGGTCAGGTGGTGCTCCGAGATCTCGAAGGCCGCCGCGATCTCGCCGATGGTGGCGCGGCTGCCGGGGCGCGCCGCCAGGTAGATCAGCACGCGCAGGCTGTAGTCGGTGAAGCTGGTGAGTTTCATGGTTCGAGCCTATCAGCCCCCTTGCGCCGCGCCGCGGCCCAGCACCGGCTTGGCGGGCCGCCCGGGCAGCAGCTTCAGCGCATAGACGGCCAGCAGTACCGCGCCGGCGGCGAACAGCAGGTCGCCCGGCACACGTAGCCAGACCAGGGCCTCCATCACGCCTGAATGCACGATCTCGGGCGAACGGGCATACCAGAGGCCGCGGCTGACGCTGGCCCAGGCCTGGTAGATGCCGGCCGGCAGCAGGGACAGGAAGACCATCATCGCCAGCCCGAGGTTCATGCCCCAGAAGGCCGGAGCCAGCAGGCGGTCGGCATGGCGCTCGTACAGGCCGCGCAGGCAGAACAGCATCAGGCCGATGCCCAGCATGCCGTAGACGCCGAACAGCGCCGCATGGCCATGGGCCGGCGTCATGTTGAGGCCCTGCACGTAGTACAGCGAGGCGGGCGGGTTGATCGCGAAGCCCAGCAGGCCGGCGCCGACGGTGTTCCAGAAGCCCACCGCGACGAAGCAGAGGATGGGCCAGCGGTAGGCCGCCAGCCAGGGCCGGCTGTGCGAGCGGCGCCAGGTCTGGATCGCCTCCAGCCCGATCAGGGTCAGGGGCACGACCTCCAGCGCCGAGAACACCGCGCCGACCGCGATCACCGAGGTGGGCGTGCCGGTGAAGTAGAGGTGGTGCAGGGTGCCCAGGATGCCGCCGAACAGGAACACGATGGTCTCGGCCACGATCGCCCGATTGGCGCTGCTGGCGCGCACCAGGCCCAGGCGGGTGAAGATCAAGGCGACCACCGCGGTGGCGAAGACCTCGAAGAAGCCCTCCACCCACAGGTGCACCAGCCACCAGCGCCAGTACTCGATCATCGAGTAGTGGGTGTGCTGGCCCCAGGTCAGCGAGCTGGCGTAGAAGCCGCCGATGCAGCTGGCCGAGAGGAACACCATCGCGATCAGGCCGCGCGTCTCCGAGGGCTTCTTCAGCGCGGGCCACAGCGCGCGGCCCAGCAGCAGCACCCAGAACAGCAGGCCGGCGAACAGCAGCAGCTGCCAGACACGGCCCATGCTGGTGAACTCCAGGCCCTGGTTGCCGAGCCAGAAGCTGAAGTCCATGCCGCGGCGCTGCAGGGTGCCGAGCCATCCGGTCACGGTGGAGCCGAGCACGACGAAGACCAGGGCCCAGAACAGCAGGTCCACGCCCAGCTTCTGCCACTTCGGCTCGCGGCCCGACAGCAGCGGCGCGATGTATAGGCCGGTAGCCAGCCAGGCGGTGGCGATCCAGAAGATGCCGACCTGGGTGTGCACGGTGCGGCTCACCACATAGGGCAGCAGCTCCGCCAGCGGCAGGCCGAAGAAGGCCTGTCCCTCGACCGCGTAATGCGCGGTGATCACGCCCATCGCGATCTGCAGCAGCATCAGCGCGATCACGACGAAGAAGTACTTGCGCGTGGCCTTCATCGAGGGCGTCGCGACGACACCCTTGAGCGGATCCTCGTTCGGCGGCAGCGCTTCGGGCTCGTGCCGGGCGCTGCCGTGCAGCCACAGCATCGCGGCGATGCCGGCCAGCAGCAGCACGATGCTGACCATGCTCCAGATCGCGGCGGAGCCGGTCAGGGTGTTGCCGACCAGCGGCTCATGCGGCCAGTTGCTGGTGTAGGACAGATCGGTTTCGCCGGGGCGGTCGGTCGTTGCGGCCCAGGCGCTCCAGAAGAAGAACGCGGCCAGGGCGCGGCGGTCCTCGGCGCTCGGCAGGGCATCGTCATGCATCGCGTACTGCTCGCGCAGCGCGGCGAGCTCGCCCGCGTTGCCGAACAGCGCCTCGTAATGGGCGGCCACCGCGCGGATCGCCTCGGCGCGCTCGACCGAGACGGTGACGCGGCCGTCCATCTCGTCATGGGTGTTGCGCCGCATCTCCTGGCGTAGCGCGGCCAGCACGGCGCCGCGATCGGCCTCGTCCAGCGGCGCTCCGCCCTGGTACTGGCGCGAGCGGATGCCCCGCAGCGCCTCGGCCTCGCGGTGCAGCCAGTCGGCCGACCAGTCGGGCGCCACATAGCTGCCGTGGCCCCAGACGCTGCCGAGCTGCTGGCCGCCGCTGGCCAGCCAGGCGCGCTGGCCCTGCTGGATCTGCTCGCCGCTGAACAGGACCCGGCCGTCGCTGGCGACGACCTGGGTCGGGATCGGCGGGGCGGCCAGGTGGATCTGCCAGCCCAGATAGCCGAGGGCACCGAATGACAACACGAAGACCAGCGCCAGCCAGCGCCAGAGTCTGCCTTGGGTGTTCATGATGGATTCCTGCACAAAGGGGTCGGGTGAGGGCGGTGTTCAGTGCTGGCCGCCGCCGCAGGAACCGCAGCAGCCGCCGGCGGCGCGCTTGGTGATCGCGACCGCCCAGATCTCGGGGCCGTTCTCCAGGTACTGCCAGTCGAAGCCGCCGGGCTGCTCGGCCTGCAGTTGGTAGTACAGCGGGCGCGGGTCATGGTCGTTGACCAGCTGCAGCGCCTGGCCCGGCAGCAGGCCGGCAAAGGTGGCGAAGATCAGCGCGTGGCGCTCGCGCGGCGCGATCATGCGGACATCGATGACGGTGCCGTTCTGGGTCTGGGACATGGCTGAGGACTCCGGGCTTGTTTTAAGGTGCATTTATTGTGCAGCTTAAAGAAAAGCGGCGAACCGGCCGACCTTGATCCAGCGCAAGGGCGCGGAGAAAAGATCAGGCGGCGCCTCGGCTCGGCATCACCCACAAGGGCCCGATCGCATCCAGCGTGTTCTTCAGCACCAGGCCCAGCTCGGTATCGCCCTCCATCACCAGCGCGCGCTCGAAGAACAGACGGTCGGCGTCGTCGCGACCGCTGAGCAGCCGCCAGTAGTCGGGCGAGGCGGCGGCGATGCGCAGCGCGTCGGGCATGCCGCCAGGCGCTGGTCGGAAACCATGGTCCCCGAGCAGCAGCCGCAGCGACAGGCCGAGGTCTTCGACATCGACCCGCACCGCGCGCCGCGCCAGCTGCGCGCGTGCATCCGCCGGCAGACGCGGCAGCAGCAGGCGGTTCAGCAGCAGGGCCAGGGCCAGCGCGGGCGGCTGCATCGGCAGGCGTCGCACCAGCGGGCGCAGGCGCTGCGCCAGTTCGGCGGGATGGCGGGGCAGGTGGCTCAGCATGAGGGACGGCTCCATGCCAGGCCGGCCTGGGCCCGCGCGAAGCCGTCGACCAGACCCCCTGGCAGCGCCGACTCCCGCAGCTTACCCAATGCGGCGGCGGGGTCGCCGGCCGTGTTGAAGACTGCCTCGAAATGCGCGATCACCTCCTCAAAGCCGGTGGACGACGGCGACAGGCGCAGCCGCGTCACGCCGGCGCCGCGCAACGCTTCCTCCTCGCCCAGCAGGCACTGCTGTGCGGCCGACTGGGTCTGGATGCCGTTCAGCACCAGGAAGGGCGTGCCATCGCTGGTGTTCAGCAGCAGGCCGTCGCGGTCGTCGCGGCAGCGGAACTCGCACTGATCCTTGGCCAGGCGGTGGTGGCGCGCGGTGAAGCAGCGCGCCGAGAACGCCAGCGGCAGCCGGCCGTAGGCAAACACCTCGGTTGGCAGCAGCGGCTCGGATGCACCGTCGGCGAGCCCGTTGACATGGCGTATGGCCGGCAGCGGCAGCTCGACCGGCGGCACCCAGCGCCGGGCGCCCAGGCGCAGGTACTCGCGCAGTGCATCGCGGCTGTAGACATTGATGTGCGGCCCGAGCACGAAGGGCCGGCCGGCCTTGCTCAGCAGCTGTAGCGCGGAGGCATCGCCGGCCTCGATCAGGAACTCGGCCTGCTCGGCCGCGCGGCGCAGCAGCCGCAGGTCGGACTCCGAGGCGATCAGCGCCTGCGTGGCCAGCACCACCTCCTTGCCGGTGGCGGCCAAGTCGCGTGCCAGCGCCAGCCAATCGGCGAATTTCAGCTCATGGCGGCGCTCGCAAACCACCTCGCCCAGCACGACGCTGTCGGCCGCGGAGTCGGCCAGCATCGCGTAGAAGTTCAGCAGGGTGTCGCGTGGCCAGTAGTACAGCACCGGGCCGATGCTCAGTGCGATGCGGTCCTTGTTCTGCATCGGTATCTCCTTCCAGGGTTTCAGCGCCAGGGACGGTCGTAGGCGCCCAGCGTATGCTGCTGGCCTTCCGCCAGATGGGCCAGGGTGGCGGTCCAGGCCGGTTCGACGCGGTAGCGCTCCGGAGCGGCAGCAGCAGCGTCGATGGCCTGGCGCCAGACGCGCGTGACCTGCTCGACATAGGCGGGGCTGCGCTGGCGGCCCTCGATCTTGATCGCCCGCACCCCCAGTCGTGTCAGCTCGGGCAGGATGGCCAGGGTGTTCAGGCTGGTCGGCTCCTCGATCGCATAGTCGCGCCGGCCGCCCACCTCGAAGCGGCCCTTGCAAAGGGTCGGATAGCCGCGCGGCTCGTCGGGGGCATAACGGTCGATCAGGATGCCGGACAGGCGTGCGTCGACCTCGCCGGCGGCTCCCTCCTGCCAGCGCACCGCCGAGGGCGGGGAGCAGACGCCGGCGTTGTTGGGCGACTGGCCGGTGACATAGGATGACAGTGCGCAGCGGCCCTCGACCATCACGCACAGGCTGCCGAAGCCGAACACCTCGATCTCGACCTCGCTGTGGCGCAGCACATGGCCCACCTGCGACAGGGTCAGCACGCGCGGCAGCACCGCGCGCTGGATGCCGTAGTGGCGGCGGTAGAAGGCGATCGCCTCGTAACTGCTGGCCGAGGCCTGCACCGACAGATGCAGGCGCAGCTGCGGATGGGTGCGCGCCGCATAGGCCAGCACCGCGATGTCGCCGACGATCAGCGCATCGGCGCCCAGCTCCACCGCGGCGTCGACCGCGCGGTACCAGGGCTCGCAGTCGTCGGCGCGAGCAAAGGTGTTCAGCGCCATCAGTACCTGGCGGCCGCGCCGGTGCGCGTAGGCGACGCCCTCACGCAGCTGGGCCGTATCGAAATTCAGGCCGGCGAAGTTGCGCGCATTGGTGGCATTGCGCAGGCCCAGGTAGACCGCATCGGCGCCGGCGTCGATCGCCAGGGTCAGGGCGCGCAGCGAGCCGGCCGGGCAGACCAGCTCGGGTTTGATCGGGATTGTGTTCATGTCGGAGTCGGGAGCGAGCAGGAGGTCAGGGGCGGCCGGCCGCTGCCGGCGCGGGGCAGGCCCCACCAGCGGCCATGGCGCAGCAGGAAGGCCAGGGCGATGCCGGCCCAGCCGATTGCGGCCGACAGCAACAGAGTCGGTGCCAGTGCCGCGCCGATCCGCGCCAGCGCGACCAGCTGCAGGACCCAGAACAGGCCCCAGGTCGCATCGTCGGCCGCCACGCTGCGCCCGGCCTGGGTGCTGCTGACGCGGCTGGCCATCGCCAGCAGGCTGGTGCCGAGGAAGCCCAGGGCATAGGCATGCAGCGGTGCGCGGCCCAGCGGCAACCAGGCCGAGGCCGCGGACAGCAGCAGGGCCAGGCCGAGCCAGCACCAGCCGGTCCACAGCATCGCGATCAGGCGCAGGCCCAGGGTCTGGACCCGAGCCCAGCGCCAGGCCAGCAGCAGCACGCCGGTACCCGCCGCGGCCTCCAGCAGGGCCAGCGCCAGCGCCAGCGGCGGCCAGGTCCACAGCGCGGTGCTCGCTTCGACGGCGCACAGGCCCAGCCAGGCCCACAGGCCCCACAGCGGCTGCCGCTCGCTCCAGCCGGGGCAGGCGGCGGCGAACACCGGCAGCATGCGGTGCAGGGCGGCCGCGAAGCTGGCGCCGATGAAGCCCCACAGCGCGACCAGGTTCAGCGCGCGCAGCAGCGCGAACTCGCCGACCAGCAGGGCCGCGCTGCTCGCCCACAGGCATAGCGCGCCGACGCTGCCGGCGCCCAGCAGCGCGCGGGCATGGGTGCGGTCCGCGGCCTCGCTGGCGCGCAGCAGCGCGGCGAAGCGCCACAGCATCCCGCTCCAGCCCCAGGCCACCGCGGCCAGTCCGATCGCACCCAGCGCCCGGCCCAGGCTCGGCGAGCCGCCATGCGCCGCGAGCAGCAAGGCGGCCCAGCCGCAGAGCTGGGCCAGCAGCGGCTCCAGCAGCGAGCGGGCCGGCGGCGTGGGAAGGTCCAGCCAGCGCGGTACGGCGGTGAACATGAAGCCGGCGAAGAACAACGGCATTGGCCCCAGAGTCATCAGCAGGCCGTGCACCATGGCCGGCGGCAGCTGCCAGTGCAGTGGCCAGCCCTGCTGTGCGGCCAGCAGGGCCAGGCACCACCACAGGCCGGACCCCGCCAGCAGCAGGGCCGCGGCGGCGAAGCACAGGCGCTGCGGCGTCTCCAGCAGGCGTGCCCAGCGCCAGGGCTGCGGCCGGGTGGTCCGCCCGCTCATGACATCAGCTGCCCGGCGTTCAGGCGCCGCAGCGCCTGGGCGTCACGGACATTGATCAAGTTGCGGTTCATCTCGATCACATGCATCTCGCGCAGCTGGCGCAGGGTGCGGGAAAAGGTCTCGGGCGAGGTGCCGAGCTGGGCCGCGATCGCGCGCTTCTGCTGGCGCAGCACGATGGCCGAGGTGGGCGCCTGCGAGCGCAGCTCCTCGATCAGCCAGCCGGCGCAGCGCGCCAGCACGCTCTTGGCGAGCAGGTCATGCGCGTCGCCGGCGACGCGGCGCGCGCGCTGGGTGACGCTGGCCAGCAGCGCGCGAGCGAGCTGCGGATGCACATGCAGCACCGCCTCGACGCCGGCGAGCGGGAATTCGTAGGCGCAGATCTCGGTCTCGGCCAGCGCGGTCTGCAGGTAGCGGCCGCCGATCCAGGCGCTTTCGTTGTCGATCCAGTCACCCGCATGCACGCTGCGGGACGGGCGCCACAGGCCCTGCGCGTCGTGGTGGCCGATGCTGACCACGCCGCGGCTCAAGAGCCACAGCGCCGATGCGCCATCCCCGTCGTTCAGCAGCAGGGCGCGCGCCGGCCGCAGCCGGACGACGCCCAGGCTGGCCAGCAGCCGCAGCGCTTCGGCGCCCGGCTGGGCCGGTGCGAAGGCCTGCTCCAGCAGCAGCGGCAGCTCCTCGGCCTCGCGCATCGAGGCCTCGATCAAGGCTTGGGAAACGGTGGACATGATGGCGGTCTCCTGTGGTCGTGTAGGGCCTGTGGTGGGGGCACTCAGGTGAGCAGGCGCCGGGCCATGCCCGGCGTCATCCATGGCGGCGAACCGTCGGTGGCGACCAGCAGGGCGTCGAGCTGCGGTGCGAGCAGCGCCTGGCCGCGCTCCCGGCCCAGCACCATCAGCGCGGTGCCCAGGCCGTTGACCGCCTCAAGCTCACGCGCCACCAGGACCAGGCCGTGCAGGCCGCTGCTGGGCCGGCCGCTGCGGGGATCCAGGATGTGGTGGTAATGCCGGCCGGCGCGCCAGAATCCGCGCTCGTAGTCGCCGGAGGCGGCCACCCAGGCGTCGCCTTCGATTTCAAGGCGGCCGAGCAGGCGTTGCGGCGCGCCCGGGTCGCGCAGGCCGACCCGCCACGGCCGGCCGAGCAGGCGGCCACTGCTGCGCACATCGCCGCCGCCGTTGAGCATGGCGTTTTCGATGCCATGGGCGCGCAGCACCGCGAGGCCGGCTTCCAAGATCGGCAGCTTGGCGATGCCGCCCAGGTCCAGCCTCATGCCGGGCCGTCGCAGCCGGGCGAGGCCGGTGGCCGGGTCCAGCAGCAGGTCGCGGTAGTTCACCAGGCGACGCGCTGCTTTCAGGTCTGCGTCCGCGGGCACACATGGCCGCGCCGGATCGAAACTCCAGCCTTCGTAGGCGCCGACCGTGATGTCGAAGGCGCCACGGCTGCGCTGCGACAGGCGTTGCGCCATGCCCAGCACGGACAGCAGCTCCGCAGGCAGTGCGACCGCATCCCGGCCCGCCGCGCGTTGCAGCGCATCGAGCGGATTGGCGCGGCGGTAGCGGCTCATCATCTGTTCCAGCCGCGCCATCTCTTCAAAGGCAGCTTCGGCCGCCGCCGCGGCACCGTCGCCTTGCGCGACCAGATCCACCCGCGTGCCCATCAAGGGGCGTGCGGCGCGCAGCACGGCTGGCGAGCTCCAGGCGGTGCGCGGCAGCAGGGCAACGGCCAGCGCTGGCAGCGCGGCCTTCAGCAGGCGGCGGCGGGGCAGGGCGGGGAGGCTGGATCCGAAGCTCATGGCAGCGGCTCAGCGCGACTGCGCCACCATGAAGTCGACGGCGGCCTTGACCTCGTCGTCCGACAGACCGCTGCCGCCACCGCGCGCCGGCATCATGCCCTTGTCACCGGTGAAACCCTCCAGCGCGTGCTTGTGCAGGGTCTCGATGCCCTGCGCGATGCGCGGGCCCCAGTCGCCCTTGTCGCCGGGCTTGGGCGCGCCGGCCACGCCGGCCGCATGGCACATCGCGCAGGTCTTGCCGTAGACCGTCTTGCCGAGTGCGTTCTCCGGCGCGGGCACGGCGGCAGCGGCCGGCACAGGCTCGGCTGCGTGCGTCGGTGGATTGGCGGCCTGGTCCTCGGCACGGCCGCAGGCGGCAAGCAGGGCGGCGGCGGCCAGGGGCAGCAAGGCGGTCTTGAGGAGGAAGGAAGCAGAGGGTCGGGTCATCGCAATAGCTCCATCGGGGAACGCTGTTTTCTTGAAGGTGCATTTGAAATGAAGATTCGCCAGCACCTCTGATCCAGGTCAACGGCAGGCTTGAGACGCGCCGCGAGGATTGATCCCGTCGACAGCGATCCCTTCCCCTTCCCAAGGACCGACATGAACAAGAAGACTTCCCACCCGGCCGACGAGGCTGCCCCGCCCGCGGCGCCGGCGCGCCGGCGCTTCATCAACACCGCGGCGCTGGCCAGCCTGGCCGGCGTCGTTGCCTGCACGGACAAGGGCGGCGCGACCGCTGCGGCCGGCAGCACCGGCGCGGCCAGTGCCGCCGCCGGCCATGGTGCGGCGGCCGGCGTGCACCTGAAGCCGGGCGAGCTGGATACCTACTACGGCCTGTGGAGCGGCGGCCATACCGGCGACATGCGCGTGCTGGGCCTGCCCTCGGGCCGCGAGATCCATCGCATTCCCTGCTTCGTGCCCGACGCCTTGGTGGGCTGGGGCGTGACCAACGAGTCCAAGCAGGTGATGGGCACCAAGCCCGATGGCACGCTGAAGTACACGGTGGCCGACACCCATCACACCCATGCCTCCTACAAGGACGGCAACTACGACGGCCGCTACGCCTGGATCAACGACAAGATCAACGCCCGCGTCGCGCGCATCCGGCTGGACTACTTCGTCTGCGACAAGATCACCGAGCTGCCCAATGTGCAGGGCTTCCACGGCATCTTCCCGGACAAGCGCGATCCGGTGGATGCCAGCATCAACTACACGACCCGCGTGTTCTGCGGCGGCGAGTTCTCGATCCCGCTGCCCAACACCGGCAGTGAGGACGCGAGCAAGTACCGCACCCTGTTCTCCTGCGTCGATGCCGAGAGCATGGAGCTGCGCTGGCAGGTGCTGATCGACGGCAACTGCGACCTGGTCGCGACCTCCTACGACGGCAAGCTGGCCGCGACCAACCAGTACAACGTCGAGATGGGCGCGCGCTACGAGGACATGATGTCCTCCGAGCGGGACGCCTGCCTGTTCTTCAATGTCGCGCGCATCGAGGCCGCGGTGAAGGCCGGCAAGTTCAAGACCATCGGCGACTCCAAGGTGCCGGTGGTGGACGGCACGCATGCCGCCAACAAGGATCCGAAGACCGCACTGACCGCCTATGTTTCGGTGCCGAAGAACCCGCATGGCGTCAATGCGAGCCCGGACCAGAAGTACTTCATCTGCGCCGGCAAGCTCTCGCCGACCGGCACCGTGATCGAGCTGGCCAAGGTGCTGGACTGGTTCGACGGCAAGCTGGAGAAGCTCGACGACGCGATCGTCGCCGAGGTCGAGCTGGGCCTGGGGCCGCTGCACACCGCCTTCGACGGCCGCGGCAATGCCTACACCACCCTGTTCCTGGACAGCCAGGTGGTGAAGTGGAACGTCGACAAGGCGATCGCCTTCTACAAGGGCGACAAGACCGCCAAGTACGTGGTCGACCGCATGGACCTGCAGTACCAGCCGGGCCACCTGAACGCCTCCCAGTCCGAGACCGTCGCGGCCGATGGCAAGTACCTGGCGGTGGGCTGCAAGTTCTCGAAGGACCGCTTCCTGCCGGTCGGGCCGTTGCACCCGGAGAACGAGCAGTTCATCGACATCTCGGGCGACAAGATGGTGCTGCTGGCGGACCACCCGGTGCGTGGAGAGCCGCACGACTTCATCATCTTCAAGCGCGAGCTGCTGCGCCCCAAGCAGGTCTACTCGCTGGACGACTTCCCGCATGCGGTGAAGGATGCGAAGGAGTCGGGCCTGGTGCGCAACGGCAGGAAGGTCACGATCAAGATGACCTCGCAGGCACCCGCCTTCAGCCTGCGCGAGTTCAAGCTGAAGAAGGGCGACGAGGTCACGCTGATCCTGACCAACCTGGACAAGATCGAGGACCTGACCCACGGCTTCGCGATCCCCAAGTACAACGTCAACTTCATCGTCAACCCGCTGGAGACGGCCTCGGTCACCTTCGTGGCCGACAAGCCGGGGGTGTTCTGGTGCTACTGCACCCACTTCTGCCATGCCCTGCATCTGGAGATGCGTACCCGCATGATCGTCGAGGCCTGACGTAGAGCACCCCCTACCGGCTTCGCCGGCCCCCTCAAGGGGGCAGCGCCGGCCGCCCGGCAGAGCCGGATCGGCGCCGCTCACTCGGGCATGCGGGCCGGGCGAGGCGCGGTGGCACAACTGAGATGGGCTGCTGCCCGCGCGCCTCGAGCGCGTGCGGGCGGTGCGCCCGACAAGAAGAAGATGCTGATCCTCAGAAATTTGCGCGCGGCCCTGCTGGCCGCGTTTTTTCTCCTGCAGATGCCGCTCATTGCGCAGGCCGCTCCGGTCGGTGGCGCGGGGGCCTATGAGGCGGAGCTGCCGGCCGAGCTCGGCAGTACGGCCGACATGTGCACGCTGCTGCCTTGCACCGAGGTGTTCCCCGGGGCCGCGGGTTTCTCGTCGCGCAAGGGCTCGCCGCCCTATGTCGAGGTCTACGGTCCGCCGGGCTCCGACGGGAAACCCACGCTGCTGGGCTATGTGATGCTGTCCACCGACATCACCGACACGCCCGCCTACTCGGGCAAGCCGGTCGTGACCCTGATCGGCATGGACCGCCAGGGACGCTATGTCGGCATCAAGGTGCTGAAGCATTCCGAACCGATCCTGCTGCTGGGCATTCCGGAGTCGGCGCTGCTGAAGTTCAATGCGCAGTACCTTGGCAAGTCGGTGGCCGACAAGATCGAGGTCGGCAGCTCGCGCTCCGATGAGGGCGTGCTGGGCGTGGACGCGATCTCCGGCGCCACCGTCACCGTGATCGCGCAGAACCAGGTGCTGAGCGCCTCCACCGCGGCGGTGGCGCGCCAGGTCGGCATCCTCGCGCCGACGCTGCGCGAGCCGGCGCGCTTCGCGCCGGCGAATCCGCGCGCCACGTGGGACGAGCTGGCCGGGCAGGGCAGCGTCAGGCGCCTGCGCGTGATGCCCGAGCAGCTGGGCCTACCGCGCGGCAGCGAGCCCTTCATCGAGCTATGGTTTGGCGACCTGAACCATCCCGACCTGGGGCGCAGCCTGCTCGGCGACGCTGGCTGGAACAATCTGCGCGCGCGCTTGGGGGCGCAGGACAAGGCCTTCTTCGTGATCCGCAGCGCCGGCGCCGAGTCCTTCAAGGGATCGGGCTTCGTGCGCGGCGGCATCTACGACCGGGTGCAGGTCAAGCAGGGTAACGACTCCTTCACCTTCCGCGACCTGGACTCGCTGAACCTCTATGGTTTGGCCGCGCCCGGGGCGCCGGCCTACGACGAGTCGGCGATCTTCGTGATCCGCTCGCCGGCGTTCTCGGCCGCCTACCCTTGGAAGCTCTCGCTGCTGGGCAACCGGGTGGACCGCGCCACCGGCGCGCGCAGCTTCACCAGCTTCGATTCCGCCTACTGGCTGAACGCCGCGCTGCTGGATGGGGGGCGGCCGAAGATCGAGGAGGCCGACGCGCCCTGGCTGCGCGTCTGGAAGACCCGTGCCACCGAGATCGCGCTGTTCGCTGCGCTGCTCATGGCCGTCACCGTGGTCTATGCCTTGCGCGAGAGCCTGACACGCCGCGCCACCCACAAGAACAAGTGGCCGGTCAACGCCTTCAAGTACAGCGCCTGGGCCTTGTCGATCGGGTTTGTGGGCTTCGGCGCCATGGCCCAGCCCTCGATGACCCAGGTCCTGACCTGGTTCCATGCGCTGCTGTTCCAGTGGACCTGGTCGCTGTTCCTGTCCGACCCCTTCATCTTCCTGTTCTGGATCTTCATCATCCTCACGGTGTTCCTGTTCGGGCGCGGGTTGTTCTGCGGCTGGCTGTGTCCCTTCGGCTCGCTGTCGGAGGCGCTGTACAAGGTCGGCGGGTGGCTGGGCCTCAAGCGCTGGCAGTTCCAGCTGCCGCAGCGCTGGCACGACCGCCTGAAATGGCTGAAGTACGCGATCTTCTTCGGCCTGCTGGCCACTTCGATGTTCTCGATGGTGCTGGCCGAGCAGCTGGCCGAGGTGGAACCCTTCAAGACCACCTTCCTGGTCGGCGTGCTGAACCGGCCCTGGCCCTATGGACTGTTCGTGGTGCTGCTGCTGGGCCTGTCGCTTTTCGTCGAGCGTCCCTACTGCAAGTACATCTGCCCCCTCGGAGCCAGCCTGGCCATGCCCAGCACCTTCCGCTGGTTCGGACTCCGGCGCAAGCAGGACTGCAACTCTTGCCGTGCCTGCGCAGTCGGCTGCGGCGCCCAGGCCATCGATGCGGATGGCCGCATCGACCATCGCGAATGCCTGCATTGCCTGGACTGCATGGTGCTCTACACCGATACCAAGGGCTGTCCACCGCTGGCCCGCGAGCGCAAGCGGCGCGAGCGCGACGGTCTGGAGCTGACGCCGATCGGCAAGGACGGCTATTTCATTCCCATCCATCCTGCGACCGTGGCGGACCAGATCGCCGCGAAGGCGGCGCAGGGGCCGGACCCGCGCATGCCGACCGAGCCCGCACGCCCGCCGCACAAGACCGATGCCCGCGGCTGGACCTGGCTGATGCTGGAGCTGCGCGACCATCTCTGGCCCTTGAGCGTGGACGGGTGGAAATCGCAGCGAGCGCTGCAGATCGCCGGCCTGTCGCTGGCCCTGGCGGCCACACTGGCCTGGCTGCTGGCCGGCCTGGGCCAACTGTCGGCGATCGCGCTGATCGCCTGGTGGTTCGGCTGGAGCGTCTACGAGGTGTTGATCCGCCTGTCGGGCCGGCGCTATGTGAAGGACGGCCCTTGGTGGCAGGCGCGCTACCGGCGCGCGGGTGTGATGGACATGCTGAGCTATGTCGGCTTCAAGAATCTGCTGATCGGCGCGACGCTGTTCCTCGGTCTGAAGGCCCTGGGCCTGCTCCAGCCATGAGCCGCGGCCTGAGTCTCCTGGTCGGCGCGCTGCTGCTTCTTGGCAATGCGGCGCTGGCCGCGACCTGGCGCGTGAAGCCCGGCGAATCGCTGGCGCATGCGGTCGCCGCGGCGAGCGCCGGCGACGTGCTGGAGATCGAGCGCGGCTTCTATGTCGGCAACCTGGTCGTCGACAAGCCGCTGACCCTGCGCGGCATCGACCGGCCCACGCTCGCGGGCGGCCTGCGCGGCGACACCCTGCGCATCACCGCAACCGACGTCACGGTGGAGGGGCTGATCGTGCGCGATTCGGGCGATAGCCTGAAGGAGCAGAACGCCGGCATCTACATCCAGCCCGGCGCGCACCGCGCCGTGGTGCTGCGCTGCGAGCTGAGCTACAACCTGTTCGGCCTGTGGATCGAGAAGGCCAACGATGTTCGCATCGAGGGCAACACGATCACCGGCAAGCGCGACTACCAGTCATCGCAGCGCGGCAACGGCGTGCAGCTCTACAACACCCGCGGCGCGCGGATCCTGTCGAACAACATCAGCTTCGTGCGCGACGCGCTCTATGTCGACGTGTCGCACCACGCGGTGTTCCGCGGCAACCGTCTGCACCACAGCCGCTACGGCACCCACTACATGAACTCCTACTACAACCTGTGGGAGGACAACGACAGCTACTACAACCGCGGCGGCCTGGCGCTGATGGAGGTGCGCGACCAGGTGGTGCGCAACAACCGCACCTGGGCCAACTCCGACCACGGCATCATGCTGCGCACCCTGCAGGACTCGACGGTCGAGGGCAATGTCGTCGCCGGCAACCGGCGCGGCTTCTTCATCTACGACGTCGAGTACGCGACCCTGCGCGGCAATCTGGTGGTCGACAACGAGGTCGGCGTGCACCTGTCGGCCGGCTCGACCCGCAATGTGGTGCAGGGCAACGACTTCATCGCGAACCGCGAGCAGGTTCGCTATGTCGGCGCCCGGGATGAGCCCTGGGGCGAACGCGCAGGGCAGGGCGGTGGCAACCACTGGAGCAACTATCTGGGCTGGGACCGGGACGGCGACGGCATCGGCGACCTGGCCTACGAGGCCAACGACATGGTGGACCGCCTGAGCTGGCGCCACCCGGGCCTGCGCCTGCTGATGGCCAGCCCCGCGGTGCAGGCCCTGCGCCTGGTCGGCCGCCAGTTCCCGGTGCTGCGCGTGCCCAGCGTGGTCGACGCAAGGCCGCGCATGCATCCCCACCATCCCCAATGGAGTGCCTGGCTCGGCCGGCAGTATCCGCATGAATAGCACAAGACCGAAGGAAGAAGAGCCGGCGATCGCATTGCGCGCCGTCAGCAAGAGCTACGGCCCGCTGCAGGTCGTGGATCGGGTGGACCTGGACGTGGCCCGCGGCGAGCTGTTCGCCCTGATCGGCCACAACGGCGCCGGCAAGAGCACCCTGTTCAAGATGATGCTGGGCCTGGTGCCGGCCAGCCACGGCGAGATCCGGGTGGCTGGCTGTTCGGTGCGCGCGCGCGCCTTCCGCGCGGCACGCCGCCGCGTCGGTTACCTGCCCGAGAACCTGGTGCTCTACGACAACCTCAGCGGGCTGGAGACCCTGCGCTTCTTCGCGCGGCTGAAGGGGGCGCCGGAGCGCTGCTGCCAGCCCCTGCTGGAACGGGTGGGACTGGCACGCTCGCTCGGGCGACCTGTGCGGGAGTATTCCAAGGGCATGCGTCAGCGCCTGGGTTTTGCGCAGGCCCTGCTGGGCGATCCCGAGGTGTTGTTCCTGGATGAGCCCAGCAACGGTCTGGATCCGGCCGCGATCCGCGACTTCTACGCGATCCTGCAGGAACTGCGCCAGCGCGGGGCGACCGTGCTGATCACCTCGCACATCCTGGCCGAGCTGCAGCAGCGTGTGGATCGGCTCGCGATCCTGAACAGTGGCCGGGTGCAGGCCCAGGGCAGCGTCGACGAGCTGCGCCAGCGGCTGGACCTGCCGCTGACCCTGCGTCTGCGCCTGGCCGGAGACGAGGTGCGCGGCCAACTGGCGGCCATCGTCGCGACCTTGCCGGGGCTGAGCCAGGGCGACGCCGATGCATCCGGCGAGGCGTTGCTGCGCTGCCCGCGGCCGCTCAAGATGGCTGCGCTGACCGCCTTGCAGGGGCTGGGCGCCCGGCTGCTGGACCTTCAGATCATCGAGCCCTCGCTGGAGGATCTGTTCTTCGATCTGGGGAGGGCCGCATGAGCGTACTGTGGAGTGCGTGGCCGCTCGAACCGCGGCAGGTCCTGACTCTGGCAGCAAAGGAGTTTCGCGATCGCATGCGCAATCGCTGGGTGCTGGCCGTAGCCCTGGTCTTCACCGCCTTCTCGCTGGCGATCGCGTATTTCGGTGGCGCACAGCAGGGGCAGCTGGGACCGCGCTCGATCGAGTTCGTGATCGCGAGCCTGGTCAGTCTGGTGATCTATCTGGTGCCGCTGATCGCGCTGCTGCTGGGTTTCGACGCGGTGGTGGGCGAACGCGAGCGCGGCTCGCTGGAGCTGCTGCTGGCGCTGCCGCTGACGCGCCTGGAGCTGCTGCTGGGCAAGTACCTGGGCCTGGCCGCGGCCCTGACCCTGTCGACCCTGGCCGGTTTCGCGCTGCTGGGCCTGCTGCTGTGGCGCCAGTTCGGCGCCGCGGTGTTGGGGCCTTACCTGGGTTTCGTGGCCAGCTCGGCGCTGCTGGGGCTCGCCTTCCTGAGCCTGGCGCTGCTGCTGTCGGTGCTGTGCCGCGAGCGTACGCGCGCCTCGGGCCTGGCGATCGCGTTGTGGTTCCTGTTCGTGCTGGTGTTCGACCTGCTGCTGCTCGGCCTGCTGGTGGCCAGCGGCGGCGAGTGGGGCGGCCAGTTGCTGGCCTATGCGCTGCTGCTGAACCCGACCGACCTGTTCCGGATCATGAACCTGGTGTCGCTGGACCAGCTGAGCAGCCTTTACGGGCTGGCCAGCATCGTGCCGCCCGCGCTGGCCCGCGGCGGACTGCTGCTCGGCGCGATGTTGGCCTGGATTGCCGCGCCGCTGGGCCTGGCCTATTGGAGATTCCGTTGATGATGAGGATGGTAACAATGCCCCAAGACAATATGTCGGCTACCCGCCGGCGGCTGCTGGCCCTGCTCGCCACCTTGCCGCTGGGAGGCCTGGCTGCCTGCAGTGACGGACCGAAGCAGGGCGAGGCGATTCGCCCCGCCGAGATCGATCCGGCCAGCACCTGCGACCTGGATGGCATGCTGCTGGCCGACTATCCCGGCCCGAAGGCGCAGATCCATTTCGAGGGCGAGCCGCGGCCGCATTGGTACTGCGATACGGTGGAGATGTTCAGTACCCTGCTGCGGCCGGAGCAGGTGCGCCCCGTGCGCGCGGTGTTCACGCAGGACATGGGCCTGGCCGACTGGGATCAGCCGCGCGGCCATTGGTTCGATGCGCGCGAGGGCTTCTACGTGCTGGGCAGCAAGCGCCATGGCTCGATGGGCCCGACCCTGGCCAGCTTCCGCAACCAGGCCGATGCTCAGGGCTTCGCTCAGCAGCATGGCGGCCGCGTGCTGCGCTATGCCGAAGTGACACCGCAGATGGTTGACCTCAGCGGTGGGGCTTTGCACGATGGCCGGATGTGATGCTGCGATCGAGCCACCGTCGCCGCGACGCGTTGGTGCTGCTGCTTGCCGCTGGCGGCGGTGGGCTGCTGGGCGCCTGGACACAGCATCCCCCCGTTGACAGCGGCGGGTCGGCGGGGCCGCGCGCGGGTCACGACGATCTCTGCTTCGCCGCGCCGGCGCTTCCCCTATGACCCTCCGTCCGGCCTGCTGCTATTTGCCGCGCGGGTGGTGCCAGCCCATGCGCGCTGCCCCGTCTGCGGCATGTTCCCGGCGCGTCGGCAGGAGTGGGCGGCGCAGGTGCTGTTCGACAATGGCCACGCGCAGTTCCCTGAATCGCCAGCCAGTCTTGCCTCTTTCCCGCAACGCGTTGCTCGCTATGCGCCGGGACGGCTGTGCCGAGACATCATTGCCAGTCGTGATGAGTTGAGCCCGTGCCCCGAACACCCGGAGTTCCCTGCTACGCAATGGAAGGCGACGCATGCGAGTAGCGCTTCGCAACAACCCGAAGCCTTTCACCAAAGCGCTTGGCCGTCTCGATATCGCCTTCCAACACTTCGTCAACCCCCGCATCGACCGGGGTTGTAGCCATCGCGCCGGAGGAAGAACCCACATAGTTCAGGTCGTTGCGCAGGGCGGCCTTGGTATTGGAGGGCATCATGCCGGTGCCAACCCATAGGCCGCTGTGTTGCATGGCAAATGTCATGAAGAACTGCAAAGTGGACAGCTTGTCGCCGCTCATGCTTCCGCTGTTGGTGAAGCCCGCGAAGAGCTTGTCTTTCCATTTCTGGGCCATCCAGGCCGCGGAAGAGTCATCGGCAAATCTCTTGAACTGCCAACTCGCGCTGCCCATGTAAGTGGGTGAGCCAAGCACAATCAAATCCGCGGCAGCCAGTCCCATCCAGGCGGACTCAGGCAGAGTGCCTTGCGCATCAATCTCCAGCAATTCGGCCTCAGCGCCTTGGGCGACGGCCTGCGCCAATCGACGGGTATGGCCGTAACCGGAATGGTAGACAACCACAATGGACGGCATGGTGTGTTTCGCCTTCATTGGGCAGCCTTCCAGCGCCCAGCCGTTTCCAGCGCGTAGTCGCGGTAGCTCCGCAACGAGGTGCCTAGTTCTTGCTGCATGCGCTCGACTGCGCCAGCGGAGCCCAGCTCGCCATCCGTCTGCATGCGCGCCATCATGAGCCGCATGTCATACGCCATCCAGGCGGGTGCAAAGCTCCGGAACCGCGCTTCAAAAGGCCCGATGTCGTCACCTGCGTACTGGACGGTCTTGCCCAGCACATCACTCCACACAGCGGCGGCTGTGTCACCCGACAGCGCTGTTGGCCCCACGACATCCAAAACCTCCGTTGGCAAGGGTTCGCTTGCGGCATGTCTGCGCTGCAGATGTCGTGCGGCAACCTGCGCCACGTCGCGCGCGTCCACCATGGAAATGCCTGCACTGCCGATAGGCATGGGATACACGCCCTGCTCCAGAACATCGGACTGAATCAAGGCATCGTCGTTCTGCATGAAGTAAGCGGGACGCAGAATGGTCGCGTGCATTCCAAGCTGTTCGATCATGCGTTCAACCGTGTGCTTTCCAGTGAAATGCGGAACCTCGGTGAAACGGTCGCTGTGCATGACAGACAGGTAGACGATGCGCTCGATACCTGCTTCGCGCGCCAGGTTGAGTGCAATCAGAGCGTGGGTGACTTCGTCTGCGGCCACCGTGTTGAGCAAGAAAAGCGTTCTTGCACAACCCATGGCAGCGCGCATCGAATCAACATCCTGAAAGTCCCCCTTGACCGCCGTGACGCCCGGTGGAAACCGTCGCCTTTCTGGTGCTCTGGTGAGGGCGTGAACGTCTGCGCCTTGCGCGGCCAGAAGCGCCACAACTTGTGAGCCGATGAGCCCCGTGCTGCCGGTAACGAGTATGGTCATTTGAGTTGCTTGAAAGTATGCGATGGCTTGTTGAAGCAGGTCTGCGGCCAGGCAAGAAAGCGATCCATGTGTCCTCGCTCGACCCGGCAACAAGCTGAACTATTTATGGTTTAGCCTTGCTTAACTAGACTCGTTCTGTAGACGTCGGCGTACACAAATATGAACAATGAAAACTACTCGATCGACGATCTCCAGTGGTTCATCAAGATCGCGGAGGCAGGTAGCCTCTCACGGGCTTCTCGCCAACTGGATGTTCCAAAATCAACCTTGTCGCGCCGCCTGGCGCGCATGGAGACGGCAGCAGGGGTCAGCCTCGTCAAGCGCAATACCCGAGCCTTCGCATTGACCGACGCTGGCCAACGCCTGCTGGACGGAACAAGTCCACTGATCCATCAACTGAACGCCGTCACCCAGGACCTTTTTTCTCAGGATCAAACGCCAAGTGGTCGCGTTCGTCTGGCTGCGTCAGCGACATTTGGCAAAGTCGTGCTGCTTCCGCTGGTGACTGAGTACCTTTTCAAACACGAACATCTGGAACTGGATGTCAGGCTCAGTAACCGCCACGTCAACATCGTCGAGGAAGGCATTGATCTGGCGGTGCGCATTGGCGAACTTGCCGATTCCAGCCTGAAGGCTCGTGCCATCGGCACCGTACGCCCAGCCCTATTTGCAAGCCCTGCCTATGCAAGCCAGTACGGGTTGCCGCAGCATCCAGGTGAACTCAGCGCGTACGCTGGCCTTCTGCAGTCGAGGGAAGCCGCAGAAATCACACTGCATTCGCGAAACAGAACCGCAAAAGGACTTTTGCGTTCACGTCTAGTCATCGGCCCTTCCGACGCCTTGATTGCTCCCGCCTTGGACGGATTGGGAATCGCCGTACTGCCCGAGTTCCAGGCTGCGCCGCTGGTCGCATCAGGTCAATTGGTCAGGGTGCTGGAAGGCTGGCAAATGTCCCCGCTGAAAGTCCATCTGATCTACCCCATGCAGCGCCATCAATCCCCCACAGTTCGGGCACTGATGGCATTTCTTGTGGAGCAGATCCCCAAAAGGTTGAAGACACTGTCGATCTGAATTGCCTCCGGCTTGATCGAGGCGAGCGGCGGCCAGACCGCTTCGATGGCTGTTTCATCCCTGACAACGGTCGTCGCTGCCGGCACGACGACAGGCAAGCCGATGACGGCGTCGTGTCCCGGATCGTGAACCTGGCAACCTGCCTCGGAAGACGGCAACCGCTGCCGTGCTGTCCGCCGTCGTTGGTCGCGAGCTTCCGCTTCGGGCACCTTGCTGCCGCACGGATGCTGACTGCGACCGTCAGCAACCGCTGCAAAGATGCCGCTCGTGCGAGGCCGCCGCTGGTGCTCGGGAGCACTGGATCGCGTGCTCACCGTGCTGAACTGGATGCTCACGTCCACTGGAATACGCAAGCGTATCCGCCCTAGACGCGTGCGCGCCTGATCAAGGTGCTAGAGCGCGCTTCTCCGGCCTGAACTACCAGGGGCAGTTCACGCACTACGGCGACCTGGCCTACGAGATTCCCGTCGCTGAAGCGCGGCGCCTGCTGGAGAAATGATGTTGGCGTCGTAAGGACCGGTGTTGGGCATGACCGAGCGGAAGAACTGTTCCAGCGTCTGCGGCTTGCGGTCGAACTGGACGTTGTCTAAGTAGCGCGGCCACTTGCCGATGCGGAACTGGTCGAAGAACAGTTGGTCGTTGGGCGCCGGCGCGAGCGAGGCGGCCACCGTGCTGTTGCCCGCGCGTCCGCGGCGCGGCTGATCGACCAGGTAGACCGGCCAGGCGCGGGTGTGCTGATGCTGCACGCGCAGCGCGTCCACGCGTACCAGCATCCCTCAGTCACGGTGGACCGATCCAAGGTTTGACGGTGACGGCAATGCGTTAGGCGTTTCGCCTGGCTCGCGTGACCATGACGTTGGCCCACTGCCCGATTCGCTACCTAGCTCCGATGCGGAATCGCTCCGCAGGAATCTGGCGGCAGCTCCGGACGCACGGCTCCAAGCGCCTCCGTCACTCTTCCGGCGTGTTTGCAGGGCTCGAAGGTGCTGCAGCCAGGGCGCGCTCGATCTTGGACCGTGCGGTGTCCTGAGGAACATCGATGTAGCGCAGCGCCGAACTCGCATCGCGCCATCCGACGTGCTCCATCAGCTCCTTCAATTCCCAACCGTTGGCGCTGGCCCAGCCGGCAAATCCGCGGCGCAGCGAGTGGCTCGAATACGTGGAGGCCTCCGCGATCCCCGCATCCTTCAAGATACGGCGCAGGAGTGGGAGCACAGCTTGGCTAGTCATGTGTTGACCGGAGATGTTCCCCCAGCGGTCGATGCCGGGGAAGACAGGTCCCGAAATCCTCCCGCCCAGTTCCATCCAGTCCAAGAAGGCATCGACTGGACACAGACGTGACAGCGCTGGGCAATGAAATGCCCGGTCGTCGTCCTCGTCCGTCGTCTTAGTTCGGCCTGGCCTGCAAGTTAGGCCCTTGCCTCTGACGGCCTGGATTTCCTCGATGCGCATGTTGGCGAGTTCATCGGCCCGAAAGGCCCTCCAGAAACCCAGCAGCAAGAGAGACCGGTCGCGGGCATGACGCAGCTCATCGACCCGACGTCCTTGCTCTTGCGCAGAGCGGCGAGCCGCTAGCAGCCAATCGCAGGAACGCTCTAGGACGTCGAGTTGGAGCGGTCGAGCTCGACGCTGTGGGATCGCGTGCTTTGCCCGAATTCCTCGAAGCACCTTGTGCACGAGATTCGATCGCGTGGGATCGGCGAAACCATGATCGGTATGCCACCGCGCGAGGGCGGCCAAGTGCAGCCGCAGTGTGCTGATCTTGTAGAGCGTGGCATGCTCCACCAAGTACCTTGACACAGTGTCAACGGTAGCTGGAAGCAAACCTTTCCAGCCCTGCTCGAAATGACGGATCGCCGCGGCGTAGCTGCGCACGGTGTTGTCGCGATCTGCCGCGAGAACGTACTGCTCGACGTCGGTACTCATGGTGTTCGTGGACGATTGTCGCTTGCGTTTGAGCGCGAGCTAAGGAGGCCTTCCCGCTCAGTTGCTTGGCCTATCCCTTCGTATCGAACGCGCTGCCGTTGATTCAGGCAGCTACTTGCGCCAGGGCATTCTGGCCCACACGCCCTTCATCCAGGAAACAAGGCTGGGCGTCTGCATATGCCGGTTCACGTGGGCGTACTCGATGTCCTTGAGTGCTTTCGTCAGGACTTGCCATGCGTCATCGCGGGCTTGCGCAGGGTTGGCTATGAGGATGGTCGCCGCCACATTCGCACCTGGTGCCAAGGTGACGGACGCCTGAGCCAATGCATTCATGTACTCCAGCAGCACGTCCTCGAAGGCCTCCAGATGTCCGCGCACCGTTGCCGGCAAGGCGGTATCGACGAGTTGCAACATGGCTAGGCGCGAGCTCATAGCGGCCGTCATTTTGGTCACGTTCTGCGAATAGGCGGCCTGAGCGTCCTGCGGAGCAGTCCGGTCGGGAAGCTCCTCGATCAGGGTCGCGGCCTTCGCGCACATCGACTCGACGACCGTGGGCGCGATCACCTTGCGCATCCAGTAGTCGTCCTCGATCGATGCGCGACGCGCCAGCGCATCTTTGGCCCGGGTGTACCACAGGTTGAAGATGGACAAGCCTGCGCCGATGAGCGCAATGATCAGTGTCCCCACGTCCTTCCCGCTCCAACTACTGGACGATTGTTCCGGTGCCGAAGACGTCGTCGCTGGTGCTGGTGCTGGAGTTGTGGCACTGGCGTTAACCGTGCCGGACCGAGTTCCGATCGCACTGACCGCTGCAGCTGGCAATGAGGTGTTCGATGCGGCTGCGCTGGCCACTGGCGTTGGCTGTGATGCTGATTGGGGTGATGCCGTATTAGAAGACGGTTGCGCACTGGGCGCCGAGCTGGAGGTAGGGATCGAAGCCGCAGACCAAGACGCGCCATGGGCAATCACGCAGGACGTGCCCACAACGACCGCAACCAGCGGTCTCGCCATCGCTGCGCGCATCAGTGGCTGAGCAGGGTTCGACCTTGCAGCGCCTTGGCGGCGTGGTCGTCGATGATCGACGACATAAACTCGGGCGCACGGAAATGGAAGCGTTGCTTGAACAGCTCGACCGACCCAGCCTTGACCACGCTGGGGCCAAATAGGCCTAGGAAGAAGGACGAACTAACGGTGTAGGTGTTCTCAGGGATGATGACATCGACCTGGGCACTCTTGTCGTCCATCAGGTCCAGTTGGTACTGGGCACGCAGAGCTTCGCCTCGGGCGCGCCCCGTGTACACCGGTCCTTGGATCTTGTTGAAGTCGACGATCACGTGTTCATCCATTTTTTGCCTCGCCAGTCGTATTGCCCGCCGAGAGTGGAAATTGTATGGCGATCAACGTTCCCGGAAGCCGAGTTCCCTGCAAAGACGTCACGTACTTGGCGTCCGGCGGACTGTACAGATCGTTCTGTGCGTTGAAAGCGATGATCCGCGTGCGGTTCTCGTTCGGCTTGATACGGTAAGTACCATCAAACACGATCCGAGTTCCACCGCTGATGATAGACATCCGAGCCTTCTCGCTGCCCGCGTGGCCGTTGCACTCATCATGCACCTTCTGGAAGAACTCGATCAGGTCAGCGGTGCCTTGCCCACGTGTATCAACCTTTGACCGATTCTTGCTCGAAACCATGCCCTGAAGTGCGATCAGCGTCAACAAGGCTTCTCGGTTCCAAGTTCGGTTGAAGAACCCGCCCTTTGCATGTCTGTCTAAATATCCAGTAATCTGCTCCGTCGTGTATGAATCTGACGGTAGCTCTTCCAGCGTCTCGGCGAACGATTTACCGAAATTCAGGATCACGATCTCGCACATGGGGGTGGCCAGACTGGTGTCAAGGTATCCCTGGATCGTCCAGTCGTTCATCCCGGCATGCTGGATGGCGTTGTCGATGATCTCCCCAACGTAATCGCAGAGCTTGGCCCGCGCCAACGGCGTTAGCCGTCGCTTGGCGTTCTTCAGGCAGCTGTCCATGTGCTCGGCGAAGCGCTGCACCGCGATGCTGCGATCGTCGGCGGAGGTCGGCCGTATCGCAACGACGTAGTGCCGACAATGGCGCTGGAAGATCTTGAGCTTGGCCTGCTCGCTGGGGCCAGGGTATTCGTGTTCGACCCCGAGTTGCTTGACGATGCCCATGGCCCGAACGAAGCGAGCCATGGGCGGATTTTCGGGATAGTTGCCGCTCCAGCGAATCTCGCGCAGACTCGCCTTGGCCTCCTGGTCGATTTCGTCAACCAGCTTGTCCAGCAGAACGTGGGCGCCAAGGTCCTGCTCAATGACCTTGCTCATGTCCACCTTGATCGCTCGCGGGAGCATTCCTCGGATCGACTTGGCGAAGGCTGCCACCATGCTGATGGCCAAGGCAGGCTCCGTCAACATGGAGAAGGTCTTGGGGACTGTCAGCTCAATCAGGCTGCCTTGAGACGGCGGCGCCTTGGTGTGGACCTTGGCCAGCAGATCGATCAGGACCGAATGCTTGCCGAACGAAGTGAGCCGGATCAGGCGGTGCTCCTCGGCACGCGCGCGTGCGCGCTTTCGAAGCATCGCGGTGCGTAGACGGGAGCAGCGCTTTCTCCAGCGTTTCTGCTGCAGGAAAAGAGAGACGTTGAACTTGGCCGGATGCATGGAGTGCGGCCCATGGTGGACCGATTCTTGATATGGCGTGGCCGGCGCCGCTGGCGCACAGCCTCCCTAGGACCGCGCTGTGCGCGAGCGCACATTATCTGATTTTGCGACCCGCGCTCGACCACCGACCCCGGGCCCCCAATGCCGATGAAGCGACCCAGGAGACAGCAATCTGCAGATCGCTGGGCCGATATGGCGTGGCACCCAAAATCTCTGGCAAGAGCGACTTTTAGTTGATCAGATTTGATAACAGCATATTAATTAATCCCAAAAAATTGGAAATTTGACGCCCTTGACTTTCGTTTGATGATACATACCATCCGCATTACGTATCACGTACAAAATCGGTGGCAGACATGGCACGACCAGGGGTGAGCAAGAGCGAGGTGCAGCGCGCTCGACTGACGCTGATCAAGGCAGGGAAGCATCCGTCGATCGACGCGATTCGCATTGAACTCGGCAATACCGGCTCGAAGGCCACCATCTATCGGCACATCAAGGAAATCGAAGCCGATGAAGGGAGCAGCGGTGCCCCAGCAGCCTCGATCAGCGAGGAGTTGCAAGCCCTGGTCGCCAACCTGGCTGGCCGGCTCGAGTACGAATCCCAAGAGCGACTCAACGTGCTGCAGGCTGGCCACGCGACTCAGATTCAGCGCGCGGCGGAGGCGTTGCAGCGAGCGCAGGACGATGCGCGCAACCGCCGCGCCGAGCTCGCTCGATGCCAGTCTGATTTGGCGGGCGAACGCAGCGCCCGCCAACATGCGGACGCTGAACTTGCCGCCTTGCGGCTCGAATCCAGTCAACAAGCGGCGCAGCTCGGTGCGCAAGTACAGGGGCTGCAGGATCAGCTTTCGGCCGCCCAGGCGCATGCAGTCTCGCTGGAAGAGAAGCACACGCATGCGCGCGAGGCCTTGGAACACTTCCGCACCAGTTCCCGCGAGCAACGCGATCGCGAAGCTCGCCAACACGAGCAGCAGATCCAGTACCTTCAGAAGGAGGTCAGCACCGGATCCGCTTCGTTGACGGCCAAGCACACCGAACTCCGAAGTGCCTTGCAGGAGAAGGCCGATGCACTGGCTCAGTTGACCGGCGCCCGGGCCGAAAAGCGTCAGCTCGACGATTTGCTCCGCGAGCTGAAGCCCGCGGCGGAGCGACTAGCTGTGCAGACGGAGGTCGTCGAGCAACTGCGTGGCCAGGTTGCGCAGGCGAGTCAGCAGAATCAGGCACTGCTGGCTCGCGCGTCCGAACTCGGCCAGCGCAACTTGGAGCTGGAGAGACTACTTGCAGCAGCCGAGGCAGCAGCCCAGGCCCAGGCCCGGGTGATGCAGGACGTTCTGACTCGCATCAGCGAAGGCGCCGAAAGGTCAGCGGGAAAGATGCAGCCGACCTAGATCAGTGCAGCGACGACCCGGAGCTTGTTTAGGTCGATCCGCCTGTTTGGCTGTGCCGATAAACAAGCGGCTTGACCAGAACCAGCCAGTGCGGGGCAACCTTGGTGATCGGCCTGGCGCGGGGCTGGCAACATCAATGCTGCTGCGGGCCGTCAAAGATGAATGACTGCGGATACAGCCCCACCAGCCGAGCTGTTCAAGTTCACCCAGTCGATGCAGGTTGGTAGCTGGTTCTGCCGCGTCCTAGAGCAAGCTACCGCTGGCGCAATACCCGCACGCGCTGCATTGCATCCTGACGGCTAGACTCGCGAGCTTCAGATGTACCGATGATCCGCTTAGCCTAGGCGCAACTTCTGCCTCACGTAGGCACTATGATTCGGTCATGTCCGAGGCCCTCAAGAGTTTCGTCTCCACGCAGCGTTCATTGCTCGCGCGGCTAGAGGAGTTCTCGCGAACGCCGGGCTATGAGCAGCTATTGGCAATCTTGAGGGAGCGCAGTTTCGAGGATCCGGAAACCTAGCTTGCAGGGCGGCTCATTTCGCCGGCCCCTGGGCTTGGCCGTCGCCCAATTGACCTCACTTCAGACCTTGATGGGATCGATCGCGTGGCGAACTACTTGACCCGGATCGCTAACGGGACTGGGGCTTAACTGTCGGGTGCCGGATGATTGCGCACTTGCCGAAGGAACAAATCGGGGCGTGACAGCGGCCATCGCTTGAGCGCCTGCAGCGGCGCCACGCGCTCCAACGCCTTCTGCAGTAGCTGAGCGTTGTAGAGCCACACATAGCGGTGCGGCGTCGTCGCCAGGTCCTCGGCGCTGCTGAAGCGATGTGTGCGCAATACCTGCTCCAGCCGGCCATTGAACTGCTCGACCATGCCGTTGGTCTGCGGCGTCTTGGGCTTGGTCAGGCGGTGCTCGATGCCCAGTGCCTAGCACACAGTGTATCGAATTCGTGTTCGCCGCTGGGCTGCCGCGCTCGTGAGCCGAAGAGTCGGTCGGTGAACTCGGCGCCGTTGTCCGTGAGGAGGGTCCGGACCTTAAACGGTGCCGCTTTGGCCACTCGGACCCGCACCGGCCCTCGCTGCAGTTCCAGCTCGATGGACTGTTGTGGCGTATATGCCGGCGCGTCTGCAACGACCGACACGGGTACGAATGCATGAGGAGGGCTTAGGGCCATCGCCACTGTGAGAGGTCTGGCGTCGCCACTTGGGCCACGGACGCGCTCGGCGCCGCACAGGTAGCGATGACTTGATGCTTCATCTCTGCATCGTGACGTTGGCGACTGGCCGGCTCGGCGGCTGACATCGTGTCCACCTAACTTGTTTGCTGGGAACCATCCTGGCTCCCAACGAGAAGCCGTTCAAGCTGGGTTGGCCGGACGCATACGAGAGTCACTTGCTTTTGCACTCGCAACTGCAGTCTGTCTCTTGCTCGGTCGTCTTGCACTTGTCCGGCGGATCCTTGCACTCGATTTCATGTGTGACTTGCCCGTCCTTGGACGCGCAAGTGCACTTTGAACTAGATGTGCTCGCGCTAGCCAGCAGCTTCCTGCCGATCGTGTCTACCGACCAGCTCATGGCAAGCGAGCTGCTGGCCGCATCGAAGTATGGCGAGCGACTTAGGGCCGCTCTGAGCCCTTTTTCGGTGAGATCTTTGTTCTTGATCCAATCCGCTACGACCGCTGCTGCAGCGCTTGCCGCTAGCTTGGGATCAGGTGGTGACATGAACACAAGCCTTGAATCGCTGGACCGTGGTTGTTTGAGCGCCCTCGCGGCCACCGACCCAGCTCCGATGTAAACGAGCGTTGCCTTGGTGTTTCGTGCAGCCTTGGCTACGTCTCCGATGTTCTCCTCGGTCACATCAGGACCTCGCGTCGAACGCGAGCCGAGGACGTTGCTCAATGCGCTCAACTTTTCAGCGTAGATTTCCTGGCCAGTGAGCAACAGCTTTTCGCTGGTGGACAAGGCCTTGCCGAGCTGTGCGATCTGCGAGGGCGATTGAGTGAACATGAAAACCGACTTCTGCTGTGCTTGCTTGAGCATATCCACGGTGGGCGCCTGTGCCAAAGCCAACACAGGGCGCTTGAGGTCGGCATTTGAGATTGCCGTGGCACCGAGGCTGGTCAGCGGCCCGATCACGAGAGCTACGTTTTTCTCGTTGACTAGTTTCCTGTAGTTCGACTGAGCGACGTCCGGATGGTCGGCGTCGTCTAATGACACCACGTCGACCACCAGACCAGCAAGCTTCTTGTTGATCTCGCGCAGGGCGTCTTGTCCGGCGCCAGCGCGAGGCCCTGACAGCGGGAGAGTGACGCCAATGACGGGCCGGTCTGCAGCGGCGAAGCTGGCACCGGACGCGACAAGCATGGCCGCCAGGACGGCCCTGTACGTGAAAGTCGTCATCGAGGTCTCCTTTGTGATCACGTGGCTCAGAAACCCGGCAACCCGCCGAGGGTCTTTTGCAGGAATGGCATCGTGCGTCCAACGCTGATGCCCAGAACGATGACTAGCAGATATCCGACGGCTCGTTGGACGTACACAACCCAACGCATACGATCGTCATGGCCAAGGCAGATGTATGCGGCACGTGTCCGGATGGTGGTGGTGGCTGCGATGCTGACCCATGCAGCCAGCAGCCAGCGTGGGACGGTAGTCGATCCGAACCACGTTTTATCCTTGATAGGCAGCGCGATGAGCTTCCAGTCCAGCGGCGTGTCGCTGGGCGGGTCGCATCCTAGCGTCCTGCCGGAGCGCCCATAGACAAGACTGCCGACCATGACTAATAGAGCGATCTCGCCAAGGATCCGAAGCGGCTTGACGCCGTACCCGCCCAGGTAACCGAAGCCATAGAGTCTGACTGCGGCGAGCGCGCGCTCTGACCACGTCAATCTTGCGTCCCCCATTTCCTGTCGAGCCTCTGCCGTCTCCCGCAGATACGCCACAGCGTTGGCGTCATCAAGAAGATCCAGGGAGCTGAAGTTGCGTTCCAAGGACCGCAACGTCTCCGCGTTGGCTCCCCATTTTTCCTCGTCCGTTTGGGCTCTTGTCTCTATAACGTAGCACCCGGGCGTTTTTTCGAGTTCGCGCAGTTTGGCGCCTGTGCCGGCGGTAAGCGCCTTTGCGATCTGAACCCAGCGCCACCGAAGATTGCCTGCTTCACCCCCGAGGTTGCGCATGCTCAGCCGACCCATGAATCTTGCTTCTGCGAAGTCAGCAGTGGTGGCAAACGAGGCGCCCTCCAGACTGAGTGCGATGCCTTGGCGCTCGGAATCTTCCGGACATGTCCCGCTCCATCCAAAGTTGGTGGATACGAACGACGCTTTCCCCGCAAAGTCAGTGTTGTCGAACAGCGCTTTTCCAATCCATGCGTGGTCGAAGAGCGCCTCGCTGACTAGCTTCACGCGGGCCGAACCGCCGCCGAGTTTTAAGGCATGCACGCGGGAAAGGCGGAAGTCCAAACTGCTGCGGACTTCAGCATCCTCAAACGAGACGAGCCCAGCGATCTCCGACTGCACGAAGCTGACCGGGCCAGCCAATCGCGCCTTTGTGAAGTCCATGCTCCTTCGAGAATTCGTCCGATCGAACGATGCCGGACGCTCGCCCACAAACTCAGCGTTGAAGAAGATTGCGCCGCTTGGGAAGATTGCTCCATCGAAGTCCACTCCACCGCGGAAACTTACGCCCGTGAAGTTGCCCCTTTCGCCGTCGAACCTTGCCTCGCTGAACTTGGCCGATGCGTTCAGGCTCGCATTGTTGAAGTTTGCGCCACGGAAAACCACCTTCTCAAAGTTTGCAGCACTTCCATCGACAACTGCATCAGCGAACGAAAGCGCCTTGAGCACCGTGCCACCTTGCTCTTCAGCATGAAAGTCAAGGCCCGCTGCGAACTTAGCTCTCGAAAAGGAGAGTGAGCCTGCGTTTCCCACTAAGAACTCGCTGAACAAGGCTGAGCGCTCAAACCTGGCATCGCCGAAATCTGTCCTCGCGTCCACCTTCACCTTTCTCAGCAGCGCGTTGCCGCCGAACACCGCGTGCCGTAGCGTCAGCTGTCCATTGAACGTGCTCCCGTCAAAGATCACCGGATTTCGAAACCTTACCCTTGAGAGGTCAACATCCCCACAGACCCTTGTGTTGCGCAGTGCAAATGTGGAGAGGAAGACGACGGGCGTGTTGGCTGGCCCGATGTTGATGCGCCCGTAGATCTCACTGTTTTCGATCGCTATCGCGGCGCGCACGAGCAAGACGTTGCGCACGTTGGTAGCCAGTTCGCGCTCAAGCTGGGCCAGCTTCAAGTCGTCCTTTAGTGAAGGCAGGCCGGGCAGTTTCGACTCACCCTTCGGGACAACTGATTCCAAAGGTAGAAGTGATAAGTCCAGGTCTCCCATGATTGACACCCCGTCAAGAGATACCGGTTTCCCACTTCGAATGTCTTTGAGAACATCGGCTGCCTGAACAGGTTTGCGAGTACCAGGTGATGCAGGGCAGGGCCGTGTTTCGCCTTGGAGTGCAGCAGGAGTTGCGGCCCAAAGTGTTGGTGCAGCGAAGAGATTCACCGCAACCAGATACCTTGCGATCAGCCCTTCCATGCAGCCTCCGGATCCACCGCGGAGTACCTTTGCCCGGGCGCCATTCGATCACCTCCAGTCAGTTTTTAGCAGTGGAAGCCGTCTCTACCTGAGGCGACCAAAAAAGCCTCCTTAAACGGGACCATCCAGTGTTACGGCGGCAGCGTGCCGCGCCAGGCCTTGACCTGCTTGCGCCAGCCGGCAGGGTTCGGGTGGATTTCGTTGATCCAGTCGCCGCTATCCGCCGTCGAGGTTGGGTCTGCTGCCGTGAGTAGCCCGGTGGTGGCCACCAGATGCAGGTCGGTGCCGTTGGCCGCCCAGCCGTCAACGGTCTTCTCGATCTCGGCAAACAGCAGGGCCGTTAGGTTGGCCCAGTGCTGGGTTGGGATACCATTCTTGACGTAAGCGGCGTACAGCCATGGCCCCGAGAGGCCGCGGATGGCGGGCGCGTCGCGTGCGGTTGGCGTGTCGTAACAGTTCAAGTAGATCTTCGTTGCCGCATTTCGCGAACTGGTGCGGATAGCGTTGTAGATCGCGGCGAAGTTGATGTTCAGGTATCTGACCAAGGCCGCAAGCGCTGCTGGGCGGATGCAGCTTTTGGCATCTGACGGGGGCGCTATTGACCGGCAGTCAACGAGTAAGCCCTCGCCCGGCCTTGGATCCCTGGCCGCATCGATGAAGTCGTTGCCTCCGGCGCTGAAGAGGATGCCATCGTAGGTCTGCTGCCGGAGCCACCAAACTAGGTCGCTGTTCATCATGTCCACGATCCGGGTCAACGTATGGCCGGCCGTGGCGATCTTGATGATTAGGTTGCTTCTCCCGTCCCGATTGAAGTCTCTGGCTAGGTACTCCGGTAGGGAGCCCTGATCCCAGGCGCTCATGTCCATCCACGAGTCACCTTCTGCCAAGTAGGTGCGCTGAAAAGGACCGTAGCGCTGCACCTCTCGGTCGTTGACGAGTAGGCGAGCTCCCGAAACTGAGATGGATGCCATGGCTGCTCCTGGATCGGAGGGAGTGCCCCACGAAACTCGCAGCATGATGGATCGGACGCTGCGACGGCAGGCGGTCGGTTCCGGTTCATCCTCAAAAGTATGTAGAGCTGGAGGCAGTTGACGAACTCTCTTCGCTGTGACGAGCGTCGTTGTAGGAGGTGCGATATGGGCTTTGGGGGCTTGCTACCTGGTGCGTGTTGCACTGCAGTGCATCTCGCGCTTTGTTCCGACTTGAGACCCGCCCTCACCGGAAGTCCCGGCTTCCCATCCGGAGTTTCCCCAACATTAGTGCGAGGTCCATCAGGAAGCCCGCGATCAGATTCATGACCTCCCCGTCACGCTGCCAGACGCCTTCACGCCTAGCAGTCGCGCGGTGAGCATCACCTGGCGCTGTCGCTCCCATATCGCGCGATGCACGATCACCTGAACATCACCGGTCCCCGACCTTGGGGCCGAGCCTCATCCTCAGCGACGAGCGCATCGCGATCAGCGCCGGCAGCGATCCCCAGAAACGCATAAAGCTGCCAATGCTGCAACTTTATGGTTCGGGGCACAGTTGTTTGCGCAGGTAGACGACCAACAGCTGCCAACTCAGGTAGAAGTCAGATGCAGTCGACGCACTGCATACAGGTGAGCCCGCATCTTGCACCGAGTCCAAGCGGCAGCTCCAAACGCTAGCGTTGAACTGAACGCGAATAGCCTGTGCGCACGCGCCTTCTGCGGCGTCTGTTCGGCCGAAAAACGCTTGATCATTATTTGGCCAACGCCTATCAATGCAGTTCCGTCACTTCGGAAGGCGCACGCGTATGCCAGAAAGACGAAAGGCCTGCTTGTTCGCGCAAGCAGGCCTTTCCTGAACTCAATATTCACCGCCGCACTCTTCAAATTGCATCGGCCCTGACAGGGTAGGCGCCACGCCTACGGCTGTCAAGGGTTGGCTGAACTCGTGCCTTGATCTTTTGCTCTTGTGTTCGCCGCGGCAGTGACTGATGGCCTTTCGTAGGCCGGCCGACCTGGCACCGCGTGGAGCCTCCATCGCTGGAGGTCCCGCATGAACGACATCTGCACCCACTCACCTCGACCGGGACGCCTGCCATGAGTGGGACCAGGAAGCCGCTCAAGAAAGCGACTGGCCGACTGGGGACGCAGCTGCGCGGCAAGCTGCAAGATGACTATGCCGGCCGTGGTAAGAGCAAATACCGCCTCTGGTATGCATACAGCTCCAAGGCACAGGCGGACGTGCTGCTGCACGGCGATCCGCGGTACTTCCACTTCTTGCTGGTCGAGTCCGATCCGGATGTGAAGACGGCGAACTACAACGTGCAGGCACGGGCCATGCAAATCGCCGGAGAGGAGCTCGGGCAGATCGTTGACGCGGAGTTGCACATGGCTGACAACAGCGTGGTGTGGAGGTGCGTACGAGCCGAGGAGACGTCTTCGGTGGCCACGAAGGTAGATCATCTGCATTTGCTCGTCGGCCAGCGCGTGCACAGGGATTTACCGTCGCGGGTGGAGGTACTCACAGCAGCGGAGATCACCAGCAACCCCATGCGCATCCAGAACTGGAACCGCCTGTTGCCCTATCTCGGCCAAGCGCGGGCGTGGCCGCTGAACGAGTTCGGCAACGAGGTGGCCACACTGATCCACACACGTGATGAGGTGGCCCTGTGCGATGTCGTGGCGCTAGCTGAACCCGGTCGGGAGGCTCTGTATGTCGCGGCGTTGCTGCAAGGCGTCCAGGTCGGGCGCTACCTCAGCAATCTCAACGAGAAACCGTGGGGATTGGGCTCACGATTTTGGGGAGCGCGGAGATGACTTTTTACCGGTTCAAGACCGTGCCGCAGGAATGGCGCAACTGCGATAACTGGCCGCGGGCGTCTATAGAACTTATGAACGAGAGTGAACGCAACCGTTTCGACCGGATGGAACTGGCAATACGGACCTACATGGCGAACGGTGCCCTGGGCGCAGCTGCCAAGGTTGGCCAGTGCAGCAAGCAGACAGTTCTCGACAAGCTCAATCGCTGCCTGACGATCGACGACGAAGGCCGCATCGCAGGATGGCGTGGCCTGTTGCCCTATGTGAGACTTTCGGAAGCTAAGTATCAACGCCGCGAGCTACCTTCTGGCGCAAGAGCGGCGGAGCAGGGCGCTTCAGGTGCGTTCGAAGCATTTCTTTGCGCCAATCCATCAATCCGCAGGCGGCTACACGAAGCCATCCGCAACGGCGGTTCGATCAAGCCCAAGGTCAAATCGCGCCATCCAACCGTTCGCAGCGTTTTTTCGGCATTCCGTTCCGCCTGCGATGCCGCAGGGCTGACGGCCAATGACTATCCGCTGAACTCCCGCAGCAAGGGCCGGCGGTCGGTGGAGCGCTACGCACGGGCCTTCATCCCGACAGATGCTACTTCAGTAGAAACCTGGTACGGCATCGACGCGCGCGATCAGATGAAGCTGGGGACAGGCAGGAAGCGCTTTCCCTTGGCGATGGCGCCACTCGACATGTGTGGCGCGGATGCCCACAAGATCCACTGCCACGGCGTAGTCATCGTGTCCGGGCCGGCCGGCCCGCAGCCGGTCGCAATTGAGCGTATATGGATCTTCCCGATCACCGACAACGCGTCCCGCTGCGCGCTGCGTTACTCGGTATCCATTCAGACCGAGATCAGTGCGGAGACCATCGAGGAGGCCCTCGTCGCCTGCGAGGTGCCCTGGAAACCCCGCGAGCTCGTCGTGAAAGGACACAGCTACAAGCCTGGTGCGGGTTTTCCGGTGGGATCCATCGAGGGGCTGATGTTTTGCCGCCCCTGCGTGCTGCAGGTCGACAACGCGGCTCAACACTTTTCGAACAAGCTGATCCAGGTGGCTCGGCGGGCTTTGAGATGCAGCGTGACGTTCGGCCCGGTCGGCGGGTGGTGGAGCAACGGCTTAACGGAGCGGCTCTTCAAGACGCTGGAGATGTACGGTTTTCAGTGCGAGCCCTCGTCGACAGGCTCAAACCCGATGGACGTCCACAAAAGCGATCCCGTGAAGAATGCGATTCGCCATTCGATCACTTGGGAGGAGTTGCTCGACTTGATCGACGTGCTGATCGCCAACTACAACGCGACGGGACACTCCGCCTTGGGCGGCCAAACCCCGCTGGCCGTTATGCGCCGCGGCCTCGACGTGCATAGCGCCACCTACCTGCCACGGGCATCGGTGCCCGCGACGGCACATACGCCGGCACTCGGCGTCGCGGTGGATCGGCGCACGATCCAAGGGCGTGCCCGGCCGGGCGCGATGACGCCCCCCTACGTGTTGGTCGATGAAGCTCGCTACACCTGCGACGCACTGTCCTCTCGCTACGACCTCCTCGGCCATGAAGTCATCCTGCACATCTGCGAGCGCGACATGACGGTGTGTGCTTTTCTGCCGGACGGGCATGCGTTCGGACAACTGAAATGCCTGCATGCCGGTTGGGCAGCCCACTCGCACTCGCGCGCCATGCGCAAGACGATCAACGCGCTGATCCGCAACGGGCGGCTGGCGGGCGATGACCCAATCAACGAGTACCTGGCCTACCTAACACGGCAGACCCTCTCCGAGGTCAAGGCGGCTCCGGGTCGGGTGTCACATGCGGCCACGCAGCTTGCCGAGGCCTCTCGCATCACCGGCCTCGATGTGCCAGTGCTCAATGCCGAACCGGAAGCGCTCGTGCCGCTTCTGATACGTCCCGTGCCCGGACACATCAAACGTCCCACCTGGCGCCAAACCTGATTGATGGAGTAGTCATGCTGAATCAAGCCATTACCAATGTCGAGCAACCTCGCACAGCCCATCCGCGGCGACGCGGAGCGCAATCGTCAGCGCAGGTAAGCTCGACGCAGCAGCAGCCCGCTGACAAGGCCGCTGCACAAGCAGCGACCAACCGTGAGATCCGCCGGGCTGCGCTGGAGCAGGGCGAGGCCCGGGACAAGCTGTACATGGAGCACCCGGTCACCAAGAATGAGGTGGCGGTCGCTACGCCACCGTTGAAGGAGGCCTACAGCATCATCGAGAGCGTCGTGGTTCACCGTGATCCCGGCACTTGCTTGTTAGGCGACTTTCGGTCCGGAAAGACGACCACCATCAAGCGCACGGTGTGCGCGCTGAATGAAACCTTCCGCAATCTGCCCGTCGGAAAAGCACTGGCGAAGGATCACGACAAATTCACCCAGGGCACGTTCTTCTCCGACTTGCTGCAAGACGCAGCCCACTCCGGAGCGCAGCGCGGCACTGCCCAGGAGAAGCGCACCCGCTACCTCAACATGCTGATTGGCCAAGCGCGTGAGCTCGCCAGTGACCGCTATTTGGTGTTGGTCGACGAAGGGCAGAACTGGGGCGAAAGCCAATGGACCTGGCTGCGAGACGTAGCCAACGACCTGAATGAGAAAAGCATCCGGCTGATCACCGTCACCTTCGGGCAGACATCCGAGCTCAAAAAATTGCGGAGCAACCTGCTGTCGCGTGGTCGCACCGACCTGATTGGCCGTTTCCTGCTTACGCCCCGAGAGTTCCGGGGGCTGCGCGATGTCGAGGAACTCAGGGAGACGCTAAAGGCTTATGACGATCCCGAGCAAAGCGCCCACCCGATCGGGACCGACATCAGCTATGCCGAGTTCTTCATGCCCAAATCGTGGAAGAGTGGCTGGCGGCTTGCCGACGAAGCGGACCGCATGTGGAATGAGTTCAAGGCCATTGCCGTCAGCGGCAACAAAGTAGCCGGCAACATCGGCATGAACTGGATCGGTGGCGCGGTGCGCAACTTCCTGTTCGCTCAGATGGAGTTGGACGGCCCTGGTTACGCCGGCACGCCGGGCGCCTGGAAGGCGGCGGTGCAATTCAGCGGCTACGGGGACACGTTGTTCTGATGGGCAGCCTGCCTCGGTTTCAGAGCGTCGACGGCGGCCTGATGGGCTGCCTGCCGTGGATGTCTCCCCTGGAGGGTGCCTACACGCGCACCGCAAAGATCGCTCTTGTGAACGCGCTGGACCCTCGATCGCTCTGTGAACTGCTCTTTGGCAGCAGACTGCTACAAGCCAGTTTTTCACCCGTGCACGGCCGCAGTTTCCTCAGTGGCCTCTGGGCGGCGCCCAAGGCCCAAGGCGCGACAGGTCAATCGGCGCTACCTGGCTTCTTGACCAGCCTGTGCGGCGGTTGGGCCACTGTCATCGCAGGCGATACCCGGCTGCGACTCTGTCGAGCCTGCGCGGACGTCGGCTTCCAGTCCGCGCTGCACCAGATCGATGCACTGTCGACCTGCCCATTGCATGGCGAGCCACTACGAGACACCTGCCCGCACTGCGACGCACCAACACCACGGTACGCGCTGACCCAAGAGGCGTTCCAGTCGCCAATGCAGTGCACCGAGTGTGGCCGAGGCTATGGACGCGCCTGGAACGGAACAGCAAACTTTGAGCAATGGTGCGGGCCAGGCGACACACGCGCTTTGCAGCAGTTGGGGCGACGGTTGCAGGCATGGCAATCGCTCGATGTGGATTGGTCGACTGTGTCCAACTGGGTCGATATCCCATCCTCAGACCCTTCGCCGCGCCGGCGTGCGCACGTGTTTCATGCCCTGTCGACGCTGGCTAGCACCGGTAGCGATCCAGATGCAGGCGTAACGGTCATGGGCACGGCATGCCTGCCATCCAGGAAGCAACCGCCCCGGCGAGAACCGCGCACCGCAATCTACGAGTCGATACGTCGCCACGTCATCGAGCATCTTGACCTGTCCCGTTGCGTAGATCGCTTCGATTTTCACGATGCCTTTTACCTGCATCGGGTCAACGAGGCCATCGTGCCCAAGTACTCAAGCTGCTTGGCCCATCTTCACGCCCTGGTGCTGTGGATCTCGCGCTGCGAAGGCAGTTTCCCTTTCTCGGATGAGATTGGAAAGCCGACCTTCGACTCGGAGGGCGACGCAGAGCGAACTCGGCTGGGTACATCACTGCTGCTGTGGCCCACAGAGGTCCAAGTGAGCGACGAGGCCTGGGGACATTTCGTATGGCGCAGTTTCCTGGAGGATCTTTGGACGGCGCGACAGTGGCAGGCAGCCGTGCGTCCCCTAGGAGACCCATTCGAGAAAGACAGTGACGCCCCCGACGTCAAGGCCAACCGTGCAACCTACTTGGAGCTGCTTGCAATCTGGGCACCAAGGATGAGTCCGCGGCTGGAGGTCGTCTCCAGCGGGCTAAGCCACTTCACGTGGCGGGAAGGCGTCAACCAGCGACAACTGTGCTTGGTCTCAACCCGACGCTTCGAAGGAGCATGGTATGACGAACCGAGAGTCTCTTGACGCTGGTGATGAATGGGACGAGGAAGCAGCGGGAGAGGGCGGTTCGCAGCAGCTACTGCCTCCTGACATTGCGCCGCTGGAACGCTTCGTAGCGCCGGCCGGCCTGGACGGCAGCAATGGCACCCATCGATGCGGCGCGGCGTGCCGCATCGATGCCAATGATGATCGCGCCGCGATCGAATGGTGGATCACCAAAACATCCATTCGTCAGGGATCCGCAGTATGCCGTCGCGCAATGGCGGATAAGCTGCTTAACTGGGCTTGCTTCGTCCGAGGTAAGGCAGTGTCATCGCTGGACGAAGAGGACTTCGTCGCATTCGCAAGGTTCCTGGCAAACCCACAGCCGTTGCACCGCTGGGTTGGCGCGCGCGTGCCGCGCACTTCAGCGAAGTGGCGACCATTTACTCAGTCGCAGATGGGCTCTTCACGCGACGCCACACTGAGGCATCTCGTTGTGCTCACCCACTGGCTGTCCAAGCAACGCTACGCTGAACTGCGGTTCGTCTATGGAAAGAAGGACATGGACATGGGCTTAGCGACCGTCGCCGTTCAAGGTACCACGCGGACTCGCAGACCCATGGACATGCTGACATCCGATGAGTGGCACTGGATCCGCCGCGCGCTGGATCTGAACTTCCCGGCGGAAGATCTAGCACCACACCGATTGATCGTAGAGCTGCTGTACTACGGCAATCTATACACTGAAGAAGTAGCGAGATTGACGATCCAGGATCTTGAACCACCAAATCGAATGGCCTCGGACTGGTCCGCCCACATCGACAAGCGCGTCGTTTGGCGCGGCGGTGAAACATTGATTTGCCCACCGCCCTTGTCGGACACGATCAGCCGCTGGGTCAGGCGACTAGAGTCGCCTCGCACAGAGTATGTCGTGCCCCGAAGCTGCAACTCGCCCGAGACGCTGCTCGCGCTCGATGCCAACAGCGCTTCCCGGTACGGACGCCGAGTGGTACAGATGGCTGCAAGCCTCGCGATGGAGCGCGGCGACACGAAGAGCGCAATGCGTTTGCGTGAACGCTCATTGATGGCCCTCCGCAACGCCTTTGATGCGCATCGATCTGGGCGAGAGATCAATCAAGAGGCGATTGATCTGACTGGCAGAAACATCCAATTTGGTCTTGGCATGAGCTTTCGAATGCCGAAACCTGGCGATTGGCGTAGCGCCGAACACCTGTGGACCGAAGGCGACGTCTCTGGACGGCGCGCAGAAGAAAGGGGTATACCGATATGGCCGCTTGTCGAGCTGTCGACGTCCTGGGTGTGAGGCCGCCCGGACATCGAAGCCCCTTTTCAATTCTTTCCGTACGAACTCCGACATGAATGGTTCAACGGTCCGCGCTGCCGATCAGTGCATCTACTGCGGTGCGAAGGGCTGCTATCTTTCAAAGGAGCACGTGCTTGCCCTCGCTCTGGGCGGGAAGCAGGTACTGCACCGGGCGAGTTGCCCAGAACACGCGCAGATCACGTCAGAACTGGAGCGTCGGGTCGCCCGTGGTACCTACGGATTCCAGCGCGCCATAGATGGTGTGGCAACGCGACGCTCGAAGCAGCGCGCTGACTTTCTCGCAGAGCGCGTCAGGGCTTGCGGTGTGAATCACGCCGGGGAAGAGGTGTCCACCCAGGTGCCAAGGTCGCAGACGCCGCGTATGCCGATTGCTTCTACGTTCCCTGTGCCGGGCTTGCTGGCAGGCCGTTCGCCAGAAGAGGAAGCAACGGTCGGCATGGAAACCAACCTGGACACCGACCAGAGTTCGCGTGTCATGAGGTCGCTTGGTTGGAAGGAGATCTTGTGGCACTCGCCTGGCATGAATGCGCGCGATGTGGCACGCGTGCTCGCCAAGACTGCCCATGCGTTCGCCTGGTACGAGCTGGGTGGTGCTGAGTTCGTGCCTTTGCTGTTACCGCTGATCGTCAGGGACGAGGGAAGTTGCACGTACTGGGTCGGCGGTTTTGAACCCAGGCGTAGCCAGCTGAAGACACCCGTTGCGCTTCGTGAGATCGACGTCTCGGGCACCACTTACCTGATTGCCGACATCTCCATGATGGCCCTCCCACACCTGCCGCTATACCAGGTGGTTGTCGGGCTGCCCGGCAAAGCCACGTGAGACGCTGCCAGCTGGAGCGCCTGCAGGAGCCCAACCCTGGACAGCGCCAGGCCGCTGTAGTGCAACAGCGCTGCATGGCCTGGAGCGAGGATCTCATGGACATCTGCCGCTGCTACTCTACTCATACGGCAGGCGGGTTGCGCCGCAAGACCAATCCGCGCTGTCGGCGCGGCGCTAAAATCATTTGCAGTTCCGTCTTCGGTGCCGTGTCGGCCACGGCAGTGTTCGGAGACTTCCTCACTGGCTGTCTAGTGACGCTTGCCTCCTTGTTCGTGCTTTTCGATATCTCCCTGGAGATATCGAATCACAGGAAGGGGGGGAAGTGAAATTGACTTTCAAGCTGAAAAGCAATCAAAAAAAAGGCGCGAGGTTCCTGGGGGTATGCGCACTGGACGGCTGCAGGGAAGTCACGAGACCTGTCTAGGTTGGCTTAGGTCCAAAGAGGGCCTCAGCCCCCGCCAATTCCGAGAAGCGCCCCGTAGGGCGCTTTTTCTTTTTTTGCAGTGCCGCTGCCGGGTTCGTTTCAAGATCTGGCATCGGCTTTAAGCCGTTCTAGGTTGAACAGTTCCGTCAACGAAGACCACCAACTCTTGTCGTACGACGGAAATCAATAACTTGCCGGATTTCTCGCCGGTTGCACATTTGCGTCGCAGCTTTCCTATGAAATGGCACAGACATTCTTGTCGCCGGACTGCAGGGCTAACGCGGCCATCGCACGCCGAATCAACCTCCCAATTGAAGTTTTACATAATACACATTGTCGATTAAATATTGATTCCTGCCGAGCCCTTGCTTCCGCCACCAATGGCCCCATGTCCGCCTACTGTCTCATTACGGCCTTATGCTGGCCGGTGGCCCGGAGATCTGGGCGTTCAAATTTACGGAGTGACGACATCATGTCTCGCAAGACCCCCATCGAGCGTTATCGCAATATCGGCATCTCGGCGCATATCGACGCCGGCAAGACGACGACGACCGAGCGCATCCTGTTCTACACCGGCGTGAATCACAAGATCGGTGAAGTGCACGACGGTGCCGCGACGATGGACTGGATGGAGCAGGAACAGGAGCGCGGCATCACGATCACCTCGGCCGCCACGACCTGTTTCTGGAAAGGCATGGACCTGTCGCTGCCGGAACATCGCATCAACATCATCGACACGCCTGGGCACGTCGACTTCACGATCGAGGTCGAGCGCTCGATGCGCGTGCTGGACGGCGCCGTGATGGTCTACGACTCGGTCGGCGGCGTGCAGCCCCAATCCGAAACCGTCTGGCGCCAGGCCAACAAGTACAAGGTGCCACGTCTTGCCTTCGTCAACAAGATGGACCGCGTCGGCGCGGACTTCTTCCGCGTGCGCCAGATGATGGTGGACCGCCTGAAGGCCAACCCGGTGCCCATCGTGCTGCCGATCGGCGCCGAGGAACATTTCAAGGGCGTGATCGACCTGCTGAAGATGAAGGCGATCATCTGGGACGAGGCCTCCCAGGGCATGAAGTTCAGCTACGAGGACATCCCGGCCGAGCTGCAGGCCAGCGCGACCGAATGGCGCGAGAAGATGGTCGAGGCGGCGGCCGAGGCCACCGAGGAGCTGATGAACAAGTACCTCGAGACCGGCGACCTGGACGAGGCCGAGATCAAGCGGGCGATCCGCCAGCGCACGATCGCCGGCGAGATCCAGCCGATGCTGTGCGGCACCGCCTTCAAGAACAAGGGCGTGCAGCGCATGCTGGACGCGGTGATCGACTTCATGCCCTCGCCGATCGACATTCCGCCGGTCAGCGGCACCGACGAGGACGAGCAGGAGGTCACGCGCCGCCCGGCCGACGACGAGAAGTTCGCCGCCCTCGCCTTCAAGCTGATGACCGACCCCTATGTCGGCCAACTGACCTTCGTGCGCGTCTACTCGGGCATCCTGAAGTCCGGCGACTCGGTCTACAACCCGATCCGCGGCAAGAAGGAGCGCATCGGCCGCATCCTGCAGATGCATGCCAACCAGCGCGAGGAGATCAAGGAGATCCTGGCCGGCGACATCGCCGCCTGCGTGGGCCTGAAGGACGTCACCACCGGGGAGACCCTGTGCGACCCCGAGGCCATCATCACGCTCGAGAAGATGATCTTCCCCGAGCCGGTGATCTCGCAGGCCGTCGAGCCCAAGACCAAGGCCGACCAGGAAAAGATGGGCATCGCGCTGGGCCGCCTGGCGGCCGAGGATCCCTCGTTCCGCCTGCGCACCGACGAGGAATCCGGCCAGACCATCATCTCCGGCATGGGCGAGCTGCACCTGGAAATCATCGTCGACCGCATGAAGCGCGAGTTCGGCGTGGAAGCCAACGTCGGCAAGCCGCAGGTGGCCTATCGCGAGACGATCCGCAAGACCGCGACCGATGTCGAGGGCAAGTTCGTGCGCCAGTCGGGCGGCAAGGGCCAGTACGGCCATGTGGTGCTGACCGTGGAGCCGCAGGAACCTGGCAAGGGCTTCGAGTTCGTCGACGCGATCAAGGGCGGTGTGGTGCCGCGCGAGTACATCCCGGCAGTGGAAAAGGGCGTGATCGACACCCTGCCGAACGGCGTGCTGGCCGGCTATCCGGTGGTGGACGTCAAGGTCACCCTGACCTTCGGTTCCTACCATGACGTGGACTCGAACGAGAACGCCTTCAAGATGGCCGCCTCGATGGGCTTCAAGGAAGCCTGCCGCCGCGCCGGCCCGGTGATCCTGGAGCCGATGATGGCGGTCGAGGTCGAGACGCCCGAGGACTATGCCGGCACGGTGATGGGTGATCTGTCCAGCCGTCGCGGCATGGTGCAGGGCATGGACGACATGGTCGGTGGTGGCAAGATCATCAAGGCCGAGGTGCCGCTGAGCGAAATGTTCGGCTACTCCACCTCGCTGCGCTCGGCCACCCAAGGCCGTGCCACCTACACGATGGAGTTCAAGCACTACAGCGAGGCCCCGAAGAACGTCGCCGACGCGATCATCACCGCGCGCGCCAAGTAAGACGGAGTAGCAAGACAGGGCGGCGCCGGGAGGCGACCGCCCTTCCCTTTGGCGGCTTGAGCGCCTGGCTCAGTCCAGCTTGATGCCGCGCTTCTTGATCAGGGTCGACCACTTCTCGTTGTCGGCCTTGACGAAGGCGGCGAAGGCCTCGGGCCCGCGCGACTGCACCTCCGAGCCGGCCGCGGCGAACTTGGCGCGGATCTCGGGCTGGGCCAGCACCTTGGCCAGCTCGGTGGACAGGCGGTCCAGCACCGGCTTGGGCAGGCCGACCGGCGCCACCAGGCCCTGGAAGCCGACCGCCTCCATGCCGTTGAAGCCCAGCTCGCGCGCGGTCGGCACCTCGGGCAGGTTCGGGTCGCGGGCGGCGCCGGTGACGGCCAGCGCCTTCAGCCGGCCGCTCTTCACCTGCGGCAGCAGCACCGTGCCGGCATCGATCAGCAGCTGCACCTGGCCGCCCAGCAGGTCCTGCACGGCCGGCGCGCTGCCCTTGTAGGGCACATGCATCATGTCGATGCCGGCCACCTGGTTCAGCAGCTCGCCGTTCATGTGGGTCGACGAGCCATTGCCGCCGGAGGCGTAGTTGGCCTGGCCCGGATTCGCCTTGACCCAGGCGACGAACTGCTTCAGGTCCTTGGCCGAATGGTCGGGTCGCGTCACCGCGATATAGCCGCCCTCGGCGATCTGGCCGATATAGCTGAACTGCTTCAGCGGCTGGTAGGGCATCTTGGGCTGCAGATAGGGCGCGATCGCGAACGGCCCGGTGTTGGCCAGCAGCACCGTGTAGCCGTCCGGCGCCTGGCGCGACAGCTCGGTGGCGGCCAGCACGCCGCCGACGCCGGGCTTGTTCTCGATCACCACCGGCTGGCCCAGCGCCTTCTCCAGCGCGGGCTGGATGGTGCGGGCCGCGAAGTCGATGCCGCCACCGGGCGGGAAGCCGACCAGCAGCTTGATCGGCTTGTTGGGATAGCTGCCCTCCTGGGCCTGCAGGGCGGGCGCCAGCAGCAGCGCGGGGGCGGCCAGCAGCGGCAGGACGAATTGTCGGCGTTGGACCATCGGTCGAATCTCCTCGTTGTTTCTTATGGCTGTCACGATTTTTTGCTGGGCACTCGGGAGTGCCCGCGCATTGTGCGGCAGCGGCCCCGCCCCGCGGGCGAATCTCGGCGCCGCGTTGACAGCAGGCGGCCGCCGTGGTTCCAATCGGACACCCCGCCCGCGCCGGCGGCATGAGGAGGCACCGATGGATCCCGTCACGATCCTGTTGTCCGCGTTCATCCTGTCGGTGGTGGCCCTGGCCTTTTTCATCTGGTCGATGCGCCAGGGGCTGTTCGAGCGCGAGGCCGAGGGCGCCGAGGTGATCTTCGAGCCCGCCGAGCTGGGCCGGGTCGACGACCCGGCGGCCAGCGGCGCGGCGCAACAGGCCCTGCAGGCCAGCGCCGGCGAGGCAGCAGCGATACCACCCGAGCCCGACGAGCTGAGCGCGCGCGGCGCGGCCGACCGTTCCAGCGCCGTCGTCGTGTTCGTGTTCTTGCTCAGCGCGGTCGTGTGGCTGCTGGTGGCCTCGGCCGCCGGCCTGACCGCCTCGATCAAGCTGCACGAGCCGGACTGGCTGACCCAGTACGAATGGCTCAGGTCTGGTACATGGGCGCGGCGCTGTTCTGGTTCCCGGTGCTCTACCTGGTGGCCAAGGTGCCGAACCTGCATTTCGGCGTCGAGCAGGCGACGATGAACTGGTGGTACGGCCACAACGCGCTGGGCCTGTTCTACACCCCGCTGGCGCTGGCGACCATCTACTACTTCATGCCCAAGGTGCTGGGCCGGCCGATCCAGTCCTACAACCTCTCGCTCTTGGGCTTCTGGACCCTGGCCTTCTTCTACGGCCAGGTCGGCGGCCACCACCTGATCGGCGGGCCGGTGCCGCATTGGCTGATCACCCTGTCGATCGTGCAGAGCATGATGATGCTGGTGCCGGTGATCGCCTTCGGCGTCAACGGCGCGCTGACCCTGCAGGGGCGCTACCGGGCGCTGATCCACTCGCCCACCCTGCGCTTCGTGGCCTTCGCCGGCGCGATGTATGTGGCCTCCTCGGCCCAGGGCTCCTTCGAGGCGCTGCGCAGCGTCAACACCGTCACCCATTTCACCCACTACACGGTGGGCCATGCGCATCTGGGCCTCTACGGCTTCGTCAGCATGGCCTTCTTCGGCGGCATCTACTTCGTGATGCCGCGCGTGGTCGAGCGCGAATGGCCCTACCCCCGCCTGATCCTGGTGCATTTCTGGCTGGCCGCCATCGGCATCTCGATCTACTTCATCACGATGACGATCGGCGGCTGGCTGCAGGGCGTCGCGATGCTGGACGCGGCGCGCCCCTTCATGGACTCGGTGACCCTGACGCTCCCCTGGCTGAAGGGCCGCAGCGTGGGCGGCGCGCTGATGACCCTGGCCCATCTCGTGTTCGCCTTTCATTTCGCCGCGCTGATCCTGAACCTGGGGCCGACGCGGCACCGCCCCGCCCTCTTCCACCTCGCCACCCAGGAGAAATGAGCGCATGGACAGCGAAGTCAAGCTCGTCGCCGGCGGCATGGTGATGCTGGGCGTGGCCACCAGCGCGCTGGTCGTGCTGCCCTATCTGCAGCTGAAGGATGTCAAACCGGCGCCCGGCCTCAAGCCCTACAGCTCGGCCGAGCTGCGCGGGCGCGCCGAGTACATCCGCCAGGGCTGCGTCTACTGCCACACCCAGCAGCCGCGCGACCGCGCCCAGACCCCCGCCGATGCCGAGCGCGGCTGGGGCCGCGCCACCGTCGCGGCCGACTACTACTACGACCGCCCGCATCTGCTGGGCAGCATGCGCACCGGCCCGGACCTGATGAACATCGGCGTGCGCCAGCCCAGCGCCGACTGGCATTTCGGCCATCTCTACCAGCCGCGCGCCTATGTGCCGGGCAGCATCATGCCGGCCTACCCCTTCCTGTTCGAGATCAAGGACAAGGCCGATCCCGGCGAGCGCATGATCAACCTGCCGCCGCCCTACGAGCCGCGCGGCGGCAAGGTCGTCGTCGCGCGGCCGGCGGCCGAGGACCTGGTCAAGTACCTGCTGGCGTTGAACCGCAGCTACCCGGTGCTGCCGGCCAAGGCCGCCAGCGGCGCCGCCCCCTGAGGAGCATGGGATGAACCGACGCAGCGATCCCCAGGGCCGCGAGCACCCAGACCCGCATGAGCTCGGCCGGCCGATCCCGCTGTGGGTGCTGGCCATCGCCGGCCTGCTGGCGCTCTGGGGCGTCTGGTACATCCTGGACGCCGGGCCGCTGACCGACGCGCGCCACGGCGATGTGCGCACGCTCGACGACCTGCGCGCCAAGCCCGGCCCCGCGGCCGGCGCGGCCGCCGACGGCGCCGCGATCTATGCGGCGCGCTGCGTGGCCTGCCACCAGGCCAGCGGCGCCGGCCTGCCCGGCGTGTTCCCGCCGCTGGCCGGCTCCGAATGGGTGCTGGGCGCGGAGCGGGCGCTGCTGCAGATCCTGCTGCATGGCGCCGAGGGCGAACTGACCGTCAAGGGCCAGGTCTACAAGGGCGCGATGCCGGCCTTCGGCGCGCAGCTGGCCGACGCCGAGCTGGCCGCGGTGGCCAGCCATATCCGCAAGCAATGGGGCAACGAGGCAGCGGCGATCGAGACCGCCGCGGTGGCGCGCGAACGCGCGGCCAGCAAGGACCGCCAGGCCCCGTGGAAGGGCGACGCGGAGCTGAAGGCGCTGCTGCAGTGAAGGGCGAAGCAGCCGCGGACCGCGGCCTGGCCGGCACGCTACTGCTCTGCGCCCTGCTGGCCGCGAGCTTCCTCGCCGCGACGGCCGCGCTGACCGAGGGCTTCGGCGCCTGGACCTTCGAGGAGCTGCGCCGCGCCCGCGCCGCGCGCGGCGAGCTCGCGGTGCCGGCCGGGCTGGCGCTGCGCGACGAGCGGGGCCAGGTCTTGCGGCCCTGGCCGGCCGAGGCTGCGGGGCCGGTCCGCATCGTCGACTTCATCTACACCCGCTGCCCCGGCGTCTGCCGCGCACTGGGCGCCGAGTACCAGCGGATGCAGGCCCTGCTCGACGGGCCGGCGATGCCGGAGCTGCTGTCGATCTCCTTTGACATCGAGCATGACGACCGCGCCGCGCTGGCGGCCCATGGCGCGCTCTACCGCGCCGATCCGGCGCGCTGGCGCATCGCCGCGCCGCGCACCCCGGCCGAGCGCGATGCCTTGCTGCGGGCCCTGGGCGTGATCGCGATCCCGGACGGCCGAGGCGGCTTCGTGCACAACGCCGCGCTGCACCTGATCGACGGCCGGGGCCGGCTGCGCGCGATCTATGACTACGAGGCCTGGCCGCAGGCGCTGGCCCATGCCCGCGCGCTGGCGGAGGTGCGCCGATGAGCGCCCGGCGGCTGATGGCCCTGTGCCCGCTGCTGCTGCTGTGGCCGGCGCTGCGCCAAGGGCTGGAGAGCTCGATGGCGCTGCACATGCTGCTGGAGTTCCCGCTGCTGTTCGCGGCCGGCTGGGCGGCGCGCGGCCTGAGCGGGCCACATCGGGCCGCGGCCTGGGACTGGCACGGCCTGACGGGCGCCTGCCTGCTGCTGTTGGTCTCGGCCTTCTGGATGATTCCGGCGGCGCTGGACCTGGCCCTGCTGGACGGCCGGGTCGCGGCGGCCAAGTACCTGGGCTGGTGGATCGCCGGCTGGGCCATGGCCGGCGGCTGGCGCCGGCTGGAGCCACGAGTGGCGCTGTTCGTCGGCGGCAATCTGGCCTGGATGATGGCCACCGCCGGCCTGCTCTACCAGTCCAGCCCGCAGCGCCTGTGCGTCAACTACCTGCAGAACGAGCAGGTCTGGACCGGCGCCGGCCTGGTGGCCGGCGCGTGCGTGCTCGGGGCGCTGCTGCTGTGGCGTGTACTCTCAGAGGCTGCGCGACGGCCTCAGGCGGCCGGCGCGGTCAAGGCCTCGGCCGGGCCGAAGAACTCGTAGTGCAGCTGCCCCGGCGGCACGCCCAACGCCAGGCCGCTGGCATAGACCGCACGCATGAAGGGCTTGGGGCCGAGCAGGTACAGGTCCATATCGCGATCCTCCGGCGGCTCGCGCGCCAGCAGCAGAGCGGCGAGCTGCAGCGCCCGGGCAGCGACCGGCTGCTGCGCGTCGACGTGCGGGTGCTGGCCGCAACGAATCGCGAGCTGCGCCAGGAGGGGCGCGCGGACGCTTCCGCGCCGATCTGTACCACCGCCCGTCGGTCTATCCGCTGCAGGTGCCGGCGCTGCGCGAGCGCGGCCGCGATATGCGGAGCCTGGCCTGCAGCTTCCTGGAGGAGAACCAGCACCGCCTGGGCGCGTGCAATCTGCGCCTCTCGCCGGCCGCCTCGGCCGCGCTGCTGGCGCAGGCCTGGCCCGGCAATGTGCGCGAGCTGGGGCACCTGATCAGCCGCGCGGCCCTGCGCGCGCTGGCGGAGCAGGGCCGCGGCGGACGCTGGATCGCGATCGAGCCGCGCCACCTGGCGCTGCAGGACGCGGCCCCGGCAGCCCCGCCCGAAATCGGCGCCGCCGCCATGCCGGATGAGGTGCCCGCGCCGGGCCTGCCCCTGCGCGAGGCCACCGACGCCTTCCAGCGGCGCTGGATCGAGGCCGCGCTGGCGCGCCACGACGGCAGCATGGCCGCGGTCGCGCGCGAGGCGGGCTCAGGCGGTAGTCGTCTCGGCGCGCAGCTTGAGCGCAGCCTCCACCATCAGGCGCCGCGCTACCTGATTCCTCTGTCACACCGTGGTGAGCCGCTCCTTTGCCAGCTTCGTACCCGCCGCCAGCGCCTCCAGCTTGCGCAAGGCCACGTCCCGCGCCATCGGCGCCAGGCCGCAGTTCGTGCACGGGAACAGCCTCTCCTTCGGCACGAACTGCAACGCCCGGCCGATGGTATCGGCCACTTCCTCGGGGGTCTCGACCACGTCGCTGGCCACGTCGATCACGCCGACCATCACGTCCTTGCCGGCCAGCAGCTTCATCAGGTCGGGTGGCACATGGGAGTGGATGCATTCCAGGCTCACCTGGTCAATGCGGCTCTTGGCCAGCGCGGGGAACACCGCCTCGTACTGGCGCCACTCGTCGCCCAGGGTGCTCTTCCAGTCGGTGTTGGCCTTGATGCCATAGCCATAGCAGATGTGCACCGCCGTCGTGCAGGTCAGCCCCTGCGCCGCGCGCTCCAGCGCCTGCACGCCCCAGTCGGCAGCGTCCTTCATGTAGACATTGAAGGACGGTTCGTCGAACTGGATGATGTCCACGCCATCCGCCTGCAGCGCCAGCGCCTCCTGGTTCAGCAGCTCGGCGAAGGCGAAGGCCAGCTTCACCTTGTCGCCGTAAAAGCGGTCCGCCACGGTGTCGACGATGGTCATCGGGCCGGGCAAGGTGAACTTCAGTTTCTTCTTCGTGTGCGCACGGGCGAGCTGCGCCTCGAAGGCGTGCACGCGGCCCTTCAGGCGCAGTGCGGCCACCACCTGCGGCACCATCGCGTCGTAGCGGTTGTCGCGGATGCCCATCTTCACCTTGTTCTCGAAGTCGATGCCCTCGACCTGCTCAAGGAAGCCGTGCACGAAGTGCTGGCGCGACTGCTCACCATCGCACACGATGTCCAGGCCGGCATCTTCCTGGGCCTTGATCCACAGCAGGGTCGCGTCGGCCTTGGCCTGAAGCAGCGCATCGCCTTCTGCTCGCCACTGCGGCCAGAGCTTGTTGGTTTCAGCCAGCCAGGCGGGTTTCGGCAGGCTGCCGGCGATGGAGGTCTCGAACATCAAAAGAATCCTTTCATACGGAAACGGGATGGCGGGTGGGCGCTGGGTCAGGCCGCGAAACTGGCGGCCCAGTGATCGAGCACGGCCTTGTGGGGCTTGATGAAGTGCTCTTCGGTGAACTGCCCTTGCTTGATGGCCAGCTGGCTGCGCTCTTCCCGGTCGTAGACGATGCGGGTCAAGGAGTAGTCCGGATGCTTCAGGCTCGGCCGATAGATCGTCCCGGCCGCGGAGTTGGCGTTGTAGATCTCGGGACGATAGATCTTCTGGAAGGTTTCCATCGTGCTGATGGTGCCGATCAGCTCGAGGTTGCCATAGTCGGCCAGCAGGTCGCCCTGGAAGTAGAAGGCCAAGGGCGCCACGCTGTTCGGCGGCATGAAGAAGCGGACCTTCAAGCCCATCTTCTCGAAGTATTGATCGGTCGAAGAGAACTCGCTCTGCTGGTACTCGTGGCCCAGGACGGGATGCTGATTGCCGGTCCGTCGGTAGGTCTGGCTGCTCGACACGCTGATGCAGATGACCGGCGGCTTGCCGAAGCGTTCCTTGTAGGCGCTGGAGTTCAGGAAATGCTTGAACAGCTTGCCGTGCAGGTCGCCGAAATGCTCCGGCGTGCTGAAGGCGGGCTTGTCCTTGTTGTGCCCCAGCAGCAGAACGCTGAAGTCGTAGTCGCGCACATAGGAGGAGAAATTATTGCCCGCGATGCCGACGATGCGTTCGCCGGTCCGCTTGTCGACGATGGTCGGGCACAGGATCTCGATCAGCGGAAACGACTCGCCGCCGCCGCCAAGGCCCAGGTCGAGCTCGGCGGTGATGATGTCGAGCTCGACCGTGTAGCGGTCACCGCCCGGGTTGTCCCACTGAGCCAGGTCGTTGAAGCGGTTGTCGATCATCCGCAGCGTGTTGCGAAGATTCTCCTGGCGGCTCTCGCCCCGGGCCAGATTGGCGAAGTTGGTCGTGATCCGGGTGTTGTCCGCCGGACGATAGTTCTCATCAAAGCGCTGGCTCTTGATGCTGAAGGCAAACTCGTTGTTCATGGGGATTCGGCGCAAAGAAGGTGTTGAACAGCTGAAAACAGTCGGTGCGCGCTTCAGGCGGCGATCCGTTCGGCGGCCACGGCGGGCCTTGCATGACACGTCATCTCGATCAGAGGCAGGGCGCGCTGGACCGCCAGAGCAGCCCGCTGGATCAGGGCCGCGTTCTGAAGACGGTAGTCGACGAAATCCTTGTCGGTCGCATAGACGCCCAGCGGCAATGTGCGTGCTTGGAAGAAGCTGAACAGCGGCCGCAGCTGATGGTCGATCATCAGGGCATGGCGTTCGCTGCCGCCGGTGGCCGCCAGCAGGATCGGCTTGTCGATCAGGGCGTCCTGGTCGATGAAGTCGAAGAAGTGCTTGAACAATCCCGTATAGGAGCCGCGGAAGACCGGCGTGGCCACCACCAGGATGTCGGCTTGCTCGACCGCTGCAAGTTCCCGTTCCACCGTAACGGGCAACTGGGGACGCCAGACCGCGCCAGCGAGCTGCGGTGCGAGCTGTCCCAGTTCGACCAGGCGTTGCTCGCACGGGACTTCCTCGGCGATCAGCTCCAGCAGGTGTTCCGACAGAGCTGCGCACTTGGAGGGGCGTTGCATCCCACCGGAAACCGCTACCAGGCGGAGTGGAGGTGTCATTTTTGCTTTCATATGGACTGCTTCGACGGCCGGATTGGGTACGAATGCTAGTGAAGGGGTGGTATGAAGTAAAATGGTTGTTTTTCAATAATCAATCAATTTCATTCATGCTTGAGCGCAGCCATCTGGCCATCATCCGGGAGGTCGACCGCCAGGGTTCGCTGACCGCGGCTGCTGGCGTGTTGTGCCTGACGCAGTCGGCGCTGAGCCACGCGATGAAGAAGCTGGAGGATCAGCTGGGTACGCCGATCTGGTTGCGCGAGGGCCGCTCGCTGCGCCTGACGCAGGCCGGCGAGTACCTGCTCGCGGTGGCCAACCGCATGCTGCCGCAGCTGGACCTGGCCGAGGCGCGCGTGCGCCAGTTCGCGCAGGGCGAGCGCGGCACGCTGAGCATCGGCATGGAATGCCATCCCTGCTATCAGTGGCTGCTGAAGATCGTCTCGCCCTATCTGGCGCGCTGGCCGGACGTGGATGTCGACGTCAAGCAGAAGTTCCAGTTCGGCGGCATCGGCGCGTTGTTCGGCTACGAGATCGACCTGCTGGTCACGCCGGATCCGCTGTTCAAACCGGGCCTGCACTTCGAGCCGGTGTTCGACTACGAGCAGGTGCTGGTGGTGAGCCGCCGCCATGCGCTGGCCGGCGCGGCCTATGCCAAGCCCGAGCACCTGGTCGGCGAGACGCTGATCACCTACCCGGTGGCGGTGGAGCGCCTGGACGTCTACACGCAGTTTCTGATGCCGGCCGGCATCACGCCGAAGCGACACAAGAGCATCGAGACCACGGACATCATGTTGCAGATGGTCGCCAGCGATCGCGGCGTCGCGGCGCTGCCGCGCTGGCTGGTCGAGGAGTACGCGGCCAAGATGGACCTACTGCCGGTCCAGCTCGGCAGGAAGGGCGTGGCCAAGCAGATCTATCTCGGCGCCCGCGACAGCGAGCTGCACATCGACTACCTCAAGGCTTTCATCGAACTGGCGCGTCGAGGCGCCGCCACCGGGCCCAAGCCATGACCGACGGCACCGACTTCAAGCGCGAGCATCTGCTCAAGGAATACGAGCTGCGCTAGAACGAGAACATCCGCTTCGCGGAGCAGTTCGGGGTGCCCTTCGTCGATGCCGACTACGACCGCGACGGGGCTGTCTGAATTTCTGTGTTCGAGGCTCGGTGTAGGGCTCGCCGATTCAGACGAGCCCGCGCCGCATATTACGCGGCAGGTCAGGTAAATCGCTCGCCGTAGGCGATGGCGAATTGGTTCATGGCCTCCTTCCATTCCTTGGCCGCGCGGCCCCAGTCGGCCGTGATATTGCGCAGCGCCAGCCACAGGAGCTTGGTAGCGGCATCGTCACTGGGGAAGTGGCCGCGCGTCTTGATGATCTTGCGCAGCCGACTGTGGATGCTCTCGATGGCGTTGGTCGTGTAGATCACGCGCCGCACGGCTGGGCTGAAGGCGAAGAACGGGATGACCCGATCCCAGGCCCGGCGCCAGGTGGCCGTCACGGTCGGGAACTTCTGGCCCCAGGCGCTCGCCTCGAAGGCATCGAGTTCGGCCTGGGCCGCGTCAGCACTGGACGCCGTGTAGATTGGCTTCAAGGCCGCCGCCAGGGCCTTGCGGTCCTTCCAGCTCGCGAAGTCCAGGCTGTTGCGGATCAGGTGCACGATGCAGGTCTGCAGCGTCGTGGCTGGGAACACGGCAGCGAGCGCCTCGGGGATGCCCTTGAGCCCATCGGTGACGGCAATCAGGATGTCGGCGACTCCTCGGGTCTTCAGATCGTTGAAGACCTTCATCCAGAACTTCGCGCCCTCGGTGTTCTCGATCCACAGGCCCAGGATGTCGCGCGTGCCATCGGGCAGCACGCCCAGGGCCAGGTAGATAGCCTTGTTGCGCACCACCGCATCCTCGCGAATCTTCACGCGCAGAGCGTCGAAGAACACCACCGGATACATCGGCTCCAGCGGCCGGCTCTGCCAGGCCGAGACCTCGGTCATCACGGCATCCGTCACGGAGCTGATGAACTCGGGGCTGACCTCGGTGCCGTACTGCTCGGCCAGGAAGCCCTGAATCTCGCGCACCGTCATGCCACGCGCGTACATGGCCACGATCTTGTCGTCGAAGCCGGTGAAGCGCCGCTCGTGCTTGGGGATAAGGATGGGTTCGAACGAGCCGGCGCGGTCGCGCGGCACCTCGATGCGCAACGGACCGTCCTCGGTCAAGACCGTCTTGGCGGACTTGCCGTTGCGCTGGTTGCCGGCCTCCTCCGGCTTGGCCGTGCCGGGCGGATAGCCCAAGTGGTGCGACAGCTCCGCGCCCAACGCGCGCTCGATCAGCGCCTTCTTCAGCGCCATGGTCGTGGCGTTGATCTGCTCGGCCGTCATCGGCGTCGAGCCGCCGGTCAGCTGCTCAATGAGTTCCTTGGGGATCGACGGCAGCGCCGTCATGCCGGCTCCCGCCGGCTTCTTCTTGGTTGGCATAGATGCTCCTGGTCGTCATGCTATGCCTCGCACACAAAAATCCTGACAGGCTCACCGCGACAACTGGTTCGAACGCGCCAAGGGCATGGAGAACGAGCCCGAGCGCGGCATCCGTTGCACCATGTGCTTCGACATGCGCTTCGAACGCTCGGCGCTGGCTAGCCATCCGGAAAGCGTCGCTGCCACAGCGCCTTGAGCCGCGGCTCCTCGTCGACGCGCCGGATCACCGGCGTCATGGCCGGCGCCTCGGCATAAAAACGCTCGCGCCAGGGCCCGAAGCGCGAGATCACGGCCACATACAGGTCAAGCACCGTCAACTCGTCGCCCAGCAAGTACCTCGACGGCCGCAGCTGCGCATCCATGCTGCGCCAGCAGAAGGCAATGCGCTCATGGACCGCCTGGACCACCGCCTCCCGGGCGCCGGCCGGCGCGCCGATCCGGCCCACATCGGGCTTGATCCAATGCAGCGAATAGATCGCCGAAGAGACATAGAACATCCAGCGCAGGAACTGCCCGCGCGCCGGATCGCCCAGGCCGGGCGACAGGCTGGCCTCGGGGTGGGCATCGGCCAGATGGATCAGGATTGCGGCGCTCTCGGTCAGGACCTCGCCACCGGGCAGCACCAGGGTCGGGATCTGCCGCAGCGCGTTCTGCGCAGCGACCCGCTCGCGCGCCGTCTCCGACACCCAGGTCTCGCCCTCGACCAGCCGGAACGGCCGACCCAGCAGGGTCAGCGCGGCCTCGACCGCGACGGAGCCGGACCCGGCGGCGCCGTAGAGGAGGAGTTGTTGTTGTTCTTGTTCTTGTTCGTCTTGCTGCGGGTTCTTCACGGTGGGGGTCTCCGGTGGCCGACTAGGCTTGGGTCTTGAGCAGAACTGCAATGCTGCACATGACGAGACGAGCGCCGAGACGGATCATGATGCCCAGGCCCTGCTCCTCTCTAGACCAAGTATTGAGGAGTCCGCATGATCGCTCCGGACCTGGCTGATGCGAATGACAAAGTGGGTTATGCCCGGCACCGAGCGCGCAGGCCATAGCGAGAGCCGTTCGTCAGCGCGAGCAGAACCCCGGCCGTGCCCTGTTAGCAGCCCCACCTCACGCACTGAACATCACCTCAAACCCGCCAAAAATCATCCGCGGCCCGTCGAAGGGCATCGGGTTCGCCTTGGGATCCAGGCGTGGGTCGGCCATCGCGCTTTTCATGCCGGCGTCGCGCACCGCGCGCGAGGGCCAGAGGATCCAGGAGAACACCACGCTCTCCTCGGACTTGCGCTGCACGGCCATCGTGAACGAGGTCAGCTTGCCCTCGGGCACGTCGTCGCCCCAGCATTCGACGACGCTCAGGGCGCCGTATTCCTTGAACACCGCGGCGGCGGCGGCCGCATGGCGGCGGTAGACCTCGCGCTGGGCGGTCGGGACGGGGACGACAAAGCCGTCGATGTATGGCTGCTGCTGTTGATCCTGCTGCTGTTGCGTCATGATGCATGCTCCTCGCTGCGGTTGTGGCTGCCCCATGGGGCGTGACGGAGCCCGCCGCTTGCGGGCTCCTGATGCACGACGAACGGGGGGCGGCGGAATCGACATAGCATCACCATCATCATGATGACGACGATCACCGGAAGCTATAAGGCCGACTTCAGGGAGAGGGTGAGCGGCATGCGGATCGCGATATTCGGCCGTCCGGGCGGCGGCAAATCCACCTTGGCGCAGCAGATCGCTGCGGAGCTGGGGCTGCCGCTGCATCTGCTGGACGCGTTGCAGTTCGCCAGCGGCGGCGCCCGCCAGGCGGACGAGCCGTTCGAGCGGCTGCATGCGGCGCTGCTGGAGGCGCCGCATTGGGTGATCGAGGGCTTCGGCACCCTGCGCGCCTTCGAGCGCCTGGTGGCGGCGGCCGAGCTGCTGATCTGGGTGGAGCGGCCGCTGGCCCTGCACTACTGGTGGGTCACCAAGCGACTGCTGAAGAGCCCCTGGGCCCCGCCGGTGGGCTGGCCGCGCCGCAGCCCGATGCTGCGTTCGACCTGGAGCAGCTACCGCTACCTGCTGCGCGGCGAGCGCTTCTGGACCCCGGCCCTGAAGGCCCGGCTGCAGGCCCTGGAGCCGGCGCAGCGCTTCCGCCTGATCCGGCACCAGGCCGATGTGCGGGCCCTGCTGCGCGAGCTGGCGCCGGTGGCGGCTTGAGGCCTTCCTGCTTGCTTGCTAGCTCGTCAGACCAGCGCCGCGATGCCGGCGCCCAGGCCGCTGAGCGCCGCCGAGGTGCCCAGCAGCACCACATCGCGCCGGTCATTGCCGAGACGGCGTGCCTGCCAGGTCACCCAGGCCAGGGTGAGCGCGCCGGCCAGGCCCATGAAGAAGGCGCTGTTGTTCAGGAGGTCGTTGCTGCTGTCCATGGATGAGGGTTTGTGCTTATTCGCCGCGAGGCCGGCTGGCTGAGGAAAGAGCCGGCATGCTCGGCGAAACGGCGCGGCGCGACAAGCAGGTATAACGGGCGGATCGCTGCGTTTTTTTCGAAACGCCGCCGAGAGAAGATCAACATCATGAGTAGGGGGATGAGCCCATGAACAAGCACGACGACACCGTCACGGCACCGACCGAGCAGGACCTGGCCGCCCTCGATGCCCGCCTCGCGGCCAGCGAGCATCCGAAATGGCAGAACTTCTACCTGGACCGCGCCCGGCCCTGCCCCTTCTTCGGCCTGGCGCCGGATGAGAACCTGAGCGAGTGGCTGGCGGCCGGGCGGCTGCCGGGGCGTCGCGCCGTCGACCTGGGTTGCGGCAATGCGCGCAACGCGCTATGCCTGGCCGGCCGGGGTTTCGACGAGGTGCTGGGCATCGACTTCTCGGCCTCGGCGGTCGCCTGGGCGCGGGAGGAGATCGCCAGATCCGGCCTGCCGGTGCGGATCGAACAGCGTTCTGTGTTCGATCAGTCACTGCCGGCCGGCGCGGCCGATCTGGTCTATGACTCCGGCTGCTTTCACCACATCGCGCCGCACCGGCGCGCCGACTATGTGCGCCTGGTGCGCGAGGCGCTGCGCCCCGGCGGCGCCTTCGGCCTGGTGTGCTTCGCGCCGGAGGGCGGCAGCGGCCTGAGCGATGCGGCGGTCTACGAGCAGGACTCGCTGGGCGGCGGCCTCGGCTACGAGGCGGAGCGCCTGCGCGAGATCTGGTCGCCCGGCTTCGAGATCGCCGAGCTGCGCCGCATGCGCGACCAAGAGGCCGGCAGCGGCCTGTTCGGCCGCGACTTCCTCTGGGTCATGCTGGCCTACAAGAAGGTCTGAGCCTTCCTGGGATGGGCGCCTCAACCGGTCGTCATCGCACCACTGGGGGATGCCGGGCCCGGCTTCCGGTGCGATACCGGCACAGTTGTCGACACCGCCTTGGCAGGGGCTCCCACGCGGCGGTGTTGTGTGTCAACGGGAGCCAGAGAAGACCAAGATGACAAATCGCAAGGCAAGGGACAGCGGGATAGCCGCGCATGGCTTCAAGGCTCTAGCAACACTTCTATGCTTGGGCGCGACCCTGACCGGGAACGCACAAGCTCAGACCCAGAGCTTCAGTTTCATCGGCGGTACCAGCGGCATGTGGGTGTTCAACAATGCCAGCGGCCGGGCCTCTTTCTGCATCGGGGTGAAGTCAGGCACCACTGGCAACCCGATGGGCAAGTGCAATGTCATCGGCAGCGTTGGCACCAGCACCGCCGGCTTCACGCTGACTCAGTATGCCAACAACGAGCTGTTCATCGTCTCAAAGACCAATGGCGCGATCTTCCAATGCTCGGTGGTCTTTCAGTCCGGTACGAATCCGGTTGGCGGCTGCGCCCAAATCGCATCCACCACCAATCTCTTGTAGGGCGTTTGCCTTTGATCTCAGCAGCAGCGCCCCATCCGCGACCCATAGCGCGCCGCCTGGCGCTCGCGGAAGAAATCCTCGTAGCTCATCGGCGCCTGGTCCGGATGGGTGGCCTGCATATGGGCCACATAGCTGCCGTAGTCCGGCACGCCGACCATCAGCCGGAAGCTCTGCGCCATGTAGCGCCCCGCGCGGCCGAGATCGGCCGCCAGGGCGCTCAAGCCTTGGCGGGTCTCAGTCACCCCCGGCTCCGGCCGGCAGCGCCTGGAACGGCGTCTCCTGCACGCTGGGCTTGGCCGCGACGCGGGCGGCCAGCACCGACTTGATGCTGTAGACCAGCACGCTGATCACGACGAACATGAACAGCGCGCATAGCGCGGCGTCCAGGCGGTCGTTGAAGATCACGCGCTGCATCGCGTCCAGGCTCTTGGCCGGGGCCAGCACCTGGCCGGCGGCCACCGCATCGCTGTACTTCTGGGCATGGGCCAGGAATCCGACCTTGGGGTCGCTGGAGAAGATCTTCAGATAGCCAGCCGTCATCGTGCAGGCCAGCAGCCAGGCCGCGGGCACGATCGTGACCCAGGCGTAGCGGTCCTTCTTCATCTTGAACAGCACCACGGTGCCCAGCATCAGCGCGACGGCGGCCAGCATCTGATTGGCGATGCCGAACAGCGGCCACAGGGTGTTGATGCCGCCCAGCGGATCGACCACGCCCTGGTAGAGGAAGTAGCCCCAGGCCGCCACGCACAGCGCGGTGGCGATCAGGTTGGCGGGCAGCGATTCGGTGCGCTTCAGGGCCGGCACGAAGGTGCCCAGCAGGTCCTGCAGCATGAAGCGGCCGGCGCGGGTGCCCGCGTCGACGGCGGTCAGGATGAACAGCGCCTCGAACAGGATCGCGAAGTGATACCAGAAGGCCATCATCGCCTTGCCGCCCACCACCTGGTGCAGGATGTGCGCCATGCCCACGGCCAGGGTCGGTGCACCGCCGGCGCGGGCCAGGATGGTGTTCTCGCCGACGTCCTTGGCGGTCTGGATCAGCATCTCGGGCGTGATCACGAAGCCCCAGGTCGAGAGCGTCGCGGCCACGGTCTCGGGCGTCTTGCCGACCAGGGCGGCCGGGCTGTTCATCGCGAAGTAGATGCCCGGCTCGATGCAGGAAGCCGCGACCAGGGCCATCACCGCGACGAAGCTCTCGGCCAGCATGCCGCCGTAGCCGATGAAGCGGGCGTTGACCTCGTTGTCCAGCATCTTGGGCGTGGTGCCCGAGCTGATCAGCGCGTGGAAGCCCGAGACGGCACCACAGGCGATCGTGATGAACAGGAAGGGGAACAGATTGCCGGCCCAGACCGGGCCATTGCCGGCGGCGAACTGCGTGAAGGCCGGCATCTGCAGCGGCGGGGCCACGACGACGATGCCGATCGCCAGCGCGACGATGGTGCCGATCTTCAGGAAGGTCGAGAGGTAGTCGCGCGGCGCCAGCAGCAGCCACACGGGGATCGAGGCGGCGACAAAGCCGTAGCCGATCAGCATCCAGGTCAGGGCCTTGCCGTCATAGGTGAACAGCGGCGCCCAGGTCGGGCTCTCGTGCACCCATTGGCCGCCGATGATGGCCAGCATCAGCAGCACGAAGCCGATGATCGACACCTCGCCAATGCGGCCCGGGCGGATGTAGCGGGTGTAGATGCCCATGAACAGCGCGACCGGAATCGTCGCGGCCACCGTGAAGGTGCCCCAGGGCGATTCGGCCAAGGCCTTCACCACGATCAGCGCCAGCACCGCCAGGATGATGATCATGATCATGAAGGCGCCGAACAGCGCGATCACGCCCGGCACCGTGCCCAGCTCCTGCTTGACCAGGTCGCCCAGCGAGCGGCCATCGCGGCGCGTCGAGATGAACAGCACGATGAAGTCCTGCACCGCGCCGGCGAACACCACGCCGGCCAGGATCCACAAGAGGCCCGGCAGATAGCCCATCTGCGCGGCCAGCACCGGGCCGACCAGCGGGCCGGCGCCGGCGATCGCGGCGAAATGGTGGCCGTAGAGCACGTACTTGTTGGTCGGCACATAGTCCAGACCGTCGTTGTGCTTCCAGGCCGGCGTCATGCGCTTGCCGTCCAGGCCGAATACCTTCGTGGCCAGGAACAGGCTGTAGTAGCGGTAGGCGATCAGGTAGACGCAGACGGCCGCGACGACCACCCACAGCGCGCTGACGGCTTCGCCCCGCCCCAGCGCCACGGCCGCCAGCGCAAAGGCGCCGAGCAAGGCCACGAAGAACCACGCGAGGTGGCGACCCAGTCCAGACATAGCTTGTCTCCTATCCTGCCGCGAGCCGTCAACCTGCGGTCCGCTGTGCGACCGGCAGTTTCGACCGGGCGGTCGGATGGGCGCATCTGTGACACCGCGCGATGAAACACGCGGGAACACCTAAGGGTCAACCCGGGGTCTGGCCGCCCATCTCCTGGGCATGCTCCACCGCGTACTTGATCAGCTCGGCCTGGCCCTCCAGGCCCAGCTTGCGCTTGATGTTCTGGCGGTGCGCCTCGACGGTGCGCACGCTCAGGGAGAAGGTCTTGGCGATCTGCTTGCTCGATTCGCCGCGGCCCAGGGCCGACAGGATCTCGCTCTCGCGCGCCGACAGCAGCGGCTTGGGCGCCTGGTTGCGGAACAGGCGCTTGGACACAGCCGGGCTCAGGAAGGTGCCGCCGGCCGCGACCGCCTCGATCGCCGCGACGATCTCGCTGGCCGGCGCATCCTTCAGCACATAACCGCGCGCGCCGGCCTGCAGCGCGCGCTGCACATACTCGGGGTTGTCGTACATGCTGAACATCAGCACCCGCAGGCCCGGGTTCTGCGCCAGCAGCGAGACCGCCAGGTCGATGCCGTTGCTGCCCTTCAGGCCCACATCCAGCAGGGCCACATCGGGCGCGGTCTCCAGCAGCCTCAGGCGGGCCTCGTCGGCATCGCCGGCCTCGCCGACCACCCGCAGCCCGGCGACGCTGGACAGGCGCGCGGCCAGCCCCTCGCGCACCATCGGGTGGTCGTCCACCAGCAGGATCCGGATTTCTTGCGCCGCGTTCGTCGTCATGCCTGCTCCAGCCTGGCCTCGATGCGCGAGCCCTGCCCCGGCCGCGCCTGGATCTCGAGTCGGCCGCCGATCGCGGCCAGGCGCTCGCGCATATTGCGCAGGCCGATGCCCTGCTCCGGATGCTGCTGCACCGCCTCGGTGTCGAAACCGCGGCCATCGTCGACCAGGCGCATGACCAAGCGCCGATCGTCACCATCGCAGAAGTCCAGCAGCAGTTCGACCTGGCGCGCCCGCGCATGCTTGGCGATATTCGTCAGCCCCTCCTGCGCGACGCGGAACAGCGCGGTCTTGACCTCGGCCGGCAGCTCGCGCTCGGCCCCCTCGATGCGCACCCGCACCGCGGGCGCATCGGCGCCGGCCTCCTCGAACTCCTGGCCCAGGTGCTGCAGCGCCGCCGCCAGACCCAAGGTATCCAGCAGCGCCGGGCGCAGCCGGTGCGAGATGCGGCGGATCTCGCTCAGGCTGGTGTTGAGCCGCGCCAGCGCCTGCTGCAGCGGCGCCGCCTGGCTGGTCTCGGCCGCGGTCTCGACCAGCAGCTTGGTCGAGACCAGGGTCTGGCTGATGCCGTCGTGCAGCTCGCGCGCCAGATGGGCGCGCTCGTCCTCCTGCGACTGCTGCACCTGGCGCGCCAGCAGGCGCAGCTTCGTTTCGGCGACGCGGTGCTCGCTGAGGTTCAGCGCCAGGCCCGAGGCGCTGATCAGCGCGATGCCGAACACCGCGATGCCGGCGATCCACAGCAGGGTGGCGGCGATATTGCGGTTCGCCTCATGCTCGAGCTGGCTCATCGTGGCCTGGATGCCGTCCAGGTAGAGCCCGGTGCCCAGCATCCAGTTCCAGCGCTCCAGCGCGATCACATAGCCGAGCTTGGGCGCGATCTGGCCGCTGGAGGGCTTGCGCCACAGATAGTCGACGAAGCCGCCCCCGGCCTTGGCCTGGGCCACCAGCTGCTGGATGGTCGGCCGGCCCTTGGGGTCGCGCAGCTCCCACAGGTTCTTGCCCATCAGCTCGGGCTGGCGCGAATGCATCAGCACCCGGCCCTGCAGGTCGTAGACGAAGAAATAGCCGTCCGGCCCGTAGTCCTGCGCCGCCAGCAGGTTCAGCGCCTGGGCCTGCGCCGCGCTGGCATCCTTGCCGGCGCTGCCGTCGTAGAGCGGCTTGATGGTGCTGGCCGCCAGGGCCACATAGTTGTGCAGCTCGCTGCGCCGCGCCTCCATATAGGCGCGCTCGACCAGCGCATGTTCGCGCCGGGCCAGATCCGCCTCCTGCTGTCGCACCGCCAACGCGATCAGCGCGAGCGAGGCCAGCAAGGGCAGGATGGCGAGCAGCAGGATCTTGGTTCGAAGGCGCATGGCGGGCAGGGCAGCCCGTCATTGTCGCCGAGGCGCTCAGTCCTCTTCGCTGTCCGGCGCGTCGTCGACCAGGCGGTCGAAGTCGGCGGTGCCGGCGATCGCCTTCGGGATCAGCGGCTTGTCCAGCGGGCGGTAGACCCGGCTGTGCAGGCGGTTCAGGCGCTCGGAGCGCTCGACCGCGCGGCTGACGCGCTCGGGATCCAGCAGCATCGCGAAGGGGTCGGCGACGAAGGCATTGCCAGCAGAAGAGATCAGACGCATGGTGGGCACTCCCGTGATGATGGGCTCCACTGTAGGGACGCCGGCCCGGGCCGCCCAGTCGGCCGCGCCCCAAAGCGCTTGTAGGTTTTTTTCCTAGGGCTTGTCCGCCATCGCTTGGCGCAACTGCCGCACCAGTTTGTCCCGCCCGGCGCGCTCGGCGAAGTCCGCCGCGCTCAGGCCCTGCTCGTTGCGCAGCGTGGCGTCGGCCCCGGCCTTCAGCAGGCGCTCGGCGCTGCTGATGCCGCCATAGCCGGCCGCCAGCATCAGCGGCGTGCTGCCATTGGGCGAGCGCGCGTCCAGCTCGGCGCCCTGGGCGATCAGCCAGGCCACCATGCCATCGTCGGGGCCGCTGCAGGCGTAATGCAGCGGGGTCCAGCCCTCGCGGTTGATGGCGGCGCCGCGCTTGGCCAGTTCCTGCGCCCAGTCCAGCCGGCCGCGCAGCGCGGCCAGCATCAGCGGCGTCTCACCGGCCGGGTTGGCCGCGTTGACGTCCAGCCCCGGGTGTGTCAGCAGGCTCTTGACGGCCTTCTCACCCTCGTCCTTCAGCGCGATGTGCAGCGGCGTTTGGCCATGTGCGTCGCGCGCATTCGGGTCGGCGCCGCGCAGCAGCAGCACGCCGATGCGGTAGCCGTTGTCGAGCCGCGCCGCATGCAGCAGCGCCTCCTCGTCCGGGCCGGCGCCGGCCAGCAGTGGCAGCAAGCACAGCGCAGCCAGCAGCGCGCGAGCAAAGCGTCGCGGCCGCATCTCAGTTCAGGCCAAACAGGCGCCGGCTGTTGTCGGAGGTGACGGCCGCGACCTCCTCCACCGGCAGGCCGCGCAGCTCGGCCAGTTGCTGGGCCACATGGGGCACATAGGCCGGCTGGTTGGTCTTGCCGCGGTAGGGCACCGGCGCCAGATAGGGGCTGTCGGTCTCGATCAGGATGCGGTCCAGCGGCAGGGCCTTGGCCACGTCGCGCAGGTCCTGCGCGTTCTTGAAGGTCAGGATGCCGGAGAAGGAGATGTGGAAGCCCATCTCCACCGCGGCCCTGGCCACCTCGGCCGTCTCGGTGAAGCAGTGGAACACGCCGGCGCGCTCGCCGCCGGCCCGCTCCTCGCGCAGCAGGCGCAAGGTGTCGGCGCTGCTGCTGCGGGTGTGGATCACCAATGGCTTGCCACAGGCCTTGGAGGCGCGGATATGGGTGCGAAAGCGCTCGCGCTGCCATTCCATCTCGTCGACGCTGCGGCCGTTCAGGCGGTAATAGTCCAGGCCGGTCTCGCCGATCGCCACCACCCGCGGGTCCTGCGCGCCGCCCAGCAGCTCCTGCAGGCTGGGCTCGTGCACATCCTCGTTGTCCGGATGCACGCCCACCGTGGCCCACAGCTCGGGATGCGCGGCCGCCAGCGCCCGCACCTGCGGGAACTCCTCCATCGTGGTGCAGATGCAGATGGCTTGCTCGACCCGGGCCGCGCGCATCGCGGCCAGCAGCTCGGGCAGCTGGGCGCTGAGCTCGGGGAAGCTCAGGTGGCAATGGGAATCAATGAACATCGAACTGCAAGGGGGAAAAGGAAGCCGGGCGCTCAGAGGGTCTGGGTCGGCTTGGACGAGGAGATCAGCGTGCCGAGCTGCTCCTCGATCTTGAGCTTGATCAGGCGGTGCTTCTCGTCCGGCGGGAAGCGCACGCCGACGCCCTGGGTGCGGCCGCCCGAGGCATTGGCCGGGGTGATCCAGCCCACCTTGCCGGCCACCGGATAGCGCTGCGTGTCATCGGGCAGCGACAGCAGCAGGTAGATGTCCTCGCCGAGCTTGTATTCGCGATTCGTCGGCACGAACAGGCCTCCGTCCGCGAACATCGGGATATAGGCCGCGTAGAGCGCGCCCTTTTCGCGGAACACCAGCTGGATCACGCTCGGGCGTGCGCCGGCGGCGGCCGTGGCCAGCGCGGCGGCTTGCGGTTTGGCGGGCATGTCACTCATAGGGCTGCCAGTGTACCGAATGGCGCCGCCCGGCCTGCGGCAAAAGCCGCGGGTTCCTAGCCCTTGTTTGCGCGCACCTGCTGCAGCGCCGGCTGCCCCTGCAGCAGCAGCGACTCCAGCAGCAGGCCGGCGTTCAGCGGATGCTCGGCATGGCGCGCGGCCTGCTGCAGCACCCGGCTCCACTGGTGCAGCGGCGCCGCCTGCACGCTCTTGGGCAGGCTGGCCGCCGGGAAGAAGCGCGGCGCGGCGCCATGGGCCAGGCACAGCAGGTCGTGGCACAGGCGCTGCATCGCGTCGATCGCGCGCGGCACCGGCCAGTCCGAGATCGCGCTGACCTCGCCGCGCGCCAGCCGGCCGGGCAGCTGCAGCCAGCTGGCCGCCTTCAGCCCCTCCTGGGCCCACAGCAGCGCCTCTTGCGGCCTGCCGCCGGCCGCGGCCAGCAGTACCTCGGGCTGCTCGATGCCCTGCGCGGCCAGCCAGGCCAGGGCCAGGTCTTGCGCCGGCAGGGCCAGCGGCACCGGTTGGCAGCGGCTGCGTATCGTCGGCAGCAGGGCCTCGGGCGCCATGCTGGCCAGCGCGAAGCGCAGCTGGCCGGCGGGCTCCTCCAGGGTCTTCAGCAGCGCATTCGCCGCCACCGTGTTCAGCGCCTCGGCCGGATAGACCACCACCACCTTGGCGCGCCCGCGCGCCGGCGTGGTCTGGGCGAAGGACAGCATCGCGCGCACCGCGTCGATCTTGATCTCGCGGCTCGGCTTGCTCTTGCTTTCCTTGGTGCTCGCGCCCTCGCCCTCCTCGGCCGCCCAGCCCAGCGGCTCGCGCAGCGCATCGGGCAGGAGGATCTGGAAGTCTGGGTGGGTGCGCGAATGGAACAGCTTGCAAGCGCCGCAATGGCCGCAGGCCCAGCGCGTGTCCGGCTGCGGGTCCTCGCACAGCCAGGCCTGGGCCAGCAGCAGGGCCAGGTCGAACTGGCCGACGCCGGCCGGCCCCTGCACCAGCAGCGCATGCGAGCGGGCATGGGCCAGGGCTTGGTTCAGCGGCTCCGCCAACCAGGGCAGATCCAGGCTTGGCGTCACCATCCGCGCGCCTCCAGCGCGGCCGCCACCTGGGCCGCCACGGCCTCGATGCTGCCGCTGGCGTCGATGCGCACGAAGCGCTGCGGCGCCTGCGCGGCGCGCGCGGCATAGCCGGCGCGTACGCGCTCGAAGAAGCCCAGGTCCTGCTGCTCGAAGCGGTCCGCCTCGCGCGCGGCGGCGCGGCGTTGTGCGGCCTGCTCGGCCGGCAGGTCGAACCACAGGGTCAGGTCGGGCTGGCGGCCCTCGAGCACCCATTGCTCCAGGGTGCCCAGCACGGCCAGGTCCATGCCGCGGCCATGGCCCTGGTAGGCGAAGCTGGCATCGGCAAAACGGTCGCAGACCACGGTCTTGCCGGCGGCCAGCGCCGGCTCGATGACCTTGACCAGATGGTCGCGCCGGCCGGCGAACACCAGCAGGGCCTCGGTCAGATGGTCCATGCCGCTGTGCAGGAACAGGCCGCGCAGGGTCTCGGCCAGCGGCGTGCCGCCGGGTTCGCGGGTGGTGACGAGGTCGGCACCGCGCGCGCGCAGGCGGGCGCAGACGGCCTCGATATGGGTCGACTTGCCGGCACCGTCGATGCCTTCAAAGGTGATGAAACGGGCGCTGCTCACGGGAGGGGATGCCACGGCTACTTCTGGCCGCGCTGGTATTTGTTGACCGCGCGATTATGCGCGGCCAGGTCTTCGCTGAACTCGCTGCTGCCGTCGCCGCGGGCGACGAAGTACAGGGCGCGACTGGTCGCCGGATGCACGGTGGCCTGCAGCGAGGCCATGCCGGGCATCGCGATCGGCGTCGGCGGCAGGCCGGCGCGGGTGTAGGTGTTGTGCGGCGTGTCGGTCTGCAGGTCGCGCTTGCGCAGATTGCCGTCGAAGGCCTCGCCCAGGCCGTAGATCACCGTCGGGTCGGTCTGCAGCGGCATGCCGATCTTCAGCCGGTTGACGAAGACCGCGGCGACCAGGCCGCGGTCGGCCGCGGTGCCGGTCTCCTTTTCGACGATCGAGGCCAGCACCAGGGCCTCGGCCGCGCTCTTCAGCGGCAGGCCCTCGGCGCGGCCGGCCCAGGCCGCGTCCAGGCGCCGCTGCATCGCCGCGTGGGCGCGCTTCATCACGGTCAGGTCGCTGACGCCGCGGCTGAAGGCATAGGTGTCGGGAAAGAAGGCGCCCTCGGCCGGCTGGCCCGGTGCGCCCAGCGCGCTCATGATCTCGGCCTCGCTGAGGCCGGCCGTCGTGGCCTTCAGACTCGGCGCCTTGGCCAGCGCGGCGCGGAACTGGCGGAAGGTCCAGCCCTCGATCAGGCGCACCGCCTCCAGCACCTCGTCGCCCCTGACCATCTTGTCCAGCAGCTCGCGCGGCGTCGCGCCCTGGTGGATCTCGTAGCTGCCGGCGCGGATCTGGCGCGCCTGACCGGACCAGCGAAACCATTGGTAGAGCAGGCGCGCGTCGGTGTCCACGCCGGCCGCGACCCAGGCCAGCGCCACCTGCTGCGGCGCGGTGCCGGGTTCGATCGACAGCTCGACCGAGGGCTTGTGCAGGCTCAGCGGCTGGCCCAGCCACCACCAGGCCCCGCCCGCGGCGGCGCCGGCCGCCAGCAGGCCGAGCGCCAGCAGCCAGGCCAGCGCGCCCAGCAGGCTTCCCGACTGTTTCTTTCCGTTCTTTCTGCTGCGACCCAAGACCCGATGCCCCCAAGGTGATGCGGGCGCTGATGATAATCGGCCCATGAGCACCGATTCCCATCCGCTTTCTTCGTCTTCCACCCTCGTCCCGGGCGGCGCGCTGCGCCTGGCCGATTGGGGCGTGATCAGCGCCCGCGGCGAGGAAGCCGCCAAGTTCCTGCATGGCCAGCTGACCCAGGACCTGGTGCTGCAGAGCACCGAGCAGGCCCGGCTGGCCGGCTACTGCTCGGCCAAGGGCCGCCTGCTCGCGACCCTGCTGGCCGTCAAGACCGGTGCCGACGAACTGCTGCTGGCCCTGCCGGCCGAGCTGCTGGCGCCGACCCTGAAGCGCCTGTCGATGTTCGTGCTGCGTGCCAAGTGCAAGCTGGCCGATGCCAGCGCCGAATTGGCCGTCTGGGGCCTGGCCGGCGAGGCCGCACGCGCCTGGCTCGGCGAAGCCGCACCGGCCGCGGTCTGGGGCGTGACGCAGCGCGACGGTGCCCGCGTCGTGCGCCTGCCCGATGGCGCGAACGCCCTGCCCCGCTACCTGCTGCTGCAGGGCACCGCGGCCGCGGCACCGGACCTGCCCGCGCTGGACGCGGCCGACTGGTCCTGGGCCGAGGTCGAGGCCGGCCTGGCCTGGGTGCGCCAGCCCACCGTCGAGCAGTTCGTGCCGCAGATGCTGAACCTGGAGCTGCTGGGCGGCGTCAACTTCCAGAAGGGCTGCTACCCCGGCCAGGAGGTCGTCGCGCGCAGCCAGTACCGCGGCACGATCAAGCGCCGCACCTTCCTGTTCGCCACCGAGGACGCGCCGGCGCCGCAGGTCGGCCAGGAGCTGTTCCACAGCGCCGACCCCGGCCAGCCGGCCGGCCTGGTCGCCGCGGCGGCGCAACGCGGCGGGCGCGGCCTGCTGCTGGCCGAGGTCAAGCTGGCGGCGCTGGACGAGGGCAGCCTGCACCTGGGCGCCGCCGACGGCCCGCGCCTGGCGCCGCAGCCCATGCCCTACCTGGTCGGCGAGCCGCAGTGAGCAAGGTGGAGCTGTTCGTCTACTACCGCCTGCGCGCCGTCGATGTCGACGCCGCGCGCAGTGCCTTCGAGGACGCCCGCGCCGGCCGCCCGTTGCGCCTGCTGCAGCGTCAGGACGCCGATCCCAGCCTGCTGACCTGGATGGAGATCTATCCCGCCGCGCAGGTCGATGCCGAGCCGGCCGTCGCCGCGGCGATGTCCGCCTTCGTGCAAGGCCTGCGGCACCGCGAGGTCTTCGAGCCCCTGCTGCCAGGCTGAACAGCAGCAGCATCGAGGAAAGAGGGACCAAAGTCACTGGAAGGTGTGAGACCAAGCGGATCAACTGCTGGCTCTTCGCACTTCTGAACTGGTGACTGCAATGTTCCCCAAAGAGTTCTATATCGTGCCCGAGGAGGTCTTCCGCCTCGGCAATGCCCACAGCGCAAGGCTGTCGCATGTGCGCCCGGTCGATGTCAACACCGACAAGCCGGGCCATTTCTGCATCGCGCCCACCGTTAATATGCCTCTCGACAAATACAAAGGGCTACTTGAGGAGTTGGCATTGAAGGCGACACGGGTCTTTCAAAAGCCAGGAAAGCAGGCATGAAGAAACTCACTGTAGAACTTCTGGAATGGGAAGCGCGGCTTCTTCTTGAGTCATTAGCCGAACTCGATGCGAAATGGGCCAAGATCTGCGAGACCTCGGATGATCCCGACGAGGTTGCCGACTATGGCAATGACTTGATCCAGCTGCGTCTGACCAGGGACGCGCTGCAAGAACAAGCCATCGCCGCCTTTGGCCCCGGCGTCACCAATTTCGACCGCACCCCGCTCTGACGCTGGCCTTCGCAGCTCCTTGTCGGTGGCCGATGAGGCCCGGTCCCCTTTCCTCCTCAAGACTTCGTGCCTTCCCACTCTTAAGAAAACAGCGGAGACCAAGCAACGATGCAACAAGCCGCGATGCCTAGTCCGGATGCACTCGCCGGCCTGCGCGTGATCGAGATGGGCCAGCTGATCGCCGGCCCCTTCGCCGGCAAGACCTTGGGCGACTTCGGTGCCGAGGTGATCAAGATCGAGGCTCCTAGCGGCGGCGATCCGCTGCGCAGCTGGCGCATGCTGGACGCCGGCGGCACCTCGGTCTGGTGGCAGGTGCAGTCGCGCAACAAGCGCTCGCTGGCGCTAGATCTGCGCGAGGCCGAGGGCCAGGCCATCGCACGGCGCCTGATCGCCGAGGCCGATGTGCTGATCGAGAACTTCCGCCCCGGCACCCTGGAGGGCTGGGGCCTGGGCTACGAGGAGCTCGCCAAGCTCAACCCCGGCCTGGTGATGCTGCGCATCTCGGGCTATGGCCAGAGCGGGCCCTACCGCGACCGGCCCGGCTTCGGCGTGATCGGCGAGGCGATGGGCGGGCTGCGGCATCTGACCGGCGAGCCGGGCAAGGTGCCGGTGCGCTGCGGCGTCTCGATCGGCGACACGCTGGCCGCGCTGCATGGGGTGATCGGCGTGCTGACCGCGCTCTACCACCGCAAGGTCAACGGCGGGCGCGGTCAGGTGATCGACGTCGCGCTGCACGAGGCGGTGTTCAATGTGATGGAGAGCCTGATCCCCGAGTACGGCGCCTTCGGCGCGGTGCGCGAGGCGGCCGGCAGCGCCCTGCCCGGCATCGCACCGAGCAATGCCTACCGCTGCCGCGACGGCTATGTGCTGGTGGCCGGCAATGGCGACAGCATCTTCAAGCGCCTGATGACGGCGATCGGCCGCGCCGACCTGGCCGCCGATGCGCAGCTGGCCAACAACGTCGGCCGCGTCGCGCGCGTGGCCGAGATCGATGCCGCGATCCAGGCCTGGACCGAGCCGCTGAGCGTTGCCGAGGTGCTGGAGCGCCTGGCCCCGGTGGGCGTGCCGGCCGGCAAGGTCTACACCGCGCGCGACATCGCCGAGGACCCGCATTACCGCGCCCGCGACATGCTGCTGACGCAGCGCACCCAGAGCGGCGAGGAGCTGCTGGTGCCGGGCATCGTGCCCAAGCTGCTGGGCACGCCCGGCGGCCTGCACCGCGCCGCGCCAACCCTGGGCGGCGACACCGATGCGGTGCTGCGCGAGGTCGGCCTCAGCGAGGCGCAGATCGCGGCGCTGCGCGAGCGCGGCGTCGTGGCCTAGGCCGCCCCGCGCAGCAGCAGCGCGCCATCGCCGCGCGCCGCGCTGGGCGGGTGGCCGATGATGCGCTTGAAGGCGCGGCTGAACGAGGCCTCGGAGTCGTAGCCCAGGCGGTCGGCCGCGACCGCGACGCGCATGCCCTCCTGCGCGATCCAGTGGCGCGCCTGGAACATCTTGATCTTGGCCACATACTTGGCCGGGCTCTCGCCCATGGTGCGGGTGAAGGCCTCGGCGAAGCGCGAGCGCGAGGCGCCCATCACGTCGGCCAGCATCGGCACGTCCCAGTCGCGCTCCGGATCGGCATGGATGGCCGCGATCACCTTGCCGATCTTGGGGCAGCGCACCGCGGCGATCCAGCCGGTGGCGTCGCTGCAGCCGCATTCGACCCAGGCGCGGATGATGCTGGCCGCCAGCGCGTCGGCCAGGCGCGCCAGGATGCCGCAGGCGCCGATACGGTCCAGCGCCACCTCGCGCTCCATCGCCTCCAGCAGGGCCGGCACCGTCGGGTCGCGCCGCGCCAGGTTCCCGGCCACCAGCACCTCCGGCATCATCGTCATCAGCGGATGCAGCGGATCCAGGTTGAAGCGCAGCGCGCCGCAGAACATCATGTCCGGCGCCAGCGCGAGCGTCGGCTCTGCGCCGGTCACGGCCAGCGGCTGGCCGATATGGCTGTCGCGCGCCTCGGCGCCGACCAGGTAGATGTTCTCCGACACCGCGACCTTCGCCAGCGAATCGATGTCCACCGCCGGCACCTCGGGCGAGCTGGCCATGATGTGGAAGCTGCCGCGCGGCAGCAGCACCGCATCGCCGGGCTTCAGATGCACCCAGTCGTCGGTCTGGGTGCGCAGCCAGCAGCCGCCGCTGCCGACGAAATGAAAGCGCGCCGAGCGCTGCGCCGGAAAGGCCACCGCCCAGGGCGCGCGCATCTCGCAGCGCCCGTACTCGACCCCGTCCAGGCGCAGGCCCAGCAGGATCTGCGTCAGCATGTCGCGCCGGTCCTTGTTGGGCTCGCGCGCGGCGGGCGTGGGAGAGGCAGGGATCGATGCGTCGGACAAAAAGTCAAGCATTTCGGCTTTTTCGGCATTGGAGCGCCGGGATCTTATCCATAAGCTGAGACCCAAGTTCATCACCCGGTTTATTAACAACGTGTCCTCACCTTCCAGTTCCTGCTGCGCCGACCGTCTCGAGGCCGGCGCCCCGCCCGCTGCCGCGGCATCCCAACCCGCAGCTCCCGCCACCACCGACAAGGCCCTGTGGCCCGCCGTCTTCTCGCTGACCCTGGGCGTGTTCGGCCTGGTGACGGCCGAGTTCCTGCCGGCCAGCCTGCTGACCGCGATGGCCAGCGACCTGCAGATCAGCGACGGCGCGGCCGGCCAGGCGGTCACCGCCACCGCCCTGGTCGGCGCGGTGGCCGCGCCCTCGATCCCGCTGTTGACCCGGCGCCTGGACCGCCGGCTGGTGATGCTGGCGCTGACCCTGCTGCTGGTGATCTCCAACGCGCTGGCGGCCACCGCCAGCAACCTAACGGTGCTGCTGGTGGCGCGCGTGCTGCTGGGCATCGCGCTGGGCGGCTTCTGGTCGATGTCGGCCGCGCTGGCGATGCGCCTGGTGCCCGAGGCGCTGTTCGCCCGCGCCATGTCCTTCATCCTGACCGGGGTCTCGGTGGCCACGGTGGGCGCCGCGCCGATCGGCGCCTGGATGGGCGATCTATGGGGCTGGCGCAGCGCCTTCATCGCGGCCGGCGTGGTCAGCGTCCTGACCCTCTTGGTGCAGTTCCTGGCGCTGCCGCCCCTGCCGCCGCGCGACAAGCCGAACCTGCGCGTGCTGGGCGAGCTGCTGACGCGGCCGCCGGTGCGCGTCGCGCTGCTGGCCGTGCTGCTGGTGATCTCCGGGCATTTCGCCGGCTTCACCTACATCCGGCCGCTGATGGAGCAGATCACCCAGCTCTCGGTCGGCGCGATCACCGCGGTGCTGCTGGGCTATGGCATCGGCGGCTTCTTCGGCAACTTCGCCGGCGGCTGGATTGCCGGGCGCAGCGAGCGCCATGCGATCGTCGCCGGCGGCGCCTTGATCGCGCTGCTGGCCGCCACCCTGCTGCTGGCCGGCAGCTCGCTGCTGGTGACCGCGATCGCGGTGCCGCTGTGGGGCTTTGCCTTCGGCGCCTTCCCGGTCGGCTTCCAGACCTGGATCGTGCGCGCCGCGCCGGACCAGGCCGAGGGCGCCGGCGGCCTGCTGGTCGCGGCCTTCCAGATCGCGATCGCCAGCGGTGCGATCGGCGGCGGCCTGCTGGTCGACCATATGGGCGCCCTGGGCGGCCCCGCCTTCGCGGTGGTCGCGATCACCCTGGGCAGCCTGCTGACCCTGCGCCATGGCCCGCGACCCCTGCGTGCCTGAAACCCGGAGACCCTCATGAACATCACTCAGCTGCCAACCGTCAACCGCCGCATCACCCTGGCCGAACGCCCGCAGGGCCTGCCCGAGGCGCAGCGCCATTTCCGCCTCGACGAGCAGCCGCGCCCCGAGCCGGCCGAGGGCCAGGTCTTGCTGCGCACCCTGTACCTCTCGCTCGATCCCTATATGCGCAACCTGATGGATGAGGTCGGCCCCGGCTATGCGCCGGTGGTCGAACTCGGCGCGACGATGGTGGGCGGCACGGTCAGCCGGGTCGTCGCCTCGCGCCACCCGCGCTTTGCGGTCGGCGAGCTGGTGCTGGCCAATGCCGGCTGGCAGGACTATGCGCTCTCCGACGGCGCGGACCTGCAGCCGCTGGGCGACCTGCCCCAGCCCTCGCGGGCGCTGGGCGGCCTGGGCATGCCGGGCTTCACCGCCTATGTGGGCCTGCTGGACATCGGTCAGCCCAAGCCGGGCGAGACCGTGGTGGTGGCCGCGGCCACCGGCGCGGTCGGCGCCGTGGTGGGCCAGCTGGCCAGGCTCAAGGGCGCGCGCGTGGTCGGCATCGTCGGCGGGGCCGACAAGCAGCGCTATGCGCTGGAGGAGCTGGGCTTCGACGCCTGCCTGGACCGCCGCGACCCGCGCTTCGCCGAGCAACTGGCCGCGGCCTGCCCACAGGGCATCGACGTCTATTTCGAGAACGTCGGCGGCGCGGTGTTCGACGCGGTGCTGCCGCTGCTGAACATCGGCGCGCGGGTGCCGGTCTGCGGCTTCATCGCCCATTACAACGAGGGTGACGATGAAGCGGCCGCCGGCCCGGACCGCCTGCCGCGCCTGGTGGCCACCCTGCTGCAAAAGCGCATCCGCATGCAGGGCTTCATCATCCTCGACCATTACGGCGCGCGCTTCGAGGACTTCCGCCGCGAGATGAGCCAATGGCTGGCCGAGGGCCGCATCAAGCTGCGCGAGGATCTGGTCGAGGGTCTGGAGAACGCCCCCGCCGCCTTCCGCGGCCTGCTGGAGGGCCGCAACTTCGGCAAGCTGGTGGTGCGGGTGGCGCAGGACTGATCGCGGGCATGACCTGCCTCCCCAAGCGTGAGACTCCCTTGCCGCTGCACCGCGCCCTGCCCCGCTGATCCTGGCCCTGCTCGGCATCGCCGCCGGGGCGCGGGATCCGGCGCCACCCGGGCGGGTCGAGCGCCGGCTGTTCCTGTTCAGCGACGAGCAGCGCGAGTCGCTGAACATCGGTGGCGTGGCCTATAGGGTGGCCAAGAAACCGTGATCCAATCGCGGCCCTTTTAAATTCACTCGACCGCTTGCATGTCCGACGCCTCTTCCCTGCGCATCCGCCGCGCCACCCTGCAAGACCTGACCCCGGTCGCCGCGCTGTTCGACGCCTACCGGCAGTTCTACGAGCAGCCGGCTGACCTCGCGCTGGCCACGGCCTTCATCGAGGCGCGGCTGCGCCATGACGAGTCGGTGATCCTGGTTGCCGAGGCTTTGGAAGGCGGCCCGCTGCTGGGCTTCTGCCAGCTCTACCCGACCTTCTGCTCGGTGGAGGCGCGGCCGATCTACAGCCTCTACGACCTGTTCGTTGCACCGGCGGGGCGCCGCGGCGGCGTGGGGCGCTCGCTGCTACTGGCCGCCGAGGATCAAGCCCGCGCCGCCGGCATGGCCCGCATGGACCTGACCACGGCCAAGACCAATCGGCCGGCGCAGTCGCTGTACGAATCGCTAGCCTGGCAGCGCGACGAGGTGTTCTACGCCTACAACCGCCGCATCGACGCGGCGGCATAGGTGACGGGCGCGCTACAGCGCCCGCACCATCTCCACATGCTGGATGCCGGCCTCCTCGAAGACCGGGCCGCGGCGCTGGAAGCCGGCGCGGGTATAAAAAACCTCGGCCGACAGTTGCGCATGCAGCAGCACCTCGCGGTAGCCATGGTCGCGGCCCGCCTGCATCAGCGCCTCCAGCACCTCGCGGCCGACCCGGCTTCCGCGCATCGGTGCCAGCACGGCCATGCGGCCGATCTTGGCCACGCCGGGCACATGCTCCAGCAGCCGCCCGGTGGCCAGCGGCCGGCCCAGGCGGTTGCAGGCCAGCGCATGCAGGCAGCCGGCATCGGCGCTGTCCCATTCCATCTCGGCCGGGATCTTCTGCTCGTCGATGAACACCGCCTGGCGGATGCGCCCGGCCTGCTCGCCCAGCTCGGCCCAGGCCCCGACCCGCACCTGGGCCATCGCCTCGCCGCGCTCGAAGGCCTGCAGCAGCTCGCGCAGCCCGGTGGGCACCGGCTTGGGCTGGCGCGTCGTCGCGTCGGCGAACACATAGACCAGCTCGCCGAACACCAGGCAATCCTCGCCGCGGAACACCGCGCAGCGCAGGCTCATCGAGCTGTTGCCGATGCGCTCGCAGCGCACGCCGACCTCCAGCAGCTCGTCATAGCGCGCGGCGTCCAGGTACTCCAGGGTGGCCTTGCGCACGAACAGATCGCCGCCCAGGTCCTGCATGGTCTGGGCATAAGGCAGGGCCAGCGCGCGCCAGTAGCCGCCCACCGCGGTGTCGAAATAGGTCAGGTAATGGCCGTTGAAGACGATCTGCTGCGCATCGATCTCGGCCCAGCGCACGCGCAGGCGCTCGAAGAAGCGGAAATCGGCGCGGCGCGGCTGGGCGGTGGGGCTGGGGTGGGTCATGGCTTGTCGAACAGCGCTTGTTTGAGGGCCAGGCCGCAGGCCTCCAGCGCCTGCAGCGCCTCGGGGATCTGACGGCCCATCTTGATGAAGTCGTGGGTGACGCCGCGGTACAGCTCCAGCTGCACCGCGTTGCCGGCGGCGCGCAGCGCGTCGGCATAGGCCACACCCTCGTCGACCAGCGGATCGCATTCGGCCAGCACCAGGCAGGTGGGCGCCAGCTCGTCGAAGCTCTCGGCCTCCAGCGGGGCGAAGCGCCAGTCGCGTTTGTGGTGGTGCTCGATGTAATGGTCGAAGAACCAGGCGATATTGGCCGCGTCGAGCAGAAAGCCGTTGGCGAACAGCTTGTGCGAGGGCGTGTCGGCATGGGCGGTGGTGCCGGGCGTGATCAGCAGCTGCAGCGCCAGCGGTAGCCCGATGTCGCGCGCATGCAGCGCGGCCACCGCGGCCAGGGTGCCGCCGGCGCTGTCGCCGCCGACCGCCAGGCGCCGGCGGTCCAGCCCCAGACCCTCGGCCGCCTCGGCCAGCCAGCTCAGCGCGGCCCAGCTGTCGTCTACCGCGGCCGGGAAGCGGTGGTCCGGCGCCAGCCGGTAGTCCAGCGCGACCACCGCCGCGCCGCTGCGCAGCGCCAGCTGGCGGCACAGGCTGTCATGCGTCTCCAGGCTGCCGATCGTGAAACCGCCGCCATGGAAATACAGCAGCGCCGGCAGCAGCGGTGCTTCCTCACGGGTCTGCGGCGCATACAGGCGCGCCGCCAGCTCGCCGCCCGGGCCGGGCAGGCGCAGGTTCTCGACCCGCGGCAGCGCTGCGCGCGGCAGGTCCAGGATCTCGGCCCCCATCAGATAGGCGATGCGCGCCTGCTTGGGCGTCAGGCTGTGGAACGGGGGGCGGTGGGCGCGGTGGATGCGCTCCAGGACACCGGCCATGCGCGGTGTCAACAAGGTGCTACTCAACGGGAACTCCAGCGGGTTACGCTCGGGAACATAACGGCGCGCAGTGTGCCAGATTGCTCACCCCCTACGCGCTTCGCGCGCCCCCTCGAGGGGGCACGCCCATCGGACCGGCCGAGCCGGATCCCCGGGCGTCGCCTCCATCGAGACCGGTTGCTGCGAGCGTAACGGTAGATAAGGAGACCCTCGACATGGCCCTGATCCAGTACCTGACCCAGATCCAGCTCGACTTCGGCGCCGTGGCGCTGCTGCCGCAGGAATGCGAGCGGGTCGGCATCCGCAAGCCCCTGGTGGTCAGCGATGCCGGGGTGCGCGCCGCCGGCGTGCTGGATCAGGCGCTGGCCGCCTTTGGCAGCGCGGGCGCTCTGCCAGTTTTCGACGCCACGCCGCCGAACCCGACCGAGGCGGCGGTGCGCGAGGCCACCGCCCTGTGCCGCCGGCTCGGCTGCGACGGGCTGATCGCGGTCGGCGGCGGCTCCAGCATGGACCTGGCCAAGGGCGTCGCGATCGCCGCGACGCATGAGGGCCCGCTGAAGACCTACGCGACGATCGAGGGCGGCAGCCCGAAGATCGGCACATCGGTGCTGCCGCTGATCGCCGTGCCGACCACGGCCGGCACCGGCTCCGAGGTGGCGCGCGGCGCGATCATCATCGTCGACGACGGCCGCAAGCTGGGCTTCCACAGCTGGGAGTTGCTGCCCAAGGCGGCGATCTGCGACCCGGAGCTGACGCTGGCCCTGCCGCCGCTGCTGACCGCGGCCACCGGCATGGACGCGATCGCGCATTGCATGGAAACCTTCATGTCGGCGGCGGTCAACCCACCGGCCGACGGCATCGCCTGGGAGGGCTTGCGCCGCGGCTGGGCCCACATCGAGCGCGCCACCCGCGACGGCGCCAGCGACCGCGAAGCGCGCTGGCAGATGATGAGCGCCAGCATGCAGGGCGCGATGGCCTTCCAGAAGGGCCTGGGCTGCGTGCATTCGCTGAGCCACAGCCTGGGCGGGCTGAACCCGCGCCTGCACCATGGCACCCTGAACGCGCTGTTCCTGCCGGCGGTGGTGCGCTTCAACGCCGGCCATGAGAGCCTGCAGCGCGATGCCCGCCTGACCCGCATGGCCCAGGCGATGGGCCTGCCTGGCTGCGACGCCGCCGGCAACGAGATCGCCGAGGCGATCCGGGCCATGAATGCGCGCCTGGGCCTGCCCGTGGGCCTGGCGGCCCTGGGCGTCACGCGCGAGCTGTTCGAGCCGGTGATCGAGCATGCGCTGCTGGATCATTGCCACAAGACCAACCCGCGCCCGGCCAGCGCCGCGGACTACCGCGAGATGCTGGAGGCCTCGCTCTAGCGTATCCAGGGGCAGGTCTTGCCCTCGGCGCTGCCTTATGCAAGCGCGGCACTCGGGTGTTCACAAATCGTTGATGCAGGGATGGCCCAAAGCGGCTACAAGGTTGTCTGCTGTTCCCTTGTAGTTCCCCCTTCATCAACGATAACGACAGGAGTCCCACAATCATGAGTCAACAGGTCCATCGCGTCGCCGTGCTGGTCGGCAGCCTGCGCAAGGATTCGCTGAACCGCAAGCTGGCGCTGGCGCTGAAGGCGCTGGCGCCGCCGAGCCTGCTGCTGGAGATCGCCGAGATCGGCGAGCTGCCGCTCTATAACCAGGACGACGACGCCAACCCGCCGGCGGCCTCGGTGGCCTTCAAGCAGCGGATCAAGGACGCGGACGCGGTGCTGTTCGTCACGCCCGAGTACAACCGCTCGGTGCCGGGCGTGCTGAAGAACGCGATCGACATCGCTTCGCGCCCCTATGGCCAGAGCGCCTGGGACGGCAAGCCGGGCGCCATCGTCAGCCTCTCGCCCGGCGCGATCGGCGCCTTCGGCGCCAACCACCATCTGCGCCAGTCGCTGGTGTTCCTGAACGTGCCGCTGCTGCAGCAGCCCGAGGCCTATGTCGGCGGCGCCGGTGAGCTGTTCGACGCCAACGGCGCGATCGCCAAGCCCGAGAGCAAGGCCTTCCTGGAGAAGTTCATCAACGCCTTCGCCGCCTGGGTGGAGCGCAACCGCAAGGTCTGACCCTTTCCTGCGGTTAAAAAAATCTCTTATTCATTGACTTGTGATATTCCCGGCGTGGTCTTGATGGCCTCTGCAAAGAGCCGGGTGGCGCCGGGACGCGGGCATGCGCAATTGCTCCGTGTCCCCCGGGCCGCTTTGCGCGGCCCTCCTCCTTGACCTGTGCAATTGCGCACACCCGCATCCCGGCTCCTCCACCGCAAGTGGTTCGCGGAGAAAGCCAAACGCAGCGCCAAGCAGGAGGGTGGGCGGGCCTGATGCGGAGGTCAAGGAGGAGGCCGCGAAGCGGCCGGGGGACACGTAGCAGCAGGTCTGCCCGCCCTCCTGCGCCCAGATCTTCGCCATCACAGCATCATCAATCAACGCGCAAAGAGCCGAAAAAAAGCCCGCGGCTTTTGGCCGCGGGCCCGTCGACCTCACCGTCTTGTGCCCGGTGGGGTCGAGATCCTTTTCAGCATCAACCGTGCTTGGCGTCGAAGAACTGCTCGTCCTCGGTCGAGCCCTTCAGCGCCGCGGTGGAAGCCTCGGCCTCGATGGTCGTGGTGACCGCGTCGAAATAGCCGGTGCCGACCTCGCGCTGGTGCTTGACCGCGGTGAAGCCGCGCTCGGCGGCGGCGAACTCGGCCTCCTGCAGCTCGACGAAGGCGCTCATATTGTTGCGGGCGTAGCCGTAAGCCAGGTTGAACATCGAGTAGTTCAGGCTGTGGAAGCCGGCCAGGGTGATGAACTGGAACTTGTAGCCCATCGCGCCCAGCTCGCGCTGGAACTTGGCGATGGTCGCGTCGTCCAGGTTCTTCTTCCAGTTGAAGCTGGGCGAGCAGTTGTAGGCCAGCAGCTTGCCGGGGAACTTGGCATGGATCGCGTCGGCGAACTGCTTGGCGAAGGCCAGGTCGGGCTTGCCGGTCTCGCACCAGATCATGTCGGCATAGGGCGCATAGGCCAGGCCGCGGCTGATCGCCTGGTCGATGCCATTGCGGGTGCGGAAGAAGCCCTCGACGGTGCGCTCGCCGGTGCAGAAAGGCTTGTCGTTGTCGTCGATGTCGCTGGTCACCAGATCGCCGGCTTCGGCGTCGGTGCGGGCCAGCAGCACGGTTGGCGTGCCCATCACATCGGCCGCCAGGCGGGCCGCGACCAGCTTGGCCACCGCCTCGCGGCTGGGCACCAGCACCTTGCCACCCATGTGGCCGCATTTCTTGGCGGCGGCCAGCTGGTCCTCGAAATGCACGCCGGCGGCGCCCGCCTCGATCATGGCCTTCATCAGCTCGAAGGCGTTCAGCACGCCGCCGAAGCCGGCCTCGGCGTCGGCCACGATCGGCGCGAAGTAGTCGACCTCGTTCTTGCCCTCGCTCCATTGGATCTCGTCGGCGCGCTTGAAGGTGGCGTTGATCTTCTTGACCACCTTGGGCACCGAGTCCACCGAGTACAGCGACTGGTCGGGGTACATCTCGCCATTGCTGTTGGCGTCGCCGGCGACCTGCCAGCCGGAGAGGTAGATCGCCTTCAGGCCAGCCTTGACCTGCTGCATCGCCTGGTTGCCGGTCAGCGCGCCCAGCGCGTTGATGAAGGGCTCGGTGTTGACCAGGCCCCACAGCTTCTCGGCGCCGCGCTTGGCCAGCGTGTGCTCGATCGCCAGCGAGCCGCGCAGGCGCACCACGTCGGCGGCGCTGTAGCCGCGCTTGATGCCCTTCCAGCGCGGGTTCTCGGCCCAGTCCTTCTCGAGGGCGGCGATCTGCTGTTCACGGGTTTGGGTGCTGCTGCTCATGGTCATGCTCCTGCGGGGTGGTTGGTGGAGGTACAAAAAAACGGCTTGGAATGGCTTCAAGCGTAGTCCTCGTACCGCCCTCGCGGAACTGTTATGTCTTATATAAGACTAAAAATTTTCTCATTTCAAATCAATGGCTTGAAAAGCGAATGCCGGATCATGAAACGATCTTCACCATAATGAGAAAAAATGGCGCGGTGCAGCAAGCGCTGTTTTCACGATTCGCAAGCCTCTTTCCGCATTGCGGAATTGAGGCTGGTAGCTAGACTGGCGCCTGCTTGCCTGCCCGACCGGACCGAATGCCGATGACGATCCTGCTGACCCCGCGCCTGCGCCTGGAACCCTTTGTCGACGAACATCTGCAGGGCTTGAACCGGATGAACAGCGACCCTGAGGTGATGCGCTACCTGGGCGGCAAGCCGGAAACGCCGGAAGAAACCCGGGCGGTGATCGAGCGCGTCAAGGCGCGCTGGGCCGAATGGGGCTACTCCTGGTGGGCTTTCATTGAGCGCGATGGCGGTGAGTTGGTCGGCGCCGGCTGCGTGCAGCACCTGGGGCGCGAGCGCGCCAATCCATTGGAGCTCGGTTGGCGGCTGCGGTGCGAGCATTGGGGCCGCGGCCTGGCCTCGGAGGCGGCAGGCGCCATGGCCGACCATGCCTTCGGGCCGCTGGCCGCGCCGGAGCTGCTGGCGGTCTGCCATCCCGACAATGCCGCCTCGGCCACGGTGATGCGGCGCCTGGGCATGAGCTACCGCGGCGTCGAGCGCTGGTACGAGATGGACTGCAGCGTCTACGGCCTGACGGCCGCCGACTGGGCAAACAAGGCGAACAAGGCGGACTACAGCCCGCCGACGAAATAGCGCTTCAGGCCGGCCAGCACCATCTCGACCGCGATCGCGGTCAGCACCAGGCCCATCAGCTTCTCGATCGCCGAAACCACCGAATCGCCCAGCAGCTTGCGGATGCGGTCCGCCAGCAGCAGGGTCAAGGCCGAAACCACCATCGCTGCGGTCAGCGCGGCGATCCAGTCCCAGATGCGCTCCGGCTGGCGCGAGGCCAGCAGCAGCACGGTGGCCATCGCCGAGGGGCCGGCCAGCAGCGGCACCGCCAGCGGGAAGATGAAGGGCTCCTTGCCCGGCTCTAGGCCATAGGCCGATTCGCTGCTGCTGCCGAAGATCATGCGGATCGCGATGATCAGGAGGATCACGCCGCCGGCCACCTCCAGCGAGCGCTCGGACAGGTGCATCAGGCGCAGGAAGGCATCGCCCAGGAACATGAAGGCGAGCAGCACCGCAAACGCGATGCCGATCTCGCGCGCCGCCACCAGCTTGCGTCGCTCCTTGGGCACCGCCCGCATGATCGAAATAAAGATCGGCAGGCTGCCCAGCGGGTCCAGCACCAGGAGCAGCAGGATGAAGGCAGAAAGAAAGCTGTGGTCCATGCGCCGAATTGTCGACCGCCGCCGCTTGCAACTTATTCGGCGCGCTGTGGCTTTTCTGGCACGGTGCCGTCATTTGGCACTGTAATAATATCGATTCGCATTTGCAAAAACCGGATCCGAGCCACAGCGGCATCCGAGGTCCTCACAAACCCAGGTTCACATGACTCGTCCACATTCGGCGCCGCGGCGCCCTGCCCGCGCACGCCGCGCGACCCCATCCTTCGTCGCCGCTGCACCCAAGGTCGCCCCGCTGGCGGCCCTGCTGGCCGGCCTGCTGAGCGGCCAGGCCCTGGCCCAGACCGCGGCACAGCCCGGCAGCACCGAAGCCGACGCCGCCGTGCTGCCGGTGGTGCGGGTCAAGGTCAGCACCAAGGTCGACAGCACCGAAGGCACCGGCTCCTACACCAGCGGCGCCAGCCAGTCCGCCACCGGCCTGAGCCTGTCGCTGCGCGACACGCCGCAGTCGGTCACGATGATCACGCGCGAGCGCATGCAGGACCAGGCAATGGCCAGCGTCAGCGACGCGATCCTCTACACCACCGGCTTGTCGCTGAAGGCCACCGATCGTGGCCGCGTCGGTCTGTCGTCGCGCGGCTTCGACATCACCAACTTCCAGTTCGACGGCGTGCCGGTCACCACCAGCAATATCGGCGGCGAGATCAGCAGCATGGTGATCTATGACCGCATCGAGGTCGTGCGCGGTGCCACCGGCCTGCTGGCCGGTGCCGGCAACCCCTCGGCCGCAATCAATCTGGTGCGCAAGCGCGCCAGCAGCAAGATCTTCACCGGCACGCTCGAGGCCACCCTGGGCTCCGACCAGCATCGCGGCCTGAGCGCCGATCTCAGCACCCCACTGACCGAAGACGGCCGCGTGCGCGCCCGCGTCGCAGTCGGCACGCATCGCCAGGACGCCCATATCGACCTGGAGAACACCAAGCGCAACGTCTTCTACGGCGTGATCGACGCCGACCTCGGCCCGCAGACCCAGCTGCGCGTCGGCGCCAGCAGCCAGACCGACAAGCGCAACGGCGTCTACTGGGGCGGCCTGACCTATTGGTACTCGGATGGCACCCGCACCGACTGGGATCGCAGCAAGACCACCGCGACCCGCTGGAACCAATGGGACACGACGCAGCAGACCGCCTTCGCCGGCCTGAGCCACCGCCTGGACAATGGCTGGCGCCTGCGCGCCGACCTGAATCACTACAAGCAGAAGGAAGAATCGCTGCTGCTGTGGGCCACCGGTTTCCCGGACCGCGTCACCGGCCAGGGCATGAATGCCCAGACCTACCATTACCGCTCCCGCCCTACGCAGGATCAGGTCTCGCTCAGCGCCAGCGGGCCGTTCAGCCTGTGGGGCCGCGAGCATGAGCTGCTGCTGGGGCTGAGCCACAGCCGTGCCCGCGCCGGCTGGGACAGCGCCAAGCCCTCGCCCTCCACATCGATGGGTGACTTCTCCCGCTGGGACGGCAGCTTCGCGAAGCCTGTGATGGAAGCGCCGAAGGTAGCCAGCCGGGAAACCACGGTGCAGAGCGGCGCCTATGCTGCCGCGCGTCTGCAACTCAACGACGCAGCCAAGTTGATCGTCGGCGCGCGCCTGAGCCGCTGGGAGAAGGACATCCAGGGCAGCCCCACGATCCTGCACGAGGATGTGGTCACACCCTACCTGGGCCTGGTCTACGATCTCAGCGAACAACTGTCCGCCTACGCCAGCTACACCGACATCTTCAACCCGCAGGACAGCCGCGACCGCAACGGCAAGTACCTCGACCCGTTAGTTGGCAAGAGCTACGAGGCCGGCATCAAGGGCGAGTTCCTGGACCGGCGCCTGAATGCCTCGGCCGCGCTGTTCCGCACCAACCAGGACAACTTCGCGGTCTCTGACCCCGGCTTCTTCGTGCCCGGCACCGACAGCCAGACCCCGGCGATGCGGGCCGCGCGCGGTGTGCGTGCGCAGGGCTACGAGCTGGAGCTGCAGGGCGAGCTGGGCGGTGGCTGGAGCATTGGTGCCGGCTGGACCCAGTACTCGGCCCGAGACGCACAGGATCAGGACGTCGCCCGCGAGTATTCGCGCCGGCTGCTGAAGCTGTTCGGCAAGCACAAGTTCGTGCAGCTGCCGGGCCTGAGCCTGGGCGCCGGCCTGACCTGGCAGAGCCGGCCGCCGGCGCAGTCCGAGCATCCCGTCACCAAGCAGCAGACCGACATTGGCCAGCCCGCCTATGCGCTGCTGGACCTGATGGCGCGCTATGAGCTGAGCCCGCAGCTCGCGCTGCAGCTCAATATCGACAACCTGCTGGACAAGAAGTACTACGACAGCAGCTGGAGCGGCTACACCTACGGCAAGCCGCGCCAGTTCAAGCTGACCGCGTCCTACAAGTTCTGACCCGCGCCGCTCGGCGGTGGCGCCATTTGCCCGCACAATGCGCGCCACCATGAGCGAAGCCGCCAGCAGCAAGGTCCTCGACGCCATCGACCGCAAGATCGTCGAGGTCCTGCAGCGCAACGGCCGCCTGTCCAATGTGGACCTGGCGGCCGAAATCCATCTCTCGCCGCCGCAGACCCTGCGGCGCGTCAAGCTGCTGGAGGAGCGCGGCGTGCTGCGCGGCTATCGTGCGCTGGTCGATCCGGCGCCGCTGGGCCTGGGCGTCACCGCCTTCGTCAGCCTCAGCATCGAGGCCGGCGCCTTCGGCCGGGTGCGCGAGATCGAGGCCCTGATCCGCGACTTCCCCGAGATCCTGGAATGCCACACGGTCTCGGGCGACAGCGACTACCTGCTGAAGGTGGTCGGCAGCGACCTGAAGACCCTGTCCCAGTTCCTGGCCGACAAGCTGATGCAGGTGCCCGGTGTGGCCGACATCCGCACGATGATCTGCCTCGAGGAAATCAAGCCTCCTGCCCCACTGCCGGTCCGTTGAGGCCACCACCCGGCCAGTCCGCGCGAGACGCGTCCCGGCCTTCGTCGGGCGTCGGATCAGCCGCAGGGCTGATCCTCGGTCCCGACTCAGCCACGTGGGTGATGCGCCGCGTGGATCGCCTTCAGCCGCTCGCGCGCCACATGGGTGTAGATCTGCGTGGTCGACAGGTCGGCATGGCCCAGCAGCAGTTGCACCGCGCGCAGGTCCGCGCCATGGTTCAGCAGATGGGTCGCGAAGGCGTGGCGCAGGGTATGCGGCGACAGCGGTGCGGTGATGCCGGCCGCCAGCGCATGCTTCTTCACCAGGGTCCAGAACATCTGGCGCGTCATGCCCTCGCCGCGGATCGTGACGAACAGCGCGTCGCTGCGCTGGCCCTTCAGCAGGGGCGCGCGCGCCTCCTGCAGATAGCGCATCAGCCAGGCATGGGCCTCCTCGCCGAAGGGCACCAGGCGTTCCTTGCCGCCCTTGCCGGTGATGCGCAGCACCGCCTCCTTGAAGCCCACATGCACGCTCTTCAGGGTGACCAGCTCGCTGACGCGCAGCCCGCTGGCATACATCAGCTCCAGCATCGCGCGGTCGCGCAGGCCCAGCGGCTCGTCCACCGCCGGCGCGTTCAGGAGCGCCTCGACCTGCCCCTGGCTCAGGGTCTTGGGCACGCGCAGCGGCTGCTTGGCCGCGGCCAGGCGCAGGGTCGGGTCTTGCGTGATGCGCTGCTCGCGCAGGGCCCAGCGGTAGTAGCGCTTGAACACCGACAGGCGCCGGTTCGCCGTCGTCGCCCGGCTGCCGGCATGGCGCGCCGCCGCATAGGCCAGCAGCTGCACCTCGTCGGCTTGGTCCAGGCTCAGATGCGGCCCGGCGGCCAGCCAGTCGGCCAGCAGGTCCAGGTCGCGCCGGTAGGCCGCCAGGGTGTTGGCGGACAGGCCGTCCTCCAGCCACAGGGCCTCGGCAAAACGCTCGATGGCCTGGCGGCTGTGCTGGCGATGGGCTTCGGAAGACATCCTGTTTTTCTGCCAGTAAGAACAGGAAAGGGCGCCGCGGCGCCCCTCCTTCTTTTCTTCTATTACTTCTCGATCAGTCCAGCTTCAGCTTCTGCTGCACGACCACCTGCTTGTAGATCTCGAACTCCGCCTTGGTCTGGGCAGCGAACTGCTCGGGCGTGTTGGCCACGACCAGCGAGCCGGTGTCCTCGATGCGCTTCTTCACATCGGGCAGCTCGACCGTCTTCTTGACCGCCGCATTGATCTTGTCGACCACGTCCTTGGGCAGGTTCTTCGGGCCGTGGATGCCGTAGTAGGCCATGCGGTTGACCGGCTCCAGGCCGACTTCCTTGAAGGTCGGCACATTCGGCAGCACCGCCAGGCGGCTCGGTGCGGCAACGACGATCGGAATCAGGCGGCCGTCCTTGATGAAGGGCAGCGCCGAGGGCAGGTTGTCGAACATGATCGGCACCTGGCCGGCCACCGTGTCGTTCAGCGCCGGGCCGGCGCCGCGATACGGGATGTGCAGCACGAACACGCCGGCCAGGCTCTTGTAGAGCTCCATCTGCATATGGCCGATGCCGCCGGTGCCGGAGCTGGCGAAGCTGTACTTGCCGGGGCTCTTCTTCAGCTCGGCAACGAAGCCCTTGTAGTCGCGCGCCGGGAACGACGGGTGGACCGCGATCACATTCGGCGTGGCCGCCACATTGATGATCGAGGTGAAGTCGGTCAGCGGGTTGTAGGGCGTCTTCGGGTTGATCGCCGGGTTCGACGCGGTGGTCGAGACGGTGGCCACGCCCAGGGTGTAGCCGTCCGGCGTCGCGCGCACGATCTCGTTGGCACCGATGATGCCGCCGCCGCCGGCCTTGTTGTCGACGATCATCTGCTGGCCCAGCGCGAGGTTGACCTTCTCGGCCAGCACGCGGGCGATGATGTCGGTAGTCCCGCCCGGCGCGAAGGGCACGACCAGGCGCACCGGCTTGTTCGGATAGCTGCTCTGGGCGATGGCCATCGGGGCCAGCAGCGAGACGGCCGCGAGGGCCCCACAACGACGCATCCAGTTTCGACGGCTCATGGCCTTTCTCCTCTTGTAGCTAGGTGGATTCTTCGATTTCGCGCGATGCTAGCCATGCCCGCAACGCCGCATGCTAGCGGAACTACGTACATGCCCGGCCCGCACGCGTTTCAGTCCGGCGAGCCGCCGAGCAGGCCGCTCTTCAGCCGCTTGTCCACCGGGCGCTCGCCCAGAAAGACCTTCAGCAGCGCCTGGTAGAGCTCGGGCCCCGGGATCGCGTTGCCGGCCGGCTTGCCGTTGATGCTCAGGAGGGTACCGCGCTCGGGCAGGTAATCCATGTCGATCAGGTCCTTCTTGTAGACCTTGTTGACGGCGCGCAACTGGGCGATGAAGGCCGGCTGCGCCTCGCTCAGCGCGGCCTTCTCGGCCTCGCTGCAGTTGCGCTGCACGCCCTTGTTGACCGCCTTGACGAACTCCTCGGCGCCCACGTCCAGCAGCATGTAGATCTGGATGCGCTTCGGCCCCGGCGTCGCATAGGCCTGCTCCGGCGTGCTGGCGCTTTTGCCGAGGTACAGCGCCGCCAGATAGCCCTTGATGATGGCCACCGCGCGCTTGCCGACGCCGTTGAGCTGCAGCGATGCGCCACCCAGCTGCAGCTTGTCGGGGAAATCGTAGCCTTCGTAGCGCCGCGCCAGCGCTGGTCCGCCCAGGCCCAGCCATAGGCCGGAAGCCAGCAGGCCGCGTCTCAGGGTCGAGGTCCGCGCCGCGGGTTCGCTGTTCGCACGCTTCTTCATCGGGGTCCACATCGTCATGATGGACAGCCTAACGCATTGCGCGCCGACCCGGCCGACCGCGCTGACATTTGGATGCGGATCGCGATGGCACACTGCCCGCCATGCCCGATGTTCTGCTCCTGCTGCCGGATGCGCTGCTGATCCTGTGCGGCTTCCTGGTCTGCCGCTACACCGCCCTGGACCGCCCGGTCTGGGAGGCCGCCGAGAAACTGGTCTATTACCTGCTGTTCCCGGTGCTGCTGTTCAACTCCATCGTGCGCACGCCGCTGCAGCCCAGCGAGACCCTGAGCCTGGCCGGCGCCGGCATCACGGTGGTGCTGGCGGGCATCGCGCTGGCCTATGCGCTGAAGCTCTGGCCCGGCGTCGACGCGCGCGCCCATGCCTCGGGCGCGCAGGTCGCCTTCCGCTTCAATTCCTATGTGGCGCTGGCCCTGGCCGAGCGGCTGCAGGGCGCGCAGGGCGTGGCCTGGGTCGCGCTGCTGGTGGCGCTGTGCGTGCCGCTGTGCAATGTCGGCGCGGTGTTCCCGCTGGCCCGCCATGGCGGCCAGGGCCTGGCCCGCGAGCTGGCGCGCAACCCGCTGATCCTCAGCACCGTGGCCGGGCTGATCGCCAACCTGGCCGGGCTGAAGCTGCCCGAGCCGGCCGCCGTCACCCTGCACCGCATCGGCCTGGCCGCGCTGCCGCTGGGGTTGATGGCGGTTGGCGCCGGCCTGCGCTTCGGCGCGCTGAAGGATGCGCCGGTGCTAGCGGGCGCGCTGATCGCGATCCGCCATGCCGCCCTGCCCCTGCTGTCGCTGGGCCTGGGTCGCTGGCTGGGCTTGCCCGCCGGTCAGCAGATGGTACTGACCATGTTCGCCGCCCTGCCCACCGCCTCCAGCTGCTATGTGCTGGCCGCGCGCATGGGCGGCCATGCGGCCTTCGTCGCCGGCCTGGTGACCCTATCCACCCTGGTGGGCATGCTCAGCCTGCCGTTCTGGCTGGCCCTGCTCTAGCGCCCACTCGATATGCTCGGCCAGCAGCTCGCTGGCCTGGGGCAGCGCCTCGGCCAGGGCCTGGGCGACCGCCGGATCGCCGGTCTCGCGCAGCGCATTGCCCAGCGCCACCGCGATATTGCGGCGCCAGCGCGCATGGCCGATGCGGCGGATCGCCGAGCCCTCGGTACGGCGCAGGAACTCGGCCTCGTCCCAGACCCAGAGGTCCAGCAGCCGCGGCGCGCGCAGCGGCGCGCGGGCATCGAAGTCCGGCAGCTCGCTCTTGCCCGCGAACTTGTTCCAGGGGCAGATCAGCTGGCAGTCGTCGCAGCCGTAGATGCGGTTGCCGATCGCGGCGCGCAGCTCGAGCGGGATCGGCCCGTCCTGTTCGATCGTCAGGTAGGAGATGCAGCGCCGCGCATCGACCCGGTAGGGCGCGACGATGGCCCGGGTCGGGCAGATGTCCAGGCAGGCCTGGCATTGACCGCAATGCGCGGTGACCGGCTCGGACAAGGGCAGCGGCAGGTCCAGGTAGATCTCGCCGAGGAAGAACATCGAGCCATGCTCGCGGTGCAGGGTCAGAGTGTGCTTGCCGCGCCAGCCGATGCCCGAACGGGCCGCCAGCTCCACCTCCAGCACCGGCGCCGAGTCGGTGAACACGCGGTGGCCGAAGGGGCCGATCGCCGCCTCGATGCGGGTGGCCAGCTGCTGCAGCCGCGCGCGCAGCACCTTGTGATAGTCGCGGCCGCGGGCATAGAGCGAAACCTGGGCCTGCAGCGGTGTGCGCAGGCCGCGCCATTCGATCGCCTGCCAGTCGTCGGCGCTGTCTTGGGGGCGGTAGTCCATGCGCGCGGTCAGCACCCGCAGGGTGCCCGGCACCAGCTCGGCCGGCCGCGCCCGCTTCAGCCCATGGGCGGCCATGTAATGCATCTCGCCGTGGAATCCGGCCTCCAGCCAGGCCAGCAGACCCGGTTCGGCGCTGGCCAGGTCGATATCCGCGACGCCAATCTGTGAGAATCCGAGCTCGAGCGCCCAGGCGCGCAGCTGCGGCAGCAGCGCCGCCGCATCGAGCGTCGATGTTGTTGAATCTTCCTGTCGCGGAGCCCCGTTCATTTGAGCATTCTAGAAACCCGCCACCTGGTCTGGCCTGATGAGGCCGCCACCGAGGCCTTCGCCGCGCGCCTGGCGCGTGCGCCGGGGCTGATGAATGCCGCGATCGAACTGCATGGCAGCCTGGGCGCCGGCAAGACCAGCCTGGTGCGGCACCTGCTGCGCGCCCTGGGCGTCGGCGGGCGCATCAAGAGCCCGAGCTATGCGGTGCTGGAGAGCTACGACCTGGCGGACTGGGGCGGGGCCGGCGAGGTCAGCCATTTCGACTTCTACCGCTTCGACGATCCGCGCGAATGGGAGGACGCGGGCTTTCGCGACATCTTCGCCCGCCCCGGCCTGAAGCTCTGCGAATGGCCGGAGAAGGCCGGCACGATGCTGCCGCTGCCGGACCTGCGCATCCGCCTGGAGGCCCAGGCCGACGACAGCCGCAGCGTCACCCTGGAGGCCTACACCCCGCGGGGTCAGGACTTGCTGGGGAGCCTCGCGCCATGAGCGCGCGCCGCCATGCCCTGCGCCGCATGGGCGCGCTGGCCCTGCTGCTGCAGGCTCCGACCCTGGTGCGCGCGGCCAGCGCCGCCAGCATCGTCGCGGTGCGCGTCTGGCCGGCGCCCGAGTACACCCGGGTCACGCTGGAATCGGACCGCCCGCTGGCCGCCAAGCATTTCCTGGTCGACAGCCCGAACCGGCTGGTGATCGACATCGACGGCCTGGAGCTCAGCACCGGCCTGCGCGAGCTGCTGGGCAAGGTCAAGCCCGACGACCCCTATATCGCCGCGGTGCGGGTCGGCCAGAACCAGCCGCGCGTGGTGCGCATCGTGCTGGACCTGAAGCAGGCGGTGGCGCCGCAGATCTTCACCCTGGAGCCGGTCGCGGCCTACCAGAACCGCCTGGTGTTCGACCTCTATCCGGTCAAGGAGGAGGACCCGCTGCTGGCCCTGATCCGCGACAAGGAACAGGCCGAGCAGCAGGCCGCACAGGCGGTGCAGGACGCTTTGGGCGAGCTGATCGGGCGCATCGACCGCCCCGCCCTGCCCCCGGTCGCCGCGGCCTCCGTGCCACAAACGCCCGCGCCGCGCCCCACGACCCCGCCGCCGGTCGGTGCGCCCGTCGCCCCGCCGCCCGCGCCGATGACGCAGGCCAAGCTGGACCGGCTGATCGTGATCGCGCTGGACCCCGGCCACGGCGGCGAGGACCCCGGCGCGATCGGCCCGAGCGGCCTGCGCGAGAAGGATGTGGTGCTGGCGGTGGCGCTGAAGCTGCGCGACCGGCTCAACAGCAACCCGAACATCCGCGTGATGATGACGCGCGACGCCGATTTCTTCGTGCCCCTGCACGAACGGGTGCGCAAGGCGCGGCGCGTGCAGGCCGACCTGTTCGTCTCCATCCATGCCGATGCCTTCATCACGCCCAAGGCGCGCGGCGCCTCGGTGTTCGCGCTGAGCCAGGGCAGCGCCAGCAGCTCGGCCGCGCGCTGGATCGCCGACAAGGAAAACCGCGCCGACCTGGTCGGCGGCATCAACACGGTGGCGGTGAAGGACAGCACGGTGATGCGCGCGATGCTGGACATGAGCACCGCGGCGCAGATCAAGGACAGCCTCAAGCTCGGCTCCGAGGTGCTGGGCCAGATCGGCAAGGTCGGGCGCCTGCACAAGAAGGCGGTCGAGCAGGCCGGCTTCGCGGTGCTGAAGGCGCCGGACATGCCCTCGATCCTGGTCGAGACCGCCTTCATCTCGAACCCCGAGGAGGAGGCCAAGCTGCGCGACCCGGACTACCAGGCCCAGCTGGTCGAAGCCCTGGCCACCGGCATCGCACGCTACTTCGCGAAGAACCCGCCGCTGGCGCGCCACCGGGCGCTGTAGCTACGGCTCAGGGCGCCGGGTTCAGCTGCGGCCGCAGCGCCTCGAAGCCGGCCACGGCGAAGTCCAGCAGCGCGCGGATGCGAGGCGTGTCTCGCATGCCCGCGTGCAGGCCCACCCGCACCGCGCGCACCGGCATCGCCACGCCGTCCAGCGCCAGCCGCTGCAGCCCGGGCTCGCGGTCGCCCAGCAGGCGCGGCAGCACCGCCAGCGCCGCGCCGGCGCGCACCGCGGCCAGATGCCCGCGCAGGCCGTTGCAGCGCAGCGCGATCTGCGCGCGCGGCGCCAGCGCCAGCAGCCATTCCTCATGCGGCACCGCACCGGCCGCACGGTCCAGCAGCACCAGCGCCTGGCCGGCGAAGCCATGCGCCGGATCGGGCCGGCCGCGGCGGTGCAGATAGTCGGTCGAGGCATAGAGCGCATAGGCCACCTCGCCGACCCTGCGCTCGATCAGGTTCTCCTGCTCGAAGGCGCCGAAGCGGAAGGCCAGGTCGGCCTCGCGGCGCGCCAGGTTGAAGACCTTGGTGTCGTTGCACAGCTCGATCTGCAGGCCCGGATGCTGCTGCCCGAACTCGGCCAGCAGCGGCGCCAGCACCTCGTCGCCCAGCCAGTCCAGGCTGGTGACGACGATCTCGCCCTGCAGCCCGGTGTCGCGCGCGGCGATGCGCTGCTGCAGCGCCAGCGCACCTTCGTCCATGCGCTCCAGATCGGCCACCAGCGAGCGCCCCAGCGCGCTCAGGCGCAGCCCGCCGGCCTCGCGCTCGAACAACCGCGCGCCCAGGTGCTGCTCCAGCGCCTCCAGGCGCCGGCTCACGGTCGGCTGGGTGCTGCCCAACGCCCGCGCCGCCGCGCTCAGCGAGCCGGCCCGCACCACCGCCAGCGCAATTCTCAGATCGTCCCAGTCCATGCGGCCATTGTGACCGGCCGTATCGACTCAAAAACGTATGCCCGGCATACCGCCGCGAGGCTTCCCGCATCAGGTCCGAACGCCAACACTGGCGCCATGCTTGAACTCGACCACCTGATCCTGCGTGTCTCCGACGCCCTGGCCTCCGCGCGCTTCTACGAAGAGGTGCTGGGCCTGCGGCATGAGGGCCATGCCGAGCCCTTCGAGCTGCTGCGCATCAATGCCGGCAGCACCCTGGACCTGCTGGCCGCGCCGCCGCGCGACCCGGCCCATCTGGCCTTCCGCCTGGACCGCCCCGCCTTCGAGCAGGCGCGGACGCGGCTGCAAGCCCTGGGCATCGCCTACGGCGGCGGCCCCTTCGAACGCGACGGCCGCAGTGCGCCGCAGCTGGGCGCGCGCGGCTGGGCCGAATCGATCTACTTCCACGACCCCGATCAACACAATATCGAGCTGCGCTGCGATGAACCACGCTGAGACACCAACCCCCATTCCGGCCCGTGCGGCCATACCCGGCCATTACGAGGACCTGCGTGGCAAGCTCGCGCTCATCACCGGCGGTTCGCGCGGCCTGGGTGCCGCCACCGCGCTGGCCCTGGCGCGCCAGGGCGTGCGCCTGGCCCTGGTCGGGCGCGACGAGGCGGCTCTCGCGGCCAGTCTGGCGGCGGTGCGGGCCTGCGGCATCGAGGCGATCGCGCAGCGCGCCGACTGCTCGCGGCCGGAGGAGCTGCAGCGCCTGCGCGAGGTGGTCGAGGCGCGCCTGGGCGTGCCGGACTTCCTGCTGCCCTTTGCCGGCGGCGGCAGCGGGCGACCGATGCCGGCCGAGGCGATCACGGCCGACGACTGGCGCTCCAGCGTCGAGCACAACCTGCATGCCAGCTTCTTCACCCTGCAGGCCTTCCTGCCGGGCATGCTGGCGCGCGGCAGCGGCAACCTGCTGACCATGGCCTCGGCCGGCGCTCGGGTCGCGGCCGGCGCGCCGGCGGCCTATGGCGCGGCCAAGGCCGGCGTGATCATGCTGACCCGGCATCTGGCCCAGGAGCTCGGCCCACGCGGGCTGCGGGTCAACTGCCTGTCGCCCTCGGCGGTGCTGACCGAGCGCACCCGGGCCACGCTGACGCCGGAGCGCCGCGCCGGCATGCTGGCCGGCTTCCCGCTCGGCCGCCTCGGCGAACCGGAAGACGTGGCGGCGGCCGCGCTGTTCCTGCTCAGCGATGCCTCGGCCTGGATTAGCGGCGTGGTGCTGGACGTGGCCGGCGGCCGCGTGATGGTCTGAGAGGAAGAAAGGGAGAAAGCGGTCCCGTCCTACGCGCGGCGCCCGTGCGGGCTGGCTAAGCTGCGGCCATGTCCTGCGAGCCCTTGATCGTCGTCTTCAACCCTGCCTCCGGCCATGGCGATGCCGAGGCCGCGCGCGCCGCGATCGAGGCCGCCTGCCGCGCGGCCGGCCGGCCGCTGGTGCTGCTGCCGGTCGAGACGCCGCAGCGCCTGCAGGCGCTGGCGCGCGAGGCGGTGCGCTGCGCGCAGGAGGAAGCCGGCGTCGTCGTCGCGGCCGGCGGCGACGGCACGATCAATGCGGTGGCCGCCGCCTGCCTGGGCAGCGGTCGGCCCTTCGGCGTGCTGCCGCAGGGCACCTTCAACTATTTTGGGCGCAGCCATGGCATCCCGGCCGATACCGCCGAGGCGATGCGCCTGCTGCTGCAGGAGCGGCCGCGGCCGGTCCAGGTCGGGCTGGTCAACGAGCGGCCCTTCCTGGTCAATGCCAGCCTGGGCCTGTATCCGCAGCTCTTGCAGGAGCGCGAGTCCTGGAAGCGCCAGCTCGGCCGCAGCCGCCTGGTGGCCTTCGGCGCGGCGCTGGCCACCCTGCTGCGCGGTCACCGCAATCTGCGCCTGCGCCTGGAGCTGGACGGGCAGGCCCGCGAGCTGCGCACGCCGACCCTGTTCGTCGGCAACAACTCGCTGCAGCTGGAACAGCTGGGCCTGGCCGAGGCCCGGGCGGTCGAGCGCGGCGGCGCGCTGGCCGGCATCGCGCTGCGGCCGCTGTCGCGCTGGGGGCTGCTGGGCCTCCTGGGGCGCGCAGCCCTGGGCCGGCTGGGCGAGGCGCAAGCGGTGCAGGACTTCTCCTTCGGCGAGCTGACGGTGCAGCGCGCCCTGCCCTTCGGCGCACGGCGCATCAAGGTGGCGACCGATGGCGAGATCGCCTGGCTGAGCCTGCCGCTGCGCTTTCGCGTCGCGCCCGAACCGCTGCTGCTGATCCGGCCGGCGGACGATGCGAAGGCCACCCCATGAGCCCGCTGCTGCTGCAGCTGTCCGATCCGCATTTCGGCACCGAGCGGCCCGAGGTGATGGCGGCGCTGGCCGCCCTGGTGGCCGAGCAGCGGCCCTCGCTGCTGCTGCTCAGCGGCGACATCACGCAGCGTGCCACCGCCGCCCAGTTCGCCGCGGCGCGCGCCTATGTCGAGCGTCTGGCGGTGCCGCGGCTGCTGGCCCTGCCGGGCAACCATGACCTGCCGCTGCTGAACCTGCCGCTGCGCTGCGCGGCGCCCTACCGCCGCTATGCCCGGGCCTTTGGCGCGCCGCATGACGCCGTGCATGAGGAGGCGGACCTGCTGCTGCTGACCCTGAACAGCAGCCGCTGGTATCGCCACAAGAACGGCGAGCTGTCCGAGGCCCAGGTCGAGGCCGCGGCCGAGCGGCTGCGGCGGGCGCGGCCGGGCCAGCTGCGGGTGCTGGCCCTGCACCATCCGCTGGCCGCGATCACCGAGCGGGACCGGCGCGAGAACCTGCTGCGCGGCCATGCCGAGGTGCTGGCGCGCTGGGCCGATGCCGGCGCCGATCTGGTGCTGGGCGGCCATATCCATCTGCCCTATCTGCTACCGCTGCGGCCTGGCGCCGCGGCCCGGCCGCTGTGGGTGCTGCAGGCCGGCACCGCGCTGAGCCGGCGCCTGCGCGGCGGCCTGCCGAACTCGGTCAACCTGCTGCGCATCGCGCCGGGCCGTCGCGCGCTGGCGGAGCGCTGGGACCATGACGAGGCGGCCGGCCGCTTCAACCGCGTTCTCGCGCAAGAATTGCAACCCCTGGCCTGAAGAGACGCTTACTGTTACTGATGAATGATCCGCTGATCGCCGCCGCCGACTGGGTCGGCCGGCATGCTCCCTTGCTGTACCTGGCCGGCCTCGGCCTGCTCCTGCCGGGCGTGGCCGCGCTGGCCCTGCCGCTGCGGCGGCTGCTCGGCCCGCCGCTGCCCGAGGGCGCGGCCCGGCCCCTGTGGCCGATGATCCTGGCCGGCGCGGCGGGCTTTCTGCTGCTCCTGGGCGCGGCGGGGCTTTTTGCCGAGATCGCCGAGCGCCTGGGTCCGAGCGGCCGGCTGGCCCGCATTGACGAGGCGCTGACCCGGGCCATCGCCGCCCATACCGAGCTGGCCTGGCTGCGCGCCTTCGCGCTGCTGACCCATCTGGGCGATGTCCTGACCCTGAGCCTGCTGGGCGTCGGCATGACCCTGCTGCTGTGCTGGCGCGGCGAGCGCGCGCTGGCCTTCGCCTGGGTGCTGGCAATGGGCGGCAATGCGCTCTTGAACCCGGCGCTGAAGCAGGTGTTCCAGCGCGTGCGGCCGCTGCACGAGCATGGCCTGGTCAGCGAATCGGGCTGGAGCTTCCCCAGCGGGCACAGCTCCAGCGCCACCGTGGCCTACGGCATGCTGGCCTATCTGGCGCTGCGCCTGCTGCCGCGGCGCTGGCATCTGCCGGCCCTGCTGGCGGCGGCCGCGGCGATCTTCACCGTCGGCTGCAGCCGCGTGTTTCTGCAGGTGCATTTCGCCAGCGATGTGCTGGCGGGCTTCGCCTCCGGCCTGGCCTGGCTGTGCGTCAGCCTGCTCAGTGTTGCGCTGGCGCGGCGGGCTTGGCGCCACCGCGGCTGGCTTTCCAGCCGCCGTACAGCGCGATCAGGCCCGGGATGATGATCATGGCCCAGATGATCTTGCTCAGATGGGTCTGCACGAAGGGGATGTTGCCGAACAGATAGCCGGCCAGGCACAGGCCGACCACCCAGATCACCGCGCCGACCACGTTGTAGAGGGTGAACTTGCTGCGGCTCATCTCGGCCACGCCGGCCACGAAGGGAGCGAAGGTGCGGATGAAGGGCATGAAGCGGGCGATGATGATGGTCACGCCGCCATGCTTCTCGTAGAACTGGTGTGCCGCGTCGAAGGCGCGCCGGTTGAAGAAGCGCGACTGCTCCCACTGGAACACCTTGGGCCCGAAGTAGCGGCCGATCGTGTAGTTGGTCTGGTCGCCCAGGATGGCCGCGACCAGCAGGATCGCAATCGCCAGCGGCAGGCTCATCATGCCCGCGCCGCACAGCGCGCCGACCACGAACAGCAGCGAGTCGCCCGGCAGGAAGGGCATCACGACCAGTCCCGTCTCGACAAACACGATCAGGAACAGCAGGGCATAGACCCAGGCGCCATAGGCCTGCACGAACTCGGCCAGGTGCCGGTCCACATGCAGGATGAAGTCGATCAGAAAGTGGGCGAATTCCATGGGCGCGCATGATAAGGGTTGACCCGGGCGAACCGGTGTCGGACTTCTTACAATCACACCCATGGATTTGTCTTCCCCGCCGGTCGAGCCCTCGTCCGCCCCCGCCCGAGAGCGCCGCCCGATCCGCGAGCTCCCCGATGAACTGATCAGCCAGATCGCCGCCGGCGAGGTGGTGGAGCGCCCCGCCTCGGTGGTGCGCGAGCTGGTGGACAACGCGCTGGACGCCGGCGCCAGCCAGATCAACGTCAAGCTGATGGCCGGCGGCGTGCGCGCCATCGTGGTCGAGGACGACGGTCTGGGCATCCCGGCCGAGGAGCTGCCGCTGGCGCTGAAGCGCCACGCGACCAGCAAGATCCGCAGCCTGGACGAGCTGGAATCGGTCGCGACCATGGGCTTTCGCGGCGAGGCCCTGGCCGCGATCTCCTCGGTGGCCGAGATGTCGGTGGCCAGCCGCTGCGAGGGCGCCCAGCATGCCTACCGCCTGGACGCCCGCAGCGGCGAACTGGTGCCGGCGGCGCGTGCACGCGGCACCAGCGTCGAGGTGCGCGAGTTGTTCTTCAGCACGCCGGCGCGCCGCAAGTTCCTGAAGACCGATGCCACCGAGCTGGCCCATTGCCTGGAGGCGGTGCGCCGCCATGCGCTGGCCCGGCCGGACGTCGGCTTCTCAGTCTGGCACGAGGGCAAGCTGGTCGAGCAGCTGCGTATCGCCAAGGCCGAGCAGCGCCTGGCCGATGTGCTGGGCGCCGACTTCATCAACGACAGCCGCCCGGTGTTCGCCGAGGCCGGCCCCCTGCGCGTTTACGGCCGGGCCGGCCTGCCCGAGGCGGCGCGCGGCCGCGCCGACATGCAGTATGTCTATGTCAACGGCCGCTATGTGCGCGACAAGCTGATCGCCCATGGCGTGCGCTCGGCCTACGAGGACGTGCTGCACGGCCACCGCCAGCCCTGCTATGTGCTGTTCATCGACATCGCGCCGGACCGGGTCGATGTCAACGTGCATCCGACCAAGATCGAGGTGCGCTTCCGCGACGGCCGCGAGCTGCACCAGCAGGCCCGCTATGCGGTGCAGGACGCGCTGGCGGTGTCGCGCAGCGCCGAGGCCGGCGCCGCGCCCGTGGCCCCGCAGGACGCGCTGCCGGTGGCGATGCCGGCCGCCGCCCGCCCCACCGGCACGCCGGCCTGGTACCGGCCGGATGCGGTGGCGCAGGAGGCGCCCGCCCCGGCCTATGCCGGCACCCCGAGCTGGCGCAGCAACACCCAGACCTCGCTGGGCCTGGCCGAGGTCGCCACCCTCTACGGCCGCCCCGCCCCGGCGCCGCTGCCCGCGCCCACCCCGGTCACCGAGGCCGCGCCGCGCCAGGAGCTGCCCGCGCATGACTGGCCGCTGGGCCGCGCGGTGGCGCAGATCCAGGGCGTCTATGTGCTGGCCGAGAACGCCCAGGGCCTGATCATCGTCGACATGCATGCGGCCCATGAGCGCGTGGTCTACGAGCGGCTGAAGGCCAGCCTGGGCCTGGCCGCGATCGAGTCGCAGCCGCTGCTGATCCCGGTCACCTTCGCCGCGACGCCGCAGGAGATCGCCACCGCCGAGGCCCAGACCGAGACCCTGACCAAGCTGGGCCTCGACATCGCGCCGCTCTCGGCCAAGGTGCTGGCGGTGCGCGCGCGGCCCGCGGCCCTGGCCGGCGGCGATGTCGTGGAGCTGGCGCGCAGCGTGCTGGCCGAGCTGGCGCAGTACGACGCCAGCCACGCGATCGAGCGGGCCCAGCATGAGATCCTGGCCACGATGGCCTGCCATGGCGCGGTGCGCGCGAACCGCCAGCTGACCCTGGACGAGATGAACGCGCTGCTGCGCGACATGGAGCGCACCGAGCGCGCCGACCAATGCAACCATGGCCGCCCCACCTGGCGCCAGCTGACGATGCGCGAGCTGGACGCCCTCTTCCTGCGCGGACGCTGAACCCCTGACGAAAGCCTCTATGGCCACCCTGAAACTGAAACCGAAGACCGCCGCCCCCGCCAAGAGCGCCAGCGGCGAGCGCCGCACCCCGCTGCGTGGCAAGGGCGTGTCGCGCCCGCGCCAGACCCTGGAGCAGGCCCAGACCGACCGCGCCGAACGCCAGGCCGCCTTCGAGCAGCGCCGCGCCGAGGACGAACAGCGCCAGCGCCCGCGGCGCGACGAGGCCCCGCCGCCGCGCGGCCAGCGGCCCGCCGCGGCCAAGAGCGGTGGCGGCAGCTTCCGGCGCGAGGAGCCGGGCGGCGGACGCGGTGGCGATGCCCGTCGCCCGCCGCGCAGCGGTGGCGACGAGCGCCGGCCGCTGCAGCGTGGCGATGCCGCCGCGCCGCCGGCCCGGCCCCGGCGCGCCGAGCCGCCGCAGGGTCACCAGGAACCGCGCCGCGACCAGCGCCGCGCCACCGGCCCACAGGCCGGCCGTCCCTATCCCGAGGCGCGCCCCGCGCCCAAGCCGCGGCCCCAGCCGCGCGCGCGCGACCACGACGATGATGACGACGACGACGCGCATTGGCATGACCCCAGCAGCGAGGGCGAGCGCCTGTCCAAGCGCATGGGCCAGCTGGGCATGGCCTCGCGCCGCGAGGCCGACGAATGGATCGCCGCCGGCTGGGTGCGGGTGGACGGCAAGATGGCGCAGCTGGGCCAGCGCGTCGGCCCCGACGCCAAGATCGAGATCGACCCGGCCGCCCACAAGGAGCAGGCCAAGCAGATCACCATCCTGCTGCACAAGCCGATCGGCTATGTCTCCGGCCAGGCCGAGGACGGCTACGAGCCCGCCGCGGTGCTGATCAAGAGTGCCAGCCACTGGAAGGACGATGCCTCGGGCATCAAGTACCACATCGCCCATGCCCGCAACCTGGCCCCGGCCGGCCGGCTCGACATCGACTCGACCGGCCTCTTGGTCCTGACCCAGGACGGCCGCATCGCCAAGCAGCTGATCGGCGAGGACTCGAAGATCGAGAAGGAGTACCTGGTCCGGGTGGAATACCAGGGCAAGCCCGCGCCGATGCAGGAGTTCCCCGCGCAAGACCTGGCCCTGCTGAACCATGGCCTGGAGCTGGACGGCGTGCAGCTCAAGCCCGCCAAGGTCAGCTGGATCAACGACGACCAGCTGCGCTTCGTGCTGCGCGAGGGCCGCAAGCGCCAGATCCGCCGCATGTGCGAGCTGGTCGGGCTGAAGGTGGTCGGCCTGAAGCGGGTGCGCATCGGCCGCATCAACCTGGGCCATCTGCCGCCCGGTCAGTGGCGCTATCTGTCGCCCTGGGAGCGCTTTGATTGAGCGCCGCCGCTGAGCGCGGAGGCGACGAAGCCAAGCTCGGCGGCGCGGCGGCCCATGCCGCGCTGGCGGTGCCGGCCCTGGCCCTGCTGCTGGGCCTGCAGCCGGTCACCACCGACCTCTACCTGCCGGCCCTGCCCGCGCTGCGCGCCGATCTCGGTGCCGGCATGGGCGCGGCCCAGCTGACCCTGTCGGCGCTGATGATGGCCTTCGGCCTGGGCCAGCTGCTGCTGGGCCCGGTGGCGGACCGCGTCGGGCGCCGGCCGGTGCTGCTGGCCGGCCTGACTCTCTATGTGCTGGCGGCGCTGGGCGGCGCGCTGGCGCAGCGGATCGAGCCGCTGATCGTCTGGCGCGCGCTGCAGGGCCTGGGCCTGGCGGCCGCGGTGGTCTGCGGCCGCGCGATGCTGCGCGACTGGTTCGAGCCCCAGCAGGGCGCGCAGGTGATGGCGCGCGCGCTGACCGGCCTGGGCCTGATCGCGATGCTGAGCCCCAGCCTGGGCGGTCTGCTGGCCGGTTGGCTGGGCTGGCGCGCCGCGCTGCTGGCGACTGGCCTGGCCGGCGCGGCCACCCTGGCCCTGATCGCGCTGCGCGTGCCGGAAAGCCTGGCCCGGCCGAACCCGCGCGCCCTGCATCCGGGGCCGCTGCTGCACAACTGGTGGACCGTCGCGCGGCATCCGGTCTTCGTCGCCTATGCGCTGCTGACCGCCTTCGCCTATGCGACGCTCTACAGCTTCCTGGCCGGCTCCTCCTTCGTCTTCATCGGCCTGCTGGGCGTCTCGCGCGAGGCCTATGGCCTGGTGCTCGGCTCCAGCGCCGCGGTCTATATCGGCGGCACCTTCGCCTGTCGGCATTGGCTGCCGCGCCTGGGCCTGGCCGCCACCGTCAAGCGCGGCGCGGTCTTCACGCTGTGCGGCAGCCTGCTGATGGGTGGCCTGGCGCTGGCCGGCTTCGCCCAGGTGGCGACGGTGCTGCTGCCGCACTGGATCATCATCTTCGGCCACGGCGTGCTGCAGCCCTGCGGCCAGGCCGGCGCGGTCGGCCCCTTCCCGCGCCAGGCCGGCGCGGCCTCGGCGCTGTCGGGCTTCCTGATCGCGCTGATGGCCTTCGGCGTCGGCGCCTGGCTGAGCTGGGTGCTGGACGGCCGCACGGTGCTGCCGCTGGCCCTGAGCATCGCCGGCTTCGGCCTCCTGACCGTCGCGATCGCCTGGACCCTGGTGCAGCGCAAACCCCCTCTCCCATGACTCTTCAGCTGCGCCCCCTGTGCATCGCTGGCCCGACCGGCTGCGGCAAGACCGCCGGCGCCCTCGCGCTGGCCGAGGTGCTGCCGATCGAGATCATCAGCGTCGATTCGGCCCTGGTCTATCGCGGCATGGACATCGGCACCGCCAAGCCCTCGGCCGCCGAGATGGCCGCGGTGCCGCATCACCTGATCGACATCCTGGACCCGCTGGACAGCTACAGCGCCGCCCAGTTCGCCAAGGACGCGCAGGCCCTGGCCGCCGAGATCCTGGCGCGCGGCCGGCTGCCGCTGCTGGTCGGCGGCACCATGCTCTATTTCAAGGCCCTGTTCGACGGCCTGTCGCCGCTGCCGCAGGGCGACGAGGCCCTGCGCGCGGAACTGGACGCCGAGGCCGAGCGCATCGGCTGGCCCGCGATGCATGCCAGGCTGGCCGAGGTCGACCCCATCACCGCGGCGCGCCTGGCGCCGGGCGATTCGCAGCGTATCCAGCGCGCGCTGGAGGTCTGGCGGCTGGCCGGCCGGCCGCTCTCGGCCCTGCATGCCGAGCAGGAGAAAAGCCCCGGCGTCGACTGGCCGCTGCTGTCGCTGGAACCGCAGGACCGCGCTTGGCTGCATCAGCGCCTGGCGCAGCGCTTTCACCAGATGCTGGACGCCGGCCTGGTGGCCGAGGTCGAGCGCCTGCGCGCGCGCGGCGACCTGAGCCCGGACCTGCCCTCGATGCGCTGCGTCGGCTACCGCCAGGCCTGGGAATGCCTGGATGAGGGCAATCTGCGCCCGCTGGCCGAGCGCGGCATCGCCGCCACCCGCCAGCTGGCCAAACGCCAGATCACCTGGCTGCGCAGCATGCCGCGGCGCCAGGTGATCGACTGCCAGTCGCCCGAGGCCTCGCTGCACCTGCTGGCCGCCGTGCACCGGCTGCTGCATCACCATGGCGCTGCTTGAGGCCCGTGGCCTGCGCAAGCGCTTTGGCGACACGCCGGTGTTCGCCGGCATCGACCTGAGCCTGGAGGCCGGCGAACTGGTCGCGCTGCTGGGTGAATCCGGCTGCGGCAAATCAACCCTGCTGAACTGCCTGGCCGGGCTGGACCGCCCCGACGCGGGTCAGGTCTTGCTGGACGGCCGCGACATCGTGCCGCTGGCCGAGGGCGAGCAGGCCGCGCTGCGCCGCGAGCGCCTGGGCTTTGTGTTCCAGGCCTTCCATGTGCTGCCGCACCTGACGGTGGCCGACAACGTCGGCCTGCCGCTGCTGCTCCTGCAGCGCCCGGATCCGCCGCGCGTGCAGCGGCTGCTGGAGGCGGTCGGCCTGCAGGAGCTGGGCGCGCGGCTGCCGTGCCAGCTCTCGGGCGGGCAGCTGCAGCGCGTCGCGATCGCGCGCGCCCTGGTGCACCGACCCGCCCTGGTGCTGGCCGACGAGCCGACCGGCAATCTCGACCCGCGCCATGCCGCCCAGGTGCTGGCGCTGCTGCGCGCGCAATGCCGGCAGGAGGGCGCGGCCTGCCTGCTGGTGACCCATTCGGAGCGCGCCGCGGCCGCGGCCGACCGCTGCGTGCTGATGGACGACCAGGGCCTGCGGCCATGGCAAGCGCAGCCGCAGGCGCATTGACCCTGCTGCCCGCGCTGCTGCGGGCCCTCTCCTGGCCCGCGCTACGCGCCCAGGGCCTGCGCCAGTTGCTGGCCCTGCTGGCGGTGGCGCTGGGCGTGGCCCTGGCCTATGGCGTGCACCTGATGAATGCCTCGGCCCTGGCCGAGTTCGGCGCGGCCCAGCGCCAGCTGGCCGGCACGCCGGACCTGCTGCTCTCGGGCCGCGGCGCGCCGCTGCCCGAGACCGCGCTGGACGCGCTGGCCCTGCAGCCGGCCGTGGCCCTGGCCCAGCCGCTGATCGAGGCGAGAGCCCAGTTGCTGCTGCCCGGCGAGCGGCGCGCCGGCCTGCGCCTGCTCGGGCTGGATGCGCTGCTGGTGGCGTCCTTCAACCCGGCCCTGCTGCCCCACCCCTTCCCGCAGCCGGCGACCGCGCCGCTGCGGCTGCTGGCGCCGGATGCGCTGTACCTGAACGAGGCCGCGCTGCGCTTGCTGGGCGAGCCCCGGCCGAGCCATCTGCGCCTGCGCCTGCAGCCCGAGGGCCAGGCGCCACAGACCCTGGCGCTGCGCCTGGCCGGCCAGGTCGCGGCGCCGGGCGAGCCGCTGGCGGTGCTGGACATCGCCGCGGCCCAGGCCCTGCTGGGGCGGCTCGGCAGGCTGGACCGGATCGAACTGCGCCTGCGGCCGGGCGCGAGCCCGCAAGACCTGACCCTGCCGTCCGGCGTCTCGGCGGCCCCGCCCGCCGACGAGGGCGCCGAGATGGCGCGGCTGACGCGCGCCTACCGGGTCAATCTGGGCGTGCTGGCCCTGATGGCCCTGTTCACCGGCAGCTTCCTGGTGTTCGCGGTGCAGTCGCTGTCGGTCGCGCAGCGCCTGCCGCAGCTGGCCCTGCTGGGCGTGCTGGGCCTGAGCGCCCGCCAGCGCGCCGCGCTGGTGCTGTCCGAGGCGGCGCTGCTGGGCCTGCTGGGCAGCCTGCTTGGCCTGGCGCTGGGCGCGGGCCTGGCGCAGCTGGGCCTGCGTCTGCTGGGGGGCGACCTGGGCAGCGGCCTGCTGGGTGGGCCGTCGCCGGCTCTGCGCATCGAGGCCACAGGGCTGCTGCTGTTCGGCGGCCTGGGCCTGGCGATCTGCATGGCCAGCGCGCTGCTGCCGGCGCTGGCGGTGCGGCGCATGGCGCCGGCCCAGGTGCTGAAGGGCCTGGGCGGCCTGGCGCCGCCGCGCGCGCCGCGCTGGCTGGGCCCGGCCCTGCTGCTGGCCGGCGCCGCCCTGGCCGCGCTGCCGCCCGTGCTCGGCCTGCCGCTCGGCGCTTACCTTGGCATGCTGTGCCTGCTGCTGGGCGGCCTGCTGTGCGTGCCGGGCCTGGTGATGGGTCTCGCGGCCCTGCCGCCGCCGGGGCGCGCCGGCGCCCTGCTGCTGCGCGAGCGCTCGCGCCGGCAATCGGGCGAGGCGACCCAGATGCTGGCCGGCGTGCTGGTCGCGCTGGCCCTGTCGGTCGCGATGCTGGTGATGGTCAGCAGCTTCCGCGATTCGCTGTCGAGCTGGCTGCGCCAGATGCTGCCGGCCGATCTCTATGTGCGCAGCAGCCTGCGCGCACCGGACCAGCAGAGCGCGCCGCTGCCGGCGGCCTTCGTCGCAGCGGTGCGAGATAGCAGGCTGGCCGCCGAGCTCGGCACGCAGCGCAGCCGGCGCGCCTGGCTGATGGAGCAGCCGGTGCAGTTGCTGGCGCGACCGCTGCCGGACGAGCGCCGCCTGCCCCTGGTCGGCGACCTGGCCGAACCGCCGGCGTCGGGTCTGCTGCCGCTCTATCTCAACGAGGCGCTGCGCGATCAGCTGGACCTGAAGCTAGGCCAGCGCCTGAGCCTGGCGCTGGAGCCAGGGGGCGCGACGTCCAACGGCTACCTGCGTGGCGTCTGGCGCGACTACAGTCGCCAGAGCGGCGCGCTGCTGATGGCCGAGGCCGACTACCGGCGCTGGAGCGGCGACGCCACCGTCACCGAGCTGTTCCTCTGGCTGCGCCCGGGCCAGGAGGTCGAGGCGCTGCAGGCCGCGCTGCGCGCGCTGGCGGCCGAGCCGCAGGACCTGGACATCGCCGCCAGCGGCGAGCTGCTGGCGCTGTCGATGCATCTGTTCGACCGCAGCTTCGCGGTCACCTACTGGCTGCAGGCGGTGGCGCTGGGCCTGGGCCTGTTCGGCATCGCCGCCAGCCTGTCGGCCCAGGTGCTGGCGCGGCGGCGCGAGTTCGGCCTGCTGCTGCATCTGGGCTTCACCCGCGCGCGCCTGCTGGCCCTGCTGGTGGCCGAGACCGCGCTGTTCAGCGCCGCCGGCGCGCTGGCCGGCCTGCTGCTGGGGCTGGCGATCAGCGCGGTGCTGGTCTTCGTCGTCAACCCGCAGAGCTTCCACTGGAGCATGGACATGAGCTGGCCCTGGCAACACCTGACCCTGCTGCTGCTCGCGGTGCTGGCCGCGGCGCTCGCCACCTCCTGGCTCAGCGGCCGCCAGTTGGGCCGCGCCGACGCGGTGCAGGCGGTAAGGGAGGATTGGTGAGCGCCGCCGCGACCGTCGGGCTTGGCTGCGGCTGGGCGGTGCGCCGCTGCGGTTCGTCGCCCGGGGCATGCGGGCGCAGGGGGCGCTGGGAATACTGCCGCCCAGACCCACAAGAAGGAACCCCGCGCATGTCCTCCCTCTCCCCCAACTTCCGCCCGCTGCCGACCCGCCCCTCGATGCTGCAGCGGCATGCGCTGCTGCGCGTGCTGCTCGGTGCCTTGCTGATGGTGGCCGCGATGCCGGTCGTGATGGCCCTGGTCGGCCCCCTGCCCAAGCCGATGCGGCTGCTGTGGCCGAATCTGCTGTCGATCGCGCTGATGGGGCTGGCCTATCGCTTCTATGCGCTGCGGATCGACCGCCGGGACCCGGCCGAGTTCGCGCTGGCCGGTGCCGGGCGCGAGCTGGGCCTGGGCCTGCTGGGCGGCCTGGCGCTGGTCTGCCTGGTGTTCGGCGCGCTGGCGGCGCTCGATGTGTTCCGGCTGCAGGGCATGCATGGACTGGGGCTCGCCAGCCTGCGTTTTGCCGGCGAGATGGCGATGGTCGCGGTCTTCGAGGACATCCTGGTGCGCGGCATCGTGTTCAAGGCCATGGAGCGCTGGCTCGGCAGCCTGCCGGCGCTGTTCGGCTCGGCCCTGCTGTTCGGCCTGGCCCATCTGCCCAACGAGGGCGCCAACCCGCTGTCAACCTTGAACGTCACGCTGGCCGGCCTGTTCTTCGCCGCGGCCTATCTGGCCAGCGGGCGCCTGTGGCTGGGCGTGGGCCTGCATTTCGCGTGGAACTTCAGCGCCGGCCATCTGTTCTCCGCCGTCGTGTCCGGCCACAAGGCCCAGCCCGGCCTGCTCTACGGCGAGCTGGTCGGCCCGACCTGGCTCAGCGGCGGCGCCTTCGGCATCGAGGCCTCGGCCGTGACCCTGCTGCTGCTGATCGCCGCGACCGCGCCGCTGCTGTTGATCGCCCAGCGCCGCGGCCGCCTGCTGCCGCGCCAGGGACGCTGAGCATGAGGCGACGCCGCGCCTTGATGCTGCTGCTGCCCCTGGCCGCGGGATCCGGCGCGGCCCGGGCCGCGGTGCAGCCGCGCGCGCTGCAGTTCCCGCGCGACTTCGGCGCGCATCCGCAGACCGGCGTCGAGTGGTGGTACCTGACCGGCCTGCTGGGTCCGGACGAGGCGCCGCGCTACGGCTACCAACTGACCTTCTTCCGGGTGCGCAACCCGGATCCGGCGGTGCAGGCCCATGCCAGCGCGCTGGCGCCGCGCCAGCTGCTGATCGCCCATGTGGCGCTCAGCGACCTGCAAAGCAGCGGCGGCCGGCTGCGGCACGACCAGCGCGTCGCGCGCCTGGGACCGGGCGGCGTGGCCGCCGCCGAACAGGACTGCGCGCTGCGCCTGCGCGACTGGCGCCTGTGGCGCGACGAGGGTGGCGGCTACCGCGCGGCCTTCGAGGGCCGGGCCGGTGCGGCGGATGCCTTCGCGCTGGAGCTGCGCCTGCAGACCACGGAGGCGCCGCTGCTGCAGGGCGAGGCCGGCTTTTCGCCCAAGAGCCCCGGGGCGCACCATGCCACCCATTACTACAGCCGCCCGCAGCTGCAGACCCGGGCCGAGCTGCGCCTGCCGGGCCGGGCGCCGCAGGCGCTGACCGGCCGCTCCTGGCTGGACCATGAATGGGGCGACGAGCTGCTGGCACCCGAGGCCCAGGGCTGGGACTGGCTGGGCATCAACCTGCTGGACGGCCGCGCGCTGACCGCCTTCCGGCTGCGGCATACCGGCGGCGGCCAGGACCTGTGGAGCGGCGGCAGCCTGCGCGCGGCGGACGGGACCAGCCGCAGCTTCGCCAACGGCGAGCTGCGCTTCAAGGCGCTGCGCCATTGGCGCAGCCCGGCCAGCGGCGCGAGCTATCCGGTGGCCTGGCGGCTGTCGGGCCGCGACTTCGAGGGCTGGACCTTGACTGCCCTACTCGATGCCCAGGAGATCGATGCGCGCGCCAGCACCGGGCTGCTGTACTGGGAAGGCGCCGCGGCGCTGCGCGATGCGCAGGGCCGCCTGCTGGGCCATGGCTATCTGGAGCTGACCGGCTACGCCGAACGCATGCGCCTGCTGTGAGGCCCCGTGCTCAACGGCTGCTGGTGACGCCGGAGGATCGCCCCGGCAGCAGCCCGGCCCCGGCACGCACGCAGTTGCGCCCGGCGGACTTGGCGCTGTAGAGCGCCTCGTCGGCGTCGGAGATCAGCTGGTCCAGCGTGACATGGTTGTCGTGCAGCGCCGCGACGCCCAGGCTGGCGCTGACCGGCACCGGCGTGCCGTTCCAGCCGAAGTCCAGCGCCTCGACCCGCTCACGGATGCGCTCCGCCACATCCAGCGCGCCCAGCGGATCGGTGTGCGGCAGGAAGATGATGAACTCCTCGCCGCCGAAGCGGGCCAGCACATCGGGCTGGCGCAGGGTCTCGGCCGCCGCGTCGGCGATGCGGCGCAGCAGCTGGTCGCCGCAGAGATGGCCGAAGCGGTCGTTGACCTGCTTGAAATGGTCCACGTCCATCAGCAGCAAGGCGCAGGACATCTCGTAGCGCTTGGCGCGCGACCATTCGCGCTCGACGATCTCGAGGAAATAGCGCCGGTTGTAGGTGCCGGTCAGCGCATCCTGGGTGGCGTGGCGCAGCATATTGCGATGCGCCTGGTCCAGGTGCCGGACCAGGCTCAGGAACATATAGCCGAACAAGCCGGTGAATCCGATCGCGCTGGCGCTGACCCAGGCCGCCACGATCATCCGGTTGCCCTCGCCGATCAGGCTGATCACCAGCTGCGAGATCAGCAGGGACAGCAGCCAGACCGCCGCCACCAGCAGCAAAAGCGTCCTGCGCAGGCCCATGCCCTGCACCCAGCGGTTCAGGGTCGGCAGCCAGGCCGGCTGTTCGAGATCGTGTTGCGGCATCCGGGGAGGAGGTCAGGTCGGGGCAGACCCTATTCGACCACAGCGCGGCGGCCTTCCATCCCCCATGGAAGCGGGATGGAAGATTGCCGCCGGCTGGTCGTCAGTGGGCGCCGCCGGCGTCCACCGGCGCGCCGACGCGCGGCGGGCGCCGCGTCAGCCAGATGCTGCCGATCAGCAGCAGGAACAGCACGGCCGAGGCCAGGAAGATGTCGTCGGCCGCGCGAGTGAAGGCCTGCTGGTCGATCAGGCGGTTGATCTGGGCCAGCGCCTGCTCCGGGCTCAGGCCGGCCGCGCCCAGCCGCGCCAGGCTTTCGCCGGCCACCGGGTCGCCCTGCGCCAGCCGCTCCGCCAGATGGTGGTGATGCAGGGTCGCGCGGTTCTCCCACAGGGTGGTCGAGATCGAGGTGCCCATCGCCCCGGCCGTGATGCGCACGAAGTTCGACAGCCCGGCCGCCGCCGCGATCCGGTCCGGCGTGATGCCCGAGAGGGTCAGGGTGGTCAGCGGGATGAAGAAGAAGGCCAGCGCGGCGCCCTGCAGCAGGGTCGGCACCATGATGGTGGCGAAGTCGGTCTGGGTCGTGAAGTTGGCCCGCATGCCCAGCACCACCGCGAACATCACAAAGGCGAAGGTGGCCATCACGCGCGGATCGAAACGCCCGACATTGCGCCCCACCACCGGCGACAGCAGGATCGCCAGCAGCCCCACCGGCGCCAGCGCCATACCCGCGCTGGTCGCGGTATAGCCCATCCACTGCTGCAGCCACAGCGGCAGCAGCACCACATTGCCGAAGAACAGGCCGTAGGCGATCGACAGGGTGATCGCGCCGAAGGCGAAATTGCGCCGCGCAAAGAGGCGCAGGTCCACCACCGGATGCTTGTCGGTCAGCTCCCAGATCACGAACACGACGAAGCCGATCAGCGCGGTCACGCCCAGCAGCTGGATCTCGCCGCTGGCGAACCAGTCCAGCTCCTTGCCCTTGTCCAGCATGATCTGCAGCGCGCCGACCCAGACCACCAGCAGGGCCAGGCCCACGCCGTCGATCGGCAGCTTCTTGATCTGCGTCTCGCGCTTGCGGTAGATGCTCCAGGTCAGGAAGGCGGCCAGCAGGCCCACCGGCACATTGATGTAGAAGATCCAGGGCCAGGACACGTTGTCGGTGATCCAGCCGCCCAAGAGCGGCCCCACCACCGGCGCCACCAGGGTCGTCATGCCCCACAGCGCCAGCGCGGTGCCGGCCTTCTCGCGCGGATAGCTGGCCAGCAGCAGGGTCTGCGACAGCGGGATCATCGGCCCCGCCACCAGGCCCTGCAGCACCCGGCAGGCCACCAGCATCTCCAGCGAATGGGCGAAGCCGCACAGCCAGGAGGCCAGCACGAACAGCAGCACGCTGGCCGTGAACAGCCGCACCGCGCCGAAGCGCTGGGTCAGCCAGCCGGTCAACGGCACCGAGATCGCATTGGCGACGCCGAAGCTGGTGATGACCCAGGTGCCCTGGGTCGTGCTGACGCCCAGGTCGCCCGAGATCGCCGGCAGCGAGACATTGGCGATCGAGCTGTCCAGCACGTTCATGAAGGTCGCGAGCGACAGCGCCAGCGTCCCCAGGATCAGCGCGCTGCCATGCAGCGGCGCCGGCGGCGTAATGTCTGCCCCTCGTCCGGCGGGTACGCCGGACGGTCCCCCTGGGGGACGCGGGCCGGCTTGGGAGCGGCCCGGCGCTCGGCCCTCCGCCGCGCCTGTGTCCAAGCTGTCGCTCATGACTTCAGCACGCCGCTGCCGTTACCACTATTGGCGCGGATGATGCGCTGCACCTCCTCGTCGGCGCGCTGCTCCTGCTGCTCGAACACCGCGGTCTGGGCCAGCGAGCGGCTGCTGGTCGCCGCGGCCAGCGCCGGGCCGTCCTGCTTCTGCACGTCGACCTTGACCTCCATCGACAGACCCACGCGCAGCGGGTGCTCGGCCAGCTCCTTGGCGTCCAGCTCGATGCGCACCGGCACGCGCTGCACCACCTTGATCCAGTTGCCGGTGGCGTTCTGCGCCGGCAGCAGCGCGAAGGCCGCGCCGGTGCCGGCCGACAGGCCCGCGACCCGGCCGTGGTATTCCTGCTTGTCGCCGTAGACATCGGCCACCAGGATCGCGGTCTGGCCGATGCGCAGCTTGGCCAGCTGGCTTTCCTTGAAGTTGGCGTCGACCCAGGCCTGCTTCAGGCCCACCACCGCCATCAGCGGCGTGCCGGCGTTGACGCGCTGGCCCAGCTGCACACTGCGCCGTGCCACCCAGCCGTCCACCGGCGCAGGCAGCTCGGCACGCTGCAGCGCCAGCCAGGTCTCGCGCAGGCGCGCGCCGGCGCGCTGCACCTGGGGATGTTCCTTCAGGGTCGTGCCGTCGGTCTGCACCTGGCTGGTGGCCAGCTGATCGCGCGCGGCCACCTGGGCGGCCTGGGCCGCGGCCAGCGCGCTCTGCGCCGCCTTGACCTGGGCCTGCGCATGCTCCAGCTCCTCGCGCCCGATCGCGCCGCTGGCCAGCAGCGGCTGGCGGCGCTTGACGTCGTCCTGGACCCGGACCAGCTCCGACTGCAGGCGCGCCACCTCGGCCTCGCGCTGCGTGATCTGCGCCTTCAGGGTGCTCTGGCCGGCGTAGAGGGCGCGCACCTCGCGCACCGTCTGCGCCAGCTGGGCCTGGGCCTGCTCGTAGGCCACCTTCGCGTCGGCGGGATCCAGGCTGATCAGCGGCTGGCCGGCCTTGACGAAGTCGGTGTCGTCGGCATGGATGGCGCGCACAGTGCCGCCCACCTGGGGCGTGATCTGCACCACATTGGCCTGCACATAGGCGTTGTCGGTGGTCTCGACCTTGCTGGCCACCAGGGCTTGGTAGGCGCCATAGGCGCCCAGCGCGATGAGGACCGCGACGGCGGTCAGGGTCAGCGCCTTCTTGCGCGGGTTGTTGTTCTTGCTGCCTTGCTCGGCATTGTTGTTGGCGGTGTTCATGTGAGGCTCTTGATGTCTTGTCGGTTTCTTTTTGTCGGAGGCGCTTGCGTCAGCGCGGCGGCTCGTCGTCGCTCCAGCCGCCGCCCAGGCTGCGGACCAGGGCCACCTGCGCGTCCAGGCTCAGGCCCTGCAGGTCCAGCAGCAGGCGGCGCTGGCTCAGCAGGTTCTGCTCGGCGCTCAGCACCGCGAGATAGTTGCCCAGGCCGGCCTCGAAGCGCTGGCGCGCCAGGTCGCGGCTGGCCTGCACATGGGCCAGGGCCTGGCCCTGCTGCTCGCCCTGCAGCTGCAGCGAGCGCAGGCTGCTGTACTGGTCGCCGGCATCGCGCAGCGCCTCCAGCAGCGCGCCGTTGTAGGCCGCCACCGCGGCGTCGCGTTCGGCGGCGCTGCCCTTGTACTGGGCGCGCAGCCGGCCGGTGTCGAAGATCGGCAGGCGCAGCGAGGGGCCGAAGCCCAGCTGCTGGCTGCCCGACTTGAGCAGTTGGTCCAAGCCCAGCGAGCTGAAGCCGGCGAAGGCGCTCAGGGTCACATTGGGATAGAACTGTGCGCGCGCCTCGGCGACGTTCTGCGTCGTCGCCTCGACGCGCCAGCGCGCCGCCGCCACATCGGGCCGGCGCCCCAGCAGGTCCACGCCCAGCTGCGCCTCGGCGTCCAGCGCCAGGGGCCGCGGCAGGCGCGGCCGCACGCTGGCCAGCGCCTCGGCCGGCTGGGCGCTCAGCGCGGCCAGTTGGTGGCGCAGCAGCTCGGCCTGGGCCTGCAGGGCCAGGTCTTGCCGGCGCAGCTCGGGCAGCGGGGTTTCGGCGCTGCGCAGCTGCGGCGCGCCGTCCAGGCCGGCCGCGACGCGCTGGCGCACCAGGGCCAGCGACTGCTCGCCCTGGCGCAGTTGCTCGGCCAGCAGCTCGCGCTGGGCCAGCGCGCGCGCCAGGTCCAGCCAGCCGCGCGCGATCGCGGCCGACAGGTTCAGCCGCGCGGCGGCCGCATCGGCGCGGGCCGCGCGCTCATTGCCCAGCGCGGCCTGCAGCGCGGCGGCATGGCGGCCGAAGAAGTCCCAGTCATAGCTGATGCCGGCCTGCAGGGTGGCATTGGTGCGCACGCTGCCGGCGATCGGCGGCGGCACCAGGCCATGCTCGGTATAGCGCTGGCGGGTGGCGTCGGCGCTGATGCCGAACACCGGGCGCTCGGCCGCCTCGGCGTTCTCGATCGCGGCGGCGGCGCGGGCGATGCGGGCCTGCGCCTGGGCCAGGCTCGGGTGCTGGGCCAGCGCGCGCTGCATCAGGGCGTCCAGCTCGGCGTCGCCATAGGCGCGCCACCAGTCGGCGGCCAGGGCCGGTGCGGCCGGTGCGGCCGGCGAGGGCTCGCGCAGGCCCAGCTCGGCGCCCTGCAGCGGCCGGGCCGGCTCGGCCAGCCTGGGGATCGGCGCGCAGGCGGCGAGCGCCAGAGCGGCCAGCAGGGCCAGCCAGGTCTTGCTGGCTTTTGGTTTCTTGTGGTCTTGCATGAATGTGAGGACGAAGGTCGGATCAGTCGTTGTTATTACTGCTGCTGTTCTCCGCGGCGCGCAGCGCCTCGCCATTGGCCAGCATGCGGCGCAGCAGGCTCATCAGGGTCTGCCATTCCTCGCGGCTGAAGCCGGCCAGATGGGCGTTGAAGATGTCGGACAGCACGGCCGGCAGGATGTCCGTCAGGCCCCGGCCGGCATCGGTCAGGGTGATCAGCACCACGCGTCGGTCGCTGCTGGAGCGATCGCGCTGCACCAGGCCCTTGGCCTCCAGCCGGTCCAGCAGCCGGGTCAACGCCCCGGCGTCCAGCCCCAGGTCGGCGGCCAGTTGCGCGGCCGGGCAGGCGCCCAGAAAGAACAGGCGGATCAGCGGGCCCCATTGCGCATGCGTCAGGCCATGCTCGCCCAGGCGCTTGTCGGCCTGATGGACGATGGACTGCTGCACCCGCTTGACCAGCCAGCCCAGGCTTTCGCCCGGGGCATAGCTGGCGGCGTTGTAGAAATCGGCCGGCGGCGGCGCGGCATCTTGTTTTGCGGACATGGCTTCAATTTATTTGCCTAGGCAATAATTGTCAAGGCAGTTATTGCTACACTGACCCGATGCCAGCCGCCGACACCCGCCCTTCCCCGTCGTCCAGCATTAGCAGTAGCAGCAGCAATGCCGCGCCTGTGGGGCGGCCCCGCTCCCTGTCCGGGCTGTGGCCCTTTCTGAAGCCCTATCGCGGGCGCATCGGTCTGGCCTTCGTGTTCCTGCTGCTGGCGGCGCTGGCCACCCTGGCCTTCCCGCTGGCGCTCAAGGGCCTGATCGACCAGGGCTTCATCGCCGCCGATCCGGGCCAGCGCGTGCTGGCGCTGCGCGGCCATTTCCTGGCGCTGTTCGCGGTCGGCGCGGCGCTGGGCCTGTTCTCGGCGGCGCGTTTCTATGCCGTCACCTGGCTGGGCGAGCGGGTCAGCGCGGACCTGCGCCAGGCGGTCTACGGCCATGTGCTGCGGCAGAGCCCCGAGTTCTTCGAGCACACCCAGACCGGCGAGGTGCTGAGCCGCATCACGACCGACACCACGGTGGTGCAGACGGTGGTCGGCTCCAGCCTGTCGATGGGCCTGCGCAACAGCGTGATGGGCCTGGGCGCGCTGCTGATGCTGATCGTCACCAACCCCTGGGTGATGGGCCAGGTGCTGGGCCTGCTGCTGCTGGTGGTGGCGCCGGCGATCTATTTCGGGCGGCGCGTGCGGCGCCTCTCGCGCGCCAGCCAGGACCGGGTCGCCGACACCAGCGCGATCGCGGCCGAGGTGTTGAACGCGGTGCCGGTGGTGCAGAGCTACACGCAGGAGCAGGCCGAGGACCGGCGCTTCGCGCGCGCCAGCGAGGCCGCCTTCGACACCGCGCGCAAGCGCACCCGGGTGCGCTCGGCCCTGGTGGCCTTCATCATCACCGCCACCTTCGGCGCCCTGCTGTGGGGCCTGTATCAGGGCACGCAGGCGGTGCTGGCCGGCAAGATCAGCGCCGGCCATCTGGGTCAGACCGTCGTCTATGTGACCCTGCTGGTCAGCAGCGTCGCGGTGCTGGCCGAGGTCTGGGGCGAGATCCTGCGCGCCGCCGGCGCCACCGAGCGCTTGATGGAGCTGCTGGCGACCCGCTCGCCGGTGGCCGAACCGGCCGCGCCGCTGGCCCTGCCGCCGGCCAGCGGCGGCTCGGCGCTGGCGTTGCAGGGCCTCAAGTTCCACTACCCCTCGCGGCCGCTGCAGGCGGCGCTGGACGACTTCTCGCTGCAGGTCCGCCCCGGCGAGACCGTGGCCCTGGTCGGCCCCAGCGGCGCCGGCAAGAGCACGGTGTTCCAGTTGCTGCTGCGCTTTTACGACGCGCAGCAGGGCGAGATCCGGCTCGACGGCGTGCCGGTGCGCCAGGCCTCGCTGCACGAGTTACGCCAACGCATCGCGCTGGTGCCGCAGGACAGCGTGATCTTCTCGGCCAATGCGCTGGAGAACATCCGTTACGGCCGGCCCGAGGCCAGCGACGCGGAAGTCTTCGCCGCCGCGCGCGCCGCCTTTGCGCATGACTTCATCGAAAAACTGCCCGAGGGCTACCGCACCTTCCTGGGTGAGCGCGGCGTGCGCCTCTCCGGCGGCCAGCGCCAGCGCATCAGCATCGCCCGCGCGATCCTGAAAAACCCGCCGCTGCTGCTGCTCGACGAGGCCACCAGCGCGCTCGATGCCGAGAGCGAACGCATGGTCCAGGCCGCGCTGGAGGCCGCGATGCGCGGCCGCACGACCCTGGTGATCGCCCACCGCCTGGCCACCGTGCAGCGCGCCGACCGCATCGTCGTGATGGAGCATGGCCGCATCGTTGAGAGCGGCACGCATGCGGAGCTACAGGCCAAGGGCGGGCTGTATGCGCGGCTGGCGGCGTTGCAGTTTGAGGGGGGCTGACGCCCATAAACAGCCGCGCCTGCTGATCGCCGGCGCCGCTGCTTACGGTGGCTGCCTGCAGGCAATCTGTCCGCCTCGATCAGGACTCGACCCGGAACTCTTCACGCTGTCGGCCGGCGGCCACGTACTGGCTCAGCCACCTGGCGGGCTGACCACGGCCGCTCCAGGTGTTCTCCGGGTTGGCAGGGTCACGATAGAGAACACGCGCCTGCGATGTCGATGCAGTGGTGCTGCCGCGTTGCTTCGCCTCGGTGTAAGGAAGCAAGGCCTTGATGCCCTCTTCGACGCTGAATCCAGCGGCTTGCAGCTTCTTGGCATAGCCGTCCGCCAGGATCTTCAGCTCCTCATCGCGCTTGCCCTCGATCTCCTGCTCAAGCCTGGTCCTCAGCGAGACCAGCTCGGCATACGACATCTTCCCAACATCAACGTCTGCCATGTTCTTCCACGTTAGTCCGCCACATGACGGCATGTGATCGTACGCCAGCGCGAGGGAGGTTCCCGGGGATGAGCCCATCAGTTGCATTCCATGCCGTGCACCCAGCGCCTGCCACCGTCGCGGGGCGGCCGGGAACGGCCAGACGTCAACGGCGGCTTTCGGATAGGGGGACCCCCAAGCCTGCGAGCCTGATCTCTGCGGGGGGGGGGGGAGGATGCCGCTCAGACCTTGGCGAGGAAGGCCGCCGCATCACCCGCTTCGCACTTCCAGTCTGCGAAGACCCCGACCAGATTGCATTCCACGCAGCGGCAGGCAATGTAGTACCAGCGCACGTCATGCGTGCCCTCGTAGACGGAGACGCCGGACATCAACTCGAACACCTCGTTCTCGCACACGCACTCGTGCGTCTCGGGCACGGCTTCTTCAACGTAGTCCGCGCTGTCGCCCATCGGGTGTTCCTGCCCACAGTCGGTGCAGGTGCGGATGGCCACGCCGGCTGCTTCATCGGTCCGCAGCGCGAAGGTCCGGCACCCGCAATCGCATTTGGACGCGGCAAACCGGACGGCCTCATGGCGATTCGCAATGCTGTAGCTGCGCAGCTCGGCCTGGGTGTCGCCTGACGTCGTCCCGTACCAGAACTCGCCCTTCTTCGTCAGTGCCATTGATGCTGCTCCATTCTTCAAGGTGGGCTTCCCGGCAGGCCTGACGCCAGGCTCGCCCCGATCATCCGGATTTTGCCTGGAGGCCCGGTGAATCGCCGTCAAGAGCCCGGTCGGGCGTGGTCGCCGATAAGAGCCGCGGACATCATCCTTCAATGCCAATCTTGGAGCCTGCTGCCACTCAGCCCCTACGATTCGAACGGCGCCCGTCATCCTAGAGAGGAATTACGGCTTCGCAGCGCCTACGGTCTCTCGCTTGCTCGAACTCGGTGCCCGAAAGCTGCCGTTCAACTTCAGAACAGCGCCGCCGGTGCACTCGTGGACTTGAAGATGACCGCTGGGCAGAGCCAACGAACACTCAACGACGTGATCGGCAGCGCGGTTCTGCAATTGCGGGGCCACATCGTGCAGTTCAACTTGCACCGGGAGCATGACCGCTCACAGCCTTCAACGGTCTACAGTCATCGCCAGCAGCTCGCGCCGCGCGGCCACTCGAGCGGGCAGCGTGCGGGCCGCAACGCCCGTGCACCCTGTAGCAAATCCATCGTATGGAGTGCCCAGCGGGCAGAGACCCGCTCCAGAGCGCCCGGGAGTCGTCGAGGGTCGAAGTACAGGTCTTGATGGAAATGCTGGCGGCTCCGGGGTCACTTTTTGATGGGATCAACACCCCGATCCTCTGCAGTTGCGATCAGTCCGCGGAGGAACGCCATGATCAGCCGCCCCGAGGCGGCTGGGCGGGTGCTTGTCCGCTGTAGTGCCAACCCATGCGACAGTGCCATGAAGGCCGCTGCCAGTTCATCGGGCGCGGCAGGGGGAGTTCGCCCGAGCTTGTTGAACAACTGGCCGATCACGCTGCCGAGCTCAGACCGGTGTTGGTCCCACACCTTCTGGAACTCCACAGCGAATGCCTGACTACGGTTGGCATGCAACTGCAGTTCGATGGAAAGCATGCACCAATCGGCATCGTGATTGAGCGTGGAAGCCCAGGCATCCAGTTCGGCAAGCATTTGCTCGGAGTCTTGCCCGTCATTGCCCATGACTCGGGACAGCTGCGTCGCTTCCGCTTCCATATGACGTCGCAGCAACTCCAGGAGCACGTCCTCCTTGCTCGAGAAGTTCGAGTAGAAGGCACCTTGGGAGTAGCCCGCCTTGTCCGCAATGTCGCGGATCGACGCGCCCCCATACCCGTTCGACACAAACAAGTGCTGCGCAGTGTCGATCAGGCGCTCGCGGGTCTGCGCCCGGCTTTCCTCGCGGGTCAGGCGCTTTCTTGCCGTGCTTGAACTCATGCCGGAAAGATATCACACGAATTCTGGATAGCAGTTGGCGGTCTCTTGCTTGCGAACGCAGGCTGAGCGCAGAACTATCGCATATCACTTGATATTTCAAATTTGCCGAGGTACATTGAATATCACTTGATCTTTAAAGTTCGATTGACATGAAAACATCCAGGGGCCTGAGGTCCGCGTTTGTCACCGGTGCCACCGGGCTTCTAGGCAACAACCTTGTGCGCGAGTTGGTCGCCCGAGGCGTCTCCGTCAAGGCGCTTGCCCGCTCGATGAGCAAAGGTCAGCAACAGTTTGCAGGGGTGGAAGACGTCGAATTGGTGTTGGGCGACATGGCGGATGTACCGGCCTTCTCTGACGCCCTCCAAGGATGTGACGCGGTGTTCCACACGGCCGCGTTCTTCCGGGACAACTTCAAGGGCGGCAGCCACTGGGAAGAACTCAAACGCATCAATGTGGACGGCACACAGCAACTCATCGAGCAGGCTTACCGCGCCGGTGTCCGACGCTTCATCCAGACATCGTCGATAGCGGTGCTGAACGGCGAGCCGGGCGCGCCCATTGACGAAACCTGTCTGCGCGACTTGGCCGATGCCGAAGACGACTACTACCGCAGCAAGATATTGGCCGATCAAGTCGTGCTGGACTTTCTTGCGACGCACCCGGACATGCACGCAAGCTTTGTCTTGCCAGGATGGATGTGGGGCCCAGCTGATATCGGCCCCACTTCATCAGGACAATTTGTCAACGATGTGGTGCTTGGAAAACTTCCTGGATTGCTGCCTGGCAGCTTTTCTGTTGTCGATGCTCGCGACGTGGCGAGGGCGCAGATTTCGGCTGCGGAGAACGGGCAGCGTGGCGAACGCTATCTGGCAGCCGGCCGCCACATGACGATGCAGGAACTGGTGCCCCTAGTGGGAAAGATCGCGGGCATCAAGACGCCGACACGCAATTTGCCCTTTCCGCTCTTGTATCTCTTGGCGGCGGCGCAGGAACTCTACGCGCGGATCAGCGGCAAGCCCATCTTGCTCAGCCTGGCTACTGTGCGGCTCATGCGCAAGGAAGCAGGGCGCAGCCATTTCAATCACGCAAAGAGCGAACAGCAACTTCAACTGAAGTTTCGGCCGATTGAGCAGACCATAGCCGATACGGTCGCTTGGTATCGCGGCAATGACTGGCTGCCGGGGGTGCCAACCCAATGACTTAAAGCAGTACCATAGACTCGCCGGCTGCTCGAGTCGCAACAACACTCCGGCCGGCATCAAGGCGGGCATTCGTGGCTGACTGCTTACAGCCTTAAACGGTCCTCGCACCAGAAGGATGCTAACTTCAGTACCGACCGGGCCTGCGAGTTGACAGCGCCATCCGGGAGCCGTCTGACCCAGCGCGCAACACGCCCCATCGAAGTCGCATTCATTCATTGACGCCACACCAAGGCTTGCGGGTAGGCAGGTAAGGGAGAATCGTCGACTGGACTGCCCCACTGATCGGCTCGACAGCCTGCCCCGATCCGCAGCCGGCGCCCTACGTAAGCCCCCTCATTCCGTTCATGACCGACGCTCCTTCTCCTCAATACACGACCCTGCCGCAGTGGCCCAATGCCTATCCGGCCAGCGGCGCCAGCGCCACCCTGAAATTCCTCAACGAGGATTTCATCGTGACCGAGCTACCGCTGCAGCTGCCCTCCGGTGAGGGCGAACACCTGTGGGTGGACATCGAGAAGAACGGGGCCAACACCGCCTACATTGCGCTGCAGCTGGCCGACGCCACCGGCGTGCAGGAACGGGACGTGGGCTTTGCCGGCCTCAAGGATCGCTACGCCATCACCCGTCAGTGGTTCAGCATCCACCTGCCCAAGGGCGAGACGCCCGACCTGACCCAGCTCCAGCATCCGGAATTCAAGGTGCTGAGCCAGGCCCGCCACCTGAAGAAGCTGCGCCGCGGCGATCTGCAGGGCAACCGATTCCGCATCGTGCTGCGGGACGTGGCAGGCGACCGCGACGCCATCGAGGCCAATCTCAAGCTCGTGGCGTCGCAGGGCGTTCCCAACTACTTCGGCGCCCAGCGTTTCGGCCATGACGGCGGCAACGTCGAGCAGGGTCGGGCCATGCTGGCGCGCGAGATCCGCGTGCGCAACCCGAAGAAGAAGGGCCTCTACCTGTCGGCAGTGCGCTCCCTGGTCTTCAATGAGGTGCTGGCGCTGCGGATCCAGCAGGGGCTCTGGGGCAAGACCCTGGCCGGTGACGTGATGGACGAGGCGGGCCGGCCCACCGGACCGCTCTGGGGACGGGGCCGCGTGAGCACCAGCGATCAGGCGCAGGCCCTGGAGAACAGCGTGGCCGAGCGTCACGCCATTCTGTGCGACGGCATGGAGCACGCAGGCCTGGATCAGGAGCGCCGCGCCCTGGTGGCGAGCCCGGTGGAGATGGCATGGGAATGGCCGCAGGCCGATCAACTGGTGCTCACCTTCTCCTTGCCCGCCGGGACCTACGCCACCTCCGTTCTGAAGGAAATCCTCCACACCACGGAGCCGGAGCGGCTCACGGAGGAGAACAACGAGCCTGCGGCCGTCGAATGACGGCGGCCTCACGTCGTCTGCCCGGCCTGAAGCCGACGTGACACCTGCGGCGGCCCAGCTGCATGCGGTAGCCGGAGCGTGCTCGGTGCGCCCCGCGCTGCCCGCCCGACAGACCGCCCTAGAGTCCCGCCCATGAGCAGCGCAGCCCCCGCCCCTTCCTCCTCCCAGTACGAAGATTTCATGCGCCATGTCTACGAGCATGGCGTCGGCAAGACCGACCGCACCGGCACCGGCACGCGCAGCGTGTTCGGCCACCAGATGCGCTTCGACCTGCGCCAGGGCTTCCCGTTGGTCACGACCAAGAAGGTGCACCTGAAGTCCATCATCCTGGAACTGCTGTGGTTCCTGCGCGGCGACTCCAATGTCAAATGGCTGCAGGAGCGCGGCTGCACGATCTGGGACGAGTGGGCGGGCGCGGACGGCGACCTGGGCCCGGTCTACGGCGTGCAATGGCGCAGCTGGCCGACACCCGACGGCGGCCATATCGACCAGATCGCCGAGGTCGTGAAGACTCTCAAGAGCAATCCCGATTCGCGCCGCATCATCGTCAGCGCCTGGAACGTGGCCGACCTGGGCAAGATGGCCCTGATGCCCTGCCATGCCTTCTTCCAGTTCTACGTGGCCGAGGGCCGGCTGTCCTGCCAGCTCTACCAGCGCAGCGCCGACATCTTCCTGGGTGTGCCCTTCAACATCGCCAGCTATGCGCTGCTGACCCAGATGCTGGCCCAGCAATGCGATCTGGAGCTGGGCGACTTTGTCTGGACCGGCGGCGACTGCCATATCTACAGCAACCATTTCGAGCAGGTGCAGACCCAGCTGGCGCGCCAGCCCTTCGCCTACCCGAAGATGCTGATCAAGCGTCGCCCGGCCTCGATCTTCGACTACGAGTTCGAGGACTTCGAGCTGCAGGACTACCAGCACCACGCGCCGATCAAGGCGCCGGTGGCGGTCTGAGCATGATGATGATGAAGGTGTCCCTGATCGCCGCCGTCGCGCGCGATGGCGGCATCGGCCGCGGCAACGAGCTGCTGGCCCGCATCCCCGAGGACATGGCGCGCTTCAAGGCGCTGACGCTGGGCCATCCGGTCATCATGGGGCGCAAGACCTGGGACTCGATCCCGGCCAAGTTCCGCCCCCTGGTCGGCCGCCGCAACCTGGTGCTGAGCCGCCAGAGCGGCCTGGTGCTGGACGGGGCCGAGGCCTTCACCTCGCTGGAGGCCGCGCTGGCGGCCTGCGCCGGCGACAAGGTGCCCGAGGTCTTCGTGATGGGCGGCGCCGAGATCTACGCGCTGGCCCTGCCCCGCGCCGACCGCCTGCTGCTGACCGAGCTGGATACCCGGTTCGACGGCGCCGACGCCTTCTTCCCCGCCTGGCCGCGGGCGGACTTTGTCGAAACCGCGCGCACGGTCCATCACAGCCCGGCCGAGCGCGGCCATGGCTGGGACTACGCCTTCGTCGATTACGAGCGCCGCTGAGCAGCCGCCGTCCACTCGCTCGCTTCCGCTTCAGCTTCATCCCGCCAGGCCCCGCTTCGTCGGCGGCCGCCCGAGTCCGTCGCATCGGGGCAGCCGGCCGGCGCGCCTTTGCCTACAGTCCGCCACCCCAGACACAACAAAAGGGCCGGACATGACGATGATGAACGACGGGATTAGCGACAGCTGGTCACGCCGGCGGCTGGTCCGGTTGCTGGCGGCCAGTTCCGCGGCGGCCAGCCCCTGGCCGGCGGCCCTGGCGAACAGCGGCCCGGCCGAGCTGTTCGTCATCTCCACGCTCTATTCGCGCCACAAGCTGGCGCCGAACTACGGCCTCCCCGCGCTGCGGCGGGTCGTCGAGGCGGTCAAGCCGGACGCGCTGGTGCTGGACGTCACGCCGACCGAGCTCAGGACCCGCAAGGTCTGGCCCGGCAAGATCGAATACCTCGAGCTGATCTTTCCCTATCTCGACGCCACCGGCGCCAAGGCCTACGCCTCCGAGCCCGACGAGCCGCTGTTCACCGAGCTGAGCGGCGGTGCCGGCCGCGCCTACAAGGCCTTCGGCGACGGCAACCCGGTCGGCGCCAAGGCGCTCGACGCATTGAAGGCCGCCGCCTACCAGGCGCTGGCCGCCGGCTGGGCCTCGGCCGCCGACGTCAACAGCGAGCGCACCGACCGCATGATCGCCGGGCTGCGCGAACTCGAGGAGGGCCTGGTCGGTGGCGAGGTCGGCCGCCTGCAGGAGCAATGGGACCGCCACCATGCCGAGCGCCTGCTCGAGGTGCTGCGAGAAGCGCAGCGCGGCCGGCGGGTGCTGATGCTGGTCGGCATCGAGAGCCGCTACCGCGTGCTGGAGGCGCTGAAGGCCGCCGGCGGCCCCGAGCCCGTACCGACGGAGCGCTGGCTGCGCGAGCGGGGGCTGTGAGCCGCGCGTTGCGCGACCGGGATCGAGTCGGGGCACGCCGCGGCGCATAGCGCAACGCCTCGCGGCGGGGGTGACAAAAGTGACCCTTAAACTCGGGGCCCATGTCCCTGTTCCTCCTGATCGCCCTGCCCCTGCTCGGCGCGGCTCTGGCCGTGCTGCTGCCGACCAATGCCCGCAACGCCGAATCGACCCTGGCCGGCCTGGTCGCGCTCGCCGGCCTGGTCGGCATGGCGATGCTGTGGCCCGAGGTCAGCGCCGGCGGCGTGATCCGCGAGGAGGCGGTCTGGCTGCTCAGCCTTGGCATCAACTGGGTGGCGCGCGTCGACGGCTTCGCCTGGATGTTCGCGATGCTGGTGCTGGGCATCGGCCTCTTGGTCGTGATCTATGCGCGCTATTACATGTCGCCCACCGACCCGATGGCGCGCTTTTACTCCGCCTTCCTCGCCTTCATGGGCGCGATGCTGGGCGTGGTGCTGTCGGGCAACCTGATCCAGCTGGTGTTCTTCTGGGAGCTGACCAGCCTGTTCTCCTTCCTGCTGATCGGCTACTGGCACCACCGGCGCGACGCGCGCCGCGGCGCCCGCATGGCGCTGACGGTGACCGGCACCGGCGGCCTGTGCCTGCTGGCCGGCGTGCTGCTGCTGGGCCATATCGTCGGCAGCTACGAGCTCGACGCGGTGCTGGCCGCCGGCGAGCAGATCCGCGCCCATGCGCTGTACACGCCGGCCCTGGTCCTGGTGCTGCTGGGCGCCTTGAGCAAGAGCGCGCAGTTCCCCTTTCACTTCTGGCTGCCACATGCGATGGCGGCGCCGACGCCGGTCTCGGCCTATCTGCATTCGGCCACGATGGTGAAGGCCGGCGTGTTCCTGCTGGCGCGGCTGTGGCCGGCACTCGCGGGTAGCGAGCAATGGTTCTGGATCGTCGGCGGTGCGGGCCTCGCGACCCTGCTGCTGGGCGCCTATGCGGCGATGTTCCAGAACGACCTGAAGGGCGTGCTGGCCTATTCCACCATCAGCCACCTGGGCCTGATCACCCTGCTGCTGGGCTTGAACAGCCCGCTGGCCGCGGTCGCGGCCGTGTTCCACATCATGAACCACGCGACCTTCAAGGCCTCGCTGTTCATGGCCGCCGGCATCGTTGACCACGAGACCGGCACGCGCGACATCCGCCGCCTGGACGGCCTGTTCCGCCTGATGCCGATCACCGGCACCCTGGCGATGGTGGCCAGCGCCGCGATGGCCGGCGTGCCGCTGCTGAACGGCTTCCTGTCCAAGGAGATGTTCTTCGCCGAGACGGTCTACATCAACTCCCTGCCCTGGGTCGAGCATGGCCTGCCGCTGGCCGCCACCCTGGCCGGCGTGTTCGCGGTGGTGTATTCGCTGCGCTTCAGTTTCGACATCTTCTGCGGCCCGACCCAGACCGACGAGCTGCCCCGCCAGCCGCATGACCCGACCCGCTGGATGATGCTGCCGGTGGCCCTGCTGGTGTTGGCCTGCCTGGTGGTGGGCATCGCGCCGGCGCAGTCGGTCGGCCCGCTGCTGGCGGCCGCGGCGCGGCCGGTGGTCGGTGGCAGTGCGCTGCCCGAGTACAGCCTGGCGCTGTGGCATGGCTTCAACCTGCCGCTGGTGATGAGCCTGGTGGCGCTGGCCGGCGGCATCGGCCTGTACCTGGCGCTGCGCCGCCAGCTGGAACAGGGCCGCTTCGAGCTGACGCCGCTGATCCACCATCTGGACGGCCAGCGCCAGTTCGAGCGCCTGATCGCCGCCTTGAGCGCCCTGGCGCGCGCGCTGCGCCGGCGCTTGAGCACGCGGCGCCTGCAGACCCAGCTGTTCTGGGTGCTGCTGGGCGCGTCCGCGGTGACGCTGCTGGCGCTGCGCGGGCCGGACGGCGCGGGCCTCACCTGGGGCGACCGGCCGCGCGTGCCGCTGTCGCCGGTGTTCGCGGTGCTGTGGCTGGTCGGCGGCGCCTGCGCGATCGGCGCGGCGGTGCAGGCCAAGTACCACCGCCTGGCGGCCCTGATGATGATGGGCGTGGCCGGCCTGGTGACCTGCCTGACCTTCATCTGGTTCTCCGCGCCCGACCTGGCGCTGACCCAGCTGGCGGTCGAGTTCGTCACCACGGTGCTGTTCCTGCTGGGCCTGCGCTGGCTGCCCAAGCGCATCGAGCGCTATGGCGACGACAGCCCGCGCAACCTCGGCCGGCGCGCGCGCGACCTGGGCCTGGCCCTGCTCAGCGGCACCGGCCTGGCGGTGCTGGCCTACGCGATGATGACCCGGCCCGCACCGCAGAGCATCTCGCCCTTCTTCATCGAGAAGGCCCTGCCCGAGGGCGGCGGCAGCAATATCGTCAACGTGATGCTGGTCGACTTCCGCGGCTTCGACACCCTGGGCGAGATCACCGTGCTGGGCGCGGTGGGCCTGACCATCTATGCGCTGCTGCGCCGCTTCCGGCCGCCGCGCGAGGCGGTGCAGGCGCCGCGCCAGCAACAGGCCGTGCCGGCCGATGCCCAGAGCGACCTGCTGAACCCGCGCACCGCGCGCGACACCGCCTACGGCTATCTGCTGGTGCCGGCGGTGCTGGTGCGCCTGCTGCTGCCGGTGGCCTGGGTGGTGGCGGTGCATCTGTTCCTGCGCGGCCACAACGAGCCGGGCGGCGGCTTCGTCGCCGGCCTGGTGGTGGCCACCGCCTTCATCGCCCAGTACATGGTCTCGGGCACGCATTGGGTGGAGGCGCGGCTGCGCGTCTACCCGGCGCGCTGGATCGCGCTGGGCCTGCTGTGCGCGCTCGCCACCGGCGTCGGCGCCTGGTTCCTCGGCTATCCCTTCCTGACCACCCATACCGTCCATATGAGCCTGCCGCTGATCGGGGAGATGCATTTCGCCAGCGCCACCTTCTTCGACATCGGCGTGTTCGCCGCGGTCGTCGGTGCCGTGCTGCTGATCCTGACCGCGCTGGCCCACCAGTCGCTGCGCCGGCCCAAGCCGGCCGCTCAGCCCGGAGGGGACGACTGATGGAGATCGTGCTCGCCCTGGCCATTGGCGTGCTCGGCGGCGCCGGCGTCTGGCTGCTGCTGCGCCCGCGCACCTTCCAGGTGCTGATGGGCCTGTCCCTGCTGTCCTATGCGGTCAACCTGTTCATCTTCGCCACCGGCAGCCTGTCGATCGGCGAGGAGCCGATCGTGCGACAAGGCCTGACCGCCAACCTGGAGAACTACACCGACCCGATGCCGCAGGCCCTGGTGCTGACCGCGATCGTGATCGGCTTCGCCACCACCGCGCTGTTCCTGGTCGTGCTGCTGGCCTCGCGCGGCCTGTCCGGCACCGACCATGTGGACGGCCGCGAGAATGACGAGCAGGAAGGTGGCGCGCGATGACGGCCTGGATCGACGCGGTGCTGATGCCGCATCTGGTGATCGCACCCATCCTGCTGCCGATGCTGACGGCGGCGCTGATGCTGCTGCTGGGCGAGAAGCGGCGCAAGTCCAAGGCGGCGCTGAACATCCTGTCCTGCCTGGCGGGCCTGGGCATCGCGCTGGCCCTGCTGCTGTGGGTCGATGCGCAGCCGGGGCCGCTGGCCTATGGCGTGTACCTGCCCTCGAACTGGCCGGTGCCCTATGGCATCGTGCTGGTGGCGGACCGGCTCTCCAGCCTCTTGCTGCTGCTGGCCGCCGGCGTGGGCCTGGCCGCGGCGCTGTTCGCGCTGGCGCGCTGGCACCGCGCCGGCGTGCATTTCCATCCGCTGTTCCAGATCCAGCTGATGGGCCTGAACGGCGCCTTCCTAACCGGCGACCTGTTCAATCTGTTCGTGTTCTTCGAGGTGATGCTGGTCGCCTCCTACGGCCTGCTGCTGCATGGCTCGGGCCGCGCGCGCGTCGGCGCCGGCCTGCACTACATCGCGATCAACCTGCTGGCCTCCTCGCTGTTCCTGCTCGGCACCGCGCTGCTGTACGGCGTCACCGGCACCCTGAACATGGCCGACATGGCGCATAAGCTGGCGCAGATCCCGAGCGCCGACCGCGGCCTGATGCATGCCGGCGCAGCCCTGCTGGGCATGGCCTTCCTGATCAAGGCCGCGATGTGGCCGCTGAGCTTCTGGCTGGTGCCGGCCTACTCGGCCGCCAGCGCGCCGGTGGCGGCGCTGTTCGCGATCATGACCAAGGTCGGGCTGTATGCGGTGCTGCGGTTGTGGACCCTGTTCTTTCCGGCCGGCCTCGGCCCCGATGGCGCGGCCCTGCTGCCCTTCGGCGGTCCGGTGCTGGTCTGGGGCGGCCTGGCGACCCTGGCCTTCGGCGCGATCGGCGCGCTGGCCAGCCAGCATCCGGGCCGGCTCGCGGCCTATTCGATCATCGTCTCGGCCGGCACCCTGCTGACCGCGGTCGGCATGCATCAGACCTCGGTGACCGGCGGCGCGCTGTTCTACCTGCTCAGCTCGACCCTGGCGGTGAGCGCACTGTTCCTGCTGGTCGAGCTGATCGAGCGCTCGCGCGAGGTCGAGGACGAGGCCATGCTGGCCCGCCCCGAGGACGATGATCTGCTGGACCTGCCGGGCGCCATGCCCGAGGGCGTGAACCTGGACGACGAGGAGCAGGCCCTGATCGGCCGCGCCATTCCCGCCGCGATGGCCTTCCTGGGCTTGTCCTTCATCGTCTGCACCCTACTGGTCACCGGGCTGCCGCCGCTGTCGGGCTTCGTCGCCAAGTTCGCGCTGCTGTCCGCGCTGCTGAACCCCGCCGGCCTGGGGGCCGCGTCCGCCGCGGCGCCGATCGGCGCCAGCGCCTGGACCCTGCTGGCGCTCCTGATCGGCTCGGGCCTGGCCGCGACGATCGCGCTGTCGCGCATCGGCATCCGCTATTTCTGGGCGCCGCAGCAGCGCCCGGCGCCCAAGTTGCGCGTGATCGAATGCCTGCCGATCCTGCTGCTGCTGGCCGGCTGCGCGGTGCTGGCCTGGCAGGCCGGCCCGGTGCTGCGTTACACCGATGCCGCCGCGGCCGCGCTGCACGGGCCGCGCGCCTATATCGAGGCGGTGCTGTCGACCCAGCCGGTGCCGCCGCCGCGCGCCCCGCAGCAACAGCAGCAAGGCCCGACCCCATGATGAAGCGCCTGTTCCCGAACCCGCTGCTGTCCGCCGCGCTGGCGGCCCTGTGGCTGCTGCTGAACCAGCCCTCGCCCGGCCATCTGCTGATCGCGCTGCTGCTGGCGATCCTGATGCCGCTCTTGAGCGCGCCGCTGCGGCCGCAGCGCGGCGCGGTGCGGCGCCCGTGGGTGCTGGCGCGGCTGATCCTGACGGTGGGCGGCGATGTGCAGAGCTCGGCCCTGCAGGTCGCGCGCGGCGTGCTGGCCGGGCGCCGGCGGCCGCCCAACGGACGCTTCGTGCGCATCCCGCTGGCGCTGCGCGACGCCCATGCGCTGGCGGCGCTGGCGGTGATCACGACCGCGGTGCCCGGCACCGTCTGGAGCGAGCTGGCGGCCGACCGCAGCTCGCTGCTGCTGCATGTGTTCGACCTGCAGGGCGAGGAGGCCGACTTCATCGCCCAGTACAAGCAGCGCTACGAGCAACCCCTGCTGGAGATCTTCGAAGCATGACGACGCTGAGCACGAGCCCGATCCTGGCCGGTGCGATCTTCGCCACCCTGGCCTGCTACACCCTGGCGATGGTGCTGACCGCCCTGCGCCTGCTGCGCGGACCCTCGGCCCAGGACCGGGTGCTGGCGCTGGACTTTCTCTACATCCTCGGCATGCTCCTGGTGCTGGTGCTGGGCATCCGCTACAGCAGCCAGATGTATTTCGAGGCGGCGCTGCTGATCGGCCTGTTCGGCTTCATCGGCTCGGCGGCGCTGGCCAAGTTCCTGCTGCGCGGCGAGGTGATCGAATGACGCCGCTGCCGCTGTGGGCCGAGATCCTGGTCGGCGCGCTGCTGCTGCTCAGCGGCGTGCTGGCACTGATCAGCGCCCTGGGCCTGCACCGCCTGCCCAACTTCTTCTCGCGCATGCATGCACCGGCGATCACCGCGGCGCTGGGCGTCTGGGCGGTCGCGCTGGCCTCCATCCTCTATTTCTCGCTGCACCATGGCCGGCTCGAGCTGCAGAGCTGGCTGATCATCCTGCTGCTGGCCGTCACCGCGCCGGTCACCACCACCCTGCTGGCGCGCGCCGCGCTGTTCCGCAAGCGCACCGAAACGGAACCGAAAGATCGCCCGGGCACAATGTGAGCCCCCGATCAAAGAGCAGCAAGGAGCGCACCGATGTCAGGTGGCGGTTTTCATGTCCACGGCCCGCATGACCATGAGCTGGAGCATGCGGCGCAGCACGAACCCAAGGGCCTGGCCGGCCAGCTGGCGGTGATCACCGCGGTGCTGGCCACGGTCGGCGCCTTCTTCGCCTATATGGGCGGCGCCACCCAGGCCAATGCCGGCCTGTTCAAGAACAACGCCGCGATCAAGAAGACCGAGGCCGCAAACCAATGGGCCTACTACCAGGCCAAGAGCGGCAAGCAGAACCTGGCCGAGCTGGCCCTGGTGCTGGTGGCCGAGGACAAGAAGCCGCGCTACCAGGACGAGATCGAGCGCTACAAGAAGGAAAAGGCCGAGATCAAGGGCAAGGCCGAGGCACTGGAGCAGGAGTCCAGCGCCTGGGACCAGCGCAGCGACGAGCAACTGCACCAGCACCACCGCTGGGCCCAGGCCACCACCGCGCTGCAGATCTCGATCGCGCTGGCCGCGATCACCCTCTTGACCAAGAAGCGCTGGATGGAAGGGGCGACCCTGCTGGCCGGCGGCGTCGGCGTTGCACTGGGCATCGCCGCCTGGCTGCACTTCTGATCAGCCGCTGACCGCCTGACGGTAACGCTGCGCCGAACCGAGCCCGGCGCGGCGCAGCGCCGCGTTCAGATGGCTCAGGTGCGCATAGCCGGTCCGCGCCGCCACCTCGGCCAGGCCCAGCCGGCCGCCGGCCAGCAGCGCCCGTGCCTGGGCCAGGCGCCGCCGCATCACCCAGGCATGCGGGCTCAGGCCGAAGCTGGCCTTGAACATGCGCACGAAGTGGAACTCCGACAGGCAGGCCGCCGCGGCCAGCTCGGGCAGGCCCGGCGCCGCGCCGGGGCCGGCCGCCTCGATGCGGTCCAGCACCCGCCGCCGTGCCGCCGGCGACAGGCCGCCGCGCAGCGGTGCTGTGGGCCGGCGCTGCGTCTCGCTGTAGTCCAGCAGCAGCCGCGCCTGCATCTGCAGCACCAGGTGCTGCACGCGCAGGCGCGCATCGGTCTCCTGCCAGTCAATTCGCACCAGCTCGCGGCCCCAGCCGGCCAGCAGCGGATCGTCGAAATAGATGCGGTCCTGCAGGGTGGCCAGGCGCGGGTCCAGATCGAACCAGCGCTCCGCCGCCTCGGCCAGCGGCAGGCGCGGCAGGTACAGGTGCAGCAGGTGCAGCTGGCCGTTGACCTCCCAGCTGGAGCGATGCCCGGCCGGCAGGCTGCACAGGCTGCCCGGCCCGCCGCGCGCGGCCAGCGCGTCGCGGCAGCGCACGTCCTCGCCGCCCTCCAGGTAGAGCGACAGGGTGTGATGCTCCGGGCTCAGGTACTCGGCCACGGTATCGGCATTGCGCCATTGCACCAGCCAGGCGCCGTCCATGCCCACCGGCAGCGCGCGCAGCGCGGTCGCGCGCGAGCGCTGCATCTCGCCATAGACCTCGAAATCGACCGGGGATGTTGTCGGACTGCTGCTGCTCATCATCGGGCCGCCAGCTTAGCGCTTCGCGCGCGGGCGTGCCGCTCCGGCGCGAGATAAGCGCAATTTCCTGCCACGCGGGCCACCGCCGCCGCGCGAGACTGCGGCCATCATGCCTCACACCACCGCCCTGCTCTATGTCTCGACCGTGCTGATCTGGGGCACGACCTGGATCGCGCTGAAGCTGCAGATCGGCGAGGTGCCGATCCCCTGGTCGATCGCCTACCGCTTCTGGCTGGCCGCCGCGGTCCTGATGGCCTGGCTGGCCTGGCGGCGCCAATGGCGCTTGCCGCCGCGCTCGGTCTGGCCGCATCTGCTGGCCCAGGGCGTGCTGCTGTTCTGCCTGAACTTCCTGTGCTTCTTCCACGCCAGCCGCTTCGTCGCCAGCGGCCTGGTGGCCGTGTGCTTCTCCACGGCGCCGCTGTGGAACGCGCTGAACGGCCGCCTGCTGCAGGGCAAGCCGCTGGCCGGCCGGGTGCTGCTGGGCGGCGCCCTGGGCCTGGCGGGCCTGCTGCTGCTGTTCGGCACCGAGGTGCTGAAGGACCTGGGCCGCACCGAGACCCTGTGGGGCCTGGGCCTGGCGCTGGCCGGCACCTACTGCTTCTCGCTCGGCAACCTGCTGTCCGGTGCGATGCAGCGCCAGGGCCAGACGCCGCTGCAGACCAATGCCTGGGCGATGAGCATCGGCGCCTGCGTGGTCGCGCTGGTCGCGCTGGCGACCGGCCAGCCGATGCGCTTCGACCTGTCGCCGACCTATGTCGGCGCCTGGCTCTACCTGGCCCTGCCCGGCTCGGTGATCGGCTTCACCGCCTACCTGACCCTGGTGGGCCGCCTGGGCGCCGACCGCGCCGCCTACTGCACCGTGCTGTTCCCGGTGGTCGCGCTGAACGTCTCGGCCTGGCTGGAGGGCTACCACTGGACCTGGCCGGCCCTGCTCGGCCTGGCCCTGGTGGCGCTGGGCAATGTGGTGGTGTTCTGGCGCGCCGGCCCGCCGCCACAAAAAGTGGCAGGCCAAGGTGCGACTTTATGAATCAATGAGTTAGGCCACTCATCTAAAGTGGACTCACAGTGTTATCCACAGAAACGATGAATAGCCCGGCCCCTGCACTCCTCAGTCCACCGCCACCGGCGCCGCCTGCTCCCGCAGCCGCTGCAGCACCCGGCGCTTGAGCTCGCCATAGCGCGGGTCGGCCACCAGATCCTCGAGGCGGCGCGGGCGTTCGAAGGGCAGCACCAGTTCCTCGATCACCCGGCCCGGCCGGGTCGACATCAGCAGCACCCGGTCGCCCAGGCTCAGCGCCTCGTCGACATCATGGGTGATGAACAGCACCGTGGTGCGCTGGGCCTGCCAGACCGAAATCAGCAGCTCCTGCATCATCAGCCGGGTCTGCGCATCCAGCGCGCCGAAGGGCTCGTCCATCAGCAGCACGCGCGGCTCGGGCAGCCAGGCGCGCGCCAGCGCGGCGCGCTGACGCATGCCGCCGGAGAGCTGGTAGGGGCGGTGCCGCTCGAAGCCTCGCAGCCCGACCCGCGCCAGCAGTTCGCGCGCCCGCTCCTGCACCGCCGCCAGCGGCTGGCCGGCCAGGCGCGGCCCGAGGCAGACATTGCCCAGCACGTCCAGCCAGGGGAAGAGCTGCGGCTGCTGGAACACCACGCCGCGCTCCGGGCCCGGCGCCGTCACCGGCCGGCCCTCGAAGCGCAGCAGGCCCGCGTCCGGCTGCTCGAAGCCGGCCAGCAGGTTCAGCACCGTGGACTTGCCGCAGCCCGAAGGCCCCAGCAGGCAGACGAACTCGCCCGGCGCGATGCTCAGCGAGAACTGCTGCAGCACCTCCTGGTGCCCGCCGCCCGGCGCGGCAAAGCGCTTGGCGACGCCGCGCAGCTCGATCTGCGGAAGGGTTGTTTCGTGGGTGACATTACTCATCGCGGCCTCACTCCTTGCCCGCCCAGGGCACGAAACGCCGCTGCAGGCGCAGCAGCAGCCAGTCGAAGGCCCAGCCGCTCAGGCCCAGCAGCAGGATGCCCAGCATCACGATGTCGGTGCGCAGATAGGAGCTGGCATTCAGCACCATCCAGCCCAGGCCCGAGGTTGCGGCCACCATTTCGGCCGCGATCAGCGAGGTCCAGCCGATGCCCACCGACAGGCGCACGCCGGTGAACAGTTCGGGCAGGCTGTGCGGCAGCACCACGTGGGAGAACAGCTGGCGCCGGCTCGCGCCCAGCACCTGGGCCGCGCGCAGCCGCGCCAGCGGCACCGCGGCGGCGGCCGCCGCTGCGCTGACCACGACGCTGAGCCCGGTCGAGATGAAGATCAGGAAGAACTTGGAGCCTTCGCCGATGCCCAGCCAGACCACCACCAGCGGGATCAGCGCGATCTTGGGCAGCGGGCGCAGGAACTGCACGAAGGGATTCAGCAGCGCCGACAGGGTCGGCGACAGGCCCATCGCCAGCCCCAACGGCACGCCGACCAGCACCGCCGCGACGAAGGCCAGCAGCGCCCGGCCGATGCTGGTCGCCACATGCTGCCACAGCGGCACCTGGCGGTAGCCGTCCTGCAGCAGCTCGGCCACGGTGCGCAGCACCTCGGCCGGCGGCGGCAGCAGCAGCGCGTCGACCCAGCCCAGGCTGCCACTGGCCTGCCACAGCAGCAGCACGGCCAGCACCGCGCCGACGCTCAGGGCGCGCTGGCGCCGCACCGGCGTGCCCAGCAGCAGGCTCGTCAATCGCGGTGAAGGTGATGATGAAGAAGAAGGCGCCGCGGCCGGCGCCACGGCCTCACTGGCCAGCGAGCGCGCGGACGACATAGCTGCTGTTGATCGCGGGGGCGTAGCTTTCGGGCACGTCGGCGCGGCGGATCTCGCCGATCTCGGCCAGGAACAGTGCCGTGTCCTTGGCCGCGCGGGCGATGCCGGCATTTGCCGCGCTGGCGCCCTGGCCCAGATAGGCCGGCGCCAGTTGGTCCTTCAGCGAGGCGTATTCCAGGCCGGTCAGCACCAGGCGCGCGGTCTCGACCGGGATGCTCAGATGCTCGGCAATCGCGCGGGTCGAGCCCTCGGGGTCGCGCTGGTACTGCTCCAGCTTCTGCTGGTAGACCGCCAGGAACTTGCTGACCAGCTGCGGATGCTTCTCGGCGAAGGCCTTGCGCACGACGAAGTTGTTGTAGACCAGATAGCCGTCCTTCTGCAGCGCCTTGGTCGCAAAGACCTCCTTGCCGCCGTCGGCCTCCAGCTGCTGGGTGAACGGGCCCCAGACATAGGCGGCGTCGATGTCGCCGCGCTTCCAGGCCGCGACGATCTCGGCCGGCTTCAGCGGCACCAGGCGGATCTTGCTCTTGTCGAGCTTGTGCACCTTGATCGCGGCCTCCAGCGCGTAATGCGCGGTCGAGTTCGGCGGGTAGGCGACCGTCTTGCCCTCGATGTCCCTCAGGCCCGCGATGCCCTTGGCGCTGCGGCCGATCAGGCGCTCGCTGGTGGCGATCACCTCGGGCACGCCGATGATCTCGATCGGCAGCTTGCGCGCGATGCCGGCCGCGGCCGGGCTGGAGCCGAAGCGGGCGATGTCGATCTCGTTGGCCGCGAACAGGCTCAGCACATCGGCGCCGGAGGCGAACGGAATCCAGCGCACCTTGGTGCCGAAGGCCTTGTCGAAGGACTGGTCGATCTTGCCCAGGATCCAGACGCGCGGCCCGCCGGCATAGGCGAAGCGCACCTCGGGGGGCAGGTCTTGCGCCTGGACGGGGCGCGGCAGCAGCAAGAGGCTGGCCAGGGCCAGCACGGCCAGCGACAGCTGGCGCAATAGTTTTTCTACGCTCATCGGGGACTCCGGATTGGGGATCCCCGATGCTCGCAGCGCGAGGCTGGCCGGTGAACGAATCAAATCGTCATTGCTTCTGCGCTGCCTGAGGAACAAGCCGGTCGAAGGGCTTGCTGCGCCAGCACATGTCGGTTCATCAAACGCTGGCAACATGCGGCCTGATCCCAGCCGCCCGAATCCCACATGAGCAGTATCAAACCCGTCGACGCCAACTACCGCTATATCGCGGTCGCCAACGAACTGAACGTGCGCATCGGCCTGCGCCAGCAGCTGCTGGCGCTCTACACCACCCTGGTGCTGGGCCTGCTGGCCGCACTGGTCGCGCTGCGGCCCGACGCCGGCGGCCCGCGCGTGCCGGTCGAATGGCTGGCGCTGGGTTTCCCGGTCGCCTCGCTGTGCCTGGTGATGCTGAACTACAAGACCGAGCGCTCGCTGACCCATCTACGCCGCTTCCTGGCCGAGCTGGAGCGGCTGGGCAACGAGCCGCAGGAGCTGCCCGGCTACAACGCCGACCCGGCCTGGGCGGCCGGCACCAACGACGCGCGACGCCTGCATGACTACAGCGCCGCGCTCTTGGTGGCCGCCGCCCATGCGGTGGCACTGGGCGCGCTGTGGCGCATCTATCCCGGCGAAACAGGCTGGCTCGCGCCGGCTCCCTGGATCTGTGGGCTCAGCGGCCTGGCGGCCGTCGTGGCCCTGCTGTGGCTGGCACGCTGGCGCTTCCGGCCGGTTGGCCGGAAGACGGCCGCGGCCTAGGCCTGCCATCTTCTTGGCAGACCGCGGTGCTGCCGGCAGACCCGGCCCCGCCAGTTGCCGGGCGACTTTGCGAGGCCGAGGAACGCAGCGGCGCGGGGCGCGCGCGTCAGCGCGCTTCATGGACTGACTGGGCGCTACTGTCTGCCCGCAGCGAGCCGCAGGCGAGCGTAGGGAGTTGAGCGCCCGCCCCGCGGCGCGAGTACCGCAGGGCAGTCTTGCCGGCCGCCAGGCCGGCAAGACCCTCGCATCGGAGCCCGGCGGCTGGTGGGGCCGGGTCGGCCCCGAGCCGCTTAGCGTAGCGCTTTAGAACTCCGGCCCGCCAAAGCCGCCGGCACCGCCGGGCAGGCCGGCCGGGGCCGGCTTGTCCTCGGCCAGTTCGGCGACGATGGCCTCGGTGGTCAGGATCAGGCTGGCGACCGAGGCGGCGTTCTGCAGCGCGGTGCGCGTGACCTTGGCCGGGTCCAGCACGCCCTGCTCGACCAGGTCGCCGTAGCTGCCCTGGGCGGCGTTGTAGCCGAAGTTGCCCTGGCCCTGCAGCACCTTGTCGACCACCACGCTGGGCTCGTCGCCGGCATTGGCGACGATCTGGCGCAGCGGCTCCTCGATCGCGCGCAGAACCAGGCGGATGCCGGCGTTCTGGTCGGCATTGTCGCCGCTCAGGGCGCCCAGCGCCTGGCGCGCACGCAGCAGGGCCACGCCGCCGCCGGGCACCACGCCCTCCTCCACCGCGGCGCGGGTCGCATGCAGCGCGTCCTCGACGCGGGCCTTCTTCTCCTTGAGCTCGACCTCGGTGGCCGCGCCGACCTTGATCACCGCGACGCCACCGGCCAGCTTGGCCACGCGCTCCTGCAGCTTCTCGCGGTCGTAGTCGCTGGTGGCCTCGTCGATCTGGGCGCGCAGCTGCTTGACGCGCGCCTGGATCTGCTCGACCGAGCCGGCGCCGTCGATCAGGGTGCTGTTCTCCTTGCCGACCTCGACCCGCTTGGCCTGGCCCAGGTCGGCCAGGGTGACCTTCTCCAGGGTCAGGCCGACCTCCTCGGCGATCACCTTGCCGCCGGTCAGGATCGCGATGTCCTCCAGGATGGCCTTGCGGCGGTCGCCGAAGCCCGGCGCCTTCACCGCCACCACCTTCAGGATGCCGCGGATCGAGTTGACCACCAGGGTGGCCAGGGCCTCACCCTCGATGTCCTCGGCAATGATCAGGAGCGGCCGGCCGGCCTTGGCCACGGCTTCGAGCGTCGGCAGCAGGTCGCGGATATTGCTGACCTTCTTGTCGACCAGCAGCACCAGCGGGTTGTCCAGCTGGGCCAGCTGGCGCTCGCTGTTGTTGATGAAATAGGGGCTCAGATAGCCGCGGTCGAACTGCAGACCCTCGACCACCGAGAGCTCGTTGGCCAGGCTCTTGCCGTCCTCGACCGTGATCACGCCCTCCTTGCCGACCTTGTCGATCGCGTCGGCGATGATCTGGCCGATGTCCCAGTCGGCATTGGCCGAGATCGCGCCGACCTGGGCGATCTCCTTGCTGGTGGTGGTCGGCTTGGCGATGTGCTTGACCTCGGCCACCAGGGCCACAACCGCCTTGTCGATGCCGCGCTTCAGGTCGGCCGGGTTCAGCCCCGCGGCCACATATTTGAAGCCCTCGCGCACGATGGCCTGCGCCAGCACGGTGGCGGTGGTGGTGCCGTCGCCGGCGTTGTCGCTGGTGCGGCTCGCCACCTCCTTGACCAGCTGGGCGCCGATGTTCTCGTAGCGGTCTTTCAGCTCGATCTCCTTGGCCACCGAGACCCCGTCCTTGGTCACGGTGGGCGCGCCGAAGCTGCGCTCCAGCACCACGTTGCGGCCCTTCGGGCCCAGGGTGACCTTGACCGCGTCGGCCAGGATGTTGACGCCGCGAACGATCTTGTGGCGGGCGTCGTCGCCGAAGATGACTTGCTTGGCTGCCATGGAAGGCTCTCTTTCTTTCTCTGTTCGTTCCGGATGTTCAGTTCTTGTCGACGATGACCGCGAACAGGTCTTCCTCGCGCACGACCAGCAGTTCGTCGCCGTCGAGCTTGACGGTCTGGCCGCTGTACTTGCCGAAGATCACCTTGTCGCCAACCTTGACCGAGGGCGCGAGATAGTCGCCGCGCTCGGTGCGCCGGCCGGGGCCGACGGCCAGCACCTCGCCCTGCTCGGGCTTCTCGCCGGCGGAGTCGGGGATCACGATGCCGCTGGCGGTCTTCAGTTCGGGTTCGCTGCGTTTGACGATGATGCGGTCATTCAAGGGGCGCAATGCCATGGCGCTTCTCCTGTGTAGGGGCTGAGCTTGGTTCGGCCCGCCGCCGCGGCGGGTCTTGTTGGCACTCTAGGCAGCACAGTGCTGACACCCAAGGAAGGCCTGCGCATGTGCTTATGCGGCCGCGCGATACCCGAATTGCGCATAAGCAAGCTCCAAAGCCGCAGTTCCTTGCATGCGCCGGGCTTCTTAAGCTGGGTCCACCCCATTCACCCCGGACCAGGATCGCCTCGCCGATGAGCCACAACGCCCCTGTATTGCCTACCGAAGAATCCAACCCAACAACCGAGGGCCAGGTCTTGCCCGCGCCGCTGCAGCAGGCGCTGGACGAGGCCCGCCAAGCCGCCCGCGACGCGGGCCTGGCCTATGCCGGCGGCCTGCCGCCGCCGCTGGCCTGGCAGCTGGTGTCGGCCGGCGCCCTGACCCTGGTCGATGTGCGCTCGCCCGAGGAATACCGCTTCGTCGGCCATGTGCCGGACAGCCTGCAGGTGCCCTGGGCCAGCGGCACCGGCCTGACCCGCAACCCGCGCTTCGTGCGCGAGCTGGAAGCCAAGCTGGGGGGCCGCAAGGACCGCCCGGTGCTGCTGCTGTGCCGCAGCGGCAGGCGCTCGGCACTGGCCGCCGAAGCGGCCGCCAAGGCCGGTTTCACCAAGGTCTATAACGTGCTCGAGGGCTTCGAGGGCGATCTCGATGCGCAGGGCCAGCGCGGCCATGGCAATGGCTGGCGTTTTCACCATCTGCCCTGGCAGCAGGACTGAAAACCATGAGCGGCCTTCCCCCGATTCCTGCCCCGACTTCCGCCCCGACTGCCGAAGACCTGCCGCTGGAGCAGGTCGTGGCCGGCCTGCGCCAGGCGCGGCGCGAATGGCGCGAGCGCCACCGCCTGCACGAGCCGCGCGGCCGCGAGCTGCCCTCGGCCGAGCTGCTGCAGGGCATCGTCGGCGGCCTGCGCGGCGCGCTGTTCCCGCTGCGCCTGGGGCCACCGGACCTGCGGCCCGAGGCTGAGGACTTCTACATCGGCCACCAGCTCGACACCCAGCTGCAGGCGCTGCGCCAGCAGGTGCTGCTGGAGCTGCGCTATGCGGCGCGCGGCCAGCAGGCCGAGGCTCAGCTGGCCGCGCGCGCTCAAGGCCTGGTGGCCGAGTTCGCGCTGGCCCTGCCGCAGATCCGCCGCCTGCTGGACAGCGATGTGCTGGCCGCCTTCGAGGGCGACCCGGCGGCACGCAGCGTCGACGAGGTGCTGCTCTGCTATCCCGGCATCGAGGCGATGATCCACCACCGCCTGGCGCACCAGCTCTATCTGCTGGGCGTGCCGCTCTTGGCGCGCATCGTCGCCGAGCTGGCCCATGCCAAGACCGGCATCGACATCCACCCCGGCGCGCAGATCGGCGCGGGCCTGTTCATCGACCATGGCACCGGCGTCGTGATCGGCGAGACCGCGGTGATCGGCGAGCGGGTGCGCATCTACCAGGCCGTGACCCTGGGCGCGCGCAGCTTCCCGACCGACGACCAGGGCCAGATCCGCAAAGGCGCGCCGCGCCATCCGGTGGTCGAGGACGAGGTCGTGATCTATGCCGGCGCCACCATCCTCGGCCGCATCACCCTGGGCCGCGGTTCGACCATCGGCGGCAATGTCTGGCTGACCCGCAGCGTCGCGCCGGGCAGCCAGATCAGCCAGGCCAATGCCGCGCCGGCGACCCAGCCGCTCTGAGTTCTCTTCCCTTTCCCGTCCTTTCTTTCACCACCACCAGGAGCTTTCATTCATGGCCGACAGCCAAGAGGCCCAGCAGGCGCTCAGCGACAATGCCGCGCGCCAGCTAGCCAACGCGACCAAGACCGTTCCGCAGTTGTCCGTCATCAGCCCGCGCTGGCTGACGCATCTGCTGCAATGGCAGCCGGTGGAGGCCGGCATCTACCGCCTCAACAAGGTCAAGAACGCGAAGGACATCCGCGTCGCCTGCGCCGCGCGCGACGAGAGCGAGCTGCCGCAGACCTTCGTCGACTACGAGGAGCAGCCGCGCGAGTATTTCCTCAACGCGGTCAGCACCGTGCTGGACGTGCACACCCGCGTCTCCGACCTCTACAGCAGCCCGCATGACCAGATCAAGGAGCAGCTGCGCCTGACGATCGAGATCATCAAGGAGCGCCAGGAAAGCGAGCTGATCAACAACCCCGACTACGGCCTGCTGGCCAATGTCGCGCCCGAGCAGATTGTCTACCCGCTGACCGGCGCGCCGACGCCGGACGATCTGGACGAACTGCTGAGCAAGGTCTGGAAGGAGCCCGCCTTCTTCCTGACCCACCCGCTGGTGATCGCCGCCTTCGGCCGCGAATGCACCCGCCGCGGCGTGCCGCCGCCGACCGTCAGCCTGTTCGGCTCGCAGTTCCTGACCTGGCGCGGCCTGCCGCTGATCCCCTCGGACAAGGTGCCGGTGGCGGACGGCAAGAGCAAGATCCTGCTGCTGCGTGTCGGCGACAAGCGCCAGGGCGTGGTCGGCCTGTATCAGCCCGGCCTCGCGGGCGAGCAGAGCCCGGGCCTGTCGGTGCGCTTCATGGGCATCAACCGCAACGCGATCGCCAGCTACCTGATCTCGCTGTACTGCTCGCTGGCGGTGCAGAGCGACGACGCGCTGGCGGTGCTGGAGGACGTGGAGATCGGCAAGTACCATGACTATCCAGACACCTACAAGTGAGGCGCTCAGCGCCGGCCCGCTGGATCTGGCGGCGCTGAACCGGCTGGCCGGCGAGTTCTTTGCGGAGGCGGCCGGCAAGCCGCCTTCATCGAGCTCGGAACTCTCACTGGCCGAAGCGCCAGCGCCGAGGCTGGAGGCCGCGCCGCCGCAGCAAGTCCATGCCGCGCAGGCGCCGCGCCAGGGCGGCCAGGCCCAGGGCGTGCCGCAGGCCTATGCGGCGGCCCTGCCCCTGCCGGCGACGGCGCCGAGCCGGCCCTCCGTCGGTGGTGGCGGCTACTACTTCGTCGACGAGGCCGCGCCCGCCTTGGCTTCGGGCACGGCGCCGCCGCCGGTCGCCGACTGGCTCTCGCCCCAGGCCTTCGGCCTGCCGGGGCAGGATGCTCTGCTCGCGCTGCTGGCCGAGCCCAAGCCCCCATCGCAGCCGCAGCCGGGCGCGGACTACTACTTCGTGCAGCCGGCCCAGGTCGAGGCGCATGAAGAGCGCGCCGGCAGCCCGCAGCTGCAGCCGCGCAGCGTGCCCGGCGGCTTCGATGTGGCGGCGGTGCGGCGCGACTTCCCGATCCTGGCCGAGCGGGTCAACGGCAAGCCCCTGGTCTGGCTGGACAACGCGGCGACGACCCACAAGCCGCGCCAGGTGATCGAGCGCCTCGCCTACTTCTACGCGCACGAGAACTCCAACATCCACCGCGCCGCGCATGAGCTGGCGGCCCGCGCCACCGATGCCTACGAGGGTGCGCGCCAGATCGTCGCGCGCTTTCTCGGCGCGGCCAGCACCGAGGAGATCATCTTCGTGCGCGGTGCCACCGAGGGCATCAACCTGGTGGCCAAGAGCTGGGGGGCGAAGCACATCGGCGCCGGCGACGAGATCATCGTCTCGCAGCTGGAGCATCACGCCAATATCGTGCCCTGGCAGCAGCTGGCGGCCGACAAGGGCGCGAAGCTGCGCGTGATCCTGGTCGACGACAGCGGGCAGCTCAGGCTCGACGAGTATCGCAAGCTGCTGAACCCGCGCACCAAGCTGGTCGCGGTGACGCAGGTGTCGAACGCGCTGGGCACGATCACGCCGGTGCAGGAAATCGTCGCGCTGGCCAAGGCCGCGGGCGTGACCACCCTGGTGGACGGCGCGCAATCGGTCTCGCATCTGCCGGTCCATCTGCAGACCCTGGGCGCGGACTTCTTCGTGTTCTCCGGCCACAAGGTGTTCGCGCCGACCGGCATCGGCGTGGTCTACGGCCGGCGCGAGGTGCTGGAGCAGACCCCGCCCTGGCAGGGTGGCGGCAACATGATCGCGGACGTCAGCTTCGAGCGCACGATCTACCAGCCACCGCCGGCGCGCTTCGAGGCCGGCACCGGCAATATCGCCGATGCGGTGGGCCTGGGCGCGGCGCTGGAATACCTGCAGGGCCTGGGCCTGCCACGCGTCGCGCAGTACGAGCATGACCTCTTGGACTACGCGACCGAGCGGCTGCGCCCCATCCCGGGTCTGCGCCTGATCGGCACCGCGGCGGCCAAGACCAGCGTCCTGTCCTTCGTGCTGAACGGCTACAGCACCGAGCAGGTCGGCCGCGCGCTGAACGAGGAAGGCATCGCGGTGCGCTCCGGCCACCATTGCGCCCAACCCATCCTGCGCCGCTTCGGCCTGGAGGCGACGGTACGGCCCTCGCTGGCCTTCTACAACACCTGCGAGGAGATCGACCTGCTGACCGATGTGGTGCGGCGCCTGGCCACCAGGCGCTGATGAAGCAGCGGCAGGCCCTCAGGCGCGGGCGAGGCGCGAGGCGGCGGCGGCCAGGCGATGCCAGGCGCCGCTGCCCAGCAGCAGGCCCGCGCCGATCAGGCCCATGCCCGCGAGCTGGGTCGCGTCCGGCCGGGCCCCGCCCAGCAGCAGGCCGAAGCCCAGCGCCCAGATCGGCACCAGCAGAGCCACCGGCGCCACCGTCGCGGTGCCATGGCGCAGCAGCGCCCGGTTCCAGACCCAGTAGCCCAGCAGGGTGACCGGATAGACCTGGAACAGCAGCGAGCCCAGCGCCGGCCAGGCCGCGAGACGCCCGGGCAGCGCCAGCATCGCCGCGCCGCCGTTGATCGCCCAGGCCGCACCCAGCAGCGGCAGGGCCGCGAAGGGCGCGGACCAGACCATCAGCCCCATCAGCTCGGCAACCGGCAGGCCGCAGCGCCGCAGCAGCAGATTGGCCAGGCTCAGGCTCAGCGCGGCGGCCAGCGCCGCCGCCAGGGCCGCGGCCGGCGTCGCACCGCGCATCGCGAGCAGCACCAGCGCGAAGCCGAAGAAGGCCAGTATCGCGCCGCGCCGCTGCGGCCCGGTCCAGGGCTCGCGCAGCAGCAGCGCGGCCAGCGCCGGGGTCAGGAAGGCGCTGGCCTGCAGCAGCCAGGCGCTGGGCCCGGCGCCCAGGCCCAGGTGCAGGGCCACCGTCATCAGCCCCCAGGTGCCGGCGCCGAACAGCAGGCCATAGGCCGCCAGCCCTCCCCAGCCGATGCCGCGCGGCCGCGGCAGCCAGGCGATCAGCGGCAGCGCGCAAAGCAGGAAGCGCAGGCCGGCGAGGCTCAGCGGGTCCAGGTGGGCCACCCCGAGCTTGATGACCGAGAAGTTCAGCCCCCACAGGGCCGTGATGGCGAGTAGCGGCAGCCAGTCCTTGTGCTTCATGGCAGCGATTCTGGGCGCGGGCAATCCGCACGAAAAGCGCAATCGGCGCGCATTAAGCATGCGCAGCACGCACAATGGCGCGATGTCCCGACTCGACCTTCCCCCGCTGCATGCGCTGCAGGCCTTCGAGGCCGCGGCCCGGCTCGGCAGCTTCAGCGCGGCCGCGGCCGAGCGCCACCTGACGCACAGCGCGGTGAGCCGGGCGGTGGCCCTGGTCGAGCATGGCTGCGGCGAGGCCCTGTTCACCCGCAGCGGGCCGCGCATCCGCCTGACTCCCGCCGGCCAGGCCCTGCTGGCGCGCCTGGCCGAGCCGCTGCACGCGCTGCATGCGGCCCTGCATGGGCCGCAGCAGGCCTCGGCCGACGCCGCGCCACAGCCGCTGGCGATCCACACCCTGCCCTCGTTCGCCCAGACCTGGCTGCTGCCGCGGCTGCAGGACTTCATAGAGCGGCATCCGGCCATCGTGCTGAGCCTGCAGGTCGGCTACACGCCGGTCAGCCTGCCGCCGCTGGAGCCGGCGGTGGCGCTGCGCTTCGGCCAGTTCGAGCGCAGCGGGCTGCAGAGCTGGCTGCTGTGGCGCGACATGCTGGTCGCGGTCGCGACGCCGCGCTGGGTCGAGGCCCGGGGCCGCGATCCCGGCGCCTGGCCGGGCCGGCAGCTGCTGCGCCTGGCCGGCCAGCCCTGGCCGCGGCGCCTGGAGGGCGCGCGGCTGGAGCCGCCGGCCGCGCTGGAATGCGCCGACGCGCTGCTGGTGCTGCATGCCGCGCTGCGCGGCCTGGGCGTGGCCTGGCTGCGGCGCTCCCTGGTCGAGCCCTGGCTGAGCTCGGGCGAGCTGATGTGCCTGTCCAGCCAGGCCGCCGGCGCCACCGACAAGGCGATGTGGATGGCCTGCCGCCAGGAACTGGCGGAGAAGCCCGCGGTGCGCGCCTTCACCGACTGGATCGAACAGCAGGTCGCGCAGGGCCCGCTTTGATGCCACCATCGGCCGATGCCCGCCTATTCCCTCGAGCCCCCCGACCCCGCCGAGCTGGCTCGTGCCCGCGCCGGTGATGACAGTGCCTTCGAGCGCCTGCTCGCGCCCTGGCGCCGCCCGCTGCACCGGCATTGCTACCGCCTGCTCGGCTCGCCGCTGGATGCCGACGATGCGCTGCAGGAGACCCTGCTCGCCGCCTGGCGCGGGTTGGCCGGCTTCGAGGCGCGCAGCGCCCTGGGCACCTGGCTCTACCGCATCGCCACCCATGTCTGCCTGCGCCTGATCGCGCAGCGCCCGCGCCGCCTGCAGTCGCCCGACTACGCCCCGCCGCTGCAGGACACCGCCGAGCTGGGCGAGATGGTGCCGGGCCCGGTCTGGCTGGAGCCGCTGCCCGAGGAGGACGCCGCAGACCCGGCCGCGCTGCTGCTGCGGCGCGAGCAGGTGGCGCTGGCCTTCGTTAGCGCGCTGCAGCACCTGCCGGGCCGACAGCGCGCGGTGCTGCTGCTGCGCGAGGTGCTGGAGTACAGCGCCGCCGAAACGGCCGAGCTGCTCGACAGCACGGTCGCCGCGGTGAACAGCGCGCTGCAGCGGGCGCAGGCCAGCCTGCGCGCGCGCCTGCCCGGGCCGCCGCAGGAGCTGGAGCTGCAGCGCCTGGGCGAGGACGGCCTGCGCGCGCTGCTGGCCGATTTCGTCGGCGCCTGGGAGCGGCGCGACCTGCCGGCGCTGCTGCGGCTCTTTACCGAGGATGCCCGCTTCACGATGCCGCCGCTGCCGGCCTGGTTCGATGGCCGGCATTGGGTCGGCAGGTTCATCGCCGAGCGGGTGTTCGCGACGCCCTGGCGGCTGCGGCCGCTCTGGGCCAACGGGCAGCCGGGTTTTGCCTGCTATATGGGCAGCGAGAAAGGTGACGATGGCCCGTTCCGGCTCGGCGCGATCGTGCTGCTGAGCCTGCGCGAGGGCCGCATCGCCGGCCTGCACAGCTTTCTCGAGCCCGCGCTGTACCGGCGCTTCGGGCTGGCCGAGCAGCTTTACTGAGCTGGACCGATGAGTTTTGCCCGCACCGCGTCTCTGAAGCAGTGACGGCTCGCGCCGCGCGCGGCCGTCGTTGCCTCAATCAGACCCCAGCAACGATGACGAAAGGTGCTCTCCCATGGCCAAACTCGTGTTCAGCCACATGGTCTCCCTCGACGGTTTTTGCGCCGGCCCCGGCGGCGTGCTCGACCGCCTGCCGATGGGCCCGGCCTTCGACCGGCACAATCTCGAGCTGCTGCGCGGCGCCGGCACCCTGCTGTTCGGCCGACTCACCTTCGAGCTGTTCCAGGACTTCTGGCCCCGCCTCGCGCAGGATCCGCCCGCCGACGATCCGGTGCTGGCCGAGATCGCGACGCGGGTCGCGCGGGCCGACAAGCTGGTCGTCAGCGACGGCCTGACCTTGAGCGCGGATGCGCCCTGGCGCGACGCGACCGTGCTGCGCCGCGCGCAGGCGCACGCGGCCATCCGCGCGCTGAAGGCGAGCGCGCCGCGCGACCTGCTGGCCTATGGCAGCCGGCGGCTGATGCAGGGTCTGCTGGCCGAGGGCCTGGTCGACGAGCTGCGCCTGCTGGTCGCGAACGTGCTGCTGGGCGAGGGCCAGCGCCTGTTCGAGGTGGCGCCGCCGCCGCTGCGCCTGGAGCTGCTGGAGCAGCGCCGCCTGGCCGACTCCGAGCTGGTGCTGCTGCGCTACGCCTGCAGCGCCGAGGCCTGAGAGGTCGCTCAGTTGAGCTGGCCGCCACCGGCCCGGATCTCCTGGGCCGTCAGGGCCAGCTCCAGCGCCAGCCGGGTGCCGGCCACCAGGGTCTCCAGCGGCAGGCTGGGCTGGCCCGGGTGCTGGGCCGCCTGCTGCGGCAGGTAGGGGATGTGCATGAAGCCGCTGCGCGCGCCTTCTTGGCCGCGCAGCTGGTGCTGCAGGCCGTAGAAGAGATGGTTGCAGACGAAGGTGCCGGCGGTCTGCGACACCGAGGCCGGGATGCCGGCGGCGCGCAGGCCGGCGACGATGGCCTTGATCGGCAGGCTGCTGAAATAGGCGGCCGGCCCGTCGGCGATCACCGGCAGGTCGACCGGCTGCGCGCCGGCGTTGTCGGGGATGCGCGCATCGTCGACATTGATCGCGACGCGCTCGAAGGACAGGTCGCTGCGCCCGCCGGCCTGGCCGGTGGCCAGGGTCAGCACCGGCGCGACGCGCTTCAGCGCCTCGGCCAGGCTGTGCAGGGCCGCGCCGAAGCGGCAGGGCAGTTGCACCGCCACGACGCGCGCGCCGGCGATCAGCTCGCCGTCCAGCGCCCGCGCCAGTTCCCAGGAGGGGTTGATCGACTCGCCGCCGAAGGGCTCGAAACCGGTCAGGAGGATGTTCTTCATGTTTGTCGGACTCCGCTTCACTCGATGCGCGCCAGCGCGGCGCCGGCCGCGAGCTGCGCGCCGGCCTCCGCCAGGCGGCTCAGGCGCCCGGCATGCGGCGCCAGCACCTGGGTCTCCATCTTCATCGCCTCCAGCACCGCGATCAGCTGGCCGGCGGCAACCTCGGCGCCCTCCTCCACCTTCCAGGCCTGCAGCTGGCCGGCCATCGGCGCGGCGACCACGGCCAGGTCAAGCACGGGCTCGGGCGCAGCGGCCGCGAGGGGCGCCTGCGCGCCGCTGGCCAGGCCGCGCAGCAGCTCGCTGGGCAGGCCCAGGCTGACACGCCGGCCGTCGATCTCGATCGCCAGGCGCTGCAGCGGCTGCGCGGCCAGCGGCTCGGGGCGCAGCGCGGCGGCCAGGGTCGGCGCGAAGTCGGTCTCGATCCAGCGCGTGTGGACCTTGAATCCGTCCGCGGCGATGAAGTCCGGATGCTCCAGCACCGCGCGGTGGAAGGGCAGCACCGTCGGCAGGCCCTCGATGCGGAACTCCGCCAGCGCACGCCGCGCCCGCGCCAGCGCCTGCTCGCGGGTCGCCCCGGTGACGATCAGCTTGGCCATCAGCGAGTCGAAGGCCGGCGGCACGATGGAGCCGCTGGCGACGCCGCTGTCCACCCGCACGCCGGGGCCCGAAGGCGGCGCGAAAAGATCGACCGGCCCGGGCGCCGGTAGGAAGCCGCGGCCCACATCCTCGGCATTGATGCGGAACTCGATCGCATGGCCGCGCAGCGCCGGCGTCTCGCGCAGGCTCAGCGGCAGGCCGTCGGCGATGCGCAGCTGCTCGACCACCAGGTCCAGCCCGCAGGTCTCCTCGGTGACCGGATGCTCCACCTGCAGCCGCGTGTTGACCTCCAGGAAGGAGATCGCGCCGGAGGCGCTGAGCAGGAACTCCACCGTGCCGGCGCCGACATAGCCGGCGCGCGCGCAGACATCGCGCGCCGCGGCATGGATGCGCTCGCGCTGCGCCTCGCTCAGGAAGGGCGCGGGCGCCTCCTCCACCAGCTTCTGGTTGCGCCGCTGCAGCGAGCAGTCGCGCGTGCCCAGCACGAGGACATGGCCCTGCGTGTCGGCGATGACCTGGGCCTCGACATGGCGCGGCCGGTCGAGGAACTGCTCGACGAAGCATTCGCCGCGCCCGAAGGCCGCGGTCGCCTCGCGGACCGCCGAGGCGTAGAGCTCGGCCACCTCCTCCAGCTGCCAGGCCACCTTCATGCCGCGGCCGCCGCCGCCGAAGGCCGCCTTGATCGCGATCGGCAGCCCATGCTCGCGCGCGAAGGCCAGCACCTCCTCGGGGCTGGACACCGGCCCGGGCGAGCCGGCCACCAGCGGCGCGCCCGCCTCCATCGCCAGGCGGCGCGCCGAGACCTTGTCGCCCAGCTGCTCGATCGCCTCGGGCGGCGGGCCGATCCAGATCAGGCCGGCGTCGAGCACCGCGCGCGCGAAGGCCGCGTTCTCGGACAGGAAGCCGTAGCCGGGATGCACGGCATCGGCGCCGCTGCGCCGCGCCAGCTCCAGCAGCTTGGCGATGTTCAGATAGGTGTCGGCCGGGCGCTGGCCATCCAGCCCCCAGGCCTCGTCGGCCAGGCGCACATGCTGGGCGTCGATGTCCGGATCGGCATAGACGGCGACGGAGCGGACGCCGTAGTCGGCGCAGGCGCGCACGATGCGCACGGCGATCTCGCCGCGGTTGGCAATGAGGACCTTCTGGATGGGCATGATGGAAAAGCTCGGAAGATGTCTGGAATCAGCGCGGCAGCCGCTGCGGCTCGAAGCCGGCGACGATGTTGAAGCGCAGGCGCGCGCCGACCGGCATCTGGCCCGCGAGGTCCAGGTGCCAGGGCGCGATGCAGGCGATGACGGGATAGCCACCGGTCAGCGGATGGTCGGCCAGGAACAGCACCGGCTGGCCGCTGGCCGGCACCTGGATTGCGCCCAGCGCGGTGCCCTCGCTGGGCAGCTCGCCGCCGACCGCGCGGCTCAGCGGCTGCGAGCCCTGCACGCGCAGGCCGACGCGGTTCGACTGCGGCGTCACGGCCCAGTCCTGCTCGCCCAAGAGGCGCAGCGCCTCGGGCGTGAACCAGTCGCTGCGCGGGCCCAGGGTCACGTCCAGCGTGACCAGATCACCGGCGCGCGGCCAGGCGGCCAGCGGCGGCTCGGCATGGCCGACCGGCGCCGCGCCGCACGGGGCTTTGAGCGCCAGGCGCTGGCCGGCGCGCAGCGGCGCCGGACCGACCTCGGCCAGCGAGTCGTAGGACAGGCTGCCCAGCACCGGCGCCTGCGCGATGCCGCCACGCAGCGCCAGATAGCTGCGCAGGCCCGCGACCGGGTCGCCGATGTGCAGCCGGTCGCCGGCGGACAAAGCCAGCGGTGCGTGCCGCTCGACCGGCCAGCGGCGCCCGTCCGGTGCGACCAGGGTCAGCGGGCCCTCGGCGCCGGTCACCGCGACGACGCAGTCGGTCAGGCTCTCCAGCTCGAAGCCGCCCAGCAACAGCTCGATGCCCGTCTCGCCGGCGGCATTGCCGACCAGGCGGTTCGCCGCCTTCAGCGAGCCGCGGTCCATCGCGCCGGAGGCGGCCACGCCCTGAGCGGCCCGGCCCGGCCGGCCCAGGTCCTGCAGCAAGGCCTGCAGGCCGGTGGCGCGGATCGCGATCGCAGGATGCTGCGGCGCCTCGGCCACCGGCTCGGCCGGGGTCGCGAGCGCGGCCGGCCGCGGCCCCGCGTCGACGAAGCGCACGCGCTGCCCCGGCTGCAGCAGCGCCGGCGGATCGCGGCCCAGGTCCCACATCGGGGTCGGGGTCTGGCCCAGCAGCTGCCAGCCACCCGGGCTGGCCTTGGGGTAGACGCCGCTGAAGCCGCCGGCCACCGCGACCGCGCCGGGCGGGATGCGGGTGCGCGGGCTCGCGCGGCGCGGCAGCTGGCGCAGCAGTTCGTCGCCGCCGGTCAGATAGGCAAAGCCGGGCGCGAAGCCGGTGAAGGCGACGAACCAGTCGCTGCCGGTATGGCGGCGCACCACCTCATCCGGCGTGATCTGCAGCAGGGCCGCCACCTCGGCCAGGTCCTCACCGTCGTAATGCACCGGGATCTCGACGCGCGGCCCGTCCTGCCGGTCAAGCAGCGCCAGCGGGCGCCGTGCCAGCTCGGCCGCCAGTTCTGCGCGGCTGAGCTTCAGCGGGTCGATGTCCAGCAGCAGGCTGCGGGCGCCCGGCACGATCTCGCGGATGCCGTCGATCGGCTCGGCCTGCAGCGAGGCCAGCAGGCCCAGCATGTGGGACAGGTCGTCCAGCTCGACCAGCACCGCCTCGCCGGCGGGCAGCAGACGGATCCCTTCGTTCATGCCGCGGCGTCCATGAAGGGGCGGATCGTGACGCCCTCGGCCACCAGCCGCTCGCGCAGGCGCCGCGCCATCGCGACCGCACCGGGGCTGTCGCCATGCACGCAGATCGAATCGGCGGCGATGCGCACCGCGTTGCCGTCGTTGGCAGTCACCGTGCCCTCGCGCACCAGGCGCAGCATGCGCGCGGCCACCGCCTCGGGATCGTGCAGCACGGCGCCGGGCTCGTGGCGCGGCACCAGGCTGCCGTCGGCACGGTAGCCGCGGTCGGCGAAGGCCTCCTCGATGGTGCGCAGCCCGGCGGCGCGGGCCCAGCCGGCCAGGGCCGAGCCGGCCAGCACCACCAGGCCCAGGCTCGCGTCGAGCGCGTGCAGCGCGGCGATCACGTCCTGCGCCTGGCGCTCGTCATGGGCGATGAAGTTGTAGAGCGCGCCATGCGGCTTCACATAGCGCACCCGCGTGCCGGCCGCGGCGGCCAGGCCCTGCAGCGCGCCGATCTGGTAGATCACGCTGGCGCGCAGGTCGGCGCTGGCCATGTCCATGTTGCGGCGGCCGAAGCCGACCAGGTCCGGATAGGCCACATGCGCACCGATGCTCACGCCGCGCTCGGCGGCCGCGCGCAGGGTGGCCAGGATGCCGGCCGGGTCGCCGGCGTGGAAGCCGCAGGCGACGTTGGCGCTGCTGACGAGGTCCAGCATCGCGGCGTCGTCGCCCATGCGCCAGGCGCCGTAGCTCTCGCCGAGGTCGCTGTTGAGATCGATCAGGTTCATGGCAAGCAAGGAATCAGCGGAACATCAGGAAGTTCAGCAGGAACACATTGACGAGCAGCAGGGTCAGCGCGGTCGGGATCTGCGCGCGGATCACCGCGTTCTTGTCCGGCAGCTCCAGCAGCGCGGCCGGCACGATGTTGAAGTTGGCCGCCATCGGCGTCATCAGGGTGCCGCAGTAGCCCGAGAGCATGCCGATCGCCGCCATCACCGCCGGGTCGCCGTGGTAGACGCCGACCAGCACCGGCACGCCGACGCCGCCGGTCATCACCGGGAAGGCCGCGAAGCCGTTGCCCATGATGACGGTGAAGAGTGCCATGCCGATGACATAGACGGCCACCGCGACGAAGCGCAGGTCCATGTTGATATAGGTGGTCGTCACATGGGCGACCGCCTTGCCGACGCCGGCGTCGGAGAACACCAGGCCCAGCATGCCCAGCATCTGCGGCAGCACCAGGGCCCAGCCCAGCGCGTCGATCAGGCGGCGCGCCTCGCGCACGCCCTGCACCGGGGTCTCGCGGGTCTGCCAGCAGGCCAGCCCCAGCGCGACGATGCAGGCCAGGCCCAGGCTGACCAGGGTGGCGTTCTTCGGATCGATCAGCGGCGCGCCGCCGACCACCAGATGCTTGGCCGACAGGGTGCCGACCATGGTCAGCAGCGGGATCGCCAGCGCCGGCACGAACAGGCGATGCCCCAGGCGCTTCGCGCTGGCGGCGCAGGCGGCCGCCGACGGCAGCCGGGCCTGGCCCGCGCCGACGCCCTTGCAGGCCACGATCAGCGCCATCGTCAGCACGCCCGCGCCGACCAGCTCCGGCGGCAGCAGATGGCCGCCCAGGAACATCGCCGCATACAGGCCCCAGAAGAAGCCGGTCGTGTAACGCTTCGGATGCTGGCGGTCCAGCAGGGTCATCACCGCGATCAGCGCCAGCAGCACGCCGGCCAGATTGAACAGCAGGTCCAGAGAAATGGTCATGTCAGGCCTCCTTGGTCTGGCCGTTCAGGGGGCTGGCGCGCGGGGCGTCCAGTTCGCGCTTGAGCGCCTCGTCCAGGCGGCGCAGGCGCCAGGCATGGATCACGAAGGCGGCGATGCCGGTCGGGATGCCCCACAGCGCGACATGGATCGGCTCGACGTCGATGCCGGCCTCGTGCAGGAAGGTGGTCATCAGCACCACCGCGCCGAAGGCGACGAAGATGTCCTCGCCGAAGAACAGGCCGACGTTGTCGGTCGCCGCCGCATAGGCGCGCAGCTTGTGGCGGACGCGGTCCGGCAGGCGACCGTGGCGCGCCTCGGTCGCGCCCTCGGCCATCGGTGCGAGCAGCGGACGCACCATCTGCGGATGGCCGCCCAGGCTGGTCAGGCCCACCGCGGCCGACAGCTGGCGCGCCGCCAGATAGACCAGCAGCAGGCGGCCGGCGGTGGCCGACTTGAAGCGCGCGATCCAGTCCTGCGCATGCTGGCGCAGGCCATGGCGCTCCAGCAGGCCGATCACCGCCAGCGGCAGCAGCAGGATCAGCGGCAGGTTGCGCGTCTTGATGAAACCGGTGCCGATCGTGGCCAGCACCTTGTCCAACGGGAAGCCCGCCGCCACCGCGGTGACGAGCGCGGTCACCGCCACCACCGCCATCGGGTTGAAGCGCAGGACAAAGCCCAGGATGATCACCGCGACCCCGATCAGGGGCCACAAGGAGGGGATGGATGTCATGGTGTGAGAAGCTCCAGATCGTTTTGATTGAAGGGCAACACGGATAAATTGTTCAACAATTCATATTGTGTTGATCATTCAAAAAACTGTAATCCTGGTACAAACCCGCGAACTTGTGCAGGTTTAAGGGCGGTCTGCGCCACAATGCGGCGCGGCATCCCGCCCGCAGCCACGCCCACTTCTCGACGCACCACGCCATGACCGCCACGACGACGCCTCCGCCCGCCCCGCCCCTGAGCGAAAGAGTCGCGGAGCAGCTGCGCCAGAAGGTGACGGCCGGCGAGTTCGCGCCGGGGCAGCGCCTGTCCGAGCAGGCGCTGGCGGATGCGCTGGGCATCTCGCGCAACACCCTGCGCGAGGTGTTCCGGGTGCTGACCAAGGACGGCCTGCTGCGCCATGAGCCGAACCGCGGCGTGTTCGTCGCGGTGCCCAGCATCGCGGCCATCATCGACATCTACCGGGTGCGCCGCCTGATCGAGTGCCAGGCGCTGGCGCAGGCCTACCCGCGGCATCCGGCCAAGAAGCACATGCACCAGGCGGTCGAGCAGGCCTTCAAGGCACGCGAGGCCGGCGACTGGCTGGCCGTGGGCACGGCCAATATGGCCTTCCACATGGGCGTGGTCGAGCTGGCCGACAGCGAGCGCCTGAACCTGCTGTTCGCCCAGGTGCTGGCCGAGCTGCGCCTGGCCTTCGGCCTGCTGCGCGACCCGGAGTTCCTGCACGCGCCCTATGTCGACATGAACCGCGAGATCCTGGAGCTGGCCGAGGCCGGCGAGTTCGGCAAGGCCGCCGCCAAGCTGAACGACTACCTGGTGCATTCGGAGCGCATCGTGCTGGCCGTCTATGCGCGCAAGCTCGACGAAGGGGACTGGGCCGCCTGAGACACTTGCCGCATGGACACCCTGCTGCATATGCGCGCCTTCCGGCGCATCGTCGAACTGGGCGGCCTGGCGCGGGCGGCGGACGACCTGCAGGTCTCCTCGGCCGGCCTGAGCAAGCAGCTGCGCACCCTGGAGGCGCATCTGGGCGTGGTGCTGCTGCAGCGCACCACCCGCCGCATGGGCCTGACCGACACCGGACGCGCCTATTACGCCGAATGCTGCCGCCTGCTCGACGAGGTGGACGCGCTGGAGAAATCGGTGCGCGAGCAGACCCAGCGCGTCGCCGGGCGGCTGCGCGTCAATGCGCCGCAGTCCTTCGCGCTGGCGACCTTGGCGCCGCTGCTGGCCGAGTTCATGGCGCTGCACCCGGCGCTGGAGCTGGACCTGGCGATGGAGGACCGGCTGGTCGACGCGGTGGGCCAGGGCTTCGACGTGTCGATCCGCCTGAGCGCGGCGCTGGCCGACTCCTCGCTGATCGCGCGGCGCCTGGCCTCGCTGTCGCAGCTGCTGTGCGCCGCGCCGGACTATCTGCGCCGCCGCGGCATGCCCAGCAGCGCGGCGCAGCTGCGCGAACACGACCTGCTGGCCTACAGCCTGGCCCATGAGCCGGGCGTCTGGCCGGTGCCCGAGGAGGCTGCGCCCGAGGCCGCGCCGCGCATCCGCGCCAACAACAGCCTGATGCTGCGCGAGCTGCTCATCGCCGGCCTGGGCATCGGCGCGCTGCCCTCCTTCCTGGCGCGGCCCGCGATCGCGGCGGGACAGCTCGTGCGCATCCAGCTGCCCGACGCGGCCGAGCCACCGCGCCATGTCTACGCGGTCTATCCCACGCACCGGCATCTGCAGCCCAAGGTGAAGGCTTTTGTCGACTTCCTGGCCGAGCGCCTGCCCGCCGCCGTCGGCGCGGACTGATCGACCGACCGATTCTTAAGCGCCAGCGAAGAGTCTCGCCACCGCGCGGGGCTTATTCGCCAAGCCCCCGAAGCCTACGCTTGCGTCCATCGGCCATGTCGGCCGGAGGACCTTTCGAATGACGCTTCTTCCCTCTTCTTCCCGCATCACCGCTACCCTGCTCGGCTGGATCACCGCCGCCGCGCTCGGCGCCCTGGCCATCCCGGCAGCACAGGCCCACGGCCCGCATGGCCACCCGGCCGGTGCCAGGCAGGATGTCGGCACCAGCCCCTGGGGCCCCACCGACGAGATCGGCCGGCTGAACCTGATCACGCCGGCCTCGCGCGCCGCCATCCTGCAGCGCATCAGCGGCGGCCAGGTCTACGACTTGGCCACCGAGTACTACATGGGCATGCCCAGCTGGCAGGACGCGGGCGACCCGCATTACCAGTTCTGGATGACGCACACGCCGCGCGGCACCGTGGTCGACGACCCGATGAACGTCGGCAAGGACATGAACGCGACGCGCAGCTACACCGGCACCGCCTTCTCGATGTACAGCCACACCGGCACCCATATCGACGCGCTGAACCATTTCGGCATCCGCGGCAAGATCTGGAACGGCTTCAGCGCCGACGAGCATCTGGGCGACCGCGGCTGGCGCCGCACCGGCATCGAGAAGTTCCCGCCGCTGGTGGCGCGCGGCGTGCTGATTGACGTGGCCGGCGCCAAGGGTCTGGACATGCTGCCCGACCAGTACCGCATCACCCGCCAGGACCTGCAGGACGCGCTGGCGCGCCAGAAGGTGAGCCTGCGCGAAGGCGACATCGTGCTGGTGCGCACCGGCCGCATGAAGCTCTACGGCCAGCCGCAGGCCTATATGGCCAAGCCACCCGGCCTGGGTCTGGACGCGGCCCGCTTCCTGGTCGAGGACGGCGGCGCGATGATCCTGGGCGCCGACAACCTGAGCCTGGAGACCTTCCCCTCCGAGGTCGATGACGACTATGTGCCGCTGCACACCTACCTGCTGGCGCAGAAGGGCGTGCCCATCATGGAGCTGGTGGCGCTGGACGAACTGGCCCGCGACAAGGTCTACGAGTTCGCCTTCATCGGCGGCCCGCTGAAGATCCGCGGCGGCGACGCCGCGCCACTGCGGCCGATTGCGATTCCGGTGCGCTGAGGAGACGGCCCGATCGTCACGGATCGGGCAACTCAACGATAGGGGTTGGCCGCTGGCACAACATGCTGCCGATGACCAGCAACGTGCCGTTGCGGCGCCCCTGTCCCGCCGTCCAATCATGTCGCGCTGGCACAGGCCACCCCACCCAGGCTGATGGCGGCGTCGACGTCGTCAGCGGCCGGCCAGGGGTGGCTCGTGGGAACTGGGCCGCGGGCATCGGATGGCGGCGATGGACGCAGCGGTAGGCGACAAGCCCTGCTGCATCGACTACTTGCCTTGGAATTGCGAGCCATGTCGCCACGGTCGCCTCGGCACGGTCGATGACTTTGCCGACGAACTCGATGTCGCCCACGGCCTCCCCCGGGAAAGCGCCAGCACTATGTACGGGCCATGTTGAAACCGATTGACCACACCAAATTCGCTGCCCATGATGGCGGAGAAGTGGCAAGCCAAGCGATAGTTCACCGATGGCCGCTCCGATGCGACGTGACAGAGTCGCGGCAAGTCAAGGAACTGTCCAAGCACCCCAATATGTAAACACCCGCTCGGCAGGGTCATAGGCGATAGCTCGCTGCAAGATCCCGCGCCGCCTGCAGACCGGACAGGGTAGCCGGAGGGCTCCACGACGACACGTACGAGGAACGATCTTGAAGACACGGATTCCCGTCACCGACCTGCAGCTCGGCATGTTTATCCACAAGCTGGGGGGCTCCTGGTTGAAACATCCGTTCCTGCGAGGCAGTTTCCTGCTGACCGACACCCGCGACCTGATGGCGATTCGCGAGTGTGGCATCCAGGATGTTTGGATTGATCCGAGTCAAGGCCAGGTTGTGGACACGCGATCGAGGCTCGCCGCGGATGCCCAGGCACCCAGCCCTCCAACAACGCCCGAACCCGATACCGCCTCTCGTCCTTCCGGCGAAATGACGGAAGGGACCGCGTCATCGACCAGGTCATCCCCTGGCCCGACCTCGATCACACAGGAGATCGAGCGCGCGAAGCGGATCTGCCTGTCCGCAAAGTCCCAGGTCAAGGACATGCTCCAGGCTGCGCGCCTCGGAAAAGCGATCGATGCAGGAACCACGCAGCTCCTCGTCAGGGAAATCGCGGCCTCGGTCGAGCGTCAACCCGTGGCGCTGCTCAGTGTGGCCAGGTTGAAGACCCACGACGACTACACCTACATGCACTCCGTGGCCGTCTGCGCATTGATGATCGCGATGGCCCGTCAGCTCGGATTCGATGACGAGCGCACCCGGCTGGCCGGTGTCGGCGGACTGATGCACGACTTGGGCAAGGCGGCGATGCCCCTTGACGTGCTCAACAAGCCGGGCCGCCTGACCGATGCCGAGTTCAGCGTCATGAGAAGCCACACGGTAGCCGGCGCCAACATGCTTCGCTCAAGTGGCGCCGATTCGACGGTAGTTGACATCGCGCTGCACCATCACGAGAAGATCGACGGCACCGGCTACCCGCATAAGCTGCCGGGCGCCAGGATCTCCGAGCTCGCGCGCATGGGCGCCATCTGCGACGTCTACGATGCCGTGACCTCGCAGCGAGCTTACAAGGAAGCTTGGAATCCTGCTGAAGCCATGCGCCAAATGGCCAAATGGGAGGGCCACTTCGACAAGCAGCTCTTCAGCGCTTTCGTGAAGTCGGTCGGCATCTATCCCGTCGGATCGCTGGTGAGGCTGGCTTCTCAGCGATTGGCCATCGTCCTCGCGCCGGGAGCCGAGTCGCTACTCACGCCGGTGGTCCGCGTGTTCTTCTCATTGCGCTCCGAAGAGCAGATTCCGGTCCAGACAATCGACCTGGCCGCGCCCAATGCAACCGATCGCATCGTCGGCCCTGAGGATCCGTCGAAATGGGGGTTCCCGGGATTGGAGGACCTGTGGCTGAAGTAGGCATCGGGTGAACGCCAGCCGCGCCACGATCACCGGCTTCGCCTCCAACAGCAATTGCTCAACCGCCGCATGATTTTCGCCTTGGGCCCGCACCAGCGTCAGCCGCGTCAACGCGATCAGCAGCTCGTTGTCCTGTTTGCGCCCATGCGCCTCCTCAATGAGCTGGCGCCCCGTCCTGTGCGCCTCCTCGAGGGTCTCGCCCATCGACAACGCAAAGATCAGGTCCAGCCGCATCAAATCCCGACTCACTCGAGAGTTCGCCAACCAAGAAAAAGCCCAGCAGGCCTCCCGGCCTCTGGGCAAATGCTCAAGGTCCTTGGGGGGCGGCCTTGAGGTACACGGTGCCCAGGCTGATGTCGGCGTTCTCTTCCAGCAGCACTCGATAGACGTCATCGGCAGACAGGTGCCGGTGCTGGGACTGATGAAAGACTCCGAGGACCTTCAGGCGAGGCACCGTGGCCTTCAGACCGTTGGTCTTCAGCTCGTCCGCTCTCACGTTCACGGGACTTCTTCGCGCCATGCGCTGCCTCTCCATCCACGGCATGGCCGCTAACACCACGTTCCACCGAACGTGTCTTGCACTTCATCATCAGGGCTCGGGCTCAAAGAAGCGCCCCAGGGCCTCGCGGCACCGGGGCGAGAAAGCAATGCCGCTGTCATCACGGCATGGCGTCCTGCTCAGGGGGGAGGAAAAACAGGGGCAAGCAACTTGCCCACCTCGGCCATGGACTTGAACGCTGCTAGGTCCCCTTAGTAGCTGGCTTTGAGCGTCAACACGGCGTTGCGCGGTTCGCCATAGAAGTTCCCGTAGCCGCTCTGCCCGATCGTGCTGAAGTAGTGCTTGTCAAACAGGTTGTTCAGATTCAAGGCCAGGCTCAGTTGGGGCGTGATGTCGTAGGCCGCTCGCAAGGACCAGACCCCGTAGCCCCTCTGCACGAACGCGTAGTTCTGCCAGGCACCATCGAACTCGCCAGAGGCCGGGTTGTAGGCCTGAACCGAACCTGACTGGTAGCTCTTGCTCTGCGCCGAGACCCCCCAGCCCATGCTGAAGCCGGGGATGTAGGCTTGCAGGTCGTGGTTGGACCAGATCTTCAGCAGGTTTCTCGGGGTCAGGGTGTTGAAGCGAGCGTCATCGGCTCTTTCGTTCTTGTTGTCGTTGTAGGTGTAGCCCACGGACAGATTCCAGCCGGGCTGCACCAGACCGTTCAGTTCCAGGTCTGCACCACGACTGGCCTTGCTGCCGGTAGCGACGTAACAGCATGAGGCGTTGTTGCCTGTGGGCGTCCAACTCTTGTAGACAGCCTCCTTGTCCTTCTTGATGTCGAAGACAGCCAGGCTTGCCGCCAGACGCCCTTTGACCAGTTCGCCCTTCACACCGAGCTCGGTGTTCTTGCCGGTAGCGGCAGGAAGCGATGGACCCGTGGCCGACTCGAAGTAGTTCAGCTGGGATTGGTTGATCTCCGCACGGCTGAAGTACAGGGCCCACTGAGGCGTCAGGTCGTAGACCGCGCCAAGGTAAGGCACGAAGTCGCTCTTCTGCGTGAAGTCATTGCTGGCATTGGTGTTCTTGTTGAGGATGCTCTGGGATTCGCTGAACACCTTGCGTCCGCCGACCATCACAGCCAGTCGATCGACAGGGCGCAAGCGCAACGACGCGTAGACGGCGGAGGCGTCGCCCGCATTGCGCGTGGACGTGTCCCAGCTGCTCGGCGGGAAATCCCAGGCCGGGGGTGGCGTGCGGTCAAAGGCATTGCCTGAACCGTAGAAGACCCAGTTCTGCTTGTAGTGCTTGGTGGACTTGGCGTGGTCCAGGCCGACGATCACGTCGTGCGTGCGGCCGAGGGCATCGAAGCGGCCTTGCAGGTTGGCATCCAGCAGGGTCTCGCTACCTCGGTTCTTGTCCTGATAGCGCCACCAGTCCGACTGGCGCGTGCTGTACTTGACACTGCCTTCCATCTCCGCGCCGTTGATCGCGTCATCGCCTTCCATATGCCGCATGTTCAGGGTTGCCTTCCAGCGCGGACCGAACTGTTGGGACACGATGCCAAAGAGCACGCGGTTCTCTCGCTCGATCCAGCCCCAAGGCGCGCCCATGGTCGTGCTGCGAGGGAACTGGGGATCCGCGCCGTCCACATAACGCGGCAGGCTGGCATTGAACGCGTCCTGCCTGTCTTTCTGGAAGCTGATTCCGGCCAGCACGGAGGTGTCGGGGCTGGGATCAAACTGCAGCGCGCCATAGACCATATGGCGACGGCTGTGGCTGGGCTTGAAGAAGTGGTCCCGATCCTGCAACACGGCCACGGCACGGCCCTTGAGCCGGTGGTCCCCGGTCAACGAGCCGGTCGCGTCGATCTCGGCTCGGTAGTTGTTCCAGCTGCCGGCGCTGACGCTCGTCACGAGCGCGCTGTGGGCTTGTGGTCGCTTCGACCGCAGGTTGATCACCCCGCCGGCATCACCCGCACCGAACAGGCCGTCCACACCGCGCATGATCGAGACTTCCTCGAACTGCGCCAGGTCGGCATTGTTGTTCCGATCGGTGATGACCGACGTCGCGCCACCGTCGTAGCGGATGTTCTTGATCTCCAGGCCGCGCGAGTAGTACTTGTTGTTCAACCAGAGCTGCTCGCGTGTCACGCCTGTCGTTTGAAGCATGGCGTCATCGAGTGTCTGCAGGCCCTGCTGTTCGATACGCTCCTGGGACAACACCGTGACCGACTGAGGAATCTCCTTGAGCGCCTGGTCAAGCTTGCCCACCGTGGCGTACAGCGTCTTGATCTTCGTCCCCGTCAGCTCCACCACTGGCAGCGTGTTCTTGCCGGAAGCATCAAGCTGGGACACGACGACACTGTCGCCCCGCTTGTCCGATTTCTGCTCGGTCGAAGCAGCCGAGACGGATCGTGCTTCTTGGGCCTGAGCGCCCAGCGGCAGCAGAGCACCAAGTACGACCACGCTGCACAGCGCGTGCCCGGGTAGGCGACGCGCTTTACCGGGAGTTCTAAAGGGTGAGGGAGATGACGAGTACGACTCGCGAGTTTGAAGGGTGAGGACCTGCATCTTCTTTAATGCTATTGAGAATGATGCGCATTATCTTTTTAGACTGGGTCCGGGCTTGTTGGGTGCTCGCCACGTCACCCCAGGGGAAAGCCTTTTCCACTTGCCCGGTGCTAACTGAGCCCTGCCGTTTCCGGGACAAATCCAACAGTCGCAGCGGGAACCTGAGCGTGCGGCAATCGCACCCTGCATCAAACGATGCCCGTGCATCTGCATCAGCAACGGGTCATTGGCCTCGACTGCGCCGACTGCTGAGCCTCAGCCAAGCTCTGTGCTGGACACGGAACGTCACCAGGCAATGCATGCGGTTCTTGACGGAGCCTGCAGCAGAACGCTCTGCGGGCAGCGGACTCACCGATTCAGGCTCCAGACCGCCTCAAGATAGCCTGCGTCTGTCCCGCAACCATCCCACGCCTGCCGCCGGTACTGCCGGCGGTCCGGCGCAGCGCAATGGCCTTTACGGCCCCCGACAAGCTGCAAGCCCCAGTGGGATTCGGTTGCCAATACGCTGCCCTGCCGGCTTTGGATGCAAGACATCTTGGCGCAATGACCGTCAATGCGCCCGCACCTGCCGAACGCATCCAAGCAGGCTGAGCGCTAGTTTTTCTTGCCCTTGCCGTCGCTTTGCGCGGTCCCCCTGAAAGGCTAGACTGACCCCCAATGCAACTTTGCCGCGACGATGTGCATTGGCACGACGTGGGGACCGTTTGGGGGTCAGGCGGCAAGACACAAATAAAAATACCTTAATAATCAACAAGTTAAGATGCCAATACAACTTGCCACCTGGAACGTGAACTCGCTGGCGGTGCGCCTGCCGCAGCTGCTGGACTGGCTGGCCGCGAATCCGGTCGATGCCATCGTGCTGCAGGAGACCAAGCTGACCGACGACAAGTTCCCGACCCAGGCGATCCTGGATGCGGGCTATCAGGTGCAGTGGTTCGGCCAGAAGACCTACAACGGCGTCGCGCTGCTGAGTCGCGAGCCGGCCACCGATGTGGTGAAGAACATCGTCGGCTTCGCCGACGAGCAGGCGCGCGTGATCGCCGCCACCGTGGCCGGCGTGCGGGTGATCGGCGCCTATTTCCCCAACGGCCAGGCGCCGGACAGCGACAAGTTCGTCTACAAGATGGGCTGGCTGGACGCGCTGCGCGCCTGGATCAAGGCCGAGCTGGCCGCGCATCCGCAGCTGGTGCTGATGGGCGACTTCAATATCGCGCCGGAGGACCGCGACGTCTACGACCCGGTCGCCTGGGCCGGCCAGATCCATTGCACGCCCGAGGAGCGCGCGCATTTCCAGGGCCTGCTGGAGCTGGGCCTGGTCGACGCCTTCCGCCTGTTCGAGCAGCCGGCCAAGAGCTGGAGCTGGTGGGACTACCGCAACCTGGCCTTCCGCAAGAACCAGGGCCTGCGCATCGACCATATCCTGGTCAGCCGGACGCTGCAGCCCCAGGTCAGTGCCTGCGTGATCGACAAGCTGCCGCGCAAGAACGAACGCCCCAGCGACCACACGCCGGTGGTCGTGACACTGACGCGCTGAAACGGCAGCTCAGGCTTCCTCGCCATCCAGCGCGGCCTGCATCGCCGCGTAGAAGCGACCGACATGCAGCCCGTCCATCAGCGCATGATGGACCTCGACGCCCACCGGCATCAGCCGTTGCCCCTGCTGCTCGACGATGCGGCCGAAGGCCAGCTTCGGCACGTCGTCGCCCGCGCCGCGGGCATGGCTGAAGCTGCTGAAGAACAGCCAGGGAATCGTCGTCATGTGGATCAGCGGCGCCTGCTCGTCCAGCGCCGCGCCCTCCGCGCCGAGCCCGGGCGCCGGCCGGCGCGCGGCCGCCAGCACCGGCAGCGCCCGCGCGACGAAGTCCGCCAGCTTCGGCTCATAGGGCAGATCGGCGAAGCCCAGGCTCTCGCCGTCCTCGCGCAGCACCGTGGTGCTGCCATTCACCCGCGCATGCACCCGCACGCCCGCGCCGTCCAGCCGGTAGCGGAAGGGCTCGACCACATTGGCCGCGCGCAGCGCCGCATGGTGATAGACCAGGAAGGGCGTCGCGCCGGGGCAGGCCCGGACCCGCGCGGCCAGCGCGCCGACATCGACGGTCGCGCACAGACTGAAGAAGGGCTGGGCCAGACCGCGGAAATGTTCGAACGCCGCCCGCCGCGGCCAGCCTTCCAGCCGGAGTTGTTTAGCTGCACTCATCGTCATCGTGACATCGTACCGGCGCCCGCGCCCACACCCGCGCGCCGGTCCGCGACTTGAGCCATATCAAGTCCACACGGTGCAAACCCTGACAAGCTGTCTCCAGAACACCGGAGACCTTGATGCGAGACAACCAGCCCGTCACCCAGCGCGAGTACCCTTTTCCGACGGGGCGCAGCCTGGTCTCGACCACCGACCTGAAGGGCCGCATCCTGCATTGCAACGCGGCCTTCGTCGAGGTCAGCGGCTACACCCGCGAGGAACTGCTGGGCCAGCCGCACAACCTGATCCGCCACCCCGACATGCCCGCGGAGGCCTTCCGCGACCTCTGGGCCACGATAGCCGCCGGCAAGCCCTGGTCCGGCCTGGTGAAGAACCGCCGCAAGAACGGCGACCATTACTGGGTGCTGGCCAACGTGACGCCGCTGCTGGACGGTGGCCGGCCGGTGGCCTATATGTCGGTGCGCAGCGAGGCGAGCCGGGCCCAGATCGAAGCGGCCGAGACGCTCTACGCCCGCATGCGCGCCGAGGCCCACGAGGGGCGCTCGCCCCAGCACCGGCTGCACGAGGGCCAGGTCTTGCGCGGCGGCTGGTCCGGTGCGCTGCTGGGCCACGCGCGGCGCGTGGCGCGCCAGTTCGACGGCTGGCTCGGCTACCTGCTGATGGGCGGCGCCGGCGGGCTGATGGCCGCCCTGCCCTGGTACGGCGCCCTGCCCGCGCTGGCGCTGCTGGCCGGAGCGGCCGGCCTGTGGCTGCAGGCGCGGCGGCGCCGCGCGCTGGCGCCGGTGCTGGCCTTCGCGAACCGCCTGGCCGCCGGCGACCTCAGCCAGCAATTGCAGACTAGCGGCAACGGCCTGACCCGTGGCCTGGAGCTGGCGCTGAATCAGCTGGTGGTCAATATGCGCGCGCTGGTCTCGGACAGCCAGCGCGAGCTGGGCCGCATGGTGGCGGCCAGCGACGAGATCGCACGAGGCAACCAGGATCTGGCGGCGCGCACCGAATCGCAGGCCGCCAGCCTGCAGCAGACCGCGGCCAGCATGGAGCAGATCACCGCCACCGTGCGCGCCAGCGCCGAGGCGGCGCGCCAGGCCCATGGCGTGGCGGACCAGCTCAGCGCGGTGTCGCAGCGCAGCGGCGCGGTCGTGCATTCGGTGACCGACACGATGGGCGACATCGCCGGCGCCTCGCAGCGCATCGCCGAGATCATCCAGCTGATCGACGGCATCGCCTTCCAGACCAATATCCTGGCCTTGAACGCCGCGGTCGAGGCGGCGCGCGCCGGCGAGCATGGACGCGGCTTCGCGGTGGTGGCGGCCGAGGTGCGCGCGCTGGCGCAGCGCAGCTCCGGCGCGGCGCGCGAGATCAAGCAGCTGATCAGCGATTCGGCCGCGAAGGTGGAGGTCGGCGAGCAGCAGACCCGTGCGGCGCGCCAGAGCATCGACGAGACCCTGCTGTCGGTGCGCGAGTTCGCCGGCCTGATCGACGGCATCGACCAGGGGGCGCACGAGCAGCTGCAGGGCATCTCGCAGGTGCACGAGGCGGTGCAGCAGCTGGACGGCATCACCCAGCACAACGCCGCGCTGGTCGAGCAGCTGGCGGCTTCGGCCGAGCAGCTGCAGCAGCAGGCCGGCGAGGTCAACGCGGCGCTGCGCGTGTTCCGCTTGCAGGAGCACCTGTCACCCGTGGCGCAGCCGGATGCGCCGGCGCTGCGCCGCGCCGCCAAGCTGCGACGCGAGGCAGCGCAGATGACCTAGTCAGCCCGGCTGGCCGGACTTGCTCTGGCGGGCCACCGGCTGGCCGCCCTCGATGCGGCGCACCTCGGCCAGGAAGGCAGGGCCCTGGCGCAGGCGCTGGTACTCGGCGAACGCGGCCTGGTAGCTGGCGCTGCTGGTATCGACCGTCTGCTCGCCATAGGCACCCGGCACGCCGGCACGGCGCCACAGGGCCAGGTCGGCCTGCACCTCGGCGCGAGTCAAGGTCGAGGGCTTGCTAGCGTTCTGCAGCGCGGGGTCGATGTCGTCGCGCGAGCTGTCGGCCAGGGCCAGGCCGCTGGCGGCGATCAGGGCCAGGGCGATCAGGGGCTTGTGGTTGAACATGGTGGCGTTCCTTCCTTCGTTGCGGTGCCGCGCGGGATGCGAGGCCATGGACCGAAGTCTGCGCGGCCGGCCGCGGCCCCGCAGTGCCTAAACGCACAGTTCCGGACAGATGCTCGTCAGGGCCTGCGGCGATAGGCCGCCAGCGGCGCGCTGCGCCCGCGCAGCTGCAGCAGCAGCCGCTCCCCGGCCGCCGGCAGCGGCTCGGCGGCGGCCTGCAGCACCGCCTCGGACACCAGCAGGCGCGTGCCGGCCTGCTTGCACTGGTCCTGCAGGCGGCTCGCGGTGTTGACCACCTCGCCGATCGCGGTGAGGCTGGTGATGTCGCGATGGCCGACCTCACCGATCGCCGCGGCCCCGCAATGCAGGCCCATGCCGTAGTCGATCGCGTGGCCGAACTGCTGCTCGATCTCGGCGCGCCAGGCCTCCATGCGCGCGGCGATCAGCCCGGCCGCCCGCAGTGCGCGGCGGCTGGCCTCGGGCAGCGGGCAGTCCAGGCCGAAGATCGCCATCACGCCGTCGCCGACGAACTGATTCGCCAGGCCGCCGGCCTCGCCCACCGCCTCGCCGACCAGGGCGAAATAGCGGTCCAGCACATAGACCAGGTCGGCCGGCCAATGCCGCTCCGAGAAGCCCGACCAGCGCCGCAGGTCGACGAACAGCACCGCCACCTCGCGCTCCGGCCGCTCGGCCGGCCGGCGGCTGTCGATCAGCGGCGTGATGCGCAGCGCGCCGCGCGGCCGCAGCTGGCAGGCCAGGCGCACGTCCGGCCCCGCACCGACCCGCGCCAGGGTGCGGCGCTCGTCGGCGCCGATCGGATTGGCATGCGCGGCCGGCCCCTCGACTCTCACCCGGCAGGTCGAGCAGCGCGAGCGCCCGCCGCACATCGCCGCATGCGGGATGCCATGCGCCAGGCTGGTCTCCAGCACGCTCCAGCCGGCGCGCGCCAGCACGCGGCCCTGCGGATAGTCCAGCGCCACGGTCGCGCCGCGGCGCCGCTCCAGCAGCGCGCGCAGGCTGCGCAGCGCCACCAGGGTCAGCAGCGCCAGGCCGTAGAGGCTCCAGGCCAGGCGCTTGAACTCGGCCACCAGCGCGGCCTGGGCCGGCGTGGTGCGCAGCGCCTCGGGCAGCTCGCGCCAGGCCAGCTCGCGCCCCATCATCAGAAAGCCCAGCGCGGCCAGCAGCGGCAGCAGCACCGCGACCAACAGCAGGCCCGGCCGCGAGCGCCGGTACAGCGGGCGCACCCGCCAGGCGATATGCAGGCCCAGGCAGGCGTGGCTCCAGGCCACAGTCATCAGGCCCAGCTGCAGCAGCGCGCCATCGGCGGTCCAGAGCCCGCGCACCACCCGCGCATAGGGCGCCTCCAGCCCGAACTGCTCATAGGCCCAGCGCGTGCTGGGCACATGGGTCAGCAGCAGCAGTGGCAGCAGCAGGCCCAGCGCGATGCGCAGCGCGTCCAGCGGCGCCATGCGCAGGCTGCGCCGCGCCAGCAGGCTCCACAGGGCCAGGCCCAGGTGCAGCGCCGCCGCGCCGTACAGCAGCAGGGTGCCGAACGGGCCTCGCCAGAAGCCATGCAGCAGCAGACGCAGGGCATCGGCCGCCTGCAGCGACAGCAGGCCCAGCGCATGGTTGGCCAGGTGCAGCGTGACGAAGCTCAGCAGCACCCAGCCGCTGATCCAGCGCAAGCGGTTCGCCGAAGGCAGAATGCCCCCACCCGAACTGCTCATCCTGCCCTTGATGCCCGCCGTACCGTCCAGCTTCGCGCTCCGCGATATGCCCTTGTTGCAAGGATTATCGGCCGAGCGGCTCGAGACGCTGGCGCGCCAATGCCGCTGGCGCAGCACCGAGGCGCAGATCAGCCTGGTCGCGAACGCCGCGCCGGACGCCGACCTCTACCTGCTGGTCTCGGGCCGGGTGCGGGTCACGACCTATTCGGCCGGCGGCCGCCAGGTGACCTTCAGCGACTACGACGCGGGCGACTATTTCGGCGAGGTGGCGGCGGTCGACGGCCGGCCGCGCTCGGCCGACGTGCTGACCCTGGAGCCCAGCGTGCTAGCGGTGCTGCCGCGCGCCGACTTCCTGGCGCTGATGCGCGACGAGCCGCTGATCGGCCAGCGCGTGATGGAGCGCCTGGCCGGCATGGTGCGGCGCCTGTCGGGCCGGGTGGTCGAGCTCAGCACCCTGAACGTGCAGCAGCGCCTGTGGGCCGAGCTGCTGCGCCTGGCGCAGGCCGGCGGCGCCGCCGTCGACGGCAACCAGGCCCGGCTGACCCCGGTGCCCAAGCATATGGACCTGGCCAGCCGCATCAGCACCAACCGCGAGCAGGTGGCGCGCGAGCTGAGCGCGCTGAGCCGCGAGGGCCTGGTGCGAAAGGAGGGCAAGACCCTGCTGCTGGCCGATCTGGCGACCCTGCGCGCGCGCCTGGAGGCCGCGCGCGAGGAGGCTTGATCCCTTAGTTAGCCATCCAGCAGCGCCAGGCAGTCGTCCAGCAGCGCATGCAGGCGCGCCACCCGCTCCTCTCCCAGGCGACGGTTCAGCGCCAGCTGGGCCCGCTTCCAGTCGGCCTTCATCTCGGCGCGCTTGGCGCGGCCGGCGGCGCTGGCCTGCACCAGGCTGCTGCGCGCATCGCCACCGGCGACCAGTTCCACCCAGCCCGCGGCCAGCAGCGGCTGCAGATTGCGCGACAGGGTCGAGGCGTCCAGCCCCATGCGGCGCGCCAGCTGGCTGGGCTGCACCGGCCCCAGCACGTCGACATGGGCCAGCAGCGAATACTGCGTGGTCTTCAGCCCGCTTGCCGCGAAGAAGGGTTCGCAATGCTGCGAGACCCGGCGCGTCAGCTGACGCAGCTTGAAGTTGGTGCAGCCCTTGGGACCGGCCGGGTCGGCGCCCGCCCGGGGCGGTTTGCCCTGGCGGGCTGTAGCGCGGGTGACAGTGGCCATTTGATGATTGTATCTACAATGGTTGCAGCTACAACTTTTGGAGCGAACGATGTCCGAGGCTCACGAGCAGGTGCTGCGCCAATGGATGGCCGACGAGGAGGCCGTGCGCGGCCGCATGCTGGCCGAACCCGGCCTGGCGCGGCCGGACCAGCTGGCGGGCCGCACCGGCCTGCAGCAGATGCAGGCCCTGCTGTCCGGCGAGGTGCCGCCGCCGCATATCGCCAAGACCATGGACTTCACCCTGATCTCGGTCGCCCATGGCGAAGCGGTGTTCCAGGGTACGCCGCTGCTGCGCCACTACAACCCGCTGGGCGGCGTGCATGGTGGCTGGTTCGCCACCCTGCTGGATTCGGCGCTGGGCTGCGCGGTGCACACCATCCTGCCGGTCGGCAAAGGCTACACGACCCTGGAGTTCAAGGTGAACCTGGTGCGCGGGCTGAACGCCAAGGTGCCGCTGGTGCGCGCGATCGGCAAGGTGGTGCACACCGGCAAGCAGATCGCCACCTCGGAGGCGCAGTTGCTGGGGCATGACGGCCGGCTGTATGCCCACGCCAGCACCACCTGCATGATCTTTGACCTTCAATAGCCCACCCCCTACGCGCTGCGCGCGCCCCCTCAAGGGGGCACATCCGTAGGACCGGCGGAGCCGGATCCTCGGATGTCGTGGTCGCAAAGACCTTATTGCTTGCGCAGGGCCTGCGCCTCGGCGGCCAGGCGCGTGATGCGCGCCCAGTCGCCCTGCTCCACCGCGTCCTGCGGGGTCAGCCAGGAGCCGCCGCAGACCTTGACATTGGGCAGCGACAGGAACTGCGGCGCGCTCTCCAGCGAGATGCCGCCGGTCGGGCAGAAGGCCACGTCCGGGAAGGGGCCGGACAGCGCCTTCAGCAGGTTCACGCCGCCCACCGCCACCGCGGGGAAGAGCTTCAGGAAGGAATAGCCGGCGGCGTTCGCCTGCATCACCTCGCTGGCGGTCGAGACGCCCGGCAGCAGCGGCAGGCCCTGCTCACTGCAGGCCGCGCCGATCGCATCGGTATAGCCCGGGCTGACGCCGAACTGGCAGCCGGCGTCGCGCGCCGCCTTCACATCGGCCACCGTGCGCAGGGTGCCGGCGCCGACGATGGCCTCCGGCACGGCCCTGGCCATCGCTTCCATCGCCTGCAGTGCCACCGGCGTGCGCAGGGTCACCTCCAGCACCCTGACGCCGCCCGCCACCAGCGCCTCGGCCAGCGGCACCGCGTCCTGCAGGCGCTGGATCACGATCACGGGGATGACGGGGCCATGGCCGGCCAGGCTGAGGGTGTCGGTGCTGATGCTCATGTCGATCGATTCGCAAGAATGAGGAAAGAAGAAATCAAAGCCACGTGACGGCGCCCTCTTCGGCGCTCTTCACATTGCGGCGCATGCCGGCAAACAGCTCGCGGCCGATGCCCTGGCCGTTGTCGTCCACCGCCTCGGGGCGGATCTGCGCCACCTCGCGTGCGGCCCATTCGGCCGCCGGCACCAGGGCCTCGAGCAGGCCGTTGACGCCGTCCATGCGCACCAGATCGCCGTCGCGCAGCTTGGCCAGCGGGCCGCCGGCCAGGGCCTCGGGCGAAACATGGATCGCGGCCGGCACCTTGCCGGAGGCGCCGCTCATGCGCCCGTCGGTCACCAGCGCCACCTTGAAGCCCTTGCCCTGCAGCACCGCCAGCGGCGGTGTCAGCTTGTGCAGCTCCGGCATGCCGTTGGCCTGCGGGCCCTGGAAGCGCACCACGACGACGACGTCGCGCTCCAGCTCGCCGGCCTTAAAGGCGGCCTGCATCGCTTCCTGGCTGTCGAAGATGCGCGCCGGCGCCTCGATGATGTGGCGGTCCTCGGGCACGGCCGAGACCTTGATCACCGCGCGGCCCAGGTTGCCGCTCAGCAGCTTCAGGCCGCCGGTCGGGCTGAAAGGCGCGGCAGCACCGCGCAGCACGCCCTCGTCGCCGCTGGCCGGGGGCAGGTCTTGCCAGGCGGCGCTCTTGCCATCGGCCGCCAGCACCGGCAGGCGGGTCTGCGGGCGCAGGCTGGTGCCGTTGACGCTCAGCACGTCCTCATGCATCAGGCCGGCGTCCAGCAGCTCGCGGATCACGAAGCCGGGGCCGCCGGCCTGCTGGAACTGGTTCACATCGGCCGCGCCGTTCGGATACACGCGTGCCAGCAGCGGCACCACCGAGGACAGCTCGGAGAAATCGCTCCAGTCGATCAGGATGCCGGCCGCGCGCGCCACCGCGACCCAGTGGATCAGGTGGTTGGTCGAGCCGCCAGTGGCCAGCAGCGCGACCATCGCGTTGACGATCGCGCGTTCGTCCACCACCCGGCCGATCGGCGCGAGATTGCCCGCCTCGACACTGCCGCCGCGCTGCGAGATCGCCAGCGCGCGCTCCACCGCGGCCTCGGTCAGCGCGTCGCGCAGCGGGTCATGCGGATGCACGAAGGCCGAGCCCGGCAGGTGCAGGCCCATCGCCTCCAAGAGCATCTGGTTGCTGTTGGCCGTGCCATAGAAGGTACAGGTGCCGGCGCCATGGTAGGCGGCCGACTCGGCCTTCAGCAGTTCCTCGCGCCCCACCTTGCCGGCCGCGTACTGCTCGCGCACCTTGGCCTTGTCGCTGTTCGACAGGCCCGAACTCATCGGGCCGGCCGGCACGAACACGCAGGGCAGATGACCGAAATGCAGGGCGCCAATCAAGAGGCCCGGCACGATCTTGTCGCAGATGCCCAGCAGCAGCGCGGCATCGAACACATCGTGGGACAGCGCTATCGCGGTCGACAAGGCGATGTTGTCGCGCGAGAACAGGCTCAGCTCCATGCCGGGCAGGCCCTGGGTCACGCCATCGCACATCGCCGGCACGCCGCCGGCCACCTGCACGGTGGCGCCGCGCTTGTGGGCCGCGGCGCGGATCAGGGCCGGATAGGTCTCATAGGGCTGGTGCGCCGACAGCATGTCGTTGTAGGAAGTCACCACCGCCAGATGCGGCGCCTTCTCGGCCACGATGCGCAGCTTGTCGTTGGCCGGCATCGCCGCCACCGCATGGGCGACATTGGCGCAGCCCATGCGCTCCACCCCGCGCTGGCGCCCGGCCAGGCGGGCCATGCCGTCCAGATAGCGCTGGCGCGTCGCGGCGCTGCGCTGGCGGATCCGATCGGTGACGCTGCTGATGGTCTTGTTCATGCCTTGGGTCGATGTAACTCGACGGGTAGGAAATTGGTAACCATATTACACGCTCACGCGCGGCCGGGCTCTCTCTACAGGGTGAATATCTGAGTACGGCGCGGTTACAGGGAAAGCTGCTTGACGCTCCTGTTGTAGCGCAGGTCCAGCCACCGCAAGGTTTCCTTGGGAAACAGGCACGGCCCGCGCATACTCACGCTCACCGCTGCTCTGGGAGGAGCCATGGCCGTCGTGCGCTATCTGGTCGAAGACGTGGATCGTTCCCTGCCCTTTTACCGGGCGCTCGGCTTTCGGTTGGCGGACCGCTGGGGGCCGCCGTTTGCGGTGATGAAGGGCCATGGCCTGTCGATCTGGCTCAGCGGCCCTGGCACCTCGGCGCGCAAGCGCCTGAAGTCGGGGCAGCTTCCCGAGCCCGGCGGCTGGAACCGCCTGGTCATCCCGGTCAAGGACATCACGGCGACGCTCGCCCGGCTCGACGAGATCGGCATCACCTTCAGGAGCCGCCCGATCAAGGGCCCGGGCGGCCAGCAGGCGCTGATCGAGGATCCGTCGGGCAACCCGATCGAGATCTTCCAGCCGCGCGAGGACGCGGCGTAAAAACCAGAGCGTCGCGGCAAAGTTACACGGGCAGTACGGCACCGGCCGGGCGCACGCCTTGCCGTGGCAATATGCTGAGCCGATGAGTGCTCCGCTTGACCCTGCCTTTGACGAGCCGCGGCAAACCGCACCTGCCGAGAGTCATGATGCCGACTGGGCGCCACGCAGCGAACGGATGCTGCAGGAGTACCTGGACCATGTGCGCGGGCGCGACCTGCACCTGTTCGCCTATGGCTCGCTGATCTGGCGCCCGGAGTTCGAGTTCGACGAGCAGCAGCGCGCCCGCATCCAGGGTTTTCATCGCGCGCTGCGCATGCATTCGCGCCTGTACCGCGGCACGCCGGAGCGGCCGGGCCTGGTGCTGGCCCTGCTGTCGGGCGGCTGCTGCGTCGGCATGCTGTACCGCATCGGCGCCGCGCGAGCCGAGGCGGTGCTGCGCCAGGTCTGGGCGCGCGAGATGGTCAGCGGCGTCTACCGGCCGCGCTGGCTGTCCTGCCAGCCGCAGCATGGCGGCCAGGGCGTGGTACCGGCCCTGGCCTTCACCCTGTCGCGCCGCAACCCGCACTGGACCGGCGCGCTCAGCGACGCGGAGCTGCTGAGCGTGTTCCGCCATGCGCGCGGCCGCTACGGCTCGACCCTGGACTATCTGCAGCGCACCGTGCAGAGCCTGCGCAGCCATGGCATCCATGACCGCGAGCTGGAGCGCCAGCACGCACTGGCGGTCGGCCATGGCCTGTGCGAGCCGCTGCCGGTGCACCTGGCCCGGCCGGCCCGCTCCGCCTGCTGAAAAGCAAGATCAAGCCGCGTCGGTCTTGACCTCGACGCGGTGGCCGTCCAGGTCGCTGAACATCGCGCCGTAATAGCTGTCGCTGATGTCGGGTCGGGTGCGCGGTGCCCACAGGTCGGCGCCGGCGGCGGCCAACGCCTCGGCATGCATCTGCTCCACCGCGGCGCGCGAGGGCGCGCCCCAGGCGATATGGGCGCCCGCCGCGGTCACGGCCTGGGCCGTCTCCGCGGGATAGACGAAGAAGCACCAGCGATCGGCGGTGCCGAAGGCAGCCTCCTTGCCGGTATCGCGCTGCAGCGACAGGCCCAGCGGCGCAAGCACCCGGCCGTAGAAGGCGACGGCCTCGGCGTAACGATGGGATCCGATGGAGATATGGTCGATCATGGGTTTGGAGAAGCTTAATCAACAATAATCGCGAGGCTTCCACTGTCGCCGCAGGGCGCTGTCGTCGCGGCGCATTCCGGCCCTCGTGAATGCGGCCGCGCCGCAAGCTGGCCCCGCCCGACGCTCCGACCCGCGCCTCATGCCCCTGGACCGACTCGACCTCCGCATCCTCTCGCTCTACCAACGCGACACCACGCTTTCCGGCGAACAGATCGGCGCCCAGGTTGGCCTGTCCGCCGCCGCGGTGCAGCGCCGCCTCAAGCGCCTGCGCGACGAGGGTGTGATCCAGGCCGAGACCGCGCAGCTGGACTGCCGCCCGCTGGGGCTGAACCTGACCGCCCTGGTGCATGTGGACCTGGTCGACGAGTCGGCGCGCGCCGCGCGTGCCTTCGTCGAGCGCGTGCTGGCCCGGCCCGAGGTGCAGCAATGCTATGGCGTCACCGGCGAGGCGGACTATGTGCTGGTGATCGTCGCGGCCGACCTGCCGGCCTACGAGGCCTTCTGCCAGGCCTGCCTGCTGCACGACCCGAATGTGCGCAGCTTCAAGACCCAGATCGTGCTGGACGCGCTGCGCCGCGGCGGCCCGCTGGCGCTGCCCGAGGACGGCCCGGCTCAGGCGTCGCCGCCGCCCCCCGCCTGAGCGCCCGGCCAGGGGGTCGCGGCCGCGCCGGGCGGCTGCGGCAGTTGGCCCTGCAGGCGCGCCAGGTCTTCCTGGGTGTCCACGTCGATCAGCACGCCGGCATCGTCCAGCTCCACGCCATGCGAGGGATAGCGGGCCAGGATGCGACGCGCGCCCTCGTCGCCCTGCAGCGCCATCAGTTCGGAATAGAGCTCGGCATTGAAGCCCACCGGATGGCCGCGCTGGCCGCGATGCTGGGCGAAGGCCACCGGATGCTGCTCCAGCGCTTCGGCCACCGCCAGCACGCTGGCCGGCTGCAGCATCGGCATGTCGGCCGGCAGGATCAGCCAGCCGTCGGCATCGCCGGTGGCGGCCACGCCGGCCGCAATCGAATGGCCCATGCCGACCGGCTGCGCCCGCCCCTTGGCGTCCAGCTCGACCAGCTCGATCACGTCGCGGCTGGCCACCAGGCTGCGCACCGCCGGCGCCAGCCGCGGGCTGGTCACCACCACCACCGGCAAGCCGGTGCCGATGGCGTTCTTCAGCGTGCAGCCCAGCACCGTCTCGGCGCCGAGCGCCTGCTCCAGCTTGTGCCCCGGGCCGCGAAAGCGCAGTCCGCGCCCCGCCGCCAGCACGATGACAACCGGCCGACCTTTCATCATCCGCCGCGATCCTTCTGCAACTGCTCCAACCACTTTCACTACGGCAACACCATCCAGGTCAATCGATCCCTGAAGCCGCCGGTCTGCGCCGGCCCAGCTCCTTACGAGACAGCATGCCAGCGGCTCCCGGGGATGGCACTGGGAGGTTCACTTACAGGTTTTTGACTACCGGTTAACCCTTGGTGCGAGCGTCGGACCGCGGCGGCGGCATTTGCCGACATACTTGCCGCCATGAGCAAACTATCCGATCTGCGCAAGAGCTACGAACAGGGCGAGCTCGACGAGCACCAGGTGGCCGGCGAGCCGCTGGTCCAGTTCAAGACCTGGCTGGCCGAGGCCCTGGCGGGCGACGTGCCCGAGCCGAACGCGATGACCCTGGCCACCGTCGGCGCCGATGGCCGGCCCTCGACCCGCATCGTGCTGATCAAGGACTATGACGAGCGCGGCATCGTCTGGTACACCAACTACGACAGCCGCAAGGGCCGCGAGCTGGCCGCCAACCCGCATGCCGCGCTGCAGTTCCACTGGGTGGAAATGGAGCGGGTGGTGCGCATCGAGGGCCGGGTCGAGCCGGTCGAGGCGGCACAGTCCGACGCCTACTACCGATCGCGCCCGCTCGATTCGCGCCTGGGCGCCTGGGCCTCGCCGCAGAGCCAGGTGATCGCCTCGCGCGCGGTGCTGGTGGCCAATGCCGCCAAGGCCGCGGCCCAGCATGGGTTGAACCCCGAGCGCCCGCCGCATTGGGGCGGCTACCGCCTGGTGCCGGAGCGCTGGGAGTTCTGGCAGGGCCGCAAGTCGCGCCTGCACGACCGCCTGAGCTACCGCCTGCAGGCCGACGGCAGCTGGCTCAAGGAGCGCCTGGCCCCCTGAGCCCTGCGCCTCAGAAGCGCAGCTGCAGCCCCATCAGCGCCGAGCGGCCCGGCAGCGGCGCGAGGTCGCGCAGGGTCGCCATGCTGGTGGCGCTGTAGGCTTTGGTATTGCCCAGGTTGTCCAGCTTTAGATACCACAGCGCGTCATGGCCGCCGAGCTTGAGCTGGCGCGCCAGGCCGACGCGCACGAGGCCGTAGCCGGGTGTGGGCTTGTCCAGCGCCGGCACGCGGTCCTGGCGCGCCGCCAGGCGCAGCTCCAGGCTGGCGCTCCACAGGCCGCCATCGTCGGCCGTCAGCGACAGGGTCGCGCGCTGCGGCGCCAGGCGCGGCAGGGCCTCGCCGGTGGCGCGGTTGCTGCCGCGCACCACATCGAACTGCCCGCCCAGGGTGAAGCGCCAGGGGCCGGCCCAGTCCATCTGCGGCAGGCCGGTGCGCGCCTCGATCTCCAGGCCCGAGAGCCGCGCCGGCACGCCGCGGTAGCGGTACTCGGGCAGGCTCTCGCCCTCCTCGTTCTCGAAGCTGGCGCCGGTGGCGTCCAGCGCGATGTAGTTGCGAAAGCGCGTCTGGTAGACGTTCAGGCGCAGCAGGCGCCTGTCGGCGCCCTGCCAGCGCAGGCCCAGGTCGACGCCGCGCGCGCGCTCCAGCCCCAGGGCCGGATCGCCGCGCTCGTAGGCGCCGGTCGCCACATGCACGCCGTTGGCATAGAGCTCGTAGAACATCGGCGCGCGCTGCGTGTCGCTCAGGTTGGCCTGCAGGCTCCAGGCCGGGCTCAGCTGGTAGCCGCCGGAGAGCGACAGGCTGCGCGGCGCGAAGCGCCGGCCCTCGGCCGCGCCGAAGCGCGGCTCCTCGGCGCCCGGCAGATCGCCGCTGGAGTCAATGCGCACCGACTCCTTTCGCGCGCCGGCCGACAGCGACAGCCGCCCGCTGCGGTACTGCTCGAGCAGGAACAGCGCGCCGGAGCGGCTGCGCGTGGCCGGCACCAGCGCCTCCTCGCCCAGCGCCGAGAAGTCGGAGCGCTCCCATTGCAGGCCGACCACGCCACGCAAATCCCCATGTGAAAGGCCGATCGGCGCATGCTCGGCCTCGACGCGCAGGTCGTTGCCGCGGCTACGGAACAGGGTGCCGACCTCGCCCGAGCCCTCGACCTCCTTGTGCTCGTAGATCGAGCGGCTGGCCTGCCACTGGATGCGAGGCAGCGGGCCGCCGGCATCGCGCCATTCGCCGGCGGTGGCCAGGCGCTGGCGCTGCATCTTGATCGTCACGTCCGGCTCGACCGTGACGCCATAGTCGTTGCGGTAGTCCTCCAGCGAGACGCCGGCATAACCCTGCGAGAACAGCGCCGAGGCACCGATGGCGCCGCCATGGCTGTCGCTGGCCGAGTTGCGCACGCGGCCGCCGGGCACGCGCTGGTCGTCGGCCTTGCGGCCGGAGAGATCGGCATGCCAGGCCCAGGCCTGGTTGCCGCCGTCCAGGGTCAGGGCGCCGTTGCGCTCGTTCGCCGCGCCGCCCAGGCGCAGCTCGGCCGCGCCGCACAGGCCACGCGCGGCCGCGCGCGGGATGCGCTTGTCCAGGGTGTTGACCACGCCGCCCACCGCGCTGCCGCCATAGAGCAGCGCGGACGCGCCGCGCAGCACCTCGATGCGATCCACCACCAGCGGATTGACCGGCACCGCATGGTCATAGCTGAGGCTAGAGGCGTCGATCGAGGCGCCGGAGTTGCTGAGCAGGCGCACCCGGTCGCCATCCAGGCCGCGCAGCACCGGGCGGTTCGCGTTCGGGCCGAAATAGGTGGCCGCCACGCCGGGCAGGCCGTCCAGGCTCTCGCCCAAGGTCGCGGCGCGGCGCAGGGTCAGCGCGTCGCCGGACAGCTGCAGGCTCGGCTGGGTCGACTCCTTGTCGCGCAGCGGGTTGCCGGTCACCAGCACCGGCTGCAGTTGCTCGGGGGCCGCCGTCATTGCCTGCTGCTGGGCCCAGCCATTGCCGGCGCTCAGGCAGGCCAGGGCCGCCGCCAGCGCCAGGCGGGTCTTGATCGTGGTCGTCGTGTTCATCGGGGACTTCTCCAGGGTCGCGCGCAAGGGCGCGAGGCCGCGCCGCGCTTCTGGGCGCGGCCGGCCGTCGATTCAAAAGAGGGAAAAAAGAAAGAGAAAAGAATCAGGCCTGGAGAGGCCGAGGCGGTGCGCGCGCGCCGTAGGACCAGCGTGCGCTCAGGAAGACGGGGCTGGGCGCGGCCGCGGCCGTCCAGCCCTGGGGCAGTGGCGCCGGCGCGAGCTGGGCCAGCGGGAGCGGCCCGCCCTCATGGGCGAGATGGTCGAGGATCTGGCAGTCGGCGCTGCCGCTGGCATGGCCCCAGCCATCCTCGTGATGCGAATGAGAGTGCTGCTGCGGCGCATGGGCGATGCGGTGCAACTGGCCCAGCCCCTGCGCGCTCAGCAGCAGGGCCAGGGCCAGCCAGAGCAGCCAGCGCGTCAGCGCGGGTTGCGGCCGGGGCATCGGGCGCGGCAGGGTCATCGGGAAGAGAAAAAATAGAACAAGTCAGGCCACCACATCATCCGCAGCGCCGAAAGCCGGCTCAGCCCAGCAACGCCCGAGGATCCGGCTTTGCCGGGCCTGCGGGCGTGCCCCCTTGAGGGGGCCGGCGAAGCCGGTAGGGGGTGGGCCTTCATTTCAGTTGATCGGCTGCGCGTCCATCACGCGGTAGAACAGGCCATAAGGGTCGTTGCTCAGCACCGCCATCTGGCCCTCGACCGTGACCGGCTCCAGGGTGTAGCGCACCGGCGTCTTGCTGCGCACCTCGATCAGCCCCTCCGGGCCGGCCGGCACGCAGAAGGAGCAACTGGTCGGCACCGAGGACAGCAGGAAATGGCGCTGCTTGTCGCCCGGCTCCAGCGGCATCATGAAGCCCTGCACCTTGACGGTCTTCTTGTCCAGCGCCTGCACCGGCGCCGGGAAGCTGGGCACCAGCTTGTTCTTCTCGGCCTTCACCGTCACCGAGGACAGCAGCGGCCAGGACACCACGCCCTCGCGCTCCTGCAGCGGCTTGAAGGGGCTGCGCGGATCGTGATAGCCGGGGCCCTGCCCGACCGCGGCGCCGCCGTTGGCGTCCAGCGCTTGCGCGGAAGACAGCGCGGCCAGGCCGCACAGCGCCGCCAGCAGGGTGCGACGGATGAAGGAACGAGATTCAGTGTTCATGCTTCAAACCACAGTATTTGCCGATCGCCAGGCCCTTGCAGGCGGCCAGCAGGGCCTTCTGGCAGCGTTCCTCGGTCTCGCCGCCTTCCAGGCAGCGGGCCGCGTCCTCATGCGCCTTGGCCATCGCGCGATGGCGCGAGATGTCCTTCTTCGCATGTTCGCTCAGCGCGGCCGTGGCGGCCGGCGCTGGGCTCGATTGTGCCGGCGCCGCGGTGGCGGCGCCCAAGGCCAGAAGGATGGCGGCGATCAGAGACTTCTTCTTCATCAGGTGCTTTCGTTGGGGTCTAGTGGGGGGCTTGCAGCAGCTCGGTCACGTCCAGGCGGTAGGCCCGCCAGGCCGGCCAGGCCGCGCTGAACAAGGCCAGCAGCACCGCGACGGCCGGCACGGCCAGCTCCCACCAGGAGAACCAGGTCCCGACCACGCGCAGCGATTGCTGCTGGGCCAGCAAAAAGCCTAGCAAAGCTGTCAAGCCATGGCCCAGCAGCAGGCCCAGGGCGCTGGCCAGCAGGGCCAGCCAGAGCGCCTCCAGGCCGATCAGGGTCGCCACCCGCGGCGCCGGCGCGCCCAGCATGCGCAGCATCGCCAGGTCGCCCTGGCGCTCGCGCACCGCATGCAGCAGCGCGACGAACACCGACAGCCCGGCCGCCAGCAGCAGCACCGCGCCGAAGCCGCGCAGCACCTCGGTGCCGGCGCCCACCATGCGCAACAGGCGCGCGGTTTCCAGCGCAGGCGCCGCGGCCTGCAGCGCGTCCTGCGCATTGACCCAGCGCGGCAGGCTCACCGCGGCCAGCGGGCTGCGGTAGCCGACCAGCACCATCGTCACCTCGCGCTCGGCCTCCAGCGCCGCGCGGTCCTCGGCATCGACCGCATGCATTTCCTCGTGCACCTGCCAGACCGAGGCCAGGTCGGTCAGCACCAGGCGGTCCAGCACGCTGCCGCCGGGCTCCAGCACGCCGACCACCTGGTAGCGGTGCTCGCCATGCTCGTGCCCGCTCTCGCCCAGGCCATGGCTGCCGGCGAAGCGGTCGCCGATCTTGAGCCCGCTGGCGCGCGCCGCCTCGGCGCCCAGCACCGCCTGCAGCGGCGCCTCCCACAGCCGGCCTTCGCGCAGCTGGCCTTTGTAGAGCTGCAGATAGTCGGGCGTGGTGCCGACGATGCGGTAACCCTTCAGGCTGTCGCCCAGCGACATCGGCACCGCACGCGCCACCAGCGGATGGCCGCGCAGCTGCTGGACCGTGGCCAGCGGGATGTTGCCGGTAGGCACGTCCAGGTGGAACACGCCGGCCAGCATGATCTGCATCGGACTGCCCTTGGCGCCGACCACCAGATCGATGCCGGCCAGGTCGCGCCGCACGCCGGCCTCCAGCTGCTCGCTGACCAGCAGCACGAAGCAGGTCGCCGCCAGGCCCAGACTCAGCAGCAGCAGGTTCAGCGCCGCCACCAGGGGCCGCGCCCAGAGATAGCGCCAGGCCAGGCCGGCCAGCCGCCTCATCGCACAGCTCCCAGCTTGGGCAGCACCAGGCTCGGCAAGCTAGCGCCCAGGCGTTCGGCGACGCGGCCGTCATGGGTGGCCACCACCAGCACCGCGCCCTGCTCCGCCGCGGCCTGCTGCAGCAGGTCCAGGCTGGCCGCGGCGGCCTCGTCGTCCAGATTGGCGGTCGGCTCGTCGGCCAGCAGCAGGCGCGGCCGGCGCAGCAGCGCACGTGCCAGCGCGACGCGCTGTGCCTGGCCCAGGCTCAGCTGGTGCGGCCGGCGCTCGGCCTGGGCGCGCAGGTCCAGGCGCGCCAGCAGTTCCTCGACCCGCGCCGCCTCGACGCCCAAGCCGGCGGCCAGATAGGGCAGGCCCAGGTTGTCGCGCACGCTCAGCGCGGCGCTCAGGTGCAGGCGCTGCGGCACGAAGCCCAGGGTGGCGCCGCGCCAGGCATCGCGCTGGCGCGGGCTCATCGCGCCCAGCTCGCTGCCGGCCATCACGACCTTGCCGGCGCTGGCGCTCAGGAGCCCGGCCATCAGGGCCAGCAGGGTCGACTTGCCGCTGCCCGAGGCGCCGCGCAGCAGCAGGCCCGGGGCGTCGCCCAGCGCGAAGTCGGCGAAGGCAATCTCGGGGCCCTGGTGGTAGCGGTAGCGCAGCCCCTGCAGCTCGATCATGCGGGATCGCGCACCAGGCGCTTGAAGGTGGACAGGAACTTGTCCACCTTGGCGGCGACCACGAAGGCGCAATAGCCCTGGTCCGGATTGCGGGCGTAGTAATGCTGGTGATAGTCCTCGGCGCGGTAGTAGTCGGCCTCGGGCAGCAGCTCGGTGACGACCTTGCCGCCATGGGCCGTTTGCGCCTCGGCCAGCACCTCGCGCGCCACCGCCGCCTGCTCGGGCGTATGGAAGTAGATGCCGGAGCGGTACTGGGTGCCGACATCGGCGCCCTGGCGGTTCAGCGTGGTCGGATCATGGATCGCGAAGAACACCTCCAGCACCTCGCGCAGGCTGAGCTGCGCCGGATCGAAGCGCACGCGCACCACCTCGGCATGGCCGGTCTGGCCCGAGCAGACCTGCTCATAGCTGGGGTTGGCAAGCTGGCCGTTGCTGTAGCCGGACTCGACCGACAGCACGCCGCGCACGCGTTCGTAGACCGCCTCGGTGCACCAGAAGCAGCCGCCGCCCAGGGTGATGGTTTGTGGTTCCTGGCTCATGGATGGAATCCCGCTGATGAAGCCCGCTTGTTGCCGGGCCGAGAGCATAGCCGAGCGCCGGTGACTACTGTGCGGCCAGCGCCAAATCCACCCGCGGGGTCCAGGGCTTGTCCTCCTGGGCCTTGGCCGCCTGCAGATGCGGCGCGGCCAGGAACAGGCGCGCGTTCGGCACGCCCTTGGCGATCAGCGCGTCGCGCACCGCCACCGCGCGCTGCAGCGCCAGCTGGCGCATCGCCTCCTCGTCCACCGCATGGCTGGCCGCCAGCATCGCCTGCATCTGCTCGGCCGGGACCTCTTTCAGCAGGCCGATGAAGTTGCGCGGCCGGTTCGGCAGGTTGCTGTTCTGATAGACCGCGCGCAGCAGGCGCTGGCGCTCGGCCGCGCTCAGCGGCGCCTCGGCCACCTCTGCGGCGGCCTGGCCGCTGGCGTTCTGCTGGCGGCGCAGCTCGCGCCGGCGCTCGGCCTGCAGCGAGGCCTCGACCCGCGCGGCCTGCAGCGCGGCCTTCTCGGTCTGCGGATCGGCCCAGCCGGTCAGGGTGACGTTCAGGCCGGGGCGCTCGGTCAGCGCCTTGGCCACCTTGTCCAGCTGGGCCTGGGTCGTTTCCTGCAGCGCGCTGCTGGCCGGGGCGAACTCGGCATGGCTCTGCTCCGCACCGCCGCCGCCCATCAGCAGCGAGAACGGCGAGGTCAGCGCCTTGCCCAGCAGGTTGATGATCAGCCGGAACACCAGGCCGCCGATGCTGAACTCGGGGTCGTTGAGCGAGCCGCTGACCGGCAGGTTGACGTCGATCACGCCGTTGCCGTCCTTCAGCAGCGCCACCGCCAGCAGCACCGGCAGCTTGGTCGCGTCGGGGCTGTCGATCTTCTCGCCGAAGCTGAGCTGGTTTAGCACGATCTGGTTGTCCGCCTGCAGCTGGCCGCCGGCGGCGATGCGGTAATGCACCTTGGTCGAGAGCTTGCCGCGCTCGATCGCATAGCCGGCGTACTTGCCGGCATAGGGCGACAGCGGCGCCAGCTCGATGTCGGTGGCGGCGGCCCGGATGTCCATCGCCAGCGGCGTGCCGGGATTGAGCTGGCCGCTGATGTCCAGCAGCCCGGTGCCCGCCACCCGACCCTTCAGCGTCAGCGGCGCCATCTCGGGGCTGCCGCTCTCGAAGCCGCCCAGCCGCCCCTGCAGCTCGGTGAGCTTGGCGCTGTAGTTGGGGCGGATGAAGCGGTCGCTGAAGTCCACGCTGCCATTGCTGACTAGGGTCTCGCCCAGCTTCAGCCGCAGCGCCGGCGCCGGCTCGGCGGCCGGGGCGCTGGCCGGTGCGGCGGGCGCCGACGCAGCGGCGGCAGCGGCGGCCTCGGCCGCCTCGCGCGGCCCCAGGTCGCGCAGATTGAAGCGGCCCTGCTCGTTGACGATCAGGCGGGCATAGAAGTCGTTCAGGCTGGCCTTGGCCACTTCGACGCGCGGCACCTGCTGCGGCTGCAGTTCGAGCTTGAGCCCGGCCAGGTTCAGCGCCTGCCAGCTCAAGAGCTCCTCGCCGACCTCGCGCCGGCCCTTCTCCGGCTCGCGCGTCTGCAGCAGGCGCAGGTCGGCCAGCAGCAGGTCGCCACGGGCCTGGGCCGACAGGCCGGCCGCGGCCTGGCTCAGTGCGAAATCGCCGCGGAAACCTGCCTCGGCGCGGCGCAGGTGCAGGCCCAGCGCCGGATCCAGATAGGGGTCGAAGGCCTGCAGCGGCAGGCGCTCGGCGCGCAGGCTGCCGCGCGCCGCCAGTGGCGCCAGCACCAGATCGCCCTGCCATTGCACGCTGCCCAGGCCGGCCGCGGCGCCGCGCCGCGCCCCCGGCCGGCCCAGCTGCAGGCTCAGCTGCACCGGCGAACGGGTGGCCTGGCCCGGGCTCAGGTTCTGCGCCTTCAGGCGCAGTTGCTCGACCACCAGCTGGTAGGGCGCGCCCACGGCCTCGCCCTCGCGCCGGTTCAGCGGCTGCACCGCGGCATCGCTGAGCTGCAGGCCGCCGCGCTCCACCGTCAGGCCGGCCAGGCGCAGCGCCCAGGGTGCCTCGGCACTCGTTGCCGCTGCCGGCTTGGCCGGCGCCGGCAGCAGCTCCTGCACATTCCAGACCCCGGCGGCCGAGCGGCGCAGCTGCAGGCGCGGCTCGCGCAGGTCCAGCTGGCCCAGCTCGACGCGGCGCTTGGCCGGGTCCAGGCTCACCTCGTCCAGGCTCAGGCCGGCCAGGCGCAGCAGCTCCTGGCCTTGCTGACCTTTGTGCAGTTGCCGCGCCTGCAGCCCGTCGAGCGTCAGCTCGCGCAGCTTGGCGACCAGGCGCTGCTCGGGCGCGGGCTCCAGCGGCCGGGCCAGCTCCAGCGCGGCCTTGCCGGCCAGCCGGCCCTGCAGCGCCAGCGGCAGCTCGGCCTGCAGATAGGGCGACAGCCACTCCAAGGCCAGGTCTTGCCAGCCGGCCTCCAGCGCCAGGGCCTCGGCGCCGAGCCGGCCCTGGCCGTCGAGCTTGGCCGCGGCGGCCTTGTCCGGGCCCTGCAGCGCGGCCGCGAAACGCAGCTCGGCGGGCCCCTGCAGCGGCCAGCTCAGGCCCTTCAGCTCCAGCCCCAGCTCCTGCAGTTTCAGCTCGGCGCCGACGCCGGCGTCCGACCAGTCAAGCCCGGCCTGGCGCAGCTCCAGGCGCTGCAGCGCGATCTTCCAGCCGGGCTCCGCGGCGGCTTGCTTGCCGTTGTTCTTCTTGCCCTCATCCTTGCTGGACGCGGGCGGCAGCGGCAGCAGGACACGCCCGGCCGCGTCGCGGCGCAGCGCCAGGCGCGGGCCGGTCCACAGCAGCTCGTCGATCAGCAGCTGGCGCTTCAGCGGCTGCAGCTCCTTCAGCTTCAGGCTCAGGTCCTGCCAGCCAAGCCAGGCCTTCTGCTCGCCCTGGTCCAGCAGCACGTCGCGCAGGCCGAGGCTCCCGCTCAGGCGCAGCTCCGGCGCCTTGGTGGGCGCCTGCGCGAAGGCCAGGCGCAGCTCGGCGCTGAGCCGGCCGCTCTGCGGCGCGAGCGGAAGCTGGCGCGGCCAATAGGCCAGGTAGGGCTTCAGGTCCAGGTCGGCGAACTTCAGGTTCAGCGCCGCCTCGCGCGTCTCGGCGAAGGGCAAGGCCTCGCCGCCGAAATCGAAACCCTGCGCGTTCAGCCGCCCGGACAGATGCGGCTCGACATGCACTTTCACATGGGCGTCGAGCTGGGACAGGAAGGGCAGATCCAGGCGCAGCTGGTCCAGCACATGGCGGCGCTGGTAGGGCCGGTCGTCCAGCAAGACCTGACCCTCGCTCAGGCGCAGGTTGTAGAGCGCGAAGCCGGGGCCGTCGGACTCGGCCTTCGGGTCGGCCGGCGGTTTCGTCCAATGCTCGATCAGGTCGTCGATGTCGTAGCGCCCCTCGGCCAGACGGGCCAGGCGCAGGGTGGGCCGCTGCACCGTCAGCGACTCCAGCACCAGGCTGCGATGCCACAGCGAGCGCAGCGACAGCGCCAGGTCCAGCTCGCCGACCTCCAGCAGGGCCGGGTCCTCGGCCTCGCGGCCCGAGATCTTCAGATCCCGCAGCACCAGGCCCAGCCGCCAGGGCTGGAAGCGCACCTCGCCGACGCTGGTCGGCCGGCCCAGGGCCTCGCTGGCCAGCTTCATGCCCGAGCCGGCCAGCCACCAGGGCAGTAGCAGCATCGTCAGCCCCATCAGCGCCACCGCCACGGCCAGAATGATCAGCAGGCGGCGTAGCCAGGGATGGGACGACAGGGCAATGGACATGGAACTGGGCGATTCTTGAACCGGCCGGATTATCGGGCGGCCGCGCTAGGGCCGGCGCCGATTGCATTCCGTTGCATGCTGAGCATCATGCGCCTGCCCGCGCCCGCCCTTCTCCTTTTTCCTTCTTGCTGTCACCGGTCCGATGAACGAGCTGCTCCAGAGCCTGCACGAACTCAAACCCCTCTTGCTGCCCCTGCTGCTGCCGCCGGGACCGCTGCTGGTCCTGCTGCTGCTCGGCGCCGGCCTGCTGCGCCGGCATCGCTGGCTGGGCCGCGGCCTGCTGGGTGCGGGGCTGCTGGGCACCTGGTTTGCCTTCACCGAGGTCGGCGCCGACGGCCTGCAGCGCGCGCTGCTCGGGCCGGTGCAGGCGCTGGACGCGGCCGCGCTGGAGCGGCTGCGGCTGGACCCGGCCGACTCGGCCGTGCTGGTGCTGGGCGCCGGCGCGCAGCGCGAGGCCCCGGAATATGGCGGGCCGACCCTGAAGCCGCTGAGCCTGGAGCGGCTGCGCTATGGCGTCTGGCTGGCGCGCCGCACCGGACTGCCGCTGGGCTTCACCGGCGGGCCGGCGCGCGAGCTGATGGAACTGAAGCTCACCGAGGCGGCGCTGGCGCGCCAGGCCGCGCGCGAGGAATGGCAGCTGCCGCTGCGCTGGGCCGAGGACCGCTCGCGCGACACGCGCGAGAACGCACGCATGAGCCTGCCGCTGCTGCGCCAGGACGGCGTGCGCCGCGTGCTGCTGGTCACCCATGGCCAGCATATGCCGCGCGCGTTGCGCGCCTTTGGCGAGGCCGCCGCCGGACTGGGCATCGAGGTCGTGCCGGCGCCGCTGGGGCTGCGGCCCACGACGCCCTACAGCCTGGGCGACTGGTTCCCCTCCAGCGACGCGATCCGCAAGACCCGCTATGTGGTCTATGAATGGCTGGGGCTGCGCAGCGGCCGTTGATAAACAGCAGCCTCCAGAAACGACAAACCCCTCCCAAGCCTGGGGCCGGGAGGGGCGGGTGGCTTACGCCACCATTGGGGCTCTGCAGCCATCTGCTACAGGGCTCCTGGCGCGCAGAGACTGCGCCAGAGGTTTGACCTGCTTGGCAGGCCATACAACAGTAGGCCAGCGTCCACGGGCGTTCAAGCCTGGGCGAACCCTAGTTGAAACGGCCGCCCTCAGCCGAAGAGGCGCCGGTACAGATCCTCCATGCGTGTCGAGACCTCGGGCGTCATCGTGATCGTGCGGCCCCATTCGCGCGGGGTCTCGCCGGGCCATTTGTTGGTCGCGTCCAGTCCCATCTTGCCGCCCAGGCCGCTGACCGGCGAGGCAAAGTCCAGGTAGTCGATCGGCGTGTTCTCGACCAGGGTGGTGTCGCGCACCGGGTCCATGCGGGTGGTGATGGCCCAGACCACCTCCTTCCAGTCGCGGATGTTCACGTCCTCGTCCACCACCACGATGAACTTGGTGTACATGAACTGGCGCAGAAAGCTCCACAGCCCGAACATCAGGCGCTTGGCATGGCCGGGGTAGGCCTTCCTGATCGAGATCACCGCCATCCGGTAGCTGCAGCCCTCGGGCGGCAGATAGAAGTCGACGATCTCGGAGAACTGCTTTTGCAGAATGGGCACGAACACCTCGTTCAGCGCCTCGCCCAGGATGGCGGGCTCATCGGGCGGCTTGCCGGTGTAGGTGCTGTGATAGATCGCATCGCTGCGCCGGGTCAGGCGCTTGACCTCGAAGACCGGGAACCAGTCCTGCTCGTTGTAGTAGCCGGTGTGGTCGCCATAGGGCCCCTCCAGCGCGTGCAGATAACCGCCCTTCTCCTTCAGCGGCACGCCGTCCTCGCTGACGGCGCTGTAGCCCGGCTCCGCCACCGGGATATGGCCTTCCAGCACGATCTCGGCGCTGGCCGGCACCTGCAGCGGATGGCCCGGCTCGCCGACGCCGCTGTCCACCACCTCGGTGCGCGAGCCGCGCAGCAGGCCGGCGAACTGGTACTCGGATAGGCTGTCCGGCACCGGCGTCACCGCGCCCAGGATCGTGGCCGGGTCGGCGCCCAGCGCCACCGCGATCGGGAAGGCTTGGCCGGGATTGGCCAGCGCGAAGTCGCGGAAGTCCAGCGCGCCGCCGCGGTGAGCCAGCCAGCGCATGATCAGCTGGCGCCGGCCGATCAGCTGTTGGCGGTAGATGCCCAGGTTCTGGCGCCGGCGCGGCTGGGCCACGCCCTGCGGGCCGCGGGTCACGACCAGGCCCCAGGTGATCAGCGGGCCGGCATCGCCGGGCCAGCAGGTCTGGATCGGCAGGCGCTTCAGGTTGACCTCGGCGCCTTCCAGGATCTGCTGCTGGCAGGCCGCCTCGCGCACCCGGCTGGGCTTCATGTCCCAGAGGGCCTTGGCCATCTGCAGCAGGCGGCCGGCGTCCTTCAGCCCCTTGGGCGGCTCGGGCTCCTTCAGGCTGGCCAGCACATGACCCACGTCACGCAACTCCTGCAGGTTCTCGGCCCCCATGCCCAGCGCCACGCGACGGGTGGTGCCGAACAGATTGGTCAGGGCCGGCATGCTGTGGCCGGTCGGTTTTTCGATCAGCAGCGCGGGGCCGCCGGCACGCAAAACCCGGTCGCTGAGGGCCGTCACCTCAAGTAGGGGGGATACCGGCTCGGAAACGCGCCGCAGCTCTCCCATCCCCTCCAAATTGTGCAGAAAGTCGCGAAGATCACGGTACTTCATAACTGTAAGTAATTTTAACTTGGCCTTATAAGCTTGACGGGTTATTTTTGGTCTTTAGAATCCGCCTGCCCTGAAGCCTTCAGGGTTAACCCGCGTCGTCGCCTTGGGACGGTGATGACGCCCCGCTGCCGATGGACCCGGCCCGGGTCTCGCCAAGCTTGTCGCTTGGCTGGATCCGAGATGTGCCGGCCCATTATCACTGCCATGTCGGCAGGCCCTGCTCCACCAGGAACGGGCCCGATGACAGGGCGGAGAAGAAAGGAGTCGCATGACAGCGCGTCGTGATTTCGTATCCCTCACCCGCGGTGCCGCCGCGGCCGCTACCTTGTTCGTCAAGGACATCGGCCAAGGCCTGCTGGTGGTCAGCCACAACACCCTGGCCCTGCTGGGTCTGGCCGTTGTGGCTGTGCTGCTGATGTTCAGCAGCCAGGCGGATCTCCGCCACAAGCTGGAAACCGAGGCCTTCGGCTGGCTGACCGCCCGCCAGGAGGCCCGCGCCGAGGCTTCCGGCAACACGCTGGCCGGCCTGTCCGAGCCCGAAGCGCTGGTGCGTGCCACCGCGGCCGATCCCAAGGATCTGCCGCGCCAGCAGGCCGCCGTCGCGATGTGGCTGTCGCGCCGCTACAAGGTTGCGCCCGAGCCGATCAGCCGCCTGGTGCAGGAAGCCTGGACCGTGGGCCAGCGCGCCCGCGTCGAGCCGACCCTGATCCTAGCCATCATGGCGATCGAGTCCGGCTTCAACCCCTTCGCGCAGAGCTCCGTCGGCGCCCAGGGCCTGATGCAGGTGATGACCCGCGTGCATGACGACAAGTACGAGGCCTTCGGCGGCAACCTGGCCGCCTTCGACCCGATCACCAATCTGCGCGTCGGCGTGCAGGTGCTGAAGGAGTGCATCCAGCGCGCCGGCAGCCTGGAGGACGGCCTGCGCTACTACGTCGGCGCCGCCAACCTGCCCGACGATGCCGGCTACGCCAACCGCGTGCTGGCCGAGCATGAGCAGATGAAGTCGGTGATCGCCGGCCGCGCCTACACCCCGCCCGCCCGCCCGGTGCGCGAGGCCGCCGCGTCGGCCCCGGCCGCGACGCCGGATCCGGAGCGCGTGGCCCTGCTGAACTGAGCGCGCGAACCGCACATTTTTCTCTCTCCGAGAAGGCCCCGGTGTCCGCTACACTGGGGCCTTCGCGCAACTGGCGATCAAGGCTGCGGACGGCATCAACCGGCCGACGGCCCGAGGTGGTGGACCACCGGGGAGCGCGAACGGTTCAGGGCCCGGGCCCGGCCGACATCAGCCGTTCGCCTGGGCAGCCCAGCACCTGTCGCGATGTGTCGCGGCGGATCGTCTCGGGCCCAACCCTCACCATGACCCACCACCATCATGTTTGATCGCAGCCAATCGACCCTCGCCAACGTCGACCCCGAACTCTGGGCCGCCGTCCAAAACGAAAACCGTCGCCAGGAAGATCACATTGAGCTGATCGCCTCGGAGAACTACACCTCGCCGGCCGTGATGCAGGCGCAGGGCAGCCAGCTGACCAACAAGTACGCCGAGGGCTACCCCGGCAAGCGCTACTACGGCGGCTGCGAATATGTCGACGTGGTGGAGCAGCTGGCGATCGACCGCCTGAAGCAGCTCTACGGCGCCAACTTTGCCAATGTGCAGCCCAACTCCGGCTCGCAGGCCAACCAGGGCGTGTTCTTCGCGCTGCTGCAGCCGGGCGACACCATCATGGGCATGAGCCTGTCCGAAGGCGGTCACCTGACCCACGGCATGGCGCTGAACATGAGCGGCAAGTGGTTCAACGTGATCTCCTATGGCCTGAACGCCAAGGAAGAGATCGACTACGACGCGATGGAAGCCCTGGCCCGCGAGAAGAAGCCCAAGCTGATCATCGCCGGCGCCTCGGCCTACAGCCTGCGCATCGACTTCGAGCGCTTCGGCAAGATCGCCAAGGAGATCGGCGCCTACTTCATGGTCGACATGGCGCATTACGCCGGCCTGATCGCCGCGGGCGCCTACCCGAACCCGGTGCCGCATGCCGACGTGGTGACCTCCACCACCCACAAGAGCCTGCGCGGCCCGCGCGGCGGCATCATCCTGACCAATAGCGAAGAGATCGCCAAGAAGATCAATTCGGCCATCTTCCCGGGCATCCAGGGCGGCCCGCTGATGCATGTCATCGCCGGCAAGGCCGTGGCCTTCAAGGAAGCGCTGTCGCCTGAGTTCAAGGCCTACCAGGAACAGGTGGTCAAGAACGCCAAGGTGCTGGCCGAGACCCTGATCGAGCGCGGCCTGCGCATCGTCTCCGGTGGCACCGAGAGCCATGTGATGCTGGTCGACCTGCGCCCCAAGGGTCTGACCGGCAAGGAAGCCGAGGCCATCCTGGGCGCCGCCCACATGACCTGCAACAAGAACGGCATCCCGAACGACCCGCAAAAGCCGATGGTCACCAGCGGCATCCGCTTAGGGACCCCGGCGATGACCACGCGCGGCTTCAAGGAAGAGCAGGTGCGCGCCACCGCCCACCTGATCGCCGATGTGCTGGACAAGCCGCATGACGAGGCCAACCTGGCCGCGGTGCGCGAGAAGGTCGCGGCCCTGACCCGCGACTTCCCGGTCTACCGCTAAGCCGCGCCCGAAGCCCGCCGATGCGCTGCCCCTTCTGTACCCATACCGAGACCCAGGTCGTCGAGACCCGGGAGTCGGATGAGGGCGATGTGGTGCGGCGCCGGCGGCGCTGCCTGGGCTGCGACAAGCGCTTCACCACCTACGAGCGAGCCGAGATCGCGCTGCCCGCGGTGGTAAAGAAGGACGGCACCCGGGCCGACTTCGACCCGAGCAAGCTGCGCGCCTCGATGCAGCTGGCGCTGCGCAAGCGGCCGGTGAGCATCGAACTGATCGATGCGGCCCTGGCCCGCATCGAGGAAAAGCTGCTGACCAGCGGCGCGCGCGAGCTGCCCTCCACCAAGCTCGGCGAGCTGGTGATGCGCGAGCTGAAGAAGATCGACAAGGTCGCCTATGTGCGATTTGCCTCGGTCTACCGCAGCTTCGAGGATGTCGACGAGTTCCGCCAGCTGATCCGCGACATCTGATCCAGCCCCTCTGAAAAGGGGGGATGCATCCCCCGACGGCAGGAAAGAAAGCGCCGAGCGCGCCTTCTAGATTGGGTTCATGCTCAGTCGCCCCAGCCCTCATCCCTCGCTCCCGCAACGCGGCCTCAGCCTGGTCGAGAGCTGCGTTGTCTGCCTGATCCTGGGCATCCTGCTGGCCACCGCCCTGCCCGCGATGCAGCGGCTCATGCAGGGCCAGCGGTTGCAGCAGATCGCCCACACGCTGATGACCGATCTGCAGCAGGCCCGCAGCGATGCGGTGCGGCGTTCGGACAGCGTGCATTTCCGCTTCAGCCGCCATGCCCTGGGCAGCTGCTATGTGATCCATGGCGGCAGCTCCGGCGATTGCCGCTGCAGCGATGCCGGCCAGGCCGTCTGCAGCGATCCGGCCCTGCTGCTCAAGCTGCAATGGCTGCCCGCCAGCCTGGAGGCCAGCATCAGCGCCAATGTGGCGAACCTGAGCTTCCAGCCGCGCCAGGGCGCGGTCACCTCCACCGGAAGCATCGACATCGTGGCCAGCAACGGCCAGTCGATCCGCCATGTCGTCAGCATCGCCGGCCGGGTGCGCAGCTGCTCGCCCAATGGCAGCGTCGGCGGCCTGCCGCGCTGCGCGACCTGAGGCCTGGCCATGAACATCGCCACCCCACATCGCCAGGGCTTCACCTTGATCGAGGTGATGCTGGCCGTCGTCATCGCCAGCATCCTGGCCGCGTTGACCCTGCCCTCCTACCAGCGCATGGTGCAGAAGGGCCGCCGCGCCGATGCGATCGCGGCGCTGACCACAGTGCAGCAGGCCCAGGAGCGCTGGCGCACCAACCAGGCCAGCTATGCCGACACATTGGACTCGCTGGGCATCCGCTCGGCCGAATCGCCCGCGGGCTACTACCAGATCCGGCTCAGCGAGGTCAGCCACAGCGGCTACACGATCACGGCCACGCCGGTCGAGCGCCGCGTGCAGGCGCAGGATCGGTCCTGCGCCGCCATCACCGTGGTCGCGGAACGCGGTCAGGTGCAGTACGGCGGCAGCAATGCCGCCGGCACCCCCACCACCGAGTGCTGGGCCCGATGAGAGCCGCACGCCGCGCCCCTCGAAGCCGAGCCTCAGTGCGCGGTCTGGGCCTGGTGGAGCTGATGGTGGGCCTCACCGTCGGGCTGATCGTCGTGGCCGGCGCCTCGGTGATGATGGTCGGACAGATCGGCGAGCATCGCCGCCTGATGCTGGAAACCCAGATCCAGCAGGACCTGCGCGCCGCGGCCGATCTGATGCTGCGCGACCTGCGCCGCGCCGGCTACCGGGGCCGGGCCGAGGAAGCGGTCTGGGCCAGCGGCGCTTCGGCGACGACCGCCAACCCCTATGCCCAGGTCCTGTCCGTCGCGCGCGAAGGCGGCGAGGTCAACTACAGCTACTCCAGCGCCCGACCGGACCGGGTGACGACGGAGAACAACCAGGTCGACGCCAACGAGCGCTTCGGCTACCGGCTGCAAACCGGCGTGCTGCAGTTCAACCAGGGCGGCACCTGGCAGCCACTGACCGACCCGCAGACCTTGAAGGTCACCGACTTCCAGGTGCGCATCAACACGCAAGACCTGTCCCTGGAGGAGTTCTGCCTGCAGCCCTGCCCGGCCGCGGCCGCCGACTGCCCGCCACGCCAATTGGTGCGCGATGTCAGCCTGCGCATCGAGGGCCAGGCCGCCCATGACAAGGCGGTCGTGCGCAGCGTCAATCTCAGCGCCCGCCTGCGCAACGACGCCATCGAAGGGAGTTGCGGCACATGAGTTCCATACTGATCCCGCGCCGGCACCAGCGCGGCGCCGCCACGATCGTCGTCGTGATGGTGCTGTTCTTCCTGATCGCGCTGGTCGCGGCCTACACCAATCGCAACCTGGTCTTCGAACAACGCATCTCGGGCAACCACTACCGCGCAGCGCTTGCCCTCGAGACCGCGGAAGCCGGCGCCGAATGGGCGCTTGGCCTGCTGAACGGCGGTTTCATCGATGGCGCCTGTGCCGGCAGCAGCGGCGCCGGCAAGAGCTTTCGCGAGCGCTACCTGAACATCGCCGAGGACCGCCGCATCACGCGTCATCTCGCGGTGGCGGAGCGCGCGGCGGTCAGCGCCTGCCAGCGCAAGGCCGAGTCGGGCTGGGTCTGCCAATGCCCGTCCAACGGCGCGGTCGATCTGTCGGAACCTGGAGAGGCCAGCGCGCTGCAGCCGATGTTCGGCGTCCGCTTCGGCGAGCTGGCGCGGCCCGGTGTGGTCCGCGTGCTGGTGCAGGGTTGCACCGGCGCGCTGGGCCAGTGCCGCAACGCGGCCACCGACCGTGTCGACCTGGCGCAGAACACCCTGCAGTTCCATGCGGCGCTGGTCAGCGCGCTGAAGACGCCACCGGCCGGCCCGCTGACCGCACGCGACACGGTCGACCTCGGCGCCGCGGGCCTGGGCCTGCACAACACCGATCCCCGTCAGGGCGGCTTGCTGATGCAGATCGGCGCGACCGAGTACAGCGGCTCGCTGGCACGCTCGAGCAGCACGCCCGGCACACCGCCCGGCAGCGCCCTGGTGCGCGGCGACAGCACCTTGACCCGCGGCAGCCCCGAGGACATGTTCCGGCTGTTCTTCGGCATGAGCGCGGCCACCTACAGCCAGCAACCCGCGATGCGCGGCGTGGGCTGCGCCGCTGGCGACTGCGGCACGGCCCTGGTCGAGGCTCACGGCCGCGGCGCGGACCTGCTCTGGGTCGAGGGTGGGGCCAGGATCGCCAGCAATATCGAGCTGGGCACGCTCGAACGGCCGGTGCTGCTGGTCGTCAACGGCGCGCTGAGCCTCGACGGACCGATGCGACTCAACGGCCTCGTCTATGTGCGCGGCGACGCGAACTGGAGCAATGGGAGCGGCCAGCCGGCCCGGCTGACCGGCGCCCTGCTCAGCGAAGGCAAGGTCACGGCCGCTGGCCTGGTGGACATCGACTATCACGCCGGCCTGATCCAGATGCTCAGCAATCAGCGCGGCAGCTTCGTGCGGGTGCCGGGCAGCTGGATGGATGCGGTCCAACCATGAAGCAGCGCGGCATCACGCTCGTCGAGGCGCTGGTCGCGCTGCTGATCATGGCCTTCGGCATGGTGGCGCTGGGCGGCCTGCAGGGCCGACTGCGGCTGGGCGCCGACCTGGCCCGTCAGCGCAGCGAGGCCGTACGCCTGGCTCAGCAGGATCTCGAGACCTTGCGCGGCTTGCAGTTTGCGGATGTGGTGGCCGATGACCCGGCGCAGGCCTTCGCTCAGCTCCTCGCGCTCGAACCCACCGCGGCCGGCGACGGCAAGTCCAACACCAGCTACCGGATCGCGCGTCGGGTGGATGCCAGCCCCGACGGCGGCGGCAGCGCGGTCAAGGTGACCGTCAGCTGGCAGGACCGGACCGGCCAGACCAGCGAGCTGCGCTTCGACAGCTTCATCGCCCGCAGCGATCCGCGCCTGGCCGGCGCGCTGGCGGTGCCTCCGGACGGTGCCCCGGTGCGCCGCCCGCTGGGGCGCCATCCGGCGATCCCGGCCGAGGCCGGCGACCTGGGCGACGGCCGCAGCCTGCTGAGACCGTCGTCCGGCGGCATCGCCTGGGTGTTCGACAACCGCAGCGGCGCGATCGTGCGGGTCTGCAGCGCGCTGTTGGGCGCCGCGCCGACGGCGGCCGACGTCGCGGCCCAGTGCAATACCGAGGTCAACGCGATGCTGCTGTCCGGCTTCGTGCGTTTCTCGACCGGCGACCGGCCCGACCCCGAAGCGCCGCTCGATCCGGCTCTGCCGCTGAACCTGGGCCTGATGCCCGCCGGCACCGCATCGGCAGCCCCGCCCCATCAATGCTTCGACAACGCGCCGGCCGCCGCCGATCCGACCCGGACCGAGGGCGTGCGCTTCTACTGCATCGTCCATCCGCTGCTGCGCAGCACGCCGAGCTGGGATGCCCGCCTGGTGCTGCTGGATCTGCCGCTGGGTGTGGGCGGTTACCGGGTCTGCCGCTACAGCGCCAACTATGACGGCGACAAGGAACAGAAGATCGGCAATGCCGAGCACCCGCTGGACTACCTCAAGGTCGACGGCCCGCTGACGCGCCAGAACTTCCTGGTGATCCGCGCCGAGCAGGCCTGCCCGATCGGCCATCGCGTCGATCCCGGGCTGGGCCATTTCTTCGACAGCGCGACCGTCGAGCATCAGCCCGACCCAAGATAAGGGACAGGAGCGCCGGCTAGACTGCCGCCATGCCCGCCCCTTCTTCCGCCTCCATCTCCCCCCAAGACGAAGCCGCGATGCGCCAAGCCCTGGCGCTGGCGACCCAGGCCATCGGCCTGTCCGATCCCAATCCGCGCGTCGGCTGCGTGATCCTCGCGGCGGACGGCCGGCTGCTCGGCGCCGGTCATACCCAGCCGGCCGGCCAGGCCCATGCCGAGGTCATGGCGCTGCGCGATGCCCAGGCGCGCGGTCACGAGGTGCGCGGCGCCACCGCCTATGTAACCCTGGAGCCCTGCTCCCACCATGGCCGCACCCCGCCCTGCTGCGACGCGCTGGTCGCGGCCGGCCTGGCCCGCGTGGTCGCCGCGGTGGGCGATCCGAACCCGCTGGTGGCCGGTCAGGGCATGGCCCGGCTGCGGGCCGCCGGCATCGCCGCCGAGCTGGGCCTGCTGGCCGAGGAGGCGCGCGAGCTCAATATCGGCTTCTTCTCGCGCATGCAGCGCGGCCGGCCCTTCGTGCGACTGAAGGCCGCGGCCTCGCTGGACGGCCGGACCGCCCTGCCCGATGGCCAGAGCCAGTGGATCACCGGCGAGGCGGCGCGCCGCGACGGCCATGTCTTTCGCAAGCGCGCCAACGCGATCCTGACCGGCATCGGCACCGTGCGCGACGACGACCCGCGCCTGGACGTGCGCTTCGTCGAGACCGCGCTGCAGCCGCTGCGCGTGATCGTCGACTCGCGCCTGGAGACCTCGCCGGCCGCCCGCATCCTGCAGCCGCCCGGCCGGGCGCTGATCTATGCCGCGGTCGAGGACGCCGCGCGCGCTCGCGCGCTGGCCGACACCGGCGCCGAGATCGCCTTCAAGCCCGGCCCCGGCGGCAAGGTGGACCTGGCGGCGCTGCTGGCCGATCTGGGCGCGCGCGGTGTCAACGAGCTGCATGTCGAGGCCGGCCACAAGCTCAACGGCTCGCTGCTGCGTGCCGGCCTGGTGGACGAATTCCTGATCTATCTGGCGCCCAAGCTGCTGGGCCAGGGCCGCGAGATCGCCGCCTTCGGCCCGCTGGCCAGCCTGGGCGAGGCCCTGGAGCTGAACTGGCGGTCGGTCGACCCGGTCGGCGCCGACCTGCGCCTGATCGCCCGCCCGGTGATGCCCAGGCCTGAAGCGCCTTAAGCCCCCTACAATTCGCCCCTATGCCCATTTCACCCGTTCCCGAGCTGGTCGCCGAACTGGCGGCCGGCCGCATGGTCATTCTGGTCGACGAAGAAGATCGCGAAAACGAGGGCGACCTCGTGCTGGCGGCCGACCATGTGACGCCCGAGGCGATCAACTTCATGGCCAGGTTCGGCCGCGGCCTGATCTGCCTGACCCTGACCCGCGAGCGCTGCGAACGCCTGCAGCTGCCGCCGATGGCCACCCGCAACGGCACCAAGCATGGCACGGCCTTCACCGTGTCGATCGAGGCCGCCACCGGCGTCACCACCGGCATCTCGGCCGCCGACCGCGCCCGCACCGTGCAGGCCGCGGTGGCCCGCCATGCCGAGGCCGCCGACCTGGTGCAGCCCGGCCATATCTTCCCGCTGCAAGCCCAGGACGGCGGCGTGCTGATGCGCGCTGGCCATACCGAGGCCGGCTGCGACCTGGCCCAGATGGCCGGCCTGAGTCCCGCCTCGGTGATCTGCGAGATCATGAAGGACGACGGCACGATGGCCCGACTGCCGGACCTGGAGCTGTTCGCCCAGGAGCATGGCCTGAAGATCGGCACCATCGCCGACCTGATCGAGTACCGCAGCCGCAACGAATCCATCATCACCCGCGTCACGCAGCGTCCGCTGCAGACCGCGCAGGGCGAGTTCCAGGCCGATGTGTTCCGCGACCGCAGCGGTGCGGTGCACCTGGCGCTGAGCCTGGGCCAGTGGAGCGCGGCCGACGAGGTGCCGGTGCGCGTGCACGAGCCGCTGTCGGTGCTCGACCTGCTGGAGACCGGCCCCTGCAGCCATTCCTGGCCCCTGCCCGCCGCGCTGGCCGAGATCCAGCGCGCCGGCCGCGGCGTCGCCGTGCTGCTGAACTGCGGCGAGGAGGCCGAGGGTCTGCTGGCGCGCCTGCAGCAGCCCAGCGCCGCGCCGCCGCGCAGCACGATGGACCTGCGTACTTATGGCGTCGGCGCGCAGATCCTGCGCGAGCTCGGCGTGCACCGCATGAAGCTGCTCGGCAGCCCGCGCCGCATGCCCAGCATGACCGGCTACGGCCTCGAGGTGACCGGTTTCGTCGCCTCCGGCAACCCCTGTTAATTCCAAAGGATCCTCTTTCATGCAAGCAGCCGACAAAGGCCAGGCCGTCGATCTGAACGGCCAAGACCTGCGCATTGGCATCGTGCAGGCCCGCTTCAACGATGCCCTCACCTCCGCGCTGGCCACGAACTGCCTGGCCGAGCTGAAGACCCTGGGCGTCACCGATGAGCAGATCCGTCATGTCACCGTGCCCGGTGCGCTGGAGGTGCCGGTGGCCCTGCAGGTGATGGCCGAGAGCGAGAACTTCGACGCGTTGATCGCGCTGGGCTGCATCATCCGCGGCGAGACTTACCACTTCGAGCTGGTCGCCAACGAGAGCGGCGCGGGCGTCACCCGCGTCTCGATGGACTACCAGATCCCGGTGGCCAACGCGATCCTGACGGTCGAGAACGAGACCCAGGCCTGGGCCCGCGCCGAGGAAAAGGGCCGCGACGCCGCCAAGGTGGCGGTCGAGATGGCCAATCTGCTGGACACGCTGCGCTGAACCCCTACCCCATCATGGCCGACGATAAAAAGACCCCCAGCCCCAAGCCCGCCGCCAAGCGCGCTCCCGCGAAATCCGCCCGCCGCCGCGCCCGCGAGGCCGCGCTGCAGGGCCTGTACCAATGGCTGCTGGCCGGCGAGGATGCCGGCGCGATCGACGCCCATATGCGCGAGCAGGATGGCTTCGGCAAGGCCGACAAGGCCCATTACGACGCGCTGCTGCATGGCTGCATGCAGGAGGCCGCCGACCTGGACGCGGTGCTGGCCCGCCATGTCGACCGCAAGACCACCGAGCTGTCGCCGATCGAGCATGCGGTGCTGATGATCGGCGCCTACGAGCTCAAGCACTGCATCGACATCCCCTACAAGGTGGCGATCAACGAGGCGGTCGAGCTGGCCAAGAGCTTCGGCGGCACCGACGGCCACAAGTATGTCAACGGCGTGCTGGACCGCGCGGCCGAGGACCTGCGTCCGACCGAGGTGAAGGCCCTACGCCGCTGAACATGAAGCTGGCCCAGCGGCTCGAGCAGATCGAGCCCTTCTATGTGATGGAATGCGCCAAGGCCGCGGCGGAGATCGCGCGCAGCCCGGCCTGCGATCCGGCCCAGGGCGGCCGGCGCATGATCTACCTGAACATCGGCGAGCCGGACTTCTCCGCCCCGCCGGCGGTGCAGGCCGCGGCCCGCGCCTGCATCGAGGCCGGCCGCACCCAGTACACGCCCGCCACCGGCCTGCCGGCGCTGCGCGAGGCGATTGCCCGCTGGTACGGCGCGCATTTCGGCCTGACCGACATCGCGCCGGAGCGCATCGTCATCACCGCCGGCGCCTCGGCCGCGCTGCAGCTGGCCTGCCTGGCCCTGTTCGAGCGCGGCGACCGGGTGCTGATGCCCGATCCCTGCTATCCCTGCAACCGCCATTTCGTCGCGGCCGCGGATGCCGAGGCCGTGCTGCTGCCGGCCGGGCCGGAGCAGCGCTTCCAGCCCTCGGCCGCGCAGATCGAGGCGGCCTGGGACGCCCGGACCCGCGGCGTGCTGCTGGCCTCGCCCAGCAACCCGACCGGCACCTCGATCGAGCCGGACGAGATGCGCGCGATCGTCGAGGCCGTGCGCGCCCGCGGCGGCGTCACGATCGTCGACGAGATCTACCTGGGCCTCAGCTACGAGGAGCATTTCGGCCACAGCGCCCTGGCGCTGGGTGAGGATGTGATCTCGGTCAACAGCTTCTCCAAGTATTTCGGCATGACCGGCTGGCGCCTGGGCTGGCTGGTGCTGCCGCCGGCCCTGGTGCAGCCGATCGAAAAGCTGGCGCAGAACCTCTTCATCTGCCCCTCCAGCGTGGCCCAGCATGCGGCGCTGGCCTGCTTCGCGCCGGAGCAGCTGGCCGAGTACGAGCGCCGCCGCGCCGAGTTCCGCGCGCGGCGCGACTTCATCGTGCCGGCGCTGCAGCAGCTGGGCTTCACCGTGCCGGTCGTGCCGGACGGCGCCTTCTATGTCTGGTTCGATGTCTCAGCCTTCTCGGACAGCAGCTGGGACTTCTGCTTCGAGATGATGGCCAAGGCCCATATCGCCCTGACCCCGGGCAAGGATTTCGGCAAGCTGGGCAGCGAGCGCTGGGTGCGCCTGTCCTTCGCCAGCAGCCTGGAAGACCTGCAGGAAGCGATGGCCCGGCTGGGCCAGGCCCTGCATACGACAAGAGCATGATTGATTTCGAGCATGGCCTGCGGGTCTATTGGGAAGACACCGATGCCGGCGGCGTCGTCTTCTATGCCAACTACCTGAAGTTCTTCGAGCGCGCCCGAACCGAGTGGCTGCGCGCCCTGGGCTTCGAGCAGGAGCGCCTGCGCGTCGAGGGCGGTGCGATGTTCATCGTCGGCGGCACCACGGTGCGCTACCTGAGCCCGGCCCGGCTTGACGATTTTTTACAGGTCTCGGTGCGCCTGACCGAGCGCGGCCGTGTCAGCATGACGCTGTTCCAGCAGGCGCGCCGCGCGAGCGACGGCGCGCTGCTGGCCGAGGGCGAGATCCGCATCGGCTGCGTCGACAGCCGCACCTTCAAACCCACCCGCATTCCCGTTTCGATCCTGCAGGCGCTGGACGCCGCCGCTTCCACCCTGCCCGCCCCCATCCCAGAATGAATCAAGACCTTTCCATCGTCAGCCTGATCATGCACGCCAGCCTGGCCGTGCAACTGGTGATCGCCGGCCTGCTCGCCATGTCGCTGGCCAGCTGGAGCGTGATCTTCGGCAAGTTCTTCGCACTCTCCAAGGTCAAGGCCAGCAACGAGTCCTTCGAGTCGGAGTTCTGGTCCGGCAAGAACCTCAACGAGCTCTACAACAGCGTCAACGGCAAGCAGGGCGGCGCCCCGCTGGAGCGCATCTTCGCGGCCGGCATGCGCGAGTTCCTGAAGCTGCGCGAGCGCCGCGTCACCGAGGCCAGCGCGCTGCTGGACGGCGCCCGCCGCGCGATGCGCGCCAGCTTCCAGCGCGAGCTGGACGCGATGGAGTCGCACCTCTCCTTCCTGGCCTCGGTCGGCTCGGTCTCGCCCTATGTGGGCCTGTTCGGCACCATCTGGGGCATCATGCACGCCTTCGTCGGCCTGTCGAACCTGCAGCAGGTGACCCTGGCCACCGTGGCTCCCGGCATCGCCGAGGCCCTGGTCGCCACCGCGATCGGCCTGTTCGCCGCGATCCCCGCGGTGCTGGCCTACAACCGCTTCGCCCGCCAGATCGACCGCAGCGCGATCACGATGGAGACCTTCATCGAGGAGTTCTCCAACATCCTGCAGCGCAATGCCGGTACACCCTCCGGCGCGCATCACGGGGCCGACTGACATGCCGGCGATGAGCTCCCGCAGCGGCAGCCGCCGCCGCACGATCAACGAGATCAATATGGTGCCCTTCATCGACGTGATGCTGGTGCTCCTGATCATCTTCATGGTCAGCGCGCCGCTGATCACGACCGGCCTGGTGGACCTGCCCAGCGTGGGCAAGAGCCGCCAGCAGCCCGACCAGGTGATCCATGTGATCGTCGGCAGCGACGAGAAGCTGAAGCTGAAGATCGACAAGGGCGAGCCCGAGGGCATCCAGCTCAACCGCCTGGCCGACCGCGTCAAGCAGGCGCAGTCGGGCAAGGAGAACTCGCCGGTCGTGATCTCCGCCGACAAGGCGGTCAAGTACGAGGCCGTGGTCAAGGTGATGGACATCCTGCAGAGCGCCGGCATCCAGAAGGTCGGACTGGCCGTCAAGAGCGGCGCCAGCAGCGGCAACTGAGGCGCCCGAGTCGATGAGCAGTACTGCTAGCGCCCTCGCCCTGCACCGCGACCCGCTGCGCCCGCCGCCGGCGCCGGGTCTGGGCCGCGGCATCCTGCTGGCCCTGGTCGCCCATGGCCTGCTGGTCCTGGGCCTGACCGCCGGCCTGAACTGGCGCAGCCAGACCGAGCCGGCCTTCGAGGCCGAGCTCTGGGCCGCCGTGCCGGTGGCCGCCGCGCCGCGCGAGGAAACCCCGCCGGAGCCCGAACCCGAGCCGGTCAAGCCGCAGCCGACGCCCGAGCCGCCGCGCCCCGATCCGCGCGTGCTGCAGGAGCAGCGCGACGCCGAGATCGCCGCCGAGCGCGAGAAGAAGAAAAAGAAGATCGAGGACGAAAAGAAAAAGCGCGAGGAGGAAGAGGCCGAGCGCAAGAAGCGTGAGCAGCTGGAACTCAAGGACAAGAAGGCCCGCGAGGAGCAGAAGGCGCGCGAGGACAAGCTCAAGGAAGACAAGGCCAAGCAGGAGAAGAGCAAGCAGGACGCCAAGAAGGCCGAGGCCGCGCTGGAGAAGCAGCGCCAGGAGAACCTGCGCCGCATCCAGGGCATGGCCGGCGCCACCGGCGCACCCAATGCCACGGGCACCGCGCTGCAGAGCGCCGGGCCCTCATCCAGCTACGCCGGCCGCATCAAGGCGCGCATCCGCCCGAACATCATCTACAGCGACTCCGGCATGGGCAACCCGGTCGCCGAGGCCGAGGTGCGCGCCGCACCGGACGGCACCATCCTGAGCAGCCGCCTGGTCAAGACCAGCGGCGACCCGGAATGGGACAAGGCCGTGCTGCGCGCGATCGAGAAGACCGAGGTGCTGCCGCGCGATGTCGACGGCCGGGTGCCCTCGCACCTGATCATCAAGTTCCAGCCGCGCGAGTGAGCGTCAGCGCTGGCGCCCCAGCCAGGCGTCCAGCGACCAGCGCCCCGCGCCGCACAGCAGCACCGCCAGCAGCAGCGCGCCCCAGAGCTGGTGGCCCAGCAGCGCGGCCGGCGCGATCTCGGCCAGGCTCAGCACCGCGACCAGGTTCAGCACCGACAGGCCGGCGGCCGCGAAGCGCCCGCCCAGGCCCAGCAGCAGCAGCGCCGGCAGCAGCAGCTCGCCGCCGGTGCCCAGCCAGGCCGCCAGCTGCGGCGACAGCAGCGGCACGCGGTACTCGTCCTCGAACAACGCCAGGGTCGTGCCCCAGTCGCGCAGCTTGGTCAGGCCCGAGAGGAAGAACACCTGGGCCACATAGAGCCGCGCACCCAGCAGCGCCAGCGAGCGCAGCTGCTCGGTCAGCGCGGCCAGCGCCGGCGCCATGCGCTGCGGGCGCTCCAGCCCGGGGTCGGTGCAGGCGCGCAGCAGCTCGCCGATCGGATGGGTGAGGTTCATCGCGGGTCCTCCGGGTCTTCGTCGATGCCCAGCAGCCAGCCCTCGCGCAGCGCGGCCTGCAGCCAGGCGGAGAAATCGAAATCGGGATGTGCGGCCAAGCTAGCCTCCAGCGCCGGCCCGAGGCGGGCGCCGGCCAGCAGCTGGGCAGAGAAGCCGGCCGTGCCGGCATCGACCGCGCAACTCTCGCCGAGCCAGCCGCGCCGCCAGACCAGGATCCCGTCCTCGCTCAGCAGCTGCAGGCCCGGCGCCAGCCGCGGTCGCAGCCGCTGCGGCGGGTGGCTCGCCAGCAGCGCCAGCGAGGCCGGGTCCGGCTCGATATCGGCCGCACGCTCGGCTTGGTGCAGGGCCCATTCCAGCCGCGCCAGCGCCGGCGGCTCGACCTCCATCTGCGTCTGCGCGGCCAGGAAGCCGGGCAAGTCCTGACCCCAGTCGCCCAGATCCCCGCCGCGCGGCGGATGGCGACGCCAGAAAGCCCAGGCCATCGCGGCGAACTGCGCCTCGCCCAACAGGGCCTGCAGGCGCGGGAACACCGCCGCCAGCGCACGCTCGGCCAGCCCCTGCGCATTGCGCCGGTAGGCCAGCAGGCCGGCCTCGGCACCGCCCGACAGGCCAAGCGCGCCCATCGGCGGCTGCCCCAGGTCCAGCGCCGCCAGCAAGGCTCGCTGGCGCCTGGCTTCGATCTCGTAGCCGCTCATCATGTTTCCAATTCCGGTGTCAGCGCGGCGATGACCACGGCATCCGCCCGCGCCGCCTCGTCCAGCAGCACCGGCAGCGGCGGGATGTCGGTATCCCATTCGACCAGGGCCGGCACCGGCCCCAGCCGGCGCAGGGCATGGGCGTAGACGGCCCAGGTCGTTGCGTCGACCCGGCTGCCATGGTCGTCGATCACCGGGCCCGAGGGCAGGCGCGCATGGCCGGCCAGATGGATCTCGCCGACGCTGCCGGGCCGGAGCAGGTCGATCCAGGCGCAGGCGGCGCGCTCGGCGCCGGCTGCATCGGCGCCGCGGTTCAGGGCGTTGACGACCAGGTTGTTGACGTCCAGCAGCAGGCCGCAGCCACTGGTCGCCGTCAGCGCGTTGAAGAACTCCGGCTCGGCCAGATGGTCGTCGTCCCAGGCCAGGTAGGCGCTGAGGTTCTCGACCAGCAGCGGCCGGCGCAGCCGCTCCTGCACCCGCTGCACATTGGCCACCAGGATGGCCAGGCTCGCGTCGGTGAAGGCGATCGGCAGCAGATCGTTGCCATGCCGGCCCGGCAGGCGGGCGAAGCTGGCATGGTCGGACACGCGCACCGGCTCGATGCGCTCGACCAGCCGCGCCAGGCTCGCCAGATGCGCCTCGTCCAGCCCGCAGGCCGAGCCCAGCGACAGGCCCACGCCATGCAGGCTGATCTCGTAATGGGCGCGCGCGCCGGCCAGCACCTGCGGCGCGGCGCCGCCCGCGGCAAAGAAATTCTCCGAATGCACCTGCAGGAAGCCGAGCGGCGGCCGCTCGTCCATCAGCACCTGGTAATGCGGCTGGCGCCAGCCGATGCCGGTCGGCGCCCGCAGGGCATCGCGCTTCATCGGCCGCTCACTTCTTGGCCAGCTTGGCCTTGGCCTCGTCGGCCGTCAGGCCCTTCATGTCCTTGCAGCCGCCCTTGGCCACGTACTTCCATTCCTCGGGCGCCATGTCGGTCTTGGCCTGGCCGGCGCAGGAATGGGTGCCGGAGAGGTTGGCGCAGTCGTTCTGGCCGGCCTTGGCGATGCCATAGCATTTTTCCTTCGCGCCCTTGTCCTGCGCCGCGGCCGGCGTGGCCAGGCCCAGGCTCAGTGCGGCGGCCAGCGCGGACGAGAGGATCTGCGCGGTGCTCAGGCTGGGGTTGCTCTTCTTCATCGGATGCTCCTTGTGGGGTTGAGAGAAAGGCCGGCGCATGATGCGCTGGACCCCCTTGTGTCGCAAGCGCAGCCAAAATCCTTACACTGCCCCGACCCCAACCCCGTCTTCGACGCCCGAATGACCGAGTTCGCCACCGCGCTGGAGACCCTGCGCCCGCAGCTGCTGAAGTACGCCCGCGCCCAGCTGCGCAACCCGGCCTGGGCCGAGGATGCGGTGTCCGAGACCCTGCTGGCGGCGCTGGAGAAGCCGCAGGCCTTCGCCGGCCAGTCGCAGCTGAAGACCTGGCTGGTCGGCATCCTCAAGCACAAGCTGATCGACCAGATCCGCCGCCATGGTCGCGAGCTGAGCGCGACGCCGGAGGACGGCATCGACCTCGACGAGGAGCTGTTTCGCCCCGACGGCCATTGGCGCCAGATGCCCGAGGACTGGGGCGACCCGGAGGCCGCGCTGCGCCAGCTGGAATTCATCCAGGTGCTGGAGGCCTGCGTCGAGCATCTGCCCGGCCAGCAGGGCCGCCTGTTCATGATGCGCGAATGGCTGGAGCTGGAGACCGAGGAGATCTGTAAGGTCCTGGCGATCAGCCCGACCAATCTCTGGGTCATGCTGCATCGCGCCCGGCTGCGCCTGCGCGAATGCCTGCAGCTGAACTGGTTTGCCAGCCCGCCCCAGACCGCCACCTGATGAACCTCGCCACGATCCATGCTGCTGCGCCGAACCTGCCGTGAAGTGACCGCCCTCGCGCTGCGCGCCGAGGACCAGGCCCTGCCCTGGCGGGAGCGCCTGGCGATGCGCCTGCACCTGATGGTCTGCAAGGCCTGCCCGCGCTTCGCCGCCCAGTTGGCCCTGATGCGCCGCGCCAGCGCGCGCTGGCGGCGCTACAGCGAGAGCGAATAGCCTACGAAATTGCCCCGCCCGGCTCGCGCAGGTCCTGCTCGGTGCGCAAGGCCAGCTCCAGCGCCAGCCGGGTACCGTCGATCAGGGTCGCCAGCGGCAGGCTGGGCTGGCCGGGATGGCGCGCCGCCTGCTCGGGCAGGTAGGGGATGTGCATGAAGCCGCTCCGCACGCCGCTGCCGGCCAGCGCATGCTGCAGGCCGTAGAAGACATGGTTGCAGACGAAGGTGCCGGCGCTCTGCGAGACCGAGGCCGGGTAGCCGGCGGCGCGCAGCCCGGCCACCATCGCCTTGATCGGCAGGGTCGTGAAATAGGCGGCCGGCCCGCCGACCAGCACCGGCGCATCGACCGGCTGCGCGCCGGCGTTGTCGGCGATGCGCGCATCGTCCACATTGATCGCGACCCGCTCGATCGACAGGTCGCAGCGCCCGCCGGCCTGGCCCAGGGCCAGCACCAGCCGCGGGCGGGTCTCGGCGATCGCGGCGGCCAGCGTGTCGAGCGCAGCGCCGAACACGCAGGGCAGCCGGCGCGCGACGATGCGCGCACCGTCCAGCGCCTCGCCGTCCAGCGCCCGGGCGATCTCCCAGGCCGGGTTGACCGGCTCGCCGCCAAAGGGCTCGAAACCGGTCAGGAGGATCTTCGGGTCATTGCTCATCTTGTGGTCCACGCGCGGCGCTGGCTGCTCCCGCCGGCGATGCTAACTCGGGGTCAACACCGATCGGCAAGCGCGGGGGCTGGCTCCATGCTTGCGGCACCCCCGACAACTCCGGAGCCCGCGCATGAGTCCCAGCCGTCGCCTCTGCCTGCTGACCGCCACCGCCCTGGCCGCCCTCCCGGCCGCGGCCCAGACCAAATGGGACCTGCCCTCGGCCTACCCGGCCAGCAACTTCCACACCGAGAACCTGCAGCAGTTCGCCAGCGAGGTCGACAAGGCCAGCGGCGGCAAGCTCAAGATCACCGTGCATGCCAATGCCTCGCTGTTCAAGGCCCAGGAGATCAAGCGCGCGGTGCAGGGCGGCCAGGCACAGCTGGGCGAGATCCTGCTGGTCAACTTCGAGAACGAGAACCCGCTGTTCGGCGCCGACGGCATCCCGCTCTTGGCCACCGGCTACCCGCAGGCGCGCAAGCTGGCCGAGGCGCAGAAGCCCTTCCTGAACAAGCTGCTGGCGGCGCAGGGCATGCAGCTGCTCTACACGGTGGCCTGGCCGCCGCAGGGCATCTTCGTCAAGAAGGAGATCGGCTCGGTGGCCGACATGCGCGGCATCAAGTGGCGCGCCTACAGCCCGGCCACCGCCAAGATCGCCGAGCTGATCGGCGCCCAGCCGGTGACGATCCAGGCCGCCGAGCTGAGCCAGGCCCTGGCCACCGGCGTGGTCGAGTCCTATATGTCCTCCGGCGCCACCGGCTACGACAGCAAGACCTACGAGAGCATCAAGTACTTCTACGACACCCAGGCCTGGCTGCCCAAGAACGCGCTGATCGTCAACAAGCGCGCCTTCGACGCGCTGGACAAGCCCACCCAGGAGGCGCTGCTGAAGGCCGCGGCCGAGGCCGAGGCGCGCGGCTGGAAGCTCAGCCAGGAGAAGAACGACTGGTACAAGAAGGCGCTGGCCGAGCGCGGCATGAAGATCCTGCCGCCCTCGGCCAAGCTGAGCGAGGACCTGCGCCAGGTCGGCGGCATCATGCAGGCCGACTGGGAGAAGAAGGCCGGCAGCGAGGGTCAGGCCTTGCTCGCCGCCTTCCGCCGCCCCTGAGGCGCCGCGGACAGAAGGACGAGGCGTGCCCGCGCGGGCCACGCTTCGTGACTTATTTGCCACGGGCCACGAGGCCCGTGGCGAACAGTCCCGACCCTGTTGACTTGATCCGGGGATCGAGCGGCCCACAATGGCGCTAAGCTCGGCGGTTGGCAACCGCAATGACTGCTGAACCGGAGACTTTGATGCACGACCCGTCCGCGCCCCTGCATTGGCCGCACGCCAAGGCCCAGGACGCCGGTACGCCGGAGAGCGAGCCGCATTTCCAATGGCCGACCCCGCCCTACGCGGCCTATCCCCAGCCGCAGGACCAGACCGGACCGGAGCCCTGCGAGATCCTCGGCCTGAACAGCAGCCGCACCACCGGCCATGTGATCCTGATGGTGCCCAGCGAACGCCTGGCCCAGGTCACCGTTCCGCCGGCACGCAATGCAATGCCGTTGAAGTTCAACCAGTTCCGCGCGCTGAAGCTGCTGCGCCCGGTCGCCGCGGCGCCGCGCGAATCGGTCGCGAGCGACGACGTGCTGTCGCTGGACCAGCGCCCGCGCAACGAGTTCCGCCTCAGCTACCACGGCGGCGGCGAGCTCAAGGGCATCACGATCGGCCATTACCAGGACGACAACGGCCTCTACCTGTTCCCACCGGTCTCGGACAGCGACGACTCGGTGCTGCGCGTGTTCGTGCCGCGCGAGGTGCTGGCCGGCTTCGAGCTGGGCGAGCGCATCGGCGAGCTGCTGCTGCGCGAGCAGGCGGTGACGCCGGAGCAGATCGAGGACGCGGCGCGCGAGCAGCTGGAGCTGCGCAGCCGCCGCGTCGGCGACATCCTGGTCGCCAAGCAGGTGCTCACGACCGAGCAGCTGCTGCATGCGATCGAGCAGCAGGCCAAGATGCCGATGGTGCGCATCGGCGAGGCGCTGCTGGCGCTGGAGCTGATCACCCAGCAGCAGCTCGACGAAGCCCTGGCGCAGCAGCGCGAGGACCGCTCGGTGCCGCTGGGCCAGTTGCTGGTGCGCCGCGGCGTGATCACGCGCCAGCAGCTGCAGTCGGCGCTGGCGCGCAAGATGGGCTATCCACTGGTCGACGTCGAGAGCTTCCCGGTCGAGCCCGACGCGGTGCGCAAGCTGCCGCATGCGGTGGCCAAGCGCCTGGAGGTGCTGCCCCTGGTGCTGCGCGACGGCAAGCTAATCGTCGCGATGGAGGACCCGACGCGACGCGACGCGATCGACGAGGTCGAGTTCATCTCCCAGCTCAAGGTCGTGCCGACCCTGACCAAGGTCGGCACCCTGCATTTCGCCCTGCCCCATGTCTACGAGCGCTTCGGCAGCGATGCCGTCTCCTCGCCGAGCGAGCTGCGCATCCCCTCGCTGACCCTGGATTTCCAGCTCGACAACGCCGACAAGCTGATCGAGAGCCTGGAGCGCGACAGCCAGGAAAAGGCGATCCGCGAGGACGACACGCCGATCGAGCAGTCGGACAACTCGCTGGTACGCCTGATCAACACGATGATCATCGAAGCCCATGGCCAGGGCGTGTCCGACATCCATATCGAGACCCACCCGGGGCGCGAGAAGGTCAAGATCCGCTTCCGCAAGGACGGCCATCTGCAGCCCTATCTGGAGCTGCCCTACACCTATCGCAACGCGATGATCGCGCGCATCAAGATCATGTGCGACCTGGACATCTCGGAGCGCCGCAAGCCGCAGGACGGCAAGATCAATTTCTCGCGCTTCTCCAGCCAGCACCGGCTGGAGCTGCGCGTCGCCACCATCCCGACCAACAACGGCCTGGAAGACGTGGTGATGCGCCTGCTGTCCTCGGCCAAGCCGATCTCGATCGACAAGCTGGGCCTGTCCGCCGCCAACCTGACGCAGCTGAAGGCCGCGATCACCCGCCCCTACGGCATGGTGCTGTGCGTCGGCCCCACCGGCTCCGGCAAGACCACCACCCTGCATTCGGCACTGGGCCATATCAACACCGCGGACCGCAAGATCTGGACCGCGGAGGACCCGATCGAAATCACCCAGGTCGGCCTGCGCCAGGTCCAGGTCAATCCGAAGATCGACTGGACCTTCGCCAAGGCGCTGCGCGCCTTCCTGCGCGCCGACCCGGATGTGATCATGGTCGGCGAGATCCGCGACGAGGAGACCGCGCAGATCGCGATCGAGGCCTCGCTGACCGGCCACCTGGTGCTCTCGACCCTGCACACCAACAGCGCGCCCGAGACCGTCACCCGGCTGCTGGACATGGGCATGGACCCGTTCAACTTCGCCGACTCGCTGCTGGCCGTGCTGGCCCAGCGCCTGGTCAAGCGCCTGTGCCCCAGCTGCCGCAAGAGCGAGCCGCTGCCGGATGCCGAGCTGCAGGAGCTGCTGGACGACCATCTGCACGCCTTCCCGGCCGACCAGCGCCCCGCGCGCGAGGCCCTGCAGGCCGAATGGCAGGCCGGTTATGGCGAGAACGGCCGCCTGGTGCGCTACCGCGCCGCCGGCTGTGCGCAATGCGACCAAACCGGCTTCAAGGGCCGGGCCGGCCTGCATGAGCTGCTGGTCGTGTCCAAGACCGTGCGCCGCCTGATCCAGACCGGGGCGCGCGCCGAGGAGCTGCAGCATTGCGCGATGGCCGAGGGCATGCGCACCCTGCGCCAGGACGGCATCATCAAGGTGCTGGCCGGCGTCACCACCCTGGCCGAGGTGCGGGCCACCAGCAACACCTGACCCCGCGGCGCGCTCATAGGGGCTAGCGGCTCCCCAATTGCCCGCTTGTCGGGCCCGGCTCGCTGGTCCATATTCGGGCCACCAGAGCCGAGCCCGGAGCCCGCCGTGGTCCAACCCTCCAGCGCCCTTCCCGCCCCGATCGCCGGTGCCACCGGCCATGCGCAGCAGATCGCCGCCTCGCACGAGCGCTGCCGCGCCTTCGGCCTGGCCAGCGAGGGCCGGCCGGACCTGCACCGCCTGGCGCCGTCCGCGCTGGCCGAGCTGCAGCAGCGCAATGCGCGCCTGTATGCCCAGGCCCTGCCGGTGATGGAGATGCTCTACGAGCAGCTGATGCATGCGCAGAGCATGGTGCTGCTGACCGATGCCAGCGGCTGCATCCTGCATGCCCTGGGCGACCCGGGCTTCCTGCAGCGCGCCGACCAGGTCGCGCTGTCGCCCGGCGCGCTCTGGGCCGAGGCCGACAAGGGCAGCAACGCGGTCGGCACCACGCTGATGACCGAGGCGCCGACCCTGGTCCATGGCCAGGAGCATTACCTGCGCGGCCTGCAGTTCCTGACCTGCTCGGCCGCGCCGATCTTCGACCACAAGGGCGCGCTGCTGGGCGTGCTCGACGTCTCCGGCGAGCGCCGCTCCTACCACCCGCATACCCTGGCGCTGGCCGGCATGTCGGCACGCCTGATCGAGGCGCAATGGTTCGCCGACCGCTTCCGCCACAGCAGCCGCCTGCATTTCCATCCCAGCGCCGCCGCGCTGGGCACCCTGCACGAGGGCCTGCTGGCGCTGGACGAGGACGGCCGCGTGCTGGGCGCGAACCGCCGCGCGCTGGAGCTGCTGGGCCTGGCGCCGATGGCGCTGCGCCGCGAGAGCCTGACCGGCCTGTTCGGTCAGGGCCTGGGCGAGCTGGCCCTGGTCCAGCGCCACCGGGGCGAGCTGCGCCTGGCCTGGGCACGGGACGGCGCGCCGCTGTGCGCCAAGCTGAGCCTGGCCCAGGCCGATCTGGGCCTGCAGCGCCAGCAGGCGCGCGAGGCCTGGGCGGCCGAGCCCGAGCTGCCCGAAACGCCCCCGCCGCCCGGCCGCGTCAGCCTGCGCCAGACCGAGCGCCAGGCGATCGCCAGCGCGGTGCAGGCCGCCGCCGGCAATCTGTCGGAGGCGGCGCGCCAGCTGGGCATCGGCCGCAGCACCCTGTACCGCAAGCTCAAGACTTATCATCCGGCGCCATGAGCGCCCCGATCACCCCTACCCCCACCATCACCCCGGTCCCCCGCCTGAGCAGCCTCTCACATGGCGGCGGCTGCGGCTGCAAGATCGCGCCGGGCCTGCTGTCCGAGATCCTAAAGAACAGCGGCGCCGGCGGCCTGCTGCCGCCCGAGCTGCTGGTCGGCATCGAGACCGCCGACGATGCCGCGGTCTACAAGCTGAACGATCAGCAGGCCCTGGTCGCGACGACCGATTTCTTCATGCCCATCGTCGATGACCCCTTCGACTTCGGCCGCATCGCCGCGACCAATGCGATCAGCGATGTCTACGCGATGGGCGGCCGGCCGATCTTCGCGCTGGCCCTGGTCGGCATGCCGATCCATGTGCTGCCGCCCGAGACCATCGGCCGCATCCTGGCCGGCGGCCAGGCGGTCTGCGCGGCCGCGGGCATCCCGATCGCCGGCGGCCACACGATCGACTCGGTCGAGCCGATCTACGGCCTGGTCGTGCTGGGCCTGGTGCATCCGGACCAGATCAAGCGCAATGCCGATGCGCGCGCCGGCGACCGCCTGGTGCTGGGCAAGCCGCTGGGCGTGGGCGTGCTGTCGGCTGCGCTGAAGAAGGAACAACTCGGCGCCGAGGGCTATGCGCAGATGATCGCCAGCACCACCCGGCTCAACACGCCGGGGCCGGCGCTGGCCGAGCTGGCCGGCGTGCATGCGCTGACCGATGTCACCGGTTTCGGCCTGGCCGGCCATGGCCTGGAGCTGGCGCGCGGCGCCGGCCTGCCGGTGCGCATCGACTGGGCGTCCGTGCCCCTGCTGGCCGGCGTGCGCGAGCTGGCGGCGCAGGGCTTTGTCACCGGCGCCTCGGGCCGAAACTGGGCCTCCTATGGCGAGCAGATCGCACTGCCGGAGGGCTTCGCGCCCGAGGACCGCGCGCTGCTGAGCGACCCGCAGACCAGCGGCGGCCTGCTGGTGTCCTGCGCGCCGGAGGCGGTCGATGCGGTGCTGGCCCTGTTCCACCGCGAGGGCTTCGAGGCCGCGGCCGAGATCGGCGAGGTGCTGCCGGCCTCGGCCGGCGGCGCGCGGCTACAGATCATTACCTGATCGCAAACCCGCGACGCGATGCCGGACTCTGCGCCGGCGCCATACTGTTCAGGTCTTTCTTGTCGGACGGTTTTTCCAGGGAGATACCCCATGACGAACGGACGCAGCAGCAGGTCGCAGGACTTCCCTCCCGGGCTCCAGGGCGGGCTCGAACATGATGCCGAGGACCACCGGATCGGCGAGACCGGCCAGACCGGCCCGGAAGCGCCGGGCGATGTGAACCGCAGCCATCCCGAATGGGGCGGCGGCGAGGCCACACCGCCGCCGAGCGAGACCGACCGCGGCAAGGCCGGCCAGCGCTAGTCAGCCGCCAGTCAAGCGCCGAGGGCCTGCCGGGCCAGTGCGGCCACCGCGAGCTCGCCCTCGGCCTCGTCGCGCTCCTCATCCTCCAGGAACCAGGCGGCCGACAGGCAGGCATGGGCGCAGGTCCATTGCAGCAGGCGCGCCGGTTCCAGCCCGGCGGCCTGCGCGATCACGGCGCTCTGACGCTGGAAGCGCGCCGGATCGCTGCTGGTCGGCAGCTCCGGGTTGCACAGCAGGTTGGCGAAATCGTAGCTCCGCTCGCCGATCACCCGCTTCGGGTCGATCGCCAGCCAGCCGCGCCCGGGGCCGAAGTCCAGCACATTGTCGTGATGCAGGTCGCCATGCAGCAGCACCGGCTCGCCCTGCGGTTCGGCCAGCAGGCGCTGCACCAGGGCCCAGCCCTCGGCCAGCAGGCCGCCCTCGCGGGCCGCGGCCGGCGCCAGCGAGGCGCGGAACCAGTCGCCCAGGTCCAACATGCCCGCCGGCCGCGGCGCCGCGCGCGGCGCATGCAGCCGCGCCGCGACCGCGCAGGCGATGCGGCTGGCCTCGTCGTCGCGGCCGTCCAGCGCCAGCGGGCGCAGGGTCGCGCCGCTCAGCGCCCGCTCCATCAGCACCACGCCCGGCTCATGGGCCAGCACGCGCGCCGCGCCCTCGCCGCCCCACCAGCTCATCACCAGGCCGCCGTAGCGCTCCTCCTCGTTGTCGGCCAGCTTCAGCATCCCGGCTTCGCCCTCGGCGGTGCGCACCGGCAGCAGATGGCTGGCCGGGGTGACGAGCACTGTGCCGTCGGGCTGGAGGTTCCAGCGCCGCAGATAGGGCTCGAACAAGGTCATGCTCATGCAACGGGTTGCAGCAGTTGCAGGATGCGCGCCGCCATGCGTTCGGCCGCGCCGCGGTGCTGGGCCGCGAAGGCGGTCGCCGCCTGCGCCATCGCGCCGCGCTCGGCACCGGCCTCGCCGAGCAGCGCGCGTGCCGCCGCCAGCGCGGCCGGCAGGTCGGCCACGCGCCGCGCCGCGCCGGCCGCCAGCGCCAGCTCGGCCGCCTCGGCGAAGTTGAAGGTATGCGGCCCCAGCAGCAGCGGGCAGCCGCAGGCCGCGGATTCGATCAGGTTCTGCCCGCCCAGCGGCGCGAAGCTGCCGCCCAAGAGGGCCAGGTCCGCCAGGCCGTAGTAGAGCGGCATCTCGCGCAGGCTGTCGCCCAGCCAGACCTCGGCCAGCAGGGCCGCGTCGGGTGGTTTGTCCGCAGCGGCCCAGGCACTGCGCCGCGCCAGGGTCAGGCCTTGCCCCGCGACCAGGGCCGCGACCTCGTCGAAGCGCTGCGGATGGCGCGGCACGATCAGCAGCAGCGGCCGCGCGGCCGGCGGCAGCTCGCGGTATTCGGCCTTGAAGGCCTGCAGCAGCAGCGCCTCCTCGCCCTCGCGCGTCACCGCGCCCAGCAGCACCGGCCGGCCAAGCCGCGCGCGCCAGGCCCGGCCGCGCGCCAGCAGGGCCGCGTCGGGCCGCAGGTCGTATTTCAGGTTGCCGGCCACCTCGGCGCGGGCCACGCCGGCCTCGCGCAGGCGCCGCGCATCGTCCTCGGTCTGGGCCAGGGCCAGGCTCAGGGCCTCGGCCGCCGGCCGCATCAGCGCGGCCAGGCGCCGGCCCTGGCGCAGGCTCTTCTCCGACAGCCGCGCGTTCGCCAGCACCAGGGGCAGGTCTTGCTTGCGGGCCGCGTGCTGCAGCGCCGGCCAGATCTCGGTTTCCATCAGTACGCCGGCGGCGGGCCGCCAATGGCGCAGGAAGCGCCGCACCGCGCCGGGCGTGTCATAGGGCAGCCAGGCCTGGACATCGCTGGCCTGCAGCAGGGCCTGGCCGGCCTCGCGGCCGGTGGCCGTGCCATGGGTCAGCAGTAGTTTCAGGCCCGGCCGCTGCGTGCGCAGCGCCGCGATCAGCGGCGCCGCGGCGCGCGTCTCGCCCAGCGACACCGCATGCAGCCAGAGCCGGCCCGGCTCCGCAGCAGGCCCGCGGTACAGGCCCAGCCGCTCGCCCCAATGGGCCCGGTACAGCGGCTCGGCCGCGCCGCGCCGCCACAGCTTCAGCAGGTACAGCGGCGTGGCCAGACGCAGCAGCGCCGCGTACAGCCAGCGGGCCAGGGTTTGCTTCAATGTGCAGAAGCGGCGAAGGTGGCGTCGGGCTTGACGCGCTTGAGCTGCGCCAGCACATCGTGCTGGATGCGCTCCAGCGCGGCCTGGGTCTGGCCCTCGAAGCGCAGCACCAGCACCGGCGTGGTGTTGGAGGGGCGCACCAGGCCGAAGCCGTCCGCGTACTCGACGCGCAGGCCGTCGATCGTGACGATCTCGGCGGCGCCCGGGAACTCGGCCACCTCCTTGAGCTTCCTCACCACCTCATGGTGCTCGCCCTCGGCGCAGGGCACGTTGATCTCGGGCGTGTTGAAGCTGGTCGGCAGGGCCTGCAGCACGGCGCTGGGATCGGCCGCGCGCGACAGGATCTCCAGCAGGCGAGCCGCGGTGTACATCGCGTCGTCGAAGCCGTACCAGCGCTCGGCGAAGAAGATATGGCCCGACAGCTCGCCGGCCAGCGGCGCGCCGGTCTCCTTCAGCTTGGCCTTGGCCAACGAATGGCCGGTCATCCACATCAGCGGCTTGCCGCCATGCTCGCGGATCCAGGGCGCCAGGCGCTGCGTGCACTTGACGTCGAAGATGATCTCGGCGCCGGGCTGGCGCGACAGGATGTCGGCCGCGAACAGCATGATCTGGCGGTCCGGCATGATCATCTCGCCGTCCTTGGTGACAACGCCCAGGCGGTCGCCGTCGCCGTCGAAGGCCAGGCCCAGGTCGGCCTCGGTCGCATGCACGATGCGCTTCAGGTCTTCCAGGTTCTCGGGGCGCGAGGGATCCGGATGGTGGTTCGGGAAGTCGCCGTCGACCTTGGAGTAGATGTCGATCACCTCGCAGCCCAGCGCGCGCAGGATGGCCGGCGAGGAGGCGCCGGGGATGCCGTTGCCGGAGTCGACGACGATCTTCAGCGGGCGCGCCAGCTTGCAGTCCTTGACGATGCGCTGGGTGTACTCGGCGACGATGTCCATCGATCCGACACGGCCCTGGCCGGTCGCATAGTCCTCGGCCTCGATGCGGCGGCGCAGGCCCTGGATCTGCTCGCCGTAGACGGCGGCGCCCTTGAGCACCATCTTGAAGCCGTTGTAGTCCTTGGGATTGTGGCTGCCGGTCACCTGGATGCCGGAGTTGCAGCCATGCTTGCCGCGCGTCGCGGCCACGTAGTACAGCATCGGGGTCGTCACCGCGCCGATGTCCACCACGTCCAGGCCCGTCGACTGGATGCCGCGCACCAGGGCCGCCACCAGGCCGGGGCCCGACAGACGCCCGTCGCGGCCCACCGCCACGGCCTTCTCGCCGGCCAGCTTGGCCTCTGTGCCGAAGGCGCGGCCGAGATGCTCGGCCAAGATCTCGTCCAGGGTCTGGCCGACGACGCCGCGGATGTCATAGGCCTTGAAGATGGAGGCGTGAACTTGCATGGATTCCCTTTTGCTGCGATTTGAGTAATGCGTGAATCAATCAAACGAATTTCGGGCGGATTGTAGGCATCGCCGATGACGCCCCTGCCGCCCGGCGCGCGGGTTCGCCATTCGTCGGCCCGGTTGGCGATGCGTCGCAGGCCGGCGGCGGCAGAATCGGCGCCTCGCTTAGGCTTGACCCCGATGAACGCACATGATTCCCTGCGCCTGGCCTGGCAACGTTACTGGAAGCTGCATAGGCGCCGCCCCGAGCCCGCCTGGGCCCGGCTGCTGATCACCGCCGGCCTGGGGCTCATGATCCCGAGCTTCTTCCTGTTGCTCGCCCATCTGTTCGGCAACCGGCAGATCAACGGCGCCAGCGTGCTGGCCAGCCTGGGAGCCGGCCTCTTCATCGCCGGCTTCATCCATGCCGGCTATCGCCTGTGCGAGCTGCTGCTGCCCGAGCGCGGCCTGCGGCGCCTGAACGGTGGCGGCTGGCTTGCAAACTGTTTCTTCATCGCGATGCCCATCGTCGGCGTGACGGGCGGCACCTGGACCTACTGGGGACTGCTGGCCTGGATCACCCGGTGGCAGATCCACATGCCCTTCGACAACAGCCGCGCCGCCAGCCAGTTCCTGTTCATCCTGGTCTGCTGCACCGCGCTCGGCAGCTATATGAGCTGGCAGGCCGAGCGCCGCCAGCGCCTGCAGCTGCAGGCCACCGAGGCGCGACTCCTGCACCTGCAGGCCCAGATCGAGCCGCATTTCCTCTTCAACAGCCTGGCCGCGGTGCAGAGCCTGATCGACGTCGCGCCGGAGCGGGCCAAGCTGATGCTGGAGCGATTCACCGACCATCTGCGCCTGAGCCTGGACAGCCTGCGCAACGAGTTCAGCAGCCTAGAGCAGGAGCTGGCGCTGGCCGAGAGCTATCTGGCCCTGATGGGCCTGCGCATGGGCGAGGCGCGGCTGCGCTACCGGATCGAGGTACCGGCCGCGCTACGCGCGCTGAGCATGCCGCCGCTCTTGCTGCAGCCCCTGGTCGAGAACGCGATCACCCATGGCCTGGAAGCCAAGCCCGAGGGCGGCCTGGTGCGCATCGAGGCCCGGTTGGAGCAGGACCAATTGCTGCTGATCGTCGAGGACGATGGCCTGGGCAGCGCCGCCGCCGGCCCGCGCCGGCGTGCCCGGCCCGGCCAGGGCCTGGCCCTGAAGAACATCCGCGAACGCCTGGAGGCCCGCTACGGCGACCAGGCCCATCTGACCCTGCACCCCGGCCCGGCCGGCTGCGTCGCCGAACTGCATCTGCCCGCCCACGAGACCCCATGACCCGAGCCCTGATCGCCGACGACGAATTCCATCTGGCCGAGTACCTGGCCCGCCAGCTGCAGCCCCTGTGGCCCGGGCTGGAGATCGTGCACCTGGCCCGCAACGGCCTGGAGGCCGCCGAGCGCATCGCCGCGCTGGAGCCGGAGCTGGCCTTCCTGGACATCCAGATGCCCGGCCTGAGCGGGCTGGAGGTGGCCGAGGGCATCGAGGGCGCGACCCGCGTCGTGTTCGTCACCGCCTATGACGAGTACGCGCTGCAGGCCTTCGAGCAGGCCGCGCTGGACTATCTGCTCAAGCCGCTGAAGACCGAGCGCCTGGCCCGCACCGTGCAGCGCCTGCAGCAGGCCCTGGCCGCGCCGCCGGCCGAGCCCGACGCCCTGCTGGCCGAGGCCCTGCGCCGCCTGGCCCCGCCGGTGCCTGCAGCGCCGCGCCTGCGCTGGTTGCGCGCCAGCCAGGGCGAGCTGACGCACCAGCTGGAGGTCGACGAGGTGCGCTTCTTCCATGCCGACGACAAGTACACCGTCGTGCAGACCGCCACGGCCGAATACCTGATCCGAACCTCGATCGCCGAGCTGCTGCCCCAGCTCGACCCGCAGCAGTTCTGCCAGATCCACCGCGCGACCCTGGTCAATATGGCCCATCTGGCCGGCACCCGGCGCGACGCCGCGAGCCGCCTGTTCGTGCGCTTCAAGGGTCTGGCGCGCGAGCTGCCGGTCAGTCGCGCCTATGTCCATCTCTTCAAGTCGATGTGAGCCGCCGATGAATGCCTCCGCCCTGCTCAACAGCCCCGCCTTCGCCTGGTCCGCCCTGCTGGTGGCCGGCCTGCTGGAGGTCGTCTGGTCGGTCGCGATGAAGGCCTCGAAGGGCTTCACCGTCTGGCCGGCCACGACCCTGTGCCTGGCCGCCGCCTGGGCCAGCTTCGCGCTGCTGGGCCTGGCGATGCGCCAGCTGCCGCTGGGCACCGCCTACGCCGTCTGGACCGGCATCGGCGCCATCGGTGCGGCCCTGCTGGGCATGCTCTGGTTCAAGGAACCCACAACCGCCGCCCGGCTCGCCTGCATCGGCCTGATCCTCGCCGGCATCGTCGGCCTGAAATTGCTGGGAGACCGTCCCTAGGCGCCCCTAGGAGTAGGTCCGAAAACGGCGAGTCACGGCCCGCGCGCTGCCTATCATGGCGGCATGGACCAGCCACTGCAGCCCTCGCCGCTCGACCCCGCCGCCTGCTACCCGGCCCTGACCGCCCGCGACAGCCGCTTCGACGGCCATTGGTTCGTCGGCGTCACCTCGACCGGCGTCTACTGCCGGCCGATCTGCCGGGTCCGCACGCCCAAGGCCGAGAACTGCCGCTTCTACCCGACCGCCGCCCAGGCCGAGGCCGCGCGCTTCAGGCCCTGCCTGAAATGCCGGCCCGAGCTGGCGCCGGCGCCCGGCCGCGCGGTCTGGAGCGTGATGGACGCCTCGCGCACCCTGGCCCGCGAGGCCGCCGCCTGGCTCGACGCCTGCGAGGACGAGCAGGCCTCGATCGAGGACCTGGCCGCCCATCTGGGCATCACGAGCCGGCACCTGCGCCGCATCTTCGCGGCCGAGCATGGGGTGACGCCGCTGCAATACCTGCAGACACGCCGCCTGCTGCTGGCCAAGCAGCTGCTGACCGACACGGCCCTGCCGGTCACCGCCGTCGCCCATGCGGCCGGCTTCGCCAGCCTGCGGCGCTTCAACGCCGCCTTCCTGGAGCATTACCGGCTGCAGCCCAGCGCCCTGCGCCGCGAGGGTCCGGCGGGCGCGGCGGGTGCGGGCGAGGCCGGCGCCCTGCTGCGCCTGGGCTACAGGCCACCCTATGCGATCGACGCGCTGCTCGAATTTCTGGCGGCGCGCGCGGTCGACGGCGTCGAGCGGGTCGATCCGGCGCGCGGCAGCCTGACCCGCACGCTGCGCCTGCTGCACCGCGGCCAGAGCCATGAGGGCTGGCTGAGCCTGGCTTTCGATGCGGCGCGCCACCAGGCCCTGATCACCCTGTCGCCGGGCCTGTGGCCGGCGGTCGGCGGCCTGCTGCCGCTCTTGCGCCGCTGGCTGGACCTGGACGCCGATCCGGCGCCGATCGACGCCGCCCTGGGCCCGCTGGCCGAACACGAGCCGGGCCTGCGCCTGCCGGGCTGCCTGGACCGCTATGAGCTGGCGGTACGCGCGGTGCTGGGCCAGCAGGTCACGGTGGCGGCCGCGCGCACCCTGGCCGGGCGCCTGGTCGAGCGCTTCGGCCAGCCGCTGGCCGGGGCGCCGGAGGGCGCGGCGCGGCTGTTCCCGACACCCGCGCAGCTGGCCGCCGTGCCGGTCGAGGCGATCGCCGAGCTGGGCATCATCCGGCGCCGCGCCGAGACCCTGATCGCGCTGGGCCAGGCCTGGCCGCGCCTGGCCTTCGCCCGCATGAGCGGCACGCCCGAGGCCGCCGAGGCCGAGCTGCGCGAGATCCCCGGCATCGGCCCCTGGACCGCGCATTACATGCTGATGCGCGGCTGGAGCTGGCCCGACATCTTCCCCAGCGGCGACATCGTGCTGCGCCGCGCGCTGAGCCCGGACCCGCAGCAGCCGCTGTCGGCGCGCGCGATCGACGCCGCCGCCGCGGCCGCCTACCAGCCCTATCGCAGCTATGCGGTGCTGCGTCTGTGGCGCAACGCCGCGCAGAAACCAGCCGCCACCACGCCATGAAGCAGGCCCACCATATTGCTCAGACCCGGCTGGCCACGCCGCTGGGCCCGCTGACCGCCGCGCGCAGCGCCAGGGGCCTGTCGGGCCTGTGGTTCGATGCGCAGCGCCACCATCCCGGGCCGCTGGCGGCCCCGCGGCGCGACGATGATCCGCTGTTCGCGCAAACGGCCACCGTGCTGGCCGCCTATTTCGAGGGCCGGGGCTTGCCGCAAGACCCGACCCTGCTGCCCTTCGATCCGGCCGGCACGCCCTTCCAGCGCGAGGTCTGGAATCTGCTGCTGCGCATCCCCGACGGCGCCAGCCTCAGCTACGGCGAGATGGCGCAGCGCCTGGGCCGGCCGCTGGCGGTGCGCGCGGTCGGCGCGGCGGTCGGGCGCAATCCGGTCTCGATCCTGATACCCTGCCACCGCGCGCTGGGCGCCCGCGGCGAGCTGACCGGCTATGCCGGCGGCCTGGAGCGCAAGACGGCGCTGCTGCGCCTGGAGGGCGTGAGTTTTCGCGCCGATCCCCGACAACAAGAACTCCTCCTACCTCACCTCGCATGAAACCCTTCGACCTTGCCGAGCTGGTGCTGCTGGCCGCCATCTGGGGCGCCTCCTTCCTGTTCATGCGCCTGGGCGCGCATGAGTTCGGCCCGGTCGCGATGGCGGCGCTGCGGGTGGGCATCGCCAGCCTGGTGCTGTTGCCGCTGCTGGCCGCGCGCCAGGGCCTGGCCGAGCTGCGCAGCGCCTGGAAGCCGCTCGTGATGGTGGGTCTGTTGAACAGCGCCCTGCCCTTCGCGCTGTTCAGCTATGCGGCGCTGTCGATCACGGCGGGCCTGTCCAGCATCCTGAACGCGACGACGCCGCTGTGGGGCGCGATCGTCGCCTGGGTCTGGCTGTCGCAGCGCCTGAATGCGCCCCGCATCGCCGGCCTGGTGCTGGGCTTCGCCGGCGTGCTCTTCCTGGCCTGGGACAAGGCCTCGTTCAAGCCCGGCGGCAGCGGCTGGGCCATCCTGGCCTGTCTGGGCGCGGCCCTGTGCTATGGCATCGCGGCCAGCTACACCAAGCGCTTCCTGTCCCATGTCGCGCCGCTGGCGGTCGCCACCGGCAGCCAGGTCACCGCGGCGCTGATGCTGGCGCTGCCGGCCTTCCTGTGGTGGCCCGCCCAGATGCCCAGCGCGCGCGCCTGGATCGGCGTGGTGCTGCTGGCGGTGCTGTGCTCGGCCCTGGCCTACATCCTGTTCTTCCGCCTGATGAGCCGCATCGGCCCCAGCAACACCATCTCGGTGACCTTCCTGATCCCGGTGTTCGCGGTGCTGTGGGGCTGGCTGTTCCTGGCCGAGAGCTTCACGCCGGCGATGGCGCTGGGCTGCGCCGTCGTGCTGCTGGGCACGGCGCTGGCGGTCGGGCTGCTGCCGCGACCAAAGAAGGCCTGAGCCCGGCCCCCCCCCGCGCTCAGAAGTTGTGCCGCATGCCGACGGAGAGCCCGTCGGTGCGCGCCGCGGCCGGGTCGCGGTTCAGCGCGATGAGATTGACCGGGTCGAGCCGGTAACCCTCGCCGAAGCGGTTGCTGAACAGCATCGCGTTCAGCGAGCTGCGCTTGGAGAGGAAATACTCGCCGCCCAGCACCAACGTGTTCTTCTCGCCGTCGCGGCCGGCCACACCGGTCAGCGATTCGCCGCGGTCATGGTAGTAGCCCGCCCGCAGCAGCAGCGGCGCACTGGCCTGCCAGGCCGCGCCCAGGGACAGCATGCGGTTCTCCTGGGTGCGCCGGCCCGCGGCCGGCATGTCCACCTCCGAGCGCAGGTAGTTCAGATACAGGCGCACCGGACCGACCGGCAGATTGCCGCCCAGCCCCCACATGCGCTGCATCGGCACCCGGCCCGCGGGCTTCAAGCTCGTCGGCGCATGCAGATTCATCAGATAGGCGCCGACGGTGTAGGCCGGCGTCGTGCGGACGATGTCGAAGGCATGGCTGCGGCCGGCGGCCTCGTTCAGACCGACGCTGGCGGCGCCACTCCAGCCGTCCGGGCCGTTCAGGCGCAGCTTCAGGCTGTCATCCACCCGGGTGTCATGGCCGGGCACGAAGCGGTTCACGCCGAACAGGCCCACCGGCGTGATGTGAACGCTGGAACCGCCGGCATTGAATACGTCGAGCGAGATGATCACGCGATCGGATGAGACATGGAACTGGCGCCCCAGGGTCAGCACCGCACGGTCGCGCCAGGCCAGGCCCACCGTGCTCTGGCGGGACCAGAAACTGGTGGCACCGCCCGGCCGGGCCTGACCGGCGCCGCCGCTGTCCAGCTTGACGTCGGTCTCGAGCCGCACCAGCGCCGCCAGCCCGCCTCCCAGGTCCTCGCGGCCGCGCAGGCCGATCCAGGAAGCATGCATCGGGCTGTTGCCCAGCTCCCAGCCGCTGGCGTCACCGCCGGCCTGGTGGTTGCGATAGGTCAGGGCCAGGTTCAACTGGCCATAGACCTGCAGCTCACTGCTGCTTCTTTCCTTGCTGGCCGAGGCCGCACCGCCGACCAGCAGGCCGCAGGCGGCCAAGGCGGCGGCCGCGGTCGCCCGCCGCATCTTCTTTTCCCTCTTCAACACCATCATCCCCAACCAGTTGTCGTTGTTGTTCTTCTTCTTTGCTGCCCCTGCGCCCCATGGCGAGGGCGTGATTGTCTACGCTTTGTTGCAGCCCAGTGTTCCGGAGATGGGCGCAGAGCGCCGCACGGCCCCGCCCGGGCGCGGGCTTCCCCTCGCCGGGTATCATCCGCCCCCTGCAAGGTTGCCGCGCCCTCCCGGGTTTGCGGCACCGATCCAGCCGCCGCGGCCTACCTGCCGGACCTGCGGCGGATTGCCATCATCGGCCCCACCCGGGCCCAGGCCCTTGCGCCGCGGGCCTGATCGGCCCGGCAAGCTTCGCCTCCCGCTCCGCCCGCCGGGCCGGCCGCAGCATGCCTGCCCGCCGTGACCGTTCCGAAGAATCAAGAAGTACCCCCGATGTCCTCTCCCGCCCCGCAGACCGCCGCCGCCAGCGCCGAACCGCGCAACTCGCCCCGGCAGGTCGCCGTCGCCTCGCTGATCGGCACCGCGATCGAGTTCTACGACTACTACATCTACGCCGCCGCCGCAGTGCTGGTGTTCAACAGCCAGTTCTTCCCCAAGGGCGATCCGTCCGCCGCGACCCTGCTGTCGCTGTCGACCCTGGCCCTGGCCTTTCTGGCGCGGCCGATCGGCTCGGCCCTGTTCGGCCATTTCGGCGACAAGATCGGCCGCAAGCGCACCCTGGTCGCCTCCCTGCTGACGATGGGTGTCTCCACCGTCGCGATCGGCCTGCTGCCCAGCTATGAGCACATCGGCATCTGGGCGCCGATCCTGCTGTGCCTGTTCCGCATCGGCCAGGGCATCGGCCTGGGCGGCGAATGGGGCGGCGCGGCCCTGGTCGCGACCGAGAACGCGCCGGACGGCAAGCGCGGCTGGTACGGCAGCTTCCCGCAGCTGGGCGCGCCGATCGGCCTGTTCGCGGCCAACGGCGTGTTCTTCCTGGTCAGCTATTTCCTTGGCGCCGAGGCGCTGGTGGAATGGGCCTGGCGCATCCCCTTCCTGCTGTCGGTGGTGCTGGTCGGCGTCGGCCTGTATGTGCGCCTGACCCTGCACGAGAGCGCGGTGTTCCGCCAGGCCGAGCAGCAGGGCAAGAAGCTGCAGGCGCCGGTCGGCGCGGTGTTCAGCCGCCATGGCGGCGCGCTGCTGATGGGCACCCTGATCATGACCACCACCTATGTGCTGTTCTACCTGATGACGGCCTTCGTGCAGGTCTACTCGAAGAGCCCCATCGCGCTGTCGGCCGGCGGCCATGCGACCGGCCTGGGCATCCCTGCCAACACCTTCACCGGACTGCTGCTGATCGGCGCGATCGTGTTCGGCGTCTGCACCCTGCTGGGAGGCCTCTGGGCCGACCGCCTGGGCCGGCGCCGCTGGCTGATCGGCGTGACCGCGGCCATCCTGGCCTTCGGCCTGGCGATGCCCACCTTCCTGGGCCAGGCCGAGCCCTGGCGCCTCTTGGCCTTCATCGCCGTCGGCATGGCGCTGATGGGCGCGACCTTCGGCCCGATGGCGGCCCTGCTGCCCGAGCTGTTCCCGACCGAGGTGCGCTACTCCGGCGCCTCGCTGGCCTACAACCTGGCCTCGATCGTCGGCGCCTCGGTGCCGACCCTGGTGGCGCTGGAGCTGAACAAGGCCTACGGCCTGTCCGGCGTCGGCTACTACCTGGCGGTCAACTGCCTCCTGACCCTGGCCGCGCTCTACTGCTCGCGCGAGACGCGCGACATCGACCTGGCCCGGGTGCACGGCTGAGCGCCCTGCTTCAGTTGCTCAGCAGGATGCTCACGATCAGACCGGTGGCAATGGCGACCAGCACATAGTCGCCGCCGTTCTGCACCCAGTGATAGCCCCGGGGCGGTGCATACAGGTGATGGCCGCGCCAGTCCTCTACCACGTAGTGCCGGCCCCGGTACTCCTGCGGCAGGCGATCGCCGCGGCGCCAGCTGCGTCCATAGCCGTTCGTGCCCTGCGCGGCGCTGTGGTAATGGTCGTTGCGGAACTGCTCGTAGCGCGGCTGGCGATCCCGGCGGTCGTTCGCACGCCGCTCGTCCTGCCGGTCGCGGTCGCGCTGCGCATGGCGGTCGCTGCCGCGTTCGGAGCGCTGTTCGGCGCCGCGCGCCGACGGTCCGCCCTGGGCTTGGGCCATCGAGCCCAGGCATAGCGAGAACGCCATCAAGGTCATGCGGAAGAGAGAGAGGGACTTCATGTTCGACTCCGGCTGCCAGGGCGGGACTGCCCGGGCCTTACCTTAGGGCGCGGGCAAGGCCGGCATCTGTGCAGCAGCGCACCCTGGGCGGCCGCGCATGCAATGTGCTCCGCCGGACAGACCGCCTGCGCGCCATGCCTCACTCTGCGCCTGCAGCCAAACAGGCTGCGTCCCAGATCGAGAACCGTATGAACCACATCAACAAAACCCTGCTTGGCCTGCTGCTGCCCCTGGGCCTGGCACTGGGCCTGAGCGCCTGCGCCGGCATGTCGCGCCAGGATCGCAACACCGCGGCCGGGGCCGGCATCGGCGCCATCGGCGGCGCGGTGCTGACCGGTGGCAGCACCGTCGGCACGGTCGGCGGGGCCGTGGTCGGGGGCGTGATCGGCCACGAGGTCGGCAAGAACCGTCGTGATCGCAGGAACAGCCCGCAAGACGAGCCCGATCATGTGCCAACCTATTGAACGCCCTTGCGTCCGTCCCCATGGGGCCCGAAGGTCCCGCATGCGGCCGCACCTCGGCCTGGTGCTGGGCGGCCTGATCGCGCTGCTCGCGGGGGGCCATGCCGGAGCCGCACCGCTGGACGCGCAGCAGCGGTATCGCCAGGAGCGTGCCGCCTGCCTGGACGGCAGCTCGCCGCAGGCACGCGAGCCCTGCCTGCGCGAGGCCATCGCCGCGCTGGCCGAGGCGCGCCGGGGTCGGCTGGACGGCGGCGAAGCCCCCGCCACGCTGGCGGCCAATGCACTCAAGCGTTGCGCCGTCGTGCCGGCCGACGATCGCGACGCCTGCGAACGGCTGGCGCGTGGCGAGGGCCAGGTGAGCGGCTCGGTGGGCCAGGGTGGCTTGCTCAAGCAGATCGTCACGCGCTCCATTGCCGAGACGCCGACAACGACACCCGCACGCACGCCCTGAAGGGTCAGTCCAAACCGGTACCCGAACGGTTTGGCCGATCCGCGCAGGAACAAGGTAAGCCCGTGTTTCCGAGCAGCGGCTGCCGTCGCGGCTTGAGCGAACATAGGCGCCCCATCAAAGCCCTCGCCCCAAATCCTTGGACCCGATCCTCGCCCAGCTCTCCAGCACCCTGCCCGCCGCCCGTTCGCTCGAACAGCTGACCCGTCCACTGCTGGAGATGCTGCGGGTCGCCACCGGCCTGGAGTCGACCTACCTGACCGAGATCGACCTGGCGGCCGATCGCCAGCAGGTCCGCTATGCCCGCAACGCCGGCGCGATGACGATCCCCGAGGGCCTCAGCGTGCCCTGGGGCGACACCCTGTGCAAGCGCGCGCTGGACGAGGGCCGCATGGCGACCAGCGATGTGGTCGATTGCTGGGGCGATTCCGAGGCGGCGCGCGCCCTGGGCATCCAGACCTATGTCAGCGCGCCGGTGCGCGGCGGCGAGGGCCAGTTGCTCGGCACGCTCTGCGCCGCCAGCGCCGACCGGCGCCAGATCGGCGACGAGGCCGCGGCCATGCTGCAGCTGTTCTCCGGCCTGGTGGCCGGCTTCATCGAGCGCGAGCGCCTGGTCGAGCATCTGCAGGCCGCCAATGCGCGCCTGCTGTCCTATGCGATGCGCGACACGCTGACCGGCCTGCCGAACCGGCGTGCGCTCTACGACGAACTGCAGCGCCTGCTCGCCCAGGCCCAGCGCGACGGCCGCAGCGTGCTGGTCGGCATGGTCGACCTGGACGGCTTCAAGGCCATCAACGACCGCCATGGCCACCAGAGCGGCGACCTGTTCCTGCAGCAGGCCGGCCAGCGCCTGACGGCCTCGCTGCGCGCCGGCGACATGCTGGGCCGGCTGGGCGGCGACGAATTCCTGCTGGTCGGCCCCGGCCCGGCGCTGCCCACCGACAACGGCGGCGGTCCGGTGGTCGAGGCCGGCGAGGCGCCGCAGGCCGCGCTGACCCTGCAGCAGCGCTGCACCGAGGCCACCCTGGGCCGCTACCGCCTGGACACGGCGGAGCTGGACTATGCCGGCGCCAGCGTCGGCGTGCTGGCGCTGGACCCGGCGGGCCTGACGGTGGAGGACGCGGTGCGCCTGGCCGACGCCTGCATGTACCGCGTCAAGCACCAGCGCCGGCAGCGGGCCTCGGCCGCGCCAGCCTGAGGGTCAGGTCTCGCCGGCCTCGCCCGGCTGTTGCAGCAAGGCCTGCAGCCCGGCCTCGTCCAGCACGGTCACGCCCAGCTCGCGCGCCTTCTCGAGCTTGGAGCCGGCCTCTTCGCCGGCGATCACGTAGTGCGTCTTCTTCGAGACCGAACCGCTGACCTTGCCGCCGGAGGCCTCGATCAACTCCTTGGCCGCGTCGCGCGACAGGGTCGGCAGGGTGCCGGTCAGCACCAGGGTCTTGCCCAGTAGCGGCCGCGGTCCCTGCTCGCCCAGCGCGCCCTCGCCCTCGGGCCAATGCACGCCGGCGGCGCGCAGTTGCTCGACCACCTCGCGGTTGTGCGGCTGGTCGAAGAAGGTGCGGATGCTCTGCGCGACGATCGGGCCGACGTCGCGCACCTCCAGCAGTTCCTCCAGCCGGGCGTCCATCAGCCGGTCCATCGCGCCGAAATGCCGCGCCAGGTCCTTGGCCGTGGTCTCGCCGACCTGACGGATACCCAGGGCGAACAGGAAGCGCGGCAGGGTCGTGGTCTTGCTCTTCTCCAGCGCATCGACGATGTTCTGTGCGCTCTTCTCGGCCATGCGTTCCAGCGCGGCCAGCTTGGCCACGCCCAGCTTGTACAGGCCCGGCAGGCTCTGCACGATCAGGCCGTCGACCAGCTGGTCGACCAGCTTGTCGCCCAGGCCCTCGATGTCCATCGCGCGCCGGCCGGCGAAATGCAGAAAGGCCTGCTTGCGCTGCGCCGGGCAGGAGATGCCGCCGCTGCAGCGGTGGTCGATGCCGCCCTGCTCGCGCCGCACCGCGCTGCCGCAGATCGGGCAGCTCTTGGGCATGCGGAAGTTCGGCACATAGGCCGGGCGCAGCGCCTCGACCTTGCCGACGATCTCCGGGATCACGTCGCCGGCGCGGCGCACGATCACCTGGTCGCCGATGCGCACGCCCTTGCGGCGCAGCTCGAACAGGTTGTGCAGGGTCGCGTTGCTGACCGTCGTGCCGCCGACGAAGACCGGCTCCAGCTTGGCCACCGGCGTCAGCTTGCCGGTGCGACCGACCTGGATCTCGATGCCGTTCAGCCGCGTCACCTGCTCCTGCGCCGGGTACTTGTGTGCGACGGCCCAGCGCGGCTCGCGGGTCACGAAACCGAGCTGCTGCTGCAGCGCGCGGCTGTTGACCTTGTAGACGATGCCGTCGATGTCGAAGGGCAGCTGGTCGCGCTTCTCGCCCATCGCTTGGTGGAAGGCCACCAGGCCCGCCGCGCCCTGCACCACCGCGCGGTCGGCGCAGACCGGCAGGTTAAAGCCCTGCAGCGCGTCCAGCATGCCGCTGTGCGTGGCCGGCACCTCCCAGCCCGCCACCTCGCCCAGGCCATAGGCGAAGAAGCTCAGCGGCCGCTGGCGCACCAGGGCCGGATCCAGCTGGCGCACCGCGCCGGCCGCGGTATTGCGCGGGTTGACGAAGGTCTTCTCGTTGGCGGCGCGCTGGCGCTCGTTGAGCGCCTCGAAATCGTCGCGCCGCATATAGACCTCGCCGCGCACCTCGATCACCGCCGCGGCCTGCGCCACCTCGCCGTGCAGGCGCAGGGGGATCTGCTTGATGGTCTTGATGTTCTGCGTGACATCCTCGCCGGTCTCGCCGTTGCCGCGGGTCGCCGCCTGCACCAGTTGGCCATGCACATAGCGCAGGTTGATCGCCAGCCCGTCGAACTTCAGCTCGGCCGCGTACTCGACGGGCGGCGCATCCTCGGCCAGGCCCAGTTCGCGGCGCACCCGGGCGTCGAAGTTCTGCGCCCCGCTGGCCTCGGTATCGGTCTCGGTGCGGATCGACAGCATCGCCACCGCATGGGTCACCGGCGTGAAGCCGTCCAGCACCTGGCCGATCACGCGCTGGGTCGGCGAATCCGGTGTCCGCAGCTGCGGATGCGCTGCCTCGATCGCCTGCAGTTCCTGGAACAGCTTGTCGTACTCGGCGTCCGGCAGGCTCGGCTGGTCCAGCACGTAGTAGAGATGGGCGTGGTGGTTCAGCAGCTCGCGCAGCTGCGCGGCGCGCAGCGCGGGATCGTCGTTCATCGTCGTCATGGGGCGGAATTGTGGCTCAGCTAGAGGCAGGTAGCGCCCGATCCTGGCAGCAGCGGCCGTTCGCCCGCCTCCCCCGCCGTTCGTGCGCCTAGCACAGCCATCGAACGCTTGCCGGCCCCGGTCTTTGGCCCCTGCCGGGAAAATGCGCGCGATGTACTCACAATCCTCACGTTTCATAAAAATAGCCCTGGTGCTAGGCCTGCTGTCGGCGATCGGCCCGTTCGCGATCGACATGTACCTGCCGGCCCTGCCGGCGATCGGCCAGAGCCTGGGCGCCGACATGGCCCAGGTGCAGATGAGCCTGACCGCCTTCTTCATCTCGATCGGCGCCGGCCAGTTGCTGTACGGTCCGGTGGCCGACATGGTCGGGCGCAAGAAGCCGCTGTATTTCGGCCTGGCCCTGTTCCTCGCCGCCAGCATCGGCTGCGCGCTGGCCACCGATGTGCAGACCCTGATCGTGCTGCGCTTCCTGCAGGGCCTGGGCGCGGCCGCCGGCATGGCGATCCCGCGCGCGGTGGTGCGCGACCTGCACACCGGCACCGACGCGGCACGGCTGATGTCGCTCTTGATGCTGGTGTTCAGCGTCTCGCCGATCCTGGCACCGCTGGTGGGCAGCGCGGTGATCGCGCTGACCGGCTGGCGTGGCGTGTTCTGGGGCGTGTCGCTGGCCGCGGTGGCCGGCCTGGCGATGACCGCCCTGTTCCTGAAGGAGACCCGCCCGCCCGAGGAGCGTCTGGGCAGCAGCCTGGGCAGCGCGCTGGCCGGCTACTGGCTGCTGCTGCGCGACCGCCATTTCATGGGCCTGGTGCTGATCGGCAGCTTCTCGCTGGGCGGCTTCTTCGTCTACCTGGCGAACTCGCCCTTCGTGCTGATCGACCATTACGGCCTGACGCCGACCCAGTACAGCCTGGCCTTTGCGCTGAACGCGATCTCCTTCATCGGCGCCTCGCAGTTCGTCGGCAGCCTGGGCGAGCGCTTCGGCCTGAGCCAGCTGGTGCGGGTCGCCATCGTCGGCGCCTCGCTGACGATGCTGGCCATGCTCGGCTACTACCTGCTGGGCGGCGAACGCCTGGCGGTGCTGATCGCGCTCTACCTGGTGGCCAGCGCCTTCATGGGCCTGGTGATCCCGACCAGCTCGGTGCTGGCGCTGGAAGCCCATGGCGCGATCGCCGGCACCGCCTCGGCCCTCCTGGGCACGACGCAGATGCTGCTGGGCGCGGTGATGATGGGCCTGGCCGGCCTGTTCAGCGACGGCCGCCCGCTGCCGATGGTGGTCGGCATGACCCTCGGCCCCCTGGTCGCGCTGGTACTGACCGCCGGCACCCTGGGCCTGCGCCGGCCGGCGCAGCAGGCCTGCCCGGTGACTTGATTGCCCGTGGACCTACGCGACCGGTTGCGCACTGACACTGCGACGACCGGGCGTTGCGCAGACCCGGCCCCGCCAGCCGCAGGGCTCCGATGCGGGGGTCTTGCCGGCCTCACGGCCGGCAAGACTGCCCTGCGGTGCTCGCGCCGCGGGGCGGGCGCTTAACTCCCTACGCTCGCCTGCGGCTCGCTGCGGTCGAACAGTCGCGCCCAGTCAGTCCTTGAAGCGCGCTGACGCGCGCGCCCCGCGCCGCTGCGCTCCTCGGCCCCGCATAGTCGCCCGGCAACTGGCAGGGCCGGGTCTGCAGGCACAGCTGCGGTCTGCGAAGAAGTCTTGACGAGGGGGCACGGCGCATGCGGCGTTGCGGGCTGGTGGCCGCGGCAGCCCGTTGGCGGCGCCGAGCAGCGCAGCGGCCCGGGGTTGCCCATCGCCTCCAGGGCGATGGGTCGAGCGCCGTTGTCCGAGGTCCGAGCACAAGCGGCCGCCATCGGCGGACGCTGGCCCGCAGGGGTGCGAGGCCGAGTTCGGCGCGAGCCCCGGGACGCGAGCAGCGCAGGGAACTTGGCCCGTCAGGGCCAAGCGCCGCCTCAGGGGTGACGGGGCCGCCGGCCCGCAACGCTCAGCGAGTGCTGCGCAGATCGGTTTGCGCCAGGTCAGGCCGAAACTTCGACGGAGGCCACCCGGGTGATCATCACCTGGTCCACCCGGTGGCTGTCCACGTCCATCACCTCGAAGCGCCAGCCCTCCCAGACCACATGGTCGGTGCGCCGCGGAATGCGGCGCAGCATCACCATAAGGAAGCCGGCCAGGGTGTCGTACTGGCCGGCAAGGGGCCAGGCCTCCAGCTCCAGCGCGCGCTGCACATCGGGAATCGGCGTGACGCCGTCGGCCAGGTAACTGCCGTCCTCGCGGCGCACGATCTGTTCCTCGTCGTGGCTGGCCACCAGCGAGCCCATCACGGTGCTCATCACGTCGTTCAAGGTGATCACGCCAACCACCAGGCTGTACTCGTTGACGATCACCGCGAAGTCTTCCAGCTTCTCGCGGAACTGCAGCAGCACCTCGGCCAGGGTCAGCCGGTCCGGCACGATCAGCACCTTCTTGACCAGGTCGACGCAGGTGCGCAGATTGATGGTCTCGTCGCGCAGCACGCGCTGGAACAGGTCGGTCGCGTCGACATAGCCGACCACCTGGTCGATCTCGCCGTCGCAGACCAGGTAGGTGGAATGGGGCGACTCGGCGATGCGGTTGCGGATCAGTGCATCGTCATCGTCCAGCCCCAGGAAGACCACGCGCTCGCGCGTGGTCATCGCGCTCTCGACGCGGCGCGTTTCCAGCTCGAACACGTTCTCGATCACCTGCTGCTCGGCATCGGCCACCACGCCGGCCAGGTTGCCGGCCTCGGCCATCGCCAGGATGTCGTGGTGGGTGATGGTGTTGTCGCGCGTGACCGGCCGGCCCAGCAGGCGCAGGATCGCGTCGGTGATCGCGCTGAAGGCCCAGGCCAGCGGCTTGAACAGAGTCACCAGGGTCGACATCGGCCCGACCAGCGCCAGCGCGATGCGCTCCGGCTCGCTCATCGACCAGCTCTTGGGCACCAGATCAGCCAGCACGACGAACAGCGCGGTGATGCTGACGAAGGACAGCGCGAAGGCCAGCGGCTGCGCCCGCTCGGCCGGCAGCAGAAAGGCCAGGGCCTCGGCGAAGTAAGGCGTGAACGCCCCCTCGCCGACGATACCGGCGAGGATCGCGACCGTGTTGACGCCGATCTGCACCACGGTGAAGTAGTAGCCCGGCTGTTCCTGCACCTTCAACACCCGCCGCGCCCTGGGATCGCCCTCGTCCGCCAGTTGCTGCAGCTTCAGGCGTCGCGAGGCCGCCAGCGACATTTCGGCCATCGAGAAGAAGGCGCTGGCGGCAATCAGGAGGGCAATCAACAGCAGACTGGAAGTCAAGGGCAGACGGTGCGAGTGGCGGACGTTCCAGTGTAGCCGCCACCCGCCGCGCAGGGCTCAGTCCGGCAGCCCCGCCACGAATTCCCGCAGCGCCGCGCCAATCTCGTGCGGCGCGTCCTCCTGCAGGTAATGCACGCCGGCCACCTCGACCTCGCGCTGGTTCGGCCAGCCGCGGCAGAAGTCCAGCGCGCGCCCGGTCAGCAGCGCGCCCGGCCGGGCCGAGATCAACAGCTTGGGCAGCGGGCTCGCGGCCAGCCAGGCGCCATAGGCCTCGACCTCGGCCGCCACGTCCGCCGGCGTGCCCTCGATCGGCAGCTCGCGCGCCAGCGCCAGGATGACGCGGCGGCTGGCCCGCTCGGCGAAAGGCCGGCGGTAAGCCGCCATCTCGGCCTCGGCCAGCGGCCGCAGCACGCTCTTGGGCAGCACGGTCTCGACGAAGAAGTTGTCGTCCAGGATCATCGCCTCGCCGCGTTCGGAGCGCAGCGCGCGAAAGATCTGATCACGCCCGTTCGGGAAGTCCGCCCAGCGCCGCGGCTGCACCAGCGCCTCCATATAGGCGATCGCCCTCACCCGCTCGGGATGGCGGCGCGCCCAGGCGAAACCCAGGGCCGAACCCCAGTCGTGCAGCACCAGGGTCAGGTCTTGTTGCAGGTCCAGGCGCTCGAACCAGGCGTCCAGATAGCGCAGCTGGTCGGCGAAGCCGCAGCCCGCCTCGGCCGGCAGCGGCGAGGCGCCGAAGCCCGGCAGGTCCGGCGCCAGGCAGCGCCCCAGGCCCTGCAGATGGGGAATGATGTTGCGCCACAGATAGGACGAGGTCGGGTTGCCATGCAGGAACACGATCGGCCGGCCTTCGCCGATGTCGACATAGGACTGCGGCCGGCCCTCGATCTCGACCTGGCGGCGCGGCAGCGCATCGAGCGCGGAGATGGGTGGGGTGCTTGCTTGCATCGGAGAACTCCGTGGGCAGGTGGTAAGAGGCAGGCCTCACGATAGGATCGCCGCCGGACCCGCTGTAGGTCCACTTTTCCCGTATTTGATGGAACCGCTTCTGCCGATCACGATCGAGCTGCCGCCGCCGGGCTCGCGCCGGCGCGGCCAGGCGCTGCACCAGCAGCTGCGCACCGCCATCCTGGACGGCCGGCTGGCGCCCGGCCTGGCCCTGCCGGGTACGCGCGCGCTGGCGCTGGCCTGCGGGGTGTCGCGCAACGGCGCGGTGGCGGCCTACGAGCGCCTGCTGGCCGAGGGCCTGGCGACGGCCCGCTCGGGCGGCGCCACCCAGGTGGCCGAGGGCGTGCGCCCGCTCGCGGCGGCGCCACCCAGGTGGCCGAGGGCGTGCGCCCGCTCGCGGCGGCGCCGCCCACCGCCCGCGCCGGCCGCATAGCCGCACCCCAAGCACCGCCGCTGGCGCCGGCCTGGCGCGAGCCGCCGCCGGTGATCCGGCTGCGCCCGGGCGGCGACTTCCGCCACGACCTGCTGCCCGGGCTGCCGGCGCTGAGCGGCTTCCCCTTCGAAGTCTGGCGCCGGCTCGCGGCCAAGGCCTTGCGGCAGCTGGCGCGCGGACCGGCCTTCTATGCCGAGCCGGAGGGGCGGCCGGCGCTGCGCGCGGCGATCGCCGGCCATGTGTCCTTTGTGCGCGGGATCGCCTGCCGGGCCGAGGATGTGCTGGTGACCGCCGGCGCGCAGCAGGCCTTCGACCTGCTGGCGCGGGTGCTGGTGGAGCCGGGCCGCAGCGTCGTCGCGGTGGAGGAGCCCGGCTACCCACCGCTGCGACGCGCACTGGCCGCGGCCGGTGCCGTCTTGGCGCCGGTGCCGGTGGACGCGCAGGGCCTGATCGTCGAGCAGTTGCCGCCGGCGGCGCGCCTGGTCTGCGTCAGCCCCTCGCACCAGTTCCCGATGGGCCGCCGCTGTCGCTGCCGCGCCGCCTGGCCCTGCTGGAGTTCGCGCGGCGCCACAACGCGGTGATCCTGGAGGACGGCTACGACAGCGAGTTCAGCCGCGCCGCGCGCCCGCTGCCGGCGCTGCAGACCCTGGACCGCGAGCGGCAGCGGGTGCTCTATGTCGGCACCTTTTCGAAGAGCCTCTACCCGGGCCTGCGCCTGGGCTTCCTGGTCGCGCCGCCCTGGATCCGCCCGGCGCTGAACGCCGCGCGCCAACTGGCCGACTGGCATGGCGAGCCGGCGCAGCAGGACACCCTGACCGCCTTCATCGCCGAGGGCCATCTGGCGCGCCATGTGAAGCGCATGCGCGGCCTCTATGCCGAGCGGCACCGCGCGCTGGTGGCGGCGCTGGCGCAGCACCTGGGCCCGCACAGCGCGGTGATCCCCGGCGAGGGCGGCCTGCACACCACCGCGCTGCTGCGAAGCCGCCGGCCGTTGCCGGCGCTGGTCGCCGCCGCGGCCGAGGACGGGCTGCGCATCGAGACCATCGCCCGCTTCGCCGCCGCGCCGCGCGAGGCGCCGCAGGGCCTGGTGTTCGGCCTGGGCGGCGTCGCGGCCGAGCAGATGGATGCCGCGATCGCGCTGCTGGCGCGCCATCTCGGCTGAGGAGCTGCAGCCCGCAAGCGGCGCGCACGGCGCGGGCCGCCTGTGTTATGTTGGCGACCGGTCCATGCGGACCGGCCTCTCGGAGGGAATCGGCATGAAGCTGCTGTCGAATCTGCGCGTGGGCTCGCGGCTGGGCCTGGGTTTCGGGCTCCTGCTGCTGCTGATGCTGGCGATGGGCCTGTTCGCGTCGAACCGCGTCGAGCGGGTCCAGGCCAATGTGGTCGACCTGGCCACCAACTGGCTGCCCAGCACCCAGCAGCTGGCCGGCCTCAACGAGGCGCTGAACCAGATGCGGCGCGCCGAGCTGCAGATGCTCTTGGGCGGCGGCGAGAAGGCACTACAAGAAGAAAGTGCCCGCCTGGCCACCCAATGGGAGCAGGTGCCCAAGCTGCTAAAGGCCTATGAGCAGAGCCTCAGCGGCGCCGAGGAGCGCCAGCGCTTCGACGAATTCCGCGCCACCATCGAGGCCTACCGCGCCGCGCAGCCGCGCCTGGTGTCCCTGCTGCGCGAGGGCAAGCAGGAGGAGGCGCTGGCCTGGCTGCGCGGCGATTCGCGCCGCGCCTTCCGCGCCACCACCGATGCGATCGCCAAGCTGACCACCTTGAACGACAGCGGCGCCGCCCAGGCACACCAGGACGCACAGACCAGCTATGGCGCGGTGCAATGGGGCATCTGGCTGATGGTGGCGGTGGCGCTGAGCCTGGGCGCCGGGGTCGGCTGGCTGCTGACCCGCTCGCTGACCCGGCCGCTGCACTATGCCTCGCAGAGCGCCGACCGCATCGCTGGCGGCGACCTGAGCCTGGAGCTGCGCGCCGACAGCGCCGACGAGCTGGGCGACCTGCTGCGCGCGCTCGCCCGCATGCAGGAGGCGCTGAACCAGTCGGTCGGCACGGTGCGGCGCAGCGCCGACAGCATCGCGCTGGCCAGCCAGGAGGTCTCCAGCGGCAGCCTGGATCTCTCGTCCCGCACCGAACAGGCCGCCTCCAGCCTGGAAGAAACATCGGCGGCGATGCAGCAGGTGACCGACACCGCGCGCCAGAGCGCCGAGTCCGCGCGGCAGGCCAGCGCGCTGGCGGTCGAGGCCTCGCGCGTGGCCGGGGCCGGCGGGGCGGTGGTGGCGCGGGTGGTCGACACGATGGACGGCATCCAGGCCGCCTCGCGCAAGATCGCCGACATCATCGGCGTGATCGACGGCATCGCCTTCCAGACCAATATCCTGGCGCTCAATGCCGCCGTCGAGGCGGCGCGCGCCGGCGAGCAGGGCCGCGGCTTCGCGGTGGTGGCCGGCGAGGTGCGCACGCTGGCCCAGCGCAGCGCCCAAGCCGCGCGCGAGATCAAGGCGCTGATCGCCGGTTCGGTGGATCAGGTGGAGGCCGGCTCGCGCCTGGTCGCCGATGCCGGCGGCACGATGGGCGAGGTGGTGGCCGCGGTGCGGAAGGTCAGCGACATCATCGGCGAGATCGCCGGCGCGGTGCACAACCAGACCCAGAGCCTGTCGGAGGTCAATGCCGCGATCGGCCAGCTCGATGGCATGACGCAGCAGAACGCCGCGCTGGTCGAGGAATCGGCCGCCGCCTCCGAATCGCTGCGCGAGCAGGCGGCGCGGCTGGCCGAGGTGGTGGCGCGCTTCCGCCTGGCTAGCTGATCAACTGAAGAGACGACGGGCGGCCAGGGAGCCGGCGGCCAGGTCGCGCGCGGCCAGGGCCTTGTAGAGCTCGGCCAGGCCCTCGCTGATCGCGGCGAAGGAATGCAGATTCAGCTGATGGCCGCGGTCGTCGCAGAGGTCGGCCTCGATGTCGCGCGACAGCGCGCGCGCCGATTCCTGCCAGGCCGCGAAGGGCTCGGCGGACTCGGCCGTCTGCGGCACGTCGAGCGCCAAGGTCAGCTCGTGCAGCGAGGAGGCCTGCGGATCCTCGGCCAGCGCGGCCTGGGATTCGAAGCTGAGCGACAGCACCGGCGGCAGGCCTTCCTCGGCCGCCGGCAGCACCAGGCGGCCCGGCACCGCGCCCGGCACGAAGCCATGGCGCAGCGCGATCTGCTGCACATAGCCCAGGGTCCAGGCGGCGCCGCGGCTCTTCAGCTGGATCGCCAGCTGCGCGTCATGCTCGCCGGCGAACTGGTCCAGCTCGCGGGCGCGCGCCACCACGTCCAGCATGTCGGGGAACTGCACGAAGCCGCCGATGCCGTCGACAAAGCCCTGCAGCTTCTGCACGAACTCGCTGTACTCGATCTCGTTGAGCGCGCCGCTGCGATTGGCCATCTGCAGGCCGGCCTGGAACTCACCGTAGCGCTGGCCCGGCGCCGGCAGCTCCCAGTCGCCGCTGAGGCTGTTCAGACCTTCGATATGGAAGGGCTTGGTGCCGGCGCGGCGGCTGCCAGGCAGGTGCGACAGCGCCATCTCGCCGCTGATCGGCGCTTCCAGGCTGATCGTCGCGATCGCGTCGATCAGCGCATCGATGCGGGCCGAGGCCTTGCGCGGCGGCTGGCGCACGATGGCCGGTACCGTCTCGGCCAGCGCCAGCGGCGAGATCGCGGCCTCGGCCGCGGGCTCGAAGGGCTCGGCCACCGCGGCCTGGGCCTCGCCCAGATTGGGCTCCTTGCGCTCGGCGCTACCGCCAGGCTGCAGCGAGGGCTCGACCGGCGGGCTGGCGCGGCGCGGGCCGGCCTTGCGGGCGGCCCAGGCGCCATGGGCGACGACGCCGGCCAGCACCAGGCCGCCGAGGATGGCGAGCAGTTCCGTGAGCGACATCAGGCAGCCTCCGCCATGCTCAGAGCGGACTCCATGTCCACGGCCACGATGCGCGAGACCCCTTGTTCCTGCATCGTCACGCCGATCAGTTGTTTTGCCATTTCCATTGCGATCTTGTTGTGCGAGATGAACAGGAACTGGGTGCCCTTGCTGCTCATCTCCGAAACCAGTTTGGCGTAGCGCTCGGTGTTGGCGTCGTCCAGCGGCGCGTCCACCTCGTCCAGGAGACAGAAGGGCGCGGGATTCAGCATGAAGATCGCAAACACCAGCGCGATCGCCGTCAGCGCCTTCTCACCGCCCGAGAGCAGGTGGATGGTGCTGTTCTTCTTGCCCGGCGGCTGGGCCATCACCTGCACGCCAGCGTCCAGGATCTCCTCGCCGACCATGGTCAGCTTGGCCTGCCCGCCGCCGAAAAGCTGCGGGAACATGCGGCCGAAATGCTCGTTGACCTGGTTGAAGGTATTGGCCAGCAGGTCGCGCGTCTCCAGGTCGATCTTGTGGATCGCGTCCTCGAGGGTCTTCATCGCGGCGCTCAGGTCGGCGTTCTGCGAATCCAGGAAGGTCTTGCGCTCGCGCGCCGCCGTCAGCTCGTCCAGCGCCGCCAGATTCACCGCCCCCAGGGCCGCGATCTCGCGGTTGATGCGGTCGATCTCGCCCTGCAGGCCGTAGAGCTTGACCGCGCCCTCTTCCACCGACTTGGCCAAGGCTTCGAGATCGACATTGGCCGCAACCAGCTGCTCCATGAACTGCGCGCCGCCCAGCTGTGCGGCCTGTTCCTCCAGCTGCAGCTTGGTGATGCGCTCGCGCAAGGGGTCCAGGCTGCGCTCGAATTCCAGGCGCTGCTCCTCGGCCTTGCGCAGGCGCAGGCTGAGATCGTCATAGCCGCTGCGCACCGCGGCCAGTTCCTTTTCGCGCTCGACCTTCACGGCCAGCGCCTCCTGCAGCCCGGCCTGGGCCGCGGCGTCGTTGAGCGTGTCCAGCTCGCGCTGCAGGCCCTCGGCCGAGGCCTCGTTGGTCTTGACCTGGGCCTGGGCGGTTTCGATAGCCCGCTGCAGCTCGCCGCGGCGCGAGGCGAGGGACCGGGCGCTGAAGGTCGCCTCCTGGGCGCGGCGCTCCAGCGCGCGCAGCTGCTCGCGCGCCTCGCCGAGCTTGCGCTCGGCCTGGATCACGCCCTCCTCCAGTTCGGCATGGCGCTCCTGCGTGGTCGCCAGCTGCAGGTCCAGCTCCTCGAAGCGGGCCTCGCCGGTGACGCGGCGCTCCTGCAGCTCCTCCATCTGGCCATCGATCTCGGCCAGCTCTTCCTCCAGCTGACTGCGGCGGTTGCTGGCGGCCTCGGCCTGCTGGGAGAGACGCAGCAGCTCGACATGCAGCTGGTGGGCGCGGGTCTGGGTCTCGCTGGCCTCGCGGCGCAGGCCGACCAGGCGCTGAGAGGCCTCGCTGAAGGCGGCCTCGGTGCGCACCAGTTGGCTCTTGGCCTCCTCGGCGATCAGGGTCTGGGCGCGGCTTTCCAGCTGCAGCTGCTCGATCTCCTGGGCGCGGGCCAGCATGCCGGCCTGCTCGGAATCGGGCGCATAGAAGCTGACCGCGAACTGGCTGACCGCATGGCCCTCGGCGGTCATGATGATCTCGCCATGGGTCAGCTTGTCTCGGCCGGCCAGGGCCTCGTCCATCGAGGCCGCGGTGTAGACGCCCTCCAGCCAGTCGTTCAGCAAGGCCTTCAGCCCGGCATCATCCAGGCGCAGCAGCTCGGTCAGCTTGGGCAGGGTCTCATGCGTGTTGGCGATCGCGGCGGCCGGCGGCGAGTAGAAGGCCAGGCGGGCCGGCGGCGCATCGGCCGCGAAGGCGCGCACCGTCTCCAGGCGGCCGACCTGCAGCGCGCCCATGCGCTCGCGCAGCGCGGCCTCCAGCGCGTTCTCCCAGCCCTGCTTGATGTGCAGCCGGGTCCACAGGCCCTGCAGGCCGTCCAGCCCATGCTTGGCCAGCCAGGGCTTGAGCTTGCCCTCGGTCTGCACCTTCTCCTGCAGGGCGCGCAGCGCCTCCAGGCGCGCGACCAGCTCGGACTGGCGCGCCAGCTGGGCGTTGGCGTCCTGCTGCACCGCGCGGCGCTGTTCCTCCAGCTGCGGCAGCTGGTCCTGCAGCTCGTGCAGGCGGGCATCGGCCAGGTCGCGCGCCTCGTCGGCGCTCTCGCTCTGCTGCTTCAGCTCGGCCAGCTTGTCATGATCGGGCGCGGCCAGGCCCTGGCGCTCGGTGGCCAGGCGCTCGCGGCGGGTGCGCAGCGCGCGGTTCTGCTCCTCGATATTGCGGCTCTCTGCCGCCAGCACCTGGATCTGCTGCTGCACCTGCACCACCGAGCCGCGCTGCTCGTTGGCACGCCCTTGAGCGGCGCGCACCGCGTCCTCGGCATTGGGCAGGTTCATCGCCTGTTCCTCGGCCTGGGCGGCGAGGATCTCGCTCTGCTCCTCGGCCGTGGCGATCTGCTCGGCGATGGTCTCCAGCTCTCCTTGAGCCTGCTCGCTGCGCTCCTGCCATTGCTGGTTCTGCGCCTGCAGCTCGATCAGCCGCGCCTCGACCCGCTGGCGGCCCTCGACCACATAGCGGATGCGCTCCTCGAGCCGGCTCACCTCCAGCTGGGCCTCGGCGAAGCGGCCCTGCGAGGCATGCAGCTCGTCGCCGGCCGCGTAGTGGGCCTGGCGGATGGTCTCCAGCTCGGCCTCGACATGGCGCAGCTCGGCCATGCGCGACTCCAGCGCGGTCAGGGCCTCGGCATGCTCGCCCTTGACCCGGCTCTGCTCGCTGCTGGCATCGCGGTGCTTGAGGAACCAGAGCTGGTGCAGCTTCAGGGTGCCGGCGTCCTGCAGGCCGCGATAGCTGGCCGCGACCTCGGCCTGCTTCTCGAGCTTCTCCAGGTTGTTGTTCAGCTCACGCAGGATGTCCTCGACGCGGGTCAGGTTCTCGCGCGTGTCCTTGAGCCGGTTCTCGGTTTCTCGACGGCGTTCCTTGTACTTGGAGACCCCGGCGGCCTCCTCCAGGAACATACGCATCTCCTCCGGCTTGGATTCGATGATGCGGCTGATCGTGCCCTGGCCGATGATGGCGTAGGCGCGCGGCCCCAGGCCGGTGCCGAGGAACACGTCCTGCACGTCGCGGCGGCGCACCGGCTGGTTGTTGATGAAGTAGCTGCTGGTGCCGTCGCGGGTCAGCACGCGCTTGACCGCGATCTCGGTGAACTGGTTCCATTGCCCGCCGGCGCGGGCGTCCTCGTTGCTGAACACCAGCTCGACGCTGGCGCGGCTCGCGGGCTTGCGGTTGCCCGAGCCGTTGAAGATCACGTCCTGCATCGACTCGCCGCGCAGCTCTGAAGCCTTGCTCTCGCCCAGCACCCAGCGCACGGCGTCCATGATGTTGGACTTGCCGCAGCCGTTGGGGCCGACCACGCCGACCAGCTGCCCGGGCAGCTGGAAATTGGTGGGATCGGCAAAGGACTTGAAGCCCGAGAGCTTGATCGAGTTCAGACGCATGCGGTGGTACGCGGGGTGCGCGGATTCAGAACGCTAACTAAGCTGTTGATTTATTTACGGAAAAGCCCCTGCAACGGGGGCTTCTTCGGGGTCGGATGATACCATCGCCCCCTCTCCTGAAATCCGGCCCGCCCGGGCGTCGTCGCCCGGCCTGGCCCCGCATCGAAAAACATGGCCAAGACCCCCCCCGCCGCCAAGCCGGCACGCAAGACCGCCGCCCCCAAGAAGACCCTGGCCGCCGCGCCCAAGATGCGTGAGATGCCCCCGAACCCGCCCTCGGCGCCCTCGAAGGAACTGCATGTGTTCCCGAACCCGGCCCCGCAGCGCGACTACGTGATCCAGTTCCAGGTGCCCGAGTTCACCTGCCACTGCCCGCTGACCGGCCAGCCCGACTTCGCGCATTTCACGATCGACATGATCGCGGACAAGCATTGCGTCGAGCTGAAGAGCCTGAAGATGTACTTCTGGAGCTACCGCCACGAGGGTGCCTTCCATGAGAAGGTGACCAACACCATCCTGGAAGACATCGTCAAGGTCACCAATCCGCGTTTCCTGCGCATCACCGCCAAGTGGTATGTGCGCGGCGGCATCTACACCAATGTCGTGGTCGAGCACCGCAAGAAGGGCTGGAAGCCCGAGCCGAAGATCGACCTGCCGGCGCACGGCTTCGAATCCGGTCTGCTGCGCTAATTGGGCATTCCCACCAGCTCGGCCAATCTGTCCGTCGCCGTCGCGGTGCGGCGCAGCCGCATCGATGGCTATGGCGTGTTCGCGGCCGAGCCGCTGGCTGCGGGGGCGCGCATCGGCGCGCTGACCGGCGAGGCGATCACGGTCGCCGAGGGCCGGCGCCGCGCCAGCGGGCGCCAGCGCATCATGCTGGTGGAGCTGAGCGAGAGCCGCGCGATCGACGCCACCCGCAGCGAGGACGCGCTGCGCTTCACCAACCACAGCTGTCGGCCCAACGCCCTGATCCGCGTCGAGCAGGGCGCGATCGAGATCTTCGCCGCCCGCGCGATCGCGCCGGACGAGGAGATCACGGTCGGCTATGGCGCAACCCACCATGAGGGCCGGCTGGCCTGCCGCTGCGGCCAGCCGGACTGCGCCGGCTGGCTATGATGGCGATCCGCCTCCCGCCCCTCCTCTCTTGCCCGTGATCTGCTCGCGATGAATCCCCTGCTGGACAAGCTCCATCCCTATCCCTTCGAGCGCCTGCGCGCGCTGACCAAGGACATCACGCCGAACCCGGCCTACCGTCCGATCAGCCTGGGGATCGGCGAGCCCAAGCATCCGGCGCCGCGGCTGGTCGAGGACGCGCTGGTGGGCAGCCTGAAGAGCCTGGCGGCCTATCCCGCCACCGCCGGCGAGCCCAGGCTGCGCGAGGCGATCAGCGGCTGGCTGGCGCGCCGCTACGGCCTGCAGCTCGATGCGGCCAGCCAGGTGCTGCCGGTCAACGGCTCGCGCGAGGCGCTGTTCGCGCTGGCGCAGACCGTGATCGATCCGAGCCGGCCCGGCGCCACCGTGGTCTGCCCGAATCCCTTCTATCAGATCTACGAGGGCGCAGCCCTGCTGGCCGGCGCGCGGACCGCCTTTGCCAACAGCGACCCGGCCCGCAACTTCGCGGCCAACTGGGCCGAGATCGACGAAGCCACCTGGGCCCGCACCCAGCTGCTCTACACCTGCTCGCCCGGCAACCCGACCGGCGCGGTGATGCCGCTGGCCGAGTGGGAGGCGCTGTTCGCGCTGAGCGACCAGCATGGCTTCGTGATCGCCTCGGACGAGTGCTACTCCGAGATCTACTTCCGCGACGAGCCGCCGCTCTCCGGCCTGGAGGCCGCGGTCAAGCTGGGCCGCAGCGACTTCCGCAATCTGATCGCCTTCACCAGCCTCTCCAAGCGCAGCAATGTGCCGGGCATGCGCTCGGGCTTCGTCGCCGGCGACGCCGCCATCATCAAGAAGTTCCTGCTCTACCGCACCTACCATGGCAGCGCGATGAACCCGATGGTGCAGGCCGCCAGCATCGCCGCCTGGAACGACGAGGCCCATGTGGTCGCCAACCGCGAGCAGTACCGCGCCAAGTTCGCCCAGGTCACGCCGCTGCTGGCCGCCGAGCTGGACGTGGCGCTGCCGGACGCGAGCTTCTACCTCTGGGCGGCCGTGCCCGGTGGCGACGACATCGCCTTCGCCCAGCAGCTGCTGGCTCAATACAATGTCGCGGTGCTGCCGGGCAGCCTGCTGGCCCGCGAGGCCCATGGCATCAACCCGGGTGCCGGCCGCATCCGCCTGGCCCTGGTGGCCGAGACGGCCGAATGCCTCGAGGCGGCCCAGCGCATCGCCGAATTCACCCGTTCCTTCAAATCGCTCCTGTGAGCTCCATCGTCATGACGCAACTGCAGACCACCATCGAACAGGCCTGGGAAGACCGTGCCTCCCTGAACACCAGCAGCACCGGTGCGGTGCGCGAGGCCGTCGACCATGTGATCGGCGAGCTGGACGCCGGCCGTCTGCGCGTGGCCGAGCGCCAGGGCGTGGGCCAGTGGACCGTGCACCAATGGGTCAAGAAGGCGGTGCTGCTGTCCTTCCGCCTGAACGACAACCAGCTGATGGGCGACGGCGCGCTGACCTTCTTTGACAAGGTGCCCAGCAAGTACGGCCAGCTGAGCGAGGATGCGATCCGCGCCAGCGGCGTGCGCGTGGTGCCGCCGGCCGTCGCGCGTCGCGGCAGCTTCCAGGCCAAGAACGTGATCCTGATGCCCAGCTACGTCAACATCGGCGCCTATGTCGACGAGGGCACGATGGTCGACACCTGGGCCACCGTCGGTTCCTGCGCGCAGATCGGCAAAAACGTGCATCTCTCCGGCGGCGTCGGCATCGGCGGCGTGCTGGAGCCGCTGCAGGCCAACCCGACCATCATCGAGGACAACTGCTTCATCGGCGCCCGCTCCGAGGTGGTCGAGGGCGTGATCGTCGAGGAGAACTCGGTGATCTCGATGGGCGTCTACATCGGCCAGAGCACCCCGATCTACGACCGCGAGACCGATACCGTCTCCTACGGCCGCGTGCCGGCCGGCTCGGTCGTGATCAGCGGCTCGCTGCCGAAGAACGACGGCAAGTACAGCCTCTACGCCGCGATCATCGTCAAGAAGGTTGACGCCGGCACCCGCGCCAAGACCAGCATCAACGACCTGCTGCGCGCCTGATCATCGGCCGGGCCCCGCGGCCCGGCCCATGACCGCTCCCCTCGCGCCACCGACCGGAAGGCAAGCCAAGCATGAGTAGCAGCAGCAACAACGGAAACATGGAGCGCATCCTGCGCCTGATGGCCGACAAGGGTGCCTCGGACTGTTACCTGTCGGCCAATATGCCGGTGCTGATCCGCATCAACGGGCAGATGCTGCAGCTCTCCGACCAGCTGCTGTCGCCGAGCCAGCCGCGCCAGCTGATCGCCGAGGTGATCGACCCCGGCCAACTGGCCGAGGTCGACGCCACCGGCGAGCTGAACATGGCGGTGGCGATCCCCAAGGTCGGCAGCTTCCGGCTGTCGGCCTTCCGCCAGCGCGGCTCGATCGCGGCGGTGTTCCGCCACATCCCGCACAACATCCCGACGCTGGAGAGCCTGAATCTGCCGCCGATCCTCGGCAAGCTGATCCAGGAGAAGCGCGGTCTGATCCTGATGGTGGGCGCCACCGGCACCGGCAAGAGCACCACGCTCGCCGCGATGCTGGAGCAGCGCAACCAGACCATGGCCGGCCATATCCTGACGATCGAGGATCCGCTGGAGTACCTGTTCACCAACAAGCGCTCGGTGGTGAACCAGCGCGAGGTCGGGCGCGACACCGCCTCCCTGCAGATCGCGCTGAAGAACGCGCTGCGCCAGTCGCCGGACTGCATCCTGATCGGCGAGATCCGCGACCGCGAGACCATGACCGCGGCGATCTCCTATGCGCTGTCCGGCCATCTGGTCGTCGCGACCCTGCATGGCAACAACAGCTACCACGCGCTGAACCGCATCCTGTCCTTCTACACGCCCGAGTCGCGCCCCGCGTTGCTCAACGACCTGGGCGCGGGCCTGAAGGCGGTGGTCTCGCAGCGTCTGGTGCGCGCGAGCGCCGGCGGCCGCGTGCCGGTCACCGAGATCCTGCTGAACACCAAGCTGGTGTCCGAGCTGATCGAGCAGGGCGACTTCGGTGGCGTCAAGGAGGCGATGGAGAAATCGATCGCCGAGGGCTCGCAGAGCTTCGAGGAGCATTTCGCCCGCCTGATCAAGGACGGCGTGATCACTCGCGAGGAAGGCCTGCTGTTCGCCGACTCGCCGACCAATCTGCTGTGGCGCCTGCAGAACGACAGCGACCCGCAGGCCGCCAAGGCCAATGGCAAGGCCGAAGAGCCGGCCAGCGACCAGGCCAGCTTCACCGAGATCACGCTCGACGTGCGCCCGGAATAACGACGACAAGAACCGACAGACGACGACCTCACGATGAGCCAGACCCTTGCCCTGCTCGAAGCCCTGATCGCCCGCCCCTCGGTGACGCCGGACGATGCCGGCTGCCAGGACCTGATCGCCGAGCGCCTGGGCCGCTGCGGCTTCGAGATCGAGCGCATGGACAGCGGCCCGGCCGACTTCCGCGTCGCCAACCTCTGGGCCATCAGGCGCGGCAGCGCCGGCGATGCGGCGCCGGTGCTGCTGTTCGCCGGGCACACCGACGTGGTGCCGCCGGGCAAGCTCGACAGCTGGGCCAGCGATCCCTTCGTGCCCAGCTACCGCAATGGCCGCCTCTATGGCCGCGGCGCGGCGGACATGAAGAGCTCGGTGGCCGCGATGGTGGTCGCGGCCGAGGAATTCGTCGCCGCCCATCCGGCCCACGCGGGCAGCGTCGCCTTCCTGCTGACCAGCGACGAGGAAGGTCCGGCCGTCGACGGCACGGTGGTCTGCTGCGAGCGGCTGAAGGCGCGGCAACAGCGCCTGGACTACTGCATCGTCGGCGAGCCCACCTCGGTGGAAAAGCTCGGCGACATGGTCAAGAACGGCCGTCGCGGCACCCTGTCCGGCAAGCTGAAGGTGCGCGGCATCCAGGGCCATGTGGCCTACCCGCATCTGGCGCGCAACCCGGTGCACCAGGCCGCGCCCGCGCTGGCCGAGCTGGCCGCGACCGAATGGGATCGCGGCAACGACTATTTCCCGGCCACCACCTTCCAGATCTCCAACATCCACGCCGGCACCGGCGCGACCAATGTGATCCCGGGCGAGGTCGTGATCGACTTCAACTTCCGCTTCTCGACCGAATCGACCCCGGAGGGCCTGAAGCATCGCGTCGCCACCCTGCTGGAGCGCCATGGCCTGGAGTACGAGCTGGCCTGGACCCTGGGCGGTGAGCCCTTCCTGACCCCGATCGGCACCCTGAGCGATGCGGTGCGCGGCGCCATCCTGGCCGAGACCGGCCTGACGCCCGAGCTGTCCACCACCGGCGGCACCTCGGACGGCCGCTTCCTGGCCAAGATCTGCCAAGAGGTGCTGGAGTTCGGCCCGATCAACGCGACGATCCACAAGATCGACGAGAACGTGCCGGCCGACTGCATCGAGCCGCTGAAGAACATCTACCGACGCACGCTGGAGAACCTGCTGCTGTGAACCTGATCTCCTGCATCGAGATGCAAGCCGCCCGCCTGACCGAGGCGGGCGTTTCGTTTGGGCATGGCACGGCCAATGCCTTCGACGAGGCCGCCTGGCTGGCGCTGTGGCGCCTCGCCCTGCCGCTGGATGCGCTCGACGAGCATGCCGAGCAAGACCTGACCCCGGAGCAGTTGGCGCAGATCGCCGCGCTGGTGGACGAGCGCATCGCGACGCGCAAGCCCGCCGCCTACCTGACCCGCGAGGCCTGGCTGCAGGGCGTGCCCTTCTATATCGACGAGCGCGCGATCGTGCCGCGCTCCTTCATCGCCGAGCTGATCGCCGATGCCAGCATCGACGCCTGGCTGTCGGAACAGACCACCCAGGTGCTGGACCTGTGCACCGGCAACGGCAGCCTGGCCGTGCTGGCCGCGCTGGCCTGGCCCGAGGTCAGCGTGGACGGGATCGATCTGAGCGCGGAGGCGCTGGCCGTGGCCCGCATCAATGTCGACAGGCATGGGCTGCAGGATCGCATCCGGCTGCTGCAGGGCGATGGCCTGGCACCCGCCGCGGGCAAGGTCTACGACCTGATCCTGTGCAACCCGCCCTATGTCAACAGCGGCTCGATGGCCGCCCTGCCGGCCGAGTACCGCGCCGAGCCCGAGCTGGCCCTGGCCGGCGGCACCGACGGCATGGACTTCGTGCGCGGCCTGCTGGCCGCCGCGCCCGCACACCTCAGCGAGGACGGCGTACTGGTGCTGGAGATCGGCAACGAGCGCCCCTTCTTCGAAGCGGCCTTCCCCGGCCTGGCGGTGGCCTGGATGGAGACCTCGTCCGGTGCCGATCAGGTCTGCCTGATCACGCGCGAGGCGCTGACCCTGGCCGCCTGAGTACAAGAACAGAAGAAGCAGTTTTCCCCATGATCCAACTGAAGAACATCACGCTGCGCCGCGGCACCAAGATCGTCCTGGACGATGCCAGCGTCACCCTGCAGCCCGGCGAGAAGATCGGCCTGGTGGGCCGCAACGGCGCCGGCAAGTCCAGCCTGTTCGCACTGCTGACCGACCGCCTGCAATCGGACAAGGGCGAGGTCGAGATCCCGCGCCAATGGGCCGTCGGCGAGGTCGCGCAGAACATGCCCGAGACCGACATGCCGGCCACCGACTTCGTGCTGGAGGGCGACACGCGCCTGATGGCCGCGCGCCAGGCCCTGGCCGACGCGGAAGCGGCCGAGGATGGCCATGCGATGGCCGATGCCCATGGCCTGCTGATGGACGCCGGCGCCTTCGACGCCAAGCCGCGCGCGCAGGCCCTGCTGATGGGCCTGGGCTTCAAGGGCGATCAGGTCGATGCGCCGGTGAACAGCTTCTCCGGCGGCTGGCGTATGCGCCTGCAACTGGCGCGCGCGCTGATGTGCCCGGCCGACCTGATGCTGCTGGACGAGCCGACCAACCATTTGGACCTGGACGCCCTGGTCTGGCTGGAAGCCTGGCTGCAGCGCTACGACGGCACCCTGATCATCATCAGCCATGACCGCGAATTCCTCGATGCGATCACCAAGGTGACCCTGCATCTGGACGAGGCCAAGCTGATGCGCTACGGCGGCAACTACACCGCGTTCGAGGCGATGCGCGCCGAGCGCATGGTGCTGCAGCAGGCCGCGTTCGAGAAACAGCAGGACCGCATGGCGCACCTGCAGAAGTTCATCGACCGCTTCAAGGCCAAGGCCAGCAAGGCCAAGCAGGCGCAGAGCCGCGTCAAGGCGCTGGAGCGCATGGAGAAGCTGGCGCCGGTGCTCACCGCTTCGGACTTCAGCTTCGAGTTCCGCGAACCGGTCAGCCTGCCGAACCCGATGCTGATGTTCGACGAGGTGGCCTGCGGCTACGACACCGACGAGGGCGAGAAGATCATCGTGCGCGGCATCGACCGCTCGGTGTTGGCCGGCCAGCGCATCGGCATCCTGGGCGCCAACGGCCAGGGCAAGTCGACGGTGGTGAAGACGGTGGCGCGCATGCAGCGCGCGATGGGTGGCAAGATCACCGAGGGCAAGGGCCTGTCGATCGGCTATTTCGCGCAGCAGGAGATGGATGTGCTGCGGCCCGAGGAAGGGCCGCTGTCGCACATGATCCGGCTGGCCAAGGAGGTGAGCCCGGGCGCGCGCGAGCAGGAGCTGCGCGACTTCCTGGGCCAGTTCCGCTTCGTCGGCGACATGGTGAACCAGGCGGTGGGCAGCCTCTCCGGCGGCGAGAAGGCGCGCCTGGTGCTGGCGATGCTGGTCTGGCAGCGCCCCAACCTGCTGCTGCTGGACGAGCCGACCAACCACCTGGACCTGCAGACCCGCGAGGCGCTGTCCATGGCGCTGAACGAGTTCGAGGGCACGGTGATGCTGGTCAGCCATGATCGCGCGCTCTTGCGCGAGGTGTGCGACGAGTTCTGGCTGGTCACCAAGGGCGGCGTCGGCCCCTTCGACGGCGACCTGGACGACTATCAGAAATGGCTGCTCGAGCAGTCCAAGGAGGCGGCCAAGCTGGCCAAGGAGGCCGCGAAGAAAGGGGCGGCTGCGGCACCCGCGCCCGTCGCCGCCGCCGCCGTTGCGGCGCCCGCTCCCGAGCCGGCCGCGCCGGCGGTATTCAAGCGCGAGGACCGCAAGGCCAGCGGCCAGGCCCGCCAGCGCCTGGCCGAGCAGACGAAACCACTGCGCAAGGAGATGGAGGCCATCGACGCCAAGCTGAACAAGCTGGCCGACGAGCGCCAGGCCATCGAGGCCCAGCTGGCGGCTGGCACGGCCGCGGCGGCCCAGATCGTCGAGTCCGGCAAGCGCCTGAAGGCGATCCACGACGAGCTCGAGGCCGCCGAGCTGCGCTGGCTGGAGCTCAGCGCCGAGGTCGATGCGATCCAGGCCTCGGCCTGATCACCACGCTGCCAACACGCCGGCGATCGCGATGATCGCCGGCAGCGCCTGCACATAGAGGATCTTGCGGCTGGCCGTCGCCGCGCCATAGAGCCCGGCCACCAGCACGCAACCCAGGAAGAACAGCTGCGTCGGTACATCGCCGCGCGCCAGCCCCCAGAGCAGGCCCGCGGCCAGGAAGCCGTTGTACAGGCCCTGGTTCGCCGCCAGCACCTTCGTGGCCTCGGCGAACTCCGGCGTCAGCCCGAAGGCCTTGCGGCCCTTCGGCGTGGTCCACCAGAACATCTCCAGCAGCAGGATGTAGAGATGGATCAGGGCCACCAGCCCCACCAGCAGGTTCGCGACGATCGTCATCAAGGTAGCTCCCCGTTCCTCGTTGGGCGAATAACCATTTAAGTTGTACGCAATTTAATTGCCAACTACATTAACAGCCATGGCACGCAGCAAGACCCCCGCAAGCAAACCGGCGCTCCCGGCCGACGTCGACTGGCTGCGCCTGGACCAGCAGCTGTGCTTTGCGCTGTACTCGAGTTCGCTGGCGATGACCAAGCTCTACAAGCCGATGCTGGAGCCGCTGGGCCTGACCTATCCGCAGTATCTGGTGATGCTGGTGCTTTGGGAGCAGGATGGCATCAGCGTTTCCACCCTGGGCCAACGCCTGTCGCTGGACTCCGGCACCCTGACGCCGCTGCTCAAGCGCATCGAGGCCGCCGGCCTGATCGAGCGCCGGCGCGCCGCCGAGGACGAGCGCCGGGTCGACATCCTGCTGACCGCGGCCGGCCGCGACCTGCGGCAGCAGGCGCAGGACATCCCGCCCCGGCTGGCCTGCGCGGCCGCCTGCCCGCTGGAAGAACTGAGTTCCCTGACCCGACGCCTGCATGAGCTGCGCCAGCGGCTGGCCGGCGCCGAGCCTTCATCCCCCTCACCCACCACCACCGACCGATAGAAGGAAGAAACCCATCATGGCACTCGACAAAGTCCTCTACACCGCCACCGCCACCTCCACCGGCGGCCGCCAAGGCAGCTCGTCCAGCTCGGACGGCGCGCTGAACGTTACCCTGTCCACGCCCAAGGAACTGGGCGGCCCCGGCGGCCCGGGCACCAATCCCGAGCAGCTGTTCGCGGCCGGCTATTCGGCCTGCTTTATCGGCGCGCTCAAGCATGTCGCCGGCGCCAAGAAGATCGCACTGCCGTCCGAGGTGTCCATCACCGCCGAGGTGGGCATTGGCCCGATCCCGGCCGGCTTCGGCATCCAGGCCACGCTGAACATCTCGGTGCCGGGCGTGGACCGCGCCGTCGCGCAGGAGCTGGTGAACGCCGCCCACCAGGTCTGCCCCTACTCGAACGCGACCCGCGGCAATATCGACGTGACGCTGAACCTGGTCTAAGCCAACAAGTCCAGCAGCAGCTGGACGCGGGCCTTCACCGGACTCAAGGCGCCGGCGCTCGGGAGAGCGCCGGCGCTTTCCATCACCGGTCCGGCATCGCAGCGGGTGCTGCGCAGCACCTTCACGCCGGCCGAGCGCGCTTCGCGCAGCGCCGCCTCCAGCGCGTGGCTCAGGGTGCCGTTGCCGGTGCCGGCCACCACCAGCCCGTCCACGCCCTGCGCCAGCAGCGCGCGCACCAGGGCGCCATCGGCGCCCACATGGTTCAAGAGGATCTGCACCCGCGGCCATGCCGTGGCGGCGCGCGCCTCGATACGCGCCAATCCCAGTCCATCGCCCGCCGCAGGCCAGGCGCCCAGCAGGCGCAGCACGCCCTCCTCCACCAGCCCCAGCAGCGCGCCGTCGCTGGAGGCGAAGGCCTCGACCTTGTAGCTGTGCACCTTGCGCACCTGCTCTGCGCTATGGATCGCGCCAGCGAACACCGTCAGCACGCCGCGCGCGCCGGGATGCACCGCGACCGCCACCGCATCCAGCAGGTTCTGCGGTCCGTCGGTCTGCAGCGCGGTGGCCGGGCGCATCGCCGCGGTCAGCACCACCGGCTTGGCCGGCGCCAGCACCCGCTGCAGGAAGAACGCGGTCTCTTCCAGGGTGTCGGTACCGTGGGTGATCACCAGGCCCGCGACCTCCGGCCGCGCCAGATGCTCGGCCACGCGCCGCGCCAGCTTCTGCCAGGTGGCGAAATCCATGTCCTTGCTGTCGAGCTGGGCCAGCTGCTCGGCCTCCAGCGGCCGGCCGGCCAGGGCCGGGATCGCGTCGAGCAGCTGCTGCACGCCGAGTTCGGCGGCCTTGTAGCCGACATTGTCCGAGGCCTGCGCCGCCCGGCCGGCAATGGTGCCGCCGGTGCCCAGAATCACCACGAGATTGCTGTTGTTCGAGGAGCTCATTGATTCCTGGATAAATGAACAGTTACTGGATATATACTCAGACGATAAGAAAGCAAAGAACCGCCCTTACCAACACCGCCAGCGAGGTGCCTCGTGGACGATAACAGCAGCCCCAAACTCACCGCCCGACAGCAGCAGATCTTCGATCTCGTGCGCGAAGCCATCGAAACCACCGGCGCCCCGCCCACCCGGGCCGAGATCGCGGCCGAACTGGGTTTCCGCTCCGCCAACGCGGCCGAGGAACATCTGCAGGCCCTGGCCCGCAAGGGCGTGATCGAACTGGTCGGCGGCACCTCGCGCGGCATCCGGCTGAAGTCTGACACATTGCGCGCGCTGAACCAGGAACGCCAGGAGCGCCGCCTGCGCGAGGAGCAGATGCAGTTCGCCCTGCCCCTGGCCAGCCTGGCGCAGCTGACCTTGCCGCTGATCGGCCGCGTCGCCGCCGGCGCGCCGATCCTGGCGCAGGAACATATCGAGCAGAGCTACACGGTCGAGGCCGGCATGTTCGCCCGCCGGCCGGACTTCCTGCTGAAGGTCAAGGGCATGAGCATGAAGGACATCGGCATCATCGATGGCGACCTGCTCGCGGTGCAGAAGGCCAGCGAGGCCAAGAACGGCCAGATCGTCGTGGCCCGCATCGGCGATGAGGTCACGGTCAAGCGCTACCAGAAACGTCGCGACGGCATCAGCCTGCTGCCCGAGAACGCCGACTTCGAACCCATCCAGGTAACGCCGCAGGACGATTTCGCGATCGAGGGCCATGCGGTCGGCCTGATCCGCAACTCGCTGAGCTTCTGAGCGATGGCCGCAGCCGCCGCGAAGGCCCGGCATTGTGAGGACTGCGCGAGCCTCGAGCAGATTCCCAACATCGGCCCGGCCATGGCGGCCGACCTGCGCCTGCTAGGCATCCAAACGCCGCAGCAGCTGCGTGGCCGCGATGCCTTCGTGCTCTACCAGCAGCTGTGCGTGATCACCGAGCAGCGCCAGGATCCCTGTGTGCTCGACACCCTGATGGCCGCGGTCGATTTCATGCGCGGCGCGCCAGCCAAACCCTGGTGGCATTACACGGCGGAGCGCAAGCTGGTTTACGGGCAGGTTTGAACGACGCCACGGCCGATATTTACACCCGGACCCGGGCATCGCAAGGCGCGAGGAATCTCCACATGCCTTCGGCTATTGAATCCAAACCAGCAAAGAAAAAGCCCCGAGTATCTACATACTCGGGGCTTCAATATTTTGGCGGAGTGGACGGGGCTCGAACCCGCGACCCCCGGCGTGACAGGCCGGTATTCTAACCAACTGAACTACCACTCCGCAGTGGCGATGAATACCGTCTAGCGTATTCATCAAACTGGTACCTCGTAGGGGATTCGAACCCCTGTAGCCACCGTGAAAGGGTGGTGTCCTAGGCCTCTAGACGAACGAGGCAATAAAATCTACCTGAACCGCGCGCCACCAGAATTTTGGTGGAGGTAAGCGGGATCGAACCGCTGACCTCTTGCATGCCATGCAAGCGCTCTCCCAGCTGAGCTATACCCCCTTATCGGGTAACGCGCCGTTCAAGCGTATCTATTATATCTCATTTTAAATACAAACGGCCAACTTAATGGCCGTTTGCATCTGCAAACCTTGGCGGAGTGGACGGGGCTCGAACCCGCGACCCCCGGCGTGACAGGCCGGTATTCTAACCAACTGAACTACCACTCCGCAGTGGAATAAATTCGTAATCTTTTCAGATTATATATCAATAATCTGCTTCAATCACCAAGTTTATCAAACTTGTTCGTCTTTCGACGTATTTTCCAATCCAAAAAGAATTGGTACCTCGTAGGGGATTCGAACCCCTGTAGCCACCGTGAAAGGGTGGTGTCCTAGGCCTCTAGACGAACGAGGCAATATGCCTTCTTGAACTGCGCGCCACCAGAAAATCTGGTGGAGGTAAGCGGGATCGAACCGCTGACCTCTTGCATGCCATGCAAGCGCTCTCCCAGCTGAGCTATACCCCCTCAGGATCTACAGCGGCTTTTTGAATCCTTGCCTTGCGGCTTGGTTCTCCTGGCTGCTGCGATTCTTTGTGTGTCGCGCTGTTCAAGCGAGAAAAAGATTATAGAACGATTTTCAGACGCTGCGCAAGCGTTTGATGACAATTTCTTTGTCGAACAGTTCCAGCACCGCATCGACCGACGGTGTCTGCGCGCGACCGCACACCAGCACGCGCACCGGGATCGCCAGTTGCGGCATCTTCAGGCCGAAGGCGCCGATGGTTTCCTTGATCGCGGCCTGGATCGCGGCCTTGTTCCATTCGAGGTCGGCGAACTTGTCGGCCAGCGCCGCCAGCGCGGGCTTCACCGCGTCGGTGACATGCGTGGTCAGGTCTTCGGCCGCGGGCATCACCGGCGCGAAATACATGCTCAGCCAGTCGGCCAGCACCACCGTGGTCGCGCAGCGATCCTTGAACAGCGCGCAGGGGGCCACCAGGCGCGCGGCCGGTGCCGCGATGCCGCGCTTGGCCAGCTGCGCCTCGACCAGCGCGGCCAGGCGCGCATCGTCGGCCTGCTTGATGTACTGGCTATTGACCCATTCCAGCTTGGCCGGGTCCCATTGGGCCGGGCTCTTGGACAGGTGCGTGCCGTCGAACCAGCTGACCAGTTGCTCGCGCGAGAACAGCTCGTCGTCGCCATGGCTCCAGCCCAGGCGCGACAGATAGTTCAGCATCGCCTCGGGCAGATAGCCGTCTTCTTCATAGGCGGTGACGCTGACCGCGCCACGGCGCTTGGAGAGCTTCAGGCCGTCGTCGCCCAGGATGATGGGCAGATGGCCGAAGGCCGGCAGCGGCGCGCCCAGGGCCTTGAAGATATTGATCTGCCAGGGCGTGTTGTTGATGTGCTCGTCGCCGCGGAAGACCTGGGTGATCGCCATGTCCCAGTCGTCGACCACCACCGCAAAGTTGTAGGTCGGCACGCCCAGGGTGCCCTCGGGCGCGTCGGCCGCGGGCGGGCGCTGGATGATCAGGTCGTCGATCTCGCGATTGCTGATCGTGATGGTGCCCTTGACCAGATCCTCCCAGCTGACGTCGCCGTCGACCGGGTTCTTGAAGCGCACGACCGGCTTGATGCCCGCGGGCACCGGCGGCAGCACCTTGCCCGCCTCGGGGCGCCAGGTGCCGTCGTAGCGGCGCTTCTCGCCGCGCGCCTCCTGGCCGGCCTTCATCGCCTCCAGCTCCTCGGGCGTGCAGTAGCAGCGGTAGGCCGTGCCGGCGGCGATCATCTGGTCGATCACGGCCTGGTAGCGCTCCAGGCGCTGCATCTGATAGACCGGACCTTCGTCGTACTCAAGGCCCAGCCACTTCATCGCGGCCAGGATCTGTTCGACCGAATCCTGGGTCGAGCGGGCCACATCGGTGTCCTCGATGCGCAGCACGAACTGGCCGCCATGGTGGCGGGCATAGGCCCAGGAAAACAGCGCGGTGCGGGCCGTGCCCAGATGCAGGAAACCGGTCGGCGACGGCGCGATGCGGGTGCGGATTGCTTGTTGGCTCATGTGCTCAGTTCTTGTCGTTCAGCGTGGCCAGACCACGCAGCAGGTCGTCGGTGATGTCGTCCGGATGCTCGAGGCCCACCGCCAGGCGCACCAGGCCCTGGCCGATACCGGCGGCCTGGCGCTGCGCCTCGGTCAGGCGACCATGCGAGGTGGTGGCCGGATGGGTGATGATGGACTTGGTGTCGCCCAGATTGGTGGCGATCGAGATCACGCGGGTGCTGTCGATCAGGTGGAAGGCCGCGGCGCGGGCCGCCTCCGGGCCTTCGTCGCCATGGCGGCCGCGCAGGTCGAAGGACAGCACCGCCCCGCCCTGCCCGCCCTGCTGGCGCATCGCCAGCTCATGCTGAGCATGCGAGGCCAGGCCGGGGTAGTACACCCGCGCCACCTCGGGCCGGGCTTCCAGCCAGCGCGCCACCTTCAGCGCGTTCTCGCCATGCGCCTTCATGCGCACGGCCAGGGTCTCCAGGCCCTTCAGCACCACCCAGGCGTTGAACGGCGCCAGGGTCATGCCAGCGGTGCGGATCACCGGGCCGAACACATCCTTGATCAGGCGCTCGGGCCCGCACAGCGCGCCGGCCATCACGCGGCCCTGGCCGTCCAGATACTTGGTACCGGAGTGCATCACCAGGTCGGCGCCCAGCTCGGCCGGGCGCTGCAGCGCCGGCGTGCAGAAGCTGTTGTCCACCACCAGCAGCGCGCCCGCGCCATGGGCCATGTCGGCCAGCGCGCGGATGTCGCAGATGTCGGTCAGCGGGTTGGTCGGCGTCTCGGCGAAGAACAGTTTGGTCGTCGGCCGGATCGCCGCGCGCCATTCCTCAAGATCGGTCTGCGAGACGAAGGTCGTCTCGACGCCGAACTTGCCGAACTCCTTGGCGAACAGGTTGATCGTCGAGCCGAACACCGAGCGCGAGCAGACCACATGGTCGCCCGACTTCAGGAGGCCCATGATCAGCAGCAGGATCGCACCCATGCCGGTGGCGGTCGCGACCGCGGCCTCGGTGCCTTCCAGCGCCGCCAGGCGCGCCTCGAAGCTGCGCACCGTCGGATTGCTGGTGCGCGAATAGGTGAAGTCCTCCGACGCGGCGAAGCGCCGCGCCGAGGTCTCGGCGTCGGGCTGCACATAACCGCTGGTCAGGAACAGCGCCTCGGAGTTCTCGCCATGCTGGCTGGGCGCCAGCGCGGTGCGCACCGCCAGGGTCTCGGGGCGCAGGCCCGCCGGCAGCTCGGCGCGCGCCAGGCGCCGCGCCTCGTCGGTCGAGCTCATTACTGGTCCTGTCCGCTCTGCAGCGCCAGGCGGGTGCGGGCCGGGCCGTCTTCCTCGTCGCCCTGCGACTTGCGCTGCTCGCGCATGGTCTCGAAGTCCTCGGCCGAGACGTCGCCGGTGACATAGCTGCCGTCGAAGCAGGAGGCCTCGAAGCCGTTCAGCCCCGGCTGCAGCGCCGCCACGACGCGCTTCATCGCGTCGACGTCCTGGTAGATCAGCGCATCGGCGCCGATGTACTGGCGCACCTCCTCGATGCTGCGGCCATGCGCGATCAGCTCTTCCTTGGTCGGCATGTCGATGCCGTAGACATTCGGGAAGCGCACCGGCGGCGCGGCCGAGGCCAGGTAGACCTTGCGCGCACCGGCCTCGCGGGCCATCTGCACGATCTCCTTGGAGGTGGTGCCGCGCACGATCGAATCGTCCACCAGCAGCACATTGCGGCCCTTGAACTCCAGGCCGATCGCATTGAGCTTCTGGCGCACCGACTTCTTGCGCGCACCCTGCCCCGGCATGATGAAGGTGCGGCCCACATAGCGGTTCTTCACGAAGCCTTCGCGGTAGGGCTTGCCGATCTTGTGCGCCAGCTGCATCGCCGAGGGGCGGCTCGATTCGGGGATCGGGATCACCACGTCGATCTCGCTGGGCGGCATGGTCGAGATCAGGCGCTGGGCCAGGGTCTCGCCCATGTTCAGGCGGGCCTGGTAGACCGAGATGCCGTCCATCACCGAGTCCGGGCGTGCCAGGTAGACGAACTCGAACATGCAGGGATTCAGGGTCGGGCTCTGCGCGCATTGCTGGGTGTGCACCTGGCCCTGCATGTCGATGAACAAGGCCTCGCCGGGCGCCACGTCGCGGGTCAGCTTGTGGCCGGTGCCCTCCAGCGCCACACTCTCGCTGGCCACCATGAACTCGCCGTCGGCCGACTGGCCGAAGCACAGCGGGCGGATGCCGAAGGGGTCGCGGAAGGCCAGCAGGCCATGGCCGGCGATCAGCGCAATCACCGCGTACGAGCCCTTGATGCGCTTGTGCACCGCGCTCACCGCCTTGAACACCGCATCGGGCGTCAGCGGCAGGTCGCGCGCGACGCGCTCCAGCTCATGCGCGACCACATTGATCAGCACCTCGGTATCGCTCTCGGTGTTGATGTGGCGGCGGTCGATGTCGAACAGCTCCTTCTTCAGCGCATGGGCGTTGGTCAGGTTGCCGTTGTGAACCAGCACCAGGCCGAAGGGCGCGTTGACGTAGAAGGGTTGGGCCTCTTCCTCGTTGTAGGCATTGCCGGCGGTCGGGTAGCGCACCTGGCCCAGGCCGATATTGCCGGGCAGCGCGCGCATATTGCGGGTGCGGAACACATCGCGCACCATGCCGCGCGCCTTGTGCATGAAGCATTTGTTGCCCTGCATCGTGACGATGCCGGCGGCATCCTGGCCGCGGTGCTGCAGCAGCAGCAAGGCGTCATAAATCAGCTGGTTGACCGGCGCCTGGGAGATCACACCGACGATGCCACACATGGGACTGCTTCCTTGTTGTTAACTTGCTTACCAACGATCTTCGATGGCCGGGCCCTGCATCAGGCCCCGGCCGGAATGAACTTCACCAGCTCGGCCGGCAGCATCGGCGCCAGCCCGTGCAGGGTTGCATGCAGCACCGGCGCCAGCTGCGAGGCACGCCAGGTCTCGGTCTGCGAGGCCGGCGTCATGCTGACCAGCACCACCGCCAGCAGCGCAATCAGCACGCCGCGCAGCACGCCGAAACCGCCGCCCAGCAGCCGGTCCACGACCGACAGCGGCGTCGCATGGATCAGCGCCCGCACGAGCCGCGCCGTCAGGCCCCAGACCACCAGCACCGCGACAAAGCCCAGCACCAGGCCCAGCATGTGCACGGTCGAGGGGCCGAGGCGCGCGGCCGGCAGCCAGGGCTCGATCCAGGGTGCCACATAGGGACAGGCCAGATAGGCCACGATCCAGCCGACGATGGCCATCAGCTCGTAGACCAGGCCGCGCCACAGCCCCAGCAGCACCGAGATGCCCAGCACCGCCAGCAGCACGAGGTCGACCCAGCCCATGATGACCCCGCCCCGTCAGAGCGTCAGCACCGCGGTGGACAGGCCACCGCCGCGCACCTTGGCCGCCACCTTGTCGGCCTCCTCGCGGCTGGCGAAGGGCCCCACACGCACGCGGATGCGCTTGCCGTCGGCCGTCTCCACCGCCTGGGTGTAGGTCTTCAGGCCCAGGCGCTCGACCTTCATGCGCGCCTCATGCGCGGCCTTGTTGTCGGCATAGGCCCCGACCTGCACGATGAAGCGGCCCGCGCCCGCCGCCGCCGCCGAGGCCTCGGGCTTCTTGCCTTCCAGCAGGGCCTGCACGCGCGCGGCCTCCTTGCCGGCGGCGGCCTTGCCCTCGTCGGCGCTCGGCTTGGCCGCGGCCGGCGGCTCGCGCTTGGGCTCCGCCTTCGACTTGGGTTCGGGTTCCGGCTTGCTCTCGTGCTTGGGTTCGACGCGCGGCTCCGGCTTCAGCTCGGGCTTCAGCTCGGGCTTGGGCTCGGGCCGCGGCGCGGGAGCCACCACATTCTCCACCGGCGCGGCCGCCACCTCGACCGGCGGCTCCTGCGGCAGCGGTGGCTTGGCCACTGGCAGCGTCGCGGCCGGAGGAATGCTCAGCGGCGTGGCGGTTTCCTTGCGCGGGATGTCGATCGGCAGGTCCACCGGGATCGGGCGCGGCTGGGTTTCGAAGACCAGCGGGAAGCCGATCACACCCAGCCCCACCAGCAGGGCCACGCCGATCAGGCGGCGCCGGGCACGCAGGCGCAGCTGCTGGACATCGCCGCCGGCCGGCTCCGGCCTGGCCGCGGGGGCCACGTTGCGCTTGAAGAGAGACGACAGCAAACCCATGGATTCGATCGATGCGCGTGGCCGCGGCGTCAGGAGGAGGACGAAGCGGCGGGCTTGTTGGTGGAGGGCGACGCGGCGCTCATCAGGCGCGGCACGCCATTCTTGAGCACGCCACCCACGGTGTAGAAGGAGCCGAAGACCAAAATTCTATCAGCGGGGTCGGCCGCCGCCGCCGCTGCGGCCAGGGCCGACGCGGGGTCGGCATGCTGCTGCACACCGACGCCGGCGGGCGACTTCAGCTTGCCCTCGGCGCGCAGCGCCTCGAAACGCTCGGCCAGGGCCGCGGCGGTCGCGGCGCGCGGCAGGGGCAGGCCGCAGAAATGCCAGCTGTCCACCAGCGGCGCGATGCGCGCCAGGATCTCGGCCAGATCCTTGTCGGCCATCGCGCCGAACACCACATGGGTGCGCGGGAAGAAGCCCATCTGGTCCAGGTTCTGCGCCAACGCCGCCACCGCATGCGGGTTGTGCGCCACGTCCAGCACGAGGGCCGGCTGGCCCGGCACCACCTGGAAGCGCCCCGGCAGCTCCACCAGGGCCAGGCCGGTGCGCACCGCTTGCGCGCTGATCGGCAGGCGCTCATACAGGGCCTCGAACACCGCCAGCACGCCGGAAGCGTTCAGCAGCTGGTTGACGCCGCGCAGCGCCGGATAGGCCAGGCCCGAGAAGCGCCGGCCGCGGCCCGCCCATTGCCATTGCTGGCGGTCGCCGCCGTAGCTGAAGTCGCGGCCCAGCTGGCGCAGGTCGGCGCCGACCGCGGCCGCATGGGCGGCGATAGCGGCCGGCGGCACCGGGTCGCTGCAGACCACCGGGCGCCCCGGGCGCATGATGTGAGCCTTCTCGCGCCCGACCGATTCGCGGTCCGGGCCGAGGAACTCGGTATGGTCCAGGTCGATGCTGGTGATCACGCTGCAATCGGCGTCGATGCAGTTGACGGCATCCAGCCGCCCGCCCAGGCCCACCTCCAGGATCACCAGGTCCAGCGGTTCGGCGGCCAGCCGGCTCATGATGGCCAGGGTGGTGAACTCGAAATAGGTCAGCGCCAGATCGCCGCGCGCGCGCTCCACCGCCTCGAAATGCGGCAGCAGCGAGTCGGCCTCGACCGGCGCGCCGTTGACGCGGCAGCGCTCCTGGAAATGCACCAGATGCGGCTTGATGTAGAGCCCGACCTTGTAGCCCGCCTGCAGCGCGATCGATTCCAACATCGCGCAGGTCGAGCCCTTGCCGTTGGTCCCGGCCACCATCACCACCGGCGCCTCGAAACGCAGGCCCATGGCCTCGCGCAGGCGCTGCACGCGCTCCAAGGTCATGTCGATTTCCTTGGGATGCAGGCGCTCGCAGCGGGCCAGCCAGTCGTCGAGAGTCATCGTTGTCGTCACATCAAGCCAATTCAGAAACAAAGACGGCCAGGCTGTCTGGCCTGGCCGTGGCGGGCTGGGTCGGCCTCAGGCCACCGCGTCGGCGCTCTGCCGCTGCAGCATGGCCAGCTGGCGGGCGATGGTCTCGCGCAGCTCGCGGCGGTCGACGATCATGTCCACCGCGCCCTTCTCCATCAGGAACTCGGCGCGCTGGAAGCCCGGCGGCAGCTTCTCGCGCACGGTGTTCTCGATCACGCGCGGGCCGGCAAAGCCGATCAGGGCCTTGGGCTCGGCGATCACGATGTCACCCACAAACGCGAAGGAGGCGGACACGCCACCCATGGTCGGGTCGGTCAGCACGCTCACATAGGGCAGCTTCGCCTTGGCCAGCCGGGTCAGCGCCGCATTGCTCTTGGCCATCTGCATCAGCGACATCAGGCCTTCCTGCATGCGCGCGCCACCGGTGGCGGTGAAGCAGATGAACGGCACCTTCTGCTCCAGCGCGGTCTCGACGCCGCGCGCGAAGCGCTCGCCGACCACCGAGCCCATCGAGCCGCCCATGAAGTCGAACTCGAAGCAGGCCGCGACCACCGGCACGCTCATCACCGAGCCGCCCAGCACCACCAGCGCGTCGGTCTCGCCGGTGTTCTCCAGCGCTTCCTTCAGGCGATCGGGGTACTTCTTGCTGTCCTTGAACTTCAGCGCATCGACCGGCAGCACCTCCTGGCCGATCTCGTAGCGGCCTTCGCCATCGAGGAAGGCGTTCAGGCGCGCGCGCGCGCCGATGCGGTGGTGATGGCTGCACTTGGGGCAGACGTTGACGTTCTGCTCCAGGTCGGTCTTGTACAGCACCGTCTCGCAGGACGGGCACTTGATCCACAGCCCTTCGGGCACCGTGCGGCGCTCGTTGGGATCGGTCTGCTGCATCTTGGGCGGCAGGAGTTTCTCAAGCCAGCTCATGGAGGCTCTCCTTGTTCGGTGACTCAGGCGTCCAGCGCAGCGCGGATTTCGCGGATGAACTGGGCACCGGTTGCGGCGACATTATCCCTTGTCTGGGTTTCCAGCAGCTGGACCAGACGCGAACCGATCACGACGGCGTCCGAATGTTCGGCCACCGCCCGTGCCGTGGCGCCGTCGCGGATGCCGAAACCGACACCCACCGGCACCGCCACATGAGCCTTGATGCGCGGCACCATCGCGGCCACCGCCTCGGTGTCCAGATGCCCGGCCCCGGTCACGCCCTTCAGCGAGACATAGTAGACATAGCCGCTGGCCAGGGCGCCAATCTGCGCCATGCGCGCCTCGGTCGAGGTCGGCGCCAGCAGGAAGATCGGATCCAGCCCCTGCCCCTTCAACGCGGCCGCGAAGGCCTCGCATTCCTCGGGCGGGTAGTCGACGATCAGCACGCCGTCGACGCCGGCCGCCTTCGCATCGACCACGAAACGCTCGATGCCGTAGCGCTCGACCGGGTTCGCATAGCCCATCAGCACGACCGGTGTGCGCTCGTTGCCCTGGCGGAAGCGCCGCACATAGTCCAGCACGGTGACCAGGCCGATCCCGGCCTTCAGCGCGCGCTCACCGGCGCGCTGGATCACCGGGCCATCGGCCATCGGGTCCGAGAAGGGCACGCCCAGCTCGATCACGTCGGCGCCGGCCTGGGCCATCGCCTGCATCAGCTCGACCGTAGCCTCGGGATAGGGATCGCCGGCGGTGACGAAGGGAATCAGCGCCTTGCGGTTCTGCGCCTTCAGCGCGGCGAAGGTGGCGGCAATGCGGCTCATTGCGCACCTCCCTTCACCTTGTGGCCGGCCTGCGAGGGCTGGTCATAGACCTTGGCCCCCGAGAGATCGGCGACGGTGCCGATATCCTTGTCGCCACGACCGGACAGGTTGACCAGCAGCACCTGATCGGGGCTCAGGGTCGGCGCCAGCTTGATTGCGTGGGCCACCGCATGGCTGGACTCCAGCGCCGGGATGATGCCCTCGGTGCGGCACAGGCGGTGGAAGGCCGCCAGCGCCTCCTGGTCAGTGATGCCGACATACTCGGCGCGGCCGATGTCCTTCAGGTAGGCATGCTCGGGGCCGACGCCGGGATAGTCCAGACCGGCCGAGATCGAATGGGTCTCGATGATCTGGCCGTCCGCGTCCTGCAGCAGATAGGTGCGGTTGCCATGCAGCACGCCCGGCGAGCCGGCCGTCAGGGTCGCGGCATGCTTGCCGGACTCGACGCCCTGCCCCGCCGCCTCGACACCGATCAGGCGCACGCCCTCATGCGGGATGTAGGGATAGAAGATGCCGATGGCGTTGGAGCCGCCGCCGACGCAGGCGATCACAGCGTCCGGCTGGCGCCCGACCAGCTGCGGCATCTGCGTCAGGCATTCGTCGCCGATGATGCGTTGGAAGTCGCGCACCATCGCCGGATAGGGGTGCGGGCCGGCCACGGTGCCGATGATGTAGAAGGTCGACTCGACATGGGTGACCCAGTCTCGCATCGCCTCGTTCAGCGCGTCCTTCAGGGTCTTGGAGCCCGACTCCACGGGCACCACGGTCGCGCCCAGCAGGTTCATGCGGTAGACATTCGGGCTCTGGCGCTTGACGTCCTCGCTGCCCATGTAGACCACGCATTCCATGCCGAAGCGGGCGCAGATCGTCGCGGTAGCCACGCCATGCTGGCCGGCGCCGGTCTCGGCGATCACGCGCTTCTTGCCCATGCGCTTGGCCAGCAGGGCCTGGCCGATGGTGTTGTTGACCTTGTGCGCGCCGGTGTGGTTCAGGTCCTCGCGCTTCAGGTAGATCTGCGCGCCGCCGAGCTCGCGGGAAAGGCGGTCGGCATGGTAGATCGGGCTCGGGCGGCCGACGAAATGGGCCAGCTCGCGCTCGAATTCGGCGATGAACTCGGGATCCTTGCGGTAATGCTCGTAGGCCTCGTTCAGCTCGTCGAGCGCATGCACCAGGGTCTCGGCGACGAAGCGGCCGCCGTAGGGACCGAAATGCCCACGAGCATCCGGTTGGTCATAGGTCTTCATGGATGTGTCTCTTCAGGTTGGCGGCAGTGCTGCAATCTGCGCATCCGCGTCGCGGACCGCGGCACAGAACTGCCGGATCAGGGCGGCGTCCTTCAGGCCCTTGGCCTGTTCGACGCCGGAACTCACGTCAACGGCCCAGGGCCGTACCCGAAGCATCCCTTCGGCCACATTTCCGGCATGCAACCCACCAGACAAAACGACTGGAGAGGGCACGTTTCCTGGAATGAGCGACCAATCAAAAACCTTTCCACCGCCGCCATAACCCTCGACATGGGCGTCGAGCAGGATGGCTTGGGCGCAAGAGAACTGTTGGGCGAAGTCTAACAAATCAAAACCCGGCGTCATGCGCGCCGCGCGGATGAAGGGCCGCCCCGCCCGCGCGCAATCGGCCGGCGTCTCGTCGCCATGGAACTGCAAGAGCATCTGCGGCAGCGCGGCCTGGGCCTCGGCCAGCTGCGCCGCGTCGGCATTGACGAACAGGCCCACCGGCATCACGAAGGGCGGCAGGCGCTTGGCCAGCTCGGCCGCGCGCGCCGGCGTCACATGGCGCGGGCTCTTGGCATAGAACACGAAGCCGATCGCATCGGCCCCGGCCGCCACCGCGGCATCGACATCGGCCTCGCGGGTCAGGCCGCAGATCTTGATACGGGTACGGGCATGGGTCATGGCAGCCAATCCATCGCGGCGGTGCGCTCGGGCAGGTTCAGGTGGGCATCGTAGTAAGGCCCGACGAAATAGAGGCCGTCGGGGGCAAAGGTCGGCGCCGCGGCATCGCGGTTGCGCGCGGCCAGCACCTCGATCAGCCAGTCGGGATGGCGGTTGCCTGTGCCCACCGCCAGCAGGCAGCCCATCAGGTTGCGCACCATGTGATGCAGGAAGGCCGAGGCATCGAACTCGAAGCGCCAGTAGGCGCCGCGCTTGGTGATCTCGATCGCACGCAGCACCTTCACCGGCGACTTGGCCTGGCATTCGGACGAGCGGAAGGAGGAGAAATCATGCTCGCCCAGCAGATGCGTGACGGCCGCGCGCATCGCGTCGCCGTCCAGCGGGCGGAACACCCAGCCGACCGAGCCGCTCTCGATCGCCGGCCGCACCGCCGACTCCAGCAGCAGATAGGCATAGCGCCGGCCGCGCGCATGGTTGCGGGCATGGAAGTCGGCACCGGGAAAGGCGCACCACTGGATTGCGATGTCGGGCGGCAGGTAGCGGTTGGTGCCGCGCACCCAGGAGAAGGGCTCGCGCTCGACCGGCGAGTCGAAATGCACCACCTGGTTCAGGCCATGCACGCCCGTATCGGTGCGGCCGGCGCAGATGGTGCGGATCGGCTGGGCTGCGAACTTGGCCAGCGCCGCCTCCAGCGCATCCTGCACCGTGCCGCCGCCCGGCTGGCTCTGCCAGCCCTTATAGGCCTGGCCGCGATAGCTGACTCCCAGCGCCACCCTCGTCGTCAAAATTGCTCCCGGAAAAAGAAAAGCGCCCGGCCAGGCCGGGCGCTTCGCATTGTGCCTGCTCGCGCGGGACTCAGCCCAGCTCGTTGAGCATCGCCTGGACCTTGTCGCGCAGCGGGCCCTTGGCCTTGGCCATCAGCTCCTGCAGCACGTCGCGCGCGCCTTCGGTATCGCCGATCTGGCGGAACTCGTCGGCCAGCTCCAGCTGGCGCTGCAGCGGATCGCCGTCGCCATCGCCCTCCAGCGCATCGAAGGCCTTGGACAGCGGATCCTCGGCGGCCGGCTCGTCCCGCAGCAGCCCGTCGAACTCGGCCGGCAGCTCGTCGCCCAGGTCCAGGGTGGCGGTGCTGGCGGTCGGGATCGGCTCCTCCGGGGTGGCGGGCAGATCCAGGTTGATGGCCGAGAGGTCGAAGTCCAGCGAAGGCGCGGCCTCCGGCTCGGCATGCAGCGCGGAGGCCTGGGTGCTCTCCTCCTCGGGCAGGCGCAGATCGTCCAGATCGAACTCCAGATCGGTCACAGCGGCCGGGGCGGCAGCCGGCGGCGGCGGATTGTCGAGGTCGAAATCCATCGTCAGCGGTGCCTGATCGACCGTGCTGGCCAGGGCCTGGGTGGCCTGCATCGCCAGCGGCGAGACCGGCGGCACCGGCTTGTCCAGGTCCAGGTCGAGATCCAGGTCCAGCCCGCTGGGCAGGCCCGGGTCGCTGACCGGGGCGCGCTTCAGCGGCTCGGTCGCCAGATGGGCACCGGTGGCGGCGGCCACGGCAGCGACGGAGGGCAGGATGCTCTGCTGCGCGGTCTGCGGCATGGTGCTGGCACCCATCGGCTCCGGATGCACCTCGCGGCCGTCATCCAGCAGTGCGGGCGCGCCGCCGGGCTGGTACAGCGGGTTGTCCGCGTCGATCTGGCGGCCCAGCTCCTGGGCCTTGGCCCAGTCCTCGCCTTCGCCCTTGGTCTCGGCGAACAGCTGGATGGCCAGCTGTTCGAAGCCCTTGATGTCGCGGCGCTTGGCGTAGACCTCCAGCAGCTTCAGGCGGATCGCCAGGCGATCGGGATTGGAGCGCAGCGCCTCCTTCAGGATCTCCTCGGCCTGCAGGTCGCGGCCATAGGCCAGGTAGACATCGGCCTCGGCGACCGGATCGACATCGCCGATCGCGTCCAACTGGCTCAGCGAGTAGCTCATCGACGAGGCGCCGCCGGCGGCGTCGCGGGTGTCGACGCGCTGACCACCGCTGGCGCCAAAGAAGGAGTCCGGTTGCAGGCGGCTCTCGTGGAAGCCGGTGTCGGCCTTGGGCTTGCCGAAGCCCTTGCCGCCACGCAGGCGCATGAAGCCCAGGCCGCCCAGCAGCGCCACCAGCACGCCGGCGATCGGCAGCACCAGCGGGTTCTCAAGCAGGCTGTCCAGCAGGCCCGGCTCTTCCTGCGGCGCAGGTGCCGGCGGCGGGGTCAGCGGCGCGGGCTTGGAAGCGGCCACCGGCGGCTTGGAGGCGGCGACCGGCGGAGCCACCGGAGCCGGCAGCGGCGCGGCGGCCACGACCGGCGCGGGCGCCGGGGCGGGCGGCGTCGCGGCCGGGGCCGCGGCGGGCCCGGTCGTGGCGCTGCCGCCGGCGGGCTTGGTCTCGCTGGAGAGCTTCTTCAGCTCCTCCACATTGCGGGTCAGCTCGGCCACGCGGGCGGCGTCGGCCTTCTTCTCGGTTTCCTTGGACAGCTTGGCCTCGGACGCTGCGGCGCCCGGCTTGCCGGCCTTGCTGAGGGTCAGCTTGTCGGGGCTGGGCGCGGCGGCGGGCTTCCTGTCCTCGACGGCTGCCTGCACCTGGCCCTTGGCCTTGCGCTGGCTCTCGTCCAGGCGCAGCTCGGGCGCGCCGCTGGCCAGGCGCTGGCGGTAGGCGCCGAAATCGGCGCTCTGGGCCTGGATGACCTGGCGCGCCTCGTCGGTCGAGACGCTGGACAGGGTGTCGCTGCCGGGCACCTGCAGCACGACGCCGGACTTCAGCCGGTTCATGTTGTCGCCGATGAAGGCGTCCGGGTTGCTGCGGAACAGGCCCACCAGCATCTGGTCCAGCGAGATGCCGACCGGCTTGGTGCGGTTGGCCACGCGCGACAGGGTGTCGCCGGCGCGGACCTTGTATTCGCCCGGCCCGCTGGCGGTGGCCGGCGCGGGTGCCGGCTTCGGTGCGGCGGCGCGCGGGGATTCGGTCGGCGCGGGCGCGGGCGCCGGCGGCGCGGGCCGGGGTGCCGGGGCGGCGGCCACGACCGGTGCTGCCGGCGCACGCGGTGCGGCGGCAATCGGGCGGGCCTCAGATGGTGCCGAGGGCGGCACCGGCGCGGCGGCGGCCACGGCCGGCGTCACCGGCTCGGCGGGCGGTGCGGGGCGGGCCAGGTTCGGCGGATCGAACAGCAGCGTGTATTCGCGCACCAGTCGGCCGCTGGCCCAGGACAGCTCCAGGATCACATCGACAAAGGGTTCCTGCACCGCGCGGTCGCTGTTGATGCGCAGCACCTGACGGCCATCGCTGCGGCGCGTCAGCTGCACCTGGGTGCTGGTCAGCACCGAGTTGTATTCGACGCCACTGGAGCGATAGGACTCGGGTGGTGCGATGCGCACCTTCAGGGTGCCGGCCTCCTCGGGCGTCAGGGAGCTGACGTCGATCTCTGCCTTGAGGGTCTCGCCCAGCGCCGACTGCACGGTCAAACGGCCCAGTCCCAGGCCCCAGGAAGCCGTGCTGGCCAGTCCCAGGGCAGCCACGGCCACATGGGTCAGGGCAAAACGAGCGCTACGATTCAGTTTCAAGGCATCCCCCAAAGCAACAAGGCGGGCACCCTCCGGTGTCCGCCTGTCTTGACGACTGTTCTTGTGTTCCCAACAGCATTTGTCATGGCTGTTTTCCTGGCGTCTTGCGATCCGAAATCACAACAGCATCAAGCATATACGCTCAGGACCTCACGCAAAGGCTGAAATCAGCCAGGGAGACCCGGCTGATTCACCGGTCGTTACAGGCATGTGGCTTGCCGGCAACGACCGTCGGGGGATAACCCGGAGCTCAGCGATCCAGCAGGATGCGCAGCATGCGGCGCAGCGGCTCGGCCGCGCCCCACAGCAACTGGTCGCCGATCGTGAAGGCGCCGAGATATTCCGGACCCATCGCCAACTTGCGGATGCGGCCGACCGGGATGGTCATGGTGCCGGTCACCGCCACTGGGGTCAGGTCTTGCAGGGTGGCCTCGCGGTTGTTCGGCACCACCTTCACCCATTCGTTGTCGGCGGCGATCATCGCCTCGATGTCGGCCAGGGGCACGTCCTTCTTCAGCTTGAAGGTCAGGGCCTGGCTGTGGCAGCGCATCGCGCCGACGCGCACGCAGAAGCCGTCCACCGGGATCGCCGGCGAGCCGAAGCCTTCGCCGATGCCGAGGATCTTGTTGGTCTCGGCCATGCCCTTCCACTCTTCCTTGGAGGTGCCGTTGCCCAGGTCGCGGTCGATCCAGGGGATCAGCGAGCCGCCCAGCGGCACACCGAAATTGGCGGTCTCGTCGGCAGACAGGCTGCGCTGCTTGGCGATGACCTTGCGGTCGATCTCCAGGATCGCGCTCTTCGGGTCGTCCAGCAGCGCCTTGACCTCGGCGTTGAGCGTGCCGTACTGGGTCAGCAGCTCGCGCATATGCTGCGCGCCGCCGCCGCTGGCCGCCTGGTAGGTCTGGGTGCTCATCCACTCGACCAGGCCGGCCTTGTAGAGCGCGCCGACGCCCATCAGCATGCAGGAGACGGTGCAGTTGCCGCCGATCCAGTCCTTCTGGCCCTTGGCCAGCGCGTCCTTGATCACCGGCATGTTGACCGGGTCGAGCACGATGACGGCGTCGTCCTTCATGCGCAGCGACGAGGCCGCGTCGATCCAGTGGCCGTTCCAGCCGGTGGCGCGCAGCTTGGGGAACACCTCGTTGGTGTAGTCGCCACCCTGGCAGGTGATGATGATCTCGCAGCGCTTGAGCTGCTCGAGATCGAAGGCGTTCTGCAGCTTCGTCTCGTTCTTCGCCTGTGCGGGGGCGGCGCCGCCCGCGTTCGAGGTGCTGAAGAACAGCGGCTCGATCAGATCGAAATCGCGCTCGGCCTGCATGCGGTCCATGAGCACGGAGCCCACCATGCCGCGCCAGCCAACCAGTCCAACCAATGTCGTCATCGTGATACCTCTATCGCCCTAACAAAAGTTCAACAAGAAAAAACTTGAGACTCTTCTTCCCCCGGCTCGTTCGCCTGGGGGTGTAGGGGCGAGACGAACCGGAGCTGAACTAGCCCTTAATGGTTTTGGTGGTGGTGATGGCCGCAACCACGGCATCACCCATCTCGCGCGTGCCCACTTTGTGAGTGCCCTCACTCCAGATGTCCGCAGTACGCAGACCCTGGGCCAGCACGGACTGCACCGCCTGCTCGATACGAGCGGCGGCTTCGGGCTGATTGAGGGAGAACTTGAGCATCATGGCAGCGGAGAGGATTGTAGCCAAAGGATTGGCGATCCCCTTGCCCGCGATATCCGGCGCGCTGCCATGGCTGGGTTCGTACAGGCCCTTGTTGTTCTTGTCCAACGAGGCCGAGGGCAGCATGCCGATCGAGCCGGTCAGCATCGCCGCCTCGTCCGACAGGATGTCACCGAACATATTGCCGGTGACAACCACGTCGAACTTCTTCGGCGCCTTGACGAGCTGCATCGCGGCGTTGTCCACGTACATATGCTCCAGCTCGACGTCCGGATAGTCCTTGTGGACCTCGGTGACCACATCCTTCCAGAACTGGAAGGTCTCCAGCACATTGGCCTTGTCGACCGAGGTCACCTTCTTGTTGCGCTTGCGCGCGGCCTGGAAGGCGACATGGGCGATGCGCTCGATCTCCGGGCGCGAATAGCGCATGGTGTCGAAGGCCTCTTCCGCGCCCGGAAAATGCCCGTCCACCGCGGTACGGCGGCCGCGCGGCTGGCCGAAATAGATATCGCCGGTCAGCTCGCGGATGATCAGGATGTCCAGGCCGGCGACCAGTTCGGGCTTCAGGCTGGAGGCATGGGTCAGCTGCTCGTAGCAGATGGCCGGACGGAAGTTGGCGAACAGGCCCAGGTGCTTGCGCAGGCCCAGGATGGCCTGCTCGGGGCGCAGCGGACGGTCCAGCTTGTCGTACTTCCAGTCGCCGACGGCGCCGAACAGCACCGCGTCGGCATCCTTGGCCAGTTGCAGGGTCGAGTCCGGCAACGGATGGCCGGCTACCTCGTAGGCGGCGCCGCCGACCGGTGCGCTTTCCAGGGTCAGCGGCAGGTCCAGCACATTCAGGACCTTGACGGCCTCGGCGACGATTTCGGTGCCGATGCCATCACCGGGCAGAACTGCGATCTTCATCTTCTTATCCAATCAAACGATTATTGAGCCAGGGCTTGCTGGCGATGCGCTCGGCCTCATAGGCCTTGATCTTGTCAGCGTGGCGCAGGGTCAGGCCGATGTCGTCGAAGCCGTTGAGCAGGCAGTATTTGCGGAAGGGCTGGACCTCGAAGGCCAGCTCGGCGCCGTCCGGCTTCACGACCACCTGGCGCTCCAGGTCCACGGTCAGCTGGTAGCCGGGGAAGGCGAAGACCTCGTCGAACAACTGGGCGACCTGGGCCTCGGGCAGCACGATCGGCAGCACGCCGTTCTTGAAACAGTTGTTGAAGAAGATGTCGGCAAAGCTGGGCGCGATCAGCGCGCGAAAGCCGTACTGCTCTAGCGCCCAGGGCGCATGCTCGCGGCTGGAGCCGCAGCCGAAGTTCTGGCGCGCGATCAGCACCGAGGCGCCGGCATAGCGCGGCTGGTTCAGCACGAAGTCCGGATTCGGCTTGCGGCTGGCCGGGTCCTGACCGGGCTCGCCATGGTCCAGGTAACGCCATTCGTCGAACAGGTTCGGGCCGAAGCCGCTGCGCTTGATCGACTTCAGGAACTGCTTGGGGATGATCGCGTCGGTGTCGACATTGTCGCGATCCATCGGGGCCACCAGGCCCTTGTGCACGGTGAACTTTTCCATGATCTCGGTTTCCTCAGGCAATGCGACGGACGTCGACGAAATGGCCCTGCATCGCGGCCGCGGCGGCCATCGCCGGGCTGACCAGATGGGTGCGGCCGCCGGCGCCCTGGCGCCCTTCGAAATTGCGGTTGCTGGTGGAGGCGCAGCGCTCGCCCGGCTCCAGCCGGTCGGCGTTCATCGCCAGGCACATCGAGCAACCCGGCTCGCGCCACTCGAAGCCGGCGGCCTTGAAGACCTGGTCCAGGCCTTCGCGCTCGGCCTGTTCCTTCACCAGGCCCGATCCCGGCACCACCAGGGCCAGCTTGACGTTGCTGGCGATCTTGCCGCCCAGGCGGCGCACGACGGCGGCGGCCTCGCGCATGTCCTCGATGCGGCTGTTGGTGCAGGAGCCGATGAAGACCTTGTCGATGCGGATGTCGGCCAGGGCCTTGTTGGGCTCCAGATTCATATAACTCAGCGCCCGCTCGATCGCGCCGCGCTTGACGGCGTCCTTTTCCTTGTCGGGATCCGGCACCCGGTCCTCGATCGACAGCACCATCTCGGGACTGGTGCCCCAGGTGACCTGCGGCTTGATCTGGGTGGCGTCCAGCTCGACCACCTTGTCGAACACGGCGCCGGCGTCCGAGTGCAGGCCGCGCCAGTAGGCCACGGCCTGCTCCCATTCCACGCCCGTGGGCGTGAAGGGGCGGCCCTTGACGTAATTGATCGTCGTCTCGTCCACCGCCACCAGGCCGGCGCGCGCGCCCGCCTCGATGGCCATATTGCAGACGGTCATGCGGCCTTCCATGGAGAGCGCGCGGATCGCCGAGCCGCCGAACTCGATCGTGTAGCCGGTGCCGCCGGCCGTGCCGATCTTGCCGATGATGGCCAGCACGATGTCCTTGGCGCCGACGCCGGGCATGACCTGGCCCTCGACCTTGATCAGCATGTTCTTGGCCTTCTTGGCCAGCAGGGTCTGGGTGGCCAGCACATGCTCCACCTCGGAGGTGCCGATGCCGTGCGCCAGCGCGCCGAAGGCGCCATGCGTGGAGGTGTGACTGTCGCCGCAGACGACCGTCATGCCCGGCAGGGTGGCACCCTGCTCCGGGCCGATCACATGGACGATGCCCTGGCGCTTGTCGCTCATCTTGAACTGGGTCAGCCCAAAGCGGTCGCAGTTCTTGTCCAGGGTGTCGACCTGCAGGCGCGAGACCGGGTCGGCGATGCCTTCGCTGCGGTCGGTGGTCGGCACGTTGTGGTCGCTGACCGCCAGATTGGCCGAGAGGCGCCAGACCTTGCGGCCGGCCAGATCCAGGCCCTCAAAGGCCTGCGGGCTGGTGACCTCATGCACCAGATGGCGGTCGATGTAGAGCGTGGCCGTGCCGTCTTCCTCGGTGTGGACCACATGCTCATCCCAGAGCTTGTCGTAAAGGGTGCGTGCTGTCATGGCTGGCTTACCTCTTGGTCTTCATCATTGGATCGTCGTTCCTGCTCGCCGGGCATAGCGCGTCGACGAAACGTTGCACGACGGTGGGCAGGCGCTCGGCGCGCGCCACACCCAGAACATAGTCGCGCTGCGCCCAGGCTTCATCCAGGCGCAGCATCTTCACCGCGAACACCTTGGCGAAGCGCTCGGCCGGCGCCTGCGGCAGCACCGCCACGCCCAGGCCAGCTTCGACCAGTTGGGCGATCGCATCGAAGCCGCGCACCTGCAGCCGCGCGTTCAGCGTGCGGCCGCGCGCCAGCGCCTGTTCGCGCATCAGCTCCTGGGCGCTGGCGCCGGCATGCAGGCCGATCAGATCGTAGTCCAGCAGCGCATCAAAGCTGACCGCGGCCTGGCGCGCCAACGCATGCTGGCGCGGCACCAGCACCGCCAGGCGCGCTGCCCGGTAGGTCCAGGTCTGCAGCCGGTTGTCCAGCAGCGGCGGGGTGAACACCGCCACATCCGCCCTGCCCTCGGCGACGGCCGCCTGCGCCTCGGCGCTGGTCAGGTCTTCCAGGCTGATGCGGATCTGCGGATGGGCCTGGCTGAAGGCGGCCAGATCCGGTGGCAGGCATTCGGCGATCGAGCCGGCATTGGCGACGATGCGCAGATGGCCCTTGATGCCGCGCGCGAACTCCATCACCTCGCTCTCCAGCGCATGCAGCGAGGCATGCAGGGAGCGGATATGGCGCACCAGGGCGCGGCAGGCCTCGGTCGGCTCGACGCCGCGCGCGCGGCGCTCGAACAGCTGCACGCCCAGGCGCGCCTCCAGGTCCGACAGGCGCTTGCTCGCCGCCGCCAGCGCCAGATGCTCACGCTCCGCCCCGCGGGTGATCGAGCGGTTCTGCTCGATCGCCAGCACGAGGTTCAGGGTGGTCAGGTCCAGGCGCATTGGAGGTGGCGGTAGCTTGGTGCTTTTTTACTCGGGCGCAATGCCGGCGGCCTGCACCGCCTTGGCCCATTTGACCGTTTCCTTGGCGGCATAGACGCCCAGTTCGGCCGGCGTGCTGGGCGTCAGCTCGAAGCCCGAGGGCGCCAGCCTGGCCTGCACGCCCTTGTCGCTCAGCGCCGCGCGCACCCATTGGTTCATCTTCGCGACCATCGGCTCGGGCGTGCCGGCGGGCGCGTACATCGCGAACCAGGCGGTCATCTCGAAGCCCGGCGCGGCGCCCTGGGTCATCGGCGGCACGCCCGGCAGCATCGGATGGGGCTTGGCCGAGGTCACGGCCAGCGCGCGCAGCTTGCCGGCCTTGACTTGGGGCACGCCGGAGGCCAGGTCGCCGAACACCAGCTGGATCTGGCCGCCGATCGCATCCGTCATCGCCGGCTGCACGCCCTTGTAGGGCACATGGATCATCGCCAGCTTGTGGGCATGCACGAAGGCATGGCCGGGAATCAGGCTGCCGCTGGAGCCCGAGCCCCAGGCCAGCTTGTCCGGATTGGCCTTGATATGGGCCACCAGCTTGTCGGCCGTGTCGGCCGGCACCGCCGGGTTGACCAGCATGATGAAGGGGATCTCGCCCAGGCGGGTCACCGGCACGAAGTCCTTGATCGGGTCGTAGGGCAGGCGGCGGTACAGCGAAGCGTTGGCCGCATGCGTGGTGCTGGTGGCGATCAGGAAGCTGTAGCCGTCGGCTGAGGCCTTGGCGGCCTGGCCGGTACCCAGGGTGCCGTTTGCGCCGGGCTTGTTGTCGACCACGATGGACTGGCCGGCGGCCTTGCCCACATGCTCGGCCACCACGCGGGCCAGCTGGTCGGTGGCGCTGCCGGCCGGAAAGGGCACGATCCAGGTCAGCGGGCGCTGCGGCCAGCGCTTGTCCGGCGTCGCCAGCGCGGGCTGGCCGCCGATCAGCGCCAGGCCCAGGGTCATCATTAGCAGCCGCTGCATCAGCGGACGGCGTCGCAGAAAGGAGGCTTGATGGGGATTCATGCCGCACTGTAGTCTTCGTGGAGACATGCATTCTCCGACAAATACAAACAGAGCCTTCGCGGCACGCGAAATATCACCCAACTGCGGCAGAATCCCGCCGAGACGAGCTCAGGCCCGGCATGAGCGCAGCCAGCCGCCGCCGGTAGCTCCTTCGACTCATCGGCGGCACCTCGGCCGCTGGGCGGCGCGTCATCGCCCGACACTAAGCTGAAGCGCTTCGACATCATCCGCCGAAGCTCCATGCCCAACAACAAGTCTCTTGCCTGCGCGGCCCTTCTGCTGGCAGCCCTCCTGCCGATCCGCGCTGCAGCCGATTGCGCGACGCCGGACGGCTCGCCGACCGTTCGGTTTGGCACCTACGACTCCGCCATCCACAACCGGGCGGTCGATGGCAAATGCACCATCGATGACCTGCTTGACGACGAGCAGCCTTGGGGCAGCCAGCAGGCATTCCTGGACCATGCCGGTAAGGTTTTCAACGGCCTGCTGAAGGACAGTCTGATCAGCCTTGATGAGCGCGATCGACTGATGAGCGCGGCGCAGGCATCGGGCGTCGGCAACCGACTGATGGTCAAGCTGATCGCCTTCAACGATTTCCATGGGGCGATCAAGGCCGGAGAAGGCGCGGCAAGCAACCCCGGCGCGGCTCGCCTGGCAAGCCGAATTCGAGCCTTGAAAGCCGCCAACCCGCTGCACGCAGTCGTCTCCGCGGGAGATCTGTTCGGCGCCAGCCCCTTGAGCTCGGCCCTGTTCAGGGACGAGCCGACCATCGAGGTGATGAATCGCATCGGCATCGACTTTGCCGTCACCGGCGTTCACGAGTACGACGGAGGTCGGGACGAGCTACTGCGGCTACAACAGGGCGGCAACCACCCGAGCAGCGGCTTCTCCGGACGGGGCCGGTCGGCCGACCGGCGTCCCGATGGCCAGTTCGCCGGTGCCGCCTTCCAGCTTCTGGCCGCCAACGTCATCGACACCACCAGTCATAAGCCCTGGCTGCCCGCCGTAGGCTACAAGGAATTCATGGGTCACAAGATCGCCGTGATCGGCATCGCTCGCCGGAGCACCCCGGCCCATGTGCCGGACACCGGCATGGCCGGTCTGGAGTTCTGGGACGAGGCCGAAACGGCCAACGCCCTGGTGCCCGGCATCCTGGCCCAGGGAGTCAAGAGCATCGTCCTGCTCGTCCATGAGGGCGGGCTTGTCGCCGGCGGTGGTTCAAGCAATGCCTGCAACGGACTCTCCGGCCCGATCGTGGATATCGTCGGCCGATTGGATCCCGAAATCGACCTGGTAGTCTCCGGAGGTACTCACCTGGCCTACTCGTGCAACGTCAACAACCGCGCCGGACGCCCCGTTCCCGTTACCTCGGCGGGCCATCACGCCAGCCATCTGAGCGACATCGACCTCACGCTGGACACGAGCAGCGGCCATGTGGTGGCGGTATCCGCCAAGAACCATGCGGTCAGCACTGACGACCCGGAGACACCGGAGATCCAGGCCATCGTCTCCCATTACGCCGCGCTGGCTTCGGCCAGCCCTGCCGTAGGGCGGATCACGGCGGAAGGACTGGGTCTGGTCATCAACACCAACGACCCCTATTCGGTCAGCGTCGGCGAGTACTACGCCAGCCGCCGAGGCATACCCGAGGCCAACATCGTCCGGGTCGGCTTGCCGACCACGACGACGATCAGCCGGGCCAGCTTCGAAGCCCTGGCCTCCGAGCTGAGAAGCCGCCTGCCCGACACGGTTCAGGGCCTGGCGCTGGCATGGGTCAAGCCCTATGCGGTCGAATGCAACTCAATCACCTCGGCCCTGACCATGGGCTTTCAGCCCGAGATCTGCAGCAGCCCGCATGCCTGCACGGTGAGCAAGGCATCGCCCTACTTCAGCTACACCGGTGCCATGCCGTTCACCGACATCGGCCAGCGGCCCAGCATGCTGATCGCGGCCCGCAGCATCGAGAGCGCCAAGGCATTGATCGATCGCGGCATCGCGGCCGACCAGAGCATGCCCGCCGACCACCTGCCCTCGGCCAAGGCCTACTTCATCAAGACCTGGGATGGTTTTCGCAATGTACGCCAGGGCGATTTCCCAGCAGCGGGCCCCATCGGCCCCTGGGGGCTGACGGTCCAACGCGAAAGCCTGAACAGCGGCTACACCCAGGCGCCGATTTCCGAGGTGCTGATCTACCAGACCGGTCTCACTCGCGTGGACGGCCTGAACCAAGTTCAATGGCGCCCCGGAGCCCTAGCCGATCACCTGACCTCGTTCGGCGGCCGGCTGGATGCGGCGCCGGGCAGCGGACAGATGAGCGCGCTCGAATGGATCGAGTCCGGTGCCACTGCGAGCTATGGGACGGTCACCGAGCCCTGCAATTACAACGCCAAGTTCCCCCATCCGCGTCTGCTGACGCGCAGCTATATGCAGGGCGCCACGGCCTTGGAGGCCTATTGGAAGAGCGTCGCCTGGCCGGGCCAGGGGGTGTTTGTCGGCGAGCCGCTCGCCGCCCCTTTCGCTCCCTTGCTGGAACTGCCATCGGGCCGCCCCTGACTCGGGGGCAGCGACCGGTTCTCAAGAGCTGTCAAGCCAGCGCCGCCACCACCTCCGGCGGCGCCTGCACCAGCTCGATCAGCACGCCCTCGCCCCCGATCGGGAACTCGTCGTTGCTCTTCGGATGGATGAAGCAGATGTCGTAGCCGGCCGCGCCCTTGCGGATGCCACCCGGCGCGAAACGCACGCCGTGGGCCGTCATCCACTCGACCGCCCTGGGCAGGTCGTCCACCCACAGGCCCACATGGTTCAGCGGCGTGGCATGCACGGCCGGCTTCTTCTCGGGATCCAGCGGCTGCATCAGATCGATCTCGACCTTGTGCGGCCCGCTGCCGATCGCGCAGATGTCCTCGTCGACGTTTTCGCGCTCGGAGACGAAGTTGCCGGTGACTTCGAGGCCCAGCACATCGACCCACAGCTTGCGCAGGGCCTGCTTGTCGGGACCGCCGATCGCGATCTGCTGGATGCCGAGGATCTTGTAGGGCTTGTTTGTCATTTCATTCCTTGCTTGAGCAGACAGTCCAAAGCTAGCGGGCCGAGGTCGCAACTCAGCGGCGCCCGAGGATCCGGCTATGCCGGGCCTGCGGGCGCGCCCCCTTGAGGGGGCCGGCAAAGCCGGTAGGGGGTGGGCTATTCAAATCTCAGGATCGGCTGATCCACCGACAGGCTCTCGCCCGTCTTCGCCAGCACCTCGGCGACCTTCACATCGCGCTCGGCGGTCAGGATGTTTTCCATCTTCATCGCCTCGATCACCGCCAGGCGCTCGCCGGCCTGCACCAACTGGCCCGGCTGCACCGCGACCTGGACCAGCAGGCCCGGCATCGGCGACAGCAGCTGCTTGCTGGTATCGGGCGGCGCCTTGTAGGGCATCAGGGTCTGCAGCTCGGCGGCGCGCGGCGACAGCACGGTCACCTCGATCGCGCGGCCGTTGTGCTGGATACGGTAGGCCAGTGGGTTCTTCGGCGTACCGCGCTCGGCCTGGGCGGTGAAGGGCCGGCCGTTGACCGTGCCGGCGATGCGGATGTCGTTCAGGCGCGAGGCGCTGACGATGCGGTAGCTGCGCTCGCCGACGCGGACCTGGGCCTCGCCCAGGTGACCGACGAACTCGTCGATATGCAACGCATGGCGGCTGCTCTTGCCGCCGCCCTCATGGACCAGGGCCACATAGTCGTGCCCGATCTTCACCTCATGGCCGGGCAACTGGCCGGTGATGCCGGCCTCGCGCTCGCGCGCCTTGCGGCGGATGAAGCCGGCCAGCGCGACCAGGAAGTCCGGATCGTCATGCGGCACATCCTCGGCCTTGAAGCCACCGGCGTAATGCTGGGCGATGAAGCCGGTGTTGAAATTGCCCGAGCCGAAGTCCGGATGCGCCAGCAGGGCCGACTGAAAGGGGATGTTGCTGGAGATGCCGCGGATCACGAAGCCGTTCAGCGCCTCGCGCATCTTGGCGATCGCCTCGGCGCGGTCCTGGCCGTGCACGATCAGCTTGGCGATCATCGAGTCATAGAACATCGGGATCTCACCGCCCTCGTAGACGCCGGTATCGACGCGCACGCCGAAGCGCCGTTCGGGCGCGCCCTGCTCCATCGAGGTCTCGGGCGGCTGGTACTTCACCAGGCGGCCGGTCGAGGGCAGGAAGTTGCGGAAGGGATCCTCGGCATTGATGCGGCACTCGATCGCCCAGCCCTCGCGCTTGATGTCCTGCTGCTTGAAGGACAGCGCCTCGCCCGCGGCGACGCGGATCATCTGCTCGACCAGGTCCAGCCCGGTGATGCATTCGGTCACTGGATGCTCCACCTGCAGCCGGGTGTTCATCTCCAGAAAGTAGAAGCCCTGATCCTTTCCGACCACGAACTCCACCGTGCCGGCGCTCTGGTACTTCACGGCCTTGGCCAGCGCCACCGCCTGCTCGCCCATGGCCTGCCGGGTCGCCTCGGAGATGAAGGGGCTGGGCGCCTCCTCGATCACCTTCTGGTGGCGGCGCTGGATCGAGCATTCACGCTCCCACAGGTAGACCACATTGCCCTGGCCATCGCCCAGCACCTGGATCTCGATATGGCGCGGCTCCTCGACGAACTTCTCCATGAAGACGCGGTCGTCGCCGAAGCTGTTCCTGGCCTCGTTGCGGCAGCTGCTGAAACCCTCGAAGCACTCCTTGTCGTTGAAGGCTACGCGCAGGCCCTTGCCGCCGCCGCCGGCGCTGGCCTTGATCATCACCGGGTAGCCGATGCCCTGGGCGATCTCGACGGCCGCCTCGGGCGTCAGGATCGGCTCGTTGTGACCCGGGATGGTGTTGACCTTGGCCTCGTTGGCCAGCTTCTTCGAGGCGATCTTGTCGCCCATCGCCGCAATGCTGTAGTGCTTGGGGCCGATGAAGATCAGCCCCTCCTCTTCGACGCGGCGTGCGAAGTCCTCGTTCTCGGACAGGAAGCCGTAGCCCGGGTGGATGGCCTCGGCGTCGGTGCTCTTGGCGGCGGCGATGATCTTGTCGGCCACCAGATAGGACTCGCGCGAGGGCGCCGGTCCCAGCAGCACGGCCTCGTCGGCCAGCTCGACATGGCGGGCGTCCTTGTCGGCCTCGGAATAGACGGCCACCGTCTTGATGCCCATCTTCCGGGCGGTCTTGATGACGCGGCAGGCGATTTCACCCCGGTTGGCGATGAGGATCTTCTTAAACATTCTTGGCTCCCGGGGTGAACTCGCCTGCATGCCCGGCTGCGCCGGTCACCATGCAATTTGTCGCTGACGCGACCGCGCCTGTGGCGCGAGCACCCCGGTTGGCGATGAGAATCTTCTTAAACATGAGGGGCTCCGGCAATGACCGCGGCACGGCTGCTTGAGGTCAACAAGTTCTTGGACATGGGTGCTATACCTTCGGTCACGGGATCTGCCCATCGCTTAACGGTGTCGGCAGGCGCAGCCAATCGCCGCAATCCGCTTCCGCGCAGGCCTGGGCGGCCACTAGCTGCAGCTGGGCGGCATCCTTGAAGGGCTGCTCGCCGCGCCGCCCCTGCACGCGCACCGCCAGCAATCGGGCGCCGGGCTTCCACTGGGCCAGGCCCTCGCCGTCCAGCACGGCATAGACGGATCCATAGCGATGACCGGTGTCGCGCGCGCTCACCGTGGCCTGCTTGGCGCTCAGCACCTCTTCGAGCTGCACCTGCGTCACCACCACCCGCCCCTCGTAGCGGAACGGGTTCTGCGCGATGTCGCTCAGGCTGGCCCAACCCTGGGCCTGGTGCTGCTGGAAGAAGCCGCGCAGGCGGCGCTGATTACCCTCCTGCTCGCCCTGTCGCTGCTGCTTGGCCTGCTGCTGGCGCTGCTGCAGCGCGGCGCTGTTCGTGTAATGCTGTAGGGCCTCGCCGGCGACCGTTGACACATGGGCCTCGGCCACCACGCTGATCGGGTTGCCGAAGCGGTCGGTTTCGAGATCGGGCGTAAACACGCTGCGCACGCTCAGGCGCTGGCGCTGCGATTCCGAGCGCGTCGGGTCGCCCTTGCGGCCCAACTCGCTCCCGCAGCGCGCCTTCAGCTTGTCGACCGCCGAGCGCAGCAGGGCCTCGGCATTGCGCTCCTCCGCCATCGCGGCCATCGGCGCGTTGACGACCCAGAGCGTGCGCGGCTGGCAGGGGTCGGGATGATCGGTCAGGTCGCCGCGCGCATCCACCTTGAGCCGCGTCGCGGGCAGGCCGTCGAGCGCGGGCAAGGGGCCGAGATCGAACAGCGCGGCGTCACGCCCCCATTCGCGTGCGCTCAGGCCGGCATCCGGCGCCGGCAGATAGACGCCGCCGCTGAATCGCCCTTCCCAGACAACCTGCTTGCTAGGGGCATGGCGCAGAGTCCAGGCCGCGCGCCCCTTGCCCTCCGCCAGGCCGTTCTTGCAGGCGCCCTGGTACTGGAACAAGTAGTCGTTGCTCGCCAGATAGCCCTGCGCGACGACGGCGCATCCGCTGCCTGCATCCTTGATCGTGCCCGCCTGCGCCGACGTCACCGCGCCGAGCACTACGACTGCCAGGCCGAGCGCACGACGCCAGGTTAATATGGAGACGGCAAAAAGCTTCGGTGCTGACATCATGGTGTTGCTCCCAGGTCGGATCTCAGAGCGGGATATTGCCGTGCTTGCGCCACGGGTTGTCCAGCTTCTTGTCCTTCAGCATCACCAGCGAGCGGCAGATGCGCTTCCTGGTCTCATGCGGCTGGATCACGTCATCGATGAAGCCGCGCGCGCCGGCGACGAAGGGGTTGGCGAAGCGGGCCTTGTACTCGGCCTCCTTGGCAGCCAGCTTGGCTGGATCGCCCTTGTCCTCTCGGAAGATGATCTCCACCGCGCCCTTGGCGCCCATCACCGCGATCTCCGCATTCGGCCAGGCGAAGTTGACATCGCCGCGCAGATGCTTGGAGCTCATCACGTCGTAGGCGCCGCCGTAGGCCTTGCGGGTGATCACGGTCACCTTGGGCACCGTGCATTCGGCATAGGCATAGAGCAGCTTGGCGCCATGCTTGATGATGCCGCCGTACTCCTGCGAGGTGCCGGGCATGAAGCCGGGCACGTCGACGAAGGTGATCACCGGGATGTTGAAGGCGTCGCAGAAGCGCACGAAGCGCGCCGCCTTGATGCTGCTCTTGATGTCCAGGCAGCCGGCCAGCACCAGCGGCTGGTTGGCGACGATGCCCACCGTCTGGCCCTCCATGCGGGCGAAGCCGGTCAGGATGTTCTTGGCGTAGTCGGGCTGCAGCTCGAAGAAGTCACCGTCATCGACGACCTTCAGGATCAGCTCCTTCATGTCGTAAGGCTTGTTCGGGTTGTCCGGCACCAGGGTGTCCAGCGACAGGTCCAGGCGGCTGCCGGGGTCGCCGCTCGGGCGCGTCGGCGCTTTTTCGCGGTTGTTCAGCGGCAGGTAGTTGAAGAAGCGCCGCAGCATCAGGATCGCCTCGACATCGTTCTCGAAGGCCAGGTCCGCGACGCCGCTTTTTCCCGTGTGGGTGGACGCGCCCCCCAGCTCCTCGGCCGTGACCTCCTCATGCGTCACGGTCTTCACCACCTCGGGGCCGGTGACGAACATATAGGACGAGTCCTTCACCATGAAGATGAAGTCGGTCATCGCCGGCGAGTAGACCGCGCCGCCGGCACAGGGGCCCATGATCATGCTGATCTGCGGGATCACGCCCGAGGCCATCACATTGCGCTGGAACACGTCGGCATAGCCGCCGAGAGACGCCACGCCTTCCTGGATTCGCGCGCCGCCCGAGTCGTTCAGGCCGATCACCGGGGCGCCGACCTTCATCGCCTGGTCCATCACCTTGCAGATTTTCTCGGCATGGGCCTCGCTGAGCGCGCCGCCGAAGACGGTGAAGTCCTGGCTGAAGGCGAAGGCGATGCGGCCGTTGATCAGGCCGTAGCCGGTGACGACGCCGTCGCCCGGGATCTTGTTGTCCTCCATGCCGAAGTCCACGCAGCGGTGCTCGACGAACATGTCCCATTCCTCGAAGGAGCCCTCGTCGAACAGCAGTTCGAGCCGCTCGCGCGCGGTCAGCTTGCCCTTGGCATGCTGGGCCGCGATGCGCTTCTCGCCGCCGCCCAGCCGCGCCTTGGCGCGCTTGTCTTCGAGCATCTGCTGGATGTCATGCATGGTGTTCGTCTCCGGAGAATTTGCTGAGAAGCAGGCGGGCAGCGGTCGAGGCCGCCAGCGAGCCATTCAATACCTGGGCCGTCGTCTCGGCCAGCACGGCGCGCACCGCGGGCGCGCGGGAAAACTGTTCGCGCAGGCCGGCATGGATGCGCTCCCACATCCAGGCCTGGGCCTGGGCCTGGCGCTTGGCGGCGAAGCGGCCGTTGGCCTGCTGCACGGACCGGAAGGCCTCGACCTCGGCCCAGAAGCGTTCGATGCCATCGGCCTTCAGCGCCGAGAGCTGGATCACCTTCGGATGCCAGATCGCCTGGTCGTGATGCGCATGCTCGGGATGGCCGTGCAGCCCGTACAGGCGCAGGGACGAAGCGATCTGCGCCTGCGCGCGCGTCGCGGCGGCGGCATCCAGGTCGGCCTTGTTGATCACGACCAGGTCGGCCAGCTCCATCACGCCCTTCTTGATCGCCTGCAGGTCGTCGCCGGCATTGGGCAGCTGCAGGAGGCAGTACATGTCCGTCATGCCCGCCACCGCGGTCTCGCTCTGGCCGACGCCGACCGTCTCGACGATCACCAGGTCGTAGCCGGCCGCCTCGCAGACCAGCATCGCCTCGCGCGTCTTCTCGGCCACGCCGCCCAGGGTCCCGCTGCTGGGGCTGGGGCGGATATAGGCGCGCTCGTCCATCGACAGGCGCTCCATGCGCGTCTTGTCGCCCAGGATCGAGCCGCCCGAGACGCTGCTGCTGGGGTCGACCGCCAGCACCGCGACGCGATGCCCGGCCTCGATCAGGGCCAGGCCCAGGGCCTCGATGAAAGTGCTCTTGCCCACGCCCGGCACGCCGGAGATGCCCAGGCGCAGCGAGCGGCCGCTGCGCGGCAGCAGCTCGGTCAGCAGTGCATCGGCCTGGGCGCGGTGGTCGGCCCGAGTCGATTCCAGCAGGGTGATGGCCTTGGCCATCGCGCGTCGCTGGGCCGGGCCGGGGCTTCCGGTGATGGCGGCGGCCAGGTTCATGCCTGGGATGCCTTCCAGCGGTAGTCGATGTCGAACTCGCTCTCGCCAACCGCGGTGAAGCCATGGCGCAGGTAAAAGCGGTTCGCGTCGCTGAGCTTCAGCGCCGACAGGGTCACGTCTTGCCCCTGGCGCTTGACCCAGTCCAGCGCCCAGGCACCAATGCCCTCGCCCTGATGGCCCGGCAGGATGTAGAGATGTTCCAGCTTGACCGAACCATCGGCCGCGGGCTTCAGGGTCACGAAACCGATGCGCTCGCCGTCACGCTCGATATGCCGCATCGCCGCCGGCTCGAACTGTGCGGCCAGGCGCTCGCGGGCGCGCTGCGCATCGAAGCGGCCCAGCCGCTCCAGGCTCTCGCGCAGCGCCGCGATGCGCAGGGCGACCATGGCCTCGAAGTCCCCGGCCGCGACCGGCGTCAGCGCCAGCTGGACCGGCGTCATCAGACCGCCACCACCGACTTGCGGATCTGCTCCAGCACGTCCTTGGCGCTGGCCGGGATCGGCGTGCCGGGGCCGTAGATGCCCTTGACGCCGGACTCATAGAGGAACTCGTAGTCCTGCTGCGGGATCACGCCGCCGACGAAGACGATGATGTCATCCGCGCCCTGCTCCTTCAGCGCCTTCAGGATGGCCGGCACCAGGGTCTTGTGGCCGGCGGCCAGGGTCGAGACGCCCACCGCGTGCACATCGTTCTCGATCGCCTGGCGTGCGCATTCCTCGGGGGTCTGGAACAGCGGGCCCATGTCGACGTCGAAGCCCAGGTCGGCATAGGCGGTCGCCACCACCTTGGCACCGCGGTCATGGCCGTCCTGGCCCAGTTTGGCGATCATCACGCGCGGGCGGCGACCCTGCTCCTCCGCAAAGGCCTTGATCTCGTCCTGCAGCTTGGCCCAGCCCTCGGCGCTGTCGTAGGCCGCGGCGTAGACGCCGGTGACCTTCTGCGTGTCGGCGCGATGCCGGCCGAACACCTGCTCCAGCGCGTCGGACACCTCGCCGACCGTGGCGCGCAGGCGGATCGCCTTGATCGCCAGATCCAGCAGATTGCCTTCGCCGCTGCGTGCGGCCTCGGTCAGCGCAGCCAGCGCGGCCTGGACCGCCGCAGCATCCCGCTTGGCCTTGATCTCATTCAAGCGCGCGATCTGGCTGTCCCGCACCTTGACGTTGTCCACGTCCAGGATCTCGATCGGGTCCTGCTTGGCGAGCTTGTATTTGTTGACGCCGACGATCACGTCCTTGCCGCTGTCGATGCGCGCCTGCTTCTCGGCCGCGCTGGCCTCGATCTTCAGCTTGGCCCAGCCGCTGTCCACCGCCTTGGTCATGCCGCCCATCGCGTCGACCTCCTCGATCAGCGCCCAGGCCTTGTCGGCCATCTGCTGGGTCAGGCTCTCCATCAGGTAGCTACCGGCCCAGGGGTCGACGACATTGGTGATGTGGGTCTCTTCCTGGATGATCAGCTGGGTGTTGCGCGCGATGCGGGCGCTGAACTCGGTGGGCAGCGCGATCGCCTCGTCCAGCGAGTTGGTGTGCAGGCTCTGCGTGCCGCCGAACACCGCGGCCATGGCCTCGATGGTGGTGCGCACCACATTATTGTAGGGATCCTGCTCGGTCAGGCTCCAGCCCGAGGTCTGCGAATGGGTGCGCAGCATCAGGCTCTTCGGGTTCTTGGCGTCGAAGCCCTTCATGATCCGGCACCAGAGCAGGCGCGCGGCCCGCATCTTGGCGATCTCCAGATAGAAGTTCATGCCGACGGCCCAGAAGAAGGAGAGGCGCCCGGCGAACTCGTCCACGTCCAGCCCCGAGGCGATCGCCGTCTTCACATATTCCTTGCCATCGGCCAGGGTGAAGGCCAGCTCCAGCGCCTGGTTCGCGCCCGCTTCCTGCATGTGATAGCCGGAGATCGAGATCGAGTTGAACTTCGGCATGTTCCGCGCGGTGTAGCCGATGATGTCGCCAATGATGCGCATCGAGGGCTCGGGCGGGTAGATATAGGTGTTGCGGACCATGAACTCCTTCAGGATGTCGTTCTGGATGGTCCCGCTCAGCTTGTCCTGCGACACGCCCTGCTCTTCCGCCGCCACCACATAGCCGGCCAGCACCGGCAGCACCGCGCCATTCATCGTCATCGAGACGCTGACCTTGTCCAGCGGGATGCCGTCGAACAGGATCTTCATGTCCTCCACCGAGTCGATCGCGACGCCGGCCTTGCCGACATCGCCGGTCACCCGCGGATGGTCGCTGTCGTAGCCGCGGTGCGTGGCCAGGTCGAAGGCCACCGACACGCCCTGCCCGCCGGCGGCCAGCGCCTTGCGATAGAAGGCATTGCTTTCCTCGGCGGTCGAGAAGCCGGCGTACTGGCGGATGGTCCAGGGCCTCACCGCGTACATGGTCGCCTGCGGGCCGCGCAGGAAGGGCTCGAAGCCCGGCAGGGTGTCGGCATGCGGCAGGCCCGCGGTGTCGGCCGCGGTATAGAGCGGCTTGACCGTCAGGCCCTCGGGCGTCACCCAGTTCAGCGCGGCCACATCGCCGCCCGGCGCCGACTTGGCGGCGGCCTTGTGCCATTGCTCCAGGCTGGCGGCGGCGAACTCGGACGGATTCTTGGACTCGGACATGGTTGACGGCTCCTGCGATCCGGGCATCATACCGGACTCGTGATTCATAATTATGAATTCAAAGCTGACTAGAATCTGATCCGCCATCGGCCTCGAGCCGCCATTCGCCCGCCTTCGCCCCGCCCGCTTCTTTCTTCCTCCATGACCCTGACCGCCCCGCTCGCTCCCCGCGCCCTCTACCAGGAGGTGGCCGAGCGCCTGCGCCAGCAGATCTTCGGCCGCGAGCTGGAGCCGGGCAGCTGGATCGACGAGCTCAAGCTCTGCGCCGAGCTGGGCATCAGCCGCACGCCGCTGCGCGAGGCGCTGAAGGTGCTGGCGGTCGAGGGCCTGGTGACGATGAAGGTGCGGCGCGGCGCCTATGTCACCGAAATGAGCGAGCGCGATGTGCGCGAGGCCTACCAGCTGCTGGCCCTGCTGGAGAGCGACGCCGCGGCCCGGGTGGCCGAGCGCGCCAGCGCGACCGAGCTGGCCGAGCTGCAGGCCCTGCACGAGCAGCTGGAGACCCAGGTGGCGCAGCGCGACGCCTTCTTCGCGACCAATGAGCGCTTTCATCTGCGCCTCCTGGAGATCGAGGCCAACCGCTGGCGCCAGCAGATCGTCACCGACCTGCGCCGCGTGATGAAGCTGAACCGCCACCACTCGCTGTTCAAGCAGGGCCGGCTGGCCGAGTCGCTGGCCGAGCACCGCGCGATGATGGCCGCGCTGGCCCGCCGCGACGCCGAGAGCGCCGCGCGCCTGGTGCGCGAGCATTTCGAGAATGGCCTGAGCGCAGCGACGCCCGGCGAGTGAAGCGTCAGGCGGGGACGGCGCGCACCACGTACTGCATCGGCAGCGCGTCCCGCACCGCCCCCTCCGGATCGCGGCCCAGCGCGATCGCCATCGCGCGGATCGCCGGCAACACCTGCTCGCGCGCCGGCTCGTCGAACACGCGCGGCAGCCCGGCCTCGATGCGGAAGCCCGCCGACTGGAACAGCTCGAACAGGGTCACGCGGGTGAACCAGCGCAAATGGGTGCGGTCCAGCAGGCCGGTGTCCTCGTAGCGGAACTCGCCCAGCGCCAGCCGCGCCTGCAGGCTCCAATGCTGCGCATTCGGCACGCTGGCGACCACGCAGCCATGGGCCGGGATCACCTTGCGGATGCGCGACAGCACCTTCCAGGGGTCGCGCAGATGCTCCAGCACATCGCCGAACACCCAGCAGTCGCGGTCGCGGTACTCATCGAACAGGCTCGCGCTGCCACCCTCGATGTCCAGCGCGACCACGCCGTCGCAGTAGCGCCGCGCGATTTCGGCGGCCTTGGGGTCCAGCTCCAGGCCGAGGTAATGGCAGTCCGGCCGTTCGCGCTTCACCACATGGGCCAGGGCCCCGGTGTTGCAGCCCACCTCCAGCACCGCGCGGGCCGTGGCCGGCATCAACGCATGCAGGTCCGGGTTGTGGCCCTGCGGCGGCGCCTCGGGCGCGCGAGCCGGCGGCGCGGGCTGGCCGGCGGCCTGCCTGGCCTGCACCTCGGCCATCCATTCTTCCAGGTGGTAGCCGCCGGTGGCCTGGCTGGTGCCCATGCCGATATGGTCGACATAGACCTTCTGCGTGCCCATCAGCACATCGTTCTTGGCCCAGTCCACATTGCGCAGCAGCTCGGAGCGGCCCGCGTCGTGCAGGGCCAGCATCGGGGCCACCATTGGCGCGCCATGCTTGATCGGCAGCGGCCATTGCCGCATCACCTCGACATTGCACAGCATGCAGGGCGGATGCAGATAGTCGACCGCGCCATAGCCATAAGGGATGTCGAAGCCCTCGCGGTTCACATAGGCCACGCCGCCGGCGCCATAGTCCTCGGGGCCCAGCTGCTCGGCCAGCGACTCCAGGAAGCCGTCGCGCAGCACCACGATGTCGGTGTCCATGAACAGCACCCGGCCCTGCAGGCCCAGGTGCTGGATCGCCCAGGCCATGCCGGGGCCATGGTGGATGTTGTAGCCCATCGCATGCAGCTGGACGTTCTCGAAGTCCGCCACCAGGGCCGCAATCTCGGCCGCCGGCCCCGGCTCGGAACCGTCCACCACATGCACCGGGTTCGGGTAGAAGCGCCGCAGCGAGCTCAGCAGCCCGCGCAGCAGGTGCGGCGCGTTGTAGGACACCGCGACGACCGGAATCTGATGGATCGGGTTCATGCAGACTTGCCTTCCTCTTGCTGCGTCTTCGCGCGGCCGATCACGGCCGCCGGGTTGCCGGCAATGATGCTCAGGGGCGGCGCCTCGAAGCCGGGCGGCACGACCGCGCCGGCCGCGATCACCGAGCCGGCGCCGATCTTCGCGCCCTTCAGGATCGTGACGCGCGAACCGATGAAGACATCGTCGCCGATCTCCACCGCCGCCGGCCGCGGATCGGGCTGGCGGCGCCGCTCGAGCACCAGGTCGTGCGAGTTGCTGTCCATCACATGCAGCTCCGGCCCGATCAGGCAGCGCGCGCCGAAACGGATCGCCGCGCCCTCGGAGATCAGCACGCAGCGGTTGTTGAACACCGTGTCCGGCCCGATCTCGATCAGCGAGTCCGGCGTGCGCGCCTCGACATAGCTGGCGCCGTAGCTGCCCGGCGAGCGTGGCACGCCGAACACCGCCGTGCTCGCCAGCCGCAGCCGACCCTGGCCCTTGAAATGGGTCGGCGTCAGCAGGTTCAGCAGACGCTGGCCCTCGCCGAAGATCTCGATGCGCGTGCGGTCCGAGACATGGAAGAAGTAGTGCACCAGCAGCAGCCGCACCCAATGGTCCAGCTCAAAGGGGTTGCTGCGGCCGATCGCGGCGCGCAGGCGTTCGAAACGTTGTTGCATGCCAGGCCCGCCTCAGAACTGGTGCAGGCGCAGGAAATCGCCCCAGGCCGCCTCGAACAGCGGCCCGGCCTCGGCATCGCCGCCCGCCAGCCGCGCCAGCAGGCCCGCGAAGGGCACCATGTCGGGCTGCTCGGCATAGCGCTGCTGCAGCGCCAGCGCGATGCCCTGATAACACTGGCGCGCCGCCGCCTCATCCAGCCGGCCCAGCTTGTGGGCGCCGCGCGCCAGCGCCGCATAGCCCAGGTGCGCGGCCTTCATGTGTTTGCCGAAGAACTGGGCCGAATGGCCCTCGCCACCGGTGCGGAAAGCGCCCAGCCGCTCCTGCAGATAGGCCACCGGCTCGCGCAGGCTGACATCCAGGAAGAAGCCCAGGTCCCACAGCCCCGCGTAGGAGACGCCGGCAAACTCATGCGTGAACAGCAGCTCCGCATGCTCGCGGCGGAACAGGCAGTTGGAGAACTCGCCGAACCAGTTCTGGCACAGCGGCACGGTGCTGGCGAACATCGCGCTGGCATCCAGCGCCAGCATGCGCTGCTCGGCACGCCAGACGCCCGGCGGGATCGGCATGCCCTCGATCGGCTGACCCTGTTCGTTGGCGTTCCAGCGCGCACTGATGCTGGCGCCGAAGCGGCCGCGCGCATGGGCTTCCAGGTGCCGGTCGAAGAAGTCCGGGTAGAGGATGTCGTCATCCAGCAGCAGATGGCCCAGCTCGGTACTGCCGCCCCAGAGCCGGATCAGGTGCTTGAAATTCTCGTAGGCGCCGGCGCGCGGCCCGCGCACCAGCTCGATCGGCAGGCGGCCGCGCAGCCGGGCCATCGCCGGCGAGGCCAGCAGCTCGCCGAACTCGCCGTTCGGGCTGTCGTCGGAGACGATGATGCGGTCGCAGAGGCGCGACTGGGTGCGCAGCCCGGTCAGCAGCTCCGCCATGTATTTGGTCTTGTAGGCGGGGATCAGGGTGGTGATTTGCATGGGCGAACGCTCGCATCCCTTGGACTGGGCGATGCCGCATTACACAGCCCGCATGTGTCGGCCCATAAATTAATTAGGCAACAAATGCTCCAGTTTTTGCCGCGATTGCCGATAGCGCCCCGCCCCTAGCATCCCGCCATCATTCAGCCGTGATGGATTTGGCATGAGCCTTCCCCACCGCCCGGCAGTTCCGCCCGGGCAGGATTTCCAGCCATGACCCGGTGGCAGCCCCCAGCGCCGCCGTCCGCCTGTCGCCCCGCGGCGCCGGGTGCCATCCCCTGCCGCGCCTCAAGTTTGGCGCGCAGACACCGAAAAAACGATCCAAGTGCAAGGCTTTTGTCGGCCCCCGTCCCCCGCGGATGGGCGCCCGCGGAGCTCTGCGCCTGGGCAGTTTTTCTCGATTACGGCGGGGCCGTGCGACCGACCCGATGCGAAAAGCGGTCGCTGCGAAGGAACACCAGTAACCTTGCCGGGCTGCGTAGAACCGCCCGGTCCGGACTGAACAAACCAGCCGTCTCTGAGCAGTCGGGGCGAACCAGCAATAAACAAGTAGTGAGCGAACCATGGCCTCTTTGATCCCGAATCTTTCGACAGCTCAGATCGCTGCGCTGACCACCCAGACCCTGGCCAAGCTCACCACGGAGGATTGGGCCGCCTTCAGTTCCGACCAGATCGCCGCGCTGACCACGCGCCAGGCCTTCTCGCTGGGCACCTTCGCGATCAACGCCCTGTCCAGCGACCAGATCGCCAAGTTCCAGAGCGAGGACATCCGCGCCTTCAACACGGCCGCGATCCGCGCCCTGTCGACCGACAAGCTCGGCGCGATGAACTCCGACCAACTGGGCGCCCTGCACACCGGCCAGATCGGCGCGCTGACCACCACCCAGATCGGCGGCCTCGGCACCGATGACCTGAACGCGCTGAGCAGCGACCAGTTCCGCGGCTTCAGCTCTTCCCAGATGGGCGGCCTGCGCACCGACCAGATCGCCAAGCTGGAAAGCGACGACCTGCGCGCCCTGAACACCGGCGCGCTGCGCGCCCTCTCCAGCGACCAGCTGGGTGCGCTGGGCTCCGACCAGATCGCCGCGCTGAGCAGCAACCAGGTCGGCGCGCTGACCACCTCCCAGGTCAAGAGCCTGGCCAGCGACGACCTGAACGCGCTGACCAGCGACCAGTTCCGCGTGCTGAACTCGGCCCAGATCGCCGCCCTGAGCACCGACCAGCTGAAGGCCGTCACGACCGACGACCTGGCCGCCATCTCCACCGGCGCGCTGCGCGGCCTGACCTCGGCCCAGATCGCCGCGCTGACGACCGACCAGATCGTCGCGCTGACCACGGCCCAGGCCGCCACGCTGAGTTCGGCCCAGGTGCTGGGCCTGCGCACCGACCAGATCGCCAAGCTGGAAAGCGATGACCTGCGCGCCCTGAACACCGGCGCGGTGCGCGCCCTCTCCAGCGACCAGCTGGGTGCCCTGAGCAGCGACCAGATCGGCCAGCTCGGTACCAACCAGGTCGTATCCCTGACCACCGCCCAGATCAAGGGCCTGGCCAGCGACGACCTGAACGCTTTCACCACCGACCAGTTCCGCCTGTTCAACTCGGCCCAGATCGGCGCCATCGGCACCGACCAGCTGAAGACCCTGACCAGCGACGACCTGACCGCCATCGGCACCGCCGCGCTGCGCGGCCTGTCCTCCAGCCAGATCGGCGCGCTGACCAGCGACCAGATCCAGGCGCTGACGACCGCCCAGGCCGCCAGCCTGACCTCGGCCCAGGCCGTCGGCCTGAGCAGCGACCAGATCGCCAAGCTGGAAAGCGACGATCTGCGCGCGCTGAACACCGCCGCGCTGCGCGGCCTGAGCACCGACCAGCTGGGCGCCCTCACCTCCGACCAGCTCGCCAGCCTGACCACCAACCAGGTCAATGCGCTGAGCTCGTCCCAGCTGCGCGGCCTGTCCAGCGACGACCTGAACGCCTTCACGACCGACCAGTTCCGCGCGATGAGCTCGGGCCAGGTCGCGGCCCTGGGCACCGACCAGATCAAGACGCTGACGACCGACGACCTGTCCTCGATCAGCACCACCGGCCTGCGCGGCCTGAACTCGGCCCAGCTGGGCGCGCTGTCTTCCGACGGCATCGTCGCGCTGACCACGGCCCAGGCCGCCTCGCTGGGCTCGGCCCAGCTGCAAGGCCTGACCTCCGACCAGATCGCCAAGCTGGAAAGCGACGATCTGCGCGCCCTGAACACCGCCGCGCTGCGCGGCCTGAGCACCGACCAGCTCGGCGCCCTGGGCTCCGACCAGATCGCCAGCCTGACGACCAGCCAGGTCGCCTCGCTGAGCACCGGCCAGCTGAAGGGCCTGGGCAGCGATGACCTGAATGCCTTCACGACCGAGCAGTTCCGCGCGATGAACTCCGGCCAGATCGGCGGCCTCGGCACCGATCAGGTCAAGACCCTGACCACCGACGACTTCGCCGCGATCGGCACCGCCGCACTGCGTGGCCTCAATTCCGCCCAGGTCGGCGCGCTGACCAGCGACCAGGTGCAGGCCCTGTCCACCGCCCAGGCCGCCTCGCTGAGCTCGGCCCAGGTCGTGGGCCTGGGTTCGGACCAGCTCGCCAAGCTTGAGAGCGATGACCTGCGTGCCTTGAACACCGCCGCCCTGCGTGGCCTGGGCACCGACCAGCTCGGCGCCCTGACCTCCGACCAGCTCGCCAGCCTGACGACCGGCCAGGTTGCCAGCCTGACCTCGACCCAGCTGAAGGGTCTGGGCAGCGATGACCTGAACGCCTTCACGACCGAGCAGTTCCGGGCGATGAGCTCGGGCCAGATCGGCGCCCTGGGCTCCGATCAGGTCAAGACCCTGACGACCGACGACCTGTCGGCCATCAGCACCGCCGGCCTGCGCGGCCTGAACTCGGCCCAGCTGGGCGCCTTGACCAGCGACCAGATCGTGGCGCTGACGACCGCCCAGGCGGCCAGCCTGACCTCGGCCCAGATCACCGGCCTGGGCTCCGACCAGATCGCCAAGCTGGAAAGCGACGACCTGCGCGCGCTGTCCACCGCGGCCCTGCGCGGCTTCTCCAGCGACCAGATCGCCGCCCTGACCAGCGACCAGCTGAGCCAGCTGTCGACCGCCCAGATCGCCGCCCTGGCCACCCTGCCGAACCAGTTCGGCGGCCTGGACAGCAATGACATCCGTGCCCTGACCACGGCGCAAGCCGCGGCCCTGACCTCGGCCCAGCTCAAGGCCCTGTCCACCGCCCAGATCGCGGCCTTCGAGACCGATGACCTGCGCGCGCTGAACACCGGCGCCCTGCGTGGCCTGGGTACCGACCAGCTCGGCGCCCTGGGCTCCGACCAGCTGGGTGCGCTGACCACCAACCAGGTCAACGCGCTGACCTCGACCCAGATCCGCGGCCTGGCCAGCGATGACCTGAACGCCTTCACCACCGACCAGTTCCGTTCGATGAGTTCGGGCCAGATCGGCGCCCTGGGCACCGATCAGATCAAGACCCTGACCACCGACGACCTGTCCTCGATCAGCACCGCCGGCCTGCGCGGTCTCTCGTCGAGCCAGATCGGCGCCCTGACCTCGGACGGCATCGTTGCGCTGACCACGGCGCAAGCCGCCTCGCTGGGCTCGGCCCAGCTGGTCGGCCTGACTTCCGACCAGATCGCCAAGCTGGAAAGCGATGATCTGCGCGCCCTGAACACCGCCGCGCTGCGTGGTCTCGGCACCGACCAGCTCGGCGCCCTGGGCTCCGACCAGATCGCCAGCCTGACCACCGGCCAGGTGGCCAGCCTGACCTCGGCGCAGCTGAAGGGCCTGGGCAGCGATGACCTGAACGCCTTCACGACCGAGCAGTTCCGCGCGATGAACTCCGGCCAGATCGGCGCCCTGGGCACCGACCAGGTCAAGACCCTGACCACCGATGACCTGTCGGCCATCAGCACCGCCGGCCTGCGTGGCCTGAGCTCCAGCCAGATCGGCGCGCTGACCAGCGACCAGATCGTCGCCCTGACCACGGCTCAGGCGGCGTCGCTGACCTCGGCTCAAGTCACCGGCCTGGGTTCCGACCAGATCGCCAAGCTGGAAAGCGATGATCTGCGTGCGCTGAACACCGCGGCCCTGCGCGGCCTGGGCACCGACCAGCTCGGCGCCCTCGGTTCCGACCAGATCGCCAGCCTGACCACCGGCCAGGTCGTGTCGCTGACCTCCGGCCAGCTGAAGGGTCTGGGCAGCGACGACCTGAACGCCTTCACGACCGAGCAGTTCCGCGCGATGAGCTCGGGCCAGATCGGTGCCTTGGGCTCCGATCAGGTCAAGACCCTGACCACCGACGACCTGTCGGCCATCAGCACCGCCGGCCTGCGTGGCCTGACGTCCAGCCAGCTCGGCGCGCTGACCAGCGACCAGATCCAGGCGCTGACGACCGCTCAGGCGGCCAGCCTGACCTCGGCCCAGATCGTCGGCCTGAGCAGCGACCAGATCGTCAAGCTCGAGAGCGACGACCTGCGCGCCCTGTCCACCGCCGCGCTGCGCGGCCTGAGCTCCGACCAGATCGCGGCCCTGACCTCGGACCAGATCGCTCAGCTCTCCACCGCCCAGGTGGCCGCGCTGGCGACCCAGCCGAACCAGATCGGCGGTCTGGACAGCAATGACATCCGCGCCCTGACCACGGCACAAGCCGCGGCCCTGACCTCGGCCCAGCTGAAGGCCCTGTCCACCGCCCAGGTCGCGGCCTTCGAGACCGATGACCTGCGCGCCCTGAACACCGCCGCCCTGCGCGGCCTGGGCACCGACCAGCTCGGCGCACTCGGCTCCGATCAGCTGGCGGCCATGACCACCAACCAGGTCAATGCGCTGACCTCGACCCAGATCCGCGGCCTGGCCAGCGATGATCTGAATGCCTTCACGACCGACCAGTTCCGCGCGATGAGCTCGGCTCAGATCGGCGCCCTGGGCACCGATCAGATCAAGACCCTGACCACCGACGACCTGTCCTCGATCGGCACCGCCGGCCTGCGCGGCCTGAGCTCCACCCAGGTCGGCGCGCTCTCGTCCGACGGCATCGTTGCGCTGACCACAGCGCAAGCTGCCTCGCTGGGCTCAGCCCAGCTGGTCGGCCTGACTTCCGACCAGATCGCCAAGCTGGAAAGCGATGATCTGCGCGCACTGAATACTGCCTCGCTGCGAGGTCTGGGCACCGACCAGTTGGCTGCGCTGACCAGCGACCAGATCGCCAGCCTGACCACCGCCCAGGTCGCCAGCCTGACATCGGCGCAACTGAAGGGTCTGGGCAGCGATGACCTGAACGCCTTCACGACCGAGCAGTTCCGCGCGATGAACTCCGGCCAGATCGGCGCCCTGGGCACCGACCAGGTCAAGACCCTGACGACCGACGATCTGTCGGCCATCAGCACCGCCGGCCTGCGTGGCCTCACCTCCAGCCAGATCGGCGCGCTGACCAGCGACCAGGTCCAGGCGCTGACGACGGCCCAGGCCGCGTCGCTGGGCTCGGCCCAGGTCGTGGGCCTGGGGTCGGACCAGATCGCCAAACTGGAAAGCGACGATCTGCGCGCCCTGAACACGGCGGCCCTGCGTGGCCTGGGCACCGACCAGCTCGGCGCCCTGACCTCCGACCAGCTCGCCAGTCTGACGACCGGCCAGGTCAGCAGCCTGACCTCGACCCAACTGAAGGGCCTGGGCAGCGATGATCTGAACGCCTTCACCACCGAGCAGTTCCGGGCGATGAGCTCGGGCCAGATCGGCGCCCTGGGCTCCGACCAGGTCAAGACCCTGACCACCGACGACTTCGCCGCGATCGGCACCGCCGCGCTGCGTGGTCTCAACTCCAGCCAGATCGGCGCGCTGACCAGCGACCAGATCGTCGCCCTGACCACGGCACAGGCCGCGTCGCTGACCTCGGCCCAAGTCACCGGCCTGGGTTCCGACCAGATCGCCAAGCTGGAGAGCGACGACCTGCGCGCGCTGTCCACCGCGGCCCTGCGCGGCTTCTCCAGCGACCAGATCGCCGCCCTGACCAGCGACCAGCTGAGCCAGCTGTCGACCGCCCAGATCGCCGCCCTGGCCACCCTGCCGAACCAGTTCGGCGGCCTGGACAGCAATGACATCCGTGCCCTGACCACGGCGCAAGCCGCGGCCCTGACCTCGGCCCAGCTCAAGGCCCTGTCCACCGCCCAGATCGCGGCCTTCGAGACCGATGACCTGCGCGCGCTGAACACCGGCGCCCTGCGTGGCCTGGGTACCGACCAGCTCGGCGCCCTGGGCTCCGACCAGCTGGGTGCGCTGACCACCAACCAGGTCAACGCGCTGACCTCGACCCAGATCCGCGGCCTGGCCAGCGATGACCTGAACGCCTTCACCACCGACCAGTTCCGTTCGATGAGTTCGGGCCAGATCGGCGCCCTGGGCACCGATCAGATCAAGACCCTGACCACCGACGACCTGTCCTCGATCAGCACCGCCGGCCTGCGCGGTCTCTCGTCGAGCCAGATCGGCGCCCTGACCTCGGACGGCATCGTCGCGCTGACCACGGCGCAAGCCGCCTCGCTGGGCTCGGCCCAGCTGGTCGGTCTGACTTCCGACCAGATCGCCAAGTTGGAAAGCGATGATCTGCGTGCCTTGAACACCGCCGCGCTGCGTGGTCTCGGCACCGACCAGCTCGGCGCCCTGGGCTCCGACCAGATCGCCAGCCTGACCACCGGCCAGGTGGCCAGCCTGACCTCGGCTCAACTGAAGGGCCTGGGCAGCGATGACCTGAACGCCTTCACGACCGAGCAGTTCCGTGCGATGAACTCCGGCCAGATCGGCGCCCTGGGCACCGACCAGGTCAAGACCCTGACCACCGATGACCTGTCGGCCATCAGCACCGCCGGCCTGCGTGGCCTGAGCTCCAGCCAGATCGGCGCGCTGACCAGCGACCAGATCGTCGCCCTGACCACGGCACAGGCGGCGTCGCTGACCTCGGCCCAAGTCACCGGCCTGGGTTCCGACCAGATCGCCAAGCTGGAAAGCGATGATCTGCGTGCGCTGTCGACGGCCGCCCTGCGTGGCTTCTCCAGCGACCAGATCGCCGCCCTGACCTCGGATCAGATCGCCCTGCTGTCGACCGCCCAGTTCGCGGCCTTGGCCACCCAGCCGAACCAGTTCGGTGGCCTGGACAGCAACGACATCCGCGCCCTCACCACGGCCCAGGCCGCGGTGCTGAGCTCGGCCCAGCTGAAGGCCCTGTCGACCGCCCAGGTCGCGGCCTTCGAGACCGATGACCTGCGCGCGCTGAACACCGGCGCGCTGCGTGGTCTTGGCACCGACCAGTTGGCCGCGCTGGGCTCCGACCAGATCGGCGCGCTGACCACCAGCCAGGTGAATTCGCTGACCTCCACCCAGGTGGCGGGCCTGCGCAGCGACGACCTGAACGCGTTGACCACCGAGCAGTTCCGTGCGCTGAGCTCGGCCCAGGTGGCCTCGATCGGCACCGACCAGGTCAAGACCCTGACCACCGACGACCTCGCCGCCATCGGCAGCGCGGCCCTGCGTGGCCTGAGCTCGACCCAGCTCGGCGTGCTGAGCAGCGACCAGATCCAGGCGCTGACCACCGCCCAGGCGGCCTCGCTGAGCACCGCCCAGATCGCCGGCCTGACCAGCGACCAGATCGCCAAGCTGGAAAGCGACGACCTGCGCGCGCTGAACACGGCCACCCTGGCCAAGTTCGGCACCGACCAGCTGGCCGCGCTGACCAGCGACCAGATCGCCAGCCTGACCACCGCCCAGGTCGCCAGCCTGAGCTCGGCCCAGCTGAAGGGCCTGGCCAGCGATGACCTGAACGCCTTCACTACCGACCAGTTCCGCGTGATGAGCTCGGCCCAGGTCGCGGCGATCGGCACCGACCAGCTGCGCACCCTGACCAGCGACGACTTCGGCGCGATCAGCACCGCGGCCTTCCGCGGCCTCGGCTCCGCCCAGCTGGGCGCGCTGACCTCGGACCAGATCGTCGGCATGAGCACGGCCCAGGCCGCCTCGCTGACCTCGGGCCAGATGGCCGGCCTGACCTCTGATCAGATCGTCAAGCTGGAAAGCGATGACCTGCGCGCCCTGTCCACCGCGACCCTGCGCGGCTTCTCGTCCGACCAGTTCGCCGCGCTGAGCAGCGAGCAGATCGGCCAGCTGAGCACGGTCCAAGTCAGCTCGCTGAGCACCGCCCAGCTCGCCGGCCTGTCCAGCGACGATGTGCGCGCCCTGAGCACCGCCCAGGCCGCCGCGCTGAGCTCGGCCCAGCTGAAGGCCCTGTCGACCGACCAGGTCGCCGCGCTGGAGACCGATGACCTGCGTGCCATCGGCACCGCCGCGCTGCGCGGCCTGGACAGCGCGCAACTCGCCGCGCTGAACTCCGACCAGATCGGCGCGCTCAGCACCGGCCAGGTCAATGCGCTGACGACGACCCAGATCGCCGGCCTGCGCAGCGATGACCTGAATGCGCTGCGCACCGATCAGTTCGCCGCCCTGGGCTCGGCCCAGATCGCCGCGATCGGCACCGACCAGGTCAAGACCCTGACCACCGACGACCTCGCCGCCATCGGCAGCGTGGCCCTGCGTGGCCTGAGCTCGACCCAGCTCGGTGTGCTGAACAGCGACCAGATCCAGGCCTTGACGACGGCCCAGGCCGCCACCTTGAGCTCGGCCCAGATCGCCGGTCTGACCAGCGACCAGATCACCAAGCTGGAAAGCGACGATCTGCGCGCCCTGTCGACCGCCGCGCTGAGCAAGTTCAGCACCGACCAACTGGCCGCCCTGACCAGCGACCAGATCGGCCAGCTGACCACCGCCCAGGTCGCCAGCCTGACCTCGGCCCAGCTGAAGGGTCTGGCCAGCGATGATCTGAACGCGTTCACGACCGAGCAGTTCCGCGCCCTCGGCTCGGCCCAGGTGGCCGCGCTGGGCACCGACCAGGTCAAGACCCTGACCACCGACGACCTGTCGGCCATCAGCACCGCCGGCCTGCGCGGCCTCAGCTCCGCCCAGCTGGGCGCGCTGAGCAGCGATGGCATCGTCGCGCTGACGACCGCCCAGGTCGCCTCGCTGGGCTCGGCCCAGGTCATCGGCCTGGGTTCCGACCAGATCGCCAAGATCGAGAGCGACGACCTGCGCGCCCTGTCGACCGCGGCCCTGCGCGGCCTCTCGAGCGACCAGTTCGCGGCCCTGAGCAGCGATCAGATCGGGCACCTGAGCACCCTGCAGGTCGCCTCGCTGAGCACCGGCCAGATCGCCGGCCTGGCCAGCGATGACCTGAACGCGTTCACGACCGAGCAGTTCGCCGCCCTCGGCTCGGCCCAGATCGCCGCGCTGAGCACCGATCGCATCAAGACCCTGACCACCGACGACCTCTCGGCCATCGGCACCGCCGCGCTGCGCGGTCTGAGCTCCGCCCAGCTGGGCGTGCTCGGCACCGACCAGATCGTCGCGCTGACGACCAACCAGGTCGCCTCGCTGAGCACCGCCCAGGTCGCCGGCCTGACCTCCGACCAGATCGCCAAGATCGAAAGCGATGATCTGCGCGCCCTGTCGACCGCCGCGCTGTCCAAGCTCGGCACCGACCAGTTCGCGGCACTGACCTCCGAGCAGATCAGCCTGCTGACCGGTCAGCAGGTCAGCGCGATCACCTCGGCCCAGATCGCCGCGATGGGTTCGGACGACCTCAACGCGATGACCACCGACCAGTTCGCGCGCTTCACCTCGGTGCAGGTGGCCGGCATCAGCACCGACATGATGGCGGCGCTGCAGACCGACGACCTGCGTGCGCTGAGCCTGTTCGCGGTGCGCGGCCTGTCCAGCGCGCAGCTGAACGCCCTCACCTCCGACGAGGTCGGCTCGCTGACCGCGCTGCAGGTGCAGGCCCTGGGCACCAGCCAGCTCGCCAACTGGGCGACCGAGGATGTGCAGGCCCTGACCAGCGGCCAGATCGCCGGCTTCAGCTCGGCCCAGATCGGCGCGCTGACCAGCGATCAGATCAAGACCTTCGCGACCGATGAGCTGCAGGCGCTGAGCACCGCGGCGATCCGCGGCCTGGCCTCGGAAGACCTGGTGGCGCTGAACTCCGACCAGATCGCGGCGCTGACCACGGCCCAGGTCGCCACGCTGAGCTCGGCCCAGATCGCCGGCATCGAGGCGGCCGACATCGACAATATGGGCACGGCCCAGATCCACGCCCTGTCGACGGCCGCGCTGCGCGCCCTGAGCACCGATCAGTTCTCGGCCCTGACCAGCGACCAGATCGGCGCGCTGAGCAGCGCCCAGATCGGCGCCCTGCGCACCGACCAGATCGTGCTGATGGCCACCGACGAGATCGCGGCCCTGGGCACGGCGCAGGTCGCGTCCTTCAGCTCGGCCTCGATCTCGGTGCTCAGCACCGACCAGTTCCGCCAGCTCGGCTCGGACGACATCAAGGCGCTGACCACCAGCCAGATCGCCGGCCTGACGACCGACCAGATCCGCAGCCTGACCTCGGATCAACTGGACGGCCTGGAGTCGCAGGACATCACCGCGATGTCGATGGATCAGGCCTTCGCCTTCACCTCGGATCAGGTGCAGTCGCTGTCGGACGAGCAGTTCAACGCCTATGTGATCACCTCGCCGATCGTGCTGGACCTGGACGGCAACGGCATCAGCACCCGCTCCGCCGCCCAGGGCGTCAACTTCGACCTGAACGGCAACGGCACGGTGAACCGCTGGGGCTGGGTGGGCGGCAATGACGGCCTGCTGGTGATGGACCGCAACGGCGACGGCAAGATCAACGACGGTCGCGAGCTGTTCGGCTCCGGCACGGTGCTGGCCAGCGGCCATCAGCGCGCCGACGGCTTCACCGCGCTGCGCGAGCAGGACAGCAACCACGACGGCAAGATCACCGACGCGGACGCGCACTTCAGGGACCTCAGGGTCTGGGTGGACGCCAACCACGACGGCAAGACCGACGCGGGCGAGCTGAAGACCCTGGGCGAGCTGGGCGTCACCGAGCTGAACCTCAGTGCGCAGGTCGGCAAGGAGGTCGACAACGGCAACCTGCTGGGCCTGGTGTCCGACTACAAGACCGCGGACGGCAAGACCCATGCGATGACCGACGTCTGGTTCGCCAAGGACACCAGCGTGGCGCCGACCAAGGTCGAGCTCAGCCTGGGCGACGTGCTGGCCGGCCCGACCGGCAACCTGCTGGGCGGCGCCCCGGTCGGTGGCGCCAGCACCCAGCCGCCGGCGACGCCGCAGGCCTCGCACCTGCTGATCGGCAAGCGGCCGGAGGATGACGACGCGAGCAAGATCACGCCGCTGATCTGACGGGCCGACCGGCCCCCAGGAGACGCCCCGCTGGACCGACCCGGTCCGCCGGGGCGTCTTGTCTTATGCTGCCGGCATGAGCGACGACACCCACATCCATCCCAGCGCCGACGTGCAGAGCCGCGACATCGGCGCCGGCACCACGATCTGGCAGTTCTGCGTCGTGCTGGCCGGCGCGCGCATCGGCCGCGACTGCAATATCAACGCCCAATGCCTGATCGAGAACGATGTGCGGCTGGGCGACCGGGTCACGGTCAAGAGCGGCGTGCAGCTGTGGGACGGCCTGACGGTGGAGGACGATGTCTTCATCGGCCCCAACGTCGCCTTCACCAATGACAAGTACCCGCGCTCCAAGCAGTACCCGGACAACTTCCAGCGCACCCGCATCGAGCGCGGCGCCTCGATCGGCGCCAATGCGACCATCCTGGGCGGCGTGACGATCGGCGCGGGCGCCCTGATCGGCGCCGGCAGCGTCGTCACCCGCGATGTGCCGGCCGGCGAGCTGTGGGTCGGCAACCCGGCGCGCTCGCGCGGGCCGGCCGACCGCGACGGCTGATCAGCCGGTCTTTCTCTTCGCCGGGCGGCGTGCCGGCGCGGCCTCGTGCCGCTCGATCCAGTCCAGGAACTCGCGGTACCAGAGCCGCGAATTGCGCGGCTTCAGCACCCAGTGGTTCTCGTCCGGGAACCAGAGCAGGCGCGCGTCGACGCCGCGCGCCTTCAGCGTGTTGTAGTAGGCCAGGCCGTTGCAGTCCGGCACGCGGTAGTCCAGCGCGCCATGGATCACCAGGGTCGGCGTCTGCATCGCCGCGGCGGCCGCATGCGGGCTCTGCGCCAGCACCTTGGGCATGTCCTGCCAATACAGGGCCTTCAGGTCCTTGGGCCGCTGCGGATAGGAATCGGCGCTGAAGGTCGCGATGCGGTCGAACACGCCGGCATGGCAGACATAGGCGCGGTAGCGGCCCGGCTTCACATGGCCGTTCATCCAGGCCACCATGAAGCCGCCATAGCTGCCGCCGGTGGCCGAGAGCCGGTGCTGGTCGGCCCAGGGCTGGGCCAGCAGCCAGTCGCTGGCGGCTTCGATGTCCTGGCTCTCCAGCTGGCCCTGGCGGCCCATGATGCTGTCGCGGAAGGCGAAGCCGAAGCCGCTGGAGCCGTGGTAGTTGACCTGGGCCACCACATGGCCGCGCGCGGCCAGCACATGCGGGTTCCAGCGGTAGCTGAAGGTGTCGCCGGCCGCCGCGAAGGGGCCGCCATGGATCACCTGCAGCAGCCCATGCCGGCGCCGCGCATCGAAGCCCGGCGGGAAGGTCAGCCACATCTGCACCGGCTCGCCCAGCGCGCCGGTGAACAGCTGCTCGCGCACATCGCCCAGGCGGCGCTGCGCCAGCAGTTCGTCGTTGAAGCGGTCCAGCCGCAGCGGCTCGGCCTCCAGGCCATGCCGCGCCAGCAGCCGCACCGGATGGCGCGCGCTGTCGCAGCCCAGCGCCAGCAGCTCGCCGGCCAGGTCGAAGCCCTGCACCCAACCGCCCTCATGCACCACGCGGCAGGCACCGCTGGCCACATCCAGGCGCCACAGATGGCGGCGCCCGCGTTGCTCGGCCGCGAACAGCAGCGCATCGCCCGCCGCACTCCAGCGCAGCGGCGCATCGACCTCCAGGTCCCAGCCGCGGCCGCCCAGGCGCTTCCAGCCGAGGCCTGGCTCCACCAGGGCCGGCTGCGCCAGCGCGGTATGGTGCTTGCCGACATGGGCCGCGGTGATCGCCAGCGCGCGGCCGTCGCCGCGGTAGCACGGCGCGCCGATGTCCCAGGCCGGCTCGTCGACCAGGCGGCTCAGGCGCCGGCCGCGGACCTCCAGCTCGCCCAGCGCCAGGCGGTTGCCCAGGCGCGGCTCGGCGGCCGGGTCGAACACGAAGGCGACGCGCCGGCCATCCGGGCTGATGTCATAGACCGAGGCGCCGCCGTTGTCGCGCGGCAGCTCCAGCTCTGTACCTTCGAACAGGTCGCGCACCTGGCCGCTGGCCAGGTCCAGCAGCAGCAGGTGCAGCACCCGGCCCATCGGGATGTTGTGGTCCCAGTAGCGGTAATAGGCCTCGCTGGTCGCGTAGCCGCTTTCCTTGCGCTCCTCGAATTCCTTGAAGCGGCGCGCCTGCGCGGCCGCGCCCTTCAGCTCCGGCCAGACCCAGGCGGAGAACAGGATGCCGCGGCCGTCGGGCAGCCATTTGAAGCTCTCGATGCCCGGTGCGAAATCGCTGGCGCGCTGCGCCTCGCCGCCGTCCGGCGCGATCAGGTACAGCTGCGGCGTCTCGTCGCGCCGCCCCTCCTGCTCGCGTTTGGCCAGGAACGCGATGCGCTCCCCGGTGGGCGACCAGACGGGCTGGCCGTCCTTGTCGCCGCAGGCGGTCAGCCGGCGCGGCACGGCACGGCCGTCGGTGGCCATCAGCCACAGGCTGCTGCTGTTCTTGTTGTCCTCCATCGAACTGCGCGTGACGCTGCAGACCAGGCTGGCGCCGTCCGGCGACAGGGAGGGGGCGCCGATGCGCTCGAAGGCCCAGAGGTCCTCGACGCTCAGCGGCGGCTTCGCGGGATGCTTGCGGGTTGTGGTGCTCATGGCGCCGCAGTGTCGCAAATTGCGACGCCCGGCAGCGCGGCTTCAGACCGAGGCGCGCACGGCGGCGATCACCCGGTCCACCTGGGCCTCGCTCATGCCGGGCCACAGCGGCAGGCTCAGCACCTCGCGGTGCATCGCCTCGGCGATCGGGAAATCGCCCTCGCCATAGCCCAGCTCGGCATAGGCCGGCTGGCGGTGCGGCGGCACCGGGTAATGGATCAGGGTGCCGATGCCCCGCTCGGCCAGGCGGGCCTGCAGCGCCTCGCGCTCGGGATGACGCACGACGAACAGATGCCAGGCCGGCTCGGCCCAGGCCGGCACCACCGGCAGCTGCAGGCCGGTGCCGGCCAGGCCGTCCAGCAGGCGCGCGGCGATCGCGCGGCGCTCCTCGGTATCGGCCGCCAGCGCCGGCAGCTTGGCCGCCAGCACCGCGGCCTGGATCTCGTCCAGGCGCGAGTTGAAGCCCTTGACCTCGTTGTGATACTTGATGCGCGAGCCGTAGTTGCGCAGCACCTTGATGGTCTCGATCAGGCCCGCGTCGGCGCCGGTGACGCCGCCGCCGTCGCCCATCGCGCCCAGGTTTTTGCCCGGGTAGAAGCTCCAGGCCGACAGATCGGCCAGGCCGCCGACCGGGCGGCCCTTGTAGCGCGCGCCATGGGCCTGGGCGCAATCGTCCAGCAGCTTCAGGCCGCGGCGCGCGGCCAGCGCCGCCAGCGCATCCATGTCGGCCGGCTGGCCGTACAGATGCACCGGCAGCAGCACCTTGGTCCGGGCGGTGATCGCGGCCTCGACCCGGGCCGGGTCGAGATTGAAGGTCTGCGGGTCCGGCTCCACCGGCACCGGCCTCGCGCCGCATTGGCTGACCGCCAGCCAGGTCGCGATATAGGTGTTGGAGGGCACGATCACCTCGTCGCCCGGACCGACGCCCAGTGCCAGCAGCGACAGGTGCAGCGCATCCAGGCCGTTGGCCACGCCGGCGGCCAGCGGTGCGCCGCAATGGGCGGCCCAGGCGGTTTCGAAGGCGGCCAGCTCCTTGCCGAGCAGGAACCAGCCGCTGCCGGCCACGCGCGCCAGCGCCGCGTCGATCGCAGCCTGCGAACGCCGGTAGACCGGCTGCAGGTCGAGGAAGGGGATCGGGTTCGGTGGGGTCGTGTTCATGCCTTCGCGCCCCCGCGCACCTCGGCCAGGAACTCGTCGTAGTTGCGGATGTAGTCGCCGGCCTCGTAGCGGTCCGAGGCCAGCACCAGCAGCACCGCGTCGGGGCTGAACTGGTACTGGATACCCCAGACCATCGGCGGGATGTGCAGGCCCAGCTGCGGGCTGTCCAGCGTGACCTGGTCGCGGCGCTCGCCGTCGTCGACGACGATGCCCAGCGATCCCTTCACGCAGACCAGGAACTGGTGGCAGGCCCGGTGCGCATGCTCGCCGCGCACCTCGCGGCTGGGCACGTCGTAGACCATGAAGAAGCGCTCGGGCGTGAACGGCAGATGCGCGCCGATCTCGCCGAAGGACAGCGCGCCGCGCAGGTCGACGATCTTGGGCAGGCGGTGCAGCCTCGCGCCGCGCGCCTGCAGCTCCGGCACCGCCGCGCCGGCCTGGCTGACCGCCAGGCCCGGGCCGGGCAGCGTGACCTCGGGCGTGTTGGCGTAGCCGGTGATATAGGCCGGGTTGCCGGCCACGATCGCATTGGGCGGCACGTCGCGCGTCACCACCGCGCCGTCGCTGACCAGGGCGCCGGCGCCGATGGTCACGCCGGGGCGGATGGTCGCGCCCGAGCCGATGCTGGCGCCGGCGCGCACCCGGGTCTCGACGAAGCGCTCGGGCCGCTGCTTGCTGCGCGGGAAGGGATCATTGGAGAAGGTGACATTCGGGCCGATGAAGACATCGTCCTCGATGCGCACGCCGTCCCACAGCTGCACGCCGCATTTGACGGTCACGCGGTCGCCCAGCACCACATCGTTCTCGATGAAGACATGGTCGCAGAGGTTGGCGTCGCGGCCGATGCGCGCGCCCGGCAGCACATGGCAGAAGGCCCAGACCCGGCTGCCCGCGCCGACATGGGGCGTCTCCAGCAGGGCCATCGGGTGGACTTGGACCCCTTCCGGGGCCGGATTCGTTTGCGTCATTGTGGTGGGGCTCAGTGGCGGCCAGGCGCAACGATAAGCGATCCCGCCCCGGGGCAAAGCGCCGGACAGCGCGGGAATCCCGGCGGAACTCCGCCCCGGGGCCGGCGGCGAACCCCGATTTGGCCGGTCATGCCCCGGTACTTCCGCACATGGCGGCGCGGGGCGGCTCCCATAATCGCTGCCATCTGAGGACAAGCGCCCTGGCGGCGACGGGAGAGATTCGGGCATGTGCGGTATCGCGGGCATCTGGCTCAAGCAAGGGGGCGACGCGGCGCGGCTGGACCGCGCGATCGCACATTTCGGCGCCAGCCTGCAGCACCGCGGCCCGGACGCCTTCGGCGTGCACCGCAGCGGTGACCATGCCGCCTTCGTCAATCTGCGCCTGGCCATCGTCGACCGCGGCGCGGCCGGCAACCAGCCCTTCTACGCACCCGGCAAGCGCCAGGGCATCGTCTACAACGGCGAGGTCTACAACTGGGCCGAGCTGCGCGCGCCGCTGGAGGGCCGCTTCCCCTTCGCCAGCCATACCGACACCGAGGTGGTGCTGGCCAGCTGGCTGGCCCAGGGCGAGGACGCGCTGGCGGCGCTGAACGGCATGTTCGGCCTGTGCCTGTGGGACGAGGAGCGCGAGAGCTTCCTGCTGGCGCGCGACCGTTTCGGCGCCAAGCCGCTCTATGTCTACGAGGACGAGCATTGCATCGCCTTCGCCTCCGAGCTGAAGGCGCTCCTGGGCCTGCCCGGCCTGGACCTGAGCCTGGACCCGATCGGCTTCCAGGACTACCTGGCCTTTCGCTACAACCTGGCGCCGCGCACCCAGTTCAAGCGCATCGAGAAGCTGCCGGCCGGTCATCTGCTGCGCTTCGAGCGCGGCCAGCGCGTCGCGCTGCGCCGCTTCGCCGCGCTGGAGGTGCGCGAGCCGCAGGCCGACCGCCCGGCGGCCGACTACCTGGACGAGCTGGATGCGCTGCTGACCCGCTCGGTGCGCGGCCAGCTGATGGGCGAGGTGCCGATCGGCGTGCTGCTGTCCGGCGGCCTGGACTCGAGCAGCATCGCCGCCTATGTGCACAAGGCCGGCGCGCGGCTGAAGGCCTACAGCATCGGCTTCCCCGAGGTCAACGAGTTCGCCTTCTCGCGCGATGTCGCGCGCCAGTACGAGCTGGACTATGTGGAGCTGAGCATCACCCAGGACGAGCTGCGCTCCGGCATGGACCGGGTGCTGCGCGAGATCGACGAGCCGATCGCCGATCCGGCCTGCTTCGCGCTGTCGCGCCTGTGCCAGCGCATCGCCGAGGACGTGACCGTGGTGCTGTCCGGCGAGGGCGGCGACGAGCTGTTCGCCGGCTACAGCCACCACCAGCTGGCCCTGCACCAGCAGCAGCTGGGCCATGACCAGGCCTTCGCGCATTTCTTCCATCAGAGCGTCTACAACCTGGAAGCCAACCAATGGCTGAAGGACAAGGGCCAGCCGCTGCAGCATCTGCGCTACCGGCCGCTGTTCGACCAGTCGGACTCGCTCTTGAGCGGCATGCAGAACTTCGAGCTGCACACCTGGCTGCCCGAAGACCTGATGATGAAGGCCGACAAGATCGCGATGGCCCATTCGCTGGAGGGGCGCTTCCCCTTCTTGGACAACGAGGTCTTCGCCTTCGCCGCGCGCCTGCCGCGCGAGATGAAGATCCCCGCCCCCGGCGCCTCCAAGCAGGTGCTGCGCCAGTTGATGGCGCGCCAGCTGCCGGCCTCGGTGGTGGAGCGCCGCAAGATGGGCTTCACGGTGCCGCCGGCCTTCTTCCTGGCGCCGCTGCACGACCGGCTGCGCGCCGCGATCGCCGCGCTGCGCGGCACCGAGCTGGCCGAGGTGCTGGACCTGGACGAGATCGCCGCCACCTTCGCGCGCTACTACGCGGGCGAGCCGCTGCCGGTGTTCAAGGCCTGGCATCTGGCGGTGCTGCTGCTGTGGTGGGCCGAGGTCTTCCCCGGCTACAAGCCCGCCGCCATGCCCTCTTTTCCTCCTTCTTCCTCCTTCGACAAGCTGCCCACGCCGATGAGCCCCACGCCCCCCACCTCCGCCGTCCATCATGTGCTGTGCGACGGTGGCCTGAGCAACCGCTTCAATGCGCTGATCTTCGCGCTGGTGCTGCGCAACAAGTTCGGCGGCGACTGGCGCATCTCCTGGCCGCGCAACAACTGGTGCGGCGCCGCCTTCGATGAGCTGTTCGCCTGCGAGCTGCCGGTCGATGAGTTGTCGATCGAGCATTTCAAGGCCCATGAACAGCAGCATGTGCTGCTGATGCACGAGAACCAGATCGGCTTCTCGCCCGAGCATCTGGTGATCAACCGCCAGCTCAGCAGCTACGAGGCCTATGCGCCCTACTTCGCCTCCGGCCGCAGCGTCGTCTACTTCAACAACCTGATCCCCGGCTTCGCCAGCCCCGAGGACCTGGCCGAGGCGCTCCAGCAGCTGCGCCCGAACGCCGAGGTCGAACGCCGCGCGCTGGAGTTCAGCCGCGCGCAGGGCATCGACGCCCAGGTGCTGGGCCTGCATATCCGCAAGACCGATTTCGGCGACAAGGTCGACGACGAGGCTCTGTTCCAGGAGGTCAAGAACAGCCCGCGGCGCTTCTTCGTCTGCTCCGACTCGGCCGCGGTCAACGAGCGCTTCGCCGCCCTGCCCAACTGCGCGGTGTTCGCCAAGACCAGCTTCCCGGAGAAGCTGGTGGCCGAGGCCGCCTGGCAGCACTGGACCCAGGATGCCGAGGGCCGGCGCTTCCCCTTCAACATCTTGCGCCCCTCCACCGCCGTGGTCGAGGGCCTGATCGACCAGCTGATTCTGTCGAGGACCACCATCATGAGCACCTCTCATTCCACCTTCCTGCACACCGCGCAGCTGTTCCACAAGAACAGCTTCCTCGACCCGTCCAGCGCGGTGACCCCGGTGGTGGCCCCGCCGCCCCCGGCGCCAGAGCGCCCGGTCACGCAGACGGACCTGCTGGAGCTGCTGAACCTGATCCGTCCCTGGCAGATGAGCAGCGACCACAAGGTGCGCATCGGCTCGAACGCCGACGGCGGCTATGTGATGCCCTCCTCCTCGCGGCGCAGCAATGCGGTGCTGTCGATCGGCATCGGCAACGAGGTCAGCTTCGACGAGGAGCTGGCCGCCGCCGGCGCCCGCGTGCTGCAGTTCGACCACACGATCGAGGCCTCGCCGAGCCGCCACCCCGGCTGCGAGTTCCATCGCCTGGGTTGGGGCGCGCGCGATTCGCATCCGCTGGTCTCGCTGGCCAGCATGGTCAAGATGCTGGACTGGGGCCAGGCCCGTCACCCGATCCTGAAGTTCGATACCGAGGGCGCCGAGTGGGACTGCCTGGGCCAGGCCAGCAGCGACGACCTGGCGCGTTTCGAGGTGCTGACCGGCGAGTTCCACGACTTCCACCAGCTGGTCGACCGCCAGTTCTTCGACCGCGTGCAGGCCGTGTTCCAGAAGCTCAACAAGACGCATCGCGTGATCCATCTGCATGCCAACAATGCCGGCGGCATGGTGATGCTGGGCGGCGTGCCCTTCCCGCGCCTGCTGGAGCTGACCTGGATGCGCCTCGGCTCGGCCACCTTCCACGGCCATTCCAACGAGCCGATCCCCGGCCCGCTGGACCGCCCGAACGTGCCGCAGCTGCCCGACCTCTATCTGCGCGCCTTCTGACGCAACAGCCGCACGCCCGCCATGCCCTTCTCCCTCTTTCCGCGCCTGCGCGAGCTGGGCCTGCCGGGCCCGATCGGCGTGCTGCAGCTGGGCGCCAGCTACGGTCAGGAGCTGCGCGAATTCGCCGAGAACGGCATCCGCGCCGGCGTCTTCGTCGAGCCGCTGCCCGAGCCTTTTGCCCATCTGTCGCAGACCTGCGCGCTGCTGCCGCCGGAGCGCTTCATCCCGGTCAACGCGCTGTGCGCCGAGACCTCGGGCAAGACCTTCCGCTTCCATGTAGCCAGCAACGGCGGCATGAGCAGCAGCATCCTGGCGCCCGGCAGCCACCTGGCCGTCAACCCGAGCGTGCATTTCACGCATGAGCTCGAACTGGTCTCCAGCACGGTGGACGAGCTGCTGCAGCGCGAGGAGGCGCAGGGCCGCGGCCGCATCGTCGCGGCGCTGGACCTGCTCTACATGGATTGCCAAGGCGCCGAATTCCAGATCCTGCGCGGCGCCTCACGCTATCTGCCTCAGTTCAAGTACATCTACACCGAGGTGATGCGCAACGAGCTCTACCAGGGCCAGGTGCCCTTCCTCGGCTACTGCCATTACCTCGACGCGCTGGGCTTCACGCTGAACGACGTCTACTTCGGCTACCCCGAACAGGCCGGCAACGCGCTGTTCATTCGCAAGGATCTGGTGGCGGTTCGAGGCTGAAACCCAGCAGACTGTCGCAAACCTACTGCGGCGACCATCTGCGTCGTTGTGCGGTGCTCGGAATCCTCACGTACAGGAAGTACGTTCCGGTTCCTGCGCTCCGGGCGCCTAGCAGCTGGCCGTCCTCGCGACGGTTTTCAACAGCCTGCTGTCAGGGTCGAGTCTACACACCGCCGGTCGGTCACAGCAATGCTGGCTGAATGCCGATTCAGCACAACCCAGCGCCGCCTCACCACTCCAACGCCAGCAGGCTGTTCGGCAGCGCGCGCTCCAGCCCGTCGTGGCGGCTGGCCTGCAGGCCGGCCCGGCAGGGGCGGCCCAGGCGAGCCGCCAGCGCGGCCTCCAGCTGCGCCACCTCGGCGGCCGCACAGGGCCGGCTGGCCAGCACGCACAGCAGGCCGCCCGACTCGGGCTTCAGTGCCGCGCCCAGCAGGCCGGCCAGCCGCGGTAGCAGCGGCCCGGGCAGGCCCAGCACCAGCACCAGGTCGAAGCCGCCGTCCTGCGGCTCGTAGACCAGATTGCCGGCCGCCAGCGCGGCGGCGGCGATGTCGATCTTGACGCCGCGATGCGCCGGCAGATAGGCGCCCAGGGCCGCCTCGGCCGCATCGCATTCGGCCGGCTCGTAGGCGGCGGGTGCGCCCTCGTCCTGGATACGCAGCAGCAGGAGTCGGCCCGCACGCTCGCGGCGCGGCGCCAGCAGGTCCTGCAGCGCGCCGGCCACCTGACGCCGCGGCGCGATGCGCGCGCCCAGGCTGGAGCCATGGTGGTGGCAAAGGAACTCCAGCAGCTCGGGCCGCGCCGCATAGTCGCGCCCCTCATGGCGGCCATGGTCCAGGTAATGCTGGCGCGGATCGGCCTGCGCGGCGGCGTCGCCGCGGTGCAGCCACGCATAGCGCACCGCATCGAAATTGGCATGCACGCGGCCCGGGTGGATGTTGGCCGTGTTGTGGATCAGGTCGCTGTCGTTCTTCAGCCCCGGCAGATGCTCGAGCCGGGCGCCGCTGTGCTGCACCGCGAAGTCGAAGGACATCTGGTCGCGCTTGCCGAAGTTCAGGATCTGCTCCCACCAGGTGACGCCGAAGCGCTGCAGCGCCGGATGGCCATGCTGGCGCAGGATCACGGTGCAAGTGGACAGCGGCGTGATGCCCTCCAGCGGGCCGAGCTTGGCGTAAAAATCCAACTGGCCACAGATGCGCTCGGCGCTCTCGTAGCCCAGCTGCACGATGGCCGCCGCCTCCTGGCGCGGGTTGACCCGGCTCGCATGGCGGAACACCTTGAACAGATAGGGCCCGGCGCTGGCCAGGTCGGCCGCCTGCGGCAGGCGCTTGAAGACCGTGATGTTGTCGATGTAGAGGCTGTAGTCCCAATCCTGCAGGTACTCGTGCGGCAGGGCCTTGGGCCGGCGCGACAGCTTCTCGCTGGGCAGCGGATGCGCGCCGATATCGCGCAGCTGCCAGACCTCGGAGCGCAGCCGCGGGTTGTCGGTGAAGCAGACCCAGTCGATCTGCAGATCGCTGCTGGCGCCGGGCGGCAGCGCGGCCAGCGGATTGCCCAGCGCCTCCTTGGCGCCGGTCAACACGGTATAGATGACGAGGCGTTGTCGGGTCATTGATCGCGTCGGTTCGAGGCTTAGCGCAGGGGGGTGAGCACGCCGCGGCCCATCGACCACAGCAGCGCCACGGCCTGCTGGCCATCGAACAGCGCGTTGACATGGGCCACGCGCAGCGAATAGTAGTCGGCCTCCGAGCCCATCACGTCGAACAGCGAGCGCCGGCCGAGCTGCTGCCATTGCTGCAGGGTGGCGGCGCGCACGCGGTCGCTGTTGCGCAGGATCTCGACGATGCGGCGCGCGCGGTCGAAGGAGGAGACCGCGACCTCGTGCATGTCGGCCACACGGTAGCGGCGCGATTCGATCGCGTCCTCGCGCTGCAGCCGCGCCGCCTCGGCACGGCGGCGCGCGGCCGAGATGCTGTGGTCGGCGCCGGGGTTGTAGAGCGGGATGTTGAGCGTCACGCCGGCCACCCAGTCGCCGCCGCGGTTCGGGCCGGTGATCGCGGTGGTGCCGACCTGCCAACTCAGCTGCGGCTTGTGGCCGGCGGCCACCGATTCGGCATAGCTGGACTGGGCCTTGGCCTGGGCCGACAGCTGGGCCACTTCGGCCGCCTGCAGCACATCGGCCTGCATCTGGCCCAGCTCGGGCACCTGGGTCAGCAGGGCCGAGTAGCTGGCGCTGGGCGGCAGCTGGTCGCCGACGAAGCGGCGCAGCCGGATCTCGGTCTGGCGCAGCGCGGTGAAGGTCTGCTCGACGGCCAGCTCGGCCTGCTGGCGGTTCTTGGTCGCCTGCACCAGCTCGCTGGAGCGGCCGCGGTCGGCGCGCACGATGGTCTCCAGCGCCTCGACCAGGCAGGCCATCTTGCGCACATATTGGCCGTAGACCTGCACCTGCAGCTGGTAGCGGCTGCGGTCCATCGCCAGCGAGACGGTCTGCAGGGCCAGCTGCTGTTCGGCATTGATCAGGCCCTGGCGCGCGGCCTCGGCCAGCTGACTGCGCCAGGCGGCGAGCTGCTCGATGCGGCCCGAGTCATAGAGCGGCGCGCTGACGTTCAGCGAGGCGCGGCCCTGCACACCCTGCTGCACCGGCAGGCCCTCGGTCTTGGTCCCGACATGGGACAGGCCGCCGCCCAGATTGATGATCGGCAGGCGCGCGGCGCGCGCCTCTTCCCAGTCGTCGCGCGCGGCCTGCGCCAGAAGGGTGATCGCGCCGAGCGACTGGCTGCGCTGCTGAGCCATCGCCACCAGCTCCTGCAGCTGCCCGCGCGGATCGGCCGTGCTGGCCTCGAAGGCGCCCGGCGCGCCGGCCGCCCCGGGCAGCGCTTCCTCGTCGCCGCAGCGGGTGCCGCTGCTCACACCGTTGCCCTCCTTGGCCGCCGGCGCCGGCGCGCTGGCAACCATCACCGGCTCGACGCGCGACTTCGCGGCGGCGCGCTTGGCCGCGGCATTGCTCTGGGCCTGAACGGCAGGCGTCAGCAGCAGCGAGCAAAGCAGGAACGCGCTCGCGCGGGAGGGGGAAAAGACGTCCTTCAACATGAACGTTACTTCATCACAGTGCGGCCAAGGCGAAGGGCCGAACAACTGGTAGGCAGCGGCGCAAATCGAGGATTGCCGCGCATCGAGAAGGCAACTGCGCGGATGCCCCTGCGCGGCGAGAGCCGCGCTCAGCGCTCCCGCAGCGCTTCCTGCGTCTTCAGCAGCGGCCGCAGCACATAGCTGAGCACCGAGCGCTCGCCGGTCTTGATCTCGACGGCGGCGGTCATGCCGGGGATCACCGGCAGGGCCTCGCCCTTGTAGCGCAGGGTGCTGTGCTCGGCGCGCACCAGGGCGCGGTAGACGCGGCCCTCGCTCACCGGCTTGCCGTCGATCTCGGTCAGCGCGTCGGGGCTGATGTACTCGACCTTGCCCTGCAGGCCGCCGAACAGGTTGTAGTCGTAGCCGGAGAGCTTGACGGTGGCATGCTGGCCGACGCGGATGAAGCCGACATCGGCGGGCTTGATGCGCGCCTCGATCAGCACGCGCTCGCCCAACGGCACGATCTCCATGATCGGCGCGCCGGTCGTGATCACGCCGCCGACCGTGTTGGCGCGGATGTTCTTCACCAGGCCCTTGACCGGCGACTTCAGCACCGTGCGCACCAGCGCGTCCTGGCGCACCACCATCTGCTCGTCCAGCAGGGCCAGCTCGTTCTGCACCTTGACCAGATCACTGCTGGCCTCCTGGCGGAAGCGGCTGACCCGCTCGTTGCGCTGCTGCTGCAGGTCGTTGATCTGGCGATTCAGGCGCATCACCTCGACATCGGACATCAGGCCCTTGGCCGCCATGTCCTGCGCGATGCGCTGCTCGCGCCCGACCAGACCGGCGCTGCGGTTCAGCGCGGCCACCGCCTCGTCCAGCACGCGCCGGCGCGCCTCGAAGGCCTCGGTCTCGGCGGACACCAGGCCCGGCTGGCCCTTGATCAGTTCGGGCGGGAACACCAGCGCGCGGCCCGAGGCCTCGGCCGACAGCCGCGCCGCGGTGGCCCGCAGCGCCTGGCGCCGGATCTGGCTTTCGTTCTGCTGCGATTCGACCCGGGTCGGGTCCAGCCGCGCCAGCTCCTGGCCCTGCTCCACCTGCTGGCCCTCGCGCACCAGCAGCTCGCGCAGGATGCCGATCTCCATGCTGGCGATCACCTGCTCGCGCCCATCCGGCACGATGCGGCCGTCGCTGCGCGTGACCTGGTCGACCTGGGCCAGCGAGGACCAGGTCAGGGCCACCACCAGCGCCGCCAGCAGCAGGTACAGCACCCAGGTGACGCGCGGCAGCGGCTCATCGACCTGCGCCCGCGCCACCGCGCTGAGGAACATGTTCTCGTCGCGCGCCACGCCGCTCATGCTTCAGCCACCCGCATCAGACCGAGGCCGAGCGCTGCACCGGCTGCGCGGTCGGATGCATGTGCAGATTGGAGGATTCGGCGGCGGCGGCCTCGGCGGCCGGCTGCTGCGCCGGGCGCACGCCGGACAGCGCGGCCAGCACCTGGTCGCGCGGGCCGTCCATCACCAGGCGGCCGGCGTCCATCACCGCGATGCGGTTCACCAGCTCCAGCACCGCCGGGCGGTGCGTGACGACCACCAGGGTGCAGTCGCCCGCCGCGTCGCGCAGCTGGCGCAGGAAGGCGACCTCGGACTGCGCGTCCATCGAGCTGGTCGGCTCGTCCATCAAGAGGATCTTCGGGCGCGTCACCAGCGCGCGCGCCAGCGCCACCAGCTGGCGCTGACCGCCCGAGAGCAGGCTGCCCATCTCGCCGACCGGCAGATCCCAGCCCAGCGGATGGCCGGCGATCACGCGGTCCAGCCCGGTCAGGCGCGCCACCTCGACCAGGCGCGCCGCGTCGATATGGGCGCGGCCCATCAACACGTTGTCGCGCAGCGTGCCGTGGAACAGGCGCGGCTCCTGCGAGACGAAGCCGACCCGGGCGCGGAACTCGGCCGGGTCGATCTGGCGCAGGTCGATGCCGTCGACATCGACCAGGCCCTCGCTCGGCTGGTACAGGCCGGCCAGCAGGCGCAGCACGGTGGACTTGCCGCTGCCGATACGGCCCAGCACCGCCAGGCGTTCGCTCGGGCGCAGCTTCAGGGTCACGCCCTTCAGCACCTTGGGCGGCGTGCCCTCGCCCGCCATCGGGTAGGAAAAGCCCACGTCCTGCAGGCCCATCGCGCCGCTGATCTGGTTCAGCGGCACATAGTTGCGGTCGGCCACGCGCTCGGTCGGCTTGGCCATCAGCTGGTCCAGCGAGATCAGCGCCGCGCGCGCGCCCTGGTAGCGGGCGGCCAGGCTGACGACGCTGCCCAGCGGCGCGATCGCGCGGCCGGCGAACATCACCGCGCCGATCAGCGAGCCGGCGGTCACCGCGCCGGCCTCGATCAGGTAGACGCCCCAGACCAGCATCACCAGCGTGATGCCCTGCTGCAGAGTCATCGACAGGTTGTTGCTCCAGCTGTGCATGTCGCGCGTGCGCAGCGCCGATTCGGCGGCCAGCGCGGTGCTGGTTTCATAGGTGCGCAGGAAGCGGCCCTCGGCGCCCGAGGTCTTCAGATCCTCCAGGCCCTCGATCGCCTCGACCAGGGTGCCCTGCAGGTCGGCCATCTCGGCCATATTGCTGCGCACCGCGCGGCGCATGCGGCCCTGGATGGCCCAGGTCAGGCCCAGGATCAGCGGGATCGCGATCACCAGCACCCAGCCCAGCGGGCCGCCGACGACGAAGGCCATCGCGACGAAGATCACGATGAAGGGCAGGTCCGAGACCACCGAGACGCTGGCCGAGGTGAAGAAGTCGCGCACCACCTCGATCTGCGCCAGGGTATGGGCATAGGAGCCGGCCGAGTTCGGCTTGTGCTCCATGCGCACGCCCAGGGTCTGGCGGAACAGCTTGGAGCCGATGATCAGGTCGGCCTTGCGCCCGGCCAGGTCGATCAGGTGCGCGCGCAGCTGGCGCGCGAACAGGTCGAAGCCCAGCGCCAGCGCGGCGCCGATCGCCAGGGTCCACAGGGTCACGAAGCTCTGGTTCGGGATCACCTTGTCGTAGATCACCATCGTGACCAGGCCCGACACCAGCATCAGCACATTGCTGAGCAGGGCCGCCACCATCGCGGCGCGGTAATAGGGGATGAAGCGCTTCAGCGTGCCCCACAGCCAATGGCTGCCCTCGGCGCGCAGCAGCGGATCGGCGCGGCTCTGTGCCGACGCGGTTTCCTGCAGGGTGGCCAGCAGCACGAAGCCGCTGAACTCGGCCTCCAGCTCCTCGGCCGCGGCGACGCAGACATTGGCCTCGGCGCCCGGGAACACCACCTCGTAGCGCGGCCGGCCGCCCTGGCCCTCCTCCGCGCCCAGGCGGCGCACCAGCACGCAGGCGTCCCCGCCATTGAGCAGCAGCACCGCCGGCAGCAGCAGCGGGCTCAGATCGTCGATGTTCTTGCGCACCAGGCCGGCGTTGTAGCCGGCCTCGCGCATCAGGCGCAGCGCCTGGTCCGGCGCCAGCGGGCCCTCGCCCGGCTGGCCGGCGCGCAGCGATTCCGCCGAGCGGGCGCGGCCATGGTGCTGGGTCAGCCAGACCAGGGCCTGCAGCAGCGGGTCGCCGATATCGACCTCGGGTTCGTCGACGGCACGCGGCGGCGGCGCACCGCCGCCTTCCGCCGCCAGATAGAGGCTGGGCGGACCGGCCGGCTTGCCATTGGCGCCGTCGAAGAAGGGGTCGTGTCGCACCGCGTGTCAGTCCTTGGCTGGGCTCCTGCCTATCGGGCGGCGGCGTCGCGCTCGCGCAGCGGCAGGGCCAGGGCCTCCAGCTTGTCCTCCAGCTCGCGCACGAAGCCGGGAATGTCGAACAACAGCGAGGTACGCCCATGTTCGCTCAAAAAGCGCTTGTAGGACGCGACGCGGGCCGGATTCTGGCCAATTTGTACCGCGCGCTGCTCATATTCCTGCAGCGAATGGGTCACCAGGTCGGGCAGGCCCGCATGGGTCAGCAGGCTGCCGGCCATGCGCGAGATATGGCTGCGGCCCGAGCAGGTCAGGATCGGCGTGCCCATCCAGAGGCAGTCGCTGGCGGTCGTGCCGGCATTGAACGGGAAGGTGTCCAGCACCAGGTCGGCCAGCGCGAAACGCGCCAGGTACTCCGGCGGCGCCACGCGCGGCGCGAAGATCAGGCGCTCGGCCGCGATGCCGTGGCGGGCGGCGCGGGCCAGCATATTGGCGCGGCACCATTCGTTGTCCGACAGCAGCCACAGCACGCTGTTCGGCACCTGGCCGAGGATGCGCATCCAGCTGTCGAATACCGGCTCGGTGAACTTGTGGTTGTTGTTGAAGGAGCAGAAGACGAAGGCGTCCTCGGGCAGCTGGTAGCGCGAACGCTCGGGGCGCGGCGCCACCTCGCGCTGGCGGTCACTGACCTGGTAGCAATGCTCGAGATAGATCGGGCGCTCGGTGCAGTAGGGCAGGTATTCCTCGGGCATCACGAAGCGGTCCGCGATGATCCAGTCCACGCCCGGGATCGCCGAGGTCGCCGGCAGGCCCAGGTAGCTGACCTGCACCGGCGCCGGCCGGTAGGCCAGGATGTTGGGGCGGGCGCCATTGGTCAGGCCCTGCAGGTCGACCAGCACGTCGATGCCGGCCTGCGCGATCGCGCGCGCGGCGCTCTCGTCGTCGACGCCGACCAGGCGCGTCACCTTGTCCATGCCGCGCAGGAGGCGCGCGCGCTGCGCGGTGCCGTCCTCGCGGCTCCAGCAGAAGGCCTGCACCTCGACGCGGCGGCGGTCGTGCAGCTCGAACAGCTCGGCCGTCAGCAGGCCCACCGCATGCATGCACAGATCGCCGGACAGATAGCCGATCTTCAGCCGCCCTTCGCGCCGCGCCGGGCCGAAGCGGCGATGAAAGGGCTTGTCCTTGTACTTGACCACCTTCTCGGCCACAAAGCGCTGGGCCGACAGCAGCTGCAGCGCCGGATCGTCCGAAAGGCCCAGCATCGCCAGCAGCGAGGTGCTGGTCAGCAGCTGGTTCGGCGTGACCTGGCCCACCGGCTGGTAGACCGGCCATTCGCATTGCTTCTGGCGGATATGCACATAGTGCTGCAGCACATCGCTCTGGTCGGGCTTGAGCTCCAGGCTCTGGCGCATCAGCGCCTCGGATTCGGCATAGCGGCGCTCGCTCTCCAGCAGGCGCGCCATATTGTTCAGAGCATGCAGGCGCAGCTCCAGCGGGTCGCCGCCGAACACATCGGTCGGGCGCTCCTGCACCGCGATGCCGCGCCATTCGGCCAGCGCCTCTTCCTTGCGGCCCAGATGCTCCAGCTGATGCCCGAGGTTCAGGCGCGCCTGGATGAAGTCGGATTTCAGCGTCAGCGCCTGGCGGTAGGCGGCCTCGGCCTCGGCATGGCGGCCGATCGCGCCCAGCACCGTGCCCCAGTTGTAGCAGGCGACGATGCGCAGCGGCGACTGGTCGCTCGCGATCCATTGCTCGTACAGCGCGGCGGCGGCGGCGCCCTGCCCCTGGGCCTGCAGCTGGCCGGCCGCGGCCATCAGCTCGGGCAGGTCCATGCGCCGCGCGGTGGTGGCGGTCGTCGCATCGGCAAGCTGCTGGGCGCTGGGGGATGACATGTCCATGGCGGTTCCGCCACGCGAGGGCGCGGCACGGGTTTGCCTGGATGTTAGAGGGCCGGCCGCGCTCGAGGCCGGCAAATAGCCCGGTGATCCGCCCCCAAATCCGGCCCTGCGGCGCACCACCCCGGCTCCGGCCTGCGATCTGAGCGCCGTTCGGGCCGCTTTTCGGCCCATGCCCGGCCCGGGCGCTGCCGAAAATCAAGGCAGAGAGAAGAGAAAGAAACCGCGTCGCGCCGTCCGGAGGGGGATGGCGGAATGCCGGATCACTACAAGAAGCCAGCCATGCTGAACATTCTGTCTCGTTGGAAACGGTCCCGTTCGTTCGCGGCGCCCCTGCCCACCGGCAGCGCGCCGACGCAGCCGCTGTTGAGCCAGCACCAGCAGCAACGCATGCCGGATTCGCTGCTGCAGAGCCTGCTGCGCTGGCTGCCCGGCGAGAGCACGCCCTGGGGCGCCCGCGCCGAGGATCCCGGCCTGCTGCCGCTGCTGCGCAGCGAGTTCCGGCTCTGCCTGGCGGACATCGCGGCCCCGGACGAGCTGGTGCAGAGCATCCGGCGCGCGCGCCGGGTCGATGATTTCTGGCATCTGCGCGGCTGGCTTTACACCGAGGTGGCGCGCGCCCACACCCAGCGCGAGGCCGAGCTGCGCCTGGCGCGGCTGAACCGCCATTTCAGCGAACCGGCCGATACCTTCTTCATGGCAGCCCCGAACCGGAGGCAGTGACATGGAAACCCTGACCCTGCGCGAGATCCCGGACTTCCTGCCGCCTTGGTCCTATGCCTCGGCCGGCTCGGACCGCCGCGGCCACGCCCAGCGCGTGGCGGCACGGCGGGCCTTCATCGAGCTGAAGCTCGGTTTCACCCGCGCCGCGGCCGCGGTGCCCGGGCCGGACGGCGCCGACCTGCAAAGCCAGGTGCGCCATGCCAGCGAGCCGATCGAGCTCTGGCTGCTGCGCGGCCGCCTGCTGGCCGCCCTGCCCGACGAGACGGCCGAGATCCAGGCCCGCGAACTGGCGCTCGCGATGGCCGGCGTCGACCGGCTCGGCGCTCAGCGATTGCCCAGGTAGTCCGCCTTGCCCAGGTCCACCCCCGCGTGGCGCAGCAGCGCGTACGTGGTGGTGACATGGAAGTAGAAGTTCGCCAGCGCGTAGTGGCGCAGGTAATCCTCGCCGCGGAACTTCAGCGGCTCGCCACTGCGACGCGGGATCTCGATCGCACGCTCCTCGCTACCCTCGACCAGCGCGGCCGGCACCGAGTTCACATAGTCGATCGTGCGGCGGATGCGCTCGCTCAGCTCGTCCAGGCTCGCCTCCTTGTCCTCCCAGCTCGGCACCGGCTGGCCGGCCAGGCGCGCCATGCAGCCCTTGGCCGCATCGCTGGCGATCTGGATCTGGCGCGTCAGCGGCAGCATGTCCGGCGCCAGGCGCAGGCCCAGGTAGACGCTGGTATCGAACTTCTTCGCTTCGGCATGGGCGCGCGCGGCGTCCAGCCAGGTGAGCAGATTGCCCAGCATGCGGGTGAAGACCGGCGCGCTGGCGGAATGCATCGAGAGGCTCATGGGGTTTGTCTCCTGGAAGGAACGGGGGTGGGCGGCATCGTAACGATTTGCGCGATCTGCTGCAGACCCGGGGCCGGACGGCCCCAAACGCAAGGCAGAATGTCCGACCAGACGCCATGAACATCATCATCCTCGACGACTACCAGGATGCGGTGCGCAAGCTGCGCTGTGCCGCCAAGCTGGACGCCCTCAACGCCAAGGTCTTCACCAACACCGTCAAGGGCACGGGCCAGCTCGCCGTGCGGCTGCGCGACGCCGAGGTGCTGGTGCTGATTCGCGAACGCACCCATTTCCCGCGCCAGCTGCTGGAGAAGCTGCCCAGGCTGAAGCTGATCGCTCAGACGGGCCGGGTCGGCAGCCATATCGACGTCGAGGCCTGCACCCGGCTCGGCATCGCGGTGGCCGAGGGCGTCGGCTCACCCATAGCGCCGGCCGAGCTGACATGGGCCCTGATCATGGCCTCGATGCGGCGCCTGCCGCAGTACATCGGCAACCTCAAGCATGGTGCCTGGCAGCAGTCGGGGCTGAAGGCCCTGTCGATGCCGCCCAACTTCGGGCTGGGCATGGTGCTGCGCGGCAAGACCTTGGGGCTGTGGGGCTACGGCAAGATCGGCAAGCTGGTGGCCGGCTACGGTCGGGCCTTCGGCATGCAGGTGCTGGTCTGGGGCAGCGAGGGCTCGCGCCTGGCGGCGCAGAGCGATGGCTACCAGGTGGCCGAGAGCCGCGAGGCCTTCTTCGAGAACAGCGACGTGCTGAGCCTGCACCTGCGCCTGAACGACGCGACGCGCGGCCTGGTCACGCCGGACGACCTGGCCCGCATGAAGCCCACCGCGCTGTTCGTCAACACCTCGCGCGCCGAGCTGGTGGCGGACGGCGCCCTGGTTTCGGCCCTGAACCGCGGCCGCCCCGGCATGGCCGCGATCGACGTGTTTGAGAGCGAGCCGATCCTGCAGGGCCACCCGCTGCTGCGCCTGGAGAATGCGGTCTGCACGCCGCATATCGGCTATGTCGAGCAGGACAGCTACGAGCTCTACTTCGACGCCGCCTTCGACAATGTGCTGAACTTCATCAAGAGCGAACCCAGCAATATCGTCAACCCCGAAGCGCTGAAAGTGCTGCGGTGAGCGAGGCCGGGGTGCCGCTGGCGGGCGACGGGCAGCGCGCGCGGCCGGCCTCGCTGTCGGTGCTGTTCTGGGCCTTCAACCGGCTGGCGCTGCAGGGCTTCGGCGGCGTGCTGGCGGTGGCGCAGCGCGAGCTGGTCGAGCGGCTGGGCTGGCTGACACGCGAGGAGTTCCTCGAGATGCTGGCGATCGGCCAGGTGCTGCCGGGGCCCAATATCGTCAACCTCTCGCTGATGATCGGCGACCGCTTCTTCGGCCTGCGCGGCGCGCTGACGGCGCTGGCCGGCATGCTGGCCGTCCCCTGCGTGATCGTGCTGGGCCTGGCCTCGCTGTCCGGCGCGCTGCTGGAGCATGAGCGCATGGCCGGCGCGCTGCGCGGCATGGGCGCGGTGGCGGCCGGGCTGATCCTGGCCACCGGGCTGAAGCTGCTGCCCTCGCTGAAGAGCAACCCGGTCGGCCGCGCCTGGGCCCTGCTGTTGGCGCTGGCCGCCTTCGGCGCGATCGCGCTGGCGCGCCTGCCGCTGATCTGGGTGGTGCTGGGCCTGGGCGGCGCCGGCATGGCGCTGGCCGTCTGGCATCTGCGCCGCGCGGGGGCCGGATCGTGACGGGCGAGGCGCTGACCTTGGCCCAGTACGGCGATCTGTTCCTGCATTTCCTGCTGCTGTCGCTGCTGGCCATCGGCGGCGCGATCACCACCGCGCCCGAGATGCACCGCTACCTGGTCGGCCAGCAGGGCTGGCTGGACGATACCCAGTTCACCAGCTCGATCGCGCTGGCCCAGGCCGCGCCGGGCCCCAACATCCTGTTCGTCGCGGTGCTGGGCTGGAACGCCGCCGGCCCGCTGGGCGCCCTGGTCACGATGCTGGGCATCATGCTGCCCTCCACCACCCTGGTGCTAGCCGCCACCCGCTGGGCGCGCGAGCACAAGCACACCCTGGGCGTGCGCGCCTTCACCGCCGGCATGGCGCCCCTGACCCTGGGCCTGCTGGTCGCGACCGGCTGGCTGCTGGCCGTGCCCTATGTGAAGGATCCGGCGCACCGCCTGGCCACCCTGGCCCTGATGGCCGTGACCGTGCTGCTCACGCTCAAGACCCGCATCGGCCTGGTCTGGCTGGTGCTGGGCGGCGGGGTGCTGGGGGCGCTGGGCGTGGTCTGAGCCCGGCTCAGCGCGAGAAACGCCGCGCGCCCGCGACGCACAGCAGCACGCCCATGGTGACCGCCAGCATCGCCGGGCTCACCGCCTCGCCCAGCAGGCCGGCCGCCAGCGCCAGGCCGAACAGCGGCTGCCGCAGCTGCAACTGCCCGACCGCCGCGATGCCGCCCGGCACCCGCCTGCCGACGCACCGGGAGCTGGCGGCGCGCGAGGGCTTTGCACTCGTCACCGCCACCCGCGTCTATGCCGAGTTGGAGCGCATGGGCCTGGCCAGCGGAGAGACCGGGCGCGGCACCTTCGTTCGCGAAAACGCCCTGCCGCCGGGCCATGGCATCGAGCTGGCCGCGGGCGGCGCCGGGCAGATCGACCTGAGCTTCAACTATCCGGCGCTGCCCCGGCCAAGCGGAGCTGCTGCGGCGCGTGCTGCGGCAGCTGGCCGGCAGCGGCGACCTGGAGGCCCTGCTGCATTACCAGCCGCATGGCGGGCGAGCGCGCGACCGCGAGGCGGTGGCGCGCCATCTGCTGCGGCGCGGCCTGGCGGTTGGCGCGTCCGAGGTGCTGCTGGTCGACGGCGCCCAGCATGGGCCGGCGGTGGCCCTGATGGCGCTGCTCAAGCCCGGCGACGTGGTGGCGGCGGACGCGCTGAGCTATCCCGGCTTCAAGCTGCTGGCCCAGACCCTGCATCTGGAGCTGCTGCCGCTACCCGCGGCCGGCACGGGGCCGGACCTGGCGGCGCTGGATGCGCTGGATGCGCTGTGCCGGCGCCGGCGCGTGCGCGCGCTCTACACCATGCCCACCCTGCACAACCCGCTGGGCTGGGTCACGCCGCTGGCGCAGGGGCGCGAGCTGGTCGCCCTGGCGCGCCGCCATGAGCTGCTGCTGATCGAGGACGGCGCCTATGCCTATCTGGCCGAACCGGCCGCGCTGGCGCCGGAGCGCACGGTCTATGTCTCGGGCTTCTCGAAGAGCGTGGCCACCGGGCTGCGCGTCGGTTTCGTCGCCCTGCCGCCGCACTGGGTGGCGCCCTTCGAGCGCGCGATCCGCGCCACCAGCTGGAACACCGCCGGCGTGATGAGCGCCCTGGTCGGCGGCTGGCTGCAAGACGGCACGGTCGAGCGCCTGGAGGCCGAGAAGCGCCGCGATGCACGCGCGGCAGCGCCTCGCGGCCGATGTTCTGGGCCCGCTGCCACGCATCGGCCACGCCAGCTCCTACTTCGTCTGGCTGCCGCTGCCCGAAGAGGTACGCGCCGATCAGGTGGCGATGAAACTGCGCCTGCAGGGCATCAGCGTGTCGACGGCCGAACCCTATGCGCTCACGGCCCAGGCGCCGCATGCGCTGCGGCTGGCGCTGGGCTCGGTCGGCCTCGACGCCTTGCGCGATGCGCTGCGCCGGGTGCGCGAGACGATCGAGGCGCGCAGCTACTGAGGCGTCGGAGCTTCAGGCGTCCTTGGTGCCGAAGATCTTGTCGCCCGCGTCGCCCAGGCCCGGGATGATGTAGCCATGCTCGTTCAGATGGCTGTCGATCGCGGCGGTCCAGCAGCGCACCTCGGGATGCGCCTGGTTCAGCGCGGCGACGCCCTCGGGCGCGGCCACCAGCACCAGCGCGCGGATGTCCTTGCAGCCGCGCGCCTTCAGCAGGTCGACGGTCGCGATCATCGAACCGGCCGTGGCCAGCATCGGGTCGATGATCAGCGCGGTGCGCTCGGACAGCTGGCCGACGAACTTGTCGAAGTAGTTGACCGGCTTCAGGGTCTCATGGTCGCGCGCCAGGCCGACCACACTGACCTTGGCGTTGGGCATCATGTCCAGCACGCCGTCCAGCATGCCCAGGCCGGCACGCAGGATCGGCACCACGGTGACCTTGCGGCCGGCGATCTGGTCGATCTCGACCGGACCGCACCAGCCCTCGATCGTGGTCTTCTCCAGCGGGAAATCGGCGGTCGCCTCGTAGGCCAGCAGGCGCGCCACCTCGCCGGTCAGCTCGCGAAACTTCTTCGTCGAGGTGTCGGCCTCGCGCATCAGGCCGATCTTGTGTTTGACGAGGGGATGCTTGACTTCGATGACGGCCATGATGGGTGGGGCTCGGATATTGGGGGGTAATGGCCCGGATTATCGGCGCTGCCGGCCTTGCCCCTCAAACCGGTGTCGATCAGGGCAAGCCCTAGCCGCGGCGGCAACGCCGTTCCGCGATGCTGTGCTCGGAAAACAGCAGTAACAAAAAACCGGGCAGTCGATGACGGTGGCGGAAGAAGACGCGCAGCAGCGCTCAAGGTCCTGGGTCCGGGGCGCCGAGACGGCGGCCCTGATGGGTCTGCTCGTGATGGCCGCGGCCCTGCTGGGCATCTACAGCCGGCCGATGGGGCAGCTGGCCTCGCTGTGGCCGGCCAATGCCCTGCTGCTGGGGCTGCTGGTGCGCTTCCCGGCGCGCAACACGCCCGCCGCCTGGCTCGGCGCGCTGGCCGGCTATCTGGCGGCCGACCTGCTGACCGGCAGCACGCTCGCCACCGCCCTGCTGCTGACCGGCGGCAATCTGCTGGGCATCGCGACCGGCCAATGGCTGCTGTCGCGCCTGCCGATCGAGGACAGGCGGCTGCAGGGCCCGTTCTCGGTGCCGCGCCTGCTGCTGGTGACCACGGCCGCATCGGCGATGGCCGGCCTGGTGGGTTTCCTGATCGGACCCTCGCTGCTGGGCCTGTCGCCGCTGCTGGGCTGGGTGTTCTGCTTCGTCAGCGAGCTGGCCAACTACCTGGCCTTCCTGCCCGCGGTGCTGACCCTGCCCGAGGCCCAGCCGCACCGCGGCCCGGAGCGCCGGCGCCGGCTGCCGCCCTGGCCGGCGCTGGGGCATGCGGTGCTGCCGGCGCTGGCCCTGCTGCTGTCCTGCCTGCTGGCGATGGCAGTGGCGGGCCCGGGCGCGGTGGCCTTTCCGGTGCCGGCCTTGCTCTGGTGCGCGCTCAGCTACGGCGTGTTCGGCACGGCGCTGCTGACCCTGGGCTTCGGCGCCTGGGCGCTGATCTGCATCGCCCAGGGCCTGCTGCCGGTGGAGAGCGCGGGCGTCAGCCCGCTGACGACGCTGATGTCGATCCGCCTGGGCGTGTCGCTGATCGCGATCGCGCCGATCACCGTGGCCTGCGTGATGGCAGCGCGCCAGCGCCTGCTGAAGCGCCTTCAGCACATGGCCAGCCATGACCAGCTGAGCGGCCTGCTGAACCGCCATGCCTTCCAGGAGCGGGCTCAGGAGCTGCTGCTGCAGCTGGCCGCGACGCGCCAGCCGGTGGCCCTCTTGATGCTGGACATCGACCATTTCAAGCGCATCAACGACGCCCATGGCCATGCGGTCGGCGACCGCGTGCTGGTCGCCTTCGCGCGCCTGGGCGGCGAGGCGCTGCGCGAGGTCGACCTGTTCGGTCGTGTCGGCGGCGAGGAGTTCGCGATCCTGCTGCCGGGCTGCGAAGCGACGGCCGCGCTGGCGGTGGCGGAGCGGGTGCGCCAGGCCTTTCATGCCGCGACGCTCGACGACGGTCGCGGCGGTGTGATCACCGCCAGCGTCAGCGTCGGCGTGGTGGCCCTGCCACGCGCGCAGGCGGCGCTGGAGCCGCTGCTGCTGCGCGCCGACGAGGCGCTCTACCGCGCCAAGCGCGCCGGCCGCAACCGGGTCGAGCCGGAGAGCCCCCGGCCGGGTGGCGGCACCGCCGCCACAAGCGACGACACTCAGCCGCGCTGGCGCAAGGCTTCGTAGAGGCAGACGCCGGCGGCCACCGAGACGTTCAGGCTCTCGACCGCCCCCTTCATCGGGATGCTCACCAGCTCGTCGCAGGTCTTGGCGGTCAGCTGGCGCATGCCCTCGCCCTCGGCGCCCAGCACCAGGGCCACCGGGCGCTTCAGGTCGACCTCGTAGATCGACTTCTCGGCCTGGTCGGAGGTGCCGATGACCCAGATGTCCTGCTCCTTCAGCTCCTTCAGGGTCCGGGCCAGGTTGGTCACCATCAGGTAGGGCACGGTCTCGGCCGCGCCACTGGCCACCTTGGCCACGGTGGCGTTCAGGCCAACCGCATGGTCCTTCGGCGCCACCACCGCATCGGCGCCGGCACCGTCGGCCACGCGCAGGCAAGCACCCAGATTGTGCGGGTCGGTCACGCCGTCCAGCACCAAGAGCAGCGGCACGCCCTCGGCCGAGGCCACGTCCTCCAGCACCTCGTCCAGGGTGCGGGCCTGGGACACGGCCGAGACCCGCGCCACCACGCCCTGATGGCGGTGCGTGCCGCAGATCGCCTTCAGGCGTTCGTCGTCGCTGTCCAGCAGCTTGGCGCCGGCGGCCTTGGCCCGCTCGACGAACTGGCGCATGCGCTGGTCGCGCCGGCTCGCGTCGATATGGATCTCGCTGATCGAGTCGGGCGCGGTCTTCAGCCGCACGGTGACGGCATGGAAGCCGAAGAGGATCTTGTTGGCGCTCATGCCCCTATTGTCGCCTGCACCAGCATCAGCGCCCCGATCAGCAGCGGCTGGTGCAGCATGTAGAAGCTCAGCGACCAGCGCCCCAGCACCGCCAGCGGCCGCAGCGGCGCCGCCAGCGCGCCCTCCAGCAGCGCCGGCCGCCAGCGCGCCAGCGCATAGCCCCACAGCATCACGCCGAACCAGGGCAGGATCGGCACATAGTCCTCGGTCACCGGGCGCAGCGTCACCAGGCCCAGCGCATTGGTCCAACGGCTGTCGAAGAAGGGATGGGACAAGAACTGCGGCAGCACCAGGCAGGCCAGGCCCAGCGGCACCAGCGCGGCCAGCGGCAGGCGCGGCCCGAGCAGGCGCAGCAGGATCAGCATCACGGCCATGCCATGCAGCACGCCGAAGCTGATGAAGCTGCGCGGGAACATCCACCAGGAGCCCAGGCTCACCAGCAGCGCGCAGCCCGCCACCTGGGCCCAGCGGCGCCAGAAGCGCGACCAGGGCTGACCCTGCGCCAGCGCCACCGCCTGGCCCATGCCGGCGCACAGCAGGAACAGGCTGACGATCGCCGTGCGCTGCTGCTGCCAGAAGGGGTCGCGGTAGAAATCCCAGGCCGCATAGCGGAACCAGGCCAGGTCGAAGCAGAAATGGAACAGGGCCATCCAGACGATGGCGGCGCCGCGCAGGGCGTCCAGGCGTTCATGGCGGGTGGCAGGGTCAGGTCTTATCATCGGCCCCGCAGTCTACCGACCCGCCGATCATGCGCCGCCCTTTCGCCCTCCTCCTCTCCTCCGTCCTCTTTCTCATGGCCGGCGCCGCCCAGGCCCAGCAGCCGCGCCCGGTCGCGCCGCGCGGCCCGCTGGAGGCGGCGGAGCAGAACCATATCCGGGTGTTCAAGAAGGTCTCGCCCTCGGTGGTGCACATCACCACCCTGGCCTACCAGCGCGACTTCTTCTCGATGAACGTGTCCGAGGTGCCGCGCGGCACCGGCAGCGGCTTCATCTGGGACGAGGCCGGCCATATCGTCACCAATTTCCATGTGATCCAGGGCGCCAATGCCGCCAAGGTCACCCTGGCCGACCAGAGCACCTTCGAGGCCGAGTTGGTCGGCGCCTTCGAGGACCGCGACCTGGCGGTGCTGCGCATCAAGGCGCCGAAGGACAAGCTGCTGCCGATCCCGATGGGCGCCAGCCGCGACCTGCAGGTCGGCCAGCAGGTCTATGCGATCGGCAATCCCTTCGGCCTGGACCAGACCCTGACCACCGGCATCGTCTCGGCGCTGAACCGCGAGATCGAGTCGATGAACCGGCGCAGCATCCGCGGCGCGATCCAGACCGATGCGGCGATCAACCCCGGCAACTCCGGCGGCCCGCTGCTTGATTCGGCCGGCCGGCTGATCGGCGTCAACACCTCGATCTATAGCCCCAGCGGCGCCAGCGCCGGCATCGGCTTCGCGATCCCGGCCGACGAGGTCAACCGCGTCGTGCCGCGCCTGATCAAGGACGGCCGCTTCATCCGCCCGGCCCTGGGCGTGACGGCCGGCTCGGTGCAGCTGAGCCAGGCGCTGCGCCTGCCCAAGGGCGTGGCCCTGGTCGGCGTGGCCGAGGGCGGCCCGGCCGACCGCGCCGGGCTCAAGCCCTTCCAGCGCGACCGGCGCGGCCGCATCGTGGCCGGCGACGTGATCACCGCGGTCGATGGCCAGGCGGTCGCCGACCTGGACGACATGCTCACCCTGCTGGAGGACCGCCGCATCGGCGAGCGCGTCAACCTGACGGTCTGGAACGGCGGCAAGAGCCGCCAGGTCGGCGCGGTGCTGGGCACGGCAACCGATTGAGGCGCTCCCCGCAATAGGGGTCGCCGGGCTGCCGCGCCGGCGGGTGCTTGTGGTAGCGTGGTTCGAGCGCCCGCCCCATGAGCACAAGCACCGCCCTCCCGCCGCTGCCGCGCACCGCGTTCCGGCTTGGCCATGCGCGCTTGGGCTACTGGCCCGTCTGGCTGTGCGCGCTGCTGAGCCTGGCGCTGGGCCTGGCGATGCTGCGCGTGCAACAGCAGCAGCAGCGCGGCGAGGAGCGCCTGCATGTCGAGCAACGCCTGACCCTGCTGCGCGACCGGCTGGAGGCCAGCGCCCAGGCCACCTTCAGCCCGACCCTGGGCCTGTCCACCCTGATCCAGGTCGATGGCGGCATCAGCGAGCAGCGCTTCGAGCAGCTGATCCAGCGCGCCGTGACCCTGGTGCCGCAGCTGCGCAGCGTGGTCGCGGCGCCGGACGATGTGGCGCGCCATGTCTACCCGCGCGCCGGCAACGAGGCGGTGTTCAACCTCGACTACCGCCGCATCCCCGAGCAATGGGCCCAGGTGCAGGAGGCTCGCCAGCGCCGCCAGCCGCTGCTGCGCGCGCCGGTGCCCCTGGTGCAGGGCGGCCTGGGCGTGATCCAGCGCACGCCGGTGTTTCTGCGCGGCGAAGACGGCGGCGGCGGCGAGCCGCGCTACTGGGGCGTGGTCTCGGTGGTGGCGGACCTGGAGCGCTTTGTCCAGGCCGCGGGCCTCTCCGCCGAGCAGGAGCTGGAACTGGCCCTGCATGCGGCGACGCCCGAGGGCCGGCCCGGCGCGCTGATCTGGGGCCATGAAAACACGGCCGAGGACGGCGTGCACCTGAGCGCCCGGCTGCCCGGCGCCGACTGGCTGCTGCTGGCGCGGCCGCGCGCCGGCTGGGGCCAGGCCAGCCCCTGGAGCCCGATGCTCTTGATGCTGTGGAGCGGCGGCGCGCTGATCACCGCGCTGCTGGCCCTGCTGATGCGGCAATGGCATGCGCTGTGCCGCCACAACGAGGCGTTGACCCACGAGATCGAGCAGGGCCAGCGGATGCGCAGCCAGCTGGAGGAATCGCAGGCGCGCTTTCGCAGCCTGGCCAGCCTGGCCAGCGACTGGGTCTGGGAGCAGGACGCCGAGCTGCGCTTCACCTATATCTCGCGCATGGCCGAGGAGGCCAGCAACACCGATTCGAGCCTGGTGCTGGGGCACCGGCGCTGGGACTCGCCGGCCCTGGTGCCGGGCATCGCCTGGGACGAGCATCGCGCCCTGCTGGAGCGCCACGAGACCTTCCGCGACTTCGAGTACGCTCAGATCTCCTCGGACGGCAGCGTGCGGCATCTGAGTGTCTCCGGCGCGCCGATCTTCGACGCCCAGGGGCGCTTCGGCGGCTACCGCGGCACCGGCCGCGATGTCACGGTGCAGCGCCGCGCCGAGGCGGCGCTGCGCGCCTCGCAGGCCGAGCTGCAGGCCGCGCGCGACCGGCTGCAGGCGGTGCTGGATGCGGCGGTCGAGGTGGCCATCGTCGCCACCGATGCCGAGGACCGCATCACCGTCTTCAACCGCGGCGCCGAGCGCATGCTGGGTTACAGCGAGCCCGAGGTGCTGGGCCGCAGCCCGCATCTATGGCATCTGCCGGAGGAGATCGCGGCGCGGGCGGCCGAGGCCCAGGCCGAGCTGGGTGTGCCGGTGGCGCCGCACGAGGCCTTCATCGCCCGCCCGCTGCGCCAGGGCAGCGACACGCGGATCTGGACCTTCGTGCGCCGCGACGGCCGGCGGCTCGAGGCCTCGCTGACCGTCAGCGGCGTCTATGACCGCGACGGCCAACTGGTCGGCTTCCTCGGCGTGGCGCGCGACATCAGCGCGCAGCTGAGCGCCGAGCGCGCGCTGCGCAACCTGAACGCCGAGCTGGAGCAGCGCGTCGCGGCCCGCACCGCCGAGCTGGGCGAGACGCTGGAGACCCTGCAGCATGCGCAGGAGGAGCTGATGCGGGCCGAACGCATGGCCGCGCTCGGCTCGCTGGTGGCCGGCGTGGCCCATGAGCTGAACACGCCGCTGGGCAACTGCCTGACCACCGCCTCGACCCTGGAGGGCCGCAGCCGCGAGATCGCCGGCCAGCTGCAGACCGGCTCGATCCGCCGCTCCGGCCTGGAGGCCTATCTGCACGATGTCGGCACCGCCAGCGACATCCTGCTGCGCGGCCTGACCAGCGCCTGCGAACTGGTGCAGCATTTCAAGCAGCTCTCGGTCGACCAGACCAGCGAGCAGCGCCGCAGCTTCCCGCTGCAGGATGTCGTCGGCGATGTGCTGGGCCTGGCGCGGGCGCGCTGGAAGAGCACGCCCTACCGCATCGAGACCGAGATCGCCGAGCTGCCACGCCAGCTCGACAGCTACCCCGGCCCACTGGGTCAGGTCTTGTCCAACCTGCTGCAGAACGCGCTGATGCATGCCTTCGACGGGCGCGACGGCGGCCTGCTGCGCATCCGCGCCCGGCCACTGTCCGACGAGGGCTTCGAGCTGGTGATCGAGGACGATGGCCGCGGCATGAGCGAGGAGGTGCGGCGGCGCGCCTTCGACCCCTTCTTCACCACCAAGCTGGGCCGCGGCGGCACCGGCCTGGGACTGAACATCGTCTACAACATCGTCAACGATGTGCTGGGCGGCAAGGTGGAGCTGAGCAGCCGCCCCGGCGAGGGCTGCCGCTTCGTGTTCCGCCTGCCCTATGTGGCGCCGCAGCTGGCGGGCTAGCTAGCACAGAACCCAAAAACCCGACGCCGAACACGGCGGCGGGGGCGGTCCTAGACTGCGGCCCATCATGTCGACCCAGATTCCTCTCTCCATCCTCGATCTCGCCCCCATCGTCGAGGGCAGCGATGCCGCGACCGCGCTGCGCAACAGCGTGGCCCTGGCCCGCCATGCCGAAGGCCTGGGCTACCGGCGCTTCTGGGTCGCCGAGCACCACAATATGGACGGCGTGGCCAGCTCGGCCACCGCGGTGCTGATCGGCCAGATCGCGCAGGCGACCGAGCGCATCCGCGTCGGCTCCGGCGGCATCATGCTGCCCAACCATGCGCCGCTGACGATCGCCGAGCAGTTCGGCACCCTGGCCACCCTGTTCCCCGGCCGCATCGACCTGGGCCTGGGCCGCGCGCCCGGCACCGACGGACCGACGATGCGCGCGCTGCGCCGCCACTTGAGCAGCGCCGCCGAGGACCGCTTCCCCGAGGATGTGCTGGAACTGCAGGCCTATCTGGGCCCGGCCCGCGAGGGTCAGGTCGTGCGCGCGATCCCCGGCCAGGGCACCGAGGTGCCGATCTGGCTGCTGGGCTCCAGCCTCTACAGCGCGCAGCTGGCCGCCTATCTGGGCCTGCCCTTTGCCTTCGCCTCGCATTTCGCGCCGGAGCTGCTGATGCAGGCGCTGGAGCTCTATCGCGCCCAGTACCGCCCCAGCGCCCGTCATCCCGAGCCGCGGGCGATGGTCGGCCTGAACGTGATCGTGGCCGACAGCGACGAACAGGCCCGGCATCTGTTCACCTCGATCCAGCAGCGCTTCCTGGGCATGCAGCGCGGCCAGCGCGGCCCGCTGCCGCGCCCGGTCGAGGACATGGAGCCGCTGTGGAACCCGGCCGAGAAGGCCGGCGTCGCGCGCATGCTGGCCGAATCGGTGGTCGGCTCGCCGGCCACGGTGCGCGCCGGCCTGCAGGCTACCTTGGAGCGCACCGGCGCGGACGAGTTCATCGTCGCGAGCGCGGTGCATGACTTCGGGGCGCGGCTGCGGTCCTATGAGCTGCTGGCGGGGCAGGCCGGGGGCGCCGCGTCCGCCTAGTTGCTGAGCGCACGCCCGGCCCGGCCGCGCGCGCCGGCACCGCGACAATCGCGGCACCATGCCCCTGTCCCTGCCTGCCGGCCTCGCGGTCCTGCGCGAGCGCAACTTCGTCCTCTACCTGGCCGCGCGGCTGCTGGGCGCCTTCGCGGTGCAGATGCAGAGCGTCGCGATCGGCTGGCAGGTGTATGCCTTTTCCGGCGAGGTGTTGGACCTGGGCCTGGTCGGGCTGGCGCAGTTCCTGCCGTTCCTGATCCTGATCCTGCCCGCGGGGCAGGCGGCGGACCGGCTGGACCGGCGCCGCATCATCACGGTCTGCTTCGGCATCAACCTACTGTGTGCGCTGCTGCTGTGGCTGATGACGCATCGCGGCCTGACCAGCGTCTGGCCGGTGCTGGCGGTGCTGACGCTGTTCGGCTCGGCGCGCGCCTTCAGCATGCCGGCCAGCCAGGCGGTGCTGATCAACCTGGTGCCGCCCCAGCATTTCGCGCAGGCGGTGGCGATCAATTCCTCGACCTTTCATGTGGCGGTGATCGCCGGCCCGGTGCTGGGCGGCCTGCTCTTCCTGGCCGGGGCAGAGGTGGTGTACGGCTGCGTGACCCTGCTGCTGGGCGCCTCCGTGGCGCTGATGCTGATGCTGCCGCGCAGCGAGAAGAAGGCCGCGAGCCAGGAGCCGGCCTCGCTGCGCTCGGTGCTGGAGGGGCTGCGCTTCGTGTTCTCGCGCCCGATCATGCTGGGCGCGATCTCGCTGGACCTGTTCGCGGTGCTGTTCGGTGGCTCGGTCGCGATGCTGCCGGCGGTGGCGCGCGACCTGCTGCATACCGACGCCACCGGCCTGGGCCTGCTGCGCAGCGCGCCAGCGATCGGCGCGGCGCTGACCACCGCGCTGCTGGCGCTGCGGCCGATCCAGCGCCATGTGGGGCGCTGGATGTTCGGCGGCGTGGCCCTGTTCGGCGCGGCCACGATGCTGTTCAGCCTGTCCGGCTGGCTCTGGCTGTCACTGGTGGCGCTGCTGCTGATGGGCGCGGGCGACATGGTCAGCGTCTACATCCGCCATATCCTGGTGCAGTCACAGACGCCGGACGAGATCCGCGGCCGGGTCAGCGCGGTCAGCGCGGTCTTCATCGGCGCCTCCAACGAGCTGGGCGAGTTCGAGTCCGGCGCGGCCGCGGCCTGGCTGGGCCTGCGGCCCTCGATCCTGGTCGGCGGCGCGGCCACGATCGGCATCAGCCTGCTCTGGATGCGCCTGTTCCCGCAGCTGCGCCGGATGGACCGCTTCCCGCCGATCCACGGCTAGCGCAACGCCAACCCGAAGCGCTCCGGCCGCAGCGTCCAATGCCCCAGGATGTCGGCCGAGACCAGCACCCGCTCGGCGCGGCCGATCAGCTTCTCGCGCGGCACGCTGCCGATGAAGCGCGAATCCTCGCTGTTGTCGCGGCTGTCGCCCAGCATGAAGAACTGGCCCGCCGGCACGGTCACCGGCCCGAAGTCGCGCCGCGCGCCGGCAATGCCCTCGAGGTACTGCACCGCATGGCCGGCGCCCGCCCCGGCCGACTGCTCGCGCAGGCGCAGCGCCGGCAGCACCAGGCCGGGCGCCAGTTGCTCGTCGCCGCGCGACAAGGCCTGATACCGCGCGGCACGGCCGTTGATGAAGAGCCGGCCGGCGCGCAGCTCCACCCGCTCGCCGGGCAGCGCAACGATGCGCTTGATCAGGCGCGCGCCGGTGGCCGGCGAGGAGAAGGTCACCACATCGCCGCGTCGCGGCTCACCCAGTCGCCCGAGCAGGATCACGTCGCTGAGCGGCAGCTTGAGGTCGTAGGCCAGCCGGTTGACGAACACGACGTCGCCCTCCAGCAGGGTCGGCTTCATCGACGCCGAGGGGATCGGGTTCCAGTCCGCGATCGCGGTGCGGAAAAAGCCGAAGCACAGCAGGAACAGCAGAAAGCCGCGCTTGTCCTTGAGCCAGTGGCGCATCGTCGTGATCCCATGAAAGTGGCGATGCGTCAGTGTGGGCGGCGGCTGCAGCGGACAGGGGGTTGCGGCGGCGAATGGCGGCCCGGACGGCATGAGCGGCCCGGCCTGCTGCACGAAGGCTCAAAATACTGTATATTTATACAGTCTCTTGAGCATCGCGAGGCCCAGCCATCATGTATCTCGATCTTCAGGACCCCGACAGCATCGTCAACTGGTGGCGCGAGTTCCCCGAGCGCCACTGGTCCTATCTGGACGCGCTCGACCGCTTGACGCCGCAGTTCCGCGCCAGCATCCAGCTGGCCCGGCAGCGCATCCGCAAGCACCCGGACTTCCGCCCGCTGGCGTCGGGCGCGGCGACCCCGTTCCGCGCCGAGGCCGCCACCGCCGATCCGGCTCCCGTGGATGAGGACGATACCCGGGACTTCGCGCCCAAGTACGGCGCTGTCGTGGCGGCGCCGACGGACGCGTTCCACTGATTTCTTTTCCGAGCAGTTGCCGGGCTTCGCTTTTCTCCTGTTTCGACTTTTGGGAGCCCGAGCATTGGCCCGGTGAACCTCAGGGTTCACCGGGCTTTTTTTGGCTTGTCAGCCGATCGCCTTGCGCGCGTTGCGGAACATGCGCATCCAGGGGCTCAGCTCGCTCTTGTCGCCGCTGGTCCAGCTCATCAGGATGTTGCGGAACACGCGCTCCGGGTGCGGCATCAGCGCGGTGAAGCGGCCGTCGGCCGTGGTCACGCCGGTCAGGCCGCCCGGGCTGCCGTTCGGGTTCAGCGGGTAGACCTCGGTGGCCGCGCCGCTGTTGTCGACATAGCGCAGCGCGCGCGCCACCTTGTCGGCGTTGCCGCGCTGCGAGAAGTCGGCGTAACCCTCGCCATGCGCCACCGCGATCGGCAGGCGGCTGCCGGCCATGCCCTGGAAGAACAGGCTGGGCGATGCCAGCACCTCGACCATGGCCAGACGGGCCTCGAACTGCTCGCTCTTGTTGCGGGTGAACTTGGGCCAGTCCTGTGCGCCCGGGATGATCGGCGACAGCGCGGCCAGCATCTGGCAGCCATTGCAGATACCCAGGGCAAAGCTGTCCTGGCGCGCGAAGAAGGCCTTGAAGTCCTCGGCCAGCACCGGGTTGAACATCACCGACCGGGCCCAGCCCTCGCCGGCACCCAGGGTGTCGCCGTAGCTGAAGCCGCCGCAGGCGACGAAGCCCTTGAAGTCGCGCAGCGAGGCGGCGCCCGACTGCAGGTCGCTCATGTGCACGTCGTAGCTGTCGAAGCCGGCCAGCGCCATCGCATAGCTCATCTCGACATGGGAGTTGACGCCCTGCTCGCGCAGGATCGCCAGCTTGGGACGGGCACCGCTGTTGATGAAGGGGGCCGCGACATCCTCCTTCGGATCGAAGGTCAGGTGCACATGGCGGCCCGGATCGTCGGCGCGGCCGGTCTGGGCGTGCTCGCTATCGGCGCAGGCCGGGTTGTCGCGCAGCTGCGCGATGCGGTGGCTGACCTGGTCCCATTGCTGGTGCAGCTGGTCCAGCGGCGCGCTGAACACGGTCTTGGCGTCGCGCCAGACCTCCATCTTGCCGCTGGTATTGGGCTTGCCGACCACGTGCGAATGCTTGGACAGGCCATGCTTGCGCAGGACCTGCAGCGCGGCGTCGCGGTCCTCGGTCTTGACCTGCAGCAGCGCGCCCAGCTCCTCGTTGAACAGGGCCTTCAGGGTCAGCTCGTTGCGGCGGGCATCGACCTGCTGAGCCCAGTTCTTGACGTCGCCGTCCTCGGTCTCCGGGACCAGCATGTCCACGTTCAGGCTGATGCCGCTTTTGCCCGCGAAGGCCATCTCGCAGGCGGTGGCCCACAGGCCGCCGTCGCCGCGGTCGTGATAGGCCAAGAGCTTGGCCGAAGCGCGCAGCTCGTTGACCGCCTCGACCAGGCCCTTCAACAGGGCCGCGTCGTCCAGGTCCGGTACCTCGGCGCCGAACTGGTTCAGGGCCTGCGCCAGGATCGAGCCGCCCATGCGGTTCCTGCCCTGGCCCAGGTCGACCAGGATCAGCGAGGTGTCGCCGGCCTGCAGCTCGGGCGTCAGGGTGCCGCGCACATCGGCGATCGAAGCGAAGGCGCTGATGATCAGCGACACCGGCGCCGTGACCTGCCTATTCTCACCATCCTGCTCCCAACGGGTGCGCATCGACAGGGAATCCTTGCCGACCGGGATCGAGATGCCCAGCTGCGGGCACAGCTCCATGCCCACCGCCTTGACGGTGTCGAACAGCGCGGCATCCTCGCCCGGCTCGCCGCAGGCGGCCATCCAGTTGGCGCTGAGCTTGACGCGCGGCAGCTCGATCGGCGCGGCCAGCAGATTGGTGATGGCCTCGCCCACCGCCATGCGGCCCGAGGCGGGGGCATTGACCGCGGCCAGCGGCGTGCGCTCGCCCATGCTCATCGCCTCGCCGGCGAAGCCCTTGAAATCGGCCAGGGTCACGGCGCAGTCCGCCACCGGCACCTGCCAGGGGCCGACCATCTGGTCGCGGTGGTTCAGGCCGCCGACGGTGCGGTCGCCGATGCTGATCAGGAAGCGCTTGGAGGCCACGGTCGGATGGCGCAGCACGTCGACCGCGACCTTGGACAGGTCCACGCCGGTCAGGTCCAGCGCGCCGCCGTCGCGGGCCACGCGGGTCACGTCACGGTGCATCTTGGGCGGCTTGCCCAGCAGCACGTCCATCGGCATGTCGATCGCGCGCTCGCCACCCTCGCCGTCTTCCAGCACCAGCTCGCGCTGCTCGGTGGTCACGCCGACCACCGCGAAGGGGCAGCGTTCGCGCTCGCACATGCTCCGGAACAGTTCCAGGCTGCCCGGCGCGATCGCCAGCACATAGCGCTCCTGGCTCTCGTTGCACCAGATTTCCTTGGGCGCCAGGCCGCTCTCTTCCAGCGGCACCTTGCGCAGGTCGAAGCGCGCGCCGCGGCCGGCGTCGTTGACCAGCTCGGGGAAGGCGTTCGAGATGCCGCCGGCGCCGACGTCGTGGATCGCCAGGATCGGGTTCTGCTCACCCAGGCCCCAGCAATGGTTGATGACCTCCTGCACACGGCGTTCGATCTCGGGGTTGCCGCGCTGCACCGAATCGAAGTCCAGGTCGGCAGTGTTGGTGCCGGCCGCCATCGAGGAGGCCGCGCTGCCGCCCATGCCGATGCGCATGCCCGGGCCACCCAGCTGCACCAAGAGGCTGCCGGCCGGGAACTCGATCTTCGTCGTCTGGTCGGCGCGGATCGCACCGATGCCGCCCGCGATCATGATGGGCTTGTGATAGCCGCGCTGCACGCCGGCGACTTCCTGCTCGAAGACGCGGAAGTAGCCGCCCAGGTTGGGCCGGCCGAATTCGTTGTTGAAGGCCGCGCCGCCCAGCGGGCCCTCGATCATGATCTGCAGCGCGCTGGCGATGTGCTCGGGCTTGCCGATCTCGGCCTGCTCCCAGGGCTCGGCCAGGCCCGGCAGGCGCAGGTTCGAGACCGAGAAGCCGGTCAGGCCGGCCTTGGGCTTGGCGCCGCGGCCGGTGGCACCTTCGTCGCGGATTTCGCCACCGGCGCCGGTGGAGGCGCCCGGGTGTGGGGAGATCGCGGTCGGGTGGTTGTGGGTCTCGACCTTCATCAAGACATGGGCCAGCTCGCTACGCGCCTCGTACTTGGGGGCGCGCGCGTCGCCGGCCTGCATCCAGCGCTCGATGGGGTGGCCTTCCATCACCGCGGCATTGTCCGAATAGGCGACCACCGTGTGCTGGGGCGCCAGCTTCTCGGTGTTGCGGATCATGCCGAACAGGCTATGCGGCTGTTCCTCGCCATCCACCGTGAACTTGGCGTTGAAGATCTTGTGGCGGCAGTGTTCGCTGTTCGCCTGCGCGAACATCATCAGCTCGACATCGCTGGGGTTGCGCTTCAGGGTGTTGAAGGCGCTGACCAGGTAGTCGATCTCGTCGTCGGACAGCGCCAGGCCGAATTCCTTGTTAGCGCCTTCCAGCGCCTCTCGTCCCTGGCCCAGCACGTCCACATGGGCCAGGGGCTGGGCCGTCTTTTCGTCGAACAGATGCTGCGCATCCTCGCGCGCCAGCAGCACGCTCTCGGTCATGCGGTCGTGCAGCAGCGCGGCGCAGGCGACCAACTCATCCCGGCTCAGGGTCTTCACGCCGCCGAGCAGGCCGGACTTCAGCGTGATGCGGTATTCGGTGACGCGCTCGACACGATGGATCTGCTGCAGGCCGCAGTTGTGCGCGATGTCGGTGGCCTTGGAGGCCCAGGGGCTGACGGTGCCCAGGCGCGGCGCGACGACCACCAGGCCGCCCTCGCTGCCGCCTTCATAGGCGTCGCCATAGTTCAGCAGCGCGGCCAGCTTGGTCTTGTCTTCCTCGCCGAGCGCCACATCGCTCCAGACCCAGTGCACATGGCGGGCCGAGACGCCGTTGATGCGCTCGTTGACGGCCTGCAGCTGGGGCAGCAGGGCCTGGGCCCGGAAGGCGGAAAGAGCGTTGCCGCCCTCGAAGGAGAGAAGATGCTTGGAGGAGGTGGAGGCCATGGAATCCCGCGGTGCGCGCCGGGCCGGGTCGGCCCGGCCTTCTTCGGTCGGTGAAGCCCGGGATTCTACCGAGAGCCGCGCCGGCGCCCGGACTCGCCATGACAAGTTTCACTGGCTGGTCAAAAAGCGATACTCGCCGCCATGAGCCCCACACCGAGCCAGATCTGGAACCAACGCTATGCCAGGCAGGAACTGGTACGACAGGACGACTGGCTGCTGCCCTGGCGGGAGCGGCTGCAGACCCTGCCCCGGCCGCGCAGCGCGCTGGACCTGGGCTGCGGCGACGGCTTCGAGACCGCGCGCCTGGCGGACTGGGGCTTCGCGGTCACCGCCACCGACATTGCCGAACAGGCGCTGGCCCGCTCGCGCGAACGCACGCCGGCCGCGCAGCACCTGCGGGCCGATGCCCGCGCGATGCCCATGCTGGCCGACGCGAGCTTCGATCTGGTGATCGCCCACCTGTCGCTGCATTACTTCGACCGCGCCGGCACCCTGGCCGCCTTCGGCGAGGTGGCGCGGCTGCTGCGCCCCGGCGCCCTGCTGCTGGCCTGCGTCAACGCCGAGGACGATCTGAACTACGGCGCGCCGGCCGGGGCCGCGCAGAGCTGGGAGCTCAGCCTGGTCGACGGCGTGCCCAAGCAGTTCTTCGGCGAGGCCAAGCTGCGCGAGGCGCTGGGCTCGGGGCGCTACGAGATCGAGAGCCTGAGCAAGCGCAGCACCCCGCGCTACGGCGCGCCGAAGTCCCTGTGGGAGCTGGCGGCGCGCCGCGTCTAGGGTCGGGTCTTACTTTTCCGTCTTCATCCGCTCGACGATCGCCTCGGTGCGGTCCAGCAGGGCCGGCACGTCGATCGTCGTCAGCTCGCGGCCTTTGAGCACCTGCTTGCCGCCGACCCAGACGTCGGAGACATGCTCGCGGCCGGCCACATAGACCAGCTGCGCGTCGGCGTGATAGACCGGGCGGCATTCCAGCGCGTCCAGCGACACGGCCACCACGTCGGCCAGCTTGCCGACCTCCAGCGAGCCCAGCTCGTCGCCGCGGCCCATCGCCTTGGCGGCGCGGATCGTCGCCATCTCCAGCGCGGTGCGCGCCGAGACGGTCAGCGGGTTGCCGGTCACGCCCTTGGCCAGCAGGGCCGCGGCGCGGATCTCGCCGAACATGTCCTGGCGGTTGTTGGAGGCCGCACCGTCGGTGCCGAGGATGGTGTTGACACCCGCGGCTTCCAACGCGGTCAGCGGCTGCACGCCGGAGGCCAGCTTCAGGTTCGAGTTCGGGTTGTGGACCAGGTGCACCTTCTGCCTGGCCAGCATCGCAATCTCGTCCTCGTTCAGATGGACCATATGCACGGCCATCATCTTCTCGTTCAAGAGGCCCAGCTTGTTCAGGCGCTCCAGCGGGCGCATGCCGTACTGCTTGACGCTCTCATCCACCTCGAATTGAGTCTCGTGGATATGGCAGTGCATCTGCAGCTCATGCTTCTCGGCCAGCTCGCGCAGCTTGATGAAGGTCTCGTCCGAGACCGTGTAGGGCGCATGCGGCGCGCTGGTCCAGTCCAAGAGCCGCTCGCCCTTGAACTGCTCGAAGGCGGCCAGGCCCTTGGCGATGTAGTCGTCCGGACCGGAGGCATAGCCGGTGGGGAAATCGATCACATTGATCGACACGCCGGCACGGATGCCGCTGTCCACCGCCGCGCGCGCCATCGCGGTCGGGAAGAAGTACATGTCGTTCAGATAGGTCACGCCGCCGCGCAGCGCCTCGGCCGCCGACAGCAGCGAGCCCTGGTAGGTCCAGTCCTCGCTGACCCACTTCTTCTCCAGCGGCCAGATATGGTTGTTCAGCCAGTCCATCAGCGCCAGGTCGTCGGCCACGCCGCGCAGCAGCGACATCGCCGAATGGGTGTGGCCATTGATCAGGCCGGGGATCAGCACATGCCGGCCCAGCTCGACCCGCTCGGCGCTCGGGTATTGCGCCTCGGCCTGTTCCCAGGGCAGCACCGCGGCGATGCGCTCGCCCTCGATCACGACCGCATGGCGCGTCAGCACCTCGCTGCCGGGGGACATGGTCAGCACCCATTGGGCCTTCAGAATCTTGGTCGTCGTGCTCATGCTGTCATTCCTTGGTTTCAAAAGCCTGGGCAAAAAGTTCCAGCACGCCGTCCTCGTCGACCGCGATGCAGACCTGCTGCGGCGGGCAGGCGCTCCACGGCGTCTGGGCGCCGGTGGGCTTGGCGAAGTCCTGGATGGTCTGGCCGCGCGCGATGCCCTCGGTCACGACTCGCACCGGGCCGGCGCGCAGGGTGAACAGGCTCGGGTCGATCAGGTAGGCGATCGCGCTGCTGTCGTGCGAGTAGATGCCGCCGATGCCGTCCCGGCCATGGTAGAAATCCTGGTAGTGGCGCGTCGCCTCCCACAGGAAGTCGCCGGCGCCCTGCCCCTTGCCGCGCAGCCCGGCCAGGAACTCCTCCTTCATCACCACTTCCTGCGTGACGTCCAGGCCGACCAGCACCACCGGCCAGTCGGCGGTGAACACCAGGTCCGCGGCCTCGGGGTCGTTGATGATGTTGGCCTCGGCCACCGGCGTGACATTGCCGCCATGGCCGTAGGTGCCGAAGGCGCCGCCCATCACGATCACCTGCCTGACCTTCTGCGTGATCGAGGGATCGTGGCGCAGCGCCAGCGCCAGATTGGTCATCGGGCCGACGGCCACCAGGGTCAGCTCGCCCGGCTGGGCATTGACCATCTCGCAGATCAGCTGATGCGCGGGTCGGGGGTCGGGTCTTGCCGCCCCGCTGGACAGGCGCTCGAACATGCCGCCCAGGCCGTCGTCGCCATGCACATGGGCCGGAAACTCCTTCTCGCCCGAGGCGCCCAGCGGGCCGGCCGCGCCGGCCGCGACCGGGATAGACAGGCCGTAGAAGGCGCTCAGGGCCAGCGCGTTGCGCGTGGTCGTCTGCACCGAGGCATTGCCGAACACCGTGGTCAGCGCGCGCAGCTCGATGGACGGATGGCGCGCCAGCAGGAACAGGGCCATCGCATCGTCGATGCCCGGGTCGGTGTCGAAGATGACCTGATGAATGGGCTTGTGGCTGCTCATCGTCACAGCTCCTCTGCCAGTTCGGCGCGGCGCGGCATCGCCGACTGCACGCCGCTGCGGCTGACCGCGATCGCTGCGGCCGCCTGGCCCAGGCGCACCGCATCGGCCGCGGCCATGCCCTCGGCCAGGCCGGTGGCCAGGCCGCCGACGAAGGTGTCGCCGGCGCCGACCGTGTCGACCGCCTTCACCACCCGGGCCGGCAGATGCGTCAGCGCGCCCGTCGCTTCGCACAGCAGCACGCCCTGCGCACCCAGGGTCACCGCGACCTGGTGCGGGCCCTGCAGCAGCAGCGCGCGCGCCGCCTGGCCGGCCTCCTCCAGGCCGCCGGCCGGCAGACCCGCGAACTGGGCCGCCTCGGTCTCGTTGAGCACCAGCCAGTCGGTCAGCGGCAGCAGCTCGGCCCCGGCCGGCAGCGCCGGCGCGGCGTTCAGAATGGTCGTGACGCCGGCCGCGCGGGCCAGCTCGAAGGCGCGGCGGATCGCCGGCACCGGCACCTCCAGCTGGGCCACCAGCACCCGCGCGCCCTGCAGCAGCGCGGCGCCGGCGTCCACATCGGCGGGGGCCAGATCGGCATTGCTGCCCGGCACATAGACGATCGAGTTCTCGCCGCCCTCGCTAGCGACCATGATCACCGCGATGCCCGGCAGCGCCGCCTCGTCCACCACCACGCCCTCGGTCGCGATGCCCTCGGCGGCCAGTGCCGCCAGCAGCTCGCGGCCATGGGCCTGGGTGCCGACCCTAGACAGGAAGGCCACCGGCGCGCCCAGGCGCGCGGCGGCCACCGCCTGGTTCGCGCCCTTGCCGCCCGGCGTCATCGCGAAGGCCTCGCCCATCAGGGTCTCGCCGGGCGCCGGTAGGCGCTTGGAGAGCGAGATCATGTCCATATTGATGCTACCGACCACCACCACCTGGGCGGCGGGTCCTGCGGCAGCGCGCTGGTCCGTCATCGGAAGAACTCCCTCGTCACAGTCATCGTCATCATCGTCGTCATCTTGCGTTCCCGGCCGGGCTCAGCGCACCGGTGCGGCGGTGCTTTCGCGCACCACCAGGCGCGGCGTCAGCTGCACGTCCTTCAGCGGCGCGCCGGGGTTGTCGATGCGGTCGATCAGCACCCGCGCGGCCTCGCGCCCGAGCTCCTTGATCGAGCAGCCGACCGTGGTCAGTGCCGGGTAGACATAGCCGCTCAGCTCCACATCGTCGAAGCCGACCACCGAGAACTGGCGCGGCACGTTCAGGCCGGCCTCGGCCGCGGCACGCAGCGCGCCCAGGGCCATCAGGTCATTGCTGGCGAACACCGCGGTGATGTCGGGGCGTCGGCGCAGCAGCTGGCGCAGCGCCTCGTAGCCGCCGGCGCTGCTGAAGTCGCTCTCGACCAGCAGGCCCTCGTCGGGTTGCAGCCCGCGCTCCAGCTGGGCGCGGCGCCAGCCCTCGACCCGCTCGCTGGTCACCTCGAACTCGCTCGGGCCGCTGACGCAGGCGATGCGGCGGTGCCCCAGGTCGAGCAGATGCTTGACCGCCTTGTGAGCGCCGTCCAGGTTGTTGACGCTGACGCGGTCGGCGCGCGCGCCGGGCACCAACCGGTCAACCGTCACCAAGGGCACGGTGGCCAGCTTGAAGATGCGCGCCAGCGCCTCGGCATCGCCGGCGGAGGACAGCAGCAGGCCGTCGATGCGCTTTTCCAGCAGGGTGCGCATGTACTGCTGCTGGCGCTTCGGGTCGTTGTCCGAGTTGCAAAGGAACACCGAGTAGCCGGCCAGCCGGCAGCATTCCTCGACCCCGACCACCAGCTCGGCGAAGAAGGGGTTGTTCACGTTGGGCACCAGCACGCCGACGATCTTGGTCTCGCTCTTGCGCAGCGAGCGCGCCACCGCGCTGGGCAGGTAGCCGATCTCCTCGACCGCGGCCAGCACCCGGCGACGCGCATCGGCGCTGACCGGGCGGGTGTCGTTCAGGACATGGGAAACAGTGGTGAATGACACCCCGGCCAGGGCCGCAACATCCTTGATCGTGCTCACAGACTGACTCGGTCCTCGTGCCTACATTCCGGTTCGGATCGCGCCGGGCGGCGCTACATGCCTGAATTCGCAATGGCAAACGTTTGCCAACTGGGAAAGCATAGCTGAAATGTTAGCGCGCGTTTCACCTCGCTCCGGCCATTTGCGCAAATAGAGGGGACAGATCGCCCGGCATTAACCCTAGCTTCAGCCAACACTCGTTCCGAGGCAGAGCAAAGTCGTGCGCGTCTTAATGCCCCCTTCTGCAGGGCCGGGCTGCGCCGGGACGCGGGCATGCGCAATTGCTCCGTGTCCCCCGGGCCGCTTTGCGGCCCTCCTCCTTAACCTGCGCAATTGCGCATACCCGCATCCCGGCCAATCCACCGCACGTGGTTCGCGAAGAAAGCCCAACGCAGCACCAAGCAGGAGGGAGGGTAGGCCTGATGCGGAGGTCAAGGAGGAGGCCGCGAAGCGGCCGGGGGACACGTAGCAGCAGGCCTGCCCTCCCTCCTGCGCCCAGGCCTCTGCCATCGTGACATCACCAATCAAGGCGCAAGGAAGCAAAGAAAAACCCCGCGAGCCAAAGAAGGCTGGCGGGGTTCGGTCCGGCGGCCGGCGGGAGCGGATACCCTCCCCGACCGCGGATTCAAGCGTCGATCAGCGCTGGGCGATCGGCTTGACGTCGCGCGAGGTGGCGCCGACGAAGAGCTGGCGCGGACGGCCGATCTTGTACTCGGGGTCGCCGATCATCTCGTTGAGCTGGGCAATCCAGCCGACCGTGCGGGCCAGCGCGAAGATCGCGGTGAACAGCGGCACCGGGATGCCGATGGCGCGCTGCACGATGCCGGAGTAGAAGTCGACGTTCGGGTAGAGCTTGCGGGCGACGAAGTATTCGTCTTCCAGCGCGATCTTCTCCAGCTCCATCGCCAGCTTGAACATCGGGTCGTTGTGCAGGCCCAGCTCGTTCAGCACCTCGTGGCAGGTCTCGCGCATCAGCTTGGCGCGCGGGTCGTAGTTCTTGTAGACCCGGTGGCCGAAGCCCATCAGCTTGACGTTGCTGTTCTTGTCCTTGACCTGCTTGATGAACTCGCCGATCTTGGCCACGCCGCCCTGCTTCTGGATGTCGCCGAGCATGTTCAGCGCCGCCTCGTTGGCGCCACCATGGGCCGGGCCCCACAGGCAGGCCACGCCGGCTGCGATCGCCGCGAACGGGTTGGTGCCCGACGAGCCGCACAGGCGCACGGTCGAGGTCGAGGCGTTCTGCTCGTGATCGGCGTGCAGGGTGAAGATGCGGTCCATCGCGCGCACCAGCACGTCGTTGGGCTTGTAGTCCTCGCAGGGCGTGGCGAACATCATGCGCATGAAGTTGCCGGCGTACGAGAGATCGTTCTTCGGGTAGATGTAAGGCTGGCCGATGGTGTACTTGTAGGCCATCGCCACGAGCGTCGGCATCTTCGCGATCAGGCGGATCGCGGCGATCTCGCGGTGCTCGGGGTTATTGATGTCGGTGCTGTCGTGATAGAAGGCCGACATCGCGCCGACCAGGCCGGTCATCACGGCCATCGGGTGCGCGTCGCGACGGAAACCGCGCAGGAAAAACTGCATCTGCTCGTTGACCATCGTGTGGTTGGTCACGCGGGCGGTGAACTCTTCCTTCTGCGAGGCGTTCGGCAGCTCTCCGTACAGCAGCAGGTAGCAGGTCTCAAGGTAGTCGCAGTTGACGGCCAGTTGCTCGATCGGGTAGCCGCGATACAGCAGCTCGCCCTTGTCGCCATCGATGTAGGTGATGGTCGAGTTGCAGGAGGCGGTCGACAGGAAGCCCGGGTCGTAGGTGAACTTGCCCGTCTGAGCGTAGAGCTTGCGGATGTCGATCACATCCGGACCCACCGTGCCCTTGTAGATGGGCAGGTCCATGCTGGGGCTGCCGTCCGTGAACGACAGGGTGGCTTTGACGTCAGAGGGGGTCATGGGCATTCCTTATGACTTCTTTGGGGATTTGTTTAAGAAGGTGTCCTGAGCAGGCCCAGGACCTCTTGCACATCGGCGCGATCCAGCTCACCCTCGGGCTCCTTGCGGCGCAGCAGCAGATCCATCAGATCGTTGTCCGACAGATCCATCAGCTGGCGCAGGCCCTCGGCCTGGAACTCCGTCAGGCTGCTCTCGTGCCTCTGGAAGAAGCGCTCGATGAAAAGGTCATTCTCCAGCAGGCCGCGGCGGCAGCGCCACTTGAGCTTGGAAAGAGCCCTCTCATCGATGGGTTTGTCGAGCGCCGTCATCACGCTTGCATATCAGACGGCGCGACGCACCATCAGTTCCTTGATCTTGCCGATGGCCTTCGTCGGGTTCAGTCCCTTCGGGCAGACGTCGACGCAGTTCATGATGGTGTGGCAGCGGAACAGGCGGTACGGATCTTCCAGGTTGTCCAGGCGCTCGGCCGTCGCTTCGTCGCGGCTGTCGGCGATGAAGCGGTAGGCCTGCAGCAGGCCGGCGGGCCCGACGAACTTGTCGGGGTTCCACCAGAAGCTGGGGCAGCTGGTCGAGCAGCTGGCACACAGGATGCATTCGTACAGGCCGTCCAGTTCCTCGCGCTCCACCGGCGACTGCAGACGCTCCTTCTCGGGCGGCGGGTTGTCGTTGACCAGGTAGGGCTTGATCGAGTTGTACTGCTTGAAGAACTGCGTCATGTCGACGATCAGGTCGCGCACGACCGGCAGTCCGGGCAGCGGCTTGAGCACGATGGTGCCGGACAGCGTGCGCATGTTCGTCAGGCAGGCCAGGCCGTTCTTGCCGTTGATGTTCATCGCGTCCGAACCGCAGACGCCTTCACGGCAGCTGCGGCGGAAGCTCAGGGTCGGATCCAGGGCCTTGAGCTTGACCAGGGCGTCCAGCAGCATGCGCTCATGACCGTCGAGTTCGATCTCGAGGGTCTGAATGTAGGGCTTGGCGTCCTTGTCGGGATCGTAGCGGTAGATCTGGAAAGTGCGCTTCATTGTCTTGCTCTCTATCCTTGGCTTAGAACGTGCGGACCTTGGGCGGCACGGACTCGACGGTCAGCGGCTGCAGGTTCACCGGCTTGTAGTCCAGGCGGTTGCCTTCGGAGTACCACAGCGTGTGCTTCATCCAGTTGGCGTCGTCGCGGTTCGGATAGTCGTTGTGGGCATGGGCGCCACGCGATTCCGGGCGGGCCGCGGCCGAGGTCATCGTGGCCTTGGCGGCCTCGATCAGGTTCTCGACCTCCAGCGCTTCGACGCGCTCGGTGTTGAAGACCTTGGACTTGTCCTTCAGGCCGATGCCGCCGACGCGCTGGGCGACCTCAAGGATCTTCGTCACGCCCTCGTCCATGCTGGCCTGGGTGCGGAACACGCCGGCATGTTTTTGCATGGTCGAACGGATGTCGTTGGCCACGTTCTGCGCGTATTCGCCGTTGCTGGCCGACTCCAGGCGCGCCAAGCGCGCCAGGGTGCGGTCGGCGGCGTCCTTGGGCAGGGGCTTGTGCGACTTGGTCTTCAGGTTGAAGTCGACGATGTGGTTGCCGGCCGCGCGGCCGAACACCACCAGGTCGAGCAGCGAGTTGGTGCCCAGGCGGTTGGCGCCATGCACGCTCACGCAGGAGCATTCGCCGACGGCGTAGAGGCCGTTGATGATGTCGTTGTGCTTGCCGTTCTTCGGGATCACGACCTGACCATGGACGTTGGTCGGGATGCCACCCATCTGGTAATGGATGGTCGGCACCACGGGGATCGGTTCCTTGGTGATGTCGACGTTGGCGAAGTTGTGGCCGATCTCCAGCACCGAAGGCAGGCGCTTGGCGATGGTCTCGGCGCCCAGGTGGGTCATGTCCAGCAGCACATAGTCCTTGTTGGGACCGCAGCCGCGACCTTCCTTGATCTCCTGGTCCATCGAGCGCGAGACGAAGTCGCGCGGCGCCAGGTCCTTCAGCGTGGGCGCATAGCGCTCCATGAAGCGCTCGCCGTTGGCGTTGCGCAGGATCGCGCCCTCGCCGCGGCAGCCCTCGGTCAGCAGCACGCCCGCGCCGGCCACGCCGGTCGGGTGGAACTGCCAGAACTCCATGTCTTCCAGCGGGATGCCGGCGCGCGCCGCCATGCCCAGGCCGTCACCGGTGTTGATGAAGGCATTGGTCGAGGCCGCGAAGATGCGGCCCGCGCCGCCGGTGGCCAGCAGCACGGTCTTGGCCTCGAGGATGTGCACCTCGCCGGTTTCCATTTCCAGCGCGGTCACGCCCACCGCGTCACCTTCGGCGTCGCGGATGATGTCCAGCGCCATCCACTCGACGAAGAACTGGGTGCGGGCCTTGACGTTCTGCTGGTACAGCGTGTGCAGCAGCGCGTGGCCGGTGCGGTCGGCCGCGGCGCAGGCGCGCTGCACCGGCTTCTCGCCGTAGTTGGCGGTATGGCCGCCGAAGGGGCGCTGGTAGATCGTGCCGTCGGCATTGCGGTCGAAGGGCATGCCGAAATGCTCGAGCTCGTACACGACCTTCGGTGCCTCGCGGCACATGAACTCGATCGCGTCCTGGTCACCCAGCCAGTCCGAACCCTTGACGGTGTCGAAGAAGTGGTAGTGCCAGTTGTCTTCCGACATGTTGCCCAGGCTGGCGCCGATGCCGCCCTGGGCGGCCACGGTGTGCGAGCGGGTCGGAAAAACCTTGGACAGCACGGCCACGTTCAGGCCGGCCAGCGAGAGTTGCAGCGATGCGCGCATGCCGGAGCCGCCGGCCCCGACGATCACGACGTCGAATTTGCGCTTTGCAAGCGTGGTCCCAATCTGCATATTCTTCAAAGCCTCCAAAGCACCTGGATCGCCCAACCGGCGCAACCCACCAACCACACCAGCGTGAACACCTGCAGCGCCAGGCGGATGCCGACCGGCTGCACATAGTCCATCCAGATATCGCGCATGCCCACCCACGCGTGGTAGGCCAGCGAGATGATCACCACGAAGGTCAGCACCTTCATCCACTGCGACGAGAAGATCGCCGCCCAGTGGTCATAGCCCAGCGGGCCGGGCATAAGGAACTGCACCAGCAGCACGACGGTGAACAGGGCCATCAGCACAGCGGTGATGCGCTGGGCCAGCCAGTCGCGCAAACCGTAGTGCGCGCCGACGACCAGGCGTTTGGAGCCGAAGGTACTCATTTGGGTAGACCTCTCGTTTTTGGGGATCAGTAGACGCCGAACAGCTTGGCCGCGGTCAGCGCGGTCAGCAGCAGGCTCAGAACCAGCGTGAAGACGGCGGAGGACTTGCCCTGCTGCTTGCTGACGCTGTGGGTGGCATCCATCCACAGGTGGCGCACGCCGGCGATGAAGTGGTGGAAATAGGCCCAGGCCAGGGCCAGCACCACCAGCTTGACGAACCAGGCGGGCACGAAGCCGATGCCGGCCACGAAGGCGTTGGTGAAGGCCTCGTAGGAAATCTCGGAGGTCAGGCTGTTGTCGAACATCCAGATGATGAAGGGCAACAGCAGGAACATCAGCAGACCGCTGACGCGATGCAGGATGGATACAAAGCCGGCTGCCGGGAGGCGGTAGGTTCGGACATCGGTGAAGATGTTGATGTTCCGATAGACCGGTCGTTTCTTGGTAGCGGTGGCGTTTGTCATATCCGACCTTGTGTAATCAACGTGAAACCGAAGGATTTTATTGCAATGCAACAGGGAAGCGATGGACGACGTGCGACTTGCACACATCGCACGACGGCCGCAAGGATTAGTTCAGCTCATTGCGGTAGTAATGTGAAGCGGTGTGGTAGAGGCCGCGCCGCAGCTCCACCGGCTTGTCGCCATAGGTGAAGGACAGGCGCTCAACGCTGAGCAGCGGCGTGCCGACCGGCACCTGCAGCAGCCCGGCGCTCTCGGCATCGGCCACCACCGCGCGAATCTTTTCCTGGGCCCGGATCATGTGCACGCCGAACTCGGCCTCGAACAGGCCGTAGAACGGGCCGCGGTGCTGCTCCAGGCGCTCCGCGGTCAGGCCCTTGAACAGGGTGCCGGGCAGCCAGATGTCATCCAGCACCACCGGCTGGCCTTTGCTGTGCAGCAGGCGGCGCACCTCCACCATCGCGTCGCCGGCGCGCATCTGCAGCTGGCGCGCGATCCAGGCCGGCGCGCGCTGGCGCTTGCAGTCCAGCAGTTGGCGGCCCAGCGACTCCGAGCCCTCGTCGGGCACCAGGCGCAGGAAGCGATACTGGATCTTCTGCTCGGCATGGGTGGCCACGAAGGTGCCCTTGCCCTGGCGACGCACCAGCACGCTCTCGGCAGCCAGTTCGTCGATCGCCTTGCGCACCGTGCCCTGGCTGACGCCGAAACGGGCCGCCAGCTCCAGCTCGCTGGGAATGGCCTCGCCCGCCTTCCACTCGCCGGCCTGCAGGCCGGTAATGATCAGGCCCTTGATCTGGCGATACAGCGGGCTGAACGAGGGAGAGCCCTCCGCACGCGAGGCGTCGGAGACGGGCTGGGGCAAGGGAGGCATGACCCGGATTGCAACACAGCCGGGCGCCGGCCGTCCATCAAAGTTGACTAATGTCTTCTATAAGACATAAGACGACTGCGGAAAATTGCAAAACAAACGCATAATCGCGCGCTACAGCCCTGCACCGCGGCGGGACACCCCGGGAAAGCCCTGAGACTGTCCTACACTCGCGAGCGCACCCAGCTGCCGGACGGTCCGGCGACGGCGGGCTCGACCCGAATCCCTCACTTTTCTCTCGGAGCTTCCACATGAGCAACAAGAAACCCGTTCGCGTCGCCGTCACCGGCGCCGCCGGTCAGATCGGCTACGCCCTGCTGTTCCGCATCGCCTCGGGCGAGATGCTGGGCAAGGACCAGCCGGTGATCCTGCAGTTGCTGGAAATCCCCGACGAGAAGGCCCAGAACGCGCTGAAGGGCGTGATCATGGAGCTGGAAGACTGCGCCTTCCCGCTGCTGGCCGGCATCGAAGCCCACAGCGACCCGATGACCGCCTTCAAGGACACCGACTACGCCCTGCTGGTCGGCGCCCGCCCGCGCGGCCCCGGCATGGAACGCGCCGACCTGCTGGCCGCCAACGCCCAGATCTTCACCGTGCAGGGCAAGGCCCTGAACGCCGTGGCCTCGCGCAATGTGCGCGTGCTGGTGGTCGGCAACCCCGCCAACACCAATGCCTACATCGCGATGAAGTCGGCCCCGGACCTGCCGGCCAAGAACTTCACCGCCATGCTGCGCCTGGACCACAATCGCGCCGCCTCGCAGATCGCCGCCAAGACCGGCAAGGCCGTCGGCTCGATCGAGAAGCTGGCCGTGTGGGGCAACCACTCGCCGACCATGTACGCCGACTACCGCTTCGCCACCATCGACGGCCAGGGCGTCAAGGCCCTGATCAACGATGAAGCCTGGAACCGCGACACCTTCCTGCCGACCGTGGGCAAGCGCGGCGCCGCCATCATCGCCGCCCGCGGCCTGAGCTCGGCCGCCTCGGCCGCCAACGCCGCGATCGACCATATGCGCGACTGGGCCCTGGGCACCAACGGCAAGTGGGTCACGATGGGCATCCCGTCCGACGGCTCCTACGGCATCCCGAAGGAAGTCATGTTCGGCTACCCCGTCACCTGCGAAGGCGGCGAGTACAAGATCGTCCAGGGCCTGGAGATCGATGCCTTCTCGCAAGAGTGCATCAACAAGACCCTGAAGGAACTGACCGACGAGCAGGACGGCGTCAAGCACCTGCTGTAAGTCGCCGCTCGATTGAGCAAAAACACGACTGGCGAAGTCAGTCGTGTTTCGACACACTCAGAGGGCCGGCCTTGCCGGCCCTTTTTCTTTTCGTCTCCGATGTCATGAGCAACGCACTGCACCCCAAGCTGGCCCTGTTCGAAGAAGGCGATGCCGCCACCATCCTGCCGGTGGTGGACCATTACTGCGGCGTCGAGGTCCGCATGAAGAAGAGCCTGGAGCTGCAGGCCGAGATGGGCCCGGTGTTCGACATCACGCTGGACTGCGAGGACGGCGCGCCGATCGGCGGCGAGTCCGAGCATGTGGCCCTGGTCAACGAGATGCTGAATAGTGCCGACAACCGCTTCGGCCGCGTCGGCGCGCGCGTGCATCCGCTGGACCATGCGGCCTTCGAGGCCGATGTCGACGGGCTGATCGCCCAGTCCGGCGAGAAGCTGGCCTATCTGATGCTACCCAAGCCTCAGAGCGCCGCCGAGGTCGAGCGCGCGACGGCCTTCATCGATGCCACGCTGCGCCGCCATGGCATCCGCAAGCCGCTGCCGATCCACACCCTGGTCGAGACCCATGGCGCGCTGCGTGAGGTCTGGCAGATCGCCGCCCATCCGCGCATCGAGTCGATCTCCTTCGGCCTGATGGACTTCGTCTCGGCGCACCGCGGCGCGATCCCGCGCGCCGGCATGAGCCTGCAAGGCCAGTTCACCCATCCGCTGGTGGTACGCGCCAAGCTGGAGATCGCCGCCGCCGCCCATGCCCATGGCAAGACGCCCTCGCATTGCGTGGTCACCGAGTTCAAGCACAAGAATGCGATCGAAAGCGCCGCCACGCGCGCCGCGCGCGAGTTCGGCTACACGCGCATGTGGAGCATCCACCCGAGCCAGATCCAGCCCATCATCGATGCCTTCGCGCCCAGCGCCGCCGAGATCGACGAGGCGATCGACATCATCCATGCGGCCCAGGCCGCGGCCTGGGCGCCGATCCAGCACCGCGACACCCTGCACGACCGCGCCAGCTACCGCTATTTCTGGCAGTTGCTGGAGCGCGCCTACCGCACCGGCCAGCCGCTGCCGGTCGAAATCGAGCTGGCCTATTTCGAGAACTCCGACCGCGGGTAAAGCATAGGGCGCGGCTGGCGCGCCACACCGTGACAATCCGTCACCCAATCCCGGCCTGGCCGACACCGGCCGGCGCTACATTGCAGCGCACCGTTTTTCCCGCACAGACTTACTAGACAGGGCCTCCCTCCGCACCTCCATGAAACTCGCTCCGCTCCTGACCTTCCTGATCGGCTCCGCCGTCCTCACCAGCGCCGCGCTGGCCCAGACCCCGGCGCCCGCCCCGACCAAACCCGCCGCCAACAAGCCCGCCGCCACCAAGGCCACCCCGGCCACCAAGCCGCGCGCCAAGGCCCCGGGCAAGGCCGTGCCGCCGCCCCCGCCGCCGCTGCCCGAGCCCGACGAGGCCCAGCTGGCCGCCACCGAGATGGCCCACCTGGGCACCTACGACTGCGAGTTCAAGCAGTCGATCAGCATCACGCGCAACACCAAGCCCGGCTATCTGGACGTCTCCTGGCAGAAGTCGGTCTTCACGATGAAGCCGGTGCTGTCCAGCACCGGCGCGCTGCGCATGGAAGACGTCACCGGCCGCACCCTGATGATCCAGATCGGCAACAAGTCGATGCTGATGGACACCAAGGTCGGCCAGCGCCTGGTCGATGAATGCGTTCACCCCAAGCAGCGCGAGGCCATCGAGGCCGCGCGCGCCGCCCGTGCCGCCGCGGCCGCCTCCGGCGTGCCACTGGAAGGCGGCCTGGGCATCGAGCCCCGCCCGGCCGAGGGCACCGCAAAGCCCTAATACAGGCCGATTGACGGCACATTCCATGGTGCCGGCCGCGCGGAAAGTATGTAGAATTCATACATACTTTCCATTCCATACCACGGAGCGCCGCCGCCATGGAAGCCACTGTTGCCGAACGCGGGCAGATCACGCTGCCCAAGGCCGTCCGTGATGCCCTGGGCCTGACCAAGGGCACGACCCTGAAGGTGGAGTTGGACGGCGCGCGCATCATCCTGCGCAAGAACGTTGACGACGCCATCTCCCGCGCCCGCGGCAAGTTCAAGCTGGACGGCTTCGAATCGGTCGACGACGCGATGCGCACGGCCCGCGGCCGTGCCCCCGGCGACCCGGTGGAGCGCTGAGCCGGCCATGATCGCCATCGATTCCTCGGTCCTGATCGACCTGCTGTCCGGCAGCGCCCGCGCCGACATGGCCGAGGCCGCGCTGCGCGAGGCGCTGAGCCAGGGCCCGGTGGTCGTCTGCGACGTCGTCGTCTCCGAGGTCTGCTCCGCGCTGCAGGGCGGCGACCTGGCGATGCAGGTGCTCGAGGAGATGGGCGTGCGCTACAGCCCGGTCGAGCAGAAGGCCGCGATCCGCGCCGGCGAGATGCAGCGTCGCTACCGCATGCGCGGCGGCCAGCGCGCCCAGGCCAGCCCGCGCACCGTTCCCGATTTCATCGTCGGCGCCCATGCGCTGCTGCAATGCAGCGCGCTGATCACCGCCGACGACGTCTTTTTCCGTGACTACTTCAAGGGGCTGAAGCTGATCGTGCCGAGTACCGCGGCCTGAGAGCGTCCTGCCCCATTCCCACCTACTGCCAGCCAACCAGGAGTCGACATGCTGCAAGCCTATCGCCAACATCAGTCCGAGCGCGCCGCGCTGGGCATCCCCCCGCTGCCCTTGGATGCCAAGCAGGTCGCCGAGCTGATCGAGCTGATCAAGAACCCGCCCGCCGGCGAGGACGCCTTCCTGCTGGACCTGCTGACCCACCGCGTGCCGCCGGGCGTCGATGACGCCGCCAAGGTCAAGGCCTCGTTCCTGGCCGCCGTCGCGCATGGCGACCTGAAGGTCGGCCTGATCTCCAAGGCCAAGGCCACCGAGCTGCTGGGCACCATGGTGGGCGGCTACAACGTGCATCCGCTGATCGAGCTGCTGGACGACGCCGAAGTGGCCGAGGTCGCCGCCGCGGGTCTGAAGAAGACCCTCTTGATGTTCGACTACTTCAACGACGTCGCCGCCAAGGCCAAGGCCGGTAACGCGCAGGCCAAGGCCGTGATGCAGAGCTGGGCCGACGCCGAGTGGTTCACCTCGCGCCCCGAGGTCGAGAAGAAGATCACCGTCACCGTCTTCAAGGTGCCCGGCGAGACCAACACCGACGACCTGTCGCCCGCCCCCGACGCCTGGAGCCGCCCGGACATCCCGCTGCACTACCTGGCGATGCTGAAGAACACCCGCCCCGACGCGGCCTTCAAGCCCGAGGAAGACGGCAAGCGCGGCCCGATGCAGTACATCGAGGACCTGAAGAAGAAGGGCCACCTGGTCGCCTATGTCGGCGACGTGGTCGGCACCGGCTCCAGCCGCAAGTCCGCCACCAACTCGGTGATCTGGGCCACCGGCTCGGACATCCCCTTCGTGCCGAACAAGCGCTTCGGCGGCGTCACCCTGGGCGGCAAGATCGCCCCGATCTTCTTCAACACGCAGGAAGACTCCGGCTCGCTGCCAATCGAGGTCGACGTCAGCAAGCTGGAAATGGGCGACGTCATCGACGTGCTGCCCTATGAGGGCAAGCTGGTCAAGAACGGCGAGACCGTGGCCGAGTTCAAGCTCAAGAGCGACGTGCTGTTCGACGAGGTGCGCGCCGGCGGCCGCATCAACCTGATCATCGGCCGCTCGCTGACCGCCAAGGCGCGCGAGGCCCTGGGCCTGCCCGCCTCGACCCTGTTCCGCCTGCCGCAAGCCCCGGCCGAGACCAAGGCCGGCTTCACCCTGGCGCAGAAGATGGTCGGCCGCGCGGTCGGTCTGCCGGAAGGCCAGGGCGTGCGCCCGGGCACCTACTGCGAACCCAAGATGACCACCGTCGGTTCGCAGGACACCACCGGCCCGATGACCCGCGACGAGCTGAAGGACCTGGCCTGCCTGGGCTTCAGCGCCGACCTGGTGATGCAGTCCTTCTGCCACACCGCCGCCTATCCGAAGCCGGTCGACGTCAAGACCCATCGCGAGCTGCCCGCCTTCATCAGCAACCGCGGCGGCGTCTCGCTGCGCCCGGGCGACGGCGTGATCCACAGCTGGCTGAACCGCCTGCTGCTGCCCGACACCGTCGGCACCGGCGGCGACTCGCACACCCGCTTCCCGATCGGCATCTCCTTCCCGGCCGGCTCCGGCCTGGTCGCCTTCGGTGCCGCCACCGGCGTGATGCCGCTGGACATGCCCGAATCGGTGCTGGTGCGCTTCAAGGGCCAGATGCAGCCCGGCGTCACCCTGCGTGACCTGGTGCATGCGATCCCGCTGTACGCGATCAAGGCCGGTCTGCTGACCGTCGCTAAGGCCGGCAAGATCAACGCCTTCTCGGGCCGCATCCTCGAGATCGAAGGCCTGCCGGACCTGAAGGTCGAACAGGCCTTCGAGCTGTCCGACGCCTCGGCCGAGCGCTCGGCCGCCGGCTGCACGATCAAGCTGAACCCCGAGCCGATCAAGGAATACCTCACCAGCAATATCGTGCTGATGAAGAACATGATCGCCGACGGCTATGCCGACGCGAAGACCCTGCAGCGCCGCATCGAGAAGGTCGAGGCCTGGCTGGCCAAGCCGGACCTGCTGGAGGCCGACAAGGACGCCGAATACGCGCATGTGATCGAGATCGACCTGGCCGACATCAAGGAACCGATCGTCTGCTGCCCCAACGATCCGGACGATGCCAAGTTCATGTCCGAGGTCGCCGGCACCAAGATCGACGAGGCCTTCATCGGCAGCTGCATGACCAATATCGGCCACTTCCGCGCCGCGGCCAAGCTGCTGGGCGGCCAGCGCGACATCCCGGTCAAGCTGTGGGTCGCGCCGCCCACCAAGATGGACCAGAGCGAGCTGATCAAGGAAGGCCATTACGCCGCCTTCGGCACCGCCGGTGCGCGCACCGAGATGCCCGGCTGCTCGCTGTGCATGGGCAACCAGGCCCAGGTCCGCGAGGGCGCGACGGTGATCTCCACCTCGACCCGCAACTTCCCGAACCGCCTGGGCAAGAACACCAATGTGTTCCTGGGCTCGGCCGAGCTGGCCGCGATCGCGTCCAAGTTGGGCAAGATCCCGACCGTGGCCGAGTACCACGAGGCGATGGGCATCATCAACAAGGACACCGCCAGCGTCTACAAGTACCTGAACTTCGACCAGATCGAGGAGTACGCGGAAACCGCCAAGGGTGTGACCGCCTGATCGGCAATCGCCCACCAAAAAAGGCCCGCCCCTGGCGGGCCTTTTTTCGTTCGTCCGCTCGTTCCTCCGATGTAACGACGGCCTTGTTATGCTGCGCCGCATGACAAGAAGAGAAGAAGAACAGACTGGGGAGGATGACGATGGCCGGCTGGGCCTGGGCGCCCGGCTGATCGTGCTGCTGGTCGGCGGCGCGGTCGCGCTCTTCTTCGGCGGCGGCGCCGCGCTGTTCCTGCTGCGGCCGATGGCCCAGACCCTGCATGACGCCTGGCAGGTGCGGCAATGGCAGCCGGTACCGATCGAGGTGCTGGACACCTCGCTGCAGACCCATCACGGCAAGAAGCGCAGCGAGTTCCACGTCGTGCAGGCCCGCTACCGCTACGAGTTCGGCGGCCGGGTCTTTGAGGGCGAGCGCATCGGCCTGGCCCAAGGCGGCCTGGGCGACAACATCGGCGACTGGCAGCGGGACTGGCATCAGCGCCTGCAGGCGGCCCGGGACGGCGTCGGCCCTTCGCTGCAGGCGCGGGTCAATCCGCGCGATCCGGCGCGCGCGCTGCTGGATCCGCAGATCCGCGGCGCGATGCTGCTGGTCCAGCTGATGGTCGCGCTGCCCTTCAGTGCTCTGGCCCTGGGCGCGCTGCAGGCCTGCTGGCGCGCGCTCGGCGGGCAGCTCCGCCCGGTGCCGGATCGGCGCTACCGCCTCGTCGGCAGTTGGCCGCCGGCCCTGCTCTGCGGCGGCTTCGCGCTGCCGATCGCCGCCGTCTACTGGCTTACCCCGCAGCCCTGGCCGCCGCGCCTGCTGGCCCTGCTGTTTGCGCTCCTTGCGCTGTGGCTGATCCACGCGGCGCAGCGCCCTGCGGAGCAGCCGCAGCTCGAAGCCGAGCCTCGCCAACCGGCGGCCGCAACCGCCGAGCCGGCCCACACGGATGACGCCCTGTACCAGGAGCGGCCGGTGCCGCCGGCCGGCCCGGGCCGCGCGCCGCCGCTGCCGCCCGGCGTCACCGTCCAGGACACGCCCGAGGCACGGACTCTGCGGTTCTCCCGCTGCGGCTGGCGCTGGCTGGCCCTGCTGGCGCTGGCGCCGCTGGCCCTGCTGGCCTGGCTGCTGCGCAACCGCACCGGCGCGGGGCTGCCGCTGGGCCTGCTGGCCGGCATGTTCGCGCTGGTCGGCCTGATCCTGCATGGCGTCAGCTGCCACTGGTCGCTGCAGGCGCTCAAGAGCGGCAGCCTGCGCCTGCGACATGGCTCCTGGCTATGGCGGACCCGCCGCGAGCTGCCGCCCGAAACCGTCGGGCAGCTTTTCCACCGCCTGCTCTACAGCAGCAGCTCCCCCGGCCGGCCGGACCGCCATTTCCATGCGCTTTATGTCCATGTCGCCGGCGGCACCCAGCGCCTGACGCCGGGCCTGCCCGGCAGCGCCGGCGCGCTGGCCGTGGCCCGGGCCCTGCAGGACGCCCTGATCCCTTCCCAACCCACGAGACCCTGACCCATGCCGACCTCGTCGCTTCGCCGCAAGGCCGCTCCCCTGCTCGCCGGCGCCCTGCTGGCGCTGGCCCAACTGCCGGCCCTGGCCGAGTCCTCGCTGCAGAGCTGGCCGCTGCGCGCCGATCCCGCCGCCGCGCGCGACGACTTCGCCGACCTGGCGCCGCTGGGCAAGGCCCTGGCCAAGGCTCGCGTAGTGGCGCTGGGCGAGCAGACCCATGGTGCGCATGAGGAGTTCGCCTACAAGCTGCGCCTGCTGCGCTATCTGCACGAGAAGCAGGGCTTCGACGTGCTGCTGCTGGAGAGCGGCTTCTACGACATCGGCCGCCTGACCCAGGCCATGGCCGGCGGCGCGCAGCTGGACGAGCTCTCACCCGGCAATGTGTTCTACATGTATTCCAAGAGCGCCGAGGGCCGCGCGCTGATGCGCTATATCGACGCGCGCCAGCGCACGGCGCGGCCGCTGCGCCTGGCCGGCATCGACAGCCAGCACAGCGGCGAGCTGAGCCGCACCGAGCTGCTGCCAGGCCTGGCGCGCGCGCTGGCCGCGGCCGGCCGCGCCGAGCTGGCGCAGGGCGAGGCCTGGGGCGCCTACAGCGCCCACGTGCCGGCGCTGATCGGCCTGTCGCGCGAGGCGCCGCCCGCGGCGCAGCAGCAGGCCTTCTATGCGCAGCATGAGGCGATGCGCGCGGCCCTGTGCGCCGCGCCGGAGACCAAGGCCGAGGTCGAGGGCAAGGGCTGGTGGTGCCAGGTCTTGCTGAACCTGGAATCGCAGGCGCGCAGCCTGTGGAGCGACAACCGCGACTACCAGCGCGACAACGCGATGGGCGCCAACGCGATCTGGCTGATGGAGCGCCTGTTCCCCGGCCGCAAGGCGGTGGTCTGGGCCCACACCATCCATGTCGCGCGCGGCTACCAGCGCTCGCCGGCGCATCTGCAGGCCGGCGAGGTGATGCACCGCCATTGGGGCCCGGCCTACCAGGTGCTGAACTTCAGCACCGCCGGCGGCCGCTACTACGAATATGTCAGCGGCCGGGAGACCGCCGTGCCCGCCCTGCCCGCCGCCGCGCTGGAGCACCGGATCGCGGCGCGCCAGCCCGGCGGCGTGACCCTGCTGCGAGCCACCGCGCCACAGCAGGTGCCGCAGTTCGGCTGGGAATACCAGACCCAGGCGCCCGAAGGCCAGCCGGACACCGGCATGCTGGGCCGCCATTGGGACTGGCTGGTGTTCTTCCCCCAGGTCTCGCCGGTGCGCATGGTGCGCTGAGAGCGCCGGCACCACCACGATGCCTCGCCGCCCCGGCCTGCTGATCGGCCGGCCGGCTCAACGATCACTCATCGCGCCCCCGGCCACAGGATTGCGATCGAAACAACAATACCCGCGCTGCCAGGCAGGAAGCGTCGCACTTGTAACTTGAATTTGCGACACTCGCGCTGCGTCGGCGGGTCGTGATCACGACCCGTCGGTCTTTCCGTTTCCGGGAGCCCACTCCCGCCGCCCCAGCCACGATGCAAATCGCCGGATACCGCCTGCAGGACCTGATCTACGCCAACGGCGCGACCGTGGTCACGCGCGCCACGAACCCGCTGGGCCAGGTCGTGGTGCTGAAGTACATCGATGGCGAGCAGCCGCCGCCCGCGATCGGCGCGCGCTGGCGCCATGAATACGCGGTGCTGCAGGGCATCGACTCGCCCTGGGTGATCAAGGCCCTGGGCCTGCTGGAGTCGGAGCGCCGGCCGGTGCTGGTGCTGGAGGATTTCGCGGCCAGCAACCTGGCCCAGCTGATCGAGCGCCAGGTGCTGAACCTGGAGGAGCGCCTGACCCTGGCGGTGCAGCTGTGCCAGGCGCTCAGCGCGGTGCACCAGCATGGCCTGATCCATGGCGACATCGCACCGAAGAACGTGCTGGTGGACCTGGCCGGCTTGCGCATCAAGCTGTGCGACTTCGCGCTCTCCAGCCCGCTGGCGCCGGCGCAGCAGCAGCTCGAGGCCTATGGCGCGCTGCGCGGCACCCTGGACTATGTCTCGCCCGAGCAGACCGGCCGCACCGGCCTGGAGGTCGACTACCGCAGCGACTTCTATTCGCTGGGCATCACGCTCTACGAGCTGTTCGCCGGCCGCAAGCCCTTCCAGTTCGCCGATCCGATCGCGCTGCTGCATGCCCAGCTGGCGCTGATGCCGACGCCGCTGCACGAGCTCGACCCGGAGCTGCCGCAGCCCCTGTCCGCGCTGGTGCACAAGCTGCTGGCCAAGTACCCGGACGAGCGCTACCAGAGCAGCTACGGCCTGCTGCAGGACCTGAGCCATTGTCTGGAGCAATGGCGCCAGCAGCGCCGCATCGAGCCCTTCGCGCTGGCACGCGCCGACATCCCCGAGCGCCTGTGCATCGCGCAAAAGCTCTACGGCCGCGAGGCCGCGATCCAGGGCCTGCTCGCGGCCTTTGAACGCGCCAGCGAGGGCCGGCCCGAGCTGCTGCTGGTCGGCGGCTATTCGGGCATCGGCAAGACCGCCCTGGTCGGTGAGCTGCACCGCCCGGTGGTAGCGCGGCGCGGCTATTTCCTGCGCGGCAAATGCGACCAGTACAGCCGCAACGAGCCCTATGCGGCGCTCGGTCAGGCCCTGCGCCAGCTGCTGCAGCAGCTGGCCGCCGAAGGCCCGGAGCGGCGGCACTATTGGCGCGGCGTGCTGCTGCAGGCGCTGGGCGACAACGCCGCGGTGGTCGGCGCCCTGCTGCCCGACATGACCCTGCTGACCGGCACGCTGGCGCCGCCCGCGCCGCTGCCGGTGGCCGAGACCGAGCAGCGCCTGCACATCGCCTTCAAGCAGTTCATGCACGCGCTGGCCCAGCGCGCGCATCCGCTGCTGATGTTCCTGGACGATCTGCAATGGGTCGACGAGCCCAGCCTGCGCCTGCTGCGCCAGCTGCTGCAGGGCACCGACGAGGGCCCGTCCAGCCTGCTGATCATCGGCGCCTACCGCGACAACGAGGTCGACGCCGGCCATCCGCTGGCCCTGCTGATCCAGGAGCTCTCGCGCAGCGAGGAGCGGCCCCTGCAGACCCTGAAGCTGGCGCCGCTGGACGCCGCCGACGTGGCGCAGTTGGTGGCCGACACGCTGCGCCGCCCGAGCGCCGAGGTGGCCGAGCTGGCCGCCCTGTGCCTGGAGAAGACCCAGGGCAACCCCTTCTTCCTGGGCCAGTTCCTGCGCGACCTGCACGGCCACGGCGACCTGCGCTACGAGCGCCGCCAGGGCGCCTGGCATTGGGACCTGGCGCAGATCCGCCGGCGCGACATCACCGACAACGTCGTGACCCTGATGCTGCAGCGCCTGCGCGACCTGCCCGAGGCGACCCAGGCCCTGCTGGCCAAGGCGGCGCTGCTGGGCGACCGGGTCGACCTGCGCGAGCTGATGGCGCTCGGCGGCCGCTCGGCCGCCGCGACCGCCGCCCTGCTGCGCCCGGCCCTGCAGTCCGGCCTGGTGCTGCCGCTGGGCGAGGACTACAAGTTCGAGCAGAGCCCGCAGCTGCTGGAGGGCGCACGCTACCGCTTCCTGCACGACCGGGTGCAGCAGGCCGCGCATGACCTGACCCCGGCCGCCGCCCTGCCCGCGCTGCGCCTGCATTGCGGCCGCCGCCTCCTGGCCGCCAGCGGTCCGGCCGAGCTGGAGAGCCGGCTGTTCGTGATCCTGGACTGCCTGAACCAGGCCGCCCGGCTGATCGACGACGCGGCCGAACGCGAACGCCTGCTGGAGCTGAACCTGCGCGCCGGCCAGCGCGCCAAGGCCGCCTCGGCCCATGGCGCGGCCTGCGCGCTGCTGCGCCAGGCGATGGCGCTGCGCGGCGCGCGCGACTGGCAGGACCATCCCGAACGCACGCTGACGCTGTTCCGGGCGCTGGCCGAGGCCGAATACCTGGCCGGCAATTTCGAGGCCGCGGAGCGCCTGTATCCCGAGGTGCAGACCGCCTGCCCGGACCCGCTGGGCCGGATCTCGATGCAGCTGGTGCAGGTCGACCAGTACCATATCCAGGGTCGTTTCGCCGACGGCTATGCGGTGCTGCAGCAGGCGCTGGGCAGCATGGGCCAGCCCTTCCCGGACGATGCCGAGGCCGCTGCGCTGTTCCCGGCCGAGTTCGAGGCGACCGAACGGCTGCTCGAGGACCTGGGCCGCGACGCGGTGCTGCATGCCCCCGAGATGCTCTCGCCGACGCACCGGCTTGAGATGCAGCTGTACTACGCGATGTCGCATGCCAGCTATCAGAGCGGCCGCTTCGGCGCCTTCGCGCTCGATGCCTGCCGCATGTTGCGCACCACCCTGCGCCATGGCCAGGACGATCTCAGCTGCATCGCCTATGCCGCCTACATGAGCGCCAGCGCGGCGATGCGCAAGCCCTATCCGCAGAGCTATGCGCTGGGCCGGCTGGCGATGCGCCTGGCCGAGCAGCGCGACAACGCCCATGTGCGGCTCACGATCTACCAGTATTTCTCGGCCTTCTACCAGCATTGGTGCGACCCGCTGGGCGAGACCCTGGCCAAGCTGGACCGCGGCGTCGAGATGGGCCAGAGCGGCCTGAACCCGCTGGACGCCGGCTACGCCGCCCTGCTGGGCCAGCTCAACCGCTTCCTGCTGGGCCAGGAGCTGGGCGAGCTGGAGACGCGCTGCGAGCAGAGCCTGAAGTTCCTACAGAAGACCCACCAGGGCGCGACCGAGGCGATGCTGCGCCATGGCGTGCTGCAGCCGCTGCGGGCGCTGCGCGGCAAGACCCTGACGCCGCTGAGCTTCGACAGCGAGGACTGCCGCAGCAGCGAGCTGTTCCAGCGCCCCGATGTCGCGCCCTCGATCCCGCTGGCGCTGTTCTGCGTGGCCCAGCTGCGCCATGCCTATCTGATGGGCGATGCACCGGCCTGGCGACTGAATGCCGCGCGCCTGCCGCTGGTGGCCGCCTGCCTGCCCGACAGCCCCGCGATGGTCGAAGGCCATTTCTACGCGGCGCTGGGCGCGCTGCGCGAGGGCTTTGCCGAGGATGCGGACGAGGGTCGGGTCCAGGCCCTGGCGCTGCTGGAACGATTCGAGACCTGGGCCGAGGGCTGCAACGCCAACTTCGCCCACAAGCGCGACCTGATCGCGGCCGAGCTGGCGCGCGCGCAGGGCGAGGAGCGCGCCGCGATGGGCCTTTACGTCAAGGCGATCGAATCGGCCGGCGCGGCCGGCTTCGGCGCGATCGAGGGCCTGGCCAACGAGGCCTATGCGCGCTTCTGGTCCGCGCTGCAACAGCCGCAGCTGGCCGGCCACTTCCTGCGCGAGGCCCATTACCACTACCAGCGCTGGGGCGCGCTGGTGAAATGCCGCCAGCTGGAGGACCAATGGCCGCAGCTGCCCTTCGGCGTGGCGCGCCGCGCCGGCTCCGGCAGCAGCAGCGGCGGCAGCTACCGCGATCCGCTGGAGAGCGGCTTCAGCGTCGACCTGCATGCGCTGCTGAAGGCGAATCAGCTGCTGGCGCAGGAGATCCATCTGGACAGCCTGCTGCCGCAGATGCTGGGCGTGCTGCTGCAGCATGCCGGCGCCGAGCGCGGCGCGATCGTGCTGGACGAGGACGAATCGCTGGTGGTGGAGGCGATCGGCGGGCTGGACGAGCGCGGCCGCCTGGCCTCGCAGCGCCTGTGCATGCCGCTGGCCGAGCTGGGTGACCAGGGTCAGGCCCTGCTGCCCAGCGGGCTGATCGAGTACGCGCGGCTGACCCGCCGCACCCTGGTGCTGAACCGGCCCGAGCAGGACGAGCGCTTCTCCCACAGCGAATACCTGCGCCAGCAGGCGCCGCGCTCGGTGATCTGCCTGCCGGTGCTGAGCCAGGGCAAGCTGGTGGCCCTGGTCTATATGGAGAACACCCGGCTCGAGAACGCCTTCACGACCCGGCACCAGCAGACCCTGGAACTGCTGAGCAGCCAGGCCGCGATCTCGCTGGTCAATGCGCGGCTCTATGAGAACCTGGAGAACAAGGTAGCGCTGCGCACCGAGGAGCTGCGCCAGATGAGCATGCGCGACGGGCTCACCGGCGTGGCCAACCGGCGCGCCTTCGACGAGCGGCTGCAGCTGGAATGGCGGCGCAGCCAGCGCCAGGGCAGCCCGCTGGCGCTGCTGATGATGGATATCGACTTCTTCAAGCAGTTCAACGACCACTACGGCCATCTGGAGGGCGACCGCTGCATCAGGGCGGTGGCCCAGCAGCTGCAGCGCGTCGCCTGTCGCTCCACCGACCTGCTGGCACGCTACGGCGGCGAGGAGTTCGCGCTGCTGCTGCCCGACACCGATGTCGAGGCGGCGCAGCGCCTGGCCCAGGCCTGCCTGGAGGCCGTCGAGGCGCTGGCTTTTGCCCATGCGCAGTCAACGGTGGGGCCGCATGTCAGCCTCAGCCTGGGCTGCGCCAGCATCGTCGCCAGCGGCGAGGCCCCGCCGGAGCAGTTGGTGGCCGCCGCCGACCGGGCCCTCTATCGTGCCAAGCGCGAGGGCCGGCGCCGCTGGGTCGGCGCCGAACTGACTGCCTGATCTCGCCTAGATGCTGACGCTGTTCGGCACCTGCGAAGGCAGCTGGAAGGGATAGGGCATCGGCCGGCCCTTGTTGCGCTTGCGGATCTCGATCTCGGCCAGCGCCAGCGCCGACTGGAAATCGGCCACCAGCGGCGCCACCCGCGGGTCGACGAAGTACGGCGTGCGCGGGTTGTGCTCGTACTGGCCCAGGCGGTCGAACTGCACGCCGCTGAGCAGGTACTCGAAGGACAGGGTGTAGAGCGCCACATCCAGCGGCGGATACCAGGGCAGACAGTCCTGCTCGCTGGCGATGCGGGTCGAACGGGTCGGCGGCGCCTGGTACAGCGTGCCGGCGACGCTGGGCATATAGGACATCAGCGGGTACTGCGCATAGTTGACCGAGGCATGCTGCGGCCCGGCGATGTAGATGATCTGCGCCACCATCTCGACCAGGTAGTCCAGGCTCTCCAGCCGCCAGGGGCGCTGTGCATTGCCGCTGGGCACCAACCCGCCCAGGCCCTGGAAGCCGGCGTAGCGCGGGTCCACCAGCTCGGCAACGAAGGCCTGCAGCTCCTCGTCCTCGCGCACGTCCGCGTCGCCGCGGTAGTACAGGCGCAGATAGCCGTCGACGAATTGGCGCACCGCACGCCACAGCAGCAGGGTGTCGTCGCGGAAGGGGAACAGCGGCAGCCGGTCGACGCCGCGCAGCGCGAACAGGCGCTCCGGATGGTTGTCGTCCCAGCGCCATTCGCCACGCGCCTTGGCCACCAGACCCAGGGTGCATTCGATCGCCGGCCCGACATTGGTCGCCACCACGCCGCCCGGCACGATCAGGCTGTGGATCGCCGAGTCGTTGATGTTGATCGTGAAGCGGAAATGCGGCTCCAGCAGCTTCAGCAGCGGATGCACATCGGCCAGCTGGCGGTGCGCGGCGACGACGATAGGCTCGATCACCAGATGGCAGTTGCCCAGGTGCGCGATCGACTCATGCTGGATCGCCGCCACCACATTGACGAAATGCTTGGCGATGCGCCACTTGAAGCCCTCGGGGTCGTTGGCGCCGGCGCTGTCCCTGGGCGTGAAGATCGGCGCCGTCTCGGCGTCATGCTGCTGGGCCAGCTGGATCGCCAGCGGCTGCAGCACGCCCTCGGCGCAGGGCGGGTAGCCGGCTGGGGCCTGCGGGTTCCAGTAGAACAGCGCGATCGGCGCGGCCAGGTAGCGCTGCTGGCCATGCAGGGCGTCGGCCCAGGCGCCGTCCAGCAGCGCATAGTCGACCGCGAACAGGCGGCCGCGCGCCGCGGCCTCGGCCACGCTGGGCGCGCCCGGGCCCAGCTCGGCGGCCAGCAGCGCGTCGCTGACCGGCAGCTTGCGCCGCAGCTCGGCCAGCGCCAGCTGCTGGCTGCCCGGCGCCGGCTCGGGCACCACGGCGCGCAGCAGGGTGGTGTTGAAGCCGGCGATCTGCAGCCAGCCGAAGAACCAGTCCTGCTCGCAGGGCAGCGCCGGCTGGGCCGGCATCCAGTCCTGATGCGCGATGTCCAGCATCAGCGGCAGGGGCAGGTCTTGCATCAGGTCGCGGTAGTCCTGCAGCGACTGCGGCATCAGGTAGTCGCGCCCATGGTCGGCGCTGAGCATGTCGAACAGGGTGGACTTCAGGAAGGCGGTCGGCCCGTTGGCGACGAACTCCTTGAACACCGCGTCCAGGCCGCTGGCCATCTTCAGCAGGTCCTGCGGCAGGTGCAGCAGGTCCTCGAAGGCGGCCGGCAGCGCGGCCAGCGCCTGGTAGAAGGCCTTCAGCTCCTCCAGGTCGCGCTCCGGATGCAGCAGGCTGAAGTCCTTCCTCAGCTGCTCGTAGGCCCGCTCGACGCGGCGCAGCGCCTCGGTCGGCAGGTCGGCGTTGAGCTCGCGCTCCAGCAGGCGCAGCACCGCGCGCTGGAAATTGGCGCTCAGCACCATAAAGACCTGCAGCACCTGGGCCTCGTAGGCCGGGCTGAACTTCTCGGCCTGGGGCAGGTCGGCCGACAGCGGCACGCCCTCCAGATAGCTCTGCATGTAGTTGTACTCGGTGCGCGCCAGCGAGAGCTGGAAACGCCGCGCCGCGCGGGCCTCGGGGTCCTGCCGCTGCGGCAGGCTGGGGATCCCGGCGCCGCCGGTGCTGCTGGTGGAAAGGTTGGTCATCATCATCGCTCCCTTGTGATTGGCTTGGGCGCGGGCCATCGGGGCCGGCGCGGGCTGCACGGTAGCCGCTCCGCCCCGGGGCGAAAGCGCCGAAAAGAGGCCAAAACGCCGCCGCCGGCGCGCCCGGTTGTCCGATTTGCCGCCAGGCCCTAAGCTGCATGACGACAACACAGCCACCGGGCCCTGGCGCCCGCAGCCCGAGCCACGATGAACACCACGAGTGCCGGCAAGCCCACCAGCGCCTTCAAGGTGCTGGTGATCGACGACCAGCAGCAGGTGCGGCAGATCATCCGCGAATCGCTGTTCCGCCTGGGCTTTCGCCATGTGCTGATGGCGGCCAACGCGGCCGAGGCGCTGAAGGCCCTGCGCGCCGACAAGGTGGACCTGGTGCTGAGCGACTACAACCTCGGCGAAGGCCCCGACGGCCAGCAGCTGCTGGAGGCGGCGCGCGGCGGCCGGCTGCTCAGCCCGGTCGCACCCTGGATCTACATCACCGCCAATGCGCTGCGCGCCGACATCCTGGCCGCCGGCGATTTCATGCCCGACGGCTACATCGTCAAGCCCTTCACCGACCAGCTGCTGTCGCGCTATATCGAGGGTCTGTCGGCGCGCAAGCAGGCGCTGGCGCCGCTGCTGCTGGCCAGCGACGCGCAGCAATGGGAGAAGGTGCTGGTCGAGGCCGAGACCTATATCAAGCGCGGCGACGCGCTCAGCGTCGAGGGCCTGAAGCACAAGGCCCAGGCGCTGATGCGGCTGGCCCGCTTCGACGAGGCCCAGGCTTGCTACGGCCGCGCGCTGGACCTGAACTCCGAGCTCGCCTGGGCGCGCCTGGGCCATGCCCAGGCCCTGCGCGCCCAGGGCAAGCTGGACGCCGCGCGCAGCGCGCTGGAGCAGCTGACCAAGAGCCAGCCCAGCTTCGCCAGCGCCTACGACACCCTGCTGGAGATCGCCGAGGACCTGGGCGACCAGCAGACCGCGCTGGACACCGCGCGCACCGTGGCCGATCTGGTGCCGAACGCCAAGCGCAAGATCCGCCTGGGCAGCATGGCGCTGGCCGCTGGCGAGACCGAGCTGGCGCTCAAGTCGCTGGAGCAGGCGGTGGCGAAGAACCGCCATGCGGTCTCGCCCACGCACCAGGAGAGCGTGCTGCTGGCCCAGGCCCTGCTGGACAGCGGCGACGCGAACCGCGCCGCCGCGCTGACGGCCGATGTCGTCAAGCGCTTCGCCGGCCAGAGCGATGCCCTGCTGCTGGCCAAGGCGGTCGGCGCCCAGGCCCAGCAGCGCCTGGGCAACGAGGCCGCGGCCGCCGCGCTGATGGACGAGGTCGCGCAAGACCTGGCACGCGCCGGCGCCCAGCTCGACGAGCAGCACAAGCTGCTGCTGGCCAAGAGCGCGCTGGCCACCGGCCGCAACGAGCTGGGCCAGCAGCTGATCGGCGAGGTGGCGCGCAACAACAGCGACCGTCCGCTGCTGCTGGCCAGCGCGCTGCGCGCCGCCGCCGGCACCGCGGCCGAGGCCGAATGCCGCGCCCTGATCGAACGCGCCAACGAGGAGATGAGCGCCGCACTGGCCGAGCTGCAGCGCGCCAAGCGCAGCGGCGACCTGGCCGCGGCGCTGGAGATTGGCGAGCAGGCGCTGCAGCTGTCGCCGCAGAACTTCAATGTGCTGATCGAGCTCTGCACTCTGCACCTGATCGCGATGGGCCGCCAGCAGGGCGAGGCCGGGCAGGGCTTGCGCGAGCAGCACCGCGAGCGCGCGCGCGAGCTGCTGACCCGGCTCGAGCAGAGCCACCCCAACCATGACCGCGTCGCGGCGGCGCGCAAGTTCTTCCGCGAGCGCGCGGGCCAGTCCTGACCCCACGCACAGCATGCCCCCCTCCTCCGGCCTCGATCCCCGTCTCAGCGCCCTGGTCGTGCATGACCTGAAGAACCGCCTGGCCATCCTGACCGACGAGCTGGCCAAGCTGGGCCGCCTGCCGCTGCCCGAGGCTGCCCATGCCCATGCGCGCCAGGCCAACGAGCAGGCCCTGATGCTGACGCGCCGCCTGATGGAGTTCCTGACCGTGCACCGCGCGATCGAACAGGGCGGCCTGCGCGCCAGCCCGGCCGAGGAGATGCCCGATGCGCTGCTGATGGAACTGGCCGCCGATGCGCAGATGCTGCTGCACGGCCGGCTGGAGGTGGTGCAGCAGTTCGACGACAACCCGCCCTTCTGGTTCTACGACCGCCCGCTGGCCCGCCTGGCGCTCGACTCCGCGCTCTACAACGCCCTGCGCTTCGCGCGCAGCCGCATCACGCTGGGCCTGCGCGTCACGGACGGCCTGCTGTGCTTCTCGGTGCGCGACGACGGCCCGGGCCTGCAGGACACCCCCGCCAGCACCTCGACCGGCCTGGGCCGCCTGGTCTGCGACGAGGTGGCCCGCGCCCACCTGAACCATGGCCGCCAGGGCCGCAGCGTGCTGCGCGACCATGAGGAGGGGGGCGCGGTGTTCGAGCTGTTCTTACCTTGAGGTGATATGCCGGAGCGGGCTGCTAGCATCCCGCGCCATGAGCCGCCCCACCCTTTCTCCCTTCCGCCTGCTCGCCGGCGCCCTGCTGGGCGCGGGCCTGCTCAGTGCCCAGGCCGCCGAGCTGAAGCTGCGCATCCTGCAGACCACGGATGTGCACATGAACCTGCTCAACTACGACTACTACCAGGACCGTCCGACCGACGAGTACGGCCTGGCCAAGGCGGTCACCCTGATCAAGGCGGCGCGCGCCGAGGCGAAGAACAGCCTGCTGTTCGACAACGGCGACCTGCTGCAGGGCAATCCGCTGGGCGATGTGGTGGCGCGGGTCAAGCCGCTGAAGGACGGCGAGGTGCATCCGGCCTACAAGGTACTGAACCTGCTGGAGGTGGATGCCGCCAACATCGGCAACCACGAGTTCAACTACGGCCTGCCCTTCCTGCGCCAGGCGATCTCCGGCGCGAAGTTCCCCTATGTCAGCGCCAATGTGGTCGAGGCCGCCAGCGGCAAGCCGGCCTTCGAGCCCTATGTGCTGCTGGAGCGCCGGCTGCGCGACGAGAGCGGCGCCGAGCGCCGGCTCAAGATCGGCGTGATCGGCTTCGTGCCGCCGCAGATCATGCTGTGGGACCGCCAGAACCTGGAGGGCAAGGTGCGGGCACTGGACATCGTCGAGACCGCCCAGCGCCTGATCCCCGAGCTGCGCGCCAAGGGGGCGGATCTGGTGGTCGTGATCGCGCACAGCGGCATCGAGAAGACCGAGCAGCCGCGCTTCGCCGAGAACGTCGCGGCCCAGCTGGCACAGGTCCCCGGCATCGACGCGCTGCTGCTGGGCCATGCCCATGCCGAGTTCCCCGGCCCGGCCTTCGCCGCCTTCCCCGGCGTGGACAGCGCGCGCGGCCTCATCCATGGCGTGCCCAGCGTGATGCCGGGCCGCTGGGGCGACCATCTCGGCGTGATCGACCTGAGCCTGGACGACAGCGGCGGGCGCTGGCAGGTGGTCGCCAGCCAGGCCAGCATCCGGCCGATCTTCCAGCGCAGCACGCGCAAGGCCCTGGTCGAGGCCGATCCGGCGGTAGGCATCGCCATCGCCGCCGAGCACCAGGCCACCCTGGACTATGTGCGCAGCCAGGTCGCGATCACCGAGGCGCCGATCCACAGCTTCTTCGCCCAGGTCGGCGACGATCCTTCGGTGCAGGTGGTGGCGCAGGCACAGCTGGACTATGCGAAGCGCGCCGTGCGCGGCACGGCCTATGAAAAACTGCCGCTGCTGTCGGCCGCCGCGCCCTTCAAGTCCGGCGGCCGCCAGGGCACCGGCCACTACACCGACATCCCGGCCGGCCCGGTGGCGATCAAGCATGTGGCCGACCTTTATGTCTACCCGAACACGGTCAAGGTCGTGAAGGTCAACGGCGCCGAGCTGCGCGAATGGCTGGAGATGTCGGCCGGCCAGTTCCGCCGCATCGATCCCGCCGGGCCGGCCGCGCAGGAACTGCTGGATCCGGCCTTCCGCTCCTACAACTTCGACATGATCGAGGGCGTCAGCTACCAGATCGACGTCAGCCAGCCGGCGCGCTACACGGCCGAGGGCCAGCGCACCCCGGCCCAGGGCCAGCGCATCGTCAACCTGCGCTACCGGGGCAAGCCGGTCGACCCGGGCGCGGAGTTCCTGGTCGTGACCAACAACTACCGCGCCAGCGGCGGCGGCAACTTCCCGGCACTCGGCGGCGAGCGCATCGTCGTCGACGCGCCGGATGAGAACCGCGAGGCCCTGGCCCAGTACCTGGCCGGCGCGAAACGCTTCAACCCCAGCGCCGACGGCAACTGGCAGATCCTGCCGGTGAAGGGCGTCAAGCTGCGCTTCCTCTCCGGCGCTGGCGGCATCAAGCACCTGGCGCGCACGCCCTCGGTCAAGCTGGTCGAGGAACGCGGCGACGGCTCGGCGTTGTACGAGCTGGCGGACTGAGGTCAGACCGGCTGCGGCTGCCGGTCATGTCCCAGCCACCGGCGTGCCAGGTCGACGAAGCCGCTGGCAGCCGCCTCGAACTCGATCTGGTGCACGTCCTCGCCGTCCAGGAAGCGGCGCAATGCATGGCGCGGCGTGTTGCGGTCGTTCAGCCCGGGCTCGCAGGTCGTGGAGCTGCGCACCTGCATCGCGTCCAGCCAGGCCCATTGGCGCGCGTCCCATTCGCCGCTGGGATAGCAGAAATGCGCGAAAGATGCGCCGGGCAGCCAGCCCTGCAGAGCCTGGCGGTTGTCGGCGATCTCGCCCCGCGCGATGGTCTCGTCAGCGGGAAAGCGATGGCGGTGGGTGTGCAGTTCCACCGTCACACCGGCCGCGGCCAGATCGGCCAGTTGCTCGGGCCGCATCAGCTCCATCACATGGGCCCGCGCCAGATCCGCGAAGTCCACCTGCAGCAGCGCGCCGAGCCGCTCGCACAGGACACGCCGCTGCGCTTCGTCGCAGCGCTGTTCGCCATGATCGATGCAGGCCCACAGCAGCCGGTCGGCGGCCTCGGCATCGGCCAGATCCACCGGACCCTCGATCGCCACGCCATCCAGCCCCGCGACCTCGATGCGGCGCGGTACGGCCTTCCAGAACATGTACTGCAGCAGCAGCCGGAACACCGGGTTGGCCTGCGCCACGTAGTAGCTGGTCACATAGACGGTCGAGGGAAAGCCGTGGCGGCGCAGCAGCGGCACGGCCAGCGCATGAAAGCTGCGAAAGCCGTCATCGACGGTGATGGCCACCGTATCCTTGCGGGTGCGTCCCGCATACAGGTCGTCCACCGCCTGGCCCAGCGGCAGCACCCGATAACCCAGCCGCGCCAGGGTCGCCAGGCGTTGCTCGAACAGCCCGGCACTGATGAAGAGCTTGGGACGGAAATGCTGCTCGTCGCGCAAGGCGAAGCCGTGATAGCAGAGGATCTTTAGGCAGTCGCGCGTCCACCAGCGCGCCAGCGCGAACAGACCCAGCGCGCGGCACAGGTACAGCAGGAGGATCTTCACTCGACGCATGATGTCTTCTCGTCTCGCCCCACCCACCGTCATCGGCGCAGCAGGTTCAGCAGGGCCCGGACCATCGCCCGCGGATACAGCCCGCGGTCGCCGGGAAACAGCAGGTCGGAGCGTATCCGCGGATTCAGCCCCAGCAGCACGAACTCCAGTAGCGGCCAGAGGCGCCGCCGCCAGGGCAAGGCCGGGTCACGCAGGCAGGACAGCAGGTAGGACAGCTCGCCCGGGAAGGTCTGGCGCGCATGCGTGCCAGCATCGTAGCCCGTGGGCACCGCCGCCGGCCGCCCGAAGAAGGCATCGGCCAGCAGGCGCGGGAAGTCGGCGCCGGCGAACAGCGCCAGATGCAGCGAGCCCCAGAAACGCGAGTTGAACTCCAGCAGATAGAAGCGCCCATCGGCCGGGTTCCAGCGGTACTCGAACATGCCCACCCCCTGCCAGGACAGGCAGGCCATGCGCGAACGCGCGTCGGCCAGGATGCGCTCGTCGCGCCAGGCGCGGCGGTAGGAGGAGGCGCCCCCGGTGTGTGGCACCTCGTGCAGGCGCCGATGCATGAACTCGGTCAGATCCCGGCCGCTCCAGCGCGCCAGGAAGGCACCAATGCCCACGCCCGGTACATAGCCCTGGATCAGCACCTGGCGATAGGCCTGGCGCAAGCGCGGCAAGCGCTCCAGCGCCGCCGCGACCGAATCGCAGCGCTGCACCGCGCCTCCGCCCTCACCCGCCCGGGCGTACACCGCGTCGACCTTGATGAACAGCGGCAGGCCAAGGGCCGCCAGCTCGGCCTCGCCCGGCGCGGCCGAGGCATCGTCCAGCAGCAGATGCGGTGGCAGCGCGTCGCTCAGGCCCTTCTCGACGCAGAGCCGGAACAGATCGCATTTGCTCAGGCCGGCGAACACCAGGCGCTCGTTGTCCGGCACCGGCAGCAGATGCCGGTACTTCGCAAACAAGGGGCGCAGCGCCAGCAGGAAGCCCTCGGACGGGATGATCAGCGCCACTCCCTCGGTCTCGATCAGCTCGCCGAGCCAGGCGTCCAGCGCCGCCGTCTCGCGCGGCTGCTCGCGCCGACCGGCGCAGAAACGGGAGTAGAAGCCCAGCGCCGTCGGCTGCGGCGAACTCGCCAGCACGCGATAGCCGGCGCGGCCCAGCGAGCGGATCACCGCCACCGAGCCGATGGCCTGGGCATCGGTGACCAGCACCGTGCGGCCGGCGCGCCAGGATGCCAGGGAATCATCAGCCATGCGGGCCCTCCCCCAGTTGCCGGCGCAGCCCGGCCAGGCCGGCCGCGATGCGTGTGAAACAGGCATCGAAGTAGGCGGGGGACAGGCCATAGGGGTCGTGCAGATAGGGCCAAGGCCACGGCCGCATCCAGCAGCCCAGCAGGGTCACCTGCACGCCCTGGCGCGCCGCCGCCCAGCTTGCCAGCCGCTGCGCATGCGCCGGCTCAAAAGCCACCAGCAGATCGCCCTCGCGCCACTCGAAGTCGTCCAGCGCCTGGGCGCGATGCGCATCCAGACTCAGCCCGAAGCGCGTCGCGCAGGCGCGCGCCTTCGGATCGGCCGGCGTGCCCGGATCCCCCTCCAGCCCGGCCGAGTCGACCACCAGCCCCTGCCGGCGCGCCAGCTCGGCCGCATAGGCGCTGCGGCAGATATTGCCCTTGCAGATGAAGACCAGGCGCCGCACCGCCGCGGCATCGATGCGCCGATAGGCCGCCAGCGCGCCGGCATGGTGGCGCAGCTGCTCCCTCAACAGTTGCAGAAAGGCGCGACGCCCCCCATACAGTTCCAGCGCGAACGGTCGACCCAAGGCTGTTGTCCTCTTGTTCTGCGGCCGGGCGGCCGCGCATGTCGCTCAGACCAGGATTTCCGGGCAGCCCCCATGCCCCAGGAAGGCCTGGGGGCTGGCGCTGGCGCCATAGGCGCCGGACTGGTAGATCACCGCCAGATCGCCCGGCTGGGCCGCCGTCAGCTCCATCCGGTCGGCCAGCAGGTCCAGCGGCGTGCACAGCGGCCCCACGACCGAGGCGGCCTCGCGCGCGGTCTCGCCGCGCGTCTGGCTCAGCATCGCCGGATAGTTCTTGCGGATCACCTGGCCAAAATTGCCGGAGGCCGACAGGTGGTGGTGCAGGCCGCCGTCGGTGACCAGATAGACCTGGCCGCGCGAGATCTTGCGGTCCAGCACCCGGGCCACATAGACGCCGGCCTCGCCGACCAGGTAGCGGCCCAGCTCGATCACCAGGCTGGCCTGGGGCAGCTCGCGCGCGGCGCGCTCGACCAGGGCCTGCAGATTGGCGCCGATTGGCGCCAGCTCCAGCGGCGTCTCGCCCGGGAAATAGGGGATGCCGAAGCCGCCGCCCAGGTTCAGGAAACGCACCGGGGCCGGCGCATCCGCGGCCAGGCGCAGCGCCAGCTCATAGGACTTCTGCTGCGCCTCGCAGATCGATTCGGCCTTCAGGTTCTGCGAACCGGCGAACAGATGGAAGCCCTCGAAGGCCAGGCCGTCGCCGGCCATGCGGCCGATCCGCGCCATCACCTCGGGCAGCACCTCGGCATCGATGCCGAACTGCTTCGGGCCGCCGCCCATCTTCATGCCCGAGCCCTTCAGCTCGAAGTCCGGATTGACGCGCAGCGCCACCCGCGCCGGCAGGCCCAGGGCCTGCGAGGCCTCGGCCAGCAGCGGCAGCTCGCGCTCCGATTCGACATTGACCAGCACGCCCGCGGCCACCGACTGGCGCAGCTCGACGGCGCGCTTGGCCGGGCCGGCGAAGCTGATCTCGGCCGGGTCCGCGCCGGCGTCCAGCGCCACCTTCAGCTCGCCCGCCGAGGCCACGTCGATGCCATCGACCAGGCCGGCCATCAGGCCGACCAGGGCCGGCATCGGGTTGGCCTTCATCGCGTAATGCAGCTTCACCGCTGCCGGCAGCGCGGCGCGCAGCTGCGCCACCCGGGCCTTCAGCAGGCCGCGGTCATAGGCATAGAACGGGGTCTGGCCGACCCGCTCGGCCAGCACCGACAGACGCTGGCCGCCGACGATCAACTCGCCCTGTTGAACCGGGAACTGCGCCATCGGCGCATGCACGGGCTTGTTGCTGGCGGGGGCGCTCTCGCTCATAGATGGTTTTTCTCCACCCAGGCGGTGGACAGGAGTTTGCGGTCGATCTTGCCGTTCGGGTTGCGCGGCAACGGGCCCGGCTGCTGCTCGAAGCCGGCGGGCACCATATAGGCCGGCATGCGCTTCTTGCACTCGGCCTGCAGCGCCGCCAGGTCCAGTTGCGCGGCGCCGGCGGGCGCGGTCGCGATGATCTGGATCGCCTGGCCCAGGCTGGCATGCTCGACGCCGAAGGCCACGCATTCGCCGACCAGCTGGGTGGCGTAGAGGATCTCCTCGACCTCGGTCGGGCTGACGCGGTAGCCCGAGGTCTTGATCATCTCGTCGCGCCGGCCGATGAAGTACAGAAAGCCCTCGGCGTCGCGGCGCACCGTGTCGCCGGAGAACACCGCGTACTCGGGCAGCTGCAGCCCGGCCTGGCGCCCGCCGACGCCGGCGGGCAGCAGCCGGTAGCGCTCGGCGGTCTTCTCCGGGTCGTTCCAGTAGCCCTGGCCGACCAGCGGGCCGCGGTGCACCAGCTCGCCCGGCTCGTCGGGCGCGCATTCCGTGCCGTCCTCGCGCAGCACCAGGATCTCGGCATTCGGGATCGCACGGCCGATCGAATCGGGCCGGCTGTCCACTTCCTCCGGCGGCAGATAGGTGGAGCGGAAGGCCTCGGTCAGGCCGTACATCAGGAAGGGCTGCGCCGCCGGCACACGCCGGCGCAGCAGGTCCAGGGTCTCGCGCGGCATGCGGCCGCCGGTGTTGGCGAAGTAGCGCAGGCGCTCGTTGATGGCGGCCGGCCATTCCAGCTGGGCCAGCTGGATGTAGAGCGGCGGCACCGCGGTCAGACCGGTCACGCCCTCGCGCTCCATCGCCTTCAGCACGTCGCGCGGCAGCAGGTAGTTCAGCAGCACCACCTTGGCGCCGGCGTGGAAGGCGGTGGTCAGTTGGCTGAAGCCGGCGTCGAAGGACAGCGGCAGTGCGGCCAGCAGGATGTCGTCCGCCCGATTGCGCAGATAGGAGGCCACGCTCTTCGCGCCGGCCACCATGTTCCGGTGCGACAGCACCACGCCCTTGGGCCGGCCGGTGCTGCCTGAGGTGTAGAGGATGGCGCAGAGATCGGTGTCGATCACGCGGTGGCCCGGGCGCGGCTCGCTGTTCAGCAGCTGACGCCAATCCTGGCCGTCGGTCGCGATCACCTGGCGCAGCGCCGGGCATTCGGGCAGCACCTCCTGCAGCAGCGCCAGCCGCTCCGGCGAGGTGATCAGCACGCGCACATCGCAGTCGCGCAGGATGAAGCCGACCTGCTCGGGCTTGAGCAGCGGGTTCAGTGGCACGAACACGCCGCCGGCCGCCGGCGCGCCGAAGCTGGCCACCACGGTCTCGAAGCGCTTTTCCAGATAGATCGCGACCCGCTCGCCGCGCTGCAGGCCCAGCTGCAGCAGGCCGCCGGCGAAGGCCTGGATCTGCGCGGCCAGCTCGCCATAGCTGAGCTGGCCGCCACGACCGTCGCCCAGGGCCGGTGCCTCGGGGCGCAGCCGCGCCTGGCGCAGGGGCAGTTCGTGCAGCAGGCTGGCTTCGTCGACGGGATCCGGACGGGTTGCGGTCATACGGCTGAAAGCTCGGTGGAGGGTGACGAACTAGGGGGTGTCGGCCGATGCCGCACGGGGCGGAAAAGTATCTCACGCCCCCTGGCATCGCCACCCATGACGGGCGCCGCCGAGCGTACGTGAAAGCGGGTGACAAATTCAACGCCGCGCCCCTCAGGATAAGGGGGCGCCCCAGCCCGGCGCCACAGGGCGGACAGTTAAGATGCGCCGCTGATTTCAAGCGCCTTTGCGCGCCCGGCCGAGACCCCTGATTCCATGGATACCCAAAAGCAAGTTCTGCGCATCCTCGACGACGTGTTGAGCCTGGACGGCCGCAGCGCCTCCTTCGGCCCCGACACCTTGCTGCTGGGCGCGATCCCCGAGCTGGACTCGATGGCCGTGGTCTCGCTGCTCACCGCGCTGGAGGAGCAGCTGGGCATCAGCGTCGACGACGACGAGATCGAAGGCGCCACCTTCGCCAGCGTCGGCTCCCTGACCGCCTTCGTCGCGGGCAAGCTGGCCGGCTGAGGCCGGCGTGGCGACAGCTGGCATGACCTCCACCGCGCCCTCGCCATTCCAACCCTTTTTTCTTGAACGGCCCCTGGGCCAGCGCTTTTGCATCCGGCATGCGCCGCAAGGCCGGCCGCGGGGTCGGGTCTTGTTCATCCATGCGCTGGCGGAGGAAATGAACAAGTCGCGCCGCATGGCCGCGCTGCAATCGCGCGCGCTGGCCGCGGCGGGTTTTGCGGTGCTGCAGATCGACCTGCTGGGCTGCGGCGACAGCAGCGGTGATTTCGGCGACGCGAGCTGGTCCGCCTGGCTGGACGACCTGCAGGCCGCCAGCGCCTGGCTGCGCGCCCACGGCCCGGCCGCCACCCCGCTGTGGCTGTGGGGCCATCGCCATGGCTGCCTGCTCGCCAGCGAGCTGCTGGCACGGCTGGACGAGCCGGCCGGCCTGCTGTTCTGGCAGCCTCCGGCCGCCGGCAAGAACCTGCTGCAGCAGTTCCTGCGCCTGAAGCTGGCCGGCCAGATGGCCGAGGGCGCCGGCGGCAGCGGCGCGATGGGCGAGCTCAAGCAGGCCCTGGGCGCCGGCGAGACGGTGGACATCGCCGGCTACCGGCTCGCGCCGGCCCTGGCCGTCGGGCTCGAGGCCGCCCAGCTGACGCCGCCCGCCACGCCCATGCCGGCGCTGTGGTTCGAGGTCTCGCCCCAGGCCGAGGCCGCCCTGCCCGTCACCGCCGCCGCGGCCGAACGCTGGCGCGCCGCCGGCTCCGCGCCCACGCTGAGCCTGGTGCAAGGCCCGGCCTTCTGGCAGACCACCGAGATCGAGGACGCACCGGCGCTGATCGAGGCCACGACCGCGGCGCTGCTGAGCCAGGTCCAGGACCCGGTGCCGGCATGAGCGCTACCACCGCCACGATCGATGACTGCCGCGAACGCGCGCTGCTGCTGTCCTGCGAGGGCGAGGCCCTGCTGGGCATCCTGAGCCTGCCCGCGGCCGAGCGGCCGGCGCCGGTCCTGGGCGTGCTGATCGTGGTCGGCGGCCCGCAGTACCGCGCCGGCAGCCATCGCCAGTTCACCCTGCTGGCGCGGCGCCTCGCCGCGGCCGGCTTCCCGGCGCTGCGCTTCGACTACCGCGGCATGGGCGACAGCGGCGGCGCGGCGCGCGACTTCATGGACGTGACGCCCGACATCGATGCCGGCCTGCAGGCCCTGCAGGCCGAGGCCGGCGTGCCGCGCTGCGTGGTGCTGGGCCTGTGCGACGCGGCCTCGGCCGCGCTGATGCATTGGGAGCAGCGCCGCGACCCGCGCGTGGCCGCCCTGGCCCTGCTCAACCCCTGGACCCGTTCGGCCGCCAGCCTGGCCCGCACCCAGGTCAAGCATTACTACCTGGACCGCCTGCGTCAGCGCGAGTTCTGGCTCAAGCTGCTGCGCGGCGGCGTCGCGCTGCAGGCGCTGCGCGGGCTGCTGGGCAATATGCGCCAGGCGCGCCAGGGCTCGGGCGCGGCGGCCGCAGTGAGCGGCGGCAGCTACCAGCAGCGCATGGCGCGCGGCTGGCGCGACTTCCCCGGCCCGCTGCTGCTGCTGCTCAGCGGCCGCGACTACACGGCCAAGGAGTTCCTGGACAACAGCGACAACGATCCGGCCTGGCAGGGTCTGCTGCGGCTGGATAAAGTGCGGCGGGTGGACCTGGCCGAGGCGGACCATACGCTGTCCGACCCGGCCTCGGAGCAGAGGGCGACGGCAAGCCTGCTGGACTGGCTGCAAAACCTGGCCGCCAAGAAGGACGGAGCATCATGATGAAAAGACCTGTGGGAATCCTGAGCCTGGCAGCCCTGCTGGCCGCATCGCTGGCCGGTACTCCCGCCCTGGCGCAGGACGGCGCCTGCGGGCCGCTGGCGAACCACTACGGCCCCTATGACTACCGCAAGGACCGCGGGCCGACGCTGGATGTGGTGGAGCGCCGGCATTTCCCGCTCGAGGTCGAGATGCTGCGCCCCTACCGGACCGAAAGCCCGGGCACCAATATCGCCTACACCCTGCATACCTTCCCGAACCATCATCGAGCGCTGGTCGCGATGGCCAAGCTGGCGGAGAAGGAGAAGCGGGATCCGCCGCGCGACGCCCGCTACACGGTGGATTGCTATTTCGAGCGAGCGCTGCGCTTTCGGCCCGACGACACCGTGGCCCGCCTGCTCTACACCCAGCATCTGGTCGCCAAGGCCAAGCTGGACGAGGCCCGGGTGCAGCTTGAGGAGACCACACGGCTGGCCGGCGAGAACCCCTTCACGCACTACAACATCGGCCTGGTCTATCTCGACATGAAGGACTACGACAAGGCGCTGCAGCAGGCCCAGCGCGCCATGGCCCTGGGCTTCCCGCGCACCGATCTGAAGGACGCGCTGAGCAGCGCCGGCAAGTGGCGCGAACCGGCCGCGGCTGCCTCGGCCTCTGCACCAGCTTCGGCAGCCAGCGCTCCATGAGCTCCGCTGCGACCATCTCCGTCGTCATTCCCTGCTACAACGCCGCGCCCTATATCGGCGCGACCCTGCGTTCCGTCTTTGCACAGCAATGGCCGACGCTGGAGGTGCTGGTGGTGGACGATGGCTCGCAGGACGGCTCGGCCGAGCTGGTCGAGCGCGAATTCCCGCAGGTGCGCGTGCTGCGCCAGCGCAACCAGGGCGTGGCGGTGGCGCGCAACACCGGCATCCGGGCCGCCAGCGGCCGCTGGATCGCCTTCGTCGATGCCGACGACATCTGGCTGCCCGGCAAGCTGCAGGCCCAATGGGACCTGCTGCAGGCAAATCCCGGCGCACGCATCAGCTATACAGCCTGGCAGGTCTGGGACAGCAGCACCGCCGAGCCAGGCGCCGACTACATCGCGGCGCTGCAGGCACGGGCCGACGAAGCACGCTGGCAGGGCGCCAGCGGCTGGATCTACCACCGGCTGCTGCTGGAATGCTCGGTCTGGACCTCCACGGTGCTGGCGGAGCGCTCGCTGTTCGACGAGATCGGCCTGTTCGACGCCGAACTGAAGCTGGGCGAGGACTACGACCTGTGGCTGCGCGTTTCGCGCGTCTCCCCGATCCTGCGCGTGCCGCGCCCGCTGGCGCTGTACCGCACCCATGCACAGGGCATCACCAAGCGCCCGCATGACACCAACTACCAGGCGCTCGTGATCTCGCGGGCGATCGAGCGCTGGGGCTATACCAATGTCGAAGGGCCGGATGCCGACCGTCGCGAGGTCGTGCGCGGCCTCGCGCGCAACTGGACCTTCTTCGCCGCCACGCATCTGCAGGCCGGCGACACCCGCGCCGCCCTTGCCTCCTGCCGTCATGCGCTGCGCCGCAACCCGATGGAACTCGCGGCCTGGAAGCTGATGCTCAAGGCCGCCCTGTTTTCCCTCAAACCCTGACCGGCCACCGGCCCAAGCCCAGCTCACCCGATCCATGCAGCAACAAGTCGGTACCGCGATGACCAAGGGGGCGGCCTGGATGGTCGGCCTCAAGCTGCTGGAGCGCAGCATCGGCTTCATCTCCACGCTGGTGCTGGCGCGCCTGCTGCTGCCGGAAGACTTCGGTCTGGTGGCGATGGCGATGGCCCTGCTGGCCTTCGTGGAGATCGGCGGCCAGTTCGGCTTCGACCTCGCGCTGATCAGCAAGCGCGATGCCACCCGAGCCCATTACGACAGCGCCTGGACCCTGCAGTTCGGCTACGGCGCCGTCTCGGCCCTGTTGCTGCTGGCGCTGGCCTGGCCCCTGTCGCTCTATTTCAAGGAGCCGCGGCTGGTGGCGATCATCGTCGCGCTGGCCCTGATCTCGCTGGCCCAGAGCACCGAGAACATCGGCATCATCGACTTCCGCAAGGAGCTGAAGTTCGGCCGCGACTTTCAGCTGCTGCTGACCAAGAAGCTGGTTTCCTTCACGATCACGCTCGCCCTGGCCTACACCTTCCGCAACTACTGGGCACTGGTCGGCGGCTATGCCGCCTCGCGCGTCTCGGGCGTGCTGCTGAGCTACAAGCTGCACCCCTACCGTCCGCGCTTCGATACCTCCGAGATCCGCAACCTGTTCCGCTTCTCGCGCTGGATCCTGCTGCGCAGTCTGCTGGACTTCTTCATCGAACGCTGCCCCGAGTTCCTGATCGGCCGCGTCTTGAACGCCAACCAGCTCGGTCTGTACCGGGTCTCGCGCGAGATCGCCACCCTGCCGACCACCGAGCTGATCTTCCCCATCATGCGCGCGGTCTTCCCCGGCTATTCGGCGATCGCGCATGACCGCGCGGCGCTGACGCGCAGCTTCCTGCAGGTGCAGGCCACGATCGTGATGGTGGCCTTGCCGGCGGGTCTGGGCATCGCGATGCTGGCCGACCCGATCGTGCGCCTGCTGCTGGGCCCGAACTGGCTGCCGAGCATTCCCCTGATCCAGGTGCTGGGCCTGTATGGCGCGGTGACCGTGTTCCAGGCCACCAATTTCTCGATCTTCAATGTGCTGGGCATCCCGCGCTGGGGCGCCGCGCTGAAGGCCGTCGAGGCGGTGACGCTGCTGGCCCTGCTGGGTCTGCTGGTCTGGCTGGAACAGGGCCTGCTGGCGATGGCCTGGGCGGTGTTCGCGGCCCATGCGCTGGTGATACCGATCGGCGTCGCCCTGATCCAGCGGCTGCTCAAGATCGGCTTCTGGGACCGCTTCCGCCTGGCCTGGCGCCCGGTCCTGGCCTCCGGCATCATGCTGGCGGCCCTGGCCTTGCTGCAGCAGCACCGCAGCGCCGCCGTCGACGCCCCCTCGGCCAGCCTCGAGTTGCTGCTCAGCATACCGCTCGGTGCGGCCAGCTATGTCGGCAGCCTGCTGCTGCTGTGGCGTCTGGCGGGATGCCCGGAGGGCCCCGAGCAGACCATCCTCGGCCTGATCCGCCGCCGACTGGGCCGCCCGGCCCCCATCCAGTGATGTCGAGACCCCGATGAAGCTCTACTACTTCAAAGACGCAAAAGGCAATTTTGGCGACGACCTGAATCCCTGGCTGTGGGAGCGGTTGCTGCCGGGCGTGCTGGATGAGCGTGCGGACGAGATCTTCGTCGGCATTGGCACCCTGCTGAACCATCGCATCCCCGCCGCGCCCGTCAAGCATGTGTTCGGCAGCGGCTACGGCTATGGCGAGAAGCCCGATGTGCGGCAGAACTATGTCTTCCATGCGGTGCGCGGCCACAAGACCGCCCAGGCGCTGGGCCTGTCGCCCGACCTGGTCTATACCGACGCGGCGGTGCTGGTGCGGGCGGTCGAGTTCCGCCGCGCGCCTGCCCGCGAATTCCGCTTCGGCTTCATCCCGACCGGCCACACGATCGCCAGCTACGACTGGCAGCCGCTGTGCCGCGAGCTGGGCTGGCATTTCATCAGCCCGCAGGGGCAGGTGGAAGACATCCTGTACCAGATGAGCCGCTGCGAGACCCTGGTCTGCGAGGCCATGCATGGCGCCATCGTGGCCGATGCGATGCGCATTCCCTGGCTGCCGATCCAATGCGACGGCATGGTGCTGGGTTTCAAGTGGGAGGACTGGCTCGGCACCCTGGAGCTGCCCTACGAGCCCAGCCTGATCACCCCGCTCTACGCGCACCAGGAGCCGATGGGCGCGGGCGCGCAGCTGAAGAACGAGATCAAGCACCGGCTGCGGCAGTTCGGCGTCTGGTCCTCCAGCTGGACCGCTCCGGCCCCGCGCGCGACCGGATCCGCCGCGACCGCGAGAGCGCTGCAGGACCTGCGCCGGCTGGAGCAGAAGTCGCCCTATCTCAGCCGTGAGCCCCTGGTCCAGCAGCATACCGAGCGCTATCTGGCGCTGCTGGAACGGTTCAAGCAGGCACGCGCCTGAGCCCGCTCCGCCCCATCCAAGAAAGCCCAAGCCGATGAAGATCGCCCTGCTCTGCGCCGGCCTCGGCAATATCGCGCGCGGCCACGAGGTGTTCGCGCGCGACCTGTTCACCCTGCTGGGCGACAGCGTCGACATCACGCTGTTCAAGGGCGGCGGCGCGCCGGCCGAGCGCGAGCTCGTGATCGCAAATATCTCGCGCAACGATCCCGCGCTGCAAGCGGTGCGCATGCCCACCGCCTCGCCCAAATGGGAGCAGGTGGCGATCGAGCAGGAGCGCCTGCGCATCGAGGCCGAGACCTTCACCCACGCGGCGCTGCAGCCGCTGCTGGAAGGCGGCTACGACATCATCCACTGCCTGGAGCGCGAGGTCTGCGAACGGCTCTACGGTCTGCGCCATCTGTTCGCGAACCCGCCCAAGATCCTGTTCTCGAACGGCGGCGCCATCCCCGCGGCCGATCTGCCGCCCTGCGACGCGGTGCAGGAGCACACGCCCTACAACCTGCAGCGCAGCGCGCGCGCCAAGGCCTTCATGATCCCGCATGGCGTGGACACGGAGCGCTTCCATCCCGAGGTGCCCACCGAGTTCCGCGCCCGTCATGGCATCCCTGCCGACGCCTTCGTCGTGATCAGCGTCGGCACCATCTGCTTCTGGCACAAGCGCATGGACCATGTGATCCGCGAGATGGCGACGCTGCCCGAGGTCTGGCTGGTGATCGTCGGCCAGGAGAGCCCGGACACGCCGGCGATCAAGGCGCTCGGCGAGCAGCTGATGCCGGGCCGCATCGTCTTCACCAAGCTGCCCCATGCCGAGCTGCCGACCGCCTATGCCGCGGCCGATGTATTCGTGCTCGGCTCGCTGTTCGAGGCCTTCGGCATCGTCTACGTCGAGGCGATGGCGATGGGCCTACCGGTGATCAGCACCGAGCACCCGAACCAGCGCGGCATCGTGCAGGAGGGTCTGTTCGTCGACATGGCCAGGCCCGGCGCCCTGAGCGCCGCGCTGCGCGCGCAATCGCGCGAGCAGCTGCGCGCGCTGGGCGAGCGCGGCCGCCAGGTGGCGCTGCGCGACTACGACGTGCGGCGCCTGCGCGAGCGCTATCTGGCGGCCTACCGCGAGCTGGCCGCGCGCCAGGCATTGCTGCCGCGCTGGACCCTGTCGAGCCGGCTGGCGGCGCATGCGCGCGGCGTGCTGAAGCAGCTGCGCCGGCAATGGGTGCGCTGATGGCCGGGCCGCTGCCGCTGCTGCAGGGCTTCCAGCGCTTCGATCCGAGCGGCTGCGCCTTCCCGCCGGTGGCTGTGCCGCTGCTGCCGGTCGCCAACGCGCGCGGCTGGCGCCTGCGCGCGCGGCAGGAGCCGGGAACGCCGGCCGCCAGCCATCTGCGCCGCTTCGGCCGCGGCCGCTACGCGCTGCACCAGGCCTACCGCCTGGCCGGGCTGAGGGCCGGCGGCCTGCTGCTGGCGCCGGCCTACCATTGCCGCACCATGCTGGACCCGGCGATCGCGCTGGAGGCGCGCATCGCGCTGTACCCGGTCGACGCGCAGCTGCACCCCGACCTGACGGCCCTGGCCGCCCTGCTGGACCAGCCGCAGACCGGGCCGCGCGTGCTGCTGTTGAGCCATTTCTTCGGCTTCCCGGTGCCGGAGCCGACCCTGCAGGCCCTGCTGGCGCTGTGCGAGCGGCATGGCGTGCCGCTGATCGAGGATTGCAGCCATCTGTGCATGCCGGTGCTGTGGCAACGCCAGACCTGCAACACCGGCCGGCGCGGGGCCTTCGGTACCGCCTCCAGCTACAAGTTTTTCCCGGTGCCCGACGGTGGCGAGCTCTGGTCGAACGCGGCGCCCTTGCCGCAAGACCTGACCCTGGCGCCGTCACCGCGCGAGGAGCTACGCGGCCTCAAGCATCTGCTGGACGCGGCGCTGCGCGGGCGCGGGGTGCGCGCGCCGTCCGCCACCGCGGCGCCCAGCCGCGACGGACTCGACGCCTATGCCGAAGGCCTGCGCTGCTCGCCCTTCTACGACCGGGCCCAGGAACGGCGTGGCGGCCTGGACCTCGCCGGCCGGCTCGCCGCCCATGCCGACCTGGACCAGCTGACGGCGGCGCGGCGCCGCCATTACGCCGCCTGGCTGCGGCATTGCAGCGGCCTGCCGGGCTGCCGACCGCTCTACCCCGAACTGCCGGACGAGGTGATTCCCTATATGTTCCCGCTGCTCCTGGACGACCCGCAGCGCCGCTTCGCGGCGCTCAAGCATCGCGGCCTGCCGATCTGGCGCTGGGATGACATGGGCCGCTCCGACTGCCCGGTTGCCGGTCAGGTGCGCCTGGGCCTGATCCACCTGCCCTGTCACCAAAGCCTGTCGCCGCGCCAGCTGGCCTGGATGCAGGACACGCTGGCCGAGGGGCTGCGAGCATGAGCGCCGGCAGGTGGCGGATCAGCCGTCTCAAGGGCGGGCTCGGCGCGCAGGCCGCCGCCTGGGACGAGCTGAACCAGCGCCGCTTCGGCGCGCATCCGCTGCTCAGCGCGCTGTTCGTTGACGGGCTGCTGGCGAGCTTCGGCCAGGGCGACGAGCATCTGTGCCGCCTGGACGGCGACGATGGCCGGCCAATCGCGATGTGCATCCTGCGGCCCAAGGGCCGCCTGGCCTGGCAGAGCTTCCTGCCCAGCCAGGCCCAGGTCGGCCCCAGCCTGCTGCCGGATGCGGCCCAGGCTCGCCAGTTGCTGGCCATGCTGCCCGGCATGGCGCTGCAGCTGGACCTGCTGTGCAACGATCCGCTGCTGGTGCCCGCCGGCGAACTGCGCGCGCCGGAGGCGATGCGGCTCGAGCATGCGCTGACCATGCATGTCGACCTGGCCGGCGGCGATTTCGATGCCTACTGGGAGGCGCGCCCGAAGAAGCTGCGCGCCAATATCAAGCGCTACAAGCAGCGGCTGAAGGCCGAGACCCAGTCGATCCGCTTCGAGGTGCACGAAGACCCGGCCGCGCTGGGCCCGGCGGTGCGGCGCTATGCCGAGCTGGAGACACGCGGCTGGAAGGGCCGCGAAGGCACGGCCCTGGGTTCGGTGCCCGAGCAGCTGCACTTTTACGAGACGCTGCTGGCCGAGGCCGGCGCACGCGGCCAGGCCGCGGTCTACGAGTACTACATCGACGAACGCCTCGCGGCCTCGCGGCTGACCATCGCCAGCGGCGACTGCCTGGTGATGCTGAAGACCACCTATGACGAGGAGCTGAGCAAGTTCGCGCCGGGCCGGCTGCTGCTGCGCCATCTGCTGCGGCACGAGTTCGGGCTGGGCCGGTATCGCCGCATCGAGTTCTACACCAATGCAAACCAGGACCTGCTGGCCTGGGCCAGCGGCCAGCGCTGGATCGATCATCTGAGCCTGTACCGCTACCCGCTGGTCAGCGTGATCAACGATGCCTTCCGGCCGCTGACCCGGCATCTGCAGCTGGGCACCGAGACCATGCTGCCGGCCGAGCAGCGGGTGCGGCGCTTCGACCGCGTCGAGGCCCTGCCGGACGATGCCCGCGCCCTGCTGGAACAGGCCGCCGCCGAGTCCAGCAGCAACTCGACGGCCTGGTATGGCAACCTCGCGCGCACCGTGTACGCCAGCGGCACCGAGCTGTGCTTCTACACCCTGGAGGAGCTGGAGCAGACGGTGGCCGTGCTGCCGCTGCGCATCGAGCGGCGCGGTCGCTCGGTGCGCCTGCATGCGCTGACCAACTTCTACTCGCCGCTCTATGACGCGGTGATCTCGCCGACGGTACGGCTGAACGCGCTGATGACCCTGGTCGCCACCCTGCGCCACGACCATCCGAAGCTGTGCTCGATCTATCTGGCGCCGATGGCGCCGGAGTCGCGCGGCTACCAGGCCATGGTCACCGCGCTGCGCAAGTGCAGCCTGCCGGTGTTCGAGTTCTTCTGCTTCGACAACTGGTATCTGTCGCCGGTGCCGCCCTGGGAGCAGTACCTGGCCTCGCGCGGCGGCCAGCTGCGCTCGACCCTGAAGCGGCGCGGCGCCAAATTCGTCGAGGCGGGCGGCAGCTTCGAGCTGCTGACCACCCCCGAGCAGATGGCCGAGGGCACCGCCGCCTATCTGCAGGTCTATGGATCCAGCTGGAAGCGCCCCGAGCCCTTCCCCGACTTCATCCCCGGCCTGTTGATGACCTATGCCCAGCGCGGCGAGCTGCGCCTGGGTGTGGCGCGCCTGCAGGGCCGGCCGGTCGCGGTGCAGCTGTGGCTGATCGGCCAGGGCCGCGCGGAAATCCACAAGCTGGCCTATGACGAGGCCTTCAAGCAGTTCTCGCCCGGCAGCCTGCTGACGGCCTTCATCATGCGCCATGCGATCGAGCAGGACCAGGTGCAGACGGTCGACTACCTGATCGGCGACGACGACTACAAGCGCGACTGGATGAACACCCGCCGCGAACGCTGGGGCGTAATCGCCTACAACCCGCGTCGCCTGGCCGGCCTGCTGGGCCTGCTGCGGGAGATGCTGGGGCGGGCGATCCGCAGCCTGTGGCCGCGCAGCGCCGGCAGTGCCTGAACCGAGGGTGAGCCCCGCGTCAAGACCTGGCCCCGGGGGCCGCCCACCGGGCAGCCGCCAGGACCCCGGCGTTAAGATGCCGGCGCCCTCGGCTGCGCGGTTCCGCCATGTCTGCTAATCCCTTGCCTTCCATGAGCTCCACCCGACGACACCTGCTGCTCGGTGCACCGCGCTTCACGGCCCAGGACCTGCCCGCCAGCGATGCCCTGACGGCCTGGCGGCAACTGCTATTGGCGCGCGGGCCGGCGCAGGCGGCCACGGCGGCCGGTGGCGAGTTCGCGGTGGCGCTGGAGGACGAGGCCGGCCGGGTGTTCCTGGCGGTCGACAAGTTCGCGGTGCACAGCCTGTGCTACCGCATCGACGGCGGGCAGCTGCGCTTCGCGGCGCGCGCCGACGAACTGGCCGATGCCACGCCAGAGATCGACCCGCAGGCCATCTTCGACTATCTGTTCTTTCACGCGATCCCCTCGCCGCGCACCATCTTCAAGGGCGTGTACCGGCTGCCGCCCGGACATTACGCCTGGTTCGAGAATGGCCAGCTGAGCGTCGCGCCCTACTGGCAGGCGCGCTTCGAGGAAGCCAGCGTGCCGCGCCCGCTGGACGAGCTGCGAGAGGAATTCCAGGGCCTGCTGCGCCAGGCGGTGCAGCGCCAGATCGGCCCCGATGGCCTGCCCGCCTGCTTCCTCAGCGGCGGCACCGACAGCTCCACCGTCGCCGGCATGCTGGCGCGCCTGGGCGACGGCACGCGGCCGCATGCCTATTCGATCGGTTTCCAGGCCGAGGGCTATGACGAGATGGAGTTCGCGCGCATCGCCGCGCGCCATTTCGGCTGCGAGCACCACGAGTACTACGTCACCCCGGAGGACCTGCTGCAGAGCATCCCGAAGGTGGCCGGCCATTTCGACCAGCCCTTCGGCAACTCCTCCGCCCTGCCCGCCTTCTACTGCGCGCAGCAGGCGCGCCAGGACGGCGCGACGCGCATGCTGGCCGGCGACGGCGGCGACGAGCTGTTCGGCGGCAACAGCCGCTATGCCAAGCAGCGCATCTTCAACTGGTACCAGCAGATCCCCGGCCCGCTGCGCCGCGGCCTGCTGGAGCCGCTGGAGCCAGCGCTGTCGCGCAGCGGCCTCGGCCTGCTGCGCAAGACTGGCAGCTATGTCGAGCAGGCCAGCGTGCCGATGCCCGACCGGCTGCAGATGTACAACCTGGTGATGCGCCTGGGCCTGAGCGAGGTGCTGAGCCCGGCCATGCTCGGCGCGATCGATACCGCCGCGCCGCTGGCGCACCAGCGCCAGGTCTGGCGGGCCACGCCGTCCTGCAGCGCGCTGAATCGCGAGCTGGCCTTCGACTGGCGCTACACCCTGGCCGAGAGCGACCTGCCCAAGGTGGTCGGCGCGACCGGCCTGGCCGGCATCGGCGTCGGCTTCCCGATGCTGGACGACGAGCTGCTGGACTTCTCGCTGCGCCTGCCGACCGATCACAAGCTCAAGGGCCTGCAACTGCGCTGGTTCTTCAAGGAGGCGCTGCGCGGCTTCCTGCCCGACGAGATCATCACGAAGAAGAAGCAGGGCTTCGGCCTGCCCTTCGGCGTCTGGACCCATCGCGACCCCAGGCTGCAGGCGCTCGGCGCCGACTCGCTGCGCGGTCTGGCCGCGCGCGGCGTGGTGCGCGCCGAGTTCGTCGAAGACCTGCTGAACCGCCGCCTGGCCGAACACCCGGCCTACTTCGGCGAGATGGTCTGGATCCTGACCATGCTGGAGCAATGGCTGCGCGCCAAGGCGCCGGACTGGCGACTGGCCTGACGGTAGCAGGCCGCCTCAGGCCTGCTGGCGCGCGAGGTCCTGCACTCTTGCGCCACCGGCCGTGGAAACCGCGGCCGTGTCATGTTCGATATGGAACAACGGCCGGCGCTTGGTCTCGACATAGGTCTTGGCCAGGTACTCGCCGATGATGCCGATGCACAACAGCTGGATGCCGCCCAGCAGGTAGATCGGCACCACCGTCGAGGCCCAGCCGGGCACCGAGCTGTCGGAGAACAGGCGCACCCACAGGGCCCACAACGTGATGCCGAAGCTGGCCAGTGAAATCAGCAGCCCGAGGCTGGTAATCAGGCGCAGCGGCATCGTGGAGAAGGAGGTCACGCCCTGCCAGGCCAGGCCCAGCATCTTGCTCAAGGGGTACTTGGACTCGCCGGCAAAACGCTCGGCCCGGTCGTAATAGACCTGGGCCGTGGTGAACCCGAGCTGCGGAATCACGCCGCGCAGGAACAGGTTGACCTCGCGATACTCGCGCAGCGCCTCCACCGCCCGCCGCCCGAGCAGGCGGTAGTCGGCATGGTTGAAGACGATTTCCACCCCCAGGCGCGCCAGCAGCCGGTAGTAGCCCTCGGCGGTCGCACGCTTGAAGAAGGTGTCGGTATCGCGCCGCTTGCGCACCCCATAGACGATCTCGGCGCCGCCCGCATGGGCCTTTAGCATGGCCGGAATCGCACCCAGATCGTCCTGCAGGTCGGCATCGACGCTGATCGTGGCGTCGCCGCGCGCCAGCATCAGGCCGGCCAGCACCGCCTGCTGATGGCCGCGGTTGCGTGACAGCTTGAGGCCGCGCACCCAGGGCGAGCTGCGTGATGCCGCCTCGATCAGGGCCCAGGTGCGGTCGCGGCTGCCGTCGTCGACGAACACCAGCTCGCTGTCGGCAGCGATCTGCCCCGCCTCGCACAACTCCTCCAGGAGCCGGCCTAGCCGCGCCAGGGTCTCACCCAGCACCGCCTCCTCGTTGTAGCAAGGCACGACGATTGACAGCCTCATGATCTTCCTTCGGTGGTGAGCCCGCCCCGGCCGAATGCCCAGAACTTGGCCAGCAGAAAGTTGTTCAGCATCACCAGCGCCGTGGTGAACAGCTGGGCCAGCAGCCAATGCAGGTCCAGCATCTCGACGCCGATGTACAAGAGCCCCATGTTCAACGCCAGCCCGATCAGCACGATGAGCAGGAAGCGCGGCCCGGCCACGCCGTGGCTCACCCGGCTGCGAAACACATAGCGCCGGTTCAACAGGTAGTTGAGCGCCGCACTGATCGCATAGCTCAGCCCGCTCGCCGGTACCGCTGGCCAACCCAGAGCGTCGATCAGCAGGGCCATCAGCAGATACTGCACGGCGGTCGCCAGCCCGCCCACCAGCGCAAAGGCCGAGAACTGCCAGCGCCAGCCCTTCATCACTGCGACTCCTGCTGCGGTCGCGACAGCAGGCATCCCAGCAGGACGCAAGGCACCCAGATCATCGGCAGGTGGTACTTGCTGGCGCTCTCAAAAATCGAGTGCAGGGCGAACAGATACAGCCAGCCCCAGATCAACCAACGCTCCTCATGCGCGCCCTGGTCGCGCCGCCCGGCGCGCACGGCCAGGGCCAGCAGCAGCCAGACCGCCAGCCACCAGAGGTTGGCCAGCAGCTTGGCCGCCATGTAGACGCGCAGATCCTGCGTACCGCCACCGATGCGCAGGGAGGCATAGATCGAGGCGCTGTCGTCGCCCATGAAGCGCAGCTGTTTCTCCAAGGCCAGCGCCGCGAACTCGCCGGGATGGCTGCGGATCCAGGCCAGCGCCAATGCCTTGCCCTGGCGGTCGCTTTCCAGCTCGCTCAGCCCCGACAGATCCACTTCGCCGCGCGGCGTGTAGCCCCCGTTGGCCAGCGGATTGTTGGCGCGATAGAGATTGCCGCCGCCATTGGTGCTGACCAGCACCGGCGCGCCCAGCACCTGCAGATTGCGCAGGGTCCAGGGCAGCACGACCAGCGCCGAACCCAGCAACAGCAGCAGGGCCGGAATCCAGACGCGCCGCAGCGGCAAGCGCAGGCACAAGAGCAGCAGCAGGCCGGGCAGCAGGAACTGCAGGCCGGGCTGCACCAGGATACACAGCCCGAGCGCCAGTCCGGCCAGGAGCGCCCGCCCGACATGGCGCAAATCCAGCAGCAGAAGCAGCAGCCAGGGCAGCAGCGCCAGCACCAGGGCCTCCTTCTCCGGCACGCTGGTCTGGGCCCAGAGATTCGGCCACAAGGCAAAGGCCCAGACCGCCACGCGCGCCGCCGTTTCGCCTCTCAGGTGTCGTGCCAGGCGATGGATGCCGCAGATGGCCAGGACAAAGAGACTGACCTGACTGAGCAGCACGGCCGGGCCTTCGCCGACCAACCTGATCCAGGCTGACAGCCACAGCGGGTAGCCGACCGGCCAGTAGGCCCAGGTGCCATCGGTCAGATAGGGCTGCCCCGCGGCCAGGGCGCGCGCCAGTTCCAGATAGGTGCTGCCATCGGATGCCGGAACCGAAGGAAAAACCACCGCCCAGGCCAGCCGGAGTGCCGCCCCTGCCAACAGGGCAACAGCCAGCCCCGGCAGCCCCGCCAGCCGCCCCCGCAGACCGGCCACCCGACCGCGCCCGATGACGAGCAAGGCCCACGCGACCATCAGGCCGACCAGGCCGACCACCGCTTCGGGCACCCGACCCGCGAAGGGGCTGACGCGCAGCAGCAGGATCGGCGTCGCGGCAAAGGCCAGCAGACACCAGAACAGCAGCAGGTAGTCCCAAGGTCTCGCCGTGAGCACTGCGGCGATGCGTCTGGCCCAGGGCGCGGGCCAGGACATCTCGGCGACGAGTCCGCTCGAATTCATGAGGCCAGCAGATTGCGCTGCAACCGTACGGCAAACCGCAGACGTTGGCGGTCCCAGGGCGTGAAGCGCGGGATCTGGAACAGATCGCCGCCATGACGCGCCGCGCCCCAGGCGGTGGACACCGCGGCATCGAAGCCCAGCTCGCGCACGAGCTCGGTGCTCTCGGCCGAATAGTCCTCGACCGGCCGGCCGTTCGGATAGGCGAACAACCCGACCCGCGCCCCCAGAAGGCCCTCCAGCGCCGCCTTGCTGTCGCCGATCTCCTGCCGGGCCTGCGCGCGCGGCAGGCCCGCCAGGATCGGATGCGACACGGTATGGGCGCCGATCTGCATGCCCGCCGCATGCAGGCCGCGCACCTGGGCCGAACTCATCATCAGATCGTCCGGCAGCACCGCGCCGCTGCGCTCCGCCAGCGCGGCCACCCAGTCCAGGCGCTCGGCATGGTCGAGGTACTTGATCGCCTTGATCGCGCGGTCGATCGCGCCGCGCCGGCCCTCGGCACCGTCCAGGATCAGCCGCCCCAGCGAGGCGGCCGGCGTGCCGGCCAGGTTGATCACCGGCAGCGCGCAGCGGCGGATCGCCTCGATCACCGTGTCGTTCCACATGCGGCCGCCATCAAGGAAGCCGGTCGCGACGAAGAAGGTGGCCGGCAGGCCGGCCTCGCGCAGAATCGGCAGCGCCACCTCATGGTTGTCGGCATAGCCGTCATCGAAGGTGATCGTGCAGGCGCGCGCCGGCAGGGTGCCGTTCTTCAGGCGCAGCGCCGCCTCGTCCAGCGGCAGCACGCGGAACCAGGACCTGAGCCAGGCGCACAGCTCGCGAAAGCGCGCCGCATGCATCTCCTCGGGGAACAGCGGGTCGGCCTCGGGCAGCACGCGATGGAAGATCAGCGTGGACAGCTTGGCTTGGGTGCCGCGGCCGGAGGCCAAGCTCATCAGGGTTCTCATCATCGTCAGCCCCGCACGCCGCTCTTGGCCGCTCCCGCCGGAGCTTCGCCGCGTTCGGCCTCGCTGGCGGCACGCAGTCCCGGGATCCGGCGCCACCAGCGTCCGTCCGGTATCGGCTCGCGCTGCCAGCGCTTCTGCTCGACCCAGGCGCGGCTCAGCACGATCAGCACCATCAGGTTGTACGGCAGATCGAAGTAGGCCAGGCTGAGGAAGGCGCCCCCCACCGCATAGCCGATCAGGGCCACCTGACACATGGCGCCCAGGTCCGACGCCCAGCGAGCCTCCGGGATCTTGACCGCCTCGGTGCGCAGCCACCCGGCCCAGCGATAGCTGACAAACCACATCGCCAGGAAGATCGCGAGCCCGACGAAACCATGGTGGCCCAGCACCTGGAAGTAAATGCTGTGCGCTACCGGTGTGCCGAACTCAAGGCCATAGGGCGAAAACTGCAGGAACAGCGACTCGCGCGCCGCCTCGAAGCCCACACCGAAGGGATAGTGGAAGGCCAGGTTCCAGGCGGTCCACCAGGCCGCGATGCGCCCCAGCGCCGAACGATCCTCCTGATAGGTCTGGATGGTGTTCATCCGCGACGACCATTCTTCGGGCATGAAGGCCACCAGAGCCACCGCCGCGATAGCAATCACCAGCCCGCCCAGCAGGCGGCTGCGTCCGCGCCACCACATCATCAAGGTCATGGCCGACATCGCCAGCAGGCCGCCGCGCGAGTGGCTGCCCAGGGCCGCCGCCGCGCACAGCAACATGACCACCGTCATCAGGTGCCGGCCCCATTTGCTCTGCAGCTGCATCTGCAGAAAACGCAGCAGCGGAATGGTGATCGCCAAGGCCAGGGCGAACTCGTTATTGCCCTCGATGTAACTGCCCGGCGGCCCCCAGACCCGGTAGGAGCCCCCGGTCAACACCGTGAACACGCCCCCCTTGGCTCCCAGTAACGCCAGCGAGCCCGCGGCTACCCAGGTCAGGGCGAAGATATGCTGCTTTGATATCAGCACGGCCATCGCGACGAGGATCATCAGGTCGATCTTCATCACCTTGTTCCACTGCTCATAGTCCTTGTCCGGATCCAGACCGACCAGCCAGGACACGGTGATCCAGACCATGAAAACCAGCAGCCAGCGCGCCGGCGCGTTCTTCAGCGGCGACTGCTTCTCCGCCGTCGCCAGCAGGCCCACCAGGGTGCAGGCCGCGGCGAGCGCGGCCAGCGGCGCGTCATGCGCGAAGCCCCAGGTATAGCGATGCGGGTTCATGATGCTGAGCCAGGTCCAGACCATCACCCCGATCCAGGGGAAACGCAAGGCCGCCAGCGAACCGATCAGCACCGGCAGGAAGACGAGCAGGTCACGCATGCTTCAACACCTCAGACCGCGTGGCTGACCACATAGCGGAACTTGCCCGAGCGCTCCGGCGGGATCGCATCGACCAGGCGCACCTCGACCTCGACCTCGGCGCCCAGGCGGCGCTTGAAGCCGGCGGCGATCTGGGCCGGGGCCTCGGGCGCGAAGCCGGCCTCGGCCACCAGCAGCACCTCGGTGCGGCTGCGGCTGTGCTGCACCACCTTGAAGGAGCGCAGCCCGGCCAGGTCGCGCAGGATGTAGATCAGCGCCAGGCCATGCATCACCGTGCCGTCGGCAGCGACGACAAAATCGGTGTTGCGGCCCTGGATCTCCTTGAGCATCGGCAGGCCGCGACCGCAGGGGCAGGCGGCGGTGTCGAGCACCGCGATGTCGCCGGTGCGGTAGCGCACGAAGGGGAAGTCGCGCGTCGCCAGATGGGTGACGACGATCTCGCCGGCCTGCCCCGCCGGCACGGGCCGGCCGTCACGGTCGACCAGCTCGACGATCACGTCCTCGGCCGTCAGGTGCATGCCGCCCGAGGGGCATTCATGGGCGATGAAGCCGGCGTCACGACCGCCGTAGCCGTTGGCCACCCGGCAGCCGAACACGCGCGAGATCAGCTCGCGCTGCTCGTCGTAGAGCCGCTCCGAGGTGACGAAGGCCACCGCGATGCCCAGATCATCCATGCGCTGGCCGCGCGCCTGGGCATGGCGCGCGATATAGGACAGGGCCGAGGGATAACCGAACAGCATCTTCGGCCGCTTGGCGCGGATCGCCGCGATGAAGCCGTCCAGCTTGGCCTCGGACATCTGGAAGGCCGGCAGCAGCTCGGTGCGCAAGAGCCGGTCGCGCCAGGCGCGGATGCGGTCCTGCGAGCCGAGCTCGATCGGCGAGCCCCAGACCACGATCTCCGGATCGCCAATGTCGACGTCCCACCAGCGGGTGGCGCGCCATTTGGCCGCCACGTCATGGCTGACGCGCCGCTTGCCGATGAAGAAGACCAGCGGTTCGCCCGAGGAGCCACCGGTGTTGAAGCGCGCCAGGCCGACGGCGCGCTCGCTCTTCAGCGCCTCGGTATGGGCACGGATCTCGGCCTTGGTCAGGAAGGGCAGGCGCTGCAGCTCGGCCAGCGAGCGGAACTCGCCCGCCCGGATGCCCTCGCGCGCGAACAGCTCGCGGTAATAGGGCACGTCGCGGCCGATCTCGCGCAGCAGCTCGTTCAGGCGCTGCAGCTGCAGCGCCTCCAGCGCCGCCGGAGCCAGCCATTGGCTGTGCTCCAGCCCGCGGCGCAGCGCCACACTGTCATGGCCCTTCAGGCGCTCATGCAGCGGGAACAGCAGCGAGGAGGCCAGGCGGGTGTAAGCGGACGACATGGCGAATAGCTCAGGAACGCGGAACGAGTAGATCGGAGGCCGTCGGCGCCTGCAGGCTGCGCCGGTAGAAGGCGGCCAGCAGCGGGCCGATCTGCGCCCAGGTGTAGCGCTGCACCTCGGCCAGGCCGTTGCCGCGCAGGGTGTCGTGCAGGAGCTGGTCGTCGAGCAGGCGCAGGATCGCATCGCGCATCGCCGCCACGTCGCGCGGCGGCACCAGCAGCGCGGTCACGCCATGCTGCACCAGATAGGGCACGCCGCCGACATCGGTCGACACCACCGGCACGCCGCTGGCCAACGACTCCAGCACCGAGTTCGGCATATTGTCGGCCAGGCTCGGGTTCAGGCTCAGGCGGCTCTGGCGGTACAGCTCGGCCATGCCCTCGCGCTCGACCCGGCCGGCGAAGCGCAGCGCCTCCTCGCCCAGGCCCAGCTCGCCGGCCAGCGCGCGCAGCGCCGGCTCGTCCGGCCCGGTGCCGGCCACCGTCATGCGCAGGCCCGGCCGCTGCTGGCGCACCGCGGCGAAGGCACGGATCGCGGTCGCGTTGTCGTACAGCGGCTCCAGATTACGCGCCACCAGCAGGTGCAGCGCCGGCGCGGCGGCCGTCTCGGCGGGACGGAAGCGCCGCAGGTCCACCACATTGGGCAGCACCTCGGCGCGATAGCCATGGTGCGCGAACACCGCCTCCAGGAAGCCCGAGGGCACCAGCAGCGCGCTGACGCGCCGCAGGCTGGCACCGATCAGGCCGGGCGAACGCTCAAGGAACTTGCCGGCCTCGCCGCCGCGGTAGTTGATCAGCACCGGGCGGCCACGCAGATTGGCGATCCAGATCGCCGGTGCCGCGAACAGATGCCAGGACCAGCCCGAGTTGGCCATCACATGCAGCAGCTCGTTGCGGCCGGCGGCGCGCCACAGCGCCCACAGATAGGGCAGCAGGCGGAACAGCGCGCGCAGCCCCGGCAGCTGGCCAACCCAGACCGGCCGGTAGGCCGTGTTGGTCTGCACCAGCTCGACCACGGCCCCCTCCCCGCGCAGCAGCTCGGCCAGCTGTCGGGTCTGGTTCGCCATGCCACCGGCCGGCGGCGGCAGCGGCCCCACCAGCGCGATGCGCAGGCCCTTGAAGCCCATATCACCCGTCCCGCTCATCAGGCCAGCGCCTCGCGGGCGCCGCCCAGCAGGGCCTGGTAGACGCCGGGATAGTTGGCCACCGAGGCGCGCCAGTTGCGCTCGGTCTCGACGAAACGCCGCCCCTGCGCGCGCAGGCGCGGCCAGGCCTCGCGATCGGCCAGCAGGCGTTCGACCGCGCCGGCCAGCGCATCGGCGCGGCCGGCCGCGAACAGCAGGCCAGTCTCGCCATCACGGATCAGCTCCTTGTGGCCGCCGACATCGGAGGCCAGCAGGAGGCGGCCCTGGGCCATCGCCTCCAGCGGCTTGAGCGGCGTGACCAACTCGGTCAGGCGCATCGAATGGCGCGGATAGACCAGCACGTCGACCAGGTCGTAATAGCGGGTCACCTCGGCATGCGGCACGCGACCGGTGAACACGATCTTGTCCGCCAGGCCCAGCGCCTGGGCCTGGGCCTTCAGCGCCGCATCCTGCGGCCCGCCACCCACCAGCAGCACCCGCACCTCGGGACGCTGGGCCAGGATCGCCGGCAGCGCCTGCAGCAGCAGGTCCAGGCCTTCATAGGCATAGAAGGAGCCGATGAAGCCCAGCACCGTGGCGCCACTCAGGCCCAGCCGCGCCTTCAGCGCCTCGTCGGGCTGGCCGCCGGGCTCGAAGGATTCGATGTCCACCGCATTCGGGATCACGGTCACCTTGGCCGCCGGCACGCCGCGTGCGACGATGTCACCGCGCAGGCCTTCGCAGATCGTGAACACATGGTCGGCCCGCTTCAGCGCATGGGTCTCCATCGCGCGGGTCAGGCGGTAGCGCAGGCTGCCCTCCTTGGTCGTGCCATGGTCGACCGCCGCGTCCTCCCAGAAGGCACGCACCTCGTAGACCACCGGGATGCCCAGCCGCCGCCCCACCTTCAGCGCTGGCAGCGCATTCAGCACCGGCGAATGGGCATGGATCAGCTGCGGCCGCAACTGCTCGGCCACCTGCTGCAGGCGCGCCTCCAACTGGCGCATCAGGCGCAGTTCGCCCAGGCCCGGCAGGCCGCCGGATGCAGCGACCGGCGTGCGGTGGAAATGCCAGCCGTCGACCGTCTGCTCCGCCAGCGCTCGCTCGGCCGCGTCCTTGTCGGCCAGGCCGGCGCCATGCTTGGGGCTGGTCAGGTGATGGGTGTCCCAGCCCAGGCGGCGCTGCTCGCGCAGCAAGGACAGGGTGCGAAAGGTGTAGCCGCTGTGCAGCGGGATCGAATGATCCAGGACATGGAGAACACGCAAGCTCATGACAGCACCAGGGCCTCCTCACCGGCACGGGTCGGCGTCGGCGCCGCCGACAGGGTGGACACGCCACCATCGACGACCTGGCGCAGGAAGGATTCGAACATCAGGAGGGTCCACAGCGGCGCGCTGTAGTCGCTGGCGCCGCTCTGATGCGCCTCGACCAGATGGCGCAGATAGTCGGGGTTGAACCAGCCGGTGGCGGCCAGGCGCTCGCCCAGCACCGCGTCGCGCACGCGCTGCTTCAAGGGGCCGCGGAACCAGCGCGCCAGCGGCACCGCGAAGCCCATCTTGGGGCGGTACAGGATGTCGTCGGACAGCTGCGGCTCCATCGCCTTCTTGAACAAGTACTTGCCCTCCTGGCCGCGGATCTTCAGGCTCGAGGGCAGACTGCCCAGCCATTCGACCAGCTCATGGTCCATCAGCGGCTCGCGCACCTCCAGCGAATGGGCCATGCTGGCGCGGTCCACCTTGGTGTTGATGTCGCCGACCAGATAGGTCTTCAGGTCCAGGTACTGGATCAGGGCCAGCGGGTCGTCGGTGCCGGCGCGCCGGGCATGGAAGTCGAACACCTCCTGCGCGCTGTAACCGGCCAGCTCGGTCTTGAAGCGCGGGCTGAACAGCTGGGCGCGCATCGGGCCGCGCAGGATCGAGACCGAATGGAAATAGGCTTCTACCGAGCTGCGCGCCATGCCCTCGAAGGTGGTCTTGGCGCGCAGCACGCGCGGCGCCCAGTCGGCCTTCGGATAGACGCGGCCCAGCAGGCCGAACAGCGGCTGGCGCAGCCCGGCCGGCAGGGCCGAGCGCATGCGTTCCTCCATCAGGTGCAGGCGGTAGCGGCGGTAGCCGCCAAAGCTCTCGTCGCCACCGTCGCCGGACAGCGCCACGGTCACATGCTTGCGCGCCAGCTGGCAGACGCGGTAGGTCGGGATGGCCGAGCTGTCGGCATAGGGCTCGTCATAGAGCCGCGCCAGCAGGTCGATCAGGTCGAAGTCGTCGCTCTTGACGGTCTCGACGCGGTGGTTGGTCTGGTAGCGGTCGGCGACAATCTGCGCGAAGGCCGATTCGTTGAAGGCCGGATCGTCGAAGGCGATCGAGCAGGTGTTGACCGGTCCATCGGACAGGCCAGCCATCGTCGCCACCACCGCGCTGGAATCGACCCCGCCGGAGAGGAAGGCGCCCAGCGGCACCTCGGCGATCATGCGCAGGCGCACCGACTCGCGCAGGCGCTCGCGCAGCTCGGCCTCGGCATCCTGCTGCGAGATCTTGTTGTCCAGGGTGAAACGCACATCCCAAAAGGGCCTGGGCTCGGGCAGCGGCTGGCCGCGCCGGATCGTCAGGGTGTGGCCGGGCGGCAGCTTGCGCGCCTGCTTGAAGATGCAGCGCGGCTCGGCCACATAGCCGAGCGCGAAATACTCTTCGACCGCCAGCGGGTCGATCTCGCGCTTCATGCCGCCGCGGCCGTCGTCATAGGCCAGCAGGGACTTCAGCTCGGAGCCGAACAGCAGCAGGCCGTCGTCCAACAGGGACCAGTACATCGGCTTCACGCCCAGGCGGTCGCGCGCGATGAACAGGGTCTGCTTGTTGCGGTCCCAGATCGTGAACGCGAACATGCCGCGCAGGCGCTGGACGCAGGCCTCGCCCCAGGCCTCCCAGGCATGCACGATCACCTCGGTGTCGCTCTTGGTGTGGAAGGCGTAGCCCAGGCCCTGCAGCTCGGCCATGAGGGGCTGGTAGTTGTAGATCTCGCCATTGAAGACGATCACCACCGAGTGGTCGGCATTGAACAGCGGCTGCTGGCCGGTGGCGATGTCGATGATGGACAGGCGGCGATGACCGAAGCCCAGGCCCGGCTCCAGATGGATCGAGCCCTCGTCGGGGCCGCGGTGCCACTGCGAGTCGTTCATGCGCTGCAGCCGCTCGGGCGCGAGCTCGCGTGCCGCACGGGTGTCGAATATGCCGGTGATGCCACACATGGTCGTCAGCCCTTCTTGCTCAGCTCTTTTCGCAGGTGGACCCGCGCAGGCGCCTGCGCGGCCAGCAGTTCATCGTAAAGCGACTGGTAGCCGGCCACCATCACCGACAGCGCAAAACGCTGTTCGGCCGCGGCCCGGCCGGCGCGGCCCATCGCGCGGCGGCGCTCGGCATCATCGGCCAGCGCGATCAGCGCGGCGGCCAGCGCCGCCGCATCGGCCGGCGGTACCAGCAGGCCGGTGCGGTCCTGTTCGACCAGCTCGACATTGCCGCCCACCGCGGTGGCGATCACCGGCAGGCCGCTGGCCATCGCCTCCAGGATCGTGTTGGACACGCCCTCGGCCAGCGAGGGCAGCACGAACAGATCCAGCCCGCGCATCCAGGCCGCCACATCGCCACGCTCGCCAGGCAGCCACGCCAGCGCGCCAAATCCCGCGTCGTCGATCAAGCCTTGCGCCGCGCCGCGCAGCGGGCCGTCGCCGGCCATCACCAGGCGCAGCTTCGTGCGCAGATCCGGGCGCTGCTGCAGGGCCAGCACGAAGGCGCGCGCCAGCAGGGTCTGATCCTTGACCTGCTGCATGCGGCCCACGGTGCCGATCAGCAGCAGTGATGCGTCGGTGCCGAAGGGGCAGCCCTCGATGGGCTCGCGCCGCGGGGCCGGCGTGAAGCGCTGGGTGTCGACGCCGTTGTAGATCTGCCTGATGCGCGCCGGCGCGAAGCCGACGCGCTGCTGCAGATAGCCGGCCAGGTCCTGCGACAGCGCGACGAAGCGCTGCACGAAGACGCCATAGAGCCGGCGCAGGCGCTGGTAGCCGCGATGGCTGCCATCCAGATCGCTGACGTCCCGGCCATGCTCACCATGCACGCGCACCGGCACGCCGGCCGCCCAGGCCGGCACGGCCACCTCCAGCGCGGCCAGATTGCGGGTATGCACGACCGCGGGCTTGAGCTCGCGCAGCAGCCGGTACAGGCGCGGATAGAGCCAGAAGCCATGGCCCGGCGGCTTGTGCAGCGCAAGGAACTGCACATCGGACCGGCGCACCCGTTGCTTGAACTCGGTCACCTCGGTCAGCGCCAGCACCGCGTGGCGATAAGCACCGGGGTCCATGTGGTTGATCAGGTTCACCACGCCGTTCTCCAGCCCGCCGGTATCGAAGCGATACACGACGTGCAGGATCAGCGGGCGTGGGTCCGGTTGCATGGATGAAGACAGCGGGAACTCAGAGGCGCCAGACCTTGTAGCCGGCCTCGGTCAGCCCCTGCTGGTCGAACGCTGCCTTGACGTCGATGAAGGCGCCATTCTTCACCAGCTTCTTGCCCAGGTCCTCCAGACTCAGGGCGGCGAACTCGCGGTGCGCCACCGCCGCGACGATCGCATCGGCGCGCGGCAGCTCGTCCCAGGGCAGCAGCTGCACGCCGTACTCGTGCATGGCCTCCTCGCCTTCCGCCTGCGGGTCGGTCACGAACACCTCGACGCCGTAGCTCTTGAGCTCATGGATGATGTCGATCACCTTGGAGTTGCGCAGGTCGCCGCAGTTCTCCTTGAAGGTCAGGCCCAGCACATTGACCTTGGCGCCCTTGATATAGCTGCCGCTGGCGATCATGTGCTTGATGGTCTGCTCGGCGATGAACTTGGCCATGCCGTCGTTGATGCGCCGCCCCGCCAGGATGACCTGCGGGTGGTAGCCGATCATGTCGGCCTTGTGGGTCAGGTAGTAGGGGTCGACGCCGATGCAGTGCCCACCCACCAGGCCCGGCTTGAACTTCAGGAAGTTCCACTTGGTGCCGGCGGCCTCCAGCACCTCGGAGGTGTCGATGCCGATCTTGTCGAAGATGATGGCCAGCTCGTTCATCAGCGCGATGTTCAGGTCGCGCTGGGTGTTCTCGATCACCTTGGCGGCCTCGGCGGCCTTGATGCTGGAGGCCCGGTGCACGCCGGGCTCGACGATGGTCTCGTAGAGCTTGGCCACCTTGTCCAGGGTCGCGGGCGTGTCGCCGGAAACGATCTTCAGGATCTTGGTCAGCGTGTGTTCCTTGTCGCCCGGGTTGATGCGCTCGGGGCTGTAGCCGACAAAGAAGTCCTGTTTCCACTTCAGGCCCGACTCCTTCTCCAGCACCGGGATGCAGACCTCCTCGGTGGCGCCGGGGTAGACCGTGCTCTCGTAGACCACGGTGACGCCCTTCTTCAGGTGGCGGCCCACGCTGGTGGAGGCGCCGATCAGCGGGCGGAAGTCGGGGATATGGGCCTCGTCGACCGGGGTGGGCACGGCCACCACGATGATGTCGGCCTCGGCCAGCAGGGCCGGGTCGGCGGTGTAGACGGCATGGGTGGCAGCGCGCACCTGCTCGTCGCTCAGCTCGCGCGAGGGGTCGGTGCCGCGCTGGCAGGCATCGACCTTGGACTGCGCGATGTCGAAACCGATCGTGCGCATGTGCTTGCCGAATTCCACCACCAGGGGCAGGCCCACGTATCCCAGGCCGATCACCGCTACCGTGCTGCTGACGCTGATGCTCATCTCTAGATCCTCTTCTTGGTCGGAGCCGCCTTCACCGGCCGGCTGTCTGTTTCAGCAGGGCATCGATCGACGCCCAGTTGTCCTGCAGGAATTCACGCAGCCGCCTCTCGGCCGGCCCGCCATTGTCCGAAACATCGTCGGTGTAGACGACGATGGAAGCCGCATCGTCGCCCTGCCCGCGCAGGCGCTGCCAAGCGCCAAGAGCCTTGGCCAAGGTCGGACTGGCGACTGGGCGCCCATCGACCCAGTAGATCTGCCAAGCCAGCAGGCGTGTGCCACTGGTGCCCCCATCAACACGTCCAGCGCGCAGGTCGGCCCCCTGCAGGGTTATGGCATCCGGCCCCAGCAGCAATGTTTGTGTTGAAGCAGCCAACTGTGCCCACTGCTTGTTCTCCGAATGCACCAGCTGGTTCTGCGAACTGATCAGCTTGCTGTCATACGCCTGCTGGCGGTAATAGGCGAGGTGCAGCCCCACACGCTCGCCATCGCGGGCATAGACCTGCTGTACTTCGGCCACCGGGTTTTCAAAAACCGGCTGCCAAGTCGTCAGCGGCTGGTCTTGCCGTGCCCAACCAGACAAAGTCGGCGCCGGCATCTGCAGCGCCGAACGCGCCCCCTGGTTTTCAAGCCGACTCAACGCCAATGGAGGCAGCATGAACACGACCAGCGCCAGCAGCGGCGCCAGCCACATCGTCCCCGATACGGTTGCCATCCGTGCCGACGCCTGCGGCGCAGCGGCGGCGGGCTCGGCCTCGGTCCAGCGTGCGCCCACCATGAACATCGCCAGCATCAGGATGCCGAAAAACACCCAGCCATAGATCAGGTGATCTGCGCCGGCGGCCAGCTTGTTGTCCGACAGATGGCCCAGCATCACGATCAGGTAGGCGCGCAGCCAGTTGCCGAGCAGCGGCAGCAGGATCGCGACGCCGATGAAGATCAGGCGCCGGCGCAGGCTGTAATAGCTCAGGTAGGCGAACAGGGTGCCCACCATCACCGAGGCCATCAGATAGCGCAGACCGCTGCAGGCCTCGACCACCGACCAGTTGCCGGAGGGGATCACGAACTGCAGGCCCTCGCGGTAGACCGGGATGCCGCTCAGGCGCAGCGCCGCGACGGTGAAGTCCGCGGTCATCTCCATCAGCCCGGGCAGCATGAACTCGCCGATCGGCACCGAGAAGAACAGGAAGGCCAGCGGGAAGATCAGCACGCGGGTGGCCTGCCAGCCCCACAGCAGCGGCACCAGCAGCACGATCTGGGCCACCAGCGCCAGCTGGGTCAGCGCATTGACCGCGACCAGTTCGCCCAGCAGCCAGGCCAGCGACGCCAGAGCCAGCGGCAGCAGGAACCACAGGTTGGGTCGAGGCGTCAGCGCGGCCAGCGCGGTGCGGCGGCGCCAGATCAGCCACAGCGCGATCGGCGGCACGACGAAGGCATGGGCAAAGGTTTCGGAGCGCTGCCAGATGCCCACCATCGCCAGGCCGGTCTCGCGGTACAGCCACAGCAGGGCCAGCAGCGCCAGCACCATCAGCGGTAGCGCGCGGCGCCAAGCGGGCGTCGGCCCTGGCCCGGAAGGCGCTGCCGGAAGAACCATGCTCATGCCGCCTCCGTTTGCAGGGCCGGATGCGCCGGCGGGAAGCCGGGGCGCGGGGGCAGTTCGGCCAGATAGCGATCGATGCCGGCCAGCCGGGCCGCCCAGCTATAGCCGTTCAGCACGCAGCGGCGTCCGGCACGGCCGATCTCGGCCGCCCGGGCCGGGGCCTCCAGCAACGCGCCGATCGCGGCCACATAGGCCTCGGCATCGGTCGCGCCCAGCAGATCCTCGCCGGCGCGGGCGTCGATCGCCTCGACGCAGCCCTGCGCGGCCACCACCGGGCGGGCCATTGCCATCGCCTCCAGGATCTTGTTCTGGATGCCGCGCGCCAGCCGCAGCGGCGCGACCACGACGGCCGCATGCTGCAGATAGGGCCGCACATCGTCCACCGTGCCGGTCACCACCACATCGGGACCGGCCAGGGCCGTCACCGCCGGCGTCGGGCTGCGGCCGACGATGTAAAAGCGCAGGCCCGGATGGCGGCTGCGCAGCCGCGGCAGCACCTCGGCCGCGAACCAGGCCACCGCGTCCTCGTTGGGCCAGTAGTCCATCGCCCCGGTGAACACCAGGGCCCGCTCGCCCGCCGCGAAGGGCGAATCGCGCTGCACGGCCGGCGCGAAGAATTCGGCATCGACGCCGTTACCCAGCGCCTCGACGCGGCCGCGCGCGGCCGGCGCCTGGCTGCGAAACAGCGCCACCTCCTTGTCGGTGACGAAGAAGGAGCAGAGCGCCCGCTCCACCATGCGGGCCTCGAAGTCGAGCAGGCACCGCCCCTCGCGGCGGTACAGCCAGGACAGCGGCCAGCGCCGGCTGCCCGCGTACTCGCTCCACTTGGCCGAGTCGAGATCGACGAAGTCAAGCACCAGCGGCAGGCTGGCCGGCGCGTACTGCGCCATCGTCGAGGAGAACACCACCACCGCGTCGGGTGCCTCGCGCTGCACCGTCTCGTCCACCCAGCGCGCCAGCGCGGCGTCGCGGTAGTAAGGGAGGCTCAACGCCTCGCCGCTCAGCAGCCCACGCAGGCTGGCCAGCTTGGCCCGGCCCGGGTGCAGCCGCACCGCCTGCAGGCTGGTGCACAGTTCGCGCACGCGGCCGAGATGCTGCAGGTCGTCCGGGTCGTCGACAAAGGTCCCCAGATGCACCTCATGGCGCGCCGCCAGATGCTTCAGCAGATGATAGGAGCGCACCTTGTCGCCCTTGTTGGGCGGGTACGGCAGGCGGTGCACCAGATAGAGCAGCTTGGCCATGCAGCCGCCTCACCCCAGGTTGCGAACGATATGCGGCCCCAGCCAGTTCGCCCAGGCCAGCGGCATGCGGCGCCAGGTCTTGATCAAGAGCTGGTACTTGGCGTTGCTGGGGTTGTTCTGGGGCACGGTCTCGCGCTTGTAGAGGCAGTACTCGTAGTGCAGCGGCGTCGGCTCGAAACCCCAGTTCTTCTTGAACGCATAGGAACCCGTGCCCTGCTTGCTGCGGCCATAGTCAAATACCTTGAGCCCGCGCGCGCAGGCGCGGCGCATCAGCTCCCAGTATTTGAAGTCGTTGGCGGCGAGATCCCGAGCCGCCACGGCGTCGCCCGCATAGTAGGGCAGCACCTCGTCGCGGAAGTAGAAACTGAGCACCGAACTGAGGGGGGTGCCCTGCGCATCGGTCACGGTCAGCAGCTCGCAGTCGGCGCCGAACTCCTCCAGCAGCGCATCGAAATAGCGCTTGGGCATGGCCGGCGTGCCATGCCGGTGCACATTGCCGGCATACAGCTCGAAGAAGCGGCCGGTGTCGGCATCGAGATGGCTTTGCAGCCCGTTCTTGATGCCCTTGCGCACCATCGCGCGCTGCTTGCGCGGGATGGCCAGCATATTGGACTCCTCCTCGGGCAGGATCTCCTTGCGGAAGGTCACATAGAGATCCTGGTGCGGCCAGTCGGCATGGCGCCGCTCGACATTGCGCAGCTCCAGATGCTCGGCGCCGAGCTGCTGGGCCAGGGCCTGCGCCTCCCGCTCCAGCGCCGCGGCGGTCTCCTCGTTGTCGGCCGCGACGCCGCCATAGACCGCGAACGGAAGACCGACCAGGGCATGGCCGAACAGCCGGCTCTTCACCTGAGCCAGCGGCAGCACGCCCTCGATGCGGCCGGCCCGCTCGGCATAGAGGAAATAGCAGGGATGGCCGAACACCTCGCCGACCAGGCGCATCCAGCCGGCCCGGTGGAAAAAGCTGGCGCGCGGGCAGCCAAGCACGAAGGCATCCCAGCGCCGGGCGTTCTCGGGCTCGCCCGCGCCCAAGCGCAGGACCTGCAGGGACGGCGCCGTCATGCCGGCACTGCCGCCGCGGGCGCGAGGCCGGCCTGGCTGCGGCCAAGGAAGATCTCGTCCATCCGGCCCCATTCGAAGTCGCGCAGCAACTGGGCGATACGCGCCTCGGTGCGGCCGATGTTCACGTAATGGCGAAAACGCGTCTTGGCATCGATGCCGGCGATGCGCGGCTGCTCCGCGTCGATCTCCCAGGGGTGGAAGTAGAACACCGCGGACTGCTGGTCGCGTTGATTGACCTGGCCGATCAGCCAGCGCGACAGCGCATAGGGCAGCAGCCGGAAATAACCGCCGCCGCTGGACGGCCAGTTGCGGCCGCGCAGGCGCAGGGTGGTGACCGGCACCTCCAGCAGGCCCTCGCGCACGGGATAGGCGAAGCGCGGCGAATCCGGCATGCCGTAATGGTCGTGGCGGATCGGGTAGACGCTGGAGCTGTAGCGGTAGCCGCAGTCGCGCAGCACGTCGAAGGCCCAGAGATTGCGTTCGCCGATCGAGAAGCTCGGCGCCCGGTAGCCCAGCACCTCATGCCCGCCGATGTCCTCCAACAGCCGCTTGGCGCGGCCGACATCGGCACGGAAGGCCTCGGGGCTCAGGTCGCTGGCGCGCTCATGGCCATAGCCATGGCTGGCGAGCTCGTGGCCACCGGCGACGATGCGGTGCACCAGCTGCGGGTAGCGCTCGGCCACCCAGCCCAGGGTGAAGAAGGTGGCACGGGTGCCGCGCTCGGCCAGCAGGGCCAGGATGCGGTCGACATTGCGTTCGACCCGGCATTCCCTGGCATCCCAGTCGCCGCGGGCGATATAGGGTGCGAAGGCGGAGACCTGGAAGTAGTCCTCCACATCGATGGTCATCGCGTTGCGCGGCCGGGCTTGGCGGTTGGGCATCAGCATGGTCGGGCCTCCAAGGGTCAGGACCGGGGTTCGCCGGCGCCGGGTTGCGACTGCTGGCTGACGGCATCGACCAGCCTCTGCAACAGCCCCAGGGTCTGCAGATTGATGCGCTCCAGACGGATCAGGCTCTGCTCCAGGCGCTGCAACTGCCCGAGCTGCTGGTCCTGGCCCAGCGCCGCGATCTCGCCGCCCAGGGCCTCGGCCTCCTCCACGCCCAGGCGCAGTCGGCCGAGATCCAGATCCAGCGGCCCATGCGCATGGCCATTGAGCGCCGCCGGGCTCGCCAGGGTCTTGGCCGGGGTCTCGCTCTCCTGCGCGATGTCGCGCAGCACCTCGTCGATGTCGTCCTTGCCCAGATGGGCCTTGCCGGCCATGAAGCCGAGCAGCAGCAGGCGATCGCACAGCGAATTGATGCGGCGCGGAATGCCTTGGCTCGCCTGGTGCAGGACCGGGAACACGTCTGGATCAAAGCTGGGCTTGCCGTCGCTGCCCGCGCATTTCAGGCGGTGCTCGATATAGCGCTGGGTCTCGTCCTCGTCCAGCGGGCCGATATGGCAGGTGGCCGCAACGCGCTGGCGGAACTGCTCCATCTCGGGCTTTTGCAGGATGCCGCGGAACTCCGGCTGGCCGACCAGAAAGGTCTGCAGCAGCGACTGGTTGCTGAACTGGAAGTTCGACAGCATGCGCAGCTCCTCGACCGCGCGCGCACCAAGGTTCTGCGCCTCGTCGACGATCAGCAGGCAGCGCTTGCCCTGGCTGGTCTGGTTGACGAAGAAGGCCTCCAGGGTCATCAGCAGCTCGGACTTGGGCAGGTCCTTGACCCGCACGCCAAAGGCCGCGCCGACCATGCGCAGGGTGTCTTCGGCATCGAGTTGGGTCGTGACCAGATTGCCGATCACGACATTGCTGCGGTTCAGGCTGTCCAACAGCCCGCGCAGCAAGGTGGTCTTGCCCGCACCGATCTCGCCGGTGATGACGATGAAGCCGTCATTGCGCAGCACGCCATAGTCCAGATAGGCCTTGGCGCGGCGATGCTGCTTGCTGCCGAAATAAAAATTGGGGTCCGGGCTGAGTTGGAACGGCTTGCTGCTCAGCCCGTAGAACGCTTCATACATGGGCGGCTGCTCTAGAACTGCTGGGTGTAGGTGGCGAGCACGGCGTTCTCGCGGTAGGGCTGGGTGGGGCTGTTAAAGCGGTTATGGCGAACGCCTACGGTGAGGTTGTTGTACGGTCCGAGACGGGCATTCCAGTTGGCGATCAGCGACTTCAGGTCGGTGCGCTGACTGTCCAACTCGCCTTGATTCTTCTGCTGGGTCAGCAGCACGCTTGCGCTGCTGATCGGCGTCAAGCGATAGGCGATATTGACCGAGAAGCTGCGCAGGTCCAATCGATTGGTCTGAGCAAAGTCATCGTTGCCACCCGCCGTCGGATCGATCTTGTTGCTCTTGGTTCGACTCAACAGAAAGGTCACCGTGCTCCGTTGCCCTTCCAGCGCAAAGGACAGTTCCTGTCGGCGCATCAGGCTCGCTGTCGAGTTCATGAAGCCACCAATGGCGATGGCATTCGGATTCAACCCAAGCAGCCCCAGAAACTGACGAACCAGCAGGTCGCGCTTTCGCAAATCGGGCTCGCGGGAAGCAAACAGCGAGAAGAACAGATCGTAGTTGGTCATCGCCCCGGCATTGCCCTGCGGGCCGGCAACGTTCGCAATCTGCGTATCCGACACCCGCCATACCGAGCGCGCCATGCGGTGCTCAAGGCTCAAGGTATGCGAGTCCCCATAGTCGTGATGCTGCCAATCCGCCGCCGCTTTCGTACGAGGCGTCGGCAACCAATTGGCGCTGGCGCCATAGGTGTTGCCACTCTCCTGGGACAAGGTGGTGAAACTGTTGCGCTCCTTGCCCAAGGTCAGTCCAAAGTTCCACTCAGGATCCGGGCGGAACAGCAGGGTGCCGGTGACCATGGAGCTTTCGGTATACCGCCCACCGCCGGGCCGCCAGCGCTGGTTCGACAAAAAGGCCGACCAGCCAAACAGACTTTGCGCGCTGAGGCCACCCAATTGGAGCGATAAGCCGCGGCTGCTGAGATCGCCATTGGTGGCATCCTTGGCCCGCGACTCGTTGATGTCCGCCCGCAACTCATAGCTGGCCACACCCCTCAACTGGCCACGCAACGCTGGCGACAGCCCCAGCGTGTAGAGCTCGGAGACGTTGCTGTTGGGCAGGGTTGGATCGATCGACCCGGTCCCGAAGGCGGAGCGTGGCTGCTGGGAAATCGAGGCTCGAGCATCCAGCACAAACCAGTTGTCGATCAGATCGGCACTGCCGCGGGCCGACAGCTGGTTCTGCACCCGGCTGGGCTCGTTGCTCTTGCTGTACAGCAAACCGTTCAGCGCATAGTCCAGCGAGCCTCTCACTCGGCCGCCGGTGGCACTGATCCGGATGCCCGGCGCGATCGTTGAGATCAGCGCCACATCCTTATCATGGGTGCGCAGCTTGAGGTTGTCGGTCAACGTCTCGGTGACGCTCAGACGCGGCTCGATCAGCAGTCTGGGCCGGTTGCTGGAGGCCGCCCCGCCCTCCCCCTCGGACTGAGCCCAAGCCTGCGCCGCCAGCAACGGCAGCAAGACTCCCAGACACAAACCACCAAAGCTCTCAGGCTTTTTGCGCTTCATTGTCCTGTCCGTATCCGTAGCCATAACCGTAGCCATAACCGTAGCCGTAGCCATAACCGCCGCCGGCGGTGGCTCGGGCCTGGTTCAGCAGCAGCATCTTGACCGGACAGGTTTCGATCGTGGCAACGGCCTGTTGCACCGCACTCTGCGGTGTTTTGTCGGCATGCACCACCATCACGATCTGGCCCATATGGGAGGCCACCACGCGCGATTCGGTGGTCAGCAGCAGCGGCGGTGAATCGAAAATGATGATGCGATCAGGATAGCGCTTGGCCATTGCGTCCAGCAGATGGCTCATCGCATCGCTGGCCAGCAGTTCGGTGGCGCGGGCATGCGGCGTGCCGCTGGGCAGGATGGTCAGCTTGTCGACATTGGTGCGCAGCAGCACGCTGGCCATGTCGACCTGATCCTCCAGCACATCCAGCAGGCCCGGCCCTTGCGGCAGGCCCAGCATGCGCAGCACCGAGGGGCGAGCCACATCGGCGTCGACCAGCATCACGGTGTTGTCCATCTCGGCCGCGATGCTCATCGCCAGGTTCAGCGAGGTAAAGCTCTTACCCTCGCCGGCCAACGCGCTGGTCACCATGATCAGGTTGGCATGGTTCAGGGTCGCCGCGCCCTTGCCCATCGCATTCTTGATCAGCGGCCGCTTGATCACCCGGTACTGGTCGGCGATGTGGGTGCGCGGCGCATTGGGCGTCAGGAAGCCCTGGGCGGCCAGCGCCTGCAGATCCAGGTCCACACGTTTGGACTGAGGATGCGGAGCCTCCGACACAGGATCCTGTACCGGCGGGGTGACAAAGGACGGCTCGACCGCTGCGGGCTTCACGCCAGCCGTGTCACCGGGCAGAGAGACCCCGGCCTGCCGCAGTTGCTCAAGGCGCTGCGCCGCCTGTTCGATAAGGCTGCTCATTCAACCCGCCTGTCTGCTAATCAGAATCGCCATCACCACCAGGCCCAGCGCATACACGCCGATCAACCCGCCCGAGGCCGCGCCAAAGCGCAGCAGGTCGATGCGCTCGCGACGGCGCTCACCCGGTGTCGCCAGGCGCGACACCACCCCCAGCACGGGCAGCTCGGTGCGTAGGCGCAGTTCGTTGCCATCATGGAACACCGGCCGCAACTGGCTGGCAGCAAATGCGGTGAACAACCCGGCGCCCAGCGCGACCGCGAGCGCACCGCCCAGCAGCAGCAGCCGATTCGGCGCCACCGGCTTGGACGAGGCGCGCGGCGGATCGATCAGGCGGAAGTCCGCCACACCGGAAGCAACATCGAGTTCTCCCGAGATCGCGGCCGACTCGCGCCGGGCCACCAGGTCCTCGTAGTTCTTCTTGTGGATCGCATAGTCGCGATTGAGCTGGGCAGCCTCGGCTTCCAACTGCGGCGAGGTTTTCATCGCCGCCATCGCCTGCGAATAGCGGCTCGAATACTCCGCCACACGAGCACGCAAGGAGGCTACCTGCACCTCGGCGGCGGCCAGCATCCGGGCCATTTCCTGCTGCATCATGCTGCCGCCTGCACCACCGGCCTGAGGCGCCGCCAGCGCGGCCTTGCGCAACTCGGCCACCTCCTTGGTCTTCTGCTCCTCCAGATCCTTGATCAGCTTGCGCGTGCTGATGATGTCGGGATGCTGCTCGGTATAGCGCTGCAGCAGCGCATCCAGGTTGCGGCGCTGGGCGTCCAGGCGTGCATCGATCTCGGGCGTCGCTATGTTCAGCGACGACTCCTGGAGCAGACTCTGCGTGGTACCGCCGGCGTTGCGGGAGCGCTCACCAGCCAGCTGCTGTTTCGCCGCGTCGCGTGCGTTCTCGGCCTCGCGCAACTCCAGCCGGGAACGCTCCAACTGGCCGCTGAGCTCGCTCAGTCTGGACGCGGAATCCTTGCCATCACCCGACATCATCTGGATATTGCGCAGCCGGAACTCCTTCAGGCGACCCTCGGCCTCCTCCAGCTTGGTCTCGTAGTTCTTGATCTGTTCGTTGATGAAGGTCGCGGCGGTCGCGGTGTCCTTGCGGCTCGCGCCCAGGCTGGACTCGACGAAGATCGAGACCAGCGATTGCACCACCCGCTTGGCTGTCTCCGGATCGCTGTCCCGGTACGCCAAGGTATAGAGGTTGTCTCGTCCCGTGCTCTGGATCGACAGCGCCTTGGTGACCGAGTCGATCATCGCTTCCTGCTGGGCCTTGGACTGGCTCTTCAGGTCCAGATCGGCCATGCGCACCAGCTTCTCGACATTGGGCCGGCTGATCAGCGTGCGGCTCAGCATCACCACCTGTTGCTCGACATTGGGCTGCACGGCCAGCCCGGACATCAGCGGCTTCAAGATGGACTGAGTGTCCACATAGATGCGGGCGCTGGCCTCGTAACGGTCGGGCATCATGAACACGACCCCCGCACCAACGGCACCCGCCACCCAGGCCACGAGAACCGCGGGCCAGCGGTATTTCCACATGCTGCGCGCAATGGAAAGAATCTGGGCAATCAATAAATCCATCGAGATACGGTCGGGCTGAACACGACGCGCCGGCTGAACATCAAGAGCCCCCGGAGATAGCTCCAGGGGTGCGGGTCGGAACCGTGCCTCCTCAGAAGAAGCTCTGCGGAATGATCAGGATATCGCCGGGCCGCATCTCGACATTGGCCGCAACATCGCCGCGCTTGAGCAGATCGGACAGGCGCACCGAGTACTGCTTGTTGCCGTCGCCGGTGCGCAGGATGGTTGCCTGGTTGCCGGCGGCAAAGTCGGTCAAGCCGCCGACGGCGATCATGACGTCCAGCAGGGTCATCTTCTGCTTATAGGGCAGGAACTGGGGCTTCGCCGCTTCGCCGACAACGCGGATCTGCTCGCTGTAGGGGCCAACGAAGGCGGTGACGATCACCGTGACCACCGGGTCGCGCACATACTTGCTCAACTGCTTTTCGATGTCGCGCGCGATCTCGACCGAATTCTTGCCCTGGGCCACGATCTCGTCGACCAGCGGCGTGGAGATCTTGCCGTCCGGCCGCACCGGCACCACGGTCGACAGCTCGGGGTTGCGCCAGACGATGATGTTCAGGCTGTCGCCCGGGCCCACGATATAGCTGTAGTCCTCGGTCGAGGCGGACACCGGCGCCGCGGGAAACTTGTTGCCACCGAACCCGGCACATCCGGCCAGCACGGCGGCCACCACGCACAGAGCGGCCAGACGCAGGCCACGGGGAATGAAGGCAATTCTGGTATTCAAAGCTCGTCCTCTGTTGATTCGACAAACAACATTGATGGATGCATGCGGGCCATCGCCGCCGCTTGTGTCACACCCCAAATCACAAGACATATGCTGAGCTGATGCCGACCGATGATGCCATAGCGTATCGGCGAATCCACAGGCAGATCTAATGGTTTGTATTTGCGCCCATGCGGACTTTCACACGATTCCAATGTCGAAATGGAGAAATCCGGCTCCGACATCACCCATTCCCCATTGCACCGCATTGAACCACCTGCGGGTATCCCTTGATTAGGTGCACCTAGGGCGTAGAAAACAATGGCAAGTTGTAGCGACCGGGCGCGATCACGTCATGGGGATCCAGCACCGACTTCAGAGACCTTAGGGTTTCCCAGAATGGATCGCCGGAACGCACGACCTGTTCCATCATGTCCGCCCGCGCGCGATAGACCTCCAGGCCGCGCCTCCGGATGCATTCATACAAGGCGTCGGCACAACGCAGGGCTCGCGCCACCGCATCCGGCTTGCTACGGTCAAACAACAGATTCGCCACCGCTACCAATGAACTAGGGGTCTCTATATTGAGCGTCACATAAAGCTCATGCCCAAAACCCTGAGCTACCGTTTTCATCGCTTCAACCGTAGCCGCCGCAAAAGCACCATCCATCGGTAGCGCCGGATTGATGAAGAGCAGGCCGCAATTGGTTTGATCCAGCTGGGTTGCCGGCAAGCCGGCCGCGCCGAAACGCCAGGTCAGGTTGTCGATGGCCGCATCGGTCGGCACCCCGGAAGCCAACCCATGCAGAGGCCGGATCGCCGCGATCGCCGCGGCATTGGCGCGCGCAAACGGCAGGAAGCGCAGACGGTGCAGCAGACCGTAGCCCAGCGCCAGCTTGGCATCGTCGACCAGGGTGATACGCGCCAATCCACCCAGACGAGAGCGCACCTCTGCAATCGCCGCGCGCACCTGCCCCTTGGTACCCGAGACTCCACCCAGACTGGCCCATTCATAGGGCGCCACGCGCAGCAGCGCGGCCTGTGCCTGCATCTCCAGTTCCGCTCCGGCCAGCCCGCAATGCTCGGCCAGATAGCCCGAGATGCCACTCATCATGCTGGCCTGGGTGCGCACCCGGTTGCCGATATGGGTCACCGAACTCATCACGCCTTCGCGCTTCAGCGCCGCCAGCCCGTCGATCAGCCGCGGCAGATCCTCCGGCCGGCGCAGGGCCAGCGACACCGCCACCCGGCAGGGTGGCTGCGGCAGCAACCGGAAGCAGGCGCTGGTCACGATGCCAAAGTTGCCCTGAAAGAAGAGACCATCCAGCATCGGCCCGAGGCCGTAGGGATGGGTATGAGCCAGGGGCGAGCCTTCCCCGAGGCGCCGAAAGCCGGTACGCAGCACCTGCCCGGTGCCGGTCACGACCTCCAGCGCAAACAGGTCCTCGCGCCGCGGCCCCAGGTAGCCGACCCCGCGGTCGAGCGCGTTGCCCAACAGGCTGGTCCCCCGCGCCGATCCCGTCACATTGAAAGTCAGCGCCGGGCAATGGCGCTGCAGCGAGTCATAGAGTTGTCCCTGGGTCACCCCGGGCTCAATCAGGGCGACCGGGTTGTTTGCCGAGTAAGGCCGCACACCCGGCTCGCCGTCATCGCGGCCCGGCTCATTGCGGATCCGATCCATCTCACTGAGGTCGACCAGCTCGCAATCCGGCATCACCGGCGAACCGGAGCCATAACCCCAGTTGAGCCCGGTCGAAACCGGGTAGAGCCGGCGCCGCCCCTGGTGTGCCTGCCGCACCAGCTCGACCACATCCCTGACGGATTTCGGCCGGTGCACCGCCCTCACCGCTTGCTGGCGCGCCGTGATGTTGAGTGTTGTTGCCTTATCCAAACCTTCCCCACGCCGCCGACCGCTGGACAGCCGGCCGAATGCTAACAACGCCTCGGGGTTTTCACTCTCGGCAGCAAGAACCGAAGCCCCACCATTCGTGGGGGTGCCGCCCGACCGATAAGCCCGGTCACAGGCTCGGCATCTGGGCACAATCGACCGTTCGGTGAAATCCGGTGAGCAGACGCATTCTTGCGCTCCTGCCCACATCCTGGTTTTGTATCGCGAGCCGACCCCATGGTCCGAGTTCTGTTGAGCGGAGCGAATCGATGAAAGAACTTTCCGGGCGAGCCCGCCTGAGCCTGCTGCTGAGTGCAGCCCTCCTTGCCGGCTGTCTGGGCAAGAGCGAGCAGGACCTGATCGTGTCCGGCAAGCAGCTGAGCGGCAAGGGTGATCTGAATGCCGCCCTGATCGAGTTCAAGAATGCCCTGCAGCAGAACCCGAACTCGGCCGAGGCCCGCTTCCTGCTCGGCAAGGCCCTGTTCGACAAGGGCGACTATGGCACGGCCATCATCGAACTGCGCAAGGCCCAGCAGCTCAAATACTCGCCGACGGAGCTGGTGCCTCTGCTGGCGCGTGCCAGCCTTGAGGTCATCGCACCGGCCCGCCTGATCGAGGAATTTTCTTCCCAGGTGCTGGACACCGTGGCTGCCAATGCGGATCTGCGCACCTCGGTGGCCCGCGCCCATTCCCGGGCCGGCGACCTCGACAAGGCCAAGACGCTGCTGCAGACCGTGCTGAAGGACTCCCCGCAGTTCTCGCCGGCCCTGCTGGCCAAGGCCAGACTAGAGAGTGCGGCCGATCCCTCCGCATCGCTGGTCATCATCGACCAGGTCCTGGCTCGCGAGCCCAAGAACATTGAAGCTTGGCTGCTGCAAGCCGACATCAAGCTGTTCAGCCAGCGCGATGTGGCTGGCGCCACTCAGGCCTATCAGCATGTACTGAGCTTGCAGCAGGACCATGTGCTGGCTCGATCCGCGCTGTACTCGATCGCGCAACTGAACAAGGATCAGAAGGCCGCTCAGCAGCAGCTGGATCAGCTCAAGAAGAGTCACCCCACTCACCCTCAGACGCGCTTCCTGCAAGCCCAACAGGCCTATCAAGGGGGTGATCTGAAAACCGCCAAGGAAATCCTCCTGCAGTTGATGAGCCGCGGTGGCGAGACCGGGCGGATATTGCAACTGGCCGGCACGATTGAGGCCCAGAACGGCTCACTGCTGCAGGCGGAAACCTATTTGAGCAAGAGCCTGCAGCAGGCCCCAGATCTGCTGGATGCTCGACGGCTGCTCGCCCAGGTTCAGTTGCGAACCGGCCAAGCGCAGAAAGCCCTGACCACCCTGAAGCCCGGGCTGCAGGAAGGCTCTACCGACGCAGCCATGCTGTCGCTGGCTGCGCAAGCCCATTTGCAAAATGGCGACCCCAAGGCTTCCGAAGCCCTCTTCAAACAGGCCGCCCGGCTCGATCCCAAGGACAGCAAGGTCCGCACTGCACTGGCACTGAATCGCCTGGCCAAGGGAGAAAGCGCCCAGGCCATCGACGAGCTGAGCAACATCGCCAGCGCGGACGAGCGCGACACCTCGGCCGACATCGCCCTGGTCAGCGCCCATATGGCGCGTCGACAGGTCGATGCCGCCTTGCGCGCCATCGATGCACTGGAAAAGAAAATCCCCGACAAGCCTCTGCCGGAGGAAATGCGCGGACGCATTCATCTGCTGCGCAACGACACCAATGCAGCGCGCAAGAGCTTCGAGACGGCACTGGCCCGCGACCCCAAGTACTTCCCCGCTGCCGCGGCCCTCGCCTCGCTCGATCTACAGGCCCGCCAGCCCCAGGCAGCGCTAAAGCGGTACGAAACCCTGCTCGCGGCCGATCCAGACAATATGCGTGCGACTCTCGCGGTCGCCGAGTTGCGCGCCCAGACCGGAGCACCGAAAGAGCAAGTCAGCCAATTGCTTGAGAAGGCCATCAAGCAAGCACCGGCCGAGCCCGGCCCCAGGCTGTTGCTGATCGCGCATCAACTGGCAAGCCAGGACATCAAGACCGCGTTGGCTACGGCACAGGCGGCCAATACCGCGGTCCCCAATCACCCCGAAATACTCGATGCCCTTGGACGCGCGCAGCTGGAGGGTGGGGACTACAACCAGGCCATCAATACGTTCAATAAACTCGCGCTGCTGCAACCCAAGCAGGCCCGGCCGCTGGTGCGTTTGGCCGATGCACAGATCGTGGCCAAGCAGATGGACAACGCCATCCACTCCCTAAAGAAGGCCGTCGAGATCAGTCCCGATTTGCTGATTGCACAGAAGAATCTGATCGCTTTGCTGCGCCAGACCAAGAAGTTCCCCGCCGCTCTTGAGCAAGCGCGCGCCTACCAGGGACGCCATCCGAAGGACCCGCTGGGCTTTTCCTATGAGGGAGACATTCAGTTCGACTTGAAGCGTTGGGATGCAGCAGCATCAGCCTATCGGGAAGGACTGAAACGCAACGGTCCGGAGTTGCTTGCAACCCGTTTGCACGCCTCGTTGATGCGGGCACAGAAACGTGCCGAAGCCGACCAGTTCGTTCATACCTGGTTGAACGACCACCCCAAGGACAGACAGATGCGCACCTATCTGGGCGACGTCGCGGCCTTGGGCGGCGACTTTGCGGGCGCCGAATCCCGATACAGAGAAGCCTTGGCTCTGGATCGCAAGGACTCGCTTGCCCTGAACAATCTGGCCTACGCCATGCTTCGCCAAGGCAAGCCGGGGGCCGCCAAGGTGGCGGAAGAGGCAGCAAGCCTATCCCCCAACAGCCCCGCCGTTCTGGACACCTGGGCAACCGCCCTGGCGGCCGAGAAAGAGCTGCCGAAGGCCCTGGAAAAGGCTCGCAAAGCCCACGAACTTGCCCCCGACACACCTTTGTTCCAACTGACCCTGGCCAAGATCCTCATCCAGAACGGCGATAAGACCCAAGCAAGAACCCATCTCGAAAAGCTACGGTCACTAGGCGATATCTTCAGCAATGAACAGGAAGTGCTGCAATTGCTGAAACAGCTTTAGGGCTGCGGCTGTTACTCTTCCGGCTGGCTGGGCATCTCAGCCGCACAGCTCTGGCCCAGCAACAGGAACCCTAATGGCGGGCACCAAACGCATTCTGTTCTTTGCCGAGGCGGTGACATTGGCCCATGTCGCTCGCCCCATCGCACTCGCCAGTGCCCTTGATCCGGCCAGATACGAATGTGCGATCGCCTGTGACCCACGTTACGCCCGCTTCCTGAGCCCGGGCAACTGGCGAAATATAGAGATCCACAGCATCAGCAGCCAGCAATTCCTGCAGGCCCTAGCCACCGGCAGGCCGCATCACGATTACGAGGTGCTGAGCGGCTATATGAGGGAAGATCTGGCGGTGATTCGGGACTATCAGCCTGATCTGGTCGTCGGCGACTTCCGGCTGTCGCTCGCGGTAAGCGCCAGAGTTGCCGGCGTACCTTACGCGGCGATCTCCAACGCTTACTGGAGCCCATACTTCGCTGGCCTCCGCCTACCCGTCCCCGTACTGCCGCTGACCCGTTGGCTCCCAATACCTTTAGCGCAGACCCTTTTTACTGCAGCAAAACCCCTTGCAATGCGCCGTCATTGTGCCGGCATCAACCGGCTACGCCGCGAAAATGGCCTGCATCCCGTTGGTGGGGATCTACAGCGCGCCTATACGGATGCCGACTACAACCTCTATCCAGATGTGCCTCAGTTGTTTCCGATGCACGATCTGCCATCCAGCCATAGTTTCATTGGCCCTGTTCTTTGGTCCCCCCACGATGCCGTCCCCTCCTGGTGGGATGAGCTCCGACCAGATCCGCCACTGATTTACCTCACATTAGGTAGCTCAGGCCAAGCCAGCCTCCTACAACTAGCACTCGATGCCCTGGCCGACCTGCCCGTGCAGATCATCGCCTCCACAGCTGGGGGTCCGATGCCCGCCCGTATCCCACGCAATGCGCGAGTGACTGACTACCTGCCCGGCACCGAAGCCGCCTCTCGTTCGGCATTGATGGTCTGCAACGCCGGCAGCCTATCCTGTCAACAAGCGCTAGCAGCGGGAGTCCCGATTCTTGGAATTGCCATCAATATTGACCAGTTTCTCAATATGGCAGCGATCGCGGATGCCGGCGCTGGCCTCTTGCTACGGGCAGACCGGATCAGCTCGAACAGAATCCACCTCGCTGCACGACAGATCCTCTCCAACGAAAGCTTTGCACGAGGTGCAAAGCAACTCCGCGAAGCCTTGAACCGTAGCGGCCCTGCAGGCGCCCGCTTCGAGGCCATGATTCCGGGCTTGCTGCATGATTGGTCAACAGGCGCGCGATCACGCACGCTCAACTGAGGACTCAAACGAGGGTGGCCTTGTCGACTTTTCTTACAGGTTTCCCCAACAATGGCCCCGCCCCCTCATAAATAGCAAATAACTTATTGATTTTTAAAGACAAACCCAACATGGCATGGGAACTGCTTGATTGCAGTGCGTCACCACCCTTCATTGGTGGCATCTATCAGGAGAAATCATGCTGAAAAGAACGCTTCTGTCCACAGCAGTCACTGTGGCCTTGGGCTTGAGCGCCGGTCATGCTAACGCGGTGATGATGGACTTGCTGGGTGGCAGCGGCGCCAGTTCACAAGTTCATAATGTTCAAACCCTGGACTGGGCTCCCGACAATGCGCTGGCTATCGGTGCCTTGTCCACTCCGCCTTACACCGGTGTCGGCGCCCCCGCTGCAGCCGGCCAACAGATTGGTGAGGCATACATCCGCAACGTGGCCCAAGGTCGCTTGGCCGAGTTCGGTACCAACTCCGGCCCCCTCGGGACGTCCGGCTCGACCACGTTTGGCCGGGAGTTCACATTCCAGGCTTCTTTCTACACCTTTACTGCAGGCCTGGGCACCACCGGCCTGACCAACCGGGCGGCCCCCGGTGAAAGCTATTTCCGCGTCTATGCCGACACGGCTGGCAACTCTAGCGATGTCACCGGCGCAGGCTACGGCGATGGGCAGTTGATCCTTGAAGGTCGGCTGAGTAGCCTGAGTGGCGTGTTCAATGACAACACCCGTCTCAACCCAACGCTGTTCCCGCCCACTCTGCTGGACAGCTTCGGTGGCGACAATCAGAACGGCGTTCAGTCCCATCGTGGCAACGGCAGCATCACGCTGGACATCGACATCACCTTCCTGGATTCCGCATACTTCCTGGGTGACATCGCCTCCTTGCTGATGACGCTGAACTACAACGACACGTCGAACTTGGCATCGCCGTTCCGTCAGGCCAACCCGTCCGATTCCGTTGTCGGTGAAACGCCTTACTACAGTTTTGACGGCGTTAACAAGCGCAATGGTGCAAACTGCAATGCGCAACTGGGCGGCCGCAGTGAGACGAATGCCATTGGCCCGCGCTGCGACTTCCACTTCCAGTCCGACGCGGCAGGCTCGTTCATCAACAACGTTCCCGAGCCCGGCTCCTTGGCTCTGGCCGGTTTGGCTCTGAGCGCTCTCGGCTTCGCTGGCCGTCGTCGCAAGGCTGCCTGATCGATAGTTCAACATCAAGCCAAGGGCGCCCGTTGGGCGCCCTTTTTCTTTCGTCGTTTCAAACTGCACCTGAACTCATCTGCAACAAACATCGCGCCGCTCCCCTCTCAAGCCAGGGGCACCAGGCAAACATCAAGTTGCAGAAAAACGGCAACCTAGGCGGCTAGATCACTTGAGATCATCCCAGTCTCCAGCGCCGCCACACAGCGCCGCCAATTACCGTCCGGCTCGCCCTCCAGGCGAAAGCCATAGAAGTCTTCGCCGGCGGCTGTGTGCTTGCGCACCGCGGTGATCCGGACCTCCGAACGCTCGCCGACACCCAGCTCGACCACCGCAGTACCTTGCTGGGACAAGGGCAAGGGAAGTTTGGACATGGCCTGGAAGCCCGACAGGGAGATTTCGATCACCAGCAGCACAAAGCTGCGCCCTCCCTCCGATTGTGGGAATCGGACTTCGGCGGGGCAGCGCAGCGAGAACCGCTGGTGGCGGCGCAAGGGATGGGACTCGACCACGCCCGAGCTGAGCATCGGCAGGACGCGGCGGTACTCATAGACCTCGTAGATCGACCACAGCAGCGACTTGCGCCGGTCGTCCAGTTCGGTGAAGACCGGGCTGCGCCGGTTGAAGAAATGGTCCAGCAGGGCCGGCGTCATGACCGGATCATTTGTCGTGAAGTAGCGGCGCTTGGGCAGCTTGATGTTGGGCAGGCGCAGGCCGACAAAATACTTGTAGAGGTTCTTGCGTGCCGCCTTGCCGCCATAGGCTCGCCGGAACACCTCGGGCGCCTGCTTCAGATCCAGGGCGGCCCCCACGGCCGGCGCACCGTTGGCAAAGTCGTAGCTGTCGACCACCCGCTCCTGCAGGCGCTTGAAGAACAGCAGGGACTCATAGAGCTCGATCTTGTCCGGGTTCACCGCGATCACCAGATGCCGCGTGTCGAAGTACTCGGTGCAGTACTCGTACATGAACTTCATCAGCGGAAACAGGATCGCCCCGCCCGTCTTGCGGAAGTCCGGATGCACCGCCAGCGCCGAGATCTCGGCGATGTTCCCTTCCTGCGCCCGGATCTGGCTCAGGTCGAACACCGACTGCAAGGGAAAGCCAAACACGCCCTCGCGGATCATCGAGATCGTGCCGACCACCCGGCCGTCGTACTTCGCACACAAGGTCGTGGTGGTCGGCAGCGCGTGATAGATCGTGACACGCATGCCCGAGGGGTCGGGCTTCATGAAGCCGCTGGCCACATAGGCATCGTGCAGGATGCGGAAGCAATCCTCCAGCTCCTCCTGGGTTTCTGCGATCTTGAGCTCGAGCCGGCTGTCCGGCTCGGGATCGCAGTCCACCATCGAGCGATAGACCGAGAAGCGCAGCCCTTGTGGCATCACGCCAAACAGCCGGCGCATGCCTTGGTGGAGGCGCTTCTTGAAGCTCGAACGCCTGATCTGGGTCATAGCTCGTCTCCCTGCCACACCTTCTCGAGCCGGCGGCCGATCACCCGGCCACCGGCCACCGTCGAAGCGCCATGGCTCGCCATGGCGCTCAAAGCGTGTCCATCAGCTTCTTCACTTCGGCCTGGGCACTGAACTTGTCGCCCAGCGCCGCCAGCCGGCGCAGTTCTTCGCGCGCCTCGGCCTTGCGGCCCGCCGAGGCATAGTACTTCGCCAAATGGAATCGGTGCAGGTGACGCTCCGGATCCAGCGCCACCGCGGCCTTCTGCACGTCGATCGCCTTGGCCACATTGCCCTGGGTCGCATAGACCTCGGCCAGCGTGTCCATGAAGGGAGGCTGCCCCGGGGCCAGCTTGTTGGCCTTCTCGGCCAGCTCGAGCGCTTCGGCCTTACCGCTGCGATTCTTCAGCCAGGCCAGGTTGTTCAGCGCCAACGCGTTCTCGGGTTGCAGGAGCAGCGCATCCTTGTAGCGCTGCTCGGCCGCTGCATGATCGTTGCGAGCCAGTGCGCGATCACCGAGATACAGCACGAAGGCGACGTCGTTCGGCTGCTGCTTGCGCCAGTCGGCCTCGAACGCCGCGGCATCGCCGGCCTTGCCCGTCGACGCCAACAAGGCATGCAGCTTGACCGCCACCTCCGGAGCCGGCCCCTTGGCCAGGGCCGCACGATAGGCCGCGGCCGCGGCCCCCGGATTCTTCTGGGCCTGCTCCAGATCGCCCTCCAGCACATAGGCCAGCGCCTCGTTCGGCCGTTGGCGCTGCATGGTCTTGACGATGCTGCGCGCTTCCGGGAAGCGGCCTGCCATCAGCTCCAGACCGAACATCGCGCGCTGCGCCAGCGGATAGTCGGGCCGGATGCTCAGCGCCTTCTTGACGCTCTGCGTGGCGGCCGGACGATCGTCGCGGCGCATATAGACATCGGCCAGGCGCAGATGCGGCACCGGCGAATCCGGCTGCAACGCCACCAGCCGGTTGTAGGTGCTCGAGGCCTGGTTGAAGTCCCCGCTGTTCAGCTGCACCTGCCCCAGAGCGTCCAGCACTTCGATGTTCTCGGGCAGGGCCGCTACCGCCTCCTGCGCATGGTTGAGCGCCTGCTTGTGCTGGCCGCGCGCCTGCTCCAGCCGGATCAGCGCGAGGCGCGGCGGCGCCTCGGACGGATTGCTCTTCACCGCCTTCTTCAGCAGCTCGGCCAGTTCATCCTTGCTGGCCCCCAGCTGGGCTTTCAAGGCGACCAGGCCCAGCTGCGCCTGCATGTTGTTGGCATCCTTCTGCAGCAGCTTGCCGAAACGGGCCTCGGCTTCCGCGCCCTTCTTGTCCTGCAGATCCATCGAGACCAGGCCGGCCACCGCCGGGTAGTAGGACGGGTCGATCGCCAGCGCCGCGTCGAACGCCTTGCGGGCCGCATCGCGGTTACCGCGCATCAGCTCGATCCGGCCGCGCAGATTGGCATTGGACGGCTTGCCGGCCTGCTTGCGCTCCAGCCCCTCCAGCGCCTTCAAGGCCGACTCATATTCCTTCTTGCGCAGATGGGTGCTGATCAGGGCCAGGTCGGCACTGACCCCGGTATCGCTGGCCGCGATCGCCCGCAGCTCGTCGAGCCCCTGGTCGGTACGCCCCTTGACCACCTGGGTCAGGGCCAGCGCGGTGCGGCTCTTGGCATCCTGCGGGTTCAGCTTGCTGGCCTGCGCGAACAGAGCCTCGGCCTTGCTCATATCGCCCAGATGCAGCTGCGACTCCGCCATCAGGGCCAGCGCCTCGGGCACCGGCGGCTGCGCCTCCACCAGCGGCTGCAGCACGCTCTGGGCCTTGCTGAAGTCGCCGCCGCGCAACTGCACCTGGGCCAGCAGCAGGCGCACGCCGCGGTGGCCCGACGCCAGCTTCAAGGCCTTCTGCAGATGCGCCTCGGCCTGCGGCAGGTTGCCGCGCCGGTACTCGATGCCACCGGCCACATAGAGCGCGCGCGCATTGTCCGGCGTCAGCCGCAGCGCGGCCTGGATCTGTTCATGGGCGGCCTTCAGCTCGCCCTGTTCCATCGCGACCACCGCGCCGTAGAAGGCCGTCTGCGGATGTTTCGGTGCCAGCGCCTTCAGCGCATCCAGCTGCGCCTGCGCACCCGGCAGATCCTTCTTGCTCAGCAGCACCGAGATGACCGCACCACGCGCGGCGATGTCGTTCTTGTTGTGCTTGATGGCCTCCAGATAGGCCGCCTGCGCCGCATCGCGCGAGGCCGGCTGCACGATCAGCAGATCGCCCTTCAGATGCCAGGCGTCCGCCTTGGCGGGCTCAGCCGCGATCACCTGCTCGATCAGCGCCAGCGCGGTCTCCGCGTTGCGATCGGCCATCGCCAGTCGCGCCTTCAGCAGCAGCGCCTCCGGATAGGCGGCCTTGGCTTCCAAGGATGCTTCTGCCGCGGCAGCGGCCTCCTGCTTCTTGCCCAATGCAGCATAGGCCGTGCCGAGCGAAACCTGGAGATCCGCCATGCCGCTGGGCGAGCGCAGCACGGTGCTCGCATACTGCGAGATGAGCTTGGAATACAGCTGCTGGCCCAGCAGGCTGCGCGCCGCCCAAGGCGCCACCCGATCCGGCGGGAAGCCCAGCTCCGCCGCCTTGCTCAACTCGACACCACCGCCGACGAAGTCACCGCTCTCGACCAGCAACTGGCCCAGCAGGAAGCGCGCCTCGGCCAGCGACGAATTCTTCTGCAGCGCATTCTTCAGCTGGATCACGGCCGCCTTGCCGTCCTGCTTCTCGATATGCGTCTTGGCCGAGGCCAGCAGGCTCTCGGCCGATTCGCCGCCGCAGCCGGCCAGCAGCAGGGACAGGCTCAGCCCCAACCCGATCCCCAGTCCCCTCGACATCCCTTGTTTCTTCTTGTGGTTCAGCATGGCTCCGTTCCGGCTTGTTGTGTTCTTGGTATCGGCTACTTGATCTGCAAACGGTTCATCAGGTCGTACAGGGTCGGCCGGCTCACGCCGAGCAGCTCCGAGGCCTTGACGATATTGCCGTCGGCACGCGCCAGCGCGGTCACCACCGCCTGCCGCTCGGCGCGCTCGCGCACCGTGCGCAGGTCCAGCACATGCTCGGCATCCTCGAGCGCCGCCTCGGGCACGCGCAGGCCCAGATCCTCGCCGGTCAGGCGGTCGCCGTCGGCCATGATGACGGCGCGTTTCATCAGATTCTGCAGCTCGCGCACATTGCCGGGCCAGCGGTAGCTCTCGATCAGGCGCGCGGCATCCTCGCTCAGCGCCAGTTGCGGGCGGCGCTGCTCGCTGGCATAGCGCTTCAGGAAGGCGTGGGACAGCAGCACCGCGTCGCCCTGGCGCTCGCGCAGCGGCGGGATCTCGATCACGATCTCGGCCAGGCGGTAGTACAGGTCCTCGCGGAAGCGTCCCTCGGCGATCAGCTGCTTCAGATCCTGATGGGTCGCGCCGACCACGCGCACATCGATCGGGATCTCCTGGCGCCCGCCGACCCGCTCCACCGTGCGTTCCTGCAGGAAGCGCAGCAGCTTGGCCTGCAGCGCATGCGGCAGATCGCCGATCTCGTCCAGCATCAGGGTGCCGCCATGGGCAGTCTCGATCTTGCCGATGGTGGTCTTGTTGGCGCCGGTGAAGGCGCCCTTCTCGTAGCCGAACAGTTCGCTCTCGAGCAAGTTCTCGGGAATCGCCGCGCAGTTGATCGCGACAAAGCGCCCCTTGCGCTTGGAGGCGTCATGCAACCCCTGCGCCAGCAGCTCCTTGCCGGTACCGCTCTCGCCCAGCAGCAGCACGGTGGCATCGCTGGGCGCCACCTTCTCGATGGTGCGGCAGAGCTTTTGCATGCGCGCATCTCGCGTAACCAGCCCGCCCAGCACATCGGGATGCTGGATTGCCTGCAGGCGCTGGTTCTCCTGCTGCAGCTCGTAGAGCCGGTAGGCGCGCTCCACCGTCAGCGACAGCACGTCCGGGTCCACCGGCTTGGCCAGGAAGTCGTAGGCACCCAGGCGGATCGCGCGCAGCGCATTGCTCTGGTCGTTCTGTCCGGTCAGCACGATCACCTTGACCGCCGGATCCAGCTCCAGCAGCTTCTCCAGCAGCTTGAAACCCTCGGAGACGGAGTCCTGGTCGGGCGGTAGACCCAGGTCCATCGTCACCACCGCCGGTGAGTGGCGGCGGAACTGCAGCACAGCCGAGGGGCCGTCATCCGCCAGCACCGAGTCGAAGCCGTCCAGCGACCACTTGATCTGCTTTTGCAGCGCCAGATCGTCCTCGACGATCAGCAGGGGTTGAGAACGCGGCGTACTCATTTGGCGCTCAGCATACCCAGATCCGAGGCCTGCGAGGCGCGGAACAAGGGCAGCAGGATGGTGATCCTGGTGCCACGGTCGAGTTCACTGTCCACTTTGATCTTGCCTCCCAATTCGTGCAGGTACTGAAAACTCTCGAAGGCACCGATGCCCATGCCACTGGTCTTGGTGGTCTGGAAGGGCTTGAAGAGCCGGGTACGGATGAATTCCTCGGACATGCCGCAGCCGGTGTCACCGACCTCGATGCGCGCATAGCTGCCCTCCACATCCAGCTGCAGCCAAACCTGACCCTGCTCGGGTGTGGCATCGAAGGCGTTCTGCACCGCATGCCCGATCACGCGCTCGACGCGCTCCTCATGGCCGCGGGTGCTGGCCGAGGCGCGGATGTCCAGCCGCAGTGCGCGCCCCTTGCCCTCGGCCGAGGCCGCCAGGCGCTTGGCGATCGGCACCAGCTCGACGCCATGCGCCGTACCATGTGGTGCCTCGCCCTCGCGCAGCTGCAGCATCAGCTGGCGCATCTTGTCCAGCGAGTTCTCGACGGTCGCCAGCATGTCTTCCTGGAACTCGGGGTTGTCGCGCAAGCGGCGCGCATTCTTCATCATCAGCGAGAGCTGGGTGACGATGTTCTTCAGGTCATGCACAACGAAGGCCGACATGCGGTTGAAGGCATCGAACTTGCGCGCCTCCAGCAGCGCCTCGGTGGCCTGCATCTGCGCCAGGTAGCTGGAGGCCTGGCTGCTGGCCGTGCGCAGCAGGTCACGCACCTCCCAGTTCAGCTCCATGCGGGTGCGCGGATGCCCCAGCAGCACGAAACCGGTCAGCTCCGGACCGACCAGCAGCGGCACCAGCAGCCAATAGCGGCCATCGTCCCGCAACCAGGCCGGCGCCTCGAAGCCGCGGTAATGCTGAGGCGCACGGCGCAGCTCATCCAGATCCACAATCCAGCCGCTGCCGCGCAGGAACTGCGCCATCGGCGCGTCGCCGCTCTCCGGCTCCGTTCGCGGCTGCAGGTTCCAGATGGCGGCCTGCACATAGTCGCCCTGCCCGCTCTGGCGCAGCCACAGGCCGCCGCTGGGGCTTTCGACCAAGTTCGCGATGCCCTTGATGACCGAGATGCCGAGCTCCTGTGGTGAGCTCTGCGAGGACAGCATCGCGGTGAACTTCAGCCATTCCTCGCGATAGTCGTAGCGATAGCTGAAGAAGTTCTTGTTGATGTAGACACGCAGCTTGGCCCGCAGTGCGCCGGAGAACAGCATCATCACCAGGGCGAGCAGCCCGATGAACACCAGGGCCATCTGCATCGCGCGGCCCCAGTTGCCGCCGGTGTAGCGCACGTAGTAGCCGACGCCGGACACCAGCAGCAGGTAGGCGCCAGCGATCAGCAGGGTGGCCGACTGGAAGGCCGCCGCGCGCGAAACATGCAGCTTCAGCAGCCAGTCCCGATGCCGGCGCAGCGCGATGTAGAGCAGCGGCGCCGCGACGCTATGAACCGCGGGACGGATGCCGTAGGCATCGCCATCGAACTGCTGGAACAGCGCGGCCTGCGAGAAGGTGTAGAGATCGAACACGAAGACCGAGCCCAGCGCCAGACAGACCGGTTTGGCACCCCAGCGCGCGTCGCCGCTGCTGTTGCGCAGTAGCTGCTCCACCAGCATCAGGCCGACCACCGCCAGCGCCAAGCCCGAAAAGGCCACCGCGCGCTCCCAGACATGCGCACGGTAGGGTCCCAACTCCTGCAGCAGCTGCAAGCCCAGCGCCAGCAGCACCGCGACGGCGGCGAGGCGGGTCATTGAGCGAGGGGAGCGCGTCAGCGGCGTCTGGCCCGGGTCCGGGCGCAGGAGCAGCAGCACGAAGGCAAACCAGGCGCCATAGCGCAACGCATCGACCACCGGCAGCCAGAAGTCCGCCAGCGACCACCAAGCCTGCGCCTGCGAACCCAAACCCAGCAGCGACCAGCACAGGCTCAGCAGCAGAGCCAGGCAGAAGCTCTGGTCGGCCCGGGCCGGCCGCTGGCGCATACGCAGCAGCCGGGTCAGATAGACCAGCAGCAGCGTCGCATAGCTCAGCGTGGCCAGGGCATAGGACGCCACGCCGATATTGATCTCCCCGTCAAGCATGAGTCATTCCACCATGCCCGATACCCGCCGAGCCATCGGCGCAAACGCCGAGTCGGCCTTGCACAAGAAGATCAGCGTGCGCCCTTGCCCGTCAGCACCACCGCCACCGTTTCCAGCAGGATCAGCAGATCCAGAAATAGGGTGTGGTTCTTCACGTAGTAAAGGTCGTACTGCAGTTTCTCGATCGAGTCTTCGACGGTCGAGCCATATTCGTAGCGGACTTGGGCCCAGCCGGTGACACCGGGCTTGACGCTGTGGCGCACCGCGAAATAGGGAATCTTGGCAACCAGCTCGTCGACAAAGAACTGGCGCTCGGGGCGCGGCCCGACCAAGCTCATCTCGCCCTTCAGCACATTGATCAGCTGCGGCAGTTCGTCGATGCGCACGCGGCGGATGAACCGCCCGACCCGGGTGACCCGGTCGTCGTTCTTGCTGGCCCAGCGCGGCTTGCCATCCTTCTCCGCATCCGCCCGCATGCTGCGGAACTTGATGACCTTGAAGCCCTTGCCGTTCAGACCCACGCGCTCCTGGCGATAGAACACCGGACCACGCGATTCCAGCGCCACCGCCAGCGCCGTGATCAGCATGATCGGGGCGGTCAGGATCAGGATCAGCGAGGAGAACAGCAGATCGAAGACGCGCTTGACCGCGGTCCGCAGCACGCCCTGGTTGAAGCCGTCGCCGAAGATCAACCAGCCCGCATTCACATGGCTGATCTTGATCTGAGCCAGCGTCTTCTCGAAGTAGGTGGCAATATCGACCACTTGGATGCCGTAGAGCTTGCAGTCCAGCAGTTGCCGCAGCGGCATGCTGCCGCCACGCCGCTCGGACAGCGCCACGACGATCTCGTCCACGCCCAGGTGCAGCGCCGTTTCGGTCAGGCTGCCCTGCGGCTCGATCAACTCGGCACGCGCCACTTCGGGCAGGGTTTCATTGGGGCCGGCGAAATAGCCGACGATGTGCACATGGGGGTCGGCCGCCTTCAGCGTCAGACCCACGGTCTTGGCCACCTCGCCGGAACCGAAGATCATCACCTTGGTCTTGGCCTGGGCCTGCACGCTGGAATGCGCGGCATAGACGCGATGCGCCAGCACCGCTGCCACAGCGGCCATCGCGGCGAAGGTCATCAGTTCGCGGTGGTCGGCGCTGCTGGGCAGCAGGCTGAAGATGCCGTAGGCCAGCGGCAACGCGATCAGCAGGGCCAGCAGGCCGCGAGCGCAGGATTCGGTCAGCGAGCGGTTGTGCACATGCTGATAGAAGCCGGTGGCGGAATTGATCACGAACATGCAGCCCGCCAGCGACAGGCCATGCGAAGCCGCGAACGGAATGATCTTGCCGGCCCCTTCTCCTTGACTCAGCACCACGGCAAACAAGGCCACGATGATCAGACCGACGTCAAAGAAAATCTGGAGCAGCGTGCGCCTGTGCAAATAGTGATTGAATATCCGAACCATGCTCATCCCCAGTCGCATTGCCCGGATGACCATTGCCACATCCGAGCTGGATTTCTGCCTGCCCTGAACCTCTTGGGCTGCCTAGTCGACTCACACTGGCTCGGCGCCTGTGCCGTACCACTGATTCGGCATCAGGATCTTTGAAGACCCGCTTCGAGGTATTGCGATGATGAAACCCGCTGTGCGGCCGCATCATGCCCTCCTGCCTGGGTCTTGAAAGCCCCCCGTTTAAAGGGTGCTTCGCCCCTGGAAAAAGCCTCGTTGGCCCGAGGTAAACAGGGCCTTCTTGTGGCACCCCTAATTCATAGGATGCCACCCGCCGGAGCCGTTCTGGAACCAGTAACGACCGCAGTAGATCCGAACTTCAGCCCGCCGTTACAAGCACAGCCCAGGCGCCGCGTGCGTATTCCACAAAGCCCTGCGTGGCGAATTGGAATGGCAAAAAAAAACTGACTAGGAACGAAGCTCAGCCAGGCTCACATGGTGAGCGAGCGGGCGAGGAGGATGGCGGCATGTATCCCCGAGGAGGTGAGTCGCCTGACCTGCTCGGGAATTCCGAGACAGTAATTCCTAGAAGACGGCGGGTTGCAGGTCTTGACGGAGTTGCTGCTTGAACTCCGCCGGGGTCAAGTATTGCAGGCTGCTGTGCAGCTTGACCTCGTTGTAGTGCTGGCGCCATGACTCGATGACGACCGTGGCCTCACGGCGCGAACGGAACCACTCGACTGACAGGCACTCGTCGCGGAACTTGCCGTTGAAGCTCTCGTCAGCGCCGTTCTGCCAGGGCTTGCAGGGGTCGTTGAGCACGGTGGCGATGCCGGCGCCAGCGATCCACTCCAGGATGGCCAGGCTGACGAACTCCGGCCCGTTGTCCGAACGCATGAACAGCGGCGCTCCGTGCACGCTCACTAGGCGCGACAGCACCTCGATCACGCGCTTGGAGCGGATGGAGCCGGCCACGTCGATGGCCAGGCATTCCCGGGTGTACTCGTCGATGACGGTCAGGCACTTGAGCTGCTGGCCGGTGGCCGTGGTGTCGAAGACGAAGTCGTAGGCCCAAACCATGTTGGCCTTGAAGGGCATGTGTACGCGCGGCCTTGTCGACGCAATGCGCTTGCGCGAGCGCTTCCTGGGCACCAGCAGGCCCGTCTGACGCCACAGCCGATGCGTGCGCGACCAGCTCAGCTCGAAGCCGCGCCGACGCAGGAAGATGCGGATGCGCCGGTAGCCGTAGCGTGGGTACTGGGCCGACAACTCCTTCATCGCCTCGATCACCGGCGCGTCCTTGGCCGGCAGGCGCGGCTTGTAGCTGGGCGTGGCTCGCGACATGCCAATGAGCCCGCAAGCCCGACGCAGGCTCAGGCCCCGCTCGCGAGCGAAGGTGACCTGGGCACGTCGAGCCGGCGGGCTCGCCATTTTTTTTCGTTGATTTCCTTCAAGATCGCGTTGTCCAGCGTGGCCTCCGCCAGAAGCTTCTTGAGCCGGCTGTTCTCTAGCTCCAGCGCCTTCAGCCGCTTGACGTCGGCCACCTCCAACTGGCCGAAGTGCTTGCGCCACGCGTAGATCGTGGGCTCACTGACCTTGTGCTTCTTGGCCGCCTCGGCCACCATCTACTCTTCCGTGAATCGACTCTTTCTCATGGGCTCCTCGGGGAATGGAGCCATCTTCTCTGGGAATCAATGTCTCGGAGAAACCGGGCAGGTCATGAGCCGCCGCAGACAAAGAGAAGCAGGTACAGGCCACTGCCGTCGCCCAGACGCCTGCGGGGATCACCCAACTTGATGGTCCGGATCGTCAGATCAGACGGGATCAGGTTGCGAGCCATGCAGTAACTCCTGACGCGCTTCGCGTGCTTTTTTCAGGTTACTGCGAAAGTTACTGCATTGCCAGTCGGACGTCCGGGGACAAAGCGGCATGGTGCAGGCAAAAGAAAAGACCTAAGTGATTGATTCATTAGGTCTTTCGGATCTCTCGGGACCGTCTGGGACGTCCTGAGATCGTTGAATGGTGGAGCCGGGGGGAATTGAACCCCCGTCCGCAAGCCATCACCGGGCAGTTCTACATGCTTAGCCTTCTGATTTGAGTCTTACGCCGTCGTCGCGCAGGGGCACGCTACGAACAACGCCAGTCACTAGATCTCGCGCCCGGTTGTGTGACCCAACTGGACGCCAGCCGATGTGAATGACCTCTCAGCCTAGCCTTGCGGCATCGGCCCGGCCCATCGGCCAACCGTTGAGAGGCTCACCGTTGTTTAAGCGGCGAGGGCAAACTTTTCGTCGTTTGCAGTTACTTTGTTTCCAGTGGTTTTACGAGCGGACTGGTGCTCGGCATGCCCTACTCCGGATCCGCACCCACGTCGAAACCTGGTCGGCCCCAGAAGTTCCTAGATTATGCCAGCTGCAGACAATTCAAGAGCCGTGCTCAGGAAGAAACTTCCATCGCGACGCTCGCCGTCGGAGCAATGGCGGCGGCGCTGATCACATGCGCGAGCAGCTGCTGTGGCGTGTCGACGATCAGATCCGCCCCCCAGGCCTCGATCGGCTCGCCCTGCCCCAGATAGCCCCAGGCCACGGCCACCGTCTGCATGCCAGCGGCGCGACCGGCGGCGATGTCGCGCGCATCGTCGCCCACATAGAGGCAATGCTGGGGCACGATGCCGGCGCGGCGCGCGGCCTCCAGCAGCGGCGCCGGGTGCGGCTTGGTATGCGGCGTGGTGTCGCCGCCGATCACTGCGGCGGCGCGCTGCGCCAGGCCCAGGCCGGCGGTGAGCGGCAACGCAAAGCGCTCGGACTTGTTGGTCACGATGGCCCAGCAGAGGCCTGCCGCGGCCAGGCCGTCGAGCAGCGCGGCGACGCCGTCGAAGGGCCGGGTTTCGCGCAGCAGGCGCGCCTCGTAGCGGTCGAAGAATTCGGCTCTCAGCGCCTCGAAGCGCGGATCCTGCGGCGTCACCGCAAAGGCCAGGCCCATCATGCCGCGCGCACCGGCGCCGACCATCGGGCGCAGATGCTCCAGCGGCAGCATCGCCAGGCCGCGCGCGGCCAGCATCTCGTTGGTCGCGCCGGCCAGGTCGGGCGCGCTGTCGACCAGGGTGCCGTCCAGGTCGAACAGCACCGCGCGCAGGTCGGTGCGCAGCGCGGTCGACGCCAGGGAGGATGAAACGGTGGCGCTCATCGTCGTCAGGCCGGCCTGCGGCAGGCGATCATGTAGTTGACGTCGGTGTCGCTGTTCAGGCTGTAGCGCTGCGTCAGCGGGTTGTAGCCCAGGCCCTTGGCGCTGTGCAGTTCCAACCCGGCCTCGCGCGCGAAGGCGGCCAGCTCGGCCGGCTTCAGGAAGCGCGCATATTCATGCGTGCCGGCCGGCAGCATCTTCAGCACATACTCGGCGCCGACGATCGCGAACAGGAAAGACTTCAGGTTGCGGTTCAGGGTCGAGAAGAAGACCCAGCCGCCGGGCTTGACCAGCTCGGCGCAGGCGCGCACCACCGAGGCCGGATCCGGCACATGCTCGAGCATCTCCATGCAAGTGACCGCATCAAACGAGGCCGGCCGTTCGGCCGCCAGCGCCTCGACCGCGATCTCGCGGTAGTCGACGTTGGCGGTGCCCGCCTCCATCGCGTGCAACTGGGCCACCTTCAGCGGCTTGGTCGACAGGTCGATGCCCAGCGCGTTGGCACCCTTGCGCGCCATCGAGTCGGTCAAGATGCCGCCGCCACAGCCCACGTCCAGCACCGTCAGCCCGGCCAGCGGGCACAGGCCGTCGATCCAGGCCAGGCGCAGCGGGTTGATCTGGTGCAGCGGCTTGAATTCGCTCTCGGGATCCCACCAGCGGTGGGCCAGTTCGCCGAACTTGGCGAGCTCTTGGGGGTCGGCATTGATCATGATGGATCGGCATGGTAGCGGATGGGCCGCCACAAAAAAGAAAACCCCGCCGAGGCGGGGTTGGTAAGCGCAGGCGGCACAAGGCCGCCGGACACATTACTTGTTGCGGGTACCGACCACTTCGATTTCCACGCGGCGATTCTTGGCGCGGCCTTCGGCGGTCTTGTTGTCGGCGACGGGCTGCTTCTCGCCCTTGCCTTCGGTGTACACGCGGTTCTTCTCGACACCCTTGGAGACCAGATAGGCCTTCACGGCTTCCGAGCGCTTGACCGACAGCTTCTGGTTGTAGGCATCGGTGCCGACGGAGTCGGTGTGACCCACGGCGATGATGACTTCCAGATTGATGCCACCGGTCTTGGAGACCAGGTCATCCAGCTTGGCCTTGGCTTCCGACTTCAGCACCGACTTGTCGAAGTCGAAGAAGGCGTCGGCGGCGAAGGTCACCTTTTCGCTCACGGGAGCGGGCGGGACGACCGGAGCGGCAGGCTTCGGCGCGGGGGTCGGCGCGGGGGTCGTGGCTGGCTTAGCAGGCTCAGCCTTGGGCACCGGCTTCAGTGCACCGTCGCAATCCTTCGCGGCGGTAGCCGGGGTCCAGTTGGAATCGCGCCAGCACAGTTCGTTGGTACCGTTCTTCCAAACGGTGCCATCCGTTGCACGCCAGTTATCCACGGTCTGAGCGAATGCGCCAGACGTGGCAACAGCAGCGACTGCGAAGAGCGACGCCACGCGGTTCAGTTTCTTCATGATTCTCCTCTCAAGGAAGGCCGCAGTTGCCCTGCGAAATTGTCCGAAGCTGGAACAAAACCTTAGGAGACACCTTGCTACGGGTTTCTCCTAGGGACTGAGCGATTGTGCCATAGGGCATCGGGACGTCTGCATTGTGGCGGGCCTCTTCGTTAGCTATACGCTCAATGTTGCGCAGGTACTACAGCGCGGCGCAATTAGAATTCCCGCTTTCAGCCTCTATCGACGCAGGCGCGGGCCCGCTGCGGCCGCGCGTCTCACCATCGCATGACCCAATTCGCCAAGGAAACTCTGCCGATCAGCCTCGAAGAGGAGATGCGGCGCTCCTACCTCGACTACGCGATGAGCGTGATCGTCGGCCGGGCCCTGCCCGACGCGCGCGACGGCCTGAAGCCGGTGCATCGCCGGGTGCTGTTCGCGATGCACGAGCTGAACAACGACTGGAACCGGCCATACAAGAAATCGGCCCGTATCGTCGGCGACGTGATCGGTAAATACCACCCGCACGGCGATACCGCGGTGTACGACACGATCGTGCGTATGGCCCAGGATTTCTCGCTGCGCCATATGTTGGTCGACGGCCAGGGCAATTTCGGCTCGGTGGACGGCGATAACGCCGCAGCCATGCGATATACCGAAATCCGGCTGGACAAAATCGCGCATGAAATGCTGGCCGATATCGACAAGGAAACGGTCAATTTCGGTCCCAACTATGACGGTAGCGAAAAGGAACCCCTGGTCCTGCCGACCCGGCTGCCCAACCTGCTGGTCAACGGCGCCACCGGCATCGCGGTGGGCATGGCCACCAACATCCCGCCGCACAACCTCAACGAGGTGGTCGACGCCTGCCTGCACGCGCTGAAGAACCCGGACTGCTCGATCGACGAGCTGATGGAGATCATCCCGGCACCGGACTTCCCGACCGCCGGCATCATCTACGGCATGGCCGGCGTGCGCGACGGCTACCGCACCGGCCGCGGCAAGGTGGTGATGCGCGCCAAGGTCCATTTCGAGGACATCGACCGTGGCTCGCGCCAGGCCATCATCGTTGACGAGATCCCGTTCCAGGTGAACAAGAAGACCCTGCTCGAGCGCATCGCCGAGCTGGTCCACGAGAAGAAGATCGAGGGCATCAGCCACATCCAGGACGAGTCGGACAAATCCGGCATGCGCGTCGTGATCGAGCTCAAGCGCGGCGAAGTGCCCGAGGTGGTGCTGAACAATCTGTACAAGCAAACCCAGCTGCAGGACAGCTTCGGCATGAACATGATTGCGCTGGTCGACGGCCAGCCCAAGCTGTGCAATCTGAAGGACCTGATCTCGGTGTTCCTGGAGCACCGCCGTGAGGTCGTCACCCGCCGCACCATTTTCGAGCTGCGCAAGGCGCGCGACCGCGGCCATGTGCTGGAAGGCCTGGCCGTCGCGTTGGCCAATATCGACGAGTTCATCGAGACCATCAAGACCTCGCCGACCCCGCCGGTGGCCAAGGCGGCGCTGATGAGCAAGAGCTGGGACAGCTCGCTGGTGCGCGAGATGCTGACGCGCGCCGAGGGTGGCAGCGCGGCCTACCGCCCCGAGGGCCTGCCGGTGCATTACGGCATGCAGGCCGACGGTCTGTACCGCCTGTCGGAAGACCAGGCCGGCGAGATCCTGCAGATGCGCCTGCAGCGCCTGACTGGCCTGGAGCAGGACAAGATCGTCAGCGAGTACAAGGACGTGATGGCCGTCATCGCCGACCTGCTGGACATCCTGGCCAAGCCCGAGCGCGTCACCGTGATCATCGGCGAGGAGCTGATCCAGGTGCGCCAGGAGTTCGGCCAGACCAAGATCGGCGCGCGCCGCAGCCTGATCGAGCACAACGCCCAGGAACTCGGCACAGAAGACCTGATCACGCCCACCGACATGGTGGTCACGCTCTCGCACACCGGCTACATCAAGAGCCAGGCGCTGAGCGAATACCGCGCCCAGAAGCGCGGCGGCCGCGGCAAGCAAGCCACCCAGACCAAGGACGACGACTGGGTCGACCAGCTCTTCATCGCCAACACGCATGACTGGATCCTGTGCTTCTCCAACCGCGGCCGCGTCTACTGGCTGAAGGTCTGGGAAGTGCCGCAGGGCTCGCGCAACTCGCGCGGCAAGCCGATCGTCAACATGTTCCCGCTGCAGCAGGACGAGAAGATCACCGTCGTGCTGCCGCTGACCGGCGAGTTCCGCACCTTCCCCGAGGACCATTTCATCTTCATGGCCACCGCGATGGGCACCGTGAAGAAGACCTCACTGAAGGACTTCAGCAACCCGCGCAAGGCCGGCATCATCTCGGTCGACCTGGACGAGGGCGACCACCTGATCGGCGCCGCGCTGACCGACGGCAAGCATGACGTGATGCTGTTCAGCGACGGCGGCAAGGCAGTGCGCTTCGACGAGGACGATGTGCGCCCGATGGGCCGCCAGGCCCGCGGCGTGCGCGGCATGATGCTGGAGCCCGATCAGCGCCTGATCGCGATGCTGGTGGCCGAGGACGAGAACCAGAGCGTGCTGACCGCCACCGAGAACGGTTACGGCAAGCGCACCGCGATCACCGAGTACACCCGCCACGGCCGCGGCACCAAGGGCATGATCGCGATCCAGCAGAGCGAGCGCAACGGCCGTGTCGTCGCCGCGACCCTGGTGCATGCCGATGACGAGATCATGCTGATCACCGACAAGGGCGTGCTGGTGCGCACCCGCGTCAGCGAGATCCGCGAGCTGGGCCGCGCCACCCAAGGCGTGACCCTGATCGCGCTGGACGATGGCGCCAAGCTCTCGGGCCTGCAGCGCATCGTCGAGAACGACGCCAACGAAAGCGGCGAATCCACCACTCCGGACGCCACCCCGGACGCCGATGCCGGCGACGACAGCAGCAGTAGCAACCAGGAATGAATATCTTGTCCCACTCCAGCAAGTCCTTCCCCGCCCGCTTCCGCACCCTGACCGCGGCCACCCTGATCGCCGCCGGCGGCGCCGCCATCGCCCAGACCGCCGCCGCCCCGGCGGCCACGCCGGCCAGCCCGACGAGCAGCCCCGCCAAGAAAGAGCTGGTCGCCCGCGCGCTGCAGGCGCAGCAGGCCGGCCTCGAGGCGATGTCGCGCGCGATGCTGCAGCAGCCGGTCGGCAATCTGATGCAGGGCGCCGGCCAGGCGCTGCAGCAACTGCCTCAGGACAAGCGCGAGGCCACCGCCAAGGCGATCGAGGCGGACATCAAGAAATTCGTCGACGAGACCACGCCGCTGATGCGCGAACGCGCCCTCAAGCTGGCGCCCAGCACCGTTGGCGCGATTCTGGAAGAGCGCTTCAGCGAGGACGAGCTGAAGCAACTGGTCACCTGGCTGGAATCGCCGGTCAACAAGAAGTTCAACCAGATCGGCCCGGAAATGCAGCGCGCGCTGGCCGAGAAGCTGGTGGGCGACACTCGCAGCACCATCGAGACCCGCCTGAAGGCGCTGGAGCAGAGCATCGTGGCCAAGCTGAATGCCGCCCGCCCCGCCCCGGCCGCCGCGCGATAGATTCAGCGGCACGATCGCGTTCTCGGCCAGGTCGACCTGGTCGTCACCGGCTCCTGGTCCAAGAAGAGCGCGGCCGAGGCGCGCCGCTACGCCGATGTGCAGATCGCGGCCGATGGCGCTGCGAGCCGCTACACCGACATCCCGGCGCCGAGCGGCTGGCAGTTGCGCCGGGACGCCGCCTATGTGCACCTGTGCAGCAACGAGACCATCGACGGCGTCGAGTTCCACGAGTTGCCGGACCTGAAGGCCTTGGGCAGCGATGCACCGCTGGTGATCGACTGCTCCTCGCATCAGCTGTCGCGCCCGCTCGACTGGGCCAAGGTCGGCCTGGCCTTCGGCGGCGCACAGAAGAACGTCGGCCCCTCGGGTGTCACCCTGGTGTTCGTGCGCGAGGACCTGCTGGGCCAGGCGCTGCCGATCTGCCCCTCGGCCTTCGACTACAAGACCGTGGCCGAGGCGCAGTCGATGTACAACACCCCGCCCACCTTCGGCATCTATGTCGCGGGCCTGGTGTTCAAGTGGCTGAAGAACTTTCGCTATGCCGGCAAGAGCGGCGTGGCGGCGATCGAACAGCGCAATATCGACAAGGCACGCCTGCTCTACGAGGCGCTGGACGCCTCCGATTTCTACGACAACCGCGTCGCGGCCCATTGCCGCTCGCGCATGAACATCCCCTTTTACCTCCGCAACGAGGGCCTGAACGAGGCCTTCCTGGCCGGCGCCAGGGAACGCGGACTGCTGCAACTCAAAGGCCACAAGTCGGTGGGCGGCATGCGTGCATCCATCTACAACGCCATGCCGCTGGAAGGCGTGCAGGCGCTGGTCACGTACCTGAAGGACTTTGAGAAGCACCATGGCTGATCCGGCCGACACCCACCCCAAGACCCCGATGCCGCCGGAACCGGTGGCCGATCCCGCGCTGCTGGCGCTGCGCAACGAGATCGACACGCTGGACCGCCAGCTGCTCGCGACCCTGAACCAGCGCGCCAAGGTGGCCGAACAGGTCGGCGAGCTCAAGCGCCGCGAGGGCACGCCCTTCTTCCGCCCGGACCGCGTGGCCCAGGTGATCGCGAAGATCCAGAACGCCAACCAGGGCCCGCTGAAGGGCGAGCATGTCGCCGCCATCTGGCGCGAGATCATGTCGGCCTGCCTGGCGCTGGAGTCGCCGCAGCGCGTCGCGGTGCTGGGCCCGATGGGCACCTTCTGCGAGCAGGCCGCGATCGAGTATTTCGGCGGCGCCGCCGACCTGATCTACTGCAACAGCTTCGACGAGGTCTTCCACGCCACCGCCAGCGGCAGCGCGCAGTACGGCGTGGTCGGCGTCGAGAACATGACCGAGGGCGTGGTCACCCGCTCGCTGGATCTGTTCCTGCACACCCCCGCCCATGTGGTCGGCGAGGTCAGCCTGCTGATCCGCCACAACCTGGTGCGCAAGGAGAACTCGCTGCAGGGCGTCGAGGCGGTGCTGGCCCACCCCCAGGCGCTGGCCCAATGCCAGAACTGGCTCAACAAGCACCTGCCCGGGGCCGAGCGCCGCGCCGTCTCCAGCAATGCCGAGGGCGCGCGCCTGGCGGCCGAGAACCCCGCCTGGGCCGCGATCTGCAGCGAGCGCGCCGCCACCCTGTTCGGCCTGCATATCGCGGCCCACGCGGTGCAGGACGAGGCCTACAACCGCACCCGCTTCGCCGTCATCACCCTGCCGCAGACCATGGCGATGCCGCCGGTCAGCGGCCGCGACTGCACCAGCCTGATCGTCTCGGTGCCCAACAAGCCCGGCGCGATGCATGACCTGCTGGTGCCGCTGAAGACCCATGGCGTGTCGATGACGCGGCTGGAATCGCGCCCGGCGCGCACCGGCCAGTGGGAGTACTACTTCTACATCGACCTGGACGGCCACCCGAGCGAGCCCCATGTGGCCGCCGCGCTGGCGGAATTGCGCCAGATCTGCGCGTTTTACAAGATGATTGGGGCCTACCCGATCAAGACCTGAAGTAGCTTTTCCATGTTCAATCAACTCGGCGTGATCGGCTGTGGCCTGATGGGCGGCTCCTTCGCGCTGGCCATGAAGAAGGCCGGCCTGGTCAGGCGGGTGGTCGGCTACAGCAAATCGCCCTCCACCACCGAGACCGCCAGGAAGCTGGGCGTGATCGACGTGGCGGCCGAGTCGGCCCTGCTGGCCGTCTCCGGCTCGGACATCGTGCTGCTGGCGGTGCCGGTGGCCGCGACCGAATCGACCCTGCGCGCGGTGCGGCATCTGGTCGACCCCAAGGTGCTGTTCATGGACGTGGGCTCGACCAAGTGCGACGTGGTCGACGCCGCCAAGCGCGCGCTCGGCAAGCAGCTGCCGGCCTTCGTGCCGGCGCACCCGATCGCCGGCAAGGAATCGGCCGGTGTCCAGCATGCCGACGCGACGCTCTACCAGGGCCGCCAGGTGATCCTGACCCCGCTGCCGCAGACCGATGCCGCCCTGGTGCAGAAGGCCACCGATGTCTGGTCCGCCCTGGGCGCCCAGGTACTGAAGATGACGCCGGAGAACCATGACGCCGCCTTCGCCGCCGTCAGCCATCTGCCGCATCTGCTGGCCTTCGCCTTCTTCCAGGCGGTGGCCAGTCAGCCGGCGGGGCGCGATTTCCTGTCGCTGGCCGGCCCGGGCTTTCGCGACTTCACCCGCATCGCCGCCAGCGACGCGGCGGTCTGGCGCGACATCCTGATGGCCAACAAGACCGAGGTGCTGCTGCAGTCGCGCCTGTTCCGCCAGGCGCTGGACGCGCTGGAGGCCATGATGCAGGGCGGCGACGCCGCGCAGCTTGAGGCCCGCATCCGCCTGATCGCCGAGGCGCGTGCCAACTGGCACATGAACGTGCCGCGCGGCGCCTCCCGCAAGGACTCCTGAATCCCCTTCTCCCCCATGTTCAAGACCCCCTTCCTCGACCTGCCGCCGCTGCGGTCGGCGGCCGGCACGGTGCGCCTGCCGGGCTCCAAGAGCATCTCCAACCGCGTGCTGCTGCTGGCCGGCCTGTCCGAGGGCCAGACCCTGGTGCACGACCTGCTGGATTCGGACGACACCCGCGTGATGCTGGCCGCACTGCGCGAGCTGGGCTGCCGCCTGGAGCAGGAGCCGCTGGGCCCGCTGAAGGTCACCGGCATCGGCGGCCGCCTGAGTGTCCAGCAGGCCAAGCTGTTCCTGGGCAACGCCGGCACCGCGATGCGCCCGCTGACCGCCGCGCTGGCCCTGCTGGCCGCGACCCAGGGCGGCGACTTCGAGCTCTCCGGCGTGCCGCGCATGCACGAGCGCCCGATCGGCGACCTCGTCGACGCGTTGCGCGGCCTGGGCTGCCCCATCGACTGCCTGGGCCATGAAGGCTACCCGCCGCTGCGCCTGAAGGGCCAGGCCGCGCTGCGCCTGGATGCGCCGGTCAAGGTGCGTGGCGATGTGTCGAGCCAGTTCCTGACCGCGCTGCTGCTGGCCCTGCCGCTGGTGGCCGAGCGGGACATCGAGATCGAGGTGGTCGGCGAGCTGATCTCCAAGCCCTATATCCACATCACCCTGGAACTGCTGAAGCGCTTCGGCATCGAGGTGCGCCGCGATGCCGACTGGCAGCGCTTCACCATTCCCGCCGGCAGCCGCTACCGCTCGCCCGGCGCGGTGCATGTCGAGGGCGACGCCAGCTCGGCCTCCTATTTCGTCGCGCTGGGCGCGATCGCCGCCAGCGCCGCACCGATCCGCATCGAGGGCGTCGGCAGCAGCTCGCTGCAAGGCGACGTGCGCTTCATCGAGGCCGCCCAGGCCATGGGCGCCGAGGTGCGCGCCGAGGCGAATGCGCTGGAGGTCAAGCGCGGCGCCTGGCCTCTGAAGGCCCTGGACCTGGACTGCAACCATATCCCCGACGCGGCGATGACCCTGGCCGTGATGGCGCTCTATGCCGACGGCCCCAGCACCCTGCGCAATATCGCCAGCTGGCGCGTCAAGGAGACCGACCGCATCGCCGCGATGGCGGCCGAGCTGGCCAAGCTCGGCGCCCGGGTCGAGGAAGGCCCGGACTGGATCACCGTGCATCCGCTGGGCGCCGGCGCCTGGCGCCCGGCCGCGATCCGCACCTATGACGACCACCGCGTCGCGATGTGCTTCTCGCTGGCCGCCTTCAATGCGCTGGTGACGGATCGGCCGGTGCCGGTGCGCATCCTGGAGCCGCATTGCGTCGCCAAGACCTTCCCGGACTACTTCGAGACCCTGTTCGAGGTGGTCGAGGCCCGCATCGAAGACATCCCGGTCATCACGATCGACGGCCCCACCGCCTCCGGCAAGGGGACCCTGGCCGACGAGGTGGCCCGCTCGCTGGGCTACTGGGTGCTGGATTCTGGCGCGCTCTACCGCGCCACCGGCCTGGCGGCCAGCCGCGCCGGCATCAACCTGGACGATGGCCCGGCGGTCGCCCGGGTCGCGGCCGGCCTGGACCTGCATTTCGAGCAGGGCCGCGCCTTCCTCGACGAGGAGGACGTCAGCGACGCGCTGCGCCAGGAGGCCACCGGCCTGATGGCCTCGCGGGTCGCGGTGCATGCCGAGGTGCGCACCGCGCTGAACCAGCTGCAGCTGGACTTCCGCCGCCTGCCGGGCCTGGTGGCCGACGGGCGCGACATGGGCTCGATGGTGTTCCCGGCCGCGCCGCTCAAGGTCTTCCTGACGGCGAGCGCCACCACGCGCGCCGAGCGCCGCCATAAGCAATTGATTTCCAAGGGAATTTCGGCTAATATCGCGGACTTGCGTGCGGATCTTGAGGCACGCGATGCGCGCGACAAGGGTCGCAGCGCGTCGCCGCTGCAGGCCGCGCCAGACGCGCTTTCGCTGGACAATTCGGCCCAGACCATCGAGGAATCGAGGGACCTGGTGCTGGCTTGGTGGCGGGAGCGCCGGCCGTTCGGTTCGCAAGGCTGAACGGTCTTTACCCGGGCCCGCCGCCCTTCCCTCCGAACGTCAGTTCATCGAGGGCGGCGAACTCAACAACCTAACCCGCGGGTCCGCCCGCAGACACCATGTCCCAAACCCAAAACGCCACCGGTGGTGAGTCCTTCGCCGCTCTGTTCGAAGAGTCGCTGCAAAAAGCCGACATGCGCTCCGGCGAGGTCATCTCGGCCGAGGTCGTGCGCATCGACTACAACTTCGTGGTGGTGAACGCCGGCCTGAAGTCGGAAGCCTACGTCCCTATCGACGAATTCAAGAACGACCAGGGCGAACTGGAAGTTCACGTCGGTGACTTCGTCTCGGTGGCCATCGACGCCATCGAAAACGGCTACGGCGACACCATCCTGTCGCGCGACAAGGCCAAGCGCCTGGCTTCCTGGCTGGCCCTGGAAACCGCGCTGGAGTCCGGCGACTTCGTGACCGGCACCGTTTCCGGCAAGGTCAAGGGCGGCCTGACCGTCCTGGTCAACGGCATCCGCGCCTTCCTGCCCGGCTCGCTGCTGGACACCCGCCCGGTGAAGGACATGAGCCCGTTCGAGGGCAAGACCATGGAATTCAAGGTCATCAAGCTCGACCGCAAGCGCAACAACGTTGTGCTGTCGCGTCGCGCCGTGGTGGAAGCCTCCATGGGTGAAGAGCGCGCCAAGCTGCTGGAAACGCTGTCGGAAGGCGCGATCGTCCAGGGCGTGGTCAAGAACATCACCGAGTACGGTGCGTTCGTGGACCTGGGCGGCATCGACGGCCTGCTGCACATCACCGACATGGCATGGCGCCGTGTCCGCCACCCGAGCGAAGTCGTTCAGGTCGGCCAGGAACTGACCGCCAAGGTCCTGAAGTTCGACGCCGAGAAGAACCGCGTCTCGCTGGGCCTGAAGCAGCTGGGCGACGACCCGTGGTTCGGCGTCTCGCGCCGCTACCCGACCAGCACCCGTCTGTTCGGCAAGGTCACCAACATCGCCGACTACGGCGCGTTCGTCGAGATCGAGCCGGGCATCGAAGGCCTGGTGCACGTCTCCGAAATGGACTGGACCAACAAGAACGTCGCTCCCTCGAAGATCGTTTCGCTGGGCGACGAGGTCGAAGTCATGGTGCTGGAGATCGACGAAGACAAGCGTCGCATCTCGCTGGGCATGAAGCAGTGCAAGGCCAATCCTTGGGAAGAGTTCGCCGAGAACGTCAAGCGCGGCGACAAGGTCAAGGGCCCGGTCAAGTCGATCACCGACTTCGGCGTGTTCGTGGGTCTGGCCCAGGGCATCGACGGCCTGGTGCACCTGTCCGACCTGTCCTGGCAAGAGACTGGCGAAGCTGCCGTGCGCAACTTCAAGAAGGGCCAGGAAGTCGAAGCCATCGTGCTGGCCGTGGACGTCGAGCGCGAGCGCATCTCGCTGGGCATCAAGCAGCTGGACGCCGACCCGTTCACCAGCTACACCTCGGTCAATGACCGCGGCATGTCCGTGACCGGCAAGGTCAAGACCGTCGACGCGCGTGGCGCCGAGATCGATCTGGCCGAAGACGTCACCGGCTACCTGCGCGCTTCGGAAATCTCCCGCGACCGCGTGGAAGACGCCCGCAACGTGCTGAAGGAAGGCGACGAAGTGACGGCCATCATCGTCAACATCGACCGCAAGACCCGCAACATCCAGCTGTCGATCAAGGCCAAGGACAGCGCCGACCAACAGGAAGCCATGCAGCGCCTGTCGGCCACGTCCGAGCGTGAGAACGCCGGCACGACCAGCCTGGGCGCCCTGCTGCGCGCCAAGCTGGACAACCAGAACAACTAATCCCTGTTCTGCGACCCCGGAGCCCTCACGGGCCCCGGGGTCCGGTGATCCGCAGGCTCGCCACTCATCCGAGGGCGAGCCTGCTCTTCTTCCGAACCACCCTTCTACAAGAATTCCATCGTCATGACCCGTTCCGACCTTGTTGCCCACCTGGCCGAGCGCTTTGGCCAGCTGACCCAGCGCGACACCGAGTTCGCGGTCAAGACGATCCTGGACGCGATGTCCGACGCGCTGGCCAAGGGCCACCGCATCGAGATCCGCGGCTTCGGCAGCTTCTCGATCAACCGCCGCCCGCCCCGCATGGGCCGCAATCCGCGCAGCGGCGCCCAGGTGCTGATCCCCGAGAAGCTGGTGCCCCATTTCAAGCCGGGCAAGGCCCTGCGCGAGGCGGTCGACATCCAGTTGCCGGCCGACGACAGCGACGCACGCTGACTGAGCCGCCGGGCGTCCGACGGCGCCTAGAATCCGCGCAATGCGAGTTTTCGTCTGGCTCTTCCGGGCCTTCATCTTCTTTGCCCTCTTCGCCTTCGCGCTGAACAACAGCCAGGAGGTCGAGGTGCGCTGGTTCTTCGGCCACGAGTGGCATGCCCCGATGGTGATCATCGTGCTGCTGGCCTTCGGCTGCGGCGCCGCCCTGGGCGTGCTGGCGATGGTGCCGGCCTGGTGGAAGCACCGCCGCGTGGCCCAGCGCCAGCAGCAGTTCCCGCCTGATACTCCGGCCGGCGCCACAGCGGAACCTCCGACCCCCAACGCCGGCGTGGTGCGCGATGGACTTTGACCTGCGCTGGCTGCTGATCGCGCTGCCGATCGCCTTCGCCCTGGGCTGGCTGGCCTCCAAGCTGGACACGCGCCAATGGAAGCGCGAACAGCGCGATGCCCCCAAGACCTTCTTCAAGGGCCTGAACCTGCTGCTCAACGAGCAGCAGGACAAGGCCATCGATGCCTTCATCGAGGCGGTGCAGAACGACCCCGACACCTCGGAGCTGCATTTCGCCCTCGGCAATCTGTTCCGCCGCCGCGGCGAATATGAGCGCGCGGTGCGGGTGCACCAGCATCTGCTGCAGCGCGGCGACCTGCCCAAGAGCGAACGCGAACGCGCCCAGCATGCGCTGGCGCAGGACTTCTTCAAGGCCGGCCTGTTCGACCGCGCCGAGGAGGCTTTCGGCCAGCTGCAGGGCACGCCCTTCGAGACCGAGGCCGAGCTGGCCCTGCTCTCGCTCTACGAACGCTCGCGCGAATGGCGCAAGGCCGCCGAGGTGGCGCGCCACCTCGAGCAGGGCGGCAGCGGCTCCTTCGCCGCGCGCATCGCCAACTACCTGTGCGAGCTGGCGCTGGAGGCCCAGGGTCGCGGTGACGATGCCGAGGCCCAGGCCCTGCTGGCCGAGGCGCGCAAGGTGGCGCCACGCGCCGCGCGCGCCCATGTGCTGGCCGGCCAGCTGCTGGCGCGGCGCGATCAGCCCGAACAGGCAATGGCCGCCTATGCCGGCCTGCTGAGCGCCAACCCCGAATCCTTCCACCTGGTCGCGCGCGACTATGCCGAAGCCGCCCTGGCCGCCGGCCTAGGCAACCAGGCCCTGGCCACCCTGCAGGCCCAGTACCAGCGCAGCCCCGGCATGCAGTTGCTGGCCGCCATCGCGCGCCTGGAGCCCGCCACCAGCGCGCAGCGCCAGCGCCTGCTGGAACATCTGCGCGCCGAACCCAGCCTGTCGGCCGCGCGCGCGCTGCTGACGCACAGCGGCGCCAGGCTCAGCGAGGAGGAAGCCCCGCTGGTCGGCGCCGCGCTGGACCGCGCGGTGCGTCCGCTGCAGCGCTACCGCTGCGCCGCCTGCGGCTTCGAGGCCCAGCATTATTTCTGGCAATGCCCCGGCTGCCTCAACTGGGACACCTATCCCCCGCGTCATGTCGAAGAGCTCTGAGCGCGTCATCCTGTGCATGAAATGGGGCACCAAGTACGGCCCCGAGTATGTCAACCGCCTCTACGCGATGGTGCGCCGCCACCTGCGTGGCGAGTTTCGTTTTGTCTGCCTGACCGACCTCAGCGAGGGCGTGCGCGCCGAGGTCGAATGCCTGCCGATCCCGCCGCTGGCGCTGCCGCCCGGCAGCCCGGAGCGCGGCTGGACCAAGCTGACCACCTTCGAGGCCGATCTGCACGGCTTGCAGGGCACCGCCCTCTTCCTCGACCTGGACGTCGTGATCGTGGACGACATCACGCCCTTCTTCGAGGTGCCGGGCGAGTTCCTGATCATCCACGACTGGAAGCGCCCCTGGCGCATCACCGGCAATTCCTCGGTCTACCGCTTCGAGATCGGCAAGTACCCCGAACTGCTGGCCAAGTTCCGCCGCGAGTTCGACGCGATCCGCCAGAAGTTCCGCAACGAGCAGGCCTACCTCTCGGACGAGATGCAGCAAAAGGGCCTGCTGCAGTACTGGGACGGGTCCTGGTGCGCCAGCTACAAGTACCACTGCATCCCGCGCTGGCCGCTGAACTATCTCCGCGCGCCCGCCATCCCGGCCGGCGCGCGCATCCTGATCTTCCACGGCGTGGTGAACCCGCCCGACGCGCTGGCCGGCCGCAACAACGGCAACTGGCGGCGCGCCAAGCCGGCGCCGTGGATTGCGGATCATTGGCGCGAATGAACGCGCGGCATGCGGCCGTCCGCCTGTTTGCTTGAGCTCTTTTCACATGAGTATCGACACCCGCCCGCACACGGCCGTCCAGATCCAGCTCAACGGCATGGGAGATCTGGTCTGGCATGCGCAGTACCTGCGCTGCATCGCCGAGCAGAGCCGCGACGGCCAGATCACCCTCATCGCCCCGCCGACCGCGATGGCCCGCGACCTGATCGGCCATGAGCCCTGGCTGCGCGAGGTGGTCGACTTCGACCGCCGGCCCCGCCGCGTCGAGCGCCGCCGCGGCCGCCACAGCGGCCTGCCGGGCCTGATGCGCCTGGGGGCCGAGCTGGCACCGAGCCGCTTCGACCGGATGATCATGTTCTCGGACCATCCGGGCCGTACGGTCATCGTCTGCTGGCGGGCCGGCATCCGCCAACGCATCGGCTACGGCGCGACCTGGCTGCAGCGGCTGATGCTGAGCAAGACGCCCTGGATCGACTTCTACGACGGCCCGGATGTCCGCAGCTATCACGAGGCCACCCGCTTCGCGATCACCCAGGGCTTCTGTGATGCCCCCATCGTGCCCCGCATCAGTGTGCGGCCCGATGCCGTGGCGCGGATGAGCGAGCGCCTGGCCGGCCTGCCCCGCCCCCTGTATGCGCTGGCGATCGGCTCCTCCGAGCCCTGCAAGCAATGGGGCGCCGCCAACTTCTCCGCGCTGGCCACCCTGCTGATCGAGTCCGGAGGCGGCGTGTTCCTCACCGGCGGCCCGCTCGAGGCCGAACTGGCCGAGGAGATCCTCGGCGGCATCCCGGCCGAACTCCGCGGCCGCGCGCTGGCCGTCACCGATGGCAGCGCCGCCGACACCGTGGCGGCCATGTCGCTGGCCACGGTCTGCATCGGCAACGACACCGGCGCCACCAACATCGCCGCGGGCGTCTGCACGCCGAGCTGGGTGCTGCTCGGCCCGCGCCCCCCGCTGCCCCATGACCCCGAGATGCTGAAGCTGCTGCAGGCGCCACAGCTGGCCGACATCCAGCCGGCCGAGGTGGTCCGGCAGGTGCTCGCGAGCATGGCCGCCCCGCTCGCCACTCACGACCCACTTTCCCGACCATGAGCCTCCAGCCCCCAGCCAGCACGCCGACGATCTATCTGGACCTCACGGATCTGATCCTGTGGGTCAAGAAGCATTCGAACGTCACCGGCATCCAGCGCGTGCACCTCAACTACGCGCTGCATTCCCTCGACAAGGGCGTCAAGTTCATCATGTTCCACGGCCGCGCCTGCAAGCGGGTCAGCCTGGTGGCCCCCGAGGTGGTCGAGTACATGGGCGCCCTGCTCTCCGGCCAGATCGAGCCCGATGCCGCGCGGCTTTATCGCCTGTGCCCGAATGCGCGCCTGAGGCCGTGGAAGGACTACCAGGACAAGTACCGCGACAAGCCCGCCAAGTACTACTGGCACACCTCCGCGAGCGCGCTGCAGTTCTACATCACCCAGCTGCTGTTCCAGCGCCGCATGCCCGCGCCCGAGTTCAAGCCGGGCGACGTGCTGCTGAATGTCGGCCGCAGCTGGATCATCGGCGGCTATGTGCAGAACATCGAGCAGCTCAAGCGCCAGCATGGCATCTCGGCGCAGATCCTGCTGCACGACGTGATCCCGGTCGGCTTCATTCAGAAGTCCAGCGAGAGCCGGATCTTCACCCAGTTCATCAAGGAGAGCTTCCGGGCCTTCGACCGCTTCTTCACCAGCTCGGAATACAACCGGGGCGAGATCCGCAAGTACATGCTGGAGTTCACCGGCGCCGAGAAGCCGATCGAGAAGTCCCTCTTCGGGCAGCACATCAATTCGGAAGGCGTGGCCAAGGCGCCGCTGCCCGCTGGGCTCACGCCGGACCGCTACCTGCTGACGGTCGGCCGCGTGGCCGAATCCAAGAACCAGGCGCGCCTGCTGCAGGCCTGGGCCCGGGTGATCGAGACCCGACAGGATGCCGGGCTGCAACTGGTGGTGGTCGGCAGCGTCAACAAGAAGTACCAGGCGCTGAACGAGATCCTGAAGGCCAAGCCCGTGCTGCAGGAACGCGTGCGCTTCGTCAGCAATGCATCCGACGAGGAGCTCGACGCGCTGTACCGGGCCTGCCATTTCACCGTGTTCCCGTCGCTGATCGAAGGCTACGGCCTGCCGGCGGCCGAGTCGGTCAGCTACGGCAAGTTCTGCCTGGCCTCCCATGCCGCCTCGATCCCCGAAGCGGCGGGCGAGCATGCGGGCTTCTTCGATCCGCTGGATGTCGACGACATCTACGCCAAGCTGGTGCAGTTCATCCAGGACCAGCCCCTGCTGCGCGAGCGCGAGGCCCTGATCCGCGCCACGCCGCGCATGTCCTGGGCCGAGGCGACCGCCGACCTGCTGGCCAAGGCGCGCCGCCCGATCCGCGCAGCCGCCGGCTAACGCCGCGTGAGCAGTTGGTCCACCGCGGCAGCCAGGCTTTGAGCGATGCTGGCTTCTAACCCCGGCGGCAATTCGGGCAGCGGTCCCTGCCCGTTGGGCGTCAACAGGAAAGCCCGGCCGACCTCGGCGCCCTGGGCCGCCTCGATGTCCGAGGCCTTGTCGCCGAACATCACCGAGCCGCCCAGATCGATATCCAGCACTCGGGCGGCCCGCAACAGCATGCCGGGCGCCGGCTTGCGGCAGTCGCAGCGGATCCGGTAGACCGGCAGTTGTGCATCCGGCAGATGCGGGCAATGCTCGATCGCCGCCAGCCGCACGCCCTGCGCCGCCAGATGCTCGTGCAGCTGCGCGCTCAGGCGCTGGAAATCGGTCTCACCATACATGCCGCGGCCGATGCCCGACTGGTTGGTCACCACCACCAGCAGATAGCCGGCCTCCTGCAGGCGCCGCATCGCCGCCACCGCCCCGGGCACGAACTCGAAATCCTCCCAGCGGTAGACATAGCCATGGTCGATGTTGATGACGCCGTCCCGGTCCAGGAAGGCGGCCTTGCGCGTCCCGCTCATCGGGCCGGCGTCCCGCGGATGCTGTGCACCAGGGCCGTGGTCGAGTAGCCCTGCACAAAGGGGATCGCCAGCGAGCGGCCACCCCAGGAGCGCACCAGCCGCGTCTCCTCCAGCGTCTCCATGTCGTAGTCGCCGCCCTTGACATAGATGTCGGGCCGCACCCGCGCCAGCAGGGCCACCGGCGTCGCCTCGGCGAAGAAGGTCACGGCATCGACGCCGGCCAGGCCGGCCAGCACCAGGGCGCGGTCTACATCCCGATTCAGCGGGCGCTCCGGCCCCTTGCCCAGGCCGCGCGCCGAGGCATCGGTGTTGACGGCCACGATCAGGCTGCCGCCCAGCTGGCGCGCCGCATGCAGATAGCTGACATGGCCACGATGCAGCACGTCGAATACACCGTTGGTGAAGACCAGGGGACGCGGCAGCCGGGCCAGGCGCTGCGCCAGGGCCTCGTCGCTCAGCGTCGCGGCGTCGATCAGCTTGTCTTCCAGCGCCCAGCTCGGCGTCGCCGTGCTCATTGGGTAATCTCCGGGCTTCGCACTGCGGCGCGAGCCCCCTTCGGGGTGGCCGGGCGGGGACTCATGCGCTCAGCTCCTCGTAGCTGACCGTCGCGGTGCCGAACTTGCCAACCACGATGCCGCCCGCCTTGTTGGCCAGGCGCATCGCTTGGCTCAGCGGCAGGCCGGCGCTGAGCAGCACGGCCAGGGTGGCGATCACGGTGTCGCCCGCGCCGGTGACGTCGAAGACCTCGCGCGCACGCGCCGGCTCATGGGTCACGCCCTCGGCGTCGAACAGGGTCATGCCCTCCTCCGAGCGCGTCAGCAGCACCGCGCCGACATCGATGTCCGAACGCAGCTGCCCCACCTTGCGCAGCAGTTCGGCCTCGTCGCCCCAGGCGCCGGTCACCTGTGCCAGTTCGGCGCGATTCGGCGTGATCACGCTGGCGCCGGCATAGCGGCGGTAGTCGCGGCCCTTGGGGTCGATCAGCACCGGCTTGCCGGCGGCACGGGCCAGCTCGATCATGCGCGGGATATGGGTCAGCCCGCCCTTGCCATAGTCGGAGAACAGCACCACATCATGCCGGGCCAATTGCTCCTGGAAGGCATCCAGCATCTCGCCCAGCACCTCATGGTCGGGCTCGTTCTCGAAGTCCACGCGGATCAGTTGCTGGGCGCGGCCGATCACGCGCAGCTTGACGATGGTGTTGAGCTTGGGGTCGTCGCGCAGCGCGGTCTCGACCCCTTGCGCATGCAGGAGCTCGCGCAACCGGCGCGCGGGCTCGTCCTGGCCCACCACGGTCAGCAGGGTCGCGCGCGCGCCCAGGACCTTGACGTTGAGCGCCACATTGGCCGCGCCGCCCAGGCGCTCCTCCTCGCGCTCCACCCGCACCACCGGTACCGGCGCCTCCGGGGAGATGCGATCCACCGCGCCGTACCAGTAACGGTCCAGCATCACATCCCCCACCACCAGCACGCGGCGCTGGGCCAGCAACTCGCGGCCGGGCAAGCCTGCGGCATTCGTCTTCATGTCGGAAGCGCCCATCTCAGTCCAGGCCCATCTCGGCTTCGATCACGCCGCACAAGGTATGGCCGATCAGGATATGGGCCTCCTGGATGCGGGCCGTCACCGCATGCGGCACGATGATGGCCGCGTCGCAGAGCCCGGCCAGTTGGCCGCCATCGCGGCCCAGCAGGCCCAGCGTGAAGACGCCCAGGACTCTGGCCGCCTCGACCGCCCGCAGCACATTGCCCGAATTGCCCGAGGTGGAGATCGCGACCAGGCCGTCACCGCTGCGTGCCAGCGCCGTCAGCTGGCGGGCGAACACCTGGTCGAAGGCATAGTCGTTGCCGATGCAGGTCAGCGCCGAACTGTCCGTGCTCAGCGCGATCGCCGCCAGCGGGCGCCGGTCCTTGATGAAGCGCCCGGTCAGCTCGGATGCCAGATGCTGGCTGTCCGCGGCCGAACCGCCGTTGCCGCAGAACATCAGCTTGCCGCCCGCGCCGAGGATGCGCGCCAGCTGCTGCCCGGCCGACTGGACGGCCGGCTCCAGGGCATGCAGCCCGGCCATCAGTTGCTGATGTTCGGCGAGATTGCGAAGAAACAGGGAACTCATCGGATCGGGTCTCGAGGCGGTTGAAGCGGTTCGCGCCACCTTCCCGAGGCGGCACCGGCGCATGATTATCGGGCCATGGCGCGGGCGGCCAAGCCGGCAATCGAGGCGACAATACCGCTCCCGCTTCACCCGGCCCTCGGGCCGCCAGCCTTGATGTCAGCCGTCCCGGACACGAAAGCCACCCTCCGAAGCCTGCTGGTCTTTGTCCGCCCCTACCGCCTGGGCGTGGCCCTGACCCTGCTCGCCTACCTGGCCGCCGCGGCCACCGAGCCGCTGATCCCGGAGCTGCTCAAGCGCGTGTTCAAGCCCGGCTTCGAGCAGGAGACCTTCTCGATCTGGTGGGTACCGATCACCCTGATCGGCCTGTATGTGGTGCGCGGCCTGGCCAGCTTCGCCGGCCAGTACCTGCTGAACTGGACCGTGCTGCGCAGCGTCAACGACCTGCGCCAGGCCCTGGTCAACGCCCTGCTGCGCGCCGACGCCAGCGTCTATACCAGCCTGCAGCCCGGCATGGCGGTCACCAAGGTGATCAACGACCCGCAGCAGTCGCTCTCGATGCTGGGCCATACCCTGGGCACCCTGCTGCGCGACGGCCTGCCCGCCGTCGCCATGCTGGTCTACCTGTTTGCGCTGAACTGGAAGCTGACGCTGATGTCCATGGTGACCTTGCCGGCCATGGCCTTCGTGGTCAAGAAGGTCAACCTGCGGGTGCGCAAGATGGGCACGCTCAGCTACGACGCGCAGATGAACCTGGCAGCCAAGGTGGACGACGTGACCCGCGCCTGGCGCGTCGTGCGCAGCTTCGACGCGGCCAACCATGAGCGCGAGCGTTTTGCCGATATCTCCATGGAGGTGCGCCGCAACTCGCTGAAGCAGGCCGCCGCCGGCGCGCTGAACCAGCCGCTGTCGCAGCTGGTGGCCAGCGTCGGGCTGTCGCTGATCGCCAGCATCGCGCTGCTGCAGGCGCGCAGCGAACAGGCCTCGGCCAGCGAGTTCGTCGCCTACATCACCGCGCTGCTGCTGCTGATCTCGCGCCTGCGCCACCTCAGCGACCTGGCCACACCGATCACCAACGCCACCGTGCTGGCGCGCGGCTGCCTGCAGCTGCTGGATCTGCCGGCCGAGCCCGACGCCGGTCAGCGCGAGCTGCGCGGCCCGGTGCAGGGCGAACTGCGGCTGCAGCAGGTGCGCCTGCAATACCCCGGCGCCGACAAGCCGGCGCTGAACGGCCTGGACCTGCTGATCCCGGCCGGCAAGACCACCGCCCTGGTCGGCGCCTCCGGGGCCGGCAAGAGTTCGGTGATCCATCTGTTGCTGGGCTTCGGCCGGCCCGATGCGGGCCGCATCCTGCTGGACGGCCTCGACATCACCGAGCTGAAGAAATCCGAGCTGCGCCGCCAGTTCGCGGTGGTGTCGCAGGACATCGTGCTGTTCGACAGCTCGGTGGCCGACAACGTCGCCTATGCCCAGCCGCGCGACGAGGCCAAGCTGGAACAGGCGCTGCGCGCCGCCCATCTGTGGGACTTCGTGCAGGGCCTGCCGCAGGGTCTGGAAACCAATGTCGGCGCCAACGGCAGCAAGCTCAGCGGCGGCCAGCGCCAGCGCCTGGCGATCGCGCGCGCTCTCTACAAGGATGCACCGGTCTGGGTGTTCGACGAGGCCACCTCGGCGCTGGACACCGAGAGCGAACGCGCGGTGCAGCAGGCGCTGGACCAGTGGCAGGGCAAGAAGACCCTGATCCTGATCGCGCACCGCCTGTCCACCGTGCGCGCGGCCGATGCGATCCATGTGCTGGCCGACGGCCGCGTGCTGGAGTCCGGCAGCCATGCCGAGCTGCTGGCGCGCGACGGCGCCTATGCCGCGATGGTCCAGGCCCAGCTGGGTGACTGAAGAAAGATGAAAACATGCCGGCGCCGGTGGCTCGCGATGGCGCTGCTGGCGCCGGGCTGGCTGTGGGCGCAGCCCCATCTGCTGGAACTCAATCAGGCCGACCGCGCCGAGCTGGAATCGTTGCCGGGCATCGGCCCGCAACTGGCCGAGCGCCTGCTGGCGGCACGCGCCCAGGGCCCGTTCGCCGACTGGGCCGAGCTGCGCCGCCGCGTGCGCGGCATCGGCCCGGCGCTGGCGCGGCGCCTCTCCGACGCCGGCCTGCGCGTGCGCGGGCGGGCGCTGGAGGAGGCGCCGCCCGCGGCAACCGCCTCGGCATCCAGCGGCTGAAGGCGCGCCTCGTCGATCAGCCCGCCAGCGCCCGCGCCGCCTCGTCGATCAGCGCCGCCACCTCGGCCGGCCGCGAGGCCAGCGAGGCATGGCTAGCCGGCAGGCTCAGCAGCTTGCGTGGCTGCATGCGCTCGGCCATGTGGCGCTGGTTGTCCGGATGGATCATCCGGTCCTCGGTCGAGAGCTGGTACCAGCTCGGCTTGTGGCGCCAGGCCGGCACATCGATCGTGTCGCCGAAGGTGCCGGCCAGCGGCGCCTTCTGCGTGACCGCCATCACCAGCGCCTCGTCCGCGCTCAGGTCCTGGCAGAAGCTTTCATGGAACTTGTCGTGGCGGGCCCAGAGGTAGCCGTCGCTGTCCGGCTCGATATTGGCGATCGCGGCGGGCGGCCGCGCATGGGTGATGCCACCCGGGCTTTCGCCGGCATCGGGCGCGAAGGCCGCGATGAAGACCAGGCCCTGCACCTGCGGCAGATTGCCGGCCTGGCTGATCACCGCGCCGCCATAGGAATGGCCGACCAGCAGCACCGGCCCGGGCTGCTGCGCCACCATCTTGCGGGTGCGCTCGGCGTCATCGGCCAGCGCGGTCAGCGGCAGTTCGACCGCGCGCAGGCGTTGATGCCCCAGGCGCGCCAGTTCGACGATGGTCTTGCTCCAGTGCGCCGCGCCGCCCCAGAAACCATGCACCAGGACGATGCTCAATGCTTCACTCATGATCGGGTTCCTTTGCTCAAGATGATGATCGATCGGGCTCCCTGTCACGGCATGCATGCTATGCCGCCCCGGCGCTGCGCGGTGCGATCAGATGCCCGCCAAAAGGGGCATAGCAGATCCGGGGCGCCTCAGCCCGGGATGCTCTCAACGAAGCCGGCGCGCCGGCGCCGCATCGCGGCCGGATCGACCGTCGGCGCCTGGGCCGGCCAGCCGAAGAAGCGCTGCACCTCGGCGCGGCGCGCCAGGGTGTCGGCCATGCCCAGCATGATCAGCTCGCCGGTGAAGGCCGGCTCGAACAGCAGATAGCTGGTCAACGCCGAACCGCTGGCGCCCTTGCCTTCGCCGGCCACGCCGACGCTGCGCAGCAGCCCGCGCATGCTGGGTGGCAGGCTGCCCTGGTGCTCGGCCGCCAGCTCGTCCAGGCGCCGGCTGGGCGCGATCACCAGCACCTCGACCGGGCGCAGCGGCGTGTTGCGCCGCGCCTCGGGCGGCAGCAGCGACAGGGTATGGTTGATGCGCTGCAGCCGCTCGACATCGACCGCCAGTGCGTCCAGGAAGATGTTGGACAGCGCATGGCCGGCGATCTGGGCCATGCTGGGATGGCCCTCGTTGATCACCTCGCGCCGCCCCGGCGGCTCATGCATGCGGCCGGCGCCGATCACCAGCACCCGCTCGGCGCCCAGATGCACGGCCGGCGAGATCGGCGCGCTCTGGCGCATCGAGCCGTCGCCGAACCATTCCGGCTGGCCATCCAGTTCCAGCTGCTCGGCCGGGAAGATGAAGGGAATGGCCGAGGAGGCCAGCAGATGCTCGATGCTCAGCCGCGTGCGCACCGCCAGGCGCTGCGAGCGCTGCCAGGGCGCGATCGGCGCATGGGTTTGATAGAAGGTCACATGCTGGCCCGAGGTGTAGCTGGAGCCGCTGATCGCCAGCGCCCGCATATGGCCCTGGTCCAGCATCTTCTCCAGCCGCTCCAGCCGCACCCAGCGCCGCAGCAGATCGCCCAGCGGCGCGTTGTCCAGCAGGCTGCGAGGCCGGCTGCGCTTCCAGCGCGCCAGCGCCCAGCCCAGGCTCATCATCGTCATCCAGCGCGCGCCGGTGCGTATCACCCCCAGCGAATCGGCCGCATAGACCTGCTCGACATGGATGTTCTGCCAGATATGCATCAGCCCGTCGACCGCGGCGTCGAAATCGTCCGCGATGCAGGCCAGGGTCGCCGCATTGATCGCGCCGGCCGAGGTGCCGGCGATGATCGGAAAGGGGTTCAGCCCGGTCGGGCCGCCGACACCCGCGTCGCGCCGCAGCTGCGCCAGCGCCGCCAGCACGCCGACCTGGTAGGCCGCACGGGCGCCGCCGCCGGTCAGGATCAGGCCAGTGATGGGGATGGGGCTGCCGAAGGATGTACTGGGCTGCTGCGACACCCCGCCAGCTTACGTCCAGATACAGCCCCCGATCATCCGATCTCACCCGATGCCGGCCACCAAACCCGCTTTGTGGCGCCGCTGCCTCGCCCGTAACCAGCGCCGCAGGCGCTGCGGCAGGCTCAGCCCCTGCAGCGGATAGTCCGGCACCGGCCGCCCGGCCAGCGCGTAGTAGCGCTCCAGCAGACCGGAGCGCAGCAGGGCCTGCTCCTGCGCCTCGCAGGCGAAATGCGCCACCAGCACATCGCCGACCACGCAGCCATGGCGCCCGGTCAGCGAGGGCAACACCGCCGACAGCCATTCCTCCTCGTCGGCATCGTCGGGACAGAAGCGCTGGCCCAGCCTGAGCACGTCCTGACCCCAGAAGCCCAGGCAGTTGATCGACAGGCGCGACAGCGAGACCGGGAAATCCGGCACCCGGAACGGCTCCAGCCGGCCCTGCTCCACCTGGGCCAGGAAACGCTCGTGCAGACGCAGGGCGAACGCCGGGCAGGCTCCACCGAGCGGGTCCGAGGCCTGGCAGCTCAGCCGCTCCGGCAGCTCGAGCTTGGCGTGGTGCTTCAGCAGCCAGCTGCAGATCGCGTTGTTGACCACCAGGGCCGACCACCACAGCGGCACCGGCCGCCCCAGCAGCTGGGCCGCCTGGCGCTGCGCCCGCGCGGTCTGGCGCAGCCGCTCGAGCGCGCCGGGTTCCAGGTAGACCACATCGTCGTCGATCTTGATGTAGAAGGCGCGCGGGTCGTCGCAGCGGCGGTAGAAGCGGTTGCTGCTGCGATGGCAGCCCTCGAAGGCCGGGATGGAGACGACACGGATGCGCGGGTCGCGCTGGGCCAGGCGGCGCAGATAGACCCGGTCGCTCTCCCGGCGGCAGTTGTCCCACAACTGCCATTCGTGCAGCCCGGGCTGGCTCAGCAGATGGTGGGCCAGCAGCTCCAGGTAATGCTCGCGCCCGGCGGGCGTGACGACGACAAGTTTGCTCGGCATGCCCGGATCATCCCGATGCGGCCTGAGATTTGCATGAACCGCCGGATGGGCCGCGCGGCCCAGCAGCTGTCACCGAAGCAAGTGACAAATGCGCTTCACGGGGCAATGAAACAGGGCGGCGTTGACCGTACGCAATGGCCGCCGCGCGCCACCCTTTAGCGTTGGGAATCCGGCCGATGCCCATGCCATCCCATGCAGCCCGCGCTGCGCGAGGAGACCCCGATGAGCCCAGCTCCGCTGCTGCCGCTATGCCTGTCGATGGCCGGCCTGCTCACCCTGTCCCTGCCGCTACGGGCCGCCCCCCCGAGCTCTCGTCCGAGCGCCTGGAGACCCTGCGGCGCCAGTTTGCCGAACAGGCCCAGCGGCTGGATGCGCTGAAGCGCTCGATCGCCAATGAGGAAGCCCGCATGTCGGAGGCCCTGCGTGCGCTGGGCCTGGAAGCGCTGGCAGAGCGCCGCGGCACCGGAACGCAGGTAGTGGCCGCCGCCGAGCCGGCCGCCGATACCGGCGCCCGCGCCGCCGAGGTGGAACCGCTGCGCGACAACAGCCCGCAGCCGGCCAATGTGGCCCAGATCTTCGATCAGTCCGGCATCCTGACCCCGCACCGCAGCCTGGTGCTGGAGCCCTCCTTCCAGTACTCCTACTCGTCCAGCAACCGCGTCGCGCTGGTGGGCTACACCATCATCCCCGCCATCCTGATCGGCGTGATCGATGTGCGCGAGGTCAAGCGCAACACCTTCACCGGCACCCTGGCGGCGCGCTACGGGCTCAGCAGCCGCCTCGAGATCGAGGCCCGCGTGCCCTATGTGCGGCGCTCCGACAGCAGCATCGGCCGCGAGATCCTGAAGGAAACGGGCTTCGCCACCAATGTCGCCTTCGATTCCAGCGGCCATGGCATCGGCGACATCGAGCTGGGCATGCGCTATCAGCTCAACGACGGCGGGGTCGACAAGCCCTTCTATGTGGCCGGCCTGCGCCTGAAGACGCGCACCGGCCGCGACCCCTTCGAGGTCGAGACCAACAACAGCGTCAACGGCCTGCGCGACGGCGTGCAGGCGCAGCTGCCGACCGGCTCGGGCTTCTACGGCCTGCAGCCCAGCCTGACCGTGCTCTATCCCTCGGACCCGGCGGTGCTGTTCGGCTCGATCAGCTATCTGCACAGCTTCAAGCGCGACAACGTCGTGCGCAAGACCAATGACGGGCCGCAGGAGCTCGGCAGCATCCAGCCCGGCGGCGTGCTGGGCTTCAATTTCGGCATGGGCCTGGCGCTGAACGAACGCTCGTCCTTCAGCATCGGCTACGACCACAGCTCGGTCGGCAAGACAAAGCAGAACGGCACGACCGCGGCCGACGCGGTGCGCGTGCAGCTCGGCACCCTGCTGCTCGGCTATGCCTATCGCCTAGGCCCCAAGAAGACGCTGAACTTCACCCTGGGCGCCGGCATGACCCGGGACACGCCCGACATCACCCTGACCCTGCGCATGCCGATGAATCTCTAGCCGCCCACGCTGCGGCTGTGCGGCGCTAGCGGCGCAGCGAGTCGGTCACGCCTTCGCGAATCGTCGTCTGCAGGTTCAGCGAGCGCAGCATCTGCATGCTGTTGACGGTTGCATTGATGACCGTCAGCGCCTGGATGCGCTGGTCGTTCAAGCTGTTCTGAATCACCGTGCCCGGCATCGCCGAGGGCAACAGCAGCTGTGGCGCCACGCTGTTGCCCGCGCCGCTCTGGATCAGGGCCAGGCTCTGGCCGGCAGCGCCGGTGGCTTGGCCCTGGCCATTCAGGTTCAGGCTGGTGGTCGTGACCAGGGCGCCGTTGATATAGACGCTGCGCTCGATGCCGAAGGAGACCTGCAGGCCGTTGGGTCCGCTGAAGCCGCCACGGATCGCGTCGAGCGAACGGCCGTTCAGCGCCAGCCGGGTCTCGCCCAGCGCCTGACGCGGACTGCCGGGCGGGCGCGGCGCCTCGTTGGCCGTCGGGCGGCAAGGCGCTTCCTCCGGCTTGCGTGATGGCAGCTCCTCGCCTTCCCTGCCGCAGGCCAGCGGCAGCGCCACCTGGGCAATCGGCGGCGTCGAGCCATGGCCCGGCAGAGGCGCCGCCAACAGGCGATTGACGGCCGGCGGCGCGGGAACGGTCGGGTCGAGCCTCGGCACGCCATCGCGCAGGCGCGCCAGCACCGGATCGGCCGGTGCTGGCGGCAGGCTGGCGTGCCGGGGTTCCGGCGCGTCGGGGATCGCTGGCGGACCCGCTTGAAGCTCGGGAGCGGGTGCCGGATTCAAGTCCCATGCGGCCGGTGGTGCAACCGGATGCATCGAGCCCGCCAGCGAAACCTTGCGTCTTTCCTGCGCTTCCGGCTCCTCAGGGGGCGCCGGCCTGGGTCGTTCCGCGGACGGATCGAAGCCGAGCATCGCGGCGATCCGCCGTGGATTCATGCCCACTGCCTCGAGCTCCTCGGCCACCGGCAGGCCCTCGGCCTCGACATCGGTGGTGTTCGGGCGCGCCGGATCGCTACGCGTCAGGATGTGCGAGACCTGGCCGGACAGCGTCTTCTCGCGAACCGGCATCGGCGCCGCGGGCTCGCGTTCGACGGTTTCCTCCGGCGCCATGCGCTGAATCGCCAGCACCAGCCGGCGTTGCAAATCTTCATCCCGCGCGGCCACTGGAGGGGCTGCGGGGATCGGGATCGGATCGATGGCCGCAGGCGCCTCGGCTTCAACAACCGGCTCTTCGGCCGGCTGCGCTGCGGCAGGCTCGGGCATACGGGGCAGCTCGGCCAGGGGCAGCCGCGACAACTCGCCCACCGGCTTGTACAGCGGTGGCGCCAGGCCCAGCGGCACGATGCAGCCACCGCCCAGCAGCGAAACCAGGCAGGCCAGACGTCGGGTGGAGGTGTTCATGATGCGTCCGGCCTTCACGACTCAGAAATCCCCGGGGCCCAGCTTGGGCAGCAGCATCGAGCCCAGGCCGTTGCGATTGATGGCCAGGTCGGTCGGTGCCCGGGGCACGATCTTCCATTCGGCATCCAGGTTGAAGCGCGCCCGGTCCTGCTGGTTGTTGATCACGAACAGGATCTGGTTGGTCCAGATCTGCTGGAAGCTGGCCTGGCTCATCGCGCGCAGGCCGCCGGACGGATCACCGATCAGCACCCGGCCCTGGCGCAGGCCCTTGATGACGATGAAGTGGTGATAGCCCTGCTCCTGGATCAGCGCGATCGCGGGGATGTTGGCGCGGCCCAGCATCTCCAGCGTCGCCTCGAAGCCGTTGGCCTCGAAGCCGAGCGTCTGCAGATAGCGTTTCATGTCGAGCAGCGAGAAACCCTCGCGCTTGATCTTCTCCTGGTCGCCATGCCGGTACATACCCTCGAACACCGTCTGTTCGTTGACGCCGTGCCGGTAGTGATGGGCCAGCAGGGTGGCGATCGCCGCCGAGCCGCAGCTGAAGTCGAACTGCTGACGGATCGTCGAGCGAAAGCGCAGCTCGCGCAGGCTGGTGGTCGGCACCGAGAAGGCGCCACCGATCTGCAGCGGCGGCTCCACGGTACCGGCCCACGCACCGCCCGCCAGAAACATCAGGCAGCACAGCGCGTTCGCTTGCTTCATCGTCATCCTGCGGCCCCGCTGGCTACTTGAGCTGAACATTGATGATGGTCGCGCTCTGGATCAGCACGTTGTTGCCGGTGTTCTGCACCAGCATCGGCACGCCCGACATGCCGGACAGGGCTCCCTGGCTGACCAGGTTGCCGCCGGTCGAGACATTGACCGCGCGGTTGTCGGCCACCACGCCGCGCAGGCTCATGTCGTTGAAGGTGTCGGTGCCGCCGCGCTGCCCGCCCAGCCGCTGCGCATCCAGCGGCCGCGCCTGCAGCGGGTTGTTGGCAAGCGCCGGGCTGGGGACCGCGGGGGTCTGCAGGACCTCCTGCGCCAGCACCAGCCCCTGACCCGCCAGACCACCCAGCAAAGCAAACAGCGGCAGTACCGCAAACCTGTGGTGATTGCCCATGGCACACCTGCTTTCTCGTAGGTGGCGCCATGCCGGGACAACGGCCCCGGCATGGCGCGCTTCCAGCCGCTTGCGCTGCTACTTGCCGACGTTCAGGTTGGCCTGCACGTTGACGCTTTGCTGCACCAGGGCCGCCATGCCGCTGTTCTGTGCCGCCACCATGATGCCGGCCGCCGACATGCCGACGCTGGTCATCGCGTTGGACATGTTGAACACCCCGGCGCTGACCGCCAGCGTGCCGCCATTGCCGCCAGCGCCGCCGGTCGCACCGTTGCCGACGCCGCCCGCGCCGGCACCGCCCTGGCCGCCCGCGCCGTCACCGCCCTGGCCGCCCTGACCACCGCTGCCACCGACCGCGCCCGTGGCGCCGTTGCCGGCGGTGGCGCTGCCATTCGAGGCCGAGGTGGAGGCGCCGCCATTGGTGGCGCTGCCATTGGTGGCCGAGCCGCCCGAGCCGCCGCCGCCGCCGTTGTTGGTGGCCTGCGCGCCGCTGCCCGCGGTCGAGGTCGCGGCACCACCGGACGAGGAGGATGTGCCGGTATTGCTGCCGCTGGTCGAGGTCGCCGCGCCGCTGCTGCCCGCGCCGCCGGTGCTGGACGAGGTGCTGGCGCTGGTGCTGCCGCTGGCCGTAGCGCTGCCGGTGGCGGCGCCGCCGCTGCTGGTGCCGCTGTTCGTGCCCGCGCCGCCGGAGGCGGTCGCCGCGCCCGAGGTCCCCGCGCCGCCCGCGCCGCCAGTGCCGGCACCGGTCGCGCCGCCATCGCCGCCGCCGCCGCCTTCGGTGCCATTGCCGCCGCTGCCGGCGCTTCCACCGCCGCCGCCGCCGCCGCTGCCGGCACCGGCCAGGCTGCCCGCGGCGCTCCAGCCGCCCTTGGCCATGCCGGCCACGCCGCTGCTGCCGCCGCTGGACTTGTTGTAGGCATCGGTCGAACCGCCCGAGGACCTGCTGCCCGACAACGCACTGCCGCCCGAGGCCTTGCTGTCCGAGTTCGCATGGCCGGTGTCCTGCAGATTGCCTGAGACGGCCGAACCGCCGATGCTGCCGGCGCTGCCGCCGCGGCCGCCGCTCGCATCGCGGGCCGAGCCGCCATCGCCACCGCTGCCGGCGCGTGCCGAGCCGTTCATCGCGCTGCCATTGCGGGCATTGCCGGCCGAGGCACTGCCGTTGTTGGCATCGCCGCCGCTGCCGCCATTGCCGCCGTAGCCGCCATCGCCCGCCGAGCCGCCCGAGCCACCAGTACCGCCGGCCCCGGTACCGCCGCGGCCATCGCCGCCATAGCCCGCGCCGCCCTTGCCACCGGCGCCGCCGCTGACACTACCGCCATTCGATGCGGTATTGCCGATGCCATACACGGTCACATTGGAGACCGAGCCTTCCAGCTTGCTGCTGGCGACGGCCTTGCTGTGGTTGAAGGAGTTGGTCAGATTGGCGGTGCTGGTCGCGCCGTTGTTGGCGGCCGCCGTGCCGGAACCATCCGCCGCGGCGCGCCCGGAGTTCTCGCGGTTGTCGCCCGACTTGTCGATGCTGGTCGTGCGGGTGTCGGTCTTGCTGACCGTCTTCGTGCTGGTGCTGGTCTTGTTGACCGTCTTGTTGTTGGTCTTGTTGACCGTGCTGGTGCTGTTGTCCTGCACCGCCTTGGAATACTCGTTCGCCGTCGGCCCGGTGTTGTTCGTCTGGGTCGAGGTCGCCGCCGCCGACTGGGTGACCGAGTCGGCCGTGTCAGCATTGTTGTTGTTGACCGGATTGGCCCACACCGTACTCGCACCGCCAAAGGCCAGCGTGATCGCTGCGGCGATGACCGTCTTTCTCATCGTTGTCATAGATCGCTCCTTGCTTGTTGAGTGAGTGAGTCCTGCGCAAATTGGCACGAGGGCCAACCGGCAAGCTCTATGCAGGATTGATGCCATGCCAGATTCCGAATCCAAACCATTGATTCATAAGAAGAATTCTGCTGACTCCGGGACTCGGCGCTGCGCCATGCGCGTCGGACCGGTTCGAGTTGTCTCAAGCCTGAGACGCCGCGCTGGGCCGCCGCGTCGGGGGCCGGCCGAGAGACCCGAGCAACCGCTTCGGAATCCCTCAGGATTCAGTCACTTGGCGGGACGACCCGGCCAGTTGCAAGGCTTTGCGACGGGTGTTTCGCCCATGACACATATTGCGGCTTGAAGATCCGGAGGTACCGTCAATTGCCGATGTCGTGCTTGGCCATCAGGCGGTACAGGGTCGCGCGCGAGACGCCCAGTTGCTTGGCCGCCAGCGTGACGTTCTGGCCGGCCTGATTCAGGCTCAGGAAGATCGCGACGCGCTCCGCCTCGGTTCGGGCGTCGTCCAGCGCTTCCCAGCCGTTCGCCTCGCGTTCCGGCGGCTGGATACCGAGGTCCGCCGGCGTGATCACCCGCCCTTCCGCCATCACCATCGCGCGCCGCACGCGGTTGATCAGCTCGCGCACATTGCCGGGCCAGTCATGCGCGGCCATCGCACTCAGCGCACGCTGGCTGAAGCCGCGCAGGCCGGGGCTGCGGTCGGTCGCGAACTGGTCGAAGAAGTGGCGCGCCAGCAACTCGATATCGCCGCGCCGCTCGCGCAGCGGCGGCACCTGCAGGGGGAGCACATTGAGCCGGTAGTACAGGTCCTCGCGAAAGGTGCCGGCCGCCACCGCCGCCTGCAGGTCCACGTGGGTGGCCGCGATGATGCGCACATCCACCCGCAGGCTCTGCGTCGTGCCGACCCGCATGATGGTGCGCTCCTGCAGCACGCGCAGCAGATTGACCTGCAGCTCCATCGTCAGATCGCCGATCTCGTCGAGGAACACGATGCCGCCGTCCGCCGCTTCGAACAGGCCGCGCTTGTCGCGGTCGGCACCGGTGAAGGCCCCGCGCACATGGCCAAACAGCTCCGACTGGATCAGCGCGGCCGGGATCGAGCAGCAGTTGATCGAGATGAAGGGACGATCCGCCCGCGCCGAGTATTTCTGGATCGCCTGCGCCGCCAGCTCCTTGCCGCTGCCGCTCTCGCCGCTGATCAGCACCGGCGCATCGACCTGGGCGACGCGGCGGATCTGGCGCAGCAAGGTGCCGATGGCCGGGCTCTGGCCGACGATGGGCGTGTCGGCCAGCCGCGGCGGCGGCCCGGCGCTCGAGGCGCGGCGCAGCGCGGCATGCCCGCTGGCATGGCCCAGGGTCTGGAGCAGGCGCTCGCCATCGGCCGGCAAGGTGTGATGGTCGAACAGGTGATCGAGGATCAGGCGCTGGCAGGTCTGGCAGCTCAGCGATCGCTGGCCGAAGGCGCCCACCCAGGCCTGCGCGCTGTGCATCTCCACGAAACCCTGCAGTTGCTCCAGCTGGCCCTCGGCCGGCTCGAGCGCCAGCAGCAGCCCGACCAGGAAGTCCCGGCTCTGCAACAGCCGGTTCGCAGCGGCCTCGCTGGCCGCCACATGGACCTCCCAGCCGGCCTCGCGCAGCAGGGCATAGACCCCTTCATGGGCCGATGCCTCATCAGCGATGCAGATCACCCGGTTCTCGCACATCTTCTTGCCGACCTCAGGCCGGCAGCATGCCTTTCAACCGGGTTTGGCCATTGAGTGAACGCAAGCGGGCAGGGTTTGCATGTCCCTAAATCAAGTGAGATCGAGGGCATCGCCGCGCCGCGACCGGCGGATCGCCGGGTTGGAGCGGACCGGTGTGCGCGCCGCGATGGCCGGATCCGCATGGCGCCGCACGCTTAGGCCGACCAGACCGCGCGTGTTGCGCGCCAGCTCCCGCAAACGCTCCAGGTCGAGGATGTCGATGTCCCGGTTGTCGACCTGCAGATAGCCCCAGTCGACCAGCGCGCTGAAGGAGCGGCTGATCGTTTCATGGGCCAGGCCCAGATAGCTGGCGATGTCGCGCCGGCACATGCGCAGCAACAGCCGCAGCGGTGACTGCCCGCAGGCCTGCATGCGATCGGACAGCTGCACCAGGAAACGCGCCAGGCGCACCTCGGCCGCCACCGCCGCCATCAGCTCGACCACATCGCCGCAGCCTTGCAGCTGCCGGCTGGCGGCCCGGTGCAGCATGCGGTTCAGCGCCGGCACCCGGGTCTCCAGCCCCAGGATCTCGGCATTGCTCAGCGTGAAGACCGCGGCGTCCTCCAGAGCTACCGCTGTGCTGGAATGCTGGCGACGGCACAGGCCGTCGAAGCCCAGGACCTCGGCCCGGCCGACAAAGCTCAGCACCTGCTCGTAGCCGTCCTCGGCGGTGCGGTAGACCTTGAAGGCCCCGCGCGTCACGAAGCTGATGGACTGGGCCGGACTGCCCTCGCGAAACAGCACGGCGCCGGCGGACACCGGTAGACCGCGGACCGGATAGCCATCGCTGCCGGCATCGGCCTCCTCGGCCGCATCCATCAGGCGCAGCAGGTCCGAGAGGCAGGCATGGCGCCCGGGATCGGTGTGATGTGGCCCAAGATCGGCACGGCCTGCACCGGCGCGCCAGCGAGACTGGTCCATGGCATCTCCTTGCCCGCTACGGCCGCCCGCAAGACGCCACGGGAACCCCGGGGTTCCCGACCTGCCTTCTGTGTGCACGCCTGCGATTGATGCGGCCACCAGTCCCTGAGCCGCGAAGCATCCTGCGAAGCCCGGTCCGATGCAACCCCTCGCTTCATGTGACGGGAGCAGGGGACACGCGCCCTCGTCACGCCCCTTACTCGACCTCGTAAACGATGCGTGCGGGCTCCGGGCTCAGCTCGGCAAAGCGTTGCAGCGCCTCGTCGCAGGGCCAGAAACGGCTGTCCTCGCCGAGATCCAGCCTGGCCTGGCCCTGGGCCAGGAAATGGTGGGTCTGCACCTTCAGGCCCTGGCTGACCGTGCCCTGCTCGCTTTCCACCTTGCGCGCCGGCCAGGTCTTCACGACCTCGGCCAGCGGCGGCAAGCTGCTCTTGACCGGCAGGTAGACATAGCGGCCGAAGCGCGCGCGCGCCGCCGTCAGGCTCCAGATCTGCTGGATGTTCATGCGCAGGCCGCCGGAGAAGCGATCGTTCTGCACCTTGCCCGAGACGATGATCAGCTCGTCCTCGGCCAGCTGTTCCTTGTTGGCGTTCAGCAGCTCCTCGTTGGCCACTGCCTCGATCGCATCGCTCTTGTCGTCGAGCTTGAAGATCGCGACCCGGCCGCGGTTGCCGTTGATCACCCGCATGTCGCTGACGATGCCGGCCACCATCACCGGCTCACGGCTGTCCTGCAGCTCAGCGATGCGGCGCTTGACCATGCGGCGCACCTCCTCGCCGCTCTGGTCGAACAGATGGCCGCTGAGGTAGTAGCCGATCGCAGTCTTCTCGAGGCTGAGCTTTTCCTTGATGCTCCAGGGCGCCACCTCGACCAGCGGCGGCTCCGCGGTCGAGGAGCCATGGGTGCTGTCGTCGAAGTCGAACAGGCCGCCCTGGTTGGCGTTGGCCTGCAGGTTGTCGGCATAGGTATAGCCCAGGGCCACGCTGGCCAGCAGGCGCGCGCGGTCGGGCTCCAGCGCGTCGAAGGCGCCGGCCTTGATCAGGGCCTCGACCACGCGCTTGTTCACCTGCTTGCGGTCCACCCGCACGCAGAAATCGAAGAAGCTCTTGAAGGGCCCACCCTCGTTGCGTGCCGCGACGATCGCCTGGATCGCGCCGACGCCGGTGCCCTTGACCGCGCCCAGGCTGTAGTTGACGCGCTTCGGGCCCAGCGGCTCGAAGCGGTGCACGCCCAGGTTGACATTGGGCGGCTCGAACTCGATGCCGAACAGCTTGGCATCGTTGAGTAGCACCTTGAGCTTGTCGGTGTCGTCCGATTCGATGGTCATGTTCGCGGCGAAGAACTCCGCCGTGAAATGCACCTTCAGCCAGGCCGTGTGATAGGCCAAGAGCGAGTAGGCGGCGGCGTGCGACTTGTTGAAGCCGTAGCCCGCGAACTTCTCCATCAGGTCGAAGACCTCGTCGGCCTTGTCCTGGTCGATGCCCTTCTCCGCGGCGCCCTTGCGGAACATCTCGCGGTGCATGGCCATCTCTTCGGCCTTCTTCTTGCCCATCGCGCGGCGCAGCATGTCGGCGCCGCCGAGGCTGTAGCCGCCCAGCACCTGGGCGGTCTGCATCACCTGCTCCTGATAGACCATGATGCCGTAGGTCTCGGCCAGCACGGGCTCCGTCAACGGATGCGGGTACTCGACCACCTCCTTGCCATGCTTGCGCGCAACGAAGGTCGGGATCAGGTCCATCGGACCCGGGCGGTACAGCGCGTTCAGCGCGATCAGATCCTCCAGACGCGAGGGCTTCGCGTCCTTCAGCATCTTCTGCATGCCGCTCGATTCAAACTGGAACACCGACTCCGTCAGGCCGTCGGAGAACAGCTTGTAGGTCTTCTTGTCGTCCAGCGGGATCTTCTCGAAGGCGAAGTCCTTCTGCTCCGGATAGCGCGCAACGATAAAATCCTTGGCCAGCTCCAGGATGGTCAGGGTGGCCAGGCCCAGGAAGTCGAACTTCACCAGGCCAATCGCCTCCACGTCGTCCTTGTCGTACTGGCTCACCGCGCTGGTCGAGCCGGGCTGCTGATACTGGGGGCAGAAATCGGTGATCTTGCCGGGCGCGATCAGCACGCCGCCGGCGTGCATGCCGATCGAGCGCACCGTGCCCTCGACGCGCGCCGCCAGGCCCAGCAGGCCGGCGACCTCCTCGTCCTCGCGCTCGCGCTCCTCGATCTCGGGCGACTCGTGGCGGGCGTAGACCATCTTGGCCTTGTCCGGGTCGAAGTCCGGCGGCAGCTTGGCCAGGGTCACGGTCTTGCCCGGCGGCGCCGGCACCAGCTTGGCGATCGAGTCCACATGGCCAAAGCCCATGCCCAGCACCCGGCCGATATCGCGCAGCGCGCCCTTGGCCGCCATCGTGCCGAAGGTGGCGATCTGACTCACCGCGGGGCGGCCGTACTTGTCCTTGACGTACTCGATGACGCGGTCGCGATTACCCTGGCAGAAGTCGATGTCGAAGTCGGGCATCGAGACGCGTTCGGGATTCAGGAAACGCTCGAACAGCAGGTTGTACTGCAGCGGGTCCAGGTCGGTGATCAGGAGCACATAGGCGACCAGCGAGCCGGCGCCGGAGCCCCGGCCCGGGCCGACCGGGCAGCCGTTCATCTTCGCCCACTTGATGAAGTCACCCACGATCAGGAAGTAGCCGGGGAAGCCCATCTTGATGATGGTCTCCAGCTCGAACTCCAGGCGCTCGACATAGCGCGGGCGCTGCGCCTCGCGCTTGGCCGGGTCCGGGTAGAGCAGCTTCAGCCGGTCCTCCAGGCCCTCGAAGGAGAGCTTGCGGAAGTAGTCCGCCATCGGCATCTTGCTGCCGTCTTCCAGCAGCGGCGTCGGGAAGTTCGGCAGCTGCGGCTTGCCCAGCACCAGGGTCAGGCTGCAGCGCTTGGCGATCTCCACCGTGTTGGCGATCGCGCTCGGGATGTCGGCGAACAGCGCCTCCATGTCCGCCTGGCTGCGGAAGTACTGGCCCGGCAGGAAGCGCTTGATCCGCTTGGGGTTGGCCAGGGTCTCGCCATCGGCGATGCACACGCGCGCCTCATGGGCGTCGTAGTCCTCCTCGGCCAGGAACTGGATCGGGTGCGTTGCCACCACCGGCAGCTGCAGCTCGGCCGCCAGCGGTACGCTGGCCCGCACCAGCGCCTCCTGGCCCGGCAGACCGGCGCGCTGCAGTTCGATGTAGAAACGCCCCGGGAAGATCGCGGCCAGGCGCTGCGCCCAGTCGCGCGCCTTGGCCTGGTCGCCCATCAGCAGGGCCTGGCCCAGGCCGCCGAACTGCGCGCCGGACAGGCAGATCAGGCCCTCGCCCAGCTCCTCCAGCCACTCCCATTTGACGCAGGCCTGGTTGCGCACCACGTTCTGGATCCAGGCGCGCGACAGCAGCTCACTCAGGTTCAGATAGCCCTGGATGTTCTGCACCAGCAGCAGCAGGCGGGTCGAGGACTTGTCCGAAGCCTCCGGCTCCAGCCAGCAGTCGGCACCCAGGATGGGCTTGACGCCGCTCTTGCGGCAGGCGTTGTAGAACTTCACCCCGCCAAACAGATTGGCCAGGTCGGTCAGGCCCAGCGCCACCTGCCCGTCCTTGGCCGCCGCCTTGGCGGCATCGTCGGTTCGCAGGGTGCCGTCGACGACGGAAAACTCGGTATGGGTGCGCAGGTGAACAAAAGCCATCTGCCAATTGTAGAGAGTGGGCCGAGCCGCCCTCGGGCTTTCGCCGTCAGGCAAAAGCCATGCGTGGATTGACCCGAGAGCTCGTCGTCGCCGGCCAACGGCCGCGCCACAAGCGCCGGCAAGGCGGCTATGCTCGCGCCCCATGCCCAAGACCGCCCTGCTCCCGACCGCGCTGGCCGCGCTGCTGCTGCCGGCCATTTCCGCCATTGCCGCTCCCGTTGCCGCGCCGGCCCAGCCGCCGCCGCCGCTCAGCAGCGCCGAGGTGCTGGCCCAGTCGCCCGCGGGCGACTGGCGCGCGCTCGATCCGGAAAGCACCCTGCTGATGGAGCTGCAGGGCCCGCGCGGCCCGGGCCAGGTGCTGATCGAGCTGGCGCCGCGTTTCGCGCCGCGCCATGTCGCCAATATCCGCAGCCTGGCGCGCGGCGGCTTCTACGACGGTCTGGCCGTGGTGCGGGTGCAGGACAACTTCGTCACTCAATGGGGCGACCCGGACGGTGATGATCCGAAGAAGGCCCGCCCGCTGGGCAAGGCCGAGGCCAAGATCCCGGCCGAGTTCTCGATTCCCTACCAAGGCCTGCCGCTGACCCGCCTGCCCGATGTCGACGGCTGGGCGCCACAGACCGGCTTCGTCGACGGTTTTCCCGTGGCCGCCGATCCCAAGGCCAACAAGGCCTGGCTGGCCCATTGCTACGGCATGGTCGGCGCCGGCCGCGGCAATGCGATTGACTCCAGCACCGGCGCCGAGCTCTATGCGGTGATCGGCCATGCGCCGCGCGGCCTGGACCTGAACATCACCGTGGTCGGCCGCGTACTCAAGGGCATGGAGCTGCTGGCCAGCCTGCCGCGCGGCGGCCCGAACATGGGCTTCTACGAGCAGGCCGAGCAGCGCAGCGCGATCCAGCGCGTGCGCCTGCTGACCGACATGCCCGAGGCCGAGCGCCCGGCCCTGCAGGTGCTGCGTACCGACAGCAAGACCTGGACCGCGCTGCTGGATGCACGCCGCCACCGCGGTGGCTGGTTCGTGCACAGCCCCGGCCATATCGAGGTCTGCAGCGCCAGCGTGCCGACCCGCCCGGTCCCCTGAGGCGCCACGCGACGAAGTTCCCTCCCCCAGCGTGGACCTGCGAACCCTGTTCCTGGCGCAGACCTGCGCCCTGCTCTCCATTGCCGCGATCCTGTGGGTCGCGCGCGGCCCGGCCGACCGGCACAACGGCCTGAGGACCTGGACCCTGGGCGTCAGCGCCCAGGGCATTGCCTATATGCTGCTGGCCGCGGCCGGGCAGCTGCCGCCGCTGCTGTCCGCGGTGCTGGCCAATGCCGCCGGGGGCCTGAGCGTCGCGCTGTTCTTCGTCGCGCTGCGGCAGTTCCTCGGCCGCCCCTGGCATCTCCCGGGCCTGGCCCTGATGGTCGGTCTCGTCACCCTGGTGGCCGCCCTCAGCGGCAGCCACTATGTCGCCTCGACCATCTTCAACGGCTTTGCCTACGGCCTGCTGCAGCTGCTCAACGCGCGCCTGCTGTGGCGCCAACCGGCACCGGCGCTGCAGCGCATCCAGCGCCTGGTCGCGCTGTTCTACCTGCTGATGGGCCTGCTGCTGCCGCTGCGCGCGCTGGCGATGTGGCTGAACGCCGGCTCGGCCCGCTACCTGGACCTGCCGCCGGGCTGGCAGCTGCCGGTCTACCTGTTCTCCTTCGTCTTCATCATCGTCACCAACTTGGGCTTCCTGCACCTGTGCAAGGCGCGCGCCGAGGCCGAGGCTCGCGCGCAGGCGCTGACCGACGAGCTGACCGGGCTGCCGAACCGCCGCGCGCTGGACCAGGCCCTGCACGAGGCGCTGGAGCGCGCCGCCCGCGGCTCGCGCGCCTTCGCGGTGATGATGGTGGACGTCGACCATTTCAAGGCCATCAACGACCGCTTCGGCCACCATGCCGGCGACCACGCGCTGCAGGACTTCGCGCGCCGCCTGAGCCTGGACGGCCGGCCCGGGGAGCGGGTCTTCCGCTATGGCGGCGAGGAGTTCAGCCTGCTGCTGGCCGACACCGAGGCGCCACAGGCGCGGCAGCGCGCCGAGCAGCTGCGCGCCCAGGTCGCGCTGCCGCCGCCCGAGCTGACCCGCGCCCGCAGCGCCAGCTTCGGCCTGACCCATTGGCGCCCCGGCGACAGCGCCGACGCCCTGCTGGGACGCGCCGACATCGCCCTCTATCGCGCCAAGACCCTGGGGCGCAACCGGGTCGAAACAGAGTAACGAACAGCACTCGAGCCGGGCGATGGGCGCACTTTGCCTACAATCCTGCCCTTCCTATGCAGAACCCCGCCATCCTCAACATCTCGGCCTACAAGTTCGTCGGCCTGCCCGATTGCCATGCGCTGCGCGATCGCCTGCATGAGCGGGCGCAGGCGCTGGGCCTGAAGGGCACGGTGCTGCTGGCCGAGGAAGGCATCAATCTGTTCCTGGCCGGGCCGGGCAGCGCGGTGCGCGACTGGGTCGACACCCTGCGCGCCGATGTCCGCTTCGCCGACCTGAGCCCGAAGGAGAGCTGGAGCGAGGCGGTGCCGTTCAAGAAGCTGCTGGTCAAGGTCAAGCCCGAGATCATCCGCATGAACCACCCGGCGATCCGGCCGGACCGCGCCGAGCGCGCGCCGGCGCTGCCGGCCGCGACCCTGGCGCGCTGGCTGGCCCAGGGCCATGACGACGACGGCCGCCCGGTCGTCACCCTGGACACGCGCAATGCCTTCGAGGTCGACTACGGCACGTTCGAGAACGCGATCGACTGGCGCATCGGCAAGTTCAGCGAGTTCCCGGAGGCGGTGCAGCAGCACCGCGAAGCGCTACAGGGCAAGACCGTCGTCAGCTTCTGCACCGGCGGCATCCGCTGCGAGAAGGCCGCGATCTACCTGCAGCAGCAGGAACTGCCGGACACGCCGATCTACCAGCTGGAAGGCGGCATCCTGAAGTATTTCGAGGAAACCGACGGCGCCCATTACCGCGGCAGCTGCTTTGTGTTCGACCAGCGCGAGGCGCTGGACGCCGGGCTGGCCCCGGCCACCGAGATCCAGCGTCCCGCCAGCGAGGCCCACCGGGCCCCCTGAGCGAGCGAGCAAGAGACCGGCCGGCCGAGCGATCCGCAAGCAGTAACAAGCGACCGCCCCGAAGAATGAAGCGCGAACCCCTGGGTCCCGGCGGCTGGCTGCTGCGCCTTGCCGGCCTGCTGGTGCTGGGCCTGGCCCTGGGCCTGGCCGCCTTCCGCGCGCCGGAGCGTCCGCTGGAGAGCCTGGTGGCGCGCTGGGCGCCGCCGCCCTCGGACTTCCTGGACCTGGACGGCCAGCTGGTGCATTACCGCGACGAGGGGCCGCGCGCCGATCCGCGGCCGCTGCTGCTGCTGCATGGCACCGGCTCCAGCCTGCACACCTGGGAGGGCTGGGCCGCCGCGCTGCGGGCCGAGGGCCGGCGCGTGATCACGCTGGACCTGCCCGGCTTCGGCCTGACCGGCCCCAGCGCCGACGGTGACTATCGCGAGGCCGCCTACCTCGATTTCCTGCGCCGCCTGCTGGACCGGCTGCAGCTGCCGCAGGTGGTGCTGGGTGGCAATTCGAGCGGCGGCCAATTGGCCTGGCGCTTCGCGGCCGAGGAACCGGCCCGCGTGGCCGCGCTGGTGCTGGTCGATCCCGCCGGCCAGCCCTGGCCGGGCGGCGTCGAGCCGACGGCGCTGCGCCTGGCGCGCCTGCCGGGCCTGGAACTGATTGCCTCGGGCCTGCTGCCGCGCCGCGTGGTCGAGCAGCAGCTGCGCGAGGCCTATGGCGTGCCGGCCAGGCTGCGTGCCGAGGTGGTGGACCGCCATTTCGAGCTGACCCTGCGCGAGGGCAACCGCGCCGCCCTGGTGCAGGCGCTGCGCCAGCAGCGCCCCGGCCAGCATCTCGAACAGCTGGGCACGCTGCGCCAGCCGACCCTGATCCTGTGGGGCGGGCGCGACCGGCTGCTGCCGCCGGCCCAGGGCGAGGCTTTTGCCCGCGCGATCCCGGGCAGCCGGCTGCAGGTCTTCGAGCCGCTGGGCCACCTGCCGCAGGAGGAGGATCCGGCCACGACCGTGGCGGCGCTGCAGCAGTTTTTGCATTCGCTCAAACCCTGATGCCCGGCGCGCGCCGGGCCATGCAACACTCAATCCCTTACGCTATCCGCACATACTCTGGAGATCCTATGCAACGACGCTTATCTCTGATCGCCGTGGCCGCCCTGGCCCTGAGCGCCGCCACCGCCGTCCAGGCCCAGGCCCCCGAGTGGAAGAAGATCCGCATCGGCGTCGAGGGCGCCTACCCTCCGTTCTCCGAGGTCGGCCCGGACGGCAAGCTCAAGGGCTTCGAGATCGATTACGCGCTGGCCCTGTGCGCCGAGATCAAGGCCGAGTGCACCCTGGTGCAGCAGGAGTTCGATGGCCTGATCCCGGCCCTGCAGGCGCGCAAGATCGACGCGATCATCGCCTCGGTGTCAATCACCGACGAACGCAAGAAGACGATCGCCTTCTCGGCCCCCTACTACAGCACCCCGGCCCGCCTGGCCGCCAAGGCCGACGCCAAGCTGGACATCTCGCCCGCCGGCCTGAAGGGCAAGAAGGTCGGCGTGCAGCGCGCCACCATCCATGAGAAGTTCGCCGCCGACACCTTCAAGGGCGCCGAGATCGTGCGCTACGCCACCCAGGACCAGGTCTTCCTGGACCTGAAGTCGGGCCGCCTGGACGCCACCGTGGCCGACATGGTCGCCACCGACCTGGGCTTCCTGAAGACCCCGGCCGGCAAGGGCTTCGCCTTCATCGGCCCGAGCTACACCGATCCCAAGTACTTCGGCGCCGGCGTCGGCGTCGGCCTGCGCAAGGCCGACGAGAAGACCCTGGCCAAGAAGTTCAACGACGCGATCGGCGCGCTGAAGAGCAACGGCACTTTCAAGAAGCTGAACGACAAGTACTTCGAGTACGACATCGCGCCGAAGTAACGGACCACCCCCTACCGGCTGCGCCGGCCCCCTCAAGGGGGCACGTCCGAGGGCCCGGCAAAGCCGGATCCCCGGACGTCACTCGATGAATCGCGCCGGCTGTGCCGGGCGCTCATCGAGGGCGTGGGCTGATGGACGAATTATGTTTTTGCACGGATTTCTGCCGAGCTTGTTGCAAGGGGCGCTGGTCACGTTGAGCGTGGCCCTGGCGTCCCTGGCGCTGGCCATGGTGCTCGGCCTGGCCGGCGCGATGGCCAAGCTCTCCCGCTGGCGCTGGGCCAAGGCCCTCGCCTATCTCTACACCACCGTGATCCGCGGCGTGCCGGATCTGGTGCTGATGCTGCTGATCTTCTTCGGCGGCCAGGTCGCGGTGAACCACATCGCGCTGGCGCTGGGCCACGAGGAATACATCGACATCGACCCCTATCTGGCCGGCGTGGTCACGATCGGTTTCATCTTCGGCGCCTACCTGACCGAGGCCTTCCGCGGCGCCTTCCTGGCGGTGCCGCCGGGCCAGCGCGAGGCCGGCCTGGCCTATGGCATGAGCCCCTGGCAGGTGTTCGTGCGCATCAGCTTCCCGCAGATGTTCCGCCATGCGCTGCCGGGCCTGTCGAACAACTGGCTGGTGCTGATCAAGAGCACCGCGATCGTCTCGGTGATCGGCCTGTTCGACCTGATGACGCGCGGCTCGCAGGCCGCCGGCGCGACGCGCGAGCCCTTCGTCTTCTATGCCGCCGTGGCCGTGATCTATCTGGTCTTCACCAGCGTCTCGGAACTGGTGTTTGACCGGCTGCAGAAGCGCTTCGCCGTCGGCCAGCGCCAGGGCAAGCTCTGACCCCCGCCCAGCCCCTCCCTTCATGAATCTGGAAGTCATCACCGAGAACCTGCCGCTCTATCTGAGCGGCGCCGTCGCCACCTTCGAGCTGCTGCTGATCTCGCTGGCGCTGGGCCTCACGTTCGCGATCCCGCTGGCGGTGCTGCGCGCCCTGCCCAACCCCTGGCTCTCGCGGCCGATCTGGCTCTACACCTATGTGTTCCGCGGCACGCCGATGCTGGTGCAACTGTTCCTGATCTACTACGGCCTGGCCCAGTTCGAGTGGATGCAGCAGAGCGCGCTGTGGCCCTACTTCAGCTCGGCCTGGTTCTGCGCCTGCCTGACCTTCGCGCTCAACACCTGCGCCTACACGGTCGAGATCATCGCCGGCAGCATCAAGTCGCTGCCCGCCGGCGAGATCGAGGCGGCGAAGGCCCTGGGCATGAGCCGCTGGGTGATGCTGCGCCGCATCGTGCTGCCCTCGGCGCTGCGCCGCGCGCTGCCGGCCTACAGCAACGAGGCGATCTTCATGCTGCACGGCACCTCGCTGGCCAGCATCGTCACCGTCATGGACCTGACCGGCGCCGCGCGCCAGGTCAACTCCACCTACTACCTCCCCTTCGAGGCCTTCATCACCGCCGCGGTGTTCTACTTCCTGCTGACCCTGACCCTGGTCGGCCTGTTCCACGCGGCCGAGCGCCGCTGGCTGCGGCCCCTGATGCCGCGTTGACGCCGCGCTGATTCCCTGTCCCATGCAAACCCTCCGACATCCCCTGCTCTCGCCCGCCCCGGGCACCCAGCGAGAGCTGATCTCGCTGCATTACGGCCAGGCCGGCAGCGCGGCCGGCAAGGCCTATATCCAGGCCTCGCTGCATGCCGACGAGCTGCCCGGCATGCTGGTCGCCCACCATCTGCGCCGCCGCCTGGAGGCGCTGCAGGCCGAGGGCCGCATCGCCGGCGAGATCGTGCTGGTGCCGATGGCCAACCCGATCGGCCTGTCCCAGCATCTGCTGCACGGCCATCTGGGCCGCTTCGAGGCCAACTCGGGCGAGAACTTCAACCGCCATTACCCCGACCAGATCGACGCGGTGGCCCAGTCCGTCGAGGCCCGCCTTGGCCAGGACCCGGTGCAGAACACCCGCCTGCTGCGCGAGGCGCTGCGGCGCGCGATCGACACCAGCCCGGTCGACACCGAGCTGCAGTCGCTGCGCCGCACCCTGATGACCCTCGCCTGCGACGCCGACATCGTGCTGGACCTGCATTGCGACGCCCAGGCGGTGATGCATCTCTACACCGAAACGCCCTGCGCCGCCGATTGCGAGCCGCTGGCGCGCTTCCTCGGCGCACGCCTGACCCTGCTGGCGCAGGACTCCGGCGACAAGCCCTTCGACGAGATCTGCTCGCAGCCCTGGTGGCGCTGGGCGCAGCGCTTCGCCGGCCGCTTCCCGATCCCGCAGGCCTGCCTGTCGGTGACGGTGGAGCTGCGCGGCCAGGCCGATGTCGAGCATGCGCTGGCCGAACGCGACGCGCAGCAGATCATCGACTTCCTGACCTGGCGCGGCCTGATCGCCGGCGCCAAGCCGGCCCTGCCCGAATCACAGGGCGATGCGCGGCCGCTGGCCGGCAGCATGCCGATCAAGAGCGAGGTGGCCGGCGTGCTGACCTTCCTGCGCCAGCCCGGTGACATGGTCAAGGCCGGCGAGGTGCTGGCCCATGTGATCGACCCGATCGGCAATGGCGTGACCGAGCTGCGCAGCCCGGTCGACGGCCTGCTGTTCGCGCGCGACTCGGTGCGCTTCGTGCGGGCCGGCATGAAGATCGCCAAGGTGGCCGGCCTCGATGCCCGCCGCACCGGCAAACTGTTGGGAGACTGAACGATGAGCGACAGCCTGATCGTCAGCGATCTCCACAAGCGTTACGGCGAGCGCGAGGTGCTCAAGGGCGTCTCCCTCTCCGCCAAGAAGGGTGACGTGGTCACCCTGATCGGCTCCAGCGGCAGCGGCAAGAGCACCTTCCTGCGCTGCATCAACCTGCTGGAGCAGCCGCACCGGGGCACGCTCTCGCTGGGCGGCGAGCAGCTCGCGCTGACGCCTGACCGCGACGGCAGCCTGAAGGCCGCCGATGCCAAGCAGCTGCAGCGCTGGCGCGCGCGCCTGGCGATGGTGTTCCAGAATTTCAACCTCTGGGGCCACCGCACCGTGATCGAGAACGTGATCGAGGCGCCGGTGCATGTGCTGGGCGTGCCCAAGGCCGAGGCGCTGGAAAAGGCCGAGGCCCTGCTGGCGCGCGTCGGCGTCGCCCACCGCAAGGCGGTCTACCCGGCCCAGCTCTCCGGCGGCGAGCAGCAGCGCGTCGCGATCGCGCGCGCGCTGGCCGTCGAGCCGGAGGTGATGCTGTTCGACGAGCCCACCTCGGCGCTGGACCCGGAGCTGGTCGGCGAGGTGCTGAAGGTGATGCGCGACCTGGCGGCCGAGGGCCGCACGATGATCGTCGTCACCCACGAAATGGGCTTCGCGCGCGAGGTCTCCAGCCACACCATGTTCCTGCACCAGGGCAAGGTCGAGGAGCAGGGCAACCCGCGCGAGGTGCTGGTGCGCCCGCAGAGCCAGCGCCTGCAGCAGTTCCTCAGCGGCGGTCTCAAGTAAACGGCATCTACAGCACGTAACAGGCCCGCCGTCGGCCGCCCTCTACACTGCCGGCCGGATCACGAGGCCGCAATGGCAGGAGAGGACGACCAGATGCCGAACATGACGACCGCCGCGCGCCGCGCGCTGCTGCCATCACTGTTGCTTGCGGCAGGTTCACCACTGGCGGCCCAGCCCGCCGCGCTGCCGAGCCAGGCCGCGCTGGAGGAATGCGCGGCGATCGGCGCGCCGACCGACCGCCTGGCCTGCTACGACCGGGCGATGGGCCGCGCCGTTGAGACCGCGCCAACGGCCGAGCCAGCGAGTGCCGCGGTGCCGGCCCCGAGCGTGTCGACCTCGCTGCTGGCGCCCAGAGGCGCGCCGCTGTCGGTCGCCGCGGCCGAGGGCGACGATGGGCGCCACAGCCTGCTGTCCAAGTACTGGGAGCTCGAACCCGAACACAAGCGCGGCGTCTTCAACTTCGTCGGCTACCGGCCCAACTACGTGATGCCGCTGCACATCACCAGCCGCATCAACCGCGCCCCCACCTCGCCCAGCCAGGAGACCGTGCCCCTGCCCAACTACCGGCGCGAGGAGGCCAAGTTCCAGCTCTCGCTGCGCACCAAGCTCGCGCAGGACCTGCTGCTGCCCGGCGCCGACCTCTGGGCCGCCTACACCCAGCAAGCGATGTGGCAGATCTGGAACGGCAAGGACTCGAAGCCCTTCCGCAACAGCGACTACGAGCCCGAGCTGATCTACATCGTGCCGACGCCCAAGGGCCTGCGCCGCCTGCCGCTGGACTGGCAATGGCGCTATGCGCAGGTCGGCATCGCGCACCAGTCCAACGGCCAGTCCGACCCGCTGTCGCGCAGCTGGAACCGCATCAACCTGGCGGCCGGCTTCGAGCGCGGCGACTGGTCCATCATCGCGCGCATGACCAAGCGCCTGAACGAACCGCTGGCCACCGACAACAACCCGGACCTGGTCAACTACCGCGGCCGCAGCGAGTTCCAGTTCAACTGGGCCCATGGCCCGCACACCCTGCAGCTGCTCTACCGCACCACCCTGCGCGATGTCGCCAAGTACGGCGCGCTGCAGCTGGAATGGACCTACCCGGTCTACGCCGACCAGCCCAACGGCCTGCGCTGGTATGTGCAGGCCTTCCGCGGCTATGGCGAAACCCTGACCGACTACAACTTCCGCCAGACCAGCATCGGCGCGGGACTGAGCTTTCTGCAGTTTTAGGGCCTGCTAACGCTACGGCAGCAGGCCCTAAGCCGGCAGCGGCAGATCGAGCCGGAAGCGCACCGGCTCGCCGCGCCCGGCGCTCTCCAGCCGCGCCTGGCCGGCATGCATCTCGGCGATCTGGCGCACCAGGTACAGGCCCAGGCCCGCGCCCGGGGCCTGCAGGGCCTGGCGGCCGCGGAAGTACTTCTCGAACAGGCGCGGCACCTCGTCGGCCGGCACCTCGTCGCCCGGGTTGCTGACGCGCAGGCTCAGGCCGCCCGGCGTCGGGCTGAACACCTGCAGCTCGATCACCCGGCCCGGCTCGGTATGGCGGTCGGCATTGGCCAGCAGATTGCGCAGCGCGACGCGCAGCAGGCCGGGGTCGCAGTGCAGGCGCTCGGGTAGCTGTTGTTCGTCGCGCAGCAGGACCCGCCCCTCGGGCCAGTCCGCCACCAGGTCGTCCAGCAGATCGACCAGCTCCTCGCGCTCGCAGTCGCGCGGCTGGAACGGGGACTGGCCGGTGTCCATGCGGTCGGCGGTCAGGTACTCGTCCACCAGCGCCGCCATGCGCTGCGCGGCGCTGCGCAGGTTCATGCAGCGTGCCAGCGTCTTCTCGCGCACCGCGTCCAGGTTGCGCGCGATCTGCTGCGCGGTCGTGTTGATGATGGCCAGCGGCGTGCGGAACTCGTGCGAGACCATCGCGACGAAGTCCAGCTGCGATTGCTTGGCGCGGCGCTCGGTCTCCAGCGCCGCGCGCAGCTCCTGCTCGAGCCGCTCGCGCTGCGCGATCTCCTGGCGCAGATCGGTGGTGCGGGCCCGTACCGCCTGCTCCAGACGCTCGTTGTGCTTGCCGACGATCTCGACGATGCGGGCCTGCGCGCTCTCCTTGTCGCGCCGCTCCTGGTCGTAGCGCCGGTTCAGCCGCATGCTCATCAGCACCATGTGCAGCAAGGTGCCCAGGGCGGCCACGTTGTTGGTCCAGACATTGGTCGGCAGCCAACCCAAATTGCGCACGAAGCTGAGCAGCACGCCGGCGTAGTAGACGCCGAAGATCAGCAGGAAGGCGCGTGCCTGCCCCTTGTCGCGCGGCAGCAGCCAGCAGGCCGCGCCGAGCAGGAGCACGATGCTGAGCATCGCCACCGGCTGCATCGCCAGCATGCCGGCCCCGTTGCGTCCGGTCAGCACCAGCACCGCCGCCACCAGGCTCAGCCCGGTCACGACGCGCAGGCTCCAGCGGAAGAAGCCCGGCCAGCGCTGGTCCAGTCCCAGCTGCATGCCGGCGAAGCGGATGCCGATCGCCAGCCCGGCGCACATTGACAGGCCCAGCATCGGGTCGGACAGCCAGACCGGCATGTCGAACAGCTGCTGCGGCAGCCCCGCGGTCAGGGCCTCGACCAACAGCGCATTCGACACATACAGCAGGTACCAGGCGCTGAGTCGCTCGCGCGTCATCTGCCAGAACAGCAGGTGAAAGGCGATCAGCAGCAGGCCGAAGCCGAAGCCCAGACCATAGACCAGGTACTCGCGCCAGATCCGGCCGGTATGGACCTCGGGCGTCATCAGGGTCAGGTAGGTCGACATCGCGTTCTTGGTGCGCAGCCGCAGCAAGAGGGTCTCCGGCTCTTGCTCCGGAAGCCGCAGCGGCAGCAGCACATTGCGCGCATCGATCGCCCAATGCCCGCGGCCGACGTCCTCGCCGGAGCGCTGCGCGAGCCGCCATTGGCCCTGCTCGTCCTGGCGAAACAGGCGCACATCGTCCAGCAGGGCATGGCTGAACTGCAGCAGCCAGTCCGGCGCGGCGCCCGCCGGCCGCTGCACCACCAGGCGCAACCAGATCACATCGTTGGTGTAGCCGATGTTCAGCGGGCCGGGCAGCGCGCGCCAGCCGGGCGCGGCGGCGGCCGCCTCGGCCTCGAGCCGACCTTCCGGGTCGCGCAGCATGGCCAGATGCCCGCCGCTGGAGAGCGCGCGCTCCGGGTCCAGCCGCAGCGGCGGCTGGGCCTGGGCCAGCGCCGACAGGCCCACCAGCCCCAACAGGGCCAGCCAGCCGCAGATCCGCCCCCAACACCGCAACACAAGCCAGTTTTTCATCGGCGCGCATTATCGGGGCCGGCCGCGGCCTGCCTACAATCGCGCCCCGGATGCGCTCAGAAACGCTCAGACAGTTGCCCTCGCCTGCCCCTACCCTTGCCCCATGCGTGATGTGATCCTGCTGGAAGACGAGGCCGTGCTGCGCGAGGAACTGAGCGAGTTCCTGGCCGGCTGCGGCTACCGGGTCGATGCCGAGTCCTCGCTGGAGGGCTTCCAGCGCCGCTACGACCCGACTCGCCATGGCATCGCGCTGATCGACCTGGGCCTGCCCGATGGCGACGGCCTGACCCTGATCCAGCAGCTGCGCGCGCGCGGCGACAGGCTCGGCATCGTGGTGTTGACCGCACGCGGCGCGACGCGCGACCGGGTTGCCGGCCTGGACATCGGCGCCGACTACTACCTGGCCAAGACCTCCGACCTGGACGAGCTGGCCGCCACCCTGAGCGCGCTGTCGCGCCGCCTCGGCGATGGCGGCGGCGCGCCGCAGCCGAACGCGGCCTGGGTGCTGGAGCTGAGCCCGCGGCGCCTGCTGCCGCCGGGTTTCGGACCGATCGCGCTGTCCGAGCAGGACCTGATCGTGCTGCACGAGCTGATGCGCGGTGCCGGCCAGATCGCCAGCCGCCAGCAGATCGTCGAGGCGCTGGGCGAGGATTTCCTCAGCTACGACCAGCGCCGCCTGGACACCCAGATGCGGCGCCTGCGCCGCAAGGTCAACGAGGCCACCGGCCTGGCGCTGCCGATCAACACCGCACGCAATGCCGGTTATCGCTTCCACGCCCGAGCGCTGATCCGGCCCTGAGCCAGGCGGCAAGCGTGAACAAAACCACGCTCGGCACCACCAGCATCCTCGGCGCTCAGAAACGCTCAGTTTCGCGCCCCACCCCATGCCTACCCTGAGGGCATGACACAAGCTCCGCCCGCTGATCCGGCCCGCCAGCCCATGGGCTGATACCGGCCCGGCCCCTGCTCCCCACGATCGACCCGCATGCCCTGCGGGCAGCGCCGCCGCATGCCCGAACCGCAGCTTCAGCCTCTCGCCACGAGACCTCGACAATGAACAAGACCTACCGACTGATCTGGAACGAACTCAGCCAGAGCTGGGTGCCCGCCCCCGAGGGCGCACGTGCGCGCGGCCAGCGCGCCGGTGGCGGCCTGCTGCGTCTGGCCGCGTTGAGCGCCACCACCTTGCTGGCGGCCGGTGCCACGCAGGCCCAGAGCCTGCCCAGTGGCGCTCAAGTCGTCGCCGGCAGCGGCAGCATCGCGCAGAGCGGCAACCAGCTGACGATCACCCAGACCAGCGACAAGCTCGCCACCAACTGGCAGAGCTTCTCGATCGGCGCGGGCCAGAGCGTCAACTTCGTCCAGCCCTCCAGCAGCGCCATCGCGCTGAACCGCGTGCTGGGCTCGGGGGTCTCGACCATCCAGGGCGCGCTCAACGCCAACGGTCAGGTCTTCCTGCTGAATCCCAACGGCGTGCTGTTCAGCGCCACCGCCCAGGTCAATGTCGGTGGCCTGGTGGCCTCGACACTGAACCTCGGCGACGCGGACTTCATGGCCGGCCGCTACCGTTTCAGCGGTGACAGCACGGCCAGCGTGGTCAATGCGGGCCGCATCCAGGCCGCTGCGGGCGGCCACGTGGCCCTGATCGCCGCGCGCATCAGCAACACCGGCAGCATCGCCACCGGCGACGGCGGCCGGGTGCAACTGGGTGCCGGCCGGCGCGTGCTGCTGGATCTGGGCGGCCCCGCCAGGCTGGAGGTCGAGCAAGGGGCGCTCGACGCGCTGATCGAACAGGGCGGCGCGATCCGCGCCGACGGCGGCCTGATCTACCTGACGGCCAAGAGCGCCGGCGAGATCGCCGGCAGCGTGATCAAGCACACCGGCACCAGCGAGGCCCGCACCCTGGCCAGTGGCGCCAAGGGCGAGATCTACCTGCTGGGCGACCTGCGCCGCGACGGCGTCCAGGTCGGCGGCACGCTGGACGCCAGCGCGCCCCAGGGCGGCGATGGCGGTTTCATCGAGACCAGCGCGGCCAAGGTCAATCTGGCCGCCGACCGCAAGATCAGCACCCTGGCCGCCCGGGGCAAGACCGGCACCTGGCTGATCGACCCGAACGACTACACGATCGCCGCCAGCGGCGGCGACATCACGGGCGCCCAGCTGTCCACCGACCTGGCCAGCACCAATGTCACGATCGCCACCACCAACCAGGGCACGGCCGGCGGCAACGGGGACATCTTCGTCAACGACGGCATCGACTGGAGCAGCGGCAACACCCTGACGCTGAAGGCCGAGCGCGACATCCAGATCAACCGGCAGATCCGCCATGGCGCCGGCACGGGCGACCTGATTCTGCGCAGCGACAGCGATGCCAATGGCACGGGCGTGGTGAAGTTTGCCGATGCCAGTACCCGCTACATCGATTTCAGCGGTTCGGACGGAAATATCAAGCTGTATTACAACCCGACCAACGCCAATCCCGAAAAAAAGTACCAGACACCCACAAATTTCGATCGCAACATCATCCTCGGTGGCGGCGCGCTGGCACCTTACATGCTGGTCAACAACGCCAGCGATTTACTGAGATTCCTCGACTCAGCCGGCCAATTTGGCGATCCATCCCAATTTGGTTTCGTGGCCCTGGGACAGGACATATCCCCAGATACTGGTCGATTGACAATCCAAAAGAACGCATATATCAGAGGAGTCTTCGACGGCAACGGCCACAAGATATCCAATATGGACATCAAGGGGGGCGGACTCTTCTATTACGCGGTGGGTGGTGTCATCAAAGATCTAACTATTGATGAAACCAATACTGTGGAGCTCTCCTTTCACAAGGCAGGAGCTTTTGTCGGACAAGCCAAAAACTCGACATTGGAGAATTTGGTCAACAAAGCCCCAATCTCGGTGACCGCTGGCAACCGAGGTGATTCCATCGGCGGCATCGTTGGTGAGTTCAAGGACGGAACCATGATCAATGTGATCAATCATGGCAACATCGATGCAGGCAACAGTCTTCTAGGCCTTGGCGGAATTGTCGGCTGGATGGAATCCAGCCACCTGTATCGAGGCCGGAATCATGGCCACATCTCGGGCTCGACCTCATCCAGCACGAACAACGATCACCAAGCGGGAGGTATCGCTGGGACTTCAATTTACTCCACCATTGTCGACGTCAAAAATACAGGCAACATATCAATTCGCGTCCCTATTCAATCAGATACAAGCAGGGGAAATTTCGTCGGCGGAATTATCGGAGATTCCTTTGGCGACAAAATAATGTCCCAGCTGGAAAGTCGTGGATCCATCGCCGTGACCACGCATGGAAGAACCAGTGTCGGCGGCCTTGTTGGCCAGTTGCGGGGTTCGGGACAGATCGTCGCCCGCGACCTCTTTTTTGATGGCGCGATCAACGTCACGGCCAACAAGTACACGAATGGCGCAGATGCGAATCTCTACGCGGGGGGGATCTTCGGAAGCATCAGCAGGTCCACGACCACCAACAGCAAGCACCAGATCAACAATGCCATTGCCCGGTTCAGCTATACGTTGGACGGCGGCTCGACAATTCCGTCAAGCTTCCAATACACCGCCGCCCTGATCGGCTCGCTCTATACCTATGCCACCGTCAGCGACGCGTACTGGCTCGACTCGGCCACCGGCTTTACTTCCGCAGATGGTGCCTGGGCGCCAGGAGCGTTCTCCTTTGGCACGGGCAGCGCCAAAACGAATATGGCCGCCAAGAGCACGGCCGAGCTCGGGACGGCCGCAACCTTCGGGCCATCCTGGGAGGGATGGTCCATAACGGATGGCAGCCTGCCCGCGCTCAAGCCGACGGTCATCGCCTATGCCGATCCCATCGTCAAGCAATACGACGGCCAGACCTACTCCGCCCAAGCCGCTGCCGCTCACATCAAGTACGCCGGCGGCAGCAGCGCCGACGTCAGTGGCAACGCCACGATCGGTGGCAGCTTTGCCAGCGCCAAGGCGGCAAACGATTGGTCATGGTATGAATCCACCGCATATGGAACCCAGGTCGGAGGTCTCTCCGCGGCCTCCGCGGACAAGCTGCTCGTCCAAGCGGGAGGCTTGTTCAAGATCAACCAGCGCCTGATCACGGTCACTGCGGACAACCTGAGTTACACCTACGGCGGCACCGATCCGGCACTGACCTGGCAAATCACGAGCGGCGCCCTCGCTGGCAGCGACGCGTTCACCGGCGGCGTGACGCGCAACGCCGGCACGAACGCCGGCATCTACCGGATCAGCACCAGCGCGCTGTCTGCCGGTAAAAACTATCTGGTCGCGAGGAACGACGGCACGCTGACCATCGCGAAGGCGCCCCTCACCATCACCGCTAACAATGCCAGCAAGACCTACGATGGCCTGCGCTGGTCCGGCGGCAATGGCCTGATCTACTCGGGGTTCGTCAACGGCGAGACCGCCGCGAATCTGGGCGGCACCCCGAGCTATGGTGGCAGCAGCCGGAATGCGGTCAACGCAGGCAGCTACACCCTCGCGCCCTCGGGCTTGAGCAGCGGCAACTACACGATCACCATGGTCAGCGGCGTGCTGACCATCACGCCACGTGCCATCACCGTCACGGCCGACCACGCAAGCAAGGTCTATGGCGATGCCGACCCCAAGCTGGGTTGGCGCGTCACGGCCGGCAACCTGGTCGGCAACGATCGTCTCAGTGGCGCGCTGACCCGTATCGCCGGCGACAGGGTCGGCAGCTACAAGATCGATGCCTCAGCCCTTGGCAACGCGAGCGGCAACTACACGATCACCACCGTCGACGGCGCCCTCACGATCGCCCCGCGTGCCATCACCGTCACCGCCGACAGCACCAGCAAGGCCTATGGCGAGGCCGATCCGACACTGGACTGGCGTATCACCAGCGGCAGTCTGGTCCAGGGCGACAGCCTGTCCGGCAACATCACCCGCGCCACCGGCGAGAACGCCGGCCGCTATACGGTCAGCGTCGCCGACCTCGCCAATGGCAACTATGCGATCACCGCGGTCGATGGCGCCCTGACTATCAACCCGCGTGCCCTCACCGTCACTGTCGACAACGCCAGCAAGATCTACGGCAGCGCCGACCCCGCGCTTAGCTGGCAGCTCACCGGCGGCAGTCTGGCGGGCAGCGACAAGCTCAGCGGCAGCCTGACACGTGCACCGGGTGAGAACGTCGGCCGGTACGCCATCGACGCCTCGGCCCTGGCCAACGGCAACTACGTGGTCACGGTGCAGGAAGGCAACCTCACGGTGAACCCGCGCCCGATCACGGTAACGGCCGACAGCGCCAGCAAGGTCTACGGCGATGCCGACCCGGCGCTGGGCTGGCGGCTCACCGGCGGCAGCCTGGTGGGCGCCGACACGCTCGGCGGCGGCCTGACACGCGCGCCGGGCGACAAGGTCGGCAGCTACAAGATCGATGCCTCCGCCCTCGTCAACGGCAACTACGCAATCAGCGTGGTCGACGGCGCATTGACCATCACCCCGCGCGCGATCACGGTCACCGCGGGCAACGCCAGCAAGGTGCAAGGCCAGACCGACCCCGCACTGGGCTGGCGCGTCAGCAGCGGCAGCCTGATCGGCGACGACCGCCTGGAAGGCCAGCTCACCCGGGCCGCCGGCGAAGACGTCGGTGGCTACGCGATCAGCGCAGCCGCCCTGGCCAATGGCAACTACCTGATCACCGTGATCGACGGCATGCTCAGCATCACCGCCGCGCCCAAGCCCGGTCCCGGAACCCCCCCCACTCCCGCGCTGGAAACTGCCCAGTCCAGCGCCGCCCGGCAGGCCGCCGCTTCGGGAGGACTGCAGGCCAGCAGCGCAGCCAGCACGCCCCTGTCGCCGCGGCTGCAGGACAACAGCAGCCTGAACCTGGTGCCAATCAGCGGCGATGCCCTGAGCACCGCACTGGCCGCCAGTGGCAGTGGCCGCGATGCGGGTGGCGCGCTGCGCGTGCTGGTGGTTGATGGCGGCCTGCGCCTGCCCGTGCCGCCGGCCCTGTCCGTCGGCCGCGCCGAATCCGATGCCCGAGCGCAATGAACGGCAGCGCTGCTGCCGTCCTCCAATCCCTTCCGATGCCTGAGATGACCCGTTTCACCACCGCCCCGAACACCCGCGAACACCAGCGCCCCCATCCGATCGCGCTGGCCCTGGGCGCGCTGCTATGCGCAGCCCCGGCCCTGGCCCAGCAGGCGCTCCCCGACGCCGGCCGCACGCTGCGCGAACTGACGCCGCCCGCCGAGGCACCCAAGCCGTCCAGGCCGCTGGACATCCTGACGCCGGACAGCGGACAGCCGGTCGCCCCCGGTGGACCCCAGGTGCAGCTCCAGTCGGTCGACTTCAGCGGCCATACCGTGTTCGACGCCGATGCATTGCGCGCCGTGCTGGGCGAGGTCACCGGTCAACGTTTCGATCTCGCCGGCCTGCGCGGCCTGGCCGCGCGCATCACCGCGCATTACCAGCGCGCCGGCTACCCCTTCGCCCGCGCCCTGCTGCCGGCCCAGGCCTTGGGCCAGGGCCGCTTACAGATCGAGGTGATCGAGGGCCGCTGGGGCAAGGTCCGCGCCGCCAACGAGGTGACCGATGTGCAAGCCGCGGCCCAGGCCTATCTGGCGCCGCTGCCAAGCGGCGCGCTGATCGAGCAGGCCCCGCTGGAGCGCGCGCTGCTGCTGCTGTCCGACCTGCCGGGCGTCACCAGCCATCCGGTCGTGCGCCCCGGCGAGGCCGGCGGCAGCGGCGACCTGGAGGTGTCGGTGCAGCGGGAGCGCAGCGTCGGCGCCGAGCTCGCGCTGGACAACCACGGCAGCCGCTACAACGGCATCTACCGGGCCCGGCTGCAGTTGCAGATCGACAGCCCCTTCACCTTTGGCGACCAATTGCAGCTGCGCACCATGGCCAGCGATGAGGCCCTGCTGCTCGGTTCGCTGGACTACAGCCTGCCGCTGGGCGCCCAGGGCTGGCGCGGCCGCATCGGCTACGCCCATACCAGCTACGAGCTGGGCCAGCAGTTTGCCGCGCTGCGGGCAGGCGGCAGCGCCAAGGTCGCAAGCCTGGGCCTGAGCTACCCGCTGCGGCGCACCCGTCTGGCCAACGTCACGCTGGCCGCCTCCTACCAGCACAAGGATCTGCGGGACCGGCAGGACGCCCTCGCCACCCGCAGTGCCAAGCGCAGCGACAGCGTCGCGCTGACCCTGCAGTTCGACCGGCGCGACGAGATCGGCGGCGGCGGCATCAGCTACGGCAGCCTGAGCTGGACGCCGGGCCGGCTGCGCCTGGACCCGCAGGCCCGCGCCGGCGACGCACTGACCGCGCGCAGCCAGGGCCGCTTCGACAAGCTCGGCCTGGACCTGCACCGCATCCAGGCCCTGAGCGGCGCCTTCAGCCTCTACGGCCATCTGGGCGCGCAGTGGAGCGAGGGCAATCTCGACTCGTCGGAGGACTTCGGCCTCGGTGGCCCGGCCGGCGTGCGCGCCTACCCGAGCAGCGAGGGCTATGGCGACCGCGGCCTGCTGGCCCAGCTCGAGCTGCATTACGCCTTGCAGCCCAACACCAAGCTGCTGGCCTTCTACGACGCCGGCCGCGTCGACATCAATGCCCGGCCCTGGGACCGGGCCGACAGGCATCGCAGCCTGGCCGGTGCCGGCCTGGGGCTGCGCTGGCAGCTGCGGGGCGTCAGCGCCGACCTCAGCCTGGCCTGGCGGACCCAGGGCGGCAGCCCGCGTTCGGACACGCGCCCGGGCCAGCCGATGGCCTGGTTCAGCCTGGTGTCGCGCTTCTAGACCTCCGCCTCCAGCGCCTTCAGCACCTCCGAGCGGAACTCGCGCTGATAGAGGATGTAGATCACGCCGGCGGTGCCGGCGATGAAGGCCCAGGGCGAGAAGAACCAGGCCACCGCGGCGAAGGCCAGGTAGTAGGCGCGCAGGCCGTCGTTGAAGGTCTCGGCCGCCAGGCCGACGACCTTGCCGGCGCGGTCGGCGAAGGCCTCGCGCGACAGGCTCGGGTCGGCCTCGAACTGCTTGGACTCGGGCGCCGCCGCGACCAGCAGCGCGCCGAAGGTGTACTGCCGCATGCTCCAGGTGAAGCGGAAGAAGGCATAGACGAAGATGCCCGCCAGCAGCACCAGCTTGAGGTCGAACACCAGGGTGGAGGTGCGCGCCGCGAACGGGATCTCGCGCACCAGCTCGCTGGCCTGGTCGCTGGCGCCCAGCACGGCCAGCAGGCCGCCGATGATCAGGATCGTGGTCGAGGCGAAGAAGGAGGGGCTGGTCGACAGGCTCTGCACCACGACGCCGTCGATCACCCGCACCTCACGGTAGGTGGTCTGCAGCATCCAGCGCCGGCGCTCGCGGTTGGTCGCGCCCAGCACCGAGGCCTTGGTCAGCGAGCGTTGCTTCGCGAAGCGCGCATATCCGGCCCAGCCGACGAAAAAGAGCCCCAGGGCGAGCCAGTCGATCAGGGGCAGGAATTTCAGCAGCGTCAGCAAGGTGTTCATGGGCCGGAGTCTATCCAGCCCATGAGGCTCAACGAGGCAGGTCGAACACCAGGACCTCGGCGTCGGCGCCGCCGGCGATCTCCAGCCGCTCAAGCTCGCGGATCTGCAGCGCGTCGCCGCCCGTCAGCACCTGGCCGTTGACCGTCAGCGCGCCGCGCACCAGGTGCACGTAGGTGAGGCGGCCCGGTGCCAGCGCCAGCTCTGCGGTCTCGGCGCCGTCGAACAGGCCGGCGTAGAGCCTTGCGTCGGCATGGAGGCTGACCGAGCCCTCGGCGCCGTCCTTCGAGGCCACCAGGCGCAGTTTGCCGCGCTTCTCGGCCGCGTCGAAATGCTTCTGCTCGTAGCCGGGCGCGACGCCGCGCTGGTCCGGCATGATCCAGATCTGCAGGAAATGGGTCGCGCCGGTCTTCAGGTTGTTGAACTCGCTGTGCATCACGCCGGTGCCGGCGCTCATGCGCTGCACGTCGCCGGGCCGGATCACGCCCGCGTTGGCGCCGCCGGCATGGCCGTTGCCCATGCTGTCCTTGTGCGCCAGCTCGCCGTCCAGCACATAGCTGATGATCTCCATGTCGCGGTGCCCATGGGTGCCGAAGCCGGTGCCGGCGGCGACGCGGTCCTCGTTGATCACCCGCAGCGGCCCGAAGCCCATGCGCTTGGGGTCGTAATAGTCGGCGAAGGAGAAGCTGTGGAAGGACTTCAGCCAGCCATGGTCGGCATAGCCACGGTCGGCGGATTTGATCAGTTCGACATCGGACATCGTCGGCTCCTTGTTCCTTGTGAGGCACCGATGGGCGCCATGCAGTCAATGTAGGAGCGCCCTCCCCCGGCATCGCCCAGCCCGCTCTGAAGCCAGCATTCAAATAAGATGAAGGGTCTGCCCCGCTCCCCCATTTCCGATGTCGATTGCCGATAAACGCCGCGTCCTGACCCCCGAAGCCCTGGCGATGATGGACAGCATCGCCCGCGCCGGCAGCTTCGCCGCGGCCGCGCGCGAGATGGGCAAGGTGCCCTCGGCCCTGACCTACAGCGTGCGCCAGCTCGAAGACGCGCTGGACGTGCTGCTGTTCGACCGCCGCTCGCGCCAGGCCGAGCTGACCGCCGCCGGCCAGGAACTGCTGGTCGAGGGCCGGCGCCTCTTGCAGGAGATGGACGCGGTGGCGAACCGGGTGCGCCGCATCGCCACCGGCTGGGAAAGCGAGCTGACGATCGCGATCGACGACGCGATCGCGCGCCGCGCCCTGTTCGACCTGATGGAGGCCTTCTACCAGTTGCCGGTCGACGACAGCGCAGGGGCCGCGCTGGGCCCGCCGACCCGGCTGAAGCTGCGCGTCGAGGTGCTGTCCGGCACCTGGGAGGCCCTGCTGTCCGGCCAGGCCGACCTGGCGATCGGCACCACCGACCAGCCGCCCGGCGCCTCGGTCTTCTGCGAGCTGCTGGGCGACATGGAGATGGTGTTCTGCGTCGCGCCGCACCACCCGCTGGCGCGCGAGACCGGCGTGCTGTCCGCCGCCACGATCGCCCAGCACCGCATCATCGCGGTGGCCGACAGCGCCCGCACCCTGGCGCCGATGACGGTGGGCGTGATGCCCGGCCAGGAGGTGCTGACCGTGCCCTCGATGGCGACCAAGCTGGAGGCGCTGATGCGCGGCCTGGGCTGCGGCTCGCTGCCGGTGTCGATGGTGCGCCGGCATATCGAGGCCGGCCGTCTGGTCGCGCCGCCGACCTACCAGGAAAAGCGCATCTTCCCGATGCATTACGCCTGGCGCAACACCGGCCAGCGCCCGGCCAAGGCCCTGGCATGGTGGCTGTCGCAGCTGCAAAGCGGCGCGACGCGCAAGGCGCTGCTGGAGCAGCACGAGGGCCTGCTGCTCTGACGATGACAGTGCCGTCTTCTTCCCCCTCCTACATCGGCCGGTTCGCCCCCTCGCCCACCGGGCCGCTGCACGCGGGCTCGCTGGTCGCGGCCCTGGCCAGCTGGCTGGATGCCCGTGCGCATCAGGGGCGCTGGCTGGTGCGCATCGAGGATGTCGACATCCCGCGCTGCGTCCCCGGCGCGGACCATTTCATCCTGCAGCAGCTCGCCACGCTGGGCCTGCGGCCGGACGAGGCGCCGCTCTGGCAGTCGCGGCGCGGCGCGCACTATGCCGCCGCGCTGGAGCGGCTGCGGGACGCCAGCCAGGCCTACCCCTGCGGCTGCTCGCGCAAGGACATCGACGCCGCGCTGGCCGCCGCCGGCCTGACCCCCGAGCGCCACGGCGAGCGGGTCTACCCCGGCACCTGCCGACCCGCCCATGGCGGCTTGGGCGGCAAGCCGGCGCGCGCCTGGCGGCTGCTGACCGCGCAGGCCGGCGTCATCGACTGGCAGGACCGGCGCCTGGGCCCGCAGCGCCAGGACCTGGAGGCGGAGGTCGGCGACTTTGTGCTCAAGCGCGCCGACGGGCTTTGGGCCTACCAGCTGGCGGTGGTGGTCGACGATGCGGACCAGGGCATCACCGACATCGTGCGCGGCGCCGACCTGGCCGACAACACGCCGCGCCAGCTCCAGCTGCAGCGCCTGCTGGGCCTGCCCCGGCCGCGCTATCTGCACACTCCGCTGGTGCTGGCCGCCGACGGGCAGAAGCTCTCCAAGCAGAACGGCGCCGCCGCGCTGGACCTGGCCGACCCGCCGGCCGCGTTGCGCGCCGCCGCGACCCATCTGGACCTGACCCTCACACCGGGCCTGGGCCTGCCGGAAACCCTGGCCGAAGCCGTGCTCCGGTGGCGGGATCGGTGGCGGGATTTATGATGCCGGCCACTTTCTGCAAAGGATTTTCTTCATCATGAACACCACCGCCAGCGGCCTGCAATACGACGACACCACCCCGGGCACCGGCGCCGAGGCCAAGAGCGGCCACGACGTGTCGGTGCACTACACCGGCTGGCTGTACAAAGACGGCGTCAAGGGCGCCAAGTTCGATTCCAGCAAGGATCGCGGCGAGCCCTTCGACTTCGAACTGGACGGCGGCATGGTGATCCGCGGCTGGGACGAGGGCGTGCAGGGCATGAAGGTCGGCGGCAGCCGCACCCTGGTGATCCCGCCCGAGCTGGGCTATGGCGCGCGCGGCGCCGGCGGCGTGATCCCGCCCAATGCCACCTTGATGTTCGAGGTCGAGCTGCTGGGCGTGTCCGGCGGCGACGAGGCCGTCAGCCTGAGCCTGACCACCACCGCCAGCGGCCTGCAGTACCAGGACCAGGTCGTCGGCGATGGCGCCGAGGCCAGGAGCGGCGCCAAGGTCACCGTGCATTACACCGGCTGGCTCTACAAGACCGAAGGCGCCCTGCGCGGCAAGAAGTTCGACTCCAGCAAGGACCGCCGCGATCCCTTCAAGTTCCAGCTCGACGCCGGCATGGTGATCCGCGGCTGGGACGAGGGTGTGCAGGGCATGAAGGTCGGCGGCACCCGCATCCTCGTCATCCCGGCCGAGCTGGGCTACGGCGCCCGCGGCGCCGGAGGCGTGATCCCGCCGAATGCCACGCTGATGTTCGAGGTGGAGCTGCTGGCGGTCTGAGCAAGGCCGCGGCGCGGGGGCGGCAGTGACGCTGTCCACGTGAAGTGAAATGAAACGAGAGAGAAGCCGGCGGGCGCGAAGCCCGGCCGGCTTCTTTCTTTGCCTAGACCGCCCTGGAACTAGATGAGTGGCCGCCTCACAACGACGAGCCCGTCCGCCTGTTCCTTGACGATCGAGAAGCCCGCGGACAGATAAAGCGACAGGGGCCCGAAGTGCTGCTCCGCGTCCGAGACAGCCTCGCGCGAAGGATTGGCCTCCGCCACAAGAAGCCCCTGGTCTCGCAACAGGGCGCAAGCCTCTTCGAGCAAGGCCCGAGCCACGCCGGTGCGCCGATGCTCGCGCGCGACCACAAAGCAGGTGATCTGTCCCACCTGCTCGGCATCCGGGATCGGTTCATCGGCGAAGGAGTCCAGCAGCACCCGCGGCGCGGCATTACACCAGCCGACAACCTGTCCATCGCGATAGGCCAGCAGCCCCTGCATGCGCTTGCAGGCAATGCGGTCGCAAGCCGCGCTGCGGTTCTCCTCGGCAGTGCGAGCGCTCCAGTTGACGATGGCGTGATCGACGTACAGGAACTGGCAATAGCAGGACTTCCACTTCGGATTGTCGGCAAACGCGGCGCCTTCGAAGTACCGAAGGAAGTCGTCTTTCAGCTCGGGTGCCAGCCGGCGGATGGTGAGGCTGCTGTCCTTGGTCATGCGTGGGCTGTACTGCGCTGGCTAAGGTTGAAACCAAGTCGTGAGGGACACAGGGGGCGAGTCGGCTTGAGCGAATACGAAGGGACTTCCCACCTTCGGGCAAACGGCGTCAATGCGCCAAGATTGGTGGTGTTCGAAGTCATCAATCTGCAGCCATATGAAAAGGGGAAGTCCATGGACGAGATTACCCGAGTCGGGGTGGATTTAGCCAAGCGTGTTTACCAGGTCCACGCGGTGGACGGTTCGGAGCGGACCGTGCTTGCGCGCCCGATGTCACCCCAGCGCTTCGAGCAGTGGGCCGCCACCTTGCCGGCAGGCTGCGTGGTCGCCATGGAGAGTTGCTCGGGCGCGCATCACCTGGCCCGCAGGCTGCGCTTGATGGGCTTGGATGCCCGGCTGATCGCCGCACACTTCATCGCCCCGTTTCGCGTGCAGGGCACCAGTGGCAAGAACGACGCCTACGATGCCGCGGCCATCTGTGAAGCCGCTTCGCGCGTGCGCACCCGCTGCATAGCGGTGAAGACACCCCAGCAGCAAGGCTGGCAAGGCATCCATCGCCTGCGCGAAGGCTACAAGGAGGAGCGCACCGCCTGCATCAACCGCATCCGCGGCCTGCTGGCAGAGTTCGGCCTGGTGTTCCCTCAGAGCCCTGACGCCTTGCGTCGCGTGCTCAGCCACGCCTTGGAGGACGCCAGCAACGAATTGCCCGGCATGCTGCGCCTGGGCCTGCAGCGGGCGCAGGCGCATTGGCGTCTTCTGGATGAGGAGATCGCCTGGTGCGACAGCCAGGTCAAGCAGCATGTGCGCCAGGATCAGGCCGCCGCGCGGGCGGCCCAGTTGCACGGCGTGGGTGAACTCACCGCCTCGGCTCTGGTGGCCGCGGTCGGTGACATGCACCAGTTCAAGAGTGCTCGCCAGTTCAGTGCCTGGCTCGGCCTGGTGCCCAGCCAGAACTCCAGCGGCGGCAAGCACCGCCTGGGCCGCATCACCAAGCGCGGCAACAACTATCTGCGCACGCTGCTCATCCAGGGGGCCAAGTCCGCGCTGCTGGCCGCGCCCAAGCGCTGCGACCGCATCTCGCAGTGGCTGCTGCAGCTCCGGGATCGTGTGGGTTGGCAGAGGGCCCTGGTGGCGCTGGCTAACAAGAATGCCCGCATCCTGTGGGCGGTGCTGACGCGGGAGCTCGATTACGACCCCGAACATGTACCGCCCATTCCGCAGTGCAAGCAGCCCGCGCCAACAGCGCCGCTGCCGGCCTGATCTCGACGCTCCAGAGTCACTTCGCAGACCCACGTTCGCAGAGGCAAAGCACAGGTCAGACCGGCAGCTGGTGAACCCGATAACCCGTCCGTTGCACGCGCGGTGCGCCGCGCCAACAACGACGAACGAATGGGGCCCCGCTGAGCGGTTCGTATCTGGGGCCGCGGCAACGTCCGCATCAAGCCCGTTTGTAGATGTTCAGTCTGTTCCTCGTTGCGTTGCCGCTGCCCAGAACACAGGTCTTGAATGAGAAGTGCCCCTGGAGGGGTCATGTCTTGCTACTGGAGCTTGAAACAGTGGGAAGTCCTTGTAGACTGGTTATATTTCATTCGGTATGCAAGGTGTCGCAATTGACTACGCGATTAGAAGATCGAGATGAAGTCGACATTGTCTGAAACAAAAGACAAAGAAACTTTCTCTTTGCGCGCATCAAAGTGCACCTGAGCCGCCAATAAGAATCTCGCCTGAATGCCTTCTCGAAATGGCTCCAGGCTTGAGGGGAACTTCTGAATGGAAACTTCGGGCGACCATAGCTTTTTATAGAACGTGATTACAGCCCCATGAGTGAAGAACAAGAACTTCGTTCGTTCTCCGTCCTCTCGCATTACAGGATTTAGCTCCAATAGATATTCACCCGACGCATCATCCACTAAGTACAGATCTGGAAATGTACGGACGTCTTCGCAAACAAGGCTGTACTGAAACGCTGTCTTGTAGCTGTAGGAATCGCCCACGACTCGCATCAGGTCCGCGACCCGGAATGGTCTAGCAAGGAATGACATGGCGTGACAAAGCGTGGTTGGTGTGTTGTGAAATCTAACGTTTGACATGAGGGGCAAACGACGGCGGCACCAACTTGGGCGGAAAGCCCTGAACGGAACCGCCGTTGTTTGTCCCCTCGATGGAATGGTTAGGTTTCACTCTGACACCTTCGAGCAATCCAACTTGTACCTTTGCTTGGTCGCTTCGGCTTCGCTCTTGGATTCCTTCGTCAGCAGCGCGCACAAAGTGAAATTTCCGACCATTCTGCGTTGACCTTTGTCGATGTAGAGCCAATCCACTATCTGGGCACGAGCAAAGGCATATCTCTGACCGAGCTTGACGGTCTTAACCATCCTAGGTTCGTTACCAATTTCACCCTCGAAGGAGCTTCCGTCTTTGGTCGCAAAGTCGTTCACCCAAAAGTACTCCGTATTGCCGCCTTGAGAAATGGCGACCTTCAAAGAGAACCCGGTTCTGCTTTGCGATTGCGCCGCGGCAAGGCCAAGAAATTCATCGAGCGAACCCCGCGCGACCTGAAATGCCTTGCGCATAGCAGGCTCTTCCTCCCGCATGAACACGAGTTCATCCTTCTCGGCCCGCTCGTTCATGGTTTGGGCCGGAACTGCGGATGGGATCAGGAGCGCGAGGAGGAGGAATGGACGCATTTGTATTGGCTGCAATGTGAAACCTAACGAAGCTGTCCAATAACCCTCTGCCCACGCGTCATGGACTTTGACGAGCGGAACGGGAGCTGGTTCAGCAGAGTTTTCATTCCGGATGATTGTGGCGCCAACTGCGGGCGCCTGTGAGCGCTGCCGAACCCTGCTGATGGGGGATATCACGGCCCTGGCTGTGGCCCTCACCGCCTCCAGCCGCTGTGCGCCAACTTCTCGATGTTGTGCACCAGGCAGAACAACTGCCACTGTGCCCCCACCTTGCCCGTGCCGCGCAGCGTGAAGCGGCTCAGCCGCTTGTTGTGCCGCAGGTTGGCGAACACCGGCTCCACCGTGGCGATGCGCCGGCTGTACAACGCTCGCCCCTGCGGGCTGTCGATGGCCCGGCGCATGCGCTGACTCGGATCGTTCGGGTCGAGCTCTCTGGCGTGGAACAGCGAGACCTTGCGTGCAGCTGTGCGTTCGGGGTGGCGCAGGCACTGGGTGCGCAGCGCGCAGCCTTGGCAATCCTCGGGCCTGGCCTTGAAGTCTTCGCGCCGCTGGCCCTTGCCCACCTGGTAGATCGCCCCGCTGCTGCGCAGCGTCTGGCCGGCCGGGCAGATCGCCGTCCTGGCCTTTGGATCAAATCGGAAGTCGCTCGGCCCGAAGTGCTTGATCGATGGTTTGCCCTGCCCGGTGGCCTGCTTGTCGTAGAGCGGGTCGGGCTGGGCTTTGTGCTGAGCGTGGTCCTTGAAGCGTTCATCGCGCTGGCGCATCTGCGTGTCGGCAATCAGCGCGGGCCTGCCTTGCGCGTGCAGGGCCTGCACGTTGACATCGCTGTGGTAGCCAGCGTCTGCCGTGACGAGTGTCTGCGCGTCAGCGAAGGGCCGTGCCTGCTCCACCATGGGCAGCAGCATGGCCTGCTCCGAGCCGGAGCCAGTGATGTCCGCCGCGATGATGACCTGGTGCCGCGCGTCCACCGCGGCCTGGGCCGCATAGCCCTGGATCACGCCCTTGCTGGTGGCCATCTTGGCGCTGTCAGGATCGGTGATGTTGGTCTTGAGCTCCTGGCCCTTGCGGTTACGCCGCGGCGTCGTGGTGCGCAGGAACTCTCGCGTGCGCTGGGCCTCGCGGCGCAGGGCGTCCACACGCTGCTGGCGGCGCGCCTGCAGTGCTTCATCGCCGGGCGTCCCGGTGCGGCTGTCCTGCGCCTGGTGCAGGCTCACGATCTTCTCGGCCGCCTTCTCCAGCCGGCGCGCCCGGTGGAGCAATTCCGCATGCGTGCCGCTGCGCTCCTTGCTGGCGTTGGCCGGCAGCTTCACGCCGTCGATGGCGAACAGCTCTCGACCGATCAAGCCCTGCGCATCGCAGGTCAGCAGCACCTGATGGAACAGCGCCTTGATCTGCGGCCCCAGGCCGCTGACGAATTTGGCCAGTTGCGCATGGCTGGGGTGGCTGTCCCCGCTGATCGCGATGAACTGGATGTCATGCTCGCAGGCCCGCTCCAGTTGCCGGCTCGACACCAGGCCGCGGCTGTAGCCCAGCAGCACGATCTTGAGCAGCACGCGCGGGTCGTAGGCGCTGGCGCCCACCTCTTCGTTGCGAAAGCGCGCGTCCAGCGCCGAGAGGTCCAGCTCCTCATCCACCAGCAGGTTCAGCGCAAAGGCAAAGCTGCCCGGCACCAGCTGCTCCGACAGCACCACCGGCAGGAACATCGTGCGCTGCCCCCGAGGATTCGTAGCAGGCCGTTCTAGAGTCCGATCAACCCGAGATGGAGATCGGACCGATGAAGAAGCGATACACCGAGGAACAGATCATTGGCTTCCTGCGTGAGGCCGATGCCGGGCTGCCGGTCAAGGAGTTGTGCAGGAAGCATGGCTTCAGCGAGCCAAGCTACTACGCCTGGAAGGCCAAGTTCGGCGGCATGAACGTGTCGGACGCACAGAGGCTGAAGACGCTGGAGGCCGAGAACACGAAGCTCAAGAAGCTGCTGGCCAACTCGATGCTTGAGATCGACGCGATGCGCGAGGTTCTCAAGGGAAAGTGATGGCCGTGGCGGCGCGGCGCGAGGTCGTGCGGCAGTTGCAGGACAGGGGCTTGAGCGAACGCCGAGCCCTCGGGCTGGTGGGCATGAGCGCCAGCACCCTGCGCTACCGCCCTCGCGACGACGGCAACGGCCGGCTGCGTGAGCGATTGACGGAGCTCGCCGGCCAGCACCGCCGTCACGGCTACCGGATGCTGCACAGCCGGCTGCAGCTCGAAGGTTGGACGATCAACGTCAAGCGGACGTACCGGGTCTACCGCGAGGAAGGGCTGATGGTGCGCAAGCGCCGGCGCAAGAAGCTGCCGGTGCCTGAGCGGCAGCTGTTGGTGCGCCCGATGCAACCCGATGAGGTGTGGAGCATGGACTTCGTGTTCGACGAGCTGGCAAACGGCAGACGAATCAAGACGCTGACGGTCGTGGACGACTGCAGCAAGGAGGCGGTGCGGATCGCTGTGGATACGTCGATCCCAGCGCTGTACGTCACGCGGGTGCTCGACCAGGTCAAGGCCGAGCGGGGCTTGCCCAAGGTGATCCGCACAGACAACGGCCCGGAGTTCGCCGGCCGGACGATGCAGTGCTGGGCCGCCCGCAACGGCGTTGAACTGCGCTTCATCCAGCCAGGCAAGCCGGTGCAGAACGCCTACATCGAAAGCTTCAACAGCCGCTTCCGCGACGAGTGCCTGTCGCAGCACTGGTTCGCCAGCCTGAGCCACATGCGCAGCGTCATCGACAACTGGCGCGAGGACTACAACCACCACCGGCCGCACAGCACCCTTGGCTACGTGCCGCCGGCCGTGTTCGCCGCACGGTGCCGCCAGCATGCGGGCGGCACCGCGCCAAACCCCGCATCACCAACTACGATGCAAACCCCAGGGCTCTAGATCGAAGTGCTACGAAACCTGGGGGCAGCGCAATCGCACCTCGGACCTGAGGCTTGTAGCGCGGCATCCGTGGCCTCCTCTGACTCGGCCTCGATTGCAGCGCCCGGCGCCTGACCGCGCTATTCGGAGACTCCCGCACCGGGGAGATTTTTTACAGCCTCAACGCCCAAGGTAAGCGGCGCCGGAGCCCGACAGGGCGGAGGGCACCAACACTGGCCATGAAGATGGCGAAGCCATGGCCCGTGTTGGCGTCCGCTTGACCGACAAGTTAGACATCGGGGACGTGCGCCAACGACTACTGGACATGCCCTCTCCTTGCATTCATGGCGTACCGCCGTAGGTCTTCCGGCGGACTCGCAGCGTGGAGGTATTGGTCGATGACTTCTTCCACGCGCTCAGGGTAGGAGGAATAGATGTGGCCTAAGCCATGCAAGCCGCTCTCCACACATGCTCGATTTGGTGATGTCAGCGCACGTTCTAAGACGTCGCAGACCGCACCGTAGAAGATGGTGCGCTTTGGCGATCGCTCCCAGTATGACAGCGGCGATATGTCCCAAAGCATGTAGCACATGTAGTTCAGCGCATTGCTGCCAGGTTCGCTTGTGTGACCAAGGACGGGCGCGCAGCGAGTTTCGAAGATGTGTGAGTACACATGCTTGAGTCCCGCAATAGCGCGCAAACGTAACTCGACTGCGACATCCTCAGACATGATTGCGAACACGATGTCAGAGGCGCCGTTGTCGACAATGTACGAGAGCCCGTAGCGCAACTGCTCATTGGAGTACGAAGCGAGATCGCGGGCGCAGTTCTCGAAGGCGGCCGCCACGAGCTCCACCAACTCACTCGCATCGGCTTCAAACAGCTCTAGAGTTTCAATATCGAAGTACCAGCCATTGGGCGTCACGGGGCGCTCAAAAACGTACTTCAACCACTCGGCGTAGCGGGGGGGCATAGCGAGGTCTAACGAAGCTGTCCAATAACCCTCTGCCCACGCGTCATGGACTTTGACGAGCGGAACGGGAGCTGGTTCAGCAGAGTTTTCATTCCGGATGATTGTGGCGCCAACTGCGGGCGCCTGTGAGCGCTGCCGAACCCTGCTGATGGGGGATATCACGGCCCTGGCTGTGGCCCTCACCGCCTCCAGCCGCTGTGCGCCAACTTCTCGATGTTGTGCACCAGGCAGAACAACTGCCACTGTGCCCCCACCTTGGCCGCGCCGCGCAGCGTGAAGCGGCTCAGCCGCTTGTTGTGCCGCAGGTTGGCGAACACCGGCTCCACCGTGGCGATGCGCCGGCTGTACAACGCTCGCCCCTGCGGGCTGTCGATGGCCCGGCGCATGCGCTGACTCGGATCGTTCGGGTCGAGCTCTCTGGCGTGGAACAGCGAGACCTTGCGTGCAGCTGTGCGTTCGGGGTGGCGCAGGCACTGGGTGCGCAGCGCGCAGCCTTGGCAATCCTCGGGCCTGGCCTTGAAGTCTTCGCGCCGCTGGCCCTTGCCCACCTGGTAGATCGCCCCGCTGCTGCGCAGCGTCTGGCCGGCCGGGCAGATCGCCGTCCTGGCCTTTGGATCAAATCGGAAGTCGCTCGGCCCGAAGTGCTTGATCGATGGTTTGCCCTGCCCGGTGGCCTGCTTGTCGTAGAGCGGGTCGGGCTGGGCTTTGTGCTGAGCGTGGTCCTTGAAGCGTTCATCGCGCTGGCGCATCTGCGTGTCGGCAATCAGCGCGGGCCTGCCTTGCGCGTGCAGGGCCTGCACGTTGACATCGCTGTGGTAGCCAGCGTCTGCCGTGACGAGTGTCTGCGCGTCAGCGAAGGGCCGTGCCTGCTCCACCATGGGCAGCAGCATGGCCTGCTCCGAGCCGGAGCCAGTGATGTCCGCCGCGATGATGACCTGGTGCCGCGCGTCCACCGCGGCCTGGGCCGCATAGCCCTGGATCACGCCCTTGCTGGTGGCCATCTTGGCGCTGTCAGGATCGGTGATGTTGGTCTTGAGCTCCTGGCCCTTGCGGTTACGCCGCGGCGTCGTGGTGCGCAGGAACTCTCGCGTGCGCTGGGCCTCGCGGCGCAGGGCGTCCACACGCTGCTGGCGGCGCGCCTGCAGTGCTTCATCGCCGGGCGTCCCGGTGCGGCTGTCCTGCGCCTGGTGCAGGCTCACGATCTTCTCGGCCGCCTTCTCCAGCCGGCGCGCCCGGTGGAGCAATTCCGCATGCGTGCCGCTGCGCTCCTTGCTGGCGTTGGCCGGCAGCTTCACGCCGTCGATGGCGAACAGCTCTCGACCGATCAAGCCCTGCGCATCGCAGGTCAGCAGCACCTGATGGAACAGCGCCTTGATCTGCGGCCCCAGGCCGCTGACGAATTTGGCCAGTTGCGCATGGCTGGGGTGGCTGTCCCCGCTGATCGCGATGAACTGGATGTCATGCTCGCAGGCCCGCTCCAGTTGCCGGCTCGACACCAGGCCGCGGCTGTAGCCCAGCAGCACGATCTTGAGCAGCACGCGCGGGTCGTAGGCGCTGGCGCCCACCTCTTCGTTGCGAAAGCGCGCGTCCAGCGCCGAGAGGTCCAGCTCCTCATCCACCAGCAGGTTCAGCGCAAAGGCAAAGCTGCCCGGCACCAGCTGCTCCGACAGCACCACCGGCAGGAACATCGCACCTCGGACCTGAGGCTTGTAGCGCGGCATCCGTGGCCTCCTCTGACTCGGCCTCGATTGCAGCGCCCGGCGCCTGACCGCGCTATTCGGAGACTCCCGCACCGGGGAGATTTTTTACAGCCTCAACGTCACAGCTCAGCGGGCGGCGAAGCCGTCCGCTGGAGCGAAGGGTTGAACGTCATCCGGACCAGCGCCTCGAGTTCGTGCACATGGAGAGAGCGGGCCAGGCCCTCCCCACCTGCCGTGGCACAACTGGCGCACCATTGAGCGCGCCCTAACGCGAACTCCAACATCGATTTCCCGAGTTGCGGAGATGCAGCCTGTGAGTGCGCTGCTTGGAGTGCCACTGCCGCGTAATCGCAATCGCGAAACCAGCCAATTCGATCGGATTCACCTGCCAATCGAGCGAGCAGCGGCGGCAGCAAAGCCAAGTCATCCAATTGCGCTATGTCTCGCACCAAGGCATCAGCAGCCGCGGTGCTTCCCTCTGCCGCCTGCACTGCCTTGCGATATTCGAGCAACTCGTCCATGACGTTCAACGTGAAAGTGAGCGGACGCCGAAGGCGGTCCGCTCCAATGGCAGGTTAACCATCATTGCAGCCACAACAGTGCGATGGTGCCAAGAAAGGCAAGGCCGATGACGAGCATGCCAGCCCACCAAATCCGTCTGTCGCGAGCGGCACAAGGAAGACAGGCTCGCGCTTGAGTAGCTGGACCAGGCCCTCCAGCCACGCGGATATCAACGGATTGCATGGGGCCAAGTTCGACACCACAGCGAATGCAACTCCAAGATGTCTGAACGCGCGTGGCCTTCCGATGAATGCGCCGATCCAAGAGGTAGAGAATCGCGGCGACAAGGACGAGAGCAACGGCGGCCCAGTGCTTGGCTTCCATGATGGTTAACGTGATATGGGGAGACACCAACTGCTGCATAACATCGGAGCTGTCCGCATAACAAAGCCACGCCGATATCTCGCAAGCCCATGATTCATCTGTAATTTCTCCCCGGATGAAGCCTTGGCGAGGGTACTAAAAAATCCGACAAAAGCGGCAAGTGTTACAACCGACAGCACGCACGCGCGAAGAACGCTGAGGTCCCCCTCGCGGCTCAGCCCGCGCCATCCTCCGCCCCCTCCCCCGGCCCCTGGTGAAACACCAGCTCCGCCACCGGCCGGCCGCCGACCAGGTGCTCGGTGATGATGCGGTCCAGGTTCTCGCCCTGGGCGTCGTAGTACCAGGTGCCGTCGGGCTGCACGCACATCACCGGCCCGCCCTTGCAGGCCGCAAAACAGCTGACCCGGCTGCGCTTGACGCGCAGCGGCCCCTCCTGGATGCCGGCCGCCTTGAACTTCTCGCCCAGGCTGTCGAACACCGCCTGCGCCTGGCCGTCCTGCGTGCAGCGCGGCCCGGTGCAGACCAGCAGATGGCGGCGATAGGCCTGGATGCTGGGCTTGCTGACGGCAGGGCTGGATGGCGGCGACTTGTCGTCGTTCATTGATTTATTGACTTCTTCGGTCTCGAAATTCGTTGCTGTTGCTGCTTGCGCAAACGCCGCACGCCCAGCACCAGGCCAGCGCTGGTCAACCCCAGGCCCAGCAGGCTCAGCGCGATCACCACGCCATCGCGCGCCAGCGGCAGGCCAACTAACGGCGGCAGGTCCCAGCGGTGCAGCGCGTTGAACAGCCAGCGGTTCCAGCGCCCCGCCTCGTCCAGGCGCAGCACCACCCGGGCCGTGCGCGGGTCGAGATAGTAGACCAGGCCACCGGTGCTCGGTTCGTCGAAGGCCACCCGGTAGACCGGGAAGCTGCGGCGCTGGTGGCGCAGCGCGTAGTAATGCAGGTCCGGCTCATGCAGCCACCCGGCCGCCACGATCGTCGCCTGCGGCTGCAAGCTCTGGGCCGCGGCGCGCAGGCGTGCATCGTCCAGCCCCGCCGGCAAGACCTGGCCCTGTGGGTCGATCAGCGCCGTGCCGGTGGGCGTCGTGGCCAGCCAGAAATGCGTGCCCTGGAAGCGCTGCGCGGCCAGCTCGCCGGTGCCGGCCGGCAGCTGGGGCGGCATCCGCAGCGCGGCCGGCTCCAGCGCGCCGCCGCGCCAGCGCTGCTGCTCGCCGGCTGCCGGACCGTCGCCACCGGGCCAGCCCCAGGGATCCATCGACAGCCAGCCGCTGAAGATCCAGGCCGCCAGCACCAGGCCGCCGCCCAGGCCCAGCAGGTGATGCCAGCGCTGCCAGGGCTCGCGGTAGGGGCTGACGCTGCCGCTGGCATAGCGACGCCGCAAGCGCAGCCGCTGCACGCCCAGCACCAGGCCCAGCGCGCACAGGCCCAGCGCGATGCCGCTGCTCCACAGCACCACCTCGCGCCACAGCTTGCCGTCGATGCGCAGCGGCGTGAAATAGAGCCAATGCGTCACCGAGCCCAGCCAGTTCCAGCCGCGCTCCCAGCGCCGCGTGTCCAACACCAGCTCGCCGCTGCGCTGCGCGATATAGAGCTCCAGCCCGTCCTCCGCGTCCAGCGCCACCCGGTACAGCGGCCGCTGGGCGTTGAAGCGGCTGTAGACGCTCCACTGGTCCGGCCCGTCCAGCAGCTCGACCCAGCGCACCGCCAGCGGCCGCCCGGCCAGACTCTGGCCATAGGCGGCGGCCAGGCTGGCGGCTTGCAGCGCATCCAGCGGCACACGCGGCCTGCCGTCCAGAGCGTCCACCGCGTGCCAGGTCTTGCCGGCCTGAAACAGCCAGACCGGCCGGCCGAGCTGCTGCTGCAGGCGCAGCGCCTCCGGCGCGCCCGATCGGCCCAGCGCCGCCCAGGCCGCGCCCGCATCGACCGCCGGCGCGGCCAGTGGCATGGCGGTGGCGGTGGCCCCGGCCGTCAGCGCCCGTTCGCGCTCCTCGGCGCGCAGCTCCGGCCGCGCGACGAACAGCATCACCAGGCCCGACAGCAGCCAGACCAGCACCAGCAGGCCCAGCGCGATGCCGAGCCAGCGGTGCAGCAGATGGAAGCAGCGCCACATGGATCGCCCCTTCAGTCGAAGCGGTGGTCCAGCACCAGCTGCGCGCTGCGCGGCGCGCCCAGCAACACCTGGGTGGCCGTGTAGCTGCTGCTGGCGTAGAGCTTGTCGCCCAGATTGCGCAGATGCAGGCGCAGCACGCTGCGATCGCTCAGGCGTTTGCCCAGACTCGCATCCCAGACCGTGTAGCCGGACAGGCGCTGCATGTTCGCGGTGCTGGTGTAGCGCTGCCCGACATGGCGCAGACCGCCGCCGATGTCGTAGCCATGCCCCTGGTAGCCCAGCCACAGCCCGGCCTGACGCTCCGGCGCATTCGGTGCGCAATTCCCGGCCAGCGAGCCGCCTTGGGCATTGAACAGGCGCTCATAGCGCGCGCGCAGCAGCGCGGCATTGGCATCCAGGCGCCAACCCGGCGCCGGGCTCCAGGCCGCGGCCAGCTCGACACCGCGCGAGCGCAGGCTGCCGCCCTGCACGCTTTCACGCGGGCGCAGCGGATCTGGCGTCAGGATATGGTCCTTGTCGATCTGGAACAGCGCCGCGCTCCATTCCAGCCGGCCGGCGGCGCGCTTGTAGCCGAGTTCGAACTGGCGACCCTCGGTCAGGCGCAGCGCGGTATTGGCCTTGCTGAGCGTCGCGATCGTGCCGACCGGGTCGGTGCCGCTGCTGAGCTGGGCGTAGATGCTCTGCATCGCGTCGGGCTGGAACAACGCCCCCAAACGCCAGCTGGTCGGGCTGAAGCGCGCACCCCAGCCGTCAGGCCGCGGCGACAGGATGTCACGCTGCAGCCGCGTGCGGTCATGCCGCAGCCCGGCGCTGAGATGCCAGTCCGGTGTCGGCTGCCAGTCGGTCTCGAGGAACAGGGCCTGCTGGCGCGTCTCGGAGCGGTTGCGCGGCAGCATCGGCGCGGCGGCGATGTAGCGGCCGGGATCGAAGCCCTGCAGCGGCACCTGGGTGACGGTGTCGTACTCGTACAGATCGTTGGCATGCTGGAAGCGCAGCCACATCTGCTCCAGCCCGCTGGTCCATTGCCAGCCGCCGGCGCGGCCGCGCAGTTCGGCGCGCAGGCCCGACTGGCGCAGCCGGTGCTCGATGCCCAGATAGCCCTGGCGCTCGATCGAGCGGCCATCGGCGCTGGCACCGTACTCCTCCAGATTGCGCCAGCGTCGGTCGGCCAGGAAGCGGTAGGCCACCACGCGGGCATCCAGCCCCTCGGCCAGGCGCCAGTCCAGCCGCGCGCGGGCACGCTCCTGGTCCATGCGCCACAACGCGTCCTCGACGTTGTAGTTCTCGCGCCGTAGCTCGCGCCAGAGGCTGCCGTCCGGCTTCAGCGGCGTGCCGAAATAGGCGGTCGGGCGCTCGCGATGCACGTCCAGGCTCAGGTCCAGGCGCAGGTCCGGCGTGGCTTCCCAGCGCCAGGTGCTCATCAGCTTGCCGTTGCGGTAGTCGCCGCGCTCGATATGGCCATCGCCGCCCTTGGCCAGCAGGTCCAGGCGCAGCGCGCTGCGCTCGCTCAGGGGGCGCGCCAGGCCCAGGCCCAGGCGGTAGTCGCCCCGGCTGCCCAGGCCCGCACTCAGTTCGCTCACAGCCTCGCGGCCCGGCACCTTGCGCACCAGGTTGATCAGGCCGCCGATCGCGCCGTCGCCGTACAGCACCGAGGCCGGGCCGCGCAGGATCTCGACGCGCTCATAGCCCCAGCCGTCCGAGGGGACGGACTGGGTGCCGGAGGCGGTGGCCATGCGCAGCCCATCCTCGGCCAGCGCCACCGAGTCGTTGCCGCTGAAGCCGCGGCTGGCGAAGGTGCTGCCCGAACCGGGCGAGCCCAGCGCGCTGACACCGGTGGCACGCCCCAGCAGGTCGGCGATCGTGGCCTCGCCGCGCGCGCGCAGGCGCTCGACGTCGAGCACCTCGATGCTGGCGGCGGTTTCGAGCGCGCTGAGGTCCAGGCGCGAGGCGGTGGACTGCGAGGCCAGCAGGCCGTCCGCCGGCTTTGAGGCCTGGCCGGACACGCGCACCGGCTGCAACTGCTGCTGGGCCAGGGCCGGCGCGGCGGCCAGCGCGGCCAGCATCAGCAACGCGGCATGCGGCAAGGGGCGCAGGCACGGACCTGCCTGGAACGGACGGGGATTCTTGGAGCTGTGATGCATCGGTGGACTCGGGATCGACCACGGGGCCGCAGGCCCGGGACGCAGACGCGCCGGGCCGATGCGCGCACGCCGATCGGTCAGCAAGAGAGGACGAGGGAAGAGGAACGAGAACTCAGGCCACGGACGGCAGAGGATCGGGACTCATGAAGCTGGTCTGTCTGGGCCAAGGCCCGCTGTCGCGCCCGGCCTGCCTCCCCGCAGACCCGCGCCTCATGACGCAGCGATCCCGAACAAGCCACGGGACCGCGCATCGCCTTGTTGGCCGGTATCCGGGCTGACGACGACTCGCCGGCCCTTCCCAGACGCGCAAAGGCATCCAGTGGGCGGAGGAAGCGAGGTGGAAACACGGCCGCGGCGCACGGCCGGGGAAAGCACGGCGCCGGGTCGGATTCCGGTCGTTTGACCGTTGCGGGGGCAGCTCAGGCAAGGATCGGGCCGTTCTTCTGGCCTGTCCCCCTCCTGATTCCCGTTTAACTGCAGGATGGCAATCATCCCGCGAGCACCAACGGCGCGAATCCTAAACGATTCGCGGTCAAGACCTGCCCCTGGGGCCGGCGGCGGCGTAGCATCGGGCGGTCGGCACCCGCAGGGAGACCCCCATCATGCTGGACCTGGAACAGCTGCTGCGCTATTGGGCGATCGGTCAATGGCAGGCCAATGTGCTGATGCTGATGCACCTGGGCGGCGCGATGGTGCTGGGCCTGATCCTCGGCTACGAGCGCGCCTACCATGGCCGCGCCGCCGGCATGCGCACCTATGCGCTGGTCTGCATGGCCTCCTGCGCGGTGACGGTGCTGGTGGCCTTCCCGCAGCATTGGTTCGGCGGGCTGGCCGGCGCTCTGCCCCCGCCCTTCACCGACCCGACCCGCGTGATCCAGGGCGTGCTGACCGGCATCGGCTTTCTCTGTGCCGGCGTGATCATGCGCGAGGGCATGAACATCAGCGGCCTGACCACCGCCGCCTCGCTGTGGGCCGCCGCGGCGCTGGGCATCGTGGTCGGCATGGGCTTTTACTTCGCGGCCATCGCGCTGACCCTGCTCTGCGCCAGCCTGATGATGTGGGGCGCCAAGCTGGAGGCGCGCCTGCCCTCGCATCCGGCGATCTCGGTGCTGCTGCGCGGCGAGCCGGCACGGCGCTTCGAGCAGGCCGAGCTGGCCGCCTTCGCCGAGCAGATCGGCTACCGCTTCGCGCCCGGCTCGCTGAGCATCGAATGCGTCGGCGGCCGCGAGGAATGGCGCTTCGTCTGCACCGCAATGCGCAACTACAAGGGCCAGACCCTGACGCGCTTCTCCAGCCATATCGGCGAGCTGCCCGGCGTCGCCGAATACAGGGTCACGCACGCGCGCAACTGAGCTCCTGGTGTATCCCGCGCGAGCGGGAGTAGACGTCGAAACCGCTGCTTCCCCGTCCTACCAAGATTGATAGGTGCCGCACGAGCGCGCCTTTCGTATCGTCCGCGGACCTTACGGGAGGCATATGAATATCACCGCGATCGCACATGCGGAAATGGGTCAGCAGCTGCTGGCCGAGCTGGCGGCCTACCGCTACCGCGTCTTCGTCGAAACCCTGGGCTGGACCCTGAACTGCGCGCCGCAGCGCGAGCTGGATCAGTTCGATCATGCCGACGCCCACTACGTGCTGCTGCGCGACCGCGAGGGCCGTCTTTCGGGCTGCGCGCGCCTGCTGCCGACGACGCGGCCCTACCTGCTCAGCGAGGTGTTCCCGATGCTGGCCCCCGGCGGCCTGCCGTCCGATGCGGCGGTCTGGGAGCTGTCGCGCTTCGTCACGCTCAGCCCCGATAGCGAAGCCCAAGCGACGGGCGGCAACCCGGCGCTGCGCCAGTTCTCATCCGACCAGGCCATCGCGCTGCTGCAGGCCGCGATCGACCATGCCAGCGCCCAGGGCGTGAGCCGCCTGGTCACGGTTTCGCCGGTCGGCGTCGAGCGGCTGCTGACGATGGCCGGCTTCAGCGCCGGCCGTCTGGCGCCGCCGCAGACCGTCGGCGGCCGGCGCCTGTTCGCCTGCCAGATCGAGTGCCGGCCGCGCCAGGTGCAGGTCCAGCCGGCACAGGCCGCGGTCGCGGCCTGATCGCCCGCCTCTTCATCCGCCACCGCCATGGATGTCGCCGCCCCTCTGATCGCCACCATGCCCGCCGAGCCGGACCCGGCGCTCCCGGCCCGGCCGGCAGGCACCTCGTGGAGCTTTGCCGACGCGCTGCGCCGCAATGCCTTCGAGCAGCCCGATGCCCTGGTCTACCGCTTCTGGCAGACCGAGGACGATGCCGATGAACAGCTGAGCCACGCGCAGCTGGCCGACTGGGTCGGCCGCTATGCGGCGGCGCTGCGCCAATGCGGCGGGCCGATCCCGCCGCGCCTGGTGCTGGTGCTGCCGCAGGGCCGCCAGTTCGTCGCCGCCTTCTTCGCCTGCATGGCGGCCGGGGTGGTCGCGGTGCCGACCTTCCCGCCGCGCAACCCGCTGCAGGCCGAGCGCCTGCGCCTGGTGCTCAAGGAACTGGACAACGCGCTGGTGCTGGCGCGCCGCGGCAGCCTGGACGGCGAGTTGGCCGCGCTGCGCCGCGACCCGGAACTGGCGCGCACCGGCTGGCTGGCGGTCGAGGAGTTCGACGCCGCGCCGGCCGCGGGCCTGGCGGGCCTGCGCCCCGATCCCGAGGCGCTGGCGATGCTGCAGTACACCTCGGGCTCGACCGGCCGCCCCAAGGGCGTGATGCTGAGCCAACGCAACCTGGTCGAGAACTCGCAGCTGATCCAGGACTGCTTCGGGCACCGCAAGGGCCAGAGCCGCTCGGTGATCTGGCTGCCGCCCTATCACGACATGGGCCTGGTCGGCGGCATCCTGCAGCCGGTGCATGCCGGCTTCGCCAGCCTGCTGATGCCCACCAGCCTGCTGGTGCGCAGCCCCTACCGCTGGCTGCAGGCGGTCAGTGAGTTCGGCGCCGGCTGCAGCGGCGGCGTCAGCAGCGGCGGCCCCAACTTCGCGTTCCAGCTCTGCGTCAACAACATCCGCGACCGCGACCTCGGCGAGCTGGACCTGAGCGCCTGGCGCATCGCCTTCTGCGGCGCCGAGCCGATCAGCGCGCGCACGCTGGACGAGTTCGCGCGGCGCTTCGCGCCGAGCGGCTTCCGCGCCGAGGCGCTGTACCCCTGCTACGGCATGGCCGAGACCACCCTGATGGTCAGCGGCAAGCCGCTGGGCGAGGCCTTCCGGCGCTGCCACCTGGACGCCCGCGCGCTGGCGCGCGGCCAGTGGCAGCCGGCCGAGCCGCAGCGCCCCGGCACCCAGGCGGTGGTCAGCTGCGGGCGCCCGCATGCCAGCCTCGAGCTGCGCATCGTCGAGCCCACCCTGCAGCTGGCCCGCGGCGAGCGCGAGCTCGGCGAGGTCTGGGTGCGCGGCCCCAGCGTCACCCATGGCTACTGGCAGGACGAGCCGCGCAGCGCGCAGCAGTTCGGCCAGATGCTGGACGGGCGCAGCGGCTGGCTGCGCACCGGCGACATCGGCTTCGTCGAGGCCGGCGAACTGTTCATCACCGGGCGCATGAAGGAGATCCTGATCGTGCGCGGGGCCAACTACTTCCCGCAGGATCTGGAGCATGAGGCCCTGCTGGCCTGCCCCGAGCTGCACAACTGCCGCGCGGTGGCCTTCCAGCATGGCGACGGCGAGACCGAGCAGGTGGCGCTGGCGCTGGAGGTGCCGCGCGGCGCGCTCGACCATCAGGACCTGCGCCGGCGCATCAACGCCCGGCTGGGCGAGAAATACGGCCTGCGCATCGAGACCCTGCTGTTCATCCCGCGCAAGACGGTGCGCACCACCTCGTCGGGCAAGCTGCAGCGCCTGGCGCTGAAGCAGGAGTTCCTGCAGGGCGAGCTGCCGGTCTATCTGCGGCTGGACGACGCGGCCGAGGAGCAAGGCGCCGCGCCCGCCGCGGCCGCGCAGCCGCTGCGCCTGGACAGCGAGGCCGAGGTCTGCCAATGGCTGCTGCAGCGCATCGCCGTCGCCACCCGCAGCGAGCTGGGCCGGCTGCGCGCCGAGGACAGCTTCGCCAGCCTGGCGATGGACTCGGTCGCGGCGATCGAGCTGCTGGACGAGCTGGACCGCGGCCATGGCCTGCTGCTCTCGCCCGATGCCTTCTACCGGCACAACAGCCCCGCGCTGCTGGCGCGGGAAATCTGGCGCGAGGCCCGGTCGGCCCGCGCGCTCCGCTGAGAAGGAATGCATGCCCATGGTCGACAGCTTTTTCTCGCAACGCCTGTGTGCCTTCATCGCCGAGGCCTTCCTCGGTGACGGCAGCCGCGTGCAGCGCGACACCCGCCTGCTCGAACTCAACATCCTCGATTCCGCCGCGCTGTTCGACGTCGTCGACTTCGTGCGCCAGGAATTCGGCGTGCAGATCCCGATCGGCGACATCCATCCCCAGCATTTCGCCAGCGTCGCGCAGCTGGAAGCGCTGGTGATGCGCCTCAACCCCTTGGAGAAGATCGCATGATTCCGAACCAGTGGTATGCCGTCCTGCGCAGCGAGGACGTCAAGAGCAAGAAACCGGTGGGCATCCGCCGCTTCAACAAGAAGCTGGTGCTCTACCGCGACACCCGCGGCCAGATCGTCTGCCTGGACGACCGCTGCGCCCACAAGGGCGTGCCGCTGAGCCATGGCAAGCAGCATGGCGACCTGATCGCCTGCCCCTATCACGGCTTCCAGTACGACGCCAGCGGCCGCTGCGTGCACATGCCGGTGCTGGGCAAGCAGGGCGTGCCGCCGCGCCATATGTGCGTCGCCTCCTACACGACGCGCGAACAGCATGGGCTGATCTGGTTCTGGACCGGCGAGCGCGTGCCCGAGGCGCTGCCCGAGGTGCCGATGTTCAAGGAGTTCGCCGAGTACGAGGGCTTCAGCTCGCGCTACGCCTGGCATGCGCCGACCCATTACACCCGCTATGTGGAGAGCGTCTGCGAGGTCTACCACGTGCCCTTCGTGCACAAGGGCTCGGCGCTGAACATCTGGGACCCCAAGGGCGGCCGCGTCGACGACTTCCGCTGCCAGCTGGAGGGCACGCTGATCCGCAGCGACTTCATCCTGCGCCCCGACGACGAGCGCACGGCCGAGGAGACCCTGCGCGCGCGCCTGCCCTGGACGCGCGGCTGGCGCATCGGCGTCGACGTGCAGATGCCCAATATGGTCCAGATCCGCAACGACGTGTTCGACGTCTATCTGATCGCGACGCCGATCGACGACGACAACTGCTGGCTGTGCATCTGCTACAAGGAACCGAAGCGCGACCTGCTGTTCCCGATGATCAAGCCCCTGCCCATCCCGGGCTGGCGTCGCGTGCGCCCCTGGCTGATGTGCCGGATGGAGCGCTTCATCCAGCAGTCCAAGGACATGGCCGCGCTGAAGGGCCAGGAGCCCCGCATCTCCAGCCTGACGGCCAACAAGCTGATCTCGGTCGACAAGGTCAACGCCTACTACCTGCGGCTGCGCGAGCAGCTGACCCAGGAGGCCCTGGCGGCCCAGCGCCAGGCGCTTGAGACCCCGACCGACGCGCTCCCGCCCGAGCAGCCCATCCACATCGTGCCGCGCAGCCATCAGGCCGCCTGAACGCCCCACCGAGCACCGATCATGAGCGCCATCCCACAAGATCCCGTCGCCGCCGTGCGCGCCGTCGTCAAGAAGCATTCCCAGTACGACGACGAGACGCTGCGCCCCCAGTCCCTGCTGCAGGAGGACCTGGGCATCGACTCCATCATGCTGGCGGCCATCGTCAGCGAGCTGAACCAGCTGTTCCAGACCAGCGTGCGGGTCGAGATCAACGACTCCGACACCCTGGACAGCCTGTGCGTGCGCTTCGGCGCCACGCCGGCCGCCGTGGCCGCGTCGGCCGCGCCGCTGCAGACCATGCGCGACTTCGTCGCCAACGGCAGCGACACCGATGTGTTCGCCAAGACCCGCCGCTTCGCGCGCTTTCACCGCGAGCGCGCCGCGCAGGGGCATTTCTGGTACGGCATGGCCTCGCGCGGGCGCAGCAGCAACCGCGCGCTGATCCACGACACGCATGAGGGCCGCGACCGCGAGTTTCTGCTGTTCGCCTCCAACAACTACCTGGGCCTGGCCAACGACGAGCGCGTGCTGGAGGCCATCATCCAGGCCACCCGCGAGTACGGCGCCACCAACACCGGCAGCCGTCTGATCGCCGGCACCACCGAGCTGCACCGCGAGCTCGAGCGCCGCCTGGCCCAGCTCAAGGGCCGCGAGGACTGCATCGTCTTCCCCTCCGGCTACTCGGCCAACCTGGGCAGCATCGCCGCCCTGGTCGGCCCGGGCGACCAGGTGATCGGCGATGTCTACAACCACATGAGCATCCAGGACGGCTGCAAGCTGGCCGGGGCCGCGCGCCGCCTGTATCCTCACAACGACATGCAGGCGCTGGAAGCGCTGCTGGCGCGCAGCGAGGACGAGGGCGGCGGCCGCCTGATCGTGGCCGACGGCGTGTTCAGCATGCATGGCGACATCGTCAGGCTGCCCGAACTGTCGCGGCTGGCGCGCCGCTACCAGGCCCGGCTGCTGATCGACGATGCGCACAGCACCGGCGTGCTGGGCCTGACCGGCTCAGGCACCACCGAGCATTTCGACATGAAGGGCCAGGTCGATCTGGAGGTCGGCACGATGAGCAAGGCGCTCGGCGGCCAGGGCGGCTTCGTCGTCGGCGACGCCGAGGTGATCGACTACCTGCGCTTCTACGCCAACAGCTATGTGTTCGCGGCCACCATCCCCGCGCCGGTGGTCGCCGGCCTGCTGGCCTCGCTGGACCTGATGGCCGCCGAGCCGCAGCGCCTGGCCCGGCTGTGGAGCAATATCGGCTACCTGAAGAAGGCGCTCGACGAGCTGGGCTTCGACACCGAGGACTCGCAGAGCGCGATCATCCCGGTGCGCCTGGGCGACGAGGCGCTGGCGATGAACATGGGCCGTTCGCTGCGCCGGCGCGGCATGTACTGCCAGACCGTGGTGTTCCCCGGCGTCGCGGTCGGCGATGCGCGGCTGCGCATCAGCGTGCTGGAGTCGCACACCGCCGAGGACCTGAACCAGGCGATCCAGATCCTGCTCGACGCGGCGCGCGAGAACGGTCTGGTGCTGCAGCCGGCGCGGGCCGCCGCATGAAGCCCACGGGCAGCGTCGCCGCCGGCGTGCACCAGGCCCTGCTGGCCCCGCCCGACGCGGCCCCGCTGCTGCTGGGCGGCGGGCAGGCGCTGAGCTATGGCCAGTGCCGCGACTGGGTGGCCCGCGCCAGCCAGGGCCCGATGGCCGATTGCGCCGGCCAGGCCGTGGCGATCTGGATGGACAAGGGCCCGCTGTACGCCCAATGCGTGCTGGCCGCCCTGTTCGCCGGCGCCCGCTACCTGCCGCTGGACGGTGCGCAGCCGGCGGAGCGCGTGCGCGCCATCGTGGCCGATGCCGGCCCGCGCCTGCTGGTGCTGGACGCCGCCCATGCGCGCCTCTGGCTGGCCCAGCCCCAGCCCGCCGACGGCCCGCGCCTGCTGGTGCTGAGCGACGAGGCCGCAGCGCCCGGCTTCGATGCCGCGCAATGGCAGCCGTCCGCGCTGGACCGACTGCGCGCCGCGGCACCGCTGAGCGAGCAGCCCGTCGCGCTCGACGAGATCGCCGCGATCCTCTACACCTCCGGCTCCACCGGGCAGCCCAAGGGCGTGCAGCTGAGCCAGCGCAATCTGCTCAACTTCGCCGCCTGGTCGGCCCGCACCCTGGCGCTGGACGCCAGCGACCGGCTGCTGAACCTGGCCAGCTTCAATTTCGACCTCAGCACCTTCGACCTGTTCGCGGGCCTGCAGGCCGGCGCCAGCCTCTATGTCACCAGCGAGCCGGAGCTGCACCATCCGGCCGGCCTGGGCGCGCTGATCGAGCAGCAGCGCATCAGCGTGATGTACGCGGTGCCCTCGCTGTACGGCCTGCTGATCCGCAGCGGCGTGCTGGAGGCGATGCGGCCGCGCTGCGCGCTGCGCCGCGTGGTCTTCGCCGGCGAGGTGATGCCCAAGCCGCTGCTGCAGCGCCTGGCCGCGGCCCTGCCGCAGGGCTGCGGGCTCTACAACTTCTACGGCCCGACCGAGACCAATGTCTGCCTCTGGCATGCGGTCGAGCCGGCCGAGCTGGACAGCCCGGAGCCGGTGCCGATCGGCCTGCCGATCGCCGGCGCCGAGGTCTGGCTGCAGGACGAGCAGGGCCGGCGCGTCGAGGCCGAGGGCGAGTTGGGCGAGATCTGGGTGGCCGGCGACTGCGTCACCCCCGGCTACTGGCGGCGCCCCGACGATGCCAACAGCGCGAACCATCGGCGCGGCTGCCATGCCACCGGCGACCAGGGCTCATGGCGCGCCGGCCGGCTGCAGTACCACGGCCGCCAGGACCGCATGCTGAAGGTCAACGGCTACCGGGTCGAGCTGGGCGAGATCGAGGCCGCGCTGGCCCGCCATCCCCAGCTGGCCGAGGTCGCGGTGCTGGGCATGCCGGCCAACGGCGGCGTGCGCCTGCTGGCCGCCTATGTGCCGCGCGAGGGCGCGCTGGTGCCCGGCTCGCTGGCGCTGAAGCAGCATTGCGCCACCCTGCTGCCGGCCTATATGGTGCCGCAGCAGCTGGTGGCGCTGGCCGGGCTGCCGAAGAACGCCAACGGCAAGACCGACCTGCGCCGCCTGCGCGAGCAACTGATCGGCAACGCATCGGACTGAGGACGACGATGCGGCCTTCCAGCTCCTCCATGCATCTGCTCGGCCTGGCGCTGCGCCATGCCAACCTGCCCGCGCTGTCGGCCTGGCCCGAGCGGCTGCAGGCGCTCGCCGAGGGCCGGCTGCCGCCGCTGCCCGACGCGCAGCGCCTGCCCGAGCCGGCCGGCCATCTCGGCCAGTACGGCGTGCCGCCGATCTACCGGCCCTCGATCCACCGGCTGCAGCTGCACCTGCTGGAGCTGGCCGACGCGGCCCTGGCCCAGGCCGAGGCGGCCGGCGTCCCGCTGGACCGCGAGCATTGCGATGTGCTGTTCGTCACCGCGCTGGGCCTGAACCGCAGCTTCGAGAACGAGGCGCGCATCTCGGCGCTGCGCTGGGCCGCCGAGGCCTGGGCCGACGAGCCGCAGGCCGCCGAGCTGCTCGGCGCCTGGCGCGACCGGCTGGAGCAGGACTTCGTGGCCAGCTCGCACGACAAGGTCGGCGAGATGGCCAGCGCGATGGCCGCGCGCATCGCCGGCCATTTCCGGCTGCGCGGCCGGGTGCTGGCGCTGGAGGCCCAGGAGCATGGCGCGCTGGAGGCCCTGCGCAGCGCCGCGACCGGCCTCGAGCAGGGCCGCGCCGGCCAGGTGCTGATCGTCGCCGCGCAGACCCTGGACAGCCCGCTGTGGCAGCGCCACCCGGTGAGCGCCGCGCAATGGCGCGAGGCCGCCTGCGCCCTGCTGCTGGGCTCGAACCGCCAGGCCGAGGGCGCCCTGGCCCGCCTGCGGCTCGATGCCGGCGAGGCCGGCACGGCCATGGGCCTGGAGCTGCGGTTGGACGACCAGCCCCTGGACCTGCAGGCCCTGGGTGGCTACACGCATGCGGTGCAGCCGCTGCTGGGCCTGGCACTGGCCGCGCAGTTGCCGCGGCAGGCAACCCTGCTGGGTCGCGACGGTGCCGGCCAGGCCTGGCGCCTGGGGCTGGAGCCGCCGCAGGCCGCCCCGGCGCCCGCCTGGGCCGAGCCGGCCGCGGTGGCGGTGCTGGCCTGCGGCGCCGCCTTCGGCAGCACCCGCGGCAGCGCGGCCTACTGGCAGGCGTTGCGCGAGCCCGGTCATGGCTTTCGCGCGCTCGATCCGCAGCGCCACCAGAGCGCGCTGTTCCTCGACCCGCGAGCCACCCATGCGATGGCCTACTACATCGACCGCGCCAGCCATGCCGCCCTGCCGGCCGAGCTCGAGGGCAGCGGCGCGGTGCGCGAGCTGGCCCGCCATGCCGCCGCCGAGCTCTGGGCCCAGCCCGGCCTGGAGGGCGAGGCGGATACGGCGCCGCTGCTGGTGCTGTGCGCCTCGACCCTGACCCTGCCCGGCGAGCGCCAGGCCGGCGCGCGCGCCCTCCTGCCGCGGCTGCTGGCGATCCTCGCGGAGCTGGGCGCGGCCACCGGCTGGGCCGAGCCGCTGCGCCAGCGCCTGGCCGAGGGCCTGGCGCGCCGCATTGAGGCGGCGGGCGTGGCGCCCGAACTGGAGCGCCTCGCCGCCAGCGACATCGCCCGCGCCGCGGCCGACGGGCGGCCGGCCCGCGTGCTGGCGGTCGAGGCCGCCTGCGCCAGCTCGATGGCCGCGCTGGACCTGGCCCTGGACGCGCTGCGCGGCGGCGAGGTCGAGCGCGTGCTGGTGCTGGGCGTCGAGCTGCCGGTCAATGTCAGCGACCTGCTGATGTGCTCGGCCCAGCGCATGCTGGCGCCGGGGCTGATGGCCAGCTTCGGCGTCGAGGCGGCCGGCTTCACGCCCGGCGACGGCGCCGGCGCCGTGCTGCTGACGCGCGCCGACCTGGCGGCCCGGCGCGGCCAACCGGTGCTGGCACGGCTGCTGGCGGCCGGCGCCAGCACCGACGGCAAGTCGCTGATCGCGCCCAATGTGGCCGGCCAGACGCGCGCGATGCGTCGCGCCTTCGCCCAGCTGGAGGCGCAGGGGCTGATGCCCTCGGCGCTGCAGTTCGTCGAGACCCATGGCACCGGCACCCTGATCGGCGACGAGGTCGAGACCCGCTCGCTGGCCGAGGTCTATGCCGGCTGCGCGCAAGACCTGGCCCTGGGCGCGCTGAAGTCCAAGTTCGGCCATTGCTTCGCCGCCGCCGGCATGGCCAGCCTGATCAAGATCCTGCTGGCGCTGCGTCACGAGCAGCTGCCGCCCAACCATTTCGAGCGCCCGCTGAAGCCCGAGCTGGGCTGGCCCGCGCATGGCTTCGATCCGCTGCTGCAGGCCAGGGACTGGCCGCGCCGGCCGGATCGGCGCCGCCGCGCCGGGCTGAATGCCTTCGGCACCGGCGGCATCAACTATCACCTGCTGCTCGAGGAGGCCTGAGTGAACTTCGCCCCGACCCCCGCCCAGCAGGCGCTGCAGGCCCGCATCGCGGCGCTGGCGCCGCTGCTGGCCGATGAACAGCTGCAGGCGCGCGACCAGGCCGCGCAGTTCTCGCGCAGCCTCTGGCAGCGCCTGTGCGACGCCGGCCTGCACCTGCTGCCGGTGCCCGTCGAACAGGGCGGCGCCGGCCTGGGCGCGCTGGACCTGGCGCTGTGCCTGGAATCCCTGGGCGAGCATTGCCAGGACACCGGCCTGGTGTTCGCGCTGGCGGCCCATCTGTGCGCCTGCATCCATCCGCTGGTGTTCTTCGCCAGCCCGGCCCAGCAGCAGGAATGGCTGCCGCGCATCCGCAAGCAGGGCCTGCTGGGCGCGCACGCGATCACCGAGCCGCAGGCCGGCTCCGACATCGCCGCGATGCGCACCCGGGCCGAGCGCCACAACGACGGCTACCTGATCAGCGGCCACAAGTGCTACATCAGCAATGCGCCGGCCTGCGACTTCATCGTGCTGCATGCCCGCACCGGCGACACCGGCAGTTTCCTGGACTACAGCAGCTTCGTGCTGGACCGCCACACGCCGGGCGTCAGCATCAGCACCCGGCCGCACGACAAGGTCGGGCTGCGCAGCACCGAGATGGGCGACATCCTGTTCGACAAGGCCTGGGTGCATGAGTCGCAGCGCATCGGCGGCGAGGGCGGCGGCGGCCCGATCTTCCAGGCCAGCATGGGCTGGGAGCGCTGCTGCCTGTTCGCGATGTACCTGGGCACGATGAAGCGCCAGCTGGCGCGCTGCTGCGCCCATCTGGAGACGCGCCAGCAGTTCGGCCGGCCGCTGATCGAGCAGCAGGCGCTGGCGCACCGCCTGGCCGAGATGCAGCTGCGCTACGAGTCCGCGCGCCTGGTCTGCCTGCAGGCGGCCTGGTCGCTGGACCAGCCCGAGCGGCGCGGCGACGCGACCCTGGCGGCCAAGCTCGCGGTCAGCGACGCGGCCCTGCGCAACAGCCTGGACGCGCTGCACCTGCATGGCGCCCTTGGCGTGCTGAGCGGCGAGGTCGAGCGCGATCTGCGCAATGTGCTGCCGGCCAGCCTGTTCTCCGGTAGCACCGAGGTGCTGAAGAACCAGCTCGCCCAGCAATTGCGCAGCGAATTCAAACGCAAACCACGCGGAAGGTCCTGAGATGCAGACCCTGGTCGGACAAGCCGTACTCGGCAAGGAGGAACTGCTGGAGGCCGCAGGGCTGATGGTGGAGTTCGAGCGCGCGCAGGGCGACCTGCTGTTCCGCCGCGATGCGGACGGCCTCGAGCAGCCGGTGCTGGACCTGGTGGGCGGCTTCGGCTGCACCCTGCTGGGCCACAACCATCCGGAGCTGAGCGCGCTGCTGCGCAGCTGCCTGGAGCAGCAGCGCCCGGTCCATGCCCAGGGCTCGCGGCGCCAGCGCGCCGCCGAGCTGAAGCAGAGCCTGGCCGACTACCTGCAGCAGCATGGCGGCGAGCGCTACCGCATCTGCCTGCTGAACACCGGCACCGAGGCGGTCGAGGCCGCGCTCAAGCATGCGCGCTACGCCTACTCGCGCCGGCTCGAGCAGATTGCGCAGGATTGCAGCGCCAACACCCGCGAGCTGCTGGTGCGGCTGGAGCGCGGCGAGCTGCAGATCGACGCGGCCCTGCTGCAGCAGGGCGAGCGCCTGCTCGGCCAGGAGCCGCTGGACAACCTGGACGAGCTGCTGGCCGCGCTGGCGCGGCGCAATCTGCAGAACCTGTCGGCCGCGCCGCAGATGGCCGCCCTGCCCTATGCCTTCCACGGCAAGACCCTGGGCTCGCTGGCCCTGACCTGGAACCGCGACGCGCGCCTGGCCTTCCTGCGCAACAACGAGGACGCGGTGTTCGTGCACGATCCGGCGGCCTTCCTGCAGCAGCAGCGCGAGCAGGCGCTGCGCTACTACCAGTTCGAGTTCCAGCCGCTGCGCCTGGTCGAGCGCCGCACGCCGCGCCTGGCCGGCCTGATCTACGAGCCGCTGCGCGGCGAGGGCGGCATCCTCGAGCTCGACGCGGCCAGCCGCGAGCTGCTGCTGGAGCTGCGCGCGGCCCATCCCGAGGTCGCGCTGATCGCCGACGAGGTGCAATGCGGCCTCGGCCGCACCGGCCGCCCGATCGAGTCCGCCGCCCAGGGCCTGCCGGCCGACTACCTGACCTTCGCCAAGTCGCTCGGCGGCGGCCTGTGCAAGATCTCGGCGCTGGCGGTGCGCGAGTCGCTGTACCACACCGAGTTCGGCATGCTGCACAGCTCGACCTTCGCCGAGGACGACCACAGCGCCATCATCGCGCGGCGCAGCCTGGAGATCCTGCAGCGCGACGCCGTGGCGCAGCGCTGCGCCGCGATCGGCACCGCCTTCCTGGAGGGCCTGCAGGCGCTGCAGCAGCGCCATCCGGCCCTGATCCGCGCGGTGCGCGGCCGCGGCTGCATGCTGGGCCTGGAGCTGCAGGACCTGAGCGAACACAGCTCGCCGCTGCTGGCCAGCCTGGCGCAGGAGCAGCTGCTGGGCATGGTCTGCGCCGGCCATCTGCTGCATGCCCATGGCGTGCGCGTCCTGCCCTCGCTGGGCCGGCGCTCGGTGTTGCGCATCCAGCCCTCGGCCTATCTCGAGCCGGCCCAGCTGCAGCAGGCGCTGCGGGCGCTGGGCGCGCTGTGCGAGGCACTGGCGGCGGTCGACCTGCGCGTGCTGCTGGCGCATCTGCTGGCGGGCGGCTTCACCCCGCCCAGCCTGCGCCCGCGCGCCCTGCCCGAGGCGCCGGCCGAGCCGCGCGAGGGCGGCGTCGAGCGGGTCGGCTTCCTGGCCCATCTGATCGATCCGCAGAGCGTGCGCGAATGGGAGCCCGGCCTGGCCGGCTTCGACGACGAGGCCCTCAGCGAGCTGCGCAGCCGCGTGCAATGGGCGCTGGAGCCGCAGCTGATCGCCAGCCGGCGCGTGCGCTCGCCGCTGGGCCGCGAGGTCGAGCTGCGCCTGTACGGCATCATGATGGACTCGGAGAGCATCGAGGCCGATGTGCGCTTCAACCGCGCGCAGCAGATCCGCCGCCAGGTGCACCATGCCTACCAGCGGGCGCGCGAGGAAGGCTGCGGCCTGGTCGGCTTCGGCGGCCATACCTCGATCGTCACCGCCAACTGCACCGACTTCGAGTACGAGCATCCGCCGGTCACCACCGGCAATGCGCTGACCGTCGCCTCCAGCCTGGCCGCCACCCGCGCCAGCGCCGCGCGCCTGGGCCTGAAGCTGGCCGAGGCCGGCGTCGCCATCGTCGGCGCCACCGGCAATATCGGCCAGGTGCATGCGCTGCTGCTGGCCGGCCAATGCCGCCAGCTCTGGCTGCTCGGCCGCCCCGGCAGCGAGGCGCGGCTGCAGCAGCTGCGCCGCGACATCGCGGCCGAGCTGCTGCGCCCCGGCGCGGCGGCGCTGGCGCCGGATAGCCCGCGCGCCGAGGAGCTGGCCGGCTGGCTGGCGGCCCAGGGGCCGCAGCCCGGCGTCCAGGCCCTGGCCGACTGGCTGGGCGAGCGCGCCTGGGTGAATCTGGGCAGCGACCTGGCCGCCTGCCGCGCCGCCGACATCGTCATCAGCGCCTCCAGCAGCGCCCAGCCGCTGCTGCGCGCCGAGCATTTCGCGGCCGAGAGGCCGGTGCTGGTCTGCGATGTCGCGGTGCCCGGCGACGTGGACCGCGCCAGCGTTGCCGCGCTGCCCCGGCTGCGCCTGATCCGCGGCGGCGTCGTGCACCTGCCGATGGCGCCGCGGTTCGAGCTGCCCGGCATGCAGCTGGAGCCCGGCCAGATCTATGCCTGTGCGGCCGAGACCCTGCTGCTGGGCCTGGCCGGTATCCGCGCCGACTTCAGCAAGGGCCCGATCCGCCCCGACCAGGTGCGCGAGATCGAGGGCCTGGCGCGCCTGCACGGCTTCGAGATCGACCATGAAAAACGCATCGCCGCGTTCTGAGGGCCGGGCATGTCGATGAGGATCGAGGCGATGCTGTCCCGGCTCAAGCCGCTCCTGGCCCTGGCCGCGTTGGCGCCCTCCTCGCACAACAGCCAGCCCTGGCATGTGCGCGCGCTGTCGCTGCTGCAGGAAGGCGAGCCGGCCGACGAGGCCCAGCTGCAGCTGAGCCCGGGCTGGCCGCTGGCCCTGTGCCTCGAGCTGGACCATCAGCGCCGCCTGCGGGCGCTGCCCTCGCTGCAGCGCGAGATGCTGATCAGCCTGGGCGGCTTCGCCGCCATCCTGCTGAACCTGCTGCGCCTGTCGGGCTGGGCGGTCGAGGCCTGCAGCATGGGCCGCCACACCAGCGGCGTGCTGCTGCGCCTGGGCTCCGGCCCGCGGCCCGAGCGCGCCGACCCGGCCGCGCTGGCGCGGCTCACCCAGGCCCTGCAGCGGCGCCAGACCGAGCGCGGCCCCTACCGCGCCGAGCAGCCGCTGCGCTTCGACTGCAACGAGCGCCTGCTGCCGCATGGCCTGGGCCTGTCCAGCGCGACCCAGCATTGGCGCCTGCTGGACGATGCCGCCGGCCGCGGCGCCGTCGCGGCCTTCTATGCCGAGCATGCGGCGCGCGACCTGCTGCACCGCTCGGCCTGGAGCGAGACCTACGCCCATCTGCATTTCGGCGCCGACACCGATGCCGCCGCCGGCGCGCAGCAGGGCATCGCGATCGAGCGCCTGTTCGGCCCGATGAGTCCCTGGCGCCGCCGCTCGCTGCAGCTGCTGCTGCATCCGGCCCTGGTCGCGCGCCTGGGTCCGCGCGGCATGGCGGCCCGCGTCGGCGCCACGCTGCAGGCCCTGATCGGCAGCAGCCCGGCCCTGCTCTACCTGGCCGGGCCGCCGACGCATGAGCCGGCCGCCGCGCTGCTGCAGGCCGGCGCCCGTATCGCCGATCTTTGGCTGCTGGCCGCCAGCCACGGCCAGGCCCTACATCCGCTCAGCGTCGCGCTGCAGCACGAGGACCTGCGCCGCCGCCTGAGCGGCCTGCTGGGCTGCAGCGAGGAGCTGCTGTTCATCGCCCGGGCCGGCACGCCGCGCGAGCCCCTGCCCGCGCCGCGCCACCGACGCCGCCCGCCCGAAGCCTTTCTGACCGCCTGAACTCATGAACGCTCGACCCGCCTTCCCGCATCGCCCGACCCGCCGCCTGTGGCTGCAGCAGGCCCTGGGCCTGGCCATCGTCCCCGCCTGGGCCCAGGCGAACGCGCCCGTCGGCGATGCCCAGCTGTCGCGCTGGATCCAGGCCGCCGAGCGGGTGCTGCGCGGGCGCAGCTCCGCCGCGGTGATGAAGATGCAGATCCAGCGCAGCGACTACCAGCGCGAGTACGACCTGCTGGTGCTGAGCGACGACCGCGACGAGCAGAGCAAGGTACTGATCCGCATGCTCGGGCCGGCGCTGTGGCGCGGCAACGCGACCCTGAAGGTCGGCGAGCGCATCAGCATCTACGACCCGCGCACGCGCCGGGTCACCGTGATGGGCAGCTCGATGCTGGCCGACCAGTGGATGGGCAGCCATTTCACCAACGACGACCTGATGCGCGAGACCGACCTGGCCCGCCACTACAGCTACGAGCTGCAGCAGCGCGTCGCCGAGCGCGACGAGCTGGACCGCCCGGTCGAGCGCCTGAGCCTGCAGCTGCGCCCCAAGCCCAACGCCCCGGTGGCCTGGGGCCGGGTGCAGTACCAGCTGCATCTGCGCGACGGCGACGCGGTGCTGCCGCTGCAGGTCGACTATTTCCGCCGCGCCGGCGATGCGCAGGCGCAGCGCTCGCTGCGCTACAGCCGGCTCGCGCCGATCGACGGCCGCCCGCTGCCGCTGCGCCTGACCATGCAGGCCCTGGACAAGCCCGGCGAATACACGCAGATCGACTACGCCCGGCTGAAGTTCGACAACGACTTCGGCGCCGACGACTTCTCCGAACGCGCGCTGCGCTGAGGCCCCGATGAGCAGCACCCTGTACCGCATGGCCTGGCGCAACCTGGGCCGCAACCGCCGGCGCAGCCTGGCCACCGGCCTGGGCCTGGCGCTGGCGCTGGCCCTGTGCATGGCCACCTTGGCGATCATGGACGGGCTCAGCCGCGACCTGATCCGCGGCACCACCGACGGCGAGGTCGGCCATCTGCAGATCCATGCGCCCGGCTATCTGGACAGCCGCAGCCTGCGCCTGAACGTGCCGGCCGACGCCGCCGCGCTGGGCGCGCTGCGGCAGCCCGGCGTCGAGGGCGTCAGCCCGCGCCTGTTCGCCTACGCGCATCTGAGCCATGGCAGCCGCTCGGCCGGCGTGCAGCTGTTCGGCCTCGATCCGCGGGCCGAGGCCGGCGTGACCCGGCTGCAGGACAAGCTCGCCGGCGGCCAGTGGCTGGCGCCCGAGCCGACGCCCTGGGCCGCGCCGCGCGCGCTGGATGCGCGCCAGCAGGCCGAGGACCGGGCGCTGACCCAGGCCGCGATCGACGCCGCCTTCGAGGCGGTGACCGGCGGCCGGCGCCCCGCCGCCGCGCCGGACGAGCGGCGCAGCCTGGACCTGGCCGAGCAGCTGGCGCCGCGGCCCGAGCGCCGCCCCGGCGTGGTGCTGGGCGTGCGGCTGGCCGCCAATCTGGGCCTGCAGCCCGACACGCAGGGTCGCTGGGGCCAGACCCTGAGCCTGCTGGTCGAGAGCGCGCAGGGCGTGCCGAGCAGCCTGGAGCTGGAGCTGCGCGGCGTGGTCGCCACCGGCCTGGACCACCAGGACCGCAGCCGCGCGCTGCTGCATGTCGCCGACCTGCAGCAGATGCTGCAGCTGGGCGGCCGCGCCCATGAGATCGCGCTGCGCCTGCTGGAGCCGGCCGAGGCCGATGCCCGCGCCGCCGCGCTGCAGCAGCGCCTGGGCGCGCAGCAGCAGGTGCAGAGCTGGTCGCAGCTGCGCCCGGACGTGCTGGCCCTGATCGCGGCCAACCAGGCGCTGATGGGCACCCTGGTCTTCATCGTGTTCCTGATCGCCGGCGTCGGCGTGCTCAACACCATGCTGGTCAGCGTGATGGAGCGCCAGCGCGAGCTGAGCCTGCTGAAGGCCCTGGGCCTGGCACCGGCGCGCGTGCTGGGCCTGGTGGCGGCCGAGACCCTGCTCTTGTGCCTGAGCGCCGGCGCCGCCGGCCTGCTGCTGGGCCTGGGCCTGAGCCTGTGGCTGCAGACCCAGGGGCTGGACGTGTCGGGCTTCGGCGAGTTCAGCCTGTCCGGCGTCGGCATGGCGCCGGTGCTGCGGGCCCAGCTGGGCCCGCTCAGCGCGCTGCTGCCGCTGGGCCTGCTGCTCTTGATCAGCCTGTTGGCCTCCCTGCTGCCGGCCGCCTGGGCCGCCCGGCTGCTGCCCGCCACCGGCCTGCGCGCCACCTGAAGGATCCGTCCGATGCTTGCCCACCGACTCGCGCTGCGCAACCTGCTGCGCCACCGCCGCCGCAGCGGCCTGACCGTTGCCGTCATCGTGCTGACGATGGCCCTGCTGACCTGCTTCATGGGCCTGTCCGACGGCGGCCACCGCGCGATGATCGAGGTCGGGGTCCGCATGGGCCTGGGCCACCTGATCGTCGGCCAGCAGGGCTACCAGCAGGACCCCAGCCTGTCCCGCCTGATCGCCGACGGCCCGCAGGCCCGGGAGGTGCTGCGCGAGGTCGCCGGCCCGAGCGTGCGCGCGGTGGTGCCCCGGCTGCGCTTCTCGGCCATGGTGCAGGCCGGTCCGCAGCAGGTGGCGGTGAGCGTCTCCGGGGTTGACCCGGCGCATGAGGTCCGGGTCTCCGGCATCGCCGACAGCCGTGCCATCGTCGAAGGCCAGACCCTGGCGGCGCGGCTGCAGCAGCCGCGCGCCGGCGCGCTGCCGCCGCTGGTGCTGGGCCAGCGCCTGGCCAAGGCGCTGGACGTGCGCCTGGGCGACCGCGTCACCCTGACCGTCAAGCCGCGCGAGGGCAGCGGCTTCGCGCGCGCCGCCTTCGAGCTGGTCGGCATCTTCCACACCGGCCTGCAGGAGCTGGACGCCTTCTGGGTCGAGCTGCCGCTGGACGCGGCGCAGCGCCTGGCCGGCGTCGGGCCGGACGTCAGCCAGCTTGCCTTCTACCTCGACGACGAGCGCGAGCTGGCGCCGCTGCAGCAGCGCCTGGGCGAGCTGCTGAAGGCACGCGGCTGGGAGGCGCAGCGCTGGATGGATGCGGCGCCGGAGCTGAACTCGGCCGTCGCGCTGGACGCGGCGGGCATGGCGCTCCTGATGGTGATCGTGATCGTCGTCGTCGTGGCCGGCATCCTCAACACCGTGATCATGTCGGCGCTGAAGCGGCACCGCGAGTTCGGCGTGATGCTGGCCCTGGGCGGCAGCCCCGGCCTGCTGGTGCGGGTGGTGCTGCTGGAGGCCCTCTACCTGGCCGGCGCCGGCCTGGCGCTGGGCCTGCTGCTGGGCGGCGCCGCGCATTGGCATTTCGCCAGCGAGGGGCTGAACTTCCGCGAGGTCTTCGGCACCAGCCTGGAGGCCGGCGGCGTGCTGCTGCCCGAGCGTTTCTATTCGCTGCTGGACCCGCTCAAGCTGGGCGCGGTCACCGCCCTGGTGCTGCTGCTGACCCTCGCGGTCAGCAGCTATCCGGCGCTGCGCTGCGGCCGTCTCAATCCCATTCAGGCAATCCACGACCATGGCTGATCCCGTTTTTCTGGCCCAGGGCCTGCACAAGACCTTCCAGCAGGGTTCGCTGCAGGTGCAGGCGCTGCGCGGCATCGACCTGCGCATCGACGCCGGTGAATTCGTCGTCATCGCCGGGCCCTCCGGCTCCGGCAAGTCCACCCTGCTCAATATCCTGGGCCTGCTGGACAGCCCCAGCGAGGGCCGGCTGCAGTTCGCCGGCCAGGACATGGCGGGCCTGCCGCAGGCCGAGCTGTCGCGGCTGCGGCGCGACCGGCTGGGCTTCGTGTTCCAGGCCTACAACCTGATGCCGGTGCTGACCGCGCTGGAGAACACCGAGATGGTGATGGAGTTCCAGGGCATGCCGGCCGAGCAGCGCCGCCAGGTCAGCAGCGCGCTGCTGACCCAGCTGGGCCTGGCCGAGCAGATGCACCGCTACCCCGACCAGCTCAGCGGCGGCCAGCAGCAGCGCGTCGCGGTGGCGCGCGCGATCGCCAGCCGGCCGCGCGTCGTGATCGCCGACGAGCCGACCGCCAATCTCGATTCCGCCAGCGCCACCGCGCTGATGGACCTGATGGTCGGCATCAACCGCAGCCAGGGCGTCAGCTTCGTGTTCAGCTCGCACGACCCGCATGTGATCCAGCGCGCACGCCGGGTGCTGACCCTGCGCGACGGCCGCCTGGTCTCGGACGAGCTCCAGGGCGGCGCCACGCCGCCGGCCCCGCCGCAGGGCGCGCGCGGCAGCACCGCCCATGCGGTGGTCTGAATGGCGGCCGGCGCTGCTGCTGCCGGGCCTGCTGCTGGCCGCCGCGGGCCTGGGCGCGCAACCGGCCGATCCGACGGGCGAGGCATCCGGCATCGAGACCGGCGCCCTGCTCTGGCTGCGCGGGCTGCAGCTGTCCGGCGAACCGGTGCCGGGGCAGCGCCTGGCCAATGCGCAGCTGCGCCTGCAGGCCGAATCCGGCGCCGGCGAGCTGCGTTCGCCGCGCTGGGTCGCGCATCTGGAAGGCGGGCTGTGGCGCAGCCGCCGGCCCGAGGGCTGGGCCTGGCTGGAGCCGGCCGCCAGCGAGCGCGGCTGGCAGACGCCGCGGCCGCGGCGACGCGCCCGCGAGGCGGCCAGCCTGCAGCTGGACTGGGCCTATCTGGAGGGCCGCGACGCGCACTGGCAGTACAGCCTGGGCCGGCAGCCGATCAGCCGCGGCCTGGGCCGGCTGTGGTCGGTGCTGGACCTGCATGCGCCCTTCCAGCCCACCGATCTGGAGCGGCTCTACAAGCCCGGCGTCGATGCGCTGTGGCTGGAGCGTCAGCTGGGCCCGGGCCTGGCAAGCCAGAGCCTGATCAGCCTGCGCCGCGAGGCCCCCGACGCCGGCCGCTCCGCGCATTGGCAGCAGGGCCTGGCCTGGCAGGGCGAGCAGGCGCTGGGCCAGCTCTGGCTGGCCGGCCGCAGCGGCCAGCGCCTGCTGGGCCTGGGTGCGCAGCGCCTGGACTGGCTGGGCGGCGACTGGTACGCCGAGCTGCTGCTGCACCGCGACGACCGGGCCGCGGGGGCCGACTGGCAGCGCCGCCTGCTGCTCGGCGCGCAGTACCGGCTCGCGCCGCGCCGCGTGCTGGGCGTGGAGCTGCTGCAGCAGAGCGAGCCCGCGGCGCGCGCGCTGCCGCGGCTGGGTGGCGGGCGGCACTACCTGGCCGGCACCTTGGGCTGGGAGCTGCATCCGCTGCTGCAGCTGGACCTGCTGCTGCTGCGCAATGGCAGCGATGCCAGCGCCCAGGGTCTGGCAGCGCTGAAGTGGCAGGCGCGCGAGGCGCTGGAGCTGCGCGCCAGCTGGAGCGCGCCGCTGGCCGGCGGCCCGGGCAGCGAGTACCGCCGCCAGGGCCGCGTCCTGCAGCTGAGCCTGCTGCTGCATTACTGATCACGAGGGAGACCCGATGAAGCTCGCGACCTTGCGAAAACTGCTGTTCGAAAAGAGCATCCTGTCCTTTCTGCGCCTGGGCGGCGAGACGCAGAGCCTGTACCGCAGCGCCTTCGCCACCGCGGCCGGCCAGGCCGGCGTGCTGGGCCTGCTGCACGAGGCGCCGCGCGACGGCCTGGCGATCGCCCAGGCCCTGCAGATCGAGCCGGAGCGGCGCCATGCGCTGCTGGCCTGGCTGGACTGCGGCGTGCGCATCGGCGAGCTGGAGCTCAAGCGCGAGCGCTACCACCTGAAGGGCCGGCTCTCGCGCCTGCTGGCACGGCCGCGCAACGAGGTCACCGCCGCCCTGTTCACCGAGGTGACGCGCTACCACTTCGACGCCCTGCTGCAGGCCCCGACCCGGCTGCGCGAGCAGCGGCCCTACACCCTGGCCGACCAGGACGGCGAGCTGATCGCGCGCTCCTCGCGCATCCTCGAGCCCTTCGTCGAGGAGGCGATCGACTGGGCCTTCGAGCAGGCCCGGCCGCGCCGCGTGCTGGAGGTCGGCTGCGGCGCCGGCCATTACCTCGCCTACATGCTGCGGCGCTGGCCGGAGCTGCAGCTGGAGGCGATCGACCTGCAGGCCGATGTGGTGGTCTGCGCGCGCCGGCATCTGCAGGAGCAGGGCCTGCTGTCCAAGGTGTCGATCGGCCAGGCCGACCTGTTCGAGCTGCCGCTGCCGGGCGCCGGCACGCCGGGCTACGACCTGATCACCCTGCACAACAACTTCTACTACTTCGACGCCGCGCAGCGCGAGGCCCTGCTGGACCGGGTCGCGGCCCTGCTGGCGCCGGGCGGGCGCCTCCTGATGACCAGCAGCTGCCGCGGCGGCAGCCCGGCGATCGCCGCGCTGCACCTGTGGTGGAGCCTGTCCGAGCGCAGCGCCGGCCTGCCCGAGCGCGACGCGCTGCTGGCGCGGCTGCGCGACGCCGGCTGGCGCGATATCCGGCATCGCCGCCTGCTGCCCGGCGAGAGCTATTACGGCTTTCTGGCCGAACGGCCCTGAGCGGGCCGTTCCCCCTGCATGCATCGAAGGAGTCCTCATGACGATGGAACTGAATCTGGACCCGGCGCCCGAGCGCCTGGGCAGCGACAAGAACGCCGCCCCGGTCTGGGCGCGCCGCTTCGCCGACTGCGCCGAGCCGGATGCGCGGCAGCTGGGCGGCAAGGGCGCCAGCCTGGCGCGTCTGCACCAGCAGGGCCTGCCGGTGCCCGACGGCTTCTGCATCGAGGCCGCCTGCCTGGACGAGGTCGCAACATTGCAGCAGCTGGCGCTGGACGAGGCGCTGGCCAGCGGCGACGCGGCGCGCTGGGCCCGCATGGCCGAGCAGCTGCGCGCGGTGCAGTTGCCGAGCCGGGCGATCGCGGCGATCACGCTGGCCTACGAGGCGCTCGGCGCCGGCGCGGTGGCGGTGCGCTCCTCGGCCTGCGACGAGGACGGCCAGGCCCATTCCTTCGCCGGCCAGCATGACAGCTTCCTGCAGGTGCAGGGCCTGCCCGAGCTGCTGCAGCGGCTGCGCGACTGCTGGGCCTCGCTGTTCAACCCGGCCGCGCTGGCCTACCGGCGCCAGCATGGCGGCGCGCTGGCCGGCGCGCGCATGGCGGTGGTGGTGCAGCGCATGGTGCCGGCCGGCTTCGACACCGCGGCCGGCGTGGCCTTCGCGCGCGACCCGCTGCAGCCGGGCGCGCCGCGCCTCTTGATCGAGGCCTGCGTGGGCCTGGGCGAGGGCCTGGTCTCGGGCCGCGTGGTCAGCGACGCCTATCTGCTGGCGACCGGCGACCTGCGCCAGGTCGAGCAGCGCATCCTGCACAAGCCCGCGGCCCTGCTGTGGTCGCCCGAGCGGCGCGAGGCCCAGCTGCAGCCGCTGCCGGCCGCGGCGCGCGAGCGGGCGGTGCTGTCCGAGGCGGCGCGGCATGCGGTGGGCGAGCTGCTGCAGCGCTGCACCCGCCTGCAGGGCAGCCCGCAGGACATCGAATGGGCGCTCGATGCGGCCGGGCGGCTGTGGCTGCTGCAGAGCCGCCCGATCACCACCCTGGACGAGCTGCCGGACGAACCCGAGGGCCCGCACCAGGGCGCCCCCGATGCGCAGCGCGACGCGCGCATCCTGTGGTCGCGCATGGACATCGGCGAGATCTTCACCGGCCGCATGAGTCCGCTGGGCATCAGCTTCGCGCGCTACTACCAGTACCGCGTGCACCGCGAATGCGGCAAGGGCATCGGCCTGCTGGACCTGGGCGATCCCGACGAGTACATGGGCTACCACCGCGGCCATGTCTATCTCAACGTGGCCTACACCGCCTACCTGCTGTCGCAGACGCCGCCCGGCCTGGACCAGACGCCCTTCCTGCACCGCTTCACCAGCGAGGAGGTGTCGCTGAGCGACTACCGCAACCCCTACGGGCTGCGCCATGGCCGCAACGGGCTGGAGCGCCTGCACAGCCAGCTCTACTGGTTCGGCAAGACCCTGGGCGAGCTGGTTGGCGCGCGGCGCCGCGCGCGCCGGATGATCGAATCACGCCGGCGCGAGTACGAGCGGGCCTGCGCCCAGGACCTCGGCGCGCTGGACCAGGCGGGCCTGCGCGACGAGCTGCGCCATGCGCTGGACTATTTCCGCGCGATGCACATCGGCTACCTGCCCTTCTACATCAACGCCTTCGGGCTCTACGGCCTGCTGGAAGAGCTGTGCGGCGCCTGGCTACCGGGCCGCGGCCTGCATCTGCAGAACCGGCTGAAGGGCGACATGTCGAACCTGCGCACCGTCGAGTCGGCGCGCGACCTCTGGGCCCTGACCCAGGCCCTGTGCGCCCACCCGGGCCTGCGCGAGCTGCTGCAGCGCACGCCCGCGGAACAGGTGCATGGTGCCCTGTTGGCCCTGCCCGAGGGCCGGCGCTTCCTGACCGGCGCCTATGCCGACTTCATGCGCGACAACGGCGTGCGCGGACGCGAGGAGATGGAGCTGACCCATCCGCGCTGGGTCGACGATCCCTGCTATGTGTTCCAGATGGTCAAGACCTATCTGCAGCAGGGCTTCGGCGTCGACCAGCGGTTGGCCGCCAGCGGCCAGCAGCGCGGCCAGGACACCGAGGCGCTGCTGCGCGAGCTGACGCCGCGCCGGCGCTGGCTGCTGCGCCAGGTGATGCGGCTGTACTGCGGCTGCAGCCGGCTGCGCGAGGACACGCGCATGAGCATGATCACCTCGATCTGGCTGGTGCGCCGGGTGGTGGTCGAGCTGACGCGGCGCCTGGTGGCCCAGGGCCTGCTGCATGACATGGACGAGATGGCCTGGCTGGACTTCGAGCAGCTGCGCGGCTATCTGGAGGGCGAGCTGAGCGCCGAGCAGGCCTTCGCCCGCCCCTTGATCGAGGCACGCCGACGGCGCCAGCAGGCCTGGCTGCGCGCCGGCGAGCCGGCCCTGACCTTCATCGGCGCGCCGCCCACCCGCACGCCGCAGCCGGCACCGCCCGCCGCTGCCGGCGGCGACGGCCTGGCCGGCCTGGGCACCTCGCATGGCGTGGTGCGCGGCCGCGCCCGCGTGATCCACGACCTGAGCCGCCAGGCGGCCGAGCTGCAGGCCGGCGAGATCATCGTCACCACCTTCACCGACGCCTCCTGGACGCCGATCTTCGCGCTGGCCGGCGGCGTCGTCACCGACATCGGCTCGATGCTCTCGCACAGCTCCATCGTCGCGCGCGAGTTCGGCATCCCCTCGGTCGTCAACACCCGCCATGCCAGCAGCCGCGTGCGCACCGGCGACTGGCTGACCGTGGACGGCGAGCGCGGCACCGTGCGGATCGAGCCCGCCACCGACACCAAGGAACCCGCCCCATGCTGACCCTGATCGACCGCATCCGCCTGAAGTCCCCCGAGCAGCGCGCGCCCTTCATGCGCTGGGTCCGCGAGGTCGACTACCGGGCCTGCCAGGACCTGCCCAGCGTGCTGCGCTTCCAGGTCTTCGAATGCCCGGGCGGCGACGGGCTGGACTTCTTCGAGATCGTCGAGGTCAGCAGCGCCGAGGCTTTCGACCTGGACATGCGCACGCCGCTGTTCCAGACCCTGGTGCAGCGCTTCAGCCAGATGGCCGAGCTGGGCGACCAGTTCGGCGGCCACCTGCTGGAGCCCGGCTTTGAGCGCCAGCGCTGAGCCGACGGCGCTGCGCCTGGGCGGCCCGCCCCTGTTCGAGCTGCCGCTCGACGCGCTGCCCGAGGCGCCGGCCGCTGACTGGCTGGCGCAACACCTGCACCCGCAGGAGCTGGCGCGCTGGTCGGCCTACGGCCTGCCAAAGCGGCGGCGCGAATGGCTGGCCGGGCGGCTCTGCGCCAAGGCCGCGCTGCGCGCGCTGCTGGCGCCAGCGCCGCCACCGCACGCGGCGCTGCGCATCGAGCCCGACGCGGCGGGCCGGCCGCGCACCCCGGGCCATGCGCTGCACCTGAGCATCAGCCACAGCCGGCGCCGCGCGGTGGCGGCCGCGGCCGCGCTGCCGCTGGGCATCGATACCGAGAGCCACGAGGCGCTGGGCGCCGCCAGCCTGGAGGCGCTGCTGACGCCGGCGGAGGTGGCGCTGACGGCGCGGCATTTCGGCTGCGGCGAGGCCGCGGCCCGCACCCTGCTGTGGTGCCTGAAGGAGGCGCGCTTCAAATGCCAGGGCCGCGGCGGCTTCGTCGGCCAGGCCCTCGCCTGGCGGCTGCGCGCCTGGAGCCGCGACGACCAGCCGCGCTGGGCCGATGCCGGCGCCTGGCCGGCACCGCCGCCGGGCTGCCGCTGGGAGGTGCGCCTGCGGCTCGATGCCCAGGAGGCCTGCGTGCTGGTGCGGGCCTGCCGGCAGAACTCATTCCACAACAACCCCGATCACGAAAGCCGCGCGTCATGCATGCCGACAGCCTGAACCTGGCCAGACAATGGGAGCAGCTGCTCGGCGACCCGCGTCACAGCGACGCGCTGCTGCACTTCGGCGCCAGCCTGCAGGAAGACGAGCGCGAGCTGTTCCCGCAGGCCCAGCTGCTGACCCTGCAGCGCATGGGCCTGTTCGAGCAGCTGGTGCCGCGGGCCGATGGCGGCCGGCTCGACGAGCCGGAGCGGGTGCTGCTGCTGTCGCGCATCCTGTCGCGCCGCAATCTCAGCTGCGCGGTCGCCTTCGGCCAGAGCCTGCTCGGTTCGATCCCGATCTGGCTGGCCGGCAGCCCGGCGCAGCGCGCCGCCCATGCGGCCAGCCTGCGCGCCGGCGGCCTGGCCTGCCTGGCGCTGACCGAGCGCGCCCATGGCAGCGACATCCTGGCCACCGAGTTCGAGGTCCGCGCCGAGGGCGAAGAACTGCGGCTCAGCGGCGAGAAATGGCTGATCAACAACGGCAGCCGCGGCGCCTCGGCCACGGTGCTGGCGCGCCAGGTCCATGCCGACGGCCGCAGCGAGCTGGTGCTGCTGCGCCTGGCGCGCCCGGACGCGCCGGCGCCGGCCTGGCAGTCCCTGCCCAAGATCGCCACCCATGGCATCCGCGGCGCCGACATCAGCGGCTTCACGCTGCAGGACCATCGCTGCGCCGCCGCCGAGGCCCTGCTGCCGCGCGGCGAGCCCGCGATCGGCACGGTGCTGAAGACCCTGCAGATCTCGCGCATCCTCTGCGCCGGCTTCTCGCTCGGCGCCACCGACACCCTGCTGCGCCTGACGCTGGGCTTCGCCGGGCAGCGCGAGCTCTACGGCAAGCAGGTCGCGCAGATCCCGGCCGCCCGCGCCAAGCTGGCGCAGAGCTATGCGCGCCTGCTGGGCGCCGACCTGCTGGCGCAGGCCTGTACCCGCGCGATCGCGCTGCTGCCGCAGGAGCTGAGCCTGATCTCGCCGATCTGCAAGTACCGGCTGCCGCTGGAATGCGAGGCGATCGCGCGCGAGCTGGCCGTGGTGCTGGGCGCACGCCATTACCTGCGCTCCAGCGATGCGCTGGGGATGTTCCAGAAGATGCAGCGCGACCTGCAGGTGGTGAGCCTGTTCGACGGCAGCACCCAGGTCAACCTGGCCCTGCTGGCCGGCCAGCTGCGGCATCTGCAGGAGCGGCTGGAGCAGCCGGGCGGCCCTCACGACGCCGAGGCCGCGCGCGCGCTGGCGCGCCAGCTGCTGCGCCCGGCCGCCTGGGCCGGCGGCTGGCCCGAGGCCGGCGCGCTGCGCCTGGCCAGCCAGGGCCGCGACAGCCTGATGCTGGCCTACCGCCAGCTGCGCGCGCGGCACGAACCCGCTGCGGACGAACCGATGCTGGCCGCGACGCTGCAGCGGCTGGACCGGCGGCTGCAGGCCTGGCTGGATGCCGTGCGGCAGGCCCTGTGGGAGGAGCGCTGCGCGCTGGACAGCTGCCGCGTGCTGGCGCTGGCGCAGGACTACACCCGGCTCTGGCATGCCTGCGCGCTGGCGCTGGCCTGGCAGCTGGAGCAGGAAGACAGCGACGGCGGCCCCGGCGGTGGCCTCGACGCCGACCTGCTGCTGGAGAACCTGCGCCAGGCCCTGCCCGAGCTGGAGATCGCCGGCTGCGAGGCGCGCGACGAGCGCCTGCTGCAGCGCGCGCTGGCCGCGCTGCGCCATCCGCATCTGTTTTCGCTCAGCCCCCTGCCCTGCGCCTGGTAGGCGCAGCCCCGCTTGCTTCCCCACGACCACCACCCCAAAGAAAGCGAGTCGACGACATGCGATGCAACAAACCTCTTCTCGGCCTGGCGCTCGGCGTCCTGGCGGCCCAGAGTGCCTGGGCCGGCTGGGACCCGCAGATGGTCAGCGGCCAGTACACCGTCACCCTGCAGTACGGCGGCGGCAGCCTCAGCTACAGCGAGGACCACAACGCCTGGGGCCCGCTGGCCCGCACCGCCTCCGAGCTGCGCGGCATCCCGGCCCAGATGGAAAACGGCCTGAACAACTTCATGCGCAACTACGCCAGCAGCAACGGCGTCAACTTCCGCAGCGGCACGCTCAGCGGCGATCTGCGCCTGCAGATCAGCCCGCAGGGCGGCGGCGTGATGCGCAGCACCCTCAGCGGCCTGCGCTACGACGCCTGGACCCAGTTCTCCGGCAAGAAATGGGGCATCATCAAGTTCAACTGCGTCAGCCATCTGTCGCTGGCCAACATCACGGTCGGTGCCAGCTACAACGCCAGCAACGGCCAGGTGCCGACCAACAGCATCCTGCTGGACGGCCAGCCCGGCTCGTCGACCGACTGCGATTCCAACCTCAGCTGGATCCTGCCGGTGGTCGGCAACTACATCGTCCGCAAGGTCGAGGGCCAGATCGACCAGGGCGTGCTGCAGGGCCTGCAGGGCACCCTGGGCCAGGGCAACCAGGCGTTGTTTTATGGCCGCGACCATCTGCAGCTGACCGGCCTGACCCGGCTGGTGCCGGTAGACAAGGAGATCGTGCTGCCCAACGGCCAGCGCTTCGCGATCGGCCAGTATGTGCACAACAACCTGGCCTATCTGCTGAGCAACGCCAGCATCACGGTGCAGCTGGGCAAGGGGGCGATCATGCCGGACACCCAATGGGGTTCCGGCGACCCGGGCTACGACTCGGTGCAGGGCGAGCACCTGCTGCTGCAGATCAGCGTGCCCGGGCTCAGCTTCAGCGTGCGCCTGCATGAGCAGATCAACCTGAGCTGGAGCTGGAACAACCGCTGCGGCCCGAACTCCGACATGATCTGCCACATCCCCTGACGCCCTCCGCCGCCCCGCGGGGCGGCTGGCTTTTCTAGTTGAGAAGCCCCAGCATCGCCGCCTGCACCACGGCCGAGGTCTTGTTGCAGGTGCGCATCTTCGCGACCGCGTTCTTCACATGGAAGTTCACCGTGTTCTCGGAGACGGCCAGGATGGTGGCGATCTCGCCGGAGGTCTTGCCGTCGGCGGTCCACTTCAGCACCTCCAGCTCGCGGCCGGACAGCGCGGCCTGCAGCGGCCGGCCATGGCGGCTGCGCAGCAGGCGCGACAGCGACTGATGCGCGACGCAGACCAGCCAGCGCAGCTTCATCTCCTCGCTGAGCAGCCAGCCGCGGGTCAGCGGCTCGGCGCCGCGCGCCAGGGTCAGCATGCCACCGACGCCCAGCGCATCCAGGCTGGACTGGGCCCAGCCGTGACGCAGCCCATGGGCCTGGGCGTCCTCCCACAGCGCGGGCGCGTCGGCGAACAGCGCCTCGCTCCAGACCAGGGGGTCGGTGCTGACGCGGCAATGCGCCACGGTCGGGTCCACCGCCAGATAGTCCTGGCTCTCGTAGCGCTGCTGCCAGCCCTTCGGATAGTTGTTCAGCAGAATCGTCTTCGGATTGCTGAAGGAGCGCGGAATGCGCATCCCGTAGGCGCAATACTCGAAGCCGAGATTCCGGGCCGCCGCGCCGATGCGCTCCAGCAGTTGATGCTCGCAATGGACCACCTGCACCGCGTGCAGCAGCTCTTCTTGCCAGGCCTTCATCCGATCCCCTTGTCGTCACTACACAGCCCTCCCTGTCATCGGGATTGGGGCGCTTTACGCACGCGAACTGTAGCGACGCGTGACAGCAAGCCGTCCTGTCAGGCCTGACAGGTCACGCGGGGATATTTGTAACAAGATGAGCCCGGGCCGGGGCTCAACCGTAGACCGAGACCTCCGGCCGGCGCGTGATCACCGCGATCGGCGGCGCCCAGCGTTCGCCGCGCGGCTTCTTGCTGGTCACCAGGGTGATCTCGCTGGGCTCGAACACCTCGACGTTGTGGGTGATCGGCGTGGTCAGCAGGTACTGCGCGCGGGTGCTGCGCAGGAAATGGCCGACCAGCTGGATGTTGCGCACGTCCAGGTGGGCAAAGGGCTCGTCGATGAAGACGAAGCCGCCGGGCGTCTCGTCGTCCTTCATCAGGCCCACCAGCAGGATCAGGCTCTTCAGCACCTGCTGGCCGCCCGAGGCCTCGCCGTCGTTCAGGCCCACCTCGCCCTTGCCGTCGAAGTTGAAGCGCACATGCAGGCCGGCCTGGGCCAGCACCATGTCGTCGTTGTCCAGGTGCGGCAGCTCGGCCTGGGCCATCACGCCGGCCAGCTCGCCCAGCTCCTGCACGTTCTTCTTGTAGCGGCGCACGGTGGCGCGCAGCACGTCGATATAGCGCTCGCGGGCGTTGAAGGCGGCGATGCGCGCCATCTCGTTGCTGGCGCGGCGGTCGTCCAGCTGGGTGCTCTGCTCCAGCACCGAGACGTTCATGCGCGCATGGCGCTCCTGCACCGCGGCGTCGGTCTCCCAGACCCCGGTATCCAGCTCCTGCTGCACATGGCGGGCCGCGATCTCGGCCTGCTTGGCGTTCTCGAACTCGTCGCGCAGCTGAGCGATGCGCGCCGGCTGGGTCCAGCTGGCCGGGAACTTCGCGCGCGCCTCGCGCGAGGCGCGGGACGCCAGGGCCAGGTCTTGCCGGCGCGATTCATGCTCGCGCTGGCCGCGCAGCACGTTCTCCTCGCTGGCCTTCAGCCCGCCCTGCGCGGCCTCGTAGTCGCGCTCGGTTCGGGTGGCCTGGGTCAGCGAGCGGTCATGCTCGGCGTCCAGCGAGCCCATGCGGGTGGAGGCCTCGACGCGCGCCTGGCGCAGCCCGGCCAGGCGGGCGCGCCCTTCCGCGAACTCGGCCGCGCGCTCGGCCAGCTCCTTGGCGGCCTTGTGCCCCTGGGCCGCCTTCTGCGCATCCTTCAGCTGGCGTTCGACCTCGGCCTGCTCCTTGGCGATGCGGGTCAGCTCCACGTCGTAGCGGCTCAGCTCGCGCTCCAGCGAGGCGCGGCGCGAGTCCAGCGCCGAGGCGCCGAACTGGTAGTCGCGCGCCTCGACCCAGAGGCTGCGGCCGCCGCGGCCGTCGCGGTAATAGGCGTCCGGCGTGATCCATTCGCCGCCGGCCTTGGCGCCCGCTTCCGTGTCCTTGACGCAGCGGATCGATGCCAGCTGGCGCAGCAGCCAGCCCGGCAGCTTGGCGTTGATGTTCAGCGCGGCCAGCAGCGAGTCCTTGGGCGGCAGGGCCGGCGCGCCCTCGGCATCGCCGACCACGTAATGGCGGTAGCGCTCCTTGGCCGCCAGGCCGAAGGCGCGGCCCTCGTCGCTCGAGCGCTCCAGCACCACCACCCAGCGCGAGGGCCGCAGGAAACCCTCGGCCGCGGCGCGCCAGGCCTCGTCGGCGATGTCGATGCAGTCGGCCAGCACATGGTGGCCGATGCCGGCCTCGTCCAGCGCCTTGCGAAAACGCGTCACCTCGGGCGGCGGCGGCGGCAGGCGCTGGCCGCTCAGCGCGTCCATCGCGGCCTGAGCCTTGCGCGACTGGTCGTTCTGGCGCGTGAAGGCCTCGCGCAGCGCATGCTGCTGGCTGCTCAAGGATTCCAGGCGCTGGGTCAGCTCGGCGCCGTCGGTCTCCACCGCCGCCAGGGCCTTCAGTTCCTCCTCGCGCTTGGCCAGCAGCTCGGCCGGGCGCTCGGCCTCGCGCGCCGCGTCGAAGGCGGCGCGGGCCTGCTTGCGCTCGGCCTCCAGCTCGACCAGCTTGCGCTTGGCGGCCTCGTGCTTCTCAAAGAGGGCATGCAGCTCGGCGCGCTTGGCCGACATCTGGCGGTTGTCGCCGGCGGCAAAGAGGCGCTGGCGGTGCAGCTCGCGCAGCTGCTGCGCGGTGCGCTGGCGGCTCTCGGCCCATTGCAAGACCGGCACCACCTCGGTGGCCAGCCTTTCTCGCTCCTTGAGGCGCAGCTGGTACTGCTGGTAGCTGTTGACCCGGTTCGCCAGGTCCGAGAGCTGGGCCTGGGTGTGCGACAGCTCATGCGCGGCCGACTCCACCTCCTTGAGCAGCTGCTGCTGGTGGCTGCGCGCCTGGTCGTAGCGGTCCAGCACCTCCTGGTCGCCGAACACCTCGAACACGAGGCGCAGCAGTTCCTTCGGGCTCAGCTCGCACAGGCGGTCGGTCTGGCCCTGCTCCAGCGCCAGCACGCGGCCGATCGCGCGGGTCAGGCCGGCGGCCTCCAGGCGGCGCTTCCAGGCCTCGATGCCCAGCCATTCCTTCTCGGCCTTGTCGGCCAGCGCCTCGATCTCGTGCACCCCGTCCGCCATCATGTAGCGGCGCACCCAGTCGCCGCCCTGGCGCTCGATGCGGCAGGCCAGGGTCACCTGGTCGGCATAGAGCAGCGAGCTGGCGAAGGGCCGCGAGCTGTTCTGGCGCCCGCGCGGGCGGTTGTCCACCAGCGCGCGCAGCCAGGCCGTCTCGGCATTGGCATGGCGGGCATAGGTCTTGTAGGTGCGGCCGCCCGAGCATTCCAGGCCCAAGAGGGTGCGCATCGCATCCAGCAGGGTGGTCTTGCCCGAGCCGTTGGGCCCGGCGATCGTGATGATGGCGCCGTCCAGCGGCATCGAGACGCGCTGGCAATAGTCCCAGTGCAGCAGTTCAAGCGATTGCAGATGAAACATGATCGGGGGTCAGGCCTTGTTCTGTTCTTGTTGTTCTTCGTCTTCTGGAATTTCTTCCTGCTCGGCCTCGCGCAGCTTGGCCAGCAGCGGCGCCACCGTCGGGTCGGTGCTGCGCGCCAGCACGTCGGCCAGCGCGCCGTCCAGGATGCGCGGCGCCAGGGTGTCGTAGTCCAGCAGCAGGTCCAAGAGCGGCCCCTCGGCGATGTCCTCGCCGCGGCGGATGATGAAGCCGTTGCGCTCCAGCAGCTTCAGGTTGGCGTCCAGACGCATCTTCTTGCCGAGCTGGTTGCCAAAGTCGGCCAGCAGGCTGCGATAGCTGACGGTGGGCGCGACGCTGGCGGCCAGCGGCACCGGCTTGTCGGTGGCGAAGAACTCGCCCTGCCCTTCCTCCTTGGCCTCGGCGCGCGCCACCTGGCGCTGGCGCTTGGGCAGCACGATCAGCGACCACAGCACCACCAGCAGGGCCACGCCGTCGCGCGGCAGGTCCAGGTTGTTGTTGGCGGCCAGGCCGGTCTCGCCGAACACCGCCACCTCGGCCGGGCGCAGCATCGCCAGCGAGATATGGTCGGCATAGAGGTTGTCGATCACCCGCATGCCGACGGCGGCCAGGCGCTGGTTCAGCGCGGCCCACAGCTCGGTGTCGATCAGGGCGCGGCGCACCAGCGCATGGTTGCGCGGCAACCAGCGGCGGGCAAGCAGTTGCGCCGCCAGTTGGGCGGCATCGTCGAAGGTTTGCTGGCTCATGTGGGGGAACTGGTCGTCTTGTTCTCGTCTTGCTTGTCGTCGGCCGCCGGCGCCGTCGCCGGGGCTGCGGCCGCGACCTCGGTGCTGTAGAGCACGCCGCGGCTCATCCATTCGACGTACTCGTCGGGCACCTCGCCCTGCTCCACCGACCAGCGCACGCGCCAGGGCTGGCGCGCCATGTCGCCGGTGGCGCCGGACAGATGCTGGGCCTGCGGATCGCCCAAGAGCGGCAGCAGCTGCGCACGGTAGGCCGCGCGGGCGTAGCTGCCACCCAGCACGGCCGGGGCCAGGTCTTGCTGCGCATGGCCGGCCTCGGTCCAGATGCCCAGCAGGGCCTGCAGCTCGTCCATCTCCGGCGGCAGGCTGAGCACCGCCAGCTGCCCCGGCGGCGCGGCCTGGCCCGGCGGCAGCGCCATCACCTCGGGCGGCTTCGGGCGGTCGCGCTCGAATTCCGCCTCGGTCGTGTCCAGCAGTTCATGCTGGGCCACCAGCACCGGATGCACCGGGCGCGACAGCGCGCCCAGCGACAGGTTCTCCAGGAAGGGCACGTTCTGCAGCCAGCGCCGCACGTCGGTGGTCGTGATGCCGGTGGAGCCCAGGGTGACGCGCTGGCGGTCCACCTGCTGCAGCGCGCGGTTGAACTGGCTGGCCATCGCCAAGAGGCGCGCCTGGGCCAGGCCCAGCTCGCGCGCCAGGCGCTCCAGCCGCGCATTGCCGTCGGCCTCTGCCTGCTCGATGATGGCCTTCAGCGCCTCGCTGGCCTTTTCGACCAGCTTCAGCGCGCGCTCGAAGCGCTGGCGCGCGCGGCGCAGATGGAACTCCGAACCCGAGGCAATCGCGTCGGCGAACTCGTCGTACAGGCGCGAGAGCTGGGCCTGCAGATGGTGCAGCTGCGCCGGGTCCAGGGTGCCCAGGGTATGCGCGCCGGCCACATTGGCCAGCAGCGCCGCCAGGTCGGCGTCCTGCTCGCTGTTGTTGCCCTGCACCAGCGGCGACAGCAGGCCGATCAGGCGCTGCGCCAGCGGCGTGACGCTGTAGACCTGGTTCGAGCCGTCCCAGGCCAGCAGCTCCGCCTCGCGCAGGCGCTTGAGCACCAGCTCGAGCGCCTCGTCGCGCAGCGTGTGGAAATGGCGGTTCAGGGTGTCGCGCGCAACGCGCGACTCCGGCAGCGCCATCAGCTCCATGAACACCCAGGTGCGCAGCCGCACCAGCGGCGCCGGGCCATGGCACAGCGCGCGCAGCGCGGCCAACAAGGCCTCGTTGCGCTCCAGCTGCCACCACAGCAGGGCCTCGGTCGGAGCGGCTCCCTCGCGGAAATAGTCTTCGAAGCGCAGGGCCTCGGCGGCGGTGTCGGCGGCGTCATCGACTGGGATGACGGGCGCCGCACGAACGCCCCGGGCCGCGCTTGCGGCGTGATCGGTCATGGGCGGCGATTATCCCAGGGTGGGAGGGGTGGCTTGGCGGGGGGCGCGCTGGTCAGGGGAAGCGGGGCACCGGACAGTCTGAACGTTTGACATGAGAGGCCCGACCCGGCTTGCCGGGGCGGGCCCTCTCGATGGAAGGGTTAGGCATCGGCTTAGAGCGAGTCTATGAACTGGATCAAAGACTGGTCTTCTGGGCGCTTCCAGGTGTACTTATCTGTGACGTTCGATAGTCGGTCTTCCACGTCAAAGAGGGAGATCGAGTCGAATGTCTTGTTTGCGATGCCATGTTTGAGTCGATTGACGATGTGCTCGTCCTCCTCCCGGAAACCGAAGCCGATAACGGCAAGATTGTTTTCCTGGTAGGGGCCTCGGCTCTCACATGTGGCCTTGAAACGATTGTTGTAGAACCTTAGTGACTCGTTCGACGTGATGATTCCCATCTTGACTTCATGATCTCCAACAACGAGCACAGGCCATTTGTATGGAGGATTGTTGTTCTTCGTCTTTTTGAACGGCTTGTACCGTAGGTCACCGTGCAGGTGAAAAATCTTGGCTCTCCGATCAATCTTATGGTCCAGATCACCAGATGGCCACCAGAAGTCGGTGACATCTTTTCCCCGCGAGTAGCCTTTTCCGTAAAGAACATGGTCAAAGATGCCATCGAAGTTGACCGTGTAGTAGTTGATCGAGTCGTACTTCGAGAAGATCTTGTCTACGGCAGGACGAAATTGATCAATCACCCCAAGGATCTGGCCAAGAGAGATGGTTAGCTGCTCCTCAATCGAGCTAAGTGCGGAGGCTATAGATGCCTGCAAGCTTGATTGACGAAACAACTCGGCAAACGCAGCCTCATTCATGTTGAAGCGCTTTAAATCTTGCTTGGTCTTCTCAATCGCAAGATTGACGGTCAACAGGCCACCAAGGATGTAGTCAAAGGACTCAGGGGTGAACATCGCCTTCACCTCTGCGTCGATCTTTGAGTAAACGCTCGTGCTGATCTTTTGATAGGTAAAGCTCAGCATCTCGTCCGCCTCGGGGCAAGCATGTGAGATGCCAAGGTTTATTCCCGCACCGCCAAGAATTGTGAGTTGTCGCATCTCTTTCTCCCTTGATGTGAAGCACGGGCTTCCGGCTAATGCCTAACTTGGTTATATGCGGACAGCATCTGCCGGATAACACCGAAACTGTCGGATGTGCCACCCTGACCGGCGCGAAACAAGCTGTTGATTCACCAGATTTTCCCCTCGATAACTTGATCAGTCTCAGGCAATAAAACTGGGCCAAAACCGGACAGGCGTTACAAATTTCCCCGGCGGCATGATGCCCATGCAGTCAAACGCTGGCAAACGCAGATAGGCAAACGCACCACACCCCGGAGAGGGGCCGCGAACTGCATCCCCGGCATTGCACGCGCGCGCAGCGCCGTCCGCCAACCCTGACTCGCGAAGGCGCCACCATCCTGCCCACCACAGCCCCAAGCCCGCCAACCGCTGCGGCTTTCGATGAGAACTTCGCCGCACTACTCGCACGCCAGCGAAGTTGTTACCCCTCGTCTCAAGCCTCGGGCGAAGCCCTCTCCGCCTCCATTAGGATGGCCGTCCAAGCGCTCCCTCTCCTCCTCCCACACCGACCCGCGAAGAACCCCAAGGAACTTCGGCATGCCGCCCTCCTACGACCACGCCTACCTCGACGCCACCACCCTCGACGTCCTGATCTCCGAGCTCCTGGTGGCCACCTGCGACGGCTGCGACCCCGAGCTGGGCGGTCGCATCACCGAGCTGCTGAGCCAGTTGCGCCGGCAGCTGGGCATGGACCTGGTGTTCGTCTCCGAGTTCAAGGACGGCCAGCGGGTGTTCCGTTTTGTCGAGGGCGCCGAAGCCGCCGAGGCCCTGGGCATCCATGCCGGCGGCGCGGCGCCGCTGGAGCAGAGCTATTGCCAGCGCGTTGTCCAGGGCCGCTTGCCCGAGCTGGTGCACGACGCCGAGACGCATCGCCAGTCGGCCGGGCTGCCGGACACACCGTTCCGGGTCGGGGCGCATCTGAGCACGCCGGTGCTGCTGTCCGATGGCCGCGTCTACGGCACCCTGTGCTGCTTCAGCACCCAGCCGAACCCGAGCCTGCGCGCGGCCGATCTGTCGCGGCTGAAGGGCTGCGCCCGGCTGGTGGCGCGCAAGGTCGAGACCTCGGCCGCCCGCGGCGCCACCATCCCGACCGGCTTCCGTGACACCCAGGTGGACTGGCCGGCCCTCGATCCCTGATCGGCCCCGCCTAGTTAGTTAGCCAGCCCCGCCGCCCCGGCCACCATCCTGAGCGCGGTCTCCCGTGCCAGCGGCGTGTCCTCGCGCAGCTCCAGGGTCGCCATCTCGTACTTGCCGCCGGGCCGCAGGCGCGGCTCGATGTCGCGCAGGCGCTGGCCGCGCCAGAAGCCGAACAGCAGGCGCTGCGGCTCGATCCGGATCAGCAGCACCGGGCTCTTCGCCTCCCGATCCCGGCAATAGACCAGATGACCCCAGCGCAGCCGCTCGTGCAGCTGCGGCGCCGCCTCGCCCACCACGGCGCGCAGCGCCTCGGCATAGCGGCGCTGCCAGCTGCCCCCGGCATGCCAGGCGATGTACTCGTCGGGCGTGGTGGCGTTGGTCAAGACCATCTTCATCGTCATCATCGTCGGCTCCCTGTTGCCAACCCTGCCAACGGGCGGATGCAAGCGGCGATGTTAGTAGTAGCAGGTAGGCGACGACGGCCGTTACCGCCGATACACCACAAGTCACCGTCAGGTGGTACGGTTGGCGCCATGCGCCTCGTCCATGACGCAACCCCCACATCTCCATCCCCAGGGCCGCTGGCCCGCCTGCTCCTGCTCCTGGCGCTGCTGGCGCTGCTGGCGCTGCAGGCCTGCAGCACCGTCAAGCTCGCCTACAGCAACGCCGACACCCTGCTCTACTGGCGGCTGGACAGCTATGTGGACATCACGGCCGAGCAGGCGCCGCGGGTGCGCGAGGGGCTGGCGCAGTTCATGACCTGGCACCGCCGCACCCAGCTGCCGCGCTATGCCGACGAGCTGCAGCGCCTGCGACCGCGGTTGGCCGGCGAGATCGCACCGGAGCTGGCCTGCACGCTGCTGGAGCAGCTGCGCGCGGTGGTGGAGCCACCGCTGCTGGAGCCGGCCAACTGGCCGCTGCTGTGGCTGGCCTCGGACCTGAGCGCCGAGCAGCTCAAACATATCGAACGCAAGCAGAAGGTCACCGACACCCAATGGAAGGCCGACTGGCTGGACGGCACGCCGGAGCAGCGCCGTGAGCGGCGCTTCGACAAGATGCTGGAGCGCAGCGAGATGCTCTACGGCAGCCTGGACGAACCGCAGCGCCAGGTGTTGCGCGAGGCCCTGCTGACCCAGGGCGCCGGCTTCGATGCGCAGCGCAGCTTCAACGAGCGCCTGCGCCGCCAGCAGGACCTGCGCCAGCAGCTGCGCCGCATCCATGACGACAAGCTGCCGCCCGAGGCCGCCGCCGCCCTGCTCAAGAGCTACCTGGAGCGCGCGCTGCGCCAGCCGCCCGACCCGACCCAGCAGCGCTATGCCCAGACCCTGCTGCGCGAGGGCTGCGCGGTGTTCGCACGCCTGCACAACGCCACCACGCCGGCCCAGCGCGAGCGCGCGATGCGCACGCTCAAGGGCTACGAGGACGATTTCCGGCAGCTGGCGGGCCAGCCGGCAGCCGCCAACGGCGGCGGAGCCTCGCGGGCCTCGTCGGCCACCTCTGCGCCCTGAGCACCCGTATCAGTCGTAGATACACGCTGACATCGACTCAGCCCGCACATTCTTCGCTCAGGCCGTCGCCCCTGCCGCCGGCAGCGCCAGGATCTCCGCCGCCACCGCCACCAGGGCCTCGCGCAGCCAGCGCTGCGCCGGGTCCAGCTCGTGGCGGGCATGCCAGGCGTAGCCGATGTCGATGCCCAGCAGCTCGAAGGGCACGGCGCGCGCGGCCAGGCGGTCGCCGAAGCCGGCGGCCGGCAGGAAGCTGCTGGGCAACACGGTCAGCAGATCGCTCTGCTGCACCGTCAGCGCGGCGGTGAAGTAGCTGTTCACCGTGATCGACACATGGCGCTGGCGGCCGATGCGGGCCAGCGCGTCGTCGACGAAGCCGCGCGCCCGGCCGGCGAAGCTGACGCGCAGATGCTCGGCCGCGCAGTAGTCATCCAGGCTCAGGGTCTCGGTCGCGGCCAGCGGATGGTCGCGCCGCATCACGCATTGGTAGGCGGTCGAGTACAGATGCTCGCAGCGAAACAGGCTCAGCGCCTCGCCCTCGGCCCGCAGCGCCGCCGGCAGCTCGGGGAAGAAGCCCAGCGCCACCTCGGCCAGGCCCTGCTCCAGCATCTCGCGCGGGTCGCGCGTCGTCAGCGGCACCACGCGCAGCCCCACCCGCACGCCCTCGCGCTGGAAGCGCCGCGCCAGCGCCGGCACAAAGAGCGCGGCGGTGGCGTCGGCCATCGCCACCGTGAAGCCCAGGCCGCTGTCCTCGCGCGGGTCGAAGGCCTGCGGTTCGAAGGCGCGCTGCAGGTTCGCCAGCGCCGTCCGCACGATCGGCCACAGGGCCTCGGCATGGGCGGTGGGCACGACGCCGGACGAGGTCGGGATGAACAGCTCCTCGTTGGTCGCCTCGCGCAGCCGGCGCAGCGCATTGCTGACCGCCGGCTGGGTGATCGCCAGGCGCGCGGCGGCTCGGGTGACATGGCGCTCGACCATCACGACGTCGAATACCCGCAGCAGGTTCAAATCCAGGGTGCGGAAGTTCAGGGGCCGAGGTATCTGCATGGCCCGATGCTAAATCGATCACGGGTCATTCGCGACAGTGATACCTGGATTCGGGAACGCAATTGGATAGTTCTACGTAAAAACCTCAATATTCGGGCCATGGACAGGGAGCAACCCGCGCCCTCCAGCCAACGAAGAAGGAAGCACACCATGTCTACCGCCCCGCTGAACCTGCCGCTCCATGTGATGCCGTTTGACGCCGCTCGCATCGGCGCCGCGCGCAGCGGGGGCGAACGCCTGGTCACCGCCGGCGCCGCCCTGGGCCGCACCCTGCTGCGCTTCGCCGCGATGATCGGCGAGGGACGCGCCCGGAGCGAACTGCGCGAGCTCGCCGACCGCACCGAGGCCAGCCGCCCCGAACTGGCCGCCTCGCTGCGCCAGGCCGCCCGCCGCAGCTGGCTCGACTGAACCCGGCCGGGGCCGCAAGGCCCCTTTCCCCTCAAAAGCCCGGCCCTGGCCGGGCTTTGTCATTCCGCTCTTGCGTATTTTTGAATGCAGCGCTCAACAGCCCTGCGCCATGCGGAGCCCGCCAAGGTTCAGACTGAAGGCCAGCATCACAAAAGGCAGGCCCCCGATGACCGGCAGCACCCGACTCCCCACCTACTTCCTCTCCCACGGCGGCGGCCCCTGGCCCTATATGGACGGGCCGTTCCGCGAGAACTTCCACGCGCTGGAGGTCTCGCTGAAGCGCATCCCGCAGGAACTCGGTGCGACACCGCGCGCGGTGCTGATGATCTCCGGCCATTGGGAGACGCCCGGCTTCGAGGTGATGGCGGCCGAGCGGCCCGGCATGGTCTACGACTACGGCGGCTTCCCGCCCCACACCTACCAGGTCAAGTACCCGGCGCCCGGCGATCCGGCGCTGGCGCGGCGCGTGCTCGCGCTGATCGAGTCCGCCGGCCTGCCCGGCGCGCTGAACGAAAGCCAGGGCTTCGACCATGGCGCCTTCACCACCATGGTTCCGATGTACCCGGCGGCCGAGATGCCGCTGGTGCAGCTCTCGCTGCAACAGGGCTATGACCCGGCCGCGCACCTGGCCCTGGGCCGGGCGCTGGCGCCGCTGCGCGACGAGGGCATCCTGATCGTCGGCAGTGGTCTGAGCTATCACAACCTGCGCGCCTTCGGCCCGGCCGCCAAGGCCGCCTCGGGCGCCTTCGACGCCTGGCTGCAGCAGACCCTGCTGCGGGAATCTCCCGAGGCCCGCAGCGCCGCCTTGTTGCGCTGGAGCGACGCCCCGGCGGCCCGTCTGGCGCACCCGCGGGAGGACCATCTGCTGCCCCTGATGGTCGCGGTGGGGGCCGCGGAGGGCGAAACGGGCTCGCTGATCTATCACGAGGCCGCCTTCATGGGCGGGGTCACGGCCTCCAGCTTCCGCTTCGGCTGAACAAAAAACGGGCCCCGCGGGGCCCGTTTCGGATTGCCGGAGCGGCGCTCAGTCGCGCTGCGCCAGGCTCTTGTTGATGCGCAGCGCGGCCAGGGTGCAGGCGGCGCCGGACAGCAGGTACAGGCTCACCGCGCCCAGGCCGAAGCGGGCCGACAGGCCCAGGGCCACCAGCGGCGCGAAGGCGGCGCCGATCAGCCAGGCCAGATCGGCGGTCAGCGCGGCGCCGGTGTAGCGCAGGCGCGGCAGGAAGTTCGAGGTCACCGCGCCGGCCGACTGGCCGTAGGACAGGCCCAGCAGCACGAAGCCGAACAGGATGAACAGGTCCTGGCCGCGCGCGCCGCCGTCCAGCAGCCAGGGCGCCACCAGGCTGAACAGCCCGATCGCCACCGCCAGCCCGCCCAGGGTGCTGCGCCGGCCGATGCGATCGGCCAGGATGCCCGACAGCGGCATCGCCGCGGCCGCCAGCAGCGCACCGACCAGTTGCACCGCCAGGAAGGCCCCGATGTCCTGGCTGGAATGCAGCATCACCCAGGACAGCGGGAACACCGTGACCAGGTGGAACAGCGCATAGCTGGCCAGGGCCGCGAAGGCGCCGATCACCACATTGCCGCCCTGCTCGCGCATCAGCTCGCCGACGTCGCAGGGCTCCAGCTCGCGCTCGCCCAGCTCACGCTCGTACTCATGCGTCACCACCAGGCGCAGCCGGGCGAACAGCGCGACCACGTTGATCGCGAAGGCGGCGAAGAAGGGGAAGCGCCAGCCCCATTCCAGGAAGTCGTTGCTGGACAGATGGCCCCAGAGGTAGGCGAACAGGCCGCAGGCCACCAGGAAGCCCAGCGGCGCGCCCAGCTGGCCCAGCATCGCGTACCAGCCGCGCCGGTGCGGCGGCGCGTTCAGCGCCAGCAGCGAGGGCAGGCCGTCCCAGGACCCGCCCTGGGCCAGGCCCTGGCCGATGCGGCAGGCCGCCAGCATGCCGATCGCCGCGGCGCCGGCACTCGCGTAGCCGGGCAGCAGGGCCATGCCGGCGGTGGAGCTGCCGAGCAGGAACAGGGCCACGGTCAGCTTGACACTGCGGCCGTATCGGCGCTGAATCTCCATCCCCGCGAGCGTGCCCAGCGGCCGCACGATGAAGGCCAGCGAAAACAAGGCGAACGAGAACAAGGTCCCTTCGAGCCGCCCCATGTGGGGGAAAAACACCGCCGGGAAAACCAGCGCGGATGCGATCCCGTAGACGAAGAAATCGAAGTATTCGGAGGCGCGACCGATGACCACGCCCACCGCGATATCCCCGGGTGCGAGGCTGTCGGCAGGGCCCTGTTGGGCTTCGGGCACCAGCGACGAATTGAGAGTACTGCTGCTGTTCATGTCTCCTGCCTGGGACAAAATGTCCAATCGTTGATTTGGGTCAATCAAGATACATTCGCGCCCGACGCGCAACTAGCGTTTTCCCGCCGGTCTGGTTTTCCCGATGACGTCCAATTCCTCTCCTTTCAAGAGCATTCTGCTCCGCCTCGGCCTGCTACTGGCGGGTCTTCTGCCGTTGGCGGGCTGCAATATGGTGGTGATGAAGCCCTCCGGCGATATCGCCGTGCAGCAGGCCGATCTGATCATCACCTCCACCCTGTTGATGCTGGTCATCATCGTACCGGTGATCGCCTTGACCATCCTGTTCGCCTGGCGCTACCGCCAGGCCAACAAGTCGGCCGCCTACGAGCCCGACTGGGACCATTCCACCCGGCTGGAACTGGTGATCTGGGGCGCACCGCTGCTGATCATCATCGCGCTGGGCGCGATCACCTGGATCAGCACCCACAAGCTGGACCCCTACCGCCCGCTGGACCGCATCGACGCCGAGCGTCCGGTCCCGGCCGATGTGCAGCCCCTGATCGTCGAGGTCGTGGCGCTGGACTGGAAATGGCTGTTCCTCTACCCGCAGCAGGGCATCGCCACGGTCAACGAGCTGGCCGCGCCGGTGGACCGCCCGATCCAGTTCAAGCTGACCTCGTCCACCGTGATGAACGCCTTCTACGTGCCGGCCCTGGCCGGCATGATCTACGCGATGCCCGGCATGGAAACCAAGCTGCACGCGGTGATCAACAAGGTTGGCGTCTACGACGGCTTCTCGTCGAACTTCAGCGGTGACGGCTTCTCGCACATGCGCTTCAAGTTCCACGGCATGTCCGAATCGGACTTCGCCAGCTGGGTCGAGCGCAGCAAGGCCGAGGGCAGCCAGCTGACCCGCGCCGACTACCTGGCGCTGGAAAAGCCCAGCGGCAAGGAGCCGGTGCGCCGCTACGCCAGCGTGGCCAACGGCCTGTACGACGCGATCGTGAATCGCTGCGTTGACGGCAGCAAGATGTGCATGGCCCAGATGATGGCCATCGACGCCGCCGGCGGCGGCGGCAAGGGCGCGATCGACGGCCTGGCCAGCAAGCCCTGGGGCGATGAAGGGCAGCGCACCTATGTGTCGGCCCTGTGCACGCCCGAGAACGCCGGCGACTTCGCACCGCGCAACCAGGCCCAACAATCGCCGTCGCAGCTGCGCTGAGGCAGCCGCCCCAATCCCGAGTATTTGTTATGCAAGATCTGAACAAGCTCGTGTTCGGCCGCCTCGGCTGGGATGCGATTCCCCATGACCCGATCATCTGGGCCACCTTCGCGATGGTCGCGATCGGCGGCACCGTGATGCTGGCCCTGATGACGCGCTACCGCGCCTGGGGCCCGCTGTGGCGCGACTGGCTGACCAGCATCGACCACAAGAAGATCGGCATCATGTACATCATCCTGGGCCTGGTGATGCTGCTGCGCGGCTTCGCCGACGCCATCATGATGCGTGCACAGCAGGCCATGGCCTTCGGCGACCAGGCCGGCTTCCTGCCGCCGCACCACTACGACCAGATCTTCACCGCCCACGGCGTGATCATGATCTTCTTCGTGGCGATGCCGCTGGTCACGGGCTTCATGAACTATGTCGTGCCGCTGCAGATCGGTGCTCGCGACGTGGCCTTCCCCTTCCTGAACAACTTCAGCTTCTGGATGACCGCCGGCGGCGCCATCCTGCTGATGATCTCGCTGTTCGTCGGCGAGTTCGCGCGCACCGGCTGGCTGGCCTTCCCGCCGCTGTCGGGCATCCTGGCGAGTCCGGGCGTGGGGGTGGACTACTACATCTGGGCGCTGCAGGTCGCGGGGGTAGGCACGACCTTGTCGGGTATCAACCTGATCGTGACCATCATCAAGATGCGCGCGCCCGGCATGACCCTGATGAAGATGCCCGTCTTCACCTGGACCTCGCTGTGCACCAACGTGCTGATAGTGGTGAGCTTCCCGGTGCTGACCGCCACCCTGGTGCTGCTGTCGCTGGACCGCTACCTGGGCACGAACTTCTTCACGACGGACCTGGGCGGCAACGCCATGCTGTACGTGAACCTGATCTGGATCTGGGGCCACCCCGAGGTCTACATCCTGATCCTGCCCTGCTTCGGCATCTTCTCCGAGGTGGTGTCGACCTTCTGCCGCAAGCGCCTGTTCGGCTATGCCTCGATGGTCTATGCGACGGTCGTGATCACGATCCTGTCGTATCTCGTCTGGCTGCACCACTTCTTCACGATGGGCTCCGGGGCCAGCGTCAACAGCTTCTTCGGCATCACGACGATGATCATCTCGATCCCGACCGGGGCGAAGATCTTCAACTGGCTGTTCACGATGTACCGCGGCCGCATCAGCTTCGAGCTGCCGATGATGTGGACCATCGCCTTCATGATCACCTTCGTGATCGGCGGCATGACGGGCGTGCTGCTGGCGGTGCCGCCGGCCGACTTCGTGCTGCACAACTCGCTGTTCCTGATCGCGCATTTCCACAACGTGATCATCGGCGGCGTGCTGTTCGGCCTGTTCGCGGGCATCTACTTCTGGTTCCCGAAGGCCTTCGGCTACAAGCTGGATCCGTTCTGGGGCAAGGTTTCGTTCTGGTTCTGGGTGATCGGCTTCTACTTCGCCTTCATGCCGCTGTACGTGCTAGGCCTGATGGGCGTGACCCGCCGCATGAGCCACTTCACCGATCCCTCGCTGCAGATCTGGTTCCAGATCGCCGCCTTCGGTGCCGTGCTGATCGCCGTCGGTATCGCCGCGATGCTGATCCAGTTCGCCGTCAGCTACCTGCGCCGCGAGCAGCTGCGTGACGTCACGGGCGACCCCTGGGACGGCCGCACGCTGGAATGGTCGACCGCTTCGCCCCCGCCCGCCTACAACTTCGCGTTCACCCCGGTGGTCCACGACCTGGACGCCTGGGCCGACATGAAGAAGCGCGGCGCCGTGCGCCCGACCCGCGGTTTCGTGGACATCCACATGCCCAAGAACACCGCCGCCGGCGTGGTGATCGCCGCCCTGGCGACCCTGCTGGGCTTCGCGATGGTCTGGCAGATGTGGCTGGTGGCCGGCGTGAGCTTCGCGGCGATCGTCATCTACGCGATCGTGCACACCTTCAACTACCACCGCGACTACTACATCAAGGCCGATGAGGTGACGCGCACCGAGGATGCCCGCACCGCGCAGCTGGCGGCCCAGGCTTGAGCGGAGGTCACGACAACATGCAAGCAACGCACACCCTGAACGGCGCCGGCGCAGCGCCGGTCTTCTACGACGACGGCAGCCACCATCCGCAGCAGGGCACCCTGCTCGGCTTCTGGATCTACCTGATGAGCGACTTGCTCATCTTCGCGGCCCTGTTCGCCACCTTCGCGGTGCTGGGCAGGAGCTATGCGGCCGGCCCCTCGGGCGCCGACCTGTTCGACCTGAAGCTGGTCGCGATCAACACCGCGCTGCTGCTGTTCTCGTCGATCACCTACGGCTTTGCGATGATCGGCGCCCAGCAGGGCAGCAAGAAGCTGGTGCTCGGCTGGCTGGCGATCACCGGCCTGCTGGGCCTGGCCTTCGTCGGCGTCGAGCTGTATGAGTTCGCCCACCTGATCCACGAGGGTGCGAACTGGCAGCGCAGCGCCTTCCTGTCGTCCTTCTTCGCCCTGGTCTCCACCCACGGTCTGCACGTCAGCTTCGGCATCATCTGGCTGGTGGTGCTGATGGTGCAGGTCGGCAAGCTGGGCCTGACGGTCGAGAACAAGCGTCGCCTGATGTGCCTGTCGATGTTCTGGCACTTCCTGGACCTGGTCTGGATCGGCGTGTTTACCTTTGTTTATCTGATGGGGGTGCTGTGATGGGCGCTCAGAACCACGGTCACGACGACCACGGCCACCACGACGATCCGCTGGCCGAGTACCACGTCTCCTACAAGGGCTACATCGTCGGCTTCCTGCTGGCGGCCATCCTGACCATCATCCCCTTCTGGCTGGTGATGGCCAAGGTGCTGCCGGCGGACATGACCAAGCTGATCATCCTGGTGTTCGCGGCGGTGCAGATCGTCGTGCACATGGTCTATTTCCTGCACATGAACGGCAAGGTGGAGAGCGGCTGGTCGATGCTGTCGCTGATCTTCACCGTGGTGTTCGTGGCCATCATCCTGGCCGGCACGGTCTGGGTCATGTACCACATGAACATCAACATGATGCCCGTGCACGACATGAACAGCATGCGCTGATGTCCCGCGATCCTTCCGCGCTGCGGCCGCGCCGCGGCAAGGCCTTCTGGGTCTTGCTGCTGGGCGCGGCCCTTTCGTTTGTGGCCTTCCTCGCGCTGGGCAGCTGGCAGGTCCAGCGCCTGGGCTGGAAGCAGGACCTGATCGCCCGCGTCGAGGCCCGCCTGGCCGCCGCGCCGGTGCCGCCACCGGCACGCGCCGACTGGCCCGCGGTCGACAAGGCCGGCTTCGAGTACCGCAAGCTGCGGCTCGCCGGCCGCTTCGAGCATGGGCGCGAGACCCTGGTCGGCGCCAGCACCGAGCTGGGCAGCGGCTTCTGGGTGCTGACCCCGCTGCGCCTGGCCGACGGCGGCTGGCTGCTGGTGAACCGCGGCTTCGTGCCGCCGAGCCTGCGCGATCCGGCGAGCCGGCGCGAGGGCCAGATCGAGGGCGAGATCGAGCTGACCGGCCTGCTGCGCCTGAGCGAGCCGCTGGGCAGCCTGCTGCAGAAGAACGAGCCGGCCGCCGGCCGCTGGTACTCGCGCGATGTCGCCGCGATCGCCGCGGCGCGCGGCCTCGAGGGCCCGGTCGCGCCCTTCTTCGTCGATGCCGCCGGCGACCCGCAGGCCGAGGTCTGGCCGCGCCCCGGCCTGACCGTGCTGCGCTTCAGCAACAATCACCGGGTCTACGCCCTCACCTGGTTTGCGCTGGCCGCGATGGCGGCCGGTGCCGCGGTCTACCTGCTGCGCGAGCAGCGGCGCCGGCCGCAGGACCCGCCATCGCATCGTGAACTCGACCCTTGAATCGCCCGGCACGCTGGGCCTGATCGGCCTGGCCTCGGAACACCGCGCCGGCCGCAACAACCTGCTGCAGCTGATCCAGCTGCGCTGGGTGGCGGTGGCCGGCCAGCTGGCCACCATCGCGATGGTGCAGTTCGCGCTGGGCATCGAGCTGCCGCTGGCCGAGATGCTGGCGCTGCTGGCCGCGCTGACCCTGTTCAATCTGCTGTGCTGGCTGCGCTATCACGCGCCCTGGGGCGTCGGCGACGCCGAGCTGTTCGCCGGCCTGCTGGTCGACATCGCGGTGCTCAGCGGCCAGCTCTTCTACAGCGGCGGCGTCACCAACCCCTTCATCCTGATCTATCTGCTGCTGGTCGCGGTCGGCGCGATGCTGCTGCGCCGGCCCTATATCTGGATCATGGTGGGCTTCACCGCCCTCGCCTTCCTGGCGCTGACGCAGTGGTACCGGCCGCTGGCGCTGCTGGGCCCGGCCCTGTCCACCCATTACATCGGCGGCCTGCTGCTGTGCTTCGCGCTGAACGCGGCGCTGCTGGTGATCTTCATCCACCGCATCGGCCGCAATCTGCGCCAGCGCGACGCGCGCCTGGCCGACCTGCGCCAGCGCGCCGCGGAGGAAGAGCATATCGTGCGCATGGGCCTGCTGGCCTCCGGCGCCGCGCATGAACTGGGCACGCCGCTGGCGACGCTGGCGGTGATCCTGGGCGACTGGTCGCGCATGGCGCCCTTTGCCGGCGACCCGGAGCTGCGCGAGGAGATCGAGGAGATGCAGTTCCAGCTGGCGCGCTGCAAGAGCATCGTCAGCGGCATCCTGCTGGCCGCCGGCGACGCGCGCGGCGAGGCGCCGGTGGTGACCGGCCTGCATGCCTTCCTGGACGAGCTGGTCGGGCAATGGCAGGACAGCCGGCCGGTGCAGGCGCTGGACTACCGGCGCGAGGGCCTACCCGACCCGCGCATCATTGCCGACTCGGCACTGCGCCAGATGATCGGCAACATCCTGGACAACGCGCTGGAGGCCGCGCCCCAGGGCCGCATCACCCTGAGCGCCAGCTGCGAGGGCGGCCCCACGACACAAGATTCCACGGCCGAGGACGAAGACGGCGCAGGCGATGTGAGCGAGGCCCAGTTGGTGCTGCGCGTGCAGGACCAGGGGCCGGGCTTCCTGCCCGGGATGCTGGAGCGCTTCGGCAAGCCCTACCAGTCGAGCAAGGGCCGGCCGGGTGGCGGCCTGGGCCTGTTCCTGTCGGTCAATGTGGCGCGCATGCTGGGCGGCCGCGTGCTGGCGCGCAATCCGGCCCAGGGCGGTGCGGAGGTCGAAGTGCGCCTGCCGCTGGCCACCTTGATGCCGCGCGAGCCGCGCGACAATGCGGCCCTGCACGATGAGTAACCCCTCCCCCACCCCTTCCGCCCCCGCGCCGCGCCAGCTGCTGATCGTCGAGGACGACGACGCCTTTGCCCGCACCCTGACCCGCTCCTTCGAGCGCCGCGGCTACCAGGTGCTGCGCGCCGCCAGCCTGGACGAGGTGCAGGCCCTGCTGCGCGATGCGCCCGCGCCGGGCCCCGCCGCCTATGCGGTGGTCGACCTGAAGCTGGCCGGCGGCGCCTCCGGCCTGGCCTGCGTGCAGGCCCTGCATGCGCATCACCCGCAGATGCTGATCGTCGTGCTGACCGGCTATGCCAGCATCGCCACCGCGGTCGAGGCGATCAAGCTGGGCGCCCGCCACTACCTGGCCAAGCCGGCCAATACCGACGACATCGAGGCCGCCTTCGCGCGCGGCCAGGGCGATGCCGAGGTCGAGGTGACCGAGCGCGTCACCACCTCGATCAAGACCCTGGAGTGGGAACATATCCACGAAACCCTGGCGGCCACCGACTTCAATATCTCCGAGACCGCGCGCCGCCTGGGCATGCACCGCCGCACCCTGGCGCGCAAGCTCGAAAAGCAGCGCATCAAGTAGCGGTCGCGAGCCCGCGCTCCATCCAGCAGGCCGCCGCGCCGAAGCTGGCCAGCTTGCGCCGGATCGGCGCCGGCAGCTGCGCCTGATGCGGCAGCGCAAAGCCCTGGCGCTCCCAATAGGGCCGCGCGCCCTGCACCGCCACCAGGCCCAGCTGCCGCAGGCCCAGCGCCGCGGCGCGCGCCTCGACCTCATCGAGCAGGCGCCGCCCCAGGCCCAGCGCGCGTCCGGCCGGCGCCACCGCCAGGTCGTGCAGATAGAGAAAGCGCGGCGCGGCGCTCGGCGCCCAGGCCGGCGCATCCAGCGCCGGCAGGCTGTCGGCGCAGGCCGGCAGGGTCACCAGATAGGCCAGCGGCTCCTCGCCGCGCCAGGCCATCCAGCTGGTCCGCAGCGCCTCGGTCGCGCACAGCTTGGCCTCGAAGGCAGCCGCACCCTCCAGGAAACCGGGCTCATAGCATTGCGCCTGCACCGTCAGCAGTGCCGGCACATCGGCCAGGCGCAGCGGCCGCAGGCTCACCGCATCCTCGAATTCAGAACGAGACATAGGACGACAGCAGCCGCGTGCCCAGCGGCGTGAAGATCAGCACGAAGCCCAGCAGATTGACGATCACGCTGAGCCAGAACAGGTGCCGGAACGCGGGCTTGCTGCTCTTGTGGCGCAGCAGCTGCTGCGCCAGCAGCGCGCCCGGCCAGCCGCAGGCCAACGCCAGGCCATGCAGGGTGGCCTCCGAGACGCGCCATTGCTGCAGGCGCGCCGCGCGCTTGTCGCCGGCATAGACGATGAAGGTGGCCAGGCTCATCGCCAGATAGCAGCCCCACAGCCAATGCGGCAGACCGAAGGCCAGATGCACCATCAGCACCAGCAGCGCAAAGCCCGGGATCAGCCACAGGCTGGCCCCACGCAGCGACTCGGGCCGCGGTGCCGCGGCGGCCGGCGCCGGCGCGCGGGCCGGGCGCGGCTCCAGGCTCTGCACCTTCAGCGCGCGAGCCTTGCCCTGCGCATCGGCGCCGGCCACGAAGCTCAGACGCTCGCCGACGAAGGGCCGGCGCGGCCGCAGGCCGAAGGCTTTTACATGCACAAACAGGCGCGGACCGCCGCCCTCGGGCTGGATGAAGCCATAGCCCTTGGCATCGTCCCACTGGATCAACTGGCCCGACTGTCGCATCGGAGATGGAAAAGAGAAGGTTGAAAAATGCAAAAGGCCCGCAACAGCGGGCCCCATCAGCTTAGCCGATCAAGATCGACCCGAGCCGGATCTCAGCGGCCGAAACCACCACGGCGCGGCGCCGGGCCGTTGCCCTGCGGGCGCTTGCCGCCATTGCCGCGACGCTCGCCGTCGAAGGCCGGACGATCGCCCTGGTGGAAGCTCTTGCCCTGGCCGCCGCCACCGAAGGGCTTGCGGTCGCCGAAGGCCGGGCGATCACCGCCGCCGCCGAACGAGGGCTTGCCCGCGAAGGGCTTGCGATCACCGTGGAACGAAGGCTTGCCCTCGCCGCGCGGGGCGAAGCCACGCTGCTCGCGCGCACCGCCGTCGAAACCGCGCTGCTCGAAACCGCGTTGCTGCTGCGGGCGCTGCTCGAAGGAGCGGCGCTCCTCGAAGCCACCACCCTGCGGCTGCTGGCGATCCTGCTGGCCGAAGGAACGGCCGAAGGACTTGCCACCGCCGTGGAAGGGCTTGCCGCCGCCCTGGCCGCCTTCGCGCTGGAAGGGCTTGCTGCCGAAGCGCTTGTCACCCTTGGGGGCGAAGCCCGGGCGACGGTCGTCGAAACGGCCACGCTCGCCTTCCGGACGCGGCGGGAAGATGCGCGGTTCCTGCGTCTTCGGCTCCAGGCCGGCGATCTGCGCCACCGGGATCTGCTGCGTCGTGAACTGCTGGATGCGGCGGATCATCGAGACGTCGTCACGCACGGCCAGGGTCACGGCCAGGCCTTCGCGGCCGGCACGGCCGGTGCGGCCGATGCGGTGCACATAGTCCTCGGCCTTCATCGGCAGGCCGTAGTTGATCACGTGGGTGATGGTCGGCACGTCGATGCCGCGCGCGGCGACATCGGTGGCCACCAGCACGCGCAGCTCGCGGCGGCGCAGCGCCATCAGCGTGCGGTTGCGGCGGCCCTGCGGCATGCCGCCGTGCAGCGGTGCGACGGCGTGGCCGATCTCCTGCAGGCGCTCGGCCAGCCAGTCGGCGTCGCGCTGGGTCGAAGTGAAGACCACGGCCTGGTCCAGATCGCGCTCGGCCAGGATGGCCTCCAGCAGCTGGTCCTTGTGGTTGTGGTTGTCGGCCCAGTGCAGGCGCTGGGTGATGTTCTCGTGGGTGTCGGTGTGCGAGGCGACGTCGATGCGCAGCGGGTCGTTCAGCAGGTCATGCGCCAGGCGGCCGACATGGCCGGCAAAGGTGGCGCTGTACATCACGGTCTGGCGCGTGGCCGGCGTGGCCTCGGCCACCACCTTGATGTCGTCGATGAAGCCCATGTCCAGCATGCGGTCGGCCTCGTCCAGCACCAGCATCTCGACATTCTCCAGCACGCACTTGCCCGAGGACAGGTGGTCCAGCAGACGGCCGGGGGTGGCGATCAGGATGTCCAGCGGGCCGCTCAGCTGGCGGATCTGCAGCGCATAGGGCATGCCGCCCAGCACGGTGGCGACCTTCAGGCCCTGCACATGGCGGCCGTAGGTCTGCGCGGCCTTGGAGACCTGCATCGCCAGTTCACGCGTCGGGGCCAGCACCAGCACCTTGGGGCCGTAGTTCTTGCCCTTCTCGCGCTTCTGGAAACCGTTGCCGTTGTCGCCGCGGGCGGCCAGCACCTTGTTCAGGGCCGGCAGGATGAAGGAGGCGGTCTTGCCCGAGCCGGTGCGCGAGCTGACCATCAGGTCCTGGCCCTGCAGCGCCGGCGGGATCGCCTGGCCTTGCACTTCGGTGGCGTTCTCGTAACCGGAATCCTTGACGGCGCGCAGCAGGGCTTCATGCAGGCCCAGATTTTCGAAACTCATTGTCTTTTCTTTCAACAAAGCCGTGCCCTGCCCCGTGGGGAGCAAAAATAAGGCACGTGCGGTCCCGGCCAGGCCGGCCCGCAGGTCATCAAGTCGCTGGGAGAAAGCTCGCGTCGTACAGCGAGGGCAACAAGCCTCGTGCGGCGCCGGGGAACAGTCAAAAGCGACGGCTAAACATCGCCGCCGACCGCACCCGTTGGGCTTTCGGCGCTGCGCCCACGACACCAGCGCGATGGCTGGCAGGGACGGCCCGAAAAAGGTCAGAGGAGACGAACGAATTGCCACGACCGTATCGCGGCAAGCCATTGATTGTAGCATCTAGGGTTTCCACTGACAAGGGGCTTCGTCCTATACTTGTTCACGGTCGGCAGTTCACCCAGGCCTTGCCGCGCGGCCCGTGCCGCGAGCTAAACCTGCCTCGATACCCCAGCATGTCACGTGGCGCCCTGTGCCCTTGGCTGCAAGACGGCAAGCCCAGCCCCTGTTGTGACGACAGGTTTTTTCCGCGCACATGGCGATGGAGTGAACATCCATGCCCCGTGAAACGATCGCTTGCCCGGTGCCGGACCTCTCGGCCTTTGCCAAGACCCTGCGCCGCCAGCTGGCCGAGGCCACCCCGGCCGAACATCTGCCCAGCCACCTGAGCCTGATGAACATGCTGGCGCGCGCCGCCGGCCATCGCAATCTGCAGGCCCTGAAGGCCACCCCGCCCGCGGCCGACCCGAGCCCGCCGAGCGACAACCCCGGCCGCCTGCCAGAACGCCAGCGTCTGGCCCCGCAGCGCGGCCCGCGCCACCCGGCGCTGGGCGACACCGCCGACCGTGCGCTGCGCCAGTTCGACACTCGCGGCCGGCTGATGCGCTGGCCCACCAAGTACAGCGTGCAACGCCAGGCGCTGTGGGGGCTGTGGCTGCATTTCGATGCCAAGCGGCCCTACACCGAGCGCGAGGTCAACCAGATCCTGCAGGCCTGGCATGGCTTCGGCGACCACTGCACCCTGCGCCGCGAGCTGATCAACATGAAGCTGCTGGCGCGCACGCCGGACGGCGCCGTCTACCGCAAATGCCCGGCGCGCCCGGACGGCGAGGTCTCGGCCCTGCTGCGCGCGCTGCGTGAACGCCACCAGGCCCCGCCCGAGCCCTGAAGCTTCAGATTGCCTATAGGCGCGCCGCCGCCTAGGGTCTGCCCCAGGCACATTGGCCCTCAACAGGTCCCAAATTGGTATTTGATTGGCTGCAACAAATACCGAAGAGGGAGGAGGCTCATGGACAGGCGGCGTTTTCTGACGGCGGCCGGCGGCTTGACGGGCGGCCTGTGGCTGCCCGGCTGCGGCGGCGGGGGTGGCGGCTCGGGCGAGACGGCGACGCCGCCGGTGATCCCGCCGCCCGCTGGCCTCGACTGGGAGCCGCTGGCGCGCCAGCTGCAGGGCCAGCTGCTGCGCCCCGGGCAGACCGGCTATGACACCGCGCGCCGGCCGGCCAATGCCCGCTACGACACGCTGCAGCCGCAGGCGCTGGCCCGCTGCAACACGCCCGCCGACGTGGTCGCCGCGCTGGCCTTCGCGCGCCAGCACAAGTTGCCGCTGACGCCGCGCGGCGGCGGCCACAGCTATGTCGGCGCCTCCACCGGCGAGGGCCTCGTCATCGACGTCGGGCCGATGAATGCGGTGCGGCTGGAGGGCGAGGTGGCGGTGATCGGCGCCGGCGCCACCCTGGCCGATGTCTATGCGGCGCTGATCGATGCCGGCCGCTGCATCGCCGCCGGCAGCTGCGTCAGCGTCGGCATCGCCGGCCTGACCCTGGGCGGCGGCTTCGGCGTGCTGGACCGCCGCTACGGCCTGACCTGCGACCAGCTGGTCGGGGCGCGCCTGGTGCTGGCCGACGGTCGACAACTGGACTGCAGCGCGACGCAGAACCCCGAGCTGCTGTGGGCCCTGCGCGGCGCCGGCGGCGGCCAGTTCGGCATCGTCACCGAGCTGCGCCTCTCGACCCATGCGCTGACGCCGCTGTGCCGCTTCGGCGCGGCCTACCGCGTCGACGAACTGCCCGCCGTGCTGGCGGCCTGGCAGGACTGGAACCCGCCGGACTGGATCTGGTCGCAGCTGGTGCTGTCGGCCATCGAGGACTTCATCCTGCTGTGGGGCATCGCCAGCGCCGACGCTGCGACCACCGCGCCGGTCTGGCAGGCGCTGCAGGCCCGCATCGGCCGCACGCCGATGAACGACGGAGGGGTCACCGCGTTCGGCTACCGCCAGATCATGCTGGAGGGCTGCGGCAGCCTGGACCTGCCGGCCTGCCATCTGCCGGCTCAGCGCAGCACCGGCCAACTGCAGCGCGTCGCGATGGCGGCCAGCTCGGACTTCTTCGATGCGCCGCTGGACGCCGCCGGCATCCAGGCCCTGGGCGCGGCCTTGCAGGCGCGGCGCGGCCAGCGCGGCTCCATCATCCTGAACCTGATGGGCGGCGCGATCGCGCGCGTCGAACCGGCCGCCAGCGCCTTCGCGCACCGCGGCGCGCTGTTCAGCGCCCAGTACCTGGCCGACTACTTTCCCGGCACCGCGGCGGCGACCCTGGACGAGGCCGCCACCTGGACCCATGGCATGCGCGCGACCATGGCGCGCTGGAGCAGCGGCCGGGCCTACCAGAACTACCCCGACCTGCTGATCGGCAGCAACGGCCCCGCCGCCTACTACGGCGCGCAGCTGGCGCGGCTGCGCCAGCTGAAGGCCCAGTACGACCCGGACCGGGTGTTCGCCCCGCCGGCCAGCCTGGCGCTGAACGCGGCCTAGAGCTGGGCTTAAAGCGCTTCCAGCAGCGCCTGCAGGGCCGGCATCAGCGCGGCCAGCTGCTCTTCGTCCAGCCAGGCCGGCGGCGCGTCCAGCCAGGCCGGGAAGGCAATGCCGCGCTGCTGCACGCCCAGCAGCGCACGGTCCAGCGAGCCCTCGATCAGCAGCTGGGCCACCGGCACGCCGCGCGCACCCTCGCCGCAGACGCGCTGCAGGCGCTGCAGCGGCAGCGCCGCGCTCCAGGGCAGGTCGGCGTGGATCAGGGCCACGCGCGGCTCGCCCAGGCCGGCCTGGGCCGCCAGCGCGGCATCGCTGGCCAGCAGCACGCCGCCGGCCTCGGCCCGCCAGGCAGTCAATGCAGCCTCGGCATCGCCGGCGCGCAGGCGCTGCACCAGCAGCTTGCGCACCTTCAGCGCCTGGGCCAGGCTGTCCAGCAGGGTCTCGGACTGGGCGCAGACCACCAGGCGCGCCGCGGCCGCACCGGCCTCCGGCAGCAGCCATTCCTGGCGCAGCGCCAGCAGCGCCTCGACCTTGGCCGTCAGCGCATGGCGCGAGGCGGCCGGCAGCAGGGCCAGGGCCTGCAGCAATTGCTGCTGTTCGGCGGCCGTCAGGAAGCCCAGCTGCGACCAACGCTGCTGCAGCGCGCGCAGTTGCTGCAGCGGCGCCTGCGGCTGGGGCGCGGCGCTCGCCGGCAGGCTCAACCAGCGCGGCTGGGTCAGCGCGGCCGGCAGCTGCTCGCCCTGCAGCTCGCGCTTGCGGCGCGACAGCAGCACGCTTTGCAGCGCCTCGCGCTGCGCCTTCTTGCTGGCATCGGCCGGCAACGCGGCCAGGCGGGCCGCGGGGCCGCGCCGCGCCGGATCCAGCCAGTCCACCCAGGCCGCCAGACGTAGGTCGCCCAGCGGTTCCTGCGCGGCGATCAGCAGCAGCTGCGGCACCTCCAATTCACGCAGCGCCTGCAGCGCGGCCTCGTCCAGGCGCTCCAGCGCATCGACCACCAGCAGGCGCGGCGCCTGGGCATGGCGGCCGGTCGCGGCCGGCGGCTTCTCGGCCAGGATCAGGCTGCGCGGGAACTCGCCCAGCAGGCGTTCGATGTCGCGCCGCCAGGCCTCATGCGTGGCGGCCGGCGCGATCAGCAGCACGGGCTCGACGCCGAAGCGCTGGGCCCAGAGCCGGATCGCCGCGATCGCGGCGCCGCGCTGGCCCAGGCCCAAGTCGTCGGCGATCAGCGCGCGGCCGGCGCAGACGGCGAACAGCGCCGCCTCCCATTGGTAGGTCGGCAGCTCCTCCTTCAGCAGCCCGGCCAGCGCGCCGGGCTCGGCCAGCAGCGGCTCCAGCCGCGCCACGCGCGCCTGCGCATCGCGCGCCCAGGCCAGCTGGGTCCAGACCTCGGGCGCGACGCGCAGCGGCAGCGCCTCGGCGCGCGCACCATCCAGCAACGCCTGCAGCCAGGCATGCGCCCGCTCGGCCGGCAGGCGCATCGCCTCGTCCAGCGCCGGCGCGGCCAGCTGCTGCAGGGCCGGCGGCACCGCCAGACCCGGCACCCATTGCAGCTTGCGCTCCAGGCCCTGCTGCACCAGCCAGACCTCGGCCTCGCGGGCCGGCCAGCCGGCGTCCAGCTCGGCCACCTTCTCCAGCGGCAGCAGGCTCAGCAGCGCCTCGCCATGCTCGCAATCGGCCTGCGCGCGATGCTGCTCGCAATCGCAACGCCAGGCCAGTGGGCCCTGCAGACGCAGGTGATAGCTGCGCGCCAGCTCGAGGTCGTGCAGCTCATAGTCGCCGAACACGCTGTCCTCGTCCTCGCGCGAGCCCAGGCTGTAGCGCGGCGGCGGGGGCGGCTCGGCCGGTTCGACCGGCGCCGCGGCGACCTCGGCCGGTTTTGTCTTCTTGCTGCCGGCCTTCTTCTTGGCGGCCGGCGGTGCTTCGGCAGCGACCTCCTCGACCGGCGCCGCGGCGGCGACCTTCTTGCGCGCGGCGGGCTTTTTCTTCGGCGCGGATGCGGGCTCCTCGGCCGGCGGCTCCACCGGTGCCACCGGCGCAACAGGCTGGGCGACCACGGCAGCTTCGGCAGCCACGACGGCGGGCTTGCGCGCCGGCGCTTTTGTCTTCGCCGGCGCCTTCTTCGCAGCGACGGGCTCGGGCACGGCCTCGATCACCACAGCCGCCTCGGCCGTCTCTTTTTTCGTGCGGCGCTTCGGCGCGGGCTTGGCCTCGACGGCGGCTACATCGCCACCATCCGGGATCTGGTCTGCAGAGGTCTTCTTGTGTTTCATGGGATTCGGAAAAAGGAGGACCCGGCCGCGGCCGGCATGCAGGCGTGCCTCAGGAAGAAGAGGCGCGCAGGCGAGCGGGTGGCGGGTCGTCGTGGTCGTGATCCTGCTGCGGTAGCAGCTCGGCCTCGAGCCAGCCGCGCAGGCTGTTGAAGAAGGCGAGCCCCTGGGCTCGCGTCAGGTCCTGGGGCGTCAGGCGTGCCTCGCGCACGCGCCCCTGGGCCAGCAGCTCCTCGCGCAGCACACCGGGCAGCAGCCCGGCCGCGGCGCGCGGCGTCAGCCATTGGCCCTCGATATTCAGCGCGATATTGCCGAACGTACCCTCGGTCAGTTCGCCGGCCTCGTTCCACAGGATCAGATCGAAGGCGCCGGCCGGCTTGTCCGCGGTGAAGGCCTCGTAGAGCTCGCGCCGCGTGGTCTTGTGCTGAATAAACTCGGCCGCCGGCCCGAGGGTGGCGATCGGCCGCGGCGCCAGCGCCAGCCGCACCGGCTGCATGGTCTCGGCCAGCGCCTGCACCTCGGTGCGCAGCTTGCCGCCGCGCGCCAGGATCAGGCGCACGCGCCAGCTGCCATGCGGATGCTCGCGCGCGATCTTGGCCAGCTGGGAGCGCACGCAGTCGCCGCACCAGGTCAGGCCGAAATGGCGCACGCAGCGCTGCAGCCGCGCCAGGTGCAGCTCCAGCCGGGCAAAGGCGCCCTGCGCCAGCCGCAGGGTTTCCAGCGCCGCCACCGGCGCCGCCGCGCGCAGCAGAAAGCGGCTCTTGGCGCGCCATTCGGCGATCTCGGCCTCGGCTTGCGAGTCCAGCGTGATGCCGCTGCCGATGCCGCAGCACAGGCCGGCGCCGTCCGGTGCGGTCTCGACGGTGCGGATCGGCACGTTGAAGGTGGCCGCCCCGCCCGGCTGCAGCAGGCCCAGGGCCCCGCAGTACCAGCCGCGCGGGCGTTGCTCCAGTTCGGCAATGATCTGCGTGGCACGCACCTTGGGCGCGCCGGTGATCGAACCGCAGGGGAACAGCGCGCCGAACAGCTCGGACAGCCGCAGGCCGCTGCGCCCCACCGCGGTGACGGTCGAGGTCATCTGCCAGACCGTGCTGAGCGGATGCAGCTCAAAGAGGCGCGGCACCCGCACCGAGCCGGTGACCGCGATGCGCGACAGGTCGTTGCGCAGCAGGTCCACGATCATCAGGTTTTCGGCGCGCTCCTTCTCGCTGGTGCGCAGATAGGTCTGGGCCGCCTCGTCTACAGCGCGGTCGGCGCCGCGCGGCGCCGTGCCCTTCATCGGCTGGGCCGCGATCAGCCAGGTGCGCGGCGCGCCCTCGCTCTCGGGCAGCGGGCGCCAGTCGAAGAACAGCTCGGGCGAGACGCTGGCGATGCCAGGCTCACGCAGAAACAGCGCGAAGCCGCCCGGCTGCGCCGCCTGCAGCGCCAGGAAATAGGCGGCCAGCTCGAAGCCGGGCTGTGGCGTGGCCGCGAGCCGGGTGGTCAGATTGACCTGGTAGCAGTCACCCGCGCGTATCCATTCGCGCACCCGCTTGACCTGTGCGGCCGCGGTCGCCTCGTCCTGGCCATCGCTCCAGCCGGACAGCGGCATCGGCGCGGCCTCGGCCTCGGGCCAGGCCTCGGGCGCCGAATCCCAGACCTGGAACTCGGCCAGCGGGCCCTCGGAGGGCAGGGTCGCCAGCACCGGGTCCAGGGCCGCCGCGGCCTCGTAACGCAGGCCGCCCAGCACCCAGGCGCCGGCGCGCGCGGCCGCATGGGCGGCGTCGATCACGCCGCGCAGCTCGGCCGCCTCGCGCGCGATCAGGCGCCGCGCCGGCGGCGCGTAGAAGGCGCCGCGCAGGCGCTCGCCGTCCTCGCGGGACAGCGGATGGCGCGGGAAGTCGAAGGCCGCCCAGAGCTCGTCGGGGCGGCGGGTACTGCTCATCGCGGGACCGGCGGGATCAGAGGCTCAGGAAATGCTCGCGGTAATAGGCGAGCTCCTCGATCGACTCATGGATGTCGGCCAGCGCGGTGTGCTTCTGGGCCTTCTTGAAGCCGTCGATGATGCCGGGCTTCCAGCGCCGCGCCAGCTCCTTCAGGGTCGACACGTCGAGATTGCGGTAGTGGAAGAAGTCTTCCAGCGTCGGCATGTAGTTGGCGAGGAAGCGGCGGTCCTGGCAGATGCTGTTGCCGCACATCGGCGACTTGCCCTTGGGCACATAGGCCTTCAGGAACTCGATCACCTGGGCGGCGGCCTGCTCCTCGGTGATGGTCGAGGCCTTGACGCGGTCGATCAGGCCGCTCTTGCCATGCGTGCCCTTGTTCCAGTTGTCCATCGCGTCCAGGGTCGCGTCGCTCTGGTGGATCGCGAACACCGGCCCCTCGATGCGCACCGTCAGCTGCGGGTCGGTCACCACCACCGCCACCTCGATGATGCGGTCGCGGTCGGGGTACAGGCCGGTCATCTCCAGATCGATCCAGATCAGGTTCTGGTCGCTGCTGGCCAGCAGGGGGTTGTCGCTCATGGCTTGGCTCTCTCGGAAAGCTTGTGGTCTTCGGTTGCCGCATTGTCGCAGCCCTACACTCACGCCCATGCCGTCCGCGAATTTTCTTGTGCTGAATCCCACCCATCTGAGCCTGGCCTTTGCCGCGGCGCTGCTGCTGTCCCTGCTGATCAAGTTCTGGCTCAACGGCCGCCAGGTGCGCCATGTGATGCGCCATCGCGAGGCGGTGCCCGCGCCCTTCGCCGCCACCGTGCCGCTGGCGGCGCACCAGAAGGCGGCCGACTACACGGTGACGCGCGCGCGCTTCGGCCTGCTGAGCCTGGCCTTCAACGCCGCGGTGCTGCTGGGCTGGACCCTGCTGGGCGGGCTGGACCTGCTGAACGGCGCGCTGCGCGCGCTGGACTGGCCGCCCATGGGCTACCAGCTGGCGCTGATCGCCGCCTTCGCGCTGATCGGCGGCCTGCTGGACCTGCCCTTCGAGCTCTACAGCACCTTCCGCATCGAGCAGCGCTTCGGCTTCAACCGCATGACATGGAAGCTCTACCTGGTCGACAACCTGAAGGGCCTGGCGGTCGGTGCCGTGATCGGCCTGCCGATCGCCGCGCTGATCCTGTGGCTGATGGGCGCGGCCGGGCGCTATTGGTGGCTGTGGGCCTGGGGATCCTGGATGGGCTTCAATCTGCTGATCCTGGTGCTCTACCCGACCGTGATCGCGCCGCTGTTCAACAAGTTCGAGCCGCTGACCGACGAGGGCCTGAAGACCCGCGTGCAGGGCCTGATGGCGCGCTGCGGTTTCGCGGCCAAGGGCCTGTTCGTGATGGACGGCAGCCGCCGCTCGGCCCATGGCAATGCCTATTTCACCGGCATCGGCGCGGCCAAGCGGGTGGTGTTCTTCGACACCCTGCTGGCGCGCCTGTCCGGCGCCGAGGTCGAGGCGGTGCTGGCCCATGAGCTGGGGCATTTCAAGCACAAGCATGTGCTCAAGCGCATGCTGACGATGTTCGGCCTGAGCCTGGCCGGCTTCGCGCTGCTGGGCTGGCTGTCGGCCCAGCCGGCCTTCTTTTTTGGCTTCGGCGTGCAGCCGAACCTGGATGCGCCGAACGACGCGCTGGCCCTGCTGCTGTTCCTGCTGGTGCTGCCGGTGTTCGGCTTCTTCTTCACGCCGATCGGCAGCCTGCTGTCGCGCCGCGACGAGTTCCAGGCCGATGCCTATGCCTGCGTGCAGGCCAGCGGCGCCGATCTGGCCTCGGCCCTCCTGAAGCTGCACGAGGACAATGCCGGCACCCTGACGCCGGATCCGGTCTACGCCCGCTTCTACTATTCCCACCCGCCGGCCAGCGAACGCCTGGCCGCCATTGCCGCCCTGTGACCCAAGCCATGAACCTGCTGCTCGCCCAATGCACGCCCCAGCATGAGGCCCTTCCCGAAGCCCAGCTGCAGAGCTGGCTGGACCAGGTGCCGGGCTGGCTGCCCGATGCCGAGCGCCAGCTGATCGCGCGCGCCTTCCGCTTCGACAACTACTACCAGACCATGGCCTTCGTCGACGCGGTGGCCGAGCTGGCCCATGCGCAGGACCACCATCCTGAGATGCTGGTGAGCTACGGCACCTGCACCGTCAGCTTCCGCACCCACAGCGCCGGCGGCCTGACGGCCAACGATTTCATCTGCGCCGCGCAAGTCTCGGCCCTGCCCGAGGCCGAGCAGGCATGACGGCCAAGTTCCAGGACCTGGACCTGGGCCTGGTGGTGCGCGGCCATGGCCGGCACTACATCGTCGAGGATGCGGACGGCGTGCGTCATGTCTGCCATCCGCGCGGCAAGAAGAGCGATTGCGTGGTCGGCGACCGGGTGCGCTGGGCACCGAGCGGCGACGAGGGCGTGATCGAGGCGGTGGAGCCGCGCGGCAACCTGCTGTTCCGCCAGGACGAGTGGAAGACCAAGAGCTTCGCGGCGAACCTGGACCAGCTGCTGGTGCTGGTCGCGGTGGAGCCGGTGTTCAGCGAGAGCCAGCTGACGCGCGCGCTGATCGCGGCCGAGAGCGCCGGCATCGCGGCGCGCATCGCGCTGAACAAGACCGACCTGCCCGGCGCCGAGGCCGCGCGCGAACGCCTGCGGCCCTACCGCGAGATGGGTCTGGAGGTGATGGAGGTGGCGCTGAAGGCCGACCCGGCCGGCTCGCGCGCGCTGCTGGAGCCCTGGCTGCAAGGCAAGAGCAGCTTCGTGCTGGGCCCCAGCGGCACGGGCAAGAGCACCCTGATCAATCTGCTGATTCCCGACGCCCAGGCCCAGGTCGGTGACATCTCGCAGGCCCTGAACTCGGGCCGCCACACGACGACGACGACGCAGTGGTACTGGGTCGACGGTGAGCGCCACACCGCGCTGATCGATTCGCCGGGCTTCCAGGAATTCGGCCTGCGCCAGATCGAGCCGGCGCAGCTGCCGATCCTGATGCCGGACCTGCGTGCGCACGCCGGCGACTGCCGCTTCTACAACTGCACGCACCAGCATGAGCCGGGCTGCGGCGTGATCGCCGCGCTCGAGGCCGGCAGGATCAGCGCCTCGCGCTACCGCATCTACGGCGAGATCCTGGCGGAGCTGAGCAGCAAGCGCTGGTAGGCGGCGGGATCAGGGCTCGAGCCGGGCCTGCTCCGGCCTGACCTCGCGCACCTCGACATCCACCACCTCGCCGACCGGCGCGCGCTTCGAGCCAGAGCCCGCACGGAAGCGGCGCGCGCGGGCGAAGCCGGACAGATCGACCACCGGCTTGCGGCCGCGGACCAGGCTCCAGATCATCAGCCCCAGCATCGTGACCAGGGCCACGCCCATCAGCGCCAGCACCAGCACCACGGTGGCGACGGCCAGCAGCAGGCGCACGGCGAACGAGACGAGGGCAGAGAGCATGGAGTCCTTTCTTTCTTCTGCAGTACGGACGAGCGCGAGCGCTCAGCCGCGCCCGACAAAGGGCATAGATGTGGCCATCACCGTCATATTCAAGACATTGGCCGACAGCGGCAGCGCCGCCATGTGCAGCAGCGCTTCGGCCACATGGCGCACATCCATCGTCGGCTCCACCGCGATCTGGCCGTTGGCCTGCGGCACGCCCTGGGTCATCTTGTAGGCCATGTCGGTCAGCGCATTGCCGATGTCGATCTGGCCGCAGGCGATGCCATGGGCGCGGCCGTCCAGCGCCAGCGACTTGGTCAGGCCGGTGATCGCGTGCTTGGTCGCGGTATAGGGCGCGGAGTTCGGCCGCGGCGCATGGGCCGAGATCGAGCCGTTGTTGATGATGCGGCCGCCCCGCGGCGACTGGGTCTTCATCAGCTTGAACGCGGCCTGGGCGCAGAGAAAGCTGCCGCTCAGGTTGACGTCCACCACCGCCTGCCATTGCTCGAAGCTCAACTCGTCGATCGGCACCGCGGGGGCCGACATGCCGGCATTGTTGAACAGCAGGTCGAGCCGGCCGAACTCGACGCGCACGCGCTCGAACAACGCCGCCACCGCCTCGGGCCGGGCCACATCGGCCGCCATCACGACGCCGCGCCCGGGGTGCGACTGCGCCGTCTGCTCCAGCGCCTCGGCGCGCCGCCCGACCAGGGCCACGCGGTAGCCGGCCCCCATCAGGGCCTGGGCGCAGGCGCGGCCGATGCCGCTGCCGGCGCCGGTCACCATCGCATAGCGGATGAGGGAAGAAGTGTCGGAGGTCATCGTCAGGGCTCAGTGCTCATCGAGGCCCGCATGATGACATCAACTTATTCAATTGGTGCGGGCCTCGGCCTCGACGGCCGCCAGGCGTCGACCCTCGAGGCTGCGCCCCTCGACCAGCACGCGCGGCAGGCGCTCGATGCGCCCCTCGGCCGCCAGGGTCGCGAGGCTCTTGCCGCTGATCTCGACCCGCGGCAGTTGCGTCACCGCCGGACGTTCGCCGGCCAGGCCGGCCAGCAGCAGCGCCAGGCCCAGCATGGCCAGCACCAGGCGATGGCCGATCCCGAAACCCGAGGGCCGTTGATTCGTGTTTGTCATGTCGTGCTCCCGTTGGCCAAGACCGCGGCGGGTCTCGATGGAAAGCACTGTGCCTGGCGTAAACCCTAGGCACCACGGCCGCGCGACCGGCACACGTTTGGATACGATGAACTGTCGCTCGACGCGACGAACAGGGTTAACCCGCAGCCCAGGCGCGCTAAAGTTGAGCCGTACTTTTTCAGCCGTTTGACCCCGCCGTGCCCGATTCCCAGCAGTTCCCCGACACCGTGCCGAACCCTCATCCGGCCGGACGGCTGCTCTATATCGAAGACAACCCGGTGAACCAGCTGGTGGTGCAGGAGCTGGTGGCGCAGCGCCCGCAGCTGAGCCTGGATTGCGCGGACGATGGCGCCCAGGGCCTGGCCCGGGCACGCGAACTGCGGCCCGACCTGATCCTGCTGGACATGCAACTGCCCGATGTCGATGGCTACGAGGTGCTGCGGCGCCTGCGCCTGGACCCGCTGACCGCCGCCATCCCCTGCATCGCGCTCTCGGCCAACGCGATGCCGGAGGACATCCGGCGCGCGCTGAGCGCCGGCTTCGCCGACTACTGGACCAAGCCGATCGATTTCAAGCGCTTCCTGGCGGGGCTGGACGCCCGCTTCCCAACGGGCGTCTGAGCGGCACCGCTCAGGCCGGCAGCAGGCCCCGGCCGCGCAGCATCGGCTCCACCTGGGCATCGCGCCCGCGGAAGGCGCGGTAGGCCTCGCGCGGCTCGCGGCTGTTGCCGCTGGAGTAGATATTGGTCAGCAGCTTGGCCGCGACCGCCGGGTCGAAGGGGCTACCGGCCTCGACGAAGGCCTCATAGCCGTCCGCGTCCAGCACCTCGGCCCACATATAGACGTAGTAGCCGGCCGCATAGCCGCTGCCGCTGAACAGATGCTGGAAATGCGCCAGGCGGTGGTTCATGCCGATCGCCGCCGGCAGGCCGTAGGCGGCCATGGTCTCGGCCTCGAAGGCGGTGATGTCGGGGCCGGCCGCATCGGTCAGCGCATGCGCGGCCATGTCGACCAGGGCGCTGGCGGTGTAGCGCACCGTCTCGTAGCCCTGGTTGAACAGCTCGGCCGCCTTGATCTTGGCCAGCAGCGCGTCGGGGATGGCCTCGCCGGTCTTGTAGTGGCGGGCATGCTGCTTCAGCACCTCGGGCTCGGTGATCCAATGCTCGAAGATCTGCGAGGGCAGCTCGACGAAGTCGCGCAGCACCTGGGTGCCCGACAGGCGCTCGTACTCGACGTCCGACAGCAGCCCATGCAGACCATGGCCGAATTCATGGAACAGGGTGCGCGCGTCGTCGAAGGACAGCAGGGTCGGCTCGCCCGGCGCGCCCTTGGCGAAGTTGTTGTTGTTCAGGATCACCGGCACCGCGCCGATGCCGTTCCTGGCCTGCCAGCGCAGCGCGTTCATCCAGGCGCCGCTGCGCTTGGTGGCGCGCGCGAAGTTGTCCTGCATGAAGACGCCGCGCAGGGTACCGTCGGCGCCCTGCACCTCGTAGACCTTGGCATCGGCGTGGTAGCCGGCCACCTCGGGGCGGGCCACGAACTTCAGGCCGAACAGGCGGCCGGCGCAGTCGAACAGCGCCTCGACCATCGCGTCCAGCGGGAAGTAAGGCTTGACCTCGGCCTCGTCGAGCTCGTAGCGCGCCTTGCGCACCTTCTCGGCGTAGTAGCGCCAGTCCCAGGCCTCGAGCGCGAAGTCGTGGCCCAGCGAGGCCATCATGCCTTCAAGCTGCTCGCGCTCGGCCTGGGCCGCGGCCTTGGCCGGTTCCCAGACCTGGTCCAGCAGGCCCATCACGGCGTCGCGCGTGCCGGCCATCGTGTCGGCCAGCGCATAGTCGGCGTAGCAGGCATAGCCATGCAGGCGCGCCTGCTCGTTGCGCAGGGTCAGGATCTCCTGCGCGACCGCGCGATTGTCGGTGGCACCGGCCTTCTCGCCGCGGCCCACCCAAGCGCGCCAGGCTTGTTCGCGCAGGTCACGCCGCGCGCTGAAGGTCAGGAAGGGCACGATATGCGAGCGCGACAGGGTGATCGCATGCTGGCCCTCGGCCAGGCCGCGGTCCGCGCCGGCCTGGCGCGCGGCGGCACGCACGAAGTCCGGCAGGCCGGCCAGTTCCTCCTCGCCCTGCAGCACCAGCTGATAGCCGCTCTCGTCGGCCAGCACATTCTGGCCGAACAGGGTGTAGAGCTCGGCCAGGCGCTCGACCACCTTGGCATAGCGCCGCTGCGCCTCGCCCTGCAGCTTGGCGCCGGCGCGCACGAAGTCCAGATGCACCCGCTCCAGCAGACGCAGCTGCTGCGGCGCCAGGCCCAGCGCCTGGCGCTCGCCGTACAGCGCGTCGACGCGCTTGAACAGCTCGGCATGCATGTAGACCGCATTGCCATGGGCCGCCAGCGGCGCCGCCAGCGCGCGCTGGGCGGCCTGCAGCTCGGGCGAGGTGGCCGAGGCCGCCAGGGTGTGGAACAGGTGCTCCAGCTTGGTCAGCAGGCGGCCGCTGCGGTCGAAGGCCGCCAGCGTGTTCTCGAAGTCCGGCGCGGCGGTCTGGGCGGCGATCGCGTCCAGCTCGGCGCGGTGCTGGGCCAGCGCGGCCTCGAAGGCGGGCGCGAACTGGGCGGCCTCGATCTGGGCGAACGGCGGCAGACCGTAGGCATCGGTCCAGTCCTGCAGCAGGGGATTGGTGGCGTGGCTCATGGCTTGTTTGTCTCGGTGTAGTGGGCCCTCATGGGGCGCTCGATTGTAAGAAAAGCAAACGGCGCCGTCCCGAGGCGGGGCGGCGCCGTTGCTCGCGCGAGCCGCGGGCCCGCCGCGGCGCTGGATCACTTACTTCTTGGTCTGGCCGAGTTCCTTGCGGACCGCGATCTCGTCGGCCTCGTCATAGGACTTCTTGCTGCACTCGTTCTTCCAGTCGTCGACCTCGTCCAGATGGGTCTCGGTGCGGGCCTGCAGGTCTTTCGTGTTCTTGTTGTGGGACTCGACCTTGGCATCGAAGCCCTTGGCATCCTCGGCGTACTTGTTCTTGGCCTGGTTGTAGGCGTCGATCTTGACGTCATGCGCGGCGGCCTTGGCTTTGTAGTCGGCCAGCACCTTCTCGGCGTCGGCGCGCTCCAGCTTGGCGATCTGCTCCTTCAGGCCCTCCTGCGACTTGATCAGGCCTTCGCGCTCCGCCTTCAGCTCGGCGGCGCCGGTGTTCAGCGACTGGCCGGCCTGGGTCAGCTCTTCCTTGAGCTTGAGCATGTCGGCGCGCTCCTTGGCATTCGCCTCCTGCGCAGCCTTGATGTCCTTGGCGTCGGCCTCGTTCTTGTCGAAGCGGATCAGGCAGGCGCGCAGCTCGTCGCGCGTCATCAGCTTGACCTTGGGCTTCTCGACCACCGGGCGGCTGACCTTGTTGTTCTTCGGGTCGACCTTGGCGTTCGGGTTGGTCGCGACCTGGGCCAGGGCAGGCAGCGCGGCCACGATCAGGGTGCAGAGCAGGAGACGTTGTTTCATGTGCAGAACTCTTCTCGACAAGAAAAAGCACCGGATCACGGCGCCAGGGCGGCATCATGCCACGGCCTGATAATTGCGGGTTTCGCCTCGTAACCAAGTTCGCCATGGCGCTCAAAGCTACCATCCACAAAGCCCAGCTGCAGATCGCCGACATGGACCGCCATGTCTACGGCGACCACAACCTGACCATCGCCCGCCACCCTTCGGAAACCGATGAGCGCATGATGGTGCGCATCCTGGCCTATGCGCTGCATGTGCCCGCCGACGAGCTGCGCGGCCGGCTGGAGTTCACCAAGGGCCTGTCCGATGTCGACGAGCCCGAGCTCTGGCAGCTGGACCTGACCGGCGACGTGGTGCACTGGATCGACCTGGGTCAGCCCGACGATCGCCGCATCATGAAGGCCCATGGCCGCGCCGATCGCGTCACGGTGATCTCCTACGCCAGCAGCACCCCGGTCTGGTGGGGCCAGCTGGCGGGCAAGCTGACCCGCGCGCCCAAGCTGACGGTCTGGCAGATCCCGGCCGAGCAGTCGCAGGCCCTGGCCGCGCTGGCCGAGCGCAGCATGCAGCTGCAGGTGATGGTGCAGGACGGCATCATCCACATGTCCACCCCCCATGCGTCGGTCGAGATCACGCCGCAAGCGCTTAAGCTCGGGAGTGACTGAACGCATTTAGGGAGACGATCCAATGACGCAAGACCTGCCCCCCGGCAAGCCGGAGGAGAAGAACGACAAAGACGATCCGTATCTGTGGCTGGAGGAGGTGCAGGGCGAGCGCGCCCTGGCCTGGGTGCGCGAGCGCAATGCGCAGAGCCTGGCCCGGCTGCAGGCCCATGCGGACTATCCGCGGCTGCGTCGCGAGCTGCTGGAGGTGCTGAACGCCAGCGACCGCATCCCCGCGGTCACGCGGCGCGGCGACTGGTTCTACAACCTCTGGCAGGACCAGCAGCACAAGCGCGGCCTGTGGCGGCGCTGCAGCCTGGCCGAGTACCGCAAGGCCGAACCGGCCTGGGAGACGGTGCTGGACCTGGACGCGCTGGGCGCGGCGGAGCAGGAGAGCTGGGTCTTCGCCGGCGCCGCGGCGCTGGCACCCGAGTACCGGCGCTGCCTGGTGTCGCTGTCGCGCGGCGGCGCCGACGCCCATGTGGTGCGCGAGTTCGACCTGGTCGAGAAGCGTTTCGTGCCGGACGGTTTCCAGCTGCCCGAGGCCAAGAGCCAGGTCGACTGGATCGATGAGGACACGATCTATGTCGGCACCGACTTCGGCCCCGGCTCGCTGACCGATTCCGGCTATGTGCGGGTGATCAAGCGCTGGCACCGCGGCACGCCGCTGGAACAGGCCGTCACGGTGTTCGAGGGCGAGACGCAGGACGTCGCCGCCTCGGTGCATGTGGACCACATGCCTGGCTTCGAGCGCACCCTGTTCACCCGCGCGCTGGACTTCTACCACCAGGTCAGCTTCCTGCTCGGCGCCGACGGCGGCCTTGCCAAGCTGGACCTGCCGGCCGATGCGCAGCCGCAGTTCTGGGGCCCGCGCCTCTTGATCTCGCTGCGCAGCGACTGGTCGGTCGGCGGCCGCGACTTCGTCTCCGGATCGCTGCTGCTGGCCGATGCCGCGGCCTATCTGGCCGGCGCGCGCGAATTCACCCTGCTGTTCGCGCCGACGCCGACCTGCTCGCTGGCCGATTACACGCTGACGCGCCGGCACCTGATCCTGAACCTCTCCGACAACGTCGCCAGCCGCCTGGAGGAATGGGACTTCGGCGTGCAGCCGCCCGCGTTGCGCCGCATCGAGGCCCCCTTCCCCGGCACCCTGGGCATCGCCGGCCTGCACGACAACGAGCTGCCCGAGGATGCGCTGGCCGACCAGTACCTGCTCAGCTACACCGATTTCCTGACGCCCGACACCCTGTCGCTGGCCCATGCCGGCATCGACACGCGCGAGCCGCTGAAGGCACGGGTGCCGCAGTTCGACGCCGCCGGCATGCACGCCGAGCAGTTCTTCGCCCAGAGCGCCGACGGCACGGCCGTGCCCTACTTCGTGATCTGGCCCGCCGGCGCCAGTGCGAACAGCCGCAACCCGACCCTGCTGTACGGCTATGGCGGCTTCGAGGTCAGCCTGCAGCCCTGGTACTCGGGCGGCTTCGGCCGCGCCTGGTATCGCGACGGCGGCGTGCTGGTGCTGGCCAATATCCGCGGCGGCGGCGAGTTCGGCCCGGCCTGGCACCAGGCCGCGATCCTGGACAAGAAGCAGAAGAGCTACGACGACTTCATCGCGGTGGCCGAGGACCTGGTCGCGCGCGGCATCACAAGCCCGCAGCAGCTGGGCATCATGGGCGGCAGCAACGGCGGCCTGCTGGTCGGCGCGGTGGCGATGCAGCGCCCCGAACTCTTCAATGCGGTGGTCTGCCAGGTGCCGCTGCTGGACATGCGGCGCTACCACAAGCTGCTGGCCGGCGCCTCCTGGATGGCCGAGTACGGCGACCCGGACAAGGCCGAGGACTGGGCGGTGATCTCGCGCTACAGCCCCTACCAGAACGCCCGCGCTGAGCGGCGCTATCCGCAGATCCTGTTCACCACCTCGACCCGCGACGACCGCGTCCATCCCGGCCATGCGCGCAAGATGGCGGCGCGCCTGCTCGAACAGGGCCATGCGCTGCTGTACTACGAGAACATCGAGGGCGGCCATGGCGGCGCGGCCGACAACGAGCAGCGCGCCACCTTGCAGGCGCTCGAATACAGCTACCTCTGGCAGCAACTGGGTGGCGAGGCTCGGCGATGAGCGGCGCGGAGCTGGCGATCCGCCATGACGAGCCGCGCCGCCGCTTCGAGGCCGAGCTGGACGGGCATCCGCTCTACATCGAATACGAGCGACCCGAACCCGGGCTGTTCGTGCTGACCCACACCATCGTCGACCCGGCGCTGCGCGGCCGCGGCCTGGCCGCGCGCCTGGTCGAGCATGTGCTGGCCTGGCTGGCGCCACGCGAGCTGCGACTGGACGCGCAGTGCAGCTATGCCGCGCGCCATCTGCAGCGCCACCCGGCCTGGCTGCGTCTGACCGCACCGCCGGCGGCCCAGCGGGTGCTGAACTTCTGGTTCGATCTGCCCGGCGGCGCGGAGGACGGCGTCGCGCGCGGCGCCTGGTTCAGCAAGAACTCGGCCTTCGATGCCGAGATCCGCGACCGCTTCGGGCCCTTGCTCGAGCAGGCGCTGCAGGGCGAGCTGCGCGACTGGGACGCCGCCGGTGCCCATGGTGCGCTGGCCCGCATCCTGCTGCTGGACCAGTTCACCCGCAACAGCTTCCGCGACCAGGCGCGCGCCTTTGCCGGCGATGCACTGGCGCGCGAGGCCGCGCTGGCCTTGATCGATGCCGGGCTGGATGCGCAGCTGACGCCGCTGCAGCGCGTCTTCGCCTACCTGCCGCTGGAGCATGCCGAGGATCTGGCGCTGCAGCGGCGCAGCGTCGCGCTGTTCGAGGCGCTGGCCGCGGCCGCGCCCGAGCTGACCGCGATCGCGGACTATGCGCAGCGCCACCTGGTCTTGATCGAGCAGTTCGGCCGCTTTCCGCATCGCAACGCCGCCCTGGGCCGCCCCAGCAGCGCGGCCGAACGGGACTACCTGGCCCGGCCCGGCGCCGGCTTCTGAGCCCCGGCGCCGCGCGCCAGCCGCGCGCGGCGTTCATTAGTTGGCGATTCACCACGCCCGACCACCCGTTCCCGGGGGGAGTTGGCTCCGGGGTGCCATGACAGACTGGAGCCACTTCTGCAGCGGTACGCAGAATGTGGAAGGTCAGCGATGTGGCGCCAACTGAAGGACATGGCCAGCATGCCGAGCTCGGATCCCGGGCCCTCGGTCGAAATGCGCCGTTGCTCCGCCGGCGTGCGGGTCGTGACCGCGCTGCTGTGCAGCGTGCTGCTGATCTCAAGCGAACCGAGCATCGCGCCGCTGCCGGCCTGGCTGCTGCTGGCCTACAGCGCCTGGGCCGGCTGGCTCTTGTGGAGCGAGGCGCGCGAGCGCCCGCTGGTGCCCAGCCTGCTGGCCTACTGGATCGATGTGGTCTGGACCTGCGCGATGATGAAGCTGTTCAGCGTCGGCGCGATGACGATGATGATCGTCACCCTGATCCATCCGGTGGTGCTGACCACGATCGGCTACGGCGTCGGCCATGGCGTGCTGCTGTCGATGGTGGCCGCCGCCGGCATGCTGCTGGACGCCGACCCCGGCCTGCTGCAGCTGCCCGGCCCGGGTCGCTGGGGCGGCCTGGCGCATCTGGCGGTGCTGCTGCTGGTGCCGGCCGCGGCGCTGCTGGCCCGGCCGATGCGCGTGCTGCACCGCCGGCTGGCGCTGATCGGCGAGATCGAGACCCGGCTCGACCCGCGCCGCGGCCTGGAGCCGATCTGCGCCGAGCTGGTCGAGCGCCTGCGCGGCGGCACCCAGGCCGATGTGGTCGCGCTGGTGCTGCCCAGCCAGGTCGGTGCGCCGGCGATGATCGCCAGCCGCGAGGATGGCGGCTTCCGCGCCAAGGCCCAGGCCCATGCGCAGCTGGAGCAGCTGCTGGCCCCGACCCTGCAGGAGCCGCTCAGCTATGTCGAGCGCCGCTGGTGGGATCTGCGGCCGCGCGCGCGCCTGCATGGCAACGGCCAGCTGCCGCGCGCGCTGCTGGAGCCGCTGGGCGAGCTGGCGCGGCTGCTGGATGTGCGCGGCCTGCATGTGGTGCCGCTGCGCCGCTACGACCGCCAGTACGGCCATTTCGTGATCGGCTATCGCGGCCTGCGAGGCGCGGCCCAGGACCTGTCGGCGCTGGCCGGCGCGGCGCCGGAGCTGCTGCGCATCATCGAGCAGGCGGCCCTGGTTGACCAGCTGCAGGAGGAAAGCGCCAGCCATGAGCGCGCCCGCATCGGCCGCGACCTGCACGACAGCGCGATCCAGCCCTATCTGGGCCTGAAGTACGCGGTCGAATGCGTGGCGCTGCGCATCCCGGCCGACAACCCGGCGCGCGCCGAGGTCGATGCGCTGGCCGATCTGGTCAACACCGAGGTGGCCTCGCTGCGCGAACTGATCTCGGGCCTGCGAACCGGCAACGGCCAGCGCGGCGACAACGCGCTGGTGCCGGCGGTGCGCCGCCAGGCGCGCCGCTTCGGCCTTTTGTTCGGCATCGAGGTCGAGGTCGACTGCCCCGAGGCCGTGTCCACCACGCGGGCCCTGGCCGGCGCGCTGTTCCACCTGCTCAACGAAGCGCTCAACAACATCCGCAAGCACACCCAGGCGCGCCATGTCTGGATCGCGCTGGCCAGCGACGAGAGCAGCCTGAACCTGACCGTGCGCGACGACGGCGGCAGCATCAGCGGCCGGGCCCAGGCGGGCTTTCATCCCCATTCGCTCAACGAGCGCGTCGGCGAGCTCGGCGGCTCGCTGGACATCGGCCTGCATGACGGGCTGAACACCGAGCTCGCGATCCGCATCCCCCTCTGACAGCCCGGAGCCGTCCATGACCCTCAGCGACATCCAGCCCCCCTGCACCGACACCCGGGCGATCCGCGTCTTCGTCGCGGAGGACCACCAGATCACGCTGTGGGGCCTGCGCCAGCTGATCGACGCGATGCAGCCACGCATGCAGGTGGTCGGCTGCGCCAGCACCCTGCCCGAGCTGCTGGCCCATGCCGAGCTGCCCGGCGCCGACGTGCTGCTGCTGGACCTAGATCTCGGCGGCGAGGACGCCGGCGCCGCGCTGGCCACCCTGCGCCAGCGCGGCAATGCCCATGTGCTGGTGCTGACCGGGGCCGACAATGTCGAGCAGTACCGCAGCGCGGTGCTGAAGGGCGCGCGCGGCGTGGTGCACAAGTCCGCGCCGGCGCCGACCATCCTGCGCGCGATCGAGCGGGTCAGCGAGGGCGAGGTCTGGCTGCACCGCGCGCTGCTGGGCGAGGTGCTGGGCCTGCTGACCGACGGCGGCCCCGCGCCCGCGGCGCGGCCGCAGGACCCCGAGGCGCGCCGCCTCGCCAGCCTGACGCCGCGCGAGCGCGAGATCATCGCGACCCTGCTGCAGCGCTCCGGCGCCAAGCTGCTGTCGGTGGCCGACGAGCTGCAGCTCAGCGAGCACACCCTGCGCAACCACCTGACGACGATCTACAGCAAGCTCGGCGTGCGCGGCCGCCTGGAGCTGCATGTCTATGCCAGCGCCCATGGCCTGGCCGGCCCGCTGCCGCCGGCACGCGCGGGGGGAGCAAACTCCTAAATCGCGCGGGCGCCGCCTCCCTGGCGGCCAGCACGCGCGGGCGCGAGCATCGGCTCCAGAGTCAGACCTCTGCGAGGAGTCCTCCGATGCAAGCCGTCCCCGCCCCGTCCGAAGGCCGCCTCACCGAATGGCTGCTGCGCAGCTTCGCGCTGCTGGCCCTGGCCTTCCTGGTTGCCCGCTGGGGCCATGCCTGGCTGCAGCAGCCCGAGCGCGGCACCCTGCTGCTGCTGCTGATCTCGGAGGCCTATACCCTGGCCCTGGTGCTGCTGGCGCGCCGCGCCGCGCAGCGCGACCTCTCGCCCGCCGCCATCGCGGCCACGCTCTATGCCAGCGCCTTCGGTCTGCTGATGAGCCCGGAGCAGACGCGCGCCTTCATCCCCGAGAGCCTGGGCGCGGCGCTGCAGCTGGCCGGCCTGCTGTGGCAGCTGGCGGCCAAGATCGTGCTGGGCCGCAGCTTCGGCCTGCTGCCCGCGCAGCGCGGCCTGGTGGTGCGCGGCCCCTACCGCCTGGTGCGCCATCCGATCTATCTCGGCTACCTGATCGGTCACGCCGGCTTCCTGCTGGTCAACTTCTCGATCCTCAATCTCGCGGTGCTGGCCCTGCTCTATGTGGCCCAGGTGGTGCGGATGCGGCGCGAGGAAGCGGTGCTGTGCGCGGGCCTGCCCGAGTACCGCGCCTACCAGCGCCGCGTGCCCTACCGCTTGCTGCCCTTCGTCTACTGATCCGCGCGAGGGGGAGCAAGCTCCCCCCTGGCTCCCACCCCTTCCTCCCATTCGCGCCCGCGGCCCCTTGCCTAGCATCGACTCATGGTCTCCCTGCCCGCTCCCGCCCCCCAAGCCGACGGCGGTCTCACGCCGCTCGGCGTGCTGCTGGTGGATGACCAGCCGATGGTGCGCGAGGGCCTGGCCCGGCTGATCGCCTGCGCGCCGCTGCAGCTGTACTGCGTCGGCACCGCCGCCACCAGCGATCAGGCCCTGCGCGCCGCGAACAGCCTGCGCCCCGATGTGGTGGTGCTCGATGTCGACCTCGGCGGCGAGGACGGCCTGGCCCTGCTGCCGCTGCTGCTGCCGCTGGCGCGCGTGCTGGTGCTGACCTGCCATGGTGACGCCGCCACGCGCGAACGCGCGCGGCGCCTGGGCGCGCAGGCCTTCCTGGAAAAACACCGCCCCGCGGCCGAGCTGCTGGGCGCGATGGTGCGCCTGGGACGGATGAGGGGGGAGCCATGTCATGCCCAGCAAGGGTCAAGCTCCCCCCTGGACATGGCTCCATCCTCCGCTGCGCGCCGGGGCGGCAATTTCTAAAGTGGATGCCATGAAGAAGCCACAAGACATCGCGACGCGCCGCAGCTGGCTGAGCGACGAGTCCGCCGTGACCTCGATCGAGTACGCGCTGCTCGGCGCCCTGATCGCGGTGGTGATCATCGGCGCGCTGAGCCTGAACGGCGATGCGCTGAAGGCGATTTACCAGTTCTGGTCGAACGCCGTGGCCGCGGCCCTGTGAACCGGAGCAACCAAGGACACCGAGCATGACGCGAATCGCCGACCGGCGTCTCCCGAACAGGTCGGCAGGGCATGGATCCAGCCCCAATGGGTTCTTCGCGGCGCGGTCCAGCGCCATGTCTATGAGCAAGTGAAGGAAATCATCATGCAACTCCTCCCCCGCTTCCTGCAGCAGTTCGGCCAAGACGAAGAGGCCGTCACCGCCATCGAATACGGCCTGATCGCCGCGCTGATCGCGGTCGTGATCATCGCCTCGGTGAAGCTGGTCGGCACCGATCTGAGCGCCGTGTTCACCAAGATCGCCACCGAGCTGAGCGCGGTGCTGTGACGCCCCAGCGGGGCGTCGCGCCCGCGATGGCCCGCCCCGCCCCGAATACCTCTCACCCCCAGCACCCATCCATGAACACCACCGCCCTGCCCCTGCTCTCGCTGAGCCTGCTGGCCCTGTGGCTCGGTGGTGCGGTGCTGAGCGATCTGCGCCAGCGCCGCGTCGCCAACCGCTGGCTGCTGGCCGGCACCGGCCTGGCGCTGGGGCTGCATGCGCTGGCCCTGGCCGGCGGCCTGCCGGCGCTGGCCGGCGGCAGCTGGTGGGCACCGCTGGCCGGCCTGGCGCTGGGCCTGGCGCTGATGCTGCCGCTGTACCTGCTGCGCGCAATGGGCGCCGCCGACGTCAAGCTGATGGCGATGGTGGGCTGCTTCATCGGCCCGGCCGGCGTCGCCAACGCGGTGCTCTACAGCCTGCTGGCCGGCGGCCTGCTGTCCCTGCTGTACCTGAACGGCCGCGGCGTCGTCGCCCGGCTGCTGGGCAATCTGCGCCGGCTGCACCTGGCCTGGCGCGACGGCGCGACGCCGCTGAGCCACAGCGCGGTGCGCCTGCCCTATGCGGTGGCGATCGCGCTGGGCACCGCCGCCGCGCTGCTGTGGCCGCAGGCCCGCTGAACGGAGACCGTGATGGGCCTGCACAACTTCCCCGCCGTCGCAGCCCCGCGCAGCGCCGCCTCGCCCTGGGCCCTGCTGCCGCGTGCGCCGCAGAGCATCGAGGAGACCGGCCTGTCCAACGGCTTCCTGGTCGAGCTGCTGGGCAAGACCATGCTGCAGCAGGGACTGACCCGCCTGGTCGAGCTGGGCAGCCAGCTCCGCCTGGGCGGCGGCGTGGTCGACGCGCTGTGCCAGTTCATGCGCCGCGAAGGCCTGCTGGAGGTCACGCGCCGCGGCCAGCACGAGGCCGATGTGCAGTACGAACTGACCCAGGCCGGACATGCCCGCGCGCTGGAATGGCTGGCGCGCAATGCCTATGTCGGCGCCGCGCCGGTGCCGCTGGCCGCCTATGCCGAGCGGGTGCGGGCCCAGTCGGCCCCGCACCGCGACCTGACCCTGCGCCAGGCGCACCAGGCCTGTGCCGGCCTGGTGCTGCCCGAGGGCCTGCTGGATCAGTTGGGCACCGCACTGAACTCCGGCCGCCCGCTGCTGCTCTACGGCCCGGCCGGCTCCGGCAAGACCTATCTGGCGCAGAGCCTGCAGCGTCTTCTCGGTGGCGCGGTCGCGATCCCGCACGCGATCTGCGTGCACGACGAGGTGATCCGCGTGTTCGATGCGCAATGCCACCGCCCGCTGCCGGCCGAGGCCGCGCCGCGCGCCGCGCTGGACAACCGTTCCCGCCCCGATCCGCGCTGGCAGCTGTGCGAACGGCCGGTGATCGCCTCCGGCGGCGAGCTGACCCTGGAGATGCTGGACCTCAGCTTCGACAACCGCGCCGGCTACTACGAGGCACCGCCGCATTTCAAGGCCAACAACGGCCTCTTCATCGTCGACGACCTGGGCCGCCAGGTCGTGACCCCGCGCGCGCTGATGAACCGCTGGATCGTGCCGATGGAGCATCGCCACGACCACCTGATGCTGCGCAACGGCGGCAAGTTCACGGTCCCCTTCGAGATGACCCTGGTGTTCTCCTCCAACCTGGAGCCGCGCGAGCTGGAGGATGCCGCCTTCCTGCGCCGCCTGGGCCACAAGATCCGCATCGGCGCGCTGGACCCGCAGTCCTATGCGCGCGTGTTTGAAAACGCCTGTGGCGACGAAGGCCTGCCTTTCGACAGCGGCGTGCTGGCCCAGCTGGTGCATGAGCTGCACCCGCGGCACGGCCGGCCGCTGCTGGCCTGCTACCCACGCGACCTGCTGCGCCTGATCGCCAGCCGCGCGCGCTATCTGGAACTGCCCGCCGCGCTCAGCTCCGAGCTGCTGGACTGGGCCTGGTCCACCTACTTTGGCAACGAGGCCCTGATCGAGGCGGCCTCGTCAACCGGGAGTCCGCCATGCGATCACGTGGTCTGCTGATGTTGTTCGTCGCCGCGCTGGCCGGTCTGGCCGCGGTGTTCATGGCCGCGCGCTGGATGCAGAACCAGGGTGGTGAGAGGGGCCGCATCGCGGTCGCCAACGCCGACATCGAGCTCGGCGGGCGCATCTCCGCCGAGATGGTGCGCATGGCCGACTGGCCGCAGGGCAGCGTGCCGGCCGGTGCCTTCGAGGACTCGCGCCAGCTGGAAGGCCGGGTGCTGCTGGTCTCGATGCAGCGCGGCGAGCCGCTGACCGAGGCGCGCCTGGCGCCGATCGGCACCAAGGGCGGCCTGTCCGCGGTGGTGCCGCAGGGCAAGCGCGCGATGACGGTGCGCGTCAACGATGTGGTGGGCGTGGCCGGCTTCGCGCTGCCCGGCACCTATGTCGACGTGATGGTGAACACCCAGGACGAGGCCGGCGGCCGCAACGACCGCGACCACTCGATCTCCAAGATCGTGCTGGAGCGCATCCTGGTGCTGGCCGTGGCCCAGGAGGCCGACCGCGACGCCACCAAGCCCAAGGTCGTCAACGCGGTGACCCTGGAGGTCACGCCCGGCGAGGCCGAGCTGCTGGACCTGGCGCGCAGCGTCGGCACCCTGTCCCTGGTGCTGCGCAACCAGACCGATCCCAAGGAAGCCGGCGCCGGCAACGGCGCCACCAAGGCCGAGATGCTGGGCCTGCTGCGCGCGCCGCCGCCGGCGGCCTCGGCGCCCGCCCCGGCGCCGGTGCGCAGGCCCGCCGCCCCGCGCCCGGCGCCCCCCGCCGCCATGGCCGTCGCCCCCAGCAGCTGCGTGGAGCTGATCCGCGGCATGCACAAGGTGACGGAATGCTTCTGACACCGCCCCCCAAGATCCGGAGACACGCCATGCCTTCGATGCCCCTCTTCCCCCGCCGCGCCGCCCAGGCCGCCGTGCTGCTGATGCTGCTGCAGGCCGGCTGGGCCGCGGCCCAGGGCAGCGCCCCCAAGGCGCCGCTGGCCGCCCGCGCGCCGAGCGCCGCCGGCATGCCCGCGAGCGGCACCGCGATGTGCTCGCGCGTCGAGATCGCGCCGCTGGTGCAGGTGCCGGTGGGCAAGTCCACCGTGCTGCGCCCCGGCCAGCCGGTCACGCGCATCCTGCTGGGCAACCCCGACAACGCCCGCGCCGCGCGCCCCGCCGAGGCCGAGGCCGGCAAGAAGGACGAGGCCGGCGGCGCCAAGACCGCGGCGCCCGAGGGCCGCCCCGGCGTGGCCGAGGTCGACGTGCTGCTGCTGGCCCCGACCGAGATCTACCTGCTGGGCAAGAGCATCGGCTCGACCAATGTCGTGATGCTGGACCGCAGCGGCACCTGCACCGCCTTCGACGTGGTGGTCGGCATGGACACCTCGGCCCTGCAGGCCGTGCTGCGCCAGCTGCTGCCGGCCGAGAAGGACATCAAGGTGACGCCGGCCTTCGACTCCATCGTGCTGTCCGGCCCGGTGACCGACAGCGAGGCGGTCAGCCGCGCGGTCGAGCTGGCCAATGCCTATGTGCGCGGCGGCGGCGATGCCAAGGGCGGCAGCCCGCGCGTGGTCAACATGCTCGAGGTCGGCGCGCCGCAGCAGGTGATGCTGGAGGTCAAGGTGGCCGAGATCTCCAAGTCGCTGCTGGACGCCTTCGGCATCGACTTCTCGCGCGCCTATGTGCCGGGCGACGGCTCGATGCTGCGCTTCCTCTCCGGCATCTTCGGCGGCGCCACCGGCGCGCTGGGCCAGATCGGCGGCACCGGCCCGAACAACGTGCCCTTCAGCTCGGTCGACGCGGTGGTCGGCGGCACCGTGCCGATCCCCGGCACCAGCGGCGGCAATGTCACCGTCACCTACGACGCCTTCGGCCGCCCGACCTACACCACCACCTACGGCACCGTGCCGGGCCGCAATGTCAGCAACGCCGCGCTGAACATGCAGAAGACCGACGGCCTGGTCAAGGTGCTGGCCGAACCGACCGTGATGGCGATCAGCGGCCAGACCGGCAGCTTCCTGGCCGGCGGCAAGATCTTCATCCCGGTGGCGCAGACCAACGGCGTCGGCGGCACCACCGTGACCCTGGAGGAAAAAGAGTTCGGCGTCTCGGTCAAGTTCACGCCCACCGTGCTGGGCGGCGGGCGCATCAATCTGCGCGTGCGCCCCGAGGTCTCGGAGCTGAATGCGGCCGGCATCCAGATCAGCGCCGGCGCGTTGAACTCGGTGCTGCCCTCCTTCACCTCGCGCAAGGCCGAGACCACGGTGCAGCTGATGGACGGCCAGAGCTTCGCGATCGGCGGCCTGATCAAGAACAACACGACGACCAACATCAAGGCCTTCCCCTTCCTGGGCGAGCTGCCGGTGGTCGGTGCGCTGTTCCGCAGCACCCAGTTCCAGACCGACCGCTCCGAGCTGGTGTTCGTGATCACGCCGCGCCTGGTCAAGCCGCTGCCGGCCGACTACCGCCTGCCCACCGACGGCTACACCCCGCCCAGCCGCAGCGACCTGATCCTGGGCGGCCGGCTGGAAGGCCAGCCCAGCCAGACCGAGAGCAAGCCCGCCAACCCGCCGGCCCAAGGCGGCTTCGACAAGGAAAAGCCATGAGCAAGACCCCACGACTGCCGCGCCTGCTGTGCCTGGGCGCCGCGCTGCTGGCCCTGGCCGGCTGCACCACGCCCAGCGCCTCGCCCGGTTGGGACCAGCGCTTCGGCGAATCGATGCGCGCGCTGCAGGCGCAGCAGGTGGTCGACCCGGCCGCGCCGCAGCGCCATGCGCAGGAGAACGGCAAGGCCGATGGCCGCACCGTGCGCGAGGCGCGCGAACGCCAGGTCGACAGCTACAAGGCGCCGCCGCCGAGCAATGTGATCAATATCGGCGTCGGCGCGGGCCGCTGAGCCCCGACGGGAGACGAGCATGCTGCGCAAGACCTGCCCCCGCCACAGCCCCCGCGCCCAACAGCGCGGCGTGGTCGCCATCCTGGTCGGCCTGATGCTGGCGGTGCTGGTCGGCTTCCTCGGCCTGGCGGTCGACGGCGGCCACCTCTACCTGGCCAAGACCGAGCTACAGAACAGCGCCGATGCCTGCGCGCTGGCGGCCAGCTACGAGCTGACCGGCGCGCCCTCGATTCCCGCCGATGCCTTCCCGCGCGCCGAGGCCGCCGCGCGCGCGATCGCCAAGCAGAACAAGGTCGGCTTCCAGGGCTCGGCCATCGCCGATGCCGACATCACGGTCGCCTTCGGCAGCTCGCTGGCGGCCGGCAGCCTGTGGACCAGCGCCGGCGCCGCCGCGCCCAGCGCCAAGTACGTGCGCTGCACCCTGAGCCGCGGCGGCTTCGCGCCCTACTTCATGCAGGTGCTGGGCTTCGGCAGCCAGTCGGTCAGCGCGCTGGCCACCTCCACCCTGACGCCGGCGCAGAGCAACTGCGCGGTGCCGCTGGGCGTGTGCCGCGCCGGCTCCGCCGGCGCCGGCGCCAGCCCGCCCTTCGGCCTGACACCCGGCAGCTGGGTCAGCGGCAAGTTCAAGGACGGCGGCGGCAACTGGAACTGGATCGACTTCAGCCCGCCCAGCGGCGGCGAGAGCGAGCTGGCCGCGCTGCTGACCGGCAACGGCATGTGCTCGCTGAACGTCACCAACCCGGTCGGCCAGCCCGGCAATATGGGCAATGCCGCGGCCAAGGCTTGGAACACCCGCTTCGGCCTCTACCAGACCGGCTCCAGCGGCGTCGCCACCGCGGCGCCGGACTTCACCGGCTACGCCTACACGACGACCAACTGGCCCTCGGGCGCCAACGCCCTGCCCAACTTCATCGCCAAGCGCGGCACCCACAGCCCCTATGGCAGCAGCGTCGCGAACGGCAACTCGATCACCGGCCTGAGCATCAGCAATGCCTACAACCCGGTCACGACGGTGGCCCAGCACACCCAGTACGGCGCGGACCGTCGCCTGGTGATCGCGCCCATCATCGACTGCGCCTCGCTGACCGGCGGCAGCCACACCACCGATGTGCTGAGCTGGGCCTGCGTGCTGATGCTGCAACCGATCGACAACCCGAACGACACCTTGAAGATGGAATACATCGGCCTGTCCAGCGCCACCGGCAGCCCCTGCGCCTCGTCCGGCATCGCCGGCACATCGGCCAGCGTCGGCCCGATGGTGCCGGCCCTGGTGCAGTGAGGACGACATCATGACGCGCAAGCACCGCCCCATCGCCCCGCTCCGCCGCCGCGGCGTCGCCGCGGTGGAGCTGGGCATCCTGATGATCCCGCTGCTGCTGCTGGTGTTCGGCTCCAGCGAGCTCGGGCGCGCGGTGTTCAGCTACAACGTGCTGGACAAGACGGTGCGCGACGCCGCCCGCCACCTCTCCCAGCATGGCCCGGGCGACGCCACCATCGCCGGCGAGGCACGCTGCCTGGCCGTCTACGGCAACAGCGACTGCAGCGGCAGCGCCGTCGCGCCGGGCCTGACCACCGCGATGGTGACGATCTGCGATGCCTCGCTGTGCCCCGGCAGCCATGCCAACCAGCTGACCGGGCTGGGCGCGGTCAATCTGGTGACGGCCAGCGTCGAGGGCTACACCTACAACTCGATCGTGAAGTTCGTCGTCCCCAGCATGAACTTCAACCGCATCTCGGTCACGATGAGGGCCCAGCTGTGAACATCCCGAACCGCCACCGCCGCGCACGCGGCGCCGCCGCCGTCGAGTTCGCCCTGGTGTGCAGCCTGCTGTGCATGCTGCTGCTGGGCGCGATGGAGATGGGCCGGCTGCTCTGGACCTGGAACGCCGCGGTCGAGGCCACGCGCTTCGGCGCGCGCCTGGCCGTGGTCTGCGACATGAACGACAGCCATATCAAGAGCCGCATGATCTCGCGCCTGCCGACCCTGAAGACCTCCAACATCACGCTGAGCTACCTGAACCCGCCGGCCGCGGTGAACAGCTGCTCGCCCGCCGACTGCAAGGCGGTGCGCGTGGCGCTGAGCGGCTACACGCACAAGATGATCCTGCCCTTCGTGCCGCTGTCGCTGAGCTTGCCGCCCTTCGCGACCACGCTGCGCAAGGAATACATGAGCAGCGCCGCCAACGAGGTATGCCAATGAAGGTCAAGCTCATCACCCCCGATGCCGCCCATGCCGAGGCCTGGGGCCGCGCGCTGCGCAGCGAAAGCGCCGTCGCGCTGACCATCGTCGAGCGCCCGATGCGCGAGGTCAACGCGATCGTCAACGGCAGCCGCCCCGACCTGCTGGTGGTGGAGACGCCGACGCCCGAGGATTTCCTGGCGCTGGAACAGCTGGCCGGCACCCATCCCGAGGTCGACATCCTGCTGGTGGCGCCCGAGCAGAACCCGGAATTCCTGCTGCGCGCGATGCGCGCCGGCGTGCGCGAGGTGCTGCCCGCGCCGGCCTCGTCGGATGCGCTGCTGGCCGCGCTGCGCCGCCTGCTGCGCAAGCAACAGGGCAGCGCCGGCCTGCCGCAGCCGGCCGCGCGCCATGGCGAGCTGCTGGCCCTGGTGTCCTGCAAGGGCGGCAGCGGCGCCACCTTCGTCGCCGCCAACCTGGCCCATCTGCTGGCCGCCGGCGGCCAGCGCCGCGTCGCGCTGATCGACATGAACCTGCAGTTCGGCGACGCCGCGCTGTTTCTCAGCAGCCAGACCCCGCCCAGCCATGTCGCCGACGTCGCGCGCAATATCGCGCGGCTCGACGCCGAGCTGCTGCGCTCGGCGATGAACGAGGTGACGCCGGGCCTGTGGGTGCTGGCCGCGCCGGAGGATCCGGCCCAGGCCGCGGATGTGACGCCGGCCCAGGTGCGCGCGATCCTGCAGCAGGCGCAGGAGAGCTTCGACTATGTGGTGGTGGACCTGGGCCGCTCGCTGTCCTCGCTGACCCTGCAGGTGCTGGACCTGGCCGACCAGGTGCATGCGGTGCTGCAGCTGACCCTGCCCTTCATCCGCGACGGCAAGCGCATGCGCGACGTGTTCCGCTCGCTCGACTACCCGGCCGACAAGATCCACTGGATCGTCAACCGGCATCACAAGGACGGCCAGTTCAGCGTCGACGACCTGAAGCGCACCCTGGGCATCGGCCAGGTCATCACCCTGCCCAACCATTACGAGGCGGTGGCCGCCGCGGTCAACCAGGGCATGCCGGTCGAGGCCATCGCCCCGACCAGCAGCATCGCGCGCGCGCTGCGCGACCTGGCCGAACGCATCGCCCCGCCGCCCGCCGCTGCCGCCCCGCGCGGCTGGCTGTCCGGCCTGTTCCGAGGAGCATCCGCATGAAAGGAATGAGCATGAGCCTGCGCGAGAAACTCGGCGCGGCGATCCCCGGCTACGCGCCGCCCGAGGCGCAGGCCGAGGAGGCCGGCACCGGCGCGCCGACCCGCGCCTACCAGGAGACCAAGTCCCGCGTGCACCAGCTGCTGCTGGGCCGTCTGGACCTGGAGGCGATGGAGAGCCTGACGGCGGACAGCCTGAAGGAGGAACTGCGCCAGATGGTCGAGCGCCTGCTGTTCGAGGAGAACCTGGTGCTCAACGCTGGCGAGCGCCGCGCGCTGGTGCGCGACATCCAGTACGAGATGCTGGGCTTCGGCCCGCTGGAGCCGCTGCTGGCCGACCCGAGCGTGTCCGACATCCTGGTCAACACCCATGCCCAGGTCTATGTCGAGCGGCGCGGCCGCCTGGAGCTGACCGAGGTGCGCTTCGCCGACGACGAGCACCTGATGAAGATCATCGACAAGATCGTCTCGCGCATCGGCCGGCGCGTCGACGAGTCCAGCCCGATGGTCGACGCGCGCCTGCCCGACGGCTCGCGCGTCAACGCCATCATCCCGCCGCTGGCGATCGACGGCCCGATCCTGTCGATCCGGCGCTTCGCCACGGTGCCGCTGAAGGCCGAGAACCTGATCGAGTACCGCTCGATGTCGCAGGAGATGGCGCGCTTCCTGGCCGCGCTGTCGCAGGCGCGCGCCAACATCCTGATCTCCGGCGGCACCGGCTCCGGCAAGACCACCCTGCTGAACATCCTGAGCGGCGCGATCCCGGTCAGCGAGCGCATCGTGACGATCGAGGACGCGGCCGAGCTGCAGCTGCAGCAGCCCCACGTGGTGCGGCTGGAGACCCGCCCGCCCAACATCGAGGGCCGCGGCGAGGTGGCGCAGCGCTCGCTGGTGCGCAACGCGCTGCGCATGCGGCCGGACCGCATCATCCTGGGTGAGACCCGCGGCGCCGAGGCGCTGGACATGCTGCAGGCGATGAACACCGGCCATGAGGGCTCGATGACCACGGTGCATGCCAACACGCCGCGCGACGCGCTGGCGCGGCTGGAAAGCATGATCGCGATGGCCGGCGTCGACCTGCCCGCGAAGGCGGCGCGCGCCCAGATCGCCTCCGCGATCGGCGTCATCGTGCAGGCCAACCGGCTCTCCGACGGCACCCGCAAGATCACCAGCATCCAGGAGGTCACCGGCATGGAGGGCGACACCGTTACCCTGCAGGAGATCTTCAGCTTCAAGCAGACCGGCGTGGCCGCCGCCAGCGGCGCGGTGCAGGGCTACTTCAGCGCCACCGGCGTGCGCCCGCGCTGCTGGGACAGGCTCTGCGCGCGCGGCGTCGAGCTGCCGCAGACCCTGTTCACGCCGCTGCGCGTGGACGTCTGAGCCTAAGGGAGCGACGCGATGGACATCAGCCTGATCCTGTTCGCGGCGATCGCCTTCCTCGCCGTGGTGCTGAGCCTGGAGGGCCTGTACAACCTCTGGGCCTCGCGCCACAGCCCCGAGGCCCGGCGCATCGCGGCGCGCCTGGCCGCGCTGGCCGAGGACGCGCCGGTCGGCATCGCCAGCATCGCGCGCGAGCAGACGACCGAGCGCCTGCCACGCCTGAACGCGCTGCTGGCGCGCTTCGCGCCGGGCCAGCGCCTGCGCCGCACGGTGGGCGCCTCGGCGATGAACACCTCGCCGGCCGAACTGCTGCTGCTCTCGCTGGCGCTGGGCGCCTGCGGCGCGCTGCTGCCGGTGCTGCTGGCCAAGCCGCCCGCCTTCGGCCTGGCCCTGGCCCTGGTGCTGGCCGCCCTGCCCTGGTGGCGCGTGGCCAGCCGCGCCAGCGCCCGCATCGCGCGCATCGAGCGCCAGTTCCCCGAGGCCCTAGACCTGATGAGCCGCGCGATGCGCGCCGGCCATGCCTTCCCCTCGGCGGTCAAGATGGTGGCCGACGAGATGGCGCCGCCGCTGGCGCGTGACTTCCGCATCCTGTTCGACGAGATGAACTACGGCGTGCCGGCCAACGAGGCGCTGGCCCGCTTCGCCGAGCGGCTGCCGATCGCCGATGTCAGCTACTTCGTCGTCGCGGTGATGATCCAGCGCGAGTCCGGCGGCAACCTGGCCGAGCTGCTCGACAAGATCGCGGCCCTGGTGCGCCAGCGCCTGAACCTGCTCGGCGAGATCCGCACCCTCTCGGCCGAGGGCCGGCTCTCGGCGGTGATCCTGACCGCCCTGCCCTTCGGCGTGGCCCTGGTCGTCAACATCGTCAATCCGGAGTTCATGACCGTGCTCTGGACCGATCCGCTGGGCCTGCGCATGGTCGCGGTGGCGCTGTTCATGATGGCCGTCGGCATCCTGTGGATGCGCCGGATCATCCGCATCCGGGTCTGAACGAGGAGCTCATCATGACGACGCTGCAGCTGATGATGCTGGCCCTGGTCTTCCTGCTGGTGATGATGGCGGTGCTGGGCCTGGGTGCCCTGCTGCGCCCCAATCCGGCGCGCAAGCGCCTGCTGGAGCTTGGCGGCGACGGCCGCGGCCCGGGCGCGCCGCTGGGCGAGCGCCTGCTGCAGACCGTGGCCGGCCTGACCCGCCCGATCGGCAAGCTCTCGATGCCCGAGGAGGGCTTCGAGAAGTCCAGCATCCGGCTGCGCTTCGTGCATGCCGGCATCCGCAGCCCGCTGGCGGCCTCGGCCTTCTTCGGCATCAAGACCCTGCTGACCCTGGGCCTGCCGTTGCTCGGCTTCGCCGCGCTGGCGGCCAGCGGCCAGGCGCCGCGCGGCGAGAGCCTGATGCTGGCCCTGCTGCTGCTGGCGGCGCTGGGCTACTACGGCCCGAACGTGGTGCTGGCGCGCCTGGTGATGCTGCGCCAGCGCGAGATCTTCGAATCCTTCCCCGACGCGCTGGACCTGATGACGGTCTGCATGGAGGCAGGCCTGGGCACCGAGGCCGCGATGCTGCGCGTGGCCGACGACCTGCAGCTCAAGAGCGCCGCGCTGGCCGATGAGATGCGACTGGTCAACCTGGAGCTGCGCGCGGGCGCCGACCGCGAGCGCGCGCTGCGCAACCTGGCGATCCGCACCGGCGTCGAGGAGGTGGACGGCTTCGTCACGATGATCGCCCAGGCCGAGCGCTTCGGCACCAGCATCGCCGCCTCGCTGCGCATCCATGCCGAGATGCTGCGCACGCGCCGGCGCCAGCGCGCCGAGGAGGCCGCGGCCAAGATCGCGCTGAAGCTGCTGTTCCCGCTGATCTTCTGCATCTTCCCCTCGCTGATGGTCGTGCTGATGGGGCCGGCCATGATCCAGATCTACCGCGTGCTGCTGCCGACCATGGGCGGCAGCAACTGAGGAGCCCGCCATGCGCATGCAAGCCCGCTTCGCCCCGCCCGCCGCCCTGCCGCCCGCGGCGCCGGCCCCCGCTGAGCCGGTAGCGCGCACGCTGCGCCGCCCGCTGCTGGGCCTGACCCTGCTGGCCGGCGTCGCGCTGGCCGGCTGCGCCGCGCTGGACCAGGCCCGGCCCTGGTGGAAGGTCGAGCCGGTCTATCAGGTGCAGGACGGCCCGCTGTCCGCCGCGGCCTATCTGGCCCTGGCCCGCTATTTCGAGGGCAGCCGCGACTGGGAGCGCGCCGTCCATGCCTACCGCCGCGCGCTGGCGCGCGACGAGGGCCTGGTCGAGGCGCATGACGGCCTGGGCCAGGCGCTGGCCCAGCTGGGGCGCCTCGATGCGGCCGAAGCCGCGCTGCGCCGCGCGCTCGCGCTGGCGCCGCAGCGCCCGCATCTGCAGAACAACCTGGCCTATGTGCTGCTGCTGGCCGGCCGAGCGGACGAGGCGGTCGAGCCCCTGCAGCGGGTGCTGGCGCAGCAACCGGCCAACAGCGTCGCCCAGGCCAATCTGCAGCAGGCGCTGGCGCGCCGCACCCTGGCGACCCTCTCGATCGAGCAGCCCGCGCCGCCGGCCGTTGGTCCGGCAGACGCGACCCTTCCCGCAATCATGATCTCGACCGCGGCGCCCAGCGCGCCGGCGACGACGGGCACGGCCATGCCCGCCGAAGGCGACGCACCGTCGCGCTTCCGGCTCGAGGTCAGCAACGGCAACGGCGCCGCGGGCATGGCCGCGCGAGTCGGCCAGCGGCTGGCGGCGGCAGGGCTGCCCGCGGCGCGGTTGAGCAATCAGCTGCCCTATACCGAAACCCGCACCCTGGTGCAGTACCGCGAGGGCCAGGAGGCCGCGGCGCAGCGCGTGGCCCGCGCCCTGCCGGAGGGCGTGCCGGCCAGCGCGCGGCTGCAGCCGGGCCTGCGCGGCGATGTGCGGCTGCTGCTCGGTCAGGACTGGCCGCAGGATGCGGCCTGCCGCGTGCGCGGCAACAGCGCCGACTGCTGAGGGGCCGGCCGGCTTCGCTTCGGCCCGATCAAGCCCGCGCGGCCTCGCGCTCCTGCAGCAGGCGCCACATCACCTTGCCGGCGCCCGACTTGGGCAGCGCGGGCGCGAACTCGACCTGGCGCGGCACCTTGTAGGTCGCCATCTGCTCGCGCGCCCAGGCCATCAGGGCCTCGGCCGTCAGCCCCTCCTGGCCGGGGCGCAGCACCACCACCGCCTTCACCGTCTCGCCGCGGTAGGCATCGCGCGCCGCGATCACGCAGGCCTCCTGCACCGCCGGATGCTTGTACAGCAGCATCTCGACCTCGGAGGGCCAGACCTTGTAGCCGCTGGCATTGATCATGCGCTTGAGCCGGTCGGCGATGAAGAAGAAGCCCTCCTCGTCGACCCGGCCCAGGTCGCCGGTGCGGAAGAAGCGCTTGCCCTCGATCTCGATGAAGGCCGCGGCCGTCGCCTCGGGCTGGCGCCAGTAGCCCTTGAACAGCATCGGCCCATGGCTGACGATCTCGCCCACCTCGCCGGGGGGCAGCTCGGCCAGGGTGTCGGGATCGACGATGCGCGAATCGACGCCGAAGAAGGGAATGCCCAGGCATTGCAGCTTGGCATGCTCGGGCGGGTTGGCATGGGTGGGTGCCGCGGTCTCGGTCAGGCCGTAGCCCTCGGCGAACGTCAGGCCGAACTCCTGGCGCAGCCGCTCGGCCACCGCCTGTGGCATCGCCGCGCCGCCGCCGGAGAGGTAGCGCAGGCTGGAGAGGTCGAAGCTGCGATAGTTCGGGCTGGCGAACAGGTCGATGATCATCGTCGGGATGCAGGTCCAATGCGTGACCCGGTGGCGCGAGATCAGGCGCCCGGCCAGCTCGCGGTCCCAGCGCGGCATCACGATCAGGGTCAGGCCTTGATAGACCGGCCCCAGCACGCCGTACAGCAGGCCGGTGATGTGGAACATCGGCACCACCGCCAGCGCCACGCTCTCGGCCGAGGCATGGCCCCATTGGCCGCCGCCGCAGGCATTGCTCATCAGCGTGGCATTGGTATGCATGCAGCCCTTGGGCGCACCGGTGGTGCCCGAGGTGTAAGGCAGCAGGGCCAGGTCGTCCGGCCCGGCGCTGTGCGGGCCGGGTTCATGGCCGGCCGCCAGCGCCGCGGCCCAGCGCGTCGCCCCAGCCGGCAGCGGCGGATCGGCGCGCAGCCCCTCCAGCATCGCCGGCGGCAGGCTCAGGGCGGGGTCGATCTCCTGCGGCAGCATCTCGGCGTAGCGGGTCACCAGCAGCGCGCGCAGGCGCTGCTCGGGCGGCTGGGCGGCGTCGGCGGCCGCGACGATGCCGGCCAGCTCGGCGCCGCAGATCACCACCCGGGTCTCGGGGTCGCGCAGGTAATGGCCGAACTCCTCGGCCTTGTTCATCGGGTTGACCGGCACCACCACCGCGTCGGCGCGGTTCACCGCATAGAAGGCGACCAGGAACTGCGGGCAGTTCTGCATGAAGATCGCGACCCGGTCGCCCTTGGTCACGCCCTGGGCCTGCAGCCAGCCGGCCAGAGCCTCGGCCTGGCGCCGCAGCTCGGCATAGCTCAGGGCTCGCCCGCAGAAGATCGTCGCGGCCTTGTCGGGATAGCGGCGCGCCGCCACTTCCAGGTTGAACCACAGCGATGTCTGCGGCACCTCGAGCCGGCGCGGCAGGCGCGCGGGCCAGTAGGCCTGGGCGGGGCGGGACGTCATGCGGCGAGTCTCCTGGGCTTGTTGTGCGGCCATCTTCCCCGGCCCGGCCGTTGCCGTTTGTCCCGCGAGCGACAGGGCCTAACATGGCGTCATGTCGCGCCACCGCCTGCCGCCGCTGCTCGCCGCCCTGCTGCTCGGGGCCTGCGGCCGCGGCGAGCCGCCGCCGGCGCCGGCCTGGGCCGGCTATGCCGAGGGCGATGCGCTCTACCTCGCCGCGCCAGTGGCCGGGCGGGTGGCCGAGCTGACGGTGCGCGAGGGCGACGCGGTGCGGCCCGGCCAGCCGCTGTTCGCGCTGGAGGCCACGCTGGAACGAGCGGCCCTGGCCGAGGCGGAGGCACGCCGCGACAGCGCCCGCTTCCAGGCCGAGGACACCGACAAGGGCCGACGCCGCGAGGAGCTGGCCATCACCCAGGCCCAGCTGCGCCAGGCCCAGAGTCAGGCCGCGCTGGCGCGCGCCGACTGGCAGCGCCAGCATGAGCTGCTGGGTCAGGGTTTCGTGGCCCGCGCGCGGGTCGACGATGCGGCGCTGCAGCTGCGCCAGGCCGAGGCCCGCGTCGGCGAGCTGGAGGCGGCGCTGGCCAGCGCGCGCCTGCCGGCAAGGGCGGACGAACGCCTGGCGGCCCGCGCCCAGGCCGCGGCGGCCAGCGGCGCGCTGGCGCAGAGCGACTGGCGCCTGGCCCAGACGCGGCAGAGAGCGCCGCAGGGCGGGCGCGTGACCGATGTGTTCTACCGCCCCGGCGAATGGGTCAATGCCGGCCAGCCGGTGCTGGCCCTGCTGCCGGCCGCGGCGCGCAAGGCCTTGTTCTTCGTGCCCGCGGCCGAGCTGGGCGGCCTGGCGCTGGGCCAGCCGGTGCGCCTGTCCTGCGACGGCTGCGGCGCCGCGATCGCCGCGCGCATCAGCCATATCGCCAGCCAGGCCGAGTTCACGCCACCGGTGATCTACTCGAACGCGCAGCGCGCCCGGCTGGTGTTCCGCGTCGAGGCCCGGCCGGAGCGGCCCGAGGACGCCGAGCGCCTGCACCCGGGCCAACCGCTGGACGTACGCGCGGGGGTCAAGTCTTGACCATGGAGCCGGCCATCGACGTGCGCGGCCTGGTCAAGCGCTACGAGGGTCGCGCGGTGGTGGACGGCATCGATCTGCAGGTGGCGCCGGGCCGCATCTGCGGCTTCCTCGGCCCCAACGGCAGCGGCAAGACCACCACCCTGCGCATGCTCTGCGGCCTGCTGACGCCGGATGCCGGCGAGGGCCGCTGTCTGGGCCTCGATTTCCGGCGCGAGGCCGCGGCGCTGAAGCGCCAGGTCGGCTACATGACGCAGCGCTTCGGCCTCTACGAGGACCTGACGATCCGCGAGAACCTGGACTTCGTCGCGCGCCTGTTTTCTATGCCGCAGCGCCGCGCGGTGGTCGGCGCCGCGCTGGAGCGCCTGGGCCTGACCAGCCGCCAGCGCCAGCTGGCCGGTTCGTTGTCGGGCGGCTGGAAGCAGCGCCTGGCGTTGGCCGCCTGCCTGCTGCACCGGCCGCGCCTGCTGCTGCTGGACGAGCCGACCGCCGGCGTGGATCCGAAGGCGCGGCGCGAGTTCTGGGACGAGATCCACCGCCTGGCCGGCGAGGGCATCACGGTGCTGGTCTCGACGCATTACATGGACGAGGCCGAGCGCTGCCATGAGCTGGTCTACATCGCTTACGGCCGGCTGCTGGCGCGCGGCAGCGAGGCGCAGATCATCCGCGAGGCGGGCCTGGCGGTCTGGTCGCTGCGCGGCCCCGGCTTGGCCGCGCGGCTGGAGGCGTTGCGCGCCGCGCCCGGCGTGCTGAGCGTCGCGGCCTTCGGCAGCGCGGTGCATGTGGCCGGGCAGGACGAAGCCCAGCTGGAGCGGGCGCTGGCGCCGCTGCGCGCGCAGCCGGGCCTCGCGATCGAGCGCGCCGAGGCCAATCTGGAGGATGTGTTCATCAGCCTGATCGCCCGCGCGCAGGACAACTTCGCCGCGCCGGCCGGGGCCGCGCGATGAACACCGGCTGGTCCTGGGCCCGCATGGGCGCGATCTTCATCAAGGAGTTCCAGCAGATGCTGCGCGACCGCCTGACCTTCGCGATGGCGGTCGGCGTGCCGGTGCTGCAGCTGGTGCTGTTCGGCTATGCGATCAACACCGACCCGAAGGGCCTGCCGACCGCGGTGATCGTGCAGGACCCGGGGCCGATGGCGCGCAGCCTGGTGGCCGCGTTGCAGAACAGCGGCTATTTCCGGCTGGTCGCATCGCCGGCCGGCGAGGCCGAGGCGGACGCGCTGATGGCGCGCGGCGAGCTGCAGTTCCTCGTCGTCGTGCCGCCGGGCTTCCAGCGCGCGCTGCTGCGCGGCGAGCGTCCGGTGCTGCGGGTGGCGGCGGACGCGACCGATCCCGCCGCTTCCGGCAACGCCATCGCCGCGCTGCAGCAGCTGGCCGGCACGGCGTTGCGGGCCGACCTGGTCGGCGCGCTGGCGCCGCTGCAGGGCACGCCACCGCCCTTCGAGCTGCGCCTGCAACGGCGCTACAACCCCGAGGGCCTGTCGCGCTACAACATCGTGCCGGGCCTGATCGGCACCATCCTGACGATGACCATGGTGATGCTGACCGCGCTGGCGATGACGCGCGAGCGCGAGCGCGGCACGATGGAAAACCTGTTGGCCACGCCGGTGCGGCCGCTGGAGGTGATGGCGGGCAAGATCCTGCCCTATGTGCTGATCGGCTACCTGCAGCTGGCGGTGATCATGGGCGCGGCCGCGCTGCTGTTCGAGGTGCCGATGCTGGGCAGCCCGCTGCTGCTGCTGGCCCTGATCGGGGTGTTCATGCTGGCCAATCTGGGCGTCGGCTTCACCTTCTCGACCCTGGCGCGCAACCAGCTGCAGGCACTGCAGATGACGTTCTTCTTCTTTCTGCCCTCGCTGCTGCTGTCGGGCTTCATGTTCCCGTTTCGCGGCATGCCGGCCTGGGCCCAGGCCCTGGGCGAGCTGCTGCCGCTGACGCATTTCCTGCGCATCGTGCGCGGCCTGATGCTCAAGGGCAGCGGCCTGGCCGAGCTGCTGCCCGAGCTCTGGCCGATGCTGGCCTTCCTGCTGGCGGCCGGCGCGCTGGCCCTGTTGCGCTACCGCCGTACCCTGGATTGAACCGATACGAGCGCCGCAGCACCCATCCTAGAATCCGCCGGGCCTCCCCGCCCCGCAACCCGAGACCACCGTGCGACACCTGAGCCGCCGCCCCGTCCTGCTGAGCCTGCTGAGCCTGCCCTTGCCCACCCTGGCGCTGGAAACCCCGACCGGCCCGGTGGTGCTGAGCGTCAGCGGGCGCCTGACCAAGCCGAACCGCGAGGGCCAGGCCCAGTTCGACATGGCGATGCTGGCCGCCCTGCCCCAGCACCACATCACGCAGAAGACGCCCTGGTATCCGGGCCCGCGCAAGTTCAGCGGCCCGCTGCTGCGCGACGTGCTGGCCGCGGCCGGCGCCCAGGGCCAGCAGATCGAGGCCCGCGCGATCAACGACTACAAGGTGAGCATCCCGATGGAGGACGCGCAGGCGCATGACATGCTGGTGGCGCGGCTGCTGGACGACCAGCCGATGCCGCTGCGCGACAAGGGCCCGCTGTTCGTGATCTACCCCTTCGACAGCCAGGCCAAGCTGCGCAGCAGCGTCTACTACAGCCGCTCGATCTGGCAGCTCAAGGCGATGGAGGTGCGGTGAGCGAGCCCCTCAACGCCATTCCCGCCGTTCCTGCCGCTCCCGCCACAGCCGCCGCGCCGCGCGCGCGCCGGCGCCTGCTACCCGCGATGGGCCTGCTCCTGCTGCTGGTGTTCGGCGCGATGGGCGTCTTGCAGATGCGCCAGCTGGAGCTGCTGAACACCACTCGGCAGTACCAGGACGACTACCTGGTCTGGAGCCTGTTCCAGTACGAGGCCGAGTACCTGAAGCTGCGCACCCAGCTGGGCGAGGCGCTGCGCCGCGGCGGACCGGAGCAGGCGCAGCAGGCAGCGCAGCGCTACGAGATCTTCGTCAGCCGGCTCGGCCTGATCGAGGGCGAGCATGCGGCCAAGGTGCTGACCAGCCACCCGGACTACCGCCGCACCCTGGAGCGCAGCCGCGCCTTCGTCGCCTGGGCCGACACCCTGCCGCTGGACGCGGCGCTGCTGGAGCGCCAGCCCGAGCGGGTGCGCGAGCTGCTGGAGCGGCTGGCGCCGCTGGGCGACGGCATCCACGACCTGTCGCTGACCGCCTCGCACCATGTGGCGGCGCAGCTGAGCGCGCGCAACGAGCTGGTGCGCAGCCAGAGCACCCTGAGCCTGGGCCTGACCCTGCTGCAATGCGCGCTGCTGCTGGGGCTGGCGATCGTGGTGATGCGCCAGCTGCGCAGCCTGGAGCGCCATGGTCGCGACCAGGAGACGCTGGCCGAACATCTGCGCGAGGCGCGCCAGGCCGCCGAGGCCGGCAGCCGCGCCAAGAGCCTGTTCCTGGCCAATATGAGCCATGAGCTGCGCACCCCGCTGCACGGCCTGCTGGGCATGCTGGGTCTGCTGAAGGACACGCCGCTGCGCGCCGACCAGCGCCTGCAGCTGCAGGCCGCCAGCGATTCGGCGCGCCATCTGCTGGCGATCCTGAACGACATCCTGGACGTCTCCAAGATGGAGGCCGGCGCGATCACCATCCATCCGGAGCCGGTGCAGCCGGCGCGGCTGCTGCGCGAGCTCGACGAGATCTGCCAGCCGCAGGCGCGGCTGAAGGGCGTGGCGCTGTCGCTGGCGCAGACCGGCGAGGTGCCGGCCTGGGTCAGTGCCGACCCGACCCGGCTGCGCCAGATCCTGCTGAACCTGCTGAGCAACGCGATCAAGTTCACCGACCAGGGCCGGGTCGACCTGCGGCTGAGCCACGAGGGCCAGGTCTTGCGCTTCAGCGTCAACGACACCGGCACCGGCATGGACGAGGCCCTGCTCGGCCGCCTGTTCCAGCGCTTCAGCCAGGGCGACGCGACCAGCTCGCGCCGCCATGGCGGCACCGGCCTGGGGCTGGAGATCTCGCGCAACCTGGCGCGCGCGATGGGCGGCGACATCCAGGTGCACAGCACGCCGGGCCTGGGCTCGACCTTCGTCGTCGAGCTGCCGCTGCCGGCCTGCGAGGCGCCGGCGCAGCTGCCCGACACCAGCGGCGCCGCGCTGCCGCCGACCCGCTCGCTGCGCATCCTGGTGGCCGAGGACCATGTCACCAACCGCCACTATCTGGAGGCGGTGCTGGAGCGGCTGGGCCATCACGCGGTGTTCTGCGAGAACGGCTTCGAGGCACTGCAGCGCCTGTCGCTGCAGGACTTCGACCTGGTGCTGATGGATCTGCACATGCCGGTGATGGACGGCTACGAGGCCTGCCGCGCGATGCGCGCCCTGCCCGGTGCGAAGGCCCGGGTGCCGATCGTCGCGCTGTCGGCCGATGCCTTCGAGGAATCGCGCGAGCGCGCGCTGCAGGCCGGCATGGCCGATTTCCTGGCCAAGCCGGTGGAGATCGAGACCCTGGCCGCGCTGCTGCACCGCCAGTCGCTGCCGCCGGCCCCGGCGCCCGCCGCGCCGCCGCCGGCCGGCGACTTCGACGACGAGGTACTGCAGGTGCTGCGCCGCACCCTGCCGCCGGCCCGGGTGCCGGGCCTGTATCAGACCTTCGTGCAGGACGTGCCGGTCAGCCTCCAGCGCCTGGACCGCGCGCTGCAGCCACCTGACGCCGAGGCGCTGCGCTCGGCCGCCCATGCGGTCAAGGGCGCCAGCGCCAGCCTCGGTCTGACCGAGGTGGCGCGGGCCGCGCGCGAGCTGGAGCGCCTCGCCAAGCAGGGCGCTGATGCCACGACCCTGAGCCGCTGCGGCGAGCTGCTGCGCCATGCGCTGCAGCGCAGCCCGGCGCTGTGCGCACAGCGCGGGCTGATCTGAAAGCGCTCGTTCAGAGCAGGATGGGTTCGGGCTCCAGGCGGATGCCGAAACGGCCGTAGACGCTTTCCTGGATCGCCCGCGCCAGGGTCACGACCTCGGCGCCGCGCGCCTCGCCGCGGTTCACCAGCACCAGGGCCTGGCGCTCGTAGACCGCCGCGCCGCCGACCGATTTGCCCTTCCAGCCGCAGGCGTCGATCAGCCAGCCGGCGGCCAGCTTGATCGTGCCGTCGGGCATCGGGTAATGCACGATGCCGGGGTCGCGGCCGATGATGTCGCGGCATTGCTCCTCGCTGACCACCGGGTTCTTGAAGAAACTGCCGGCATTGCCGATCTTGGCCGGGTCGGGCAGCTTGGCACGGCGGATCTCGCAGACCCAGTCGAAGATCTGACGCGCGTCGGGCGCGGCGATGCCGGTCTCGGCCATCCGGCGCTGCAGGTCCAGGTAGTCCAGCGCCGGCACCCAGGGGCGCGGCAGGCGCAGGCGTACCCGGGTGATCACGCTCTTGCCGGCCAAGCCGCCAAAGCCTTCCTGCTTGAACACGCTGTCGCGGTAGCCGAAGCGGCACACCGCGGCCGGCAGGAAGGCGCTGCGGCCGGTCACCAGGTCCACCGCGTCCAGGCTCTCGAAGCGGTCCTTCAGCTCGATGCCGTAGGCGCCGATGTTCTGCACCGGCGCCGCACCGACGGTGCCGGGGATCAGCGCCAGGTTTTCCAGGCCCGGATAGCCCTGCTCGATGGTCCAGGCGACCAGCTCATGCCAGGCCACGCCAGCGCCGGCCTCGATGATCCAGGCATCGGCGCGCTCCTCCAGCAGCCGGATGCCGGGAATCTCCATCTTCAGCACCACCGCCTGCACATCGCGCGTCAGCACCAGGTTGCTGCCGCCGCCCAGCACGAACTTGGGCGCACGGCCCAGCTCCGGGTGGTCGACGACGCGGCGCACATCGGCCTCCTCGCGGATGCGCACCAGGCGTTCGGCCATGGCGGGCAGGCCGAAGCTGTTGTAGGGCTTCAGATTGACGTCGCGTTCGAGCGGCAATTCACGCGTGGCGCTCTTGGGGGGATTTACAGCATGGTCCGGCATGGCAGAATTTTCACCGATCACGGGCAACCGCCCGCAAGCATTTACCGATATGCCAAGTTTTGACACCGTTCTCGAGCCCGATATGGTCAAGGTCCGCAACAGCGTGGACGCCAGCGCCAAGGAAATCGGCACCCGCTTCGACTTCAAGGGCACCAGCGCCCAGATCGAATACAAGGACAAGGAAAAGGAGATCCACGCCACCGGCGATGCCGAGTTCCAGCTCGAGCAGATCGAGGGCGTGCTCTATGCCAAGCTGACCAAGCAGGGCGTGGTGCTGGGCTTCGTCGACAAGCAGGAAAAGGTCGAGAAGCTGGGCGGAGACCGGGTCAAGCAGGTCTACAAGATCAAATCCGGCCTGGAAGCGGCCGAGGCCAAGAAGATCGTGGCCGCGATCAAGAACAGCAAGCTGAAGGTGCAGGCCGCCATCGAGGGCGACATCGTGCGCATCACCGGCAAGAGCCTGGACGATCTGCAGGCCGCCCAGTCCGCGCTGCGCAAGGAGTTGCCGGACCTGCCGCTGAGCTTCGACAACTACCGCAAGTAAAGGCAAGCCGTGCGGCGCGCCCTCGCCCTGCTTTCCGCAGGCCTCGTCATGGGCGCCACCGCGCTCGCCCAATCGGTCAGCTTCAACGGCAGCCTGGGCCAGAAGGCCGCGCTGCTGCTGATCGATGGCCAGCCCAGCACCGTGTCGCTGGGCCAGCGCGTGCGTGGCGTCAAGCTGCTGGCGTTGGAGGGCGACAGCGCCACCGTCGAGCTGGACGGCGGACGCCGCCTGAGCCTGCAGTTGGGCGCCTCGCCCGGCCGGGTCGGCGGCGGCGCGACCACCGGCGCGGGCCGCCAGATCGTGCTGTCCGCCGGGCCCGGCGGCCATTTCGTCGCCCAGGGCAGCATCAACGGCCAGGCGGTCCAGTTCCTGGTCGACACCGGCGCCACCTCCGTCTCGCTGGCCCAGGCCGAGGCGGAGCGCATGGGCCTGAAGTACCGCGAGGGCCGCCGCGTGATGACGCAGACCGCCAACGGCGTGGTCACGGCCCACCTGCTGCAACTGTCCAGCGTGCGCATCGGCGATGTCGAGCTGCGCCATGTCGACGCGATCGTCGTGCCCGGCCAGATGAGCCATGTGCTGCTGGGCAACAGCTTCCTGAACCGCTTCCAGATGCGGCGCGAGAACGATTTAATGACTCTGGACCTGCGCTACTGACTTGAGGGGTGGGCGAGCCCCAGGGCGCGGCGGGGCTGACCTTATGATCGCCCGGTTCCGCCTACGCAAGGGTTGCGCCCCATGTCCCGTCCCCCGTCCTCACGCCCCACCCGCAGGCACGCCACCACGCTGGCGCTGCTGCTGAGCCTGGGCGCCGCGCCGCTGGCCTGGGCGGTCGACAACGCCAAGGCCGCGCGCTACTACGAGGACGCGCTGGTGCGCTACGAGCGCAAGGACATGGCCGGCGCGATCATCCAGCTGAAGAACGCGCTGCAGATCGACAAGTCGCAGCTGCCGGTGCAGCTGCTGCTGGGCCGCGCGCTGCTGGCCAACAACGAGCCGGCCGGTGCCGAGATCGCCTTCGGCGAGGCGCTGCGCCTGGGCGTGAACCGGGCCGAGATCGTGATCCCGCTGGCCCAGGCCCTGGCGGCCCAGGGCAAGCAGACCCAGCTGCTGGAGCGCCCCGATCTCAATCCGAACGGGCTGCAGCCGGCGCTGCGCCAGCAGCTGATCCTGCTGCGCGCCGCCGCCGCCGCCGATACCGGTGACCTGCGCAACGGCCTGGCGATGCTGGACGAGGCGCGCGCGCTGAGCCGCGACTCGGCCGAGGTCTGGCTGGCCGAGGTGCCGCTGCGGGTGCGCAACCGGCAGTTCAACGAGGCGATGGTCGCGGTCGACAAGGCCCTGGCGATCACCCCGGCCTCGGCCGAGGCGCATTACCAGAAGGGCTCGGTGCTGCATGCGCGCGGCGACATCGCCACCGCTCTGGCCGCCTATGCCCGCGCGCTGCAGCTCGACCCCGCGCATACCGAGACCCGGCTGGCACGGGCCGGCGCGCTGATCGACCTGGACCGCGGCAAGGATGCGGCGGCCGACATCGGCGAGCTGCTCAAGCGCGAGCCGAACGAGCCGCGCGGGCTCTACCTGAAGGCCCTGCTGGCGCGCCGCGCCGGCGATGCCGCGACCGCGAACGCCGCGCTCAACGAGGTCACCTCGTTGATGGACCCGGTGCCGATCGAGTACATCCGCTACCGGCCGCAGATGCTGATCCTGACCGGCATGGCCCACCATGCGCTGAAGGAGCCGCTGAAGGCCATTCCCTATCTGGAGGCGGCGCACCGCGCCCTCGGCCCGACGCCGCTGGCCAAGCTGCTGGCCCAGATCTACCTGGGCGACGGCAAGCCCGACCGCGCCGCCGAGGTGCTGGAGTCCTATCTACGCGCCCAGCCCGGCGACGGCCAGGCGCTGGCGATGTATGCCTCGCTGCTGGTCTCGCAGGGCCGGCATGCCAAGGCCACCTCGCTGATGCAGCAGGCGCTGCGCAGCAACGACACGCCGGAGTTCCGCACCGTGCTGGGTCTGGGCCTGCTGCAGAGCGGTCAGGCGGCCAGCGGCCAGACCGAGCTGGAGGCCGCCTTCAAGCGCGCCCCCGGCCAGCTTCAGGCCGGCACCAACCTGATCAGCCTCTATATGAAGGCCGGCCAGAATGCCAAGGCGATCGCCACCGCCGACACCCTGCTGAAGCAGCATGGCCGCAACCCGACGGTCTGGACCCTGCAGGGCATCGCCAAGTCCCGTGCGCGCGACTTCGCTGGTGCGCGCAGCAGCTTCCAGCGCGCGCTCGACATCGACCGCAGCCTGCTCGAGCCCAAGCTGGGCCTGGTGCGGGTCGACATCGCCAGCGGCGCGCTGGCCGAGGCCGACAAGCGCCTGGCCGCCCTGCTGAAGGAAGAGGACCGCAACGCCGACATCCTGTTCGAGATGGCCTCGCTGTCCGAACAGCGCAAGAACCCCGAGGAAGCGCTGCGCTGGCTGGAGAAGGCGGTCGATGGCCTCGGCCCCGGCGTCGGCCGTGCCCAGCAGGCCCTGGTCGCCTGGCATCTGCGCGCCGGCCAGGCCGCCCCGGCGCTGGAAGCCGCCAAGCGCCTGCTGAACCGCACGCCCGAGGATTCCGGCGCGCTCCTCATCTATGCCCGCGCCCAGCTGCTGGGCGGCGACCAGGCCGGCGCCCGCAACAGCCTGACCCAGGCCGCCCGCCGCGCCGGCTACCAGGCCGAGCAGCTGTTCGGCGTCGCCGACCTGCAGCTGCTGGCCGGCGATGCGGCCGGTGCCGCCTACACCCTGGAAAAGGTGCTGTCGACCCAGCCGGGCTCGGTCCGCGCGCTGGCCATGTCATCCAGCGCCGAACTGATGCGCGGAGATCAGGCCGCCGCCGAACGCCTGGCCCGCCAGGTGCTGCAGCAACAGCCCAAGCTGGCCCTGGGCCACAGCCTGCTGGCGGATGTGCAGGTAGCGCGCGACCAGGTCGGCCCGGCGCTGGACTCGCTGCGCCGGGCCCATGAACTGCAGCCCTCGACCGACAGCCTGCTGCGCCTGTTCCGCCTGCTGTCGCTGCAGGACGGCGGCAAGCCGGCGGTGCAACTGGCCGAGCAATGGTTGAAGACCCGCCCGAACGACCTGGCCGTGCGCAAGGTCCTGGGCGACACCCAGGCCCGGCATGGCAATTTCGCCGCCGCCCGCCAGACCTACGACCTCGCGCTGAAGCAGAGCCCGAAGGACGCCGAGCTGCTGAACAACCAGGCCAATGTGCTGCTGCGCCTGAACGACAACGCCGCGGCGCTGAAGGTCGCCGAGGCCGCGCTGGCCGAGGCGCCCCGCCTGCCGCTGGTGATCGACACCGCTGGTTGGGCCAATTTCCGCGCCGGCCGGCATGACCGCGCCCTGCAACTGCTGCGCGATGCGCGCCTGCGCGAGCCGGGCAATGCCGAGATCCGCTACCACCTGGGCGCCGTGCTGGCCGCCATGGGCAAGAAGGCCGAGGCCCGCGGCGAGGTGGAGGTGGCGCTGAAGGGCAGCCTCGCGCCGGATATCGCCATGGCCGCGACTGCCCTGCTGACGACACTTAAATGAGGGGATACCGCGGTGTCAAAAAAGCTTACATTGGATCCCGAGAGCAGTCCGTCGATATGGCTAAGTCCTTGTATTACATAAGAATCGACGCCGTGGCCTGAGATTTGCTACCTACGCTGCAAGCGTCCTTTCAAGGGCCTGCAAGCTTCGGAGACCTATATGACCCATAAGAAATCGCTGAAATGGCTATCCCTGGCGGCCTGTCTGGGTTCCAGCCTGACATTCGCGCCGGCGGCCTTTGCAGCGGACACCTGGAACTGGAACGTCTCGGGTTGCTCCTTGTCCTCCGGCACCAGCAGCGGCATGGGTAACGCCTATGGCTGCACCTCGACGGTCGGTGGCAAGACCGCCACGATCACCGCTTGGTCCACAACCGGCTACAACGGTTCCGGCTCCGACTTCGACAAGGCCTCGCTGCGCCGCTACGCATCCAACACCGAATTCGGCGTCGTCAATGACACCGGCGAAACCTCGACCGACAGCCAGCACGCGATCGACAACAAGAATCACACCGATGCGGTGCTGATCCAGTTCAGCGGCTCGGTAGAGTTGAACGGCTTGAACCTAGGCTGGATGTACAACGACTCGGACATCTCCATCCTGCGCTATGTGGGCAATGGCGATGCGTCCGCTGCCCTGCTGGGCAAGACCGCCGCGCAGATCAAGACCGACATGGACAATGGAGGTGACGGCTGGGATCTGGTGGCCAACAAGTTCAATGTGGGCACCTCGGCCGCCGCGACCTTCAACAACGCCAACGCGGTCGGCTCCAACGAGAGCTCCAGTTGGTGGCTGATCACGGCCTACAACCAGACCATCGGCACCACCACCGCCGACAGCAAGCTCGACTACTTCAAGCTCTTCTCCTTCGCCGCCGCGAGCAAGACGCAGACCCCGGGCACCGGCGTGCCGGAGCCGGCCACCCTGACCCTGGCCGCCGCCGCGCTGGGCGCGATCGGCTGGGTGCGCCGCCGCCGCGACCAAGCCTGATCGGCTTTAAGCTGAATGACCAAGCGCCCTTCGGGGCGCTTTTCTTTTGCCCCGCCGAGTTGTCCCTGCCGGGACATCCGTGAATAGAACGGTCGTGCTAAAACCCTGCCAGTACGTAGAAAGACGATAGGCAGGAGACGAGCATGGATCTGAACTTCACGCCGGAGGAGCTGGCCTTTCGCGCCGAGATCCGGCAATGGGTGGCCGCGAACCTGCCCAAGGACATCAGCCACAAGGTGCACAACGCGCTGCGCCTGTCCAAGGACGATATGCAACGCTGGGCCAAGATCCTGGGCAAGCAGGGCTGGCATGGCTGGGCCTGGCCCAAACAGTTCGGCGGCCCGGGCTGGAATGCAGTGCAGCGCCATCTGTTCGAGGAAGAATGCGCGCTGGCCGGGGCGCCGCGCGTCGTGCCCTTCGGCCCGGTGATGGTGGCGCCGGTGATCATGGCCTTCGGCTCGCCCGAGCAGCAGCAGCGCCACCTGCCCGGCATCATGAGCGGCGAGGTCTGGTGGAGCCAGGGCTATAGCGAGCCCGGCTCGGGCTCCGACCTGGCCTCGGTCAAGACCCGCGCCGAGCGCCAGGGCGACGCCTACATCGTCAACGGCCAGAAGACCTGGACCACGCTGGGCCAGCATGGCGACTGGATCTTCTGCCTGGTGCGCACCGACCCGACGGTCAAGCCGCAGGCCGGCATCTCCTTCCTGCTGATCGACATGAAGTCGCCCGGCATCACGGTGCGGCCGATCATCATGCTGGACGGCGAGCATGAGGTGAACGAGGTGTTCTTCGACAATGTCGAGGTGCCCGCCGAGAACTTGGTCGGCGAGGAGAACAAGGGCTGGACCTACGCGAAATACCTGCTGGCCCATGAGCGCACCAATATCGCCGACGTGAACCGCGCCAAGCGCGAGCTGGAGCGCCTGAAGCGCATCGCCAAGGCCGAGGGCGTCCTCGATGACAGCCGCTTCCGCGACCAGATCGCGCTGCTGGAGGTGGCCATCGTCGCGCTGGAGATGATGGTCCTGCGCGTGCTGTCGGCCGAGAAGTCCGGCAAGCAGTCGCTGGACGTGGCGGGCCTCTTGAAGATCCGCGGCAGCGAGATCCAGCAGCGCTACACCGAGCTGATGATGCTGGCCGCCGGCCCCTATGCCCTGCCCTTCGTCTTCGAGGCGATGGAGGCTGGCTGGCAGGGCGACCATGTCGGCGCCGCCCATTGCGCGCCGCTGGCCAGCCATTACTTCAACTACCGCAAGACCACGATCTACGGCGGCTCGAACGAAGTGCAACGCAATATCGTCGCGCAGACGGTGCTGGGCTGAGGAGGCCGACATCATGGATTTCGATTTCAGCGAAGACCAGCAATCACTGCGCGACGCGGTGCAGCGTTGGGTGGACAAGGACTATGGCTTCGAGCGCCGCCAGACCATCGTCAAGGTCGGCGGCTTCGACCGCGCGGCCTGGGACGGCCTGGTCGGCCTCGGCCTGACGGCCCTGGCCGTGCCCGAGGACCAGGGTGGCATGGGTTTCGGCCCGGTCGAGGCCATGGTCGTGATGGAGGAACTGGGCCGCGGCCTGGTGCTGGAGCCCTATGCTCAGGCCGGGCTGATCGCGCCGGCGGTGCTGGCCCATGCCGGCGCCGAGGTTCGCGCAGCCTGGCTGCCGAAGATCGCCGGCGGCGAGGCCCTGGTCGTGCTGGCGCACCAGGAGCGCGGCGCCCGCTACCGGCTCGACCGGGTCGCGACCCGCGCCGAGGGCTCGAAGCTTAGCGGCGCCAAGAGCCTGGTGCCAGCGGGCGACCAGGCCGACGCCTTCATCGTCCCGGCGCAGACCGGCGGCGGCATCGCGCTGTTCCTGGTCGAACGCGGCGCGGCGGGCGTCGCGACCCGCCCCTATGCGCTGCAGGACGGGTCCCGCGCCGCCGAGCTGAGCCTGGACCAGGCCCCCGCCACCCTGCTGGTCGGCCCCGAGCAGGGCCTGGCCGTGCTGGAACTGGCGGTGGACATCGGCATCGCGGCGCTGTGCGCCGAGGCCGTCGGCGCGATGGACAAGCTGGTGCTGCTGACCGCCGACTACCTCAACACGCGCAAGCAATTCGGCGTCGCGATCGCCAGCTTCCAGGCCCTGCGCCACCGCATGGCGGACATCAAGATGCAGCTGGAGCTGGCGCGCTCGATGAGCTACTTCGCCACGCTCAAGCTGGGCGAGCCGGATGCCGCGCGCCGCCGCGCCCTGTCGCAGGCCAAGCTGCAGCTGGGCCAGTCGATGCGCTTCGTCGGCCAGCAATGCACCCAGCTGCATGGCGGCATCGGCGTCACCGACGAGTACATCGGCAGCCACTACTTCAAGCGCCTGACCACGATGGAGATGCAGTTCGGCGACAGCCTGCACCACCTGGCCGAGGTCAGCGCCCGCATGCAGGACAGCGCCGGCGTCTTCGCCTGAGCCGCCGGCGCTACACTGATCCCGCCCGGGCCCAGCGGCTCGCGGCGGGATTCCTTCTTCCTCTTTTGCTCTCTGGGAGACCCTGCCATGGCCATCCGCAATGCCCTGCTCCCGACCCTGCTGATCGCGCTGCTGAGTCCCGCCCTGCCGGCCGCGGCCCAGGCCGCGATGAAGCCGGGCCTCTGGGAGATTCGCCAACAGCCACAGCAGCTCGACCCGCAGCGCCAGAAGCAGATGGCCGAGGCCCAGCAGCGCATGGCCGCGATGCCGCCCGAGCAGCGCCAGGCGATGGAGCAGATGATGGCCTCGCGCGGCATCAGCCTGGACATGAGCGGAGGCGGTGGCGGCGGCATGGCGGTGAAGATCTGCATCAGCCCGGAACAGGCCGCGCGCAACCAACCACCGATGCTGGACAAGGGCAAATGCCAGCATGACAGCCAGCGCAGCGGCAACACCATCAACACCCGCTTCCGCTGCACCGACCCGGCCGCCGAGGGCGACAGCGAGGTCACCCTGCGCGCCAATGGCGAGGGTTTCAGCAGCCGCACCCGCATCACGCATCAGCGCGGCGGCAAGGCCGAGACCACCCAGGTCAGCGGCGACGCCCGCTGGCTGGGCGCGGACTGCGGCGGCCTGAAGCCGCAGCCGCGCTGAGCTTGTCCTCTCTGCCATGCCGATCGACGACAGCATCTGCGACATCCCCGGCCTGAAGATCGGCCACTGGACCTCGACGCAGCGCCCCACCGGCTGCAGCGTGCTGTTGTGCGAACAGGGCGCAGTGGCCGGCGTCGATGTGCGCGGCGCGGCGCCCGGCACGCGCGAGACCGATCTGCTGGCACCGGAGAACACGGTGGACCGGGTGCATGCCCTGCTGCTGGCCGGCGGCAGCGCCTTTGGCCTGGATGCGGCCGGCGGCGTGATGCGCTGGCTGGCCGAGCGCGGCCATGGCTTCCCGGTCGGGCCGGCGCGCGTGCCCATCGTGCCCGGCGCGGTGATCTTCGACCTCTGGCTGGGCGACCCGGCCATCACGCCCGATGCCGCGGCCGGCTATGCCGCCTGCGAGGCCGCCAGCACCGCGCCGCCGGCCGAAGGCAATGTCGGCGCCGGCGCCGGCGCCACCATCGGCAAGCTGCTGGGTATCGCGCGCGCGATGAAAGGCGGCATCGGCAGCGCGTCCCTGACGGTGGGCGGCGTCACGCTGGGCGCGCTGGTCGTCGTCAACGCGATCGGCGACATCATCGATCCCGCCAGCGGCGTCCTGCTGGCCGGCGCGCGCGGCGCGGACGGCCGGCCGCTGGGCATGATCGCGGCCCTGCAGCGCGGCGAGCTACCGCAGGTGCCGCTGGCCGGCACCGCGACGACCCTGGGCATCGTCGCCACCAATGCACGCCTGGACAAGGCCGCGGCCACCAAGCTGGCGCAGATGGCGCATGACGGCCTGGCCCGCTGCATCAACCCGGTCCACACCGTCAGCGATGGCGACGTGATCTTCGCCCTCGCCACCGGCGGCGCCGAGACGCCCGCGGGCGATCTGCGCCTGCTCGGCCCGCTGGCCGCCGAGGTGACCGCCCGCGCGGTGCTGCGCGCCGTGCGTGCCGCCCGCGGCCTGCCGGGCCTGCCCTCGATCCACGAGCTGCCCGGATAATCCGGGCATGCGTTTGTCCCAGATTCTTTTTTCCCAAGGCTTCGGCACCCGTCGCCTGTGCGCCGGACTGATCCAGCATGGCGAGGTGTCCGTGCAGGGCGAGGTGGTCGACGACCCCGATGCCGATTTCTCGCCCGAGGGCCTGGTCTTCGAGGTTGGCGGCAAGACCTGGCCCTATTACGAGAAGGCTCTGATCCTGCTGCACAAGCCCGCCGGCTACGAATGCTCGCAAAAGCCCAAGCATCACCCCAGCGTGATGAGCCTGCTGCCGGCGCCGCTGCGCGAGCGCAATGTGCAGCCGGTCGGCCGGCTCGACGAGGACACCACGGGCCTCTTGCTGCTGACCGACGACGGCGCGCTGATCCACAAGCTGACCAGCCCCAAGCACCATGTGCCCAAGGTCTACGAGGCGCGCTGCAAGCATCCTGTGACGGCCGAGCAGGTGGCCCAGTTGCTGGCCGGCGTGGAGCTGCGCGAGCCCGACCCCAAGCCGCACCACAAGCCCGAGTTCACCCGGGCCGAGGCCGCCGAGGCCACCGGTGAGCAGTTGCTGCGCCTGACCCTGACCGAGGGCAAGTACCACCAGGTCAAGCGCATGGTGGCCGCGGTCGGCAACCGGGTCGAGGCCCTGCATCGCCCGAGCTTCGGCGCGCTGGCCCTGCCGGCCGATCTCGCGCCCGGCGCCTGGACCTGGGTGGCGAGCCCCGCGCTGATCTGGTCGCAGGCCTAGCAGCACCTAGGGCATGCCCTAGCTTTGTTCTCTCTTTGCAGCGAGCGCACCACGCTCCAGGGTTGATCCTAGGCGTTTTGTCATGCCGAGCCGGTAGAACCGCGATCTGTGGGAGCCTTCGAGACAGAAGGCCCCGTCGTTGGTTGATTGACAAAAATGATGACAAGCGCCGAACCCCAAGAGGATGGAGGGAACGCGGCGCAAGCGGATCGGATCGCCCAGCAGGTGGGCGCCGAGAGCCTCGCCGCGCTGTATGACATGACCCCGGCCCCGACGGCCGTGGGGCTGCTGTTCTGCTGCTTCCCGGTCATATGGCTGTGGCCGCACCTGCCGCATGGCCTGCTGCTGGGCTGGCTGGGCGCCCGAGCGCTGATCAGCGCGCTGCGCTGCCTGGATGTGCTGCAGTTCCGCCGCGCCCGCCCGGCCCCGGGCCAGCACGCCGCCTGGCAGCGGCGCTACATGGCGCTGCTGGCGCTGGATGCGCTGAGCTGGGGCGCGCTAGGCTGGTGGTTCCACAGCCCGGCCCTGCCGGAACTTGACGGCATCATCCTGGCCAGCCTGGTCGGCCTGGGCGCGATCAGCCTGTTCTCGCTGGGCAGCGTCTGGCGCGCCCATCTGCTGTTCTCGACCCTGGCCTTCGCGCCGCTGCTGGCCTACCACCTGAGCCTGGGCAGGCCGGCGGACCTGTTCGTCGCCGCCGGGTTGAGCCTGTTCCTGGGCGTCTCGCTGTTCGAATCGCGCCGCGTACAGGCGCGCCACGGCGAGCTGCTGCGCCTGCGCTTCGAGAACGCCTGGATCGCCGAGCAGCGCGAGCAGGCCCTGCAATCGGCCGAGCGCAACAGCAGCAGCAAGAGCCGCTTCGTCGCGATGATGAGCCACGAAATCCGCACCCCGCTGAACGGCATCCTGGGCATCACCCAGCTGCTGGAGCGCAGCGAGCTGGCGCCCGAGCAGCGCGAGCAGGTGCATATCGTGCGCCGCTCCGGCCGCCATCTGCTGACCCTGATCAACGACATCCTGGACCTGGCGCGCATCGAATCCGGCAAGCTGGTGATCGAGCCGGCCGCGCTGCAGCTGCGCGAGGCAGTCGACGATGTCTGCCAGCTGCTGGCCGCGGGCGCGCGCGAGAAGGGGCTGGACTTCCGGCTGCAGTGCAGCCCCACCCTGCCCGGCTGCGTGGTCGGCGATGCGGCGCGCATCAAGCAGGTGCTGCACAACCTGGTCGGCAACGCAATCAAGTTCACCGAGGCCGGCAGCGTCACGGTCGAGGTCGGCACGGTGCTGGACATGCGCGCCGGCACCCTGCTGCGCTTCGCGGTGCGCGACACCGGCGAGGGCATCCCGGCCGACCAGATGGAGCGCGTGTTCGCCCCCTTCGAGCAGGCCGAGCGCAGCTACCGGCTGCAGTCGCCCCGCCCCGAGGGCACCGGCCTGGGCCTGACGATCTCGCGCGAGCTGGCGCGGGCGATGGGCGGCGATCTGCGCTGCTGCTCGAGCCCGGGCCAGGGCTCGACCTTCGAGTTCACGCTGCCGCTGCAGGTCTGCGCCGACGCGCGGCCGAGCGGCCCGGAGCCTGCGCCGCTCACACTGCCGCGGCTGGCGGGCCGGGTGCTGCTGGTCGACGACAGCCCGGTCAACCTGCTGGTCGCGGCCAGCATGCTGGAGCGCTTCGGCCTGGCGGTGGACCAGGCCGAGGACGGGCTGCAGGCGCTGGAGCGCATGAAGGCCGGCGCCTACGACCTGGTGCTGATGGACTGCCAGATGCCCGAGCTGGACGGTTTTGAGGCCACCCAGAGCTGGCGCGCGCATGAGCGCCGCCAGGGCCTGACGCCGCTGCCCATCGTCGCGCTGACCGCCAGCGCGGTGAACAGCGACCGCCAGCGCTGCCTGGATGCCGGCATGGACGACTACCTGGTCAAGCCCTTCGAGATGGCCGATCTGCTGGCGATGGTGCAGCGCCATCTGCGCCAGCCGCAGCCCGCCTGAAGCCGTCCGCCGGCCAGGGCTTGGCGGCGCGGAGATAATCGGCGCCCATGCAGGTTTTCCGCGGCTTCCACCATCCCGGCATCGCGCCCGCTTGCGCGCTGACCATTGGCAACTTCGACGGCGTGCACCGCGGGCATCAGGCCATGCTGGCGCTGCTGCGCTCCGAGGCCCAGCACCGCGGCCTGCCGACCTGCGTGCTGACCTTCGAGCCGCATCCGCGCGACTTCTTCGCCGCCCGCTTAAGCAAGCCCGAGCTGGCACCGGCGCGCATCGCCACCCTGCGCGACAAGCTGCAGGAGCTTTCGCGCTGCGGCATCGACCAGGTCGTGGTGCTGCGCTTCGACGAGGCGCTGGCCTCGCTGCCGGCGCAGGACTTCATCCGCCGGGTGCTGGTCGACGGCCTGGCCACGCGCTATGTGCTGGTCGGCGACGATTTCCGCTTCGGCGCCAAGCGCCAGGGCGACTACGCCACCCTGGACGCCGCCGGCGCGCGCGAGGGCTTCGATGTCGCGCGCATGATGAGCTACGAGGTGCATGGCCTGCGCGTCAGCAGCTCGGCGGTGCGCGAGGCCCTGGGCGCCGGCGACATGGAGACCGCGACCCGGCTGCTGGGCCGACCCTATTCGATCTCCGGCCATGTGGTGCATGGCCAGAAGCTGGGCCGCTCGCTGAACGAATCGGCGGCCGGCGCGGGCGACGGTTTTCGCACCCTGAACCTGCGCTTCCCGCACGGCAAGTCGGCCGCCCATGGCATCTACGCGGTGCGCGTGCAGGGCCTGGCCGGAACGCCGCTGGACGGTGTGGCCTCGCTGGGCGTGCGGCCGACGGTCGAGCAGGCCGGGCGCATCCTGCTGGAGGTCCATTGCCTGGACTGGCCGGCCGAACTGGGTTCGGACGGGGCCTACGGTAAACTCGTGCGCGTGGAACTGCTGCACAAACTGCGAGACGAGGCCCGCTTCGAGGGCCTGCCGGCCCTGACCGCCGCGATTGCCCGCGACGTGGCCGAGGCGCGCGCCTACCTGGCCGCCCATGCAGCGTCCTACGTCAAGGTCAGTCGCCAGACCACGCGCGACCGAATTTGAAGCGCTGCGCGCGCGCCTCCCTCCGCCCCACGCTTCACGCAGACGCCCGCAGTCTGCCCACCCATTGCCGTTGCTGCCATGACCGACGCCGCCAACAAAGACTACCGTTCGACCCTGAACCTGCCCGACACCCCGTTCCCGATGCGCGGCGACCTACCCAAGCGCGAGCCGGGCTGGGTCAAAGACTGGGAGGACCAGGGCCTCTACAAGCGCCTGCGCGAGGCGCGCTGCGGCGCGCCGAAGTTCGTGCTGCACGACGGCCCGCCCTATGCGAACGGCCAGATCCACATGGGTCACGCGGTCAACAAGATCCTGAAGGACATGATCGTCAAGGCGCGCCAGCTGGACGGCTTCGACGCGGCCTATATCCCCGGCTGGGACTGCCATGGCCTGCCGATCGAGAACCAGATCGAGAAGACCTACGGCCGCGGCCTGCCGCGCGACGAGGTGCAGGCCAAGAGCCGCGCCTACGCGACCGAGCAGATCGACCAGCAGCGCGCCGATTTCAAGCGCCTGGGCGTGCTGGGCGACTGGGACAAGCCCTATCGCACGATGGACTTCAAGAACGAGGCCGGCGAGATCCGCGTGCTCAAGCGCCTGTTCGAGCGCGGCTTCGTCTACCGCGGCCTGAAGCCGGTCTACTGGTGCTTCGACTGTGGCTCGTCGCTCGCCGAGTTCGAGATCGAGTACGCCGACAAGCAGAGCCCGGCCGTCGACGTGGCCTTCCTGAGCGCAGAGCCGGCCAGGCTGGCCGCGGCCTTCGGCCTGGCTGCGCTTTCCAAGGATGCCTTCACCGTCATCTGGACCACGACGCCCTGGACCATTCCCGCCAACCAGGCGCTGAACCTGAACCCCGAGCTGCCCTATGCGCTGGTCGAGACCGAGCGCGGCTACTTCGTCGTGGCCGAGGCCCTGGTCGAGAAATGCCTGGCGCGCTGGAGCCTCGAGGGCCAGGTGGTGGCCGTCACCCCGGGCAAGTCGCTCGAGCTGCTGAAGTTCAAGCATCCGCTGGCCCATGTGGACCCCGGCTTCGACCGCGAGAGCCCGGTGTATCTGGCCGACTATGCCACCGCCGACGACGGCACCGGCATCGTGCACTCGGCCCCGGCCTATGGCCTGGACGACTTCAACAGCTGCGTCAGCCATGGCCTGGCGTTCAAGGACATCCTGAACCCGGTGCAGGGCAACGGCGTCTACGCGGCCGAGCTGCCGCTGTTCGCTGGCCAACATATCTGGAAGGCCAATGCGGTGATCGCCGAGGCGCTGCAGAACGCCGGCCGCCTGATGGCGCACAGCAAGCTGATGCACAGCTACCCGCATTGCTGGCGCCACAAGAGCCCGGTGATCTACCGTGCCGCGGCGCAATGGTTCGTGCGCATGGATGAAGGCGAAGGTGTGTTCACCGTCGACAAGGCGCCCAAGACCCTGCGCCAGACCGCGCTGGAGGCGATCGAGGCGACCAGCTTCTACCCCGAGAACGGCCAGGCGCGCCTGCGCGACATGATCGCCGGCCGGCCCGACTGGTGCATCTCGCGCCAGCGCAGCTGGGGCGTGCCGCTGCCGATCTTCCTGCACAAGGACACCGGCCAGCCGCATCCGAACACGCTGGAGTTCATCGAGCGCGCCGCGCAGCTGGTCGAGGCCGGCGGCGTCGAGGCCTGGTCCAAGCTGGACCCGGCCGAGTGGCTGGGCGCGGAAGCGGAGGCCTACAGCAAGGGCCAGGACATCCTGGACGTCTGGTTCGATTCCGGCTCCACCTTCCAGCATGTGCTGAAGGGCAGCCATCTGGGCGCCGCGCACGAGAGCGGTCCCGAGGCCGACCTCTACCTGGAAGGTCATGACCAACATCGCGGCTGGTTCCACAGCTCGCTGCTGATCTCCTGCGCCATCAACGGCCGCGCGCCCTACAAGGGCCTCTTGACCCACGGCTTCACCGTGGACAGCAAGGGCCACAAGATGAGCAAGTCCAAGGGCAATGGCGTGGACCCGCAGGACACCAGCAAGAAGCTGGGCGCCGAGATCATCCGCCTGTGGGTGGCCGCCTCCGACTACTCGGGCGACATCGCCGGCGACGACAAGATCCTGGCCCGCGTGGTGGACGGCTATCGCCGCATCCGCAACACCCTGCGCTTCCTGCTGGCCAACACCTCGGACTTCGACGCGGCCAAGGACGCCGTGCCGCTGGAGCAGCTGCTGGAGGCCGACCGCTATGCGCTGGCGCGCGCGGCCGAGTTCCAGGCCGAGATCCTGGCGCATTACCAGAAGTACGAGTTCCACCCGGTCGTCGCCAAGCTGCAGGTCTACTGCTCCGAGGACCTGGGCGCCTTCTACCTGGACGTGCTGAAGGACCGCCTCTACACGACCGCGCCAAAGTCGCTGGCGCGCCGCTCGGCCCAGACCGCGCTGTGGCACATCACGAACGCGATGCTGCGCTGGATGGCGCCCTTCCTCAGCTTCACCGCCGAGGAGGCCTGGAAGGTCTTCAACGGTGGCCAGACCATCTTCACCGAGACCTACTGGACCTTCGACGCGCCGGCCAGCGAGCTGACGGCCAAGTGGAACCGCATCCACGAGATCCGCGACGCCGTCAACAAGGCGATCGAGGAGGTGCGCACCACCGGCGCGATCGGCTCTTCGCTGCAAGCCGAGGTCACCCTGGGCGTCAATGCCGAGGACCTGGCCCTGCTGCAGAGCCTGGGCGAGGACCTGAAGTTCGTGCTGATCACCTCGGCCGCCAGCCTGGTGGCCGCGGACGAGTTGAGCGTGACGGTGACGCCCTCGACCCATGCCAAGTGCGAGCGCTGCTGGCATTACCGCGCCGATGTCGGCGCGAATCCGGCGCACCCGACCCTGTGCGGGCGCTGCGACAGCAATCTGCACGGCGACGGCGAGACCCGCACGGTGGCCTGACGAAACGAAACAAGGGGCGCCACGGCGCCCCTTGTTGTTTCCGGCTGAGCCCGAGCTCAGGGGAAGGCCGGAACGTTCGGTTCGACGCCCTCGAAATGCGCCTCCGGATGGGTGCGCTGCAGCAGCTCCTCGATCTGCGCGACGCGCGAGCGCGGCACATCGACCATCAGCAGGTACTGGCCCGCCGCGATGGCGTCGGCGAAACGGCGCAGGCGCCGGCTCGGCGTCGAGCTGCCGATCATGCTGGACCACCAGGTGCCCAGCACCGAGCCCAGCACCGCCAGCGCGATCACGATCGCCGCCGGCGCCGCCAGGCCGGCCAGCACATAGGCGCCGACGACGCCCATCGCCGCCCCCACGCCCGCGCCCAAGAGCATGCCGCGCTGGGCCGCTTCGATCACGTCCGAGGTCTGCAGGAAGTTGGCCGGATGCAGTCCCGTCATGTCCGCACCCTCGCGCGCCGCGAAATGGATGTGGTATTCGCTGATGCGGGCCAGCAGCAGCTCGTTCATGGTCTTGGTGGCACTGTCCAGGTCCGGCAGCAGCCAGTAGATGCGTTTGCGCATGGGAGGAGCTCCTTTGGTCGGGTCCGGTGTCGATGTCTGCGGCAGCACCACGCGTCGCACGGCACGACGAGGTTTTCTTCTACTCCTGAAACCGGCCGGCGGCAAGCGAGCGGCTACAGTAGCGCCCAGGTTTGAGCACTCCGTGCCTTTTTCATGTCAAAGTCATCTTCCGCCTCGTCGCCCCGCCTGCTGCAATGGCTGGGCATCGCCCTGCTGATCATCGTGCTGGACCAGTTCAGCAAAACCCTGATCCTGGGCCATTTCCAGCTCGGCGACAGCCGCTTCGTCACCAGCTTCTTCAATGTCGTGCGGGTGCACAACACCGGCGCCGCCTTCAGCTTCCTGGCCGGCGCCTCGGGCTGGCAGCGCTGGTTCTTCGTCGGCCTGGGCGTCGTCGCGACGATCTTCATCACCTGGATGCTGCGCCGCCACGGCCAGCAGACCCTGTTCGCCAGCGCGCTGTCCCTGATCCTGGGCGGCGCGATCGGCAATGTGGTGGACCGCCTGCTGCACGGCTATGTGGTCGATTTCATCCAGGTCCACTGGGGCGGCTGGTACTTCCCCTCCTTCAACATCGCCGACAGCGCGATCACGGTCGGCGCGATCCTGCTGATCTGGGACGAGCTGCGCCGCGTGCGCAAGGGCTAACCCCCTTGGTCGCGGGGCCGCGGCGCACTAGATTGCGCCATGGCCCCGATCGAACCACCGGCCGACGGACGGCATCCGCCGACCGCCTTCGACATCCCGCTGCGCGCCCTGCGCTTTGGCGACCCGCTGCGCTGGCTGGCCGCCGGTTGGCGCGACCTGCGCCGCGCGCCGGGCATCGGCCTGTTCTATGGTGCCTGCTTCATGGCGATGGGCTGGGCCCTGCTGGCGGTGTTCCGCCATGCGCCGGCCTACACCCTGGCGCTGTCGGCCGGCTTCCTGCTGATGGGGCCTTTCCTCTGTCTGGGCCTGTACCAGGTCAGCCAGCGCCTGGAGCGCGGCGAGGCGCCCGATCTGGGCGACTCGCTGCTGGCCTGGGAGAGCCGGCTGCCGCAGCTGGCGCTGTTCGGCTTCGTGCTGCTGATCCTGGAGATGCTGTGGGGCCGCGCGGCCCTGGTGGTGTTTGCGGTCAGCTTCGACGGCATGCCGGACTTCGGCGGCTCGCTGTGGAAGCTGTTGCTGGATCCGGAGAACCTGGGCTTCGTCCTCGCCTATCTGGCGGTCGGCGCGCTGTTCGCCGGTCTGATCTTCGGCATCAGCGTGGTCGCGATGCCGATGCTCTTGGACCGGCCCACCGATGCGGTCAGCGCCGCCCTGACCAGCCTGCGCCTGGTGCTGACCCAGACCGGGGTGATGCTCTGGTGGGGGGCGCTGATCACCGCCCTGGTGCTGCTGGCCCTGCTGCCGGGCTTCGCCGGCCTGCTGCTGGTCGGCCCGCTGCTGGGCCATGCGAGCTGGCATGCATACCGCGCCGCCGTGATGGACTGAACACGACAGCGCGAAAATCCCGAGGGCCTGTCACGCGCCAGCGGCGACAATGCGGCGCTTGCAAACCACGCCGCCCATGCTTGATTTCTCCAGCTTGACGCATTACGACTGGCTCGACGTGCCCATGTGGGTGTTCGACCAGGAGCATCAGCGCAATCTCTGGGCGAACGCGGCGGCGCTGTCCTTCTGGCGCGCCGAGAGCGCCGAGGAATTCCTCTCGCGCGATTTCTCCGACACCAGCCCGATGGTCAAGGAGCGCCTGGCGGTCACCGCGGCCGACCATGTGCAGGGCAAGATCGTGCGCGAGCAATGGACGCTCTACCCCCGCGGCCAGGCCACCACGGTGCTGCTGGTCTCGCGCGGCATGCGCACCCCGGACCGGCGCCAGGTGATCCTGTTCGCGGCCGACGCGCTGCCGGCCGGCGTCGACAAGAGCATGCTGCGCGGCGTCGAGGCGCTGCAGCACACCTCGGTGCGCATCGCGATGTTCAGCCTGAAGGACGGCTCGGTGCTGATGCGCAACCCGGCCGCGGCCACCGCCTTCGCCCTCGGCGAGGAGCGCGGCAACAAGGCCTTCCTGGCGATGTTCCCGGACCCCGACCTGGCGCGGCGCATCTTCGGTCAGGTGCAACGCGGCCACAGCTTCGCCGCCGACCTGGAGCTCATCACCACCGGCGGGCGGCGCTGGCATGGCGTCGACGCGCGGCCGATGCGCGACCCGGTGACCGGCGAGCTGGTGATGCAGTTCAATGCGCGCGACATCGCCGACCTGAAGGCCAGCCAGGCCGCGCTGGAGGCGGCGCGCGAGGCGGCCGAGGCCGCCAGCCAGGCCAAGAGCAGCTTCCTGGCCAATATGAGCCATGAGATCCGCACGCCGATGAACGGCGTACTGGGCCTGACCGAACTGGTGCTGCAGACCGAGCTGTCCGAACGCCAGCGCAAGTTCATCGAGCTGGCGCACAACTCGGCCAAGGGCCTGATGGTCATCATCAACGACCTGCTGGACGTGGCCAAGATCGAGGCCGGCCGGGTGCAGATCGAACAACACCCCTTCTCGTTGCACGACTGCCTGCGCGAGGCGCTGCAGCCGCTGCTGCTGCATGCGCATGAGAAAGGCATCGGCCTGCATGCGCGTGTGCAGCCCGGCGTGCCCCTGCATGTGCTGGGCGATGCGCTGCGCCTGCGCCAGGTGCTGGTGAACCTGGTCGGCAATGCGCTGAAGTTCACCGAGAAGGGTGAGGTGCGGCTGGAGGTGCAGCGCATCGACGACGGCAGCGCCTGCGAGACCCCGGCGCAGCTGCGCTTCTCGGTGCATGACACTGGCATCGGCATGACGCGCGAGCAGATCGCGCAGATCTTCGACCCCTTCACCCAGGCCGACGGCAGCATCACGCGCCGCTACGGCGGCACCGGCCTGGGCCTGACCATCGTGCAGCGCCTGGTGAACCTGATGGGCGGCCGGGTCGCGGTGGAAAGCCAGCCCGGCACCGGCTCCTGCTTCAGCTTCGAGCTGAGCCTGCAGCGCGGCCAGCAGCCCGCGGCCGGCACGCCGGCGTCGCTGAACGGCCAGCCCGCGCTGGCCGCGGCCGCCTCAGACCAGCAGCACGCCTGAACCGATGGTCTTGCGGGCCTCCAGGTCCCGATGCGCCTGGACGATCTGCTCGAGCGGATAGCGCTGCTCGACATGGATCTTCACCGCGCCGCTGCCCACCACCGCAAACAGGTCGTCGGCCATCTCCTGCGTGATCTCGCGCGAGCTCAGATGGGTGAACAGGGTCGGCCGCGTCACATAGAGCGAGCCCTTGGCCGCCAGCTGGCCCAGCTGCAGCGGCGGCGCGAAGCCCGAGGCATTGCCGAAGCTGACCAGGAGGCCAAAGGGCGCCAGGCTGTTCAGCGAACCCTCGAAGGTGTCCAGGCCCACCGAGTCGTACACCACCTTGACGCCGCGGCCGTCGGTGATGTCCTTGACCCGCGCGGCGAAGTCCTCGCGCCGGTAGTTGATCGCATGGGCCGCGCCGGAGCGCAGCGCCAGCGCGCATTTCTCGTCCGAGCCGGCAGTGGCGATCAGGTTCAGGCCCAGCGCCTTCGCCCATTGGCAGGCGATCAGGCCGACCCCGCCGGCCGCGGCATGGAACAGCACGAAGTCCCCCGCCGCCAGCCCGCCCTGCGGCAGCGTGCGGCGCAAGAGGTATTGCGCGGTCAGGCCCTTCAGCATCATCGCAGCGCCGGTCTCGAAGTCGATGGCCTCCGGCAATCGCACAACGCAACGCGCCGGCATCACGCGCGCCGTCGCATAGGCGCCGGGCGGCTGGCTGGCATAGGCGGCGCGGTCGCCGACCTCCAGATGCGTGACACCCTCGCCCACCGCCTCGATGATGCCCGCGGCCTCCATGCCCAGGCGTGCCGGCAGCGGCAGCGGGTAGGCGCCGCTGCGGTGGTAGACGTCGATGTAGTTCAGGCCCAGGGCCTGATGGCGGATGCGGACCTCGCCGGGACCGGGCGCGCCGACCTCGACATCGACCCAGTGCAGCACCTCAGGCCCGCCCGGGGCCTCGATCTGGACGGCTTTTTCGCCACGACTCATGGGCTTGCTCCTGATGGGGAATAGATGAACTCCGCTATCGTGCCAGCCTTTGTCCATCCTTGCCGACGACGACCGTGATGCTGACGCCCCGCCTGGCCCTGCTGCTCACCCTGCCGCCGCTGATGTGGGCCGGCAATGCCGTCGTCGGCCGCATGGTGTCGACCAGCGTGCCGCCGCTGCTGCTCAATGCGATGCGCTGGTCCCTGGTGTTCCTGCTGCTCTTGCCGCTGGCCTGGCGCCTCTTGCGCCGGCCGGCCGCGCTGCTGGCGCGCTGGCCCTATCTGCTGCTGATCGGCGTGCTGGGCATGGGCTGCTACAACGCGCTGCAGTACCAGGCGCTGCGCAGCTCCACCGCGTTGAACGTCACCCTGATCACGGCCAGCATGCCGGTCTGGATGCTGGCGGTCGGCGCGCTGATGTACGGCGTGCGGCCCTCGCGCCAGCAGTTCTGGGGCGCGCTGCTATCGCTGCTGGGCGTGGCGCTGGTGATCACCCATGGCCAGCTGGAGCGCCTGCGCGAGCTGCAGTTCCTGCCGGGCGACCTGCTGATGCTGCTGGCGATCTTCTCCTGGGCGGTCTACAGCTGGCTGCTGGCGCGCCCGCCGGCGCATATGCAAGGCGAGCAGAAGCCCGCCTGGAACTGGGCCGAGACGATGATGAGCCAGCTGGTGTTCGGCCTGCTGTTCGCGGCCGGCAGCGCCGGGCTGGAGCAGAGCTGGACCGAGCAGCCGCTGGTCTGGGGGCCAGGTCTTGCCCTGGCCCTGGCCTATGTCGCAATCGGCCCCTCGCTGATCGCCTACCGCTGCTGGGGCCAGGGCGTGGCCGAGGCCGGGCCGACCCTGGCCGGCTTCTTCGTCAACCTGACGCCGGTGTTCGCCGCGCTGATGTCGGCCGCCCTGCTGGGCGAATGGCCGGCCTGGTACCACGGCCTGGCCTTCGCGCTGATCGCCGCCGGCATCGTGGTGTCGGCACGGCCGGCCAGATCCCCAGATCGAAGTCTGTAAGCAAACGTCAGCACGGGCCTAAAATCATCCGGTCGTTCGCGAACCGGAGGTGATGTATGCCTTCCTTGCTGAAGACCCATCCATGGCGCGCCCTGGCCGGCGCCCTGATGCTGATGACGACGCTCGCCGCGCCCGCCCAGGAGCTGGGCAAGGGCGGCTCCAAGGCCACCGGCAGCGCCGGCCCCGAAGGCGCGCACAACGCCTCGGCCGAACTGGAGCGCTGCGATGCCCCCAAGGGCACGATCGCGGTGGTCGAGCCGCAATCCTCGCTGGCGATGGCGCTGCAGCGCTACCAGCTGGGCTCGCCGACCAGCGTGATCCGCATGCTAATCCAGCAGTCCAACTGCTTCCAGGTGGTCGAGCGCGGCATGGCGATGCAGAACATGATGCAGGAGCGCGCGCTGGCCCAGTCCGGCCAGCTGCAGGCCGACCAGAACATCGGCCGCGGCCAGATGGTGACGGCCGATTTCCTGGTCACGCCCAATGTGGTGTTCAGCGAGAACAATGCCGGCGGCATCGGCGGCGGCCTGCTGGGCGCCTTCGGCGGCAGCGCCGGGCGGCTGATCGGCGGCATCGCCGGCGGGCTCAAGTTCAAGCAGGCGCAGACCAGTCTGCTGCTGTCCGACTCGCGCTCCGGCATCCAGGTCGCGGCGGCCGAGGGCAGCGCCGAGAAGGCCGATTTCTCACTCGGTGGCGCGCTGTTCGGTGGCGGGGGCGGCGCGGCCCTGGGCGGCTACTCGAACACCAACGAGGGCAAGGTGATTGTCGCCTCCTTCATCGACAACTGGAACAACATCGTGCGGGCGATCCGCAGCAACCCCTCGCTGATCCAGGCGCGCGCCGGCGAGGCCTCGCAGCGCAACGCGGCCGGCAGCGTGCAGGCCAATGCCGCGGCCGAGGGCGATGTGATGGTGCCCAAGATCGGCGGCGCCAAGGTGCTGCGCCAGCCGCGCGAGGGCGCGCCGGAGCTGCAGACCCTGGCGCGCAGCGACGAGGTGCTCTATCTCGGCGAGGAGCGCGACGGCTACCTGAAGGTCCAGTCCGGCAAGGGCGAGGGCTGGGTCAAGAAGGTGCTGGTCCGCAAACAGTAAAACATATCTGCCCCCGGCCCGTCACAACGGGCCGCCCCCCGAGGGGGCGCAAGTCGTTCTTGGGGCAGCCCGGCGAACGACTTGGCCAGTACTTCAGAACGTACCCGGGTAGGCCCCGCCGTCCAGCAGGATGTTCTGCCCGGTCAGATAGCCCATCTGCTGACTGCACAGCATCGCGCAGACCGCGCCGAACTCGGCCGCGCTGCCGAAGCGCTGGGCCGGGATCGCGCCGCGGCGCTTGGCGGCCACCTCGTCGGCCGCCTGGCCGCTCTTGGCCGCGCCGGCGGCCAGGGTCTTCTGCAGGCGCTCGGTATCGAAGGCGCCGGGCAGCAGGTTGTTCAGGGTCACGTTGCGGCCGGCCAGGCGAGGCTGGCGCGCCAGGCCGGCGACGAAGCCGGTCAGGCCCGAGCGCGCGCCGTTGGACAGGCCCAGCGTGTCGATCGGCGCCTTCACCGCGCCCGAGGTGATGTTCACGATGCGGCCGAAGCCGCGCTCGGCCATGCCATCCACCGTGGCCTTGATCAGCTCGATCGGGGTCAGCATGTTCGCCTCCAGCGCCGCCAGCCATTGCTCGCGGCCCCAGTCGCGGAAATCGCCGGGCGGCGGGCCGCCGGCGTTGTTGACCAGGATGTCCACCTGCGGGCAGGCCGCCAGCGCGGCGGCGCGGCCCTCAGGCGTCGCGATGTCACCGGCCACCGTGCGCACGTCGACGCCGGGGTAGGCGGCGCGGATCGCCGCCGCCGTCGCCTCCAGCGCCTCGGCGCCGCGCGCCGTGATCACCACATTGACGCCCTCGCCCGCCAGCGCCTCGGCGCAGCCGCGGCCCAGGCCCTTGCTGGCCGCGCATACCAGGGCCCAGCGGCCCTTCAGTCCGAAATCCATACTTCGCCTATCTCCATTTGGTCAGCAGCCACACGCCGCCCAACACCAGGACCGTGCCGGCCGCCACCCAGGGGGTGAAGGGCTCGCCGAGGATCCACACGCCCATCAGTATCGTGGACATCGGGCCGATCATGCCGGTCTGGGCCGCGATCGTCGCGCCGACCCGCTCGATCGCCATCATCACCATCAGCACCGGCGCGAAGGTGCAGGCGGTCGCGTTCAGCAGCGACAGCCACCAGACCTCGGGCGCCAGCGCCGCCAGCCCCGAGACCGGGCGCAGCAGCAGGAACTGGCCGATGCACAGCAGGCAGGCCACGGTCGTCGCCAGGCCGGTCAGGCGCATCGCGCCCAGGCGCTTGACCTCCTCGCCGCTGTAGACCAGGTAGAGCGCATAGCTGACCGCGCTGCCGAACACCAGCCCCGCGCCCAGCGCGACATGGCTGCCCTGCAGTTGCAGCTCCTGGCCGAACACCAGCAGCACGCCGGCATAGCTGACGCCCAGCGCGATCAGCTGCCGCCCGGTCACCCGGCGCTTGAACAGGATCCAGCCCAGGAACAGCACCAGGGTCGGGTTCAGATAAAGGATCAGCCGCTCGAAGCTGGCCGATACATAGGCCAGGCCGGCGAAGTCCAGGAAGCTGGCCAGGTAGTAGCCGGAGAAGCCCAGGCCCAGGATCGCGATCCAGTCGCGCCGCGTCAGCGCCGGCTTGCCGCGCCCGGCCCACCAGGACAGCAGCAGGAACAGGGGCAGCGCGAACAGCATGCGCAGCATGATCAGGGTGACCGCATCGACGCCGTGGCGGTAGGCCAGCTTGACGATGATGGCCTTGCCGGAGAAGGCCACCGCCCCCATCGAGGCGAGTGCCAGACCTGGCCACAGCGGCTTGGGTTCGGAAGACATCCGCGGCATTGTAGAAAGCCGCCCGGCCGCCCGCCCTTCGTTTGGACACAAGCCGGCCTTGCCGGACGCGCCACAAGACGGCTGCCCTGCGCACAAATGCACGGCCGCCGGGCATTGCTTGACCGCCACCAAGGTAATGAATTGTTTCGCTCGCTAAAATTGGTATTCGTCTGGTGTTCAAAACACGATACCAATCATTCGATCCGGTCTCGCCCACACGCGAAGAACCAGGACGGGTCCGCAGAGGGATGGAGGGTTGTTAGCGATGCGAAGAAGAACGATGCAAGACCACCGCCGCCGCACCGGCGGCATGGCCGGTTTCACCCTGGTCGAACTGATGGTCGCGGTGGTCGTCGCGGCCATCCTGGCCGCGGTGGCCATCCCCAGCTACACCAGCTTCATCGACAAGAGCCGCGCCCGCGACGCCAGCGCCGATCTGGCTGCGCTGGCGCTGAACCTGCAGAACCAGTTCCAACTGCAGCTGGGTTATCCGGTAAATCCCGCCGACACCGAGGCCACCACGGCCAAGTTCTCCGGCTGGTCGCCGACCCAGAAGGCCCATTTCCGCTACACCCTGGTCAGCACCGCCAATGCCTACACCTTGACCGCTACCGGCCGGGGCCGCCTGGCTGGCTGCACGATGAGCCTGACCGAGGCCAATGTCAGCTCGGCCAGTGCGGCCTGCGGCTTCACGGCATGGTGACGAGGGCCCCGCAGCGCGGTATCGGCCTGGTCGAACTGATGATGGCGCTTGCGCTGACCATGCTGCTAGCGGTCGGCGGCACCGCGTTGAACCGGGTCTGGCTCGACAAAACCGCGATGCGCCAAAGCCAGGCGCTGCTGAACCAGGCCATGAGCGAATTGAAGGCCCGGGCGCTGCGCAATCCCAACGGCCAGCCGATGGGGCAACCCGCGGCCGTGCTGCTGAGCCTGAACGGCCAGTTGTGCGTCTTCGGCGCTGCGCCGGCCCAGCGCAATTGCGCCAACGCACTCTGGCTGGGGCGGCCAACCGCAGGCATCCAGTTCCAGAACCAGGAGCCCAACGACGCCTGCCTAGCGATGGACAGCGCCGGCCAATTGCTGCCCAGCTCGGTTGCCGGCATCAACTGCGGCATGAATCTCAACTACACCATCAGCCGCAATCAGGAACCGATCGATGGCACGCTCAATTGACAAGCAGCGCCAGCGCGGCGTCTCGCTGGTAGAAGCCTTGGTCGCCATGGTGCTGCTGAGCGTGCTGGGCCTGGGCATGGCCCATGCGCTGGGCCGCACGATGATGGCCAGCAAGTTCCACAAGGCCCAGAGCCTCGCGGTGCAAGGCGTGCGCGCGGACCTCCAGACCAACGGCATGGCCCAGGGCTGCCCCAACGCCGGCGAGACCACCAGCAGCCGCGACCTGCCCTTGGGGCCCAACCTGAGCATCGACGACGTCAACCGGACCTGCCGCGTGGTCCCGGTGATCGTCACCATCGACAACATCGAGCGCAACACGACGTCGGTGCAGCTGCAGTACGAGGTCAGGGCCGAAACCTTGCTAGGCCCCGGCACCCTGACCCTGAGGAACTGAGGCATGAGCAAGCAGCGCCCCCTCCTTCCCCTTTTGCGCCAGCGCCGTCAGGCCGGGGCCAGCCTGGTGGCCCTGATGGTGGGCATGCTGATCTCGATGCTGGCGGTGGTCGCCGGCATGGCCCTGTATCGGACCGCACTCCAGCAGGCCGCCGGCCCGCGTGGCGTGATCCCGGCCAGCCAGCTGGATGGTCAGTTGGCCTCCGGCCTGTTGGCAGCCCAGATCGCGCTGCAGGAGGCCGGCTTTGGCATTGCCGATGCCAGCTCGGCCCAGCATCTGGTGCTGTTGAGCAATGCCCGACTCGACGGCAATCGCCTGCAAGGCACTCCTGTGCTGCCCCTGGGCAGTGGCGCGGTGCTTCAGGGCAATGCCCTGCTCTGGGTCACCAACCGGACACTGGCGGCAGCCCCGAACGTACGGGTCTGCCAAGGCCTGCTATCCGAGCCCGGTGACAACACCTTCGTACTGCTGAGCTTCCAGGGCGACTGTCAAGCGCTGGCGGCCAACTGGCCTCAGCTCGGCTGGCAGCGTCGCAGCCTGGTGGGCCCCAATCTACTGCAACAACCGGTGGCGCTGGACGTGCAGGTCAACATCGGCAGTTGTTGGCCCTATGGCGCTCTGCCCGAGGCGATGACCGGCCAGACGGCACCCAGCGCGGCGGTGCGGGTCGGGCTGACCTACGGCGGCAGCGTCGAAGGCAGCGGCAATCGCTACCTGTCCTGCCTGGCCAACTTTCTCCAATGAACAAGACCGTCACCCAAGTTTCACCGCCCGTGACCAAGCCTTGCCAACAAGGCGTGGCTTCGGTGCTGTTCATGATGCTGCTGGGCCTGGGCCTGATGGCCCTGGTGCTGGGTGCGGCCTCGCAGGTACGCGGCTCGCAGTCGCAGTCACAGACCGTGCATGCCCAGACCCAGGCCCAGCTGCGCGCCTGGAACGGCGCCGAGGCGTTGCGCCAGTACCTGGCCCAGAGCGGCGCGGCGCAGGCATCCACGATACCGGCCAATGCACCGGTCGCCTTCCAGGGCCTTCAGGGCATCAACGCCACCGTCACCGCCGTGACCGCGGCGGATCCGCTATGCCAGGGCGGCACCCGCGTCGATGCCAATCTGAGAGGTGCCAGCGGTGGCGCCAATTCATTGCTGCAGCTGGTCTACTGCGCCACCGGTCAGCCCGGCGGCGGCGGGCAAAGCGGCAACGACGCGGTCAACATCAAGGGCAACCTGGATCTGTCCGGTGACCTCAAGGTGCTGGGCAAGGAGAAGGCCCGAATGATCGTCGATGGCAAGGTGCAAGGCGCCGGCAGCCTGAACGGCATCCATGAGCTCTACGCCACCGGCAATGTCACTCTGGGTGGCTCCACCAGCATCGACACTGTTTTCTCCGAAGGGAACATCAGCCTGAGTGGCAGCGGCAACTACCGGCAGTTGGAAGCGATGGGCGACATCACGCTCAGCGGTGGCGTCAAGGCCAGCACCCTGTTCGCCAACGGCAAGATCAGCCTGGAAAGCAATGAGGTGCCGACCCTGTCCGCGATCGGCGATGTGAAGCTGGGCAGCAACGCCAAGGTCACCGACCTCAAGACCAAGGGCAGCGTCGTCGCCGTCAACTCGCAGATCAGCGGCTCTGCCTTGGTGCAGGGCAGCTATACCGAGGGCAGCAACGGCGCAGTGGCCAGCGGTCAGTACGGCCAGAACCTGACGGTGCCGGGCTGGAACACACAGGTCAGGATGAACCATGTGCCGGGCCTGGTGGTGGCATTGACCCCGCGCACCCAGCAGACGATCAGCCGGCCGCGCGTCGACGTGTACGAGTACCGTGCCGCGGCCAACTACCGCTTCGAACGCGACACGGACAATCGGACCATCGTCACCGTCAACCAGGTCGAAGGCATTCCCGACGGCCGCTACTTCCTGGCCGGGCAGGCCGACAAGCAGGACTGGCTGTGCAGGAGCGGCGCCAACTTCAGCGCCAGCGACTGCGTGGCCAAGATCTGCGCCGGCCATTCGGAGCACAACAGCTGCCTGTCCTACAGCAACGGCACCTGGAGCCTGGCCGGCCAGTCGATGGCACCGGGCGTGGCCTGGTTCGAAGGCAATCTGAGCGCGGGCCAGGGCAGCTACGCAAACAGCTTCATGGCCAGCGGCAACATCACGACCGCCGGCAACAACACCACCGAGGCGCTGAACTACGCCGGCTATGCCAAGGTCTGCAACAACAGCTTGTTCCCGGGCCTGCGCCCCAAGGGCTACTGCAAGGCCGGCAGCGCCGAACTGACGCCGCAGCCGCTGGGCAACATCGCCTTCGCCGCGGGCGGCATCGGCCCCTCGGGCAAGTACAGCGGCGGCCGCATCGACCTCAGTGCCGCCAACCATGTCTACGGCGACGTGCTGGCCGGCGACCTGCTGCAGACCGGCGGCAGCACCGTCGTGCATGGCCATGTGGTGGCAGCTCGGATGGGCAATGGCACCGGCAACAACAGCTTCGGCGCCAGCACCACGATCGACCTGCGCAACCTGCCCAGCACCTTCACACCGGGTGGCGGCCAGGGTGGCAATGCCGCACCTCCCGCCGCAAGGATCCTCTGGTCGCGATATCGCTGAAGCGGCCTTTCAACGCACATCGAGAACGACGATCGTATTCCCCAGCGGCGTCCGAGGCTCCGGCTCCGCCGGGCCTCCGGACGCGCCCCCTTGAGGGGGCCGGCGCAGCCGGTAGGGGGTGGGCTATCTATCTCACCGCCAGAACTTCCCATCCGGCCCGATGATTGAGACGTCGGCGTAGTCCAGGCCGGTGTGGTCGCCGGGGTTGAAGTTGACCTCCAGGCCGCCGATGTCGAACTTGCCCAGGTTGTCCAGTGCGCGCAGCAGGCCGCCGCGGCTCAGGTCCTTGTCCTTTGCGGCCTTCTTCAGACCCTCGACCAGCACCTTGGCCGCGGCAAAACCTTCCAGGTTCTGCGGCGTCAGCTCGGTGCCGCGCGCCTTGGCCAGGCCCTGGGCCTCGCGCACCAGCGGCGTGTTCAGCGAGCGCTCGGACGGGAACACCTGGCTGACGATCACGCCGCGCGCCTGGCCCTTCAGCGCCTTGATGAAACCAGACGAGGCATTGTTGGACAGGGTCACCAGCTGCGCGTTCGAGCCGGCGGCGCGCAGCGCCTCCACGCCATCGGCGGTCGGCTCGGCCGCGCCGATGAAGACCAGCGCCTGCACATCGGCCTGCGCCACCTGCTTCATCAGCGGCGCCAGTTCGGGCTTGGCGCGCGCGTATTTCAGATGCACGGTCGGCTGCAGGCGGGCGGTCTGCAGGCCCTTCAGCGCGCCGGTGGCACCGTCGTCGCCGAAGCTGTCGTCCACCTGCACCAGGCCGATGCGGGTCACGCCCATGCCGGCCAGATGCTGGACCGCGCGCTCCGCCTCGCGCTGATAGGTCGCACGCACATTGAAGACAAAGGGATTCACCGGCCGGTGCAGCAGCATTGCGCCGGTCGAGGGCGCGATCAGGGCCAGCTTGTGCTCGGCCAGCAGCGGCAGGATGGCCTGGCTCTGCGGCGTGCCGCGCGTCAGGAACAGGGCCAGCACGCCCTGGTCGATCAGCTGCTTGGCGTTCGGCGCGCTGAGCTTGGGGTCGAACTTGTCGTCCAGCGAGACCAGCTCGATCTTCTGGCCCGCCACGCCGCCCTGGGCATTGACGGCATCGAGGTACAGCTTGGCGCCGTCCGTCACCTCCTTGACCCCGGCGGCCACGGCCCCGGTGAAGCCGGCCGTCTGGCCGATCTTGATCTGGGCCCAGGCGGCGGCATTCAAGCCACCAAGAAGGGCCACTCCCAACACGATCGCACGCAGTCGCATGTCTTGTCACCTCCGGGCGCGGATTGTGGCAAAGCGCACGATCCCCGCCTTGATCCGATCGGCCCAAGATGTGAGCAATTGCCCGATTGGACGCTCAAACCACCGGCCAGTGGCGCGAAAACACCGCCGCCAGCTCCGGCCGGGCCTCCAGCTTTTGCAACAACTCGTGAAACGCGGGCCGCGCGGCGGCCAGATGCGCGCGACTGCCCGACCATCGGGACACCACCACCGCCATGAAATCCAGTGCACCGGGCTCGGCGCCGTTCAGGAAGGGCGCGCCGGGGAACTGGTCGGCGAACACCTCCCATTGGCGATGCAGCTGCGCGCGCGTGCCGCGCTGGATGCGCTGCTGGGTCGCCTCGTCGATCTCCGCGCAGTAGCGCTGCGGGAAGTCGAGGATGGAGATCGCGCTGTAGCAGTTGGCCGCGATGAAGACCAGGCCGCGCAGCACCTGGGCGCAGGCCGAGGGCTCGGCCGGCAGCAGGCGCGAGGCCGGATGGGTCAGGCCCAGATGCATCAGGATCGCGGCGCTTTCGGTCAGCACCGAGCCGTCCGGCAGCACCAGGGTCGGGATCTGCATCAGCGGGTTCAGGCGCCGCAGCTCCTCCTGCGCCGAATCGGGCTCCCAGGAGCTGGCGCGCAACACGCGAAAGGGGCGCGCCGCGCGCTCCAGCGCCAGCTCGACGATGGCCGAACCCGAACCTTGGCTGCCAAACAGGGTGTACATCGGGCCGAGCTTACCCGCTGAGCGCTCCCAGCAGCAATGCGGCGGCACCGCAGCTCCAGGCCACCGGCAGCATCCAGGCCGGCCGCCAGGTGGCCAGCGCGACCACGGCAAAGGCGGCCAGCGAGAGCTGGGCCGTCCATTCGGCCCAGGCCACACCCCAGTCCGGCCGCGCCGACAGGGTCCAGGTCGAGGCGACGAAGGCCAGCAGCGCCAGCCCCCGCAGCGCGCGCCGCCGGCGCAGGCTCGGGGCCTGGCCCAGCGCGTCCTCATGATGGCGTTCCATCGCCAGACACAGCAGCGCGAAGGCCACCAGCGAACACAGGATCTGGTGCAGCAGCATCGCTCAGGCTCCCTCGGCCGACAGCGGCGTGGTGGTGCCACCGGCAGCCTTCTTCTTCTCGCCCGTCGGGCACGGCCCGCAGCGCCAGGCCAGGCCGCCCAGCAGCAGGGCCGCGGCGCCCAGCGAGGCCTGGATCGGCCAGGGCCCGGCGAAGCCCAGCGCCAGGCCCGCGAAGGCCAGCGCGGCCAGGCCGAACAGCGCGCGCCAGCCGCGCCGATCCGGCAGCGCGGCGGCCAGCAGCAGGCTCGCGCCCCAGGCCAGGTAAAAGCACTTCAGCTCCCAGTCCGGCCGCTCGGCCAGCTCCAACGGCAGCAGGCGGTTGGCATAGAAGATCGCCGCGATCGCCAGCGGCAGGCCGGCGATCGCCGTCAGGTTCAGGGTGTCGACCAGGCGCCGCCCGAAGGGCCGCGCGCGGCGGCGGCGCTCGTCGTCGGCCGCGCGCTTGACGCTCCACAGCAGCAGGCCGGTGGCGATCATCGCGCTGCCCAGCAGGCCGAAGCCGAACAGCAGCCAGCGCAGCGGCAGATCGGCGAAGCGCGCCATGTGCAGGCCGTAGAGCACGCCATAGCTGCGCGCGGCCGGGGCCGCGGTGTCGGCCAGATGCTGGCGCTGGCCGCTGGCGGCGTCGAACAGCAGGCGCGGGCTGCGGTACTGCAGCCGGTCGCCCTCGTGGCGGCCGAACTCCACCAGGGTTTGGCCGCCCTCGCGCAGCAGGGCTACCACCTCGATGCGGCCCTGCGGCCATTCGCGCCGCACCTCGGCCAGCAGCGCCTGCCAGCGCGCCTCGCCGACCTGTGGCAAGACCTGGCCCTCGCCGGGTTTGGCGTTCAGGCCGCGGCCGCGCGGCAGCGGGTCGCCGGCCAGCTCGTTGAAATAGCTGCCGCCCTTGGCGCCGTAGACCGCGGCGATGCCGGCCGGCATGTAGAGCGTGTGAAAGATCATCAGCCCGCTGAAAGTGATCATCAGATAGAAGGGCAGCACCAGCACGCCGCTGATGTTGTGCGCGTCCAGCCAGGCGCGCTGCGCGGCCTTGGCGCGCGGGCGGAAGGTGAAGAAGTCCTTGAAGAAGCGCCGGTGCGTGACGATGCCGCTGAGCAGCGCGACGAACATGAACAGGGTCGCCAGCCCGATCGCCCAGCGCCCCTCCAGGATCCAGCGGCTCTGCTGGGCCGAGCGCAGCTCGAAGTGGAAGCGGTAGAAGAACTCGCCGATGCCGAAGGTGGAGCGCGCCTGCAGCGCCGCGCCGCTCTCGGGGTCGAGCCAGCGCTGCTCGGTGCGCGCGCGCTGGCCCGGCTTGCCCGCCTCGCGCCAGCTCAGCTGGGCCAGCGGCCGGCGCTCGTCCGCCGCGTTCAGGCGCCAGCTCTGCGCGGCCGGGGCCAGCTCGTGCAGCCGCGCCTCGGCCCGCGCCAGCTGCGCGGCATCCAGCGCGCCGGTGGGGCCATGCGCCAGCAGCTCCGGCCGGCTCCACTGGTTCAGCTCCTGCTTGAAGAAGGCCAGGGTGCCGGTCAGGAAGATCGCGAACAGCAACCAGCCCAGCAGCAGGCCCACCCAGGTATGCAGCCAGGCCATCGCCTGGCGCAGCCCCTCGCGCGCACCATCGGCTCTCATGCTCAGAAGCGGTAGGTCATGGTGGCATTGACGGTGCGGCGCTGCCCATAGAAGCAGTCGCCGCGCGCTAGGCATTGGGTGATCTGCACCTTGTCGGTCAGGTTCACCGCGTTCAGCGCCAGGCGCCAGTCGCCATGGTCGTAGGCGATCATCGCGTCGACCAGGGTGGCCGCGGGCGTGCTGATCAGCGGCGTGCCGGACCAGGAGCCGCCCAGGTAGCGCACCCCGGCACCGGCGCTGAAGCCCTCGCGGCCGGCCAGGCTGAAGTGATGGGTCAGCCAAGCCGAGCCGGTGTGGCGCGCCACGCCGGCCACCGCCTGGCCCTGGTCGCCGCCATTGCTGCGCGTGATCTTGGCGTCGGTATAGGCATAGCCCAGGCTCCAGTCCCAGCGCCCGCCGGCGCCCTGCGCCAGGCTGCCCGTGCTTTCCAGCTCCAGGCCGCGCACCCGCACCTCGCCGATCTGCAGGCTGTTCAGCGGCTGGCTCGGATCGCTGGTCTTGCGGTTGGTGTCGCGCAGGTCGTAGACGGTGGCGCTGGCCGAGAGGCGCTTGTCGGCCGGCTGCCACTTGATGCCCGCCTCCCATTGCTCGCCGACCTGCGGCTTGTACGGGTTGCCGTAGAAGTCGACGCCGCCCAGCGGCAGGAAGGACTCGGTGTAGGAGACATAGGGCGAGATGCCGCCCTCGGCCAGGTACAGCAGGCCGGCGCGCTTGCTGGTGGCCTTGTCGTCCACCTTGGCCGCCGGGCGGCCCTCGGTATCGGTCTTGGCGCGGTCATGGCGCAGGCCCAGCACCGCGACCCAGCGCTCGTCGAACTTCACATGGTCCTGCAGATACAGGCCCAGCTGGTGCTGGTCCACCGTCGGCTGCTTGGCCGGCATCGCGCTCGGCGCGGTGAAGTTGCCGTAGATCGGCGCATAGACATCGATCGCCGGCGCGCGGCCGCGGAAGCTGCGCTGCGTGCTGTCGTTCTTCTGCGCGTCCAGGCCCACCAGGATCTGGTGCTGCCAGCCGCCGAAGCGCAGCTTGCCTTCCAGCTGGGTGTCCAGCAGGGCCATCGTGCCGCCGTTGAGCTGCCAGACCAGGTCGCGCTCGACGCGGCGACCATCGGCATTGAAGACCGGCCGGCCGGTGGCGGTGAAGCTGGTGTAGATGGTGCGGTAGTCGACCGCGCTTTCGGTGTAGCGCAGGTTCTGGCGCAGGGTCCAGTCATTGTCGAAGCGGTGGCTGAACAGATAGCCGACCGAATCCTGGTCGGTGTCGTAGGCATCCCAGCCCGGCTCGCTGATGAAGGTCGAGGTCGGGATCTGACCCGGCGCGCCGTTCGGCAGCCTGGTGCCCTGCCAGGGGAAGAAACCGATCAGCGAGCCGCTCTTGTCGCGCTGATGCAGGGCCTGCAGGGTCAGCGTGGTGGCGGCGCTGGGCTGCCACGTCAGCGAGGGTGCCAGCACCAGGCGGTCGTCCTTCACATGGTCGACCTGGCTGCCGCTGTCGCGCTTGATCGCCACCAGGCGGTAGGCCCATTGCTCGCTCAGCGCCCCGCTCAGATCCACGGCCAGCTGCTTGCGCTCGAAGCTACCCAGCTGCAGCTGCACCTCGCGCTGGGTCTCGAACTGCGGGCGCTTGGACACCAGGTTCAGCACGCCGTTCAGGCTGCCCTGGCCGTAGAGCACCGAGGCCGGGCCACGCACCAGCTCGACGCGCTCCAGCGTGTAGGGGTCGGGTCTTGCCGTGTTGTAGGTGCCGTAGCTGCGCAGCAGGCCGTCGTGATACTGCGCCACATTGCCGCCGCGCGCGGTGATGCTGTCGACGCGGCTGTCGAAATAGGACGAGACCACGCCGGCCGAGTAGCCGATGGTCTGGCGCAGGGTGGTGGCGCCCTGCGCCTCGATCTGGTCGGCGGTCACCACCGCGATCGACTGGGGCGTCTCGATCAGCGGGATGTCGCTCTTCAGGCCGCTGCCGGCGCGGCGCGCGACAAAGCCCTTGACCGGGCCGGTCGCGCTTTCCTTGCTGCCCTGCAGGCGCACGACCGGCAGGGTGCTGGTGGCCGCCACGTCGGCAGCCACGGCGGACGCCACGATCAGCGGCGCTTCATCGCCGGCCCAGGCGCTGCCGACCAGCAGGGCCAGCAGGCTCAGGCTCATCGAATGAGTGTGTTTCATGGTGTGGACGAATCGGAAGAGAGGGGGTCGGGAGAGAGGCAGCTCAGAGCCAGCGCGGCAGCAGCACCGCGCCGCCCAGCGCCAGCGCCGGGCCGAGGATCCAGGCCCAGGCACGCCAGGCGCTGCGGCAGGCGAAGGCGCTCATGAAGGCCAGCGCATAGACGAGGTAGGCCAGCATCGCGCCGCCCACCGTGGCCTCGCTGCGCGGGGCCGGCGTCAGCAGCGGCAGGTAGACCGCGCAGGCCGCGGCCACCGCCGCCGCCAGCAGGTAGCCGCCCAGCAGCGCCGCCAGGGCGCGCGAGCCCACCGCCGCGCGGTAGCGCCAGGTCTTCTGCGCCGCCGCCATGGCTTAGAAGCGGGCGCGCAGGCTCAAGAGCACATTGCGCGGTTCGCCGTAGTTGGGGTAGTCCAGATTGGCCCAGTAGCTCTCGTCCAGCGCGTTGCGCAGGCTCAGCGTGGCGCTGAGCTGCTCGCTGATGCGGTAGCTGGCATGCAGATTGACGACCGAGTAGGCCTTCTGCGTCACCGTCACCGTCTTCAGGGTCGGGTGCGGGATGTCGTAGCCGGTGATCTTGCTCTGCCAGTTCAGGCCGCCGCCGACGGTCAGGCGCTCCCAGGCCCCGGGCAGCTGGTAGCTGGTCGAGAGCTGCAGCTGATGCTCGGGCAGATTGGCCCAGATCTTGTCGTTCCGGTTGCGCGTGATCTTGGTCTGGGAGAAGGCGGCGTTGACGGTCCAGCCCGCTCGGATGCTGCCGTTCAGGTCCAGCTCGAAGCCGCGGCTCTTGGTGCCATTGACGCCGTAATAGGGATCGAAGCCCAGGCGCTGCTTTTCTTCCTTGGACACCGTCGGGTCTAGCACGCCGTAGTTGTCCTGCTTGGCCTCGAACAGCGCGAAGCTGAAGGCCAGGCGCTTGTCCAGCAACTCGCCCTTGATGCCCAGCTCCGTGTTGCTGCCCAGCACCGGCGCCAGCAGGTTCTGCTGCTTGTCCTTGAGGTTCTGCGGCTTGAAGATGTCGGTGTAGCTGGTGTAGAGCGAGAACTCCTTGTTCAGCTCATAGACCAGGCCCAGATAGGGCGTGACCTCGTCCTTGACCCGGAAGGCGCCACTGGTGTTGGTGTAGGCGCCGTTGATGCCGTAGTTGTCGGTGCCGGTCTTCCAGTTGCTGACCCGTACCCCGGTGATCAGCGACATGGCATCGCCGACGCGCCAGCGCGCCGAAGCGAAGATGCCGCTCTGCTCGGTGGTGGCGATGCGCGAGGCGCCGGTGCGCTGGTAGCTGGGCCGCGGCGCATTGCCGTCCCAGGTGGCGAGGTTGGGGATAGGATAGTTCCAGGTGGTCACCGAGCTCAGGGTCGGGGTGTCGGCCGTCAGCTTGGAATAGGTCGCGCCCAGCATCAGGTCATGTTCGCGGCCCAGCAGGCTGAAACGCCCGGTGGCGAACAGGTCCAGGCTGTCACGCAGGTCGGTGCCCTCGCCCACGCCGGCCAGCAAGGTCATGCCGGCGCCGGTCTTGGCATCGGGATAGCCATCGCCATAGACGCGCAGGCTGTTGAAGCTGCCCTTGGTGCGGTTGTAGAGCGCCTTCAGGCTCCAGCTTTCGCCCAGGCGCTGGTCCAAGGTGACATAGGTCGTGCCGGACTCGCGCTCCCACTTGGTCCAATGCGGCGAGAAGCTGGTCTCGCGCGGCAGATTGGCGAGCGAGCCATCGGCCGCGAAGCGCGGGATCGTGCCCCAGATCGCACCGGCCGGATTGTTGTTCTGGTTCTGATGCCCCAGGATCAGGGTGGTGCCGGGCAACAGATCGGCCTCGACCGTGGCCAGCCAGGCGCCCTTCTCCTCGTTGTAGCGCTTGCGGAAGCTGTCGCTGTCCTGGTAGGACGCAACCAGGCGGCCGCGCACGCGGCCGTCGGCGCTCAGCGAGGTGTTGAAGTCGCCCTCGATGCGCTGCTTGTTCCAGGAGCCGGCCGAGAGCACCACCGAGGCGTCGAAGCCCTTGTGGGCGCGCTTGCGCACCATGTTCACAGTGGCGGAGGGGTTGCCGGGGCCCGACAGCAGGCCGTTGGCGCCGCGGATCACCTCGATGCGCTCATACAGCGCGGTGTCGTATTCCTGGTTGGTGCTGCCGCTGTAGGTCGGCACGCCATCGACCTGGAAGTCGGTGATCTGGAAGCCGCGCGCGTAGTACAGCGGGCGCTGCGTGTCATAGAAGCTGACGACCACGCCGGGGGTGAACAGCAGCACGTCGTTGATGCTCAGCAGCGATTCCAGCTCGATGCGCTGGCGATCCATCAGGCTCAGCGACTGCGGCGTCTCGCGGCGCGTCAAGGCCATCTTGGTCAGGCTGAGGTTGCTCTCCCGATTGACGGTCATCACCACCTTGCCGAGCTGGGCCGTGCCGTTGGCGTCGAGCGCGGCCACCTGCGTGTCGGCAATGGCCTCCTGCGCCGCGGCCATCAGGGGATTCAGGGAGAAAGCGCCGAGCAGCAGCGCGCCTGCGGCCAGCCGGCCACCGGAAATTTCGGACATGGGAACTCCAGGCCGGCGCCCAAACGGGCCCGGCAGCGATCGAACGAAGGGGATGGGGTGAGCCGCGAGGCGGGCGTCGGAACGCCCGGCTCAGCTCGAGGCCGCGCGGCTGATTACTGCGTCGGCTTGGCGGGCGCCGGCAGCGGCGGCGATTCCATGCCCTGAGCCACGTTGAAGCTCAGGGTGGTGACGAACTGGCCGACGTCCCAGGCCTGGCCGTTGCGGTCGCCGCCGTTCTTGTCGGTGTGCTTGACCTCGAGTGCATAGGCGCTCTTCCAGGGCAGGCTCACGCTCAGCAGGCCGCTCTTGTCGGCCTGCACCTCGCGGCCCCAGCCGGAGGCCGAGACGACCTGCACCTTGGCTTCCGGCAGCGGCTGCTGCTTGTAGAACACCTGGAACTGACCCGGCTTGCCGGTGGGCACCAGGTCCAGAGCCAGCTTCGGGCCGCGCGCGGCGAAGTCGCTGATCCAGCGCGCCGCCGGGATCCAGACATGGCGCTCGACCTTGTCGCCCTGCTTGCGCTCCCAGCCGGGAAAGCCGGATTCCTGCGCGACGATGGACTCGCCGGAGATCGCACGCGCATCAATGCCGAAGGCATTCGCGCGCTTGGCCAGCGGGGCCGGCAGATCGCCCTTGGCGGTGATCAGGGTCGCGGCGGGCTGCGTGAACTTGTCCAGCATGCCCGGCGAGGTCTCGCGCAGGTTCTCGCCGAATTCGCCCAGATACAGGCGGGCGCCGGCGGCATCCTGTTCGATCCAGATCTGGTGGGCCTGGGCCGGCACGGCCAGCAGCAGCGCCAGGGGCAATAGCAGCAGCTTGTTCTTCAGCATGGCTCGCAATCCTAACGAGGTTTTTAGTAATGAGATGAGGCGGCGGCGCGGGGGCGCCGGCCCGATCCGGGGCGGATCGGGTCAGACATGCTGGCGGGACCGCGACGGCGGCCACTGGCTGGCGGCGGGCGCCCTGGACGGCACTCGCTTCGCTTACTTGCGAATGATTCTCATTGTAAACCTGAAGTTGCGGCGCGCACAAAGCCGCGCTGATCGCAGGGGGTCAGGTGTTGCAGTTACGCCATGCCCGGCGCGCCGCGTGCGTCCAGCAGCCGCTCCAGCAGCTCGCGCACCGAGCGCACCTCGCGCCCAAAGGGCAGCGCGCCGGCGCCGCGGAAGAACAGGCCCTTGGCCACGTCGCCGCGCAGCGCCGCGGCCAGCTGGTTGTCGATGCAGAACTGGCCCCAGCCCTTCAGGCCGTCGCGCAGCCCGCATTGGGCCAGGCAGTCGAAGGCCTTGGTGCAGCGCGCCTTGACCTGGGCCACCGCCTGCAGCTTGGCCTCGGCCTTCAGATAGCCGCGCAGCCAGGGCGTGGCCACCGCGCGCGCCGGCAGCCCGGCCACGCTGGTGAACTCGACCAGCTCGCCCTCCTGCGCTTCGGCCAGCACGCGCTTGAACTCGGGATGGGCATCGCCCTCGGCCGTCACCGCGAAGGGCGTGCCCAGCTGCACCGCGGCCGCGCCCAGGCCCTGCAGGCGGCGGATCTCGGCATGGCTGCGGATGCCGCCGGCCGCGATCAGCGGAATGCGGCCCGCGAGGCCGGCCTTCTCGAAGAACTCCAGGCTCTCGGGAATCGCGCGCTCGAAGTCGAAGCGCGGGTCGTTCAGGTCTGCGACCTTGGCCGCGCCGAGATGGCCGCCGGCCAGGCGCGGATGCTCGATCACGATCGCGTCCGGCAGGCGCTGCTTGCGCTCCCATTTCTTGACGATCAGCTGCACGCCGCGCGCGTCGCTGAGGATCGGGATCAAGAGGGTGTCCGGATGGTCCTGCGCCAGCTCGGGCAGGTCCAGCGGCAGGCCGGCGCCGACCACCAGCACATCGATGCCCTCGCGCAGCGCGGTCTTCACCGAGGCCGCGTAGTCGCTCAGCGCCCGCATCACATTCAGCGCCAGCAGGCCGCGGCCCTCGCTGCGCCGGCGCGCGCCGGCGATCTCGCGCGCCAGCGCCTCCTGGTTGGCGGCCTCGATCACGCGCTTGGCTGCTTCGCCGGCGTTCTGGCCCTCGCAGCGCGCCATCAGGTCCGGATGCAGGCGGCGCAGGTCCACCGAGCTGAGCGTGCCGATCGCGCCGGCCGCGGCCACCGCCCCGGCCAGGCGCTGCGCGCTGACGCCAACCCCCATGCCGCCCTGCACCACCGGCAGCAGGGTGCGGCCGCCGCGCAGGCGCAGCGGGGCCAGGCCGCTACCGGCCAGCCAGGGCCGCAGCTGGGGATCGATCAGGGTCTGTTCGGACATGGCGGGAGCGACGGCAAAGTGGATCAGACCGGCACCCTAAGCCCGCATCCGGCGCGCGAAGTTGACAAAAATCACGCTCCCACGAGATCAGGGATCGCCCGACATCAAGCCCGCCGGGCGCCGGCCGATACAGGCGACGGGGCCGGAGGTCGGGGCTCCGCCCAATACAACAACGATCGAAGGGATAGCGGATGCACCACCCGATGAGGTACCCGGACAGCATGGCGCGCAGTGCCGAATACCTGCGCCTGGCCCTGCCCCTGATGACCCGCCAGCAGACGGCGCTGCACCCGATCAGCTATGCGGTCTGGTACGAGTTCGTCAGCGGACGCAATGTGCCGCTGGTGCGCGCGCTACAGGAGCGCACCCGCGACGGCGCCCTGCTCGACGAGGAGACCACCGCCGCGCTGTACCGCGAACATGTGGCCGAGCCGGTGCTGGACCCGCGCGACGCGCGCCGCGTCAGCGAGGGCCTGAGCCGGGTGCTCGACAATATGGCCAGCACCGCCGCCCAGGCCGGCGACCAGACCGCGCGCTTCGACCAGTCCCTGCTGGAATGGAGCCGCCAGCTGCTGGACGGCCGGCAGGCCGGCGAGGAACAGGCGCGCCAGCTGCAGGCCCTGATGGCGGGCACGCGCGAGATGCGCGCCGCGATGGCCACCCTGCAGCAGCGCCTGGACGCCAACCAGGCCGAGATCGCGAGCCTGCGCGAGGAGGTCAGCCAGGCGCGCAGCGAGGCCCTGGTCGACGCGCTGACCGGGCTGGCGAACCGCCGCGCCTTCGAGCAGCAGCTGGCGCGCTGCCTGGCGGGCGGCGAGGCCGACCAGAGCCACTGCCTGGTGCTGAGCGACATCGACTTCTTCAAGCGCGTCAACGACAGCTACGGCCATTCCTTCGGCGACCAGGTGCTGCGCACCGTCGCGCAGAGCATCAAGCGTCTGGCCGGCGAATCGCGCCTGGCCGCGCGCGTCGGCGGCGAGGAGTTCGCGCTGCTGCTGCCGGCCACCGCCCTGCCCGAGGCCCAGGCCCTGGCCGAGCAGCTGCGCAGCACCATCGCCGCCAGCCGCATCCGTCGCGGCGAATCGGCCCAGACCCTGGAGCGCGTCACGCTCTCGCTGGGCGTGACCCAGCTGGCGCGCGGCGAGAGTGCCAACGAGTTCTTCGAGCGCGCCGACCGCGCGCTCTACGCCTCCAAGCGCAGCGGCCGCAACTGCGTCACCGTGCTGGCCGCCAAGGCGGCCTGAGGCTCGTGCCCGGACGATGCGGCGACCTGCATAATCGCCGCCATCCCCCTCCCCGCGACTCAATCATGCGTCTGCTCGTGGTCGAAGACGATGCCCAGCTGGGCGAGGCCCTGATGCTGGGCCTGCGTCAGCTCGGCCATGCGGTGGACTGGTTCCGCGACGGCACTCGGGCCGACGCCGCCCTGGGCGGCGCGCCCTATGACGCGGTGGTGCTGGACCTGGGCCTGCCGGGCGGCGACGGCATCAGCTGGTTGACCCACTGGCGCGGCCGGGGTCGGACCTTGCCGGTGCTGATCCTGACCGCCCGCGACGGCGTGCAGCAGCGCATCGCCGGCCTCGACGCCGGCGCCGACGACTACCTGATCAAGCCGATCACGATCGACGAGCTGGCGGCCCGGCTGCGGGCCCTGCTGCGCCGCACCAGCGGCCGCGCCCAGTCGGTCTGGCAGCATGGGGCGCTGGAATATGACCCGGCCGCCAAGCAGGTGCGATGGGCCGGACATCCGGTCGAGCTGACCGGGCGCGAGCTGGCCCTGCTGGAGGTGCTGATGACGCATCCGCAGCGCGTGCTCAGCAAGGAGCACCTGAAGGACAAGCTCTACGACTGGAGCGGCGGCGAACCCGAGGGCAACGCGCTGGAGGTGCATATCCACCACCTGCGCCGCAAGCTGGCTCCGGCCGTCGTGCGCACCGTGCGCGGCCTGGGCTACGCGCTGGGCTCCTGCGAGGCCGAGCCGCAGCAGGCATCATGAGCCTGCGCCGCCGCCTGCTGCTCTATCTGCTGGTCTGTGCCCCCCTGGTCTGGGCGCTGGCGCTGTGGGTCTCGGCGGACCGGGCGCGCCACGAGGTCAACGAGCTGTTCGACACCGAGATCATCCGCCTGGCCCGACAGGTGCAGGCCACGCTGCGCGGCCTGCATGCCGGCGCCGCGCCGATCGCCAGCGAAGGCGACCCCGGCGAGGCCGATGTGCGGGATCTGGCCGTGGCCGTCTGGGACCGCGAGGGCCGTCTGCTGCTGGCCGACCGCGAGGGCGTGGAGCTGCCGCGCCGGACCGAGGCGGTCGGCTTCGTCGACCTCACGCTGGGCGGAGAACCCTGGCGGGTCTACTACCTGCAGTCGCAGGGCGGCGACTGGCTGGTGGCGGCCGGCCAGAAGGTGGAGGAGCGGGACGAACTGGTCTTCAGCCTGACCAGCAGCCAGCTCGCCCCCTGGCTGTTGGTGCTGCCCCTGCTGCTGCTGGCCATGGCATGGGCGGTGCGTCGGGCGATGGCGCCGCTGAGCCGTCTCAGCGCCGAACTGGCCCGGCGCAGCCCGGATGAGTTGCAGCCGCTGGAACAGCTGCGCATGCCTCAGGAGCTGCAGCCCCTGCTGGGTGCGATGAACGGGCTGTTCCTGCGCATTGAGGCGATGTTGCAGCGCGAGCGCCGCTTCACCGCCGATGCCGCGCACGAGTTGCGCACGCCGCTGGCGGTGCTGCGCGCGCAATGGGACGTGCTGCGCCGCGCGGCCGACCCGGTCGAACGCGCCCAGGCCGAGGAGCGCCTGGGCAGCGGCCTGGAACGCATGGACCGATTGGTGACCCAGATGCTGGCGCTGGCGCGCCTGGAGTCCGGCTCGGAACCGGCACGGCGCGAGCGGGTGGACTGGCGCCGCGTGGCCGAGCAGGTGGTCGGCGACATGCTGCCGCTGGCCGAGCGGCGCCGGGTGGAGCTGGTGTGCGAGTGGCCGCAGGATGCCGTCGCGCCGCTGCCGCTGGCGGGCGACGCCGATCTGCTGGCGGTGCTGCTGCGCAATCTGCTGGACAACGCGCTGCGCTACGGCCCGGTCGGCGGCACCGTCTGGCTGCGCTTCGGAGCGCGCGAGCTGCGCGTCGAGAACGAGGGCGAATCGCTTGACGCCGCGCATCTGGCGCGGCTGGGCGAGCGCTTCTACCGGCCCGACGGCCAGGCCGAGACCGGCAGCGGCCTGGGCATCTCCATCGCACAGCGCATCGCCGCCCTGCACGGCCTGCGCCTGAGCTACAGCCCGCGCGCCGACGGTCACGGCACCGCGGCCCGGCTGAGCCCGGCATGAAGTTCAGCGCCTGGCCTTCTCGATCAGTTGGCGGGCCTCCTCGCGCCGGCCGGTGTCGGCGATCTGCCGGCCGGGGCGGGCCGGCGCCTGCAGCGCGCGCTCTAGGTAGGCAATCGCCTCGGTGGGTTGCTTGATTTCCAGCAGGTACTCGCCGTAGAAGAAATTGGGGTCGATGCCCTTGGGATTGAGCGCCAGGGCGCGCTGCAGCAGCTCGCGCGCCTTCTCCTTGTCGCCGAAACCCAGCGGCCAGCCGGGCACCTTGTAATACAGCACCCCGAGGCTGTTGAAGGCGGAGCCGTCCAGCGCCGAACCGTCAATCTTGATCGCCGCCTCGTACAGGCCCCTGGCCTGCTTGACCAGGCCGAGCGCGCCCAGCCCGCCCTTCTCGCCGGCCAGGGAGCTGACCACGATGCCTTCCCAGATCAGGGGCTCGCTGCGGCCGGGCTGGCTTTCGCTCAGGCGATGGGCCTTGCCGACCAGGGCCTCGAAGCGCTTTTCGCGCTCGGCCGCGGGCGTCTGGTAGCGGATCACCTCCCAGTCATGCTGGATCTCGATGATGCCGTCCTCCAGCGCGCCGGCCCGCGCCGGACCGAAGGTAAACAGCGCGCTCAGGGCACACAGGGCGGCGGCGGTGAAGGTGAACTTGTCCATGGTCCTGCTCCTTGTAGAATGGATTCAGAGGGAAGGCAGGCTGCGCCGGTGCTTGGCAAACGCACCGTCTAGCCAGGGGGCGGCGAGGCCGTTGAGGCGCACCGCCAGGGTTTCGGGGAAGCCGATGAAGCGCTCCGGACGCTCGTCCTCGAGCTGGCGCAGCAGGGCCTGCGCGACCCGCTCGGGCCGGTCCATCGCGGTGCCGGTGGCGCGGTTGTAGGCCTCGACGCCGGGGCTGTTGAAATCCGTCAGGGTGCTGCGCGGGCCGAGGTACTGCACCCGCACACTGCCATCGGCCAGCTCGCGGCGCAGCGCCTCGGCAAAGCCGCGCAGGCCGAACTTGCTGGCGCTGTACACCGAGAAGCCGGGCAGGCCGATGCGCCCCAGCGCCGAGCCGATGCAGATGACCTGGGCGCGAGGCAGGGCCTGCAGATGCGGCAGCAGGGCCTGGGTCAGCAGCATCGGCGCCAGCAGATTGGTGTCCAGCGCCGCCCGCAGGGCCGCCGGATCCAGGGTCTGCAGGCGCCCGAAGGCCGGGACGCCCGCGCCATGCACCAGCACATTGCAGCGCCAGGCCGCGGCCGCCTCGGCCAGCTGCTGCAGGTCCGCATCGCGCCCGAGGTCCGCGCATTGCCAGGCCAGGCGTTCCGCGGCTCCGGGGTGACGCTCCGCCAGTTGCCCGAGCAGCTGACACAAGCGGCCGGCATCGCGTCCCACCAGCAGCAGGCTGGCCCCGGCAGCCACCAGGGTCTCGGCCACCGCGCGGCCGATGCCGCCGCCGGCGCCGGTGAGCAGCACCCGCGCCTCCCGCGCCTTCATGCCGGCACCCCGGCCGCGGCGCTGGCGACCTGCGGCAGTGGCAGACCGCGGAACACATCGCCGTAGAGCCGATAGAAGGCGCGCGCCGCGTGGATGATGTCGGCCTGGTCCTGCGGATCCTCGATCTGGTCCATCAGCAGCTCGAAATGCCCGGTGTGCTCCCGGTCCAGCGTGCCATGCGAGCGCAGGTAGCTGAAGGCCGCATCCGGCAGGCCCAGCGGCTTCTGGATCTGGTCGGCAGCCAGCAAGGCCAGGGCCACGCTGCTGCCCTCCAGCACATGCACCATGCCGAAGAAGCCCAGCGGGTTGCGCCGCGCAATGCCATCGTAGGCATAGGCCACCATCACCTCGGTGGCATGGCCGGGCATACCGTCGCGCACCGCCTCGGCATCGAAGCCGCAGGCGCGGATGTCGTCCAGGATCCATTCATCGTGGCCTTGCTCTTCCTCGATGTATTCGTCCAACGGGCCGCGCAGCCAGGCAAGGCGCTCGGGCAGCGCGGCCTTGCAGGCGGCCAGCAGCGGCACGGTATGGCGCACATGATGAAAGGCCTCGCGCAGGAAGGCGTGGTAGCTGGGCCGCGAGACCTCGCCGCGCAAGCAGCCCTGGATGATGGGCACGCTCAGCAGGCCGGCGCGGTCCGGTTCGGTTTCGGCCAGCAGCCGGGCATGAAAATTCGACATCGCAGACTCCTTGGTTCAGTGCGTCAAAGGGCTGGCCAGCGCGGCCTCGTGGGCGCGCCAGATCGCGTCGCGCAGTGGCCGGCCGTTGGCCGTGGCCAGACCCGTTTCGGGCGAAAAGGCGGCGCGAGCCCGCAACCACAGCCGCACCCGCGCGTAGTCCGGCAGGCCGGCGTTGGCCGCGTCCACGGCCGCCTGCAATGCAGCGTTGTCCAGATCGAGGCGGCTCGGCCAGAGCACCGCGCACAGCGCGCTCATGCCCTCGCCATAGACCACGGCCTGGCCGATCGCCGGCTCGCCACGCAGCGCCGTCTCGACCCACTCGGGCGCCACATTGCGACCGAAGGCCGTGATCAGCACATGCTTCTTGCGGCCGCTGACATGCAGGAAACCCGCCTCGTCGAGATGGCCCAGGTCGCCGCTGGGCCACCAGTCCGACGCGTCCGCGACCTCGCCCAGATAGCCCAGGAACAAGCTGCCGCGCACCTCGATCTCGCCATCGGGCGCGACGCGCAGTTCGGCATGCGGCAGGGCCCGACCGGCGCTGCCGGGCCGGTCCGCCCAGGGCAGGTTGAGCGTCTGCACCGAAGCCCCCTCCGACAGGCCGTAGCCTTCGTAGGCCGGGATGCCGAGGGCGCGCGCCTGCAGCAGCAGCTTGGCGCCCACCGCGGCCCCGCCGACCGCCACCAGCTTCAAATCCTCCGGGGCGCGCCGGCCGGACTGCTGCAGATGCGCCACCCAGGCGCGCAGCATCTGCGGCAGCAAGATCAGGCTGCCGGGCCGGTGCTGCCGTAGCGCCGCGTCGAAGCGCTGCGCATCGAAGCTGGAGGACCCGCTGAGGCCCAGCTCCGCCAGCGGCGGCGCGATGCAGGTGGCCCCGCGCAGCAGCGGCGCCATCAGCCCCGCGATGTTCTCCAGCAGCACCGCCAGCGGCAACGCGCACAGATGCCGGCTCACCGCCAGGGGCTCCAGCGCCTGCACCAGACCGGCGGTGACCCGCCGCATGCCCTCGTTGCCCAGGCAGACGCCCTTGGGCGCACCGGTGGTGCCGGAGGTGAAGGTAATCTTGGCCGTGCCGGCCGGCAGCGCGGGGGGCCGCGCCGGCAGGCGCAGCAAGGCCAGGTCCTGCCCGTCCAGCGTCAGCGCCTGGGCCGTCAGTTGCGGGAAGCGGCTCGTCAGCGCGGGCGGCAGCAGCAGGCTGTCCACGCCGGCGGCCGCCAGCGCATGCTGGACCTGCGCCGGGCTGAAAAACAGGGGCAGCGGCACATGCACCAGGCCGGCTTCGGCGGCGGCCAGATCGGCCAGCAGCCAGGGCAGGCCATTGTCCAGCAGCGTGGCCAGCACCCTCGTGCCCTGGGCCCGCAGCAAGGTGGCCAGCCGCTGCGCGCCGCTCAGCAGCGCCTCGCGCCCCCGGGAGCGCTGGCCGTCCTCCAGCCTCGCCGTGGCGCCCAGCAGGGTCGGCAGCACGCCGTTCATACCGCCCCCTCGGCGCGGCGCGCCAGTTGCTGCAGGGCCTGCGGCAGGTACCCGGCTAGCACCACGGGATGGTGTTCGTAGTAGCGGCCCCAGGAACTGGCGGCATCTCCCAGCTTGGCCGGATCCGCCGCACCCAGCGCCAGCGGCGTGACGCCAATGCGCAGGAACAGGTGGCGCAGCTCGGCGGTCAGGGTGGAGACCACCCATTCAAAGCCCTGGCTTGCCAGGTACGGGCCCATGCGCATGATCAGGCGTCGCCCTTCACCGGCGCGGGCCGCCGCCAAATGCCCCACCTCGACCACGACATCGCGCGAAGGGGCCTCGGCGGCGCCGGCACCGAGCAGTTGCTCCACCGGCGCGTTCAAATAGCGCTCCAGGAACAGGGGGCCGCCCGCGGCCGCACGATAGCCGAGTGCGGCGACCAGCCCTTGCTGCGGGTCGCACAGGCCGACCAGCGTGGGCGCGAAGCCCGCCAGCATCGCACCGTAGCGCTGGGCATAGATGCGGCTGATGAAGTCCTCGACCTCGAGGCGGCCGGGATCGCCGGGGCCGTACACCTTCAGGTGAGCGGTCGCGGCGATCCCGATCGCAGGCGCGAGGTCGCAGGCAGTATGGGTGTTCTTCAGCAAGATGGCTCCTTTCGGACCCGCGGCGGGCGGGTCGCAACGGAGCGCATGCTCGGCAGCGGCGATTAATGCGGGATTAAGCGCGCCGCAAGGCGCGGGGTGCGTCGGCACCTATCCCGGTCCCGCTTGCGCTGGATCAGGGTCGGTCGCCGCGGCTCAGTCTTCGATATGCCCGCGCAGCTTGCCGGCGTGGCCCGCCAGCTTGAGCTTGCGCATTGCCTTGGCCTCGATCTGGCGCACCCGCTCGCGGGTCACGGCGAACTGCCGGCTGATCTCCTCCAGCGTGTGGTCGGAACTCATGCCGATGCCAAAGCGCATGCGCAGGATCTTGGCCTCGCGGTCGGAGAGTCCGTCCAGCAGCTCGTCGACCGCGCTGCGCAGGCCCGCCTGCATCGCGGCATCCAGCGGGGCCAGGCTGTGCTGGTCCTCGATCAGCTCGCCCAGGGTGGTGTCGCCTTCGTCGCCCACCGGCCGCTCCAGCGAGACCGGCTCCTTGGCAATGCGCATGACCTGGCGCACCCGTTCCTGCGGCAGCGCCAGCAGGCGCGCCAGGGTGTCGACATCCGGTTCGACACCGAACTCGTGCAGATGACTGCGGCTGAGCCGGTTGATCTTGTTGAGCAGGTCGATCATGTGCACCGGCACGCGGATGGTGCGCACCTGGTCGGCGAGCGCGCGCGTCACGGCCTGGCGTATCCACCAGGTGGCATAGGTGGAGAACTTGAAGCCACGCCGGTACTCGAAGCGGTCCACCGCCTTCATCAGGCCGACATTGCCCTCCTGGATCAGGTCGAGGAACTGCATGCCGCGATTGACGTATTTCTTCGCGATCGAGATCACCAGACGCAGATTGGCCTCGACCAGTTCCTGCTTCGCGGCCAGCGCGGCCTGCTCGCCCTCGCTCATGCGCCGGGCGATCGCCTTCAGCTCCTTCAGCGGCACGGCCGCCGCGGCCTGCAGCGCGATCAGCCGGCGCTGCAGCTCCCGGATCGCGGGCTGGTGGCGCTCCAGCGCGGCAGCCCAGGGCGTGGCCGCCGACCTCTCCTCGTCCACCCAGGCCAGGTCCAGCGCCCGGGGTGGGAAACGCTCGATGAAGCGCTGCTGCGGCATGCCGCAGCGGTCCACCACGATCTTGCGGATCTCGCGCTCGCAGCGGCGCACCTCGTCCACCTGGGCACGCAGCAGCCCGCACAGGCGCTCGATCGTCTTGACGCCGAAGCGCAGATCCATCAATCGCAGGCTGAGCGCCTGCTGGGCGCTCAGATAGGAGGCCGAACCATGGCCGGCGCGCGCCTCCGCCCGGCTCAGCCGGTCGACACCGACGCGCAGCGCCGCGAAGGCCGCCAGCGCGGTGGCACGCAGCTCGCCGAGCCGTCGCGTGCCGGAACGGCTCGCCTCGGCGCCGCCCGCTTCCTCATCCTCGTCGTCGAAGACATCGTGATCTTCCTCGGCGACATAGTCGTCCGCCTCGCCGGCCATGCCTTCGATCAGCTCCTCGACGCCGAGGCTGCCCTCCGCCAGCCGCTCGCCGCAGGCCAGCACCTCGGCCATCACCATCGGCGAGGCCGATATCGCCAGCATCATCGCCTGCTGGCCGGCCTCGATGCGCTTGGCGATTTCGACCTCGCCTTCGCGCGTCAGCAGCTCGAAGCCGCCCATCTCGCGCATGTACAGGCGCAGCGGATCGGTGGTCCGCCCGAACTCCGAATCGACCGTCGACAGCGCCGCTTCCGCGGCCTCCTCGGCCTCTTCCTCGCCGGCCACCGCGATGCCGCCGCCGGCCACCAGCAGCGTGCCGGCATCGGGCGCGCGCTCGTAGACCTCGACGCCCATCTCGCGCAGCAGCTTCGCGACCGCCTCCAGCCCCTCGGCGTCGCCCAGCTGCTGCGGCAGGTGGTCATGGACCTCCTGCTGGGTCAAAAAGCCGCGCGTCTTGCCCAGGGTGACCAGGGCCTTCAGTTCCTTGCGGCGCGTCTCGGCCTCTGCCTCGGTGAGCTGGCTCACCTCGAGGCCGAACTCACGCACCAGGGCCCGCTCCTTGGACTTGGGCACCTTCATGCGCAAGGGCTTGGCCTTGACGCTCGCGGCGGGGTTCGCGACGGAGCTCTTCGCGGCCATGCGACGCGCCGGCTCGGCGCTCAGTAGCTGCGGCCGCCGCCGTAGCCGCCGCGGCCACCACCACCGCCGCCGCCGAAGCCGCCCGGGCGCTCCTCGCGGGGACGAGCCTCGTTCACGACCAGCGCGCGGCCGTCCACCGACTGACCGTTCAGGCCGCGGATCGCGGCCTGGGCCTCGCTGTCCGAGCCCATCTCGACAAAGCCGAAGCCCTTGGAGCGGCCGCTGTCGCGGTCCATCATGACCTTGGCGGAGGAGACGGTGCCGAATTCCGAGAACTGCTGCTGCAGATGCTCGTCGCGCACGGAGTAGGCCAGGTTGCCGACGTAAAGTTTGCTGCCCATATGGCTGCCTTTCGATAAATGCGTGCGGCCTTGCGGATTGCGTTGAGGACCGGTGACGCGGGGTGGGTAAATTGGGAGGGGGAACGCTGTGCCGGTGGATGCCCGCTCAGCGTGGACCGCGTCGCATCGGCGCACCGCCACCGCCGCGCGTTTCAATATGGCGGAAGGTGATGCGGCCCTTGCTCAGGTCATAGGGCGAGAGCTCCAGCGACACCTTGTCGCCCGCGAGGATGCGGATGTGGTGCCGGCGCATGCGGCCGGAGGTGTAGGCCACCAGGCTGTGGCCGTTGTCCAGCATGACGCGAAAGCGAGAGTCGGGCAGCACTTCCTCGACCTTGCCGTGCATTTCAATCAAGTCTTCCTTGGCCAACGGATCTCCTTGCCGATCGATGTGAGGGAATGAACGACCACGCGTGCCAGGCAAGCCAGCGCGGCCGAAAAAGAAAACGAGTCGCGGGGGCGAGCTTCGGTGGGGCGTGGCCCGGCCGCATGCGCGGTCAGGGTCCGGATCCGGTCGGAGGATGGGAGGGACCGGAAATGAAGCTCGCCAGTTGAGGCGGCTGACACCGCGGAACCCGCAGCATCCGGGTCGGGCGGTGTGGTGCGCGGCGAGGGCCGGGGACCATGTCAGACGACAAATGGCGCGTTAGTGAGCAAGACGCGCCAGGAGGGGCGAAGTGTACGCCGGTTCCGCAATCGGCGCTGGCCGGGGCTGCTCGTCATCCGTCCGGCGCGAGGCGGGGGGGCGAGCGCGGCCCGATCACGCCCGGGCCAAGCCGCGCGGCTTGCGTTGGATCAAGGCCGCGCGACACCGGTGCGCCCAGCATCGGGTCATGCCCGTGATGGAGACCCATCCATGTATCGCAACATTCTGGTGCCGCTGGACGGCAGCGAGACGGCCCTGCGAGGCCTGCGCGAGGCCCTGCGCCTGGCCGAGCACCGACCCAGCACCTTGCATCTGCTGCATGTGCTGGCCGACTATCCGCTGATGGTCGAAATGTCGCGCGGCGTCGATTTCGAGGTTTCGCGCCAGCGCCTGCGTCAGCATGGCGCGCAGGTGTTGGCCGTCGGGGAACGGCTGGCCGCGCAGGCCGGCATCGAGTGCCGGAGCACAGTATGCGAGGCCCAGGGCCAGCGCGTGGCCGACCTGATCGTCGCCGAGGCGCGGCAGCAGCATTGCGGCCTGATCGTGATCGGCTCCCATGGCCGGCGCGGTGTCGGCCACGCGCTGCTGGGCAGTGACGCGGAGCTCGTGGCGCGGCTGGCGCCGATGCCCGTGCTGCTGGTCAAGGGCGCAAGCGACTCCGGCCATGCCGAATGACCCTGCCGACCACATGCCGGGCGCGGTCTGCCGGTCAAAGTTCGATACTTCGTGCAGCAACCCGGCGAAGGGATTCCAATGGACGAAAGCAACTCCTTCCTGTTCCACTACGGCACCGCCGCGCTGGACGAGTACGGCAACTGGCTGAACCAGGTGCTCGCGCTGCAGGCCGGTTGGCTCGCGACCGCCTGGGTGCTTCAGACCAGTTGTGCGATGCGTCCCTGGGTGCCGCCGCCATGGCTGTTCTGGCAGCCAGGCACGGAACAGCTGGCGTGAGCGGGCGGACCGCCAATGCCGGCTTTGTTGATCCGGAACAAGATGTGGCGCCATCGGCTGCCTAGACTGCCTTGCCAGGGCCGCGGCCCGTCGCCCGGTCCGAACTCAGAGCAAGGAGCAGACCATGAGCGCATTGACCCGCATCGATCCCCTTGAGCAGCTGTTGCCCGAGATGTTCCGTCGCTTCGCGCAGCCCCTGCGCTTCGGCACTTTGAACGCCGAACCCACCGGCGACATCCGTCTGGATGTCAGCGAGACGCCCGCTGATTACACCGTGCGTGCCGAGATCCCCGGAGCCAAGAAGGAGGACGTCCGCATCACGGTGGACGGCAACTTTGTCAACATCGCCGCCGAGATCCACCGCGACAAGGAAGAGAAGGCGGACGGCGGGCGCGTGCTGCTGAAGGAGAGTTACCACGGCAGCGTCGCGCGCGGTTTCTCGCTGGCGCATGAAATCGACGCCGGACGCGTCGTCGCCAGGTTCGAGGATGGTGTGCTCAGGCTGACCCTGCCCAAGCGCGAGGGCAGCGCAAGCCGCACGATCGCGGTGCAATGAGAACACCATCGCCCCACGGGAGCCGAACATGAGCTATCGCAGCCTGCTCGTACATCTGGACGGCACTCCGGCCGGCACAGCGCGCGTCACCCAGGCCATCGATCTGGCGATGCACATGGACTGCCATCTGGTCGGACTCGCGCCGACCGGGCTGCTGAGCATGCCGGTGGCGCCGGAGGCCGCTGCCACGCTGGGCCAGTTCAACGCGCTGGCCTGGGAACTGCTGCAGGACCAGGCCCAGCAGGCGGCCGGGCGCTTTCGTGCCGCCTGCGCCGCCGCCGGTCTGAAGTCCTGTGAGGCGTTGATCGATACCGCCGACATCGCCACCTCGCTGGTGCGCCACGCCCATTGCTCGGACCTGCTGATCCTCGGACAACCCAACCCGGCCCAGGTAGGCCACGCTCAGCAACGGGCGATCACCGAGCAGGTGCTGCTGCACAGCGCCCGACCGACCCTGCTGCTGCCTTATGCCGGTCGCCTTGGATCGCTCGGCCGGCATGCGCTGGTGGCCTGGGACGACAGCCGTGAATCCGTGCGGGCGGTGACCGACGCGCTGCCGCTGTTGCGGCGGGCGCAGGTCGTCACCGTGCTCAGCTGGCGCGAGAGCGACGTGCAGGAGCCGATGGCGCAGCGTCTGGCCGCGTTGCGACAATGGCTCGCCTGGCAGGGCGTGCAGGCCGAAACCCGCGAGGAACGCAGCAGCAGCAGCGTCGCCGACGCCCTGCTGTCGCGTGCGGCCGATCTCGGCTGCGACCTGATCGTGATGGGCGCCTACGGACATTCGCGCTGGACCGAGCGCGTGCTCGGCGGCGCGACGCGCGGCCTGCTGGACGCGATGACGGCGCCGGTACTGATGTCTCATTGAGCGCCCGGGCGTCGGCGCCTCGCATCCCGGCCTGCGTCAATTCTTATATAAGACATAAGATCGGCATTTCTCGACTCACCCCCGGAGCCGCCGATGCCCGCCGACTGGAATCCCGACCTGTACCGCCGCTTCGAGGACGAGCGCACCCGCCCGGCCGCCGAGCTGCTGGCGCGCGTGCCGCTGGCGGCGCCGGCGACGGTGGTGGACCTGGGCTGCGGCCCCGGCAACTCCACCGAGCTGCTGGCCGCGCGCTATCCGCAAGCCGAGCTGAGCGGGCTGGACAGCTCGGCGGCGATGCTGGCCGCGGCGCGCGAGCGCCTGCCCGGCCTGCGCTTCGAGCAGGCCGACCTGACGGACTGGGCAGCGCCGGCGCCGGTGGACCTGCTCTACGCGAACGCGGTGCTGCAATGGCTGCCCGGGCATGAGGCCCTGCTGCCGCGCCTGCTGCGCCTGCTGACGCCGGGCGGCGTGCTGGCCCTGCAGATGCCGGACAACCTGGATCAGCCCAGCCACCGCGCGATGCGCGAGACCGCGGCTGAGCCGCACTTCGCCGCCGCGATCGGCGATGCCGGGCGGCTGCGCGGCCGGCTGCTGAGCGCCGAGGCCTATTACGACCTGCTGGCGCCGCATGCCGAGGTCGACCTATGGCGCACCACCTACCACCACCACATGGCCGATGCCGCCGCCATCGTCGACTGGCTGCGTGCCACCGGCCTGCGCCCCTTCCTCGACGCACTGGCGGAACCAGCGCTGCAGGCCCGCTTCCTGGCGGCCTATCAAGCGCGCATCGAGGCCGCCTATCCGCCTCGCGCCGACGGCAGCCGGCTGCTGGCGTTTCCGCGGCTGTTCATCGTCGCGCGGCGCCACCCCTGAGCGTCAACGCGCGAACAGCCCGCCCAGCTGCCAGGCGGCGAAGCCGGCCAGCAGCAGCGCGCTGGTGCGGCGCACGCGGCGCTGCCAGCGCGCATCGAAGCGCTCGCGCAGCCGGCCGACGCCGGCGCTCAGCGCCAGCCACCACAGCGCCGAGCCGACGAACACGCCCAGCACAACCAGGCCCGGCGAGGCCGCCGCCGCGCCGCTGCGCGCCGACAGCGCGCCAAACACCGCCATGAAGGAAAAGATCGTCGCCGGGTTCGACAGGGTCAGCAGCACGGTGCCGAAGAAATAGCGCCACAGCCCCTGGCCGGCCTCGCGCGGCCGCGCCGCCGTCGCCGGCGCGGCCGGCGCGCGCCACAGTCCCCAGGCCATCCACAGCAGGAACAGCGCCCCGCCCAGGGCCAGCGGCACCCGCGCCGATTCCAGCAGCCGGATTACCGCGCTGACGCCATAGGCCCCGAGCGCGCCGTACATCGCATCGGCCACCGCCGCGCCGAGGCCGGTGGCCAGGCCGGCGCGTGGCCCCTGCTGCAGGCTGCGCTGGATCGTCAGCAGGCCGATCGGCCCGACCGGCGCGGCGATGGAGAGGCCGATCAGGAGGGCCTGGGCGAAGAGAGCGAGGTGAGCGGAGTCCATGACGGCACTGTAGGGAGCGCCACTCCTGCCGCAAAGCCTGGATTTCAGGCAGTATCGCGGTCATACCAACGATTTTTCAGGCAAGCATGGGAGCCGCCTTGCAACTCGACGAAAAGGCCTGGCTGCTGCTGCAGGCCCTGCAGGCCGACGGCCGCGCGCCGCTGAAGAGCCTGGCCGCCGCCGCGGGCCTGTCGATCCCGGCCACGGCCGAGCGGCTCAAGCGCCTGCAGGAGGCCGGCGTGATCAGCGGCATCCATGCCGAGCTGGAGCCGCGCGCGCTGGGCTACGCGGTGCGCGCCATCATCGGCATCACCGCGCCGCAGCCGGCCAAGGCCCGGCTGCTGAGCAAGCTGCGCGAACTGCCCGAGGTGCTGGAATGCCACCATGTCACCGGCGCCGACTCCTATGTGATGACCGTGGTCGCCACCGGCCTGGCCGAGCTGGAGGCGCTGATCGCGCGCATCAATGCCTTCGGCGAGACGCGCACCTCGATCGTGCTGAGCAGCCCGATCCCGCGGCGCGGGTTGCGGGCGCCGTCATGAGGCCGGGCCATGGCGAGAATTTTCCGCAAGACCTGGCCCCGCCCCGCCCGGACGGTGCCGATAATGGGCGCCACCATGCACCACCCCTTGAACGCCGCCCCGGCCGGCCCCGCCACGCGATGAGGCGTCTGTCCGGCTCCTCGCTGCGCAACGCGGTGGTGCTGGCCTTGGTGGTGGGCCTGCTGGTGCCGACCGGCGGCGTGCTGCTCTACGACCTGCAGACCCAGCGCCGCGAGGCGATGGACGACCTGAAGCGCGACCTGGCGCGGGTGGTGGAGATCCTGGCGCTGTCGCTGTCCGAGCCGATCTGGCAGGTTTCGCCTGACCTGGCCGAGCCGATGATCAAGGCCCAGGTGGACGACCCGCGTTTCGTCTCGGTGCTGGTGCTGGAGCCCTCCTCGCCCAAGCCCTTCCTGGAGTTCCAGCGCGACACCGCGGACCGGCACCTGACCCTGAGCCAGACCCGCGCGGTGCTGCGCGATGGCCGCGAGATCGCGCAGATCACCGTGACGATGAGCGCCGCACCGCTGCTGGAGCGGCGCCGCCAGGACATGCTGCGCACCCTGTGGCGCAGCGGCCTGACCCTGACCCTGTCGCTGGCCCTGATCCTGATCGTGATGCAGCGCCGCGTGCTGCAGCCGATGGGCCGGCTCAGCGAGGCCGCCGCCAAGCTGGCTGCCGGCCGGCTGGAGCAGCCGCTGGACCGCAACCTGGACATGAGCGGCAGCGACGAGATCGCGCGCGTCGGCCAGGCGATGGAGCGCATGCGCCAGGCCCTGCTGGCCGCCTTCGATGAGCTGCGCCAGCATGCGATCACGCTGGAATCGCAGGTCGACGAGCGCACCTCGGAGCTGACCGCCGCCAACGCCGAGTTGACCCAGGCGCTGGCCACCCTGAAGACCGCGCAGCGCGAGCTGGTCGAATCGGAGAAGCTGGCCTCGCTGGGCCGCCTGGTGGCCGGCGTCGCGCATGAGCTGAACACGCCGCTGGGCAATGCGCTGACCGTGGTGTCGGCGCTGGAAGACCGCTGGGGCAAGCTGGAGACCATGCTGTCCGGCCAGGTGCCGATGCGGCGCAGCCATCTGGAGGAGCTGGCCAAGGACACGCGGCGCGGCCAGGACATCCTGCAGCGCAATGTGCAGAAGGCGGCCGACCTGGTGCGCGACTTCAAGCAGGTCGCGATCGACCAGACCACCGACCTGCGCCGCGACTTCGAGCTGGCGCGGGTGATCGAGGATGTGCTGGTGATGGTGGAGCCCAGCTTCAAGCACACGCCCTTCCAGATCCGCACCGACCTGGCCGGTGGCATCGCGATGAACTCCTACCCCGGCGCGCTGGGCCAGGTCCTGACCAATCTGCTGATGAACGCGCTGGTGCATGGCTTCGAGGGCCGCGACAAGGGCCTGGTCACGGTGCGCTGCGCGCTGGTCGACGAGGACACGGTGGAACTGCAGGTGCGCGACGACGGCCGCGGCATGGACGAGTCGGTGCGCCGGCGCATCTTCGACCCCTTCTTCACCACCAAGCTGGGCACCGGCGGCTCGGGTCTGGGCATGCACATCGTGCACAACATCGTCACCAATGTGCTGGGCGGCCAGATCGAGGTCTTCAGCAGCCCGGGCTCCGGCGCCCGCACGGTGATCCGCATGCCGCGCAGCGCGCCGCAGCATGCAGCCCCCATCACTGAGGTACAGCCGTAGAAAGCAGGCTTTCTACGCACTGATTGGTGATACCGCTGGCGAAGGTCTGGCCGCAGGAGGGTGGGCAGGCCTGCTGCTACGTGTCCCCCGGCCGCTGCGCGGCCTCCTCCTTGACCTCCGCATCAGGCCCACCCACCCTCCTGCTTGGCGCTGCGTTGGCTTTCTCCGCGAAACACTCGCGGTGGAGAAGCCGGGATGCGGGTGTGCGCAATTGCGCAGGTCAAGGAGGAGGGCCGCTCTGAGCGGCCCGGGGGACTGAGCCCGGACACAAGTAGTCCTGAGGACTGCTTGTGCCTGGCGAAGGATCGGGCCTCAGGCCCGAGCACGGAGCAATTGCGCATACCCGCGTCCCGGCGCCAGCCGGCTCTGCGCCGAGCTCATCAAACCACGTCGGGAGATCTCGAATCAATGAACAAAGAGCCAATGAAAAACGCCCACCGAGGTGGGCGTTCGAACTGAGTTTGACTGCCTGGTGAAATTCGGCTCAGCGCACGACGGCGATCTGCTCGCGGTTGCCGGCCTTGTAGGTGAACAGGGTCAGCGCGCCGTTCTTGATGTCACCCTTGTTGTCGAAGGAGATCGTGCCGGTCACGCCCTTGTAGCCTTCGGTCTTGGCCAGCACCGGCAGGTACTTGGCGGGCTCGGACGAGCCGGCCTTGACCATCGCCGCGGCCAGCACATTGACCGCGTCGTAGACATACGGGGCGTAGATCTGCACGTCGACCTTGTACTTGTCCTTGAACTTGGCCTTGAAGGCGTCGGTCGACTTCTTGGCATCCCCTTCGACGCCACCGGCCTCGGCGCAGACCACCTGGCCGTCACCCATCGTGCCGGCGGCCAGCTTGGGCAGCTCGCCCGAGCAGATGCCGTCGCCGCCCATGAACTTGGCCTCGATGCCCAGCTGCTTCATCTGGCGCAGCATCGGGCCGGCCACCGCGTCCATGCCGCCGAAGAAGACCACGTCGGGCTTCTTGGCCTTGATGGAGGTCAGGATGGCGGTGAAGTCCGTGGCCTTGTCGTTGGTGAACTCGCGGCCGACGATCTTGCCGCCCGCGCCCTTGACGCCCTTCTCGAACTCGTCGGCGACGCCCTGCCCGTAGGCGGTGCGGTCGTCGATCACGGCGATGTTCTTGCCCTTAAGCTCCTTGACGGCGTACTTGCCCAGGGTGCCACCCAGGTGCACGTCATCGGCCACGACGCGGAAGGTGGTCTTGTAGCCGTTGCGGGTGAACTTGGGGTTGGTCGCCGACGGCGAGATCTGCGGGATGCCGGCATCGCTGTAGACCTTGGAGGCCGGGATCGAGGTGCCCGAGTTCAGGTGGCCGACGACGCCGTTGACCTTGGAGTCCACCAGCTTCTGAGCCGCGGCCGTGCCCTGCTTCGGATCGCCGGCATCGTCTTCGGCCAGCAGCTCGAACTTGGCCTTCTTGCCACCGATCGTCACGCCCTTGGCGTTCAGGTCCTCGATGGCCAGACGGGCACCCAACTCATTGTCCTTGCCCAGGTGGGCGATCGCGCCGCTGGTCGGACCCACATGGCCGATCTTGACCACCAGTTCCTGCGCCATCGCGGTGCCGCTCAGCACCACGGCAACCGCGCCCACGATCACATTCAACTTGACTTGCATGTAATTAACCTCCGAGTTGGAAGAAGGAGAACTCTTGCTGTTGATTTATCAACCGCACAAACATACCCCAAATCACCACGCGTCTCTATGGGGAAAGCGTGAGAGGCAGGGTCTGCCGGGAGCGGCCCGTTGCCGGCGCGCCGCGGCGGCGATATCGATCTCAGCCAGGCCTCAACGAGGCGGGGCGCGGCGGGTTGACAGCCTCAACCCGGGGCCTGTCACCGCTTGTCAGCGGCGCTCAGCGCTCGAGGCGCTCGCGCTCCTGGCGCAGCACCTCGCTCAGCGTCTGCTGCACCAGGCTCTCCAGCTGTGGTGCCAGCAGCTCGCGCAGCTCCTGCAGCAGCAGCTGGCTCTGGCGCGCGGCGGCCTGCTCCAGGCGCTCGCGCAGCTGCTGGCGCAGCAGCTCGTCCAGGGCCAGGTCCAGCGCCATCCCGGCGCGTTGACGCAGGCCCGCTTCCAGGGCGTCGAAGAAGGCCGCATCGGCACGCGGCGCCGGAGCGAGCGCCGGAACCGGTGCCGCCTCGGAGGCCAGGCCCAGATCCAGCTCGAAGTCATGGCCGGCCACGGCCGGCAGGGGCGATGGCTCGGCGAAGGGAACAAAGGCCGGCATCGCGACCGGCGGGGGGGCGAGATCCGCCTCGGGCCGCGGCGCGCGAATGATGGGTGGCTCGACCACCGGCTCCCGCACCGGCTCGGCCGGCGGCGCCGCCGGTGCCGGCGGGCGCAGCCGCGCCTCGTCCAGTACCTCGGTCAGGGTGGGCACCACCACGCGCGGCGGCACACTCATGCGGGGCTCACCACATGGTGGGCCACCGGGTGACCCAGCTGCTTGTACTGCTTGAAGCGGCGGCGGCCGGCCTCGACCTGCTCGGGGTCGGTCGCCACCACCTCCAGCACCCGGGCGAACTGCTCAAACCCGTCCGGCATCGCGGCGCCCAGGTTCAGCAGCACCTCGCGGTGCGGCTGCGCCTGGGCCTGCTCGGTCAGCAGGATCGGCGTGCGCTCCAGGCTGGCCGGCTGGCGGCCGGGCCGCAGGCATAGATGCGGCACGAACTCGGTGGACTCGAACTCCCACAGGGCCTTGTCCAGCCGGTCCAGGAGCGGCGCCGGCCCCACCACCGCGACCCGCGCGCCGCTCTGCTGCGCCTTGCGCAGCAGCCGGCACACATAGGCCAGGCGCTCGGGCACCCCGGTGTAGAAACTGACCTCGGTCATGCGCGCGCCGCTCCCGCCATCCCTCAGCGGCCTTGCGACAGCACGAAGTGCGTCAGCAGGCCGACCGGGCGGCCGGTGCTGCCCTTTGCGCCGCCGCCCTTCCAGGCGGTACCGGCGATGTCCAGATGGCCCCAGCGGTACTTGGAGGCGAAGCGCTGCAGGAACTTGGCCGCGGTGATCGAGCCGCCTTCGCGGCCGGCCACATTGGCGACGTCGGCGAAGTTGCTCTTCAGGCCGTCGTCGTACTCCTCGTCCAGCGGCATACGCCAGCAGGGATCCAGCGCGGCATCGCCGGCCGCCAGCAGCGCGCCGGCCAGTTCGTCGTCGCTGGCGTACATGCCGCTGCGCACCCCGCCCAGCGCGATCACGCAAGCGCCGGTCAGGGTCGCGATGTCCACCACCACGGCCGGCTTGAAGCGCTCGGCATAGGTCAGCGCGTCGCACAGGATCAGGCGGCCCTCGGCGTCGGTGTTCAGGATCTCGATGGTCTGACCCGACATCGAGGTCACCACGTCGCCCGGCTTGACCGCGTTGCCGGCCGGCATGTTCTCGCAGGCGGCGATGATGGCCACCAGGTTCAGCTTGGGCTTGAGCTCGGCCACCGCGCGCAGGGTGCCCAGCACGCTGGCCGCGCCGCCCATGTCGAACTTCATCTCGTCCATGCCGGCGCCCGGCTTCAGCGAGATGCCGCCGGAGTCGAAGGTGATGCCCTTGCCGACCAGCACCACCGGCGCCACCGTCTTGGCCGCGCCTTCGTAGCGGGCGACGATGAAGCGCAGCGGCTCGGTCGAGCCCTTGGCCACGGCCAGGAAGCTGCCCATGCCCAGCTTCTCGACCGCCTTCTGGTCCAGCACCTCGACCTTCAGGCCATGGCTCTTGCCGATCGCCTTGACCTGCTCGCCCAGATAGGTCGGAGTCGCGACATTGGGCGGCAGATTGGCGGCCTCGCGGGCCAGCTCGATGCCGGCGCCGATCGCCTCGCCGCGCGCCAGGCCGGTCTTGACGGCCTTGGCCTCGTCCTTGGCCGCCAGCAGGGTCAGCTTGTTCAGCTTGGCCGCCGCGGGGGCGCTGGGCTTGGTGTGGCGGTAGACATAGACGGCTTCCTTGGCCGCCAGCACGGTCTGCTCGACCAGGCTGTCGCTCAGGGCCTCGAAGCCAGCATAGGCGATCGCGGCATGGGCCGCGCCGCGGCCCTTCAGCGCGGCCAGCGCGGCCAGCACCGCGGCTCGCGCGGACTTCAGCGTCGGCTTGCCGACGCCGGCCAGCACCAGACGCGGCGCCTTGACGCCGGCGACGCGCTGCAGCACCAGGGTCTTGCCGGCCTTCAGCTCGAAGTCGCCCAGCTTGATTGCATCCTTGACCGCGCCGGCCAGCGCGGCATCCAGCCCGACCGGCAGGCTGTCGCCGGCCAGCAGCAGCACCAGGGCGTCGGCATTCACGCCGGCCAATGCGTCCAGGGACGCAGACTGAGTACGGAAGTCCATAATGTCGTGGAAATATAAAAGTGCCCGGATGTTATTCGATTCCACCGTACGTAAAGAGCTGGCCCGCAGCTTCGGCGTGACCCTCGTGGTCATCCTGACCATCGTGCTGACGATGATGCTGATCCGCACGCTCGGCCAGGCCGCCGGCGGGCGCGTCGCGCCGCAGGATGTGCTGCTGCTGATGGGCTATGCCGGCCTCGGCCATCTGCCGACGATGCTGAGCCTGTCGATGTTCGTCGCCGTCGTCGCCACCCTGGGCCGCATGTACCGCGAGTCCGAGATGACGATCTGGTTCGCCAGCGGCGTCGGCCTGTCGCGCTTCGTCAAGCCGGTGCTGCGCACCGCCTGGCCGGTGCTGCTGGTGATCGTGCTGCTGGTGCTCTTCGTCTGGCCCTGGGGCAACCGCAACAGCGCACAGTTGCGGGAGCATTACGAGAAGCGCTCCGACCTGTCGCGCGTCGCGCCGGGCCAGTTCCAGAGCTCGCGCGACGGCAACCGCGTCTTCTTCATCGACCGCGGCAGCGATGCCGACGACGGCGGCCGCACCGGCCGCAATGTCTTCATCCTGACCAAGGCCGAGCACAGCGAGTCGGTCACCACCGCCCACAAGGGACGCATCGAGATGGAGGGCGACGACCGCTACCTCGTGCTCGAGCAGGGCCAGCGCAACGAGATGGACAGCAACAGCGGCAGCAAGACCCTGGCGCGCTTCGAGCGCTACCGGCTGCTGACCGACGCCCAGGTGATGCGCTCGGTCGACGCGCTGCCGCCCAAGGCGATGGACAGCCTGGACCTGGTGCGCAACCCGAATCCGCGCTACCAGGGCGAGCTGACCTGGCGCGTCGGCCTGGCGCTGGGCGCGGTCAATTTGGTGCTGCTGGGCGTGGGCATGTCGGCCTCCAACCCGCGCCGGCCCAACAACTGGAACCTGCTGTTCGCCCTGCTGAGCTTCGTGGTGTATTTCAACCTGATCAATCTGTCCCAGTCCTGGGTGGCGGCCGGCCGCATGAGCATGGCCGGCGCGCTGGCCACCGTGCATGGCGGCGCGCTGGCGATCGCGCTGGGCCTGCTGGCGCTGCGCGACCAGGGCAACCGCCTGTCGCTGCGCCTGAAGGGCGGTGCCGCATGAGGACCGTGCGCCGCCTGCTCTACCGCGACGTGGCCGGCTCGGTGCTGTTCGTCGCGCTGGCCTTCCTGTCGCTGTTCTACTTCATCGACTTCGTCGACGACCTGGACGACCTGGGCCGCAAGGGCCTGGGCGCCGGCAAGGCCGCCTGGCTGGCCCTGCTGGAGCAGCCCGGGCATTTCTACGAGCTGTTCCCGATCGCGGTGCTGATCGGCAGCATCTACTCGCTGGCGCGCATGGCCCAGTCCAGCGAGTTCACGATCCTGCGCACCGGCGGCCTCGGCCCCGGCCGCGCGCTGACCCTGCTGACCAGCCTGGCGCTGGGCTTCGCCGCGCTGACCTTCGTGGTCGGCGACTATGTGGCGCCGGCCTTCGAGCGCCATGCCGAGCTGGAGCGCGCGCGCCTGACCGGCGGCCTGGCGCGCGGCGCCAACGGCGCCTGGCTGAAGGACAAGCAGTTGGTCGACGGCCAGGAGCGCAGCTATTCGGTCAACGCCGGCCGCGCACGCGCGCCGGGCGAACTGGAGCAGGTGCGCATCTTCGAGTTCGACGCCCAGGGCGCGCTGATCTCGCGCACCGAGGCCGCCCGCGCCAGCGTCGACACGCAGGGCCTGTGGCGCCTGAGCGATGTGCTGCGCACGCGCTGGCAGGCCGCGCCGGCCGAGCAACCCGGCGTGCAGGAGGAAAAGCTCGACACGCTGGACTGGCGCAGCGGCCTGACGATCAGCGTGATCAGCGCCGCGCTGCTGCCGGCCAAGACCATGTCCACCGTCGAGCTCTACCGCTACACCCGCCATCTCTCGGCGCAGGAGCAGTCGGCCCAGCAGCACGACATCCAGTTCTGGCGCAAGGCCTTCTACCCCTTCGCCTGCCTGGTGATGGTGGCGCTGGCCCTGCCCTTCGCCTATCTGCATGGCCGCGCCGGCGGCATCAGCCTGAAGGTCTTCGGCGGCATCATGCTGGGCATCAGCTTCGTGCTGCTGAACAACCTGGCCGGTCACCTGGGCCTGCTGAAGGGCTGGACGCCCTGGGCCGTCGCCGCGACGCCCAGCCTGATCTACATGGGCATCTCGCTGGCCGCCTTCGGCTGGCTGGTGCGCTACCGCTAGATGGACGGCCTGCTGCTCTTCGCCCATGGCGCACGCGACCCGGCCTGGGCCCGGCCCTTCGAGGCGATCGCGGCGCGCATCCGCGCGGCGCGGCCGGCGCTGCCGCTGGCCCTGGCCTATCTGGAGCTGATGCAGCCCGACATCGAGAGCGCCGCCGCGCAGTTGGTCGAGGCCGGCTGCAGCCGCATCCATATCGTGCCGATGTTCCTCGGCGCCAGCGGCCATGTGCGGCGCGACGTGCCGCCGCTGGTCGAGCGCCTGCGCGCGCGCCATGGCCTCGAATGGCAGCTGCATCCCGCCATCGGCGAACAGGCCGCCGTGATCCAGGCCATGGCCGACACCAGCCTCCAATTCCTTTCGATGCCCCACGCATGAACCTGCACCAATTCCGCTTCGTCCAGGAGGCGGCGCGCCGCAACCTGAACCTCACCGAAACCGCCAAGGCGCTGTTCACCTCGCAGCCCGGCGTCTCCAAGGCCATCCTGGAGCTGGAGGAGGAGCTGGGCGTCGACATCTTCTCGCGCCATGGCAAGCGCCTGCGCCGCATCACCGAGCCGGGCCAGCAGGTGCTGAAGTCGATCGAGATCATCATGCGCGAGGTCGGCAACCTCAAGCGCATCGGCGAGGAATACTCGAAGCAGGACGCCGGCACCTTGTCGATCGCCACCACCCACACCCAGGCGCGCTATGTGCTGCCCGGGCCGGTGGCGCAGCTGCGCCGGCAGTTCCCGCAGGTGCATGTCAGCCTGCACCAGGGCAACCCGGAGCAGGTCGCGCGCATGCTGCTGGACGAAAGCGCCGACGTGGGCCTGGCGACCGAGTCGCTGTCCGACCACCCGGACCTGGTCACCCTGCCCTGCTACGAATGGCAGCATGTGCTGGTCGTGCCGGCCGACCATCCGCTGGCCCTGGTCGAGCGCATCACGCTCGAGCAGCTGGCCGAGGAGCCGCTGGTCTCCTACCACCCCAGCTTCACCGGCCGCACCCGCATCGACCGCGCCTTCGCCGCGCGCCAGCTGCACCCGCGCATCGTGCTGGAGGCGATCGACTCCGACGTCATCAAGACCTATGTGAAGCTGGGCATGGGCGTCGGCATCGTCGCCGAGATGGCGGTGCGCGAGGACGCGCCCGGCGGCGAGCTGGTGTCGCGCCCGCTGGGCCATCTGTTCGGCCAGAACGTCGCGCGCATCGCCTTCAAGCGCGGTGCCTATCTGCGCAACTATGTCTACGCCTTCGCCGAGCTGCTCTCGGACCGGCTCAACAAGAACCTGCTGGAGCGCGCGATGACCGGCGACGCCAGCGACTACAAGCTCTGACAAGCACGATGCATCTGAACAGCCGCCTGCCCCATGTGGGCACCACCATCTTCAGCACCATGTCCGCGCTGGCCCAGACCCATGGCGCGGTGAACCTCGGCCAGGGCTTCCCCGATTTCGACTGCGATCCGCGCCTGGTCGAGGCGGTCCATCGCGCGATGGCCGGCGGGCTGAACCAGTATCCGCTGATGACCGGCGTGCCGGCGCTGCGCCAGGCCGTGGCGGCGAAGATCGAGAGCCAGTACGGCCATACCTACGACCCCGAGCGCGAGATCACGATCACCGCCGGCGCCACCCAGGCCATCTTCACCACCCTGCTGGCCATCGTGCATCCGGGCGACGAAGTGATCGTGCTGGAACCCTGCTACGACAGCTACGCGCCCAATATCGAGCTGGCCGGCGGCCGCATCGTGCGCGTGCCGCTGACGCCCGGCAGCTACCGCCCCGACTTCGCGCTGATCCGCGCCGCCCTGAGCCCGCGCACCCGCGCCATCATCATCAACACCCCGCACAACCCCAGCGCCACCGTCTGGAGCGCGGCCGAGATGCGCGAGCTGGCCGCGCTGCTGGAGGGCACCGAGGTGCTGGTGATCAGCGACGAGGTCTACGAGCACATGGTGTTCGACGGCCAGCCGCACCAGAGCGTCGCGCGCTTCCCGGCGCTGGCCGCGCGCAGCTTCATCGTCTCCAGCTTCGGCAAGACCTATCACGTCACCGGCTGGAAGGTCGGCTATGTGGCCGCACCGGCGGCGCTGAGCGCCGAGTTCCGCAAGGTGCACCAGTTCAATGTCTTCACGGTCAACACGCCGGCCCAGCATGGGCTGGCCGCTTACCTGGCCGACCCGGCGCCCTATCTGGAGCTGCCGGCCTTCTACCAGGCCAAGCGCGACCTGTTCCGCGCCGGCCTGGCCGCGACACGCTTCAAGCTGCTGCCGGCCGAGGGCAGCTACTTCCAATGCGTGGACTACAGCGCCTACCGCGAGCGCTGCGGCGATCTGGGCGACGCGGCCTTCTGCGAATGGCTGACGCGCGAGATCGGCGTCGCGGCGATTCCGGTCTCGGCCTTCTACGCCACGGGCAGCGACGCGCCGATCATCCGCTTCTGCTTCGCCAAGAAGGACGAGACCCTGCGCCTGGCGCTGGACAAGCTCAGCCGCCTTTGAGCGGCGGCGCCGCGTCGGCGGCTTCTGCGCCGACCTCGTCCAGCGAGATGTCGACCTCGATCGCATGCGAGCGCGCCACGGCCGCACCGGCCGGCGCCTGCCAGACCATGGTCGCCATCATGCCGGCCGCCGGCGTGTCCAGCGGCAGGAACAGGTCGATCTCGCTGCCCCGAACTTCCTGCTCGGAGAGGTCGCGCGCCACGCTGTAGAGCAGCAGCAGATCGCGGCAGACGGCAAGGCCCAGCCCCATGCCGGCCGGCCCGGTCAGCAGGCTCTGCAGCATCGCCATGCTGGCCGCCGGATCGCGCCAGCGCCCCTGCAGCTTGCCCAGCACCGCCGCCTGGTCTTCCAGGCCAGCAGCCGCATCACCCTCGGGCGCGGCCGCGCCAAAATGCTGCGCATAGTCGGCCGCCAGCGCCTCGAAGGCCGGCTGCTCGCCGCGGCGTCGATGGATCTCCAGCAGCTGCAGATAGGGCAGGCTCGCGCCATTGCCCAGATGCGCGCGCAGCAACTCGATCGCGGCCTCGTCCTGACCCAGCACCTGGAAGAAGTCCACCTGCTGTTCGAGATCAATCAGGGTCTCGACCGTCACCGCCGGCACCGCGGCGCTCGGCGGCGCTGCCGGCGCGTCGGCCAGCTGGAAGCTCAGCGGCTCCAGCTCCACCGGCGCCGTCGCCACGCTCAGCACCGGCTCGGCCAGGGCCGGCACCGGCAGGGTCTGTTCATCTGGGCGCGCCCAGACGGCGGGTTCGGGGATCGGCTCGGGTTCGAGCGGCCGTGCCGGCGCGGCAGGTGGCTCGGGCGGCAGCGGCGCCGGCGACCGGGCCACCACGGCCTCGGCCTGCAGCGAGTCCAGCTGCGACAACTGCGATTCGCGCCGCGCGGTCTTCACATCATCCCACCAGGCCGATTCATGCATGCGGCGATCGGCCTGCCGGCCGCGCCACAGCCACAGGCAGGCGCCGCCAAGCGCCAGGGTCAGCAGCCCCAGGCCATACACCAGCGGGTTGGCATAACGCGCCGATTCGGCCTGCGCGAGCCGGGCCTGCAGGGCCGCCAGGCGTTCGTCCGCACCGCGCTGCTGGGCCTGCATGTCCTTCAGGCTCTGCTCGAGCTTGGCCAGGCGCTGGCGAGATTCATCCTCGGGCGCCGACGAGGCCGCGCTCGGCGCGGAGGCCGGCGCTGCGGCCTCGACCAGCACCTCGGGCGGGTCCATCTGCAGGCGCGGCTTTTCGGCGGTCTTGGTCGCTGCTGGCTTGGCAGCGGTTTCGCTCACCTGGGCCGACTTCTTCGCCGGTTTGGCCGCGGCCTGCTGGCTGCTCGTCTTGTCGCCGCTCGCCTCGGCGGCCGGTGCTACGGCCTTCTTGCGCTCGGCACGCGGCGGGCGCGGCCGGGCCGGCGGCTCGGCGGCGGCCACCGTCGCCGGCATCAGCGCGGCGACCTCGGGCGCCGAGGCCGCGCGGGCGCTCAGCAGAGCATTCGGTTTGGCATCGGCGGTCGACAGCGCGGCCTGCAGGGCCGGCGAATACTGCTGCACCCGCGGCGCCTCGGCGACCGGCGGCGCGGTCTGCACCGCGTGATTCGGCGGGTCGATGAAGGCGGTGAACTGGCGCACCAGGCGCACCGGGCAACCGAGGCTCAGGCTGACGGTGACCAGCGGCTCGTCCACCTGCACCAGGCTCTGCACGCGCACCGCGCGCACATGAGTCTCGCCCTCGCCTTCCAGCTGCAGCTGCACCAGGGTCGGCGGCAGGCGCGAATCGCCGGCCAGCACCTCGGCACGCACGCATTCCGGGCCTAGGCGTTCGCCGGACGCGAGCTGCACGGGGAACACCAGGCTCAGCGGCTGGCCCAGCGCCGACAGGGTCTGCGGCCGGCCGACGCCGATCGCATGGGCACTGGAAAGCCCCATGGCGGCCATGGCAAGGATCAGGGCGTTCGGAACGCGGGGATTGCGGGGCATCAACCGTGCGCCGTTGTTGTTTGCGGGCACTCTAGCATGGCAACAGGCTGTAAGGACCGCTTGAAAAGCGCCCGCGGGGCCGGGTGTTTCCTAGTTCCGACACCCACCCCCACGCCGCGAAGGCCAAGCCGACTCATGGACAATGGGTCGGCAGGTGGCTTCCCTGCTTGTCACTTCAGCGACGCAGCATGAATAGCACGGTTCTTACAATTCCCGAACGCAGCAATATCGAGTCGGGGTCGTGGTTCTCCAAACTGTCTCTGCCCTTGCGCAGCGACATCCTCGCGCGCGCCTTTGTCCGCCGCCTGGGCGACGGCGCCCTGATGTCCTGCCGCGGCGAACCGGCCGAGGAATGGATCGGCGTCGCCAAGGGTGCGGTGCGGGTCAGCTCGGTCTCGCTGTCGGGCAAGCAGATCACCCTCACCTATGTCGAGCCCGGCACCTGGTTCGGCGATATCGCGCTGTTCGACGGCCTGCCTCGCACCCACGATGCCACCGCCCATGGCGAGACCACCCTGCTGGTGGTGCGCAAGCCCGATTTCAAGGAGCTGCTGTCTCGCCACAGCGAGCTCTACGAGGCCCTGCTGCGCCTGAACTGCCGGCGCCTGCGCCTGATGTTCGACACCGTCGAGGACCTGAACACCCGCCCGCTGGCCGCGCGCCTGGCCAAGCAGATCCTGCTGCTGGCGCGCGCCTACGGCGTCGCGCAGGGCGAGGAGATCCGCATCGGTCTGCAGCTCGCGCAGGAGGACCTGGCCCAGCTGCTGGGCGCCTCGCGCCAGCGCGTCAACCAGGAGCTGAAGGGCTTCGAGCGCGACGGCGCGGTGCGCGTCGAGCCGACCCGGCTGGTGGTGCTGAGCAAGGACAAGCTGATGGCCATCGCGACGCGTTAGCGCGGCGCGCCATGGGCCGCCACGATAACCAAGGAGACCCATGGAAGACGATTTCACCGGAACCCGCGCCCCGTCGCAGCCGCTCGACACCGCCGCCCTCGCCGACTGGCTGGCCGCCGCGGTGCCAGGTTTTGCCGGCCCGCTGAGCGTCGAGCAGTTCAAGGGCGGGCAGTCCAATCCCACCTACCGGCTGCGCACGCCCGGCGCCAGCTATGTGATGCGCAGCAAGCCCGGCCCGGTCGCCAAGCTGTTGCCCTCGGCCCATGCGATCGAGCGCGAGTTCAAGGTGATGCGGGCGCTGGCCGGCAGCGCGGTGCCGGTGCCCCGGATGCTGGCGCTGTGCGAGGACGAGTCGGTGATCGGCCGCGCCTTCTACCTGATGGAGCATGTCGAGGGTCGGGTCTTGTGGGACCAGAGCCTGCCCGGCATGAACCCGGCCGAGCGCGGCGCGCTCTACGACGAGATGAACCGCGTGATCGCGGCCCTGCACCAGGTCGACTTCGCGGCCCTGGGCCTGGCCGACTACGGCAAGCCGGGCAATTATTTCGAGCGCCAGATCGGCCGCTGGAGCAAGCAGTACCTCGCCTCGGCGACCCAGCCCATCGAGGCGATGGACCGGCTGATCGACTGGCTGCCGGCGCATGTCCCGCCGTCCGCGCGCGACGAGTCCGAGGTGGCCATCGTGCATGGCGACTTCCGGCTCGACAACCTGATGTTCCATCCCAGCGAGCCGCGCGTGCTGGCGGTGCTGGACTGGGAGCTGTCGACCCTGGGCCATCCGCTGGCCGATTTCAGCTACCACTGCATGTCCTGGCATATCCGCACCTCGGGCGCGGCGCGCGGCCTGGGCGGCCATGACCTGGCCGCGCTGGGCATTCCGGACGAGCTGGCCTATGTGCGGCGCTACTGCGAGCGCACCGGTCGCGCCGATGTCGACGCGGTGATGCGCGACTGGAACTTCTACCTGGCCTACAACCTGTTCCGCATCGCCGCGATCCTGCAGGGCATCGCCAAGCGCGTCGAGGCCGGCACCGCCGCCAGCGAGCGCGCCCGCGAGGCCGGCGCCGGGGCGAGGCCGATGGCGGAGCTGGGCTGGTCCTTTGCACAAAAAGCCAGCCGCTAAAGCCCGTCCGTTTTCCCAAGCGAAGCCCGAGGACCCGGCTTTGCCGGTCCTGCGGACTTGCCCCTTGAGGGGGCGGCCGCAGGCCGTAGGGGGTGGGTGGTTCAGTGCGGTGGCTGGCTCTGCCAGGCCACCGAGGTCGTCGTCGGCCAGGGGCCGCCGTCGGCCAGCCGCAGGTTGACGCGCTGGGCCTCGCGGCAGGCGGTCTCGAGCAGCTTCACCAGGTTCTGGATCTCGGGCAGGGTCGGCTCGGCCATCGCGACGCGCAGATAGACATTGCCGCGCAGCACCATCAGCACGAAGGGCCGCTCCTCGGGCAGCAGGTCCTGGCTGGCCTGGATCAGCAGCTCGCTCAGGCCCGCCTCGAGCCAGGCCGAGACCACCTCCTGGTTGACGCCCAAGGCGCCGAAGCGCTCCTTGACCAGGCGGTGCGGATAGTTCTTCAGCTTGGCGAACATCACCAGCCAGCGCATCTCCTCCGGCGTGTCGGTGTCGACGCGGGTCTTCAGCGTGTCGGTGTAGGCCTCGAAGACGGCCTTCTCGAGCCGCTCCATCAGCGCGCGCGCCAGCACCATCATCTGCAGGTCGGAGTTGAAGCCCATCTCGCAGCGCATGCGCAGCTCATGGCCTTCGATATAGCTGCGCTGCGAGGGCGCCCATTCGATGCGCAGCGCACCGAGCGCGCCGCGCGGCTGCTCGATCTGGAAACCGCGCGCGTCGCGCGTCTGGCGGAAGGCACCACCACGCTGGTTGGCCCAGTCGGCCACGGCCTTCCAACGCGCGGCGTTCGCACGGGCCACAAACCAGCGTTTGACTTGCTTAATTAACATGAGCTAGGACAATGGATCGGCGCAGCCTGGAGAAAGAACAATGATCGAAGTTTATTCATGGCCCACCCCGAACGGGCACAAGGTTCACATCATGTTGGAAGAATGTGACCTCCCTTATAAGGTGATCCCCGTGGACATCGGCACGGGCGCGCAATTCGAGCCGCATTTCCTGTCCATCAGCCCGAACAACAAGATTCCCGCCATCGTCGATCCCCAGGGTCCGGACGGCAAACCGATCTCGCTGTTCGAGTCGGGCGCGATTCTGCTCTATCTGGCGGGCAAGACCGGCAAGCTGCTGCCAACTGATACCGCCGGCAAGTACCAGGTGCTGCAATGGCTGATGTTCCAGATGGGCGGCGTCGGCCCGATGCTGGGCCAGACCCATCACTTCCGCATCTACGCGCCCGAGAAGATCGAGTACGCGATCAACCGCTACACCAACGAGGCCAAGCGCCTGTACGGCGTGATCAACAAGCGACTGGCCGCCAGCAAATACCTGGGCGGCCCCGAGCTGTCGATCGCCGACATCGCCACCTTCCCCTGGCTGCGCTCCTGGAAGAACCAGGGCATCGAGCTGTCCGACTATCCGCATCTGAAGGGCTGGTTCGACGAGATCGCGGCACGCCCGGCGGTGCAGCGCGGCGTCGAGGTGCTGGCCCAGCAGCGCAAGCCGCTGGTCAGCGACCAGGCGCGCGAGATGCTGTTCGGCGCGACCCAGTACAAGCGCCATTGAGCCCCCGGCCCGAGATGACGACATCCATCGAGAAACAGAGCGGCAAAGCCGGCGCGCGCCTGGCGGTGCTGACCAGCGGCGGCGATGCGCCGGGCATGAATGCGGCACTGCGCGCGGTGGTGCGCGTCGGCGCGGCGCGCGGCTTCGAGGTCTTCGGCGTGCAGCATGGCTTCAGCGGCCTGATCGCCGGCGAGCTGCGGCCGCTGGGGCCGCGCGATGTCGGCGGCATCATCGAGCGCGGCGGCACGCTGCTGGGCAGCGCCCGCTGCGCCGCGCTGAAGACCGAGGCCGGCCAGCTGGAGGCGCTGGCGCAGCTGCAGCGGCGCGGCATCGAACACCTGGTGGTGATCGGCGGCAACGGCTCGCAGACCGGCGCCTGGGCGCTGGCGCGCCGCGGCCTGGCGGTTGCCGGCGTCGCCTCGACGATCGACAACGACCTGCCCGGCAGCGACATCACGATCGGCTGCACCACCGCGGTGGACGTGGCCTTGGAATCGGTGGACCGGCTGCGCACCACCGCCTCGTCCCAGGGCCGCGTGTTCCTGGTCGAGGTGATGGGGCGCGACTGCGGCTACCTGGCCCTGCAGGTCGGCATCGCCAGCGGCGCCGAGCTGATCGTCACGCCCGAGGCGTCGCTGTCCGCCGAGGCGGTCGCAGCCGGCATCCGCGAGGCCTATGGCCGCGGCAAGAGCCACGCGATCATCGTCGTCGCCGAGGGCGCGTCGCTCGACGCGGAGGCGCTGGCCAAACGCCTGGCCGAGCTGCAGCAGTTGCAGCCGCAGACGCCGCTGGGCTTCGAGCTGCGCGTGTGCCGGCTCGGCCATGTGCAGCGCGGCGGCGCGCCCGGCGCGGTGGACCGGCTGCTGGGCACGCGCCTGGGCGCGGCGGCGGTGGACTGCCTGGCCGAAGGCGTCGGCGGCATGCTGCTGGGCCAGATCGGCGGCCGGCTCGCGCGCACGCCGCTGGCCGAGGTGGCCGGCAGCACCAAGGCGCCGGACCCGGCCCTGCTGGAGCTGGCCCGCACCCTGGCGCTCTGACGCGATCTACAGCCCCAGCTCGCTGAGCCCGGGGTGATCGTCCGGCCGGCGGCCGAGCGGCCAGTGGAACTTGCGCTCGTCCGCGCGGATCGGCACGTCGTTGATGCTGGCATGGCGGCGGGTCATCAGGCCCTCCGCATTGAACTCCCAGTTCTCGTTGCCATGGCTGCGGAACCAATGGCCCGAGTCGTCGTGCCACTCGTAGACGAAGCGCACCGCGATGCGCGCGCCCGCATGGGCCCAGATCTCCTTGATCAGCCGGTAGTCGAGCTCGCGTGCCCATTTGCGCTCCAGCAGCGCCTGGGCCTGGGCGCGGCCCTGCAGAAACTCGGCGCGGTTGCGCCAGCGCGTGTCCTCGCTGTAGGCCAGCACCACCCGCGCCGGATCGCGCGAGTTCCAGGCGTCCTCGGCCAGCCGCACCTTCTGGATCGCGGTCTCGAGGCTGAACGGGGGCAGCGGGGGTCGGGTCGTTGGCATCGTCATCGTCGGTCCTTTCTTTCGCTTCGTCTTGCTGAACGGGTGGATTCAATGTAGACAAGTCTGTCTACATGCGTTGCATATTATTCAAAGTAGACAGACTTGTCTACAATGAGCTCATGCTGCTCTTCCCCCTCCCCGCCGACCTGAGCGAGCGCCCGGCGCGCGACCGCATCCTGCTGACCGCCCACGAGCTCTTCTACCGCGAGGGCATCCGCGCCACCGGCGTCGACCGCGTGATCGCCGAATCGGGCGTCGCCAAGCTGACCTTCTACCGGCATTTCCCGAGCAAGCAGGAGCTGGTGATCGCCTACCTGGAGCTGCGCCACCAGGCCTGGATGGACTGGTTCCGCGCCGCGCTGGCCCGCCATCGGGCCGGCTCCGCGCGCCGCCCGCGCCAGCAGATCGGCAGACAGCTGGCCGCGGCGCTGGCGGAATGGTTCGGCGACCCGGCCTACCGCGGCTGCGCCTTTATCAACGCGATGGTCGAACTCGGCGGCAGCGAGCCCGAGGTGCGGCGCATCGCCCTGTCCCACAAGCAGGCGATGGCCGAGGCGATCGGCGAGCAATTGCTGCAGCCTGCAGCCACGTCCCTCGCGAGCGCATTGGGCCTGCTGGTCGACGGTGCGATCCTGCGCGCACAGCTGAACGGCGATGCGCAGCAGGCGCTCGGTGATCTGGAGCGGCTGGCGGAGGCGGCGGTCGAGCCACATGTGGCGGCGGCCACGCTGCCGGCTGCAAAGAGCACTGGCAGGGTACGCAAGGCCAGATGATGAAAAAGCGGACCAGCGGCCGGCGGCAGTCAGCTTGCTTGTCAGCAAGCTGCCTGTAGCTGAGCCGCTGGTCGCCGCAGACCGGCACCACCACTTCTCAAGTCACAGATCAGGGATTGGTCGGTCACAACAGCGGCGGCGCCGGAACCCCTAGTTGAAAAAGAAGAACTCGTCAGTTGGTCATTCAGTCAGTCAGTTCGTCACGGGACGGGCCAAGCCAAGACTTGACCCCTGACAAGAGCAGCAAGCAGCGTGCCTGCGGGCCAACTCAGTAGCCACGCCCAGGTGGCAGGCAACGATGCGAGTTACCGCGGCGCAAAAGCTACCGTAGAAGTTGCAGCATGCTGCCGACTGTTCGTCTTGATCGTGAAGATAGGGGACCGGTTGGCCCACCCCAGCACAGATCGGCGCTGGCGCCCCTCCCTACCAGCAAAGAGCATCCCCTCGACGAGCGATGACGCCGAAGAGCGAAACCTCCAGCCAGAGTTTCAGCCTCGACAGGTGGCCCACCTATGAGAACAAGCGCTTGACCTTGGCCAAAAGCCCCGGTGGCGGTGGCGGCATCCAGCCCGGACGCAGGAAGTCGTATTCCACATCGTAGGCATCCAGCGGTTGGATAGGCATCAACGGCATGGGAACCAGCGGGTTTTGAATCTGCACTTCAATACCCCGGTACCAGCACAGCTTTGCGTGGATGACCGCAAAGCCCGCCAAGAACTGGCCTTCAAGTTCATGGGCAGACTTGATCTTGGCCTGGCCTTCAATCATGGCCTGCAAGCCCACCTTGTCTTGCTTGAGCAGCAACGAAAAGAAGTCTTGCCCGGCCTGCGCAAGCGCTTTGTCGCGGTTGCCGCCTTTCTTGGCGACAAGAGCGATGGCTTCGCGCAGCGCCTCGTCATCGCGCTGCATCGCGAGTTGGAATTGGTGAAACAGGAAGTGCGCCCCCTTGACATAGTCTTTGTCCTTGAGCTCGACATGAGCCAGCCAGTCGTAGATCTCCGGGCTGTCCGAGAGCAGGCCATAGAGGAAAGGAGCGTAGTCGGCAAATACATCGCCGCTTGGTTTCGCCTCTTGTTGGCTGGCCACAAAGAGCTTGCAGGCGACGTAGAAATTCTGCTTCATACCCCGCAATTCGCCCTCTATAAAAATGCACTCCAAGCCACGATCCACTGAAAGGGGCGCAATATTTGGAAGAACAGATTCTCGATCTAAGCTGTAGTACTTATTCAAATATAGATTCACACGATCTTCAGTGAGTTGCTCCCAAGCCTCGACCGCTCGCTTCAGATGTTCCTCGCGTGTTTCCATGCTTTCGCGCACAACTTCACCTTCGCAACTAGCTCCCTAAAAAGCGCTCTCTCGCTCGACTCTCAGCCTACTAAACGATTTCTGCCTTGGTCGTTTTTTATGACTAACAGCTCTCACCATTAAGCCCCACTCCATAAATACCACACCAAGCAAGGTCACCGGCCTTCTCTCATTTTCCGTGGCAACCTACATTCCTTGTAATACTCAGAATCCCAGAATTCCTCGTCACTCATTCCACCGTACATTGCATGCACGAGTTCGTAGTATGGCCTAGTGATTTCTGGAAATGACAGGACATCCCCAAACACTCTTGGGTTGACATAACGAAGCAACGGAAATGGTTCCTCCAGTTCTTTCGCAATGCACAACATCAATAGGGGTTGAAGGTGATCCAACTCACTATCGGCGACCTCCTGCTCGTAGGATCCGCTGACACTTTCACTGAATTTGATCATCGCATTGCGAAGCTCCAACGCGACGCGGGCCAACTCATCGTGATCTAGCTTAAACGGTGTAGCCATCACTATCCTCCAATTTTAATTTTTGTGATTTTTGGTTCCGTCCACTGACTTCGATCTGGCACTAACGTTTGCGTCGCATTCCCCACAACTACGGGTCCATTTTTATTGGTTGCCGTCGCTACATTCGATTGATAGATCGTGGGCGTAGCCTTTGGCTGCGGTTGCATCTCATACACCTTGAAGCCCGCACCCTGACTCCCCGCAGGCAATCCCAATATATCGTTAGCTAGTGCTGGATTTTGCTGAATTCTCTGTAGCTGAGCAGAATCAACAAAATATGGAGAATCCGACCTTGGGCCATAAGCACTCTTCTCAGGAACAAGTTTATATAGCTTCATTTCCGCGTTGGCTTGCATTGGAACTGGCACTGATCGACCTGAGTTTATCAATTCGTCGGCCTTCTTTTCTGCCCCAGCACCAAACATCGCTTCCAAGTCCTTGATCAATTGATTCTTGATGCTTGCAGGAACTTGATCCGTAGAAAGCCCATGTGCGCTGCCCCCGAGGATTCGTAGCAGGCCGTTCTAGAGTCCGATCAACCCGAGATGGAGATCGGACCGATGAAGAAGCGATACACCGAGGAACAGATCATTGGCTTCCTGCGTGAGGCCGATGCCGGGCTGCCGGTCAAGGAGTTGTGCAGGAAGCATGGCTTCAGCGAGCCAAGCTACTACGCCTGGAAGGCCAAGTTCGGCGGCATGAACGTGTCGGACGCACAGAGGCTGAAGACGCTGGAGGCCGAGAACACGAAGCTCAAGAAGCTGCTGGCCAACTCGATGCTTGAGATCGACGCGATGCGCGAGGTTCTCAAGGGAAAGTGATGGCCGTGGCGGCGCGGCGCGAGGTCGTGCGGCAGTTGCAGGACAGGGGCTTGAGCGAACGCCGAGCCCTCGGGCTGGTGGGCATGAGCGCCAGCACCCTGCGCTACCGCCCTCGCGACGACGGCAACGGCCGGCTGCGTGAGCGATTGACGGAGCTCGCCGGCCAGCACCGCCGTCACGGCTACCGGATGCTGCACAGCCGGCTGCAGCTCGAAGGTTGGACGATCAACGTCAAGCGGACGTACCGGGTCTACCGCGAGGAAGGGCTGATGGTGCGCAAGCGCCGGCGCAAGAAGCTGCCGGTGCCTGAGCGGCAGCTGTTGGTGCGCCCGATGCAACCCGATGAGGTGTGGAGCATGGACTTCGTGTTCGACGAGCTGGCAAACGGCAGACGAATCAAGACGCTGACGGTCGTGGACGACTGCAGCAAGGAGGCGGTGCGGATCGCTGTGGATACGTCGATCCCAGCGCTGTACGTCACGCGGGTGCTCGACCAGGTCAAGGCCGAGCGGGGCTTGCCCAAGGTGATCCGCACAGACAACGGCCCGGAGTTCGCCGGCCGGACGATGCAGTGCTGGGCCGCCCGCAACGGCGTTGAACTGCGCTTCATCCAGCCAGGCAAGCCGGTGCAGAACGCCTACATCGAAAGCTTCAACAGCCGCTTCCGCGACGAGTGCCTGTCGCAGCACTGGTTCGCCAGCCTGAGCCACATGCGCAGCGTCATCGACAACTGGCGCGAGGACTACAACCACCACCGGCCGCACAGCACCCTTGGCTACGTGCCGCCGGCCGTGTTCGCCGCACGGTGCCGCCAGCATGCGGGCGGCACCGCGCCAAACCCCGCATCACCAACTACGATGCAAACCCCAGGGCTCTAGATCGAAGTGCTACGAAACCTGGGGCAGCGCACTGCACCTTGACGTCGAAGCCGCCATCGCCTGCGCGTATGGCGGATTGCTCGCCCACGCTCAGGTAGTCGCTGTCGATCTTGGTCTTGCCCGCGTTCAGGCTGCCACCGGGCGAGGGGCCGAAGGTCACGCTGCCGCCCACCTGCGGGCTTTTCTCGCGATACTGGTTCTTGTCCTGCAGGCTTTCGATGTTGAGGTTGCCCCCCCACGCTGGCCGTGACCTGATCGCCCTTGACCACGCCGCCCTTGATCGTGGTGTCGCCGCCGCTGTCGATCGTGACCTGGCTGCCGCTGATGTGGCTGTTGCTGTAGCTCGTGCCGTTGCCCGCGCCCTGCCCCTTGCCCACGCTGGCGCTCACCGTCACGCCGGCCTGCAGCCCGCCTGCACCCAGGTTGATGCCCGCCCCGATGCCACCGCCGCTGTTCTTGGAGCTATTGGATTCGGTGGTGTTGTTCTCGGCCGCCAGGAACTTGATCTGGTCATCGGCCTAGACGGTGCTGCTGCGCATCCTCACAGACGCCAGCAGCACCCAGATTCACTACAAGCGCTTCAATTCTTCCTTCGCGACTTTCATCACCTCTAGGAATTCAGCGAAAGGAAATTTAATTTCCCTACCATTATAAAGAGCGTCATTACAATAAAGCTTCATTTCCACTAGATCTTCGCCCTGCTCCTTGTTGAGCTCGCAAATAACAATATCACCCCAGCGAATTTGAAGCAAAAGTTTTTCAAATTCATCTCGATCAGTGACAGTTATTTCAAAGTTACTGCAAATTTTCATGGCCGTCTTGGATCAACAAAATTAACTTTACCACTCGACTCAAATCGGACCCCTTGACCATTTTGCAATCGATACTCAACAGCACCGCCGGGCAAGTTAGTCCGCACCGTCTGCGAATTTGTCAGCAAATCACGTATCCAGTTTTTTACATATTCATTTTTTCCCGCCGTATTTCCAGCCAATGGCTCAAACGTCCCGCCAGGCCTACTGGTGTCGTGCTTGTCCCAAGCCCTAGTCGCCTGCGACAACCCTGTGTCGTTAATCGGCTTGTTTGCCTGTGCTAGTAAATCATCAAGCGGCTGATGGGTCACGAGTGGCTTACTAGCCGTCTGCCCCCCATTTGCCCCATTATCAACCGCAGACTTCGCATCCGGCTTGCTCACACCCCGCCCAACTGCAGCATCCTCAACTGGCGCCAATTTAGACACCACCGAACCCTTGCCGCCGCCCACAGCTATCTGCGCAGCACCACTTCCCCCCAAGCCGAGCAAGCCCAAGCCAAGGTTCATTACACCTCGCCCGGCATCGCCATCGCTGATCGCAGCCAAGCCCGCGCCAATCTGGGCGCTGCTCTGTGCCGCTTCCACCATGCGCACTAAAGCGCCCACGGATCCGGTCAGAACCTGCAAAGCCGGCCCGCCAATGGCGGCTTGACTCTCGTGCACAGCACTGACGCTCTTGAGCGATTTGGCGTTCAGCATCAGCTTGGGCACATCACCGCTGTCAGCAGCCTGCGGCGGGCCGTACTTGAGCAGGTTCTGCGCCGCCGCCGCGCCTTCGGACTGGGCGTAGTTGCCCAGGTAAACCGCCAGCTCGTTTTTCTCCCTGACGGTTAAGGCCTCCGGGTTGCTGCGGTAGACCTGCAGCAACGCGTCGCTGCGCCGGTCCAGGTACTGCAGCGCCACGGCCGTGTTGGCAGCATCGATGGTCCCCGTAACTGGGTTGAATAGCTTCTGGAGGAAATTCTTGCTCTCGTCCTCCCGCAGCACGGCCAGAGCCTTGTTGCGCTCCAGCAATTGGGGCTGGCTCAGGAAGTTGTTCAACGTGGCATTGGTGGCCGTGCTGGCGCCCGCGCTTCCGCCCACAGCCGCCCCAGTGGCCGCGCCGGCCACGGCCACCAGCGCCTGCTTGACTTCGAGCGGCACATCCAACTGCTGGATCGCCTTGCCAAGCTCGGGAACCACCACCTGGCTCAGGCCGGCCCCTGCTGCTCCTTGGATGTTGCCCGTGAGCCCGCCTACCAGCGTATGCAGGGCTACCCGGTTCTTCCCGCCTTCCTCCCAGGCCGCCATGCCCTCCTTGTCGCCCGCCTCCTTGGCCTTGTCGTACTGCTGCTTGGCGTAGTTCCCCACCGCCTTGCTCGCCTGCTTGCCAAACTCGCTGGTGATGGCCACCTGGGCTGCCACTTCCTGCTTGACCCGCTCCTTGTCGAAAATCGGCTTGAGCCCGGCTTCCTTGTCTCCTGTGCGTGCACCCAGGTCGCCCGCCACACCCGAGATGCCCGCCATGCTCGTGCTGCTGGCATCGCCGCTGTCCGAGCCCAGGCCCACGCCCGAGAGCCCCGCGCTCAGGGATGCTCCGGGCTTGGGTGCGCCGGCCGCCAGCCCCACGCTCACGCTTTTCGCTTCGTAGCTGGCACTGTTCTGCAGGTCGGTCGTGGTCGTGCCCTGCTTGGCCTCGTAGTTGTTCTTGTCCTTGTCGATGGCCGCTTGCGTGCTGGTGATCTGCCCGCCCTTGAGGTCGGTCCTGCCCTGCACCTTGACGTCGAAGCCGCCGTCGCCTGCGCGTATGGCAGATTGCTCGCCCACGCTCAGGTAGTCACTGTCGATCTTGGTCTTGCCCGCGTTCAGGCTGCCGCCGGGCGAGGGGCCGAAGGTCACGCTGCCGCCCACCTGCTGGCTTTTCTCGCGATACTGGTTCTTGTCCTGCAGGCTTTCGATGTTGAGGTTGCCCCCCACGTTGGCCGTGACCTGATCGCCCTTGACCACGCCGCCCTTGATCGTGGTGTCGCCGCCGCTGTCGAGCGTGATCTGGCTGCCGCTGATGTGGCTGTTGCTGTAGCTCGTACCGTTGCCCGCGCCCTGCCCCTTTCCCACGCTGGCGCTCACCGTCACGCCGGCCTTCAGCCCGCCTGCCCCCAGATTGATACCCACCCCGATGCTGCCACTCTTGCTGCTTTGGCTGCTGCTTTCCTGCGTGCTGTTCTGCGCGGCCAGGATGTTGATCTGGTCGTCCGCCTTCAGCAGGGTCTTGCCGGCGGCGCTGATCTCGCTGCCGCGCACCGTGAGGTCGCTGCCTTCGCCCGCACCCGTGGCCTTGATGCTGACGTTGCCACCCGCCGTCACGCTGCTGCCGCGGGCGCTGTCGGCGCTGCTTTGCTGCTTGCTCTGGCTGCTGGAGCCGCCCACGCTGAAGTTGATGCCTATGCCCCCGGCCTTGTCGGCGGCGTTGCCTTCCATCATGACGGACGACCCGTCAGGATTCTTGGCACCGGTGGGTACCAGCCCCTGCCCGCCTTGCACCGCATCCAGGGCTTGCTTGGCGTTCAAGGCCACATTGGCTGCGGCCAATGCCTTCATGCGATCGGAGCCGGTGTTCTGTGCAGCCTTGATCTGGCTACCGGCCGCCTGGATCGCGCTGAGCACCGGGCTGGTGATGGCCACCGTCAGGCCGCTTTGCTTGAACCGGGTCTCGCTGCTCTGACTGCCAAGCTCCCGCGCCTCGACGATGTCGATCGACTTGGCCTGGATGTTTACATCACCTGCGGGTGCCTGCACATGGGAGCCGGTCTGGCGATACGCCCCGCCCGCCACGACATTCACATCCCCCTGAACCGCCCCCACCACCGAGCCCTGGTACTGCGTCTGGCTCGTCTTGACGGTCTGCGACAACGACTGCTTGCCGATCGTGAAGCCTAGGCCGCCTCCGCTGAAGAGACCGGACTTGACGGTCTTGGAGAACTGCTCGCTGTCCAGGCGGTTGTTCACACCATCCACCGTGATGTCACCGCCGGCGGTCAGCGTCGTGCCCAGATCGGACACGACTTGCGCCGCCGATAGCCTCAGGTCCTCGCCCGCCTTGATTTCCAGTGTGCGGCCCGAGACCTCGGTGCCCAGGGCCACGGTCTCATCGGTCTTGCTGTAGGTCGTGGTGGTCTTCTTCTTCAGGAAGCCACGCTTCTTGGTCTGCGTCATCTGCTCGATGACTTCGTTGGCCTCGCCGGCCAGCAACGCCACGTCGCGGCCCGCGGCCAGGGTGACGCCCTCCTCCACGCTCTTGAGCGTCGCGGCGGTGGCCGTCAGGTCCTGGCCGGCCTTCATCACCAGCGCGCCCTCGGCCTGCACGGTCGTGCCCACGTCCTGCGTGCGGCTTTCCTTTTTGAAGTTGTTGGCATTCCAGACCTGCTCGCGCGCGCTGGCGGTTTCCACCGTGCCGAGGGTCAGGTCGCGCCCGGCCTGGATCAGCACGCCACCGGCAGCTGCAGCACCACCGCCGTTCGCGCCGCTCCCCTGCTGCGTGATCTGCACCGCCTGCAGCGATACGTCGCGCCCGGCCTGCACCACCAGCACGCCGCCGGCGCTCAGGCTCGCCACCCGGTCCAGCACCGTGTCGCGCGTCGTCACATTGCCGCGCTGCGTGCCGCCGCTGGCCGTGGTCGTCTCCATCACCAGGTCGCGGCCCGCGCTCACGAGCAGGTCGCCGGTCGCGCTGAGCGCGCCGCCGACATTGCGCAGATCCTCCCGCGCGCTCAGCGCCAAGCTGGCGCCGCGCAGGCTGCCGGTGTTGGCGATGTTCTGCGCCTTGACGTCGACCACGCCGCTCGTGCCGCGCACCTGGCCCTGATTCGTGAAGTCGCCGCTCAGCGCCATCTCCACCCGGCCACCGGCGATCAGCGCGCCGCTGGGCTGCAGATCGCCTTCGCGCGGCAGCAGGTAGACCTGGGGCACCAGCACACGCTGGCGGCTGCCGTCGGCCAGGCTCACCTCCTGCTCCACCAGCCAGACCAGATCGGTCGTCAGCTGGGACATCTGCTCCGCGCTTAGCGCCACGCCGGGTCGCAGCTGGTGCTGCTTGGCGAAGCTCGCGCCGTTGTCCAGCAGCGCGCGATACATCGCCTCGTCGCTGCTGTAGCCAGGCAGGAAAGCGGTACCGGTCAGCTGGCCGATCTGCTCGCGCACCAGGCGCTGCTCATAGAAGCCGTCGCCCAGGCGCTTCTGCGTCATGGCGGGGTCTGCCTGCATCTGCTGCAGCAGATGGTCGCTGGACAGCCAGCTGCGGTAGTTGGCGAACTGCGGATCGGTCTCGACCAGGTAACGCGCGCTGGATTCGCTGCGCGCCTTGAACAGGCTGTTGCTGGGCATGTTCAGGTCGACCGCGACGCTGTGCGCCAGCGGTTTGCCATTGAAGCTCGCGTTGGCACCGCGCAAGGTGACGCCGCTCGCGGCGCCCGGCTGGCGCTTGCTGCCGGCGCCGGCCGCGCCGGACTCCACCACCGCGGCCTGGGCCGCCGCGCGCAGCTTGTTGGCCTCCGCATCGCCTGCCCCGCCGTCGACCTGAGCCCGCGCCGCGGCCCGCAGCGCCGCCAGCACGCCGGAGCGCCCGCCGCGCTGGTCCGCCTGCACGGCCGGGCCCTGCCCGTTCTGGGCCTGCGCGGCATCGACCTGCTGCGCGGCGGTCGGCCCATCGGCACGCAGCTGCGCATGCGCCGCCGCCAGGCCGCCCCCCAGCGCCCCCGAGGCGTCCACCGCCTGCGCCGCGCCGCCTGCCGCATGGCGCCAGCCTGCATTGGCCATTGCACCCGGCGCCACCGCCCCCCCCGTCGCGATGCTTCGGACCTCCTGGCCGATCAGCCCCGACAGGCCACCACCGCCGCCTGCGCTCACAAGGCCGGCGTTTTGCGCAGACTGCGCCGAGGCGCCACCACCCAGATTCACCGCCCCGGCCTGTTCGCGGCCGCCCGGCGAGCCGGCAGTGGGAATGTATGTGCGCGCAGTGGGTGGGAGCGTCAGCGAAACCTGACGACCAACGCCGGTCGTTGGATCAACCACCGTCACCGTGCGATTCAGGTTGTTCACCGATCCACCGGTGATCGCCACGCCATCGCGCCCCTCGACGATGCTCATGTCGTTGGTGATGCGCGCGCCCTGGATCTGCAACTGGCCACCGACAACGATGCGACCGGCGGAGGATTGAGAAACCTCAGTAACGCCCCCCTTCACGAGCTCCGGCGCAACACCGGAAAAGCGTGGATTTGAGGCCACGTACTCCTCCCAGGCCTGGCCTGGATGCCGCTCTCTAAGTGCGTCACCCGCATGCAAATAGATCCCCCCGGACTCAGGAGTTTCGTAAGGCTCAAAGAAGAACACGTCGCCATAGCCAGGAACATTGCGCTTAACAATCGGCGCCCCTTGGATGTGGATTTCGATGGCGGAGTCATAACCGGAGGCCATGCGCGCCAACACATAGTCGCCCCAAGCATTTCTTAAGGTGCGCCCATTCAGGTAGACCCACTCGTCAATATTTTCCCTACGCAGGCAGGGACCACTTTCGGTGGTCGGGTCGCAATAGTCATAGCTACCCACGAACCGCACCTTGTCGCCCAACGGATCCCCACCCGCCTTCCACATCAGATACGGATTCACGTTCTGAACATCCCCCGCCTTCAGCGCCAGATCCCCCCGTGCCTCGATCGTCGCCCCGCTGTTCAGCACATTGCCGGCCGTGATCTCCATATTGCCGCCGCTGCGGATGAAGGCCTTGCTGTCGAGCACGCGCATGCCGGATGCGGCGCCGGACTCCTGCCCGCTCCCCGCTCCCGCATGCACGCTGCGATTGATCAAACTGCCGCCGAGCTCCAGCGTCAACAGACGGCTGGCCTCGATCGTCGCGTTCTCGTTCAGCAGGCTTGCTGAGCCGGACAAGCCCAGATCGCCATCGGCGAAGATCAGCGCGCCATCGCGGTTCACGATGTCGCGGCTCAGCCGCGCATCGAGCGATCGCCGCGCGGCGATCACCGCGGCCTGGCCGCCCTCGCGATCGTTCAGCAACTGACCACCGTCGATCACGATGTCGCCGCCGTAGATGCGGCCGCTGCCCAGATTGAGCAGCCGGTCCGCCGTCAGCGAGACGCCGTCGCCGTCGATCAGGCCGCGGTTGCTGAGCGTGCCGCCGGCCGCGTTCAGGAAGGTCAGGCGGCCGCTGAGTTCGGCACCGGCCCGGTTGTCGATATTGACCGCGTTGACCGTCAGCGCACCGCCGCTGCGCAGGGTGCCCTGGTTGGTGAAGTTGCCGCGCAGGCCCAGGGTCAGGTCGCCGCGCGCCTCCAGCTGGTTGCCCGCGCCGTAGACGAAATCGCCGACCAGGCCCTGCAGGCTCAGGCTGCCGCCGCTGCTGATCTGGCCGGTCGCACCGCCGACGAACTCGCGCACCGACAGGCTCAGCGCATCGCCGGACCAGATGCGCCCGCCGCCGCCATTGTTCAGCGACAGCGTTGACACTGTCGGCTGGCCGCCGCCATCGCCGATCGTCAGGCGGCCCCCCGCACCGATCAGGCCGCCGGCGTTGTCCAGCGTCTGGCCGATGTTCAGCAGCAGGTCGCCGTTGGCCCGCACCTGGCCGCCGCGGTTGTCCAGCTGGGCGGCGCCGAGGTCCAGCTGCCCGCCCTGGATGCCCTGCCCCGCGCCCACGGTGTTGCTGTTGTCGATGCGATCCTGGACGCGCAGGGTCAGCGTGTTGCCGCCGTAGACCATGCCACCCTGGTTGAGCAGCTGGCGCGCGCTGGCGTTCAGGCTCTGCGTGCCGACCAGGCGCCCGCCCTGGTTGTCCAGGGTGCCGGCGATGTTCAGGTTCAGCGCCGCGGCCGACAGCTCGGCGCGGTTGCTCAGTTCTCCCGCCTGGATCTGTGCGCCGGCGCCGGCGCTGATGCCCGCCTCATTGACAAGGCTGCCGCTGTTGGCGATGGTCAGCGCGCCCTGCGCATGGACGCCGGTCGGCGTGGCGATGCCCGCATCGCGGCCATTGTGCAGCGCCGCGCCCGCAGTCTGCGTCAGGCTCAGGTCGCCGAGCGACTGGATCAGGCCGCCCCGGTTCTCCAGCGTGCCGCTGCCGATGCTCAGCTGCTGCCGGGCCAGCACACGGCCGCCGCTGTTGTCCAGCGTCTGGCCGCGCGTGTCCACGCTCAGGCGGCCGGCGTCGATCTCACCCTGCCGGTTGTTCAGGCCGGTGGCGACCAGTTCCAGCGCCTGTGCGGCCTGGATACTGCCTTGCTGGTTGTCCAGCCCGCCCGCCACGCGCAGGATCGCGCCGCCCCGCAGGCTGGCGATGCGGCCCTGCTGGTTGCCCAGCGCCGCAGCATCGAGGGTCAGACCTTGCTGCGCCACGAGGCTGCCGCCGGCGTTGAGCAGCTCGCCGCCGGTCTGCACCGTCAGCGCGCCATCGCTGCCGACCGAGCCGCCGCGGTTGTCGATGCGCCCGGCATTCAGCTGCAGCTCGCCGGCGCCGCTGCGCAGGCGCCCGCCCTGGTTGTCGAGCGTCGCGCCGACCGTGACGCGCAGCCCAGCCCCGCCCTGCAGCAAACCATCGCCGCCGTTGACCAGGCTGCCGCTGCGGACCTCCAGCAGGCCCGAGCTGCCAAGGCTGCCGCCGCGGTTGTCGAGCAGGCCGTCGACCGTCAGCCGCGCCGAGCCGGTGGCGACCAGGCTGCCACCCTGATGGTTCAGGCTCGCGCCGCTGAGGTTGACGTCCTTGCCCTGGGTCTTGGCATTGGCCAGGTTCAGCGCGCCGCCGGCCTCGATCGTGAGGCCGCCACCGGACAGGATCTGCCCGCCGGCGCCGTCCAGCCCGCCCTGCAGCTTCAGCGCCAAGCTGCCGCCGCCGCTGGCCTGGGCGATGCGGCCCGTGCCGTTGTCCAGCTGCTGGGCCTCCAGCCGCAGCAGACCGCCCTCGGCCTGGATCTGGCCGCCCTGGTTCAGGATCTGGCCGGCCACCTTGGCCTGCAGGCTGCCGGCCGCACCGGTCTGGGTCAGAGCCCCATTGACATGGCGCCATTGCGCCGCGTTCAGCACGACCGAAGCGCCGCTGAGCGTCGCGCCATCGGTGGCCAGCAGACCGGCGCTGCCGAGGTTCAGCTCGCCCGCACTGGCCAGCACCGCACGCTCCAGCTGCAGCGCCCCGCCGGTGGCCGACAGCGTGGCCCGCGCGGCCTGCACCCGGCTGTCCTGCAGGTTCAGCGCCGCCGCGCCGATGTTCAGCGCGCCGGCGGCCAGCACCTTGCCGCCCTGCTGCACGCTGCGCACCGCGCGCAGGGTCAGGTCGCCCTGCGCGGCCAGTGTGTTGTCCGCGCGCAGCCCGGCGGCCAGGGTGCCGTTGCCGGCGATCGATCCTGCCTCGACCGTCAGCGCGCCCTGCGCCGCCAGGGTGCCGCTGTTGAGCAGATGGCCGCCGAGCTGCAGCTGCGTGCTGCCCTGCGCATAGATCGAGCCGCCGTTGCTCAGGTCGCCACCGAGGTTCAGCCGGATGTCGCCGTCCGCCTGCAGGCTGCCGGCGTTGGCGAGACCGCTCGCGTTCAGCGTCAGCCCCTGCTGCGCGTTGATCAGGCCGCGGCCGTTGTTGTTCAGCTGGCCCAGGTTCAGCTCGATCGCGCGCGCGCCGAGCTGGCCGTCCTGGTTGTCCAGGCTGCCGGCCTGCACGCGCAGCTCACCGCCGGCCTGCAGCAGGCCGGCCTGGTTGTCGAGGCCGGCACGCAGCTGCAGCCGCGCATCGGCCGTGGCCAGCAGTTGGCCGCCCTGGTGGCGCAGGCTGTCCGCCGTCAACAGGACCTGTTTGCCCTGCGTCTGCGCCTGGCTCAGGTCCGCCGCACCGCCCACCTCCAGTCGCAGCTCGCCGCTGCCGAGGATCTGGCCCTGGCGCCCCGTCAGCGCGCCGGTCGTGACGATGTGCAGCTGTTCGCTGCCTGCATGCACGATGCGGCCCTGGCCGTTGTCCAGCTCGCCGGCTTGGAGATTCAGCGCGCGCCCCGCCGCCGCGATCTGGCCGCCGACATTGTCCAGCCGGCCCGCGACCTTGGCGTCCAGGCTGCCGGCCGCATCGGTCTGGGTCAGCCGCCCGCCGGCATGGGTCCAGCGTTGCGCCTCGATCTCGACCTGGGCCGCGCTCAGGGTGGCGCCGCTGGTGTCAAGTGCGCCTCCGTCCAGCTTCAGCAGGCCGGCGCTGCCCAGCGAGGCGCGATCCAGGCGCAGCTCGCCGCCCTGGCTGTTCAGCTCCACGCGCTGCGCCTGCACGCGGCTGTCCTGCAGCTGCAGACCGGCGGCGCTGGCGCTCAGGCGCCCGGCGGCCAGCAGGCTGCCGCTGTGCTGCAGGGTCTCGGTGGCGTGCAGGCTCAGGTCGCCCTGCGCCGCCAGCTGATTGTCCGGCCTCAGGCCGGCCGCGAAGTTGCCGCTGCTGGCGATGCGCGCCGCTTCGACCGACAGCGCGCCCTGCGCGGCCATCAGGCCGGTGTGGTTCAAGGTGCCGCCGCCGCGGACCGTCAGCGGTCCCTGCGCATAGAGGCTGCCGCTGTTGACGATGGCGCCGCGCACGGTCAGGTCGGCCGCCCCCTGCGCCTGCAGGTTGCCGGCGTTGTCCAGTCGGCCCGCGGTGACCGTCAAGGTCTCGCGCGCTGCGATCAAGCCGCGGCCGGCGTTGTCCAACCCGTCCTGCAAGCGCAGCTGCAGCGCACGCGCCTCGACCTGGCCGTCCAGGTTGCCCAACGAGGCCGCGTCGATCCGCAGCGTCTCGCCGGCCTGCAGCAGGCCGCGGCTGTTGTCCAGCGCGCCGGCGATGTTCAGGCTCGCCGCCCCCTGGCTGATCAGCTTGGCGTCGCGATGCGCCAGCGAGGCGGCCGCGAGCGTCACGCTGCGACCCTGGGTCTGCGCCTGGTTCAGCTCCAGCGCGCCACCGATCTGCAGGTTCAGGTCGCCCCGGCCGAGGATCTGCCCCGCCGTGCCGTCCAGCCGCTGCAGCTCCAGGGTCAACGCGCCCTCGCCGGCATGGACGATGCGGCCCTGGCGGTTGTCCAGCTGCTGCGCCTTCAGGGTCAGCGAGCCGGCATTGGCCCCGATGCGGCCGCCCTGGTTGTCGATCAGCCGCGTCACCGCGACCTGCAGGTGGCCCGCCGCATCGGTCTGCGCGAGCTCGCCGCCGGCATGGCGCCAGTCCTGCGCGCTCAAGGCCACCGAGGCCCCGCTTAGGGTGGCGGCCGAGCTGTCCAGGGTGCCGGCCGCGGACAGGCTCAACTGGCCGACCGCGGCCAGCGTCGTGCGATTCAATTGCAGATCGCCGGACTGCGCCTGCAGCGCGATCTGCCGCGCCTGGTTCTTGCTGCCCTGCAGGTCCAGGCTCGCCGCCTCCGCCGACCATGTACCGGCCGCGAGGCTGCTGCCACTGTGCTGCAGCCGCTGGGTCGCCACCAGCCGCAGGTCCCCCTGGGCCGCCAGGCCGTTGTCGGCCTTCAGGCCGGCGGCAAAGCTGCCGCTGCTGGCGATGTTCGTGGCCCGCAGTTCCAGATCGCCGGCCGCGGCCAGCGTGCCGCTGTGCTTCAGCTCCGCCGCCCGCACGAGGGCGCGGCCCTGGGCGTGGAGCAGGCCGCTGTTGCGCAGCTCGCCGCCGATCAGCAGCTCCGCATCGCCGCCGGCCTGCAGCCGGCCGGCGTTGTCCAGCTCCGCCAGTTCCAGCGCCAGGCGTCCACGCGCCGCCACCAGGCCCTGGCCGAGGTTGTCCAAGCGGCCGCCGGCCACGTTCAGCGTGGCGGCGTCGATCTGGCCGTCCTCATTGTTGAGCAGGCCGGCCCGCAGGTGCAGATCGCCGGCGCTCTGCAGCAGACCCCGGGTGTTGTCCAAGGTGCCCGCGATCTCCAGCCTGGCTCCGCCCTGGGCCAGCAGTTGCCCGCCCTGGTGCTGCAGGCTGCCGGCCTGCAAGCTGATCTGCTGGGCCTGGGTCTGCGCCTGCTTCAGGTCCGCGTCGCCGGCAATGTTGAGGCGCAGCGCGCCTTGGGCCAGCAGCGCGCCCTGCGCACCGGACAGGCTGCCCGCGACGATCTTCAGCTCGCTGCCCTGCCCCGCGCTGACGATGCGCCCCTGGCCGTTGTCCAGCTGCTGCGCGGCCAGGTTCAGGGCCTGGCCGTTGGCAGCGATCTGGCCGCCGCGGTTGTCCAGCCGGCCGGACAGCTCGGCCTTCAGCGAGCCATGAGCATCGGTCTGGCCGAGCTGGCCACCGGCATGCGCCCAGTTGGCCGCGCCTATCGTCACCCGGCCGCCGCTGAGCCGCGCTGCCTCGGTGTTCAGCGTGCTCGCGCTGCGCAGCTCCAGGTCGCCTGCCGCGGCCAGCGCGGCGCGGTCCAGGCGCAGCTCGCCCGTCTTGGCCTCCAACCGCAGTTGAGCGGCCTGCAGTTGGGCGCCCTGCAGCTGCAGCTCGGCACCCTCCAGCGTCGCACGGCCGGCGGCCAGCACGCTGCCGCCATGGCGCAGGGTCTGCGCCACCTTGAGCGTCAGCTCGCCCGCGCCGCCGAGCGTGTTGTCGGCCTTCAGGCCCGCGACGAAGCTACCGCTGGCATCGACGCGGTCGGCGCGCACCGCCAGGTCGCCGGCCGCCGCGGTCGTGCCGCGCTGAACCAGGTCGGCACTGTGCAGGCGCGCGTCGCCCAGCGCGCGGATCAGGCCGGCGTTGTCCAGCAGGCCCCGGTTGTCGATCTCCAGCGCGCCCTTGGCCTGCAGGCTGCCGGCGTTGAGCAGGCTGCCGGTGTCCAGGCGCAAGGCCTGCTCCGCCGCGACCAGCCCCTGGCCGGTGTTGCGCAGTGCTTCGGCCCGCAGCTGCACGCTGCGACCGCCGAGCTGGCCGTCATGGTTTTCCAGCTGACCCGCCCGTAGCCCCAGCTCGCCGCTGGCGAGAACGCGACCGCCGCGGTTGTCCAGCGTCTGGGCCTGCAGGTGCAGCGCCTCGCCACTGGCGCCGATCAGGCCGCCCCGGTTGTCCAGCGCCTGCGCGCCGATCGAGACCGTGCGCCCGTTGCTCTGGATCGACCCCTCGCGGTTGTCCAGGCGGCCGCTCAGCGCCACCGCCAAGTCGTCCCGTCCGCTGAGCTCCAGCCGGCCACCGGCGTGGCGCCAGTCCTGTGCCGCCAGGTCCAGGCTGCCGGCCGTGAGCTTCGCGCCCTCGGTGACCAACTCGCCGGCCGATTGCAGCGAGAGACGCCCGCTGCTCTGCAGCTGGGTCGCGCTCAGGTCGATCCGCGCGCCGCTCAGCGCCGCCTCGGCCGCCAGCTGCTGCCCCTGCAGCGCCAGCTCGCCGCCGGCCTCCAGCACTAGGCGACCGGCGCCGCCGATACGGCCATCGCTGCCCAGCCCCGCCGCGATCGTCGCGCCCGCATCGGCGCGCAGCACCCGCTCGGCCCGGGCCTGCAGATCACCCTGCGCCGCCAGCAAACCACGCACCCGCAGATCGCCGCCGCTGTGCGCGCTCAGCGCGCCGCCGGCATAGGTGGTGCCGCCCAGTTCCGCGCCGTCCTGCGCCGACAGGTTCAGCGTTGTACCGGCGCGCAGCTGGCCCTGGTTGTCGATCGCACGGGCCTCGATGCGCAGCGCGCCCTCGGCGGCGATGCTGGAGGCCTCGCCCTGCTGGCGCAGCGTGCCCTGCAGCTGCAGCCGGACATCGCGGCCGGCGATCGCACCGCCCTGCGCCTGCTCCAGCGAACCCGCCTCGAGGTCGACGCCCTCGCGCGCGGCGATCAGGCCGGCCTTGTTGCTCAGCGCCGCCGCTCCGCGCAGCTCGATGCCGCCGGCCGCTGCCTGCAGCTGGCCGCCATCGTTGAGCAGCTGGCTGCCGGCCTGCAGCTGCAAGCCGCCATCGGCCAGCACGCGGCCACCACGGTTGTCGAAGCGATCCGCGCTCAGCACGGCCTTGCCCGCGCTGCGCAGCTGCGCCTCGCGCTGGCTCAGCAGGCCGTCGGTGCGCAGCTGCAGCGACTGGGCCTGCGCCTGCGCGCCGTCCAGCAGCAGCGAACCGGCAGCGCGCACCTCCAGCCCGCCCTGGGAGGCCAGACCAGCCTCGCGCAGGTCGATGGCATCGGCGCTCAGGCGCAGCGCGCCGCTGCCGTACTGTTCCAGGCGCGCCTGCCTGCCGTCCATGCTGCCGGCCATGATCGCCAGCTCGCGGCCATTGCCGGCGATGCGCCCGTTCTCCAGGTTCAGCCGGCCCGCGACCTGCAGCTCCGGTGCCTCGGTGCCGAGGCTCAGCCATTCGCCGCGCCGGTTGTCCGCCTCGCCGGCCTTCAGCTGCAGCCGGCCACCGATCAGGGTCGAGCCCTGCGTGCTCAGCAGGCCCTCGGCCCCGACACTCAGCGCGCCGCTCGCCGAGAGCAGCGCGCCGTCGGCGCGCAGCGTGGCGCCGCTCAGCGCCAGCTGCGCCGCCTGAGCCTGGGCCGTGCTGAGGTCCAGGCTCGGCGCGCGGGCCTCGAGCCGGCCCGCGGCCAGCAGCTGGCCCGCCTGCCGCTGGGATTGAACAGCCTGCAGCGATAGATCGCCGGCACCGGCCAAGGCCCCGTTTTCCGTCAGGCCTGCCGCGGTGACGCTGCCGGCCTCGCCCTGCAGGCGCTCGCCGCTGATCTCGGCCGATCCGCGCGCCGCCAGCCAGCCGGCATTGCGCACACCCTCGCGCATCCGCAGCTGCAGCGCCGGCGCTGCGCCGCCCTCGGCCTTCTTCTGATCCTGCGCGTAGATCGTGCCGCTGTTGTCCAGCCAGCCCTCGGCGCTGAGCCTCAACTGGCCGCCCACCATCTGGCCGGCCTGGCGCACGCCCAGGCCCGCCTCGGTGCCGACCAGGGTGATGCGCTGCGCATAGATGCCGCCCAGCGCGGTGCTGTCCAGCGCATAGCGCGGCCGCGTCGCGTCGGCCGGCGCCAGCAACTCTCCACCAGAGGGGCCGCCGGCGGCGCCATCGGAAGCCATCACCCGGGTGCCGGTCGAGACCCGCAGGTCCTTCGCCCACAGGCCGGCATTGAGCTCGACCGCCCGCGCCAGCAGCGCGGTGTAGTCGGTCTGGCTCGCGTCCAGGCCCTTGCCGTCGACGCGGATCAGGCCGCCCTGCACCGCGAAGCCCGCGATGCCGCCATCGGCGCCCCAGCGGGTGGTGCCGGTGCTCAGGGTCGCGCTGCTGGCATTGATGAAGCCGCCGCCATCGATCTGGATGCCCGCCGGGTTGGCGATGATCAGCTCGGCGCGCTGGCCCGCGATCTCGACGAAGCCCTTGAGCTGGCTCGGCTGACCGCTGTTGATCTCGTTCAGGATCACCCGCGCGCTGCCCTTGGCCAGCCAGGGATTGCCCTGCACCCAGCCGCCGAGCTGCGTCGCGGCATCGCCGCGCACGTTGTTCAGCACCACGCCCTTGCCCTGCACATCGAACTGGCTGTAGCTGTTGCGCGAGACCCCGGCCGCGCCGGGCGTCTGGATGTTGACCAGCGGCGTGCCGTTGGCGGTGTTCAGCACCGTCGGCTGCTGGTTCTTCGGCGCGCTGGTGTCCGCCTTGATCTGCGCCAGCGCCGCCCCCGCCAGGCCCAAGCCGCCGGCCAGCGCCAGCAGGCTCAGCGTCGCCGAGGAACGGCGCGCCGGGCTCTGCCCGCTGCTCTTGCCCTGGCTGCGCGCATTCTCCGCCACGGCCATCAGCTGGCCGCGTTCCTTGTTGAAGACGATCCGATACTGAAGACGGTTCATAGCGAATAGCTCAGGTTGAAGCCGGCCACCAGGCGGGCGGCGGGAAAACGTTCGGGCTGGCGCAGCGGCGCGCCGGCGAAGACATCGAGGTACAGGCCCTGCCAGCGCAGGCGCGCGCCGAGCACGGCGCCGGCCAGGTGCCGGCCGGCCAGGCGTTCGACGGCCGGGCCGCCACCGACCCAGCCGCTGTCCACGCCGAGGTAGCCGGACACCAGGCTCGTCAGCGGCAGCTCGGCCTCGGTGCGCCACAGCAGGCCGCTGTCGGCCGACAGCGAGCTGTCGCTGCCGAAGCCGCGCACCGTGTAGCGGCCGCCGATCGCGAAGCGGTCCTGCGCCACCAGCGGGCGCTGCGCCAGCTGGCCGCGCCATTGGCTGCTCAGCTGCAGCTTGCGTTCGCCCAGTTGGACCGGCCAGTTCAGGCTCAGGTCGCCCTGCAGCAGCGCCATGCGCGAGCTACCCTCGCCGAACTCCTCTTCCGGCGCGGCCATCGCGGAGAAGGCGCCGGTGCCGCGGCGCAGGCTCAGGTTCAGCTCGCTGCTGGCGCCCTGGGCGCCGCTGCGCTTCAGGTTGAGGCCGGCCTCCCAGCCACCGACGCGGCGGCGCTGCACCTCGACCTCGGTGTCATCGATGTAGTTGCGCGAGCCGCGGCCGAACAGCTTGACCCAGACGCCGAACTTGTGCCGCGCATCGCGCCACAGCAAGGTGTTGAGCTTGATCTCGCCGTTGCGGCTGCTGCCGCGGTAGACATAGTCCTGGTTGGCGCCGATCACCACCTGGCGGTAACCGCTGCGGCTGAAGGTGAAGCTCAGCAGCGAATAGCCCCAGGGCAGCGAGTAATGCAGCACATGGCCATCGTTGCCGGAGGCGGGACCGGACTCCCGGTGCAGCGCGCGGCGCAAATGTCCGGCGTCGCGGTTGAGCGTCAGGTAGAACAGGTCGTTGAGCGTCAGCAGATGGTCCAGCGAGGTGGTCAGGCCCAGCGCATGGCGGCCGGTGGACTCGCTGCCACCGTCATCCAGCGCGAACTGCAGGCGCCAACCGCGGCCGCCCTGGTAGCTGACCGCCAGATCGCTCAGGCCGGGTTCGCTGCTGAGCTGGGCCGGCTCGACCTGGATGTCGGCCTGGGCGCCGGGCACGCGCTGCAGGTTCTCCAGCGCCTGTTCCATGTCGCGCAGATTGAGCAGGTCGCCCGGACGCGTGGGCAAGGCGTTGCCCAGACGCAGTTGCGGCGAGCTGCCCTCACGCACGCGGATTTGATGCAGCCGCCCGGGCACCACGTGCAACTGCAGCAGGCCGGCCGAAAGATCCTGGGCCGGCGTTAGAACGCGGGTGGTGATGTAGCCCTGCGCGATCAGCGCATCCTGAAGGCGGCTGAGCAGGATGGACACGCCGCGCACGCCCAGGCAATGCCCCTCGGGGGCATCATCCCCCTCTGGCCCCTTCAAGGCCGGGCGCAGAAAGCGTTCCAGCTCGCCCAGCCCCTCCAAGCCCAGGAGTTCGACGCGCTGAATCTGAAAGCAAGGGGTTTCAACTTCGCCCAGGCGCTGCCGCGCCAGGCTGGGAGCGTCCGACTCACTGCCCTGCAGGCGCACATCCGGCTCGCGCTCCATGGCCTGGCGCTGCTGCGCCTCGCGCTGGCGCTGCAGCTGTTCCTGCGCGGCCGGGTTGACGGCACCAGCGGGCAGCCCCTGAGCCAGCAGTGCGCCGGGCAGCAGGCCCAGGCAGCACAAGGCCCACCACGCCGGTCGTCGCCCGCTGTGGCTGTCGATGTGCCGTTCGTTGTTTTGCGCCGTGGTCTGTGCGACCCGGCCCCTCCCCGCCCACCCTGATCTCATGCGTTCTGCCCGTCTGCGGCGGCCAGCAGAGGGCACCAAGGACAGCATGCGCAGCGTTTGACGGTCGATCCAAGAGGAGGATTCGAACGGCAACCCCGCTATCTTGCTGCTGCGCCTGCCCTCAGTTCGAGTTCAGGACGGTCGCAAGACCGGAGGCTTTGCGTCACCGGCTCGCGCCGGGTTTGCCTTTGGTGGCCCGATGGCCACGATGAAGGCGAATTGTCGCCATCGGTAACAGCACCACAAGCCGACCGGGGGGTGATTGACAAGCCGATGACAATCGGGCACCTCGCCACGAACTCGGCCATGCCTCGCCGGCGCTGCGCGGCCTGAGCCTGGCGCTGAACGTCCAGAACGCGTCGGATAGGCGCCATGCCGCCTCCTGCATCCTGATGGACGGTTGTCACTACGGCACCGGCCGCGACCTGCGCCTGAACAGGCTACGACGAGGCCGACCGTTTTCGTGGCTCGGGCGGCCCTGGCCGGGCTACGCCGGTGCGGCGCCTGGGTGATGAGTACGCGGACATCTGCGACAAGATCGGCCGCACCCAGCGCAGCTTCGACGCCGACACCGGCCGCCTGCTGGCCAGCGACATCCCGACCGGCGAGGCCAATGGCGACACCATCACCACCTGGCTGCTGACCCTGCACATGGCGGCGGTGGGCAGCATGCCGGTGCGCATCCTGATCGCACTGCTCGGCGCCGGCGTCGCGATGCTGAGCGTCACCGAGGTCGTGATCTGGCTGAAGAAACGCCGGGCGGCCCAGGGAGCCAACAAGCTGCCGGCCGGCCAAGAAAAAGCCCAGCGACCTTGAGCAAACAAGGAACCGCTGGGCGAGGCCGGCGCTCAAGGGGAGGAGTCGGGAGGAAGCGCCGGGACCTCCAATCTACGGGGCAAGACTTTGGTGAAACTTAAGGCGTCCCATTTCCTGCTTCACCGGGCATGGCCCCGGCCGGAGCCGGCCGGGGCCCGCGCGGACCTCACCTCCGGATATTGCTCTGCAGGCTGTTGCGCACCGTGCTGTTGGCCAGATCGTCCTGCGCCCAGACGCAGACGGCCTGTCCCGCGGGGTTCGCCGCGCAGTTCACATTGGCCTTGACGTCACCCGCCCCGGTCTCGAGCAGGGTCGCCGCGCTCCACGCGCCGCCCCAGGGCAGTTCACGCGCATAGAGATTCAGGATGCCGGAGCTCGGGTTGGGCCATTGATCCGGGCTGCGGTAGGTCACCACCGCGCGGCCGTCCTGGTCGATGCCCAGGCTGTGGCCGGCGCTGTAGCTGTTCACCATCGCCGGCGCCGAGAAGCCGCTGCTCGGCGTATAGCTCGCCGCCTTCAGCGCGAAGCTGGCGTTCCAGCCGATCACGGCCCGGCCGTCGTTGGCCATGGCGATCGCGATGCGCACCGCGAGGTTGTCGCTTACCTGGCCAGCATCGATCTCGGTGGGGGTGCCCCAGGTGTTGGCGGCTCCGTCATAGCGAGCCACATAGAGTGAACTGCCCTGCTGCCAGGCCACGAGGGCGTTGCCGGCGGCATCGCTCGCAATGCGCGGGCTGGCATCCCGCACATCGGTCAGCAGCTCCTCGAGGCGCACCGGCGTCTGCCAAGCGCCGCCCGCATAGCGGGTGGCCTTCATGCTGTCGTTCGAATCGCCGGGATTGCGCTCCTGCCAGACGACGATCAGGCTGCCCTGGCTGCCGAGGGCGAGCTGGGCGGCGCGCGTCGTCAGGGTGGACTGGCTCACGTCGACGAAGGCGGGCCATTGGTTGCTGCTGGCCGGCAGGCGGCTGTAGAGCACATCGTCATTGCCGATGCCGACGATGTGCACATGGCCATCGGTGTCGAGCTTGGCATCCGTCAGCTTGCCGCCACCACCATTGGCGGGCGTGAACGGCGTTGCCGACCAGCCGGTGCCCGGGTTGTAGCGGCGCGTCTGGAAGTTCTCCCGGATCCACACCGCATTGCCGGCCGCGTCCAGCAGCAAGCGGCCGGTGACCAGGTCCTCCGAGGCGCTGCTGCTCGTCAGGCCCGGCACCACCACCGCGGCGGCCCAGCCCTGCCCGGCCGTGTAGCGGCGCGAGAATACCTTGCGCGTGCTGCCATCGGGCGTGCCGTCGGACTGTTCCCACAGCACCAGCGCATTGCCGGCGCCATCGATGGCCGACAGCACATTCGCATCGGCAAAGGTATTGCTGTCCGCGACGTTGAAGTCATTGCTGCTTTCCAGCAGGGTCGCGCTGCCCCAGGCCATGCCCTGCGCCGGCGCAGCGGCAAAGGCGGCGGTGACGTTGCGCGCCTCGCTCATCGTGACGGTACAGGCCGCCGACGTACCGGCGCAGGCCCCACCCCAGGCCTGCAAGACCTGGCCCTGGGCCGGCGCCGCGGTCAGCACGACCTGGGTCGCGGCCGCATAGGTCGCGCTGCAGCTGCTGCCGCAGTCGATGCCGGCCGGCTGGGAGCTGACCTTGCCATTGCCGGTGACCGCCACCGTCAGCGCGAAGCTGCTGGTGGGTTGCGGCGCGAAGGTCGCGAACACCGTGGTGGCCTGGATCACCGTCACGCTGCAGCTGTTGCCCGAGGCGGTGGCGCAGGCCCCGCCCCAGCTCTGCAGCACCTGGCCGGCCGCCGGCGTGGCCGTCAGCTGGAGCACCGTGTTGGCGGGCAGCGTCGCGCTGCAGGCCGAGCCGCAGTCGATGCCGCCGGTGTTGCTGGTGATCTTGCCGCTGCCGGTGACGCTGGCCGTGACCACATGGGTCACGGGGTTCCCGGTGCCGGGTCCGGTTCCCGGCGGCGGCGGTTCGGCGGCCGAATCGTCGTCATTGATCCAGCAGCCGGACAGTGCCGAAGCCGTCACCAAGGCCATTGCCAGCCACCCGAGCCTGCGTCCGCGACGCGCTTGTCCTGTGTTTTTCATGCTGTGAAAGAGTTGCTGCGAAGAAGAAGCGTCGCGCCTCGAAACCGGACGCGATCGGGGCGGATGCTAGGTTTGGCACCCCGGCGGCGTCGGCACGGCCGGGCCACGCCGCGATAACGGATCGGTAACGCCGGCACCCCTGTTACCGATTCGACGCGGCCCGGCGACAGCGTTCCGGGGCCTAGCGAGGTCTAATGAAGCGCCCCCGACCGTTCTTTGCCCCGTTTCGACACCCCGTTTCGATGGAAAGATCCGCATTCAGTTACCGTTTCGGCAGCGCCGAATTCGATGAGTCCCGCTTCGAGCTCCGTGTCGCCGGCCTGCCGGTGGAGGTGGAACGCCGCGCCCTGGAGGTGCTGGCCTATCTGCTGCAGCATGCCGGCGAGGTCGTTACCAAGGAGGAGCTGCTGCGCGAGGTCTGGGCCGGCCGCATCACCGTCGACAAGGTGCTGCCGAACGCGATCAACAAACTGAGACGCGCGCTCGGCGAGAGCAATGCCGACCGTGTCGCCACCCATGCCCGCCTCGGCTACCGGTTGGACGGACCGGTGATGCGCACCGCGGTCGGGCGGCAGTTTGCGAGCCCGCTGGAACTGGCGGCCGGACAGACGGTGCCGGGGCGCGCGAACTTCGCACTGATTCGCCAGCTGGGCCGCACCGGCGGCAGCGAGGTCTGGCTCGGCGAACATCCGAAGACGCATGAGCAGCGGGTCTACAAGTTCGCGCTCGACAACAGCCGGCTGCGCGCGCTGAAGCGCGAGGTCACCCTGCTGCGCCTGCTGCAGGAGGGCCTGGAAAATCCCACCCAGGTGGTGGAAGTGCTGGACTGGAACTTCGAGTTCGCGCCCTTCTTCCTGGAATGCCGCTACGGCGGCCAGCCGCTGACTCAATGGGCCGAGGCCCATCTGGCCGGCCTGGACCAGCCCGCGCGGATCGCCCTGTTCCTGCAGATCGCCGATGCGGTGGCGGCCGCCCATGCGGTCGGCGTGCTGCACAAGGACCTGAAACCCGCCAACGTGCTGGTTACGGGCGGCGCTTCGCAGCCGCAGGTGCGGTTGAGTGACTTCGGCAGCGGCCATCTGCTGGAGTCCGACCGGCTGGAGCAGCTCGGCATCACCCGGTTGGGCCTGACCATCGAGGACGGCGCGGCCGGTGACGGCTCCAGTTCGGGCACGCCGCTGTATATCGCACCGGAGCTGTTCACCGGCCATGCGCCCACGGTGCGCAGCGATGTCTATGCGCTGGGCGTGCTGCTGTACCAGCTGCTGTCGGGCCGCATCGGCCAGCCGATGGCCCCGGGCTGGGAGGCCGAGATCGGCGACGAGCTGCTGCGCGAGGACCTGCAGCTTGCCACCGATGGCAACCCGCAGCGCCGGCTGGCCGGTGCGGACGAGCTCGCCGACCGGCTGCGCCGCCTGGAGCAGCGCTGCCTCCAACTGCTGGAGCGACGTCAGGCGGAGGCAACCGCCCGCCAGGATCGCGAGACCCTGGCGCGCAGCGCGGCGCGCCGCCCGCTGATGCGCGCCTTGTTCGCGATGCTGGTGCTGGGTGTCGCGGCGGCGCTGTGGCTGCAGCAGCAGGCCGTGCTGGCGCGCAACGAGGCGCGGATGGAGCTCGCTCGCGCGACCGCGCTGACGCGCTTCCTGACCGAGGATCTGATCGGACGCGCCAACCCGCTGGTTTCGGCCAAGGGCCCCGACACGACCTTGCGCGAGGTGCTGCTCAGCGCGCGCGACCGGGTGGCCGAACGCTTTGATGCGCAGCGCGAGACCGCAGCGGTCATCCACGAGAGCCTGGCCGCATTGTTCAGCGCCATCGACATGTTCCCGGACGCCGAGAAGGAGGCTCGCCGCGCCTTGGCGCTGCTCGAACGCGACGGCGAGGCCGCCGGTCGGCAGGGCTTGCAGGCGCGCGCGGTGCTGGCGCGCGTGCTGAGCCGCCAGGGCCGTCGCGACGAGGCGCAACGGGAGTTCGAACAACTGGAGCGGCTCAGCGCGCCGCCGAACGACGATCCGCAGGCGCGGCAGCGCGTGGCGATGACGCGCAGCATCCTGCTGATGGATCGGAGCGAGTTCGCCAAAGCGGTCGACGAGTTGCGAGCCGCAATCGGCGGGCTCGACGCCACCGAGGCGGGCAGCACCGCACAGCGTGACGCCTTGCGGCTGGACCTGATCTTTGCGCTGGCGCTGGCCGGCAAGGACGAAGAGGCTCGGGAAGAAGGCCGCCGGCTCATCGAGGAAGCGGGCAGCCGAAAGCAGGACCATGCGCTGCTGATCGCTCTGACCCGGCTCGCTCTGGTGCGCGCCCATGGCGAGGACCATGCCACCGTCGAAAGGCTGTTACAGGAGGCGCGGCCGGTGATCGTGGCACGGCTGGGCGAAAACCATTCCCGCCATATCACGCTGCTCAACGAGCTGATGGCGCTGGCGTTCAGGCAGGCCGACTGGCCACGCGCCTTCGACTACGCGAAGAAGGTGCATGAGCGCGTGCGCGCCAAGCTCGGCGATGCCCACCCCGCCACCTACATCACCCTGCTCAACTGGGCGCGCGCGGAAGGGGAAGCCGGCATGGCCGCTCAGGCCCTGGACAAGGCGCGGATCGCGCATCAGCAATTGAGCCGGCTGGTGGGCCCGAAGGGGCCGCAAACCCAGGATGCGGCCGTCGTTCTGGCCACGATCGAGCTGCAGCTCGGCCACACGCCGCGCGCCCAGGCGCTGATCGACCAGCTCGACGCCTCCGTGCTGGAAGCCACCCGCGCCACCGGACTCTGGCCCGCCGCCATCGACGCGCTGCGCGGCGTGGCCCTGCAGCAGCGCGGCGAGATGGCCGCCGCGCGGCGGCTGCTCGACTCGGCGCTGGCGGTGATTGCCCCGGAAGAGGAGGCGCTGGCACAGCCGGGCCGCGTCTATCGCCTGGCCAAGGCGGCGCGGGCGCGGCTGCCATGAAGTGACAGCCCAAAAGGAAAGGGCCCGGAGGAGATCCGGGCCCTTGGCGATGTGGTGGAGCCGGGGTCACATGAACACAACGCCCTAGACCCGATTTCTGCTCGATGTAGGAACATTGAGAGATCTGACCGTCATGCACCACGGCGGCTTCGGCCTTCTTCTCGTTGGCATCACACTGCGTGCAGAGATGGATTGATGAGGAAGGAAAGGAGAGAGTGATACGAGTCGTGAAAGTGATTTCCAGGCAACACCTTCAGAAGATCTTTGACCCGAAGAACGAGACCTGACCGCGAGTTCTAGTGCGGAACACGCCACGCCAGGGAGTCAAACACGAGAGGGGACATTGAAAATCTCAAACGTCGAGAACCCAGCATCCATGTGGGTTGCAGCCGATGACTTGAAAGCCACCTCCGCCAAAACTATGCAAAGAGCCGCTCATGGCGGCTCTCTTCATTTCTGCTGATCAGCGCGGCCGGTGCGAAACGCCCTTCCCTAGCGGAACCAGACCGGCGGATGCCGCTGCTGCCAGGCGAACACCTGCTCGAGCGCGCCGGCCAGGCCCAGCAGTAACTCGTCCTGGCCGGGCTGCGCCATCAGCTGCACGCCGACCGGCACGCCCGCCGCGGTTTCGTGCACCGGCAGGCTGATGGCCGGTGCGCCGCAGAAGTTCGCCCAGGGCGTGAACGCGCTCCAGCGCAGCATCGCCTCGCTGGAGGCCCAGCCATCGTCGAGCCGCAGCGCGCCGCTGGGCAGGGCCGGGGCGGCACTGGTCGGCGTCAGCAGCACATCGACACCCGACTGCCATTTGAGCCAGGCGGCCGCCGCGGCCGCGAGCCGCGCCAGCGCCTGGGCATGGCGGATGCCGCTGACCTCCGCGGCATGCTCGACATGCCAGCGCGTGTAGGGCATCAGCGCGTCGCGTCGCTCAGGCGGTACCTGCTGCTGCACATGCAGGGCCAGGCCGATGCTGAGCACATCGCACAGCGGCTCCAGCAGCGCCCAGATGCGCAGCGCCGCCGGCAGCTCCAGCGGCACGATCTCATGCCCCAGCCCCTCCAGCGCCCGCGCGGCCTCGGCGCAGGCCTGCCGGCAATCGGCATGGACCGCCGCCTCGTCGGTGCCGGGATCGGTCAACAGGCCGATGCGCAGGCGGCCCGGCGGCGGCATGCGCGCGGCGCGGCGGTGCGCATCGGGCGCCCAGGACGGCTGGCGCCACAGCTCGCCGGGGCCGATGGCGCCGACGGCATCGAGGTACAGCGCCGCATCACCGACCGTGCGTGCCACCGGTCCCTCGCAGCCGAGCTGGTACCAGGCCGGCAGCACCGCGGGGATGCGCCCGCGGCTGGGCTTGATGCCGACCAGGCCGCAGTTCGAGGCCGGCGTGCGGGTCGAGCCCAGGCCGTCGCTGGCATGGGCCAGCGGCGCCAGGCCGGCGGCCACCGCGGCGGCCGCGCCGCCGCTGCTGCCGCTGGCCGAGAGCCCTTGCCCATAGGGGCTCAGCGCCGGCGGCGCCAGCCGCGTCTCGGTGTAGCAGCAGGGGCCGAACTCGGGCGCATGGGTCTTGCCGAGCACCACGATGCCGGCCTGGCGCAGCCGGCCCACGACGCCGCCATCCTGCTCCGGCACCCAGCCGGCCAGCGCCGCGCTGCCCAGCGAGGTCGGCAGGCCGGCCGCCGGATGCAGATCCTTCAGCGGCAGCGGCAGGCCGTGCAGCAGGCCCGAGGGCGGCTGCTCGTCGGCCCGCCGCGCGGCCGCCATCGCCTGCTCGGCGAACACATGGACGAAGGCGCCGAGCGCCGCGCCATGACGCTCGATGCGATCCAGGTAATGAGCCACCAGCTCGGTGGAGGAGATCTCGCGGCTGCGTAGCGCCGCGCATTGCGCCTCGGCGCTCAGGTCGTGCAGTTCGGCCATGGCAAGAACTGCTTCAGCGATCCGCGGCGATCTGCGCCATCACGGCATCGATCTCCTCGGCCACCTGGGCCACGAAGGGCGGCAGTACCGCGATACCCATGTGGTCGGCCCCCTCCAGCGCGCGCACGCGGCCGCGCGTCGACAGACCCGCATGCGCCTCCTGGTAGGCCGGCCAGCGCTGGTAGACCAGGTCCAAGCCCTCGACGCCGGCCGGCGCCGGCTGCTTCGGCGCCCACAGCACCACCAGCGGGCGATCGCCCAGATCGGGCGCCGTCGCGGCCTGGCGCCCCACCTGCTGCAGCCCCTGCACCTCGTAGAGCATCGCGTCCACCGCCTCGGGCGTGAAGGTGGACTTCATCTGCGCGGCAGCCTCGGGCATGTCGGCATACACCGCGTCGATCAGTGCGAACTCCGGCGGCGGCGCGCCACCCTCGCGCAGCCTGACGCGCTTCGCGCGCTCGGCGGCCATCTGCTCGGTCGGCGCCTCGTTGTAGAGCGCGAACTGGTCCGGATGGCTGGCATCCAGCATCATCAGACCGGCCACCTGCTCCGGGTAGAGACCGGTGTAGACACGCATCAGCAGCCCGCCCAGCGAATGGCCGATGAAGACCAGCGGGCCGCTTACCCCGGCCGCATCCAGCAGCGCATGCAGGCGGCGCGCATTGCGCTCGGCATCCAGCGGCCGCGCGTCGGGCTGGCTCCAGCCCAGGCCCGGGCGGTCATAGCTGCAGACCGGGTACTTGCGGGCCAGGGTGCGCTGCAGGCGCGCATAGAGCGGCGAGACGGTACCGGCGCCCGACTCGATCACGATGGTGGGCTGGCGCGCATCGACGGAGGCGGGGCCGCTCAGGTGCAGGTGCAGGCGCAGCCCGTCGATCTCGTAGAGCTGGCCCGGTGGCGGCACCGCCGGCCCGACCCAATGCGGGTCGGCCACGCGCGGCCAGTAGTCGAGGCCGCGCACACGGTAGGGCAAGTTCGCGAAGTCCATGTTCACCGTGCCGGGTGTGGTGACGTAGAGCACGGCCTTGGCCAGCGGCGCGAAGCGGGCATGGAAATGCTGGGCCGACTTGACGACGATCAGCTTCTTGTTGCCCAGCTCGATGCCCAGCCCGGTGAAGAGCTCGGGCGCCAGCACCTGGCTGCGCTTGCCGATCAGCGCGATGTCGATGCCCTGCTCCAGCCGGACCCAGACGCTGCGGCCCAGCGCCATGCGGTCGTCGGCCCCCATCAGGCCGGGCTGGGAGAAGTCCTCGACCACCGCCATCACCGTCGCGCGCAGGTCGATCGGATCGCCGGAGGTCGGCCCACCCTTGCCGCCCAGGCGCAGATCGACGCGCGCGCCGACGCCGGCATCCGCGCAGAGTTGCACCGCGCCCAGGTCCCAGAAGCCGCCGATCGCCACCTCGCCGATGCCCCGCGCCAGCAGCTCGCGCAGGATGAAGGTGCTGTCGCTGAGCGCGCCGCCGCCGGCGTTGTCGGCCATGTCGGCCAGCACGACCGGCCCGCCCTGCAGCGCAAGCGCCTGCGTCAGGGCCTGCTCGACCGTCAGGGCCGGCGTACCGGTCTGCTCGCGCAGCGACCAGAATTCCCGGCCCAGTTCCTCGGCCAGCGCGGCCGCCAGCGTCGGATCCTGGTCGGTCGTGACCCAGAGCTTGGCACCGGACTCCGGCACATCGGCCCAGGGGAAGCCATGGCCCAGCGAGACCGACAGCACGCCGGGCTGGCGCTCGACGGCCTGCATGCGGCGCACGAAGCCGGCCATCGGCTCGCGCGTCGTGTGCCACAGGCCCACCATCTTGCAGTCGAACACGGCCGCTGTCGGCTTGACCCGCCCCTGCGCCGCATCGAGCACGATGTCCATCAGCTCGCGCATGCGTTCCAGCGCGTCGGTGTGCGGATATTCCTTGTAGGCGATGATCACATCGGCCGAACGCTGCATCAGCGCGGTGTAGTGGCAATGCAGGTCCAGCTCGACGCCGATCGGCACCTCAGACCCGACGATCTCGCGCACGCGGGCGATCAGGTCGCCCTCGCAGTCGTCGTAGCCGTCGGCCACCATCGCGCCGTGCAGGATCAGGATCACGCCGTCGACCGGACCGGCCGAGCGCAGGTCGGCCAGGATGTCGTCGCGCAGACGCTCGTAGACCGCGCGCACCGTGCGGCCCAGCGGCATCGCGAAGGCGGTGGTGCTTTCGACCAGCTCGTGCCCCTTCTCCGCCAGCCATTCGCCCAGGGTCAGCGGACTGAGGCCGAAACCCTGCGGATCGCGCGTGCTGGCGTCGCCGCGGTAGATGCCGTATTCCTGGAAGCTGCCCCAGCCGGTCGGTGCGGCGGCGAAGGTGTTGGTCTCGGTGGCGAGAAAAGCGGTGAAGAACTTCATGATGGATGGCAATCCTTATTGGTCCACGCGCGTGAAGCGCATGTGGCGGGTACGGACGCTGTCGATCCGCAGGCCGACCACCCGGCCGCCCGCGCGGTCGAGGTTGACGACATTGCTGTTGGCCAGCGCGGCCAGCAGCGGGTCGGTCGGGACGATCAGCAGCACCTCGTCCGAGACGGGCTGCAGGCGAAAGCGCAGCTGGCCATGCCGGCCCTGCACGGTGAGTGTCAGCATCGCGCCCTCCATGGCGATCTGCCCGCCGGCATCGAGGTCGGCGCTGCGGTAGCCGCCGACCAACTGCGATGCGAGCGCCGCCGCCTCGGGCGCGGTCTCGGGCAGGCGCCGAAAGCGCAGCACCCGGCCGCCGTCGCGCACCTCCAGGCTGTCGGGCGCCTGCGCCGGGTCGACGCCGGCCAGCTCGACCTCGAAGGTGCTGGTCGCCATGTCCACGACCCCCAGCCACACGCTGCTCTCGCCGCGTAGGCGCAGCGGCAGCACGGAGCTGCCATGCACGGACAGGCCCAGCACGCCGGCCACCTCGCCGAAGCGCATCAGGCAGCCGCTCTCCGGCTCGTGATAGCGCTGGCCCAGCAGGCCCGGGAAGGCGCTGGCCGCGACTCGCGGCACCGCCGCCTCGGCGCTGATCGGCAGCTGCTCGGCCAGCAGCAGATCGATCAGCTTGAAGGCGATCGCCGCGGGGTTGGCCGCGCTGCCGTTGGTCATGATCGTGATGTCCAGGCCATGCGCGGGCACGGTGATCATCTGCGAGCCGCCGCCGAGGATGGCGCCGTTGTGGTGGATCACCTCGACGCCGCGATAGGGATGGCGGACCAGGCCGAAGCCATAGGGCGACACCTCGCCCGATTTCAGCGTGGTCGGCGCCAGCATCTCGGCCCAGCTCTGCGCGCTGCCGACCGTCTTGTGCTCGCTGCGCAGATGGGCCAGCCAGACCAGCATGTCGTCCACCGTCGAGACCAGCGAGCCGCTGCCCTCGAACTCGGTCGGATAAAGCGCGCGCGTCCAGCGCGCCCGCCCCCCCGCAGCCGCCACCGCGGGGCCCATGGCCGGCAGGTAGAGCCCGGCCAGGCCCTCGCGCACATCGAGCACGCTGGGGATCGATTCGCTGTCCAGCATGCCCAGCGGCTCGAAGATGCGCTGGCGCAGGAACTCGGCGAAGCTCAGGCCGCTGAGCCGCTCGACGGTCAGGGCCAGCAGGCGATAGCCGCCATTGCTGTAGATCATGCGCGAGCCGGGCTCGAAGTTGAGCTCGCTCTGCCGCGCCATCATCGCCAGGCTGGTGCCGGGCGGCTGCAGGTTCAGGCCGTTGGCCCAGGTCCACAGCTCGTCGTGGCCGCGCCAGCCGCCGGTGTGCTGCATCAGCTGGCGCAGGGTCGGGCCCGGGGCGCCAAGCGTCGGCAGCTCGGGCAGATGCTGCTGCACGGCATCGTCGATGCGCAGCTTGCCGTCCTCCGCCAGCAGCAGGATGGCCAGCGCGGTGAAATGCTTGCTGGTCGAGGCCAGGCGCATGCGCGTGCGCGGCGTGTTGGCCACGCCCTGCTCGATGCTGGCCAGGCCGAAGCCGCGGCGGTACAGCAGCTCGCCTTGCCGGCTGATGCCGATGACCAGGCCGGGCTCGTCGCCGCGGCACAGCGGCTCCAGCAGGGCATCGATCGCCTTGACCAGGTCGGCGCTGGAGGATGATGGTTGTTGGGTCGTCGAGGTAGACATGGGTGTTGGGAGCTGGTTGTCAGTAATCGGCGTTCATGGCCTTCAGCAGGCGAACGAAGGGAGCCTCGTAGGCGCGCAGCAGGCAGGCACCAAACAGGCAGCCGGTCAGGGTGATGGCCACGACGGCCATCGCCAGCCCGTTGGGCACATGCTTGACCGCGTCCGAGATCACACCGATGGCCATCGGCCCGAGCACGCTGAAGGGCAGGCCGCACATCACCAGCACGCCGACGATGCGAGAGCGCAGATGGGCCGGCGCGACCTGCTGCAGCACGTTCGGGAGCACGACGGAGCCGCAGATCAGCGGCACCACCAACAGGGCCAGCAGCACGAACACGTCGAACGACGAGCGCACGAAAAGCAGGCCGATCGAGACCAGCGCGGCGGCGCAGTAGCCCAGGGTCAGCACCCGCACAGCCGCCGCCGGACCGACGCGGCGGCGCGCCACGCGCATCGCGAGCACGCCCAGCGCGCCGCCGACCACGGTGCCCGCCATCACGGCCAGGCCAATGCCCTGGCCGAGCTCGGCCGGCTGGATGTTGAACTGGCGCGCCGCGACGATGGGGATCCAGCCGCCGACCGAGCTCAGCCCGACCGAGGCCAGGCCCGAGCCGATCACCAGGCCGGCCAGGGTGCGCCAATGGTCCCGCATGTAGTCGCGAAAGCTGATGCCGGTCTCGTCGTGGGCGGCGGTGGTGGTCGATGGAGAGGGATCATGGACGGCGGCCGCCGCGCCGCGCCCGCTGCGACCACTGCGGATGGTCAGCGCCAGTAGCGCCACCGGGATGCCGACCAGGGCCATCGCGAAGAAGGTCAGGCGCCAGGTCTCGTAGGCGTGCCAGTCGACCGACAGCAGGTGGCGCGAGTTCTCGACCGCCCGCACGATGCTGCCGCCCAGCACCGCGCCGAGGGCGCTACCAAAGACGGCCGAGATGCCGAAGATCGCATTCGCCAGCACGCGCTGGGCGCGCGGGAACAGGTCGGGGATCAGGCTGTGCGTGATCGGCCCCAGCCCCGCCTCGCCGACGCCCAGGCCGATCGAGGCGATGAACAGCATGCTGTAGTCCATCGCCGTGCCACGCAGCCCGGTCGCCGCGCTCCACAGCAGCACGCAGCCGGCCAGCACGAAGCGGCGGTCGAAGCGGTCGCTGAGCCAGCCCAGCGGCAGGGTGGCGAGGCCGGCGAACAGGATCAGCCCCGCGCCCTTCAGCATGCCGATCTGGGTGTCCGACAGCGACAGGGTATGGCGCATCGGCTCGGTCAGCAGGGTGATCAGCATGCCGTCGATCGAACCGAGCACGGTGGCGATCAGCAGCACCAGCAGCGCGTACCAGGAAGCGGCGCCGGCGCGCCGCTCCACCGGTGCGGATGTAGTAGGGGCGTGCGAGGAGGAAGCCGCCGGTTCGGCGGTCTGTGTCAGTAGAGCCATGATCAGAAGGGGACGTTGACGGCCACGCCGAGGGTGCGCGGTTCGACCACCACCGCGTTGCCGGCGGTCGCGGAGGTCACGGCGACCGCGGCCAGGCCACGGCTGTTGCTCAGGTTGCGCAGATAGGCGGAGAGCTTGAAGCGCTCGAAGTCAATGCCGGCCTGCAGGCCGTACACGGTGTAGCTCGGCAGCAGGTAGTTGATCGAGAGCGCGCTGTTGGGAAAGCCGGCATGGCGCTCGCCGACATGGCGCGCATTCACGCCCAGATAGGCCGGGCGGCCCACGAGCTCGAAGTTGTGCGTGGCGGACAGGGTGGCGGAGATGCGGGCGGTGTCGGGCAGGCGGTCGCCGGCATGGCCGCCCAGGCCATCTGCATCGGTGCGCAGCTTCGCATCGATCAGGGACAGCGAACCGTCGAAGCGCCAGGCCGCGCTCGGCTGCCAGCTCAGGGCCAGCTCGCCGCCGCGGACGCGCGCCTTGCCGGCATTGGTGAAGAAGCCGAAAAGCTCACCATCCCGCATCGTCTGCTGGATGTCGCTCCATTCGATGTCGTAGAGGGCGGCCTCGACCGTCAGCCGGCGCTCCAGCAGCACGGCCTTGTAGCCGGCCTCGTAGCTCCACAGGGAGTCGGACTTGAACATCGGCTTGACCGCCGGCGAGGTCGTCGGCAGCAGGCCGTTCGGCCCGCCGGGCCGGTAGCCGCTGGCGATGCGGGCGTAGAGCGAGCTCTGCGCATCGAGCTTGTAGCCGGCGGTGGCCAGCCAGGTGGTGGCGGTCTCCTCCGACTCGCCGCCATTGGAGGAGGTGCCGCCGGCCAGCAGGCCCGCGGAGGTGTTGGTGAAGCTCTGCTCCATGCGGCCGACGCGCACGCCGCCGGTCAACGCCAGCGCGGGCGTGGCATGCCAGGTCACATCGCCATAGAGCGCGAGGTCGTGATAGGTCGCGGGTTTCGTCGTCTCGTAGAGATTGAGCGTGCCGAGGCCGCTGCTGGTCATGTAGCCGAAGCCGCCGGCGACGCTGGAACGCTCGCGGTTGATGTAGAGACCGGCCAGCCATTCGATGTCGCGCGAGGCGCTCGAGGTCAAGCGGAACTCCTGACTGACGCGGTGCTGCTTGCCGCGGCTGTTGCCCCAGAACGCGGTGGCCGGCACGCCGAGCCGGTTCAGGATCGGCACATAGTAGGAGGAAGCATCGGTCACGCCATGCAGCTTCACGTCCTGCACCGAGGTGATGGCATTGAGCCGGGCCCAGCCCATGTTGTATTCGATGTCCATGCCCAGCAGCTGGGTGCGCGCGCTGCTGGGCTCGCGGGCGTCGAGCTTGCGCACCCGCTCGCCCAGCGGCGCCTTGCCGGTGACGAGATCCAGCTCTTCGTAGTCGTTGCCAACGCGCTTGGCTTCCTGCGAGGTGAAGGTCAGGCGCGCCGACAGGTGCCGGTTTGGCGTCAGCAGCGCCGAGATGCGTGCGCCGGTGGTGGTGCCGCGGTTGATGTTCTCCTCGACCACCCGCCCGACGGCGTCGTCATAGCCGCCGAAGCGCGTGGTGTAGGCGGCGAAGCGCAGCGCCGCCACATCGGTCTTCAGCGGCACATTGACCACGCCGTTGACCGTGTGGCCCATGCCGCCGTATTGGGTGGACGAGACCGCGAGCCGCGCACTGCCGGAGAACTCGGCGGTGTCGGGTTCGTTGGTCACATACTTGATCAGGCCGCCCATCGCGCCGGCACCGTACAGGGTGCCCTGCGGGCCGCGCAGTATCTCGATGTGGTGCAGGTCCAGCAGGCCCATGTCCAGCGGCGTGATCGCGCCCAGGCCATAGGGCGCGCTGGAGCCGGTAGCCACATCGTCGACATAGACGCCGACCGAGGCCGCGCCGACCGAGGCCGTCGCCAGGCCGCGGATGCTCAGCGCGCCGGAAAATGCGCCGCCATGCGTCAGCGTGACGCCAGGCTGATGAGCCACATAGTCGCCCAGCTCGCGGGCGCCGCTGCGCTCCAGCGCATCGGTCTGCAGCACGTCGACCTTCAGCGGCACCTCGCGCACTGGCTCGCGGCGACGCGAGGCGCTGACCATGACCGAGTCCAGGGTCGACACATCGGCGCGCGGCTTGGGATCCTCCGGCGGTGCGACGAACAGCACCATCGCGCCGCTCTCATCGCGCCTGACCTTCAGCCGCGTGCCTTCAATCAGGCGGGCCAGCGCCTGCTCGGGCGGCAGGCTGCCCTTCAGACCCTTGGTCGACAGGCCCTTGAGGTCGTCGACCTTGTAGAACAGCTGGACACCGGCCTGGGCGATGTACGCATCGAGCGCGGCCTTCAGGTCACCGGCGGCGACATCGAACTCGCGGTTCTGGGCCTGGGCCGCAGCGGCAACGGCCAGGGTACAGGCCAGGGCCAGACGGCGCAGGGTCCGGCCACGTACGCATTTCTTCATTGGGAATCCTTGGTTGGAAACGATGAACTGCTACCCAACAAAGACGGACGACTCGTCATCTTCCGGTAGCAATTCCTCCCCTCTCGGCGTAAACACCTAGGCCCTGCGCAGGGGCATACCGGAAACGGAACGCTCGCCCGTCTAGATAGAGGAGCGAGCGCTCGACAAGCTCGCTGCATCACCACCCTCCTCCGCCTCTCTCCACCGATCCGGTCCTCCACTCGATCACGCCATGACAAGCACCCACAGCTCCCCGCCTCCGACCGGCCTCGCGGCCATCGACGCCCTGCTTCAGCCCTTCAACCGCAGCGATGCGCCGGGCCTGGTCGTCGGCGTCGCACGCGCGGGCCAGACCCTCTACCGGCGCGGCGTCGGCCTCGCCAGCATTGAACAAGGTGTCGGCATGTCGCCGCGCACGCGTGTGCGCATTGCATCCACCAGCAAGCAGTTCACCTGCCTGGGCGTGCTGCTGCTGGCCGAGGACGGCCGGCTGGACATCGACGATCTGGTCTACCGGCACCTGCCCGAGCTGCCGGTGCTGCATCCGGCCGGGCCGACCCTGCGCCAGCTGATGCAGCACCTGGGCGGCTGGCGCACCGACCTGCCCACGGTCGCGCAGGGCATGGCCATCCTGCCCAAGGCGGACTGGAGCCAGCCGCTGCCCGATCCCAATCGCGAGCTCAACTTCGAGCCGGGCACGCGCATGATCTATTCGAACACCGGCTACCAGTTGCTGGCGCGCGTGATCGAACGCCTGAGCGGCCAGCGCTTCGAGGACTTCATGCGCGAGCGCATCTTCGCGCCGCTGGGCATGCACGACACCGAATCGGTGACCAGCGATCTCGACATCCGCCCCGGCATGGCGATGCAGTACCAGGCCCTGCCGGCCGCGGCCGGCGGCGGGCTGCAGCGCGGCATCTACCCCAGCGAGCTGCGCGGCAGCGGCTCGCTGGTCTCGACCATCGACGACATGCTGCGCTGGCTGGCCCATCTGCGCGGCCCGCACAAGACGGTCGGCAGCGCGGCCAGCTGGGCGCAGATGATCGAGCTGCCGCGGCTCTCGACCGGTCTGCGCCTGCCCTATGCGCTGGGCCTGATGCGCCACGACTATCGCGGCGTCGAGGTGATCCATCATGCGGGCGCGGTGATGGGCGCCACCTCGCAGATGATCACCGTGCCCGGGCATCAGCTGGACATCATGATCATGGTCAACGGCGCGCCCGTCTCGCCGGTGGCGCTGGGCTTCCAGATCATCGATGCGCTGCTCGGCGATGCCCTCGGCGCTGCGCCCGAGCATGTGCCGGCCGCGGCCCATGCGGCCCTGCTCGGCCGGCATTACCACGCCGCGGCGACCGGCGCGGTGTTCGGCTTCGAGGATGCGGGCGGCAAGCTCGCGCTCAACTGGCTGGGCAGCCGCGGCATGCCGCTGCGCAAGATGGGCAACGAGGCCCTGCTGCCCTGCGAGGACAGCGCGCTGAACCCGCTCGGCTTCGCGCTCGAGGAACTCGCCGGCGCGACCGCCCCCGAGATGCTGACCCTCAGCGACGGCGGCCATCTGCTGCGCTGCGCGCTGCTGCCCGAGCGGCCACCCAGCAGCGCCGCGCTGGCACCCGCGCTGGCCGGCCGCTACCGCGTGCCGGACCTGCAGACCGACGCCCAAGTCGAGATCGAGGGCGCGGGCGAGACCCAGCAGATCATCCTGCGCCTGCAGGGCGCCCATGGCCGCAGCGCCTATCGCCTGCAGCCGCTATCGTCGGAGGTGCTGCTGGCCCTGCCGGCCGATGCGCTGTTCGCGGGCATCGGCGGCGCCGGCATCATCAACATCGATCGCCAGGCTGGCCGTATCACCGGCCTGCGCCTGGACGCGCCGCGGCTGCGGCGCCTGCGTTTCATCCGCGAGGAGCCATCCGCATGAGCAACGATAAGAAGATGATGAAGATCTTTGCCGCCTTCCTGGCCACCGAGACCAATACCTATGCCGCGGCGCCGACCGGCTGGGGCAGCTTCGAGGAATACGGCATCTACCGCGGTGACGCCAGCACGCGCGACCCGCAGGGTCTGGGCGGCTCGATGGTCGAGCTGCGCCGGCTGCTGGCCGCCGAGGGCCATCGGCTGGTCGAGAGCCTCAGCGCCTTCGCGCAGCCGCTGGGCCGCACGGTGCGCGCGGTCTACGAGCGCCTGCGCGATGACATCCTGGATGACCTGCGTGCGGCCGGGCCGGTCGACGGTGTGATCCTGATCCTGCACGGCGCGATGGTGGCCGATGGCTACGACGATTGCGAGGGCGACCTGGCCGCCCGCGTGCGCGAGATCGTCGGGCCGACGGTGCCGATCGGCGTGGAGCTGGACCTGCATTGCCACTACACCGCGCTGATGCAACGCTCGGCCGACGCGATCATCGCCTACAAGGAATATCCGCATGTCGACGCGCTGCCGCGCTTGCAGGAGCTGCTGCGCATCGTGCTCGACACGGCGGCCGGCAAGCTGCGCCCGACCGCGGCGATGTTCGACTGCAAGATGGTGGGCCTGTGGCACACGACGCGCGAACCGATGGCCGGCTTCGTGCGCCGCATGCAGGAAGTCGAGCGCCAGCCCGGTGTGCTGTCGGTGTCGCTGGGCCATGGCTTTCCCTGGGGCGATGTGCCCGAGTCGGGCGCGCGGCTGTGGGTCATCACCGACAACGATCCGGCCTTGGCCGCGATCTTGGCGGAGCGGCTGGGCCGCGAGTTCTGGGCGCTGCGCGAGCAGACCGTGACGCCGATGCTGGACATCGAGACGGCGCTGGACCGCGCCGCGCGCATCGAGGGCGGGCCGGTCGTCATCGCCGACATCGCCGACAACGCCGGCGGCGGCGCGATGAGCGACAGCAGCTTCATCCTGCAGGCCCTGCTGGCGCGCGGCACGCAGGGTGCCGCGATCGGCGCCTTCTGGGATCTCGGCGCGATCCAGCTCTGCCGCGACGCCGGCGTCGGCGCGCGCATCGCGCTGCGCCTGGGCGGCAAATGCGGGCCGGCCTCGGGCATGCCGGTGGACCTGGAGGTCGTCGTCAAGGGCGTCGTCGACCAGCATGTGCAGATCGGCCTGAACTCGACCGACGAGATCGCGCCGCTGGGCCCCAGCGTCTGGGTGCAGGCGGCCAACGGGCTGGACATCGTATTGGTCAGCGTACGCAGCCAGACCTTCTCGCCGACGGTCTTCACCGGCCTGGGCATTGAGCTCGCCGCCAAGCGGCTGATCATCGTCAAGTCGACCCAGCATTTCCATGCCCAGTTCGCGCCGCTGGCCCGCGAGATCCTCTATGTGACGACGCCCGGCGCGATCGACATGGACTTCGCCCGCCTGCCCTACCAGGTGCGCGACCTCGACTACTGGCCGCGCGTCGCCGACCCGCATGGCTTCGCCGCCCGGGGCGAGGCCGGCACATGAGCCAGCGGCCCGAGATCGGCACGGCCGATTGCCTGGTCGTCGGCGGCGGCATCGCTGGCGCCTCGGTGGCGCGCTGGCTGGCACCGCATGCGCGCACCCTGGTGCTGGAGCGCGAGAACCAGCCCGGCTATCACGCCACCGGCCGCTCGGCCGCGCTGTTCATGGAGAGCTACGGCAATGCCCAGGTGCGCGCGCTGACGCGCGCCAGCCGCGCCTTCTTCGAGCAGCCGCCACCCGGCTATTCGGAGCATCCGCTGCTGACGCCGCGCGGCGCCCTCTTCGTCGCCACGGCGGCGCAGCGCGAGCCCTACGAGCGGCACTGGGAAGTGCTGCGCGGCATCACCCCGAACGCGCACCGGCTCTCGGTCGACGCGGCCTGCGAGATGGTGCCGGTGCTGCGGCGCGAACTGCTGCTCGGCGCGATCCACGAGCCCGAGGCGGTCGACATGGATGTGCATGCGCTGCATCAGGGTTTCCTGCGCGAGCTGCGCCGCGCCGGTGGCGGCCTGGTCTGCGATGCCGAGGTCACGGCGATCGAGCGCCAGGGCGCCGACTGGCGCGTGCATGCCGGCGGGCGGGTCTACCAGGCGCCAGTCGTGATCAACGCGGCCGGGGCCTGGGCCGACGAGATCGCGCGGCTGGCCGGCGTGCGGCCCATCGGCCTGGAGCCGCGGCGCCGCTCCGCCTTCATGTTCGCGCCGCCGGCCGGCATCGACAGCCATGCCTGGCCGCTGGTGTTCGGAGCCGATGAGGACTGGTACTTCAAACCCGATGCCGGCGCGCTGCTGGGCTCGCCGGCCAACGCCGACCCGGTGGCACCGCACGACGTGCAGCCCGAGGAGCTGGACATCGCGCTGGCGATCCACCGCATCGAGGAGATGACGACCCTGGCCATCCGCCGGCCCAGTCATACCTGGGCGGGGCTGCGCTCCTTCGTCGCCGACGGCGGCCTGGTCGGCGGCTTCGATACCGAGGCGCCCGGCTTCTTCTGGCTCGCGGGCCAGGGCGGCTACGGCATCCAGACCTGCGCCGCGATGGGCGAGGCCTGCGCGGCCCTGGCGCGCGGCCGGCCGCTGCCGCAGCGGCTGGTGGACTTCGGGCTCAGCGCGGCGATGCTGTCGCCGGTGCGCTTGGTGCGAACGGGAAGCTCCTAGCGAACGCAGGAAAGGAAAAGGCTCGTTGTTCATTGACTTGTGGGTCTTGATGAGCCCTACGCAGAGCCGGGTGGCGCCGGGACGCGGGCATGCGCATTTGCTCCGTGTCCCCCGGGCCGCTTTGCGGCCCTCCTCCTCGACCTGCGCAATTGCGCATGCCCGCATCCCGGCTTCTCCACCGCAAGTGGCTCGCGAAGAAAACCAGACGCAACGCCAAGCAGGAGGGTGGGCGGGCCTGATGCGGAGGTCGAGGAGGAGGCCGCGAAGCGGCCGGGGGACACGTAGCAGCAGGCCTGCCCGCCCTCCTGCGCTCAGACCTTCACCATCTCACAGCGTCATCAATTAGACGCACAAAGAGCCAACGAAAAGGGCCCCGCATGGGGCCCTCTCTCTTGCGCGACGCCGGCTCGCCGGAGCGAACCGGCCGCTGTCAGTTCAGCGGCTTCGCGCGCAGCAGCGGTGCCTGCGCCGGCGCGGCGGCGCTAGCGTCGATGAACACCGTGGTCGTGCCCAACACGGCGCTGGCCGCAGTCTCGCGGTACTCGACCACACCGAGGTGGCGGTTGCCCGCCGCGACGTTCCACGACAGACCCACCGAAGCGGTGCCGCCGGCCGTCGCGGTGGACGGGCCGAAGGCCTTCAGGCTGGCCGGCGTTGTGACGGCCGGCACCACCCACAGGTTGATCGTGAAGTTGGAAGCTCCGGCAACCGGGGCGTTGTAGCCGTCGGCGCAGACCTGGTAGTTCGCATCCGCCGTCGGGTTGTTGAGGATGACCAGCTCCTCGGAGGTCACCCCGCCGCTGGAGCCGACCTCAGCGCCGGCGCGCAGCACCCGCAGGTCGATGTCCCGCGCACCGCCGCCGCCGGTCTCGCTGTCGAACAGCTGCGCGCGCAGCTGCTTGGCGCCCGCCGGCACCGCGAACGGGAAGCACACCGACTGGTTCTGCGCCACGTTACCGGCCAGCCGGGTCGCCGCCACCATGCCACTGGCCTGGATGTTGAACGTTCCGTTGTAGCCGGTTGCCACCGTGAAGACCTTGGTACCGACGGGCCGCGTGTCGGTCACGCTGGCGCTGCCGACGAAGGTCAGCGGCCGCACCGTCACCGGGCTGCGCAGGTTGACGCCGTCGTCGCCGACGAACACGACCTCACCGAAGACCCAGGTGGCCGTGGCCGCCGTGGTGCGCGTCAGCTGGACCGTGAAGGTCTGCGTGGCGCCCGGAGCGATCACGAAGTTGGCCGGAGTAACGACGGTACTGAAGCCCGGCACGCTGGCGCTGGCCGTGTAGGTGCGCGGTGACGTGCCCTTGTTGGTCAGCCGGCGCGTGAAGGTCTGGATGCCGATGACGTTGCTCGCGGTCATCGAGGCCAGGTTCAGCGCCGTGCCGCTCAAGGCGCCGTTGCGATAGGCCAGATGATCGGCGTTCGTCTGGTCGAACACGACCTTGGTCGCCAACGCCTGGTTCGGGTTGATGTGGCCCGCGCCGAAGCCCCAGCGGTTGGCGTCGATCGCGCCGTTGGCCAGCTTCACGTTCTGCAAGGCGCTGGTCATGATCACCGACTTGATCGCATAGGGCGACCAGCCCGGATTGGCTTGCTTGAGCAAGGCGCCCAGGCCAGCCGAGTGCGGGCTCGCCATCGAGGTGCCGGAGATCATCTCGGCCCAGGGCGGAGGAATCAGCGTGCCGGCCGCGACGGCGTCGCGCTCGGCCTGCGTCAGATCGCGGTTCATATAGGCCGCGATGATGTCGGTGCCTGGGGCGGTGATATCGGGCTTAAGGATGTTCAGGTCGGCCAGGTTCGGGCCGCGCGACGAGGTCCCCGACATGACCGGCGAGACGACGCCGGCGACCTGGAAGCCGGCACCGAAGGCCGCCGTGCCGGTGGGCGACGAGGCCTCGGCGGTGACGGCGGCAAAGGCCGCCAGCGGCAGATGCACGGTGGGCAGCACGGCCGAGATCAGCGGCGTGGTGTTGGCCGACGCTGGCGTGTTCAGGATGATCACGCCGACGGCTCCGGCGGCCTTGGCATTGGCCACCTTGTTGACCAGCACATTGCCACCCCGGTCGCAGACCAGGATCTTGCCGCCGACCTTGGCCGGGTCGAGCAGCGCGGCCACGCCATCGGCAGCGCCGAGGCACAGCGCCTGGTTCGAGCCCTGGGCCGCCGGTGCACCGAAGCCAGAGTTGCGCGACCAGACCAGGGCTTGGGCCGACAGGCCGGTGCTCTGGAACGACGCGCCCTGCGCGGTGGCGCCGTTGCCGAGCGTGACGATCGCCTCGGTGTAGCGGTCGTGCGTCGAGTTGCCCACCGTCATCAGCCAGGGGCTGATGTGAGCCACCGTCGAGGCGCCGTTGACGTTGGAGTTGCCCGCCGAGGCCGACACGTAGACACCGGCGGCGGCGGCGGCGCGGAAGGCCGTCTGCAGCGCGTCGGCAAAGCTCGTCCGGCTACCGCCGATCGAGTAGTTGATGACATCGACCCCGTCGGCGACGGCCTGGTTGACGGCCGCCAGGGTGTCGGAGGGGTAGCAGCCCGTGTTCGGATCGTCCCGGCCGCCGGCCGCGGTGTAGCAGGCCTTGTACGAAGCGACGCGGGCACGCGGTGCGATGCCCGACATGCCGGAGACGGCGCTGGCGCCGCCGACCAGGGCCGAGACGCCCTCGTTGCCGCCCGAGGTGCTCAAGGTGTGCGAGCCGTGGCCGTCGCCGTCGCGCGGCGAATCGAGATACTCGAAGGCCCACGCGGAGTTGCCGTTGAAGCTCTTGTAGCCGGCGTTGAAGTAGCGGGCACCGATCAGCTTGTTGTTGCACATGCTGGGGGTGAAGCCGCTGCCGGCCTGGCAGGTGCCGGTCCACTTGGCCGGCGGCGGGCCGTAGACCACAGTGCCGGGCAGATGCGAAGACACCGGCTTGCCGGTGGCATCGACCTTGTCCGAGAACGACGGATCCTCGGGCCAGACGCCGGTGTCGACATGGCCGATGATGATGTCCTCGCCCTTCAGCGCGCGGCCGGTGCCGTCCAGCTTGGACCAGAGGCCATTGGGGCCGGTCAGGCCCAGATAGCTCGGCGTGTAGGTGGTGTCGAGCTTGCTCGGCTCGTCGGCGGTGATGGCCTTGACGCCCGGCGTCGCCAGCAGCTTCTGCAGCTCGACATCGCTCAGCTTGGCCGCGAAGCCGTTGAAGGCCACGCCATAGCGTTGATAGACCGTCGCAGCGGGGACGGCCGCCGTCACGCTGCCGGCCTTGCCGTTCAGGTAGGACAGATAGGCCACCACATGGCTGGCGTTGACGTTCAGCTTGGCGCCCGCGGCCGGACGCGTGGCCGCCAGGCCGCTGACGCTGCCTTCATAGGCGGCGGCCGGCGCATCGGCCAGCTCGACGATGTAACCCTTGCGGGGGGCGGACTGTGCGGCGGCCGACAAGGCGGCGGCGGCCAGCACAGAACCGATCACGACGTGATATCTGGTCATGGACTGATCCTCGTGGGTGGACTGGTCAGACGGATTGACGGCGGCGGGTGGCGGCCATCAGACCGATCGCGGCGAGCACCAGGCCGATCGTGCCGGGCTCGGGGACGCGCAGGTTGTCGATGCCGAACTGCGACAGCGACGCGTCGCGCACGCAACCGCCGAGGCCGTCGTACAGGCAGGCCGTCAGGGTCAGCGAGGTCACGGCGCTGCTGCCCAGCAGGTCGGTGTCGATCGAAAAGAAGCTCCAGACGCCATTGGCACCGGAGAGGCCGAAATCGAACTGGTCGGAGATGATCCCGGTCGCCGTCGTGGCGACGATCTGCAGCATGCCGGCGGCGGTTCCCGCCGCGATCGGCACCGGTGCGATGAAGGCCGCGTCGAGGCCCAGGAAGCGCCCACCGCCCAAGGCCAATGTGATGGCATCGTTGTTCAGCGCGGCCAGGAACTGGCCGGTGCTGTTGTCGGGCGCAATCGCACCATAGGCCAGGGCCGAATCGACGTTCGAGAAACCCTCGCCGGACGATGTCACCGTGATGCCGCCACTGACGATCGACGAACCGGAGAAGCCTTGCGGCAGGATGTCGTCAAAGGTGACGGGGCTGGCCTGAGTCGAGATGCTCGCACCGGCGCCCAGCGCCAGTGCAGCCAATGCGCGTTTCATCTTGATGCGGGTCATGGGCTTCCTCTCAATATGTGGCGATTGGATCCGTCCGGCATGCGCCGTCGGGCTTGGACACTACGCCGGGGCTGTTGTCGCCTCGATGTGGTAGCCAACTGTTGCCCGAGATTCGGTTTCGATGTTGCTCACCGCCCCCTGGATCAGGGAGATCGCTAACCCTAGGAGGGCGCGGCCGCGGGCCGTCTGCCTCGCGCTCATCGGGGTATCGCCCGCCTTGACGGTGCTCGTCTTGTCCCACTTTGAGACGACAGCGCGGGTCGGCATCGTGCCCGATCGGGCATACGGGATCGAGTCGAATCGATCGAATGTCGGGCCTGGGTCGCACCGCCGTCATTCGAGCCGCGGCTCGGCTCCGGATGGGCGGCGGCCCATGGCCGAGTGCTCCCGCACCAGCCATGACTGCGCCTTCCTTCCTGCTCCTACGTGCGAGCGGCCGGGTTCGCGCTCAACCCCAAAGCGCTGCCTCGGCCGCTTCCAGCATCGCGCCCTCGTAGCGCATCGCCGGCGCGCGATCCGCGCTCATCAGCATCGGGCCGTCGAGGTCCACATAGCTGCAGTCCTGCGCGATCAGATGGGCCGGTGCCATGGCCAACGAGGTGCCGCCCATATTGCCCACCATCAGCCCGAAACCCAGCGCCTTGGCCTCGCGGGCCAGGGCCAGCGCTTCGGTCAGGCCTCCGGACTTGTCGAGCTTGATGTTGACGTATTGGTAGCGGCCCACCAGCGCCGGCAGCGAGCTGCGGTCCACGCAGGACTCATCGGCGGCCAGCGGAATGGCGCAGACCAGCCCGTCGAGCTGGGCATCCGTGCCGCGCTCGACCGGCTGCTCGATCAGCTCGACGCCCTGGGCCTGCAGCTCGGGCAGGATGCGCTCCAGCAGCGCGCGGCTCCAGGCCTGGTTGGCATCGACGACCAGGCGCGCGGCCGGGTGCTCCTCGCGCGCGAAACGCACCATGTCGAGATGTCGGGTCGCATCGGCCTTCAGCTTGAGCATCGGCAGATGCCGCGCCGCGCGGATCTTGCGCCGCACATCGGCCTCGCTGCCCAGGCCGATCGTGTAGGCCGTCAGCACCGGCTCGACGCGCGCCAGCCCCGCCATCTGCCAGGCGCGCCGGCCGGCCTGCTTGGCGCGCAGGTCCCACAGCGCGCAGTCCAGCGCGTTGCGCGCCCCGCCGGGCGGCAGCCAGCTCATCAGCTCCGCGCTGCTCAGGTCGGCATGCAGGCGCGGCCGCAGCGCCTCGATCTGGGCCGTCATCGAAGCCTGCGTCTCGCCCTTGTAGGGCACGCCGGTGGCCTCGCCATAGCCGCTATGGCCGCGGCCATCGCCCAGGCGCACGACGAGGACCTTGATCTCGGTCATCACGCCGCGCGAGATCTCGAACGGTTCCTGCAAGGGCCAGCTCTCGCCGGTGAGCGTGCATTCAAGCGACATGATCGGAAAACTCCTGGTGGTGGTTGTGGTGGATCGCTTCGGCCAGCCGCTCGACGCCGCCGCCACGCATCGGGTCGACGACGGGCAGGCCCAGTTCGGCCTCGACGCGCGCGCGGTAGCTCAGCCATTCGTCCTCGCTCAGCGCGGACGAATTGATGCTCACGCCGACGCAGCGCACCGCCGCATTGGTCAGGCGCCCTGCCCGCAGATAGGCCTCGATCGCCTCGGCCAGCGGCGGCGTCGGAAAGTCGGGCAGGCTGGCGATATGCTGCCGGCCGGCGTGGTGGCACAGCACCAGCGCGTCGGGCTGCGAGCCATGCAGCAGGCCCAGGGTGACGCCGGCATAGGCGGGATGGAACAGCGAGCCCTGCCCCTCGATCACGTCCCAATGGTCGGGCTCGTTGTCCGGCGAGAGCTGCTCGGCCACGCCGGCGACGAAGTCGGACACCACCGCGTCGATCGCCACGCCGCTGCCCGAGATCATCACGCCGGTCTGGCCGGTGGCGCGAAAGCTCGCCGGCAGGCCGCGGGCCTGCAGCGCGCGGGTCAGCGCCAGCGCGGTGTACTTCTTGCCGAGCGCACAGTCGGTGCCGACGGTCAGCAGGCGCAGTCCCTTGCGCTTGCGGCCGGTGCCGGTCACGCGCGGCCAGGCGCCATGGCGCACATCGTGCAGCTGCACGCCGGCCGCGGCGGCGGCGGCGGCAAGCTCGGGGATGTCGCTCAGCCGCTGGTGCAGGCCGCTGACGATGTCCAGCCCCGCGCGCACCGCCTCCAGCAGGCTGGGCAGCCAATGCGCGGGCAGCCGGCCGCCGACCGGCGCGATGCCGATCAGCAGCGAGCCCGCGCCGGCCGCGGCCGCGGCGGCGATGCCCAGGGCCGGCTTGCCGGTGCTGACCCGGGCCTCGGGAAAAGCCAGTTCGCCCAGCACATCGTCGGGGCACCAGTCGACCACGCCGAGGGCGGTCTTGGCGTCGACGGCCGAGTCGACGTCGCCCAGGAAGATCAGATAGGGTTTGCGCAATACAAGCATGTCGGGAACATCCGAAAGAAGAAAAGGAAACCGGGAGCTCAATCGCCGCAGCGCTCGAAGGCCAGATGGCGGGTGCGCGGCGTGTCGAGGAAAAATCCGCTGACGCGGGCGGCCTCATGGCTAGCGCGCAGCACCGCATTGCCGCCTTGGGCCAGCGGCAGATCCAGGGCCTGGCAGCCGAACACCTCGGCCGACAGGGCCTGCAGCGCGAAGCGGTTGCCGCCATAGGCGGCGCGGATCTGCAGCAGCAGTCGCTCGCCGTCGGTCTCGATGCGCGCCTCGGCATCGAGATCGGCGCAGCGGTAGCGGCCGAGCAGCGACACGCCAGCCTGGGCCGGCGGGGTCGCGGGCAGCAGCTCGCAGCTTTCGCGGCGGCCGGAGACGATCAGGTCCAGCCATGGCGGCGGCACCTCGCCGGCCAGAGGCTCGGTCGGCAGCAAGAACTGCCCGATGCCGCCCTCCTCGAAGGGCTTGCACAGGTGCGCGCCCTGGTCGCGCAGCGGCATCGGGACGCCCTCCAGCAGGCTCAGACCGAGCGCATCGCCCCGGCCGGCGCGGGCGAAGCCGAACACCAGGCCGCTGTCGCGACCGCGGTAGCGCCGGCCCAGCAGCGGCGCAAAACGCTCGGCCGCGGCCAACGGCTGCGCGGCGCCGAGCTCCTGCTCGCCGAGCATCAGATCGACGATGCGCAGCGCCAGCTCGCGCGGGCTGCAGGGCGCGCCATTGCTGATGATCATGATGTCCAGTGCCCGGCTCGGCACGCTCAGCATCTGGCTGTTGCCGCCCATCACCGCGCCCGCATGGTGGATCACCTCGACACCGCGGTAGTCGTGCCGCATCAGGCCCAGGCCGTAGGGGCTGACATGGCCGTTGGCCAGCGTCGTCGGCGCCAGCATCTGCGCCCAGCTGGCCGCGCTGCCCACGATCTTCTGCGGCGCGCGCAGATGGGCCAGCCAGCGCAGCATGTCGTCGATCGTGGAGACCATCGCGCCCTCGCCGCGCAGCTCCTCGGTCGGGAAGATGCCGCGCCGCCAGCCGCCGCCCTCCGGCCTGGGCATGTGCAGGGTGGCGGTGCCCGGATGCAGCTCGAAATCGCTGGGCACCGAAGCGGTGTCGCGCAGGCCCAGCGGCGCGAAGATGCGCTGCTGCAGGAACCGCTCGAAGGGCTGGCCGGCCACCTCCTCGATCACCCTGGAGAGCAGCTGGTAGCCGCTGTTGCAATAGATCACCTCGGTGCCGGGCGCGAAGTTGGCCGCGCGCTGGCGCCGCTGCACGGCCCAGGCCACGCCGGCCGGCTTGATCGCCAGGCCCTCGGCGATGAAGCCGAGGTCGAGGTAGCAGCGGTAGCCGCTGGTATGGCTCATCAGCTGGCGCAGGCTCGGCTCCGGCCCCACCACGGGCAGCCCGGGCAGATAGCGGCGCACGCTGGCGTCGATGTCCAGCCGTCCCTCCTCGGCCAGCAGCAGCGCGGCCAGGCAGGTGAACTGCTTGCTGGTCGAGCCGATGCGCATGCGCGTCGAGGGCGTATTGGTCAGGCCCGACTCGACGCTGGCCAGGCCGAAGCCGCGGCGGTAGACGCAGCGGCCCTGCTGCGCCACGCCGACCACCAGGCCCGGCGCATCGCTGCGGCACCAGGGGGCGAACAGCGCATCCAGGGCGGCGAGGCGGGATCCGGAGGCATCGGGGGCTGGGGAGGTGGGCATGGAAGAAGAAAGCGTGGTTCTGCTGCCCTATCAAGACGGGGCAGGCGCGGATTTCCGCGCCACCCTCGGGTATCCACCTAGGCCATTCGGGCGCCCAGAAAATCTTTGCGGCGCGCATACCGGATTTCCGCGCCTGCTTCGTCTTAAGTTGCAGGCGGACCTCGTCCACAGATCGTGGCAAGCTCCGCCGGCATGAGGAGCCGTGTTGAACACCGATGAGTTGAACGCCTGGTTCGTGGACGAGGTGCTGCCCCAGGAGGCCATGCTGGAGCGCTTCCTGCGCCGCAACTGGCGCGATATGGACGAGATCCCCGATCTGCGCCAGGAGGTCTATGCCCGCGTCTACGACGGCTGCGCGCGCTGCAAGCCCGAATCGGCCCAGGCCTTCGTGCTGACGACCGCGCGCAATCTGCTGATCGACCGCGCCCGGCATGCGCAGATCGTCTCGATCGAGACCTATGCCGACATCGAGGCGCTGGTGCCGACCCTGGACGAGCTGAGCCCGGAACGCCACCTGGCCGCGCGCAGCGAGCTGAAGCTGCTGCAGCTGGCGCTGAACCTGCTGCCGGCGCGCTGTCGGGAGGTGGTCGAGCTGCGCAAGATCGAAGGGCTGTCGCAGCGGGAGGTCGCCTCGCGCATGGGCATCACCGAGGACACGGTGGAGCGCCAGGTCTCCAAGGGCGTGCGCGCCCTGGCACAGGCGCTGCAGTCCGCGGGGCAGGGCAGCAGCAACGCGGCGCCCGGCGTCGCGGCGCCGCTGCGAAAGGGACGGAAAACACAATGACAAAGAACCATCAACTGACTGAGATCGAGGCCCGTGCGGCCGACTGGATCGCCGAGCGCGACCGCGGCGAGGGGCAGCTGTCGCCCGCACGCCAGGCCGAACTGGACACCTGGCTGGGCGCCGCGACGGCGCACCGCGTCGCCTTCCTGCGCCTGGACCGGGCCTGGCAGCGTGCCGACCGCCTGCGCGCGCTGCAAGGCGCCGCGCCGGCCTTCAAGCCGCCCCCGCCCCTGCTGCCGCCGCGCCGCGCCGGCTGGGCCTGGCTGGCGCGGCCGCCGCTGCAGCATGCCGCCGCCGGCCTGGGCCTGGCGACCCTGGCCCTGGTGCTGGGGCTCAACTTCATCGGCCCGCGGCCGCAGACCACGGACTACGCCACCGCGCGCGGCCAGCGCGAGTCGGTCACCCTGGCCGACGGCTCGCGCCTGACCCTGAACACCGCCACCCAACTGCGCACCGAGGTGACGCCGCAGGCGCGCCAGGTCTGGCTGGACAGCGGCGAGGCCTTCTTCGACATCGCCCACGACGCGCAGCGCCCCTTCGTCATCCATGCCGGCAAGCAGCGGGTGACGGTGCTGGGCACCAAGTTCTCGCTGTTCCGCGACGGCGACAAGCTGCGCGTGGCCGTGCTGGAGGGCCGCGTGCAGGTGCAGGCCGAGCAGCACAGCGGCCGGGCCACGGTGCTGGCGCGCGCCGACACCGCGCTGGCCGAGGCCGGCAATCTGCTGGTCACCAAGGTCTCGCCGCAGCAGCTCTCGGCCAGCCTGGGCTGGCTGCAGGGCAAGCTGGTGCTCAACGAGGTCAGCCTGGCCGAGGCCGCGCGCCAGTTCAACCGCTACGGCAGCAAGCAGTTGGTCATCCAGGACGCGGCCGCCGCGCGCATCGTCATCGGCGGCGTGTTCGAGGCCGGCAATGTGGAGGCCTTCGCCCGCCTGCTGCATGCGGGCTTCGGCCTGCAGGTGCAGGTCGAGGGCGAGGAGATCCGGATCTCCAGCGCCGCGCTGTGAGCGCCGGGCCTCAGCCCGCCAGTTGCTCGTAGCCCCCGCTGGAGACGAACACCCGCACGCTGTCGCCGCCGGCGGCCTTGGCCTCGGCGCAGGCCAGGGTCGAGGCGCCGATCACCGCCTCGATGGTCTCGAGGCTGGGGTGGATCTGCACCACGCCGACGCAGGCCTTGACCCGGGTGCGGTGCAGGCCCCAGCGCAGGCGGTAGGCCGCGATCGAGGAGCGCAGCTTCTCGGCCACGATGCTGGCGTAATGCTGGTCGCAGTCGGGCAGCAGCACCGCGAAGCAATCCTTCTCCATGCGCGCCACCAGGTCCGACGCACGCACCTTGGTGACCAGCATCTGGCCCAGGCCGTAGAGGAAATGGTCGGCCACCTCGGGGCCCATCGACTGGATCACCTCCTTGAAGCGGTCCACGTCCACCCACAGCATCGACACCGGCTCATGGCGCCGGCTGCCCACATGCTCGGACAGGCGGCGCTCGAACTCGCGCCGGTTCGCCAGCTCGGTCAGCGGGTCATGTTTGGCGGTCCAGGTCGGCTGCAGGCGCAGCTGACGGGCCGCGGTCACGTCCTCGACGATCCACAGGGCCTCGCCCGAGGGCGCGTCCCAATGCACCGGGGTGGCCTGCAGCCGGCCCCAGAAGCGCGAGCCGTCGCGGCGCACATACTCGACCTCCTCGTCCAGCGGCCGGCCGGCGCCGAAGGCCGCGGCCTGCCGCTCCAGCATGCCGGCATGGGCCGTGTCAGAGACATGCACGGCGCGGCAGTCCTGGCCGCTCAGGTCGGTGTCGTCGCCATGGCCGAACAGGTGGTTGAAATGCTCGCTGACGACCTCGAAACGGGTGCCCTGCACAAAGCCCGCGGCCAGCGGCGCGCGCACCAGCAGGGCGCGCATGCGAGCGGCGATCAGCTCGCCGTTGTGATCGGCGGACTCGGGCTTGGACTGGCTGCTCTGCTGCGTCATCTGCGTCTCCTTGGGCCGGCGGCCCCTGGCACTATTGCAGGTGTAGCGCGTTTGCGCGCTGACGAAAACCCCGAAAGGCCCGGCCGACACCGCCTATTTTGCCGCCGCCGGCCCGTCCAGCTCGCGCAGGAAGCTGGCGAAGCGGGGCAGGCCCTTGTCCGTCAGGCCGCGATAGCGGTAGCTGACCAGGGCGCCGACGGGCGGCGGCGCGCGCCGCTGCGCCGCGCTGAAGCCGCTGCCCAGCAGGAAGACCTGGCCCGCCTCGTTGCGCACCCGCAGCGCGCCCAGCATGCCCGCATAGCGCCCCTCGCCCGGCAGATGGGCCAGCACCACCGCCTCGGCATCGTCCTGCGGCTTGAGCTTGAGCAGCACCTCGCGCCGGCCGGTCTGGTAGGGGGCCTCGGCCTCGTGCAGCATCAGCCCCTCGCCGCCCTCGCGCAACACCTCGGCCAGGCGTCCGCGCAGCGCCGCCTCGCTGGCCAGCCGCTGCTGCGGCACGGCCTGCAGGCCCGGCCAGCCGGCCGCGACCGCGATCTGCACCAGCCGTTCGGCCCGCTGCGCGAAACCGCCCTCGCCGCCCGGCAGCTCGAACAGCATGTAGCGGATCGCCTGCCATTCGGCCTCGCGCGGCCGGCGCCGCCGCACCGCAGCCGACAGCGCCTCGAAGCGCCCGCGCCCGGCCCACAGCTCGCCGTCCAGCGACTGACCGGCCGGCAGATGCGCGGTGAACCAGGCCGGCGCCGCGATCGACTGGCCGCCGCGGCTCAGCAGGCGCCGGCCGTCCCAGTAGGCGCGCACGCCGTCGAGCTTCTCGCTGACCAGGTAGCGCGACACATCGCCGAGCCGCTCGGGCGCCTTGTGCGCCAGCAGCAGCGCCGGGGCGTCCGCGCCGGCCGCACCGCGCGCCCACCAAGGCGCCGCCAGCAGGCCGGTGGCCAGCCATCCGTTGAATTGCCTTTTCTGCATGGCAGCGCTCCCTTGTGCCGCCGATGCTAGACCCTCGATCAGGGCGGCGCCAGCCCCTCGCAGCCCCGGCCGGCGGGCGCCAGGGCCTGGCGGTCGGCCGCCGGCAACGGCGCGCCGCGGTCGATCGCGATGCGCCAGCGGCCCGGGGCCTCCTGGCGCCAGACCGAGTTGAAGCGCGCCACCGGCTCGCCCTTGGCATTGCGCACCGGCCCGGTGGAATAGGCCAACTGGCCGTCGCCGGCAACGACGATCTGGTCCGGCTCCCAGGAGAACGGCGCCTCGGCGCCCTCGTAGAAGCCCTTCCAGGCCGCCACCACCGCGGCTCGCCCCTGGATCGGCTGGCCGCGGCCGTCGAAGAACAGGGTGGCCTCGGCCAGGTGCTGCTCGAAAGCGGCCAGGTCGCGCCGCGCCATGCTGGCCGCGAAGCCGCATTCGGCCGCCCGCACCTCGCGCTGCCAGCGCGATTGCTGCGCCTCGTTCGCCGGTTCGCCGGCCTGGGCCAGGCTCACACTGGCCAGCAGCAGCGGTAGCAGGGATAGGCGTCGTGTCATGGGCGAAGACTAGCCTAGCGGCGCGAGCGTGACAAAACTCACCGTTGCACGCGCAAATCCCGAGCCCGACACCCGCCGAGGCCGGCTACGCTCGCCGCGGCTCCATCGAATCCGTACTCGTGCCCCGCTCCCTCTTCCCCGTTTCCCCCTCCGGTTTCTCGCGACGCAGCGCCCTGCTGGGCCTGGCCGCGGCCCCGCTGGCGCTGCGCGCGCAAGCCGGCGCCGCACCGCGCCTGCGCCTGGTGGCCACCGAGTTCCCGCCCTACACCACCGCCGCGCTGGAGGGCGGCGGCATCGCCAGTGCGATCACCCGCGCCGCGCTGGAGCGGGCGGGCTGGGTCATGGAGCTGCAGTACCGGCCCTGGGTGCGCGCGCTGTCCGAGCTGCAGCAGGGCGCCTGGGACGGCGTGATCGGCGCCTGGCAGAGCCCGGAGCGTGAGCGCTTCATGGCCTTCCCGCGGCCGCTGGGCATCACCAACAAGATCGGTTTCCTGGCCCGGGCCGGCAGCGCGATCGCGGTGCACGACCTGAGCAAGCTGGCCGGGCTGAAAATCGGCACGGTGCGCGACTATGCCAACCCCGCCGCCTTCGAGCAGGCGAAACTGCAGCGCGACGAGGCTGTCGACGACCTGAGCAATCTGCGCAAGCTGCTGGCCGGCCGCATCGACCTGGCCCTGATCGACAAGGGCGTGGCCTTCCACCTGCTGCAGACCCAGTTGCGCGAGGCGGCCACCGCCCTGACCTGGCTGGAGCCGGCCGTGGCCGAGATGCCGCTCTACACCGCGCTGTCGCGCAGTAAGCCAGGTCTGCAGACGCGCCTGGCGGCCTTGAACAAGGGCTTGGCCGAGCTGCAGGCCAGCGGCGAGCTGGCCCGCATGCTGCAACGCAGCGCCCGCTGGTACTGACGCCCTATTCCGGCGCGATCTGCTCGGCGTACTCGTACAGCGCGCCGAGAATGTCCTGGCCGCGCTCGTCGTCTTCCGCCAGGGCCTCACCCAGCGCGTCGATGCGCTCGAAGAAGGTGGCCAGGGTCTGCGCCCCGCCCTCGCCCTCATGCAGGCGCGCGGCGCGATGCTCGGTCCAGCGCTGCGCCTCCGCCTCGCTCAGGGTGGCCGGAAAGTTGCGTGCGCGCCAGCGGAACACCAGCTCGTCCAGCCGCGCGTCGGCAAAGGCCAACCGGCCCTCGGCGGCGCGCTGCGCGACCTGCTCGGGCTTGAGCTCGCGCAGGCGTTGCAGCGCGCGGCGGTCCTCGTTGCCGACGAAGCCGCCGTACAGGTCCTCGTCCACATCCAGCGGCGGCAGCGCCTCGCGCTGGAACACGGCGCCCCACAGCCCGGCCAGCGCGCCGCCGCGCTCGGCCAGGGTCTGCGCATGGACCAGGCCCTGCTCGATGTCCAGCCCCCAGCGCTGGGCCATCGCCGGCGACAGGGTCTTCAGATTGCCGATCACGATCGGCGATTTGTTGATGTGGATGGTCTTGATCGGCAGCCGCGTCACGCCCTCCGGCAGCTCGGCCTGGCGGGTGAACATGCGCTGGCGCAGGGTTTCGGCGTCCAACCCGAACAGCTCGGCCGGATCGGCGGCCAGGTCCCAGACGATCAGCTCGTTCTTGTTGGTCGGGTGCCATGCCAGCGGCCAGACCAGCGCGATGCAGCCGCGCTCCGGGCCGTACATGCCGGAGATATGCAGGAAGGGCCGGTTGATGCCCATCTCGGCCTGCACCGCGTCCTTCTTGCGCAGCTTCAGGCAGAACTCGAACAGCTTGGGCTGGGCCGTTTTGATCAGCCGCGCCAGCGCGATCGTCGCGCGCACGTCGGACAGCGCATCGTGCGCCGCCTCGTGGCTCAGGCCGTTGGCCGCGGTCAGGTGCTCCAGCTTGAAGGAGGGCCGGCCGTCCTCATGCTTGGGCCATTCGATGCCCTCGGGGCGCAGCGCATAGGCGCAGCGCACCACGTCCAGCAGGTCCCAGCGGCCGCAGCCATCCTTCCACTCGCGCGCATAGGGATCGATCAGATTGCGCCAGAACAGGAAGCGCGTGACCTCGTCGTCGAAACGTATCGTGTTGTAGCCCACGCCCACCGTGCCCGGCTGCGCCAGCTGGGCCTCGATCGCGGCGGCGAACTCATGCTCGGGCAGGCCCTGCTCCAGGCAATGCTGGGGCAGGATGCCGGTCAGCAGGCAGGACTCGGGGTCGGGCAGGTAGTCGTCGGCCGGCCGGCAGTAGACCATCAGGGGCTCGCCGATCTCGTTCAGGTCGGCATCGGTACGCAGGCCGGCGAACTGGGCCGGGCGGTCATGGCGCGGCACGCGGCCGAAGGTTTCGTAGTCGTGCCAGAAAAAGGAAAACTCTTGCATGGCCGGCACAATAACCCAAGTGGTCGCTGGTCATAATCGGCGCCTTGCCCCCTTTGACCCCGACCTCGCGACGGATCCTCTCTTTGAACCCCTTTGCGCGCCTGCTGGCCCTGGTCCCCGAACCGCACCGTGACCTGGTGCGCCGTGCCCTGATCTTCATGGCGGCCGGCATCGCCGGCCTGCTGATGCTGGCGGCGGTGGCCGCGGTGCTGATCTATCCCAGCCTGCCCGACCTGGCCGAGCTGACCGACTACCGGCCCAAGCAGCCGCTGCGCGTCTATACCGCCGACGGGGTGCAGATCGGCGAGTTCGGCGCCGAGCGGCGCCGCTACCTGCCGCTGGACCAGATCCCGAAATCGATGCAGGACGCGCTGCTGGCGATCGAGGACACCGAGTTCTACGAGCATGGCGGCCTGTCCTACAGCGGCATCACGCGCGCCTTCCTGAACAATCTGTTCAGCTCGCGCAAGCAGGGCGCGTCGACCATCACCCAGCAGCTGGCGCGCGACTTCTACCTGACCAAGCGGCGCCTGTACAGCCGCAAGTTCATCGAGATGCTGCTGACCCTGAAGATGGAGGGCACGCTCTCCAAGCAGCAGATCCTCGAGATCTACATGAACCAGATCTTCCTGGGGCAACGGGCCTATGGCTTCGAGGCCGCGGCGCGGGTCTATTTCGGCAAGCCGCTGTCCGCCCTGAGCCTGGGCGAGACCGCGATGCTGGCCGGCCTGCCGCAGAACCCGATCTATGCCAACCCGGCCACCAACCTGACGCGCGCGACGCGCCGCCAGCAGGTGGTGCTGGCGCGCATGCATGAGCTCAAGCTGATCGACGATGCCCAGCTGGAGGCCGCCAAGGCCGAGAAGCTGCATATCCGCTCGGCCCAGGACCCGCGCCTGCATGCCGAGTTCGTCGCCGAGATGGTGCGCCAGCAGATCCACGAACAATATGGCGACGAGGCCTACACCCTAGGCCTGCAGGTCTTCACGACCCTGGAGTCGAACGAGCAGGCCGCCGCCTACCGCGGCCTGCGCCGCAGCCTGATGGACTTCGAGCGCCGCAAGCCCTACCGCGGCCCCGAGGGTTTCGTCGCGCTGCCCGACGGCGAGGCCGCGCGCGACGCGGCGATCGCCAAGGCCCTGGCCGAGCATCCGGACAACGACGAGTTGCGCGCCGCGGTGGTGATCGAGGCCTCGCCGAACAAGGTGCTGGCCAGCCTGCAGAGCGGCGAGGACCTGACGATCAGCGGCGACGGCCTGCGCGGCGCGGCCTCCGGCCTGGCGCCCAAGGCCAAGGCGGAGCTGCGCGTGCGGCCCGGCTCCATCATCCGCGTGCTGCGCGGCGCGCCCAGCAAGGCCGATCCCAAGGGGGCCTGGCTGATCACCCAGCTGCCCGAGGCCGAGGGTGCGCTGGTCGCGCTGGAGCCCGGCACCGGCCGCGTGCGCGCGCTGGTCGGCGGCTTCGACTTCGCGAAGAACCAGTTCAACCATGCCACCCAGGCCTTCCGCCAGCCCGGCTCCAGCTTCAAGCCCATCGTCTACTCGGCGGCGCTGGAGGCCGGCGTCACGCCCGCGACCCTGGTCGACGATGCGCCGATCGTGATCGGCGACTGGGCGCCCAAGAACTCCGACGGCCAGTTCGACGGCCCGATGACGGTGCGCCAGGCCCTGGCCCGCTCCAAGAACATGGTGACGATCCGGCTGCTGGAGAAGGTCACGCCGCACGCCGCGCGTCAATGGTCCGAGCGCTTCGGCCTGGACCTGGACAAGCAGCCCGACAACCTGACCCTGGCGCTGGGCAGCGGCGCCGCCACCCCGCTGCAGATGGCCAGCGCCTATGCGGTGTTCGCCAACGGCGGGCACCGGCTCAAGCCGCTGGTGATCGAGCGCATCGTCGACGCCAAGGGTCAGGTCTTGTTCGAGGCCAAGCCCGAGACGCCCAGCGAGGAGAACCGGGCGATCTCGGAGCGCAATGCCTTCGTGATGAGCAGCCTGCTCAACGAGGTGACGCGCAGCGGCACCGCGGCGCGCGCGCAGGGCGCGCTGAAGCGCGGCGACCTCTACGGCAAGACCGGCACCACCAACGACGCGGTCGACGCCTGGTTCGCCGGCTATCACCCTTCGCTGGCGGCCGTGGTCTGGATGGGCTACGACCAGCCCCGCAGCCTGGGCGACCGCGAATCGGGCGGCGGCCTGGCGCTGCCGGCCTGGATCGAGCTGATGGCCGAGGCGCTGAAGGGCGTGCCGGTGCGCGAGATCCAGCCGCCCGCCGAGGGCCTGCTGCGCGCGCCGCGCCCCGACGGGCTGGGCGAGGACTGGGCCTTCGAGGAATTCGCCGGTGAGGCCGGCATCAAGAGCATCGGCCTGGACCCGATCACGCCGGTCGTGCCGCCGGCCTCGGCGGCCAGCACGCCCTGAGGCGATCGGGGCGCGCGGCCGCCCTCCTCTTCTTCCCTACTCGCGGATCAGGCTGCGGCGCAGCGCCGGGTCGGCCTGGATCTCGCGCTCGCTGAAGGGCAGGCTGATCCACTGCTTGCGCGCGAACAGCCGGGTCTGGTCGGCCGCATGCGGCGAGGCCGGATCGGAGGACTGCGAGTAGGCCAGGATGGCCTGGGCCCGGGGGCCGTTGGCATCGAAGCCCACCACCTGCACATAGCTGGCGCCCTCCAGCATCTCGCGATGCCGCCCGTCCTCCGGCGCCCGGCTTTCCATCGCGTTGTAGATGCCCAGGTCCCCGCTGCCGCCATGCAGGCCGATCAGTTCCCCGCCGCGCGTCGCCCCCTGCACCTGGCCCCAGCGTCGGCCGTCCGCCCAGAGCTTGCTGTCGTCCACCTGTTTCACCGCCGCCCTCAGCGTGTCGGTCAGCAGGCTCGCCACCGCCGGGTCCTCGACTCTCAGGCCACTGGGCGTGCTAAGCGGCCGCGCCGGATCGAAGGGCTGGCGCCACAACCGGTCCGCCGGCTCGCCACGCTCGGCCAGTGTCTTGTCGAGCCTACTCACGAAGGCCTCGAAGTAGCCCAGGCCGATGCCGCTGTCGAGCTCGGCCTTGCGGTCCCAGGCGGCCAGGGCCGCGCAGGCTGCAGCCAGATCGGCCTGGCCGCGGCAGGCCGGCAGCAGATCATCCAGCCAGCGCTCCGCCAGGCCGGCCCGGTTCGAGAGCAGCAGCTGCTGAACCTGCTCCATGTCCAGGCGCTTGCCGCCTGCCAGCGCCTCGCTCACCGCGTTCAGGCCGAAGCGGGCGCGCTCGCGCAGCGGCCGGTCCTGGGCGCTGATCACCGGCGAGAAGCCGCGCAACGGCGCGGCCGGGTTGGCCTGCCAGGCGCTGTCGTTGGCGTTGTGCACGAAGTCGCGGCGCTCCAGCAGCGGCAGCTCGCCGCCGGCGTAGATGCCCGGCTGCGGGGCCTTCGGGTCGATCTCCCAATGGCAGTCCGAGCGCCCTTCCAGCATCACCACGCCGCTCTCCAGCAAGGCCGCATCGTCCGCCGACTGGCAGCGGCGCAGCCGCTCGGCCGGCAGCCGGGGCACCGGCGTGGCCGCCAGCATCAGCGCGCGGCCGGCCTTGTCCACCGCCAGGGTGTTGTTCCAGGGGTTGCCGACATTGCGCTGCACCGCGGTCTTCAGCTCGTCGAGGTTGCGCGCGCGGCTGATGCCGTACCACTCCTCCACCATCCGGTGGTTGTCCCAGTTCGCATCGCGCAGGGCGATCGCGGTCTGGCGGTCCTTCCAGCCGACCAGCCAGCCAAACTCGCTGCTGTAGAAGCTGCGCGACTGGGTCTGCAGCTTGCCGTCCGCGCCCTTGACGCTGATGCTCAGCTCGCGACGCTGCATCGGCTTGCTCTGCTGGTCAACCAGGTAGCGGGTCGGGTCGGCGGGATCCAGGCGCAGGCGGTAGAAACTGCTGTGCGCCGAGCTGACGGTGGTGTGTGACCAGGCGAACTCCGGCGTGAAGCCGATGCCCACCAGCGGCACGCCCGGCAGGGTCGCGCCCATCACGTCGAACTTGCCGGCGATCGTCGTGTGCAGCATGCCCATGCGCAGGATGCCGCTCCAGGGGAAATGCGGGTTGCCCAGCAGCAGGCCGCGCCCGTCGCGCGTTGCCTCGCTGCCCAGGGCCAGCGCATTGCTGGCGGTCGGGCGCGAGCGGCGCCCCAGGTCCAGCGGCGCGCCGCCCTGGTCGGCCTGTGCCGGCTCGGCCGTGGCGATGGCCTCGATCAGATCGCCGGAGCCGTTCAGGGTGCCATAGAAGCGCCACAGGCGGATCAGGTCGGCCTCGCCGATCTTGTTGCGCACCCAGGGCCGGTCGCGGCAGTCGGCCGGCAGATCGCTGCTGGCGGCCTGGGCCAGATGGCGGTTGTAGCCGGCCACCCAGCCGCGCATCAGTGCGCGCACCGGCGCCGACTGCGCCCGCAGGGCCGCCTGCACCGCCGGCTCGTCGTTGAGCAGGCGGAAGTAGTAGTCCGAGCCGATGTTCTCGCCCAGGCTGCCGGGCTCCGACCTGCCGGCGCCCAGATGGCGCGCGCGCTCGCCGGCCACGGTGACAAAACTCTCGGCCAGCACGCACAGGCCGTCCTGCGCCTGGGCATAGCCGACGCCATAGCCCAGGCCGGCCTCGTCGTCGGCCTTGACATGGGGCACGCCATAGGCGGTGCGCCGCAGCTCGGCGCTCAGATCGCCGCGCTTCTTGTCGTCGGAGCCGCCGCAGGCGGCCAGCAGCGCGGCGGCGGCCGTCGCCAGGGCGATCAGCCGCGGGCGCAGCAGGGTCCGGTCGGCCGGGCCGCCATTGATCACATCGATTCGCTTCATCATCACTTCCAGGGTTGCGGTACTGGAAATGCTGGGCCGCCGGCATGAAGCGCGGCTGAGCCGTGGCTGAAGCGGCGCTGAAGCCTTCGTGAAGACCGTTCAGGACAAGAGGCGCGCCAGCAGCTCGGCCTCGCGCGCCGGGCTTAGCCCGGCCTTGCTGAAGCCCTGCTCGCCCTCGGGCAGGCCGCGCCACCAGGCCAGCGTGTCGGCCACGGTCTCGGCCAGCGGCCGGATGCGCAGGCCGGCGGCCAGTGCGCGCTCGGTCGCCGTGTGCATGAAGGCGGCGTACTCGCCCTGCGCCGGCAGCCACAGCGGCAGCTCGGTCCAGGGCTTGACCTGGGCCGCCTGCAGCCAGGCCTCGTCGGCCCAGGCCCAGCGCGGCGCCACGCCGGCCGCCGCCGCGCAGGCCTGCAGCAGCGCGCCGCGGCGCCATTGCCCGGGGCCCGACACCACGTTGAAGGTCCCGCCCAGGCCGCGCTCCAGCGCGTCGAGCGCGAAAGCGGCCAGGTCGCGGGCGTCGATGCCTTGCAGCGCATCGTCGGCGCGGCCCGGCACCAGCACCGGCTCGGCATCCCGCGCACGCGCGACGCGGGCGGGCCAGTAGCTGAAGCGCTGGGTCGGGTCATGCGGCCCGACCACCAGGCCCGGCCGCAGGATCAGGGCCCGGTCCGGGCCGAGATGGCGCCGCACCGGCGCCTCGCAGGCGGCCTTCAGCGGGCCGTAGCTGGCGCCGTCGACCACCTCGGTGGCCGGATCGCTGAGCACACCCAGCGGCGAGCCCTCGTCGTTGGGCGTCGCGAAGCTGGCATAGGCCGAGATGCTGGAGATGTAGAGATAGCGCCCCACCCGGCCCGCCAGCAGCGCGGCGCTGGCCTCAACCTCGCGCGGCAGGTAGCCGCAGCAGTCCAGCACCGCGTCCCATTGACCCTCGGCCAGGGCCGACAGGTCCAGCCGGCGGTCGCCGCGGCGGCGTTCCAGCTGCGGGAACAGCGCCCCGGCGGTCCGGCCGCGGTTGAACAGGGTCAGGTCATGCCCGCGGGCCAGCGCGGCTTCCACCAAGTGCCGGCCGACGAACTGGGTACCACCGAGTATGAGCAGCTTCATGCCCCGATGCTAGCGACCCGGGCGGCCGCATGCCGAAAGTTCAGTCTTGCAGCGGCTTCTTGCGCAGCACCACACTGCCGACCGAATAGCCGGCGCCGAAGGAACAGATCACGCCCAGGTCGCCGCCGGCCAGGTCGGCGCGATGGGCGTGGAAGGCGATGATCGAACCGGCCGAGGCGGTGTTGGCGTACTCGTCCAGGATCAGCGGCGCGATGTCGCTGCCGGTCTCCGCGAGATCCTGGCCGACCAGCCGCTTGATCACCAGCTGGTTCATGCCCAGATTGGCCTGGTGCAGCCAGTAGCGCCGCACCGCGGCGGGGGCATGGCCCAGCGCGGCCAGGTGCGCCTCGATATGGGCTGCGGCCAGCGGCACGACCTCCTTGAACACCTTGCGGCCCTCCTGGCGGAAGGTCTTGTCGCGCGCGCCCGGATCGCTGTCCTCGCTGCGGTTCAGGAAGCCGAAGTTGTTGCGGATATTGTTGGAGAACTGGGTCGCGAGCTTGGTGCCCAGCACCTCCCAGGGCTCGGCGGCGACGGCGTCCTCGGCGCGCTCGACGATCAGCGCGGTGCAGACATCGCCGAAGATGAAATGGCAGTCGCGGTCCTTCCATTCCAGATGGGCCGAGGTGATCTCGGGGTTCACCACCAGCACGCAGCGGGCCGTGCCGGCGCGCACCGCGTTGACCGCCTGCTCCAGCGCGAAGGTGGCCGAGGAGCAGGCCACGTTCATGTCGAAGCCGTAGCCGCCGGCGCCCAGGGCCTGCTGGATCTCGATCGCCATTGCCGGGTAGGCGCGCTGCATGTTCGCGCTGGCGCACAGCACCGCGTCGATCTCATGGCCCTGGCGGCCGGCCTGGGCAAGCGCCTCGCGCGCCGCCTCGACCGCGATCTCGGCCATCAGCGAGAGCTGGTCGTCGGGGCGCTCCGTCAGGCGCGGGTACATGCGGGTCGGGTCCAGCACGCCGCCCTTCTCGATCACATAGCGCTGCTTGATGCCCGAGGCCTTCTCGATGAACTCGACGCTGGAATGGGTCAGCGCCGCGCGCTCGCCGGCCGCGATGGCCGCCGCATGCTGGGCGTTCTGCAGGTCGGCATAGCGGTTGAAGGCCTCGACCAGCTCGGCATTGCTGATGGTGTGCGGCGGCCGGTACAGGCCGGTGCCGCTGATGACGACTGCTGCGCTCATGGCTCGCTTTGTTCGGGCGGGGGCGCAAGTGTAGCCAGGGGGCCCATCGGGGGGCAAAGAGGACTTACCCAAACCGGGTCGCGCCATTGCGCGTAGAATCAATCACCGGGCCCAAATTTTGGCGCCCGGTTTTTTGTGTCCGCACCATGCCCCGCCGCATGGCCTCGCGCCGACACAAATAGATAGCCGGGTCTCCAAGTCAAGCGCTCGCAGCCCAGGTGGTGCACTGCATGCAACGCACCCCGACTTTGCGAACTTGGACACGATGGAAATCTTCGACTACGACAACATCCTGCTGCTGCCGCGCAAATGCCGCGTCGAAAGCCGCGCCGAATGCGACACCTCGGTGGAATTCGGCCCGCGCCGCTTCAAGCTGCCGGCGGTGCCGGCGAACATGAAGACGGTGGTGGATGAAAAGATCACCGAATGGCTGGCCGCCAACGGTTACTTCTATGTGATGCACCGCTTCGACCTGGACAACGTCCAGTACGCCAAGGCGATGCGCGACAAGGGCCTGTTCGTCTCGCTGAGCTCGGGCGTCAAGCCGGCCGACTATGCGGTGATCGACCGCCTAGCCGCCGACGGCGTGGGCGCCGACTACATCACGATCGACATCGCCCATGGTCATGCCGACAGCGTGCAGCGCATGATCGCCCATATCAAGCAGAAGCTGCCGAACACCTTCGTGATCGCCGGCAATGTCGGCACACCCGAGGGCGTGATCGACCTGGAGAACTGGGGCGCGGACGCGACCAAGGTCGGCATCGGCCCCGGCAAGGTCTGCATCACCCGGCTCAAGACCGGCTTCGGCACCGGCGGCTGGCAGCTCTCGGCGCTGAAATGGTGCGCCCGCGTCGCGACCAAGCCCATCATCGCCGACGGGGGCATCCGCCACCATGGTGACATCGCCAAGAGCGTGCGCTTCGGCGCCTCGATGGTGATGATCGGCTCGCTGTTCGCCGGCCATGAGGAATCGCCCGGCAACACCGTCGAGGTCGACGGCAAGCGCTACAAGGAGTACTACGGCTCGGCCTCGGACTTCAACAAGGGCGAGTACAAGCATGTCGAGGGCAAGCGCATCCTCGAGCCGGTCAAGGGCCGCTTCGCCGACACCGTGCGCGAGATGCAGGAAGACCTGCAGAGCTCGGTCTCCTATGCCGGCGGCCGCACGCTGGCGGATCTGAAGAAGGTGAACTACGTGATCCTGGGCGGAGAGAACGCGGGCGAGCACCTGTTCATGTAAAACGGACCGAAGCCTCGAAGCCCGGCTGGGCGTTGCGCAGCTCCAGCCGGGACCCATGGGCCTCGGCCACCAGCCGGCACAGGCACAGGCCCAGGCCCACGCCGCCTTCGCCGCGGGTGCGCGCCGCATCCGGGCGGTAGAAGGGCTGGCCCAGCTGGGCCAGCGCCTCGGGCGGCACGCCCGGCCCCTGGTCGCGCACCGTCAGCCGCAGGCCCGCGCCCTCGCGGCGCAGGCTGGCCACCACCGGCCCGCGCGCCGCGTCGTTGTGGCGCAGCGCGTTGTGGATCAGGTTGCGCAGCAGCAGCTGCACCCGCAGCCGGTCCAGGCGCAGCAGCGGCAGGCCCGGCTCGATCTGCAGCGCCAGCCCCTCATCCTCATGCACCTGCTCGCGCAGCAGCGCGGCCAGGTCGCAATCGGCCAGCTGCAGCGCGCTGTGGCCGCCGCCCAGGCGCTCGCTCTCCAGCAGCGCGCTGATCAGGTCGCGCATCTGCGCCAGCTCGTCCAGCAGCGCATCGCGCGAGGCGCCCTCCTGCACCAGCTCGGCATGCAGCCGGGCGCGGGTCAGCGGGCTGCGCAGCTCATGGCTGATCGCCAGCAGCAGCGCGCGCTTGCCGTCCAGCATGGCCTGGATGTCGGTGGCCATCTGGTTGAAGCGATGCGCGAGATCGCCAATCTCGTCGCGGTGGGGGACCTGCACGCGATACCGGAAATCGCCGCGGCCGAAGGCCTCGGCCCCGGCCGCCAGCGCACGCAGCGGCCGCACCAGGTGGCGGATCGCGCTGTAGGCCAGGCCGGTCACCAGAAGCAGCAGCGGCACCGCCACCCAGGCCGGATAGGCCTCCTGCAGCGCGCCGTAGCAGATCAGGCTGCCCAGCAGCGCCAGCAGCATGAACACCGCGATCAGGCGCGCGCCGAGCGAATGCTTGAAGCGCGCATGGTGGCGGTGCCAGCGCTGGTGCCAGCGTTGCCGCGCGCGCAGCTGCCATTGCCAATGACGCTGGTGGAACTGCCCATGGTGGCCGGGCCGCAAGCGCCGGTGTCGGCGCGCGCCCCTCATGGCCGCGGCTCCGCCGGCGGCAGCGCGAAGCAGTAGCCGGCATTGCGCAGGGTCTTCAGCGCCTCCAGCGGCTCCAGCTTGCGCCGCAGGCGGCTGACCAGGATGTCGACCGCGCGGGTGTAGAGATCATCGGCCTCCTGGCCGCGCAGCCGGTTCAGGATCTCGTCGCGCGAGAACACCCGGCCCGGCTCGCGCGCCAGCAGAACCAGCAGCTCATACTCGGTGCTGGTCAGCTCGACCGCGCCGGCCTCGCCCTGCACCAGGCGGCGCACGGTGTCGATCTCCAGCCCCTCAAAACGCAGCAGCGCGAGCGCGGCCGGGGCGGCAGCCGGCGGCGCGGGCCGCACCCGGCGCAGGATGGTCTGCAGCCGCGCGGCCAGCTCGCGCGGCTCGAAGGGCTTGGGCAGGTAGTCGTCTGCGCCCAGCTCCAGGCCGACCACCCGGTCGGTCAGGTCGCCGCGCGCGGTCAGCATCAGGATCGGCAGCTCGCGCCAGGGCTCGGTGCTGGCGCGCAGGCGCTTGCAGAACTCGAAGCCGTCCATCTCCGGCAGCATGCCGTCCAGGATCAGCGCATCGAAGCGCTCGCCGGCCAGGCGCTTGAGCGCGGCGCTGGGGCGGGTCTCGGCGCAAAGTTCGAAGTCGAAGCGCGCCAGGTACTGGGTCAGCGGCGCGGCCAGCGCCTCGTCGTCGTCAAGAAGCAGCAGTCGGTGCATGTTGTCAGCCATTGTGCCCGCGGCGCTGCTGCAGGCTGATGGCGCGCTCCGGGCAGGCCTGCACACACAGGCCGCAGCCGCTGCAGGCGTCCAGGTTGGGCGTCAGCGCCTGGCGCCAGCCATGGGCATAGCCCTTGAGCAGGCCGGTGATGCGCAGGCCCTGGCGCTGCTCGACCGGCAGCACGCCCAGCGCGAACACGCCCTGCGGGCAGACGCGCACGCAATCGCCCTTGCCTTCGCAGCGGTTGCGGTTGATGCGCGGCTCGACGGCGGCCTGCCAGGCGCGCGGCGCTGCGGGCGCGTTCACCGCTCGCCCCGGCGCTGACGCAGGCGGCGCAGCTGGAAGCGCAGGGCCTGCTGCTGCTCGAAGTCCAGCGCGTCGAAGAAATCGCCCAGCGCCGTCACCAGGGCCGGGCCGGCGCTGCGCAGCGCCTCCAGCCGCTGCTCCAGCAGGGCCTGGGCCCGCTCGCGGGCGAAGTTGTCGCCGGCCAGCAGCTCCGCCAGCTCGGGGCCGCCCAGCCAGGCCTTCAGCGCGCGGCGCTGGCGCTGGAGCTGCGCCAGCAGCTCGGCCAGGCGCTCGCGCTGCTCGGCGCCGAGGTCGAGGCGGGCGGCGATGCGCTCCAGCAGGGCATCGCCGGGATCGCCGGCAAGCTGTGCGGCGGCGTCGGCGGCGTGGCCAGCAAACCCAGCCAGAGGGTGGCCGAACCAAGCGCCATGACGGTGGTGCTCATGGTGAGGACGGGACGCGGAGTGGGCATGATGATGATGGTGGTGTTGACGCAGGCGGTGGAACAGGATCATTTCGGGGGGTCCTTCGATGGCGGGAAGCTTGTGCTTCGCATGATTCCGGGCCGCCCCGCGGCGCGCATCTCGGTGCGGTATCGCTGGGTTTCGTTTTGTATCCAGGGGCCACCTACAATCGGCGATCCCCGTCCGTTCCAATCACGCCCCGGGCACCGCTGCGTGCCCCGACCTTCCCATGACCGAACTTGCGAAGTCCTTCGAGCCCGCCGCCCTGGAAGCCCAATGGGGTCCCCTGTGGGAGGCCAAGGGCCTGTACAAGCCCACGCTGGACCCGGCGCGCGAGTCCTTCTGCATCCAGCTGCCGCCGCCCAATGTGACCGGCACCCTGCACATGGGCCATGCGTTCAACCAGACCATCATGGACTCGCTGACGCGCTATCACCGGATGCGCGGCTTCAACACCCTGTGGGTGCCGGGCACCGACCATGCCGGCATCGCAACCCAGATCGTCGTCGAGCGCCAGCTGCAGGAGAAAGGCCAGAGCCGTCACGACCTGGGCCGCAAGAACTTCGTCGCGCGGGTCTGGGAATGGAAGCAGGAGTCCGGCAACACCATCACGCGCCAGATGCGCCGCATGGGCGACTCGGTGTCCTGGGAGCACGAGTACTTCACGATGGACGAGAAGCTCTCGGCCGTCGTCACCGACACCTTCGTCAAGCTCTACGAGGAAGGCCTGATCTACCGCGGCAAGCGCCTGGTGTCCTGGGACCCGATCCTGAAGTCCGCCGTCTCCGACCTGGAGGTCGAGAGCGAGGAGGAGGACGGCTCGCTGTGGCATATCCGCTATCCGCTGGCCGAGGGCGCGGAATCGCTGGTGGTCGCCACCACCCGCCCCGAGACCATGCTGGGCGACACCGCGGTGATGGTGCACCCCGAGGACGAGCGCTATGCGCATCTGATCGGCAAGCAGGTCAGGCTGCCGATCACCGGCCGCCTGGTGCCGGTGATCGCCGACGACTATGTGGACAAGGACTTCGGCACCGGCGTGGTCAAGGTCACGCCGGCGCATGACACCAACGACTACCAGGTCGGCCAGCGCCATGCGCTGCCGATGCTAACCATCTTCGACCTCGAGGCCAAGGTCAGCAACGCCGAGGTGGGCGAGATCCCGGCCGAATATGTCGGCCTGGACCGCTTCGTCGCGCGCAAGAAGATCGTGGCCCAGCTGGAGGCCGAAGGCCTGCTGGTCGAGACCAAGAAGCACAAGCTGATGGTGCCGCGCTGCGCCCGCACCGGCCAGGTGATCGAGCCGATGCTGACCGACCAGTGGTTCGTCGCGATGAGCAAGGCCGGCGCCAACGGCAAGAGCATCGCCGAGGAGGCGATCGAGGCCGTGTCCTCTGGCGAGGTCAAGTTCGTGCCCGAGAACTGGGTCAACACCTACAACCAGTGGATGAAGAACATCCAGGACTGGTGCATCTCGCGCCAGCTCTGGTGGGGGCATCAGATCCCGGCCTGGTACGACGAGGACGGCCGGGTCTATGTCGCCCGCGACGAGGCCGAGGCACAGGCCAAGGCGCCGGGCAAGACCCTGACCCGCGACGAGGACGTGCTGGACACCTGGTATTCCTCCGCCCTGGTGCCCTTCTCCACCCTGGGCTGGCCGGCCAAGACGCTGGAGCAGGACCTGTTCCTGCCCAGCTCGGTGCTGGTGACCGGCTACGACATCATCTTCTTCTGGGTCGCCCGGATGATCATGATGACCAAGCATTTCACCGGCCGGGTGCCCTTCAAGCATGTCTACATCCATGGCCTGGTGCTGGATGCGCAGGGCAAGAAGATGAGCAAGTCCGAGGGCAATGTGCTGGACCCGGTGGACCTGATCGACGGCATCGAGCTGGCCCCGCTGCTGGACAAGCGCACCCAGGGTCTGCGCAAGCCCGAGACCGCGCCCAAGGTGCGCAAGGCCACCGAGAAGGAGTTCCCCGAGGGCATCCCCGGCTACGGCGCCGACGCGCTGCGCTTCACCTTCGCGGCGATGGCGACCCTGGGCCGCTCGGTCAACTTCGATTCCAAGCGCTGCGAGGGCTACCGCAACTTCTGCAACAAGCTGTGGAACGCGACCCGCTTCGTGCTGATGAACACCGAGGGCCAGGACTGCGGCCTGGCCCATGAGCAGGGCCAATGCCCGCCGGGCTACAACCAGTTCTCGCAGGCCGACCGCTGGATCGTCAGCGAGCTGCAGAAGGTGGAAGCCGCGGTGACTCAGGGCTTCGCCGACTACCGCCTGGACAACGTCGCCAACGCGATCTACTCCTTCGTCTGGGACGAGTACTGCGACTGGTACCTGGAGATCGCCAAGGTGCAGATCCAGACCGGCGATGAGAGCCAGCAGCGCGCCACCCGCCGCACCCTGATCCGCGTGCTGGAGACCATCCTGCGCCTGCTGCACCCGATCGCGCCCTTCATCACCGAGGAGCTGTGGCAGACCGTCGCGCCGATCGCCGGGCGTAAGGGCAGCGAGTACCTGGTCAACGCGCCCTACCCGGTAGCCCAGCCCGAGCGCATCGACGAGGCCGCCTGTGCCTGGGTGAAACAGCTGAAAGATCTGGTGAGCACCTGCCGCAGCCTGCGCAGCGAGATGAGCCTCTCGCCGGCCGAGCGCGTGCCGCTGCTGGCCTGCGGCGAGCTGGACTTCCTGCGCCAGGCCGCGCCGGCGCTGAAGGTGCTGGCCAAGCTGGCCGAGGTGCAGTTGATCGAGGACGAGGCCGCCTTCAACGACGCCAGCGCGATGTCACCGGTGCTGGTGCTGGGCGGCACCCGTCTGGCGCTGAAGGTGGAGATCGACGTCGAGGCCGAGAAGGCCCGCCTGGCCAAGGAGATCGCCCGACTGGACGGCGAGATCGGCAAGGCCACCGCCAAGCTGTCGAACGAGAGCTTCGTCGCGCGCGCGCCGGCGGCCGTGGTCGAGCAGGAGCGTCAGCGCATCGCCGATTTCAGCAACACCGTGACGCGCTTACGCGCGCAACTGAATCAGTTGCAGGCCCGCTGAAGCGGGTCAGCGCCACCGTGACGCGTCTGCGGGCTCAGGCAGATCGGCTGGGTAAGTAGGCCGGAACTCCGCCACCGGCGCCGGTGGCGCCGCCAGCAGCTCGTCCATGCGGCGCGCCACGCCCCAGGCGGCACGCACGCGCGACTCGCGCGTCGTGCTGGCCAGGCGCGGCGTCACCTGCAGGCCCGCCAGGCCATGCAGCGGCCGGCCGGGCTCCAGCAGGCCCGGCTCCAGGCTGTCGAACCAGGCCGCCAGGATGCGGCCGCTGCCCATCGCGTCGGCCAGCGCCTGCTCGTCGAACACGGCCGAATGGGCGATGCTGACCAGCACCTGCCCCTGCTTGGCAAAGCCCAGCACCCGCTCGCCGATCAGGCCGCGGTAGCGCAGGAAATAGCCCAGTTGCACGCTGACGCCGTCGCTCTGCTCCATCAGCTCGCGCAGCGGCAGCGGCTCGATGCCCCATTGCGCCCACAGCGGCTCGCTCTGGTGCAGGCTGGGGTCGTAGCCGATCACCCGGGTGCCGAAGGCCGGCAGCAGCTGGGCCAGCATGCGCGCGGCCGGGCTCATGCCGATCAGGCCGATCGTCGAGCAGCCCAGCTCGCGCCCGACCAGCATGCCGTCGCTGGCCTGCACCGGCACGCGCCGCAGCAGGGCCAGCAAGGCGCCGATCACGAACTCCGCCTCGGCGCTGGCGGTGGCGGTCAGGCTGCGCACCACCTCGATGCGCGCCGCCCGGCAGGCATCGATATCGATGTTCTCCAGCCCGGCGCTCATGCGCGCGACCACCCGCAGCTTCGGCGCCTGGCGCAGCAGATGCACGTCCAGCGGCACATTGGGCGGCAGCACCAGCCCCTGCACCTGCAGCAAAGCGGCCCGCAGCGCCTGGGCATCGGCCGCCAGCTCCGGCGCGTAATGCACGGCATGGCGCTCCGCCAGCCACTGCATCACCTCCGCTTCCAGCGGCTCAACAATCAACAGGCTCATGTTTCACGGCCTTGCAATCCCGAATTTCGATACTGGCGTCCATGCCACAATGAACGCGAGAAAAATGGAGAGTGTACGGAAATGATGGTGAACAAAGCGATCTTCCCCGTGGCGGGCCTCGGTACCCGGTTCCTGCCGGCGACCAAGGCTCAGCCGAAGGAAATGCTGCCGGTGGTGGACAAGCCCCTGATCCAGTACGCCGTCGAGGAAGCCTATGCCGCCGGCATCCGCGAGATGATCTTCGTGACGGGCCGCCACAAGCGACCGATCGAAGACCACTTTGACATGACTTTTGAGCTCGAGGTAGCCCTCGAACAAGCGGGCAAGCGCGAGCTGCTGGAGGTCGTGCGCAGCGTCAAGCCGGACGACATGGAGTGCATCTATGTGCGCCAGGCCCAGGCCCTCGGCCTCGGCCATGCGGTGCTCTGCGCGCAGCGCCTGATCGGCAACGAGCCCTTCGCGGTGCTGCTGGCCGATGACCTGATGGTCGGCCCGCAAGGCGGCTCGGGCGTGCTCAAGCAGATGGTCGATCAGTACGCCGAATGGCGCGCCTCGATCCTGGCGGTGCAGGAAGTGCCGGCCGAGCACACCAAACGCTACGGCATCGTCGCCGGCACCCAGGTCAACAACCAGCTGATGGATGTCAGCCGCATCGTCGAGAAGCCCGATCCCGATGTCGCGCCCTCGCGCCTGGGCGTGGCCGGCCGCTACATCCTGACGCCCGGCGTGTTCCACGAGATCGCCAACCAGCCGCGCGGCGTCGGCGGCGAGATCCAGCTGACCGACGGCATCGCCGGCCTGCTGCGCCGCGAGAAGGTGTTCGCCTACCGCTACGACGGCAAGCGCTACGACTGCGGCAGCAAGGAAGGCTTCCTGCAGGCCAATGTCGAGCTGGCGCTGGCCCATCCGCAGCTAGGCAACGGCTTCCGCGAGTACCTGCAGAATCTGGAAATCTAAGGGGCTCTCCCCCAAACAAAAAGGCCACCCGAGGGTGGCCTTTCTCATTGCAGGGCGCCGAGGTCAGCGGCGCTTCAGCACATGGATGAATTCGTCCGCCTGGGTGCTCTGCTCGACCAGTTCGTTGCCGGTCTGGCGCGCGAAGGCCTGGAAGTCGCGCATCGAGCCCGGGTCGGTGGCCACCACCTTCAGCAACTGGCCGCTTTCCATTTCGGCCAGGGCCTTCTTGGCCTTCAGGATGGGCAGCGGGCAGTTCAGGCCGCGGGTGTCGAGTTCCTTGTGTGCGTCCATGGCATCGGTTCCTTTATGGGGGCCGATTCTAGGCCCTGACCCCGACCTCGTTCAGGCCGGAAACACCCCGGTGGACAGATAGCGATCGCCACGATCGCAGACCACGAACACGATGGTCGCGTTCTCGACCTGGCGGGCGATCTGCAGCGCCGCCCAGCAGGCACCGGCCGCCGAGATACCGCCGAACAGCCCTTCCTCGCGCGCCAGCCGGCGTGCCATCTCCTCGGCGTTGCTCTGGCTCACATAGATCAGCTCGTCCACCGCCGAGGGGCGGTAGATCTTGGGCAGATAGGCCTCGGGCCATTTGCGGATGCCCGGGATGCGCGAGCCCTCCTCGGGCTGGGCGCCGATGATGCGCACCTTGGCGTTCTTTTCCTTCAAGAACTTCGAGGTGCCGGTGATCGTGCCGGTCGTGCCCATCGCACTGACGAAATGGGTGACGCGCCCGCTGGTGTCGCGCCAGATCTCGGGGCCGGTGGTCTCGTAATGGATGCGCGGGTTGTCCTCATTGGCAAACTGGTCCAGCACCCGGCCCTTTCCCTCGGCCTGCATCTTCTCGGCCAGGTCGCGCGCGTATTCCATGCCGCCGGAGCGCGGCGTCAGCACTAGTTCCGCGCCGAACGCCTTCATCGTCTGAGCCCGCTCGACCGACAGATCCTCCGGCATGATCAGCAGCATCCGGTAGCCGCGGATCGCCGCGGCCATCGCCAGCGCGATGCCGGTATTGCCCGAGGTGGCCTCGATCAGCGTGTCGCCGGGCTTGATGTCGCCGCGCTCCTCGGCGCGCCGGATCATGCTGATCGCCGGCCGGTCCTTGACCGAGCCCGCCGGGTTGTTGCCCTCCAGCTTCGCGAGGATCACATTGCCGCGCGAGGCAAGCTCTGACCCCAGGCGCTGCAGGCGCACCAGGGGCGTGTTGCCGATCACATCCTCAAGAGTCGGGTAGGGTTTGATGCTCATGCACCGATTGTCGCAGTCAAAACAAGCCATTGCATGGCATAATCCTTTGCTCTGCAGCGATAGTGCTTTGCCGAACTGGCCCGGGTGGCGAAATCGGTAGACGCAGGGGACTCAAAATCCCCCGCCGCAAGGTGTGCCGGTTCGAGTCCGGCCCCGGGCACCAGCGATCCGCAAGGCCGCGCAGAAGAGCCATGAAGCAGCGCCCCGCGGCGCCAGCACAAGCAAGCCGTTCGATCCGTCGAGCGGCTTTTTTGTTTCGGCTTGCGCATACACTCAGCCGCTCGCCGGTGGCATCGACGAACAGCCGGCCCACCACTTCTTTTCACGCGCCCGCTGCCCCGACATGCCCCACCTGCCCCCGGTAACCAAAGCCTTCATGCTGGCCTGCGTGGGCCTGTTCTGCGCCTTCCTCCTGCTGCCACCCTCGCTGCAGCTGTTCTTCGCGCTGTGGCCGGTGAACAGCGGCAACTTCCTGCCCTGGCAGCCGCTCACCTACGCCTTCCTGCACGGCGACGTGCTGCACCTGTTCTTCAATATGCTGGGCCTGTGGATGTTCGGCTCGGAGCTGGAGCGGGTCTGGGGCAGCAAGCGCTATATGCAGATGCTGGCCGCCAGCATCCTGAGCGCGGCCGCGATGCAGCTGGTCTTCACTCTGCTGATCGGCTCGCTCTCGCCGACCGTGGGCGCCTCGGGCGCGCTGTTCGGCCTGCTGCTGTCCTTCGGCATGCTGTTCCCTGACCGCATCATCATGCCGCTGTTCCCGCCGATCCCGATGAAGGCCAAGTACTTCGTCGCGATCTTCGGCGCGCTGGAACTGCTGATGGGCCTGTCGGGCCGCAGCGGCATCGCCCATTTCGCCCATCTGGGCGGCATGCTGGGCGCCTATCTGCTGATCCGCTACTGGCGCGGCAGCCGTCGCCGCTGATCGTTCAAGCCAGCAGGCCGTCGGCCGGCTGCGGGTAACGCAGCCTCAGCCTCAGCTCCTTCTTCAGCCGGCCGTTGTCGAGCCGGCGCGATTCGCTCCAGAAGCTCAATTGCAGCGGTGACATCCGCTCGGCCGCCTCGGCGCGCGTGATGCGCGGCGCAGGCGCCAGGCCGCAGAGCTTGGCCGCCAGATCGAAGTAATCGCCCATCAGCAGCTCGCTGTCGTCGTTGGCATGCACGACGCGCTGCGGCAGGCCGCGCCACAGCGCCGCCAGGCAGGCGCGCGCCAGGTCATCGGCATGGATATGGTTGGTGTAGACATCCTCGTCCCGCACCAGCACCGGCGTGCCACGCTGCAGGCGCTCGCGCGGATGGCCGCCGGCGCGGTCCGCGGCATAGATGCCCGGCACGCGCAGGATGCTGATGCGGCTGCCGAAGTTCGCGCCGAACCAGCGCAGCCGCGCCTCGGCATCGACGCGCCGGCGCCCCCGGTCGGTGGCCGGCGCGACCGGGCGGGTCTCATCGAAGCGCGCGCCGCCGGCATCGCCATAGACGCCGGTGGTGCTGGCATAGGCAATGGCGCGCGGCGCCCGGTCGCGCGCCAGCGCGCGCAGCAGGTTCAGCATGCGCGCATCTTCCGCGCCCTGCCCCGGCGGCGGCGCCAGGTGCAGCACCAGGTCGGCCAGCCCGGCCAGGCGGGCCAGGGTCTCGGGCCGGTCCAGGTCGCCCCACAGCGGCGTCGCGCCGGCCGCGCGCAGCGCCGCGAAACGCGCCGGGCTGGAGCTCAGCGCGAACACCGGCAGCCGCCCACCCAGCAATCTCAGCACACGCATCCCGACATCGCCGCAGCCGACGATCAACAGACGAGGGGGCTTGCGTCGCAGGGTCATGGGGGCAGGGCTTTCGGGGCTCGGGCAAAATAGAGGGCGAGTGTACGGCCCGCTCCGCGACGAGACGGGCCGCGTTTTTGTCAGCCACGCCTGCGTCCCGCAGCACCCTCATTGCCATGAATTTCCAGGTCACCGTCCAGCCCAGCGGCCGCGTCTTCGAGGTCGAACGCGATGAAACCATGCTGGGTGCCGCGATCCGCCAGGGCGTGGGCCTGCCCTATGGCTGCAAGGACGGCGCCTGCGGTTCCTGCAAGAGCCGGCTGCTGGGGGGCCGCGTGATCCACGGCGCGCACCAGCCCAAGACCTTGACGCCGGAGGAGGAAGCCGCCGGCCTGGTGCTGACCTGCTGCGCAACGCCGCAGACCGATTGCGTGCTGGAGGCCCGCACCGTGCCGGGCGCCGGCGAGTTCGCGGTGCTGAAGCTGCCCAGCCGCGTGCTAAGCCTGGAGAAACCCGCCACCGACGTAGCCGTCGTGCGCCTGCAGTTGCCGGCCACGCAGAACTTCCAGTTCCACGCCGGCCAGTATGTCGAGTTCATCCTGCGCGACGGCGCGCGCCGCAGCTACTCGATGGCCAACGCGCCGCACAACCTGGGCACGCCGGCCGCAATCGAGCTGCACATCCGCCACATGCCCGGCGGCAAGTTCACCGACCATGTGTTCGGCGCGATGAAGGAAAAGGACATCCTGCGCATGGAGGGCCCGTTCGGCAGCTTCTTCCTGCGCGAGGACTCGGACAAGCCGATGATCCTGCTGGCCAGCGGCACCGGCTTCGCGCCGATCAAGGCCATCGTCGAGCGCATCCAGCACCTGGGTCTGACGCGCCCCACCACGCTGTACTGGGGCTGCCGCAGCAAGGCCGACCTCTATCTGCACGACTGGGCCCTGCAGGCCGTCAGCGCGATTCCGAATCTCAGCTATGTGCCGGTCCTGTCCGAGCCCAAGGCCGAGGACGACTGGAGCGGCCGCACCGGCTTCGTGCACCAGGCGGTGATGGCCGATTTCCCGGACCTGTCCGGCCACCAGGTCTATGCCTGCGGCGCGCCTATCGTCGTCGAATCGGCGCAGCGCGACTTCGTGGCACAGTGCAAGCTCCCGGCGGACGAGTTCTACGCCGATTCATTCACCTCCGAAGCAGACAAGCATTGATGTTCGAGCCCCCTTATGTCGCCGTCGACCGTTTCGAGACCCAGCTCAAGGAGCTAGGTCATGCGGTGATCTCGCCCGCAAGCGTGCAGCGGGCCTTCGGCGTCACGGGGGAGCAGCTCGCCGCGCTGGAGCCGTTCTGGAACCAGCTGCCGCCGGACGGCTATCTGCGCGACGGCGGTCGTTATCGCTTTCGCCGCCACAGCTGCTTCGAGGCCGTCGAGGGTCAGGCCTTGCGCCAGGTCGAGCACCGCGCGCATTGGCAGCCGCTGGACTACAACGCGCTGCATGGCGGCATCGAGCGCTGGTTCGAACCGATGCAGGCGGAGGCCGTCGCCCTGCCCGCCTGGAGCGCGCTGATGCAGGGCCTGGCCGGCGTGGCCTCGGCGCTGAAGGGGGTTCAACCCTGGTTCATCGAGGCGCACCAATTCCGCATCGACACCACCGACGGCATCGGCCGCCCGACGCCCGAGGGCGCGCACCGCGACGGCGTCGACCTGGTCGCGGTGTTCCTGATCGGGCGCGAGGGCATCAAGGGCGGCGAGTCGCGCGTCTTCGAGGCCCGCGGCCCGCAGGGCCAGCGCTTCACGATGAGCGCGCCCTGGACTCTGCTGCTGCTCGACGACGAGCGCATGATCCACGAGACCACCCCGATCCAGCCGGCGGCCGAGCATGGCCACCGCGACACCCTGGTCGTGACCCTGCGCGCCGGCGGCTTCCAGGGGCCCTGAGCCTGCGCCGATGCAAGCGCGGCATGGCTCCATGTCCATGCCGCAGGGCCGGGCGCATCTCGCCCCGTTAAACTGGATGCCGGCCGCGCCACAAGCGCGGCTTGCGGTGCCCCGCCCCTGGCGGCGCGCGCCACCCCATTCACGCATCACGAGTGCCCTCTTCGCTCCGACATGAACGCGATCACCAACGATCTCGCGCGCGCCCTCGCGGCCGCCCCCGCTTCCTCGCTCCCCTCCTCCCTGTTCGGTCTGCCCGACCAGGCGCCGCATGAAAAGGTGCTGCTGGCCGCCGATGCCCAGACCGGCCTGCGCGCGATCCTCGCGGTGCACAGCACCGCCCGCGGCCCGGCCTTCGGCGGCTGCCGCTTCTGGAGCTACGACAACGAACTGGCCGCGCTGAACGACGCGCTGCGCCTGTCGCAGGGCATGAGCCTGAAGAACGCCCTGGCCGACCTGCCCTTCGGCGGCGGCAAGGCGGTGATCATCAAGCCGCAAGGTGACTTCGACCGCGCCGCGCTGTTCGCCGCCTTCGGCCGCGCCGTGCAGTCGCTGGCCGGCGACTACATCACCGCCGAGGATGTCGGCACCACCACCGCCGACATGCGCGGCATGCAGAGCCAGACGCAGTACGTCAGCGGCATCCCGCGCGATGGCGCCTTCGGCGGCGACCCCAGCCCCAAGACTGCCTACGGCGTGTTCGTCTCGATCGACGAAGGTGTCAAGCGCGTGCTGGGCCGCGCCTCGCTGGAAGGCAGCCGCGTCGCGATCCAGGGTCTGGGCGCGGTCGGCTGGCATCTGGCCGAGTATCTGCACCAGGCCGGCGCCAAGCTGGTCGTCGCCGACATCGACGCGGCCAAGGTCGAGCGCGCGCAGGCCCAGTTCGGCGCCACCGCGGTCGGCATCGAGGCCATCATCGCCGCCGAGGCCGATGTGCTGGCCCCCTGCGCCCTGGGCGCCGCGCTGAACGCGCAGAGCGTGCCGACCATCGCCGCCAAGCTGATCGCCGGCGCCGCCAACAACCAGCTGGCCACCGCGGCCGATGGCGATGCACTGCAGGCCCGTGGCATCGCCTACCTGCCCGACTACCTGGTCAACGCCGGCGGCATCATCTCGGTGGCGCGCGAGTACCGCGGCGAGGGCGAGGAGAGCGCGGTGATGGCCGAGGTCGGCCGCATCCGAGAGCGCGTGGCCGAGCTGCTGGAGCGCGTGCAGCGCGAGCAGAGCACGCCGGCCCGCGTCGCCGACGCCTGGGCGCGCGCCAAGCTGGTCAAGCCGGCCTGAGCGTGAACAAGGTCGCACGCCGGTTCGCCCCGGCGTGCGCTGTGCGCCGGATCCGGCCAGGCCCGCCATGCGGGCCTGCTAGGCTTGCGGGATGAATCACACCCGCTCGACCTCTTCTTTGTCCTCTTCCCTTCGCAAGACCCGCCGGCTGACCCTGCTCGCGGGTCTTGGCCTTTTCGGCGCCTTCGGCCTGTCCGCCGGCGCTCTGGCCCAGCAGGGCAAGCCGATCCGCCTGGTCGTGCCCTATGCGCCGGGAGGCCCGCTGGACATCGTCGCGCGCGCGCTGGCCGAGCGGGTCAAGGACAAGCTGGGCGTCGTGATCATCGAGAACAAGGCCGGTGCCGGCGGTAATCTGGGCGCCGACCAGGTCGCCAAGGCCGCCCCCGATGGCCAGACCATTGTGATGGGCGCCGTCGCGACCCATGCGATCAACCCCTGGCTGTTCGCCAAGATCCCCTACGACCCGATCCGCGACTTCACGCCGATCACCCTGGTCGCCCGCGTGCCCAATGTGCTGGTGATGAACGCCGAGGCCGCGCAGCGCCTGAAGATCGACAGCGTGGCCGACCTGGTCGCCTACGCCAAGAAGAACCCCGGCAAGCTGAACTATGGCTCGGGCGGCAACGGCAGCGCCGGCCACCTGGCCGGCGAGATGTTCAAGGCCCAGGCCGGCGTGTTCATGACCCATATCCCCTACTCGGGCGGCAACCCGGCCCAGCTGGCCCTGGTCTCCGGCCAGGTGGACCTGAACTTCGACAACCTGGCCAGCGCCTCGGCCAATATCAAGTCCGGCAAGCTGAAGGCGATCGCGGTCACCACCGCCAAGCGCGCCGCCGCCCAGCCGGAAATCCCGGCGATCGCCGAAAGTCCGGCCAATCTGGGCCTGGCCAAGTTCGACATCAACACCTGGTTCGGCCTGTTCGGCCCGGCCAAGATGGCGCCGGACACCGTCAAGACCCTGAACGCCGCCTTCGTCGAAGCCTTGAACTCGCCCGAGATGAAGACCCGCATGGCCAGCCTGATGGCCGAGCCGGCGCCCAGCACGCCCGAGCAGTTTGGCGCCTTCGTGCGTAGCGAGCTGGCCAAGTACGAGGGTGTGGTCAAGCGCTCCGGCGCCAAGCTCGACTGAGCGTTTTCGCGCTGCTCTCCCGACCCGGGCCCGGCTTTGCCGGGCCTTTTTCTTGGCCGGCCCGGCCCGCTTTCGTGAAAGGCGCCGCAAAGTCGGCGGCAACTGTCATCGAAATCCGGTGCCCGAGGAACTACCTTGTGACAAGACGTGAGCGGCCACGGGCTCGCCAGGTCTTCGCCGGCTGTCATCCGGCGTTCAGGGTTGTTGCAGCAGTAAGGGAGTCGGAAATGAAATTGTCGAACCTGCCTATCGGTTCGCGTCTGGCCTTGGCTTTCTCGGTCGTGATCGCGTTGTTGCTGGTGATACTGGGCGTGGGTTTCTCGGTGCTGAACGGCGTCGGGGACACGATGGACCGGGTGGTCGACGACCGCTACGCGCAGATCGCGCTGAGCAACCAGATCAAGAGCGTCGGCGACCGCGGCGCCCTGACCCTGGGCCGCATCCTGCTGGCCCAGGACGCCGAACGCCAGAAGCGCCATATCGACGAGTACGCGACGATCCGCGCCACCAACACCGAGAACCTGGCCCGCTTCGAAAAGCTGCTGCACACCGATGCCAGCAAGGCCATCTTCGAGGAGCAGAGCCAGGCCCGCAAGGCCTATGGCGCGGTGGTGCGCAAGATCTTCGACCTGCTGAACGCCGGCAAGCGCGAGGAGGCCATGGCGCTCTACCAGGACGAGCTGGCGGGCCCGCAGGCCCGCTACTACGCGCTGATCGACAAGATGGTCGACCACCAGGCCCAGGCCATGAGCGCCGATGTGGCCGAGGCCAAGAGCCAGTCGCAGACGGCCAAGCTGAAGATGATCGCGGCCTCGGTGCTGGCGGTGCTGCTGGGTGCCGGCACCGCCCTGCTGATCACCCGCTCGATCACCGGCCCGGTGCGCCAGGCGATCGAGCTGGCCGAATCGGTCGCCGCCGGCAACCTGACCTACCGGGTCCGGGCGGTCGGCAAGGACGAGGTCGGCCGCCTGATCGCGGCGCTGCAGCATATGGTGGACAGCCTGCACCGCATCGTCTCCGAGGTGCGCCAGGGCGCCGACACCATCGTCAATGCCGCCCACGATGTGGCGCAGGGCAATTCCGACCTGTCGGCCCGCACCGAGCAGCAGGCCAGCGCGCTGCAGCAGACGGCCGCGGCGATGGAGCAGCTGACCTCGGCGGTCAGGCTCAGCGCCGACAACGCCAGCCAGGCCAACAACTCGGCCCGCTCGGCCTCGGGCGTCGCCACCCAGGGCGGCGAGGTGGTGGGCCAGGTGATCGACACGATGAACTCGATCTCCGCCTCCTCCAAACGCATCGTCGAGATCATCGGCGTGATCGACGGCATCGCCTTCCAGACCAATATCCTGGCGCTGAATGCGGCGGTGGAGGCCGCGCGCGCCGGCGAGCAGGGCCGCGGCTTCGCGGTCGTGGCCTCCGAGGTGCGCAGCCTGGCGCAGCGCAGCGCGCAGGCCGCCAAGGAGATCAAGACCCTGATCGACGACTCGGTCGACCAGGTCGGTACCGGCAGCAAGATGGTCGAGCAGGCCGGCGCGACGATGCAGCAGGTGGTGGCCAGCATCAAGCGGGTCAGCGATGTGGTGGCCGAGATCACCGCCTCCAGCCACGAGCAGAGCAGCGGCATCGAGCAGGTCAACACCGCGATCGTGCAGATGGACGACACGACGCAGAAGAACGCCGCGATGGTCGAGCAGAGCACCGCTTCCGCCCGCGCGCTGCAGGATCAGGCGCGCCAGCTGACCGACGTGGTGCGCGCCTTCCAGCTCTAGGGCCCTCTCGGCCCGCCTCACCCCCCAGCCCACCAGGGCCGGCAGCCGCCGGCTCGGGCGGCGCCATGCCCGCGTGATCTACCGACCCAGACAGGGAGATTCCTTCAATGCCCCAGCATGACCTCAGCCCGGCGCCCGGCTCCGCCATCCAGCGCTTCATCGATGCCCATCGCGAGCAGGGCCACCGCTGCGCCGCGCTCGACCCGCTGGCGCTGGCGCCCACCGCCGATGCGGCCGAACTGCTGGCACCGGCGGCCTTCGGCCTGGCGCCCGACGATCCGAGCGTGCAGGGACTCGACCGGCGCCTGAAGGCGATCTACTGCGGCGCGCTGGCGCTGGATGCCAGCGCGCTGCGTGACCCACAGCGCCGCGCCTGGCTGCAGGCGCGCATGGAAGAAGAAGATGACGAGGCGCAGAACCATGGCGGGCCCCTGCTGGAACGCCTGCTGCAGGCCCAGGCCTGGGAGCACCATGTCGCGGAGCAGCACCCGCAGGCCAAGCGCTTCTCGCTGGAGGGCCACGAGGCCCTGCTGCCGCTGCTGGATGCGCTGCTGGCGCGCGCCGCGTCCCAGGGCATGCAGGAGGTCTTCATGGGCATGCCGCACCGCGGCCGGCTCAACCTGCTGGTCAACCTGCTGGGCCTGCCACCGGCGCAGGCGCTGGCGCATTTCGGCGCCGATGCGGACGCGGCGCATCGCGACCTGGTCTATCACCTGGGCGGCCGCAGCCGGCTGCGCACCGAGCGCGGCGAGCTGATGCTGACCCTGGCCCACAACCCCTCGCATCTGCAGAGCGTCTATCCGGTGGTGCTGGGCATGGCGCGCGCAGCGGCGCGCCGCCAGCGCCGCTGCGCCACCCTGGTGCTGCATGGCGACGCCGCCTTCGCCGGCCAGGGCGTCGTGATGGAGACCCTGATGCTGGCGCAGCGGCCCGGCTACTCGGTCGGCGGCACGGTGCATGTGATCATCAACAACCAGCTCGGCTTCACCGAGCCCAACCCGATGGATGGTCGCGCGGCGCGCTACTGCACCGATGTGGCCCGCATGATCGACGCGCCGGTGCTGCGCCTGAACGCCGAGGCGCCCGCTCTGCTGGCCCGAGCCGCGCGGCTGGCCCTCGACTACCGCCAGCGCTTCGGCGCCGATGTGCTGATCGACCTGATCGGCTGCCGTCGCCTGGGCCATTCCGAGCATGACCTGCCGGCGCTGACCAGCCCGCGGCTGTACCCGCAGCTGCAGCGCCGCCCCACGGTGGTGGAGCTGCAGGCGCGGGACTGCGGTGTGGGCGACGCCGACCTGGCGGCGCGGCGCCTGGCCTGGCAGCGGCGGTTCAGCACTGCGGACGCAATCCCGGGTGCCGGCCGGCTCGAGGCCAACCTACAGATGGCCCCGCCCCCCGCCGCGGCGGCGCCGCTATCCCAGCCGCAGCTTGCTGTCCTGCTACAGGCAATGACGCGGCTGCCCGCGCAGTTCGAGCCGCATCCGTTGATCGCCGCGCTGATCGGACAATGGCGGCTGGCGATCGACGCTGCCGAGCCTCGCATCGACTGGTGCCTGGCCGAGAACCTGGCCTATGCTTCGCTGCTGCACGCCGGCATCGACGTGCGCCTCTCCGGCATGGACGTCGGCCGTGGCACCTTCATGCATCGGCAGGCGGTCTGGCACAGCCAGAACGCGGAACATCCGGCGGTCTTCGTGCCGTTGCAGCAGGTAGCCCCCGGGACCGCCCGCTTCGAGGCAATCAACTCGCCGCTCTCGGAAGAGGCGGTGCTGGGCTATGAGTACGGCCACAGCGTGCAGGACCGGCAAGGCCTGACCCTCTGGGAAGCGCAGTTCGGCGACTTCGTCAATGGCGCCCAGGTCTTCGTCGACCAGTACCTGGCCGCCGGCGAGGAGAAATGGGGCTACCGTTCGGCCCTGGCCGTGCTGCTGCCGCATGGCTACGAGGGCATCGGCCCCGAGCATTCGAGCGGCTTCATAAGCCGCTTCCTGCAGCTGTGCGGTGCCGACAATCTGCGTGTGGCCTGCCCCTCGACCGCCGCGCAATGGTTCCATCTGCTGCGCCGCCAGGCCCTAGATCCCGAGCGCAAGCCGCTGGTGGTGATGACACCCAAGACCCAGCTGCACAAGGAAGCCGGTGCCCGCGCCAGCCTGGCCGAGCTGCTGGACGGCGGCTTCCGGCCGGTACTGGACGATGCCGAGGCGGCGCCCGCTCAGGTGCGCCGCCTGCTGCTGTGCAGCGGCAAGCTGTTCTACGCGCTGCAGCGCGAGCGCGCCGCACTGGGCGAGGACATGGCCCAGGGCCTGGCCCTGCTGCGTCTGGAGCAGCTCTACCCCTTCCCACACCAGGAGCTGGCCGCGCTGCTGGCGCGCTACCCGCGGCTCGAGACCCTGGTCTGGGCCCAGGAGGAGACCCGCAACCAGGGCGCCTGGGCCCAGGTGCGCGACGATCTGGCCGCGCTCTGCCCACCGCAAGCCCGTCTGGTCGAGGTGTCGCGCGCGGTCACGGCCGCCGGCGCCACCGCCTCGACCGGCCTGCACCAGCGGCAGCAGCGCGAGCTGGTGCGACAGGCCTTGGGTCTACCGTGAGGCTCATTCGCCGAGGTAAGCAGCCCGCACCTTGGGATCATTGAGCAGGGTCTTGCCCTCCCCCGTCATCGTGATCAGCCCGCTCTCCATCACATAGCCGCGGTTGGCCAGCTGCAGCGCCCGGCTGGCGTTCTGCTCCACCAAGAGCACCGTCACGCCCTGGCCGTGGATGTCGTTGACCACCTCGAAGATCTTGTCCACCATGATCGGGCTCAGGCCCATGCTGGGCTCGTCCAGCAGCAGCACCTTGGGCTGCGTCATCAGCGCGCGGCCCATCGCCAGCATCTGCTGCTCGCCGCCGCTCATCGTGCCCGCCAGCTGGTTCCTGCGCTCCTTGAGTCTGGGGAAGATGCCGAAGATGCGTTCGATGTCGGCCTCGATCTGGGCCTTGTCGTTGCGGATGTAGGCGCCCATCTGCAGGTTCTCGGTGATGGTCATGCGGGTGAAGGTGCCGCGCCCCTCGGGCACCATCACCAGCCCCTGCTTGACCAGGTCCCAGGCCCCCTGCCCCTTCAAGGGCTTGCCCATGAAGTGGATCTGCCCCTCGGCCACCGGCTGCAGCCCCGTCACCGCCTTCAGCGTCGTGGTCTTGCCCGCCCCGTTGGCCCCGATCAGACTCACCAGCTCGCCCTGGCGCACCTCGAAGTCCACGCCCTTGACGGCCTGGATGCCGCCATAGGCCACCTTCAGCCCGCTGACCTTGAGCAGGATCTCTTTGTTCTCAGCCATGTTCTTTGCTTCCTGTTCAGTGCGCGGCATGGCCTGCGCCGAGGTAGGCCTCGATCACCTTGGGGTTGCTCTGCACGTCCGCGGGCGTGCCCTCGGCGATCTGCTTGCCGTAGTCCAGCACCGTGACCCGGTCGCACAGGCCCATCACCAGCTTCACGTCATGCTCGATCAAGAGGATGGTGCGGCCGTCCTTGCGGATGCGGTCGATCAGCTCCCGCAGCACGACCTTCTCGGTGGCGTTCATGCCCGCGGCCGGCTCGTCCAGCGCAATCAGCTTGGGGTCGGTGGCCAGGGCCCGCGCGATCTCCAGGCGGCGCTGGTCGCCATAGCTCAGGGTGCGGGCCTTGAAGTCCGCGTACTTGCCGATGCCCACATAGTCCAGCAGCTCCTGGGCGCGCTGGGCGATCTGGCCCTCCTCTCGCTTGAAGCCCGGGGTGCGGAAGACCGCCCCCAGCAGGCCCGAATGGGTGCGCACATGGCGGCCCACCATCACGTTCTCCAGCGCGGTCATCTCGGCGAAGAGCCGGATGTTCTGGAAGGTGCGCGCGATGCCGGCCTTGGCCACCTGGTGCACCGCCTGCGGGGTGTAGGGGCTGCCGCCGAGCTCGAAGCTCCCGCCGTCCGGGGTGTAGAGACCCGTGATAACGTTGAAGAAGGTGGTCTTGCCCGCGCCGTTGGGGCCGATCAGGCCGTAGACCTGGCCGGCCTTGATCTCGATGCCCACGTCCGCGAGGGCCTGCAGGCCGCCGAAGCGCTTGGACACGCCCTTGACGCTCAGCACGGTATCCGTCGTTGTTGTCATTGCTGGTGCTCCTGGTGCTGCTGCTCGTTGCTCGTCATCACTTCTTGCTCGGCGCGCCCTTGCCATGTTCGGGCGAGGGCCACAGGCCGCGCGGACGCAGCAGCATCACGGAGATCATCGCCAGCGCCACCAAGAGCTGGCGCAGGATGGCGGCGTCCAGGCGGCCGTCGGTCATCTGCTGCAGCGGGCCGGCCACATAGCGCAGCACCTCGGGCAGCGCGGCCAAGAGCAGCGCCCCGAGGATCACGCCCGGGATATGGCCGATGCCGCCCAGCACGACCATCGCGACGATCATGATGGATTCCTGCAGGCTGAAGGACTCGGGGCTGACGAAGCCCTGGAAGGCGGCGAACATGCTGCCCGCCACGCCGCCGAAGGTGGCGCCCATGCCGAAGGCCAAGAGCTTCATGTTGCGGGTGTTGATGCCCATGGCCTTGGCGGCGATCTCGTCCTCGCGGATGGCCATCCAGGCGCGGCCGATGCGCGAGGTCTCCAGGCGATAGCAGATCAGCACGGAGCCGACCACCAGGGCCAGGAACAGGTAGTAGTACAGGGTGACCGAGGGGAAGGTGATGCCGAAGAACTCGTGCGTCTTGCCCAGGTCGAACCCCCAGAAGTGGATGGCGTCGATCTGGCCGATGCCGCGCGGGCCGTTGGTGATGTTGACCGGGTGCTCCAGGTTGTTCAGGAACACGCGGATGATCTCGCCGAACCCCAGGGTCACGATGGCCAGGTAGTCGCCGCGCAGCTTCAGGGTGGGTGCGCCCAGCACCATGCCGAAGAAGCCGGCCAGCGCCGCCCCCAGCGGGATCACAATCCACAGCGGCGAGTGCAGCCCGTCGGGGAAGGCGGCCTTGAAGGCCTCGAAGTTCTCGCTCAGGTGCGGGCTGGCCAAGAGGCCGAACATATAGGCCCCCAGCGCGTAGAAGGCCACATAGCCCAGGTCCAACAGGCCCGCATAGCCCACCACGATGTTCAGGCCCAGGGCCAGCAGCACGTACAGCAGGGCCAGGTCGATGATGCGCACCGGGCCGTTGCCGAACTGCTGTGCAAACAGCGGCACCAGCAGCAGGCCGACGGCGGCCAGCACGAAGACGATCAGTTTGTTCTTTTGCATGGAAGACTCCTCAGCGATGGCCTCGCAGCCATTTGCATTCCCAAGCGAACACCGCAGATCCGGCTTTGCCGGGCTGCCGGTGTTGCCCCCTTGAGGGGGCGCGCGCAGCGCGTAGGGGGTGGTTCATATCAGGCGCGGTCGGCCACGCGTTCGCCCAGCAGGCCGGACGGTCGCAGGGTCAGCACCAGGATCAGCGCGATGAAGGCGAAGATGTCGGCGTAATGGCTGCCCAGCACACCGCCGGTCAGCTCACCGAGATAGCCGGCGCCGATGGCTTCGATCAGGCCCAGCAGGATGCCGCCCACCATGGCCCCGGCCAGGTTGCCGATGCCGCCCAGCACCGCCGCGGTGAAGGCCTTCAGCCCCGGCAGGAAGCCCATCGAGTGCTGCACCGTGCCGTAGTTGGCCGCCCACATGATGCCGGCCACCGCGGCCAGCGCCGCGCCGATCACGAAGGTGGCCGAGATCACGAAGTCCGGCTTCACCCCCATCAGCCCCGCCACGCGCGGGTTCTCCGCCGTGGCCCGCATCGCGCGGCCCAGCTTGGTGTGGTTCACCAGATAGATCAGTCCGGCCAGGATCATCACCGTCAGCCCCAGGATCAGGCATTGGGTGACCGTGATCACCGGGCCGCCCAGATCAAACGGCGTGGTCGGCAAGAGCAGCGGGAAGGGCTTGGGGTTGGGCTTCCAGATGATCATCGCCAGGGTCTGCAAGAGCAGGCTCATGCCCATGGCCGTGATCAGCGGGGCCAGGCGCGGCGCGTTGCGCAGCGGCCTATACGCGATCTTCTCCACCGTGAAGTTCAGGACCGTGCACACCACGATCGCGCACACCGCCCCGATCAGCATCAGCGACCAGCCCGGCAGCCCCGAACCCTCCAGCGCCGTGATCACCGTCCACGCCACCAGCGCTCCCACCATCAGGATCTCGCCATGCGCAAAATTGATCAGGTTGATGATCCCGTACACCATCGTGTACCCCAACGCCACCAACGCATACATGCTCCCCAGCACCAGGCCGTTGATGATTTGCTGGAAAAAAATCTCCATCGCGATCTCCGTTGCGGCCGCCGATCGCTGAGCGCAAAAGGCGGTCTTGTTCTGGTCTGGTAGGGGCCAGATGGCAGAAGGCCCGCCACCAAGGGGGCGGGCCATCGGCCATCGGTCTTGCAGGCTAAGGAAATTCTAGGAGTGCGGGGATCGCCCCCTTTCTGGGATTTACCCGTTGGCCCGGATACATCGTCGAGCCTCAGGGCAGCATCGCCTTCTTCACCACCTCCGGCGAGCCATGGCGGCCGAGGATCTGCTTCAGGCGGCCATCGGCGCGCATCTCGGCCACCGTCTGCGTCATCAGCGCGATGTCGGCCGGCCGCACGCGCTCGCGCGAGAAGGCCAGGCCGGCCTCGATCGTCATCTCCGGACTGCCGGGCAGCACGGCGACCCGACCCTCCAGCTTGTGCGCCTTGAAGATCGGCGACCAGGCCAGGTTGGAGGCGATGAAGGCGTCGGCCTTGCCGCTGCCAATCACCCGCGCCACCGCATTGGCATCGCCGTATTCGCCGACGCGCCCCTGCTGGCGCAGGTCCGCGATGATCGCGTCCATCTGCGGACCGTAGCTGTAGCCCTTGGAGATCGCCAGCTTCCAAGGGCCGCGGGTCACGAAGGTCTGCAGCGAATCGACCGTGCCGGCCAGCTCGGAGCGCACATAGACCGAGGGCTGGCCGCGCAGATAGATCGCGAACTCGGCGTGCAGCTCGCGCTGCGGCGTGCGCACCGCCGAGACCGTGATGTCGGCCGTGCCGCGCGCCAGATGCACCCAGGTCGCGACGCGGGACACCACGCTGGTGATGAAGCGGCAGCCGGTGCGCCGCGCCAGCTCGTCGACCAGCTCCTTGTCCACGCCCTCGCCCTGCCCCTGCTCGCCGCGAAAGTACATCGCGCCGTACTCGTAGAAGGCCACGCGATAGGGCCCGCAGGGCTGGGAACTCGGGACTTGGGTATTCGCGGCCTGGACCGAAAGGCCAATTCCTAACAGCAGCGACGCGAGCAGCACCCGGGGCATGGACCACATGCGAATCCCCTGTTCAAAGCCAGGACCGGCCTCCCTCCGGTCCTTGGCGACAAGGCCTTTATCACATGCCGCGATGAAAGCGTCTAGCCGTTTTTGCCCGCCTCTTCGTCGAGCCGGCGCAGGAAGGCCAGCTTCTCGCCGATCTTGCTCTCCAGCCCGCGCGGCACCGGGCGATACCAGTCCGGCTCCGGCATGCCGTCCGGCAGATAGGTCTCGCCGGCCGCATAGGCATGCGGCTCGTCGTGGGCATAGCGGTACTCGTGGCCGTAGCCCAGCTCCTTCATCAGCTTGGTCGGCGCATTGCGCAGGTGCACCGGCACCTCGCGGCTGCCGTCCTGCTTCACGAAGGCGCGGGCCGCGTTGTAGGCGTTGTAGCCGGCATTGCTCTTGGCCGCGATGGCCAGATAGATCACCGCCTGGCCCAGCGCCAGCTCGCCCTCGGGGCTGCCCAGGCGCTCGAAGGTCAGCGCCGCGTCGTTGGCGATCTGCATCGCGCGCGGGTCGGCCAGGCCGATGTCCTCCCAGGCCATGCGCACGATGCGCCGCGCCAGGTAGCGCGGGTCGGCGCCACCGTCCAGCATGCGGCTGAGCCAGTAGAGCGCGCCGTCCGGGCTGGAGCCGCGCACCGACTTGTGCAGCGCCGAGATCTGGTCGTAGAAGTTGTCGCCGCCCTTGTCGAAGCGGCGCGCGTTCAGGCTCAGCGCATTGCTGACGAACTCGGCGTCGATCTGCGCGATGCCGGCGGCACCCGCCGCAATCTCGCATTGCTCCAGCAGGTTCAAAAAGCGCCGCGCGTCGCCGTCGGCATAGCCGACGATGGTGTCGACCGCCTTGTCCTCGAACTGCAGATGCGCCAGCGCCTGGCCGCGCGCGCGCTGCAGCAGCTGGCGCAGCTCGGCCTCGTCCAGCGACTTCAGCACATAGACCTGGGCGCGCGACAGCAGCGCCGAGTTGACCTCGAACGAAGGGTTCTCGGTGGTCGCGCCGATGAAGGTGAACAGGCCCGATTCGACATGCGGCAGCAGCGCGTCCTGCTGCGACTTGTTGAAGCGGTGGATCTCGTCGACGAACAGGATGGTGCGCTTGCCCTGCGACAGATAGGCTTGAGCCTGCTCCATCGCCGCGCGGATGTCCTTAACGCCGGAGAACACCGCGGAGAGCGCGATGAACTCGCAGTCAAAGGCGGTGGCGGTCAGGCGCGCCAGGGTGGTCTTGCCGACACCCGGCGGGCCCCAGAAGATCATCGAATGCGGCTTGCCGGAGCGGAAGGCCAGCGCCAGCGGCTTGCCCTCGCCGAGCAGATGGCTCTGGCCGATCACCTCGTCCAGGCTGCGCGGGCGCAGCGCCTCGGCCAGCGGCACGCGCGCGCCGGGCGTGGCGGCCGGCACGGGCCGCGGATCGAGATCGGGAAACAGCGATTCGGAGGAGGAAGACGACATGCGCCGATTGTCTCAGGCGGCGCGCGCGCCCATGCCCTCCAGGGCACGGCGCGTCAGCGCCTCGGCCAGGCATTGCTCGGCCACGAACACCTCGCCCAGCTCGGCCTCGCGCAGCAGGCGGGCCTCGTCCTCGTTGTGGGCACGCAGCAGCACCCGCACCGCCGGGTTGAGCTGGCGCGCCGTCTCCACCATCTGGCGCGCCTGCAGGCTGTCGCCGCCGGCGATCACCAGCAGCGCGGCGCGCGCGATATGCGCCTGGATCAGCACCGCCGGCTCGCTGGCATCGCCGGCCACCGCGGCGACGCCGCGCGCGCGCAGCGCCTCGACCACCTCGCGCTCCTGCTCGGCCACCACCAGGTGCAGCCCCTGGGCCAGCAGCGCTTCCGCCACCTGCTTGCCGATCCGGCCGTAGCCAACCACGACCACCTGGCCGCTGAGCTTGGACTCGTCGGTGCTGGCGGGCAGCTCGGCCAGCGGGTCGTCGCGCAGCTCCATCTTGCGGGCCCAGGCCGACTTGCGCAGGATCCAGGCCTTGGCCGGCTCCACCGCCGTGAACAACAGGCTGTTCAGCGCGATCGAGATCAGCGCGCCGGCCAGGATCAGGCTCTGCCCCTGCGCCGGCAGCAGGCCCAGGGCCTTGCCCAGGCCGGCCAGGATGAAGGAGAACTCGCCGATCTGCGCCAGGCTGGCGCCGACGATCAGCGCGGTGTTGAGCGGGTAGCGCAGCGCCAGCACCAGGCCGATCGCGGCCAGGGTCTTGCCGACCACGATGATCGCCACCACGGCCAGCACCTTCAGCGGCTGCTGCAGGATCACCTGCGGGTCGAACAGCATGCCCACCGAGACGAAGAACAGCACAGAGAAGGCGTCGCGCAGCGGCAGCGACTCGTCGGCCGCGCGGTGGCTGTATTCCGACTCGCGCATCATCATGCCGGCGAAGAAGGCGCCCAGCGCGAAGGACACGTCGAACAGCGCCGCCGAGCCATAGGCAACGCCGACCGCCACCGCCACCACGCACAGGGTGAACAGCTCGCGCGAGCCGGTGCCGGCCACCGTCCACAGCAGGCGCGGGAAGACGCGCCGGCCGATCACCAGCATCAGCGCGATGAAGGCCGCCACCTTGGTCAGGGTCCAGCCCACCGTGGCCAGCAGGTCGGCATTGCCATGCGGACGCGCCGCGCCCTGCGGTCCCGCGCCGGGCTCCAGCAGGCCGGCCAGCGGCGGCAGCAGCACCAGCACCAGCACCATTACCAGGTCCTCGACCACCAGCCAGCCGACCGCGATGCTGCCGTTGGCGGTCTCCAGCTGCTGCCGCGCCTCCAGCGCGCGCAAGAGCACCACGGTGCTGGCCACCGACAGCGCCAGGCCGAACACCAGGGCCGCGCCATTGTTCCAGCCCCACCAGCGCGCCAGGCCGAAGCCCATCGCGGTGGCGACCATGATCTGCACCACCGCGCCCGGCACCGCGATGCGCTTGACGGCCAGCAGGTCCTTCATCGAGAAATGCAGGCCGACGCCGAACATCAGCAGCATCACGCCGATCTCGGCGAGCTGGCCCGCCAGGTCGATGTCGGCGACGAAGCCGGGCGTGGCCGGGCCGATCGCGACACCGGCGAGCAGATAGCCGACCAGCGGCGGCATGCGCAGCCGCGAGGCCAGCAGGCCGAGGATGATGGCCAGGCCGAAGCCGACCGCGATCGTGGAGATGAGGCTGACGTTATGCGGCATCCGGTGCCGCCCTTACTGCTCGATCAGGTCGGCACCGGGCGGCAGCACGAAGCGAAAGCGCTCGGCCGCCACCGGCGCATTCGCCTGCACGCCGCTGAACTGCAGCAGCGAGCGCTGGCCGAAGCCGTCCACCACCTCGATGGCGGCCAGCTCCTTGCCCTTGAAGCCGATCTTCAGGCTTTGCAGATTGTTGTCGGCCTGGCGCGGCTGGGCCTGCACCCAGTCGAGCCCGCCGCTGCTGGGTTGGGCCTTCAGCTCGAAGTCCTTCTCCAGGTTGGCTCCCGCCAGCAGGGCCGCGGGCGTGGCGCCCAGGGCCTGGTTCATGCGGCGCGAGCTGGCCTGCTTCAGGTCGGGGTCGTAGATCCAGACCTTCTGACCGTCACCGACGATCAACTGCTCGAAGGGCTTGGCATAGGCAAAGCGGAACTGGTTCGGGCGCTGGAACTCGAAGCTGCCCGAGGAGGTCTTCTTGCGCTGGCCATCCGGCGAGCTCACGGTCTGCGTGAACTCGGCCTTGCCGCTCTTCACCTCGCGGCCGAAGTCCTTCAGGGTCTGCACCGCGTCGGCATGGGCCGCCGAAGCAAGGACAAGCAGCAGTGACGCAAGACGTTTCATCGGTGATCGGGTCTATGGGTGAAGTTCACGATTGGGGCCGCGCGGAGCCCGAGGATCCGGCTTCGCCGGGCCTGCGGGCTCGCCCCTTTGAGGGGGCACGCGCAGCGCGTAGGGGGTGGTCAACCATCGTCTCGCTTCGGGATGATGAGGTCGCGGCTGCCGTTGGTGTTCATCGCGCCGACCAGGCCGGATTTCTCCATCTGCTCCAAGAGGCGCGCGGCGCGGTTGTAGCCGATGCGCAGATGGCGCTGCACCAGCGAGATCGAGGCGCGGCGGTGCTGCAGCACGATGCCGACCGCCTGGTCGTACATCGGATCGGTCTCGCCATTGGCTTCACCCGGTGCCGGGGGCTCGCCGCCGCCATCGCCTTCCAGCACCCCGCCCTCCAGGATGCCCTCGATGTAGTTGGGCTCGCCGCCCTGGGCCTTCAGGTATTCGACGACGCGGTGCACCTCGTCGTCGCTGACGAAGGCGCCGTGCACGCGCACCGGCAGGCCGGTGCCACTGGCCATGTAGAGCATGTCGCCCATGCCCAGCAGGGCTTCGGCGCCCATCTGGTCGAGGATGGTGCGGCTGTCGATCTTGGAGCCGACCGAGAAGGCGATGCGGGTCGGGATGTTGGCCTTGATCAGGCCGGTGATCACGTCCACCGAGGGCCGCTGCGTGGCCAGGATCAGGTGGATGCCGGCGGCGCGGGCCTTCTGCGCCAGGCGCGCGATCAGCTCCTCGATCTTCTTGCCGACCACCATCATCAGGTCGGCCAGCTCATCGATCACGACCACGATGTGCGGCAGGCGCTCCAGCGGCTCGGCACCATCGGGGCTTTCCGCCGAGAGGCTGAAGGGGTTGGGGATCTTCTCGCCGCGCTCGGTGGCGTCGTCGATCTTCTTGTTGTAGCCGGCCAGGTTGCGCACGCCCATCTTGGACATCAGCTTGTAGCGCCGCTCCATCTCGCCGACGCACCAGTTCAGCGCGTTGCCGGCCTGCTTCATGTCGGTGACGACCGGAGCCAGCAGATGCGGGATGCCCTCGTAGACGCTCATTTCCAGCATCTTCGGGTCGATCATGATCAGGCGCACATCGCGCGCCTCGGCCTTGTAGAGCAGGCTCAGGATCATCGCGTTGATACCGACCGACTTGCCCGAACCGGTGGTGCCGGCCACCAGGCAATGCGGCATCTTGGCCAGGTCGGCCACCAGCGGCGCACCGATGATGTCCTTGCCCAGGGCCATGGTCAGCAGCGAGGAGGCGTCGGCATAGACCTGGGAGCCGAGGATCTCGGACAGGCGGATGGTCTGGCGCCGCGCATTGGGCAGCTCCAGCGCCATGTAGTTCTTGCCGGGGATGGTCTCGACCACGCGGATCGAGGTCAGGCTCAGCGAGCGCGCCAGGTCCTTGGCCAGGCCGACGATCTGCGAACCCTTGACGCCGGTGGCCGGCTCGATCTCGTAGCGCGTGATCACCGGGCCCGGCGAGGCCGCCACCACCCGCACCTCGACGCCGAAATCCTTCAGCTTCTTCTCGATCATGCGGCTGGTCATTTCCAGCGACTCGGGCGTCACGCTCTCGACCCGCACCGGCGCGGCGTCCAGCAGGTCGACCTGCGGCAGCTTCGTGTCCGAGAGTTCGCTGAACAGCGGGGTCTGGCGCTCCTTGGCGACGCGGGTGGACTTGGGCACCTCGACCACCGGCGGCTCGATCACGATCGGCAGATGCTCCTCGACCACCTGGCGCTCGACCTCGACCACCTGCTCGCGCTCGCGCTTGGCCTGCTTGCCGACCTTCTGGTCTTCCTTGATCTCGCGGCGCTCCTGGCTGCGCTCGCGCAGGCGCTCCAGCCGCGCGCCCAGCGACTCGGCGACGTTGAGCCAGGAGAAGCGCAGCGCCATCGAGCTGCCGGCCAGCAGCGCAACGATCCAGACCACGCCGGAGCCGGCAAAGCCCAGCGCCTTCATGCCCCAGGGCCCCAGGGTGAAGCCCAGCACGCCGCCGGCATGGCCGGGCAGGCGCGTCTCCCAGGCGTACAGGCGCGACCATTCCAGGGCGCAGCTCGCACACATCAGCAGGATCACGCCGCCCCAGAACAGGCTGCGCTCGCGCCAGGTCTTGCCCTGCTGCTGTACCTGCCCATCGGCACGCAGCCGCCCGGCCAGCGCGCCCAGCCAGGTGCGCAGCCCCACCAGCATCAGCCACCAGGTGGAGAAACCGAAGGCGAACAGCAGCAGGTCAGAGATCCAGGCGCCCAGGGCGCCAACCCAGTTGGCCGACAGCTCGCGGCTGCCGGAAATCGAGAACGCGGCATCGGCGCGGTCATGGCTGAGCAGCGCCAGCAGGGTCAGGCCCCACAGCAGCGCGCCGGCCACCAGCCACAGTGGCGAGCTGGCGCTGCGCACCGGCGCGGCCGGGGCGGCCTTCTTCTTGGGCTGGCGTTGATAGGTCTTGCCGCCGCCGGCGCTCGCGCCGCCACTTGCGGCAGAGGGGGCGGCGTTGGGGGCGGCGGCATCGTCGCCGCCCATCAGGGATCCCAGGGGAAAACTCATGGCGCCATTGTGGCGCATGACATGACCCCCACCGTCAATCGTGCTGTAAGCGTTCTTTGATGACGACGGAGCCGTTTTCCAGGGTCTCGATCACGCCCTTGTCCTCCAGGTCCTTCATGACCCGGCTGACCATCTCGCGCGAGGCGCCGACCACCTTGGCCATGTCCTGGCGCGAGACCTTGCCGCGGATGATCTTCAGGCCCTTCTCGTCCTCGGCCATGTCCAGCAGGGTGCGGGCCACGCGGCCGTAGACATCCAGCAGGGCCAGCGACTCGATCTGGCGGTCCGCATTGCGCAGCCGCGCGACCAGGCCGCGCAGGATCGCGTAGGACAGGCTGCTGCTCTCGGGCAGGCAGCGCGAGAACTCGGTGCGGCCCAGCACCAGCATGTCGGTCTGCACCTCGGCGCGCACGGTGGCCGAATGGGGCTCGTTGTCGATCAGGCTCATCTCGCCGACATAGTCGCCCGGCTGCAGCACCGCGAGGATGACCTCGCGGCCGCGCGTGTCGGCGGTCAGCACGCGGGCGCGGCCGTTCAGCAGGATGAACAGGGCATTCGACTTGGTGCCCTGCTCGACGATCAGCTCGCCGCGCTTGAAGCGGCGCTTGACCACGCTGTCGGCGATCGACTGCGCCTGGTCGGTGGTCAACAGGGAGAACAAGGGCACCCTGCGGATCAGGTCCAGATTGGACAGCATGGCCATGAACTCACTCCTCGGATTGGCAACGTTTGGTTTGTGCTTGTTTCGCGGCGCCAGGCGCATGTGAGGCGCGCCTGCCTAGAATTGCGGCTATTGTGCCAACTAGATCACGTGACTCTATAGGGTCAAGGCCGTATAAGCACGGCCCGACGCCTCTTGTGTGTTGCGTACACAACCCCATATCCAGCCCATGAGCCAAAATCCCCAACACCATTCCCTGCTGATCCTGGGCTCCGGCCCGGCGGGCTACACGGCGGCCATCTACGCCGCGCGCGCCAACCTGAAGCCCACGCTGGTGACCGGCATGGCACAGGGCGGCCAGCTGATGACCACCACCGAGGTGGACAACTGGCCGGCCGACGTGATGGGGGTGCAGGGGCCTGAGCTGATGCAGCGCTTCCAGCAGCATGCCGAGCGCTTCAACACCCAGATCGTCTACGACCATATCAACGAAGTCGATCTCGCGAAGCGCCCGTTCACCCTGAAGGGCGACAGCGGCACCTACACCTGCGACGCGCTGATCATCGCCACCGGCGCCTCGGCCAAGTACCTGGGCCTGCCCTCGGAAGAGAGCTTCATGGGCCGCGGGGTCAGTGGTTGCGCGACCTGCGACGGCTTCTTCTACCGCGACCAGGAGGTCTGCGTGGTCGGCGGCGGCAACACCGCGGTCGAGGAGGCGCTGTACCTGTCCAACATCGCCAGCAAGGTGCATGTGATCCACCGCCGCGACAAGTTCCGCGCTGAACCGATCCTGGTCGACAAGATGATGGACAAGGTCAAGGCCGGCAAGATGGAGCTGCACCTGTTCAACACCCTGGACGAGGTGCTGGGCGACCAGAGTGGCGTCACCGGCGTGCGCATCAAGAGCACCAGCGACGGCGCCACGAAGGAGCTGAAGCTGCAGGGCTGCTTCATCGCGATCGGCCACCAGCCCAACACCGACATCTTCAAGGGCCAGCTGGAGATGAAGGACGGCTACATCATCACCAAGAGCGGCCTGAACGGCTTCGCGACGATGACCAGCGTGCCCGGCGTGTTCGCCGCTGGCGACGTGCAGGACCACGTCTACCGCCAGGCCATCACCTCGGCCGGCACCGGCTGCATGGCCGCGCTGGACGCCCAGCGCTTCCTGGAACAGGAAAACGGCTGATCCGGCCCAGCCTTGGCATGACCCGCATTTGCGGCTATACTCGCCGGCTTGCCTGCTGGATGGACCGCCCCGGGCGCCGTTGACGAGAGTTCGTTCACCGAGACAGCGCCAGGCTTAGCAGGCATAGAGCGGTCATGTGGTCGCTTCGCAGTGCGCGGAGCGGCTGGATAGAAGAGAAGTCAAACCGGAGAAGCGTCATGGCACGCGTCTGTCAAGTCACGGGCAAGAAGCCCATGGTGGGGAACAACGTCTCCCACGCCAACAACAAAACCAAGCGTCGGTTCCTGCCGAACCTGCAGTACCGCCGTTTCTGGCTGGAGAGCGAAAACCGCTGGATCCGCCTGCGCATCAGCAACGCCGCTCTGCGTTTGATCGACAAGGTCGGCATCGACCAAGTCGTTGCCGATCTGCGCGCCAAGGGCGAGCTGTAATCTCAACCGTCCACGAGTAATCAAGGAGCATCACCATGGCATCCAAAGGCGGACGCGAAAAGATCAAGCTGGAATCCACCGCAGGCACCGGCTTCTTCTACACCACGAACAAGAACAAGAAGACCACGCCCGAAAAGCTGGAATTCATGAAGTTCGACCCCAAGGCCCGCAAGCATGTCCTGTTCAAGGAAGTGAAGCTGAAGTAATTCGGCCTCAGGTCTTGCGACCCAAGAAAAAACCGCCAGTCTCCTGGCGGTTTTTTTTGGCTCTTTGCGCATTGCATGATGACGCGTCAGGCCGCGACAGCCAGAGCCAGGAACGGCGTGGGCTGGCGGTGAGTTTGGGCTGACCGGTCCAAGGCGCGGAACCAGCCCAGATAGCTGGCCAAGTACGAACTGGCCACGCCGTTGAAGCGGCGTACCCAGTTCTTGAACCTGGCGTGATACGCGTTGGCGTTCTGGATGTGCCAAGCGCCCTGCATCAGCTCACCTCTGGCGAGATTCGGCGCGTGGTGCTCGACGCCCAGATGCCTGGCGGCCGCTCCTAGCGAGCCACTGCAATCCGTGCACAGCACAACGTCCGGGGCTAGCACTGGCGCCAACGCGATGACGCCAGCGGAAGGCCGTGCTGGGCGCCACCGATAAGGTCTCGGCCGCCTGATGCACGCTCAAGCCCTGGCGCAGCACTTCGGCTTGGCGCTCCCATTTCCCCTTGTGCCACAACCGAGCCCGCGGCGTGTCGGCCAGTGCGTTAAAGGTCCTGTCGCAGTTGCGGCACTTGTAGCGCTGCAACCCGCTGGCGTGTCCATTGCCAACCACGCGCTCACTTTGGCAGTGCGGACAGACCAGCGGACGCGATTGCACCGTCTGCACGACCCGTGCGACCTCATCGGTGCCGCTCAAGGCCTTCATCAACTCCTGCCATTGCCCCGGCGTCAGCTTCAATGCCTCGGCCAGCATCCTATTGAGCTCTCGGCTGCGCATCCGTCGCTCCTGTCGCCCGACCTCCGGGGCCATGCGAGCCAACATCCGTTCTCTCAGGCTCACCATGTGAGCCATCACGAATCAATGCGCAAAAAGCCAAAAACAAAGGCCGGGAAACCCCGGCCTTGCGTTTGAAGCAGCTAGGGCGGACCGCTCAGCTCGAGGCCGCCGAGGCCGCGGGCACGGCGGGGGACGAGGCGGCCGGCTCGTGGTCGATGCCATGCTTCTCGCCGCTCATGTCGATGTCGCCGCCCTTGCTCAGCAGGAACAGCGCCAGCGCGGCGAAGACCGCGAAACCGACCAGAATCTTCCACATACCAGGGTCTCCTTGCTGCTTGTCGATGCATCGATCGACAGATAGATGATGGTTGCTCTGCGGCCGATTCTCAGCCGCCTTGCTGACGGCAGGCTGAGCGCCAGGCGGTGAAGAACTCGTCCGCTTCCGGCAGCGGGCCGCGCGCCTCGCACAACGCCGCCGCATAGCGGTTGGCCAGTTCCAATGTGGCCGGCAGCGCCCGCCCCTGCAGATGCGCGGCCAGCAGCATCGCGCTGAAGCCGTCGCCGGCGCCCACCGTGTCCACCAGCCGCGCCAGCGGCAGGCCGGGCCCCTCGGCCAGGCAGCGGCCCGCGGCGTCGTAGCAGGCATAGCCGGCCGCGCCGCGCGTCAGCACCAGACGCTGCAGCCCAAAGCGCGCCATCAGCGCCGGCACATCGGGCGCGAACCAGGCCAGCAGGCGCGCCAGCTCCTCCTCGTTGACCTTGAGCCAGTCGGCGTGGGCCAGGTTCCAGGCGGCCAGCTCGGGATCGTCGGCACCTTCGCGCAGATTCAGGTCCAGGTAGCGCAGGGTCTCGCCGCCGCGCGGGAAGTCGGCGATCAGCGCCCGCAGGCTGGCGCGCGAGACCGGCGCACGCTGAGCCAGGGTGCCGAAGCAGAGCGCGCGCGGCGCGGGCCGGCCCGCCAGCAGCGCGCGCACCGGCGCCAATTCCAGATGGTCCCAGGCCGCATCGGGCTCGATCACAAAGCGATGATCTGTGCCACCGGGCGACTCCAGCACCCGCACCCGCCCGCTCGCATGCTCGGCGTCGCACTGCAGCCCGGACTCGTCCATGCCAAAGCGGCGCAGGCTGGCCAGCAACAGCGCGCCCGCCGGGTCGGCGGCGCCGATGCGGCCGACAAACAGCGGCGCCAGGCCCAACGCCGCCAGCGAGCGCGCCAGGTTGAAGGGCGCGCCGCCGGCCACCGGGCCGCTGGCGAATTCGTCGACCAGGGCCTCGCCCAGCACCAGGATGTCCATCGTCGTCGCGGTAAAGAGAAAGAAAAAGGGCGGCCATGGCCGCCCTTTGGGATTGATGACACTCAGGCCATCTTAGTTGCCCCTCCCGATTCGCGTGGGTCTCGACGCATGCAGCGCCGATGAATCCCAGCGAGCGGCGCCGATCCGGCTTTGCCGAGCGGTCGGCGCTGCCCCCTTGAGGGGGCCGGCGAAGCCGGTAGGGGGTGGGCCGTCACTTAATCATTGGCGTAGATGTCCACGTCCTTGGTTTCCTTGACGAACATCATGCCGACCACGAAGGTGATCGCCGCGATCACGATCGGGTACCAGAGGCCGTTGTACATATTGCCGGTCTGGGCCACGATGGCGAAGGCGGTGGTCGGCAGCAGGCCGCCGAACCAGCCGTTACCGATGTGGTACGGCAGGCTCATCGAGGTGTAGCGGATGCGGGTCGGGAACATCTCGACCAGCATCGCGGCGATCGGGCCGTAGACCATGGTCACGTAGATCACCAGCACCACCAGGATCGCGATCACCAGCGGCTTGTTGATCTTGGCCGGGTCGGCCTTGGCCGGGTAGCCGGCGGCCTTCAGGGCCGCGCTGACTTCCTTCTTGAACTCGGCGTCCTTCTTCTTGGCTTCGTCCGCGGGCAGGCCCTTGGAGCTGTAGCCGTTGATGACGGTCTCGCCGATCTTGATCGTGGCGGGGGTACCGGCGGGGGCGACCACGTTCTCATAGCTCACCGAACCGGCGGCCAGCACCTGCTTGGCGATGTCGCAGGAGCTGGTGAACTTGACGGTGCCGGTCGGGTTGAACTGGAACGAGCATTCCTTCGGATCAGCCGTGACCACCACCTGGGCCTTGGCCTGCGCGGCGGCCAGATCGGGGTTGGCGGCCTGGGTCAGCGCCTTGAACAGCGGGAAGTAGGTCACGACGGCCAGCAGGCAGCCGGCCATGATGATGGGCTTGCGGCCGATCTTGTCGGACAGCGAACCGAAGATCACGAAGAACGGGGTGCCGATGATCAGCGAGATCGCGATCAGGATGTTGGCGGTGGCGCCGTCGACCTTCAGCGACTGGGTCAGGAAGAACAGCGCGTAGAACTGGCCGGTGTACCAGACCACGGCCTGGCCGGCGGTCAGGCCGATCAGGGCCAGGATCACGATCTTCAGGTTCTTCCACTGGCCGAAGGATTCGGACAGCGGCGCCTTCGAGGTCTTGCCCTCGGCCTTCATCTTCTGGAAGGCGGGCGACTCATTCATCGACAGGCGGATCCAGACGCTGATCGCCAGCAGCAGGATCGAGACCAGGAAGGGAATGCGCCAGCCCCAGTCGGCGAACGCCTCTTCGCCGATCCAGGTGCGGGTGCCCAGGATCACCATCAGCGACAGGAACAGGCCCAGGGTCGCGGTGGTCTGGATCCAGGAGGTGAAGGCGCCGCGCTTGCCATGCGGCGCATGTTCGGCCACATAGGTGGCCGCGCCGCCGTACTCACCGCCCAGGGCCAGGCCCTGCAGCAGGCGCAGGATGATCAGGATCACCGGTGCGGCCACGCCGATCGAGGCGTAGGTGGGCAGGATGCCGACGATGAAGGTCGACAGGCCCATGATCAGGATCGTCACCAGGAAGGTGTACTTGCGGCCGATCATGTCGCCCAGACGGCCGAACACCAGCGCGCCGAAGGGGCGCACGATGAAGCCCGCGGCGAAGGCCAGCAGCGCGAAGATGAAGGCCGAGCCCTGGTCCAGGCCGGCGAAAAACTGCTTGGCGATGATGGCCGCCAAGGAGCCGTACAGGTAGAAGTCGTACCACTCGAACACGGTGCCGAGCGAGGAGGCGAAGATGACCTTCTTCTCCTCGCCCGTCATCGGCGTGTTGGCGGTGGACACCGCGGATGCAGTCGCCATGGTGTTGTCTCCGTTGATGTTGTCCCAGAACCACCGCCCGGTGGTCCATGGGGCGCACTATCGGAGCCGCCTCTGACCCGTCTCTGACGCGAGACTGAATCGAGGCTGACAAAACCCGTTGCAACCCTAGGCCGCCATTTCTCGATGTGAGATGGCGGCGCGGCTGCGGGAAAGCCCCGAGGGGCTTTCCACGCCCTCGATGCTCAATGCTTGCGCACGACGCCGGGCCGCGGCGCGGCGGCGGCCTCCCAGGTGCCGCTGGCGAACCAGGGGTCGCCCTTCAGATAGGCCGCCAGCATCGGCAGCGCATCCAGGCCCCAGAACAGCCGGCCGTCCACCTCGATCGTCGGCACGCCAAACACGCCACGCTGGATCGCGGCCTCGGTGCTCTCGCGCAGGCGCTGCTTGATCGCCTCGCTGCCCGGATCCTGCGCCGGGGCCAGGTCTTGCGTCAGCGCGGCCAGGCGGGCCGGATCGTTGGCATCGGCGCCGGCGGCGCGCCAGACATGGTGGAACAGCTTCTCGACCACCAGCCGGTTCGGCGTGCCGGCCGGGCCGGAGCCGGCGGCCCAGGCCAGGCGCAGCAGCGGCAGCGGGTTGAAGGGATGCTGGGCCGGAATGTCCAGCGGGATGTTCAGCTGATGCGCCAGCCAGGCCACCTGGCGGAAGGTCCAATGGCGCTTGCTCTCGATCTCGGCCGGGCCCTTCTGGCCCAGCGCATGCAGCAGCGCGGCGAACAGCACCGGCCGGTACTCGACCTCGTAGCTGCAGCCCTCGAGCACCTCGGGCAGGCGCTCGAAGGCCAGCGCGGCGTAGGGGGAGACGGGGTCGAAGTAGAAGCTCAGTTTTTTCATGGCGGGGGCCTCAGGGCGATTGGATGGACTCGGCGGCGCTGAACACGCCCTGCTCCACCAGCAGCGCGCGGCGCTCCGGCAGGCGCGCCAGGATGGCCAGGCGGCTCGCGTCATCGGCGCGCGACCAGGCGGCGATCTCGTCGATGGTGCGGGCGCAGCCTTCGCACAGGCCGGTCAGCGCGTGCATGCGGCAGATGTTGATGCAGGGCGAGGCCACCTGGCTCAAGACCTGGCCCGGGAGCGGCGGCGGGCAGGTCACGCTCATGCGGACTCCTGCACCACGTCGATCACCGACGCTCCGGTCAGCGCGGCCAGCTGCTGCGGCGTCATCTTGAACACGCCGTTCGGATGGCCGGCGGCGGCCCAGATGATGTCGAAGCGGAACAGCTCGCGGTCGACGAACAGCAGCGGCGCCGGCGCGCCCTCGATGGGCGCGAAGCCCAGCGGCGAGACGCCGCCGATCGAGAAGCCGGTGCGCGCCTTCACATAGTCGGCATCGGCGCGCGACAGCGGGCCGGTGTGCTCCTTCAGCTTCTTCTCGTCGACGCGGCGGTCGCCCGAGGCGATCACCAGCACCGCCTGCTCGTCGGCCTTGCGGCGGAACACCACCGATTTGGCGATCTGGCCCAGGCTGACGCCTAAAGCGTCGGCCGCCTCCTGCGAGGTGCGCGCGGCGACCTCCAGCCACAGCGGCGGATGGTCGTGGCTCAGGGCGAGCAGCGCGGCGCTGACGCGTTGGAAACCGTCGGGGCGGGGGGTGGTGAGCTCGTCAGGGGCTTGCATGCCCCGATTGTCTCGCAGCCGGCGCGCGGCCGCCGCCGGTCAGCACCGAGCGTGCCTGCACCAGCGCCGCCAGGCGCTCGCGCAGATAGTCGGCCAGGCGCGGATGCTGGCCGAACACCACGTTGAAGCGCAGATGCTCGTCGGGCTCGCCGGCCGGCGGCGGCGCGGCGCGGAAGGTGGCGCCGCGCACCAGCAGGATCTTGTTGCGGTAGGCATCCTGGGCCAGCAGCGCCGCGTCGACGCCCTCCGGCACCCGGCCCCAGAGGAACAGCCCGCCCTCGCCCGGCTGGTCGAAGGCGATGCCGGCCTCGCCGAGCTGGCGCATCGTGACATTGCGCGCCGCCAGCAGCTTGCGCTGCAGCCGCTCCAGATGCTTGCGCCAGCGCCCCGCGGCCAGCAGCTCCAGCAGCACCAGCTCGTTGAGCGCCGCGGTCGTCAGCACGCTGAGGATCTTCTCGCGCAGCAGCACCTTCAGCAGCTCCGGCGCCGCCGCCACATAGCCCAGGCGCAGCGCCGGGCTCAATGCCTTGCAGAAGCTCGAGTAGTAGATCACCCGGTCCAGCCCGGACAGAGCCGCCAGCCGGGTGGCGTGGCCGGGATGGAAATGGCCCTGCACGTCGTCCTCGGCGATCAGGAAGCCATGCTGCTGCGCCAGCATCAGCACCTTGTGCAGATTGGCCGGGCTGCTGCCCCAGCCGGTCGGGTTGTGCAGCACGCTCTGGATGAACAGCAGGCGCGGCGGGCGCGGCGCGCGGCAGGCGGCCTCCAGCGCGGACAGGTCCAGCCCGTCGGCGCGGCGCGGGATCGCGACGATGTTCACCCCGGCCTGGCGCAGCCGGCCGAACATCAGGAAATAGCCCGGGTCCTCGACCAGCACCGTGTCGCCCGGCTGCAGGAAGCCGCGGCAGATCAGGTCGATCGCGTGGCTGCCGCCATAGGTGGTCAGCACCCGCCCGGCATCGGCCGCAATGCCCTGCGAGCGCAGCAGCATCGCGATGCGTTCGCGCAGCTCCGGCAGGCCCTGCGGCGGGCAGCGCGAGGCCATGCCGGCGGTGCTGCGCGCCAGCGCGCGCTGCACCGTCACCGCCGGCACCGCGTCCTCCAGCCAGGCCCCGGGCAGCGCGCCGCTGCTGGCCAGCAGCACGCCGGCGCGCTGGTCGTTGGCCTGCTGGGCCAGCCAGACCGGCTCCTGCTCCTCGGCCGCCTCCAGGAAGCCGTCGTCGTCGGCCGCCAGGCGGCGCGTCTCGCAGACGAAGAAGCCGGCCGTGCCATGCGAGTCGATCAGCCCGGCCGCCACCAGGCGGTCGTAGGCGGTGATCACGGTCTGCGGGCTGACCGACAGCTGCTGGGCCTGCTGGCGGATCGAGCTCAGGCGCGCGCCGGGGGGCAACTGGCCGGACTGGATCAGCTCGCGCAGCCGGGCCTCGACCTGGTCGGCGAGCGGGATGGGGGATTGGCGGTCGATCGAGAACATCAGGCCCCGAGCCTACCGCAGCAGCGACAGCGCCAGCAGCGCCAGGGTCGCGGCCATCAGCCCGTTGAAGATGCGGCGGCGCCGCGCATTGCTCAGAAAGCCGCGGATCGCGACGCCGAACAGCGCCCACATCGAGTTGCAGGGAAAGCCGATCACCCAGCCGACCAGGCCCACCAGCAGCGCACCCTGCAGTGGCGCCATGCCGACCGGCATGAAGACCGAGGCCAGGGTGATCGCCTTGATCCAGCTCTTCGGATTCACCGCCTGGAAGGCCAGCGCCTGCCAGAAACTCAGGCGCCGCGCCGGTGCGCCATCGGCGCTGCGGCTGCCGGACAGCTGCCAGGCCAGCAGCAGCAGGTAGGTGACGCCGGCGATGCGCAGCAGCTGATGCGCCAGCGGATAGGCCTGGAACAGGCTGGCCAGCCCCAGGCAGGCCAGGAAGGTCTGGGCGAACACGCCGGCATTGATGCCCAGGATCGGCGCCAGCGCGGCGCGGTAGCCGAAGTTCGCCCCCAGGCTGGTCAGCATCACATTGTTCGGCCCCGGCGTGCTGGACATCAGCAGGCAGTAGCTCATCAGGGGCAGCAGCTCGTTCATGGGCATCAAGCGTAGGCCGCCGCGGCAGCGCCGGCCAGCCACAGCCGGGGCGGCCGTGCGTGACGCTGTACCGCTCGCGGCAGCGGTACAGCCGGCCCCGAGAGGCAGCTCAGGTCGGCCGCAGCGCCGCCAGCACCTGGTGCGTGATCGACTCGCGCGCCGCCTCGAAGTCGCCCTCCTCCAGCGCCGGCTTGCCCAGCAGGATCGCGAACTGCGGGCCCAGGTCGGCATAGGCCTGGGTGCTGGCCCAGAGGCTGAACATCAGGTGGCGGAAGTCCAGCCGGGCGATGCGCTTCTCGCGCGCCCAGCGCTCGAAGGTCTTGACGTCGGCATTCAGCGCCGGCAGCACCAGGGCCTCGATCGCGTCGCGAAAGCGCGGCGCGCCGGCCATCACCTCGCGCGCGAACACCTGCGAGCCGGCCGGCCGCTCGCGCGAGAAGCGCAGCTTGGCGGCGATGTACTCACGCATCGCGGCCTCGGGGTCGGTGCCCGAGACGATGCCGGCCATGCGCGCCAGCCACTCGGCCAGCACCTCCTCCAGCACGGTGCGGTACAGCGCCTCCTTGCTGGGGTAGTAGTACAGCAGGTTGTGCCGGCTGATGCCGACCGCCGCGGCGATGTTCTCCAGCGATGCGCCCTCGAAGCCGTACTGCGCAAACTGGCGTTCCGCTTCGGCGCAGATGGCGGACTCCTTCTTCAGCCGCGCCGCACGCGGTTGGGGCGCGGCCGGGGCGGAAGGCGCCGCCCTGGTGCGGCGTGCGAGGGATTCACTCGGTTCGGACATGGCGGGATTATCTCGAGCCGCTTCTGAGTCCCGATCTCAGCACAGGCGCGCAAACTTGAACCGAGGGAATTTACCGACTGGTGATTTTTTACCAATGCGTAAATTATTCACAGCACCGCATACCCAGCGAACCGGAGCCCTTGATGGACACCAACACGCCAGGCATTGCCGCCGGCCGCCTCTCGGCCGCGGATTACGCGCTCAACTTCGGCGACGCCCATCCGCCGCTGAACCGCACCCAGGCCCTGATCGAGGCCGAGCGCTGCTACTACTGCTTCGATGCCCCCTGCCAGACGGCCTGCCCCACCGGCATCGACATCCCGAGCTTCATCCAGCGCATCGCGCAGGACAACCTCCGCGGCGCGGCCCAGGCCATCCTGGAGGCGAATCCGCTGGGCGGCATCTGCGCGCGGGTCTGCCCGACCGAGGTGCTGTGCGAGCAGGGCTGCGTGCGGAGCACCAACGAGAGCAAGCCGGTCGAGATCGGCCTGTTGCAGCGCTACGCGACCGACGCTTTTTTCTCCGCCAAACCCGAGGCCAAGCCCCTGTTCACCCGCGCCGCGCCGAGCGGCAAGAAGGTCGCCGTGGTCGGCGCCGGCCCGGCCGGGCTGGCCGCGGCGCACGGGCTGGCGCGACGCGGGCATGAGGTGACCCTCATCGAGGCGCGCGACAAGCTCGGCGGCCTGAACGAGTACGGCCTGGCCAGCTACAAGACCACCGGCGGCTTCGCGCAGCGCGAGGTCGACTGGCTGCTGGCCATCGGCGGCATCACGCCGCGCACCGGCCTGCGCCTGGGCCGCGACATCACGCTGGCGCAGCTGACGGCCGAGTTTGATGCGGTGTTCCTGGGCCTGGGCCTGGCCGGCGTCAATGCGCTGGGCATCGCGGAGCCGCCATGCGAGGGCGTACGCGCGGCGGTGGACTTCATCGCCGAGCTGCGCCAGTCCGATCCGGCCGCGGTGCCGGTGGGGCGCCGGGTCGTCGTGATCGGCGGCGGCATGACCGCGGTGGATGCCGCGGTGCAGAGCCGCAAGCTCGGGGCGCGCGAGGTCACGATGGTGTATCGCCGCGGCGTCGAGGCCCTCTCCGCCTCGCCCTACGAGCAGGACTGGGCGCAAAGGAATGGCGTGACCCTGCGCACCTGGGCCGCGCCCAGGCAGATCCTGGCCGAGGGCGGCCGGGTCACCGGTGTCGAGTTCGCCGTCACCGCCGAGCAGGACGGCCGGCTGGTCGAGACCGGCGAGCGCTTCGTGATCGAAGCCGACCTGGTGCTAAAGGCGATCGGCCAGAGCTTCGTCGCGCGGGAGGTGCCGGAGATCGAGCTGAAGAACGGCCGCATCGCCACCGATGCCGCGGGCCGCAGCAGCCATGCCAAGGTCTGGGCCGGCGGCGACTGTCGCTTCGGCGGGCGTGACCTGACGGTCGAGGCCGTCGAGCATGGCAAGCAGGCCGCCATTTCCATCGATGCCTTCCTGAGCAGGAGCTGAGCCATGGCCGACATCAGCAGCAACTTCCTCGGCATCAAGAGCCCGAACCCCTTCTGGCTGGCCTCCGCGCCGCCGACCGACAAGGAGATCAATGTCGTGCGCGCCTTCGAGGCGGGCTGGGGCGGCGTGGTCTGGAAGACCCTGGGCGAGGACCCGCCGGTCGTCAATGTGTCAGGCCCACGCTACAGCACCCTGATGAGCCAGGACCGGCGCGTGATCGGTCTGAACAACATCGAGCTGATCACCGACCGGCCGCTGAGCACCAATCTGGAGGAGATCGCCCGCGTCAAGCGCGCCTGGCCGGACCGCGCGATGGTGGTTTCGCTGATGGTGCCCTGCACCGAGGCCAGCTGGAAGCACATCCTGCCCCAGGTCGAGGACACCGGGGCCGACGCCGTCGAGCTGAACTTCGGCTGCCCGCATGGCATGAGCGAGCGCGGCATGGGCTCGGCGGTGGGCCAGGTACCCGAGTACATCCAGATGGTGACGGCCTGGTGCAAACAGTACTCGAGGCTGCCGGTGATCGTGAAGCTGACGCCCAACATCACCGATGTGCGGCAGCCGGCGCGCGCGGCCAAGGCCGGCGGCGCGGACGCGGTCTCGCTGATCAACACCATCAACTCGGTGATGGGCGTGGACCTGGACCGCATGGTGATGCACCCCAGCACCGACGGCTGGGGCTCGCATGGCGGCTACTGCGGCCCGGCGGTGAAGCCGATCGCACAGAACATGGTGGCCGAGATCGCGCGCGACGCCGAGACCGCGGGGCTGCCGATCTCCGGCATCGGCGGCATCACGACCTGGCGCGATGCGGCCGAGTACATCGCGCTGGGCTGCGGCACGGTGCAGGTCTGCACCGCGGCCATGGTCTACGGCTTCAAGATCGTGCAGGAGATGTGCAGCGGCCTCGCCAACTACATGGACGAGAAGGGCTACGCCAGCATCGACGCGATGCGCGGCCTGGCGGTGCCGACGGTGAAGAACTGGAACCAGCTGAACCTGAACTATGTGGAGAAGGCGGTCATCCACCAGGACAGCTGCATCCAGTGCGGGCGCTGCCACATCGTCTGCGAGGACACCTCGCACCAGGCCATCCTCGCAAGCAAGGATGGCAAACGCCATTTCGAGGTCAACGAGGCCGAATGCGTGGGCTGCAATCTCTGCGTCTCGATCTGCCCGGTGCCGGACACGATCACGATGCGGCGCGTGATGCCCGGCGAGATCGACCTGCGCACCGGGCGGCCGGTCAGCGGCGAATACGCCAACTGGACCACCCATGCCAACAACCCGATGCGGGTGGCCGGCGCCTGAACCCGCGGCCGGGTTTCCCGCATGGCGGGGCCCGCTCACCGGCACAAAGATTGCTCGTTTCCTGTTGTTGATTGGATGACCCCGATCCGGATGACCTCAACTCAAGGAGAAGCCGAATGAGCCTCAGCGCGAGCGCCAAGCCCGGTGCCCAGCCCGCCGCCCCTCACAACCCGCTGGCCAACGCGGACCTGCTGCCCACCACCGCCGCCCAACGCCACTGGAGCTGGAAGGACTACGCGGCGCTGTGGGTGGGCATGGTGGTCTGCGTGCCGACCTACACCATGGCCAGCTCGATGCTGGACCAGGGCTTCTCCTGGCAGATGGCGGTCTGGCTGGTGTTCCTGGCCAATGTGATCGTGCTGGCGCCGATGCTCTTGATCGGCAAGGTCGGCCCCAAGCATGGCATTCCCTTCCCGGTGCTGGCGCGCGCCTCCTTCGGCGTCAAGGGCGCCAACCTGCCGGCGGTGCTGCGCGGCCTGGTCGCCTGCGGCTGGTTCTCGATCAACTGCTATTTCGGCGCGCTGGCCCTGCATGGTTTCCTCAACGTGCTGGGCATGAGCCTGGCCGGCCCGGCCGAGGGCGAGACCATCAGCCAGTCGCAGTTCCTGTGCTTCCTGGCCTTCTGGGCCCTGCACATCTGGTTCATCTGGCGCGGGCTGGAGTCGATCCGGCTGCTGGAGGTGATCGCCGCGCCGCTGATGATCGCGGCCTCGCTGCTGCTGGTCGTCGTGCTGATGATCCAGGTGCCGGCCGGCCAGCTGTTCAACCTGCCGGCCAAGGTGGTCGAAGGCGGGCCCAAGACCTGGGCCGCGCTGACCGGCCTGGTCGGCTTCTGGGCCACGCTGGCGCTGAACATCCCCGACTTCACCCGCTTCGCCAAGAGCCAGAAGGACCAGGTGCTGGGCCAGGCCATCGGCCTGCCGATCCCGATGGCGCTGTTCTCGATGGTGGGCATCATCGGTTTCTCGGCCTCGGCGATCCTCTATGGCAAGGCGCAACTGTTTCCCGATGGCCTGCTGACCCAGATGGGCCCGGTCGCCGCCGGCCTGGGCCTGCTGGTGATCCTGCTGGCCAATCTGACCACCAATGTCGCGGCCAACCTGGTCTCGCCCTCCTACGACTTCAGCCAATGCGCGCCCAGCAAGATCAGTTTCCGCACGGGCGGCCTCATCGCCGCGCTGCTGGGCCTGCTCTTCATGCCCTGGAAGCTGCTCGCCACCTCGGGCGCCTATCTGTTCACCTGGCTCGGTGGCTACGGCACTCTGCTGGGCGCGATCGCCGGCATCCTGCTGGTCGACTACTACCTGGTGCGCAAGACCGAGCTGAAGCTGGACGATCTGTACCGCCGCGGCGGCGCCTACGAGTACAGCGGCGGCTGGAACCTGCAGGCCGTGATCGCCTTCGCGCTGGGCGTGCTGCCCTGCCTGCCGGGCTATCTGGCGGTGTCCGGCGTGATCGCGAAGGAAGGCGTGCCGCCGCTGCTGCTGAACCTGTACGACTTCGGCTGGTTCTTCAGCCTGGCCGTGGCCGGCCTGTACTACTACCTGACCGCGCCCAAGCAGCGCTAGGAGACCCGCACCATGAGCAGCAGCCCTGCCCTCCTGATCCGCGGCGGCACCGTCGTCAATGCCGACCGCGAGTTCGCCGCCGATGTGCTGTGCCTCGGCGGCAAGATCGCCGCCGTCGGCGCGCGGGCGCAAGACCTGGCCCCCGCCGGCTGCCAGACCCTGGACGCCTCCGGCCAGTACCTGCTGCCAGGCGGCATCGACCCGCACACCCATATGCAGCTGCCCTTCATGGGCACGGTGACGATGGACGACTTCTTCACCGGCACGGCGGCGGGCCTGGCCGGTGGCACCACCTCGATCATCGACTTCGTGATCCCGAACCCGCAGCAGCCGCTGATGGAGGCCTACCGGACCTGGCGCGGCTGGGCCGAGAAATCGGCCGCGGACTACGGCTTCCATGTCGCGGTCACCTGGTGGGGCGAGTCGGTGCATGCCGACATGGGCCGCCTCGTGAAGGAGGAAGGCATCAACAGCTTCAAGCACTTCATGGCCTACAAGAACGCCATCATGTGCGACGACGAGACCCTGGTGAACAGCTTCAAGCGCGCACTCGAATTGGGCGCGATGCCCACCGTGCATGCCGAGAACGGCGAGCTGGTCTACCTGCTGCAGCAGGAGGTGTCCAAGATGGGCATCACCGGGCCGGAGGGGCATCCGCTGTCGCGCCCGCCGATGGTCGAGGGCGAGGCCGCGAACCGCGCGATCGCGATCGCCGATGTGCTGGGCGTGCCGATCTACATCGTCCACGTGTCATGCATCGAGGCGGCCGAGGCGATCGCCCGCGCCCGCGCGCGCGGCCAGCGGGTCTATGGCGAGGTGCTGGCCGGCCATCTGCTGATCGACGACAGCGTCTACCGCCACCCCGATTTCGCCAGCGCCGCGGCCCATGTGATGAGCCCGCCCTTCCGCCCCAAGATCCACCAGGAATTCCTCTGGCGCGGCCTGCAGAGCGGCCAGCTGCACACCACCGCGACCGACCATTGCACCTTCTGCGCCCAGCAGAAGGCCGCCGGCGTCGAGAACTTCGCGAAGATCCCGAACGGCTGTGGCGGCATCGAGGAGCGCATGGCGGTGATCTGGGACGCCGGCGTCAACAGCGGCCGCCTGACGCCTGCTGAGTTCGTCGCGATCACCTCGAGCAACACCGCCAAGTTGTTCAACCTCTACCCGCAGAAGGGCTCGATCAGCGAGGGCGCCGATGCCGACCTGGTGCTGTGGGACCCGCAGGGCTCGAAGACGATCTCGGCCAGGACCCAGCACAGCAAGGGCGACTTCAATATCTTCGAGGGCCGCACCGTGCGCGGCATTCCCAGCCACACGATCAGCCAGGGCGTGATCGCCTACGCGAATGGCGATCTGCGCGCCGAGCCGGGCCGCGGCCGCTACCTGAAGCGCCCCGCCTTCGGCCCGAATTTCGCCGCCGCGCAGGCACGCGCGCAAGACCTGGCCCCGACCGCCGTGGCCCGCTAAGGAGCAGTACATCATGGACATGAAGACCAAGTCCGAGATCGACAAGCTGCGCGTCAATGGCGGGCGCCTGTGGGCCTCGCTGATGGAGCTGGCGCAGATCGGCGCCACCGAGAAGGGCGGCGTCTGCCGCCTGGCCCTGACCAGCCTGGACCAGCAGGGCCGCGACCTCGTCACGCGCTGGGCGCGCGAGGCCGGCCTGACGGTCACGGTGGACAAGATCGGCAATGCCTTCATGCGCCGCCCCGGCCGCAACAACGCCCTCCCCCCGGTGATGACCGGCAGCCATATCGACACCCAGCCGACCGGCGGTAAGTTCGACGGCAACTACGGCGTGCTGGCCGGGCTGGAGGTGGTGCGCACGCTCAACGACCACGGCATCGAGACCGAGGCGCCGATCGAGGTGGCTTTCTGGACCAACGAGGAAGGCTCGCGCTTCGTGCCGGTGATGATGGGCTCGGGCGTGTTCGCCAAGGCCTTCACCCTGGAGCATGCCTATGCGGCGAAAGACACCGAGGGCAAGTCGGTACGGGAGGAGCTGGAGCGCATCGGCTACATCGGCCCCGAGGAACCGGGCGAGCACCCGATCGGCAGCTATTTCGAGACCCATATCGAGCAGGGTCCGGTGCTGGAGGACCATGACAAAACCATCGGCGTGGTGACCGGCGTGCTGGGCATCCGCTGGTACGACTGCACCGTCACCGGCATGGAGGCCCATGCCGGCCCGACGCCGATGGCGCTGCGCAAGGACGCGCTGCAGGTCGCGAGCACGCTGATGCAGGAAGTGGTCGCCTGTGCGCACCGCCACCCGCCGCATGGTCGCGGCACGGTGGGCATGGTGCAGGTACACCCGAACAGCCGCAACGTGATCCCGGGCCGGGTCAAGTTCAGCATCGACCTGCGCAATGCCAGCGACGCGCTGTGCGACGCGATGGACGCCGACATCCGCGGCGTCGCGGCCAGGCTGTCGGAGCAGACCGGCCTGGCCATCGAGATCCAGCCGGTCAGCGCCTATCCGGCCCAGCCCTTCCACCCGGACTGCGTGGCGGCCGTCGCCAAGTCGGCCGAGGCGCTGGGCTACTCGAACATGCCGGCCGTCTCGGGCGCCGGCCACGACGCCGTCTACATGGCCCGGCTGGCGCCGGCCGGGATGATCTTCATCCCCTGCAAGGACGGCATCAGCCACAACGAGATCGAGGATGCCAAGCCCGAGCACATCACCGCGGGCTGCAATGTGCTGCTGCACGCAATGCTGGAACGAGCCGGCCTGGCCTAGCCGGCGTCAGTCGTGGCGGTGGCCGTGCCGGTTGCCGCGGTCGTGATCGCGGTCATGGCCCTTGCCGTGACCCTTGCCATGGCCGCGGTGGTCACGGTCGTCGTCACCGCGCCGGCCGTCGCGACGCTCGTCCCAGTCGCGGCGGTCGCCATGGTCACGGCGGTACTGCGGCACATAGACATCGCGGTACCAGTTGTCGCGCACGAAGTAGACCGGGCGGCCGCAGGCGTTGTAGCGCCCGCAATGCTTGCCCCAGTGTTTCTCGTGGCCGGGCGGCACGCGCAGATAGATCGGCTCGTACACCACCCGCGGCTGGCGCTGGATGTAGACCGGCTCCGCGTAGATCAGCTGCGGGCGCGGCATATTGCCGATATCGATGCGGCCATAGAAGCCGGGTTGCCCCACGCTGACGGAAACGCCTACGTCGGTGGCTTGCGCGGCCAGGGCGCAAAGCGCCAGGCCCGTGGCTAGAACTAGGTGTTTCTTCATGACTCAAGACTCCTGTCGGGGTGCGTATTGAACGCGAAACCAGGGCCTTTGGCGGACGCTGGAAACCTTTCGATACCCGATTTACCAGCCCCGAGGCCCGGGCCGCCCTACCCCAAAGAGGCGGCCGACGTAGCGATGCTGCCGCAAGACGGCGCTTAGCGCCCGTGTTTCATCCCAAATTGTGCCCAACTTGGCCACAATGCACGCCATCACATAGGAGCAACGCATGCCCGCAGCCAGCCCAGCCACCCGCCACGCCTTCGCCAACACGATTGCCGAGTTCCAGACGCCCTCCGGGCGCGGCGGCCGCTACTTCTCGCTGCCCAAGCTGAGCAAGCAGTTCCCCCAGGTCAAGCGCCTGCCGGTCTCGCTGCGCATCGTGCTGGAGTCGGTGCTGCGCAACTGCGATGGCCAGAAGGTGACGCCCGAGCATGTGGCCCAGCTGGCCAACTGGGGCCCGACCGCGGCCCGCAACGAGGAGATCCCCTTCGTCGTCGCCCGCGTGGTGCTGCAGGACTTCACCGGCGTACCCCTGCTGGCCGACCTGGCCGCGATGCGCAATGTCGCAGCCGCCGCCGGCAGGAACCCGAAGGCGATCGAGCCGCTGGTGCCGGTGGACCTGGTGGTCGACCACAGCGTGATGATCGACCACTATGGGACGAAGAAGGCGCTGGACCTGAACATGAAGCTGGAATTCGAGCGCAACCGCGAGCGCTACGAGTTCATGAAATGGGGCATGCAGGCCTTCGACACCTTCGGCGTCGTGCCGCCGGGCTTCGGCATCGTGCACCAGGTGAACCTGGAATACCTGGCACGCGGCGTGCACAAGACCGGTAAGAAGGATGAGAAGGTCTACTACCCCGACAGCCTGGTCGGCACCGACAGCCACACGACGATGATCAACGGCATCGGCGTGGTCGGCTGGGGCGTCGGCGGCATCGAGGCCGAGGCCGGCATGCTGGGCCAACCGGTCTATTTCCTGACCCCGGACGTGGTCGGCTTCGAGCTGACCGGCCGGCTGCGCGAGGGCGTCACCGCCACCGACCTGGTGCTGACCGTCACCGAGATCCTGCGCAAGCACAAGGTGGTCGGCAAGTTCGTCGAGTTCTTCGGCCCCGGCACCGAAAGCCTCAGCGTGCCGGACCGCGCGACCATCGCCAATATGGCGCCCGAGTACGGCGCGACGATGGGCTTCTTCCCGGTCGACGGCAAGACCCTGGACTATTTCCGCGGCACCGGCCGCACCCAGGCCGAGATCGAGGCCTTCGAGGGCTACTTCAAGGCCCAGGGCATGTTCGGCGTGCCCCAGGCCGGCGAGATCGACTACAGCTCGGTGGTCAAGCTGGACCTGGGCGAGGTCGTGCCCTCGCTGGCCGGCCCGAAGCGCCCGCAGGACCGCATCGAGATCACCCATCTGTCCAACAAGTTCGCCGATCTGTTCAGCCGCCCGGTGGCCGAGAACGGCTTCAACCAGCCGGCCGAGAAGCTGCCTCGGGTCTTCAAGACCGACAGCGGCCTGGACATCCGCAACGGCGACGTGCTGATCGCCGCGATCACCTCCTGCACCAACACCTCCAACCCCGGCGTGCTGCTGGCCGCCGGCCTGCTGGCCAAGAAGGCGGTCGAGGCGGGCCTGAAGGTCCAGCCCCATATCAAGACCTCGCTGGCCCCCGGCTCGCGCATCGTCACCGAGTACCTGGAGAAGGCCGGCCTGCTACCCTACCTCGAGAAGCTGGGCTTCAACCTGGCCGCCTACGGCTGCACCACCTGCATCGGCAATGCCGGCGACCTGACCGCCGAACTCAACGAGGTGATCACGTCCAACGACCTGGTCTGCGCCGCGGTGCTGTCGGGCAACCGCAACTTCGAGGCCCGCATCCACCCGAACCTGAAGGCCAACTTCCTGGCCTCGCCGCCGTTGGTCGTGGCCTATGCGATCGCCGGCAATGTGACGGTGGACCTGATGACCCAGCCGGTCGGCCTGGGCAAGAAGGGCAAGCCCATCTACCTGGGCGACATCTGGCCCACCAGCGACGAGGTCTACGCGCTGATGAAGTACGCGATGAACCCCAAGGCCTTCAAGCAGAACTACGAGCAGGTCGACAAGAAGCCCGGCAAGCTCTGGCAGGCCATCAAGGGCGTCGACGGCCAGGTCTACGACTGGCCCAAGAGCAGCTACATCGCGCAGCCGCCCTTCTTCGAGGGCTTCACCCAGGTGCCGGTGTTCGCCGCCGCCGGGGTCAGCGGCGCGCGCGTGATGGCGCTGTTCGGCGACTCGATCACCACCGACCATATCTCGCCGGCCGGCTCGATCAAGGAAAGCTCGCCCGCCGGCCAGTACCTGCTGGCCCAGGGCGTGCTGAAGGCCGACTTCAACAGCTACGGCTCGCGTCGCGGCAACCATGAGGTGATGATGCGCGGCACCTTCGCCAACGTGCGCATCAAGAACCTGATGATCCCGCCCAAGGCCGACGGCAGCCGCGAGGAAGGCGGCCTGACCCTGTTCCAGCAGCCGGGCGAGCGCCAGGGCGAGCAGATGTACATCTACGACGCCGCGATGCAGTACATCGCCGCCGGCACCCCGACCGTGATCTTCGGCGGCGAGGAATACGGCACCGGCTCCAGCCGCGACTGGGCCGCCAAGGGCACGCAGCTGCTGGGCATCAAGGCCGTGGTCGCGAAGAGCTTCGAGCGCATCCACCGCTCCAACCTGGTCGGCATGGGCGTGCTGCCGCTGCAGTTCAAGGCCGGCGACAGCTGGGAAAGCCTGGGCCTGACCGGCAACGAGCTGATCGACATCCAGATCGAGGGCGAGCTCAGCGCCCAGCGCGACGCCAAGCTGGTGATCACCCGCGCCGACGGCAGCCGCGTCGAGCGCGCCCTGACCCTGCGCATCGACACCGCGATCGAGGTCGACTACTACCGGCACGGCGGCATCCTGCCCTTTGTGCTGCGCCAACTGCTGGCGGCCTGAGCTTCCTACTGCGCCGCCGCCATGCGTCGTTGGCCGGATGCTCGGGATCCTCACGTACAGGAAGTACGTTCCGGTCCCTGCGCTCCGGCCGCCTAGCCTGGCGCCGGCTCGCGACGGAAGCGATCCCGGCCTCCGAGGCCCTGGCGGGAGCAACAACGGATTTTCTGCCCCAAACCCGCCAGGGCCGACCTTGTAGGACCTGACAGATTGACCGGGCCGGCCGCGGCCTCCTACTCTTTGCGCCCGCATTGCCAACGCTGCAGTGCAAGATCAGGGAGAAAGAGTCATGCTGGCATGTCAGCCCTTCGGTCCAGGGCGGGCTCGCGCCCCGGCCACCCCATGAGACCCGCGGCCCTGCAGACCCGCGTCATCATCGCCGACGACCACCGCCTGGTGCGCGAGGGGCTGTGCGCCCTGCTGCGCAGCGAGCCGGACATCGCGGTCGTCGCCGAGGCCCGCGACGGCATGGAGCTGGTGCGCCTGGTGCGCGAGCTTCAGCCCGACGTGGCCCTGGTCGACCTGGCGATGCCGCGCATGAATGGCATCGAGGCGATCCGCCGCATCCGCGCCGAGCCGGGCCTGAGCTGCAAGCTGCTATGCGTCTCCGCGCACCAGCTGCCGCAGCAGGTGCAGGCCGCGCTGGACGCCGGCGCCAACGGCTATGTGCTGAAGGAGAACTCCTTCGACGAGCTGGCGCGCGGCGTGCGCCGCGTGATGGCCGGCCAGCTCTTCCTCAGCGGCGAGCTGGTCGGCGCGGTGCTGGACAACTACCGCCATCCCGCGTCGGCGCCGACCGGCGCCTCGACCCTGGGCCGGCTGACGCCGCGCGAGCGCCAGATGGTGCAGCTGCTGTCCGAGGGCTACAGCGCGCAGCAGATCGCCGAGCAGCTGCACCTGAGCGCCAAGACCGTGGCCACCCACCGCGAGCATGTGTTCAGCAAGCTGCGCATCCAGGGCATCGCCGAGCTGACCCGCTTCGCGCTGCGCGAGGGCCTCTCCAGCCTGGATGCCCGGCCGCCGCATTGCTGAGCCGAAAGGCCCTTCCTGCCTCAGAATTTTTCCTAGGGGTCGACCCGCAGCATCGGCCCGTGCCTCGCCGCAGGCAAGACCTGACCCCTGGGAATACCCCCTCAGCAAATCGCCGATGCGGAATCAGCCGCGCGCCGATAGGCGGCGCCGGCCGGCGGCACTAAGTTTGCGGCATCGCCACCACGCCCCGCCGGAGACCCGCCACCATGATCGACGCCGCCTTGAGCCAGATGGCCGGGCAACTCAACGAGCACCTGCGTCGCCGCTTCCAGGTCGACGAGGACCTCGCGGTGCTGTCGAACCTGCATGAGCAGAACGGCGGCCTGGTGCCGCTGGTGGCGAACAAGCTGGTGCTGTTCCTGGCCGGTGTCGAGCGCGACAGCGTGGCCCACCGCGCCGGCACGGGCCAGAACCTGGGCCTGAGCCCGGGTCAGCTGCTGATGCCGGCGCCGGTCTACCTGAACCTGCTGGTGATGTGCGCGGCCAACTTCAGCGGCACCAGCTACCCGGAGGCGCTGAAGTTCCTGTCCGGCGCGATCGCTTTCTTCCAGTCCCATCCGGTGCTGGACCAGCACAACACGCCGGGACTGGACAAGCGCCTGGAGCGCCTGGTGCTGAACATCGAGAACCTCAGCAGCTCCGAGATGCACAGCCTCTGGGGCATCCACAGCGGGCGCTACCTGCCCTCGGTGCTGTACCGCGTGCGCATGATCAGCGTCGACGGCCAGCATATCGACACCCGCGAACCGCTGGTGCGCGAGCTCGACGCGCGGGGCCTGAGCTCATGAGACCGATAACCTACACCCTGCTGGGCAGCGCCCGCGTGCGGCATGGCTATTTCGCCGACGGCCTGGCGCGCAGCCTGCGCTTCACACCCGACGCCCAGACCTGGCGCGCGCTGACGGCGCACCGCCTGCTGCTGCGCTGCAACGGCCATGGCCTGGCGGTGCATGCGGACGCGCTGGCGCTGGAGCGGCTCTGGATCGAGCGCGCGCCGCGCGCGCTGCGCTTCAGCCTGGACTGCGCCGACCCGGCCTTCGCGCTCTACACCGAGCCCGGCGAGCTGCCGGCGCTGAGCCTGCCGCTGTTCGAGGCGGACGATGGCGAGGAGGAGACCGTCTGGCGCGCCCGCCTCGGCGGCGCGGTCGAGCTGGATCTGCCGGCGCGCCGCACGGTCTGGAAGTACCTGCTGCTGGGCGACTGGCGCGAGCACCGGCCGGAGCTGGTCGATGCCGGCGCCGCCGTGCAGTTCGAGCCGCCCAGCGAGGAGCGGCTGCCCGACGGCCGGCTGGCCCTCGTGATCCGTTCTCGCTCGGCCCTCGCGCTGGCCGAGCAGTCGCCGCACCGCTTCCAGCTGCGCGACGCGGCCAGCCAGCCGCCCAAGCTGCTGCGCCAGCGCCTGCCGGCGGCGGCCCCGCGCGGGCTGCAGCGCGAACCCAGTCCCCAGGGCGGCCATATCGCCGTCACCGAGATCTTTGTCAGTCGCTGACCCAACCAGGAGAACCAGATGGGTGTGATGAAAACTCCGGGCGTCTACATCGTCGAGAAGAACGCCTTTCCGAACTCCGTGGTCGAGGTGGCCACCGCGGTGCCGGCCTTCGTCGGCTACACCGAGAAGGCGGACAACCGCAACACGCCGCTGTTGCTGCGCCCCTGGCGCATCAGCTCGATGGCCGAGTACCACCAGTACTTCGGCGGCCCGCCCAAGCCGCTGTTCAAGCTGGCCGAGGCGACCGACCGGATCGACTTCCGCGCCCTCACCCTGCCCGACAAGCCGGAGAGCGCCAAGGGCTATGCGCTGGCCCAGGTCGACGGCAGCGCCGGCGGCAGCTACGGCCTGTACAACGCGCTACGCCATTTCTTCCAGAACGGCGGCGGCCCCTGCTACATCGTCTCGGTCGGCGACTACAGCCAGGACCTGGACCCCGACCAGTTCAAGAAGGGCATCGCCGAGCTGATCAAGGAGCAGGAGCCGACGATGCTGCTGATCCCCGAGGCGGTGCGCCTCGGCCAGAACATCTGCTACGACCTGCAGGAGGCCATGCTCGCGCATTGCGGCTATGTGATGCGCAACCGCGTCGCGATCCTGGACGTCTGGAACGGCGACAAGCCGCGCGAATTCCCCAGCGGCGACCCGGTGGCCCAGTTCCGCAACGGCCTGGGCATCAACTTCCTCGACTTCGCCTCGTCCTACTACCCCTGGCTCAACACCACGGTGGTCGGCGAGAAGGAGCTCAGTTTCGAGAACATCGCGCCCGACAGCGCCGAGCTGCTGAAGACCCTGCTGCGCGCCGAGCTGAAGCTGGAGGCCACCGCGCCGGCCGACACCGGCCCGGCCATCAAGGCCCTGTACGACGCGGTGGACGGCATCACGACCGACTTTGCCGCCCAGGTCAAGGCCGAGCAGAAGCCCGACGCCAAGCCGCTGAGCACCGACGATCTGGCTGCCGCGGTGCTGGCGCGCAAGAGCCTGCTGAACAAGACCCTGGCCCGCATCAGCCCGCTGTTCAACACCGTGCTGACCGAGGCGCGACGCCAGCTCAACGTGATGCCGCCCAGCCCGGCGATGGCCGGCATCTACACGATGGTCGACAACACGCGCGGCGTCTGGAAGGCGCCGGCCAACGTCAGCCTGGCCGGCGTGATCTCGCCGACGGTCAGCATCTCCTCCGAGCAGCAGGAGGACCTGAACGTCACCGCCCAGGGCAAGAGCATCAACGCGATCCGCGCCTTCATCGGCGAGGGCGTGCTGGTCTGGGGCGCGCGCACCCTGGACGGCAACAGCCTAGACTGGCGCTATGTCAACGTGCGCCGCACGATGATCATGCTGGAGGAGAGCTGCCGCCTGGCCGCCAAGGCGATGGTGTTCGAGCCCAATGTGGCCAATACCTGGGTCACGATCAAAAGCATGATCAGCAACTTCCTCACCAGCGTGTGGAAGCGCGGCGGCCTGATGGGCGCGGTGCCCGAGGACGCCTTCAGCGTACATGTGGGCCTGGGCGAGACCATGACCCCGGACGACATCCTCGAGGGCATCCTGCGCGTCACCGTGCTGGTGGCGATGGTCAGGCCGGCCGAGTTCATCGAGATCACCTTCCAGCAGCAGATGCCCAAGTCCTGAGGCCTTGAGCGACAAGAAACCCCCAACGGAGAAATCTCATGGCTGATGACGGCTCCAAGCAATCGACCAATGTCTGGCCCCTGCCCAAGTTCTACTTCCAGGTCAAATGGGATTCGGCCGTGCTGTCCTTCGAGGAGGTCTCGGGCCTCGACGTCGAGGCCCAGCCGATCGAATACCGCCATGGCGACAGCCCGGTGTTCGCGCCCACCAAGATGCCGGGCCTGAAGAAGTACGGCAATGTCACGATGAAGAAGGGCGTCTTCAAGTCGGACAACAAGTTCTGGGACTGGTTCAACAAGATCAAGATGAACACGGTCAAGCGCGTCCCGGTGACGATCAGCCTGCTCGACGAGGAAGGCAAGCCGACCATGGTCTGGACCCTGACCAATGCCTGGCCGACCAAGATCACCGGCACCGATCTGAAGGCCGAGGGCAACGAGGTTGCGGTCGAGACCATCGAGATCGCGCATGAGGGCCTGACGATCGCCAACGCCTGAGCGGGCGGCGCGCCATGGCCACCCGAGCCCCCGCGGCCGCCGCCGATGGCGACAAGCTGCCGGTCGCCTTCGCCTTCAAGGTCGAGTTCATGGGCCTGCCCGACCAGGGCGGCCCGCTGCAGCTCGCCTTCCAGGAGGTCTCGGGCCTGGGCAGCCAGCTCGATGTCGAGGAGCTGGCCGAGGGCGGCGAGAACCGCTTCGTGCATCAGCTGCCCGGCCAGCCGCAGGCGCGCCGGCTCAGCCTGAAGCGCGCGCTGGTGGCGCGCAAGTCGCCGCTGCTGCGCTGGTGCGCCAAGGTGCTGGAGGGCGGCTTCGCCGAGCCGATCAAGCTCGCCAGCGTCAAGGTGCAGCTGCTCAACGAGAACGGCCAGCCGCTCTTGGTCTGGTGGTGCCGCAACGCCTACCCGGTGCATTGGGAGGTGGACGGCTTCGGCTCCACCAAGAACGAGGCCGCGATCGAGACCATCGAGCTGGCCTACCAGACCCTGGGCAGCCCCGACTGAAGGACGACCCGACATGCCGCTCGAGATCCGCCAACTGCTGCTCGACACCGAGATCGCCCGCGGCCGCCAGGCCGCCGAGGCCGACGACGAGGACGAGGAACCCGAGGACGACGATTGCTGCGGCGACGGCGACGGCAAGCGCGAACAGCTCAAGCAGGACATCCTGGCCGAATGCCGGGTCTGGCTGCTGGAGCAGCTGCAGCAATTGAAAGAGCGCTGAGATGGCGACCGCGAACGGCACCAAGCAGTCGATGACGATCACCCGCTGCAGCATCGGCAGCGACGGCAAGGTCTATGTCGAGGACAAGCGCAACTACAAGCTGGTGATCAACCCGTCCGAGTTCAGCCATGAGCGGCGCATCTGCTACAACACCCGCCCGACCCTGGGCCAGACCGGCAACCCGGCGCGCTTCTCGGCGGTGCAGCCGGACAAGATCAGCTTCTCGCTGACCTTCGACGGCACCGGCGTCGTGCCGGTGCCGCCGGGCAACGACGCGCCGGCCGAGGTGGCCGGCCAGATCGAGGCGCTCAGCCGCATCATCTACGACTACGACGGCGCCAAGCATGAGCCCTACCATGTGCAGATCCTCTGGGGCACGCTGATCTTCTACGGCCGGCTGCAGAAGATCAGCACCCAGTACACCCTGTTCAAGCCCAGCGGCGCGCCGCTGCGCGCCAAGTCCGACCTCGGCTTCGTCGGCTTCGTCACCGCCCGGCAGGGCCAGCTGACCGCCAACCGCAGCTCGCCCGACCTGAGCCATTCGGTCGAGGTACGCGCCGGCGACACCCTGCCCCTGCTGTGCCTGCGCATCTATGGCGACAGCCGCTACTACCCCCAGGTGGCCCGCTTCAACGGCCTGCGCGAGTTCCGCCGGCTGGAGCCGGGCCAGCGCCTGCATTTCCCGCCGCTGGGCTGAGACGCAATGGCCGCCAAACCCAGCGACCACAGCGACGGCGCGCTGCGCCTGGTGCTCAGCTGCGACGGCAGCGAGCAGGAGGGGCTGCCCCTGCTCGGCGTCACGGTGCGCAGCGCGCTGAACGCGATCCCCTGGGCCCGCATCACCCTGGCCGACGGCGACATGCCCGAGGGCAAGATGCCGCTCAGCGACGGCGCGCTGTTCAAGCCCGGCGCCGAGATCTCGATCCGCGCCGGCTATGGCGACGACGAGACCCAGATCTTCAGCGGCCTGCTGGTGCGCCACGGCCTGAAGATCGGCAGCAACAACGAGGCCCGCCTGGTGCTGGAATGCCGCGACAAGGCCTGCAAGATGACCCTGGGCCGGCGCAGCGCCAACTATGTGGACCAGAAGGACAGCGCGATCATCCAGGACCTGATCGGCCGCGCCGGCCTCGGCGCCGATGTCGCCGACACCCCGGTCACGCACAAGGAGCTGGTGCAGTACTACTGCAGCGACTGGGACTTCATGCTCTCGCGCGCCCAGGTGCTGGGCCTGGTGGTGCAGGTGGCGGACGGCCAGGTCAGCGTCCAGCCGCCCAAGGCCGAGGCGGCGGTGCTCAGCGTGGCCTGGGGCGACGAGCTGATCGACTTCAGCGCCGACATCGACGCGCGCAGCCAATGGACCGCGGTGCAGGCCAGCTCCTGGAGCCTGAACAGCCAGGCCCTGGTGCAGAGCGCCAGCAGCGCCAGCACCAGCGTCGGCCAGCAGGGCAATCTGGACGGCGCCAAGCTGGCCGCGGTCGCCGCGCCCGACAGCCTGCAGCTGCAGAGCAGCGCGCCGCAGGAGCAGCAGATGCTGGACGCCTGGGCCAAGGCCACCCAGCTGCGCGCCGCGCTGGCGCGGGTGCGCGGGCGCATGAGCTTCCAGGGCTCGGCCCTGGCCAAGCCCGGCGCGGTGGTGGAGCTGGCCGGCGTCGGCGCACGCTTCGCCGGCTCGGTCTACCTCAGCGCGGTCGAGCACCAGCTGGAGAACGGCAACTGGATCACCCAGGCCGAGTTCGGCCTCGATCCCGAATGGCATGCGCAGCGCGCCGACATCAGCGTGCCGCCCGGCGCCGGCCTGCTGCCCGGCGTCGGCGGCCTACAGATCGGCAAGGTGCTGAAGCTCGACGGCGACCCCGAGGGCGAGAACAAGATCCAGGTCAGCCTGCCGACCTGGCAATGCGAGACCGAGGGCGTCTGGGCCCGGCTGCTGCAGTTCCACGCCTCCAGCGGCTTCGGCGCCTTCTTCCTGCCCGAGGTCGGCGACGAGGTGCTGCTGGGCTATCTCAACGAGGACCCCTGCCACCCGGTCGTGCTGGGCAGCCTCTACAGCAGCGCCCGCACCCCGCCCTATGCGCTAGCGGCCGAGAACGACACCAAGGCCCTGGTGACCCGCTGCCAGCACCGCTTCGAGTTCAACGAGGCCGACAAGATCATCACCCTGACCACACCGGCCAAGAACCAACTGGTGCTGGACGACAAGGACAAGAGCATCCTGGTCAAGGACCAGCATGGCAACAGCATCAAGCTCGACAGCGCCGGCATCACCCTGGACAGCCCCAAGGACATCAAGCTCAGCGCCCAGGGCGGCATCTCGCTGGAGGCCGGCGGCGCGATCAAGCTCGACGCCAAGGCCGACATCAAGGCCAGCGGCATGAACATCAGCTGCGAGGCCCAGATGGGCCTCACCGCCAAGGGCGCGGCCAGCGCCGAACTCTCCGCCTCGGGCCAGACCACGGTCAAGGGCTCGCTGGTGATGATCAACTGACCGGAGCCCGCCATGCCGCCCGCCGCCCGTCTGACCGACATGCACAGCTGCCCGATGCAGACCCCGGGCCTGCCGCCGATTCCGCATGTCGGCGGGCCAGTGATCGGCCCCGGCGTGCCCAGCGTGCTGATCGGCAAGCTGCCGGCCGCGGTGGTCGGCGACAACGCGGTCTGCGTCGGTCCGCCGGACAGCATCGTCAAGGGCTCGGCCACCGTGCTGATCGGCGGCAAGCCGGCCGCCCGCGTCGGCGACACCACCGCCCATGGCGGCAGCATCGTGCTCGGCTTCTTCACCGTCCTGATCGGAGGCTGAGGATGGACCACCCCCTACCGGCTTCGCCGGCCCCCTCAAGGGGGCGCGCCCGCAGGCCCGGCAAAGCCGGATCCTCGGGCGCCGCTGGGCTTGATCCGTCGGCCGCGTCGCAATGGACACGCTACATGACGGAGCGAGCAAGATGAGTTTCCTTGGCCGGGGTTGGAGCTTTCCGCCGCGCTTCGATGCCGAGGGCCGGGCGCTGCTGGTCGAGAACGAGCAGGACGTGGCCGAGAGCCTGCGCCTACTGCTGGCCACGCGCTGCGGCGAGCGGGTGATGCAGCCCGGTTACGGTACCCATCTGCACCAGATGCTGTTCGAGAACGCCGACGAGCAGACCCTCACCGCGATCAAGGACATGCTGGAGAAGGCCCTGCTGTTCTACGAACCGCGGGTCGAGCTGGAGCAGATCGAGGCGCGCATCGCCGCCGACGACATGGCGCGGCTGGAGCTGAACCTGCATTACCGCATCCGCAGCACCAACACCCGCCACAACCTGGTCTATCCGCTCTATCTGGACCAGGCCAGCCAGCCGGTGGAGGCCCGCTGATGATCACCCGCATGCGCAGCGGCACCGAGCAGCGCGAGCGCGGCGCCACCGCGCCCGACGGCGCCCGGTTGCGGCCGGACGAATGGAGCCTGGCCGAGCGCCTGGCCCTGAGCCTGGCGCTGGCGCGCCGCCTGCGCTTCGTCGACGAGGCCGGCAGCCCGCGCGGCGACTGGGCCGCGGTGTTGCGCACCGACCCCAGCCTGCTGCTGGCCGAGCTGGCCGCCGCGCCGGCCGGCCCGCAGCCCGCCACCGATGCGCCCGACGACTGGACCCGCCTCGGCCCCGCCCAGCAATGGAAGCAATGCCTGACCCTGGCCGGCCGGCTCGACGAATGGCTGCAGGGGCTGGACGCCGCGCCGCGCGTGCAGGCCCTGCTGCGCCAGCGCATCGCCCAGCGCGCCGGCCCGCTGCTGCTGGTCCTGTCGGCGGCCTTTCGCCGCGTCGACGATCCACGCCAGGCCGCGCTGCCGCGCCATCCGGCCTGGGGCCTGGAGAGCAGCGCGGCGGTCGAGCCGCCGCCGCGCGCGCTGCTGGCGCGGCGCCTGCGCGAGCTCTGGCTGGTGCTGGGCCGGCTGCAGGCCGAGGCCGCCGCGCTGGCCCGCGAGACCCTGGTTGAGAGCCTGGGCGGCGGCCATCACGAGCCGGCCACCGGCCTGCTGCTGGGCCTGCTGCGCCTGCTGGACCATGGCCGCGCGCCGCTGAACGATTTCGGCGAGCGCCTGATCCGCCATTACTACCACGAGCGCCTGGGGTTCGCGCCGCGCCCGGCCGGCCGCGACCGCGTGCATCTGCTGCTGCGCCGCGACCCGCGCCGCCTGCAGCCGGTGCGCATCGAGGCCGGCGCGCTGTTCCAGGCCGGCAAGACCGCCGATGGCCGCAACCGCTTCTTCGCCGCCGAGCAGGCGTTGGAGCTGGGCCAGCTGCAGGTCGCGCGCCTCCTGAGCCTGCGCCTCGAGCATGACCCGCTGATCTCGCCGGAGCGCGAGTATGGCTATCCCAGCCGCGCCCGCGCCGCGCTGCTGGCCCCGCCGGAGCCGCAGCAGGCCGCGCTGCCGCGCGCGCCCAGCTGGCCGGTGCTGGGCGGCGGCAGCGCGCCGGACGCCGAGCTGGGCCTGGCCCTGAGTTCGGGCCTGCTGGCCCTGGCCGGCGGCGAGCGCGGCATCGAGCTGGAGCTGCGCCTGGCCGGCCCCGGCGATGCCTCAGCGCTCGACCCGGCCCGGCGCGCGCTGCTGCAAGAGGCCGGCGTCGCGGCCGCCGAGCTCGAGACCAGCCCCGGGCTCGCGGCCCTGTGCGCCGACTGCCTGCAGACCGCCGAGGCCGAGCTGCTGGCGCCGCGCCTGGGCCGGCTGTTCGCGCTCTGGCTCTGCGCCACCGATGAGCGTTTCCCGACTGGCCTGCGCCGGGCCCTGCAGACCCATGCGCGGCGCGTGCTGCCACTGCCGGCGACGGCCACGGTGGACGACCCGCTGAGCCTGCTGGCCGGCCAGGCGCCGCTGGAGCGCGAACTGGTGTTCGACCGCGTGTTCCGCGGCCTCTGGCAGGCGCGGCTGAGCGCCGCCGGCGGCTGGCTGAAACTGGACGAGGTGCAGGTGCGGCGCCGCGATGCGGCCGAGGGTGGCCCGGCGGGCCTGCAGCTGCGCCTGCGCCTGCGGCCCGAGCAGCCAGCCATCGTGCCCTGCAGTGCGGCCCTGCATGGCCCGGGCTGGCCGGCCCAGCCGGTGCTGCAGCTGCTGCTGAGCGGGCGCAGCCGCCTGTTCGGCCTGGGCCTGCTGCAGCAGCTGCGCCTGCAGGAGCTGCGGCTGGCGGTGCGGGTGGTCGGGCTGACCGACCTGCGCCTGTTCAACCAGCTCGGCCGGCTCGACGCCGGCAAGCCCTTCGCGCCCTTTGGCCCGCTGCCCGACACCGCGTCCTATCTGATGTTCGGCAGCCCCGAGTTGCTGACCAAGCCGTTGCAGTCGCTGAGCCTGAAGCTGCGCTGGGCCGGCCTGCCGCCGGGCGGCCTGGCCCGGCATTACCGCGCCTATCCGCAAGGGCCCTGGCTGCCGGAGCGCTTCCGGGTGCGTGCCGCCGTGCTCAGCGACGGCCAATGGCGCGAGGCCGGCGAGCTGGCGCTGTTCGAGGGCGATGCGGCGCAGCGGCAGCTGGCGCTGGGCGACGCGCGGCTGCTGCGCCTGCACCGGCCGCAGGCGGTCACGCCGGCGCAGGCCGCGGCGCTGGCGGACTACGGCCCGGCCAGCCGCCAGGGCTTCTTCCGCCTGCAGCTGCTGGCGCCGGCCTTCGGCCATGCGCTGTACCCGCCGCTGCTGACCGAGGTGCTGAGCCACAACGGCCGCGGCGGCTGGCGCCTGGTGCCGCGCGAGCTGCCGCAGCCGCCCTACACCCCGGTGCTGGAAAGCCTGAGCCTGAGCTACAGCGCCGCCGAGCGCATCCCGGCGGTCGGTCCCCAGCAGGGCGACGGCAGCCAGCCGCAGCTGATCGAGCTGGGCCCCTTCGGCCGCACGCCGCTGCGGCCGCCGCCCGGTGAATCGCTGCCGGCCCTGCTGCCGCTGTGGCCCGGCCAGGGCCAGCTCTACATCGGCCTGCGCGGCCCGGAGCCGGACTCGGTGCTGAGCCTGCTGTTCCAGCTCGACCGCGGCCTGGCCCGCGAGGCGCTGGACCAGGCCGCGCCGCGCCTGCAATGGGCCGCCTGGACCGACAAGGGCTGGCGCGCGCTGGAGCCCTACCGGGTGCTGCAGGACGGCACCGAGGGCCTGCTGCGCACCGGCCTGCTGATGCTGGACCTGCCCGACGGCCTGACACCCGGCTGCCCGGCGCTGGAGGGCCGCGCGCCGCAGGGCGAGGTCCCCGGCGAGGCGCTGTACTGGCTGCGCCTGTCCGGCGATGCGCGGCTGGAGCAGCTGGCGCCGCTGCAGGGTCTGTGGGCCCAGGCGATCAGCGCGCGCCGCCTGGCCGATGCGGCCGAGGCCCAGCCGCTGCCCGCGCATTGCGTGCAGGCCGCGGTGCCGGCCATCCCCGGCCTGGCCGGGCTGAGCCAGCCGCTGCCGGGCTTCGACTGGCGCGCCGCCGAGGACGAGGCCGCGCTGCGCGTGCGCGCCAGCGAGCGCCTGCGCCACCGCGGCCGCGCGGTCAACGCCTGGGACTGCGAGCGCCTGGTGCTGGAGGAGTTTCCCGAGGTCTTCAAGCTGGTCTGCCTGCCGGCCGACGCGGCCCAGGCGCTGGTCACCCTGGTGGTGGTGCCGGCGCTGCCGCCGGGCCAGGAGGTGGACGGCACCGAGGCGCCGCGCCTGGACGCCGCCACGCTGGCACGCATCCGCCATTTCCTCGCCGCGCGCTGCCCGCCGGGCCTACGCCTGCTGGTGCGCAACCCGGCCTACGAACGCATCCAGGTGCGCTGCCGCCTGCGCCTGAGCGCCGGCGTGCAGGCCGGCGAGCGGCTGCGACTGCTGAACCAGAGCCTGCGCGACTACCTCTCGCCCTGGCGGCCCGGCGGCATCACCGCGCGCTTCGACTGGACCCTGCGCACCGAGGAACTGGAGGCGCATCTGCGCGCCCAGGACGGGGTCGACGCGGTGCTGGGCCTGTCGCTGCTGCACATCACGCGCAGCGATGCCGGCGTCTACCAGCTGCACGACACCGCCCGCGCCGCGCAGGGCCGGCCCCAGCTGCGCCCGCTGCAGCGCTGCAGCCTGGCCCTGCCGACCCGCGGCCATCTGCTGGAGCTGCAGGGCGAGGACCGCAGCAGCAGCCCGCGCAGCACCGGCCTGGGCCGGCTCGCGCTGGGCGCCAGCTTCATCATCGGCAGCGGCGATGGCAACGATCTGCCGGCGGAGGCCGTCCGATGACCAGCCGCAACCGCGAGACCCTGCGCAGCTACTTCCGCGCCGGCCAGCTGCCCAGCGAGGGCCATTTCGTCGACCTGATCGACTCGATGCTCAATATGAGCGATGAGGGTTTCCGCAAGAGTGTCGAGAACGGCGAGGAGATCTATGCCGCGGTCGGCCATGACACCCTGCTGAGCTTCTACCGCGACCGCAACCCCGGCGCCGCGCTGTGGCGGGTGCGCCTGGGCAGCACCGCGGACCAGCTGCAGATCGGCGGCGGCGAGACCGAGCAGCCGCTCCTGAACCTGGACGCCCGCCAGCGCGTCGGCCTGGGCCGCAGCGAGCCGCGCGACATGCTGGACGTCGCCGGCGTGGCCGCCAGCGAGGGCCGGCGCGGCCGCTGGGGCGAGACCCAGCGCGCGCCGCTGCTGGCCGACGGCAGCTGGCAGGACCTCAGCGGCGACCTGCATGGCTGCCATGGCTTCGAGGTGGTGGCCGGCGCCGGCAAGCCCGGCAGCGGCCATTTCGGCCTGCTGCATGCGGTCGCGCTGAGCGCCTACAACCCCGGCGGCGGCCTCCTCGGCTGGCTGCAGCGGCGCCGCGGCATCCGCCAGACCCAGGCCTGGTGGGGCCGGCGCTGCGACCGGCTGGAGCTGCGCTGGTTCGGCGGCCATGGCCGCGACGCCAGCTACCGGCTGCAGATCCGCAGCGGCTGCAACTTCGGCCCGGGCCAGCTGATCCAGGCCCACCTGACCCAGCTCTGGTTCGACCCGCATATGGAAGGCGGCCAGGCCGCGCCCGGAGCCGTCAAATGAGCGCCGTGCAGCCCGTCCAGCGCATCGCCCGACTGCCGAGCGAGGGCGAGCCCGCCTACGGCTTCGCGACCCTGCGCGCGCGGGCGCTGGACTGGGTGCAGCAGGCCAGCGGCGCGCAATGGACCGACTACAACCTGCACGACCCCGGCGTCACCCTGCTCGAGACCCTGGTCTACGCGCTGACCGAGGAGATCTATGCGGCCCAGGACGAGGTGCCGGCCCTGCTGGGCCTGGGCGCGGAGGACCCGGATGCGGCCGCGCGCCGCTTCGCGCTGCATGGGCCCGAGGCGGTGCTGCGGCACCGGCCCTGCAGCGCGCTGGACCAGCTGGCCTGGCTGCATGCGCAGCAGCCCGCGCCGCGCCATGCCGATCTGAGCGCGCTGGAGGACGGCGCCGGCCGGCCGCTGGGCCTGTGGTCCTGGCGCCAGCTGGGGCCGGACCGGCAGCCGCCCGCCGCGCTGCGCCGCCAGGCCGCCGCGCTGGCGCAGCGCTACTGGCGCCAGCGCAATCTGGGCGAGGACCTGTGCGGCCTGCCGGAACTGCTGCGGCCGCATTGGGTGCGGTTGCAGGTCGAGCTGGAGGTGGACGAGGACCATGAGCTGATCGGCCTGCTGGGCGAGCTGGTGCGGGGCTGCGACCGCTTCCTCGCCGCGATGCCCGAGCCGGCCGGGCCGCATCTGCCGCCGCCGGCCGACGAGCTGCTGCGCGTGCAGTCCGGCCGGCTCTATGTCAGCGACCTGGCGCGCGCGCTGCGCCGCGTGCCGGGCCTGCGCAGCATCGAGCGCCTGCTGCTGAGCTCGGTCGACCCGGCGCAGCCGACGCCCGCGCCGGCCGGCGCGGCGGCCGAGCCCGAGGATGCGCAGGCCCTGCTGTGGCGCGGCCCGGGCTGGGGCATGCGCCTGTGCTGGCCGGAGCGCGCGGCCGATCTGGAAGGCTGGAAGGTGCGGCGCGGCGGCGCCCTGCTGCCGCTGCCGGCCCAGGAGCTGCTGCACCATCTGCAGGACCTGCGCCGGGCCGGCAAGGCCGGCGCAGCGCCGCTCAACGGCGCGGTCGCGACAGGAAGCACGCCGGGACGGCCGGCCGTCGCGCCCGAGCCGGTGCCGCGCTACGACCCCGCCAGCCGCCAGCTGCCCGAGGTCTACCGCGAGCCGCTGGCGCTGCGCTGGAGCAGCGAGCAGCCGACCCATCTGCCGCCCGGCCAACGCGCCCAATGGGCCGGCTACCTGGCCCTCTTGGAACATCCGCTGGCCCAGCTGCGCGCGCAGCGCCTGCACCTGGACGCGCTGTACGACATCGAGAACCCCGATCCGCGCAGCTACTGGTGCGAGCGCCTGAACGCGCAGCAGCTGCCCGGCATCGAGGCCCTGTACCTGCCGCCGGCCGGGGACGAGGCGCATTTCGGCAGCGACCTGCTGGCCGGCCATGAGCCCGGCGCCGAGCGCCGCGCCCGCGCGCTGGACCAGCTGCTGGCCCTGCATGGCGAACAGCTGGACCCGACCCCGCTGCAGGACCTGCCGCGCTACCTGGACGAGAGCGCCTGGGCGCTGCGCCTGCTGGACGCCAAACGCCGCTACGCGCGCCTGCTGCTGGACCTCACCGGCGAGCGCCATGCCGGCTTCGACTACAGCCAGCCCGGCCCCGAGCGCGAACCCGAACGCGCCGCCCCGCTGCAGCGCCGCCTGGCCCTGCAGCTGGCCCTGCTGGGCGGGCCGCTGCTGAGCCAGCCGCTGCAGGAGGCCGGCCTGCTGCCGCTGGAGCCGCCGCCACGCCCGCCCTCGCCCGCAACTCTCACCGAACCCGAAGACGAGGCCTGGCAAGTCCTGACCCTCACCCCGGGCGATGGCGCGGAACCGGCGGAACCCGTGCCGCTGGCCGAATGGCTGGGCGCGGCCGGCGGCGATGCCGCGCTGCTGCGCGCGGCGGCGCAGCCGCAGGCCTTTGCCTGCCGCGCCGAGGGCAGCCACTGGCTGCTGCGCGTTGGCCCCGATGCCGAGGGCCGGAGCTGGCCGCTGGGCCGCTTCGCCAGCGCCGAGGCGGCCGCCCGGCGCGCCCAGGCCCTGCTGCGCGCGCTGTGCCGGCTGCAGCTGCGCAGCGAGGGCCTGCACCTGGTCGAGCATCTGCTGCTGCGCCCCGGCGCGGCCGATCAGCGGCCCGAGACCCTGGATGACTTCTTCCGGCAACACCTGACCCTGGTGCTGCCCGGCTGGACCGCGCGCTGCGCCGACCCGCGCCTGCGCAGCCTGGCCGAGGCGCGCCTGCTGGAGGCCGCGCCGGCCCAGCTGCGCTGCCAGCTGCTGTGGCTCGGCGCCGCCTCGCTGCAGCGCTTCGAGACGCTGTGGCAGGCCTGGCTGCTGGCCAAGCGGGCCCATTGCCAGGCGCTGCTGGAGGATGCCGGCGTGGCGGGCGCGCAGCGCCGCGTCGACGAGCGCGCGGCGACCCTGGTCGCCTGGCTGCGCGGCCGCGTCTCGGACGCATGAGGCCCTGGCGATGAGCGCGCACCGGCATCAGATCGAGACCCTGGCCCTGCGGGCCCGGCTGGCCAGCCCCGAGCAGGCCGAGCCGCTGACCCGGCTGCTGCATGGCCGGCTGCTGCCGCTGCTGGCCGAGGCGCTCGATGCCCAGGCGCCGGCCGACCGGACCCGGCGCATCGAACGCCTGGAGCTGCGGCTCGGGCGCCTGCGGCTGGACGACCCGCCCGAGCGCTGGCGCGCGCGCATCGACGCGGCGCTGGCGCGGGCCCTGGGCCCGGCCGGCCCGCCAGTGGCCCTGCCCGCCGCGGCGCTGGAGCTGCAGCAGTTCCTGCATTTCCTGCTGCATGGCTGCCTGCCCTGGCAGCTGGCCCGGCCGCCCAGCGGCCAGGGCCTGTCGGCCTGGCTGGAGCGGCTGGCACGGCGCCAGGGGCGGCGCCTGTGGCAGCAGCTGCAGCGCGCGCCGCAGCAGGGCCTGGTGCTGGAGCGCCTGAGCCGCATCAGCCCGCCCGAGGGCCTGCAGGCCCTGCTGGCCGCGCGCCAGCCGGCGCTGGCCGAGGGCCTGGGCCGGCTCGACGAGGACTGGCTGGCGCCGCTGCAGCGCGGCGGCCGCATCGGCGCCTACCAGGCGCTGCGCCTGCGCCAGCGCCTGCGCGCCACCGCGCTGCGCGCGCTGTGGGGCCAGGGCGGCGGCCAGCCCGGCATGGCCTGGCGCCAGCGCCTCTTCGCCGCGCTGCGCGCCGATCTGGAGCAGACCCTGGGCAGCGGCTGGCAGACCCTGCAGCCGACCACGGCGCCGCGCGGCGCGGCGCCGGACGATCCGCTGGCGCGCGAGCTGTTCGAGGCGGTGCTGGGTCGGCCGCAGGCCCAGGCAAGACCCGACCCCGACACCGAATCCGGCGGCACCTCGGAGCGGCAGGAACCCGCCCGCCTGGCCCTGGCCAAGCTGGGCGAGCTGCTGCGCCGCGAGGGCCGCAGCGGCAGCCGCCAGCGCGAGCGCGCGCGCCAGCTGCTGGCCACCCTGGGCCGCCAGCCGGCGCCGGGCCTGCGCGCCCAGCTGCAGGACTGGCTGCGCCAGCGCCGCCTGCGCCGGCGCTGCAGCGAGCTGCTGGAGCCCGAGGCGCTGCCGGCGCTGCTGGGCCTGCCGGACGGCGGCGCGGGCATGGCCTGGGCCGATTCGCTGCGTCAGACCGCGCTGCGCCTGCAGCGCCAATGCCCGGCCGGCCGGCGCCCGCGCCTGGCGCGGCTGCAGGCGCTGTTGATGGAGGCCAGCCTGGCCGAGCTGGCCGCCGGGCGCCGCCTGCCGGACAGCCACAGCGGCTGGCAGGCGCTGTGGCGGGCCGCCTGGGCGCGCTGGCAGCGCAGCGAGGAGCAGGCCGAGGCCGCGCCGGCGGCCGCCCCGCCCCCCGTCGCGCCGCTCAGACCGGCCGAGGCATCCCCTGCACGCCGAGCGCCACCCACCGCCCTGCAGGCGCTGGCGCGCGACTGCCAGCAAGGGCGCTGGGGTTGGAGCCAGCGCCTGCGCCTGGCGCGCCTGCTGGAGACGCCGCGCGCCTGCCTGCGCTGGCTGCGCGCCACGCCCGAGCCGCAGCGCTGGCAGCTGCTGCGCGCCCAGTTCGGCCGCGCGGTCGAGGGCCTGCGCCTGCGGCTGCAGCGCCTGTTCGGCCTGGCAAGACTCGACCCCGCGCCAATGCCCAGCGATGCCACGCCACGCCGGCGCGAGCGCCTGTGGTTAAACCTGTGCCGCCGGCTCTTCGTCGAAGGGCTGGGCCTGGGCCGCGAGGCGCTGGCAGCACCGGCGAGCGTGCCACCGTCCCGCGCCGCCCTGCCCGCCCCCGCGCCGCTGCCGGCGGGGCAGCCGCTGTGGGTGGACGATGCCGGCCAGGTGCTGCTCGCCGCCTATGCGCCGCGACTCTTCGCCCGCTTCGGCCTGCTCGACGCGAGCGGCCGGCAATGGCGCGGCGAGCCGGGTCGCGCGCAGGCGGTGGCCTGCCTGCAGTACCTGGTGCGCGGCGACGTGGCAGCGAGCGGCGAAGACGAGCATCGCCTGCCGCTCAGCAAGCTGCTGTGCGGCGCCGCGCCGAACGCGCTGCTGGCCGAGGCACCGCCGCTGCAGGCCGAGCGCCGCGCCGAGCTGGACCAGCTGCTGCAGGCGCTGATCGCGCATTGGGGCGCTTTAGGCAGCACCCGCAACGAGGGCCTGCGCGAGAGCTTTCTGCAGCGGCCAGGCCGCCTGGTGCTGGACGCCGAGGCCGAGCAGGCCGGCCCGGACAGCGCCGCCAGCCCGGCGCGCTGGCGGCTCAAGGTCGAGCCGCGCGCCTTCGACATGCTGCTGGACCGGCTGCCCTGGAGCTACGGCCTGATCCGGCTGCCCTGGATGGGAGGAGTGATCCATGTCGACTGGCGGTGAAAAGCTCACCCCCTACGGCCTGCGGCTGCCCCCTGCAAGGGGGCAGCGACGACCGCCCGGCGGAGCCGGATCGGCGTCGCTCGCGCGGGAACGCAACCGTGGCATGCGGAGGCGCTGAAATGGACCAACAGCATGCCGAGGCCTTGACGCTGGAACTGGACTGGCTGCAGCGCCTGCTGGACCTGCGGCTGGAGCAGCATTTCCAGCAGCGGCCGGCCGAGCTGGCCGAGGCCGGGGCGCCGCCGCGGCTGCCGGCGGGCAGCGCGCTGGGCGGGCTGGTCGAGCGCTTCAGCCTGGGGCCGCGCGAGCGCGCGGTGCTGGCGCTGGCGCTGGCGCCGCATCTGCGGCCGGCGATGCTGGACCTGCTGTTCATGCGCAATCAGAACCTGGACCGCGGCTTCACCGAGTTCGGCGGGCTGAAGGCGCAGGGGCATGGCGGCTTCCTGCCGACCGGCGAGACCGCGGCCTTCCTGGCCGCCGGCGAGGACCTGGGCGCGCGCATCGCGCTGCTGGCGCTGTTCGATGCCGGCCATGCCTTCGCGCGCGAGAACCTGCTGAGCCTGGAGGCACCGGCCGCGGGTGAACCGCAGCTCAGCGGTGCCCTGCTGCCCAGCGCCGAGGCGCTGCAGCGCCTGGCCAGCGGCGAGGCACGCAAGCCCGACTTCAGCGCGCAGTTCCCGGCCAAGCTGATCACGAGCCCGCTGAACTGGGACGACCTGGTGCTGGCACCCGAGGTGATGGACGAGGTGCAGCAGCTCTGCGCCTGGATGCGCGAGGGCGAGACCCTGCTGCGCGACTGGGGCCTGGCGCGCAGCCTCAAGCCCGGCTACCGCGCGCTGTTCCATGGCCCGCCGGGCACCGGCAAGACGCTCACCGCGACCCTGATCGGCCAGGCGGCGCGCGCCGACGTCTACCGGATCGACCTGTCGATGGTGGTGTCCAAGTACATCGGCGAGACCGAGAAGAACCTGGCGCGGGTGTTCGACCAGGCGCAGTCGCGCCGCTGGATCCTGTTCTTCGACGAGGCCGATGCGCTGTTCGGCAAGCGCGGCCCGGCCAACAACGCCAACGATCACCATGCGAACCAGGAGATCGCCTACCTGCTGCAACGAGTCGAGGACTTCCCCGGCATGGTGATCCTGGCCAGCAATCTGCGCAGCAATATCGACGAGGCCTTCTCGCGGCGCTTCCAGTCGATGGTCTATTTCCCGCTGCCCGACGCCGAGCAGCGCCTGCGCCTGTGGCGCGGCATGCTGGCGGCCGAGCATCTGGACGCGGATGTGGACCTCGCCGGTCTGGCCGAACGCCATGAGCTGTCGGGCGGTGCGATCGCCAACGTGATCCGGCATGCGGCGCTGAAGGCGCTGCGCGACGGCCGCAGCCGCCTGCGCGGCGCCGAGCTGCGCGCGGGCCTGGCGCGCGAGCTGCGCAAGGAAGGACGGACGCTGTGAGGACGACGATGCGCGCCGGGATCGCCGCCGGCTGCTGCGCGGGCCTGGCGGCGCTGACGGTGCTGTCCGCCGCGCTGCTGGCGCTGGGGCTGGCCGGTGCGGACACGCCGGCGCCGCCGGCCTCGGCCCCTGTTGCCAGCATCGCGCCGGCCGGCGCGCCCGCCTCGGCCACCATCGGCATCAGCATGGCCCCCACCACCGGTGCCGCGATCCTGACGACGACCGATTGCGGGACGCTGACCCGCAGCACCCTGCCGGAGCAGCCGCCGCTGCCGCTGAGCCTGGCGCCGCCGCGCCAGCCGCTGCCGGCGGCGCGGACCGGCCGGGCCTATGCGGTCCCGCTGTATGCCGAGGGCGGCCGCATGCCCTATCTGTTCGGCCTGGCCAGCGGCACCCTGCCGCCGGGCCTGCGCCTGGATCGCCATGGCCGCCTGTGCGGCATGCCCGAAGCCCAGGGCAGTTACCAGTTCGGCGTGCTGCTGACCGATGCCGACGGCCGTCAGGCCAGCCAGACCTATCTGCTGCGCGTGGCCGGCGCCGCCAGCGCCAAGCCCGCCCCGGCGACGCCGGCCGCCAGCAGCCCCCCGCCACCGCCGAAGCCGGCCATCCCGGCGCTGCGCGGGCTGGACCCGAGCCGGGCCGAGGTGCGCGCCGAGAGCCTGCCGCCCAGCGCGATCATCTACCGGCTGCAGGCCGCGCAGCTGGACGCACTGCTGGCCGAGCCCGAGCCCGCGGAAGCGACAGCGGCGGCGGCGCCGCCTCGCGCGGCGACCGGCAGCCTGCCCCCCCCGGCGCCGGCGCTGGAGCCGGCCTGGACCGAGGCACAGCAGGCGCAGCTGCTGCAGATGCTGGCGCCAATGCTGGAGCGCGAGTACCCGACCCGCGACCTGTTCCTGGCCGCGCTGGAGGCACAGCGCTGCCGGCACAGCCGCGAGCTGCTGTTGGCCAGCGCCCGCCAGCAGGTCGCGGAGACGCCCGACGAGGCCACGATCGCGCGGATCTGCCGCTTCCGGCCCCCACCTGCCGCAACACCCACGGACTCATCCAAAAAGCCCAGAAAGACCGGCGCCACCGCCGCCCCGCCGGTCAAGGCGGCGCCGCTGAAACCTGACCAGATCGCCTGGGAGGAGCTGCCGGACTGGCTGCTGCCCGCGGCCCTGCGCGACTGGCTGGTGCTGGCGGCGCAGCGCCTGGTGAGCCTGCAGCCGGCCCAGCCGCTGGACTGGCGCGCGGTGCCGGACTGCGACTGCCTGAGCGAGAACAGCCAGGGCCTGGTCTACGGCATCTACCCCGCCTGGACCGACCTGTCGCCGCCCGCGCAAGCCGCCGCCGAGGAAGACGCCACGCCCAAGAAGAAAACAAAGCCGGCGCCTCCGCCCTCGATCCTGGACTTCAGCCTGCTGCATCGCATCAGCTACCTGGGCCTGCCCTTCGACACCGACCTGAAGCTGAACCAGCCCGAACTCTGGTCGGAGACCAGCACCGAGTTCATCCGCCGGGCCAAGCATTACGGCACCCAGATCGACTTCATGCTGTACCGGCGCGACTGGGATTTCTTGCGCACCGAGCCCGACGCGGCGCGCGAGCAGCTCGTGCAGCGCATGCTCGAGAACGTGCCGAGCCAGGCGCGCGAGCTGATCGACCGCCCGCTGCCGGGCCTGCGCGCGCGCCTGCAGGCCTGGCTGCCCGGCTTCGGCAAGCGCCAGCACATGGGCGACGGGCTGAGCCTGTTTTTCGACGAGATCCCCGACGCCGGCGCGGACGCAAAGCTGAGCCAGCGCTTCGCCGAGTTCTATCCGCGCTTCGTCAAGGCGCTGGCCGACGAGCTGCGCAAGCAGGAGGGTAAACGCCGCTATGCGTTGAACCTGGCGTTCACCGAGGCCCAGCTGCGCCAGGTGCCGCCCTTCGCGATCGAGCGCCTGTTCGAGCTGCTGAAGAACATCGAGGAGCCGCTGATGGACGAGGGCGGCCGCATCGCCGACGAAGGCGGCGACTATGTCAGCAAGACCAATGTGGAGCTGCGCTTCATCGTGCTGCTGCCCGATCCCAGCGGCGAGAGCAAGAAGCGCCTGCGCGCCTGGGTGGAGCAGTCGTCGGGCCTGCAGGGCAGCAACCGCCGCGCGGTGTTGCGCAGCATCGTGCCGGTGCAGTTCCTGCCGGCGAAGGACCCGCTCCAGCTGCAGGACGACCTGGTGTACTTCCAGGACAACTTCGCCGGGGTCGGTTTCTGGCCGCCCCCCTTGCGGGGCCAGAACTTCACGGCCGAGGAGCAGGTTCGGCTGAAAACCACCATGGTGCGCCATCCCCCCAACGAGGTCACGATGAACATCTGCGCCTTCGTCTGCCAGCAGCGCTGGCCGCTGCGCGTGGTGTTCGAGATGCTGCTGCTGGCCGGCGCCACGATCTGGATCGCGCTGCAGCTGAACTGCGACTGGCGCGCGCGCTGGGGCCGCTATGCGCTGCTGGCCGGCATCCCGCCCTTCCTGCTGGGCGCCGCGCTGCTGCACTGCGACCCCGCGCTGCGCGCGCTGCGCGACGGCAATGCACAGCTGATCCTCTTGATCGCGATCCCTGTCCTGGTGGCACTGTGGGTGCTGCTGAAACCGAAGGTGGAGAAGCCATGAAGGAAAAACTCGCCACATCCAATCCGCGCCTGTCCCCGCGCGCCGCGGCTGGCCACTCGGGGCACGAAGGGGCCACCGGCTCGCCGCGTCAGCAGGCCCAGGGCTCGCGCATCGCACAGCTGCAAGCAGAGCTACCGGTACAGCTCCACCCCGATCGCAAGACCAAGGGCTTCAACCGCGGCAAGTCGCATTCGACGGCTACGCCCAGCGGCAAGGTGACATCGCACAAGCCTGGCAAGGGACGCGAGGAGAAACCGAGCAAGAGCCGGGCGATGAATCGCAAGCGTGATCGCATGCTGGCGGCGAATGTGGCGAATTCGCAGGCCAAGTCCTAGCCCGCGCCGCCGACCAACCAGCTTGGGATTCAGCCATGGGTTTATCGACAACTTCGAGAACAAGGACCGAGCGCCCGTCTCAGCGTCGTATGCCAGCGGCATCAGTGGCTCAATTCCAGACCTCAGACGAGGCGACGCAAGGCAATGCGGATGCGCAGTGGTTCGACGCATTGCGCGAGGCCGTGCGGGCTTGCGCAGATCAGGAACTGGCCGTGCGCCGCCAGAGCAGTGACGACTGCCCCTACATCGCGGCCTGGTTCGCCAAGCATGAAGGAGATGGGCGAGGTCGCCTGCGGCAGGCCGCGCTGCGCTACGCGCCCGAAGCCGCCTCGGCCCGCAACGACGAGGAACTGATCGCCCGTGTCGTCGAGCGCGTGCGCGCAGGGCTGCGGGTAAACATCGCGACCGGCTCGGAGCGAGGCATTCCGGGTGAACTGCTGTTCGCACGCGCGCCCACCCCGCCACCGCGTGCGCCGGTACTTCAGCGCTGCGGCGACGACACCGATGAAGCCCCGGCTCGGCGGGACCCGTTCGCCCAAGCCGAGGCAGCCAAGCGCCGCTACCTGCAGGATCCAGATCTCAGCAAGCTACTTGTCTGGCGGCGAGAACTGAGAGCCGCGCGGGAAAGGGCCGGCGGCTTTCGAGCCTTGCCTCAAACGCGGCAGCGCCAGGTCACGGCCGACTTCGAGCAAATGGCTCGCGACGAGATTCCCTTGCGCAGAGAAGAGCGGCGTCGGCGCGCGCGCCAGGTACGCTCCGACCTGGACATCCTGGACACCAGCGACACCCTGCACGGCGTGCCAGATTCAAAAGTCATTGAGGACTACACCTCGCCCAGCACCGGAAAAGCGGAACGCTACTTCAACAAGCCCCTGCGCGATCTCGATGCGACCGAGGAGCAGGCCGGTGCGATCATTTCCTTGCAGAACGCGCTGCTGATGAGCCCGGTACACAAGGGTGACGAGCTGTGGCGCGGCACTGGTCATCTGATCGGCGGGGCGAGTCTGGACACGCTGGCAGTCGGCAAAACCTATAGGGAACCAGGATTCCTGTCGACCTCGATCAAACGCTCGATCGCCGAGGGCTTCGGCAAGGGCAGCGACACCCATTTCATGATCCGGATTCGCAGCTACCGATCCGGCCGGGACATCATCAGCCTGGGTGGTGATGAGTATGGCGGCGGCGAGGAGGAAGTCCTGTTCCCGGCCGGCTGCACCTTTCGCTATCTGGGCTACAGCAAGGAGGATCGCTGCCATGACTACGACGAGGGCTGAACACACGAACGGTCAGTGCTCGCAACCAACCAGGGGCGCCTGATGAAGGACCATGCCAGCACCTCGACGCAGGGTCAGCGCGTGCATGGTCCGGTCAGCACACACGCGCCGGGCGGCAGTAGCGTCGGTATGACGGGCGACGGACCGAGGCAACTGCAGCAAGGCGAGCGCATCGCCCAACTGCGGCGGGCCGCACCCGCATCCAACAGAACCGGTTTGCCCGAATCGCTCAAGAGCGGCATCGAAGCCTTGTCCGGCATGGACATGTCCGGCGTGCGCGTGCACCGCAACTCCAGCAAGCCGGCCACCCTTCAGGCCCATGCCTACGCGCAGGGCACGGACATCCATCTAGGCCCGGGGCAGGAGAGGCACCTCCCGCACGAGGCCTGGCATGTGGTGCAGCAGGCACAAGGCCGAGTAGGCGTTACCCAGCGCAGCGAACGCGGCGAGGCCCTCAATGACAGCCCACAGCTGGAGCACGAAGCCACGGTCATGGGCGAGCGCGCACTCCAGCTCGGTCCAGTTCGCACTCCCTACGGCCTCGCGCCGCTGGGCCGGGACGGCAACACCCATCAGCTGTTCGGGTTCAAAGACTACTTCTGGGGCCCCGCTCTGCCGGCCCTGCCCGTGGCCGCGCCGCATGCCGCGCCACAGAATGATCTTCCTGCAAACCACTCGGCGACCCGCAGCAGCTATCTCGGCTGGTACGACTGGGCTAAACAGGGAGCCAATGCCGGATGGAACCTGCTTCAGCCTGACGCGGTGGTGCCGAACGAGAGTCCGCTGCTGCGTGGAGTTCGAACCATGGGGGGGGTGGTGACGGGTGCCGCCGGGGGGCTGATCGGCGGCGCGATAGGGACGGTCGGCAGTCTGGCCCACACGGTCCACAAGGGAGTCAGCGGCGCCTGGGATCACAGCCGTCATGCACTGGAGCTGGCCGACGGCGATGTCGAAGCAGCAGGGCAGTTGCCCGGAAACGGCTACCTGGCCAATGCGAAGAAGAAGGGGCTCGCCTCCCTCGCCGGCCTGGTCTCACCCATTGCGCGCGGTCTCGGCAGCGGCTTCATCGGCCAGGGGCAGAATGCGCAGGCCCGGCCTTCGGCCATGTCCGACATTTACACCCGCATGAGCGACGGGTCCGGAGGCTCTCTGTTGGAGAAGGCCGGCGCCGGTGCGCATGCAGTGCTGGGAGGGCTGCTGCAGAGCGGCATCGGCGGCCTGGTCGGCACGGCAAAAAGCACAAAGAACCTGGTCGATGCGGTCTCGGGCCTGATCGCTCCCGGGCCGATCTCCTCGATCACCGGGCCGATGGGCGCGCACCAGATGCTGGAGCGAAGCAGCGATCCCGGCAGCCAAATAATGGGTACCGTGGGCGCCTCCGGCGACAGCCTGGGGGCACTGGCACAACTTGGGTCCGCAACGCTCAACATACCGGCCAGCGCGCTCAACTACCTACTGGCCGACCGCAGCACCGAGGAAGGCCGATTCATTGCCAAGGAAAACCTCAAGGAGCAGTGGCAAGGCATCGGCAGCAACCTCGCACGCGGTGGCGGTTTCACCCTGGCCGAGATGTCCAAGGGAAGAGATGCCAGCTGGCTGACCCAACAGACGGGTCTGGAGAGTGCCCTGCCGACGGGCATGGCCTACGGCGCCGGCGGCATCTATAGCGCCTACCACCTCTGGAAGGGCGGCTGGGCCGCGCATGACTACTACAAGTACCGAAACATGGCTAACACCGAGCAGTCCGACCAGCATGCAGCGATCGGCAGCGGTGTGCCCACGACAGATCTCGACAAGTTTCTGCTTTTCGCCCGCGAGAAGAAGCAGTCGTCGGTGCTCAGAAATTCACTGGCCCTCGCCAGCCTTGGCTTAGGCATGGGTGGGCTGCCGGTCATGGCCGGAGCCATCGGCCTGGGTCTCGGCGGTATGCAGCTCTGGCATTGGCTGAGCGACGGTTCGCGCGACACCCATGCGAACTGGCTCGTTGCGCAGGCACAAGGCCCCGTCGCCGGCACCACGCAAGAGTTGGTGAACATGCTGATTCCCGCCGATTTGCTGGCGCTGATCCAACCAGGCGCGAATCCGACGCCCGACATCATCGCGACCGCCAGAAAAATCGTTGAGGAGCGTCTGGCGAGTTGGTGACTCTCAGCCCAGCCGCGGCGGCCTGGCCAACTCGTCCACGCTCTGCCCCTGCTGCGCCAGCAGCTTCTCCAGCGCCGGCAGCAGCGGCCCCAGCCGCTCCTCGATCGCGTCGCGCACCGTGTCGACAAACACCTGCGTCGAGCGCTCGATCTCGATGTTCAAGGACGCCCCCACGGCCTTCTCGCCGAAGGTGGTCATGCGCAGGGTCTCGGGGATCAGCCAGACCTCGAACCAGCCGGCGCCGCCGCTCTCGCGGCCCGCTTCGGCCACCGTCAGGCTGGCGCCGTTGATCGCGATATAGCCCTTGGCGAAGATGTAGCGCATCCAGGGTGCGGGCACGTGGATGCGCATCACATGGTTGTTCTCGGGCTTGCGCACGCTCTCCAACGTGGCCATGAAGTCCACATGGCCGGACAGCGGATGGCCGCCGATCTCGGCGCCTTCCTTGGCGGCACGTTCGACATTGATCGCGCTGCCCTGCTTCAGGCCGGCCAGGGTGGTCAGGTTCAGGCTCTGCTGCATCACGTCGAAGTCGGCCGCGTTCGGGCCCTTCAGCGCGGTGACGGTCAGGCAGACGCCATCGCAGGCGACGCTGGCGCCGATCTCCAGGCCCTCACAGAAGCCCGCCGGGAAGTCCAGGGTGAAGCTGGTCAGGCCGGGCTTCTCGGTAATCGCGGCCACCTGGGCCAGGCCTTGCACGATGCCGGTGAACATATCAGGCATGCTCCTTGTCGAACAGTTCGGGGCTGAAGCCCAGCGACAGATGCTCGTCGGCCCATTGCACGACCGGGCGCTTGATGACGCTGGGCTGCTGCTGCGCCAGCGCGGCCGCGCTCGCGGCGTCGGTGACGCCGGCCTTGACCGACTCGTCCAGCTTGCGCCAGGTGGTGCCGGCACGGTTGATCACCTTGTCCCAGCCGAACTCGGCGATCCAGCGCTGCAACTGGTCTGCGGGCACGCCGGCCTTCTTGTAGTCGTGGAACTGGTAGGCCAGGCCGCGCTCGTCCAGCCAGGCGCGGGCGCGCTTGACGGTGTCGCAATTCGGAATCCCGTAGACGGTGATGATGCTGCTGTTCTTCATGGGCGACACGCTACCATGAAGCCGATGATCGACTGGCTGCACGAGTCTTCGCTGGAATTCCCCCCCGCCGAACAGGCGCTCGGACCCGAGTCCGAGGCGCCGGGCCTGCTGGCCGCCGGCGGCGACCTGGCGCCCGAGCGCCTAGAGGCCGCCTACCGGCGCGGCATCTTTCCCTGGTACGGCCCGGGCCAGCCCATCCTGTGGTGGTCGCCCGACCCGCGCATGGTGCTGCAGACGCGCCACTTCAAGCTGAGCCGCTCGTTGCGCAAGACGATCGCGAAGTTCCGCGCCACGCCGGGCTGCGAGATCCGGGTCGACAGCGCCCTGCCCCAGGTGCTGCAGGCCTGCGCGCAGACGCCGCGCGAGGGCCAGAACGGCACCTGGATCCTGTCGGAGATGCAGGCCGCCTATGTGCACTGGGCGCGCGAGCGCGGTGCGGTGCATTGCGTCGAGACCTGGATCGACGGCGAGCTGGTCGGCGGGCTCTACGGCGTCAACCTCGGCCGCATGTTCTTCGGCGAATCGATGTTCATGCGCCGCACCGATGCCTCGAAGATCGCGCTGGCGGCGCTGATCTGCCTGTGCCGGCGCAACGCGATCCCCTGGATCGACTGCCAGCAGAACACCCGCCACCTGGCCTCGCTGGGCGCGGCCGAGCTGCCGCGCGCGCAGTTCCAGGCCCATCTGGCCGCGGCGATCGGGCAATCCTCCCCATTGCCCCCCTCCGCCTGGGTGTTCGAGCCCGGGCTGTGGGCGCGGCTTGACGCAGAATAATGTCCATCAACCCGCCCGCCGACCGGACCCACCGCCGTGACTCATCCCAAGGAACTACCGCTCTCTCAGCTGCAGTTCTACGCCACTGCGCCCTATCCCTGCAGCTACCTGCCCGAGCGCCAGGCGCGCTCGCAGGTGGCCACGCCCAGCCATCTGATCCATGCGGATGCCTACAGCAACCTGGTCGAGGCGGGCTTTAGGCGCAGCGGGCTGTTCACCTACCGCCCCTATTGCGACGGCTGCAAGTCCTGCGTGCCGATGCGCATCCCGGTGGCGGACTTCCAGGCCTCGCGCAGCCAGCGCCGCGCCTGGCGCCAGCACCAGGACCTGCGCGCGCGCGTGATGCGGCTGGGCTACAGCGAGGAGCATTACCAGCTCTACCTGCGCTACCAGGCCGGCCGCCACAGCGGCGGCGGCATGGACCATGACAGCGTCGACCAGTACACCCAGTTCCTGCTGCAAAGCCGCATCAATTCGCGCCTGGTCGAGTTCCGCGCCCCGCCGGCGCCGGGCGCCGCCGAGGACGACGAAGGACGGCTGTGCATGGTCTCGATCCTGGATGTGCTGAACGACGGGCTGTCGGCCGTCTACACCTTCTACGAGCCCGAAGACGGGGCCTGCTACGGCAGCTACAACGTGCTGTGGCAGATCGAGCAGACCCGCCAGCTGGGCCTGACCCATCTCTACCTCGGCTACTGGATCGCCGAGAGCCCGAAGATGGCCTACAAGGCGCGCTTCCGCCCGCACCAGCTGCTGCGCGACGGGAAGTGGGAGCTGGCGCAGCAGCAGCCCTAAAGGCTCAGCACGCGCAGCGGCTCTGGCCGCTTGTCGCCACCCGCCCCCGCCTGGTACAGCTCGACCCGCGCGCCCTTGAGCAGCGGCGCGGCGGCCAGGGTCGCGGCCACGCTGCGGTAGATCGCCTCGGCGTCCTCGCCGTACATGAACAGGGTGCAGCGGCCGGCGCCGAACTCGTCGCCATCGAACTCGCCCTGGCCCGAGGCCTCCAGCTGCGCCGCGAGCCGGTCGCTCAGCACATGGATGGCTTCGCGCTCGGCCGCGCCGCCGAACTCGCCGCCCTCGGGTCGCAGCGCGAAGCTCACCTGCACCGCGGCCCGGGGCCGCGCGGCGCGCACGACAGCCGCCCCGCCGATGCGGATCTCGCGGATGCAGACCCAGTAGACCAGCGGCGCATAGATGAGCCAGAACAGCAGCAGCCGCCACGGCGCGCCGCCGAGCCGGAAGCGCTCGATCATCGCGAAGCCGGCACAGGCAAAGCCGACGGCCACGATGCCGCGCAAGGCCCAGGTGGCGCCATCACGCCAGGTCGGTCGGAGTAGCAGCTTCATGGTCGTCGATGCCGGTGCTGATGGCGGCTAGAAACGGGAAGCCGCGATTGGAGCAGCGGCCGCGGATCCGCGCCATCGTCCCCTGGAGCGATGCTGCACCTCCGGTCTGCCGATTTCAAAAACTGGTAGCACATTGGTCGCAATTAGGAACACTGTTTCATAGCAAATTCCGCAACTTTCTTGCCGACTTTGACGATTAACAAGGCATATAAAGACAAACTTACCTGAAGTTACGCTACTTATCCGGGTTTGTGCGAATAACAGACCGTCAACTGGTATCTACATTAAATACCACCAAGACATCGCTGCAGTACCGCGACTTGGCCGCCGGTCCGCAATGCTGTGGCGGACCCCTGACGTAGCGCACATCCATCCGATCCGAGAGAGAGGAGTGACGTTCATGTTGGTTCACCTGCAACACGCCATGCACCTGGCCACGCGCCCGCCCCCCGACCTTTTGGCCCCGCCACGCTGACCGGCCCGGTTCGATTTTTTCTTTCCTTCCGTCGCCGCAGCCGCCGTATCCGTTCGTTTGCTGTTGTTGATGCCGTCATCGCCGTGCGCCCCGTCGCGCGGCGTGCACGGCCTGTATTCGGCCGCCCGGCCCCCAAGAAATCCCAAGGGAGCATAAGAAGATGAGGATGACTAGAGGACGACGTTGGGGCCTGAGCGCCCTGACCCTGCTGGGGAGCGGCGTCGCCGCGGCCTATGACTGCACCGGCGTGCCGGAGTGGAACGCCCAGGCCGCCTATGCCGCGAACGCGCGCGCGCAGCTGGGCCAGCAGGCCTTCCAGGCACGCTGGTGGAACCAGAACGCCAGCCCGGCCAGCAATGCCGGCCCCTGGCAGGCCTGGGCGTCGCTGGGCGCCTGCGATGCCGGCGGCCCGGGCGGCGGCAATCAGGCGCCGCAGCCGCAGTTCACGAACACGATCGACCGCCTCAGCGTCGCGCTCGATGCCAGCGGCTCGCGCGACCCCGACGGCAGCATCGCCAGCTACGCCTGGAACTTCGGCGACGGCAGCGCCGCTGCCAGCGGGGCCCGGGTCAGCCATGCCTACGCAAGACCTGGCACCTATGCGGTGACCCTGACCGTCACCGACAACCAGGGCGCCAGCGCCAGCCGCTCGGCCAGCATCACCGTCGCCAGCGTCACGCGCGACCCCGCGACCAGCAAATGGCTGCTGCGCCAGGCCGATGTGCTGGCCGCCGAGGCGCGCCTGACCGACAGTGCGCTGTTCCGCTCGGTCAAGGCCTCGGTCGCGACGCGCGACAACGTGGCGGTGGCCGCGGTCGCGCCGGGCGCGGCCGCCAACCCGGAGAACGTCAAGCGCGTCGAGCGCCTGCTGCCGGCCAGCCAATGGGAGTTCCTGGTGCCGCAGCGCCATCCCTCCTACACCTACACCGGCCTGCTGCAAGCCTTCGCCAAGTTCCCCGGCGTCTGCGCCGCCTACAGCGACGGCCGCGACGCCGATGCGATCTGCCGCAAGACCCTGGCGACGATGTTCGCGCATTTCACCCAGGAGACCGGCGCGCACGACCGCAACAGCGTCATCCCCGAATGGCGCCAAGCGCTGTACTACGTGCGCGAATCCGGCTGCAGCGAGGACGGCCAGGGCTGCCCCTACAACAACGAATGCCTGCCCAGCACCTGGCAGGGCCAGGCCTGGCCCTGCGGCAAGGATGCGCAGGGGCGCTTCAAGCAGTATTTCGGGCGCGGCGCCAAGCAGCTCTCCTACAACTTCAACTACGGCCCCTTCTCCGACGCGATGTATGGCGACGTGCGGGTGCTGCTGGACCGGCCCGAGCTGGTGGCCGACACCTGGCTGAACCTGGCCTCGGCGGTGTTCTTCTTCGTCTACCCGGCCTCGCCCAAGCCCAGCATGCTGCATGTGGTGGACGGCAGTTGGGTGCCCAATGCGGTGGACAGCGCCGCCGGCATCAAGCCCGGCTTCGGCGCCACCACCAACATCATCAACGGCGGCATCGAATGCGGCCAGGGCGCGGAGAAGCCGCAGTCGGTGAACCGCATCGCCTACTACCACCAGCATGCCGCCGCGCTCGGCGTGCCGATCGCCGCCAACGAGGAGCTGGGCTGCGGCAACCAGAAGCGCTTCGAGGTCGGCGGTGCCGGCGCGCTGGACATCTACTGGGACCAGGACTGGGCCTACTACCCCGACATGCCCGAGGGCAAGGCCTTTGCCTGCAAGCGCGTCGGCTACCAGACCGCCCATTTCGCCCTGAAGGCGGGCGACTACCAGCGCTGCGTCGAGAAGTACTTCGACGTGATCGTGCGGCCCTGACCGAACGCCCCCCGCCGCCGCCCCTACCGCTTTCTCATCCGACCACCCCGTGCCCATCGGCACAGGGGTCAGGTCTTGCTCATTCCAACGGTCCGAAATTTCCCCAAGCAAGGAGTGCTTCCATGCGATTTTCCTCGTCACCCCCGCTGACCCTGCTGCTGATGGCCGCTGGCCTCCTCAGCTCCGCAGCCCAGGCCTATGACTGCACCGGCCTGGCCGAATGGAGCCCGAGCGCCACCTACACCGCCGGCCAGAAGGCCAAGCAGAACAATGCCGCCTACCAGGCCAACTGGTGGACCCAGAACAACTCGCCGGCCACCAACTCCGGCCCCTGGGCCGTCTGGAAGCCGCTGGGCGCCTGCGACGGCGTCAACCAGCCGCCGGTCGCCAACTTCACGGCCACCGCGAATGCCTTGACCGTGGCGGTCAACGGCAGCACTTCGACCGACCCGGACGGCAGCATCGCCAGCCATGCCTGGACCTTTGGCGACGGCGGCAGCGCCAGCGGCGCCACCGCCAGCCGCACCTATGCGGCGGCCGGCACCTACTCGATCACGCTGACCGTCACCGACAACAAGGGCGCCACCGCCACGCGCTCGCAGCAGGTTACGGTCAGCACCGGGCCGGTCAACCAGATACCGACCGCGCAGCTCACCGCCCCGGCTGCCGGCGCCAGGCCCACCGTCGGCGACGCGGTGACGCTCTCGGCCAATGCCGCCGACTCGGACGGCAGCGTCGCCAAGGTCGGCTTCTACATCAACGGCGCCCTGGTCGCCGAGGACAGCACCGCGCCCTATGAGGTGGTCTGGACCGCCCGCGCCGGCGCGGCCGAGATCGTGGCCCGCGCCACCGACGACAAGGGCGCCATCGGCAACAGCGCCGCCGTGACCATCACCGTGAACGGCCCGGTCGTCGGTGAAGAACGCTGCCGCCCCGAAGGCCTGGTCACCTCGCCCGGCACCACGCCGGCCTACTGCAAGGTCTATGACGAGCAGGGCCGCGAGAAGATGGGCGCCGACAAGCCGCGCCGCATCATCGGCTACTTCACCAGCTGGCGCACCGGCAAGAACGGCCAGCCCGCCTATCTAGCCAACCAGATCCCCTGGAGCCAGCTGACCCACATCAACTACGCCTTCGCCAGCGTCGATGCGAGCAACCGCATCTCGGTGGGCAACACCGCCGACGCCAACAACCCCGCCACCGGCCTCTCCTGGCCCGGCGTGGCCGGCGCCGAGCTGGATCCGTCCCTGCCCTACAAGGGCCACTTCAACCTGCTGAACAAGTTCAAGAAGCAGTACCCGCAGGTCAAGACCCTGATCTCGGTCGGTGGCTGGGCCGAGACGACCGGCTTCTACACGATGACCACCAATGCCGACGGCAGCCTGAACCAGGCCGGCATCAACACCTTCGCCGACTCGGCCGTGGCCTTCATCCGCCAGTACGGCTTCGACGGCGTCGATGTCGACTACGAGTACCCGACCAGCATGAAGGACGCGGGCAACCCGAACGACTTCACGATCTCCAACGCACGCCGCGCCACGCTGATGAAGAACTACGTGGAGCTGATGCGCGTGCTGCGCGCCAAGCTCGACGTGGCGGGCCAGGCCGATGCGCGCCACTACATGCTGACGATCGCGGCCCCCTCCTCCGGCTATCTGCTGCGAGGCATGGAGGCCTTCCAGGTGACCCAGTACCTGGACTACGTCAACATCATGAGCTACGACCTGCACGGCGCCTGGAACCAGTTCGTCGGGCCCAACGCGGCGCTCTATGACGATGGCCGCGACAACGAGCTGATCGCCTGGAACTACTACGGCAGCGCCCAGTACGGCCGCATCGGCTACCTGAACACCGACTGGGCCTACCACTACTTCCGCGGCGCGCTGCCGGCCGGCCGCATCAACATCGGCCTGCCCTTCTACACCCGCGGCTGGAAGGATGTGACCGGCGGCACCAACGGCCTGTGGGGTCAGGCGGCCCAGGCCGACCAGACCAAGTGCCCGCCCGGAACCGGCGGCGGCACGGTGCAGAAGTGCGGCGCCGGCGCCGTGGGCATCGACAACCTCTGGCATGACCTGGACGTCGGCAACCGCGAGGTGCCCGCCGGCTCCAACCCGATGTGGCATGCGATGAACCTGGCCCAGGGCCGCCCCGGCAGCTACCTGGCCGCCTATGGCCTGAACCCGGCGACCAACCCGATCGACCAGCTGGTCGGCACCTATGTCCGCAACTACGACGCCACCCTGGTCGCGCCCTGGCTGTGGAACGCGCAGAAGAAGGTGTTCCTGTCCACCGAGGACGAGCAGTCGGTCGGCATCAAGGCCCAGTACGTGGCGGACCGCGGCATCGGCGGCGTGATGTTCTGGGAGCTGGCCGGTGACTACGGCTGGGATGCGGCACGCGGCGAGTACTTCATGGGCAACACCCTGACCCAGACCCTGTACAACAAGCTGAAGACCGCCGCCCCCTACGGCAACCGCCTGAGCCCGGCGACCCTGCCGGCCGAGGCGCTGGACATCGGGGTCAAGCTGTCCGGCTTCAAGCTGGGCGACGCCAACTACCCGATCAACCCGAGCCTGACCGTCACCAACAACACCGGCCAGACCCTCCCCGGCGGCACCGAGTTCAGCTTCGACGTGCCCACCGCGATCCCCGCCACCCTGACGGACCAGAGCGGCTTCGGCCTGACGGTGACGCAGAGCGGCGCCAACGCCTCCGGCCACAACATCGGCGGCCTGCTGAAGGACTTCCACCGCGCCACCTTCAAGCTGCCCGGCTGGCAAAGCCTGGCCCCCGGCGCCAGCGTCAGCATCACGCTGAACTACTACCTGCCGATGCCGATGCCCAGCAACTGGGTCGTCACCTTCGGCGGCAAGAGCTACACGCTGGTGCAGGAAGCACGCCGCGGCACGGTGCCCGCCGTCGTCGCCCCGGCCGCCGCCAAGGCAGCGGCCACCACGGCCCAGCAACGCAGCATCAAGCGCTGATCCTTCACCCCACCCCACGATCGATCCACAGATCCATCAAACGCAGAGGAAATCTCAGCATGAAACTGAAGAAACCCGCACAAACCCGCCGCGCCCTGCGCTGGACGGCGCTGGCCGCCGGCCTGCTGGCCGGCAGCGCGGCCCAGGCCTATGACTGCACCGGCGTGCCGGAATGGAGCCCGAGCGCCACCTACACCGCCGGCCAGAAGGCCCAGCAGAACAACGCCGCCTACCAGGCCAACTGGTGGACCCAGAACAACTCGCCGGCCACCAACTCCGGCCCCTGGGCCGTCTGGAAGCCGCTGGGCACCTGCGACCCCGTCGGTCCGGACATCACAGCGCCCAGCGTGCCCGGCACGCCCACCGCCAGCAACCTCAGCAGCAACAGCGTAACCCTGAGCTGGAGCGCCTCCACCGACAACGTCGGCGGCAGCGGCCTGGCCGGCTATGAGCTGCTGCGCGGCGGCACCCTGATCGCCTCGCCCGCCGGCAACAGCCATACCGACACCGGCCTGACCGCCGGCACCAACTACAGCTATCAGGTGCGCGCCAAGGACAAGGCCTCCAATGCCTCGGCCCTCAGCGCCTCGCTGCTGGTCACGACGCCGGCCCCCTGCACCAGCATCCCGGCCACGCCCGGCGGTCTGAACTCGCCCTCGCAGGGTGGCGACAACGTCAACCTGAGCTGGAACGCGGTGACCGCCGGCCCCAACTGCACGGTGCAATACCGCGTGCTGCAGGGCGCCACGCAGGCCACCCAGACCGCACTGACGCAGGCCAGTATCGGCGGCCTGGCACCCAACACCACCTACAACTTCAGCGTCGTTGCCGTCAGCCAGGCCGGCGCCTCCCAGCCCTCGGCCCCGATCTCGGTCACGACCACCGGTGCCACCGACAAGACCGTGCTGGGCTACTTCGCCCAATGGGGCATCTACGGCCGCAACTATCTGGTCAAGAACATCGAGACCAGCGGCTCCGCCCCGCTGCTGACGCACATCAACTACGCCTTCGGCAATGTGCGCAACAACCGCTGCGAGGTCGGTGTGACCCAGGCGGTCAACGAGAGCACTGGCGCGGGCGGCGATGCCTTCGCCGACTACACCAAGAGCTTCAGCGCCGCGCAGAGCGTGGACGGTATCGGCGACACCTGGAACCAGCCGCTGCGCGGCAACTGGAACCAGCTGAAGAAGCTGAAGGCCAAGTATCCGAAGCTCAAGGTGCTGATCTCGCTGGGCGGCTGGACCTACTCGCGCGGCTTCTCCGAGGCGGCCAAGCCGGAGAACCGGGTCGCCTTCGTCAAGAGCTGCATCGACGCCTACATCAAGGGCGATCTGCCGCGCGTCGAGGACGCCGGCGGACCGGCCGCGCTGGCCGGCGTGTTCGACGGCATCGACCTCGACTGGGAATACCCCAACGCCTGCGGCCTGGGCTGCGGCAAGCCCGAGGACCGCGAGAACTTCACCGGCCTGCTGGCCGAGTTCCGCAAGCAGCTCGACGCCCACCGCGCGGGCCTGCTGCTGACGATGGCCGCCCCCGCCGGGGTCGACAAGATTCGCGCCTGGGATCCGGATAAGGCTCACCCCTATCTGAATTTCATCAACGTGATGACCTACGACTTCCACGGCGGCTGGGACCCGATCACCGGCTTCCACTCGCCGCTGTACCCGAGCAGCGCCGACCCCGCGGCCGGCGACGTGCGGCTCTACAACACCGACGATGCGCTGAAGGCCTATCTGAACAAGGGCGTGCCGGCCACCAAGCTCAACCTGGGCATCGGCTTCTACGGCCGCGGCTGGACCAATGTGCCCAATGTCGGCAACGGCCTGTACCAGAGCGGCGTGCCCGCACCGGCCACCTGGGAGAAGGGCAACGAGAACTACAAGGTGCTGAAGGCCCTGAACTGGCCCAGCTTCGTCGATCCGCAAAGCCGCGCCCAGTGGATCTACAACGGCACCACCTTCTGGAGCTTCGACACGCCGGTGCAGATCACCGAGAAGATGAACTACGTCAAGACCAAGGGTCTGGGCGGCGCCTTCTTCTGGGAGTTCGACGGTGACGACGCTCAGGGCACGCTGATCAAGGCGATCAGCAACGGGTTGAAGTAAAAAGCCCGTCGACTAGTTAGCTAGCGCACTCGCACCGCCCGCGGCAGCTGTTGCCGCAGGCGGTGCGTTTTTTCTTCTGGCGTGCTTTCGTCACTCCAGCATTCAACGCCGACACCGCTTCAAGACGAAGTCGGTGAAATGACTCACCGGACCACCGCGACGCCAGGTCCTATCGCGGCCCCAGCCAGACGGTATCCCGCCCGCTGCTGGAGGGAATGCGCCGGATCTTGAAGACCGAGGCGCTGCGGGGATGGCCCTCGGGGCTCAGCTGCAGATCGAAGCGGCCGTTCTCCAGCGCATGCAGCTCGGCATGGGTCAGCTGCCCGTCCAGGCCGAACAGCAGGGCGACCGAGCCGGCGGGCACGACCGGGTAGCGGATGATGCGGCCGCAATGCTTGCGGCCCGCGCCGATGAAGGCGCAGATCTGCTCGCGACTGGTCTCGGCCGGGAAGAAATAAAAGCGGTCCCAGCCGAAGCTGGTCAGCCGGGCGAGATCCAGCTCCTGGGCGGCCGGATCGCGCACGACCTCGCCGATCTTGCGGCTGATCGGTCCGGTGCCGCCGCCGAACTCGCTGCAGGCGGCCGCCGCCAAGGCCAGCAGCAGCAAGGCGGCAACCTTCATCTGGGCTCGACGACGCATCGGCCCCTCCCCTTCGAATGGTTCTGTTGGGTGCCGAATGTAGCGCGGCGGCCGCGCGCGAACTTAACTCAGGCGAGGCGCGCCAGCACCTCGTCCGCGATCGCCAGGCAGCTGGTCAGCCCCGGCGACTCGATGCCCAGCAGGTTGACCAGGCCCGGCACGCCATGCTGGGCCGGGCCGTCGATGCGGAAGTCCGGGGCCGGCTCGCCGGGGCCATGGATCTTCGGGCGCACGCCGCTGTAGGCCGGCTGCAGCGCGCCGTCCGGCAGCAAGGGCCAGTAGCGGCGCACATCGGCATAAAAGCCCTCGGCGCGCGCCGGGTCGACGACATAGTCCAGCCCATCCGGATCGGCCACGCCCTCCAGCCATTGCGCATCGGGGCCGAAGCGGGCCTGGCCGCCCAGGTCCAGGGTCAGGTGCACGCCCAGCGAGGCTTCCTGCGGCAAGGGGTAGATCAGGCGGCCAAAGGGTGCGCGCCCGGCCAGCGAAAAATAGCTGCCCTTGCAGTAATGCGCCGCCGGCACATGGACCGCGTCCAGGCCCTCGCTGCATGCCGCCAGCCAGGGGGCCCACAGGCCCGCGGCGTTGATCACCAGATCGGCCAGCAGCTCCATCTCGGCGCCGTCGGCGCGCACGCGCAAGACCTGGCCCTCGGGCGTGGCGCGCAGGCCCAGCACCTCGGAGCCTAGGCCCAGCATGCCGCCGGCGGTCTCCATATCGCCCTGCAGCGCCAGCATCAGGCCGTGGCTGTCGACGATGCCGGTCGAGGGCGAGAGCAGCGCGGCCTCGCAGCGCAGCGCCGGCTCCAGCGCGCGCGCCTCGGCGCCGTCCAGCCAGCGCAGGTCGTCGACGCCGTTCTGCTGCCCCTTCGCGGCCAGCGCCCGCAGGCCCGCCAGCTGCGCCGCGTCGGTGGCCACCACCAGCTTGCCGCAACGGCGGTGCGCGACGCCATGGCTGGCGCAGAACTCGTAGAGCCGGTGCTTCCCGGCCACGCACAGGCGCGCCTTCAGCGAGCCCTCGGGGTAGTACAGGCCCGCGTGGATCACCTCGCTGTTGCGCGAGCTGACGCCCTGCCCGATCGCCGTCTCGCGCTCCAGCACCAGGGTCTCGCGCCCGCTGCGGGCCAGCGCCCGCCCCACCGCCAGCCCGACCACGCCGGCACCGACCACCACCACATCGACTTTGTCCATGCGTCCGATTGTGCCGACCCGACACGCGCCGCTTGTTTCGGTGTTCACTAATTCACGCCCGGGCAACGCAGGCCCTGCGGATGCGGGCTTATCCCGAGCCGCCGCGTTACGCTTGGTCGCACACTCCCGACCCAAGTCGACCCTTCGGGCGACAGGCGCACAAGACGCCACCACAACGGCCCCGGGAAGGCCAACGAGGGAACACACCAGCCATGCTCAGCAGTCCGATGCCGCAGGAGGAGCGCCTGCCGCGGCCCCCTCGCGTGCTGATCGTCGACGACAGCCGGGCCATCCAGGCCATCATCCGGCGCGCGCTGGAGGGCGGCGTGGACGACGACGACAACCCGCTGCCGCCGCTGCAGATCGACACCGCCGACGACGGCGCCGCCGCGCTGGACCGGGTGGCGGCCGAGCGGCCCGATCTGGTGCTGTCGGACTGGCATATGCCCAATGTCGGCGGGCTGCAGCTGCTGCAGGCGCTGCGCCGCGGCGGCCATGCGGACCTGCCGGTCGGCATCGTCACCACCGAGACCCGCGCCGAGCGCCTGCACGAGGCGCGCCGCCGCGGCGCGCGCTTCGTGCTGCCCAAGCCCTTCGACGACCGCGCGCTGCGCCGTGCGGTGGCTGGCCTGCTGCCGCAGCGCGCCGGCGGCCCGGCGCTGGAGGTGCCGGAGCTGCCGCGCGGTAGCGCGATCGATTCGCTGGCCCAGCTGCAGCAGCAGCTCTATATGCATCTGGGCACGCGCGGCTTTGACCTGCGCCGCGCCGAGCAGGACGCGGGCCTGGCCGAACGCCCCACCCAGCTGGTGGCGCTGTACGGCAGCGCCGGGCGCAACGGCCCCTATGCGATCGGCCTGCTCGACGCCAGCGCCTGCTGGCTGGTCGGCGGCATCGCCGCGGGTGCCAGTTCCGCCGAGATCCAGGCCGGCATGGCCGCGGGCCTTGAGCCCGGCCCGCGCCTGGTGGACCAGGCCGGACGCTTCATGCGCGCCTGCGCGGCCCAGCTGCGCAAGCGCAGCGCCAGCGACGTGCCAGCGCTCAGCGCGGTGCGGCTGGCACGCCAGCGTTTCGAACGCCTGCCCGAGCTGATGGCCCGCAACAGCGGCCGTAGCGAGTTCAGCCTGCGCCTGCCCGGCCTCGGTCAGGGTAGGCTCGCCTTCCTGTTGGTCTGAAGAACGAAGATGGTGGAATTGGAAAACTTGGCCAGCCTGGGCGTGCTGGTCGCCAACCTGGTGTTCGTGGTGATCGCGATCGCGGCCTATCTGCGCATGAACGCGCAGGAGGATGAGCGCCGGCAATACCTGAGCCATGCCCTGCACGACAGCCGCGAGGCCGGCCTGGCACTGAAGGGCGTGGCGCGCGACCTGCAGCGCCTGCTGGAGCGAAGCGGCAGTGGCACGGCGCGCGGCGCGGAGCGGCACCCGGCGGCGATGCCGCTCGACGCGGCCTCGATCGGCGAGGACTCGATGGACTTCGCGCGCCTGAGCCCGCCCGAACATCCGCCCGAGCCTGACGACTACGACGACTGGCGCCGCCACCAGCAGGTGGAGCTGGCGCGGCTGCTGCAGCAGCGCCGCCAGCTGCAGCAGGCGCTGGACGGTGCGCGCGCCCAGGCGGCGCGGCGCGAGCCGCATCCCGCGCTGACCGATCAGCTGCAGCAGCTGCGCCAGCAGGTGAACGAGCTGCAAGCCCAGCTGCAGCGCAGCCGGGTCGAGAAGGAATTCATCGAGGAGCGCCTGCTGGCACTGGATGCCGCGCAGCGCCGCGCGGCGCGAGCCGAGGCCGAAGCCTCAATCGAGGCCTGAGGCCGCGACCAGGGTCGCATCGGGGCTGAACTCGCCGGCCGCCAGGCGCCGGCGCAGTTCCTCGGGCGCCAGCGCCAGGAACTCGGCCACCTCGCCATCCTGGTTGCGCGGCGTGAAGCCGGCCGGCAGCCGCAGCGCGTAGATGTGCAGCACCTCGTCGTGCAGGCCCTCGCCCGGCACCGCGCGGCGGCTGCGCAGCACGCCGGCGGGCTGCAGCAGCGAGCCGGCGCTCAGCGCGGGCGGCACGCCGGCCTCCTCCCACAGCTCGCGACGTGCGCAGTCCAGCAAGTCCTCGCCGGCCGTCAGGCCGCCGGCGGCCAGGTTGTCCAGCTTGCCCGGATCGGTGGCCTTGCTCGCCGCACGGCGGCCGCAGCACATGCGGCCCTCGGCGTCCCAGCCATTGACATGCACCGCGCGGCTCATCAGGCCGAAGAAGCGAAAGGCCGCGCGCTCCAGCCGGAACAGCTCCGCGCCGCGCTCGCTGCAGGGATCGGCCACCGGTGCCTCGCAGGCATAGAGCTCGCCGCGCCAGCCGCGGATCAGGCCACGCGCGCGCAGCGCCTCGGCCGCGGCCTGGATCAGCGCCGAGCGCGCCGTGGGCGGCGGGGACCAGAGCAGATCGCCATCACGCAGCACGGCATGCGGCGCCAGCAGCGGCAGCGCCAGCTCCAGATGGCCGGGCGCCAGCGCGCCGATGGGCTGGCCATCGAGCAGCAGGCGTGGCCAGGTCTCAGGCATCGGCCATGCCGCGCTCGTCGGTGGCGCGCAGGCGGGTCTGGGCGAGCACGCCGGCCGAGTCGAGGATCGGGTAGGCGATCGAGCAGATATGGCCGTTGATGCGCTTCAGGTCGCTGATCAGGTCCAGGTGCAGCGAGCTGGTCTCGATGCTCTGCGCGGTGTTCTCCTGCAGGCGCGCGATATGGGTGCCGGCGTATTCCAGCTCCAGATCGCGGAAGCGCGCCTTCTCCTCCAGCAGCTTCTGCGCGTCGCGCACATGGCCGTCCAGGAACACGCTCATGCCCAGGCGCAGATTGGCCAGCAGGCGCTCGTGCAGGTGGCTGATCTCGGCCATGCCGGCCTCGGAAAAGTTGCGCGCCTTCTTGATCTTCTTGTCCTCGATGTCCTCGAGGATGCGTTCGATCGTGTCGCCGATCTGCTCCATATTGATCGTGAAGCTGACGATGTCGGTCCAGCGCCGCGCCTCGCGCTCCGACAGGGCCTCGCGCGAGATCTGGGTCAGATAGAACTTGATCGCCGAGTAGAGATCGTCCACCTGGTCGTCGAGCCGGCGCAGCTCGGCCGAGAGCTGCAGGTCATTGTTCTTGATCACCGGCAGGATGCCGCGCAGCATGGTCTCAACCACATCGGCCTGGTGCAGCGCCTCGCGCGCCGCGCAGGAGATCGCCAGCGAGGGCGTGGCCAGGGCCATCGGGTCCAGGTGGCGCGGCCGGGTGGCCGGCGGCGCGGGCGGGGCCACCATCCAGCGCTCCAGCAGCTTGGCGGTCGGCGAGACCAGGGCGACGAACAGCAGGGTCTTCAGCAGGTTGAAGCCCAGGTGCAGCGCGATCACCTGCTCATGCACGGTCGGCAGCCAATGCTGCAGCTCGACATGGATCATCGGCAGGAAGGGCACGACGATGGCGCAGGTGGCCAGCTTGAACAGCAGGTTGCCGACCGGCAGGCGGCGCCCGGCCATCGTGGTCTTGGCGGTGGACGGCAGGGCCAGCACGCCGTTGCCGACATTGGCGCCCAGCACCAGGCCCATCGCCATCATCGCCGGCACCATGCCCGACTCGGCCAGGGTCGCGGTCAGCAGCACGATGGCCAGGCTGGAATAGGACATCACGGTCAGCACCGCGCCGACCAGGATGTCGATCATCAGGTCGTTGGGCAGGGCCACCAGGATCGCGCGCACCGCCGGGCTCTGGATCAGCGGCTCGGTGGTCTCGACGATCAGTTTCAGCGCCAGCGTGATCAGGCCCAGGCCGATCGCGACGCGGCCCAGCCGCCCGGCCGTGGTCTTCTCGCGCGAGATGAACAGCACCACGCCGGTGAAGATCAGCGCCGGCGAGAGCCAGGACAGGTCGAAGGAGAACACCACCGTCATCAGCGCGGTGCCGATGTCCGCACCCAGCATCACCGCCAGCCCGCCGGCGGTGGACATCAGGCCCTGGCCGACGAAGGAGGTGATCAGCAGGCAGGTGGCCGTGCTGGACTGCACCAGGCAGGTCACGCCCATGCCGGAGCAGATCGCGTAGAAGCGGTTGCTGACGCTGCGCGCCAGCACCTCGCGCAGATTCGCCCCGAAGATGCGCAGCACCCCGGTGCGGACGATATAGGTGCCCCAGACCAGCAGCGCGATGGCGGCCAGCAGATTCAGCAGATGCAACATGATCGGGCGATTCTGCGCCAAGCCCGAGTGCCGGCGCGGGTCATCAAGGCGCCAATCGCACAAACTGTCATAAAGCAGACAGAACGAGCCATCTTGGCGACGGGTAGAGAAAGAAAAACCCCGCAAGGCGCGAACCTTGCGGGGTTGGTCTGGTGGGCGGTGCAGGGTTCGAACCTGCGACCCCTGCCGTGTGAAGGCAGTGCTCTACCGCTGAGCTAACCGCCCGGTATCTGGCGGCGTGGCGACTATTCAAGACTCCAGGCAAGACCTGGTGGGCGGTGCAGGGTTCGAACCTGCGACCCCTGCCGTGTGAAGGCAGTGCTCTACCGCTGAGCTAACCGCCCGGTTCTTGTCGCCGACGAAATTCGTCAACCGGGAAGCCCGCGATTATGCCATGGCTTTTGCGCGGGACTCAAGCGCTTTGCCAGATTCTTTTACCGCCGCTGGCCTTGTCGAGATCGGCCAGCACCGCCTCATGCGCCTGCAGCTCGGCCGCGGTGGGCGCCAGCACCGGCAGCTGGAAGGCGCTGAAATCGACCGCGGCCATCTGGCCATCGCCCGTGCCGGCACCGCCGCCGCTGGCGTCGTCGATCACCAGCGAGTCCTGCCCGCGGGTCATGTTGATATAGACCTGGGCCAGCAGCTCCGCATCCAGCAGCGCGCCGTGGAAGGTCCGGTTCGAGTTGTCCACCTCCAGGCGGCGGCACAGCGCGTCCAGCGAGTTGGCCTTGCCGGGGAACATGTCGCGCGCCATCAGCAGCGTGTCGCGCACACCGCCGGCGATGTCGGTGATCGGCGGGCGGCCCAGGCGCTTCAGCTCGGCGTTGATGAAACCGAGGTCGAAGGGCGCGTTGTGGATCACCAGCTCGGCCCCGGCCACATAGTCGAGGAACTGCTCGGAGACCTCGGCGAACTTGGGCTTGGTGGAGAGGAACTCCTCGGTCAGGCCGTGCACCTTCAGCGCTTCCTCATGGCTGGCGCGCTCGGGGTTCAGGTAGAGGTGCAGGTTGTTGCCGGTGAGCTGGCGGTTGACCATCTCGACGCAGCCGATTTCGACCAGGCGATCGCCCCCCTCGGCATACAGGCCGGTGGTTTCGGTGTCGAAGAAGATTTGGCGCATGAACGAAGAAAAGGAATCAGGAGGTTTTGCGGCGCCCGGCCCAGAGCCAGATCGCGACGCCCGCCGCGATCATCGGCAGGGACAGCCATTGTCCCTGACTCAGGGAGAGCGCCCGCAGGCCCAGGAAGTCGTCCGGCTCACGGAAGAACTCGGCCAGGAAGCGGAAGAAGCCATAGCCGATCAGGAACATGCCCGACACCTGGCCGGTGGCGCGTGGCTTCTTCGCATAGAACCACAGCAGCACGAACAGCAGCAGGCCCTCGCCGAGGAACTGGTAGACCTGCGAGGGATGGCGGGCGATGCCGCCGTCCTGCGCCTGCGGGAACACCATGGCCCAGGGCAGCGAGGGGTCGGCCGCCCGGCCCCACAGCTCGCCGTTGATGAAGTTGCCGACCCGGCCCGCGGCCAGGCCGGTGGGCACGCAGGGCGCGATCAGGTCGGTCACCTCGAAGAAGGAACGCTGGCGCAGCTTGGCGAACAGCCACATCGCGACGATCACGCCGAGCAGCCCGCCATGGAAGGCCATGCCGCCCTTCCAGACCGCGAGCACCTCGCCCAGGTTGTGCAGGTAGTAGCCGGGCTTGTAGAACAGCACATAGCCCAGCCGCCCGCCCAGCACCACACCCAGCACGCCGAAGAACAGCAGGTCGTCGACATCGCGCTTGGTCCAGCCGCGGGCCGCGTACTGCGGCTGGCGCACCTTCAGATTGGCCAGCCAGAGGAACAGGCCGAAGGCGGCCAGATAGGTCAGGCCGTACCAATGCACGGCCAGCGGGCCGAGCTTGATGGCGATGGGGTCGAACTGGGGATGAACCAGCATGGCAACGGCGGCGCCCGGCGGCGCAAGGACAAGAGGTCGCGCATCATAAGTCGCGGCTCAGCCAGAGCCTGTCAGACAGGCACGGATATGCTCGACAAAGCGCAGCACCGCCGGCGAGGCGTCGCGGCGCCAGATCAGGCTGGTCGCGCAGACCGGCACCGGCCCCGACACGCGCCGGTAGACCACGCCGCTGCGCTGCAGGCCCATCACCGATTCCGGCACCCAGGCCAGGCCCATGCCAGCCGAGACCAGGTTGACGATGGTCTGCATCTGGATCGCCTCCTGCGCGATCTGCGGCGCCGCGCCATGCTGGCGGTAGAACGCCAGCACCGCGTCGAACAGCGAGGGCGCGATCTCCCGCGGGAAGATCACCAGCGGCTGGGCCAGGATGTCGGCCGGCGCCAGGCGCTCGTGCCGCGCCATGGCCTCCTCGGCGCTGAGCGCCAGCACCAGCGGCTCGCGTGCGATCGGCAGCGCCTCAAAGCCCGGCGGCAAGGCACCCGGCGCATGGATCACGAAGCCGGCGTCCAGCTCGTCGGCATCGAAGCCCTGCAGCTGCACGTCCAGGGTCGCCTCGCGCAGGCTCAGGCCGACCTCCGGCTGCCGCTCGCGAAAGATCCGCAGCCAGCGCGGCAGCTCGCCGAAACCCACCGTCGAGACGAAGCCCAGGCGCAGCCGGCCGCGCCGCCCCTCGGCCGCGGCGCGCACCAGCGCGGGTAGGCCCTCGGCCTCGGCCAGCAGCCGGCGCGCCTCCGGCAGCAGGGCCAGGCCGGCCGGGCTCAGCGCCACCGAGCGGCTGCTGCGCTCGAACAGCGGCGCGCCCAGCAGGGCCTCCAGCTTCTGGATCGCCTGCGTCAGCGGCGGCTGGGTCATGTGCAGGCGCGCGCTAGCGCGGCCGAAATGCAGCTCCTCGGCCACCGCGATGAATTGACGCAGGCTGCGCAGCTCGATCATTCACATGAAATGTATTGATTAAGACTGAATAATATATTTGATAAGCATTGCAGCGCGACCGATACTGGCCGGCATTGATCCCCCAAGCATTCGCCAGGAGACGCTGTCCATGAGCTTCAACCGCCGCTCCAAGAACATCACCGAAGGCGTGGCCCGCGCCCCGAACCGCTCCATGTACTACGGCATGGGCTACCAGGAGAGCGACTTCGGCAAGCCGATGATCGGCATCGCCAACGGCCACTCGACCATCACCCCCTGCAACTCCGGCCTGCAGAAGCTGGCCGACGCGGCCGTGATCGGCCTGAAGGCGGCCGGCGCCAATGCGCAGCTGTTCGGCACGCCGACCATCAGCGACGGCATGGCGATGGGCACCGAGGGCATGAAGTACAGCCTGGTGTCACGCGAGGTGATCTCCGACTGCGTCGAGACCTGCGTCGGCGGCCAGTGGCTGGACGGCGTGATGGTGATCGGCGGCTGCGACAAGAACATGCCCGGCGGCATGATGGGCATGCTGCGCGCCAATGTGCCGGCCATCTACATCTACGGCGGCACCATCAAGCCGGGCCATTACAAGGGCCAGGACCTGAACATCGTCAGCGTCTTCGAGGCGGTGGGCCAGTTCTCGGCCGGCAATATGTCGGAAGAGGACTTCTGCCAGATCGAGAAGCGCGCCATCCCCGGCAGCGGCTCCTGCGGCGGCATGTACACCGCCAACACCATGAGCTCGGCCTTCGAGGCGCTGGGCATGTCGCTGCCCTATTCCTCCTCGATGTCCAATGTCGAGGACGAGGTGGTCGAGAACACCAAGAAGGCCGCGGCCGTGCTGGTCGAGGCGGTCAAGGCCGACCTGAAGCCGCGCGACATCGTCACCAAGAAGGCGATCGAGAACGCGGTGGCGGTGATCATGGCCACCGGCGGCTCGACCAATGCGGTGCTGCATTTCCTGGCCATCGCCCATGCGGCCGAAGTCGACTGGACCATCGACGACTTCGAGCGCATGCGCAAGAAGATCCCGGTCCTGTGCGACCTCAAGCCCAGCGGCCGCTTCCTGGCGGTGGACCTGCACAAGGCCGGCGGCATCCCGGCCGTGATGAAGGTCTTGTTGAAGGCCGGCCTGCTGCATGGCGACTGCATCACCATCACCGGCAAGACCGTGGCCGAGAATCTGGCCGAGGTGCCGGACCTGAGCCCCGAGCAGGAGGTGATCCGCGCGGTGGACCGGCCGATGTACGAGCAGGGCCACCTGGCCATCCTGCGCGGCAATCTCTCGCCCGAGGGCTGCGTGGCCAAGATCACCGGCCTGAAGAACCCGGTCATCACCGGTCCGGCGCGCGTGTTCGACGACGAGCAGAGCGCCCTGGCCGCGATCATGGCCAAGCAGATCAAGGCCGGCGACGTGATGGTGCTGCGCTACCTCGGCCCCAAGGGCGGCCCGGGCATGCCCGAGATGCTGGCCCCGACCGGCGCGCTGATCGGCCAGGGCCTGGGCGAGAGCGTGGGCCTGATCACCGATGGCCGCTTCTCCGGCGGCACCTGGGGCATGGTGGTCGGCCATGTGGCACCCGAGGCCTATGAGGGCGGCACGATCGCCCTGGTCCGGGAAGGCGACTCGATCACGATCGACGCCCACAAGCTGCTGCTGGAGCTGCATGTCGACGCCGCCGAACTGGCCGCTCGCCGGGCCGCCTGGAAGCAGCCGGCGCCGCGCTACACGCGAGGGGTGCTGGCGAAGTTCGCGAAGAGCGCTTCTAGTGCCAGCTCCGGCGCTGTTCTTGATAAGTTTGACTGAGCTTCAATCGCTGAAGTCATAGCAAAAGGGCGCCCGAGGCGCCCTTTTCCTTTTGCAGGTCGAGCGACCGGCTCAGCGCCGCCGCTGCTTCTCCCCCTGCCCCAGCGCCTCCAGCGCCTTCTCGCGCCGCGCTTCCTTCTTCTCTTCCATGCGCCGCATCGCGCGCTTCTGCGTCAGCCCGCTGGAATCCGCCCAGGCCCACCACAGCACGGCCAGACCGAAGGGGGCCAGCACCAGCCACCAACTCCACTCACCCACCGGCCCGAAAGCGGTCAGTTTGAGCAGGAGCAAAACAACGCCAATTCCAATCAACCACATTGCGCCCAACTCCTCTCGCGGTCCCGGCGCCGCCGGGACACCGACACTACAATGCCTCACGGCTGTCCTGCCAGGAATGTAGTGCAGATTGCCCCACACCACCCCAGCTGAATGGAAGAGAAAGGAAGCCATGAAGTCCTCGATCGCCCTGGCCGCACTGGCCGCCACCCTGGCCGCCCCGGCCGTTTTCGCCAGCCCCGAACTGGCCCAGAAGAAGAACTGCATGGCCTGCCACGCCACCGACAAGAAGCTGGTGGGCCCGTCCTACAAGGATGTGGCGGCGAAGTACGCGAAGGACAAGGATGCCGTCGCCAAGCTCGCCGACAAGATCGTCAAGGGCGGCTCCGGCGTCTGGGGCCCCGTGCCGATGCCGGCCAATGCCCAGGTCAATGCCGATGAGGCCAAGCAACTGGCGCAATGGGTCTTGACGGTCAAGTGACCCTCGCTCGCCGCTGAGCGAGCAAGCCCCCCCAGGCAAGGCCCCGCAGCGCGGGGCCTTGTTGTTTATGGCGCCGAGCGGCGCAGCTCGCGCACGCTGCCCTCGGCATCGGTCCAGCGCAGGGTCTGCCCGTCCGGCATCGCCTCGAAATGCTCCGGCAGGACCAGGCTCAATGCCCGTTCCGGCCCCTGATCGCCAACCCGCCGCAGCGGGCAGGACACCTCGACGACATAACGGCGCCGGCTGCGTGCCCGCAGCTCGCCGGGCTCCACACCGGGCTCGATCCGCAGCTCGCTGCCCTGCCCATCCGCATAGCTGCCAGGTCGGAAATGGCGCGCGTCGGCCGGGTCTGCGTCGCCGTGCGGCAGTGGCGCCACCGCGTCGCCTGCCTCCAGCTGCGCCAGCTCGCGCGCCAGGCGCTGCACCGGCAGGCCGAAGGCATTGAACAGCACCGCCACCGCGCTGCCCTGCGGCAGCCGGGCCATCTGCGCGAAGAAGCCGTTGACGTCGCCGAAATGCCCGGCCAGCCGCCGCGGCCGTCCGCCCATCATCCAGCGCTCGGCGGCGAGGCCGCAGCTCAACTCCCGCTGCGACACATCCAGCATCAGGTCGGCAGAGACCGGCGACAGCAGGCGCGGCAAGCCCACCAGCCAGCGGCACAGATCGCTGGCGTTCGCCACCAGGTCGAAGGCGCCCCAGGCCACGCTCATGTCCATCGGCTCGGCATAGGACCAGCGGCCCATCATGATGCAGGCCGCGGGCGGCCCCCGCCAACAGGCAGCGCCCGTCGTCCGCCGCCAGGCTGGACAGCCCCAGCGGCTCAAACAGCTCGCGCCGTCGGAATTCGGAGAAGTCCTGCTCGGCCACCCTCTCGACGATGGCCGCCAGCAGCACATAGGCGGTGTTGCTGTAGGCCACGCGCTCGCCCGGCGGGCCCAGCGGCGCCAGCTCATGCAGCCAGTCGATCAGCTGTGCCGGCGTATGCGGCAGGCGCATGCGCATCGGCCAGTAGTCCGGCTGCGCGGTGTAGTTGGCCAGGCCGGCGCGATGCTCCAGCAGCTGCAGCGGCGTGATCTCGGCCGCATGGGGCAGCCGGGGAAAGAAGCGCGCTACCGGCGCCTGCAGATCGAGCCGCCCGGCATCGACCAACCGCAGCAGCGCCGCGGCGGTGAAGCTCTTGCTCAGCGAGCCGATGCGAAACCGCGTCGCCGCCTCGTTAGGCAGGCCATGCGCCGGATCGGCCAGGCCGCCCGAGGCCTCGAGCAGCCGCCCGTCCGGCCGCAGCAACGCGACGCTGCCCTGCAGACAGCCGCGCTGGCGCCAGGCGTCCAGATGGACTCGCAGGCGGCGATCGGCCTCGGCGTTCAGTAGGCCTGGCCCAGTTGCTCGAGGATCGCGGGGTTCTCCAGCGTGCTGGTGTCCTGCGTCACGCTCTCGCCCTTGGCCACCGAGCGCAGCAGGCGGCGCATGATCTTGCCGCTGCGGGTCTTGGGCAGGTTGTCGCCGAAGCGGATGTCCTTGGGCTTGGCGATCGGGCCGATCTCCTTGGCCACATGGTCGCGCAACTGCTTGGCGATCGCCTTGGCCTCGTCGCCGGTCGGGCGCGGGCGCTTCAGCACGACAAAGGCGCAGATCGCCTCGCCGGTGGTGTCGTCGGGGCGGCCGACCACGGCGGCCTCGGCCACCAGCTCGGTGCAGCTGACCAGGGCCGATTCGATCTCCATCGTGCCCATGCGGTGGCCCGACACGTTCAGCACGTCGTCGATGCGGCCGGTGATCGTGAAGTAGCCGGTCTCGGCGTCGCGGATGGCGCCATCGCCCGCCAGGTAGTAGCCCTTGAGTTCGCTGGGGTAGTAGCTCTTCTTGAAGCGCTCCGGGTCGCCCCAGATGGTGCGGATCATCGAGGGCCAAGGCTTCTTGACGACCAGGATGCCGCCCTGCCCATTGGGTACGTCGTTGCCGGTCTCGTCGACGATGGCCGCGGTGATGCCCGGGAACGGCAGGGTGCAGGAGCCCGGCACCAGCGGCGTGGCGCCCGGCAGCGGCGTGATCATGTGGCCGCCGGTCTCCGTCTGCCAGAAGGTGTCGACGATCGGGCAGCGGCCGCCACCGATGTTCGCGTGGTACCACTCCCAGGCGGCCGGGTTGATCGGCTCGCCGACCGAGCCCAGCAGGCGCAGGGACGACAGGTCGTAGTTCTTCGGATGCACGGCCTCGTTGCTCTCGGCCGCCTTGATCAGCGAGCGGATCGCGGTCGGCGCGGTGTAGAAGATCGAGACCTTGTGCTTCTGGATCATCTGCCAGAAGCGGCCGGCATCCGGGAAGGTCGGGATGCCCTCGAACACGATCTCGGTGCCGCCCAGGGCCAGCGGGCCGTACGTGATGTAGGTATGGCCGGTGACCCAGCCGATGTCGGCCGTGCACCAGAACACATCGTCATCCTTCAGGTCGAAGGTCCACTTGGTCGTCAGCGCCGCATGCAGCAGATAGCCGCCGGTGCTGTGCTGCACGCCCTTGGGCTTGCCGGTCGAACCCGAGGTGTAGAGCAGGAACAGCGGATGCTCCGCCTCCACCCATTCCGGTTCGCAGCTGCTCGACTGCCCGGCCAGCAGCTCATGCAGCCACAGATCGCGGCCCGTCACCCAACCGATCGTGCCGCCGGTGCGCTGGTAGACGATCACGTCCTTGCACGTCGGGCAGCTGTTGTCGGCCAGCGCCTCGTCGACGATGGCCTTCAACGGCAGGGCCTTGCCGCCGCGCTGCTGCTCGTCGGCGGTGATCACCATCACCGCGCCGGCATCCTGCACGCGGTCGCGCAGGGATTGCGCCGAGAAGCCGCCGAACACCACCGAATGGGTCGCGCCGATGCGCGCGCAGGCCTGCATCGCGGCCACTCCCTCGACCGACATCGGCATGTAGATCACGACGCGGTCGCCCTTCTTGACGCCGCGCGCCTTCAGCGCATTGGCCAGCTGCGAAACCTTGGCCAGCAGCTCGCGGTAGCTGACCTTGGTGACCTCGCCGTTGTCGGCCTCGAAGATCAGCGCGGTCTTGTCGCCCTTGCCGGCCTCGACATTGCGGTCCAGGCAGTTGTAGGAGACGTTGAGCTTGCCGTCCTCGAACCACTTGAAGAAGGGCGCGTCGCTGTCGTTCAGCACCTTGGTGAACGGCGTCTGCCAGCTGATCAGCTCGCGCGCCAGGCGGGCCCAGTAGGCCTCGTGGTCGGCCTCGGCCTCGGCCACCAGCGCGCGGTAACCGTCCATGCCCTTCACATGGGCCGCCGCGCTCCAGGCGGCTGTGGGCAGGTATTGCTTGCTTTGCGACATGGCTGCTTGTCTCCTCGGATCCTTGGAATGGAATGCGCTGGAATGGCCCGCACTTTGCGGGCCCTCTCTGACGAAGCGCTTACTCTAACCTCGTAACCCCATGTGCCCGGCGTGCGGGAAGCGTCATGTGAGCCCCCTAGAATCCCAGGCCACGCCTCCCTAGAACTCCGCGATCAGATGAGCCAGAAGCCTCCCCCCTCCCTGCGTCCCCTGCCCAACATCATCTTCATGAGCCGCTGGCTGCAGCTGCCGCTGTACCTGGGGCTGATCCTGGCGCAGGCCGTCTACGTGTTCCAGTTCTGGACCGAGCTGGTGCATCTGGTCGAGGCCGCCTTCGGCAACCAGGACGCGCTGGCGATGCTGGTCAAGAGCATCGGCTACAAGGCCACCCCGATCAAGGACGCCGCAGGCCTGGTGATCGGCTACGAGCCGCTGACCAAGATCAACGAGACCATCCTGATGCTGGTGGTGCTGGGCCTGATCGATGTGGTGATGATCTCCAACCTGCTGATCATGGTGATCGTCGGCGGCTACGAGACCTTCGTCTCGCGCATGCATCTGGAAGGCCACCCCGACCAGCCCGAATGGCTTAGCCATGTGAACGCCTCGGTGCTGAAGGTCAAGCTGGCCACCGCGATCATCGGCATCTCGTCGATCCACCTGCTGAAGACCTTCATCAATGCCGACAACTACACCGAGAAGGTGCTGCTGTGGCAGACCCTGATCCATGTGGCCTTCCTGTTCTCGGCCCTGGCGATCGCCGCGGCCGACCGGCTGATGAGCCATAGCGGCGGCGACAAGCACTGAGGTCCCCGCTCATGGAAACGGCCAGGATGCCCGCAGCTTCCTGGCCGTTTCTCTTGGTGGGTCAGGGACGATGGGCGGGCGCAGGAGGATGGGCAGACCTGCTGCTACGTGTCCCCCGGCCGCTTCGCGGCCTCCTCCTTTACCTCCGCATCAGGCCTGCCCACCCTCCTGCCAAACGCTGCATCGGGTGTCTTCGGCAGGCCCGCCGCGTTCAGCCTCGGCGCCCTCCCTCGGCGCGCGCCAGGATCAGCGCGCCCAGCGCGCCAGAGATCAGCGAGCCGCCCAGCACGCCCAGCTTGACGCGGGTCTCGAAGTCGCCCTCCAGCCCGGCGAAGGCCAGGCCGCCGATGAACAGGCTCATCGTGAAGCCGATGCCGCACAGCACGCAGACGCCGAAGAACTGCATCCAGTTGGCGCCGGCCGGCCGCGCCGCCAGGCCGAGCCGGATCATCAGCCAGCTGCTGCCGAACACGCCGATCGCCTTGCCCAGCAGCAGGCCCAGCGCGATGCCCAGCGGCAGCGGGTCCAGCAGGTCGGCGAAGCTCAGCCCGGCCAGCGACACGCCCGCGTTCGCGAAGGCGAACATCGGCAGGATCATGAAGGCCACCCAGGGATGCAGGCCATGCTCCAGCGTCTCCAGCGGGCCATGCTCCGTATCGCTGCTGCCCTCGGCGCGCATCGGGATGAACAGCGCGGTCGCGACGCCGGCCAGGGTCGCATGCACGCCCGACTTCAGCACGCACAGCCACATCACGAGGCCCACCGCCAGGTAGACATCCACCCGCGACACGCCAGCGCGGTTCAAGAGCGCCAGCACCACCAGGCAGGCGCCGGCGCCCAGCAGCATCAGCGGCGAGAGCTGGTGGGTGTAGAACAGCGCGATCACGACGATCGCGCCCAGGTCGTCGATGATGGCTACCGCGGTCAGAAAGATCTTCAGCGAGGCCGGCACCCGCGAGCCCAAGAGCATCACGATGCCGATCGCGAAAGCGATGTCCGTTGCTGCGGGAATCGCCCAGCCGCGCAGCGCGGCCGCGTCACCCCAGTTGATCGCGCTGTAGATCAGCGCCGGCACCGCCATGCCGCCCAGCGCCGCCACCGCCGGCAGCAGCGCCTGCTTGCGGTCGGCCAGTTCGCCGGCGACGAACTCGCGCTTGATCTCCAGCCCGACCAGCAGGAAGAACACCGCCATCCACAGGTCGTTGACCCAGACGATCAGCGGCTTGGCCAGCACCAGGGCGCTCTCCGAACCCGCGGGGCCGATGCGCAGTTCGCCCGGCAGCTGGGTGAAGGCCTGATAGAACACCGACAGCGCCGGGGTATTGCTGCACACCAGGGCGGCCAGGGCCGCCAGCGCCAGCACGATGCCGCCGCTGGACTCGCTGGCAAAGAACTTCCTCAATCCCGGCGTCATCCACTCTCCTTTTCAGTCATCAGTAAAATCGCGTTCCAGTTTCCTAGAGTTTCTCACCGACTGGATTCCTCCCCGCCATGAGCACGACCATCCGCTATGCCGACCTCGTCGAGAGCGTCGCCGCCGCCCTGCAGTACATCAGCTACTACCACCCGGCCGACTACATCCAGCATCTGGCGCGCGCCTACGAGCGCGAGCAGAGCGAAGCGGCCAAGGACGCGATCGCGCAGATCCTGACCAATTCGCGCATGTGTGCCGAGGGCCGCCGCCCGATCTGCCAGGACACCGGCATCGTCAACGTGTTCCTGAAGATCGGCATGGACGTGCGCTGGGCGGATTTCCCGGGCTCGATCCAGGACGCCGTCAACGAGGGCGTGCGCCGCGCCTACAACCACCCGGACAACAAGCTGCGCGCCTCGGTTCTCGCCGACCCGATCTTCGAGCGCAAGAACACCAAGGACAACACGCCCGCGGTGATCTTCATGGAAGTCGTGCCGGGCAACACGGTGGACGTGATCGTCGCGGCCAAGGGCGGTGGCTCGGAAAACAAGAGCAAGGTCTACATGCTCAACCCGAGCGAGAACATCGTCGACTGGGTGCTGAAGACCGTGCCGACCATGGGCGCGGGCTGGTGCCCGCCGGGCATGCTGGGCATCGGCGTCGGCGGCACGGCCGAGAAGGCCGCGCTGCTGGCCAAGGAAGCCCTGATGGACGACATCGACATGTACGAGCTGCTGGAACGCGGCCCGCAGAACAAGCTCGAAGAGCTGCGCATCGAGCTGTACGAGAAGGTCAACGCGCTGGGCATCGGCGCCCAGGGCCTGGGCGGCCTGACCACGGTGCTGGACGTCAAGATCAAGACCTACCCGACGCATGCCGCTTCCAAGCCGATCGCGATGATCCCGAACTGCGCCGCCACCCGCCATGCGCATTTCGTGCTGGACGGCTCCGGCCCGACCTACCTGGAAGCGCCCAGCCTGGACCTATGGCCGGACGTCAACTGGGCGCCGGACTACAACAAGAGCAAACGCGTCGACCTCAACACGCTGACGAAGGCCGAGGTCGCCAGCTGGAAGCCGGGCGACACCCTGCTGCTGAATGGCAAGATGCTGACCGGCCGCGACGCCGCGCACAAGCGCATCCAGGACATGCTGGCCAAGGGCGAGAGCCTGCCGGTGGACTTCACCAACCGCGTGATCTACTACGTCGGCCCGGTCGACCCGGTGCGCGACGAGGTCGTCGGCCCGGCCGGCCCGACCACCGCCACCCGCATGGACAAGTTCACCGACATGATGCTGGAGAAGACCGGCCTGATCGCGATGATCGGCAAGGCCGAGCGCGGCCCCGTCGCGATCGAGTCGATCAAGAACCACAAGTCGGCCTACCTGATGGCCGTCGGCGGCTCGGCCTATCTGGTGTCCAAGGCGATCAAGGCGGCCAAGGTGGTCGGCTTCGAGGACCTGGGCATGGAAGCGATCTACGAGTTCGACGTGGTCGACATGCCGGTCACGGTGGCGGTCGATGCCGGCGGCACCAGCGCCCACATCACCGGCCCGGCCGAATGGCAGGCCAAGATCGCCAGCGGCAAGCCGGTCAAGATCCCGGTCGCGGCCGGCTGATCCCCGCCCCGCGATGAGGCAACCGGGCCACCGCATGCGGTGGCCTTTTTTATTGCTCTTTGCGCGTTGATTGATGACGCTGTGATGGTGAAGGTCTGGGCGCAGGAGGGCGGGCAGACCTGCTGCTACCTGCCAGTGCCTTCCGGCCCTGGCTTCAGGCCCGAGCACGGAGCAATTGCGCGCACCCGCGTCCCGGCGCAACCCGGCTCTTTGCAGGGGTCATCGAGACCACGCCACAAGTCAATGAACAAAAAGCCTTCTTCATGACGCCTACACTGGGCCGCCAAGGAGGTCGGCGCATGACGACGAGGAGCTGGATCGCGGGGCTGATGCTGGCGCTGCTGGCGGGACTGGCGGTCGGCCAGACCGCTCCACCGCCGCTGCGCGAGCTGGGCGGCATCAGCGAGTACCGCCTCGCCAACGGCCTGCAGGTGCTGCTCTTCCCCGATGCCTCGCGGCCCAGCATCACCGTCAACCTGGTCTACAGGGTCGGCAGCCGCCACGAGGGCGCCGGCGAGGCCGGCATGGCCCATCTGCTGGAACATCTGCTGTTCCGCGGCACGCCCGAGTTCCCCGACATCCCGGGCGAGCTGAGCCGCCGCGGCATCGCCTACAACGGCAGCACCACCGCCGACCGCACCAACTACTTCAGCAGCTTCAATGCCGACGAGGCCACGCTGGCCTTCATGCTGAAGCTGGAGGCCAATCGCATGCTGCGCTCGCGCATCCTGCAGGCCGACCTGGAGCGCGAGATGCCGGTGGTGCGCAACGAGCTGGAGATCGGCGAGAACAACCCGGCCCAGCTGCTGCGCCAGCGCGTGCTGGGCATCGCCTACCGCTTCCACCCCTACGGCCAGCCGACCATCGGCACGCTCAGCGATCTGCAGCATGTGCCGATCGAGCGCCTGCGCGAGTTCTACCGCCTGCATTACCGGCCCGACAACGCGGTGCTGATGGTGGCCGGCCAGGTCGACCCGGCGCGCGCGCTGGCGCTGATCGAGCGCGAGTTCGGCGCGCTGCCGCGCCCGATGCGCGCCCGGCCCGAGGTCTACACGGTGGAGCCGCCGCAGGACGGCGAGCGCGTGGTCAGCCTGCGCCGCGTCGGCGGCGCGCCGCTGCTGGTCGCGGCCTACCATGTGCCGGCGCTGGCCCATCCGGACTGCGCGGCGCTCGCCCTGCTGACCCCGCTGCTGGTGCAAAGCGGCAGCGGCAGCCTGCACAAGGCCCTGGTCGAGGGCAAGCTGGCGAACCAGGTCTTCGCCGGCGGCTGCGGCGGCTGGGATCCGGGGCTGTTCCATGTCGGCGTCGCGCCGGCCCCGGGCGTCGAGCTGCGCGAGCTGGAACAGCGCCTGTTCGAGGAGCTCGAGAGCCGCAGCCACCAGGGCTTCGCCGCCGCCGAGGTGCAGCGCGCCGTGACCCAGTTCGAGCTGGGCTACCGCCAGATCCTGAAGCAGCCGGAGCGCGCGGTGCTGCTGCTGTCCGAGGCGGTGGCGGCCGGCGACTGGCGGCTGATCTTCAAGACCCTGGAGGAGGCGCGACGCGTCACGCCCGAGGACCTGCGGCGCGTCGCTACGCGTTATCTGCGCGCCAGCAACCGCAGCTATGGGCGCTACCTGCCGGTGGCCGAGGCGGACCGGGTCGAGGTGCCGCCGGTCGCGGACCGCAGCGCCGGGCTCGACGCGCTGCGCCCGGACCAGGCCCTGGCCCAGGGCGAGGCCTTCGACCTCGCCCCCGCCGAGCTGCAGGCGCGCACCCGCCGCCTGACCCTGCCCAGCGGCATCCGCCTGGCCCTGCTGCCCAAGCGCAACCGCGGCGAGGCGGTGAGCCTGCAGATGCGCCTGCGCTGGGCCGCGCTGCCGGCGGTGCAGCAGCTGCGCGGCGCGGCCTTCGTCGACGGCATGCTGACCGAGGGCAGCCTGCGGCGCGACCGCCAGGCCCTGATGGACGAGGCGGTGCGCCTGCGCGGCAGCTTCGTGATCAATGCCGCGCCGCAGGGCGCGACGATCCGGCTGCAGGCCGAGCGCGACACCCTGCTGCCGCTGCTGGCCCTGCTGCAGGAGGTGCTGCAGCAGCCGGCCTTCCCCGAGGCCGCCTTCGCGCGCCTGAAGACGCGGGTGCTGACGGGGCTGGAGGGCGAGGCGCGCGACCCCGACGCGCTGCGCCAGGAAGAGGTGCGCCTGCATTACAACCGCGCCCGCGGCCTGCACCTGGGCCAGCCCGACTATCTGTGGAGCCGCGCCGAGCGCGCCGCCCTGATGCGCGCCACCGAGCTGGCCGATGTGCGCGAGTTCCACCGCCGCTACTGGTCGGCCAATGAGGCCGAGATCGCGGTCGTCGGCACCCTGCCCGAGGGCCTGGAGACCGAGATCGAGCGCCTGTTTGGCGGCTGGAAGAAGCCCGGAGCGCCGGCCTTCGAGCGCTGGAGCACGCCCTATGTCGCGGTGCCGCCGCTGCGCGTCGATGCGCAGGCCGACGACAAGGCCAACGCGGTGCTGCAGATGCGCCAGGAGCTGCAGCTCTCGACGCTGGACACCGACTACCTGCCCCTGGTGCTGGCGAACCGCCTGCTCGGCGGCGGGCTGGATTCACGCCTGGCCAAGCGCCTGCGGCATCGCGACGGCCTCAGCTACCGCCATGCCAGCGAGCTGCAGGCCGACCGCTGGGACCGGGCCGGGGCCTGGCTGCTGATGGCGGACTTCGCGCCGGAGCAGCGCGAACGCGTGCTGGCCGCGATCCGCGAGGAGGTCGATCGCCTGCTGGCCCAGGGCTTCGAGGCCGAGGAGCTGGAGCGGGTGCGCCTGGAGGCGCTGCAGGCGCGCCAGCGCGCACGCAGCGAGGACGGTGCGCTGCTCGGCGCGCTGCTGGCCCAGCTGGACAGCGGCGAGGACTGGCTGGCGCAGGCGCGCGACGAGGAGCGCCTGCGCGGCCTGAGTCTGGCCGAGCTGAACGCGGCGCTGCGCCGCCATCTGCGGCCCGAGGCCTGGGTGATCTCGACCGCCGGCGACTACCGCGCCCGGCCCCCGCGTTGACGGGGTGATCTCCCCCCGGCTTCCCCCTCAGGGGGTATGGCGGGGCCGGGTCTTGCCGGGCCATCATGGCCCCGCCCATCGCCGCCACGGCCGGCCGCGGGCAAGGATCAGACCGGATCAAGCCTCGGGAGGGCTCATGTGGATTTCACCGTTCTGGTATGAAAAGCTGCCCATGCTCTATGCCGGCGCCGGTCTGGCCAGCGCCGCCCTGCTGGGCACGCCGGGGCTGCCCAGCGCCGCGCTGTTCCTCGGCGCGGCGATGCTGATCGGCTGGTGGCGCCACGACTTCAGGCGCGAATAGCGCAGGCTTAGGCTAGACGGAACACCTTGACCAGGGCGCTCAGGCGCTCGGCCTGCTGGCTCAGGCTCTGCGCCGCGGCCGTGCTCTGCTCGACCAGCGCGGCGTTCTGCTGCGTCACCTCGTCGAGCTGACCGACGGCCAGGCTGACCTGCTGGATGCCGCCGCTCTGCTCGCTGGTGGCGGTGGAGATCTCGCTGATCAGGTGCGAGACGCGCTGCACCTGCCCCACCAGCTCGCCCATGGTCTGGCCGGCCTGCTGCACCTGGCGCGCGCCGTCCTCGACCTTCTCGACGTTCTCGGCGATCAGGCCCTTGATCTCGCGCGCGGCCTGCGCGCTGCGCTGCGCCAGGCTGCGCACCTCGGAGGCCACGACCGCGAAGCCGCGCCCCTGCTCGCCGGCGCGCGCCGCCTCGACCGCCGCGTTCAGCGCCAGGATATTGGTCTGGAAGGCGATGCCGTCGATCACCGCGGTGATGTCGGCGATCTTGTTGCTCTGCGCGCTGATCGCCTGCATGGTGCTGACCACCTGGCCCACCGCGCTGCCACCCTGGCTGGCGACGCCGCTGGCCGCGCTGGCCAGCTGGGTCGCCTGGCGGGCGGATTCGGCGTTGTGCTGCACGGTCGAGGTCAGCTGGTCCATCGAGGAGGCGGTCTCCTGCAGGCTGCTGGCCTGATGCTCGGTGCGGCTGGACAGGTCCTGGTTGCCGACCGCGATCTCGCTGGAGGCCAGCGCGATGCTTTGCGCCGCCTCGTTGACATCGGCCACCAGCGCGCGCAGCGCGTCGCGGGTGCGCTGCAGCGCGGCCATCATGCTGCTGTCGTCGCCCTGCTGCACCGGCACCGCGGCCAGCAGGTCGCCGGCGGCGACGCGCTCCAGCACCTGGCGTGCGGTGGCCGGGTCGCCGCCCAGCTCGCGCTGCACATGGCGGCGCAGCGCCACCAGGGCCAGCAGGCCGACCACCACACTAAGGCCCACCAGGCCCAGCACGACCCAGCGCGCCGATGCCATCGCCGCCGCGGCCTGCACCCGCGCGGCCTCCTTGTCGGCGCCGCTGAGCTTCTTCAGCTCCAGCAGCTCGGCGCGCAGCTCGCGCCAGGCCGGCGTTTCCTGCTTGTTCAGCAGCGCGGCGGCGGCCGGCGCATCCTGCTGGGACAGCTCGCGCACCCGCTGCTGCACCTCGGCCAGCCGGCCGCGCATCGCGGCCATCGCCTGCAGCTTGGCGCCCTGCTCCGCGCTGGCCGCGGCGCGCGCCTGGGTCTCGGCCTTCTCGTAGGCCTTGGCCGCGCCGTCCAGGTTCTCGTAGGCGCGCTTGTTGGCCGGGTCCAGCACGATGTTGCGCAGCGCCTGGCCCATCTGCAGGCCCTGGGCATACATCTCGTTGACCTCGGTGGCCAGCGCGTCCTGCTGCTCGAAATAGGCGGCCAGGCGCCGCTCCATCGTGTGGGTGCCGACGCTCACCGTGACACCCAGCACCAGGGTCAGCGCGGCGGGCACGGCCATCGCCAGGGTCAAACGCTGCATGAATCGCATATTCGCCTCCCATTCGAGTTATTCAACTCATAAGAGGTCGATGCTACGAAGCCGGCCGGCGTTCGTGGCGGCGCGGCACCCGCAAAAGCGGGCCTATGTCACAGGCCGGGCGCGATGCAGCACGCGCTGCGGGAAGGGGATGTCGATGCCCGACGCGTTGAGGCAGCGCAACACCGCGAGATTGACCGCAGATCGCACACCGCCCGCGCCGTTCTCAGGATCGGCGATCCAGAAGTTCAGGGTCAGCTCCAGGCCGTCGGCCGCGAAGTTGGACAGCTGCACGCTCGGGCCTGGCTCGGCCAGCACCCGCGGCACCGCGCCGACGACCTCGGTCAGGCGCGGCATCAGCGCCTCCAGATCGGTGCCATAGGCGACCTGCACCACGGTGCTGAGCGCCACGCGCGGATCTGCCAGCGAGCTGTTCTCGACCCGCTGCGTGATCAGCATCTCGTTGGGCACCACCGCCTCGCGGCCGTTCAGCGCGCGGATCACCGTGTAGCGGGTCTTGATGTCGCTGATGCGGCCCTCGAAGTTGTCGACCTTGACCATGTCGCCGATGCGCAGCGAGCGCTCGGCCAGGATCACGAAGCCCGACACATAGTTGGCCGCCAGCTTCTGCAGGCCGAAGCCGATGCCCACGCCCAGGGCGCCGCCCAGCACGCCCAGCGCGGTCAGGTCGATGCCGGCGGCCGACAGCGCGAACAGCAGACCGACGAAGAGCAGCAGCGCGCGCGTGATGTTGGCGCCGATCTTGCGCATCGACAGGTCGCTGGTGACATTGCGCAGCAGCCGCGCCTCGATCACCGCCGACAGCCACAGGGCCAGCACCAGCACCAGCACCGCGGTCAGCCCGCCCTCCAGCAGCGCGCGCAGCGACATCTGGGTCGCGCCCATCTTCCAGCGCACCTCCTCCAGCTCCTGCATCAGCAGCGGCAGCAGGCCGGCGATCCACAGGATCGAGCCGCCCCAGGCCAGCCAGGACACGCTGCGCTCCACCAGCCGCACCCAGCCCGATTCCGGCAGCGCCGCGCGCAGCACCCGCGCGGTCAGCCGGATCGCCAGCAGCGACACCAGCACCGGCACCGCCAGCTTGAACAGCGCCGGCGTCACGCCCAGGCTCGGCAGCAGGCGGCGCGCGCCGAAGGCCAGCAGCAGGGCCAGCACGGGGAACAGCACGCCGTCCACCACGTGGCGGCCGAACAGCACCGACTGCGGGCCGGGCTGGCCGGACAGGTGCGACTTCAGGCGCCAGACGATCAGCCAGGCCAGGCCCAGGCAGGCCAGCAGCAGGCCCAGCTCGGTCAGCGCGGCGGGTTTCAGCAGGGCTGCGCCCAGCGCCTGCAGTTCGTCAAAGGTCAAGGTCTCATTCATGCCCCGCATTGTCGCGGCCCCGACTTGGCCGCGAGGCTCGCGCTTTGCGCTATCGTCCGGCGGTCCAGCCGCCACCTGCCCGCACGCCATGACCTCGATGTCCTTGACCCGCCGCCTGCTGACCGCCCTGCTGCTCGGCTCGGCCCTGGGCGCGGCCAGCGCCCAGTCCCTGCCCGAGCTGGTGGCCCGGGCCAAGCCCTCGGTGCTGCTGGTCGGCAGCTACGGGCTGATGGACAGCCCGCGCTTCAATTTCCGCGGCACCGGCTTCGTCATCGGCGACGGCAACCTGGCCGTCACCGGCTCCCATGTGCTGCCGCCCGCGCCGCCGCCCGGCACCGAGCGGCGCCTGGCCCTGCAGATCCTGGGCGCCGACAAGCAGTGGAGCCTGCGCGGCGCCACCGTGCTGGCCAACGACCCGGCGCATGACGTGGCCCTGCTGCGCTTCGACGGCCCGCCGGCGCCGGCGCTGAAGCTGGGCGGCGAGCAGGCGCCGCCCGAGGGCAGCGACATCGCGCTGATCGGCTTCCCGATCGGCGGGCTGCTGGGTTTCTCGCATGTGACGCACCGCGGCATCCTGGCCGCGCTGACCGCGATCACCCTGCCGACGCCCAACGCCCAGACCCTGAACCCGCGCGCCATCCTGCAGCTGCGCCAGGGCGCCTTCGAGGTGCTGCAGCTGGACGTGATCAGCTATCCCGGCAACAGCGGCGGCCCGGTGCTGGACATCGCCAGCGGCGAGGTGATCGGCGTGATGAGCCTGGCCCTGATCAAGGGCACGCGCGAATCCGCGCTCAGCGCCCCGACCGGCATCAGCTACGCGATCCCCAGCCGCCATGTGCGGGCGCTGCTGGCCGAGGCCGGCCTGGGCAGCAAGCCCTGACCCCGCGGGCTACAGCCCCGCCAGCGCCCGCAGGTGCACGCCGACGCTGCGCGCCAGCGCGCCCAGGTGGTAGCCGCCCTCCAGGCAGGAGACGATGCGGCCCTTGGCATGGCGCCTGGCCACATCCATGACGCGCAGGGTGATCCACTCGTAGTCGGCCTCGGTCAGGCCGAGCTGGCCGAGGTCGTCGTCGCGGTGCGCGTCGAAGCCGGCCGAGATGAAGATCATCTCGGGGCGGAACTCTTCCAGCGCCGGCATCCACATCGCCTCGATCATCTCCCGCACCTCGCCGCCCTTGGTATAGGCCGGCACCGGCAGGTTGATCATGTTCTCGCCCTTGGGCACGGCGCCGCTGTAGGGATAGAGTGGGTGCTGGAAGATGCCGACCATCAGCACCCGCTCGTCGCCGGCCAGGATGTCCTCGGTGCCGTTGCCATGGTGCACGTCGAAATCGACCACCGCGACCCGCCGCAGCCCGCGCCGGTCCAGCGCGTGGCGCGCCGCGATCGCGACATTGTTGAAGAAGCAGAAGCCCATCGCCTGGTCGCGCGTCGCATGGTGGCCGGGCGGGCGCACCGAGCAGAAGGCGTTCTCCACCTGGCCGTCCAGCACCAGATCGGTGGCCTGCACCGCGGCGCCGGCGGCACGCAGGGTGGCCGACCAGGTGTAGGGATTGGCGATCGTGTCCGGGTCCAGCGCGCGCGATTCGCCGGTGGCGGCCAGCGATTCCAGCAGGTCGCGCAGATGGGCCACATGATGATGGCTGTGCGCCCGCTCGACCGCCGCCAGATCGACGCTCGCGGCGTCGTAGCGCTGCAGCGCCACATCGAGCCCGGTGCCGATCAGCCAGTCCTCGATCGCGGCCAGGCGCTGCGGGCATTCCGGGTGGCCCGCACCCATCTCGTGGCGCTGGCAGTCGGGGTGGCTGATGAAGGCTGTGGACATGGCTTTAATGCAAGGACTGCCGCCCGGTGTTTTGAGTTATGGTCGCCCGCATGACGCAGACCGAAGCCGCATCCCAGGCGGGCCATCTGGCCCGGCAACTCGACGCGCTGCAGCGCCAGATTAGCACGATCATCAAGGGCAAACCGGCGCAGATCCTGGACTGCGTGGCCTGCCTGATCGCCGGCGGCCACCTGCTGATCGAGGACCTGCCCGGCGTCGGCAAGACCACCCTGGCCCATACCCTGTCGGTCTGCCTGGGTCTGCGTTTCTCGCGCGTGCAGTTCACCTCGGACCTGATGCCCTCCGACCTGCTGGGCGTCAGCGTCTATGAGCGCGAGCAGGGCCGTTTCGCCTTCCATCCCGGTCCGGTATTCGCCCAGGTGCTGCTGGCCGACGAAATCAACCGCGCCGGTCCCAAGACCCAGAGCGCGCTGCTGGAGGCGATGGAGGAGCAGCAGGTCAGCGTCGACGGCCAGACCCATGCCCTGCCCCTGCCCTTCTTCGTGATCGCGACCCAGAACCCCAGCGAGCAGCTGGGCACCTACCCGCTGCCCGAATCGCAGCTGGACCGCTTCCTGATGCGCATCTCGCTGGGCTACCCGGACGAGCGCGCCGAGCGCGAGCTGCTGATGGGCGAGGACAGCCGCGACGCGATCAAGGCGCTGCGCCCGGTGATGACGCCCGCCGAGCTGCTGGCCGCCCAGGCCGCGGTGCGCCGGGTGCATGCCGCGCCGCCGCTGCTGGACTATCTGCAGGCCTTGCTGGCCGCGACCCGCTCCGGCCAATGGTTCATCGACGGTCTGAGCCCGCGCGCCGGCCTGGGCGTGCTGCGCGCCGCCCGCGCCCGCGCGCTGCTGGACCAGCGCGACTATGTCTCGCCCGACGATATGCAGGCCATCCTGCCCCAGACCATCGCGCACCGCCTGCGCCCCAAGGCCGGCGCCGGCCGCGGCGCGCGCGAGCAGGTGCGCGCGATGATCGAGGCAGTCCCTTTGCCATGAGCCTGCGCCAACGCTGGCGAGCCTGGTGGCAGGCGCGCCATCCCGAGAGCGACACGCACCGGATGGTCCAGCGCAATATCTACATCCTGCCCAGCCGGCCGGGCCTGTTCTTCTGCGCCACCCTGGCCGTGCTGCTGCTGGCCTCGATCAACGACCAGCTGAGCCTGGGCTATCTGCTGACCTTCCTCTTGGCCGGCGCCGGCTTCGCGTCGATGCATGCGACCCATGCCAATCTGCGCGGCCTGAGCCTGGACCTGAAGGCGCCGGCCCCCGGCTTCGCCGGCGAGGAGCTGCGCCTGGAGGTGCGGCTGCACAACAGCGGGCGCGCCCGCTTCGGCATCGGCATCCGGGTCGGCGCCGGCGAGCCGGCCTGGGTCGACGTGCCGGCCCGCGGTCATGCGCAGTTGAACCTGGCCTGCCCGGCGCCGCGCCGCGGCCTGCAGGGCCTGCCGCCGCTGCGCATCGAGACGCGCTTCCCGCTGGGCCTGTTCGGCGCCTGGAGCATCTGGCGCCCGGCCGCGCGCGCCTGGGTCTATCCGCGCCCCGAGGCGCCCTGCCCGCCGCTGCCGGCCCAGGGCGCCAGCGCCGGCGACGGCAGCCTGGGCGCCGGCCTGCTGGTGCGCGGTGAGGATTTCGAGGGCGTGCGGCCCTATCGCCATGGCGACTCGCCCAAGCAGGTGCTGTGGAAGAAGGCGGCCGGCAGCGGCGCCGAGGGCCAGTTGTTGGTGCGCGAGACCCTGGCCCCGGCCAGCCGGCGGCGCTGGCTGGGCCTGGCCGACACCGCCGGGCTGGACTGGGAGGCGCGGCTGTCGCGCCTGGCCGCCTGGGTGCTGGAGGCCGAGCGCCGCGGCGATCCCTGGGGCCTGAGCCTGCTGCCTGGGCAAGACCTGGCCCCGGACCTGGGCTCGCAGCAGCAGCAGGCAGCGCTGGAACTGCTGGCCGCGGCGCCGGCACAGGCGCCGCGATGAGCGCCGGCACCGCCCAGCCCTGGCGCCAGCGCCTGGCGCATCTGCCGCGCGACACGCGCGACACCTTGTTCCTGCTCGGGGCGATCGCCGCCACCGTGCTGCCGCATATCGACCATGTGCCGAGCTGGTGCAGCGCGCTGACCGGGCTGATCCTGTTCTGGCGCGGCCTGCTGGCCTGGCAGGGCCGGCCGCTGCCGGGGCGCTGGCCGCTGCTGCTGCTGATCGCCACCACCGCCGGCCTGACCCTGCTGACGCACCGCACCCTGCTGGGCCGCGAACCGGGCATCACGATGCTGGTGATGCTGATGGCGATGAAGACGCTGGAGCTGCGCGCGCGGCGCGATGCCTTCGTGGTGTTCTTCCTCGGCTTCTTCCTGGTGCTGACCCAGTACCTCTACTCGCAGTCGCTGCTGACCGGGCTGTGGACCCTGATCAGCGTCTGGGCCCTGATGAGCGCGCTGGTGCTGGCGCAGATGCCGGTCGGCCAGCCCAGCCTGAGGCTGGCCGCGGCCCAGGCCCTGCGCACCACCGCGATGGGCCTGCCGCTGATGGTGCTGCTGTTCGTGCTGTTCCCGCGCATCGCGCCGCTGTGGGGCGTGCCGGCCGACGCGGTCGGCAAGACCGGCCTGTCCAATGAGATGCAGTTCGGCGCGATGAGCGAGATCGCCAACGACGACAGCATCGCGATGCGGCTGCGCTTCGAGGGCCCGCCACCGCCGCCGCAGGCCCTGTACTTCCGCGGCCCGGTGCTGAGCCGCTTCGACGGCCGCAGCTGGCGCGCGCAGAACCCCAACGCCAACCCCTTCGGCGCGCGCGGCGCGGCCCCACGCACGCGCGGCCCGGCGTTGCGCTACGAGCTGACCCTGGAGCCGCTGCGCCTGTCGGTGCTGCCGCTGCTGGAATCCGGCCCGGAGGCGCCCGGCACGCGCATCGAGGTGCAGGGCCTGCCGCTGTGGCGCTCGGCCGAGCTGCAATGGCTGTCGCCGCGGCCGATCACCGAGCGGCTGCGCGTCGAGGCCAGCGCCCATCTGGACTACGACAGCGGCCCGCTGCAGATGACGCCCGGCCTCACACCCTATCTGGAGCTGCCGCCGGGGCTGAACCCGCGTACCGCGGCCTGGGCCGCGGCGCTCAAGCGCGAGCGCCTGCAAGACCTGGCCCCGGCCGACTTCGGCCCGGCCGCGATCCGTGCGGTGCTGGACCATATCCGCAGTGCCGAGTTCCTCTACACCCTGGCGCCGGGCCGCTATGGCGAGAGTTCGCCGCACCTGATCGACGAGTTCTGGCTGGACCGGCGGCTGGGCTTTTGCGAGCATTTCTCGGCCGGCTTTGTCGTCGTGATGCGCCAGCTGGGCCTGCCGGCGCGCATCGTCACCGGCTTCCAGGGCGCGGACCGCGAGCTGCAGGACGGCTATCTGGTGGTGCGCAATGCCCAGGCCCATGCCTGGGCCGAGGTCTGGATCGAGGGCCGCGGCTGGCGGCGCGTCGACCCCACGGCCGCGGTGGCGCCGGAGCGGGTCGAGGCCGGCCGCACCCTGCAGCCGGTGCCGGGCGCGCTGGCCGGCGCGATGGGCCAGTGGAGCCCCGCCCTGCTGCAGGGCCTGCAGAGCCTGCGGCGCGGCTGGGAGTCGCTCAACAACCGCTGGCAGCAATATGTGCTGAACTATTCGCGCCAGGACCAGTTCGACCTGCTGAAGAGCCTGGGCTGGAGCGCGCCCGACTGGCAGGCGCTGGGCCAGCTGGCCGCCGGCCTGATCGCCGCGATCGCTGCGGCCGGCGCCGGCTGGGCCGCCTGGCAGGCGCGCCCGCATGACGGCTGGAGCCGGCTGCGCGCCGCGCTGCTGCGCGAGCTGCAGCGCCTGGACGTACCGGCGCGCGCACACCAGGGGCCGCGGCTCTGGGCCCAGTTGCTGCGCGAGCGCCATGGCGCCGCGGCCGAGCCGCTGGCGCGGCAGCTGCTGGCGCTGGAACGTGCGCGCTATGGTGCCGCCGCCACTGATGCGAAACAAGAACCCGCCGGCTGGCGCGCGCGCCGGCGCTGGCTGCAGGAATTCCGTGCCGCAGGCCGTATGCTGCGCAACCAGATCCCGAAGACTTCCGCGCCCTGATGCTGTTCCCCCACCTCCGCTCCCTGACCATCCTGCTGCTGAGCCTCGGCCTGCTGGCCGCGCCCGCGGTGCAGGCCGATCCGAAGAAGAACCACAAGGCCACCAAGCGGGCGCCGCCGCCGCGGGCCCTGACCCCCGTCGCGCCGGCCTATGGCGAGCGCGAGGACCTGATGCGCTTCGCCGACGAGCTGGCCGCGCAGGAGGGCTGGGAGGCCGCGCCGCTGCGCGCGCTGCTGGCCCAGGCCAGGCGCCAGGCCACGGTGCAGCGCCTGATCATGCCGGCGCCGGCCGGCACCGCGAAGGACTGGGGCGCCTACCGCGCCCGCTTCGTCGAGCCGCGCCGCATCCAGGCCGGCCTGGCCTTCTGGAGCGCCAACGAGGAGACGCTGGCGCGCGCCCAGACGCGTTTCGGCGTGCCGGCCGAGCTGATCGCGGGGCTGATCGGCGTCGAGACCTTCTACGGCCAGATCATGGGCGGCTTCTCGGTGCTGGATGCGCTGAGCACCCTGGCCTTCGACTTCCCGCCCGGCCGCAAGGACCGCAGCGCCTTCTTCCGCGAGGAGCTGGTCGAGTTTCTGAAGCTGTGCCGCCGCGAGGGGCTGGACCCGCTGGCGGTCAAGGGCTCCTATGCCGGCGCGATGGGCTGGCCGCAGTTCATGCCCGGCAGCTGGAACCGCCACGCGATCGACTTCGACGGCGACGGCCATGTCGATCTGGTCAAGAGCCCGGCCGATGCGATCGGCTCGGTGGCCAACTACCTGGCGCGCCATGGCTGGCAGCCGGGCCTGCCGACCCATTACAACGTGGCCGCGCCGGTCGAGACATCGGAGCGCGCGCGCCTGCTGGCGCCCGACATCCTGCCCAGCTTCAGCGCCCAGCAGTTCGCCGAGGCCGGCGCGGAACTGAGCGAGGCCGGCCGCGAGCACCCGGGCCCGCTGGCCCTGGTCGAGCTGCAGATGGGCGACGCTGCGCCGGTCTATGTGGCCGGCACCAGCAACTTCTACGCGCTGACCCGCTACAACTGGTCCAGCTACTACGCGATGGCGGTGATCGAGCTGGGCCGCACCCTGCGCGGCTACCGCGACGCCGCCACCTCCTCCACCACGCCGCCCGCTCAGAAGCCCTGATCCGGCTCCGGCGGCCCGGCCGGGCCGTCCAGATCCGGCGCGGGGCGGTCTCGCCAGTAGCGTCGCCGCTGTTCGCGCTCGCAGGCCGCCGCGCGCGTGTCGCTGCGCCAATGCAGCGCACCGCAGGCGACCGACTGCAGCACCGGCACGCCGGCCGCCTGATAGCGCGCCAGCACCGCCGGCGCCGGATGGCCGAAGCGATTGCGGTAGCCGGCCTGCACAAAGACCAGTCGCGGCGCGGCCGCCGCCAGCAGCGGGGCGCTGGACGAGGTCTTGCTGCCATGGTGCGGCGCCATCAGCAGGTCCACCGGCGGCGGGGCCAGGTCTTGCTCCTGCGCCGCCTCGATGTCGCCGGTCAGCAGCGCGCCGGCGCCGTCCGCCGCGCGTACCAGCAGCACGCAGGACAGCGCGTTCGGCTTGCTCGTGCCGCGCCGCGCCAGGTCCGCCGCCCGGGGATGCAGGATCTCGAAGGCCACGCCGTCCCAGACCCAGCGCTGGCCGCGCTCGCAGGTGCTAGCGGGCGTGGCGCCGGCCAGCAGCGCATGGCCCGGCTCCAGCGAGCTGAGCAGGCCGCGCACCGGCAGCCCGGCCAGCAGCGCCGCCGCGCCGCCCACATGGTCCTGGTCACGGTGGCTCAGCAGCAGCAGGTCCAGCTCGCGCTGCCCCAGCGCGCGCAGCAGCGGCAGCAGAACGCGCTGGCCGGCGTCCGAGACCGGCGTGTACTGCGGCCCGGCGTCGTACAGCAGCGCATGCCGGCGCGTGCGCAGCAGCACCGCGCTGCCCTGCCCCACATCGGCCGCCAGCAGCTCGAACTGCCCCGGCGCCGGCCGCGGCAGCGCCGGCCACAGCAGCGGTACCAGCAGCGGCGCGGCCAGCAGCCGCAGCCGCCAGGGCAAGGGCAGCACCAGCAGCACCGCACCGAGCAGGCCCGCAGCCTGCGCCCACAGCGGCGCCACCGCGACGCTCCAGACCGCGCTCGGCAGCGCCGCCAGCGCGCGCAGATAGGCCAGCAGCCCCTGCAGCAGCCAGGCCGCCAGGCTCCAGAGCTCCGGCAGCAGCGCGCCGGCCAGGGCCAGCGGCGTGATCAGCAGGCTCACCAGCGGGATCGCCAGCAGATTGGCCGCCAGCCCGACCAGCGACAGCTGCTGGAAGAACACCAGGGTCAGCGGCGCCAGCCCCAGGGTCGCGATCCACTGGCTGCGCAGCGCGGCGCCGAGCCGCGGCCAGAATCCCCGGCCCGCATCGCCGCCGGCCATCAACAGCGCCACCGCCGCGAAGGACAGCCAAAAGCCCGGCTGGCACAGCGCCCAGGGATCGAGCAGCAGCACCGCACCGGCGCTGGCCAGCAGCGCCAGCGGCCAGGGCCAGGCCAGCCCCGCCTGGCGCAGCAGGGCCAGCGCCAGCAGCATCCAGACGGTGCGCTGCGCCGGCACGCTGAATCCGGAGAACAGCGCATACAGCAGCGCCGCCGCGACGCCGGCCCAGCGCGCCGCCAGCGGCGCCGGCAGCCACAGGCAAGACCCGGCCCCGAACCGCCACAGCCGCCCGACCAGCAGGCCCGCGCCCCAGGCGAACATCGTGATGTGCACGCCGCTGATCGCCATCAGATGGCTGGTGCCGGTGTCGCGGAACAGGTTCCAGTCGGCCCGGGTGATCGCGGTCTGCTCGCCCAGGCTCAGCGCCACCAGCACCCCGGCCAGACCCGGATCATCGATGCGCTGGCGGATCGCGCGGCGCAGTTGCTGGCGCCAGCGGTCGATCAGGCCGTTCCAGCCGCGCGCTTCTTCAAGCCTGGTCCAGCGACGCAGCTGGCCGGTGGCGCGCAGGTCCTGTTCGAACAGCCACAGCTCGTAGTCGAAGCCATGCGGATTGGCCTGCCCATGCGGGCGGCGCAGCGTGGCCAGCACCCGCCAGCGTTCGCCCGGCACCCATTCCGGCAAGACCTGACCCGCCTGCGCATAGGCGCTCAGCAGCAGGCGCGCCGGCATCGGCGGCCGCGCGCCCTCCGGGTTCTGCGGATCCACCACCTGCTCGAGCGCGAAGGCAAAGCGCCAGCCCGGCGCGCCGCCCTGGCCCAGCAGCGGCTGCGGCAGCGCATCGACACGGCCGGTCAGCCATAGCTCGCGCCCCTCCCAGGCCGGCGGCAGGGCCTCGGCCAGCCGCAGCTGGGCGCGCCAGGCGGCCCAGCCGAAACCCAGCAGGGCCGCGGCCAGCAGCCAGGGCAGCCACACGAAACGCTCTTGCATGCGGCGCGCCAGCCCGCACAGGATCAAGGCCGCCAACAGGCATAGCAGCGGCACGCGGGCCGACGGCAGCTCCGGCAACTGCTGCAGCACTGCGATGCCGGCCATCGCGGCCAGCATCGACACAACGAGCATGGGCGGGCGCGGCGTGGCGGCCATGCGGGGCTCCTCCCTGGAGACGCGCGACAAGCCCCGGTTCTAACCCCTTTCGGCCCGGCCGGATAGCCCGCGCCGCCGGCGCCTCACGACGCGGCGAGGCCGCGGCTCAGGCAGTCGATGAAGGCGCGCAGCTTGGGCGAGGGCTCGCGGCTGGCGGGCCAGAGCACCCACAGCGCGCCGCGGTGCTCGCCGCCATCGTCCAGGATGGTCAGCAGCCGGCCGCTGCGCAGATGCGGCGCCACGATGAAGTCGGGCAGGCAGGCGATGCCCTGGCCCTGCAGCGCCAGATGGATGCGCATCTCCACGCTGTTGCAGACCAGGCTGCGCGGCAGCTCGGCGAACAGGCCGCGGGCCTCCACCGGCAGCGGCCAGGGCTCCAGCCGGCCGGTGCTGGGAAAACGGTAATGCAGGCAGGCATGCTCCCGCAGGTCCTCGGCACGCCGGGGCCGGCCATGGGCCGCGAAGTAGGCCGGGGCTCCGACCAGCACGCGGCGGAAGCTGCCGAGGCGGCGGCGCTTCAGGTCCGAATCGGCCAGCACGCCGGCGCGCACCGCGGCGTCGAAGCCATCGCCGATCACGTCCACCAGCCGGTCCGAGAAATCCAGATCCAGCTCCACCGCCGGATAGCGCCGCATGAAGTCTGCGATCACCGGTTCGAACAGGCCGCTGTGCCGCGGCAGGCTGACCCGCAGGCGCCCCTGCGGCGCCTCGCTGGCCTGCGTCATCTCCAGCTCGGCCGCCTCCAGCTCGCCGAGGATGCGGCGGCAGCGCTCGAGGAACTTCTCGCCCTCGGCCGTCAGGGCCAGGGTGCGCGTGCTGCGATGGAACAGCCGCACGCCCAGGCGTGCCTCCAGGCGCGCCACCGCCTTGCCCACCGCCGACGGCGACAGACCCAGCTCGCGCGCGACGGGCGAGAAGCCGAGGCGCTCGGCCACGCGCACGAACAGGCCGATGCTGCCCAGCCGGTCCGTCGTCATCGCGCTATCCCGCTTGAGAATTTTCTTCCGAGGTGCTGATCCCTCGCGCCGGTTTTTCTTTGCATGGCCCGACTCTAAGCTGGGCGCCCAGAACCTCAGAAGAACCATGTCCGACCATCGCCCCGCCCGAACCCTGCGCCTGCTCCAGCTGCTGGCGACCTGCCTGACCGGCCTGCTGATACCGCTGTGCTTCACCGGCCCCGCCGTCGTCCTGCCCTCGCTCAGCCGGGAGCTGGGCGGCAGCCCGGCCCAGCTGAGCTGGGTCATGAACGCCTACATCCTCAGCTATGGCGGCGCGATGATGGTATCGGGCAGTCTGACCGACCTCTACGGGCGCCGGCGCATCTGGCTGCTCGGGCTGGCCGGCTTCGTCGCGATCACGGGGCTGATCCCGCTGGCCGGCTCCCTGCCGTGGATCGACCTGCTGCGCCTGCTGCAGGGGCTGGGCGGTGCGGCGGCCTTCGCGGCCGCCATGTCCTCGCTGGCGCCGCTGTTCGAGGCCGGGCCGGCGCGTGCGCGCGCCTTCGGCCTGCTGGGCACGAGCTTCGGTATCGGCCTGGCCTTCGGTCCGCTGGCCGCGGGCTGGCTGGTGGAGACCGCCGGCTGGCGCGGCGTCTTCCATGCCACCGCCGGGGTCGGCGCCCTCGCCTGGCTGCTGGTGCTGGTCAGCACCCGGCCGAGCCGGGAGTCGGCCCGCGGCGGCCTGGACTGGCCCGGTGCGATCAGCTTCACCTTGGCCCTGGGCCTGTTCACCTTCGGCATGCTGCGGTTGCCGGAGCGGGGCTGGAGCGATGCCTCGGTGGGCCTCGCCCTGCTGGTGTCGGCCCTGCTGTTCGCCGCCTTCGTCGCGATCGAACGCCGGGTCCGGCGCCCGATGCTGGATCTGCGCTTCTTCCGCGACCCCGGCTTTGTCGGCGTGCTGGCCCTGGCGGCCTCGCCGGCCCTGCTGTTCATCGTGCTGATCGTGATGCTGCCCGGCCGCTTCATCGGCATCGACGGCTATGGCGCGCTGCAGACCGGCCGGCTGATGAGCTGGCTGGCCGCGCCGCTGCTGCTCGTACCGCTGCTGGCCGCCGGACTGACGCGCTGGTTCAGCGCCCGGGCTCTGTGCAGTCTGGGGCTGCTCCTGGTCGCCGGCGGGCTGCTCTGGCTGGCCCAGGTCTTCACCCAGGGCGGTGGCGCGGCGCTGCGCTTCCCGCTGCTGCTGATCGGCGTCGGCATCGGCCTGCCCTGGGGCCTGATGGATGCGATGGCGGTCGAGGGCATGCCGCCGGACCGGGTCGGCATGGCGACCGGGCTCTTCAACACGGTGCGCATCTCCGCCGACGGCGTCGCGATCGCGCTGGCCGGCGCCCTGCTCGCCGGCCTGATCCATCGCGAGCTCGCCGCGGCGGCCGCTACGCCGCTACCGGACAGCGTCGTGCTGGAGGCTTCCAGCCGCGCCGCGCTGGGCGAGCTGCACGCCGCCGCCCGCCTACTGCCGGGCCAGGAGGCGCGGCTGGCGCAGAGCTATGCGGCCGCCTTCGTGACCCTGCTGCAGCTGCTGGCCGGACTGGCCGTCGCCACCGCGGGTGGCCTGCTGATGCTGCTGCGCGGACCGCGGATCGCGGTCCGACCGACCGCGGGTCAAGGGACCTAGGTCTCAGCTGCGCGCGCGGGATGGGCGGCCCGGTGGGCTCGCGACCGCCGGCACCAGGCCGCCTTCGTCCTCCCAGCGTTGCACGGCCTCGCGCTCCTCGCGGCGGCGGCGATGTGGCGAGCCCGGTGCCGCGCCGCCCTGCTTCCACCAATGCTTGACGGCGGCGGCGGCCAGCGAGGTGGCGGCGAGCCAGGCGAGTTTTCTGATGATCATGATGGGGACTCCTTCTGGGCTTGCGAAATCCGGTCTTACTGCGAAGCGGCCGACGCGGGAGCCTGAGCCGGCTCGATGCGGCGCGTCACCAGCTCCTTCAGCACCGCGCCCTCGGCCACCGAGCCGCTGACGGTGCCGCCGCCGCGCGCCATGCGCTCGCAGGCGGCGCGGTCTTCGGTCGGCACGGCCTGGCAGCGCAGCAGCGCGTTCTCGCTCAGCTGGCGGGCATCGGCGCCGCGATCCAGGCGGCCACGGCGCGCCTCGGCATAGGCCGCGCCGGCCTCCTTCAGGCAGGTCGGGCGGTCCTGCGCGCTGCGGCCGGCCAGGCAGTCGGCGCGCTCCTGCTGATACTGGCGCGCGGCCTGGCGCTGCGCCTCGCTGGAATTCGCCGCGAAGGCCAGGCCGGTCAGCAGCGCGGCGGCGGCCACGCAGCCGGCCCGGAGCATCGACGGTGAGTTGAGATGTTTCATCACAAGACTCCTGAACATCGGGTTTCGGTTTCAGGCGGCCGCGGGGCGCGGCAGCGCGCCCGGCCACTCAAGCACGGGCACCCAGCCGCCATCCACGCGAATCAGCACGCGGCAGAGCCGGCGCACCGCGCTGCCGCAACGGCTCAGGCGCACCGCGCACAACCAGGCCGCGGCCTGCAGCGCGGCAAGCGTCGGCCGGTCGCCGCGGCAGCCGCCCTGGCGGGCGATCACCAGGCCGGCCTCCTGCGTGACCGAGCCGTCGTCGAACTCGGCGCGGGCCCGCACGACGATGCTCAGCGGCGTGCTCAGCAGCAGCTCGAGCACGGCATCGGCGGACAGGCCGAGGGGGGAAACGGTGGGCTTGTCATCGAACTTGTCCATACCTTGATGCTAGGAAGCGCTCCGCGGCAGGCTTGTCGGGACTGGCCCCCGGGACCTGTAGGACAAGGCCGCATCGGTCCGAAAACACCCAGTATTTGCAAGCAAACCCGCGCGCTTGCAAGCAGACGAACGCGGTGCCGTCCTACAGCCGCCGGCGACCCGCACCGATGCCCGGCGCCCGGCCGCGGCTCCTAGAGTCGATTCATGCGCCGGCCATGCGGCCCAGTGCCGAAGACCCGTCGGTCTTTCTTCCTTCTTCAACCTCGACCAGGAGCCAGACATCATGCTCAAGTGGGCCCTCATCTTCGCGCTGATCTCCGTCGTGGCCGGCGTGCTGGGCTTCGGCGGCCTCGCGGCCGGCGCCGCCGGCATCGCCAAGTTGCTGTTCTTCGTGTTCCTGTTCGTCTTCCTGCTGTTCCTGGTGCTGGCCGCCCTGGGCGTCGGCGCCCTGCGCAAGTGACGCCGAACCGCCCAGGGCCCGACTGACCGAGACCCGTCGCGATGGCGCCGCTGCCGCATCGGACGACGCTCGGGCGCGCAGCGCTGCTGTCGACGCTCGCGCTGGCCCTGAGCGCCTGTGCCTCGTTCAAGACGATGCAGCCGCGCGCCGACCTGCCACCGCCGCCGCGCGCGGCCTCGGCCGCGACCGGCGCGGTGGCGCAGCAGCTGGAGGTGCGCAGCGCGCAGGGCCGGCGCCTGGGCCCGCAGGAGCGCGCGGCGCTGCTGCGGCGCGTCGGTGCCCAGGGCAGCGCCGCGCTGATGCAGCAGCACCTGGCCGTGATGAATGCGCTGGGGCCGGTGCAGCTGCATGCCGACAACGAGGTGCGGCTGCTGCTCGATGGGCCGGCCACCTTCGCGGCGATGTTCGAGGCGATCGAGCAGGCGCGCGAGACCGTGCTGCTGGAGAGCTACATCATCGACGACGCGCCGATCGCGCAGCAGCTGGCCGCGCTGCTCAAGCGCAAGCGTGAACAGGGCGTGCGCGTCGCGATGATCTACGACGCGCTCGGATCGCTGGGCACCGAGCGCGCCTACTTCGACGGCCTGGCCGCGGCCGGCATCGCGGTCTGCGCCTTCAACCCGGTCGGCCCGAGCCGCCGGCCCGGCTACTGGGACATCACGCACCGCGACCACCGCAAGATTCTGGTGGTGGACCGCGGGCTCGGCTTCACCGGCGGCATCAACATCAGCGCGGTCTACTCGCGCGGCTCCTTCGGCAGCAAGGGCAAACCGGCCTCGCCCGAGGCCGGCTGGCGCGACACCCAGATCCAGCTGCGCGGCGGCGCCGCGCAGGCGCTGGAACAGCTGCTGCGCGAGACCTGGGCGCAGCAGGGCTGCCCGGGCGAGCTGCCGCCGCCGGCCGTTGCCACGCCGCGCCCGGCCGGCGCGCAGCTGGTGCGCATCCTGCCGTCGACGCCGGACGATGAGTTCAACCAGATCTACGCGATGCTGCTCGGCGCGATCGATGCGGCCCGGCAGAGCGTGCATCTGACGATGGCCTACTTCGCGCCCGGCCAGGACATGATCGATGCGCTGTGCGAGGCCGCGCAGCGCGGCGTCGACGTGCAGCTGATCCTGCCCTCGCTCAGCGACTTTGCGCCGGTGCTGCATGCCGGGCGCAGCTACTACACGCGGCTGCTGGCGGCCGGGGTCGGGATCCATGAGCTGCAGGACGCGGTGCTGCACGCCAAGACCGCGGTGATCGACGGCGTGGTCTCGACCGTGGGCTCCAGCAATATGGACTGGCGCAGCTTCACCGGCAACAACGAGGTCAACGCGGTCGTGATCGGCGAGGACTTCGGCCAGCAGATGGAGCGCATGTTCCGCCAGGACCTGGCCGCCTCGCAGCCCATCACCGCCGCGGACTGGCGCCGCCGCCCGCTATGGCAGCGCGCCCGCGAGGCGCTGGCGCGGCTGTTCGAGCGCTGGTGGTAAACCGGGAACGGCCCTGGGCGCCGACGCCGCCATGCGTCGCCGTCCTACAAGGCGGCTGCCACCCGGCCGATGCCGCGCCGACAAGCCCCTTCCTAGACTGGATGTATCGGTTCCCTCCGGACCGAGACAAACCGAAACAGCACAAGGAGCCCACCATGATGTTTGCACGCCCCGTACTTGCCGCCACCATCAGCGCCCTGGCGGTGCTGACCGTCCTGCCCGGCTGCGCCGTTTCCCGCGGACAGTCCACGGTGGGCGAATACATCGACGACGCCGCCATCACCACCGCCGTCAAGGCCAGGTTCGTCGAGGCCAAGACCGTCGATGCCGCGGCGATCAAGGTCGAGACGCTCAACGGCGAGGTGATGCTGTCCGGCTTCGCCAAGAACAGCACCGAGCGCAGCGACGCCGAACGCCTGGCCCATGAGGTCAAGGGCGTCAAGAAGGTCAAGAACGAGGTCAGCGTGCGCCCCTGAGCGCGCCGACACGAAGCAAGGAGAGCCCGCCATGAACTGGGACCGCATCGAAGGCAACTGGAAACAGCTCAGCGGCACCGTGCGCGAGCAATGGGGCCGGCTCACCGACGATGACCTCGACGTCATCGCCGGCCGGCGCGAACAGCTCAGCGGCAAGCTGCAGGAACGCTATGGCATCGCCAAGGACGAGGCCGAACGCCAGCTGCTGGGCTGGGAGGACTATCTGGAGCAGCACTGGTTCCGCCCGTGAACCGGCCGTTCGCTCCAAGCATCACACCATCAGGAAGGAAAGGACCCTCACCATGATGACCACCCCCACCAAGAAGCATTCCCTGTCCCTTGCGCTCGCGATCGCCGGCAGCGCCCTGCTGCTGAGCGCCTGCGGCCGCCAGAACGAGCAGGAGCGTAGCGCCGGTGAACGCCTGGACGAGGCGATCACCAAGACCGAGCAGCGCGCCGATGCGGCCAAGGACGCGATCAAGCGCCAGGCCGAGGACGCCAAGGTCGCCACCGAGGCCGCGGCCCAGAAGGTCGAGTCCAAGGTCGAGGACGCGGAGATCACCGCCGGCGTCAATGCCGAGCTGGCCAAGGATCCGAAGCTGAGCTCGCTGCGCATCAATGTGGACACGGTCAATGGCCGCGTCGCGCTGCGCGGCACCGCCCCCGACCCGGTCTCGCGCGACCGCGCCACCCAGCTGGCGATGGCCGTCAAGGGCGTGCTGAGCGTCGACAACCAGCTGGAACTGCGCGGCTGATCGGGCCACGCGGCACAGCCAACAAAGACATGGGAGAACCACCGATGAAGAGAAGCACATCCACACCCACCTCCTCCTCACCCTTCACCCTGCCGCGCCATTGCGCCGGCCTCGCGCTGGCCATGGTGCTGGGCGCCGGGGTCGGCGCCGCCCAGGGCGCCAACTTCTCCAAGGGCGCCTATGACGCGGCCAAGGCCGACATCGAATCCGCCTACAAGACCGAGCGCGAGGTCTGCGGCGCGCTGGCCGGCAATGCCAAGGACGTCTGCGTCGAGGCCGCCAAGGGCCGCGAGAAGGTCGCCCTGGCCCAGCTGGAGTTCAACTACAGCGGCAACAGCAAGGACCGTTTCAAGCTGATGGAAACCCAGTACGAGACGCGCTACGAGCTGGCCAAGGAACGCTGCGACGACCTGTCCGGCAACAGCAAGGACGTCTGCGTGCGCGAGGCCAAGACCGCGCGCGACAAGGCCAAGGCCGATGTCAAGCAGGGCAAGCAGGTCGTGGCCGCCAACGAGGAGGCCGAACTGGCCCAGCTGAAGGCCGACTACAAGCTGGCCCGCACCCAATGCGACAGCCTGTCCGGCGACGCCAAGGACGCCTGCGTGGCCTCGGCCAAGGCTCGCTACCGCGAGAACTGGTGATCGGGCTCGGCCCGCAACGCAGAACGAAAAGCCCGCCGGCCGGCGGGCTTTTCTTTAATGATCGCGCGATGCGCCGAGTGATCGCCGGACTGCGGGTGCACGCGCTTGCTCCGTGTCCCCCGGGCCGCTGCGCGGCCCTCCTCCTTGACCTGCGCAAGCGCGCACACCCACAGCCCGGCTCTACCGGCGCAGCGCCTCTTCGACGAGAAACCCAGCCGGCCACGAGGCGCAAGCAGGAGGGCGGGCGGGCCTGATGCGGAGGTCAAGGAGAAGGCCGCGAAGCGGCCGGGGGATTGAGCCCGGACACCAGAAGTCCGGTGGACTTCTGGTGCCTGGCGAAAGCCAAGGCCGCAAGCCCTGGCAGGCAGCAGCAGGCCTGCCCGCCCTCCTGCGCATTCGGCAGGCATCGAACACTCAGCCCGCCGGCTCGGTCAGGAAGATCTCGACGCGGCGGTTCTGCGCCCGGCCGGCATCGGTGTCGTTGCTGGCGACCGGTTCGCGCGAGCCGCGGCCCTCGATGAAGAGGCGGCTCGGCGCGACGCCGCGGTTGCCCAGATAGGTGCGCACCGATTCGGCCCGCTCCAGCGACAGCGGATTGTTGATCGCATCGTTGCCGGTGCTGTCGGTATGGCCGACCACGGTCACCTGCACCTTGGGGTCGAGGTTGCGGCCGATCTCGTCGAGCACCGGGCGCATCTGCGGCTTGATGTCGGCGCGGCCGACGTCGAAGGAGAAGTCGCTCGGCACATTGAGCTTAAGGCGGTTGTCCTGGGTGCGGCCGACCTCGATGCCGGTGCCCTCGCTGGCCTTCTCCAGCGCGCGGCGCTTGTCCTCCAGATGCTTGGACCAGAGGTTGCCGGCCACCGCACCGATCGCGCCGCCGATCAGCGCGCTCTGGCCGGCCTTGCCGCCGGTGGCCGAGCCGATCACCGCGCCGGCCACGGCGCCGATGCCCGCGCCCTGGGCCGTGCCGCGTTCGCGCTCGCTCATATTGGCGCAGCCGCTGGCCAGCAGGGCCGCGGCCAGCAGACCCAGGGTGGCGACGGGGGTAGCAGTCCTCATCATGATGAAGCCTCCTTGTGGCAGAAGAAGAAAACGATGGTGCCGACCATGCTAGGCGCCGCCCCGCGGCGGCCCTGTAGGCAAGCGTAGCAGGCCGCTGTCGGCGCGCACCGACAAGCCCCGGCACGCGGTGTAGGATGCGCGCCAAAGCTCTCCGATCCAACCGAACCGAGTCCGTGCCATGAGCCAATCTCCCATCTACGATCGCCTGAACCAGCTGGGCATCACCCTGCCCCCGGTGGCCGTGCCGGTCGCCGCTTATGTGCCCTTCGTGCGCAGCGGCAATCTGGTGTTCCTGTCCGGCCATATCGCCAAGAAGGACGGCAAGCCCTGGGTCGGCCAGCTCGGCCGTGATATCGACACCGCCACCGGCAAGGCCGCCGCGCGCGCGATCGCGATCGATCTGATGGGCACCTTGCAGGCCGCCGTCGGCGACCTGGGCAAGATCACGCGCATCGTCAAGCTGATGAGCTTGGTCAACAGCACGCCGGACTTCACCGAACAGCATCTGGTGACCAACGGTGCCTCGGAGCTGTTCGCCGAGGTCTTCGGCGAGGCCGGCGCCCATGCGCGCAGCGCCTTCGGCGTGGCCCAGGTGCCGATGGGCGCCTGCGTGGAGATCGACCTGGTCGTCGAAGTGCAGGCGGAAGACTGATGTTCCTGCCCGCCTCCAAGCTGCCGGCCCGGGTGCTGGCCGGCATCGCCGTGGCCGCCTTCGCCGGCGTGAGCTTCGCGCTGATCGCCCAGCATGTCTTCGGCGTCAAGCCCTGCCCCTGGTGCGTGATGCAGCGCGGCATCTTCCTGCTGATCGGCGCGGTGGCGCTGCTCGGCTGGCTGGCGCGCGGCCTGCGGCCGCTGCGGCTGGCGAGCCTGGGCCTGATCGTGCTGCTGGCGCTGGCCGGCCTGGCCTCGGCCTATTACCAGCATGACGTGGCGGCCAAGATGGCCTCCTGCAGCATGACCGTGGCCGACAAGCTGATCACCGCCCTGAACCTGGAGGAGCTGTGGCCGCCGGTCTTCATGGTCACCGCCAGCTGCGCCGAGGCCGCGGCCTACAAGCTGCTGGGCCTGCCCTACGAGGCCTGGAGCGCGCTGCTGTATCTGCTGCTGGCCCTGGCCGCGCTGCTGGGCCTGCGCACGCGCCGCTGAAGCCAATAGAGCTGCGCGGGATCAAGGCGCGCCGCCGGCCTTGGCCTTAGGCTTGGCGACCATGTCCAGAAGCCAAGATCCCGCGAGCGCCCCTCCCCTGCTGATCGTCGGCGGCGGCCCGGTGGGCCTGTCGCTGGCCTGCCTGCTGGCCGACGCCGGCCTGCCGAGCCGCGTGCTGGAGGCCCAGCCGCTGGCCGCGCTGGCAGACCCGCCCGAGGACGGCCGCGAGATCGCGCTGACCCAGCGCGGCATCGCGATCCTGCAGCGCCTGGGCGCCTGGCAAGACCTGGCCCCCGAGGAGTGCCACCCGCTGCGCCGTGCGCGAGTCTTCAACGGTGCGCAAGCCGACTCCCTGCTGTTCGAGGCGGGCAGCGAGCTCGGCACCCTGGTGCCCAACCACGCGCTGCGCCGCGTCGCCCATGCCGGCGCACGGCGCCGCGCCGAGCTGGTCGAGCTGCGCGGCGAGGCGCGGGTCATGGCGCTGGAGCTCGGCCCGGAGGGCGCGGCCGTGACCCTGGCCGATGGCGAGCGGCTGCAGACGCCGCTGGTGGTGGCGGCGGACAGCCGCTTCTCCGCGTTGCGCCGCCTGGCCGGCATTCCCTGCGAGATGCTGGACTTCGGCCGCAGCGTGCAGCTGGCGCGCATCGAGCATGAGCGGCCGCACGAGGACCAGGCGCTGGAATGCTTCCACCATGGCCACACGATGGCCTGGCTGCCGCTGGGCGGCCGCTCGCCGCATCTGAGTTCCCTGGTGCTGACCCTGCCGGCCGACCTGGCCGAGACCCTGCGCGGCCTGGACGACGCGCGCTGGCTGGACTGGGTCCAGGCCCATGCCCAAGGCCGCCTGGGCCGGCTGCGCCTGGCGGGGCCGCGCCATCAGTACCCGCTGGTGGCTACTTATGCCCAGCGCTTCGCCAGCGGCCGTTTCGCGCTGGCCGGCGATGCCGCGGTGGGCATGCATCCGGTCACCGCCCATGGCTACAACTTCGGGCTCTATGGCGCGGCACGGCTGGCCGAGGAGCTAGGTCGCCGGGGAAATGTCGAGCAGGCCCTGGCGCGCTACGCCGAGGGCCACCGCCGCGACACCCAGCTGATCTACCGTGGCACCAATACGGTGGTGAAGCTGTTCACCGACGAGCGCGCGCCGGCCCGGTTGCTACGCCGCGGCGTGCTGGACCTGGCGCAGCGCCTGCCGCCGCTGAAGCGGCTGATCACCGCCCAGCTGACCGCGCGGCCCGCCAGCAACTAAGGCTCAGGCGGCGAAGAAGCCCAGGTCGCGCGAGCCGTAGTTGGCGATCTGCGGCAGCAGGCGCGGCAGCTCGCTGGCGCTCACGCCCATCCAGCTCGCCAGGGTGGCGGCCAGTTGGTCGACCGAGCTGGTCGGCAGCAGGCGGCCCTGGCCCACATCGTCCGGCCCGTTGATCGCGGTGACCGGGGCCTGGCCCCAGCAGCGCCCGCCCTGCACCGCGCCGCCCATCACGAAGTGATGGCTGCCCCAGCCATGGTCGGAGCCGTCGCCATTGCTGGTCAGGGTGCGGCCGAAGTCCGAGGCGGTGAAGGTGGTGACCTGGTTCGCCACACCCAGCTCCACGGTCGCGTCGTGGAAGGCGGCCAGCGCATTGCCCAGCTGGGTCAGCAAGGCCGGATGCAGGGTCGGCAGGTTGTCGTGATGATCGAAACCGCCCAGCGAGACGAAGAAGACCTGGCGCGCCACGCCCAGGCTGGTGCGCCCGGCGATCAGACGCGCCACCATCTGCAGCTGGGTGGCCAGGCTGTTGCCGGTCTCGAAGGGCGTGGCGAGCGCCGGCAGGCTGGACAGCGCGCCGGCGACGATGCTCTGCGCATTCACCGAACGCGCGACCACGCGGTTCAGCTCCTGCTCCATCCAGTGGCTGCGCTCCGCGGTGATCAGGCCGCGCAGCGCATCGGCGCAGGCCTGCGAGCCGTAGAGCGGGCGGGTCACGCCATTGATCGCGACCGCGCCGCCGCTGGAGACCTGGTACTGCACCGCCTGCTGGCCGGCCATGAAGACCGCATTGCCCGAGACATTGATGCAGGTGAAGGTGCTGTTGGCGTTGGAGCTCAGGAACTGGTCGCCCAGGCGCCCGCCCCAGCCCGAGGTGGCGCCCTCCGGATGGCTGGACTGCCAGAGGCTGGCCTGGTCGTTGTGCGAGAACAGCTTGGGCGGCAGCGGCGCGCTCTTGGCCTTGTACTGCGCCAGGGTGGTCGGCTGCATCAGCGGGCCGACGTTCAGGAGCACGCCCAGGCGCTTGGCATCGAACAGGGTCTTGAGCCGGCCCAGCTGCGGCGCCAGCGCGTACTGCCGGCCGTCGGCCAGCGGCGCCAGCGCGGTGCCCGCCAACTGATCGCGCGGCGTTGCGATCGAGGCGCGGATGCTCTGGTAGGCGGCGTGGCTCGCCGCGTCATAGGGTACGACGGTGTTGGCATAGTCGTTGCCGCCATGCAGGAACACGCAGACCAGGGCCTTGTAGTCGCCCGGCGCGGTGGCGGCGGAGGCCTCGCCGAGGGCGGCCAGATTCAGCGCCCAGGGCGCGGCGCCGCCGACCAGGGACAGGGCCGAGGCGCGGCGCAGGAATTCGCGCCGTTGCAGATCATGGAGTTGGCTGGGATGCGACATGGCGGCGAACTCTCTTCTCTTACTTCTGGATCAGGTAGTCGGGGCTGGCCATCACCAGCAGGATCGCGGCCTGCACGCGGTTCAGCCGGCGCGCCTCGGTATCGGTCTTGATCGTGGCCACTGCGGTGGCGATCGTCGCCTTGGTCGCCGCGGCCAGGCCGTCGCCGGCCAGGCGCAGCGCAACGCGCTCGACCAGCGCGGCCGCGTCCTCGACCAGGGCCAGCTCCTCCGTGTAGACCGGCTTGACCTCGCCGACGCCGTTGGCGATCGCGCCCTGCATGAAGTTCAGGTAGCCGGCCACCGTGCTCTCGTTGCAGAGCTGGAACTCGGGCGCGGTGATGCCATTGCTGCCCAGGCTGGAATTGGGCGGCACATAGCCGGGGCGGAAGAAGTTGAACACCGAGGGGCTGCGCAGCGGGCTCTGGCCCAGGCGGTTCGCGGGATTCGAGGTATCGCCGATGTTCCACAGCTCGGTCGGCGAGGTGACGCCGAAGCTGCGGCCCCATTGGATGAAGCGCTGCACCGGTTCGCGCAGCCGGCCCGACGAGGGGCCGGTGCCGGAGCTGCGCGCCTCGGGATCCAGCAGCACCGCGCGGATCACGGCCTTCAGGTCGCCGCGCAGGCCGCGGCCATTGTCGGCAAAGGCGGCCGCGACGCGCCGCACATAGGCCGGGCTGGGATGCGAGCAGACCAGGCGCTGGATCAGCTGGCGGCCGATGAAGGGGCCGACATTGGCATGGGCGGCCAGGGTGTCGAGCGCGGTCTTCATCGCGGCCGGGCCGTCGGCCGTGGCCGGGATCTCGACGTTCAGCACCTTCTTCGCGCCGCTGGAGAAGCGCGCGGCGTTGTGGCTCATCGGCCGGCGCATGAAGCTCGGGTCGGTCTCGCTCTTGCCGTCGAAATCCCAGCCGGTGAAGACGCGGGCCAGCTCGGTGATGTTGGCCTGGCTGTAGCTTTCCTTGGGCTTGCCGCCGGCGTCCAGCACCGGCGTGCCATCGGGGTTCAGCTCGTACAGGCCGATCGTGAACAGCTGCATCACCTCGCGCGCATAGTTCTCGTCCGGCGTGCTGCCCTTGCCGTCCTCCTTCTTGTTGCCGCGCATGTTCAGGTAGACGCCCATGCCGCAGGACAGGCTCACGCCCTCCAGCAGCTCGCGAAAGGTCCCGAAGGCGCGCTGCTCCAGCATGTCCACATAGGCGGCCGCGGCGAAATTCGCCCAGGCGGTCGGCAGGCCGCCCAGCGAGATCACGAAGATCTCGCTCAGCGCCAGCACCACGCGCTGGCGCAGCTGGTCGGGCGCCGACAGCCATTTGCGCCACAGGCTGTTGTCGACGCCGGCGAGGCTGTGCTTGTAGCTCTCCGCGCCATAGCCCTTGGCCAGCAGCCAGTCGGCATGCGAGGGGTTCGAGGCCAGCGCGAACTGCGCATCCAGCCAGGCCGAGTAGCCACGCGCCTTGACCGTCGCGATATCGGCCAGGCTGGCGGCAAAGCCGGCCTGGGCCAGGAAGCGCGCGGCCTCGGCGTCGCCGATCGCGACCGGGGCCGTGCCCGGCGAGGTGTCGGAGGGGTTGCTGCTTGCGCCCTCCTCACTGCCGCCACCACCTCCACCGCAGGCGCTCAGCGCCAGGGCGGCGAGCGCGGCCGGAGCCAGCGCCGACGGCGGCAGGGCCGGCTCGGCCGGTCGGGGGCTCAAGAGGAGGTCGTCGGGGGTACTGCTGCGGCTCGGGTTCATGCGAAGGGCTCTCGGATGCGCGAGCGCGAATCTACGGGTGCCACCGCCTTGCGCGGTAAGCGCCCTGCCTCATCTGCAAGCAGTCGTAAGTCGCGGGCGCGCGCTCGGCGCCCGCGTGAAATTCTCACGCTCCGCCCGGTGGAGCGGCCATGAAAAAAGGCCGGCAAAGCCGGCCCTTTCCAAGCAGCGTCGGGACGCTCAGAGCAGCGGCACGCCGGTCTTGCTCTGCACGAACTCGCGCGTCACGCCCTCGGCCAGCTCGACCAGCTTCAGGCCCTCTCGCGTCACGTCCATCACCGCCAGGTCGGTGATGATGCGGTTCACCACGCCCTGGCCGGTCAGCGGCAGGGTGCATTGGGGCAGGATCTTCAGGTCCTCGCTGCCGTCCTTCTTGCGCGCCACATGCTCCATCAGCACGATCACGCGCTTGACGCCGGCCACCAGGTCCATCGCGCCGCCCATGCCCTTGACCATCTTGCCGGGGATCATCCAGTTGGCCAGGTCGCCCTTGTCGGTGACCTGCATTGCGCCCAGGATGGACAGGTTGATCTTGCCGCCGCGGATCATCGCGAAGCTGTCATGGCTGCCGAAGATCGAAGAGCCCTTGATCGTCGTGACGGTCTGCTTGCCGGCGTTGATCAGGTCGGCGTCGACCTCGTCCTCGGTCGGGAAGGGGCCGATGCCCAGCATGCCGTTCTCGCTCTGCAGCCAGACTTCCTTGTCCGCCGGCACGAAGTTCGCCACCAGGGTCGGGATGCCGATGCCGAGGTTCACATAGAAGCCGTCTTCCAGCTCCTGGGCGGCGCGGGCCGCCATCTGGTCTTGGGTCCAGGGCATGATCAGGCTCCCTTCTTTTCTGACAGAGTGCGCTTCTCGATGCGCTTCTCGGGATTGGCGTTGACGACGATGCGGTGCACATAGATGCCCGGCAGATGCACCTCGTCCGGATCGATCGCGCCGGTCTCGACCAGTTGCTCGACCTCCACCACCGTCAGCTTGCCGGCCATCGCCGCGGCCGGGTTGAAGTTGCGCGCGGTGCGGCGGAACACCAGATTGCCGCTCTTGTCGGCCTTGAAGGCCTTGACCAGGGCCACATCGGGATTGAGCGCGCGCTCCATCACATAGGTATGGCCGTCGAACTCGCGCAGCTCCTTGCCCTCGGCGACGATGGTGCCGACGCCGGTGCGGGTGAAGAAGGCCGGAATGCCCGCGCCGCCGGCGCGCAGCTTCTCCGCCAGGGTGCCCTGCGGCGTGAACTCCAGCTCCAGCTCACCGGCCAGGTACTGGCGCTCGAACTCCTTGTTCTCGCCAACATAGCTGGAGATCATCTTCTTGATCTGGCGCGTCTCCAACAGCTGGCCGAGGCCGAAGCCGTCGACGCCGGCATTGTTCGAGATCACGGTCAGGTTCTTGACCGCGCTGTCGCGCAGCGCCGCGATCAGCGCCTCGGGAATGCCGCAAAGGCCGAAGCCGCCGACCGCCAGCAACTGGCCGTCGGCGACGATGCCCTTCAGCGCCTCGGCGGCGCTCGGGTAAAGCTTGTTCATGGGGGAATGTCTCCGTCTTGGATCGAATCGGACGGGGCACAGCGTACTACTTAAGGCGTTACGTAGGCATTACGTAAATTCGCCTAACGCGCCGTGCAAGCCTGACTTCAGTTGTTCCGATCCGCCAAAAGCCACTTCAGCGCCCAGCTGAGGGGCCTTCTCCACAGCAGGGTTTACCCAGTGTTATTGCAACACAAGGAACTAGGGTTTTCACCAAATTCTCTATGTAAAACAAAGAGATAACCGTCGCACATCGCCCTCAACCACCCTTAAGTAGGGTGCTATCGGCATAAGGCTTATGCCAGCATGGAGGCAGATGGCCTACCAAGCATATAGGTCATCACCACAAGCACCAAGGAGGGTATTTATGAAGAATGACCGAAGAATTAAAAATTCACTACTGTTTGCTTCTATCTTGCTGACTTCCAATATCGCCATCGCAGATGGAGAAAGTTATGAAAAGATCGACGGATCCATGACCGCCATTGTCAATTATGGAGGCGCGACGAAATCCTTCACCTACAAATCCACAGGATTTCGATATAGCGACAATGTACTGAGTCCAGTGACAAAAGCGATCAATTCAGTATATTTCAACCTCGGCACGAAACTACACGAAGTTATTAGAAATGAGGCGCAAGCACATAGTCAGTATCGTTCACATTACGTCACCCTTGACGGCCCCATAAACTTCACCTTCAGCCACACACCTGGCAACAACCATGCGGACGTGACCATGGGAGGATTACGCGCAACAGTAAACATGGACGTTGAGGATCGATATTGGGGAGTCAAAGTCAAGTGTCGGGTAACTATCAACTCCGGCGAGTTGTCGGCAAGCAAGGGCCGTCTTGACTTGGTTTCCGGCACGCTGGTCGGGCTTGTTGCCCAGGCGCCTCAAGTCAGCCATCAAGAAAGCTGCTCTACTTCTTTGGGATGGATTCCATTGATTGGTGATTTGGTCGACAAATTCGCAACTTCAAAAGCAGGAAATTACATGGATCAAATGCTTGACCGTGGATTTCAGGCAGACAGTTTGAATTTGAAGCCAGTCAAGTTCATGGGACTGGACGAAGCGCTTTCCGGCAAGGAGTGGCCGATCCCACCTCTTGGTAATGCGGCCGCCTATATCAGAGATAACTTATGGGCAGGATTTCAGGGTGATATTGTCACCGTCAGCATGGCTCGTGCACCTGGATTTGGTGCCTTCGTCACCGGAGAGCGTCTGAGGATAAGCTTTCCCAAATTGGGAGTAAGTTTGCGACTCGAAGAATATGCCTCTTACAAGCAAATACCGAATCCTTGCCGACCGGCCTGTATTCCCACCTAATTGCGAGCCGCACAAAGGGCAGCCAGTTACAGCTACAAACCTGATCACAAGGGAATTCTAGTTACTCTGGAGACTCTGACGGCCCTGAAGGTCAGAGTCTCACGTTAAATCACCACAGGACATACCGTCGAGATAGTCTGGGCTTAAGAGTCCAGGAGCCATCTCCGAGAACGATGTAAAGCCGTGTGTTCGAGCGGCGCCGCATGCAATACAGGTAGTCTTGTGTCTTGATTCAGCAGGAAGTCACTGAATCCGCACCAGCATCTTGCCGGCATTCGCCCCCTTGAACAGCCCGATGAAGGCCTGCGGCGCTTGGGCTAGGCCGTCGACGACGGTGTCGCGCAGCTGCACCTGGCCGGCGCGGATCCAGCCGAACATTTCGCGCTGGAACTCGGGCATCAGGTCCAGATGGTCCGACACCAGCATGCCCTGCAGGCTGATGCGTCGCTCGATGGCCAGGAAGATGTTGGCCGGGCCGGCGCGCCCGCCAGACCGAGGCGGGCCAGGTGCTGTACCGGCGTGGCAAGTCCCTGGTGGACCAGTCCGCTCGGCTGGAACGCGCCGCGCAAAGCCTGGCCAGCGGGCAGGAGCTGGAGCTGCGCCTGGCGGTGGAGAGCCTGTTCCCGATGGAGCCGCTGCTGCAATGCCTGCGCCGCTTCGCGGACGAGTCGCCGGAGACCCGGGTCGAGCTGTTCGAATCGGTGGTCAGCGGCACCGACGAGCTGTTGCTGGGCGGCCAGGTGGACCTGGCCATCTGTGCCGACGGCGTGCCGCCCGGACATACCGGCGAGGTGCTGCTGCGCTACCGCGCGCTGGCTGCGGCCGCGCCCTCGCATCCACTGCACCGGCTAGGCCGGCCACTGTCAGTGGAAGATCTGCGCGCGCACCGCCATCTGGTGATCCGCGACAGCGGCCAGCGGCGCGAGCGCCCCAGTGTTTGGCAGGTGACCCAGCAGCGCCTGACCGTCAGCCATCGCTCGACCTCGGTACGCGCCGCCTGCCTCGGCCTGGGCTTCGCCTGGTATGCCGAGGACTGGATCCGCGAGGAGCTGGCCGACGGCCGGCTGCGCCCCCTGCCCCTGATCGGCGGCGCCGAACGCTGGGGCGCCTTCTACCTGGTCTATCCGGATCCCGATGGTGCCGGGCTGGGCGCACGCCGGCTCGGCGCGCTGCTGAAGGAGGCCACGGCGGCGGCACCGGGCTGATCGCCCGCTACCATTGCGCGCAGCCCTCCCCATCACCCCCACCCAGCCGAGCCCGCCACCATGTCCCTCCCCGCCAGCGACCTGCAAGCCGCCATCCCATCCATCTTCGCGCCCTGGATCATCGCGATGGAGCTCGAGGTGCTGGAGGCCGGGCCGGGCGAGGTGCGGCTGCGCATGCCGGTCAAGCGCGACTATGTGCATGTCGGCGGCGTGATGTGCGGCCAGGCCGCGATGGCCGCGGCCGACACGGCGATGGTGCTGGCGATGATGGCCGAGCTGGGCGAGTTCCGGCCGATGACCACGGTGCAGCTCAACACCAGCTTCCTGCGCCCGATCTCGGCCGATCATTGCCTGGTCTCGGCCAAGGTGCTGCGCAGCGGCAAGAGCCTGGCCTTCGGCACCATCGACATCGCCAACCCCGACGGCCGGCTGGCCGTGCAGGCCACCACCACCTACGCGCTGCTCTGAGCCGGCCCGCGTGATGGGTCTGGACTACCGCACCGCCTTCGAGATGGCACCGATCGGCCTGGTGCTGTCCAAGCAGCGCCTGATCATCGACTGCAACCAGCTGCTGCTGCGCATGTTCGGCGCCACGCGCGAGCAGCTGATCGGCCAGAGCTTCGCGGTGCTCTACCCCAGCCCGGCCGAGTTCGAGCACACCGGCGAGCGCATCCTCGCGATGCTCGATGCCCAGGGCTATTACGCCGATGACCGCGTGATGCGCCGCGTCGGCAGCCACGAGCTGTTCTGGTGCCATGTCTCGGGCCGCGCGCTGGACCCGGCCGACCCCCATGCCGAGGGCATCTGGAGCTTCGAGGACCTGTCGCGTCGGCGCCAGTTGAAGGCCGAGCTGACCGCGCGCGAGCGCGAGATCGCCGCCCTCCTGATCGAGGGCCTGACCAGCAAGCTGATCGGCAAGCGCCTGGGCATCAGCCCGCGCACCGTCGACGTCTACCGCGCCCGGCTGATGAAGAAGTACGAGGCCGCGACCACGCCGGAACTGGTGCACAAGCTGCTGAGCTGAGCCGCGGGCCTGCCGGGTACCCCCGGACATTCCCTAGGAGCCGCCGCGGTGCGCCAGTACGCCTCGATGGGCGACAGGCGCCCGTTTCTCTCTGTAAAGCGTGCCGAAACTCACACCCGGCGCGCTGCTTCACGGGTTTACCCCGCCCCATGAATGCAGGGGCGCCGGGCGACATGGTTTTGGCGCCGGGCCGCTTATGGTCGCGGCTCGCGGCATGGTGATCCGCCCGAGGTCCTACAGGGCCATGAGGTGGGACGAGCGGCGCACAGTCCTGGGACGGGGGACTCATCAAGCAGTAGGGACAACTCCGGGTGGGAAGGTTTGCGGCTCGATCACGATGCCTGGTCAGTGCATTCGTATGGTCATGGATCGCAGCAAAAAGCCATCACAGGAGTCCCATCGATGAAACGCGTCTTCAAGAACAAAGGTCTGGCCGCCGCCCTGCTGGGTGCCGCCCTCTGCCTGCCGGGCATCGCCTCGGCCGGCGTCGTCTGGAACGAGAAAGGCCTCGCCGGCGCCGGCGACCTGCTGAACACCGCCCAGGTCACCTACGACAGCAGCTTCAACGCGCTCGACGCCATCACCGGCGCGCTGACCACCAGCGTTGCGGTGGGCGGCAACCCGCTCTACCAGGTCGACCTCTACAAGATCCGCATCAACGCGGCCACCTTCTCGGCCCGCACCACCAGCGATTCGGACTTCGACACCGCCCTCTACCTGTTCGATGCGGCGGGCCATGGCGTCTACAGCAATGACGATGCCGACGGCCTGCTTTCGCTGCTGCCCAGCGGCCATGGCGCCGGCCCGCTCAGCGACGGCGTCTACTACCTCGCGGTGGCGGTCGGCGGCTTCATCGCCCATGACGCCAGCAACCTGGCCAGCTTCCTGAGCGGCGGTTCCAACGATGTGCTGGGCGGCGACCCCACCGCCGGCCCGCTGGCCGGCTGGACCGAGGGCTTCCTCAACTTCGAGGAGGCCGCGCGCAGCTACCGCATCGCACTGACCGGCGCCACCAACGGCGAGCTGCCCGAGCCGGCCAGCCTTGGTCTGCTGCTGGCCGCCGGCCTCGGCGCCGTGGCCGCGCGTCGCTCGGCCCGCAAGTCCTGACCCCATCGGCATTGACTTCTTCGTCTAGGAGATCCGCCACCATGGTTTCCCATTCCCTGTTGCGCAGCGCCGCCCTGATCGGCGCTGCAATCGCCACGCTGAGCGCGGCCCATGCCCAGCAAGGCCTCGCGCCGCGCGCCGCCACGGTCGAGCCGCTGGCCAGCCCCGTCACCGGCACCGCCCTGTCCCAGCTGGGCCGGCAGACCGGCACGGTCCAGGTGGTCGTGCGCCTGGCCGACCAGCCGCTGGCCCTGGCCGTCGGCGCCAACGCCAAACGCACCGGCGGCAGCATGACCCTGGCCCAGCGCCAGGCCTATGTGTCCGCTTTGAAGTCCAAGCAGGACGCGGTGATGGGTCAGATCAAGACCCTGGGCGGCACCGAACTGACGCGCCTGAGCAAGAGCTACAACGCGCTGGTCATCGCGGCCGACGCCTCAAAGCTGCCGCAGATCGCCCGCATCGCCGGCGTCAGCGCGCTGCGTCCGGTCGTCGACCTGCAGACCTCGCTGCGCAACAGCGTGCCCTATGTCGGCGCCCGGGCGCTGCAGGACCTGGGCCTGACCGGCCAGGGCGTCAAGATCGCGGTGCTGGACTCCGGCATCGACTACACCCACCGCAATCTCGGCGGCCCCGGCAACCCGGCGGCCTTCGCCAGCGCCGCGGCAGCGGCGGACGGCACCGCGCCGGCCGGCCTGTACCCCAGCGCCAAGGTGATCGGCGGCTATGACTTCGTCGGTGGCAGCTGGCCCAACGGCCCGCTCGCGCCGGACGCCAACCCGATCGACGCCGGCACCGGCGCCGGCCATGGCACGCATGTGGCCGACATCGCCGCCGGCGCCAGCCTCGACGGCCTGCACAAGGGCATGGCGCCGGACGCCAAGCTCTACGCGGTCAAGGTCTGCTCCAGCGTCACCACCAGCTGCAGCGGCGTCGCGATCCTGCAGGGCCTGGAATGGGCGATGGACCCGCGCGGCGACCTCAGCTTCGCCGACGCGGCCGATGTGGTGAACCTCTCGCTGGGCGCCAACTACGGCCAGCGCGAGAACCCCGCGACCGAGGCCGTCTCCAACCTGGCGCGCTTCGGCATCGTGGTGGTGGCCTCGGCCGGCAACTCGGGCGACAAGCCCTTCGTGGTCGGCTCGCCCTCGAACGCGGCCGAGGCGATCAGCGTCGCCCAGACCGCGATGCCCACCGACACCGCGATCCCGCTGCTCATCACGGCGCCGGCGGCGATCGCCGGCAGCTACGCCAACACCGCGCAACTGCCCTGGGCCCCGCTCGGCGCCGGCTTCAGCGGCACCGTGCGCCTGGGCGGCCTGGCCTGCACCCCGGCCGAGACGCCCGACCTCACGGGCGCCGTGGCCCTGGTCGACCGCGGCAACTGCAACATCAGCGAGAAGGTCTCCAACGCCAGCGCGAAGGGCGCGATCGGCGTGCTGATCGCCAACAATGTGGCCGGCGATGCGCCGAGCTTCAGCTTCGGCACCGGCACCCCGCCCTTCAACCCCAGCCTGGTGATCACGCAGGCCACCGGCAACCTGATCAAGGCCCGGCCGGACGGCACGGTGGCGGTCAGCGTCAGCGCGGCCAATGCCCTGTCGCTGGCCGGCAGCATGGCCACGACCTCCTCGCGCGGCCCCTCGTTCAACTTCGCGGCGCTCAAGCCCGAGATCGGCGCGCCCGGCGCCTCGATCTCGGCGCTGACCGGCACCGCGACCGGCGAGGAAGCCTTCGGCGGCACCTCGGGCGCGGCCCCGGTGGTCAGCGGCGCCGCGGCCCTGCTGCTGCAGAAGTTCCCGGCGGCCACGGTCTCGGAGATCAAGTCGCGGCTGATGAACTCGGCCACCACCACCGTCTACACCAACCCGGCCACCCAGCCCGGCGTGCTCGCGCCGATCACCCGCATCGGCGGCGGCGAGGTGCGCGTCGACCGGGCGGCAAGCATCACCACCGGCCTGTGGGATGCCAGCAACCCCTTCAGCGTCGGCCTGTCCTTCGGTGCCGTCAAGGCAGCCGGCAACAGCACCCTGAGCAAGAAGGTCGCGGTGCGCAACTACGGCGCCTCGCCGCGCACCTACACGATCACGCGCGGCTTCCGCTACGCCAATGACGAGGCCAACGGCGCGGTGACGCTGAGCGCCCCGGCCAGCATCACGGTGCCGGCCAACGGCAGCTCGTCCTTCACCCTGACCCTGAGCCTGGACGCCAGCAAGCTGCCGGCCTGGAACCTGGGCTCGGCCGCCAACCAGGGCAACGGCGTGCTGCTCTCGGCGATGGAGTACGACGGCTACATCACGGTCTCCGACGGCACGGACGGCGCCACCCTGCCCTGGCATATCCTGCCGCGCAAGAGCGCCAACAACCTGGCCGCCCCCTCGCTGGCGCTGGGCGGCGCGAGTGGCGGCAACCTGCCGCTGAGCAACCTGAACGCGGCGGTGCCCGGTCCGGTGGAAGTGTTCGCGCTGACCGGCACCAGCCCGCAGAGCAGCACCAGCGCGCCGCCCTATGGTGGCAACCAGATCCTGGCCGACATCAAGGCGGTCGGCGTGCGCCAGGTCAATCTCGGCGGTCCGCTGGGGCTGCAGTTCGCGATCGCGTCCTATGGCGAGCGTGCCCATCCGGCTTATCCGGCGGAGTACAGCGTCTATGTGGACTCGAACAACGACGGCACGCCCGACTACGCGGTCTACAACAGCGAGAACACCGGTTTCGGCGCCTCGGGCCAGACGGTGGTGACGGTGCGCAACCTGGCCACCAACGCGACCGTGGTGCGCTTCTACGCCGATGCGGACCTGATGTCCTCCAACATCGTCTACACGGTGCAGGCCTCGGACATCGGCATCACCAGCGCATCGCAGCAGTTCAGCTTCTCGGTCTACGCCTTCGACAACTACTTCACCGGCGACCTGACCGATGCGGTGGTCAACATGAAGCACACGCTGTCCGCGCCGCGCTTCACCAGCCCGCTGGGCGACTCGCTGACCGTGCCGATGGGCTACAACGACGTCCTGCCGGTCGGCAGCAACCCGGCCGGCGCGACCGCTTCGCCCTCGCAGAAGGGCCTGCTGCTGCTGCACCGCACCGCGCGCACCGCCCGCGAGTCGGACGTGGTGACGATCACGCCCTGAGCGCTCACCGCCTCTGCATCGAAGCCACCCGCCCGGGTGGCTTTTTTCATGCTTTTAGCGCCGGCGTTCCAGCAGCTCGAACAGACCCATGCCGGCCAGCATCGCGGCGACGAACACCAGCGCCTTGCCCTCGCCCAGGCCCAGCGCGACCAGCGCCGGTCCGGGGCAGAAGCCGGCCAGGCCCCAGCCGATGCCAAAGGCCAGGCTGCCCAGCACCAGGCGGCGGTCGATGCGGCGCGCGGCGGGCAGCTGCATCACCTCGCCCAGCAGCGCGCGCTCGCGCCGCCCCGCCCAGGCGAAGGCCGGCAGGGCCACCGCGATCGCACCGGCCATCACCAGGGCCAGCGAGGGATCCCAGGCCCCGGCCAGGTCGAGAAAGCCCAGCACCTTGGCCGGATCGGCCATGCCGGACAGGATCAGGCCCAGGCCGAACAGCAGGCCCGCCAGCAAGGCACTCAGAATGGTTTTCACAGCAGATGCCTCGCGACAAAGACGGCCGCGAAACCCGCGGCCATGAACACCAGGGTGGCGACCAGCGAGCGCGGCGACAGCCGCGCCAGGCCGCAGACGCCATGGCCGCTGGTGCAGCCGGCGCCATAGCGCGTGCCCAGCCCCACCAGCAGCCCGGCGGCGACCAACAGGCCCCAACCCGCGTCGATGCGCGGCGCCGGCCGCGCGGCCAGCAGGCCCCACAGCAGCGGCGCACCGATCAGCCCGGCCAGGAAGGCCAGGCGCCAGCCGCGTTCCGCGCTGGGCTGCAGCAGCGCCCCCAGCACGCCGCTGATGCCGGCGATGCGGCCGTTCAGCAGCACCAACAGCGCGGCCGCCAGGCCGATCAGCGCCCCGCCGGCGAGCGCGCTCCAGGGGGTGAACTGGTCCCAGGCCACTTCGATCATCATGATGTCGCCCCCTCCTGTGGGCAGTAGAGTTGGTACAGCAAGGCCAGCAGCGGCAGTAGTTGCGCATCGCCGATGCGGTAGTAGATGTTCTTGCCCTCGCGCCGGGTCTCGACCACGCCCTCGTTGCGCAGCACGCCTAGCTGCTGCGACAAGGTGGGCTGGCGGATGCCCAGCCGGGACTCGAGATCGCCGACATTGGCCTCGCCCTGCGAGAGCTGGCACAGCAGCAGCAGCCGGTCCTCGTTGGCCAGCAGCTTCAGCCGCGCCACCGCCAGACCGGCGGCCGTGCGCAGTTGCGCCATGTCAATCTCCGCGGGCTCGGCAAGGGCGGTGGCGGGTTTCTTCATTGCAAACAATATACAAAAAAATATAATGTCAATCAATAAAGCAAGGACATTCCGATGAGCAGCAGCGCCAGCCACCCCATGGCCCCGCAGATCCAGGCCTTCTACGACCCGCCGACCGGCACCATCTCCTACCTGCTGTGGGATGCATCGAGCCGGCGCGCCGCGCTGATCGATCCGGTGCTGGACTTCGACGTCAAGGCCGGTCGCACCCGCACGCAGTCGGCCGACGCGATGCTGGCGCGGGTCGCCGAGCTGGGCCTGGGCGTGGACTGGATCCTTGAGACCCATGCCCATGCCGACCATCTGTCGGCCGCCCATTACCTGCGCTCGCGCGTCGGCGGCCGCATCGCGATCGGCGAGCATATCCGCGAGGTGCAGGCCACCTTCAAGACCCTCTACAACCTGGAACGCGGCTTCCTTCCCGACGGCAGCCAGTTCGACCATCTGTTCCGCGACGGCGAGCACTTCCGGCTCGGCGAGCTGCAGATCGAGGCCCTGTTGGTGCCCGGCCATACGCCGGCCGACATGGCCTACCGCGTCGGCGACGCGGTCTTCGTCGGCGACACCCTGTTCATGCCCGACCTGGGCAGCGCGCGCGCCGACTTCCCCGGCGGCGATGCGCGCCAGCTCTACCGCTCGATGCGCCGCATCCTGGACCTGCCGCCGGAAACCCGCATCTTCGTCTGCCACGACTACCCGAACGGCCGCGAGCCGCAATGGCAGAGCACGGTGGCCGAACAGCGCGCACGCAACATCCATGTGCGCGATGGCCTGAGCGAGGAGCAGTTCGTCGCGCTGCGCCAGGCGCGCGATGCCACGCTCGAGATGCCCACCCTGATCCTGCCCTCGATCCAGGTCAATGTGCGCGCCGGCCAGCTGCCGCCGCCGGACGACAACGGCATCGCCTATCTGCGCATCCCGCTGAACGCGCTGCCGGACAAGCGCTGAGTTTGCGCGCGCGCCGGGTGCGCGCATCCCCCGAAACAGGCTATCCCGCCCACCCCTCGCCCATGCCTATGCTCGACCCCAGACAAGGGGCCGCGCATGTTGTCTCTGCATAGGGTCCGACTCCGTACTCTCGCCTTCGCCTCACGCCGGCTGGCCGCCGGCGCGCTGCTGCTGGGCGGCCTGCTGCAGGCCTGCGGCGGTGGTCATGACGGCGCCATCGAGTCGCTGCCGCCGATCCCGCAGGTGGTCCGCATCGATGCCCGCCAGGGCGACCCGATCGGCGCCCGGCTGCTGAACACCCTCGAGCTGCACGAGTTCCGGGCCGCGCTGGCCGAAGCCGGCGGCCGCGCGCCGCAGCTGACGCCGCGCTACCGCGTGCAGGCCTGGCGGCTCGACTATCACACGATCGACGCGAGTGGCCACCTGGTCGAGGCCTCGGCGCTGCTGGGCATCCCGCTCAAGCTCCAGGGCAGCGGCAGCCCGGTGCTGAGCTACCAGCATGGCACCCTGGCGCGCGACCAGCGCGCGCCCAGCAACCATGCGGTGCCGGAGGAGCCAGCCCTGCTGCTGGCCTCGGCCGGCTACATCGTGCTGGCGCCCGACTATGTCGGCTACGGCCGCAGCAAGGGCCTGCCCCATCCCTATCTGCTGGCCACGCCCTCGGCCGCCGCGGTGCTGGACCTGCTGAGCGCCGCCAAGCGCTGGCGCCGCGAGCAGGGCATCGCCGACAACGGCCAGCTGTTCCTGGCCGGCTACTCCGAGGGCGGCTATGTCACGATGGCCGCGCACCGCGCGCTGCAGAGCGGCGCCCATGCGCTGCATGCCGAGCTGGTGGCCAGCGTGCCCGGGGCCGGCCCCTACCATGTGGGCGCGACCCTGGACGCCTGGCAGCAGCGCTTCGCCGAGCACAGCCCGCTGCTGGCGCGGCTGCTGAACCCGACCCTGATGAAGAACCTGGGCGTCGCGGCGCGCCGGCTGGTGCGCGACCACCTGCTGCGCGAGGCGCTGGGCGACGATGCCGACGTGCGCTTTAGGCCCGACTTCATCGACAACTACCTGGCCGACGACGAGGCCGCGCTGGAGCGCGACAGCAATGTGCACGACTGGCGCCCCGAGCGACCGCTGTGGCTCTACCACGGCCGCGAGGACCATACCGTGCCCTACGAAAGCGCGATGCAGGCGCTGCAAGCGATGCGCTCGCGCGGCGCGCCGGACACCGCGCTGACCGACTGCCCGGCCCGGCCGGCCGGGCACCGCTCCTGCGTGCTGCCCTACTGGGACTTCATGCTGGCGCGCATCGGCGCGCTGGCGCGTGATCTCTGAGCCGACTCACTGCGGCGGCTCGGGTACCAACGGCCGTACGTCCAGGCCCATGCCGGCGATGCTGGGTGGGGCCGCAGCGTCATCCGCCTCGCGCCAGCCCCGCGTTGCCGCATCGCGGTAGAGCCGGAACTCGAAGTCCCCCACCCGGCCGAAGGCCTCGCCGGCGCCGGGCGCCAGCAGGGCCGCCATCGCCCGCAACAGCGCGCCCTCGCGCAGCAGCTCCGGATGGATCGCGGGCGCGCCGACGGCCGGGCCGGGCGCAGGCATCGCCGTGCGCCCCGCCGCCGCCCGGGTCTGCCCGCTGGACAGTTCATGGCTGTCGCCATCGGCCAGGAAGCTCAGCCGCGCGCCGCGCAGATTGAAGGCGCCCAGCGCCGGATCATGGGCGGCCGCGCCCAGGTCTACCAGCAGCGCGCCGCCGCGGCCGACCGCCTCCAGCCGGCCCTGGCCGATCACCACCGCGCTGTCCTCCTCAATGCCCAGGCCGAGCCGGTAGCCGCGCGCCACCATCAGCGGCAGCAATCGCGCGAGCCGGCCGCGGCGCAGGAAATGCTGATCGATCAGCAGCTCCGGCCCGGCGAAGCCCAGGCCGTCGCCGATCTCATGGCCCTCGCGCAGTCGCCCCAGCAGGGCCTGCTGCACATCGGGCGCGTCGCGGAACATGGTGTGGCTCATCGCCGCGGCGCCGGCGCTGGTGCCGGCGATCACGCCGCCGCGCCGGTACAGCGCCCAGATCGCCTCCAGCAGCGCGGTCGGCCGCCCGCCCGGCCGCAGGGTGTCGACGATCAGCGCCTGCGCGCCGCCGGTGAAGAACACGCCGTCGGCCTGTTGCAGCCGGGCCAGATGGGCTGGGTCCTGCAGTTCGCGCTTCAGGTCCACGCCCTGCAACGCCGGCGCCACCGGCAGCCAGCTCGCCATCGCGCCCTCGCGCTGCAAGGCCTCGACCGCCCGCTCCGCCGCGCGCGCCGGATTGCCGGCCGCGGTGGCCAGCACCACGAAGCGCGCGCCCGGCCCGCCCGCCTCGGCCACGATGCGCTGCCAGACCGCGCGATGCTCGAAACGCAGCGCCCCGCCGATCGCGACCAGGGTCTGCGCCGCGGCCGGCACCGCGAGCAGCGCGCCCAGCAGCAGCAGGAGCGGGCGGCGCAAGACCCGACCCCGGGCCGTCAGCCGAGCCGCGCGCGCAGCCAGTCCGGCAGCGGCGCGGATTTCTGCGCCGGGAAGTCCATCCACACCGTGGTGGCGCCGCCGGCCGCGCAGACCTCGCCGGGGCGGTCGGTCCGCTCCAGGGTGATCCAGGTGTCGAAGCTGGAGCGGCCCGGGTTCGACACATAGTGCTTCGCGAGCACCTCGCCGGGATAGGCCAGCTGCCGGTAAAAGTTGCAGAAGGCGTTGACGATCACCGGTCCCTGGCCGGCCGGGTTGGGCGCGCCGCCCAGCGAGTCCAGCCACTCGACCCGCGCGATCTCCAGGTAGCGGAAGTAGACGGTGTTGTTGACATGGCCCATCGCATCCATATCGCCCCAGCGGATCGGGATGCGGGTCTCGTGCACCAGCGTCTTCTGCTCCGGGATCTCGAGCCTCATGCCAGCCCCAGCTCGCCGCGGATCTGGGCCAGCTGGGCCTTGACCGTCTCCAGCTCGGCCGCCAGCCGCGCCTGCTCGGCACGCAGCTGCAGGATCTCGTCGTCGCGCGAGGCCGGCTCGCCCGCCGCGGCGGCGCTCTCCGCCACCTCGCCGCACAGCAGATGGGCCCAGCGGCTCTCGCGCGCGCCGGGTGCGCGGGCCAGCTTGACGGCCAGCGGCGGCTGGCGTTCGGCCAGCTCGGCGAGGAAGGCCTCGACCGAGGAGATGTCGGCGAAGCGGTGCAGGCGCTCGCTGTTGGCGCGCAGCTCGGCGGCCGTCTGCGGGCCGCGCAGCATCAGCATCGTCAGCAGCGCCTCGGCCTGGCCCGGCACATTGACGCCGCGGCGGAAGTTGTGCTCGTAGCGGTCGACCCGGCTGCCGCTGACGCGGTTCACCAGGCTCATGCCGCGCAGCTCGTCCAGCGCCCGCAGCACCTCGCTCTCGCCGGCATTCATCACCGGATCGCGCGCGGTCTTCTGGTTGCAGCCCAGGGTCAGCGCATTGACCGACAGCGGATAGCTGTCCGGCACGGTGAACTGCTTCTCGACCAGCACGGCCAGCACCCGCGCTTCCAGCGCGGTCAAAACTCTCAGGGACATGGGGATCAGACTCCGAATCCGTCGTCGGCCTGGATGACCGCGCCGTTGATGAAATGACTCTCGTTGGCACAGAGCATCAGCAGCGCCGTGTCCAGGTCACGCGGATGGCCGACGCGCTTGCGCGGCAGCAGGTCGACCAGCTTCCTGCCCTGCTCGGTGTCCCAGTGGTGATGGTTGATCTCGGTGTCGATATAGCCGGGGCAGATCGCGTTGACATTGATGCCGTACTTGCCCCACTCGAGCGCCATCGCCTTGGTCATGTGGATCACCGCGGCCTTGCTCATCGAATAGACGCCAATCTGGCTCAATACGCGCAGGCCGGCCATCGAGGCGATGTTGACGATGCGCCCGCCGATGAAGGTGCCGGGCGCCGCACCGCGCGCGCGCGCCAGCATGCGCTTGCCGACCTCCTGCGCGACGAAGAAGGCGCCGCGCACATTGGTGTCCATCACATAGTCGTAGTCGTCGCCGCTGACCTCGGTCAGCTTCTGCGTGGTGCTGACGCCCGAGTTGTTGATCAGGATGTCCAGGGTGCCGACCTCGGTCTCGGCATGGGCCACGGCCGACTTGATGCTGTCCAGGTCGGTCACGTCCAGGCTCACCACATGGGCATCGCCGCCGCCGGCCTCGATCTCGGCGCGCAGCGCCTTCAGCCGCTCGACGCGCCGCCCGGCCAGCACCACGCAGGCGCCGGCCTTGCCCAAGGTGCGGGCGAACTGCGCACCCAGGCCGCTGGAGGCCCCGGTCACCAGGGCCACCCGGCCCGCCAGATCGATGCTGTAGCTCATGTCTCGTCCTTCGCGCTCTCGCAGGGCCATACCGCGGCCCTGCCGGATTGAAGGAAACGATAGCATGGGCGCCTTGCCATTCCCGCCTTCCCCGGCACCGACGATGATCCTCGAAGTCGCCCCGCTGCAGATCCGCCCCGGCCATTGCGCCGCCTTCGAGGCCGCGTTCGCCGAAGCCCAGGCCCTGATCGCGGCCATGCCCGGCTATCTGTCGCACGAGCTGCGCCGCTGCCTGGAGCGCGACCATGAATACCTGCTGCTGGTGCGCTGGCGCAGCTTGGAGGACCATGAGATCGGCTTTCGCGGCTCGCCCGAGTACCAGCGCTGGAAGGCCTTGCTGCATCACTTCTACGACCCCTTCCCGACCGTCTCGCACTATGCGCCACAGCCGGAGCTCAGCTCGGGAGCCCCCGCATGACCGACGAAGCCAGCACCGCCCGCCTGGTCGAGATCCGTTCCTACAAGCTCAAGCCCGGCAGCCTGGACGCCTTCCACCGCACCGTGGTCGAGCGCGCGCTGCCGATGCTGCGCGAGGCCGGCATGGAGATCGTGGCCTTCGGGCCCTCGGCCCATGAGCCGGACTGCTATTTCCTGGCCCGCGCCTTTGCGGACCTGCCGGACCTGGAGCGCCAGCAGGCCGCCTTCTACGGCTCCGAGGCCTGGCGCCAGGGGCCGCGCGAGGCGGTGGTGGGCCTGATCGAGACCTATCTGAACACCCTGCTCTGGCTCTCACCGGTCGCGATCGAGGACCTGCGCCGGCGCAACCACCACCCCTAGGGAATCGGCTCCAAAGCAAAAAAGAACGATCGTTCTTTTCCAACATCCGCACCAGTAGAATGCGGCGCAAACCGCCGGGCGTCCGCGCGCCCGCCCCTCGCATACAAGAGACACAAGGACTGACATGACTTCCGAGGAACTGCTGGCCCAGTACGGCCCACGCGAGAACATGGAGTACGACGTGGTCGTGGTCGGCGGCGGCCCCGCCGGCCTGGCCACCGCGATCCGGCTCAAGCAGCTGGCGGCCGAGAAGGGCCAGGAGATCTCGGTCGTCGTGCTGGAGAAGGGCTCGGAACCCGGCGCCCATATCCTGTCCGGCGCCGTGATGGACCCGCGGGCCATCACCGAGCTGTTCCCGAACTGGAAGGAGCTGGGCGCGCCGCTGAACCAGGCGGTCACCGGCGACGATGTGCTATTCCTCTCGGAAACCGGCAGCACCCGCACGCCGGACGCCCTGGTGCCGCGCAATCTGCACAACGACGGTTGCTATGTCATCTCGCTGTCCAACGTCGTCAAATGGCTGGCCCAGCAGGCCGAGGCGCTGGGCGTCGAGATCTTCCCCGGCTTCGCCGCGGCCGAGGTGCTGTACGACGAGCAGGGCCGGGTCAAGGGCGTGGCCACCGGCAATATGGGCATCGGCAAGGACGGCGCGCCGCACGAGGGCTTCCAGCTGGGCATGGAGCTGCTGGGCAAGTACACCGTGTTCGCCGAGGGCGCGCGCGGCCATCTGGGCAAGCAGCTGATCGCCAAGTACCGGCTCGACGCCGGCAAGGATCCGCAGAGCTATGCGATCGGCATCAAGGAGCTGTGGGAGATCCCGGCCGAGAAGGCCAAGCCCGGCCTGGTGGTGCACACCGCCGGCTGGCCGATGACGGACGACACCTTCGGCGGCGGCTTCCTCTACCACCTGGAGGGCAACAAGGTCACCCTGGGCTTCGTGATCGGTCTGGACTACCAGAACCCCTATATGAGCCCCTTCGAAGAGATGCAGCGCTGGAAGACGCACCCGGCGATCCGCGCGCATATCGAGGGCGGCAAGCGCATCGGCTACGGCGCACGCGCAATCAACAACGGCACGCCCCAGGCCCTGCCCAAGACCGTGTTCCCGGGCGGCGCGCTGATCGGCTGCGACGCCGGCTACCTGAACGCCGCGCGCATCAAGGGCAGCCATGCTGCGATCAAGAGCGGCATGCTGTGCGCCGAGGCCATCGCGCCGGCGCTGGCCGAGGGCCGCGCCCAGGACGAACTCGCCGCCTACCCGGCCGCCTTCGAGGCCAGCTGGCTCTTTGATGAGCTGCAGCAGACCCGCAACTTCAAGCTCTGGTTCAAGAAGGGCAAGCTGGTCGGCCAGCTGATGACCGGCGTCGAGCAATGGCTGCTGCCCAAGGTGGGCGTGAAGAACCCGCCCTGGACCCTGCATGCCACGCATCCGGACCATGTCTGCCTGAAGCCGGCCGCCGAATGCACGCCGATCGACTATCCGAAGCCCGACGGCAAGCTGACGTTCGACCGCCTCTCCTCGGTGTTCATCTCCAACACCAACCATGAGGAGAACCAGCCGGCCCACCTGACCCTGAAGAACGCCGAGGTGCCGGTCGCGACCAACCTGGCGCGCTTCGCCGGGCCCGAGAGCCGCTACTGTCCGGCCGGGGTCTACGAGTTCGTCAAGAACGACGACGGCAGCGACCGCCTGCAGATCAACGCGCAGAACTGCGTGCACTGCAAGACCTGCGACATCAAGGACCCGACCCAGAACATCGTCTGGATCACCCCCGAAGGTGGGGGCGGCCCGAACTACACCGGCATGTAAAGTCCCCGCGCTGCAGCCACATCGCCACGGCCCGCCACTTCGGCGGGCTTTTTTCTTCCGCCGTCGTACCGCCATGCGCCCTGCCTCCCTGCTCCACCGCCTCGCCTTCCTGCTGATCCTGGCCGCGCCGCCGGCCCTGCAGGCCCAGCCGCTGAGCTATCAGGAGGTATTCGGTATACCGACCTTCGACCGGGCCCAGCTCTCGCCCAGCGGGCGCCATCTGGCGGTGCTGGTGCCGGCCCACGGCCGCCGCCAGCTGGCCATCATGGACCTGGAGGACCGCCGCATCAGCACCCGCATCGGCGTGCCCGGCGCCGATGTCGGCAGCGTGATGTGGCTGGGCGACCAGCGCCTGGTGTTCTCGCTGGCCCAGCTGGGCCAGAACCGCAAGACCCTGGCCCATGCGGGCGGCCTCTATGTGGTCGGGCGCGACGGCCAGGAGCAGCGCCGCCTGTTCCAGACCGCGGGCGAATGGTTCGCCAGCGGCGCGCAGCGCCTGGTGCAGATGTGGCCGCAGCAGCGCGTGCCCGGCAGCGAGACCGAGCTGATCGTGGCCGCCAACGATGTGGACGAACACAGCATAGACCTCTACCGCCTCGAAGTGACCAGCGGCAAGCGCCAGCAGCTCAGCAGCAAGCGGCCGGCGCGCGTGAGGCAATGGGTGCTGGACGCGCAGCAGCGCCCGCGCGTCGCGATCGCGTCCAGCGAGGATGGGCTGGACCTGCTGATCCATTACCGCGATGTCGATGCCAAGAGCGGCGAGCCCGGCCCCTGGCGCGAGCTGTGGCGCCAGCGCGCCAGCCGCGGCGACGCGCTGGCGGTGCCGCTGAGCGTCGAGGCGGACGGCCGCCTGCTGGTGGCCAGCAACGAGGGCCGCGACACGATGGCGGTGCGCGAGTACGACCCGGCGCTCGGCCAATGGGGCGAGACCCTGGTCGAGCACCCGCGCTACGACGTCGCGGTCAATGCGCTCGGCGAGCCCGCCGGTGAGCGCCTGCTGCATGAGGCCCATGCCGAGCTGCTGGGCTTCCTGGTCGAGGCCGAGAAGCCGCTCTACCTCTGGATGGACGAGAGCCGCCGGGCGTTGCAGGCCCTGGTCGACCAGGCCCTGCCCGGTCGCATCAATGCGCTGCAGTTCTCGGCCGGCCCGCGCGTGCTGATCCGCTCCCATGCCGACACGCAGCCGCCGCGCTGGTACCTGATGGACCGCGGCAGCGGCCGCATCGAGCCGCTGTTCGACAGCCGCCCCGGCCTGGACACGAAGCGCCTGCCGGCCACCGAGGTGCTGAACCTGCAAAGCCGCGACGGCCTGCCGCTGCTGGCCTATCTGATGAAGCCGCCCGGCGCGAAACCCGGCCAGGCGCTGCCGGCGGTGATGCTGGTGCATGGCGGCCCCTGGACGCGCGGTGCGGTCTGGGGCGACGAGCTGGGCGATATGGACACCGCGCGCTGGCTGGCCTCGCGCGGCTATGCGGTGCTGCTGCCGAGCTTTCGCGGCAGCACCGGCTTCGGCAAGCGCGCCCTGCTGGCCTCGCGCGGCCAGTTCGGCCTGACGATGCAGGACGATCTGGACGACGTGCTGCAGGCCCTGCTGCAGCGCGGCGATCTGGACCCGCAGCGCCTGTGCATCATGGGCAGCAGCTATGGCGGCTATGCCAGCCTGATGGCCGTGGCACGCCAGCCGGAGCGCTTCCGCTGCGCGGTATCCGGCATGCCGATCAGCGATCTGCCGGCGCTGCTGGAATCAGGCTGGAGCGATCTCTCCGTCAACAAGCGGGCCAAGGCCTTCTGGGTCGAGATGGCCGGCGATCCCAAGCAGCAGCGCGCCGCGCTGCAGGCCGTCTCGCCGGTGCATCTGGCCGATCGCATCCGCGCCAAGGTGATGATCTTCGCCGGCGTCGACGACCAGCGCACCCCGCTGGAGCAGGCCGAGGGCATGCGCCGCGCGCTGCAGCGCGCCGGCAACGAGCCGCTGTGGCTGGCCAAGTACGGCGAGGGCCATGGCTTCCACCTGAGCCAGAACCGGGGCGAGATGCTGGAGATGCTGGAGCGCTTCCTGGCCGAGCAGATCGGCCGCAAGGCTCAGCCCTGAGGCGGCAGCGCGAAGTCGTAGCGGATCATGCCGCGGAACTCGGCCAGCTTGTCGTAGAGCGCCCGGGCGGTGGCGTTCTCGCCATGGGTCGTCCAGTAGAAGCGCGTCGCGCAGCCCTGCTCGGCGCGCGCCGCGACCGCCTCGATCAGCGCGCGCGCCACGCCGCGGCCGCGCTGCTGTGCGTCGACGAACAGGTCCTGCAGATAGCAGGACTCGCCGGCCCAGATGCTGGTGTGGAAGAAGAAATGCGCGATGCCCAGCACCCGGCCCTCGCGCACGGCCGCCAGGCCGCGGATCTCGCGCCCCTGCAGCAGGCGGGCCCAGGTCGCGTCATAGACCGCGTCGTCATGCTCGGTCTTGTAGAAGGCCTTGTAGCCGCGCGCCAGCGGCTCCCAGCCCGCGCGGTCCTCGGGGCGCAGCGGGCGGATCTCGAAGTTCTTGTCGTTCATCGTCAGAGCAATCCCAGGGTGGTCATCCATTGCGCCAGCTCGCGCTGCTTGGCCGAGCCCTGCGCGAACTCGGCGCCGATGCGCTGGCGCTCGGCCGGCGCGCGGTTCTGGCTGAGCTTGGCCTTGGCCTCCCAGCGCGTCACCCGCAGCCGGAAGCCGACGATGGCGCCCAGCAGCTTGTGCTGGAAGTCCGGCGCCAGCGCGCGCCATTGCTCGGCATAGCCGGGCTCATGGCGGGCGATCAGGCGCTTCAGCAGCGCGTCCTTGTCCGCTTCGCCCTCGACCAGCTGCAGCTCGCCGTAGACATGCACGGCCAGGTAGTTCCAGGTCGGCACATTGCGCTCATGCGCGTAGTGGCGCGGCGAGACATAGGCGTCCGGCCCGCCGAACACCGCCAGCACCTCGCGCTGCGCGGCCAGCCAGGCCCAATGCGGGTTCGCGCGCGCCATATGGCCCTCGAGCCACCAGCCCTCGCCAGCATCGGCGCCCCAGGAGAGCGGCAGATGGGTGACGAAGCTGCGCCCCTGGGCATCGGGGCCGACCAGCATCGCGAAGGGCTGCGCGTCGATCAGCCGGCGCGTCAGCTCGAGATCTGGCAGGGCGAAATGTGCGGGGTTGTACATGGCTGAGCGGTGGCAGCGGTTGGCGAAGGCCTGAGGGCAATGTAGGCCAGGGCTTGGTACGATGAAAGCTCCAATTCCTGCAAAATTCATGGAACCAATCCTCGGCCTCGATCCGGCCGGCATGCGGCTGGAGCCGGGCGGCCCGGGCCTGGCCCGGCAGATCCATGCGCAGCTGAAGGCGCGCATCCTGCAGGGCGGGCTGCCCGCCGCCCTGCGCCTGCCAACCACGCGCGAGCTGGCCGAGGCGCTGCAGGTCTCGCGCAACACGGTCGTGCGCGCCTATGAGCAGCTGCAGGCCGAGGGCTATCTGGAGGCGCGCGTCGGCGACGGCAGCTATGTCGCGGCGCTGCGCGCCGAGGGACCCGCACCCGCACCCGCGCGCGCCACGACCCCGCCCGCGCTGCCGGCCACGCCGCTGTGGCAGCGCCTGCAGCATGAGTTCGAGCCGGCCCGCGTCAGCGCCGGGCCGCCGCGCGCCTTCCGCCATGGCGTGCCGGCGCTGGACCTGTTCCCGCAGGCGGTCTGGGCCAGGCTGCAGGCGCGCTTCTGGCGCCGCGCCGATCGGCAACCGCTGGGCTATTCCGATCCCGCCGGCCTGCCGCGCCTGCGCGAGGTGATCGCTGCCTATCTGAGCCATGCGCGCGGCCTGGCCTGCAGCGCCGAGCAGGTGATCGTCACCAGCGGCTCGCAGCAGGCGATCGCGATGGCCGCGCTGGCCCTGCTGGGGCCCGGCGAGCGCGCCGCGATCGAATCACCCGGCTACCGCGCCGCGGTGGCCGCGCTGGGCCTGGCCGGGGGTCAGGTCTTGCGGGTGCCGATCGACGCGCAGGGCCTGCGGGTCGCGGCGCTGGAGGCGTTGGGCCCCTGCCGGCTGCTGCACCTGACGCCCTCGCACCAGTACCCCTGCGGCGTCGTGATGAGCGCGCAGCGCCGGCTCGAGCTGCTGGCCTGGGCGCGCCGCCACCAGGCCTGGCTGCTGGAGGACGATTACGACGGCGAGTACCGCTATGCCGGCGTGCCGCTGGCGCCGCTGGCCTCGCTGGATACGGCCGGGCGCACGCTCTATGTCGGCACTTTCTCCAAGCTGCTGTTCCCCGGCCTGCGCCTGGGCTATCTGGTCGCGCCGCCGGCGCTGGTGGGGCCGCTGGCGCGGCTGCGCTGGGCGCTGGACCGGCATGCCTCGGTGGCCGACCAGGCGGTGCTGGCCGACTTCATCGAACAGGGCGAGTTCCTGCGCCATGTACGGCGCGTGCGGCGCGCGGCCGAGCAGCGCCGCGATGCGCTGCTGTCGGCCTGGCAGCGCGGCTTCGGTAGCGCCCTGCCCCTCACGCCGCCGCAGGCCGGCCTGCATGCGCTGCTGCCGCTGGCCGATGCGACCGAGGAGCAGCGCCTGGCCGCCGCGGGCGAGGCCGCCGGCATCGAGCTGGGGCGGCTGCGCCAGGTGGGTCAGGTCTTGCCCGCCAGCGCCCGCGCCGGGCTGCTGCTCGGCTTCGCGGCGGTGACGCCGGCGCAGATCGAGACCGCGGTAAAGACGCTGGTGCGCGTCTGGCGCTGAGCAAGCAGCCGCGCGCAGAAACGGAAAAGCCCCAGGACTTGCGTCCTGGGGCTTTCGCGTCTTTTGGCGGAGCCGGAGGGATTCGAACCCTCGATGCAGGTTTTGCCCACATACTCCCTTAGCAGGGGAGCACCTTCGGCCTCTCGGTCACAGCTCCAACAGAGCCTCGCATTCTATATCAGGATTTCGAGGCTCAGCGAAAAAAGTTCGATCAGGCCGAAACTTCCTGGTCCAGGTCGAAGGCCTTGTGCAGCGCGCGCACCGCCAGCTCCATGTACTTCTCGTCGATCACGACCGAGGTCTTGATCTCGCTGGTGCTGATCATCTGGATGTTGATGCCCTCTTCGCTCAGCGCGCGGAACATCTTCGAGGCCACGCCGACATGCGAGCGCATGCCGATGCCGACGATCGAGACCTTGCAGATGCGCTGGTCGCCCTGCACCTTGGCGGCCTGCACCGCCGGGCCGACGGTCTTCTCGAGCAGCTCGATCGCGCGCGCATAGTCGTTGCGGTGCACGGTGAAGCTGAAGTCGGTCTTGCCGTCCTGCGAGACGTTCTGGATGATCACGTCCACATCGATGTTGGCGTCGGCCACCGGGCCCAGGATCTGGAACGCGATGCCCGGCTTGTCCGGCACGCCCAGCAGGGTCACCTTGGCTTCGTCACGGTTGAAGGCGATGCCCGACACGACGGCTTGTTCCATTTTTTCGTCCTCTTCAAAACTGATCAGGGTGCCGGACTTGGCTTCCTCGTTGATATCGATGTCCCAGGGCGTGAAGCTGGACAGCACGCGCAGCGGCACGCGGTACTTGCCGGCGAACTCCACCGAGCGGATCTGCAGGATCTTGGAGCCCAGCGAGGCCATCTCCAGCATCTCTTCGAAGCTGATCGTGTGCAGGCGGCGCGCCTCGGGGACGATGCGCGGGTCGGTGGTGTAGACGCCGTCCACATCGGTGTAGATCAGGCATTCGTCGGCCTTCATCGCGGCGGCGATCGCCACGGCCGAGGTGTCCGAACCGCCACGGCCCAGGGTCGTGATGTTCTGTTCCTCATCGACGCCCTGGAAGCCGGCGATCACCACCACCTTGCCGGCGGCCAGATCGGCGCGCACCTTGGCGTCGTCGACGCTCTCGATGCGGGCCTTGGTGTGCGAAGAGTCGGTCTGCACCGGGACCTGCCAGCCGGTGTAGCTGACCGCCTCCAGGCCTTCGGCCTGCAGCGCGATCGCCAGCAGGCCGACCGAGACCTGCTCGCCGGTGGCGGCGATCATGTCCAGTTCGCGCATCAGCTCGGGGCTGCTGGTGGCCGGCGACAGTTCCTTGGCCAGGCCCAGCAGGCGATTGGTCTCGCCGCTCATGGCCGAGGGCACGACCACCATCTGATGCCCGGCACGCGCCCATTTGGCGACGCGCTTGGCGACATTGCGGATGCGGTCGGTCGACCCCATCGAGGTGCCGCCGTACTTATGAACTATCAAGGCCATGGGACTCATCTTCAACGCGGGGGTCGGGACCCGGAATCGGGTGGGGAGTTGCGCCGCTTTTCGCAGCCCAGGATTCTAGCTGCCGCGCTGCAGCAAAGCCGCTCCCGGCGTTACAGCACAGCGACAGGATCGGGCCGCCAACGCAGCGCCAGCCGCGCCTCGCCCGGCTCGGCCAGCCCGCGTGCATCCGCCCCCAGGCCCGGCACATAGAGCAGCCGCCCATCCGCCGCGAACAGCAGCGGCCCCTGGCGTGCCCAGGCCGGCAGCGCCGCCGCCTGGAAGCATTTCTTCAGGCTGCGCGCCACGCCGCGCGGCTGCTGCTGAAACTGCTCGCCGCCAACGCGGGCGCGCATCTCGACCCGGGCCAGCAGCGCCGCCGGCAGCCCGCCGGCCCCGGCCGGCTCGACCTGCCAGGCCCCACCCCAGTCCGGCATCGGATGCAGGCCCGGCCGGCTCAGATCGAGCCATGAAGCCGCAGGAGCGGCCGGCCCCGCCTGTTCCGGCATGAAACTCAGGCGCCCGCGGTAGAGCTTCAGGGCACCGCCCACGCATGGCCAGGCGGCCGTCGTTAGCGCACGACCTTCGTCCAGCAGTCGCCGCACCAGGCTGGCCGGCGCCGCCTCGCCCAACCGTCGCTGCAGCCAGGCGCGCAGCGCATTGCTGGCGCGCGCCTCGGACAGCAGGGTCAGGCCTTGCCAGTCCAGCTCGCCGCCATCGGCTTCAAGTTTGCGCAGGTCCTCGTCGGCGATCTCGCGCTGCAGCTCCAGCGCCTGCTGGGCCCAGGCGGCGGCCTGGGCCAGGCCGGCCTCGGCGGCGGGAAAGGCCTCACTCAGCGCCGGCCAGACGGCCAGGCGCAGGCGGTTGCGGGCATAGCGCGGATCGGTGTTGCTGTCGTCGTCGACAAAGGCCAGGCCCTGCTCTTCCAGATAGGCCTCGATCGCCTCCCGCGGTCGGGCCAGCCAGGGCCGCACCCACAGCAGGCCGTCGGCGCGCCATTGCGCGGCCGGCATCGCGGCCAAGCCGGCCGCGCCGGCGCCGCGCAGGGCCTGCAGCACAAAGGTCTCGGCCTGGTCGCGGCGATGCTGGGCCAGCAGCAGCAGCTCGGCACCGGCGGCGTGGGCCATCTCGGCCAGAGCCTGGTAACGGCCCTCGCGGGCCCAAGCCTCGACGCTCTGCGCCGCGGCGGGCCGCCCCTGCAGGCGGCGCACATGGAATTCCAGCGGCAGCCCGGCCGCGGCCCAGGCCTCGCATTGCGCACGGCAATGCGCCAGCCAGGCATCGGCCTGCGGGCTCAGTCCATGGTGGACATGCAGCGCCGCGACACGCAGGCCCAGCGAACAGGCCTGGCGGGCGGCGACATGCAGCAGGGCGGTGGAGTCACGGCCGCCGCTGTAGGCGACCGCCAGCACGCCCGCGGAAGGATCAACGGTTCTTGGTGTCGCCGAAGCGGCCATAGGCCTGCAGGCGCTCGTAGCGGCGCTCCAGCAGTTCCTTGGGCTTCAGGTCGCTGACCTGGCGCAGCGCGTCGTTCAGCGCGCGCTTCAGGTAGGAGGCCATCGCCTTGTGGTCGCGATGCGCGCCGCCGACCGGCTCGTTGATGATCTTGTCGATCAGGCCCATCGCCTTCAGACGGTGGGCGGTGATGCCCAGGGCCTCGGCGGCCTCGGCCGCGCGCTCGCTGGTCTTCCACAGGATGGAGGCGCAGCCTTCCGGCGAGATCACCGAATAGGCCGAGAACTGCAGCATCAGCACCTGGTCGGCCACGCCGATCGCCAGCGCGCCGCCGGAACCGCCCTCGCCGATCACGGTCGCGATGATGGGCACTTCCAGCTGGGCCATCTCGAAGATGTTGCGGCCGATCGCCTCGGACTGGCCGCGCTCCTCGGCACCGATGCCGGGATAGGCACCCATGGTGTCGATGAAGGTGAACACCGGCAGGCCGAACTTCTCGGCCAGCTTCATCAGGCGCAACGCCTTGCGATAGCCCTCGGGGCGCGGCATGCCGAAGTTGCGCAGGGTGCGCTCCTTCGCGTCGCCACCACGCTGATGGCCGATCACCATGCAGGCTTGGCCGTTGAAGCGGGCCAGACCGCCGACGATCGCGGCGTCATCGGCGAAATGGCGGTCGCCGTGCAGTTCCTGGAACTCGGTGAAGACATCAGCGCAGTAGTCCAGGGTCTGCGGACGCTGCGGGTGGCGGGCGATCTGATAGACCTGCCAGGGCGCCACATTGGCGTAGATGTCCTTGGTCAGCTGCTGGCTCTTCTTCGAGAGGCGGTCGATCTCCTCGGAGATGTCGACGGCGGACTCGCTCTGCACATAGCGCAGCTCTTCGATCTTGGTTTCGAGTTCGGCGATCGGTTGCTCGAACTCGAGGAAATGTTTCTTGCTCATCCTGCTTGGGTCTTTCAGCGATGAAATGCGCTCGCGGCCGGGTCGGCGCAGCGCTGACTGCTCAATTTTGCACGGGCAGCGGATCGAGGCTGCGCCAAATGTACCATGTGGCTACCGAGCGGTAGGGGGCCCAGGCCTCGCCTACTTCGCGGGCCTCGGCGCGCGAGACCGGCTCGCCGCTGAAGTAATTCTCGCTGATGCCTTTCAGCAGGCCCGGGTCGTCCAGCGGCAGCACATTGGGCCGCATCAGGTGGAAGATCAGGAACATCTCGGCCGTCCAGCGGCCGATGCCGCGGATCGCGACGAGCTCCTCGATGATGGCTTCGTCGCCCATCTGCACCCATTGCTTGACGTGGACGCTGCCGGCCTCGAAATGCTGGGCCAGGTCACGCAGGTACTCGGCCTTGCGCACCGACAGGCCGACGGCGCGCATCGCCTCCACCGGCTGGTCCAGCACCGCCTGCGGCTGGATGCGCGAACCCGGCGTCGTCGTCAGCGCCAGAAAGCGCTCCCAGACTGACTGCGCCGTCTTGGCCGAGATCTGCTGGCCGATGATGGAGCGGGCCAGGGTCGTGAAGGCATCGCCGCGCAGGCGCAACCGCGCCTCGCCGAACTGCGGGATCAGCTTCTTCATCACGCGGTCGCGCTTGGCCAGGTGGCGGCACGCCTCGTCCCAATAGTCCGGGGTCACCCCCGCTGCTGCACGTCCCACCGGCTCAGGCCTTCATCCAGGTCGTGCCCTGCGGCGAGTCCTGCAGCACGATGCCGGCCTCCAGCAGCTCCTTGCGGATGCGGTCGGCCGCGGCGAAGTCGCGCGCGGCCTTGGCCGCCGCGCGCGCCTCGATCTGCGCCAGGATCGCGGCCTCGTCCAGGCCGCTGCCGGCCTGCAGATAGTCGCGCGGCACCTGCTGCAGCACGCCCAGCACGCCGGCCAGCCGCTTCAGCAGCGTGGCGGCCGCGACCGAGCCGCTGCGGTTCACCTCGCCGGCCAGCTCGAACAGCACCGCCAGCGCGCCGGGGGTGTTGAAGTCGTCGTCCATCGCCGTCTTGAAGGCGGCGGCCTGCGGCTGACTCCAGTCGATCGCCCCGCCCTCTTCCACGGCCACGCCGTCCAGCGCCGTGTAGAGGCGGCGCAGCGCGGTGCGCGCGTCGTCCAGGCTGGCGTCGCTGAAGTTGAAGGGGCTGCGGTAATGGGTGCGCAGCATGAAGAAGCGGATCGCCTCGCCGTCGAACTTCTGCAGCACGTCGGCGATCGTGAAGAAGTTGCCCAGGCTCTTGGACATCTTCTCGTTGTCGACGTTCAGGAAGCCGTTGTGCATCCAGACATTGACGAAGGGCTGACCGAAGGCGCCCTCGCTCTGCGCGATCTCGTTCTCGTGGTGCGGGAACTGCAGATCCAGCCCGCCGCCATGGATGTCGAAGCGCTCGCCCAGCAGCGCGCAGCTCATCGCCGAGCATTCGATATGCCAGCCGGGGCGTCCCTCGCCCCAGCGGCTGGCCCATTTGGCCTCGGCCGGCTCGCCCGCCTTGGCGGATTTCCACAGCACGAAGTCGAGCGGATCCTGCTTGCCGTCGGCCACCGCGACGCGCTCGCCGGCGCGCAGCTGGTCCAGCGACTTGCCGCTGAGCTTGCCGTAGCCGGGGAACTTGCGCACCGCGTAGTTCACGTCGCCGTCCGGCGCCTGGTAGGCCAGGCCCTTGGCCTCGAGCTGGCCGATGATGTCCAGCATCTGCGGCACATAGTCGGTGGCGCGCGGCTCATGGGTGGGCTGGCTGATGCCCAGGGCGCTGAAGTCGCGATGCATCGCCGCGATCATCTCGTCGGTCAGTTCGCGGATCGTGATGCCGCGCTCCAGCGCGCGGCGGATGATCTTGTCCTCGATGTCGGTGATGTTGCGCACGAAGTTCACATCGAAGCCGCTCGCCTGCAGCCAGCGGTACACGACGTCGAAGGCCATGTTCATCCGCGCATGACCCATATGACAGAGGTCGTAGACCGTGATGCCGCAGACATACATGCGGACCTGGCCGGGCACGAGGGGTTCGAAGGGCTGGACCGAACGGGTCAGCGAGTTGTAGATGCGCAGGGTTGAGGACATGAGGTGATGTTGCCAGCGTCTGTCGTCGGCCGGGGCAGCGTTTGCACTGGTCAGCCGGGGCAGGCCTGACGGCAACTCCGTGGCGCCCCGTAGAATCAGCCGATCAGTATACCGGCTCACCCCGGACCGCCCGCGCGGCCCCGGGTCCGAGCGCCCCTTTATGCACATTTCCGCTCTGTTCGCCCTGCTGATCACGACGGCCGCCCTGGCCGGCCCGGCCGTCGCCAAGGATCTGGACCAGGCCCAGGCCCTGTGGCTGCAGGGCAAGCGCAGCCAGGCCCTCGAGGCGGTGCGCCAGGGACTGGCCGACAACCCGAACGATGCCCGGCTGCGCTTCGCCCAGGCGGTGATGCAGATGGAGTTGGGCCGGACCGCCGAGGCCGAGGCCGGCTTGGTCGCACTAACCCAGGACTTCCCCGATCTGGCCGACCCCTTCAACAACCTGGCCGTGCTCTATGCCGCGCGCGGCGCGCTGGACCCGGCGCGCGAGGCGCTGGAGCAGGCGGTGCGCCTGCAGCCCGACCATGTGCAGGCGCAGGAAAACCTCGGCGATGTGCTGCTGCGCCTGGCGGCGCGCGCCTACGGCCAGGCGCTGCGCCTGTCCAGCGGCGACACCACCGCGCTGCAGCTCAAGCTCCGGCATACCGAGGCCCTGATCGCCCGCGCCGCGCCAGCCAAGCGTTGAGCGACAATCACAGACTCTTTGCGACCATCACCGGAGCATCTAATCCCATGCGCAGCATCCTGTCGGCCCTGGCCTTGGCCCTGGCGGTCTCGCCGGCCCTGGCCCAGACCATCGTCAAGCTGACGACCAGCGAGGGCGACATCCGCATCGAACTGGACGCCGAGAAGGCGCCCAAGTCGGTCGACAACTTCCTCAAGTACGCCAAGGCCGGCCATTACAACGGCACGATCTTCCACCGCGTGATCGAGGGCTTCATGATCCAGGGCGGCGGTTTCACGCCGAAGCTAGAGCAAAAGCCCACCCGCGCACCGATCCCGCTGGAAGCCGCCAACGGCCTGCCCAATGTGCGCGGCAGCGTTGCGATGGCACGCACCGGCAACCCGGATTCGGCCACCGCCCAGTTCTTCATCAATGTGGTCGACAACCCCTTCCTCGACGCCGCCAACGCGCGCGACGGCCTGGGCTATGCGGTGTTCGGCCGCGTGATCGAGGGCATGGAGGTGGTCGACAAGATCCGCACCAAACCCACGGGCAACCAGGGCATGCACCAGAACATCCCGCTGCAGCCCGTGATCATCAACAAGGCCATTGTGGAGCCCAAGAAATGACTACCAAGACCGTTGAACTGCATACCAACCATGGCCTGATCAAGGTCGAGCTGGACGCCGCCAAGGCACCGATCACCGTCGCCAACTTCCTGAGCTATGTCGCCCAGGGTCATTACGACGGCACCATCTTCCACCGCGTCATCAAGGGCTTCATGGTCCAGGGCGGCGGCTTCGAGGTCGGCATGAAGCAAAAGGCCACCAGCGGCGAGATCCAGAACGAGGCCAACAACGGCCTGAAGAACGACAAGTACACCCTGGCGATGGCGCGCACCAATGCGCCCCACTCGGCCTCGGCCCAGTTCTTCATCAACACCACCGACAACGGCTTCCTGAACTTCAAGAGCGAAAGCCCCTCGGGCTGGGGCTACGCGGTGTTCGGCAAGGTCGTCGAGGGCCAGGACGTGGTCGACAAGATCGAGAAGGTCAAGACCGGCCGCAGCGGCTTCCATGACGATGTGCCGCTGGAGAACGTCGTGATCGAGAAGGCGGTTGAAGTTTGAGGAACTGACGGCGCCCCCGGGCTGGAGCGCCATCGACTTCCTGTCGGACCTGCACCTGGCGCCGGAGCTGCCGGCCACCCTGGCCGCGTTGCGCCGGCAGCTGCAGGACAGCCCGGCCGATGCCTTCTTCCTGCTGGGCGACATCTTCGAGGTCTGGATCGGCGACGACGCGCGCCATGAGGACTTCGAGGCCGAATGCCTGGCCCTGCTGCGCGCGGCCGGCCGGCCGCTGTTCTTCATGGCCGGCAACCGCGACTTCCTGCTCGGCGAGGCGATGGCGCGGGACGCCGGCCTCACCCGGCTCACCGACCCCACCGTGCTGGAGGCCTTCGGCCAGCGCCTGCTGCTGTCGCATGGCGACGCGCTGTGCCTGGCCGATGCCGACTACCAGCGCTTTCGTGCCCAGGTGCGCGCGGACGACTGGCAGCGCGAGTTCCTGGCCCGGCCGCTGGCCGAGCGCCGCGCGCTGGCGCGCCAGATGCGCGACGCCAGCCGTGCCGCCCAGCGCGGCCTGGATCCGATGAGCTGGGCCGATGTCGATGCCGCGGCGGCCGCCGACTGGCTGCGCCAGGCGCGGTGCCAGGTCTTGCTGCATGGCCATACCCACCGACCCGCCGTGCATGAGCTCGGCGGGGGCCTGCGCCGCTGGGTGCTGTCGGACTGGGACCTGGACCATGACGCGCGCGGCGACGTGCTGCGCCTGAGCGCCGCCGGGCTGCAACGCCTCCCCGTGGGCACGCCCGCCTGATGCTGGGCCGTCTGATCGAGGCCTGGCAGCGCCGCCGCGAGGCCAGGGCGCTGCGCGAGCATGCGATCCCCGAGCCGCTGTGGCGCCTGACCCTGGCGCGCTATCCCTTCCTCGCCGCGCGCAGCGAGGCCGACCTGGCCGAGCTGCGGCGCCTGTGCTCGCTGTTCCTGGCCGGCAAGGAGTTCCACGGCGTGGCCGGCTTCGAGGTCACGGACGAGGTGGCGCTGGCGGTCGCCGCACAGGCCTGCCTGCCGGTGCTGCGCCTGGGGCTGGCGCCCTATGGCGGCTTCGTCGGCATCGTGATGCACGCCGACGAGGTGGTGGCGCAGCGCGAGGTGATGGACGAGGACGGCGTCGTGCACCGCTACGAGGAACAGTTGGCCGGCGAGGCGATGGAAGGCGGCCCACTGATGCTGGCCTGGGGCCAGGTCGCCGCCGGCGCCGATCCCACGCTGGGGCTGGACAGCGTCTACAACGTCGTGATCCACGAGTTTGCCCATGTGCTGGACATGGGCGACGGCTTCGCCGACGGCGTGCCGCCGCTGGCCAACGGCGCGGCGCGCGAGCGCTGGCTGGACGTGATCGAGGCCGAATGGCAATGGTTCTGCGAGCAGGTCGATGCCGGCCACGCGACCCTGATCGATCCCTATGGCGCCGAGAGCCTGGAGGAATTCTTCGCGGTGGCGGCCGAGGCCTTTTTCGTCGCCCCGCGCGAGCTGCTGCAGGAGCAGCCGGCGCTGTACCAACTGCTGGCCGACTACTTCAGGCAAGACCCGGCACGCTGAAAGAGCAAGAGGCCCCGCGGGGCCTCTTGCTTCTTGCTTGTGTCGACCGGTGTCAGCCGGCCGTGGCCGGCTCGGCCTTGGGTTTGTTGTCCTTCTTGCCACCGGCGGCCTGGATGTCCAGCTGCACCTCGCCGGCCGCGTCGACATCCACCGTCAGGCGGCCACCGTCGACCAGACGGCCGAACAGCAGCTCGTCGGCCAGCGCGCGCCGGATCGTGTCCTGGATCAGGCGCTGCATCGGCCGCGCGCCCATCAGCGGGTCGAAGCCCTTCTTGGCCAGATGCTGGCGCAGCGCATCGGTGAAGGTGACCTCCACCTTCTTCTCGGCCAGCTGGCTTTCCAGCTGCAGCAGGAACTTGTCGACCACGCGCAGGATGATCTCCTCGTCCAGCGCCCGGAAGGACACGATCGCATCCAGCCGGTTGCGGAATTCGGGCGTGAACAGGCGCTTGATGTCGGCCATCTCGTCGCCCTGCTGGCGCGCGTTGGTGAAGCCGATCGTCGCCTTGTTCATCGTCTCGGCGCCCGCATTGGTGGTCATCACGATGATCACGTTGCGGAAGTCGGCCTTGCGCCCGTTGTTGTCGGTCAGCGAGCCATGGTCCATCACCTGCAGCAGCACGTTGAACACGTCCGGATGCGCCTTCTCGATCTCGTCGAGCAGCAGCACCGAATGCGGCTTCTTGGTGATCGCCTCGGTCAGCAGGCCGCCCTGGTCGAAACCGACATAGCCCGGAGGCGCGCCGATCAGGCGGCTGACCGCGTGGCGCTCCATGTATTCGGACATGTCGAAGCGGATCAGCTCGATGCCCAGGATATAGGCCAGTTGCTTGGCGACCTCGGTCTTGCCGACGCCGGTCGGGCCGCTGAAGAGGAAGGAGCCGATCGGCTTGTCCGGCTTGCCCAGGCCCGAGCGCGCCATCTTGATCGCGGCGGCCAGGGCGTCGATCGCCGGGTCCTGGCCGAATACCACGCTCTTCAGGTCGCGGTCCAGACTCTTGAGCTTGCCGCGGTCGTCGCTGGACACCGAGGCCGGCGGGATGCGCGCGATCTTCGCGACGATGTCCTCGACCTCGTTGCGGGTGATGGTCTTCTTCTGCTTGCTCTTGGGCAGGATGCGCTGCGCGGCACCGGCCTCGTCGATCACATCGATGGCCTTGTCCGGCAGATGGCGGTCGTTGATGTACTTGGCCGACAGCTCGGCCGCGGCCTGCAGCGCGCCCAGCGCGTACTTGACGCTGTGATGCTCCTCGAAGCGCGACTTCAGGCCCTTCAGGATCTCGATCGTCTGCTCCACCGAGGGCTCGACCACGTCGACCTTCTGGAAGCGCCTTGAGAGCGCCGCGTCCTTCTCGAAGATGCCGCGGTACTCGCTGAAGGTGGTCGCGCCGATGCACTTCATCGCACCGGAGGACAGCGCCGGCTTCAGCAGGTTGCTGGCGTCCAGGGTGCCGCCCGAGGCCGCACCGGCACCGATCAGGGTGTGGATCTCGTCGATGAACAGGATCGCGTTGGGCTGGTCCTTCAGCTGCTTCAGCACCGCCTTCAGGCGCTGCTCGAAATCGCCGCGGTACTTGGTGCCCGCCAGCAGTGCCCCCATGTCCAGCGAGTAGACGACGCTGTCGGCCAGCACCTCGGGCACATCGCCCTCGGTGATGCGCCAGGCCAAGCCCTCGGCGATCGCGGTCTTGCCCACGCCAGCCTCGCCGACCAGCAGCGGATTGTTCTTGCGGCGGCGGCACAGCACCTGCACCACCCGCTCCACCTCGCCCTCGCGGCCGATCAGCGGATCGATCTTGCCGTCCTTGGCCTGCTGGTTCAGGTTCTGGGTGAACTGCTCCAGCGGCGAACCCTTGCCGCCGCCCTGGCCCTCGGCCTCCTCGCGCTCGGCCTCGTTGCCGCTGCCGCCCTCCTGGCCCTTCGGGGGCTCGGGCGGCTCGCTCTTCTTGATGCCATGCGCGATGTAGTTGACCACGTCCAGGCGCGTCACCCCCTGCTGATGCAGGTAGTAGACGGCGTGCGAATCCTTCTCGCCGAAGATGGCCACCAGCACGTTCGCGCCGGTCACTTCCTTCTTGCCGCTGCCGGTCGACTGCACATGCATGATGGCGCGCTGGATCACGCGCTGGAAACCCAGGGTCGGCTGGGTGTCCACCTCGTCGGTGCCGCCCACGGTGGGCGTGTTTTCCTTGATGAACTGCGCCAGGCTCTTGCGCAGGTCGTCGATATTGGCGGAACAGGCCCGCAGTACTTCGGCCGCCGACGGGTTGTCCAGCAGGGCCATCAGCAGGTGTTCCACGGTGATGAACTCGTGGCGCTGCTGGCGCGCTTCGACAAACGCCATGTGCAGGCTGACTTCAAGCTCTTGCGCAATCATGCGGCCTCCATAATGCACTGCAGTGGGTGGCCGGCGCGCCTTGCGGCCGCCAGCACCAATTCGACCTTGGTGGCCGCCACATCCTTGGTGAAAACACCGCAAACGCCGCGGCCCTCGTGATGGATTTTCAGCATGATTTGGGTCGCCGTATCCAGGTCATGACGAAAATATTCCTGTAAGACCATGACGACGAATTCCATGGGCGTGAAATCGTCGTTGAGCATCAGCACCTGGTAGAGCCGGGGCGGCTCCGTTTTCTGCGGCACCCGCTCCAGGACGGTCGTGCCCTCCCCCTCCTCCCGACCCGGCTGGGCGGGGGGAACCTGGGGCGGCGGCACGGGTGGCTGATCGGGAAAATCTGGCATGGTCCAATTCTATAGATGGGGCAACGACCGGACTCTGCAAGAGGGCTTGGTTCGCCCAGCGCCGCCGACTCCGTACTACCCCTCTCCGGGGAGGTACTGAATTGACAGCTTCATGACGGGGCTTTGAGAATCCGCGCCGGAGTAAAAACACCGGGATGGAGACGGCTATGGCTGTGGGTACAGTGAAATGGTTCAACGATGCCAAGGGTTTCGGCTTTATTGAACCAGAAATGGGTGGAGAGGACGTGTTCGCGCATTTCTCTGCCATCCAGATGGAGGGGTTCCGCACCCTGCGTCAGGGCGGCAAGGTGAACTTCGATCTGGTGCAGGGTCCCAAGGGCCAACTGGCACAGAACATCACCCCCGTGGACGACGGCTCGCAGATCCAGGGCATCGCGCTCGAACGCGACGCCGCCTGAACGCCCTCGGGCTCGCAAGCGCGGGGCCCCCTCACCCCGCTCACCAGGCCCGCAGCTGCGGGCCTTTGCTTTTTGCGGCAGGAGTTGGCGATTCACCGGAATACTGGGGGCGACCCGCCCTTTATTCGAGGGTGGTGCGGCCCGGCGTGATCCGTACCATGAAGGCGTAGTTGGAGTACGCCATGAGCCAGCAGCCCACCCGTCCCGCCGCGACACCGAGCCTGATCGGCACCCTCAGCGAGCGTTTGCGAGCGGCGAGCCAGGCCCTGCTGCCCGGCCGCACCGCGGCGATCGACGGCCTGGAGGTCAGCGACTCCAGCCTGGAGGAATGGGACGCGCTGTGCCACGAGGCCGAACAGCGCCGCCACGACGAGGCGGCCGAGGCCATGCTGCGCGCCCAGGATTGGCGCCGCAAGAACGCGGTGCGCGCCTGGCCGCCGGAGCCGGCCAAGGGCTCCTGAACCGCAGCCCTCAGTCCCGACCCGCCTCGGTCCGCAGCCAGTCCAGGAAGCGCCGCGCCTCGGGCTCAAGCAGGGTTTCGCTCCGGTACAGGAGGTGATAGGCCAGGGGTGTCCTCAGCGGCGGCGCCCTCAGCGCCAGCAGACGACGCGTCGCCAGCTCCTGCTGCACCAGGCTGCGCCGCAACAGCGCCACGCCGCGCCCGGCCAGCGCCGCCTCAATCACCGCGTTCGAGTCGATGAACACCACGCCGCCTTGCCAGTCCAGCCCGGGCAGGCCCGCGGCCTCGACCCAAAGACGCCAGTCCTCGCGATGCTCGTCGTGCAGCAGGTTCGGCGCCCGCAGCTCCGCCAGCCCGACCAGCCGGTTGCCGCGCCGCGGTGTCAGCAGGCCCGGCGCGCAGACCGGGATCAGCAGATCGTCGAGCAGCCGCAATGACTCCAGGCCCGGATACGGCCCGATGCCATGGCGCACCGCGAAGTGAAAACCCTCGCTCACCAGATCGACCTGGCGGTTGCTTGCGTTGACCTGCACATCGAGCTGCGGCGACCGGCGCAGGTACTCCTGCAAGCGCGGCACCAGCCATTGCGCCGCAAAGCCCGGCGTGCAGCTGATCCGCAGCGCCGGCCGGCGCCCGTTGCCGAGCAGTCGCTGCGTCGCGCGCCCGATCAGGGCCAGCGCGTCCTGGCAGGCCGCCTGGTAGTCGCGCCCGAGCTCGGTCAGCCGCAGGCCGCGCGCCTGGCGCTCGAACAGCGCGCAGCCCAGGAAGGCCTCGAGCTTGCGGATCTGCTGGGTGACCGCACCCGGCGTCACATGCAGCTCGGCAGCGGCGCGGGTCACGCTCTGGTGGCGCGCGGTGGCCTCGAAGAAACGCAGCGAAACCAGTGGTGGTAGCGACATCAGGATTTAGCCAAAGTAAATCGTCATTCAGAATAAATGATTGGTGCGACGCTGAGATAGTCCTGAGAATGCCTCGGCAGCGACTTTAGTCCTGCTCAATCCATGCGATCTGCGGAGGAACACCGAACGTGAGCCCAGCCAGCTTGACCCGACTCCTGCTACTGGCCGCCTTGTGGGGCGGCAGCTTCCTGCTGATGCGCATCGCCGCGCCGGTCCTGGGCGCGGTACCGACGGCCTTCGCCCGTGTCGCGCTCGGTGCGGCCGGCCTGCTGGCCCTGGTGCTGCTGCTGCGTGTGCCCCTGTCCTTTCGCGACAAGTTCGTCGCAACCTTGGCGCTGGGCGCGATCAACTCGGGCCTGCCTTTTCTGATGTTCGCGCTGGCAGCGCGCGTGCTACCAGCCGGCTACAGCGCGATCCTGAATGCCACCACGCCGCTGATGGGCGTACTGATCGGCGCCGCCCTGTTCGGCGAGCATATCGGCAGGGCCAAGGCGGCGGGCGTGCTGCTCGGCCTGCTCGGGGTCGCGGTGCTGACCCGCACCGGCCCGCTCGACACCAGCGCCCCGGTGTTGTGGGGCGTGGCCGCCTGCCTGGTCGCCACCGCCTGCTACGGCTTGGCCGGCTTCCTGACGCAGCGTTGGATCGCACGCCGCGGCGGCCTGGACAGCCGCATGGTGGCGCTGGGCAGCCAGCTCGGTGCCCTGCTCCTGCTGCTGCCCTGCGTCGGCTGGCTGGCCGCCGCGCCCGACAACACGATGCCGCCGCTCGCCGAGATCGGCCCGCAGGTCGGGGCCGCGCTGCTGGCGCTGGGGCTGCTTTGCACCTCGTTTGCCTATGTGCTGTACTTCCGGTTGATCGCCGACGTCGGCCCGCTCAAGGCGCTCAGCGTCACCTTCCTGATCCCGCTGTTTGGCATGTTCTGGGGCTGGCTGGTGCTGGACGAGCGCGCCAGCCTGGCGCATGCGGCGGGTGGCGGCCTGATCGCGCTGGCCCTGTGGCTGGTGATGCGGCCGGCCCCGAGCGCAGCGCCGTCCGCCGCGCCGGCCCAACCGGCGGCGCGTTGACGGCGCCGCCCCATGCGGCCACCATGGGGCTTCATCGTCCCCCGGCAAGAGTACATGACCGCGCACGACCCGCTGTTCGCGGGAGCCATCCCGAGGTTCTACGACGCGCTGATGGTCCCGCTGATCTTCGAGGCCTATGCCGCCCATATGGCAGAGCTGGTGGCCGCCGCCGCGCCGGCGGCGGTGCTCGAGACCGCGGCCGGTAGCGGCGTGCTCACGCGGGCGCTGGCGCCGCGGCTGGGTAACGATGCGCGCTATGTGGCGACCGATCTGAACCCGGCCATGCTCGAGCATGCCGCGCGGCGCCAGGGGCCGGACGCGCGCCTCGCATGGCGGCAGGCGGATGCGCTGCGGCTGCCCTTCGCCGACGCATCCTTCGACGCCGTCTGCTGCCAGTTCGGTGCGATGTTCTTTCCCGACCGGGTCGCCGGCTTCGCCGAGGCGCGCCGCGTGCTGAGACCCGGCGGGCGCTTCGTCTTCAATGTCTGGGACCGCATCGAGGCCAACGACTTCGCCGACGAGGTCACCGGGGCCTTGGCCGAGTTCTTTCCACGCGACCCGCCGCGCTTCCTGGCCCGCACGCCGCATGGCTATCACGACCCCGAGCAGATCCGCGCGGATCTGCGTCGCGCCGGCTTCACCGAGCCGACGATCGAAACCCGCGCGGGAACCAGCCGCGCCGCCTCGGCCCGCGTCGTCGCCATCGCCTACTGCCAGGGCACGCCGCTGCGCCATGAGATCGCGGCGCGGGACGCCGGCCTGCTGGAGTCGGCCACCGAGCATGCCGCGGCTGCGATCGCCCGGCGGCATGGCCCGGGGCCGGTGAGCGGCCGGATCCAGGCGCATGTGATCGTCGCGGCCGGCTAAGGTTCCGATCGCCAATGAAAAAACCCCGGGGCGAATCAACGCACCGGGGTTTCAAGGGCAACCCGGCTCAGCGCCGGGCAGCGTTTACATCTGGTCGATCATCACCTGCCCGAAACCCGAGCAGGACACCTGGGTGGCGCCATCCAGCAGGCGGGCGAAGTCGTAGGTGACCTTCTTCGACAGCACGGCCTTTTCCATCGAGCTGATGATCAGGTCGGCGGCCGCGGTCCAGCCCATGTGGCGCAGCATCATCTCGGCCGAGAGGATCTCGCTGCCGGGGTTCACATAGTCCTTGCCGGCGTACTTGGGCGCGGTGCCATGGGTGGCCTCGAACATCGCAACCGAGTCGCTCATGTTGCCGCCCGGCGCGATGCCGATGCCGCCGACCTGGGCGGCCAGCGCGTCGGAGATGTAGTCGCCGTTCAGGTTCAGGGTCGCGATCACCGAGTACTCGGCCGGGCGCAGCAGGATCTGCTGCAGGAAGGCGTCGGCGATGCTGTCCTTGACGACGACATCCTTGCCGGTACGCGGATTCTTCAGCTTGACCCAGGGGCCGCCGTCGATCAGCTCGGCGCCGAACTCCTTTTGCGCCAGCGCATAGCCCCAGTCGCGGAAGCCACCCTCGGTGAACTTCATGATGTTGCCCTTGTGAACCAGGGTCACGCTGGGCTTGTCGTTGTCGATCGCGTACTGGATGGCCTTGCGCACCAGGCGCTCGGTGCCCTCGCGCGAGACCGGCTTGACGCCGATGCCCGAGGTCTCGGGGAAGCGGATCTTCTTGACGCCGAACTCATGCTGCAGGAAGGCGATCAGCTTCTTGGCCTTGTCGCTGCCTGCCTCGAACTCGATGCCGGCGTAGATGTCCTCCGAATTTTCGCGGAAGATCACCATGTCGGTCTTCTCGGGCTCCTTCAGCGGCGAGGGCACGCCCTTGAAGTAACGCACCGGGCGCAGGCACACATACAGGTCCAGCTCCTGGCGCAGCGCCACGTTCAGCGAGCGGATGCCGCCGCCCACCGGCGTCGTCAGCGGGCCCTTGATCGAGACCACATAGTCCCGCAGGACCTGCATGGTCTCCTCGGGCAGCCAGACATCGGGACCATAGACCTGGGTCGCCTTCTCGCCGGCATAGATCTCCATCCAGTGGATCTTCTTCTTGCCGCCGTAGGCCTTCTCCACTGCCGCATCGACCACCTTGAGCATCACCGGCGTGATGTCGAAGCCGGTGCCGTCACCCTCGATGAAGGGAATGATCGGCTGGTCGGGCACGTTCAGCGAGAAGTCGGCGTTGACGGTGATCTTCTGCCCGCCTTCGGGCACCGTGATGTGTTGGTACATGTGTGGGCTACTCCGCGCGAGGCGTTGTGGGTCGAAAAGCTCGAACGATTCTATGCCAGCAAAATTGCGCAGCCGTTCAGTCTTATATAAGTCTTGGGGGCGCGCCGCCTGTTCATCGGCACCAGTCCGCGACCTGCTGCCACACCCCGTGGCCCAGCGCCCAGACCGAGGCCGCCGCCAGGCACAGACCGGCCAGGCGCACCGCCCAGCGCATGCCTCCCGCACCGCGCCGCAGCAGCACCGGAGCGAGCAGCAGGCCCGGTGCCGAGGCCGCGCCGAACGCGCCCATCACCGCCGCACCCTGCGCCGGGCCGGAGGCCAGCGCGGCCACCACCAGGGCCGACTGCAGCAGCCCGCAGGGCCAGGCCAGCCAGGCCAGACCACCCAGGGTGGCGCGGCCGGTGACCGCGCGGCCCGCGCCGATGCCGGCCAGCGACACGGTGGCCGAGCCCGCCGCCGCGCGCTCGCTGCGCGCGCCCAGCGCCTCCAGCCAGGCCGGCTGGCGCCCGCGCCACAGCAGGTACAGGCCCAGGCCCAGCGCCGCCATGTGCAGCATCACCCACAGCGGTCGCAGCAGCGCGCTGGCCTGGCCCAGCTGCGCGGCCCAGCCGACGCTGGCCGCCGCCAGCGCGCCGCCCGCGGCATAGCTGGCCAGCCGCGCCAGCTGGAAGCCCCACAGCGCCCGCCGCTCGCCGCCGACCAGGCCGGTGCAGGCCGCGCCGCACATCAGCGCGCAATGCGGCGTGCCGGCCAGGCCCATCAGCAGCGCCGAGGCGATCAGGGCCAGGTCCATGGCGCTTGGTTCAGATGATCTTGGAGAACTGCGCGCGCGTGCGGTCGGCCTGCAGATAGCGGTCGAACACCATCGCCACCGCGCGCACGAAGTACCAGCCCAGCGCCGTCACCTCGATCGAGCCCGGCAGCAGCTGCACCATGCCGGCCTCCTGCAGCGGGCGCAGCGCTTCCAGCTCGGCGCGGAAGTACTCCGGCACCTTGATCAGATGGGCCAGCTCGATCGATTCGAACTCGACCCGGCCCTGGCACATCAGCGCCATGATCATCGCGCGGCGCAGCAGGTCGTCGCGGTTCAGCGCCAGGCCGCGCACCACCGGCAGCTGGCCCTGGCGCAGCAGGTCGTAGTACTCGTCCAGGGTCTTGGCGTTCTGGCTGTAGGTCACGCCGACCCGGCCGATCGCCGAGACGCCCAGCCCGATCATGTCGCAGTCGGCCTGGGTGCTGTAGCCCTGGAAGTTGCGGTGCAACCGGCCCTGGCGCTTGGCCACCGCCAGCGAATCGCCGGGCAGCGCGAAATGGTCCATGCCGATATAGGTGTAGCCCTGGGCCAGGAAGCCGCCGATCGCGCCCGACAGCATTGACAGCTTGTCGCCGGCTGGCGGCAGCTGGCCGACGTCGATGCGGCGCTGCGGCTTGAAGCGCTGCGGCAGATGCGCATAGGCATACAGCGCGATGCGGTCCGGCCGCAGCTCGGCCACCTGCGCGATGGTGCGCTGGAAGGAGGCCGGGGTCTGCAGCGGCAGGCCGTAGATCAGGTCCACATTGGTCGACTCGAAGCCGAGCGCGCGGGCGCTCGCCATCAGCGCCGCCACATCCGCATAGCTCTGCTGGCGATGCACCGCCTTCTGCACCGCGGCGTCGAAGTCCTGCACGCCGAAGGACAGGCGGTTGAAGCCCAGGCCGCGCAGATGCGCCAGACGCTCGGTGGTGACGGTGCGCGGGTCCACCTCGATCGACACCTCGGCGCCGGCGGTCAGGCGAAAGCGCTTGGCGATCGCCGTCATCAGGTCGCCCAGCTCGGTGTCGCTCAGGAAGGTTGGCGAGCCACCGCCCAGGTGCAGCTGCGAGACCTGCGGCGCACGGCCCAGCCGCGCCAGGGTCAGGTCCATCTCGACCAGCAGGGCCTGCAGGTATTCGCCGGCGCGCTCATGGTGGCGCGTGATCACCTTGTTGCAGGCGCAGTAGTAGCAGACCGATTCGCAGAAGGGGATGTGCACATACAGCGACAGCGGCGCGCCGCCGCCGACCAGCGCGCCGCTGGCGCGCTGCGCCAGCGCCTGCTCGTACTGCTGGACCGTGAAGGCCTCGACGAAGCGGTCCGCCGTCGGATACGAGGTGTAGCGCGGCCCGGCGATGTCGTAACGACGCAGCAGGTCCTCGCTGATGGCGGGCGCGGTGGGGGTGATGCAGGCGTTAGGCATGAGCGCACTTTGCCAAGCCCGGCTGGCCGGCGCTTGATGCACGTCAAGCTTCATGCGCATCGGCGGGTCAACAATGGACCTCATCTTGAGGAGCATCATGTCGTCCACCTTTCAGCAAGCCTCGCCCTGCCCCGCGCCCGCCGCCAATGGCGAATGCACGGGCCGGACCCTGACCCGATCCACGCCGCAGGACGCGGCCCTGCGCGCCGAGCCCTTCAAGGTCGCCTGCTCCAGCTGCAATCTGCGCGAGCTGTGCCTGCCGGTGGGCCTGTCCAAGACCGATCTGGAGCAGCTGGACACCCTGGTCGCCACGCGCCGCACCGTCGCGCGCGGCGACACCCTGTTCCGCGCCGGCGATGCCTTCCAGTCGCTGTTTGCGGTGCGCACCGGCTTCTTCAAGACCTGCGTCTCGGCCGAGGACGGCCGCGACCAGGTCACCGGTTTCCAGATGGCCGGCGAGCTGCTCGGCCTGGACGGCATCAGCAACGACCGCCACAGCTGCGACGCGGTCGCGCTGGAGGATTCGCAGGTCTGCGTGATCCCCTATGGCCAGCTGGAGGAGCTGTCGCGCGAGTTCACCGACCTGCAGCACCAGTTCCACAAGATCATGAGCCGCGAGATCGTGCGCGACCATGGCGTGATGCTGCTGCTCGGCAGCATGCGCGCCGAGGAGCGCCTGGCGGCCTTTCTGCTGAACCTGACCCAGCGCCTGCAGGCGCGCGGCTTCTCGGCCTCCAGCCTGGTGCTGCGCATGACGCGCGAGGAGATCGGCAGCTACCTGGGTCTGAAGCTGGAGACGGTCAGCCGCACCTTCTCCAAGTTCCAGGAGGACGGCCTGCTGGAGGTGAAGCAGCGCCAGATCCGCATCGTCGACCAGGCGGGCCTGCAACGGCTGGTGAACAGCACGAACTGTTGAGAGGTCGATGTTGCAACGATGAAGCGCCCTGCGGGGCGCTTTTCTTATGGTTCGGTCGTGGGACGCTCGGGCGATCGCCGGGCTGCGGGTGCACGCGCTTGCTCCGTGTCCCCCGGGCCGCGCTGCGGCCCTCCTCCTTAACCTGCGCAAGCGCGCACACCCGCAACCCGGCTCTGGCGGCGCAGCGCCTCTTCGACGACGCCCCATATCGGCCACAGGGCGCACGCAGGAGGGTGGGTGGGCCTGATGCGGAGGTCAAGGAGGAGGCCGCGCAGCGGCCGGGGGATTGAGCCCGGACACCGGAAGTCCGGTGGACTTCCGGTGCCTGGCGAAAGCCAGGGCCGCGAGGCCCTGGCAGGCAGCAGCAGGCCTGCCCGCCCTCCTGCGCTCTTCGCCGATCCCGCCCGCGCCTCAGTCGGCTAGCAACAGACTCAACCCGGACGACAACGCCGTGATGGCCCAGAAGCCCAGAAAGGCCAGGCTGTAGAGCGCCAGCGGCGGCAGGCCGGCCGCAGCGATGCGCGGCTCCAGCAGGGTCGGGTCGAGCAGGCTGAACACCAGGCCCTCCAGCACCGCGGCCATCAGGAAGGACGGCCACAGCGCCGCCATCAGCCGCCGGCGCAGACGTTGTTGAATCTGCGGCTGTGGCCGCAACCGCGGCGCGACGGGCGCCAGCGGCGGACCGGCGCGGCGGCCCATCGCTCAGAGGCCGCCGGTGGCGGCGTGGTTGCGGGCCTTCATCGCCGGCTGCTCGGCCTGGGTCTGACGCAGGTCGGCCGAGGGGTCGACCCGCTTCGCCTCGATCACCGGATCCGGATGCGCCAGCGCCAGCGCCAGGGTCACGAAGGAGGCCAGCACCACCGCGCTGGGCCCGCCGATCACCAGCCACATCATGCCGACGCGCCACCAGGGGCGCGGCGTCGCCTGGCCGACGGGCCCGTTGCTGTTGTTGCCATTCATGCTCATGCGGGGTCTCCGGTTGGGCGGGTCAGCGGGGCACGACGAAGGTGGACTTCTCGCGCAGGCCGCGCGCCTCGTCCTCGTCCGAGGCCAGGCGGCGGATCTCGAAATGGATCACATGGGCGCCGGCGCCGGCCGCGGCCGCGCCCTCGGGCGGCAGACGCAGCGCCAGCGAGACCCAGCGCGCCTCGGCGGGCGCCAGGGTCAGGGCCACCGGCCGGCTCAACGCCAGGCCCGGCAGGCCGTCGGCCTCGATCTCGTAGCGCTGCGGCTTCTCGGTCGCGTTCATCACCTGCAGGCGGTAGACGTTCTCGATCACGCCGTCCTCGATCTGGCGCGCCAGTGCGGCGCGGTCGCGCAGCACGTCGACCCGGAAGGGCGTGCGCAGCGCCAGGCTGGCCAGCATCGCGCCGGACAGCAGCAGCAGGATCGCGCCGTAGACCAGCACGCGCGGCCGCAGCACGCGGCGCCAGCGTTCGCCACGGTTCAGGTGCTGGGACAGGCCGTTCTCGGTGTCGTAGCGGATCAGACCGCGTGGATAGGCCATCTTGTCCATCACGTCGTTGCAGACGTCGATGCAGGCGGCGCAGCCGATGCAGTCGTACTGCAGGCCCTGGCGGATGTCGATGCCGGTCGGGCAGACCTGCACGCACAGGGTGCAGTCGATGCAGGAGCCCAGGCCCTGGGCCTTGGGGTCGGCCTTCTTCGAGCGCGAGCCGCGGGGTTCGCCGCGCTCGGCGTCGTAGCTGATGATCAGCGTGTCCTTGTCGAACATCGCGCTCTGGAAGCGCGCGTAGGGGCACATGTACTTGCACACCTGCTCGCGCATATAGCCGGCATTGCCATAGGTGGCGAAGCCATAGAACAGCACCCAGAACCATTCCCAGGGACCGAGGCCGAAGGACAGCACCTCGCGGCCCAGCTCGCGGATCGGCGTGAAATAGCCGACGAAGGTGAAGCCGGTCCACAGGCCGATCGCGATCCAGGCGGCCTGCTTGCCGCCCTTGCGCCAGAGCTTGTTCCAGTTCCAGGGGCCGGCATCCAGGCGCATGCGCGCGATGCGGTCGCCCTCGAACTTCTGCTCCACCCACATATAGATCTCGGTGTAGACCGTCTGCGGGCAGGCATAGCCGCACCACAGGCGCCCCGCCACCGCGGTGAAGAAGAACAGCGCATAGGCCGAGATCAGCAGCAGCGCCGTCAGGTAGATGAAGTCCTGCGGGTACAGCACCAGCCCGAAGATGTAGAAGCGCCGCGCGCCCAGGTCGAACAGCAGGATCTGGCGCCCGCCCCATTCCAGCCAGGGCAGGCCGTAGAACAGCAGCTGCGTGGCCCAAACCAGCACCCAGCGCCAGGCCGCGAACCAGCCATGCACGGTGCGCGGGTAGATCTTCTTCTGCGCCTCGTACAGGGACACCATCTCGGCGCCGGCCTCGGCGGCCGGCGCGATCGGGATCACCTTGGCCCGGGTACTGCTGCTATTCATGGCGATGGCTTCTGCTCTTCTTCCTCACTGCACCTTCGGGTCGCGATGCGACAGGCCCCAGACATAGGCGGCCAGCACGCGGATCTGCTCCGGGCTCAGGCGCTCGCCATGGGCGGGCATCTGGTTGGTCTTGCCGCCGTTGATCATCGCGACCACCGCGTCCTCGCCCCAGCCATGCAGCCAGACCTTGTCGGTCAGGTTCGGCGCGCCCAGGGCCGGGTTGCCCTTGCCGGCCGGGCCGTGGCAGGCGGCGCAGGAGGTGAACTTGTCCTTGCCCAGCTGCGCGGCGACCGAGTTGTGCGGGCTGCCCGACAGGCTCAGCACGTAATGCGCCAGGTTGCGCACGTCCTCGGCATTGCCGACCGCCGCGGCCATCGGCGGCATCTGGCCGATGCGGCCCTTGCCGATGGTCTCGATGATGGTCTCGTGCGCGCCGCCATACAGCCAGTCGCCGTCGGTCAGGTTCGGGAAGCCCTTGCTGCCCTTGGCATCGGAGCCGTGGCAGGTGGCGCAGTTGTTGGCGAACAGGCGCTCGCCGATGCCCATCGCCTGGGTGTTGCCGGCCAGCTGCTCGACCGGCATCGCCGCGTACTTGGCATAGACCTCGGTCAGCGCGACGCGCGCCTTGGCCTGCTCGGCCTCGTACTGGCCGGTGCTGCTCCACTTCAGGGTGCCCTCGGCGCTGCCCAGGCCTGGATACAGGGCCAGGTAGACGCCGGAGAACACGACGGTCAGCACGAACAGGCCCATCCACCAGCGCGGCAGCGGGTTGTTCAGCTCGCGCAGGTCCTCGTCCCAGACATGGCCGGTGGTGTTGTCGCCGGCCATCACCTTGCGGCGTGCCGCGATGACCAGCAGCAGCAGGCAGAACACCAGGCCACCGATCGTGGCCGCGGCGACGAACACCGACCAGCCGTTGGAGAAAAAGTCACTGCCCATGATTCACCACTCCCGCCTGCTCATCCTTCAGGGGCAAGGCCGCCAATTCATCGAAGGTGTTCTTGTCGCGCCGGCCGCTGTAGACCCAGGCCACGATGCCCGCGAACATCAGCAGCAGCAGCACCGTCACCGCGCTTCTCAGATCATTGATATCCATCTCGCGCTCCTAGCCGTCACTTCAGCGATGTGCCCATGACCTGCAGGTAGGCGATCACCGCCTCCAGCTCGGTCTTGCCCTTGACCGCCTCGGCCGCACCGGCCACCTCGGCGTCGCTGTAGGGCACGCCCAGGGTGCGCAGAGCCTGCAGCTTGGGCGCCATCTCGGCCGGGTTCACGCCGGTGCTGGCCAGCCAGGGATAGGCCGGCATGTTGGACTCGGGCACCAGATCGCGCGGGTTGATCAGGTGGATGCGGTGCCATTCGTCGCTGTACTTGCCGCCGACGCGCGCCAGGTCCGGGCCGGTGCGCTTGCTGCCCCATTGGAAGGGGTGGTCGTAGACGAACTCGCCGGCCGTCGAGTAATGGCCGTAGCGCAGGGTCTCGGCGCGGAAGGGGCGGATCATCTGCGAGTGGCAGTTGTAGCAGCCCTCGCGCACATAGACGTCGCGGCCGGCCAGCTGCAGCGGCGTGTAGGGCTTGAGGCCCGGCGCCGGTTGCGTGGTGGAGCGCTGGAAGTACAGCGGCACGATCTCGACGATGCCACCGACCAGCACGGTCAGCAGCACCAGCACGATCATCAGGAAGTTGCTGGTCTCGATCTTCTCGTGACCCGCGGGCTTGTTGGTAGTGGATGCCATGATGTTCTTGTCCTCCTCAGGCATGGGCCAGCACCGCGGGCACGCGCACCGGCTGGTAGCGGCCGACCCGCGCCGTCATCACCACGTTCCAGGCCATCACGCACATGCCGCCCAGGTACAGCAGGCCGCCCGCCAGGCGGATCACGTAGAAGGGGTAGGTGGCCTTGACGCTCTCGACGAAGCTGTAGACCAGGGTGCCGTCCGGGTTGGTGGCGCGCCACATCAGGCCCTGCATCACGCCGGCGATCCACATCGCGGCGATATAGAGCACGATGCCCAGGGTCGCGACCCAGAAGTGCAGCTCGATCGCGCGCTTGCTGTACATCTCGGTGCGGCCGTACATGCGCGGGATCAGGTGGTACAGCGAGCCCATCGAGATCAGACCCACCCAGCCCAAGGCGCCGCTGTGCACATGGCCGACCGTCCAGTCGGTGTAGTGGGAGAGCGCGTTGACCGTCTTGATCGACATCATCGGGCCCTCGAAGGTCGACATGCCGTAGAAGGAGAGCGAGACGATCAGGAACTTCAGGATCGGGTCGTCGCGCAGCTTGTGCCAGGCGCCGCTCAGGGTCATGATGCCGTTGATCATGCCGCCCCAGCTGGGCGCCAAGAGCACCAGCGAGAACACCATGCCCACGCTCTGCGCCCAGTCCGGCAGCGCGGTGTAGTGCAGATGGTGCGGGCCCGCCCACATATAGGTGAAGATCAGCGCCCAGAAGTGCACGATCGACAGGCGGTAGCTGTAGACCGGGCGCTCGGCCTGCTTCGGGATGTAGTAGTACATCATCCCCAGGAAGCCCGCGGTCAGGAAGAAGCCGACCGCGTTATGGCCGTACCACCATTGCACCATCGCGTCCTGCACGCCGGCATAGGCCGAGTAGCTCTTGATCCAGCTGACCGGGATCGCCGCGCTGTTGACCAGGTGCAGCACCGCCACCGCGATGATGAAGGCGCCGAAGAACCAGTTGGCCACGTAGATATGCTTGACCTTGCGCGTGCCGACGGTGCCGAAGAACACGATCGCGTAGCTGACCCACACCAGGGTGATCAGGATGTCGATCGGCCATTCCAGCTCGGCGTATTCCTTGCCGCTGGTCATGCCCAGCGGCAGGGTGATCGCGGCCAGCACGATCACCAGCTGCCAGCCCCAGAAGGTGGCCCAGGCCAGCTTGGGCGCGAACAGGCGCGTCTGGCCGGTGCGCTGCACCACATGGTAGGCGGTCGCGAACAGCGCGCAGCCGCCGAAGGCGAAGATCACCGCATTGGTGTGCAGCGGTCGCAGGCGCCCGTAGCTCAGCCATGAGATGCCCAGATTCAGCTCGGGCCAGGTCAGCTGGGCGGCGATGATCACCCCCACCAGCATGCCCACCACGCCCCACAACACGGAAGCCAGCGCAAAGGCGCGCACAACCCCGTCCTCGTATACGGGCGCTGTATGCCCGCTTGCCCCTGTCGTCATCACGACGCTCCTTTGATGATGCTCGGGAAAATTCTCAGCGGCGCCCCACCGGCGCGGCTTGATCGCCGTCAACCGGCGGCGTTTCGGGATCGAAAATGCGCTCGCCCTCGCGCTCCAGGTCTTCCAGCTGGCCGCTGTGCAGGGCCCAGCCGAACAGGCCGACGATGGCCAGCACCAGCAGCACCGACAGCGGGATCAGCAGGTACATCACTTCCATCGCGGCTCAACTCACTTTCTGCAGACGCAGCGCGTTCAGCACCACGAACAGCGAACTCAGCGCCATGCCCAGGCCCGCGGCCCAGGGCGGCAGCAGGCCGGCCAGCGCCAGCGGAATGCAGGACGCGTTGTAGAAGGCGGCCCAGCCCAGGTTCTGGCGGATCACGCGGCGCGTGCGCAGCGCCAGCTCGCGCAGCCGCACCAGGTCCAGCAGCCGGCCCGACAGCAGCACGCCGTCGGCCTGGGCGCGCGCCAGCAAAGCGCCCTGCCCCATCGCCAGGCTGGCATCGGCGCGCGCCAGCACCGGCGCGTCGTTGACGCCGTCGCCCAGCATCAGCACGCGGTGGCCCAGGGCCTGCAGCCGCGCCACCTCGGCCAGCTTGTCCTCGGGGCTGGCGCCGCCCAGCGCGCGCGCCACGCCGGCCTCGCGGGCCAGTGCCGCCACCCGCGCCGGCGCATCGCCCGACAGCAGCAGGGTCGACAGGCCCAGCGCATGCAGGCGCTCGACGGCCTCGCGCGCATCGGCGCGCAGCCGCTCGCCGAACTCCAGCACCAGCAGGGCCTGACCCTCGGCCGGCCCGAAGGCCAACTGGCCGCCGCTTTCGCTGACGCCGCCGACCCAGGTCGGCGAGCCCAGGCGCCACAGCCGCCCGGTTGCATCGCGCGCCTGCAGGCCGCGGCCCGGCAGTTCCTCGATCTCGGACCAGCCGGCCGCTTCATCAACTTGCGCGCAGGCCGCGACCAGCGCGCGCGCGAACACATGCTGCGAATGGCGCGCCAAGGCGGCCGCACGCGGCAGCAGGCTCGGGTCGCCGACGCTGCGCTGCAGCGCCATGCCGTCCTCGCTCAGGGTGCCGGTCTTGTCCAGCACCACCAGGTCCACCTTGGCCATCTGCTCCAGCAGCTCCAGCCGCGCCAGCAGCAGGCCGCGCCGTGCCAGCGCGCCGGCCGCGGCCAGCCAGGCCGAGGGCGCGGCCAGCGACAGTGCGCAGGGGCAGGTCACGATCAGCACCGACACCGCGACCCAGACCGCACGCTCCGGCGCGACAAAGCTCCAGGCCAGCGCCGCGCCGCCCGCCAGCAGCAGCACCACCCACAGAAAGGGCCCGGCCACCCGCTCGGCCAGCGCCAGGCTCTCGGGCCGGCGCGTCAGCGCCTCGCGCATCAGGCGCACGATGGCCTCGAAACGGGTGTCGGCGCCGAGCTTTTCGACCCGCATCAGCACCGGCGCCTGCAGGTTCAGGCTGCCGGCCACCACCGCATCGCCCGGGCCCTTGGGCACCGGCGCGGATTCGCCGGTCAGCAGCGCCTCGTCGGCGGCGGTCCGGCCCTGCTCGATGCGGCCGTCGGCCGCGAAGGCCGCGCCCAGCGGCACGCGCAGCAGATCGCCGACGCGCAGCCGCGCCGGCACCACCCGCTCGCTGCGGCCGCTCGCTGCGTCGACGATGCGCTCCACCAGCTCCGGCAGCCGCCCCATCGCCCCCTCCAGCTCGCGCGCGACGCGGTGCCGCGCGCGCAGTTCCAGCCAGCGCCCGGCCAGCAGGAAGCTGACGAACATCGTCAGCGAATCGAAATAGACCTCGTGGCCGAAGGCGCCGCTGGGGTCGAAGGTGGCGCCGCTGCTGGCGACGAAGGTCACCGCGATGCCCAGCGCCACCGGCACGTCCATGCCCAGGCGGCGCGTGCGCAACTGCGCCCAGGCGCCGGCGAAGAAGGGCCCGGCCGAGAACAGCAGCACCGGCAGGGACAGCACCCAGGAGCCCCAGTTCAGCAGCCGGCGCAGATCGTCCGACAGTTCACCCGGCGCCGCCACATAGGAGGGCCAGGCCAGCATCATCACCTGCATCATCAGGAAGCCGGCGACGAACAGGCGCCACAGCGCACGGCGCTGCTCGCGCTCGCGCAGCGCGCGCGCGCTGGCCGCCAGGTCCGGCTCGGCGCCATAGCCGGCGCGGCGCACAAGCGCCAGCAAGGTGCTCAGCCGCGTCGCCTGCGGATCCCAACCCAGTTGGAGGCGCTCGGCCGCCGCGTTGACGCGGGCCGACAGCACGCCCGGCTGTCCGATCAGCGCGCGCTCGATGATGCCGGCGCAGGCCGCGCAATGCAGGCCCGAGAGACGCAGCTGCGACAGCGCCTCACGCTCGCCGCGCCGCTCGGTGAAGCCGGCCTGGGCCTCCGGCTCATCCAGGGTCTGGGCCGGGTCGGGCGCGACGGCGGGGGGGGTTAGGGCGATGCTGCTCACGGACCATAATCTAGGGACCACCCCGTCCCGACGACATGATCTATATCAAGACACTCACATCGCTGGCGCTGGCCGCCCTGATCAGCAGCTCCGCCCTGGCCCAGGAAGGGCCGCAGAAACTGCCAGCCACCCAGCTCAGCGCCGGCATGCACCTGATCCAGGCCGAGGTGGCCGAGACCCAGGAGCAGCGCGCGATCGGCCTGATGCACCGGCCCAGCATGCCGACCAATGCCGGCATGCTGTTCGTGTTCGAGCAGCCCGGCGTGCAATGCTTCTGGATGAAGAACACCCAGCTGCCGCTGTCGATCGCCTTCGTCGCCGACGACGGCAGCATCGTCAACATCGCCGACATGCAGCCGATGTCCGAGGCCTCGCATTGCTCCGCCAAGCCGGTGCGCTATGCGCTCGAGATGAACCAGGGCTGGTTCGGCAAGCGCGCGATCAAGGCCGGCGCCAAGCTGCGCGGCGGCCCCTGGAAATAAGAAAGGCCGGCATCAGCCGGCCTTTTGCTTTCATGCGCCTCACGGCGCAGGTCTTCAGTTGCTGAAATTCGCTTCGGCGAACTGCCAGTTGACCAGATGGTTCAGGAAGGCCTCGACGAACTTGGGACGCAGGTTGCGGTAGTCGATGTAGTAGGCATGCTCCCACACGTCGACGGTCAGCAGGGCCTTGTCGGCGGTGGTCAGCGGCGTGCCGGCGGCGCCGGTGTTGACGATGTCCACCGAACCATCGGCCTTCTTCACCAGCCAGGTCCAGCCGGAACCGAAGTTGCCGACGGCGCTCTTCGTGAAGGCTTCCTTGAAGGCATCGTAGCTGCCCCACTTGGCATTGATCGCGTCGGCCAGCGCGCCGCTCGGAGCGCCGCCGCCCTGCGGCTTCATGCAGTTCCAGAAGAAGGTGTGGTTCCAGATCTGGGCGGCGTTGTTGTAGATGCCGCCGCTGGAGGTCTTGACGATCTCTTCCAGCGTCTTGTTCTCGAACTCGGTGCCCTTCTGCAGGTTGTTCAGGTTCACCACATAGGCGTTGTGATGCTTGCCGTGGTGGAACTCCAGCGTCTCGGCGCTGTAATGCGGGGCCAGGGCGTCCTTGGCATAGGGCAAGGCGGGCAAGGTATGTTCCATATCAACTCCTCTAAGCTCGTTCGGGTGGAAGATTCAGTCCGGCGGCCATTGTAGGCAGCTGTCTATTCCCTCATGCGCGTGCTGAGTACCTTCATGCGCGCATCGCCATCGGCCAGCACGGCCTGCACCTCGGCGCCGGTCTGCAGCTGGGCAACCGAGGCCAGCGCCCGGCCCTGGCCGTCGTCCAGCCAGGCGTAGCCACGCGCCAGCACCTGGCGCGGATCCAGCGCATTGAGCCGCGCCTGCAGCGCATCCAGCCGCAGCGCCTGGCGCTGCAGCAGCGCGGCGCCGGCGCGGCGCTGGCGCGCCTCCAGCTGCTCCAGCAGCTGCTGCTGGCGCTCGACCCGCCGTGGCAAGGCCTGACCCCAGCGCTGCGCCAGCAGGGCCTGGCGGCGGCGCTGCTGCGCCAGCGCGGCGCTGGGCCGGGCCAGCAGCAGGGCAGCGCGGTCCAGGCGCTGGGCGGCGTTGTCCAGGCGCTGGTCCATGCGCCGCGTCAGCGCGCGCGCCAGCGCCCGCAGCCGCTCCAGCTCGCCGGCGCGCTCCGGCGCGGCCAGCTCGGCGGCCGCGGTGGGCGTCGGCGCGCGCAGATCGGCGGCCAGGTCGCACAGGGTCACGTCGGTCTCATGGCCGACGCCGCAGACCACCGGCAGGGCCGAACCGGCCACCGCGCGCACGACCCGCTCGTCGTTGAAGGCCCAGAGGTCCTCCAGCGAGCCGCCGCCGCGGCACAGCAGCAGCGCATCGACCTCCAGGCGCTCGTTGGCCTGCTGCAGCGCGCGCACCAGGGCCGGCGGCGCCTCGGCGCCCTGCACCGGGCTCGGGTAGACGATCACCTCCACCTGCGGCGCGCGCCGGCGCAGCGCGGTCAGCACATCGTGCAGCGCGGCACCGGCGGTCGAGGTGATCACGCCCAGCCGCAGCGGGAAGGCCGGCAGCGCCCGCTTCACCGAGGGGTCGAACAGCCCTTCCGCCTCCAGCTTGGCCTTCAGGCGCAGGAATTGTTCGTACAGCGCCCCGGCACCGGCGCGGCGCATGCTCTCGACGATGAACTGCAGCTCGCCGCGCGGCTCGTACAGCGCCAGCCGCCCGCGCAGCTCGACCAGTTGGCCGTCGCCGGGCGTGAAATCCAGGTAGCCGCCGGCGCGGCGGAACATCGCGCAGCGCAGCAGCCCGGCCTCGCCCTCGGCGTCCTTCAGGCTGAAGTAGCTGTGGCCGCTGGCGGCGCGGGTGAAGCCCGAGATCTCGCCCTGCACGGTGCAGACCGCGAAGCGTGCGGAGAGCGCATCCGAGACCGCGCGCAGCAGGCCCGCGACGCCCCAGACCACACGTTGCGGTGCGGCTTTCCAGGGCTCAACCATGCGCAAACCCAATGCCGGCGCGGGGGTAGAACTCCACAGCCGCGGCCCATGGGCCCTGGCGGGCCATTCGGCCTGTCACGCTGTCGTCACACGCGCATAAACGCTTGTTTTTCAAGAGCTTTTTCCTGCTTAAAAAATAGGCAAACTAAGCAACTGCTTGATTCTGCGGGGACTCGCCCGCCGCCGGAGCCGCTTGCCCACAAAGTTATCCACAGGCTCGGTGGATTGTCTGGACGCCCCGGGCAAGACCTGACCCGGATCGGGTCTGGCGGGCCCGGCTTGGGGCCATAATCGCGCGCAGCCTGACCGGGCGCCCAGCGGGGCGGACCGGCATTTTCCTAAGGGGATACCAGCCTTGTTTTCGATCATACAAGCCGCCGGCTGGCCGATCTGGCCGCTCCTGCTGTGCTCCGTCGTGGCCCTGGCCCTGATCATCGAACGCTTCTCCAGCCTGCGCGCCGCCAAGATCGCGCCGCCCACCCTGCTCGACGAGGTGCTGTCGGTCACCAGCCAGCAGCTGCCGGCGGCCGATGTGGTCAACAAGCTGGCCGACAACTCGCTGCTGGGCCAGGTGCTGGCCTCGGGCCTGCGCGCGGTGATCGCCGAGCCGCGCCTGCCGGACGCGCGCCTGCGCCAGACCTTCGAGCTGGCCGGCCGCTCCGCGATCCACCGCCTGGAGCGCTACCTGAACACCCTGGGCACGATCGCCACCGCGGCGCCGCTCTTGGGCCTCTTGGGCACCGTGGTCGGCATGATCGAGATCTTCGGCAGCCAGAGCCCGACCGGCGGCAACCCGGCCCAGCTGGCGCATGGCATCTCGATCGCGCTCTACAACACCGCCTTCGGCCTGATCATCGCGATCCCCTCGCTGATGTGCTATCGCTACTTCCGCGGCCTGGTCGAGGCCTATGTGCTGGAGCTGGAGCAGGCCAGCGAGCGCTTCATGACGCACCTGACCCGCTTCACCCAGCTGGCGAACATGCAGGCCCATCTGCAGGCGCAATCGATGCAGGCGGCGCAGACCTCGCGCACCGGCGGGCGCGGCTGAGCGGGAGGCGCGAGCGATGAAGTTCCGCCAGCGCAGCCGGGCCGACGAGCCCGAGATCAACCTGATCCCCTTCATCGACGTGCTGCTGGTGGTGCTGATCTTCCTGATGCTGTCCACCACCTACAGCAAGTTCACCGAACTGCAGGTCACCCTGCCGACGGCCGAGGCCGAGGCGATGAAGGAGCGGCCCAAGGAGATCCTGGTCGCGATCTCGGCCGACGGCCGCTATGCGATCAACCGCGACGCGGTCGACGGCCGCTCGCCCGAGCTGCTGGCCGCGGCGCTGCGCCAGGCCTCGGGCGGCAACGCCGAGGTGATGGTGATCGTCTCGGCCGACGCCGCCGCGGCGCACCAGTCGGTCGTCAACGTGATGGACGCGGCGCGCCGCGCCGGGCTGTCGCGCCTGACCTTCGCGGCCCAGACCCAGAACAAATGAGCGCGGCGGAGCGCCTGCAGCGCGCCTGGCGCGAGGGCGGGCCGCTGGCCCAGGCCCTGCGACCGCTGGGTGGGCTCTATGGCGTCCTGAGCGCCCTGCGCGCCGCGCTGTATCGCTGGGGCTGGCTCAAGACCGAGGCGTTGCCGGTGCCGGTGGTCGTGGTCGGCAACTGGATCGTCGGCGGGGCCGGCAAGACGCCGACTACCCTGGCCCTGCTGCGCCTGCTGCAGGCGCGCGGAATCCGGGCCGGCGTGATCTCGCGCGGCTATGGCCGCAAGGACGATGGCATCCGGCTGGTGACGCGCGACAGCAATGCGCGCGAGGTCGGCGACGAGCCGCTGCTGATCCATCTGCGCAGCGGCGCGTCGGTGGCGGTGGGGCGCGACCGCGTGGCCGCGGCGCGCGCGCTGCTGGCCGCGCATCCGGGGCTGCAGCTGCTGATCAGCGATGACGGGCTGCAGCATTGGCGCCTGCCGCGGCAATTGAGCGTGCTGGTGTTCGACGAGCGCGGCCTGGGCAATGGCCGGCTGCTGCCGGCCGGCCCGCTGCGCCAGCGCCGCCCGCTGAGCGCCGAGCCGGCCCTGGTGCTCTACAACGCCACCATGCCCAGCACGCCGCTGGCCGGCCATCTGGCGCGGCGCGAGCTGGCCGGCGCGGTGGAGCTTGCGGCCTGGTGGCGCGGCGAGCCGGCCGATCCGGCCGCGCTGCGCGCGCTGCAGGGCCGGCCCGTGCTGGCCGCCGCCGGCATGGCGCAGCCGGAGCGCTTCTTCGGCATGCTGCGTGCGCAGGGTCTGCAGGTACAGGGTCTGGCCCTGCCCGACCATTTCGACTTCGCCGCCCTGCCCTGGCCGGCCGACACGCCGGAGCTGCTGATCACCGAGAAGGATGCGGTCAAGCTCGACCCGGCGCGCCTGGGAAGCACCCGGGCCTGGGTGGTGGCGCTAGACTTCAGGCCCGACGAATCTTTTGAGCGCGCGTGGCAGCGGGAGCTGGACGCGCTGCTGAGCTAACAACGATATGGACATCCGATTGCTGGAAATGCTGGTCTGCCCGATCTGCAAGGGGCCGCTGGAGCATCAGCGCGGCGAACAGGGCGGGCGCGAGCTGATCTGCCATGCCGACCGCCTGGCCTTTCCGGTGCGCGACGGCATCCCGGTGATGCTGGAGAACGAGGCACGGCCGCTGGACGCGCCCACCGCCCCCGCGCCGCAGGCATGAGCTTCACCGTCATCGTGCCGGCGCGGCTGGCCTCGACCCGCCTGCCGAACAAGCCGCTGGCCGACATCCAGGGCCTGCCGATGATCGTGCGGGTGGCGCAGCGCGCCGCGCTTTCGAAGGCGCGCCAGGTGGTGGTCGCCACCGACGCGCCCGAGGTGCGGGCCGCCTGCGAGGCCCATGGCGTGCGCGCGCTGATGACGCGCGCCGACCATGCCTCCGGCAGCGACCGGCTGGCCGAGGCCTGCGAGCTGCTGGGGCTGGACGGCCGCGAGCTGGTCGTCAATGTGCAAGGCGACGAGCCCTTGATCGCGCCGGCGATGATCGATGCCTGCGCCGAGCTGCTGGGCCGGCGCGAGGATTGCGTGATGGCCACCGTGGCGCATGCGCTGGAGGATGCGGCCGAGTTCGCCAACCCGAACGTGGTCAAGCTGGTGGCCGACGCGCGCGGCACCGCGCTCTATTTCTCGCGCGCCCCCATCCCCTGGTGGCGCGACGCCCAGGGCCCGAAGCCGGGCGCGGCGCTGCGCCATGTGGGCCTGTACGCCTATCACGCCGGCTTCCTGCGCCGCTTCCCGACCCTGGCGGCCAGCCCGCTGGAGCAGATCGAGTCGCTGGAGCAGCTGCGCGTGCTGTGGCATGGCGAGCGCATCGCCGTGCATGTCAGCGAGGACAAGCCCGGCCCCGGCGTGGACACGCCGGAAGACCTGGCCCGCGTGCGCGCGCTGTTCGCCGCCGGCTGAGTTACAGCGCTATGACAAGCGCGGTCCGCGTCAGCGGGCCGTAGGCCCCGCCATGCTATCCTCGCCCGCAGTTTGCGAGGGCGTCGGCGTCAGGCGGGGCCCTTCTTTTGGAAATCGAGGAGACCCCGTGCGACTGATTCTTCTGGGCGCCCCCGGCGCCGGCAAAGGCACCCAAGCCGCCTTCATCTGCCAGAAATTCGGCATCCCGCAGATCTCGACCGGCGACATGCTGCGCGCCGCGATCAAGGCCGGCACCGAGATGGGCCTGGCCGCCAAGAAGGTGATGGACGCCGGCGCGCTGGTCAGCGACGACATCATCATCGGCCTGGTCAAGGAACGCATCGCCCAGCCGGATTGCGCCAAGGGCTTCCTGTTCGACGGCTTCCCGCGCACCATCCCGCAGGCCGACGCGATGAAGGCCGCCGGCGTCAAGCTGGACTTCGTGCTGGAGATCGACGTGCCGGACAGCGCCATCGTCGAGCGCATGAGCGGCCGCCGCGTGCATGTGGCCTCGGGCCGCACCTACCATGTCAAGTTCAACCCGCCCAAGGTCGCCGGCAAGGACGACCAGACCGGCGAGGAACTGATCCAGCGCGACGACGACAAGGAAGAGACCGTCAAGAAGCGCCTGGAGGTCTACCAGGCCCAGACCCGTCCGCTGGTCGACTACTACTCCTCCTGGGCCGCCACCGGCGACGCCCAGGCGCCGCAGTACCGTCGCATCGAGGGCATCGGCTCGGTCGACGAGATCACCGGCCGCGCGCTGGCCGCGCTGGGCTGAGCTCGCCCCGCCCCGCCAAGGCCGCCGCGTGCGGCCTTTTATTTGCGCCACAATTGACGTTTACGTCAACGTAACTCAATCCTTAGGAGACAGACAAGATGGAGATCGCAGGCAAGGTATTCATCATCACCGGCGGCGCCTCGGGACTGGGCGAAGGCACGGCCCGCATGCTGGCGCGCGAGGGCGCGACCGTCGTCATCGCCGACCTGCAGGTCGAGCGCGGTGAGGCTCTGGCGGCCGAGCTGGGCGGCGCCTTCGTCAAGGCCGATGTCAGCCAGGAGGCCGATGGCCAGGCGGTGGTCGCCAAGGCCGTGAGCCTGGGCAAGCTGATGGGCCTGGTCAACTGCGCCGGCATCGCGCCCGCGGCCAAGACCGTCGGCAAGGACGGTGCCCATGCGCTGGCCCTGTTCGCCAAGGTGATCAACGTGAATCTGGTCGGCAGCTTCAACATGATCCGCCTGGCCGCCGAGGCGATGAGCAAGAACGAGCCCGAGGCCACCGGCGAGCGCGGCGTGCTGATCTCGACCGCCTCGGTCGCGGCCTACGACGGCCAGATCGGCCAGGCCGCCTACGCGGCCTCCAAGGGCGGCGTGGTCGGCATGACCCTGCCAATCGCGCGCGACCTGGCCCGCAACGGCATCCGCAACATGACCATCGCCCCGGGCATCTTCGGCACGCCGATGCTGTTCGGCATGCCGCAAGAGGTGCAGGACGCGCTGGCCGCCAACGTGCCCTTCCCCTCGCGTCTGGGTACGCCGGCCGACTATGCCAAGCTGGTGCACCAGATCGTCACCAACGACATGCTGAACGGCGAGGTGATCCGCCTGGACGGCGCGATCCGCCTGGCACCGAAGTAATCGGCCAAGTCTTCTCGCCATGAAAAACGGCCTCCGCTGGGAGGCCGTTTTGCTTCTGAGAAATCTCTCCTGCTTACTTCTTCGAGCGGGCGTGGATGGACCACAGGCGGGCCAGCTCGCCGGAGCCGTCCGTGCCCTTGACCGCGCGCCAGGCCGTCTGGGCCTTGGCGGTGTCGCCACCGGTGTAATAGGCCAGGCCCTGGTAGAACTTGGCGTCGTCGGCACGCTTGAAGTTGCCCTTGGCCACACCGGCCTCGACCAGCTTCAGGCCACCGGCCTTGTCGCCGCCGAAGACCTGGGTCAGGCCCAGCTTGACCAGCTCGTCACCCGACTTGGACTCGTTGGCGGCCTTCTCGGCCTCGGCGAACGCGGCCTTGCCTTCACCGATCTTCTTGACCATCAGGTCCAGCAGACGCTTGTGGCGCGCACCCTCGGCGCCCTGGCCCAGCACATTGGCGGCCAGGCCCTGCTCGACGACCTTCTTGCCCTCTTCCGGGAAGCCGGCCTGGGCGGCCAGCTGGGCCATCTCCATATAGTCGTCGGCGCCGCGCATATTGCCGGTGGCCAGCTTCAGACGGTAGACGTCCAGGCCGAAGCGGGCCGAGAAGCCCTTCTTCTGCGGCAGGCCGCCGAGGATCTGCGCCCACAGTTCCTTGCGGGGGTAGTAGTTCAGCAGCTTCTCGGTCGCCAGCGCCTCGGTGGCGCCGTCGTTCTTCTTCTGCGCCGCGTAAAGCAGCAGGTTCAGCTTGTCCTGACTGGGCGCGCGGCCGGCCTTCTCGTCGGCCTGCACCTCGGCCAGCGTGTCCTTCAGCACGGCGCTCATGTCGCCGGACTTGAACTGGGCCTGCTGCTGCACGGTCTTCATCGTGCCGCTGGTGCCGCCGGCGGCGAAGTAGCGGTTGGACCATTCCAGCGCCTTGGCGGCATTGCCGGCGCGCAGATAGGTGCCGGCCACGGCCTCCATGTACTGCAGCTGCTGGGCCGCGGCCAGGCGGGGCTTCAGCACGTCGAAGGCGCGGGCCATCGAGTCGGGGTCGTTGGCGCCCATCGCGGCCGAGAAGCGGGTGCCCTCGATCGCATTGTTCTCGGCCGCGGTGCGGCCGCCGACGGCTTCGGCGTCGCGCAGCTTGGCCAGCGCTTCCTTGTGCTTGCCGGCCTTGATCAGCGCGGCCGCATCCTTCAGATGCTTGCCCACCTCGGGGCGCACGGTTTCCTGGGCCATGGCCTGCGGGAAACCGATCTGGCCCTGCGGGCCCATGCCGAACACCAGGGCGGCTGCGCCCACCGCGGCACCGGCCAGAGTCTTGAGTTTCATGCTTCGCTTACTCCTAAGAAAAAAACGCGCCGCCCTCGCGGACAGCGCGTTCCATCAATCGAGTCTCATCAATTGATGAACTGTTCGTTGCCGACCATGCCCATCTTCTTGACGCCCAGGCGCTGGGCGGCGGCCATCACGGCGGCCACGCTGCCGTACTCGACCAGCTTGTTGGGCTTGATATGCACCTCGGGCTGATCGGCCTCGGCGGCGATCTCGGCCAGCTTGGCCTCGACAGAAGCCTGGTTGGCCAGCGCGACGCCGTCCCAGCTGACCGTGCCGTCGAAGTCGATGAAGACCTCATGCACGATCGGTTCCTTGGTCGGCGGCGGCGGGTTGCCGGCCGGCATGTCCAGGTTCACCGAGTGCAGCTGGATCGGGATGGTGATGATCAGCATCACCAGCAGGACCAGCATCACGTCGATCAGCGGCGTCGTGTTGACGTCCAGCATCACTTCCGGTTCATCGCCACCCGACGAGCTACCTACGTTCATTCCCATGCTTTTCGCTCCTCGTGTCGATCAACCGCCACGAGCCGGAGGCTCGGTGACGAAGCTGATCTTCAGGATGCCGGCGCGCTGGGCCGCCACCATCACCCGGCCCACGGATTCGTAGCGCGCTTTCTCGTCGCCACGGATGTGCACCTCGGGTTGCGGGTTCAGCACCGACACCTTCTTCAGGCGCGCCACCAGGGCCTCCTGGTCAGGCACCAGGGCAGTGGCCCAATAGACGTCGCCGTCCTTGGTCACCGCCAGCTCAATGTTCTCCGGCTTGGTCTGCCGGACAACGTTGGTCTCCTTGGGGAGCGACAACGTCACCGACTGCGTCACCACCGGAATGGTGATGAGGAAGATGATCAGCAGGACCAGCATCACGTCCACGAGGGGCGTAGTGTTGATCGTGGAGACCACTTCGTCCTCGCCGGAGGAGGATCCGACGTTCATGCCCATGATTGGACTCCAGCAGCGCGCTGAATTAGCGCTTGGCCAGGGCGCGGTTGCCCATCAGCACGCCATGCAGGTCGGCAGCGAAGGCACGCACTTGGCCCATCACCTGCTTGTTGCGGTTGACCAGCCAGTTGTAGCCCAGCACGGCCGGAACGGCGACGCCCAGACCGATGGCGGTCATGATCAGCGCCTCGCCCACGGGGCCGGCCACCTTGTCGATCGAAGCCTGGCCGGCGACGCCGATGGCGGTCAGGGCCTGCAGAATGCCCCACACGGTACCGAACAGACCGATGAAGGGAGAGGTCGAGCCCACGGTGGCCAGGAAGCCCAGGCCGCTCTGGACGCGGCTGTTGACTTCGCCGACGGCGCGGTCGACGTTCATCGTGACCCAGCTGCTGCGGTCGATGTTCTCGGTCAGGGCGCCTTCATGATGCTCCGAAGCCTCGACGGCGGTCTCGGCGATGTAGCGGAAAGCACCGGCTTCCTTCAGGCTCTTGACGCCTTCGGCGATGCTGGCCTTCTTGAAGAAGGTCGCGCGCACTTCCTTGGCTTCGCCGGCCAGCTTGTGGGTGTCCCACAGGCGGACGATCAGGATGTACCAGGAACCGATGGACATGATCAGCAGCAGGGCCAGCACGCCCTTGGACACGGCATCGCCGTGGTCGATCATGGCCTTCAGGCCGTAGGGATTGTCGGCCGGCTTGGCGTGGGCTGCGTCGGCAGGAGCGGCAGCGGGAGCAGCGTCGGCGGCGGGAGCAGCGGTCTCGGTCGCAGCAGGAGCGGCCGAGGCGGCGTCGGCAGCCTGGGCGGTAGCGGTCAGGGGGGACACAGCCAGGGTCGCGGCAAATGCGATTGCGGCGAACAGGCCGGAGATGCGAGAGATCATGGAGTCAACTCCTACGTAGAGAGATCGAGAGAGATCGGAACTCAGGTTGGTAACGTGGGGCCGGGCTCGTGGCCCGACCCCCATGTGGGGTACGTGTGCTTCTGGGACGCTCTGTGCTTATTCGATGCGGAACTGGAATTCCTGCTCGAACACGTGATCGCCGGGGCACTCGTAGGTGTCCTTCAGCGTGTCGGTGATCGCCTGGATCAGCGCACGCTGGGCCCGACGATCCACACCGCCACGCAGCGATGCGATTTCAACCGCGGTCACGCGGCCGGCCTTGACGGTGGCGGTGGCCTTGTACAGGGCCTCGCCGCTCCAGTTGACGGCCGGCACCTCGGGCTTGCCCATCTTGGTGCAGACCATGCCGGCGGTGATCTTGGCCGGACGTGCCACGGGTGCCGGGGCCGGCGCCGGTGCGGGCGGCGGCGTGGCGGCCACTTCGCGCGTCGGCGGCGGGACGTTGGACACCGGGGCCTGGATCGCGTTGGGCGGCGGCGGTGCGGTGACCTGCACCTCCGGCGGCGGCACGAACGGCGGCGGCGGGGCCTTCATGTCGGGCGGCGGCGGCACGACCTTTTCGGGCGGCGGCGGCGGCTTGACCTTCTCCTCCACGACCTTCACGTCGATCGGACCCTTGATCGCCTCGATGGCCTTGCGATGCAAGCCGGCGGCCAAGGCCCAGATGGCCAGCACGTGGATAAAAATCACGATGCCGATGCCTGTGAAGCGGGATGCCCCCTGCTTCTCCTGCGCAAAGTTCATGCGCGCTCCTTCATCAAACTGCGAAACTCATTCATCGATGCGTGCGGGGGTGGCTGTGACGTATCACGCCGGGCCGTAGCAAGCGGCGTGCCGTGCCGCCGCTCGGGCTGCGGCAGCGTCCTTGGCACCGGCAAGGTGCGCGGGACGGTGTTGTATCACAGCGCATACCAGTTCCCCCAAGCCTTTACCGCAGATAGGGGGTGCATGATGGCCAAAAAATCGCGACACGGTGGAGACCAAACACTCAACAAAAAAAGTGCCCGCCGACGCTAGGCCTGCGGGCCATCCATATCCCAACCATCGGCCGTAACACAGTTACAGCACGCTGTCCGGACTGGGCGGCATCTTAAACCAAGCTGACAGGGCCCTTCTTGGGGCTTACCCCAGCAAGACCGCTTGTGCGATAGGCGACTTTCCATGAAGTTACCGTGTTAGCAAGGATTGAAAACGTATTTAGGGCTACATCACGCAATGATGCGTGCCGGCAACAGCCGATACGCAGGCTGTCACTCAATTACATCCAGCAACCGCGAGTTCCGGACAAAACAGAGCAGTAGATAACCAGTTAAATACCGCTTGCATCACTCAGGAGACCGCTGCCGGCTCCCGCGGCAGCCGCGGCACGGCCGCCAGCAGGGTGCGGGTATAGGCCTCGCGGGGGCTGCCCAGCACCGCGTCGGTGCTGCCGGCCTCGACGATGCGGCCGGCCTGCATCACCGCCACCTCGTCGGCGATGTACTCGACGACGCCGATGTTATGGGTGATGAACAAATAGGAAAGGCCACGCTCGCGCTGCAGTTCGCGCAGCAGATTGAGGATCTGGGCCTGCACCGAGACATCCAGCGCCGAGGTCGGCTCGTCGCAGACGATCAGGCGCGGCTCGACCGCCAGCGCGCGGGCGATCGCGATGCGCTGGCGCTGGCCGCCCGAGAACTCGTGCGGATAGCGTTCCAGCGCGTCGCGCCGCAGGCCCACCTGGTCGACCAGGGTCTCCAGGCTCTTGCGCCGGGCACCCGCATCCAGCTCGGGGCGCAGCGCCAGCATGCCCTCCTCCAGCAGTTCCAGCACACGCAGGCGCGGGTTCAGCGAGGCGAAGGGATCCTGGAAGATGATCTGCACCTGGCGGCGCGCCTCGCGCAGCGCATCGCCGTCCAGCGTGAACAGGTCGCGGCCCTCCAGCAAGGCCTGACCCTCGATGCGGGCCTGGCGGCGCAGCAGCTGCACGATGGCCTTGCCCGAGGTGGTCTTGCCGCAGCCCGACTCGCCCACCAGGGCCAGGGTCCGGCCGGGCCGGATGCTGTAGGACACGCCGCGCACCGCATCGAAATAGCGCGGCCCGGCACCACCACCAAACAGGCCGCGCTTGAGCGCAAAGCGCACGCTCAGGTCCTTGACCTCCAGCAGCGGGGCCTCGCCCTGCCCCACTCTCGCCTCCGTCCAGGCCGGTGCAGCCGCCCGAGCCGGCTGCACGGCCGGGAAATCCGCCGGATCCGTATAGAGCCGGCAGCGCACCGCATGGGTGGACGACAGCGCCCCCAACTCCGGCCGGTGGTTACCGCAGTTCGGCACCGCGCGGTCGCAGCGCGGCGCGAAGCGGCAGCCCTCGAAGTCCAGCCACAGCGGCGGCACGGTGCCGGCGATCGCCGCCAGCGGCTCGCCGCGCTTGGCAGAATCCGGCAGCGCCTGCAGCAGCAGCCGGGCATAGGGATGCCGGGGCGCGGCGAAGAACTCCTGCGCCGGCGCCACCTCGATGATCTGGCCCGCGTACATCAGCGCCACCTGGTGCGCCATGCCGGCCACGACCGCCAGGTCATGGGTGATCAGCAGCACGCCCAGGCGCCGCTCGCGCTGCAGGTCCTTCAGGAGGTCCAGGATCTGCGCCTGGATCGTCACGTCCAGCGCGGTGGTCGGCTCGTCGGCGATCAGGTAGTCCGGTTCGGCCGCCAGGGTCATCGCGATCATCACACGCTGCTTCTGGCCGCCGGAGAGGCGGAACGGGTATTCGTCGATGCGGCGCTCCGGCTCGGGGATGCCGACGCGCCGCAGCCAGTCGATCGCCTTGGTCCGCGCTGCCGCGCCGCGCAGCGGGGTATGGGCCTCGATCGCCTCGACGATCTGCTGACCCACTTTCATCACCGGATTCAGGCTGGTCGAGGGCTCCTGGAAGATCATGCCGATGCGGCCGCCGCGCACCTGGCGCATCTGCGCCTCGGGCAGCCCGAACACATCCTGCTCGTCCAGCATCAGCCGGCCGGCGTCGATGCGGCCGTTGTCGGGCAAGAGGCGCATCAGCGCCAGCGCGGTCATGCTCTTGCCGCAGCCCGACTCGCCCACCAGCGCGAAGGTCTCGCCGCGGGCGATCGCCAGCTGCATGCCGTCGATGGCGCGCACCAGGCCGACGTCGGCGTCCAGCGCCACCTTGAGGTTGTTGATGTTCAACATGATGGGTCAGCTCTTCGCGATGGGCTTGAGCACGCGCGGGCGCAGGTTGCGCGCGCGCGGGTCGAAGGCGTCACGCACGCCGTCGGCGAACAGGTTGGCGGCCAGCACCAGGGTCACCATGAAGCCGAAGGCGGCGGCGAAGCTCCACCACACCACCGGCTCGCGCGACATCTCCGAGCGCGCCAGATTGATCATGCCGCCGAAGCTGTTCATGCTCGGGTCGACGCCGACGCCGACATAGGTCAGCACCGCCTCATACAGGATCAGCTCGGAGAAGCTCAGCACCACGGTGATCAGCACCAGGTGCATCACATTGGGCACGATGTGGCGCGCCATGATGCGCGCATCGCTGACGCCGAAGGCGGTGGCGGCCTGCACATAGTCCAGCTCGCGTAGCTTCAGGGTCTCGCCGCGTACCAGGCGGCACAGGCCGGCCCAGCCGGTCACGCCCAGGATCACGCAGAGCAGGAACATCTTCAGGTCCGAGCGCTCGGCGCCGGTCTCGAACAGGCCCGGATTCTTGTCCAGGAAGACCTGCACCATCAGCACGCAGGCCGCGATCAGCAGCACATTGGGCACCGAGCTCAAGGTCGTGTAGATGTACTGGATCACCTCGTCGACCCAGCCCTTGAAGTAGCCGGCCAGGATGCCCAGGCCCAGGGCCAGCGGCAGGGTCGCCAGGGTCGAGATCGCGCCGATCACGAAGGCGGTGCGCACGCTCTTCAGCGCCTGGTAGAGCACGTCGTTGCCGGTGCGGTCGGTGCCGAACACATGGTAGGAGCCCATCAGCGCCACCACCGGCCCGGCCAACAGCAGGGTGACGGCCAGGGTCAGCCAGACCGCGCGCAGCGGGTAATGGGTGCGGTCCGCCAGCAGGTCACGCAGCGCGGCCGTAAAACCGCCATGGCCGCGCGCCAGCGCGGCGGCGAACAGCGCCAGCGCCGCCGCCGCGGCCAGCGCACCGCCGGCCAGCCCGGTCAAGGCGCGACCGCGCACATCGCCGGCCCATTCGCTCGCCGGATCGGTGAGGTGCGCGCCGCCGAAGGCCAGGCGCGGAAAATCCCGCCGGGTCTGGCCGGCCGCATCGGTGATGCTTTCCTTGTTCAGCCCCTGGTAGGCCAGCGGGCGCGAATAGCTGACCTCGCGCATCTCGATCTGGCGCGCCAGCAGCAGGTCCAGCACCGATTCGGTATGCGTGTCGTAGAAGGTCGCCGCACCGGGTGCCGAGGGCAGCGCGCGGCGGAAATGCACGCTGTCCAGCGCGGTGAGGATCAGGAACAGGCCCAGCACCAGGCCGGCCGACAGCGCGGCCGGATCGCGCAGCACGCGCACCCAGGTGGCGCGCAGATTGGGCAGCGCGCGGATGCGCAGCACATAGGCGGCGAGCGCGGCGAACAGGGCCCACAGCGCGACGTCGGTCCAGAGCAGAACGAACTTGAATCCCATGATGCTCCCAGGCGATCAGGCGAGGCGGACCCGCGGGTCGACGAAGGTGTAGGCGATGTCGATCACGACATTGGTCGCGATGTAGAGCAGTGCGCCGAGGAACACCATCGTGCGCACGATGGCGAAGTCCTGGCCGGTGATCGCCTCGATCACGAAGGCGCCCAGGCCCGGGATGCCGAAGAAGCTCTCGAACACCAGCGAGCCCAGGAACACATAGGGCAGGTAGGCGCCGGCGCTGGTGATGATCGGGATCAGCGCATTGCGCAACACATGACGGAACAGCACCACCTGCTCCGACAGCCCCTTGGCCCGCGCGGTGCGCACATAGTCCTTGCCCACCTCCTCCAGCAGCATCGCGCGGTACAGCCGCGCCTCGCCGCCCAGGCGCGACAGCAGGGACAGCGCGATCGGCAGCGCCAGGAACTTGACCGCGTCCAGGCCCGCCGCATAGCCATTGATCGGCACCAGCTTGAGCACGCGCGAGAAGAAGTACTGGCCGACGATGATGTAGAACAGGCTGGAGATCGACAGCATCAGCACGCACAGCACCACGCCCCAGAAGTCGATCCGCGAATTGCGGAAGAACACCAGGAGCAAAGCGAAGGCCGTGCTGATGATCACCTGCAGGATGAACAGCGGCACCGCCAGCTGCAGGCTGACGCCCATGCGGGTCTTGATCTCATGGCCGATGTTGATCGCCTGGCGCGCGTCGGAGCGGCCGAAGTCCAGCATCATCAGCGAGACCGAGCGTTCCCACAGGATGGTCTTGGTGAGCTTCTGGCTGCCGGCCTCGGCCTCGTTCCAGTACAGCGGCTTGTCGTAGCCGCGCTCGACCTTCCACTTCTCGATCTGCTCCTGCGTGACGCGCTTGCCGCCGATGTTCAGGCGCGCCATGTCGTCCGGCGTGTTGACCGAGAAGAACAGGAAGAAGGTGAACAGGTTCACCCCGATCAGGATCAGGATGCCGTAGCCGAGCCGGCGGATCATGTAGTTCAGCATGGTGCTTGCGGCCTCAGGCGGCGTTGCGGGCGGCGTCGTAGCCCTTGGCCGTCGCCAGTTCGCGGGCACGGAAGGAGCTGCGGGTGGTCCAGATGATCGCGGCGGCGCCGGCCAGCAACAGCAGCAGCGGCCACCAGATCGGGCGGTTCCATTCGGCCTGCTTGGCCGCGCGCTGCTGCGGGTCGACGCGGTAGTAGCGCGCCATGTCGCGGATCATGATGCCGGGCTTGCCGTTGTAGACCCAGGGCTGGAAGGCCAGGCCCACATAGGGCCAGTAACCCCAGGCCCAGGGCGAGTCCTCGCGCGCGATCTGCACCATCTGGTCGATCACCTTCTGCTTCTCCGGACCATCGTCCAGGGTCTGCATGCGGCGGTACAGGCGGTCGTACTCGGGGTTCTCGTAGTTGGCGGTGTTCTCGCCCTCATGCTTGGACTTGCTGTTCGGGCCGTAGAGCAGGAACAGGAAGTTCTCCGCGTCCGGATAGTCGGCCAGCCAGCCCCACCAGAAGATCTGGTGCTTGCCCTTGAGCACCTTGTCCTGGAACTGGTTGTAGTCGGTGGCGCGGATCTCCAGCTGCACGCCCAGCTTGGCAAACTGCTTGACCATCCAGTCCAGTTCGGCCTTGATCTCGGGCGTGGTGGTGCGCTGGTAGTCGTAGCTCAGCACCAGCGGCTTGCCGGTCTTGGCGTCGCGGCCGTCGGGATAACCGGCCTCGGCCAGCAGCTTGAGCGCGTCCTCGATCGGACGACGCTGCACCTCGCCATTGACCAGGCGGTGCGTCACCGGATTGAAGTAGCCCGGCTCCTCCTCGCGCGAGCCGAACACGCCCGGCGGCACCGGCCCATGGGCGGCCACGCCGCCCTTGGCGCGGAAGATGCGGCCGTAGCCCTCCTCCCAGTCGATCGCGATCGACAGCGCCTGGCGCAGCTTGCGGTTCTTCAGCTGCTGCTCGGGCGTGTCGCCCTTGCCGACCACCGGGTCCATCCAGTTGAAGCCCAGGTACCAGCTGTTGATGTCGGTCACCAGGGGGAACTTGAAGCCCTTGGCCTGGTAGGCGGCCTTGACCTCGTCGGAATCGTCCATGTCGACCTGGAAGTCGACGCCCCATTCGGGCCGCTCGATCTCCGGCACGTCCAGATAGCCCTGCTTGAACAGCTCCTTGCGCGGCACCTTCTCCTTGACGATGGTCGAGACGATGGTGTCGGCGAAGGGCATGGTCTTGCCGCAATCGTCCAGCAGGCCGGCCTTGCGGTCGGCCTCCGAGCCTTCGCAGGGATAAGGCTCGCCGCGGTAGTTCGGGTTGCGCTTCATCACATGGCGCCGGTCCTGCACATACTCGGTCATCATGTAGGGGCCGGTGCCCAGCGGCCACTGGTTCAGCGACATGCTGTTCTCCGCCATGCCCGGCTGGGCATAGAAGGCATCGGCCTCCCAGGGCAGCGGTGAGACGAAGGTCATCGCCATCCAGTACTGCCACTGCGGGTACTTGCCCTTGATGCGCACCCGCAGCGTGTGGCTGTCGACCGCCTGCGCGCCCTCCAGCGGCCATTGGCGGAAGTCCAGGAAGGGCTTGTCGCGGGTCGTTTCGGGCAGGCCCTTCAGCAGCTTGGCGTTCTCCTCGCGCACCAGCTTGGCGTAGTCCTTCAGCCCCAGCACATACTCGGAGAAGATCGCGAAGATCGGCGCCTCGATGCGCGGCGTCGCATGGCGCTTGATCGCATAGACATAGTCCTCGGCCACCAGTTCGCGCGTGCCCTGCACCGGGAAATCCCAGGGCGAGCGCTTGGCGCCGAGCTGCTCGCGCGTCAGGTGGTGGTACAGGTAGTTGCCCTTATCGTCCTTCGCCAGGGCCGGGTGCGGCTGGAACTTGATGCCCTTCTTGATCGGGATGTCGTAGACCGACTGCGCGATCTGATCGGCCGGCGCATCGTCCGGCAGGCGCTTGCCGTCCTTGTCCAGGTAATAGGGATGCACCACCCGCTCGGCCACCTTGGGCACCAGCTGGTAGGGCCGCTTCAGGTAGTGGTAGGCGTAGAGCGGCTCGTAGATCTGGTAGGTGTAGACCGATTCCGGGTTGCTGTAGGACGCGGTCGGGTCCAGATAGCGCGGCGAGCGCTCGTCGAAGGAGTTGTAGATCGTGTTCGACTTGGCCGCACCCAGCTCATAGGGGCTGTTGTTGCAGGCGGTCAGCGCCAGCGTCGCCGCTGCGGCGGCCAGCGCCAGGCCGATGCCGCGCAACGCGGCGAAACCAGGAAGCCCTTGCATGCGAACCCTACCTATCCTCTGACGGAGCACGGGCGCACGGTCGGCAAGCCCCTCGGGTCGGGCTTGGGCGGGCACCCACCAAAAACAACGAGCCCCCGAGAGTGCCCGGCTTATGGCCGCGCGCGCTGGAGGCAAGGGCGAGATCATAAGGGCTTTGCCGCCCTTTTCACCCCGCGGCCGCGGGGCGGTGCACCTAGAGGGCCTGCTAGCGCTGCGGCAGTAGGCCGCGAAGGCCCGCCCCCAGGAGCCAATCTAGGCGCAGCGCGCCGCCCGCACTCGCGTGCGGGCCAGCGTTGCAACGACGAGTGGCCCCTGGGGGCGGGCCTTCCCGAAGGGTTGTGACCAGAAAGACCGCATGCGGCGTTGCAAATCCTCGCCGGGTGTCCAACCCGGCTGCGGTTTGCGCCTTGCCTGCGGCCTTTCTGATCACAACGCGACCTGCTGCCGCAGCGCTAGCAGGCCCTAGTGCGCGTGGTGATCATGGTGATCGTGCCCGCAATCCTCGCCGCAGTCCTCATGGTGATGATGGTGCGCCGGGTCCGGGCCCCAGATCATCAGCGCCTCGCGGCCCTGCACCACCAGGTCCATCTTGGCGCCGACCGGCAGGCAGACCTTGGTCGGCACATGACCGAAGGGCAGGCCGGTCAGGATAGGCAGGCCCGGGCAGCGCGCGCGCACCGCCTCTATCGCGTCCTTCAGCTTGTAGCCGCGGTCCAGCGGCGACTTCTTCCAGGCGCTGAACTCGCCCAGCACCACCGCCTTCTGCGCCTGCAGCACGCCGGCCTGCGCCAGCTGCAGCAGCATGCGCTCGACCCGGTAGGGATGCTCGTTGACGTCTTCCAGGAACAGGATGCCGCCCTTGATCTTGGGGAAATGCGGGGTGCCCAGCATCGAGCTCAGCACGCAGAGGTTGCCGCCCCACAGGGTGCCGCGCTCGTGCAGGCCGTCGAAGCCGGCCTCGGTGCGAAAGCCCACCGCCTCCAGCAGCCCCTGCATCGCCTCGACGAAGCAGTCCTGCGTCACCTCGTCGACGCCGCCCTCCTCGTCCGTGCGGCCGAAGTCGTCGCAGGCCAGCGGGCCGGCCCAAAGACCGAAGCCGCGATGCTTGGTATGGGCCAAGAGGCCCAGCTGCAGCGCGGTCAGGTCGCTATGGCCGACCCAGCGCGTGCCCTGCTCGATCGAGCGCAGCAGGCGCGTCCAGTCGATCTGGTCCAGCAGCCGCGTCATGCCATAGCCGCCGCGCGTGGCCAGCGCCACCGAGGGCGCGGCATCGGCGACGCGGTGCAGCGCCGCCAGGCGGGTCGCGTCGTCGCCGGCGAAGCGCTGATGCTTGGCCAGCGCGTCGGCATCGATCTCGACCTCGAAACCGAGCTGGCTCAGGCGCTTGGCCGCGCGCTTCAGCGGCTGGCTCTTGGCCAGCACGCCGGCGGGGGTGAACAGGGTCAGGGAACTCATGGTTGTTCGGGGTCCAGATGGGTGGCGTCGCCGGTGGGGATGGGATCGTCGGCGCCGGATGCCGCCGCGGCGGCCGCCAGGCGGCGCTGGCGCGCGGCCGCGCGGCGCTCGGCGAAGAACTCGCGCAGCAGCGCGGCCGAGGGCTCGGCCAGCACGCCGCCGACGATATGGGTATGGTGGTTCAGCTGCTTCTGGCCGAACAGGTCCAGCACCGAGCCGGCCACGCCGGTCTTGGGATCGGGAGCGGCGAACACCACGCGCTTCAGCCGCGCATGCATCATCGCCATCGCACACATCGCGCAGGGCTCCAGGGTCACGAACAGCTCGCACTCCGGCAGCCGGTAGTTGCCCAGCAGGGTGGCCGCATGGCGCAGCGCGACGATCTCGGCATGGGCCGTCGGATCATGGGTCGTGATCGGGCGGTTGTAGCCGGTCGCGATCACCTGGCCCGCGCGCATGATCACCGCGCCCACCGGCACCTCGCCGACCAGCAGCGCGTTGTGCGCCTGATCCAGCGCCAGGCGCATCGCGTATTCGTCGGTCGGCGTCGCGGTCGTCATGTTCGTCGTCATGGGGCCGGGCAGTGTAGCAAGCGGGCGGGCCGGGTATCCTTGCCGCCCTATGCAAGATGCCTTGTTCCCGGACGAGGAGCTGGCCGCGCCGCCCCCGCCGGTGACCGCGCCCGGCCAGAAGGTCCGCCCCCAGCCCGTCGACGAGGCCCAGCGCGCGCTGGCCGCCGCCCTGCCCGCCCAGGCCCACCTGGGCAGTTCCTCCTGGACCTATCCCGGCTGGGCCGGCCTGGTCTGGGACAAGGCCTATGCCGAGACCCTGCTGTCCAAGCAGGGTCTGGCCGCCTACAGCCAGCAGCCGCTGCACCGCGCGGTCAGCATCGACCGCGGCTTCTACCGCCCGCTGACCGCCAGCCAGTACGAGCGCTATGCGGCCCAGGTACCGGCCGACTTCCGCTTCACGGTCAAGGCGCCCAGCCTGGTCGCCGATGCCCAGGTGCGAGCCGAGGGCAGCGGCCGCGGCCAGCAGCTCAATCCCGCCTTCCTGAACCCGGCGCTGGCGCTGCAGGAATTCATCCAGCCGGCGCTGGAGGGCCTGGGCGCCAGGATCGGCGCGCTGGTGTTCCAGCTCAGCCCGCTGACACCCGGCATGCTGCAGCGCATGCCCGAGCAACTGGAGCGCCTGCGCACCCTGCTGCGCGCCCTGCCCGACCTGCGCGCGGCCACGCCGGACGGGGTGATCGCGGTCGAGGTGCGCGACCCCGAATGGCTGACGCCGGACTTCGTCGCGGTGCTGCGCGAGGCCGGCGCCACCTACTGCCTGGGCCTGCATCCCAAGCTGCCGGCGATCGAGGAGCAACTGCCGCTGCTGCGCGCGCTCTGGCCCGGCCCGCTGGTCTGCCGCTGGAACCTGAACCGCCTGCACGGCCCCTTCGGCTACGAGGAGGCGGCGAAGAAGTACGGCGACTTCGACGCCATGCTCGACCCCGACCCCGACACCCGCGCGGTGCTGGCCCAGGTGATACGCGGCACCACCGGCGCCGGCCACAAGGCCTATGTCACGATCAGCAACAAGGCCGAGGGCTGCGCGCCGCTGAGCGTGCGCGCGCTGGCCGAGGCCGTGGTGCGACAATCCGCGGCCAAGACCTGACCCTCTTCCCCGTTCCGCCCATGCCCCGCCGCCAACCGCACCACGACATCGCCGCCGCCGCCGCGGCCGGTCGTCGTGCGCCCGCGGCCTGTGCCGGCAGCCCCAGCCACGCCGCCAGCCTGAGCGGTGTTACCGCCGTGCTTTCCGAAGCCGTGCGGGCGGCTCGGGCCGGGCAACCGTCCTGAGCGAGCCTCCCGCACGGCCACCGCGGAGCGACCGGGGCCACCTCAGCTAGTTTTCCCTTCCTGGCCGGCATCAGCCGGCGCGAGCCCGTCCCGGTCGCGTGATCTCCCCACGTCCGGAATGACTCGTCATGGAACTCACGAAGAACTTCGTCAAGGCCAAGCGCCCCTGCGCCGATGGCCTGCGCTGGTATCTGCGGCACCGCCAGCGCCCCGCCGCCAGCACCGATTACCAGGCCCTGCTCGACGCGCTGGTGCGGGAAGGCCGCATCGCCGACGCCTGCTGGCTGCTGGACCAGTTCGGCCCCACCGATGCCGAACTGGCGCTCGAACATCTGGAGGCCGAGGCCCTGGTCTTCGCCGGCAGCCTGCGCGTACGCGGCGCCGTCCGCATCGAGGGCCTGCTGCGCTGCGGCCGGCAGATCGAGGCCGGCGCCGGCCTGGCGGTCGGCGGCGACCTGATCGCCGGCGATCAGTTGCGCAGCGGCGGCGCGATCCGCTGCGGCGGTCGGCTCGAGGCCGGCGACGACATCCGTGCCGACTGGGGCATCGAGGTCGGCGCGGCGCTGAGCGGCGGCGGCGGGCTGCGCGCCGCCTGGGACCTGGAGGTCGGCGCCGGCCTGCGCCTGGCCGGCGCGCTGCGCATCGGTCGGGCCTTGCGCGTCGCCGGCGCGCTCGACTGCGCCAAGGGCCTGTGGGCCGGCGGCGCGGTCGAAACCGGCGCGGACCTGCACGCCGCCCAGGGCATCAAGGCCGGCACCGGGCTGCGCTGCGGCGGCCATCTGCAGGCCGGCTGGGGCATACGCGCCGGCGGCGCGATCCGGGCCGCCGGCGCGATCAAGGCCGGCGAAAGCCTGCTCGCCGGCGGGCCGCTGGAGGCCGGCCCCGGCTATGGCATCTATGCCGGTCTGGACGTGCGCGCCGAGGCCTGGCCCAGCAGCGCGCGGGTGCGGGCGGCGGCGCGCCCCGCGGCCCTGCTCAGCGGCTGCTGGGCCGAGGAGGACGAGCCATGAGCGCGCTGCTGGCCGCCTGCCTGGCCCGGCCGCGCCCGCTGGCGCTGCGCATCGACGTGCAGCTGCCGCCCGACGAACTGGAGCGCGAACTCGACGCGCTGCAGGCCCGGATGCGAAGACCCGGCGATCCGCTGCATGGCCTGGCCGGCCAGAGCTTCGGCCCGCCCGACCTGCTGCTGCGCCAGCGCGAGGCCGATGGCGAGCTGTATGTCTATGTCGAGGACATCGCGCGCGACCGCCTGGCCGGCTACACCGTGTTCAACCGCCTGATCGAGCTGGACCGGCGCGCCGACCGCCATCTGCGCGCGCCGCATTCGCGCTTTCGCGCCGCCTACCAGCGCCGCGGCCTGGCCGGCGCGATCTACCGCCGCGTGCTGGAGGCGGGCCGCCATTGCCTGCTCAGCGGCGCGCGCCAGTCCGAGGGCGCCCATGCGCTGTGGCAGACGCTGGCGCGGCAGTACGAGTCGGCCTACGTGGACCTACGCGACAAGCGCCTGGCCTATCTAGGCCGCGAGATCGGCGCCGCGCCATGCGAGGCGCTGCAGACGCGCCGCCTGCTGCTGGGCCGCGGCTGGAGCCTGGAGGCGCTGGGCCGGCGGGCCGGGCTGCGCCTCGGGCCTTAGTTAAGGTAGTGCGCCCGAGGCGCGCTGGCGCGCCTGGTCCAGCGAGTCCTGCACCTGCCGGCCCACCGCCGCCGGCAGGTTCGGGTCGGCCGTCGCCGAGGCGGCCGAGGCCGCGGGCCTGGGGGCCAGGTCTTGCCGGGCCTGCATCTGTTTCTTGCTCATCAGCAGCACGATGGTCAGCACGACCACCAGGCCCAGGATGCTCAGGGCGGCTCTCATGCTTGGGCGTCCTTTCTTTTTTCGTCTTGCGTCAGCGGCCAGCTGCGCAGCCGCAGGTGCCGACTCTGGCCCAGCAGGCTGTCGACCAGCACCAACTCGCCGGCGGTCCAGCCGATGGGCGCGATGTCCTGGCGCGGCACCGCCGCATCGTCGTACATCAGGGTCAGGTGCGGCGTGAAGCTCCCGCGCTCCAGCGGCACGCCGCCCGCGGCCAGCGCGGCGCCGAGCGCGCGCTGCAGTTCCCGCACTCCGTCCAGGCCCGCCCCGCCGCCCAGCACCAGCGGGCGATTGCGGTCCTTGCGGGTGAAGCTCAGCAGCTGGTCGAAGCGCAGCGCCACCGGCTCAAAGCGCAGGCCGTCGGCGGCGGCCTCGGCCCGCTCGCGCAGCTCGATGGGCATGCCGACGAAATCGCCCAGATGGTGCAGCGTGACATGGAAGCGCTCGAGCGCATGCGGCCGCCCCTTCAAGCCCAGCTCGTTCTTCAGCCGGGTGGCCAGCGCCGACAACTTCAGCGCGGTGGCCGTGTCGGGACAGAGCGCGAAGAACAGGCGGTGGTCGGGGCGCGCTGCTGAAGGGTCGTGGGCCTGGGGCATGGCCGGAGTCTAGAACAGCAGCTCCCGCCATCCAGGCCACGTCAGGCCGAGGTCTCGACGCCGCGTGCGCTCGCCAACTCCGGCGTCGGCGATGGCGGCGGCGCGGCCACCACCGCGCCGGCCTCCTCGGCCAGCTGGCGCGGCGCGCGGCGCTTGAACCACAGATACAGGCCGCTGCCCAGCACGATGATGGTCGCGATGTCCAGCAGGGCCCAGATGATCTGCATCGGCAGGCCGCCGTAGTCGCCGAAATGCAGCGGCTGCGAGACCAGCAGCGCGGTCAGGTACCAGGGCAGGTGCGGCGCCGCGGTGACCTCGGTCGTCTTCGCGTCGACCAGCACCGGCTGCAGCAGGCGCGAGGTCAGCGGCGTCTCGCCGCGCAGGAAGAAGGTGTGGTGGTGCGGACTGGAGAAGGCGGTGCCGGGGAAGGCGATGAAGGACAGCTTCATGCCCGGAGCCTGCGCGCGCGCCGCCTGCAGCGAGGCCTGCACCGAGCCGCGCTCGGCCAGCGGCACCACCGGCTGGTCCTTGTAGGGCGCCAGCAGGGTGCTGATCTCGCTGTACTGCCAGTACTTGATCATCAGGTCGGCCCAGGTGTTGATCATGCCGGTAGCGCCAACCACAAAGGCCCAGACCAGGGTCACGATGCCCAGCAGGTTGTGCAGGTCCAGCCACTTGATGCGCGGCGATTTCTCGCGCCGCACCTCGCCGAAGGCCAGCTTGCGCATGAAGGGCGCGTACAGCACCACGCCGGTGACGATGGCGACCAGCAGCAAGAGGCCCATCAGGCCGAGGAAGAGCTTGCCCGGCAGGTCCGCGAACAGGTCCACATGCAGCCGGAACATCCAGTACATGAAGCCCTCGTTGAACCTGGGCTGGCCCAGCAGCGCGCCATCGCGGGCGTCGACCACGACCGAGCGGAAGTCGTCGGTCGGCGCCGGCGTGGGCGTCATCGTGACGAACCAGATGCGGTCGTCATGCTCGTCCAGCGAGGCGAACTGCACCACCCGGTCCGGATGCTGGGCGCGCGCCACCGCCAGCACCTCGTCCAGGCCGATGCGCGGCGGGTTCGGCAGCTTGTCGACCGCCTTCGCGGGCGCCTCGACCTCGGTGCCGAGCAGATGCCCGATCTCGTGGTGGAAGATCAGCGGCAGGCCGGTCAGGCACAGCAGCAGCATGAAGACCGTGCAGACCAGGCTGCTCCATTTGTGCAACCAGGTCCAGGTCTTGAGGGCGCGGGCGCTCAGCATCGGCCGGCCCTCCGACCCTTGAGGCCGAACCCGGCCATCACCGCCAGCGGCAGGCCCAGGGCCAGCCAGGACCACCAGTCGCCCCAGCCGTCCGACACCAGGGCCGTCAGCAGGCCGCTGGCCGACAGCAGGCCCAGGACGATGGGCCAGCCCCACAGGCGCAGGAAGGCGGCGTTCACGGGCGGTCTCCGTCGGGACGGGGCTGGCGGGGGATGGTGGCGGCTAGCATCATTATCGAGAATAAAAACTATTCTCATTTTAAACACGAGCCGTCACCCCCCTTCCCGCCCGAACCGATCAGAACTTCCCGCGCAGGCTCAGCATCGCGTTGCGTGGCTCGCCGTAGTAGTTCGAGCCGAAGGCGGCCCAGACGCGCTGGTAGTAGACCTTGTCGAACAGGTTCTCGATCGTCAGCGCCGCCTCCAGCCCGGAGCCGAAGCGGTAGCCCAGCTGCAGCGAGGCCAGCGCATAGGGCCGCTGCTCGAACTTGACGTCGCCGGCCAGGCGGTAGGTGCTGCTGAGGGCGCGCAGGCCGGCGCCGACGCTGAAGCCGTCCAGCGCGCCGGGGCCGAAGCCGTACTTGCTCCAGAGATGCAGCGTATGGCGCGGCGCGATGTAGCTGTAGAGCCGGCGCTTCTCCTCGTCGGTGCCGCTCAGGGTGGCCGTGTAGTTGAAGGCATAGCCGGCGCTCAGGTCCCAGCGCGGCAGCAGGCGGCCGGTGATCTCGGCCTCCAGGCCCTCGCTGCGCATCTTGCCGGCGGCGATCGAGTAGCGCAGATGATCGGGGTCGGTCGTCGCGCGGTTCACGTCCTCCATGCGGAACAGCGCCACATGGGCGTTGGCCTGCTTGTCGAACAGCTCGGCCTTCAGGCCCAGCTCGAACTGCTTGCCGGTGCGCGGGGCCAGGCCGCGGCCCTGGAAATCGCTGGCGGTCTGCGGCGAGAAGATGCTGGTGTAGCTGGCATAGGCCGACCAGCTGTCGTTCAGCGTGTAGACCAGGCCGGCCAGCGGCGTGAACTTGTGCTTGACCTCGGTGTGCGTGTCGGAGAACTGGTTGAAGTAGGCGTTGCGGTTCTGTTCGCTGCGCTCCCACCAGCTGAGCCGGCCGCCCAGCGCCAGCTGCAGCCGATCCGCCAGCTGCAGATGGGCGCGGGCATAGGCGCCGTACTGGGTGGTCTTGCTGTTGTTGCCGTTGTCGAAGGTGTAGCTGGGCTCGGGCACCCGGTTGTCGGGCCGGTAGACGTTGACATAGGCGCCATCGCCACCACCGTACTGGAAGGCCTTGCTGACGCGGCGGTAGTCGGCCCCGAGGGTCAGCTGATGGCGGCGGCCGAAGGCCTCGAAGGGGCTGCTGACAAAGGCATCGGCGCCCTGGGTCTTCCAGTGGCTGCGGTAGATCCAGCTGATCAGGCAGCTGTCGCCACTCGTGCGGTCGACCGAGCAATCGGCCCAGCCGAACTTGCGCGAGGGCTCGTCCTGCTCGCGATGCACCAGGCTCAGCCGGGCCCGCCCGCCGTTCTCCAGGCGATGCTCGATCTCGCCGAAGTACTCCTTCAGCTCCTCGTTGATGTGGCTCCAGGCGGGATCGACATTGGTCGAGCGCGGCACCTCGAGGAAGCTGCCGTCCTCATAGGCCGGCAGGCCGAAGGCGGGGCGCCCCTTGTACTGCTGATAGGTCAGGCCGGCGCTGAGCGTGGTGCGCGCATCGAGGTCGATGGCGGCGGTGCCGTAGACCAGCGGCTTGCGCGAATTCACATGGTCGACGAAGGAATGGCGGTCCTGGTAGGCCGCAACCAGGCGGCCGCGCACCGAGCCGGTTTCGTTCAGCGAGCCGCCGACATCGAACCGGGCCTCGTGGCGACGCCAGGAGCCGGTGAACAGCTCATAGCTCGCGGCGAATTCCTTGCTCGCGCGCTTGCGCACCAGGTTGATGCTGCCGCCCGGATCGCCGGCGCCCTGCAGCAGGCCGGCCGGCCCGCGCAGCACCTCGACGCGGTCGTACACCGCCATGCTGAAGCCGGTCGACAGATCGCTGCCGGTGCTCGCCGGCGTGACGACGCCGTCGATCTGCACCGTGTCCAGCGCATAGCCGCGCGCATAGAAGTTGCCATGGTTGCCGCCGGTGCTGGAGGTCTCGACCGAGATGCCGGTGACGTTGCGCATCGCCTCGTCCAGGCTCGCCAGATTGCGGTCGTCCAGCTGCTGGCGTGTCAGCACGCTGAGCGACTGCGGGATGTCGCGCGGCCGCTGCTCCAGCTTGCCCAGGCTCACGGCCAGCGCGGCGTAGGAGCCCGTGCCCTCGCTGGTGGCGCGCGACTCGGCCGAGGCGCGGCCGCGCACCAGCGGCAGCGCATCGGCCTCGGCGCTCGGCGCCGCCGCCGCCGCGCTGCGGCGCAGGGTAAAGCTGCCGTCCGAACGCGCCGCGATCTCCAGCCCGCTGCCGGCCAGCAGCCGCGCCAGCGCCTCGCGCGCGCTCAGGCGGCCGGCCAGCGCCGGGCTCTTCAGGCCCTCGGTCAGGACCGGGTCGAAGGACAGGGCAATGCTCAGCCGCAGCGCCAGCTCGTTCAGGGCCTGGGCCAGCGGCTGGCCGCCGGCCTGGCGGTAGGTCTGCGGCGCGGCCAGCGCCGGCTGGTCCAGCAGCGGCTCGGCAGCGCCGGCGCTGCTGCCCCACAGGGCGGCCAGCGCGGCCAGGGTGATCAGGCGGAATTTCGGGTCGGCGGTCATGGAGCGGGACTTCTTTCTTCGATCGGCAAGGGGATGGAGGGGAAGCGGACAAGCGCCATCGATCGATGGCCTTCAATCCCCTTGCCAGCCAAGCGGCGCAAAACCTGTCAGCCCACGCAACAGTTTTTTCATTGACTCGCGGTCTCCCGGCGTGGTCTTGATGCCCCTGCGGGGAGCTGGCTTGCGCCGGGACGCGGGTGTACGCAATTGCTCCGTGCTCGGGCCTGAGGCCCGATCCTTCGCCAGGCACAAGCAGTCCTCAGGACTCCTTGTGTCCGGGCTCAGTCCCCCGGGCCGCTTTGCGCGGCCCTCCTCCTTGACCTGCGCAATTGCGCACACCCGCATCCCGGCTTCTCCACCGCAAGTGTTCGCGGAGAAAGCCGAACGCAGCGCCAAGCAGGCCTGCCCGTCCGCCTGCGTCCTGACTTCCACAATCGCGACATCCCCGAGCCAGGGAAATCAGGCCGGCAGCAGCCTCACCCACAGACCGCCCAGGCGGCGCTCGGCGCGCAGCGCATAGGTCGAGACCAGCATGCCCAGCGTGCGTTCGGTCGCGGCCTCGCTGCCGACCGGGAAGGTGCCGCTGACGCGCAGCTCGGCGACCGCCGGGTCGCAATGCAGCAGGCCGCCGCGGTAGCGCGACAGCTCGGCGGCCAGATCGGCCAGGCGCATGCGGTCGGCCGGCAGCAGGCCGCGCGTCCAGGCCTGGCTGGCCGGGCCCGCCGGCGTGACCGGGCCGACCCAGCCCTCCGCATCAAAGGCCGCCTGCTCGCCGGCACGCAGACGCAGGGTCGGCACCGGCCGGCGGTGCGGCTCCAGCCGCAGCGAGCCGTCCAGCAGGGCCACGCGCGACAGCGCACCGGCCAGGCGCAGCACCAGGCGGCCGGCGCCGCCGTTGACCAGCTCGAGCCGGCCCTGCGGCGTCTGCAGCCGCAGCGGGCGGCGGTCGCCGGCGGCGTCCAGCAGGATCTCGCCGGCGCGCAGCAGCAGCAGGCGCTGTTGCGCATCGAAGCGCAGATCGACCGCGCTGGCGCTGTTCAGGCTCAGCAGGCTGCCATCCTCCAGCCGCAGCTCGTGACGCTGTTCGCCGCGGGCGCTGCGCAGCTCGGCGGTCCAGCCCTGCTCCTGCGCCACGCGCCAGCCGGCCCAAGCAGCCGGCAGCGCGGCCAGCAGCGCGCCGTACTTGGCGCCATCGCGCAGCAGGCCGCGCCGGCTCAAACCGCGCGCGCGCTCCAGCACCGGCAGGGTCAGCCCCGGCGGCAACTGGCCCATCAGGGCCTGCAACGCCTCGGCCTGGGCCCAGGCGCGCGCATGCTCGGGATGCTGGCGGCGCCAGCGCTCGCAGGCGGCGTGCTCGGCGGCGCTGGCGCTGCCGCTGGCCAGGCGCGCCAGCCAGTCGGCCGCCGCGTCCAGCACCTCGGGCGTGATCGCCGGTTTCGCCGATCCGCTCATACCGAGTCCATCAACGCCAGGCATTGGCGGAAGGCCTGCTTCATATAGCGGTTGACGCTGGACAGCGAGATCTCGCAGCGTTTGGCGATCGCCTCGTAGCCCAGGCCCTCGATCTGCGACAGCAGGAAGCAGCGCCGCACCAGCGGCGGCAGGGCATCGAGCAGCGCGTCCAGGCGCTGCAGCGCCTGCAGCGCCGCGTAGCGCTGCTCCTCCGACGGCACCTGGGGTTCGGGCAGCTGGGCCAGCAGCTCCAGATAGGCGCGCTCCAGTGCTTGGCGCTGGTACCAGTTGATCAGCAGGCCCTTGGCCACCGTGCTCAGGTAGGCGCGCGGCTCGGCGATGCCCTCCAGGCGCTGCGCGGCCAGCAGGCGCACGAAGGTGTCCTGCGCCAGGTCGGCCGCCTGCTGCGCATCGCCCAGGCGCCGGCGCAGCCAGCTCAGCAGCCAGCCGTGATGGCCGCTGTACAGGGCATGGATTTGCTGGCTGGCTTCGGACCCGGACAAGACGCGCTCCCTCGACGAGGGGCGAGCATCGACGCCCCTCAATTGCGAATGGTTCGCATTTTACATTTGAAACGGTGCAGGGACGAACCTGAAGCGCGCATGAAAAAAGCGCGGGGGCAAGACCTGCCCCCGCGCTTCACACGGGTCATCGCTGGACGGGAGTGACGCCTAGGCGCCCTGCCCGTCCCGGCGTTACGGCCTCATCAGCCGCGCGCCGCGGCCAGGGCCGCGTTCAGCGTCTTGCTGGGGCGCATCGCGGCGGCCAGCTTCTCGGCATCGGGCTTGTAGTAGCCGCCGATATCGACCGGCTTGCCCTGCACCTCGGCCAGCTCCTTGACGATGGTCTGCTCGTTCTCGCTCAGGGTCTTGGCCAGCGGGGCGAAATGCTTGGCCAGCTCGGCGTCCTCGGTCTGCGCGGCCAGCTCCTGCGCCCAGTACATCGCCAGGTAGAACTGGCTGCCGCGGTTGTCCAGCTCGCCGGTCTTGGGGCTGGGGCTCTTGCGGTTGTCCAGCAGCTTGCCAGTGGCGGCGTCCAGGGTCTTGGCCAGCACCTTGGCCTTGGCGTTGCCGCTCTTCAGGCCCAGGTCCTCCAGGCTGACCGCCAGGGCCAGGAACTCGCCCAGCGAATCCCAGCGCAGGTGGTTCTCCTCCACCAACTGCTGCACATGCTTGGGAGCCGAGCCGCCGGCGCCGGTCTCGTACATGCCGCCGCCGGCCATCAGCGGCACGATCGACAGCATCTTGGCCGAGGTGCCCAGCTCCATGATCGGGAACAGGTCGGTCAGGTAGTCGCGCAGGATGTTGCCGGTGGCCGAGATGGTGTCCTTGCCGCGGATCACGCGCTCCAGCGTGTAACGCATCGCGCGCACCTGGCTCATGATCTGCAGGTCCAGACCCTTGGTGTCGTGGTCCTTAAGGTAGGCCTCGACCTTCTTGATCAGCTCGGCCTCGTGCGGACGATAGGGGTCCAGCCAGAACACCACCGGCATGCCGGAGTTGCGCGCGCGGTTGACGGCCAGCTTGACCCAGTCGCGGATCGGCGCGTCCTTGACCTGGCACATGCGCCAGATGTCACCCTCTTCGACGTTCTGGCTCAGCAGCACCTCGCCGGTGGCCAGGTCGACGATGTTGGCCACGCCGGCCTCGGGCACCTCGAAGGTCTTGTCGTGCGAGCCGTATTCCTCGGCCTGCTGGGCCATCAGGCCGACGTTGGGCACCGTGCCCATGGTCTTCGGGTCGAAGGCGCCGTGCCACTTGCAGAAGTTGATGATCTCCTGGTAGATGCGGGCGAAGGTCGACTCGGGGATCACGGCCTTGACGTCCTTCAGGCGGCCGTCGGCACCGTACATCTTGCCGCCGGCGCGGATCATCGCGGGCATCGAGGCGTCCACGATCACGTCGTTGGGCGAGTGGAAGTTGGTGATGCCCTTGGAGGAATCGACCATCGCCAGCTCGGGGCGGTGCTCGTGGCAGGCGTGCAGGTCGCGCTTGATCTCGTCCTGCTTGGCGGTCGGCAGGGTGCTGATCTTGTCGTACAGGTTCGCCATGCCGTTGTTGACATTGACGCCCAGCTCATCGAACAGCTTGCCGTGCTTCTCGAAGGCTTCCTTGTAGAAGATCTTCACGCAGTGGCCGAACACGATCGGGTGCGAGACCTTCATCATCGTGGCCTTGACGTGCAGCGAGAACATCACGCCGGTCTTGTGCGCGTCCTCGATCTGCTGCTCGTAGAACTCAAGCAGGGCCTTCTTGCTCATGAACATGGAGTCGATGATCTCGCCAGCCAGCAGCGCGACCTTGGGCTTGAGCACCGTGGTTTTGCCGCTCTTGCCGACCAGTTCCATCTTGACCTCGCGGGCCTTGTCCAGGGTCATGGACTTCTCGCCGTGATAGAAGTCGCCGTGGAACATGTGCGAGACATGGCTGCGCGAGGCCTGGCTCCACTCGGCCATGCTGTGCGGGTGCTTCTTGGCGTATTCCTTGACGGCCTTGGGCGCACGGCGGTCCGAGTTGCCCTCGCGCAGCACCGGGTTCACGGCCGAGCCCAGGCACTTGGCGTACTTGGCGCGGATGGCCTTCTCTTCCTCGGTCTGCGGGTTGTCCGGGAAATCGGGGATGTCATAGCCCTTGGCCTGCAGCTCGCGGATGGCCTGCACCAGCTGGTTCTGCGAGGCGCTGATATTGGGCAGCTTGATGATGTTGGCGTCGGGCGTCAGCGTCAGCTTGCCCAGCTCGGCCAGGTTGTCCGGCACGCGCTGCGCTTCGCTCAGACGGTCGGCAAAGGCCCCCAGGATGCGCCCGGCCACCGAGATGTCGCTGGTGCCGATCTTGATGCCCGCGGGTTCCGCGAAGGCCTGCATGATGGGCAGAAAACCGGCGGTGGCGAGCAGGGGGGCCTCGTCGGTCAGCGTGTAGATGATGTTGGGCTGCTGGGTGCTCATGGGTTCTTGTCCTGGAGAAGGTGGCCCGGCCGGGAAGCCGGGCGCGTGAAAACTTGCGCCGCGACCCCCTCATCCGGAATCACGGCGCAGGGCATTTTCCTGCAATTCGACCCCACGATGCGAAAAGTCGTTTTTTCTTGGGGTCGCGTGGCGCCCGCGCACCATGCGGGCGGCGCGCTCAGCGGCGCCCGAGCGGGCCCAGCAGCGGCGCCAGCAGGCGCGGCTTCCAGCTCAGGGTGAAGGCCACGGTCAGGGCCGCGGCGGCCAGGGCCATCAGCCACACCAGCGAGGCCATCGACACATGGTCGACCAGGAGGCACAGCCAGAGCGAGCCGGCCAGCGCCAGCACGCCCAGCACGCGCAGCGCGCGCACCGCGCCGCGCGGCTGCGGTGCGCCGCGGCCACGCACCTGCTCCCAATGCACATCCATCGCCAGCGCCAGCCAGGCCAGGCCCAGCAGCGCGGCCAGCAGCGCGCCGGCCAGCATCAGCATCTCTTCACGCATTGGCCACCTCCGGCAGCGCGTTGTTGGCGGCGACCGCCTGCGGCGCGGCGGCGCGCTCGCGGCGCGCGATGCGGCGGACGGCCAGCAGGGCCAGACCCGCGCTGACCAGCAGCATCAGGTCGACGCCGGCCACCGGCCAGTAGCTCTCGCCGATCGTCTTGACCAGATGGTCGCCGGTCGTGATCCAGTTCAACAGCACGGCGGCCACGGCCAGCGCGGCCACGGCCCAGCATTGCTCGCGCCAGGCCGGCGCGATGCGCGCGCTCAGCACCGGCGCCGTGCGCCAGACCGCATGCAGCAGGGCCAGCAGCCAGGCGCCCCAGAACACCCGCTCCTCCCAGATGCCGCGCTCCGGCAGGTCCAGCGGCAGAAGGCGGTTGCCGACCAGCATCGCGGCGGTGGCGATCAGCATGCCGGTCACCGTCGTGACCGCCAGCGCATCGACCCAGCGCGCGCCGCTGGTGCCGGCCTTGGCATGCTGGCGCTTGCGCTTCTCGACGAAGAAGATGAAGCCGGTGGCGATGCAGGCGCAGCCGGCCATGCCGCCGACGAAGTACAGCACGCGCAGCAGCCAATGGCGGAAATGCTGCAGGTGCAGGCCGGTGATGAAGTCGTTCACGCCCTTCACCGCATTGACCGGATCGTCCTCGCGGATCACCTCGCCGGTCGGGCCCTTGAAGTGGATGCCCTCGCCGGTCAGGGTCACGCGGTCGGTGCCGGCGCGGTAGATGCTGACCGTCGCGTTGACGTCGCCGACATGGTGGATGCCCAGGAAGCCCACCTCGCCGGCCATGCCGCGTGCGGCCCAGCGGCGCTGCGCTTCGGCCACCATCGCGTCGACCGAGGCCAGCGGCGCCGCGATGCCGGCGCCATGCTCGGGCAGGCCGGTGCGCGCGGCCTCGGCCTTCTCGTAGGCCTTGGCCTGCGGCTTCATCATCGTGGTCGAGATCGGGAAATAGATGCCCGCGAAGATGATCAGGCCCGACAGCGCGAACATGAAGTGGAAGGGCAGCGCCACCACGCCGGTCAGGTTGTGCAGGTCCAGCACGCTGCGCTGGGTGTGCTTCTTGGGCCGGAAGGTGAAGATCTCGCGGAAGATCTTGCGGTGCATCACGATGCCGGTGACCAGGGCCGCCAGCATCGCCAACGCGGCCAGCGCGACGACCCAGTAGCCCAGGTCCATCCAGTGCAGGTGCAGGCCGTAATGCATCGGGTAGAAGAACTGGCTGCCGATCTTCAGCGCGGTCTCGGGCAGCGGCTGGCCGTTGCGCGGGTCCAGGGTCAGCACGCCATAGGCATGGTCGTTGTCCGGGTCCTTGGGGTTGGGCAGCTCGAAGCCGGACCACATCTGCAGCACCGGGTCGCGGTGCGTCGTGTAGGCGCCCCACTCGTGCAGCGGCAGCTCCTCGGGCAGCACCCCGTTGTTGCGCGACTGCGCTTCCTCGCGAGCGGCCGCGTCGAGCTTGATGGTGCGGAAGGCCGGCTCCAGCATCTTGTCGAAGCTGGGCATCGGTTGCGGCGCGAAGCGCGAGGCGGGGATGGCCCAGCGGTCGATCTCGCGGTCGAAAACCGACAGCGAGCCGAAGAAGAAGCAGGCCATCAGCACAAAGCCCAGCACCAGGCCGAACCAGGTGTGGACCCAGGTCATCGAAAGTCGGAAATTCTTGAACATCGCTTGCTCGCTCCTTGCTCAGGCGGGCTGGCTCAGCAGCCAGGCCAGTCCCGTCATCAGCACCCCGCCCCCGGCCAGCACGGCCCAGACCCGCGCCAGGCTGGCCGCCGCAAAGGCCCACAGGAAGGCGACCAGAAACACCAGGAAGGCCAGCAGGTAGACCAGGGTGCGCGCATCGCCAAAGGGCATGCCGGCCGTCAGCAGCAGCGCGACGCCCAGGGTCACGAAGCCCCAGACGAAGGCCCAGCCGCCCAGCAGGCTGGCGGCCACGCGCGAGACGATCTGGAGCCGGGTCGGCGCCAGGGCGGCGCCGGAAGACGGTTCGGAAGCCATGCGGATGATTTCATAGAATGAGAACTGTTCTCATTCTATGGGTAGATCGCGGTGCTGAGTAGCGCTCGCGAACCCGCAGCGCGCGCTAGGACGCCGCCCCGCCGCCGCGCAGCACCATCGCGACGATGGTGTCGCGCAGCTCCGCCTGGGCCGCATCGGCGCCCAGCTCGCCATGCGCGGCGGCGGCCGACAGGCTCTCGGCCGCGCCCAGCATCGCCCACAGCCCCGCGGTGCCGAGCCGGCCCTGCGGCGCGAATGGCGCCAGCAGGCGGCGGCATTTCTCCATGAAGACCGCCTCGTACTCGCGCTTGACCGCAGCCAGCTCCGGCGAGCCGGCCAGGGCCGCGATCACGCCCGGGATCTCGCGCCCCTGCAGCAGCACGCAGTCCACATAGCAGCGGGCGATCAGCGTCGCGCGCGCGCTCAGCGTGGCCTCACTGGCCGCCAGCGCCTCATCCATCCGGGCCGTCTGGCGCGCGTCGAACTCGCGGTACAGCACCGCCAGCAGGCCCTGGCGGGTGCCGAAATGGTCGTACACCACCGGTTTGGTGACGCCCGCCGCCTCGGCCAGGCGGCCCAGGGTCAGGGCCTCGGTGCCCTCGGCGCGGACCAGGCGCCAGGCCTCATCCAACAGCTGGCGCAGCCGCTCCTCGCGCAGCAGGCGCCGCCGCGGACGCGCGCCCGGCAGGCCGGAATCCTCTTCAACAGGCTCGCTTGACATCGCTATATACCAATCGTAAATTACCATCAGTAAACTTACCAAAAGTATACAACCACCAAATCACACACTGCCATCCGGAGCTCCCGCACCATGCAACAAGCCCTTATCGCCCTCGCCCATCCCGACCCCGCCTCGTTCAGCCATGCCGTTGCCGCCGCCTATGCCCAGGGGGTCGCCGCGGCCGGCCACCGGGCCGAGATCGCCGACCTGGCCGCCGAGGGCTTCGATCCGCGTTTCACCGCGCAAGACCTGGCCCTGCACCGCCGCGAGGCGCCGCCGGCCGCCGATGTCGCCGCGGAGCAGGCGCGCATCGACCGCGCCGACGCACTGGTGCTGGTCTACCCCGTCTACTGGTGGGCCATGCCCGGCCTGCTGAAGGGCTGGATCGACCGCGTGTTCGCCAATGGCTGGGCCTATGAGGAAAGCCCCGGCGGCCCGCTGCTGAAGAAGCTGCGCCATCTGGACGTGCACCTGCTTGCGGTCGGCGGGGCCAGTCAGCGCACCTATGCGCGGCACGGCTACTTCGGCGCGATGAAGACGCAGATCGAACATGGCATCTTCGACTACTGCGGCGCAAAGGTGCGTCGCTCCGAACTGCTGCTCGACGCCGACCCGGCGCATCTGCAGACCGCGCGCGCCCTCGGCGCTCGGCTGTTCGCCACGGAGCCCGCCGCCGCCCTGCCCGCCTGACCCCCGGGGCGCCGCCGGCGGTGGCACTTGCGCACCGGCGGCCCTCTCAATTAACATACCGAGCACTCTGTCAATTTATAGGCAACCGTGGCTCGAACCATCAACCCCGACGAATACGACGCGCGTTACCGCGCCCTGCTGGAGGCGGCCAAGGCCTGCTTCGCCCGCAAGGGCTTCCACCGCACCAGCACCGCGGAGATCTGCGCCGAGCTGGGCGTCAGCTCGGGCAGCCTGTTCCATTACTTCCCCAGCAAGAAGGCCATCGTCACCGCGATCGTCGAGCAGGAGGGCCTGGAGACGGCGCAGCACCTCGACGGGCTGCTGGCGCAGGAGGACCTCGGCGCGGCGCTGCGCGACTTCATCGATCTGATCCTCACCCTGGCCGGCGACGCGGCCTTCAGCCGCCTGGCGCTGGAGATCGCGGCCGAAGCGGCGCGGGATCCCGACATCGGCGTCCTGGTCGCGCACAACGATGCGGAGCTGCGCCGGCAGCTGGCCCTGCTGGTCGGCGAGGCCAAGGCGCGCGGCCAGATCGCGCCGGCCAGCGCGCCGGCCGCCGTGGCCCAGGGCATCGCCGCGCTGATCGACGGCATCTTCAGCCGCGTCGCGATGGACCCGCAATTCCGCCCGAGCAAGCACCGCCCGGTGTTCCAGCAGATGCTGGCCGGCCTGCTGCAGCCGCAGGGAGCCCAGCGATGAGCGCCGCGGAGACCGATCGGATCGACGGCGTCGACGCGCTGCGCGGCTTCGCCCTGCTGGGCATCCTGCTGGTCAATATCGGGGCCTTCGCCTCGGCCTTCTACGGCCAGGACATTCCCGACCCGGCCTTCGATGCGCCGCTGGACCGTGGCTTGCGCTTTCTGGTCTCGCTGCTGTTCGAGGCCAAGTTCTACCTGCTGTTCTCCTTTTTGTTCGGCTACAGCTTCACCCTGCAGATGCGCTCGGCCGAACGGGCCGGCGCCTCGCTGACGCAGCGCCTGCGGCGGCGTCTGGCCGGGCTCTTCTTGTTCGGCGCCCTGCATGCGGTGCTGCTGTTCCATGGCGACATCCTCACCACTTATGCGCTGCTGGGCTTCGCGCTGCTGGCGCTGCGGCAGCGCGACGATGCGCGGCTGCTGCGCCTGGCGGCCTGGCTGGTCGGCCTGACCGCGCTGCTCTGGGGCCTGCTCGCGGGACTGCTCAGCCTGGAGCCACTGCCACCGGATCGCGCGACGATCCTGGCCGAAGTGGAGGCCGCCACCCGCGCCTACCGCGACAGCGCGGTCGGCGTCGTGGCCCAGCATCTGCGCGAGCTGCCGGGGGTTGGTGCGGTGCTGCTGTTCGTGCAGGCGCCCTGCGCGCTGGCGATGTTCCTCCTGGGCCTGGTGGCGGGCCGGCGCGAGATGCTGGCGCGGGTGCGCGAGCATCAAGGCCTGGCGCGCCGGCTCATCGGCCTCGGCCTGGGCATCGGCCTGCCGGGCGCGGCGTTCTACGCCTACAGCGCGGTCTATCTGGCCGACTCGCCCGCCCTCACCTTGGCCGGCTTCGCGGTCGGCCTGGCCACCGCGCCGCTGCTGACCGGCGCCTACATCGCGCTGGCGATGCGGGGCTTCGAGCGCAGCCCCGCGCTGCGCCGCCTGTTCGCGCCGGCCGGGCGCATGGCGCTGTCCAATTACCTGCTGCAGTCGGCCGTCTGCGCGCTGATCTTCCACGCCTATGGCCTGGGCCTGATCGGCCGGCTGGGGCCGCTGCCGGTGCTCGGCATCGCGCTGACGCTGTTCGCGCTGCAGCTGCTGCTCAGCCGCTGGTGGATGGACCGCTTCGCCTATGGCTGGCTGGAATGGCTGCTGCGCGCGATCACCCTGGGCCGCTGGCCGGCCTGGCGCAAGGCCGGCCTGATCAGGCCAGCAGGCCCTTGAGGCGCAGATGCTCGACCACGCGGTCGGCGGCCCGCTCGGCGCAGAGCTCGACCGTGTCCAGCCGCAGCTCCGGCGACTGGGGCACCTCGTAGGGCGAGTCGATGCCGGTGAACAGCTTCAGCTCGCCGCGCCGCGCCTTGCGGTACAGGCCCTTCGGATCACGTCGCTCCGCCACATGCAGGGGCGCGTCCACATGCACCTCGATGAACTCGCCCTCGGCCAGCAGCGCGCGCGCCAGCCCGCGCTCGGCGCGGAACGGCGAGATGAAGGCGGCCAGCACGATCAGGCCGGCATCGACCATCAGGCGCGCCACCTCGGCCGCGCGCCGGATGTTCTCGGCGCGGTCGGCCGCATCGAAGCCGAGGTCGCGGTTCAGGCCATGGCGCACGTTGTCGCCGTCGAGCAGATAGGTGTGGCAGCCCAGGCGATGCAGCCGCAGCTCGACCAGGTTGGCGATGGTGCTCTTCCCCGCTCCCGACAGGCCGGTGAACCAGACCACGCCGGGGCGCTGCCCCTTCAGCGCCGCGCGCGCGGCCTTGTCCAGGTCCGGGCGATGCGGGTGCAGGTTCCGGTGCTCGCCCATCGCGATCAGGCGCCGAGCAGCCGGTTCAGCAGATCCAGGCAGGCGCGCGCGGTGCGGTCGTCGGCGTCCTGCTCCGCATGCCAGGCGGACACGGAGACCGCGACGATGTCGAAGTACCGCAGGGCCTCGAACAGGGCCGCCATGTCCGCGGCGCTCGGGCCGCGCCGCACATGGTATTTGAGCGCGGGCATCAGGAGCGGGTCATCGATCACGTCGGTGTCCCAATGCAGGTAGAGGCGCTCGCGCGGCCGCAGATGGTCCAGCACCTCATCCAGCGTGCAGCGCTGGATCTGCGAGCCCAGCAGGGCCTCGCGCTCGCCTGGGTCGAGATCGCGCGCATCGGCCAGCAGGATCTGCCGCTGCGGATAGGCAGCCTGCACGCCGATCGCGGCCAGGCAGGCCCGCGTCGCCCGGCTGCGCGGATCGGGGCCGGGGTCGACCCGGCCGGCGAACATCGCCAGCGGCATGCCGCCGATGTACTGGGTCTGGCTGCTGGACCAGGTGTGGAAGTCGCCATGGGCATCGAGCCAGAGCACGCGCTCGGGCGAGCGGCAGGCCCGCTGCAGCCCGGCCAGCAGCCCTAAGCTGGAGACGCAGTCGCCGGCCAGGCTGACCGGCCGGCGGCCGTCGCGAACCAGCGCGGCAACGCGCTCGGCCAGCTGAGCATAGAGCAGACCCAGGCTGTGCAGCTTGGCGATCGGGTCATCGATCATCGTCTCCTGCAGCCCCGCATGCGCCAGCAGCTCCCAGGGATGAGGATCGAGCTCCAGCACCCGGCGCAGGCCATCGCGGCGCTGGCCCATCAGGAAGGGCAGCAGCAGCCTGGCGTTCACAGCCATGTCGCGGGCTCCATCGAGTAGCCCAGGCGCGCCATCATTTCACCCACCTCGGGCCGCCGGCCCAGCGCCAGCAGCAGCGGCGCCCGCTGGTGCCAGCGCCGCGGGGCGGGCGGCGCGGTCGCCATCCGGACCGGCAACGCTTCCGGCAAGGTCATCGCGGGCAGGCCCAGATGCGCGGTGACCCGCGCCAGCACCGCGGCCGGGTCGGCGATGAAGTCCTCAAAGGCCAGGCGCAGGGTGGGCACGCCGCTGTCCAGGATGGCCGCATGGGCCGAACGCCATTGGTTCAGGCACACCTCTTCCAGCGGCGCGGCGGTGAAGCGTCGCCAGTTGGGCGGCAGGTCGAACTTCCACCAGCGGCGGCCGAAGGGCACGACATCGGAATAGCCGCGGATGGCGAGCTCGCAGTCGAGCCGATGCGAGAAGAAGCCTAGCGGGTAGAGCCAGCCGTCCATCAGGCCGTTGACCGAGGGCGCGAAGCCGCGCGTCAGATGGAGGTAGCTCACCTCGGCATGGGGAAACAGCCGCTCGTAAAGGCCGATGCGATAGGCGTCCGACGGCGACTTGAACAGCAGCAGCGCCTCCCGCGCATCATCCGGGCCCAAGGGCCGCCGCCGGAGCGCGGGCACGACGAAGGGCGGCTCCTCGATCTTCAGCGCCTCGTCGAAGCAGCGGCCCGCGCCGGCCGCGGCGGAGCGGCCGTCGTAGAAGCCGATCCGCCAGGGCTCGTCCTCGTACACCGCCTCAAGCAGCCGCGTCTGCAACTCGGTCTCGCTGCGGCGGTCGCCGTGGTCGATGCGGCCCAGCGCCGCGTCGAGCCGGCGCTGCAGGCGCTCATCGGCGCCCGGCGCCAGGAAATGCAGGGGGTACTGCAAGAGCAGCCGGTTGCGCCATTTGCGCCGCAGCCGCTCGGTGCCGAGCAGGTCCGATGCGGGAAAGGAGATCTCGTCCAGGATGCCGCTGCTCAGGGCCTCGGCGTTGGCCGGCACGTCGATCGCATCGCTGTCGGCATTGAGCTGGAAGCCGTTGCCGCTCAGGGTCAGCAGGGGGTCCAGCTCCCCGTCCAGCGCGGCGATGCCCGGATGCCTGGCCAGGGTCTCCTTGAACAGGCTGGAGCCGCCGCGCGAGGCCGACAGGATCACCAGCACCCGGCGGACCTGCAGGTGCAGCGCCGAGCCCGGCACGGCCCGGCGCGCGCGGATCGCGGCGAGCGCCTGACAGCCGTCCATGGCGCTCAGGCGCGGTGGCTCATCTCGTAGACGAAGAACTGCTGGCGCTTCGTGTCGTCGATCGCCTCGCTGGCCAGCTCCTCGACCCGCAGGCCCGCCGCCTGCGCGAGGCCCTGCATGGCCTCGATCTCGCCGAAGTTGGACTGCACGAAGTAGATACGCCCGCCGGGCTTCAGGTGCCGGCCCACGCCCTCGAAGAAGCGCGTGTTGGTCGCGAAGCCGGTGTCCCATTGCGACATGGCCACGACGTCATGGGCCGGTTTGTTGCGAAACGGCAGATTCGCGGTGATGACGTCGAACCGCTCGTCCGCGCCCAGCGCCTCGAACAGGTCGGACCGGCGCAGTTCCAGGCGGTCGGCGAAGCCATGCGCCTGGGCATTGTGCGTGGCGCTGCGGATCGCAGCCGGGTTGATGTCCAGCCCGAGCACGCGAGCCGCGCCCCGGTAGCACGCGAAGACGGCGATGACGCCCGAGCCGGTGCCGACGTCGAGCACGCTCTCGCCCGGTTCGACCCGGAAATGCCGGACCAGCGGCAGGCTGTCGGCGAAGGGCCAGAAGGTGTCGGGATAGACCAGAAACTCCCGGTCCAGGTAGCGGACCGTCCGGCCCTCGGGCGGCACCGACTTGAAGAGTTGCTGCCGCTGCGCCTGCCATTGGTCGGTGAAGCTCACCAGGTCCATTGCCGCCTCCATCGTCAGGTCCGTCGCGCCAAGTTCAAGCGCGCCGGCCAGGGAGGATGAGGGGCAGCAGCAATAGCCGCTGCCATGTAGCAGCGGCCAGCCCTGCGCGGCAACGTTTACCGTTTCAAGGCCTCCCTGGCAGGCCGCTCACGCGCGCCAAGCATTGCCGGTTTCGGCGCCGCTGGCAAGGGTGGCCTGCACCAGGGATCAGACCCGGCTCATTCCCACTCGATCGTCGCGGGCGGCTTGCTCGACACGTCGTAGGTGACGCGGTTGATGCCGCGCACCTCGTTGATGATGCGGCCCGAGGTGCGCTTCAAGAGGCTGTAGGGCAGTTCGGCCCAGTCGGCGGTCATGAAGTCGCTGGTCTGCACCGCGCGCAGCGCGACCACATAGTCGTAGGTGCGGCCGTCGCCCATCACGCCGACGCTCTTGACCGGCAGGAACACGGTGAAGGCCTGGCTGGTCAGCTCGTACCAGGTCTTGCCGGTCGCCTCGTCCTTGGTGTTGCGCAGCTCCTCGATGAAGATCGCGTCGGCGCGGCGCAGCAGGTCGGCATAGTCCTTCTTGACCTCGCCGAGGATGCGCACGCCCAGACCCGGGCCCGGGAAGGGATGGCGATAGACCATCTCGGGCGGAAGCCCTAAGGCCACGCCCAGCTCGCGCACCTCGTCCTTGAACAGCTCGCGCAGCGGCTCCAGCAGCTTCAGGCCCAGCTGCTCGGGCAGGCCGCCGACATTGTGGTGGCTTTTGATCGTGGTGGCCTTCTTGGTCTTGGTGCCGCCGCTCTCGACCACGTCGGGATAGATCGTGCCCTGGGCCAGGAAGGTTGCGCCCTTGTGGCCTTGGCCCGAGGCCTTGAGCTTTTCCGCTTCCGCCTTGAACACGTCGACGAACAGGCCGCCGATGATCTTGCGCTTCTTCTCGGGGTCGGTCACGCCGGCCAGTTGGCCGAGGAACAGGTCTTCGGCCTGGACGCGGATCACCTTGGCGTGCAGCTTGCCCTCGAACATCTCCATCACCATGTCGCCCTCGTTCAGGCGCAGCAGGCCATGGTCGACGAAGACGCAGGTCAGCTGGTCGCCGATGGCGCGGTGGATCAGCGCGGCGGCCACACTGGAATCGACGCCGCCGGACAGGCCGAGGATCACCTCCTCATCACCCACCTGCTTGCGGATGCTGGCGACCGCTTCCTCGATGTAGTCGCCCATGATCCAGTCGCCCTTGCAACCGGCGATCTCGCGCACGAAGCGGTGCAGCATCGCCTGGCCCTGCACGGTATGCGTGACCTCGGGATGGAACTGGAAGGCGTAGTAGCCCTTGGCCTCGTTGGCCATGCCGGCGATCGGGCAGCTGGGCGTGCTGGCCATCAGCTTGAAGCCCTCCGGCAGCGCGGTGACCTTGTCGCCATGACTCATCCAGACCTTCAGCATGCCGTGGCCCTCGGCGGTCGTGAAGTCGGCAATGTCCTTCAGCAGCGCGGTATGGCCATGGGCGCGCACCTCGGCATAGCCGAACTCGCGGTGGTCGCTCCATTCGACCTTGCCGCCCAGTTGCACGGCCATGGTCTGCATGCCGTAGCAGATGCCCAGCACCGGCACGCCCAGATCCCAGACCGCCTGCGGCGCGCGCAGCTCATGGTCCTCGTAGGTCGAGGCATGGCTGCCCGACAGGATGATGGCCTTGGGCGCGAAGCCGCGAATGAACTCGTCCGAGACATCGTTCGGATGGATCTCGCAGTAGACATGGGCCTCGCGCACCCGGCGTGCGATCAGCTGGGTCACCTGGGAACCGAAGTCGAGGATCAGGACTTTGTCGTGTTGCATGGTGGATTTCTCACTCACTCAGGAGACCCGGGCCAGCGAGGCCGGGTCGGCCTGGCGGCTGAAATGACGCCAGGCAAAGAACAGGGAAAGGGCCTGCAGCAGGGCGCAGAAATAGAAGGGCGCGCCGATGCGCCAGTCGCCCCTAGGCAGCTCGGCCACGAAGTACATCAGGCCGGTGCCCAGCACCGGCGCCAGCACCGCCATCACGCTGTTCAGCGAGGAGACGGCGCCCATGGTCTGGCCCTGGGTCTTGGCGTCGGCCGCATTGGAGATCAGGCTCTGCATCGCGGTGGTGGCGGCGAAGCCCAGCACATTGAACATGATCACCGCGTACATCATCCAGCCCGCGGTGGCCGCGCCCCAGACGAAATTCGTGATCACGCTGGAGGCCAGGCCCAGCACCACCAGGCGCTGCGCCGTGAACAGCTTCAAGAGGCGCGGCAGCAGGAAGCCCTGCACCAGCACCGACATCACGCCCACCGCGAACAGCGACAGGCCGTTGTCCTTCGGGCCCCAGCCGAACTTGAAGCCGGTGTAGAGCACCCAGCTGGTCTGCAGCACCAGCTGCGCCAGGCCGGACAGCGCGATCACGAAGACCAGCGAGCCGACGCCCTTCAGCGCCGTCAGCTTCTTCAGCGCGCCGACCGGGTTCGCACTCTTCCACTCGAAGGGCCGGCGATGCTCGGGCGGCAGCGATTCCGGCAGCACGAAGAAGCCGTAGACCCAGTTCACCAGGGCCAGGCCGCCGGCGACGTAGAAAGGCAGGTGCAGGTCGATGTCACCCAAGAGGCCGCCCATCACCGGGCCGAGGATGAAGCCCATGCCGAAGGCGGCGCCGAGCATGCCGAAGCGCTTGGCGCGCTCCTCCGGCGCGGTGATGTCGGCCACATAGGCATTCGCCACCGCGGCATTGGCCTGCATCGCGCCCGACAGCAGGCGCACCGCTACCAGCATCCACAGCGCCGTGGCCGAGGCCGTGACCAGGAAGCTGATCGCCAGGCCCGAGAAACCGATCAAGAGCACCGGCCGGCGGCCATAGCGGTCCGACAGCGCGCCGAGGATCGGCGAGCCGAAGAAGTTCGCGATGCCGAAGGCGAAGGTGACGGCCAGATAGGCCAGCGTGTGCTCGGTCGGCGTCGACGCGAAGGTGCCCACCAGCGGCGGCAGCACCGGGATGATGAGGCCGATCGAGATCATGTCGATCAGCACCGCAACCAGGATGAACGACATGGCGGCCTTGCGGCCGCCATGCTGCTGCGTCACCGGCTCGGTGGTGTGCACCGGATCAGTCAAGGGCGATCACTCCAGGCGGTAGTTGGGCGCTTCCTTGGTGATCTGCACATCGTGCACATGGCTCTCGCGGATGCCCGCCGAGGTGATCTCGACGAACTCGGCGCGCTCGTGCATCTCGGCGATGCTGGCGCAGCCGCAATAGCCCATCGAGGCGCGCAGGCCGCCGGCCATCTGGTAGATGATGGCGACCATCGAACCCTTGTAGGGCACGCGGCCCTCGATGCCTTCCGGCACCAGCTTGTCGGCGTTCGGGTTGGTGGTCTCGTCGTTTTCCTGGAAGTAGCGATCGGCCGAGCCGGCCTTCATCGCGCCGATCGAGCCCATGCCGCGGTAGCTCTTGTAGCTGCGGCCCTGGTACAGGATCACCTCGCCCGGAGCCTCCTCGGTGCCGGCGAACATGCCGCCCATCATCACGGCGCCAGCGCCGGCGGCGATGGCCTTGGAGATGTCGCCCGAGTAGCGGATGCCGCCGTCCGCGATCAGCGGCACGCCGGTGCCCTTCAGCGCGGTGGCGACATAGTCGATCGCGGTGATCTGCGGCACGCCGACGCCGGCGACGATGCGGGTGGTGCAGATCGAGCCGGGGCCGATGCCGACCTTGACGCCGTCGGCGCCCGCCTCGACCAGGGCCAGCGCCGCGGCGCCGGTAGCGATATTGCCGCCGATCACGTCGATCTGCGGATAGTTCTTCTTGACCCAGCGCACGCGCTCGATCACGCCGGCGCTGTGGCCATGCGCGGTGTCGACCACCAGGGCGTCGACGCCGGCACGCACCAGCAGCTCGACGCGCTCCTCGGTGCCCTCGCCCACGCCGACCGCGGCGCCGACGCGCAGCTTGCCATGGGCGTCACGCGCGGCATTCGGGAAGTTGGTCTGCTTGGTGATGTCCTTGACGGTCATCAGGCCGCGCAGCTCGAAGGCGTCGTTGACCACCAGCACGCGCTCCAGCTTGTGCTTGTGCATCAGGGCCTTGCCCTCTTCCAGCGAGGCGCCTTCCTTGACCGTGACCAGGCGCTCGGCCGGGGTCATGATCTCGCTGACCGGCGCGTCGTTGCGGGTCTCGAAGCGCAGGTCGCGGCCGGAGACGATGCCGACGACCTTCTTGCCCTGCAGCACCGGGAAGCCGGAGATGCCATGCTGTTCGCTCAGAGCCTTGACCTGGCGCACCGTGGTCTCGGGCGAGATCGTGATCGGGTCGCGCAGCAGGCCCGACTCGTAGCGCTTGACGCGCGCCACCTCGGCGGCCTGCTGGGCCGGCGTCAGGTTTTTGTGCACGATGCCCATGCCGCCTTCCTGGGCGATGGCGATGGCCAGACGCGCTTCGGTGACGGTATCCATCGCGGCCGACACCAGGGGCAGGTTCAGCCGGATATTGCGGGTCAGTTGGGTGGCGAGGCTGGTGTCGCGGGGCAACACCTGGGAGAAGGCAGGCACCAACAACACGTCGTCGAAGGTGAGTGCTTTTCCAAGAAGGCGCATGAGAAAGCTCCAGACGCAAAGCGGCATTATACGGAATGCCCGATGAAGCGCCCCCGACGCGTGCATAAGCGCACGCTGCGCACAACTTGTCACAGGGGCGCCGGCTACACTTTTAGCTTCCCTGCAAAGAGGCTCTTCGATGCCGACGCTCCACCGCCCTGCCCCCGTGATCCGCCTCGCCGTAGCGGCCCTGATGCTGTGCCTCGCGACCGGCGCGCAGGCGCAATGGAAGTGGCGCGACACGGCCGGCAAGGTCCAGTACAGCGATCTGCCGCCGCCCCAGGGCACGCCGGAGAAGGACATCCTGCAGCGCCCGCCGGGCCTGAAGGCGCCGGTGGTGATCCGCCCCTTCGGCCAGGCCGCCTCCGCGCCCGCCCCGGCGCCGGCCTCGACCGCCGCCTCGGCTGCGCCCAGCAAGGCCGAGCTGGAGCAGCAGGCCAAGCAGAAGGCCGAGCAGGAACAGCAGGCGAAGAAGCAGAAGGATGAGGAGAAGCGCGTGGCCGAACAGCGCGCCGACAACTGCAAGCGCGCCACCGCCCATCTGCGCATGCTGGAGGACGGCGTGCGCATCACCCAGCGCAACCAGGCCGGCGAGACCGTGTTCCTGGACGAGAAGCAGCGCGCCGAGGAACTGCAACGCACCCGCGGCCTGGTGGCCAGCGAATGCCGCTGAACGGCGCTTGACGAACTAGCTAACGCGAGCTCTTGCCCGCCAGCGGCCGGTGCCGCGAGACGATGCGCTCGCCGGTCGCGCGATAGCGCTGGCGCCGCGCCTCCTTGGGGTCGACCGTCAGCGGCCGGTAGACCTCGATGCGGTCGCGCTCGCGCAGCAGCGTGGCCAGCGGCCTGACCCGCCCCCAGATGCCGATCTTCAGCGCGGCCAGATCCGCCGCGGCGAATTCCGCGCAGCCGCGCAGCGCCTGCTCCAGGGTCGTGCCCGGCGCCAGGCTCAGCCAGCGCTGCCGCACATCGCCGGCCGCGGGACTCCAGACCAGCTCGACCTGCAGCATCGAGGCCACCTCAGCGGGGGCCATAGACGGCCTCGGCGCGCTGCACGAAGCGGTCGACAAAGGTGTTGGCGATGCGGTCGAACACCGGGCTGACCACCGCCTCCAGCGCGCGGCTGGAGAAGGCATAGCGCAGCTCGAACTCGATCTTGCAGGCCTTCTCGTCCGAGCCCGGCTTGGCCAGCGGGATGAACTGCCAGACCCCGTCCAGCTGCGAGAACGGACCGTCGACCAGGGTCATCGTGACCCGGGCGTCGGCCTCGTGCAGATTGCGGGTCGTGAAGGCGTGGTGCACGCCGGCATAGGCCAGTGACAGCCGCGCGGTGACGCCGTCCTCGCGATGCTCCAGCAGCTCGGACTTCTCGCACCAGGGCAGGAACTCGGGGTACTGGGAAATGCCGGTGACCAGCTCGTACATCTCGTGCGGCGAGTACCAGAGCAGGACTGACTTCCTAACGTGCTTCATAGTGCTTCATACAATGCCGGGATTGTATTGGGCGCTTTCGCCCTCAGATGCCAACCCATGTCCATCGCAGAAAACCGCCGCGCCCGCTTCGAATACCACATCGACGAACAGTTCGAGGCCGGTGTCGTGCTCGAAGGCTGGGAGATCAAGGCCATCCGCTCCGGCCAGGTGCAGCTGACCGACGGCTACGTGATGATCAAGAACGGCGAGCTGTTCCTGATCGGCTGCCGGATCAACCCGCTGCGCAGCGCGTCGACCCATGTCAATCCGCAGGCCGACCGCACCAAGAAGCTCCTGATGAAGAAGGACGAGATCAAGCGCCTGGTTGGCAAGGTCGAGCAGCGCGGCTTCACGCTCGTGCCCCTGAACCTGCACTACAAGGGCAGCTTCGTGAAGGCCGACATCGCCCTGGCCAAGGGCAAGGACAAGGCCGACAAGCGCGAGACCGAGAAGCAGCGCGACTGGGAGCGAGAAAAGGGCCGCCTGATGCGACATAAGGTCGCATCCAATCCGAAGGATTGACGGGCCGCGCCGCGGCACGCAGGCCCTTTCGTCAAAAGGGTCGGTTGATGCGGCACAAGGTCGGCTCCAACCCGAAGGACTGAGCCCCCCGCCCAGGGCCGCCCGGCCCGGCGCTATCATCGAATTCCCATCCCGGACGGAGCGCCCTATGCCATCCCCGCTCCCCCTCGCCGCCATTCCCCGCGCGGCCCTGCCCGCCCTGCTGGCCGCCGCGCCCAAGGCCGAGCTGCACCTGCATATCGAAGGCACCCTGGAGCCCGAGCTGATGTTCGCGCTGGCCCGGCGCAACGGCGTGGCCCTGCCCTATGCCGATGTGGCGGCGCTGCGCGCGGCCTATGCCTTCGCCGATCTGCAGAGCTTCCTGGATCTCTACTACGCCGGCGCCAGCGTGCTGCTGACGGCGCAGGATTTCGAGGACATGGCCTACGCCTACTTCGAGCGCGCCGCGGCCGACCGCATCCGCCGCGCCGAGATCTTCTTCGACCCGCAGACCCATACCGCACGCGGCGTGCCGCTGGCCACCGTGATGGCCGGGCTGGAGGCCGCGATCGCACGCGCGGCGCGCGATCTCAATCTCAGCGTCGCGCTGATCCCCTGCTTTCTGCGCCATCTGAGCGAGGCCGATGCGCTGCAGACCCTGGAGGCGCTGCTGCCCTACCGCGCGCGCCTGCTGGGCGTCGGGCTGGACAGCAGCGAGCGCGACCATCCGCCGGAGAAGTTCAGCCGCGTGTTTGCGAAAGCGCGCGAGCTCGGGCTGCGCATCGTCGCCCATGCCGGCGAGGAAGGCCCGCCAGCCTATATCTGGGGCGCGCTGAACGCGCTGGGCGCCGAGCGTATCGACCATGGCGTGCGCTGCCTGGAAGACCCGGCCCTGGTGGCCGAGCTGCGCCGCCGCGCGGTGCCGCTGACGGTCTGCCCGCTGTCCAACCTGAAGCTCTGCGTGGTGCCGGACCTGGCCGCGCATCCGCTGCCCGAGCTGCTGCGCCAGGGCCTGAAGGTGATGCTGAACTCGGACGACCCGGCCTACTTCGGCGGCTATCTGGGCGAGAACCTGCGGCAATGCTTCGAGGCCCTGCCCGAGCTCGACGCCACCGCGGCCTACACCCTGCTGCGCAACGGTTTCGAGGCCAGCTTCGCCGGCCCGGCCGAGCAGGCCCGCTGGATCGCCGAGCTGGACGAGGTGTTCGCCGGCTTCAGCGCGGCGACGGAAACGCGCTGACGAAGGCCTGCTCCAGGTCGGCGCGCAGGTCGGCCTCGGCCTCCAGGCCGATCGCGAAGCGCACCAGGGTGCCGGCCTCGAAGGGCATCGGCAGCTTGCGGCTGCGGCGCATGTCGTAGGGCACGGCCAGGCTCATCGGGCCGGCCCAGGAATAGCCGATGCCGAACAGCTGCAGCGCATCGACGAAGGCATCGACCTGGGCCGCGCCGTACTCGGGCTTGAACACCGCGGAGAACAGGCAGGCCGCGCCCTCGGGGCTCAGTTCTGCCCAATGCTCGTGCCCCGGCGAGCCGGGCAGCGCCGGATGCAGCACGCGCGCCACCTCGGGCCGCCCGGCCATCCAGGTGGCCAGCACGCGCGTCGTCGCGTCCTGCGCGCGGTAGCGCAGCTCCAGGCTCGGCAGGCCGCGCAGCACCAGCTCCACATCGTTCTGGCCCAGGCCATAGCCCAGATGCTCGTGCGCATGATTCAGCCGCTCGTGCAGCTGCGGCCGCTCGCGCGTGCAGACCGAGCCCATCAGCACATCGGCGCCGCCCGAGGGGTACTTGGTCAAGGCCTGCATCGAGATGTCGATGCCGAGGTCGAAGGGCTGGAAGGCGATGCCGGCGCCCCAGGTGTTGTCCAGCGCGGTCAGGATGCCGCGCGCCTGGCAGGCCGCGATCAGCCCCTGCAGGTCAGGGAACTCCAAGGTGATCGAGCCGGCCGCCTCCAGCCAGACCAGCTTGGTCTTGTCGCTCAGCAGCGCTTTGAACCCGGCGGCATCCATCGGGTCGTAAAGCTTGTGCGTGATGCCGAACTGCGGCAGCCAGGACTCGGTCAGGTAGCGGTTCTGGCCATAGACGTTGTCCGGCACCAGCACCTCGTCGCCCGGGCGCAGCAGCGCCATCGAGACCAGGGTCACGGCCGCCAGGCCGCTGGGCACCAGCAGGCAATGCGTGCCGCCCTCCAGGCTCGCGATGCGCGCGGCCAGGGTGTAGCTGGTGGGCGTGCCGTGCAGGCCGTAGCGGTAGCACAGGCCGTCGCGCGCGCGCGGCGTGTGCAGGTCCGCGGTGTTCTTGAACAGCACGGTCGAGGCCTTGTGGACACCCACCGGGATGGCATCCCAGCCCTCGGGGGCGCGGTAGGCGTGATGGATCTGCTCGGTGGAGATCGCGCGTGCGCTCGTCTTGTGGTTGCTGCTGCTCAAGGCCTGTCGTCCCGTCAATGAAAAAGCGGGCCGTGGCCCGCTTCGGATTGTGCCGCCGGATCGCGGCTCAGATCGGCATCGCGATCAGGTCATGGCCCTCGGCCGCGACGATGCGCGCACGGGTGAACTCGCCCACCTTCAGGATCTTGCTGGCCTTCTCGGGCGGCAGCAGGCGCACCGTGCCGTCAATCTCCGGCGCGTCGGCATAAGAGCGCCCCACCCCGCCCTTGCGGCCCATGGCCGGCGCGGAATCGACCAGCACCTGCATCGTCGCGCCGATGCGCGTGCGCAGCTTCTCGGCCGAGACGCGCTCGGCCACCTCCATGAAGCGGGCGCGGCGCTCCTCGCGCACGGCCTCGGGCAGCGCGCCGTCCAGCAGGTTGGCGGTGGCGCCCTCGACCGGGGAATAGGCGAAGCAGCCGGCACGGTCGATGCGCGCCTCGTTCATGAAGTCCAGCAGGTACTGGAACTCTCCTTCAGTCTCGCCAGGGAAGCCGGCGATGAAGGTCGAGCGGATCACGATCTCGGGGCAGATCTCGCGCCAGCGCGCGATGCGCTCCATGTTCTTCTCGCCGTTGGCCGGGCGCTTCATGCGCTTGAGCACATCCGGATGCGCATGTTGCAGCGGCACGTCCAGGTAGGGCAGCACCAGGCCCTGCGCCATCAGCGGCAGGATCTCGTCGACATGCGGATAGGGGTAGACGTAATGCAGGCGCACCCAGGCGCCATGCGCCCTGGCCAGCTCGCCCAGCTGCGCGACTAGGTCGTAGAGTTTGGTCTTGACCGGCTTGCCGTCCCAGAAGCCCATGCGGTACTTGACGTCGACGCCATAGGCGCTGGTGTCCTGGCTGATCACCAGCAGCTCCTTGACGCCGGCCTCGAACAGCGCGCGCGCCTCGTTCAGCACATCGCCGATCGGGCGCGACACCAGGTCGCCGCGCATGCTGGGGATGATGCAGAAGCTGCAGCGGTGGTTGCAGCCCTCGCTGATCTTCAGATAGGCATAGTGCTTGGGCGTCAGCTTGATGCCCTGGGCCGGCACCAGGTCGACGAAGGGGTCATGCGGCTTGGGCACATGGGTGTGCACCGCGTCCATCACCTCCTGCGTGGCATGCGGGCCGGTGACGGCCAGCACGCTGGGGTGCACTTCCTTGATCAGGTTGTCGCCACCGGCCTGGCCGGCCTTGGCGCCCAGGCAGCCGGTGACGATCACCTTGCCGTTCTCGGCCAGGGCCTCGCCGATCGTGTCCAGGCTTTCCTTGACCGCATCGTCGATGAAGCCGCAGGTGTTGACGATCACCAGATCCGCGCCGGCGAAGGTCTTCGAGGTCTCATAGCCCTCCGCACGCAGCTGGGTCAGGATCAGCTCGGAATCGGTCAAAGCCTTCGGGCAGCCCAGCGATACGAAGCCAATCTTGGGGGCGGCCTTGGCGGCGGCGGGGTCGTAAGTCGTTGATTCCATTTGGGTTCCGCCGGGCGATCTGGCTGGTGAGCTGGGCCGGTATTGTAAGCGAGGCTACCGGGCTGGCCCACGCCCCAGGGCTTCCCCGCCCGCGCAGGATTTCTCGTCGCGGGCCCGCGCTGTCTCCGCCGGGCGCCGCAAGAAGACCAGCACCACCAGCGCCGTCAGCACCGTGACCGCGGACAGCCCCTGCAGCAGCCGGGAGAACGCGGCCTCGTAGGCCTGGACCAGGGGCTGCGGCGCCAGGCCCGCGGCTCCTTGCAGGGCTTCGACCAGCCGGCCCGCGGCCAGCAGCTCGGCGGTGGCCGCGGGGTCGGGCAGCGCCGGCAGGCGCTGCCGGATCAGTCCCGCCAGCACGGCCCCGACCAGGGCCAGCGCCAAGCCCTCGCCCGCCACCCGGGTCGTGCTGAAGATGCCCGCCGCCATGCCGGCGCGCTCCACCGGCACCACGCTGACCGCCAAGCCATCCATCAGCCCCCAGGGCAGGCTGATGCCGATGCCGATCAGCGTCATCGCCGGAATCGCCGCCAGCCCGTCGCGGGCCTGGGACAGCCACAGCAGGCCGGCCGCCGCGACCAGCAGGCCCGCGCCGCACAGCGTGCCCGGCGAGCACCAGCGCGTCGCCCGCCCGGCCGCCAGCGGCAGCACCAGCAGCGGCGCCGACAGCGCCGCCATCAGCCAGCCGGTCGGGCCCGGCGCCAGCCCCTCGATGCCGGCGAAGCGGATCGGCAGCAGCACCAACAGCACCACGAAGGCATAGGCCGGCGCCGCGGCCAGCAGCTGGATGCCGATGAAGCGGCGATAGCGGAACAGCGACAGGTCCAGCATCGGCGCCGGGGCGCGGCGCTCGATGCCCACGAAGACGGCAAACAGCAGCGCCGCCGCAACCAAGCCCGCCAGCACCAGCGGGTCCGCCAGGCCGCGCTGCGCCGACAGCAGCACGGCGCAGGTCAGCGCCGTCAGGGCCAGCATGAAGACCAGGGCCCCGGCCCAATCGAACGCGCCGGCGCCCGGGTCGCGCGACTCGCGCATCGCGCGCAGGCCCAGCAGCACCGCCAGCACCATCAGCGCGAGCACCAGGACGAAGATGGCGCGCCAGCCCCAGGCGGCGGCCAGCGCGCCGGCCGTGACCGGCCCCAGCACCAGCCCGACGCCGAAGCTGGTGCCCAGCCAGCTGAATGCCCCGGTGCGGGCCTCGCCCTCGAACTCCTGGGCCAGCGCGGCGGCGCCGCCGGCGAAGATCGCCGCGCCCGCCACGCCCTGCAGGCCGCGCAGCAGATTGAAGACCCAAATGCCGGGCGCGAAGGCCAGTGCCAGCGAGGCGGCCAGGAACAGCGCCGCACCGGCAAAGAAGACGCGACGGCGCCCGATGCGATCGGCCAGCGCGCCCGCGGTGAGCAGGCAGCCGCCGAAGGCCAGCATGAAGGCATTGGTCACCCAGGCCAGCGCGGCCGCGGACGCGGACAGTTCGTCCGCGATGCCGCCCAGGGCCACGGCCGGGCCGGTGAAGACCATGGGCATGGCGGCCGAGGCCATGCAGACGCAGAGCAGCACCCGGCCTTGCCGGCGCGGGTCGGGATGAAGATCGGAAGAAGCGGGAGATGGCATGGCAGAAATCGTGAGGACCGGGCCGACGGCCCGCCCAGGTCATGGATGTCCATTGAAGATACGATTTCCACACTCATGCAAATACTGGCCTTGACTCCCTTCAATCCGGAGCAAAACGCTCCAATCAAGCCCACACAATCCCGCCAAGCCCCATGGACGCCCCGCCCCATACCAACCTCTCCGGCCTGCTGGCCTTCGTACGCAGCGCCGACCTGGGCAGCTTCGTCGCCGCCGGGCGGCTGCTGGGGATCTCGGCCTCGGCCGTGGGCAAGGCGGTCACGCGGTTGGAGCAGGAGCTGGGCGTGCGCCTGCTCCAGCGCAGCACGCGCCGCATCGCGCTGACCGAGGAGGGCCGGCAGTTCCATGAGCGCTGCCGCAGCATCCTGGACGAGCTGGACGATGCGCGCGCCCTGCTCTCGCAGGCCGCCGGCCGGCCGCGCGGCCGCCTGCGGATCAGCGTCCCCATCGTCACCTACCACCTGCTGCTGCCGCTGCTGCCCGACTTCCTGGAGCGCCACCCCGAGGTGGAGCTGGACATCGACTTCAACGACCGCCTCGTCGATCTGATCGACGAGGGCATCGACATCGCCATCCGCAGCGGCGACCTGCCGGACTCGCGGCTGGTCAGCCTGCCGCTATGGCCCTACCGCTCCCTGCTCTGCGCCGCACCGGACTACCTGGCGCGCCGCGGCGTCCCCCTGCGCGTCGCGGACCTGGACGGGCATGACGGCATCCGCTTTCGCTTCCCCAACTCCCGGCGCCTGCTCGAATGGCCGCTGGGCATGGGTGCGCAGGACGGCATGGAGGCGCCGCCGTTGCGGCTGCGCCGCAGCCTGGTATTCAACAATATGGAGGCGGTGCGTGGCGCGACGCTCGGCGGCATGGGCATCGGCTGCATGCCGGACTTTCTGGTGCGCGAGCCGTTGAAGAACGGCCAGCTTCGCACCGTCCTGGAACTCGACCCACGCCCCGCCGGCCGCTTCAGCGCGGTCTGGCCCAGCGGCCGCCACCTGTCGCCCAAGGTGCGCGTCTTCATCGACTTCCTGCGCAGCCGGCTGCGGGACGAGGAGCGCCCTCGAAGCAAGGGCGCCAGCCTCTAGCGATGTCGACTCGCCTCTTCGTTTCCGAGGCTTTGACAACATCTTGACGCTGGCGCGGCTTCTCTCGTCACGGGCTTGAGGACCCCGGACCTAGATTTCACCCAGCCCTGGTTGCACCTGGGGCGAGCAAAGGAGCACAAGCCATGACGATCGATCAAAACGCCCGGCCCGCCAATGTCAACGGATCCGACTGGATGGAAGAATGGATCCGCGGTTCGACGCGGAAATAGACCCAGCCCCTTCCGGGCCGGGCCCGCCCGCAAGTTCAATCGCCGACGCGACGGAGCTTGATCACCCGGGACACCTGGCCGATGGTCAGGCCACTGCCAGCGACTTCGAGGAGCGAGGCCGGCCCCGAAGCGGTAGTAGAGTGCTCATCTCGGCCAGGCATGCGGATGCGCGAGCCGCGGCAACCACCGAATCCCATCGAACGCTTCATAGGAAGGAACTCAAGACATGCCAAAAGGCGAACAACGCAACGACAAGGCCAACAAGAAGCCAAAGAAGGACAGCAGCCCCGTCAAGGAGTCGTCCTCCGTCTCCACCCGGCCCGTCGCGCCCATCACGGCCGTGATGCCCAAGGGCAAGCTGAAGAACAAGCCGGCCTGAGTCCCACCGACCGGCCGCTGCGGAAAGCGAAAAGGCCCTCGTCTCGAGGGCCTTTGTTGTTGGTGGCGGGCTCAGGGCTCTCAGGGCCGTCAGGGCTTTTTGCCCGGAAACCCCGGCATGCCCGGGAACATGGCGCCCGCGTTCTTCATCTGTTCCTGCATCTGCTCGAACAGGTTCTTGCTCTGCTCCATATAGCCGCCCATCAGGCCCTGCATCATCGGCGCCTGCCCGGTCATGAACTGGGTCCAGGCCTCGGGGCTGAAGGCCAGGCCCTTGCTCTGCTCGGCGAACTGGGTCTGCAGGTCGGTGAAGGCCTGCATGTTCTTCTCGAGATAGGCCCCCATCACGCCCTGCATCGCATGGCCGTAGAAGCGGATGATCTGCGACAGCGCCCCGGTGCTGAACATCGGCACGCCGCCGGTCTCTTCCTCGAGGATGATCTGCAGCAGGATGGAGCGGGTCAGGTCCTCGCCGGACTTGGCGTCCCGCACCTCGAAGTCCTGCGCGTCCAGCACCATGGCCTTGACGTCGGCCAGGGTGATGTAGCTGCTGGTCTTGGTGTCGTAGAGCCGGCGGTTCGGGTATTTCTTGAGCACGCGCACGCCGGAGGTCTCGCCACCGGGCTCGCCGGCCTTGCTGCTGCTGGACTTGCCGCTGCGGGCAGTGGCCATGGAAACTCCCTTCGAAAGGATCTGAAAACTGGTTTCGATTCTAGAAGCCAGTCCCCACCTTCCCGGAGGGGTTTTCCCCGGCGCCAACATGCTTGTGCGCAGGCAGCGCGGTGCTAGAAAAAAGGCGGCCCGAGGGCCGCCTTCCTTCACATCAGCGAAACAAGCTTGTTGGCTCAGCGCACCACGGCGATCTGCTCGCGGGCACCGGCCTTGTAGGTGAACAAGGTCAGGGCGCCATTCTTGATGTCGCCCTTGTTGTCGAAGGTGATCGTGCCGGTCACGCCCTTGTAGCCTTCGGTCTTGGCCAGCACCGGCAGGTACTTGGCGGGCTCGGACGAGCCGGCCTTGACCATCGCCGCGGCCAGCACATTGACCGCGTCGTAGACATAAGGTGCGTAGATCTGCACGTCGACCTTGTACTTGCTCTTGAACTTGGTCTTGAACTCTTCGAGCGACTTCTTCGACTCGCCCTCGACGCCACCGGCCTCGGCGCAGACGACCTGGCTGTCGGCCATCGTGCCGGCCGAGAGCTTGGGCAGCTCGCCGGTGCAGATGCCGTCGCCGCCCATGAACTTGGCTTCGATGCCCAGCTGCTTCATCTGGCGCAGCATCGGGCCGGCCACCGCGTCCATGCCGCCGAAGAAGACCACGTCGGGCTTCTTGGCCTTCAGGCTGGTCAGGATGGCGGTGAAATCCGTGGCCTTGTCGTTGGTGAACTCGCGGCCGACGACCTTGCCGCCGGAGGCCTTGACGCCCTTCTCGAACTCGTCGGCGACGCCCTGGCCGTAGGCGGTGCGGTCGTCGATCACGGCGATGTTCTTGCCCTTCAGCGTGCTGACGGCGTACTTGCCCAGGGTGCCGCCCAGATGCACGTCATCGGCCACGACGCGGAAGGTGGTCTTGTAGCCGTTGCGGGTGAATTTGGGGTTGGTGGCCGAGGGGCTGATCTGCGGCACGCCGGCGTCGCTGTAGACCTTGGAGGCCGGGATCGAGGTGCCCGAGTTCAGGTGGCCGACCACGCCGTTGACCTTGGAGTCGGTCAGCTTCTGAGCCGCGGCCGTGCCCTGCTTCGGATCGCCGGCATCGTCTTCGGCCAGCAGCTCGAACTTGGCCTTCTTGCCACCGATCGTCACGCCCTTGGCGTTCAGGTCGTCGATGGCCATGCGCGCGCCCAGCTCATTGTCCTTGCCCAGGTGGGCGATTGCACCGCTGGTCGGGCCCACGTGGCCGATCTTCACCACCAGCTCCTGCGCCATCGCCCCGCTGCCAAGGGCCAGCAGCAACAGGGAAACGCTCGTCTTCAATGCAGGTTTCATCATGGAAAGTCGCTCGATACAGAGTTTTGTATGTGCCCGGCCGGCGAGCCGCATGGGGATAGCGGTGGTGGACGCGCGGGCGGTCGTCCCTCGTCGAGCCGAGCGGGAATCCCGCTCGCTCTCTAGAAAAACATCATTCGCCCAGATAGGCAGCCCGCACCTTGGGATCATTGAGCAAGGTCTTGCCCTCCCCCGTCATCGTGATCAGCCCGCTCTCCATCACATAGCCGCGGTTGGCCAGCTGCAGCGCCCGGCTGGCGTTCTGCTCCACCAAGAGCACCGTCACGCCCTGGCCGTGGATGTCGTTGACCACCTCGAAGATCTTGTCCACCATGATCGGGCTCAGGCCCATGCTGGGCTCGTCCAGCAGCAGCACCTTGGGCTGCGTCATCAGCGCGCGGCCCATCGCCAGCATCTGCTGCTCGCCGCCGCTCATCGTGCCCGCCAGCTGGTTCCTGCGCTCCCTGAGTCTGGGGAAGATACCGAAGATGCGCTCGATGTCGGCCTCGATCTGGGCCTTGTCGTTGCGGATGTAGGCGCCCATCTGCAGGTTCTCGGTGATGGTCATGCGGGTGAAGGTGCCGCGCCCCTCGGGCACCATCACCAGCCCCTGCTTGACCAGGTCCCAGGCCCCCTGCCCCTTCAAGGGCTTGCCCATGAAGTGGATCTGCCCCTCGGCCACCGGCTGCAGCCCCGTCACCGCCTTCAGCGTCGTGGTCTTGCCCGCCCCGTTGGCCCCGATCAGACTCACCAGCTCGCCCTGGCGCACCTCGAAGTCCACGCCCTTGACGGCCTGGATGCCGCCATAGGCCACCTTCAGCCCGCTGACCTTGAGCAGGATCTCTTTGTTCTCAGCCATGTTCTTTGCTTCCTGTTCAGTGCGCGGCATGGCCTGCGCCGAGGTAGGCCTCGATCACCTTGGGGTTGCTCTGCACGTCCGCGGGCGTGCCCTCGGCGATCTGCTTGCCGTAGTCCAGCACCGTGACCCGGTCGCACAGGCCCATCACCAGCTTCACGTCATGCTCGATCAAGAGGATGGTGCGGCCGTCCTTGCGGATGCGGTCGATCAGCTCCCGCAGCACGACCTTCTCGGTGGCGTTCATGCCCGCGGCCGGCTCGTCCAGCGCAATCAGCTTGGGGTCGGTGGCCAGGGCCCGCGCGATCTCCAGGCGGCGCTGGTCGCCATAGCTCAGGGTGCGGGCCTTGAAGTCCGCGTACTTGCCGATGCCCACATAGTCCAGCAGCTCCTGGGCGCGCTGGGCGATCTGGCCCTCCTCTCGCTTGAAGCCCGGGGTGCGGAAGACCGCCCCCAGCAGGCCCGAATGGGTGCGCACATGGCGGCCCACCATCACGTTCTCCAGCGCGGTCATCTCGGCGAAGAGCCGGATGTTCTGGAAGGTGCGCGCGATGCCGGCCTTGGCCACCTGGTGCACCGCCTGCGGGGTGTAGGGGCTGCCGCCGAGCTCGAAGCTCCCGCCGTCCGGGGTGTAGAGACCCGTGATAACGTTGAAGAAGGTGGTCTTGCCCGCGCCGTTGGGGCCGATCAGGCCGTAGACCTGGCCGGCCTTGATCTCGATGCCCACGTCCGCGAGGGCCTGCAGGCCGCCGAAGCGCTTGGACACGCCCTTGACGCTCAGCACGGTATCCGTCGTTGTTGTCATTGCTGGTGCTCCTGGTGCTGCTGCTCGTTGCTCGTCATCACTTCTTGCTCGGCGCGCCCTTGCCATGTTCGGGCGAGGGCCACAGGCCGCGCGGACGCAGCAGCATCACGGAGATCATCGCCAGCGCCACCAAGAGCTGGCGCAGGATGGCGGCGTCCAGGCGGCCGTCGGTCATCTGCTGCAGCGGGCCGGCCACATAGCGCAGCACCTCGGGCAGCGCGGCCAAGAGCAGCGCCCCGAGGATCACGCCCGGGATATGGCCGATGCCGCCCAGCACGACCATCGCGACGATCATGATGGATTCCTGCAGGCTGAAGGACTCGGGGCTGACGAAGCCCTGGAAGGCGGCGAACATGCTGCCCGCCACGCCGCCGAAGGTGGCGCCCATGCCGAAGGCCAAGAGCTTCATGTTGCGGGTGTTGATGCCCATGGCCTTGGCGGCGATCTCGTCCTCGCGGATGGCCATCCAGGCGCGGCCGATGCGCGAGGTCTCCAGGCGATAGCAGATCAGCACGGAGCCGACCACCAGGGCCAGGAACAGGTAGTAGTACAGGGTGACCGAGGGGAAGGTGATGCCGAAGAACTCGTGCGTCTTGCCCAGGTCGAACCCCCAGAAGTGGATGGCGTCGATCTGGCCGATGCCGCGCGGGCCGTTGGTGATGTTGACCGGGTGCTCCAGGTTGTTCAGGAACACGCGGATGATCTCGCCGAACCCCAGGGTCACGATGGCCAGGTAGTCGCCGCGCAGCTTCAGGGTGGGTGCGCCCAGCACCATGCCGAAGAAGCCGGCCAGCGCCGCCCCCAGCGGGATCACAATCCACAGCGGCGAGTGCAGCCCGTCGGGGAAGGCGGCCTTGAAGGCCTCGAAGTTCTCGCTCAGGTGCGGGCTGGCCAAGAGGCCGAACATATAGGCCCCCAGCGCGTAGAAGGCCACATAGCCCAGGTCCAACAGGCCCGCATAGCCCACCACGATGTTCAGGCCCAGGGCCAGCAGCACGTACAGCAGGGCCAGGTCGATGATGCGCACCGGGCCGTTGCCGAACTGCTGTGCAAACAGCGGCACCAGCAGCAGGCCGACGGCGGCCAGCACGAAGACGATCAGTTTGTTCTTTTGCATGGAAGACTCCTCAGCGATGGCCTCGCAGCCATTTGCATTCCCAAGCGAACACCGCAGATCCGGCTTTGCCGGGCTGCCGGTGTTGCCCCCTTGAGGGGGCGCGCGCAGCGCGTAGGGGGTGGTTCATATCAGGCGCGGTCGGCCACGCGTTCGCCCAGCAGGCCGGACGGTCGCAGGGTCAGCACCAGGATCAGCGCGATGAAGGCGAAGATGTCGGCGTAATGGCTGCCCAGCACACCGCCGGTCAGCTCACCGAGATAGCCGGCGCCGATGGCTTCGATCAGGCCCAGCAGGATGCCGCCCACCATGGCCCCGGCCAGGTTGCCGATGCCGCCCAGCACCGCCGCGGTGAAGGCCTTCAGCCCCGGCAGGAAGCCCATCGAGTGCTGCACCGTGCCGTAGTTGGCCGCCCACATGATGCCGGCCACCGCGGCCAGCGCCGCGCCGATCACGAAGGTGGCCGAGATCACGAAGTCCGGCTTCACCCCCATCAGCCCCGCCACGCGCGGGTTCTCCGCCGTGGCCCGCATCGCGCGGCCCAGCTTGGTGTGGTTCACCAGATAGATCAGTCCGGCCAGGATCATCACCGTCAGCCCCAGGATCAGGCATTGGGTGACCGTGATCACCGGGCCGCCCAGATCAAACGGCGTGGTCGGCAAGAGCAGCGGGAAGGGCTTGGGGTTGGGCTTCCAGATGATCATCGCCAGGGTCTGCAAGAGCAGGCTCATGCCCATGGCCGTGATCAGCGGGGCCAGGCGCGGCGCGTTGCGCAGCGGCCTATACGCGATCTTCTCCACCGTGAAGTTCAGGACCGTGCACACCACGATCGCGCACACCGCCCCGATCAGCATCAGCGACCAGCCCGGCAGCCCCGAACCCTCCAGCGCCGTGATCACCGTCCACGCCACCAGCGCTCCCACCATCAGGATCTCGCCATGCGCAAAATTGATCAGGTTGATGATCCCGTACACCATCGTGTACCCCAACGCCACCAACGCATACATGCTCCCCAGCACCAGGCCGTTGATGATTTGCTGGAAAAAAATCTCCATGGAACCCCTTCAGATTTGCGACGGACCGGCCGCCTACTGAGGTCCCCTGAATGCAAGCCATATGCCAAAAACAGATTTCCGCGGGTAAGTACCGAGGTTTAGCCCCCGAATGACGCGCGATTCACCAGCCTGACACCGGCATGCCCCAGGAGGGGCCGCACAACAGGGCGGAAATCCACACTCCACCCGAGGCGCCCGGTGCGGTTTTCCGCTTCGGTCAAAAAAGCGCTGTGGCGGGCGCGACAGCACGCGGCACATTGGGCACACTGCGCGGCATTGCATCACCCGCCATGGCTCTCTTTCCCGATCGTTTCTATTTCGCGTCCCTGAGGGACCGGCTGGGCCGGCGCCTGAACCGACCCGGCTTCTTCATCTACGCGACCCTGGGCCTGATGCTGCTGGGCTGGGTCTCGGGCCAGCGCCTGAGCGAGCATGCCGGCCTGGCCCATCTGGAGGCGCTGGCGAACGAGCGGCTGGAGCTCTATGCCTCGAATCTGGAGGCGGAGCTGGGACGGCATGCCTATCTGCCCAGCCTGCTGGCGATCGACGATCAGCTGCTCGCGCTGCTAAAGACGCCGCAGGACACTGCGCTGCGCCGCCAGGCCGCGCAGACCCTGGCGAGGGTCAATGTGCGCGCCGGCACGATGCAGATCCTGGTGACCGACGCGCGGGCCCGCGTGCTGGCCGCCAGCGACGCGAGCCCCGCACCGGACGGGCTGCAGGCCGCGATCGATGCCGATGTGCGGCATTTCTTCGCCAGCGACGCGGCCAGCCGCGGCACCGATTTCTACCTGCTGCAGCCGGTGCGCCAGCAGGAGGCGCTGCTGGGCGTGATCGTCGTGCGCCTGAGCCTGGCGCCGCTGGAGGCCACCTGGGTGGACCTGGGCCTGCGCACCCAGGGCGAGCGCCTGCTGGTCGCGGACGAGCAGGACGTGATCATCATGAGCTCGGTGCCCTACTGGAAATACTTCGTGCTGGGCCAGGCCGACGAGGACCGGCGCCAGGCGCTGCGCGCCAGCGGGCGCTACCCGGCCTCGCCCTTCACCAGCGTCGGCGTCGCGCAGCGCCTGCTGTCGGGCACCAATGCCAGCCTGCTGCGGGTGCCGCCGCTGGAGAACAAGCCGCGCCTGATCGAGGGCCCGCTGCTGCTGGCGCAGGAGCGGCTGATGGTGCCGCTGGGCCTGCGCATGGTGGCGCTGTCGGACCCGACCGAGGTCTGGCGCCAAGCGCGCAACGCCGGCTGGAGCGGCGCGGCCTTCGGCGCCTGCCTGGGCCTGCTGGCGCTCTACCTCGCCTCGCGGCGGCGCGCGCTGCGCCAGCTGTTCCAGGCCAAGGCCGAGCTGCAGCAGGCCCATGGCCAGCTGGAGCGGGTGGTGGACATGCGCACGGCCGAGCTGCGCAGCGCCAATGCGGAGCTGAAGCGCCAGATCGCGCAGCGCATCCAGGCCGAGGACGAACTGGTGCAGGCAGGCAAGCTGGCGGCGCTGGGCCAGATGTCGGCCGGCATCTCGCACGAGGTGAACCAGCCGCTGACCGCGCTGCGCGCGCTGGCGCGCAATTCGCAGCTGCTGCTGGAGGGCGGGCGCCAGCAGGCGGTGGCCGAGAACCTGCGCATCATGGACCAGATGGTGGAGCGCATGGGGCAGATCACGCGCCAGCTGAAGAACTTCGCGCGCCGTGCCGAGCTGCTGGCCGCGCCGATCTCGCTGCTGGACGCGGCGCACAACGCGCTGCTGCTGGTGCAGCACCGCCTGCGCGAGGAGCAGGTGGAGCTACAGCTGGAGGTGCCGCCGGGCCTGCGCGTGCATTGCGAGGGCAACCGGCTCGAGCAGGTGCTGGTGAACCTGCTGGGCAACGCGCTGGATGCAATGAAGGGCGAGCCGGAGCGGCGCCTGCGTGTCGCGGCCGAGCCGCTGGGCAAGGACCGGGTGCTGGTGCGCGTGGCCGACAGCGGCCGCGGGCTGGATGCGGCGCTGCAGCCGCGCCTGTTCGAGCCCTTCTTCACCACCAAGCCCGCCGGCGAGGGCCTGGGCCTGGGCCTGGTGATCTCGTCGAAAATCGTGCATGAGTTCGGCGGCACCCTGCGCGCCGTCCCCCAGCCGCAGGGCATGGCCTTCGAGTTCGATCTGGCCGTCGTCACCTGGGAAGCAGTAGAGGAAGAGTCACAGCATGTTTGAGGGATACAGCGTCGTCTTCGTCGAGGACGATCTGCCGGTCCGGGTCAGCCTGACCCAGACCCTGGAGCTGGCCGGCCTGACGGTCACGCCCTGCCGCTCGGCGGAGGAGGCCCTGCCGCATATCGGCGCCGGCGCGCAGATCATCGTGATCAGCGATGTGCGCCTGCCCGGCATGGACGGGCGCGCGCTGCAGGCCCATGTGCAGTCGGTCGACCCGGGCATCCCGGTGATCCTGATCACCGCGCATGGCGATGTGGCGATGGCGGTGCAGGCGATGCGCGACGGCGCCTACGACTTCATCGAGAAACCCTTCGCGCCCGAGCGCCTGATCGACACCGCGCGGCGCGCGCTGGACACGCGCCTGCTGCGCAGCGCGGCCGAGGACCTGCGCGCCCAGCTGCAGCGCGCCAACGGCATCGAGGCCGCGCTGCTGGGTAATTCGCCGGCGATGCAGCAGCTGCGGCGCCAGATCCTGAACCTGGCCGGCACCTCGGCCGACGTGATGATCCTGGGCGAGACCGGCACCGGCAAGGAGCTGGTGGCGCGCTGCCTGCACGACCAGAGCGCGCGGCGCGACCGCAACTTCGTCGCGATCAACTGCGGCGGCCTGCCCGAAGCCCTGTTCGAGAGCGAACTGTTCGGCCATGAGCCCGGCTCCTTCACCTCGGCCGCGAAGCGCCGCATCGGCAAGATCGAGCATGCCAACGGCGGCACCCTGCTGCTGGACGAGATCGAGACCATGCCGATCGCGCTGCAGATCAAGCTGCTGCGCGTGCTGCAGGAGCGGCGCCTGGAGCGCCTGGGCTCGAACGAGGAGCTGCCGATCAATGTGCGCTTCGTCGCCGCCAGCAAGGCCGATCTGCGCGAGATGGGCGAGCAGGGGCGCTTTCGCAGCGACCTCTACTACCGCCTGAACGTCGCGATGCTGCAGATCCCGCCGCTGCGCGAGCGGCGCGAGGACATCCCGCTCTTGTTCCAGCATTTCGTTGCCCAGGCCTGCGCGCGCTACGAGCGCGCCGCGCCGGAGCTGAGCGCCGAGCGCCTGCGCGAGCTGATGGCGCATGACTGGCCCGGCAATGTGCGCGAGATCCGCAATGCCGCGGACCGCTTCGTGCTGGCGCTGGACAACCTGGACGGCGCCAGCGCGCTGCAGGACATGCCGCCGCTGAACCTGGCGCGCCAGATGGACCTGGTCGAGAAGACCCTGATCGAGCAGGCGCTGCGCCGCACCCAGGGCAAGGTGCCGGCTGCGATGGAGCTGCTCGGGATCGCGAAGAAGACCCTCTACGACAAGCTGCACCGGCTCGGCATCGAGATCGACAGCTTCCGCTGAGGCTCAGCGGTAGAAGGCCGGATCGGGCGTGTCGGTCGGGTTCGCGATCACGCGCTTGAAGGCCTCGCTCATCGGCATCTTCAGGTTCAGGCCCTTGGGCGGGATCGGCGACTCGAACCAGCGCTTGTAGATGGCGAAGATCTCGCCGCTGCGGTACAGGCCGACCAGCACCTCATCGACCAGCTTCTTGAAGTCCGGGTCATCGCGGTTCAGGCCGATGCCATAGGGCTCGACGGTCAGCGCGCGCTCGGAGATCGCATAGTCCTCGGCGCTGGGCAGCTGGGCCAGCAGGCTGCGCAGCAGCACATCGTCCATCATGAAGGCGCGCGCGCGGCCGGTCTGCAGCAGATGAAAGGCCTCGGGATCGTCCAGGCCCGCGATGATGCGAAAGCCCAGGTCCTGCTGCTCGTTGACGCTGTGCAGGTACTGGATGCTGGTGGTGCCGATGGTCGAGGCCACCGGCTTGCCGCGCAGATCGGCCAGGCTCTGGAAACGGTCGCCGCCGCGCGACAGCAGCTTGGTCTCGGCCACGAAGGTGGTGACCGAGAAGGCCTGGGCGCGCGCACGCTCGGCGGTATTGGTCGTGATGCCGCATTCCATGTCCAGGGTGCCGTTGGCCACCAGCGGCATGCGCGTGGCCGAGCCGACCGCGATGCGCTTGGTCTCCAGCTCGGGCAGTTTGAGCCTTACCTTCAGCGCCGCGATCACGCGATCACACAGCTCGATCGAATAGCCGATCGGCTTGAGCCGGGCATCCAGATAGGAAAAGGGCAACGAGGCCGGCCGGTAGCCGATCACGACCACGCCGGTGGCCTTGATGCGCGCCAGCGAGGGGCCGTCGGCCGCCATCACGCTCCCGCAACACAGGGCCAAGGCAGAGGAGAGGACGGCAGCAAGACAGCGCAACAGCAACGACATCGGCAAAACCCGTGGACCAGGAGGCGAGCGAGCGCGCATTGTTCCCGCGAAGCACCGGGCTTCGCATGCGCGTCTTCACCGATGGGCAAACGGGCCCGGAGGGCTTTGGCCGGGTTTCACCGGATGTGGCCGGGCGCGGCCGCGCCCGGCCGCCCGGTCACAGATCCACCGTCGCCGAGACCATCAGGGTGCGCGGCGCGCCCAGCGCCAGGCTGGACAGCAGCGGCATGCCCCAGTAGGCCTTGTTCGTCACATTGGCGATATTGGCGCGCAGGGTCAGCGGCAGGCCGAAGGCGTGGCCGGCATAGCGCGCGCCGAGGTCATAGGTGGTGCGGCCCGGCACCCACAGGGCATTGTCGGCGCTGATGTACTGCTTGGACACCGAGGTCGCATTGGCCGTCAGGGTCAGGCCCGGCAGCGCGGGCAGGTCCCATTCACCGCCCAGCTTGGCCTGCAGCTTGGCGACGCCGGTGGCCTGCCGGCCCTGATTCACGCCGCCGGCGGTCTTGGTCAGCTTGGGGTCGACATAGGCGGCCCCGCCCATCAGGCGCAGGCCGCGCAGGGCCGTGCCGAAGAAGCTCCATTCCAGGCCCCGGTTGCGCTGCTCGCCGCCGAAGGAGAAGACCTTGCTGACCGGATCGGTGTAGCTGCTGGGGCGCTTGATCTGGTACAGGCTGAGCGTGTGCGCAAAGTCGCCCAGATCCAGCTTGAGACCCAGCTCCTGCTGCTTGGTCTTGTAGGGCGCGAACTCCTCGCCCGCATTGGCGGCGTCCATTGGCGCCCTGGCGCCCTGGCTGAAACCCTCGATGTAGTTGGCGTAGATCGAGATGTTGCCGCTCGCCTTCACCAGCAGGGCCACCGCCGGCGTCGTCGCGCCCTGGTCATAGCGCGAGGTCCTGGCCCCGGTCACGATGCTGAAACCGTCGCTGACCACGTCCTGGCGGCGCAGCCCCAGGGTCAGCTGCACCCGGTCCTGCGCGAAGGACAGGGTGTCCGCGACACCGTAGCTGTTCAGGCGCAGCGCCGTCTTGAGGATCTGCGGCGCGACGAAGGGCACGGCCGACCCCCACACCGGCTGGTAGAGGTTGGTGGTCCAGTCGGCCCCGGGCACGGTGCGGCGCCCATAGTCGTCCTGCTGCTGCTCGTAATGGCTGAGGCTCAGGTTCAGGCTGTGGCCGATGTCGCCGGTGCGGAAGCTGCCGCGCAGGCCCAGCTCGGCCGATTTCTTGTCGACCTCGAAGGCCAGTTGGCCGATCGAGGTGCGGTAGTTGCCGGCGGTGTCGAGCAGCTGGGCCAGCATCGTGCCGTTGTACTTGTAGCGGGTCTTGCTGCTGCCGAGGGCCGCGTGGGCCGTGATCCGCTCGCCCAGCTCGAACTCGCCGCGCAGCATCGCGCCCCGGTCCTTGGTCTCGACGAAACCCCAGGCCGGGTTGATCAGGGTGTCGGGCTTGGGCGGCCGGGGCACGCCCAGCCCGGGCGCCAGGTTGATGCCGCGCGCCGGACCATCGATCTGGTCGTCGCTGCTGTACAGGTCCGCGGCCACGCGCACGCGCTCGCCGCGCCAGTCCAGGCCCAGCGAGGCCAGCTGCACCTTCTTCTCCTGCCGCTTGACCGAGGCTTCGCCATCCCGGTAGACGCCGTTGAAGCGCAGACCCCATTGCTTGTGCTCGCCGAAGCGCCGCCCCATGTCGAGATGCAGGCCCAGCTGCGCGTCGGACAGATAGGTCGCCGTGAGGCGGGTCAGCGCCGCATCGCCGGCACGCTTGGGCACCAGATTGATGGCGCCGCCCACCGAGCCGCCGGGCGGCATGCCGTTGAGCAGGGCCGACGGGCCCTTGAGCACCTCGACGCGCTCATACATCTCGGGCGAGGTGCGGTAGTAAGGCGCCATGCCGAACAGGCCGCCGACCGTGATGTCGGCGGTGCCGGCACTGAAGCCGCGGATCGAGTAGTTCTCGCTCCAGGCGCCGGTGACGCCGTTGCTGAACACCGTCGGGTCGGTGCCGGCGATCACCTCGGTGAGGTCCTTGGCCTGCCGGTCGGCAATCAGCTGGCTGGTGTAGCTGATGACGCTGAACGGCGTCTCCATGAAGTCCTTGTCGCCCAGCAGGCCGACACGGCCCTCGGTCGCCACCTGCCCGCCCGGATAGACCTTGGTCGCCGGCCCGGCTTGCGCCTTGACTCGCACCGTCGGCAGCGCGGCCGCAGGCGCATCCGCAGCGCGGTCCTGCTGCGTCGGTTCGGCCGCCTGCGCCATCGCGGCCAGGCTCAGCCCCGCGATGGCGGCGCAGTAGTTGAGGGCGAAGAAAGGGACATGGGAGGATGGGGTCAAGTCGGACTCCTGGATACGGATGAAGAAGAAGAAAAAGAGGGGAAGAGAAATCGGGGTCCGACATCGCAGGATTGAGAATCATTCCCGCATCAAGTCGAACCCGTGGATCGGGTCGGGCTTGGTTTAAGGCCGGTAGCCCTTCAGCACATCGTCGATGACGATCTGCAGCGAGCTGACGCTGGCGGCCGTGATGTACCAGGCATCGGCGTCGACGAAGACCACGCGGCCGTTCTTCCAGGCCTTGGTCTGGCGCAGCAGCGGGTTGCCCATGCGCTCGGCATTCATCACCGCTCGGCGCTCCATCACGGCCGTGCGGTCGACCACGTAGAGGATGTCGGGATCGGCCTGCTGGATGAACTCGCTGGAGATCGGCTGGCCATGCAGGCTGGCCTCGGCGGCGCTGCTGGCCGGCTTGACGCCCAACGCGTCGAACACGAAGCCGTAGCGCGAGCGCACCCCGAAGGAGCTGAAGGCGCCGTTGTTGTGCAGCACGATCAGGGCCTTCTCGGGCCGCCCCTCGGTCACGCCGCGGGCCTGCGCCACCTTGGCGTCGAGCTCGGCGGCCTTGCGCTCGGCCAGCGCCTCCTTGCCGAAGATGCGGCCCAGGGTCAGCAGATGGCTCTTCACCGCGGCGATATGGCCCTGCTGGCTGTTCCTGAAATCCACGTCGAAATGCAGGGTCGGCGCGATCTCGCTCAGCTCCTGGTAATGGCTGGCCTGGATCGGCGTCATCAGCACCAGATCGGGCTTGAGCGCATGCACGCGCTCCACATTCGGCTGGACGATGGCGCCCAGGTCCTGCACCTCGGCGGCTTCCTTGTAGCGGGCCAGGAAATGCGGCACGTAGTCCTTGGCCATGCCGGCGATCGGCACGCCGAGCTGGTCCAGGAAATCGGCCTCGTTCATGTCCAGCACCGCGACCCGCTGCGGGCGCTGCGCGATCACGGTGCGGCCCAGCTGGTGCTCGATGGTGATGGGCGCGGCCAGCGCCGTGGCGGCCTGCCGGGACGACTCGGCCGTCTGCTGGCCGCAGCCTTGCAGCAGCAGCAAGCTCGCCGCCGCACTGGCCAGGAACAGGCTGCAGCGCCTGCGCTTGGGATTCATGAGGTTCATGCTCCTTGAGGGTTGAAGTAGTTGCACAGCCAGGCGCGCTCGCTGCGCAGGATCTCGAAGTCCAGCTCGTACAGATCGGCCAAGCTCGGCTCGGTCAAGACATGCTCGGCCGGGCCGCTGAAGCGCAGCGCCCCGCCCTTCAGTGCGACGATGTGGTCGGAGTAGTTGGCGGCGAAGTTGATGTCGTGGATCACCAGCACCACGGTGCGGCCCTGCTCGTCGCACAGGCGGCGCAGCGCGCGCATGATCTGCACCGCATGCTTCATGTCGAGGTTGTTCAGCGGCTCGTCCAACAGCAGCACCGGGGTCTGCTGCGCGATGGTCATCGCCAGGAAGGCCATCTGGCGCTGGCCGCCGCTGAGCTCGTCGAGATAGGCGCGCCGCAACGGCGCCAGCCCCAGGAAGTCCAGGGCCGCGTCGATCGCTTGATGGTCCTCGGCGCCCAGCCGGCCCCGCCCATGCGGGAAACGGCCGAAGGCGACCAGCTCCTCCACCGTCAGGCGCAGGCTAAAACCCGGCGACTGGCGCAGGGTCGCGACCTGGCGCGCATAGTCGGCCACCGCGATATCCGCGACCGGGCGGCCTTCCAGCAGGATCTCGCCGCTGCTGGGCTGCAGCAGCCGCGCCATCAGCATCAGCAGGGTCGACTTGCCGGCGCCATTGGGCCCGATCAGCGAGCTGACGCGCCCGGCCGGGAACTCGGCGTCGACGCCGGACAGCACCGAGCGGCCTCCATAGCTCTTGCTCAGCTGGCGGACGGTGATCATGCGGCGCTCCCTCGGGCACGGACCGTCAGCGCGAGAAAGTACGCGCCGCACACCAGATTGATCAGGATGCCGACGGTGGTCTTGTAGTTGAAGACATGCTCAACCAGCAGCTGAGCGACGATGAAGATCGCGATCGCGACCGCGCAGGCCAGCGGCAGGGTGACGCGGTGCCGGCTGCTGCCGGCCAGCGCATAGGCGATATGCGCGACGAAGATGCCCATGAAGGCCGTCGGCCCGATCAGGCTGGTGGAGACCGCGACCAGGATCGCGATCAGCGCCAGCAGGAAACGCATCTGCCGGCCATGCTCGACCCCCAGCGACTGCGCCTGTTCGGGCCCCAGCGCCAGCACGTCCAGCACCGGCAGCGTCTTGCGCGCCAGCAGGCACACCGCCGCGAGCGCCAGCGCTGCATAGAGCAGGGTCTCGGGCCGCACCCGGTTGAAGGAGGTGTTGCTCAGATGCTCCAGCACCGCGAACTCGCCGGGGCTGATGCGCAGCTGGATGAACTGCGTGGCGGTGCCGATCATCATCGTCAGCACCAGGCCGAGCAGCAGCAGCCGGTAGACATCGCTCCCGCCATCACCCAGCAGCCAGCGCTGCAAGGCCCACGAATAGCCCAGCATCAGCAGCAGCGCGACCAGGAAGCCGCCGCTCGCGCCCAGCAGGGCCGGCCCATGCGTGCCCAGCAGCAGCAGGAGCAGCGACTGCCACAGCAGGTAGACCGCCTCGTAGCCCATCACCGCCGGCGTCAGGATGCGGTTGTTGACCAGGGTCTGGAACACGATGGCCGACAACGCGACGCAGACGCCGCCGACCCCGATGGCCGCCAGCCGCAGCAGCCGCTTCGGGATCACATAGCCGAAGTCCAGCCCCGAGCCGGCGAACACGAAGACCAGCGCCAGTATCACGAGCACCGGCAGCGCCGCCCGGCGCACGATCGAGCCACGCATCGTCATCATCAACGCAGCCCCCGCAGGATCAGCAGCAGGAACAGCAGGCCCCCGACGCCGCCGGCGGTCAGGCCGATCGGCACCTCGAACGGGTAGATCAGCAGCCGCCCGGCGATGTCGCAGGCCAGCAGCAGGCTGGCCCCGCCCAGCGCGACGATCGGCAGGGTGCGGCTCAGGTTCTCGCCATAGCGCAGCGCGACCAGGTTCGGCACCACCAGCCCGACGAAGGGAATCGCCCCGACCGTGATGACCGTGGCCGCCACCGTCACCGCCACCAGCAGCAGGCCCAGGGCGGCGGTGGCCGCATAGCCCAGCCCCAGGCTGGTGGCCATGTCCTCGCCCATGCCCAGCAGGGTGAAGCGATGCGCATACAGATAGCTCAGCGCCACCACCGGCAGGATCAGGTAGATGATCTCGTAATGGCCCTGCACGACCTTGGAGAAGTCGCCCAGCAGCCAGCCGCGCATGCTCTGCAGGATGTTGTGCTGGTAGGCGTAGAACTCGGCCAGCGCGCTCAGCACGCTGCCATAGGTCAGGCCGATCACCGGCACCAGCACCGTGTTGCGAAAGCGGATGCGGCGGATGATGGCGACGAACAGCAGGCTGGCGGCCAGGCAGAAGGCCAGCGCGAACAGCATCCGCGCCAGCGTGCCCGCGGCCGGCAACCAGGTCAGCGAGACCAGGATGCCGAGCTTGGCCGCATCCAGCCCGCCCGAGGTGCCGGCCTCGACGAAACGGTTGCGCACGATGTGCTGCAGGATCACGCCGCAGACCGCCAGGCCCACGCCGCTCAGCACCAGCGCCGCCAGGCGCGGCAGGCGGCTGGCCGTCAGGGTCAGCCAGGCATCGCCCGACCCGCTGCTCAGCGCCTGCGACCAGGCGATCTGCCGCGCGCCGATCAGCAGCGAGGCGGCGCAGAGCAGCAGGAACAGGCACAGCAGCCGTGCACGCATCAGCGGGACGCCTCGCCGGCATCGCTGGCAATGCGCCAGCCCTTGGCCGCGCGGCGCTGCGCGAGGAAGCGCGCATAGGGCCCCGGCTGCGCGCGCAGCGCGGCGGGCGCACCCCGCTCGACCACCCGGCCGCCCTCCAGCACCACGATCTGGTCGGCCATCGCCACCGTCGAGAGCTGGTGCGCGATCACGATCAGGGTGCGCCGCCCGCGCAGCCGCGCCAGGGTCTCGGCGATGGCCGCCTGGTTCTCGGCATCCAGCGCGGCGGTGGCCTCGTCGACCAGCAGGATCGGCGCATCCTTGATCAGCGCACGGGCGATCGCGATGCGCTGGCGCTCGCCGCCCGACAGCCGCGCACCGCCCTCCCCGACCGGGGTGGCCAGACCCTGCGGCAGGCGCTCGATGATCTCCGTCACACCGGCCTGCCGCGCTGCCTCCAGCAGCTCGGCATCGCTGGCGCCCGGCTTGCCGACGCGGATGTTGTCGGCAATGCTGCCCGCGAACAGATAGCTGTCCTGGAAGATCTGCGCGATCTGGCCGCTCAGCCCCGCCTGGGACAGCTGCCGCACGTCGACGCCGCCGACGCGCACGCGGCCCTGCCCCACATCGAAGAAGCGGGCGATCAACCGCATCAGCGTGGTCTTGCCCGAGCCGGATGCGCCGACCAGCGCGGTCATGCTGCCCGGCTCGACGCGCAGGCTCACGCCGCGCAGCACCGCGGGCTCATCCGGCGCATAGCCGAAATGAACATCGCTCAGCTCGACCGAGGCGTCGCGCGGCGCCTGCGGCACGGCCGGCTCCGGCAGCGGCTCGACGGCCAGCAACTCCTGCACGGCATCGAGCTGGCCGCGCGCGCCGCGCAGCACCTCGCCATAGCCGACCACCTCCAGCAGCGGGTCGACATAGCGACACACCAGCAGCAGCGCGACCAGGCTGCCGACCAGCTCGCCCGCCGCCAGGCCGCCGCCCAGTTGCCGGTTCAGCCCCAGCGCCGCCGCGATCAGCAGGGCCGCGAACATGGCCTGCACGGCCCAGGCATTGAGCACCGCCGACAGGGCCGAGAGCCAGATCAGGCGCGCGCCGGCGCGGCGCTGCCCCTCGATCGCCTGCTCGAGGAAGCGCGTGCCGCCGCCCTCGCCGTTGAAGGCGCGCAGCATGGCCTGGGCCTGGGCGAACTCCAGCATGCGCCGGCTCGCGTTGGCGAAGTTGCGCTGGAAGGCCGCATCGGCGCGCCGCGACAACCCGGCCGAGAGCCGGGAGATGCCGGCCAGCAGCGGCAGCGCCGCCAGCGCGATCAGGCCGAGCCGCCAGTCCAGCAGGCACAGCACCAGGGCCAGGACCAGCGGCGCCACCAGGCCGCCGATGACCGGCGTGAACACATGCGCGGGCAGCTGGGCCAGGCTCATCATGCCCTGCGTGACCACATGGCCCAGCCGCGCGGTATTGGCGGGCGTGAACCAGCCGATCGGCAGGCGCAGGACATGCTCGCCCAGGCGGTGGCGCGCGCCCTGCAGGACCGTGAGCCCGACGCGCACGCCGGCCCGCTCGACCCGATGCCGCCAGGCCCAGCAGGCCAGCACGCCGGCCAGCAGCACGGCCAGCCAGCGCGCGGCGCCGTCGATGTCGCCGGCCAGCAGCCGGCCGAGCACCGGCACCAGGGTGGCGGTCGTCAGCCCGCCCAGCAGGCCCAGCAGCGCGGCCATCGCCACATAGCGGCGCAGGCCGGACGCGTCCTCGCCCAGCAACCGGCCCAGGGTCTTGATCATGGCCATCAGCATGTCGTCGTCTCCGCGCTGGATTCGACATGGCCGCCCAGCGACCACAGGCGCGCGTAGCGGCCGCGCAGCGCCAGCAGCTCCGCATGCCGGCCCTGCTCGACGATCCGGCCCGCCTCGAGCACGAGGATGCGGTCGGCCCGGCGCACCGTGTCGAGCCGGTGCGCGACGACCAGCAGGCTGCGACCGCGCGCAAAGCGCGCCAGCGCCTCCTGGATCGCCAGCTCATTGCCGGCATCGGCGGCGGCGGTCGCCTCGTCCAGCACCAGCACCGGTGGATCCAGCAGCATGGCGCGCGCGATGCTGACCCGCTGCCGCTCGCCGCCGGAGAGCTGCGCGTCCTCGCCGACCACCGAGTCGTAGCCGCGCGGCAGGGCCAGAATGCGTTCATGGATGTTCGCGGCGCGCGCCGCGGCCTCGATCTCCCGCTGGCTGGCCCGGGGCCGGCCCAGCGCGATGTTGTCGCGCAGGCTGGCGTGGATCAGCTGCACCTCCTGCAGCACGAAGCCCACATGCCGGTACAGGGTCGAGCTCTCGAGCCGCCGCAGGTCCACGCCGCCGAGCGTGATGCGGCCCGCGTCGGGATCGAAGAAGCGCAGCAGCAGCCGCGCCAGGGTCGACTTGCCCGCACCCGACGGGCCGACGATCGCGGTGACCGTGCCCGGCTCGAGCGTGAAGCTGATGTCGGACAGCGCCCGCTGCTGCTCCGCGCCATAGGCATAGCTGACGTTCTCGAAGCGCAGCTCCGAGCCCGCGGGCGCCTGCGCCTGGCCGGCGGCCGGCGGCGCCAGCAGCGGCGTTTCCAGCAGCGCCAGCACGCGCTGGGCGGCGCCGGTCGCGCTGCCCAGATCGTGCAGCAGGGTGTGCAGCAGCAGCAGCGGCGCGCAGATGCCCGGCGCCACCAGCGCAAAGGGCAGCACATCGACGGCCGTCATCCAGCCCATGGCCGTGAACCAGGTACCGAACAGCAGCACCAGGCCCAGCACCGTGACCGGCGCGATCATCGCGTGGGCATGGGCCATCGGCCCCACCAGGGAGCGGGTGAAGCCGACGAAGGCGCGGGCGAAGGCATCGACGGCGTCCCGGTAGCCCTCGTGCGAGCGGCCACCGCCGCCGAAGGCCTTCAGCACCGGCAGGCCGTTGACGAACTCGGCGGTCGCGCTATTGATGCGCCCGAGTCCGGCGACCAGCTCGGGCATATTGGCCGCGCCGGCGCGCATGGCGCGGCGCAGGAACAGGAAGAAGCCCGGGAAGGGCAGCAATGCGACAATCGCCAGGCGCCAGTCCAGCGCGAACAGATAGAGCACCGAGATCAGGATGGCCCCGGCGGCCCGCCCCACCGCGGTGTAGAAATGCGCGCTCAGGCCATGCAGGGTCGCGATGTCGTCCTGCAGCGCCTGCTTGACCTCCCCCGAGGTGCGGCCGGTGAACCAGCCCAGCGGTACCTGGGCCAGGCGCCGCGCGGCGCTCAGGCGCAGCTGGTGGGTCAGGTGGTTGTCGGCCAGATGGGCCACCAGTTCGCCGGCCGACACCAGGGCCATGCCGACCAAGACACTCACCACGCTCCAGATGACCGCCCACCAGATCTCGTCGCCCTGCGCCACCGCGGCGATGCCGGCCTCGCCGAGCACGATCTGCGCGATGTACAGGATGCCGGCCAGCGGCAGCAGGGTCAGCATGGTGCCGAGCGCCGCCAGCGCGGCTGCCACGGCCAGCCGCCCGCGTATCGGTTTCAATACCCGGCCGATCGGGCAGGGTCCCTGGGGCTCGGCCGTGGCCGTGTCGCGAGAACTCATGAGAACAAGAAAACCTGCAAGGACGCTGAAGATCGGGGTCGATTCGCCCCTGTCTCGCGAACGGATAGGCCATCGGCATGGGCCGTGGAGCGCTATCGGGAATCGAAACGCGAATTAGTTTCATGACTATAAACTAATTCAGAAAAGCACGACCGCAAGACCGTAGTCAAGGAACGGGAACCAGCCATGCCCTCGTCACCATCCGCACCCGCGGCGCGCGGGCGCCCGCGCAGCATCACGCGCGAGCGCATCGTCGATGCCGGCCTCGCGATCGGCCTGCCGAAGCTCACCTTCGTCGGCGTCGCCGCGGCGCTCGGGGTCAGCCATATGGCGCTGTACAAGCATGTGCCCAGCCTCGAGGCGCTGAAGCGCCTGATCGCCGAGGAGGTGTTCAGCCGCTGGGAGCTGCCGCAGGGCGGTGATGCCGGGCCGCGCGAGCTGGAGCCCTATCTGCATCTGTTCGTCGCCTCGCTGCGGGACATGGTCAAGGCGAATCCAGGGCTGACGCCCTACCTGATCCGCCGTTCGGCGGCGACCCAGCCGATGATCGCCAAGATCGATCACCACCAGAGCCTGATCGCGCAGGCCTACGGCATTTCCAAGGAGCAGGCGCGCTGGCTGCTCGCAACGCTGGCCTTCCATTGCATCGCGGTGGCCGACACGGTGTATTCGGTCTCGGGCCTGGGCTTGGAGCTGGAGTCCGAGCGCGCGGCCGAGGCGGCCGAGATCGAGAGCGAGTTCGCCCAGGGCATGCACATCCTGATCGTCGGCGCGCTGGCCGTGCTGAAGAGCGGCCCCGGTGCGGGGCGCTGAAAGCAAAAAGCCCGGCGGCTCATCGAGCGACCGGGCTTTTGAACTAACTGTCTACCGTATTTGGTAGGCGCGATTGGATTCGAACCAACGACCCCCACCATGTCAAGGTGGTGCTCTAACCAACTGAGCTACGCGCCTGGAATTTTGTGCTGCCAAGCCCCTCGCAAGACCTGTCCATCGCAGCTTTTCTCTTCAGGCCATTTAAAAACCCCAAACAAGCTTGGCTTGCATGGGGCCAGACATCTACCAACAAATTTGGTAGGCGCGATTGGATTCGAACCAACGACCCCCACCATGTCAAGGTGGTGCTCTAACCAACTGAGCTACGCGCCTGAAGAGCTTTGCAGTATAGCGCGAAAATGACAGACTTCAAAACATCTTGCGGGATTTGACGCGCGCTACTTGCGTCGCGCGCCGCGCACGCCGCCGATCTGCGCGACGCTGCGCAGCACCTGGGCCAGCCGCGCCGAGTCGGCCACCTCGACGGTGAAGCTCATCCAGGCGGTATCGCCCTTCACCACCTTGACCGACTGGGTGTTGACCGCGGTGACGTTCATCTTCTCCTTCGCGAACACCTCGAGGATGTCACGCAGCAGGCCCTGGCGATCGTTGCTCTCGACGATCACGTCGACCGGATAGACCGCGCCTTTCTCCGGCGCTTCACCCCAGGCCACCGCGATCACGCGCTCCGGCGCGCTGCGGCTCATCTCGCGGAAGTTGCTGCAGTCGACGCGATGGATCGCCACGCCCTTGCCGCGCGTGACATAGCCGCCGATGCCGTCCGGCGGCGCGGGGCGGCAGCAGCGCGCCAGGCTGGTCAGCAGCGAATCGACGCCGACCACCAGCACGCCACCGCGCGGCGTGCCGCCGCCGGCCGCGGCGCCGCCCTTGGTGCGGCGCTGCGCCAGCAGTTCGTCCTCGTTGATCTCGGGCGGCGGCGGGCGCAGCAGGTTCTCGATATTGCGCAGCGAATACTCGTCCTTGCCGACCACCTCGAACAGCGCGTCCGCATTCTTGAAGCCCAGGCGCGCGGCCAGATCCTCCAGCTTAACGGCGGTCTTGCCCTCGCGCTGCAGCAGCTTCTCGACCAGCTCGCGGCCCTTGGCGATGGTCTGGGCCTGCACCTGGGCGTTGAACCAGGCGCGCACCTTGGCGCGCGCGCGCTGGCTCTGCAGATAGCCGAGCTCGGTGTTGAGCCAGTCCAGCGAGGGCCCGCCCTCCTTCAGCGCCGTGATCTCGACCGTCTGGCCGTTCTGCAGGCGGGTGTTCAGCGGCACCATCTGGCCGTCGACCTTGGCGCCGCGGCAGCGGTGGCCCAGGTCGGTGTGCAGGGTGTAGGCGAAGTCGATCGGCGTCGCATCCTTGCAGAGCTCGACCACCGAAGCCTGCGGCGTGAACACATAGATGCGCTCGTCGAACACCGCGTCGTCGCCCTCGGCGCCGCTCTCGGCGAAGTCGCGCTCCCAGGCCAGCAGCTGGCGCAGCACCGCCTTGCGCGCGGCCGCCACCTGCTCCTCGAAATCACCCGCGGCCACGACGCCGGCATAGCCGCGCGCGCCCGCCTCCTTGTAGGCCCAATGCGCGGCCACACCATGCTCGGCATGCTCGTGCATCGCGCGCGTGCGGATCTGCACCTCCATGGTCCGCTCGTCGGGGCCGATCACCACCGTGTGCAGGCTCTGGTAGCCGTTGGCCTTGGGCCGCGCGATGTAGTCGTCAAACTCGCCGGCCACCGGCGCGTAGAGCTCATGCAGGCGGCTCAAGCAGGCATAGCAGTCGGCCACCTCGGGCACGATCACGCGCAGCGCGCGCAGGTCGAACACCTGCTCCAGCGCCAGCCCCTTGCCCTGCATCTTCTTCCAGATGCTGTAGAGATGCTTGGGCCGGCCCTGCACCTCGGCCTGCAGGCCATGGGCGCGCAGATCGGCCTCCAGGCCGGAGCGCACCGCCTCGACGCGCAGCTCGCGCTCGACGCGCTTCTCGTGCAGCGCGCGCGCCAGCTCCTTGTAGGCCTCGGGCTGCAGGAAGCGGAAGGACAGATCCTCCAGCTCCCACTTGATCTGCCAGATGCCCAGCCGGTTCGCCAGCGGCGCGAACACCTGCTGCGACTCGGCCGCGATCGCGCGCGGGCAGGCGGTCTTGCTGGCGGCGAAGAAGCGCAGGGTCTGCAGCCGCGAGGCCAGGCGCAGCAGCACCACGCGCAGGTCGCTCGAGAAGGCCAGCAGCATCTTGCGCACCCGCTCGGTCTGCTGCTGGCGCAGCTCGGCCGCGGCCTTGCCAGCCAACTCGGTCAGCGCCTGCGCCTCGCGCGCGGCGCGCTGGATCTGCACCAGCTTGCGGGTATGCGACACCAGGCTGGCATAGCTGTCACCGAAGGCCTTGGCGACGATCTCCTCGGGCTTGTTCAGGTAGTCGCCGGCATAGACCAGGTAGGAGGCGGCCTGCATCGCCGGCGCCGCGCCGATGCCGGCCAGGATCGCGGCCACGCCATCGGCATGGGCCAGCGCCTCCTCGCCGGTGTCCAGCGGCTGGCCGGACAGCAGCGGCTCGGCAAAGGCGCGCGCGCGCGCCACCTGCTCCACGCCGCCCTGCAGATCCTTGTCGGCCAGCGCGACGATTGCGGCGGCCTGCTCGCCCGTCAGGGGCAATCCTGTCTTCATCGGAACATCAACAGCAACAACTACTTCAGAAAATGGCGCACGACCTCGACCTGCTCCGGCGCCACCAGGGTCGGCGCATGGCCGACGCCGGCGAACTCGTGCAGCAGGGCGCGCGGGCCGCGCTGCGTCATCGCCTCGGCGGTCGCACGCGACAGCAGGTCGGACTCGGCGCCGCGCAGCAGCAGGGTCGGGCAGTTCAGCGCGTCATAGGCATGCCACAGGGCCGCCTCGCCGGCAGCGGCCAGCTCTGGCGTCAGCGCCGCGAAGGGCGCGGCGATCGCCGGATCGTAGTGCAGGCGCACGCCGCCCTCGGCCGGCACGAACATCGGCCGCGACAGCGCCAGCCAGTCGGCGTCGCTGTGCGGGCCGAAGCCGGCCGAGATCTCGCGCAGATGGGCCGCGCCCTCGGCCATGTCGGCGAACCGCATGCGCCGGCCCAGATAGCTGCCGATGCGCTGCAGCGCCGGGTACTCGATCGCCGGCCCCACATCGTTGAGCACCAGGCGCGCAACCGGGCTGTGCGGCAGCGCCGCCAGGCCCAGACCGATCAGCCCGCCCATCGAGGTGCCGACCCAGTCGACCCGCTCGACATCCAGCCGCGCCAGCAGGGTCACCATGTCCGCCACATAGATCGGCACCTGGTACAGCGCCGGATCGGGCCGCCAGTCGGAGCGGCCACGGCCCATCACGTCCGGGCAGATCACCCGGTAGCGCCCGGCCAGCGCGCGCGCCAGGGCGTCGAAGTCGCGCCCCTGGCGCGACAGGCCATGCACGCAGACCAGCACGCGCGGGTTGGCGCGCTCGCCCCATTCCCAGTAGGCCATGCGGTGCAGGCCGGAGGCGCTCAGGCATTGCACATGATGGAGCCGCGGTTCAGACATTGTTTTTTGTATCCTTCACACCCATCCTAACAACCCTCGGGGGTTCTCATGTTGTTGAAAGGAAAGACGGCCCTGGTGACCGGCTCCACCAGCGGTATCGGTCTGGGCATCGCGCTGTCGCTGGCGCGCCAGGGCGCCGACATCGTGCTGAATGGCTTCGGCGACGCCGAGGGCCCCAAGGCCGAGGTCGCCGCGCTCGGGGTCAAGGTGGGCTATCACGGCGCCGACATGAGCCAGCCGGCCGAGATCGAGGCCATGATGGCCTATGTCGAACAGGACTTCGGTGGCTGCGACATCCTGGTCAACAACGCCGGCATCCAGCATGTGGCGCCGGTCGATGCCTTCCCGGTCGAGCGCTGGGACGCGATCATCGCGATCAACCTCAGCTCGGCCTTCCACACCACCCGCCTGGCCCTGCCGGGCATGAAGAAAAAGGGCTGGGGCCGGGTGCTGAACATCGCCTCGGTGCATGGCCTGGTGGCCTCGGCCGAGAAGTCGGCCTATGTGGCGGCCAAGCATGGCCTGGTCGGCTTCACCAAGACGGTGGCGCTGGAGACCGCCACCACCGGCGTGACGGTCAATGCGATCTGCCCCGGCTGGGTACTGACCCCGCTGGTGCAGAAGCAGGTGGACGCGCGCGCCGCGGCCGGCGGCATCAGCAACGAGGAAGCCAAGAAGCAGCTACTGGCCGAGAAGCAGCCCTCGCTGCAGTTCACGACGCCGGAGCAGCTGGGTGAGCTGAGCGTGTTCCTGTGCTCGGACGCCGCCAGCAATGTGCGCGGCCAGGCCTGGGCCTTAGATGGCGGCTGGACGGCGCAGTAGCGAGCCCCTCGTCCGGCGGGTACGCCGGCCGATCCCCCAAGGGGATGGCGGGCCGGCTTGGGGCGGCCCGGCGCTCGGCCCGCGGCGCCGCCCCGACTCGCCGAAGTGCTTACTTGGTCATCACGACCACGCCATTGACGGTCACGCTGACCGCTTCCTTGCCGGCCTCGACCGGCAGGGCCTCGTCCATAGCCCCCGCGGCCTTCATGCGCATCATCGGCGCGGCCATCGGCACCGGACCGCCGCCCTCGGAGGTGTTCACGCTGACCTCGCCGATCTGGTAGCCGGTGAAGCCGAACTGGCGCGCATAGTCGGCAGCGCGTGCCTTGTAGCGCGCGATCGCCTGCGACACCACCTCGCCCTCGACCTTCTCGCGCGCCTCGCGCGACAGGCTGTAGCCGACGCGGGCGATGCTCAGGGTCTTGATGCGGCCGGTCAGCTGCGCGATCGCGGCCGTGTCCTTGCCTTCCACCACCAGCTCGGCCGTGCCCTGCCAGCCGCTGATCGAACCGCCCTTGGGCGCATAGCGCGGGTAGAGCGAGAAGTTGCCGGTCTGCACCTCGACCTGGCCGGGCTTGGCGATCTTGCGCGCCTCGGCCAGCGCGGCGTCCAGCGCCTGCTTGAGCTGGCTCTGCACGGTGGCGGCATCGCTGCCCTCGCGCGTGGTCGAGAACACCACGCCCAGCGTGTCGCGCGTCACCTCCTGCACGGCGGTGGCGCTGAGGTTCAGCGCATCCTTGCGCGGCGCACCGTTCGCCTGGGCCGCGGCGGCGGCCCCCAGCAAGGCCAAGGCAACAAAAGTCTCGATTCGCTTCATGGTTCTCCCTTCAATCATCAAAGCGGGCCAGAGCTTAATGCCCCATTCCGCCATGCCGTTGACGAGGAAACATCCTTTCACAATCCCACTGACCAAACATGTAACAGCGGCGGAAAGCCCTGCAAAATGCCGTTGTTACATATTCAGGAGTGGCCATGAACAGCACGACCAACACCCGTCCGAACCGCGTCCTGGTGGTGGATGACGACGCCCGCATCCGCGACCTGCTGCGCCGTTATCTGACCCAGGAAGGCTTCGAGGTGCTGCTGGCCGAGGACGGCAAGGCCTTGAACAAGCAGCTGACCCGCGAGACCGTCGACCTGATGGTGCTGGACCTGATGCTGCCCGGCGAGGACGGCCTGTCCATCTGCCGCCGCCTGCGCGCCGCCAACGACAACACGCCGATCATCATGCTGACCGCCAAGGTCGAGGAAGTGGACCGCATCGTCGGCCTGGAGGTCGGCGCCGACGACTACCTGGCCAAGCCCTTCAACCCGCGCGAGCTGCTGGCCCGCATCAATGCGGTGCTGCGCCGCCGCCCGGCGATGGAAGCGCCCGGCGCACCGTCCAAGGAGCCGATGACCGTGACCTTCGGCCCCTTCGAGTTCGACCTGGCGATGCGCCGGCTCTCGAAGAACGGCGAGCAGCTGCCGCTGACCACCGGCGAGTTCTCGATGCTGAAGGCCCTGGTGCGCCATCCGCGCCAGCCGCTCTCCCGCGACAAGCTGGCCCAGCTGGCGCGCGGCCGCGAGTTCGAGCCCTTCGACCGCAGCCTGGACGTGCAGATCTCGCGTCTGCGCAAGCTGCTGGAGGCCGACCCGGCCCAGCCCCGTTTCATCCAGACCGTGTGGGGCGTGGGCTACGTCTTCGTGCCTGACGACGCCGTCTGATGTCGCGCCCGCAGCTGGCGCTGAACCTGTTCTGGCGCACCTTCGCCCTGCTGGCCCTGCTGCTGGTGGGCGCGGTGCTGGCCTGGCAGCAGACCTTCAAGGCGCTGGAGGCCGAACCGCGCGCGATGGAGGCCGCCCAGCAGCTGGCCGGCCTGGTGAACCTGAGCCGCTCCGCGCTGGCCAATGCCGATGCGATCGGCCGCGTCGCGGTGATCAGCTCGCTGTCCAGCAGCGAGACCGTGCAGGTGCGGGTGGCCGAGCTGCACGACCGCTGGCTGGCCTATGAGGACGACCCCTTCTCGCGCCGCCTGGCGGCCGAGCTGCGCGGCCGGCTCGGGCCGGACACGGTGGTGGCGCGGCGGGTGAACGGCGAGTCCGGCCTGTGGGTGCGTTTCGGCATCGAGCGCGACGCCTTCTGGCTGCAGACCAGCCCGGCGCCGCTGACCATTACGACCGCCAGCGCCAACTGGTGGTGGATCGGCATCGCGCTGATCGCCACCGTGCTCGGCTCGGCCACGATCGCGCGCCTGATCAACCAGCCGCTGCGCGAGCTGGCCGATGCGGCCGGCCGCATCCGCGAGGGCGAGTACGACTCGCGACTGGACGAGAGCACGCTGACCAGCGAGATCCGCGAGGTCAATATGGGCTTCAACCGCATGGCGCGCGAGCTGGCCAAGATGGAGGAGGACCGCACCGTGATGCTGGCCGGCATCAGCCACGACCTGCGCACCCCGCTGGCGCGGCTGCGCCTGGAGGTGGAGATGAGCGTCAGCGACGAGCTGGCGCGCCAGTACATGGTGCAGGACATCGACCAGCTCGACGCCATCATCAACAAGTTCATGGACTACGCCCGGCCCAGCGAGCTGCAGCTGCAGCCGCTGCCGCTGGCCGAACTGGTCGAGCGCGAGGCCCAGGCCTTCCGCGACCCGACCCAGCTGCGCATCAGCACCCAGCTCAACAGCCATCTGCGCGTCTGGGCCGACGAGACCGAGCTGGGCCGCGTGCTGCTGAACATCTTCGAGAACGCGCGCCGCTACGGCCATGCGCCGGACGAGGCGGCCTGGGTCGAGGTGACGGCCGAGACGTCCGGCGGCTGGGTGGTGCTGCGCCTGCGCGACCATGGCCCCGGCGTGCCGCCCGACAAGCTGGCGCGCCTGACCACGCCCTTCTTCCGCGGCGACGCGGCGCGCACCGCCGCCACCGGCGCCGGCCTGGGCCTGGCGATCGTCGACAAGTCGATCCAGCGCATCGGTGGCCAGCTGGAGATGGCCAACGCCGAAGGTGGCGGCTTCGTCACCACCATCCGGCTGCAGAAGGCGAGCTGAGCGGGGCTACAGGGCCTCGAGCAGCACCACGGCGCGCGACTCGATCGCGCGCCCCTCGCCCACCGGGCCCATCTTCTCGGCCGTCTTGGCCTTCACATTGATGCGCGCGGCCTCGATGCCCAGCACCTCGGCCAGGCGCGCGCGCATCGCCGGGATATGCGGCGCCATCTTGGGCGCCTGCGCGATGATGGTCGAGTCCAGATTGGCGATCTGCCAGCCGGCCTCGCGCACGCGGCGGTAGGCCTCGGCCAGCAGCACCATCGAATCGGCGCCCTTGAACTCGGCCGCGGTGTCGGGGAAGAGCTTGCCGATATCGCCCAGCGCGGCGGCGCCCAGCAGCGCATCGGTGATCGCATGGGCCAGCGCGTCGGCATCGGAATGGCCCAGCAGGCCATGGCTGTGGGGGATCGTGATACCGCCAAGTATTAAGGGACGGTCGATGACCAGGGCGTGGGTGTCCCAGCCTTCGCCAATGCGTAACATAATGCGGGCCATTTTGGGGCGGCTCATGAAAAAGGGACGGTGAGCTTAGCGCGAGAACGCAGGAGTTGCGCGGCCCTTCGACATCGATCCAGAAGATTTCCACCCCGATGCCCATCCGGCCCCTCATCCGCGGCGCCTTGCTGTCGCTGCTGCTCGTTCTCGTGCCCTCGCTGACCCGCGCGCAGCCGGTGGAGCCGCCGCCCGACCGTCCGAAGATCGGCCTGGTGCTGTCCGGCGGCGGCGCGCGCGGCATTGCCCATATCGGCGTGCTGCGCACCCTGGAGCGGCTCAAGGTGCCGGTCGACATCGTGGTCGGCACCAGCATGGGTGCGCTGGTCGGCGGCGCCTATGCCTCGGGCCGCAGCGTCGAGGAGCTGCAGGCCTTCGTGCATGCGGCGGACTGGGAGTCGATCCTGGCCGACCGGCCGAACCGCCGCAGCCTCAGCTATGCGCGCCGCGAGGAGGACCAGTTGGTGCCCTCGCGCATCGAGATGGGCGTCAACCGGCGCGGCGCCACCCTGCCCCCGGCGGCCGCGGGCAACTCGGCGCTGGAGTACGCGCTGGAGCAGCTGGTCTCGCCGGCCAGCGCGGACCTGCCCAGCAACCGCCTGCCCCTGCCCTTTCGGGCACTGGCGACCGATCTGCTGAGCGGCGATCTGCAGCAGCTGGAGCAGGTGCCGCTGTTCCTAGCACTGCGTGCCTCGATGGCCGTGCCCGGGGTGTTCGCGCCGGTGCGGGTGGACGGCCGGCTGCTGGTGGACGGCGGCCTGGTGCGCAATCTGGGCATCGACGTCGCGCGCCAGCTGGGCGCCGACATCATCATCGCGGTCAATGCCGGCTCGCCGCTGCTGGAGGAGCAGGAGCTCAGCAGCGCGATCGGCGTGACCAACCAGATGCTGCAGATCCTGACCGAGCAGAACGTCGCCCGCTCGCTGCGCGAGCTGCGACCGAGCGATGTGCTGATCGACCCCCAGCTCGACAGCATGAGCTTCCTGGACTTCGGCCGGCGCGAGCAGGCGCTGGAAGTCGGCGAGCGCGCCGCGATGGCGGTGCAGGAGCGCCTGGCCCCGCTGGCCCTGCCGGAGACCCAATACCGCCAGCTCCGCCTGGCGCTGCGGCAGCGGCCGGCCGCCAGCCAGCCGGCCGTGGCGGCGCTACCGCTGGGCGAACTTCGGATCGAAGGCACCAAGCGCAGCAACCCCGAGGCGCTGAAGACCGAGCTGGGCCATCTGCTGGGGCTCAAGCCCGATGCGCCGACCACACAGCCCCAGATCGAGAAGGCCGCGACCGCGCTGCAGGGGCGCGGCGAGTTCGAGCGGGTCGACGTGCAGAGCAGCGAGCGCGCCGACGGCAAGCGCGACGTCACCCTGCGCGTCAGCGAGACCGACTGGGCCTTCAGCCGGCTGCGCATCGGGCTGGAGCTCTACAGCAACTTCGACGACGCGAATCGCTTCTCGCTGGTCGCCACCCACCATGCCAGCTGGCTGAACTCCTGGGGGGCCGAGCTGCGCTCCCTGCTGCGCATCGGCTCCAAGCGCGAACTGGGCGCCGAGCTGCGCCAGCCGCTGGGGCCGGGCTCGCCCTGGTATGCCGCGCTGCGCCTGAGTTCGCAGAGCAGCGACACCGACATCTTCGGCGATCACAATCTGCGCGTGGCCCGTCTGGCCTACAGCAACAGCACCAGCGAGCTGATCCTGGGCCGGCGCCTCGGCAACTGGGGCGATGTGCGCTTCGGCACGGTCGACCGCGAGGACCTGAACCGCCTGCGGGTGCCGCAGGACCCGGAGAACAAGCCGGCGCAGCAGCGCCAGGGCGTGTTCGGCCAGTTCCGCCTGGACAGCCTGGATTCGATGGCCTTCCCCAGCCGCGGCCAGCTGCTGGATGCGCGGGCGGAGATCCTCTACAAGCGCTCGACCGGCGACATCGGCCTGCAGTACGCCTTCGTCGGCATGAGCGCCTTCCAGTGGCGCAGCTGGGCCGGCCATCTCTATGCCGAGTTCGCCCATGCCAGCGACGACGACTCGCCGCGCCTGCTGGGCGGATTCCTGCGCCTGTCCGGCAGCCCGGACAATTCGATGCGCGGCTCCAATCTGGCGCTGGCGCGCCTGGTGATGGCCAAGCGCATCGGCCAGATGCCGCTGGGCCTGGGCCATGCGGTAAGGCTGGGCTTCTCGATCGAGACCGGCAATGTCACGCAGCGCGGCCACCCGATCAAGTCGGCGGAGCTGCGCCTGGCCGGCAGCGGCTTCCTGTCGATCGACACCCGCTTCGGCCCCTTCTACCTGGCCCTGGGCCATACCAAGGACCGCGGCGGCGCGCTCTATCTCTATCTCGGCCCCGTGTTCTGAGTCCCGCTCCGGGGGTCAGGTCGTGCGCCGCATCGCGGTGAAGGCCGCGAACTCCCAGGAGCGCAGGCCCAGCAGCAGGGTATAGCCGTCGCGCAGCTCCGGCGGGCGGCGCTGATCATCCTGGTGCAGGCGCGCCAGCTCGGCGGCCAGCTGCTGGATCTTGTTCACCAGCGCCTGGGCGCTCGGGTCGGTCAGCCGGCCATGCACGCACAGCAGGGTCTCGCCGACGCCGTCGAAGCGGCCGGAGAAATAGTCGTCCACCACATGCTGGCGCATCAGCTGCTGCACCGGCCCGTCGGGCAGCCAGCGGAAGGCCCGCGAGACGCGCATGCGATAGCGGTTCAGCGGCCGCAGCTCGATCAGCGCCAGCCGGTCCAGCTTGACCAGGCAGCCGACGCATTCGGCCTCGCTGATCGCATAGGTCTCGATGATCTGCTCGAAGGTCCAATGTCCCAGGCAGCAGATCGCGACCATCAAGAGCTTCGGGTCGGCCACCAGCGCGCGCTCCTGCGCCAGGGTCAGCTTGTCGGTGCAGGGCGTCGAATCGGCGGCCTGGCGCAGCACCTCCTCCAGCCCGACGCCGATCGCCTTGCAGACATCGGTCAGGCGCGACAGGGTCATGTCGCCCTGCGAGAACATGCGCTTGATGCTGGACTCGCTCAGGCCGATGCGCTCGCCGAGTTCCTTGTAGGTCAGATCCGCCGCTCGCATCTCGCTGCGCAACACGCGAAGCAGCAATTCCGGACTGCTCATTGCCCCTCCCTGATAGGCGCCGGTAGCGCGAATCGCTACACGAAGGTTCGAACTATGCCACCTGCGACGCGGCGCTGGCATTAAGGCAGGGGCCCGCTGACACTGCGCCCCGTCGTCGGCCAAGTCGGGCCGGGATCACCTGAAGTCAAGGAGAGAAGAATCATGTTCGCCAAGCTGTCCATCCATCGAGTTTCCTTCGTCGCACTGGCCGCCCTGCTCGCCGCCGGCACCGCCTCGGCCCAGCCGAAATCGGACCTTCTCAGCAACGTCTACGCCGGCGCCAACCTGGGTCTGTACAACAAGTACGACCTGCGTTGTGACAACGGCGTGAAATGCGACAAGACCGCATCCGCCGGCGGCAAGGTCTATGCCGGCTATATGTTCGACGAGCGCTACGGCGTCGAGGCCGTCGGCTTCGGCATGAAGAGCGGCGTCGGCAGCATCAAGAACAAGGACAACAGCTACAGCCCCGGTTCCGTGAACCTGCGCGGCATCGGCCTGACCGGCGTGCTGGCCTTCGGCGAAGGCCCGTTCACCTTCAAGGGCCGCCTGGGCGCCGCCTACACCAAGGGCAAGTCCTACTCCGCCGCCACCGGCCGCAGCGAGAGCAAGTCCAGCCTGCAGCCGCTGATCGGCGCCGGCGTCAGCTACGCCTTCAGCAAGGAAATCTCGCTGAACGCCGACTGGGACCGCATCTCCGGCAAGTACAACGGCGGCAACGCCAAGACCAACGCCGACATGCTGTCGGTCGGCGTCAGCTACAAGTTCTGAAGACCCCTGTCCTCGGCCCTTCGGGGCCCTTTACACGCCTCGCTCACGCGAGGCGTTTTTTCTTGTGCGGCCGAACGCGGGGCCTCACCCATGCTTCGATTTTCTCGATGCATTGCGGCCAGAAAATCTGTTGGTCGGCATGACCTCCGACACCTAGTCTGGGCATGTGGGCGAGGCAATCCGCCGCGCTCACGCGAGGTCCGGCGCGCTCGCATCGGAGATGGCGCCGGACGCAACCAGGAGGCATGGACATGGCCAAGCTCCTTCTGCCCTACGACGGCTCCGCGCCGGCGCTGCCGGCCCTGCGCGAGGCGATCGCCGAGTTCCGCCGCGACCCGGCACTGCAGATCCATCTGCTGAACGTGCAGCCGCCGTTCTCCGAGCACATCGCGCGCCACCTGAGCCAGGAGGCGCGCCTGGAGTTCCACCGCGAGCATGCCCGGGAGGCGCTGGCACCGGCGCTGCGGCTGCTCGATGCGGCAGACATCCCCTACAGCCTGCACATCGAGGTCGGCGACCGGGTTGAGCGCATCGTCGATCTCGCCCAGCGCCTGCGCTGCGACCGCATCCTGCTGGCGACCTCGCGCAAGAGCCCGCTGCTGCGCGCCCTCGAGAACTCGCTGACGAGCCGGCTGATCGAGCGCGCGCCGGTGCCGGTGGAGGTGGTCGCGGGCGCGCCGGCCAGCGTGCTGGAGCGCGTCGGCGTGCCGGCCGGCGTCTGCGCCGGGCTGACCCTGCTGTGGGTAGCCGGCACATGACGGGCATCGACTCCTTCGCCACCGCCCCGATGTGGGCGGGCTTCATTGCCTTCGTGCTCGCGATGCTCGCGCTGGACCTGTTCGTGCTGGGCGGCAACAAGGCGCATCGCGTCTCGGTCAAGGAGGCGGGTTGCTGGGTCGCCGCCTGGGTGTCGATGGCACTGGCCTTCGCCGGCCTGCTGTGGTGGCATCTGGACGGCAGCGCGGGCCGGGAGCTGGCCGACCGCAAGGCGCTCGAGTTCATCACCGGCTATCTGATCGAGCAGTCGCTGTCGGTCGACAACATGTTCGTCTTCGTGATGATCTTCAAGTACTTCGCGGTGCCGCCGGAGCTGCAGCGGCGCGTGCTGCTGTACGGCGTGCTGGGCGCGATCATCATGCGCGCGGCGATGATCCTGGCCGGCGTCTGGCTGGTGCAGCAGTTCGCCTGGATCCTCTACCTTTTCGGCGCCTTCCTGATGGCGACCGGGATCAAGATGCTGATCTTCGCCGAGCACCAACCCGACCTGGCGCAGAACCCGCTGCTGCGCTGGCTGCGCCGGCATATGCGGATCACGCCGGGCTTCCATGGCGACAAGTTCTCGGTGCGCCTGGATGGCGTGCGCTGGGTCACGCCGATGTTCCTGGTGCTGGTGATGATCGAGGCCAGCGACCTGGTCTTCGCGGTGGACAGCATCCCGGCCATCTTCGCGGTGACGACCGACCCCTTCATCGTCTTCACCTCCAACATCTTCGCGATCATGGGGCTGCGCGCGCTCTACTTCCTGCTCGCCGACATGTCGGAGCGCTTTCACCTGCTCAAGTACGGCTTGGCGCTGGTGCTGGTCTTCATCGGCGCGAAGATGCTGGCCGCGCCCTGGTTCCACCTCACCGTGCAATGGTCGCTCGCCATCGTCGGCGCGGTGATCCTCGCCTCGGTGCTGCTCAGCCTGCGGCGCGGCGGGGCCGCACCGCGTTAATGGCGCGTGACGACGATCGGCGCTCCCTTGGTGACGATCAGGGTGTGCTCGAACTGGGCCGACAGATTGCCCTTGACGCCGGACAGGGTCCAGCCGTCGGCCTGCTCCTCGACCTGCGTGCTCTTGGTCGACAGGAAGGGTTCGATCGTGATCACCATGCCGTCCCTCAGCACGCGGGTGTCGCGCGGGTCGTAGTAGCCGGTGATGTACTCGGGATCCTCGTGCAGCGAGCGGCCGACGCCATGGCTGCACAGGTTCTCGATGATCTTGAAGCGATGCGACCTGGCGACGCGCTCGATCGCATGGCCGATGCGGTTCAGGCGCGCACCGTCGCGCACCTCCAGCAGGGCCTGCTCCAGCGCATAGCGCGCGGCGAACACCAGCTGGGTCTTGGTCGGCGTCGTCGGCGGCACGATGCGGGTGCCGCCGGTATCGGCGTAATAGCCGCCCAGCTCGGCCGACACGTCCACATTGACCACATCGCCCTTGGCGATCACCCGCTCGCCCGGGATGCCATGCGCGGCCTGCTCGTTGATGCTGATGCAGGTGGCACCGGGGAAGTTGTAGCTGGTGGCCGGCGCCGATTTCGCGCCGAGCTCGGCCAGCCAGCGCGCGCCCATCTCGTCGAGCTCGCGCGTCGTCATGCCGGGGCGGATCGCGTCCAGCATGCGGTTCAGCACCGTGGACACGGCCTGGCCGGCGGCCTTCAGGCCGGCGATATCGGCTGCGCTTTCGATCGTCATCTGCTACTCCCTGCGTGATTCATCGGCTCGTCAACAAACGTTCGGCCAGCGCGAAATCCGCCGGCCAGGTCACCTTGAAATTCTCCAGCGGCGCTTCCACCAGCAGCGGCTGATGGCCCAGGGCCTCGACCGCGCTGGCCTCGTCGGTCACGCCTTCGGTGCCGGCCGCCAGCGCCGGTTGCAGCAGGCCGAGGCGGAACATCTGCGGCGTTTGCGCGGCCCATTTGCCGGCGCGGTCCACCGTCGCCATCACCCGGCCATGGCTGCCCTGCTTCAGGGTGTCGGCCACCGGCAGCGCCAGCAGGCCGCCCACCTCGTCCTCGGCGCAGGCCTCGATCAGCCGCGTCACCCATTCGGGCCGCAGCAGGCAGCGCGCCGCATCATGCACCAGTACCCAGTCATGCGGCTGGGCGCCACGCGCCTGCAGCTCGCGCAGGCCCGCGGCCACGCTGTCGGCGCGCGTCGCACCGCCGCTGCGCGCCACCCAGCCGGCATCGAAGCCCGGCACCGCCATCTCGAACTGCTCATCCTCCGGCGACAGCACCACCAGGGTGCCGGCAAGACCTGGCACCGCGGCGAGCGCCTCCAGCGTATGCGCCAGCATCGCCCGGCCGGCCAGCGGCACATACTGCTTGGGAACCGCGGCGCCGGAACGCGCGCCGACGCCGGCGGCCGGCACCAGCGCATAGCAGCGCGGCTCCAGGCCTGTTGCATAACTCGTCATGCGGGCATTCTCGCCTACATCAGGCAATAGTCGACGGGCTTGAGCGGCGCGGGCACGTCCGGGTCGCCCAGCGCCTGGCGCAGGTCGATCTCGATCGTGCGGCAGATCGCGTCCAGCGGCAGGTCGTTGGGCAGCAGGCCGAAGGGCTCCTCGATCTCGTCGCCGACGGCGTCCAGGCCGAAGAAGGTGTAGGCGACGATCGCGACCACGAAGGGCGTCAGATAGCCGATCGAGTCGACCAGGCCGAAGGGCAGCAGGAAGCAGTAGAGATACGCGGTGCGGTGCAGCAGCAGGGTGTAGGGAAAGGGCAAGGGCGAGCTCTTGATGCGTTCGCAGGCCGCGGCGGCCGCGGTCATCGCCGACAGGGTGTTGTCGATCGTCGCGGTCAGCACGCTGTCGATGCGGCCCTCGCGGCGGCACTGCGCCAGATCGGCGCCCATCTGCAGCATCAGCGCCGCCGAGGGGTTGGCCGCCGGGGTCAGGGCTTGCCAGTCGGCCGGGCGCAGCAGCGCGCGCACCTCGCCGGCCGCGTCCGCGGTGCCGCGCAGCTGGTGCTTCAGCGCCTGGCAGAAGGCCACCGCGCGCAGCACCATGCGCACCCGCACGTCGTCCAGCTCGCGCGGGCCGGCCGGCGGCGCGGGCATCTCGATCAGGCTCAGCACCTGGCGCGACAGGCTGCGGCCGCGCAGCAGCAGATCACCCCAGAGCTTGCGCGCCTCCCAGTAGCGGTCATAACAGGCGCTGTTGCGAAAGCCCAGGAAGATCGCCAACGGCAGGCCCATCAGGGTGAAGGGGATGGTCGTGACCGTGATCTTCTGGTGGAACAGCGGCGCGCCATGGGTCCAGGTCACCAGCACCGCCAGCCCGATATTGGCCAGCAGGGTCCAGCGGATCTGCTTCAGGATCGAGCCGCGCAGCAGGAAGAACAGCCGCAGGCCCGAGGGACGCTCGCGCAGGATCACGGCAGCATGCGTCCCTGGCGCAGGTAGCGGCTGTGCCAAGACAGCGCCTCATCCAGCAGATGCGGTGTGTGCTTGCCAGGCGCATCGCGGCAGGCGCGCCCGAAATAGTCGAGCAGCAGCGGCCGGTAGTCCGGATGCGCGCAGCGCTCGATCAGCAACCGCGCGCGCTCCTTCGGCGAGAGGCCGCGCAAATCCGCCAGGCCCTGTTCGGTGACGACGATCTGCACGTCATGCTCGGTATGGTCCACATGCGAGGCCATCGGCACGATGCAGGAGATCCTGCCGTCCTTGGCGGTCGAGGGCGTCATGAATATCGACAGATAGGCATTGCGCGCGAAGTCGCCCGAGCCGCCGATGCCGTTCATGATGCTGGAGCCCATCACATGGGTGGAATTGACGTTGCCGTAGATGTCCACCTCGATCATCGCATTCATCGCGATCAGGCCCAGGCGGCGGATGATCTCCGGATGGTTGCTGATCTCCTGCGGGCGCAGCACGATGCGCTCGCGGAAGAAGTCGATCTCGCGCTCGAAACGCTCCCAGGCCGCCGGGCTCAGCGACAGCGCGGTGGCCGAGGCGCTGGCCAACTTGCCGCTGGCCAGCATGTCCAGCATGCCGTCCTGCAGGACCTCGGTGTAGGCCTGCAGCCGCTCGAAAGGCCCGGCGTTCAGCCCCGCCAGCACCGCATTGGCGATATTGCCAACGCCCGATTGCAGCGGCAGCAGCTCCGGCGTCAGCCGACCGCGCTTCACCTCCTGCTGCAGGAACTCGATGATGTGGCCGGCGATCGCGTTCGAGACCGCGTCCGGCCCGGCGAACTTGGAGTTGCGGTCACCCTGCGCGGTCTCGACCACCGCGATCACCTTGCCCGGGTCGCAATGCAGATAGGGTTCGCCGATGCGCTGCTCGGGCCGGGTCATCGGGATCGGCACGCGCTGCGGTGGCAGCTGGGTGCCGTAGTAGATGTCGTGCATGCCGGCCAGGCCCTCGGGCATGCGGCCGTTGACCTCAAGGATGATCTTGTCGGCCTGGTCCAGCCAGGTCTTGTTGTTGCCGATCGAGGTCGAGGGGATCAGGCGCCCGTCCGGCAGGATGCCGGCCACCTCGATCACCGCCACGTCCAGCTTGCCGAAGAAGCCGAACCAGACATATTGGGCCACATGGCTCAGGTGGATGTCGGTGTACTCCATCTCGCCGGCATTGATGCGGGCGCGGCCGGTCGGGTCCGACTGGTAGGGCATGCGCAGCTCGACGGCGTTGACCTTGGCCAGCGCACCGTCCAGCTCGAGCGCGGTGGAGGCGCCGGTCCACAGCCCGATGCGAAAGGCCTGGCCCTGCTCATGCGCCCGTGCGATGCGTGCGGCCAGCGCCTGTGGCACCGCCTTCGGGTAGCCGGCGCCGGTGAAGCCGCTCATGCCCACATGGGCGCCGGCGGGAATCAGCGCCGCGGCCTCTTCGGCCGACATCAGGCGCCGGCGCAGCCCCTCATGTTGAATACGGGAGGACGCTGCGTTCGACATGGTCGGTGACTCCTGGACAATGGCGTGGCCTGAAAATAGGGCCTGCTAACACCCTGGCAGCAGGTCGCGAAGGCTCGCCCCAAGGGGCCAATCTAGGCGCAGCGCGCCGCCCGCACTCGCGTGCGGGCCAGCGTTGCAACGACGAGTGGCCCCTTGGGGTGGGCCTTCCCGAAGGGTTGTGACCAGAAAGACCGCATGCGGCGTTGCAAATCCTCGCCGGGTGTTCAAACCCGGCTGCGGTTTGCGCCTTGCCTGTGGCCTTTCTGGTCACAACGCGGCCTGCTGCCAGGGTGTTAGCAGGCCCTCTCGCCGGGCAGCATAAATCAAACCTAGGGTTAACACCGATAATTCGGTGCACTGCTCGCCCTTCCCATGCGCATCCACGATCTCCAGCAACGCATCGCCGCCCTCGGCGCCAATCCCGCCCACACGCAGCGCGTGCTGCGCCACTGGGTGCAGGCGATCCCGCTGGACCGTGGCCGGCGCGCGCTCGAGCATTACCTGCCGCTGGCGCTGCGCGAGGCCCTGCCCGCGCTGATGGCCGAGCTGGCGGGCCTGGCGCGGCTGCGCAGCGAGCATCCCGGCGAGGACGGCTCGGCGCGGCTGCTGGTGGACCTGGCCGATGGCCAGATGGTCGAGAGCGTGCTGCTGCCGCGCGACGGTCTGTGCGTCTCCAGCCAGCTCGGCTGCGCGGTCGGCTGCACCTTCTGCATGACCGGGCGCGGCGGCCTGCTGCGCCAGCTGACCAGCGGCGAGATCGTCGCCCAGGTGGCGCTGGCGCGCAGCCTGCGGCCGGTCAAGAAGGTGGTATTTATGGGCATGGGCGAGCCCTCGCACAACCTGGACAACGTGCTGGAGGCGATCGAGCTGCTCGGCACGGTGGGCAATATCGGCCACAAGAACCTGGTGTTCTCCACCGTCGGCGATCCGCGCGCCTTCGAGCGCCTCGGGGCAGGCCCGGTCAAACCGGCCTTGGCGCTGTCGCTGCACACCAGCAAGCCACAGCTGCGCGAGGCCCTGCTGCCGCGCGCGCCGCGGCTGACGCCGGCCGAGATCGTCGAGGCCGGCGAGCGCTATGCGCGCGCCAGCGGCTATCCGATCCAGTACCAATGGACCCTGCTGGACGGCATCAACGACGGCGAGGACGAGCTGGACGGCATCGTCGCGCTGCTCAAGGGCAAGTACGGCGTGCTGAACATGATCCCCTACAACAGCGTGCCGGAGCTGCCCTATGTGCGCCCCAGCTGGGACAAGGCGCGCGAGATCGCGCGCCGCCTGCACCAGCGCGGCGTGCTGACCAAGCTGCGCGATTCGGCCGGCCAGGACGTCGACGGCGGCTGCGGACAGTTGCGCGCGCGCGCCGAAGGGGCGCTCAAGCGCAAGATCCCGCTGCGCCCGGTGGCCGCGGACCGATAAAATCGCCGCCCACTCATCCAGAACAACCACGGCGCCCCGGCGCCGCGACCCGATGTCCCACGCCAACGACGACAGCCTGAACAAGCCCCACAACTTCCTGCGCGCCATCATCGAGCGCGATCTCGAAGGCCAGGGGCAGATGCAGGGCGAGCGCCGCTTCGCGGGCAGCCCCGGCGACGCGGCCCACCATGGCGCCGGCCCGCTGGATCCGGCCAGGATCCGCACCCGCTTCCCGCCCGAGCCGAACGGCTATCTGCACATCGGCCATGCCAAGAGCATCTGCCTGAACTTCGGCCTGGCGCGCGACTACGGCGGCGTCTGCCACCTGCGCTTCGACGACACCAACCCGGAGAAGGAAGAGCAGGAATACGTCGACGCGATCCAGGAGATGGTGGCCTGGCTGGGCTGGAGCTGGGATGCCGAGGCCGCCGGCCAGACCACCTCGCACCTGTTCTTCGCCAGCAACTACTTCGACTTCATGTACCGCGCGGCCGAGCACCTGATCTCGGCCGGCGATGCCTATGTCGACGAGCAGACGCCCGAGGAGATGCGCGCGAATCGCGGCGATTTCACGACGCCCGGCAAGAACAGCCCCTTCCGCGACCGCAGCCCCGAAGAGAACCTGGCGCGTTTCCGCGAGATGCGCGACGGCAAGCATCCGGACGGCGCGATGGTGCTGCGCGCCAAGATCGACATGGCCGCGCCCAACATCAATCTGCGCGACCCGACCCTCTACCGCATCCGCCGCGCCACCCACCACAACACCGGCGACAAATGGTGCATCTACCCGATGTACACCTATGCGCACCCGATCGAGGACGCGCTGGAGCGCATCACCCATTCGATCTGCACCCTGGAGTTCGAAGACCAGCGCCCCTTCTACGACTGGCTGCTGGAGCATCTGGCCGATGGCGGCCTCTTGGCCCGCCCGCTGCCGCATCAGTACGAGTTCGGCCGCCTGAACCTCAGCTATGTGGTCACCAGCAAGCGCAAGCTGCGCCAGCTGGTCGAGGAGCACCATGTCAGTGGCTGGGACGATCCCCGCATGCCCACCCTGGTCGGCATGCGCCGGCGCGGCTACACGCCCGAGAGCATCCGCGCGATGGTCGACGGCTCCGGCACCACCAAGGCCAACACCTGGCTGGACTACTCGGTGCTGGACGGCTGCCTGCGCGCCGACCTGGAGGGCAAGGCCGCCCGCGCCAGCGCGGTGCTGGACCCGCTGAAGCTCAAGCTGACCAACTACGCCGAGGTCTTCGGCAGCCTGGAGCATCGCGAGCCGCTGGGCGCGCCGGCGCACCCGCATGTGCCCGAGCTCGGCCAGCGCAGCTTCAGCTTCGGCCCCGAGCTGTGGGTCGAGCGCGACGACTTCATGGAGGTGCCGAGCAAGGGCTACCACCGCCTGTTCCCCGGCAACAAGACGCGCCTGAAGTACGGCTATGTGGTCGAGTGCACCGGCTGCGAGAAGGACGAGGCCGGCCAGATCACCGCGGTGCTGGCCCAGGTCGTGCCGGACACCAAGAGCGGCACGCCCGGCGCCGACGCGATCAAGGTCAAGGGCGTGATCACCTGGGTCGGCGCGCATGACGCGGTGGCCGCCGAGGTGCGCCTGTACGACCGCCTGTTCACCGTGCCGCAACCCGGCGCCGGCGAGGCCGACTTCCTCACCGAGATCAACCCGAACAGCTGCAAGGTGGTCCAGGCCTGGCTGGAGCCCTCACTGGCGAACCGGGCCGCGGGCACGCATTTCCAGTTCGAGCGCCACGGCTACTTCATCACCGACAACAAGGACCACAGCGCCGCCAAGCCGGTGTTCAACAAGGTCACCGGGCTGAAGGACGGCTGGGGCAAGTAAGAGAGAGCCCGGCGTGAGGAAGGGATGGCCACAGGCCATCCTCAGTCATCGGTCTCGCGCAGCTCCGGCGTCGCGTATTCGCGGCCGACCACCGCGCGCGCGAACAGGTAATTGTCCAGCGCGCGCTCGCTCAGCAGATCCATCTGCACATGGCCCTGCGCATCGCAGGGGAAGGCCAGGGCCTTGCCGGCGTCGAACAGCGACTGGAAGCGCAGCTCGAAGTGGCGGTTGATCGCGGACGACGACAGCAGCGGGGCGGGGATGGTGTTCATGGCGCGGCTCCTGAAAGCTCTGATCCGAGCCTAGGTGCCTGCGCGCGCGGCGCACGTGAATAGTACGCAAACCCGCCGGCACCCTCCCCCTCTTTGGGGAAAGGGGCTGCATTAGTTCACGCCGGCGGGCCGGCTCAGCCCAGCTCGACCAGGTCCGCCATGCGCCGCACCTTGACCTTGCGGCCCTTCAGCTTGCCGTTGGACAGGCGCTTCACCACCTCGCGCGCCAGCTCGCGCTTCACCGCCACATAGCTGTGGAAATCGGTGATGTTGATCTTGCCGATGTCGGCCGACTCGAAGCCGGCCTCGCCGGTCAGCGCGCCCAGGATGTCGCCGGGGCGGATCTTGTCCTTGCGCCCGCCCAGGATCTGCAGGGTGTCCATCGCCGGCTGCAGGGGCGCGCCGCCCTCGGTCGGTGCCAGCTGGTCCAGCGCCTGCCACTGGAACTCGCGGCCCAGCAGCTGCTCGATGCGGCCGACCCGGCCCATCTCGTCCAGGCTGGCCAGGCTCAAGGCCAGGCCTTGCGCGCCGGCGCGGCCGGTGCGGCCGATGCGGTGCACATGGGCCTCGGCATCCTGGCTCATGTCGACATTGATCACGCATTCCAGCTGAGCGATGTCCAGGCCGCGCGCCGCCACATCGGTGGCCACCAGCACCGAGCAGCTGCCGTTGGCGAACTGGATCAGCACCTGGTCGCGCTCGCGCTGCTCCAGGTCGCCATGCAGCGCCAGCGCGACGAAGCCCTGAGCCAGCAGCACATCGACCAGGTCGCGGCATTGCTGCTTGGTGTTGCAGAACGCGATCGTGCGCGCCGGGCGGAAATGCAGCAGCAGGCTCGACACCGCATGCAGGCGCTGCGCTTCCGCGATCTCGAAGGCCAGCTGGCGGATCTGCGCCGGGGCCTGCGCGGCCTGGCCCGATCCGCCGCTGCCGCCGGCCTGCACCTTGACCTCGGCCGGCTCGCGCATGAACTGGCGGGCCAGCTCGGCGATGCCCTCGGGATAGGTGGCCGAGAACAGCAGGGTCTGGCGGTCCTTCGGGCATTGCTTGGCGACCTTGACGATGTCGTCCAGGAAGCCCATGTCCAGCATGCGATCCGCCTCGTCCAGCACCAGGGTGTTCAGCGCGCCCAGCTGCAGGGTGCCGCGGTCCAGATGGTCCATCAGCCGGCCCGGCGTGCCGACCGCGATATGGGCACCATAGGCCAGGCTCTCGGCCTGCGGCCGCATCGGCGAGCCGCCGCACAGCGTCAGCACCTTGATGTTGTCGGCCGCGCGCGCCAGGCGGCGGATCTCCTGCGTCACCTGGTCGGCCAGCTCGCGGGTCGGGCACAGCACCAGGGCCTGCACCTCCATGCGCGTCGCATCCAGCCGGTGCAGCAGCGACAGCGCGAAGGCCGCGGTCTTGCCGCTGCCGGTCTGGGCCTGGGCGATCAGGTCGCGGCCGGCCAGCGCCAGCGGCAGGCTGGCGGCCTGGATCGGCGTCATCTGGGCATAGCCGAGCTGCTCCAGGTTGGCCAACACCGCTGCGCTCAGCGGCAGCTCGGAGAAGGGACGGACGGCAGGGGAGGAATTCTTGTCGGGTACGGCGCTCATCGCCTGATTATCCGCCCCCACCCTGACGGGCCGCGCGTGCACCAGAACAACCCCGCGCCGCCCAGCAGCAGCAGGCCCGTCAGCAAGGCGGCGATATGCTCCAGCAGCCGCGCCGTCGGCAGCCGGTCCGCCACCAGGCCGGTCAGCACGATGGACAGCAGGAAGGCCGAGGCCGTCGCGGTATCCAGCAGCGCCACCATGCGCGCGCAATAGTCCACCGGCACCGTCTGGTACAGGCGCAGCAGGCTCAGCGACAGCACCAGCCCCTCGGCCAGGCCCAGCACCGCGGCGAACAGCAGGGCCCAGGCCATCCGGTCCACCTGGGACAGGCCCCAGACGCAGGCGCACATCAGCACCAGGCTCGCCAGCATCAGCGCGCCGAAGCGCCGGCCGGCGGCAGGCCAGACCGACAGCAGCAGCCCGCCCAGCATGCCCAGACCATAAGCGCCGAACAGCTGCCCCACCTCGGCCGAGGCCCGGCCCAGCACTTGCGACACATAGGACAGGGCCAGGATCTCGAAGCTGCCCAGCGCGCAGGTGACCAGCACGCTGGCCGCCAGCGGCACCGCCAGCCCCGGGCCGAAGCGCTGCAGCGCCTCGCGCAGCTCGGCCCACAGCCCCGGCTGCGGCGCGCCCGGCTCGGCCGGCGCGCCGCCCAGCCCCGGCAGGCGCAGGCAGCAGCCCGCGGCGCACAGCAGCAGCGCGCCGATCGTCGCCACCACCAGATCGTTGCCATCGGCGCCGGCCAGGAGGCCGGCCAGCACCGTGCCGGCGGCCATGCCGCCCATGCGCACGCCCATCACCAGCGCATTGGCGCGCGCGATCGGCGCCTCGCCCAGCAGGCGCGGCAGCAGCGCGCTGGCCGCCGGCACGAAGAAGCGGTTGCAGGCCGCGCCCAGCGCCGCCAGCAGCCACAGCGCATGCAGCTGCCCGCGCACCACCTCCAGCCACAGCAGGCCGGTCAGCAGCACGCGCAGGGCGCAACTCCAGAACAGCACCCGCTTCAGCCGCGCCCGGTCCACCACCGCGCCGGCCCAGGGGCCCAGCAGCAGCATCGGCACCAGCTCGCACAGCACCAGCAGCATGATGTCGAAGGCCGAGCTGGTCAGGCGGAACACCAGGATCTGCAGGAACACCAGCAGCATCCAGTCCGCCACCGAGATCAGGCCCTGCAGCAGCACCAGGACAGCCAGCGGGCCGCGCGGGCCGAGGGTCGCGCTCATGGGGCTTCCGGCGCCGCCGCGGGCGAGGGCTGGCTGTCGGCCAGCACGAAGCGCAGCAACAGCGGGCGCAGCAGCGCGCCCAGCCAGCGCGGCCGGGTCTCGATCCAGCCGTACTGCGGCAGCATCTCGCAGCCGGCGTCCTGCTTGCTCTGCACGTTCGAGATGCCGAAGTTGATGCGCCGCAGCCGCGGGCGGCGCAGCGCGTAGCGCACGATCTCGTAGCCCATCACCCGGTGCACCGGCAGGCGCGCGCAGCGCTCGAGGTCCACGCCGCAATAGGTCGACTCCAGGGTGTCGCCCAGCGCGAAGCACAGGTCGAAGGCGACGATCTCTCCATCCAGATTGCGCAGCAGCAGCCACACCGCATGCGGCAGGCCCGCCATCTGCATGAAGAACTCCTCGCTGAGATAGAGCTGGTCCGGCGAGCGGTGCTTGTCGTAGAGCTGCAGCCACAGCCGGTGCAGATGGCGCGCCTCCTCCGGTGTCGGCCCGACGCCCTCCTCGCGCAGCTCCAGCTCGAAGCCGGCCTTCTCGACCGCGCGCAGGTCGCGCCGCAGCGACTTGCGCCGGGGCCGCGAGGCCAGATAGGCCTCGAAGTCCGGCCAGCGCAGGGTCAGCCAGGCGCAGTCGTACAGGCGCAGCAGGCCGGGCAGGCGGCCGAAGTCCGCGCAGGGCAGGTCCCGGCCGACAAACAGGCGCACGCCCAGCTCGCCGGCGCGGCCGCGCAGCGCCTCCAGCAGCGCGCGCGCCAGGCCCTCGCCGGTCTTGGCCGGCTCCGGCATCAGCGGCAGGCCGATGTTCAGCGGCGAGCCGGTGCTCATCACCCGCAGGCTCAGGCCCAGCGGCAGGCGCACCCGCCAGATCGCCGCCAGCATCAGGCCGACCACCTCGCCGGCCTCGCGCGCCACCGCGTAGACGAAGCGGCAGTCGAGCCGGCTGGCCTCCAGCGCCTGCATATAGTCGTAGCGGAAATACTGCTGCGGCGTGATCCAGGCCTGCCAGACCTGCGGCCCGATGCCGGCCACCGAGTCGTGCAACTCGATGGCCAGCCCCGGCGCCGCCTCGCGCGCGGGCCGCGGCGGCGCGGCGATCAGCTCCAGGCTAGACAAGGACCGGCTCCAGGCTCGAAGCCGACTCCTGGTCCGCGGCCGGGGTCTGCGGCACGTCGCGCAGCTGGCCGCCCAGGCAGGTGGCGAAGCGCTCGATGTCCTGGTCGGTATGGCCGCGATGCATGATCAGGCGCACCAGGGCCTGGTTCGGCTTGACCGCCGGATAGCGGAAGATCGGCACGCAGAAGCCCTCGCTCTCGAGCGCCACCCGCGCCTGCTCGGCACGCGCGTCGTTGCCGATCATCACCGAGGTGATGTAGGAGGGATGCGGGTTCAGGCGCAGGCCCTCCTTCAGCAGACGCTGGCGCAGCTGCTGGCAGCGCAGCAGGTAGTCGTCCATGATGCGCGGCTCGTCGAGCAGGCGCTGGATGATGTCGGCCGCGGCATCGGCTGTCGGCGGCTGGATCGCGGCGGTGAAGATCGAGGTGCCGCTCAGCACCTCGAAGGCATCGATGTAGTCGGCCTTGGCGCTGATCGCGCCGCCCTCCAGACCCACCGCCTTGGACAGCGACACCATGATGAAGTCGGCACGGCGCAGCTGGCTGAACTCGGCATGGAAGGGGCGGTGCTCGGGTCCGTAGACCATGAAGCCGTTGGCATCGTCGATGTAGCTGAGCGCGCCGAAGCGTTCGCAGACATCGAGGATGGGGCCGATCGGCGCGACGCTGCCGTCCGACGAATACAGGCTCTCGAACACCACCACGACCTTCTTGCCGGCCAGGCCGCCCAGCACCCGCTCCAGGTCCGCCACATTGTTGTGCTTGAAGGCCAGCAGCTGCTCGCCGAACTTCAGGTGCGCGGCCGCCTTCCACAGGCTCCAATGGCAATCGCGGTCGAACACCAGCACCGTGTCGCGGTTGTCGATGCCGCTGTTGGGCGAGAAGGCGAAGCGCGCGGTGATCGCGTTGATGAAGCCGATATTGGCCAGCATGCCGGAGGCGAAGCTGAGCGTCTTCTCCTTGCCATGGTGCAGGCTCAGCAGGCGCTCCAGCCGGTCATGCGGCTCGCAGACCCCCTGGGTGGCGCGCGATCCGCCGGTCGACAGGCCATAGGCCCGTACCGAATCGCAGAACGCCTCCAGCACCTGCGGGTCCTGCTGCCAGCCCAGGTAGTTGATGCCGGAGAAGTTGATGTAAGGCTGCCCCTCTCGGCTGATGCGCGGCCCGGACATGCCCTGCATCAGCACCGGCGGACGCAGGAAACCCTCGTTGACCGAGGCCTCGACGAACTGCTTGAAACCCCAACGGTCTTCATGGTTCTGACTTGCGTGACTCATTGATTTACTCCCTGTCTTAGGTCTAGAACGAATAGTTGATGCCGGCCAGCCCGGTCAGGCCGTGACGGCGTTGCACGATCGGGCTGCGGCCCGCATCGCCCACCAGTTGCAGCCCCTGCAGCGAGAGCAGGGCCGACCAGGGCCTGGCGAAGCGGTACTCCCAGCTCAGGCTGTAGCCATAGGCATAGAGGCCGCGCTTCGGGGCGTGCGGAGCGAATCCGCTGGCGGCGCTCTGCGCCGCGCTCACGCCGAAATAGGTCTGGACATAGTCGCGCTCGCCAAAGCGCGCATCCAGCTCGTACCAGAAGTCATGCTCGGCGCTGTTCCACAGCCCGCCCTGCAGGGCCAGCCGCGCGCGGTCGCCGCGCTCGCGCCGGCCCAGCGCCCATTCGCCCTCGGCCAGCACCGACAGCCAGGGCGCGAACTCGTAGCCCAGCTCGGTCGTCAGCACCGCCGTGCCGCGGATGTCACCCATGCCGCGCAGGCGCTCCGAGCCGGGCCGCCAGCTGGTCTTGCGCTGCAGGCGGCCGAGATCGACGAACAGGGCCTGGCCGAAGAACAGGCCCGAGCTGAACTGCCGCCTGTAGCCGAGGCCGCGGGCACTGTCAAGAAACCAAATGCCATGTTGAGCCAGCAGCAGGGGCAAAACCTGACCCCGGGTGTCGTCCGAACCGACGTAACTCGGTGTACTTGCCACGGCCGCGCCGGCCGACAGTTTCAGCCCCGGCACCCCGAGCGCCCCGTCCTGCTGGGCCTGTGCGACACCGCACAGGCCCAGCCACATGGCCGCCATCACGGCGCCCCCTAACTTCACGGCGTTCCAGCGCTTCGATCCCAACTCCGTCCCCTGTTGAATGAAACATCAAGTGCCCGCCTAGGGCCTTTCGGCCCGGCGCGGGCTTGTGATGTAAATTGCCCGCCACTGCGCCCATCAATCAATTCCTATTCACAAGCGCAGTACCGCCATGCTCATGGCGACCCATCAAGCAATCCGCAAGAACTCATCAAGAGTTGATGAAGGCAGGGAGAGGGATGCATCAGGGAAGAATCCTGGTCGTCGAGGACGACCGACCCAGCGCCGAGGTGCTCGAGGCCTATCTGCAGCGCGAGGGTTATGTGACCCAGCAGGCCAGCGATGGCGTCGAGGCGCTGGAGCAGTACGCGCGCTGGCAGCCCGACCTGGTGCTGCTCGATCTGATGCTGCCGGGCCTGCGCGGCAGCGAGGTGATGCGCGCGATCCGGCACCGCGCCAACACGCCGCTGATCATGGTCAGCGCGGTCAATAAGGAGACCGAGCGCATCGACGCCCTGCTCTACGGCGCCGATGACTATGTGGTGAAGCCCTACCACCCCGGCGAGGTGGTGGCGCGCGTGCATGCGGTGCTGCGCCGCAGCCGCGAGCGCGGCCACCAGCAGCAGGCCGCGCGCCTGCGCCACAAGGGCATCGTGCTCGACCAGCAGGCCGCGCAGGCCTATGTCGAGGCGGCCGACGGCCAACTGACCCCGCTGGAGCTGACCCGCACCGAGCACAACCTGCTGAGCCGGCTGCTGCTGGCGCCCGGCAAGGTGTTCGCGCGCGCCGAGCTGCTGGCCGCCTGCCAGCCCGACAGCGACGCGCTGGAGCGCGTGGTCGACGCCCATGTCTACAACCTGCGCCGCAAGCTGGAGCAGGCCGGTGTGGCGGGCGTGCTGGTGACGGTGCGCGGCATCGGCTACCGCCTCGGCAACGCGTCCTGAATATGACGACGGCGACTGCCGGGGGAAGCCGTCGCCATGCGGCGGTCAAGCTGTGGCGCTGGATCAGCCTGCGCATGATCTCGCTGGCGCTCGCCGCGCTGCTGCTGGTCAGCGGCGGCATGTGGTATCGCCATGCCTGGTGGGACGCCAAGCTGCGCGCCGCCATCCCCGAGCCGGTGCGCCTGGAGCTGCAGGCGCTGGAGGAGGATCCGGGCAGCAACCGCCAGCGCCTGCGCCAGATCTATGGCGAGTACCTCTACGGCGAGTACTTCAGCAAGGAGGTGATACGCGCCGACCTGCTGTTCTTCGCCGGCCTGATCCTGGTCGCGCTGCCGATGATCATCGCCGGCGGCCTGTGGGTGTCGCTGCGCCTGTCGCGCCAGCTCGGCGTGGTGGCCGAGGCCGCCGGCGAGATCGCGCGCGGCCGTTTTTCCTCGCGCGCCCAGCTGGTGCCGAACATTCCCAGCGCGCTGCAACACCTGACCCTGGACTTCAACCGCATGGCGGCCCAGCTGGAGCGCTACGAGCGCGAGCTGCAGGAATCCAGCGCCGTGATCGCGCATGAGCTGCGCACGCCGCTGACGGCCGCCAAGGGCCGGCTGCAGGGCCTGATCGACGGCGTGTTCGGCTGCGACGCCGGCAATCTGGCGCTGATCATGCGCCAGCTCGACCAGCTCAACCACCTGGTCGACGATGTCTACCTGCTCTCGATGGCCGGCGCCGGCCAGCTGGCGCTCAAGCCCAGCCGCTTCCCGCTGCGCCTGCTGCTGGAGGAGCGCATCGCCTGGGTGCTGCCGGCGCTGAGGGAGCATGGCATGGAGATCAGCCTGCAGCTCGACGGCGCGCTGCGCATCAGCGCCGACCGCGACCGCCTGGGCCAGGTGATCTCGATCCTGATCGACAACGCGATGCGCTATGCCAGCACCGGCGGCAGCCTGGTGCTGCGCGCCTGGCTGCAGGAGGACGACCTGGTGCTGGTGGCCGACGACCGGGGGCCGGGTTTTGCCCCCGAGCATCTGGACCGCGTCAGCGACCGCTTCTGGCGCGCCGAGCATTCGCGCTCGCGCCATGCCGGCGGCGCCGGCCTGGGCCTGGCGATCGCCGCGGCGATCTGCACCACCCATGGCGGCCAGCTCTCGGCCCACAACCGCAGCGAGGGCGGCGCCCGGCTGCGCATCTGCCTGCCCGGACAGACGCTGTCCGATCCCGAGCTCTTATAGCGTCCGCCGCCCGTCCGGACAGTGTCCGCGGACAGCCTCCGGCCCGGGCGCTGCCGGCCCGCACCCTTGATTTCATTGGGAAATTCCGTGCGACGCGGGCAGGCACGAGGCTTGCAAACAAGCGGGGCATGATCCGCGACACCTCTGCCCAAGACCGCCCCCTGCCGACCCAGCGCCGCCGCCGGATGCTGATGCTGGCGATCCCGGCCGCGCTGCTGCTGGCCGCTGGCGCCACCTGGCCCACCCTGCAGCGCATGGCCACGACCGGCGCCGGCGCCTCGGTCAGCGCCGCGCGGCTGACGATCGCCCAGGTCGAACTGGGCCTGCTGGTGCGCGACATCGCCGGCGAGGGCCGGGTGGTCGCGGCCAACAGCCCGACCCTGTTCGCGCCGCAGGCCGGCGCCCTGACCCTGCAGGTGCGCGCCGGCGATGCGGTCAAGCGAGGCCAGCTGCTGGCCCGCATCGACAGCCCCGAGCTGACGGCGCGGCTGGCCCAGGAGCAGAGCCAGCTCGACGCGCTGCGCACCGAGCTGCTGCGCGCCGAGGTCGATGCGCGCCAGCAGCGCTCGGCCCTGCAGAGCACCTGGGAGAACGCCCGCATCGACCAGCAGACCGCGCAGAACGGCCTGGCGCGCCAGACCAAGGCCTTCGAGGCCGGCGCCACCGCCGGCATGCAGGTCGAGCAGGCGCGCGACGCGCTGGAGAAGGCTCGCATCGCGCTGAGCCATGCCGAGGCCGGCCTGAACCTGAAGGAAGACAGCCTGAAGTTCGACGTGCAGGCCAAGCGCCAGGCGCTGGAGCGCCAGGGCCTGCTGGTCAAGGACCTGCAGCGCCAGCTGGCCGAGCTGGAGGTGCGCTCGCCGGCCGATGGCCAGGTGGGCCAGCTCTTCGTCGCCGAGCGCGCCCAGGTGGCCCGCGATGCGCAGCTGCTGACCGTGATCGACCTCAGCGCGCTGGAGGTGCAGATGCAGGTGGCCGAAGGTTTCGCGCGCGAGCTGGCGGTCGGCATGCCCGGCCAGATCAGCGGCAACGGCCTGAGCTGGCCAGGCCGGGTCAGCTCGATCTCGCCCGAGGTGGTCAATGGCGAGGTCGCCGCGCGTCTGCGTTTCGATGGCGCAGACAAGCAGCCCGAACAACTGCGCCAGAACCAGCGCCTGTCGGTGCGCGTGCTGCTGGACCGGCGCGAGCAGGTGCTGAGCATCGCGCGCGGCCGCTTCGTCGAGGAGAGCGGTGGCGCCTTTGCCTATGTGCTGCGCGAGAACGACACGGTGGCCGAGAAGACGCCGGTGCGCCTGGGCGCGCGCGGCCTCGACAAGGTCGAGATCCTGTCCGGCCTGAAGCCGGGCGAGCGCGTCGTCGTCACCGGCAGCGATGCCTTCCAGGGCGCCGCGCGCGTCACCATTGCCAACTGAGGAGAACCAAGATGCTGAAGATGAGCGGCCTGGCCAAGGTCTACCGCACCGAGATGGTCGAGACCTATGCGCTGCGCGAATTCAACCTGAATGTGCGCGAGGGCGAGTTCGTCGCCGTCACCGGCCCCTCGGGCTCGGGCAAGACCACCTTCCTGACCATCGCCGGCCTGCTGGAATCGGCCAGCAGCGGCCGCTATGAGCTGGACGGCGTCGACGTCAGCCGACTCGGCGACAACGAGCGCTCGCGCCTGCGCAACGAGAAGATCGGCTTCATCTTCCAGGCCTTCAACCTGATCGCCGACCTGAACGTCGCCGACAACATCGAGGTGCCGCTGCGCTACCGCGGCTTCGGCGCCACCGAGCGCAGGAAGCGTGTCGGCGCGGCGCTGGAGCGCGTCGGCCTGGCCGCGCGCGCCGCCCATTACCCGGCCGAGCTGTCGGGCGGCCAGCAGCAGCGCGTCGCGATCGCGCGCGCGCTGGCCGGCGGCCCGCGCCTGCTGCTGGCCGACGAGCCGACCGGCAACCTCGACAGCCAGATGGCGCGCAGCGTGATGGAGCTGCTGGAGGAGCTGCATCGCGAGGGCGCCACCATCGTGATGGTGACCCATGACCCGCAGCTGGCCGCGCGCGCGCAGCGCCATGTGCATGTGATCGACGGCCAGGTCGTCGATGTCGGCGCCGACAACGCCGCCGCCACGCCGGATTCCAATCGCCACCACAAGCACCACGATGCCCAAGTCCCTGCCTGAGCTCCTGCTGGCCCTGGCCTGCACGGCCGGCCTCAGCCTGCCCGCCGTGGCAGACGACCTGTTGCAGGTCTACGAGCAGGCCCGCGCCGGCGACCCGGTGCTGGCCGCGGCCGCGGCCACGCGCGGCGCGGCGCGCGAGGGTGCCGTCGCCGCGCGCGGCGCGCTGCTGCCGCAATGGTCGCTGCAGGCCCAGTACAAGCAGGCGCAGAACGGCCCCGAGGCCCGTTCGCGCGAACTGAGCAGCCGCGTCAGCCAGGTCCTGCTGGATCTGGCGCGCCTGGCCCAATGGCGCTCGGCCGAGGCCCGCTCCGAGGGCCAGGCCGCGCTGCTGCAGGCCGCGCGCCAGGATCTGGTGCTGCGCGTCGCCAGCGCCTACTTCGGCGTGCTGGGCGCCACCGACCAGCTGGCCACCGTGCAGGCCAACGAGGACGCCTTCGCGCGCCAGGTGCGCCAGGCCGAATCGCGCTTCGACGCCGGCCTTGGCGCGCAGGTGGACATCGAGCAGGCCCGCACCTACCACGCGCTGGCCCGCGCCAACACCGCGGCCGCGCGCCGCAGCCTGCTCGGCGCCCGCGAGGCCCTGGCCGAGATCACCGGCGCGATGCCCGGCACGCTGAAGCCGCTGGGCGAGGCCCTGCCGGCCGAGCCGCCCGCGCCGGCGGACCGCCAGGCCTGGGTCGAGACGGCGCTGCGCGACAACCCCGCGCTGCGGGCCGAGCGCCTGGCCCTGGCCGCCAGCGAGCAGAGCCTGGCCGGCGCGCGCGCGGCCCACCTGCCGACCCTGAGCCTCGGCCTGGACAGCGGCCGCCTGACGCAATGGCCGCAGGCCACGGCCGCGGGCAACGGCCGCACCGACACCACGCTCGGCCTGAACCTCACGGTGCCGCTGTTCGCCGGCGGCGCCACCGAGGCGCAGCGCCGCCAGGCCGCCCACCAGCGCGATGGCGCGCGCGAGACGCTGGAGCAGCGCCGCCGCCAGGTGGCACGCGAGACGCTGGAGCAGTTCGACGCGGTCGTCACCGGCCTGGCCCAGATCGAGGCCACCCGCGCCGCGGTGGCGGCCTCGGCCAAGGCCCTGGCCGCCACCCAGACCGGCCAGGAGCTGGGCACCCGCAGCATGACCGATCTGCTGCTGGCGATCCAGAACCAGGCCGCCGCGCAGAGCGCCTATTCCCAGGCGCGCCACCAGTACGTGCTGGCCAGGCTGCAGCTGCAGCAGGCCGCCGGCCATGCCGACGACGAGCAACTCGCCGCGATCAACGCGCTCTTGCGCTAGGAGCCCTTCCCGATGTTTGCCTACTACCTCGATCTCGCGCTGCGCAGCTTCAGGCGCAGCCCTGCCCTGACCCTCCTGATGGTGATCGCGATCGGCCTCGGCGTCGGTGCCTGCATGACCACCCTGACCGTGTTCCGCGTGCTGGCCGGCGACCCGATCCCTGGCAAGAGCCACCGGCTCTTCAATGTGCAGCTGGATGCCGAGGGCCTGCGCAGCCACACGCCCGGCGAGGAGCCCGGGCTGCAGCTGACCCGCTTCGACGCCGAGGCCCTGCTGCGCGAGGCGCGCGGCGTGCGCCAGGTGATGATGAGCGGCGCCGATGTGGCGCTGGACCCGGCCGGTTCGGGCGCGCCCGACATGGCGCCGTTCTTCGCGCGCGGCCGCTGGGCCAGCAGCGAGTTCTTCGCGATGTTCGAGGCGCCCTTCCTGCATGGCCGGGGCTGGAGCGCCGAGGACGATCGCGACCAGGCCCGCGTCGCGGTGATCACGCGCGAGCTCAGCGAGCGGCTGTTCGGCAGCAGCGCGAGCCTCGGCAAGACCCTGCGCGTCGGCAACAAGGACCTGACCATCGTCGGCGTGCTCGCCAGCTGGCGCCCCGCCCCCCATTACTTCGACCTGACCCTGGGCGCCTACAGCAAGCCGGCCGAGGTCTATGCGCCCTTCCAGACCGCGATGGCGCTGCGCCTCCCGGTCTCGGGCAATACCAACTGCTGGGGCAACAACCTCATCAACGACCCGCGCGAGCTGGGCGCCTCCTGCGCCTGGATCCAGTACTGGGTCCAGCTCGACACGCCCGAGCAGCGCAGCGCCTATTTCGCGCATCTGAACCAGTACAGCGAGCAGCAGCGCGGCGCCGGCCGCTTCGAACGGCCCAGCAATGTGCGGCTGCGGCCGGTGATGGACTGGCTGATGGTGCGCAAGGCCGTGCCCAGCGACATCCGGCTGCAGCTCTGGCTGGCCTTCGGCTTCCTGCTGGTCTGCCTCACCAACACGGTGGGCCTGCTGCTGGCCAAATGCCTGCGCCGCTCCGGCGAGATCGGCGTGCGCCGCGCCCTGGGCGCCTCCAAGCGCGCGATCTTCTGCCAGTTCCTGGTCGAGGCCGGCTTGCTTGGCCTGGTCGGCGGCCTGCTGGGCCTGCTGCTGACCTGGGTCGGTCTGGCCGCGGTGCGGCTGGACCCGACGCCCTATGCCCAGCTCGCGCGGCTGGATCCGACGATGCTGGGCGTCACCCTGGCCGTCGCGATCGTCGCCAGCCTGATCGCCGGCCTGCTGCCGGCCTGGCGCGCCTGCCAGATCACCCCCGCAATCCAGCTGAAAGCCCAGTGATGATGGACATCCTGCCTATCCTCTCGACCCTGAAGCGCCACAAGACCGCGGCCGGCCTGATCGTGCTGCAGATCGCGCTGACCTGCGCGATCGTCTGCAACGCCCTGTTCCTGATCAGCGAGCGCCTACACCTGATCGGCGCGCCCACCGGCATGGCCGAGCGCGAGCTGCTGGTGATCGGCATGGCCGGCATCGTGCGCGCCGAGAACGCCGATGCGCAGACCCGCGCCGACCTGCAGGCGCTGCGCGGCCTGCCCGGCGTCAAGAGCGTGGCCCTGGTCAACCAGATTCCCTTCGGCACCAGCTCCCATGGCACCGGCCTGCGCACCAAGCCCGACCCCAACCAGCGCGACATCCGCGTCAGCAGCTACAACGCCGGCGAGGGCTGGCTTGAGACCCTGGGGCTGAAGCTGGTCGAGGGCCGCGACTTCGAGCCGGCCGAGTACGTCGACGCCTCGGTGGTGTTCAGCGACGGCGTCGAGCCCAAGGTGCCGGCCGTCATCATCAACCAGCACCTGGCCAAGCGCCTGGCCCCGGACGGCTCGGCGCTGGGGCGGCTGGTCTACCTCTATGGCCCGGACGCGCCGCAGCGGGTGGTCGGCGTGCTGGAGCGGCTGCCCTCGACCTACCCCCGGGACCGCGACGAATCGGATCTGAACGCGGTGATGCAGCCGATTCGCGGCAGCTACCGCGGCGGCAACTATGTGCTGCGGGTCGAGCCCGCGCAGCGCGATGCGGTGCTGAAGCAGGCCACCGAGACCCTGGTCAAGGGCAGCGTCGGCATCAAGCGGGTGGTGCGCCACCAGCGCAGCCTGGAGGAGATGCGCGATGGCTATTACCGCCAGGACCGCTTCATGGTCGGCCTGCTGCTGGCGGTCTGCCTCGCGATGCTGGTCGTCACCGCCTTCGGCATCGTCGGCCTGGCCAGCTTCTGGGTGCAGCAGCGCAGCCGCATGATCGGCACGCGCCGGGCCCTGGGCGCCACCCGGACCCAGATCCTGCGTTATTTCCAGACCGAGAACCTGCTGCTCTCCAGCATCGGCATCGGCCTGGGCATGCTGCTCGCCTATGCGATCAACGCGGTGCTGATGACGCAGTACGAGCTGCCACGCCTGCCGCTGGCCTATCTGCCGATCGGCGCGCTGGTGCTATGGGCCCTGGGTCAACTGGCGGTGCTGGCGCCGGCGCGCCGCGCCTCGAACCTGCCTCCCATGATGGTGATGCGCGGTCTGGCCTGAACGGCGCCGCCGCTCCAGTACAGTCCGGCCGATGCGCACGGTCCTGATCATCGACGACAACCCCGGGGTGGGTGAGGCCCTCTCCCTGCTGCTTTCGCTGCAGGAGATCCGCCCGCTGGTGGCGCTGGACCCGGCGCAAGGCCTGGCCCTGCTGGCGCGCGAGCCGGTGGACCTGGTGATCCAGGACATGAACTTCAGCGCCGACACCACCTCGGGCGACGAAGGGGTGGCGCTGTTCCGCGCGATCCGCGCGCAGCAGCCGGACCTGCCGGTGATCCTGCTGACCGCCTGGACCCATCTGGAAAGCGCGGTGGCCCTGATCAAGGCCGGCGCCGCCGACTACCTGGCCAAGCCCTGGGACGACGCCAAGCTGCTGGCCACGGTCGAGAACCTGCTGGAGCTGGCCGAGAGCAACCGCGCGCTGCACCAGGGCCGGCGCGAGCGCCGGCGCCGCCAGCAGGCGCTGGCCCAGCAGTACCGGCTCGACGGCCTGGTCCATGCCTCGGACGCGCTGCTGCGCTGCCTGGAGCTGGCCTGTCAGGTCGCGCGCGCCAGCGCGCCGGTGCTGATCACCGGCCCCAACGGCAGCGGCAAGGAGCGCATCGCCGCGATCGTGCATGCGAACTCGGCGGTGCAGCGCGGCCCCTTCATCGCGGTCAACTGCGGCGCCCTGCCCGGCGAGCTGATCGAGGCCGAGCTGTTCGGCAGCGAGAGCGGCGCCTACACCGGTTCCACCCGCGCCCGCGAGGGCCGCTTCGAGGCGGCCGACGGCGGCACCCTGTTCCTCGACGAGATCGGCAACCTGCCGCTGGCCGGCCAGGTCAAGCTGCTGCGCGTGCTGGAGACCGGCCGCTTCGAGCGCCTGGGCTCGAGCCGCACGCGCGAGGTGAAGGTGCGCGTGCTCAGCGCGACCAACGCCGATCTGCGCACGATGGTCCGGGCCGGCACCTTCCGCGAGGATCTCTACTACCGGCTCAATGTGATCGAGGTCGCGCTGCCGGGCCTGGCCGAGCGGCCCGACGACATCCTGCCGCTGGCCGAGCATTTCCTGGCCGGCCGCGCCCCGCTCAGCGAGGGCGCCCGCGCCGCGCTGCTGGCCCATGGCTGGCCGGGCAATGTGCGCGAGCTGAAGAACGCGATCGAACGCGCCGCCCTGCTGTCCGGCGGCGCGCCGATCACCGCCGAGCTGCTGGCGCTGCCGGCGGCCACGCTGGCCGCCGCGGCCCTGCGCAACCTCGACGAGCCGAGCCGCGAGACGGTCGCCGCCGCGCTGGCCGAGGCCGGCGGCGTGGTCAGCCGCGCGGCCCAGGCCCTGGGCCTGTCGCGCCAGGCCCTGTACCGGCGCATCGAACGCTACCGCCTCGACGAGGCCTGAGCGTGGCGCCCCGCCCGGACCGCCGCCCGCTGTCGCATCGGCAAGGCCTGACCCTGGGCCTGGCCGCGATGGGCGCGGCCACCCTGCTGCTGCATGCCGGCGTGACCGTCTGGCCGCTGCCGCGGCTGCTGGCGCTGATGGGCCTGCCGGCGCTCGCGCCCTGGGGCCCGGCCGCGCTGGCGCTGAGCGCGCTGCTGCTGCTGCCGCTGGCCTGGGGGCTGGCCGGGCACCTGAGCGCGCCGCTGACCCGCCTGCTGCGCGCGCTGCAGGGCGCGGTGCTGAGCTACCGCGACGGCGAGTTCGGCAGCTCGATCGCCGCCGATGCGCCCGAGGCCAGCGCCGAGATGCGCGCGCTGATGCGACTGCACAGCGAGCTGGGCCAGGCCCTGCGCGAGCAGCGCCAGCATCTGGCACAGCGCGAGCTGCTGCTGGACACGGTGGTGCAGAACACGCCGGTGGCGCTGGTGCTGACCGATGCCGGCGAGCATGTGGTCTATGCCAATATCGCCGCGCGCCAGCTGCTGGCCGCCGGCCGCAGCCTGCAGGGCGAGGACTTCGCCGCGCTGCTGGCCGCCGCACCGGCGCCGCTGCGCGAGGCGCTGCAGGCCAGCGAGGACGGCCTGTTCAGCCTGGAGCTGGACGGCGCCGAGGAGCGCTTCCATCTCTCGCAGCGCCAGTTCCGCCTGCAGGGCCGGCCGCACCGGCTGCGCCTGCTGCGCCGCATGACGCGCGAGCTGTCGCGCCAGGAGGTGGCGAGCTGGAAGCGCGTGATCCGCGTGATCAGCCATGAGCTGAACAACTCGCTGGCGCCGATCTCCTCGCTGGCGCACAGCGGCGCCGAGCTGGCGCGGCGCGGCGGGGCCGAGCATCTGGAACGCCTGCCGCGGGTGTTCGCCAGCATCGGCGAGCGCGCCGCGCATCTGCATGCCTTCCTGTCGGCCTATGCGCAGTTCGCCAAGCTGCCGGCGCCGCGCCCGGCCGAGGTGGACTGGCCGGCCTTCCTGGAGCGGCTGGGGGCGCATTACGCCTTCACGCTGCAGGGCGAGACGCCGCGCGAGGCCGGCCGCTTCGACGCTGCCCAGATCGAGCAGGCGCTGATCAACCTGCTGAAGAACGCCCATGAGTCCGGCGGCGACCCGGCGGCGATCGAGCTACGCATCCACCAGCAGGGTCAGGACTTGCGCCTGGAGGTGCTGGACCGCGGCCCCGGCATGAGCGAGACCGTGCTGGGCCAGGCCCTCCTGCCCTTTTATTCGACCAAGCGCAGCGGCTCCGGCCTGGGCCTGGCGCTGGCGCGCGAGATCGCCGAGGCCCATGGCGGGCGCATCGCGCTGAGCAACCGCGCCGGCGGCGGCCTCAGCGCCACGCTCAGCCTGCCGCGTCTTGCGGCAGAATCCGCAACGCCGCCGCACTGACCGCCCCGCTCCCGAGGCGGGCCGCGACCGCAGGAGCACGCCGATGGACCCCAGGCTTCCGATCCGCAGTCTCGACGACACGGTCATCCTCGCTCGCCAGCTCCCCGCGATGCACGAGTTCAGCCCGCGCTGGATGCTGGAGATGTACGCCGAGATCGCACCGCCCGCGCAAGACCCGACCCCGGACGCTGCCGGGCCATGAACCGCCCCCAGCTGCATCGGATCGACACCGATCGCCTGGCGCTGGAGCCGCTGCGCGAGGCCCATGCGGCGGAGATGTTCGCCGTGTTGTCCGATCCGGCGATCTACGAGTACGAGAACGCGCCGCCGGCCTCGGTCGAGGCGCTGGCGCAGCGCTACCGGCGCCAGGCGGCGGGCCGCTCGGCGGACCGGCGCGAGCTGTGGTTCAACTGGGTGCTGCGCCTGCACGCCAGCGGCGAGGCGATCGGCTATGTGCAGGCCACGCGGTATCCGGACGGCCATGCCGGCATCGCCTACGAGCTGAGCAGCCGCTTCTGGGGCCGCGGGCTGGCGCAGGAGGCGGTGACCGCGATGCTCGCGGCCTTGCGGGCCGAGCATGGCGTGGCGCGTTTCAGCGCCGTGCTGAAGCAGCGCAACGCGCGCTCGCTGGCCCTGCTGCAGCGCCTGGGTTTCACGCCGGCCGCCGCGGCCGAGGATGCGCTCGAGGCCGACGAACTGCTGATGGAGTTGCAGCGGCCCCCTGAACCCGGCTGAGTGTCAAAACGCAGCTCGATCCCCGCGTCCCGCAGTTCGTCGCGCGTGCATACCCGCGCGGCGCCGCGGGCGCCACACTGGCGCCCATGAATTCCCCCGTCGCCGCCCTGCTGCTCGCCCTCACCGCCACCCTGCCCGTCGCCCATGCCGCCTGCCAGCCCGGCATCTATGGCGCTGACGACAAGACCACGCCCTACCAGCGCGTGGTCGTCACCGGCACCGTCCCGCAGCAGCAGCAACAACGCTATGTCTTCGTCGACGGCCGGCGCGGTGGCGTCGGTGCACCCGAGGCGCTGCTGCGCTGCGTCGACGACCGGATCGAGGTGCGTAGCAGCAGCAATACGGCCGGCCAGGCCGACTGGAGGGTTTGGCCGCGCCTGGCCTACCGCCAGACCCCGGTGCGCTTCAAGAGTCATGGCAGCGAGCTCGCCGGCGAACTGATCGAGCCGCCCGATGCCGCGGCGACGCGGCCGCCGCTGACCATCCTCGTGCACGGTTCGGAGAAGACCGCCGCGCTCGGCTCGGCCTATCCCTATCTGCTGGCCTCGCAGGGCATGTCGGTGTTCGTCTACGACAAGCGCGGCACCGGCGTCTCCGAGGGCCAGTACACGCAGAACTTCGAACTGCTGGCCGACGATGCGGTGGCCGCCTCGGCCGAGGCGCGCCGGTTGGCCGAGGGCCGCCACGGCCGCTTCGGTTTCGCCGGCTTCAGCCAGGGCGGCTGGATCGCGCCGCTGGCGGCGCGGCGCGGCGCGGCCGACTATGTGGTGGTCGGCTTCGGGCTGATGCTGTCGCCGCTGGAGGAGGACCGCGACCAGGTGATGAACGAGCTGCGCGAGGCCGGCCATGGCCCCGCCGTGCTGGCCCAGGCGCGCGAGCTGACCGATGCGACCGGCACGCTGGTGGCCTCGCATTTCGAGCGCGGCTACGAGCGCCTGGCGGCGCTGAAGCGGCGCCATGCGCAGGCTCCCTGGCTGCGGCAGATCAAGGGCGAGTACAGCGGCGTGCTGATCGCCAGCGACGAGGCCACCCTGCGCCGGCTCGGCCGGCCGCTATACGACAACCTGGACCTGATCTGGCATTACGACGCGGTGCGCGAGCTGCAGTCGCTGCGCGTGCCGCTGCTGTGGATCATGGCCGGCGCCGACCGCGAGGCACCCGGCGAGGTGACGCGCGAGCGTCTGAGCCGACTGAAGCGCGCCGGCAAGCCGATCGAGCTGCATCTCTTCCCCGACACCGACCATGGCATGTGGGAGTTCGAACAGGCCGCGGACGGCAGCCGCCGCTACACCCAGGTGACCGAGGGCTACTACCGCCTGCTGGGCGACTGGGTGATGGGGCGCAGTTCGGCGCCTTATGGGCGCGGGCAGCGGTTGTTCTAACCATCGTCATACATAGAGGGCGCCGTGGTCGCCCGGCGTGCCTAGATGGCATCTAAACGGAGCCGGGTTGCGCCGCCAGGTGTTCGCGAAGAAAACTGAGCGCAACGCCAAGCAGCGGTCCTGCGCCCAAATCTCAACGCGCAAAGAGCCACCAGTTTTCGTTGCGAGCCGGCGCCAGGCTAGGCGGACGGCGCACAGGAACCGGAACGTACTTCCACTACGTGAGGATTCCGAGCACCGGCCAACAACGCATGGCGGTGGCGCAGTAGAAAACTCAGCCGCCGGCGCGCTTGACCTTGTGGCCGGCGGCTATCAGCCGCGCCATCACGGTCTCGACATGGTCGCCCTGCACCTCGATCACGCCGTCCTTGACCGTGCCGCCGGAGCCGCAGGCGGCCTTCAGCTGCTTGGCCAGCGCGGTCAGCGCCGCCTCGTCCGGCGCCAGACCCTTGACCAGGGTGACACCCTTGCCCTTGCGGCCCTTGGTCTCGCGCGAGACGCGCACGATGCCGTCGCCGGCCGGCGCTACGGCCTTGGCGAGCTGCTTGCAGGCGCATTGCGCCAGCGGTCGGCGGCAGTCCGGGCAGGTACGGCCCAGATCGGTGGAATAGACAAGTCGGCTGTGAGCATCGGAGGACATGGGCCCTATTTTGAACCCATGTGCCCCCGAGGCGTCAGCGCCGATCAGCGGGCAGCGATGGATGACCGGCGCCGCACCGGCCGCGTTTCACTAGCCGCGCGGTTCGCCCTGGCGGTTGACGGTCACGGTGGCGCCGGGCGGTCGATCCATCTGGACGCGATGCTCCTGGCCGCGGAAGCGATAGCTGACGTCCCAGTACTCGGTACGGGCATGCTCGGGATTGTCCCTGCAGCGCCGCACGCCGGCGCGCTCCCCATCCTCGCGCGGCGCCTCTGAGCGCCCCATCTGGGCGCCGATCAGGCCGCCCGCCACCAGGCCGCCGGCCGTGGCCAGATCGCGGCCGCTGCCGCCACCGACCTGATGGCCCAGAATGCCGCCGATCACGGCCCCGGCAATGGCGGCCGGCACATTGGCCTGCCGGCGCTCGGGCGGCAACTGGTCGGATTCCAGCCAGCAACGCCGCTCGGACGTGGCCACGACCGCGCGCGAGCCGGTGACCTCGGCCTGGTAGAGGCGTTCGTTGTTGCGCCGCCGGGCATCGTAGAGCGGAGCCGGTTCGGGGCGCTGCTCGTCCTCGCGCGCGTAGCGACCGATCGGTCGCAGCGAGGACATGCGCTCGTTCAACCCCACCGCGCTCAGCGACGGATAGCGGCCCTGGCGCAACAGCACGCAGCGGCCGCCGAACCCAGCATGCTCGCAGGCCTCCCAACGGCCGCCAACCACCAGCGCGGACGAGGCGCGGTCATTGAAACCGGCCCTCTGCAGATCCGCGACCGATCGGCTGGTACGCCAACTGCTGCCCTCGAAGCCCTCCCGTTCGTACAGGGTCACCTGAGCGCTGGCAGCCATGGCCAGCATCACGCCGCCCAGGCCCAGCCAGCGGCTTGTGTGAAAGCGTGGCAGTTTCATATGCTTCTCCGGTACGCGTGGATCGTCGGCCTTACAGCCGCCCCAACAGCATCAACACAATCAGCACCAGCAGCAGCAGGCCCAGTCCGCCGCTGGGCCCATAGCCCCAGTTGCGGCTGTAGGCCCAGGTCGGCATGGCGCCAACCAGCAGCAGGATCAGGACGATCAGAAAAATCATGGACAGGCTCATGGCGCTCTCCTCAAGGGGTCAGTGAGTAAATGGAGCTGGCCGGCGCGGACGCCGCCATCGGCACCACCACCACGGTGGTGTCTCCCGGCTTGCCGGCTTCGCCGGGCGGGCCGGCGGGACCGGCCACCACCGGCGGCGCCGGCGCGGCCGGGACCTGGACCACGGTGGCTCGTTCGCAGCCAGGCAGGCTCAAGGCCGCCAGCAGCAGCGCCATCGCGGGCAGGATCGGGTGGATCTGGTTTTTCATGCGGACTCCTGGATGGACGCCGCGGACGGCCGCCCGGTGAGGTTGATCAGGCTCTGGTGCGAGCCCAGGCCCAGCGGTTTGCCGATCACCGCCGATGCGGCCAGGGCCAGCATGCGGCGCACGCGGCTGCCGGGGGCGTCCCAGTACTCGGCGGTGTCGGGCGTGAACTTCAGCAGGGCCAGGTTCAGGCTGCCGGGGCCGTCGGGAAACCAGGGCCGGGCCAGCGGCGACCACAGGCGCTCGATGCGCTCGCGGTCCGTCGCCACCTCGCCACGGCCCGACAACGAGACATAGGTCGCATGTGCGGTGTCGCAAAAGCTCAGGTTCATCGCCTCCAGCCGGGACAGCTTGTCCGAACTCAGGTCGATGAAGAACCACAAGGAGCCCAGCGCATCCATCTCCAGCGGCGTCATCGGCTGGCTCAGCAGCCGCCCCTGCGCATCCACGCTAGCCAGCATGGCCACCGGCATGTCCTGTACTAGCTGAGCCAGCAGGGTCAGGTCTTGGCTGTGTTGAGCTTGGATCTTCATGGATGACTCTTTCTTGAGATCGGGCAGGTTCGCGATTCACAGCGTAGGAAGGCCGGTACGCCGGGTCGGTGCGACAGCGCACCAAGGCCCCGACGCGAAGCCGTGTACCCGCAGCCCTAGCGACGGCGCTGGGCCGGCGGCACGGCCGCCTCGGCCGTTGCCACGCCGGCCTGCTGGACCCGCCGCGCGATCTCGGCCTGGCCATGCGCCAACGCGGCCACCCCGCCCTGGCCCGCCTCCAGCACGAACTCGCTGTAGTTCTTCATCACCCCCTGCATCAACTGGGCGAAGGCCCCCGACTGCAGCAGCTCGGCGGCCGACTGCTGGTTCTGGTGCAGCAGCTCCCTGGCGTCGACCAGCGATTGCGACATCGCCTCGGGCGACATCGCGAACTGGGTCAGCAGCTCCATATTGGCCTGGGTCAGCTTGAGCAGGGGCTGCATGACCTGCTGCAGGGCCGGAGTGTTGGGGTCGTCGGGCATGATGAGTCCTCGGTGGGATCAAGAAGGGAGGGGACAGGCGGTCACGGGCCGCGTGTAGCGAAGGCAGTCTGTCGGCGGCAGACATGCGCGTCTGTACGTCGGCGCACAGGGGCCAGCCCAGCACCGGGGCGGAGCCTGTTAGAGTCAAAACGGTTCGGCCCACAACAGCATCAAAATCCGGAGACAAGTCCATGCAACGTCGCAGCCTGTTGACGATCCTCGGGGCCGCCACGGCCCTGCCCCATGGCCCGCTGTGGGCCCAGGCGCCGGAGAAGCCCAAGCTGACGATCGCGGTGGGCGGCAAGAACCTGCTGTACTACCTGCCGCTGACGATCGCCGAGACCCAGGGCTATTTCAAGGCCGAGGGGCTGGACGTGACGATCGCCGATTTCGCCGGCGGCTCGCGCGCGCTGCAGGCCCTGGTCGGCGGCAGCGCCGACATCGTCTCCGGCGCCTTCGAGCACACGATCAATATGCAGATCAAGGGCCAGCGCCTGCGCGCCTTCGCGCTGCAGGGCCGCGCGCCGCAGATCGTGCTGGGCGTGAACCCCAAGACCATGCCCAACTTCAAGACGGTCGCCGACCTGAAGGGCAAGAAGCTGGGCGTCACGGCGCCGGGCTCCTCCACCAATGTGCTGGCCAACTTCGTGCTGGCCAAGGCCGGGCTGAAGCCGGGCGATGTCTCGATCATCGGCGTCGGGGCCGGCAGCGGCGCGGTGGCGGCGATGCGCGCCGGCCAGATCGACGCGATCAGCAACCTGGATCCGGTGATCACCCTGCTGGCCCGCTCCGGCGACCTGAAGATCGTCTCCGACACCCGGCTCGTCGCCGAAGCCGACAAGGTCTTCGGGGGGCCGATGCCCGCGGGCTGCCTCTACACCGCGCAGAGCTTCATCGACAAGAACCCCGCCACGGTGCAGGCCATCACCAACGCGATCGTGCGCGCCAACAAATGGATCCAGCAGGCGGGCCCCAGCGACATCATCAAGGCCGTGCCCGAGAGCTATCTGCTGGGCGACCGCGCGGTCTATGTCGATGCCTTCCTGGCTGCCAAGGGCGCACTCTCGCCGGACGGCAGCATCCCCGAGGCGGGCGCCGAGACCGCGCGCCGCGCGCTGGCCAGCATCGACAAGGAGATCGCCGCGGCGACCCACATCGACCTGAAGGCCGTCTGGACCAACGATTTCGTGAAGAAGGCAAATGCCAAGTACCGCTGACGCGCAGGCGCCCGCCCTGGCGCTGAGCGGCATCAGCTGCACCTTCGTCGCCAGGGACGACCCGGGCCAGCGCTACACCGCGGTGCGCGACGTCAGCCTGACGGTGGGCGCCGGCGAGTTCGTCTCGGTCGTTGGCCCGACCGGCTGCGGCAAGAGCACCCTGCTGAACATGGCCGCCGGGCTGCTGGAGCCCAGCAGCGGCCGGGTCGAGGTGTTCGGCGCGCCGCTTACGGGCGCCATCAACGCGCGCGCCGGCTATATGTTCCAGGCTGAGAGCCTGATGCCCTGGCGCACCGCGCTGCAGAACGTGATGGCGGGGCTGGAGTTCCGCGGCGCGGCCGATGCGCGCGAGCGGGCCGAGGAATGGCTGAAGCGCGTCGGCCTCGGCGGCTTCGGCGACCGCTACCCGCACCAGCTCTCCGGCGGCATGCGCAAGCGCGTCAGCCTGGCCCAGACCCTGGTGCTGGACCCGGACATCATCCTGATGGACGAACCCTTCTCGGCGCTGGACATCCAGACCCGTCAGCTGATGGAGAACGAGGTGCTGGCCTTGTGGGCGGCCAAGAAGAAGGCTGTGCTCTTCATCACCCATGACCTGGACGAGGCGATCGCGATGAGCGACCGCGTGGTCTGCCTCTCCGCCGGCCCGGCCGCGCGGCCGATCGGCGAATTCCAGATCGACCTGCCGCGCCCGCGCGACGTGGCCGAGGTGCGCAACACACCGCGCTTCGTCGAGCTGCACCAGGCGATCTGGGGCGTACTGCGCGAGGAAGTGCTGAAGGGCTACCGGCAGCAGCTGGCGGCTTGAGGGCAAGGCAGATGTGGAAATTCATCAAACCCCGCCCCGGCAATCTGCGCGTCTGGCAGCTGGGCCTGCTGGCCGCGGTGTTCGGGCTCTGGCATCTGCTGACCAAGCCGGGCCTGATCCCGCCCTTCATGTTCGAGAACGAGCAGCAGGCGGCCTTCTTCTTCGGCGAGCCGGTCAAGATCTTCGGCCGCATCTGGAACTGGTTTGTCGTCAACGCCGACATCTACGAGCATCTCGGTGTCACCCTGCTGGAGACGGTGCTGGCCTTCGCGATCGGCACCTCGCTGGGCCTGGCCGCGGGGCTGTGGCTGGGCCTGTCGCCGATGGCGGCGGCGATCTGCGATCCCTATATCAAGGCGCTGAACTCGATGCCGCGCGTGATCCTGGCGCCGATCTTCGCGGTCTGGTTCGGTCTGGGCATCGCCAGCAAGGTCGCCCTGGGCGTGACCCTGGTGTTCTTCATCGTGTTCTTCAACGTCTACCAGGGCGTCAAGGAGGTCAGCCCGGTGGTGCTGGCCAATGCGCGCATGCTGGGCGCCAGCCAGCGCCAGCTGCTGCGCCATGTCTACCTGCCCAGCGCCACCAGCTGGGTCTTCAGCTCGCTGCACACCAGCGTCGGCCTGGCCTTCGTGGGCGCGGTGGTCGGCGAGTACCTGGGTTCCTCGCGCGGGGTCGGCTACCTGATCCTGCAGGCCGAGGGCGCCTTCGACATCAACACCGTGATGGCCGGCATCCTGGTGCTGACCGCCTTCGCGCTGGCGCTGGACGCCGCGGTGGGCCTGATCGAGCGGCGCCTGATGAAATGGCAGCCACGCCAGGGGCAGACCGAAAAGCTCTGAAGCTGAGCAAGAATGCGGCCTCGATCAAGGAGGCCTCAATCTTGTCCTCGTCACCCGCCGAAATCGTCAACGCCCAGCTGCGCGCCTACAACGCCCGCGACACCGAGGCCTTCATCGCCACCTATGCCGAGGATGCCTGCATCTACAGCATGCCGGGCGAGCGGCTGGAGTTCCGCGGCCACGCCCAGATCGCCGCGCATTACGGCGGCAAGACCTTCCAGAACCCGGCCCTGCAGGCGCAGATCCTGGCCCGGCTGGTGGTCGGCAACAAGGTGATCGACCATGAGCGGGCGACCGGGGTGCGCGAGGAACCGATCGAGGTGCTGGTGATCTATGAGGTGCAGGCCGGGCTGATCCAGAACGTCTGGTTCCACCCGCCGGACCAGGCGGCACCGCCGGCGGCCGACTGATGGAACAGCCATCCTCATCCCCGGCGCCGAGCTTCGGCGCCGCGCTGCGTTTCTGGCTGCGCCTGGGCTGCACCAGCTTCGGCGGGCCGGCCGGGCAGATCGCGCTGATGCATGAGGAGCTGGTGGTGCGCCGGCGCTGGATCAGCGAGCGGCGCTTTCTGCTGCGCTGAACTACTGCATGCTGCTGCCCGGCCCCGAGGCGCAGCAGCTCGCCACCTATATCGGCTGGCTGCTGCACCGCGCGCGCGGCGGCATCGCGGCCGGCGCGCTGTTCGTGCTGCCTTCGCTGCTGCTGCTGATCGCGCTGTCCTGGGTCTAACACCGACCTGGTCGCGGGTCTGTTCTCCGGCATCAAGCCCGCGGTCACCGCGATCGTGCTGCACGCGGCCTGGCGCATCGGCGGCCGGGTGCCGATGCGCAACGCCTGGCTCTGGGCGCTGGCGGCGGCCTTTGTCGCGATCTTCGCGCTGGGCCTGCCCTTCCCGCTGATCGTCGGCGGCGCCGCGCTGCTAGGCTGGCTGGGCCGCGACCGGGCCGGGCGCCGCGGTCAATGACGACCATACGCCGACGCCGCCCCATGCCCGCTTCGCGCCGCGGCGCTTGGCGCTGCGGGCCTCGTTGTCGCCCTGCCCGGGCAGCTCGTAGACGGCGTCATGGAACCACAGACCGGCCTCCAGCGCCGCAGCATCCTCGGCCAGGGCGCGCAGCGGCGCGAAGGCCGCCAGGCATTCCCGCAGATGCTGCAGCGTGTGGTGATGGCGCTGCGGCTCGGCATAGGCGGCCAGCAGGGTCGCATGCTCGGCCGCGCCATCGCCGGCAGCGCCCAGGCCGCGCCACATCGACTGCCAGGACTCCAGCAGCAGCAGGGCCGACAGCGCGGCCAGCAGCAGCCAGGGCTGCTGCACCGCGCCGGCGAACAGCGGCATGACGCCGCAGCGGCAGGCCAGCTTGTAGCGCCGCGGCAGCGCGGCATAGCGGGCCCTCTTGTCCGGCCGGCGCGCGAACTCGCGCCGCTGCAGCCAGGCTGCCCCGAGCAGGATCAGCAGATACAGGCCGGCGAACAGGGCCCAGTCGGCAGCAGCAGCGGCGGCAGGCAGGGATGACACCAGGCCCGCCCGGGGTCAGGTCTTGTCCGCGGCCGGAGCCGGCGCAGGTGCTGTTTCTTCGCGCAGCACCATCCCCGGCGGCCGCCACAGCGGCAGTTGCGCCTCGCGCAGCTCCTGCAGCGCGCGGAACAGCAGCGCGCTGCGCACGCCATAGGCCTGGCGCGGCGAGCCGACGAAGCCGGTGGCGTTGAAGACCATCTGGCCGTCGACGATGCCATCCAGCTGCACGCTGGGCGCCGGCGCGTCCAGCACGTCCTCATGCTCCTCGAAGGCGCGCAGCAGGATCGCGCGCGCCTTGGCCGCGTCGGTGTCCAGCGGCATCGGCAGCTTGATCTGCACCAGGCCGACCGGGTTCTGGTGCGTGACGTTGCGCACGACCTTGGTGATGAACTCGGAGTTCGGCACGATCACGGTCGAGCGGTCGCCCATCTGGATCTCGGTGGCGCGCACATTGATGCGCCGGATGTCGCCCTCGACGCCGGACAGCGAGACCCAGTCGCCCACCTTGACCGGCCGCTCGGCCAGCAGGATCAGGCCGGAGACGAAGTTCGACACCACCGCCTGCAGGCCGAAGCCGATGCCCACCGACAGCGCGCTGGCGATCCAGGCCACCTTCTCCAGCTCCAGGCCCACGGCCGACAGCGCCAGGCCGATCGCCACCACGCTGCCGAGGAAACCCAGCAGGGTGCCGACCGAGCTGCGCATGCCGGCATCCAGCGAGGTGGTGGGCAGGTAGCGCTCGGTCAGCCAGCGTTTCAGCGCGCGCAGCGCCAGCAGCGCCAGCGCGAACACCAGCATCGCCTGCAGCACCGCGGTGGGCCGCAGCTGCAGCTGGCCGACCGCGAAGCCGACGCGCAGCTGGTCGGTACGGCGCAGCAGGTCCTCCGGGTTCTCGCCGAAGGGCGCCAGGATGAGCACCAGGGCCAGCAGCCAGACCGTCAGGCGCAGCACGCCCGAGCCCAGCACCAGCGCCTGATCGCGCAGCAGCAGGCCCTGGCCGCGCGGCGGCGTCTCGTCGCCGTCGCGCGTGCCCAGCCAGGCCATGCAGGCGTCGTCGATCAACAGGCTCAGCAGGTAGGCGCTGAGCGACAGCAGGCCGATCCACACCACCTGGCGCACGACGAAGCTGCCCAGCGCCACATAGCCGATCACGATGCCCAGCAGGCTCAGCAGCAGCATGCCCCAGACCAGCACCAGGGCCAGGCTCAGCCAGCCGGGGCGCGCGCCGGCGGCCTCGCCCTCCTCCGCATGGGCCTGGCGGCGCAGCTGCTCGGCGCGGTGCACGCTGCGCGCCAGCACCAGGCCCAGGGTCAGCGCATAGGCGCCGTTCAGCGCCACCTCCAGCGCCAGGCTCAGCGCCGCCGCGCCGGCCAGGCGCTGCAGGAACCAGCCGGCGAAGGTGATCGCGGCGATCCACATCACATGCCAGCGCAGGCCCTGGGCCACTCGGTCCGGCAGCGGCAGCAGGCGCCAGGAGGGCCGGCGCGGCGCCAGCAGCGCATAGCCCAGGCCGCCGATATAGGCCGCGAAGCAGACCGCGCCGACGCTGCTGGCGAACAGCCCGCGCAGCGGATCGCCGGCGTCCAGGCCCGGCACCAGGCCCAGCATCAGCGCATAGGCGGCCACGCCCGGCACCAGCATCGCCAGCAGGGTCTGGGCCACCGCATGCAGCGAGCGCCGTACCCGGCCGGGCGGCGCGCGGTGCGCGGCCACATCGGTGAGCCGGCGCGTCAGCCACAGGCGCAGCGCCAGCGCGCCAGCCACCAGCAGGGCCAGGCCGGCCCAGCGCAGCGCCGGGGTGCGGGCCGCGGCCTCGGCCAGGCGCCGCTCCAGCAGTTCGACGCGCGCCGCATCGCGGGCGAAGCTGCCGGCCAGTTCGTTCCAGAACGAAGGGGCCAGCACGGAGTCGGTGCGCTCGAACAGCTGCTCGCGAAAGCGCGCGCGGCGCTGGCCGCTGACCTCGTCGGACAGCTGCTCCGCCTCCAGTGCCAGCAGGCGCGCCAGCTTCAGCCGCGCGTCCAGCTGCTCGCTGCTGCGCTTGAGCGTGCGGCGCTGCTGCGCCACGTCCGCCGCCTCCGCCGCACCATCGGCCGGGGCAGCCCCCAGCTCGGACAGGCGCGCCTTCGCGCTGTCGAACTGCGGCGCCTGCTCGACGACGATGGCCTCGGCCTGCTGCTGCAGGCCGAGCAGCTCGCGCCGAAAGCCGGTCAGCTCGCCGTCGCCCGCCTCGCCGTCGGCCAGGCGCTTCTTAATCAGCTCGATGCGCTGGCGCGCCGCGTCGAGCAGGCCGTCGGCCTCGTCCTGCGCCGCGGCCGGCGTGCCGGACAGCAGCAGCATCAGCAACAGGGCGAAGGCCAGCAGCCAGGTCGGCAAGGTCCTCGTTATCGTCACCATCCGCATCACGCCGCTTCCTTGAACTCGGGCACTGACTCCTCCTCTGTGCCGAACAGCGCCAGGCTCAGCGCGGCCGGGTCGTTGATCGTGCGCACGCGTTGATAGGCTTCCTCGGCCTCGGGGTGGCGTCGGCGCAGGTAATGCAGCCATTGCTTCAGCCGCCCGGCCTGGTGGCGCGGCGCGACCTCGGCCTGCACCAGCACCCAGAAGCGGTGCAGCAGCGGCTGCAGCGCCGCCCAGTCCGGTGCCTGCGCGCCGCTGCCGACCAGGGCCAGCGCCAGGCCCGGATCGGCCACCATGCCGCGGCCCAGCATCAGGTCCTCGCAACCCGATTCGGCGCGGCAGCGCCGCGCATCCTCGAGCGTCCAGATCTCGCCGTTGGCGACCACCGGCACGGCCACCGCCTCGCGCACCTTGGCGATGCGGTCCCAGTAGGCCGGCGGCTTGTAGCCGTCGGCCTTGGTGCGGGCATGGATCACCAGCTCGCCGGCGCCGCCGGCCACCATCGCCAGCGCGCAGTCCAGCGTCCTGGCATCGTCCAGATAGCCCAGGCGCATCTTGGCCGAGACCGGCAGATGCGCCGGCACCGCGCGCCGCACCGCGCCGACGATCTGGTGGATCAGCTCCGGCTCGTCCAGCAGCACCGCGCCGCCCCGATGCCGGTTCACGCATTTGGCCGGGCAGCCGAAGTTCAGATCGATCCCCTCGGGGCCCAGCGCGGCCAGCTTGGCGGCGTTCTCGGCCATGCAGCTGGGGTCCGAGCCCAGCAGCTGGGCGCGCACCGGCACGCCCGCCGGCGTGCGGCCGCCGTTCAGCAGCTCGGGCACGATGCGGGTGAAGACACGGTTGGGCATCAACATATCGGTGATGCGGATGAACTCGGACACACAGCGATCGATGCCGCCGACACGGGTCAGCACATCGCGCAGCATGTGGTCCAGCAGGCCCTCCATCGGCGCCAGCAAAATCATGGTGAAGCGAGAATCCGGGTGAACAGGGATAACAACAACAAAGGGCGACAGCATAGCCTGAGCCGTCCACAGCCGCTGTGGACAAGTCCGTGCAAGGCCTGCGAGAAACCATCGCAAGTGCTTGATCCGCTGGCCTTTTGTCTGCCATGCTTAAAAACTGGGCAGCCCTGGAGGATGAGCTCATGCAACTGATCGTCTCGGCCCTGGTGATCGCCGCGCTGGTGCTCTGGGGCCTGCTGGACCCCACCGGCATGAGCGCCTTCTTCGACGGCGCGCTGGCGCAGCTGACCCGCAAGCTGGGCTGGCTCTACCTCTGGGTGGTGCTGGGCCTGGTGCTGACCAGCCTGGCCCTGGCCCTGGCCTTCGGCCGGGTCGGCCGGCTCAAGCTGGGCGGCGAGGACGAGGAGCCCGCCTTCTCGCGCGGCGCCTGGTTCGCGATGCTGTTCGCCGCCGGCATGGGCATCGGCCTGGTGTTCTGGGGCGTGGCCGAGCCGCTGTCGCATTACATCAACCCGCCGCCCGGCCTCGCGCCGCGCACGCCCGAGGCGGCCAACGCGGCGATGCGCTACAGCTTCTTCCACTGGGGCCGGCATCCCTGGGCCGTCTAGGGCCTGGCGATCGGCCTCTTCCAGTTCCGGCGCGGCCGACCGGCGCTGATCAGCTCGGTCACCGCCAGTCGGCGGCATCAAGGCCCTGCAGACCGCCACCATCGTCTTCGCCCTGCCCTTCACCGGCGTGCTGGTGCTGCTGGCCGTCGCGCTCTGGCGCGCCGCGCATCGGGACGAGGCGGCGCTGACGCGCGAGGAGAAACGGCTGCAGGCGAGGATGCGGCGGGTGCTGCCGCCGGAGGAGTGAAGAACGCGGCGGCGCCGATCGTCGTCGGACCTCGTGTCGCCAGCGCAGGCCGCCGGGCAGATTGCGCGGGCTGAACAGGAAATGCAGCACCCGGCGCCGGCTGGCGGAGGCTGCACCGGCCTTGGACGAAGCATGCAACAGCAGCGGCCGCGTCAGCAGCACATCGCCGCGCGCCAGCACGCAGGGCGTCGGCTTTTTTTGCTCACGCCGCGCCGCCACCGCGGCCTGCGGCGCGATCAGCCCCTGGCGATGGGTGCCGGGGATCACCAGCAGCGGCCCATCGTCGGGGCCACAGGGGTCCAGATGCACCCGCACGGCGAGCAGCCGATCGAGCAGATCGACCGGGGCCAGCATGAACAGCAGCCCCTCCTTCTCGGACCAGCAGCGCAGCCGCAGACCGCTCCCGTCCACCCGCGCCGCCACCGGAATGCTGAGGTCCTGATGGATCGGCACCAGCCAGTTGCGCGAGGGCGACTTGGCGAAATAGCTGCACTGCACCGCCACATGCCCGGTCGGCAGCAGCGCGGCCAGACCCGGATGCGCCCGCAGCCGCAGGGCCAGGTCTTGACACCAATCGAGCGACAGCAGGCAGCGGGTGCCGGCCGAGGTCGGCAGCGCCTGCTCGATCGCGGCGGTGAGGTGATCGCACTCGTAGTCGGGCAGTAGCGCCGGTACGGCGAGGTAACCCTGCGAGAACAGAAGCTCGGCACTCATGACGTGGGCGGTGGCCGGCTCACTCGGCCTCCGCCAGGAGGCCCGAGTCCGTCAGGCGCTGCTCGGTTTGCGCCTGTGACCGCGCGCCAAGGATTGCCGGCACCGCCATGAGCATCACACCGAGGATCACCAGGACGAGCAGCGCCAGCGTCATGACTATTGGCTCCGGCGGACCGTAACGTCGGCGATGCGGCCCGCGGCAGATCCGGCGAGCACCAGTTCGCTATGGTGCCAGCCCCATCCATGGCATTGACCGATGCCGTAGATCAGCGCGATGCCTTCGCGACCATCGGGTTCGCCTAGCAGTTGAATGACCTGGCCCGCGGCCTTGCCATTCAACTCACCGCTGTCCATCAGGTCCCTTGCCATCGGCCCAAGCACACAGCCCGGGTCGGCCGTTTCCGCAAGGGCAGGCCTCAGTTCGCGCCAAGCGCTCGACGAGAACGCGGCTCTTTGCGCATCGAAGGCGCTGATGTCGTAGGCGATGACACCCACAACGAGTGCTGCACACAGCGTGACGAGAACAGGGGTCGGGCGCATGAGTGAACGGTATGGGTGGGTTCGACGCTTCAGATGGAAGCAGCGCTTCCGCCTCCGCCAACAGCACCCCCCGATCGGCAGGGATGCAACTCAATGCCGATGGCGGGTTTCTTGTTCGCGTGCCGGCGATTGGAAAGAGGCGCGGCCCATGCGTCAATCATCCCGGAGGGGGTGGTGCCCCACGCCATGCCCGCTGCGGGTTGTGGCGAGCGTTCAGGTCTCGCCAGCTGCCGGAACTTGATCCGCCGGCGCCATCTCCCGCATGGTCAACCACAACCTCAGATCAAACTCCAGCTGCCCGTAGCGCGGCTCCATGTGCTCGCAGAGCTGGTAGAAGGCCTTGTTGTGATCCAGTTCGCGGATATGCGCCAGCTCGTGCACGACGATCATGCGCAGGAAGTCGGCCGGGGCGTCCTTGAACAGGGTGGCGACGCGGATCTCGCGGCGGGTCTTCAGCTTGGCGCCCTGCACGGTCTGGGCCCGGGTATGCGTGCCCAGCGCATGCTGGATCACCTTCAGCTTGGCATCGAAGCAGACCTTGTTCAGCGGCTCGGCATTGCGCATGAAGCGCTGCTTCAGGGCCTGCGTGTAGTCGAACAGGGCCTTGTCGCTGCGCACCGCATGGGGCTCGGGATAACGCTCGGCCAGATAGGTACCGAGCCGGCCGGCATCGATCAGGCCCTGCACCTGGGCCAGCAGCGCGGCCGGGTAGCCGGCCAGGTACTTCAGCAGGGGCGCGGGGGCAGCAGCAGGACTCACGGGCTCGGGTAATGCTCGGCCACCCAGGCCTCGAAGCGCCGGCACATCGCCTCCTCGCCCTCGCCGCTGTCGGCCAGCAGCTCCGCGCCATGCACGATGCGGATCGTCGCGTCCAGCGCCGGCAACTCTTCGCCGGGCGCGCGCGCCGCGGCCGCGGCGATCGCGGCCTGGGCGCGTTCCCAGGCCTCGTCCACCGATTCGTTGCAGGCCTCGGCCAGGTAGCGCGCCGAGAAGCCCTCGCCGGTCAGTCGGCGCAGGGTGGCGTCATGGTCGATGCTGTTGCCCGGGCCCCAGTAATGCTCGGCCAGCGCCGGGCCGATCGCCGGGTTGTCGGCCAGGTAGCCCTGCTCGCGCAGGAAGAAGGCGCGGGTCTGGTAGACCGCCATATGGGCCAGCAGATAGCCCTGGTAGGACGCGGCCGATTCCTGGTTCAGCAGATGCGGGATCGCCAGCAGCGGCCGCGGGCCGCCGGCCTCCATGCCCTGGATGCGGCGCTCGGTCGCGCGCGCCAGCGCCAGCACCGCCTCGGGCGTCAGCTCGGCCTCGTCCATCGCATACAGCGCGGCCTCGAAGTAAGGCACCACCGCGATCGCGCGCTCGTCGAAGGCGCGCATCGGCTGCACGCTGCCGATGCGCTCGCGGATCAGCGCGTCGGGGATCGGCTCGCCGGCGGCATTGCGGGCATAGCGCTTGAGCCAGTCGGCATCGTTCAGCAGGCTGTCGCAGAACATCGACTGGGTCTCGGCATAGGCCATCGAGGTCGGCGCGAACTCCTGCGAGAAGCAGGGCGAGTTCTGCGTCACATTGGCGAAATGCGCGGCATGGCCGCCCTCGTGGAACAGGGTGTTGATCGCGCGCAGCCCGCTGCCCACCTGGTCGGGCTTGGCCTCGGCGGTGAAGTTGATGCGGCCCGGCACCCAGCGCCCGGCGGCGTCGTAGAAGGCCGGCATCGGACCGTGGCAGAAGCCGTTCTGGTACTTGCCGGCGCGCTCCAGCAGGTCCAGCTGCAGGGTCGCGCCGCGGTAGCTGATCCCCAAGCGCCGGAAGCTCTCGACCCAGCGACGCAGCGCCGGGCCGAAGGGCATGTACTCATCCATGCGCCGCACCACATCGCCGCCGCTGAAGAAGCGCAGATTCCAGGGCTGCAGCGCGGCGCTGCCATGGCGCGACTTCAGCTCGCGCAGCGCGCGCGCCTGCGCGGCCTCGGTGCGCTCGATGAAGTCGTCCAGCACCGCGAACAGCTGGGCCGGCGTCATGCGCTCGTTCTTGCGCAGCTTGTAGTCGAAGTAGTTCTCGAAGCCCTGCAGCCGCGCCAGCCGGTTGCGCAGCCGCACCAGGTCCAGGAAGCCGTTCTCCAGCACCCAGCGCTCCACCTCGCCATAGGCCTCGTGGGAGCTGCGCCGCGCCGCCTCGCTCGGGTTGGTGGCCATATTGGTGGCCAGCATCGACAGCGAGGCCACCTCGCGCTCACCGCGCTCGTTGAAATGCGTTGGCGCCAGGTTCTTCTTCTTCGCGAACAGCGCCGCCTCGGCGGCGATCAGCTCGCGCATCAGCGCGCGCGCCTCGGGCTGGTCGACGATATGGGCCTCGAACAGCGCCTGCCAGCCGCGCAGGCCATGGCGCAGCGCGGCGGCCGCGTCGCCATCCGCCGCTTCGATCGCGGCCAGATGCGCGCGGGTGGCCTCCAGCCGGGCCGGGTCGGAGATGAAATCCTTGTACTGCGCCTCGGCGGCCGCGAAGCCTTCATGGTCCTCGCTGGTGCCCATATAGGTAGACCAGAACAGCTCTTCCTTGGCCTGGTGGACCTGCAGGTAGTCGCGGTTCAGCGCGTCGAAGAAGCGCTGGGCATCGGCGATCGTCATCGTCGTCATGGCGGGCTCGGCTCTCGTGGAGACTTGGGCCCGGCAGTATCTCCCAGAAGCGCTTGCGCCTTGTTTCAGGGTTTGGCCGCGCGCCCCAGCACCTCGGGCGTGGTGACGCCCATCGAGACATAAAGGCTGGTCAGCCCCTCGACGCCCATCTCGGCCGGCCGGACCCAATGGGTCGGCAGGTACAGCAGCCCGCCGCCGACCGGCACCGGCGCGGTGGGCACGATCACCGCGACATAGTCGACCCCGTCGATGCTGACCGGCTCGGGGCTGGACAACAGGCCCAGCACCAGCGCCCCGCCCTCCGGCTTGACGCCGCCGAAATGGCACCAGACCGGCGCCATCGCGCGCACGCCGGCCTCGTCGCGCTTGGACAGCATCTCGACCATGCGGCGCAGCAGGTCGTAGATCGTGCCGACCACCGGGATGCGCGAAATCAGGCCCTCCAGCCAGCCGCGCAGCCGCGTCTGCAGCTGCGCCTCGACCAGCAGGCCCAGGAAGTAGACGCCCGTCAGCATCAGGGCCAGGCCCAGCAGATAGGCCATGGGCTCGGAGCTGGTCAGGGTCAGACCCAGCCAGCCCAACTGCCGGCCCAGCCAGCTGCCGGGGCCGACGAACTGCAGCAGCAGCGAGACCACCCAGCTCAGCAGCGCCAGGGTGACCACCAGGGGCAGCACGGCCAGGAAGCCGGTGATGAAGGTGCGCAGCAGGTGGCGGCGTGCCGAGGCGGCGATCGGGGCGACGGGAGTCATGGCAGGCGGCGTACGGGAAGAAGACAGACAAGGAAAGCGGGCATCATGCCAGCATGAACCGACCCGAGGATGATGCCGGCCCGGCCCTTTTCAAGGTGGAGATCGCGCCGCAGGGCTGGCAGTTCGACTGCGCGCCCGACCAGACCCTGCTGCTGGCCGCGCTGGAATGGGGCTTTCGCATGCCGCATTCCTGCCGCAACGGCAGCTGCCGCGCCTGCATCGCGCGCCTGCTGGCCGGCCGTATCGAGCACCGCATCGAATGGCCCGGCCTGTCGGCCGAGGAAAAGGCCGAGGGCTGGATCCTGCCCTGCGTGGCCTGCCCGCGCGAGCCGCTGCGCGTCGAGGCGCCGGCCACGGTCAGCCTGTTCGACGCGCCCTGACGGCGCGCCCTGCACCCGCTTTTCGCAGACTTCCGGGACTATGCCCGGATTCCGGCGTTTTTCGCACAAATGTGCGACATCAACATCGGGCAGCATCGCAGGTCCCCAGCCTCACAGCCACAGGAAGTACCCCCGATGTCCGTTCTGCAACTCAACAACTGGCGCCTGCGCACCCGTGTGCTGGCCGGCTTCGCCCTGGTGATCCTGCTGATGATGGTCGCCTCGGCCGTCGGCATCGTGCGGGTGTCGATGCTGAACCAGCGCATCGAGCGCCTCGTCGAGGTGGACATGCGCGCGCTCGAGCTGTCGCGCCAATGGGCCGGCATGAGCGAGGGCAGCATCCAGCGCCGCATCGTCTCGATGGCGGTGGACGACGAGGTCTTCGTCAAGGCCTTCACGCGCCGCTCCAAGGAGATCTCGGAGCGCATCGACAAGGTGCAGGCCGAGCTCGACAAGATCAGCAAGTCGCCCGAGGCGGACCGACTGAACGACGTGATCGGCGAGGCGCGCAAGAAATACCAGGCCTCGCGCGATGACCTGATGCAGCGCAAGAAGGCCGGCGAGAACATCCAGAGCCGCGTCGCCGAGGAGCTGATCCCGGCGATGGAGGCCTATCTGCAGACCATCGACCGCTACGCCGACCACACCCGCGAGGTGCTGCAGGTGGCGCGCCGCGAGGCCGAGGGCGAGGCCCAGACCACGCGCAGCCTGGTGCTGGGCCTGATGCTGCTGGCGATGCTGGCGGGCATCGGCATCGCGCTGGCGATCACCCGCTCGGTGACCGCGCCGCTGGTGCGCGCCCAGGCCCTGACCCAGGCGATCGCCGGCGGCGACCTCAGCACCCGCGCCGTGGTCGAAGGCCAGGACGAGCTGGCCGCGCTGAACCGTTCGCTGCAGCAGATGCAGACCCAGCTGTCCGGCACCATCACCGGCGTGCGTCGCGCGGCCGAGCAGGTGCGCCTGGCCTCGGCCGAGATCGCCACCGGCAATATGGACCTCTCGAACCGCACCGAGCAGGCCGCCAGCAGCCTGGAGCAGACGGGCGCCGCGATGGCCCAGTTGGGCGATGGCGTCAAGTTGAATGCCGACGCGGCCCGCGAGGCCGACCAGCTGGCGCAGAGCGCCTCCAGCGTGGCCGGCCGCGGCGGCGCGATGGTCGAGCAGGTGGTCAGCACGATGAGCGAGATCCAGCAATCGTCCAACAAGATCGCCGACATCATCGGCGTGATCGACGGCATCGCCTTCCAGACCAATATCCTGGCGCTGAACGCCGCGGTGGAAGCCGCGCGCGCCGGCGAACAGGGCCGCGGCTTCGCGGTGGTGGCCGGCGAGGTGCGCGCGCTGGCGCAGCGCAGCGCCCAGGCCGCGCGGGAGATCAAGGCGTTGATCTCGGCCTCGGTCGAGCGCGTCGAGGGCGGCAGCCGCCTGGTCGCCGAGACCGGCAGCACGATGCGCGAGGTGGTGGACAGCGTGCAACGCGTCACCCGCATCATCGGCGAGATCTCCGGCTCCACCGCCAGCCAGGCCCTGACCCTGGGCGAGATCGGCCAGGCGGTGCAGCAGCTGGACCAGATGACGCAGCAGAATGCCGCCCTGGTCGAGGAATCCGCGGCGGCCGCCGCCAGCCTGAAGGAGCAGGCGGCGCAGTTGGTGGAAGCGGTGGCGGGCTTCAGGCTGGCGCGGGACTGACGCGCGGCTCCGGCCGCCGATCTATCCCCGCCGGCTGTGGACAAGTCCGTGCACAGCCTGCTGATGCCGGCGCCAAGTGATTGATTTCGCTGCTTTTGATCTGGTCTGCCCGAAAAATGGGCAGGGCTTTGGGACAATCGGGGCCTCCCCGCTGCGCCGGCCGCTCGATGGCCGGCGCGCTCCCCTGGTCCCTTCGTCCCCTCGATGCACCGCACGATCTTCACGACGCCCGTCGTCAACACCCTGCTGCGCGCCTTCTCGCGCGGCTTCCTGAAACTCACCGGCTGGAAGCTGGACGGCGCGTTGCCGCCCGACCAGACCAAATGCGTGCTGATCGCCGCGCCGCACACCAGCAACTGGGACCTGCCCTATACCCTGATGGTGGCCTTCGCGCTGCGCCTGAACATCTACTGGATGGGCAAGCGCCAGATCTTCGCCTGGCCCTTCGGGCCGGTGATGCGCTGGCTGGGCGGCATCCCGGTGCACCGCGAGCAATCGAACAATCTGGTGGCGGCCTCGGCCGCGGCCCTGGTCGCGGCCGATGGGCCGGTGCAGCTGATCGTGCCGCCCGAGGGCACGCGCGCCAAGACCCGCTACTGGAAGACCGGCTTTTACTGGATCGCCCATACCGCCCGGGTGCCGATCGTGCTGGCTTATATGGACTACGAGCGCAAGCTCAGCGGCCTGGGCCCGGTGTTCACGCCGACCGGCAATGTCGAGGCCGACATGGCCGAGATCAAGAAGTTCTACGCCCCCTTCAAGGGCAAGAACTGGCGCCAGTTCGACCATGAGTGAAGAAGCCGCAGGCAACAAGCCCAAGGACCCGCTGCAGGGCAAGACCCTGGAGATGATCGTCACCGAGCTGGCCGCCTACTTCGGCTGGCAGGAGCTGGGGCAGCGCATCCCGATCCGCTGCTTCCAGAGTGATCCCAGCGTGGCCTCCAGTCTGAAGTTCCTGCGCAAGACACCCTGGGCGCGCGCCAAGGTGGAGAGCCTGTATCTCTTCATGCTGCGCGAGCAGGCGCGCAACGCCCGACCCTAGATCAGATCCGCGCCGCGTTCGGCCAGCAGGGCGCGCAGCACCGAGCGGTGGCAGCGCGCCTCGTCCTCGCAGTAGCAGCCCAGCGCCATCGGCGTGCCATGCGACAGCGCGGCCAGCAGGTCCAGCAGGCGCGGCGTCTCGCCCTCGCCCAGTTCGGCGCGGAACTTCTTGACGAACTGGCCCCAGGCCTTGTCCTCACCGCTGGCCTGCGCGGCCTGCGCGAACTTCATCAGCTCGAGCGAGGGCGCCAGCTGCGGCAACCATTGGTCGTAGAAGTCGCGCGTGGCGAATTCGGCCTTGGGCACGCCGCGCGGCGGGCGCCGCACCGTGCCCAGCCGCAGGCCCTCGCCCGCGGCGCGCGGGCTGCCGAGACGGACGATGCGGATGGCCATGGGCTCAGACCTTGCTGGGCTCCGGGAGCTCGATCTTGACTTCCAGCACCTCGAGGTTGCCCTCGCGCTCCATATGCACCTTGATGTCGTCCGGATTGATCGACACGTATTTGGAGATCACCGCGACCAGTTCGCGCTGCAGCTGCGGCAGGTAGTCGGGGCTGCTGCTGCGGCCGTTGCGCTCATGCGCCAGGATCAGCTGCAGGCGCTCCTTGGCCACCGTGGCGGTGTTCTTTTTCTCGCCGAGGAAGAAGGACAGGAATCCCATCTGGTTCACTCCCTCACTTGCCGCCGAACAGGCGCTTGAAGAAACCGGGCTTGACCGCCTCGATGAAGCGCATCGGCTTGTCCTCGCCCAGGAAGCGGCCCACCACGTCGGCATAGGCCTCGGCCACGTCGCTGCCCTTCATGTGGATCGCCGGCAGGCCCTGGTTGGAGGCCTGCAGCACCACCTCGGACTCCGGGATCACGCCGATCAGCGGCGTGCGCAGGATCTCGTGGATGTCCTCCAGCGACAGCATCTGGCCGCCCTCGACCCGGTTCGGGTTGTAGCGGGTGATCAAGAGATGCTCCTTGACCGGCTCCTTGCCCTCGATCGCGCGCTTGGTCTTGCTGTTCAGCATGCCCAGGATGCGGTCCGAGTCGCGCACCGAGGAGACCTCGGGATTGGTCACGACCAGGGCCTCGTCGGCGTAGTGCATCGCCATCAGCGCGCCGGTCTCGATGCCGGCCGGCGAGTCGCAGACGATGTAGTCGAACTCCATCGCCTTCAGCTCCTCCAGCACGCGCTCGACGCCCTCCTGCTTCAGCGCATCCTTGTCGCGCGTCTGCGAGGCGGCCAGGATGTAGAGCTTCTCCAGCTGCTTGTCCTTGATCAGGGCCTGGCTCAGCTTGATCTCGTCGTTGACCACGTTGATCAGGTCGTAGACCACGCGCCGCTCGCAGCCCATGATCAGGTCCAGGTTGCGCAGGCCGACGTCGAAGTCGATCACCACGGTCTTGTAGCCGCGCATCGCGAGGCCTGTTGCAAAGCTGGCGCTGGTGGTGGTCTTGCCCACCCCGCCCTTGCCGGAAGTCACGACAACGATCTTGCTCATCGATTCAGGTCCTCAAAAAAACTGTGTACTGCAAAAGGTGTTCGTTGGGGTCAGGTCTTGAGCGGTTCCATCACCAGCTTCTCGCCCTCCAGCCGCACCTGGGCCGGCTTGCCCAGCACGGCGTCGGGCAGCGGGTTCTCGGTGGTGCGGTAAATGCCGGCGATCGCGATCAGTTCCGCCTCCAGGCTGGCGGCGAAGATGCGCGCCTCGGTATTGCCGCGCGCGCCGGCGATGGCCTTGCCGCGCAGCGGTGCGTAGACATGGATATGGCCGTCGGCGATCACCTCGGCGCCATGGCTCACCAGCGCCAGCACCACCAGGTCGCAGCCCTTGGCATAGACCTGCTGGCCACTGCGCAATGGCTTGTCGATCACCAGGGTGCGCGGTGCCTCGGCCGGCGCCACGGGCACCTCGACCGCGCGCTCGACGATCACCTCCTTGATGACCTCGCGCACCACCTCCTGCACGCGCGGTTCGGCGCGCGCCACGGGCTGCGGATCCACATCGGGCGCCTCGGCCAGGCCCAGGGCCTGGGCCCGCGCCAGCAGGGCCGGGCCGGCGCCGGCCACGGCCACCGGCTGCATGCGGTACTGGCGCAGCAGGGCCAGCAGCGCGACCAGATCGATCTCGGGTTCGGCACCCAGGCTCAACTCGCCCTGCGCGGTGGCTTCGTCGCCCGCGGGCTGCGGCAGCTGTGTGAAGTCGATCAGCAGCGGCTCGCGGTCGAACACATCCGGAGTGTCACCCAGGCGCTGGCGCAACTCGGCGGCGAGCGCCTCCAGGTCAGCGGTCTTCAATTCCAGGACCAGCAGGCCGAGCGTCGCGCTCTTCAGCTCGAAATGCTCCTGTGCCCGGGCTGCTGCCCGGCTCGACTGCCTTCCCTCTTGTACCTGCGTCATCGCCCGCCGTTGTCTTGCAAAGTGCGCGATTTTAGCGGCCTCGCCGCCACGACCCGCTAGGCGTTGGCCCCAGGCGTCGGGCCCCGATGCAGCTGCTCAAAAAACAGGCACACCAACAACAATCATTACAAATCAAAGACTTGAAAGTGCTATCGAAAGCCCGTTCACAAACTTGTCCACATCAGCCGTGGACAGTTCAACGGGCCTCCCTAAGGGTGTGATTTTTGCCAGACGGGACTTGACTTATCCCCATTTCCGGCGCAGCGAAGGCGATGCCGAGCCGGCACACCGGGCTTGCTGCATCGCATCTCAAGGTTTCCCCGGCACAGCGCTAAGTGATTGATTCATATAGAGCTTCGCACCATGCTTAAAAAAACGGCAACAAAAGGCGCAGCCCGTCGCCACAAGGGTTTGGAGGCGTCGCCCGGCGCTTCTCCACAAAGTTATCCACAGCATCGGTGGATAGCTGAACGAGGCTTTACAAATCAAGAGCTTAAGCAACATCCTTGAACTGGACTCGAACTTCCGGCGCTAACTGCAAGGGTTGTGAAAGCCCAAGTCAACGCCCAGGAGTTACAGTGGACCCAGGGCTCGCATGTCGCGAGCCAGTAAAGGAGTCCCGACTTGGCAACCCCGAACTACTCCTACGAGAAGCGTCAGCGCGAACTGGCCAAGAAGCGCAAGAACGAGGAAAAACGCCAGCGCAAGCTGAACCGGCCCAACGAGGAGGCCACCGCTGAAGGCGAGGCCGCCGCACCCGAGGGCGCGGAAGGCAGCAGCGGCGAGGCCCCGGCCGAACCGGATCCGCGCTGAGCCCGCCTAAAATCGCTCCCTCCCGCGCATGGCCGATACCGCCATGCCGCCGTTCCCGTCTCCCACCGCCATGACACGCAAGCTCTTCGTCACCACCGCCCTGCCCTATGCGAACGCCAATTTCCATATTGGCCACATCATGGAATACACCCAGGCCGATATCTGGGTGCGCTTCCAGCGCATGACGGGCCAGCAGGTGCATTTCGTCTGCGCCGATGACGCGCATGGCGCGCCGATCATGATCGCGGCGGAAAAGGCGGGCAAGACGCCGCAGCAGTTCGTGGCCGACATCGCGGCCGGCCGCAAGGACTATCTGAACGGCTTCCACATCAGCTTCGACAACTGGCACTCGACCGACGGCGCCGAGAACCACGAGCTGTCCAAGGAGGTCTACAAGGCCCTGCGCAAGAGCGAGCTGATCGAGGTCAAGACCATCGAGCAGTTCTTCGACCCGCAGAAGGCGATGTTCCTGCCGGACCGCTTCATCAAGGGCGAATGCCCGAAATGCGGCGCGAAGGATCAGTACGGCGACAGCTGCGAGGTCTGCGGCGCGGTCTACACGCCGACCGAGCTGAAGAACCCCTTCTCGGTGCTGACCGGCGCGACGCCGGTGATGAAGAGTTCGGAGCATTACTTCTTCAAGCTCAGCGACCCGCGCTGCATCGCCTTCCTCGAGCAATGGACCCAGACCCCGGGCCGGCTGCAGAGTGAGGTGCTGAACAAGATCAAGGAATGGTTCACCAAGGACGAGGAAGGCAAGGGCGGCCTGGGTGACTGGGACATCAGCCGCGATGCGCCCTACTTCGGCATCGAGATCCCCGATGCGCCGGGCAAGTATTTCTACGTCTGGCTGGACGCGCCGATCGGCTACCTGGCCTCGCTGAAGAACTACTTCGGCAAGAAGGGCTGGGACTACGAGGCCTTCATGGCCGACGAGTCGGTCGAGCAGGTCCATTTCATCGGCAAGGACATCACCTACTTCCACACGCTGTTCTGGCCGGCGATGCTGCATTTCAGCGGCCGCAAGACGCCCAACCATGTGTTCGTGCACGGCTTCCTGACCGTCAACGGCGGCGAGAAGATGAGCAAGAGCCGCGGCACCGGCCTGGACCCGCTGAAGTACCTGAAGCTGGGCATGAACGCCGAATGGCTGCGCTACTACCTGGCCGCCAAGCTCAACAGCAAGGTCGAGGACCTGGACTTCAACCCCGAGGACTTCGTCGCCCGTGTCAACTCCGACCTGGTCGGCAAGTACATCAACATCGCCTCGCGCGCCGCCGGCTTCCTGGCCAAGCGCTTCGACGGCCGCCTGTCGGCCGATGTCGGCGTCGAGGGTCAGACCTTGCTGGACGGCCTGCGCGCCCAAGGGCCGGCGATCGCCGAGCTCTACGAGACCCGCGAGTTCGGCAAGGCGCTGCGCGAGATCATGCTGCTGGCCGACCGCGTCAACGAGTACGTCGACCAGAACAAGCCTTGGGAGCTGGCCAAGCAGGAAGGCAAGGATCAGGTGCTGCAGGATGTCTGCAGCGTCTGCATCGAGGCCTTCCGCGTGCTGTCGATCTACCTGAAGCCGGTGCTGCCGGCCCTGGTGGCCAAGGTCGAGGCCTTCCTGAAGGTCGAGCCCTTCACCTTCGCCGATGCGCAGACCGCGCTCGGCGCCCACCAGATCGGCGCCTACGAGCACCTGATGCAGCGCGTCGACCCGAAGCTGCTGGAGGCCTTGTTCGAGCCGCCCGCCGCTCCGAAGGTGATCCCCGGCGGCGAAGAGTTGGCGCCCGAGATCAAGATTGACGACTTCACCAAGGTCGACCTGCGCATCGCCAAGATCGTCAAGGCCGAGCATGTCGAGGGCTCGGACAAGCTGCTGCGTCTGACCCTGGACGTCGGCGAGGGCCGGCTGCGCAATGTCTTCTCCGGCATCAAGGGCAGCTACCAGCCCGAGCAGCTGGAAGGCAAGCTGACCGTGATGGTCGCCAATCTGGCGCCGCGCAAGATGAAGTTCGGCGTCAGCGAGGGCATGGTGCTGGCCGCCAGCCATGCCGACGAGAAGGCGAACCCAGGCGTCTTCGTGCTGGAGCCCCTCCCCGGCGCCCAGCCGGGCATGCGGGTGCGCTGAGCCGGCCACGCGGGGGCTTGCTGCACATGCGACCTGCCGCCCCCGACAGCCGCACCCTGCTGCTGAGCCGGCGCCGTCGCTTCATCGCGCGGCGCCACCACTGCGGTCCGCCGCGGACCACTCTCCCCTCTCGCTGCCCGTCATCGAACCGGAGAGTCGTCCACCATGGACCTGCCCCCACTGCACCGCTTCCATCCGCGCCTGCTTGACAGCCTGCGCGGCTACACGCGCCAGCGTTTCCTCGCCGATCTCGGCGCCGGCCTGACGGTCGGCGTGGTCGCGCTGCCGCTGGCGCTGGCCTTCGCGATCGCCTCCGGCGTCAAGCCCGAGCAGGGCCTGGCCACCGCGATCATCGCCGGCTTCCTGATCTCGCTGCTGGGCGGCTCCAGCGTGCAGATCGGCGGCCCGGCCGGCGCCTTCATCGTGATCGTCTACGGCATCGTGCAGCGCTACGGCCTGGCCAATCTACTGGTGGCCACGATGCTGGCCGGCGTGCTGCTGCTGGCGATGGGCGCGCTGCGCCTGGGCGTGCTGGTGCGCTACGTCCCGGTCTCGATCGTGATCGGCTTCACCAACGGCATCGCGGTGCTGATCGCACTATCCCAGCTGAAGGACCTGCTGGGGCTGCACATCGACCAGATGCCGGCCGACTTCTTCGGCCAGCTCGGCACGCTGTACGCGCATCTGCACGACTTCAACCCGGCAGCGCTGGCGCTGGGCCTGGCCTGCATGGCCCTGGTGTTGCTGTGGCCGCGCCTGCCGCGGCGCTTCGCCGTGCTGCCACCGACCCTGGTCGCGCTGGTGCTGGCGGGCCTGGCGACCTGGGCCTTGCGGCTGCCGCTGGACACCATCGGCAGCCGCTTCGGCGGCATCCCGCCGGGCCTGCCGGATTTCGCCTGGCCGGCGCTGGAATGGGCCAGCCTGCAGCAGCTCTTCATCCCGACCCTCACGATCGCGCTGCTGGGCGCGGTCGAGTCGCTGCTGTGCGCGCGGGTGGCCGACCAGATGAGCGAGGGCCGGCTGCCACGCCACGACCCGAACCAGGAGCTGATGGCTCAAGGGCTGGCCAACATCGCCGCGCCGCTGTTCGGCGGCCTGCCGGCCACCGGCACGATCGCGCGCACCGTCACCAATCTGCGCGCCGGCGCCACCAGCCCGGTGGCGGGCATGGTGCATGCGGCCGCGCTGCTGCTGATCGTGCTGGTCGCCGCGCCGCTGGCCAGCGCGGTGCCACTGGCCGCGCTTGCGGGCATCCTGCTGGTGGTGGCGCTGCGCATGGGCGAGTGGCACGAGTTCACACGGCTGCGCCGCTTCAACCTGCCCTACCGCACCATCCTGCTGGGCACCTTCGCGCTGACCGTGGTGTTCGACCTGACGGTCGCGGTACAGGTCGGCCTGGTGCTGGCCTGCCTGTTCTTCATCTACCGCATGAGCACGCTGTTCCGCGCCGAGCCGCTGCCGGACTTCCCCGACGCACCGCCCGGCGTGGTGCTGATGCGGCTCTATGGTTCGCTGTTCTTCGGCGCGGTCGGCAAGGTCGAGGGCCTGGCCGAGCGGCTGCCGGCCGATTGCCGCGAGCTGGTGCTGGACATGCACCAGCTGGTCTCGATGGACAGTTCGGGGCTGGACGCGCTGGTGCAGTTGCAGCGCGGCCTGGCGCAGCAGGGGCGGCGGCTGAGCCTGTGCGGCCTGAACGAACAGCCGGCCAGCCTGATCGAGCGCGGCGGCCTGGCGCTGGGCGAAGGCGGCATCCATCACGACCTGGCGGCATGGCGCCGTGCCCGCGGCTTGTAAAATCGCCGGATTCGAGCCTCAAGCCATTCACGCCATGCCTTTGTTCTGGAAGCCCTACAAGTCCGACGTCACCAACTTCATCGATGAGTTGAAGGCCAAGAAGCCGACCCTGGAAGCCGAGCAGCGCGCCGGCCGCGCCCTGCTGTGGGACAAGGCGGTGGATCGCCAGGCCCAGTCCGACTACCGCAGCGCCCGGGTCGACCAGCAGGCCTACGTCTACCAGACCAAGAGCGAGTGAACGAAGCCGAGGCCCTGTCCGCCGCACCAGCCGCTTCCGAGGCGGCGAGCGACGGCCTGCCGCAGACGGTGGACGGCGTCGCCGTCGCCCGCCTCTACGGCGAGCCGCTGTTCACGCTGCCACAGGACCTCTACATCCCGCCGGAGGCGCTGGAGGTCTTCCTCGAGGCCTTCGAGGGCCCGCTGGACCTGCTGCTCTACCTGATCCGGCGCCAGAACTTCAACATCCTCGACATCCCGCTGGCCGACGTGACGCGGCAGTACCTCAGCTATGTCGACGAGATCCGCAAGACCAATCTCGAGCTGGCCAGTGAGTACCTGCTGATGGCCGCGATGCTGATCGAGATCAAGTCGCGCATGCTGCTGCCGCCGAAGAAGACCGAGGACGGCGGCGAGCCCGAGGATCCGCGCGCTGAGCTGGTGCGGCGCCTGCTGGAATACGAGCAGATCAAGCTGGCCGCCCTGAAGCTGGACGCGCTGCCGGTGCTGGGACGCGACTTCCTGCGCGCGCAGATTTACATCGAGCAATCGCTGACGCCACGCTTCCCCGATGTCGAGGCGGTCGACCTGCGCGATGCCTGGCTGGAAATCCTGAAGCGCGCCAAGCTGGTGCAGCACCACAAGATCACCCGCGAGGAACTGTCGGTGCGCGAGCACATGAGCATCGTGCTGCGCCGGCTGCAGGGCCAGCGCTTCGCGCTGTTCGAGGATCTATTCGAGATCGACCGCGGCCCGCAGGTGCTGGTCGTCACCTTCATCGCGATGCTGGAGCTGGCGCGCGAGCGCCTGCTCGAGATCACCCAGGCCGAGGCCTTCGCGCCGGTCTACGTGCGCCTGGCCTACACGCCCACCTGAGTGCGCGGGCGCCCGCTCAGACCGGGGCGCGCCAGGTCGAGAATTGCGCGTCCGGCTGGCGCTGGATCATCTGGCCGACCGCCAGCACCGCCTGGGTGCGCGAGCTGACGCCCAGCGCCTTCAGCACCGCGGCCACATGGTCCTTGATCGTCTCGACCGAGACGCCCAACTCGCGGGCGATGATCTTGTTCGGCTTGCCCTGCAGCAGCAGCGCCAGCACATCGGTCTGGCGCGGCGTCAACGACAGGCCGTCCAGGCTGCCGACGGTCTGGAAACCCGGCGAGCTGGCGGCCTGCTGGATCTGGTGCAGGCGCGGATTGACCGGCTGCGGCGCGACCTCGGCCGCCACCTCGTTGCCCAGGCTCATCGGCGGCACATAGATGCCGCCCGACATCACCAGCTTGAGCGCCTGCGACAGCATCTCGGTGCTGCTGCGCTTGGGCACGAAGCCCATCGCGCCCTGGTCGATCGAACGGATCACGTCGCTGGCGCGGTCGGAGGCCGAGATCACCACCACCGGCAAAGCCGGATAGGCGGCGCGGAACTCCTCCAGCACGTCAAAGCCGCTGGCATCGCCCAGCTGCAGGTCCAGCAGCACCAGATCGAAATCGTCGTGCAGCTTCAAGGTTTTGCGCGCGGCGGCGGCGCAATCGGCGCCCACCACCTCCACATCGTCGCCCAAACCCTCGATGACGGTCTGCAGGGCCGACAGGATCAGCGGGTGATCATCAATGAGCAGTACTTTCATGCTCGGCCCCTTCTTCCTCAAACGTGGCGAAATGCTCAGTTTTCTGCATGCTTACGGGGGCGGATCATAGAAGAGCCCTACAGGGCTGGGCACACCCCTCATGGGTGATACCAGGATGATTTTGTTCGAATTGCAAACTCAAACGTAGCGGCGGGTGATCGATTCGGCGACACAGACCGGCTTGGCCCCGCCCTCGCGCTCCACCGTCACCTCCACCTGCAGCTGCGCCCCGCCCTCGATCGGCTCGAAGGCCAGCAGCCGAAAGCGCGCCCGCAGGCGGCTGCCGGCCGGCACCGGGGAGGGAAAGCGCACCCTGTCGAGCCCGTAGTTCAGGCCCATATGGCTGTCGCCGATCGAAAAGCCGGTCTCGAAGAAGCGCGGCAGCAGGCTGAGGGTCAGGAAGCCATGGGCGATCGTGCCGCCGAAGGGCCCGGCCGCGGCGCGCACCGGGTCGGTATGGATCCACTGCCCGTCCTCGGTCGCCTCGGCGAAGCGCTCGATGCGTGCCTGGTCCACCAGCAGCCAGTCGCTGAGACCGATCTCCTGCCCCACGCAGGCGCCCAGGTCGGCCAGTCTTTCGAAATGTCGCATCGACGCTACTTGTCCAGCCAGCCCCCCAAGGCCTGCCATTGGGCGAGGTCGCGTTCGACCCGGCCGGGGGCGACGTCCCACAGGGTCAGACCGCGGGCCGCCAGTTGCACATAGTTCTGGGTGTCGCGCAGCATGCCCAGCACCGGCACGTCCAGGCCCTGCACAAACTGCTGCAGATGCTGGGACGACAGGGTGCCATCCTTGGTGCGCATGCCCACCAATGCCAGCTGCGGGCCGCGGCCCGTCTGGCGCCGCAGATCTTGCAGGGTTTGCAGGAAGCCGTATGTCGCCTGGATGTCAAACAGGCTGGCCTGCAGCGGGATCAGCAGCTTGTCGGCCAGGCCGTGGGCCGACTCCAGCCGCTTGCCGTGCAGGCCGGCCGGCGTGTCCAGCACCACATGGCTGACGCCCTTGGGCGGCCGGGCCAGGGTCTTGCCCTCGATCTCCCAGCTGCGGATCGCCGGCAGCTGCGGCGGGCGCAGCGCCAGCCATTGGCGCGAGGACTGCTGGACATCGATGTCCCCCAGCATCACCGCATGGCCCTGCCGGGCGTAATAGCCGGCGATATTGCCGGCCAACGTCGATTTGCCAACCCCGCCCTTGGGATTGGCGACCAGGATCACGGGCATGGTGGGAGCCTCCTCGGGTCGTCGCTAGGGTGCCGGGGATGGTAGCCGACCTGTCGCCAGCGGTTACCCTTGTCGCCATGGCCGACATCCTCCTCCTCGCCGCCCATCCCGACCTGGCGCATTCCCATATTTCGCAGCAGCTGCTGCAGGCCGCCGGCGCGGCCTCCCATGGCCCCGGCCACCTGCAGACGCGCGACCTCTACGCCCTCTATCCCGACTACGCGATCGACGTCGCCGCCGAGCAGCGCGCGCTGGAGCAGGCGCGGCTGGTGATCTGGCTGCATCCGCTGCATTGGTACGGCATGCCGGCGCTGCTGAAGCTGTGGATCGACGAGGTGTTCGCCTTCGGCTGGGCCTATGGCCCCGGCGGCCAGGCCCTGCAGGGCAAGGACCTCTGGCTGCTCAGCTCCACCGGCAGCGCGGCCGAAGCCTATGGCCCGGCCGGCCACAACGGCCACGCGCTGGACGAGTTCCTGCTGCCGCAGGCCCAGACAGCCCGGCTGTGCGGCATGCGCTGGCTGCCGCCGCTGGTGCTGCATGGCGCGCACCGGGTCGGCGATGCCGAGGTGCAGCAGCATGTGCGCGGCTTCATCGAGCGCCTGCGCAGCTATCCGTCCTGGTGCCCGCGCGGGCCGGAGCCGGCCCTGCCCGAGGTGCCGCTGGATGCCCGCCCGGCCCTGTTCAGCAGCATGGAGGGCCTGTGATGGAGGTGCATGGCAATCCGCTGCAGCTGCCGCTGGTGTTCCTGGCGGCCGCGGTGCTGGCCGTGCCGCTGGCGCGGGCGCTGCGCCTGGGCGCGATCCTCGGCTACCTGGTCGCCGGCGTGATCATCGGGCCCGGCGTGCTGGGCCTGGTCAACAAGCCCGGCACGATCCTGGAGCTGGCCGAGTTCGGCGTGGTGCTGATGATGTTCCTGGTCGGGTTGGAGCTGGAGCCACGGCGCCTGTGGGCGATGCGGCGCGCGGTATTCGGCTGGGGCTCGCTGCAGCTGCTCGGCTCCGCGGCCCTGCTGATGGGCCTGGCGCTGGCCTTCGGCCAGCCCTGGCGGCTGGCCCTGGTGGTCAGCCTGGGTCTGGCGATGTCCTCCACCGCGGTGGCGCTGGCGGTGCTGGCCGAGCGAAACCTGGGCTCGACGACCTCCGGTCAGAGCGTGTTGAGCGTGGCCCTGCTGCAGGACATCGCGGCGATCCCGGTGCTGTCCCTGGTGCCGATCATCGCGCTCAGCGGCGACGCGGCCAGCCATGGCGGTGGCGACTGGCAGGTAGCGGCGCTGAAGGCGGTCGGCGCGATGCTGGTGATCGTGCTGGGCGGGCGCCTGGCGCTGCGCCCGCTGCTGCGCTGGATCGCGCGCAGCCGCACGCCGGAGATCTTCACCGCCGCGGCCCTGCTGCTGGTGCTGGGCACCGCCAGCCTGATGCATGCGGTGGGCCTGTCGGCCGCGCTGGGCGCCTTCCTGGCCGGCGTGCTGCTGGCCGAGAGCGAATACCGGCGCGAGCTGGAGACCGATCTGGAGCCCTTCAAGGGCCTGCTGCTGGGTCTGTTCTTCATGGCCGTCGGCATGGGGCTGGACCTGACCGTGGTGCTGCAGCGGCCGCTGCTGGTGCTGGGCCTGCTGGCCGCGCTGCTGCTGACCAAGGCCGCGCTCTTGACGCTGATGGCGCGCTGGATGGGCATCCCGGGGCCGGAGCGCTCGGTCTTCGTGCTGCTGCTGGCGCAGGGCGGCGAGTTCGGCTTCGTGGTGTTTCAGCTGGCCCAGCAGGCCGGGCTGATCGACGCGGCGCAGAACTCCGCCCTGGTCGCCGCGGTGGCGCTGTCGCTGGCCTGCACGCCGGCCCTGCTGCTGGCCAGCGACCGGCTGCTGTCCTCTCAGCTCAAGCGCCAGGCCGCACCGCAGGATGCGCTGCTGCAGTCGCCTCAGCAGGCGCCGATCATCATCGCGGGCTTCGGCCGCTACGGCCAGATCGTCGGCCGCATGCTGTATGCCAACGGCTTCGAGGCCACGGTGCTGGACCATGACGCCGAATCGGTCGCGCTCTTGCGCCGCTTCGGCTGGCGTGTCTATTTCGGCGACGCGACGCGGCTGGACCTGCTGCGCACCGCCGGCGCCGAGCAGGCGCGGGTGCTGGTGATCGCGGTCGACGATGTGGCCCAGAGCCTGGAGATCGCGGCGCTGGCCCGCGAGCATTGGCCGCAGCTGCAGGTGGTCGCGCGGGCGCGCAATCTGCAGCATTACTTCCGGCTGCGCGACCTGGGCGTGACCCTGATCGAGCGCGAGACGCTGGACTCGGCCCTGATGAGCGCGCGCAGCGTGCTGGAGCTGCTGGGCCTGCAGCCCCATGCGGCGCGCAAGCTGGCCTGGCGCTTTCGCCAGCACACGCTGGAGCAGCTGGACGTGCTGTTCCCGCTCTACAAGGACGAGGCCGCGTTGACCGCCGCGACCCGGCGCGGCCGCCAGCAGCTGGAGTCCCTGTTCGCCCAGGAGCGTGAGCAGGCGGCGGCACGCAAGCGCCAGCGTCCGGGCTGGAGCCAACCACCCGGTTAGGCTTCGGCCGGCGGGAGGCGGGCGGACCTGGGACAATCGGGCCCATCATGTTCGCCCCCTCCCAAATCGAGGTGCGCCGCTTCTTCTGCGCCACCTACCGCAAGCTGCGCGAAGGCGCCCCGCTGATCCCGATGGAGGCCCTCGCGGCCCGCTGGATCGACGAGCACCCGGAATACCACGCCGAACTGGCCGACGAGGAGGCCGCGGTCAACGCGGTCTACACGGTCGAGGAAGGCCGCACCAACCCGTTTCTGCATCTGTCGATGCACCTGACGATCAGCGAGCAGCATTCGATCGACCAGCCCACCGGCATCCGCCAGGCGCTGGACCTGCTGGCCGCCAAGCGCAACTCGCTGCACGAGGCCCAGCATGCCGCGATGGACTGCCTGGGCGAGATGATCTGGGCCTCGCAGCGCAGCGGCCTGCCGCCGGACGGCCATGGCTATCTGGACTGCGTGCGTAAAAAAGCCACCCGCTAGGGTGGCTTGATGATGGGGCGGGACCGGGCTCAGGCCTGGTAGGAACCGCCGCCCAGGGTCTTGCGCTCGCTCTTGCCCAGCGCGGAATACAGGCCGGTGGCCTCGCCGGGCATCAGCACGTCGATCGCGCGGTCCAGCGCCGCGGTGGCGCGGGCCAGCGATTCGCGCTGCGCGGCCACGCGGCCGCCCGCCTGCACCAGGCGGTTGCGCAGGCCCTGCGGCACCTGGCCGGCGCGGGCGGCTTCGCTGAACATCGCGATCGCTTCGGCCAGCGCCTGATGCAGCGCGCTGGCATGCAGCTCGATCGCCTGGCTGTCGCGGCGCAGCAGCGCCTCGCCCAGCAGGTTCAGGCAGCTCTCCACCGCCAGCAGCGGTTGTTCCAGGGCCTGACCCAGGGCCGGGTCGGGGTTCGATTCGATGGGGGGCAAGGCGTGCATAACGGTATCCGCCGCAGGCGTTGATCTCGTACGACTCAATGAATGGGGTGCCGGCCGGAGCCGGCGGCCAAATACGCTCAATGCGTGGCGGTCCGGGTCAGCATTTCCTGGGCGTTGGCGATCAGCTTGTCGGCGATCGCGTCGGCATTGATGCTGAACCGGCCTTCGGAGATCGCCTGCGAGATGCGGCCGACCTTCTCGGCGTCGAAGCTACCCTCTTCCGACACGCCCGACAGCAGCTTGCTGGCGGTGCTGGACAGATTGATCTGGGCGCTCGCCTCCGGGCCCTTGCCGCCAGAGACGTTGTTCGCCGCCGGCTTGCTGCCGCGGGCGGCGTCGGCGACGTTGTTCGTCCCGACCGGCGTCGAGGCCAATTTTTCGGGGCTGTTACCGATTTTCATGCTGATCTCCAAAGCTCGGGAGCGGTCGCAAAACCGTCCAGGTTGCTCGGTGTATCGACCCGTTCCGGCGGGACTTTAGGATTTTCCATGCGAATGAGGGGGCTCATAACAGCACCTCCACCCGGCGTTCGCCGACGGCCCGCCCCGTGACGGTGCGTCCGTTCTCAAAGCGAACACGAACCTCTTGACCTTCGAGGCCCGGCTCCAGGGCCTGGCCCTCACTGGCAATCGCGTAGCCGGTGCCGCTGGCCAGCACCTGCACCCGCTCGCCGACGGCGAACCAGCGACGGGCCTTCAGATCACTGCTGCGCACCGCCTCGCCGGGTACCAGCGGACGTTGCAGGCTGCGGCCGTCAAGCTGGCCCGCGTCGGTGAAAACCTGGCCGGCCTCGGCCGCTATATCCACTTCGGCGCTCTGCAGCAGCTCTTGAGTCAAGAGGGTGCCGGCCGCCAGGGCCTGGCTGGCCACGACCGCGCGGGCATAGACCTGCACCGTCACCGGCAGGCTGACATTCCAGCGCGCGCCGCCCTGGGCGCCGTCCAGGCAGCGCAGGCCGATGCGGCTCTTGCCCCACATCTTCTGGCCCTGCGGCAGATAGGGCTGGACCTGGCGGCAAGGCGCCAGGCGCAGCCGGGCGTCGAGCTGGCCCAGCTGGATATCCACCCGCGCCTGCTCGGGCGCGCCGGCGCGGGCGCCGGCCAGCGCCAGGCGCTGCACATAGTTCAGCAACTCGGGCGTCAGCGGGTTGCTGGCCTGGGCCCAGGCGCCCAGGGCGCTGCCGGCCAGCAGCACCAGCGCCGCCAGGGCGCGGATGCGGCTCGCGAGAGCGGCGCAGGGAACATGGGCGTTTTGATCCATGGCAGCCACTGTAGGGCCGGGGCCCTGTTTTCTTAGCGCCGAAATGCGCGCCAAAGCCCGCTCTTTTCCCGCTCATGTTTTCCGACCCGCCCAACACAATCCCGTCCAATCGCCCAAGCTGCCACCCGAGGGCCCGCATCATGATCAACCGACTGACCGACGCGCTGAACTTCCAGACCCAGGCCCTGGCCCTGCGGTCGGAGCGCCAGCGCCAGCTCGCCAGCAATATCGCCAACGCCGACACGCCGGGCTACCAGGCCCGCGACATGGACTTTGCGCGGGCGCTGCGCGAGGCCACCGGCATGACGGGCATCCCCGGCGCCCTCAACACCACCAGCGCCGGCCACATGGCCCCGCTGGCCGGCGCCCGCGCCGACCACGAGAAGCTCTATTCCACCGCCGCCCAGACCAATCTGGACAGCAACTCGGTGGACATGGACCGGGAGCGCGCCAACTTCGCCGACAACGCGGTGAAGTACGAGGCCACCCTGCGCTTCATCAATGGCAGCGTGCGCACCACGCTGGACGCGATGAAGTCGCACAACGCCGCCTGATCGGAGGGCTGAACCATGTCGATGTTCCAGATCTTCAGCGTCTCCGGCAGCGCGGTCAGCGCGCAGAGCCAGCGCCTCAATGTGGTGGCCAGCAATCTGGCCAATGCGGACACCGTGGCCGGCCCGGATGGCCAGGCCTACAAGGCGCGCCAGGCGATCTTCCAGACCGCCCTGGTCGGCGCCGGCAACAACCTCGGCGCGGCCGGGGTGCGCGTGGCCCAGATCACCGAGGACCAAAGCCCCGGCCGCCGCGTGCACGACCCCAAGCATCCGCAGGCCGATGCCGAGGGCTATGTGACCTACAGCAATGTCAACAGCGTCGAGGAGATGGTCAACATGATTTCCGCCTCGCGCTCCTATCAAAACAACATCGAGGTGATGAGCACGGCCAAGAACCTGCTGCTCAAGACCCTGCAGATGGGCCAGTCCTGAGGACTGAAACGGAGTCGCCGCCATGGATGTCGCAGCCCTCAACAACACCCTCAGTGGCGGCAAGTCCGCCGCGACCAGCAAAAACGCGGTCGACACGCAGGACCGCTTCCTGAAGCTGCTGGTCGCACAGATGCAGAACCAGGATCCGATGAATCCGCTGGACAACGCCCAGGTGACCAGCCAGATGGCGCAGATCCAGACCGTCACCGGCATCAGCGGCCTGTCCAAGACGATCGAGAACCTGACCGCCCAGTTCACCCAGATGCAGGCGCTGCAAAGCGTCTCGCTGGTCGGCCGCGACGTCACCGTCTCCGGCAACAACCTGGTGGTCAAGGAGGTCGACGGCAAGAAGATCGGCAAGGGCGCCTATGACCTGGCCGGCGCGGCCGACAAGGTCAAGCTGGAGATCCTGAGCGCCTCCGGCACCGTGATCGACACCCGCGAGCTGGGCGGCCAGAAGGCCGGCCTGCAGCATTTCGAATGGCCCGCCGACAAGGCCGTCGGCTACGAGAACATGAAGTTCCGCATCACCGCCTCGCGCAGCGGCAAGGACGTCGCCGCCACCACCTACGGCACCGACAAGGTGGTCGCGATCAATACCAATGGCGCCAAGTTCCAGGTCAAGCTCGAGGGCCTGGGCATGGTCGACTACAGCGTCATCAAGCTCGTCGACTGACGCAGCCGCCTCTCTTTTGCCCAAGGAAACACCATGAGCTTCCAACAAGGTCTCTCCGGTCTGAACGCCTCCAGCAAGAACCTGGAAGTCATCGGCCACAACGTCGCCAACGCCAACACCTTCGGCATGAAGGCCTCGCGCGCCGAGTTCGCCGACATGTACGCCTCGGCCCTGAACGGCGCCGGCGCCAACCTGGTCGGCATCGGCACTACCCTGCAGGCGGTGGCCCAGCAGTTCACCCAGGGCAATATCACGACGACCGAGAACCCGATGGACATGGCCATCAACGGGGCCGGCTTCTTCCAGCTCAGCGACGGCAAGAGCCCGACCATGTACTCGCGCAACGGCCAGTTCAAGGTCGACCGCGAGGGCTTCATCGTCAACAACGACGAGCTGAAGCTGCTCGGCTACCCGGCCGACGGCACCGGCGTGATCCAGCCGGGCCTGGCCCAGCCGCTGCAGTTGCCCACCAAGGGCATCGACCCCCAGATCACCTCCAACATCAAGATGGAGTTCAACCTGGACTCGCGCGCCAAGCCCACCGCGCCCAAGGACTCCAGCGGCACCGAGGTCACCGGCATCACGCTGAACACCCCGTCCACCTACAACAACGCGACCTCGCTGACCGTCTATGACGCCAAGGGCCAGCCGGTCTCGCTGACCCTGTACTTCCAGCGCGCCGCAACGCCGGACGCCAGCGGCAACACGGTCTACAACGTCTATGCCACCGCCAACGGCAAGTCGCTGGCCGTCGATGCCACCGGCACCGGCATCCCGGTGGACGCCAACGGCAACCCGCAGGCCCCCTATACCCAGATGACCTTCCTGCCGCAGGGCGGCAAGCCGGTCACCCCGGCCGGCAAGCTGGACCTGAAGATCCCGCCGGGCACCAATGCCGCCGGTGCGCCGACCCTGGGCATCCCGACCGACCAGACCGACCCCAGCCTGCCGGGCATCTCCTTCGACATCCTGGGCGCCTCCGAGAACGGCTCCAGCTTCGCGGTCACCGACCTGACCCAGGACGGCTATGCCCCGGGCCAGCTGGCCGGCATCGTGGTCGAGGGCAACGGCGTGGTCACCGCGCGCTATTCCAACGGCGAGTCCAAGCCCGCCGGCCAGATCGAGTTCGCCACCTTCCGCAACCCGCAGGGCCTGCAGCCGCTGGGCGGCAATGTCTGGGCGCGCACCTTCACCTCCGGCGATCCGGTGGTCGGCACCCCCGGCGACGGCAATATGGGCAAGCTGCAGGCCGGCGCGCTGGAGGAATCCAATATCGACCTGACGGCCGAGCTGGTGAACATGGTGACCGCGCAGCGCGTCTACCAGGCCAATGCCCAGACCATCAAGACCCAGGACCAGGTGATGCAGACCCTGGTGAACCTGCGCTGATCCAGCCAGCGACTGACGGAGGCCCGCGATGGACCGCATGATCTACCTGTCGATGGCCGGCGCGAAGGCGGCGATGCAGCGCCAGGACGTGCTATCCCACAACCTGGCCAACGTCTCGACCAATGGCTTTCGCGCCGAGCTGCAGGCCTTCCGGGCCGTGCCGGTGCGCGGCGATGGCGCCACCACCCGCGCCTACGCGCTGGAAACCACGATCGGCTACAACGACGCGCCCGGCGTGATCAACGCCACCGGCCGCAACCTGGATGTCGCGATGCAGGGCAACTCCTGGCTCGCGGTCCAGGCCCTGGACGGCACCGAGGCCTACACCCGCGCCGGCGCGCTCGACGTCAACAACGAGGGCCTGCTGGTGCTGCGCAACGGCCTGCAGGTGCTGGGCGACGGCGGCCCGATCACGGTGCCGCCCGACAGCGCGCTGCAGATCGGCGCCGATGGCACCCTGACCGCCAAGCTGCCGACCGGCAACCCGATCAATATCGGCCGCTTGAAGCTGGTGACGCCCGAGGCCAAGATGACGCGCGGCGAGGACGGCCTGTTCCGCGCCGCCGATGCCGACCTGCCCGCCGACCCGGCCGCGCGGCTGCAGGACGGCGCGCTGGAGGGCAGCAATGTCAGCGCGGTCGAGACCATGGTCAGCATGATCGCCGCGGCGCGCCAGTTCGAGCAGCAGATGAAGCTCCTGCAGATCGCCCAGACCCAGGGCCAGCAGTCAGCAAAACTGCTCGGCACGACCTAAGGAACCCCGCCATGATTCGCTCGCTCTGGATCGCCAAGACCGGCATGGAAGCCCAGCAGACCCAGCTGGACACCATCTCGCACAACCTCTCGAACGTCGCCACCAATGGCTACAAGCGCTCGCATGCGGTGTTCGAGGACCTGATCTATCAGAACCTGCGCCAGACCGGCGCCAACACCACCGAGCAGACCCAGCTGCCCACCGGCCTGCAGGTCGGCCTGGGCGTACGCCCGGTGGCCACCTCGCGCATCTTCAGCCAGGGCAATCTGCAGCAGACCAGCAACAACCTGGACCTGGCGATCAAGGGCAACGGCTTCTTCCAGATCCAGATGCCCGACGGCACCACCGCCTACACCCGCGACGGCGGCTTCCAGCTGGACGCCAACGGCCAGATGGTGACCAACACCGGCTACAGCCTGCTGCCCGGCATCACCGTGCCGCCCAATGCCCAGACCCTGACGGTCGGCGCCGACGGCACCGTCACCGTGACCGTGCCCGGCAACACCCAGCCGCAGAACCTGGGGCAGATCCAGCTGGCCAACTTCGTCAATCCAGCCGGCCTGGAGCCGCGCGGCCAGAACCTGTTCACCGAAACCGCCTCCTCCGGCACGCCCAATGCCGGCGCCGCCAATGCCAACGGCCTGGGCGCACTGCAGCAGGGTTTCGTCGAGACCTCCAACGTCAATGTGGTGGAGGAGCTGGTGCAGATGATCCAGACCCAGCGCGCCTACGAGCTGAACTCCAAGGCGGTGCAGACCTCGGATCAGATGCTGCAAAAGCTCAGCCAGATCTGAGCAGCGGGAGCCCGGCCATGAAACTCGCCCTGTCCCTGACCCTGCTGGCAGCCGCCCTGGGCGGCTGCGCCGCGGTGCAGCCGCCGCCACGCGTCGAGCTGCAGAACACCCCGGTCGTGCAGCTGCCGCTGCAGCCCGCCGCCGTGCCGGTGAACGGCGCGATCTACCAGTCGGTCAGCTACCGCCCGCTGTTCGAGGACCACCGCGCCCGCCTGGTCGGCGACACGGTGACGATCCAGATCGTCGAGCGCATCACGGCCACCCAGAGCTCCAGCAGCGCGCTGGACAAGAAGGGCCAGCTCAGCGGCAGCATCTCCGCCCTGCCCGGCATCGCCCCCAATTCCTTCGGCCGCGCCTCTGCGGCGGCCACCTCGGCCACCACCGCGGCCGGCAAGGGCAGCAACCAGAACACCAACGAGTTCAGCGGCAGCATCACCGCCGTCGTCACCGCGGTGCTGCCCAACGGCCATTTGATGCTGACCGGCGAGAAGCAGATCGGCGTCAACAGCAATGTCGACGTGCTGCGTTTCTCCGGCCAGGTCGACCCGCGCCTGATCCAGCAGGGCAATACCGTCTCCTCGGCGCAGGTCGCCAATGTCCGCGTGGAACAGCGCGGCCGCGGCGCGCTGGAGCAAACCCATGAAATAGGCTGGTTGTCCCGCTTCTTTTTGAGTCTTTCGCCGACTTAAGTTTGCCCAGAATCGGTTGCACGAGTCTCACCGTGCAACCGCCATGTCCCGCCTCCTCCCCTCCCTGCTGAAGTTAAGCATCGGGTTTTCCCTGATGATCGCGCTGGCCGTCCCGGCCGCCGCCGCGCGCATCAAGGAAGTCGCGTCGGTGGCCGGCGTGCGCAACAACCCCCTGACCGGCTACGGCCTCGTCGTCGGCCTGGACGGCACCGGTGACCAGACCACCCAGGCCCCCTTCACCGGCCAGAGCCTGGCCGCGATGCTGCAGCAGTTCGGCGTCGTGCTGCCACCGGGCATCACGATGCAGCCGCGCAATATCGCCGCGGTGATGGTCACCACCCAGCTCCCCCCGTTCGCCCAGCCCGGCCAGCCGCTGGACATCGTCGTGTCCTCGATGGGCAATGCCAAGAGCCTGCGCGGCGGCACCCTGATCGCGACGCCGCTGCGCGGCGCCGACGGCCAGGTCTATGCAATCGCCCAGGGCAATCTGGTGGTCGGCGGCGCCGGCGCCTCGGCCGGCGGCTCCAAGGTGCAGATCAACCACCTCAGCGCCGGCCGCATCCCCGGCGGCGCCCTGGTCGAACGCAGCGTGCCGACCGCGCTGCAGATGGGCGACAGCATCCAGCTGGACCTGAACTCGGCCGATTTCGCCACCGCCCGCGCCGTGGCCTCCGCGATCAACCGCGCCAAGGGCGCCGGCACCGCCCAGGCGCTGGACGGCCGCGTCGTGCGCGTACGCGCCCCCAGCAACCCGGACGAGCGCGTCAGCTTCCTGGCCGACATGGAGAACCTGTCGCTGGACCTGGCGACGCCGGCCGCCCGCATCGTGATCAACGCCCGCACCGGCTCGGTGGTGATGAACCAGGCCGTGACCCTGGCGCCCTGCGCGGTCGCGCACGGCAATCTGTCGGTGACGATCAGCTCCACCCCGGTGGTCAGCCAGCCCGGCGCGCTGTCCGGCGGCCAGACCGTCGTCACCGAGAAGACCGACATCGCGCTCAAGCAGGAGCCCGGCGCGCTGATCAACATGCCGGCCGGCACCAAGCTGGCCGACGTCGTCAAGGCCCTCAACGCGATGGGCGCCACGCCGCAAGACCTGCTGGCCATCCTGCAGGCGATGAAGAGCGCGGGCGCCATCATGGCCGAGCTGGAGGTGATCTGATGAACCTCAAGTCGCCCTTCAGCCTGGGCGCCAGCAGCGCCGGCACCAACCCGCAATCGATCGAGGCGCTGCGCGCCGCCGCGGCGCGCGACCCCAAGGCCAGCATCAAGGAGACGGCGCGCCAGTTCGAATCCCTCTTCATGCAGGAGGTGATGAAGAGCATGCGCGCCTCCACCCTGTCTTCCGGCATGCTGGAGAACTCGGCCACCCAGCTCGGCACCGAGATGCTGGACACCCAGTTCGCCGGCAAGCTGACCGGCCTGCCCGGCGGCCTCTCGGACGCGATCGCGCGCCAGCTGCAGCGCCAGATGGGCATGGCCGACAAGACCGACAAGGCCGAGGCCGCCAAGACCCTGCAGCCGCTGCCGGCGCTGGCCAAGAAGAACATCGCGCCGCATGTGCAGAGCTTCATCCAGAAGCATGACAGCGCCGCCAAGGCCGCCGAGGTGCAGACCGGCATCCCGGCCAGCTTCATGATCGCCCAGGCCGCGCATGAGTCCGGCTGGGGCCGGCGCGAGATCACCGCGAAGGACGGCAGCCCCTCCTTCAACGTGTTCGGCATCAAGGCCACCTCGAACTGGACCGGCAAGGTGGCCGAGGTGACGACCACCGAATACGTCGACGGCAAGCCGCAGAAGGTGGTGGCCAAGTTCCGCGCCTACGGCAGCTACGAAGAGGCTTTCAAAGACTATGCCCGCCTGATCGGCACCAACGACCGCTACCGCGACGTCGTGGCCAAGGCGGACACGGCCGAGGGATTCGCGCGCGGCCTGCAGAAGGCCGGCTACGCGACCGACCCCGAATACGCCAGCAAACTGGCCAAGGTCATCAACACCACGGTGCGCGTGCAGCGCGCCATGGCCTGAGGCCGGACGCTAACAGGAGGAAGGATCGATCATGGGAACCTCGGCACTGCTATCGCTGGGCATGAAGGCCATGTTCGCCAACCAGGCGGCGCTGCAGACCATCGGCCAGAACATTGCCAACGCCAACACGCCAGGCTACTCGCGCCAGCTGGTCAACCTGACCACGCCGGAGGGCCAGTTCACCGGCGCCGGCTACTTCGGCAAGGGCGTCACCGTGCAGACGGTGACCCGCGCTCACAACGAGTTCCTGACCAAGGAGGCGGCCAGCTCCAAGTCCCTGGCCTTCATGGACTCGACCAAGTTCGCGCTGCTGCAGCAGCTCGAGAAGATCTTCCCGACCGGCAACGCCGGCCTGGGTCAGGCCGCCAACCAGTTCCTCAACTCGATGGTGGACGTGGCCAGCCGGCCCGCCGACCCCTCGGCGCGCCAGGTCGCGCTGGGCCGGGCACAGGAGCTGGCGGCGCGCTTCTCCGATGCCGGCGCCCAGCTGGCCGATCTGCAGGCCGGCGTGGTCAGCGACCTGAAGGCCGATCTCGGCGTGGTCAACCAGCTGGCCAAGCAGATCGCCGCGGCCAACGACCAGATCGCGCGCGCCAACGGCACCGGCCATACCCCCAACGACCTGCTGGACCAGCGCGAGCAGCTGATCTCGCAGCTGAGCCAGTATGTGCAGGTCACCACCCTGCCGGCCGACGACGGCACGGTCGGCGTCTTCATCGGCGGCGGCCAGCGCCTGGTGCTGGGCGACCAGGCCCAGACCCTGTCGGTCACGCCCGACCCCTATGACAGCTCGCGCGCCCAGGTCAGCATCTCCGAGGCCAACGGCGCCCGTGCGCTGGACGAGAGCGTGCTGACCGGCGGTTCGATCAGCGCGCTGCTGGCCTACCAGAACAAGGACCTGCAGGACGCCCGCAACCTGCTGGGCCAGATGGCGATGTCGCTGTCGATGAAGGTCAACGGCCAGCAGGCCCTGGGCCTGGACCTGTCCAACCCGCCAGGCGTCGGCGCGCCGATCTTCGGCGTCGGCGACCCGCGCGCCCTGCCCAACTCGAGCAATGTGCGCAACCCCGACGGCAGCTACGCCACCACGATGGCGGTGCAGATCGTCGACCCGAGCCGGGTGCCGGCCAACAGCTTCGTGCTGCGCACCGACCCGAGCGGCACGCCCGGCCAGTATGAGCTGACCGCGCGCCCCGATGGCAAGCCCGAGGTGCTGAGCGCCGCCCAGATCGAGCAGCGCTACGGCCTGCGCCTGACCGAGGGCGGGTCGCCGATGACGCCCAGCGACAGCTTTGCGCTGGAGCCGGTGGCGATGGCCGCGATCGGCATGAAGCGCATCCTGGACAACACCAACGGCCTGGCCGCGGCCTCGCCGATCACCGGCGTGACCAACATCAACAACACGGGCACGATGACGGTCGACTCGCTGTATGCGGTCAACAGCAATCTGGACATGAGCAAGGTGCCGATGAGCATCCAGTTCGGTGCGGTCAACCCGGCCGACAACAGCGTGGCCTACAGCATCACGATGTCCGACGGCAGCGTCGTCAACGGCAACTGGAAGGCCGGCTCGGTGATCGGCAACGAGCCGCTGGCCGGCATCGACCTGGGCTTCGAGCTGCGCCTGAACGGTGTGCCCAAGCCGGGCGACACGCTGGACATCAACGCCACCCAGTTCCCCGCCGCCAACAATTCCAACGCCAAGGCCTTCCTGAACCTGCAGACCGAGAGCTTCGTCGGCCGCGTGCTGCAGGCCGACGGCAGCCTCAGCAAGGGCGCGACGATCACCGATGCCTATGCCTCGGCGATGAGCGAGATCGGCGCGCGCGTGCAGGGTGCCAAGTACCTGGCCGGCGTCTCCACCAGCGTCGCCAGCGACGCCGAGAAAGTGCGCTCGGGCCAGGCCGGCGTGAACCTGGACGAGGAAGCGGCCCGGCTGATGCAGTACCAGCAGGGCTACCAGGCCGCGGCCAAGGTGCTGCAGGCCGGCCAGAAGATCTTCGATGAGCTGCTGCAGCTCGCACAGAGGTAAACATCATGCGCATCGCCACGGCGAACATGTTCGACGCCAGCATCGCGACCCTGCAGCGGCGCCAGGAGCAGATGCAGGACAGCCAGCAGCGCCTGACCTCGGGCAAGCGCATCCAGAACGCCAGCGACGACCCCACCGGCGCCTCGCGCGCCGAGCGGGCGCTGTCCTCGATCGGCCGCATCGACGCCAACCAGCGCGCACTGGAAGCCAGCCGCAACAGCATGACCCTGACCGAGGGGGCGCTGGGCGACGCCAACGAAATCCTGCAGCAGATCCGCGACACCATGGTATCGGCCGGCAATGCCAGCTTCAGCGACACCGAGCGCAAGGGCCTGGCCGACAAGATCGTCGGCCTGCGCGACCAGTTGCTGGCGATCGCCAACCGCCCCGACGGCGGCGGCGGCTTCCTGTTCGGCGGCCAGGGCTCGGCCAACCCGCCCTTCCTGGACCAGCCCGGCGGCGTTGGCTACACCGGCATCCCCGGCCAGATCCAGACCGGCAATATCGACGACTTCCCGCTCAGCATGGACGGGCGCGCCGCCTGGGAGCAGGCGCGCAGCGGCAACGGCACCTTCGTCACCGAGCCGATGCCCAACAGCATCACCGGCGCGCCGGCCAAGAGCTGGATCGATGCCGGCCGCATCACCAACCCCAGCCTGCTGACCGGCAACAACTACCAGGTGCAGGTCAGCGGCAGCGGCGCCGGCGCCACCTATACCGTCACCAACACCACCACCGGCGCAGTGGTCGCCAGCGCCCCCTTCGCCTCGGGCAAGGCGATCGAATTCGACGGCATCGCGGTCACCCTGGCCGGCAATGCCGAGGACGGTGACCAGTTCTCGGTCGCGGCTTCGCAGGCCGGGCTGAAGGTGTTCGACGTGCTGGACCGCGCGGCGGCCGAGCTGCGCACGCCGCTGCGCAGCAATATCCAGATCGCGCAGGGCAACTCCGGCCGCATCCGCGACCTGGACTCGGTGATCGGCAATATGCAGAACATGCGCAGCCAGGTCGGCGAGCAGATGAACAACCTGGACGGTACCGAGTCGCGCATGGCCGACCTGAAGCTGTACAACCAAAGCGAGCAATCTGCCGCAGAGGATCTGGACATGGTGCAGGGCATCTCCGACTTCCAGAACCAGCAATCCGGCTACGATGCAGCACTGAAGACCTACGCCATGGTGCAGCGCATGTCGCTGTTCCAGTACATCAATACATGACCGCCAGCACGCACCCCATCCTCGGAAGCCTCGCCCTGGGCTACGCGCCCATGATCGATCCCCAGCACCAGGTCGTCGCGACCCGGCTGACCGTGATGCCGCTGCGCCCCGACGCCCGGCTGGACGCCGGCGAGCTGGCCGCCGCGGTGGCCGAGGTCTGGCCGGCCGGCGGCCGGGCCGCGGTGCTGAACGTGCTCAACGAGGGCCTGCTGGAAGGCCTGCTGGCCGCCCCGCCCAGCCCCAACCTGATGCTCGAGCTGCCCGCCTTCATGGCCGCCAGCCATGCCGAGGGCGTGCTGGCGCTGAAGAAGAACGGCAATGCGCTGCTGCTCAAGGGCCGCCCGCTGCAGCCCCTGCCCACCGAGCTGCAGGCCTGCTTCAAGTACCAGGTGCAGGACCTCGACGAGGACCGCAACCAGCCCCTGCCGGCCGGCCCGGCCAAGCTGCTGAGCAATCTGCGCGGCGCGCCCGCGGTGCAGGAGGCCTTCCAGCGCGGCGCGGCCGCGGTGCTGGCCTGGCCGCTGGAGGACGGCGGCTTCGAGGCCCCCGCCGGCGGCGGCAAGAGCGAGATCCAGGCCGACCTGCAGGTGATCGTGCAGCTGATGAGCCAGGTCGACCAGGGCGAGGACATCGACAAGCTCGAGGCCACGCTCAAGCGCGACCCCAGCCTGGCCTTCAAGCTGCTGCGCTACATGAACTCGGCCGCCTTCGGCCTGTCGGTCGAGGTCTCCTCCTTCCGCCACGCCATCATGCTGCTGGGCATGGCGCGCCTGAAGCGCTGGCTGGCCCTGCTGCTGACCACCGCCAGCAAGGACCACAGCCTGCGCCCGGTGATGTACGGCGCGCTGCGCCGCGGCCTGTTGATGGAGGAGCTGGCGCGCAGCATGGACGACCGCGAGATGCGCGACGAGATGTTCATCTGCGGCCTGTTCTCGCTGCTGGACCATATGCTGAAGCAGCCCTTCGCCAAGCTGCTGCAGTCGATTCCCGTGCCCGAGCGGGTGCGCCAGGCCCTGGTCGACGGCACCGGCCCCTACCTGCCCTACCTGACGCTGGTGCGTGCGATCGAGGCGGAATCCGGCTTCGACTACCGCCATGCCGCCGAACAGCTGATGCTGGGCGCCGAGGAAGTCAACCATGCCGTGCTGCGCGCGCTGGCCAAGGCCGGCCAGCTCGAGTGAGGCTCTGATTACACTGCGGGCGTAATGCCCAAGACACCCGCCCAGCTGCCGCTGCTTTCGTCCGATCTGAGCGCCCTGCACGGCCTGCTGGCCCTGCTGGGCGAGCCGGTCCTGCTGCTCGACGAAGGCCTGCAGGTGCTGGAGGCCAACCCCCCTGCCAAGGCCCTGCTGCAGGCCGCCGCGGGTCAGGTCTTGCCCCAGGCCGCGCTGCGCGACTGGCTGCGCCTGGCCTGCGCCGCGCTGCTGGAGGAACGTCGCCCGCCCGCCGCGCCGCCGCTGCCGCTGGCCGATGGCAGCCGCGCCCAATTGCACCTGCTGCCGCTGGACCGGAGCGCCAGCGGCGACGGCGCGCGCTGGCTGCTGCACGCGCGTGCGCAGAACGGACGCGCTGACAACGTTTTCGCCGGCGCACCGGCGCAGGGCGAATGGCTGCAGCTGTTCGCCGCCTCGGCCCTGCCGGCCTGCGTGCTGGACGGCCAACTGCGCCTGCAGGGCGCCAACCCCGCCTTCGCCGAACTCTGCGGCCGCGACGCCGCCGCGCTGCGCGACCTGTCGCTGGCCGAGCTGGTGGCGAGCGACGAGCGCGCGGCGCTGCGCGGCGCGCGCCCGACCCGCGCGCTGGCCAGGTCGCTGACCCGCCCGGTGCAGCTGCCCGAGGAGCTGCACCTGCTCGATGCCGAGGGCCGCGAGCATGGCATGCGCCTCCTGGTACATGCGCTGACGCCCGAGCTGAACCTGTGCCTGCTGCAGGACCGCACGCCCGAACAGGCCGCGCGCGCCCAGGCCGAGCGGGCCCAGGCCGAGGTCGAGCAATGGCTGGCGCTGAGCCCGCTGCCGATGGTGCTGTTCGACGACAACGGCCTGCTGCTGCGCGCCAACACCGCCTTCGCCGCGCTGAGCCTGGCCGCGCCGGCCAGCCTGCACGAGGCCGGCGCGGCGCTGCAGCGCCTGCTGGCCTGGGACCCGGCCGAGGGCCGGCCGCTGCCGGCGCTGCGCGAGCAGGCCGAGGGCGCGCCGCCGCTGCTGACCCAGGCCCAGCTGGTCGACCCCGGCGGCCGCAGCCGCTGGCTGGCCGGCCGGCTGCAGCGCCTGGTGGGCCAGCGCCGCTACATGGCGGTGCTGGACGACCGCAGCTCGGAGCAGGAGCGCGACCTGGCGCACCAGCAGCTCGACGCGCTGATGGACACCGCCGGCGTCGGCCTGGCCACCTTCCAGCAGGACGCCGGCTGGCTGCGCCCGCGCGGCAGCGCCAGCGGCGCCAAGCCCAAGGGCGCGCTGGCCGGGCTGCAGGGCGTCGGCCGCGACATCGTCGAGCCCGATTCGCTGCCCGAGTTCGAGCGCCTGCAACGCGCGCTGAAGACCGGCGACCGGGTCGAGGTGCGCTACGCGGTGCGCCATCCCGAGCTGGGCCGGCGCTGGCTGCTGACCCGGGTCGAGCCCGGCCAGCTGGCCTCGGGCCAGCGCACCACCTCGGTCGTGACCCTGGACGTCACCGCCCAGGCCCAGGCCGAGCGCCGCCACGAACAGTTGCTGCGCGAGCTCTCCACCATCATGGACAGCTCCGGCGTCGGCATGGCCTATCTGCGCGGCAAGCAGCTGCTGCGCTGCAACGAGGGTTTCGAGCAGATGCTGGGCCTGCCCGCCGCCACCCCGGCCGGCACGCCGGTGGCGACCCTGTTCGCTGCGCTGCCCGAGCTGGCGCAGCAGGTGCAGACCGCGCTGGCCGAGCTCAGCGCCGAGCATCTGTTCGAGGCCGAGTTCGTGCAGGTCGGCAGCCAGGCGCCGACGGCGCGCTGGCTGTCGCTGAGCCTGCGCAAGGTGCAAGGTCCGGCCGACGAGGCGGTGGCCGTGGTCAGCGACATCAGCCGGCTCAAGGCCCAGCAGACCCAGCTGGAGGCGCTGGTGCAGGACCGCGAGCTGATGTTCAACCTGTCCGATGTCGGCATGGCGATCCTGCGCCAGGGCAAGGTGGCGCGCGCCAACGAGGCGCTGGCCGCGATGAGCGGCTACCGCATCGCCGAGCTGAACGGCCTGGAGCACCGCCGCCTGTTCGACAGCGAGTTCGATTACGAGCGTCTGCAGCAGTCCATCCAGCAGGCGCTGGCCCAGCAGGGTCAATGGAAGGGCGAGCGGCGGCTGCGCCGGCGCGACGGCGCGAGCCTGTGGATGCAGGTCAGCAAGCGCGTGATGCGGCCCGGCGCGCCCGACGAGGGCGTGATCGCCACCTATGTGAACGTCGACGACCGCTGGCGCGCCCAGCAGTCGCTGATGCTGCAGACCGAGCGCGAGCGCGCGGTGCTGGATTCGGTGCTGGTCGGCATCGTCACCGTCGGCCGCGGCGGCATCGAGTGGATGAACCGCTCGGCGCGGCGCATGTTCGGCGGCGACCTGAGCGCCTTCGCAGGCCAGCCGATGAGCATCGTCGCGACGCCCGACCCGGACCACCCCTTCCGCCACACCCATTACCTGGACGAGCTGACCGAGGGCCAGGCCGAGACCTTCGAATGCCGGCTGAAGGCGCGCGACGGGCGCGAGTTCTGGGTGGTCGGCAATGCGGTGGTGACCGGCATCGAGGAATCGGGCCGCCAGCTGACCTATGCGCTGCTGGACATCGAGCGGCGCCGCCAGGCCGAGGCCCAGACCCAGCAGGCCCAGGCCTCGCTGCAACGCATCATCGAGGCCGCGCCGCTGGCGATCAGCCTGCACGACGCGAAGACCCTGGCGGTCGAGCAGATCAACCAGGCCGCGGCCGCGCTGGCCGGGCGCGCCGAGGCCGAGCTGATCGGCGCCAGCCCCGAGCAGCTGTTCGGCGCCGAGCAGGGGCCGGTGGTGCGCAACGACATGGAATCGGCCCTGCTCAGCACCGAAGTGACGCAGCGCGAATACCGGCTGCAGCTGCATGGCCAGACGCGTGTCTGGGACGCACGCCTGCTGCACCTGGCGCCGGCGCAGGACCCGGCCGACCCCGAGGCGCCGAGCGAGCCCGAGCAGCTGCTGCTGGTGGCCAGCGACGTGACCGAGCAGCGCGCCGCAGAAGAAGCGCGCCTGGCCGCCGCGATCGCGCAGCGCGAGCTGCTGGTGCGCGAGGTGCACCACCGCATCAAGAACAATCTGCAGGGCGTGGCCGGCCTCCTGCAGCAGATCGCCGCGCGCCGCCCCGAGGTGGCCGGCGTGATCGGTGAGGCCGTCGGCCAGGTGCAGGCGATCGCCCAGGTCTACGGCCTGCAGGTCGGCTCGGCCGGGCCCCTGCGCGTGCGCAAGGTGGTGGAGGCGATCACCGGCTCGGTGCAGCGCCTGCATGGCCAGCCGATCACCCTGGCGATCGAGGGCGAGCAGGCCGAGCTGGTGCACCAATGGGCCCTGCCCGAGGCCGAGTCGATCCCGATCGCGCTGACGCTCAACGAACTGCTGGGCAATGCCTTCAAGCATGGCGGCGGCCAGGCGCCGCAATGCGCCCTGGTCTGCGGCGACAACCATGTGGCGCTGCGCATCGTCAACCAGGGCCGTCTGCCGGAAGGATTCCAGCTCAGCAAGGTGCCCGGCGGCGTCTCCGGCCTGGGCCTGGTGCGCGCGCTGCTGCCGCGGCGCAGCGCGATCCTGAGCCTGGAACAGCAGGGCGAGCAGGTCGTGTGCCTGCTGGAACTGCTGCCGCCCAGTGTCAACCTCCTGACCCCCCTGTGAGTTCTGGGAGAATGGCGCCATACAAGCGTGGCGCGGGCAGGGAGCATTCCTGGTGAGCACAAAGGGCAAAATTCTCGTCGTCGATGATGATCGGCTGGTCTTGGCCACGCTGACGCATGGCCTTGCGCAAGCGGGCTATGAGGTCATCGATGCCGACAACGGCGACGACGCCATCCTGCTGGCGCGCGAGCACCGCCCGGAGCTGGCTCTGCTGGACATCCGCATGGAGGGCATGAGCGGCTTCGACGTCGCCGCCTATCTGCGCGAATACCTGCAGGTGCCCTTCATGTTCCTGTCGGCCTTCGCCGACGAGGCCACGGTGGCCAAGGTCAAGGAGCTCGGCGCGGTGGCCTATCTGGTCAAGCCGCTGGACATCCACCAGATCGTGCCCGCGGTGGAAGCCGCCTTCGCCAAGCGCGGCGAACGCGCACCGGCCGCGCCGCGCGCCAATCCCTCGGACCAGGCCCTGCTGGAGCAGGTCGTGCCGCTGGCGGTGGGGGTGCTGATGCACCGCTATTCGCTGTCGCGCCAGGAGGCGCTGGCGCGCCTGCAGAAGCTGGCCGATTCGGAAGGCCGGCCGCTGCAGGACTCGGCGCAGCGCCTGATCGAGGCGGTCGAGCTGCTGGCTTTACCCGGACGCTAAGCCGGACGGTTCAGCCGAGCGTAAAGAAGAAGCGGGCGCCCTGCCCGACTTCCGACTCGGCCCAGATCTCGCCGCCATGGCGGTGCACGATGCGGCGCACCGAGGCCAGGCCGACGCCGGTGCCCTGGAAATCGCTGGCGCTGTGCAGGCGCTGGAACACACCGAACAGGCGCTCGGCGAAGCGCATGTCGAAGCCGGCGCCGTTGTCGCTGACGACGAAGACCAGCTCGCCGCCGAGCTGCTGGCGCTCGAAGCGGATCTCGGTGTGCGCGGTCTTGCTGCTGTACTTCCAGGCGTTGCCCAGCAGGTTCTCAAGCACCATGCGCAGCAGGGTCGGGTCGCCCTGCACCTGCAGCTCGGGCTCGATCTGCACCAGCGCGCGGCGCTCCGGTGCATTGCGGCGCAGTTCCTCGATCACCAGGGTGGCCAGCTGCGAGAGGTTGACGGTCTGGCGCTGCAGCGGCTGCGAGCTGAGCTGGGTCAGCGACAGCAGCGCGTCGATCATGCTGTTCATGCGCGCGGCCGCGCCCATCACCCGGTCCAGATGGTCGTTGCCGATGCGGTCCAGCAGGCGGCCGTAATCCTCCTTCAGGATACGCGCGAAGCCCTCGACCACGCGCAGCGGCGCGCGCAGATCATGCGAGACCGTGTAGCTGAAGGATTCATGCTCGGCGCGCGCCACCTCGGCCGCTTCGACCGCCAGGGTCGCCGGCACCGTGTCCGGCGCGCCCTGCGGCCACAGGCTCAGCAGGGCCAGGCCCGGCCGTCCCGCCACCGCGGTCAGGCACAGCCACCAGGGCCCACAGGGCAGACCCGAGGCCGCGGTCGGCGCCGCGGCGGCCTCGCGCACCTCGGCCGGCAGGCAGTCCAGACAGGCGCGCCAGGGTTCGCCGCGCAACTGCTCGGGCGGGCGCCCCATCAGCTGGGCCGCGGAGGCATTCAATTCCAGCAGACGCGGATGCGCGCCGCTCGCCTCGGCCACCAGCCAGGCCGGGCCCGGCAGGGACTGGATCCAGCCATGGTCGCGCTCGTCGCTGGCCACCGGCACGGGCGGGGCCAGGCCAGCGGCCTGCTGGCCCTCGGGCGCGGGCCGCGGCACCGGCCGCGCGGTGCCCAGATAGCCCTGGAAACGCCCGAAGCCATCCAGGCAGACCTGGCCGCGCAGCAGCCAGCGGCCCGAGAACTGCGCGGCCGCGCCGCCCTCGAGGCGCGCCTCGACCAGCACATCGGCGAAGGGCGCACGCTCCTGCAGGCGCTGCAGCAGGCTGGCCTCCTGGCCCTCGACCAGAGCGAAGCGCTCCCACAGCGACTGCGTCGCCGCCACGCCCACCCAGCTCGAAGCCGGCGCGGCCTGCGGCGCCTGCCAACGCACCAGATGGTGCTGCGCGTCGGTCTGCCATTGCCAGTCGCTCTGCAGTTGCGACATCAGCTGCAGCTGGCCGCGCACCTCGCGCAGCGATTCGCCCAGGCGCTGGCGCGTCAGGCGCACGCCCACATGCCAGCCGATGCCGGCCACCGCCAGCATCAGCAGGCCCAGGCACAGCCCGGCCAGCAGCGGCGCGGCATAAGCCCCGCCGGCGGGCCATAGCAGCCAGGCCGCCAGGAGCAGCAGGACCAGCAAGGCGGCGCCCATCCATGGCCAGCGGCGTGAGGCGAGGCGTGCTTCGCTGAGGCTGTTCATGGCGGCCATTGTATGTAGGAGCCACAGCGCCAAGAACGAGGCTCAAGTCCGTTGCGCGGATGCCGATAAGCGTTGGATGAAAGCCCTGACGGCGACCTTATGAGCACGGCCATGTCCGAGGCCCCCGACGACAACGGCGATGCATCCTCCGATGTGATGGCCGGCTGGCCCGCCCTGCTGGCGGCCGGCGATGTGCAGTCGCTGACCGACCAGTTGCCGGTGGCGCTGCTGGTGATGGAGACCTCGCAGACCCGGCTGCTGCATGTCAATGCCGAGGCCGAGCGCCTGCTGGGCCAGCGCCGCGCCCAGCTGCTGGGCCGCGCGGCCGGCGAGCTGCTGCCCGCGGCGCTGGCCGCACTGTGCCAGCCGCCGCGCTGGCGCGCGCTGGAGACCGGCCGGCATGCGGCCCGCGAGGGCCTGTGGCTCGCCACGCCGCTGGGCCAGCGCTGGCTGACCCTGCAGCGCAGCCTGGTGCGCTGGTCGGGCCTGCGCCGCCCGGTCGGCGTCGTCACCTTGCAGGACGGCAGCGCGCAGCGCCAGCTGGAGCGCGCGCTGCAGGAAAGCGATACGCGCTTTCGCGAGGTCACCGAGGCGGTCAGCGAATGCCTGTTCGTCACCACGCCGGACTGGGACCGCCTGCATTTCAGCTCGCCGCTGCTGCTGGACCTGCTGGGCCTGTCGACCCTGGACCTGGCCCAGGGCCCGCGCCTGTTCGAGCAGCGCATCCATCCCGAGGACCGGCCGCTGTATGCGCGCCGCCTGGCCGCCCAGGCCCAGGGCGAGGCCAGCGACATGGTGCTGCGCATCCAGCACCCGAGCAAGGGCCTGCGCTGGATGCGGCTGCGCTGCCGGCCGCAGGTGCATCCGAACGGCCAGGCCCTGGTCTACGGCATCCTGGCCGACATCAGCGACGAGCACCAGCGCCATCGCGAGCTGGCGCTGGCGCGCGACCAGGCCGAGGCCGCGAGCCAGGCCAAGAGCGAGTTCATGGCCAATATGAGCCATGAGATCCGCACCCCGCTGAACGGCATGCTGGGCATGACCGAGCTACTGCTGGGCACCGAGTTGGCCCCCGCCCAGCGCCGCTTCGCCGAAGCCGCCTACCACTCGGCGCAGGAGCTGCTGGACCTGGTCGACGAGGTGCTGGATTTCGCCAGCGCCCAGGCCGGCCATCTGCGCCTGGAGTCCGCCGCCTTCGATCCGGCCGCGCTGGCCGACGACTGCCTGCGCAGCTTCGAGGCGCGCGCCGGCGCCAAGGGCCTGGCGCTGCGCCTGCTGCCCGACGCGGCTCCCAGCGAGGCCCGCGGCGATGCGCGGCGCATCCGCCAGGTGCTGGACGAGCTGCTGGCCAATGCGCTGAAGTTCACCGAACAGGGCGAGGTGCGGCTGGAGCTGGAACGGCGCGGCGAGAGGCTGCTGTTTCGCGTCTGCGACACCGGCATTGGCCTGGACGCGGCCGAGCTGCCACGCCTGCTGAAGCCCTTCACCCAGGGCAATGCCAGCCTGTCTCGCCGCCATGGCGGCACCGGCCTGGGCCTGGCCCTGGCCAGCGAACTGGCGCGGCTGATGGGCGGCACCCTGGAGGGCGAAAGCCGGCCGCAGCAGGGCTCGGTCTTCACCCTCAACCTGCCGCTGGACGGCGCGCCGGACCGGCCGGCCCGGGCGGATCAGGCACAGCGTGAACCGCCCTGGATCCTGGTGGTCGAGGACAACCCGGTGAACCAGCAGGTTAGCGCCGAGATGCTGGCCCGGCTGGGCTGCCGGGTGCGGGTCTGCCCGGATGCCAGCAGTGGCCTGCAGGCGATGTGCGAGCAGAGCTTCGACTTGGTGATGATGGACATCCACATGCCCGGCATGGACGGCATGCAGGCGCTGTCGCTGTTCCGGCGCGGCGCCAGCCCGGCCCTGCCCTTCGTCTGCGGCCCGGCCACGCCGGTCGTCGCGGTCACCGCCAACGCGCTGGGCGGCGACGAGCGGCGCCTGCGCCGCCATGGTTTCGATGACTATTTGCCCAAACCATTTAACCTCGGCCAGTTGCGGGACCTGCTGACGCGTCGCATCCCGGTCGAGAATAGCGAGATAACAAACACGGGGCGCCCGGGCCCGGCCGAAGGCCAGCCGGCGCCCGATGGAACCGCCATGCCACCCCAGTCCACCCCACCCGCCGCGGCGCCCGCCGGCCCCCTGCTCGAACCCGAGGCGATCGCGCGCCTGCGCGAGCTCGATCCCGGCGGCAGCAACCAGCTGCTGGAACGCGTGGTGGCGGCCTTCCTGAAATCGCTGGACCGGCTGCTGCCCGATCTGGAGCAGGCCCGCGCCGGCGGCGAACATGGCCTGGACCTGGCCGCGATTCGCCATGTGTCCCACACCCTAAAATCTTCGTCGGCCAGCCTCGGAGCATTGAAGCTTTCGCAGCGTTGTGCCGAAATCGAGACGATGGCACGCCAAGGCCAAACGGAAGGTTTGGACATCCTGCTGGACGGCATGCATGATGAGGTCGCGCTGGTGCGCGAAGCCCTGAAAGAGCTACTGGCAAACCCCTGATGACAGCTGCAAGTCAAAACCTGGACAGCGATCTGCCCGAACAGCCCCGCGTGCTGCTGGTGGACGATGACGAGGTCAACCTGCTCCTGACCGCGATCGCGCTGCGCGAACGCGGCTTCGACATCACCGAGGCCACCGGCGGCGAAGAGGCGCTGCGCATGATGGCCGAATGGAGCCCGGACATGATCGTGCTGGACGCGATGATGCCGGAGCTGGATGGCTTCGACACCTGCACCCGGCTGCGCGCCCTGCCCGGCTTCGAGTCGACCCCGGTGCTGATGCTGACCGGCCTGGACGACGAGGCCTCGATCACCCGCGCCTACCAGGTCGGCGCGACCGACTTCTTCGTCAAGTCCACCCAGTGGAGCCTGCTGGCCGGGCGCCTGCGCTACCTGCTGCGCAGCTCGCGCACCCGCATCGAGCTGGAGCGCAGCAAGGCGCGCCTGGCGCGCGCGCAGGACCTGGCCCGCATGGGCAGCTTCGAATGGCACCGCGGCTCGGGCGGCTTCACCCTGGCGGCCGAGGCGCTGCGCGTGTTCGGCCTGGGCAACCACGAGAGCCTGGACTTCATCGGCGCGATGCGCATGGTGCCGCGCGAGGAGCGCAAGCTCTTCCTGCATCTGCTGCGCGACGTGATCGCGCACAACTCGGTGCTGGTGACCGACCTGTCGGTGACCCTGCTGGACGGGCGCCAGCGCGTCATCCACATCGAGGCCGAGCCCGAGTTCAACGAGCATGGCAATGCCAGCGGCTATACCGGCGTGCTGCAGGACGTGACCGACCGACGCATGGCCGAGGACCGCATCCGCCAGCTCGCCAATTTCGACGCGCTGACCGGCCTGCCGAACCGCCGCCAGCTGATCTGGCGCACCGAGCGCGCGATCGAGCAGGCGCGCCGCATGGGCCATGAGGTCGGCCTGCTGCTGATCGACCTGGACCGCTTCAAGGTCATCAACGACACCCTGGGCCATGCCGCCGGCGACGAGCTGCTGATCGAGGTCGGCCGGCGCCTGCGCGGCTGCGTGCGCCATTCGGACCAGGTGATCGAGGGCATGCTGGAATCGGTCGGCGGGCGTTCGCACCGCACCCTGGAGGCCGTGGGCCGCCTGGGCGGCGACGAGTTCGTGGCCCTATTGCCCGAGGTGATCGACGAGCGCGATGCCGAGCGCGTCGCCCAGCGCGTGCTGGAGGCGCTGCGCGAGCCGATCTTCATCGCCGGCCAGGAATGCTTCGTCACCGCCAGCGTCGGCATCGCGATCTATCCGCGCGACGGCCTGACGATGGCCGACCTGCTGCGCAACTCCGACGTCGCGATGTACGCGGTCAAGAGCCAGGGCCGCAACGCCTCGGCGCTGTACAGCCCGCAGCTGGCCGGCCGCGGCCGCGAGAACCTGGAGCTGGAAAGCGCGCTGCACAAGGCGATCGAGCGCGGCGAGCTGGTGCTGCATTACCAGCCCAAGATCGATGTGCGCGGCGCCCGCATGGTCGGCGCCGAGGCGCTGATGCGCTGGCAGCGCGGCAACACCCTGGTGCCGCCGGGCGACTTCATCCCGCTGGCCGAGGAGACCGGCCTGATCGTGCCGCTGTCGGAATGGGCCTTGAGAGAGGCGGCGCGCCAGGCCAAGGTCTGGCAGCTGAACTTCGGCTTCTCCGACTCGATCGCGGTGAACCTGCCCAACCGGCTGTTCGAGCGCTCCGACCTGGTCGAGCATATCCATCAATGCGTCAGCGCCTATGGCGTGCCGCACCGCGCGATCCAGCTGGAGATCACCGAGACCGGCCTGATGAAGGACCTGCAGAACGTGATCCCCTCGCTGCACCGCCTCAACGAGGTCGGCGTCGAGATCTCGATCGACGACTTCGGCACCGGCTATTCCTCGCTGGCCTATCTGACCACCCTGCCGATCTCGGAGGTCAAGATCGACCGCAGCTTCGTGCGCGACCTGGGCATCACGCCGCAGAGCTCGGCCGTCGTCACCGCGATCATCGCGCTGGCCCGCTCGCTGGGCCTGCGCGTGGTGGCCGAGGGCGTCGAGACCCTGCGCCAGATGGAGGTGCTGCACCGCCTGGGCTGCTCGGTGATGCAGGGCTTCCTGTTCAGCAAGCCTCTGCCGCCCGATGACCTGGAGCGCTGGATCGCGCAAACCGTGCTGCCGCGCAAGGCGCCCTGGATCGCCCAGGCCAACGCCGAGCCCGGCCAGCCTCCCCAGCCCGGCAGCGCCCGCCCCAGCGGCGTCCTGCGCTGATGAGCGCCACGCCCCCGTCACGCCCGGCCGGCCTGCCGCCGGCCCAGGTGGCCAAGGCCGCGCTGCACCGCCTGGCCCTGTCCAAGCAGGAACCGACCCCCGAGAACTACGCCGCCGCCTATGCCGCCGAATCCGGCAGCGCGGTGCCCGTGGCCGCCACGCCGGCTGCGGATGCCCTGTCCGAACGCACCCAGACCCTGATCAACAAGCTGATGGCGCTGGGCATCGGTGACGGCCAGACAAGGCTGGAGATCGCCGGCCTGGTACGCGAGTCGCGCTGGGACGAGGCGCTGCGCCGGCTTGAGAAGCTGCAGGCCAGCGAAGGCCCGGGCGCACAGGCCGAGGCGATGGCCGGCATGCTCGAGCGCCTGGTGCGTGGCCTGGAGCGCGGCGGCCGGCAATGGACCGTCGCGCGCAAGAAAGACGGGCTGCAGCGCGTGCTGTCCAGCAACCGCAGCGACCCGCAGCGCCTCTTGAACCGGCTCGGCCAGCTGCTGCAGAACTGGGACGGCGATGTGGCCGACGCCAGCATCGACACCCAGTTCGATGCTAGCGCCGAGGCCGAGGAGCCGGGCGGCACGCCCAGCCAGTTCTTCAGCGAAAGCGAGTTCGCGGCCGATCTGGAGCAGACCGCCGCGGCCCTGCCCAGCGCCGCGCCGGCCGGCGCCTCGGGGCAAGCACCGCTGCACTGGATCGCGATCGAGACCAGCCTGGAGGGCACGGTCGAGCATGCGCTGCGCGCACCGGAAGAGGCCGGCGACAGCGTCGCCGGCGAGCTGCTGGCCGAGCTGCAGGCGGCCCAGGCCGCGCTGCGCGGCCGCGGCGCCGACGCCCCGCAGGCCGCGGCGATGGAGGCCCTGTGCCAGCGCGCGCGCCGCCTGCTGGACCATCGCCAGCATCTGTTCGGCGAGCTGGGCGGCCTGTGCCGCGAGCTGAGCGCCAGCCTGGTCGACCTGTCCGAGGACGATTCCTGGGCGCGCGGCCAATGCGAGGCGATGAACAACACCCTGGAGCTGGGCCTGTCGGCGCGCGGCGTGCGCTCGGTCTCCGAGCTGCTGAACAACACGCGCGAGCGCCAGCGCAGCCTGCGCGAGGAGCGCAGCCGGGCGCGCGACTCGCTGAAGTCGCTGATCCACAAGATGCTGGCCGAGCTGGGCGAGCTGGGAGCCCATACCGACCGTTTCCAGGACAGCGTCGGCCGCTATGCCGAGGTGATCGAGAAGGCCGATTCGCTGGAAAGTCTGACCGGCGTGGTGCGCGAGATGGTGGAAGAAAGCCGCAGCGTGCAGGCCCTGGTGCGCCAGACCCAGCAGCGGCTCTCCACCGAGCATGAGCGCGCCAGCGCGCTGAACGAGCGGGTGTCGCATCTGGAGGGCGAGCTCAAGCGCCTCTCCGACGAGGTGCAGACCGACCAGCTGACCCAGATCGCGAACCGGCGCGGCCTGATCGCGGCCTTCGGCATCGAGCAGGCCAAGCAGGAGCGCGACGACAGCCGGCTCGCACTGGCGCTGCTGGACATCGACAACTTCAAGAAGCTCAACGACACCCTGGGCCATGCGGCCGGGGACGAGGCGCTGAAGTCGCTGGCCAGCCAGGTCTCGGCCCTCTTGCGTCCGGGCGACATGATGGCGCGCTACGGCGGCGAGGAGTTCGTGCTGATGCTGCCGCGCACCCCGGTGGACGAGGCCCAGGCCGTGCTGACGCGGCTGCAGCGCTCGCTCTCCAAGGCCCTGTTCATGCACGAGGGCAAGGACGTGTTCGTCACCTTCTCGGCCGGCGTCACGGTCTACCGCCCCGGCGAGACGCTGGAGGCCGCGCTGGACCGGGCCGATGTGGCGCTGTATGAGGCGAAGCACACGGGGAAGAACAAGGCCTGCATCGCGCCCTGAGGCGGGATGGCAGGGGCAATGACCTAGGTGTTGCCCTGACGGGGCTGGCGCCTATAGTCGTTCACGTCGTCGCTTGCCGAGGAGAAGTCCATGCGCTTTTCCACCACCCCGCTGTTGGTCCTGGGTGCGCTGCTGCTGCCAGGGGCTGCGCCTGCCGATGTCATCACCGACTGGAACGTCACGGCCCTGGGCCTGACCCTGTCCAGCCCGCCGCAGATCGAGATGCGCACCCTGGCGATGACGCATGTCGCGATGTTCGATGCGGTCAGCGCGGTGACGCGCGGCTACCAGCCCTATATGAACCCGATGCCGCCGGCACCGGTCGGCGCTTCCGCCGAGGCCGCCGCCGCGGCGGCGGCGCATGGGGTGTTGCTGTCGGTCTACCCGCAGCAGAAACCCGCGCTCGATGCCGCGCTGCAGGCCTCGCTGGCCAAGCTGCCGGACGGCGAGGCCAAGAGCAGCGGCAGCGCGTTCGGCCGGCTGGTCGCCGAGCAATGCGTCGCGATGCGCAGCGGCGACGGCTGGAACGGGCGCGTCGCCTATACCCCGTCCACCGGTGCGGGCAGCTGGCAACCGGCGCCGCCGTCCATGGGGCCCTTCGCCTCGGTCTTTTGGGCAGAGGTCAAGCCCTTCTTCCTGAAGTCCTCGACCGAAGTGACGGCCCCCGGCCCGCTGGCGGTGGACAGTGCGCAGTACGCGAAGGAGCTCGACGAGGTGCGCCGCCTGGGCCGGCGGGATTCGACCGAGCGCAGCGCCGACCAGACGGCCGCGGCGATCTTCACCCTGCTCAATGGCGGCCAGATGTGGAATGCCGCGGCCCGCGCCGCGGCGGCGGCCAAGGGCAGCACGATGCCGGAGAACGCGCGCATCTTCGCCGTCATCAATATGGCGGCGCTGGACGCGGTGATCGCCGGCTGGGAGGTCAAGCGCAAGGTCGGCACCTGGCGCCCGGTGAGCGCGATCCGCGCCGCCGCCGTCAACCCCGACCCGAAGTGGGAGCCGCTGATCAACACACCGCCGCACCCGGACTATGTGTCCGGGCATTCGGTGAGCTCGGGCGCCTGGTCACGCTCCTTGCAGCTGCTCTTCGGCAACGACGGCGTGCCCTTCAGCGCCACCTTCGGCGGCGCCTTGACGCGCCACTTCACGAGCTTCTCGCAGGCCGCGACCGAGATCGAAAACGCCCGCATCTGGGCCGGCATCCACACGCGAACGGCCGACGAGCATGGCACGGCCCTCGGCCGCCGGGTGGGCGAACTGGCGGTGCAACGCGCGATGAAGAAGATCGACTGACGGCCGACCGTTTGTCCCCTGCGCCACCGAGGACCTGAGAACGCTCAGTCCTCACCGGGTGCGGGCGCCGACAGCACATAGGCCAGCAGTTCCTCGGGCTCATCGGCCGTCGGCGGCTTCACGCCGGCCAGAAGGAAACCGCTCCGCTCCAGCAGGCGGATCGAGGCGGTATTGCGGCGGAGCACCTCGGCATGGATCTCGGTCAGGCCGAGCACGCTGAACGCATACCGGCTGACCAGGGACACCGCCACGCCGCCGAGCCCTAGGCGCCAATGTCGACGGGCCAGGACGATTCCGAGTTCCGCCGCGTCCCCGCCGACCGCGGGGAACGATAGGCTCACCGTTCCGACGCTGACATCGCTCCCGGCCGGAACGATGGCCCAGCGGATGCCGCGCCCGCTGCCGAAGCGATCGCGCTGCCGCTGCAGCCAGAGGATGCCCTCGTCGATCGACCGCGGCACCGGATCGCCGGCCAGGTCGGCCGACTCGGCATCGGTGGCTCGCTCGAACCAGCCCGGGATGTCCGTCTCGGTGAGTGCGCGCAGGCGCGCCTCATCCGCGAGGAGTTCCGGGACGGCGGTGGGGAATGAGGTCGATGGCACGGGGTTTTCAGCCAATTGACGTCCGCGGCAGACCTCCGGCCCGGCTCAGAAATTGAACGCCAGCCGCAGCCCACCCCAATGCCGCCCGCTGACCATGATCGGCGCCGAAGCTTCTTTCAGCAGCACGAAGCGGCCGCCGCCCATGTCGCGGCGGTAGGTCTGCAGCAGGAAGGGCCGCTGGTTGCGCGCCGAGGCCAGGCCGGTGCGGTCGTTGAAGATGCGGCGATAGCGGCTGTTGGCGGTGTTCCAGACCACGTCGCCCGCGCGTTGGGGCTGGCAGTACTTGCGGTTGTGGGTCGGCACATAGCCGTTGCGGTCCACCGCGATGCAGAACACGACCTTGTCGCTCAGGGCCAGCATGCGCTCCTGCACCGCCGGGAACAGGCGGTCGGCCAGCTCGCTGAAGGGGGTCAGGTGTTGCGGCGGATTGCTGCCGGCCAGCGGCTGGTAGCGCTCGTCGAACAACTGCTCCGGCCGGATCCGGCCCTCGCGCAGCGCGTGCTCCAGCAACGCGCCGATCTCCGAGGCGGCCTGCTGGGCGCCGCGGATGTAGGGCGAATCATCGACCTCGATGCCGCTCTCGGCGATCTGCTCGATCAGCTCCTCCGACAGGCGCAGGAACTTGTCGCTGACCGCAAAGGCCTTGGCCAGCCCGGCCACCGCCTGGCGCACCTCGCCCTCCAGCTCGGCGGCGCGTTCGTTCAGGCTGGCCGTGGTCGCGCGGCTCTGCTCGGCCGAGGCCGAGATCAGGCCGACATCGGTCTCGACCGCGGCGAAGGCCGCATGGATGCTGCTGCTACCGCTCTTGCCCGCGCCGCCACTTCCATCGCTGGCCAGCTCGCGGCTGAAGTTGTCGACCCGCGCGTCGAGCGCGTTGATCGAGCCGATGATGGATTTGGACGAGGCCTCGACCTTGGCCGCCAGGTCCTTGACCGCATCGGCGACGACGCCGAAGCCGCGCCCGGCCTCCCCGGCGCGCTTGGCCTCGACCGACGCGTTGAAGGCGACCAGCCGGGTCTGCAGCGCGATCTGGGTGATCTCGCCGGCCGCGGCCGAGACCTCGCGCAGGGTGGCGACGATGCCGCCGACCTCGGCGCCGACGCCGGCCAGCGCGCCGCGCGCGCTCGCCACCGCCTCGCGGGTCTGCCGGGTGGCATCGAAGATATGGCCCTGGGCGCGCTGCACCTCACCGAGCTGGCCCGACAGCGCCTGCATCGCCTGGCCCTGGGCCTCGACGATCTTCTGCGTGTCTTCCAGCACGCCGCGCACCTCGGCAGCGTCGCGCCCCAGGCCCGAGACCGAGCGCGACAGGCGCTTGATCACCTCCAGGCCGTTCGCGCCGCTCGGCTGCGATGGCGATGATGATGGCAGAGCCGCTTCGGCGCCCGCCGCGGGGCGCCTGGTCCAGTTCAGCATGAGTCCCCTCCGGCCGCCAGGCAGTCGGGGCGGCTCTTGTCTTACCAGTCCCTCAGCTTAACGCGCAGCCTTGCAATAGACTGACTGTGCAGCTGGCACACGCGCGATTCGGTGACCTTCAGCACGGCCGCGATCTCCTTGAGATTCATGTCGTGCTCGTAGTACATGCTCATCACGTACTGCTCGCGCTCGGGCAGGTTCTTGATCGCGGCCACCAGGGCCTCGCGCATGCGCTGGTCCTGCAGCAGGGACGAGGGGTTGCTGCCCTCGTCGGCGACATGGCGGTCGAGATAGTCCTCGTCGCCCTCGTCGCCGCTCATGTCCTCCAGGTGCACCAGCTGGGTGCCGCGCACCTTGCCGAGCAGCTCCTGGTATTCGGCCAGGCCGATGCCCATCTGGGCGGCGATCTCGCTCTCGTGCGGGGCGCGGCCGAGCTTCTGCTCCAGCTTGTGCACCGCGGCCTCGATCTCGCGCTGCTGGCGCCGCGTGCCGCGGCTCATCCAGTCGCCGCCGCGCAGCTCGTCGAGCATCGCGCCGCGGATGCGCTGGGTCGCGAAGGTCTCGAACTGCACGCCCTGGCCGGTGTCGAAGCGCGACAGCGCGTCGGTCAGGCCGATCAGACCGACCTGGATCAGGTCGTCGATTTCGACGTTGGCCGGCAGCTTCGCGATCATCTGATGGGCCAGTCGGCGCACCAGCGGGCTGTACTGCTTGATCAGGGAGGAGTTGTCGAGGCGACCTTTGGCGGTATACATCATCGGCTCCGGCGGCAAATCAAACCGTGGCGGCCCGCTCGGGGCGGCCGCGCAGCATGGGTCGGGTCATCGGGCGCAGCGGCATCGTGTCGGCGGCCGCTTCCAGCACGGCCCCGGGGGGCGCGGCCATCAGCAGCTCGCGCGCCAGATGGCGCAGTTCGGCGGGCATCGGTGCGCTGGCGGGCTGGCGCGGGTCCAGGCAGGCCCAGTCGCGCAGCACCGCGCCGAGGAAACCGTCGGCGCAGCTGCTGATCTGCTGGGCGATGCGCTCGGCCAGGCGCAGCTGCGGCGGGCAGGCCATCAGGAGGCTGTAGACCATCAGGCCGGCGCGCTGGCTGAGCCACTTCATGCCGGCATAGGCATGGGTGACGCTCTGCGAATCGGTATCGGCCAGCAGCACCGGGCGCACCTCGCGGCTGGCCACCATGCGCGCCAGTTCGGCGGCGCTGGCATGCAGGATCACGACGTCGGCAAAGGGTGCGGCCTCGGCGACCTTCTCCAGGAACTGGGCGGCCGAGCCATGGGCGTTGATATGGCGCATTGGCAGGCCGCGCGCGGCCAGGTAGGAGACCTGCTGCGACAGGCGCTCGACGCAGGCCGACAGATCGACCACCGCCAGCTCCGAGGGCTGGGGCGAGAGCTCGCCGGCATCGACCACCAGGGTGTGCAGGCCCAGCTCGGCGAAGGCGGCGCACAGCCCCTCCAGCAGCGCCCCGCCGTTCACCACATGCGGGTTGCTCAGCACCGGAATGAAACGCACGCGCGAGGCGGCGAACAGGCGGCGCAGGCCGTCGGCCTGGTCTTGCTGGGGGCGGTAGAGGTCGCGCATGTGCAGCAGCTCGTGGCTTGTCAGTAGGCGCCCATCGCCGAAGGCTGGGCGGCACCGGCGGCAAGCGCGGGGCCGCCGGCGAAGATCAGGTTCACATCGTTGGCATCGACGCGCCAGGCCGGGGCCGAGGCGCTGCGCATCGCGCGCTGCACCAGGGCCGGGGCGGACAGGCGGTGCCAGTCCTCGGGCACGCGCTGGCCGTTGGTCACGCCCAGCACCTTCAGCTTGTGGCGGATCAGGGTGTCCAGTGCCGGGGCCAGCTTGACGGCCTCGTCGATCTTGGAGAGCACGACGCCCATGCAGTCCTGGGCGCGCCAGGCCATCGCGACATCCTCGATGGTCTCGCCCTGCTGGGCGGCGTTCAGCACCAGGATCTTGCGCAGGCTGCGGTGCGAGAGCATGTCCAGCAGCTCGGCGGTACGGGTGTCGCGCTGGGCCATGCCGGCGGTGTCGATCAGCACCATCTTTTTGCCGGCCAGCAGCTCCAGCAGGTCTTCCAGCGAGGCGCGGTCGTGGGCGGTGTGCACCGGCACGCCGAGGATGCGGCCGTAGGCGCGCAGCTGCTCGTGGGCGCCGACGCGGTAGGCGTCCAGCGTGATCAGGCCCAGCTGGCCGGCACCGTGGCGGGTCGCGAAGGCGGCGGCGATCTTGGCGGTGGTGGTGGTCTTGCCAACGCCGGTCGAGCCGATCAGCGCGAACACGCCGCCCTGCTCTTCCAGGGCCGGGCCCTCGTCGGTCTGCAGATTGCGCGCCAGCACATTGGCGGCCCAGCTGCCCTCGTCGGCGGCCTGGCTCTTGAAATCGGTGGGCAGACCCTCGGCCAGCTTGCGCACCAGGGCGGGCGAGAAGCCGGCGTCCAACAGCTTCTGGGTCAGCTTGGCCTGGGCCGGCTGGCGCTGCAGCTTCTCCATGAAGGCCAGGGCACCGAAGCGCTCCTCGATCAGGCCCTTCATCGAGCGCAGCTCGTTCATCATGTCCTGCTGCTCGCGGCGGCTGCTGGCGGCGGCCAGGTCGGGCATCGCGGGCGCGTTGACGCGGATCTCGTCGCGCAGCACCGGCGGGTTGCGGCGCGGCGCCGGGGCGACCGGCTCGGGTTCGGGGGCGCGGCGCGGGGCCATCGCTTCCAGCGCGGACTGGGCGCGCTGGCGGCGCGCGGCCTGCAGCGAGGCCACGCCCTCGGGCGGCAGCTCGGGCTCGGCGGCAGGGGCCGGGGTGTCGAAGCTGGGTTCGGTGCGGCCGGACAGCTCGGCCTGGCGGCGCTTGAGCATGCGCTCGCGCACATAGTCCTGGAAGGACAGGGTGCTCATCGCCAGGGTCTGCACATCGTCCTGCACCGCGTCGGCGCCGAAATGCACCGGCGACTGGCGCGCGGCGCGGGCGCCCAGCGAGTTGTCGGTCGGGCGGGCCTGCACGCGGCTAGGGGCGCTGACCTTGGGGGCGCTGGCGGCGACCTTCTCGATCTGCGACATGCCCTCGGGGGCCATCGCCAGCACTTCCACGCCTTCCCGGCAGGGCTTGTTCGACAGCACCACGGCATCGTCGCCGAAGGCCTGGCGCACCAGGGCCATGGCCTCGCGGCTGCTGCGGGCGGTAAAGCGTTTCACGTTCATGCCGTGCCTCCGATCACCGAGCCGATGCGGATGGTGTGGGTTTCAGGGATTTCGCTGTGGCCCAGCACCTTCAATCGCGGTGCAGCGCGGCGCAGCAGTCTGGCCATCGGCGCGCGGATCAGGTCCGGCACCAAGAGGCAGGCCGGCACGCCGCGGTCTTCCTGGGCCTGGCTCTGCTCGGCGGCGCTGCGCGCCAGGGTGTCGGCCACGCCGGGATCGAGCGCGGCGCCATGGGGCGAATTCAGGGCTTGGGTGACCAGGCGCTCCAGCTCCGGCTCCAGCGCGATCACGTCCAGCTCCTTCACGGGGCCGTAGATCTGCTGCACGATGGCCGGGGCGATATGGGTACGGATGCGGCGGGCCAGCTCGCCCGGATCGGTGACGGTGGCCGCGTTCTCGGCGATCGATTCGACGATGGAACGCATGTCGCGGATGTGCACGCCCTCCTCCAGCAGAAACTGGAGCACTCGTTGCAAGGTTGCGATGCCGACCATCTTGGGAATCACGTCTTCGATCAGTTGCGGGGCCTGCTTGGTGATGTGGTCCACCAGCTGTTGCGTCTCCACCCGGCCTAGGAGCTTGGCCGCGTGAACTTGCATCAAGTGTGAGAGATGGGTGGCAATCACGGTCGAGCAATCAACGACGGTAAATCCCGCCATTTGCGCCATTTCCCGTTGCCGGTCCTCGATCCAGACCGCCGGCAGCCCGAAGGCCGGATCGGTGGTCTGGGTGCCGATCAGCTTCTGGCTGGCATGGCCGGGGTTGATCGCCAGCCACATGCCGGGGAAGGCCTCGGTTTCGCCGATGACGGCGCCGCGCAGGGTCAGCCGGTACTGGCTGGGACGCAGCTCCAGGTTGTCGCGGATATGCACGGCCGGCGGCAAGAAGCCGACTTCCTGCGCGAACTTGCGGCGAACCCCCTTGATCCGGCTCAGCAGATCCCCCTCGCGGTTCTTGTCCACCAGGGTGATCAGGCGGTAGCCGACTTCCAGCCCCAGGGTGTCGACCGGCACCAGGTCGTCCCAGCTGGCCTCGGCGTTCGGCTCGGCCGCGGCCGCCGCGGCGGCCGTCGGCTTGCTGCGCTCGGCGGCGGCGGTTTGCTGTTCGCGCCGGCGCTGCCACCAGGCCATATAGCCCAGGCCGGAGGCGATCAGCAGGAACACCAGATTGGGCATGCCCGGGATCAGGCCCAGCGCGCCGACCACGCCGGCGGTGATCGCCAGCGCCTTGGCCGAGCCGAACACCTGGCGGCCGATCATGGTGCCGATGTCCTTGTCCTTGCCGACGCGGGACACCACCATCGCGGCCGCCACCGAGATCAGCAGGGCCGGCACCTGGGCGACCAGCGCATCGCCGACCGCCAGCAGCACATAGGTGTTGGCGGCCTGGCCGGCCGACAGGCCATGCTGGGCCACGCCGATGATGAAGCCGCCGACGATGTTGATGACCAGGATCAGGATGCCGGCGATCGCGTCGCCACGCACGAACTTGCTGGCACCGTCCATCGAGCCGAAGAAGTCCGCTTCGTCGGACAGCTCGGCGCGGCGGCGCTTGGCCTCGGCCTCGTTGATCAGGCCGGCGTTCAGGTCGGCGTCCACCGCCATCTGCTTGCCGGGCATCGCGTCCAGGGTGAAGCGCGCGCCGACCTCGGCGATGCGCTCCGCGCCCTTGGTCACGACGATGAAATTGATCACGACCAGGATCGCGAACACGATCAGGCCGACCGCGAAATTGCCGCCGATCAGGAAATGGCCGAAGGCCTCGATCACCTTGCCGGCCGCGCCGGTGCCGGTATGGCCCTCCAGCAGCACGACGCGGGTCGAGGCCACGTTCAGCGACAGGCGCATCAGGGTGGTCAGCAGCAGCACGGTCGGGAAGGCCGCGAAGTCCAGCGGCCGCACCATATGCGACGCCACCATCATCACCATCACCGCCAGCGCGATATTGACGGTGAACAGCAGGTCCAGCACGAAGGGCGGCAGCGGCAGCACCATCATCGACAGCACCAGCAGCACGCCGATCGGCGCGCCCAGGGCGGCCAGCACCCCCGCGCGCGGCCCCAGCAGGGTCTGCAGCTGTGCAATCAGGCCATTCATGCCTCATCCTCCGGGGTCGGGGTCTTGTTGTGCGGGTCCAGCTCCGGCGGCACATTGGCATCCGGCACGAAGCTGGGCGCGGGCACGCCGCGCATCGTCAGCGAGGCCTTCAGCTGGTAGACATAGGCCAGCACCTGGGCCACGGCGGCGAACAGGGCGGCCGGGATCTCGCGGTCCAGCTCGGCATGGGCGTACAGGGCGCGCGCCAGCATCGGCGACTGCAGCACCGGCACCTTGGATTCCTTGGCCAGGTCGCGGATCTTCATCGCCAGCAGGTCAGCGCCCTTGGCCACGACCTTGGGCGCGGCCATCTGGCCTTCCTCGTACTTCAGCGCCACCGCATAGTGGGTCGGGTTCATCACGACCAGATCGGCCGTGGGCACCGCGGCCAGCATGCGGCGCTTGGCCATCTCGCGCATCTTGGCCTTGATCTTGGCCTTGATCTCGAGGTTGCCCTCGATCTCCTTCATCTCCTGCTTCACTTCCTCGCGCGACATGCGCAGGCGACGCAGGTAGAGCTGGTACTGCAGCGGCACGTCGATCACCGCGAACAGCGCCAGCGCGATGCCCAGCAGGGCCAGGCCGCCCATCAGCTGCTGGCCGGCATAGGCGATCGCGGCGGGCAGCGGCACCGACATGATGCCGATATAGGTCGCGACCCGGTCCTTCAGCACCATCGCGCCGACCACACCCAGCACCAGGGCCAGCAGGCAGGCCTTCAGCGCCTGGCCCAGATGCGCCCACTGGAACAGCCGGGCGAAGCCGGTCAGCGGGTTGATGTTGGAGAACTTTGGCGCCAGCGGCTTGAAGGTCCAGTTCCAGCCGCCCAGAGCCAGGTTGGCGGCGATCGCCACCGCGGCCAGGGTCAGGCCGACGCCCAGGATCACCAGCAGGCCGCGCAGCGCCAGGTCGGCCAGGCGGGTGGTCATGATGCCGGGCGTGGCGAGCTGTTGGGCGTCGAAGCGCAGGCTGGAGACCAGCAGCTGCTGCAACCAGTCGACCGCCTGCGGGCTGAGGGCGGCCAGCAGGCCGCCGCCGACCGCCATCATCGCGAAATGGCCCAGATCACGCGAGCGCGGCACCTGGCCCTCGGCCCGAGATCTCTCGATCTTCTTGGCTGAGGCCGGTAAGTTCCTGTCTTGTGCGTCTTGGTCGGCCATGGCGGAAAACGCGCCATTCGAGGCGCGTCGCCATTGTTGGCCGCCGGGGCCGCCGACTTAAGCCGGATAAGGCGGGCAAATCGGGCCGTGATCCGGCCGCAGAAACGACGAACCCGCCTCACGGCGGGTTGCAGATCGGGAGCCGGGACTCAGAAGCCCAGCGATGCCAGCAGGTCGTCGACCTCGCCCTGGTTGGTCACCACATCGGTGCGGCCTTCGGCATTGACCACCGGGCCCTGCAGGATGTTGGGGTCGACCTTCTCGCGCTGGTCCGGCGGCACCACCTGGACCAGCAGCTTGACCAGGCTGTCCTCCAGGTCGTTGGCCAGGGTCACGACCTTGGCCACCACCTGGCCGGTCAGGTCGTGGAAGTCCTGGGCCATCATGATGTCGGTCAGGTGCTGGTCGATATGGGAGGTGGACTTCTCCACTTCCTTGACGAAGTTGAACACCGCGCCGCTGGCCACCGCCTTGACCGGGTCGGCCATGATGGCCTTGGCCATCTCGTTGGTCGCCTGGGAGATATGGGCGTGCTCGGCCTTGGCCTGGTCGACCGAGTTCAACACCTTGTTGGCGGCCTCGGCGGTCTTGTTGGCGATATAGGTCAGGCGGCTGCGCGCGTCGGGCAGGCCGTCGGTGGCGGTCTGCAGCTTGGGCATCACGCCCAGTTGCTGCATCGTGTCATGTAGCACGCGGGTGATGGTGCCCAGTTGCTGAAACACCTCGGGCGAGACCATCAGCGGCTCGCTGCCGCTGCCCAGTTGGACGAATTGTTGCTCTGCATGCATGGCCAACCCCCTCATCAAGCCGCGGCGGCCAGTTTCTGCATGATCTTCTGGACCTTTTCCTCCAGCGTCGCCTTGGTGAAGGGCTTGACGATATAGCCGGCCGCACCCGTCTGGGCGGCCAGCACGATGTCTTCCTTGCGGGCCTCGGCCGTCACCATCAGCACCGGCAGGTGCTTCAGGTTGGGGTCGTCCTTGATCGCCTTGAGCAGCTCGAAGCCGGTCATGTTCGGCATGTTGATGTCGCTGACCACGAAGTCGAACTTGGCGTTCTTGAGCATGTTCAGGGCCTCGACACCGTCCTCGGCCTCTTCGACGTTGTTGTAGCCGATCTCCTTGAGCAGGCCACGCACGATGCGGCGCATGGTGGAGAAGTCGTCAACAACCAGGAATTTCATATCAGTGCTCATGGCGGTCCTCGCAGATCTAGAGGGTGTTATCGACGTGTTGTTCAGGGACTTGAGGCCGAACTGACCGGCGTTTCCGGCGCAGTTTCGGTTTCGTCATCCGGCAGATTCTTCAAGACCGCATCCACGGCATCCCGGTTCATCACAATGATGCTGATGCGGCGGTTCATCGGGCTCTCGGGTTGCTTGTCGTCCAACAGCTTGCTGGAGGCCAGGCCCTGGACCCGCAGCATGCGGGCCTCGGGCAGGCCGCCGGCCACCAGTTCGCGCCGCGAGGCGTTGGCCCGGTCGGCCGAAAGTTCCCAGTTGCTGTAGCCACGATCCCCGGACGAGAACGCTTGGGCATCAGTATGACCTTCCAGCGTGAGCCTATTCGGCACTTCCGTCAAGACCGCGCCGAGTTCGCGCAGGAGTTCACGCATATAGGGCTTCACGATCGCGCTGCCGCTGTCGAACATCGGACGGTTGTTCTCATCGACGATCTGGATGCGCAGGCCCTCCTTGGTCATGTCCAGGCGGATCTGGCCGCCCAGGTTGGCCAGGCGCGGGTTGTTGGCCAGCACGTCCTCGACCTTGGCCTTCAGCTGCTGCAGCCGGGTGCGCTCGGCACGGCGCTGCTCTTCCTTCAGCGCGCGCAGGTTGACCGTGTGGCGGCGCGCCTCGACCTCGCCGGACTTGACCTGGCCGGTCTGGCGCGTCAGATCCTGGCCGCCGCCCTTGATCACATGGGAGGCGTCGCCGGAACCGGAGCCGCCCGACATCGCCACCTTCAGCGGCGAGGCGAAGTACTCGGCGATGCCCTTCTTGTCGCCCTCGGTGGTGGAGCCCAGCAGCCACATCAGCAGGAAGAAGGCCATCATCGCCGTCACGAAGTCGGCATAGGCGATCTTCCAGGCGCCACCATGGGCGGCATGGCCGCCCTTCTTGATGCGCTTGATGATGATGGGCTGGAGTTTCTTCGCGTCGCCGGCCATGGTGCACCGCTTCCTTGTGCCTGCTTACTTACTTCTTGCCCTTCACATGGCCCTCAAGCTCGACGAAGGTGGGCCGCTCGGTAGAGTACAGCACCTTGCGGCCGAATTCGATCGCGACCTGCGGCGCATAGCCCTGCATCGAGGCCAGCAGGGTGGTCTTGATGCACTGCAGCTCCTTGCTGCCCTCGTCCACCTTGGCCTCCAGCAGGCCGGCCAGCGGCTCGGCGAAGGCATAGGCCAGCAGAATGCCCAGGAAGGTACCGACCAGGGCCGAGCCGATCATGCCGCCCAGCACCGCTGGCGGCTGGCCCACCGAGCCCATGGTGTTCACCACGCCCAGCACCGCGGCCACGATGCCGAAGGCCGGCAGGCCGCCGGCCAGGCGCTGGATGGCCTGCACCGCGGCATGGGCCTCGTGGTGATGGGTCTCGATCTCGCTGTCCATCAGCGACTCGATCTCATGGGCATTCAGATTGCCCGAGACCATCATGCGCAGGTAGTCGGTGATGAACTCGGTCACATGGTGGTCGTTGCCGACCGCCGGGTATTTCTGGAACAGCGCCGAGCTGTGCGGGTCCTCGACATCCTTTTCGATCGACATCAGGCCCTCCTTGCGGGCCTTCTGCAGGATGTCGTAGAGCAGCGCCAGCAGCTCCATATAGCGCGCCTTGGTGTACTTGCTGCCCTTGAAGCATTGGCCCAGGCCCTTCATCGTGGCCTTCATCACCTTGGGCGGGTTGGTCGCCAGCATCGCGCCGAAGGCGGCGCCGAAGATGGTGGTCATCTCGAACGGCAGCGCCTTCATCACGACGCCGATATTGCCCCCGTGGGCGATGAACACCCCGAAGATGCAAGCCATGGCGATCAGCCACCCGATCAGGACAAACATGCAGCGTTTCCGTTGTTATGCAGAGCCGGCGGGCAGCGACAACCTACCCTCCCAGTTCCTAGCCATATCGGCGACTAGCGCCCTGCCTTGAGTATGTCTTGCTGCACCGCGGCGCAATAAGCGCAAGTCCGGGGCGATTGCCGCGCTTTTGGCCTCAGGGCCAGCGGTAGACCCACAGCTCGTGACGTCCTGCCGGCAGTCGGGTCAGCGGCTCGCAGCCCTCCAGTTCGAAGTCCAGGCTGACCAGCCAGCAGCCGGAGCCCAGCTCGGCGCGCGCCTTGGCCAGCGCCTGCGGCATCGACTCCGGGCGCTGGAACAGATAGACCATGCGGTAGGCGCGCCAGTCCGCCGCCCACATGTCGCCGCGCCAGACCCGCGCCCAGGGGCAGGACCAGGCGGCCAGCCGCGCCAGCAGCGGGCTCCATTCGACGCCCTCCAGCCTCGCCCGCGGGTAGGCGCGGCGCAGCGCGCGCAGGCCATGGCCGAGGCCGCAGCCGGCGTCCAGCACCGGCGCACCCTCGGGCAGCGGGGCGATCGCGGCCAGCTCGTCCAGCGCGCCGGCCGGGGTCGGAAACAGCGGGGCGTCGCGCCAGCTGCGCTGCGGATAGGCCAGGGCCAGCAGAGCCAGCGGCAGCAGCCAGACCCAGGCCGGCAGCGCCGCGCCCAGGCCGCTGGCCAGCAGCGAGGCCGGGAAGCCGGCCGCGACGATCAGCCGGCGCCAGCGCTGCGTCTGCAGCAGGCTTAAGGCCAGGCCCGCCAGGGCCGCCAGCAGCAGCGCCGGCAGCGCACCCAGGGGCGGCGTCAGGCCCATGAAAAGCAGCCAGGCCGCGCCCCAGCTGAACAGCGCGGGCAGCGGCCAGGTCAGAAGCAGGCTCAAGGGCGTGCAGTGCTCAGTGCATCTGGATGCCGCCGGCGGCACGGCCCTTGCCGGCACGCGCGGGCGGGTTGCACAGCCCGCACACATAGTGGCGCGCGATCTCGTGCGGGTGCGTCACGAAGTGACCACCGCACTTGCTGCACTTGGTCATCGTCAGCATGCCGTTGTCGATGAACTTCACCAGGCGCCAGGCCCGCGTCACGCTCAACAGCTGCTCCAGCCCCTGCGCCGTCGTCTGCTCCTGGTACAGCTGGTAGGCCTTGATCACGGTGTCGATCTCGTCGAGCTCCGCCGCCTTGTTCAGGTACTCGTGGATGTTCAGGAACAGGCTCGCGTGGATGTTCGGCTGCCAGGTCATGAACCAGTCCGTCGAGAACGGCAGTTGGCCCTTGCTCGGGCTCTTGCCCGACACTTCCTTGTACAGGCGCAGCAGCCGCTCGTAGCTCAGGTCCGTCTCCGACTCCAGCACTTGCAGCCGCGCCCCCAGATTGATCAGGATCACCGCACGTTCGATCTGGCGGGCTTCGGTCAGGATGCTCTTTTGGCGCATGGTCGGTCTCCGGCTCTGGCTCTTGTACGGGGGATCAGGCAGCTTCGGCGTGACGGCCGGCCATCAGGATCGAGGCGTGCAGACGCGACACATGGTCGTTGGCCGCGGTCTTGCCGTGGCTGGTCAGCAGGCCCCACACCAGGTCGTCATCCATGCGGAAGCGGCACAGCAGGGTGTTGCCCGAGGCGATCTTCATCATCTGGGCCGGCGACAAGGTCGCGATCAGGGTCGCGGTGTCTTCGGAGATGCCCAGACGGTACAGCGCCTGTTCGCGGTCGGCGCGGATCAGGCTCTGCGCCAGCATCAGGTACGACAGGTTCGCTTCGCGGATCTCGGCAAGGATTTGGTCTGCGTTCATCTTGGCGCTCCTGGTCTTCATTCGTTGCGGTGTGCTTCGCATTGTGAAGATCCGAACAAGCCCCAAACATCAGCCCAAATCCGTCCTTTGCGTCTCCTCCACCCGCCCGCCTTGTAGGAAATTGCCTGACAACGCTGTCACCCGCACCACCCCGCCCTCCCGGGCGAGCGTGTCGGATGTCACACCGGGGCCGGGTAGGCCTGGCGCAGCGCGGCGGCGCGCTCGGCGCGGCCGGTGGCCTCCATCAGCAGGGCCAGGTTATGCGCCGCCAGATGGCTGCCTCGGCCGGCCACCGCGCCGGACAGCTCCGGGCGCTCGCCCAGCAGCAGGCAGCGCTGCCAGGCCTCCTCGATCATCGGCACCAGGGCCTCGGCCTGGGCCGGTGTGTCGGCCGCGAAGTCCAGCAGCAGGTCGCCCAGCGCGAAGAAGAAGTCCGGCGACTCGCCGCAGCGCTGCAGCTCCGGCTCGGCCAGCGCCAGTGCGTCGGCATGGCGCTTCAGGGATTTCAGCGCGAACAGGCGCCGCGCCATCAGATCCAGCCACCAGCCGCCGTCCGGATGCGGCAGTCCAGCGGCACGCTCGAAGGCGGCCTCGGCCTGCGCATAGTCCTCATAGACATAGGCGTCCTTGCCCAGCTGGTACCAGAGATAGGCGTCGTCGGGCCGCTGCGCCAGGTCGGCGCGCAGCAGGGCCTCGTTGCGGCCGCGCTTGGCCGCCAGGCGCTCGTTCAGATAGCCATCATGGCCGATCGTCAGGTCCAGCGCGCGCTGCGGCAGCTGGTGCTGCGGCTGCTCGTGGATGCGGCCGGCATAGCGCACGAAACCGGGCAGCACGCGCAGCAGGCGGCCCTGCGAGGTGCCACCATCGAAATGGTCCCGCAGCGCGATGCTGCCGGCAAAGTCGGGGGCCATCTGGCGCAGCGCCCGCAGCGCCGGGCCGCCGTCGAGCAGCCATTCGTCGGCGTCCAGCACCAGGTGCCAGTCGGCCGCGGCCAGTTCCAGCGCGCGGTTGCGCGCCGCGGAGAAGTCGTCGCACCAGGCGAAATGCTCGACCCGCGCGCCATGGGCGGCGGCAATGCGGGGCGTGTCGTCACGCGAGCCGGTGTCCAGCACCAGCATCGCGTCGACCCAGGGGGCGACGCTGTCCAGCAGCCGCCCGATACGCGCGGCCTCGTCGCGCGCGATCACCACCAACGAGATGCGCTGGGCCATCGCCCTGCCCTCCTGGCCTTGGGCTCAGTGCATCTGGATGCCGCCGGCGGCACGGCCCTTGCCGGCACGCGCGGGCGGGTTGCACAGCCCGCACACATAGTGGCGCGCGATCTCGTGCGGGTGCGTCACGAAGTGACCACCGCACTTGCTGCACTTGGTCATCGTCAGCATGCCGTTGTCGATGAACTTCACCAGGCGCCAGGCCCGCGTCACGCTCAACAGCTGCTCCAGCCCCTGCGCCGTCGTCTGCTCCTGGTACAGCTGGTAGGCCTTGATCACGGTGTCGATCTCGTCGAGCTCCGCCGCCTTGTTCAGGTACTCGTGGATGTTCAGGAACAGGCTCGCGTGGATGTTCGGCTGCCAGGTCATGAACCAGTCCGTCGAGAACGGCAGTTGGCCCTTGCTCGGGCTCTTGCCCGACACTTCCTTGTACAGGCGCAGCAGCCGCTCGTAGCTCAGGTCCGTCTCCGACTCCAGCACTTGCAGCCGCGCCCCCAGATTGATCAGGATCACCGCACGTTCGATCTGGCGGGCTTCGGTCAGGATGCTCTTTTGGCGCATGGTCGGTCTCCGGCTCTGGCTCTTGTACGGGGGATCAGGCAGCTTCGGCGTGACGGCCGGCCATCAGGATCGAGGCGTGCAGACGCGACACATGGTCGTTGGCCGCGGTCTTGCCGTGGCTGGTCAGCAGGCCCCACACCAGGTCGTCATCCATGCGGAAGCGGCACAGCAGGGTGTTGCCCGAGGCGATCTTCATCATCTGGGCCGGCGACAAGGTCGCGATCAGGGTCGCGGTGTCTTCGGAGATGCCCAGACGGTACAGCGCCTGTTCGCGGTCGGCGCGGATCAGGCTCTGCGCCAGCATCAGGTACGACAGGTTCGCTTCGCGGATCTCGGCAAGGATTTGGTCTGCGTTCATCTTGGCGCTCCTGGTCTTCATTCGTTGCGGTGTGCTTCGCATTGTGAAGATCCGAACAAGCCCCAAACATCAGCCCAAATCCGTCCTTTGCGTCTCCTCCACCCGCCCGCCTTGTAGGAAATTGCCTGACAAACCCGTCCCGGTCGCCCCGTAGGCGGGGCCTGGCCCTCAGGCCTGGGCGGGCAAGGCGATGGGCGAGCGGCCGGCGTTGTGGCGGGCCCACATGCGCTCGTACAGGCGCTCAAGATCGCGGGCGAAGCCCGGCGCATCGAACAGGCGCGAGCCGTCGCGAGCGGCCAGCAAGTGCTGGCGCAGCGCCGCGCGGCGCTGCGGGTCCGCGGCTAGGCGGCAGACCTGCTCCACATAGTCCTCGGCGCGGGTGCAGACCAGCTCGGGCAGGCCCACCGCGTTCAGCAGGCTGGCCGAGACGCGACCGGCGAAGGCCTCGCCCTGCATCGCGACGACCGGCACGCCGGCCCACAGCGCATCGCTGGTGGTCGTGTGGCCATTGCAGGGCCAGCTGTCAAGCGCCAGATCGGCTGCGCCCAGGCGCTGCAGATGCGCGTTCAGGCCGACCTTGGGCATGCAGATCAGCCGCGCCGGATCGATGCCGCGGCGCTGCACCTCGCCGCGCAGCTCGGCGTCCGGCGCATCGCCGCCGCTGAGCTGCCACAGCACGGCCTGCGGCAGGCGCCGCAGGATCTCCATCCAGACGTCAAACAGCGCCGGATTGAGCTTGTAGACCTGGTTGGCGCTGAGCAGCACCAGCGCCTCTTCCGGCAGGCCCAGCTCGGCGCGCGAGGCCGGCTCGGGGCGCAGGCGCAGGCCGTCATTGGGCTGATAGCAATGCGGCATCTGCGCGATCTTCTCGCTGTACCAGGCCGCGTGTTCCAGCGGCGTGACGATCGGGTCGCCGATGATGTAGTCCACCTCGTCCATGCCGCAGGTGCCGGGGAAACCCAGCCAGGCCACCTGCACCGGCGCGGGCCGGTAGGCCAGCGCAGCCATGCGGCTGCCGGCGGTATGGCCCTTCAGATCGATCAGGATGTCGACGCCCAGCTCGCGGATGCGCTTGGCCATGTCGGCCAGGCTCAGCGCGCCCATCTCCTCGAAACGGTCGCAGGCCTGGGTCAGGCGCTGGCGCAGCGCCGAGCCGTCGTCATTGCTGTGCGACAGCAGGCTGATCTCGAAGCGCTCGCGGTCATGGCTTTCCAGCACCTGGGTGATCAGGGTCGCAGTGGCGTGCGAGAGGAAATCGTTGGACAGATAGCCGATATGCAGACGCCGGCCGGCCGGCTTGCGCGGCGGCGCCGGCAGCGGCTTCATATTGCGGCAGATATGGCGCGCGGCCAGGCGCGCCGCCTCCAGCATCTGGGCCGGATGATGCGGCAGCGCCACCAGCACGAAGGGCGGGCTGTAGTTCTTCAGCTGCACCGCCTCGCGCTGGGCGGTGAACAGGGCCTCGCAGCGCTGCTCATGCTCGGCCCAGCGGCAGGCGCGCTGCTCCAGGTGGATCAGATAGGCCTGCGCGCCCAGATGCTCGGGATAGAGCACGCAGACGGTGCGAAAGCATTCCGCCGCCTCGGCATAGAGCTGCAGCGCGTTCAGCGCGAAGCCCAGCTCCAGATAGGCATCGCGGTCGTCGAACTTCTGCGTCAGCGCCTGCATCAGCGGCTGCACCGCGTCCTGCGGCCGCGCCAGCATATTGAAGGCCGCGCCCATCTGCTTCAGCAGGTCGGGCTGGTTGGCGCGCAGCGGCTCGGCCAGGGTGGTGGCCAGACGCAGCGCCAGCTCCGCATCGTTCAGCACCATCGCGGCCTGCACTGCCAGCAGGGTGGCCTGCTGGGCCAGCTCGTCGGTGTTGGCGTGCTGCATCGCCCGCTCGGCTGCCTGCAGCCAGGGGCGCGCATGCCCGGCGGCGCGCTGCGCGCGGGCCAGGGTCATCCACAGGCCGCAGTCGCTCGGCTGCTGCGCCAGCACCTGGTTCAGCAGCTTGCTGGCCCCGTCCCACTGGCGCTGCTCCAGCAGGGACTGGGCCCGCTTCAGCAGCAGGGCCGGCGTGGACGAGGAGGATTTCGCGGTGCTGGGCTTGGGCATCGGGACGACAGCTGTTGGCTAGGCGGCGGCCTGCCGGATCGCGGGCAGCGCATCCACCCAGTCGTCCGGCAGCTCGCCGAAGTCGGCCCGCATGGTGCGGGCCACGGTGCGCTCATGCGCGGAAGTAAAGATCTTGCGCAGGCGCATGCGCATGAAGGCGGCCTGCGCCTTGTCGCAGGGCTGGACCCGGTCGTTGAGCCAGGTCGACTCGGCGACCTCGAAGCGGTGGTTGAACCAGCCCAGGTACCAGAACCAGTCGGTGTAGTAGCGCCAGGAGTTCTCGTTCATCGCGCGCACATGGGTCGGGTCCTGCCAGGCGGTCAGCGCGCGCTCGTAGGGCACCTCGATCTCCAGCTCGCCGCCGTCCTGCAGCAGGCGCAGCAGATTGCCCATCAGGCAGGGCAGGTCCGGCACATGCTCCAGCACATTGTTGGCATAGATGCGCGCGCATTGCCCTTCCTCCAGCAGCACCTCGCCGGCCAGCGGGCTGGACAGGCGCAGCGGCAGCTCGACCGGGCGCCCGAGATCGAGCAGCAGATCGGGCTGGGTATGCGCGACCACGTCGAGATTCAGCCAGCCGGGCTTGTAGTCCTTGCCCGAGCCGAGGTTCAGGCGCTGCGGCCGCCAGGCCTCCTGCGGCCGCTGCTGGCCATGGGCCTTGCCGTAGCCGCTGGCGAAGGCCAGCAGATCGGCGTAATGCTCCAGCGGATCGGCCGCGATGAAACGCTGCAGCTGGGCGCGGCTTTCGGCAAAGAATTCCGGCGTGCCGAAGCGGGTGGCGAAGAAGCGCTCCAGCTCCTCGTCGCGCACCCAGTGCACCGCGTCCTCGAAGGCCGGATGCGGCTGGGTCGCGGGGCCGCGTTCGGCCACCACCGGCGTGCCCAGCGACAGGCAATGCGAGACGCGCGCCTGCTCGAAGCGGCTGCTGGCATAGAAATGCGCGTTGTAGACCGCCTTGGCCTGGCCGATGAAGGCATCGCGCTCCGGGCCGTAGATCGGGCCGTCGAACTGCGACACCGTCACCCCCTGGGCCTCGATGCGCGCCAGCAGCGCGCGGCGCCGGTCATTCATGCTGCCGAAGAACAGCAGGTCGATCGGTCGGTCCTCCAGCGCGGGCACCGCGGCGTCGGCCAGATAGGGCGCATGCAGCAGCGGCAGCAGCGGCACCTCCTCGGGCACCGCCGCATAGGCGGCCAGATTGTCGGCATCGTAGTCGGCCACCGCGGACTGGCGCAGCAGCGCCAGATAGCTCGGGTCGACGCGGGCACCGCCCTCCCCCAGCTGCTCCAGGTTGACGAAGATGCAGGCATGGCGGCGGCGCAGCTCGGCATCGAAGCCCAGATGGGCGCCGAACACCAGGTTCACCGCATCGTGGCGCAGCCGGTTCTTGGCCATGCTGACCTCCGCCCCCAGCCGACGCAGCTGGTAGCGGTAGTAGCGGGCCTGGTCGAGAAATCCCAGGGCATGCACATAGCCCAGCGGCTGGACGATGCACAGATGGATGGCGGGCGGGCTGCTCATCGGCCGGCGCGCCTTACTCGGCGCCGCGGGCCGCGCCGGCGAGCACGCCCTCGACGCGCGCCAGCTCGACGCGCACCAGCGGGCGCAGCTCCGGCGCCTCGGCCACCAGGCTGTCCTGCGGCGCACCCGCGCCCAGACGGATCAGCACCTCGCGCGCGCGGCGCAAGCGGCCCAGGCCCGACAGCGCGAAGCCCAGGGTGTAGAGGCTGGGACCATGGTCGGGCTGCTGGGCCAGCGCCTGCTGGGCATAGTCCTGCGCCTGGGCCAGCTCGCCGGCGGCCAGCGACAGCGCCGCCAGATCGCTCAGCAGGTCATGATTCATCGGCTGCAGCTCGAGCGCGTCGTGCAGCATGCTCAGGCCCCGGCCCAGCCGGCCCTGCGCCGCCTCGGCGAACGCGGCGTTGCGGGCCTCGGCCAGCAGGGCCTTGGCCTCCATCGAGATCTCGGCGCCGACCGGCGCCAGGGCGGCCTCCAGGCCAGCTTGCGGTCTTGCGTGCATGGGCATCTCCACGGGTTACTCCTCGGCTTGGCCGCACCCGCATCGCGAGCGCTATTGATGATGAAAGGATCGCGGCGATGGCCAAATCAAGGCCGCGACCGCCAGCGCCGACTGGATGAATCAAGGCGCGTGAGCGCGCGTATCGGCGATGGTGCAGCGAACTTTAGGGCGGGCACCCCGCCCCGCTCGCCGGAAAAGCGCCGCCTTGATGCCGCTTCTCCAGACCTGTGGTGCCGCCGCCGGGCCGAAAACCATCTCAGGGCCGCACTGCCTCGCTCCGGCAGCCCCGCCCTGTTTCAGCTACCCCAACCAAGGAACTACGCCACACCCAGCAGCCACTTGCAGCCCCACACCGCTCGATCCGATCAACAAGACCAGACAAGCGGTGTTTTTCAACAGATTGAGCCTCTTGACAAACAGCGCTTAAGTTCTAGCGCTGCTTGTCCGATACCCTTTCCAACGGGTCTGGAAACAGACACGTGGTCCGGTTAGGAGGCCGCAAGTTGGGCGCCCCATTCAAGAAGGGACGCAGGGCTGCACGGTTGACTAGCGCCGGGCGATGCCGGCAAGTACCCGCCTCGGGTATGGCCGACATCACGGAAGCCTCGCAAGAGGCGATTCCGAAGCACGTCGGCGCTATGCCGGGAGTCTTTGTAGCTGAAATAGGAGCGCGTCATGCCCGCCATCATCAATACCAACATCGCTTCGCTGAATGCGCAGCGCAACACCACCCAGTCGCAGTCGGCCCTGGCCGTCTCGATGCAGCGCCTGTCCTCGGGCCTGCGCGTCAACTCGGCGAAGGACGACTCCGCCGGTCTGGCGATCGCCGAACGCATGCAGGCCCAGGTGCGCGGCATGAACGTCGCCGTGCGCAACTCCAACGACGGCATCTCGCTGGCGCAGACCGCCGAAGGCGCGCTGGGCAAGGTCAGCGATTCGCTGCAGCGCATGCGTGAGCTGGCCGTGCAGGCCCGCAACGCCACCAACACCACCGCCGACAAGACCTCGCTGGACAAGGAGTTCGGCGAGCTGGCCAAGGAGATCCAGCGCGTGCTGGGCGGCACCACCTTCAACGGCAAGACCGTGCTGGCCACCGACGCCGGCACCCAGACCTTCCAGGTCGGTGCCAACACCAGCAGCAATGACCAGGTGGACGTGCAAACGACCAACATGACCACCAACAGCGACATCACGACCGTCGCTGGCACCGACAACCAGGGCGCGGGCCGCGCCGACCTGACCGGCGACGCCACCGCGATCGCCACCGTGATCAACAACATCGACACGGCGATCAACACGGTCAACGGCGAACGCGCGACCTTGGGTGCCTCGCAGAACCGCTTCGAGGCGGTGATCGCGAACCTGCAGGTCTCGGTGGAGAACCAGAGCGCCGCGCGCAGCCGGATCATGGATGCCGACTTCGCGATGGAAACCGCGAACCTGAGCCGATCGCAGATCCTGCAGCAGGCCGGCAACGCGATGATCGCCCAGGCCAACCAGATCCCGCAACAAGTCCTCTCGCTTCTTCGATGAGCCTGGGCCAGCCGAGCTGGCCCTGACAAGTACCACGGCAGAGGCGGATCTAGTCAGTCCGCCAGCTCAAGTCACTTGAGCGCCGCCCCACGGGGCGGCGCATCTTGTGTAAGCGATCGCAGCAAGGGCTCAAGTCAATCCTGGTGTCGTCGATAACACATCCAACGGGTCCAAACAATCAAAGGACTGCGTGGTCCGGTCGACCGACGTGATGCCGCAACAGCGGGCCTCACTCGAGAGTCGGACGGTTATCGAACCGCAAGTACCGGACAGTTCCGGACAAGCGCCGGAAGTTCTCTGACTGACACCGAAAGGATTGAGCCATGCCCGCCATCATCAATACCAACATCGCGTCGATGAACGCGCAGCGCAACACGTCGACCTCGCAGTTGTCGCTGAGCACCTCGATGCAACGCCTGTCCTCCGGCCTGCGCGTCAACTCCTCCAAGGATGACGCCGCCGGTCTGTCCATCGCCGAGCGCATGCAAGCCCAGGTGCGCGGCATGAATGTCGCCGTGCGCAATGCCAACGACGGCATCTCGCTGGCCCAGACCGCCGAAGGCGCGATGGGCAAGGTCAGCGATGCACTGCAGCGCATGCGTGAGCTGGCCGTGCAGGCCCGCAACGCCACCAACACGACCGCCGACAAGACCTCGCTGGACAAGGAGTTCGGCGAGCTGGCCAAGGAAATCCAGCGCGTGCTGGGCGGCACCACCTTCAACGGCAAATCCATCCTGGCCACCGATGCCGGCACCCAGACCTTCCAGGTCGGCGCCAACACGACCGCCAATGACGTGGTGGACGTGCTGACCACCAATATGACGACCAGCGCCGACATCATCGCGGTGGCCGGCACCGACAACCAGGGCACCGGCCGCGCCGACCTGAATGGCGACGCCACCGCGATCGCGACCGTGATCGACAACATCGACACGGCCCTGAACACGGTCAACGGCGAACGCGCCACCCTGGGTGCCTCGCAGAATCGCTTCGAGGCGGTGATCTCGAACCTGCAGGTTTCGGTGGAGAACCAGAGCGCCGCACGCAGCCGCATCATGGATGCCGACTTCGCCAGCGAAACCGCCAACCTGAGTCGAGCGCAGATCCTGCAGCAGGCCGGCACCGCGATGATCTCGCAGGCCAACCAGGCACCCCAGCAGGTCCTGCGTCTGCTGCAGTAAGCGAGTCGGTGGCGCGCCTCGCGCCATCCCCGCGTCGGGCCTTCAGCAGCAAGGCCCGACTCTTTCTTTTTGGCCGTGGTTTGACGGCTTAATCGGGCTTTTGAAACGACACAGCACTCGCAGAATTCGCTCCATCGGGTTCGTGAAAACGCGCCCGGACCCGGACAGGGCCAGTCCTTCATGCGCATGGAGCGCCGAGGACCCCGGCCTGAGACTGAGACAGGTTTTTAAGATCAGGCCGGGACTGAACGCAACTGCAGGAGTGCTGAAATGCCCCAGACCATCAATACCAATATTGCCTCGCTGAATGCGCAGCGCAATCTGAACTCGTCGCAGTCTTCGCTGGGCGTTGCGATGCAGCGGCTCTCCTCCGGTCTGCGCGTCAACTCCGCCAAGGATGATGCCGCCGGCCTGGCGATCGCCGAACGCATGAACGCCCAGGTGCGCGGCATGAACGTCGCGATCCGCAACGCCAACGACGGCATCTCGCTGGCCCAGACAGCGGAAGGCGCGCTGGGCAAGGTGGGCGACACCCTGCAGCGCATGCGTGAACTCGCGGTACAGGCTCGCAACGCGACCAACACCAGCGCCGACCGCGTCTCGCTCGGCCAGGAGTTCCGCGAGCTGGCCAACGAAATCAACCGCGTGATCGGCGGCACCACCTTCAACGGCAAGACCATCCTGGGTGCCGATGCGGCGACGCCGCAGACCTTCCAGGTCGGCCCGAACACGACCACCAACGACACGATCGACGTGGTCACGGTCGACATGACCCAGGACCCGGCGATCATCGCGGTCACCGATCCGACCGTCTCGGTCATCGATGCCAACTCGGATCCGAACACGCTGAAGGCGGTGATCGACAATATCGACACCGCGATCAACACCGTCAGCTCGCAACGCGCCGTGCTCGGCGCCTCGCAGAACCGCTTCGAGGCGGTGATCGCCAACCTGCAGATCTCGGTGGAGAACCAGAGCGCCGCGCGCAGCCGCATCATGGATGCCGACTACGCCAGCGAGACCTCCAACCTGAGTCGAGCGCAGATCCTGCAGCAGGCCGGCAATGCGATGGTGGCCCAGGCCAACCAGCTGCCGCAACAAGTGCTGTCGCTGCTGCGTGGCGGTTGACGGCGGCGCAACACGCGACATCTTTCGCAGGGCCGGCCCGCTGTGACATGCGCGCCGGCCTTCAGTTCCTGCAGAATCGGCCGATAGAGTCGAAAGCCACCTCCGGTTAGCGGGGGTTATGGAGTTTCCCCATGGCAGCTATCACCCAACTCGGTATTGGCAACAATACCAACTATGAATCGCTGATCCAGGGCCTGATGAATGCGGAGCGCACGCCGATCACGCAGCTGCAAAAGCGCACCGAAGGCCTGCAGACCCAGCTCTCGGCCTACGGCAAGATCCAGAGCGCTATCTCGGCCCTGCGCGACGCCGCGGCCAAGCTGACCAATATCGACTCCTGGGCCGCCAGCGTCGCCACCTCCACCGACGCCGCCAGCGTGCAGGTGACGGCCGGCACGACCAGCAACACCGCCGGCAGCACCACCGTGTCGGTCGGCAAGCTGGCCACCTCGCAGTCGATCTCCAGCCGACCGCTGCCGATCGCGCCCGCCACCGTCGGCAGCGGCTCGCTGACGATCGAGCTGGGCAAGTGGACCACCGACCAGACCGGCTTCACGCCCAAGTCCGGCAGCACCGCGCTCACGATCAACATCGCCCCGGGCGAGGACAGCCTGACCCAGATCCGCGACAAGATCAACAGCGCCAAGGCCGGCGTCGTCGCCTCCATTGTCAACGACGCCTCCGGCGCCCGCCTGGTGATGCGCTCGGCCGAGACCGGCGAGAGCAACGGCTTCCGCGTCACGGTCAACGATGCCGATGGCGGCAATGCCGATGACCAGGGCCTGTCCGCGCTGGCCTTCGACCCCAGCGCCGGCGTCGCCTCGATGACCCGCAGCCAGGCTGCCGGCAATGCCGAGGCCACCCTGAACGGCCTGCCCATCGTGTCCGAGAGCAATCAGCTCAAGGATGCGATCGACGGCCTGAACATCACCCTGCTCAAGCCCACCACGGCCGACGTCACCCTGACCCTGGCGCAGGACAAGGAAACGCTGAAGAAGACGGTCAACGAGTTCGCCACCGCCTACAACAGCGTGATCTCGCTGCTGCGCGAGAACACCAAGTACGACCAGGCCAGCAAGAGCGCCGGCGCGCTGCAGGGCGACTCCACCGTGGTCGGCGTGCAAGGCCAGCTGCGCGGCCTGATGGCCGGCGGCACCACCCTGGCCGGCACCCTGGGCGGCCGCCTGGCCGACATCGGCCTGGACCCCGGCTCCGACGGCACCCTGAAGGTCAACGCCACCAAGCTCGACAAGGCCCTGGGCAACCTGGGCGACCTGAAGAACTTCTTCATGGGGCTGGACAGCGCCAACCCGGACAACGACGGCTTCGCCCAGCGCGTGCGCCGCTTCGCCGACCAGGCCCTGGGCGTCGACGGCCGCATCAGCAACCGGCAGAAGGGCCTGCGCGACAGCATCACCTCCAACGGCAAACGCGAGGACGCGCTGGAGGACCGCCTGGCGCAGAAGGAAAAGCGCCTGCGCGCCCAGTACACCGCGCTGGACAAGACCATGGGCAAGATGAACAACCTGTCGGCCTACGTCTCCCAGCAGATGCAGCTGCTGCGCTGAACCAGCGCATTTCGCCCCACCCGAACGCCCGGCCCGCCCGGGCGTTTGCATTTCTTCACAGATAAGCCGTCTGTCTGCGTTCCAGACACTCAAGTTCCCGCCCGGGTGGCCGAAAAATCATTCAACAAGGCCCCCACCGGAACGGAAGAACATGTACGGCAACGCATCCCCCTTCGCATCGCGCACCCACCGCGGCAGCGCCATGTACAGCCGAGTGGGCGTCGAGACCGATGTGCTGAACGCCAGCCCGCACCGCCTGGTCGCGATGCTGTTCGACGGCCTGGCCGACGCGATGAGCCAGGCCCGCGGCGCCATCGAGGCCCGCAATACCGAGCTGAAGAACCGCGCCCTGAACCGCGCCGTGCGCATCCTGGACGAAGGCCTGAAGGCCGCGCTGAACCTGGACAGCGGCCAGCTGGCCGGCGATCTGCGCGATCTCTACGCCTATATGTGCATGCGTCTGACCCATGCCAACCTGCACGGCGACGGCGCCGCCATCGAGGAATGCCAGCGCCTGCTGGCCCCGGTACGCGAGGCCTGGACCCTGATCGGCGAGCGGGCCGAGGCCGCCCCCCTGTCGCAGCGCGCCGCCTGATGCCGGCAGCGCCCACCACCCCTCACGATTTGCTAGCGGACCGTCCCATGAACACCCACCTCCTGAGCTACTACGAAGCCATCGAGCAAGCCAGCGCCGACATGCTCAGCGCCGCCCGGTCCGGCAACTGGGATGAAGTGGTCAAGCTCGAAGGGGCCTGCGTGCTGCTGATCTCCCAGCTCAAGCATGCCGCCTCGCGCGACCAGCTGGCGCCCGAGGAGACCCAGCTGAAGACCCGCATCATGCAGCGCATCCTGCTGAACGACGCCGAGATCCGCCATCTGGCCGAACCCTGGCTGGAAGATCTGGACCAGGTGCTGACCGGCAAGAGCAAAATGGTGCATTGACGCCATCGCCGCCCGGCCTCGGTCGGGCACCTGCCCCGCATGACCACGACGATTGAACCGCGGCTCGACGACTTCCGCGTCGAGACCGAGACCGAGATCGAGTCCTGGCTGCGCCAGCTGCTGGCGCGGCAGATCGATCTGCAGCTGAGCACCCCACGGGGCGACACGCTCGCCACCCGGCTCTGGAACCTGGACCCGGCCCAGCAGGCGCTGGGCCTGGAGGCGCTGGGCGGCCCGGCCCAGCTGCAGCCGCTGCTGGACAGCCCGGAGGTGATGGCGGTGGCCTATCTGGACCAGATCCGCCTGGAGTTCGAGCTGGCGCCGCTGGTGCTGGTGCAGGGCCCGACCTTGAGCACCCTGCGCGCGCCCTGGCCCGACCGGCTGTTCCGCTTCCAGCGCCGTCAGGCCTTCCGCGTGCAGCCGCTGGGCGCGCTGTTTCCGCGCGTGCTGCTGCAGCATCCCGACTTCCCCGATATGGCCCTGCAGCTGCGCGTGCTGGACCTGAGCGTCAGCGGCCTGGCGATGCGCCTGCCACCCGATCTGCCCCACCCCGCCCCGGGCCAGCTGCTGGCCGGCGCGCGCATCGAGCTGGATCGCGACAACCATTTCCAGGCTGAGCTGCGCCTGCAGCACCTGAGTGAGTCAAACGACGGCCTGCGCCTGGGCTGTGCCTTTTCCCAACTGCCCCACGGCGCCGAACGCGCGCTGCAGCTCTACATCGACCAGACGCAGAAGCGTCAGCGCCTGCTGAAGAAAAGCTGATCGGTTGGCCTAGTGCGCGCGATGGCCACAGGGGGCGGTCTTGGTCAGACTTGCATATTCATGATCTCGGAATACGCCGAGACCAGGCGGTTGCGCACCTGCAGGGTGGCCTGAAAGCCGACCTGGGCCTTCTGCATCGCCACCATCGTCTCTTCCAGGCTGACATTGGGGTTGTCCAGCTGGACCTCGCGCTGCAGCCGGGAGGCCTCGTTCTGCTGCGCGCTGACCCCCTTCATCGCCTGCGCCATCGCGTCGCCGAAGCTGGCGCCGCCGACCGCCTTGGGCTTCGCGAGCGGCTGGCCATTGGTGGCCAGGCCCGCCCGTGCGGCGGCCTGCGCGAAGTCGAAGGGTTTGAGCTTGAGGTCCATGGCGGTCGTTCTGCGATGGGATGAATCCTAAGCAGGAACGCTCGCGCCAATGGGGGGAACTGCGCTCGGTTCATCGGCCTGTTTCCGGCTTTCTTGAGGGGGCCGAATCCGAATAATTGCAGACATCGGAACACCGTCCAGGTGCTCCGTGACAAACCGCACACAGACCGACCGGCCTCATGGACAACGCCCTCGCTACCCCCGCCCCCGCCGCCCTGGCCGAACCCGCGCAGCCCGCCGGTTTCGCCCAGCGCCTGGCGGCCCTGCCGACGCGCAGCAAGGTCGGCCTGGGCCTGGGCCTGGCGACCCTGGCCGGCGTGGTGCTGGCGATCACCCTCTACTCCTCGCAGGGCGACTATCGCCCGGTCTTCACCGGCCTGTCCGACAAGGACGGCGGCGCGGTGATCGCCCAGTTGGCGCAGATGAACGTGCCCTACCGCCACGAGCCGGGCGGCACGATCCTGGTGCCGTCCAACCAGGTCTACGACGTGCGCATGAAGCTGGCGTCGGCCGGCCTGCCCAAGGGCAGCACCGTCGGCTTCGAGCTGATGGACAAGACCTCGATCGGCCAGACCCAGTTCAACGAACGCCTGAACTTCCAGCGCGGCCTGGAAGGCGAGCTGACCCGCACCATCACCGCGCTGGCCGATGTGGCCGACGCCCGCGTGCATCTGGCAATGCCGCAGCAGAACGGCTTCTTCCGCGAGCAGCAAAAGCCCAGCGCCTCGGTGATGCTGACCCTGCGCGGCGGCCGCACCCTGGACCGCGCCCAGGTCGCCGGCATCGTGCACCTGGTCTCGGCCTCGGTGCCCGAGCTCAGCCCCAAGGCCGTCAGCGTGCTGGACAGCACCGGCGCCCTGCTCTCCAACAACAACGACAACAGCAACGGCCTGGACAGCCAGCAGCTGCAGTACAAGCAGCAGATCGAGGCGAACCTGCACAAGCGCATCTACGAGCTGTTGGAGCCGGTGGTCGGCCGCGACAATCTGCGCGCCACCGTCACCGCCGACCTGGACTTCTCCCAGGTCGAATCCACCGCCGAGGAATACAAGCCCAACCAGGGCGCCAACGCCCAGGCCTCGGTGCGCAGCGCGCAGAGCCAGGAGGCGATCAACGCCACGCCGCAGCTGCCCACCGGCGTGCCCGGCGCCGCCACCAACCAGCCGCCGGTGCCCGCCACCGCGCCGATCAACGGCCAGGCCCAGGCGCTGCAGCCCGCGCAGGGCGCCACGGCCGGCCAGCAGAGCACGCGCCGCGAGAACGTCACCAACTACGAGCTGGACAAGACCGTGCGCGTCACGCGCAACGCCACCGGCACGGTGCGCCGCCTGAACGCCGCGGTGGTGGTGAACCACCGCAGCGTCACCGATGCCAAGGGCAAGACGAACAGCCAGCCGGTCTCGGCCGAGGAGCTGAGCAAGCTGACCGAGCTGGTGCGCGAGGCCCTGGGCTACAGCCAGGACCGCGGCGATTCGATCAAGGTGCTGAGCGCCCCCTTCGTCAACGACAAACCGGCCGAGGTCGACGTGCCGCTGTGGAAGCAGCCCTGGCTGCTGGATCTGCTGCGCACCGCCGCCGTGCCGCTGGCCCTGGTGCTGGTGGCCCTGATCGCGGTGTTCGGCCTGGTGCGCCCGGCGATCCGCGCGGCCCGCCCGGCCGAGCCGGAAGCCGATGCGGCGAACCAGCTCGACGCGGTGGTCGACGACGCCCACGAACTGCCGGGCGGCGGCGGGCTGCCGGCCCTGGAGGCCCCGGTCTCCAACGACAAGCTGGAGCGCGCCCGCCAACTGGCCAAGGAAAACCCGGTCGCGGTGGCCAACATCATGCGCAGCTGGATCCACGGCGAAGAGCTGCCGGCCTGACGCGGGACGACAAAGGAATACCGGACCATGGACGACCAAGGCGTAGAAGACGCGGCCATCCTGCTGATGTCGCTGGGCGAGGAAGAGGCCTCCGAGGTCTTCAAGCACCTGCAGCCCAAGGAAGTGCAGAAGCTCGGCGAAACCATCGCCAAGCTGAAGGTGATCCCGCGCGAGCGCGTCGAGGCGGTGCTGACCCGCTTCGATGCGGTGGCCGAGACCCAGAGCATGCTGGTCAACGACACCGACGAGTATGTGCGCAACGTGCTGCGCAAGGCCCTGGGCGACGACAAGGCCAACCTGCTGCTGGACCGCATCCTGCAGGGCGGTGATGTCTCCAGCATCGAGAGCCTGAAGTGGATGGACGCCAACTCGGTGGCCGAGCTGCTGCGCAACGAGCACCCGCAGATCATCGCGGCCATCCTGTCGCACCTGGACTTCGACCAGACCAGCTCGGTGCTGAAGGTCTTCACCGAACGCCAGCGCAACGAGGTGCTGATCCGCATCGCCACCCTGGACGGCATCCAGCCGATGGCGCTGAAGGACCTCAACGAGGTGATGAGCCAGGTGCTGGCCGGCGGCGAGCGCATGAAGAAGTCGAACCTGGGCGGCGTCAAGACCGCGGCCGAGATCATCAACATGATGGGCTCCTCGGTCGAGGCCTCGGTGCTGGACTACATCCGCGAGGCCGATGCCGACCTGGCCCAGAAGATCATGGACAACATGTTCACCTTCGAGGATCTGGAGAAGATCGACGACCGCGGCATCCAGGCCGTGCTCAAGGAGGTGCAGAGCGAATCGCTGGTCGTGGCCCTCAAGGGCGCCGGCCCCGAGCTGCGCGAGAAGGTCTTCCGCAACATGTCCAGCCGCGCCGCCGAGACCCTGCGCGAGGACCTGGAGTCGCGCGGCCCGGTGCGCCTGTCCGAGGTCGAGAGCGAGCAGAAGGAAATGCTCAAGATCGTGCGCCGCCTGGTCGACGAGGGTCAGATCATGCTGGCCGGCGGCGGCGACGACCAGTTCCTCTGAGGCTGAAGCAGCGCGATGGCCAACCGTCCCCCCCCCCGCCAGGTCCCGCCGCCGGAGCGCCGCACCGGCGAGGAGCGCCGCGGCACCTACAGCCGCTTCATTCCGCGCGAGGAGCTGTCCGACTTCGCCGCCTGGAGCCCCGACGCCCTGCACGGCGCGCCCGACCGGCGCCCGCCGATCTTCGCGCCGGCCCCGCCCGCCCCGCCGGCCCCCGAGCCCGAAGTGGCCGCCGCGCCCGAGCCGCAGATCGACGAGCTGCTGCATGCCGCCCGCCAGTCCGGCTACCAGGACGGCTACCGCGACGGCATGGCCGCGCTGGATGCCTTCAAGAAGAGCTTCGCCCAGCAGATGAGCGCCCAGCTGGGCGGTCTGGTGCAGAGCTTCGACACCGAGTTCCGCGAACTGGAAGAACAGATGAGCCAGGCGCTGGCCAGCATGGCGGTCGAGCTGGCGCGCCAGGTCGTGCGCAGCGAGCTGGAGCAGCGCCCCGAGGTGATCGCCCGGGTCGCGCATGACGCGGTCGAGGCGCTGCAGCTGTCGGCCCGCCATGTCCGCGTGCGCGTCAACCCGGCCGACCTGCCGCTGGTGCTGGACGGCGCCGGCGAGGAGATGAAGGCGCGCGAGGCCCAGGTGCTGCCCGACCCCGAGGTGCCGCGCGGCGGCTGCAAGGTCGAGTCCGACATCGGCAGCGTCGACGCGACGATCGCCGCGCGCTGGCAACAGGTCACGACCGCGATGGGCCAGCAGTCGCTGTGGCAGGACCGCCGCGCCGGCGCCGACAACGAGCCGGAGGCCTGAGCAACATGGAAAGCCGCCGCGAACGCTGGACCCGCTACCTGGACGACCTGCAGGCCTTCGCCGCCACACCGGTGGCGCTGGAGTCGCAGGGCAAGCTGGTGCGCGTCGCCGGCCTGGTGCTGGAGGCCACCGGCGTCAAGGTGCCGGTCGGCTCGGTCTGCGAGATCCATGCACCGCGCGTCGGCAACAGCTCGCGCCGCGGCAGCCCGCCGGTCAAGGCCGAGGTGGTCGGCTTCTCCGGCGACCGCGCCTACCTGATGCCGACCGACGAGGTCACCGGCCTGGCCAGCGGCGCCCTGGTGCTGCCGCGCTTCACGCCGCCGCGCGCGCCGCAGCTGGGCAAGCCGCAACATCCCTGGCGCCGCGACGAGGACCGCGGCCTGCGCCTGCCGATGGGCGACGGTCTGCTGGGCCGTGTGGTCGATTCGCATGGCCACCCGATCGACCGCCGCGGCCCGCTGGAGGGCGTGCACGACGAGCCGATGATCCGCCGCCCGATCAATGCGATGGACCGCGATCCGGTGCGCACCCCGCTGGACACCGGCGTGCGCTCGATCAACGCGATGCTGACCGTCGGCCGCGGCCAGCGCCTGGGCCTGTTCGCCGGCACCGGCGTCGGCAAATCGGTGCTGCTGGGCATGATGGCCCGCTACACCCAGGCCGACGTGATCGTGGTCGGCCTGATCGGCGAGCGCGGCCGCGAGGTCAAGGAATTCATCGAGGACATCCTCGGCGAGGAAGGCATCCAGCGCTCGGTCGTCGTGGCCGCGCCGGCCGATGCGCCGCCGCTGGTGCGCATGCAGGGCGCGACCTACGCCACCGCGATCGCCGAGCATTTCCGCGACAAGGGCCAGCATGTGCTGCTGCTGATGGATTCGCTGACCCGCTACGCGATGGCTCAGCGCGAGATCGCGCTGGCGATCGGCGAGCCGCCGGCCACCAAGGGCTATCCGCCCAGCTGCTTCGCCAAGCTGCCCCAACTGGTCGAGCGCAGCGGCAACGGCCTGGCCGGCGAGGGTTCGATCACCGCCTTCTACACCGTGCTGAGCGAGGGCGACGACCAGCAGGACCCGATCGCCGACGCGGCGCGCGGGATTCTCGATGGCCATATCGTGCTGTCGCGCGAGCTGGCCGAGGCCGGCCATTACCCGGCGATCGACATCGAGCGCTCGATCTCGCGGGTGATGAGCAATGTCGCGCCGCAGGGCCATCTGGAGTCGGCGCGGCGTTTCCGCCAGCTCCTCGCCAAGTACAACAAGGCGCGCGACCTGATCCAGCTCGGCGCCTACCAGAGCGGCCATGACCATGAACTGGACCTGGCCGTGCGCCTGCACACCGACATGAACCGCCTGCTGCAACAGGACATGCATACCCCCGCGACCCTGGAGGCCAGCGTCGGCCAGCTGAGCGCGGTGGTCAATCATTCCTGAAATCGGCCGATAAGCGAATTACGGAGAGCCCCCTCATGAGCACCCAAGCCCTGACCATCCTGCTGGAGCGCGCCGAGGCCGAGCGCGACACCGCCCTGTCGCAGCTGCAGGAGCTGCAACGCCAGGCCGACGCCGCGCGCGCCCAGGCCGACCAGTTGGGCGAGTACCGACATCAGTACCAGCAGCGCTGGACGCAGCAGTTCACGCAGCGCACCACCATCGACATCGTCGGCCATTACCAGAACTTCGGTCAGCGCCTGGACCAGGCGATCGACCAGCAGGGTTCGGTCAGCCGCTTCGCCGACCAGCGCGTCGAGCGCGCCCGCGCGGTGCTGAAGGAGCTGGAGCTGCGCGTCGCCTCGGTGCGCAAGCTGCTGGAGCGCCGCCAGCATGAGCTGCTGCGCAGCGCGCTGCGCCGCGAGCAGAAGGTCACCGACGAACAGGCCGCCCGCGCCGCGCTGGCCCAGATGAACCCTTTCATGCGCGTCAGCGCCTGAAGCGCCCCAGGTCCGCCCCGCCATGACCAGCCTCTCCGCCAACACCCTGCTCTCCGGCCTCGCCAAGCGCGGCAATCCCCTGCCCGGCGGCCCGGCCGGCGGCCTGCCCGAACCCAGCGGCCTGCCCAGCTTCTCGGCCCTGCTGCGCGACAACGTCGTCGCGGCACCGCCGCAAACACCGCCAACGCCGCCCGCCGCACCGGCCCAGCCGCCCAAGGCCGCGACGCCCCAGCAGCCCCCCGCGCAGCAGCCGGACAGCCCGCCGCCGCGCGCCGTCGTCCAGCCGCAGCGCCCGCCCGCTGCGCGCCCCAATGCGTCCGCGCAGCAGCCCGGCGCCAAGGCCCAGGACGGCGCTACAAAGACCAAGACGGCCGAGGCCGCACCGGCCCGCACCGGCGAAGTGGCGGCGGATGCTGGCCGCAGCGAAGCTGGCCGCAAGAAGGCCGCGGCCGACGGCGACGCGGCCACGCCATCGCCCGCCAGCACCGATGCCGCCAAGCCGCCGGTGAGCGCCGAGACGACGACCGAGACCGCCGCCTGGCTGCCGCCGGCCACCGCCTCGGCCGACCCGGCCCAGACCACGAGCCCGACGCCCGCACCGGACGCCCGCCTGCTGCCGCAGGCCGCCGGTGATGCCCGCGCTCCCGCCGCCACGCCAGAAGATGCAACAACGGCCGCCGCCGATCCGGCCGCGACCGGCCGCGCCGGCCCGGTGGCGCTGGACGGCAAGAATCCCGCCGCTAGCCCCGCGCCCGCCGACAAGGCCGATGCGCGCGCCACCGCAGCCTCCCCGCGCAAGGCGGGCGAAACGCCGGCCGACGCGGCCAGCGGCAAGGCGGCGGCGACGGCTGTCGGCGCGGACAGCTTTGCAGCCCGGCTGGAACAGGCCCAGCAGGCCACGCCCACCCTGCCGCAGGGTGCCGAGGCCCTGCTGGCCGCGCGGCACGCCGGTGCGATCGCCGAGAACGGCAACAACGGCGCGCCGCCGACACCGCGCGCGGTGGAACTGGCCCAGCCGCTCTACAGCCCCGAGTTCGCGCCCGAGATGGCGGCCCGCATCAGCGTGCTGGCGGCCGATGGCGTGCAGCAGGCCGAACTGCACCTCAACCCGGCCGAGATGGGGCCGGTGCAGATCCAGATCGTGGTCGACGGCCAGCAGGCCCAGATCTCCTTCCACAGCGAGCAGGCCGATACCCGCGCGGTGCTGGAGCGCGGCCTGCCCGAACTGGCCAGCGCGCTGCGCGAGAACGGCCTGACCCTGTCCGGCGGCGGCGTGTTCCAGCAGCCGCGCGACGCTCAACAGCAGCAGCCGCAGGCCGGCGACGGCTCGAACTCGGGCCGCCGCAACAACGCCGGCGCCGAGGCCAACGACCCGCTCGGCCAGCCGGCCGCGGCCGCCGCTCGGCCCGCACCGCGTGCCCGCGGCGTCGTGGACCTTTACGCCTGAGAAACATGGACGCTTATCCGCGGCTTTTCTATGCTTGGGACGGGCCGGAATTCCCAATAATGGCAGGCATTGGCGGTGCGTGCGCGACGATGCTGCGCCCGACCGCCCGCTGATCAAGGAGTCCCTTTATGGCAACAGCCGCCGCTTCGGATGCGGCCCCCGCGGGCGGGGGCAAGAAGAAGCTCGTCATCATCCTGGTGGTCGTCCTGCTGCTGGTGCTGGGCGGCGGCGCGGCCCTGCTGCTGTTGAAGAAGAAGCCGGCGAGCGAGGACGGCGAGGACGGCCATGCCGAGGCGCCGGTCAGCCATGCCGCGGCCAAGCCCGGCACGCCGCCGGTGTTCGTGCCGCTGGACCCCTTCACGGTCAACCTCGCCGACAAGGAAGTGGACCGCTTCGCCCAGGTCGGCGTGACTCTGGAGGTGGTGGACGCCAAGTTCGCCGAGCAGCTGAAGGCGTACATGCCGGCGATCCGCAGCAATGTGCTGATGGTGCTGTCCTACAAGACCTCGGCCGAGCTGCTGTCGCGTGAGGGCAAGGAAAAGCTGGCGCGCGAGATCATGCGCGAGTCGGTGCGCCCGATGGGCATCGAGCTCGACGACGAGGATGAGGACGAGGCCAGCGACGCGCCGAAAAAGAAGAAGAAAAAGCGCCGCCAGGTCCAGAGCCCGGTCACCAATGTGCTGTTCTCCAGCTTCATCGTGCAATGAACCAGCAGATCCTTTCGCAAGACGAAGTCGATGCCCTGCTGCAAGGCATAACCGGCGAGAGCCAGAAGCTCGAGGCGGAAGAGGAGCAGGTCGGGGGCATACGCGACTACAACCTGGCGAGCCAGGAACGCATCGTGCGTGGGCGCATGCCCACGATGGAGATCATCAACGAGCGTTTCGCACGCAATATCCGCGTCGGGCTGTTCAACTTCATCCGCAAGAGCCCCGAGGTCGCGATCGGCGGCATCAAGGTGCAGAAGTACTCGGCCTTCCTGCGCGAGATCGTGGTGCCGACCAACTTCAACATCGTCTCGGTCAAGCCGCTGCGCGGCTCCGGGCTGATCGTCTGCGACCCGACCCTGGTGTTCGCGGTGATCGATTCGCTGTTCGGCGGCATCGGCAAGTTCCACGCCCGCATCGAGGGCCGCGATTTCTCCGCCACCGAGCAGCGCGTGATCCTGCGCCTGGTCGAGGTGATCACGACCGAATACCAGAAGGCCTGGAAGGGCGTCTATCCGCTGGAGCTGGACTACCAGCGCTCGGAGATGCAGCCCCAGTTCGCCAATATCGCCACGCCCAGCGAGATCGTCGTCTCGACCAGCTTCACCCTGGAGATCGGCGAGACCAGCGGCACGGTGTATTTCTGCATTCCGTACTCGACCCTGGAGCCGATCCGCGACGTGCTCTACTCGACCACGGTGGGCGATTCCACCGAGCCGGACCGCCGCTGGGTCAACCTGCTGAAGCACCAGATCCAGGCCGCCGAGGTCGAGATCGTGGCCGAGCTGGGCCATGCCCCGGCCACCGTCGAGCAGCTGCTGGCCTTCAAGCCCGGTGATTTCATCGAGCTGGATCTGGAACAAGTGATCAAGGCCAAGATCGATGGCGTGCCGGTGTTCGACTGCCATTACGGCACCTCGAACGGCAAGTACGCCCTGAAAGTAGACAAGATGCTGACCGCCCCCGATGCGGGCTGGCTGGGAGCCCGTGATGTCACCTGACACCCCATCTCAAGACGAACAGGACGCGATGGCGGCCGAATGGGCCGCGGCGCTGGCCGAAGCCAAACCCGCCGAGGTGGCCGAGGAAGTGCAGAGCGCGGCCGAGCAGGTGGCCCCCGCCAGCTTCGCGAACTTCACGCCGACGCCCAGCAATGCGCCGGGCAGCGACATCAACATGATCCTGGACATCCCGGTCCAGCTGACCGTGGAACTGGGCCGCACCCGCATCCCGATCAAGAACATCCTGCAGCTGGCCCAGGGCTCGGTGGTGGAGCTGGATGCGCTGGCCGGCGAGCCGATGGACGTGCTGGTCAACGGCTACCTGATCGCCCAGGGCGAGGTGGTGGTGGTGAACGACAAGTTCGGCATCCGCCTGACCGACATCGTCACGCCCTCGGAGCGCATGCGCCGCCTCTCGAAGGCCTGACCTGAGACGGAAATCGCCGCTTTCACCGGCGATTGCCCTCCCCCTGCCCGGCCCAGAATGGCCGGGCCATGAGCAATAACAACCTCCTGCCCCTTCTCTGGTTCGTCGCCATCCTGGCGTTGATCCCGGCCCTGCTGTGGCTGCTCAAGCGCACCCCGCTGGGCGGCGCCGGCGCCCAGGGCCAGATGCGCACCGTCGCGATGCTGCAGATCGCGCCCAACCAGCGCCTGCTGACCGTCGAGGTCGGCCAGGGCGAGGACCGCCGCTGGCTGGTGCTGGGCGTCACCGCCCAGCAGATCAGCACCCTGCATGTGATGCCGCCGCAGCCCGAAGGCACGGCCGCGGCACCGCTGGCGGTACCGGCCTTCGCCCAACTGCTCAGAGCCAAGCTGCGCAAGGATGGCGGTGGTGGCGCGGAGGACCAGCATCGTGCGCCTTGAGTTGTCTTCGTTCGCGCCTTCGCGCCGCGTCGCTCAAGGCCTGGCCCTGTCGGTGTTGTCGGCCGTTTCTTTCGGCGCTTTAGCGCAGCAGGCCGGCGCGCCGGCCAGCCTGCCGCTGATCATCGGCCAGGGCGCCGGTGGCAGCAGCTACTCGGTGCCGATCCAGACCCTGCTGTTCTTCACCGCGCTGGGCTTCCTGCCCGCGGTGCTGCTGATGATGACGGGCTTCACCCGCATCGTGATCGTGCTGTCGCTGATGCGCCAGGCGCTGGGCACTCAGGCCGCGCCGCCGAACCAGGTGATCATCGGCCTGTCCCTGTTCCTGACCTTCTTCGTGATGAGCCCCACCCTGGACAAGGTCTATGCCGAGGCCTGGCAGCCCTACTCCACCGGCCAGATCGGCTTCGACGAGGCGCTCAAGCGCGCCGAGGTGCCGATGCGCGGCTTCATGCTGAAGCAGACCCGCCAGTCCGATGTCGCGCTGTTCTCGCGCCTGGCCAAGCTGGAAGGCGAGGTCAAGCCGGAGGCCGTGCCCTTTCGCGTGCTGGTGCCGGCCTTCGTCACCAGTGAGCTGAAGTCGGCCTTCCAGATCGCCTTCCTGATCTTCATCCCCTTCCTGGTGATCGACATGATCGTCTCCAGCGTGCTGATGAGCCTGGGGATGATGATGCTGTCGCCGGTGCTGGTGGCCCTGCCCTTCAAGCTGATGCTGTTCGTGCTGGCCGATGGCTGGAACCTGCTGCTGGGTTCGCTGGCCGCCAGCTTCGCCCAATAGAAGAGGAAGCGATCCGATGGATGCCCAACAAGTCTTCACCTTCGGCCAGCAGGGCCTGTACATGCTGCTGATGGTGGCCGCCCCGATCCTGATCGTCGTGCTGGCGGTCGGCGTGCTGGTCAGCGTGTTCCAGGCCGCGACCCAGATCAACGAGGCCACCCTGTCCTTCGTGCCCAAGGTGGTCGCCGCGGTGCTGGTGCTGGCAGTGGCCGGGCCCTGGATGGTGACCACCCTGGTCGAGTACATCCAGCGCACCTTGCAGACCATTCCTCAGGTCGTGGGCTAGTGTTTTCCTTCACGGAGGCCCAGCTGCTGCAGTGGTTGACGCCGCTGCTGTGGCCGACGGTGCGCATCCTGGCGCTGTTCGCCGGCATGCCGATCTTCAGCCAGCGCAATGTGCCGATGCGGGTGCGCGTCGGGCTGGCGATCTTCATCGCGCTGGCGGCCCAGCCCTCGCTGCCGGCGATGCCGGTGGTGCCGCTGGATTCGCCGCCGCTGCTGCTCCTGCTGCTGGCGCAGCAGCTGTTGATCGGGCTGGCGATGGGCTTCGCGGTGCGCCTGGTGTTCGCCTCGCTGGAATTCGCCGGCGAGCTGATCGGGCTGCAGATGGGTTTGAACTTCGCCGGTTTCTTCGACCCCGCGACCGGCAGCCAGGGCACGGCCAGCGCGCGCTTCTTCGGCTCGATGGTGGCCTTCCTCTTCATCGCGATCAACGGCCATCTGCTGCTGATCAACGCGCTGGTGCAGAGTTTCCACGCCTTCCCGGTCGGCCAGGAGCCCTTCGCCTTCCTGCGCGCGGCGCAGCCTCAGACCTGGGGCGCCGAGATCTTCCGCATCGGCCTGTGGATCGCGCTGCCGCTGATCACGATGCTGATGTTCGTGAATCTGGTGCTGGGCGTGATCTCGCGCGTCGCGCCGCAGATCAATGTGTTCTCGGTCGGCTTCCCGCTGACCGTCAGCATCGGCCTGGTCGGCATGGTCGCGACCCTGCCGCTGATGCAGACGCCCTTCATGGTGGCGCTGGAGCGGCTGCTGGCGGCCTTTACCTGACCTCGCGCGCCAGCTTCAGCATCTGCGAACTCAGCACCAGGCCGCGGCGCCGGCTCTCGCTCAGGTTGACGCGAAAGGCCAGGCTGTTCGGCTCCTGGATCAGGCCGATGTCGGCCCCGGCGCGGAAGGCCTCGGGGCTGTCGGCCACCAGCAGCACCGGGCTGGCACCCAGCGCCTGCACCCAGCGGCGCAGCTCGTCGCGCGTCAGCCCGCCCAGCACCAGCAGCTGGCAATGGCGCGCCTGCTCGGGCCGCTCGGGCAGCTGCAGCTCCGGCGTGAAGCCGCCCCAGGGCCGCTGGGCCTGCTCGCGCAACGCGCTGGCCAGCTCCGGCGAGGCCCCGGCCAGGCACAGCACGAAGCCGCGCAGCGGCGGCGGCGGCCAGTCGGTGAACTGGGCGAAGCGGTAGATGAAGGCGGCCTTCAGCCGCGCCTCCTCCGGCAGCGGCTCGGCCGCAGCGGCGGCCGGCGCCAGCAGCAGCCAGACAAGCCACCAGGATGAAGCCTTGCGCCTCATGATCCGAAGCGCCGGCTCAGGCTCAGGCGCAAGACCCGACCCTCCTGGCGCAGCGGCAGCAGGCTGCCGGCTTGGGTGAACTCGGCGACGCGCTTGTCGCCGGCGTTGTACAGGCCCAGGGCCAGCTCGCTGCGGGCATCGGCCTGCCACAGCAGCTGCAGATTGACGAGGCCATAGCCGCCCTGGCGTTCGCCCAGCACGCGCCGCCCACTGGCGGCCAGCCATTGGCCGGACAGGCGCAGCGGCCCGAGCGGCCGGCTGGCATGCAGCTTCAGCAGGCCGCGCGGCTGGGTGTTCAGCCGGTCGGTGGCGGCGTCGCTGCGATGATGGTTCAGGCTCAGGCTGACCGACAGCTCGGCACCACCGGCCCAACGCCCGTCCAGACCCAGTTCGATGCCGCGGCTCAGCAGCCGCGCGCTGTTCTCGAAGACCGGGTTCTCAGGGCTGAGCCGGATCAACCCGCTGATGCGGCTCAGGTACAGCGAGGCGCGCAGCCGCCAATGCTCGCGCAGGCCCTGGTCCAGCGCCAGCTCCAGGCTGCGCACCTGCTCGGCGCGCGGCGCCGCCACGCCCTGCTCCTCGTTGAGGCCGATCTCGCTGCGATTGGCGCCGCGGTAGGCGCTGCCGTAGAGCAGCTTCAACCCGGTCTCGGCCGCCGGGCTCCAGACCCAGGCCAGGCGCGGGTTCAGGCTGCTGCCGGCGGTGTCGCTGCGGTCATGGCGCAGGCCCAGCACCAGGGTATGGCGCGGCGCCGGTCGCCATTCGTCCTGGATGAACAGGCCCAGGCGGCGGTCGCTGCCGTCGCGATCGACCTGCGGCCGCTGGCCCAGGGTGCCGACCCAGATGTGCTGCGCCGCGTCGTGCTGATGCTCCAGGCCCAGGCTCAGGTAATGCCCGTCCAGGCCCTGGTAGCCCAGGCGCAGGTGCAACTGGCCCCAGCGGCCGAGGAACTGGTTGCGATAGATCGCCAGCTGATTCAAGGCCTCGTCGGCCACATAGGGCGAACTGCTGCGGTAGAGCGAGCGCTGCAGCGCGCCGGCCGCATAGAGGTCCCAGTCCTCGTTCAGGCTGCGCTCCAGGCTCAGCTGGGCGAAATGGCTGCGGGTCAGGTCGCGCGCCGGTTCCAGCCGGTCCGGCTGCAGCGGCGAGACCGGCACCGGCAGGCCGCGCAGGCGCTCGCTGCTGCCCAGGCGCAGATTGACGCCGCGCCAGGACAGCCCGGCCTGCAGCCGCGCGCCGCGGTCATGGTCCAGCTCGCGAAAGCGCGCCGCCAGCGCCGACGGCGGTGGCGGCACCACCTCGTGCATGCGATGCTGCTCGAAGCCCGACAGGCTCAGCCAGGCCTCGCTCCCGCTGTCGCCGCGCCGGCCCAGGGTCAGCGAGGCATTGCGCTCGGAGCTGGAGGCCTGGCTGTAGCGCAGCTGCAGGCCCTGCAGCCGGTCGGCGCGCTTGGTGACGATATGGATCACGCCGAAGAAGGCGTTGTTGCCATAGACCGAGGCACCGGGGCCGGGCGTGAACTCGACCCGCTCGATCAGCGCGATGTCCACCACCCCGTCGCGCCCGACCTGGGCCGCATCCAGGATGTTCTCGTTCAGGCGCATGCCGTCCAGCAACACCAGCAGGCGCGAGTTGTACTCGCCGGCCCGGCCCAGGCCGCGCGCCGAGACGAAGCTGAACTGGCTGTCGCTGCTGACATAGAGGCCGGGCAGGCTGCGCAGCACGTCGGCCAGGCTGCGCAGGCCCAGATGGGTGATGTCCTGCGCCGTCAGCACATAGGTCACGGCCGGGGCCTGGGCCGCGCTCTGCGCGAAGCGCGAGGCGCTGCTGACCTCGACCTGGCGCGAGGGCTGGTCCAGGTTCTTCTGCAGCAGCTCCTCCAGGCTGGGCGGGTCCCCGGCGCGGGCCGCGGCCGCTGCCAGCAGCGACAGGCCGATGCAATAGGCCCTAGCCCTCATCGCCGGCCCTCCGGTAGCAATTCTTGCCGGCGCGCTTGGCCGCGTACATCGCGGCATCGGCGCGCGCCAGCAGGGCCGCCGGCGTGTCGGCATCGCCGGGGCAGAAGGCCAGGCCCAGGGTCGCGCCCACCGGCATCAGCGCGCCGCTCACCCACATCGGCTCGCGCACCGCGGCGATCAGGCGCGGCGCCAGCGCCTCGGCGGCGGCGACATCGGGCAGCTCGGGCAGCAGCAGCGCGAACTCGTCGCCGCCCAGCCGGCACAGCCGGTCGCGGCCGCGCAGCACCGCGCTCATGCGCCGCGCCACCTCGCGCAGCACCTCGTCGCCGGCCTCATGGCCATGGCCATCGTTGACCAGCTTGAAATTGTCCAGGTCGATGAAGATCAGGCCCATCAGCTGCCGTCGCGCCAGGCTCTGCTCGATCAGCGTGGCCAGCGCGCCCTCGAAGGCCAGCCGGTTCGGCAGGCCGGTCAGGCGGTCGTGATGGGCCAGCTGCTGCAGCTGCTGGCCGGTCGCCTGCTCCTGGCGCAGGCGCTGGTTCAGGCCCTCCTGGGCCGACTCGATGCGGCTCAGCATCTCGTTGAAGCGCTCGCTGAGCCGCCCCACCTCGTCGGGCCGTCGCACCGGCGCGCGCCGGCCGTAGTTGTGGTCCTGCGCCACCTGCTCGGCCAACGCCGCCAGCTCGACGATCGGCGCCAGCGCGCGGCGCTGCACCGCGCGCAGCACCCGCGCGGCCAGCACGATGGCCAGCAGCGCCAGCAGCGCGGCGAGCCCGGCCAGGCGCAGCAGGCCCTGCTCCAGCTCGGCCAGGCTCTCGCGCAGGAAGAGGCGCCCGACCGGCTCGCCCTTGTGCAGCAGCGGCGCCAGCACCTGGATCTCGCCGTCCGCGATGTCGCGGCCCGGTTCGTCCGGCAGCGCCGTCGTCGACGCGCCCTCGAGCGGCCATTGCGCGAAGGGCCGGCCGCGCCCGTCCAGCAGGCGCAGCTCGCGCAGCTCGGCCCGGCGCGCGAAGGCCGCCAGCTCGGTCGCGGCGGCTGCCTGGTCCTCGAACACCAGCATTGGCACCAGGCTTTGCGCCAGCACGCGGGCGGCCTGCTCGGCGGCCTGGGCCTGGCGTTCGCGCGCGCCCAGCCAGGAGGCGCCGGCGATCAGGCCCAGGGTCAGCAGCAGGGTCCCGGTCAGCACCGTGAGGTTCAGCGCGGTCAGGCGCTGCACCAGCGAGCGCCCGGGCGCGCGCCCACGGGCCGTCCCCACCTCAGGACTCGCGGTGCTCGCTTCTCGTTCCCTCATCTGCGCTTTATCGGCGCATCGCGGGCCGGCTTGAGGGGGCCGGCACCCCGGGGACTCAAAGTTCGCGCAGCGCCGTCGTGACCGGCTGGCTGGCGGCGCGCACCGCCGGGAACAGGCCGCCGATGAAGCCGATCGCCAGGGCCCATTTCTGGCCCTCCCAGAGCAGCCCGGCCGAGACGCGCAGCTCGAAGCTGAGCTTGCCGACCGAGCCCGCGGCCATCGTCGAGGCGGCATGGCCGTTGAACAGCAGATAGGCCGCCGCCGCACCGATCAGGCCGCCCAGCAGCGCCAGCAGCATGGTCTCCAGCATCACCGCCACCACCACCGGCAGCCCGGTGAAACCGATCGCGCGCAGGGTGGCGATCTCGCGGGCGCGGGTCGCGACCGCCGCGAACATGGTGTTGAGCGCGCCGAACACCGCGCCGATCGCCATGATCGCGCCGACCACGATGCCGATGATGCGCAGCACCTTGGTCACGCTCTCGGACTGCTTGGCGAAGAAGGCCAGGGTGGTGCTGACGTCCACCTTCAGCTGCGGGTTCGCGGCCAGCGCGGCCTTGAAGCCCTCGAAGGCCTTGGCGTCGGTGAGGCGCACCGTGACCGAGTTGCGGCTGCTGCCGCGCCGGTAGGTTTCGGCCACCACCGCGGCGTCGCCCCAGATCTCGGACTCCATCGCGTCGCCGGAGCTGAACACGCCGGCCACCACCCATTTCTGGCTGCCCAGGCGGATCTCCTGACCCGGCACCAGGCCGGCGAACTGCCGCGCCGCGCCCTTGCCGACGATCAGCTCGCGCAGGCCCGGCTGGAAGCGGCGGCCCTCGACGATCTTGACCTGCGGCCGCACCGCGAAGGCCTCGTCGCCGACGCCGCGCACCTGCACGCTGCCCTCCTCGTCCGTGGTCGTGCCCCGGATCGGCAGGTTCGCGGCCACCACGGTCTCGGCCGAGGCCAGCGGCTCGCCCTTGGCATTGCGGGCCACGCCCACGGCCTGGGCGATCTGGGTGATGTCCTCGCGGCTCATCACCGAGGCCACCTCGGCCGCCGAGGCGCCGCGCAGCACGATCGCGGTGTCCTCGCTGCCGGACTTGCGCAGGGTCTCGGCATAGCCCTCGGCCATCGCCAGCAGCGCCACCAGCACGCCGACCACGCCGGCGATGCCGACCACGATCACCGCCGAGGACCCCAGCCGCTGCGGCAGGGTGCTGATGCCGACGCCGGCCACCGAGCGGGCCTGCCCGCCGCGCCGGCTCAGCAGCAGCCACAGCGCCAGCAGCGCAGCCAGCGCCAGCGCGCCGACCCAGGGCAGCATCACCCAGGCCACCAGCACGAGGACCAGGAACAGGAACAGGCCGATCTTCTTCAGTGCGTTCTTCATGCTCAGGCCCTCCCGGCCAAGGCATCGGTGATGTTGAGCCGCATCGCGTTCAGCGCCGGCAGCGCGCCGACGATCAGGCCGAACAGCAGCATCAGCCCCAGGCCGCTGGCCCAGCTGGCCAGGCCCGCGGCGGGCAGGTTCAGCGCCCCACCGCTGCCGGCACCGACGGCCGGCCCGATCACGCTGGCCAGGCCCAGGCCGATCACGCCGCCCAGCACCAAGAGCAGCACCGATTCGGCCAGCACCATCGCCAGCACGCTGCGGCCGGAGAAGCCGATGGTCTTCAGCACCGCGATCTCGCCGGTGCGCTCGCGCACCGCCTGCATCATCGTGTTGCCGGTCAGCAGCAGCAGGGTGAAGAACACCGCGCCCATGATGGAGCCGACGATCAGGCCGATGTCCGCCACCTGCTTCATCCAGGAGGCCATCGCCGCCTGCTCGGTCTGGGTGCGGGTCTCATGGTCGGAGTTGCCCGACAGCGCATCGATCGCCTTGGCCACGCGGTCCGCCTGGTTGGCGTCGGTGACGCGGGTCACGTACCAGCCGACCTGGCCTTGGTTGTAGGGCGTGGTGTCGTCGAAGTACTTCCAGTTCAGCAGGAACATCTGGTCGTAGAAGCCGCCGGACTTCTTGTCCTTCGCATGGATCAGGCCGACGATCTCGAACTGCCAGTTCTTGCTGCCGCTGCGGTCCGGGAAGATGGTGGACTGCAGCGGCACCTTGTCGCCGACCTTCCAGTTGAAGCGCTTGGCCAGGCCCTCGCCGACCAGCGCGCCGATGCGGGTGGCGGCGAAGGCCTGGCGGGCCTGGGCGCTGACCTCCATCTCCGGATAGATGTCCAGGTAGTTGGGCGCGACCGCGAAGCTGAAGACCTGGTTGTGCGGGTCCTGGTAGGCGCCACCGAACCAGTTCGCATAGGTGACCGACTTGACGCCGTCCACCTGCGCGATGCGGTTCGTCAGCGCCATCGGCAGGGTCTGGATGAAGGACAGGCGCGAGCCGGTCTGCAGCCGCGAGGCGCCGTTGGCGCTCTGGCCGGCCTGGTCGAAGGAGGTGCGCACCGCGTCCAGCAGGCCGAACAGCAGGAAGGCGGTGATGATGGACACCAGGGTCAGCAGGGTGCGCCCCTTGCGCCGGAACAGCGCCGCCCAGATCAGATGCAGGTATTTCATGCCGGCCTCCCGCTCAGGCGCTGACCAGCTGCTCGACCAGGCTGCCCTTGTCCAGGTGCAGGGTCTGGCGCGCGCGCTCGGCGGCCTTGGGGTCGTGGGTGACCATCACGATGGTCTTGCCATGCTCGCGGTTCAGCGCCTGCAGCAGGGCCAGCACATCCTCGGCCGACTGGCGGTCCAGGTCGCCGGTGGGTTCGTCGCAGACCAGCAGGGTCGGGTCGGAGACGATGGCGCGGGCGATCGAGACGCGCTGCTGCTGGCCACCCGAGAGCTCGGTGGGCTTGTGGCTGGCGCGGTCCGCCAGGCCGACCAGCTGCAGCGCGATCGCGGCGCGCTTCTTGCGCTCGGCGGCCGAGAGCTTGGTCAGCAGCAGCGGCAGCTCGACATTGCGCTGCGCCGACAGCATCGGCATCAGGTTGTAGAACTGGAACACGAAGCCGACCTTGGCGGCGCGCCACTTGGCCAGCTCGGAGGCGCCGAGCTGGTCGATGCGCTGGCCGTCGATCGTGATGCTGCCGCCGCTGGGCAGGTCCAGCCCGCCGATCAGGTTCAGCAGGGTGGTCTTGCCCGAACCGGAGGGGCCCATCAGCGCCAGGAAGTCGCCGGCGGCGACGTCCAGGTCGATGTGGTGCAGCACCTCCACCTTCTGCTTGCCGCGCGTGTAGACCTTGGAGAGGTCGCGGATCTGGATCAGCTGGCTCATGTCGTCTCCTCCGGAAGTCGGACTTTGGGATGCGGTTCGGGATCAGGGGGTGGCGAGGCGCACCGCGGCGCCGTCGCGCAAGGATTCGGGCGGCGCGAGCACCAGCTTCTCGCCGGCCTTCACGCCCTCCAGGATCACGGCCTGCTCGCCCAGCGGCGTGCCGGTCCTGATCTCGCGCTGGGCCACGCGCTCGCCGTCCAGCACGAACACCACGCTGGCGCCGCCGCGCTGGGCCAGCGCCGCCTTCGGTACCAGCACGCCGGGCGCCGGGGCCGCGGCCTGGCTCGCGTCCGGCTTGCCGGACAGGAAGGACACGCGCACGCCCATGTCGGGCACGACACGGCCGTCCTTCTGCTGCAGCGCGACCCGCACCTTGACCGTGGCCTTGCCGCGATCGGCCGAGGGCACGACCGCGATCACATGGGCCGGGATCTTCCAGTCCGGGTAGGCATCCAGCACGGCCTCGGCCGGCATCTCGGCGCGGACCTGGCCGATATAGGCCTCGTTGACGTCGACGCCGACCTCCAGCGAGTCCATGTCGACGATGGTGCCGACGCCGGTACGGGTGAAACCGCCACCGGCCGACAGCGGCGAGACGATCTCGCCGACCTGGGCCGCCTTGGCCGTGACCACGCCGGCAAAGGGCGCGCGCACCACCGTGTAGTCGAAGTTCACTTGCGCCTGGGCCACCTGGGACTGCGCGGCCTCGGCCTCGCGGCGGCGCGCCTCCAGCTGGGCGGCCAGGCTGCTGACCGCGGTGCGGGCCTGCTCCTGCAGCTGGCGCGGGCTCATGCCGCTGGCGGCCAGCTCGTCCTGGCGCCGCAGGTCGGACTGGGCCTGGGCCAGCTGGGCCTGGGCCGCGACGACCTGGGCCTGGGCACTCTTGGCGCTGGCCTGGGCGGTGCCCAGCGCCGCGCGCAGCGCCTTGTCCTCCAGGCGCGCCAGCACCTGGCCCTTGGCGATGCGGTCGCCCTCCTCGAACAGCACCTCGGTCAGGGTGCCGGTGATCTGGGTCGAGACGGTGGCGGAGCGCCGCGCCGTCACATAACCGGTGGCCTGCAGCACCGCGGCGCTGGCGCCGCCGCTGCCGCGCGCCTGGGCCGCGGCCACCTGCACCTCGGGCGTGGCGCTGCGCTGCCACCACCACCAGCCGGCGCCGGCCAGCAGGGACAGGGCGAGCAGGCTCGCCAGCAGGCCCCAGACCCAGCGCGGCATGCCGCCATGGTCCTCGCGCTGCTGGCCGTCGATACGCAACTCTTTCAACAGGGCGGTGTCGATGACAGACCTCTCTCTTTCACTATGGTGGGTGACGCGGGGCCGCATTGTGGGCGGCGCCCGGTTTCACGCCAGCCACCGTGCGATGAACGGCGGCTGGCGATCGTGAGTGGCAGGCAGCGGGGGACGGATAGCGGGGGTCAGCTCTCCACCAGGCCGTTGCGGATGGCGTAGACCGTCAGCTCGGAATTGTTGGACAGGCTCAGCTTCTCCAGCACGCGGGCGCGATAGACGCTGACGGTCTTGGGGCTCAGGGTCAGTTCCTCGGCGATGTCGGACAGACGCTTGCCGGAGGCGATCATCACCAGGGTCTGCAGCTCACGGTCCGAGAGCTTCTGGTGCGCCTGCTCGGTGGCCGGCGCGGTCAGGCTCTCGACCAGCATCTGCGCGATCTCGGGCGTCACATATTTGCGGCCCTGGGCCACCGTGCGCACCGCGGTGACCAGCAGCTGCGGGTCGCCGCCCTTGTTGACATAGCCGAAGGCGCCCGCCTTCAGCGCGCGGATCGCGTACTGGTCCTCCGGGTACATCGAGACGATCAGCACCTTGGTGGCCGCGCCCTCGTCCTTCAGCACATGCAGCACGTCCAGGCCGCTGCGGCCGGGCATGTTGATGTCCAGCACCAGCACGTCGCAGTCCTTGCCCGGCTGGCGCATCAGGCTGCGCAGCTCGCCATAGTCGCCGGCCTCGCCGATCACCTCGATGTCGGGCGCATCCGACAGCGTGTCGCGGATGCCACGCCGTATCAGCGCGTGGTCGTCGCAGAGAATCACTTTAATCATGCACTGCCCCAGGCAGAAGGATCATGGGTCGCGGGTCCGTCCTCACCGTCGTCGGGCGCGCCGCCGGCCTCCAGCGGGACCGACAGGATCAGGCTGGTGCCGCGGCTGCTGCTGGACAGGTCCACCCATCCGCCCACGGTGGCGGCCCGCTCGTGCAGGCCGCGGATGCCGAAGGAGCGCGCCTTGGCCAGATCGCCCGGCGACAGCCCGCCGCCATTGTCGCTGACCTCCAGGGTCAGCACGCCCGAGTCCACGCTCAGTTCGATATCAACCTTGCTGGCATTCGCGTGCTTGGAAACATTGGTAAGCGCCTCCTGCGCAGTGCGGTACGCGACCAGCGGCACGCCGGGCGGCAGCTGGATCTGCTCATGGCTGGTGCGCATGCTGGTGGCGATGCCGGTGCGGCGCTCGAAGCGCATGCTCATCCATTGCACCGCGGCCACCAGGCCCTGCTCCAGGATGGCCGGGCGCAGGTTGTGCATGATGCGCTGGCTGGCCTCGATCGCCTGGCTGACCGTCTCCAGCGCCGACTGCACGCGCTGGCGCACCGCATCGTCCTGCGCATGGCGGGCGATCCAGGCCAGGTCGAACTTGATCGCGGTCAAGGAACCGCCGACATCGTCGTGGATCTCGCGCGCGATCGCCGCCCGCTCCATCTCGACGCTGGTCTGCAGATGGCCGGCCAGCTCATGCAGGCGCTGCTTGGACTTCAGCAGCTCGCGATCCGCCTCCGCGCGCGCGCGCTGGGTCTCGCTGGCCTCGATCGCATGCAGCAGCGCCGGCGCCAGCCGCGCCAGGTTGTTCTTCAGCAGATAGTCGGAGGCGCCGGTGCGCATCGCCGCCACCGCGGTGTCCTCGCCGATCTCGCCGGAGACCAGCACGAAGGGAATCACCCGCCGGCTGTCCTTCAGCATGTCCAGCACCACCAGCCCGGAAAACCCCGGCAGGTTGTAGTCGGAAATGATGGCGTCCCAGGGTTCGGTCAGCGCGCGCGCCACCTCGGCCAGGGTATCGACCCGCTCGACCTCGAGCTCCAGGCCGGCGCGCCGCAATTGGGCCAGTATCAGCTGGTGGTCGAGTTCCGAATCCTCGACATGCAATACGCGCAATCGGCGATCAGCGCTTGAAATCGTCATGGGGCCGGAGTATGCCAAGAATGTGCAACAACTCACGGCACCCCGTCCGCCACGGATTGCCGGTCGGGCGGGAAACCCCACAATGAGGGGTTAACCCCTTATGAATGCGCTGGATTCGGGTCCGCGCCGCCAAATACCCGAGAAAAAGGCCTGCTTCGGGCCGTTTGTCCAGTCGACATGCTTGCAAGAAATGCCGAAGATTCCACCCACGCATGGTTATGTCCCGGCCGACAGGCCGGCCCGCGCCATGCGCGCCAGGTGAGGACATAAAAAAGCATGGAGCGACGATCGCAATGAACGAAGACCCCACCTCCCCTGCCGAGCCGGGCATGCTCCCCCTGCTGGCCGCCGCCGAGCTGCAGGATCACCTGATGACGGTGACCAACGACCTGGAGCGTCTGCAGCGCCTGCTGGACGATGCCGGCGAGGCGCTCTCGGCCCATTTCTACAGCGCCTCGACGCAGATCCAGACCCTGCTGCGCCAGGCCGCCGAAAGCGGCGGCGACAGCACCATCCTGCACGCGGTGATGGAGAACATCGCCGGGGCGATCACCGCGCTGCAGTTCCAGGACATGGCCACGCAGCTGATCGCCCATACCAGCCAGCGCCTGCGCAACTGCTCGGACCAGCTGGCGCGCGACACCTTCGGCGACGACGAGGACGGCGAGGCCGTCGTCGAGATCGCGCCGCTGCGACCCAATCCCGTGACGCAGGACGAGATGGACGCAGGGTCCATCGAACTGTTCTAAAGAAAACTCAAGATCAACCGATATCAGCTTGTTATCCGGAGAGAGAGCGATGCATTCAATTCTTGCTGTGGACGATTCGGCCTCGATGCGCCAGATGGTCTCCTTCACCCTCAAGAACGCCGGGTTCAATGTGGTGGAGGCCGTGGACGGGCAGGACGCCTGGGAGAAGGCCGGCACACGCGATTTCGACCTGGTGCTGACGGATCAGAACATGCCGCGCATGGACGGCATCAGCCTGACCAAGAAGCTGCGCGACAACCCCAAATTCAAGACCACCCCGATCCTGATCCTGACCACCGAGTCCAGCGATCAGATGAAGCAGGCAGGCCGTGCCGCAGGCGCCACCGGCTGGCTGGTCAAACCCTTCGATCCGGCCAAGCTGATCGAGGTCATCGGCAAAGTGATCCGCTAAGTCCCGCGCCGCAACGAGGAGTGAAATGATGGGAGAAATGACCTCCGAAGGCGCCAGCCTCAGTGCCGGCATCGACCTGAGCCAGTTTTACCAAGTCTTCTTCGAGGAGGCGAACGAGAACCTCGACAACATGGAGCAGCTGCTGCTGAACGTGAATGTCGAGGCCGCCGACGACGAGGAGCTGAACGCGATCTTCCGCTGCGCCCACTCGATCAAGGGCGGCGCCGCCACCTTCGGCTTCTCCGACGTGGCCGAGCTGACGCACCAGATGGAGACGCTGCTGGACAAGCTGCGCCGCCACGAGCTGCAGCCGACCTCGGCGATGGTGGACGTGCTGCTGCAGTCCGGCGACGCGCTGCGCGCCCAGTTGGGCCGCCACCAGGGCTCGGGCGCCGATCCCATCGACACCAGCGACCTGCTGAACAGCATCCGCGGCCTGGTCGAGGGCAAGGAAGTCGTGGCCGCCGCGCCGGCCGCGCCCAAGCCGGCCCCGGCCGCACCGGCCCCCGTGCTGAAGACCGGCGCGCGCCTGCTGGAGCTGCAGGTCGGCCCGCTGACCGACCTGAGCCTGGCCGACAACCTGGTCGAGCTGTTCAAGGAAATCACCGACCTCGGCACCATCGAGCCGCTGGACGCCGGCCAATCGGCCGACGGCATGCGCCGCTTCAAGGTGCTGACCAGCAGCACCGACAACGATCTGCTGGACCTGTTCACCTTCCACGTCGCGCGCGAGCAGGTCAAGCTGCTGCCGCTGGGCCCGGGCTTCGGCTTCCACGAGGGCGCGCCCGGCGCGCCGCCGGCCGAGCCCGAGGACAAGGATCCCGGCTACGGCTTCTTCGACGACGCCCCCGGCATCCCGAGCGCCACCAGCACCGAGCTGAAGGCCCAGGCCGCCGAGGCGCCGAAGCCCGGCGCGGTCGCGACCACGGCCGCCAAGCCGGTCGCCGCCAAGGCCGATGCCAAGCCGGCCGCCGCCGGCATGGACCAGTCCACCCTGCGCGTCTCGGTCGAGAAGGTCGATCAGCTGATCAACCTGGTCGGCGAACTCGTGATCACCCAGGCGATGCTGGCGCAAAACAGCCGCAACCTGGATCCGGGCCTGTATCAGCAGCTGGCCTCCGGCCTGGCCGATCTGGAGCGCAACACGCGGGACCTGCAGGAATCGGTGATGTCGATCCGCATGATCCCGATGTCGGTGGTGTTCAACCGCTTCCCGCGCATGCTGCGCGACCTGGCCGCCAAGCTGGGCAAGAAGGTCGAGCTGGTCACCCAGGGCGAGGCCACCGAGCTGGACAAGGGCCTGGTCGAGAAGATCACCGACCCGCTGACCCACCTGGTGCGCAACAGCTGCGACCATGGCATCGAGCTGCCCGCCGACCGCGTCGCCCGCGGCAAGCCCGAGCAGGGCACGATCACCCTGGTGGCCAGCCACCAGGGCGGCTCGATCGTGATCGAGGTGCGCGACGATGGCCGCGGCCTGAACCGCGAGAAGCTGATCAAGAAGGCGCGCGAGAAAGGTATCGACGCGCCCGACAGCATGACCGACCAGGAGGTCTGGGGCCTGATCTTCGCGCCCGGCTTCTCCACCGCCGACCAGGTGACCGACGTGTCGGGCCGCGGCGTCGGCATGGACGTGGTGAAGAAGAACATCACCTCGCTGGGCGGCACGGTGGAGATCGACTCCGCCGAGGGCTACGGCATGAAGGTCTCGGTGCGTCTGCCACTGACCCTGGCCATCATGGACGGCATGAGCGTGGGCGTCGGCGAGGAGGTCTACATCCTGCCGCTGAGCTCGGTGGTCGAGTCCTTCCAGGTCCAGGCCGGCACCATCAAGACCGTCGCCGGCACCGGCCGGGTGGTCGAGGTGCGCGACGAATACATGCCGGTCGTGGAATTGGAGCAGGTTTTCAATGTTCCGCGTTTCGATTTCGAGCATGTCAGCTCCATCATGGTGGTGGTGGAAGCCGAGGGCGGCCGCGTCGCGATGCTGGTGGACGAATTGCTCGGCCAGCAGCAGGTGGTGGTGAAGAACCTGGAGGCCAACTACCGCAAGGTGACCGATGTGTCGGGCGCCACCATCATGGGCGACGGCCGCGTCGCCCTGATCCTCGACGTGGGCAGCCTGGTACGCCGCTCGCGTCACTGAAGAAGTACGAAGAGGGAATCACAATGAATATGAGCGCCTTGCTCCGCCGCTTCAGCATCCGCACGCGCATGATCGGCGCGATCGCGATGGTGCTGACGCTGCTGCTGGCCGTGGGCAGCGTCGGTCTGCTGGGCATGAACTCGATGCGCGACCAGACCAAGCAGTTCGCCGAAGGTTCGGTCGTCGAAGCCAACCAGGTCACCCGCCTGGTGCACGCCATGGGCGAGATGCGGCGCTTCGAGAAGGACATGATCATCAACTACGAGAAGCCCGAGGTGGTCAAGGAAGTGCATGCCAAGTGGGACGGCACGCGCAAGACCATCGCCGACATCGCGAAGAAGATGCGCGGTGGCGAGAGCGAGGGCGACAAGAACCTGATGACCAAGGCCCTGGCCCTGCTGGACGGCTATGCCGCCAAGGCCCAGCCGGTGCTGGCCCAGCTGGAGGCCGGCGGCTATGACAACGCCGCGGTGGCCGACAAGCTGCTGACGCGCGCCAAGGACGATGTCGCCGGCGCCGAGAAGCTGATCGAGGAGCTGCGCGCCGCGCTGGAAGCCGAGGGCGGCGCCGCGCAGCAGCGTGCAGAGGCCACCCAGGGCCGCGTGCTGAGCGCCTTCATCGTCGTGCTGGTGCTGGCCGCGGCCGTCGTGGTGCCGCTGACCCTGCTGAACATGCACAGCATCTGCGCCCCGCTGGCCGATGCCGAGGTGCTGGCCGAGGCCATCGCCAAGGGCGACCTGACCCTGCCGGCCAAGGTGGTCGAAGGCCAGGACGAGGCCTCGCACCTGATGCGCTCGCTGCAGAACATGCAGAGCTCGCTGCAGAGCCTGGTCGGCCAGCTGCGCACCTCGGCCGACAGCATCCGCACCGCCTCGGTCGAGATCGCCACCGGCAACCAGGACCTGTCCAGCCGCACCGAGCAGACCGCTGGCAATCTGCAGCAGACCGCCTCCTCGATGGTGCAGCTGACCGGTACGGTCAAGCAGACCGCCGACTCGGCCCGCACCGCCAACCAGCTGGCCTCCAGCGCCTTCTCGGCCGCGGCCAAGGGCGGTGAGGTGGTCAGCCAGGTGGTCTCGACCATGGACGAGATCAACACCAGCTCGAAGAAGATCAGCGACATCATCGGCACCATCGACGGCATCGCCTTCCAGACCAACATCCTGGCGCTGAACGCGGCGGTCGAGGCCGCGCGCGCCGGCGAGCAGGGCCGCGGCTTCGCGGTGGTGGCCGGCGAGGTGCGCTCGCTGGCCCAGCGCTCGGCCGAGGCCGCGCGCGAGATCAAGACCCTGATCGGCGCCAGCGTCGAGCGTGTCGAGACCGGCGCCCGTCTGGTGCAGGAGGCCGGCACCTCGATGACCGACATCGTCGCCAGCGTGCAGCGCGTGACCGACATCATCGGCGAGATCACCGCTGCCGCCAGCGAGCAGAGCGACGGCATCGGCCAGGTCAACCAGTCGGTCACCCAGCTCGACCAGATGACCCAGCAGAACGCCGCGCTGGTGGAGGAATCCGCCGCCGCCGCCGAAAGCCTGAAGGACCAGGCCGAGCGCCTGGCCCTGGCGGTCGACAAGTTCCGCATCAGCAGCCATCGCGGCGACACCCTGCCCGCGGTGGCCGCGGCTCCGGCCCCGCGGCCGGCCGCGCTCGCCGCCTCGGCCTCCGCCGCCGCGGCCAAGAAGTCCACGACCGCCGCCCCCCGCCCGGTCGCCAGCAAGTCCGCGGGCCTCACCACGAAGCCGGCCGCCAAGCCGGTCAGCCCGCCCGCCCTCGCGAAACCATCGCCCGTGCTGGCCAGTACCGCCAACGACGGCGACTGGGAGACCTTCTGAGGTCCACCCCAACCGATCGATCACATAGTTCCACCCCAAGAACGAGGTAAGCCATGGAAACCATCAGCGAAGCGACCCAGTTGGTGCGCCGTGACCCCAGCGCCGGCGCATTGGCCGTGCAGAGCCAAGGGCCTGCCAGCGGCGAGTACCTGACCTTCCGTCTCGGCAGCGAGGAATACGGCATCGACATCCTGAAGGTGCAGGAGATCCGTTCCTACGAGCCGCCCACCCGCATCGCCAACGCGCCCGAGTTCATCAAGGGCGTCGTCAACCTGCGCGGCGTGATCGTGCCGATCGTAGACCTGCGCCTGAAGCTGGGCTGCCCCAGCGCCGAGTACAACGGCTTCACCGTCGTGATCGTGCTGAACGTGCGCAACCGCGTCGTCGGCGCGGTGGTCGACTCGGTGTCCGACGTGCTGGAGCTGAACCGCGACGTGATCCGTCCCGCACCGGAGCTGAACGCCAGCGCGGTGGACACCAGCTTCATCACCGGCATCGGTGCCGTCGGCGAACGCATGCTGATCCTGATGGACATCGAAGGCCTGATGAGCAGCGCCGACATGGGCCTGATGGATTCCGTGATCGGCTGACAGACCTCCCCGAAGCCCGCCCTGGTCCGGCGGGCTTTTTTTTACCCATTTGCCAAAAAATCCACAGATCGCACGATGGCAACAGGTAACGCACAATCGATCGCCCGCCGTGTCTCCCTGATCGGCGTGCTCTCCCTCTCCCTCGCGCTGCTGTTCATCAGCGGCGCCGTCAGCGTGCTGCTGACCCGCGTCGCGCATGAACGTGTGCTCAGCTGGGTCGGCGACAAAACGCAAGCCCTCGTCGACGCGATGAACGCGATGGACGACACCTCGCGCACCCTGGTGCAGCGCAGCTTCGGCAGCTTCCGCCAGGAGTTCGGCCCGTCCTTCACCCTGGACGAGACGAGCGGCGAGCTGCGCGACTGGGGCCCCAAGCTGAACGACAACTTCACCCAGGTGGACAAGTTCGCCGGCACCACCGGCGGCGTGGCCACGGTGTTCGCCGCCAAGGGCGACGACTTCCTGCGCATCACCACCTCGCTGAAGAACGACAAGGGCGAGCGCGCGATGGGCACCCTGCTGGGCAAGCAGCATCCGGCCTACGCCTCGGTCTCCGCCGGCCAGTCCTACGCGGGCCGCGCGGTGCTGTTCGGCCGCGCCTACATGACCTATTACGAGCCGATCAAGAACGATGCCGGCAAGCTGGTCGGCCTGCTCTTCATCGGCTTCGACCTCGACGCCTTCGAGGGCGCGATCGGCAAGATGGCGGCCGAGTCCAAGTTCTTCGACAGCGGCGGCATCTACCTGCTCAATGTCGGCAAGGACCTGAGCCAGGCCCGTTTCGCCGCCCATCCCAGCGCCAAGGGCAAGCTGCTCAGCGAGGTCTCGCCGGAGTTCGCCAAGCAGCTGGCCGAGCTCGGCGAGGACGGCTACCTCGGCAGCGCGCCCGACCTGCTGGGCAATGGCCGCGGCGACAACTTCGCGGTGGTGCGCAAGAACCCCAAGACCGGCCATTGGGTCGTGGCCCAGGTCTCGCGCGGCGAGGCGATGGCCTCGCATTGGGCCACCCTGGTGCCCTTCTGGCTGCTGCTGGGCGGCGCCACCGTCGCGCTCGGCTTCGGCCTGGCCTGGCTGCTGCGCAACTGGGTCGCGAAACCGCTGGCCACCTTGAGCGATGGCGTGCGCGCCATCGCCCAGGGCGACCTCAGCACCGCGATGCACAGCAGCCGCAACGACGAGATCGGCGCCCTGACCCGCGATGCCGAGGCGATGCGCACCCGGCTGGCCGACATGATCGGCACCGTGCGCCACTCGGTCGATTCGATCGGCACCGCCAGCACCGAGATCGCCACCGGCAACCAGGACCTGAGCCAGCGCACCGAGCAGACCGCGTCCAACCTGCAGATCGCCGCCTCCTCGATGGAACAGCTGACCAGCACGGTCAAGCAGACCGCCGACTCGGCCCGCACCGCCAACCAGCTGGTCTCCAGCGCCTCCAGCGCCGCCGCCAAGGGCGGCACCGTGGTCGGCCAGGTGGTCGCGACGATGGACGAGATCAACACCAGCTCGAAGAAGATCAACGACATCATCGGCGTGATCGACGGCATCGCCTTCCAAACCAACATCCTGGCGCTGAATGCCGCGGTGGAAGCCGCGCGCGCCGGCGAGCAGGGCCGCGGCTTCGCGGTCGTGGCCTCCGAGGTGCGCAGCCTGGCGCAGCGCAGCGCCGAGGCGGCCAAGGAGATCAAGACCCTGATCGGTGCCAGTGTCGACAAGGTCGAGACCGGCTCGCGCCTGGTGCAGGAGGCCGGCAGCTCGATGGACGAGATCGTCTCCAGCGTGCAGCGGGTCTCGGACATCATCGGCGAGATCACCGCCGCCGCCGCCGAGCAGAGCGACGGCATCGGCCAGGTCAACCAGTCGGTGCTGCAGCTGGACCAGATGACGCAGCAGAACGCCGCGCTGGTGGAGGAATCCGCCGCCGCGGCCGAGAGCCTGCGCGACCAGGCCCAGCGCCTGGTCGAGGCGGTGGCGGTGTTCCGCCTGGCCGCCGGCCAGAACGCGGCGCCGGCCCCGCGCGCCGCCGCGCCGCTGGCCAAAGCCCCGACACCCGCGTCCAAACCCGCACCGGCCGCCGCGCGGCCGCCCGCCGCCAAGAACAGCCCGCCGGTCGCCCGCAAGGCGCCAGCAGCAGCACCGCCGCCGCCCGCGCAGGACGACGGAGCCTGGGAGACCTTCTGACGAACGAGTGATTTCAAGCTGACAACAGCGGCCGACGCCACCAGAGCCGGGACCACCCGGCCGGCGCGGCCCAGGACAAGGGCCGGATGCGGCCCGATCAACAAGGAGCGCCGCAGCCGCGGCGCCGGACGAGACGAGGGGGATGGGTCGACAAGGGCCCTGCCCCCTTTTTTGCTTTTCTTCAGGAGCGGACCATGTTCGATTCGATCAAGACGCGTTTGATTGCCTTCTGCGTCGGGGCGGTGGTGGTGGCCCTGGCCGTGGTCACGGTGGCCGACTACATGATCGTGCGCAAGCACACCCAGGCCCAAGTGCAGTCCAGCCTGGACGCCCTGGCCTCCGCCCATGCCGGCGCGATCGCCCAATGGGTGCGCGGCCAGCGCGACATCGTCGGCGCGCTGACCCCGGTGGCCAAGGTCGCCGAGGCGGCCCCGATGCTGCTGCAGGCGGCCAAGTCCGGCCGCCTCGACACCGCCTATGTCGCCCATGCCGACAAGCGCATCACCTTCTCGACGCCGCAGAACCTGCCGCCGGGCTATGACCCGACTTCCCGCCCCTGGTACCAGCAGGCCGCCGGAGCCAGCAACGCGATCATCACCGAGCCCTATGCCGACGCGGCCACCAAGCGCCTGGTCGTGACCTTCGCGCTGGGCGTCAAAGAGGGCGGCAGCAATGTCGCGGTGGTCGCCACCGACGTGTTCCTGGACGGCGTGGTCGAGACGGTCAAGGCCATCAAGCCGACCCCGGCCGGCTGGGCCTTCCTGGTCACCAAGCAGGGCAAGATCCTGGCGCACCCGAACGCCGCGCTGGCGATGAAGCCCAGCACCGAGCTCAGCGCGCAGTTCGACGCCAAGGCGCTGGAGGAAAGCATGAAGGCCGGCGGCAGCTGGGTCGAGGCCAAGGTCGGCGAGCAGGCCGTGCTGATGCGCGCCGCCGCGATCGCCGACACCGACTGGGTGCTGGTCACCGCGGCCGACAAGGGCGAGGCCCTGGCCTCGCTGACCAGCCTGGTCAACACCTCGCTGGTGGCCCTGGTCATCGTCGCGGCACTGGCCGGCCTGCTGGTCGCCGGCCTGGTGACCGCGATGCTGCGCGGCCTGGACAAGGTGCGCGCCGCGCTGGACGAGATCAGCGCCGGCGGCGGCGACCTGACGCAGCGCCTGCCGGTCGCCGGCCAGGACGAGATTTCGCGCATCGCCCGCTCCTTCAACACCTTCGCCGAGAAGATCCAGCACATCATGCTGGACGTGCGCAGCGCCACCGGCTCGATCACCACCGCCTCCAGCGAGATCGCGATCGGCGCGCAGGACCTCTCGCAGCGCACCGAGCAGACGGCATCCAATCTGCAGCAGGCCGCCTCCTCGATGGAGCAGCTGACCGGCACCGTGCGCCAGACCGCCGACGCCGCGCAGACCGCCAACCAGCTGGCCTCCAGCGCCTCCAGCGCCGCCGCCAAGGGTGGTACCGTGGTCGGCCAGGTGGTGGCGACGATGGACGAGATCAACGCCAGCTCGAAGAAGATCAGCGACATCATCGGCACCATCGACGGCATCGCCTTCCAGACCAACATCCTGGCGCTGAACGCCGCGGTGGAAGCCGCGCGCGCCGGCGAACAGGGCCGCGGTTTCGCGGTCGTCGCCTCCGAGGTGCGCAGCCTGGCGCAGCGCAGCGCCGAGGCGGCCAAGGAGATCAAGACCCTGATCGGTGCCAGCGTCGACAAGGTCGAGACCGGCTCGCGTCTGGTGCAGGAGGCCGGCACCTCGATGGACGAGATCGTCTCCAGCGTGCAGCGCGTGACCGACATCATCGGCGAGATCACCGCCGCCGCCGCCGAGCAGAGCGACGGCATCGGCCAGGTCAACGGCGCCGTGGTGCAGCTGGACCAGATGACGCAGCAGAACGCCGCGCTGGTCGAGGAGTCGGCCGCCGCCGCCGAAAGCCTAAAGGACCAGGCCCACAAGCTCAACGAGGTCGTCTCGGTGTTCCGCCTGGGCCAGGAGACGCCGCGCGCCTCCGCACCGGCCCTGGCACCGCGGCCCGCCGGCACGGCGGCGCACAAGCCCGCGGCGGCATCGGCGCCCAAGGCCGCAGCGGCCGCCCCGCGCCCGGCCGCGGCACCGAAGCCCGCCGCCGCGGCACCGGCACCGCGCGCTCCGGCACCCGCCCCGCGCGCGGCGGCCGCCGAGGGCGACTGGGAGACCTTCTAACACCCCCTACCGGCTTCGCCGGCCCCTCAAGGGGGCGAGCCCGAGCGACCGGCCAAGCCGGATCGCCGGGCTCCGCTGGAGGTGTCGCGCCGCCGGCGCTCCCGGTCTTGCAGGACTCAGTTGTTGTCGGCTTCTCTCAGCGTAGCCACGACGGGGCGCTGCAGCACCCCGCGCAGGCTCCACCAGCCCGCGGCCTGCGCCAGCAGCGCGCCGGCCACGGCGCTGGCCAGCGGCACCCAGGGGCTGCCGCCCCATTCGAAGTCGAACACCTGCTTGGCCAACACACTGGAGATCACCAGCGCCACGCCGCCGGCCAGCAGGCCGGCCAGCGCGCCGACGCCCAGCAGCTCGGCGCGCTGCACCTGGGCCAGCAGACCACGGCCGGCGCCCAGCGCGCGCATCAGGCCGAACTCGCGCGTGCGCGCCTCGCGGGTGCTGCTGACCGCGCTGAGCAGCACCACCAGGCCGGTCGCCAGGGTGAAGGCGAACAGGAACTGCACCGCCTGGATGACCTGGTCCAGCACCTTCTGCACCTGTTCGATCTGCGCCGACACATCGACATTGGTGATGTTCGGATACTCATGGCTCAGGCGCTTGTCCAGCGCGGCCGCGCCGGCCGCCGGCGCGCGGAAGGCCGAGATATAGGTGGCCGGCAACTCGGGCATCGCGGCCTGCGGGAACAGCACGAAGAAGTTGACCCGCATCGAGCTCCAGTCCACCTTGCGCAGGCTGGTGATGCGCGCCTCCACCGGCGTGCCGGCGATGTCGAAGCGCAGCCGATCGCCCAGCTTCAGGCCCAGCTGCTTGGCCAGGCCCTCCTCGACGCTCATGCCCTCGCGCTCGTTGGCGACCCAGTTGCCGCCGACCAGCTGGTTGTGGCCGGGCAGCTCGGCGCTGTGGCTCAGGTTGAACTCGCGCTCCACCAGGCGCTGCGAGCGCTCCTCGGCGAACTGCTTGGGCGAGACCGCCTGGCCATTGATCGCCAGCAGGCGGCCGCGGATCATCGGGTACCAGTCATAGCGCTGCACGCCGGCCTGGTCCAGCTCGCGGCGGAAGCCCTCGCCCTGCTCGGGCTGGATGTTGATCACGAAGCGGTTCGGCGCATCGGCCGGGCTGGCCGCGCGCCAGCTGGCGATCAGGTCGGTGCGCAGCAGCACCAAGAGGGTCAGCGCCAGCAGGCCCACCGCCAGCGAGGCCACCTGCACCACCGCGAACACCGGCCGCGCCGCCACCTGGCGCGTCGCCAGCAAGAGCCAGCGCGGCGCGGCGACCGTGCCGTTGACGGACAGCGGCACCAGCCGGCGCAGCAGCAGCACCGCGCCATAGGCCAGCAGCGCGAACAGCGCCAGCGCCGCGCCGAAGCCGCCGGCCGCGATCAGGCCCAGCTTGGGGTCGCTGGACAGCGCCACCAGGATCGCCGCGAAGCCCAGCACGCCGGCCGCCAGCACCGAGATCGAGCCGGCCTTCAGGGTGCCCAGATCGCGCCGGATCACGCGCAGCGCCGGCACGCTGGCCAGCTGCAGCACCGGCGGCAGACCGAAGCCCAGCAGCAGACACATGCCCAGACCCACGCCCAGGCCCAGCGGCCACAGGCTGGGCGCCGGCAGCGCCACCTCGATCAGCCCGGCCAGCAGCGCGACGAAGCCGTAATGCAGCGCATAGCCGATCGCCACGCCGGCCAGGCTGGCCAGCAGGCCGACAAAGCCGAACTCCAGACCATAGGCCCAGGCGATGCGGCGCTGCGGCTGGCCCAGCACGCGCAGCATCGCGCAGTCGTCCAGATGGCGCGCCGCGAAATCGCGCGCCGCCAGCGCCACCGCCACCGCGGCCAGCAGGGCCGACAGCATCGCCACCAGGTTCAGGAACTTGCCGGCTCGGTCCAGGGTCTGGCGCATCTCCGGCCGGCCGCCCTCCAGCGACTCCAGCCGCACGCCGCGAAACGCCCCGCCGTCGATCTGCGCCTGCGCCTGCTCGGTGAACTCGCGCAGCGCGCGGCCCTGCTGGGCCGCGCCGGCCACCGCCAGCCGGTAATTGAGCCGGCTGGCCGGCTGCACCAGGCCGGTGGCGGCCAGGTCGGCCTCGGCCAGCATCACGCGCGGCGCGAAGGCCAGGAAGCCGGCGCCGCGGTCCGGCTCGTTGCGGATCACGCCGGCGATCTTCAGTCGGCTGTCGCCCAAGAGCAGCGCGTCGCCCGGCACCAGGTTCAACGCGTCCAGCACGCCCGGATCCAGCCAGACCTCGCCGCGCGCCGGCGCGCCGACCTGGCGGCCGTCGCTCAGCTCGACCCGGCCGCGCAGCGGATAGGCCGCGCCGACCGCCTTCACCGCCACCAGCCGGCTCGCGCCGCCCTTCTCGTCCGGCGCGCGCGCCATGCTGGGGAAGCTGACCGTGGTGACGCTGGCCAGGCCCTGCTTGCGCACCAGCGCCACCAGCGGCGCCGGCGTGGCCTGGTCGCTGGCGATCACCGCGTCCCCGCCCAGCAGCTGGGCCGCGTCGCGCCTCAGGCCCTGCTCCAGCCGGTCCGACAGGAAACCCACCGCGCACAGCGCCGCCACCGCCAGCGCCACCGCCAGCACCAAGAGGCGCAGCTCGCCGGCACGCCAGTCGCGCCACAGCTGGCGCCAGGCCAACAACAGCACCGAGGGAGGGTTTTCTTGCTTGCTCATGGGCCGACTGTAAGACACTCGCTCAAGAACCCCAGCCCCGCGCCGATACAAACCGAATGCCCTACCTGAACCCCAGCTACGACCTCTGGATCGTGGCCGCCTCCGTGCTGATCGCCGGCTTCGCGTCCTATGTGACCCTCGATCTCACGAAACGGGTGCGCAGCCACGAACGCTCGGCCGCGCGCGCCTGGTGGATCGGCGGCTCGCTGGCGATGGGCTCGGGCATCTGGTCGATGCATTTCGTCGGCATGCTGGCCTACAGCCTGCCGACCCTGGCCCTGGGCTATACCGCCGGGCTGACCCTGCTGTCCTGGGTCGCCGCGGTGGCCGTCTCGGCCCTGGCCCTGCATATCGCGGCCGGCGGCACCCTGGGCCCGGCCCGGCTGGCCGGCGGCGCGCTGGCGATGGGCGCGGGCATCTGCGCGATGCACTACATCGGCATGGCGGCGATCGAGCTGCAGCCGGGCATCGTCTGGAACTGGACCTGGGTCGCGCTCTCGGCGCTGATCGCGGTCGGCGCCTCGGCCGCGGCGCTGCTGATCTTCTTCTGGCTGCGCCGCGTCGACGCGCGCCGCGCCATCCCCTGCCAGGCCGTGGCGGCGCTGGTGATGGGGCTGGCGATCAGCGGCATGCATTACGCCGGCATGGCCGCGGCCAACGTGCCGGGCGGCAGCCTGTGCCTCAGCGCCGATCAGCTGGGCGGCGCGCAGCTGGGCCAGTTCGTGATGCTGGCCACCTTCGCGCTGCTGGGCATGACCCTGCTGACCTCGATCCTGGACGCGCGGCTGCAGACCCGCACCGCGCTGCTGGCCGCCTCGCTGCAGAACGCCAACCAGGAGCTGCAGCGCCGCGCCTTCCTGGACCCGCTGACCGAGCTGCCGAACCGCCTGCTGCTGGAGGACCGGCTCGAGCATGCGCTGGCGCGCGCCGGCCGCGTCGAGGAGAACTTCCCCTCGCGCAGCGAACGCGGCAGCGAGGGCAAGGGCCGGCGGGTCGCACTGCTGTTCGTCGACCTGGACGGCTTCAAGCCGGTCAACGATTCGCTGGGCCATGCGGCCGGCGACCTGGTGCTGAAGGAGGTGGCCCGGCGCCTGCTGGCCCTGGTGCGCGACAGCGACACGGTGGCGCGCCTGGGCGGCGACGAGTTCGTGCTGCTGCTGGAGGATGTGGTCGACGTGGCCGCCTGCGCCGCGCTGGCGCACCGCCTGGTGCTGGCGCTGGCCCAGCCGATCCTCATCGACGACAAGCCCCAGCATGTCAGCGCCTCGGTCGGTATCGCGGTCTATCCCGAGCATGGCCCGGCCGAGCGCCTGATGGGCAACGCCGACGCGGCGATGTATGCGGCCAAGCGCACCGGCGGCAACACCTATGTGGTGTTCCAGAGCCATATGGACGCCGGCGCCGGCGAGCAGCTGAGCCTGCAGAACGATCTGCGCCAGGCGCTGCAGCTCGGCCAGCTGGCGCTGCATTACCAGCCCAAGTTCGACAGCCGGCGCGGCCAGCTGCGCGGCGTCGAGGCGCTGCTGCGCTGGCAGCATCCGCGCCTGGGCGAGGTGGCGCCGGCCGTGTTCATCCCGGTGGCCGAGCGCTTCGGCCTGATCAACGCGCTGGGCGGCTGGGTCATCGAGGAGGCCTGCCGCCAGATGCGTGCCTGGTTCGACCAGGGCCTGCGCATGCGCGTCGCGATCAATCTCTCGGTGCACCAGCTGCGCCAGCCCGACCTGGCCCAGCGGGTCGAATCGGCGCTGAACCGCAACCGCATCGACGCCTCGATGCTGCTGTGCGAGATCACCGAATCGGTGGCGATGGAGGACATCGGCGCCACCCAGCGCGCCTTCGACGAGCTCTCGCGCATCGGCGTCTATCTGTCGATCGACGACTTCGGCACCGGCTACTCGAGCCTCGCCTATCTGCGCCAGCTGCCGGCACGCCAGCTGAAGATCGACCGCAGCTTCATCCAGGACCTGGAGAGCAACCAGGACGCCCGCGCGGTGGTCGACGCGGTGATCAAGCTGGCCCATGCGCTGGACCTGTCGGTGGTGGCCGAGGGCGTCGAGACCGCCGGCCAGCGCGACATCCTGCAGGCGCTGGACTGCGACGAGCTGCAGGGCTTCCTGTTCGCCAAGGCGATGCCGGCGCAGCAGCTGCAGGCCTGGGCCGATGGCCAGAAGCCGGCCGGCGTGCCGGCCGACGCGCCCGAATTCTCGGCCTCGATGTTCATCGACGGCCCGCCGCCCTGAAGGGATTGAAGCGGCCGGCCAGCGGGTAAGCTCCGCCCCCATGGCCACCACCGCATCGAACCACCCCTCATCCACCCCGCCCGGGCAGCGCGTGCTGGTGCTGCAGGGCGGCGGCGCGCTGGGCGCCTACCAGCTGGGCGTCTATGAGGCGCTGCACGAGGCCGGCCTGGAGCCGGACTGGGTGGTCGGCACCTCGATCGGCGCGATCAACGGCGCGCTGATCGCCGGCAATGCGCCGGAACACCGGCTCGAGCGCCTGTGCGCCTTCTGGGACCTGATCGCCCAGGACGGCCCGGCCAACCCCTGGGGTCAGGTCTTGAGCAACTGGGGCACCCTGACGCGCGGCATCGCCGGCTTCTTCGAGCCCGGCCCGGCCAGCCTGCTCGGCCCCTATGCGCCGCTGGGCCCGGAGCGCGCCGCCTGGTACGACACCGCGCCGCTGCGCGCCAGCCTGGAGCGCCTGCTCGACTTCGAGCGCCTGGCCGGCGGTGACAACACCACGCCGCGCCTGACGGTCGGCTGCGTCAGCGCCAGCCGCGGCGAGATGGTCTATTTCGACAGCCGCGACGGCGCCCTGCTGCCCGAGCACATCCTGGCCTCCGGCGCGCTGCCGCCGGCCTTCCCAGCGGTGCGCATCGACGGCGAGCCCTATTGGGACGGCGGCATCTACTCGAACACGCCGCTGGAATGCGTGCTGGACGACCAGCCGCGGCGCGACTCGACCATCTTCTCGGTGCACCTGTGGAACCCGGTCGGCCCCGAGCCGCAAAGCGTCTGGGAGGTCGGCAACCGGCAGAAGGACATCCAGTACGCCAGCCGCGTCGACAGCCATCTAGCGCGCCAGCAGCAGATCCACCAGTTGCGCCACATCATCCGCGAGCTCGGCCGCCGCCTCGGCCCCGAGCAGCGCCGCAGCCCCGAGGTGCGCGCGCTGACCGCCTGGGGCTGCGGCACCCAGATGCATGTGCTGCGCCTGATGGCGCCGCGCCTGGCGGGCGAGGACCAGACCAAGGACATGGACTTCCGCCGCGCCAGCATCGAGCAGCGCCGCCAGGCCGGACTGGCCGACACCCGCGCCGCCCTCGCCGCCCAACCCTGGACCGCGCCGCAGGACCCGACCGAGGGCATCCATGTGCATGACTGCGAGCGGCACGCGGGGTGATAAGGCTAGAATGCGCCGCGATGCGGGTGTAGTTCAATGGTAGAACTTCAGCTTCCCAAGCTGACTACGTGGGTTCGATTCCCATCACCCGCTCCATCTCCCCTGTGAAGCGATCGCCGCGCCCCGGAACGCATCCGGCCCCTGCTCGCGGCGCGCCACTCGTCTGCCGAGGCATCGATGGCTAGCAGCAGCGACCAACACAACGCCTCCCACTTTCCCGCGCTCAAGGGCGGCCTGCTGGCCCTGCTGGCGGCCGCGTTGTTCGGCATCAGCACGCCGCTGGTCCAGCGGCTGGGCGTGGCGCTGGGCCCGTTCAGCACCGCCGCCCTGCTGTATGCCGGCGCCGCGCTGGTCGGCGGCCTGCTGCGCCGGCCGGCGGAGCGGGAGGCGCGGCTGCTGCGCTCGGACCTGCCGCGGCTGCTGGCCGTGGCCGGCTTCGGCGCGGTCATCGCCCCGGTCGCGATGGCCTGGGGCCTGCAGCGCAGCAGCGCCACCGGCGCCTCGCTGATGCTGACCCTGGAGGCGCTGTTCACCGCGCTGCTGGCCTGGAAGCTCTACGGCGAGACCATGGACCGCCGGGTCTGGGGCGCGGTGCTCTTGCTGCTGGCCGGCGGCATCACCCTGCTGCTGGATCTGGGCCAGGCCGGCGGCGGCCAGCTCTGGGGCCTGCTGGCGGTGATGCTGGCCACCGCCGCCTGGGGCATGGACAACACCCTGTCGCGGGCGCTGGCCGAGCGCGACCCGGCCCAGGTCGTGCTGGCCAAAGCCCTGCTGGGCGTGTCGGCGACGGCCGGCCTGGCCCTGCTGAGCGGCGAGCCGCTGCCGGGAGCGGGTGCCGCGCTCGGCCTCGTGGCGGTCGGCGCCACCGGCTACGGCCTGAGCCTGCGCTTTTATCTGCTGGCCCAGCGCGCCTTCGGTGCGGCCCGCACCGGCTCGGTGTTCGCGTTCGCGCCCTTCATCGGCGCGGCGCTGGCCTTCGCGCTGGGGGACCGTTCCGGCGGTTGGGGATTGGTCGTGGGCGGCGCGCTGATGTTGGTCGGCGTGCTGGTCCATCTGGCCGAGTCGCACGAGCATGAACATGAGCACCATGAGCTGATGCATGAGCATGCCCATTCCCACGACGACGGGCACCACGACCATGTGCATGACCCGATGCCGGCCGGCCCGCACAGCCATCCGCATCGGCACCGGGCGATCCGGCATTCGCATGCGCATGTGCCGGACGCGCACCATACGCACGAGCATTGATGCGCCGCAAGCACCACCACAACGTCTACGTCGTACTGCTGTCCGACCAGGTGTGGAACGAGCCCGCGTTCCGCAAGGCCAATCCCGGGCATGACATCACGCGGCCCTGCGTCTATGTGGGCATGACCGGGCTCGATCCCGATCTGCGCTTCGACCGGCACAAGGCCGGCATCCAGGCGAACCGCTTCGTGCAGCGCTACGGCCTGCGCCTGCTGCCGGAGCTTTACGAGGTCTACAACCCCATGCCCTACGACGGCGCGCGGGACATGGAGGTCGAGCTGGCGATCGGCCTGCGCGAACAGGGCTGGGGCGTCTGGCAGGCCTGAAACCCCAGCCCTATCAAGGCCTCAGGCCTTCTGCTGCAGACGGCGGCGGCTCAGCAGGCCCAGCACGCCCAGACCGGCCAGCAGCAGCGCATAGCTCTCGGGCTCCGGCACGGCCAGGGTCAGGTTGTCCAGCACGATGTTGTTGCCGGCCACGCCGAAGCCGTAGATGTCGGCGCTGGCGCGGCTGAAGCCCAGGAACTTGCCCTCGTCGTAGCCGTCCCAGCCGGTCTTGATCGAGTAGCTGAAGCTCTCCAGCGTGTTGCCGTACTGGTCGTAGGCCAGCAGGGTCAGGCTGTTGTTGACGCCGGCGATGCGGAACTGGTTCAGGTAGGCGCCGACGCTGCTGACGCCGGTCGTGAAGCTGAAGCCCAGCTCGCCGCGCTTGGCCGTGAAGCTGCTGGCCAGGAAATGGCCTTCCACCGCCGGGCCGCTGCCGAAGCCGGTCCAGGCGCCGTTCTCGCCCAGGTCGCGGTTGTTGGCGCCGATCTCGGCATAGGGACCAGCGGTGAGCTTCACCTCGACGCCGATCTCGGCCGTGCCCACGTCCACCTCGCCGGTGGTCAGCAGGCCGTCGTAGCCGTTGAAGGTGATCACCTTGCTGGGGCCGAAGCCGCTGTTGTCATGCACCGCGGCGGCCTGCGCGGCGGTAGCGGCGCCCAGCGCCAGCAGGGCCGCGGCCCCCAGGGTCTTGCTGATCATGCTGCGATTCATCGATTCACTCCTAGAAAAAGCGGGCCGCGGCGCGGCCCGGTCTTGCGATTGCGTTGCGGCGACCGGCGTGCTGCCTCAGCTGCCGATCACGCCGCCGTCGTTCTTCGTGACCACCACGACGGCGGAGCGCGGGCGGCCGAAGGGCAGCGCGGTGACGCCATCCGAGGCGGTGCCCCATTGCGAGGCCGGCCAGCGCGAGAACTGCTCGGGGTTGTGCGGCGGTGCACCCTCGCCCGGATGCTGGATGCCGACGAACAGCGCGCGGCCGTCCGGGCTCATCGTGATGCCGGTCACCTCGGCGTTCGGCGGTGCGGTCAGGAAGCGGCGCGTCGTGCCGCTGTTCGGGTCGACGCAGACCATGCTGTTGGCGCCGATGTTCTTCCAGTCGCCGCTGGCATCGCCGGCCTGGTCGGTCTGCACCCAGAGGCGGCCGAAGGGATCGAACCACAGGCCGTCCGGCGCGCCGTAGTCGGCCTCGCCATCGGGCGCGTCGACGATGTTGCCCTTGTAGTCGTTGCTGGGCTTGGGCGCCTTCGCGGTGCGGGTGTCGCCGGCCTGCACGAACAGATCCCAGCCGAAGCCGGTGGCGCGTACCGAGTCGCCGTCCTCGCGCCAGCGGATGATGTGGCCGTAGATGTTGTCGGCGCGCGGGTTCGCGGCGTCGACCGCGGGGCGGGCGCTGGCGGCGGTGGTGCTGCCGTCGGCCTTGTTGGCGCTGGCCGGGGTGGCGCTGCCGCGGCGGTTGTTGTTGGTCAGCGTGCAGTAGATCTCGATCTTCTTGAAGCCGCCGATGCGCGGGCGCGCGCCGGTCCACTCCGGGCGGTCCATCATCGTCGCGCCGACCGCATCGCCCGCCATGCGGGCCTTGATCAGGATCTTGGCCAGCACCTCGGCATCGTTCGCACCGGCGAAGTTCGGGTTGTCGCGCAGCGCGACACCATCGACGCCCAGGGTGCCGGGCAGCAGCGCGATCCAGCGGCCGCGCAGGTCGGCGCCGAACTGCGCAACATACAGCGTGCCGCTGTCCAGCAGCTCGCGGTTGGCGGCGCGGTTGCCGGGGTTGAACTTGGCGGCGCTGACGAATTTGTAGATGTATTCGTTGCGCTCGTCGTCGCCCATGTAGACGGCCAGATAGCCCTCGTCGTCGACCACGTACTGGGCGCTCTCATGCTTGAAGCGGCCCAGCGCGGTGCGCTTGACCGGCACGCTCTTCGGATCGAAGGGATCGATCTCGACCACCCAGCCGAACAGGTTGGCTTCGTTCGGGTTGGTGGCCAGGTCGAAGCGCGGATCCACCTCGTGCCAGCGGTAGCCGAAGCCGGCGGCCACGACGCCGTAGCGGTTGTAGAGCTTGCCGGCCTCGTTGGCGCCGGTCGCGGGCAACGCGGCGCTGGCGCCGAAGTTACCGTTCCAGTTCTCCTCGCAGGTCAGATAGGTGCCCCAGGGCGTGATGCCGTTGGCGCAGTTGTTGACGGTGCCATAGGCGGTGAAGCCGTCGCTGCTGCGGCCGGTCGCGAAGCTGCCCTGCTCGCCGATCTGGAACTCGACCGTCTTCAGCAGCGCATGGCCGGCGGCCGGGCCGGAGACGCGCATGCGGGTGTTGGCGGTGATGCGGCGGCCGTAGGGCGAGTTGCGCACCACGCTCCACTTGCCGTCGCGGCGGCGCGCTTCCAGCACCGACACGCCATGGGCGGCCTGCGACTTGCGGGCCTTGGCGATGCTGAAGTTGGCCTGGCCGTCGGCGTGCAGGATTTCCTCGTGGGTGTACTCGTTGTTGGCGCACAGCAGGCCGCGTTCGGCGCTGGGCTTGCCATCGGTGCCGGTGAAGGGGATGAAGGCCATGCCGTCGGTATGCGCGCCGTACTGGCGGGCCTGCTCGGCGGCGCTGTTGCTGGCGTCGGGCGCGAAGGCCGTGCCGCCGGCCACGATCGGGTCGCCCCAGGCGACGAACAGCTCGGCGGTATAGCCGGCCGGCACGCGCACGCGGTCGGCCACCGGCGCCAGCGAGGCCGGCACGTTCTCGAAGCCGATGCCCGGGAAACCCAGCGACGCCGGCACCGGCGCGGCCTCGACGGTGGCGCTCAGGCCGGACAGGGTCAGGCCGCCGGCGGCGGCGAGCGCGGAGGCGCTGGCCGAGCCCTTGACGAACAGGCGGCGGCTGTCGTCGACGGCATCGATGACCGTATGGATGGATACATTGCCCGACGGATTGAGCGTCTGGTCATTGCGCGGATGTTTGATGCCCTTCATGCAAAGCTCCTGCCTGGTGATGGTGGGGATGTCGGGCCGCCCAACACGGCCTGAAGCAGCTCACTATGCGAGGCACGGGCGACGCGGCCATGACGCGGCAGAGCCATTCGGCTCATGCGCCGCACCCCGACTTGAAGGGCATCGGCTCAGGACTTCGACACGGCGTCTTCTTCCTTGCGCCGCAGGCCCGCCATGCTCAGGGCCAGCGCCAGCAGCCACAGCGGCGAACCGGCTCCGCCCCCACCACCGCCACCACCGGTTTCGGGGGTGGGTGTCGGCGTCGGAGTCGGGGTTGGCGTCGGCGTGGGGGTTGGAGTCGGGGTCGGTGTGGGCGTCGGCGTTGGCAGCGGCTTGCTGCCCTGCAACGATCCGCAGCTGTCCAGCGCGCTGCCGCTCAGGCTGGCCGGGCTGCGGGTCGGTGCGGTGTAGCTGGTCGGCGCCTGGGCATAGCGCAGGGCCTGCTCAGCATCGAGCAGGCCGGCTCCGCAGCTGCTGGTGCTGCAGCTGCAGCGGCTGGGGTTGGCGGCGCTGCAAGCGCCCAACGCCGCGGCCACCGCATGTGGGCGCGCGCTGATCTGCAGCCCCGCCTCGACCTGGGCCAGGGTCAGCGCCGGATTGGCCGCCCACATCAGCGCGGCCGTACCGGCCACCTGCGGCGCGGCGAAGCTGCTGCCGCTGACGGCGCCATAGCCCCAGCCGCTGGCCTGCGGCGCGGCCGCCCCCTTGTTGGTGGTCGAGACGACACCGCCATCGGCCAGCAGGCTGTCGCAGGTCTTGCCACTATCGGCATCGCCGCCGGTGGCGGCCAGTTTCACCTCGCTGCCGAAATTCGAATAGAAGGCCTTGAAGCCCTGGCGGTTGACCGCAGCCACGCCGAACACGCCGGCACAGCTGGCCGGCCGACCGACCGCGCTGCGCAGATTGCCGGCCGCCGCGACGATCATCACACCGCGGCCACGCAGCTCGGTGATGGTGTCGCCATAGAGCCGGGCCGCCGCAGCCACATCGGCATTGGCGTCGTTGACATTGCAGGAGTAGAGCCCGGCGAAGCCGATCACGAGAATCTTGGCCGGGTTCGGGTTGGCCGGCACGCCTGCCACCGGCAGGCCTGCGGCCCAACGCATGCCGTCCACCATGTCGGCGACCGCCGCACCGCATTTGCCCGACACCCGCACCGGCAGGACACGGGCATTCCAGTTGATGCCGGACACGCCCGCGGCGTTGTTGGTGACCGCGCCGAGCTGGCCGGCCACCAGGGTGCCGTGCCAGCTGCTCTTCGCGTTGACGACGCAGCCATCCCATAGCGCCGGGTTGGCATCGAACTCGGCCTGGGTCAACGCGTCACCCGGATCGTCGGCGCTATTGCTGCGGCCCACGCCGTTATTGGCGTACTCGGGTTTGCTGACGAAGTTGTAGCCCGGCAGCATGTTGGCCTGCAGGTCCGGATGGGCGGTCAGGCCCGAGTCCAGCACCGCGATCACCGGGTTGGTGCTGCCCTTGCTCAGGTCCCAGGCCTTGGTGAAGCCGGCCAGACCGGCACTGCCGGTCGCAGCCGGATCGCCCAGCCACCATTGCTCGCTGGCGAACAGCGTGTCGTTGGGCACCGCCGCGCGCTGCTCGCGTGCCTGGCCCAGCACGGCCTCGACCCCGGGCGCTGCGCGCAGCGCAGCCGACAAACGCTCCAGCTGCGACGCATCGAGCGCGTCCCGACTGGCCAGTACCCACCAGCCCGAGCCCAGCGGCCGCACCTCGCGCAGGCCCTGCTCGCGCAGCAAGGCCGCAGTCGGCTGTGGCGTGCCCAGCTTGACGACCAGCTCCCGCACCAAGGCCGCCGACGCCGCAGGCGCCTGCGTTGCGCGCGGCGGCGCGGAGGAGGCTCCGCAGAGCAGCGCCGCGCTGGCCGCGGCGATCAGGGTGGGAGCGAGTCGGGGGGCGATGGAGCGCATGGCAGTTGGAAGGTGTCGGGTCAGCATGGGCGACACCCTATTGCGCCGTCGTGAACAGCGCATGACAGCCGGCGGTCAGGGGACCAAAAGCCCCGCTCGCGTCATCGCGTGGTCACCGACCGCCTCCAAGATGGCCCGTTTCGGCGAAGCGCTCCTCCTCTCTCGACCTATCCATCCCTCAGCCCGCCCGTGCCCTCCAGACTTCTCGTGCTGCCCCGCGGCATCCGCCGGGCTCTACAGCTTCTCGCGGTCTCGTCGGCGCTGCTGCTGATGTCCGGCTCTATCGGGGCCACTTCCAGCCAGCCAGCATCCAGGGGCTTGGCGCTGGACTTCCGCGACACCCGGCTGAGCACCGCGTTCGAAACCCTGTCCCGTCACAGTGGCCTGAACTTCGCCTTCGATCGCGACGTCCGCACCGACAGCCGGCTGACCCTGTCGCTGCGCCACGCCAATGTCGACGAGGCACTGCGACTGCTGCTGGAGCTGCAGCAGCTCGAGCGCAAATGGCTGACACCCAACACCCTGTTGATCTACCCGGCCACCCCGGCCAAGAAACGCGAACACCAGGACCTGCAGACCCGCAGCTTCTATCTGAACAGCGCCGACCCGAAGCAGGTCCAGACCCTGCTGCGCGACATGCTCAAGACCCGCGACCTGGCGATCGATGAGCGCCTCAACCTGGTGGTGATGCGCGACACGCCCGAGGCCGTGGACCTGGCCGAACGCCTGGTCGCCGGGGTGGACCGCCCCGATGCCGAGCTGACGGTCGAGCTGGAGCTGATCGAGGTGTCGAGCGACTTCGGCAGCGAACTGGGCATCGACTGGCCGGCCTCGATCCAGCGCGGCCTGCCCGGCGGCGCCACCCAGATGCCCTGGGGATCGGGGCGCGAACTGATCAGCAGCGTCGCGAACCCGGCGCTGGCGGCCCATCTGCGCAGCGATCGCCGGTACGCGACCCTGCTCGCGAATCCGCGCCTGCGCCTGCGCAACCGCGACAAGTCCAGCCTTGTGCTGGGCAGCAAGCTGCCGGTGTTCAGCAGCATCGCCGGCCCCAACATCGGCCTGACAACCAGCATCAGCTACCAGGATGTCGGCTTGAAACTGGCGTTGCAGGCGCAGGTCCTGCCCGATGGCGAGATCGTGATCTCGCTCGACATGGATCTCAAGCATCTGCTGGGCGAGGTTCGCTCCGCCGGCGATCCACCGGCCACGGCCTACCGCATCGGCCAGCGCAGCACCAGCACCGTGGTGCGTCTGCGCGATGGCGAGACCCAGTTGCTGGTCGGCATGATCGGCGAGGACGAGCGCGCACAGGCGCGCGGCCTGCCCGGCCTGTCCCGCCTGCCGCTGCTGGGGCGCCTGTTCGGCGTCGCAGAGGACACACGCAACCGCGGCGACATCGTGCTGCTGCTCACCCCCCGGCTGCAGCGGGCCGCGCCCTTGCCCGATGCCGCGCTGCTGACGCTGCACAGCGGGCGCGACGCCGATCCGGCGGCGACCAGCCTGCGCCTACGGCGCGGCGTTGTCGCGGCCTCGACCGCAGCAGCGGCAGCGGAGGCGGCCGATCCGGCGGCGCCAGCGCCCGAAGCGGCCGACGGCGAGTACGGCGCCGACGCGGAGCCGAGCGTCGAGATCCAGACCGGCGGCAGCGCCAAGATCGGTGAAGCCCTGTCGGTGTCGTTGCACAACAAGTCCAAGCATCTGCTGCGCGGCGAACTGCGCTACGACCTGAGCCTGTTCGCGCCGGACGAGGCTGGCAACGCACCGAATACCGGCAGCCTCCCCTTCGAGCTGCCGCCGCTGGGCCAGGTCTCGCTGCCGCTGCGCGTACGCTCGGGCGCGGCCGGTGTGGTCTCGATGCTCGAGGTCGTCAATCTACAGGGCAAGAACGCCGCCGGCGAGGCGCTGTCGGTGCAGCTGGAAGGCAGCGGCGAGGTCACGATCCGCGCCGAATGAGGCATCCGGCGCAGGCGGGCCGCGCCCCATGAGCCGAACGGTCCATGACCCGCAAATTCCTTCAACGCAGGGTCATCCACGCGCTTTACATTGCGCAACGTTCGCAGCGGCGGCCGGCAACATGGCTTGGTTGCCGGCCCGCTCTGCCCTGTTCTCAACCGCATCCATGTTTTCATGAGCAATCCTGACCCGAGCGGCATCTTGACGACAAAAGGAAGTCTGGAGGCCGAGGCCCTGATGCGGGCGGCGGACTCGGCGCTGGAGGTGCGGCGGCGCTACCAGTTCTTCGTCTGGATGCAGAGCCATCTGCAGCCGCTGCTGCCGCATCAGCTGGCCATCTGCGGCGCCTACAAGCGCGCGGCGCGCGAGCTGGTGTTCGATGTCTTCAACACCGTACCGCTGCCCGATGCCTTGCTGTCGGCGCTGAGCCGCAACACCAGCCCCCTGATGCAGCGGCTGCAGCTGGTCTGGCTGCAGGCGCGCTGCCGGCCGGTCAGCACCGGCATCATGGCGCCCGACGACGGCGTCTCGCCGGACACCCAGGTGCTCATCGACGCCGGTGTCGGCGACATGCTGGTGCACGGCTTGTCGCGGCCCCAGCGCCCCAGCGAGATCGAGGGCTTCTACGTGTTCGCGCGCGTCGGCGCTCAAGCCACGCCGGCGCAATGCCGCCATCTGGAGCTGTTGCTGCCGCATATCCATGCGACCTGGCAGCGCGTGCAGAACTTCGAGCATGAGCTCAGCCCCATGCCGTCGATGCAGCCGCAGCGGGGCGCGCATCCCACCGGCATCACCGAACGCGAACGCCAGATCCTGGCCTGGCTGCGCGAAGGCAAGAGCAACCAGCAGATCGGCGAGGGTCTGGGCATCAGCGCGCTGACGGTGAAGAACCATGTGCAGAAGATCCTGCGCAAGCTCCGGGCCAGCAACCGCGCCCAGGCCGTGGCCTGCGCGATGACGCTCAACTTGCTGGACCACCACCAGTTGCCGGGCCTGGCGCTGTTCGAGGCGCCTAAACGCTGAGGGTCACCCTAGATCCGGCAGTTGGGCGAGCCCGAGGGGCTGGCGAGGCGGGTCGCGGGCTAGGCGCGACGACGAAGTGGGCTCCTGCCCACGAGGAGAAGCAACACCGCCAGCGGCCCGAAGCGCCAGACCAGCGGGTTCGCAGTGTTCATTCATCACCGAAGTGGTGAACAACATATCCAAAGACACCAAGACACTGACTTGCCAAGACCGTCGAGGAGGGGCAAACGGTCAACTGCTGGACCTAGGGTCATAGTCCGAAAGGGCTGCAAAGCCCTTCACGGCGCCTCCAACGCCTGTCACCGTCGACTGCGAAAGTCCTCCTGTCGAAATGACAACAGTCGTTCTTTAGAGCCGGGGGCGCTGCCCAGCACTCGCCCCCGACGCCCAAGCCCGCCTCCAGTCGCAGCATTCACCGCTGCGCCCTGGCAGCGGCCGCCCAGGCGGTGAAGCGAGGGATAGATGAGGGAGGGAGTTCGCTGCGGGCTTCGTTCGACTATCTATCAATCAAGCAACAAGCAATTAGTCATCCCAGCCAAGTTCATAGATCGGAGATCACATATGCAATTCAAGACCATCGCCCTGGCCGCCCTGCTGGCCACCACCGGCTCGGCCTTCGCCGAGATCAAGACCGGCCAGAACGGCGTGTTCGGCGAGTCCGAGCTGGTGTTCATCGCCAGCAACGCCAAGGGCTCCTTCATCAAGGACCTGGGCATCACCGCTTCCGCCTTCCAGGCCAACGGCAACTTCAACATCTCGGTGCAAGGCGCCGAGTGGAACAAGTTCCTGGCCTTCGGTGGCAGCGACACCAAGTGGAGCGTGATCGCCGCCAACCCGATCGGCTTCGGCTTCGAACCCGGTGAGATCAACGCCTTCACCACCGTGGCCGCCAACCAACCCGTCAACGGCGTCACCAACCAGGCATTCAACGACGCCGTCGGCAACTTCGCCAACATCTTCGCCGTCAGCGACATCGCCGCCGGCACCGGCGCTGCCAACATCGAGCTGGCCCAGGCCGCCGGCACCGAGGGTTATCTGGGCAGCTATGTCGACTTCGCCGGCTACTACAAGCAGCAAGGCTCGATCGGCAGCAGCCTGAAGATGGCCTACCTGACCTCGTCCAGCGCCGACATCAACGAGCTGGTCCTGGCCTCCTCCTTCGCCAACGCCAGCACCACGGTCACCTTCGACAGCAACAACATCATCGCTGCCAGCACCGTGCCCGAGCCCAGCACCTATGCGCTGCTGCTGGCCGGCCTGTGCGCCGTCGGCTTCATGGCGCGCCGCCGCCAGGCCTGATCAAGACGACCGACTGATCCCAAGGTCCCTCTCCCCGGCGCCCTCTTGACGAGCGCCGCGGGCGGAGCCTTGTCCGGAATCAACCTCTGCATCATCTTTCTTGAAAGCACCATCATCATGAAGATCCGCAACACCGTCATCGCCCTGGCCTCGCTGGCCGCCCTGGGCTCGGCGCAAGCCCTGACCCCCGCCGAAGTCGTCGCCGAGCGCAATGCCGGCAACCTGAAGGAAGTTCGCATCGCCGGCGCCTCGGCCCTGCGCCTGGCTCTGGGTGGCTATCTGCAGGAAGTCGCCAACCCGACCACCCTGGACGTGTACTTCAACGACGCCGCCGGCGCCAACCACCGCGCCTACGCCTTCCGCCTGGCCGTGCAGGTCGGCAACTGGCCCGCCGGCACCGCCGTGCTGGTGACCAAGCGCGACGCCGGCGGCTCCGGCCAGGGCGTCGGCCCGATCATCACCGCCGATGCGACCCAGGCCCATATGGTGGTTGACGCTTCCTGCGTCGCGACCGCCAACGCCTCGCCGGCCACCGACATCCAGAAGCCCACCTTCACCTGCGCCGGCACCGCCGGTGCCTTGGCCGACGCCGGCCTGTCCGACGTCGAGCCGGCCCTGCTGGAAGCCCCGATCAACGCCGGTGCCAACCGCGCGGTCGACAACCTCGACGCCGCCGGTTTCGTGCAGAACGTGTTCGGCGTGGCCGTCAACAAGAAGCTCTACCTGGCCCTGCAGAAGGCCCAGGGCCTGGTCAGCGGCAACGACATCGACGAGGACGCAGCCAAGCAGCCCAGCATCCCCGCCACCTTCGTGCGCGGCGCGCTGACCGGCCAGCTGCTGGGCAGCAACGCCCAGAAGAAGGGTTGGAACCTGCTGATCCCGACCTCGGTCGACGCCGCCGTCAACAGCAAGAAGGTCAACGTCTGCCGCCGCACCGCAGGCTCGGGCACCCAGGCCGCCTCCAACGCCTACTTCGCCAACAACCCCTGCGGCGGCGCTAGCGCCTACATCCCGTCGAACGCCGGCGGTGGCGCGATCTCCGCAACCGGCGCGTTGACCATCGTGGCCGGCGCCAGCACCGGCAACGTCGAGGACTGCCTGGGCAAGACGGCGCAGGATGCTGCCGGCGATGCCTACGCCCTGGGCGTGATCGGCCGCGAGAACAACCCGCGCGCCAACGGTGGCGACAAGGGCTATCGCTTCGTCAAGCTCAGCGGCGTCGCCCCGGAACGCGCAAACGTGATCAACGGCAGCTACGAGTTCGTCACCGAGTCGACGATGCAATGGGCCAAGAGCGGCGCCAACGCCCCGACCGGCGACAAGCTGGAGTTCCTGAAGACCCTGCGCGCCAATATCGGCAAGGCCTCCGTGCTGGCCCAGCTGGACCCGGACCTGCAGGCCGGCCTGGTCGCCACGCCCGCCACCATCCCGGCCGGCACCGCCTGGGACGACCTGGCGCCCGAGGTCAAGGCCTTCACCTCGCACACCGCCCGCGCCGCCGCGAAGAGCTGCACCCCGGTGCGCATGGCCAAGTAAGTAAACAGCAGGTCATTCAGCGCGGCTGTTAAGGATTAGAGCCGCAGCCGGCCCAGGGGTCATCGCACCCCTGGGCTCTTTTTACCTGCTCTTGCAAGAAGGCGATCCGCGGCCGCCGAAACTTGAACCGAACCGATTTGATTTGAGGATCGAACCCACCATGAAGCCCTTGTCGCCTGTCCCCCGTCTCACGCCGAGGCTCCTGCGCCGAAGAACCGCCGTGGCCGCCGCGGCCCTGCTCATCGGTGGCACGGCCGGGGCCGCGATTCGCTCCGGCTCCAGCGCGGTCAATCCCGAAGCCGCATCGTTCCCCGAGCTGTTCCTCGTCATCTACGATCCGGTCGCCAAGGTCCAGTACACCAAGGACCTGGGCCTGACGGCCAAGCCCTATATCGAGGGCGAGGATCAGAAGGACAATTTCTTTACCTATGCCCAGCAGGACGCGGGCTACCAGAAGTTCTTCGACCCGCTGAATAGCGACCCCAATTTCCAGACTTTTTCGTCGGTCTCGACCGAGAAGGCCAACCAGCGCTGGGGGATCTACGGAGTGGGCGGAATCGGCTTCGGGTTCGAGCCCCATGAGAAATTTGCGTTCACCACCTTGCGGCATGAGACGGCTGCAGGCACCGTCAATCCCAACTGGGCCCTGCTCAAGGGAGGCGGGACCTTCAAGAACCAAGAGTTCAACGACGCCGTGGACAATTTCGCAGGCGTCACCGGCCTACGTGGAATAAATTGGGCGGTCGGCCCCGGGGGCTCTAATGGCACCAATCCAAACAACAGCCACTACAGGCCGGGTGTTACCGACTTTACGAACCTGACCGAAGCCGACTTCCAGGTCAATGGCTCCAGCGTCGAGTTCGAGAACTTCCCAGGCTTCTTCGGCGGCGACTCCGTTCTCAAGGATGGCACGTGGAAGGGAGGTGGCCCCGACTCGATGAACCGCATCGGCAACTCGTCCTGGTTCTACTACGCGACATCGAGCAATGGGGACATGTACGGACCGCTCCTCGTCGACGAGTTCGACAACGCCGGCCATGACGGCTATTGGGGCCTGGCCGTCAATGCCAAGGGCGAGTACATCCTGAGCTACACGCAGGAAACGGCCGTCACCAAGGTCAGTACGGCATTGGGCCTGCAGCGCCGCGCTCGCACCGACTTCGCCGCCGGTGTCATCGGCAACAACAGCACCCGCTTCATCGCCGCCCCGGCCGGCGAGTTCGCCGGCTGGACGCCCAATGGCGGCGCCACGGTCTCGGCTGTGCCCGAGCCATCGAGCTGGCTGATGCTGGGCCTGGGCCTGGCCGGCCTGGCCGCGCTGCAGGCGCGCCGGCGCCATCTTCACCGCGAAGACCTGGTCTAGAGAACAAGGCGGCGCTTGCCCGCCGAGCTGCCCCGCTGCCGCTGCCGCTGCAGATCAGCCGCAAAAATGAGAAAGAAGTGAATGAGCGAAGCCACCACCGGTCAAGGCCGGTGGTGGCGGCTGTGGCGCGGGCGGACGGGCAAGTAGATGGATGGATTGATGGGTGGATGAACAGGCAAAGACCTGTAGCCACCAGACCCAGTTTCGTCACCACCAACCACACATCCAGGGAGGATGTCATTCATGAGCACGTCAGCACCCACGGTCATCGTCAAACCGTCCGCGACTCACAGGCCGCCCCGCTTCCTCAAGACCACGCTCACCCTGGCCGCAGTGGCGGCCGCCTTGTTCGCCGCCCCGGCCGCCCGAGCCCTGAGCCCGGCCGAGGTGAGCGCCGAGCGTGCCGCCGGGCGCCTGCAGGAGATCCGCCTGAGCGGCGCCTCCTCGCTGCGCCTGCTGATCGGTGGGCATCTGCAGCAACTGGCCCAGCCGGGCAGTTTTTCCGTCTACTTCTTCAACGACGCCCGGGGCCATCAGCACCGTGCCTATGCGCTGCGCCTGAACACCACGATGGGCGACTGGGGCCCGGGCACGCCGCTGCTGCTCAGCAAGCGCGACCTCGGCGACGCCCAGCAGGGCGTGGCGCCGCTGCTCACCGCCGATGCGAACCAGCAGCACCTCAGGGTCGATGCCGCCGGCTGCCGGCCTAGCGGCCTGGCGCCGCAGCCGGGAGGCCAACAGCAGGATGTGCGCCGGCCCGACTACCTCTGCACGACGACCCAGCCGGCCCTCGCCGATGCGGGCTTCTCCGACGTGGAGCCATCGCTGATGGAAGCGTCGATCAACTATGGCGCGGGTCGCAACACCGAGAACCTGGAAACCCACGAACTGGTGCAGACCCTCTATGGCGTCGCGGTCAACAAGCGCCTGTACCTGGCGCTGCAGAAGGCCCAGGGCTTGGTCGACACCGCGGCCGCCGAGATTGACGAGACGCCCGAGGCCATGCCCAGCCTGCCCGAGGGTTTCATGCGCGGCGCGCTGACCGCCCAGCTGCTGGGCAGCCTCGCCCAGAAGAAGGGCTGGAACCTGCTGATACCACCCAGCGTCGATGCGGCCATCCACAGCAAGAAGCTCAATATCTGCCGCTACAAGGCCGGCAACGGCACCCAGGCGGTCAGCAATGTGCATTTTGCGAGCAATCCCTGCAATGGCACATCGGCCTACATCCCATCCAACCAGGGCGGCGGAGCCTTCGGCGCCACCGGCATGCTGAGCATCCGCGCGGTCGACAGCGCGGGCGAGCTGGAAAGCTGCCTGGGCGAGGGCGTCGAGGGGCTGGAAGGGGCCTATGGCCTGGGCATCCTGGCGCGCGAGAACGCGCCGCGCTCCTGGGTCAACGGCCAATGGCTGGATCAGGGCTACCGCTTCGTCAAGCTCAGCCAGGCCGCGCCACGCCGCCAGGCGGCGGCCGAGGGCGAATACCCGCTGTTCTACGCGACCACCATGCTGTGGGCCAAGACCGGCGCCAATGCGCCGACGGGCGCCAAGCTAGCCTTCTTGCGGGACCTGCGCGCCAGCCTGGGCGCGCCGGCCACCCTGGCCGCGCGGCATCCGGAGCTGCAGGAGGGGCATCTGGCGCACCCCTCTTTCAGTTCAGGCATGGCCTGGGAAGACCTGGACCCGGTGACGCGCAGCTTTGTCTCGGCCACCGCACGTGGCGCGCTCAAGAGCTGCACGCCACTGCGGCGTTACAAGTAAGTGAAGTGAAGCCAAACGGCGCGGCCGCGTCGCGCCACCCACCGCCATGAGCCATTCGACCCATGGCGGTTCACCGCCGTTTCACCGGCGGCCGCCACACTGAAACCATGGAAAAATTCACGTTCCGCGCCCGCGGCGAGCGGGTGCGGCCCCTGCTTTTTTTGTCGCCGCCGCCTGCGCGTCCCGCCGCAGCCGCCCTGCTGCTGCTGTCGGCCGCGTTGAGCCTGCCCGCGCTGGCCCAGCCGGGTGCGCCACAGGCCGCGGCCGCCACCGATGCAGCCGCCGCAGCCCCGCGCTTTGACATCCTCGAGTTCCAGATCGAGGGCAACACCCGGCTCTCCGAGCTGCAGATCGAGGCGGCGGTGCTGCCCTTCCTGGGCGAGGGCCGCAGCATCGCCGACGTCGACGCGGCGCGTGCCGCGCTCGAGAAGGCCTACCAGGGCGCAGGCTACCTGACCGTGTTCGTCGACGTGCCCGAGCAACGCGTCGAAGGTGGCGTGGTGCGGCTGGCGGTGCTGGAGGGGCGGGTCGAGCGCCTGGCGGTGACCGGTTCGCGCTACTACGCCCAGGGCCGCATCCGCGCGGCGGTCGGCGAACTGGCGGCCGGCCAGGTGCCCAACTTCAATCTCGTCCAGCAGCAGCTGGCGGCGCTCAGCCGCGGCGAGGAGCGGCGCGTGCAGCCGGTGCTGCGGCCGGGCCGCCAGCCCGGCACGGTGGAGGCCGAGCTGAAGGTGGAGGACAAGCTGCCGCTGTCCGGCAGCATCGAGTTCAGCAATGCCGCCTCGGCCGACACCGATCCGCTGCGCGCCGCGCTGCATCTGCGCTACGACAACCTGCTGCAGCGCGACCATGCGATCGCGCTGACCCTGATGGGCGCGCCGATGCACAGCCGCGAGTCGCGCATCGTGGTGCTGAACTACACCGTGCCGCTGACCGATGGCGACGCCCTGACCTTCACCGCGGTCAATTCCAGCAGTGATGTCGACAGCCTGGGCGGCGTCAATGTGCTGGGCAAGGGCGTGACCCTGGGCCTGCGCTACAGCCTGTCGCGCGCGCTGGCGGAATCGGTGCACAGCCTCAGCCTGGGGCTGGACTTCAAGGACCTGAAGGAGAACGTCAGCCTGGGTCGCGGCGCGGGCGCCGCCGCGCTGAGCGCCAACCCGCTGCGCTACATGCCGCTGCAGGCGGCCTATAACGGCACCTGGTTCGGCCCGACCTCGCAGCACAACCTCGGCCTCACCGCGACGATAGGCCTGCGCCGCCTGCTCTACCGCGAGATCGACTGCCAGCTGGCCGACGGCACGGTGGTGCGCGACGACCAGTTCGCCTGCAAGAACCGCGGCGCCGATGGCGGCTTCTCGACCCTGAAGCTGGACTGGCGCGGCCAGCAGCGCCTGGGGCCGGTGGAGCTCGCCGCGCGCTTCGGCGCGCAGCTGGCCACCCAGTCGCTGCCCAGTTCGGAGCGCTTCTCGCTGGGTGGCGCCGACACGGTGCGCGGCTACTACGAGGGCGTGGCGGCCGGCGACTTCGGCTGGCTGGGCTCGCTGGAGCTGCGCAGCCGCAACTACGCACCGGCCCTGCTGCGCGCCTTCGAGGGCGCGAACCTGCCGCCCTTCAGCGAGCTGGGCCTGCATCTGTTCGCCGATGCCGCTTCCGCCAGCCTGTTCGACCCCGAACCGGGCCAGCAACGCCGCGTGCCGCTGCTGTCCGGCGGCGTCGGCCTGCGGCTGGCGCTGAGCACCGGCCTGTCCCTCAACCTCGACTGGGGCCGCCGCCACCGCGACCTGCCGAATCGCCGCGCGCCGCAGGACCACCTGCATCTGCGCGCCGCGCTGCGCTTCTGAGCCGCAGCCCTTTCGCCCGAACGATCGCCCGACCGAAGAAGTCCACGCCATGTCATCGCTCCACAGCCTCGCCGCCGCCCGCCGCCCGAACGCCCACCACAGCCGCCGCTGGCTGCTGCATCCGCTGGTGGCGGCCCTGGCCATGGCGATGCCGCTGAGCTCGCCGGCGCAGACGCGGGTGTCGGTGCCGCCCGCCGTGAACGCCGTGCCCAAGCCGGCGGCAGGCTGGCGGGTCTATGGGCAGGGGCCGCGCAATGCGCCGCAAACCACGGCGAACGCGCGCGGCGGCCAGGACATGCGCATCCAGCAGGACAGCGCGCGCGCCATCTACAACTGGGCCAGCTTCGACATCGGCGCCGAGAGTTCGGTGACCTTCGACATGGCTCAGGCCGGCGCCAGCGCGCTGAACCGGGTCGACGGCACGGCCCCCAGCCAGATCTTCGGCAAGCTCAGCGCCACCAAGGGCGGCGAGGTGCTGATCTACAACCGCAACGGCATCCTGTTCGGCCGCGGCGCCAGCGTCGATGTCGGCAACCTGGTCGCCACCGCGCTCAAGCCCAGGGAAGAGGACTACCGAAACGGCTTCGTCGCCAACATCACCGGCGCCGCTCCGGCCTTCCGCTTCGATGGTGCCGCCGGCGATTTCATCAATAGCAAGAATTTCGTTCACGTCGACGCGGGCGCCGAGATCAAGACCGCCGAGGGCGGCCGCATCTTCCTGTTCGCGCGCGATGTCCAGAACGCCGGCACGCTCAGCGCGCCGGGCGGCCAGGTGGTGCTGGGTGCCGGCGCCGAGGTCTACTACAAGCTGCCCACCGCCGAGCCGCTCTACGCCGCCGAGAGCAACCCGGCGGTGCCGGCGCTGCGCGGCCTACTGGTCGAGGTGGGCCGCGACAAGCTGGGCAGCGCGGGCGACGGCCGGGTCGCCAACGAGGCCGGCGGCCTGATCCACACCCCGCGCGGCAACACCACACTGGTGGGCATGGCGGTCAACCAGTCGGGCCGCATCAGCGCCAGCACCAGCGTCGCGCAGAACGGCTCGGTGCTGCTGCTGGCCCAGGGGGGAGTGGTCGAGGCCTTCGAGACCAAAGACATTTTCTACAAGCGCGCGCGAGTCAGCGGCGAGTTGCGGCTGGGCGCCGGCAGCAGCATCAGGATCGACGCGGCCGACCAGGGCGCAGACGGCAAGGCCCTGAGCACGGACGACAACGCCGGCTTCATCAGCTCGCGCCTGGACCTGGCCGGCAGCAACATCATCCTGGAGCGCGGAGCCAGCATCGTTGCACCGGCCGCCCAGGCCAGCCTGCGCGCCCTGAGCAAGCCCGACTACCGCGCCGGCCTGTTGGAGAAGGAGGCGCTCGCCCCCGGGGGTGGCCGCATCCTGATCGATGCCGGCGCCAGCATCGACCTGTCGGGCACCCGCAATGCCGAACTCAGCGTGGCGCGCCATTTCGTCACGACCGAGCTGCTGGGCAGCAACGACCTGAAGGATGCGCCGCTGCAGAAGGAAGGCCTGCTCTACCGCAACAAGGTAACCCTGGACACGCGCCAGGACTCGCTGATCCTGGGCAGCCTGGACAACTACCGCCGCGCCCAGCAGCGCAGCGCCAGCGAGCGCATGGCCCAGGGCGGCAGCCTGAAGCTGCTGGCCGGCGAGGCGGTGCTGTCCCATGCCGAATCGCGCCTCGCGGTCGACGGTGGCCTGCTGCGCTACCTGGATGCCGAGGTGCGCCCGACCCAGCTGTTCAGCACCAGCGGCAAGAGCTACAACCTGAACAACGCGCCCAGCGACCTGCTCTACACCGCGATCAGCAACGCCGGCACCAACAAGGCCAGATTCGACCGCTGGGGCCCGATCGTCAGCTACGGCACGGTGATGCCGGCACGCCAGGAGGCCGGCTATACCGAAGGCGCGCGCGGCGGCAGCCTGGCCGTGGTGGCGCCGCTGGTGCGGCTTGACGGCGCGCTGTCGGGCCAGAGCACCCTGGGCCGGCGCCAGCGCATCGGCCTGGATGCGCTGCCGGCCGGGGCCAGCCTGAACCTCGGCGCCAGCCGCCACCACGCGGATTTCGGCGCGAACGCCTATGCCGGCGCCGTGCTGCGGAACTTCCGCATCGGCGGCAGCGAGCTCGCGCCGCTGGACGCGGCGCAATGGCAGCAGTTGCTACGGGGCGACGAGCCCCAGGCCGCGTTGCCGGGCGATTCGGGCCTGGCCGCCACCAGGCTGCTGAGCGCCGGCTTCCAGAACATCACGATCGCCGCCGAAGGCAACATCGCCAGCCAGGCGGCGCTGAACCTGCCGGCACGCGGCAGCCTGCAGCTGCTGTCCGAGCGGGGCCGCATCGGCGTCGATGCCGATATCCGCGGCGCCTCCGGCAGCCTGGTGCTGAACAGCCTGCAGGGCAAGGTCGAGCTCAAGTCCGGCGCCAAGCTGGATGTGGCCGGCCAATGGAGCAATGCCGCGCTGGACCCGGAGGCTGGCGCGCTGACGTTGAAGGGCGGCACGCTGTTGATCTCCGGTGGCACCGGCGTGAGCCTGGGCGCGGCCAGCCGGCTCGATGTCTCGGGCGGCGCATTGCTGGCCGGCGCCAACGGCCTGGCCGGCTGCGCGGCCGGACAGATCTGCGGCGGCGCCGCCGGATCGATCACGCTGAGCACCGGCAGCAGCACCTTCACCGACGATGCCGCGGCGCGCCGGCTCGAGCTGGGCGGCGAGCTGCGCGGCTTCTCGATGACCCAGGGCGGCCACCTGAGCCTGACGGCGCCCGGCCTGCGCATCGGCGGCAGCGCAGCGGCGCCGGCCGCCCCGGGCATCCTGGTACTGGGCACCGAATTCTTCAGCCAGGGCGGCTTCGGCCGCTTCACGCTGGATGGCCGCCGGGCGCTGGAGCTGACGGCCGGCACCCGGCTGGCGCCAACCCAGCAGCTGTGGCATGCCGAGGCGGTGGCACGCAGCCGTCCCAGCGGCAGCCCGATCGACGAGCTGATGACCCTGGCCGCACCACGCCAGGGCCTGCCCAAGGCGATCGAGCTGAGCCTGGCCTCCAGCGGCCTGGGCGGCAGCCGGCCCGAGGGCCGGCTGAGCGTGGCCGAGGGGGCCGGCATCGCGCTGGAGCCGGGTGCCAAACTCTCGCTGTCGGCCGCCACCGCGCTGGCGATGGATGGCGAGCTGCTGGCGCCCGGCGGCCAGATCAGCCTGGCCGTCAAGGCCGCCGACGCCGACAAGATTCCGCATTACCTGTGGCTGGGTGCCAAGAGCCGCATCGATGTGGCCGGCCGGCGCCAGCTGCAGCCGGGCACCGAGGGTCAGCCCCTGGGCCGGGTGCTGGGGGGGGGCTCCGTCAGCCTGAGCGCCAGCGGCGACAACACCCATGGCACCAGCCTGGTCTGGCAGCGCGGCGCGGTGATCGACATCAGCGGCGCCAGCGGCGCGTTGCTGGTCAAGGAGCAGGGCCCGGGCGGCTCGACGCAGCGGCTGCGCCAGTTGGCCAGCAGCGCCGGCACGCTCAGCATCAGTGCCAACCAGGATTTGGTGCTGGAAGGCAGCTTGCGGGCCCATGCAGGCGGTGCGGGCCAGGGCGGCGGCACGCTGTCGGTCCGCCTGGTGCCTGGCTTCGTGACCAAGAACGTCGAAGGGCTGCCGGCGCTGCGCCAGCTGGAGCTGGTCGGCACCGAGGAGCACCGCAGCGATACGCTGCGCGCCGATCTGCTGCCGGCACCGACCGGCCTGAGCGGCCGCGCCTCGCTGTCGACCGCGCTGCTGCGAGGCAGCGGCGTGGCCGAGCTGAGCCTGGCCGCCCAGGAGGGCATCGCGATCGCCGATGGCGTGAATCTCGATCTGGCCCGCGGCCTCAAGCTCGACACGCCGGTCTTGCAGCTGCAGGGCCAGGCCCAGGCGCGGCTGGCGGCGCCGCTGCTGGAGTGGCAGAACGGCTGGACGCCCGTCACCCCGGCCAGCGGTGGCGGCGCGGCACGCCCCCTGCCCCAGGCCCAGGCGGGCCGTGCCGCGCTGACGCTGGACGCCGGCGAGTTCATGGTGCTGGGCGGCCCCCTGGTGACCCAGGGTCTGCAAGACCTGACCCTGAGAAGCGGCGGCGACCTGCGCCTGCAGGGCGTGGCCACGGCCAGCGGCTACCAGGGCGGCCTGGCGAGCGCGGCCGACACCCGGCTGACGGCACGCCAGATCTTCCCCGCCAGCGACACGGTCTTCGGCATCGACGCCGGCGAACGCCGGCTCGATATCGCCGCGGCGGACGGCGCGGCACCGGCCCTGCCCTGGAGCGCCGGCGGCAGCCTGAAGCTGAAGGCCGCCAGCATCGTGCAGGGCGGGCGGCTGCGCGCGCCGGCCGGCAGCATCGAGTTCCAGGCCAGCGGCACGCTGAGCCTGCTGGCGGGCAGCGAGACCTCGGTCAGCGCGGCCGGCCGCGAATTCCTGTTCGGCACCTGGGCGGGCGAACGCTGGGTCACACCCGGCACCAACGCCGGTGCGGTGCTGGACGCGGCGCCGACCAAGGCGATCGCGCTCAATGCGGCGGCGGTCGATGTGGCGCCGGGCGCGCTGCTGGACCTGCGCGGCGGCGGCAAGCTCAGCGCCTGGCAGTTCGTGCCGGGCCCGGGCGGCTCGCGCGATGTGTTCACCGGCCTGGACGGCGCCTATGCCATCGTGCCGGGCGTGCAGAGCTCGGGCACGCAGGCCCGGGCCGACGAGGGCGCACCGGCATTGGGGCGCCAGATCACGATCGGCGAGGGCGCACCGGTTCCCGCCGGCACCTACACCCTGCTGCCGGCCCGCTATGCGATGCTGGACGGTGCCTGGCTGCTGCGGCCGGCCGGCCCCGGCGCGATGCCGTTGGCCCTGGGCACCAGCTTCCGGCGCGACGACGGCAGCCTGCTGCTGGGCGCCCGACTGGGCCTGATCGGCAGCGGCGAACAAGAGGCCCTGACCAGCACCTGGCAGCTGCTCAGCGCCGCCCAGGCGCGCAAGTCCAGCGAGATCCGGCTGGCCGACGCCGACCAATTCTTCCCGGCCCTGGCGGCCGGCCGGGACCTCACCCGGCCGGCGCTGCTGCGCGATGCCGGCAGCCTGGTGGTCGCCACCCAGCAGGCTCAGATTCGCGGCCTGGCCCGTTTCGACGCGGGCCAGGGTGCCAAGGGCGAGCAGGGCCAGGCCGGCAGCGCCTACTTCGGTGCGGAACATATCCAGATCGGCGGCCCGGCCCGCGCCGGCACCCTGCATCTGGACCCGGGCCAGCTGTCGGCGCTGGGCGCCCAGCATCTGGTGATCGGAGCGACGCCGAAGAAACTGGCCACACCCGAGCTGCTGGAACTGCGTGCCAGCACCGTGGAGCTGGCGCCCGAGACCGCGGCATTGCAGGCCCAGACCCTGCTGCTGGCGGCTCGGGACCGGCTCACCCTGGGCCAGGGAAGCAAGCTCGAGGCGCTGGCGACCGACACCAAGACCGCCGGCCGCAACTGGCAGCTGGAGGGCGATGGCGCGGCCCTGCTGGTCTCAGGCCATCGCGAGACCGGACTGACGCGCAGCGGCGCCGAGCGCAAGCGCGGCGATCTGCAAATCGGCGCGGGCAGCACGCTGAGCGCGGCCGGCGGCAGCCTGCTGCTGGACGCCACCGGCCGCAGCACGCTGGCCGGCGACGCACGGCTGCAGGCGGCCAATGTCGGCCTGGGCGTGGCACGGCTGCAGATCGGCGGCAATGCGCCGCTGCAGGACGACAGCACCCTGCTGGGGGCCGGCCTGCTGGCCCAGCTGGGCGGGGCCGAGCGCCTGCTGCTGCGCAGCTATGCGGGCTTCGATTTCCTGGCCGGTGCCAGCCTGGGGGGACCGGGCCTGGCGTGGCTGAGCCTGGATGCACCGGGCCTGCGGGTGCTGGGCGATGGCCTGGCGACGGTGCATGCGAGCCGCATCGATCTCGGCAACAGCACCGGAGCGGGCACCACCGCCGGCGCGGCCAACACCGCCGGAGGCCGGCTGCTGCTGGCCGCCAGCGGCCAGGGTGCCCGCCAGGGTGAGCTGCATCTGCTGGACGGCAGCCAGCACTGGCAATTGAGCAGCGCCGAGCTTCGCGCCGAGCAAGCCCTGCTGTTCAGTGGCCGCAGCGAGCTGACCCTGGAGCGAGCCGATCTGCAGGTCTACACGCCGGTGCTGAAGGCCGCACGCCCCGAAGGCGTCGGCCCGGTGCGGGCCGCCGAGCTGGACTGGCGCATCGGCGGGACATTGAACCTGCAGACCCCGGCCGCGCAGCCGGCGGCGACGGGTGCGGCCGATGCGGTCGCGGCGGCGCGCCTGTCGCTGCGCACGCAGCGCCTGAACCTCGACACCACCCTGGACCTGCCGGCCGCCCAGCTGGAGCTGCGCGCCAGCGGCGCCAACGCCGATCTGGTGTTCGGCAGTCGGGCCCGCGTCAGCGTGGCCGGCCGCAGCGAAAGCATCGGCGACACGCTGCGCGCCGACATCGCCGCCGGCAGCCTGCGCGCCATCAGCGAGCATGGCGATCTGCGCCTGCTGGCCGGCAGCCGGCTCGATGTCTCGGCCGCCGGCGACGGCGATGCCGGCCGCCTCAACCTGGCCGCGCCCGAAGGGGCGCTGCGCCTGGACGGCCAGCTGCTGGCCGCGGCGGCCTCGTTCGAGCGCGGCGCCAGCCTGCAGCTGGACAGCCGCGCCGCACTGGATCTGGCCCACGTTGCGGCCCTGGTCGCACAGGCCGGCCCGCAGGCCTTCACGCAAGCCATCGAGGTACGCAACCGCCAGGGCGATCAGCATCTGGCGGCCGGCACGACCTTGCGCGCCGCCTCGCTGACCCTGAGCAGCGATGCCGGTCGCCTCAGTGTGGCCGGGCGACTCGACGCGTCGACCGCCCAGGGCGGCCAGATCCGCCTGAACGCCCGCGATGATCTGCTGCTGGCAGATGGTGCCCAGTTGCTGGCACGCCACCAGCAGCAGGCCGACGGGGCCGGCAGTGTCTGGCTCAACAGCGAACAGGGCCAACTGGCACTGCAGGCGGGCAGCCTGATCGACCTGTCCGGCCCCGGTGCGACACCGGCCGCCGGCCTGGTGCAGCTACGCGCCGCACGCACCGCGGGCCAGGATGTGCGCATCGCGCCGATCGCCGGCGAGCTGCGCGGCGTAGCCCGCCTCGATGTCGAAGCGGTGCGGGTCTACACCGGCGTCAATGACCTGGTCGATGGCATGACGCCGGTACCGACGCCGCCCACACCGACACCGCCGCCGGCAGGCAAGCCCCTGGGCCTGGAGCGCGTGCTGGCCGACAACGCCGAATTCATGGGCGAACGCCAGCAGACGGCCGAAGCCATCGCGGCCCGCCTGGCGTCCGGTGGCCAAGCCGGCCTGCAGGCCCTGCTGCGCGTGCGCGCCGGAGTCGAGGTGCGCGCCGATGGCGACCTGAGCCTGAGCAAGAGCTGGCAACTGCCGGTGCTGAGCAAGGCGCAGGCCGGACGCGCCCCGCATGCGGCCGAGACCGCGCTGACCCTGCGCGCGGCCGGCAATCTGCTGCTCAAGAGCAGCCTCGCCACCGGTTTCCGACCCTCGCCGAACGACCCGGAACGGCTGATCGGCACCTCCGCATTGGCCGGCGACATCCGCCTGGTGGCCGGCGCCGACCTGGCCGGCGCCGACCCGCGCGCCTTGCTGGGGCTGGAGCGCCTGGCCGAGGACAAGGGCTCGGTGCTGATCGGCGCGGCCGCCCGGCCCGGCCAACCGGCGCCCGAGGTCGCGGTGCGCAGCACCGTCGGGCAGATCGAGGTGATGGCCGGCCGCGACATCCGCCTGCTCAACAGCAGCGCCAAGCTCTACACGACCGGCACGCCGGTGGGCCAGGTGGCCGATCCCGAACCGCCGAGCGATGGTGGTGCTGGAGATGTTTCGACCGAGGCCTGGAGCCTCTCAAACGTGCGGCGGCAGGCCTTGCTGGTGCAGGCAACCGCCAGCGCCGAACGGCCCTCGCCCGGCAACGGCGACAACAGCACCGGCACCACGCCGCCACCGGGCTCGCCAACCAAGCCCGGCGAGAAACCGCCGACGCCGACACCTCCTCCGACTCCGACGCCCACCCCGACACCGACCCCGGAGCCGGAAGAACCCGGAGACCCCGATCCGGTACCGACCACCATCCACGCGCCGGTGCTGGAGTCGCTGGCGACCGAGCTGGACGGCAGCGGCATGAGCCCCTTCACCACCGGCGGCGGCCGCATCACCTTGAAGGCCGGCCGCGATGTGGCGGGCGTGGCCAACGGCACGGAGCAGCGCTCGGTCAGCGACTGGCTGTGGCGCGCTTCCTCGAACGAGGTGGCCATCGCCTGGTTCGCCCGCAGCGACCTCTTTGCGCAGGGCATCGCCAGCTTCGGCGGCGGCGACATCACGGTGCAGGCCGGCCGGGACCTGCATCAGCTGCATGCGGCCGCGGCCGGCAGCGGGTTGGCGATGGCGCCAAGCACGCAGGCGGTGGCGGCCACCGCCACGGCGAACAACGGCACGGGACTCGCTCGCTTCGGTGGCGGCGCGCTGCGTGCCAGCGCCGGACGCAACCTGGTCAGCGGCCAGCTGCTGGCCACCCGAGGCCTGCTCGATGTGCGCGCCGGCGGCGCGATCCGCAACGATGCCGGCGTCGACGCCACCCTCGAACCGGGCTTGCAATTGGTGTTCCAGGATGCGGCCGTGCGGGTACAGGCCGGCCAGGATTTGCGCCTGGCCAGTGTGCGCAACATGGCTCATGCCTATGCGGCTACGGCCAACAGCATGGGTAAAAACCTCTCATTGCCTGGCCTGGATACGCGCGCCAGCCTGCTGCTGCAGAGCGCGGCCGGCAGCATCGCCTACGCGGGAGCCCAGCAGTCCTTGCGTTCGGGTGAAGAAATCAATGGCGACCCGATGGGCGCCGTGCTGCCCATCGATCTGCGCCTGCTCGCGCCGCAGGGCTCGATCCAGGCCAACAACATCCGGCAATGGAGCGACAGCGCCGATCCGGCCGGTGCACGCACCTGGCTGGGCGCCGGCGAATCGCTGACCCTGTCCAACATCGACCTGCCGGCGCTGGGCAATGCGCCGCTGCCCTTCGGCTTCCGTCCCGATGAGGCTTTCATGAAGGCTCAGCGCCTGGGCGTGCTGGATGCGGCCGGCCAGTTGCGGCCGGACCAGAGCACGCGCGAGCCGGCCCGCTTCGTGGCCCAGCGTGGCGACCTGCTGATCGAAAGCACATCGCTGTATTCCGCACGGCCGCTGGAGCTGCGCGCCGGCCGCGACCTGCGCGTGAGCGACAGTCTGACGGTCCAGCACCAGAGCCCTGCCGAAGGTCGGCCGCAGGAACAGACCCTGCTGCGCGCCGGCCGCGACATCCGCTTCGGCGGCCTCGCCTCTGGCGTTGACCTGGCCGGTCCTGGCCAACTGCTGCTGCTGGCCGGCCGTGACGTGGACCTGGGCCCCGGCAAGGGGCTGGTGGCGCGAGGCAATCTGTCCAACAGCGTGCTGCTGCCCGAACAGGGCGCCGGCATCACCGTGGTGGCCGGCCTGGCCGATGGCGGCGAGGACTATGCGCAAGCGGTACGCCAGGGCTTCCATGTGCTGGGCGTGTCCGGCTGGCAAGGCCAGTTGGGCCGTGCCTTCGGCCTGCTCGGTGGCGTCCGGCCGGGCTTCGAGCGCCTGACACCGGTGGCGCAGATCGAGGCGCTGCGCGAACTGTTCGGTGGCGCGCGGGTCGACGGCTGGCTGGCCGCCCATCTGCGCGGACTGCCGGCGCGCCCCGAGGCGGCCGAGCAGCGGCTGCGCGTGGCCGCCCTGCTGGGCAAGCCGCCCGGCGACGCAGCGGTGGACGCGGCGCTGAAGAGCTATGCGGACCTGCGACAGCCGGCCTGGTCGGCGCTGACGCCCGAGCAGGCCCTGCCGCTGCTGGCGCAACTGGGCGCCGAGCAACAGGGCCTGGCGGTGCTGCGGATGATGCTGGCGGGCCTGGCGACACAGCCCGCGGCGACGCGCGCAGTCAGCCTGGCAGCGCTGTCCGATGCCAAGCAGCTGGAGGCGCTGGCCGCCTATGTGCAGAGCGCCGGTGGCACGCCGGTGCGCCCCGAGCAGGCGGCCGCGGCCTTCGAGGCGTTGAGCATCGAGCGCCAGATTCCCTGGCTGAACCGCCAGCTGGTCGGCGAGCTGCGCAAGAGCGGCCGCGCGGCCTCGCAGCTGGATGGCGCCGAGCGCTGGGCCGGCTACGGCAGCGGTTATCTGGCGATCGACCTGCTGTTCCCCGGCGAGCGCCCGGCCGGCCAGCTGCGCATGCCGAACAGCCAGATCAAGACCCTGCAGGCGGCCGACATCACAGTGCTGGTCCCCGGCGGTGGCGCCAATGCCGGCGACATCGTCGGCAGCACGGCCAAGAGCCCGTCGGATCTGGGCATCGTCACCGTCAGCGGCGGTCATGTCAGTACCGTCGTGCGCGATGACTTCGAGGTCAACGCCTCGCGCGTCTTCACGCTCGGCCGTGGCGATCTGCTGATGTGGTCCTCGCGAGGCAATATCGATGCCGGCCGCGGCGCCAAGACCGTCACCGGGGCCCCGCCGCCGGTGCTGCGCCTGCTCGACAACGGCGGCCTGGTGCTGGATGCCTCGGGCTCCTTCAGCGGCAGCGGCATTGCGGTGCTGGGCAGCGGCAGCGACCTGGACCTGTATGCGCCGACCGGCGAGATCAATGCCGGCGAGGCCGGCATCCGCGCCAAGGGCAATGCCTTCCTCGGGGCCGAACGCCTGGTCAACGCCAACGACATCAACGTCGCCGGCAACCGCAGCGGCACGGTGGCCGAGACGCCGGTGAACACGCCGATCGCGGTACCGACCAATGACGCGCTGACCCAGGCCACGGCCAGCGGCACCGAGTCCGCCCGCGACGACGACGAACGCAAACGCCGCCGCACGCGCCGCAATCTGTTGCTCGAGTTCCTCGGCTTCGGCAACAGCTGACCCTTTCCCAAAAACCTTAGACCGTTTCCGGACCAAGATCATCATGCGCAACGCACTCATCGCCCTTGCCTTCGCCGCCGCCTCGCTGCCCGGCGCCGCCCATGCCTGGTGGAGCGAGGATTGGAGCCAACGCACCCGGGTCACGCTCGACACCAGCGCCAAGGGCCTGGAGACCCAGCAGGCCGCCAGCGCTGTCAGCGTCGCGCTGCGCCTGCATTCGGGCAACTTCGACTTCGTCGCGGCCAAGGAGGATGGCTCCGACCTGCGCGTGCTGGCCGGCGACGACAAGACGCCGCTGAAGTTCAGCGTCGAGCGCTTCGACAGCGTCAATGAGCTGGCCCTGCTGTGGGTGCAGCTGCCCAGCGTGATGCCGGGCAGCGACAAGAACGTCTTCCATGTCTACGCCGGCAATGCCAAGGCCACGGTGGAGTCCAGCCGCGCGGCGGGTTTCGACGCCTCGACCCTGGCGGCCCTGCATTTCGACAATGCCGATGGCAGCGACCATCTGGGCCGCATCAAGGCCGAGGCCCCGCTGACGCTGGAGGCCAACGGCCTGCTGGGCAGCAGCGTGCGACTGGACGGTCGGCCCCTGCGCTGGGCGCTGGACGACGGCCTGGTCAAGGGTATCGCCGGCGGCGCGCTGACCCTGTCGCTGTGGGTCAAGCTCGACGATGTCGCCGGCGCGCGCCTGCTGCAATGGGGAGGCTTGAGCCTGGGCTTGCAGGACGGCAAGCTGCAGGCCCGCCTGGGCCCGACCGAGCTGGCCGGCGGCGCCGTGGCGGCCGGCCGCTGGACCCATCTGGCGTTGCGTCTGGACCAGGGCCAGGCCGCGCTGTTCGTCGGCGGTGCCGAGGTGGCCAAGGGCCAGGCGGCGGCGCCGACGCTCGGTGGCGCGCTGCAACTGGGCGAAGGCGCACGCGGCCTGGCCGACGAGCTGCAGATCGCGACCACGGCGCGCAGCGATGCCTGGCTGGCGCTGGCGGTCGCGGCCCAGGGTGGCGAAGGCAAGCTGCTGAGCAGCCAGCGCGAGAGCGCCGGCGATGCGGCCGGCGGAGGCGAGGAGCATGGCTACATCGGCGTGCTGGTCAAGAACCTGACGGTCGACGCCTGGGTGGTCATCATCATCCTGGGCGTGATGTTCGTCGTCGCGGCCTGGGTGATGGTCGACAAGAGCCTGCTGGTGGGTCGCGCCGACAAGGACAACCGCCAGTTCCTGCAGCGTTTCCGCGCCGCCAACGAGGATCTGCTGAAGCTGGATACCGGGGCTATCCATCCGAACTCGCCGCTGTACCGCCTCTACCAGGCCGGCGTGCGCGAACTGGCCAAGCGCCGCGTCGGCCAGGCCGATGCGCCGCCGCTGAGCGGTGCCTCGCTGGATGCGGTGAAGGCCGCAGTGGACGCCGATTTCGTGCGCGAGAGCCACAAGCTCAATGCCAAGATGGTGCTGCTGACGATCGCGATCTCGGGCGGCCCCTTCCTGGGCCTGCTGGGTACGGTGGTGGGCGTGATGATCACCTTCGCGGCGATCGCCGCGGCCGGCGATGTCAACGTCAACGCGATCGCCCCCGGCATCGCCGCGGCCCTGCTCGCCACGGTGGCCGGCCTGGGCGTCGCGATCCCGGCGCTGTTCGGCTACAACTACCTGGCCGCGCGCATCAAGAACCTGTCCTCGGACATGCAGATCTTCGTGGACGAGTTCATCACCCGCGTGGCTGAACTCTACGGCGCGCGCTGAGCATGTCGGCCGATATCAAGGCTGACAACCAGCCCTACGACGACATCAACATCACGCCGATGTTGGACCTGGCCTATGTGCTGCTGGTGACCTTCATCATCCTGACCACCGCTTCGGTGCAGGGCGTCAAGGTCAACAGCCCGCAGACCCTGGCGGCCAACAACCTGGCCAAGCCGCAGACCCGGGCGGTGACCATCACCGCCGACGGCGCGGTCTATCTCGATGCCTATCCGGTCGGCATGGATCAGTTGCGTGACACATTGGCCCAGTACAAATCCGCCAATCCGGCGCTGCCGGTGGTGCTGAAGGCCGATGCGGCCGCCCAGTACGAGAAGGTGATGCAGGTGCTGGAAGTCGCCAAGCAGCTGGACATCACCGAGATCGGCCTGGTCACCAAGCGCGCCGCGCCCTGAGGAGCTGCGATGCAAGTCAATACCGATGCCAAACCCTACGACACGATCAATGTCACGCCGATGCTGGACCTGGCCTATGTGCTGCTGGTGGTCTTCATCCTGATGACCACCGCCTCGGTGCAGGGCCTGTCGATCAGCATGCCCAAGCCCTCCAACAAGCCCAGCACCGAGAAGCATGAACTGCTGATCGTGCAGGTCATGCCCGATGGCGCGGTGCTGCTGAACGGCGCAGGGCTGAGCCTGACGGAGCTGGAAGGCCGGCTTGACCAGGCCAAGGCGCGCGACCCGCAGATGTCCGTCGCGATCAAGGGAGATGCCCGCACCCAGTACGCCAACGTGGTGGCCATCGTGGACCTGTGCAACAAGCTGCAGGTCAATATGGGGCTGATCACGGCCCGCATCGGCAGTTGAGGACGGCCAGCATGAGTGGATTGGCCGAAGACCATCTGAACGACAAGCCGGGCCGTACCTGGGCACTGCGCGCCGCCGCGGCCCTGGGCCTGCTGCTGGTGGCGGCCGGCGTTTACTGGCTGGCGAACAACCTGCAGGGCGGCCCGGAGAAGCCGCGCCGCCAGGTCGCCAAGATCTCGATCCTGCCCGACACGCCGCCGCCTCCGCCGCCCCCGCCCAAGGAGGAGAAGAAGCCCGATCCGCCCAAGGAGGAGCCCAAGCAGGCCATGCGCGAGGAAACGCCCAAGCCGCAGGACGCCCCCAAGCCGGCCGACGCGCCGCTGAAGATGGAGGGCGCGGCCGGCGATGGTCCCAGCGCCTTCGCCGCCGGCAATGTCAGCCGCGAGTACCAGGGCGGCCCGACCGGTGGCGGGCCTGCCGGCGGTGGCACGGTGGCCGACCGCGCCCAGGAGCGCTTCTACGCCAATGCCGCGCGGCAGTTGCTGCGTGACGAGATCGAGCGCCATCTGCGCAGCGAGGCCGATCAGCTCCACGCCAGCTTCGCGATCTGGCTCAAGCCCGATGGCGTGATCGAGCGCTTCGAGCTGCAGCCCAGTGGCGACGCCGGCGCCGATGCGGCCCTGCAGGCCGCGCTGACCGAGACCTCGCGCGCCATCAAGTTGCCGCCGCCGCCGGCCTTGCGTCAGCCGATGCGCTTCCGGCTCAGCGTCAAACCCCAGGCCTGAGGGCCTGGTCAAGATTCACTTTCCTTCCAGTCATGAAGCTCAATATCCTCACCACCGCCCTGGCCGCAGCCGCCCTGATCGCGCAGCCCGCCCAGGCCCAGTCGGCCGTCGACGAAAAGCAGGAGTTGGCCCAGCTGCGCGCCACCACGCTGGCCCTGATCGAGGCCCTGGTTGGCCAGGGCCTGCTGTCGCGCGAGCGCGCCGACACCATCGTGCGCCAGGCCCAGCAGGCCGGCGCCCAGGCCGCGGCACCCGCTGTGGCCGGCGGCACACCGGCGCCCAAGGTCGTGCGCGTCCCCTATGTGCCGGAGACCGTGCGCCAGCAGCTGCGCGAGGAGATCAAGACCGAGGTGCTGGCCCAGGCGCGCAGCGAGCGTTGGGGCGAGCCCGGCGCGCTGCCCGAATGGCTCGGCCGGATCAGCATCGAGGGCGATGTGCGGGTGCGCAGCCAGACCGAGATGCTCGACGATGGCAATGTGCCGGCCCATGTGTTCCGCAGCCAGACCGAGTCGCCGGCCTGGGCGCCCGACCTGAGCAACACCACGCAGAACCGCGACCGTCTGACCCTGCGCGCCCGGCTGGGCGTCAACGCGCTGCTGACGGAACAGGTCAGCGCCGGCCTGCGCCTGTCGACCGGCACCACCAGCGGGCCAACCTCCAGCTCGCAGACCCTGGGCACCAGTTTCAACAAGGCCAGCCTGGTGCTGGACCGCGCGTGGCTGCGCTGGAATGCGGCACTGGGCTGGCGGCCGCTGAGCCTGGAGGCCGGCCGCATGGCCAACCCCTTCTACAGCACCGATCTGGCCTGGGCCGACGACCTGTCCTTCGACGGCGCGGCGCTGAAGCTGAACCACGAGACCGCCGGCCGCCAGCGTTACTTCGCGACCGCCGGCGCATTCCCCCTGGAGGAGCTGAGCCAGAGCGGCCGCGACAAATGGCTGCTGGGCGCCCAGCTCGGCGCCGAGCTGCCGCTGGCCGAGGGCGTCAGCGCCAAGCTGGGCCTGGCCGCCTACGAGTTCCGCCATGTGGCCGGCGTGCGCGAGAACGAGCCGCCTCCGACCGGCCCGCTGGCCGGCACCAAGCCCTATCAGAGCAGCCAGTACCCCAGCTCGTTGCGCCTCAAGGGCAACACCCTGATCAACCTGAACGACCCCACCAGCGCCGCCGCGCCGACCTGGGGCCTGGCCTCGCGCTTCCGGCCGGTGAACCTCACCGGGTCGGTCAGCTTCAGCCAGCTGGCGCCGGTGCTGGTGGACCTGAGCCTGGACTGGATCAAGAACACCGGCTTCGACCTGGCCGACATCCGCGCCCGCGCCCAGGCGGGCACAGCCCTGGACAATCTACGCGAAATGACCACCGCCTGGCAGGGCCGCATCGGCCTGGGCCGCCGCGCGCTGGAACGGCGCGGTGACTGGCAGGCCTATATGGCCTACCGCAAGGTCGAGCGCGACGCCTGGATCGATGGCTTCACCGACACCACCTGGCATCTGGGCGGCACCAACTACAAGGGCTGGTCGCTGGGCGGCAGCTATGCGCTGGACAAGCGCTTCGCCCTGGGTCTGCGCTGGACCAGCACGCGCAATCTCGACGACGGCCTGCGCTTCCTCGCGGTCCCCGGCGATCCGAGTTCGCTCAGTGGCACGCTCAGCAGCGCGCCGATGCGCATCGATGTGTTCCAGCTCGACCTGAGCGGACGTTTCTGAGGAGTTTCATCATGAGACAGACGACCGTCATCACCGGCCTGCTGCTGAGCCTGCTGGCCTCCTCCGGCTGGGCCCAGGAGACCGGTTCACGCGAACGCGAAGCCTTGCGCCGCGCCCAGAACGCCTTGCGCGATGCGCAGCGCCAGCAAGGTGCGCTGCAGGCGGAGAAGGAGGCGCTGGAGCGCGAGCGCGCCCAGCTGGCAACGGCAGCCGAAGCTGCGGCGGCCAAGCAGCGCGGCAGCGCCGGTCGGTTGGCGGCCAGCGAGCAGGAGCTCGGCGCGCTGCGCGGCGAACTGGCCGCGTTGCGCCAGCGCCTGCAGCAGGCCGAGCAAGCGGCCCAGACGCGCGAGCAGGGCCTGCAGCAGGAGCTGCTGGAGCAGCGCCGGCAACTGGCCGAGCGCGGCCAGACCGTGCAGGCGCTGAGCCAGCTGCTGGAACGCAGCACCTCGGCCCTGGTCGACTCCGAGGCCAAGAATCGCCGGTTGCATGCGATCGGCGAGGATCTGGTGCAGCGCTATCTGAGCCGCTCCCCCACCGACGTGGCGACGCTTGACGACCCCATCCTCGGCCTCACGGCGATCCGCTTCGAGAACGTGGCCGAGGAGTTGCGGGCCCAGATGGCCCAGCATCGCGTCGTGCGCTGACGCGGCTACCGCGCGAACATCCAGTTCACCCCCGCCGTCCACCACCCCTGCCCCGCCCCCTGCGGGCGGGCATGGCTGAAGTCCAGCGACCAGGCCTCGCTGGCGATGAAGCGCAGACCGAGGCGGCGGTGGCCGCGTTCGCCATCGTCGAACCATTCGGCCACGCCCTGCCATTGCGGCGCGACGAGCCATTCCAGCGCGGCGCCGCGGCGCGTCACATCGGGGCCTGGCGGCGGAAGTCGCGGCCCAGATTCAGGTGCAGAGCCAGGCTCGGCGTGGCCTGCCAGCTCAGGGGCAGCAGCAGGGACTGCGCGCCCAGGCGCGGCCGCTGATGGGGGCGCAGGGTGGCGCCCCAGACCAGGCCGATGCTCAGGTCGGGATGCAGGAAGCCGCTCGTCGCCCATTTCGCCTGCGGGCCCCAGCTGCGCTCGGTGTCGCCGCCTTCGCCACCGCCTGCACTGCGGCTGCGGTCCAGGTTCAGGCTCCATTCCAGCGCGCCGAGCCGGCATGTCGGCCCCAGGTGCTGCAGGCGATGGCCGTTGCCGCGGCCACGCTCCTGCCAGAGTTCCAGCTGGCATTGACCCGGCTCCAGCAGTGCCGCATCGTCGACGCCATGGTGGCCCCCGGCCGCGCGCGGTGCCGCGCTGGCGACCATCAGGCCGAGGAACAGGGTGAGTTTGGTGAGGAGGCTGGCGGAGCGCATGCGAAGGACTGCTGCAGCGGGGCTGGCGGAACAACAAGCCCCACATCATCCGCCAAAGCGCGGCCCGCGGCGCGGCGCCGGCCGTGGCTTATTGCTCGGCCTGCAGCCGGAATTCGCCGGCCAGGTCCGACATCTGGCGCGCCTGTCGGTTCATCGACAGCGCCGCGGCGGCCGACTGCTCGACCAGCGCCGCGTTCTGCTGGGTCATCTGGTCGATCTGCGCGATCGCCTCGCTGAGCGCATGCATGCGCGTCGACTCCTGCTTGGCATCGTCGGCGATGCGGCGGATCATCTGGTCGACCTGGCCGACGCCCTGGGCGATGCCCAGCATCGCCTGGTGCGCCTCGCCGATCTGGCGCGAGCCCTGCTCGATGCGCTCCACCGAGCCGCCGATCAGGCCCTTGATCTCGCGCGCGGCGGCGGCGCTGCGCTGGGCCAGCGCCCGCACCTCGGCCGCCACCACCGCGAAGCCGCGGCCCTGTTCGCCGGCGCGCGCGGCCTCGACAGCCGCGTTCAGCGCCAGGATATTGGTCTGGAAGGCGATGCCGTCGATCACGCCGGTGATCTCGGCGATGCGCTGCGAGCCGTCGCTGATCGCGTTCATCGTGCCGAGGAACTGGCCCACCACCGTGCGGCCATGGTCGGCCGCGGCGGCGGCCGAGCCCGCCAGACGACTGGCCTCGTCGGCGGCGTCCGCGGTCTGCGCCACGGTGCGGCTGAGCAGCTCGACATTGCCGGCCGCCTGCTGCATGCGCGCGGCGGACTGCTCGCTGCGCTGGTTCAGGTCCTGGTTGCCGGCCGCGATCTCGTCGGCCGCGCGATGGATGCGGCCCGAGGCCTCCTGCAGCTGCTGCACCAGGCCGCGCAGGCGGCGCTGCATGGCGTCGATCGCCTGCAGCACCCGGCCCATCTCGTCGCGCCGCGAGCTCGTCGGCGCCACCGCGCCGCTGAGGTCGCCGCCGGCGATGCGCTCGGTCAGCGCGATGGTCTGCAGCACCGGCCGCAGGGTGCCGACGATGCAGCGCCACAGCAGCCAGCCGATCGCCAGCAGGCCCGCCAGCACCGCCGTGAGGGTCAGGCCGGTGCCATGCCTCAGCGCCCGGGCGCGCTCGGCCAGGCGCTGATCCACCGTGCGCAGCACCTGCTGCGCCAGGGCCTGCTGCAGGCTGGCCGCCTGCGCGAAGGATTCGCTCATGCGCTCCAGCGGATAGGCCGGATCGCGCGCCGAGGCGGCCAGGGTCTCGTTGACCATGGCCTGCTGGCGCGCCGCCGCCTCGCCGGCCTGCTCGTAATCGGCGGCGCGCTGCGGGTCGCGCTCGCGCGCCTGCGCCAGGTTCAGCTGCAGGCGGTGGCTGGCCTCGTTGTAGCGCGCGGCCGCGGCGGCCACGCTGGCCACATCGTCCACCGCCGCCGCCGCCGCGATCGCGCTCAGCTCGGACAGCGCATCGCCGATCTGCGGTGCCAGCTGCAGCCCGGCAATGATCGAGAAATGCGCGGCCGCCTCGGGCTCCAGCAGCAGGCCGTTGTCGGCATTGAGCCGGTCCAGCGCGTCGAACATCTGCCGGCTCAGCCGGCGATGCCGCTCCAGCGAGGCCGCGGCATCCAGCTCGCGCCGCTGCAGCGCGCCATCGAGAGCGGTGGCCTGCTCGGCCAGGGCCCTCAGCTCGCCGCGCCGCGCCTCGCCGGCCGGGGCCAGCGCGTCCTGCAGCGCGGCCAGGCTCTGCGCCAGCGCGGCCGCGGCCTGGCGGCGCTGCGCCTCATGCTCGGGCTGCGGCGGCTTCGCGGCCGCGAGACGGTGCGCGCCGAGCGCGCGCAGGCTCAGCTGCCAGGCCTCGTTCATCGGCAGGCCGGCGCGCTCGGTCGCGAGCTGGTCCAGCTCGGTCAGCATGCGCCGCGCCAGCTGGCCGGTCGGCAGCAGGCTCAGGGCCAGGCACAACAGCGCGACCAGGCCGAGACGCTGGCGCAGGCTCAGGCGCTCGAGCCAGCCGGCGCTGACGCCTTGTTGATAGGGAGAAGGAGAAGATGGAGATTCGGAACGGCTCATGGACGGGTGGGACAACATCAGGCGCGGGCAGTCTGCGCAAACCTGATGTCGCGACGACGACGTTCGTCAACACCCTTGGCGCGGGGCCGGTTGAGCCGCATGTTTCATAGCCCCGTCATGCGGCCATGCTGGTGATTGCTGTCGGCCAGCCGATGCGCCGCAGCAGGAGTTTCCCCCTGCGGCCGCGCATCGGCTGGCTGGTTGGCTCGGACATTTTTTAGCATCGGCCGGCCCTCAGAGGCTGCGGGTCGCGGGCTTGATAGCGGCGGCGGCGTTCTGCGCCAGGCGGGTCGTGGCGGCGATGCTGCGGCCCTCGATCACGACGCGCGGCAGCTGCTGCACGACGGCCATCTGCTGCGTGGCCTTGCCGGTGATCACGACTCGCGGCAGCTGTTCGATCTTCTGCGGGGCGGCCTGGGCCAGCAGCGGGGTGGCGGCGGCGCAGATCAGGGCGGCGGCGGCTTGGATCAGGGTCAGGTTCATGGCGGGCTCCTTGTGTGTCAGTGGCTGTTCGATGGAGTCAGTATCGGAGCCGCCCCATCGCCTCACCAGCGCGCCGCGACGAACTGCAGCCCGGCCGGAATGAACTGTTTTTTCGCGCGCCAGGCCGGAAGGGCCCAGCTCAGCCCTCCGCGCCGGGCAGCGCGGCCAGGCGCTCGGCCAGGAAGTCCACCAGCACCCGCACGCGCAGCGGCAGCTGGCGGCGCGGCGCATACAGCAGATGCCCCAGCTGCGCCGGCCCGGTATGGCGCGGCAACACGCGCCGCAGCGCGCCGCTGCCCAGCGCCTGGGCCACCATCCAGCTCGGCTGCAGCGCGATGCCGGCGCCGGCCAGCACGGCGTCGCGCAGCGCCACCGCGCTGTTGACCCGGTAGCGGCTGCGCACCGGCACCGCCACCGCGGCGCCGCCCGGCCCCTGCAGCGGCAGCCCGTCCTCGCCGGCCGCATAGCGCAGATAGTCGTGCTGCAGCAGGTCCTGCGGCCGCTTGGGCGCGCCGCGCGCGGCCAGATAGGCCGGCGCCGCGACCAGGAGGCGCGGCCAGCGCCCGACCGCCCGCGCCACCAGATCCGCCGGCAGCCGCGCGCCGTCGCTCAGGCGCAGCGCCAGGTCGATGCGCTCCTCCAGCGGATCGACGAAGCGGTCGTCCAGCAGCAGGTCCAGCTCGATCTCCGGATAGCGGGCCAGGAACTCCAGCATCAGGCCGTTCAGCACCGTCTGGCCCAGCGCCAGCGGCGCGCTCAGGCGCAGCCGGCCGCGCGGCCGCTCCACGCCGGCCTGCAGCTCTCCGACGGCCTCCTCATAGTCCTCCAGCAGGCGCTTGGCCCGCTCGTAGAAGCGCTGCCCCTCCTCGGTCGGACTCAGGTGGGCGCTGCCGCGGCGCAGCAGGCGCGCACCCAGCGAGCGCTCCAGCGCCGCCACCCCCTTGCTGATGCTGGGCTGGGTGGTCTGCAGCGCCCGCGCGGCGCCGGACAGGCTGCCCAGCTCCACGCTGAGCACCAGGGCCTTGAGGGCGCGAAGCTGGTCCATTGATCTATTCGAATCTGGAATGGTGGTCATGGCATTTTGCAGCCTTCTCAAGCTTCAAGGCATGGACGACATTGCCCCTCGTCGTCGTCTTCTTTCTTCACCGCCTTTGAGGTTTTCGCACCATGTCCCTGTTTAGACACCACGCCCGCATCGCCCTGGCCGCCCTGGCCCTGCTCACCACCGCCCTGCCCGGCCTGGCCGAGGGCCATTGGAGCCCGAGCTGGGCCGCCAGCCCGCAGCCGCTCTGGGGGCCCGACTTCGTGCTGCCGACCGGCCTGCCGGAGCGCTTCGAGCCCGAGATCACCCTGCGCCAGGCCGCGCGCTTGAGCATCGGCGGGCGCCGGCTGCGGGTCGTGATCAGCAATGAATATGGCCGCGAGCCGCTCATGATCGGCGCGGCCAGCCTGGGTCTCGATGCCGGCGGCTCGGCGGTGGCGCCGCAGAGCCTGCGGCCGCTGAGCTTCGGCGGCCGCCGCGAGCTGCGGCTGGCGCCGGGTGAGCGCATCGCCAGCGATCCGGTCGCGCTGGCCTTGCCGGCGCTGGCGCGGGTCAGCGTGTCGCTGTACCTGCCGCGGGCCAGCCGGCCGGCGGGCTTTCACTTCGACGCCCGCGAGACCGTCTACCTGGCCGCCGGCGACCACAGCGCCGCGCCGGCCCTGCCGGCCCAGGCGCAACGCCTGAGCGCGCGCGCCTATCTCAGCGAGCTGCAGGTCGAAACCGAGGCGCCGGCGCGCAGCGTGATCACCCTGGGCGACTCGCTGACCGACGGCAACGGCGCGACGCCGGGCGCCGACACGCGCTGGCCCGACGCGCTGGCCGAGCGCCTGGCCGGCCGCGGCGTCGCGGTGCTGAATGCCGGCATCTCCGGCAACCGCCTGCTGCGCGACGGCATGGGCGACAGCGGCCTCACCCGCGCGGCGCGCGAGGTGTTCGCGCGGCCGGGGCGGCGCAGCCTGGTCGTGCTGCTGGGCGTCAACGACCTGGGCTGGCCGGGCGGCGCCTTCGCGCCCGCCGAGCCGCAAGTCGAAGCCGAGACCCTGATCGACGGCTACCGCCGCCTGATCGCCGCGGCGCGCGCCCAGGGCGTGCACATCGTCGGCGCCACCATCCCGCCGCTGGAACGGGCGCTGGCCGGCACGCCGCTGGAGGGCCACCATTCACCCGACAAGGAGCGCCGCCGCCAGCAGGTCAACGCCTGGATCCGCAGCGCCGGCGCCTTCGACGCGGTGCTGGACTTCGACGCCGCGCTGCGCGACCCGGCGCGCCCGCAGCGCCTGCTGCCGGCCTATGACTCCGGCGACCATCTGCACCCGGGCGATGCCGGCTACCGCGCGATGGCGGCGGCGGTCGACCTGGACACCCTGTTGCCGGATTGAGCCCCCGCGGCCCGGCGCGATGCCCTACCATCGACCGCATCGCAGGACCCAGCCCGGAGGCGCGCGCCGATGAACCATCCCCTGCCACCGCATGAGGCCGCCCGGCTGCAGGAGCTGCACGCACTGGGCCTGCTGGACACGCCGCGCGAGGCCGCCTTCGACGAGCTGACCCGGCTGGCGGCCGAGCTCTGCGAGGTGCCGATCGCGGCGGTCAGCCTGGTCGATGCGCAGCGCCAATGGTTCAAGGCCCAATGCGGGCTCGGCGACACCCGCCAGACGCCGCGCGACCAGTCCTTCTGCGCCCATGCGATCCTGCGGCCCGACGAGCTGCTGGAGGTGCCGGACGCGCAGCAGGATCCGCGCTTCGTCGCCAACCCGCTGGTCACCGGCGATCCCTTCATCCGCTTCTATGCCGGTGCGCCGCTGCTCAGCACGCGCGGCCAGGCGCTCGGCGCGCTGTGCGTGATCGACCGCCGCCCGCGCGCGCTCAGCGAGGCACAGCGCCGCGCGCTGCAGGTGCTGGCGCGCCAGGTCGGCCAGCTGATCGAACTGCGCCGCAAGCGCCTGCAGCTGGAGCAGCAGGAGGGCTTTCTGCTGGCGGTAATCGAGTCGCTGCACGAGGGCGTGGTGATACGCGACGGTGCGCGCCGCCTGATGCTGGCCAATGCCAGCGCCGCCGCGTTGCTGGGCCAGCCGCTGCAGGACGATATCGGCCGGGTGCCGGGGCCGGACCCCAACAGCTGGCGCGGCGAGGACGGCCGGCCGCTGCGGCCCGAGGAGCATCCGGCCGAGCGCTGCCTGCGCAGCGGCCGCGAGCTCGACGGCGTGATCACCCGGCTGCAGCGCCGCGACGGCCGCGAGCTGCTGCTGGAGCACAACGCGCGGCCGCTGCGCCGCAATGGCCAGGTCGACGGCGTGGTGCTGTCCTTTCGCGATGTCAGCGAGCAGCGCGCGACCCTGCAGCGCCTGCGCGACAACGAGAAGCGCCTGCGCGGCATCACCGACAACGTGCCGGCCCTGATCGCCTATGTCGACCGGGGTCAGCTCTTGCGCTTCGCCAACCGCACTCTGCTGGACTGGGCCGGCCAGGAAGAGGCCCAGGTGCTGGACCGGCCGGTGGCGGAGCTGCTAGGGCCGGACGAGCATGCGGTGCACCGCGACCATATCCTGGCCGCGCTGGCCGGCGAGCGGCGCGAATTCGGGCTCTGGACCGCGATGCCGGGCGCGCCGCGCTTCATCCAGTTCAGCTATGTGCCGGAGCGCTGCGACAACGGTCAGGTGCAGGGCTTCTTCGTGCTGGCGAGCGACCTGACGGCGATGAAGAACCTGGAGATCCAGCTCGCCACCGAGGCGCGCTTCGATGCGCTGACCGGCCTGCCCAACCGCAAGCATTTCCATGAGCTGCTGGACCAGGGCCTGCGTCGCATGCAGCGCCATGCGGGCCGGCTGGCGCTGGGCTTCCTGGACCTGGACGGCTTCAAGCAGATCAACGACCGGCATGGCCATGCGGTCGGCGATCTGGTGCTGCAGGAGGTGGGTCGGCGCCTGCAGGCTGCGCTGCGCCGCACCGATGCGGTGGCACGCCTGGCCGGCGACGAGTTCACCCTGCTGCTGGAGGACCTGCAGCAGGCCCATGAGCTGGAACCGCTGGCGCGCAAGCTGCTCGCCGCCCTGCACGAGACCCCGTTCGAGCTGCCGGGCCTGCGCCTGCCGGTGCGCGCCAGCCTGGGCCTGGCGCTGGCCGAGAGCGCCGAATCGGCCGAGGAGCTGCTCAAGCGCGCGGATGGCGCGATGTACCGCGCCAAGCAGGCCGCCGAAACGCGCTTCGCGATCGCTGAATAGAGAGCCGGATCAGGCAGGCACGATCACCGCCCGCGCCCGCCCCTGGGCCTTGGCCACGTAGAGCTGGCGGTCGGCCGCATCGAGCAGGGCCGTGCCGCTGTGCTGCGCGCCGGGCAGGCAAGCCACGCCGCCCTGGCTGATGCTCAGCAGACCATCGTCGCAGCCCAGCTCATGCGGGATCTGCAACAGGCCCACGGCGTCCTGCAGCGCCAGCGCGACGCGCTGCGCGCCCTCCAGGTCGGTATCGGGCAGCAGCACGACGAACTCCTCGCCGCCGAAGCGCGCCAGCAGGTCGCCCGGGCGCTTCAGCGCGCTGCGCATCGCCAGCGCGACGCCGCGCAGCGCATCGTCGCCGGCCAGATGGCCGTAATGGTCGTTGTAGCGCTTGAAAAAATCGACATCGGCCAGCAGCAGGGCCAGCGGGCTGCCGGCACGGCGCGCGCGCTGCAGCTCGGCGTCGAAGCGCTCGTCAAAATGGCGCCGGTTGTACAGGCCGGTCAGGCCGTCGATGAAGGCCAGCTGGCGCAGCAGGTCGGACTGCAGCTTCAGGGTCAGGTGGGTGCGCACCCGCGCGCGCACCACCGCCGGGTTGAAGGGCTTGCTGAGGAAGTCGACCGCGCCACCGGCCAGCGCGCGGGTCTCGGACTCGGTGTCCTGACGCGCGGTGACAAAGATCACCGGGATATGGGCCAGCTGGGCCTCGGCCTTCATGCGGCGGCAGACCTCGAAGCCGTCGATCCCCGGCATCTGCACATCCAGCAGCATCAGGTCGGGCTGCTGCTCGCGCGCCAGCGCCAGCGCGGTCTCGCCAGCGGTGGCCATCAGCACCTGGCAATCGGCAGCGAACACCTGATGCAAGGCCTGGATGTTCAGCGGCTGATCGTCCACCACCAGGAGGCGGGGTGGGCGGCCCAGCAGGCCATCCAGGCCGAAGGCGTTGTGGTTCTCGTCGCTCATCGAGACAGCTCTCCCAGCAGTTGTTCGCAGTATTGCAGAGCCGCGGGAAAATCGAGCCGCGCCATCGCCTCGTCCAGGCCCTGCAGCGGCGCCTCGGCCAGCGCCACGCCCTGGCCGGCGCGCAGGCTCTCCAGCGCGTCCAGCGCCGCCATGTCGGACCCACGCAGCAGGGCCATCAGGCGCTCCAGCCCAACACGCGCGGCCGCGCCGTCGACGACGGCCGCCTGCGGTGACGGCGCGGGCGCATCCGCATCCAGCGCCGCGGCCAGTTCGACCAGGGTAGCCGAGCCCTGCGCGATCGCGCCGGCCAGGCCCTCGATCCAGATCGGATCGAGCGGCCGGCCCTCCTCCTTCAGCTGCCGCTCGCCCTGGCTTGCCAGCTCTGCCAGGCGGTCGGCGCCCAGGGTCGCGGCCAGGCCCTTGAAGGCATGCAGCTCGTCGGCCGCGCCGCGCAGCTCACCCACCGCCTGGCGCTCGCGCAGCGCCGCCGGCAGGCCCGCGGCCTGGGCCGCGAAGGAGCGGCTCATGCGCGCGAACAGCGCGGTCTTGCCCATCAATCGATGCAGCGCGCCGCGCAGGTCCAGGCCCGCGCCGGCGGCGCGGCGCTGCAGCGGCTCGGGCAACGCCGCCTCGGCCGGCGGTGCGATGGCCGCCACCGCGTCGACAGGGCGCCCGACCAGGCCGGCGATCACCGCGACCAGATGGTCGAGCTCGAAGGGCTTGCCCACATGTTCGTTCATGCCGGCAGCGCGGCAGGCCTCCAGGTCGGCGGCCATCGCATTGGCGGTCATCGCGATCACCGGCAGGCCGGCCCAGTCCGGCCGCGCGCGGATCGCGCGGGTCGCGGTATAGCCATCCATCACCGGCATCTGCACGTCCATCAGCACCGCATCGAAACGCTCGCCGGCCTCCAGCCGGTCCAGCGCCTGCTGGCCGTCGCCGGCCAGCTCGACCTCGGCGCCCTCGTCCTGCAGCAGCTCCTGCGCCACCTGCTGGTTGTTCGGGTTGTCCTCGACCACCAGCAGGCGCAGCCCGGCCAGGCGCTGGCGCCCCGTGCCGCCGCGCTGCGCGACCGGTTCGGCCGGCGGATCGGCCAGCGGCAGCTCCAGCGCGAAGAAGAAGCGGCTGCCCTGCCCCGGTGCGCTGTCCAGCCGTAGCTCGCCGCCCATCATCCGCACCAGGCGCTGGCTGATCGCCAGGCCCAGGCCGGTGCCGCCGTAGCGGCGAGTGGTCGAGGCCTCGGCCTGGGTGAAGCCCGCGAAGATCTTCGCCTGGTGCTCGGGCGCGATGCCGATGCCGGTATCGCTGATGCGGAACTCGAGCCGCGCCCGCTCATCCGCCACCGGCGCCAGCAGGTGCAGGCCCAGCGTGACCGCGCCCTCGTCGGTGAACTTCAGCGCGTTGCCGCCCAGGTTGATCAGCACCTGCTGCAAGCGCGGCGCATCGCCCAGCAGGCCCGCGGGCAGGGCCGGGTCGAGCTCGAAGCGCAGCGCCAGCGGGCGTGCGCCCAGGTTCGCCTGCAGGATCACCTGCACCGCTTCCAGCAGCCGCGCCGGCGCGAAGGGCTGCGGATCCAGTTCCATCTTACCGGCCTCGATCTTGGAGAAGTCCAGGATGTCGTTGAGCAGCAGCAGCAGCGAGCGCGCCGCGCCCTTGGTCTTGCGCACATAGTCCTGCTGGCGAGAGTCCAGCGGCGTGCGCGACAGCAGCTGCAGCATGCCGAGAATCGCGTTCATCGGCGTGCGGATCTCGTGGCTCATATTGGCCAGGAACTGGCTCTTGGCCGCGCTGGCCTGCTCTGCCACCGCCTTGGCCTCGCGCAGCGAGGCCTCGGACTCCTTCTGCCGCGTGATGTCGTAGGCCACACCCAGATAGCCATAGAGGCCGCCGTCGGCATCGCGCATCTCGGTGACGACACGCAGCGCCGGGAACAGGCTGCCGTCGCGCCGCACATAGTGGCATTCGCGCTCGCGGTCCAGCTGACTCGCATGCACCATCGCGGCGAAGCCGCCGATCGGCCGCCCCAGTTCGGCCGAGACCTCGCGGCCCAGCGCCTCCAGCTCGCCGGGCGCGTGCAGCATCTCGGTGCTGCGCCGGCCGACCACCTCCTCGGCGCGGTAGCCCAGCATCAGCTCGGCGCCGCGGTTGAACACGCTGATCAGACGCTGACGATCGGTCGCGATGATCGCGACCTTGCTGGCCGCGTCTAGCACCGCCTTCAGCACCGACAGGGTCTGGGCCAGCTCGGCCGCGGCGCGGCGCTGCTCGCTGACATCGGTATAGGTGGTGACGAAGCCACCGCCCGGCAGCGGCGCGCTGCGCATCTCCAGCACCAGGCCGCCGGGGCGGATGCGCTCCCAGAAATGCGGCGCGCGCATCGCGTCGCGGGCGCGGGTGAAGGCCGCCGCCAACGCCTCGCGCGTATCGATCTCGCCATACTCGCGCCGGCGCTGCATCAGCAGCGCCACCTTCTCGACCGTCACCGGCGCGTCGGCGAAGAACTCCTCGTCCAGCTCGTACATGCGCGCATAGCGGCTGTTGTGCAGCATCAGCCGCATCTGCGCGTCGAACATCGTCAGGCCGCAGGGCAGGTTCTCCAGCATCACCTGCATCAGCTCGGCATTGCGCTGGCGCTCGGCCTCCATCCGCTTGCGCTCGCTGATGTCGATGTAGGTGGTGACGAAACCGCCGCCGGGCATCGGCGCGCCGCGCACCTCCAGCGCCGCGCCGTTCGGCCGCACCCGCTCGAACTGGTGCAGGCTCGGATGGCGCGCGCGTTCGATGATCAGCTCCACCATCGCCTCGACATCCTCGGCCTCGCCATATTCGCCGCGCCGCGCGTTGTAGCGGATGATCTCCTCGAACAGCACCGGCTCGCCGCGCGACTCGGGTTCGAACAGCGCGTCGGGAAAGTCCAGCAGGCTGCGGAACTGCTGGTTGTGCGCGACCAGGCGCAGCTCGGCATCGAACACGCTGAGCGCGCAGGGCAGGTTGTCCAGCACGCTGCGCAGCACCTCGTTGGAGCGCCGCATCGAGTCCTCCAGCAGGCGGCGTTCGGTGATGTCCTGCAGGGTGCCGTTGATGCGCACGACCCGGCCGCCGTCGAACTCGGGCTCGGCCACCGCGCGCACCCAGATTTCGCGGCCCAGCGCGGTGGTCAGGCGCAGCTCCAGGTCGGCGCCCTCCTTGTCGCGGAAGGCGCGCCGCACCGCGGCCTTGATCGCAAGCCGGCCCGGCAGGTCGAAGTACTCCAGCGCCTCCTCCAGATTGGGCTGGCGCAGCGGCGCCAGCTCGTGGATGCGAAAGGTCTGGGCGGTCCAGTGCAGCTCCATGCTGGGCAGCTCGATCTGCCAGCCGCCGATGCCAGCGATGCGGCCGGCGCGCTCCAGCACCGCCTCGCTGTCGCGCAGTTCCTCCTCCATGCGCTTGCGCTCGGTGATGTCCAGATGGGTGCCGGCCACCCACAGGGGCTCGCCGGTCGGCGTGTAGGCATACAGGCGCCCGCGCGACAGCACCCAGACCCAATGGCCCTCCTTGTGGCGCACCCGCACCTCGGCCTCGTAGCCGGGCGTTTCGCCGCGCAGATGGCGCTGCAGCGCGCGCTCCGAGGCCGCCAGATCCTCCGGATGGGCCAGCCCGGTCCAGGAGTGGTACCCGAGCGGCGCCAGCTCCTCCAGCGTGTAGCCCAGCATGCCGGCCCAGCGCTCGTTGAAGCGCACCTCGCCGCTTTGCACATTCCATTCCCAGGTGCCGGCACCGGTGCCTTCGATGATATTGGCCAGGCGTTCGCGCTCCTGCCACAGCTGCTCGGCCGCGGCCTTGCGCTCGGTGATGTCCAGCGCGATCTCGATGAAGCCGGCCAGGCGGCCGCGTTCGTCGTGCAGCGGCTGCAACTCGGTCTCGACCCAGTTCAGCTGGCCATCCTTGCGCCGGTTCAGGATCTCGACGCGGCAGACCTGCCCGCTCGCCGCCGCGGCCTCCAGGGTCTGCAGCGTCTCCGGGCTGGCCTGCTTGCTGCCCAGCAGTTCGCCGGGCGTGCGGCCCAGCGCCTCGGCCGCGCTGTAGCCGGTGACGCGGGTGAAGCCCTCATTCACCCAGTTGATGCGCAGCGCGGCATCGGTGCTGAACACCGCATTGGTCGTGCCCTGCGCGACCCTCGCCAGGCGCTGCAGGTCCGCGGTCATCGCACGCGCCAGCGCCTCGGCGCGCGCCCGCCCCGAGGCCAGCAGCCAGACCGCGAAGGCCAGCGACAGGCTCAGCAGCGCGCCGGCGGTGCCCAGCCAGCGCGTGCCCTGGCCGAGCAGGCGCTGCTCGAAGGCCGGCAGGCTGGCGGTACGCAGCAGCAGCGTGGTGCCGCCGAAGCGAAAGGCATGGTCGCTCGTCAGCAGCGGCCTCGCCTTGGCCTGGTCCGGATGCGAGACGAACATTGCGCCCTGCGGGTCGTCCGGCCCCATGTGCAGCTCCAGCTCCAGCATGCCCTCGGCCACATCGGCCAGCCCGTGCAGCACCTCGCGCGCAATCATCGGCGTATAGACCAGCCCCACCAGAGCCTGCCAGCGCTGGGCCGGGGTCTGCGGATCGCTGCCCGGCCGGTAGATCGGCACGAACAGCAACAGTCCCGGCGAACGCTGCTGATCCTGCCGCAACACCACGCGCCCGCTGAGCGTCGCCTGGCCGCTCAGCACCGCGCGCGTCACCGCCTCGCGCCGCACCGGTTCGCTGCCCATGTCCACGCCCCAGGCGGGCAGGTTCGCGGCCAGCGGCTCGATGTACTTGATGATCAGCAAATCCTCCGCCGGCGCGGCATCGGTCAGCGGCGGCTGCAGCTGAAAATCGGCCGAATGATCGTCGCGCATGCCGGCCAGGAAGCGCGGCAGCTCCGGCCGCAGCACGCGCTCGACGAAACCGAAGCCGCGGATGCCGGGGAACTCCCGCTCCAGGTCGCGCGAATCGACATAGGCGCGGAACTCGTGGCGCCGCACCTCGCGGCTGGCCGCATACAGGCCGCGCGCGCCGTTCAGGCCGTAGACCGGCAGCTGCAGCCGGCGCAGCAGCTCGCGCTCGATGCGCTCGGACAGGCGCTGGAACTGCTCCTCGGCCTCCTGCCGCTCGCGCTGGCTCAACCACAGGCAGGCCGCCAGGGTCAGGGCCAGGCCCAGCACCAGCACCAGCCCCGCCGCGGCCAGCGGCGGCCAGGCGCGCCGACGCCGCACCTGCCTCGCTGGCGGCCGCTGCGCCGCCGCCATGTCCTCGATGCCCTGCATGCCCTCTCCCTGAGCCGACCGCCGAAGGCCCGGCCAAGGTCAGTCTACGGCAAGCCCGCGCGCCGGCAACAGCAGCGCTTCCCGTGAAATCCCCAGCAGCCGCCCCGCAGCCCTTGGCGTGTAATGGTCGCAAACATGTGGCGGCCGCAAGGCCGGGGAGACGGCCCTTGAACCAGCCCCTGCAGGTGCTGTGGGTGGACGAATTCAGTCCGCCCATCTTGCCGGCGGAATTGATGTCGCCCGAATGGGGACGCTTCACCCTGGAGCGCTGCGCAAGCCTGGACGGTGCCGCACGCCGGCTCGGCGAACGCGGCTACGACGCGCTGCTGGCCGCCCTGCCCAGCGAGCGCGCGGCCGGCCTGTCGGCCTGGGGCGCCCTGAGCCATGCGGTGATGGAATCGGCGGTGCTGGTGCTGACCCCGGCCTGCCCGCAGGCCGCCGCGCTGGAGCTGCTGCAGCGCGGCGTGCAGGACGTGGTGCAGCAGACCCAATGGGCCCAGCATGGCCTGGCGCGCAGCCTGCGCTGGGCGATCGAGCGGCACCGGCTGGACCGCGCCACGCGCCGCGCCCATGCGCTGGACCTGGATACCGGCCTGCCGCACCGCGGCCAGCTGCTGGAGCACATCAACCACCTGATCGCGCTGCGCCAGCGCGAACCCTCGCCGATGGCGCTGCTGGTGCTGCGCCTGCCGGGCCTGGCCCTGCTGCGCGAACGCCTGGGCCGCGAGATGCTGGCCGGGCTGCGACGCCGGCTGGCGCAACGCCTGCGCGCCGGGGTGCGCGCCAGCGATGTGGTGGCGGCCCTGGATTTCGATGCCTTCGGCGTGCTGCTGGCCTCGACCGAGCAGCCGGAGGATGCCGGCGCGGTCGCGCGCAAGCTGCAGCTCGCGCTGCAGAAGCCGCTGGCCGCCTCCGGCCAGGAGCTGAGCCTGCATGCGCGCAGCGGCCTGGCCCTGTACCCGACCGCGGCGCAGGAGGGCGCCACCCTGCTGCGCCTGGCGATCGCTGCGGCGCATGGCGAGGCCCCGAGTTCGCGATCCGAGGCGAACGACTGAGGGTCTTTACTTCAGGATGTCGCCCAGGCAGAGGTATTTGATCTCGACATAGTCGTCGATGCCATGGTGCGAGCCCTCGCGGCCCTGGCCGCTCTGCTTGACGCCGCCGAAGGGCACCTCGGCCACCGAGATCAGGCCGGTGTTGATGCCCACCATGCCGTACTCCAACGCCTCGCCGACGCGGAAGATGCGGCCGATGTCGCGGCTGTAGAAATAGCTGGCCAGGCCGAACTCGGTGTTGTTGGCAAGCTGGATCGCCTCGGCCTCGGTCTTGAAGCGGAACACCGGCGCCACCGGGCCAAAGGTCTCCTCGCGCGAGCACAGCATCTCCTGCGTCGCATCGGCCAGCAGGGTCGGCTCGAAGAAGCGCTCGCCCAGCTCGGGTCGACGCTTACCTCCCACCAGCAGGCGCGCGCCCAGCGCCAGCGCATCGGCCACATGGGTCTCGACCTTGGCCAGGGCCGCGTCGTCGATCAGCGGCCCTTGGGTCACGCCGGGCTCGAAGCCATTGCCGAGCTTGATCGCGCCGACCTTGGCGGCCAACTTCTCGACGAAGGCGTCGTAGACGCTCTCCTGCACATAGAGGCGGTTCGCGCAGACGCAGGTCTGGCCGGCGTTGCGGTACTTGCTGGCCAGCGCGCCCTCGACGGCGCTGTCCAGGTCGGCGTCCTCGAAGACGATGAAGGGGGCATTGCCGCCCAGCTCCAGCGAGAGCTTCTTCACCGTCGGTGCGCATTGTTTCATCAGGATACGACCGACCTCGGTGGAGCCGGTGAAGGACAGATGCCGCACGATGTCGCTGTCGCATAGCAGCTGGCCGATCGCGATCGAGGCCTCGCCGTCGCCGGTCAGCACGTTCAGCACGCCGGCCGGCATGCCGGCGCGCTGCGCCAGCTCGGCCACCGCCAGGGCCGACAGCGGCGTCGCCTCGGCCGGCTTGATCAGCACGGTGCAGCCAGCGGCCAGGGCCGGCGCGACCTTGCGGGTGATCATCGCGATCGGGAAATTCCAGGGCGTGATCGCCGCGCAGACGCCGATCGGCTGCTTCAGCACCAGGTAGCGCTTGTTGTTGTCGGTGGTCGGGATCGTCTCGCCATAGATGCGCTTGCCCTCCTCGGCGAACCAGTCCAGGAAGCTGGCGCCGTAGATCACCTCGCCGCGCGCCTCGGCCAGCGGCTTGCCCTGCTCGGCGGTCATGATGCGGGCCAGGTCGTCCGCATGCCTGACCAGCAACTGCTGCCAGCGCATCAGCACCGCGGCGCGCTCCTTGGCGGTCTTGTTGCGCCAGACGGCAAAGGCGTTGTTGGCGGCGGCGATCGCGGCCTCGACCTCGGCCTGGCCCAGATTGGCCACCTCGGCCAGCTTCGCGCCGGTGGCGGGGTCGTGGACGGCGAAGCCGCCCTTGCCGCTCACCCATTCGCCATTGATCAGGGCCTGGGTCTTCAGCAGGCTGGCGTCTTCCAGGGCGGCCAGCGGGCCGGATTTGTCGTCCATCTCGTGATCTCCACTCGGTCTTGGCTTGCCACTCTAACCCGGCCCCGCAAGGGCCTCGCCTCTATAATGCAACGCCCTGAAAAATCAAGCATTTAGCGCGCCAGCGGAAAGCCAGGAATGAAAGCAGCAGAGATTCGCCAGACTTTTTTGAAGTTCTTCGAGTCCAAGGGACACCAGATCGTGGCGTCCAGCCCGGTCGTGCCCGGCGATGATCCGACCCTGCTGTTCACCAACGCGGGCATGAACCAGTTCAAGGACGTGTTCCTGGGCTTCGACAAGCGCGCCTACAGCCGCGCCACGACCAGCCAGAAATGCATCCGCGCCGGCGGCAAGCACAACGACCTGGACAACGTCGGCTACACCGCGCGCCACCACACCTTCTTCGAGATGCTGGGCAACTTCAGCTTCGGGGACTATTTCAAGCATGACGCGATCCAGTACGCCTGGGAGCTGCTGACCACCCAGTTCATGCTGCCGGCCGAGAAGCTGTGGGTCACGGTCTATGCCGAGGACGACGAGGCTTACGAGATCTGGAACAAGGTGGTGGGCGTGCCCGCCGAGCGCATCGTGCGCATCGGCGACAACAAGGGCGGCCGCTACATGTCCGACAACTTCTGGATGATGGGCGACACCGGCCCCTGCGGCCCCTGCACCGAGATCTTCTACGACCATGGCCCGGACGTGGCCGGCGGCCCCCCGGGCAGCGCCAACGAGGACGGCGACCGCTACATCGAGATCTGGAACAACGTCTTCATGCAGTTCAACCGGACCGAAGACGGCGTGATGCATCGCCTTCCGAAGCCCAGCGTCGACACCGGCATGGGCCTGGAGCGCCTGGCGGCGGTGCTGCAGCATGTGCATTCGAACTACGAGATCGACACCTTCGTCGGCCTGCTGGCCGCGGCCAAGACGGCCGTCGACGCGGCCGGCGCCGGTGACTGCGACAAGGACAGCGCCTCGCTGAAGGTGATCGCCGACCATATCCGCGCCTGCTCGTTCACGATCGTCGACGGCGTGATCCCCGGCAACGAGGGCCGTGGCTATGTGCTGCGCCGCATCGCCCGCCGCGCGATCCGCCATGGCTACAAGCTGGGCGCGCGCACCCCCTTCTTCCACAGAATCGTCGCCGAGCTGGTGAACCAGATGGGCGATGCCTACCCCGAGCTGCGCCAGGCACAAGCCCGCGTCACCGAGGTGCTGAAGCAGGAAGAAGAGCGCTTCTTCCAGACCATTGCCAACGGCATGGAGATCCTGGAAGCCGCACTCGCCAAGGGCGAAACCGTGTTCGACGGCGAGACCGCCTTCAAGCTGCACGACACCTACGGCTTCCCGGTCGACCTGACCGCCGACGTCTGCCGCGAGCGCGGCGTCACGGTGGATCAGGCCGGCTTCGAGGCCGCGATGAACCGCCAGCGCGAGCAGGCCCGCGCGGCCGGCAAGTTCAAGATGGCCGCCGGCCTGGAATACAAGGGCGCGGCCACCGCCTTCCACGGCTATGAGCATCTGGTCACCGAGGGCGCCAAGGTCACGGCCGTCTATGTGGACGGCGCCCTGGTCGCCGAGGCCAAGGCCGGCGACGATGCCGTCGTCGTGCTGGACAACACGCCCTTCTACGCCGAGAGCGGCGGCCAGGTCGGCGACGCCGGCGAGCTGCGCAACAACACCAGCCGCTTCGTCGTCGAAGACACGCTGAAGATCCAGGCCGATGTGTTCGGCCACCATGGCCGCGTGCTGGAAGGCTCGATCAAGGCCGGCGATGTGTTCGCCGCCAAGGTCAACGCCGAGGCCCGCGCCAAGACCGTGCGCAACCACAGCGCCACCCACCTGATGCACAAGGCCCTGCGCGAGGTGCTGGGCGCCCATGTGCAGCAGAAGGGTTCGCTGGTCAATGCCGAGCGCACCCGCTTCGACTTCGCGCACAACGCGCCGATGTCGGCCGAGCAGATCAAGAAGGTGGAGGCCATCGTCAATGCCGAGATCCTGGCCAATGCCGGGGCCAAGGCCGAGGTGATGGCGCTGGACGATGCGCAGAAGAGCGGCGCGATGATGCTGTTCGGCGAGAAGTACGGCGAGACGGTGCGCGTGCTGTCGATCGGCTCCTCCAAGGAACTCTGCGGCGGCACCCATGTCAAGGCGACCGGCGACATCGGCCTGTTCAAGATCGTGGCCGAGGGCGGCGTGGCCGCCGGCGTGCGCCGCGTCGAGGCGGTCACCGGCGACAACGCCCTGGCCTATCTGCAGCAGCTGGAAGACACGGTGCAGGCCGTGGCCGACACGCTGAAGGCCGCGCCGACCGAGCTGGAGCCGCGCGTGCATGCGGTGCTGGACCAGGTCAAGGCGCTGGAGAAGGAACTGGCCGCCGCCAAGAGCAAGCTGGCCTCGGCCCAGGGCGACGAGCTGCTGTCGCAGGCCGTCGACGTCAAGGGCATCAAGGTGCTGGCCGCGACCCTGGTCGGCGCCGATGCCAAGACCCTGCGCGAGACCATGGACAAGCTGAAGGACAAGCTGAAGACCGCCGCCATCGTGCTGGCCGCGGTGGACGGCGACAAGGTCCAGATCGCCGCCGGCGTCACGGCAGACAGCGTGGGCAAGCTCAAGGCCGGCGAGCTGGTCAACTTCGTCGCCCAACAGGTCGGCGGCAAGGGCGGCGGCAAGCCCGACATGGCGATGGCCGGCGGCACCGATGCCAAGGCCCTGCCCGCGGCCCTGCACAGCGTGCAGGCCTGGGTCGGCGAGCGCCTCTGAGCTTTTTCATACCGACACACAGCGAGGGCCCACGCGGGCCCTTGTTTTTTGGAGCAAGACCATCATGACGAACGAGAGCAACGACACCCCGCAGCACGAGCTGGACCATGAGAACGCCGAGCGCCTGGCCGCCCTGCTGCATGTGCTGGCCGCCGCGGCCGAGGAGGACGCGCCCGCAGTGACGATCGACACCCTGGACGGCTATCTGCACGCGCTGCTGGCCGGCCCCGCCGAGGCCGCGCCGGCCGATGCGATGGACGCGCTGTTCGGCGAGGACTGGCCCGCGCCGCTGGCCGAGCAGGAGCAGCTGGACGCCTTCATGGACGCGCTGCACCTGCGCTGGAACGAGATCGGTGACAGCCTGGCCCCCGAGGCCCTGCTGCAGGATCCCGAGGCGATGCAGCTGGTGCCGCTGATCACCGAGTTCGACGAGACGATGAAGGCCGAACTGCTGTCGCAAGGCGTGCTGAAGCCCGAACTGCTGGAGCGCCTGCCGGCCGCCGGCCAGATGTGGGTTGAGGGCTTCATGCAGGCGGTGCAGGACCATCAGGCCGACTGGTATGCCTTCGAGGCCGAGAGCGAGGCCGGCCAGATGCTGGACGCGATGCTGATGTCGGTCGCCGCGGTCGCCCTGCCCGAGGGCGAGCAGCGCCAAGCCTATATCGCCGAGGCCTATGACGCGGACGTGACGGTCGACCAGCATGTGCTGATCGACGACGCGCTGTTCTCGGTGCAGGACCTGCGCCTGTTCTGGCTGCAGCAGGCGGCCGCCAACGACGACGACGGCGCTGACGAAGCCTCTTCTTAAAGCTTCCCTGAGCAGTTCGGCGCGCCGCAGCGGCAGCGCAGCCGCCCCTCGTGGTGGCTGTCGCCGTAATGGCAGGTGATCTCCTCGCCGGTCTCGATGTCGCGCAGCGCGTAGAACTCCACCCGCCCCTGGCGGATGCGCAGCACCGCATTGGGCGCGCAGCTGTGGTTGATGTTGCGCATCGGCTCGGGAGAGTCGGTCGCATCGACCGCGCGGGTCTCCGAGACCTCGACGATATGCACCCGCGCCCGCCCCTTGGCGCGCCGGCGCGCCTCACGCACCGAGATCGAGACGCCGCGCATCTCGCCGATCTTGCGCCGCGCGGGAATCGCCTCCTCGGCGAACACGCCCAGCCCGTCGATCGCGCTGGGGCCGGCGCGCAGCGCGTAGCGCATCGCCGGCTGCGGCGTGCCGCGCGGGCGTGCGGGCTCGGCGACCTCGGGGGCGGGTGAAGATGGGGACGGCAGGGAACTCAGGCGTGGCATGCCCCGATTGTCGCGCCGCTTGACACTCGTCGTCGGCCCCGCCCATACTGGGGTCATGTCTTGCATGCGTCCCGCCACCCCGATTGCAGCCGCCACCTGCCTGCTAGCGATGCAGGCCTGCGTTTTTGCGCAGATGCATCAGGGGATGTTCGGCAAGGGGCGATGCGGCGGCAGCCCCTGAGGACCGCAGACAGTTCCGACACCCCGACACCCGAAGCCCGCTGCCCCCAGCGGGCTTTTTTTATGTTTTTCCGCCACCCCAGCCACCAGGAGAGACGACGATGGAGAAGAACGACGATAAGCGCCCCCGCCCGACTATCGAGCTGCGCCGCAGCGAGCTCGGCGACGCCGCCGCGCTGGCTCGCATCCTGAGCCACCCCGAGGTGCTGCCGGGCCTGCTGCAGATGCCCTATACCGGCGAGGAGCAGTGGAAGCAGCGTCTGACGGACAACCTGGGGCCGGGGCGCGCGAACGACCTGCATCTGGTGGCCCTGATCGGCGGCGAGCTGGTCGGCTCCGCCGGCCTGCATGGCAGCGGCCCCTCGCCGCGGCGGCGCCATGTGATGAACATCGGCATGGCGGTCGCGCCCGAGGCGCAGGGCCGCGGCGTCGGCCGGGCGCTGATGGCGGCGCTGGTCGACTATGCCGACAACTGGGGTCAGGTCTTGCGGCTGGAGCTGGGGGTCTTCGTCGACAACGAGCGCGCGATCCGGCTCTACAAGAGCTTCGGCTTCGAGGTCGAGGGACATCAGCGCGGCTATGCGCTGCGCGATGGCCGGTATGTGGATTGCTACGCGATGGCGCGGCTGCACCCGAATCCGCCGCGCTGGGGCGGATGAGCGCGAGGAAGGATCAGAGCGCCTTCGGGAACTGACGGCGCTGGAAGGCGTATTGCACGCCGTCCTCGCTGCGCCGGCCCTCGATCAGCACCGGGGGCAGGCGTTCGATCTTGACCCCGGCCTTCTGGCCGGCCTCGGCCAGATGCCGGTCCGGCGCCGCGGCGGGGTCGCTGCGCTGGCCGGTGATCACCAGGCGCGCCAGCTTGACCACCTCGCTGGCCTGGGCCGGCAGGGCCGGGGCCAGCAGGGCCAGGCCTAGCAGGGCGGCGGGGATCAGCGTCGGGCGGTGGCGGTAACGGCTGTTGTTCTGCATCTCGTACTCCCTCTGGATCGATTGACGGCGTCGATTCGATGGCAGGAGTATCGAAAGTCAGGGCCCGGCCGGCCAGATGCGCGCGACGAACTGCGGCCTGGCCGGCATGACTTGCGCCTGCCGCGGATGAATCCGACCGGCGCCGGCCGACTCAGCCGTAGTGCAGCTCGGCCGCCTTGCCCCAGAACACCCGGTAGGCGAACACGGTATAGGCCAGGATCACCGGCACCGTGATCGCGCAGCCGACCAGGATGAAGGCCAGGGACTTGGGCGCGGCCGCCGCCTGCCAGACCGTCATGCGGTCGATCATCACATAGGGATAGAGGCTGTAGGCCAGGCCGAAGAAGCCCAGCACCATCACCGCTACCGTCAGCACGAAGGGCAGCCAGCACAGCTTGCCCAGCACCCGGCTGGAGTTCAGCTGGGCGCGCAGCACCAGCAGGGCCAGGCCCGTCATCAGCGGGATCGGCAGCAGCGCGATCAGGGCCGGCATCTGGAACCAGCGCTCGCGCACCGTCGGGCTGAGCCAGGGCGTGGCCAGCGAGATCAGCGCCAGGCCCAGCACCACCGCCGGCCAGACCTTCTTGGCGCGCACCAGCGCCAGGCGCTGCAGTTCACCCTCGGCCTTCATCAAGAGCCAGCCGGCGCCCAGCAGCGCATAGGCGGCGGCCAGCGCCAGCGCAATCGCGGCGGAGAACAGGGTGAAGGCCCAGCCGGACTCGAAGCCGGTGATGTAGCGCCCCAGCATCCAGCCCTGGGCCAGCGCCGCCAGCAGCGAGCCGCCCATGAAGGCGCGGTTCCACAGCGGTTTCCACTGCGCATCGGCCTTGACGCGGAAGTCGAAGGCCACGCCGCGCAGGATCAGGCCCAGCAGCATGACGGCCACCGGCAGGTACATCGCATTGAGGATCAGGCCATGCGCCTTCGGGAAGGCGATCAGCAGCACGCCGACGCCCAGCACCAGCCAGGTCTCGTTGGCGTCCCAGAAGGGGCCGATCGAGGCCACCATGCGGTCCTTGTGCGCATCGCTGGCGCCGACCATCAACATGCCGACGCCCAGGTCGAAACCGTCCAGCACCACATAGATCAGCATCGCCAGGCCCATCAGGCCCAGGAAGACCAGGGGCATCCAGTAGTCGGGGCTCATGTCGTGGCTCCTTGGGTCGCGGTGAGTGGGCTGCCGCCCGGCGGCCGCAGGCTGTCGGCCGGTTTCTCGGCCATGCGCTTGATCACCGCGACATAGGCGATCAGCAGCGAGGAGTAGACGATCACATAGCCGGCGAAGGTCAGCGCGATCATCGGCGCGGGCGTCGTCGAGGCCACGTCGGCGGTGCGCAGCAGGCCGTAGACGACGAAGGGCTGGCGGCCGATCTCGGTCACATACCAGCCGGCCACCGTGGCCGTCCAGCCGGAGAAGCTCATCAGCGCCAGGCCCCACAGCAGCGGCCGCGGCAGCCCGTTCCAGCCGGAACGGCGGAACAGCCACAGGCCCAGCCAGCTGAACCCCAGCATCAGCATGCCCACGCCCACCATGATGCGAAAGCCGAAGAACAGCGGCGCCACCGGCGGGTGCTCGCCCTTGAACTCGTCCAGGCCGCGGATCTCGCCATCCAGCTCATGCGTCAGGATCAGGCTGGCACCCTTGGGCACGCCGATCGCGTAGTCGTTGCTGCGCGTCTTCTCGTTGGGCCAGGCGAACAGCAGCAGCGGCGCGCCCTGCTCGGTCTGCCAGACCCCCTCCATCGCCGCGATCTTGGCCGGCTGATGCTTCAGGGTGTTCAGGCCATGCAGGTCACCGACGAAGATCTGCAGCGGGATCAGCAGCGCGCCCAGGGTCAGGCCGACGCGCAGCACCGGCCGGGTCTGCGGCTGCAGCTTGCCCTTCAGCAGCTGCCAGGCGCTGACCCCGGCCAGCAGGAAGGCCACGGTCAGGCCCGAGGCCAGCAGCTTGTGCGCCAGGCGGTAGGGGAAGGAGGGGTTGAAGATCACCGCCGCCCAGCTCAGCGCATGGAACTCGCCGTTGATGATCTCGTGGCCCTGCGGCGTCTGCATCCAGGAGTTCAGGCTCAGGATCCAGAAGGCGCTCAGCGTGGTGCCGAAGGCGACCAGGAAGGTGGCCCACAGGTGCACGCGCTCGCTGACCCGGCCATGGCCGAACAGCATCACGCCCAGGAAGCCGGCCTCCAGGAAGAAGGCGGTCAGCACCTCGTAGCCGAGCAGCGGCCCGGCGATATTGCCGGCGCGCTCCATGAAGCCGGGCCAGTTGGTGCCGAACTGGAAGCTCATCGTGATGCCGCTGACCACGCCCAGCGCGAAGGTCAGCGCGAACACCTTGGTCCAGAAGCGGTAGGCCAGCAGCCAGGACTCGGCGCCGCTCTTCAGCCAGCGCCAGCGGAAGAACAGCAGCACCCAGCCCATCGCGATGCTGATGGTCGGGAACAGGATGTGAAAGGTGATATTGGCCGCGAACTGCATGCGGGCCAGCAGGATGGCATCCATGGGGTTCACTCCTTCCCACCGGCAAGGCTCTTGCCGCCGGTCACGAGTTTGACGCCACGGCCAGTGAACTCCAAGAGCTTCTGCACCTTGGCGCCCATCTTCATCAGCTGGGCCAGGGTCTGCGAGTCCAGGCGCTGCACCTCGTCGAACCAGGTCGTCATCAGCTCGATCAGGTCGTGCATGCTCTTCATGCGCTGCTGGGCGATGCGGTCCTCCTCGGTGGCCGGCGTCTCCATCAGCGCATTGCGCAGCATCGACAGGGTCGGCTCGATCTCGCGCCGGCGCCGCTCCTCGGCCAGGGTGCGGAAGATCTCCCAGGCATCGGTGGGCGCCTCGAAATACTCGCGCCGGTCGCCCGGCTGGTGGCGCAGCCTCACCAGGCGCCAGGCCTGCAGCTCCTTCAGCCCCATCGAGACGTTGGAGCGGCTGAACTCCAGCGCCTCGGCCATCTCGTCGGCGTTCAGCGCGCGCGGGGAGACATAGATCAACGCATAGATCTGCCCCACCGTGCGATTGATGCCCCAACGGCTGCCCATCTCGCCGAAATGCGCGACGAAACTGCGCACCAACGGGCTCATGCTTGCTTGCACGTACAACTCCTTGCGGCCGCGCAAACCGGCGGAAATGCTGGCTTGCGCTAGCTCAATGTTTTGCGAATTTTCAGATATTTCTGAAAATTCAGCATCGGACAAATTGACCCAGCCCTGCTCCACCGGAGCGCGCCGCCCATAATCGGCCCATCTTTTTTCCATCCTCCCGCTGTCATGACCGCACCCCGTATCGACCGTCCCGAGTTCGCCGCCCTGACGCCCGGCGTCAGCGAGGCCCTGCTGGCCCTGGGCAAGGCGATCAAGGCCTCCGGCCTGCCCGAGGACCTGCTGGAGCTGGTCAAGCTGCGCGCCTCGCAGCTCAACGGCTGCGCCTTCTGCCTGCAGTTCCACCTGAACGTCGCGCGCCAGCTCAAGGTCGAGACGCCCAAGATCGACCTGCTGGCCGCCTGGCGCGAGGCGCCGGTCTACAGCGCGCGCGAGCGCATCGCGCTGGCCTGGACCGAGGCCCTGACCCTGGCCCCGCAGGGCGGCGCCGACGATGCCCTCTATGCCGCGGCCCTGGCCGAGTTCGGTGCCGCGCCGCTGGCCTTCCTGACCGCCGCGATCGCCAACATCAACGCCTGGAACCGTATCGCGATGGGCCTGCGTTTCGCGCCGCCGCTGCCGGCCGCCGCCTGAGCGATCCCATGCCCGCCCCCCAGCTGCTGCAGACCGAGCGACTGCTGCTGCGCGCGCCCTCGGTCGCGCTGACCGCCGCGGTCTGCGACTACCAGCGCCGCAACGCCGCCCACCTCTCGCCCTGGGACCCGCCCTACCCCGCCGACCATCATGAGCCGGCGGCCGTGGCCCTGCGCCTGCAGCAGGGCGAGCAGGCCTTCGAGGCCGGCAGCGCGCTGCGCTACTGGTTCAGCCGGCGCGAGGATCCGGCGCGCCTGATCGGCCAGGCCCAGCTGTCGCAGATCGCGCGCGGCCCCTTCCAGAACGCGATGCTGGGCTACAGCCTGGACCATCAGGCCCAGGGCGGCGGCCTGATGCATGAGGCGCTGGGCACGATCATCGCCACCCTGTTCGGCCCGGCGCTGCGCCTGCACCGCATTCAGGCCGCGGTGCGGCCGGACAACCTGCGCAGCCGCAAGGTGCTGCAGGCCCTGGGCTTTGCTCAGGAGGGCCTGGCGCGGCGCTATCTGTTCATCGATGGCGTCTGGCGCGACCATGAGGTCTGGGCCCTGCTGAACCCGCAATGGCCGGACGAGTTGCCGCCCTGATACGCCGTGGTGGTAACGACATCAAGGCCGCGCGCCTGAAGCCATGCGACAAGACCTGGCCGTGCGACACGCCAGGCGCACGCAAGACTTGACACCACGGGGCCGGCCCTCTTAAGGTCCGCCCATGTCTCTCGCGCTGCCGCAGACCCACAAGCCTCTAAGCCTAGCCCTAGTGCTGGGCCGGGGTCTGCCCGCACGCATCCGTCGCGACCTGGCCTGAGCGCCGTCCCGACCTCCCTCTCTCCCCCTGACCCCGGCCCCCACAACAGCCTCCCGCGCGGAGGGCTGCAGGGGTTTGCGCGTGCCTGTCGTTCCTTTTCTTCGTTCCATCCGTCTTTCACGCCAGACCCCAGCCATGATGCTTGACCATCCCGCCACCAAGTACCGCCCCTTCCCCACCATCGACCTGCCCGCGCGCCGCTGGCCGGCGCGCCGCATCGAGACCGCGCCGATCTGGCTCTCGACCGATCTGCGCGACGGCAACCAGGCCCTGTTCGAGCCGATGAACCGCGCGCGCAAGCTGCGCCTGCTCGACACCCTGCTGCGCTGCGGCTTCAAGGAGATCGAGCTGGGCTTCCCGGCCGCCTCGCAGACCGACTTCGACATCGTGCGCGAGCTGATCGAGCAGGACCGCATCCCGGCCGATGTCACGCCGATGGTGATGACCCAGGCGCGCGAGGATCTGATCCGCCGGACCTTCGAGGCGCTGCGCGGCGCGCGCCGCGCGATCGTGCATCTCTACAACGCCACCGCGCCGGCCTGGCGCGAGCTGGTGTTCGGCATGACGGTGCCGGAGATGCTGGCCCTGGTCGAGACCCATGTGAGCCTGGTCCGCCGCCTGGCCGAGGCCCAGCCCGAGACCGAATGGGTGCTGCAGTACTCGCCCGAGACCTTCTGCATGACCGAGCTGGAGGTCTCGCTGGCCGCCTGCAACACCGCGATCCGCGCCTGGGATGCCGGCCCCGGCCGGCCGATGATCATCAACCTGCCGACCACGGTCGAGGTGGCGACGCCGAATGTGTTCGCCGACCAGGTCGAATGGATGCACGAGCGGCTGGAGCGGCGCGAGCACCTGGTGTTGTCGGTGCATCCGCACAACGACCGCGGCACCGGCGTGGCCTGCGCCGAGCTGGCCCTCTTGGCCGGCGCGCAGCGCGTCGAGGGCTGCCTGTTCGGCAATGGCGAGCGCAGCGGCAATGTGGACCTGGTCACGCTGGCGCTGAACCTCTATACCCAGGGCCTGCATCCGGGGCTGGACTTCTCCGACCTGCCCGGCGTGGCCCGCGAGGCCGAGGCCTGCACCGCGCTGCCCATCCATCCGCGCCACCCCTATGCCGGCGACCTGGTGTTCACCGCCTTCTCCGGCTCGCACCAGGACGCGATCAAGAAGGGCTTCGCGGCGCAGCGCCCCGATGCGCCCTGGCGCGTGCCCTATCTGCCGATCGACCCGCAGGACATCGGCCGCGGCTACGAGGGCATCGTGCGGGTCAACAGCCAGTCCGGCAAGGGCGGCATCGCCTTCCTGCTGGAGCGCGAGCAAGGCCTGACCCTGCCGCGGCGCATGCAGGTGGAGTTCGGCGCGGTGGTGCAGAAGCAGGCCGATGCCAGCGAGGTCGAGATCAGCGCCGCCACCCTGTGGGTGCTGTTCGAACGCCACTACCTGGCGCCGGCACGCGGCTACCGCGGCCACCGCTTCGAGGCCGCGGCCGAGGGCGGCTGGTCGGTCGCGCTGGAGTTGGCCGACGAGGCGCAGGCGCGACAGGGTCATGGCATGAGCCAGGCCGCCGCGGTGCTGGCGGCGCTGGGCCTGGTCGAGGCGCGGCTCGACGAGCAGCAGCTGCAGCGCCATGGCGAGCAGCATTGGGCCTTGATCGAGCTGGCCCTGCCCGGCCGCGGCGCCTGCTTTGGTGCGGCGCGCGCGCACGACGCGGAGCAGGCCCTGGTGCAGGCCCTGCTCAGTGCCGCGGTTCGACTGGGCGCTCCGACCTAGGCCAGACGATCGTTGCAGACCCGGCCCCGCCAGCTGCCGGGCGACTAGGCGGGGTCGAGGAGCGCAGCGGCGCGGGGCGCGCGCGTCAGCGCGCTTCAAGGGCTGAATGGGCGCGACTGTTTGACCGCAGCGAGCCGCAGGCGAGCGTAGGGAGTTGAGCGCCCGCCCCGCGATGCGAGCACCGCAGGGCAGTCTTGCCGGCCGTGAGGCCGGCAAGACCCCCGCATCGGAGCCCGGCGGCTGGCGGGGCCGGGTCTGCTTGCACCGCTGCGGCCTGCGAGGAGGTCTTGCTTAATCGGCTGTTCAGCCTAGAGCGGATAGGCCGCCGGCGGGGTCTGCCCCGCCAGCGCGGCCAGCAGGTTGTCGGAGGCCAGCACCGCCATGCGGTAGCGGGTCTCGTGGGTGGCCGAGCCGATATGCGGCAGCGGCGTCACCTGGGGATGGGTGCGCAGCGGCGAATCCAGCGGCAGCGGTTCGGTCGCGAACACGTCCAGGCCGGCGGCGCGCAGATGGCCGCTGTCCAGCGCGGCCAGCAGCGCGTCCTCCTGCACGATCGCGCCGCGCGCGCCGTTGACGAAGATTGCGCCGGGCTTCATCAGCGCGAACTCGCGCGCGCCCATCAGGCCGCGGGTCTGATCCGACAGCGGCAGGGTCAGCGCGACGATGTCGCTGCCGGCCAGCACCTCCTCGAAGCCGCCATGGCTGGCGCGCCCCTCAAGACCTGGCACCTCGACCGGTCGGCGCGCGTAGTAGCGCACCGGCATGTTGAAACCCAGCGCGGCGCGGCGCGCCAGGGCCTGGCCGATGCGGCCGTAGCCGAGGATGCCCAGGGTCTTGCCCTGCACATCCCAGCCGAACAGATCGGGACCGATGTTCTTGTGCCAGCGGCCCTCGCGCACCAGATTGGCCAGCTCGACCAGGCGGCGGCTGGAAGCCATGATCAGCGCGAAGATGGTGTCGGCCGTGGTCTCGGTCAGTACGCCGGGCGTGTGGCACAGGACGATGCCGCGCGCCTTCAGGTCGGCCAGGTCGTAGTTGTCGACGCCGACCGAGATGCTGGAGATGGCCCGCAGCTTGGGCGCCAGCGCCGCGTCGATCCTGACGCTGGCGCCGATCAGGCCCTCGGCCTCGCGCAGCGCCGCGTCGAAGGCGGCGCGCTGTGCCGGCTGGCGCGGATCGGCCACCAGCACCTGATGCGCGGCCTGCAGCCGTGCCAGCTGGTCGGGCGGCAGCTCGCGGAACACCAGCACCCGGGCCATCAGGGCAGCCCCGCTTCCCGCAGCTGGGCGCGCGTCGGCAGGCCCTCGGTATCGCCCAGCACCTGCACCGCGCGCGCGCCGATCCAGCAGCCGCGGCGCACCGCGTCCGCGACCGGCAGCCCCTCCAGCAGCGCACTGATCACGCCGGCCGCGAAGCCGTCGCCGGCGCCGACCGTATCGACCACCTGCGCCACCGGGAAGCCGGGCACATGGCCGGTACCGGCCGTGTCGCTGTCGTAGTAGGCGCCCTCGGCGCCCAGCTTGACGACCACCAGGCGTGCGCCCAGGCCGCGGTAAAAGCGCGCGATCGCGGCCGGGTCTTCGGAGCCCATCAGGATCTTGCCCTCCTCGACGCCGGGCAGCACCCAGTCGGCCTTGGCGGCCAGCGCATTGATGCCCTCGACCATGCGCTCGCGGCTGGGCCAGAGGCTGGGCCGCAGATTCGGGTCGAAGGAGATCGTGCGGCCGGCCGCGCGCATCAGGTCCATGCTGCGTTCGGCCGCCGCATAGGTGCCCTCGTTGAGCGCCGGGAACACGCCGGTGGCGTGCAGATGGCGCGCGGCGGCGAGCCAGGGCGCATCGATATCCTCGGCACGCAGCTGGCTGGCGGCCGAGCCTTTGCGGTGGTACTCGATCGGCGGGTCGCTGCCGTCCAGCACCTTGCCCTTGAACAGGAAGCCGGTGCGCTGCGCGGGGTCGCAGACCACATGCGAGCAGTCGATGCCTTCGGCCTGCATCGCGCCGAGCAGGAAGCGCGCCAGCGAATCGGTGCCCAGGCGCGAGACCCAGGCGACCCTAAAGCCCAGGCGCGCCAGGCCGATCGCGGCATTGGTCTCGGCGCCGGCGGTGCGCTTGATGAAGCGTTCGACCTGCTCCAGCGGGCCGGGCTGTTCGGCCACCAGCATCATCATCGCCTCGCCGAAGGTGACGACGTCCAGCGGCTTGTCCTGACTATTTGACTCGCTCATCCGATCTCCCTTGTCTCGTTCAGCAGGGCCAGCTCGGCGCGGGTCACCGCGACCAGATCCTCGCCCTGCAACGGATATTCGATCGCCCAGGGCTGGCCCTGCGGCAGGGCACGCAGCACCGCGCGCCAGGGCGCGGCCGATTCGGCCAGCGGCACCGCGACCCAGCGGTCCGGGCGGCGGAACACGCCCTTGGCATGGATGTAGCGCACGCGCGCGCCGATCGCTTCGGCGGCGCGCAGCGGGCATTCGCCCAGCCAATGCCAGTTGCCCATGTCGAACACCAGGCCCAGGTCCAGGCCCGCGGTCTCGGCCTCGGCGCTGAAGCGCTGCAGCGCGCGCAGGGTGCCGGCGCGCAGGGTCTGGTCGTTCTCGATCACCAGCTCGACCCGCGGCTCGCCGGCCAGGCGGCGGCGCAGCTCATGCAGGCTGTCGCGCGAGCGCTCGGCATCGAAGCCGCCGATCGACATCTTCAGCCGGCGCGCGCCCAGCCAGGCCGCGCGCGCCAGGCCCTGCTCCAGCGCGGCCAGGTTCAGGCCGCCATCGTCCGCGCGCCACAACGGCGCGGGATCGGAATAGACCGCGACCAGGCCGGTGGCGGCCAGCGCGGGCAGCTCGGCCTCGGCATCGCGCAGCAGCTCGGCACGCAGCTCCACGCCATCGGCCCCGGCCTCGCGCGCCAGCCGGGTGTAGTGCAGCTGGCCCTGCTTCAGCACCGCGCTGGCGCCAAAGGCCGCCAGCGAGATCAGGAGCGGCGCGCGCTCAGCCACGGTGCTGCTGGGCCGAGCTGAGGATCTGGCCGAGGAACTGCCGGGTCTTCTCATGCCGCGGCGCGGCGAAGAACTCGGCGGGCGGCGCCTGCTCGATGATCCGGCCCTCGGCCATGAAGATCACGCGGTCCGCGACGCTGCGCGCAAAGCCCATCTCATGGGTCACGCACAGCATGGTCATGCCGTCCTCGGCCAGGCCGATCATCGTGTCCAGCACCTCCTTGACCATCTCAGGGTCCAGCGCCGAGGTGGGCTCGTCGAACAGCATGATCTTGGGCGTCATGCACAGCGCACGCGCGATCGCGACACGCTGCTGCTGGCCGCCGGACAGCTGGCTCGGGTACTTGTGCGCCTGCTCGGGGATGCGCACGCGCGTCAGGTAGGTCATCGCGCGTTCCTCGGCCTCGGCCTGCGAGAGGCCGCGCGAGCGCATCGGCGCCAGGGTGCAGTTCTGCAGCACGGTCAGGTGCGGAAACAGGTTGAACTGCTGGAACACCATGCCCACTTCCTGGCGCACCGCGTCGACCTGCTTGCCGCCCGCGGTCAGCTCGATGCCGTCCACCTCGATGCGGCCCTGCTGCACCACCTCCAGGCGGTTGATGCAACGGATCAGGGTGGACTTGCCCGAGCCCGAGGGCCCGCAGACGACGATGCGCTCGCCGGGTGCGACGTCCAGGTTGATGTCGGTCAGGACCTGGAACTGGCCGTACCACTTGTTGACGCCCGCGATGCGGATGATGGGCTTGTCTGCTTCCATGCTGCTCGTCGCCTTGCTTGCTGCGGGATGCTCAGTTCTGCATCTGCGGGAAATCGGTGCCGAGCCACTTCTTGTAGTAGGCGTTCAGCTCGCTGGCACGGTGCTTGTCGATGAAGGCGTCGACCGTCTTCAGCAGCTCCTCCTGGCCCGGGCGCATCGCGACGGCCATCTGCTGCTGGCGCAGCACGAACTTGTTCTCGAAGGCATTGCCGGCGCGCTGCGCGATCTGCGCGGCCACCGTGGTCGAGCAGCCGATCGCGTCGACCTGACCCGACATCAGGGCCTGCATCGCCGAGGCGTCGTCGTCGAAGCGGCGGATCTCGGTACCGGCCGGCGCGGCGGCGGTCAGCGCGACGTCCTGGGTGGAGGCGCGGGCCACGCCGACCTTGAAGTTCTTCAGGTCGGCCGGGGCCTTGATCGCGGCCTTGCTGCTGCCGTACAGCACGATGGTGGCGGCGGCATAGGGCTTGGAGAACTGCACCTGCTTGGCGCGCTCCGGCGTCACCGCCAGCGAGGCGACCAGCAGGTCCACCTTGTTGGTCAGCAGGAAGGGAATGCGGTTCGGGCCGGTGACCGGCACGATGTTGACCTTCAGGCCCAGCTCCTTTGCCAGCAGCTTGGCCACGTCGGCGTCATAGCCGTCGGGCTGGTTGGCGCTGTTCAGGGTGCCGTAGGGCGGGAAGTCCACCAGCATGCCCACGGTCAGCTCGCCCTTCTTCTTCAGGTCGGCGACGGTCTGGGCGCTCGCGCTCAGCGCGGCGCCGCCCAGGCTCAGGGCGGCCAGGGCCGAGACCAGCAGGCGGCGGGTATGGGAGGTGGTGGTCTTCATCGTCGTTGTCTCCGTGGATGGAAGGGGAAGAAGAGAGAAAAGGTTCAGCGCGCCAGCGCCGCGGCGCGGCGCCGCTCCATGCGCGCGGCCAGCAGCGACAGCGGCCAGCACAGCGCGAAGTAGATCGCCGCGACCACGCTGAACACCAGCAGCGGCTGGAAGGTGGCGTTGTTGATGATCTGGCCGGCACGGGTGATCTCGGTGAAGCCGATGATGGCGGCCAGCGAGGTGCCCTTGATGATCTGCACCAGGTAGCCGACGGTGGGCGGCAGCGCGATGCGCCAGGCTTGCGGCAGGATCACGTCGCGCATGCGCGCCACGTAGGACAGGCTCAGCGCCTCGGCCGCCTCCCATTGCCCGCGCGGGATGGCCTGGATGCAGCCGCGCCAGATCTCGCCCAGGAAGGCGCCGCTGTTCAGCACCAGCGCGATGCCGGCCGCCACCCAGGGATTGATGTCGAAGCCCAGCACCGGCGCGCCGAAGAAGATCAGGAACAGCTGCAGCAGCAGCGGCGTGCCCTGGAAGATCTGGATGAAGGCGCCGGCCGTATGCCGTGCCGTGCCGTTCTCCGAGACGCGGGCCAGCGCCAGCGCCAGGCCGACGATCGCGCCGCCGATGAAGGCGATCAGCGACAGCGCCACCGTCCATTTGGCGGCCTCGAGGATGAACAGGAATTCGGGGAATCCGAAGGTGCGCATGGTCCGGGTTTCCTCAGCGACGGTCGGGATAGTTCAGGGCGCGCGCGTAGATCAGGCGGAACAACGCCGAGAAGCCCAGGGCCAGCAGCAGGTAGATCACCGCGACGACGATGTAGATCTCGAAGCTGCGGAAGGTCTGCGACTGCAGGTTCGCGGCCACCGAGGTCAGGTCGTCGGCCGAGATCACCGAGACCACCGCCGAGCTGAGCATCAGCAGGATGAACTGGCTGGTCAGCGCCGGGTAGATCGCTTTCAGCGCCGGCTTCAGGATCACGAAGCGGAAGATCTCGTGGCGCTTCAGGTTCAGCGCCAGGCCAGCCTCGATCTGGCCCTTGGGGATGGCCTCGATGCCGGCACGGATGATCTCGGTCGCATAGGCACCCAGGTTCACCACCATCGCGATCAGCGCCGCGGTATGCGCGCTCCAGCGCAGGCCGATCGCGGGCAAGGCGAAGAAAAAGAAGAACAGCTGGACCAGGAAGGGCGTGTTGCGGATCAGCTCGATGTACGTGTTGATCGCGAAGCGCAGCGGCGCCGGCCCCGCGGTCTTGCCCCAGGCGCACAGGATCGCCACGACCAGGCCGATGACCATCGCCAGGAAGGACAACTCGATGGTGGTCCAGGTGCCCTTGAGCAGCAGCGGCCAGGCCGCGAACACGGCACCGAACTGAAAGTCGTAGTTCACAACGCTTGTCTTCCGTTCTCGGGCCTGCGGGCCCGCCAGGTGGTTTCGTGCGGTTTCACACCACCCTTGCGACCAGTTTATGAAACCGGTTTCAAACACAAAACAAGGGTTTACCCTTGAAATTCAGGCTTTGTGCGAAGAGGAGGAGGAAGAGCCGCGCACGATCAGCCGGCCCGGCAGCAGGATCTGGCGCGGCGGCAAGTCCTGACCCTCCAGGCGCTCCAGCAGGCAGCGCGCCGCCAGCCGGCCGAGGTCGCTGGTCGGCTGGGCGATCGCGCTCAGGCCCGGGCCCACATAGGGCGCCCATTCGGTCTCGTCGAAACCGACGAAGTCGATCTGCTCGCCGAAGCGCCAGTTCAGGCGCTCCAGCGCCGCCGCCACGCGCAGGGTCACCACCGCATTGCTGGCCAGCACGCCGACGCGCTTGCGGCTGCCCGCGCGCTTGCGCGCCTGCTGCAGCGCGGCCGCCAGGGCCTCCACCTCGGCCTCGCCGGCGCTCTCGAACACCCGGCCCGCGACCGCGTCCGCATGGGCGGCGAGGAAATGGCCGAAGGCCTGCGAGCGCTCGATGCGCGAGCTGACCCCGGCGCTGGGCTCGCTGATGAACAGCAGCTCGCGGCAGCCGCCGTCCAGCAGATGCTCCCCCGCCATCTGCACCGCGCCGGCGTTGTCCAGCGAGACGAAGTCGGCCGGCATGCCGGCATGGCGCCGGTCGATCAGCACCACCGGCTTGGCCAGCCGCGCCGCGGCCGCCAGCGCGGCCGGATCGCTGCCCAGCGTGTTCAGGATGAAGCCCTCGACCTGGTAGGACGACAGCGCCTCGATCGCCTCGCGCTCGCGCGTGCCATCGTTGCCCAGGTTGAACAGCATCACCAGGTAGCCGGCCTCCTGGCAGGCGCGCTCCGCGCCGCGCAGCACCGCCACCGAGAAGGGGTTGGTGACATCGGCCACCACCAGACCGATCAGGCGCGAGCGCCCGCGCTTCAAGGCCTGCGCCATCGGGCTGGGGCTGTAGCCCAGCTCGGCGATCGCGGCCTCGACCTTGGCGGCGATGTCCTTGGTCAGCAGCTCGCCGCGGTTCAGGAAGCGCGAGACCGTGGCCTTGGAGACGCCGGCGGCCTTGGCCACGTCGGCGATCGTGGTGCGGCTGCCGGCCGCGGCCGGTGCGATGTTCGACGACGCCATCGAGGGCGGGCGGCGGGAGCTGGAGGGCATCGGGTACAGTCGGCCAGGCTCGCGACCTGAAACCAGTTTCAGTTGTTTCAGGCGAATATAGCCGCTCCGGAGGAAGACTTGAAGTTCGATGCCCTGCTGTTCGACTGCGATGGCGTGCTGGTGGACAGCGAGCACATCACCACCGCGGTGCTGCGCCAGCTGCTGGCCGAGGCCGGCTGGGAGATGAGCCAGCAGGAATGCCTGGACACCTTCCTGGGCAAGGCGATCCTGGACCAGGCGCCGCTGATCGAGTCCCGCATCGGCCGCCCGGTGACGCCGCAGTGGATGGCCGAGTTCCGCCGCCGCCGCGACGAGCGCCTGGCCGCCGAGGTCGCGCCGGTGCCGGGCATCGCCGCGGCGCTCGACCGGCTGCAGACGCGCTACGGCCGGCACCTGGCCTGCGCCTCCGGCGCCGACCGCGGCAAGATCGAGCTGCAGCTGACGCGCACCGGCCTGGCGCCCTTCTTCTTGCCGGGCCGCATCTTCAGCGGCTACGAGCAGGCGCACAACAAGCCGGCACCCGATGTCTACCTGGCCGCAGCGCGCGCGCTGGGCGTGGACGCCGCGCGCTGCGCGGTGATCGAGGATTCGCCGACCGGCGTGCGCGCCGGCGCCGCGGCCGGCGCCACCGTGTTCGGCTTCGCACCGCAGGGCGACGGCTCCGCGCTGCGGCAAGCCGGCGCCGCGCAGCTGTTCGCGCGCATGGACGAGTTGCCGGCGCTGCTGCTGGGCTAGGCTGCGTCGACCGGCGTTGCGCAGACCCGGCCCCGCCAGCCGCCGGGCTCCGATGCGGGGGCCGCGTCGGCCTGACGGCCGGCACGGCTGCCCTGTGGTGCTCGCGCCGCGGGGCGGGCGACCAACTCGCTTTGCTCGCTGCGCTCGCGCCGCTCAGACAAGGGTCGCCCAGTCAGACCTTGAAGCGCGCTGACGCGCGCGCCCCGCGCCGCTGCGCTCCTCGGCCCCGCAAAGTCGCCCGGCAACTGGCGGGGCCGGGTCCGCAAGCACCGTTGCGGTCTGCGAAGAGGTCCTGCGGGTGCATCGAGTATCCGCTGCTGCGCGTTACTCGCCTTCCAACAGAGAGAACCGCACCGGCAGCACCACGCGCCAGCTGAGCGCGCCGACCACGCCCTGCGCATCGCGGCCGATGCCCTTGATGCCCAGCACCAGCTGCTGCGCGTCCGGCGGCCCCAGTGGCATCACCAGGCGCCCGCCGGGCCGCAGTTGCCCGACCAGCGCCGGCGGCACCTGCTCGGCCGCCGCGGTGGCGATGATGGCGTCGAAGGGCGCCTGCTCGGGCCAGCCCAGGCGGCCGTCGCCGATGCGCAACTCGACCCGGTCCTCGTAGCCCAGGGCCTCCAGCCGCTCGGCCGCGCCGCGCGACAGCGCCGGGATGCGCTCGACGCTGCAGACCTCGCAGCCCAGCTCGGCCAGCACCGCGGTCTGGTAGCCCATGCCGGTGCCGATCTCCAGCACCCGATCGCCCGGCTGCAGGCCCAGCAGATCGCTCATCAGCGCGACGATCAGCGGCTGGGACACGGTCTTGCCGCAGTCGGCCGGCAGCGCGGTGTCGGCATAGGCCAGCGCGCGCAGCTCGGGCGGCAGGAACTCGTGCCGCGGCACCCTCTCCAGCGCCCGCAGCACCCGGCCATCCAGCGCCGCTTTGCCCAGGCGCAGGGTCAGGCAGACCGCCTGGGTGACGATATGGGCCAGCATGCGCTGGCGTTCGACCGCAAAGTCCAAGGTGGGCATCGCAAGCACCTCCGGCACAGGTGGTGAATCGATGGGGGTATGGGTCGATGCTACGCCCGCAGGGCGGGTAGAGCTAGCATCGCGACATGGGTATCGAAATCGAACGCAAATTCCTGGTGGCCACCGGCGAGGGCTGGCGCCGCCCCGACGCGCTGGTCTTCAGCCAGGGCTATCTGAACCGCGCCGCCGAGCGCACGGTGCGGGTGCGCATCGCCGGAGCGCGCGCCTTCCTGACGATCAAGGGCAAGAGCCGGGGGGCCAGCCGCGCCGAGTTCGAATACGAGATCCCGGTGGCCGATGCGCGCGAGCTGCTGGCGCTGTGCGAAGGCCCGCTGATCGAGAAGACCCGCCACACGCTGGAGGTCGAGGGCACACGCTGGGAGGTCGACGAGTTCCATGGCGCCAACGCCGGCCTGGTGCTGGCCGAGGTGGAGCTCGCGCATGAGGACCAGCCCTTTGCCCGCCCGGCCTGGCTGGGCGCCGAGGTCACCGGCGACGAGCGCTACTACAACAGCCGGCTCAGCGAGCATCCGTTCTCGGCCTGGTAGAGCAGCGGCGCCCCCTCCGTCCCCTCACTCCAGCCGCACCCAGCGCAGCTCCAGCACGCCGCTGGGCCATTGCACCGCCTGCACCCGCGGCTTCATCACCCAGCTGTGCTTGATGCGGTACAGCGGCAGCAGGGGCAGGTCTTGCTGCATCAGGCGCAGCGCCTCGCCGACGCGCTGGCGCCGCTGCGCCAGGTCGGGCTCGGTGGCGATGCCGTCGATCAGCTCGTCCAGCCGCGGGTTGCTGTAGCGCCCGGCATTGAAGGCGCCGCCGGTCTTGCCGTCATGCGTGCGCACCAGCGAGTTCAGCGCGTTCCAGGCATCGGTGCTGGGGAACCAGCCGTATTCGATCAGGCTGCCGGTGGCCTGGGTCAGCTTGGGGAAGAATACGCTGCTGGGCGAGGCGACGAAGTTCGCGCTGATGCCCACCTTCTTCAGCATCGCGGTGATCGCCTGGCAGCTGGCCTGGCGGTGCGAGACATTGACGCAGTCGAAGTTGACCGAGAAGCCCTGCGGGTAGCCCGCCTCGGCCAGCAGGCGGCGCGCCAGCGCCGGGTCGTGTGGCAGGCGCGGCTCCAGCGCCGGCAGCGCCCCGTCGACCAGCGCGGACAGATGCGCCCCGGTCGGCAGGGCCTGGCCGCGCAGCACCTGGCGCGCGATCAGGTCCATGTCGATCGCGTGATAGATGGCGCGGCGCACGCGCAGGTCCTTGAAGGGGTTGCGGCCCTTGACGTCGCTGCCCGGCAGCTCGGCGCGATGCTGGTCGAAGGCCAGGTACTGGGTGCCGATGTCGCTGGTCTCCAGCAGCTTCAGGCCCGGATCCTGGCGCAGCCGGCCCACGTCCTGGAAGGGCGGGTCGATCACGAAGTCGACCTGGCCCGAACGCAGCGCGGCCAGCCGCGTCGCGTCGGACTGGATCACCTGGTACTGCACCTCGTCGAGATTGCCGCGGTGCGTCGCGCGCCCCCACCAGTCGGGATGGGCGACCAGCTGGGTGCTGACGTCCGACTCGTAGCGCTTGAGCATGAAGGGCCCGGTGCCCATCGCCTGGCGCACCGCATGGGTCTCCTGCTTGGCGTTGTAGTCCTGCGGCCGGGTGACGCCATGCTTCTCGCACCAGGCCTTGCTCATCATCGCGATCAGGTAGAACCTCTCCGGCAGCACCGCATCCGGCTCGGCCAGCGCGATGTCCACCGTCAGCGCATCGATCTTCTTCGCGCCCAGCACGCCGCGCAGCTGGGTGGCGCGCTGCGATTCGCGCTGCAGCACCCGCTCGACCGAGAACACCACATCGTCGGCGCCGAAAGCGCTGCCGTCGTGGAACTTGACGCCTGGGCGCAGCTTGAAGCGCCAGGTCCTCGCGTCCAGCGCCTGCCAGGACAGGGCCAGCGAGGGTGCCAGGCGGAACTGCTCGTCGCGGTTCACCAGGCCCTCGTAGACCTGGGTGATGATGCGCGTGTGATACAGCAGCGCGATCGCGTGCGGATCCATGGTCTGCGGATCGAAGGCGCTGGCATAGCGCAGCACGCGCTGGGCCTGGGCCTGGGCCATATGGGGCGGCCCCAGCAGCGGCACGGAGATCATCATCAACAGCGTCAGCCCATAGCCCAGACCTCGCATCGCTCGCCCCTCCCTGGATGAGAAGCCGCAGTATGCGCCGCGCGCCGGCTCAGCGGCCCTGCTTCAAACCCGCACCGCGCACCTCGAAGCGCAGTTTCTGCAAGACCTGACCCCGGCCGTCCAGCAGCGCCAGCTCATGCCGCCCGGGCCAGGGCGCCCAGCTCAGGCGCGCGCCCTGCCCCAGGCGCTTGCCGTTCAGCAGCCAGGTGCCCGGCCGGCCTTCGAACGTCAGGCGCTGCGCGGCCGGCGGGATGTCCGGGTCCAGCGCGAAGATCGCGCCGTCCACCGGGTTGCTGATGCCGGCCAGCGCGCGGGCCCGTCCATCGCCGGCGCCGCTGCGCTGCATGCGCGCCTGCTCGGTGCCGCGCAGAAACCATTCCTGGCGCGCCGGCTCCGCGCCGGCGTCGAAGGCCACGCGCTGCTGCACCAGCCCCGCCGGCGCGCGCGGCGGCCGGGCGGGCTTGCCCTCGTGCAGCGCGCGCATCAGCGCCTGCCAGACCGGCGCCGCGCCGCTGATGCCGCTGACCCCATGCATCGGCGCGCCGCTGGCGTTGCCGACCCAGACACCCACCGTGTAGCGGTCCGAGAAGCCCAGGCACCAGTTGTCGCGCAGGTCCTTGCTGGTGCCGGTCTTGACCGCCGCCCAGCTGCGCGTGGCCAGCTCGCTGTCCAGGCCGAAGGTCAGCGCGCGCGCGCTGTTGTCGGCCAGCATGTCGGCGACGACGAAGCTACTGGCCGCATCAGCCACGCGCCGTGCCGGCGCCGCCGCGCCGATCGGCCGCAGCTGGCCGCCGTTGGCCAGCGCGCGGTAGGCATTGGTCAGCGCGGCCAGGCTGATGTCGGGGCTGCCCAGCGCCAGCGAGTCGCCGTAGTAGCCGCCGCTTTCTGGCAGCTGCAGGCCCCAGGCGTTGAGCCGCTCGAACAGCGCGTCGGCGCCCAGCATCGCACCGGTGCGCACCGCCGGCACATTGAGGCTGTTGCCCAGGGCCGCGCGCACGCTGATCCAGCCGCGGAAGTCGCGGTCGTAGTTCTGCGGCAGGTACAGGCCATGGCCGGTCGCGATCTGCGCCGGCGAATCATCCAGCAGGCTGGCCGCGGTCAGCAGTCGTTTCTCCAGCGCCAGCTGATAGACGAAGGGTTTCAGGGTCGAGCCCGGCTGGCGGCGCGACAGCACGCCGTCCACCTGTGCGGCGCTGGAGAGCTCGCCGCCGCTGCTGCCGACCCAGGCCAGCACCGCGCCGCTGGCGTTGTCCAGCACCAGCACCGCGCCGTCCTCGACATTGCGGCCCGAGAGCTCGCCGAGCTGGCGCTTCAGACTCGTCACCGCCAGGCGCTGCAGGCGGCCGTCGAGGCTGCTGCGCTGCGCGGCCGGCCCGTCGGCGCGCAGGACCTGGCGCGCATAGTGCGGCGCCAGCTGCTCACCCAGCGGCATGCCGGCGCGCCGCGCCAGCGCGGCCGACAGCTGACCCTCGGCACCCGCGCAGGGCAGGCGCTGCTCCGCCAGCACCGCGCAGGCGCGCTGCGCCACCTGGGCCGGCTTCGCGTTCGGCGCGCGCAGCAGCGCCGCGGCCAGCGCCGCCTCCTGCGCGTCCAGCCCCGCCGGCGCCTTGCCGAACAGCGCCTGCGACAGCGCCTGGATGCCCACCAGCTCGCCGCGAAAGGGCACGCGGTTCAGATAGGCCTCGAGGATCTGCGCCTTGCTCCAGCGCGACTCCAGCTGCTTGGCCACCACCACCTGGCCCAGCTTCTGTGCCACGCTGCGCCCGCCGCCGGGGCGCGCCAGGTCCTCGTCGATCAGGCCAGCCAACTGCATCGTCAAGGTGGAGGCGCCACGCGTGCGCTGGTTCCACAGATTGCCCCAGGCGCTGGCCGCCACCGCGCCCCAGTCGACGCCGCTGTGGTCGTAGAAGCGCCGATCCTCGCTCAGCAACAGCGCATGCAGCAGGGCCGGCGACATCTCGGCCAGCGGCACCCAGGCCAGGGTGCGATGCGTCTTGTCCAGCCGCAGGGTCTGCAGCGGCTCGCCGCGGCGATCCAGCAAGGTGAAATCGGACACGCGGTGGGCGGCGCGGACCTCGGAAAAACTGGGCAGCGCGCCGGCAGCGCTTGCCGCCAGCAACAAGCCCGCGCAAAGCACTCGTCGCAAACCTCGCGGCAGCGATAGCCAAGAGTAGGGGGCGGGGGGCGCAGCGAAGTCAAGGGGGAGAAGCGGGCGCAGCCCGGTCCGGAGGAGCGAACCCGGACACAAGTAGTCCGGTGGACTACTTGTGCCTGGTGAGCGCTTCAGGCGCAAGCCTGAAGCATGAGCGAAGCTCCCCGCCCCCTGCTCTTGGCGCAAAGCCCTCAGCCGGCGAAACATGGGGCGACGGAGCAGGCCGCCATTGGCGTCCTGCGTCGAAGTGCTGTCACGGCTGAACCTCCAGCGCCGAATTCGGCAGCTCCCCGAAGCTATCCGGTGCATACATCGCCTCGGCGCGCGTCGGCGGCAGCTGGAAGCGGCCCGGGTTGTTCAGGCGCAGCGTGTACTCGATCACATGCTTGCCGCGCGGCAGGTACTGGTAATAGCCGCGCCAGGCCTCGAAGGCGCGCTCCTCATAGGCCAGCCAGGCGCTGCCCTCGCGCTGCTCGGCCTGGGTCGCGATCGCCGAGTCGCCGCCCAGGCCCGAGCCCAGGATGGTGGCGCCGCCCGGCACCGGATCGGACAGCACAACCCAGCTCATATCGGCCTGCGCCTCCAGCTCCAGACGCACGCGCACCACGTCGCCGCGGCTCCAGCGCTCCTTCACCTTCTGCTCGATCGGCTGCAGGCTCTTGCTGACGCGGTAGCCGGAGACCAGCGGCGCCTTCAGCGGCAGCGCGGCCAGGCTCTGCACCGTGACCCAGGGCTTGCCCGCGCCCTGCTGCTCCACCGCCAAGCTGCCGGCCTGCGCCGGCCAGGGCAGCAGCAGCGCGCCGCCCTTGGGCTCGCGCGCCCAGTCGAAGCTCTGGCTCTTGTCGCCCAGGCTCGCAACGCTGCGGCCGGCCGGCTTGACCGACTCGTAGCGCGCCGCGAACTTCTGCAGCGCCAGCACGCCCCAGAGGTTGGCCGTGGTCGTGCCCCAGGAACCTTGCTTCTGGCGGCCCAGCGCGCCGGTCACCAGGCGCGGCAGCTCGTCCTTCCAGCCCGGCGACTCGAGCACCGCGAGGATCAGGCGCGCGGCATTGGCATCGGCGCTGTCCATCAGCCACCACCAGGCATCGCCCTCCTCGTTGCTGAACTTCAGCGTCGTGCCGGCATAGTTCAGGCGGCTGCGCAACTGCGACTCGGCCTCGGCGATGCGCTTGTCGCGCTCCGGCGCGCCCGCGACGCGGCGATGGATCTGCAGCCAGTCGATCAGCGCGGCGGTCGGCCAGGTGCCGATATTGCGCGCCTCCACCGTCGCCAGCAGGCGCGCGCTGGCGCGCCCGTAGCGCGACAGCGCCTCCAGCGCGGCGATGCGCCGCACCTCGGCGTCTGGCTTGGGCGACCAGAAGCGCCGCTGCACGCGGCCCTCGACGAAGGCCGAGAGCCCATCCAGCATCGCATCGCGCGCACCGTCCGGCAGAGCCTGGCCGGCCTCGTGCGAGGCCGCCAGCAGGTAGGCGGTCAGGCGGTCGCTGCCCTGCGGCGCCTGGTCGCCGCGCGGCGGGAAGTAGTTGGCCAGGCCGTCGCTGTCGAGGTAGGTCGGCAACCGGCCCATCAGCGCCTGCCACTGCTTCGCATCGCCGAGACCCAGCGCCTTGGAGCTCAGCTGCTCCAGGCAGCTGTAGGGATAGGTCTCGAAGAAGCGCCGCAGCCCCGGCAGCGCACCCGACAGGCTGGGCTGCAGCGCCACGTTGATGCCGCCGCGGCCCGGCAGCGCATCGGCCGGCGCGGCGATCGGCAGGCTCAAACGCCCATCCAGCTGCGTCAGGCTGGCCTGCAGCACGCGCACCGGCACCGCCGGCTGCACCAGCTGCGTGGTCTTCATGCGGTCGCGCGCACCACCGCCGCCCTGCTCCGCCACCTCGGCCTCCCAGGCCAGGCTGACCGCGCCCGGCGGCACGGTGACGGTCCATTGCAGCTCGCGCGCGGCGCCGGCGGCCAGGGTCAGGTCTTGCGCCGGCAGGTTCAGTGGCTCGCGCCGCAGCTCCGGCCCGGCCTCCGAGCCGATGTTGGCGCTGCCGCTCAGGCCGGCGCGCAGCTTCATCTCCCGGCCGGTGGTGTTGCGCAGGGTCAGCAGCGCCTGGAACTGGTCGCCCTCGCGCACCAGCGGCGGCAGGCCCGACAGCAGCTGCAGGTCCTGCGTGACGCGGATCGTCGTCTGCGCGCTGCCGAAGGCCTGGGCGCCGGCATCGGCCACCGCCACCAGGCGGAAGCCCGTCAGCGAATCGTTCAGCGGCACCTCGACCAGGGCCTCGCCCTTGGCATCCAGTTTCACACGCGGCTGCCACAGCAGCAGGGTGTCGAACAGCTCGCGCGTCGCGCCGCGCCCGCCGCCGCCGCCCGCGGCCACCGCCTTGCGGCCGTAATGGCGCCGGCCGATGATCTCGCTCTGCGCGCTGGCGGTCTCGACGCCCCAGGCTCGCGCGCGCAGCATCGCGTCGAGCAGGTCCCAGCTCTGGTTCGGACGCAACGCCAGCAGGCCCTCGTCGACCGCGGCGAAGGCCAGCTCGGCGCCGGCGGCCGGCTGGCCGTCGGCGCCCTGCACCTTGATGCGGGCCAGCGCCTTCTGGCGCACGCCGTACTGCGGCTTGTCGGGCGTCACCGTCACCTGCAGCCGGTGCCGCGCCAGCCCCACCTGCAACGCCGCGACGCCCAGCTTGAACGAGGGCTTGGCCAGGTCCACCATCGCGGTGGGCGCCTGGTAGTCGCGGCCGGCGCGCCAGTCGCGCCACCAGTCGCGCGGCGCGCGCCAGCCCCAGGTGAAGAAGCTGTACCAGGGCACATGGTGCACCCGGCCGCGCAGCGCCAGCACCGAGACATAGACATTGGGCGACCAGTCGCGCTCGATCTTCAGCTCGATGGTCGGGTCGTCGCCGCGCACCGTGACGACCCGGCTGTCGATGATGCCCTCGCGCTCGATCGCGACCAGCGCGGTCGCCTCGCGGTAGGGCATGCGCAGCTGCAGCCGCGCGGTCTCGCCGGGCTCATAGCTGCGCTTTTCCGGCAGCAGGTCGATGCGGTCGTCGTTGTCCTGGGCGAACCAGAGCTCGCCCTGGCGCGTGATCCAGACACTGGTGGCGGCCTCGACCAGGCGGCCGTCGGCATCCTTGGCCGCGGCGATCAGTTCCACCTGGCCCGCGGCATCGAGCTGAGCCTCGCAGGCCAGCAGGCCCTGCGCATCGCTCTTGCCCTCGCAGACCGCGCCCAGCTCCTTGACCTCGACCCGGTTGTCGTAGGCATAGAAGCCGCCGACCATGCGCTTGCGGGTCGACAGGGTCTGGGTGACCCGGGCGCGCACCGCGACCGCCTGGCCCGCCAGCGGCTTGCCGTTCAGGTCCAGCGCCACCGCCTTGAAGGCGACCTTGCCGCGGTTGCTGGCCCAGGACGCGGCGCGCAAGCCCAGCGCCAGCTTGGCCGACCACAGCGGCAGCAGCAGCGCGCGGGTCTGGCGCTCGCCGTTCGGATCGTTGAAGCTCACCTCGGCCAGCAGCTCGCTGGGTTCGCTCAGCTTGGGCAGGCCCTTCAGCACGATGGTGGCCGCGCCCTGGCGGTCGGTGCTCAGGGCCAGCTTGTCGGCCACCAACTTGGCGTTGCGCTGCGGCGCGTCCTCGCCGCCCTCCTCCGTTGCGTCCGCTTGCTGCGACTGCGGATCGCGCGGCGGCTGGAACTGGAAATCCTCATAGCCGGCGAAGTTGAGGCCGCGCGGGCGCAAGAGGGCCGAGACCGACAGCGACACCTGGGCCATGCCGCCGCCCGACAGATAGTTCAGCTGCGCCGGGATCTTCAGCTCACCGGGCGCGACCAGCGGGCCCTTGGGCGGGGTCAGCCGCGCCTCCACCAGCGGCACGCGGAACTCCTCGACGCGGAAGTCGCCGCTGGGCCAGCTGCGCTTGGCTGCCCCCTCGCCGCGCTCCAGGCTGACCTGGTAGACGCCCAGCTTGGCGGCCGGCGGGATCGCCCATTGGCTCAGGGCGCTGCGCTGCCCCTCCCAGGCCAGCGGCTCGGGCAGCAGGAACTCCTGGCCGCTGCCCTCATGGGTCAGGCGCACGCGGGTCGGCAGCTGATCGGGCTTGGGCAGGGTCAGGCCTTGCCCGGTTTCGAAGCGGAAATAGTGCTTCATCGACACCGTCTCGCCGGCGCGCAGCAGGCTGCGGTCCAGCACGGTGTGGGCGCGCGCATCGGGCGCAGCACCGCGCGCGGTTGGGTGGTTGAAGCGCCAGGACTCGATGCCGCGGTTCCAGCCGCTGAACACGAAGGCCATGTCCTGCACGCCCAGCGGGCTCTTGCTGCGGGCGGTGACGAAGAAGCCGTACTCGCCCTCACAGCGCTCGTCGGAACTGCCGCGCGGCAGCTCCAGCGCCTGCGGCACCGCGGCGCGGCCCTGCGCATCGGTCCGGCCGGCCCACAGGCGCTTGCCGCGGCAATCGCTGACCGCCACCTCGGCGCCGGCCACCGGCCGGCCGCGGTCCAGGCTGGTGACCCAGACCAGGCTGTTCTCGCGCCCCCATTTGAAATGCACGCCCAGGTTCGTGACCAGCACGCCGGTGCGCACATACATCGCCTGCGCCTTGTCCAAGAGTGCCTGGCCCAGGCGGGGCGAGGCGATCTCGACCAGGTGATAGCCGGGCTTGGCGATCGGCAGGCCGACGACCTCGAAGGGCCGCGCCTCCTTGCCCTCGGCCTGCAGCGCCGGCAGGGTCAGCTGTTGCGCGGCCGGGTCCCTGGCGTCCAGCAGCGGCACCTCGCGGGTCGCGACATAGCGGGTCACCTGGCGCGAGATGGTGCGGCCCTGCGCGTTGGTGTCCTCCACCGTCTCGGTCCATTGCGAGCGGGGCAGGCCGAGCTCGCGCGCCGGCAGCTGGGTCTCATGCCAGCGCTTGAGCTTCAGGTAGGCGGCCAGCACCTCGGCGTCGGTCTCCAGGCGCTTGATGCGCACCGCGCCGGCCGCCATGTCCGGCTGCGTGTGGCGCAGGGTGATCGGCAGCAGCGCGGGGCTGCCGGCCTCGCGCTCGGTCGGCAGCTCGACGATGCCGAAGGGCGCGGCCGCGAACTTGGCGATCGGCGGCGCGCCGCCGGTGGTGACCTTCAGCGGGAAGCTGGCGGCGTTGGCCAGCGGCCGGCCGCTGGCGTCCTTGATCGAGGCGGGCAGCTCGAGCGTGAAGGCCGCGTTCTCGGCCAGCGGCGTCGGGAAGCGGATCTCGGACAGCTCGGGCGACTTGTCGTCCTTGTCGATCAGCGGCGCGATGGCAGCACCGCTGGCGGGTTTCAGCCGCACGGCCAGCGCCGCCTCGCGCGGCACCGGATCGGAGAAGCGCAGCGCCAGCGGCCGGATCGGCAGGCAGGGTGCGCCGGCACGCTCGCGCTCGCAGCTGAACTCGGCCGTCAGCGGCTCGCGCACCTGGTAGTCGAAGCGCTGTTCGGCGCGCGTCAGCAGCTGCGGGTTCAGCGCCGAGGCAAGACCCGGCCCCCAGACCAGGCGCACGCGCGCCTTGGGCGGCAGCGGGCGCTGGCAGCTCAGGAGCAGGTAGCGCTCCTGCAGCCGGGCGGCGATGCGCTTGCTCTTCAGCAGCGCCTCGCGCTCGGGCCCGATGATCGCGCGCACCGGCAGGCGTTCGCCGATGCCCTCCGCCTCGCACCAGGCGCCGCGCGCCAGGCTCTCGGGCTTGATCGCGCCGGTCAGCTGCAGCAGGAAGGCCTGGCCCTCCTCGATCCGGCTGTCCGGCCAGGGCTCGACCTGCACGACGCTGGGCGCGCCGGTGTTGAACGTGAACTCGCGCGGGCCGCTCAGCTCGCCCTGCAGCGGCTTGAACTCGGCGCGCAGCGCGATGCGGCAGCGTGCGCCGGCCGGCAGCGGCTCGTTCAGATCGAACAGCCATTCGTTGGCACCGGACCAGCGGCCGTTGCCCTTGGGCGCAGGCAGGCCATCGCAGGACAGCGCGGCCGGATCCGGCAGGCGCGGATCGCCCTGCGGCACCACCGCTTCGGAAAAGCGCAGGCGCAGCTGGCGCGCCTGCGCCACCTCGCCCTGCGGGCTGACCTGGACGACGCTGGCGGCCTGGACGGCCGTGGCGTTGAGTAACAGCAGCAGGAACGCAGCCAGCAGGCCGCGCGTGGTCGTTCTTGTTGTGGTGGCAGACCTCATGGCCCCTCCCAGGCATTGATGCTGCCCGGGAGTCTAGGCGCTGCCGCCGCCGCTCGTCAGCGGGGACTTGTAACGCCGCCCTGCACGCCCTGCACGAACCAGTTCATCGTCGCGATCGCCGTGTCGTCGAGCTGGCCCTTGGCCAGGCGCTCCTGCCCCTGGGCATCGACCAGGCGGCCCGAGAAGGGCGCGAAGCGGCCGGCGACGATGTCCTTGCGGCGTTGTTCGATCAGCGCCCGCGTCGCCTTGGGCACCTCGGCATTCAGCGCCGACAGCTCGATCATGCCGCTCTTCAACCCGCCCCAGGTGGGCTGCGGCTTCCACTGGCCGGACTGCAGCGCCTGAATGCGCTGCGCGTAGTACGGCCCCCAGTGGTGCGTGACCGCCGCGAGCTGCGCCTTGGGCGCAAAACGGCTCATGTCGCTGGTGTAGGCGATCAGCTTGACGCCCTTTTCCTCGGCCGTCTGCGGCACCGCGGGCGAGCCGCTGTGGTTGGTCAGCACATCGGCGCCCTGGTGGATCAGGGTCAGCGCGGCCTCGCGCTCGCGCGGCGGGTCGTACCAGGCGTTGAGCCAGATCACCTTCACCTGCGCCTTCGGATTGACCGCCTGCATGCCCAGCGCGAAGGCGTTGATGCCCTGCACCACCTCGGGCAGCGGGAAGCCCGCCACATAGCCGGCGATGCCGCTCTTGCTGCTCTTGGCGGCCAGCAGGCCCGCGAGGTAGCGGCCCTCGTAGAAGCGGGCGTTGTAGGTGTTCAAGTTCGGCGCGGTCTTGTAGCCGCCGGCATGCTCGATCCGCACCTGCGGGAACTCGGCCGCGACGCGCAGCGCCGGTTCCAGATAGCCGAAGCTGGTGGCGAAGATCAGCTGGTGGCCCTGCTGGACCAGGTCGCGCATCACGCGCTCCGAATCGGGGCCCTCGGCCACGTTCTCGACCATCGTCGACTGCAAGCCAGGCAGGGCCTTCTCGGCGGCGCGGCGGCCCTGCTCATGCTGGTAGGTCCAACCGGCATCGCCGACCGGGCTCATGTAGACAAAGGCGGTCTTGGGCAGCGGCGCGGCAGCGGGTGCGGCGTTCGCAGACAGCGCGATGGCGACGGCGCTCAGGCCGACGGACAGCAGGGCCCTGGCGGACCATGCGCGTATTTTAGAAGTGACGCTCTTCATAAGACTCCGGATCGACAAAAAGGCGGCGGGCTCATGGCCCGCCTGGCGGCTATTGTCGCCGCTGTTCGCACAATCTGCCTGAAGAGCCCGGCGCGGGGCTCAGACGTAGTCGAAGAACACCGTCTCGCTGCCGGCATCGCCCTGCAGGCGGATGTCCCAGCGGTAGCCGGGCCCGCCCTCGCCCGGGGTCAGGACTTGCGCGATCAGGCTGTGGCGGCGGGACTCGGGTACCTGGGCCAGCAGGGCCGAACCGGCGAGGCCGGGATCGTCGGCCAGGAACAGGGCGCAATGCTGATGCTTCAGCAGGCCGCGGGCGAACACCGTGATATGGGCCGCCGGCTCACCGGGCCGGCCGGTCGGCGTCAGCCAGAGCATGAAGGCGCCGGCCTCGTCGGTGGCGACGCGGCGAAAGCCGGGCATGGCCGCCCCCTGCTCCCGCTCGAGCACGGCCGGGCTCCAGGCCTCGATCCAGCCATCGTTGATCGCCTGGCCCTGCCCATCGAGCAGGCGGCCGCGGATGCACAGGGTGGCCGAGGCCGGGCGCTCCGCCATGGCTGCCCAGGCCCAGGCCTCGTGCGGAAAGGGACCGATGGTCTGGGAACTGGTCAGGGCGCAGCGGTGATCGTCCATATCGCGTCCTCAGAGGCCGAAGGGCGTGGCTGCGCGGCCGCGCAGCACGATGTCGAACACATAGCCCAGCATCTCGCCGCCCACCGTCTCGTCCATCGAGAAACGCGCGACCAGGCGCTGGCGCGCGGCGGCGTCGGGGATGCCCTGGAAGATCGGATCGAAATCGAACAGCGGATCGGCGGGGAAATACATTTGCGTCACCAGGCGCTGCGCATGTACGTTGCCGAACAGCGAGAAATGGATATGGGCCGGGCGCCAGGCCTTGTCGTGGTTGCCCCAGGGATAGGGGCCGGGTTTGATCGTGATGAAACGATAGCGACCGGCCGCATCGGTCAGCAGCTTGCCCAGGCCGAAGAAGTTCGGGTCCAGCGGCGCGGCATGCTGGTCCTTCTTGTGCCAGTAGCGGCCGGCGGCATTGCATTGCCAGACCTCGATCAGCGAGTCGCGCACCGGGCGGCCGTCCTCGTCCAGCACCCGGCCGGTGACGACGATCTTCTCGCCCAGCGGCTCGGCGCTGCCCTGGCGGGTCAGGTCGGCATCAAAGGGCCGCAGCAGCGCGCGCGCAAAGCCCGGCCCCGGCTGTGCCGCCACCGGCGCCTGCAGGCGCAGCGGCGCCTGGCTGGGGCCGCGCGCCTGGGTCGATTTGTAGGGCGGATAGATCAGCCGCGGGTAGACGCCATCGGGCACCGGGTCGAAACGCATCATGGTCCTCATCCCTTTCCTTCGTTCAGAGCGGCAGGCCCACATAGTTCTCCGCGATCATGCCGCGCCCATGAGCGGAGGACAGCAGATAGGCCAACTCGGCCTCCTGCAGGCGCTGGTCGAAGGCCGCGTCGCCCTGAGATGGAAAGCGGTGCAGCAGCGAGGTCATCCACCAGGAGAAGCGTTCCGCCTTCCAGATCCGCTGCAGGCAGCGCTGCGAGTAGGCGTCGAGCCCGGCGCTGCTGCCCCGGCGGTAGAAATCGCCTAGCCCCTGCCGGAGATAGGCCACGTCGGAAGCGGCGAGATTCAAGCCCTTGGCGCCGGTGGGCGGCACGATATGGGCCGCATCGCCGGCCAGGAACAGGCGGCCATGGCGCATCGGCTCGGTGACGAAGCTGCGCAGCGGGGCAATACTCTTCTCGATCGCCGGCCCCTCATGCAGCGCGGCCGCCACCGCGCTCGGCAGCCGGCGGCGCAGTTCGGCCCAGAAGACGCTGTCGGGCCAGGCCTCGAGCGCCGCGCCGGCCGGCACCTGCAGGTAGTAGCGGCTGCGCGTCGGGCTGCGCTGGCTGCACAGCGCGAAGCCGCGCTCGTGCCGCACATAGATCAGCTCCGGCGCCACCGGCGGCACATCGGCCAGCAGGCCCAGCCAGCCAAAGGGATAGACCTTCTCGTAAGTGCGCAACCGCTCGGCCGGGATGCTGGCGCGGCAGACGCCATGGAAGCCATCGCAGCCGGCGATGAAGTCGCAGCGGATCTCGCGGCGCTGGCCGGCATGGACGAAGGCGACCCGCGGCTCGGTGCCCTCGATCTCCAGCGGCCTGACATCGTCGACCTCGTAGAGGGTGCTCAGGCCCGCGGCGGCGCGCGCCTCCATCAGGTCGCGCGTCAGCTCGGTCTGGCCGTAGACCGTCACCTGCTGGCCAACGAGGGCCTGCAGGTCGATACGGTGCAGGGCGCCATCGACGCAGATCTCGAAGCCGCCATGGCGCAATCCCTCGCGATGCAGGCGCGCCGCGACGCCGGCCTCCTCGAGCAGGGCCACGGTGCCCGGCTCCAGCACGCCGGCGCGGATGCGCGACAGCACATGGGCGGCGCTGCGCAGCTCAAGGATCACGTTGTCGATGCCGGCGCGCGCCAGCAGCTGGCCCAGCAGCAGCCCCGCCGGGCCGGCGCCGACGATCAGGACCTGGGTGCGGACCGGGCTGTCGCTCATAGGCTTCAAGCCTAGGTCCGGCCGGGCTTGCCCTCAATGGACGGATGCGCCCCGGATTTGCACAATTCGAACACTCGCGGGCGATCCGCAACAAGCAACCGGGCCGCATCGATGGAGTCTCCGCTACCGACCTATTCCCTGTACGGCGAGCAGGCGCAGGGCGGCGCCTTCGGCGTCGACTGGCTGCATTGCGAGTCGATCGCCGAGCGCAGCCGCCTGCACCATTGGAAGATCCGGGCGCACCGCCACCCGCTGCTGTTCCAGCTGTTCTGGATCGAGCGCGGCGGCTGCGAGGCCAGCATCGACGGCCGCACCTCGGCCATCCAGGGCCCCGGCCTGCTGCTGCTGCCGCCGGCGGTGATGCATGGCTTTGTGTTCGAGCCCCAGGTCGAGGGGCTGGTCATCACGGTGCAGGCCCAGCATCTGCGCAAGCTGCTCAGTGAAGAACCGGCGCTGGAGCAGCGCTTGATGGCGCCCGGCGCGTTTGCGCTGGCGGTCGGCATGACGGAGGTCGAGCAGCTGGCGCAGGCGGCCCACCATCTGCGACGGGTCTTTCTGGAGGCGGACCGCCGCTGGCGCTCGCTCGAGATCGATGGCGCCCTGCTGCAGCTGCTGGTGGCCTGCGCGCGCCGGCTGCCGCCAACCGACGCCGATGTTCTCACCGGCACAACACCGCAGATCGGCACTCGCGCGACGGAGCATGTGCGACGCTACCGCGCCCTGATCGAGCGGGACTACCGCCGCCAGCCCGCCCTGGCCCATTGCGCGGAGCGGCTGGGCATCACGAGCACGCAGCTGAACCGCGTCTGCCAGCAGGTGCTGGGCTGCTCGGCCCTGGCTCTGTTGCAGGCCAGGCTGCTGCTGGAGGCGCAGCGCGAACTGGCCTACACCACGCTGAGCATCAAGCAGATCGCTCATGGGCTGGGTTTCTGCGATCAGGCCTATTTCACGCGCTTCTATCAGCGGCAGGTGGGTATTTCGCCAAGCACCTGGCGCAACCGCTCGGCGAAGCTGGAATAGCTCCGAAGTTATTTACGCCGCCAAAAGCAAAACCCCTCTCAGAGGAACTCTGAGAGGGGTTTTGGGGGTAAATAGCCTGACGATGACCTACTTTCACACGGGAATCCGCACTATCATCGGCGCTGACTCGTTTCACTGTCCTGTTCGGGATGGGAAGGAGTGGGACCAAGTCGCTATGGTCATCAGGCTTGACTGGTTGGTCTGCTGTTGCTGGAACAGCAAACCCAATTCGTAGAGTTGCATTATAGCGATGGCTATAGTGCGTGAATCAGCTTTGATTTGATTGCGTCTTCAGTTTGAAGAACGACGTAACTTGTAATCCTGGTCTTTGAGCAGATGCCAGATGGTCTGGACTGTCAAAGTTATAGGGTCAAGCCTCACGAGCAATTAGTACTGGTCAGCTTAACGCATTACTGCGCTTCCACACCCAGCCTATCAACGTCCTGGTCTCGAACGACTCTTCAGGGGGCTCAAGGCCCCGGCAAGACTCATCTTGAGACGAGTTTCCCGCTTAGATGCTTTCAGCGGTTATCTCTTCCGCACTTAGCTACCCGGCAATGCCACTGGCGTGACAACCGGTACACCAGAGGTGCGTCCACTCCGGTCCTCTCGTACTAGGAGCAGGCTCTCTCAATCTTGCAGCGCCCACGGAAGATAGGGACCAAACTGTCTCACGACGTTTTAAACCCAGCTCACGTACCTCTTTAAATGGCGAACAGCCATACCCTTGGGACCGGCTACAGCCCCAGGATGAGATGAGCCGACATCGAGGTGCCAAACACCGCCGTCGATATGAACTCTTGGGCGGTATCAGCCTGTTATCCCCAGAGTACCTTTTATCCGTTGAGCGATGGCCCTTCCATACAGAACCACCGGATCACTTTGTCCTACTTTCGTACCTGCTCGACTTGTCAGTCTCGCAGTCAAGCACGCTTATGCCAATGCACTATCAGCACGATTTCCGACCGTGCCTAGCGTACCTTCGAACTCCTCCGTTACACTTTGGGAGGAGACCGCCCCAGTCAAACTGCCCACCATACACTGTCCCCATCCCGGATAACGGGACAAGGTTAGAACCTCAAACACACCAGGGTGGTATTTCAACGTTGGCTCCATGAGAACTAGCGTCCTCACTTCAAAGCCTCCCACCTATCCTACACAGATCTGTTCAAAGTCCAATGTAAAGCTACAGTAAAGGTTCATGGGGTCTTTCCGTCTTTCCGCGGGGAGATTGCATCATCACAAACATTTCAACTTCGCTGAGTCTCTGGAGGAGACAGTGTGGCCATCGTTACGCCATTCGTGCAGGTCGGAACTTACCCGACAAGGAATTTCGCTACCTTAGGACCGTTATAGTTACGGCCGCCGTTTACTGGGACTTCAGTCAAGAGCTTGCACCCCATCATTTAATCTTCCAGCACCGGGCAGGCGTCACACCCTATACGTCGACTTTCGTCTTTGCAGAGTGCTGTGTTTTTAATAAACAGTCGCAGCCACCGATTCTCTGCGGCCTCATTGGGCTCCCCAAGTAAATGGTTCACCTACTAAAGGCACACCTTCTTCCGAAGTTACGGTGTCAATTTGCCGAGTTCCTTCTCCAGAGTTCTCTCAAGCGCCTGAGAATACTCATCACGCGCACCAGTGTCGGTTTGCGGTACGGTCGTCAATAGCTGAAGCTTAGTGGCTTTTCCTGGAAGCAGGGTATCACTCACTTCGTCTGCAAGCAGACTCGTTATCACCCCTCATCTAAGCCCGGCGGATTTGCCTACCGAGCACGACTACAGGCTTGAACCGGGACATCCAACACCCGGCTGAGCTAACCTTCTCCGTCCCCACATCGCACTATTGATCGGTACAGGAATATTGACCTGTTTCCCATCAGCTACGCATCTCTGCCTCGCCTTAGGGGCCGACTCACCCTACGCCGATGAACGTTGCGTAGGAAACCTTGCGCTTACGGCGAGGGGGCTTTTCACCCCCTTTAACGCTACTCATGTCAGCATTCGCACTTCTGATACCTCCAGCAGGCTTCACAACCCACCTTCACAGGCTTACAGAACGCTCTCCTACCACGTGCAATAAATTGCACATCCGCAGCTTCGGTAACTGGCTTAGCCCCGTTACATCTTCCGCGCAGGACGACTCGATCAGTGAGCTATTACGCTTTCTTTAAATGATGGCTGCTTCTAAGCCAACATCCTGACTGTTTTAGCCTTCCCACTTCGTTTCCCACTTAGCCAATTTTGGGGACCTTAGCTGGCGGTCTGGGTTGTTTCCCTCTTGAGTCCGGACGTTAGCACCCGGTGCTCTGTCTCCCAAGCTGTACTCATCGGTATTCGGAGTTTGCAATGGTTTGGTAAGTCGCCATGACCCCCTAGCCATAACAGTGCTCTACCCCCGATGGTAATACTTGAGGCACTACCTAAATAGTTTTCGGAGAGAACCAGCTATTTCCAAGTTTGTTTAGCCTTTCACCCCTATCCACAGCTCATCCGCTAGTTTTGCAACACTAGTCGGTTCGGACCTCCAGCACCTGTTACGGTGCCTTCATCCTGGCCATGGATAGATCACTTGGTTTCGGGTCTACACCCAGCGACTGAATCGCCCTATTCGGACTCGGTTTCCCTGCGCCTTCCCTATTCGGTTAAGCTCGCCACTGAATGTAAGTCGCTGACCCATTATACAAAAGGTACGCAGTCACCCTTGCGGGCTCCTACTTTTTGTATGCATGCGGTTTCAGGATCTATTTCACTCCCCTCCCGGGGTTCTTTTCGCCTTTCCCTCACGGTACTGGTTCACTATCGGTCGATTACGAGTATTTAGCCTTGGAGGATGGTCCCCCCATATTCAGACAGGATTTCACGTGTCCCGCCCTACTCTATTCGTGCCTAGTTCCACAATCAACATTTCTCATACGGGGCTATCACCCGCTATGGCCGGACTTTCCATTCCGTTCTGATATGCCAACTGCTAAAACACGAGGGCTACTCCGATTTCGCTCGCCACTACTTTCGGAATCTCGGTTGATGTCTTTTCCTCGAGCTACTGAGATGTTTCAGTTCACCCGGTTCGCCTCGCATACCTATGTATTCAGTATGCGATACCTCTTGCGAGGTGGGTTTCCCCATTCGGAAATCTCCGGATCAAAGCTAATTTGCCAGCTCCCCGAAGCTTATCGCAGGCTATCACGTCCTTCGTCGCCTGTAATCGCCAAGGCATCCACCACATGCACTTAGTCACTTGACCCTATAACTCTGACAGCGCTGACTGCACTGTCGTCAAGGACTCAGTCCGATCTTGTATTCATCGGACTGTTTTGAGTATTACGCGTTATGCCGTTCTTCAATCTTTTCTCTGCCATTTGCAGAGTTGAAGTCTGGTGACGCAATCAAATGCTACTAGCGGCACGGTACGATCTAACCCTTTACGATTAGTCGCTTTCCGCTAGCAGCGCTGATTCGACTCTACGAATTGTTAAAGAACAACAGCCAACTTCTTTCGAAGTCAAAGACTGGCAAACCTCAACGACCGTCTCTTGTCGCTAAGGTTTGCCACCCTTGATGAGTGAATTGGTGGAGGATGACGGGATCGAACCGACGACCCCCTGCTTGCAAAGCAGGTGCTCTCCCAGCTGAGCTAATCCCCCGGGATCTTTTCAAATCCGTGGTGGGTCTGGCTGGATTCGAACCAGCGACCCCCGCCTTATCAAGACGGTGCTCTAACCGACTGAGCTACAGACCCACGTGTTTTTCACATGATCCTGCTCTCAGCTTCGCGGCCCTGGAGGCCAGCTCGGCAGGCTCACGTATTTTCACTCACTGTTGTGTTACAGCCGATAAGTGTGAGCGCTTGAGGAAAGAGTGCATTGGATCTTGCTGGTCCATCACTGCACGCAGTGAAGAACTGCTCGACCATTTTCTAGAAAGGAGGTGATCCAGCCGCACCTTCCGATACGGCTACCTTGTTACGACTTCACCCCAGTCACGAACCCTGCCGTGGTAATCGCCCTCCTTGCGGTTAGGCTAACTACTTCTGGCAGAACCCGCTCCCATGGTGTGACGGGCGGTGTGTACAAGACCCGGGAACGTATTCACCGCGGCAAGCTGATCCGCGATTACTAGCGATTCCGACTTCACGCAGTCGAGTTGCAGACTACGATCCGGACTACGACCGGTTTTCTGGGATTAGCTCCCCCTCGCGGGTTGGCAGCCCTCTGTACCGGCCATTGTATGACGTGTGTAGCCCTACCCATAAGGGCCATGATGACCTGACGTCATCCCCACCTTCCTCCGGTTTGTCACCGGCAGTCTCATTAGAGTGCCCTTTCGTAGCAACTAATGACAAGGGTTGCGCTCGTTGCGGGACTTAACCCAACATCTCACGACACGAGCTGACGACGGCCATGCAGCACCTGTGTCCAGGTTCTCTTTCGAGCACTCCCACATCTCTGCAGGATTCCTGGCATGTCAAGGGTAGGTAAGGTTTTTCGCGTTGCATCGAATTAAACCACATCATCCACCGCTTGTGCGGGTCCCCGTCAATTCCTTTGAGTTTCAACCTTGCGGCCGTACTCCCCAGGCGGTCAACTTCACGCGTTAGCTACGTTACTGAGAAGAAACCCTCCCAACAACCAGTTGACATCGTTTAGGGCGTGGACTACCAGGGTATCTAATCCTGTTTGCTCCCCACGCTTTCGTGCATGAGCGTCAGTACAGGTCCAGGGGATTGCCTTCGCCATCGGTGTTCCTCCGCATATCTACGCATTTCACTGCTACACGCGGAATTCCATCCCCCTCTACCGTACTCTAGCCATGCAGTCACAAATGCAGTTCCCAGGTTGAGCCCGGGGATTTCACATCTGTCTTGCATAACCGCCTGCGCACGCTTTACGCCCAGTAATTCCGATTAACGCTTGCACCCTACGTATTACCGCGGCTGCTGGCACGTAGTTAGCCGGTGCTTATTCTTCAGGTACCGTCATGAGGCAACTGTATTAGAGTCGCCCTTTTCTTCCCTGACAAAAGCGGTTTACAACCCGAAGGCCTTCTTCCCGCACGCGGCATGGCTGGATCAGACTTGCGTCCATTGTCCAAAATTCCCCACTGCTGCCTCCCGTAGGAGTCTGGGCCGTGTCTCAGTCCCAGTGTGGCTGGTCGTCCTCTCAGACCAGCTACAGATCGTTGGCTTGGTGGGCCTTTACCCCACCAACTACCTAATCTGATATCGGCCGCTCCAATTGCGCGAGGTCTTGCGATCCCCCGCTTTCACCCTCAGGTCGTATGCGGTATTAGCTGCTCTTTCGAGCAGTTATCCCCCACAACTGGGCACGTTCCGATACATTACTCACCCGTTCGCCACTCGTCGCCAGGTTGCCCCGCGTTACCGTTCGACTTGCATGTGTAAGGCATGCCGCCAGCGTTCAATCTGAGCCAGGATCAAACTCTACAGTTCGATCTTGATTACTCAACGGAATCGAACAAAGACTATTTGCATAGCTTCATTCTTCTTTCCGTGAGCGTTTAAAGTCCGAAGGACTTGATGAACATCACTGCTCATCAGCACTCCGCCTCAAACGCCCACGCTTATCGGCTGTGAATTCTTAAAGAACATCGCTCCACTCACCCAACTCGCTTTCGCGAGCTGCTTCGTTTCGCGTCGCTGATCAGTCATCAGCACAGAAGCGGGATTATTGACTGCTTTCGCACTAGTGTCAACACCTATTTGCTTCCGATCTGCAAGCCATCGATCTTCATCGATGTCCGGCACATACAAGCACTGAGCTCGCCTCAACGCTTGTATCTGCTGGCACAGATAGAAACGCCCGGTCTTGCGACCGGGCGTCTCGAATAATAGCCTGACGATGACCTACTTTCACACGGGAATCCGCACTATCATCGGCGCTGACTCGTTTCACTGTCCTGTTCGGGATGGGAAGGAGTGGGACCAAGTCGCTATGGTCATCAGGCTTGACTGGTTGGTCTGCTGTTGCTGGAACAGCAAACCCAATTCGTAGAGTTGCATTATAGCGATGGCTATAGTGCGTGAATCAGCTTTGATTTGATTGCGTCTTCAGTTTGAAGAACGACGTAACTTGTAATCCTGGTCTTTGAGCAGATGCCAGATGGTCTGGACTGTCAAAGTTATAGGGTCAAGCCTCACGAGCAATTAGTACTGGTCAGCTTAACGCATTACTGCGCTTCCACACCCAGCCTATCAACGTCCTGGTCTCGAACGACTCTTCAGGGGGCTCAAGGCCCCGGCAAGACTCATCTTGAGACGAGTTTCCCGCTTAGATGCTTTCAGCGGTTATCTCTTCCGCACTTAGCTACCCGGCAATGCCACTGGCGTGACAACCGGTACACCAGAGGTGCGTCCACTCCGGTCCTCTCGTACTAGGAGCAGGCTCTCTCAATCTTGCAGCGCCCACGGAAGATAGGGACCAAACTGTCTCACGACGTTTTAAACCCAGCTCACGTACCTCTTTAAATGGCGAACAGCCATACCCTTGGGACCGGCTACAGCCCCAGGATGAGATGAGCCGACATCGAGGTGCCAAACACCGCCGTCGATATGAACTCTTGGGCGGTATCAGCCTGTTATCCCCAGAGTACCTTTTATCCGTTGAGCGATGGCCCTTCCATACAGAACCACCGGATCACTTTGTCCTACTTTCGTACCTGCTCGACTTGTCAGTCTCGCAGTCAAGCACGCTTATGCCAATGCACTATCAGCACGATTTCCGACCGTGCCTAGCGTACCTTCGAACTCCTCCGTTACACTTTGGGAGGAGACCGCCCCAGTCAAACTGCCCACCATACACTGTCCCCATCCCGGATAACGGGACAAGGTTAGAACCTCAAACACACCAGGGTGGTATTTCAACGTTGGCTCCATGAGAACTAGCGTCCTCACTTCAAAGCCTCCCACCTATCCTACACAGATCTGTTCAAAGTCCAATGTAAAGCTACAGTAAAGGTTCATGGGGTCTTTCCGTCTTTCCGCGGGGAGATTGCATCATCACAAACATTTCAACTTCGCTGAGTCTCTGGAGGAGACAGTGTGGCCATCGTTACGCCATTCGTGCAGGTCGGAACTTACCCGACAAGGAATTTCGCTACCTTAGGACCGTTATAGTTACGGCCGCCGTTTACTGGGACTTCAGTCAAGAGCTTGCACCCCATCATTTAATCTTCCAGCACCGGGCAGGCGTCACACCCTATACGTCGACTTTCGTCTTTGCAGAGTGCTGTGTTTTTAATAAACAGTCGCAGCCACCGATTCTCTGCGGCCTCATTGGGCTCCCCAAGTAAATGGTTCACCTACTAAAGGCACACCTTCTTCCGAAGTTACGGTGTCAATTTGCCGAGTTCCTTCTCCAGAGTTCTCTCAAGCGCCTGAGAATACTCATCACGCGCACCAGTGTCGGTTTGCGGTACGGTCGTCAATAGCTGAAGCTTAGTGGCTTTTCCTGGAAGCAGGGTATCACTCACTTCGTCTGCAAGCAGACTCGTTATCACCCCTCATCTAAGCCCGGCGGATTTGCCTACCGAGCACGACTACAGGCTTGAACCGGGACATCCAACACCCGGCTGAGCTAACCTTCTCCGTCCCCACATCGCACTATTGATCGGTACAGGAATATTGACCTGTTTCCCATCAGCTACGCATCTCTGCCTCGCCTTAGGGGCCGACTCACCCTACGCCGATGAACGTTGCGTAGGAAACCTTGCGCTTACGGCGAGGGGGCTTTTCACCCCCTTTAACGCTACTCATGTCAGCATTCGCACTTCTGATACCTCCAGCAGGCTTCACAACCCACCTTCACAGGCTTACAGAACGCTCTCCTACCACGTGCAATAAATTGCACATCCGCAGCTTCGGTAACTGGCTTAGCCCCGTTACATCTTCCGCGCAGGACGACTCGATCAGTGAGCTATTACGCTTTCTTTAAATGATGGCTGCTTCTAAGCCAACATCCTGACTGTTTTAGCCTTCCCACTTCGTTTCCCACTTAGCCAATTTTGGGGACCTTAGCTGGCGGTCTGGGTTGTTTCCCTCTTGAGTCCGGACGTTAGCACCCGGTGCTCTGTCTCCCAAGCTGTACTCATCGGTATTCGGAGTTTGCAATGGTTTGGTAAGTCGCCATGACCCCCTAGCCATAACAGTGCTCTACCCCCGATGGTAATACTTGAGGCACTACCTAAATAGTTTTCGGAGAGAACCAGCTATTTCCAAGTTTGTTTAGCCTTTCACCCCTATCCACAGCTCATCCGCTAGTTTTGCAACACTAGTCGGTTCGGACCTCCAGCACCTGTTACGGTGCCTTCATCCTGGCCATGGATAGATCACTTGGTTTCGGGTCTACACCCAGCGACTGAATCGCCCTATTCGGACTCGGTTTCCCTGCGCCTTCCCTATTCGGTTAAGCTCGCCACTGAATGTAAGTCGCTGACCCATTATACAAAAGGTACGCAGTCACCCTTGCGGGCTCCTACTTTTTGTATGCATGCGGTTTCAGGATCTATTTCACTCCCCTCCCGGGGTTCTTTTCGCCTTTCCCTCACGGTACTGGTTCACTATCGGTCGATTACGAGTATTTAGCCTTGGAGGATGGTCCCCCCATATTCAGACAGGATTTCACGTGTCCCGCCCTACTCTATTCGTGCCTAGTTCCACAATCAACATTTCTCATACGGGGCTATCACCCGCTATGGCCGGACTTTCCATTCCGTTCTGATATGCCAACTGCTAAAACACGAGGGCTACTCCGATTTCGCTCGCCACTACTTTCGGAATCTCGGTTGATGTCTTTTCCTCGAGCTACTGAGATGTTTCAGTTCACCCGGTTCGCCTCGCATACCTATGTATTCAGTATGCGATACCTCTTGCGAGGTGGGTTTCCCCATTCGGAAATCTCCGGATCAAAGCTAATTTGCCAGCTCCCCGAAGCTTATCGCAGGCTATCACGTCCTTCGTCGCCTGTAATCGCCAAGGCATCCACCACATGCACTTAGTCACTTGACCCTATAACTCTGACAGCGCTGACTGCACTGTCGTCAAGGACTCAGTCCGATCTTGTATTCATCGGACTGTTTTGAGTATTACGCGTTATGCCGTTCTTCAATCTTTTCTCTGCCATTTGCAGAGTTGAAGTCTGGTGACGCAATCAAATGCTACTAGCGGCACGGTACGATCTAACCCTTTACGATTAGTCGCTTTCCGCTAGCAGCGCTGATTCGACTCTACGAATTGTTAAAGAACAACAGCCAACTTCTTTCGAAGTCAAAGACTGGCAAACCTCAACGACCGTCTCTTGTCGCTAAGGTTTGCCACCCTTGATGAGTGAATTGGTGGAGGATGACGGGATCGAACCGACGACCCCCTGCTTGCAAAGCAGGTGCTCTCCCAGCTGAGCTAATCCCCCGGGATCTTTTCAAATCCGTGGTGGGTCTGGCTGGATTCGAACCAGCGACCCCCGCCTTATCAAGACGGTGCTCTAACCGACTGAGCTACAGACCCACGTGTTTTTCACATGATCCTGCTCTCAGCTTCGCGGCCCTGGAGGCCAGCTCGGCAGGCTCACGTATTTTCACTCACTGTTGTGTTACAGCCGATAAGTGTGAGCGCTTGAGGAAAGAGTGCATTGGATCTTGCTGGTCCATCACTGCACGCAGTGAAGAACTGCTCGACCATTTTCTAGAAAGGAGGTGATCCAGCCGCACCTTCCGATACGGCTACCTTGTTACGACTTCACCCCAGTCACGAACCCTGCCGTGGTAATCGCCCTCCTTGCGGTTAGGCTAACTACTTCTGGCAGAACCCGCTCCCATGGTGTGACGGGCGGTGTGTACAAGACCCGGGAACGTATTCACCGCGGCAAGCTGATCCGCGATTACTAGCGATTCCGACTTCACGCAGTCGAGTTGCAGACTACGATCCGGACTACGACCGGTTTTCTGGGATTAGCTCCCCCTCGCGGGTTGGCAGCCCTCTGTACCGGCCATTGTATGACGTGTGTAGCCCTACCCATAAGGGCCATGATGACCTGACGTCATCCCCACCTTCCTCCGGTTTGTCACCGGCAGTCTCATTAGAGTGCCCTTTCGTAGCAACTAATGACAAGGGTTGCGCTCGTTGCGGGACTTAACCCAACATCTCACGACACGAGCTGACGACGGCCATGCAGCACCTGTGTCCAGGTTCTCTTTCGAGCACTCCCACATCTCTGCAGGATTCCTGGCATGTCAAGGGTAGGTAAGGTTTTTCGCGTTGCATCGAATTAAACCACATCATCCACCGCTTGTGCGGGTCCCCGTCAATTCCTTTGAGTTTCAACCTTGCGGCCGTACTCCCCAGGCGGTCAACTTCACGCGTTAGCTACGTTACTGAGAAGAAACCCTCCCAACAACCAGTTGACATCGTTTAGGGCGTGGACTACCAGGGTATCTAATCCTGTTTGCTCCCCACGCTTTCGTGCATGAGCGTCAGTACAGGTCCAGGGGATTGCCTTCGCCATCGGTGTTCCTCCGCATATCTACGCATTTCACTGCTACACGCGGAATTCCATCCCCCTCTACCGTACTCTAGCCATGCAGTCACAAATGCAGTTCCCAGGTTGAGCCCGGGGATTTCACATCTGTCTTGCATAACCGCCTGCGCACGCTTTACGCCCAGTAATTCCGATTAACGCTTGCACCCTACGTATTACCGCGGCTGCTGGCACGTAGTTAGCCGGTGCTTATTCTTCAGGTACCGTCATGAGGCAACTGTATTAGAGTCGCCCTTTTCTTCCCTGACAAAAGCGGTTTACAACCCGAAGGCCTTCTTCCCGCACGCGGCATGGCTGGATCAGACTTGCGTCCATTGTCCAAAATTCCCCACTGCTGCCTCCCGTAGGAGTCTGGGCCGTGTCTCAGTCCCAGTGTGGCTGGTCGTCCTCTCAGACCAGCTACAGATCGTTGGCTTGGTGGGCCTTTACCCCACCAACTACCTAATCTGATATCGGCCGCTCCAATTGCGCGAGGTCTTGCGATCCCCCGCTTTCACCCTCAGGTCGTATGCGGTATTAGCTGCTCTTTCGAGCAGTTATCCCCCACAACTGGGCACGTTCCGATACATTACTCACCCGTTCGCCACTCGTCGCCAGGTTGCCCCGCGTTACCGTTCGACTTGCATGTGTAAGGCATGCCGCCAGCGTTCAATCTGAGCCAGGATCAAACTCTACAGTTCGATCTTGATTACTCAACGGAATCGAACAAAGACTATTTGCATAGCTTCATTCTTCTTTCCGTGAGCGTTTAAAGTCCGAAGGACTTGATGAACATCACTGCTCATCAGCACTCCGCCTCAAACGCCCACGCTTATCGGCTGTGAATTCTTAAAGAACATCGCTCCACTCACCCAACTCGCTTTCGCGAGCTGCTTCGTTTCGCGTCGCTGATCAGTCATCAGCACAGAAGCGGGATTATTGACTGCTTTCGCACTAGTGTCAACACCTATTTGCTTCCGATCTGCAAGCCATCGATCTTCATCGATGTCCGGCACATACAAGCACTGAGCTCGCCTCAACGCTTGTATCTGCTGGCACAGATAGAAACGCCCGGTCTTGCGACCGGGCGTCTCGAATAATAGCCTGACGATGACCTACTTTCACACGGGAATCCGCACTATCATCGGCGCTGACTCGTTTCACTGTCCTGTTCGGGATGGGAAGGAGTGGGACCAAGTCGCTATGGTCATCAGGCTTGACTGGTTGGTCTGCTGTTGCTGGAACAGCAAACCCAATTCGTAGAGTTGCATTATAGCGATGGCTATAGTGCGTGAATCAGCTTTGATTTGATTGCGTCTTCAGTTTGAAGAACGACGTAACTTGTAATCCTGGTCTTTGAGCAGATGCCAGATGGTCTGGACTGTCAAAGTTATAGGGTCAAGCCTCACGAGCAATTAGTACTGGTCAGCTTAACGCATTACTGCGCTTCCACACCCAGCCTATCAACGTCCTGGTCTCGAACGACTCTTCAGGGGGCTCAAGGCCCCGGCAAGACTCATCTTGAGACGAGTTTCCCGCTTAGATGCTTTCAGCGGTTATCTCTTCCGCACTTAGCTACCCGGCAATGCCACTGGCGTGACAACCGGTACACCAGAGGTGCGTCCACTCCGGTCCTCTCGTACTAGGAGCAGGCTCTCTCAATCTTGCAGCGCCCACGGAAGATAGGGACCAAACTGTCTCACGACGTTTTAAACCCAGCTCACGTACCTCTTTAAATGGCGAACAGCCATACCCTTGGGACCGGCTACAGCCCCAGGATGAGATGAGCCGACATCGAGGTGCCAAACACCGCCGTCGATATGAACTCTTGGGCGGTATCAGCCTGTTATCCCCAGAGTACCTTTTATCCGTTGAGCGATGGCCCTTCCATACAGAACCACCGGATCACTTTGTCCTACTTTCGTACCTGCTCGACTTGTCAGTCTCGCAGTCAAGCACGCTTATGCCAATGCACTATCAGCACGATTTCCGACCGTGCCTAGCGTACCTTCGAACTCCTCCGTTACACTTTGGGAGGAGACCGCCCCAGTCAAACTGCCCACCATACACTGTCCCCATCCCGGATAACGGGACAAGGTTAGAACCTCAAACACACCAGGGTGGTATTTCAACGTTGGCTCCATGAGAACTAGCGTCCTCACTTCAAAGCCTCCCACCTATCCTACACAGATCTGTTCAAAGTCCAATGTAAAGCTACAGTAAAGGTTCATGGGGTCTTTCCGTCTTTCCGCGGGGAGATTGCATCATCACAAACATTTCAACTTCGCTGAGTCTCTGGAGGAGACAGTGTGGCCATCGTTACGCCATTCGTGCAGGTCGGAACTTACCCGACAAGGAATTTCGCTACCTTAGGACCGTTATAGTTACGGCCGCCGTTTACTGGGACTTCAGTCAAGAGCTTGCACCCCATCATTTAATCTTCCAGCACCGGGCAGGCGTCACACCCTATACGTCGACTTTCGTCTTTGCAGAGTGCTGTGTTTTTAATAAACAGTCGCAGCCACCGATTCTCTGCGGCCTCATTGGGCTCCCCAAGTAAATGGTTCACCTACTAAAGGCACACCTTCTTCCGAAGTTACGGTGTCAATTTGCCGAGTTCCTTCTCCAGAGTTCTCTCAAGCGCCTGAGAATACTCATCACGCGCACCAGTGTCGGTTTGCGGTACGGTCGTCAATAGCTGAAGCTTAGTGGCTTTTCCTGGAAGCAGGGTATCACTCACTTCGTCTGCAAGCAGACTCGTTATCACCCCTCATCTAAGCCCGGCGGATTTGCCTACCGAGCACGACTACAGGCTTGAACCGGGACATCCAACACCCGGCTGAGCTAACCTTCTCCGTCCCCACATCGCACTATTGATCGGTACAGGAATATTGACCTGTTTCCCATCAGCTACGCATCTCTGCCTCGCCTTAGGGGCCGACTCACCCTACGCCGATGAACGTTGCGTAGGAAACCTTGCGCTTACGGCGAGGGGGCTTTTCACCCCCTTTAACGCTACTCATGTCAGCATTCGCACTTCTGATACCTCCAGCAGGCTTCACAACCCACCTTCACAGGCTTACAGAACGCTCTCCTACCACGTGCAATAAATTGCACATCCGCAGCTTCGGTAACTGGCTTAGCCCCGTTACATCTTCCGCGCAGGACGACTCGATCAGTGAGCTATTACGCTTTCTTTAAATGATGGCTGCTTCTAAGCCAACATCCTGACTGTTTTAGCCTTCCCACTTCGTTTCCCACTTAGCCAATTTTGGGGACCTTAGCTGGCGGTCTGGGTTGTTTCCCTCTTGAGTCCGGACGTTAGCACCCGGTGCTCTGTCTCCCAAGCTGTACTCATCGGTATTCGGAGTTTGCAATGGTTTGGTAAGTCGCCATGACCCCCTAGCCATAACAGTGCTCTACCCCCGATGGTAATACTTGAGGCACTACCTAAATAGTTTTCGGAGAGAACCAGCTATTTCCAAGTTTGTTTAGCCTTTCACCCCTATCCACAGCTCATCCGCTAGTTTTGCAACACTAGTCGGTTCGGACCTCCAGCACCTGTTACGGTGCCTTCATCCTGGCCATGGATAGATCACTTGGTTTCGGGTCTACACCCAGCGACTGAATCGCCCTATTCGGACTCGGTTTCCCTGCGCCTTCCCTATTCGGTTAAGCTCGCCACTGAATGTAAGTCGCTGACCCATTATACAAAAGGTACGCAGTCACCCTTGCGGGCTCCTACTTTTTGTATGCATGCGGTTTCAGGATCTATTTCACTCCCCTCCCGGGGTTCTTTTCGCCTTTCCCTCACGGTACTGGTTCACTATCGGTCGATTACGAGTATTTAGCCTTGGAGGATGGTCCCCCCATATTCAGACAGGATTTCACGTGTCCCGCCCTACTCTATTCGTGCCTAGTTCCACAATCAACATTTCTCATACGGGGCTATCACCCGCTATGGCCGGACTTTCCATTCCGTTCTGATATGCCAACTGCTAAAACACGAGGGCTACTCCGATTTCGCTCGCCACTACTTTCGGAATCTCGGTTGATGTCTTTTCCTCGAGCTACTGAGATGTTTCAGTTCACCCGGTTCGCCTCGCATACCTATGTATTCAGTATGCGATACCTCTTGCGAGGTGGGTTTCCCCATTCGGAAATCTCCGGATCAAAGCTAATTTGCCAGCTCCCCGAAGCTTATCGCAGGCTATCACGTCCTTCGTCGCCTGTAATCGCCAAGGCATCCACCACATGCACTTAGTCACTTGACCCTATAACTCTGACAGCGCTGACTGCACTGTCGTCAAGGACTCAGTCCGATCTTGTATTCATCGGACTGTTTTGAGTATTACGCGTTATGCCGTTCTTCAATCTTTTCTCTGCCATTTGCAGAGTTGAAGTCTGGTGACGCAATCAAATGCTACTAGCGGCACGGTACGATCTAACCCTTTACGATTAGTCGCTTTCCGCTAGCAGCGCTGATTCGACTCTACGAATTGTTAAAGAACAACAGCCAACTTCTTTCGAAGTCAAAGACTGGCAAACCTCAACGACCGTCTCTTGTCGCTAAGGTTTGCCACCCTTGATGAGTGAATTGGTGGAGGATGACGGGATCGAACCGACGACCCCCTGCTTGCAAAGCAGGTGCTCTCCCAGCTGAGCTAATCCCCCGGGATCTTTTCAAATCCGTGGTGGGTCTGGCTGGATTCGAACCAGCGACCCCCGCCTTATCAAGACGGTGCTCTAACCGACTGAGCTACAGACCCACGTGTTTTTCACATGATCCTGCTCTCAGCTTCGCGGCCCTGGAGGCCAGCTCGGCAGGCTCACGTATTTTCACTCACTGTTGTGTTACAGCCGATAAGTGTGAGCGCTTGAGGAAAGAGTGCATTGGATCTTGCTGGTCCATCACTGCACGCAGTGAAGAACTGCTCGACCATTTTCTAGAAAGGAGGTGATCCAGCCGCACCTTCCGATACGGCTACCTTGTTACGACTTCACCCCAGTCACGAACCCTGCCGTGGTAATCGCCCTCCTTGCGGTTAGGCTAACTACTTCTGGCAGAACCCGCTCCCATGGTGTGACGGGCGGTGTGTACAAGACCCGGGAACGTATTCACCGCGGCAAGCTGATCCGCGATTACTAGCGATTCCGACTTCACGCAGTCGAGTTGCAGACTACGATCCGGACTACGACCGGTTTTCTGGGATTAGCTCCCCCTCGCGGGTTGGCAGCCCTCTGTACCGGCCATTGTATGACGTGTGTAGCCCTACCCATAAGGGCCATGATGACCTGACGTCATCCCCACCTTCCTCCGGTTTGTCACCGGCAGTCTCATTAGAGTGCCCTTTCGTAGCAACTAATGACAAGGGTTGCGCTCGTTGCGGGACTTAACCCAACATCTCACGACACGAGCTGACGACGGCCATGCAGCACCTGTGTCCAGGTTCTCTTTCGAGCACTCCCACATCTCTGCAGGATTCCTGGCATGTCAAGGGTAGGTAAGGTTTTTCGCGTTGCATCGAATTAAACCACATCATCCACCGCTTGTGCGGGTCCCCGTCAATTCCTTTGAGTTTCAACCTTGCGGCCGTACTCCCCAGGCGGTCAACTTCACGCGTTAGCTACGTTACTGAGAAGAAACCCTCCCAACAACCAGTTGACATCGTTTAGGGCGTGGACTACCAGGGTATCTAATCCTGTTTGCTCCCCACGCTTTCGTGCATGAGCGTCAGTACAGGTCCAGGGGATTGCCTTCGCCATCGGTGTTCCTCCGCATATCTACGCATTTCACTGCTACACGCGGAATTCCATCCCCCTCTACCGTACTCTAGCCATGCAGTCACAAATGCAGTTCCCAGGTTGAGCCCGGGGATTTCACATCTGTCTTGCATAACCGCCTGCGCACGCTTTACGCCCAGTAATTCCGATTAACGCTTGCACCCTACGTATTACCGCGGCTGCTGGCACGTAGTTAGCCGGTGCTTATTCTTCAGGTACCGTCATGAGGCAACTGTATTAGAGTCGCCCTTTTCTTCCCTGACAAAAGCGGTTTACAACCCGAAGGCCTTCTTCCCGCACGCGGCATGGCTGGATCAGACTTGCGTCCATTGTCCAAAATTCCCCACTGCTGCCTCCCGTAGGAGTCTGGGCCGTGTCTCAGTCCCAGTGTGGCTGGTCGTCCTCTCAGACCAGCTACAGATCGTTGGCTTGGTGGGCCTTTACCCCACCAACTACCTAATCTGATATCGGCCGCTCCAATTGCGCGAGGTCTTGCGATCCCCCGCTTTCACCCTCAGGTCGTATGCGGTATTAGCTGCTCTTTCGAGCAGTTATCCCCCACAACTGGGCACGTTCCGATACATTACTCACCCGTTCGCCACTCGTCGCCAGGTTGCCCCGCGTTACCGTTCGACTTGCATGTGTAAGGCATGCCGCCAGCGTTCAATCTGAGCCAGGATCAAACTCTACAGTTCGATCTTGATTACTCAACGGAATCGAACAAAGACTATTTGCATAGCTTCATTCTTCTTTCCGTGAGCGTTTAAAGTCCGAAGGACTTGATGAACATCACTGCTCATCAGCACTCCGCCTCAAACGCCCACGCTTATCGGCTGTGAATTCTTAAAGAACATCGCTCCACTCACCCAACTCGCTTTCGCGAGCTGCTTCGTTTCGCGTCGCTGATCAGTCATCAGCACAGAAGCGGGATTATGACTTGTTTTTCTCAAACCCGTCAAGCGTTTTAAACATTTCGTTTTCAACGCCGCTCTTGCTTCCTTCACCCACCACCACTGCCGCTTTCGCAGCCCGCTGTGATCAGCGAAGCCCGCAACTGTAGCACAAGGTTTTCAGCGCGCAAACAAGAAACGCAAAACTTCTTTCACCCCCTCGCCTGCGGCCGCGATCAGCGCCTTACTGAACGATGTAGTCCGACACCACCTTCCAGCGCCCATCCTGGATTTGCGACAGGCGCGAGGCGTTGCTTCCGAGACGCTTGCTGGCGCTGTACGAGGCCTCGGCGCTGCCGAAGATGTCCGGAGGGAAGCTCATGCCGTCCATGGCCTTGATGAAGGCGTCGGTCGTCAGGTTCGGCCCGACCTTCTGCGTGACGCGGATGAAGCCGTCGATGATCGAGTAGCCATAGGCCGAGAACACCGTCGGATCCTCGTTGAACTTGGTCTTGTACTTGGTGGCCCAGAAGCGGATCGGCTGCGAGGCCTCATCCAGATAGGGATGCTGGGTGGCCATCGCCGCATAGAAGCCGTCCATCGACTTGCCGCCCAGCTTGTGGATCAGGTCGGTATAGGCCGCGCTGGAGCCGAGGAAGATCGGGTTGAAGCCGGTCTTGCGCGCCTCGCCGATGCTGCCGATGGTCTCGCGGATGATGGTGCCCAGCACTACCAGATCGCAATTCGCCGCCTTCAGCCGCGCGACCTGCGAGGAGAACTCGGTGGCGCCGCGCTTGAAACTGGTCTTCTCGGCCAGCTCCATCTGGATGCCCTTCAGCCCCGCCTCGGCGCCCTTCAGCACCTCGAGCCCGAAGTCGTCGTCCTGGTAATGGGCGCAGACCTTCCTGGCGCCCTTCTCCTTCACCAGCCGCGGCAGCATCACGCGGATCTGCTCGTAATAGGGCACGGCGAAGGAGTACTTCAGCTTATGGAAGGGCTCGTACATCTCGCGCGCGGCGGTCAGCGGCCAGAAGTTGATCACGTTCTTCTCGAACTGCACCGGCATCGCCGCCAGGTTCTGCGCAGTGCCGATATGGCCGGCCATGATGAAGATCTTGTCCTGGTTCACCAGCTTCTGCGCCGCCAGCACCGCGCGCTTGGGGTCGTAGCCGGAATCCTCGAACTTCAGCGTGATGCGCCGGCCGTGCACGCCGCCCTGCTCGTTCAGCTCGTCGACGCGCAGCTGCATGCCGAAACGCACCTGCTTGCCGTAGCCCGCCAGCGGGCCGGAGAAGTCCTGGATCGAACCGACCACGATCTCGGTCTTGCTCACGCCCTGGGCGGTCTGGGCAGATGCGCCCAGGGCCGCCAACAAGGCCAATGCAACGAGGCAATGCTTCATGGTTGTCTCCTTGGTTGCCCGGTTCAGCCACCGGTGCTGTACATGGACTCGATCAACTCGGCATATTTCTTCTGCACGAAGGAGCGCTTGAGCTTCATCGTCGGCGTCAACTCCTCATCTTCCGCCCCCAGCTGGGTCTGCAGCAAGCGGAACTGCTTGATCTGCTCGACGCGGGCGAACTTTTTGTTGACCCGCTCGATCTCGGCGCCGATCAGCTCCTGCACCTCGCGTGCGCGGGTCAGGCTGGCGTAGTTGGAGAATGGCACCTCATGGTCCTGTGCGAACTTCTCGACGTTCTCCTGGTCGATCATCACCAGCGCGCTCAGGTACGGCCGCCGGTCGCCGATCACCACCGCGTCGGTGATGTAGGGCGAGAACTTCAGCTCGTTCTCCAGCTCGCTGGGCGTGATGTTCTTGCCGCCGGCCGTGATGATGATGTCCTTCATCCGGTCGGTGATGCGGAAATAGCCGTCCGCATCGACCGTGCCCACATCGCCGGTATGCAGCCAGCCCTCGCGCGACACCGTCTCGGCGGTCCGCTCCGGCTGGTTCAGGTAGCCCATGAACACATGGGGGCCGCGCATCAGCAGTTCGCCGGTCGCCGGATCGACCTTGACCTCGACGCCCTCCGCCGCCACGCCGATCGTGCCCGGCCGCATCGCATCGGCGCGCATGATGGTGCCGAGCGCGCAGCTCTCGGTCTGGGCCCAACCCTCCAGCATCGGCACGCCCAGCGACAGGTACCAGCGGATCAGCTCCGGCGAGATCGGCGCCGCGCCGGTCAACAGCGCGCGGCAGCGGTCGATGCCGATCAGCTTGCGCACATTGCCCAGCGCCAGCCAGCGCGCCAGATGGAAGCGCAGCTTCAGGCCCGCCGGCACCGCCTCGCGCGCCAGCACCTTGTCCGCCACCTCGCCGCCGACACCTAGGGCCCAGCGATAGACGAACCGCTGCAGGGCCGAGGCCTCCTGCACCGCGATCGTCACCGCCGAGTAGAACTTCTCCCAGACCCGCGGCACGGCAAAGAAGATCGTCGGCGATATCTCGCGCACGTTCTCGGCCACCGTGTCGGGGTTCTCAACGAAGTTCAGCACCGCGCCCGCGTAGAGCGATGCATAGGCGCCCAGCATGCGCTCGGCGATATGGCACAGCGGCAGGAAGCACATGCGCTCATCCGCCTCGTCCTGCGGCAGCCCGCGCACCACATGACGCATGCTGTAGACCAGCCCGGCATGGCTGTGCATCGCGCCCTTCGGCCGGCCGGTCGTGCCCGAGGTGTAGACCAGGATAGCCAGATCTTCCGGCCGGCGGCTGGCGACGCGCTGCTCGAACAGGCCCGGCTGCGCCGCGTCGAAGGCCCGCCCGCGCTCGCGCAGCGCCGCCAGGCTCAGCACCATCGGGTCGGCAAAACGCTGCAGGCCCGCCATGTCGAACACGACGATATGCCGCAACAGCGGCAGCGCCGCGCGCACCTCCAGCGCCTTGTCCAGCTGCTCCTCGTCCTCGACGAACAGCAGCCGGGTCGACGAATCCGCGCTCAGGTATTGCAGCTGCTCGGACGCGTCGGTCGGGTAGACGCCGTTGGTCACGCCGCCGGCGCTGAGGATGGCCAGGTCCGCCAGCAGCCATTCCAGCCGCGTGTTCGACAGGATGGATGCGCGGTCGCCCGGCGCCAACCCCAGCGCGGCCAGCCCCATCGCGATCTCGCGCACCGCGCCGCCGGTCTCGCGCCAGCTCCAGCCGCGCCACAGGCCCAGTTTCTTCTCGCGCAGGAAGGTCTTGTCGCCGCGCCGCTCGCAGGCCTGCCAGAACACCGCGGGCAGGGTCTCGCCCGGGATGTCCGTCGGGTTCGGCGGCAAGGCGCGGCTCGCGTCCCACAAATTGCGGCTGCGGCTGTTGCTCATCGCCAGGTCTTCTTCCGTTTCCAACGCCGCTCGCCGCGCGCGCCGACCGCCTGCAGCCCCAAATAGAACTCCCGGATGTCCTCCTTCTCGCGCAGGCGCTCGCAGGCATCCTCCATCACGATGCGGCCGTTCTCCAGCACATAACCGTAGTCCGCCGCGTTCAGCGCCATCTGGGCGTTCTGCTCCACCAGCAGGATGGTCGTGCCACGCTCGCGGTTGATGCGCACGACGATCTCGAAGATTTCCTGGGTCAGCTTCGGACTCAGGCCCAGGCTGGGCTCGTCCAGCAGCATCAGCACCGGCGCCGCCATCAGCGCGCGGGAGATCGCCAGCATCTGCTGCTGCCCGCCGGACAGCAGCCCCGCCGGCTGCGCCGCGCGCTCGCGCAGGATCGGGAAATAGGCATAGACCTGCTCGATGTCCTGCGCCACGCCGTCGCGGTCCGCGCGCGTGTAGGCGCCCATCAGCAGGTTCTCGCGCACGCTCAGGAGCGGGAACACCTCGCGCCCCTCGGGCACATGGGACAGGCCCTTCCTGACGATCAGCGCCGGGTCGCGCGCGGTGATGTCCTCGCCGCGGAACTCCACCGTGCCGCGGCGCGGGTCGAGGATGCCGGAGATGGTCTTCAGGATGGTCGTCTTGCCGGCGCCGTTGGAGCCGAGCACGGTCGCGATCTCGCCGCGGCGCACCCGCAGGCTGACGCCGCGGATCGCCTTGATCGGCCCATAGGCGCTCTCGACATTGCTGAGCCTCAGCAGGATGGCGTCGTCGTGTTCGCTCATGCCGCGCGCGCCCTCCGCAGCGAGGAGGCGTCGTCCGCGCTGCCCAGATAGGCCTCGATCACGCCCGGATGCGCCTGCACCTCGGCCGGCGTTCCCAGCGCCAGCACCTGGCCCTGGTTCATCGCCAGCACGCGGTCCGAGACCTTGCTGACCAGGCTCATGTCATGCTCGACCATCAGCACCGTGATGCCCAGATCGTCGCGGATGTCCTGGATCCAGAAGGCCATATCGCCGGTCTCCTCGACGTTCAGGCCCGACGAGGGCTCGTCCAGCAGCAGCAGCTTCGGCTGCATCGCCAGCGCCCGCGCCAGCTCCACCACCTTGCGCACGCCATAGGGCAGGCCGGCCACCAGGGTGTCGCGGTAATGCTGCAGGTCCAGGAAGTCGATCACGGCCTCCACCTGGCGCCGCGTCTCGCGCTCGGCCGCGCGCACCGCGGGCAGGAAGGCCAGCTCGGCCAGCAGCCGGCGCGGGTGGCGGATATGCCGGCCGATCAAGAGGTTCTGCAGCACCGTCGCATGCTCGAACAGCTCGATGTTCTGGAAGGTGCGCGCGATGCCCAGGCTCGCGACGCGATGCGGCGGCACCGCGCTCAAGGCCTGACCCTCGTAGAAAAGGCCGCCGCTGCTCGGCGCGTAGAGGCGGCTGATCAGGTTGAACACCGTGGTCTTGCCGGCGCCGTTCGGGCCGATCAGGGTGAACACCTCGCCGCGCCGCACATCGAACGAGACCCGGTTGACCGCCAGCACGCCGCCGAAGCGCACGCTGAGATCCCGCGCGGACAGCAGCACCGCGCTCATTTCAGGCGGTCCGACTTTTGAAAGGCCTTCTGCCGCTTGAACAGGCCGCGGCGGTAGAAGGGAAACAGCTGCAGCCAGGTGCGCGCCTTCAGCCAGCGGCCGTACAGGCCCAGCGGCTCGAACAGCACGAAGCCGATCAGCACCAGGCCATAGACGGCCCCCTGCAGCCCCGGCGCCTGGCCGATCGCCGGCGGCAGGCCGTCCTTCACCAGCGCGATCAGCTGCGGCATCGTGATCAGGAAGGCCGCACCGAGAAAGGCGCCATGCACCGAGCCGAGTCCGCCGATCACCACCATCAAGAGCAGGTCGATGCTCTGCAGGATGCCGAACTGGTCCGGCGACAGAAAGCGGATCTTGTGCGCATAGAGCGCGCCGCCGATGCCGGCCAGCGCCGCCGAGATCGCGAAGCTCAGGGTCTTGTAGTAGGCCAGGTGGATGCCCATGCTCTGCGCCGAAATCTCCGAATCGCGGATCGCGACAAAGGCCCGGCCGGTCGGCGCGCGCAGCAGGTTCAACACCGCCAGCGTGCAGCCCACCGTGATCACCAGGCAGACGAAGTAGAAGCCCGCGGCGCTGTCCACCGTCCATCCGAAGGCCTGCAGCGGCCCCACCATCTTGCCGGCATTGCCGCCGGTCACGCTCTCCCAGCGCGCCAGCCCCTCCTCGACGATGAAGCCGAAGGACAGGGTGGCGATGCCCAGATAGATGCCCTTGACCCGCAGCGCCGGCAGCCCCACCACCGCGCCGACCGCGGCCGACAGCAGCGCCGCCGCCGCAATCGAGGCCGGGAAGGGCCAGCCCTGCCCCGCCAGCACCGCCTGTGCGTACGCGCCGACGCCGAGAAAGGCCGCATGGCCGATCGAGAACAGGCCGGTGAAGCCGGCCAGCAGCATCAGGCCCAGCCCGACGACGCCATAGATCAGCACGAAGTTCAGCTGCGCCAGCCAGTATTCGTCCAGCAGCCAGGGCGCAGCCAGTAGGAACGCCAGCAGCAGGCCATACCAGAAGCGCTGGCCGCCATGCTTGGCCAGGGCTATGTCCTGGTCGTAGCTAGTCTTGAAGATGAAGCGCATGGCGGTGATGTCCCCATCAGACTTTCTTGCGCAGCTGCTCGCCGAACAGGCCGTTCGGCCGCAGCATCAGCATCAGCAGCACCGCCAGATAGGGCATCACATCCTTGAAGCCCTCGGGCAGATAGAAGCCCGCCAGCGCCTCCACCACGCCGATCAGCACCCCGCCGACGATCGCGCCCGGCAGGCTGCCGAAGCCGCCCACCACCGCGGCCGGAAAGGCCTTCAGCCCGATCAGGCCCATGTTCGCGTGCACAAAGGTGATCGGCGCCAGCAGCAGGCCGGCGATCGCTGCCACCGCCGCGGCCAGGCCCCAGACCAGGCCGTTGAGCTTGCTGACCGGGATGCCCATGTAATAGGCCGCCAGCTGGTTCTGCGAGCAGGCCTGCATCGCGAGGCCCACCTTGGAATAGCGAAACAGCAGGTAGAGCAGCGCACACAGCAACGCCGTCACCGCGATCACCACCAGCTGCTCCAGCGCCAGCACCAGGCCGCCCAGGGTCAGCAGCGCGCCGCGGTACGGCACCTCCAGCGCATGGGTCTCGGTGCCGATGCCGGGGATCATCGTGATCACGCCGCGCGCGACATAGCCGATGCCGATCGTCAGCATCACGATCGCGAAGGCCGGCTGACCCAGGATCGGGCGGATCACCAGGCGCTCCAGCCCGATGCCGAAGGCCGCCATCGCCAGGATCACGCAGGGAACCGTCAGCCAGAACGGCAGGCCGGCGGCCGAGAGCAGCGCCAGGCCGAGGAAGGCGCCCAGCATCATCAGGTCGCCCTGCGCGAAGCTCACCGTCTCGGTGGCCTTGTAGATCAGCACGAAGCCCAAGGCGATCAGGCCGTAGATACAGCCTTGGGCCACACCGCCAACCAGGACCTGCAGTACCTGCATCGCGCGAAGTCTCCGCCCGGCGTCATCTTGTGCGGCGCCGTGATGCGGTGTTTGTACACAAAGCGCACGCGGGGCGCATGCCCGTGGAAACCCGAGCGGGGGATGAGCCGACGTCGGTTCAGGAAGGCCGGCGCCCTGCGGCCTTCAGGGTGCAGGTTCGGGTGCACCGAGGCTCGGGCAGCTCGTCTCCTGGATGGCGCACAGGCGGTCGACCCAGGCACGGAAGCGGCCGGGACGCAGTCCCGTGCGGGCGGCGGGCTCGACCCTCAGCGCGGCACGCATGCTTGCGGGGATTCGCTGCTCGGTGAACTCCACCTGGGCCCAGCGGCCCTTGCAGTCGACCAGGCGTGCGGCTTCGACGACGCCATCGCTGTCGAACATCTCGTCGTCGCCGATGCGCAGCACCGCCGCCGCATCGGGGCTGGCCGAGGCGCGGCCGACATCCGCCTGCGACTTCACGGTGAGCTTGCCGCCGCTGACCCAGCCCTCACCGCTATACATGCGGCGAGGTGGTTTGTCCGTCAGGGCCTCGTTGTCCTGCGCATTGCGGATCAGGAACCAGCCGTCGCGTGCGCCGATGACCTCGACCTCGACACGGACACCGTAGCCCGCTGAGGGCTCGACAAAGGTCGGCGGCAACTTTCCCAGGACCTTGGCTGAGGCGCTGGGCGCGGCGCGGACATTGAGGCCGGCAGGATCGGTTTCTGCGACGAAGGCGCCGAAGCTGCAGCGTGAGACAGGCTCGGCAGCAGCTTGCGTCAAGACAGCGGCCTCGACCGGCTTGGTCGTGGTGGCGCAGCTAGCCAGCGATGCGTAACCGGCTGTGGCGAGTAGCAGAGCGATGTGGCGCCAGGGGTGATCAGTAGCCATCGACGAGAACGTAATGAAATGACGACAGCTGGCCCAGCGAGGCCAGGAACCGAGGGTACAAGTCATCGGGGATCGTCTGGCATCCGGCTGACCAGGTGTTGCCGGAGGCTTGCGCGCCGCCGCGATGGAAGTACATCGTAGTCCCGACCCTTTTGGCGTCAATGCGGGAAGGATCCTGCATATTGAAACGACCATCGCCATTGCTGTCACGCTCGGCAGTCTGGGGTCGGGTGGCTTGGAAGGCGCGCCGCTTGAGATGACCATTCGGCTTCTCGCCGAAGAAATAGGTTCCGGCCTGCAGGCGGCCGATCTCGGCAATGCCGTCGCCGTCCATGTCAAAGCCTTCGGCGTGCTTGTAGACGACGTTGTCGTACCGGGCGTCGAGCCGCCCTTGGCCGACCCGCTTGGCTCTCTCGGCATACTGGGCGCCCGGTTCGGTGCAAGCAGGGAACACGCGCGCCGTGCGGAGACCTTCGCCACCGTTGAGCACAACGATGTGATCGTCATAGACGCCTCGGCCTCGGTTTGAGAGCGTCGAGGTTTCGCGGCGCAGGCCAACAAGAATCATGCGGCCCTGGTCCAACGCCCTCACTGCAGCGGCGCTGCCGCGTTGCAGCACGATACCGGCGCAGTAGGCGTAGGTCTGCCGACGAGTGAGCAGCGGCAAAAGCGGAACATAGGGCGCGCGCAGCCTGTCAGACGCCCACTGGGTGAGAAGCGCCGAGCCTTCGTGCTCGCCAGAAAGCGCGGCCCTGGCTCGCCAGTCGAGTCGGCTCGCAGCATGCCGGCCGCAGGTGGCACGCTGAATGTGCGTGAGCCCGGTCGTACGAACTCGCCATTGACCCAGGGCTTCGCTAGGTGTATCGGCGGCGCGAGCTACGAAATCGCGGGCAATGGACTCGATGTCGGGATCGATCGGGCTGGTGATTGCGGTCATGAGGCTCCCCTTGGCTCGCGACCCACGGTGCGGCGGGGCGAGCGGTAGGGTCGATTCTGCGCAGCCGGGCGAGGGAAAGCGTGGACAAAAGTCATGCACGCTGGGCCGGATGGGAGTCTCAGCGGCGAAGCACAAGAGGGCCGAGGGTGCCGGTTTGATCAGAAATGACAAAGCCCGCGGCCTTTGGGGGCGGCGGGCTTTGGGGTGAGGCGTCGGTCCCTGCTCAGCCGGACCATGCGGGACATGGTCCGGCCTTCACGCGGCGTCGGCCGGTCCGCAGGGACCGGCCTCGGACCCAACTCAGTCCTCGTCCTTGAAGGCTTCTTCGCGCTTGTTCTTGATCGAGGGCAGCATCACGATCACGACCATCAGGGCGGCGGCGATCAGCAGGCCGGCCGACAGCGGGCGGGTCATGAAGGTGCCCCAGTCGCCGCGCGACAGCAGCAGCGCGCGGCGCAGGTTCTCTTCCATCATCGGGCCGAGGATGAAGCCCAGCAGCAGCGGTGCCGGTTCGCAGCTCAGCTTGTAGAACAGGTAGCCGATGATCGCGAAGGCGGCCGTCATGTAGACGTCGAAGCTGTTGTTGTTCAGCGTGTAGGTGCCGATGCAGCAGAACACCACGATCGCCGGGAACAGGAAGCGGTAGGGCACGGTCAGCAGCTTGATCCAGATGCCGATCAGCGGCAGGTTCAGCACCACCAGCATCAGGTTGCCGATCCACATCGATGCGATCAGACCCCAGAACAGTTCGGGGTTGCTGGTCATCACCTGCGGGCCGGGCTGGATGCCCTTGATCGTCATCGCGCCCACCATCAGCGCCATCACCGCGTTCGGCGGGATGCCCAGGGTCAGCATCGGGATGAAGGAGGTCTGCGCGCCGGCGTTGTTGGCCGACTCGGGACCGGCCACGCCCTGGATCGCGCCCTTGCCGAACTGGCTCGGGTCCTTGGCGATCTTCTTCTCCAAGGTGTAGGCCGCGAAGGAGGACAGCAGCGCGCCGCCGCCGGGCAGCACGCCCAGGATCGAACCCAGCGAGGTGCCGCGCAGCACCGCCGGCCAGGCATCCTTGAAGTCCTGCTTGGTCGGCCACAGGCCCTTCACGTCCTTGGTGAAGACCTCGCGGTGCTCGGCCGGCTTGCCCAGGTTGGCGATGATCTCGCCGAAGCCGAACACACCCATCGCGATCACCACGAAGTTGATGCCGTCGGTCAGCTCGGGGATGTCGAAGGAGTAGCGCGGCGTGCCGGAGATCACGTCGGTGTTGATCTGGCCGAGCAGCAGGCCCAGCAGGATCATCGAGATCGCCTTGACCAGCGAGCCCGAGGCCAGCACCACGGCGCCGATCAGGCCCAGCACCATCAGCGAGAAATACTCGGCCGGGCCGAACTTGAAGGCCAGCTCGGTCAGCGGCGGCGCGAAGGCCGCGATCACGATGGTGCCGACGCAGCCGGCGAAGAAGGAGCCCAGGCCCGCCGCGGCGAGCGCGGCCCCCGCGCGGCCTTTGCGGGCCATCTGGTAGCCGTCGATCGCGGTCACGACCGAGCTCGATTCGCCCGGCACGTTGATCAGGATCGCGGTGGTCGAGCCGCCGTACTGCGCGCCGTAGTAGATGCCGGCCAGCATGATCAGCGCGGGCGTCGCGTCCAGCGCATAGATCGAGGGCAGCAGCATCGCGATCGTCGCGACCGGGCCCAGGCCCGGCAGCACGCCGATCAGGGTGCCCAGCACCGCGCCGCCGAAGGCGTACAGCAGGTTCGTCAGGGTCAGCGCGGTACTGAAGCCCAGCGCCAGGTTATTCAACAGATCCATGATGTCGGCGCTCCTCAGCTACCCAGGAAGGAAGGCCACAGCGGAATCACCAGATTCAGGCCCCAGACGAAGATGGCCCAGCTGCCGACGGTCAGCACCGCCGCGGTCAGCAGCGCCTCGTGCCACTTGAACTCGTCGCCGGCCAGCGCCGCCACCACCACCAGGATCGGCAGGGCGATCACCATGCCCAGGTGCGGCAGGGCCCAGCCGAACGCGACGATCGCGCCGACGATCACCAGCAGCGGCCGCCAGGCGATCGCGCCGATCGGATCGCCGCCCTCGGACTCGATGGTCAGGGCCTTGAACAGCACGATGCCGCCCAGGACCGCCAGCAGGATGCCCAGGCCGAAGGGGAAGTAGCCGGGACCCGGTCGGGCGGATGAGCCGAAGCTGTATTCCGTCGCGCCCCAGGCAAAGCCCAGACCCACGACCAGAAACATCAACCCCGACCAGAAGTCTCGTTGACTCTTGATCTTCATATGAGGAACCCTCAAATCTCTATGGACCGGCTGCATTCTAGGCAGGCCCCTCGAGGGCCACTGTGTGGTTTCCACGTAAGCATGGACCACAGCTCACCCTCGCGACACCCATGTTCCGGGGCCGCTCGCAGCGCCAGCTTAAGACACCCGTAAGCCGCCGAGCGATGGCAGGCTCAGGACTCCCACTGCGGCGTGCTGCGCAGCACCTCGTCCAGCGTGGTCAGGCCCGCGGCCACCTTCATCGCGCCGGCCAGGCGCAGCGGGCGCAGCCCTTCCTGCATCGCCTGGCGGCGCAGCGCGCTGATGTCCGGCGTCGGATGGATCGCGCCCTTGGCCGCCTCGCTGACGGTCAGCAGCTCGAACAGGCCGGCGCGGCCGCGGTAGCCGGTATTGCGGCAGTCCAGGCAGCCGACCGGTTTGTAGGGCTTGACTCCGCCGCTCATGCGCCAGGGCTTGAACATCTCGTTCAGCCCCTCGCGCGTCAGCTCCGGGTCGGGCTGCTTGCAGGCCGGGCACAGGGTGCGCACCAGGCGCTGCGCCAGCACGCCGATCACGGTGGCGGTGATCAGGTAGGGCGGCACGCCCAGGTCGGTCAGGCGCGTGATCGCCGAGGCCGCGTCGTTGGTGTGCAGGGTGCTGAACACCAGGTGGCCGGTCAGCGCCGCCTGGATCGCCATCTCGGCGGTCTCCAGGTCGCGGATCTCGCCGACCATGATGATGTCCGGATCCTGGCGCATCAGCGCACGCAGGCCTTCGGCGAAGCCCAGGTCCAGCGCCGCCTGCACCTGGGTCTGGTTGAAGGCCGGCTCGATCATCTCGATCGGGTCCTCGATCGTCGTGACGTTGACCTCCTCGGTCGCCAGGCGCTTCAGGGTCGAATAGAGCGTCGAGGTCTTGCCGCTGCCGGTCGGGCCGGTCACCAGGATGATGCCGTGCGCCTGCGCGGTCAGCTTGGTCCAGCGCTCCGCGTCATGGCCGGAGAAGCCCAGCTGGTCCAGATTCTTCACCGCGGTGTCCGGATCGAAGATCCGCATCACCATCTTCTCGCCGAAGGCGGTGGGCAGGGTCGAGAGGCGCATTTCCACCTCCTCGCCGGCCGGGTTGCGGGTCTTGATGCGGCCGTCCAGCGGGCGGCGGCGCTCCACCACGTCCATGCGGCCCAAGAGCTTGATGCGCGAGGTCATCGCGCTCATCACCGAAGGCGGCAGCTGGTAGACGGTGTGCAGCACGCCGTCGATGCGAAAGCGGATCACGCCCATGTCGCGGCGCGGCTCCAGATGGATGTCGCTGGCGCGCTGATCGAAGGCGTATTGCCACAGCCAGTCCACCACCTGCACCACGCCCTGGTCGTTGGCATCGAGCTGCTTGTTGCTCTTGCCCAGCTCGACCAGCTGCTCGAAGCTGGCGATCTGCGTCACCTCGCCGGCCTTGGCCGCGGCGCGCACCGAGCGGGCCAGGGTGAAGAACTCGGTGGTGAAGCGCGCGATCTCCAGCGGGTTCGCCACCACCAGCTTGATCGGCTTGCGCGCATGCGACGCGATCTGCGCCACCCAGCTCGTGTCGAAGGGCTCGGAGGTCGCGATCGTCACCTCGGTCAGCCCCACCTGCACCGGCAGGCAACGCTTGGCCTCGGCATAGCCGACCGACATGATGTCCGAGACCCGGCCCACGTCGACCTTCAGCGGATCGATGCGCAGATAGGGCAGCTTGGCGCGGGCCGCCAGCCATTCGCTGAGCTGGTCCACGTCCAGCGGCTTGCCGTTGTCGGCGCGGCTCAGGCCGGCGCGCCCCAGGCGCACCAGCGGGTGCAGCGAGGAATCGCCGGCCGCGAAGCGGGCCTCCATCGCCTTGGCCTGCTCGGCGTCGATCAGGCCGTCCTCCTGCATCCAGCGCAGCAGGCCGCGCCACTCCAGCCGCCCCTCCGGCCTGGCCGGTGCCGCCGCGGGGTGGTGGCTGGTCTTGTGGTGGCTGCTGCTGGCGCTCATGTCTGCGACTCGCTGTGAAGCTGGTTGATGATGCTCATCGGCAGCGGCCGCACCAGGCGCAGCCATTTGCGTGCCGGCAATTGATACTGCGACTCGATGTTAGCCGCACGCCGCTCGAGCTCCTCGCGCTCCGGCACCGCGACGCCGCGCGCCGCGACGACGATGGTGTTGCCCTCCTTGGTCGGCGCCAGGCTCCAGACCTGGTCGCTGCCGAACACGCGGGCGATGCGGGTGGCGCTGCGCGCGAAGCTGGCCGCACGGCCGAACAGGTTGACGGTCATCAAGCCGCCCTCCTCCAGCGCGCCGCGGCAGGCGGCGTAGAAGGCCTCGTCGTCCAGCACCGGCGAGGCGGCGTCATGGTCGTAGAGGTCGACATTCAGCACCGCCAGGCTCTGCAGCCGCTGCGGGTCGGCGATCCAGGCGCCGGCATCGGCATTGACCACGCTCAGGCGCGCGTCGTCCTCCGGCAGGTGGAACCAGCTGCGGCAGGCGGCAATCACGGTCGGGTTGATCTCCACCGCCGTGGTGTGCGGCATGCGCAGCACCTTGTGGCTGAAGCGGGTCAGCGCCGCCGCGCCCAGGCCCAGCTGCGCCACATGGCCCTCGCGCAGCGCGGCCGTGTCGCGCCACAGCAGCCAGGCCATCATGCGCTGCACATATTCCAGCTCCAGCTGCTGGGGCTTCCTGATGCGCATCGCGCCCTGCACCCAGATCGAGTCCAGGTGCAGGAAGCGCACGCCGTCGTATTCGCTCAGGGTCGCGGGAATCCAGTCGGGTTTCTTGTTCTGCTTCTTGCTCATGGCGCGAGTAGACCATGGCGCGCGAACACCTCCCGCCAGGCCGCCAGCTTGCGCTCGAAGGACCAGCTGGCATTGGCCGGGCTGCTGGACGGCAGGCGGTACACCGGCAGACCCAGGGTCTGCGTCACCCTGATATTGCGCGCCGACTCGCCGCCGTTGTGCGCCACCGCCTGCAGCCCCGGCATCTGCGCGGCCAGGCCCAGCAGATCGTTCGGCTCGGCGGCGCGGATCGCGCTGTCCAGGCTGCCCTCGCGCTCGCAGGCCGCGTAGACATCCCAGATCGCCAGCCCGCGCGAACGCGCAAAGGCCAATCGCTCCTCGTAGCCCAGCGCGCGCAAGTCCTGACCCCAGAGCGCCGAGAGCAGCGGCCAGAACTGGTTGCGCGGATGGCCGTAATACTGCTGCGAGGCCAAGGAGGCGACGCTGGGGAAGCTGCCCAGCAGCAGCAGGCGTGCGTCCGGCGCCCAGATTGGCGCCAGGCCTTGCTGCCGCGCCGTGGCCAAGCCGACCGGTTCAGACATGAGCCAGCCGCGGCAGCGCCGCCCGCGCGTTGGCGCCGGTGATGGCCGCCGCCTGCGCCAGCGTCCAGCCGCGCAGCGCGGCCAGGCTGGCGGCGATGCGCGGCAGCTCGGCCGGCTCGTTGCGGCCCTGGGTCCGGCCGGCTTCGCGCTCGGCGGCGGTCGCGTAGAGCCAATGCGGCGGAATGTCCGGCGCGTCGGTCTCCAGCACCAGCGCGCTCTCGGGCAGCTCCGCCGCCAGGCGGCGGATCTGCAGCGAGCGCTCGTAGGTGAGCGTGCCGCCGAAGCCCAGCTTGAAGCCCATCGCGACGAAGGCCTCGGCCTGCTGCCGGCTGCCGTTGAAGGCGTGGGCGATGCCGCCGGCCACCTCGACACGGCGCAGGCCGCGCAGCAGCTGGTCCGCGCTCTTGCGCACATGCAGGATCACCGGCAGCCCGAAGCGGCGCGCCAGCTTCAGCTGCTCCATGTAGAAGAACTCCTGGCGCGCCGCGTCCAGGCCGGGCACGAAGAAGTCCAGACCGATCTCGCCGATCGCGACCAGGCGCGGATCCTCGCGGTGCTGCTCCAGCAGGCCGGCCAGGGTCTGGAGGTCTGCCTCGCTGGCCCGCATCACATAGAGCGGATGGATGCCCAGCGCGTAGGCAAAGCCATGCTCGTGCGCCAGGCTGCGCGCGGCCTCGAAGTCGAAGGCGCCGACCGAGGGGATCACGATCTGCGTCACGCCCGCGGCGCGGGCGCGCGCCACCACCTCGCTCCGGTCCGCGTCGAACTCCGGCGCGTCCAGGTGGCAGTGGCTGTCGATCCACATGGCCCGCTAGCGGAACACCACCGTGCGGTGGCCGTTCAGCAGCACGCGGTGCTCGGCATGCCACTGGATCGCGCGCGCCAGGGTCACGCATTCGACATCGCGGCCGATCGCCACCAGCTGCTCCGGCGACAGGCTGTGGTCGATGCGCGCCACCTCCTGCTCGATGATCGGGCCCTCGTCCAGATGCGAGGTCACGTAATGCGCAGTGGCGCCGATCAGCTTGACGCCGCGCTCATAGGCCTGGTGGTAGGGCTTGGCGCCCTTGAAGCTGGGCAGGAAGCTGTGGTGGATGTTGATCGCGCGGCCCGACAGGTAGTCGCAGAGCTCGGGGCTCAGGATCTGCATATAGCGCGCCAGCACCACCAGGTCGATGCGGTTCTCCTCCACCACCTCGCGGATCTTGCGTTCCTGCGCGGCCTTCTGCTCCTCGGTGCTGTTCAGCAGCGGGAAATGGTGGAAGGGAATGTTGTGCGAGGCGGCCAGCTGGTAGAAGTCGCGGTGGTTGCTGACGATGGCCGGGATCTCGATCGGCAGATGGCCGGTCTGGACCCGGAACAGCAGGTCGTTCAGGCAATGGCCCAGCTTGGAGACCAGCAGCAGCACGCGGGTCTTGGCCGCGCCGGCCACCAGCTCCCAGTCCATCCGCATCTGCTCGCCCAGCGGCGCGAAGGCCTGGCGCAGCCCCTCGGCCTGGCCCGGCGCCTCGAACTCGATGCGCATGAAGAAGCGCTGATGGTCCGCATCGCCATGCTGGTGCGAGGTGACGATATTGCCGCCCTGCTCCAGCAGGAAGCCGGTCACGGCATGCACGATGCCCGCGCGGTCGGGGCAGCTGAGCTTGAGGATGAAGCGGGAGGTGGTGATGCTCATACGGCAAGAATCCTTCGGGGCCCGAGATACTACTGCAGCGCGCCGCCGACCAGGCGCAGCTGCGCCTCGCAGCGGGCCGCCAGGCCCTGGTCATGGGTCACCAGCACGAAGGCCGTGCCCTGCTCGCGCGCGGTCTCCAGCATCAGCGCGAACACCGCGTCGGCGGTGTCGCGGTCCAGGTTGCCGGTCGGCTCGTCGGCCAGCACGCAGGCCGGCTTGGTGACCAGCGCGCGCGCGATCGCGACGCGCTGGCGCTCGCCGCCCGAGAGCTCGGCCGGCCGGTGCGCCAGGCGCGCGCCCAGGCCCAGCTTGGCCAGCATCGCGGCCGCCTGCTCGCGCGCCTCGGGCACGGCCAGGCGCCGCACCCGCAGCGGCATCGCCACGTTGTCCAGCGCGCTGAACTCCGGCAGCAGGTGGTGGAACTGGTAGACGAAACCCAGGTGCTGGTTGCGCCAGCGGCCCAACGCCGGTTCGCCCAGGCCCGCCAGGTCCTGCCCCATCAGGGTGACCTTGCCGGACGAGGGCCGGTCCAGCCCGCCCAGCAGATGCAGCAGCGTGCTCTTGCCCGAGCCCGAGGCCCCCAGCACCGCGCAGGTCTGGCCGCGCTGCACGCGGATGTCCACGCCCTTCAGCACCTGCACATCGAGGCCGCCCTCGGCAAAGCGGCGCGTCAGGCCGAAGCCTTCGAGAATGACATCCGGTCGTCCGCCGGGCCGCCCCAAGGACGACTGGAGCCGATCCGCCTGGGGGGCAGCCCCCCCAGGCATCGGCGTCCCCTCGGGGGACCGGCCAGGCAAGGACTGGACGAGGGGTTCTTGTTTACTCATAACGCAGGGCCTCGGCCGGTTGCACACGGCTGGCCCGCCAGCTGGGGTAAAGGGTGGCCAGGAAGGCCAGGATCAGCGAGGTGATTGCGATCGGGACGATGTCGGCGCTCTGCGGGTCGCTGGGCATGCGGCTGATCAGGTAGATGCTGCCCGGCAGGAAGCTGACGTTCAGCAGCCGCTCGATCGCCGGCACGATCACATCGATGTTGAAGGCCACCAGCAGGCCCAGGCCGACGCCGGAGATCGTGCCGATCACGCCCGAGGCCGCGCCCTGCACCATGAAGATGCCCATGATCGAGCGCGGGCTCGCGCCCAGGGTGCGCAGGATCGCGATGTCGGACTGCTTGTCGGTCACCGTCATCACCAGGGTCGAGACCAGGTTGAAGGCCGCGACCGCGACGATCAGGGTCAGGATGATGCTCATCAGGCGCTTCTCGATCTGCACCGCGTCGTACCAGTTGGCGTTGGTGCGGGTCCAGTCGCGCACCCGGATCTCCGGGCCCAGGCTCTGCGCCAGCTGCTCGCCGACGCGGCGCGCCTGCTGCACATCGGCCAGCTTCAGCTGCACGCCGCTCGGGCCGGCGACGCGGAACAGCCGCGCCGCATCGTCCAGGTGGATCAGCACCAGGCCGCTGTCGTACTCATAGTGGCCGGCATGGAAGATCCCGACCACGTTGAAGCTCTTCAGGCGCGGCGCGGTGCCGGCCGGCGTCACCTGGCCGCCCGGCGTCACCAGGGTCAGCTTGTCGCCCTCGCGCACGCCCAGCTGGCGCGCCAGCTCGCCACCGATCACCATGCCCCATTCGCCGCTCTTGAGCCGGGTCGAGACGCCCTCCTTCAGCAGCTGGGCCGCCAGCGGCGTCACCTCGGCCTCCTGCTGCGGGTCGATGCCGCGCACCACGGTGCCGCGCATGTCCTCGCCGCGCGCAATCAGCGCCTGCGCCGCGACAAAGGGCGCGGCCCCGGCCACCGCCGGGTTCTCCTTGGCGCGCGCCGCGGTGGCCTGCCAGTCCGGCAGGGCCTGGCCGTCGTAGCTCATCAGCTCGACATGGGCGATCACGCTGAGCATGCGGTCGCGCACCTCCTTCTGGAAGCCGTTCATCACCGACAGCACGATGATCAGGGCCGCCACGCCCAGCGCGATGCCCAGCATCGAGACGCCGGAAATGAAGGAAATGAAGCGGTTGCGCCGCCCGCCGCGGCCCGCGCGCGTGTAGCGCCAGCCGATCTGCAGTTCATAGGGCCAGTTCATGGGCCGGGATGCTAACCGAGGCGTAACTTCCGCAGCCCCGGTAAGTGGGGCGTAGCAGCGGTAAGTCTTTGCGTTCGCCGCCCCGAAACCGCGATGCGCTGCCGAGAATCCCGCCCCAGCCACGCCGCGAGGCGCAGCCACCCCACCGACCAAGAACGACGCACAAGGAGAGGATCAGCATGTCTACGACGAAGACGAACCAACCGAGAAAACTCGGCCGCGCCCTGGCGCTGGCGCTGCTCGGGCAAGGCCTGGCCCTCGGGGCCGCCGCCCATGGCTACCTGACCCAGCCCGAAGCCCGCGGCTTCCTGTGTCGCGGCGGCACGAACAGCCAATGCGGCCCCATCCAATGGGAGCCGCAGAGCCTGGAGGGCTATTCAGGCTACCCGGACCGCGGCCCGTCCGACGGCCAGATCGCCAGCGCCGGCCTGACCCAGTTCGGCGCGCTGGATGAGCAGAGCGCGGTGCGCTGGACCAAGCGGCCGCTCAGCGCCGGCCTGCAGAACTTCAGCTGGACCTTCACCGCCAACCATGTCACGCGCAACTTCCGCTACTACATCACCCGCCAGGACTGGAACCCGAACCTGCGCCTGAGCCGCTCGTCCTTCGAGGCCCAGCCCTTCTGCAGCCATGACGGCGGCATGCGCCAGCCGCCCAAGCAGCTGACCCATGCCTGCCAGGTGCCGGCACGCCAGGGCTACCAGGTGATCCTGGCGGTCTGGGAGGTGGGCGACACGCCGATGAGCTTCTACAACGTCGCCGACGTGGTGTTCCAGAACGGCGGCGGCACCACGACGCCGCTGCCCGGCTGGGAGTCGCGTGGCGTGCTGCACCCCTCGGCCGACCTGGGCGTCGGCGACCAGGTGATGACCCGCGTGTTCGACGCCCGCGGCGAGCGCCGCGAGCTGCAGACCCGGCTGCGCATCGTCAACAGCGCCGACGGTCTGCGCGACAGCTGGCCCTATCTGCTGGCCCAGCGCATCAACGCCGAGCAGCCGCGCCTGCTGCAGGCCGGCATGCGCGCCGCCGACGGCCGCATCGCGCCGGCCCCGGGCCGCAACGAGGTGTTCGCCCAGCCGGCCAGCGGCATCGAGCGGGTCGAGCTGCAGATCGAGAAGGCGCCGGCGCCGGCCGCCGACCTGCTGATCAACGGCCTGAACAGCAGCCCGAGCATCGTCAACGGCCAGCTGAGCCTGGCCTTCGCGCTGACCGCGGTCGGCGAGATGGACATCACCGCCACCGTGCTGGACCATTCCGGCCGCACCAAGGGCACCCTGAGCCTGGCGCTGAACAACAGCGGTCAGTCGGTCCAGCTGCCGCTGCAGCAGCCGCAGCCCGGCCATCACCAGTTGGTGCTGCGCGGCGTGGTCAAGGGCAGCGGCGCCCTGGTGCAGAAGACCCTGGACCTGATGATCGGCGGCGGCACCAGCCAACCCGGCCCGGCCCAGTACCGCTTCCCCGAGGGCCTGCGCGACTACAAGCCCGGCACCCTGGTGCAGCAACCCAAGGACGGCCGCGTCTACGAATGCCGCGCCTGGCCGAACAGCGGCTATTGCACCCAGTGGACCGCCAACGCGCCGCAGTTCGAGCCGGGCATCGGCTCGCACTGGCGCGATGCGTGGATCCAGCGCTGAGCCCTCAGTAGTCCGCGAAACATGACCAACGCCCCGGCCCACCGGGGCGTTTTTCTTTGGCTTTTGTTCATTGATTCGCGACGTCTCGGCCTGGCCTTGATGCCTCCTGCGCAGATCGGGTGGCGCCGCGACGCGGGCATGCGCAATTGCTCCGTGTCCCCCGGGCCGCTTTGCGCGGCCCTCCTCCTTGACCTGCGCAATTGCGCATGCCCGCATCCCGGCTTCTCCATCGCAAGGTTTTCGCGAAGAAAGCAAACGCTGCGCCAAGCAGGAGGGTGGGTGGGCCTGATGCGGAGGTCAAGGAGGAGGCCGCGAAGCGGCCGGGGGACACGCAGCAGCAGGCCTGCCCGCCCTCCTGCGCTCAGACCTTCTTGCCTTCGCTGCATCACCAATCAACGCACAAAGCGCTTTTCCGTGTGCCGCTGGCCGTAAGCCTGCCGCAGGCTCGCCCGCCTAAGCTGGCGAGGCCCCTCCAACTTCCCTGCCCTGCGATGAACTCCATCACGCGCCGCCGCCTGCTGTACGCAGCGGCGCTCTCCAGTACCGGCGTCGCGGCCAAGCCGTCATCGGCCGGAACGCCACTGCGCCTGGCCTACTACGACAACTTCGCGCCCTTCTCGCGCCTGCGGGACGGCCGGGTCGGCGGCATCTTCGTCGACATCATGGAGGAGCTGCTGGTGCGGCGCCTGGGCCTGCGCGTGCAGCATGAGGCCTTCCCCTGGGCGCGGGCGCAGCAGCGGGTGCGGCTGGGTGAGGCCGACGGCTTCATCACCGTGCCGACGCCGGAGCGCCTGGTCTATGCGGTGGCCGGCGAGGCCTGGGTGACCCAGGGCCGGCTGGCAATGTTCGTGCGCGCCGAGGCGAGCGCGCTGCGCCAGCGCCTGCAGGGACTGAAGAGCCCGGACGAGCTGGCCGGGCTGCGGCTGGGCGCCTATCTGGGCAACGGCTGGGTCAAGGCGCGCTTCGCGGGACAGGAGGTGCATTACAGCCCGAGCCGCCAGCATGCGCTGCGCATGCTGCTGGCGGACCGCTTCGATGTGCTGCTGGACTCGGCCAATGCCACCCAGGCCGCGCTGCGCGCCGCCGGGCTGGAGCGCGAGGTGGTGGAGCTGGCGCCGGCGCTGGACAGCAATGAGACCCGGCTGATGCTGGGCCGCCATTCGCCCCATCTGTCGCGCCTGCCTCAGATCGATGCCGAGCTGCGCCGCATGCAGCGCGATGGCGCGCTGGCCCGGCTGAGCCAGCTGCCGCCGGACTGAGCGCCACCCGGCGGCGGGGCGGCCTCAGTGCGCCTCGTCCCAGTTCGGCCCAACGCCCACCTCGGCCAGCAGCGGCACCTGCAGCTGGGCCACGCCGGCCATCAGCTTGGGCACCTCGGCCTTGACCCAGGCCAGCTCGGCATCCGGCACCTCGAACACCAGTTCGTCGTGCACCTGCATGATGATCCGGGTAGAGAGGCCCTGGGCGTCCAGCGCCTGCTGCACCGCGACCATCGCCAGCTTGATCAGGTCGGCCGCCGTGCCCTGCATCGGCGCGTTGATCGCCTGGCGCTCGGCGCCGCTGCGGCGCGGGCCGTTGCCGGAGTTGATCTCGGGCAGCCACAGGCGCCGGCCGAACACGGTCTCGACATAGCCCTTGGCCTTGGCCTCCTCGCGGGTGCGGTCCATATAGGCCTTCACGCCGGCGAAGCGGGTGAAGTAGCGGTCGATGTAGTCCTTGGCCGCCTTGGTCTCGATGCCCAGGCTCTGCGCCAGGCCGAAGGCGCCCATGCCGTAGATCAGGCCGAAGTTGATGGTCTTGGCATAGCGGCGCTGCTCGCTCGTGACCTCGTCCAGGCCGACGCCGAACACCTCGGAGGCGGTCGCGCGGTGCACATCCTGGCCCTCCTGGAAGGCGCGCAGCAGGCCCGGATCCTCGCTGATATGGGCCATGATGCGCAGCTCGATCTGCGAGTAGTCGGCGCTGACCAGATGATGGCCCGGCGGCGCGATGAAGGCCTCCCGCACCTTGCGCCCTTCCGCGGTGCGGATCGGGATGTTCTGCAGGTTCGGGTCGTTGCTGGCCAGGCGGCCGGTCACCGCCACCGCCTGGGCATAGGTGGTGTGCACCCGGCCGGTGACCGGATTCACCATCAGCGGCAGCTTGTCGGTGTAGGTGCTCTTCAACTTGGCCAGGCCGCGGTACTCGAGGATCTTGGCCGGCAGCGGATAGTCCTGCGCCAGCTTGTCCAGCACCTCCTCGTCGGTGGAGGGCGCGCCGGTGGCGGTCTTCTTGACGACCGGCAGGCCCAGCTTGTTGAACAGGATCTCGCCGATCTGCTTGGGGCTGCCCATATTGAAGGGCTGGCCGGCGATCTCGTAGGCCTGCTGCTCGATCGCGACCAGGCGCTGCGCCAGCTCATGGCTCTGCGCCTGCAGCCGCGCGGCATCGATCAGCACGCCGTTGCGCTCGATGCGCGCCAGGGTGTGCGAGGTCGGCAGCTCGATCTGCTGGTAGACGAAGTTGAGGCCGGCGTCCTCCTCGATGCGCGGCAGCAGCAGCTCGTGCAGCTGCACGCACATCTCGGAATCCTCGCCCGAATACTCGGCGGCGCGCGCCACGTCCACCTGCGCGAACGGGATCTGGTGCACGCCCTTGCCGCACAGGTCCTCGTAGGCGATGCCGGCGCGGCCCAGGTGGCGCTCGCCCAGGGCGCCGAGGCCATGGGTCTTGTGCGCCTCCAGCACATAGCTCTGCAGCATGGTGTCGTGCGCATAGCCGGCGACCGCGATGCCATGGTTCAGGAACACATGGCAGTCGTACTTGATGTTCTGGCCCAGCTTCCTCTTCGAGGCATCCTCCAGCCAGGGCTTCATTCGCAACAGCACCTCGTCCAGCGGCAGCTGCTCGGGCGCGTCCGGCCCGCTGTGGCGCAGCGGGATGTAGGCCGCCTTGCCCGGCTCCACCGCGAAGGAGATGCCGACGATGCGCGCCACCATGCCGTCCAGCGAATCGGTCTCGGTGTCCAGCGCGGTCAGCGGCGCGGCGTCGATCTTCGCCAGCCAGGCGTCCAGCTGTTCCCAGCTCAGCAGCGTCTCGTAGTGACGCTCCAGCGGCAGGGCCGCGACGGCGGGCGCGGCCGCCTCGTCCGATGTTGCGGCAGCCGCGGCCGCCTTCGACTTGGCCGGCGCCGGCACTTCGCCGCTCAGCTCCTTCAGCCAGGTCTTGAAGCCGTTGCGGGTGTAGAAGCCGATCAGGCCTGGCTCGTCCACCGCCTTGAGCTGCAGCGCCTCCAGCGCCGGCCAGCCGGCCACATGGCCGGCCAGGTCGCAGTCGCTCTTGATCGTCACCAGCCGGCGGCCCATCGGCAGCCAATCCAGCGCCTTGCGCAGGTTCTCGCCGGCCACGCCCTTGACCTTGTCGGCGCTGGCGATCACGCCGTCCAGCGAGCCGTATTCGGCGATCCACTTGGCCGCGGTTTTCGGGCCGACCTTCTCGACGCCGGGCACGTTGTCGACCGTGTCGCCCGTCAGGGTCAGGTAGTCGACGATGCGCTCGGGCGGCACGCCGTACTTGGCCGCGACGCCGGCGGCGTCCAGCGCCTCGTTGCTCATCGTGTTGATCAGGGTCACGTCTTGCGTGACCAGCTGGGCCATGTCCTTGTCGCCGGTGGAGATCACCACCTGGTAGCCGGCGCGCTCGCCAAAGGCCGCCAGGGTGCCGATCGCGTCGTCCGCCTCGATGCCGGGCACCTCCAGGATCGGCCAGCCGAGCAGGCGCACGACCTCGTGGATCGGCTCGATCTGCTCGCGCAAGGGCTCCGGCATCGGGGCGCGCTGGGCCTTGTATTCCGGATACCACTCGTCGCGGAAGGTCGGGCCCTTGGCGTCGAACACGCAGGCCGCATGGGCGGCGCCGATCTGCTCGCGCAGCTTCTTCATCATCGCGACCATGCCGTGCAGGGCCCCGGTGGGCTGGCCCTCGGGACCGCGCAGGTCGGGCAGGGCATGGTAGGCGCGGTAGAGGTAGCTGGAGCCGTCGACCAGCAGCAGAATCGGTTTGCTCATGGGGGGCGATTGTCGTGCAAGCTTCGCGCGCCGCCCCGCATAGAATGGCAGCATCATGCTGAAGCGCCCGCTCCTCCCCCTGCTGCTCGCCGCCTCGTTCGCATCCGCCCTGCTGGCCCCCGCGGCCCAGGCCCTGGATGTGCCCGAACCGCAGGTCAAGCAGACCGTGGTGGAGGACGACCATACCCGTGTCGAGGAATTGCGCGTGCGCGGCCAGACCCAGAAGGTCACGGTCCAACCCAAGAACAGCAAGGCCCCCGCCTACGAGATCATCATGGGCGATGGCAGCCGTGACCTCGCCGCCGGCCCCGGCTCCAGCCGTGGCGCCGCCGGCCAGCGCGTCTGGCGCCTGCTGGATTTCTGAACCCACGGGGCGCCGCCCCGGGATTCCGTCCCTCTTCCTCATGGCCGTCTTCACCGAAGTTTCCCTGGCCCAGGCTCAAGCCCTGGCCGAGCGCCTGAACCTGGGCGCCGTGCGCGAGCTGCGCGGCATCAAGGCCGGCATCGAGAACACCAACTATTTCCTGACCACCGAACGCGGCGCCTATGTGCTGACCCTGTTCGAGCGCCTGAGCTTCCAGCAGCTGCCCTTCTACCTGCGCCTGATGCAGCATCTGGCGCGGCGCGGCGTCGCGGTGCCGGAGCCGCATGCCGACGCGGCGGGCGAGATCCTGTTCGAGCTGGCCGGCAAGCCGGCCGCGGTGGTGGACAAGCTGGCCGGCGGCCATCAGCTGGCGCCGGACGCCTTCCATTGCGAGCAGGTCGGCGCCCAGCTGGCGCGCCTGCACCTGGCCGGTCAGGACTTCCCCCTGAGCCAGCCGAACCTGCGCGGCCTGCCCTGGTGGACCGAGACGGTGCCGGTGGTGCTGCCGCATCTGGCGCCGGCACAAGGCCAGTTGATCACGACCGAGCTGGCCTTCCAGCAGCAGCTGGCAGCCTCGCAGACCTATGCCGAACTGCCGCGCGGGCCGATCCATGCCGATCTGTTCCGCGACAACGTGATGTTCGCGCCGGTCGAGGGCCAGCCCGGGCGCGAGCGCCTGACCGGCTTCTTCGACTTCTATTTCGCCGGCGTCGACACCTGGCTGTTCGACCTGGCCGTGTGCCTGAACGACTGGTGCATCGACCTGGACAGCGGCCGGCTCGACGAGACGCGCGCCCAGGCCTTTGTCGAGGCCTACGAGAGCGTGCGGCCGCTGAGCGGCGCCGAGCACCGGCTGCTGCCGGCGCTGCTGCGCGCCGCCGCGCTGCGCTTCTGGATCTCGCGGCTGTGGGACTATCACCTGCCGCGCGACGCCGCCCTGCTCAAACCCCATGACCCCGGCCATTTCGAGCGGGTGCTGCGCGAACGCGTGGCCGCGCCATGGCATGCCTTGAAAGACTGAAACCTTGTCGTCGTCGTCGTCATCGTCGTCCTCCTCGATGCCCCTGCACCTGCAGACCGTGCCGGCCCGCCATGGCGTGCTGTGGGTGCGGCATGGCTTCAAGGTGTTCCAGCGCCGGCCGATGGCGATCACCGGCCTGTTCGCGCTGTTCCTGCTGACCGGCTTCCTGCTGCTGCTGGTGCCGGTGCTCGGCTCGGTGCTGCTGCTGATGTCGCTGCCGCTGCTGAGCCTGGGCTTCATGCTGGCCACCCATCTGGTGCTGCAGAACCAGACGCCGACCGCCGCGGTCTTCCTCGCGCCGCTGAAGCTGACCGCCAAGCGCCGCAACAGCCAGCTGGCGCTGTGCGGCGCCTATGCGCTGGCGACGGTGCTGGTGATGGTGCTGAGCAACTGGGTCGACGGCGGCGCCTTCGAGGCCTTCCAGGCCCTGCTGGCCAAGCCCGAGGCCGACAACCCGAGCTACGACGCCGCGGTGCAGGCCGCGCTGGCCGAACCGCGCCTGGTGTGGGGCATGATCTGCCGCTTCGGCCTGGCGGCCCTGCTGTCGGTGCCCTTCTGGCATGCGCCGGCCCTCGTGCACTGGGGCGGCCAGGGCGCGCTACAGGCGCTGTTCTCCAGCACCCTGGGCGTCTGGCGCAACCGCGCCGCCTTCGTGCTGAACGGCCTGCTCTGGGTCGCCCTGCTGGTCGGCATGTCGCTGGTGCTGAGCCTCTTGATGAGCGTGCTGGGCCTGGTGCAGCTGCTGCCGATGCTGGCCCTGCCGCTGGGCCTGCTGCTGTCCAGCGTGTTCTACGCCTCGCTGTATTTCACCTTCGTCGATTGCTTCATGTTCGGTGCACCGAAGGAGTTGCCCGGCGAGACGCCGCCCCAGGCTTGAAAAGATCTTGCCCATGAAAAAACCCCGCCAAGGCGGGGTTTGCTTTTTGTGGACGCTGCGCCGGATCAGCTGCCGATCACGCCGCCATCGTTCTTGGTGATCACGATGGTGGCCGAGCGCGGGCGGGCGTTCGGGCCGCCGGCGCCGTAGCCGGCGTTGCCGGGCCAGTGGCTCAGGTACTTGCTCGGGTCGGCGACGGTGGCCGAGGTGATGGTCTCGCCCGGGTGCTGGATGTTGATGAACAGGGCCTTGCCATCGGGCGTCTCGGCGCAGCCGGTGATCTCGCAGTCCACCGGGCCGACCAGGAAGCGCTTCAGCGTGTCGGCAGTCGGGGCCTTGCCGACATAGGTGTCGACGTTCTTGCCGCCGGTGTAAGCCAGCGTCTTCTTGCCGCCATCACCCACCGTGCCGGGAATGCCGGCCAGCATCATGCAGTTGGTCTTGTCGGTGTAGGCGCCATCGTCGGTCTGGATCCAGCACAGGCCGGTCGCACGGCTGAACCACAGGCCGTCGGGGCTGGACATGTCCTGGTCTTCCGTCAGCGAGGACAGGTTGACCAGACCCTTGTCCGCGCCGGCTTCGGCGCCGAACAGGTAGACGTCCCACTTGAAGGCGGTACCGGCCGCGTCGGCGGTTTCGGCCAGGCGGATGATGTGGCCGTTGACGTTGCCGCTCTGCTTGGTCGACGCGCCCTTGGTGTCGTCGTAGGCGCGCGGGTTGGCGGCATCCACCGTGGCCAGGGTGCGGTTGCTGTTGTTGGTCAGCGTGAAGTAGACCTCGCCGGTGACCGGATGGCTGGCGCACCATTCGGGGCGGTCCATCTTGGTCGCGCCCACCGCATCGGCGGCCAGGCGGGCGTTGACCACCACATCGGCCTGGTCGGCAAAGGCGTAGAGCGTGCTGGCCTTGATCGTCGCGTTGTTGATCGACAGCTCGATCCAGGTGCCGGTGCCGTCGGCATTGAACTTGGCGACATAGAGCTTGCCGCTGTCCAGGTACTTGTCGCCGGTGGCGATGCGGTCGGCCGGGTTGGCATCGGCGGCGGCCCAGTTGGCGGCCGAGACGAACTTGTAGATGTACTCGCCGCGCGAATCGTCACCCATGTAGACGGCCAGCGGCTTGCCCTCAACCAGCTTGCTGAAGGCCGCGCTCTCATGCGCGAAGCGGCCCAGCGTGGTGCGCTTCTTGATGGCACTGGTCTTGCTGTAGGGATCGATCTCGACCAGGTAGCCGAAGGTGTTCAGTTCGTTGCGGTAGTCATCGCTGCCGTCGGCCGAGGCGCCCTTCTTCGAGATGTCCCAGCGCGCGTACTTGTCGTCGGCGCCGCCGGTCTCCCAGCCGTGGCGGCTGGCCGCGCCCTGGTTGCGGCCATAGCGCTTCAGCGAGGCGACGCTCTTGTCGTTGGCGCGCGCCGCATCGTCGGCCGCGCCGCGGGTGAAGTAGCCGGACCAGTTCTCTTCGCCGGTCAGGGTGGTGCCCCAGGGGGTGGAGCCGGTGCCGCAGTTGTTCAGCGTGCCGCGGGCGTTCTTGCCGTCGGCCGAGAACTTGGTCTTCATCAGGCCCGAGCCGGCGGCCGCGCCGGACAGCAGCACCGGGGTCAGCGGGGTGATGCGGCGGTTGAAGGCGGAGTCCTTCACATAGCCGAACAGCGCACCGTTCTTCTTCACCTCGACCACCGAGACGCCGTGCAGCGGCACCTCACGGTCGACCTCGGCGGCCGGGCGCGGCAGGGTGTTGGTGCCGCCGTTGACATGCACGAAGGCGGAGGCGCGCTCGCTGCCGCTGTGGCTGGTGGCTTCGTGGTTCATCACCAGCAGGCCGCGGACCGAGCCCTTGGCATCGGGCTTGCCGTCGGCCGACAGGCCGTAGTACTCCATGCCGTCATGGTGGTCGCCGGCGCGGTTCTCGAAATCGCCGTCGCTGCCGTCGTTCTTGTAGGCGCCGGTGGTGGCGTTCAGCGGATCGCCCAGCGCATAGATGATGCTGGCGGTATAGCCGGCGGGCACGACCACGGCGTCGGCCAGGCTCTTGGCCACGGCCGCGAAGCCCAGCTTGTCGAGCGGCTTCGGCGGTGCGACCACCGCACCGTCGTTGTCATCATCGCCGCCGCCGCAGGCCGACAGGCCCACGCTGCCGAACACGGCCGCCGCGGCGCTGCCGATCGCGCCGCGCAGCAGGGAGCGGCGTGCCAGGCGGGCCTGCAGCACGCTCTGGAAGGTCTCGTTCTGGCTGTTGTTGTAGTCGATGTCGTCGGGGTCGATGGTGCGGATGTCTTGGGACATGGAGGACTGCCTCTAGCGGTTGCTCGAAGCGGCGCAGTCTGCGCATGGGCCGTGAAACACCCGTGACGCACACATGACCAAATCATGACAATCGCACGCCCTTCAGACCAGCCTCAGCCCGCCACCAGCTCACAGAAGCGCCGCAGATCCACATTGCCGCCGCTCAGCAGCACGCCGACGCGCTGGCCGCGCAGGGTTTCCTTGAGCCCCTGCGCGCCGGCGAAGCCGAGGCAGCCGGTCGGTTCCACCAGCAGCTTCATGCGCGCGGCGAAGAAGCGCATCGCCTCGACCAGCTGCGCGTCGCTGGCGGTCAGGATGTCGCTGACCGCATGGCGGATGATCGCGAAGTTGCGCTCGCCGATATGCGGGGTCTGCGCGCCGTCGGCGATGGTGCGCGGCACGTCGATCCAGACCACATGGCCGGCGCGCAGCGACTGCTGGCCGTCGTTGCCGGCCTCGGGCTCGACGCCGTAGAGCCGGCATTGCGGCGCCAGCGCGCCCAGCACCAAGGCCGAGCCGGCCAGCAGGCCGCCGCCGCCCAGCGGCATGAACAGCGCGTCGAGCGGGCCGACCTCCTCGATCAGCTCCAGCGCCGCGGTGCCCTGCCCCGCGATCACGTCCGTATGGTCGAAGGGCGACACCAGGGTCAGGCCTTGCTCCTCGGCCAGGCGGCGGCCGATCTGTTCGCGGTCCTCGGTGAAGCGGTCAAACAGCACGACGCGGGCGCCATAGCCCTCGGTGGCCGCCACCTTGGCGGGCGGCGCGTCCTTGGGCATCACGACGGTGGCCGGCATGCCCAGCAGCCGCGCCGACAGCGCGATCGCCTGGCCATGGTTGCCGGAGGAAAAGGCCACCACGCCGGCGCGCCGCTGCGCGGCATCGAAGCGCGACAGCGCATTGAAGGCGCCGCGGAACTTGAAGGCGCCGGCGCGCTGCAGGTTCTCGCACTTGAAGAACAGCTGCGCGCCGAAGGCCTCGTCGGCCTGGCGCGAGCGCATCACCGGCGTGCGGTGGGCATGGCCCTTGATGCGCCCGGCGGCGGCGAGCACGGCGTCGAAATCGGGGATCTGCGGGTCCTGTTGCGGCGTCATCGTCTGTCTACTCCCTGTGGATGCGGGCCTGATCCGGCCGACTGTACCCGCGCGTCCCTCGCGTTGAGGATGGCCGCCGCACGCCGGCGCGGCATCGTGCCCCCACCGAGCACATCACCTCAGGGAGTCCCGCATCATGGCTGACGACACGACAAGCTACTTCTGGCAGGGCGGCCGCAAGATCCCGATCCGCAAGGACGCCGCGACGATCACGATCCAGGCCAGCAGCGAGAGCGCCGCGCTGGAGGCCGCCGGCCGCGCCGGCGTGCAGGTCGACGCCCTGCACAGCGCTACGCCCGCGCTGGTGCGCCTGACCCTGCCGCGCGCCGAGACCGAGACCTCGGTGAACCGGCTGCGCGCGCAGCGCGAGGTGGTGCACCATGTCTACCGCGCAGCCCCGCAGGGTTCGACCCAGCCGGAGAGCGAACCGGCCGACGAGGGCGGTGACGAGTACCTGATCACCGAGAGCTTCTTCCTGAAGTTCAAGCCCGGCACCGCGCCGCAGCGCATCCAGGACCATCTGCGCGGCCAGCATCTGGTGGTGGAGCGCGAGCTGGGGGACCTGACCTTCCTGGTGCGCGTCACCGATGCGACCGGCAAGAACCCGATCCGGGCCGCCAACGAGGCGCAGGCCAGCGACGTGGTCGAGTATGCCGAACCGAATCTGGTGCGGCCGCTGACCCGCTTCTTCATCCCCTCGGACCCGCTGTTCGCGAGCCAATGGCATCTGCATGCGCCGAGCGCGGGCACCGATCTGGTGGCCGGCGCCGGCATCTTCGCCGCCGAGGCCTGGGACCTGACGCGCGGCCGGCGCGACGTGGTGATCGCGGTGGCCGACGACGGCTTCGACATGACGCATCCGGACTTCCAGGGCGAGGGCAAGGTGGTGGCCCGACTCAACGCCACCCTGCGCGGCGAGGGCGCCGATGCGCCCAGCATCGAATGGGACGCGGATGTGCAGCCCCGCGCCGGCGACTACCACGGCACGCCCTGCCTGGGCGTCGCGGCGGCCGAGGGCAATGGCGGCGGCGTGATCGGCGTGGCGCCGGGCTGCGGCATCGTCGCGCTGCGCTTCCCGCTGGCCGCGATGACCGATGCCAACTTCATCGCGATGTTCCGCAAGCTCTCGCCGCTGGCCGACGTGGTGTCCTGCTCCTGGGGCGTCGGGCCGGCCAATGCGCCGATGAGCCGCGCGCTCGCCGATGCGATCACCGCGCTGGCGCAGAGCGGCGGCCGGCGCGGCAAGGGCATGGTCTTCTGCATCGCCGCCGGCAACAACAACTGCCCGGTGCAGGATCTGCAGAACACCCGCCGCTACGAGTACCTGGACCGCTTCGGCATCCGGCGCGGCTATGCCGGGCCGATCGACCGCTGGGTGGCGGCGCACCCGGCGGCCCTGATCGTCAGCGCCAGCACCTCGCTGAAGACGCGCTCCGCCTATTCCTCCTGGGGCCGGCAGATCAGCGTCTGCGCGCCCTCGGACAATTGGGATGATCTGCGCGCGCAGCAAGTGCCCGGGCGCGGCATCGTGACCACCGACAACGAGGGCGCCGGTCCGCGCTCGGACTTCACGCCCAACTCGCGCTTCACCGACCGCTTCGGCGGCACCTCCAGCGCCACGCCGACGGTGGCCGGCGTGTGCGCGCTGGTGCTGTCGGCGAATCCGGCGCTGAGCGCGCAGCAGGTGCGCGAGATCATCTGCAAGAGCGCCGACAAGGACCTGTCGCTGCAGACCCATACCCCCGTCAACGAGCCCGGCGGCTTCGACGCACAGGGCTTCAGCCTCTGGTTCGGCCATGGCAAGGTGAACGCCTTCAAGGCGGTCAAGGCCGCGACGGCCGGCACGCTGGAGCAGCGCACGATCGACCGCAGCCTGGCGCCGGGCCTGGCGATCCCCGACGCGGGCGCGCCCATCGTCAGCGCGCTCGAGATCGGCGACGAGGGTCGGATCGAGGACCTGCGCATCCAGGTCGAGATCGCCCACAGCTATGTCGGCGACCTGCGCGTCGACCTGCTGGCGCCCGACGGCACCGCGGTCGCGCTGCACAACCATGGCGGCGGCAGCGCCGACGATCTGCGGCGTACCTACTCGGTGGCCAACCACCCGGCGCTGCGCGGCCTGCTGGGCCGCGCGATCACCGGCCGCTGGCAGCTGCGCGTGGCCGACAGCGTGCGGCTCGATGCCGGCCGGCTGGAACGCTGGCGGCTGTTCGCGCGGGTTTCGATCGCCTGAGGGGCGAGCTCAGAGGCTGAGAGGTTTTCGTCGCGAGCCAACGTCAGGCTAGGCGGACGGCGCACAGGAACCGGAACGTACTCCCTGTACGTGAGGATTCCGAGCACCGGCCAACGACGCATGGCGATGGCGCAGTAGAAAAACTCTCAGCCTCTCAGTCGATCGGTGTCAGCTTCGCGACGCTGAGCGCCAGCCACTTCATGCCGTGGCGTCCGAAGTTGACCTGCGCGCGCGCGTCGGCGCCGCTGCCCTCCAGGGTGACCAGCACGCCCTCGCCGAACTTGGTGTGGAACACGCCCTTGCCGACGCGCAGCCCGCCATGTTCCTCGTCGACCTTCTTGACCATCGAAGGCGGCACCGGCGCGCTGACCCAGGCAGCCTTCTCGCTGCTCTGCGCCCGGCTGCCGGCGCCGACCATGGACTTCAGCCCCGAGCCGCGCGACCAGGCCTCCTGGTACTCCTTCGCGAAGCCCGAGCCGAAGCCCTGGTTCTTCGGCGTCAGCCATTTCAGTGCGGCCTCGGGCAGTTCGTCGAAGAAGCGGCTCTTGATGTTGTAGCGCGTCTGGCCGTGCAGCATGCGGGTCTGGCAGAAGCTGATGTACAGGCGCTGGCGCGCCCGCGTGATCGCCACATACATCAGGCGCCGTTCCTCCTCGAGCCCGTCGTTGTCGGAGAGCGAGTTCTCGTGCGGGAACAGGCCCTCTTCCAGACCGGTGATGAAGACCGCGTCGAACTCCAGGCCCTTGGCCGAGTGCACGGTCATCAGCTGCACCGCGTCCTGGCCGGCCTGGGCCTGGTTGTCGCCGGCCTCCAGCGAGGCATGGGTCAGGAAAGCGGCCAGCGGCGACATGATCTCGCCGGTCTCGGCATCCGGCGTGATCGCCGCGGCGGCCACCGCCTGCGGCAGGCCCTCGGCGATCGTGCCTGGCGCGGTCTCGTCGACCGGCAGCGCGATCGCATCCTTGCCGAAGCCCTCCTGGGTGACGAAGGCCTCGGCCGCGTTGACCAGTTCGGCCAGATTCTCCAGCCGCTCGGCGCCTTCCTTCTCGGTGCGGTAGAAGTCCGCCAGACCCGAGGTCTCGACCACCTGCTCGATGATCTCGCGCAGGGTCAGGCCTTGCGTCAGGTTGCGCATCGAATCGACCAGATTGACGAAGGCGGCCAGGTTGCTGCCGCCCTTGCCGGCCACCGCACCGACGCTCTGGTAGAGGCTGCGCCCGCTCTGGCGCGCCGCGTCCTGCAGCTGCTCGATGGTGCGTGCGCCGATGCCGCGGGTCGGGAAGTTGACGACGCGCAGGAAGCTGGTGTCGTCGTTGGCGTTCTCGATCAGGCGCAGATAGGCCAGCGCATGCTTGACCTCGGCGCGCTCGAAGAAGCGCAGGCCGCCGTAGACGCGATAGGGAATGCCGGCATTGAACAGCGCCGATTCGATCACCCGCGACTGCGCGTTGCTGCGATACAGCACCGCGATCTCTTGGCGAGCAAGACCAGCCCGATGCAGGGCCTGGGCCTCCTCGATCAGCCACTGCGCCTCATTGAAGTCGCTGGCAGCCTCCTGCACGCGGATCGGCTCGCCGGGGCCGGCCTCGGTGCGCAGGTTCTTGCCCAGACGCCGGCTGTTGTTGCTGATCAGGGTATTGGCCGCATCGAGGATGTTGCCGAAGCTGCGGTAGTTCTGCTCCAGCTTGACGACGTTCTTGACGCGATACTCGCGCTCGAAGTCGGACATATTGCCGACCCGCGCGCCGCGGAAGGCGTAGATGCTCTGGTCGTCGTCGCCGACCGCGAACACGGCCTGGCCACGGCCCGCGTTGGCCGGCGGCGCGAACATCTTCAGCCAGGCGTACTGCAGCTTGTTGGTGTCCTGGAACTCGTCGACCAGCAGATGCTGGAAGCGGTGCTGGTAATGCGCGCGCACCGCGGCGTTGTCGCGCATCAGCTCGTAGGAGCGCAGCATCAGCTCGGCAAAGTCGACCACGCCCTCGCGCGTGCATTGGTCCTCGTAGGCCTGGTAGATCTCGACCAGCTTCTTGGTCTGCTCGTCGCGCTGCTCGATGTCCTTGGGGCGCAGCCCGTCCTCCTTGGCGCCGGCGATGAACCAGCCGACCTGCTTGGGCACGAAGCGCTCCTCGTCGAGCTTCATCGCCTTGATCACGCGCTTGATCGCCGAGACCGTGTCGCCCGAGTCCAGGATCTGGAAGCCCTGCGGCAGACCCGCCAGCTTCCAATGCGCGCGCAGGAAGCGGTTGCACAGGCCGTGGAAGGTGCCGATCCACATGCCCCGCACATTGACCGGCAGCATCGTGGTCAGCCGGGTCAGCATCTCCTTGGCCGCCTTGTTGGTGAAGGTCACCGCCATGATCGCGCCCGGCGAGGCCTGGCCGGTCTGCAGCAGCCAGGCGATGCGGGTGGTCAGCACCCGGGTCTTGCCCGAGCCGGCGCCGGCCAGGATCAGGCTCGGCTCGGCCGGCGCGGTGACGGCCGCGTATTGCTCGGGGTTCAGGTTCTTCAGCAGGCCGCCGCTGGCGGCGGGTGCGGGCGGCGCCACCGGCGCGGCGAACATGTCTTCTTGGGGGGGCAGACTCATGCGCGCATTCTAGAGTTCGCCTCTTCACAAAATACTTGCCAAAAGCAAGCATCAAGATTGATGATGGCGCCATGCCCGACCTCGACCCGATCGCCGCCGTCCGCGCCTTCAACCGCTTCTACACCCGCCGCATCGGTGCGCTGGACGAGGGCCTGTCCCATACCGAGTTCAGCCTGGCCGAGGCGCGGGTGCTGTGGGAGCTCGCCCATGCCGCCGCGCCGGTCGGCGCCAGCCAGCTATCGCGCGAGCTGCGGCTGGACCTGGGCTACCTGAGCCGGCTGCTGAAGGGCCTGCGCGAGCGCGGCCTGGTGCGCTCGCGCGCCAACCCGGCCGATGCGCGCCAGAGCCTGCTGAGCCTGACGGCCGCCGGCAAGCGCGCCTTCGCGCCGCTGGACCAGGGCAGCCAGGCCCAGGTCGGCGAGATGCTGGCCCGCCTGGATGCGCCGCGACGCGAGGAACTGCTCGGCGCGCTGGCGCGGGTGCAGCACCTGCTGGGCGACGAGGTGCCGGCACCGGCCGCCGCGGTGCGGCTGCGTCCGCTGCGCAGCGGCGACCTCGGCTGGGTGATCGCCCGCCATGGCGCGCTCTACGCCCAGCAGTTCGGTTTCGACCTGCGCTTCGAGGCGCTGGTCGCGCGCATCGCGGCCGGCTTCGTCGAGCGCTTCGACCCGGCGCGCGAGGCCGGCTGGATCGCCGAGCGGGAGGCGGATGGCGAACGGCTCGGCTGCGTCTTCCTGGTCCAGGCCCGCGACGAACAGACCGGGGAACCCGATCCCGGCTGGGCGCAGCTGCGCATGCTGCTGCTGGAACCGCAGGCGCGCGGCCTGGGCCTGGGCAAGCGCCTGGTCGCGGGCTGCAACGCCTTCGCGCGCCAGGCCGGCTGCTACCGCGGCATCCGGCTCTGGACCAACAGCCTGCTGTCCGCCGCGCGCGGCATCTACCAGGCCGAAGGCTACCGCCTGATCGCGACCGAGGCACACCACAGCTTCGGGCATGATCTGGTCGGAGAGACCTGGGAACTGAGATTCGATGACGACACCCTGCCCCTGCGGCCGCCCGCAGCCCTATGAACAATGCTGTGGCCGCTGGCATGCCGCCTTCGCCGCCGGCCAGGGCCTGCAGGCGCCGGACGCCGAGCAGCTGATGCGCTCGCGCTACAGCGCCTTCGTGCGCGACGAGCTGGCCTATCTGCTGGCCAGCTGGCATGCCAGCACCCGGCCGGCGAGCCTGGAGCCCAACGAGGCGGGCCTGAAATGGTTGGGGCTGGAGCTCAAGTCACACCGCCAGCAGGACGCCACGCATGCGACGGTGAGCTTTGTCGCGCGCAGCAAGCTGGGCGGGCGCGCCCATCGGCTGGCGGAGACCAGCCGCTTCGTCCGCGAGGACGGCGTCTGGTATTACCTGGACGGGGATGTGGGCTGAAGGCCGGATCAGCCGATCCGGCGCCGCGGCGGCCAGGCCTGCTGCGAATGCGAGCGGCCCAGCAGATTCAGTAGCCATGCCTGGACCGTGGCGATGAGCGGGCGGTGTCCGACGGAATAGGTCTTGGGCATGTTGTACTCCAGGGAGCTGGCTGGCTAGCGAGCAAGCGGCTGCTACGGGTTCAATGATGGGCGTGGCGGATGACAAGATTCTTTCGACCGGGCCTGGCCCTGTCACTCCCCCCTTCTGGGGCTAACCCTGTAATGCGACCGCTTTTCGCCCGAATCGAAACGCCACGCCCCTGAAGCCGGGGACAGGCGCCAACTCCGTCACGCGCTGCGATGTTGTTAAAAGTCCTCTATGCCGACGAGCATCTCGTCGCGATCGACAAACCCGCCGGCCTGCTGGTGCATCGCAGCCAGCTCGATGCGCAGGAGGAGGTCTTCGCGCTGCAGCTGCTGCGCGACCAGCTGGGCCGGCCGGTCTGGCCCGCGCATCGCCTGGACAAGGGCACCTCGGGCCTGCTGCTGTTCGCGCTCTCGGCCGAGGTGGCCTCGGCATTGGGCCAGGCCTTTGAGTCCGGCGCGATGAGGAAGCGCTACCTGGCCCTGGTGCGAGGCTGGACGGCCGAGCCCGAGGGCCTGATCGACCATGCGCTGGCGCGCGACCCGGAGCGGCCTTCGGCCGGCCAGCAGCTGCTGCCGGCGCGCACCAGCTGGACGCGGCTGGCGCGGGTCGAGTGGCCGCTGGCCAGCGACGCTCGGTTCCCGACCACCCGCGGCGCGCTGCTGGAATGCCGGCCCGAGAGCGGCCGGCGCCACCAGATCCGCCGCCATCTGAAGCACATCGCCCATCCGATCATCGGCGACGCCACCCATGGCAAGGGCGCGCTGAACCGGGCGCTGGCCGCCCACCTGGGCCGGCAGCGCCTGTGGCTGCATGGGCTGGAGCTGGCGCTGAGCCATCCGGTCAGCGGCGCGGCGCTGCGCCTCACGGCGCCGCTGGGGCCGGAGTGGCAGGCACTCAGGAGCCTAGGCGACTGGCAGAACGGCTGACGCCCGCAGCCGGCTTCACGGCGCCGAGCACGACCCAGCTCGCCGCCGCCGTCAGCCAGGCGCTCAGGCCGCCATACAGCATGACCCAGCCGAAACCCTGCGTCACCGCGCCATGCACCACCGCCGCGGCGCTCTGCGGATCGGCGATCGCGGCGATCAGCTGCCGGCCGCCGGCCGCATCGCCGCCGGCCAGGCGCTCGGCCAGGACGCGCAGCTGACCCTGCTCGACGGCGGCGCCCAGCGCGGCCTGCAGCCCCGCGCCGATGCCAGCGACCAGCAGCAGCCCCATCACCGCGATGTTCAGCGCCAAGGTGATCAGCCGCGCGCTCACGTCCATGCCGGAGGCCATGCCGGCGCGATGGGCCGGCACGGCCGAGGTCGTCATGCTGGTGGCCGGCGTGGTCGTCAGGCCCAGGCCGATGCCCGCCACCAGCGCGCCGGGCAGCACCGCCCAATGCGCCAGGTGGACCAGCCGGCTGCCCAGCAGCATCAGCAAAAAACCCAGGCCGATCGCGAACAGCCCGGCCGGGATCACATAGCGCGCCTCGTAGCGCAGCAGCAGCCATTGCGCGATCGGCGGCATCAGCAGGAAGGGCACGGTGTAGGCCAGCAGGGCCAGGCCGGTGCTGGCGACGTCGTAGCCCAGCCCGGCGGAGAAGTACAGCGGCAGGTAGATCATGAACGGCCAGTAGCTGCAGTTCATGCCAACGCAGCCCAGGATCGCGCCGGAGAAATCGCGGATGCGGAACACCGTGAAGTCAAACATCGGATGCGGATGCGAGCGCTCCGCGACGACGAAGCCGATCAGGCCAACCAAGGTCGCCGCCAGCAGGCCCAGGGCGGCGGGGCTGGTCCAGCCGAGGGCGGCCCCCTGCGTGATCAGCGCGCTCAGGCCCAGCACCGCGACGGTCAGCGCGAGGATGCCGCCGATGTCCAGCGGCTGCTGGCGGGCCTGCGGATCGCTGGACTCCTCGACGCCAACCCCGATCAGCGCCAAGCCCAGCAGGGCCAGCGGCGCATGCACGGCGAACACCCAGTGCCAGCTCGTCAGCGCGACGATCGCGCCGCCGATCACCGGCCCGAAGCCCAGGCCGATGCCGGCCACCACGCCCCAGATCGCGAAGGCGCGGGCGCGCCGGCTACCCTCGGGAAACTGGTGCGACAGGATCGCGATCGAGCAGATGAACATCGCGCCGCCCGCCATGCCCTGCAGGAAGCGCGCGGCGATCAGCGCCGGCGTGCCGGGCGCGATCCCGCACAGCAGCGAGGCGATGCCGAAGGCCAGCACCGTGATCGCGAACACCCGGCGCCGGCCATAGCGGTCGGCCAGGGTGCCGGTGGACATCAGCACGCTGGTGCAGGCGATGGTGTAGGCGTTCATGATCCATTGCATGTTCTGGAAGTCGGCCCGCAGCCGCGCCTCCAGCACCGGCAGGATGATCGGCACGCTGGAGATTTCAAGGCCGAACATCAGGGCCGCCAGACAGACGGCGGCCAGCGCGAGCAGAGGGGAGCGGGCGGGAGACATGAGGATTCCTGGATGGCGTCGCGGGGACGATGGCGGCCATTCTTATGAGCCACGCCTCATGAGGCAAATGATTAAACTTGGCGCGATTAACCCATCCAATTCATCAATCCGCCGCCATGAGCTACGACACCAGCCTGCTGCAGGCCTTTCTCGCGGTGCATCAGGCCAATGGCTTCACCCGCGCGGCCGAGCGCCTGCACCTCTCCCAGTCGGCGATCAGCCACCAGATCCGGCGGCTGGAGGAGCTGGTCGGCCGGCCGCTGTTCCACCGCACCACCCGGCGCCTGAACCTGACCGCCGACGGCGAGGATTTCCTGCGCCTGGCGCAGCGCATCCTGCAGGCGCAGGACGCGCTGACCCAGCATTTCCGGCGCTCGCCGATCGAGGGCACGGTGCGCTTCGGCGTGCCCGAGGCCTTCATGCGCGAGGGCCTGCCGCGCCTGCTGACCCAGTTCTCGCGCGGCTGCCCGAATGTGCGGCTGGAGGTCAGCGTCGGGCTGACCCTGGACCTCGCGACCATGGTGCGCGAGCGCGAGCTGGATCTGGCCGTCGTGGTGTCGGTCGCGGGCGAGGGCCGGGGCGAACTGCTGCAGCGCCTGCCGATGGTCTGGGCCGCGAGCGCGGATTTCGACCTGGCCGGCCACGCCTCGCTGCCGCTCGCCTACTCGCCGCCGCCCTGCGTCTGCCACCAGGTCAGCATCGACGCGCTGAACCGCGCCGGGATCGCCTGGCATGGCGCCTTCAGCTCGCACAGCCTGCAGGACCTGCGCACGGTCGCGCTCAGCGGCCTGGCGGTGACCACCTTCACGCGGGATCATCTGCGGCCGGGCATGGCCGAGCTCGGCGAACGCGAGGGCCTGCCGCCGCTGCCGGCGCTGGACTTCCGGCTCGACCGCGGTGATGACGACATCGAGGCCCGCAACCCGGCCGCGGCCGAGCTGGGACGGCTGATCTCGCAGACCTGGCGCGACGAGCCCCGGCCCGCCCTGCCCGGCTAAGTGGCGCGGGGTCAGGCCTTGCCGCGCTGCTCCCGCGCCAGCAGCGCGTGCATCTCCAGATCCTGGTGCCGGCCGCCCCAGAAGGCGACCTCGCGCAGCAGGCCCTCGCGGCGAAAGCCCAGGCCCTCGACCAGGCGCAGCGAGGGCTGGTTCTCCGGATGGATCATCGCCTCGATGCGGTTCAGGCCCATGCCCTCCGGCGCGAAGCCCCAGGCCAGCACCCGGCGCAGCGCCTCGGCCATCAGGCCCCGGCCCTGGGCCTCGCGCGCCAGTTCATAGCCCAGGGTGCAGCGACGCCAGGCGCGGTTCCAGTTGAACAGGCCGCAGCTGCCGACCAGGGCACCGTCCGACAGCCGCTCCAGCCCCCAGCGCGTGCCGGGGTTGGGCTGGCGGCGCCAGCCGGCAAACACCTCGACCAGGCGCTCGGCCTCGGCCAGGCTGGTCAGCGGGTCGCTGCCGAACCAGCGCATCGCCTGTGCGTCGCCATGGATGGCGAACAGGGCCGGCGCATCGGCCGGCAGCAGCTCACGCAGGCGCAGGCGTTCGGTCTGCAGGATCGGGAAGCTGGCGGCATCGGCAAGGTTCATGCGCCGAAGCGTAAGGCATAGATCGGCGGCAGCCCGCGCGAGACCTCCGTCCAGTGGTCGCCACCATCGTCGCTGGACCAGAGCCCGCCGGTGGTGCTGCCCATCAGCAGGCGCTCGCCGCTGCCGTCAACCGCCAGGCCATGGCGGTAGATCAGGTCGTAGCAATGGGTCTGCGGCAGGCCGACGCGCAGCACCTCGAAGCTCTTGCCGCCGTCACGGGTGCGGGTCACGCACAGCGCGGCATCGACCGGCACGCGCTTCTCGTCCTTGACCGCCGGCGCGAACCAGGCGGTGTCCGGGTCGCCCGGATGCGCGGCGACCGCGAAGCCGAAGCTGGAGGGCTGGGCCCGCAGCTCCTGCCAGCTTGCGCCGTTGTCGGCCGAGCGCCAGATGCCGCAATGGTGCTGGGTCCACAGCACCTCGGGCGCGCCGGCGCAGCGCACGACGCGGTGCGGGTCCTGGATGTTCTGATCCTCCGCGCGCTCCGGCGGCATGAAGTCGGCCCGCATGCCGGCCGCGCGCTGCGCCCAATTGGCACCGCCATCGGTCGAGCGCCAGGCGCCGCCGCAGGAGATGCCCAGCAGCAGTTCGTCCGGCCGGCCCGGATAGGGGCAGATCGAATGGATGCCCGGCGCGTCGTAGCCACCGCCGAACCATTCCAGCCGCTCCGGGCGCTGCCACAGGCTGTCGACCAGCTGCCAGCTGGCGCCCTCGTCCACGCTCCTGAACAGGCCACCAGGAATGGTGCCGGCCCACAGGGTGCCGCCGACGCGCTCCAGCGCCCAGATCTGCTGCAGCTTCCAGGCCGGCCCCTCGGCGCCCTCGGGCTGCTCGGGATAGGTCGGCACGGCCAGCTCGGTCCAGGTCTTGCCGCCGTCGTCCGAACCCTGCAGCTTGGTGCCGAAATGGCCCAGGTTCAGCGCGGCGAACATGCGCCCGCCGCCGGCCGGCGCGGGCAGCAGCATCGACAGCGGCTCGGCCAGGAAGCTGACCCCGGCGATGTCCCAGCCGCCGCCGGGCCGGTGCTTCAACTCGAACAGGCCCTTGCGGGTGGCCACCCAGGCGGTATCGCTCATCTGATTCATCCTCCGGACAAGGCTTGCAGCACATGGACCTGGCTCGCGGGCGCCAGCGGATCGTCGAGACGGCGGCCGTCGCGCAGCCGGCGCCCGTCGATGAAGATCGTCACATTGGCGCGCAGATGGCCCTGGTCGTCCAGCACATAGCCGCGCAGGCGCGGGTTCTGCGCGAAGGCCGCCTCTAGGCCGGCACGCAGCGTGCCCGCCGCGGTCTCGATCTCGGGCACTTCGACAAAGCGGCGCAGCTGGGGCGTGAAGACGATGCGGGCCATGCCGCGATGCTGCCGCACCGGCGGCCGGCGCAACAGAGGGAAGATCGGGAGCCGGCGCCTGTCGATTCCGGCCGGCGCCGAACGTCGGGGGCCATTCGCGCACAAGCCCCGGCCGCAGCGAGGGTCGGGCCGCGGCGGCAGAATCGCGCCCTCGCCCACCCGACCGGAGCCCGATCCCGATGAACTGGGGCATCGCCTATGCCGCCCTCGCCTATCTGTGCTGGGGCCTGTTTCCGCTCTACTTCAAGCAGCTCAGCGAGGTACCGGCGCTGGAGGTGGTGGCGCATCGCACCCTGTGGTCGCTGGCCTTCGTCGCGCTGCTGCTGACCCTGCTGCGGCGCTGGACCTGGGCCGGCCCGGTGCTGCGCCAGCCGCGGGTGCTGGGCCTGTTCCTGCTGTCGGCCGCGCTGCTGGTGGCGAACTCGCTGTCCTATGTCTGGGCGGTCCAGCATGGCCATGTGCTGGAGGCCAGCCTGGGCTACTTCATCAACCCGCTGATCAATGTGGCGCTGGGTTTTGCCTTCCTGCGCGAGCGGCCGCGGCCGGTGCAATGGCTGGCGGTCGCCCTGGCGGGCTTCGGCGTCCTGTGGCTGACCCTGCAGACCGGCAGCCTGCCCTGGATCGCGCTGGTGCTGGCGCTGAGCTTCGGCTTCTACGGCCTGGTGCGCAAGATCGCGCCGCTGGGGGCGATGGAGGGCCTGGCGCTCGAGACCCTGCTGATCGCGCCGCTGGCCGCCGCGGCGCTGGGCCTGTGGACCGTGCAGGGCCACAGCGCCTTCGCGCAGGGCGACACACGCCAGCTCGCCTGGCTGCTGATGGCCGGGCCGCTGACCGCCGTGCCCCTGCTGCTGTTCGCGGCCGGCGCGCGGCGCATCCCGCTGACCACCCTGGGCCTGGTGCAGTACATCTCGCCCTCGATGCAGTTCTTCCTGGGCGTCTGGCTGTTCAAGGAGCCGCTGGCCCCGGCGCGCCTGGTGGCTTTTGCTTGCATCTGGGCCGCGCTGGCGATCTATAGCGTGGAGGGGCTGTGGGTTGGGAGGCGGGCGGCGGCGGCCAAGGGGCTAAGGTCTTGTTGAGGTGGAGCCGAGTTGGCGGTGGCTGGCGGCTTTCGACCCATAGCGGTCTATGACTGGTGAGCAGGGCAGACGCTCATTCCCGGATGGAGTCGAGCCTCAAAGCAGCGCCGGTTTGAGTCAACAGTCGCCGCTCAGCGACTGCGCCGCACGCCGCGCAACAGGAGTTCCAGCGTTGCAAGACCTTGGGCTAGCCGCGCGTCTCCGCCCCCCTCTTCAGCGATCCAGCACGCTGCTTCAGCGAGGCTGCCATAAACCATCGTCGCCAACGCCTGGGCGTTGGCCTCCGCGATCAGGCCTTGCTGCATGAGATTTTCGATCAGCCCTTGCATCGACGCCACGCAATGCCGCTGCGCCTCTGGAGAGGAGCCACCCAGGACGGCTCTGGAGTCGCGTAGCACGATGCGCTGGATCTCGGGCTCCATGGCCATCTCCAGATAGGCCCTGCATCGGCGACGAAACCCCTCCCATGGATCGTCTGCCGCATTCGAGATTGCTTGCAGGCGCTCGTCCGTCTCGGCGTCGATCTGCCGCACGACCGCCGCCAGCAAACCCCTCTTGTCGCCGAAGTGGTGGTACAGCGCCCCGCGGGTGAAGCCCGCTTGTGCGGTCAGATCGTCCATCGAGGTGCTGGCATAGCCCTGCGTGGCGAAGACCTTGCGCGCCGTTGCCAGCAGGGCCGCACGCGTTTCTTCCATCTCGGCACGGGTGCGACGAACCATGACCCTGTCCTTCCATACGGGTTGAAGTGGTTTTACAAACAGGGCGTATGTATACGGGTATGATTTATTCATACGCCATGTATGTATTGTCTCAGGAGAACGAGTGGCCAACGCTTATGGAGAACTTTTCGCTGCGCCTGGAAGCAAGGGATTTGTCCTTGCAGGCTTGGTGGCGCGCACGCCGCTGCCGATGACCGGTATCGGCATCATCACCATGCTGTCCCAGTTGCGCGGCAGCTATGCGCTGGCAGGCGCTGTGTCGGCGGCCTTCGTCCTGACGTATGCGTTGGTGTCACCGCAGGTCTCTCGTCAGGTCGATCGGCACGGGCAGCGCCGGGTGCTACCGGTGGCCACCGCGATCAGCGTGGCGGGCATGCTGCTTCTGCTGGCGGGGACCTGGTGGAACGGCCCCGACTGGATCCTGTTCATTGGCGCCATCCTCACCGGCTGCATGCCGAGCATGTCGGCCATGGTGCGGGCACGCTGGACGACCCTCTTTCGGGGCCAGCCGCGCCTGCAGACCGCCCATGCGCTGGAAACGGTGTTGGATGAAGTGAGCTTCATTGCCGGGCCGCCACTGTCGGTCGGACTGTCCGTGCTGCTGTTTCCCCAGGCTGGGCCGCTGGCAGCAGCGTTGCTGCTGGTTCTTGGCGTCGCGGGCCTGGTGGTGCAACGCGGCACCGAACCACCGGCACAGGGGCTGACGGCCGGGATGGTGCGCTCCCAGTCCCTGCTGCGCTTTCCGGGAGTCCGCCTGCTTGCGCTGTTGATGGCTGCAATGGGCGTCATCGTTGGCACCGTGGACATCGTCAGCGTCGCCTTTGCCGAGCAACGCGGACAAGCGGTTGCGGCCAGTCTGGTGCTGTCCGCTTACGCGATCGGATCCTGCCTCGCCGGCCTGCTGTTCGGCATGCTTGAGCTGAAGGCTCCGTTGAACCGCCTGCTGCTGCTGGGCGGCATGGCGACCGCTGCAACGACGCTGCCATTGGTGTTCGTCGACAGCGTCGCTGCACTGATGGCGGCGGTGCTGGTGGCCGGCTTGTTCTTTGCGCCGACCATGATCGTGGCGATGTCCCTGCTGGAACGGCTCGTGCCCGAGCACCGCACGACCGAAGGGATGACCTGGCTGCTTGCCGGCCTGAATGTCGGGGTGGCCTTGGGCGCCGCACTCGCCGGCCATCTGGTGGACCAAGGCGGTACACGAAGCGGATTCGGGGTTGCGCTCTGCGCGGGCGCCCTGGTCCTGCTGGCGACGCTGTCGGGCGCCCGGCTCGCGCCGCCGCGCGGCGCGGCCACGACAGTCACGGCGTGACAGCAGCCTCCTCTCCTCCCCTCCATTCAAGAACAAGGATTCCAGCCATGAACATGGCCTCATCGACGTTGACGAGAACCCCTGCCGGAGCCTCCTGGTGGGCCGTGGTCGCCGTTGGCCTTGCCACCTTCTCAGTCGTCACCACGGAGATGCTGCCGGTCGGAGTGCTGGACGCGATGGCCGGAACGCTTGGCACATCAACCGGAGCGGCCGGCCTGACCATGTCGCTGCCAGCGTTGTTGGCCGCGTTGTTCGCCCCCCTCGTGGTGATTGCAGCAGGCGGCATGGACAGGCGCAGCCTTCTGTGCGGATTGCTGGGGCTGCTGTTGATCGCCAACCTGGCGTCGGCTCTGGCACCGAGTTTGCCCTGGCTTTTGGCTGCGCGCATTCTTGTCGGCGTTTGCATCGGCGGGATCTGGGCCGTCGCCGGGGGGCTCGCAGCCCGACTCGTGCCAACGCATGCCGTGGGCCTCGCCACGTCCATCGTCTTCGGTGGGGTCGCAGCGGCTTCCGTGCTGGGCGTTCCACTCGGCGCATTGATCGGCGAACTGGGTGGATGGCGCTGGGCTTTCGGCAGCATGGCACTGCTCAGTGGGCTCGTTCTGGTTCTTTTGCTCGCCGTACTTCCCAGTCTGCCCGTGAGCAGCGCCGTCAGCCTGCGCCAGTTCGGCACGCAGCTTGGCAACCGCAAGCTGCAAGCAGGACTCCTGCTGACGCTTTTCCTGGTTGGCAGCCATTTCATGGCGTTTACCTTCGTGCGGCCTTTGCTCTTGTGGGTGGGCGGCTTCGACGTGCGATGGATTCCAGGCGGACTCCTCGCCTACGGTATCGCGGGAATTGTCGGCAACTTTCTCGTGGGAATCGTCGCCGCCCGTCGTACCAAGCTGACTTTGATGGCGATAGCGCTCGGGCTGCTGCTGACGCAGATCCTGTTTCTCACTATCGGAAGTTCGCCAGTGGGCAGCGGCGCAGCCTTGCTCGTCTGGGGCTTGGCCTACGGTGGCGTTTCGGTAGGTCTGATGACGTGGATGATGAAGGCCGTGCCGGACGCGGTCGAGATTGCCACCGCGCTTTATGTGGGAGTGTTCAACATCGGCATTGCGGTCGGGGCTTGGTCAGGCGGACATGCTGTCGATGGATTGGGGCTACACACTGCCCTGTGGCTCGCGGGTGGCACTGCTGGTATGGCTTTCCTGATCGCGGTTAACGCTGGCCTGGAAAAGCAAGCCCTATGCGCCCGTGGAGGGTTGGAGCAGTTGAAGTCCTAGATGACAACAAGCTTGGATGACTGCTTCTGGCCGCAAGCCGACAGAACGCGCCACCACCGCCCGCAGCAGCCAAGCAAAGCAAAGGCCGGTCAACAATGATTGACCGGCCTTTTCTACAACAGCCCTCTGGGCCGCCCGCTTCAGTTGCGGATGATGTGGTCGAACGCAGCCAACGCCGCCTTCGCGCCCTCGCCGGCGGCGATGATGATCTGCTTGAACGGCGTCGTCGTCGCATCGCCGGCGGCGAACACGCCCGGCACCGAGGTCTGGCCCCTGGCGTCGACGATGATCTCGCCATGCTTGGAGAGCTCCACCGTGCCCTTCAGCCATTCGGTGTTGGGCACCAGGCCGATCTGCACGAACACGCCTTCCAGCTCGACGCGCCTGGCCTCGCCGGTGGCGCGGTCGGTGTAGTTCAGGCCGCTGAGCTTGCCGCCCGCGCCGGTGAACTCGGTGGTCTGGGCCTGCTTGATGATGCTGACGTTGGCCAGGCTCTCCAGCTTCTTGACCAGCACCGCGTCGGCACGGAGCTGCTCGCCGAACTCCAGCAGGGTCACATGCGAGACGATGCCGGCCAGGTCGATCGCGGCCTCGACGCCGGAGTTGCCGCCGCCGATCACCGCGACGCGCTTGCCCTTGAACAGCGGGCCGTCGCAATGCGGGCAGTAGGCCACGCCCTTGTTCTTGTACTCCTGCTCGCCGGGCACGTTGACGTTTCTCCAGCGCGCGCCGGTGGAGAGGATCACGGTCTTGGCTCTAAGCACGCCGCCGTTTTCCAGCTGCACCTCGACCAGGCCGCCGGGCTGGCTTGCGGGCACCAGACCGGTGGCGCGCTGCAGGTTCATCGTGTCGACGCCGTAATGCTTGACATGCTGTTCCAGCGCGGTCGCGAACTTCGGACCATCGGTCTCCAGCACCGAGATGTAGTTCTCGATCGCCATCGTGTCATTGACCTGGCCGCCGAAGCGCTCGGCGGCGATGCCGGTGCGGATGCCCTTGCGGGCGGCATAGACAGCCGCCGCGGCGCCGGCCGGGCCACCGCCGACGATCAGCACGTCGAAGGCTTCCTTGGCGCTGAGCTTCTCGGCGTCCTTGGCGGCCGCGCCACTGTCCAGCTTGGCGACGATCTCTTCCACCGTCATGCGGCCCGAGCCGAAGGGCGCGCCGTTCAACCAGACCGCCGGCACGGCCATGATCTCGCGGCCATTGACCTCGTCCTGGAACAGGGCACCGTCGACCACGACGGACTTGACCTTGGGGTTCAGCACCGACATCAGCGACAGGGCCTGCACCACGTCCGGGCAGTTGTGGCAGGACAGGGACATGTAGACCTCGAAGGCATAGTCGCCGTCCAGGCCCTTGATGCGCTCGATGGTGTCTTGCTCGACCTTGGGCGGATGGCCGCCGGTCCACAGCAAGGCCAGCACGAGGGAGGTGAACTCATGGCCCAGCGGGATGGCGGCAAAGCGCAGGCTCTGCTCGGTGCCGGTGCGCTTGAGGCTGAAGGAAGGACGGCGGGCGTCCTGGCCATCGGTGCGCAGGGTGATCTTGTCGGACATCGCGGCGATGTCCTGCAGCAGTTGCTGCAGCTCGCGGGAGCTCTCAGAGTCGCTCAGGGAAGCCTCGATCTCGAACGGCAGGGTGACGCGCCCCAGGTATGCCTTGAGCTGGGCCTTCAGGGTGTCGTCCAACATGGTGGTGCTTCCTTCCTATTCGAATTCGATCAATCAAGCGACTTTGAGAGCTGGCCTCCTTTCACGCGAACGGGCGGCCAGGGGCATCCCGGCGGCGCCAAGGCCGCCGGAAATGCTGCAAGCGGTGATGAGGACGGACCTCAACACGGGTGGGAGGGGCAGATCTATTTAGATCTTGCCGACCAGGTCCAGCGAGGGGGCGATGGTCTTGGCGCCTTCGTTCCACTTGGCCGGGCAGACCTGGCCGGGGTTCTTGGCGGTGTACTGGGCAGCCTTCAGCTTGCGCAGGGTTTCCTTGACGTCGCGGGCGATCTCGTTGGAGTGCACTTCAGCCGTCTTGATCACGCCTTCCGGGTTGATCACGAAGGTGCCGCGCAGGGCCAGGCCTTCTTCCGGGATGTGCACGCCGAATGCATTGGTCAGGGCGTGGGTCGGGTCACCGACCAGGGGGAACTTGGCCTTGCCGACGGCCGGGCTGGTTTCGTGCCACACCTTGTGCGAGAAATGCGTGTCGGTGGTGACGATGTAGACCTCGGTCTCGGCCTTCTGGAATTCGGCGTAATGCTCGGCGGCGTCTTCCACTTCGGTCGGGCAGTTGAAGGTGAAGGCGGCCGGCATGAAGATCAGCACGGACCACTTGCCCTTCAGCGAGGCTTCGGTGACTTCGATGAACTTGCCGTTGTGGAAGGCTTGGGCCTTGAAGGGCTGGACTTGGGTGTTGATCAGGGACATCGAGAAAACTCCGCTGTGGGTTGATGGAATGGAACGAATCATATCGATCCCCACCAACCCTTAGGTTTGTTTAATCAAATCGCCCCCATTGGCTCCACCTATTGATGCAGTCTATTGCTCAAAATTTGTGCGATAGCAATATCAAAGTTCCAGTGCCAGCAGCTCCTCGACCGTCTGGCGGCGCCGGATCAGGCGCGCCGAGGCCGGGTCCGAGCCGTCGACCAGCACCTCGGCGATCAGCGGCCGGCTGTTGTAGTTGCTGGACATGGAGGCGCCATAGGCACCGGTGTCGTGGATCACCAGCAGGTCGCCCACCTCGGCGCGGGCCAGCTCGCGCGGCACGACCACGCCGCCGTCCTCCTGCGTGAACACATCGCCCGACTCACACAGCGGGCCGGCCACCACGGTGGGCCGCGACTCGCGCGTGCCGCCGTCCCTGGCCAGCACCTCCATCGCATGGAAGGCGCCGTACATGGCCGGGCGCATCAGCTCGTTGAAGCCGGCGTCGACCAGCACGAAATGGTTCGCGCCGGCATTCTTGGTGGCGCGCACCTCGGCCAGCAGCAGGCCGGACTCGGCCACCAGGTAGCGGCCCGGTTCGATCTCCAGATGCAGCTGGTGGCCGACCAGGGCCTCGGCCTGCCGCCGCGCCGCGTCCCAGAGGCCGAAGTAATGCGCGGTGTCGATCACCGCCCCGCCCTCGCGATAGGGGATCGAGAGCCCGCCGCCGGCCGAGATCGCGGCCAGGTCATGGCCGGCCTCGCGGGCCTGGCGCACCAGATCGACCATCGCGCCGCAGACCTGGGCCAGATGGCCGTAGTCGACGCCGGAGCCGATATGCATGTGCAGGCCGACCAGCTTCAAGCCATGCCTGGAAACGGCCGCCAGCGCCGCGCCCAGTTCGCTGTGCCAGATGCCATGCTTGCTGTGCTCGCCGCCGGTATTGGTCTTGTTGCTGTGGCCATGGCCGAAGCCGGGGTTGATGCGCAGCCAGACCGGATGGCCGGGCGAGGCCGCGCCCAGCTGGCCCAGCATGTCGATCGAGCCGGCATTGACCGGCACCCGGTGCTCGGCGACCGTGGCCAGGGTCTCGCGGTCCAGCAGATCGGCGGTGAAGACGATCTCGCCGTCCGGCCCGGCCCGGTAGCCGGCCGCCAGCGCGCGCAGGATCTCGCCGCGGGAGACCGCGTCCACATGAACGCCCTGCTCGCGCATCAGCTTGAGGATATGGGTGTTCGAGCAGGCCTTCTGCGCGAAGCGGATCGTGTCGAAGGCGCGCAGCGCCGCCACGCGCGCGCGGATCACCGCCGCGTCGTAGACCCACAGCGGGGTGCCGAAGCGTTCGGCCAGGTTCCAGAGCAGGGGCGCGGACAGCGGACGGGGCATGGCAAAGGCTCGCTAGGGAAATTCAGAATGCGCGCAGCATGCCAGCCGCCATTCATTCATTCAAATGCTTTGATTTTCTTCAATCATTCAATACTGATATGGTTGGCGGATGATCAGCCATCGCCATATCGAGGTGTTCCGCGCCGTGATGACCGCCGGCAGCGTCACCGGCGCCGCCGCCCTGCTGCACAGCAGCCAGCCCACCGTGAGCCGGGAGCTGGCGCGCCTGGAACAGCTGCTGGGCTATGCCCTGTTCGAACGCCAAGCCGGGCGCTTGCGCGCGAACGCGCGGGCGCTGGCCCTGTTCGAGGAGGTGCAGCGCAGCTACCAGGGCCTGGCCCGGGTGGCGGAACGCGCGGCGCAGCTGGGCCGCGCCGAGGACGAGGCCAGGCTCTCGGTGCTGTGCCTGCCGGCGCTCGCCCATGCCCTGCTGCCCGAGGCCTGCGCCGGCTTCTTGCGCCAGCACTCCGGTGCGCAGCTGTCGATCACGCCGCAGGAGTCGCCGCTGCTGGAGGAATGGATGGGGGCCCAGCGCTTCGACCTGGGTCTGTCGGAATCCGGCCAGCCGGCCCCGGGCACGCGGCTGGAGCCGCTGCTGCAGCTGGACGAGGTCTGCGTGCTGCCGGCCGGGCACCGGCTGCTGGCCAGGCCGGTGCTGGAGCCGGCCGATTTCGCCGGTGAGGATTTCGTCAGCCTCTCGCCGGAGGATCCCTACCGGCGCCAATTCGATGCGCTGTTCGCCGAGGCCGGGGTCGAGCGCCGGCTGCGGCTGGAGACGCACAGCGCGGCGGCGGTCTGCGCGCTGGTGCAGCAGGGCCTGGGCCTGGCGATCGTGAATCCGCTGACGGCCCTAGCCGTCGCTGGCCCGGGGCTGGCACTGCGGCGCTTCTCGGTTTCGGTGCCCTTCCGGGTCAATGCGCTGCTGCCCGAGTTCAGGCCTGCGCAGCCGCTGGTGCGGGCCCTGCTGGAGCAGCTGCGCGCGGCGGCCGGGGCCATGCCCGGCCGGCTCGCCACACTTCTTTGCTGATCTTTACTGGTTGGCGGCGCGTGCCACCAGGGTCGGCCGGGCGCCGAAGCGCTTCAGGATGCTCTGCTCGATGCCGGCGGCATCCAGGCCGCATTGCGCCATCAGCTTGGCCGCATCGCCATGCTCGATGAACTCGTCGGGCAGGCCCAGCTGCAGCACCGGCAGGGCCAAGCCGGCGGCCTGCAGCGCCTCCAGCACCGCGGAGCCGGCGCCGCCCATCACGCAGCCGTCCTCGACCGTGACGATGGCCTCATGGGTGCGCGCCAGCTCGGCCACCAGCTCGGTGTCCAGCGGCTTGACGAAGCGCATGTTCGCGACCGTCGCATCCAGGCTCTCGGCCGCCTTCAGGGCCGGGTACAGCAGGGTGCCGAAGGCCAGGATCGCGATGCGCGAGCCCTTGCGGCGCAGCTCGCCCTTGCCCCAGGGCAGGACCTGCATGTCCTTCTGCACCGCGATGCCGGCGCCGGCGCCGCGCGGGTAGCGCACCGCGGTCGGGCCGTCATGGCTGAAGCCGGTGAACAGGGCCTGGCGGCACTCGTTCTCGTCGGCCGGCGTCAGGATCGCCATGTTCGGGATGCAGCGGGTGAAGGCGATGTCGTAGTTGCCGGCATGGGTCGCGCCATCGGCACCGACCAGGCCGGCGCGGTCCAGCGCGAACAGCACCGGCAGGTTCTGGATCGCGACGTCATGCACCAGCTGGTCGTAGGCGCGCTGCAGGAAGGTCGAGTAGATCGCCACCACCGGCTTCAGGCCCTCGCAGGCCATGCCGGCGGCGAAGGTCACCGAATGCTGCTCGGCGATGCCGACGTCGTGATAGCGGGTCGGGAAGCGCTTGTGGAAGTCCACCATGCCCGAACCCTCGCGCATCGCCGGCGTGATGCCGACCAGGCGCTTGTCCTGCTCGGCCATGTCGCACAGCCATTCGCCGAACACCTGGGTGAAGGTGGTCTTGGCCGGCGTCGCCGGCTTGACGAAGCCGACCGCGGGGTCGAACTTGCCGGAGGCCGCGTGGTACTTGACCGGGTCGGCCTCGGCCAGCTTGTAGCCCGCGCCCTTCTTGGTCACCACATGCAGGAACTGCGGGCCGCTCTTGCCGCGCAGGTTTTCCAGGGTGGGGATCAGCGATTCCAGGTCATGGCCATCAATCGGGCCGACATAGTTGAAGCCGAATTCCTCGAAGATCGTGCCGGGCACGACCATGCCCTTGGTGTGCTCCTCGAAGCGGCGCGCGAACTCGTACAGCGGCGTGTTCTTCAGCACCGACTTCGCGCCCTCGCGCGCAGCGGCGTAGAACTTGCCGCTCATCAGGCGCGCCAGGTATTTGTTCAGCGCGCCGACCGGCGGGCTGATCGACATGTCGTTGTCGTTCAGGATCACCAGCACATCGCCGAGCAGCCCGCCATGCGAGACGCCAGCGTTGTTCAGCGCCTCGAAGGCCATGCCGGCGGTCATCGCGCCGTCGCCGATGATGGCCACGGTCTTGCGGTCCTCGCCCTTGAGCTTGGCGGCCATCGCCATGCCATGGGCGGCCGAGATCGAGGTGCTGGAATGGCCGGTGCCGAAGGTGTCGTACTCGCTCTCGTCGCGGCGCGGAAAGCCGCTCATGCCGCCCGCTTGGCGCAGGGTGGCCATGGCCTCGCGGCGGCCGGTCAGCACCTTGTGCGGATAGGTCTGGTGGCCCACGTCCCAGACCAGGCGGTCATGCGGCGTGTTGAACACATAGTGCAGGGCCACGGTCAGCTCGACCGTGCCGAGATTGGAGCCCAGGTGGCCGTTGCCGACCTTGGCCACGCTGTCCAGCACATAGGCGCGCAGCTCGTCGGACAGTTTCTTCAGATCCGTGCGCGGCAGGCGGCGCAGATCGGAGGGGCTGTTGACCGTCTTCAGCAGGGCATAGTTCATGATCGACTCTACTTCCGGCTTGAACATCAATTGTCGCGCTCGACCACCTTGTCGGCCAGCAGGCTCAGCCAGGCGGTATGGGCCAGGCCGCTGCGCGCCAGCGCCTGATGCGCCTCGTCGCGCAGTCGGTCGGCATAGGCACGCGCCGCGTCCAGGCCCAGCACCGAGACGTAGGTCGGCTTGTTGGCATCCTGATCCTTGCCGGCGGTCTTGCCCAGCACCTCGGAATCCTGGGTCACGTCCAGGATATCGTCGACCACCTGGAAGGCCAGGCCGATCGCGGCGCCATAGTCGGCCAGCGCGTCCCAGGCCTTGGCTTCGGTCGCGCCGCAGGCCGCGCCCATCAGCACGCTGGCCTGCAGCAGCACGCCGGTCTTGCGGCGGTGCATGTCGCGCAGCGCGGTCTCGTCCAGCGGCTTGCCGATGCTAGCCAGATCGATCGCCTGGCCGCCGGCCATGCCGGCATGGCCGGAGGCGCGCGCCAGCAGCGCGCACAGGCGCGCCTGCAGGGCCGGCGCCACACCGGCATCGGGCGTCAACACCTCGAAGGCCAGGGCCTGCATCGCGTCGCCGGCCAGCATCGCCTGCGCCTCGCCATAGGCGACATGCACCGTCGGCTTGCCGCGGCGCAGCACGTCGTTGTCCATGCAGGGCATGTCGTCATGCACCAGCGAATAGGCGTGGATCAGCTCCACCGCACAGGCCGCGCGCATCGCGGCCTCGGCCTCGCCCTGCACCGCCTCGCAGGCGGCCAGCACCAGCAGCGGGCGCAGCCGCTTGCCGCCGCCGAGCACCGCATAGCGCATCGCCTCGCCCAGACCGGCCGGCGCAGAGGCCGGCACCCAGGCGTCGAGCGCCACTTCATAGGTGCCCAGGCAACGCTGCACCCATTGTTCAAAAACCCCAGCATCCACGCTTAAGAGTCCTCCCAAGACTTCAACTCCCCGCCCTCCAGTACCTTGACCTGTTGTTCTACGGCCTGCAGGCGCTCGCGACAGAAACCGAGCAGCTCGGCCCCCCGCCGGTAGCTGTCCAGCAGCTGATCCAGCGGCAGCTGACCGCCCTCCATGGTCGCCACCAGACGCTCCAGTTCCTCGAGCGCTTGCTCGTAACTGGGCGAAACTGCGTCCTTGGACGCATTCTTGGCGGCGGAGGCTTTGGTCATTTCAGAACGCGAAACCTGTAATTGTAGTGGGGCCAACCCCTAGCTGTTCGTCGCCCCCTTGGGTGGCTGTCAGGCCGGCGCCACAGACAAGGTAAAGAGGCTTGCGCCGCCGGGCTTGCGCCGCCTCAAAACCATTCCTGTGGACCTGGGTACAATCCCGCCCTCGCCCAGCGCTCCCGAGCGCGCGCGTGACCTCTATTCCCCGTATTGACACAAACCCGGTACCTGGCCCCGAGCCAAGGCCGCCGGGGGGTTGACATTGGTTTCTTGGAGACCCTCTTGGATCATGTCCGACCTGAGCCTCACTCTCTCAGCGCTTGAACGCAGCTACAAAACCCAGCTGCCCGTCACTTCCTACTTCGACGAGGACCTGTTCCGTAGGGAACAGGAACTGATCTTCCAGCATGGACCGCGCTACCTCGGCCACGCGCTCAGCGTGCCCGAGGTCGGCGACCATTACGCCCTGCCCCAGGAGGGCGAGGGCCGGGCCCTGGTGCGCACCGCGGGCGGCATCGAGCTGCTGTCCAATGTCTGCCGGCATCGCCAGGCGGTGATGCTGAAGGGCCGCGGCAATACCGGCAAGCATGTGGTCTGCCCGCTGCACCGCTGGACCTACGACCTGAAGGGCCAGCTGGTCGGCGCGCCGCACTTCGAGCAGGATCCCTGCCTGAACCTGAATCGCTACAAGCTGCGCGAATGGAACGGCCTGCTGTTCGAGGACAACGGCCATGACGTCGCGGCCCAGCTGGCCAAGATGGGCCCGGCCGCGGAGCTGGACTTCAGCGGCTATGTGCTGGACAAGGTCCATGTGCACGAGTGCGACTACAACTGGAAGACCTTCATCGAGGTCTATCTGGAGGACTACCACGTCGGGCCCTTCCATCCGGGCCTGGGCCAGTTCGTCACCTGCGAGGACCTGGCCTGGGAGTTCGGCCGCCACCATTCGGTGCAGACCGTCGGCATCAACAAGGCCCTGAGCAAGCCCGGCTCGGCCACCTATGCCAAGTGGCACGAGCAGGTGCTGCAGTTCGGCGGCGGCGTGCCGCCCAAGCAGGGCGCGATCTGGCTGACCTACTACCCGCACATCATGGTCGAGTGGTACCCGCATGTGCTGGTCGTCTCGACCCTGCACCCCAAGGGCCCGCAGAAGACCACCAACATCGTCGAGTTCTACTACCCCGAGGAGATCGCCGCCTTCGAGCGCGACTTCGTCGAGGCCAACCAGGCCGCCTATATGGAGACCTGCATCGAGGACGACGAGATCGCGCTGCGCATGGACCAGGGCCGGCGCGCGCTGATGGAACGCGGCGACAACGAGGTCGGCCCCTACCAGAGCCCGATGGAGGACGGCATGCAGCATTTCCACGAGTGGTACCGCCGCGAGATGAAATTCGGCGCCTGAGATCGGCCCACCCCCTACGCGCTGCGCGCGCCCCCTCAAGGAGGCGAGTCCGGCGGACCGGCGGAGCCGGATCCGCGGACTCCGCTGGGTAATACGGCAACGTCGACAACAACATCGCCAAACGCCCCGCGCAGCCTGCTGCCGGGGCGCTCTTGCATGGTGCCGGGCCACAATGCCGGCCATGCCCGCCTCCCTGATGATGATCGCCGCCACCTTCCTGTTCGCCACGATGGGGGTCTGCGTCAAGCTGGCGTCGGAGTTCTATGACGCCGGCGAGATCGTGATGTACCGCGGCCTGGTGGGCGTCACGATGATGGCGCTGCTATCGCGCTGGCAGGGCCTGAGCCTGAAGACCGCCGTGCCGGCGATGCATTTCTGGCGCAGCCTGTCCGGCGTGCTGGCCCTGTCGCTGTGGTTCTACTCGATCGGCAAGCTGCCGCTGGCCACCGCGATGACCTTGAACTACATGTCCTCGGTCTGGATGGCCCTGTTCCTGATCGGCGGCGCGGTGATGCTGGGCAGCGCGCGGGTGGACGGCCGCCTGGTCGGCGCGGTGCTGCTGGGCTTCGTCGGCGTGGCCCTGATCCTGCGTCCGACGATCGACCAGCAGCAGGCCTGGCATGGCCTGGCCGGCCTGCTGTCGGGCATGCTCTCGGCCCTGGCCTATCTGCAGGTCACCTCCCTCGGTCGCGCCGGCGAGCCGGAGATCCGCATCGTCTTCTACTTCTCGCTGGGCGGCGTCGTCGCCGGCGCGCTGACGACCGCCTCCACTGGCGGCTGGCATGGACACCCGAGCCTGCTGGGCATCGCCCTGCTGCTGGCCGTAGGCCTGCTGGCCACCGCCGCCCAGCTGCTGATGACGCGCGCCTACGGCACCGGCAAGACCCTGGTCAACGCCAGCCTGCAATACCTGGGCATCGTGTTCTCCTTCATATATGGTGTGGCCCTGTTCAAGGACGCGATCACCTGGAGCGCGCTGCTGGGCATGGCGCTGATCATCGGCGCCGGCCTGGCCGCCACCCTGCTGCGCGCGCGCAGCACCCCGCCCGACAGCCAACATTCCGTCACCGAATCATGATGAGCCCTGCCGACCACCGAACCCTGATCTCCGTCGCCGAGCTGCGGGCCCTGCAGGCCGCCGGCCGCCCGCTGCTGATCCTCGACCTCGGCTTCGACCTGGCCGACACCGCCGCCGGCGAGCGCGCCCATGGCCAGGGCCATATCCCGGGTGCCGTCTACCTGCACCTGGACCGCGACCTCAGCGCGACCAAGACCGGCAGCAACGGCCGCCATCCGCTGCCCGAGCGCGAGGCCTTCGCCGCGCGCATGGCCGCCCTGGGGCTGACGGCCGAGACCCAGGTGGTCTGCTACGACGCCCAGGGCGGCATGTATGCGGCGCGCGCCTGGTGGATGCTGCGCTGGTTGGGCCACACGGCGGCCGCGGTGCTGGACGGCGGTCTGGCCGCCTGGAACGCGGCCGGCGGCGCGCTGACGCAGGAGGCCACACCCACGCCGCCGCGCAGCGACTTCCGCGCCGGCGCCAGCCTGGTCGAGGCCCTGGACGCCGATGCGCTGCAGACGCAGCTGGGCCGGGTGCGCCTGATCGATGCGCGCGCGCCGGAGCGCTTTCGCGGCGAGGTCGAACCGCTGGACAAACAAGCGGGCCACATCCCCGGTGCCAGCAACCGCCTGTTCAAGCTGAACCTGGCCGAGGACGGCCGCTTCAAGAGCGCCGAGCAGCTGCGCCGCGAGTTCGAGCCCCTGGTGGCGCCGCAGGGCGCGGCCGGCGTGGTGCATCAATGCGGCTCGGGGGTCACCGCCTGTCACAACCTGCTGGCCATGGAACATGCCGGGCTGCTAGGCTCAAAGCTCTATCCGGGCTCCTGGAGCGAGTGGTCGGCCGATCCGCGCCGTCCGATAGCGCGGGCTTGACGCAGAGCAAGACAAGACCGCCTCTGCGAGGCAATATCTCCTCAGGGCCCGGCCCGGGCCTGCCATCAGCAGAAGGAGGTTTGCCATGTTCAAGCGCATCGTCATCCCCACCGACGGTTCCGACATCACCGCCAAGGCGGTCGACACCGCGATCGCCCTGGCCAAGTTCCATGGCGCCAAGCTCTACGCGGTCAGCGTCAAGGAACCCTTCCCCTACAGCGCCGTCTCCGAGATGCAGCCGACGCCGCCGCAGGAGTTCTTCGACGCCCAGGAGCGCATCGCCAGTGGCCGGGTCAAGGCCGTGGTCGCCGCGGCCGAGGCGGCCGGCGTGCCCTGCGAGGGCCACACGATCGAGGCCCTGCATGCCTGGGAGGCCATCATCGAGCATGCCGACCGCAACCAGGCCGACCTGGTCGTGATGGCCTCGCATGGCCGGCGCGGCTTCCAGGCCCTGCTGCTGGGCAGCGAGACGCAGAAGGTGCTGACCCACTGCACCGTGCCGGTGCTGGTGGTCCGCTAAACCCAGTGGGCTAAGGCCTAGTGGGAATGGGCGCCGCCTGAGACGACCAGCACCAGGCCCAGGCCGGCCGCCAGCCAGGCCAGTTGCGCCGCCGTGTCCCGCCAGGGCAGGCGGCGCTGCAACTGCGGGATCAGGTCGGCCACCGCCACATAGATGAAGCTGCTCGAAGCCACCACCAGCAGGTAGGGGAACAGCGGCTCCCAGGCGCCGACCACGAAGTAGCCCAGCACCCCGCCCAGCACCGCCGCCAGGCCCGAGATCGCGTTGTAGACCAGGGCGCGGGCGCGCGTGAAGCCGGCGTTCAGCAACACGATGTAGTCGCCCACCTCCTGCGGGATCTCGTGGGCGATGATGGCCAGCGAGGTGGCCACGCCCAGGCGCGTGTCGGCCAGGAAGGCCGCGGCGATGATGATGCCGTCGCAGAAGTTGTGGATCGAATCGCCCACCAGCACCGACAGGCCGCCACGCCCCGCCTGCTCATGGTCGAAATGGTGATGGTGGTGATGCCCGTCGCCCTCGTGGTGATGGGTGTGGCGGTACAGCTCGGCCTTCTCCAGCAGGAAGAAGAACATCAGGCCGCCCAGCAGGGTCAGGAACAGCTCATGCGGGCTGGCCTGGCCCTCGAAGGCCTCCGGCAGCACATGCAGCAGCGCCGTGCCCAGCAGCACGCCGGTCGACAGGCTGACCAGATGCTTGACCACGCGGCCCAGCAGGCCCACGGTCAGGCTGGCGGCGATCAGCACCGACAGCAGCCCGCCGACCAGGGTCGCGAGCACGATGTAGAAAAGGGTCATGGACATCTAGGTCAGACATAAAAACAAACCGCGCCTCAGGGACTCGGGCGCGGTTTGCTGGCGAATCGGATTCCGGCGTCAGGCCACGCCGTTGGCCTTGAACCAGGCCAGGCAGCGTTGCCATCCGTCCTCGGCCGCTTCCTTGCGATAGCTGGGGCGGTAGTCGGCATGGAAGGCATGCGGCGCGTCCGGGTAGACGTGGAACTCGCTGCGCTTCGAGGCCGCCGAACCTTGGGCCAGGGCAGCCTTCATCTTATCAACCGTGTCAAGCGGGATGCCGCCGTCCTGTCCGCCATAGAGGCCCAGCACCGGTCCCTGCAGCTGGCCGGCCAGCTCCAGCGGGTGCCGCGGCTGCAGCGGGACGCTGTTGCCGACCAGGCGCCCGTACCAGGCCACGCCGGCCTTCAGGCCCGGGTTGTGGGCCGCGTAAAGCCAGGTGATGCGGCCGCCCCAGCAAAAGCCGGTGATGCCCAGCTTCGCGGTATTGCCGCCCTGCCCCTTGGCCCAGGCCACCGCGGCGTCCAGGTCGCGCATCACCTGCTCGTCCGGCACCTTCAGGATCACCTCGGCCTGCAGCTTGGCGACCTCGCCATAACTGCCGGCGTCGCCCTGGCGCACGAACAGCTCCGGCGCGATCGCCAGATAGCCCTGCTTGGCGAAGCGCCGTGCCACGTCGGCGATATGCTCGTGCACACCGAAGATCTCGCTGACCACCAGCAGCACCGGCGGGTTTTTCGCGCCGGCCGGCTGGGCGCGGTAGGCCGGCATCTTGAAGTCGCCGACCGGAATCGTCACCTCGCCGACCTCCAGGCCCTGCGCATCGGTCTTGACCACGGTCTGCGCCGTCACCGGCAGCACCGCGGCGGCGAAGCCGCTGCCGACCGTGGTACGCACGAAGTCGCGCCGGTTGAAATCGCGGCCGGGGGCCAGGCTGTCCACATCGTTCTTCAGCATCGTCGCAGCTCCTGTCGAGGGGGTGAACCAGGGAAGGCTGGCGAATTCTAGGCAGGACCGCCGAGCTCTGCAGCGGAACCGTCACGGGTTTGCCACGACAATCGCGCACATCATGACCTTGCCCCAGAGCACCGCTTCCGCCGCCCTTGCCGCCATCGACATGGGCTCCAACAGCTTCCGACTGGAGATCGCCCAGCTGCAGCGCGGCCGCTACCGCCGCCTCGCCTACCTGAAGGAGACCGTGCGCCTGGGGGCAGGTCTTGACGATGAAGGCATGCTGACCGAGGCCGCGATGCAGCGCGGCCTGGACTGCCTGGCCCGCTTCGCCGTCGAGCTGCAGGGCTTTGCGCCCGGCCGGGTGCGCGCGGTCGCGACCCAGACCCTGCGCGAGGCCAAGAACCGCGACGCCTTCCTGCGCCGCGCCGAGGGCGCTCTGGGCTTCCCGATCGAGGTGATCTCGGGCCGCGAGGAGGCGCGCCTGATCTATGCCGGCGTCGCGCGGCTGCAGACCTCCAGCGAACCGCGCCTGGTGATCGACATCGGCGGCCGCTCCACCGAGATGATCCTGGGCCAGGGCACGACGCCGCGTACCGCCGAGAGTTTCCAGGTCGGCAGCGTCAGCCTGTCGCTGCGCTTCTTCCCCGACGGCCGCTTCACGCCCGAGGCCTTCCGCGCCGCCCAGGTGGCGGCCGGCGCCGAGCTGGAGGAGGCGCGCGCCCTGTTCGACCGCAAGCTCTGGCGCGAGGCGCTGGGCAGCTCCGGTACGGTCGGCGCGGTGGCCCAGCTGCTGGCCGGCAGCGGCATCACCGACGGCCGCATCACGCCGGACGCGCTGCGCTGGTGCATGGCCCAATGCCTGGAGGCCGGCCATGTGGACCGGCTGAAGCTGCCCGGCCTGAAGGACGACCGCCGCGCGGTGGTCGGTGGCGGCCTGTGCATCCTCTACACCCTGCTGACCCAGTTCGGCATCGACAGCCTGCAGCCCACCAAGGGCGCGCTGCGCCAGGGCGTGATCTTCGACCTGGCCGAGCGCCTGGAGGCGCAGCGCCCCGGCGGCGCGCACGACATGCGCGACCAGTCGGTGGTCGCGCTGCAGCAGCGCTTCGGCGTCGACGCCAGCCAGGCCGAGCGCGTCGGCAAGCTGGCCCAGGCTCTGTACAAGCAGCTGCAGCCCGAGGCCACGCGCGAGCAGCAGCGCGAGCTGGGCTGGGCCGCGGCCCTGCACGAGATCGGCATGATGGTCTCGCACCACGACCACCACCGTCACAGCGCCTACCTGCTGGCCCATGTGGACGCGCCCGGCTTCTCGCAGAACCAGCTGCGCCGCCTGGCCGACCTGGCGCTGGGCCAGCGCGGCGGCCTGCGCAAGCTGGAGGCCCAGTTCGCGGCCGAGCCGGCCCTGGTCTGGCAGGTGCTGGCGCTGCGCCTGGCGGTGCTGGCCTGCCACGGCCGCAGCCCGGTCAGCGCGCAGGCCCTGGGCCTGGCGCGCGAGCGCCAGCAGGTGCGCCTCGCGCCGGCCAAACGCTGGGCCGCCGATCAGCCGCGCGCCCTGTTCCTCCTGCGCGAGGAGGCCGAGGCCTGGTCGCGCGGCGAGCAGCTCAAACTCTCGGTTGAACCCTGAACCCAGCAAAAAGGCCGATCGATGATCGGCCTTTTTGCTTTCGTGCCCTACCCGGTTTCAGTCCGGTGTGAAGCGCCGCATCAGCGCCTGCTGGGCGCTGTCGCCTTCCGCCGCGACGCGCTGCGAGGTGCCATCCGGCCCCAGCTGCCAGGCGTCCAGGCTGTCGTGCAGATAGGGCATCAGCGCCTCGTCGATCACGCGCTGGCGCAGCGAGGCCGACAGCACCGGCCAGGCCACCTCGATGCGGCGCAGCATGTTGCGGCTCATCCAGTCGGCGCTGGACAGGTACAGGGCCTCCTGCTCCTCGCCATCGCCCCAGCGGAAATAGCTGATGCGCGAATGCTCGAGGAAGCGGCCCACCACCGAGCGCACCAGGATGTTGTCGCTGACACCGGGCAGGCCCGGCGGCAGCATGCAGGCGCCACGCACGATCAGGTCGATGCGCGCGCCGGCCTGGCCGGCCAACAGCAGGCCCTGGATCAGCTCGGCATCGGTCAGCGAATTGACCTTCAGCACCACCCGCGCAGGATAGCCGGCGCGCGCCGCCTCGGCCACCTGGGCCAACAGCTCCAGCATGCGGCTGTGCAGATTGAACGGCGCCAGCAGCAGGCGCCGCGGCGCCTTGAACTTGGACAGCGAGGCGAGTTGGCGGAACACCAGGTCCACATCGGCCGCCAGGTCCGGATCGGCGCTCAGATAGCCCAGGTCGGTGTAGAGCCGCGCGGTCTTGGGGTTGTAGTTGCCGGTCGACAGATGGGCATAGCGGCGCAGCACCGGCTTGCCGCCATGCTGCTCGCGGCGCGTCACCAAGAGCAGCTTGGCATGCGTCTTCAAGCCCACCATGCCGTAGACCACCTGGGCGCCGACGGCCTCCAGCCGCTCGGCCCAGTTGATATTGGCCTCCTCGTCGAAGCGCGCCTTCAGCTCGACGACGACCAGCACCTCCTTGCCGCGCCGCGCCGCCTCGATCAGCAGGTCCATCAGCTCGGACTTGCTGCCGGTGCGGTAGACCGTCTGCTTGATCGCCAGCACCTCGGGATCCTGCACCGCCTCGCGCAGCAGCTGCACCACCGGCTCGAAGCTCTCGAAAGGATGGTGCAGCAGCACATCGCCCTTCTTCAGGCGCTCGAACATCGACTTGCCGCGCGGCAGCCGGCCCTGCGGCCAGGCCGGCTCGTAGGGCAGGAAGCGCAGCTCGTCGGCGTCGGTCTGGTCGATCAGCTCGTTCAGGCGCACCAGGTTGACCGGGCCGTTGACGCGGTACAGCGCCGCCGGCGGCAGCTGGAACTGCTCCAGCAGGAAGCTGGCCAGCTCCTCCGGGCAGGTGTTCACCACCTCGATCCGCACCGCGCGGCCGAAATGGCGCGTCGTCAGGCCGGAGCGCAGCGCATGACGCAGATTGGCGATCTCCTCCTCGTCGACCTCCAGGTCGGAGTCGCGCGTGACGCGGAACTGCGAGAAGGCCTCGACATGGCGGCCGGGGAACAGCTCCTCCAGATGCGCGCGGATCACGCTGGTCAGCAGCACGAAGGCCTGGCGGCCCTCGCTCAGCGCGGCCGGCAGCTTGATCACGCGCGGCAGCACGCGCGGCACCTTGACGATGGCGATGCGGCTGTCGCGGCCCAGCGCGTCCTTGCCGGTCAGACGGGCGACGAAATGCAGGGACTTGTTGGCCACCTGCGGGAAGGGGTGCGCCGGGTCCAGGCCCACCGGCACCAGCAGCGGCCGCACCTCGCGCTCGAAGAAACGGCTGACCCAGGCGCGCTGCGCCTCGTTGCGGTCGGCATGGTTGAGCACCAGGATGCTGCGCGCCTTCAGCGCCGGCATCACCTGCTCGTTGAAGATGTCGTACTGCTGGTCGATCAGCTCATGGGCGGCCCGCGCCACCCGCTCGACATCGCGGGAGCTGACGCTGCCGGCCGGATCGCGCGCGACGTCCAGCATGTCGGCGAAGCGCACCTCGAAGAACTCGTCCAGGTTGGAGGAGACGATGCAGATGTAGCGCAGCCGCTCCAGGAGCGGCACATCGTCGCGCTGCGCCTGCGCCAGCACGCGGCGGTTGAATTCGAGGATCGCCTGCTCGCGGTTGAGCAGGGTCAGCGAGGGCGGGACCACGGGAAGCTTGGTCATCGGATGATTCTATGAAGGCTTGGTGACAGTTCCGTGACGGACGATGACGTTTTGTTGGCGGCGGCCGCGCGCTGCTGCGGCGTCTGGGCCAGCGCGCTCCAGTCCAGGATCTCGAGCCGGCCGTCTGCATGCTCGACCAGGGCGGTCAGGCTCTCGACCCAGTCGCCGTCGTTGGCATACAGCACGCCCTCGATCTCGCGCAGCTCGGCATGGTGGATATGGCCGCAGACCACGCCGTCGGCGCCGCGCTTCTTGGCCTCGCGCGCCAGCGCGGTCTCGAAGTCAGAGACATAGCTGACCGCGCGCTTGACCTTCAGCTTCAGGTACTTGGACAGGCTCCAGTAGGGCAGCCCCAGGCGCGCGCGCGCCGAATTGAGCCAGCGGTTCAGCTTCAGGGTGAACTCGTAGGCCTGGTCGCCCAGCAGGGCCAACCAGCGCGCGCATTGCACGACGCCGTCGAACAGGTCGCCATGGGTGATCCACAGGCGCCGGCCGTCGGCCGTCACATGCAGCCAGTCCTCGGCCACCTCGATGCCGCCGAAGCTGTGGTCCAGGTAGCGGCGCGCGAACTCGTCGTGGTTGCCCGGGATGAAGATCACCCGGCAGCCCTTGCGCGCCTTGCGCAGCAGCTTCTGCACCACATCGTTGTGCGCCTGCGGCCAATACCAGCTGCGCCGCAGCTGCCAGCCGTCGATGATGTCGCCGACCAGGAACAGCTGCTCGCATTCGACCTGGCGCAGGAATTCCAGCAGCGCCTGGGCCTGGCAGCCCGGCGTGCCCAGATGCAGGTCCGAGATCCAGACCGTGCGCACCTGCAGCGCGCCGCGCTCCTCCGGCGCCTCGGGCGGGCTGGGGTCCATGGCGGCACGCATGGGGTAGGCGGCGGGTTTCATGGACCGCCAGCTTCGCGCCGGGCCATGTCGGCGCCATGGCAGGCGGATGAAGATTGGGTGACGGCCCGGCCCGGGATAATCGCGCCATGCATCTGATGATTTCCCATGCCAGCACCCTGGGCGAGGCCTGCGCCCAGGCCCAGCAGACGCTGGCCCTGCCCCGGCTGGCGGCCCTGCTGGGCCTGCTGGCCCCGGCCGGACAGCAGGGCAGCGACGAATACGCGCTGCAAACGCCGCAGGAGCAGGCCCAGGCCGCGCTGTGGGGCTGGCCCGCCGAGAGCGCGGCGCTGCCGCTGGCCGCCGCCCAGGCCGAGGCCGACGGCATCGCCACCGAAGGCCGCTGCTGGGCCCTGCTGAGCCCGCTGCATATGTCGGTCGGCAGCGACCAGGTCACCGCGCTGAACCCCGATGCCCTGGCGCTGGACGAGGCCGAATCGCGCGACTTCTTCGAGTCGCTGGCCTGGCTGTTCCCGGCCGACGAGGGCTGGCACCGCGCCTGGGGTGCGCCGACGCGCTGGTATGTCGCCCACGAGGACCTGGCCGGCCTGGCCTGCGCCAGCCTGGAGCGGGTGATCAACCGCAATGTCGATCCCTGGATGCCCGAGGCGCGGCGCCTGCGCACCCTGCAAAACGAGCTGCAGATGGCCCTGCACCGCCATCCGCTGGGCGAGGCCCGCGAGGCGCGCGGCGCGCTGGCGCTGAACTCGGTCTGGATCAGCGGCGCCGGCCGCGCGTTGCCGCGCGCCGTCACACCGGAACTGCGGCTCGACGAACGCCTGCGCGAACCGCTGCTGGCCGAGGACTGGACCGCCTGGGCCGAGGCCTGGGTGGCGCTGGATGCCGGCCCAGTGGCCGAACTGCTGGCCCGCGCGCAGGCCGGCGAGGATGTCGGCCTGACCCTGTGCGGCGAGCGCCTGGCGCGCCGCTACCGCCCGCGCCCGGCGGGCGGCCTGACCCGGCTGTGGCAGCGCATCGCCGCGCCGCGCGCCGACGTGCACAAGACCCTGGAGAGCCTGTGAGCCACATCACCCCGCAGATCCTGACCCGCGACGTGCCGCCGCGTGCCAGCTGGGCGCTGGAGCAGGCCGGCATCCCGCCGCTGCTGGCACGCCTGTTCGCCGCGCGCGGCGTGCGCAGTGCCGAGGAGCTGGACGACGGCCTGGCCCTTCTGATCCCGCCCGAGGGCCTGAAGGGCATGGCCGAGGCCGCCGCGCTGCTGGCCGACGCGATCCAGCAGGGCTCGCGCATCTGCATCGTCGCCGACTACGACTGCGACGGCGCCACCGCCTGCAGCGTCGCGTTGCGCGGCCTGGGCCTGCTGGGGGCAAGACCCGGCACCCTGCACTATGTGGTGCCGGACCGCGCGGTGCATGGCTACGGCCTGACCCCGGCGATCGTCGAGCTGGCCCTGCCGCTGAAGCCGGACCTGCTGATGACGGTGGACAACGGCATCGCCAGCCTGGCCGGCGTGGCCCATGCCCAGGCCCTGGGACTGAAGGTGCTGGTGACCGACCACCACCTGCCGGCCGTGGTCGACGGCGCCGAGGTCGTGCCCGCGGCCGATGCGATCGTCAACCCGAACCAGCCGGGCTGTACCTTCGAGAGCAAGAACCTGGCCGGCGTCGGCGTGGCCTTCTACACCCTGCTGGCGCTGCGCGGCGAGCTGCGCCGGCGCGGGGTCTTCGATGCCGAGGCCGCGCCGGGCCGCTCCCAAGCGGCCTCGCCCCCCTTGGGGGGTGGGGGGCCCCGTCCTCAACCGCGGCTGGACACCTTGCTGGACCTGGTTGCGCTGGGCACGGTGGCCGACGTGGTGCGGCTCGATCCCAACAACCGCCGCCTGGTGGCCCAGGGCCTGCGCCGCATGCGCGCCGGCCGCATGCAGCCGGGCGTGGCCGCGCTGTTCTCGGCCGCCGGCCGCGACGCGGCGCGCGCCAACAGCTTCGACCTCGGCTTCGCGCTGGGGCCGCGCATCAACGCGGCCGGCCGGCTCTCGGACATGACCCTGGGCATCGAATGCCTGACGACCGACGATCCGGCACGCGCGCTGGAGCTGGCACGCCAGCTCGATGCGATCAACCGCGAGCGCCGCGAGATCGAGGCCGGCATGCGCGAGCTGGCCGAGCTGAAGCTCGACGAGCTGATGCAGGACCCGGCCCTGCAGGGCGAGGCGCCGCCGGCGCTGTGCCTGTACGAGCCGGAGTTCCACGAGGGCGTGGTGGGCATCGTCGCGGGCCGAGTCAAGGACCGGCTGCACCGCCCCACCTTCGTGTTCGCGCTGGGCGCCGACGGGCAGGTCAAGGGCTCGGGCCGCTCGATCCCGGGCTTTCATCTGCGTGACGCGCTGGACCTGGTCTCCAAGCGCGAACCCAGCTTGCTGAAGAAGTTCGGCGGCCATGCGATGGCGGCCGGCTGCACCCTGACCGCCGAGGATCCCGAGAGCGCCGAGGCCTGCGTGCGGGCCTTCGGCGCCGCGCTGCAGCAGGTGGCGCGCGAATGGCTGGACGCCGCCGCGCTGACTCGCACGCTGAAGACAGATGGCCCGCTGCCGGCCGAGGCCTTCACGCCGGACATCGTGCTGCAGCTGGAGGCCCAGGTCTGGGGCCAGGCCTTCGAGGCACCGCTGTTCTGCGACGAGGTGCAGGTGGTGTCACAGCGCATCGTCGGCGAACGCCATCTGAAGCTGCGCGTCAAACAGGCCGGGCAGCTGCGCGACGCGATCTGGTTCGGCCATGTCGACCCGGTACCCGAGCAGGGTCGGCTGGCCTACCGGCTGGCGCTGGACGAATACCAGGGCCAGCAGCGGGTGCAGATGATCGTCGAGGCGATGAGTTAGGCGAAGGCCAGCACTTCCTGCAGCGGCTTGCGCGGCTTCTGCGACCAGTTGCCGTCGCGCGCATGGCCGAGGGTCACCAGCATCACCGGCACGTCCTGCGCCTCCAGGCCGAACTCCTGGATCACCTGTTGCGCATCGAAGCCACCCATCGCGCCGGTGGCCAGGCCCATGCCCTGCGCGGCCAGCATCAGGGTCATCGCGGCCAGCGAGGCGGAGCGCACCGCCTCGTCGCGCTGCAGCTGCGGGTCGCCGGGATGGGCCTCGTTGGCCGCCGCCACCCAGCGCTCGATCACCGCGGCCGGCATCACGCCGCGCTCCAGCGCCGGCTGCAGCGCCCGCGGCAGCTGCTCATGCGCCGCCAGACGGCCCACGACGATGAAGGTGGCCGCTGCCTCCTGCACCTGCGGCTGGCCATAGGCCGCGGCCATCAGGCGCGCCTTGGCCTCGGCGCTGCGCACCGCGACAAACTTCCAGTTCTGCAGGTGGTAGGCCGAGGGCGCCAGGGTCGCCAGCCGCACCAGCTCGGCCAGGGTGGCGTCGGATACGCCGCGGCTCGGGTCGTAGCGGGTCACGGAGTTGCGGGACTCGATCAGTTCAAGGATGGAGGAAGAAGAGGAGCTCATGTTTCGCATTCGAGGTTCGGAAATAGGGAGAGAAGGGATGAGGAACACCTGATCTCAGGCGGCGTTGCTGGCGCGCGGGCTCATCGCCCATTGCACCGCCAGCACGCTGCCCAGCACCACCAGCAGGCCCAGCAGCGACAGGCCGGCCAGGGTCTGGCCCAGCAGGGCCCAGCCCAGCAGCACCGCGGTCACCGGGCTCAGGAGGCCCAGCGAGGACACCGCCACCGGCGACAGCCGCGCGATGCCGCGGAACCACAGCGCATAGGACAGCAGCGCCCCGGCCAGCGAGAGATAGGTATAGGCTGCCCATTGCGAGGCGGCCAGGCGCGGCAGCGGCGCGTCCAGCCAGCCGGCCAGCGGCAGCAGCATCAGCCCGGCGGCCAGCAGTTGCCAGCCGGTGAAGGCCAGCACCGGCATCGCCGGCTTCCAGCGCCGCGCCAGATAGGTGCCGGCGGCCATGCTGGTCGCGCCGGCCAGGGCCGCGGCGATGCCCAGGGTGTCCCAGCGCGCCTGCGGCGACAGCAGCAGCGCGGCCATGCCGGCCACGCCCAGCAGGCCGGCCCCCAGCGCCAGCCAGGGCGGGCGGCGTGCATCGACGCCCCAGGCCAGGCCCATCACCAGCAGCGGCTGGATCGCGCCGACCACCGCTGCGACGCCGCCCGGCAGCCGGTAGGCCGCGACGAACAGCAGGGCCTGGAACACCGCCAGGTTCAGCGCCGCCAGCACCAGCAGCCGCCCCCACTCGCCGCGCTGGGGCAGATGGCGGGTCCACAGCACCAGCAGCAGCCCGGCCGGCAGGGTGCGCAGCAGCGCCGCGGTGAAGGGCCGGTCCGGCGGCAGCCATTCGGTCGTGACGATATAGGTCGAGCCCCAGATCACCGGCGCCAGCGCCGTCAGCAGGGCATCAAGGGGGCTCTTTTGGGAGGAGTTCATCAGCACACCATTTATCTTGATTTCGAGATAATTCATCGTAGCCGATAATCTTGAAATCAAGACAATTGGATGTCTCAATGAAAGCGATAGCCCGCCCCGCCGACGCCGTCGACCGCATCCTGGATCAATGGCGGCGCGAGCGCCCCGATCTGGAGCTGGCGCCGATGGCGACGATCGGCCGCGTCAATCGCTGCGCCGCGCTGCTGCAGCGTCGGCTCGATGAGACCTTCGCCGAGTTCGGGCTGAACGGCTGGGAGTTCGATGTGCTGGCCACCCTGCGCCGCGCCGGCGAGCCGCATTGCCTGGCGCCGACCGCGCTGTTCTCCAGCCTGATGGTCAGCTCGGGCACGATGACGCACCGCCTGCAGCGCCTGGAAGCCGCCGGCTGGGTGTCGCGCGAGCCGAACCCCTGCGACGCGCGCAGCCTGCTGGTCCGGCTGACGCCGCCGGGCTTGGCGCTGATCGACCGGGCGGTGACCGCCCATATGGCCAACGAGCACCGCATCCTGGCGCCGCTGAAGGCCGCCGAGCTGGCCGCGCTGGACGCGCGGCTGATCGCGCTGCTGGCGATCCTAGAGCCGCAGCCCCGGGATTGAGGAGAGGGGAGGAGAAAAGTTCAGCGCTTCAGCCAGGTCGATGCCGTGCGCACCGCCTGCTGATTGCTCTGCACGCCGACCGACTGCGCGATCGAGCGCAGCACCGACGCGCAGCGGTCGACATGGTCCTTGTCCGGATGCCAGGGCCCGGCGCAGAAACCATCGCTGCTGAGATTGGCCTTGCGGGAATACACCACGCGCCACAGAAGTACGTTGTCCATCGTGCTGCTCCCTGCTGCTACTGCTGCTGCTATCGCGGCCGCGACCCGACTGCTGTCCGACCGTGCTGCCAGTATTCGCAAGCGCGCCCGGGCCTGCCAGTCGCGGATAACGCAAATCGCTGTGAGCAATCCACCTACAAGGCTCCTGCGCCGCGCCCAAGCCCCCGCGCCGGCGCTGTCATGGCGGCGCTTCTAAAATGCCGGCGTGGATCCGACACCCTTCTTGATCAACGCCGACCTGCACTGCCATTCCAAGGTCTCCGACGGCACGCTGGAGCCCGAGGCCCTGGCCGCGCGGGCCAAGGCCCATGGCGTGGAGCTGTGGGCGCTGACCGATCATGACGAGATCGGCGGCCAGCAGCGCGCGCTCGACGCGGCGCTGGCACTGGACCTGCCCTACCTGACCGGCACCGAAATCTCGGTCAGCTTCGCCGGCCGCGTGGTGCATATCGTCGGACTGGGCTTCGACCATCGCGACGCCGCGCTGACCGAGGGCCTGCGCGCCACGCGCGGCGGCCGCGGCGCGCGCGCGCGGGAGATGGCCGCGGGCCTGGCCCAGGTCGGCATCAAGGACGCCTACGAGGGCGCGCTGCGCTATGTCGGCAACCCCGAGCTGATCTCGCGCACGCATTTCGCGCGCTTCCTGGTCGAGGCCGGCCATTGCGGCGACATCCCCGAGGTGTTCCGCCGCTTCCTCACCGAGGGCAAGCCCGGCTATGTCGAGCACAAATGGGCCCGCCTGGGTGACGCGGTGCGCTGGGTGCGCGAGGCCGGCGGCGAGGCGGTGATCGCCCACCCGGGCCGCTACCCCTTCACGCCCACCGAGGAATACGCCCTCTTCACCGAGTTCATCGCCCATGGCGGACGCGGGGTCGAGGTGGTGACCGGCAGCCATACCGCGGCCGACGCGGTCAAGTACACCGAGACCGCGCTGGAGTTCGGCCTCTATGCCTCGCGCGGCTCCGACTTCCACAGCCCCGAGGAAAGCCGCACCGACCTCGGCCGGCTGGACACCCATCTGTCGGGCCGGCTGACGCCGATCTGGCAGTTGCTGGAGCCGCGCATCCATCGCCCGACGACCCCGGTGCGCGCCTCGTGAGGCCGCGGCGCCCGATGCTGGGCATCGCACTGATCGTGCTGATGGCCACCTGCTTCGCGTCGATGGACAGCACGATCCGCTACCTCGGCGCCTTCCTGCCGGTGCTGCTGATCCTCTGGCTGCGCTACAGCTTCCAGGCCGTCGTGATGCTGGTCTGGCTGCTGGTGGCGCGCTGGCGCGGCCGGCGCGATGCCTTCCGCGCCGCGCATCCGCGCTTCCAGGCGGTGCGCGGCCTGCTGCTGCTGTGCACCAGCGCGATGAGCTTCTATGGCGTGCAGCACATGCCGGTGGCCGAGTTCACCGCGATCAATATGCTGACCCCGGTGCTGGTCACCCTGCTGGCCGCCACCGTGCTGCACGAGCCGGTCTCGCGCCTGCGCTGGGCCCTGGTGGTTGGCGGCTTCGCCGGCGCGCTGATCGTGATCCGGCCCGGCAGCGGCCTGTTCGGCTGGGCCGTGCTGTTCCCGCTGGCCGGCGCGCTGAGCTATGCCAGCTTCCAGGTGCTGACCGCCAAGCTCTCCGCGCTGGAGAGCCCCTACACCACGCATTTCTACACCGGCCTGACCGGCATGCTGGCGCTGAGCCCGCTGCTGGCCCTGCTGCCCTCGCTGGATATCGTCGGCACCCTGCAAGCCGCCACACCGGGCCAGCTCGGGCTGCTGGCCCTGGTCGGCCTGCTCGGCACGGTCGGCCATCTGCTGCTGATCCTGGCGCTGGGCCTGGCGCCGACCGGCACCCTGATGCCTTTTGTCTATGTGCAGATCGCGGTGGCCGCCGCGATCGGCTGGCTGGCCTTCGACCATGCGCCCGACGGCTATGCCTGGCTGGGCATGGGCGTGCTCTCGGCCTGCGGCGCGGCCTCCGCCTGGCTCAATGTGCGCCGGCAGCGGCCCGCACCGGTGGTCGTCGACACGATCGCTGACTGACTGATTGATTGACGCCTCAGGCGGGCTCGAAGCGCGCGCCGAACTCGCGCATCTGCGCAACGAAGCGGTCCACGTCCAGCAGATGCTCGGGCAGGTACAGGCCCGGCGCCACCGGCGCGCCGCCGGCCAGGCCCAGCAGCCGCTCCAGCCCCAACGCCACGCCCAGCGCGGTCAGCGGCGCCTGGCCCTGCGGATGCACGATCTGGTGGCGGCTGCTGTGCGGCCGCCCCGCGGCGTCCAGCCCCTCCAGCTCCAGCACGATCTCGGTCGAGAAAGGCTCGCCGCGGCGCCGGCTGGCCGATTCGGCATAGGCCAGGTCGAGCCGGATGTCGCGCGCCTGCGTCGCCGCGGCCAGCGCCATCACGTCAAAGGGCGAGTAGGCCTGGGCCGGCAGCTCGACGCCATCCACGCTGCGGTAGCGGGTCTGCGCCTCGGCGCCGCTGATCCAGCGCATGCGCCCGTCCTGCAGGGTCAGGGCCGCCGGCGCGACGCCGGTCAGGCGCTCGTAGTCGGCCAGCGCCGCGGGCCCGCCCATGTCCTGCTCGTCCAGCAGCACGCCGATGCGGATCTTGTCCAGGCGCTGGAAGCTGCGCGCCAGCTGCAAGGTCGGGAACAGCGCCGCGCCCGCCAGCCAATGGCTGGCCAGCAGCACCGCCGAGCGCTGCGGCGCATGCAGATGCTGCGCCACCTCGGGGCCGATCTCGAAGCTGCCGCTGGAGAGGCTCAGGAAGGGGATGCCCCGGCGCTGCGCAAAGCGCAGCGCATGCTGCCATTCGTCCTTGACGAAGAGCACGACCGCGCCGAAGGCCGCGTCCGCCGGCAGACCCAGGTCCGGCCGCGACAGATCCACCCGCCAGCCCTCCGCATGGCCCAGGCCCCGCGCCACCTGCTGCGCCTTGGCCAGGTCGCGCCCGGCGATGGCCAGCGGCAGGCCGGGCTGCAGGCGGCGCAGCAGGGTCGCGGCCTGCGCGCCGACGACGCCCGAGCCGCCGATGATCAGCGCCGGGCGTTGGGAAGAAGAAACAGGGGTCGAGGTGGTGGACATGGAACAGGCTCCGGAATGAGTTAGGCTTGATATGACTTACCAATCGAAACTTACCCAATGTAAGTTACTTATAGTAGATTTTATTCCGGACGCACTGTCAAGCGGCATGGCGCCCGCGAACCCCTCCCCGCCAGGAGCCGATGCGGTGAACGAAAAGAACAGCGAAGCACAGAGCAAGCCGAAGAAGCTGCCCAAGGAGGCACGCCGCGCCCAGCTGCTGGAGACGGCCAAGGGCGTCCTGCGCGAGCGCGGCGCGGATGCGCTGACCCTGGCCCTGGTGGCCGAATGCGCCGGCGTCACCAAGCCGGTCGCTTATGAACATTTCGGCACCCGCGAGGGCCTGCTGATCGAGCTCTACCGCGAGATCGACGGCCATCACCTGGACGCGCTGCGCCAGGCGCTGCAGGCCGCCGCGCCGCCGCGCCTGGCCGCGGTGGTGGCGGCGGTCTGCGAGAGCTATCTGGACTGCGCGCGCGACAACGGCGCCGAATGGCAGGCGATCGCCGCAGCGCTGCGCGGCAGCGAAGCGATGGCCGCCGTGCAGCAGGAGCTGACCGAGGCCTATGTGCGCGAGCTGCAGCGCGCCTTCGCGCCCTTCTCCGCGCTGCCGGCCGCGGCGCTGCGGCTGCGCTGCATCGGCGTGGCCGGTGCGGCCGAGAACATCAGCCGCGAGCTGATCCGCGGCCAGGCCAGCGAGAGCGCGGTCGCCGCCGCGCTGCGCGGCCTGATGACGGAGCTGTTCGATGCCGACCGCCCTGCCGCGGCCGGCCACAAGACCAGCAAGGCGCCGCGGCGCTAACAATCCCAACGGAGCCTCCACGATGGCGCAACTCTTCGAAGTGCATCCCGATAACCCGCAACCGCGCTTCCTGCGCCAGGCCGCGCAGATCCTCGGCCAAGGCGGCATCGCGGCGATCCCGACCGACTCCAGCTACGCCCTGGTCTGCCATCTGGACGACAAGGCCGCGGCCGAGAACCTGCGGCGCATCCGCGGCGTCGATGACAAGCATCACCTGACCCTCCTGTGCCGCGACCTCAGCGAGCTGGCCAACTACGCGCGTGTCGACAACCGCCAGTACCGCCTGATCAAGAACGCCACGCCCGGCCCCTTCACCTTCATCCTGCAGGCCACCAAGGAGGTGCCGCGCCGCGTCTCGCATCCCTCGCGCCGCACCATCGGCCTGCGCGTGCCCGACCATCGCGTGACCCAGGAGCTGCTGGCCATCTTCGGCCAGCCGCTGCTGGCCACCACCCTGATCCCGCCCGGCGAGCAGGAGCCGCTGAACGACCCGCAGGAGATCAGCGCGCGCTACGACAAGCTGCTCCAAGCCATCGTCGATGCCGGCGCCTGCACGATGCAGCCGACCACCGTGGTCGACATGAGCGATGACGACGCGCCGCCGGTACTGGTGCGCCGCGGCTGCGGCGATCCGGCCTGCCTCGGGCTGGATTGACCCTCCTCGCCTCAGCGCGGGCGCAGCAGACGACGCGCCGCAATCAGCAGCAGGCCCAGTGCGCCGAGACCCAGGCACCACAGGTGCAACTGCCTCAGCGACAGTACGCCCAGCAAGCCGTTGTGCTGGCTGAAGGGCCAGAGCGGCCGCATGTCGGCGTGCATGATGCTGTCGAGCACGATATGCGAATAGGCCCCGAGCGCGGCGCCCAGTGTCACCGCCCCCGCCTTCAGATCGCGCCAGCCCAGCAGATTGGGCAGGCGCGTCGCCCAGCGGCGCAGCAGCAGGAACAACAGCAGGGTCGCGAGCACCACCAGGGTGGCGCCGAGATAGCTGTGCAGGAAGGCATGCACCGGATGGCGCTGCCGTAGCAGCTTGTGCAGCGATTCCAGGTCGATCAGCACGCTCGCCACGCAGAAGGCCCGGAAGCTGACCCGCCGCGGCGCCGCGCCATGCAGGGCGGCGCCAAGACCGAAGTGGAACGGGGTGATGGGCATAGCGCGGCAGCATGCCATGCCCGGCCCCGTGCCGACGATCGTCACCCGAACGGGTGATCGATCAGATCCGGATCCAATGGTTGTCCAGCTCCAGCGCGCTCGCCAGCCGCTTGCCGCGGCCCTCCGGCAGATGCAGCACCCGGCCGCGGCCGCCGGCCCACAGGCCCTCGCGCGGGTCGCGGCCCTCGGCCAGCGCGCAGGCCTCGGGCAGCGGGGTCAGGCCTTGCCAGCGACCCTCGGCATCGAAGCGCGCCACGCCGCCGCTGCGCGGGCAGCCGATCGCGAAGCCCTCGGTGCTGGCGGCGATATCGCCGCCATAGCCGGCCAGCGCGGGCTGGCCCTCGGCCAGGCGCAGCGCGCGGCCGTCGAAGACCGCCAGGATGGGGGCGTCCCGCTTCGCCGCCGGATCCTCATGCTCGGCCTGGATCGCGATGCCCAGGCGGCCGTCGGGTCGCCAGGCCAGATGCCGCAGCGACAGGCGCGGATCGGCCAGCCGCCATTGCCCGCGCAGCGCGCCGCTCTGCGCATCCAGCCGCACCAGCGAAGAATTCATCGCCGGCAGGTTCAGCTTCTGGCGCCCGGTCTCGGGCAGGGTCTGGATGCCGCCATTGGCGACCCACAGATCGCCCGCGCCGCGCGGCGACAGCTCATGCACATCGACGCCATGGCTGGGCCATTCGTCCAGCTTCTCCAGGCTCCGCGCATCGCGCACGCCGATCAGGCCGGCGCCGCTCTCCAGATCGGTCTCGCCGCAGAACAGGCGCCGGCCGTCGGCGCTGTGCGCCAGATGGCCGGTGAAGGCGCGGTCCGGCTCGATCCAGGCCCATTGCAGCTCGCGGCCCTCGCGCGAGAAGCGCAGCAGCCAGTCGCCCGGCCGGCGCGCCACCGCCAGCAGGCTGCCGCCGGGCTCGGCCAGCAGGCCATGGGCGCGGGTCGGCACCTCGATGCTGGCGCGCAGCGCCAGGGCATCGCCGGCCAGCGCCAGGCGGCCGACGCGGTAGCTGGGCGCCTCGTCGCGCCAGGCCGCGGCCAGCTCCAGCGGCGCCGCGGCGCGCGAGGCCCAGGCCGGCAGCGCCAGCCCCGCGGCGGCAAGGGTCAGGACTTGCCTGCGCTGCATCTCAATCGCCATCGGCGTCCGAGAAGCCCAGGCTCAGATCGAGCGCCGGCGCCACCTGGTCCTGCACCAGGCGCTTCAGCGCCTCCAGCGCCTTCGCGGCGGCCAGCACCGGCTGCGGCTTGGCCGGGCTCAGGCCCTGCAGCTTGGCGTCGGCGGCCAGCACGGTATTGCGCAGCGCATCGGCCACGGCGTTGCGGCCGCGGCCGCGCAGATAGGTCTCCAGCGGCACCAGGCCGGCGCCCGGCGCCGGGGCCTGCCGGCCCTCGAACAGGGCCAGGCCGCGCAGGCTCTGCCATTCGGCGGCCCAGGCCGCGGCGGTCAGGCCGCTGGTCGCGCGCGGCAGCGCGTCCTTGCTGCCGGAGCGCAGCGGTTTTTCCATCTGCGCCCAGCGCAGGCGCTCGACGCCGCCCACCCATTGGTTCAGCAGCTCCGAGGTGCCGGCCAGCGCGTCCTCTTCGCTCCAGTCCTCGGCCTCGCGCGCGGCCAGCGCGGCAAAGCCGGCCTGCAGCGCGCGGGCCTCGTTCAACAGTTCCTCGGCCAGCAGCTGCGCATAGCGGCGCTCGGCCTCGCTGAGCGGGCGCTGCTGCCACAGCAGTTGCTCCAGCGCCGGCAGGCCCTTGGCGGGGGTGCCGATGCGCTCCAGCGCCGCCAGTTCGCGCGGCGCGGCCTGCACCGCGCGCGCGATCAGGGCCGGGCGGCTGGGCGCGAAGTCGATCTGGCGCAGCGAGCGCCGCGCCACGACGGGCCCCAGCGCCGGCATCGCCAGCCGCTCCCACAGCAGCATCGCCTCGCCCCAACTCGGGCGGTCCAGGCGCTCGACCAGGCGCTGCGCCGCGGCCAGGAAGGCCTCGGCGCGCGGCAGGGTCCAGTGCTTGTGCAGGCCCAGCACCAGGTGCAGCGGCGTGTAGGCCGGCACGGCCTCGCGGGTCCAGTCGGTCTGGGCCAGGGCCGCGCCGCTGGCGCAGCTCGCCACACCCGCCAGGAAAAGACGGCGATCGATCCTCACAGCGACTCCACGAACTTGACCAGGGCCTCGCGCTCCGCACGCGTCATGCCCAACACCTTCTGCTTGGCCTCCTCGGCCTCGCCGCCATGCCACAGCACGGCCTCCAGCACGCCGCGGGCGCGCCCGTCGTGCAGCAGCCGGGTATGGCCGTTGACATCCTTGATCAGGCCGATGCCCCACAGCGGCGGGGTCTTCCACTGCCGGCCGTTGGCCTGGAAGTCAGGGCGGCCGTCGGCCAGGCCCGCGCCCATGTCGTGCAGCAGCAGATCGGTATAGGGCCAGATCTTCTGGCCGTTCAGCGCCTTGCTGCTGAGGCTGGGGAAGGGGCCCTCGGTCGTCGTGTAGCTGGGCCGGTGGCAGCTGGCGCATTGGACCTGGGCAAACAGGGCCTGGCCGCGCAGGACCTGCTGATCGTCGACCCGGCGGCGTGCCGGCGGCGCCAGGGTGGCCTGGTAGAAGATCACATCGGCCAGGGTCTTGTCGTCGATCTCGACGCCTTGACCCTTGGCACCGCGCGGCGCGGCCAGGCAGTCGGTCTGGCCCGGCGTGCAGGCCTCGGCGGCGAAATGGGTCGAGGTGATGCCCATGTCGCCGAGGAAGGCACCGGCGGTCTGGTGCGCGACGGTCGCGACATTGGCCTTCCAGCCGAAGCGGCCCGGCATGGCCTTTCCCGCGAAGGCGTCCCAGACCTGGTTCACCTGGCCCTTGATCGGCCCCGGCGCCGCCGCCTGCTCGGCCGCGTTGCGCAGGATCTCGGCCGCGGGAATCGCCTCCAGCAGACCCACGCCGATCAGCTGCGGCGCGATGCGCGGGCTGACCATCACGTCCGTCGCCATCGGGCCGTAGCCCAGGTCCTTGAAGCCGTAATGGGGCTTCAGCAGGCTATAGGGCGTGCCGTCCTTGAAGCGGCCGCGCAGGGTCTCGTAGCGCAGCGTGACCTGACCCTCGGGCTTGACGCCCTCGACGGCCGCGTTGTCGAGCTGGTCGCCATAGACCGGGTCATGTTTGGGGCCGCCATGGGCGTCCTGCCCCGGCACCGACAGGCGCATCAGCAGCGCCACCGGCTGCTCGTGCATGTCGGCCCCCACGGCGCTGAGCGACTGGCCCCCGAGGGGGTGATCGCCCGGCTTGGGGCGGCCCGGCGCCGGGCTCAGGCCCTTGCGGAAGTCCGGCGGCGCGCCGCGGCCATCCTGCACATGGCAGCCGCCGCAGCTGCGCGCGATGAAATGCGGGCCCAGCCCGTCGCGCGCGGTGGTCGAGGCCGGCGCCTCGACCCAGTTGCGGCGGAAGAAGCTGTTGCCGATCGCGAAGCGGGTGCGCTCCTCGTCGCTCAGGTTCGCAGCCGGGAAGGAGAAGGCGTTGCGGCCGTCGGCATAGACCGTGGTCGCGCCGCCGGTCTTCTCGTCCTCGCGGCTGGTGGCGGCGACGACCAGGCCCAGGGCCGCCAGGCTGCACAGGCTGGCGATGGCTAGCTGGCGCAGCTTCACGGCTGGACCAGGGTCAGCTTGGTGATGCCGATCGCGGTGGCCGCCTCGACCAGCTGCTTGCTCTGCTCGGTCAGGCTGTTGATCGTGGTCTGGATGCGCTGGCGGCCCGGGGCCTCCTTGCCGCCCAGGATCTCCTGGTCGAACGGCGCCTGGATCTTCTCGGCCGCAGCCACCGAGGCGGCCAGCTGCTGGGTCAGGCGCGCGGCCAGCGCCGCATCCTTGGCGGCCACCAGGTCGCGCAGCGAGGCGCCCTGCAGCAGGCTGCCGTCGGCGCGCTTGTAGCGGCCCAGCCAGACGTTCTCGATGCCCAGCGCGTTGGTCACCGCGTCGCGGTGCGTGTTGTCGGAGAAGCAGGAATGCTCGTCCTCCTGGTCCTGGCTGGCCAGCGCCACCTCCAGGCGTTCGCCCGCCAGCTCGCCGCGCGACAGCGAGCCCAGGCCCACCAGCATCTTGCGCAGCGATTCCTGACCGCCCTTCTCGAAGCGGGCGCGGTAGTTGTTCTTGACGCCGGGCGCCCAGGACTTGGCCAGGAAGTTCAGGTCGTCGATCAGCAGCTCGGTCACCACCACCAGATACTGGCGGCGGCGATCCGCGTTCGGCGCCTTGCCGTCGACGAAGTCCTCGAAGCTGCGTTCGCCCGGGCCGGTCGGGGACAGGTCTTGCCCCCAGAGCAGGAACTCGATCGCATGCCAGCCGGTGGCGACGTTCTCCTCGCCGCCGCGCTCGTTCTGCGCCGACAGCGCGGCCTTGCTGATCTTGAAGCTGCGCTTGTTGATCAGGCCGCTGGCCTTCTTGCCCTCGACGCGATCGACATAGCTCTCATCCATCGGCCAGGCGTTCAGGCGCCCCTCCGGGCCCTTGTCGTCATCGATCGGGCCGCCGTAGAAGCGGAAGGCCTCGGTCTGGCCGTAGAACTCGCGCGCCGCCAGCCAGGCCTTGCGCGCCGCCGCCAGGCTTTCGGCCGAGGGCTGGGCCACGAAGGCCTTGATCGCCTGCTGCAGAGCCTGCGCGCCGGCCACGCTGTCGGCATAGTTCGCATGCACCAGCACGGCGTAATGCCGCGCCACCGCCGCCGGCGTCAGCGCCGCCTCGGCCTGCGCCGCGGGCTGGGCCAGCAGCAGGGGGGAGAACGCTGCGGCGCCGGCCGCCAGCCCCAGGGACAGGACGAGAGATTTCATGGGTGCTACAGGCTCCGTAGATGAGAGTGCTTCGCATTCTCTCATCCGTTCGCGCAGCGGCTCAAGCCGGCGGTCGCAAGATCGCACGCATGCGCTGCGGATCGAAGCCCAGCAGGGTCTGGCCGCGCACGACGAAGGTCGGCGTGCCGCGCGCGCCGCGGGCCTGGTATTCGGCCAGGCAGGCCGCGTCGCGCTCGATGAAGCATTCGCGGTGCGGCACCTGCTGCTCGACCAGCCAGGCACTGGCGCGCTTGCAGAACACGCAGGTGGTGGACGACAGCATCAGGATGTCGCCCGGCCGCGCCAGCTCGCGCAAGACCTGGCCCTCGCTGGCGGCCTGGCGGCCGCCGATCCACTGCGCGCCGCCCCAGAACAGCGCCACCAGGCCGGCCAGCACGGCCAGCTCCTTCCAACGAGATCGGTTCATGGGGCGATCCTACGTGGGAACGCGATACTGCGCCGGCCCCATCAGGTCGATGCCGCAGGCCAACTGCTCGGCCCAGGCGATGAACTCGGGCACCGCAGCGCCGGCCATCGGCGCGCCATGCTGCGGCACGATCATCGCGATGTCGAGCTCGCGCACCATGCTCGCCCACAGCCGCATCACCTTGTTGCTGACCATGTAGCGGCGATGAAAGCCCTCCATGCGGCCGATATGGGCGATGTCCAGGCGCTGGATCACCCGCCCCGGCTCGGCGCCCAGCGAGGCGCCTAGGTCGCCGGAGAACAGGATGCGGCTGACCGGGTCGTAGAACTGGAAATTGCCCTCGGCATGCAGGAAATGCGCCGGCAGCGCCCAGAGCTCGAAGAGGTCGGCGCCCTGCCCCAGGCGCAGCCGCGCGCCGGCATCGGGCAGGCCGATGATGCGGCCCTGTGTCTTGCCCGGCTTGCAGAAATGCGGCACGAAGCGTTCCCAGACGCGCGAAATGTAGACCGGCGCCTGGGTCGCGGTCATCCAGCGGTCCAGCGAGGCGATGATGTCCGGGTCGGCATGCGAGGCCAGGATGGCCGACAGCTTGGGCGGCGCCAGGTGCTGGGTCAGGCCCAGGTAGAGCGCGTTGTAGGCCACGTTGCCGCCGGGATCGAGGATGGCGCCGGCCGCGCCATGCAGCAGCAGGAACTGGTTCGACTGCACGGCTTCGCCGTCTTCCTGGTGGAAGTCGGCGAACATCAGGCAGCGGTGCGCCCCCTGGTGGAACAATTCGATCGGCATGCCTGAAAAATCCCCTGTGCTGGCGGCGCGCGGCCACTGTAGGGGGTCGGGTCTTGCCCCGGCTTGAGCTGGATCAAGCGCCGGCGGCCTGTACAGTTGCCGCCAGCCGGTGCCACCACCGGACCTTCTTCACGAGCAGTACCACCGCATGAATCCGCAGCAGCATCCCCGACCTGGCCGTCCGGCCGCCGCCCTCCTGATCGCCGGCGCCTTGCTGGCCGGCCTGGCGGGCCCCGCCATGGCGCAGCCGGCCGCCACGCCCACGCCAGCGGCGGCCACTGCAAACGCGGCCGAGCAACGCCTGCAGGTCCTGATGCGCGCCCGCCTGCCCAACGGGGTCTGGCGCGAGCAGCAGGCCGAGCTGCTGCTGCGCCGCAGCGCGACGGCCAGCGAGACCATGCTGCGGCTGCGCCCCGAGGTGCTGGATGCGGGCTGGTTCGTCGAGCTCAGCGCCTTCCAGTTCGAGGACGGCGAGCTGCGCTACGAGGGCCGCCTGCTGGCGGGCCGCGGCGACGAATCGCTCGCGCCGCCGCAGGCGCTGCGGCCCGATGGCCGGGCCGTGGTGCTCGAGGGCGCCGCGCCGGGCGGCGCGGGCCTGTTGCGGGTCGAGCTGAGCCTACTGCCCCGCTAGGCCCGCAGGGGAGATCAGATCGCCGCGGTGACGACGATCTCCACCTTCCACTCGGCGCGGGCCAGCTTGGCCTCGACGGTGGCGCGCGGGGGCGCATTGTCCTTCGCAACCCAGGCGTCCCAGGCGGCGTTCATGCCGGGGAAGTCGGCCAGGTCCTTGATGTAGACCTGGGCCATCAGGATCTTGCTCTTGTCGGTGCCGGCGCGGGCCAGCAGCTTGTCGATCGCGGCCAGCACCTGGGCCGTCTGGCCGGTGATGTCCTGGGTGGCGTCCTCAGGCACCTGGCCGGCCAGATAGGCCACGCCGTTGTACACGGCCATTTCGGAGATGCGGGCGCCGACGTCGAAGCGTTGCAGGGTCATCGTTTGCTTTCCTTGGACTTGCTAGGGTGGTGATGGTGATGGGAATGGCCGGGCGCCTTCGGGCCCGTGCCATGCGGATGCTTGTGGCTGGCGCCGGTCGGCGCGGCGGCGGCGGCCGGGGCCTTCTGGCCGAGCTTGCTCTCGGTGCCGTTCAGCAGCTTCTTGATATTGGCCTCGTGGCGCCAGATCAGCAGCAGGCCCATCAGGCCAGCGGTCAGCACGATCGGGCCCATGCCCCAGATCAGCATCTGGTAGAAGGGCGCGAATACCGAGGCCACCAGCGCGGCCAGCGAGGAATAGCGGCTGAAGTAGGCAATGATCAGCCAGGTCACCAGGGTGGCCGCGCCCAGCAGCGGGTTCAGCGCCAGCAGCACGCCGGCCGCGGTGGCCACGCCCTTGCCGCCCTTGAAGCCGAAGAACACCGGCCACAGATGGCCCAGGAAGGCCGTCAGGCCGACCAGCGCCGCCGTGCCCTCGCCCAGGCCGAAGCGCTCGCCATACAGCAGCACCAGCAGCACCGGCACATAGCCCTTCAGCGCATCGAAGGCCAGGGTCAGGATCGCGGCCTTCTTGTTGCCCGAGCGCAGCACATTGGTGGCGCCCGGGTTGCCCGAACCGTAGCTGCGCGGGTCCGACAGGCCCATCAGGCGGCTGACGATCACCGCGAAGGACAGCGAGCCGATCAGGTAGGCGGCCAGCCCGGCCAGCAGGGGAAGGAGGGTGTCTTGCATGGGCCGTTATTGTGGCCGCAATACGGGCCGTTTTCCGGCGCCCTCCCCCGGGGCTTGCCCTCAGGGCTGCAGCGCGCAATCGACCGCGCGGGCCTGCAGCAGCTCCGGCAGCAGGCGCGGCTCCAGGCTGATCAGGTAGCCGCGCTTGCCGCCGTTGATGCAGATGCGCGGCAGCGCCAGGATGCTGCGCTCCACATAGACCGGCATGGCCTTGCGCGTGCCGAAGGGCGAGGTGCCGCCGACCAGATAGCCGCTGTGGCGCTGCGCCACCTCGGGCTTGCAGGGCTCGACCTTCTTGCAGGGGATCTGGCGCGCCAGCTCCTTCAGGCTGACCTGGCGGTCGCCATGCATCAGCACGATCAGCGGATCGCCCTTCTCGTCCTGCATCACCAGGGTCTTGACCACCGCATGCTCGTCCACGCCCAGCTGGCGCGAACTCTCGGCGGTGCCGCCATGCTCGACATAGTCGTAGACATGCTCGCCGAAGGCGATCTGCTGGCGGCGCAGGAACTGCGTCGCGGGGGTTTCGCTGACATGGGCACTGCTGCCGGACGACTTCTTGCTCATGGCACCGATTGTCGGGCCGCGGCCCGCGACCTGGCTTGTACCGGATTGCGGTGCCCTTACAGAGCCTTCTCGAAGATCGACAAGACCTGTCCCTCGTGGTCGAAGGGCTGACGCAGCGACCAGCCGGCGCGCCGCAAGAGGCTGGCCGAGCTGGCCGTGCCGCAGAAGATGGTGCGAAAGCCCTGGGCTCGCGCCGCGTCCTCCAGGCCCGCCAGCAGCAGCCGGCCGATGCCGCGGCCGCGCAGCTCGGCCGGCACCAGGCCGGCCGCGGCCCAGGGCCCCGGCAGGTCCAGCCCGGCGAAGCCGCCGGCGCGCTTCAGCGCCGCCAGGCCCACCGGCTCGCCCGCGCGCAAGGCCAGCAGGCCCAGCGGCAACCCCTCGGCGCGCGCGAAGTCGGCCAGGTCGGCGCGCGCATCGCCGCGCCCGCCGGGGCCGTACCAGCCCGGCCATTCGGCTTCCATCCAGGCCTGCAGCCGTGACAGCAGCGCGGGATGGCGGACCAGGGGCTCGATGCGGATGTCGGCCAGCGCGTGCGGCATCGCCATCAGCCGCGCGCCAGCAACTGCTGCTGCAGCCAGCGCTGCAGATCGGCCGCGCCCATCGCGCCGCTGACGCGCGCGGTCTCGCGCCCGCCCTGGAACAGGATCAGGGTCGGGATGCTGCGGATGTTGTAGGCCGCGGCCGTCTGTCGCGCGGCCTCCGTATCCAGCTTGGCGAAGCGGATCAGCGGTTGCTGCGCCGCGGCCTGTGCGAACTGCGGCGCCATCATCTTGCAGGGGCCGCACCAGTCGGCCCAGAAATCGACCAGCACCGGCAGCTCGGTGCGGCCGACGAAGGCGGCGAAGTTGGCGTCGTTCAGCTCGACGGGCTGGGGCGCCATCAGCTCGCTGCCGCAGCGGCCGCAGACCGGCTGGTCCTGCAGCTTTTCCTCGGGCACGCGGTTGGTGGCGGCGCAGGCGGGGCAGACCAGATGCATGGGAACTTCCTCCGGCGGGTTCGGCAGGCCAACCCATCAGGCCTGCGGCCGCGGATTCTCGCGCGAATCTTGCCGACCGCGCATGCCACGGGTTCAGGCCGGGTCGCAGGCTCGGCCGCGCAGCTCGGCCAGCAGTTGCAGTTGGGTGCGCTGCAGCGCCAGCAGTTCCTGCCACTGCTTCTCGCGCAGCAGGTCAAGCTTGTCGTGCAAGAGCAGGATCTCCAGCTCGGCCTTCAGATTGACCTCGTAGTCATGCTCGGCACCGATGCGATCCTTCTGCGCCTGGCGATTCTGCGACATCAGGATGATGGGCGCCTGGATGGCCGCCAGCATCGAAAGAAAGAGATTGAGCAGGATGTAGGGATAGGGGTCGAAGGTCGAACCCCGGCGCAGCAGCAGCCAGGCGTTCAGTCCCACCCACAGCAGCATCGCCGCGGCGAACAGGCCGACAAAGATCCAGGAGCCGCCGAAGGAGGCCACCGCATCGGCCGCGCGCTGGCCGCAGCTGGGATGGGCGTCGACATCCTGCGCGGTGTTGCGCGCGATCGGGGTGCGTGCCGCGACATGCTGGGCCGCCTTGCGGGCCCTGTCGTCCAGGGCCTCGTAGGACTTTCCCAGCAGGCGGGCGGCGATATCGCCCGCTTCTTGAGATGGCGCCGGCGCCGTGCCAGCGGTCGGTCCGGATCGGAGGCCGGCGGCCTTCATCGCGCCGCGCTCAGCTCTTGCCGAACCGGGCCTTGGCCTGTGCAATGCAGGCCGACTTGGCATCCCCCGCCTGGCTCTCGCATTTCTCGGTCGCAAGCTTGTAGCCGGCATCGTTCTTGTCGCTGGCGGCGTCGGAGCGGGCCGCTTCGATGCGCTTGTTCATCCGGGCCTCCGCCAGGGCCTTGGTCTCGACGGCCTTGGCCTCCTCGACGCAGACGTCCTTGGCCTGGCCCGCCTTGTCGTCGCAGCGTTCCTTGGCCACCGCGTAGGCCGACTCCGCCTTGGCGACCTGCAGGCGGGTCCAGTCCCGCGCCTTGCCACTGTAGCTATGTTGCAGTTCGGCATGCGCCACCGTCCGCCTGGCCTTGGCCTCCTGCAGGCAGATGTCCTTGGCATTGCCGGACTGAGCCTTGCAGCCCGCTTCGTCGGCTTTGTAGTCGGCCGTGATGCGCGCATCGGAACGCTTGTGCTCGGCCGCGCTCATGCGGGCGGCCTGGGCGACGCCCAGCGGCAGCAGCAGGGCTAGCAGGCCGATCGACGTCTTGCAAAGAGAGTACTTGTTCATGGCAGTCCTTGTGGCAGAGAGGAACGGGGCACCGGCATGCGGGCCGGGCGGCCTCACAACCGCCCCGTCAGCAGCAGCACGAGCAGGATCAGCACCAGAACGCCAAGCGCACCGCTGGGCATATAGCCCCAGTTGCGGCTATGGGGCCAGGTCGGCATCGCGCCGACCAGCATCAGTAGCAACAGGATCAGGAGAATGGTGAACAGGCTCATGGTGTGCTCCTTGGCAACACGGGCCGGTGGGTACGGGCACCATCGGTTCCAGCGCCCATGCCTCGGCCTGCGTTTCAGCCTAGGCGCCCCGCCGCCACAACTCGGTGCGCTGGCGAACATGGCGCGCCGATTCTGGGCAAGCCGACAAGGCGGGCCAGCTTCACTGCGACGGCGGCAGTTCGCGATCGACCCGGCAACCGGCACGGCGGAGCTTGAGGCCGTCGCCCACGACCCGTGCCACCGGCGCGGACACAGCGGCCCTTGCCGCCGGTCGTGCGGGCCCGGTACCGTTTCCCCGGGGTTTGGGGCTTACTGCGCCGGGTCGCGGATCTCCCAGCGGATGCGGTCGATCTCGGCCAGCAGCTCGGGCGCCAGAGTTACGCCCCAGGCGTCGATGTTCTCGTCCAGCTGGGCGATGCTGGTCACGCCGATGATGGTGCTGGCGGTCTGCCAGCGGCCGTAGCACCAGGCCAGCGCCAGCGCCGCCGGCGTCAGCCCATGCTCGCGCGCCAGTGCGTTGTAGCGCCGCGCGGCGGCCAGGGTCTCGGGCCGCGCCCAGCGCTGCTTGCGCATGCCCTCGAAGATCGCCAGGCGGCCCGGCCGCTCCGGGTCCTCGAAGCCGGCGGCGTCGTACTTGCCGGTCAGGCTGCCGAAGCCCAGCGGCGAGTAGGCCAGCAGGCCGACCTGGTGCCGGTACAGCACCTCGTCCAGGCCGTTCTCGAGCACGCGGTTCACCAGCGCATAGGGGTTCTGCACGCTGGCGATGCGCGGCAGGCCATGGCGTTCGGCCAAGTGCACGAACTCCGCGACGCCATAGGGCGTCTCGTTGGACAGGCCGATCTGGCGTACCTTGCCGGCCTGCACCAGGCGCTGCAGCGCCTCCAGCTGCTCCTGGATGCTGCTGACCGGCCGGTCCTTGGCCGGCTCGAAAAACAGGCCACCGAACATCGGCACATGGCGCACCGGCCAGTGGATCTGGTAGAGGTCGATATGGTCGGTCTGCAGGCGCCGCAGGCTGTCCTCGCAGGCCGCGACGATGTCGGCCGCGCGCAGGTCCTGCGCACCGTTGCGGATCCATTCATAGCCGCGCGAGGGGCCGCTGACCTTGGTCGCCAGCACCAACCGCTCGCGCAGGCCCGGCCGCGCCTGCAGCCAGCGGCCGATCAGGCGCTCGGTGTCGGCGAAGGTGGCCGCACGCGCCGGCACCGGGTACATCTCGGCGCTGTCGATGAAGTTGATGCCGCGCGCGACCGCATGGTCCAGGATGGCGTGCGTGCCCGTCTCGTCGACCTGCTCGCCGAAGGTCATCGTGCCCAGGCAGATGCGGCTGACCTGCAGGTCCGATCGACCCAGCGTGACGAATTCCATGGGGCCCATGAGGCACTGCTCCCGAAAAGACAAGGCCGGCAGTGTGCCGCAAGCCGGAAGGCCTCGCAGGCAAACCCAATCAGTTTCTTCTTTACAGCTATTTTTTATTGTTTTACAGTAATTTTCATGAATTCTGCTCCCACCCTGCCGTCCGACGGCCTGCGCCGCATCCGTCGCCTCGCCCATAGCGTGCGCGCGCTGAGCGTGGCCGGCGCGGTCACGGTCCTGAGCCTGGCGCTGCTGTTCTGGACCCATCCGGAAAGGGTGGCCCGCCATGCCACCGGCGATTGGGGGCTGAAGGCCGTGCAGCTGGACCCGGCCTCGCTGGCCGGCGGCTTCGCGGCCTCGATGCTGCCGGGCGGCGTGGCGCTGTGGGCGCTGTGGCAGCTCTGGTCGCTGTTCGGCTGCTATGCCCATGGCGAGTTGCTGACGCCGCGGCCCGCGGCCTATCTGCGCCGCCTGGGCCTGGCGCTGATCGCGCTGGCCGCCGCGATGCCGCTGGGCCATACCCTGACCGTGCTGGCCCTGACCTGGGGCAACCCGCCGGGTCAGCGCGTGTTTTGGTTCGGCCTGTCCTCGCAGCATTACCTGAGCCTGATGTTCGGCCTGATGCTGCTGGCCCTGGCCACCGTGCTGGCCGAGGCCGCGCGGGTGGCGCGCGAGAACGCCGAGTTCGTCTGAGCCGATGACCGGCCCTCTCGTCCATGTCGTTCGCTGCCCCCCGGAGGGGTGCTGAGATGCCGATCGTCGTCACCCTCGACCTGATGCTGGCCAAACGCAAGATGCGCTCGCGCGAGCTGGCCGAGCGCATCGGCATCACCGAGGCCAATCTCTCGCTGCTGAAGTCCGGCAAGGTGCGCGGCGTGCGCTTCGACACCCTGGCGCGCATCTGCGCGGTGCTGGAATGCCAGCCGGGCGAGCTGCTGGCCTATGAGCCCGGCCCCGAGGGCGATGATGAAGAAGGGGCCGACGCATGAAGAACAGTGCCCCGGCACGGCGGCAGGGTCTGCTGCTGGCACTGGTGCTGCTGGCCCATGCCCTGCTGCTGTTCGGCCTGTTCGCACAGCGCCAGACGCCGCGTCGACCGGATCCGGCGACGACGACGCGCGTCACGATCCCGCTGCGCCTGATCGCGGCCAGGCCGGCGCCGCCACCGGCCCGGATCACGCCACCGACGCGGCAGGCCCCGGCCGCAGCGGTGCGCACGGCCCGCCCCGCGCCCGCGCCCGCACCCGCCAGCGCCCCGGTCGAGCAGACCGCGGCGATCACGCCCGCCCAGCCGGCCAGCGCAGCGGCCTCCGGGCCGACGCAGCCCCTGCTGCTGGACAGCGAGGCCACGCGCCGCGCGATCCGCCAGGCCGCGCGCGAGGCGGCGCCGCTGACCGCCGCACCGCCCGGCGAGACCGAGCAGCAGCGCCTGGCCCGCAGGATCGACCAGAGCGGCCACGGCGACTGCCTGAAGGGCGAGTTCATCGGCGGCGGCATGGGCCTGCTGAGCGCGCCTTTCTGGCTGCTGGCAGAGGCGCGCGGCAAATGCAAGCGCTGAACTTTTCACGTTTCACTTTTCATGTCCCACCGAAGGAAGCCATGAAGCATTCGCTACGCCCGATCGCCCTGCTGCTCGCCGCGCTGCCGGCCCTGGCCGAGGAGCCCACCCGGCAGCTCGAGACCGTGCAGGTCGAGATGGTCAAGGATCCGGCCGCGATGCCTTATGGGCGCATGAACGGCATCCTGCAGGACCTGAAGAAGCATGGCCAGGGCCTGGTCACACTGGACTTCAAGCTCACGCGCAAGGACGGCCAGCCGACCGACAAGGTCAAGATCGCCCTGGTGCAGGACGAGGCCTACACCCCGATCCCGCGCGACGCGGCGGGCCGCTTCGAGCTGCCGGTGCTGCCGCCCGAGCAGGCCAAGACTGCCGAACTGGCCAGCACCCTGCCGCGCGGCCAGGCGCAGCTGCATGGCCGGATCAAGCTCACGCTCAAGCCGGAGCAGCTGACGATGGCCCAGGTGCGCCGCATCATGGAAGTCGGGCGCACCGTGCGCGGCGAGCTGCTGCCCTGGTACGCGCGCTGGCTGTTCCCGCAGGTCGGCGGCGTGCGCATCTGCAGCGAGCAGCCGCGCTGGGAACTCGAATGGCGCGACGAGCGCGGCCAGCTGCTGGGCCTGCCGCTGCCCACCGAGCCGGGCGGCCGCGACCCCGATGCGCCGAAGGACAGCAAGCGCGCCTGCACCGTGCTGACCGGCGAGGAGCCTTGGCCCGCCAGCGCGCGCCTGCTGGCGCCGGCCGATGCGACGCTGAGCGTGCGGATGGGCACGAAGGATCGTGGCGCGCTCTAAGCCCCCGCCACCGCCCGCTCGCGCTCCAACTCGCGCAGCACGCGCCGCTGCAGCTTACCGGTGGTGGTCATCGGCAGGGCCTCGATGAACTCGATCTCCTTCGGGTACTCGTAGGGCGCGAGCCGGCCCTTCACATGGGCCTGCAGCTCGGCCACCAGCGCGGCCGAGCCCTGGTGACCCGGCGCCAGCACAACGAAGGCCTTGACCAGCGCGCCACGCTCGGCATCGGGCTTGGGCACGACCGCGGCGTTCGCGACCGCCGCATGCTTGACCAGGCAGTTCTCGATCTCGCTGGGGCCGATGCGGTAGCCGGCGGCCTTGAACACATCGTCGCTGCGGCCCTGGTACCAGAGGTAGCCGTCCTCGTCCTGCAGCGCCATATCGCCGGTGCGGCACCAGCTGTCGTCCGGATCGCCGCTGAACTTGGCGCGCGTCGCCGCCTCGTTGTTCCAGTAGCCGAGGAAGAAGATCGGGTCCGGCTCGCCATGCACATCGCGGCGGTGCACCGCCACGTCGCCGGCCACGCCCGGGGGACAGGTCTTGCCCGCCTCGTCGATCACCGCGACCCGGTGCCCCGGGTAGGCTCGGCCCATGCTGCCGGGCTTGGCCGGCCAGAGCCGGCTGCAGTTGCCGACCACATAGTTGATCTCGGTCTGGCCGAACATCTCGTTGATCGTCAGGCCGAGCTGCTCGCGGCCATAGGCGAACACCGCGTCGCCGACCGCCTCGCCGGCGCTCATCACCGCCTCCAGGCGCAGGCCCGGATAGCTGGCGCGCGGCCGCGGCACCGCCTTCATCATCGCCTTCAGCGCGGTGGGGAACAGGAAGGTGTGGGTGACGCCATGCGCGGCCATCAGCTCGAAGGCCTTGTCCGGCGCGAAGCGGCCCTGATAGGCCAGGATCGGCCGGCCGAAGTAGAGCGTCGGCAGCAGCGCATCCATCAGCCCGCCGGTCCAGGCCCAGTCGGCCGGGCTCCAGAACACGGCCCGGGTCGGCCGCGTCGCATCGTCGGGATCGAAGCCGAACCAGTTCTGGCTCGCGATGAAGCCGCTCAGATTGCCGATCAGCGCACGCTGCGGCAGCAGCGCGCCCTTGGGCTGGCCGGTGGTGCCGCTGGTGTAGATCAGCACCGCGGCGTCCTCGGCCCGCATGCGCTCGGCCGTGAAGCGCGCATCCTCGGCCTGCAGCGCCCCCATCCAGCCGATCTCGTCCGGCCCGGCCGGGCATTCGCCGACCACGATCAGGTGCTTCAGCGCCGGGCAGTTCGCGCGCACGCCGCGCAGCGCCGGCAGCGCCGCGCATTCGGCCAGGGCCAGCACCGCGCCGCTGTCCTGCAGCCGGTACTCCAGCGCCTCCGGGCCGAACAGCATCGACAGCGGCATCGCGATCGCGCCGAGCTGGTTGATCGCGATATGCGCGACCGCGGTCTCGAAGCGCTGCGGCAGCACGATCGCGACCCGGTCGCCGCGCGCGACGCCCAGGCGCTTCAGCACATTCGAGAGGCGGTTCGCGGCGCGCTGCAGCTGGCCGTAGCTGTATTGCGCACGGCAACCGCTGTCGCTTTCGAACAGGATGGCCGTGGCCTCCGGCGTCTCGCGAGCCCAGCGGCCGCAGCAGGCCTCGGCGAGGCTGAACTGCTCGGGCACCTGCCAGCGGAAGCCCTGATGCAGGGTCCGATAGGCATCGGTCTTGTCTTTCCTCGCGGCCATCCGGCCTCCTCGTGCGCGGCGGCGTCTTGCGACTCCGGGACCGCGGAGGGTACTGAGGGGCAGGCTCGACCAGCGCTATGGTTTACCCTGGGGCCATGGCACAGAAGCTCATTCGCATTTTTCATAACCCGCGCTGCTCGAAGTCGCGCGAGGCCCTGGCCCTGCTGCAGGCGCGCGGGCTTGATCCCGAAGTGGTCGATTACCTGCAGAACCCGCCGCAGCCGGGCGAGCTGCGCAGCCTGCTTGCGCAGCTGGGCCTGCCTGCACGCGAGCTGCTGCGCAGCGGCGAGGAGGAATACGCCAGCCTGGGTCTGGCCGACGCCTCCCTGAGCGATGAGGCCGTGCTGCAGGCCATCGCCGCGCATCCGAAGCTGCTGCAGCGCCCCATCGTCGTGCATGGCGAGCGCGCCGTGATCGCGCGGCCGCCGGAGCTGCTGCTGCAGCTGCTCTAGTTCGGACGCATTGCCCCACCCAGCGACGTCCGAGGATCCGGCTTTGCCGGTCCTACGGACGTGCCAAGGCCAGAGTCCTTGGCCCTCGGCAGACACAAACAGTCCTCAGGACTGTTTGTGTCCGGCCTCGGCCCCCTTGAGGGGGCGGCCGCAGGCCGTAGGGGGTGGGCTGAGTGGGTCAGAACCAATACCAGATGCTCAGCAGCCAGCGCGGCAGGCGCAGCGCGGGGGCGGGTTGATAGGTCTGGCGGTAGGCGGACGGGTGGTGCATGATCGGGCCTCGCTCGGCGGATTGAATACTGTATATACATACAGCATACCCAGCTTCCCCCGGCTTGCCAAGCGCCACGTCGCGTCGCGCCCACATCCGCCCGCCGCTCCGGCCGCCCCTCCTGGGGTCAGGTCTTGAGCCACGGCCATCGCCGCCTCTCCCCGCATCGCCATGGATTCCACATTCGCCCTGGTCGCCGTCGGCGCCATCGCCGCCGGCTTCGTGCAGGGCCTGTCGGGCTTCGGCTTCGGCATGACCGCGATGTCCTTCTGGGCCTGGTCGCTGGATCCGCGCCTGGCCGCCGCGCTGGCGGTGTTCGGCGCGCTGACCGGCCAGATCATCGCGGCGCTGACGGTGCGGCGCGGTTTCAGCTGGCGGGCCTTGGCGCCCTTCCTGGCCGGCGGCTCGCGGGCATCCCGGTCGGGGTCGCGATCCTGCCGCGGCTGGACCTGCCGCTGTTCCAGGCCGGCCTGGGCCTGCTGCTGGCCGTCTGGTGCCCGCTGATGCTCGCGGCGGGCCGCCTGCCGCGCATCCGCCGCGGTGGCCGCCTGGCCGACGCGGTGGCCGGCGCCTGCGGCGGCCTGATGGGCGGGCTGGGCGGCTTCACCGGCGTGATCCCGACCCTGTGGTGCACCCTGCGCGGCTGGCCCAAGGACGAGCAGCGCGCGGTGATCCAGAACTTCAACCTCGCGGCGCTGAGCGTCACGATGATCGTCTACCTCACGCAGGGCCTGGTCACCCGCGCGATGCTGCCGCTGTTCGCGATCGTCGCGCCGGCGATGCTGCTGCCCACCCTGCTGGGCGCGCGCCTGTACAGCGGCATCTCGGAGGCGCGCTTTCGCCAGATCGTGCTGGGCCTGCTGACCCTGTCGGGCCTGGCGCTGCTGGCCGGCTCGCTGCCGCGGCTGCTGGCGCGCTTCTGAGCGCCGCCGCCGCCGGGCTCAATCCCTGGGCAACAGGCCCAGCGCCGGATCGCCATATTCGCGCAGCACCTGCGCGACCACGACCTTGTAGCCGTCCAGCCAGCGCCCCTGCGCGGCCTTGGCCTGCCGATGCCGCGGATCGGCCATCAGCTGCTGCAGCGCCTCCAGCGAGTCCCAGTAATAGACATTGCTGAACAGGCCGGTGCTCGGGTTCTCCCAGCTCTCCTCGCCGCGGTAGCCCGGAATCGCGCGGGCCACCCGCGCGATCTCCGCGTCGAGCGCATGGAACTCGTCATCGAACTGTTTCTTGCCGAAGATGAAGGTCGAGGAATACAACATCGCTGCTGGGGCCCAGGTGGCGGCCGAACCGGAACGGCCGAGCGCGGACTGTAAGGCCAGCCCCCAGCAAGACCCGGCCCCGGCCGCAAAATCGTCAAATACTGTATTTATAATCAGTATTCATTTCGACCCGCTCCCGCTCCCATGTCGGCACCTCAACTGACCCGCTTCCATCGTGCGCGCCTGCTGCAGATCTGGCGCTCGGCCGGCTGGCCCTGCAAGGATGGCCTGGAGATCGATCTGCTGGCCGCCGGCCTGTTGCGCCAGCAGGCCGACGACGCCGGCCGCGAGACCCTGAAGCTGACCGAGGCCGGCATCGAGCTGCTGGCCGAGTCGCGCCAGCGCGGCCTGCGCTCGGCCAGCGCGCACGACCGACTGGCCCAGCGCTTCGCCAGCCATCTGATGGACATGGGCCGCATCGTCTGGCGCGAGCTCTCCCTGCGCGCCCAGGTCGAGGACGAGGACGCCGCGGCGGAAGCCCCGCCCCCGCCGCCCGAGCCGCCGGATGCCGCGCTGTGGCAGGACGAGGCACCGCCGCCGGCCGCGGTGAAGCGCGTCTGGCGCATGGCGCGGCCCGACCTGTTCTCGGTGCGCAACACCTCGGTGGAGAGCTATCTGCAGCCGATGGTGCACGAGATCAAGTTCAGCCGCGCCGACCTGCTCTCGGATCTGCGCCATGCGGCCAAGCGCCAGGCCTACCAATGGCTGTGCAGCGAGGTCTATTACGTGTTCCCGGCCGCGGTCGCCAAGCCCAACGAGATCCCGATGCAGTTCGGCGTCTGGGTGCTGCATGGCGACCTGGACGAGGGCCAGTTCGAGCTGCTGCGCCCGGCGCGCCACCAGCCCTGCAAGCTGCCCTTCGCGGTCTGGCTGGCGCTGGCCAAGGCCACGCCGCTGCAGGCCGAGCATGACCCGGCCCAGACGGCGCTGGGCCCGCTCGGCCAAATGGGTGACGATCCAGATCGCCCGCCCGCCCAACTGTCCTGAGCGCGCGATGCCCGCAGCCTACACGGTGGCCGTGCGCGAGCTGTGCGAGTTCACGGCCAAGAGTGGCGACCTGGACCTGCGCTTCACACCCGCGCCGACCGCGCAGGAGGGCGTCGCCGGCCATGCCGCGGTGGCGCAGGGCCGCGGCGCCGGCTACCAGACCGAGCTGAGCCTGGCCGGCGAATACCAGGGCCGCGACTGCGTGCTGCGCGTGCGCGGCCGCGCCGACGGCTACCGGCCGCAACAGCAGCGGCTGGAGGAGATCAAGACCTTCAAGGGCCGGCTCGAATCCCAGCCCGCCTCGCACCGCGCGCTGCACTGGGCGCAGCTGAAGATCTACGGCTGGCTGCTGTGCCAGCAGGAGTCGCTGGACGAGCTGGAGCTGGCCCTGGTCTATTACGACATCGGCAAGCAGCGCGAGACGGTGTTCACCGAGCGCCTGGGCGCGGTACAGCTGCAGGCCTTCTTCGAGCAGCACTGCCATGCCTTCCTGGCCTGGGCCGAGCGGCAGCTGGCGCATCGCGCGGCGCGCGACGCGGCCCTGAGCGCGCTGAGCTTTCCCTTCGGCGAGTTCCGCGCCGGCCAGCGCGCGCTGGCCGAGGGCGTGTTCAAGACCGCGCGCGCCGGCCGCTGCCTGCTGGCCCAGGCGCCCACCGGCATCGGCAAGACCCTGGGCACCCTGTTCCCGCTGCTGAAGGCCGCCCCCGGCGGCGCGCTGGACAAGCTGTTCTTCCTGGCCGCCAAGACCTCGGGCCGGCAGCTGGCGCTGGACGCGCTGGCGCGGCTGCCGGCTCGGCCGCTGCGGGTGCTGGAGCTGGTCGCGCGCGACAAGGCCTGCGAGCACCCGGACAAGGCCTGCCATGGCGAGTCCTGCCCGCTGGCCGCCGGCTTCTACGACCGGCTGCCGGCCGCGCGCGCCGCGGCCTGCGCGCAAGACCTGACCCTGGATCAGGGCCGGGTGCGCGAGATCGCACGCGAACACGCGGTCTGCCCCTACTACCTGAGCCAGGAGCTGGTGCGCTGGGCCGATGTGGTGGTCGGCGACTACAACTACTACTTCGACGTCAGCGCGCTGCTGCATGGCATGACCCAGGCCAACGGCTGGCAGATCGGCCTGCTGGTCGACGAGGCGCACAACCTGGTGGACCGCGGCCGCAAGATGTACACGGCCGAGCTGCAGGGCGACAGCCTGGAGGCCGCGCGCCACGGTCCCAGCGCGCAGTTGCACGCGCCGGTCAAGAAGGCGCTGGACAAGCTCCGGCACGCCTGGAGCCAGCTGGACAAGTCCGCACCGCCGGAGGCCGGGCCCTACCGCGTCTTCGAGGCCTTCCCCGAGGCGCTGCTGCAGGCCCTGCAGCAATGCGGCAGCGCGCTGACCGAGCATTTCACCGAGCACCCGGCCGAGCCGGACCCGGCGCTGCAGGCCTTCTACTTCGAGGCCCAGCACATGGTGCGCATGGCCGAGCTGCTGGACGCGCATTCGATCGTCGATGCCAGCCGCGCCGAACCGCCGGGGCGTCTGATGAAGAAGAAGGCCGGCCTGTCCACCCTGACCCTGCGCAACCTCGTCCCCGCGCCCTTCCTGAAGCCACGGCTGGAGGCGGCGCATACCAGCAGCCTGTTCTCCGCGACCCTGCAGCCGATGGACTATTACGCCGACCTGCTGGGCCTGCCCGAGGACCTGCTGCGCCTGGAGGTGGAATCGCCCTTCGAGGCCGCGCAGCTGCAGGTGAAGATCGCCGGCCGCATCTCGACCCGCTACCCGGACCGCCAGGCCTCGCTGGCGCCGATCGTCGCGCTGATGGCCGAGCAATACGCCGAACGCCCCGGCAACTACCTGGCCTTCTTCAGCAGCTATGACTATCTGCAGCAGGCCTTCGAGCTGCTGCAGCGCACGCACCCGGATCTGCCCTGCTGGGCCCAGTCGCGCCGCATGGGCGAGGCCGAGCAACGCGAGTTCCTGGCCCGCTTCAGCGATGCGGACGACAGCCGCGGCATCGGCTTCGCGGTGCTGGGCGGCGCCTTCTCCGAGGGCATCGACCTGCCGGGCCGGCGCCTGATCGGCGCCTTCGTCGCCACCCTGGGCCTGCCGCAGCTGAACCCGGTCAACGAGCAGATCCGCGCACGCATGCAGCAGCTCTTCGGCGCCGGCTACGACTACACCTACCTCTACCCCGGCCTGCAAAAGGTCGTGCAGGCCGCCGGCCGCGTGATCCGAACCACCGAGGACCGCGGCGTCGTGCACCTGATAGACGACCGCTATGCGCGGCGCGAGGTGCGGGCGCTGCTGCCGGGGTGGTGGGGGCTGGGCTAGGGGGACCGCGCCACGCGATCCGGAGCTATCGTGCGCACCGTCCTGTTCCGACCATGGAGAGACCACAACGATGGGAGCCGATGCCTTTTTCGCCTTTTACGGCGTCAAGTTTGCGCTGGATCCGGAGGATGAGGCAGGTCTCGACGCCTGCGGTGACGAGAGCGACCCGCGCTGCCTCGCCGCCAAGCGGTGTGGCCTGCAAACCCATAGCGGACGCATGACGGACGGCGAGGATTATTTTCTCTACATCGGCCAGCGCCTCGGCTGGCTCGGGCTCGAGCATGATGCCCATGCTCACATCCCATCCGGGCTGCTCGCCCAGACCATGGCACAGGTCGACGCGAAGCTGGCCCAGGCCGGGTTCGGGCAGCCGGCCGCGCTGCATCTGCAGCTTGAGGCTCAGTACTAGCGGAAGCCCTTTGCGCGGCTCCGCTGAGCCGGCCGGCCCTGCGACCGGTTCACCCTAGGGATGCCGCGAGCGCCCGCTTCGCCGTCCAATCGCGGGCCGTACCGCCGCCCCTTTCAACACAGGCCCCATCGACGCGGGCGTTCCCAGGGAGTTCAGGATGAAACTGCTGCCGTCTTGGCGACGTCATGCGCCGCTGCTTGGCACCGCGCTCTGGATCGCCACCACGCCCGCGCTTGCCTTCGATATTCCGCCCCCGCCTCCGCCGCTCTACCAGGGCCTGATCCTGCCGCTGTTTCCCAATGGCACGACCATCCCCTTCTCCGGCCAGTCGGGCTCGTTGAGCACAACCGACAAGCGACGTGCCGAGCCGCCTGGCGCAACCCTGGCCAACGGCCAGGCCCAGCCCGAGACCCATGCGCGCGAACTGGCGCAGCTCGTGCCGCCGGCGCATCGCGAGCAGATGGCTCAGGCCTATCTGCAAGCCTTCAACGGCTATCGTCAGCTGGAGCGCAAGCTGGGCCTGGAAAACAATGACCTGGCGGGCTCCATCGCCGCCTTCATTGCCGGCAACTACATGGCCCTCAACAACGTGGACCTGCCCGACCCGCATTTCCAGAAACTCGCGGCGCAGTTGCGCCAGTCCCTGCCCCGCAACCCGGGCTATACCCAGCTCTCCGTGGCCAGCAAGCGCAAGCTCTATGAGCAAACGGCCATGGTGGGCACCTTCATGGCGGTGGCGCGCCTGTCCTTCCAGCAGAAGCCCAATCCGGCGGCCGAGCGTCACTATCGCGAGTCGGCACGCGCTAATCTGGAGCTGGTCCTGCAGACACCCGCCGAGCAGGTGCGCATCGACGCGCAAGGGCTTCATCTGGGGCCGCAAGGCCGCTGAGGCCGCCTCGCCCTACACTGCCCCTGCCGCTTTAGGCATCCACCCATCAGCCCCCCGCCCGCGCGCTGAGCGCGGGCCTGATCCAGGAGCGCCCCGATGAACAAAGTCCCGAACCTGCCTGGCCACCAGACGGACCCGGCATTCCATCCCCGCCGCCCATTCCTGCTGCTGAGCCTCGCCACCGCTTGCCTGCTTGCCTGGTCCGGCGGCACCCTGTTGGCACCACCGGCCCATGCCGCCTCGATCGCGCCGGCCGCGGCCGAGAACGGCATGGTGGTGACGGCCCAGCATCTGGCGACCCGGGTCGGCGTCGATGTGCTGAAGGACGGCGGCAACGCGGTCGATGCCGCGGTGGCGGTGGGCTATGCGCTGGCCGTGGTCTACCCGGCGGCCGGCAATCTGGGCGGCGGCGGCTTCATGACGATCCAGCTGGCCGACGGCCGCAAGACCTTCCTGGACTTCCGCGAGAAGGCGCCGCTTGCCACCACCGCGAACATGTACCTCGACAAGGAGGGCAATGTCGTCAAGGGCCTGAGCACCCGCGGCCATCTGGCGGTGGGCGTGCCGGGCAGCGTCTCCGGCCTGGAGTTCGCGCGCGAGAAGTACGGCACGATGAAGCGCCCCACCCTGCTGGCGCCGGCGATCGCGCTGGCCGACAAGGGCTTCGCGCTGGACCAGGGCGACATCGACATGTTCCGCACCGCCACCGAGGACTTCCGCAAGGACCCGGCCTCGGCCGCGATCTTTTTGAAGAAGGACGGCGCGCCCTTCGAGGTCGGCGACAAGCTGGTGCAGAAGGACCTGGCCAGGACGCTCAAGGCGGTCAGCGATCAGGGCCCGGCCGGCTTCTACAAGGGCAAGGTGGCCGCGGCGCTGGTCAAGAGCAGCCAGGCCGGCGGCGGCATCATCACCCAGGCCGACCTGGACCAGTACGCGACGCGCGAGCTGGCGCCGATCGAATGCGACTACCGCGGCTACCGCGTCGTCTCGGCTCCGCCGCCCAGCTCCGGCGGCGTGATCATCTGCGAGATGCTCAACATCCTGGAGGGCTACCCGCTGAAGGACTGGGGTTATCGCTCCGCGCAGGCGGTGCACCACCAGATCGAGGCGATGCGCCACGCCTATGTGGACCGCAACAGCTATCTGGGCGACCCCGACTTCGTCAAGAACCCGATCGCGCGCCTGACCGACAAGGCCTATGCCGCGCAGATCCGCGCGGTGATCGATCCCAACAAGGCCGGCGTGTCCAAGGACATCAAGCCCGGTGTCGCGCCGCACGAGGGCAGCAACACCACGCATTACTCGATCGCCGACCGCTGGGGCAATGCGGTCTCGGTGACCTACACGCTGAACGATTGGTTCGGCGCCAAGGTCACCGCGGCCGACACCGGCGTGCTCTTGAACAACGAGATGGACGACTTCACCGTCAAGATCGGCGTGCCCAATATCTACGGCCTGGTGCAGGGCGAGGCGAACTCGATCGCCCCGGGCAAGCGCCCGCTCTCCTCGATGAGCCCGACCATCGTCAGCAAGGACGGCCAGCCGGTGATGGTGGTCGGCACGCCCGGCGGCAGCCGCATCATCACCGCGGTGCTGCACACCATCCTGAACGTGGTCGACTACGGCATGAATGTGCAGGAGGCCGTCGACGCGCCGCGCTTCCACCAGCAATGGCTGCCCGATCTGACCAATGTCGAGACCTTCGCGATCTCGCCCGACACGCGCGCGCTGCTGGAGGCCAAGGGCCACAAGCTCGGCGCGCCGCAGCCGGCCAACCATATGGCGGCGATCCTGATCGGTGCGCCCGCGCTGGCCGGCAAGCCGGTCGGCAAGAACCGCTTCTACGGCGCCAACGACCCGCGCCGCAACAGCGGCCTCGCGCTGGGCTACTGACCGGCGAGCCGGCCGGCTTGGACTCGCTGATCGCCGCGGCCGCGCGGGCGCTGGCCGGCGGCGACGCGCTGGCCGCGCTGCAGCGCGTGGCGTTGCGCGAGGACCCGCCGGCGCTGGCGCTGCGCGGCATCGCGATGGCCCAGCTGGGCGAGTTCCCGCGCGCCCGCGAGCTGCTGCGCCGCGCCGCGCGCGGCTTCGGCGCCCGGGAGCCGGTGGCGCGCGCCCGCTGCATCGTCGCCGAGGCCGAGGTGGCGCTGGCCCTGCGCGAGCTGGGCGGCAGCTCGCGCAACCTAGACGCGGCGGCGGCACTGCTCGAGGCGCAGGGCGATATCGCCAATGCCCGGCTGGCGCAGCTGATCGCGCTGCGGCGCTGGCTGCTGCTGGGCCGGCTGGAGACGGCGGCCGCGCTGCTGCCCCAGCTCGAGCCCCTGCAGACACTGCCGCCGGCGCTGCAGGCGGTGGCCCGGCTGGCCGCCGCCGAGCTGGCGCTGCGCGCGCTCGACATCGCGCCGGCCCGCGCGGCGCTGGAGCAGGCCAGCCTCGCCGCCGAGCGCGCGCAAGTGCCCGCGCTGCAGGCCGAGGTGGCCGAGGCCCTGGCCCTGCTGGAACGGCCCGCGGCACGCTGCCGCGACGGGGACGGGATTGAGCGGCCGCTGCGGCTGCACGAGGTCGAGGCCCTGCGGCGTGCGCCGGACCTGCTGCTGCTGGACGCCTGCCGGCATGGCCTGCGCCGCGGCGACGGCCGCTGGCTGCGGCTGGCGCGCCGGCCGGTGCTGTTCGCGCTGGCCGAGGCGCTGGCCGAGGCCTGGCCCGGCGACGCCGCGCGCGAGGCCCTGATCGAGCGGGCCTTCCGCACCCACGATCCGGACGAGACGCATCGCGCGCGGCTGCGGGTGGAGATCGGCCGGCTGCGCGCGCTGATCGCGCCGCTGGCGCGCGTCGAGGCCAGCACGCGCGGCTTCGCGCTGCTGCCGCGGGACGGGCGCCGCGTCGCGCTGCTGCGCCCGCCGCTGGCCGGCGAGTCGGCCGCGCTGCAGGCCCTGCTGGCCGATGGCGCCGCCTGGTCCAGCTCGGCGCTGGCGCTGGCCCTGGGCAGCAGCCAGCGCCAGGTGCAGCGCGAGCTGGCCGAGCTGCAGGCGGCGGACCGGGTGCGCGCCATCGGCCGCGGCCGCACGCAGCGCTGGCTGGCGCCATCGCTGACGGGATTCACGACGATCTTGTTACTCCCCGCCGCCCTGCCATCCGGGTAGATTGGGCTCCATCGCGCCACCCGGCAGCACCCACCAGGAGATCCCATGACCAGCCTCGACATCACCAGCACCACGGCCCCGCAGACCCGCACGCAGGCCGCCGAGATCGTGCGCGAGTACGGCCCCTATCCCGACGCGCCGATCGTCCATGGTGTCACCCATGACGGGCAGCATGTCTGGGCCGCGGTCGGCGAACGGCTGCTGGCGATCGATCCCGCCAGCGGTGCGGTGGCGCGCAGCCTGCCGCGCCATGGCGACGCCGGCACCGCCTTCGACGGCACCCATCTCTACCAGCTCGCCGAGGCCCGCATCGACAAGATCGACCCGGCCACCGGCGAGGTGATCGCCTCCATCCCCGCGCCCGGCCAGGGCCGCGATTCCGGCATGGCCTGGGCCGAGGGCAGCCTCTGGGTCGGCCAATTCCGCGAGCGCAAGATCCTGCAGATCGACCCGCAAAGCGGCCGGGTGCTGCGCAGCATCGAATCGAACCGCTTCGTCACCGGCGTCAGCTGGGTCGACGGCGAGCTGTGGCATGGCACCTGGGAGAACGAGCAGAGCGACATCCGCCGCATCGATCCCGCCAGCGGCGCGGTGCTGCAGCGCCTGGAAATGCCGGCCGGCATCGGCGTCAGCGGCCTGGAGTCCGACGGCGCCGAGCTGTTCTATGCCGGCGGTGGCGCGTCCGGCAAGTTGCGCGCGGTGCGTCGCCCCCGCTAGCCCTCCCCTTCTCTCTTCTTCCATCCCGGTCCCTCAATCAACGGCTCGCCGAGCCGAGGAGTCGTCACGCCATGTCCACAAGCACCATCACCCCGCATCCCGTCGTCACCCGCGACCGCTGGCTGGCCGAGCGCAAGCAGCTGCTGGCCCGCGAGAAGGACCGGGCCTGTTGACCCTGAGGCAGCAGGTCGCGTTGTGACCAGAAAGGCCGCAGGCAAGGCGCAAACCGCAGCCGGGTTGGACACCCGGCGAGGATTTGCAACGCCGCATGCGGTCTTTCTGGTCACAACCCTTCGGGAAGGTCCGCCCCCAGGGGCCACTCGTCGTTGCAATGCTTGCCCGCACGCGAGTGCGGGCGGCGCACCGCGCCTAGATTGGTCCCTGGGGCGGGCCTTCGCGGCCTACTGCCTCAGGGTCAACAGGCCCTAACCCGGCAGAGCGACCAGCTCGCCCGCGAGCGTCGTGCCCTGCCCTGGGTGCGGATCGACAAGCCCTACCGCTTCGACACGCCGGCCGGCCCGCGCACACTGGCCGAGCTGTTCGAGGGCCGCAGCCAGCTGCTGGTCCAGCATTTCATGCTGGGCCCGGGCTGGGAGGCCGGCTGCCCCAGCTGCTCCTTCATGGCCGACCATGCCGACGGCATGCTGGACCATCTGGCGCAGCGCAACGTCACCCTGCTCGCGGTCTCGCGCGCGCCGCTGGCCGAGATCGAGCGCTTTAAGCACCGCATGGGCTGGCGCTTCGGCTGGGCGTCCTCGGCCGGCAGCGATTTCAACTACGACTTCTGCGTCTCCTTCACACCCGAGCAATGCGCGCAGGGCGAGGTCTACTACAACTACGGCCTCGAGCCCTCGACCCAGCAGGAGCTGCCCGGCATCAGCGCCTTCTACCGCGACGCCGAGGGTCAGGTCTATCACAGCTACTCGACCTACGGCCGCGGCGTCGAGGCGATGATCGGCACCTACCGGCTGCTGGACCTCGCGCCGCGCGGCCGCGACGAGGACGCCCTGCCCTATGGCATGGCCTGGGTGCGCCACCACGACCGCTACGGCGCGCCGGCAACAAGCAGCTCGTCGAGCTGCGGCTGCGCCGCTGCCGCGCAGGGCTGAACCCGGAGCGGGCCATGCCGGCAAGCGAGCTCTGGTCTTGGCTGGCGCTGGCCGGGTTCGGCGCGCTGCATGGGCTACATCCGGCCAGCGGCTGGCTGCCCGCGGCCTGGGCGCTGCGCGACGGGCGGCCGCTGCGCACGCTGCTGCCCCTGCTGCTGGCGCTCACGGCCGGCCATCTGACCGCGCTGCTGCTGCTCGGGTTGGCCCTCGCGCGCGGCCTGCTCGCGAACGGCCTGGCGCTGCAGCTGGGCGCCGGCGCGCTGTGGCTTGGGCTGTTGCTCCTGCATCGATGCCGGCGACAGCGCGCGCCAAGCCCCGCCGGACCTCTGGCGCTGTGGGCCTTCATCGGCTCGGCCGGCCATGGCGCCGGGCTGATGCTGGTGCCGGCGCTCGCGCCGCTGTGCCTGCCCGGCCGCGCCTTCGACGGCACCGCGCTGCTGCCGGCGCTGGCCGCGGTCGGCGTGCATGGCGCGGCGATGCTGCTGGTCAGCGGCGCGCTGGCGGCCGGGGCCGGCCGGCTAGGCGCCGCGCTGCTGCGTGGACGTCGCCAGCCTTCAGCCTAGCAGCTGCCGCGCCAGCTCTCCCAGAACTCGCAGCCCCTCGGCCCGCGGCGCATCCAGCGGATGGCCGGCCGTCAGGCGCAGGCAATGGTCGAACTGCCGGCCCAGGCCGAACACCGCGCCGGGCACGAAGTTGTAGCCACGCCGGCGCGCGCGCTCCAGCAGCAGACAGGCGTCCAGGCCCTGCGGCAACTCCAGCCACAGGGCATGGCCGCTGACGCCGGCCGTGACCCGCGTGCCGAGCGGAAAGGCGGCCAGCACCGCGGCCCGGTACTCCTCCAGCTGGCGCGCCAGGCGCCGGCGCAGGCGGCGCAGATGGGCCTCGAAGCCCGCCTCGTCGGCCAGCAGATCGGCCAGCACCCGCTCCTGTAGGCCGGGGATCAGCTCGCCATGCACGGCCCGCGCGGCGCGCAGCTGCAGCCGGTGGCGCGCGCTGACCACATAGCCGATGCTGAAGCCCACGCCGGTGACGCAGGCCAGGCTGCCACAGTACAGCACGCGGTCCTCGGTATCGAAGGCCTTCAGCGGCGCGGGGCGGCGCGTGCCGCGGTATAGCTCGCCCAGCAGCTCGCATTCGATCAGCGGCAGCTCGTGCCGGTTCAGCAGGGCCAGCAGCGCCCGCTTCGCTGCATCGTCGGGCGCGGCGCCGCCGCTGCGGTCGAAGCCGGGCTCGGCGATGCAGACCGCGATCGGCTGCGCCTCTAGGGCCGCGGCCAGCGCCGGCAGCGACAGCCCGCCCCGCTCGTCCGCCGGAATCTCCACCGCCCGACGGCCCAGGCTGGTGATCAGCTCCAGCGCGCGCAGCGGCGCCGGGCTGCCGATGGCCACGCGGTCGCCCGGCGCGCTCAGCAGCGACAGGCACAGCTGCAGCGATTCGCCCTCGCCCTGCGTCACGACAATGTCCTCGGCGTCGAAGCGGCAGCCCATGCGCGCCCCGCGTCGCGCCAGCTGGCCCCGCAGCGCTTCACCGCCGAACACCGAGCCAGTGGACAGGGCCGCGAGATCACCCTGCAGCCGCTGCCGCATCAGGCGCTTCAGCGCCGGCAGCGGCAGCAGCTCGGCGGCCAGGCCCAGATGGCCCAGCGAGAGGCAATCGGCCTGGCTCGCGGCCAGGGCCATCAGGCGCCGGCGCCGCCCGGCCAGGGCCAACGCCTCGACCGGTTCGGCCGCGGCAAGGGCCGGCAACGCCACGTCCGCGCTGACGAAGAAACCGCGGCGCGGCCGCGCCTCGATCAGGCCCGCATCCTCCAGCTCATGCAGCGCATGGGTGACGGTGGCCAGGCTGACGCCATGGGCCGCGCAGAGCTGGCGCACCGAGGGCAGCCGGCCGCCGCTGGGGTACTGGCCCACGCGCAGGGCCGCGGCCAGGGTCTCGGCCAGGCTGCGGTAGCGAAAGGGGCTGGAGGAGCTCACGGGCGGGATCGGAAGGGCGGCAAGGGCTCGCACGATACGCGAAACGGCCACGCGCGGATCGTTACAGCGACATGACGGCGGGATCGATACAGCGGCAGCCCTGTCTTCCTTTTCTGCTTCGGCTGTATCGATCGCCGCATGCGCTCGCTGGGTCTTATCGACCCTCGGCCCGCTTCCTAGACTGCGCCCGCCCTCACCACTTCAGGAATCATCACGATGCCGCGCTTCTGGACCCGCCTGTGCCATGCCCCGCGACCCCTGCGCCTGCTGCTGCTCGGCGAGATGCTGGGCCTGCTGGCCGGCGCGCTGGGCCAGGTCGGCGTGGCCTGGTGGATCGCGCGCATCGGCGGCGCCGCCGACCTGAGCCGCTATGGCGCGCTGCTGGCGCTGGGCTCGCTGCTGGCCCTGCCGCTGCTGTCGCCGCTGGGCGACCGCTGGCCCAAGCTGCGCCTGATCCGGATGGGCCGGCTCTGCCTGCTGCTGGAGGCGCTGGCCCTGGCGCTGCTGGCGGCGCGCGATGCGTCCTTCTACTCACTGCCGCTGCTGTGCGCCTGCGGCCTGCTGGCCGTGCTGGCCCAGGCGGTGCTGCTGCCGGCCCAGGCCGCCCTGCTGCCGGAGCTGGTCGAGACCGAACAGCTGCCGCAGGCGATCCGGCTGCGGCGCGGCGCGCAGGCCCTGGGCAGCCTGCTGGGACCGGGCCTGGGCGGCGTCGCGCTGGCGCTGGGCGACCTGCTGCTGGCGATGAGCCTGAACCTGGCGATGTTCGCGCTGGCCGCGCTGGCCGCCTTCCGGCTGGAAGCGCCACCGCCGCCGGCCCGGCGCGCAACCGGAGGGTGGCTTGGGGACCTGCGGGCTGGTCTGCGCGCCAAATGGGGCGTGCCGCTGGACCGCTGGTGGAGCCTCAGCGGCGCGCTGATGATGGTGTTCTTCCTGCCCGCCACCGGCCTGCTGCTGCCGCTGCGCCTGCAGTCGCTGGGCCTGTCGGCCGGCTGGTTTGGGGCCTGCGGCACGGCGCTGTCGATCGGCCTGCTGGCGGGCGTGTTGGGCCTGGCGGACCGGCTGATCGCCAGGCTGGACCGGGTGCGCGCGATCGGCGTGGCGCTGCTGCTGTGCGGCCTGGCGGTCGGCGCGGCAGGGCTGTGCAATTGGGCACCCGGCCTGGTTCTGCTGTTCGGCCTGATCGGCCTGTGCATGTCGGTGACCCAGCTGGTCGGCCAGACGCACCGCCTGCTGGCCACGCCCGCGGACTTCCGCGCCCGCATGGCGGCCGGCCAGCTGGCGCTCGCCCACCTCGCCGCTGCATTGGCCCCTGCGCTGGCCGGCGCGCTGCTGACGCGTTGGCCGGTGGCCACCGTCTACCCGCTGCTGGCCGGCGGCTTCCTGCTCAGCAGCCTGCTGCTGCTGGCCGTGCCGGGCCTGCGCCCCTTTCTGCGCCTGGGGCACGAGGAGGTGCGGGACTGGTACCTGCACCAGCATCCGCGGGCCTTTGCGCCGGCTCAGCCGAGCGGCAACTCGGTCATCGACAGCACCTGCTTGAGCAACTGCTCGGCAAGCAGGCGGTTACAGCTCTCCTTGTCCTGGGTGCGCAGACACAACAAGCGGGACATTCCATGGCGGCGATGACGCGCTCGAAGGGGCAATGACATTAGCTCAGCTCGATTGGGGATGCCTCCAGACCATCCGCCCTCTACAAGCATGCTGCCACGAAGGCAGGAGAACCTCATGTCGATGCAACAGACGCTCGTTGTCGCCATTCGGGGCTGGACGAACACCGGCGACCGGCTGCTATGGGGAGCGCCCGGCGGTGAATTCCCCGAGGCTTCGCTGGATGTGCTGCGGGCCGATTTGCCGGACGCCGAGGTCTGGGCTCCCGAGCTTGATCTGACCATGTTCAGCATGCGCGATCCCGAGGATGTGGCGCAGGAGTTGTTCAACCTGATCGATGCCAAGGTTCTGGCCATGCCGGGCTTGGCATCCATCATCCTGGTGGGCTACAGCGCGGGTTCGCTGCTGGCGCGTCGGGTGTTCTGCATGGCTCACGGTGCTGGACCGGATGCGCGCCTGGATGCGGCACACGCCGCCCCCTGGGCCGGCCGCATCCAGCGCCTGGTTGTCCTGGCCGGGATCACTCGAGGCTGGCAGCTGTCCACCGCATCCCCGGATTCGGTGCGCTTTCTCTCTCCGATCCTGTTCGGCCTGGCTCGCTTCGTCGGCTGGTGCAAGAGTCTGAGCTTCATCTCGCAGGGTCGACTCCCCTTCATCTGGCAACTCAAACGCGGCGCCCCGTTTGTCATCTCGACTCGCATTCAGTATGTGGAGGTCATGCGGCAACTACGCCTTCAGCGCGTCGCCGCGACGCACTCACTGATGGCCCGGGGCGTACCCAGCACCATTTTCTTGCTCGGCGCCAAGGACGAGTACATCTCACCGGCCGACTGCACCGAACTGGGCCCGCGCGCCGAGTTCGCCTACATCGAGCTGCCCGGCAGCAACCACGCCAAGGTGCTGAAGCTGATCGACAACGCCGCGGAGGACGCGGCCGAGTGCCTCGCTACCCACCGCCGCAGGGCCCGACTTGTCGCCGCACTGAGCACACCCTTCGATGAGCTGCTGGAGCAGCCCTGGGCTCTTCCGCCGGGCGACATCGACGATTACCTGGATCCCATGGACTTGTCCGAGTTCGGCGTGGCCGGCGCTGGGGATGGCGATCAGGTTCAGCACGCGGTGATGGTCGTGCACGGCATCCGTGACAACGGCTTCTGGACCAAGCGCGTCGCGCGCGAGATCAAGACCCAGGGTAGAACAGCTCATATCAAGGTAAGAGCCCCCAGCCCAAGCTATGGCTTCTTCTCGATGTGGGACTTTGTCAGGCCCGGCGGCCGGAAAAACGCCACCTACTGGTTCATGGAGCGCTACGCCGACGTACGCAGTCATTTCCCGAATGCCGCGATCAGCTTCGTCGGCCATAGCAATGGCACCTACCTTGCGGCCCATGCGATGACACTGTGCCCGGCCTTGCGCTTCGAGCGCATCGTCTTTGCCGGGAGCGTGGTGCGCCAGGACTATCCATGGAGTCAGCGCACGACACAGGTCGGCGGCGTTCTGAACTATGTGGGCAACGCCGATGGCGTCGTCGCGTTCATGCCCGCCGTGTTCGAGTTCCTGGGGCTGCGCTGGCTGGATGTCGGCGGTGCCGGCGCCTTTGGCTTCAAGGAGGCCGGCAGTCCACCGGCCATCCGCCAAAGAGTCGGCGGCCTGCAGGATGGCCAGCTTGAGCTCACCGAGCTGCGCTACGTGTCCGGCGGGCATGGCGCGGCCATTGACGAGCAGTTCTGGCCCGAGATCGCCGCATTCGTGCTCAAGGACGAGATTCCGTCACGATTCCCGGTGCCGCGCTCGCCGCGCACCCGGGCCCTGTTTGCCTTTGCCCCGGCGCTAACCACCCTGGGGTTGAGCTTGGCGATGACCGTACTGCTGCTGCCCGTGCTGACCATCGCCGGGATCGCCCTGGCTGCAACAAACATCCCTGGTTCCCGCACGGGCGAAGGCATCACCCAATTGATTGTTGAGTATCCGCTGCTGTGGCTGCTGGTCGCCCTGCTCAGCGTGGGCCTGACCATCGGTATTTCATGGCTGGCGCGCCGCGTCCTGCGGGCCTGGTAGCCCGCTTTCTTGACCCATACGCTGTTCGCGCCTCAAGCGCCCTGGGTGCTGAACTTCTTCAGCGCCTCGCCCGTCATGCGGCAGATGCGCCATTCCGGCAGCACGCTGGCGCCCATGGTCTCGTAGAAGCGGATCGCGTCCTCGTTCCAGTCCAGCACGGTCCACTCGAAGCGGCCGTAGCCGCGCGCCACCGCGAGCTGCGCCAGGCGGTTCAGCAGCGCCTTGCCCAGGCCGCTGCGGCGGTGCGCGGGCCGCACATAGAGGTCCTCCAGGTACAGGCCCGGCTTGGACAGGAAGGTGCTGAAGTTGGTGAAGAACAGCGCGAAGCCGACCGGCTCGCCGTCGATCTCGCCGACCAGGGCCTCCACCACCGGCTTCTCGCCGAACAGATGCGGGCGCAGCTTCTCCTCGGTGGTCTCGACCAGATGGGTCAGGTTCTCGAAGGCGGCCAGTTCCTGGATCAGGCCGACGATGGCCGCCACATCGCGCGGTTCGGCGGGACGGATGGTGTGGGAAGGCTTGGTGCTCATGACCCCATTCTGCATGCGCAGCGGGACTGTCGCGACGCCGACAGCCGCGCCAGCGCGGATCGCCTAGAGTCGGCCCATGGATGACGCCCTCGCCCCCACCTATCAACCGCACCGCGTGCATCGCAGCAGCTTCCTGCAGCTGCGCGGCCTGCGCTACCACCTGCTGAGCTGGGGCGATCCCGCGCTGGCCACGCCGCAGCGCCCGAGCCTGCTGCTGCTGCACGGCTGGATGGATGTCGGCGCCTCGTTCCAGTTCGTCGTCGACGCGCTGCGCGAGGAGCGCCATGTGATGGCGCTGGACTGGCGCGGCTTCGGCCTCAGCGACAGCGCGCCCGGCGATTGCTACTGGTTCCCCGACTACCTGGGCGACCTGGACGTGGCGCTGGACCAGCTCGCGCCCGGCCGCCCCGTCGACCTGCTGGGCCACAGCATGGGCGGCAATGTGGTGATGAGCTATGCCGGCGTGCGGCCGGAGCGCATCCGCCGCCTGGTCAATCTGGAGGGCTTCGGTCTGCCCGAGACCATCCCCGAGCTGGCGCCGACGCGGCTGGCCGAATGGCTGGACGACCTGAAGACGCCGCAGTCGTTGAAGACCTATGACAGCCTGGACGGCGTGGCCGCGCGGCTGATGAAGACCAATCCGCGCCTTTCCCCCGACAAGGCCGCCTGGCTGGCGCCGCATTGGTCGCGCGCGGTCGAGGGCCCTGCGGGCAAGACCTGGCACATCCTGGGCGATCCGGCCCACAAGCGCAGCAACCCCATCCTCTACCGCAAGGCCGAGATCCTGGCCGGCTGGCGCCGCATCGCGGCCCCCACACTGTGGGTCGAAGGCAGCGAGACCGACATGAGCCAATGGTGGGGCAATCGCTATCCACGCGCCGACTTCGAGGCCCGCCTGGCCGAGGTGCCGCGGCTGGAGCGCGCCACCCTGCAGGGCGCCGGCCATATGCTGCACCATGACCGGCCCGAGGCGCTGGCGGCGGTGCTGGAGGGTTTCCTCGGGGCATCTGCAACTTGAGCCGATAGGGCAAGCTGCCCGAAAGACTCGTCAGGATTGCGGCGCCCGGCCAGGCCGGTTACAACAGCGCTCTGGTCGCCGGGAGCTGTTGCATGGACGAAGCCTCGCTCAAGAAACTGTCAGCGGACTGGAGCCTGATCCGGCAGGCCACCCGGCCGACTGCGGGCCAGGACGCCTGGGCGCACACCGACGTCGGTTCGGTGCTGGTCCTGCTGGCGGATCAGCGCGATCTTTGGCAGGCCTTGCTGGGGACGGTCGGCTTCGCCCGCTCCCTGGGCCGATCGCCGGCCAGCCTGGCCGAAGACCTGTGGCAGGACATCGAGGAGCCGCTGGAGCCGGGCCTGACCCAGGACTACATCGACTATGGCGCCGCCACCTTCGGCCTGAGCGCAGAGCGCTTGCTGCCGGCCGCGCGCCTGATGTTCTCGGTGGCGCCGCCGCGCCTGCTGGTGGCCGCGGTGAACATGGCCGGGCGGGTGCAGCTCTGCAAGAACCTGTGCGGCACCGACCAGCGCTGCCTGCGCGAATGCCTGCTCAAGCAGGACTGGGATCAGGTCTACGACGATCCCGATGGCGCCACCCTATGAGCGCCCCGGCTCCGGCGACGCCGAAGAATCCGACGCTGGCCGGTGAACTGGGGGAGGCCCTGCTGGGGCATTGGCCCAGCAGCACCCTGATCCTTTTGCTCACCCTGCTGGCCTGCCTGCCCATCGGCGTGCCGCCAGCCGGCCTGAGCGGCCTGACGTCCGCGGTATTCCAGGTGGCCGGCACCATGGTGGCGCTGGCCCTGCCGGCGGCCCAGCTGGCCCACACCATGGTGGGCGATGTCGAGAAGCAGCTGCTCCATCTGCTGGACGAGGAGGCGGCCAGGCTGGCCACTCCGGCGCGGCGCATCGAGGTTTCCCGCCGCATGACCAGCGAGCTGCAAAGGCATATGTACCCGGCCTGGCGTTCGGCGGCCTATGCCCTGCTCAGCCTGCTGCTGTCGGGCCTCGCCCTGCTGCTGGCGCCGACCGGCTGGCATTGGCAGCCCTGCGGTCCCGTCATCTCCTTCGATGCCCTGCTGCCGGGTGCCGCCCTGGCCTGCCTGCTGTGCGCGGCCTTGTGGCTCTACCCCACGGTTCACTATCTCTTCCGGCTGCGCTCGCTGGACGAGCTGCAGCGCACCCTCGACGAACTGCTGGCCGACGAAACGGCAGCACCCGCACCGAACTGAGGCACGTCGGCCCCTGCACATAGAATCGCCCGCCCGGCGCGGTCCCCTGTTTCTTTTTCTCCCCTCGCGCGCCGTTTCTGCGATTGCTGTGCCTCATGAACATCACCGTCCTCGATGAACTGCGCGTCTACATCGACCCCCTGACCCCCGACGAATATGCCGCGCTGGAGCGCAGCATCCTGGCCGAAGGCTGCCGCGACGCGCTGGTGCTGTGGGGCGAGGTCCTGGTGGACGGACACAACCGCTACAGCATCTGCAGCAAGCATGGCCTGCCCTTCCAGACCATGCAGAACACGCGCTTCCAGTCGATGGAGGACGTGCACCTGTGGATGATCGACCAGCATCTGGGCCGGCGCAGCGTCTCCGATTTCCAGCGCGGCGTGCTCGCGCTGCGCAAGAAGGAGATCCTGGACAAGCGCCCGAAGCCGCTGCCCAGCACCTTGCCGCCCGCCGAGGCGGCGGCCGAGGGCGTGCCGGGGGCGCCGGAGCCCGAGGCGCGCCTGGTCAGCCGCGAATCGATCGCCAAGGCCGCGCGCATCAGCAGCGCCACCGTGGCCCAGATCGAGAAGATCCAGAAGGCCGCGGCACCGGAGCTGGTGGAGGCGGTCAAGACCGGCACGGTCTCGATCAGCGCGGCCGCGACCATCGCCGCGCTGCCGGCCGAGGAGCAGCAGGCCGCGGTGGCCGGCGGCAAGAAGGAGCTGCGCGAGGCCGCCAAGCGGGTGCGCGAGAGCAAGGGTTCGTCCGGCCGCAGCAAGAAGGGGGCCGAGGCCGAAACAGATTCGCCGGCCGAGGCGCCCAGCACCGGCCCCGGCGCGATGGTGGACGTGTCGGACCCGACGGTGCTGCTGCAGATGCAGGTGGAAGCCTTGCAGGACGAGAACGCGCGCCTGAAGCAGCAGGTGGCGGAGTTGCAGACCCAACTACTGGCCGCGCGCGCAGGCTGACGAACGGACGGAGGGCTCAGGCGGGATCGTCCGCCTCCGCCTCGCGATCCAGCCGGTTCATCGCCCAGGCGTAGTACCAGACGATCGCGGCGTAGACGATCAGCGCGCCCTGCGAGGCGACCCAGAAGCTGAACGGCCAGCCGAAGAAGCTGAAGCTCAGCTCGCGCGCGAAGAAGCTGACGCCGAAGGTGACGCCGAACCACAGCACCAGCAGCAGCCCGGTCAGGCGCAGGTTGCGGCGCCAATAGCTGTTGTTCGGCTTCAGCGGCATTGCTGCACCCCGATCTGCAGGCACAGCGAGACCTTGGCCAGGGTGGCCGCCAGCCAGCAGACCAGCAGCAGCGCGAAGGCGGCCAGCGGCACATGACGGTCCAGCACCACCCGCGGGCTGAGGCGTCGGGTCAGGCGCAGCAGCGGGCCGGTCAGCACCTGCAGCAGACGGTAGAAGACATTGTGTTCGCGCCGCGCACCGATCATCAGGCCCAGCAGCCATTGGCCGGCCAAGGCCAGCAGCGCGATCTCGGCCAGGAGTTTCAGGGAGGAGCTCAGCCACAACATGCCCCCGAGTGTCGCGCCGGGCGCTCATGTAAAAATAGCGGGCTTGCACGCATTGCGTGCCCCGCCCCGGGGCCGCTGCTGATACCGACACCATGGACATCGAACGCATCAACGCGATCGGTTCTACCCTCGCCGATCTGACAGCGCGTACCGACGCGCTAAGGGGGTATCTTTGACTACGATCGCAAATCGCTGCGACTGAACGAAGTCAACGCCGCGCTGGAGAACCCCAGCGTCTGGAACGACCCCAAGCGCGCCCAGGAGCTGGGCAAGGAAAAGCGCACGCTGGAGACCGTGGTCCAGACCATCGACCACCTGACCAGCAACCTGGCGGACAACACCGAGCTCTATGAGATGAGCAAGGCCGACGAGGACTTCGACGGCCTGGAGGCCATCGAGGCCGACGCCGCCAAGCTGGCCGAGACCGTCGAGCAGCTGGAATTCCGCCGCATGTTCAACAACCCGGCCGACCCCAGCAACTGCTTCATCGACATCCAGGCCGGTGCCGGCGGCACCGAGGCCAACGACTGGGCCGGCATGCTGCTGCGCCAGTACCTGAAGTACTGCGAGCGCAAGGGCTTCAAGGCCACCCTGGAAGACGAATCGCCGGGCGATGTGGCCGGCATCAAGAGCGCGACCATCAAGGTCGAGGGCGAGTACGCCTTCGGCCTGCTGCGCACCGAGACCGGCGTGCACCGCCTGGTGCGCAAGAGCCCCTTCGACAGCTCGGGCGGCCGCCACACCAGCTTCGCCTCGCTGTTCGTCTACCCCGAGGTCGACGACTCGATCGAGATCGAGATCAACCCGGCCGATGTGCGCACCGACACCTACCGCGCCAGCGGCGCCGGCGGCCAGCACATCAACAAGACCGACTCGGCGGTGCGCCTGACCCACATCCCGACCGGCATCGTCGTGCAGTGCCAGGACGGCCGCAGCCAGCACAGCAACCGCGACGTCGCCTGGAAGCGCCTGCGCTCGCGCCTGTACGACCATGAGATGCGCAAGCGCATGGAGGAGCAGCAGAAGCTGGAGGACACCAAGACCGATGTCGGCTGGGGCCACCAGATCCGCAGCTATGTGCTGGACCAGAGCCGCATCAAGGACCTGCGCACCAACTACGAGACCTCGGCCACCCAGAAGGTGCTGGACGGCGATCTCGATCAGTTCATCACCGCCAGTCTGAAACAAGGCGTCTAAACGCCTGCGAGACATCCCGGGGCAGTCACAGCCCCGGGCTACAACATCAAACCTAGGAAGCCGCCATGATGCGCGAAGGCACCGCCCCCCTGATCCGCCGCGAGGACTATCTCCAGCCGGCCTTCTGGATCCGCACCGTCGACCTGACCTTCGACCTGGATCCGGCCAAGACCCTGGTCACCAGCAAGATGCAGGTCGAGCGCAACACCGCGGTGGCCCATGGCCCGCTGGTGCTGCATGGCGAGGAGCTGAACCTGCTGCGCGTGCTGATCGACGGCGAGAGCGTGTCCTTCCGCCAGGACGGCAATCTGCTGATCATCGAGGGCGCGCCGGACGCCGATTTCGCGCTGGAGATCCGCAACACCTGCGCGCCGGAGAAGAACACCGCGCTGTCGGGCCTCTACACCTCGGGCGGCGGCTTCTTCACGCAGTGCGAGGCCGAGGGCTTCCGCCGTATCACCTATTTCCTGGACCGCCCCGATGTGATGGCGGTCTACAGCGTGCTGCTGCGCGCCGACAAGGCCAAGTACCCGGTGCTGCTGTCCAACGGCAATCTGCTGGAGACCGGCGAGCTCGATGAACCTGGGAACAAGGGCCGCCACTTCGCCAAGTGGCACGACCCCTTCCCCAAGCCCAGCTATCTGTTCGCGCTGGTCGCGGCCGACCTGGTGGCGCGCGAGCAGCGCGTGCGCACCCGCGCCGGCAAGGACCATCTGCTGCAGGTCTATGTGCGCCGCGGCGACCTGGAGAAGACCGAGCATGCGATGAACTCGCTGATCGCCTCCCTGGTCTGGGACGAGGCGCGCTTCGGCCTGCCGCTGGACCTGGAGCGCTTCATGGTGGTCGGCGTGTCCGACTTCAACATGGGCGCGATGGAGAACAAGGGCCTGAACATCTTCAACACCAGCGCCCTGCTCGCTTCCCCGGCCACCGCCACCGACATGGATTTCGCGCGCATCGAGTCGATCGTCGCGCATGAGTATTTCCACAACTGGACCGGCAACCGCGTCACCTGCCGCGACTGGTTCCAGCTCTCGCTGAAGGAAGGCCTGACCGTGTTCCGCGATCAGGAGTTCTCGATGGACATGGCCGGCACGCCCAGCGCGCGCGCGGTCTGCCGCATCCAGGACGTGCGCGGCCTGCGCGCGATGCAGTTCCCCGAGGACGGCGGCGCGATGGCGCATCCGGTGCGTCCCGACAGCTATGTCGAGATCAACAACTTCTACACCGCCACGGTCTACGAAAAGGGCTCCGAGGTGGTGCGCATGTACCAGACCTTGGTCGGCCGTGCCGGCTTCGAGGCTGGCATGAAGCTCTACTTCGAGCGACATGACGGCCAGGCCGTGACCTGCGACGACTTCGCGCAAGCCATCGCCGACGCCAACCCCGGCTCGGCGCTCGCCACCCGCCTGGACGCCTTCAAGCGCTGGTACAGCCAGGCCGGCACGCCACGCCTGTCCGCCCGCGGCGCCTACGACGCCGAAGCGAAGACCTACACCCTGAGCCTGCAGCAGGCCAACCCGCCCAGCCCCGGCCAGGACAACAAGCTGCCCCAGGTGATCCCGGTGGCGATGGGCCTGCTGAGCACCGATGGCCGCGCGCTGCCGCTGCAGCTGCAGGGCGAAGACGCCGCGGTGGGCACGGAGCGCGTGCTGGTGCTGGACGGCGCCGAGCAGCGCTTCGTCTTCGTCAATGTCGACAGCGCCCCGGTGCCTTCGCTGCTGCGCGGCTTCTCGGCCCCGGTGCTGCTGGACGACGGCCTGTCGGATGCCGAGCTGCTGGTGCTGCTGCAGCATGACGCCGATGCCTTCAACCGCTGGGAAGCCAGCCAGCGCCTGGCGCTGAACCGCATCCTGGCCGCGGTGCGGGCCGGCCAGCCGCTGGTGCTGGACGAGGCCTATCTCGGCGCGATGCGCAGCGTGCTGCGCCATCCGGAGCTGGACGCGGCCTTCAAGGAGCTGGCCCTGACCCTGCCGGGCGAGGCCTATATCGCCGAGCAGCTGGACGTGGTGGACCCGCAGGCCATCCATGCCGCGGTCGAGGCCGCCCAGACCCAGCTGGCAGGCGCGCTGCGCGAGGACTGGATCGCCGCCTTCGAGGCCAATCAGGTCGGCGGCGGCTACCAGCCCGACCCGGTCTCGAGTGGCAAGCGCGCCCTGGCCAATCTGGCGCTGGCGATGCTGGTGCTGGACGCACCGCGCAGCGGCGACACCGTCTGGCCCGGCCGCGCCTATCAGCGCTTCAAGGACGCCACCAACATGACCGACCGCATGGGCGCGCTGGCAGCCCTGGTCAACGCCCATGCCGAACTGGCCGAACCCGCGCTGGCGCGCTTCCACGCCCAGTTCAAGGGCGAAGCGCTGGTGATCGACAAGTGGTTCTCGCTGCAGGCCCGCGCGCCGGAGCGCGAGGGCAAGAGCTTCGCCAAGGTCAAGCAGCTGCTCAAGCACCCGGACTTCAGTCTGAAGAACCCGAACCGCGCACGCAGCCTGATCTTCTCGCTGGGCCTGTTCAACCCGGCCGCCTTCCACCGCGCCGATGCCGCCGGTTATGTGTTCTGGGCCGACCAGGTGCTGACGCTGGATGCGATCAACCCGCAGGTGGCGGGCCGCCTGGCGCGCGCGCTGGACCGCTGGACCACGCTGGCCGAGCCCTACCGAGCCGGTGCGCGCGAGGCGATCGCCCGCGTCGCGGCCAAGGCCGAGCTCAGCAACGACGTGCGCGAGATCATCGAGCGCCAGCTGGCCTCGGGCGGCTGAGACGCCGGCGCGCAGCAAGGATTCCAAACTCGAAGGAGCGCCTGCATGGCAAACCGCATCAGTCTGACCCAGTACCTCGTTGAGCAGCAACGCGAGCATGGCCATATCCCGGCCCAGCTGCGCCTGCTGATCGAGGTGGTGGCCCGCGCCTGCAAGCGCATCGCGATTCAAGTCAACAAGGGCGCGCTCGGCGATGTGCTGGGCAGCGCCGGCTCCGAGAACGTGCAGGGCGAGGTGCAGAAGAAGCTGGACATCATCGCCAACGAGGTGCTGATCGAGGCCAATGAATGGGGCGGCCACCTCGCCGCGATGGGCAGCGAGGAGATGGACAGCATCCACGTGGTGCCGAACCGCTATCCGCAGGGCGAATACCTGCTGCTGTTCGATCCGCTCGACGGCTCGTCCAATATCGACGTCAATGTCTCGATCGGCACCATCTTCTCGGTGCTGCGCAAGGTCAACAACCAGCGCGGCATCAGCGAGGAGGATTTCCTGCAGCCCGGCAAGCAGCAGGCCGCGGCCGGCTATTGCATCTACGGCCCGCAGACCACCCTGGTGCTGACCGTCGGCGACGGCGTCGCGATGTTCACGCTGGACCGCGAACAGGGCTCCTGGGTGCTGACCCAGGAACATCTGCAGATCCCGGCCGACACCAAGGAGTTCGCGATCAATATGTCGAACATGCGCCACTGGGACGCCCCGGTGAAGCGCTATATCGACGAATGCCTGGCCGGCAAGGAAGGCCCTAGGGCTAAGGACTTCAATATGCGCTGGATCGCCTCGATGGTGGCCGACGTGCATCGCATCCTGACCCGCGGCGGCGTCTTCATGTACCCCTGGGACAAGCGCGAGCCCGAGAAGGCCGGCAAGCTGCGCCTGATGTACGAGGCGAATCCGATGGGCTTCATCGTCGAGCAGGCCGGCGGCCTGGCCACCAACGGCCGCCAGCGCATCCTGGACCTGCAGCCGAGCAAGCTGCATGAGCGTGTCGCGGTGGTGCTGGGCTCGAAGAACGAGGTCGAGCGGGTCACCGCCTACCACCTCGATCCCGAGGCCTGAACGCTTCCAAGGCCCCATGAGAAAAGCCCGCCGATCGGCGGGCTTTTTGTTGGCCGCCCCGGCCGGAACCGGGGCGAGACCTTGTCGGCTTAGAAGCTGTGGCGGATGCCCACGTCCACGCCGCCCGAACGGCCGCCCTTGGCAGCCAGCACGGCGTTGCTGGCCACGCGGAAGTTGGTGTTCACGCCGTTGTCGATGTACGACGCGGTCGTGTACAGCGCGGTGCGCTTGGACAGGTTGTGCTCGTAGCCCAGCGAGTACATCTTGGCGTCGCCGCCGACCGACTTGTCCACGGCCGCGTTGCCGCTGGCCTTGCTGAACTGGGCCAGGACTTGACCGGCGGCGCCCACCGGCACCACGGCGCCGATCGTGAAGATGCTCTGCTTCAGGGCGCCGAACTTGGCCTGGCTCAGCAGCACATTGGCCTTGGCGATGCCGAAGTCGTAGCTGGCGCCCAGGCTGCCCAGCTTGTACTTCGACGACTTGACGTCGGTGGTCTGGTAAGCGCCGGCCACATGCAGCGGGCCGGCCTTGTAACCCAGACGGCCACCGATCGACTTCTTGCCGTCGGCGCCTTCGCCAGCAGCGGCTTCCACCGAGCCGTACACGCCATTCAGCTTGCCGGGCAGGAAGTACTGCACCTGGTTGTCCGAACGGTTCACGCTGTCAACGGTGTTGCCCAGCGAGCTGTACAGGCGGTAGATGCCACCCAGGCCGGTCGTGGTGTGCACGTCGAAGTCGTCGACGACCAGACGGTGCGAGGTCTTGCCGCGGCCCAGACGCACTTCACCGAACTCGCCCATCAGGCTGACGGTGGCGCGACGATCCCAGAAGCGGCCTTCGTTGCCGGCGGCGCCGGTGTCGGCAGCCAGCGGGCTTTCCAGCCAGAAACCGGCCTTCAGGCCGCCGCCGAGGTCTTCCTCGCCGCGGATACCGAAGCGGCTGGAGGACTTGCCATCATTGGCCAGCTGCTTGTTGTTCTGGCCATTGGCCTTGGTGTAGCGGGCGGCCAGATCGACCACGCCGAACAGCGTGACCGACGATTGGGCCGAGGCGACGCCGGCGAAGGAGGCCAGAGCAGCCAGTGCAACCAGTGATTTCTTCATTCTCAATACTCCAAAAAACTTCTCGGCAGCAAGGCGGGGATGAAACTACCCCCGGCATCCAGCCCCTCCGGTGGACGGAGGTCGAGCGGGCCTATTGCAGCAGAGCCCCAAGACGCAATCCAGCAAAGCCCAGGGGCAAACACCAATTACGTCTCGCATCAACAACGGATAAGAAATTCATTCATCCGCAAAATTTCGCCATAACCCCGATGAACACGGGCCTCCCGGCCAAAACACCCGCGAAAAATGAGCGTGCGCTGGGCGCCCGATGAAAATTTCATGAAGACGTCAAACAGGCCGGGATGGGCTTTTCGAGCCAGCCCGGGCCCTTGTTTCGGGTGTTCGCGTTGCGTCCCGGCATCAAATCCCATGCCGGCGACAAGCCACGCGGCTTCGACCGCGTTCAGGCCTGGAGCGGACGGGATCCTTGCGAAAGCGCCCCAAACACGCTATAGTCTTAGGCTCTGTTCGTTCACCGTCACGGCGAACCAGCAGCGCCGGTGTAGCTCAGTTGGTAGAGCAGCTCATTCGTAATGAGAAGGTCGGGGGTTCGACTCCTCTCTCCGGCACCAAGATCACAAAAGCCGCAACGCCCTCGGGCGCTGCGGCTTTTTTCTTGCCGGCAGGCGCTCTCGACCTCAGCCGGTCGCCAGCGCCGCCCGCAGTACTCGCGCGTAGTTGCCATGGGCCACCTTGGCCAGCGCCTCGGCACTTAGGCCGGCCGCCTGCAGCGCCTCGATCACCTGGCGCACCTCGCCATAGCTGTTGACCGAGCCCGACTCGCCGACACCCGCCAGGTCCGTGCCCAGCGCCACATGGTCCGACCCCAGCCGCTCGACCAGGGCCCGCAGCGCGCGGGCATAGCCCTTGGGATCGTTGCGGCCGACCGGCCAGGCGCCGGTCGGTCGGCTCAGGCCAAGACCCCAGAGCCCGACCACGCCACCGGCAGCCGCGATCGCCCGCGCGTTGGCCAGCGAGAGCCGGCGCCGCAGCCAGCCCAGCCGGTCGTCGAAGGAGCCCGGCCCGTCGTCGACCCAGCCATGCGACCAGACCATCGGCCGGCGCGAGACCTCCAGCGCCTGCCGCACCGCGGTCTCGCTGCAATGGGCCAGGTCGACCAGCAGGCCCCTGGCCTGCGCCCGGCGAAGCAGCTCGCGGCCGAACTCGCTCAGGCCGCCATGCTGCGGCGACGCGGTCTGGATGTCGGCCACCGCGTTGCGGCTGTAATGCACCAGCTGCAGATGCCGCAGGCCGCCCTCGTAGGCCTCGTCCAGCAGGGCCATGCGCCCCTGCATGAAATCCGCCCCCTCGGCCGCCAGCACCACGCTGGGCCGGCCCGCCAGCGCGCGGTCGACATCCGCCGCCGTCAGCACCAGGCCGAGCCCGTTCTCCTCGGCATAACGGCGGCTGAAGCGCAGCTCCTCGCGCATGCCCTGCGCGATGCGCGCCGGGTTCGGTTCGGCCACCTGGTGGATACCGTCCGGCATGCGCTTGATCCAATGCCGGTCCGACGAGTAGGCCCAGGCCGCCAGCAGCACCCGGTTGGCCTTCATTTCCGCGGCCAGGTCCAGGCTCGAGCCCGCGCTGGTGCGGCGCCCCAGATGGGTATGCATATCGGCCAGTGCCGGCGGTGTCGCCTGGGCCGAGGCGCCGCGCGTCAGGCCGGCCGCGGTAATCGCGAGCAGGGCCTGGCGCCGGTTGATGGGGAAAGACATCGGGGCGGCTCCTTGTCGAGGACGAGCCGCAGCGTACGCGAACTTCCGAGGCTCAGGCCGGCGCCGGCCCCAGCGCCGCCTGAAGGCCGTCGCGCAGCCGGCGGCCCCAGCCCGGTGCCGGCGGCCGAGCGGGCCGCGGCGTGGGTTCGACCAGCGGCGCCAGCCGCACCCGCGCCGCGCCCTCGGCGCCCAGCAGCGCCAGGCTGCCCGGCTCCAGGCGCAGGCTGCCGCCCGGGCCGATGAAATGGTCCTGCGGGTCCTCGGCCCGCGTGACCCAGACCCGCCCCTCCAGCACCGTCAGCCAGATCGCGTCGAGCGCATGCAGATCGCCGTCCTGCAGCTGCAGGACCGCGGCGTGGTTCAGGCTCAATGACATGGCGGACTCCTTGACGACGACGGATAGAGCCTCAGTGTCGGCAAGTGCCGCCCGGCGCGACAGACCCAGCGCCGGCCAATCGCAGGCAGAACAGATGCGCACAGGGCACGTCTGTCATGGCACCAGAAGACCACATCTGTACTGGTACGGAATCGAGCCGCCTCGTCACAATGGCTTCATCATGAATGACGAGCAAGCCGCGCCCCAGCCGCTGTACCAGCGCCTCGCGAGCCAGATCGAGAAGGCGATCGCCAGCGGCGCGATGCGCGCCGGCGACCGCCTGCCCTCGGTGCGCGCGCTGAGCCAGCAGCACAAGGTCAGCCTCAGCACCGCGCTGCAGACCTACCGCTGGCTGGAGAACCGCGGCGTGGTGCAGGCGCGCCCCAAGTCCGGCTACTTCGTCGCCGAGCAGCGCCAGCTGCTGCCCGAGCCGCAGCTGGACCTGCGCATGGAGGGCGCCTCCTTCGTCAACATGGACCAGGTGCTGCAGGAGTTCCTCTACATCGTCGACGACCCGCTGGCGATGCCGCGCTTTCATGCCGCGCCGTCGCGCGCCCTGCTGCCCGAGGCCAAGCTGCAGCAGCTGACCGCCAGCGTGAACCGGCGCCATCCGGAATACGCCTCCGGCTACCACATGACCGGCAGCGCCGCGCTGCGCCAGGAGATCGCGCGCCGCGCGGTCAGCTCCGGCGTGCAGCTGCGGCCCGACGAGATCGTGATCACCAACGGCGGGCTGGAGGCGGTCTATCTGGCGCTGCGCTCGGTGGCCGCCTCGGGCGACACCATCGTGCTGGAGTCGCCCACCTACTTCCACCTGCTGCAGGTCAACGAGAGTCTGGGCATGAAGGTGCTCGAGATCCCCAGCCACCCGCGCACCGGCCTGTCGCTGGAAGCATTGGACTTCGCGACGCAAAAGCCCGGCGCGGTCAAGGCCTGCATCCTGCTGCCCAACTTCCCGAACCCGACCGGCAGCCTGATGCCGATCGAGCACAAGCGCCGCCTGGTCGCGATGCTGGCCGAGCGCGGCGTCACCATCATCGAGAGCGACATCTACGGCGAGATGCATTTCGGCGAGCAGCGCCCGCCCACGCTCAAGAGCTTCGACCGCGACGGCAATGTGATGCTCTGCTCGGCCTTCACCAAGACCGTCGCGCCGGGCTACCGCATCGGCTGGATCGCGCCGGGCCGGCATTTCCTGAAGACCCAGGCGCTGAAGATGCGCACCTCGGTGGCCTGCCCGATGCTGCAGCAGGAGGTGCTGGCCCAGTTCATGCGCGACGGCGGCTACGACCACCATCTGCGCCGGCTGCGCGCCGCGTTGCGCTCGCAGGCCCAGCACATGGCCGAGGCGGTGGCGCGCTACTTCCCGATGGGCTGCCGGCTCTCGATGCCGCAGGGCGGCCTGCTGATGTGGATCGAGCTGCCGCGCCATGTCGACTCGCGAGAGGTGTTCGCGCTGGCGCGGCTGGAGCATATCGGCGTCGCGCCGGGCGCCGCCTTCAGCACCAGCCGGCGCTTCGACCATTTCATCCGCCTGCAGTACGGCGACCCCTGGACGCCGAAGATGGACGCCGCGATCCGCCGCCTCGGCCAGATCGTCGCAAGGCTGGCCGAGCGCGCGCCCGTGCCGCAGGACGGCGGGGCTGAGCGGCCGACCCGGCTCGCACCGGCCTGAGCCGGGCTCGTGATTTGGGCTTGCGCGGGCCGCACCACCTGTCGCGCCCTGGCCTCGCTGCGCCCCGCGATCCTCATTGTTGAGAATGATTCTCACTAGAATGCGCAACCTACCTGCCCGTCCGACCCTCTCGCGTCGGGTGCGGCGGCAGATCTTCATCGCCAGCCGCCACAGCCAGCCCCTCCGTCCAGCCTGCCTTCGGGCCTTGTTGCGACGCCGCTGGTGACATTGGGCTGGGCCTGATGAGCCTCCTCGGCGTCGCCGGGCTGCTCACTCTCGCCATCGACCTTCAGTCACCGTGACCCAATTCGCTCCCTCCAGGCGCCCGCGCCGCGCCGCGCGCTCCCGTCGCCCCCTGCCCTGTGCCACCCTGGGCCTGGCCACCCTGCTGACGGCCGGCATGGCCGGCGCGCAAAACGAGCCCGCTGCCTCGTCCACAGCCCTCGAAGCCGCCGACGCCACCTCCAAGGACGCGCTGGAGCGCGTGGTGGTGACGGCCACGCGCGGCGCCAAGGCGGTGGAGAAGATTCCGGGGGCGATCAGCATCATTGCGCGCGATGAGATCGAGCGCCAGACCTTGGTCAGCGAGGACCCCAGCCAGCTGCTGTCCCTGGCGGTGCCGGGCTATTCGCCGTCGCGCCAGAAGCTGAGCAGTTTTGGCGAGAGCCTGCGCGGGCGCAGCGCCCTGCTGCTGCTGGACGGCATCCCGCAGACCAACCCCTTGCGCGCCGGTGGCCGCGAGGGCTACTTCGCCGACCCCATGATCGTGGAACGCATCGAGGTGGTCAGCGGTGCCTCGGCCGTGCAGGGCATGGGTGCGACCGGCGGCATCATCAACACCATCACCCGCAGCCCCAAGCAGGTCGGCACCCGCCACAGCCTGCAGCTGAAGTTCGGCACCCAGGGGCATGAGGACACGCAAAGCTGGAAGGCCGGCTATATGCTGAGCCACAAGAGCGAGGGCGCCGACGGCTTCGATGCCTTGGCCTATCTGGGCACACGCCGGCAAGGCATCGGCGTGGATGGCGACGGCCGCCCGCTGGGCGCCGAGTCGCTGCACAAGTCGGCCGATGTGTTCCTCAAGCTGGGCAAGGATTTCGGTGCCCAGCGCGTGCAGCTGATGGTCAACCAATACCAGGCCGACGGCTTCAGCGACTGGAGCGACGTGCCGGGTGATCGTTTGACCGGCCGCCCCACCAGCGCCAAACGCGTCCACCGCAACTTCGGCGCACCGCGCAACCAGGTGCGCTCGGCCAGCCTGGAGTGGACCCATGCCGATCTGGGCGGGGGCCATGCCAGCCTGCAGCTGTTCAAGCAGGACTTCAAGGCCAGCCTGACCGGCACCATCTTCAATGTCTTCCAGGACGCAGCCATCGCGCCGGTCGGCACCCTGGTGGACCGCAGCGAGCTGCGGGCGGACAAATGGGGCCTGCGCAGCAGCTGGGTGCGGCCCGACCTGGGTCTGCTGGGCCTGGAGCTGAGCGTGGGCGTGGATGTGCTGAACGACATCTCGTCCCAGCCCCTGCTGATGACCGAGCGTTTCTGGATGCCGCCGCTCAAGTACCGCAGCATCGCGCCCTTCACCCAGCTGGAGTACGAGCTGGGCAACCTGACCCTGCGTGGCGGCCTGCGCGACGAGCGCAGCCGCCTGCGCGTGGACACCTTCAAGACCCTGGCCTTCTACGGCCACCGCGAGGTGACCGGCGGGGAGCGCGAGGCCGACAAGCTGGTCAAGAGCCTGGGCGGGGTCTGGCGCTTCGGCAAGAGCGGCTGGTCCGCCTTCGCCTCCTACAACGAGGGCTTCGGCCCCACCGATGTGGGCGTGGTGCTGCGGGCGGTGCGGGCCGCCGGGCAGTCGGTCAACAAGCTGGTCGACCTGCAGGCGGTGGTGACCGACAACCGCGAGCTGGGCCTGGCCTGGCGCGGCAAGACGGCGGCCTTCTCCACCTCGGTCTATCGTTCGCATTCCGAGCTGGGCACCCAGACCATCGTCAGCAACGGCCTGGGCGTGGTGCAGCGCGTGCCGATCACGGTGAACGGTTTCGAGTTCAGCGGCGAATGGCAGGCCCTGCGCGATCTGCGCCTCAACGCCATCTACTCGCAGACCCGCGGCCGCACCGCCGCCGGCCCCAAGCTGCCGATGGACCTGGACCTGGGCGCGCGCGCGCAAGGCCCGGACAAGCTGGTGCTGGCCGGCCAGTGGCAGTTCGCCCCGGCCATGAGCGCCCAGTTGACGGCCCAGCATTTCCGGCCGCGCGACGCCAATGTGGGCAAGCGCGCGGGCGCGGTCAAGCTGGACGAGCATTTCAAGGGCTACACCCTGCTGGACCTGTCGGCGCGCTGGGCCTCGCCCTGGGGCGAGCTGAGCCTGGGCGTGGAGAACCTGCTGGATCGCCAGTACATCACCTACTACAGCGAGGCCAACTACGCCGGCACCAACGAGGACTACTACGCCGGCCGCGGGCGCAGCCTGAGCCTGAGCTGGCGGCGCGACTTCTGAGGCATCCCGGGGGCGTCTTATCATCGGCGCCCCCGGAGATCGCATGAAGAAGCACCTGCTCGAGACACTGCTGCAGCATCGCCGCGCCTGGCGCGGCCTGCTGCTGATCCTGCTGCTGGCCATCAGCTATCTGGCCCTGTCGCCGGCACCACCCAAGACCCTGGACAGCGGCTGGGACAAGCTCAACCATCTGCTGGCCTTCGGCGCGCTGGCCTTCAGCGCCTTCTTCGCCTGGCCCGCGGCGCGCGCGCGCTGGCTGTGGTCGCCGCTGGGCCTTGTGGGCTATGGCGTGCTGATCGAGCTGGCGCAATCCCAGCTGCCGCCGCGCAGCGCCGATGCGCGAGATGTGCTGGCCGACGCCCTGGGCATCGCACTGGGGCTGGCGCTGGCGACCCTGTGCGCCGCCTGGGCCCGCTCGCGGCCCGCTATTCGATCCTGACCCCGCCGCGCGCCCGCGCGGCAAAGAAGCGCTCGAAGCGCTGGCGCTCGCTGGCCGCCAGCTCGGGCGCCAGCCAGCGCTGGTAGATCTGCGCCGCCTCGGGCAGCGCCGCCACCTCGCGCAGCGCCCGGTCCAGGTCGGCGATCACCGCCTTGCCCCAGGCATTGCGGTTGCAGGAGAAATAGCCGATGGGCGGCTCGCCGGCCTCCTCGATCGGCAGGCTCACCAGGGTCGGCTGGCGCCCGGGCCGCTGCTGCGCCTGGTGATGCGCGACCACCATCGGATATTCCAGCGTGTAGTCCATGCGCCCGGCCTCCAGCATCGCCAGCAGGTTGGCGGCCTTGGGCGCGACGATCGCGCGCACGCCACGCTCCGGCTGCAGCCAGGGCTCCAGCTCCGGGCCGTAATGGCGCTTGTTCAGGATCACGCCCTCCAGATCGCCGCGCCGCGCCAGCTCGCGCAGCGACGCACGGCGGCCGTTCACCAGCTGCGCGGCCCGCTCGCGCTGCATCACCAGCTGCAGCTGCACGGTCGGCAGGGCCGGCGTGAAGTAGCGGTCCTTCAGCCGCTCGGGCGTGCGCATCGAGCTGGGGGAGCACAGGCCCAGGCCCGCCTTGCGCTCGACCTCGGCGCGCGGCGCGTTCAGCACCACGAAGCGGTGCCGGTACTGCGGCAGGCGCTGCAGCACCAGGCGCAGGAAGCCGTCGATCGCACCCTCGCCCAGTTCCTCCGGCGTGGCCGGCGGCTGGCCGTCCTTCAGCAGATAAAAGGGCGGCCAGTCGACCAGGTTCCAGGTGATCTGATGGCGCTGGCCGTCCTCGCTGGCGTGGGCGGGACCCATCGCCAGCGCGGCGAGCAGCAGCAGAAAAAAGCCGCGGCGCAGGCGCGCGCTCATGCGGTGAAACGGGCGATGTGGGAACAAGCGGCCGATCTGCAGCCGTGACGCGATAAGGCAACAGGCATTCGAGAAACCTCCCTGGGGTGGCACCGGCGTCATGGCGCGCCGGTATCCGGTGGGGCAAGTCTACGCTGCCGCGCGGCGGGGGATCAGAACCCTTCGCCCGAGGACAGCCGCGGCAGGCCCTGCGCGCGCGCCACCGCATGGGCGCGGTTGCTGGCGCCGAGCTTGCGCAGGATGCGCTGCACATGGTTCTTCACCGTCAGCGCGCTGATCGCCAGATCGGCGGCGATCTGCTGATTGCTCAGGCCCTCGCGCAGACCGTGCAGCACCTGGTGCTCGCGCTCGGTCAGGCCGGTCGGCAGCGCCGATGATGCATGCCGCTCCGGCGCGCGGGCCGGGGCGACGCCGCCCTGCGCACGCAGCCAGCCGCTGTGCAGATGCGGCGTCAGCAGCTCCAGCAGCACGCCCTGGCGCGGCCCGTAGACCGGCTCGGCATGGGCCAACAGGAAGAAGCTCTCGATCTCGCTGGGCCGCTGCGGGCGCGACACGCCGTGCATCAGCAGCTGCGCAAAGCCCGGCAGTCCCAGGCCCTCGGCCGGCAACAGCAGCGGCCGGCCCTGCCCCAGCGCCAGCCAGTCCGACTGCAGCCGCCGCAGCAGGGCCGAGCCGGGGCCGCACAGGGCCTCGGCCAGGCCGGGCGGCAGCGGTGCGTTGTTGAACAACTCGAAGCGCAGCTCGCGGCTGCTGCGCTGGTAGGCGCCGCACAGTAGCAGCTGGTGCGGCAGCAGCTGCTGCAGGCTGCCCTGGGTCCAGACGAAGAACTGCGCGCTGTGGCGCAGCGCCAGCGCGCCCTCGACGGTGCGCACCAGCGCGCGCACCTGCTGCAGGCTCAGCAGGGTGGAGCCGTACAGGTCCTCATGATCGGAATGGGCGGCGGACATGCCAGCAGCCTAGGGCCGCGCCATGACACGGCTATGTCAGCAGCCGCACGAAGGCCAGACTTAACGAAGGTACGAACAGCAGCAGCAGCAGGCGCAACGCGTCCCAGGCCAGGAAGGGGAACACGCCCTTGTAGGTCTCGCTCATCGGCACCTCGCGCGCCAGGCTGTTGACCACATAGACATTGAGCCCCACCGGCGGCGCCAGCAGGCCGATGCCCACTGTGGTCAGCACCAAGATACCGAACCAGATCGCCTTGTGCTCCGGCGTCAGGCCCCACAGGTCCAGGCTCATGATGGTCGGGAAGATCACCGGAATGGTCAGCAGCAGCATCGACAACTCGTCCATCACGCAGCCCAGCAGCACGTAGAAGGCCAGCACGCCGGCGACGATCAAGAGCGGCGGCACCTGCTGGTGCCCCACCCATTCGGCCAGATGGGCCGGCATCTGGGTCAGCGCCAGCGCCGCGTTCATCATGTCGGCGCCCAGGAAGATCATGAACACCATCGCCGAGGTCTCGGCCGTGCCCAGGAAGCTGCGCTTGATGCCGCCCCAGCCCAGCTCGCGCCGCGCCAGGCCCAGCACGAAGGTGGACAGGGCACCGACCGCCGCGCCCTCGGTCGGCGAGAACAGGCCGCCGTAGATGCCGCCGAACACCAGCACGAAGATCAGCACGATTGGCCAGACGCCCAGCAGCGCGCGCCAGCGCTGGGCCCAGGGCTGCGCCGCCGCGGGCGTGGCCAGTTCGGGGCGCAGCCGGCAGTAGATCCAGATCACGACGATATAGCCCAGCGCCGCCAGGATGCCCGGCAGCATCGCCGCGGCGAACAGCTTGGCGATGTTCTGCTCGGTCAGGATCGCGTAGACCACCAGCGGCACCGAGGGCGGGATCAGGATGCCCAGGGTGCCGCCGGTGGCCAGGGTCGCCGTGGAGAGCCGGCCGGCGTAGCCATGGACCTTCATCTCGCCATAGGCCACCTGGGTGATCGTCGCCGAGGTGGCGACGCCCGAGCCGCAGACCGCGCCGAAGGCCGCCGAGGCCAGGATCGCCGCCATGCCCAAGCCGCCACGCACATGGCCGACGAAGGCCGCCGCGGCCTTGAACAGCGCACGGCTCAGGCCGCCCTGGGTCGCGAACTGGCCCATCAGCAGGAACAGCGGGATCACCGACAGGTCGTAGACCGAGAGCCGCGCCACCGCGCTGCCCTTCATCGTGTTCAGCAGCGCCATGTCGCTGGTCATCAGCCAGTAGCCGACCGCGCCGGGGATGAACATCGCCGCCGCGATCGGCACGCGCAGCGCCATCAGCAGCAGCATCGCCGCGAAGATGGCGCCGCCGATACCCGCGCCGCTCATGCGGCCGGCTCCCCGCGCAGATGGGGCAGCACCTGGGCCAGCGCGATCAGCGCGGTCAGGGCAAGACCCGGCCCCAGCGCCGCATAGCTGATCCACATCGGCAGGTCCAGGATCATCGTCGCCTCGCCGGCCTCGCGCACCGACAGCGCGCCCACCATGGTGCGCCAGGCCAGGAGACCCACCATCAGCGCCAGCAGCAGCGCGCCGACCGCGTCCAGCAGGCCGCGCGGACGCGGCGCCATCTTCTGGGTGAAGAAGTCGACGATGATGTTGGCGCGCTGCAGCTGGCACCAGGGCAGGCACAGCGCGATGCAAAGCGCGATGCCGAACTGGCTCAGCTCCACATCGCCCGGGATCGGACGCGACCACAGCGAGCGGCCGGCGATGCTGGCCACCGTCAGCAGCGCCACCAGACAGGCGCAGGCGCAGCCGGCCAGCGCGCTGATCAGCGCCAGCCGGCGCAGCAGGCCGCTCACTTGCGGTACTTGACCAGCAGGTCCTGGGCGTCCTTCAGCATCTGCTTGCCGGGCAGGCCGCGCTTGTCCATGTCGGCCACCCAGTCGTCATAGAGCGGATGGCTGGCCTTGATCCACAGATCCACCTCGGCCGCCGGCAGGGTGTAGAAGCTGTTGCCGCGGTCCGTCGCGGGCTTGCGGCCGACCGCCTGGCTCTCGTCCCAGGTCTTGCCGGCCTGCTGCGACAGGCCCGCGCCGCTGTTGCGGTCGATCACCGCCTTCAGCTCGGCCGGCAGGCCGTCGTACCGGGCCTGATTCATCGCCAGGATGAAGAGCGCCGAGTACAGCGCCGGGCGCGAGAGATCGGTCTCGGTGTGGAACTTCACCATCTCGTGCAGCTTGACCGAGGGGATCACCTCCCAGGGCAGCGCGAAGCCGTCGATCGTGCCCTTGCTCACCGCATCGGCCACCGCCGGCAGCGGCATGCCCACCGGCGTGGCGCCCAGCGAGGCCAGCAGCTTGTTGGTCTGGCGGGTCGGCGCGCGCAGCTTCAGGCCCTTCAGGTCGGCCATGGTCCTGATCTGCTTGTCGCGCGTGTGCAGATAGCCCTCGTCATGGATGCTGAACAGCAGCGGCTTGATGCCGGGGAATTCCTTGACCCCGTATTTGCCGTAGAAATCCCAGGCGGCGCGCGCGCCGGCCTCGGCCGAGTTGTTCATGAAGGGCAGCTCGAACACCTCCATGATCGGGAAGCGCCCGGCGGTATAGCCCGGCAGGGTGAACACGATGTCGACCACGCCGTCCTTGGCCTGGTCGATCAGCTGCGCCGGCGTGCCGCCCAGCTGCATCGCCGGGAAGATCTGGCATTTCAGCTTGTTGCCGGAGTCGGCCGCGATCCTGTCACACCAGGGCTGCAGGATCTTGGTCGGCGGCATCGCGCCGGGCGGCCAGAAGTGGTGCACCTTGAGGGTCACGTCTTGCGCGATCGCGAACGAGGCGCCCCACAGGCCACCGGCGAGCATCGCCAGGTGGCGCCATCCGATCTTCGGCCGCTTGCTGCTGCTGATCATCTTGTCTCCATCGTGATCGCCAATGTTCGAATAGAGACCATATCGTATGTATGGCGAACTATCCGCCTATCGAGGTTTGCCCTGTAGGAATTGCGGGCGGCGCCTATCATGCCTGCGAAGCCCGGACGCCGCGATGACGATGGCGGAGCCCGGACGCGCGGGCCCCGCTGCTGCCATGTTTGGACAGGGGCCTGCGCTACCCTGCAGCGAGCCATCATTCAGGGGAGCCGACCGCATCATGTCCGCATCCGATTCGCAGGCGCAGCGCGCGGCCATGGCGGCCCGCTACCAGGCGCTGCGCGCCCATACCTTGGCGCTGGCCGCGCCGCTCAGTGCCGAGGACCAGGCGCTGCAGTCGATGCCCGACGCCAGCCCGGCCAAATGGCACCAGGCCCACACCAGCTGGTTCTTCGAGGCCCTGCTGCTGCGCCCGCACCGGCCCGGCTATCGCGCCTTCGACGAGCGCTTCTTCTACCTGTTCAACTCCTATTACGAGGCGCTGGGCCCGCGCCATCCGCGCCCGCAGCGCGGCCTGCTGAGCCGGCCCTCGCTGGACGCGGTGCGCGCCTACCGCGCCCATGTCGACGCGGCGATGTGGGAGCTGATCGAGCAATGCGACGCCGACACCTGGGCACGCGCCTTGCCGGTGCTGGAGCTGGGGCTGCAGCATGAGCAGCAGCACCAGGAGCTGCTGTTGACCGACATCCTGCACGCCTTCTCCTGCAACCCGCTGCTGCCGGCCTACGATGCCGACACCTCGCTGCGCGCGGCCCGCGCGAGCGGCCCGCTGCGTTGGCTGCGTCACGCCGGCGGGCGGCTCGAGCTGGGGCATGACGGCCAGGGTTTCGCCTTCGACAACGAGGGGCCGCGCCACGAGGTGCTGCTGGCCCCGTTCGAGATCGCACACCGCCTGGTCAGCTGCGGCGACTATGCGGAGTTCATTGCCGACGGCGGCTACCGACGGCCCGAGTTCTGGCTCTCCGACGGCTGGGCCCAGGTGCAGGCTCAGGGCTGGCAGGCGCCGGCCTACTGGCTGGAACCCGGCGACCCGCGCGCGCCGGCGCGCGACTGGCAGGTGTTCGGACTGGCCGGCGTGCGGCCGCTGGACCCGGACGCGCCGGTGCTGGGCCTGAGCTTCTTCGAGGCCGCCGCCTATGCCGATTGGGCCGGCGCGCGCCTGCCCAGCGAGTTCGAATGGGAGGCCGCGGCCACCGGCCTTGCCGGCCTGGCCCAGCTCTACGACGCCGCCTGGCAATGGACCCGCTCGGCCTACCACCCCTACCCGGGCTTTCGCCCGCTGGCCGGCCCGGCCGCCGAATACAACGGCAAGTTCATGGTGGGCCAGCTGGTGCTGCGCGGCGCCAGCCTGGCGACGCCGCCCGGCCATGCACGGCCGAGCTACCGCAATTTCTTCCCGCCGGCCGCGCGCTGGCAGTTCAGTGGCCTGCGCCTGGCGCGCGACATCGAGGAAGGCAGCAAGACATGACCCCGCCCGCCCTGCACCCCCAAGCCCATCCGCATCTGCAGCTGGTCCCCGCCGACGGCGGCTTCGCGCAGGACCTGCACCAGGCGCTGCGCCAGCGCCCGCGTGCGATCTCGCCCAAATATTTCTACGACGCGGCCGGCTCGGCGCTGTTCGAGCGCATCTGCGAGCTGCCCGAGTACTACCCGACCCGCACCGAGCTGGCCCTGCTGCGCCGCCACGCACCCGAGATCGCCGCGCTGACCGGCCCCGGCGCGCAGCTGGTCGAATATGGCGCCGGCTCGCTGCGCAAGGTGCGGCTGCTGCTGGAGCGCCTGGAGGTCGCGCACAGCTTCGTGCCGGTGGACATCTCGGGCGAGCATCTGCTGGCCGCCTGCGCCGCGCTGCAGGCCGAGCAGCCGGCGCTGGCGATCCGCCCGGTGGTGGCCGACTTCACCCGTCCGCACGACCTGCCGGCGCGGCCGGCGCAGGGCCGGCGCATCGGCTTCTTCCCCGGCTCCAGCATCGGCAACTTCGCGCCCGCGGAAGCGCTGGACTTCCTGCGCATGGCGGCGCATGAGCTGCGCGGCGGCGCGCTGCTGATCGGGGTGGACCTGGTCAAGGACCCGGCGGTGCTGCATGCGGCTTACAACGATGCCCAGGGCGTCACCGCGGCCTTCAACCTGAACATCCTGGAGCGCGCGCGCCGCGAGCTGGGCGCGCAGTTCGACCCGGCGGGCTTCGTGCACAGCGCCTTCTACAACGCGCCGCTGCAGCGCATCGAGATGCATCTGCAGAGTACGCGCCGCCAGACCCTGCAGCTGGAGCACCGCAGCTACGAGTTCGAGGCCGGCGAGACCCTGCACACCGAGAATTCGCACAAGTTCAGCGTCGAGGGCTTCCAGGCCCTGGCGGCGCGCGCCGGCTTCACGGCCGGCCCGGTGTGGAGCGACGAGCGCGACTGGTTCGCCCTGCTCTGGCTGCAGGCACCGAGCGCCGCATAATCGCCGCCAACCCGCAACAAGGCCCCCGCGCATGAAAGCCATCTGGAACAACACCGTGATCGCCGAGAGCGACGACACCGTCGTCGTCGAAGGCAACCATTACTTCCCCGCGACCGCGCTGAAGCGCGAGTTCACGGCCTTCAGCAACCACAAGAGCAGCTGCCCCTGGAAGGGACAGGCCAGCTATCTGTCGCTGCTGGTCAAGGGCGAGATGAACCCCGACGCGGTCTGGTTCTATGCCGAGCCCCGCTCCGGGGCCGAGGCGGTGAAGGACCGCGTCGCGTTCTGGAAGGGCGTGCAGGTCGTCGAATAGGCTCAGACCAGCTCGGCGAAGCGCACCACCGTGACCCCGGCGCGCGCCTGGCGCGTCGAGGGCATCACCAGCACGCAATCGTCGAAGGGCGTGACGACCGGCTCGCCGTCGTTGTCGCCGATCACCGTGCCGGCGCCGGCGATGCGCTCCAGCCCCGTGAAAGGCTGGTTGAAGCGGAAGCGCTCGCTGCGCGCCACCACCGCGCCGCGCACGCGCAGCGCCGGTGCCGCCCGCGCCGCATCGCGCCGCAGCCAGCCGGGCAGCAGCGCGGCCACATCGTCCTCGTCCACCACGCCGGCCGCCAGCAGCAGGCGGGCGCAATAGTCCTCGGCCACGCCGCGGCTGCCGGGGTCCAGGTGGTAGCCGCATTCCAGCAGCAGCGAGCGGGTCTCGGGCGCGGCCTCGTCGGAGGAGCCGAAGCGGCCGAAGTCGCGCATGCGCACGCCGTCCGCATGGCCGGCATCGATCACGATCGCGGCCTCGCCCTGCAGCGCACGCGCCAGCACCAGGTTGCGCGGCTGCACGCCGGTCAGCAGCAGCGGCGCCGAAGGCTCGTGCATCGAATGCAGGTCCAGCAGCCAGTCGGCCGCCTCGACGAAGGGACGCAGGGTCGCGGCGCGGCGGCGCTCCGCGCTGCTCGGCGCGGCCAGGCGCTCGGCCGACCATTGGCGGTTCAGGTCCTCGTCGACGAAGCGTGCCGCATCATGATGTGCGGGATCGAAGCGGTCGAAGGCCGCCAGATTGCAAAAGGCCAGGCTCAGGCGGCCACGCCGCGGCCGCAGGCCGCGCTCCAGCAGGCCCAAGAGCGCCCAGGCACCGCACAGCTCGTTGCCGTGCACCAGGGCCGAGATCATCAGGTGCCGGCCGGGCTTGCCGCTGTCGAAGGACCAGACGCCCTCGGTGCCGGTATTGCCCTCGCGCCACAGGCCCAGCTCGGGCTTTTGCAGTACTTCTTCAGTCATTACGTATCTCTTCCAGCATCACATACCGCACCCCACCGACCCACCGCGCGGAGCCCGAGGATCCGGCTCCGCCGGTCCTGCGGGCTCGCCCCCTTGAGGGGGCGCGCAGCGCGTAGGGGGTGGGCCTGTTACTCGGTCTCGATCTTGGCGAACTCGACGATCTTGGCGAAGCGGTCGATCTCGCTGCGCACGAACTTGCGGCCGTCCAGGTCCGGCGTCAGGGTCACACCCGCGGCCTGCAGCTTGGCGATCACCTCGGGCTGGCGCAGCACCTCACGCAGCTCCTTCTGCAGCTGTGCCTGGATGGGCGCCGGGGTCTTGGCCGGCGCGAACAGGCCGAACCAGACGCCGATGTCGACGCCTGCAAAGGCCTTGGTCTCGGCCAGGGCCGGGATGTTGGGCGCGGCCGGCGAGCGCTTGGCGGTGGTGACGCCGATCGCCTGCATGCGGCCCTCCTGGATATGCGGCAGCGCGCTGGACAGCACGAACACCGCGAAGTCCACCTGGCCGCCCAGCAGGTCGGTCACCATCGGCGCGGCGCCCCGGTAGGGGATGTGCAGCATGAACAGCTGGCCGTCGCGCTTGACCAGCTCGCCGGCCAGATGCAGCGGCGTGCCGATGCCGGAGCTGGCATAGCTCAGCTTGCCGGGCCGCGCGGCTACATGCTCGCGGAAGGCGGCGGCATTGGCGAACTTGCTCGTGCCGACCAGCACCAGCGGCTGGTTGCCGATCATGCCCACCGGGGCCAGGTCGGTCAGCGCGTTGTAGCGCGGCTTCTTCGCGGTCAGCGCATTGATGCCCACCTCGCTGGTGGAGCCCAGCAGCAGGGTGTAGCCATCGGCCGGGGCGTTGACCACCTTCAGCGCACCCAGCGTGCCGCCGGCGCCGGCGGCGTTCTCGACGATGACCTGTTGGCCCAGGCGCTTGGCCAGCTCGGGCGCGACGGTGCGCGCCACCAGGTCCACGCTGCCGCCGGCGGCATAGCCGACGACCAGGGAGACCGGTTTCTTCGCCGGGTAGCCCTCGCTCTGGGCCTGGGCGGCCGGGCCCAGCAGGGCCAGCGAGGCCACGGCCAGGAGGGACAGCAGGGAATTTCTCTTCGTCATCATCATGGCGCTCGGCTGGGATGGGGTGGATGATGAAGCGGCATCTTGCGAGCCCCGACCCCCACCCCGATTGCCGATTCGGCAATCCCACTTGCCGGCACGGCAATGCGCCGACCTCAGCCGCGCCGGCTGTGCGCCAGCAGCGCCTCCCAGACCTGGGCCACCGCCGCGCTGGGCGGCTTCTTGCGGCGGAACAGCCGCGTCTCGAAGGGGATCTGCCAGGCCGGCTCGCCCCACAGGCTCAGGGTGCCGGCGCGCAGATCGGCCGCCACCATCGACAGCGGCAGCCAGGCCAGGCCCATGCCGCGCATCGCGTATTCGCGCAGCGAATCGACGGAATCGCAGCGCATGCCCAGGGCCAGCGGCGGCAGGCCGCGCAGATGGGCCAGATGGTCGTCCAAGAGTCGGCCCAGGGCCTGGCCGGGGTCGTAGGCCAGGAGGCGCGGCAGCGCCTTGCCGGCGTGGCCGTGCAGCACCGGCACCAGCCGGTCGTCCGCGCCGCGCGCCTGCAGATAGCGGCGGCCGTCCAGCCGCAGCGCCAGCACCGGGTGGTGGTAGCTCAGCAGGATGTCGACCTCGCCGCGCTCCAGCATCTCGCTGGCCTCGTTCATCAGCCGCGTCATCACCTGCACCAGCGGCGCGTCCTTGCGGCGCATCAGCGGCGCCAGCGCGTCGGCGACGACGCTATGCGCCAGGGTGCGGCCGGTGACCAGGCGCACGAGCTGCTCGCCCTGGCCGGCCATGCCCAGCTCCTGGCGCAGCAGCTCCAGCTCGCGCGTGGTGGCGCGGCCCTGCTCGCACAGGCGCTGGCCGGCGGCGCTCAGGCGCGGCGGCTGGCTGCCGGGCTCGAACAAGGGCACGCCGGCCCATTGCTCCAGCGCCTTGAGCCGGCGCCCGAAGGCCGGCGCGGTGACATGGCGCAGCTCGGCGGCGGCCTTGAAGCTGCCGCCGTCGACGACGGCCTGCAGATCGGCCAGCCACTTGAGCTGCATCGCCTAGGTCAGGCGCTCTTGGCCGGCAGCACGGTGGCGGCGCAGTCGCCGAAGCCGATGCGGCGCGCGCCGTCCTTGACGGCATAGCCGCGCAGGATCACGGTGTCGCCATCCTGCAGGAAGCTGCGCGTCTCGCCATTGGGCAGGGTCAGCGACTGCTTGCCGCCCAGCGACAGCTCCAGCAGCGAACCGCCCTCCTCGGCAAAAGCGCCGCTCTGCGTGCCGGTGCCCAGCAGGTCGCCCGGCTGCAGATTGCAACCGTTGCTGGCATGGTGGGTCAGCATCTGGGCCAGGGTCCAGTAGGCCGAGCGGCCGAAGTTGCTGCGCATCAGGCGCGTCGGTTCGGCGCCGGCCGCACGCATCTGCGCGGTCTGCAGCCAGACCTCCAGCTCGATCTCGTAGCCGCCGGCGGCGCGGTTCTTCGCCGAGTCCAGATAGGGCAGCGGCTGCGGGTCCTCGGCCGGATGGGCGAAGGCGCAGCGGAAGGGCTCCAGCGCCTCCATCGTGACGATCCAGGGCGAGATCGTGGTCGCGAAGTTCTTGGCCAGGAAGGGGCCCAGCGGCTGGTATTCCCAGGCCTGCACATCGCGCGCCGACCAGTCGTTCAGCAGGGTGACGCCGAACAGATGCTCGTCGGCCGCCTCCATCGGGATGGTGTCGCCCAGCGCATTGCCGCCGGCGACGAACACGCCCAGCTCCAGCTCATAGTCCAGGCGCTTGGCCGGCGCGCGCTCCGGCGCCGCGGCGCCCGGCGGCATCAGCTGGCCCAGCGGGCGGCGCACCTGCTGGCCCGAGACGCCGATCGATGACGAGCGGCCGTGATAGCCGATCGGCACCCATTTGTAGTTGGGCAGCAGCGGGTTGTCCGGGCGGAACAGCTTGCCGACCGTGGTGGCATGGTGGATGCCGGTATAGAAGTCGGTGTAGTCGCCGATGCGGCAGGGCACCAGCATCTCGGCCTCGTCCTGCGGCAGCAGGCAAGCCTGCAGCGCTGCCTCCTGCTTGCTGCCGGCCAGCAGCGCGTCGAACAGGGCCTGACGCAGCGCGCGGCGCTGGGCCGACGGCAGGGCCATGAAGGCGTTCAGGTCGCCGCGGGCCAGCGGCTGCAGCGCCACATGCTCGGCGCTGCTCCAGCGGCCGGCGCTGGCGGCGCGGTTCAGATCGAGGATCTGCGCGCCGATCGCGACGCCGACGCGCGGGCTGTCGTTGCTGCCGGCGCGGCGGAACAGGCCATAGGGCAGGTTCTGGATCGGAAAGTCGGCGTCGGCGGCATTGGCCGAGGCCACCCAGCTCTGCGCGGCCGGGTCATGGGTGTGGTCGAGGATTGCGCTCATGGTGTCGGTTGGAAATTGTCTTGCAGATCGCGCCAGCAGTCGGCATAGCCCTTGTCGAGCGCGCCGCTGCCGCGCAGCGCGAACTCGGTGGGCAGCAGGCGCCAGCGGGTCTCGAACATGAAGGCCAGGGTGTGGTCCAGCTTGTGCGGTTTCAGCTCCGCGCCGCTGGCCTTGGCGAAGGCCTCGGTGTCGGGGCCATGCGGCACCATCGCGTTGTGCAGGCTGGAGCCGCCGGGCTTGAAGCCCTCCGGCTTGGCATCGTACTGGCCCAGCACCAGGCCCATGAATTCGCTCATCACATTGCGGTGGTACCAGGGCGGGCGGAAGGTGTCCTCGGCCACCATCCAGCGCGGCGGGAAGATCACGAAGTCCACATTGGCCCAGCCCGGCGTGTCCGAGGGGCTGGTCAGCACCGTGAAGATGCTGGGGTCCGGATGGTCGAAGCTGATCGAGCCGATCGTCATGAAATGCGCCGTGTCGTACTTGTAGGGCGCGAGGTTGCCGTGCCAGGCGACGACGTTGAAGGGCGTGTGCGCCTGCTGCGCGGTCCAGAGCCGGCCACCGAATTTCTTGACGATCTCGTAGGCGCCCTCCTCCGCTTCAAACGCGGCAACCGGCGCCAGGAAGTCGCGCGGATTGGCCAGGCCGTTGGAGCCGATCGGCCCCAGTTCCGGCAGGCGCAGCGCCGCGCCGTAGTTCTCGCAGACATAGCCGCGCGCGCTGCCGTCGGGCAGCGCCACCTTGAAGGCCAGGCCGCGCGGGATCAGCACGATCTCGCCGGGTTTGACATCGAGCCGGCCCAGCTCGGTCGTGATCGCCAGTCGTCCCTGCTGCGGCACGATCAGCAGTTCGCCATCGGCATTGACGAAGGCGCGGCGCGCCATCGAGCGGTTCGCCAGATAGGCATGGGCGGCCATGCCGACCTGGGCATCGGGGTCGCCGTTGACGGCCATGCTGCGCAGGCCCTCGACGAAATCGGTCGGCGCCTCGGGCAGCGGCAGCGGCGCCCAGCGCAGCGGGTCCGGCGGCACCGCGGCCGCGCCCTCGCGCGCGCCGGTCTTCAGGAAGGGCTGGGCCAGCGGCGCATAGCCGCCAACCACCACCGAGGGCTGGCGGCGGTACATCCAGCTGCGCAGGTTCTCGGCGCGCGGCGCGGTGAAGGCCGTGCCCGAGATCAGCTCGGCGTAGAGGCCATGCGCCACCCGCTGCGGGCTGTTGCGGCCGACGGGCAGGCTGCCGGGCACGGCCTCGCTGGCATGCTCGTTGCCGAAGCCCGATTGGTAGTTGAGTTCGCTCATCGATGCATCAATCCAGCTTGATGTTGGCGGCCTTGATGACCTGGCCCCACTTGGCCAGCTCCTGCTTCCAGTAGGCGCGCATCTGCTCCGGCGTACCGCCCAGGGTCTCCAGGCCCAGCACCTGGAAGCGGGCCTTCACCGTGGTGCTGTTCAGCGCCTCCTGCAGCGCCTTGTTCAGGGTCGCGATCACCGGCGCCGGCGTGTTGGCCGGCACGGTCAGGCCCTGCCAGGCATAGGCCTCGAAGCCGGGCAGGCCCTGCTCGGCGAAGGTCGGCACCTCGGCGAAGGTCTTGATGCGGGCCGGGCTGGCCACCGCGATCGCGCGCAGCTTGCCGGAGATGATGTGCGGATAGCCGGCCGCGGTGTCGACGAACATGAAGGGCACCTGGCCGCCGATCACGTCCTGCACCGCCGGGGCCGCGCCGCGGTAGGGGATATGGCTCAGCTTCAGCTGCGGCACCTTCTCGCGCAGCAGCTCGGTGGCCAGGTGGTGCGGGCTGCCGGCACCGGGGCTGGCGTAGTTGACGCCGCCGTCCTGCTTGGCGGCCCAGGCCAGGAACTCCTTGTAGGTCTTGACCGGCACATTGGCATTGACGACCAGCAGCATCGGGAAGCGCGCCATCAGGCCGACCGGGGCCAGGTCTTGCTCGGCCTTGTAGGGCAGCTTGCCGTAGAGCCAGGGGTTGGCGGCCAGGGTCGCGGTGTCGGCGGTCAGGATCACCAGGCCGTCCGGCTTGGACTTGGCCGCGTAGTCGGCACCGATATTGGTGGCGGCGCCGGGCTTGTTGTTGATGATCACGGTCTGGCCCAGGGTCTTGCCCATGGCCTCGGCCAGGCTGCGGGCCACCACGTCGGCGCCGCCACCGGCCGGATAGGGCACGACCCATTCGACCGGTTTGTCGGGATAGGCGGCCAGCACGGGCGTGGTGGCGACGACGGCAAGGCTCACAAGGGCCAGCAGGGAACGGCGAAGAGTTTGCATGATGGAACTGCGGTCTCAGGAAGAGGAAGAGGAAGAGGAAGAGGAAGAAGAGGAGGAAGAAGAAGCCAGCGTGTTGGCGCGGGCCAGGGCCAACGCCTCGTCGAGCAGGGCGCGATCGCCCACCTGGTTGGCGAGGATCAGCACCAGCTTGGCGAGCAGCAGGTCGGCCTGCGCGTCGGAGAGGCCGCGCTGGGCGGCGATCAGGGCCTCGTAGAAGCCGTCGGGATCGGGGATGTTGGGGGTACGGATCAGCGGCATGGGACTCACTCGCTCCGGCCGAGACTGCGCGCCAGCGCCGCGGCCAGCTTGGCCGGGTCGAAGGCGCGCCAGCGCGCGGCCACATGCTGGTCGGGGCGGATCAGGTAGACAGTGCCCGGGCGGCCGTCATAGCGCTCGCGCAGCAGGCCCTCGGGGTCGGCGATATCGCGCCCGACCACCAGGCCCGGGGCCAGGTCTTGCGCCGGCAGCTCGCCGAAGCTCAGCAAGGTGAAGCCGCGGCCCAGCCGGTCCAGCAGCCAGCCGCCCTCGCCCAGCGGCGCGTCCAGGCAGGGGCTGCCCGGCGCCATCGCGCTGACGAAATGGTCCTCGTCGGGCGTGTTCAGCGGCGAGTCGGCGTAATGGGTCGGCATCGACAGCCGGCCGCTGTTGACCAGCGGGCGCGCGAAGGGCTCGGTCTTGGCCAGCTCCAGCACCGCATCGCGCAGGCGCAGGGAGGCGCGGCTCTTGGGGCTGATGAAATCGGTGGCGCGGGTCGAGTTCAGGATGTTCTCGTCGGCCGCGGCGGCGCGCTCCAAGTGATAGCTGTCCAGCAGCGCATCGGGGGCCGCGCCGTCCAGCACGGCCTTGAGCTTCCAGCCCAGATTGTCGGCATCCTGCACGCCGCTGTTGGCGCCGCGCGCGCCGAAGGGCGAGACCTGGTGCGCCGAATCGCCAACGAAGAACACGCGGCCATGGCGGAACTGCTGCAGGCGCCGGCAGGCGAACTGGTAGACCGAGACCCATTCCAGCTCGAACTCGACCTCCGGGCCCAGCATGGCCTGGATGCGCGGGATCACCTTCTCGGGCTTCTTCTCCTCGGCCGGGTCGGCATCGCGGCCCAGCTGGAAGTCGATGCGCCAGACGCCGTCGCATTGCTTGTGCAGCAGCACCGACTGGCCGCGGTGGAAGGGCGGATCGAACCAGAACCACCTTTCGGTCGGGAAATCCGCTTGTTTCATGATCACGTCGGCGATCAGGAAACGGTCCTGGAAGACCTGACCCTCGAAGTCCAGGCCCAGCATGCGGCGGGTGTCGCTGCCGGCGCCATCGCAGGCGAGCAGGTAGTCGGCCTCGATCGCGAGGCGGCCATCGGGCGTCTCGACCTGCAGCGCGACGCCGTCGGCGCGCGACTCCAGCGCGACCAGCCGGTGCTTCCAGTTCAGCGAGATCAGCGGCTCGGCCTCGCAGGCCCGCACCAGCGCCTCCTCCAGGTGGTACTGCTGCAGATTGATCATCGCCGGCATGCGGTGCCGGGCCTGGGGCAGCAGGTCGAACTGGTAGGCCAGGTCGTCGCGGAAGAAGACCTTGCCGACCTGCCAGCGCACGCCCTGCTCCGCCAGGCCTTGCCCCAGCTGCGAGCCCCCGCCCAGGCGCTGCCAGATCTCCAGCGAGCGCTTGGCGTAGCAGACCGCGCGCGAGCCCTGGCTGACGCTGTTGTTGTCGTCCAGCAGCACGACGGCCAGGCCGCGCGAGGCACAGTCCAGCGCGGCCGACAGCCCCACCGGGCCGGCGCCGATGATCACCACCGGATGGCGCTCGACGCGACCCTCGCGCTGCGCGTCGCGCCGGTGGTAGGCGTACTCGGGGAAGGTATAGGTCTTCAGCATCGCCCGACCTCAGGCGGTGTGGGGGTCGAATTCCTGCTCGTGCATCCAGGCCGCATGCTTGGGCGCGCGCTTGGTGCGGCTCCACTCCTCCAACATCTCCCACTTGCAGGCGTCGAGCCTGGCGTACATCTCGGGCGTGCCGACATCGGCGGCCAGCTCGATGCGATGGCCGTTCGGGTCGAAGAAGTAGATGCTCTTGAAGATCGTGTGGTCGGTGACGCCGATCACCTCGATGCCGGCGGCCTGCAGCTCGGCCTTCTTGGCCTCCAGCTCGGCGACGCTGCCGACCTTGAAGGCGATGTGCTGCACCCAGTTCGGCGTGTTCTCGTCGCGGCCCATAGGCCTGGCGGTAGGCAGCTCGAAGAAGGCCAGCACATTGCCCTGGCCCGCATCGAGGAACAGGTGCATATAGGGATCGTCGGCCTTGGTCGAGGGCACCTTGTCCTCGGCGATCGCGAGCACGAAGTCCATGCCCAGGTGCTTCTGGTACCACTCGACCGTGGTCTTGGCGTCCAGGCAGCGGTAGGCCACATGGTGGATGCGTTCGATCTTCATCTGCGGGCTCCTCCTCTATTCCTTACTTGACGTCTTCCAGCGCGCGCCACATCTCGATGTCGCGCTCGGCGGTCCAGATGCGGGGATCGGGGTACTGCGTCGCCTCGTCGTAGGCGCGGGTCACGTCGAAGGGCATGCAGTGGGCGAAGATGACCCATTGGCCGTACTTGGGCGCCAGCGCGTCATAGGTCTCGCGGTAGACGGTCTTCAGGTCGCGCCCGGCCGAGGCACCGGCCTTGACCGCGGCATACAGCTCGGAGACGAAGGCGCGCGTGCCGCTCAACCCGGCGGCCACCTCGGCCGGGGTCTGCAGCGCGCGGCCGCGGCCGGGCACCAGCTTCTCGGGATTCAGCGCGGCGATGTTGTCCAAGGTCTGCGGCCAATCCTGGAAATAGGCGTCGCCGGCATAGGGCGTGGCATCGAACTCGACCAGGTCGCCGCTGAACAGCACCTTGTCTTGGGGCAGCCAGACCACCGTGTCACCCTTGGTATGGCCGCGGCCCAGCTGCAGGATCTGCACCTCCAGCTTGCCCAGCCACAGGGTCATCCTGCCGGTGAAGGTGATCGTCGGCCAGGTCAGGCCCGGCGGCACGGATTCGACATTGCGGAACAGGCGCGGGAAGCGGCCGATCTCGCTGGCCTTGTCCTGCTCACCGCGCTCGACGATCAGATCAAATGTGTCCTGGCTGGCGATGATGTGCTCGGGCCGATAGGCGCTGGCGCCCAGCACGCGCACCGCGTGGTAATGGCTCAGCAGCACATACTTGATCGGCTTGTCGGTCACCTCGCGGATGCGGCGGATCACGTCGGCGGCCATCACCGGCGTGGCCTGGGTGTCGATCACCATCACCGCGTCGTCGCCGATCACGATGCCGGTGTTCGGGTCGCCCTCGGCGGTGTAGGCCCAGGCATGGGCCGAGAGCTGGTCGAAGCTGACCTGTTTTTCCTCGACATCGGCATGGGAGGCGAAGGTCTTGCTAGTGCTGGCGGCGGTACTCATGGCGGCGGCTATCTCCGGCTATGTTTAACCTTAAGCAAATCAATTTGCCTAAGACGAATTCATGACTTGATCTTAGTCATCGCGTTTGTTAATGTCTAATCGATTGTTTTAAGTAGAAACCCTAGATCGATGACGGACCAGGACAGCAGCAACAGCGCAGGCAGCCCGCCCGAGCGGGGGGGACCGCGCGGCATCCAGAGCATCGAGGTGGGCGGCCAGCTGCTGATCGCGCTGGCCCACCAGGGCCGGCCGCTGGCGCTGAAGGACCTGGCGCGCGAGGCCGGCATGCCGCCGGCCAAGGCCCACCCCTATCTGGTCAGCTTCATCAAGCTGGGCCTGGTGGAGCAGGAGGCCGGTGGCGGCCGCTACGGCCTGGGCCCGCTGGCGCTGCAGCTGGGCCTGATCAGCCTGCAGCAGTACGACCCGGTGCGTCTGGCCACGCCGCGCATCGAGGAGCTGGCCCAGGCGCTGGGCCACACGGTGGCGATCGCCGTCTGGGGCAACCGCGGGCCGACCATCGTGCGCGTCGCCGAGGCCGCCAGCCCGGTGCATATCAGCATGCGCCATGGCACGGTGATGAGCCTGACCGGCACCGCCTCGGGCCGGCTGTTCGCCGCCCATCTGCCGCGCGAGCCGGTGCTGGCCGCGCTGCGGCACGAGGGCCAGGCCGCGCTGCCGGCCGAGCTGGCCGAGCATCTGGCCCAGGCCCGGAAGCTGGGCATCGCCGCCTCGCAGGACGGGGTGGTGGCCGGGGTCAGCGCGCTGGCCGCGCCGGTGTTCGACGACCAGGGCCGCATGGTGCTGAGCCTGACCGCGATCGGCGCCAGCGGCAGCTTCGACGCGCGCCTGGACGGCCCGCTGGCCCAGGGGCTCCGGCGCGTCGGCCAGGAACTGTCGCGCCAGCTGGGCTGGCGCGCGGCATGACGGACAGCAGCGAGTCGATCGACCGCCTGCGCGCCATCGCGGCGGACAGTCCCTGGTTCATGCGGGCGCTGCGCGCGGCCCGCACCTGCCTGCCGCCGGCGCTGCCCTGGTGCATCGGCGCCGGCGCGGTGCGCAACCTGGTCTGGGATGCCCTGCATGGCCAGGCCCAACCCTCGGCCCTGGCCGACATCGATTTGGCCTTCTTCGATCCGCGGGACCTGGGCCCGGCGCGCGATGCCGCGCTGCAGGCCGAGCTGGTGCGCCATGCGCCGGAGCTGCCCTGGGAGCTCACCAACCAGGCCGGCGTGCATCTCTGGTTCGAGGCCTGCTTCGGCCATGCGGTCGAGCCGCTGGATTCGCTGGAAGCCGCCATCGCCAGCTGGCCCGAATACGCGACCGCGGTGGGCCTGAGGCTGGAGGTGGACGACTCGCTGACCGTGATCGCGCCGCTGGGACTGGACGATCTGTTCGGGATGGTGGTGCGGCGCAATCCGCGCCGGGTCAGCCCGGCGACCTACCGCCAGCGCGTGGCGCAGAAGAACTATCCGGGCCGCTGGCCGCGGGTGCGCATCGTCCCGCCAACGGACTGACGAGACGGCCCCGCGTCAGGCCGCGGCGGCCATCAGCGCTTGCTGATCGTAAGGATGCTGCTGCTGCTCGGAGCCCTGGCTCAGCGCGGCCAGCAACTCGGCCTCCTCGCTGGCGGAGAAGGCATAGGGATACAGGGTGCGCTGCTCGCTGGCGCGCTCCGGGCGGCCGCCATGCAGCGCGATCTGCCGCTCGACATGGGCCAGATCCAGGCACAGCAGCACGGCCGGCGCCTGCACGCGCGGATTCATGCGCGTCTCGCTATAGACCTGGAAGCCCAGCATGCGGCGGTAATAGGCCACATGGCGCGGGTTCACCTCGACCACCAGGGTGCGGATGCCACGCAGCTTGTAGGCGTGTAGATAGGCGGTATGAAACAGCGCGGCCAGCACGCGCTTGGACGCTACGTCGGCATCCAGCGCCAGCTGGGTGAATTCGCACAGGCGGTGGCCGTCGGCACGCAGCGCCCGCATCTCGGCCGGGAACACCGCATCGGCATTCAGGCCCAGCGCGGAATCGAAACGCACGCCCAGGGTACCCAGCGGCCCCTCGGCACCGGTGGCGCTGAACACCAGCAGATGCGGCTCGGTGGGTGCCGCGGTGGAGGCCTCCGGCGCGTGCTGGCTACGGCGATAGCCGCGCTGCAGATAACGCTGATGCACCAGCTGGCTCGCCGCCCAGCGGTGGTGCGCGGTGCTGGCGGCGTGGATGGCAAAGCCCGCCGAACGGTGGCTGCGAATGCCGGCGGTGGCATGCACACCGGCATTCGTACCCATCGCTGAACTGGCTTCTTGCATGATTTGTGAGGACCCCTAACTTGGCGTCGGAGTCTAGCCTGCGATTCTGGCGATACCGGGTCGGCCCCTGTCGCCAAAACAATTGACACAAATAACTTACACCTTCAAGCCCCCGGTCCTGGGGGTGCATCGACCGCCATCGGTGAGCGCCCGTTACACCCGGCACGATCTGGGTCCATGCAGCGTATATCGGCGCTCTACGCCGGGAAATTAGGGCTTCCCGGGCCGTCGAGGGTCTATCCGCGGCGGCGCAAACATGGCAGCACCGTTGCGGGGACGCCGCTGACGGCGATGCAGTTTTCTTACTTTGTTACACGGGCAGCGGTGCGCCTCACGCCAGGGCCGGCACGACCAGCGGCGCCCCATCGTCCGGTGCCGCCAGCACATGGGCCGCGACGCCATAGAGCCGCTGCACCAGCGCCGGCGTCACCACCTCGCGCGGCGCGCCCAGGCTCAAGACCTGACCCTCGTGCAGGGCCAGCAGTTCATCGGCGTAGCGCGCGGCGGCGGCCAGGTCGTGCAGCACCATCACGACGCCGCGGCCGGCCTGGTGGGCCAGGCGCCGCACCAGGCCCAGCAGCTCGACCTGATGCCCCAGGTCCAGCATGCTGGTCGGCTCGTCCAGCAGCAGCCAGGGCGTTTCCTGGGCCAGCACCATCGCCAGCCAGGCGCGCTGGCGCTGCCCGCCGGACAGGCGCTCGACCGGCCGCGCGACCAGCGCCTGCAGATCGGTCTCGGCCAGCGCGCGCGCCACCGCGGCCTCGTCCTCGACCGACCATTGGCGCAGCAAACCCTGATAGGGACGGCGGCCGAAGGCCACCAGCTGCGCCACCGTGATGCCGGCTGGCGCCTGCGTGTGCTGCGGCAGCAGGCCGACACGGCGCGCCATCGCGGCGGGCTTCAGGCGCCAGACCTCCTCGCCGCCCAGCAGCACGCGGCCGCCGCTGGGCCGGTGCAGGCGCGCGATGCAACGCAGCAGGGTGGACTTGCCGCAGCCGTTGGGCCCGACGATGGCCAGCACCCGGCCCGGCCGCAGCGCGAAGTCCAGGCCCTGCAGCACGGCCTTCTCACGGTAGTCGGCGCGCAGGCCCTCGATCCTCAGTTCCATCGCTTCCTCGTTCCTCATTCACTCGCCCTGCGGCCGGCGCAGCAGCACCCACAGCAGGAAGGGCCCGCCCAGCATGCCGGTGATCACGCCGGCCGGCAGCTCCACCGGCGCCAGCCAGACCCGACCCAGGGTGTCGGCCGCCAGCACCAGGCTCGCGCCCATCGCCATCGCCGCCGCCATCGGCAGGCCCAGGCCGCCGAACAGCGCGCGCGTCAGGATCGGCGCGGCGATCGCGACAAAGCCCAGCGGCCCGGCCACGCTGACGCCAATGCCGGCCAGCGCCGCCGCGATCAGCAGCACCGCCAGCCGCAGCGCGCCGCTGCGCAGGCCCAGCACCCGCGCCATGTCCTCGCCCAGCGCCAGCAGGCCCAGGCCGCGCGACAGCGGTACCAGCACCAGCAGCAGCAAGCCCAGCGCCGCCCCGGCCGGCAGCGCCACCGCATAGCCGCGGCCCAGCAGGCTGCCGACGCTGAAGCTGTAAATCGCCGCGCTGTGCATCACCGGCAGGGTCGCCAGCACCAGGTCGAACAGCGCGCGCAGCAGGCTCGCCAGGCCCAGGCCAATGATCAGCACCCGGTAGCCCTGGCGCCCCACCCCGCCAGCCGCGGCCAGGATCACGCCGACCGAGACCAGCGCGCCCAGCAGCGCCTGCCACCAGGGCCCCAGCATCGCCTCGGCCGACCACAAGAGGGACAAGCCCATCGCCAGGATCGCGCCATCGCTGATGCCCAGCAGGTCCGGGCTGGCCAGGCGGTTGCGCGCCAGGGTCTGCAGCAGCAGGCCCGAGCCGCCCAGCGCCGCGCCGACCAGGGCCCCGGCCGCGACGCGCGGCAGGCGCAGCTCCTGCACCAGGAAGGCCAGCATCGGATCCGCCCCCGTCAGGCCGGACCACAGCTCGGCCGGCGACAGCCGCGTATCACCCAGCAGCAGCGCCAGCAGCGTGGCCGCCAGGGCCAGCGCCAGGCAGGCCAGATGCAGGCCCAGGCGGCGCGGCTGCAGGCGCAGCGACAGGGCGCGATGGCGCCAGACCCAGACGGCATTGCTCATGCTCGTCATTCGCGCGTCTCCAGCCCCAGCGTCGGCTCGCGCCGCACCATCCACACCAGCACCGGCGCGCCCAGCAGCGCCACCACCGCGCTGACCGGCGCCTCGAAGGGCTGCACGATCAGGCGCGCCAGCAGGTCCGCCGCGATCAGCAGCGCCGCGCCGATCAGCATCGCGCGCCGCAGCTGCCGGCCCAGCTCATGGCCGCCGCCCAGGCCGCGCGCCAGATAGGGCGCGACAAAGCCCAGGAAGGCGATCGGCCCGACCAGCGCCACCGCGCCGCCGGCCATCAACGCCACCGCCAGCACCGCGGCCCAGCGCAGCAGGCCGGGCCGCCCCCCCAGGCTGGCTGCCAGCTCGTCGCCCAGCGCCAGCAGACCCAGCGGACGCGCCAGCAGCAGCGCCAGCAGCAGGCCCGCCAGCAGCGGGGCAAGACCCGGCCCCAGCAGCTCCGGCGTGACCCGCGCCAGCGAGCCCAGCACCCAGAAGCGGAACTGGTCCAGCCCCTGCTGGCTGGACAGCAGCAAGAAGGCCATGAAGCCGCGCGCGCTGGCCGCCACCGCCAGCCCGGCCAGCACCAGGCGCAGCGGCGACATGCGGGCATCGCCCGCGCGCGCCAGCAGCAGCACCAGCGCGCTGCCGGCCAGCGCGCCGAGCAGGGCCCAGCCCAGCAGGCCCAGGGCGCCCAGGCTGCCCTGCAGCACCAGGCCCGCAGCGATCGCCAGGGTGGCGCCGGCGTTCACGCCCAGCAGGCCCGGCTCGGCCAGCGGGTTGCGCGTCACCGCCTGCAGCAGCACGCCGGCGGCGCCCAGCGCCGCGCCGACCAGCAGGGCCGCCAGCAGACGCGGCGCGCGCAGCTGGGTCAGCACCATGCCGACATGCTCGGCATCATCGACCGCAGCGCCGCTCAGCCAGGCCCAGCCCGCGGCCGGCCCGACCCGGCCCGGCCCCAGCAGCAGGGCCGCCAGGCTCAACAGCGCCAGCAGCGCGGCCAGGGCCGCGCCGGTTCTCCAGTCCGCGAGCTTCACGTCAGCGCGAGCCGAGCAGCACGCGCTCCGTCTCGTCCAGCACCGCCAGCGCGGCCAGCGGGCCGCCGGTGACGGTCCACAGCGAGGCGTCAACCTCGCGCACCTGGCCGGCCTTGGCCGCGCGCAGCTCGCGGAACTCGGGCTGGCGCATCAGTGCGGCCAGCGCCTCCGGATCATGGGCGCGGCCGCTCTTGAACATGCCGAGAAAGAGCCAGTCGCCATCGATCTTGGCCAGGGCCTCGCGCGACAGCGGGCCCGAGTGGCCGGCGCCCGGCTCCTGCTGAGCGGCCGGGCGCGTCAGCCCCAGGTCGGCCAGCACCTGGCCGGCGAAGGCATCGGCCTTCATATAGACCGGGCCCTGCGGGGTCCAGCGCACGATGCTGGCGCTCTTGCCGGCCAGCGCGCCGACCTTGCCGCGCAGCGTCGTGGCGCGCGCCTGGTATTGCGCGATGAAGGCCTTGGCCTCGCCGCCGCGGCCCAGCAGATCGCCGACGCGCAGGGTCGTGTCCTGCCAGCGCTCCAGCGCCGGGTAGCTGATGAAGGTCGGCGCGATCTTCGAGAGCTGGGCCAGCAGCTGCGGATCGGAGAAACCGCCAGCCAGGATCAGGTCCGGGCGCAGCGCCAGCACCCGGTCCATGCTGGGCTGGGCGAAGGCGCCGACATTGGGCAGGTTGCCGGCCTGGTTCATCAGATAGGCCGGCAGGCTCAGCTGGCCGCGGCCCAGCGTGCTGCCGACCGGCTTGACGCCCAGGGCCAGCGCCACGTCCAGGTCCTTCTCCGACAGCACCAGCACGCGCTGCGGCTGAGCCGGCACGGTCAGTTTGCGGCCGCTGGCATCGCTGATCTCGCGGGTCGGGGCGGCGGCCGGCTGGGCCAGCGCCGGCAGCGCGGCCAGCAGCAGGGTCGGCAGGGCCAGCAGCAGGCTTCGCCGTTTGTTGATCGTCGTCATGGTGGTGTTCCTTCTTCCTTCTTGGTCAGGACTCGAGCGCGCGCCACACCGGACGCAGCGGCTCGCGCCGGGTCAGCAGTTCGAGATGGGCGTCCAGCACCCAGTGCAGGCGCTGCTGGGTCGCGGCATCGGGGGTCTCGCAGTCGAACACCAGGGCGAGGGACTCGCCCTCCCCGGCGATCGACATGCGGCAGTCGCCGAACTCGAAGCGCAGCTGCGCCTGATGCGACTCCTGCTGCACCGGGATCTTCTTGGCGAAATGCTTGGCGAGCTTGAACAGGAACTGTTCGGCCATCGGCGTGGCCACGCTGGCTTGGGACTTGAGCATGATGTGGGGGCTGGATTCCTCGCGGGGTCAGAACTTGGCGTTCAGGCCCAGCCAGACGCGGCGGCCCTCGTCCAGCATCCAGTTGCCGTTCAGGCCCTCGTTGCGGCTGCGGGTGTCGACCGCGACCTGCTGGTCCGCGATGTTCAGCAGCGCCGCCGACAGGGTCAGGTGGGCATTGAGCTTGTAGGCGCCGCCCAGGTCCACCGTGTTCAGGCCGCTGCGCTCGCGCACATTGCGCGCGCCGTTGCGGAAGGCGGCCCAGTACTGCCTGCCCTCGGCATTGAGCCGCGCATAGGCCGACAGCGCCTGGCCCTGCGCCCAGTCGACGCGCAGCGAGGCCTTGTGCTCGGGCGTCTTGTCCAGCGGCCGGCCGCTCAGCGAGCTGCCGTCGAAGCTGGGTTCGCCACCGCCCTCGCGGCGCGAGCGGGTGTAGGTGTAGTTGCCGGAGACGGCCCAGTCCTGCGCCAGTGGCCAGGCGCCGGCCAGTTCGAGGCCACTCAGCTTGACGCGGTCGACGTTGTCGTAGACATAGATGTCCAGCGCTGGGTTGATCGGGTCGACCTTGCCGGTCGAGTAGCTGACCACCTTGTTGCGGAACTTGTTCATGAACAGCGCGGCCGACCAGCTGCGCCCCTTCTCACCGTCGAAGCGCAGGCCCAGCTCGGCGCTGCTGCTCTCCTCCGGCTTCAGCTTCGGGTTGCCGCACAGCGAGCCGCGGCGCGGCGAGTTGCCGCCGGTGCTCATGCAGTAGCCCGGCTCGGTCTGGCGCAGGGTCGGCGACTTGAAGCCCTTGGCGAAGCCGCCGCGCAGGGTGTAGCGCTCGTCGAGCTTGTAGACGCCGTAGACGCGCGGGCTCCAATGCGAGCCGTAGCGCTGCACATCGTCCAGGCGCAGGCCGGTAGTCAGCGCGAAGGCCTCGCTGATCTGCCATTCGTCCTCGGCGAACAGCGCATGGGCACGGTCGCGGGTGCTGTTCGGATTGGCCGGGTGGCCGGCGGCCGGCGCCTCGCCGGCGATGCCGCTCAGGCGGTTGCGGCTGATCTGGCCGCCGATGTTCAGGGTGTGGCTGTCGAGATTCAGGGTCGCCAGCGTATCGAACACGGTGTTGACGATCTCCGGGCGCGAGGCGCTGCGGGCGCCATTGGTCCAGACCGTCTGCTGGCCGCTTTCCTGGTACAGCGCGACGCGCGAGCTGCCCCAATCCCATTGGCCGCGATGGCTCAGCGCCCAATGATCGCGCGCCTGCTCGGTCTCGGAGCGCGCGGCGGTCGCAGCCGCGCTCTTGCCGGGCGAGAGCTCCCATTTCACCGCGCCGCTGCCGGCCTCCAGCCAGAAGGACTGGCCGGCCATCGGCGTCAGGCTCAGCTTGGCCACCGCCTGGCGGTTCTTGGTGCCGTAGGCGCCCGTCGTGCCGTTGGCCGGGATGTAGTAGCGATCCTCGTCGCGCTGGCTGCTGGTGCCATAGACCTGCAGGCCCAGCAGATCGGTCTTCAGCGGGCCGCCCAGCCAAAAGTCGAGCTGGCGCGCATCGCCCTGGATGTCGCCGCTGGGCTTGGTGAAGCTCAGGCCCGCCGAGCCCATCCAGCGCGTGATGTTCTTGCGCGTGATGATGTTGATCACGCCGCCCATCGCATCGGCGCCATAGAGCGCCGACATCGGGCCACGCACCACCTCGATGCGCTCGATCGCCTCCAGCGGCGGCGTCATCCAGGCCATCACGCCGCTGGTGCCGCGGTTCATCGTCTCGCGGGTGTTCTGACGCCGGCCGTCGACCAGGATCAGGGTGTACTCGCCCGGCAGGCCGCGGATCATGATGTCGCGCTCGCTGGGGCCGGGGCCGACGACGCTGACGCCCTCGACATGGCGCACCGCGTCCTCCAGATTCGCATAGGGCTGATTGGCCAGCTGCTCGCGGGTGATCACGGTGACGCTGGCCGGCGCCTCCTTGACCTTCTGCTCATGGCCGGAGGCCGACTCGACGACCACCCGGTCCAGGCTGGCCGTGCCGGCCTGGACCGTTGCAGCAGCGGCGGCGGCCAGCAGGGCAAGAACAAGGGGACGGGCGCGGAAGGGGGCGAACAACATGGCCATGGTGGAAGAGGAGGCGTGAGTTTACAAATCAAATAGGAATGATTTGCATTAACATGGAGCCAAGATTTTTCCATCGCCCCTGCGGATGCGCCTTTGCGCGCACCACCCGGGCCTTTGCGCGCCACAACCCACGATGCAAGAAAGAAGCCCCGAGTCCTCCTCCCTCTGCCAGGCGATCCGGCTGCGGCCGGGCCTGGAGCTGCGCTGCAGCGACCGGCGCCATGCCCATCGCGGCGACGGCACGGGCCAGGCCTCGGCGGGGCTGTACCTGGTGCTGGTGCTGGCCGGCGAGGTGCAGGTGGCCTATGGCGGACGGCGCCTGCGGCTGGCGCCGCAGGACGGCGCTGGCGCCGCCGGTGCGCTGGTGGCGCTGCGCGAGAACGACAGCTTCGAGCGCGCCGATTGCGGCGAAGGGCCCGAGCGCAAGCTGAGCCTGTGGGTCGGCCATGACTGGCTGGAACAGGCCGGGCTCAACACCGGCCGCCGCCATCTGGAGATGCGCTGCTGGCGCGCCAGCCGGCGCCTGGCCGGCCTGGCGGACAGCCTGATCCGCACGCCCGCCGAAGGCGGCGGCCTGCCCCATCTGCAGGCCGAATGCCGCGCGATCGAGCTGCTCGGCGAGGCCCTGGCCGGCGAGGCCCCGGCCGCCGCCCGGCCTGGCCGCATGCAGGCCGCGCGCGAGCTGCTGGACAGCGGCGCGGCCGACGGCTGGAGCCTGGCCGACATCGCGCTGGAGCTGGGCCTGCATGCCAACACCCTGCAACGGCGCTTTCGCGAGGCGCATGGCTGCTCGGTGTTCGACTATCTGCGCCGGCGCCGCCTGCTGGAGGCGCGCCGCGCGCTGCAGCTCGACGGCATCACCGTCACCGAGGCCGCGCTGGCCGCCGGCTACAACAGCCCCGCCAATTTCGCGACCGCCTTCCGGCGCCAGTTCGGGATGGCGCCGAGCCGGCTGAAAGCGGCGATGAGCTGAGCGCGGCGGCACATCCTGCTGCTGCTTGCGCCCATGGCAAGGTCAAGCGGCCCGCGCCGACGGCCCTGCCCCGATGTCGAGCAAGCCCGCCGGGCTTGACCCTGCCATGGCGGGAAGCCACACGATGGCTCACCCAACTTGCCATCAGGAGCCGACGATGCCCATGACCTGCCCCTTGACCTTCCATGTCGACGACATGACCTGCGGCCATTGCGCCAGCACCATCGCCCGCGCCGTGCGGGCCGCCGATGCCCATGCCGGGCTGGAGATCGACATGCAGGGCCGGCGGGTCCGCATCCGGCCGACCGAGGCCAACGAGGCGGAGTTGCTGGCCGCGATCGCCGAGGTGGGCTACCACCCGGTTCCGGTCGCCGATGGGGCGGCCTCAGGCGGCCGGTGTCGATGAGGGCGAGGCCGCCGCCTCGCTACGCAGCCAGCGGCAGAAGGTCTCGATCGCCGCATCGCGGGGGCCGCTGCGGCCGTCCCGGCGCAGGATCCAGAACGCGTAGGCGTTGTCGAGCGCCAGCTCGAAAGGTCTGACCAGGCGGCCGCGCTGCAGGTCCTCCTCGACCAGCGGCGCCAGCCCGAGCGCGACGCCGTGGCCGGCGACCGCGGCCTCCTGGGCCAGATAGATGCTGGCGAACACCGGGCCGGGCCCGGCCTCGACGGAACCGACCCGCGCGGCCGCCAGCCAGGCCGGCCAGTCCGGGACGCCGGGGCGCCCGGTCGCGCTCTCGTCGTGCAGCAGCATGTGGCGGGACAGATCGCGCGGCGCCGCCAGCGGGCGCGCGGCATCGGCCAGCAGCGCGGGCGCGCAGACCGGGAACACCGGCGCCGCCATCAGCCGCTCGGCGCCCGAATAGCCGCCGGGGCCGTAGCGGATCGCGACATCGATGCCGTCGCGCGCGAAGTCGGCATGGGCGTTGCCGGTCTCGATGCGCAGCCTGAGCTCGGGGCATTCGCGGTGGAAGCGGTGCAGCCGCGGCGCCAGCCATTTCGCGGCAAAGGACTCGATGGTGCTGACGCGCAGGCTCGCGACCCGCGGCGCGGTGGCGCGGTCCAGCACCAGGTCCAGCTGCCCGAACAACTCGCCCAGCGAGGCGGCCAGCGCCGCGCCCTCCTCGGTCAGCGCTATCGAACGGTGGCCGCGCTGGAACAGCCGGGTGCCCAGGTATTCCTCCAGGCGCTTGACCTGATGGCTCAGCGCCGCCGGCGTGACGAACAGCTGCGCGGCCGCGGCCTGGAAGCTCAGGCCGCGTGCGACCGCCTCGAAGGCACGCAGGGCGTTCAGCGGAGCGGGCTGGCGGGGCTTGTGGGTCGTCATCGAGGCAGCCGAGGAAGGGCGAGGCGCATCCTATCAATCAACTTAGTTTTTCTCAGGCGTGCGGAAAAACATCTCGTTTGTCGGCCGCGCCGGCGCCGCCCATGATGCGCCCCGTCCCCATGACGCAAGGCGGCACCGATGCTGACGATGATGAAACCCACCAGCCTGGCACCCGAGGTGCTGATGTTTGTCGGCGCGGCCCAGCAATCGGTCGCCACCGCCTTCCTGCATCGCGACGAGGTGCTGCTGGTCGATGCGCTCGGCAGCGCGGAGGATGCGCGGGCGTTGCGCGAGGTCCTGTGCGAAGAGATGGGCAAGATGGTGCGCCTGATCGTCTCGACCCATTTCATGAGCGACCACATCGCGGGCCTGGCGTTGTTTCCCGAGGCGCTGACGATCGCGCACCGGCACCATCGCGCGACCTTCCTGTCTCAGCAGCAGCGGCAACCACATGACGATGCGCAGTACCGCGAACCGCAGCTGCAGTTCGATGGCGAGCTGCAGCTGCGCTGGGGCACGCATGAGCTGCGGCTGCAGCACCGCCCCGGCAAGACCCTGGACCATCTCTGCGTGGATGTGCCGAGCGCCGATCTGGCCTGTGTCGGCGACGCCATCGTCGGCCATATCGTCTATCTCTCGAAGGCCGATCCGGCGCTGATCCGCGACGCGCTCGTCCGGATCCGGCGGCTGGGCCGGCGCAGCATCGTCGGCGGTCATATCGGCAGCTTCCCCGCCGCGGTGCTGGACCATGCGCTGCATTACCTGGACCGGCTGCGGCAGATCGTCATGGCGCTGCGCGCCGAGCATGGCGCGGCGGCGGTCGCACCGCACATCGCCCGCATCGCGATCGAGGACTGCCTGGCCCCGGGCGTCGCGGCCTGCGCCTTCGAGCGCGAATGGCATCGCCACAACCTGCGGGTCATCGCCGAGCAGGCGATCTTTTCCCTCGATGCGGCCATCGCGGCGCGGGAGCTCGCGGCATGAGGCAGCAGCGCAACGCCCATCGATCCGGCACCGCCGGCCTCGATCGACGTCACTTCCTGGCCGGATGCGCGGCGGGCCTGGCGGCCTGGCCGCTGGCGCGCGCCGCGGCGGAGGGCCTGCGCGTCCAGCGCCTGGCCTGGGCGGGCATCCGCCTGCAGCTGCCGCGCGCCACCTTGTTCATCGACCCGCTGACCAATCCGGACACCTGGGGCTCCGCGCTGCCGGATGCGCTGATCCCGGTCGACGATGCCGTCGGCGACAGCCATGTGCTGCTGACCCATCTGCACTCGGACCATTTCGATGCCAAGGCCGTCGCCGCGGTGCTGGCCCGGGGTGGCAGCCTGCTGCACCCGGCCGGCACCCAGCCCCAGCCGGTGCCGCCGCGCGCACGCCCCCGCGCCAGCGCGCTGTGGGAGCCGCAGCTGCTGGGCGACGACTTTACCGTCACCGCGGTCCCGGCCGCCGACGGCTACGGCGATCTGCAGGTCTCCTGGGTGGTGCTGGCCGGCGGCCGCCGCCTCTTCCACGGCGGCGACACGTTGTGGCATGGCCACTGGTGGCGCATCGCGCGGCAGTTCGGCCCCTTCGATGCGGCCTTCCTGCCGATCAACGGCGCGCGCTTCGGTTTCCGCCAACCGGTCAGCGGCCAGCCCGGCGTGCTGACGCCGGAACAGGCGCTCGCGGCCGCGCGCATCCTCGGCGCCCGCCGCCTGGTCCCGATCCACTACGGCGTCGGCGGCATGGGCCGCTATGTCGAGGTCGCCGATCCGATCGCCCGGCTGCGCGAGGCGGCGCGCGGCACGGCCATCGAGATCCAGCCGCTGGCACCCGGGGCCTGGCTCGACTGGGGCGACGGCCGCTCGAGCTAAACCTCCAGCCACTCCTTGCGGATGTAGCTGTTCGCCCGCAGCTCGGCCGGCGTGCCCTCGAACACGATGCGGCCATGGCCCATCACATAGCAGCGCTCCGAGATCTCCAGCGCGATCGCCAGCTTCTGCTCGACCAGCAGCACCGCGATGCCACGCCGGCGCAGCTCCTTCAGGTACTCGGCCACCAGCTCGACGATCTTCGGCGCCAGGCCCTCGGTGGGCTCGTCGATCATGATCAGGTCCGGATCGCCCATCAGGGTGCGGCACAGGGTCAGCATCTGCTGCTCGCCGCCGGAGAGCACGCCGGCCTCGGTGTGCTGGCGCTCCTTCAGGCGCGGGAACATCCGATACATATCGTCGAAGCTCCAGCGCGTGTTCTTCGCGCCCGACTTCTGGCCCAGCATCAGGTTCTGGTGCACGCTCAGCTTGGGGAAGATGTCGCGGTTCTCCGGCACATAGCCAATGCCCTGATGCGCGATCTCATACGCCTTGCGGCCCAGCAGCTCCTGCTCGCCGAAGCGCACCGAGCCGTTGCCGTCGACCTGGCCCATGATGGTCTTGACCGTGGTCGAGCGGCCCGAGCCGTTGCGGCCCAAGAGGCTGACGATCTCGCCGGGACGCAGCTCCATGCTGACGCCATGCAGCACATGGCTCTTGCCGTAGAAGGCGTGGACATTGTCCAGCTTGAGCACTCGCGTGGTGTCCGCCGCCATCAATGCGCCTCCGCCAGCACCGAACCCAGATAGGCCTCCTGCACGCGCGCGTTGGCGCGCACCGCATCGGGCGTGTCGAAGGCGATCACCTCACCATAGACCAGCACCGCGATCTTGTCCGCCAGGCCGAACACCACGCCCATGTCGTGCTCCACGGTCAACAGGGTCTTGCCCTCGGTGACCTCGCGGATCAGCTGGATGAAGCGCCGGGTCTCGCTCTTGCTCATGCCGGCGGTCGGTTCGTCCAGCAGGATCACGCTGGAGCCGCCGGCGATCGTGATGCCGATCTCCAGCGCGCGCGCCTCGGCATAGGTCAGGTTCATCGCCAGCACGTCGCGCTTCTTGTCGAGCTTGATCATCTCCAGCACGGCTTCGGCACGCTCGTTGGCGTCGTCCAATTCGGCCAGGAACTTCCAGAAGGCATAGCGGTAGCCCATGCTCCACAGCACCGCGCAGCGGATGTTCTCGAACACCGACAGGCGCGTGAACAGGTTCGAGACCTGGAAGCTGCGCGATAGGCCGCGGCGGTTGATCTCGTAGGGCTTGTGGCCGTCGATGCGCTGGCCATGCAGGCGGATCTCGCCGCTGCTGGGCGCGAAGCGGCCGCTGATCAGGTTGAACAGGGTGCTCTTGCCCGCGCCGTTCGGCCCGATGATCGCGACCCGCTCGCCGGGTTTCACCCGCAGCTGCGCGCCGCGGATGATCTCGCTCTTGCCGAAGCTCTTGCGCACATCCAGCAGCTCCAAGGCGTACTCGCTGCTCGTGCTCATCCGAGCGCCTCCCGACGTTTGATCTCTTTCTCGATCTCCTCCTGCGTGAGATCCCACTCGCGCTTGAACTGGCGCCGCGCCAGCTCGAACATCGCCGCGCCGACCAGCAGCACCAGGGCCGAGCCCAGCCAGGCGTCGACACCATGGGCATTGATGGTCGTGCCCATGAAGTTCAGCTGCGGGCCCAGGGCCTCGTTGAGCTGCAGGTGGTAGAGCATCTCGATCATCGCGCCGGCGCCGCCCAGCAGGGTCAGCGCGCTGCCGCCCAGCGCCAGGTAGGCGGTCCAGATGCGACCCAGCTTGCCGAAGGCCACGACGCGCAGGTTCATCATGATCAGGCTGGCGATGCCGCCCGGCGCATAGGCCACCATGAACAGGAAGATCAGGCCCAGGTAGAGCAGCCAGGCCTTGGTCAGCTCCGACAGCAGCACGCCGGCGATCACCATCAGCACCGCGCCGATGATGGGGCCGAAGAAGAAGGTGGCGCCGCCCAGGAAGGTGAACAGCAGGTAGGCACCGGAGCGCGCCGCGCCCACCACCTCGGCGGTGACGATCTCGGTGTTGATCGCGCCCAGGCCGCCGGCGATGCCGGCGAAGAAGCCCGAGAGCATGAAGGCCAGGTAGCGCACCCATTGCGTGTCGTAGCCGATGAACTCGACCCGCTCGGGGTTGTCGCGCACCGCGTTGAGCATGCGGCCCAGCGGCGTGCGCGTCAGCGCGAACATCGCCGCGGTGCAGACGAAGCAGTAGAGCGCGATCAGGTAGTAGACCTGGATCTGCGGCCCGAAGCTGATGCCCAGCAGGGGTTTGCCGACCACGCGATTACCCGAGATGCCGCCCTCGCCGCCGAAGAACTCCGGCAGCATCAGCGACATCGACCAGATCAGCTCGCCGATGCCCAGGGTGATCATCGCGAAGGGCGTGCCGGCCTTCTTGGTCGACACATAGCCGAACAGCGCCGCGAAGCCCAGGCCCGCCAGCCCGCCGACCAGCGGCACCAGGCTGACCGGCAGCGCCAGCGCGCCGGCCGAGACCTGGTTCAGGGTATGGATCGCCAGGAAGGCGCCCAGGCCGCTGTAGACCGCATGGCCGAAGCTGAGCATGCCGCCTTGCCCCAGCAGCATGTTGTAGGCCAGGCAGGCGATGATGCCGATGCCCATCTGGCTCAGCATGGTCTGCGACAGGCTGCTGGTCCAGATCAGCGGCGCGACCAGCAGGGCGATGGCGAACAGGCCCCAGACCAGCCAGCGGCCGACGTTGTGGGGCTTGAAGTGGTAGTGGGTGTTGTGGGCGCCCATGCGGCTATTCATCTCTTGTGCCGAGCAGGCCCTTGGGCCGGAAGATCAGGATCAGCACCATCAGCAGATAGGGCAGGATCGGCGCCACCTGGGCCAGGGTCAGCTTCAGGATCGGATAGCCGAAGGTCTCGGGGCCCAGCTTGAACAGCGAGGCCAGCGAGCCGTCCACCGTCAGCGGCAGGGTCTGCAGCAGGCCAATCAGGATCGAGCCGACGAAGGCCCCGGCCAGCGAGCCGACGCCGCCGACGACGATCACGACGAAGATGATGGAGCCGATCAGCGCCGCCATCGTCGGCTCGGTGACGAAGGTGATGCCGCCGATCACGCCGGCCAGCGCCGCCAGCGCGCAGCCGCTGCCGAACACCAGCATGAACACGCGCGGCACGTTGTGGCCCAGCGCCTCGACCATCTCCGGATGCGTCAGCGCCGCCTGGATCACCAGGCCGATGCGGGTGCGCGTCAGCAGCAGCCACAGGCCCAGCAGCATCAGCAGGGCCACGCCCATCATGAACAGCCGGGTCAACGGGAAGTTGGAGCACAGGGCGGCGGCGCAGACCGAGGCCGGCGCGCCGCCCAGCACCAGGGACAGGCCCTCGACCGGATGCTGCACGATCGAGAAGGCCGGCCCCTGCAGCGCCGCGGGCGGCGCGAAGGGCACGGCGGTGCGCCCCCAGATCAGCTGCACCAGCTCCAGCAGCACATAGCTGAGGCCGAAGGTGATCAGGAGCTCGGGCACATGGCCGAACTTGTGCACCCGGCGCAGCGCCAGGCGCTCGAAGGCCGCGCCCACCAGCCCCACCAGCAGCGGCGCGACCAGCAGCGCCGGCCAGAAGCCGAGCAGCTTGGCCAGGCTGTAGGCCACATAGGCGCCCAGCATGTAGAAGCTGGCATGGGCGAAGTTCAGCACGCCCATCATGCTGAAGATCAGCGTCAGGCCCGAGCTGAGCATGAACAGCAGCAGCCCGGAGGACAGGCCGTTCAGCAGGTTGATCAGGAGTTGGTCCACGGCGGCTCGTAAGACGGGGCAATGTCGGATGCGCGAAGCGAGGGGGCGCATTGTGGCCCGTGGCCGCCCTCGGGCGACCACGGGGCCGGGCCGGCAGACTCGCTCAGGGGCGTTTCATTTGGCAGGACGTCGGCGTGCTGGAGACGTAGGACTCGTAGGTCTTGACCGGCGCGAAGTTGTAGCCGGTGTTCTCGACGTTGTAGGGATTCTTGGCGTCGGTCTTCTGCCAGACCGAGATGTAGAGCGCCTGCTGCAGCTGGTGGTCGGTCTTGCGCACCTCGACATTGCCGTTGAAGCTCTTCAGCTGCAGGCCCTCCAGCGCCGCGGCCACCTTGACCGGGTCGGTGCTCTTGGCCTTGGCCATCGCCGCCGACAGCGCAGTGTAGATGTGGATCACGCTGCCGGTGTAGAAGTCGTCGTTGAACTTCTTCTTGAACTCGTCGGCCCATTGGCCCATCTGGCCGCCCATGCTGTTGTGGTTGTAGGCCACCTGGTAGACGCGGCCGGCGCCGCTGGCGCCGATCGCGGTGGGCGTGCCGGTGACGCCGGCGTAGTAGGTGTAGAACTTGCCCTGGAAGCCGGCCTCGTTGGCCGCCTTCACCAGCAGGGCCAGATCCGAGCCCCAGTTGCCGGTGATCACGGTGTCGGCGCCGCTGGCCTTGATCTTGGCCACATAGGGCGCGAAGTCGCGCACCTGGGCCAGCGGATGCAGGTCCTCGCCGACCACCTGCACGTCCGGGCGCTTGCGCGCCAGCATCTCCTTGGCGTACTTGGCGACCTGGTGGCCATGCGCGTAGTTCTGGTTCAGCAGGAACACCTTCTTGACGTCGGCCTGGTCCTTCAGGAAAGTAGTGATGGCCTCCATCTTCATCGAGGTGTCGGCGTCGAAGCGGAAATGCCAGTAGCTGCACTTGCTGTTGGTCAGGTCGGGGTCGACCGCCGAGTGGTTCAGGTACAGCACCTCCTTGCCGGGGTTGCGCTCGTTGTGCTTGTTGACCGCGTCGATGATGGCCAGCGCCGCGCCCGAGCCATTGCCCTGGGTGACGTAGCGCACGCCCTGGTCGAGCGCGGACTTCAGCGCGTTCAGGCTCTCGGCCGGGCTCAGCTTGTTGTCGATCGGGATGATCTCGAACTTCACGCCCGCCGGGTTGCTGGCGTTGAACTTCTCGGCGAAGAACTGGAAGCTCTTCACCTGGTTCTGGCCCACCGGCGCCATCAGGCCGGAGAGCGGATCGATCCAGGCGATCTTCACCACCTCGCCCTTCTGCTGCGCATGGGCGACGGCGCCGCTGGCGACGAGGAGCGCCGCCAGGCCGGCTTTCATCCGGACAGGCTTGTGACTGCGTTGGCTATACATCGTTGTCTCCTTTGGTTTATTCAAGGCGAGTAAAGCGTCAAGCATGCGCGGTCGGGCGGCCGCGCTTCGGCCCGAACCCCGCGGCTCAGGCTCCGGGCAAGCGGTAGCCCTTGAACTGCTCGCGCAGCTTGAGCTTTTGGATCTTGCCGGTGGCGGTGTGAGGAATCTCCGCGACGAAGGCCACGTCGTCCGGGATCTGCCACTTGGCGATCTTGCCCTCGTAGAAGGCCAGCATCTCCTCGCGGCCGATCTCGGCCCCGGGCTTCTTGACGACCACCAGCAGCGGCCGTTCGTCCCATTTCGGATGCAGCGCGGCGATCACCGCGGCCTCGTGCACGGCCGGGTGGGCCATCGCGATGTTCTCCAGCTCGATCGAGCTGATCCATTCGCCGCCGGACTTGATCACGTCCTTGCTGCGGTCGGTGATCTGCATGAAACCGTCGGCGTCGATGGTCGCGACATCGCCGGTCGGGAACCAGCCCGGCTGGCCGTCCACCGTCACCAGCGGCGAAGCGGCCTGGCGGAAATAGCTGCCGATCACCCAATGGCCGCGCACCACCAGATTGCCCGAGCTCCGGCCGTCCCAGGGCAAGGCCCGACCCTCGTCGTCGATCACCGCCATGTCGATGCCGTAGATCACCTTGCCCTGCTTCTCCAGGATGCGGCGCTGCTGCTCCGGCGGCAGCTCCAGCTGCTTGGAGTTCAGCTTGGACAGGGTGCCCAGCGGCGACAGCTCGGTCATGCCCCAGGCATGGATCACCTCGACGCCATAGTCGTCCATCAGGGTGGCCAGCATCGCCGGCGGGCAGGCCGAGCCGCCGATCACGGTGCGCTTGAAGGTGCTGAAGCGCAGGTTGTTGGACTTCACATAGGTCAGCAGGCCCAGCCAGACCGTCGGCACGCCGGCGCTGAAGGTCACGCCCTCGTTCTCGAACAGCTCGTAGAGCGACTTGCCGTCCAGATGCGGCCCGGGAAACACCACCTTGGCGCCGACGATGGCCATGCTGTAGGGCAGGCCCCAGGCGTTGACATGGAACATCGGCACCACCGGCAGGATCACGTCCTTGGCCGAGCAGTCCATCGCGTCCGGCAGCGCCGCGCCATAGGCATGCAGCACGCTGGAGCGGTGGCTGTAGACGGCACCCTTGGGGTTGCCGGTCGTGCCCGAGGTGTAGCAGATGCTGGAGGCGGTGTTCTCGTCGAACTGCGGCCAGACGTAATCGCCGTCCTCGGCCGCCAGCAGCTCCTCGTAGCACAGCAGGTTCGGGATCGCGCTGGCCGCCGGCATATGGGCGCGGTCGCTCATCAGCACGAAATGCCGCACCGTCGTCAGCAGCGGCGCCAGCTTCTCGACCAGGGGCAGAAAGGTGAGGTCGAAGCACAGCACCCGGTCCTCGGCATCGCCGACGATCCAGGCGATCTGCTCGGGGAAGAGGCGCGGGTTGATCGTGTGGCAGACCAGGGCCGAGCCGGAGGCGCCGTAGTAGATCTCCAGGTGGCGGTGCCCGTTCCAGGCCAGGGTGCCGACCCGCTCGCCGCTCTCGCAGCCCAGCCGCGCCAGCGCCTGGGCCAGCCGGCGCGAGCGCAACTCGGCGTCGCGCCAGGTGTAGCGGTGCAGGTCGCCTTCGCAACGCTTGCTGACGATCTCGGTATCACCCGAGTGCCGGGCCGCATGCTGGATCAGCGAAGAAATCAGCAGGGGCATGGACATCATCTGGCCCGGCAACGCCATCGGCAGTCTCCTGTTATCTATCTAGTCTGGTCATGGCCCGGCGGGCCGGTTCGGTCCAGTTTAAACCTGGGTTTCCGGACCCCAGAGTCACTCTCGTTACACAGGCGGGCGCCGCGGCCTAGGGGTATTCACTGCGATCCGCGTATGTCAACGGTGCGCTCGATTAAGCCCCGCCTAAGCGGGCCCCGGGGCGGCTGGCTACACTGGCCGCGATGACTGCTTTTGAACCCCTGCCGAGCGTGGCCGGCGGCCCCGCCGGCTCCTGGCCGAATCGCTTCGCCGGCCTGGGCGGCGATTTCTTCACCGAACTGCCCGCACGCGGCCTGCCCTACCCGCATTGGGTCGCGACCAGCCCGGCCTGCGCCGCCCTGCTCGGCTGGCCCGCCGACTGGGCCAATGACGCGGCGCTGCAGGTGCTGTCCGGCAACGCGGTCTGGCCCGGCATGCGGCCGCTGGCCTCGGTCTACAGCGGCCACCAGTTCGGCGTCTGGGCCGGCCAGCTGGGCGATGGCCGCGCGCTGCTGCTCGGCGAGGTCGACACGCCCGCCGGCCCGCAGGAGCTGCAGCTCAAGGGCGCCGGCCTGACGCCCTATTCCCGCATGGGCGACGGCCGCGCGGTGCTGCGCTCCTCGATCCGCGAGTTCCTCTGCTCCGAGGCGATGCATGCGCTAGGCATCCCGAGCACGCGCGCGCTGGCGATCACCGGATCCGCCTTGCCGGTGCGGCGCGAGACGATGGAGACCGCCGCGGTCGTGACCCGCGTCGCGCCCAGCTTCATCCGCTTCGGTCATTTCGAGCATTTCGCCCACCATGGCCTGCATGAGCCGTTGGGCCGACTGGCCGAGTTCTTCATCGCGCAGTACGCGCCGGAATGCCTGGACGCGCCGCTGCCGGTGGCCGCGCTGCTGGAGAAGGTGGTGCGCCAGACCGCCGAGCTGGTCGCGCAATGGCAGGCCGTCGGCTTCTGCCATGGCGTGATGAATACCGACAATATGTCGATGCTGGGCCTGACGATCGATTACGGCCCCTTCGGCTTCCTGGACGGCTTCGACCCCGGCCATGTCTGCAACCACAGCGACCACCAGGGCCGCTATGCCTACGCGCGCCAGCCCAATGTGGCGTTCTGGAACCTGCATGCGCTGGCCCAGGCCCTGCTGCCGCTGCTGCCCGGTGAGGGCGAAGGCGCCGGCGAACCGCTGCTGGCGGCGCTGGAGGTCTATCGCAGCGCCTTCCCGGCCGCGCTGATGCGGCGCCTGCGCGCCAAGCTGGGCCTGCTGGCCGAGCGCGAGGAGGACCAGGCGCTGAGCGACGACCTCCTGCGCCTGCTGGCCGCGCACCGGATCGACTTCACGATCGCCTTCCGGCGCCTGAGCGCCATTTCGACAGATCCGGCGCAGGACGGCACCAACGAGGCGCTGCGCGACCTGTTCCTGGACCGCGAGGCCTTCGACGCCTGGGCCGGCCGCTACCGCGCCCGCCTGGCCGCCGAGCAGAGCCGGGACGCCGAGCGCCAGGCCCGCATGCGCGCCACCAACCCGGCGGTGGTGCTGCGCAACCACCTGGCCGAGGGCGCGATCCGCCAGGCCCAGGCCGGCGATTTTGGAGAGGTCACCCGACTGCTGAAAGTTCTGCAGCGCCCGTTCGACGAACCGGTGTCGGCGGCCGACGCCGACTTCCCGCCCGACTGGGCTCAACATCTGGAAGTGTCCTGTTCATCATGAGCCACGATTCCCACGACGACTACCCCGTCCAGAAGAGCGACGCCGAATGGCGCGCCCAGCTCGACCCGATGCAGTACCAGGTGGCGCGCCATGCCGCCACCGAGCGCGCCTTCACCGGCAAGTACTGGGACCATTGGGATGCCGGCCGTTACAACTGCATCGGCTGCGGCACGCCGCTGTTCGCGGCCGAGACCAAGTTCGACGCCGGCTGCGGCTGGCCCAGCTACTACGAGCCGGTCAATGCCGAGGTGATCGAGCGCGTGGTCGACCGCAGCCATGGCATGGTGCGGGTCGAGGTGCGCTGCAACAACTGCGGCTCGCACCTGGGCCATGTCTTCCCGGACGGCCCCGAGCCGACCGGCGAGCGCTTCTGCATCAACTCCGCCGCGATAGACTTCAGCCCTAAATAGACCACCCCCTACCGGCTTTGCCGGCCCCCTCAAGGGGGCGGCGCCGGCCGCCCGGCAAAGCCGGATCGGCGGCACCCGCCCGGGAATGCATCCCCTATGAAACTTCTGCTCGACTTCTTGCCGCTGATCCTGTTCTTCGGCACCTTCAAATATGCCGAGGGCCATGCGGCCGCCGCGGCGGCCTTCGCGACCGAGCATTTCGGCTTCCTGGTCTCCGGCGGCCAGGTCGGGCCCAACGAGGCGCCGGTGCTGCTGGCCACCCTGGTGGTGATGGCGGCCACCCTGCTGCAGGCCCTGATCCTGAAGCTGCGCGGCAAGAAGATCGACCTGATGCTGTGGATCAGCCTAGCCCTGGTGGTCGTGCTGGGCGGCGCTACCGTCTGGTTCCACAACGAGACCTTCATCAAGTGGAAGCCCAGCGGCCTGTACTGGGCGATGGCGCTGGTGTTCTTCGCCTCGCAGACCTTCTTCGGCAAGAACCTGCTGCAGGCCATGCTGGGCAAGGAACTGGAGCTGCCGGCCGAGGTCTGGAAGCGCCTGAACTGGGCCTGGGTCGCCTTCTTCCTCGTGATGGGCGTGCTGAACCTCTATGTGGCCTACAACTTCAGCACCTCGGCCTGGGCCAACTTCAAGGTCTTCGGCGCCACCGGCCTGATGCTGATCTTCACGCTGGCCCAGGGTATCTACATGAGCAAGTACCTCAGCGACGAGACCAAGGACCCGAAGCCATGAGCCTCGTCCCGCAGATCGAGGCGCGCCTGCGCCAGGCCCTGACCCCCACCGAGCTGGTGCTGCGCGACGACAGCGCGCTGCACGCCGGCCATGCCGGCGCCCGCGAGGGCGGCCATTACCATGCGCTGATCGTCAGCGAGCGCTTCAGGGATCTACCCCGGGTGGCGCGCCATCGGCTCGTATATGATGCCCTGGCTGAGCTGATGCAGCAGGGTATCCATGCGCTGGCGATCGACGCCCGCGTTCCGGACGAGCGCTGAAACAGCGCCCGTTTATCGCGCCGACCGGCGCATTTTTTTCATTCGCTCATATTCCCATGAAGAAGTTTGTGCTCGCCGCGTCCGTCGTGGCCCTGTCCGCTGCGCTCCTGCCCGTGTCGGCCAGTGCGCAAAACGTCGCCACCGTCAATGGCAAGCCGGTGCCCAAGGCCCGCGTCGACCAGCTGATCGGCCAGGTCACCAAGGGTGGCCAGCAGCAGCGCTCGCCCGAGCTGGAAGCCCAGGTGAAGGATGAGGTGGTGCTGCGCGAGATCTTCATGCAGGAGGCCGAGAAGCGCGGCATCCCCGCCAGCGCCGACTACAAGGCCCAGATGGAGCTGGCCAAGCAGAGCATCCTGATCCGCGAGCTGTTCGCCGACTTCGGCAAGAAGAACCCGGTCACCGACGCCGAGGCCGAGGCCGAGTACAACAAGTTCAAGGCCCAGAACAGCGGCACCGAATACCGCGCCCGCCACATCCTGGTCGAGAAGGAAGAAGAGGCCAAGGCCCTGATCGCCCAGCTCAAGGGCGGCGCCAAGTTCGAGGACCTGGCCAGCAAGAACTCCAAGGACCCCGGCTCCGCGGCCAATGGCGGCGACCTGGACTTCGCCAACCCCGGCAACTTCGTGCCCGAGTTCAGCAAGGCCATGACCGAGCTGAAGAAGGGTGAGATGACCCAGGAGCCGGTGAAGAGCCAGTTCGGCTATCACATCATCAAGCTGGAAGACACCCGCGAGGCTCAGTTCCCCGCCTTCGCCGACGTCAAGCCGCAGATCCTGCAGCGCCTGACCCAGCAGAAGCTGGCCGCCTTCCAGGCCGAACTGAAGAGCAAGGCCAAGACGGACTACAAGTTCGCCAACTGATCGGCGTCGCTCGCCTCGACCCGCGGCCACGCCTTCCCGGCGCCCGCGGGTTTTTTATTGCTGTTGCCGCCGATCTGCCCCGCCGATGCCCGCTTCCCGTCTCGCCCGCCGCCTGCTGCCGCACCCCGACACCCTGTCGCAGACGCCGGGGCTGCGCTGGCTGGGCCATTACCTGGCGCCGCGCCCCTGGCTGTGGGTGGCGCACCGGCGCCGCGTCGCGCTGGGCGTCGCGCTGGGCCTGGCGGTCGGCGTGATCCCGCTGCCGACCCAGATGCTGATGGCGGCCGTGGTGGCCATCGTCTGCCGCGCCAATGTCGCGGCCGCGGTGGCCGGCACCTGGCTGACCAACCCCTTCACCCTGCTGCCGATCTGGACCCTGGCGATCGGCCTGGGTCGTCTGGTGGTGGGCAACGGCGAACCGATCGCGACGCCGACCATGCTGGAGTTCGACTGGGCGGCCCCGATGAGCTGGGGGCCGTCGCTATGGGCCTGGCTGCAGACCCTGGGCAAGCCGCTGCTGGTAGGCCTGCCGCTGGCCGGCGCGCTCTTGGGCCTGCTGGCCTATCTGGCGGTCTACCTGGGCTGGTGGGCGGTGATCCGCGGCGAGCGCTGGCGCCGCCTGCGGCAGCGCCAGCGCCGCGCCTCTTCTGCTCAGCGCTGATCGACCAGATGCCCGGCGTCGATGCGCAGCTGCCGGTGGCAGCGCGCGGCGATGCCCTGGTCATGCGTGACCAGCACTAGGGTCGTGCCGGCCTCGCGGTTCATCTCGAACATCAGATCCATCACCGCGGCGCCGGTCGCGAAGTCCAGGCTGCCGGTCGGCTCGTCGGCCAGCAGCAGCGCCGGCTTCAGCACGAAGGCGCGCGCCAGCGCGACGCGCTGCTGCTCGCCGCCCGACAGCACGCGCGGGTAATGCGACAGGCGCTGCCCCAGCCCGACCCGCTCCAGCATCTGCGCCGCCTGGGCCCGCGCATCGCGCTCGCCGCGCAGCTCCAGCGGCAGCATCACGTTCTCCAGCGCGGTCAGGTTGGCCAGCAGCTGGAAGCTCTGGAACACGAAGCCCAGGTGGCGCGCGCGCAGCGCGGCGCGCTGGTCCTCGTCCAGCACGAACAGGTTCTGCCCGGCCAGGCGCACGGTGCCGCCGCTGGGCTTGTCCAGGCCCGCCAGGATGGCCAGCAGGGTGCTCTTGCCCGAGCCCGAGGCGCCGACGATGGCCACCGACTCGCGCGCGGCCAGGGTGAAGGAGATGTCGTGCAGAATCGTGAGCAGGCCACTGGCGTCCTGCACCTGCTTGCTGACGCCCTGGACTTCGATGATGGCTTCGGACATGAATGCGGCGGAATCTGTGATGGTGACGATGGTGAATCGACGGCGATGGATGCTGGACTGTAGCCTGCTCGGCCTGGCGGCGACGGTGCCAGGTCTTGCGTCGGCGCAGGCCGGCGGCGGCGCCCGGCCGCGGCGCGTGCTGGTGCTGGGCGACAGCCTGTCGGCCGAGTATGGCATTGCGCGCGGCAGCGGCTGGGTGGCGCTGCTGCAGCAGCGCCTGCAGGGCGCGAAGCCGGCCTATGAGGTGGTCAACGCCAGCATCAGCGGCGACACCACCTCGGGCGGGCGCTCGCGCCTGCCGGCCCTGCTCACCCAGCACCGACCCAGCCATGTGGTGGTCGAACTGGGCGGTAACGACGCGCTGCGCGGCCTGCCGCTGAGCATGACGCGCGAGAACCTGCAGGCGATGCTGCGCGCCGCGCGCGACAGCGGCGCCAAGGTGCTGCTGGTCGGCATGCAGGTGCCGCCCAACTATGGCGGCGCCTATGCGCGCGATTTCGCGGCGCTGTTCGAGACCGTGGCCAAGGCCGAGAAGAGCGCGCTGACGCCCTTCCTGCTGAAGGGCGTGGCCGACCGGCCCGATGCCCAGGACTGGTTCCAGAGCGACCGCATCCACCCGTTGGCCAAGGCCCATCCGCTGATGCTGGAGCAGGTCTGGCTCGCGTTGAAGCCGCTGCTCTAGGCCCCGTCGTCGCTCACTGCGCCGCCTGCGGGCGGCCGTTCCATTCGCCGCGGCCGCGCTGCGGCCCGCGCTCGCGGTCATGACCGCGCGGCTCCTCGGGCCGGTTCATCTGCGGCGGCGGGCGCTGCGGACCGTCGTTCGAGTCGCGCGTGCGCGGCGGCGGCGGCGGCATCGGCGCCGGCATCACCGGCTGCTGCGGCTGGACGCGCGGCAGGCCCGGCGCCTCGGGCGGACGCTCGGCACCACCGGGCCGGCGCGGCTCGCCCCAGGAGGGTCGCTCCGGCCCGCGATCGCGTGGGCGCTGTGGCTGCTGTTGTGGATGATGATCCTGCGCACGCTCCGGCCAGGGCAGGCGGTCGCGCGGGCGCGGCGGCTGCACCTCGTCGACCGGCCGCGCCGGCAGGTCGGGACGCTCGCGCCAGGCCGGGCGCTCGGGCCGGTCCGGCCGCTCGATCGCCTGCGGCGGGCGTTGCTGCGGCAGGTTCGCGTCGCCGCGCCCCTCGCGTCGATCGCGCCAGCGCTGCGACGGCCCCTCGCCACCGGGCCGCGTCTCGCGCGGCGGCAGCACCAGGTCGCCACGGCCCGGTCCCTGCACCAGGGGCTGCAGCGGCTGCTGCGCATCGCCGGGGCGCAGCGGCATCGGCCGGCCGCCCTGCACCGGCAGCGCGCTGACCGCACCCGCCACCTCCAGGTTGCGATGCGGCCGCGGCGGGCCGACGCGGCGGTCCTCCGGTGGACGCCGCACCGTGATCGGGTCCTGCTCGCGGTTCAGGCGCTGCCAGTAGCGATGGCTGTGGCGGTAGGACGGCACATAGACCTCGCGCGGCGCCAGCGGCACCCAGCCGTAGCGCGGCGGTGGCGGACGACGGCCACCACCGATCTGGACGCCGACGCGCAGCGCCGAGCCGCCGACCCAGCCCACCAGGGCCGGCGCGTAGACCGGCCGCGCCACATAAGGCCCCGGAGCCCAGCACCAGCGGCCGCCCCAATGCACCCAGCGGCCGTAATGGAAGGGCGCGAAGCCCCAGGGCGCGTCATCCACCCAGGTCCAGCCCCAGCGCACCGACCAGGCCCAGCGGCCGTAGCGGTAGGGCGCCCAGTCGACCGCCACCACGCTGGGAATCCACAGCGGGCCGTAGTCGGAATTCGGCTCCCAGCGCCCATGGCGGTCCAGCTCATCGGCCCCGGTCATCTCGGGCGAGACATAGCGGTAGGCCAGATGCTGGCCCTCGGCCTCGCGCTGCGCCAGCAGCCAGTCGGTGAACTCGTCGCGCTGCAGGGCCTGGCGCTCGGTGCGCGGGCCGCCGGCCCACCAGAGCTCGGCCTGCTCGCCGGTGTTGATCCAGACCGGCTCGGCCTGGCCGGAGCGCGCGTCGAAGCGCAGGCTGCCCTCCCAGACCAGGCCGCGGCTGCCGCGCTCCAGCTGGTCGATGCGGTACAGGCCCTCGCGCTCGGCGCCGAAGCGGCCCTCGCGGGTGCGCAGTTGGTAGTCGTTGACCTCCTCGCGGCTGCGCAGGCGCAGCGCCAGCGAGCCTCGGTCCAGGTCGAGCAGCACCCGGCCATCGTCCAGCTGCTCGAACTCGAGCTCGGAATCCTCGTCCAGCCACAGGCTGGTGGAGCCGATGCGCAGGCTGACCCGGGCACCGGCCTCGGTGCGCAGCCGGTCGCCCTCGCCCAGGGTCTGGTTGCGCTCCAGCCGGGTCCATTCGCGTGCCTCGGCGTCGAACAGCCAGGCCTCGCCGCTGATCGCCGCGACCCGGCCGGCGCGCGCCGGCGGATCCTCGCGCTCGTCCTCGGCCAGGCTCCAGGCCGGGGCCAACAGCAGCGCCAAGCTGGCCAGCAGGCCCAGCAGCCAGGCGGTGGGGGACGGCGGGGCGGCGCGCAGGCTCATCGGGGGATCTCCTCGTGACCCCGGTATAACGCGCCCGGCCGGTGGCGGGCCGACCGGCTTACAAAATTTTGCCCTGTTGCTGGGCCGGCCCGCGGCTCAGTCGTCGGCGTTCGGATCCAGTTCGGGGAACAGCACCGAGGTAAAGCCGAAGCGGCCGAAGTCGCGCACCCGCATCGGGTACAGCAGACCCTGCAGATGGTCGCATTCATGCTGGACCACGCGGGCGTGGAAGCCCTCGGCCTCACGCTCGATCGGGCGGCCGTCCGGATCCTGGCCGCTGTAGCGGATGCGCGCCCAGCGCGGCACCACGCCGCGCAGGCCCGGCACCGACAGGCAGCCCTCCCAGCCCTCCTCCTCTGACTCCGACAGCGGCGTGATCACCGGGTTCAGCAGCACCGTCATCGGCACCGGCGGCGCCTCCGGATAGCGCTCGTTGCGCTCGAAGCCGAAGATCACCAGTTGCAGGTCCACGCCGATCTGCGGCGCGGCCAGACCGGCGCCGTTGGCTGCCTTCATGGTGTCCATCATGTCGGCCACCAGCTCGCGCAGCGCCGGCGTGCCGAACTCGCGCACCGGCTGCGCGACCCGCAGCAGCCGCGGATCGCCCATCTTCAGAATCTCTCGCACCGCCATCTCGGCCCTCTTCGGCTATGGTTGGGCGACCGATTCTAAGGAGACATCAGATGCCCGAGTACCTGCAGGACCTGGGCGATGGCGTGTACGCCGTCGACACCGGTTTCCAGCGCGACCATTTCGATGCCGCCTACCTGATCGTCGAGGACGGCCGCGCCGCCTTCGTCGACACCGGCACCAACCATGCGGTGCCGCGCCTGCTGGGCGCGCTGGCGGCCCTGGGCCTGAGCCCGGCCGCGGTCGACTGGGTGATCCCGACCCATGTGCACCTGGACCATGCCGGCGGCGCCGGCCTGCTGATGCGCTCGCTGCCCGATGCCCGGCTGCTGGTGCATCTGCGCGGCGCCCGGCACCTGATCGACCCGACCGCGCTCTACCAGGGCGCGCTGGCGGTCTACGGTGCCGCCGAGATGGAGCGCTCCTACGGCCAACTGGTCGGCGTACCGGCCGAACGCGTCGTGCAAAGCAGCGACGGCATGACGGTGCAGCTGGCCGGTCGCCCCCTGCTGCTGCTGGATACGCCGGGCCATGCACGGCACCACCATTGCGTCTGGGACGAAAAGAGCCGCGGCTGGTTCACCGGCGACACCTTCGGCCTGTCCTACCGCGAGTTCGACACGCCGCCCAATGGCGCCTGGATCATGCCGACCAGCACGCCGGTGCAGTTCGAGCCCGAGGCGCTCTATGCCTCGGTCGAGCGGCTGCTGAGCTACGCGCCGCGGCAGATGTTCCTGACCCATTACGGCCGCATCGGCGGCAGCGAGGCCGAGGTACGGCGCCTGGCCGCGCTGCTGCTGCGCCAGGCCCGCGCGATGGTCGAGATCGCCCAGGCGCAGCGCGGCAGCCCGGAGCGGCATGCGGCGCTGACGCGCGAGCTGGAGGCGCTCTATCTGCGCGAACTGGCCCTGCATGGCTGCACGCTGGCGCCCGAGCGTCAGCGCGAGCTGCTGGCGATGGACGTGGAGTTGAACGCCCAGGGGCTGGGCGTGTGGTTGGACAAGCAGGGCTGACGGGCCGCGCACCTTCCCCATCAAATCAGCATTCGTCTGATAGCGCCGCCGCTGTGGCATGCCGACAATGGCGCGAGATGCAGGAGATGGGAGGACAGCAATGCGCGATCAGGTCCGGAGCCCCAAGCAGCCCGGAGCCAAGCCGGCCACCCGGCATGTTCCCGGCCCAGGCGCCGGGCAAGTGGCACATCCCGCACATCACGCGCAGCAGCTCATCGACGCCAGCCCGCGGATCGCGGCCCAGCGACAGGCCATCCGGTCGATGCATCCGATACAACGGGTTCCTTACACCGGCGCGGAACTGAATCAGCTGAACCAGATCGCCATTCAAATGGGCGTCAACCCGGCCGACGTCGAGTTCCATGAGGCCACGGGCTCGAACCATGCCGACGGCAACAAGATCTATATCCAGCGGGCCCTGCTTGGGAATCAGGCCGAGCTCGAGTTCACGACCGGTCATGAGCTATCCCACTATCTGACCGGGGACACGAGCAGATCCGGCGTCGGCAACCTGCTCCATGGCAGCGTGCTGGCCGGTGCCCTGGGTACGGCCACTGGCGGTCTCTACCCCGCGCTGATCGGCGGCACCCTGGGCGCGCTGACGGAATACGCGGGCGGCGGTGGTCTGATCAATTCAGCGATCACGGGCCTGTCCGTGGCCGGCGCCGCGGGCCTGGGTCCGATGGGCACCCTGCTCGGCTCCTCGCTTGGCGGCCTGCTGGGCCCCGGCGGTGCGATGCTCGGCGGTATGGCCGGAGGCCTGGTCGGTGGAAGCCTGGGCGCCCTGGCCTCGATACCGGTGGTCAGCAAGCTCTTCGAGGTCAAGAGCGATATCCATTCGGCCAGCCGGATGGGGACGGCCGGCGGCATCTCGCGTTTCAACGCTCAGCACCAAAAAAATGTGCGGGACGCCAACTACGATCCTCTGGCCGGCATCGACCCCCTGCACCCTCCCCTGCCGATGCGCAGCGGCTACCTCGGCGTGCTGAACAACTGGCTGGGCTGGTAGCGGCCTGCGCCGTTCACGCGTCCAGCCCCAGCTCCTGGATCTTGCGCGTGATCGTGTTGCGGCCGATGCCCAGCTTCTGGGCGGCCTCGATGCGGCGGCCGCGGGTGACGTCCAGCGCGGTCAGGATCAGGCTGGCCTCGAAACGGCGGGTCAGCGCGTCCCAGACCTCGGGCTCGCCGCTGGCCAGCAGGCGACGCGCCTCGCGGGCCATCTCGGCGACCCAGACATCGGGGCCGCTGGCCAGCGGCAGCGCCGGGCCGGCCGGCAGGGCCGCCAGCGCCTCGACCTGGCCGGTGGCGGCAACCGGGGCCGCCGACACGGCCGGCGGCTGCGCGGTCTGCAGCAGCTCCTGCGGCAGGTCCTTGGGCTCGACCACCTGGCTCGGCGCCATCACGCTGAGCCAATGGCAGACGTTCTCCAGCTGGCGCACATTGCCCGGGAAGTCGAAGCCGACCAGCTTGGCGAGCGCCGCGTCCGACAGGCGTTTGGGCTCGACGCCCAGCTCGGTGGCGCTGCGCTGCAGGAAGTAGCGTGCCAGCACCGGGATGTCCTCGCGGCGCTCGCGCAGCGCGGGCAGGCGCAGACGGATCACGTTCAGGCGGTGGAACAGATCCTCGCGGAAGGCGCCCTGGCGCACCCGTTCCTCCAGGTTCTGGTGCGTGGCGGCGATCACGCGCACATTGCTGCGCAGCGGGCTGTGGCCGCCGACGCGGTAGAACTGGCCGTCGGACAGCACGCGCAAGAGGCGGGTCTGCAGGTCCAGTGGCATGTCGCCGATCTCGTCCAGGAACAGGGTGCCGCCATCGGCCTGTTCAAAACGTCCCCTGCGGGTCGCCTGCGCGCCGGTGAAGGCGCCGCGTTCATGGCCGAACAGCTCGCTCTCCAGCAGGTCCTTCGGGATCGCCGCGGTGTTGATCGCGACGAAGGGGCCCTCGGCGCGCGGGCTGTGCTTGTGCAGCGCGCGCGCCACCAGCTCCTTGCCGGAGCCGGACTCGCCGGTGATCAGCACCGTCACATGGCTCTGGCTGAGCCGGCCGATGGCGCGGAACACGTCCTGCATCGCCGGCGCCTGGCCCAGCATCTCGGGCACCTGGGCCGCGCCCTCCTCGGCCACCGCCTCGCGCTGGCTTTCCTCCTGCGCGCGGCGGATCAGCTCGACCGCGCGACTCAGGTCGAAGGGCTTGGGCAGGTACTCGAACGCGCCGCCCTGGAAGGCCGAGACCGCGCTGTCCAGGTCCGAGTAGGCGGTCATGATGATGACCGGCAGGCCCGGCAGTCGCTCCTTCACCTTGGCCAGCAGGTCCAGGCCGGAGCCGCCGGGCATGCGGATGTCGGACACCAGCACCTGGGGGCTGTCACCCGCGTCGAGGGCCGCCAGCAGGTCGCGCGCGTTGCTGAAGCTGCGCACCGGCAGGCCCTCGCGGCCGAGCGCCTTCTCCAGCACAAAACGGATCGAATGGTCGTCGTCGCAAATCCAGATGGACTTCATGCCTTGCTCCCCTTTGCCACCCAGGCGCTTTGCGCTTCAGGGCAAAGGCAGGGTAATTCGAAAATCGGTCCGGCCCGGTTCGCTGTCGCAGTCGATCATGCCCTGATGCTGCTGGGCGATGGTCTGTGACAGCGTCAGACCCAGACCGGTCCCTCCGTCCCGGCCCGAAACCAGGGGATAGAAGATGCGGTCGCGGATCTCCGCCGGCACGCCCGGGCCGTTGTCCTGCACATGCAATTCCAATGCCAAGCGCCAGCGCTGCTTGCCGATCGTGACCTGGCGCGCGACCCGGGTCTGCAAGGTGATCTGCGCATCGCCGGCCGCGATGCGCGCATGCAGGGCCTGGGCGGCGTTCTGCACGATGTTCAGCACCGCCTGGATCAGTTGCTCGCGGTCGCCACGGAAGTCGGGCAGCGAGGTGTCGTAGTCGCGCAGCACCGCGAGGCCGCGCGGGAACTCGGCCAGGATCACCGAGCGCACCCGCTCGCAGACCTCGTGGATGTTGACGTCGCCGACCACCTGGGCACGGCGGTGCGGCGCCAGCAGGCGGTCGACCAGGGACTGCAGCCGGTCCGCCTCGTGCACGATCACCTGGGTGTATTCGTTGAGCTCCGGCTCAGTCAGTTCCATGGCCAGCAGCTGGGCCGCGCCGCGGATGCCGCCCAGCGGGTTCTTGATCTCATGCGCCAGATTGCGGATCAGCTCCTTGGTGGCCTGCACCTGGTCCAGGGTACGCTCCTCGCGGTCCTGGCGCGCTTGCTGCGCGTTCTCGATCAGCTCGACCAGCACCCGCTCCGGGCTGTCGGTCTGGCTGACCAGCACCTGCACCGGCAGCAGGTCCTCATGCGGGCGCGGGCCGCGGCGCAGCAGCGCGTCGAAGCGGCTGCTGGAGAAGGCGTTGCGCGCCACCGATTCGACCGTCTCGGCCAGGCGCGCGGCATCGGCGAACCAGTCGAACAGGTTGACGCCCTGCACGGTGCGGCGCGACAGCCGCATCACGTTCTCGAAGGCGGCGTTGGCGAACAGGCATTCGCCGTCGGGCCGGATCACGGCCACCATCGTGGCCAGCATGTCGAAGGCCTCGAAGCCTGATGGGGATTCGTGCTGCTGCTGCTCGTTCATGGTCGGGGGGCCCCGGCGCGGAATCCAAGGCCATGCAGCGGCGCGCCTAGGGCGGCACCGTCAGGGCAGCTTGCTGATCTCGCGCTTGAGGGCCTGGATGTCGGCCTCCTGGCGGGTGATGCTGGCCTTGAGCTCGGCCACCCGGTCCAGGTACTTCTGGAAATTGCGTTCGTCGCCGCGGCGCTCGGGCTGGCCGCCCTGGTACTCGCGCTGCAGCTCGGCCAGGCGCTGCTCGCCCTCGCGCAGCTCGCCCTCCAGCACGCGGCGGCGCTCGTCATCGCGCACCTTCTGCTGGGCCGGCTCGACGCGGCCGTCATTGCCGGTCCTCTGCACCGGTGCGCCGGCGGTCGCCCCCGAGGCCGCGGGCCGCGGCTTGGGCGACTGCAGGATCGTGATCGGCGTGCCCTCGATCGAGCGGCAGCCCTTCTCCTGCGCCTCCTTCGCGCTGAGCGCGTCGGTGTAGAGCACCGGCGGTCCCGGGCAGCGGTAGACCTGCTGGGCCTGCACGCCGGAGGCGGCAAGCAGGAGCAGCGGCAACAGGGCGAGGCGATGAGGCATGGCGTGATTGTGGCGCAAGCGAGCGTCCGCAAAAGAAAAGGGACGGCCAAAGCCGTCCCTTGCGCGCCGGCCCGGGCGGCGTGGCGTGGGCATCACGCTCGCCGCCCATGGGCATCACAGCGTGTAGTACATGTCGAACTCCACCGGGTGGGTGGTCATGCGGAAGCGCTGCACTTCCTGCATCTTCAGCTCGATGTAGGCGTCGATGTAAGCGTCGGTGAACACGCCGCCCTTCGTGAGGAATGCACGGTCCTTGTCCAGGTACTCCAGGGCCTGGTCCAGGCTGTGGCAGACGGTCGGGATCTTCGCGTCTTCTTCCGGCGGCAGGTGGTACAGATCCTTGGTGGCGGCCTCGCCCGGATGGATCTTGTTCTCGACGCCGTCCAGACCCGCCATCAGCAGCGCGGCGAAGCACAGGTAGGGGTTGGCGGAAGGATCGGGGAAGCGCGCCTCGACGCGGCGGCCCTTGGGGTTCGCCACATAGGGGATGCGGATCGAGGCCGAGCGGTTCTTGGCCGAGTAGGCCAGCTTCACCGGGGCTTCGAAGCCGGGCACCAGGCGCTTGTACGAGTTCGTGCCGGGGTTGGTGATCGCGTTCAGCGCGCGGGCATGCTTGATGATGCCGCCGATGTAGTACAGCGCGAATTCACTCAGGCCGGCATAGCCGTCACCGGCGAACAGGTTCTTGCCGTCCTTCCAGACCGACTGGTGCACATGCATGCCGCTGCCGTTGTCGCCGACGATGGGCTTGGGCATGAAGGTGGCGGTCTTGCCGTAGGCATGGGCCACGTTCTGGATCACGTATTTCTGCAGCTGGGTCCAGTCGGCGCGCTGCACCAGGGAGCTGAACTTGGTGCCGATTTCCATCTGGCCGGCGTTGGCCACCTCGTGGTGGTGCACCTCGACCGGGATGCCCAGCTGTTCGAGGATCAGGCACATTTCCGAGCGCATATCCTGGCCGCTGTCGACCGGGGGCACCGGGAAGTAGCCGCCCTTCACGGTGGGGCGGTAGCCATGGTTGCCGTGCTCGTATTCCTTGCCGGTGTTCCAGGCGGCTTCCTCGGACTCGATCTTGACGAAGCAGCCGGACATGTCGACGTTCCAGCGCACCGAGTCGAAGATGAAGAACTCGGGCTCGGGACCGAAGTAGGCGGTGTCGCCCAGGCCGGAGGACTTCAGGTAGGCCTCGGCGCGCTTGGCCAGCGAGCGGGGATCGCGTTCATAGGCCTTGCCGTCGGCCGGGTCGATCACGTCGCAGGACAGGATCAGGGTCGGCTCTTCGAAGAAGGGGTCGATGTTGGCGGTGTTCGGGTCCGGCATCAGCAGCATGTCGGAGGCCTCGATGCCCTTCCAGCCGGCGATGGAGGAACCGTCGAACGCATGGCCCGACGCGAACTTGTCCTCGTCGAAGTGGGACACAGGCACGGACACGTGCTGCTCTTTGCCACGGGTGTCGGTGAAGCGGAAATCAACGAACTTGACTTCGTTGTCTTTCACCATTTGCATCACGTCGGCGACGGTCTTGGCCATCAATAGCTCCTAAGCGGATTGGGACGGGGTGTGAATACGTCGAAAAAGATGAATTCGGCGAGCGCCCGAGGGCGTCTTCGCTAGAGAAAGCAGTTTGCGTGCCAGCCGCTGCGCCATTTCCCGCCGCCCGGCGCCAGCACGGTGCATGCTTGTAGCACCGCGATGTTGCCGGCGTTTGATGCGCTGTTCGCCCGGTACGCGACAGCTCGGGCGGCTCGAAGCACCACAGCGGTGCATCCTAGCGCACCAATTCGGTTCTTATCAATGCACCAAACTGGGATAGGCCGGATTTCAGCGCGGCATAGGCTTCACGCAGGGCCTCGGGCGGCAGTTCCGGGCCGGCCTTGACGCCCAGCTCGATATGGCGCCCCCATTCCGGATGGTCGACGCTGGGCAGGCTGAACACCTTGACGCCGGCGAACTCCGCCTCGATGTGCTCCATCAGCGGGGTCAGGGTGGCCTCCATCGCGCCGGCCACGATCAGCGACAGCTCGCGCACGCCGCTGGCACGGTGCAGCTCGGCATGGCGCTCGTCCAGCACCCATTCCATCATCGGGTGCGCCATCACCGGAAAGCCCGGCACGAAGTAGACGCTGCCGACGAAGAAGCCCGGGATCTGGTTGTAGGGATTCGGGATCAGCTCGGCGCCGGCCGGGAAGCGCCCCATCTCGAAGCGGCGCTGGCTGTCCGGATGCGCGGCGTCGGCCGCCTGGCCCTGCTCCGCCGCCAGCTGCTGGATGCGCTGCCAGATCAGCTCGCGCGCGTCCGGATGGATCAGCAGCTCGCGCTCCAGCGCGGCGGCCGCGGCCTGGCGCGTGTGGTCGTCCGGCGTGGCACCGATGCCGCCGCAGCTGAGCACCAGGTCGCCGCTGGCGAAGGCGCGCCTGAGCGCCGCGGTGAGGCGCTCGCGATCGTCGCCGACATATTCGGCCCAGGCCAGCGAGAGGCCGCGCGCGGCCAGCAGCTCGATGAATTTCGCCAAATGCTTGTCCTGGCGCTTGCCGGACAGGATCTCGTCGCCCACGACGATCAGGCCGATGTTCCTTGTCGTCATCGCTCGCGCTCAGGGCATCTGGTAGGGCGGCAGCTGGGGCGGCGTCGCCTCGGGTGGCGGCACCTGCTCGACGGGCGGCACCACCGCCGGCTCGGCCGCGCGCAGCGCGGCCAGCGCGGCCAGCGCGTAATGCGCGAACCACAGGGTCGAGAAGGCGAACACCAGGGTGTAGAGCCAGACCGTCAGCACCACCAGCACCGGCGCGAACACCACGGTCAGCATGCTGAAGGCCCAGATCAGCGAGGGCGCGGCGCCCAGATAGCCGGTGATCACGCCCATGCCCAGCAGCGGCAGGCGATGCTCGCGCATCAGGCGCTTGCGCTCCGCGGCCGAGGCATGCTCGGCCAGCACGTCGAAGGCAAAGACACGGTAGGACAGCCAGCCCCAGATCAGCGGCGGCAGCACCAGCACCAGCGGCGGGATCAGCCAGAAGGGCATGCTGAGGAACAGCGCCAGCAGCGCGCCGACCGAGCACAGCAGCGACCAGGCCAGGCCCTGCCACCAGCTGGCGCCGCGCTTGCGCTCGAGCTGCGGGAAGCGGCGCTCGGCCACCAGCGCCACCACCGAGGGCGTCATCAAGAGCGCCACCAGCACCAGGCTCAGCACCAGCACCACCGGCACGGCCATCGCGATCACCAGGGCCGGCGCGATCACGCTGCGAAAGCCCTCCCCGCCCATGCTGGCCAGCCAGCGCAGCAGGCTCTCGACCAGCAGCCAGGATTCCAGGGTGGCGCGCACGCCATCGACCGCCGCCTCCCAGAAGAAATAGGCCAGGCCGACCGTCAGCCCGGCCGCGATCAGCAGCGGCAGCAGCGACAGCCCGATCACACGCGGATGCAGGCAATAGGCGGCGGCGCGCCAGCAGGCATCGGCCAGGCGGCCCATGGTGTTCACCATCGTCGGGGTCTTTCTTCTTGCAAGGCGTGAAAGCCTGCAAGCATACCCGTCAGCGCCGCGGCAGCAGCCGACCCGCCAACCGCGTCAGGCCCAGCCATTGCTGGGCCCAGAAGCCGCGGCCATAGTCGCGGCCGCCTTCTTCCGGCAGCTGGTCGCGGATGCCGGTCGGGTCATAGCGCAGCTGCCAGTCGGCGGTGCCGAACAGCTGGTCCCAGATCGGGAACAGCACCGCGAAGTTGCAGCCGCCCAGGGTGCCGCGGCCCGCGGCCGACTCATGGCCGATGCCGATCGAATGGTGGCGGCGATGAAAGCGCGGGCTCACCAGCACCCGCTCCAGCAGCGGGCCGAACCACAGCCGCGTGTTCGCGTGCGACAGGCTCTCCAGCAGCTGCGACAGCGCCACCAGCAGCACGAACTGGCCCGGCTCGACGCCGATGAAGCGCGCCAGCAGCACGATGGCCGCATCCATCAGCACATCGTCGAGCAGGTGGTTGCGGTTGTCGCTCCACAGGGTCATCTGGCGCTGGCTGTGGTGCAGCGCATGCAGCTGCCACCACCAGTGGAACTGGTGCTGGGCGCGGTGCAGCCAGTAGTTGACGAAGTCGAACACCAGCAGGTAGAGCAGGAAGCTGACCCAAGCGATGTCGGTCACGCCGGGCCACAGCGCATCGAGCTGGAAGCTGGGCACGCCGGCCAGACGCAGCTCGCCCGACAGCGCGTCCCACAGCGGATCGATCGCGAAGAACATCGCGACGCGGAACAGGCCCAGGCGATGGATCAGGGTATAGATCACGTCCACCCGTACCGCCGGCCGGTCCGTCACCGCTTCCACCGGGCGCCAGCGCTCCAGCGCCTTGAACAGGGTCAGCATCACCGCGATCTGGATCAGGCCCACCAGCAGCCAGCCGGTCGCGGCATAGCCGTCCTCCAGCAGATTGCCCAGGCCCAGCGCGAACAGCAGCGGCTGCAGCAGCTGCTCGAACAGCCACTGCTGGGCCAGGTCGAAGTACTCGCTCAGGAGGTCCATCGCATCAGGGATTGGGGCGGCTTGCCGCCATCAGCTTCGCATGACGGGGATGTTCGCGCAGCGGCGCGAAGCACATGCCCTTGGCCTTCAGGCCCTCGATCAGCGGCTCCAGCACCGCCGGCGCCCAGGCCTCCTGGCGCGACCAGATGCCCAGATGCGCCAGCAGGATGTCGCCGGGCCGGATGTCGCGCAGGGCCTTGGCCAGCAGCCGGGCGTTCGGGTAGCGCTCGCTGTTCAGTTCGTCGCCCAGGAAGCCGGCCGGGCTCCAGCCCACATGCTCGAAGCCGCAGGCGCGCGCCGCGTCCAGCAGGGCCTTCGAGGCCTTGCCGCCCGGGGCGCGGAAGATCGGCGCCATCTCGCGCCCGGTCATGGCCTTGAAGCGCTGCGCCGGCTTCTTCAGCTCCTCGCAATACTGCGCGGCGCTCAGCTCGCGAAAACGCGCCGGCTGCTCACCGGCCTGGGTGCGGAAGCGAAAGCGCGGAGACCCGCCAGGGGCCGTCGGCAGGTCGGCGACCCAGATGTCATGTTCCCAGGTGTGCGAGCCGAAGTCATGGCCCTCGGCCGCACGCTCGCGCCACCAGGGCGCCCATTGCTCATCCAGGCTGCTGCCGCCGTTCAGGGTCGGCTCGTCGGCCAGGAAGAAGCTCAGCTTCAGCTGATGTTTCCGGATCATCTCGGCCACCAGCGGCGCAACGCCCATGTGGCCGGTGTCGAACGTGAGGAACACCGGCTTCTCACCGGGCTGACAAGCCGATGCCCCCAGGTGCGCCACCGCCAGCAGCGCGGCGGCCCAGGCCCGCAGGCTCATCGGGGCGCGTGGTCCAGGGTCCAGACGCCGTGGGGCGACTTGCCGACCTTGACCTTGCGCAGCACCTGGCGCTTGTCGATGTCCACCATCGTGAGCTTGCCGCTCCAGCGCGAGGTGACCAGCAGGGTCTTGCCGTCGGCCAGCACGTCCATGTCGTCCGGGCCGCCGGGGCCGGGCAGTTCGGCCACGACCGTGAAGTCGGACAGCTGGATCTTGCTGATCGTGTTGGCCGCGCGGTTGCTGACGAAGACATGGCGCTTGTCGCCCAGGGCGCGGAAGGAATGCGCGCCCTTGCCGGTCGGCAGGCGCTTGACCAGGCGCGGCTGCGCGCCGGAGACGTCATAGACCTCGACCACCGAATCGCCGGTCAGCGCCACCAGCAGATGCTTGTCGTCCGGCGTCAGGTAGACGTCGGCCGGCATCTTGCCGACCTTGATCTTCCAGCGCGGCGCCTGGTCGGCCAGGCCGATCGCCATCAGCTCGTCGCTGTCCTGCAGCGAGACATAGAGCACCGTGCTCTTGCTGTCGATGAAGAGATGGCTGGGCGTCTTCGGCGCCTCGACCCGCTTGACCAGTTGCAGCGGCTTGGCCGCGTCGCCCGGCACCCAGCGGTAGAAGGCCACATGGTCCAGCCGGTTCGCCGCGGTGACGAACCATTTCATGTCCGGCGAGAAGCGCAGATGGTAGGGATCGCTGATGCCCTGCAGCACGCGCTGCACCTGGGCCGTGCGCGGATCGATGAAGGTCAGCGAATCGCCCAGCGCATTCGCCACCACCAGCGACTTCTCGTCCGGCGTCAGGTAGAGGTGGTGCGGCTCCTTGCCGGTGGGGATGCGCTTGGTCTGCGTGAAGCTGACCGGGTCGACCACGCTGATGTCGGCGTCCAGCGAGTTCAGCACGAAGATCGGGCTGCTCGCCCGCGCCGCCGTCGTCGCCGCGCACAGGGAAGCGCCCAGCAGCGCCAGGGCCGCGAGGCGCGGCCGGGAAGTCAGGAAGGTCAACAAGCTAATTCTTTCCTCGGATTCGGGCCGCCCGCACCCCAAAACAAAAGGGCAGCGCCAACGGCACTGCCCCGAAGTGTAGGCGCCGGCGGCTTGCCGGCGTCTTAAGCCGCATCAATCCGGTCGGACGCGACCGAAGATGTTTTTCCTTATTCCTCGTCGTCGCCGCCCAGCACCGAGCCGAGCAGGCCGCCGGCCGCGAAGCCGCCCAGCACCGAGCCCTCCTCGCGGCGGCCGCCGTTCTGCGGCGCGGCCGCGAAGATGCGCGAGGCCAGGCGCGAGAACGGCAGGCTCTGCAGCCAGACCTCGCCGGGGCCGGTCAGCTTGGCCAGGAACAGGCCCTCGCCGCCGAACAGCGCGGTCTTGATCTTGCCGACATACTGGATCTCGAAATCGACGCTGGGCGTGTAGGCCACGACACAGCCGGTGTCCACCAGCAAGGTCTGGCCCGGCTGCAGGGTGCGGCGCACGACGGTGCCGCCGGCATGCACGAAGGCCAGGCCGTCGCCGTCCAGCTTCTGCATGATGAAACCCTCGCCGCCGAAGAAACCGGTGCTGAGCTTCTGCTGCAGCGCGATGCCCAGCGAGACGCCGCGGGCCGCGCACAGGAAGGCGTCCTTCTGGCAGATCAGGGTGCCGCCCAGCTGGCGCAGGTCCATCGGCAGGATCTTGCCGGGATAGGGGGCGGCGAAGGCCACGCGCTGCTTGGCGCCGGCGTTGTTGGTGTAGATGGTCGTGAACAGCGACTCGCCGGTGATCAGGCGCTTGCCGGCGCCCAGCAGCTTGCCGAAGAAGCCGCCTTGGCTGGCCGAGCCGTCGCCGAACACCGTGTCCATCGAGATGCCGGCGTCCATGAACATCATGCTGCCGGCCTCGCCGATCGCCGCCTCGCCGGGGTCGAGTTCGACCTCGACGTACTGCATCTCGCTGCCCTTGATCTCGTAGTCCACCACGTCCATCGCCATATCGCTCATCTCCCGGCCGAAGCCCAACATCAAAACGGTCGCGATGGTAACCAATCTTGGCTGCCTATACTGGCTCCCCATGAACGAAGCGAGCAGCAGCAGCCCCGTCTCCGCCCTGCCGGACCTGAAGCCGGGGGACAGTTATGTGCAGTCGTTCGCCCGCGGCCTGGCGGTGATCCGCGCCTTCAGCGCCGAGGCGCCGCGCCAGACCCTGACCGAGGTGGCCAAGCGCTGCGGCCTGACCCGCGCCGGCGCGCGCCGCATCCTGCTGACCCTGGAGACGCTGGGCTATGTGAGGAGCGACGGCCGGCTGTTCTATCTGACGCCGAAGATCCTGGACCTGGGCTTCGCCTACCTGTCCTCGCAGCCGCTGTGGCAGTTCGCCGAGCCGGTGATGCAGACCCTGGTGGCCGACCTGAAGGAGAGCTGCTCGGCCGCGGTGCTGGAGGGCGGCGACATCGTCTATGTGCTGCGCGTGCCGGCCCGCAAGATCATGAGCATCAACCTGGGCCTGGGCAGCCGGCTGCCGGCCTGGTGCACCTCGATGGGCCGGGTGCTGCTGGCGGCGCTGCCGCCCGAAGAGCTGGAGGCGCATCTGCGCCTGGTGCAGCTGCAGGCCCATACCGCGCGCACCGTCGCCAACCTGGACGAGCTGCGCCTGCGCATCGCGGCGGCGCGCGAGCAGGGCTGGTGCCTGGTCAATCAGGAACTGGAGGAAGGCCTGGTCTCGCTGGCCGCGCCGATCGTCGACCGCCATGGCCGCACCATCGCGGCGCTGAACGTCAGCGCCCAGGTCAACCGCAACCCGCCCGAAAGCCTGCTGGCCCAGCATCTGCCGCGGCTGCTGGAGGCGGCGCAGAACATTTCGCGGCTGTTGCAGATACGAGCCGTCTGACCAGGAAAGTAAAACCCGGCCAAGCCGGGTAGCACGCACGGTATTCACCCCCACGGAGCCCGAGGATCCGGCTTTGCCGGTCCTGCGGGCTCGCCCCCTTGAGGGGGGCGCGCGAAGCGCGTAGGGGGTGGTCCGTTCACCCCATGTGCAGCCCGCCGTTGCAGGAAAAGTCGGCACCGGTGGTGAAGCCGGAATCGTCGCCGGCCAGCCAGGCGACGATGGCCGCGATCTCCTCGGGCGTGCCCAGGCGCTTGATGGGAATGGTCGCGACGATCTTGTCCAGCACGTCCTGGCGGATCGCCTTGACCATGTCGGTCGCGATATAGCCGGGGCTGACGGTGTTGACCGTCACGCCCTTGGCCGCCACCTCCTGCGCCAGCGCCATCGTGAAACCATGCATGCCGGCCTTGGCAGCGGAGTAGTTGGTCTGGCCGAACTGGCCCTTCTCGCCGTTGACCGAGGAGATGTTGATGACGCGGCCCCAGCCCTGGTCGAGCATGCCGTCGATCACCTGCTTGGTGACGTTGAACATGCTGTCGAGATTGGTCGACATCACCGCCTGCCAATCGGCCAGGCTCATCTTGCGGAACTGCCCGTCGCGGGTGATGCCGGCGTTGTTGACCAGCACGCTGATCACGCCATGCTCGGCCTTGACCTTGTCGAAGGCGGCGACGGTGGAGTCCCAGTCGGCCACATTGCCGACCGAGGCATGGAAGGTGTAGCCCAGCGCGGCCTGCTCGCTGAGCCATTTGTCGTAGTCGCGGCTCGGCCCGCAGCCGGCGATGACCTTGAAGCCCTCTTTGTGCAGACGCTGGCACATCGCGGTGCCGATGCCGCCCATGCCGCCGGTCACATAGGCGATTTTCTGTTGGCTCATAACTAACTCCTTTGCCTCCACGGCTTGCTATGTAAGGAGCGCCGGCAGCCGCAAGCCGGCGTCTCCACTACACCCAGGCTCCCGCAGCCCCGGCAGCTGGTCAAGCGGGTTGGCCCTGAGTGCACTCCCAGAAAACCAGGGCCATTCTTTTGGCCCGAGCCGACGCCCTCGAGAGCGTCCGCCCGACGATCAGCGCTCGACGGTCAGGGCCACGCCCATGCCGCCGCCGATGCACAGCGAGGCGATGCCCTTCTTGGCGTCGCGCTTGACCATCTCGTGCAGCAGGGTGACCAGGATGCGCGCGCCGGAGGCACCGATCGGATGGCCCAGCGCGATCGCGCCGCCGTTGACGTTGACCTTGCTCAGGTCCCAGCCCATCTCCTGGTGCACCGCGCAGGCCTGGGCCGCGAAGGCCTCGTTGATCTCCAGCAGGTCCAGATCCTGCGGCTTCCAGCCGGCGCGCTCCAGCGCCTTCTTCGCGGCCGGCACCGGGCCCATGCCCATGAGGGCCGGATCCAGGCCCGCCGAGGCATAGGAGGCTATGCGCGCCAGCGGCGTCAGGCCGAGGCTGGCCGCCTTCTTGGCGCTCATCACGACCAGGCCGGCGGCGCCGTCGTTCAGGCCCGATGCATTGCCCGCGGTCACGCTGCCGGCCTTGTCGAAGGCCGGGCGCAGGCCCGCGAGCGCCTCGGCATTTGTCTTGCGGTTGATGAACTCGTCCTTGTCGAAGACGATGGGATCGCCCTTCTTCTGCGCGATGCTGAAGGGCACGATCTCGTCGTTGAAGCGGCCGGCGTCCTGCGCGGCGGCGGCCTTGAGCTGCGAGGCCAGCGCCAGCGCGTCCTGCGCCTCGCGGCTGACGCCATGCTTCTTGGCCACGTTCTCGGCCGTGATGCCCATGTGGTACTGGTTGTAGACGTCCCACAGGCCGTCGACGATCATCGTGTCCACCAGCTTCCAGTCGCCCATGCGCTGGCCGTCGCGCGAGCCCGGCAGCACATGCGGCGCCAGGCTCATGCTCTCCTGGCCGCCGGCGATGATGATCTCGCTGTCGCCGTCGCGGATCGCCTGCGCGGCCAGCATCACGGCCTTCAGGCCCGAGCCGCAGACCTTGTTGATCGTCATCGCCGGGATGGTGTTGGGCAGGCCCGACTTGATGACGGTCTGGCGCGCCGGGTTCTGGCCGGTGCCGGCCTGCAGCACCTGGCCCAAGATCAGCTCGCCGACCTGGCCGCCTTCCAGCTGGGCGCGGCGCAGCAGGTCCTGCACCACCGCGGCACCCAGCTCGCTGGCGGGGGTCTTGGCGAGCGTGCCGCCGAACTTGCCGATGGCGGTACGGGCCGCCGCGACGATCACGATGTCGGTAGTCATTGTCTTCTCCGGTGGTGAGCCCTCAGGCTCTGGTCTTCACATAGCGGCCGGGCGCCGGCTCGATGGCCTTGTGCGTGCGGTTGCCGGGTGTCTTGGGGGCGGGCTTGTGCGCGCCGGCATGGCCGGCCAGCCAGGCGGCCCAGTCGGGCCACCAGCTGCCGGCATGCTCGGTCGCGCCGTCCAGCCAGGCATTGGCATCGGGCGGCAGCGCCGCTCCCTTGCCGATCCAGTGGCTGCGCTTCTTCTTGGCCGGAGGGTTGATCACGCCGGCGATATGGCCGGAGGCACCCAGCACGAAACGCTTCTTGCCGCTGAACACCTGGGTCGAGCGGTAGGCGCTGTCCCAGGGCACGATGTGATCCTCGCGCGAACCGTAGATATAGACCGGCGCCTTGATCTGGCCCAAGTCGATCGCCTCGCCGCAGACCGTCAGCCGGCCCGGGATCTTCAATTCGTTCTGCAGATAGGTGTGGCGCAAATACCAGCAATACATCGGGCCCGGAAGATTGGTCGAATCACCGTTCCAGTAGAGCAGATCGAAAGCCGGCGGGGCCTCCCCTTTCAGGTAGTTGCCAACGACATAGTTCCACACCAGATCATTCGGGCGCAGGAAGCTGAAGGTGGTGGCCAGCTCCTGGCCATGCAGCAGACCCGGGCCCTTCGGGCTCTGCGCGCCGATCGTCATCTCGCGCAGCTGCACCGAGGCCTCGTCGACGAACAGGTCCAGCACGCCGTTGCTGCTGAAGTCGATCAGCGTCGTCAGCAGGGTCACGCTCTCGGCCGGCTGCTGGCCGCGCGCGGCCAGCACCGCCAGCGCGGTCGCCAGGATGGTGCCGCCGACACAGAAACCCAGGGTGTTGATGGTCTGGGTGCCGGCGATCTCGCGCACGGTCTCGATTGCGGTGATCGCCGCCCGCTCGATATAGTCGTCCCAGGTCCAGCTCTTGCAGCTCTCGTCCGGATTGCGCCAGCTCACCACGAAGGTGCGATGGCCCTGCTCCACCGCATAGCGGATCAGCGAGTTCTCCGGCTGCAGGTCGAGGATGTAGTACTTGTTGATGCAGGGTGGCACCAGCAGCAGCGGCCGCTCATGCACCTGGGCCGTCAGCGGCTTGTATTCGAGCAGTTGGAACAGCTCGTTCTCGAACACCACATGGCCCTCGCTGGTCGCGACATTGCGCCCCACCTCGAAGGCGCTCTCGTCGGTCTGCGACAGATGGCCGCGCTGCATGTCGGCCCACAGCAGCTGCAGGCCCTTGGCGATGCTCTCGCCCTGGCTGTCCAGCGCCAGGCGCTGCGCCTCGGGGTTCAGCGCCAGGTAGTTGCTCGGCGCGGCCGCGTCGACGAACTGCTGCACCGCGAAGCGCAGGCGCGCGCGGGTCTTCTCGTCGCCCTCGACCTGCTCGGCCATGCTCTGCAGGGTCCTGGCGTTCAGCAGATAGAGCTGGGCCATGAAGGCGCTGGCCGGGTTCGCCTGCCAGGCCGCGCCGGCGAAGCGCCGGTCGGCGCTGGCGCCGGTCTCGCCCTGCAGGGCCCTATTCCACAGCTCGGAGGCCTGTTTCAGGTAGTCGGCCTGCAGATGGCTCCAGGCACTCACCGGCACCTGCAGGCCGGCCAGGTTCTTCATCAGCTGTTCGGCCGCGGTCTGCGGCGTCTCGGGATGGGCGGCAGCGGCTGCCGCCCCGGCTTGGGACTTACGCTTCATGTGTCTCCTCGGACCCGGCACCGGCCTGCACCCCATGGTTCGACCGGTTCACCATCGTCAACTCAGCACAGGCAAGAAGCTTGCCACAGCCGGGCCCGCCCATGTTGTACGCTCGCCAAACTATCTTCTGATGACAACGCATGTATCTGGTCGCAATCGGCTGGCTCTATGTGGCGCTGATGATGGCGCTGGCCGAGGCGGTCAGCAGCCAGGGGTCGGTGCTCGGAGCGATCGTCACCTTCCTGTTCTACGGCCTGCTGCCGGTGGCCATCGTGATGTACCTGCTCGGCACGCCGGCGCGGCGCGCCGCACGGCGCCGCGCCGAGGCCGCCGAGCAGCAGCAGGCATCGGCCTCAAGCTCAGCGCAGCCGGATGGCGGCGACCATGCGGCCGCTGGGCTGGCCGTCGACGCGCTCGCGCCGGAACGAAAAGAACCGTGAAGCCTCGCTGAAGGTGCACCAGCCGCCGCCGCCGATGCGGGTCAGCCCGGCCGCGGCCAGGCGCGCGCGCGCCAGCCCGGCCAGGTCGGCGCGCCAGCGCGCTTCGCCCTGGGCATTGGCTCGGTAGACGTAATACGAGGGGTCGCCGCCGCAGGCCGTCAGCACCTCCTCGCCGACCTCGAAGGCCTCGGCCCCGATGCAGGCGCCCAGCCAGGCCTGGACCTGGTCGGCACGGCAGCCGGTGGCCGCGCGCAGCGCCGCCACCGTGTTCTCCAGCACCCCGCCGGCCAGGCCGCGCCAGCCGGCATGGGCCCCGCCGACCGCACCCGGCGCCGCGAACAGCACCGGCAGGCAGTCGGCCACCTGGATCGCGACCGCCAGTTCCGCGTTGGTGCTGATCGCCGCATCGGCCGACGGCGCCTCATCGGCCAGATGCTCGCGCCGCAAGTGCAGCACCTCGGCGCCATGCACCTGGCGCAGGAACACCGGCGTCGCGCCCAGCGCCCGCGCGACGCGCGCGCGGTTCTCGGCCACCGCGGCCGGATCGTCGGCCACCGCGCGGCCGACATTCATGCTCGCGTAGGCGCCGCCGCTGACGCCGCCGGCGCGCGTGGTCATGAAGGCCAGGCTCTGCGGCGCGTCCCAGTCGGGGCGCAGCCAGTCGGGATGCGGAACGGCCTGGTTCATTCCGCGTCCGGGCAGGCCGATGGCTGGGCCTGCTGGAAGGCCTCGTGCTGCATGCAGTTGGCGAAGATGCGCATCACCTCGGGCACATGGTCCAGCCTGCAGCCGAAGCGCTGGGCATTGAAGATCTGCGGCACCAGCACGCAATCGGCCAGGGTCGGGCTGTCGCCATGGCAGAAGCGGCCGCTGCCGCCATCGGCCAGGCGGCGCTCGACGATGGCCAGGCCCTCCTCGACCCAATGGCGGTACCAGGCGTTCTTCGCCTCCTCGCCGACGCCCAGCTCGCGCACCAGGTAGCGCAGCACGCGCAGGTTGTTGATCGGATGGATCTCGCAGGCGATGTCCTGCGCCAGCGAGCGCACGCGGGCGCGCCCGAGCGCGTCGGCCGGCAGCAGCGGCGGCTCGGGATGCGTCTCGTCCAGGTACTCGATGATGGCCAGCGACTGGGTCAGCACCGCGTCGCCGTCCTTCAGCAGCGGCACCAGCTTGGCCACCGACAGGCTGGCATAGGGTTCGGCCAGCTGCTCGTTCTTGACCAGATGCACCGGCCGGTAGTCGTAGTCCAGGCCCTTCAGCGCCAGCGCGATGCGCACGCGGAAGGAGGCCGAGGAGCGGAAGTAGTTGAAGAGTTCCATGTCTTGGGGTGCCGGGATCGCGCGGGGTCGGCGCGAGGCTTGGGGTTGTCGTGCCCGGATCATGCCACCGGGGCCGGCTACACTGCGGCGCATGTGGCTCACGCGTCGCTTCAAACATTGCCCCAGCTGCGGCGCCGCCGTCGAATACCGCGTGCCCGCCGACGACAACCGCGAGCGCGCGACCTGCACCGCCTGCGGCAGCATCCATTACGAGAACCCGATCAATGTGGTCGGCACCCTGCCCGTCTGGGGCGAGGGGCCCGACGCGAAGGTGCTGCTGTGCAAGCGCGCGATCGAGCCGCGCTACGGCCTGTGGACCCTGCCGGCCGGCTTCCTGGAACTGGGCGAGACCGCGGCCGAGGGCGCACTGCGCGAGACCGACGAGGAGGCCGGTGCACGCATCGAGCTGCTGCCGCTGTACGGCCTGATGAACGTGGTCAAGGTCGGGCAGATCCATCTGTTCTACCGCGCCCGGCTGCTCTCCACCGAGTTCAACCCCGGCCCCGAGACCCTGGAGGCCCGCCTCTTCGGCGAGCATGAGGTGCCCTGGGACGAGCTGGCCTTCCGCACCGTGCGCGAGACCCTGCAGCGCTTCTTCGAGGACCGGCGCCTGGGCCGGCCCTTCGCGCTGCACAGCGCCGACATCATCTAGCGGGGCTCAGTTCCTTGTTTGAGTTGTCGCCCAGGGCCCGGTGATGCCATCCAGCTCGCAGTCCCACAGGGCCTGCACATCCATCGTGTCGGCCACGCCCTCGGCATAGACCTTCAGCGCCAGGCTGCGCAGCATGATCACCATGCCGCGCACGAAGGCCGCGCGCGCCGCGTCGCCCGAGACGCCGACCACCACCGCCGCGTCCAGCTTCACATAGTCCAGCCCGGCCTGGTAGAGCCGGTCCACCTGCGACAGCGCCGGGCCGGCATGCTCCAGGCCCAGCTTGACGCCCAGCGGCCGCAGCTGCCGCCCCATCTCCTGCAGCAGCTCGAAATGCTGGACCGCCGCGCCCTCGCCCAGCTCCAGGCCCAGCTTGCGCGCCGCCTGCGGCGACTGGAACACCAGCTCGCGCAGCCGCGCGACGAAGCCGCCGTCCAGCAGCGAGGCCGGCGCCACATTGACGCAGCGCGGCCGGCCGTCCAGCGCGATCGCCTCCAGCGCCAGCGCGGTGGCATGCACGTCCACATCGGCGGTCAGCCGGCTGCGCTGCGCCAGTGGCAGCCAGCGCGCCGCGCGCACGAACTCGCCGTCGGCCTCCAGCTGCAGCTGCAGCGGGCATTCCAGATGCAAGACCTGACCCTGCTTGTCGAGCAGCGGGTATTCCTGCAGGCGGCCGCGCCGCGTGTTCAGCGCCTCGGCGATCTGGGCGCGCCAGGCGCGCTCGCCCTGGATCGTCGATTCGCCGGCCGGCATCAGCGCCTCGACGACGAAGCCGCCGCCGCGCGCCTCGGCGCGCGCCAGCGCCGCATCGGCCGACCCGAACCAGTCGCTCAGCGGGCGCTCGCGCGCCAGCTCCACCGCGCCCAGCGCCACCTGGATGCCGGCGCCGAAGCCCGGCAGGCTGGCCTGCAGCGCATCGGCCAGGGCCTGGGCGGTGTCGCGCGCCACGTCCGGCGCGGGCAACCAGAGCGCGAAATCGGCGCCATTCAGGCGCCCGGCCAGGCAGCCCTTGACCCGCTCCGGATAGACCTTGACCGCATGTCCCATCGCCCCCAGCACCTGGTCCACCGCGCTGCGGCCCAGGCTCTGGTTCAGCTGCTCCAGTTCGCGCAGGCGCAGCAGCACCAGGCCACCGCGCGCCGGGCCGTCGTCGCGCGTCAGCGCCGATTCCAGCTCGGCCAGGAAATGCTTGCGGTGGCTCAGCCCGGTCAGCATGTCGCAATGGGCCTGGCGGCGCAGCACCTCGAGCTGCTCGGCCTGGGCCTCGAACATCTGGCGCACCCGCGCCACCATGCTGTTCATCGCCTGCGCCAGCCGCGCCAGCTCCGGCACCTTGGGTTCGTCGACCGTCGTGTAATGGCCCTGCACCAGGTCCTGGGCCTGGGCCACCGCGGCGTCCAGCGGGCGGCGGATGCGCTTGAGCGCCAGATGCGCCACGCCGCCGGCCAGCAGGCCCAGGGCCAGCAGCAGGGCCGCCATGCGCAGGGTCGCGGTCCACAGCTCGTCATGCGCATAAGCGGTCTGGCTCAGCACCTCGACCGAGCCGATCGCCTGCCAGCCATTGGAGAGCTTGGCGGTGCCGGGCGGCGCCTCGATCGGCACCAGCGCGACGAACCAGGCCGGCGCCGTGCTGGCGCGCGCCGGCGCGCGGCGCTCGAACACCAGCTTGCCGTCGGCGCCGCGCCAGAGCAGGCTCTGGTAGAAGCCGGTGTCGAACTGGGCCGAGACCAGCAACTCCATCAGCTGCGCATCGCCGCCCTGCTGCGACATCGCCAGCGCCAGCGCGCCGGCGTTGTCGCTGTTCTTGACCTGCAGCTGGGTCTGCAGCAGCTGGCGCATCGACAAGGTCGAGACCGCCGCGCTGCCGAGCAGCGCGGCCAGCACCACCGCCAGCAGCAGGAACCAGACTTGACGTATCAGCGACATGGCCGCCTTTCCCTTGTGGTTTGCATTAGAACCCCTCCGCCCGGATCTTCGCCAAGGCGTCCCTCCAGATCGACAGCCGCGCCACCGCGCTGCCCGTGCTGCTGCCCCCGGTGCCCTGCCACAGGCCCTCGCTGTTGAAGCTGAACACCGGCGCCAGGTCGGGTCGGGCCGAGGCCGGGCGCACTTCCGGCTGCAGATTGTCCAGAATCAGCGGCTCGGCATTCGGCTGCGCATAGTAGGCCAGCACCATATGGGCCTGCGGCCGGCCATCCAGCATCGCGCGCACATAGACCAGGCGCAGCCGGGCCTCGGGCATGCCGGTGGCCAGCAGGCTGAAGTACTTGGCGATCGCATAGTCCTCGCAATCGCCCTGGCCGCGGTCCAGGGTCTCGAGCGGGCTGGCCCAATAGTCGGGCCGGCCCCAGGTCTCGTTGTCGTCGCGAAAGGCGATGCGCTGGTTGAAGAAGTCGTTGATCGCCTTCAGCCGCGCGGCCTCGTCCTGCGCGCCCTGGCGCTCGACCAGCTGCAGCAGCTGGCGCGCGGCGGCCTGGGTGCGCGGGCCAAAGCGGCCCGCGGCCTCCAGCACCCGCTCGCCGTCCAGCGCCGCAGCAGGCGGCGGTGCGAGCAGCGCCCCCAGCGCCAGGGCCGCGGACAGCGCCAGGCCTGCAAGTGCCGCCAAGCGGTATTCCTGCATGGGAGTTCGCCGGCGGTGACAGAGAGAGGGCTTGGCCTGCGCCATACTTTGCCGCACTTTACAGCGCGCCCGCGTCCCGCCACGGGCCGCAGGCATACTCGAGCCCGGCCATTCGCGGCATATTGCTCGGGGCGGCGAGCGCTGCCTCCCGTCCCCCGCCCATGAACAGCAACACCGTCCTTCAAGTGAAACCTCAGGCCAAGACCCAGGCCGTCATCCGCCAGGAGCTGGAGCAGTCGCGCCGCAACGGCTCACTGCGCCAGATCCAGATTCCACCCTGCCCTGAACTGCTGGCGCGGCTGCAGGCCGCGATGGCCCATGCCGAGCCCGACCTGAACGAGGTGGCGCGCATCGCAGCCAGCGATGTGGCGATGTCCGCCACCCTGCTGCGCACCGCCAACAGCCCGGTCTACAAGGATCCGCAGGGCCTGCCCTGCACCACCGTGGGCCAGGCGATGAACCGCATCGGCCTGGACGAGACCGCCGCGATCATGACCGGCTTCCTGCTGCGCAACACCATCCCGGTCAACAGCCCGCATCTGCTGCGCTTCTGGGAGCGCTCGACCAAGCGCGCGCTGGCCTGCGCCTTCATCGCGCGCCAGCTGCCGGGCCTGTCGCCCGACCTGGCCCATACCTACGGCCTGTTCTGCCATGTCGGCATGCCGGTGCTGCTGCAGAGCGTGCGCGGCTACGGCTCGACCATGGTGGAGGCCGCGGCCCGCATCGACCGCCCCTATATCGCCACCGAGAACGCCAACCACCGCACCGACCATGCGGTGGTCGGTGCGCTGCTGATCCGCGCCTGGAACATGGCACCGGAGCTGATGAGCGCGATCCGCCTGCACCACGATTTCGAATCGCTGGGCGATGCGGCGATCGAACCCGAGGTCCACACCCTGGTCGCGGCCGGCCTGGTGGCCGAGCACCTGATGCGCCGCCACGAGGGCCTGCCCGAGGACCTGGACTGGGCCGCCAACCGCGCCGCCGCGCTGGACTGGCTGCAGATCGGCCCGGACGAGCTGGAGGTCTGGGACGAGCAGCTCAGGTCGGTGCTGGACGAGGCCTGAGCCAGCCGGTCGCCACCACGCTGGCCGCCGCCAGGCCGGCCACCAGCAGCGACACCGCCCACCAGCCCAGCCGCGCCACCAGGGCACCGGCCACCAGCGGGCCAAGCAACAGGCCCAGGTTGTTGCCCTGCATCAGCCAGCCCTGCATCGTGCCCATGCGCTCGCGTGCATGCTGGGCCGCCAGGGTGAACAGGGCCGGCGGGATCAGGCCGCCGAGCGCCGAGAACAGCACCGCCAGCGCGAAGGCCGCACCTGGCGGGAGCGCCCCGGCGAAGATGCCGGCGCCGCTCAGGCCCAGGCCCGCGAAGGCCAGCGCCAGCAGGCGCGGCGCCGCCAGGCCGCGCGCCAGCAGCGCACCCGCCGCCAGATTGCCCGCCGCGCCGACCGCCACCGCCAGCCCGGTCAGCGCGCCGGTGGCCGAGACGCCCAGCCCCCAGCGCGCCCCCAGCAGGGTTGGCAGAAAGCCGAACACCGCGAAGTAGCAGGCGCAGAAGGCCGCGAACAGCAGGCCCAGCAGCCAGGGCATCGCGCTCTTCAGCAGCGCGCCCAACTCGCCGCCCTCAGATCGCGCCGCCACCGGCATCGCCAGGCCGCGGCTACGCAGCGCCAGCGCGCCGGCATAGACCAGCAGGGCCAGCGCGTTCAGCCCCCAGAAGCCGCGCCAGCCCGAGGCCTCCAGCAGCGGCCCGCCCAGCGAGACCAGGGTGATGCCGGCCGGCATGAAGGTGGCCCAGACCGCGAAGGCCGGCCCCGGCTCGCGCCCGGCCAGCACCGCATGGATCAGCGCCGGCGCCGCCACCACCACCGCGACAAAGCCCAGCCCCTCCAGCAATCGGCTCGCCAGCAGCAGCGGGAAACCGCCGTCCAGCGCCGCGGCGGCGCCGGCCAGGCCCTGCACCAAGAGCCCGGCCAGCACCAGCCGGCGCGGCCCCAGGCGGTCCACCACCAGGCCGGCCGCGATGCCGAACAGGGCCCCGACCAGCGCGATGCCCGACAGCAGCCAGGACAGGTCCGACAGCGCCAGCCCCAGCGCGTCGCGCAGCACTGGCAGCGCCAGCGGCACCTTGCCGACCTGACAGGCCGAGACGATGCCCGCGCCCGCCACCCAGCCGACCAGGGCCCAGGGGTAGCCACCCGCGGCGGCGGCCGGCCTCATGCCGACTCCAGGGCCTGGCGCCCCAGCACCAGCTGGCGCGCCAGCGTCGCGACATGGCGGCCCTGGAAGCGCGCGCCGGCCAGCTCGTTGGCGCTCGGCGCGCGGTCGCCGCCCGCACCGTCGTCGGCCAGGGTCGAGGCGCCATAGGGCGTGCCGCCGCTGACCTCGTCCATGCGGTTCAGGCCCTTGAACGCATAGGGCAGGCCGACCAGGAGCATGCCCAGGTGCAGCAGCGGCACCTGGCTGCTCAGCAGGGTGGCCTCCTGGCCGCCATGCTGGCTGCCGGTGGAGGTGAACACGCTGCCCAGCTTGCCGACCAGCGCGTCCTCGGCCCACAGCCCGCCGAGCCGGTCCAGGAAGTTCTTCATCTGCGCGGCCATCAGGCCGAAGCGGGTCGGCGTGCCGATCAGGATCGCGTCGACCTCGCGCAGTTCCTCCACCCGGGCCAGCGGCGCGGCCTGCTCGAGCCGGTAGCCGGCCCGGCGCGCCACGTCCTCCGGCACCAGCTCGGGCACGCGCCGCAGCCACACCTCGGCGCCCGCCGCGCGCGCGCCGGCGGCCACGGCCTCGGCCAGCTGTTCGACATGCCCATAGGACGAGTAGTAGAGAACGAGAACCTTGGCCATCACCGGCACTCCAGAAAACAGATTGAGGCGCGCAATGTCGCCCGCCCGACCGATCTTGAGAACTGCCAGAATTTCGCTAGAACCCATCAACTCAATAGATCAGACCATGCTGGACGCCTTGACCCTGGGCCAGATCCGCACCTTCGTGACCATCGCCGAGGCGGGCAGCTTCCGCGCGGCCGGCACGCGGCTGCGGCGCGCGCAATCGGCCGTCAGCCATGCGGTGGCGGCGCTGGAGGCGGAGCTGGGCGTGACCCTGTTCGAGCGCAGCAGCCGCCGGCCCAGCCTGACGGCCGAGGGTCGGGTCTTGCTTGAGGACGCGCGCGCGGTGCTGCTGAAGCTGGACACCCTGCGCGCCCGCGCCCATGGCTTAGGCGCCGGCGTCGAGCTGGAGCTGGCCCTGGTGGTCGACAGCCTGTTCCCGCTGCCGCTGCTGGGCCGGGTGCTGCGCGCCTGGCGCGCCGAGCTGCCCGAGGTGGGGCTGCGGCTGCGCGTCGAGCCGCTGGGCGCGCCACTGGCGGCGCTGCAGCGCGGCGACTGCGATCTGGCGATCCTGGTCGGGCAGAGCTTCCAGGACCCGCGCGTCGAGCGCGAGGCGCTGATGGAGCTGGCGTTCGTCGCGGTGGCCGCCGCCGACCATGCGCTGGCGCGGCGCGGCGACGATGGCGACGCACTGCCGCTGGGCAGCGCAGTGCTGGCCGACCATCTGCAGATCGTGCAGACCGATCCCTCGCCGCTGTCCGAGGGGCAGGACTTCGGCGTGCTGTCGCCGCGCACCTGGCGGGTCGGCGGCCAGGATGCCAAGCTCGCGCTGATCAGGGCCGGCATCGGCTGGGGACGCATGCCGCTGTGGGCGGTCGAGCAGGAGCTGGCCGCCGGCACGCTGCGGCGCCTGCGCGTGCCGGCGCTGGGGGTGGATGGCGGCAGCCCGACCACGGCCAGCCTGGCGCACCGGATCGACCGGCCGCTGGGGCCGGCGGGCCGCGCACTGCGCGCGGCGCTGCTGCGCCAGATCGGCCCGCGGGCCGACTCCGAACTCAGGCCGGGCTCGACCTGAGGCCGTAGACCTGGGCGCCGACGAACAGGTATTCGGCGCGCAGCACCGCGTCGCCTTTCTCGCCCTCATGGGCGAAGCCCAGTACCGCGATCGCATCGCCGGCCTTGATCTCGGCGACGCCCCAGGCCTGCATGCGCGTCAGCGGCGCCAGCTCGACATGCCAGAGCCGGTCCGAGCGGCGCGGCAGCTGGGCCGCGGCCAAGAGCGCCGGGCCGTCGACCGCGGCGCTCTGTGCCGGCAGGCGGCGCTGCTTCAGGTCGGCCGGCAGCAGGGGCTTGTCGGGCTGCTGCAGGTCCAGCTCGGCGTGGGGATTGCGCCACCAGACCTTGGCGGCGCGGCCCTCCAGCCACAGCGGACGCTGCTGGTCGAAACCGCTCCAGCCGTGGTGGGCGCGGGCCGCCGCCAGCGGCAGCGCGGCCGCGGCGATAAGGAACAGACGTCGGTCCATGGCAAGCCGCCTTTCAGCAAGGAAAAGGAGTCAGACGTACGCGATCCAACGACCGCAGATGATGACAGCGAGCCAAAACCCCAACGACAGCAGGCCCTGGGCGCGCGCCAGCGCATCCGCCGGCTCGACGCGCAGCGCGCCGCGCCAATGGAACCAGGCCGCGTTGAGCCCGGCCGCGGCGATCAGCAGCAGCTTGAGCCGAAAGGCGGCGTTGGCCAGCAGCTCGTCCGGCTGGCTCAGGAACATCGCCAGCCCGGTCAGCGCGCACAGGCCGAAGCCGGCGAGCGCCAGCGGCAGCACCAGCCGCGCCAGCGCGCGCAGCGGCAGCGCCCGCGCCAGGCCCAGCAGCCGCGCCTCGAACACCACCAGGCCGCCGAACAGCAGCGCGATGCCCATCACATGCAGGGACTCCAGCGCCGGGTAGGCCCAGGCCGGTCCCTGCCAGCTCATGATGCCCGCACCGCCACCCGCGCCGCCGCCAGGTCCCAGCGCGCGCAGCCGACGCTCTTGAACACGCGCGTGCGCCCATCGTCGTCCGGGCGCAGGCCCAGCACCAGGTCCTCCAGCGCGGCCTGCGGCTCGAACAGGCCGGCGGCCAGCAGATCGCCGGCCTCGACCTGGGCGCCCGGCGGGTCGTCGACATAGACCTGGGCGCTGCGCAGCAGCTCGGGCGGCAGCTCCACCATGTCATGGCGGAAGGCGCCGACACCGATCACCAGCGTGCCCTCGCCGACGCCGGGGCGCAGCACCGGCACGCGGCTGGTGGTGGCACAGATGATCAGGTCCCAGTCCTGCGTGGCCTGGGCCTCGGCGGCCAGCGGCCGCAGGCCCAGTTCGGCCGCGAAGGCCGGCACCTCCTGATGGCCCTGCACATAGACATCGGCCAGCGGATGCAGCGCGCGCAGGCCCTCGGCATGGGCCCTCGCCTGCACGCCGCCGCCGACGATCAGCACCCGCCGCAGCGGGCCGCGGCCCAGATGCCGCAACGCCAGCAGGCTGACCGCCGCGGTACGCCGCGCGGTCAGCGCCGGGCCGTCGAGCAGGGCCAGGCGTTGCCCGGTGGCGCTGTCCAGCACCACCACCTCGCCGGCGATCGTCGGCAGGCCGCGCGCGGCATTGTGCGGATGCACGGTCACCAGCTTGGTGATGCCGATGCTCTCGCTCAGGCAGGGCATCAGCAGCAGGCTGCCGTCCTCGCTCAGCGGCAGCACGATGCGCGGCGGGCAATGCAGGCGCCCCGCGCGGTGTTCGCGGCAGACCGCCGCGATCTCGTCGAGCAGCGCCTGCCAGGGCAGGGCCGCGGCGGTGGCGGCGGCGTCGAGCGGTTGCATGGGGGCTAAGCCTTCCGGTCCGGTCAGAGGCTGGCCGCGGCGACCAGCAGCATGTAGAGCGCCAGCACCAGCAGCGCCACGCCCAGCAGGGCCACGCAGCGCCAGCCGGCGCTCCAGGGCCCCAGGCCATAGGCGTCGCGCAGCTGCACATAGATATGGCGCGGCGGCCCGAACAGCACAAGCAGCAGGGCCAGGAACTCCCAGCCCAGTGCGCCCAGCACCGCCGCCAGCGACAGCAGCAAGGCCATCGCCGCCAGCGAATAGAGCAGGAACACGGCATGGTCGAACAGGGCCACGCCGCGCCGCCGCGCGAACAGCAGCCACAGGAAGGGCAGCGAGATCGGCACCAGCAGGAAGGCGAACTTGCCGGCGCCGGCCTTCATCTTGTGCAGCATCAGCTCGGGGTTGCGCACCGCCTCCACGATGCGGCGCTCCAGCGCGGGCCGCGCCAGCAGCGGCGAGATCGAAAGCAGCCCCTGGTGCAGCCGCTCCTCGGTGATTGGCGCATCGCTGGTCATCCGCGGCACCGCGGCCGCCTGCTCGCGCGTCGTCTGCGCGTCGCCGCCGGTCAGCGCGAACGTGAAGAACATCAGGAACACCATGAAGAGGAACAGGGCCAGCGGCGAGACATAGCGGGCGCGCTGGCCGTCGATGTAGTCGCGCGTCAGCCGCCCCGGCCGCCACAGCAGCGCCGGCAGGGTGCGCCAGGCCTTGGTCTCGAAATGCAGCAGCCCATGCAAGCTCTCCTCGACCAGATGCGCCAGCGAGCGGTGCACATGGGCCGACTGGCCGCAGCCATGGCAGAACGCGCCCCGCAGCGCGACGCCGCAATTGGCGCAACCGTCCGCTGCGTGCGCCTCAACAATCTTCGCGCCGCTGCTGCTCACAAGCCCTCTGCCTTCATCGTCAGGTCCTCGCCGATGTGTCATACCAGTATCCACGATCACTCTCTTGCATCAGCTAGGACAATCCAGCGATGCCACTGCTGCTACGCCGCCACCGCCTGTTCCTGCTCGCCCTCGTCCTGCTGTCGATCGCGCTGGCCTGGCGCCTGTTCGGCCCCAGCGGCGTGACGGTCGAGGTGACGGCGAAGACCTGGCAGCGCGACATCGAGATCGAGCGCCTGGGCCTGGAGCTCGGCTCGGCCTGGTGCGACGAGCTGCCCGCGCAGGCACAGGACATCGTCCGCCGCCCGCTGCAGGATCCCGAGGGCCGGCGCGGCCTGGCCGAGCATTGCCGTTACCAGGCGCCGCAATGGCGGGCGCGCCGCAGCGAGCGCGCCGAAGGGCAAGACCCGACCCCGCCGCGCTGGCCCGCCGAACCGCGGCTCACCCAAGGCCTGGAACGCAGCGGCGTGCGCCACGAACGCTACGCGCTGCAACTGCGCAGCGCCGACGACGGCCGGCCCTGGACCTGCGAGCTGCCGCAGCCACGCTGGCAGCAGTTCCACACCGGCCAGCGGCTGCGGCTGCAGGTAGATCGGCATGGGGTGGCGGACTGCGGCAGCCTTCGTTAGGCTGAATCGATATTCCGCCAGGCTTGGGCGACCGGCGTGGTGCAGCCCCGGCCCCACCAGCCGCCGGGCTCCGATGCGGGGGTCTTGCCGGCCTGAGGGCCGGCAAGACTGCCCTGTGGTGCTCGCATCGCGGGGCGGGCGCTCAACTCCCTACGCTCGCCTGCGGCTCGCTGCGGTCAGACAGTAGCGCCCAAGTCAGTCCTTGAAGCGCGCGGACGCGCGCGCCCCGCGCCGCTGCGCTCCTCGGCCCCGCAAAGTCGCCCGGCAACTGGCGAGGCCGGGTCTGCAAGCACCATTGTGGTTTGCGAAGAAGTCCTGCGCATCCAGGCTGCCGCAGCCGCCGGCCCGCAACGCTTATCCCGCTCTGCGCGGGCTAACTCGTTCAAGCTAGGGCTGCGGCCGCATCCCCTCCAGCAGTGGCACCCAGTCCCGCGTGCCCTCGTAGAGGTGATCGAACAGCGCCTTGATGCGCGGCACCGGGCGCAGCTCGACGCGGGTCAGCAGCCACAGCTCGCTGCGCCAGTCGCGCGGCGGGTCGAACACGCGGCGCAGGCCCGGGTCGGCATCGCCCAGATAGCAGGGCAAGGCGCCGAGGCCGACGCCGGCGCGCACCAGTTGCAGCACATGGACCAGCGAGTTGCTGCGCATCGCGACGCGGCTCGCCAGCCCCTCGCGCTCCAGCCAGCGGGCCGAAGCCAGATGGGACAGCTGCTCGTCGACGCCGACCCAGGGCTGATCGGCGAGCCGGTCCGCGCGCACGCCGCCAAGCTTGCGCGAGCAGTAGACGGTCGCCTCGACCCGCGCGAGCCGGCGCCCGACCAGCGGCTCGGGCGGTTTGCCGCCGGAGCGCAGCGCGACATCGACCGCCCCCTGCAGCACATCGTCCATCGCATTGCCACTGCGAAAACCGAGCTGGACCTGGTGGCGCGTCTGGTAGCTCGCCAGCAACGGCGGCAGCAGCCCCTGCATCCAGGTATCGGCCGCGCTGAGCCGCACCAGCCCGCCGGGCCAGGACTCGCGCCCGCGCAGACCCGCGGTGACGGCCTGCAGCTCGCCGTCCATGCGCCGCGCGAACTCGATCAGCTCGGCGCCGGCGCGCGTCGGCTCGTAGCCGGCGCGCAGGCGCTCGAACAGGCGCATGCCGAGCCGCGCCTCCAGCGCGCGCAGGCGCCGGAACAAGGTCGCATGGCTCAGCGGCCCGGCCTCGGCGGCGGCGGCCAGGCGCCCATGGCGGGCGATCTGCAGCAGGATGCGCAGGTCATCCCAGTCGAGGCCGGAGGGTATCGATACGGTCATTCCTGCAATGCTAGCGTGCATCGACGCCCATCTACGCCGGACCCGGCTTGCCTAGACTGCAGCCATCGCAACCGCCGCCGCTCGCCTCCCTGCCATGTCGATGTACGAAAGCCTGCCCTTCCAGCCCGCATCCGAAGATGAGATCGAGCGCTTGGTCGCGGCCCACCCGCTCGCCACCCTGGTCAGCAGCGAGGCCTCGGGTCGCCTGCTCGCGACGCCGCTGCCGCTGATCCTGCAGCGCGACGCGGACGGCGGCCGCGTACTGATCGGCCATCTGGCGCGCCGCAACCCGCAGCACGAGATGCTCAAGCGCAACCCGCGGGCGCTCGCCACCTTCACCGGCGCGCAAGGCTATATCGCCAGCAGCTGGCTGCGCAACCGCCGCTATGCGCCGACCTGGAACTACGAGTTCCTGCAGTTCGATCTCGAGGTGGCGATCATCGACACGCCCGAAGAAACGCTGTTCGCGCTCGACACGCTGAGCGCCCATGTCGAGGCCCCCTACCCGAACCCCTGGCACAGCGCCGAGATGGGGCCGCGGCGCGAGCAGCTCGCCCAGTACATCGTGCCCTTCCGCGCCCGCGTGCTCGAGACGCGCGCGCAGTTCAAGCTCGGCCAGGGCGACCCGGCCGACGTGACCGAGGACACCCATGCGGCGCTGGCGCGCTACGGCCGATTCGAGCTGGCCGAGGCGATGCGCCGGCATGAGCGGCTGAGCGCGGCGGGACGTTGAAGGAAAGAAAGGCCCTTTGTCCATTGACTTGTGATATTCCCGGCGAGGTCTTGATGGCCCCTGCAACGAGCCGGGTTGCGCCGGGACGCGGGCATGCGCAATTGCTCCGTGTCCCCCGGGCCGCTTTGCGCGGCCCTCCTCCTTGACCTGCGCAATTGCGCATACCCGCATCCCGGCTCCTCCATCGCAAGTTGCTCGCGGAGAAAGTCAGACGCAACGCAAAGCAGGAGGGTGGGTGGGCCTGATGCGGAGGTCAAGGAGGAGGCCGCGAAGCGGCCGGGGGATTGAGCCCGGACACCAGAAGTCGGGTGGACTTCTGGTGCCTGGCGAAAGCCAAGGCCGCAAGGCCCTGGCACGTAGCAGCAGATCTGCCCGCCCTCCTGCGCCCAGATCTTCGCCATCACGGCATCATCAACCAACGCGCAAAGAGCCAAAGAAAAAGGCTCATTTCGCGTTACCTATGGATGACGCGGAGAGCCGATAGCCAGAGCGAGCCAGGACGCGGGCTGCGAGGCAACGAGGCCGAACCGATCCGTTGCTCTGAACCAGCCTAGGTAGCTGGCCAAGTATTTGGTCGCTACGCCGTGGAACCTGTGCAGCCATGCCTTGAGTCGTCCGTGATACGCGTTGACGGTCTGGATGTGCCAAGGCCCCTGGGTTCTCGTTCCAGAGCTCATGTTCAGCGCGTGGTGCTCCACCCCGATCTGGCGCGCTGCCGCGGCCATGGCGGAACTCCCATCGGTACACAGAACAACGTCTGGCGCCAGCAGCGGCCCGAGGGCCGCCGTAAGTTCGGCTTTGCTTGAACGCCCCAGCATGAAGTCCGTGCAGGCGCCCGACCTGTCTTTCGCCACCAGCACCGGGACATGGTCGTCCGAGGTGCCGCGTGTGGAGGACTTGCCGCCGCGTCGGCGCGCCTTGCGCTGAATGGCCCGCTGCCCATTGTTCGAGCGCAAGATGAAGGTCTCATCGGCCTCGGCAATGCCGATCAGGACCTTGGCTTTGACAGTCTGCGCATGAGCCAGGAAACGATGGCGCCAGCGAAACGCCGTGCTGGGTGCCACCTGCAACTTCTTCGCTGCGGCGTGTACGCTCAGACCTTCGTCCAGCACCTGGGCCTGCGCCAGCCACTTGCCCTTGTGACGCAGCCGGGCCATCGCTGTGCCGGTCAAGGCATTGAAGGTCTTGGCGCAGCTCCTGCACTTGTAGCGCTGCAGCCCATCGGCTTGCCCGTTGCGGACCACGCGCTCGCCCTGGCAATGCGGGCACAGCGGCTGATCTGCGATGCGCCTTTCAATGGACTGCACCACCTCGGTCTGCGCACTTTGCCGGAACAACTCGTCACGCACCTTCGCTCTCTGGGCAAACGTCAGTTGGCCCACCAGCGACATCAGCCGCTTCATGTCTCGGTCTCGCATCCCGTTCTCCTGGCTTGCTCGACGCCCATGCGCCGCCAGGTCACTTTGCCCTCCCGATGGCTCACCACGTGAGCCCGTCACGACTTAACGCGAATTGAGCCAAGAAAAAGCCCCGGACAGTTTCCCGTCCGGGGCTTTTCTTTATCAGCGACCTCAGGCTTTACTTCCGCGCCGGCGGCACATCCGTGCAGCTGCCATGCGCCACCTCGGCCGCCAGGCCGATGCTTTCGCCCAGGGTCGGATGCGGGTGGATGGTCTTGCCGATGTCGACCGCGTCTGCGCCCATCTCGATGGCCAGCGCGATCTCGCCGATCATGTCGCCGGCATGGGTGCCGACGATGCCACCGCCGATGATGCGGTGCGTCTCCTCGTCGAACAGCAGCTTGGTGAAGCCCTCGTCGCGGCCGTTGGCGATCGCGCGGCCGGAGGCGCTCCAGGGCAGCAAACCCTTCTTGAACTTGATGCCGCGGGCCTTGGCCTCGTCCTCGGTCACACCGACCCAGGCCACTTCCGGATCGGTGTAGGCCACGCTCGGGATCACGCGGGCGTCGAAGCGCGCCTTGGCCAGCGCCGCGTCGCCCAGCAGTTCGCCGGCGATGACCTCGGCCGCCACATGGCCCTCGTGCACCGCCTTGTGCGCCAGCATCGGCTGGCCCACCAGGTCGCCGATCGCGAACACGTTCGGCACATTGGTGCGCATCTGCACGTCGACCGGCACGAAGCCGCGATCGCTGACGATCACGCCGGCCTTGTCGGCACCGATCTTCTTGCCGTTGGGCGTGCGGCCCACCGCCTGCAGCACCAGGTCGTAGACCTGGGGTTCCTTCGGGGCGCCCTCGCCCTCGAACGTGACCTTGATGCCCTCGGGCGTCGCCTCGGCCGCCACCGTCTTGGTGTTCAGCATGATGTTGTCGAAGCGCGGCGCGTTCATCTTCTGCCAGACCTTGACCAGGTCGCGGTCGGCGCCGGTCATCAGGGTCGGCAGCATTTCCACCACGTCCAGGCGCGCGCCCAGGGTCGAGTAGACCGTGCCCATCTCCAGGCCGATGATGCCGCCGCCGACAATCAGCATGCGCTTGGGCTTGCTGGTCAATTCCAGCGCGCCGGTCGAATCGATCACGCGCGGGTCCTGGGGCATGAAGGGCAGGCGCACCGCCTGCGAGCCCGCGGCCAGGATGATCTTCTTGAACTTCAGCGTCTGGGTCTTGCCGGTCTTCTCCTGACCCTCGCCGCCGGTCTCCTCGACCGACAGGTGGTTGGCGTCCAGCAGGCTGCCGTAGCCGCGCACGACCGTGACCTTGCGCATCTTGGCCATCATCGCCAGGCCGCCGGTCAGCTTGCCGATCACCTTCTGCTTGTGCTTGAGCAGCTTGGGCAGCTCGACGGTGGGTTCGCCGAATTCGACGCCCAGGTCGGCGAAATGCTTGACCTCGTCCATCACCGCCGCGACATGCAGCAGCGCCTTGGACGGGATGCAGCCGACGTTCAGGCAGACGCCGCCCAAGGTGGCGTAGCGCTCGACCAGGGCCACCTTCAGGCCCAGGTCGGCGGCGCGGAAGGCGGCCGAATAGCCGCCGGGGCCGCCGCCCAGCACCACCACGTCGTACTCGCCATCGGCCGCGCCGCTGTAGCTGGCTGCCTGCGGTGCCACCGCCGCCGCAGCGGGGGCGGCGGCAGCAGCGGCAGGCGCCGCCGGGGCGGGGGCCGGCGCTGCGGCCGCGCCGGCCGCGGCTTCCAGCACCAGCACCAGGCTGCCCTGGTTCACCACGTCGCCGACCTTGAGCTTGAGCTCCTTGACGACGCCGGCATGGCTGGACGGGATCTCCATCGAGGCCTTGTCGCTCTCGACCGTGATCAGGCTCTGCTCGACCTTGATCTGGTCGCCGGCCTTCACCAGCACCTCGATCACCGCCACATCCTTGAAGTCGCCGATGTCCGGGACCTTCACTTCAATCGTTGCCATGTCTCGCGCTCCCCTGGCTTACAGCGCGATGCGGCGGAAGTCCGCCAGCAGCGATGCGAAGTAGACATTGAAACGGGCCGCGGCGGCGCCGTCGATCACGCGGTGGTCCCAGCTCAGGGACAGCGGCAGGATCAGGCGCGGCTGGAAGGCCTTGCCGTCCCAGACCGGTTCCGTCGAGCTCTTGCAGACGCCCATGATCGCGACCTCGGGAGCGTTGATGATCGGCGTGAAGTAGGTGCCGCCGATGCCGCCCAGCGAGGAGATGCTGAAGCAGCCGCCGGTCATCTCGGCCGGGCCCAGCTTGCCGTCGCGCGCCTTCTTGGCCAGCTCACCCATCTCCTGGCTGATCTGGAAGATGCCCTTCTTGTCGGCGTCCTTGATCACCGGCACCACCAGGCCATTGGGCGTGTCCGCCGCGAAGCCGATGTGGAAGTAGTTCTTCAGCACCAGGGTCTCGCCGTCCAGCGAGGCATTGAACTCGGGGAACTTCTTCAGCGCGGCGACCGCGGCCTTGATCATGAAGGCCAGCATCGTGACCTTGATGCCCGCCTTCTCGTTCTCCTTGTTCAGGGCGACGCGGAAGGCCTCCAGCTCGGTGATGTCCGCGGTGTCATGGTTGGTGACATGCGGGATCGTGACCCAGTTGCGATGCAGGTTGGCGCCCGAGATCTTCTTGATGCGCGACAGGTCCTTGCGCTCGACCGGGCCGAACTTCTCGAAGTCCACCTTGGGCCAGGGCAGCAGGCCCGGGAAGGCCGCTCCACCACCGGCGGGCGCGGCCGCCTTCTGCGCGGCGGTCTGGGTCGCGCCGGCCATCACGGCCTTGACGAAGCCCTGCACGTCGCTCTCGGTGATGCGGCCCTTGTTGCCGGAACCCTTGACCTCGTCCAGCGGCACGCCCAGCTCGCGCGCCAGCTTGCGGATGCTGGGCGAGGCGTGAGGCAGCTTGCCCTTGGGCGCGGTCGGATCATGGGCGGGCACGGCGGCAGCCGGGGCCGCGGGCGCTGCCGCGGCTGCAGCAGCCACCGGCGCGGGCGCCGGTGCAGCAGCGGCGGCCGGTGCGGCAGCCACGGGAGCCGCCGCGGCCGCGCCACCTTGCGCTTCCACCACGGCGATCAGGCTGCCCTTGGCCACCTTGTCGCCCAGCTTGACCTTCAGTTCCTTCAGCACGCCGGCATGCGAGGACGGGATCTCCATCGAGGCCTTGTCGCTCTCGACCGTGATCAGGCTCTGCTCGACCTTGATCTGGTCGCCCACCTTGACCAGCAGCTCGATCACCGCGACCTCGTCGAAGTCGCCGATATCGGGCACGACGATATTGACCGGGCCGGCCGAAGCGGCGGGCGCGGCCGCGACGGGCGCGGGTGCCGGGGCAGCCACCGGGGCCGGCGCGGCGGCGGCTGCTGCAGCCGGTGCGGGTGCCGGCGCGGCGGCCGCATCGGACTCCAGCACCAACAGCACGCTGCCTTCGTTGACCGTGTCGCCGAGCTTGACCTTCAGCTCCTTCACCACGCCAGCATGCGAGGAGGGGATCTCCATCGAGGCCTTGTCGCTCTCCACCGTGACCAGGCTCTGCTCGGCCTTGACCGTGTCGCCGGGCTTGACCAGCAGCTCGATGACGGCCACATCCTTGACGTCCCCGATGTCGGGCACCTTCACTTCAACCAATGCCATGTTCTTGTCTCCGAGTGCTGCCTTGTCAGGCGTACAGCGGGTTGATCTTGCCGACGTTGATGCCGTACTTCGCAATGGCCTCGGCCACCTTGGCCGCCGGGATCTTGCCCTCGTCGGCCAGGGACTTCAGTGCGGCCACGACCACGTAGTGACGGTTCACCTCGAAATGCTCGCGCAGCTTGGAGCGGAAGTCCGAGCGGCCGAAACCGTCGGTGCCCAGCACCTTGTAGCTGCGGCCGGCCGGCACGAAGGCGCGGATCTGGTCCGCATAGTTCTTCATGTAGTCGGTGGCGGCGATCACCGGGCCGGTGGTGGTGCCGAGCTGCTGCGCGACGAAGGGCACGCGCGGCGTCTCGGTGGGGTGCAGCAGGTTCCAGCGCTCGGCGTCCTGGCCGTCGCGGGCCAGCTCGTTGAAGCTGGGGCAGGACCAGATGTTGGCGTCGACGCCCCATTCGGCCTTCAGCAATTCCTTGGCGGCGATCGACTCGCGCAGGATGGTGCCCGAGCCCAGCAGGTTGACGCTCAGCTTGGCCTTGGGCGCGGCGGCGTCCAGCAGGTACATGCCCTTGATGATCTCGGCCTCGGTGCCGGCCTTCAGGCCCGGCATCGCGTAGTTCTCGTTCAGCAGGGTCAGGTAGAAGAACACGTTCTCCTGGTTCTCGACCATGCGCTTCAAGCCGTTGTGCATGATCACGGCGACTTCATGCGCGAAGGTCGGGTCGTAGGAGATGCAGTTCGGGATCGTGCCGGCCAGGATATGGCTGTGGCCGTCCTCATGCTGCAGGCCCTCGCCATTCAGCGTGGTGCGGCCCGAGGTGCCGCCCAGCAGGAAGCCGCGCGCCTGCATGTCGCCGGCGGCCCAGGCCAGGTCGCCGATGCGCTGGAAGCCGAACATCGAGTAGTAGACGTAGAACGGGATCATCACCCGGTTGTTCGTCGAGTAGCTCGTCGCGGCGGAGATCCAGCTGGCCATGCCGCCGGCCTCGTTGATGCCTTCCTGCAGGATCTGGCCGGCCTTGTCCTCGCGGTAGTACATCACCTGGTCCTTGTCGACCGGGGTGTAGAGCTGACCCTTGGGGTTGTAGATGCCGATCTGGCGGAACAGGCCTTCCATACCGAAGGTGCGCGCCTCGTCGACCAGGATCGGCACGACGCGCGGGCCCAGGGCCTGGTCGCGCAGCAGCTGGGTCAGGAAGCGCACATAGGCCTGGGTCGTCGAGATCTCGCGGCCCTCGGCGGTCGGCTCCAGCACGGCCTTGAAGGTTTCCAGCGAGGGCACGGTGAAGCTCTCGTCGGCCTTGACGCGGCGCTTGGGCAGGTAGCCGCCCAGCGCCTGGCGGCGCTCGTGCAGATAGCGCATCTCGGGCGTGTCGTCCGCCGGCTTGTAGTACGGGATCTTGGGCAGCTCGCTGTCCGGGATCGGGATGCCGAAGCGGTCGCGGATGTACTTGATGTCCTCGTCGGTCAGCTTCTTGGTCTGGTGGACCGTGTTCTTGCCCTCGCCGGCCTTGCCCATGCCGTAGCCCTTGACGGTCTTGACCAGCAGCAGAGTCGGACGCCCCGTGGTGTTGTGGTGCGCCTTGTGGAAGGCGGCGAAGACCTTCTCGGGCTGATGGCCACCGCGGCGCAGCTCGAAGATCTCGTCGTCGCTCATGTGCTCGACGAGCTTGGCGGTCTCGGGGTACTTGCCGAAGAAATGCTTGCGGACATAGGCGCCGTCATTGGCCTTCATGGCCTGGTAGTCGCCGTCGACGGTTTCCATCATCAGCTGCTTGAGCTTGCCGCTCTTGTCGCGCGCCAGCAGCTCGTCCCAGCCCTTGCCCCAGACCAGCTTGATGACGTCCCAGCCGCTGCCGCGGAACTCGCCTTCCAGCTCCTGGATGATCTTGCCGTTGCCGCGCACCGGGCCATCCAGGCGCTGCAGATTGCAGTTGATGACGAAGACCAGGTTGTCCAGGCCCTCGCGCGCGGCCAGGCCGATCGCGCCCAGCGACTCCGGCTCGTCCATCTCGCCGTCGCCCATGAAGGCCCAGACCTTGCGGTTGGCCGTGTCGGCGATGCCGCGGGCATGCAGGTACTTCAGGAAACGAGCCTGGTAGATCGCCATCAAGGGGCCCAGGCCCATCGAGACGGTCGGGAACTGCCAGAAGTCCGGCATCAGCTTGGGGTGCGGGTAGCTGGACAGGCCCTTGCCGTCCACTTCCTGGCGGAAGCTGTCCAGCTGGGCCTCGGAGAGGCGGCCTTCCAGGAAGGCGCGGGCATAGATGCCGGGCGAGCTGTGGCCCTGGATGTAGAGCAGGTCGCCGCCGTGGTTCTCGCTCTCGGCATGCCAGAAATGGTTGAAGCCGGCGCCCAGCATCGAGGCCAGCGAGGCGAATGAGCCGATATGGCCGCCCAGGTCGCCGCCGTCGGCCGGGTTCAGGCGGTTGGCGCGCACCACCATCGCCATCGCGTTCCAGCGCATATAGGCGCGCAGGCGCTTCTCGATCTCGATATTGCCCGGGCAGCGCGCTTCCTGGTCGGCCGGGATGGTGTTCACATAGGCCGTGGTGGCCGAGAACGGCACGTCGATGCCGGCCTGGCGGGCATGGTCGATCAGCTGGTTCAGCAGGAAATGCGCGCGCTCGCCGCCTTCCTCGCCGATGACGGCCGACAGCGCATCCAGCCATTCCTTGGTTTCGAGGGCATCGGTGTCATTGGCGGCGGCACCGAGAAAAGACTGCGGCTGTGCAGACATGCTTGTCTCCTGTTATCGATCGGATCAACCAAGGGAGCCGGCCGCATGCGGATGCGCAGCCCGCCCCGGAATTTAGAGGCATATGCCCAATGGGGTGGCGGGAGTGTCGCACAGCTCTCTTATTTTTTCCAAATAGCGCGACGTCATTTCTTATTGTGAAATTCAAGGGATGACACCGCCCCGCCGCCCCGGGAGAGCCCCCGGATAATCGCCGCATCATGTTTTCCCGCTTCGAACTCAAAAACGCCACACGGCGCGCCTGGCTGCCGGTGCAGCGTCTGGTCTCGACCTGGTGGCGGCGCCAGTCGCCGGCGCGCCAGGACCGGTTCGCCACCCTGGGGCCGCTGATCTCGGTGCTGCTGTTCCTGGCGGCCATCATCCTGGCCTTCTGGTACCTGCGGAACGAGGAGATCGAGCGCGAGGCCGAGGCGGTCAAGCGCGACACCGAGATCGCCCAGCAGCAGATCCGCCTGCGCCTGATCGAGAACCAGGAGCAGCTGGTGCGCATCGCGCGCGAAATCGTCACGCGCCAGATCGATGCCCATGAGTTCAGCGCCCAGGCCAGCACCTTCGCGCGCGAGCGCCCGGAGATCACCCATGTGACCTGGCTGTCGGCCCGGCGCGAGCGGCGCGCCAGCGTCAGCGCCGCCGGCTTCCAGTCCGAGGCCCTGATGTCCGGCGACGGCCGCGACCCCTCGATGCCGGCGGCCGACCAGAGCAACCCGGCCGAGCTGGCCTTCCAGGCCTCGCGCGAGCGCCGCCAGCCGGTCTACTCGACGCCCTTCGGCGACTACAACGGCCTGACCGTGTTCCAGGTCCAGGTGCCGCTGCTGGACCGCACCGGCTTCGCCGGCGTGCTGATCGCCGAATACTCGGTCGAGGCCCTGCTGCGCTACTGGGTGCCGACCGAGGTGGCCTCGCGGCATCCGATCTCGGTGCTCGATTCGCGCGAGCAGCCGGTGGCCAGCACGGTGACGCCGATGCCGGGCCAGCGCCTGCAGCGCGCCTCCATCCTGCACGACGTGCCGCTGGCGCCGGCCCTGAACGGCCTGGTGCTGCGCGGCCAGGGCTACCGGGTCTCGATCGGCCTGATCAGCAACACCCTGTTCTGGATGGTCGTCGCGCTGTCGGTGCTGACGGTCTGGATGCTCCTGGGCACCTGGAAGCACATGCGCCGGCGCCTGCAGGTGCAGAACGCGCTGGCCAGCGAGACCAACTTCCGGCGCGCGATGGAGAACTCCATGCTGACCGGCATGCGCGCGATGGACATGGAGTCGCGCATCTCCTATGTGAACCCGGCCTTCTGCGCGATGACCGGCTTCTCCGAGGCCGAGCTGATCGGCCGCAAGCCGCCCTTCCCCTACTGGCCGCCGGACCGCTACGAGGAGAACCTGCGCCTGCAGCAGCAGGAGGTGCAGGGCCGCAGCCCGGCCGGCGGCGCTGAGGTCAAGGTGATGCGCAAGGACGGCACCATCTTCGACGCGCGCATGTATGTCAGCCCGCTGATCGACCCCAAGGGCAAGCAGAACGGCTGGATGGCCTCGATGACCAACATCACCGAGGCCAAGCGCGTGCGCGACCAGCTCAGCGCCTCGCACGAGCGCTTCACCACCGTGCTGGAAGGCCTGGACGCCGCGGTGTCGGTGCTGTCGGTGCAGCAGGGCGAGCTGCTGTTTGCCAACCGCAGCTACCGCCTGTGGTTCGGCGCCGACCCCAAGGGCCATGCGATGCTGGCCGGCAGTCAGCTGAGCCGCGGCAGCGCCGCGCCGCTCGAGCCGGGCGACATCGACGAGGAGGTGGACGACTACAGCGGCCTGCCCTCGCAGCACCTGACCGAGGTCGGCTCCGATCCGCGCGAGGTCTATATCGACACCCTGGAGATGTGGTTCGACGTGCGCGCCCGCTATCTGCAGTGGACCGACGGCCGCCTGGCCCAGATGCTGATCGCCACCGACATCACCGCACGCCGCCATGCCGAGGTGCTGGCGGCCCAGCAGGCCGAGAAGGCCCAGGTGACGAGCCGGCTGATGACCATGGGCGAGATGGCCTCCAGCGTGGCCCACGAGCTGAACCAGCCGCTGACCGCGATCACCAACTACTGCAACGGCATGGTCTCGCGCGTGCGCGACGACAACATCCGCAAGGAAGACTTGCTCACCGCGCTTGAAAAAACCGCCAAGCAGGCGCAGCGCGCCGGCCAGATCATTCACCGCATCCGCAATTTCGTGAAGCGCAGCGAGCCGCAGCGCCAGTCGGCCTCGGCCCATGCCATCGTCGAGGACGCGGTGGAGCTGGCCGGCATCGAGCTGCGCCGGCGCAATGTCGCGATCCACAGCTATGTGGCGCAGCGCCTGCCGCAGCTGATGGTCGACCCGATCCTGATCGAACAGGTGGTGCTGAACCTCTTGAAGAACGCGGCCGAGGCGATCGACAACGCCAATCTGCCGGTGTCGCGCCGCCACATCGAACTGAGAGTGATCCCTAAACACACGCCCGAGCTGGGCGGTCACATCGAGTTCAGCGTCACCGACATGGGCCCCGGCCTGCCGGAGGAAGTGATCGAGCGCATGTACGAGGCCTTCTTCTCCACCAAGGCCGACGGACTGGGCATCGGCCTAGGGTTATGCCGGTCCATCGTCGAGTCCCACCAGGGTCGGATCCGGGCCGAGAACCTCTACAATGGCGCGTCCATCGTCGGGTGCCGGTTCGCCTTCACCATCCCGGTAGACATCCCGCGCCCCGAGCCCTCGGGGACCGCCATGAACCATGCTGCGACACCATGAGTCTGATTCCGAAGAAGGGTAACGTCTACGTTGTTGATGACGATGAGGCCGTGCGGGATTCCCTGCAATGGCTGCTCGAAGGCAAGGACTACCGGGTCAAGTGTTTCGACTCCGCCGAGAGCTTCCTCTCGCGCTACGACCCGCGCGAGGTCGCCTGCCTGATCGCCGACATCCGCATGGAAGGCATGAGCGGCCTGGAGCTGCAGGACCGCCTGCTGGAACGCAAGAGCCCGCTGCCGGTGGTCTTCATCACCGGCCATGGCGATGTGCCGATGGCGGTGCAGACCATGAAGAAGGGCGCGATGGACTTCATCGAGAAGCCCTTCAAGGAAGACGAGCTGCTGGCCTTGGTCGAGCGCATGCTGGACCAGGCCCGCAACGCCTTCTCGACCCACCAGGAAGCCGCCAGCCGCGACGCCCTGCTGTCGCGCCTGACGACGCGTGAGGCCCAGGTGCTGGAGCGCATCGTCGCCGGCCGCCTGAACAAGCAGATCGCCGACGACCTGGGCATCAGCATCAAGACCGTGGAGGCGCACCGCGCCAACATCATGGAAAAGCTCAACGCCAACACCGTCGCCGACCTACTGAAGATCGCGCTGGGGGCCACGGCCAAGGCCTGATCCACGACCGCTTTCACGAGGCCGCTTCCAGCGGCCTCTTTGCTTTCTGTTTCGGCATCACGTCGCAAGCGACATGAGCCTCATCCAAGCGCAGGACGCGCTTGACGGAGTTTGAAGATGACTGCACAACTGATCGACGGCAACGCCCTTTCCAAGCAACTGCGCGGCGAGGTGGCCGAGCGCGCCGCCGCGCTGACGGCCAAGGGGCTGAAGCCGGGCCTGGCCGTGGTGCTGGTCGGTGACAACCCGGCCAGCCAGGTCTATGTGCGCAACAAGGTCAAGGCTTGTGAGGATGCCGGCCTGCATTCGGTGCTGGAGAAGTACGACGCGTCGATGAGCGAGGCTGAGCTGCTGGCCCGCGTCGAAGCGCTCAACAACGATCCGACCATCCACGGCATTCTGGTCCAGCTGCCCTTGCCCAAGCACATCAACGATCACAAGGTCATCGAGGCGATCTCGCCGGCCAAGGACGTCGATGGCTTCGCCGTCGAAAGTGCCGGCGCGCTGATGGTCGGCGAGCAGGGCTTCAAGGCCTGCACGCCCTATGGCTGTATGAAGATGCTGGAAAGCATCGGCATGAAGGACCTGAAGGGTAAGCACGCGGTCGTGATCGGCCGCAGCAATATCGTCGGCAAGCCAATGGCGATGATGCTGCTGGCCGCCAATGCCACGGTCACCGTCTGCCATAGCGGGACCGCCGACCTGGGCGCGATGACACGCCAGGCCGATGTGGTCGTCGCTGCGGTCGGCAAGCGCAATGTGCTGACGGCCGATATGGTCAAGCCCGGCGCCGTCGTGATCGACGTCGGCATGAACCGCAACGACGAAGGCAAGCTCTGCGGCGACGTCGATTTCGATGGCGTGAAGGAAGTGGCCGGCTGGATCACCCCGGTGCCCGGCGGCGTCGGTCCGATGACGATCACGATGCTGCTGGTCAACACCATCGAGTCGGCCGAGCGCGCCGCCGCGGCCCGCTGATGGCCACCGCCCCGCGCCGCCCCCGACCGCTGCGCGAGGGCGATCTGGTGGCGCTGTGCGCGCCCTCCTCCGGCGTCGAGCCCGCGCTGTTCCCGCGCCTGGAGCGCGCGATCGCTCGGCTGCAGCAGCGGGGCCTGCGCGTGCGCGAGGGTCAGACCTTGCGCCGCGAGCACAAGCAATGCAGCGCACCGGCCGACGAGCGCGCCGCGGAGCTGCAGTCCTTCCTGCTGGACCCCGAGGTCGCCGCCGTCATGCCGCCCTGGGGCGGCGAGCGCGCGATCGAGCTGCTGCCGCTGCTGGACTTCGAGCGTCTGGCCGCGGCCGAGCCGAAATGGTTCAGCGGCTTCTCCGACCTCAGCACCCTGCAGCTGCCGCTGGCCCTGCGCGCCAGCTGGATGAGCCTGCATGGCCCGAATCTGATGGAGCTGGGCGCCGAGGCGCTGGACCCGACCACGGCCGCGCTCTGGCCGACGCTGTTCGACGCCGCCCCGCCCGTGCAGCGCGCGTCCGAGCGCTGGCAGGCCAAGGGCCCCGACTGGCGCGACACGCCCGGCGCCAATCTCAATCTGACCGAGACCACCCGCTGGCGTCGCCTGGATGGTGGCACCGAGCCGCTGCATCTGTGCGGCCGCCTGATCGGCGGCTGCCTGGACACCTTGGGCCGCATCGCCGGCACCGCCTATGGCGATCTGCGCGGCTGGCGCGGCCAGGCGGGCATCGGCCCGCATCTGCTGTTCCTGGAGAACTGCGAGATGGCGCCCTGCGAGCTGCTGCGTGCACTGTGCTCGCTGCGCCTGCATGGCTGGTTCGATGGCGCGGCCGGCCTGCTGATCGGCCGCCATGCGCCGGCGGCGGTCACGGCGCCCGAGCGGCTGAGCCACGAGGAGGCGGTACGCGACGCGCTGGCCGGGCTGGAGGCCCTGCCGGTGCTGATCGACGCCGACATTGGCCATGTGCCGCCGCAACTGTCCCTGATCCAGGGAGAATCGGCCGAGCTGCGCTGGGCGCCCGGCATGCCTGTTGAATTGCATCAAGGCCCCGCCATCTGAGATCACACCCGCCCGCTGACCGGGCCAGATCATCATGACCATGACGACCAATCCGCTGCTGTCCACCGCCCCCCTGCCCGCCTTCGCGAGCATCAAGCCCGAGCACATCCGGCCCGCCGTCGAGGCGCTGCTGGAGCAGGCCCGCGCCGCGCTGGCCACCGCCACCGACGCGGCCACGCCGGCCGACTACGACACCCTGGCCCGCGTGCTCTCGGTCGCGACCGAGCGGCTCTCGCATGCCTGGGGCGCGGTCGGGCATCTGAACGCCGTCGCCAACACGCCCGAACTGCGCGAGGCCTACAACGCGATGCTGCCGGCGGTGACCGAGTTCTACACCGCGCTGGGCGCCGACGAGCGGCTCTATGCCAAGTACAAGGCCATCAATGCCGGAGCCGCCGGCTTGAGCCCGGCGCGCCGCCAGGTGCTGAAGCATTGGATTCGCGACTTCGTGCTCTCGGGTGCCGAGCTGCAGGGCGCGGCCAAGGAGCGCTTCGCCGCGATCCAGGAGCAGAGCGCCGAGCTGGCGCAGAAGTTCTCCGAGCATGTGATGGACGCCACCGACGGCTATGCCTATTACGCGACGGCCGAGGAACTGGCCGGCGTGCCCGAGGACGTGGTCGCCAATGCACGCGCCGCGGCCGAGGCCGAGGGCAAGCCGGGCCACAAGCTGACCTTGCATTTCCCCAGCTACTTCCCGGTCATGCAGTACGCCGCGAACCGCGCGCTGCGCGAGACCCTGTACCGCGCCTATGTCACCCGCGCCAGCGAGTTCGGCGACAAGCCGGAGCTGGACAACAGCCCGCTGATGCAGCAGCTTTTGATGCTGCGCCAGGAGGAGGCGCTGCTGCTGGGCTTCAAGAACTTCGCCGAGGTCTCGCTGGTGGCCAAGATGGCCGAATCGCCGGCCCAGGTGCTGGACTTCCTGCGCGACCTCAGCGCCCGCGCCCGCCCCTTCGCCGAGAAGGACCTGGCCGAGCTGCGCGAGTTCGCCGCCAAGGAACTGGGCCTGGCCGAGCTGCAGGCCTGGGACCAGGCCTATGCCTCCGAGAAGCTGAAGGAGGCCCGCTACGCCTTCAGCGACCAGGAGGTGCGCCAGTACCTGACCGTGCCGCGCGTGCTCTCGGGCCTGTTCGACATCATCCAGCGCCTGTTCGACGTCCGGATCATCGAGAGCCAGGCCGAGGTCTGGCATGAGTCGGTCAAGTTCTACCGCCTGGAGCGCGCCGGCCAACTGGTCGGCCAGTTCTACCTCGACCTCTACGCCCGCCCCGGCAAGCGCCCCGGCGCCTGGATGGACGAGGTGCGCAGCCGCTGGGCCCGCCCGGAGGGTGTGCAGCAGACGCCGGTCGCGCAGCTGGTCTGCAACTTCGCCTCGCCCGCGGGTGACAAGCCGGCGCTCTTGACGCATGACGATGTCACCACCCTGTTCCACGAGTTCGGCCATGGCCTGCACCACCTGCTGACCCAGGTGGACGAGCTGGGCGTCTCCGGCATCTCCGGCGTCGAATGGGATGCGGTCGAACTGCCCAGCCAGTTCATGGAGAACTTCTGCTGGGAATGGGAGGTGCTGCAGCAGCTCTCCAGCCATGTCGAGACCGGCGCGCCGCTGCCGCGCGCGCTGTTCGACAAGATGACCGCGGCCAAGAATTTCCAGAGCGGCCTGCAGACCCTGCGCCAGATCGAGTTCTCGCTGTTCGACATGCGCTTGCACGCCGAACCAGGCCGCGAAGCACAGATCCAGGCCCTGCTGGACGAGGTGCGCTCCGAGGTCTCGGTCAATCCACCGCCGGCCTTCAACCGTTTCCAGCACAGCTTCTCGCATATCTTCGCGGGCGGTTATTCGGCCGGCTACTACAGCTACAAATGGGCCGAGGTGCTCAGCGCCGACGCCTGGAGCGCCTTCGAGGAGGAAGGCGTGTTCAACCCCGCCACCGGCTCGCGCTACCTGCACAGCATCCTGGAAGCCGGCGGCGCGCGCGATGCGATGGACAGCTTCAAGGCCTTCCGCGGCCGCGAGCCCAAGATCGACGCGCTGCTGCGCCACCAGGGCATGGCAACGGCTTGACGTTTTCTTCACGCCGCGCTTCCTAGACTGGGTCCACACCCCATACAGGAGCCCGCCGTGAAGCATCGTCGCCGCCTCAAGACCTTTTTCCTGACCCTGAGCCTGGCCCTGCCCGGGCTCGCCGCCGCGCAGGCGAGTGCCGCCGCGGACAGGGTGCTGATCGTCGTCAGCAGCGAGGGCCGCGATCAGGGCAAGACCCGGCCCGGTTTCGAGATGGACGAGTTCGCCCAGGCCTGGCTGCTGCTGCGCGCCAACGGCCTGGAGATCGATGTCGCCAGCCCGGCCGGCGGCCCGGTGGAGGCCGACCGCTTCGACCCGCAGGCCGACTTCAACGCCCGGCTGCTGGCCGACGCCCAGGCCCAGGCCAGCCTGGCCCGGACCCTGCCCACCGCGGGCCTGCGCGCCGCCGACTACCGGGCCGTGCTGGTGATGGGCGGCAAGGGCGCGATGTTCGACCTGCCCAGGGATGCGGCCCTGCAGCGCCTGATTGCCGCCGTCGACGCGCAGGGCGGCGTGATCGCCGCGGTCTGCCACGGCCCGGCCGCGCTGGCCGAGGTCAGGCGCGCCGATGGCTCGGCCCTGGTGGCCGGCCGCCGCCTGACCGGCTTCACGAATGAAGAGGAAGCGGCCTTCGGCAAGACCTGGGCCGCCCAGTTCCCCTGGCTGCTGGAGGACCAGCTCAAGACCCAGGGCGCGCGCTGGGAGGAGGCCTCGCTGATGCTGCCCAAGGTGGTCGTCGACGGCCGCCTGATCACCGGCCAGAACCCCTTCTCCACCACCGCGATGACCGAGGCGGTGCTGCGCGCGCTGGGCCGCGCGCCCCAGGCCCGAGAGCCCTTCCGCGACGAGGCCACGATGGCGCTGGCGCAGCGCTGGCTGGACGGCGAGCGCGAGCCGGTCCAGGCCCTGCTGGCCGCCAACGCCAAGGCCTACAAGATGGAGCTGATCGCGATGCTGGGCCTGTACCAGTACAAGCAGGCCGGCGACGACGCCAACCGGCGCCAGGGCCTGTCGCTGATGCGGCTGGCCGAGCCGCATTTCAAGCACCCCAAGCTCAGCGAGGCGATCGCCGAGGCGCGCAAGGCGCTCGGCGCATCGAGCTGACCCCGGCCGTGCCAACCACCAGCGCCAAGGTCGCCGCACGCATCCTGGTCGTCGAGGACCATGCCCCGCTGCGCGCCCAGATCGTCACCCTGCTGCAGGGCGCGGGCTGGTCGGTCGAGGAGGCCAGCGACGGGCGCCTCGCGCTGCAGCTGGCGCTGGAGCGGCCGCCCGATGTGCTGCTGCTGGACCTGGGCCTGCCGGGGCTGGACGGCATCGAGCTGTGCCGGCGGCTGCGCGAGCGGGCCGACCGCCATGTGCCGGTGCTGATGCTGACCGCGCGCGACAGCCTGGACGACAAGGGCCAGGGCTTCGCCGCCGGCGCCGATGACTACCTGCTGAAGCCCTTCGCCGGCGAGGAGCTGCTGTGGCGCTGCCAGGCCCTGGCGCGGCGCGGCGAGCTGGGCCGCAGCCCGGTGCTGGAGCGCGGCCCGCTGCGCATCGACCGGCGCAGCACCGAGGTGTGCGGCGCCGAGGGCCAGGTCTTGCCGCTGCCGCCCCAGGCCTACCGCCTGCTGCTGGCCCTGGCCGAGGCCTGGCCGCGCACCGTCACCCGCAGCGAGCTGCAGCAGCAGCTCTGGGCCGACGAGCCGCCCGAATCCGACGCGCTGCGCAGCCATCTCTACACCCTGCGCCAGGCGCTCGGCGCGCAGCAGGCGCTGGTGAAGACCGTGCATGGCGTCGGCCTGCGCCTGGACCTGCCCGGATGAAGTCGGCACCCTACCGTCCGCGCCTGCAGCGCCGGCTGATGCTGGCCTTCGCCGGCTACACCCTGCTGGTGAGCCTGCTGTTCGGCCTGTTCGCGATGACCTTCGTCTACGCGGTGGAGGACGAGTTCTTCGAGAGCGCGCTGAGCCAGGAGCAGCGCCGCCAGCTGGACCACCATGCCGCGCAGGGGCGCTGGACCGAGCCGGCGCAGGACTTCATCCGCCTCTATGCCGCCGGCGCCGCGCTGCCCGCGGATCTGGTGCGCGCACGCGCCGCCGAGCCGCTCTCGCATGAGCTGGCCGGCGAGGACGGTCACCATTACCACCTGCGCCCGCTCGATGAGACAGGCGCCCTGCTGGTGGCCGAGGTCGGCCGCCAGCTGGTGGTGCGGCCGATCCGCGACCGGCTGCTGCTGTGGCTGGGCCTGTGGGGCGCCGGCCTGACCCTGCTGGCCCTGGGCCTGGCCTGGTGGTTGGCGCGCCGCACCGGGGCGCCGCTGGCGCGCCTGGCCGCGCAGGTCGCGCAGAGCCGGCCCGAGCAGCTGCCCATCGGGCTGGCGCGCGACTATGGCGACGACGAGGTCGGCCTCTTGGCCCGGCATCTGGCCGAGCTGAATGCGCGCACCCGCGCGCTGATCGAGCGCGAGCAGGCCTTCGGCCGCGATGCCAGCCATGAGCTGCGCACGCCGCTGGCCGTGCTGAGCATCGCCTGCGAGCGCCTGCTGCCGCGCTGCGCGCCGGACGAGCGGCCGCTGGTGGCCTCGATGCGAGCCAGCATCTGGCAGCTGCAGCAGGCGGTCGAGCTGCTGCTGGCGCTGGCGCGCGACGACGCAGAACCCGCCGGCCCCGCGCCCGCCCTGTCCCTGCTGCCGCAGATCGAGCAGCTGGTGCTGGCCCATGCACCGCTGCTGGACCAGCAGGGCATAGCACTGGAACTCGCGGTCGACGCGCGCCTGACGCGGCCCTGGCCGCCGGCCCTGACCCGGCTGCTGCTGGGCAATCTGCTGGCCAATGCATTGGCGCATCGGCAGTCGGCGCTGATCCGCATCGAGGCCGATGCCGACAGCGTCGCCATCGTCAACGCCAGCGCCGCGCCGCCCGCGGCCCTGCTGGCGGCGGATGCGGCCGGCCGCGAGCCGGGCCTGAAGGGTGAGGCCAGCGCCGGCCTGGGCCTGGGCCTGTCCATCGTGCGCCGCCTGGCCGAGCGCCATGGCCTGCGCCTGCAGCTGAGCCATCGCGAGGGCCTGACCCGCGTCGCCCTGATCCTCACATCCGCTTCACGCCCGCTTTCCTAAGCTGCGCGCCGGTCGACGGCATCGGGCCGCGACGACAAGCCGATCGATCGAGGTTCGGATGCGCATCAGCAAAGGAGTGTTGAAGATCATGGCAAGTCTGTTGGGCCTGGCGGCCCTGATGGGAGCACTCTGGTGGTCGCTGTTCGGGCTCAAGCCCTACGAGATCGACGCGCGGGAACTGCAGCGGCGCTATGCCTACGGCCCGCCGCACGACCTGGCCCTGAAGCTGGCGCCGATCGACCAGGCTCGCCTGACCCAGGACTTCAGCTTCAGCAGCTTTGACGGCGCTACCGTCAATGGCCGCATTCGCTATCCGGCCGACCCGGCCACCGCCGGCGCGCCCTTTCCGCTGCTGATCGCGATGCATGGCATGGGCCGCAGCCATTGGCGCTGGTGGCAGGCCGAGTACAAGGGCGGCAAGACCCGGGAGCACACCCACCAGCTCACCGCACTGGCCCTGCAGCGCGGCCATGCGGTGGTCGCCATCGATGCGCGCCGCCATGGCGAACGCAAAGACCCGAAGGTTAATGTCGAGCAGCTGATGGACGAGCTGCATATCTGGGGCAAGCGCGAGCCCTACGAGGCCATGCTGGTGGACACGGTGCGCGACCACCGGGTGCTGCTGGACTGGGTGACCCGCCTACCCCAGATCGACGCCCGCCGCATCAAGGCCACCGGCTACAGCATGGGCGGGCAGAACGCCCTGTTGCTGGCCGGGGTGGACGAGCGGATCGGTGCCGTGGCCGCCATCGTGCCGATCCTGCTGGACGACAAGCTGGCCGCGGTGGCGGCCAAGAACCTGCTGCCGGGGCTGGCCGACAACCGGGTCTGGCTGCTCACCGCCGACCAGGACGAGTACACCGACAGCGCCCGCTCCCGCGGCTTCTTCGAGGCTCTGCCCGGCGCCGACAAGCAGCATCTGCGCTTCGCCGGCGGCCATCTGCTGCCGGCCGACTATGTGGCGCGGCTGGGCCCCTGGTTCGATCAGCGCTGAGCGGCCAGCGCCTCGATCGCGGCGCGCAGCGCCGCCGGCCGCCGCCATCAAGCCGACGGCGAGCGCTGGCGCGCGATCTGCCGCGCCGGCCATTGCGCCGCCAGCAGCAGCGAGGCCATCAGCCACATCGGCGCGGCGACGAAGGTCGCGGCGGCCAGCACGCCGAAGCCCAGCGGCATCGTCACCGTCGCGCCGTTGGACAGCATCATGCGCAGGCCCAGGGCCTGGCCGTGGTGCTGCTCCGGCGTCACCTGGTGCAGGGTGGCCAGGATCATCGGCTGCACCGAGCCCAGCGCCATGCCCAGGATGGCCGAGCCCAGCAGCAGGCCGGGCGTGCCGGGCAGCCAGGCATAGATGACCAGGACCACGGTGGCCGTGGTCATCGCCAGGCGCAGCGCCTTCAGCTCGTCCAGATGCTGGGCCCAGCGCACGATGGCCAGGCGCACCAGGGTCGCGGCCGCGGCGAAGCTGCCCAGCACCAAGCCGATGCTGGAGGCCGACAGGCCCTTGGCATGGCCCAGCACCGGCACCACGAAGCTGTGCGCGTCCCAGGCCGCCGACAGCACCACATTGAGGATCAGCAGATTGCGCAACGCCGGCTCGCGCAGCAGCTGCCAGGCCGCGCGCGCGGGCCCGGCCGCTGCCTGGGCCGGCACCGGCCGGCGCGGCACATGGCGCACGGCCAGCCAGGCCAGCAGCGGCAGCAGCGCCGAGAAGGCGAAGGCGGCGCGAAAGCCGCTGAAGTCGATCAGCAGGCCGGACAACACCGGCGTCAGCGCATTCGACAGCGCCTGCGACAGCGCCACATAGCCGAACATGCGCTTGAGCTCGGCCGGCGTGTCGGCCATGCGGCCGGCCTCGCGCTGGGTCGCGACGCCGGCCACCGCGGTGGCGCCGCCGTTGAGCAGGCAGCTGAACACGATGGTCGCCAGATTGGGCCAGGCCAGCGCGGCCAGTGCGCCGACCGCAGCCATCACCACCGCCTGGCGCATCGGGCGATGGAAGCCGAAGCGGTCCACCTGGCGGCCGGCCCACAGCGCCAGGAACACCGGCGCCAGCGAGAGCAGGCTCAGCAGCACGCCGACCGTCCATTCGCCATAGCCGCGCTGCAGCGCCCACAGGCTGGCCGCGACCCGGGTGCTGGCCATGCAGGCATGCACCGAGATCATGGTCGCCACCAGCGCCAGCAATGCGCGGCGCTCCCCGGCCTGCGCCGGCGCCATCAGGCCTGCGCCTCGTCGTCGTCCGTGGCCTGGTTCAGCGCCAGCAGCTTGGCCGCCGATTCATCGGGCAGGGCCTCGACGGTCTTGAGCTTGCGCGTCATCGCGCGGGTGCGCACCTCGGCGCTGTCGATCGTGTTGGCGGCCTCTTCCAGCTTCTTCTTGGTCTTGGCCAGCACCTCGCCGAACTTGCCGAACTCGGTCTTGACCGCGCCCAGCACCTCCCAGACCTCGGCCGAGCGCTTCTCCAGCGCCAGGGTGCGGAAGCCCATCTGCAGGCTGGACAGGGTCGCCAGCAGGGTGGTCGGGCCGCACAACATCACCTTGTGCTCGCGCTGCAGCGCTTCCACCAGGCCGGGGCGGCGCAGCGCCTCGGCATACAGGCCCTCGGTCGGCACGAACAGGATCGCGAAATCGGTGGTGTGCGGCGGCGCCACGTATTTCTCGCGGATCGTGCGCGCCTCCAGGCGCAGCCGGCTCTCGATCGCCTTGGCCGCCGCCTCGGCGGCCGGCGCGTCGGCGCGGTCCTGCGCTTCGAGCAGGCGCTCGTAATCCTCACGCGGGAACTTGGCGTCGATCGGCAGCCACAGCGGCTGGCCGTCGTCGCGCTGGCCCGGCAGGCGGATCGCGAACTCGACCCGCTCGCTGCTGCCCGGCAGGGTCGCAACATTGGCCGCGTACTGCTCGGGCGTGAACACCTGCTCCAGGAGGCCGGCCAGCTGCACCTCGCCGAAGATGCCGCGCGTCTTCACATTGCTCAGCACCCGGTTCAGCGAGCCGACGTCGCGCGCCAGATTCTGCATCTCGCCCAGGCCGCGGTAGACCTGCTCCAGGCGCTCGGCCACCTGCTTGAAGCTCTCGCCCAGGCGCTGCTCCAGGGTGGCCTGCAGCTTCTCGTCCACCGTGGCGCGCATCTGCTCCAGCTTCTTCTCGTTGTCCTGCTGGATGGCGGTCAGGCGCTGGTCGACGGCCGCCTGCACCTGGGTCAGACGCTGCTCCTGGCGCTGGCCCAAGAGCTGCAGCTGCTCGCTCAGGGTGCTGGAGAGGCGCGCGCCGGCCGCGTCCTGCGCCTCGCGCGCGGCCAGCGCCTGGCCGCTCAGCGCCTCCTGCAGCTTGGCCAGTTGCACGCGGAAGCTGTCGATCTGTTCGTTCTGGGTGCGCGCCACATCGCCGCCCTGGTGCAGCAGGCTCTGCTGGAACTGCGCCAGGGTCGCCAGCAGCTCCTGGCGGGTGCCGGTAGCGCTGCGCGACAGCTCGTCGCGCAGGCCGCGGTCCAGGCGCTCGCTGGACTGCTGGATCAGCGGCCCCAGCGCTTCCTCGCCCTCCCCGGCCGGCCGGCGCAGACGCGCCCAGACCAGCAGCAGCAACACGAGGATCAGGGTCAGCAGGACCAGCAGCAGGACGTCGACGAGGCTCATGCGAGGCATTGTCTCAGGGCCGTCCTATCATCGTGGCCATGGACCGCACAAGCACGCCGCGCTACACCCGCCACGACGAGGCCCCGCCCGCCGACGCGCAACGGATCGACGCCGAACTGGACGCGTACAACGCGGCCGCGGCCCCGCTGCACGAGGTGCGGGCAATGTCCGTCTTCGCCCGCGACGCCGAGGGCCGGGTGCTGGGCGGCGCGCTCGGCCGCAGCTGGGGCCCCTGCTGCGAGCTGCAGCAGCTCTGGGTCGAGCCCGCGCAGCGCCGCCGCGGCATCGGCGCCGCGCTGGTGCGCGAGTTCGAGGCGCTGGCGCGCGAGCGCGGCTGCCGCATCGCCTATCTGGAGACTTTTAGTTTCCAGGCCCCGGCGCTGTACCGCGAGCTGGGCTATCGCAGCGTGCACGAGCATGCGGTCTATCCGCATGGCATCGTCAAGCACCTGATGCTGCACGAGCTCTGAGCGACGCCGCCCTCAGTGCCGGCGTGCGGACAGCACCTCGGGGTTCAGCGCGGTCGGCGGCGTGCCGCCGGTCAGCGCGGCGATCAGGTTGTCGACCGCCAGATTGCTCATCGCGCGCCGGGTCGGGATCGAGGCGCTGGCGATATGCGGGGTCAGCACCACATTGCGCACCGCCAGCAGGCCCGGGTGCACCGCCGGCTCGCCCTCGAACACGTCCAGGCCCGCGGCCGCGATGCGGTTGGCGGCCAGGGCCTCGGCCAGCGCGGCATCGTCGACCACGCCGCCGCGCGCGATATTGGTCAGGGTCGCGCTGGGCTTCATCAGCGACAGCTCGCGCGCGCCGACCATGTGGTGGGACGAGGGGCTGTAGGGCACGACGATCACCAGATGGTCGGCCTGGCGCAGTAGCTCGTCCTTCTCGACCCAGCGCGCGGCCAGCGGTGCCTCCTGCTCGGGCGCGAGCCGGCTGCGGTTGTGATACAGCACGTTCATGCCGAAGCCCAGGCGGCCGCGCCGCGCGATCGCCTGGCCGATGCGGCCCATGCCGAGGATGCCCAGGGTCGCGCCATGGATGTCGCTGCCGGCGAACATGGTCACCGACCATTGCTTCCATTCCCCCGAGCGCAGGCAATGCTCGCTCTCGGCCAGGCGCCGCGCCGCGGCCATCATCAGCGCGAAGCCGAAGTCGGCGGTGGTCTCGGTCAGCACGTCCGGCGCATTGCTGACCAGCACGCCGCGCAGGGTGCAGGCCGGCACGTCGATGTTGTTGTAGCCCACCGCCATCGTGCAGACCGCCTTCAGCTCCGGGCAGGCCTTCAGCAGCGGCGCGTCGATCTTCTCGGTGCCGGCCACATAGACACCCTGCTTGCCCTGCAGGCGCCGGATCAGCTCCTCCTGCGGCCAGCTCTCCTCGCCCTCGTTGGTCTCGACCTCGAAATGCGCGCGCAGGCGCTCGACGATGTCGGGGAAGGTCTTGCGGGCCACCAGGACCCTGGGCTTGTCGCTCATGAGTTGCTCTCCTTCAACGGAACCAGATGAGGGTCATCAGGATGAACAGCGGCAGCAGCACCGCGCCGGACCAGGCCATATAGCCGAAGAAGCTGGGCATGCGGATGCCGCGCTCCTCGGCGATCGCCTTGACCATGAAGTTGGGCGCGTTGCCGATATAGGTGTTGGCGCCCATGAAGACCGAGCCGGCCGAGATCGCGGCCAGGGTCGGCGCCAGGCCGCTCATCAGCAGCTGCGCATCGCCGCCGGCCAGGTTGAAGAACACCAGATAGGTCGGCGCGTTGTCCAGGAAGGAGGACAGCCCGCCGCTAAACCAGAAATAGGCCCAGGGCAGCGGCTGGCCGTCGGCGCCGGTCACCGCGCGCACCACCGCCGCGAAGGCGCCCTGCTCGCCGGCCTTCAGCATCGCCAGCACCGGCACCATGGTCAGGAAGATGCCGATGAAGAGCTTGGCCACCTCCTGCATCGGCGCCCAGGAGAACTGGTTCTTCGCGCGCAGCGCCTTCGGCGTGATCGCCAGCGACCAGAACACCACCCCCACCAGCAGCACGTCGCGCAGCAGCGCCTGCAGCTCCACCCGGGTGCCTAGCACCTCGAAGCCGATGCCCGGCCGCCACAGCCCGCTCATCAGCACCAGCGCCACCACCGCGGCCAGCGGCAGCAGATTGATGCCGCCCTCGATGCCGAAGCCCGCGGTGTCCGGGGTCGGGTCTTGCTGGGTCACGCCCTCGCGGCGGTAGAACCAGCGGTCGATCGCATAGAAGATCGCCAGCAGTGCGCAGATCAGGAACAGGGTCTCGGGGAAGATATGGCGGGCGGTCCAGAAGAAGTCCACGCCCTTCAGGAAGCCCAGGAACAGCGGTGGATCGCCCAGCGGCGTCAGCGAGCCGCCGGCATTGCTGACGATGAAGATGAAGAACACCAGCACATGGGCGTTGTGGCGGCGGTTGTCGTTGGCGCGGATCAGCGGGCGCACCATCAGCATCGAGGCCCCGGTCGTGCCCATCACGCTGGCCAGCAGCGCGCCGATCGCCATCAGCCCCGCATTCAGCCCCGGGCTGCCGCACAGATTGCCACGCACATAGATGCCGCCGGCGGCGGTGAACAGCGCGCACAGCAGGATGATGAAGGGCAGGTATTCGGCCAGCAGCGCATGGGCCAGCACGCCCGCGGTCGCCGCCGCGCCATGGCCCAGCGCGAAGGGCAGCAGGAAGGCCAGTGCCCAGCCGGCCGCGATCTTGCCGAAATGGTGGTGCCAGAGCTTGGGCGCGGCCAGCGGCAGGATCGCGATCGACAGCAGCATGCCGGCGAAGGGCAGCCCCCACAGCGGGCCGAAGGCGCGCCCGTCCAGCTCCGCGGCCAGCGCCGGAGCGCTCTGGCCCAGCAGCAACAGGGAAAGCAGGCGGCGCTTCACCGGTCGAGGAAGCGCGCGAAGCCGGCCACCGGCTCGCGCTCGGTGATCAGGCCGTTCTCGACCGCGGCGGGGTCCGCGTAGCCGAGCGACATGCCGCAGACCAGCTGCTGGCGCGGCTCCAGACCCAGCTCCTCGGCGATCACGCGGTGGAACTGGGTGAAGGCCGCCTGCGGGCAGGTGTGCAGGCCGCGGCCGCGCGCCGCGACCATGATGTTCTGCAGGAACATGCCGTAGTCCAGCCAGCTGCCCTGCTGCATCACGCGGTCGATCGTGAACATCAGGCCCACCGGCGCGTCGAAGAACTGATAGTTGCGGCCATGCTGGTCGTGCATGCGCGCCTTGTCGCCCTTGGCGATGCCCAGGAGGCCGTAAAGGTCCCAGCCCACCTTGCGGCGCCGGTCGATGAAGGGCGAGACCCATTCGCGCGGGTAGTAGGCGTACTCCTCACCATGCGTGGCCAGCTCCTCCGGGTCGTCGTAGACGGCCATGATGCGTTCGGACAGCCGGGTCTTGGCGGCGCCGGTCAGCACATGGACCTGCCAGGGCTGGGTATTCGTTCCGGAAGGTGCCCGGGAGGCCACCCGCAGGATGTCCTCGATCACCGCGCGCTCGACCGGCGTCGGCAGGAAGGCGCGCATCGAATGGCGGCTCAGGATTGCGGCATCGACCGCGGCGGTGGCCTCGGGCGTCGGCGGGGTGAAGGCGGGATGGGTCACGGCATCAGTCCTTGCAAGGCTTGCAGATAGGGTTCGGGCAGCGCGGCCACCGGGCGGCGGCTATTGCGCTCCACATAGACATGGACAAAGTGGCCGCGGGCCGCGCAAAGCGATGCACCCTCGGCGAACAGGCCGATCTCGTAGCGCACGCTGGAACGGCCGAGCCGGGCCACGCGCAGGCCGGCCTCGATGCGCTGCGGGAAGGCCAGCGAGTCGAAGAAGTTGCAATGGGTCTCGACCACCAGGCCGATCACCGCGCCACCATGGATGTCCAGCGCGCCCTGCTCGATCAGGTATTGGTTCACCGCGGTGTCGAACAGGCTGTAGTAGACGACGTTGTTCAGGTGGCCGTAGATGTCGTTGTCCATCCAGCGCGTGCCCAGGGGCACGAAGCGGGCATAGGCCGCGCGGCCTTCCGCCTGGGGTCGGGTGTCGTCGCTCATGGTTGCGGATTCTTTCATCGCCCGGCCCGCCAGGCGGCCCAGCTGTGCGCGGCCTCCCTCAGGGTATTCACCTGCACCGCCACCGTGGTGTTCAGGTCATGGCCATAGCCGCCGGCCATGCTCAGCGCCAGCGGGATGCGGCGCTCGCGCAGCGCCGCGAAGACGCGCCGGTCGCGTTCCTGCAGGCCTTCGGTCGTCAGCTTCAGCCGGCCCAGCCGGTCGCCCTCATGCGGATCGGCGCCGGCCAGGTAGAAGGCCAGGCCCGGCGCCGGGCAGCGCGCCCAGACCTCGGCCAGCGCCCGCTCCAGCGCCGCCAGGTAGTCGGCATCGCCGCAGCCGTCCGGCAGCTCCACGTCCAGATCGCTCGCCTCCTTGCGGAAGGGGAAGTTCTTCGCGCCATGCATCGAGAAGGTGAACACCGTCGGATCCTGGCGGAAGATTGCCGCGGTGCCGTTGCCCTGGTGCACGTCCAGGTCGATCACCAGCACCGGCAGCGGTGCCCGCGCCTCGCGGTGCCGCTCGGCCTGCATCAGCCGCGCCGCCACCGCGACATCGTTGAACACGCAGTAGCCGGAGCCCTTGTCCGCATAGGCATGGTGGGTGCCGCCGGCCAGGTTGGCGGCCAGGCCCTCGCCGCCCAGCGCGGCGCGCGCGGCCATGATGGTGGCGCCGACCGAGCGGCGCGAGCGCTCGACCATCGAGGGCGACCAGGGGAAGCCGATCTCGCGCTGCTGGGCGGCGGAGAGATGGCCCTGCAGCACCGCATCGACATAGTCCGGCGTATGCACCAGCGCCAGCTCGCCCAGGTCCGCCGCCTCGGCGGGCCGCAGGCGCAGCGGGCCCGGATCGGCCTCCAGGCGCTCGCGCAGCAGGCGGTATTTGTCCTGCGGGAAACGGTGACCGGGCGGCAGGGCCAGGCTGTGGGCGTCGGCATGAAAGGCGTACATCGAACGCCACCATAGCCGCTTTGGCGCGGGGCTGCCGACGCGCACTGCCGGGGGCGTCGGCAGAGCTCCGGCTAGAAAAGCCCCTCTAGTTTGCTGCAGCGCAACAAAAAGAGCTTGCAATCCTGTTCGGCATCCCTATACTTCGGATCATGTTGCGGTGCAGCAATTCGATTGAACGGCACCGATGGTTCCTCCCCAAGGCCCACACCTTTAACCGAACTCAGGAGCTTTTCCTATGCTGACCGCTGAACAAGTTTTCGCCGCCCACAAAGCCAACGTCGAGACCCTCTTTGGCCTCACCAACAAGGCCTTCGAAGGCGTCGAGAAGCTGGTCGAGCTGAATCTGCAAGTGGCCAAGACCGCGCTGGGCGAAGCCGCCGAGACCGCGAATGCCGCGCTGTCCGTCAAGGACGCCCAGGAGCTGCTGGCCCTGCAGGCCGCGCTGCTGCAACCCAGCGCCGAAAAGGCCGCTTCCTACAGCCGCCACCTGTACGACATCGCCGCCAGCACCAATGCCGAAGTGGTGAAGGTCGCCGAGGCGCAGATCGCCGACGCGCAGAAGAAGTTCGCCGCCGTCGTCGACAGCGCCGCCAAGAATGCCCCGGCCGGCACCGAGAACGCCGTCGCCCTGGTGAAGTCGGCCGTGGCCGCCGCCAACAACGCCTTTGAATCGGTGCACAAGGCCGCCAAGCAGGCCGCCGAAGTCGCCGAAGCCAACTTCCAGGCCGCGACCAGCACCGCCGTCAAGGCCACTCAGACGGCCACCCGCGCCGCCAAGCGCGCCGCCTGAGACCTTTCTTCTCGATTGTCTCCTCGGTACCCAAGAAGCAGCGCTTCCCAAGTACCCTTCAAGCCCGGCCTTGCCGGGCTTTTTTTCGGCTTTTTTATTGACTTGTGATGTTCCTGGCGTGGTCTTGATGGCCCCTGCAAGGAGCCGGGTGGCGCCGGGACGCGGGCATGCGCAATTGCTCCGTGTCCCCCGGGCCGCAAGCCGCCCTCCTCCTTGACCTGCGCAATTGCGCACACCCGCATCCCGGCTTCTCCACCGCCAGGTGTTTGCGGAGAAAGCCAAACGCAACGCCACGCAGGAGGGTGGGCAGGCCTGATGCGGAGGTCAAGGAGGAGGCCGCGCAGCGGCCGGGGGACACGTAGCAGCAGGTCTGCCCGCCCTCCTGCGTCGAGACCTTCGCCATCACGGCATCATCAATCAACGCGCAAAGAGCCTTTTCCGTCCTGCGGTCAGCCCAGTCCGGCGACCACGCCGGCGACGATGTCCTGCACCACCCGCTCGCGCAGCGCGTCGCGGTCGCGCAGCGGGTAGCGCGCCACGCCCAGCGCCAGCAGCAGATAGCCCAGCTGCTTGGACACCATCTGCGCCGCCAGCAGGGACAGGGTCTCCTCGCTGGGCTCCGCCGCGCCGCGCGCGCAGGCCGCGACCCGCTCGCGCGTCAGGTGCACCAGTTTCTGGTAGGCCGGCTGCTCGGCCATCGCCACCGCGTCGCCGCCGGCGGTCTGCTGCAGCGACATGTAGATCATGCGGAACTGGTCGGCACGCTCCTCCCAGAAGCCGATCAGGCCGCGCGCATGCGCCTCCAGCACCTTCAGCGGCGCGCGCCGCCCGGCCGAGACCGGCAGCAGCCGCTCCAGCAGCGCCTCGAACACCTCCAGCCACAGCCCCTCCAGCAGCGCCTGCTTGTTCGGGAAATAGCTGTACAGCGCCATCGTCGACAGGCCGAACTCCTGCGCCATGCGGCGCATCGACAGGCCCGCGGCCCCCTCGTCGCGGCAGATCCGGCGCGCGCGCTCCAGCATCTCGCGCTTGAGCGTCGCCATCGCCGCCGGGCTGCGCCGCACCCGCGTGCGCGCGGTGCCCGCCGCCGCGGCGGTCCCGCTCTTCTTCCTGATTCCGCTGCCCATCCCAATCGCAACAAATTGTTATCGTTGGCGTACGTTAACTCATATGCATGACGGCGTTAAATAGTCCCGAACCCTTGGTCCTGATCATGGTTTTCACTAACGTACACGTACAACAATAACGGCCTACGGGCATGCAGGACCGCAGTGCATGTCGGATCCCCTCCCCCATCGTCCGAAAGTCCTCCTTCCATGCAATTGCTCGACCGCATTTCCGTCGGCGCCAAGCTGGGCTTGGCCTTCTTCCTGGTACTCCTGATCACCGCCGTGCTGGGCGTGACCGCCATCGTCCAGCTGGGCCGCGTCAACGACACCGCCAGCCTGATGGCCGAGAACCTGCTGCCTTCCAGCCGCGAGGCCCAGTCCACCGCCCAGCAGATCTCGCGCTACCGCACGCGCGAGTACCGCCTGATGACGACCGATGCCGGCGAGCGCGCGGCCGTGGTCGACTCGCTGCAGGACTCGCGCAAGCAGGTCGAGATCCATCTGGCCGCCTATGCCAAGCTGGCCGATTCGGCCGACGAGCTGGAGAAGGTCAAACACATCCAGAACCTCTGGACCGACTACCTGGACAACAGCCGCGCGATGCAGGAAGCCTCGCGCCAGGGCGACGACGAGAACGCGCTGCGCCTGCTGGCCAAGGTCGGCCTGCCCAAGTACAACGCGCTGGACAAGGCGCTGGACGAGCTGGTCGAGCTGAACACCGCCGACGCCGACAAGGCCAACAAGCTGGGCAACGAGATCTATGCCAACAGCCGCTGGCTGATCGCCGGCATGACCACGCTGGCCGTGCTGCTGGGCGCGGGCCTGGGCTTCGTGATCACCCGCCGCATCACCCGCCCGCTGCACGAATCGGTGCTGCTGGCCGAGGCCGTCGCCGCCGGCGACCTGACGCACAGCCTGCGCGTCCAGGGCCGCGACGAGGTGGCCCAGCTGCAGGGCGCGCTGCTGCGCATGGTGGTGCGGCTGAAGTCGGTCGTCAGCCAGGTGCGCGACGGCGTCGATTCGGTCTCCAGCGCCGCGGCGCAGATCGCCACCGGCAACCAGGACCTGAGCGCCCGCACCGAGCAGACCGCCTCCAACCTGGAGGAGACCGCCTCCAGCATGGAACAGCTGACCGGCGCCGTCGGCCAGTCCGCCGACACCGCGCGCCAGGCGAACCAGCTGGCCCAGACCGCTGCCGAGGCCGCCGAGCGCGGCAGCCAGGCCGGTGCCCAGGTCAGCGAGCGCATGCAGCAGATCAGCGATTCATCGAAGAAGATCGCCGACATCATCGGCACCATCGACGGCATCGCCTTCCAGACCAACATCCTGGCGCTGAACGCCGCGGTGGAAGCCGCCCGCGCCGGCGAGCATGGCAAGGGCTTCGCGGTGGTCGCCTCCGAGGTGCGCTCGCTGGCCCAGCGCAGCGCCGAGGCCGCCAAGGAGATCAAGATCCTGATCACCCGCTCGGTCGAGACGGTCGAGGTCGGCTCGGCCGAGGTCGCCAGCTCCGGCGCCGCGGTCGGCGAGATCCTGCGCGGCGTGCAGCGCGTCACCGACCTGATGGGCGAGATCGCCGCCGCCGCCACCGAGCAGCGCGACGGCATCGGCCAGGTCAATCAGGCCGTCGCCAACCTCGACCAGATGACGCAGCAGAATGCCGCGCTGGTGGAGGAATCGACCGCCGCCTCGGCCTCGCTGCGCGAGCAGGCCGAACGCCTGGCCGAGGTGGTCTCGGTATTCCGGCTCGCCTGAGCGGGCCGCCCGCTCAGGGCTGGCGCAGCCGCTCGAGCTGGTCGCCGATCAGCTCCAGCCGCAGCAGCGGATTGTCCAGCGCCAGCAGGCGCTGTTTTTCATCCGCGGGCAGCGGCAGCAGCTCGCACCAGCGGTTCGCCAGCCAGCCACAGTCGTCCCAGCGATAGGGCGGCTGCACCGGCAGGTCCTCGGCCGCCGCGCCGGTCTCCAGGGTGTGCAGCAGGCCCTGCAGCAGGCGCGCGGTCTGCGCCAGGTCCTCGGGCAGCGGCAGCTCCACCTCCTCCGGTAGCAGCTCGCCCTCGCCCATCCACAGCCCATGCGGCAGGCAGGCGCTGCCGCTCAGGCGAAAGCGCCGCCCGCCCGTGCAACGGATCTGCAAGAGGCCCGGCCGCGGCCGCTCAAGCCGCTCCAGATGGGCCAGCGTGCCCAGCGGCTCGAAGCGCTCCGCCACGAAATCCGCCCCCTCGCCGCGCTGGCGCACCTCGCTGCCGGCGGTCAGCAGCACCACGCCGAAGGGCTCGCCGCTTTTCTCGCAGCGCTGGATCAGGTCGAGGTAACGCGGCTCGAACACCCGCAGCGACAACAGGCCGCCGGGAAACAGGGGAGCCTGGAGCGGAAAAAGCGCAATCTGCATGATGGCCCGAGCATAGCCCGCGCCACCCGTTCGAGGGACAAGGCGGCCGCGCCGGGTTGCCCCGGCTTGCCGCGCCCCCGCCCCTTGCCCACAATGAAAGCGCCTCTTCCCTCCAGGTCCACCATGTCCGCCGCTTTTGCAGTACGGCCGAAGAACCTCCTGCCCTGGCTGTTGCTAGGCCTGTGCCTGCTGCTGGCCGCCGGCGCCGCGCGGGCCCAGCCGCTGATCGCGGTCGAGGACGACTGGCCGCCCTATGCCTGGCAGGGCCCGGACGGCGAACCCAAGGGCTTCGCGGTGCGCCTGGTGCGGGCCGCCTTCGCCGCCCAGGGCGTGGCGGTGCGGTTGCAGGCCATGCCCTTCGCGCGCTGCATGCGCGATGCCAAGGAGGGCCGCGCGGCCGGCTGCTTCAACGCGACGATCACCGCCGAGAACCGCCCGCAGTACCACTGGCACGAGCCGCCGATGTTCGAGGAGGAGCTGGCGATCTTCGGCCCGGCCGACTTCAGCGGCGGCGAGCTGGGCCTGGCCGACCTGCGCGGCCGCAGCGTCGGCTACACCAACGGCTACACCTACCCGACCGAGTTCATGCGCGACCCCTTGATCCGGCGCCATGGCGCCACCTCGGACAAGCTGCTGCTGCGCATGCTGGTGAACCAGCGCGTCGACTTCATCCTGCTCAACACCATGCCCGGCCTGCTGCGCCTCCAGGGCGAGCCGGCGTTGCAGGGCAAGGTGCGGCGCCTGGGCAAGATCTCGCAGGACGGCTTCTGGGTCGCCTTCTCCAAGGCCCACCCGGAGGGCCGGCAGCTGGCCGAGCAGTTCGGCCGCGGCCTCGCCGAGCTGCGCCGCAACGGCGGCTACCAGCAGCTGCAGGGCGAGTTCCGGCGCGAGCTGGGCCTGCCGCCGCGCTGAGGCGCCGGCGCCTTCATTCAGCGCGTCTTCGCCTCGATGCGGTGGCGCAGCGCAGGCAGCATCGCCAGCGCCGCCTCGCGGCCGGCCTGGATGCTGCGCCGGCGCGCCGTGAAGTCCGCGCTGCCGATGCCCAGCAGCTGCGGCCGCAGCACCAGGTCGGCCTCGCGCAGCTCATAGGCATTGATGCTGCGGCTCATGATCGCGAAGGTCTGCAGCAGCATGCGCATCGCGTCGCCCAGCGGCTTGTCGTCCGGCGGCGAACTGATGTCGACCGCGATCACCAGCTCCGCGCCCATCTGGCGCGCCTGGCGCACCGGCACCGGCGCCACCAGGCCGCCGTCCACATATTCGCGCCCGGCGATCTTGACCGGCTGGAACACCGCCGGCACCGCGCTGGAGGCGCGCACCGCGGTGCCGGTGTCGCCGCTGCGGAACAGCACGCCCGAACCGTCGGACAGGTCGGTGGCCAGGATGCCCAGCGGGATCGCCATCTGCTCGATCGGCTTGTGGCCGGTGCGCTCGCGCACGAAGCGCGCCAGCGCCTCGCCGCGGATCAGGCCGCGGCCCGGGAAGGCCCAGTCGGTGATCGCGCCCTCGTCCATACCCTCGGCCAGCGCCGCCAGCTCCTTGCCGTTCTTGCCCGAGGCATAGAGCGCCGCCACCAGCGAGCCGGCCGAGGTGCCCGCCACCAGGTCCACCCCGATGCCGTTTTCCTCCAGCACCTGGATCACGCCGATATGGGCGAAGCCGCGCGCCGCGCCACCGCCCAGGGCCAGGCCGATGCGCGGCGGTTTCGGCGGCGGCTTGGGACCGGGCGGGGTGGCATCGATCGGCGGCGGTGGGGTCGGGCTGCCGACAAGCGGCATCTGGGAGCAGGCGGCCAGCGCCAGGGGGGCCAGCAACAGGCCCCGACGGGAAACGGAAGACATGGCGGGGGATTCTAGAAGCCCGCCCGGCGCGGCCAGGGCCCACAATGGCGGAACCATCCGTGCCGCAAAGGAGCCCGCCCATGGCCCTGACCCACGCCAACCATGGCCAGCTGATCGACCTGAAGCCCCTGGCCGACGGCAGCACCGACAGCCCCAGCACCAGCCTGATCAAGACCGACCAGCTGCAGCTGCTGCATGTGGTGCTGCATGCCGGCCAGCGCCTGCCGGAGCACAAGGTGGCCGGTGAGCTGAGCCTGCAATGCCTGGCCGGGCGGGTGCGGCTGATCATGCCGGGCACCGAGCTGCCGCTGGCGGCCGGCCAGTTGACCGTGCTGCGCGGCGGCGAACCGCATGCGGTGCTGGCCGAGCAGGACAGCTGCCTGCTGCTGACCTTGATCCTCAGACACTAGCCATCCCCCATCCGGACGCCCCGGCGCGACATCGGGCGCGGCCACAATGCGTGGCCGCGCTGTTGTCCGCGGAGGAGTCCCGATTGATGCGCCTGCCGGTCCGCCTGCTACCCCTTGTCCTCTCTGCCGCCCTGCCCGCCTGGGGTCAGACCTTGCCCAGCGATGCGCTGGGGCGCCGCTGCTGGCAGAGCTACAGCGCCGAGCGCAGCGCGCCGGACCTGCGCGAGCCGATCGCCGTCAGCTTCACCAATCTGCGCCACGGCTATGCGCTGCGCTCACCCTTCTGGGTCGACTTCGGCGTGCGCGGCATGGGCGTGATCCCGGCCGGCAACAAGAACGCGCAGGCCGGCCACCACCATATCCTGATCGACACGCCGCTGCCCTCGAACCACCAGGCGCAGATCCCCTTCTCCAACACCCACAGGCATTTCGGCAAGGGCCAGACCGGCGCCGAGCTGGACCTGCCCGACGGCAAGCACACGCTGCGCCTGCTGTTCGCCGACCATGAGCACCGGCCCTATTTCGTCTACAGCCGCGAGATCACGATCGAGGTGGTGGGCCGACGCAGCGCCGCGCCGCTGACGATCGACCCGGCCCGCTTCGCCGCGAGCTGCGCCGCCTGGTACCAGGACCAGCTCGGCGCGCCGCGCGCCGCCACGCGCGAGGTCTATGTGAAGAACCTGCGCAGCGAGGAATCGGTCGGCAGCCCCTTCCTGCTGAGCCTGGGCGTGACCGGGCTGGGCGTCGCGCCGGCCGGCTCGGCGCTCAAGGACAGCGGCCATTTCTCGGTCAATATCAGCCGCGCCGGCGCGCCCGCGCAGCGCCTGGACCTGCGCGACGGCCGCACCGAGACCGTGCTGGACCTGCCACGCGGCGACTACGAGATCGAGGCCCGCTTCCTCGACGGCCAGGGTCAGGTCTTGCTGAAGGCCGCGCCGCTGCGCATCAATGTCGCGCGTCAGGACAGGTAGTCCTCGATCCGCACCGCGTCGACCTGCTCGGGCCGCATGAAGCGCCGCGCATAGTCGAGGCAGACGCCGGCGCGCAGGAACAGCTCGAACAGCTCGCCGTCCAGGTGCTGCTCGCGCGCCATGCGCGCCATGATGGCCAGCGCCTCGGACAGGCGCTTGCCCTTCTTGTAGGGCCGGTCGTCGGCGGTCAGGGCCTCGAAGACATCGGCGATCGCCATCATGCGCGCCTGCGGGCTCATCTGTTCGCGCGTCAGGCCGCGCGGATAGCCGCCGCCGTCCATGCGCTCATGGTGGCCGCCGGCGATCTCGGGCACGCTCTTCAGGTGCGGCGGGAAGGGCAGCTCGGACAGCATCTTGATCGTCTGCACGATGTGCTCGTTGATCTTGTAGCGCTCCTCCTCGGTCAGGGTGCCGCGGCTCACCGACAGGTTGTGCAGCTCGCCGCGGTCGTACAGGTGTTCGGGCACCCGCATCCGGAAGCCCCAGCGGTTGTCGTCGGGGATGAGCTCGCGCGCCGGCCGCCGCAGCCGGTGCTCGGGCTTGTCGGCCAGCAGCGGCTCCTGCACCGGCAGGGCCGGCGCCGGGAAGGCCGCCAGGCGCTCGCGCTCCGCATGGGAGAGGCCCAGGCGGTCGTCCAGGGTGCGCCACCAGCGGCGCTGCGCGATCGCCTGCAGCCGCGCCAGCTTGTCCGGCGAGAGGAACTCGCCGCCCTCGTTGCAGGCCGCGATGAAGGCGAAGTCCTCGTCCAGTGCGGCCTGCGCCGGCGCGGCCGCGGCGCGCAGCGCCGGCAGGTCCTCGTCGCGCTCGCGCAGGCGCTGCTCGCACAGGGCCAGATAGGCTTCCTGCTTCAGCAGCTCGAAGCGCATGCGGATCTCGTGGATGCGGTCGTGGATGGTCTCCAGCTTGGTCGCCTTGTCGACCACATATTCCGGCGTCGTCACCTTGCCGCAGTCGTGCAGCCAGGCGGCGATGTGCAGCGCCTCCCAGTCCTCCTCGTCGAGCCTGAAGTCGCGGTAGGGGCCGCTGTCGGCCGCACAGGCGGCGCGCGCCAGCATCTTGGTCAGCTCCGGCACGCGCTGGCAATGGCCGCCGGTGTAGGGGCTCTTGGCGTCGATCGCGCCGGCCACCAGCTGGATCAGGCTTTCCAGCAGCGCCTTCTGGGTGCGCAGCAGCAGCTGGTTGTCGATCGCCACCGCGGCCGGACCGGCCAGCGCCTGGATGAAGGCGGCGCGCGCCGCCGGCAGCGGGCCGCTGCCCTGTTCGTCGACGAAGGTGAAGGACAGGGTGCCGACCAGTTCGTCGCGCTGGTTGCGCAGCGGCAGCGCCAGCATCCGCAGGCGCGAGGCCTCCAGCCGGCGGAATAGGCCGCCATAGGCCGACAGATGGCTGGCCTCCTCCCAGCGCAGCTCGACATCGACCAGCCGGTTCTCGCGCAGCGCCCGCACCGTCACCGAGGGACTGCCCCGCTCGTCCAGCGCCCAGGTGCTGAGCAGGCCCGGATCGCTGACCACGCCGTCGATCAGCGCCGCCGCCGGCACCAGGCGCTGGCCGTCGTCGCTGACCAGGTGGATCGCGCCGCTGGAGGCCTGCACCACCGAGACCGTCTCGCCGAGCAGGCGCTGCAGCAGCGGCTCGACCCGATGCTCCGCGGCCAGCGCCTCGGAGATCTGCAGGAAGCGCCGCAGCGACTCGCGCATCCGGCCCATCGCCAGCGCCAGCATGTCGACCTCGCGGATATGGCTGCGCGCCGGCTCCGGCCCCTCGAACTCGAAGCGGCTGATCGCCTCCGCCTCGGCCGCCAGCCGCTTCAGCGGCTGCGCCACCAGCTGCGCCGCCCAATGCACCAGGGGCAGGGTCAGCAGCACGATGCCGCTGGCGATCAGCAGCGACACGCTGCGCGCGCGCAGCGCATCGGCCTGCAGCTCGTCGCGCGGCGCCGCGATCGCCAGGCTCAGCCCCGGCGCCCCGGCCAGGGCCTGCAGGCGCAGCACCCATTCGCGCCCCTGCAGGCCGGTGATCGGCTCCAGCGCGGTGCCGGTCTGGGCCCGCTCCCACAGATGCAGGAGCACCGGCGAGCCCAGCTCGCGCACCAGCGGCAGCCGCGCATCGCTGCCGCGCGCCAGCGCCTGCGCGCCCAGGCGCTTGCCCGGTGCGGCCAGCGCCAGCACGCCGCCCTGCGCGTCGACGATCATCAGCTCGCTGCCCGGCGTGATGCGCTGCCGCGCCAGCATCTCGGCCAGGGCCTGCAGGCTGACGTCGACGCCCGCCGCGCCCAGCGTGCCGCCAGCGCTGGCCAGGGTCAGGCCGACCTCGCGGGTGGTGAAGAACAGATAGGGCGAGGTCTGCACCACCGCGCCCGAGTCCCGCGCCGCAACGGCCTGCACGAACCAGGCGCGCTCGCGCGGATCGAAGCGGTAGCCCGGCCGCTCCCGCTCGGCCAGCAGGCGCAGCTCGGCGTCGAAGAAGCGGTAGCTGCCGCGCGGCTCGGCGCCATCGCGGTCCACCGACTGCAGCAGGTAGGCGCTGCCCGGCGGCGCCTCCAGCGCGCCCTCCTGCCGCGGGTCGAGGCGCCGCAGCAGCACGAAGGAGCCGTTGGCCGTGCCGCCGTAGACGGCCGACAGCGAGGGGTTCTGGCGCAGCGCCGCCGCCAGCAGCGGCAGCCGGGCCAGGCGGTCGGCATGGCGGGCGCCCGCCAGCAGCGAGGTCTGCGCCAGCAGCGCCGCGCTGAGCCGCGCCGGGCGCAGCTCGGCTTCGATCGCCGCCGAGGTCTCGCGGCCGATGCGCTCGAAGGTGTCGGCCGCCTGCGCCAGCATGCGCTGCTTGCTGACGCTCAGCTGGTAGCTCGCCAGCGCCGCGTACAGCAGCAGCACGATGCCGATCATCAGCACCGACAAGGTCAGGTAAATCGAGCGCGGCTTCGCAATGCCCATGGACCTTCCTCCCCTGGGGCGCAGCATCCGGCCTGACCCGGGCGGCGTCAAGCGGCCGCGGCCGGGGTCGGGTCTTGCCCCACCGCGACCCCTACACTGACGCCATGGAATTCGCCCCCCTGATCAAGGAAATCGGCCGCGGCACGCGCGGCGCGCGCGACCTGGACGAGGCCCAGGCCGAGGCCCTGTTCGGCGCGATGCTGGACCGCGCGGTGCCGGAGCTGGAGCTGGGCGCGATCCTGCTCTCGATGCGCATCAAGGGCGAGAGCGCGGCCGAGCTGGCCGGCTTCTGGCGCGCGATGCAGGCGCGCACCGCGCGGGTCGAGATAGCGCCGGCCACCGGCCCGCGCTGCGTGCTGCTGCCCACCTTCAACGGTGCACGCAAGCAGGCCAATCTGATGCCCCTGGTGGCGCGGCTGCTGGCGCGCGCGGGCGTGCCGGTGCTGATCTTCGGCCGGCATGATTTCGACAGCCGCATCAGCCCCTTCGAGCTGCTGGCCGCGCTGGGCCTCGCGCCCGCCGCCACGCCCGAGCAGGCGAGCGAACGGCTGGCGCGCGAGCGCCTGGCGATCCTGCCGCTGGCCGCGCTGAACCCGGGGCTGGATGCGCTGATGGCCCTGCGCCCACGCCTGGGCGTGCGCAACAGCGGCCACAGCGTGGCCAAGCTGCTGGATGCGGCGCCGGGGCGCAGCGTGCGCGTCGTCGCGGTGACCCATCCCGAATACCTGGACAGCATGGGCCAGGCCCTGCTGGCGCAAAGCGCGGCCGGCCACCGCGGCCTCCTGATGCGCGCCAGCGAGGGCGAGGCCTACGCGCATCTGCGCCGCAAGGCCCAGCTCTACGGCTTCATCGACGGCCAGCGCCTGGACCTGCACCCGGCCGACACGACGGACCTGGACTGGCCGCTGTCGCCCGACTGCGAGCCGGCGGCCAACGCCCGGCTGATCGAGGCGATGCTGGACGGCCGCGAGCCGCTGCCGCCGCGCATCGCCGAGCAGGTCATGGCCTTGCGCCGTCTGGCCGAGGATTGAGGCCCGGCATTGCAGCCCGCTTCATATGCTTATCTGCGAATAAGCAATCTACGAATTTGTAGTTCCTATATATATAAAGCTTCCATACAGTCCGCCGCCTAGGCCTGGGAATCCCCTTTCCCCTTTCCCGGGCCCCACCATTCGGGAGCGGCGGACTTGTTGTTGGACTGGATTGCGATCGCGAGCGGCTTCGGCGTCGGTCTGATCGTCGGCATCACCGGTGTCGGCGGCGGCTCGCTGATGACCCCGCTGCTGCTGTCCGTCTTCAAGCTGAACCCGGCGGTCGCGATCGGCACCGACCTCTGGTTCGCCGCGCTGACCAAGGTCTCCGGCTCGGTGGCCCATGCGCGCCACGGCCATGTGAAATGGCGCATCACCGGCCTGCTGCTGGCCGGCTCCATCCCCGCCTCGATCGCCACCGTGGCGCTGATGCATCTGACCGGCGTCACCAAGGGCTGGGCCGGCGCGCTGACCTTCTCGCTGGGCATCGCCCTGCTGCTGACCGCCGTGGTGGTCGCCTTCAAGAAGAGCTGGCAGGCCCTGGGCCTGCGGCTGGAGCGCTTCATCCCCGAAGCGCGCAAGCCGGCGCTGACGATCGCCTCCGGCGTGGTGCTGGGCGTGCTGGTTTCGCTGTCCTCGATCGGTGCCGGCGCGATCGGCGCCACCCTGATCCTCCTGATCTACCCGCGCCTGGAGGCGCGCTACATCGTCGGCAGCGACATCGCCCATGCGGTGCCGCTGACCCTGGTCGCCGGCATCGGCCACGCCACCCTGGGCCATGTGAACTGGCTGCTGCTGGTGCCGCTGCTGATCGGCTCGGTGCCCGGCATCTGGCTGGGCGCGCAGCTGACGCGCCGCCTGCCGGACGGCGTGGTGCGCGGCCTGCTGTGCGCCTCGCTGCTGATGGCCGGGTGGAAAGTAATTCATTGAGCTCCTGAAGACATGTACGCCTATACCGACTTCGACCGCCAGTTCGTCCATGCCCGCGCCGCGCAGTTCCGCGACCAGCTGGAGCGCAACCTGGCCGGCACCCTCTCGGACGACGAGTTCCGCCCGCTGCGCCTGCAGAACGGCTGGTATGTGCAGCGCCATGCGCCGATGCTGCGCGTGGCCGTGCCCTACGGCGTGCTGTCCGCCCAGCAACTTCGCCAGCTGGCCCATATCGCACGCAAATGGGATCGCGGCTACGGCCATTTCACGACCCGCCAGAACCTGCAGTACAACTGGATCCCGCTGGTCGATGCCGCCGACGTGATGGACGCGCTGGCCGCGGTCGACATGCACGGCATCCAGACCAGCGGCAACTGCATCCGCAACATCACCGCCGACGGCATGGCCGGCGTGGCGGCCGACGAGATCGTCGACCCACGCCCCTACGCCGAGGTGCTGCGCCAATGGAGCACCCTGCATCCCGAGTTCGCCTTCCTGCCGCGCAAGTTCAAGATCGCGATCTCGGGCGCGCTGGAAGACCGCGCCGCGATCGCCTGGCACGACATCGGCCTGCAGCTGGTGAAGAACGAGGCCGGCGAGGTCGGCTTCAAGGTGCTGGTCGGCGGCGGCATGGGCCGCACCCCGATCACCGGCCAGGTGATCACCGAGTTCCTGCCCTGGAACCAGATCCTGGTCTATATCGAGGCGATCGTGCGCGTCTACAACCGCTACGGCCGTCGCGACAATATGTACAAGGCCCGCATCAAGATCCTGGTCAAGGCCGAGGGCCAGGCCTTTCTCGACGCGGTGAATGCCGAGTTCGCCCATATCCTGGCCGACGATGCCGGCGGCCATGAGCACCTCATCCCGCAGGCAGAGCTGGAGCGCGTCGCGGCCAGCTTCGTGGTGCCGGCCGGCGTCGCCGTGCGGCCCGCGATCGACATCCTCGAGGGTGCGCAGGGGGCCTACAAGCGCTGGCTGGAGCGCAATGTGCATGCGCACAAGCTGAGCGGCCACCGCGGCGTGACCCTGTCGTTGAAGCGCCTGGGCCTGCCGCCCGGCGACGCCACCGATGCGCAGATGGAGGCCGCCGCCGCGCTGGCCGAGCGCTACAGCCATGGCGAGCTGCGCGTCACCCATGACCAGAACCTGCTGCTGCCCTGGGTGCTGGAGAGCGAGCTGCCGGCCCTGTTCGAGGAGGCCAAGGCCAACGGCTTCGCAACGCCCAATATCGGCCTGCTGAGCGACATGATCGCCTGCCCCGGCGGCGACTTCTGCGCGCTGGCCAATGCCCGCTCGATCCCGGTGGCCGAGGCGATCACCGAGCGCTTCCAGGACCTGGACGAGCTCTACGACATCGGCGACATCGACCTGCACATCAGCGGCTGCATCAACAGCTGCGGCCACCACCACAGCGGCCATATCGGCATCCTGGGCGTCGACAAGGACGGCAGTGAGTGGTACCAGATCACCCTGGGCGGCTCGGACGGCTCGACCATTTCCGGCGCCGCCGTGCCCGGCAAGGTGATCGGCCCCAGCTTCGCCGCCGACGAGGTGCCGGACGTGATCGATGCGCTGATCCAGACCTACCGCCAGGAGCGCGCCGCGGCCGAGCGTTTCATCGACACGGTGCGCCGCGTCGGCATCGAGCCCTTCAAGGCACCGGCCAATGCCCAGCGCACCCTCACCGCCGCCGCCCGCTGAAAGAACGAACGCAATGAAGTTCATCGACTCCCATCAAGATCCCTGGCATCGCGTCGTCGGCGAGGACGGCCCCAAGCCCGATCCCGATCCGGCGCCGAACCTGCTGCTGAGCCTGGAGCAATGGCATGCGGTGCGCGACCATTGGCCGGCCGGCCTGGCCACCGCGGTCGAGGTGCCGAACGACTACGACATCGAGGGCCTGGCCACCGACCTACCGCGCCTGGCGCTGGTGGTGCTGCAGTTCCCCAAATGGGTGGACGGCCGCGCCTACAGCCAGGCGCGCATCCTGCGCAGCCGCTACCGCTTCGCCGGCGAGATCCGCGCCACCGGCGAGGTGCTGGTGGACATGGTGCTGCTGGCCGCCCGCACCGGTTTCGACGCGGTGCTGCTGCGCGCCGACCAGGACCTCAACGCAGCCAAGCGCGCGCTGAGCTTCTTCCCCGGCCATTACCAGGGCGACACGCGCGAGCAGCGCCCGCATTTCGCGGCGAACGTCGCGGGCTGAGAAAGGGCAAGCAGCATGAGCGGCGAAGCTTCCACCCTGTCCTGGCTGTCGGCGCCGGCCAGCGCCTCGGCCATTGGTCTGTATGCCCGCCAGACGGCCGGCTTCGAGGAGCGCCTGGCTCGCACGGTCGAGCTGCTGAAGCAGGCCGTGGCCGAGCATGGCGCGGGCCTGATCCAGTCCACCAGCCTCGGCGCCGAGGACATGGTGATCACCGACCTGATCGCCCGCCACGCGCTGCCGATCTGCATCGCCACTCTGGACACCGGCGCGCTGCACGCCGAGACCCTGGCGCTGATCCCGGCCATCGAAGCAAAGTACGCGCTGGAGGTCGAGGTCTTCAGCCCGGTGCAGGAGGCGGTGATCCATTTCGTCAAGAGCAACGGTGAGCGCGCGATGTACGAGAGCCTGGCGCTGCGCAAGGCCTGCTGCGGCCTGCGCAAGCTGGAGCCGCTCTCCCGCATGCTGGCCGGCCGCAGCGCCTGGATCACCGGCCTGCGCCGCGAGCAGAGCGCAAACCGCGCCGAGGTGCCCTTCGCCGAGCCGGACGGCAACGGCCGCACGAAGCTGAATCCGCTGGCCGAATGGAGCTGGGCCGATGTCTGGCATTACATCCAGGCCTTCGACGTGCCCCACAACGCGCTGCATGACCAGTTCATGCCCAGCATCGGCTGTGCGCCCTGCACCCGCGCGATCGCGGTCGGCGAGGACTTCCGCGCCGGCCGCTGGTGGTGGGAGAGTGAAGACGCCAAGGAATGCGGCCTGCACAAGGCCCACACCAACGAAGAACTGACGAAGAGCACAGGAGCCCCGGCATGAACGCCCCGGTCAATCTCGAGAAACTGCTGCCGACGGTCGATCACCGTCATCTGGACCACCTGGAGGAGGAGGCCATCTTCATCCTGCGCGAGGTGGCCGCCGCCTTCGAACGCCCGGGCCTGCTGTTCTCCAGCGGCAAGGACAGCTGCGTGGTGCTGCGCCTGGCCGAGAAGGCCTTCAAGACGCGCGACAAGAGCGATCCCACCGGCAACACCTTCAAGGGAAAACTTCCCTTCCCGCTGGTGCATGTGGACACCGGCCACAACTTCCCCGAGGTGATCGAGTTCCGCGACCGCCGCGTCGCCGAGATGGGCGAGCGCGTCATCGTTGCCCATATGGAGGAATCGATCAAAAAGGGCACGGTGCGCCTGGCCCATCCGCTGGAGTCGCGCAACGGCCACCAGACCGTGACCCTCTTGGAAGCGATCGAGGACAACCGCTTCGACGTGCTGATCGGCGGCGCCCGCCGCGACGAGGAGAAGGCGCGCGCAAAGGAGCGCATCTTCAGCCACCGCGACAGCTTCGGCCAATGGCAGCCCAAGGAGCAGCGCCCCGAGCTGTGGAACCTGTTCAACACCCGCATCCGCCCGGGCGAGCATTTCCGCGCCTTCCCGATCAGCAACTGGACCGAGCTGGACGTCTGGCTCTACATCGCGCGCGAGAACATCCCGCTGCCCAGCCTCTACTTCGCGCACCAGCGCCAGGTCGTGCGCAAGAAGGGCCTCTTGGTGCCAGTCACCGAGGTGACGCCGCCGGAGGCCGGTGATGTGGTCGAGACCGAGACCGTGCGTTTTCGCACCGTCGGCGACATGACCTGCACCTGCCCGGTCGAAAGCCCGGCCGTCTCGGCCCAGGACATCGTCGCCGAGACCCTGACCGTCACGGTCAGCGAGCGCGGCGCCACCCGCATGGATGACCGCACCTCCGAGGCCTCGATGGAGCGTCGCAAGAAGGAAGGGTATTTCTGATCATGAGCGCAGTTCTGAACAACGACAACACCCGGGTCCACGAACAAGACGTGGACACGCAGCACCGCGCGCTGCGCTTTCTGACCGCCGGCAGCGTCGACGACGGCAAGAGCACCCTGATCGGCCGCCTGCTGTACGACAGCCGCGCGATCCTGGCCGACCAGCTGGACACGCTGGAAAAGCGTGCCGCCGGCGCACCGATCGACCTGAGCCTCTTGACCGACGGCCTGGAGGCCGAGCGCGAGCAGGGCATCACGATCGACGTGGCCTACCGCTACTTCGCGACCAAGACCCGCAAGTTCATCATCGCCGACGCGCCGGGCCATGAGCAGTACACCCGCAATATGGTGACGGCCGCGGCCGGCAGCGATGCCGCCGTGGTGCTGGTGGACATCACCAAGCTGGACCTGGACGCCGCCGAGGTGCCGCTGCTGCCGCAGACGCGCCGCCACAGCCTCTTGGCGCATCTGCTGCGCGTGCCCAGCATCGTGTTCGCGATCAACAAGATCGACGCGCTGGCCGACCCGGGCGCCGGCTTCGCCAAGGTCAGCGCCGCGCTGCGGGCCTTCGCCGCGCAGGCGGGCATCGCGGTGACCGCGATCGTGCCGGTCTCGGCGCTGCGCGGCGACAACGTCACCCAGCCGCTGGACGCGGCCTGGTACGACGGTCCCTCGCTGCTGCAGGTGCTGGAAGGCCTGCCGGCGCTGCAGGAGAAGGTCGAGGGCCAGCTGCTGATCCCGGTGCAATATGTCGCTCGCGAGGGTGAGGGCACCGGTCACCAGCCGCGCACCCTGTGGGGCCGCATCGCCCATGGCCAGGTCAAGGCCGGCGACGAGGTGCAGATCCTGCCCAGCGGCCAGACCGCGGTCGTGGCCGAGGTACGCCGCGCCGGCGAGACCGTCGCGCACAGCGTGGCCGGGGAATCGGCCGGCGTCGTGCTGGACCGCCAGCTGGATGTCAGCCGCGGCGACTGGATCGTCACGCCCGGCAGCGCCACGCCGGTGCAGAGCTTCGAGGCCACCCTGGCCTGGCTGGACACCGAGCCGGCTAAAGAAGGCCGCAAGTACTGGGTGCGCCATGGCAACCGCTGGGTGCAGGCACGCATCGCCGCGATCGAGCATCGCCTGGACATCCACACCCTGGCCGAAACCGAGGCACAGGAACTGGCGGTCAACGAGATCGGCCATGTGCGCATCGAGGTGCAGGCCGCGCTGCCGGTGGAGCCCTATGCGGCTAACCGCGTCGGCGGCGCGCTGATCGTCGTCGACCCGACCAGCAACCGCACCTCGGGTGCGCTGCTGGTGCGCTGAACCCTGAGGAAAGTTGGCAGACATGGGCAAGGTCATCTTCGTCAGCGCCGGCCCCGGGGCCGCGGACCTGATCACCCTGCGCGGCGCGCGTGCGCTGCAACGGGCGGACGTGGTGCTGTTCGACGCCCTGACCGACCCGGCCCTGCGCGAATTCGCGCCACAGGCGCAGTGGCTGGACGTCGGCAAGCGCGGCTTCTCGGCCGACGCCACCGCGCAGACCGCGATCGACGCGCTGCTGGTCAAGATGGCTCGGCAGCATGCCCTGGTCGTGCGCCTGAAGGGCGGCGACGCCAGCATCTTCGGCCGCCTGGAGGAGGAGCTGGAGGCGCTGGCCGCCGCCGGCATCCCACCGGACGACATCGAGGTGGTGCCCGGCGTCACTGCGGCGATCGCCGCGGCGGCCCAGACCCAGCGCCCGTTGACCCGCCGCGGCCAGGGCCGCAGCGTCAGCCTCACCACCGCGATGACCCGCGAGGGCGATCTGCAAGGCGGCAAGAGCGCCGACACCGAGGTGTTCTACATGGCCGGCCGCCAGCTGGCGGCGCTGGCGCGCAAGCTGGTCGAGGCCGGCTGGGCGCCGGACGCGCCCTGCAGCGTGGTCTCGCGCGCCGGCTGGCCGGACGCGCTGGCCAGCGAACATCCGGTGTCAGGTCTTGCGGCCGCGGCGCTGCTGCACCGCGGCCGGCCCACCGTCGTCACCGTCGGCGCCGGCGCCCGGGCGGTCAGCGCCCGCCCCCGCAAAACCATCAAGGCCACCGGGCTTGCGCAGGAACAAGCCCGTACCCGCGCCCTCAGCGATTAAAATCCGCCTCTGCCCTGTCCCGGTGCGCCCTGCGCCGGCGCGCACGCCCATAAGAACCGAGTTGCCCCACCATGACCCACGTCGTTACCGAAGCCTGCATCCGCTGCAAGTACACCGATTGCGTCGATGTCTGCCCCGTTGACTGCTTCCGCGAAGGCCCCAACTTCCTGACCATCGATCCGGACGAGTGCATCGACTGTGCGGTCTGCATCCCCGAGTGCCCGGCCAATGCCATCGTGCCGGAGGAGGATGTGCCGGGCAACCAGCAGCACATGATCAAGCTCAATGCCGACCTGGCGAAGGCCTGGCCCAGCATCACCAAGCGCAAGCCGGCCCTGCCGGACGCCGACGAGTGGAAAGACAAGACCGGCAAGCTGGCCGAGCTGATCCGCTGAGGCAAGGCCGCCGCCCATGAGCAGCCCCCTGCCCGCCCCGATCATCGAGACCGACGCCGTGATCGTCGGTGCCGGCCCGGTGGGCCTGTTCCAGGTCTTCGAGCTGGGCCTGCTGGAGATCAAGGCCCATATCATCGACTCGCTGGCCTACCCCGGCGGGCAATGCATCGAGCTCTACCCCGACAAGCCGATCTACGACATCCCGGCCGTGCCCATGTGCACCGGCAAGGAGCTGACCGACAGCCTGCTCAAGCAGATCGAGCCTTTCGGCGCGACCTTCCACCTGGGCCAGGAGGTCACGGTGGTGCAGAAATGCGAGGAAGGGGCTGATTGCGGCGGGCGTTTCTATGTCGAGACGGCCAAGGGCACGCGCTTCCTGACCAAGACCATCTTCATCGCCGGCGGCGTCGGCAGCTTCCAGCCGCGCACCCTGAAGGTCGAGGGCGTCGAGCCCTTCGAGGGCACGCAGGTGCATTACCGCGTGCGCGGGCCCGAGCAGTTCGCCGGCAAGAACCTGCTGGTGGTCGGCGGCGGCGATTCGGCGCTGGACTGGGCGCTGAACTTCTGCGCCGGCAACGAGGACGGCAACCCGCACAAGGCCGAGAGCGTGATCCTGCTGCACCGGCGCGATGGCTTCAAGGCCGCGCCGGCCAACGTCGCGAAGATGCATGCGCTGTGCGAGGCGCATGAGATGCAGTTCCTGGTCGGCCAGGTGACGGGCATCGTCGAGGAAGGCGGCCTGCTGACCGGCGCCAAGGTCACCGGCGCCGACGGCGTCACCCGCATCGTGCCCTGCGACCAGATCCTGGCCTTCTTCGGCCTGAGCCCGAAGCTGGGCCCGATCGCCGAATGGGGCCTGGCGCTGGAGCGCAAGCAGATCGTCGTCGACACCGAGAAGTTCGAGACCAGCGTGCCCGGCATCTTCGCGGTGGGCGACGTCAACACCTACCCGGGCAAGAAGAAGCTGATCCTGTCCGGCTTCCACGAGGCCGCGCTGGCCGCCTTCGGTGCCGCGCCCTATGTGTTCCCGGACAAGCGCGTGCACCTGCAGTACACGACCACCAGCCCGAAGCTGCACAAGGTGCTGGGGGTAGAGTCGCCGGTGTTTGATTGATCGGCCGCTGGCGAGTCACAGGACACAAGGCCCGCCGCGCGCGGGCCTTGTGCTTGTAGGCCCTTACAATCGCACCACTGTCGCGGCTTCGGGCCTCGGCAGTCGCTAGGGGTGCTGGCCCGTCCCACAGGACAGGCCGGCTGAGAAAGTCCCTTTGAACCTGATCGGCGGCTTCGGCCGCGAGGTCAACAGATGCATATCTTGTTGGCCTGAGGTAATCCTCGCGCAGGGAAGCACGCAAGACGCCCAGGTCGACCTGTCCTCCGGTCCTTTCTCGCCGCGGTTCGACATCCATCTGGGCTCGTGAGCCGCCCTGCCATCGCTTGTTGTTGTACTAGCAGTTGATCCGATGGCATCCACCCGCAAACTCTCCACCCTCTTCTCCTCGCTGCTGCTGGCCCTGCCCGCGCTGGCGCAACAGCAGTCGCAACAGCAACAGGCCCTGCCGACCGTCACGGTCAGCGGCCGCAGCGCCGACGCGCCGGTCACGATCGGCGGTTTCGGCGGCGAGACGCCGGTCGCCAAGCTACCGCTGCAGGCCTCGGTGCTGAGTGCCGAGCGGCTGCTCGATGCCGGCATCGATGGGCTCTCGGGCCTGACCAACTTCGATGCCAGCGTCGGCGACGCCTACAACTCGCAGGGCTATGTCTCCTACCTGAAGGTGCGCGGCTTCGACCTCGACAACCGCTTCAACTACCGCCGCGACGGCCTGCCGATCAATGCCGAGACCGCGCTGGCCCTGGGCAACAAGAGCGGCATCGAGCTGCTGAAGGGCACCAGCGGCATCCAGTCCGGCACCAGCGCGCCCGGTGGCCTGGTGAACCTGCTGGTCAAGCGCCCGACCGCGGCACCGCTGACCAACCTCACGCTGGCCCTCAGCGAGCGCGGCACGGCCCAGGCCGCGCTGGACTGGAGCCGCCGCTTCGGCGCGGGTCAGGTCTTCGGCCTGCGCATCAATGCCGCCGCGGCCGAGCTGCGTCCGCTGCTGCGCGACGCCAAGGGCGATCGCCGGCTGCTGGCCCTGGCCGGCGACTGGCGCGCCACGTCCGATACCCTGGTCGAGGCCGAGTTCGAATGGAACCGCCAGAGCCAGCCCAGCCAGCCCGGTTTCAGCCTGCTGGGCAGCAAGCTGCCCTCGGCCAAGGACATCGACCCGCGCATCAACCTGAACAACCAGGCCTGGAGCCAGCCGGTGGTGTTCGACAACACCCATGCCTCGCTGCGCCTGACGCAACGCCTGAACGCCGACTGGAAGGCGCAGGCGCATCTGGGCGTGCAGCGGCTGAAGACGGATGACCGGCTGGCCTACGCCTCCGGCAAGTACGACCCGGTCAGCTATGACTGCGCCCCCTGCGACCGCTTCGCCGCCGACGGCAGCTTCTCGATCTGGGACTTCCGCAGCGAGAACGAGCGTCGCGACAGCGATGCGCTGGATCTGTCGCTGGCCGGCAAGTTCAGGACCGGGCCGCTGCGCCACGAGCTGAGCACCGGCCTGCTGCTGAGCCGCTTCGAAAGCCGCTTCCAGCGCCAGGCCTACAACCTGGTCGGCGTCGGCACGATCGATGGCAAGAGCCGCACGCCGGCCGACCCGAGCCTGACCGACGAGAACACCAACCGCGACGAGCGCAGCACCGAGTTCTATCTGCGCGACAGCGTCGGCCTCGACGCGCTGCTGCCGGGCCTGCAGGGCTGGCTCGGCCTGCGCCACACGCAGCTCAAGCGCGAGAGCGTGCGCACCGACGGCTCGCGCGCGACCAGCTACAAGCAGAACTTCACCACGCCCTGGCTGGGCCTGAGCCAGGCGCTGACGCCGCAGCTGATGGCCTATGCCAGCTGGGGCGAGGGCGTCGAGTCCGAGGTGATCCCGAACCGCGGCCGCTACAACAATCCCGGCCAGGCCCTGCCCGCGCAGAAGAGCCGCCAGCTGGAGATCGGACTGAAGGCCGGCAGCTCGACGGTGGACTGGGGCATCGCCGCCTTCGACATCAAGCGCCCGCAATGGCGCGACATCGGCACCTGCGACGCCAACCTCAGCTGCACCCGCGCGGCCGACGGCACCGCCCGCCATCGCGGCCTCGAGGCCCAGGCCGACCTGAAATGGTCCGGTGGCGGCCTGCTGGCCAGCGCGATGAAGCTCAGGGCGCGCCGCCATGGCAGCGCCGATGCCAGCCTGAACGGCCTGAAGCCCGCCAACGTGGCCGAGACCGCGCTCAAGCTGCAGGGCCGCCAGGACCTCATCGGCGGCCTGCAGCTGCAGGCGGGCCTGGTCTACGAAGGCCCGCGCGCCGTGCTGCCCGACAACAGCCTGAAGATCCCCGGCTGGACCCGCCTCGATGCCGGCCTGCGCTACGAGCAGCAACTCGGCGGCGGCCAGCAACTGACCTGGCGCGCCGGCGTGGACAACCTGGCGAACCGCCGCGCCTGGAAGGAATCGCCCTTCCAGTACGGCCATGCGTACCTGTACCCGCTCGAACCGCGCACCTGGCGCATCAGTTTGGAGACAAGCTTGTAAACCAGGATTTTTTCTGGCTATAATGCAAGGCTCTGTTCCCCGATAGCTCAGTCGGTAGAGCGCCGGACTGTTAATCCGTAGGTCCCTGGTTCGAGCCCAGGTCGGGGAGCCAACAGAACCCATCAAGACGCATGTCGCAACCGATCGACATGCCGACATAGCAGAAGCAAACAATTCCTCGATAGCTCAGTCGGTAGAGCGCCGGACTGTTAATCCGTAGGTCCCTGGTTCGAGCCCAGGTCGAGGAGCCACTTTGAAGCCCTGCACGCGCAAGCGTGTGGGGCTTTTTCATTTCTCCCGGAGATCTCACCACATGAGCAACACCCTGCCCGCCTGCCCCAAATGCACCTCGGTCTACACCTATGAGGATGGGGCCCAGCTCATCTGCCCCGAATGCGGCCATGAATGGTCGGTTCAGGGGCCGGATACCGCTGCGACCGAAGAGGCTCGCGTCATCCTCATCAAGGACGCCGTGGGCAACATCCTGCAGGACGGCGACACGGTCACCGTGATCAAGGACCTGAAAATCAAGGGCTCGTCCCTGGTCGTCAAGGTCGGCACCAAGGTCAAGAACATCCGCTTGACCGAGGGCGACCATGACATCGACTGCAAGATCGATGGGATCGGAGCGATGGGGTTGAAGTCGGAATTTGTGAAGAAGGTCTGAACACCTCCTCTTGCTTCGTGCATTGACGGGCTGTCTTGCCCGATTCCTCCTTGTGTCGTGCACCTCCACCTGCAGCGACTACTCCTGCGCCGCCCGGGTGGCCCGCGGTGGCGCAAAGGGTGGAGAAAATTCGACAAAGAAGAGGAATAGCAGAAGCGGCGCCAACAGTTAGACCAGGGGGTGCTTCCAGTTCAGGGTCGCGGACCTGACCTTGGCGTCTGCCCGCGCAATCTCAAGTCCGAGAAAAGCTCTGGCTTGAAATCTCCCCCTCCGGACGCCCCGTCAGCCCCGACGAGCGTTCCCGCTCGCCGCTCAGCCCTCCTCCCAAGGCTGCGCCGCCTCCAGCTCATACGCCAGCTCGAACAACTTCTGCTCCTGCCCCAGCCGCGCCGCGAACTGCGCGCCGATCGGCAGGCCGGTGGTGGGATCGCGTCCCAGCGGCACCGACATCGCCGGCGTGCCCGCGACGTTGTGCAACGGCGTGTAGCCGACATAGCGCATCAGCCGCTCCCACATCAGCGGCCCCGGTACCGCCGGGCCCAGATAGCCCAGCGGTGGCGGCACATCGGCCAGCACCGGCGTCAGCAGCAGATCGCAGCCCGTGCTCACGAACCATTCGTCCAGCTCGCGCGCGATCTGGGCGAAGTAGGCACGGGCGTGGGTCTGCGCCTCGGCCGGCAGGCCGCGGGCATGGGCCGCCAGATGCAGGGTCCAGGGTTCCAGCACGGCCTCGATCCGCCGGCTCGAGGCCGGATCGGCCTCGGCCTGGCTCAGCAGGCGCTCGGCGCCGCCGCTCCAGACCACCATGAACTGCGCCATGAAGCGCTCGCCATCCACCGGCAGGCGGCGGACCGGCAGCACCCGGTGCCCCAGCGTCCGTTCGCACAGGCGCGCGGCGGCCAGGGTCGCGGCCCGCACCGCGGGCGCGGGCGCACGGCCCTGCAGATCGTCGACGCACAGACCGATGCGCAGCGGCGTCCGGCGTGCGCGCGGCGGTCCCTCCAGCAGCGGGATCGGCGGCAGCGGCGCCGCCGCGTCGCTGCGCTGATTCCAGGCGAACAGCTGCGCGCTGTCGCGCACCGAGCGGCTCAGCGCATGCTCGACGCCGCTGTCCGCGGCGCTCGAGCCGACCATGCGGCCACGGCTGGGCTTGAGACCGAACAGCCCGCAGCAGGAGGCCGGGATACGGATCGAGCCGCCGCCGTCGCTAGCATGGGCCAGCGGCAGCATGCCCGAGGTCACCATCGCCGCCGCGCCGCCCGAGGAGCCGCCGCTGGAGCGCGCGGGATCTAGCGGGTTGCGCACCGGCCCGCCCAGCAGCGGCTCGGTGCTGGCATTGAGCGCGAACTCCGGCGTCGCGGTCTTGGCCAGGATCAGCAGGCCCGCCGCCTCCGTGCGCAGCACCAGCTCGGCGCTCTGCGCCGGCACATGCTCGCGCAGCAGCCGCGAGCCGGAGCTGCGGCGCACGCCCTGCACATCGAGCAGGTCCTTGATCGCATAGGGTACGCCGGGAAACGGCCCCGGCGTCTGCGCCAGCCCCTGCCGGCGTGCCGCCGCGCGGGCCCGCTCGAAGCAGGGCGCAGCGAGCGCATTGAAGCGCGGGTTGAGCCGCTCGATGCGCGCGATCGCCGCATCGACCAGCTCCAGCGGCGACACCGCCCCGGCACGCACCAGCGCCGCCTGCGCCGTCGCATCGAGCCGCCCCAGCGCATCATCATCGCCCTCGGCCATTGCCGCGGCTGCCGCACCGCCCAGCGCGCCGACGGCGCCTTGTTTCAACAGCAAGCGTCGATCCATCGCATCCATCCTTTCTTTCCTTACTCGTTGATCCATCGGGGCCGCCGCGTGCCTGCACATGCCAGAATCGCTCGTCATGGCCCCGTCCTCGCCTTCACCACTGTGCCCAGCCGCGGCGCGGCAGGCTTGTACCGGCGCGCCACATGCGAAGGAAGAAGAAACCGCCGATGGCGGGCCGCAGAGCTATCACCTGCTGCAGGCCGCGGTCGGCCCGCTGGCACTGGAGCCGCGGGCCCTGTTCGCCTGGTGCGTGGACGGCGTCGTCACCGGCCTGCTGCCGCACCGGCGCTATGCGCAGGCCAGCCGTGCCGCGCGCGCCGCCGGTCTGAGCGAGAGCGCGCTGACGCGGCGCCTGGCGACGCTGGCCGCGCTGGATGCCAATCCGGTGGCCGAGCTGATGCGCGGCGACCCCGACGACCGGAGCTTCCAACACCGCTGGAACGGCTACAACCGGCTGGCGCCGCTGGGCGTGCGCACCCGGCTGGCGGACGGAGCATCAGTGCGGCTCGAGGAACGCCGTACCGCACCGGGCATCGCCGATGACGAGTTCCGCCGCATCACGGTGACGGCCTGTGCGGCCAGCCTGCGACGCTTGGGCGATGCTGGCCCAAGCGACGACGGCCTGCGGCGCGCCTGGCGGGCGCTGGGCCTGCGCGGCGGCTGCATCCCCGAGTTGCTGGACGCGCTGCGTCTCGCCCCCGAGGCCGATCTCGCGCGCAGCGCCACCGAGCTGGGCTGCAGCACCCGCACCCTGCAGCGCCAGCTCGGCCGCGCCGGCCTGAGCCACGGTCAGCTGCGCCGGGCGGTACGCCTGAGCCTGGCGGGCTGCGCGCTGCGCGGGGCGGCGTCGCTGACCGAGATCGCCCATGCGGCGGGCTTCTACGACTCCGCGCATTTCGCCCATGCCTGGCACCGGGCCTGCGGCATCACGCCCTCGGACTACCGGGCACTGAGCCTGGCCTGACACCTGACGTTTCAGGGCCGCGCCAGCGCCTCCACGGGGTCAAGTCTTGCCGCGCTGCGCGCCGGCAGGAAGCCGAAGGCCACGCCGATCAGGGTCGAGACGCCAAAGGCGCCGAGGATGGACCAGGCCGAGAACACCATGCGGAAATCGCTGGCGAAGCGGTCGAACAGCAGGCCGCCGCTCAGGGCCAGGCCGACGCCCAGGGCGCCGCCGATCAGGCAGACCAGCACCGCCTCGATCAGGAACTGGCGCAGGATGTCGCTCTGCCGCGCGCCCACCGCCATGCGCACGCCGATCTCCTGCGTGCGCTCCGTCACCGAGACCAGCATGATGTTCATCACGCCGATGCCGCCCACCAGCAGCGAGATCAACGCGATCGAGGAGATCAGCAGGGTGATGGTCTGCGTGGTCTGCTCGATGGTCTGGCGCACGCTGTCGGTATTCATCAGGAAGAAATCCTGCTTGCCATGGCGCTGGCTCAGCAGCTTGCTGATGCCCTGCTCCGCCACCTGGCTGGGCACGCTGTCGCTGACGCGCACGGTCAGGCTGCGCAGATAGTCCTGGCCGGTGATGCGGCTCATCGCGGTGGTGTAGGGGATCCAGATGTTCAGCGCGTCCTCGTTGCCGAAGGGGCTGCTCTTCTTGGCCGTCACGCCGACGATGCGCACCGGCACCGTGCCCAGCAGGATCACCTGGCCCAGCGCGGGCTCGCCGTTCGGGAACAGGCTCTTGCGCGTGTTGTCGTCGATCACCGCCTCCTGCGCGCGCAGGCGCACCGCCTGCAGATCGAAGGCCTGGCCGCGCGCAAACTCGTAGCCACGCACGCGGAAGAACTGCTCGCCGACCCCGGTCACATTGGCCGCCACGTCGACATTGCGGTAGCGCAGCCCGACATTGGCCGAGACCGAGGGCGTCACGCTGTCCACATAGCCGAGCTGGGCCAGCGCGTCCGCGTCGCCGGCGCGCAGGGTGCGCACCGCGCCGGCGCGGCGGTCGCCGAAGCCGCTGCCGGGCAGGATGTCGATCGTGTTGGTGCCCATCGCGCTGATGTCGGCCAGGATGCGCTGGCGCGAGCCCTCGCCCAGGGCGACGACCGAGACCACCGAGGCGATGCCGATGATGATGCCCAGCATCGTCAGCAGGGTGCGCAGCCGGTGGTTCACCATCGCGCGCAGCGCCATGCGCGTGGCCTCGCCGACGCGGCCCAGCACATCGCCGAACAGCTTCGCGACCTTCGGCTCGCTCGCGCGCTGCAGCGCGGCGGGCGGTGGCGCCTCGGGCTTGCGCCGGTCCGCGACGATGCGGCCGTCGCTGATCTCGATCACGCGCTGCGCATGCTCGGCCACCTGCGCGTCATGCGTCACCAGGATGATGGTGTGGCCGTCGGCATGCAGCTCCTCGAGGATCTTCATCACCTCGCGGCCGCTGGCCTGGTCCAGCGCGCCGGTGGGCTCGTCGGCCAGGATCACGTCGCCGCCGTTCATCAGCGCGCGCGCGATCGAGACGCGCTGCTGCTGCCCGCCCGAGAGCTGGCCGGGCCGGTGCCGCAGCCGCTCCGCCAGGCCCAGCCGCGCCAGCAGCTGGCGGCCGCGCTCATGCCGCGCGGCGGCCGGTGCGCCGGCATAGATGGCCGGGATCTCGACATTGCCCAGCGCGCTCAGATCGCCCAGCAGCTGGTAGCGCTGGAAGATGAAGCCGAAATGCTCGCGCCGCAGCCGCGCCAGCGCGTCCGGGTCCATCGCGCCGGTCTCCTGGCCGGCAACCCGGTAGCTGCCGCGCGTCGGTTTATCCAGGCAGCCCAGGATGTTCATCAGGGTGGACTTGCCCGAGCCCGACGGGCCCATGATCGCCACCATCTCGCCGGCCGCGATCGTCAGGTCCACATCGCGCAGCACCGCGACGACGCCCTCCCCGGCCGGGAACTCGCGCGTCAGACCGCGCACCTCCAGCAAGGCGCCCATGGTCAAAACATCCGCACGCCGCCGCGGCGGCCCATCGACGGGCCGGCCCCGGCCACCGCCTCGGTGGTGACCACCTGCTCGCCCTCCGTCAGGCCGTCCAGCACCTCGGCCGTGACCCGGTTGTTCAGGCCCACCCGCACCTTCTTCTCGACGATCTGGCCGTCGCCCTGCAGCACGCGCACGCGGTAGCTGCCGTCGCGCGCGCGCGGCCCCAGCGCCGCGCTGGGCAGGCTCAGCGCCTTCTTGGCGGTGGCCAGCACGATGGTGGTCTGCGCGGTCATGTTGATGCGCAGCCGGCCGTCCGGGTTGGGCACGTCGAAGATGCCGTTGTAGTAGATCGCGCTGGTGCCCGACGCGCTGCTGCCGCCGCTGCCCGAGCTGCTGCTGGAGCCGCTGGCATCAGTAGCGATCGTCGTCGGGCCGGGCTCCACCGCGCGCAGGCTGGCCTCGATGCGGCGGTCCGGCTCGCCCAGCAGGCTGAAGTAGACCGGCATGCCGGCCTTGACGCGCGGCACATCGGCCTCGGAGATCTGCGCCTTCACCGTCATCAGGTCCAGCCGCGCCAGCTTGATGAGAGTGGGCGCCGACTGGTTGGCGTTCACCGTCTGGCCCTGCTCGGTGACGATCGCGACGACCACGCCGTCCATCGGCGCGGTCACCCGGGTGTAGGACAGGTTCAGCTCCGCCGTGCTCTCGGCCACCTTGGCCTGGCGGATCTGCGCCTGCAGCGCCTCGATCTCGGCCTGGGTGGTCGCCAGCGTGGCCTCGGCGCTCTCGAGGTCGGCGCGCGCGCCGGCATCGGCCGCCACCAGCTCGCGCTGGCGCTTCGCCACCAGGCCGGCCTGGGCCAGCGCCGCCTGCTTGGCGCGCAGCTGGGCCTCGGCGCTCTGCACCTGGGCCTGCGCATTGCGCAGCGCGTTCTGCTGCGGCAGCGCGTCGATCTCGGCGATCGGCTGGCCCTGCTTGACCGCGTCGCCCAGCTGCACATGCAGCCGCTTGACCTGGCCGGTCACCTGGGCGCCGACGCTGACCAGCTGGGCCGCGCCGATGGTGCCGGTGGCCAGCACCGTGTCCTCGATGTCGGCGCGCGTCACCGCTGCGGTGGCCACCTGCGGCCGGGGCTCCGCCGTGAACCAGAGCCGCTTGATGCCGAAGGCCGCCAGCGCCAGCAGCAAGGCCGCTGCGCCCCAGCGCAGCGCCGCCCGCTTCTTCGCGCCGCCGCCGCGCTTCCTGTCATTGCCTTGGGTCGCCATGTCGTCGCTCTTCATGCTTGCCTGCCTGTCATGCATCGTTCCAACCGCCGCCCAGCACCTTGTAGAGCGTGATGCGGTTGCCCTGCGCGGTCTGGCGCAGCGCGATCAGGGCCGATTCGGCCGCGTAGAGCGAGCGCTGCGCGTCCAGCAGCTCCAGCTGGCTGCTGCCGCCGGCGCGGTAGGCGGCCTCGGCCAGGCGCAGCTGGCGTTCGGCGCTGGCATACAGGGCTTGCTGGGCCGCCAGGCGCTCCGTCAGGCTGGCGCTGACGGCCAGCGCATCGGCCACCTCGCGGAAGGCGCTCTGCACCGCCTTGTCGTACTGGGCCAGCGCGATGTCGCGGTCCAGCTCGCTGGCACGCACATTGGCGCGGCCCGCGCCGCCGTCGAAGATCGGCAGGGTCAGCGAAGGACCGAAGCTCCAGCTGCCGCGCTCGAACAGCCGGCCCAGCTCGCTGCTGGCGCTGCCCAAGGTGCCGCTCAAGCTGATGCGCGGGAAGCGCGCCGCGCGCGCCGCGCCGATGTCGGCGTTGGCGCCCTGCAGCGCATGCTCGGCCGCCAGCACATCGGGCCGGCGCTGCAGCACGCTCGACGGCACGCCGGCCGGCAGCGCCGGCAGCAGCGCGATCTCGCGGCCCAGGCCTTCGTCGGGCCGCGGCAGCAGCGCCTCGGGCAGGGCCGCGCCGGCCAGCAGCTCCAGCGCATGGCGGTCCTGCGCAGTCTGCGCGGCCTGGCCGGCCAGCTCGGTGCGCGCGCTGTCCAGCGCGCTCTGCGCCTGGGCCAGCGGCAGGCCGCCGACCGCGCCCAGGCGGTAGCGGGTCTGGGTCAGTTCCAGGCTGCGCTGGCGGCTCTCCAGGGTGCGCTGCGCCAGGCGCTGGCGCTCCAGGTCGGCGGCCAGGGTCAGCCAGGCATTGGCGGTCTCGGCCACCAGGCTGATCTGCGCGCTGCGGCGCGCCGCCTCGCTCTTCAGGAAGCCTTGCAGCGCGGCTTCGTTGAGGTTCTTCACCCGGCCGAAGAAATCCAGCTCGAAGGCCGCCAGGCCCAGGTTGGCGGAGAAACGGTTGCCATTGTCCTTGCTGCGGTTGGCATCGGCCGACAGGTTCAGGCCCGGCAGTTCGGCGGCCTGCTGCACCTGGTAGGCCGCGCGGGCGCGCTCGACGCTCAGCGCCGCGACGCGCAGGTCGCGGTTGTTGTGCAGCGCCAGCTCGATCACCTGGCGCAGCCGCGCCTCGATATAGAAGCCGCGCCAGGGCAGCTCGGCGGCATCCTGCGCCGCGGCCTGCCCCTCGGTGGGCACCGCGGGCGGCGGGCGCTGGTAGGCGGGCGCCAGGTTGACGCAGCCGGCCAGCAGCAAGGACGCGAGCGGCAGGATGGCGAAGGGACGGAAAGCGAGCCTCATGCCCCGCATGATGCCCAGGCTTTGTCTCTGTCCGCTGAAGGCTTTGTGAAGTAAAGCAGCGCGGCGCTTCGGGCTCGCAAACCCGCGTCGCCATGCACCCGGGCGCGCCGTTAGCGTACGCCTACGGCAAATGCGTGGCATTGTTCACCGCTGCGCGCCCGGCGGCGCGCCGCAGCAGCGCCAGCGGGACTAGCATCGGGCCTTCGCGTGGAGTGGAAATCAGGACCGCCATGCCGATGAGCCTGCCGCTCGACCGCCGAGCGCCCCGACGCTCGCCTGCGCCCCGTCCGCCTCCGGGCTGGGACCGCCCCTGAACCTCGCCGCCGTCCGATGACTTCCACCAACCCCAGCAGCGCCATTCCCCAGGGAGCGGCCGGCCACCGACATTCCACCCGCGTGCGCCGCGCGCTGCGCGTGGGCAGCGTCGCGCTGGTCCTGGTCAGCCTGGTCTGGGGTGGCTATTTCGCCTGGCAGGGCGATACGCTGCTGGTCGCCGCGAACCTGCTGATGGGCGGCACCGGCGCCTGGTGCGTGCGGCTGGCGCGTCGCGGCGACACGCGCGGCGCCTCGCTGCTGCTGGTCGGCATGCTGCTGCTCGTGCTGTGCCTGATGTGCGTGTTCCTCGACATCCCGAGCCCGCGCGCGCCGCGCGTCACCCATCACTACCTGCTGGCGCTGGGCGCCACCGCGCTGCTGCTGTTCCGCAACGATCGCCCCTGGCTGCGCCATGGCGCGCCGCTGCTGTGCTTCGCGGCCTTCTTCGTGTTCGGCAGCACGCAATGGGGCATCGTCACGCCCCATGCCCTGCCGGACGAGCTGCGCGTGCTCGGTTCCTGGGCCAACAGCGCGATGGCGATGGCGGTGATGTATGCGCTGCTCTATGTGATGCTGTCCGAGGTGGCCGAGCACAAGGCCATGGTGGCCGACCTGCGCCGCGCGCTGCAGGATCCGCAGCAGCAGTTCGCGCTGGTCTACCAGCCCCAGGTCGACACCGCGGGCCGCGTGCGCGGCGCCGAGGCCCTGCTGCGCTGGACTCATCCCGGCCGCGGGCCGGTATCGCCGGCCGAGTTCATCCCGGTGGCGGAGCAAAGCGGCCAGATCCTACCGCTGGGCCATTGGGTACTGGGCCGAGCCTGCGCGCAGCTGGTGGCCTGGGCCGAGCATCCGCAGCTGCGCGAGCTGACGCTCTCGGTCAATGTCAGCGCGCAGCAGTTCCGCCAGCGCGATTTCGTGCCGCAGTTGCTGTCGATCCTGCAGCGCTCCGGCGCGCGGCCGGGCCGGCTCAAGCTGGAGCTGACCGAGAGCATGCTGGTCAACGACCTGGACGACATCGTCGCCAAGATGCGCATCCTGAAGGCCGAAGGCGTGGGCCTGTCGCTGGACGATTTCGGCACCGGCTATTCCTCGCTGTCCTACCTGAAGCAGCTGCCGCTGGACGAGCTGAAGGTCGACAAGTCCTTCGTGCAGGACGTGCTGGAGAACCCGCAGGACGCGGCGATCGCGCGCACCGTCACGACCCTGGGCCTGACGATGGGGCTGAGCGTGATCGCCGAGGGCGTCGAGACTGCCGGCCAGCGCGACTTCCTGGCCGGCATCGGCTGCCGCGCCTTCCAGGGCTATCTCTACAGCAAGCCGCTGCCGGCGGCCGAGTTCGACGCCTATGCCGAGCGCCAGGCGCTGCAGCGGGCCGCCTGAACAAAGCTTGCCGCCCGTCAAATCGCCGTCACAAAGCGGCGGCACAATGCAAAGCACCGAGGCGGAAACCGGCTGCAGATTGGGCAGAGTCCTGGAACCCGTGACCAGCGCCGACGTGAGAGACCCCGTCGCCCTTCTCCGTGGAGGGTGTCCGGTAAGAAAGGGCCAATCCCGCGAGGGGCTGGCCCTTTGCTTTTGTGGCGCGCCTTCGACACCCCGCTTGACCGCCACCGCCCCCGGCGCGCACACTGCGCGCTTCCTCAACCCAACACAGGAGTCCGCCATGGCTGCATTTGATCTTGCCCTGCCGCTGTCGGCCGCATCGACGCCTGCTGCTGGGACGCTGACGAACGCCCGCTGAGACAAATCAGCCGGACCCGTTCCCGCCCTCCTTGCCGCGCGCGAGCCGCGGCCGACGCCACGAAACCCATCGCTCCAGCGACCCGCGCCCTCAGGCGCATCGCCGGCGCATTCCGTTTTCGTCCGTCGACATCATCATCATGCTCGAGATCCTCGATATCGAGGCCCTGCGCACGCTGGGCCTGAACCTTTCCCTGCTTCCCCAACTGGCCGGCCTGGAGTCGGCCCCCGACGAGCGCCTGTGGCGCGTCACCGAAGTCCAGCGCGACCGCCTGAACCTGCAGGCGCCGCACGCGGCCTGCCGCGCGCGGCTGCTGCCGGCGCTGCAGCAGCGCCTGTTCGCCGCCGGCGAGCAGCTGGCGGTCGGCGACTGGGTGCTGGCGCGCACCGACGCCGCCGGCGCGACCTGGGTCGGGCAACGCCTGACCCCGCTCAACCTGCTGAGCCGGCGCGACCCCGAGGGCCAGCGCCAGGCCCTGGTCAGCAATGTGGACACCGCCCTGCTGGTGATGGGCCTGGACCATGACTTCAAGCTGGCACGCCTGGACCGCTACCTGGTGCTGACGCGGGCCGCCGGCGTGGCCACCGTCATCGTGCTCAGCAAGGCCGACCTGTGCCGCGACGTGGAGGCGCGCCTGGCCGACGTGGAGGACCACCTGGCCCACAGCCGACGCCACGACGGCGGCGCGATCAGCGTGCTGGCCGTCGATGGCACGCAGGCGGAGGCGACGCGCGCGCGCCTGGCGCCCTGGCTGGGGCGCGGCCAGACCCTGGTGCTGCTGGGCTCCAGCGGCGCCGGCAAGTCCACCCTGACCAATGCGCTGTGCGGCGCCACGCTGCAGTCCACCGGCGCGGTGCGCGAGGACGACAGCCGCGGCCGCCACACGACCACGGTGCGCACCCTGCACCGCACGCCGGACGGCGCCTGCATCATCGACACGCCGGGCCTGCGCGGCCTGCAGCTGGACGCCAGCAGCGCCGAGCTGGACGCAGCCTTCGACGATGTGGCGACCCTGGCGCGCGCCTGCCGCTTCCGCAACTGCAGCCATAACGAGGAGCCCGGCTGCGCGGTGCGCGCCGCGCTGGCGCCGGCGCGGCTGAAGAGCTACCAGAAGCTGCAGCGCGAGGCCAGGCGCGAGGACATGGGCCTGCTGGAGCGGCGCGCGCAGCTGCAGCAATGGAAGGCGCGCAGCCGCGCGGCGCATGCCCATATCCGCAGCAAACGCAATGAGGCCTGAGCCCCCCTCGTGCGCAGCGCGCGCGGCGCCCTCCATCGCATGGATGCGCGCCGGCGCGACCCCATGCGACACTGGCCGCGCAACGAGGGAGCCCCGCCATGGACCACAGCCTGCACAAACGCATCGATGCCCTGTTCGCCGATCTGAGCGGCCGCGCCGCGCCCGGTTATGCGCTCGGCGTGATGCGCGACGGCGAGCTGCTGCTGGCCAAGGGCTATGGCCAAGCCAGCCTCGAGCAAGGCACGCCGCTGCGCGCCGACAGCCTGCTGCGCATCGCCTCGGTGTCCAAGCAGTTCACCGTCGCCGCGGTGGCACTGCTGGCGCGGCGCGGCCGGCTGAGCCTGGAGGACGACATCCGCCGGCATCTGCCCGAACTGCCCGAGCTGCCGGCCACCGTGCGCATCGGCCACCTGATGCGCAACAGCAGCGGCCTGCCCGACATGCTGGAGCTGTTGCGCCTGGGCGGCGTGCAGCTGGACCAGCGCATCGGCCGCGCGCAGCTGCTGCAGGCGATCGCGCGCTGCCGGCACCTGAACTTCGCGCCCGGCAGCCGCTTTCTCTACAGCAACAGCGGCTTCGCGCTGCTGGGCCTGATCGCCGAGCGCTGCAGCGGCCAGTCGCTGGACGCGCTGCTGCGCGAGGAGTTCTTCGCGCCGCTGAACATGGACGCGACCCGCATGCTGGTCGAGAGCGATCTGCCGCTGGCCGGCCTGGCCACGCCCTATCTGGGCGACGGACGCGGCCAGTGGCGGCGCGCCCAGCATGGCTTCGAGCATGGCGGCGAGGGCGGCATGGTCTCCAGCGTGCAGGACATGCTGCTGTGGGCCGCCCATCTGCTGGAGCCCGCGGCCGGCGTCGCCAACCTGAGCGAGACCCTGATGGCACGCGAGCCGCTGGCCGGCGGCTATGCCTCGCCCTACGCCCATGGGCTGGAGCATGGCGAGCTGGAAGGCCTGGCCACCCTGGGCCATGGCGGGCTGTGGCCGGGTTTCCGCACCGAGTTCCTGCTGCTGCCGGAGGCGAAGTTGGCGATCGTCGCGATCACCAATGACGGCGCGCTGAACCCCTACAAGCGCGCACGCGAGGTCGCGCGCCTGCTGCTGGACAAGCCCGCGCCCCTGCCCCGCCCCGACGCGGCCGCCGCGCTGGCCGGCCTGTGGCTGGATGCGGAGCTGGGTCAGCTGCTGGAACTGAGCCCGCTGAAATCGAGCGGCCAGCTGATGGCGCAGCAATGGGGCGTGCCCTTCGAGCTGCAACAGCAGGCCGACGGGCGCTGGCTGCCGCTGCGCGGCGCCTACGAGTTCGAGATCGCCGCGCCGGCGCTCGATTCCGAGGGCCGGCTGCTGCTGGACATCGGCGCCGGCCGCGTCGCGCATTGCCGCCGCATGGTCGAGCGCACGCCGCTGCCCAGCGGGCTGGACGGCGTCTACACCTGCCCCGATGCCGGCCTGCGCTGGCGCATCGAGGGCGAGCGGCTGCAGGCCGAGGGGCCGCTGATGAAGGTCCCCGAGCCCTGGACCCTGCTGGGCCTGGAGGGCGACTTGATCGAGCTGCGCAGTCAGGGCTACTGGATGCAGAGCAGCCAACTGCTGCGCCTGACGCGCGACGCCGGCGGCGCCGTCACCGGCTTCAGGCTGGACAGCGCGCGCATCAAGGGCCTGCGCTTCGAGCGCGAGCGCTGAGCCGCGGCGCAGCAATTTCCCGACAGGATCTTGAGCAAGCGCAGGGCCGTTCCCGAGCTTGCTCATCCCCCTCGGGGGGCCTGGCGCGGAGCGACAGGTCTAGGGGCATTTTGTAAAGTAGTTAAAACCGCGGCGCCGGTCGGGCCGCGGGCGCTTGGCTCATGCGAAGCTGGCGGCCCCCTGCGTTGTTCCGCAACAGGTCCATGTCGTCCCCTCGTTCCTGCCGTCCCCCCCGCCCCCTGCTGGGCCTGGCCGCCGCCTTGCTGAGCCTTGGGCCGGCCTGGGCCCAGGTGCCGGCGCCGTCCACGCCCCCCACCCCGCCCGAGGACAGCGCCAACAACAAGCCGCCGGTCGCGCCGCCCCGGACCGGCCGGCCCGCGCAGCGCCCGACTATCCAGCGCGCCGATGGCCAGGCCCAGCCCAACGAGCGGCTGGACCGGGTCGAGGTGCAGGGCGGCGCCAGCGACAGCGCGCTGCGCCGCGCCTCGACCGCCTCCAAGATCGTGGTCGGCCGCGAGGAGATCGAGCGCTTCGGCGATGCCAGCGTGGCCGATGTGCTGAAGCGCCTGCCCGGCGTCACCCTGGGCGGCCGCCCGGGGCGCGGCGGCGAGATCCGCATGCGCGGCATGGGCGGCGGCTACACCCAGATCCTGGTCAACGGCGAGCGCATGCCGCCCAGCTTCTCGCTGGACCAGCTGCCGCCGGACCAGATCGAGCGCATCGAGGTGCTGCGCGCACCGACCGCCGAATACGGCGCGCGCGCGGTGGCCGGCACGATCAATATCGTGCTGCGCGAGGCGCTGCAGAAGCGGCTGAACGACCTGCGCCTGGTGCTGGGCGCGGAACGCGGCGACATCAAGCCGCAGTTCTCCTGGACCCGCAACGACAAGCTGGGCGAGCAGCCCGGCAGCGCCTACAACCTGACCGTCACCGCCACCGACAACAAGCGCCGCGACGATGTCGACACCCGCATCACGACGCGCAACTTGGCCAGCGGCGCCGAGAGCTTCCAGCACAACACCGGCGAGAGCCTGGACGAGCGCCGCAACCTGAACGCCAACGGCCGGCTGCAGCTGCGCCTCGCGGGCGGCGACATGCTGACCGTGATGCCCTTCGTCGTGCTGGCGCGCGGCAAGAGCGACAGCGAGTTCCGTCAGAACCCCGGCAAGGAGTTCGACCTGGCCAACACCCATGGCGAATCGGAGTTCAGCATGCTGCGCCTGAACAGCATGTGGAACAAGCGCCTGGGCGAGGACACGCGGCTGGAGCTGCGCGGCGGCCTGGGCCGCGCGCGCCTGGACAACGACAGCCTGCGCCGCGAATGGGTGGGAGGCGGCGACGGCGCGCCGCTGCTGCCGCGCCGCACCCAGCAGGACAAGACCAGCAACCGCGACCGCTCCTGGAACCTGGCCTCCAAGCTCTCGCACCAGCTGGGCCAGATCGACGGTGTCGAACACAGCCTGGTCGGCGGCCTGGAGATCGAAGGCAACCGGCGCGACCAGACCCGCGAGACGCGCAGCGACGGCCTGCGCCTGCTGGCGCTGGAGGACTTCGGCGACGACTTCAACGCCTCCACCCTGCGCGTGGCCGGCTATGTGCAGGATGAGTGGAATCCGAGCAAGCAATGGTCGACCTATGTCGGCCTGCGTTGGGAGGGCATACGCACCGAGAGCTCGGCCGCCAACTATGGCGTCAGCAATACCTCCAAGGTGCTGACGCCGCTGCTGCACGCGGTCTGGAAGCCCGACGAGAAGAGCCGCGATCAGGTCCGCATGAGCCTGACGCGCAGCTACCGCGCGCCCAACACCCAGGACCTGATCGCCCGGCCCAGCGTCAACACGCAGTTCCCCTGCCCGCCGGCCGGGCTCTGCGGCCCCAACGCGGCCAACTACCCGGACCGCATCGGCAACCCGCAGCTCAAGCCCGAGACCGCGCTGGGCATCGACATCGCGCTGGAGCGCTATCTCTCCAAGGGCGGCGTGCTCAGCGCCAGCTTGTTCGCGCGCCGCATCAGCGACCTGATGCGCAATGTCACGACCGAGGAGACGGTGGCCTGGGCCGGCACGCCGCGCTGGGTCTCGCGCCCGACGAACATCGGCAAGGCCCTGACCACCGGCATCGAGCTGGAGGCCAAGTTCCGCCTCGACGAGTTCATCGAGGACGCGCTGCCCGTCTCGCTGCGCAGCAATCTGAGCCTGTTCCATTCCAAGGTGGACGGCATCCCCGGCCCCAACAACAAGCTGGACCAGCAGCCGCGCCACACCGCCAACCTGGGCGCCGACTACCGGCTGCGCAGCCTGCCGCTGTCGCTGGGCGCGAGCCTGAACCTGGTGCCGGCCAACACCGTGCAGCAGACCCTGCTGCAGGAGAGCCACAACGCGCGCAAGCGCGTGTTCGACGCCTTCGCGCTGTGGAACATCAACCGCGACTGGGCGCTGCGCCTGTCGGCCAGCAATCTGGCGCCGCTGGACTACAGCAGCGGCAGCGTGATCGACGCCGGCGACGAGCTGATCACGACCGACAACCACGGCCGCACCTTCGCGGTCTGGCAGCTGCGGCTGGAGATCAAGCTCTGAGTCCCGGCGGGTGCCGTGAATCCGGGCCGGTGACGGCCTGTCCGCCCGCCGCTGCGCTTCGTCGCAAGCGCCTCGCCCGGCCCGGCCGCGCTGCCTAGAGTGCGGCGCTATCGCCATCACCCGGGATCACGCCTTGCACGCAACTCTTCATCCCCTTCGCCGCACGCGGCCCTTCCTGCTGGCGGGCCTGCTGTGCCTGGCCAGCGCCGCCCAGGCCGTCGAGCCGCCCTGTCCGATCGGCGCCTACCGCCTGGCCGATCGCAGCACGCTGGACATCGCACCCTCCGAGGGCAAGACCCTGCGCTGGCGGCACCAGGACGGCCGCAGCGGCGCGCTGACCGAGGGGCCCGACGGGCGCTGGACCAGCACCCTGGGCTGGACCGGGCGCCCCGATGGCCATGTGCTGCGCTTCCCCGCCTGCGGCCAGGGCCGGCTCGAGTTCGACGGCCAGGCCGCGACGCGCCTCGAGCTGCCCAGCCAGGACAGCCGCTTCGAGGGCGATGGCGGCACGCCGCTGGCCGGCCGGCTGGTGCTGCCACCCGGTTCGCAGCCGGTGCCCATCGTCGTGCTGCTGCATGGCGCGGAACGCGACGGCGCGCTGGAGCTGAACTCGCTGCAGCGCCGCCTGCCGGCCCTGGGCATCGGCGCCTTTGTCTACGACAAGCGCGGCACCGGCGCCTCCGGCGGCAAGTACACGCAGGACTTCCCGCTGCTGGCGCGCGACGCGGTGGCCGCGCTGCGCGAGGCGCGGCGCCTGGCCGGCCCGCGCGCCGGACGCATCGGCTACCAGGGCCCCAGCCAGGGCGGCTGGGTCGCGCCGATCGCCGCGCATCTGGCGCCGGTGGACTTCGTCATCGTCGGCTTCGGCCTGGCCGTCTCGGTGCTGGAGGAGGACCGCTCGGCCGTCGTGATGAATCTTGAGGCCAAGGGCCATGGCCGGGCCGCGATCGCGCAAGGCCTGGCCCTGTCGGACGCGGCCGGCGAGCTGGTGCAGAACCCGACGCCCGAGCAGTTCGAGCGCTTCGCCGCGCTGCGCGAGAAGTTCCGCCCGGAGCCCTGGTTCAAGCACGCGCATGGCAACTTCTTGTTCATGCTGATGAACATCTCGGCCGCCGAGTTCGAGGCCGCCAAGTCGATGCTGGAGATGGGCACGCCCTGGCGCTACGACCCGATGCCGACCATTACCGCGCTGAACACGCCGCAGCTGTGGATGCTGGCCCAGGACGATGTCGACGCGCCCAGCGCCGACACCGCGCGCCTGCTGGAGGGCCTGCGCACCCAGGGCCGGCCGGTCTCGGTCGCGATGTTCCCGAAGACCGAGCATGGCGTGTACGAGTACGAGACCGCCCCGGACGGCCGGCGCCTGTCCACCCGCCATCCGGCCGGCTATCTGGACATGATGGCCGACTTCGCCCGCGGCGGCCCGCTGAAGCCGCGCTACGGCGCGGTCAGTCCGAGCCGGCCGCTGCGCTAGGACCGCTCAGCCCTTCACCACCGGGATGCACAGCCAGCAATGGAAGATCCCGGTGCCGGGTTCCTCGGCGCCGTCCGGGTCGTCGTAGAGCTCGAAGCAGGGCCGGCCGTCGCAGCTCATGCCGCTGGCCGGCAGCCATTCGCGGAACAGCTCGGACCAGGCGGTGCCGATCTCGCGGTTGTCGCCACGGAACTTCGCCACCGCATACAGGCCGCCGGGCAGCTCGGTGACGCTGGCCGCGCCGCTGGGCTGGTAGTCGGGGCCCACCGCGATCGCGGCGTCGTAGCGGCAGCGCTCCGGCGGCGTGATGCTGGGGTCGTCGTGGCCGATGCCGTAGCAGGGCCGGCCCGCCAGGCCCTCGGCCTCGATCCAGGGCGTGAACTGCTGGTACCAGAACTCGGTGATGGCCGGGCCATAGGGGCCGATGTAGCGCAGGAAGGCGATGCGCTGCGGCGCCAGGGTCTTGATTTCGACATCCATGATGAACAACTCGCTTGCTTGATGTGGGGGTTCGAAGAAAGAGCCCGCATCATCGTGAGCCGTCGCCCTGCCGTCCTGATCCAGATTGCGGTGTTGTTGCGGTAGCAAGCCCAGCTGGCGCCGCTGTTCGCCCAGATAGGCCGCCCAGCGCGCCGCCGAGCCGGCCCGCCAGGCGCTGGGCGTGCAGCCGAAATGCTGCTTGAAGGCACGCGCGAAGGCCTCGCCGGAGCCGAAGCCCACCGCCAGCGCCAGCTCAAGCACGCTGCGGTCGGGGCTCAGGGTCAGGCCTTGCGCCGCCACCTCCAGGCGGCGGCGCTGCAGATAGGCGCCCAGGGTCTCGCCCATCCAGGCCGCGAACAGGCGGTGGAAATGGAAGGGCGAGAAATGCGCCAGCTCGGCCAGCGCCGCCAGGTCCAGCGGCGCGTCCAGATGCGCGTCGATATGGTCGAGCACGCGGTTCATGCGGCGCGCATATTCGCGCCGGCTCGTGTCGGGAGCGGCCATCAGCCTCCGAGATGCTTGTCGAGGAACTGCACGATGCGCCGGTAGGCCTCGGCCTCGTTCTTTTTCTTGGCAAAGCCATGGCCCTCGTCGTCGAACACCAGGTAGTCGACCGGCACGCCGCGGGCCTTGGCGGCGGCGACGATCTCGTCGCTCTCGGGCTTGATCACGCGCGGGTCGTTGGCGCCCTGGATCACCATCAGCGGCACACGGATGTTCTTGGCATGGAACAGCGGCGAGGTGGCGATCAGGAACTCCTTGTCCTTCACCGGGTCGCCGACCTCCTGGTACAGGGCCTGGCGGAAGCTCTCCCAGTAGGGCGGGATCGATTCCAGGGTACGCAGCCAGTTGGAGACGCCGAAGATGTCGACGCCGACCTTGAAGGCCTCGGGCCGGAAGGTCAGCGCGGCCAGGGTCATGTAGCCGCCGTAGGAGCCGCCCATGATCGCGATGCGGTCCGGGTCGATCACGCCGGTGCTGGCCAGGAAGGTCTTGGCTTCGATGCAGTCCCACAGCGGCTCGCGGCCATGCTTGCCGTCGTCGGCGGTGAAGAAGCTCTTACCGTAGCCGGAGCTGCCGCGGTTGTTGATGCCCAGCACCGCGTAGCCCTGGTTGGCCAGGTACTGCGACAACGCCGAGTAGCCGCGCATGGTCTGCCCGCCCGGGCCGCCATGCACCAGCACCACCGCCGGCACCTTGGCGCCCGGCGCCGCGCCCTTGGGCTGGTAGTAGACCGAGGGGATGGTCAGGCCGTCGAAGGACTTGAAGCGCACGATGCGGCCCTCGACCAGCTGGTTCGGGTCGATCTCCTTGGACAGGCTCTGGGTCAGCTGGCGCAGCTGCTTGCCGGCCAGGTCGTAGACGAACAGATTGCTGGGCGAGCGGTCGCCGTTGACATAGAAGGCCAGCAGCCGGCCGCTGCGCGAGAAGCGCGCGCCGCGGATCTGGCCCTCGGGCAGCTTGGGCAGGGCCACCGGCTTGCCGTCCGGCCCGCTGATCCGCACCTGGATGCTGGCGTCGGCATTGATGCCGGTGACGCGGTAGCGGCCGTCGTGCGAGTAGTCGCTGTAGACGATGTCCCAGTCGGCCTTCTCGAACTCGGTCTTGGCGCCGCTGGCCAGGTCGTGGGCGACGATGCGGCTGAACTCGCTGCCGTCGTTGGAGAGGATCAGCAGGCGCTTGCCGTCCGGCGTGAAGCCCGCCGCCTCATGGCTGGCCACGCCCTGGTGCGGCGTGATGTGGCGGGTTTCCTGGGTCTGGGTGTCGTACAGGTAGAGGTCCGAATCGGCCGTGGTATTGGTCTTGACCAGCGCGATCCAGCGCCCGTCGCGGCTGATCTCGCTGACGCTCAGGCCCTGCTCGTTCTTGTAGACCAGGGTGCGCGCATAGGTCTTCGCGTCATAGCGGTAGAGGTCATGGAAGCGCGCATCGCGCTCATTGGTCGCGACATAGAAGGCGCTGTCGTCATGCGCCCAGGTCGCGAAGATGGCCTTCAGCTTGTCGCCGGGGGTCAGGTCTTTCTCGCTGCCGTCGAGCTCGCGCACATAGAGATGGTTCTGCTCGTTGCCGCCCTGGTCGCGGGTGAACAACACCCGGTCATCCTTCGGGAAGAAGCCGACCGCGTAGTTGCTGTCGGTCGTGGAGCGGGTCAGCGCCTGCGGCTCACCGCCGCCGACCGGCATCGCATAGACATTGAAGATGCCGCTGGCATTGCTGGAGAACAGGATGCGCTTTTCGTCGGCCGAGAAGGAGGCGCCGCTGACGCGCGTCGTCGCCATGAACTGCTCGATCGTGTAGCGCTTGGCGCTGGTGGCCGCCGCGCTGCTGCTGGTCTTGGTCGCGGCGGCGGCCGCCGGCGTCGCGGCGGTAGCCGGCAGGGTCAGCGCGGCCGCCAGCAGGGCGGCGGACACGCCGGCGATGTTTGCTGACTTGTTCTTGCTGTACGTCTTCATCGACAAACTCTCCTCCAAAAAGACCACCGGGCGGTATGCCGGCAGCCTCGGACTATAGGAGCCCGCCCTCGCCCCAGCCAGCCGCCGGGCGACGGGCTGCATGCCGCGCGGCATCAACGACGCCGCGCGGTGACAAACGGATGATGAAGCGGCCGGCTCGTGGCGGCCGCAGGAGGAGAAGGATGAGGAAGCCTGGCGCCCTCAGGCCGTAGCCATGCGCCGGCGCCGCCCCAGCAGCGCGAGCGCGGCCAGGCCGGCGGCGGCCAGCGCGCCGGTGCCGAGTTCCGGCACCGCGCTCACCGCCCGGTAGTCCAGCCGCAGCGTGGTGTTCATGATCCGGCCATCCTCCTGGAAGAAGGTCAGCCGCCCCGTCGACGACAGCTCGGCCAAGGTGGCGGCGTCCAGATCCAGGGTGACGGAGAGCACGCTCTTGGTCCGCATGATCCAGTCCTCCCGGTACCAGGTCTCGTAGCTGTTGCTCAGCTGCAGCATGGAGTTGGTGCCCGGCGGGAAGCTCTGAACGATCCGGGTGCCGTCATCGATGCGGCGGTCCCGCCCCAGCGAAACCTTGTTCGTCGCCGTGCCGAAGTTGTTGTCCGAGCCGGCCGCGCCGCCGATCCTGACACGCATCCAGGAATCGTCGTTGTCGACCAGCAGCTTCGTGTAGTCGCGCGAGTACTGGTTCCAGCCGAAGGTGCAGGAGGCCACCGGATAGTTGTAGCAATACCGGGCCGTGTCGTAGTAGGTGCCGCCATTGCCGGACTGGGTCAGCCGGTACTCGCCGATCTCGAACATCGTGTAGGCGTTGGGATGGACGTCCGCGGTGAAGGTCGCGCGCACGCTGGCGAAGCTGTACTGCTGCCCCGCCGGCAGCAGGCCTCCCAGCTGGAGCACCGTCGCCGGATCATGATGGGTGAACTGGAAGGTCTCGCTGCCGCTCAGCGTGCCGGCGCTCGCTGGCGCGACCAGCGCGAGTGCGAGGCTGGTGGCGGCCATGAGAGGACTGCCACGATGGCGGCGATGGTCGTGGCGGGTGGCGTTCAAGTGAGGCTGGGTTTGATTCATGGGCGGAGGGAGGGCGGAAGCGGTCTGGAGGCGCGAACGCGCGGCTGCCCCTGATGCTCGCCCGGCAGCGTTGAATGGGCGTTGAATCGGCCGCCAAAAGACGGGGCTCGCGGCCCTCGTTCGGGGGGGCGAGCCGGCGCGAAGAGCAAAAGAAAAGCCGTCGCGCGACCGCGCGACGGCTTGATCGTCAGGGGGAAAAACGCGAGCCCGGCTTACTTGCCGCTCGGCACCTTGCCCTCGACGCCCTTGACGTAGAAACTGATGCCGGAGAGGAACTTGTCGTCGGCGACCTCGTCCTTCTTCAGGATCTCCTTGCCGTCCTGGCCGGCGATCGGGCCCTTCCAGATCACGAAGCTGCCGTCCTTCAGGCCGGCCCTGACCTTCTCGACCTGCTCCTTGACCTCGGCCGGCACGATCTCCGGCACCGAGACCATGTCGATCGCCCCTTCCTTGACGCCCCACCAGGCATGCTTGCCGGCGCCGGCGGTCCACTTGCCGTCCAGGGCCTCGCGCACCGAGGCGATGTAGTACGGCGCCCAGTTGATGATGGCCGAGCCCAGGTGGGCCTTGGGGCCATAGGCGGTCATGTCCGAATCCCAGCCGAAGGCGTACTTGCCGTTCTTCTCGGCGGTCTGCAGCACGGCGCTGGAGTCGGTGTTCTGCATCAGCACGTCGGCGCCGCCGTTGATCAGGCTCTGCGCGGCCTCGGTCTCCTTCGGCGGGTCGAACCACTGGTTGACCCAGACGACCTTGACCTTGACCTTCGGGTTGGTGCTTTGCGCGCCCAGGGTGAAGCTGTTGATGTTGCGGATCACCTCGGGGATGGGCACCGAGCCGACCACGCCCAGCGTGTTGCTCTTGGTCATCTTGCCGGCGATCACACCGGCCATGTAGGCGCCCTCGTAGGTGCGCGAGTCGTAGGTGCGCATGTTGTCGGCCTGCTTGTAGCCGGTGGCATGCTCGAACTTGACGTCCTTCAGGTCGGCCGCGGCCTTCAGCATCGGCTCCATATAGCCGAAGGTCGTGCCGAAGATCAGCTTGTTGCCCTGGCCGGCCATGTCGCGGAACACGCGCTCGGCGTCGGCCGCCTCGGGCACCTTCTCGACGAAGCTGGTGGCGATCTTGTCGCCGAATTCCTTCTCGACCGCCTTGCGCGCATTGTCATGCGCGAAGGTCCAGCCGCCGTCGCCGACCGGGCCGATGTAGGCGAAGGCGATCTTCAGCGGCTCGGGCTTGGCGGCCACGGCCGAGGCGGGCGCGGAGGCCGTGGCGGCCGGCGCCGCCTGCTCTTCCTTCTTGCCGCAGCCGGCCAGGGCCGCGATGGCGGCCGTGGCGGCGGCCAGCTTCAGCAGATCGCGCTTGTTCTTGGATGTCATGGGGATAGTCCTCCGGGGATGGGTCGGGTCAGTCAATCGATTGGTCAGGAACCAGGGAAAAACGGCTTGCCCAGCGAGGCCGGCATATTGGCACGGATGAAGCTCGCGTTGCTGGAAATCAGCACCAGCACGACGATGGTGGACAGGTAGGGCAGCATCGAGAGGAACTGGCTCGCGATCTCCACGCCCTGGCCCTGCAGATGGAACTGCAGCATCGTGACGAAGCCGAACAGATAGGCACCCAGCAAGACCCGTGCCGGACGCCAGGTGGCGAAGGTGGTCAGCGCCAGCGCGATCCAGCCCTTGCCGGCGATCATGCCCTCGACCCACAGCGGCGTGTAGATCACCGACACATAGGCGCCGGCCAGGCCGCACAGCGCGCCGCCGGCCACCACCGCGGCGAGGCGGATGCGCCGCACCGGATAGCCCAGCGCATGGGCCGACTCGGGCGACTCGCCCACCGCGCGCAGCACCAGGCCGGCGCGCGAGCGGTACAGGAACCAGGCCAGGAAGGCGGTCAGCGCGATCGCCAGATAGACCATCGGATGGTGGCGGAACAGCGCCGGCCCGATCAGCGGTAGCTCGGCAAGACCCGGCACCGCGAAGCTGGGCCGGGTCGCCAGCTTCTCCTGCACATAGCCAATGCCGACGAAGGCCGAGAAGCCGGCGCCGAACAGGCTCAGCGCCAGGCCGGCCGCGTACTGGTTGGTGTTGAGCCAGATCACCAGCACGCCGAAGGCCGCGGCCAGCAGCGCGCCGGCACCCATGCCGGCGGCGAAGGCCAGCAGGTCGCTGCCGGTGTGCACCGCGGTGGCGAAGCCGGCGATCGCGGCCACCAGCATCATGCCCTCGGCACCGAGGTTGACGATGCCGGCACGTTCGTTGATCAACAGGCCCAGGGCCGCGATCGCCAGCAGGGTGCCGGCGTTCATCGCGGCGGCGACGAGGAGTGCGTAGCTTTCCATCGCGTCAGGCCTTTGCGGGCTTGCTGCCACCGAAGCGCAAGCGGTAATGGATCAGGGTGTCGCAGGCCAGCAGGGTGAACAGCAGCAGGCCCTGGAACACCCCGGTGATCGACTTGGGCAGGCCCAGGCGCGACTGCGCCAGCTCGCCGCCGATATAGAACATGCTCATCAGGATGGCCGAGAACACGATGCCGACCGGATGCAGCCGGCCGACGAACGCGACGATGATGGCCGCGAAGCCGTAGCCGGCCGGCACATGGGGCGTCAGCTGGCCCAGCGGCCCGGCCGCCTCCAGCGCGCCGGCCAGGCCGGCCATGCCGCCCGACAGCAGCAGCGCCGTCCACAGCGCGCGCCTCGACGAGAAGCCCGCATAGCGCGCCGCCGCCGGCGCCAGGCCGCCGACCTGCAGTGCGAAGCCGGCATAGGTGCGGAACAGCAGCAGCCAGAAGCCCAGCACCGAGGCCAGGGCGATCAGCACGCCGATATTGACCCGCCAGCCCTCGACCAGGCGCGGGATCTTGGTCGAGGCCAGGAAGCTGATGGTCTGCGGGAAGTTGTAGCCCTGCGGGTCCTTCCAGGGCCCGTAGACCAGATAGCCCAGCAGCAGGTCCGCCACATAGACCAGCATCAGGCTGACCAGGATCTCGTTGGCATTGAAGCGGTCGCGCAAGAGCGCGGTGAGCGCCGCCCAGGCGGCGCCGCCGGCCATGCCGGCCAGCAGGATCAGCACGACGATGCCGCGCCCGGTGTCAGGTGTTGCCTGCATCGCGACCCAGCCGCCGGCCAGCGCGCCGACGATGAACTGGCCCTCGGCGCCGATGTTCCAGACATTGGAGCGGAAGCACACCGCCAGGCCCAGCGCGATCAGCACCAGCGGCGTGGCCTTGATGCCCAGCTCGCTCCAGGCATAGGCGTTCTTGATCGGCTCCCAGAAGAACATCTGCAGGCCGCGCAGCGGGTCCTTGCCCAGCAGCACGAACAGGCCCAGCCCCAGCACCACGGTCAGGGCCAGCGCCAGCAGCGGCGAGGCCAGCGACATCCATTTCGACGGCTGCGGCCGGACCTCAAGCTTGATCAGCACCGGCGCCCTCCTGTTCTTGTTGCTCGTCCCACAGCCCGCTCATCCAGATCCCGATCTTCTCCACCGTCGCCTCGGCCGCCGGCAGTGCCGGCGACAAGCGCCCCTTGGCCATCACGACCAGCCGGTCGCTGATCTCGAACAACTCGTCCAGCTCCTCGCTGACCACCAGCAGCGCGCAGCCGGCGTCGCGCAGCTTCAGCAGCTCGCCGCGGATCTGCGCCGCCGCGCCGACGTCGACGCCCCAGGTCGGCTGCGCGATCACCAGCACCTTCGGGTTGGCCGCGATCTCGCGCCCGACGATGAACTTCTGCAGATTGCCGCCCGACAGGCTCTTGGCCGCGGCCTCGGCGCCGGCGCCGGCCTTGACGCCGAAGCGCGCGATCAGCTCGGCCGCCATGCGGCGCGCCTGGCCGGTGGCGATGAAACCGCCGGCCTTGACCGGCTCGGTGCGGGTCAGCAGCAGGTTCTGCGCCAGCGACAGGGTCGGCACCGCGCCGCGCCCCAGCCGCTCCTCCGGCACGAAATGCAGGCCCAGGCGGCGCCGGCGGCGCGGCCCGGCGCGGGCGATGTCATGGCCGAACAGCGCGATGCTGCCGGCGCGCGCGCGCGTGTCCTCGCCGGACAGCGCCGCCAGCAGCTCCTGCTGGCCGTTGCCCGAGACCCCGGCCACGCCGAGGATCTCGCCGGCGTTCAGGCGCAGGTTCAGGCCCTGCAGGTCGGTGCCGAAGGGCGAGGCCTTGGCCAGCGACAGGCTCTTGAGCTCCAGCGCCAGCGCACCCGGCGCGCGCGCCGCATGGCGCAGCTGCGGCGGCTCGGCGCCGATCATCAGGCGCGACAGCTCGGCATTGCTCTGGCTGCGCGGGTCCACCTCGCCGGTCACCCGCCCGCCGCGCAGCACCGTGCAGTGGTTGCACAGCGCGCGGATCTCGTCGAGCTTGTGGCTGATGTAGAGGATGGCGCAGCCCTCGGCGGCCAGCTGGCGCAGGATCATGAACAGGCGTTCGACCGCCTGCGGCGTCAGCACCGAGGTCGGCTCGTCCAGGATCAGCAGCTGCGGCCGGGTCAGCAGCGCGCGCACGATCTCGACACGCTGGCGCTCGCCGACCGAGAGGCTGTGCACCGGGCGCTCCGGGTCCACGTCCAGCCCGTAGCTGGCCGCCACCTCGCGGATGCGCGCCTTCACCTCGGCCAGCGAGAGGCTCTTGTCCAGGCCCAGCCAGACGTTCTCGGCCGCGCTCAGGGTGTCGAACAGCGAGAAATGCTGGTAGACCATGCTGATGCCCAGGGCCCGCGCCTCGCGCGGGCTGCGCACCGTGACCGCCTCGCCGTTCCAGCGGATGCTGCCCGCATCGGGCTGCACCGCGCCGTAGATGATCTTCATCAGGGTGGACTTGCCGGCCCCGTTCTCGCCCAGCACCGCATGGATCTGACCCGGCGCGACGCGCAGCGCGATGTCGTCGTTGGCCTTGACGGCGGGGTATTGCTTGCTGATGCCGGCGAGTTCCAGTCGCAATGGAGCGGTCGTCATGGGTGCTGGCGTTGGTAGCAGGGCTGGCCGGCCACATAGCTGGCCACCAGATTGCGGTCGTCCGACAGGGTCAGCCACGCGAACACCCGCTCGTGCAGGCCGCGCACCACCGCGTCGCGCGCCTGGGCGACCGGCCCATGGGCCCAGTCCCAGATGCAGACGTCGGCCAGTGTACCGGCGGCCAAGGAGCCGATTTCCTGCTGCAAACCCAGGCCTTCGGCCGCGCCCAGGGTGGCCGCGTGCAGGGCCGCCCAGGCGGTCAGGCGCCGCCCGCCCAGGGCCTGCACCTTGTAGGCATCGGCCAGGGTGCGCTGCATCGACAAGGACGTGCCGCCGCCGACATCGCTGGCCGCGCTGACCGCATAGCCGGCCTCGCGCGCCGCCACCCAGTCGAACAGGCCGCTGCCCAGGAACAGATTCGACGAGGGGCAATGCGCGACCTGGGCGCCGCTGGCGGCCAGCACGCGGCGGTCCTCGTCATCGAGCCAGATGCCATGGGCCAGCACCGCCTTCGGATGCAGCAGCCCCTCGCGGGCATAGACGTCCAGATAGCTGCGCGCCTGCGGGAACAGCTGCGCCACCCAGTCGACCTCGCTGCGGTTCTCGGCCACATGGGTCTGCATATAGAGCGAGGCATCGGCGCGGCACAGCGCGCCGGCCATCGCCAGCTGCTCCGGCGTGCTGGTCGGCGCGAAGCGCACGGTCACCGCGTAGGCCAGCCTGTCCCGGCCATGGAAGCGCTGGATCAGGTCGATGCAGTCCCGCTCGGCGTGCAGCACGTCGTCGCGCAGCGCGTCCGGCGCATGGCGGTCCATCAGCACCTTGCCGGTGATCAGGCGCATGCCGCGCGCCGCCGCGGCCTCGAACAGCGTCTCGGCCGAGACCTTGTGCACGGTCGGGAACACCACGGCCGAGGTCGTGCCCTGGGCCAGCAGCGCGTCCAGGAAGCGCTCGGCCCCGAACTTGGCGACGGCCGGGTCGGCATAGCGGGTTTCGGCCGGAAAAGTGTAGGTGTTCAGCCAGTCCAGCAGCTCGGCGCCATAGGAGGCGATCACGTCCAGCTGCGGGCAATGCACATGGGTGTCGATGAAGCCGGGCAGGATCAGCTGGCCGCTGTGGTCCCGCTTCGTCCAGGACGCGTCCGGCTCCTCGGCCTGCACGCCGGCGATGCGGCCGTCGGCCTCGATCAGCAGCCAATGGTCGGGCCTGAAGCGCACGGCCGGATCCTCCAGCTGGGCCCAGCCGGGCCGGGCGGTGAAATCCAGCAGGTCGCCGCGCAGGGCGAGTCGGGTCGGGGGGCTTGTCGTCATCGTCATCTTCGTCGGGGCTCGGATTGTCTCAGGCTCGGACCCTGGCGGCGGCCGGCGCCTGGGCGACCAGCGACCGCGCCACCTCCCGCACCTGCTCGCGCAGCCAGCGCTGGGCGGCATTGCCATGGCTCAGCTCATGCCAGAGCTGGTAATAGGCCATCGCCGGGAAGGCCACCGGGCAGCGCACGATGCGCACCGGCAGCTGGTCCAGATAGCGCGAGCAGAACAGGCGCCCGGTGGTCAGCACCAGGCGGCTGCGCGCCACCATCTCGGGCAGCTGGCCGAAATGCGCGCTGCGCACCGCGACCCGGCGCTTCAGGCCCAGGCCGGCCAGATGCTGGTCGATCACGCCGGGCTGGCCGGGCGAGAGCGGCATCGGCGCCAGGTGCTGGCAGTCCAGCCAGCGCTCGACGCTGACCGCGCGGGCGCGCGCCAGCGGGTGGTCCTCGGCGACCAGGCAGACCACCTCGTCGGCCAGCAGTCGGCCCAGGTGCAGCTCGCCGGGCGGCTCCAGCCAGTTGCCGATCACCAGATCCACCTCGCCGCGCGCCAGGCTGGCGCGGTAGTCGTATTCGGCCGACAGCGGCTGCAGATCCAACTGCAGGCCGGGCGCCAGGCGTTGCAGATGCGCCACCAGCTCGGGCAGGAACAGCGGGTCCAGGTAGTCGCTGGCGGCGATCTTCAGGCTCAGCTGGGCGCTGGCCGGGTCGAAGCCGGCGCCGCGGGTGGCGCGCTCGCGCGGGCCGAACAGTGCATCCGCCTCGCGCAGCAGGCGCTCGGCCGGCGCCAGCAGGGCCAGCGCGGTGGCGGTCGGGGTCATGCCGGCATTGCCGCTGCGCACCAGCAACGGATCGCCGGTCAGCGCGCGCAGCCGCCGCAGCTGGGCGCTGACGGCGGGCTGGCTGCTATTCAGGCGCAGCGCGGCGCGGGAAACACTGCGTTCGGCGATCACGGTGTGCAGGACCCGCACGAGTTGAAGCTCGATCTTGTCGAAGTCGGTCCGCTCGGTCATACGATTGGGCTGATGAAGAACATGCGTTGAGCCGTATATTCACTCGAAGCCGACGCGCTAAGGTACGGGATTGTCCCGACAATGCCGCCATGAACGCCAGCAGCCGTCCCATCCGCTTCTTCCACCGCGGCGAGATCCACGCGGTCACCGACCTGCCCACCACGACCACGGTGCTGCAGTACCTGCGCGAACAGGCCCGCTGCACCGGCACCAAGGAGGGCTGCGCCGAGGGCGACTGCGGCGCCTGCACGGTGTTGGTCGGCGAGCTGGGCGCCGACGGCCGGCTGGCGTTGCGCAATGTCAACGCCTGCATCCAGTTCCTGCCGACCCTGGACGGCCAGGCGCTCTTCACCGTCGAGGACCTGGGTGGCGCACAGGCGCTGAACCCGGTGCAGCAGGCCCTGGTCGACTGCCATGGCTCCCAATGCGGCTTCTGCACGCCGGGCTTCGCGATGAGCCTGCAGGCCTGCTATGAACAGCATTGCGAGGCCGGCACCCGGCCGGACCGCCAGCAGCTGGCCGACGCGCTGGCCGGCAACCTCTGCCGCTGTACCGGCTACCGCCCGATCCTGGACGCCGGCCAGCGCATGTTCGAGCTGCCGCGCCAGCGCCTGGGCCTCGGCGCCGCAGCCGCGGCGCTGCAGGCGCTGCGTGCCCAGGATGCCGACCAGCCGCTGCATTACGAAGCCGCCAGCCCGGCCTTCGGCGGCCGCGTCGACCGCTTCGACGCGCCGCGCAGCCTGGAGGCCTTCGCGGCGCTGCGCGAGGCCCAGCCCGAGGCCCGGCTGCAGGCCGGCGCCACCGACATCGGCCTGTGGGTCAACAAGCAGTTCCGCGATGTCGGCGACCTGCTCTACATCGGCGCGGTGGACGAGCTGCGCGAAATCCGCCCCGAGCCGCTGGACGACGGCCGGCCCGGGCTGTGGATCGGCGCGGCCGCCTCGCTGGAAGCGGCCTGGGGCGCGCTGACCGAGGCCGTGCCCACGCTGCGCGAGCTGTGGCTGCGCTTCGCCTCGCCGCCGGTGCGCCAGGCCGGCACCCTGGGCGGCAATATCGCCAACGGCAGCCCGATCGGCGACGGCGCGCCGGCCCTGATCGCGCTGGAGGCGCAGATCGTGCTGCGCCGGGGCGCCGCGCAGCGCCGCCTGCCGCTGCAGGACTTCTACCTGGACTATATGAAGAACGCGCTGCAAGCCGGCGAGTTCGTCGAGGCCCTGCACCTGCCGCTGCCCGCGCCCGCCGTGCAACTGCGCGGCTACAAGATCTCCAAGCGCTATGACAGCGACATCTCGGCCCTCTGCGCGGTGCTGAGCCTGGAGCAGCGTGACGGCCAGGTCGTCGCGGCCCGCTTCGCCTTCGGCGGCATGGCCGCCATCGTCAAACGCGCCGCGGCGGCCGAGGCCGCGGTGCTGGGCCGGCCCTGGAGCGAGGCGACGGCGCGGGCCGCCGCGGCCGCGCTGGCCCAAGACTTCAAACCCATGACGGACCTGCGGGCCAGCGCCGACTACCGGCTGCGGGTGGCGCAGAATCTGTTCACCCGCTTCTGGCTGGAAACCCGACCCGACGCGCCGCTGGCGGCCGCCCAGGCCAGCGTCTGGCAGGCCGCCGCCCATGGGAGCGCCGCCGCATCATGAACAAGCCGCTCGATCTTCCTCTCACCACCGCCCTGCCCCAGGTCGGCGTCAGCCGTGCCCATGAATCCGCCCATCTGCATGTCAGCGGCGAGGCCCATTACACCGACGACATCGCCGAGGCCGAGGGCACCCTGCACGCGGCGCTGGGCCTGTCGCCGCTGGCCCATGGCCGGCTGCTCTCGGTCGATGTCGAGCTGCTGCGGCGCCAGCCCGGCGTCGTCGCGGTGCTGACCGCGGCCGACCTGCCGGGCGAGAACAACTGCGGCCCGCTGGTGCACGACGACCCGATCCTGGCCGCGGGCGAGCTGAAGTACCTGGGCCAGCCGGTGTTCGCGGTGATCGCGACCGAACGCGAGCTGGCACGCCGCGCCTGCGCGCTGGCCAAGCAGGCGATCAAGGCCGAGCCGCTGCCCCCGATCCTGAGCGCGCGCGAGGCCCATGCGGCCGGCCAGTACGTCGTGCCGCCAATGCACCTGACGCGCGGCGAGCCCGCCGCGGCGCTGGCCGCGGCGCCGCACCGGCTGGAGGGCGACTGGGCCGTCGGCGGCCAGGAGCAGTTCTATCTGGAGGGCCAGATCTCCTATGCGTTGCCTCAGGAGAACCAGGGCCTCTTGGTGCATTGCTCGACCCAGCATCCCAGCGAGATGCAGCTGCTGCTGGCCCATGCCCTGGGCTGGAGCGCGCATCAGGTGCAGGTCTCCTGCCGGCGCATGGGCGGCGGCTTCGGCGGCAAGGAATCGCAGTCGGCACTGTTCGCCTGCGTGGCCGCGGTCGCGGCGACCCGGCTGCGCCGCCCGGTCAAGCTGCGCGTGGATCGCGACGACGATTTCCTCGTCACCGGCCGGCGCCATGGCTTCGACTACCGCTGGCAGGTCGGTTACGACGACGCGGGCAGGATCCTCGCCGCCGAGATCGAACTGATCTCCAACTGCGGCCATTCGGCCGACCTGTCGGCCCCGGTGATGGCGCGCGCGCTGTGCCATTTCGACAATGCCTACTGGCTGCCCCATGTCGCGATGCATGGCTATTGCGCCAGGACCAACACCCAGAGCAACACCGCCTTCCGCGGCTTCGGCGGCCCGCAGGGGGCGCTGGCGATCGAGATGATCCTCGACTCGGTGGCGCGCCGCCTGGGGCTGGACCCGCTGCTGGTGCGCCAGCGCAATTTCTACGCTCCCGGGCAAGACCTGACCCCTTACGGCCAGCGGGTCGATGACAACCTGCTGCAGCCGCTGACCGAGCGCCTGATCGAGACCAGTGGCTACCACGCCCGCCGCGCCGAGATCCAGGCCTTCAACGCCACCAGCCCGGTGCTGAAGAAGGGCCTGGCGCTGACACCGGTGAAGTTCGGCATCTCCTTCAATGTGGTGCACCTGAACCAGGCCGGCGCGCTGGTGCATGTCTACACCGACGGCTCGGTGCTGGTGAACCATGGCGGCACCGAGATGGGCCAGGGCCTGAACACCAAGGTGGCCCAGGTGGTCGCGCATGAGCTGGGCATCGGCCTGGCCAAGGTGCGCGCCAGCGCCACCGACACGCACAAGGTGGCCAACACCTCGGCCACCGCCGCCTCCACCGGCTCCGACCTGAACGGCAAGGCCGCGCAGGATGCGGCGCGCAAGATCAAGGCCCGCCTGGCGCCGCTGGCCGCGCGGCTGCTGGACTGCCAGGAGGCCGAGCTGCGCTTCGGCGGCGACCAGGTCAGCGCCAGCCATGGCCGCGCCCTGCCCTTCGCGGAGCTGGTCTCGAAAGCCTATTTCGAGCGCATCCAGCTCTGGAGCGACGGCTTCTACGCCACGCCCGGCCTGCATTGGGACAAGACCAGGCTGCAGGGCCGGCCCTTCTACTACTTCGCCTATGGCGCCGCGGTGGCCGAGGTGCTGGTCGACACCCTGACCGGCGAGAACCGCGTGCTGCGCGCCGATGTGCTGCATGACGTGGGTCAGTCGCTGAACCCGGCGCTGGACATCGGCCAGGTCGAGGGCGCCTTCGTGCAGGGCATGGGCTGGCTGACGATGGAGGAGCTGGTCTGGCATCCGCAGAGCGGCCTGCTGCTGACCCACGCGCCCAGCACCTACAAGATCCCGACCGCCAACGACATGCCGATCGACTTCCGCGTCGCGCTGTTCGATGCGCCGAACCGCGAGGACAGCATCCACCGCAGCAAGGCGGTCGGCGAGCCGCCGCTGCTGCTGCCCTTCTCGGTGCTGCTGGCGATCAAGGACGCGGTGGCCGCCGCCGGCCCGGCGCGCTGCGACCCGCCGCTGGCCGCGCCGGCCACGGCCGAGGCGGTGCTGGACGCGCTGGCGTCGTGCGGCGCCAGTCCTGCGTGACAGCCAAGGTTTCCTGCCGCCGTACTCAAGGCCCGAGGTAACGGCCCCTGGACTCAACGTGAGCTGATTGCCTTGCGGAACTGATCCAGGGTATCCCGGATTACGACGTCTTCGTTGCTGACCACGTTGTCATGCCCTTGGCCTGCGATAAACAGGGGTTCCTGGGTTTCGTAGTCGAAGGCCGCCAGCGCAAACATCCGGAATCGATACCAGAGGTCCCAGATGCTGACGTAGGAGAAACGCACGACCATCTTGTCAACGCGCTCGGAGTCGGGCCCGACCTCTCCTGCCTGGACTTTCACCACCGCCTTGCCTGCCCCTTCCAACCCCGCGCCAGGACCGTACTTAAGGGCAGCAAAAGCAGCGCTATCCGCCTCCTTCAGGAAATCCAAGACCGGGGCGCCTTTGACTGCGAAATTGACGTTCTGCGGCAAGGCGCCGCCGGTACTCTGTGCCACCGCCGCAGGGTTGAGCGTTTGGTTAACCACGCCAATGACGCTCCCGTCTCGATCCAACAACGGACCACCGCTGTTACCCGGCTGAATCTCTGCAGAGACTTGCAGTTGCTTGTCATCGTCTCGCAAACCCGTCGTAGCAGAAAGCAGGCCGCGCGACATGCGAGCGTTGTTGCCAAGAATACGGCTGAGCGGGTAGCCAATGGTGAACACATCTTCACCCATCGCTGGTGGCTTCGTGCCGACGCGGAAACTCAATGCCGTCGCGCCGGCAGGCATCGGATCGCGCAGTTTCAGCAGCGCCAAGTCAACCTTGGCATCAATCTTGAGCACATCGGCGAGCAGGCGCTGCCCATTCAAAGTGATGGTCGCCACTTTCTGTTCCCCCATCACATGGGCGCAGGTCAGCAACCAGCCGTCCATGCTGACGACAAACCCCGTCCCTTGCGATGCCTCAATCGGCTTGGCCGGGTCCATCAAACGGACCTTCAGCCCCATGCCCTCAATCTCCTGAGTCACGCGCGGAATCAGCTTGCGAGGATCCTCTTTGGGAGGGATGAGCAGTACTTCCCGATAAGCCTTGAAGCTCTTGGACTTCAGAGTCTCGGACTGCTTGTCGTTGGTATAGAGCTGACTGGACGACGCGCAGCCGGTGAGCGCGCCGACGAGCAGCAACGCATGCAATGCCCGCATGGACATAAGAGACCTCCCTGCCTACAAACTAATATGCGCAAATCGTAACAGCAGGTAAACAAACTGCCCGCCCAAGCCATACTGGCACACCGCACAACACGGCAACTGCACCGATCAGCGGCTGCGGCGGATCGGTCCAAACCTCAACCAGCTGAACGCGGCACGCGTTTCTTTGACTGCTTCGCCGGCGGGCCGATCGCGCCCGCCGCCGCCAGCCCCAGGATGCGGCGGAACTTCGGGCAGGCCAGGTGGCTGGGCTCGGGGCAGACGGCGGCATGCCGCAGACCGTCGCGCATCGCGCTGAGCTGGCGGATCGTGCGGTCCAGCTCGTCGGCCTTGCCGGCCAGCATCCGGCGGTCGATGCGCGCCCGGCCGTCCGGCGCGAACATCAGCGCGATCTCGTCCAGCGCGAAGCCGGCCGCGCGCCCCAGCGCGATCAGCGCCAGCCGCTCCAGCACCGCCGGCTCGAACAGGCGCTTCAAGCCCTGCCGGCCGATCGAGCGGATCAGGCCCTTGTCCTCGTAAAAGCGCAAGGTCGAGGCGGGCACGCCGGACCGCTGCGACACCTCGGTGATGTCCATCTGGGATGAGCCTCGCATGGGCTTGACTTCAAGTCGACTTGAAGTTGCACAGTCTAGCCATTACGAGGAACCCCACCGATGAACACCCCTTCTCCCTACGACGACCAGGTCAGGCTCTGGAACGGCCTGGCCGGCCAGGCCTGGGTCGACACCCAGGCCATCCTGGACCGGCTGTTCCAGCCGATGGAAGACCTGCTGGTCGCAGCGGTGATGGCCGGCGCCGGGCCCGCGGGCCGGGTGCTGGACATCGGCTGCGGCACCGGCGCCACCACCCTGGCGATCGCGCGGCGCCAGGACGCGCGCGGCGGCTGCACCGGCCTCGACATCTCGGCGCCGATGATCGCCCGCGCGCGCGAACGCGTCGCGCAGGAGGGCTCGGCGGCCCGCTTCGTCTGCGCCGATGCGCAGGACTTCGCCTTCGAGCCCGCCAGCGTCGACATGATCGTCTCGCGCCTGGGCCTGATGTTCTTCGGCGACCCGGTGACCGCCTTCGCCAATCTGCGGCGCGCCGCGCGCCCGGGCGCGGCGCTGCGCTTCATCGCCTGGCGCGGCGCCGCGGAGAACCCCTTCATGACCCTGGCCGAGCAGGTCGCGGCGCCGCTGCTGCCCACCCTGCCGGCGCGCAAGCCGGGCGCGCCCGGCCAGTTCGCCTTCGCCGAGCGCGCGCGGGTGCAGGCCCTGCTGGAGGCCGCGGGCTGGACCGGCGTCGAGATCCGGCCGCTCGACCTGGCCTGCCGCCTGGCCGAGCCGGAGCTGATCCCCTATCTGAGCCGGCTCGGCCCGGTCGGTCTGGCGCTGCCGGCGGCCGATAACGCCACCCGCGCGCGGGTCATCGCCGCGCTGCGTAGCGCCTACGAGCCCTATGTGCAGGGCGAGGAGGTGCGCCTGAACGCGGCCTGCTGGTGGGTCGAGGCCACCGCGCCGCAGGGAGCCGGCCATGCATGAGACGGCCCTGCTGTTCCATGCGCTGCCGATCGGCCTGGGCGCGACCCTGCTGATGGACCTCTGGGTGCTGCTGCGCCGGCGCTTGTTCGGCCTGCCCGCGCTGGACTACGCGCTGGTCGGCCGCTGGCTGCTGTACCTGCCGCGCGGCCGCTTCTGCCACCGCCCGATCACCGCCTCGGCGCCGCTGCCGGGCGAGGGCCTGGTCGGCTGGAGCGCCCATTACGCGATCGGCATTGCCTTCGCGGCCCTGCTGCCGCTGTTCTGGGGTCTCGACTGGATCCGCACGCCAACCCTGGCGCCGGCCCTGATCGTCGGCCTGGGCAGCGTGGCCGCGCCTTTTCTGCTGATGCAGCCCGGCATGGGCGCCGGCCTGTTCGCGCGCCGCCTGCCGCGGCCCTGGGCCGCGCGGCTGCAGAGCCTGCTCACGCACGGCGTGTTCGGCCTCGGGCTCTATGCGGCGGCCTGGCTGCTGAGCCGGGCCTTCGGGCCCTGAGCCTCAGCGCCGCTGCACCAGCGGCAGCAGCTGCGAGGCCTGCTCCAGCTTGTCCTTCTCGACATGCAGGCCCAGCACCACGACGCGGTAGCGGCCGGGCAGCTCCATCGCCTCGTAGATCTGCTGGGCCAGCGCCTCGCCGGCGGCCTGGCCCAGGCCGGGCCGGCATTGCAGCCACAGGGTGTAATGCGGCCGGATCGGCTGCACCGTGATGATGTCCTGGCAGCCCAGCCAGGCGCCGCGCACATCGCGCTCGCGCAGCAGCAGGCCGCGCAGCTCGCGCAGCACCGGTTCGTCCAGCTGCACCGGCAGCGGCCGTTCCCAGCAGGGCGTGGCGGCGAACCGCTCCCAGGATTGCTTCTCGCGCTGCTCGCTGCCGTTCAGGCGCTCGCGCCACAGCCGGCGCAGCTCGGCCGGCGGCACCTGGCCGGCGGCGGTGCAGGCGTCCAGCCATTGCTGGGCCAGGCTGGCGGCGCGCCAGGCATGCTGCGGATGCTGCTGATACAGCTGGTCCAGCCAGGCGCCGACGCGCGCCTCGCCCTGGCCCAGCGGCGCATGCAGGCGGGTCAACCACAGCAGCACCCGCTCATGCTGCGGCGCCTGCTGCAGCGCCAGCTCCAGCAGCGGGCTCGGGTCGGTGTCGCTCAGCGCCTCCATCGCCTCGGCCCAGCGCAGCAACTCCTCGACGCTCAGCTCCTCGCCGACGCTGCTGCGCGCGCGGAACACCTTCAGGTCGGCATGCAGGGCGCGCAGGCGCTCGCCATGCTTGGCCCAGTCCTGCTTGGCACCCTGCCACCATTGAGCGTCGAGCGCGGCACCGATGCGCGAGCGCGCGCTGCCCAGCAGGTTCAGCGAGCTGCTGCCGGAGAGCTCGCCCAGCCCGCTGCTCTGGCCCAGCGCCGCCAGCCGGTCCTTCAGCACCGGATGGGTGTCGTTCAGGTCCGGCAACTGGCGCAGCTCCTGGCGCAGGCCCTGCTGCACCCGCTCCGGCTTGACCACATGCTGCAGCGCATTGGCCATCTGCGCATGCGGCGCCGGGCGACCGTTCTCCAGCCGCGCCAGGCGCCACCACAGACGCCAGAAATCCTCGGCGTAGAGCCGGCCCTTGACCGCCACCTCCTGCAGGGTCTGGCCCGCCACGTCGGCGCCGAACAGGCGCGCCGAGACGCGGTCGGCCTCGTACTCGTCCTGACGCGCCAGCGCGAAGCTGAGCGCGTCGAAGCGCGGGAAATACCAGCGCACGAAACCCGCCAACGCCAGGCTGACGACCGACTCCGATTCGCGGTAGCGCTCGCTGAGCGCGCTCCAGGCGCGCCGGCTGCGGTAGATCCAGGCCGAGAGCTTGCCGTGGTCGCCGCGCAGATGGCCGTATTCATGCGCGATCACCGCATACAGCCGGCGCGGCTCCAGCGCCGCCAGCAGCGGCCAGCCGATGATCAGGTAGTTGCGGTGCGCCAGGCCCAGCCATTGCGGCTGCTGCACGATCGCGGCATTGAAGTCGCCGTTGATGATCACCGCATGCAGGGCCGGCCCCTTGACCTTGCTGCGGATGCGGTCCAGGCCGGCGAACAGCTCCGGCGCATCGCCGGCCGCCAGGCGCTGGCCCTCGGGTTCGGTGAAGGGCACGCGCATGCCGACCAGGGTCGCCCACAGCAGGCCCAGGCTGGCCAGCGCGGGCCAGAACATCCAGCCGCGCAAACGGTCCTGCGCCGCCATCCAGCCGATCCAGGCCAGCACGCCCAGCGCCAGCAGGGCCAGCAGGAAGACGGCCGCATAGCCCAGCAGCGCGAAGCCGAGCACGCGCCGGCGGTAGGCCCGCGGGTCGTCCTGGCTGGCCTGCTCATGCGTGCGCACCAGGTGCACATAGTCGGAATAATCCATCGCTCCCTCTAGCTCCTGCGTTCCGCGGCGATTGTGCCCATGGCGGCACAATGCCCGCCATGACCCCGCCCCTCTCCCCTCTGTTGCGGCGGCTGGCCCTGCTGGCCGCCGCCATCGGACTGGCTGCCTGCGCCGGCCCGCGGCCCGCGCAAGACCTGACCCCACCCGCGATCATCGCCGTCGAGGCCTGGGGCGGCAACGCCCCGGCCGAGCCGCCGGCGCGGCCGCAGCGCATCAGCCACATCACCCTGCACCACCAGGGCGAGACCTGGACCGAGGGCGCCGATGTGGCGGCCTATCTGCGCCGGCTGCAGCAATGGTCGCGCCTGAGCAAGCGCTGGGCCGACATCCCCTATCACTATGTGATCGCGCCGGACGGCCGCATCTACGCGGCGCGGCCCGAGAACCGGGCCGGCGACACCAACACCGGCTACGACCCGACCGGCCATGCGCTGGTCATGGTGCTGGGCAACTTCGAGGAGGTGAAGCCCAATGCCGCGCAGCTGCGCGCCGTGGTCGATCTGATGGCCAGCCTGGCCGCCACCCATGGCCTGGCGCCCGACCGCATCGGCGCGCACAAGGACTACAGCGCCGGGACCGTCTGCCCGGGCGCGAACCTTTATCCCTATGTCCAGAGCGGCTGGCTGCGGCGCGCGGTGGCCGCGCGCCTGGCCGGCAGCCGGGAGCTGCCGCCGCTGCTGTGAACCGCCCGCCACCTCAGTGCAGCATCAGCTCCACCTCGCCGGCCACGTCGCCGGCCGCGGCGAGCCGGGCATCCAGGTAGTCCAGGTCCAGGTGCAGGTGCTCGACCAGCTCCGGCACCGCCTGGCGCAGCGCCTCCGAGGGGCGGTCATGATGGGCGGCCGCATCGGCCAGCACCTCGGCCAGGTGCAGCACCGCGGCCAGCAGCGAGAAGGGGCTGTGCTCCAGCGGCGCAGGGGCGTCCTCGAAGGCGGTCACCAGGGCGGCCGGGAAATGCCAATGCTGGGCCAGCGAGGCGGTGACATCGGCATGGGTGCAGTCAAAGCGGTGCTGCTCCAGCGAGTAGCGGCTGCCGGGCTCCTCGGCATGGGCCTCGACATCGGCCACCACCTCGGGCTGAGCCAGCGCCATCATCAGCTGGCCGGTGCGCAGCATCAGGCCGGCCAGGTAGGCGGTGTCGGCATTCATCTGCAGCACGCGGCTGAGCAGTTGGGCATAGGCGGCGGTGGTCACGCTGTGGCGCCAGAAGCGCGCACGGTCCAGGCCGCGCACCGCCGGAAAGGCGCCGGCCAGGCAGGTGGCCAGCGACAGATTGCGCAGGGTCTCCATGCCCAGGGTCACCGCGGCATCCTGCAGGGTCGCGATCTGGTGCGAGGGGCTGTAGCGCGCCGAGTTGGCCAGGCGCAGCACCTTGGCCGCCAGGCCCGGGTCCTTGCCGATCAGCTCGGCCAGGGTGGCCATGCTGATGTTGTCGTCGTCGAAGCTGCGCAGCAGACGGCTGGCAACCTCCGGCATCGTCGGCAGGGCGTTCGGGCTCTGGAAGAATTTCTCGGCAGCAGCGAGCATGGTGCGGGCCTCCTGGAGGAATGGGCCCGCACAGTCTAGGCAGGGGGCGTTGCTCGCACATGCGGAATTGTGCCGGCTTCCCAACCCTTTAAATCTTGTTACTCGGTCCCGGCCAGCGCCAGCAGCCCGGCCGGGTCCAGCAGCTGCACGGTATAGCCGGCCACCGCGATCAGGCCCTTGGTCTTGAGCTGGCGCATCATGCGCGACAGGGTCTCGGGCGTGATCGCCAGCTGGGCGGCGATGTCGCGCTTGCGCTCGGCCAGGCGCAGCTGCGACTGGCCGCCGGCCTGCTGCAGCAGCCAGGCCACCAGGCGCTTCTCGGCGTCCTTGTGCATCAGGTCATGGGCGGCGGCCGACAGCGCCCGCACCGTCTGCGCCAGCGCCACCAGCAGGCGGTCCTGCATCGCCGGCTGGCGCGCCATCAGCAGGCGCATCGCGCCCAGCGGCAGCTCGGCCAGCTGCGCCGGCCCCAGGGCGCGGGCGTCCTGGCCATGGCCGCCGCCCAGCCAGGCGCTGCCCAGGTCGACCCAGGCCGGCCCGCGCAGGGTGCGCTCCAGGTGGAAGGGCGCGGCCGCCTCGTCGCGCGCCAGTCCCAGGCCCACCGAGCCTTCCAGCACCGCCACCAGGACCAAAGCCGGCTCGCCGCGGCCGAACACGCGCGCGCCGGCCGGCAGGCGGCGCAGCCGCGCCATCGCCTGCAGCGCCGCCAGCTCGCCCGGCTCCAGCCGCGCGCCGCCCAGCAGCGCCTGCCAGACCGCCGGCTCCACCCAGTCCGCGTCGGCCGCGCCGGGCAGCGGCAGCGCCGGGGCGGCATAGGCGGAGGACGGGGCATCGAGATAGGCGCTGCTACTCACGGCGGATCGGGGTTCGCGATGGCGAAACGGCATTGAGGGATCGGATGGCCGCATCCTGCGGCAGGCCGACTCGCCCGGCCTTGCGCTGCGTCAAATGCCCGATGCGCTCGCGGGCCGGCCCCCGCGACACAATGGCGCCACCATGTCGTCGATCCGTTTCTCCCCGCCCCCGACCACCCCGCTCCAGCCCGGCGGCAGCTATGCCGCGCCCTTCGAGCTGCTGGCCGCCTGCCATGAGCGGGTGGTGCGCAGCCTGGACCTGCTGGAGCGGCTGCTGGTGCATCTGGAGCGGCAGGGCGGCGTCGCCGATGCCACCGCGCGCGATGCCGCGGCCGATGTGCGGCGCTATTTCGGCCTCGCCGCGCCGCTGCACCATCAGGACGAGGAGCGGCATCTGTTCCCGGCGTTGGAGGCCGGCGGCGACGCCGCGGCCGCCGCGCTGTGCACGCGGCTGCGCGAGCAGCACCGCGAGATGGCGGAACTGTGGGGGCCTCTCGACGCGGCGCTGGCCGCGCTGGACGATCTGCCGCGGCTGCGCCGGCTGACGGCCCGCTTCCTGGTGCTGCAGCGCGGCCATCTGCGCAGCGAGGACGAGGGCCTGTTCCCCGCCGCCGCCGCGCTGCTGGACGCCCAGGCGCAGCGCGCGATGGGCCTTGAGATGGCCGCACGCCGCGGCCTGGAGCTCACAGGATCAGCAGCGCCCGGAAGTCGTTGACATTGGTGAAGGTCGGCCCGGGCGAAACCAGGTCGCCCAGCGGCGCGAAGAAGCCGTAGGCATTGTTGGCGTCCAGCTCGCGCTGCGCGTTCAGGCCCAGCGCGGCGGCGCGCGCCAGCGTGGTCGGCGTGACGATCGCGCCGGCGTTGTCCTCGATGCCGTCGATGCCGTCGGTGTCGGCCGCCAGCAGATGCACGCCCGGCTCGCCCTGCAGCGCGATCGCGGCGCCGAGCAGGAACTCGGTGGCGCGGCCGCCCCGGCCGCCCTTGGCTTTCACCGTCACGGTGGTCTCGCCACCCGACAGGATCACGCAGGGTTTGCTGAACGGCGCATCGCGGCGCGCCACCGCGCGCGCCAGCGCGGCCTGCACCTTGCCGACCTCGCGCGATTCGCCCTCCATCTCGTCGCTGAGGATATGGGCCTCGATGCCCAGCGCGCGCGCGGCCGCGGCGGCGGCCTCCAGGCTCTGCTGCGGCGTGGCCAGCATCACCAGGCGCTGACCGGCCAGGCGCGGGTCGCCGGGCTTGGGCGTCTCGAAGGCGCCCGACTCCAGGCCGGCCAGCGCCGCCGGCGGCAGCTCGATGCCGTAACGCCGGCAGATCGCCAGCGCGTCGGTGCAACTGCTCGCGTCGGCCACCGTCGGGCCGGAAGCAATCACCGCCGGATCGTCGCCCGGCACGTCGCTGATCAGCAGGGTCAGGACTTGCGCCGGCGCGCAGGCCGCGGCCAGGCGGCCGCCCTTGATCGCCGACAGATGCTTGCGCACGCAGTTCATCTCGCCGATCGCCGCGCCGCTCTTCAAGAGCGCGCGGTTGATCGCCTGCTTGTCCTCCAGCGTCAACCCCGGCGCCGGCAGGCTCAAGAGGGCCGAGCCGCCACCGGAGATCAGGCAGATCACCAGGTCGTCCGCCGTCAGCCCTGCGGTCATCGCCAACATGCGCTCGGCGGCGAGCCGGCCCGCCTCGTCCGGCACCGGATGCGCGGCCTCGACCACCTCCAGCCGCTCGGGGGCGTAACCGGGCGGGTTATGGCCGTAGCGCGTGATGACCAGGCCCGACAGCCGCGCCTCGCGCGGCCAGGCCGCCTCCAGCGCCCGGGCCATCGCACCGCCGGCCTTGCCGGCGCCCAGCACCAGGGTGCGGCCTTTGGGCGGCGGGGGCAGGTGTTGCGCCAGCACCCGGTCGGGCAGCGCGCGGGCCACCGCCACGTCGTAGAGATGGCGCAGCAGCGCGCGAGGGTCTTGCGTCATCGCCCGATTATGCGGACTGTCCCAGCTCGTGATTGCCCAACAGCTCCAGCGCGCGCACCAGGGCCGAATGGTCCAGCTGCTCGTCCCCCCGGGCCGCGCAGGCCTGCATCAGCTGGGCCGCGTTGGCGGTGCCGGGCAGCGCCAGGTTCAGCGCCTTCGCGCTCTGCAGCGCCAGGTTCAGGTCCTTCTGGTGCAGCTGGATGCGAAAGCCCGGCTTGAACGTGCGCTTGATCATGCGCTCGCCATGCACCTCGAGGATGCGGCTGGCCGCGAAGCCGCCCATCAGCGCCTCGCGCACCTTGGCCGGATCGGCGCCGGCCTTGGAGGCAAACACCAGGGCCTCGCCGACCGCCGCGATGTTCAGCGCCACGATGATCTGATTCGCCACCTTGCAGGTCTGGCCGGCCGAAGCGCCGCCCACCAGCGTGATGTTCTTGCCCATCAGCTCGAACAGCAGCTTGATGCGCTCGAACACGGCCTGCCGGCCGCCGACCATGATGGTCAGGGTGCCGGCCTTGGCGCCGACCTCGCCGCCGGAGACCGGCGCGTCCAGCCAGTCGCAGCCCAGCGCCTCGATGCGCGCGGCGAAGTCCTTGGTGGCGAGCGGGGCGATCGAGCTCATGTCGACGACGGTCTTGCCCTTGGCAAGACCCGCCGCGATGCCGCCCTCGCCGAACAGCACCTTCTCGACGTCCGGCGTGTCCGGCAGCATCGTGAAGATCACCTCGGCCTGCCGCGCGACCTCGGTCGCGCTGGCGCAGACGGTGACAAGGCCGGCGGCCTTGACCTCCTCGCGCACCGCGCTGCGCGTGTGCACGAAGAGCGGGTGCCCGCCGGCCGCCAGCCGCGCCGCCATCGGCGCGCCCATGATGCCCAGGCCGATGAAACCGATCTTGTACTTCTTCTCGCTGCTCATTGCTGTTCCTCTCAAGACTCACTTGTATTTGTCGCGCAGGGCCTGCGTGGCGCCGCGGAACACGCCAAGGTCGCTGCCCACCGCCACGAAGCTGGCGCCCATGTCCAGGTAGCGGCGCGCGTCGGCCTCGACCGGAGCGAGGATGCCCACCGCGGTGCCGGCGGCCTTGCAGGCGGCAAAGATCTCGGCCATCGCCGCCTGCACCTCGGGATGCAGCGGGTTGCCCAGCTGGCCGTAGCCGGCGGCCAGGTCGGAGGGGCCGATGAACACGCAGTCGACACCATCGACCGCCGCGATCTCGGCCACCGCGGCGACGCCGGTGCGGCTCTCGATCTGCACGATCACGCTGATCTGCTCGTTGATGCCCTGGAAATAGCCGGGCACCGTGCCGTAGCGGTTGCTACGCTGCGCAACCGAGACGCCGCGCACGCCCTGCGGCGGGTAGCGGGTGGCGGCCACGGCGAGCCGGGCCTCCTCGGCGCTCTCGACAAAGGGGATCAGGAAGTTGTAGAAGCCGGCGTCCAGCAGGCGCTTGATCTCGACCTGGCTGTTGAACGAGGGCCGCACCACCGGCGCGCTGACGCTGTCCTTCAGCGCCATCAGCTGCGGCACGAAGCCGCTGACCTCGTTGGGCGAATGCTCGCCGTCCAGCAGCAGCCAGTCGAAACCGGCCACGCCCAGCACCTCGGTGCTGATCGGATTGGCCAGGGAGCACCAGCACCCGATCAGCGTCTCGCCCGCCAGCAGGCGCTGGCGGAAGCTGTTCGGGAAGGGGCAGTAGGGGGTGGTGGGCGTGGGCATGTGATGGGGATTTCCGTGAGGCTTGTGCGAGGGATCAGTCGAGCTTGATGTTGTTCTTGGCTACCACCGCGGCCCAGTTCCGGCGCTCCTTGTCGAAGAAGGGCGTGAACTCGGTCGGGACCATCGTGGACACCTCGGCGCCCTGGGCCGTCAGGCGGGCACGGATCTCGGGGCTGCGGATGATGCGGATCAGCTCGGCCGAGAGCTTGGCCACCGCGGCCGGTGGCATGGTGGCGGGCACCAGCACGCCCTGCCAGGTGCCGGACTCGAAACCGGTGGCGCCCTGCTCCGCCAGGGTCGGTACGTTGGGCAGCAGCGGCACGCGGCTGGACTTGGAGACGCCCAGCACCTTCAGCTTGCCGGCCTGCACATGCGGCAGGGTCGCGAGCATGCCGTTCATCAGCACCTGGGTCTGGCCGGCGATGGTGTCGGTCACCGCCTGCGAGCCGCCCTTGTAGGGGATGTATTCCCACTTGGCGCCGGTCAGCGAGGCGACGGCCAGGCCGGCCACATGGGGCGCGCTGCCCATCGCGGTGACCGCGAAATCGATCTTGCCGCTCCTGGACAGGGCCACCAGCTCCTTCAGGTTGTTGGCCGGCACAGAAGGGTGCACCACCAGCATATGCGGCGAGTAGGCCAGCATCGCCGCGCCCTTCAGGTCCTTGCTCGGGTCGAAGGGCAGCTTGGTGTAGACCGAGGGGCTGATCGCCAGCGCGGTGACATCGCACAGCAGCATGGTGTGGCCGTCATTGGCCTTGGCGACGAAGTCCGCGCCAAGATTGCCGCTGGCACCGGCCTTGTTCTCGACCACCACGGTCTGCTTCAGCGCATCCGACAGCGGCTGGCTGATCGCGCGGGCGATGATGTCCGAGGTGCCGCCCGGCGTGTAGGGCACGATGATGCGCAGCGGCTTGCTGGGCCAGGCCTGGGCCAGGGCCAGCATGGGCAGGGTGAGCGCGAAGGCCGCGAGGCCGCGTTTGATTTGCACGGTTTGTCTCCCGATGTATGTGATGGGGGTGTTCAGCGCACCAGGGCGGGCTTCTTGGGGTCGAAGCGCCAGCCGGGGATCAGGTACTGCATCGCCATCGCGTCGTTGCGCGCCCCCAGGCCATGCTCGAGATAGAGGCGATGGGCGCGCTCCACCGCGGCCATGTCCAGCGTGACGCCCAGGCCCGGCGCGCTCGGCACCGCCACCTCGCCGCCGACGATCCGCAGCGGCCGCTCGGTCAGGTACTGGCCGTCCTGCCAGATCCAATGCGTGTCGATCGCGGTCAGGCGCCCCGGCGCCGCGGCGGCGGCGTGGGTGAACATCGCCAGCGAGACATCGAAATGGTTGTTGCTGTGCGAGCCCCAGGTCAGGCCATGGTCGCGGCAGGTCTGGGCCACGCGCACCGCGCCGCTGAGGGTCCAGAAATGCGGGTCGGCGAGCGGGATGTCGACCGCCTGCAGCTGGATGGCATGGGCCAGCTGGCGCCAGTCGGTCGCGACCATATTGGTGGCCGTGGATAAGCCGGTGGCGCGGCGGAACTCGGCCATCACCTCGCGGCCGGAGAAGCCCTCCTCGGCACCGCAGGGATCCTCGGCATAGGCGATCACATCGCCCAGGTCGCGCAGCAGGCGGATCGCGTCGCGCAAGAACCAGCCGCCGTTCGGGTCCAGCGTGATGCGAGCCTCGGGGAAGCGTCGCTTCAGGGCCCGCACCGCCTCGACCTCGGCCTCGCCGGCCAGCACGCCACCCTTGAGCTTGAAGTCCGCAAAGCCGTAGCGCGCCTGCGCGGCCTCGGCCTGGGCCACGATGGCCTCGGGCGTCAGCGCCGTCTGGTGACGCTGGTGCTGCCAGCCGCCGGCCTTGTCTTCGCGCACATAGGGCAGATCGGTCTTGCCGGCATCGCCGATGAAGAACAGATAGCCCAGCATCGCGACCTGGTCGCGCTGCTTGCCCTCGCCCAGCAGCTCGCAGATGGGCAGGCCCAGATGCTGGCCCAGCAAGTCCAGCAGCGCGCATTCGACCGCGGTCAGCACATGGATGGTGGTGCGCAGGTCGAAGGTCTGCAGGCCGCGACCGCCGGCGTCCAGGCCCTGGAACCGGTCTCGCACCTGCTGCAGCAGGGCCTGCCAGCGCGCGACGGGCTGGCCGCTCAGCAGCTCGCCGGCCTGCTCCAGGGTCTGGCGGATCGCCTCGCCGCCGGGCACCTCGGCCACGCCGGTGTGGCCGGCACTGTCGGTGAGGACCAGCAGGTTGCGGGTGAAGAAGGGCGCATGCGCGCCGCTCAGGTTCATCAGCATGCCGTCGCGCCCGGCCACCGGGATCACGCGAACGGTCTTGACGATTGGGCTGCTAGGGCTCATGGCGTAGGCTCAGTCGGCGGTGATCTTGCGCGTCTCGATGACGTTCTTCCAGCGCCCGAATTCGCTCCGCTGGAAGCTCTGCGCCTGCTCGGGCGTGTTGGCCACGGTCTCGATGCCGATCTCGGCGTTCTTGGCCTTGAGCGCCGGATCGTTCAGCGCCGCCTGCAGCGCCTGGGCGATCTGCGTGCGCAGCGGCGCGGGCAGACCGGCGGGGGCGGCAATGCCCTGCCAGGAATAGACATCGGCGCCCCGGACGCCCGACTCGGCCAGGGTCGGCACCTGGGGCAGCACCGCCGAACGCCGCTCGCCGGTGACGGCCAGCGCGCGCAGCTTGCCGCCCTGGATATGCTGCAGCACCGCGTTGACGTTCTGGAACGAGGCGTCGACCTGGCCGCCCAGCAGATCGGTGATCGCCGGCGCGCCGCCCTTATAGGGAATGTGCGAGCCCGCGGTGGCGGTCTGCAGCCAGAACAGCTCGGCGGTCAGGTGGTCCGAGGAGCCGTTGCCCGAGGAGGCGAAGGTCATCGTGCCGGGCTTGGCCTTCAGCTGCGCCAGCACGTCGGCGACGTTCTTCAGGGGCGAGGCGGCCGGCACGACCAGCACATTGGGCGCCTGCACCGCGACGGTCAGCAGCTCGATATCCTTCAGCGCGTCGTACTGCACCGCCTTCAGCAGGTGCGGGGCGATCACGAAGGGGCCCAGCGAGGCGACCAGCAGGGTGTGGCCGTCCGGCGCGGCGCGCTTGACCATCGCCGTGCCCAAGGTGCCGGTGGCACCGGGCTTGTTGTCCACCAGCACCGTCTGGCCCCATTTCTCCTGCAGCTTGACCGCCACCGCGCGCGCCAGGGTGTCGGTCGAGCCGCCCGGCGGGAAGGGCACCAGCAGGGTCACCGGCTTGTCCGGGAAGGCCTGGGCGGCCAGGCCTGCCAGCCCCAGCAGGGCGGCCGTCAGGCCGTGCCGGCAGCGGCCCGATCGCCGCCCGAAATTCTTCGTCGTCGTCATCGTCGTCTCACTCCATGGCTTGTCTATCTGTCGATCATCCAAGGCAAAAGCCGTCTGACGCGGCTTGTTGTACGTCATCATACAACTAGTGATGCGGAACGCAAGGTGCACGGATACCCGCGGTCGCGCGTTGCAGCTCCGGTATCGTCGGCATCTGACAAAGAACCTGAGGGAGCAACAAGATGATGAGCATGTGGGTGAAGAACCACCGCCGCGACGCCCGCCGGGTCGCGGCCGGGCTGTTGCTGGCGACGGCCGCGCTGGGCGCGCAGGCCGAGGTCTGGAAATGCCGGGCCGAGGACGGCAGCACCCGCTTCTCCGACCGCCCCTGCCCCGGCAGCGGCCAGCCGATGGACCCGCGCCAGCTGCAGGGCAATGTGATCGACGCACTGCGCGTGCAGCCCAGCGCCGAAGCCGCGCCCGAGGCCGGCAACCGCGCGCCGGTGAACGACTGCCCCGGCGATCAGGAGCTGCGCGACATGGAGGTCCGCGCCAATTCGCGCAGCCTGGGCGACGCCGAGAAGAGCTTCATGCAGGACGAGATCCGCCGCGTGTTCCAGTGCCGCAAGGGCCAGGGCCGCTACACGATGGACGACTGGAAGATCAGCCGCGAGGCGCGCGCCGCGCAGAGCAGTTCCAATGCCGAGAACGCGCGCCGCCGCGCCGAGGCGATGCACAGCGCGGCCGACCCGGTGGAGGGCGACCGCATCGCCCAGCAGCGCCTGGAGGCCGAGCGCCAGGGCCAGATCGCTGCCGCCGCGCGCCAGCGCCGCCTGGCCCAGCAGCCCAAGCCGCCCTGCCCCGCCGGCTCCAGCGTTGCGCCGCAGGGCGGCTGCCACTGAGCACCGCTCAGCGCGCGGCCTTGGCGCGGCCCAGCCGCGCCGGCTGCTGCTTCATCTCCAGGAAGAAGTCGTAGAGCTGCTGCGCCGCCGGCGAGAGCTGGCGGTTGCGGCGCCGGATCAGCCCGACCTGGCGCACCACCGCCGGCTCCACCAGCGGCACGCTGACCAAGAGCGGATGGTCCTTGCCCGGCATCGCCATCGAGGGCACGGCCGCCACACCCAGGCCCGCCTCGACCAGGCCCAAGAGGGTCGTCACATGCTGGGCCTCGTAGACGCTCTCGGGCCGCTGCGCAACACCGGCCAGCGCCTGGTCCAGCAGCAGGCGGTTGCCCGAGGTCTTGGCCACCGAGATGAAGTCGTAGGCGCACAGATCCTTCCAGGTCACCTGGCGCTTCTTCGCCAGCGCATGGTCGCGCCGGCAGGCGGCGACGAAGCGCTCCTCCTGCAGGGACTGGAACTCGATCTCCGGCTCCTGACTGCCGATGAAGTTCAGCCCGAAATCGACCTCGCCGCGCACCACCTGGTTCAGCACCTCGTTGGCGCCGGCATCGAAGACGCGCAGCCGGATCTTCGGGTAGCGCTCGCGATAGCGCATCACGACGCGCGACAGGTAGTAGTAGACCGTCGAGGGCACGCAGGCCACCGTCACCTCGCCCATGCGCGTGGCCGCGACGCCGCGGATGCCCAGCAGCGTGTTGTCCAGCTCATCCAGCATCAGCTGGGTCTTGCGCGCGAATTCGCGGCCCACCGCGGTCAGGCTGACGCGCCGCGTCGTGCGCTCCAGCAGCTTGACGCCCAGCGCCTCTTCGAGCTTGTCGATGCGCCGGCTGAAGGCCGGCTGCGAGATATGCACCGCCTCGGCCGCGCGCCGGAAATTGCCCAGCTCGGCCACCGCACGGAAGGCCTGCAGATCGTTGAGGTCGAAGTTGACGGCCATCGCAGCGTCCTTTTCGATTGATGTTCATTTCGGATCAATCGATCATAACTACGCAATTCACATGCATGAGTCCCTGACCCAAGATCCGGGCCATGTTGCAAACACTGACCCTGCCCTGTGTCCTGATGCGCGCCGGCACCTCGCGCGGCCCCTTCTTCCTGCGCGAGTGGCTGCCCGCGGATGAAGCGCTGCGTGACCGCGCGCTGATCGGCGCGATCGGCGCTGCCGACCAGCTGCAGATCGACGGCATCGGCGGCGGCAGCAGCCTGACCAGCAAGGTCGCGATCGTCTCGCGCTCGCAGCAGCCGGGCTGCGATGTCGACTATCTGTTCGCCCAGGTCGGCGTCGGCCAATGCTCGGTCGACACGCGGCCCAACTGCGGCAACATGCTGTCGGGCGTCGGACCGTTCGCGATCGAACAAGGCCTGGTCGAGGCGCAGGAGGGCGAGACCACCCTGCGCGTCTACAACGTCAACACCCGCTCGCGCATCGACGTGACGGTGCAGACGCCGGGCCGGCGCGTGATCTACGAGGGCGACATCGGCATCGATGGCGTGGCCGGTACCGCGGCGCCGATCCGACTCAACTTCCTCGATGCCTGGGGCGCGGTGACCGGCTCGGTGTTCCCGACCGGCCAGCGCATCGACCTGATCGAAGGCGTTGAGGTCAGCTGCATCGATGCCGCGATGCCCTTGATGCTGGTGCGCGCCGCCGACCTCGGCCTGAGCGGCCGCGAAACGCCCGCCGAGCTGGACGCGAACCGCCCGCTGCTGCTGCGCCTGGAGCGGCTGCGCCTGGCCGCGGGCCGGCAGATGGGGCTGGGCGACGTGTCGAACAGCGTGATTCCCAAGCCGGTGATCGTCGCGCCGGGCGACGACGCCCTCAGCATCCGCTCGCGCTACTTCACGCCCAAGCGCTGCCATGCCTCGCATGCGGTGACCGGTGCGATCGGCGTGGCCACCGCGCTCGCCCTGCCCGGCACCGTCGCCAGCGCCACACAGCCCTTCGCCGAGGGGCGGCATGCGATCGCGGTGCTGCATCCGCAGGGCCGCATCCAGGTAGAAGTGACCTTGAGCGGCCAGGGTGCCGAGGCGCGCATCGAACGCGCCGCGCTGCTGCGCACCGCTCGCAAGATCCTGCAGGGCCATCTGCAGATCCCGCCCTACGCCTTTGCCTGAAGCCGCTCGCGCGCAGGCCGCGCGGCCGGCTTCGTCCGTTCTTTTTTCTCGCTTCACAACAACAGGAGACAAGTCCATGACCACTAACCTTCGCCTGTCGCGCCGCTCGCTGGCGCTGCTGGCCGCCGGCCTCACGCTGGCCGGCCCGGCGCTGGCCAACTACCCGGCCAAGACCATCACCATCGTCGTGCCCACCGCGGCCGGCGGCGGCAACGACGCGATGGCCCGCACCATCGGCCAGAAGCTGCAGAGCATGCTGGGCCAGACCGTGATCATCGAGAACCGCGCCGGCGCCACCGGCTCGATCGCCAGCGAATATGTGGCGCGCGCACCGGCCGACGGCTACACGCTGTTCTTCGGCTACATCGCCACCCATGGCATGAATCCGGCGCTGCAGAAGCTGCGCTACGACCCGGTGGCGGACTTCGAGCCGATCGGCCTGGTCGGCTACTCGCCCACCGTGCTGGTGGCCAGCACCAAGGTGCCGGTGAAGGACGTCAAGGACATGCTGGCCCAGCTGAAGGCCAAGCCGGACGACTACTTCTATGCCTCGGCCGGCAACGGCACCGCGCCGCATTTCGCGGCCGAGCTGTTCAAGCTGAAGACCGGCGCGACGATGGGCGGCGTGCCCTACAAGGGCTCGGCCCCGGCGGTCAACGACACCATCGCCGGCCAGACCCATTTCATGTTCCCCAGCGCCTTCACCGCCTATGCCTCGGTCAAGGCCGGCAAGCTGCGCGCGCTGGCGGTGGCCGGCCCGAAGCGCCTGGCCGAACTGCCCGAGGTGCCGACCCTGAAGGAGGTCGGCATCGACGGCGTCGAGGTGCAGCAGTGGTACGGCTTCTTCGCGCCGGCCAAGACCCCGAAGCCCATCATCGTCCAGCTCAACAAGGCGCTGAACCAGGTGCTGGCCGACAAGGAGATCGTCAAACGCATCGAGGACCATGGCGCCGATGTCGAGACCAGCACGCCCGAGCAGTTCGGCAGCCTGGTGAAGGACGAGCTGCAGCGCTGGAAGCGCGTCGTGCAGCAGGCCAAGCTGACCGCGGACTGAAGCAGAACAACAACGGAGACCTATCCATGCGAGGGATCAAGACCATCATCACCCCGTCGGCCTGCGCACTCGGCGCGCTGGCCCTGCTGGCGGGTTCGGCCTGGGCGCAGAGCGGCAGCCAGGTCACCCTGTCGGGCATCGCCGATGCGGCGGTCCGGCATGTCAAGAACGAGGGCCGCGGCGGCGTCAGCTCGCTGGTCAGCGGCGGCAACTCGACCAGCCGCATCATCATCCGCGGCAGCGAGGACCTGGGCGGCGGCCTCAGCGCCGGCTTCCACCTGGAGCATGGCATCCTGCTGGACAGCGGCACGCAGGCCTCCGGCACGATGTTCTGGGACCGCCGCGCCACCGTCAGCCTGGTCAGCAAGCAGTTCGGCGAGTTGCGCGCCGGGCGCGACTTCGTGCCCAGCTACAGCAACTGGAGCCGCTACGACCCCTTCTCCTATGTCGGCGTCGCGGGCGCCAACATCTTCGTCTCGGCCACGCCGCAGGGCCCGCTGCGCGCGGCCTTCGGCAGCGGCGCCAACAGCACGGTGCGCTCCAGCAACGCGCTGCAATGGCTGCTGCCGGCCGGCCTGGGCGGGATCGAGGGCGGCCTGATGTTGGCCGCCGGTGAGGGCGGCACGGCGGCCAACGGCCAGCACAAGCTGGCCGGTGCGCGCGTAGGCTACGCGAACAAGAGCTTCAACATCGCCGCGGCCTACACCCGCAGCGAGAACAACCTGACCGGCAGCGACGCGCTGGACGACTGGGCCCTGGGTGGCAGCTACAACTTCGGCCCGCTGCGCGCCTCGCTGGCCTGGCGCCAGTTCAAGCTCGGCGCGGCCAAGCAGACCCAGACCTTGCTGGGCGCCTGGGTGCCGCTGGGCCCGGGCCAGCTGAAGCTGTCCTGGAACCGGGTCGACCTGCAGGGCCGCGTCGGCAACACCGCGATCGACCGCAACGACGCCGACCAGCTGGGTCTGGGCTATGTCTACGACCTGTCCAAGCGCAGCGCGCTCTACGCCACGGTGGCACGCGTCGCCAACAAGGGCGGGGCCAGCTACGCGGTGCCGGGCGGGGCCTCGGGCATGGCCGGCGGCGGCGATTCCACCGGCGTCGAGCTGGGCATGCGCCACAACTTCTGAGGCCGGCCGGCGCGCTCAGTCGGGTTCGGCGAGGCTCTCGGCCAGGAACTCGACCACCGCGCGCACGCCCGGCAGCTGGCTGCGGCGTTCGGGCATCAACAGCGTCGTGATGACGCGCCCGGCGCTCCAGTCCGGCAGCACCCGCTCCAGCCGGCCCGCGTCTAGTTCGGCCCGGCACATGCCGGCCGGCAGGCAGGTGATGCCCAGGCCGGCCGCCGCGGCCTGCATCAGCACCACCGACTCGTCGGCCACCAGGCGCGGGCGCGGGCTCACCGGCACCGCCGCGCCTTCGTCCTGCGGCCACAGGGTCCAGGTGAGAGCGCTCGGCGCGGTCAGCAGCGCCTCATGCGCGGCCAGGTCCTCAGGCGCCTCCGGCCGCCCCGCGGCCCGCAGATAGGCCGGTGCGGCCAGCAGCCAGATCGGCTCCACCGCAATGCGCCGTTGCACCAGGCTGGAATCGGGCAGCGGCCCGAAATGGCTGCGCACCGCGATGTCGAAGCCCTCCTGGGCCAGATCGACGAAGCGGTCGGTCACATGCAGCTCCAGGCGCAGCTTCGGATGGCGCAGCGCCAAGGCCGGCACCAGGCCGGCCAGGTAGAACTGCGCCACCGGCACCGAGCAGGTCAGGCGCACCGTGCCGCTCGGCTCGGCCAGGCGCTGGTGGACCACGGCCAGCGCCGCCTCGGCCTCGATCAGCGCGGCGCGCGCATGGCGGTAGAAGTCGCGCCCAACATCGGTCAGCGCCAGGCTGCGCGAGCTGCGGTGCAGCAGGCGCACCCCCAGCGCCGCCTCCAGCTCGCCCAGGCGCTTGCTCAGCGTGGACTTGGGCACGCCCAGCCGGCGCGAGGCCGCGGTGAAGCCCCCCTGCTCCACCACATGGGCAAAGAACTGCAGGTCGTTCAGGTTCATCAGGCTCGTCATGCCCGGATTGTCCACAAATGTGAACCATGAGTCGACAAAACGCCATCTAGTCGCCCAATGTCCACGGAAGTAAATTTCAGTCCATCGAACGGCGGGGCAAAACAACCCACCGCTTCGAGACCCTTCAAACCATCAAGCAACCATCCAGAGAGATTTGTATATGACGACCCAGAACACCACCGCCGCCAACGCCACCGTCACCCCGGCCCCCATCCTGTTCTACGGCGTGCCCGAGGGCTGCTCCTTCGGCTCCATCGTCGCGCTGGAATGGCTGGGCAAGCCCTACCGGCTGAGCCGCATCGAGATGCCCGAGCAGGTCAGCAGCGAGGTCTATCGCCGCCTGAACCCGCTGGGCGAGACGCCGACCCTGATGACCCCCCAGGGCCATCTGATCAGCGAAAGCATGGCGATCCAGAACCACATCGCGGCGCAGGGCATCGACAGCGGCCTGGGCTTTGCCCAGGGCACGCCCGAGTTCGACCGGCTCAACCAGATGCTGGCCTTCCTGAACACCACCTTCTTCGGCGCCTTCTCGCCGCTGTGGTACGCGCTGGAGCACACCGCCGAGGGCAGCGCCGAGCAACAGCTGCTGGTGGCCCATGGCCATGCCAAGGTGGCCCATGCCCATGCCAAGCTGGAACAGCTGATCGGCGACGGCCCCTGGCTGCTGGGCGAGCAGCGCAGCGCCGCGGACGCCTACTTCGCCGGCATCGCCCGCTGGAACGACTTCCACCGCGTGCTCAACCGCAGCGACTACCCGCGCCTGGACGCGCTGTACCGCCGCCTGCAGCAGGACCCCGCGGTGCAGTTCGCCCATGCGATCGAGGCCCAGCAGCCGGCCCAGGGCTCCGGCGCCCTGGTCGACCAGCTGAGCCTGGAGCAGGCGCTGGAACTGCTGCCGGCCGGCCGCTGATCAGCCCGGATCGGCCAGGGCCGCCGCGGCCGCGCGGCGGCGGCGCTCCCGGCTGTTGGCCAGATGGGTGCGCATCGCGGCGCGGGCCGCCTCGGCGTCCTGCGCAGCGATCGCATCCAGGATGTCCCGATGCTCGGCATTGACCCGCTTCAGGTAGGCCAGGCGCTCCGCCGGATCCACCTGCTCCAGGCCCGGCAGGCGCGCGCGCGGGATGCTGGGCGCGCCCAGGGTGCCCATCAGCTGCTCGAAATGCGCATTGCCGGTGGCGCGCGCGATCTCCAGATGGAACTGGAAATCGGCCGCCACCGCGTCGCGCCCGGCCTCGGCCGCCGCGTCGAAGGCGGCCAGGGCCTCGTGCATCAGCGCCAGCTGCGCGGCGCTGCGGCGCTGCGCGGCCAGCGCCGCGGCCTCGGTCTCGACGCCGATGCGCAGCTCCAGCAGCGCGACCACGTCGTTCAGGGTCGCCAGCTGCTGCGGCCCGACGCGAAAGGCCTCGCCCTCGCCCAGGCCGCGCACAAAGCTGCCGATGCCATGGCGCGTCTCGACCAGGCCGGCGGCCTGCAGCTTGGAGATGGCCTCGCGCACCACGGTGCGGCTGACCTCGAACTCGGCCATGATGGCCGCCTCGGTGGGCAGCCGGTCGCCGGTGGCCAGCGCGCCGCTGCGGATGCGCTCGCTGAGCGCCTCCACCAGGCCCAGGGCCAGGGTACGGGGGCGCCGCGGCGTCTTCACCAGGGTCTGCGTCAAGGGCTCAGCTCCCCTCGACCAGCGCCGCCGCCGCGGCCGCGTTCATCGCGGCCTCCAGCGGGAAGCGGCTGCAGCCCAGGCGGGCCGAGATCTCGCGGCTGACGGTCTGCAGCATGCGCACCACCTCGGGCGCCTTGGCCTCGTCATAGCGGAAGTTCGGGAAGCTGACGCTGAGGCCGGCGATCGGCTGCGCCAGACGGTCGAAGATCGGCACGCCCAGGCAGCGGATATGTTCGTCGAACTCCTCGCGGTCCTCGCCGAAGCCCTGGGCCTTGATGCGCTCCAGCTCGGCCGCGAAGGCCTCCGGCTCGACGATGGTCTTGGCGCGAAAGCGCTTGAACTCCGCGCCCTTCAGCACCAGCGCGCGGCGCTCCGGATGCTCCCAGGCCATCAGCACCTTGCCGATCGCGGTGCAGTGCAGCGGCGCGCGGCGGCCGACGCGCGAATACATGCCCAGCATGTGTCGTGAGTCGACCTTGTGCACATAGATGATCTCGCTGTCGATCAGCATGCCCAGGTGCACGGTCTCGCCGGTCTGGTCGGCCAGCATCTGCATAGGGTGCTTGGCCAGGTCGACCAGTTCGGGATACTGCAGCGCCTTGGTGCCGAGCTCGAAGGCCTTCATTGTCAGGCCGTAGCGCTCGCTGTCCGACTCCTGGCGCACGTAGCCCAGGGTCTTCATCGTCTGCAGGAAGCGGTAGACCGTGGCCTTGGGCATGGCCAGGCGCACCGACAGGTCGGAGATGCCCGTGTCGCGCTGTTCGGACAGGGCTTGCAGGATCGCAAACACCTTCAGGACCGCCGCCACCGATTCGGGCTGCCTGCCCCCCTCGTTCAGATCGTCAATATCCATGCCGTGCCTCGCCGAGCCGGGTCTGGCGTTTCAAGTTGGGCCGGATTATTGCATCGGGGCATGGCGCCGATGCGGCCGTTCGACAGAGGGAAAACAAGCAGTAACAGGGGCGCCGCAGCGCCCGGGGGTACTCACTCCAGACCGGCTCAGCGGATCGGTGCCAGCGAGCGCAGCGCCTTCACCGCGCCCTCGCCCATCGCCGCGCCGAAGCGCTTGGCCAGGCGCTCGGCGACGTTGTCGCGCGGCGTGTAGTCGATCACCTCCTCGGCCTTCACCACCTCGCGGGCGACGAAGTCGAGGTTGCCGAAATGGTCGGCCAGGCCCAGCTTGACGGCCTCCTCGCCGTTCCAGAACACGCCGGTGAAGGTCTCCGGGGCTTCCTTCAGGCGCTTGCCGCGGCCCTGCTTGACCACCGTGATGAACTGCTGGTGGATCTGGTCCAGCATCGCCTGGGCATAGGCCTTTTGCTGCGGGTTCTCCGGCGAGAACGGGTCCAGCATGCCCTTGTTGCTGCCCGCGGTCAGCAGGCGGCGCTCGACGCCGACCTTGTCCATCAGGCCGGTGAAGCCGAAGCCGTCCATCAGCACGCCGATCGAGCCGACCACCGAGGCCTTGTCGACATAGATCTCGTCGGCCGCGGCGGCGATGTAGTAGGCGCCGGAGGCGCAGATCTCCTCGACGACCGCGTAGACCTTCTTGTTGTGCTTGGCCTTCAGGCGGCGGATCTCGTCGTTGACGATGCCGGCCTGCACCGGGCTGCCGCCCGGCGAATTGATGCGCAGGATCACCGCCTGCGCGCCCTGGTCCTCGAAGGCGCTCTTCAGCGCCGAGACCATCAGCTCGGCGCTGGCCTCGGTGTCGGCCGCGATTTCGCCGCGCACCTCGACCAGGGCGCTGTGCGGGGTCGACGGCGCCGAGCCCGGATGGCGCTGCGAGAACAGCAGGTACATCAGCACCACAATCAGCGCCAGCCAGGCCAGGCGGAAGAAGCCGCGCCAGCGGCGCTCGCTGCGGCGGTCGCGCAGGTAGTCGCGCGCGAATTGCGCCATCACCGTTTCATAGCTCCCGGCCGCCGGGGCCGGACGGGGTGGCACGCCCAGGGGTTCGCCGATGGGCGGGGGCAGGTCGTCGTTGGAATTCATGATGGGATGGGCGCGGGCGGCGCCTGGGTTCTGGCTCAGTCTTCGAAAGCCGGCTTGGTGTCGCGGCTAGGATACCAATAGACCTGACCCTCGCGTTCCGTCACGGCGATCTTGGTCAGGCCCATGCGGCCGCACATGCCGGTCACGCATTTGCCGGTCAGCGGGTCGTAGACCGCGCCATGGATCGAGCACATGATGTACTGCTTGTCGCGGTCCAGGAACTCGCCCTCCTGCCAGTCCATCTCGGTCGGCACATGGGCGCAGCGGTTCAGATAGGCCACCACCTGGCCGTCGAAGCGCAGCGCGAAGGCACGCGCCGGCTCACGCCATTGCAGCACGTCGAAGGTATGGGCGCGGCCACGCTCCTGCAGCTCGTCGGAGCGGCACAGCGGCAGCGGGTCGGGGGTCGGGTCGGTCGTCATCAGGCGTTCTCGATCAGCCAGGCATGCAGCTCGGGCACCGAATGCGCGATGTGCAGCGGCCGGAATTCGTCGAAGGTCTCGTGGTCATGGGCGCCATAGCCGACGCCGACGCTGGCGGTGCCGGCGTTCAGCGCCAGCAGCAGGTCGTGGCTGGTGTCGCCGATCATCAGGGTGCGCTCGGGCTCGACACCGAACTCGCGCATCAGCTCCTTGAGCATCAGCGGATTGGGCTTGCCGGCGGTCTCGTCGGCGGTGCGGCTGCCGTCGAACAGCGCGCCCAGCTCGGGCGCGATCTTCAGCGCCTCGTCCAGGCCGCGGCGGCTTTTGCCGGTGGCGATCGCCAGCCAATGATGGCGCGCCTTCAGCGCGGCCAGCATCTCCAGGGTGCCATGGAACAGGGTCACCTCATGCTGGGCCGCGAAGTAATGGTGGCGATAGCGCTGGCCCAGCTCCGGGTAGCGCGCCGGGTCCAGGCCCGGCACCGCATGGGCCAGGGCCTCGTGCAGGCCCATGCCGATCACATAGCTGGCCTGCGCGTCGCTGGGGCGCGGCAGGCCCAGGTCCTCGGCGGCGCGCTGGATGCAGCGGGTGATCAGCGCGGTCGAGTCGAACAGGGTGCCGTCCCAGTCGAACACGATCAGGTCGAAGCGTTGGGGACGGGTGCTCATGGGGTCCTCAGGCTGGCCAGCAGCCGTTCGCAGTCGGGCGGCAGCGGCGCCAGCAGCTCGATCTCGGCGCCGCTGGCCGGATGGGCGAACTTCAGGCGCTTGGCATGCAGGAACATGCGGTCGAACTTCAGCGCGCCGCGGGCCATGGCCCGGTTGGCATCGAAGTCGCCATATTTGGGATCGCCGGCGATCGGATGGCCCTCATGGGCCAGGTGGACGCGGATCTGGTGCGTGCGGCCGGTCTTGATCGTGACATCGAGCAGACTGTAGCCGGCCAGGCGCTCGGCCACCCGCACCAGGCTGATCGAGCGCTTGGCCTGTTCGGCCTGCGGATCATGCGAGCTGGTGACCGCCCGCACCCAGCGCTCGCCATCGGCGCCGGTGAACTTCAGCAGGGCTACGTCGACCACCTTCTTGTTCTCGGCCCAGTCGCCGATCACCAGGGCGGCATAGGTCTTGCCCGTCTCGCGTTCGCGGAACTGGTCCTGCAGCGCGGTCAGCGCCGAGCGCTTTTTGGCGATCAGCAAGAGGCCCGAGGTCTCCTTGTCCAGCCGGTGCACCAGCTCCAGGAATTTGGCCTGCGGCCGCGCCTGGCGCAGCTGCTCGATCACGCCGAAGCTGACGCCGGAGCCGCCATGCACCGCGACGCCGGCCGGCTTGTTGACCGCGATCAGGTGCTCGTCCTCATAGACGACCGGGAACTCCTTGGCCGGCACATAGTCCGGCTTGGCCGTCACGCGCTCGGGCAGGCGCACCGGCGGGATGCGTACCTCGTCGCCCAGGGCCAGGCGGCTGTCGGCCTGGGCCCGGCCCTTGTTGATGCGCACCTCGCCGGCGCGGATGACCCGGTAGATATGGGTCTTGGGCACGCCCTTGAGTTCGCGCAGCAGGAAGTTGTCCAGGCGCTGCCCCGCCGAGCCTTCGTCGATCTGCACATGTCGTACGACCGGCGCCGGGACAGACGCCGTTGGGGCTGGAACGGCTGAAGTTGGCGGACGCTTACCGGCTGGCGCGGCAGGCTGGGGCGGCCTGGGGCGGACCCCAGCTTTCGGGCCCGCTTTAGCCCTTATAATGTTCCGAACCACGATTGCGCCGTAAGTATTTGATTTGCCTGATTTTAACCGGGCTCTTACAGATCGGAGACAAACGGCGCAGGCGTGGCGGGTCCGGTGCGCCGGATCCAACCCAGGTGATGCAACGCGTGTTTGAGACGGCGGGCCCTGTCCCCAAGTGACCGGGCGGCCTTCGCGGGCATGCGGCAGCGCAAACGTAGCAAGAACCCTGTCGAGCCCCGCCGGAGCTGCTGAAAAAGCACAGCGGGCGGGGAGCGGCAAAGAATAAGGTTTACATGGCCCGAGGCCTCCGATCCTTGTTCCGCGCAATGGCGCGGGCGAGCGGGACCTCGGACCAGCGTCAATCAGCGTCAGTCCTCGCGGATGAGCCTTCCTCTGACCTCCCCCACCCCTCACCGCTTGCGGATGCAGCCCCGGCCCTGTCCTTATCAGGATCTGGCCGGCGCGGCGCGCATCCCGGGCCGTGGCAGGGCCGCGCAGTTTGCGCGCCGGGAATGGAGGCGTGCGGCACCGCCTGTCGTTGATCTCACGCACGCGCCAACGCTGATGGTCTGATCGACGACCTGTTCTCTCGATCACCACCAGTCCAGGGCGATTCCTTCCTCGGTTCTTCCACGTCTGCACGTGCATCGATGAGTCGCCCTCCGGCCACGGGGCCATGGGCGGCGTGACCGATGTTGCGCGCTTGCCGGCAAACACAGGCCGCCAGCGCGTGAGGAGAAGAACGACATGAAACGCATGCTGATCAATGCGACGCAGCAGGAAGAGCGTCGCCTGGCCATCGTCGATGGCCAGAAGCTGCTGGACTTCGAGACCGAGATCGAAGGCCGCGAACAGCGCAAGGGCAATATCTACAAGGCCGTCGTGACCCGCGTCGAGCCTTCGCTGGAGGCCTGCTTCGTCGACTACGGCGAGGACCGCCACGGCTTCCTGCCCTTCAAGGAAATCTCGCGCCAGTACTTCCGCGAGGGCACCGATGTGCGCTCGGCCAAGATCCAGGACGCGATCAAGGAAGGCCAGGAACTGCTGGTCCAGGTCGAGAAGGAAGAGCGCGGCAACAAGGGCGCGGCCCTGACCACCTTCGTCTCGCTGGCCGGCCGCTACCTGGTGCTGATGCCCAACAACCCGCGCGGCGGCGGCGTCAGCCGTCGCATCGAGGGCGAGGACCGCGAGGAGCTGAAGGAAAACCTCGACCAGCTCGAGTACCCGAAGGGCATGAGCCTGATCGCCCGCACCGCCGGCATCGGCCGTTCCGCCGCCGAGCTGCAGTGGGACCTGAACTACATGCTCAAGCTCTGGACCGCGATCGACGACGCGGCCAAGGGCGGCAAGGGCGCCTACCTGATCTACCAGGAATCCAGCCTGGTGATCCGCGCGATCCGCGACTACTTCACCGCCGATGTCGGCGAGATCCTGATCGACACCGATGACCTGTTCGAGCAGGCGCATCAGTTCATGAACCACGTGATGCCCGACCAGGGCCATCGCGTGAAGCGCTACCGCGACGACGCGCCGCTGTTCAGCCGCTTCCAGATCGAGCACCAGATCGAGACGGCCTTCAGCCGCACCGTGAACCTGCCGTCCGGCGGCGCCATCGTGATCGACCACACCGAGGCCCTGGTCTCGGTGGACGTCAACTCGGCGCGCGCCACCCGCGGTGGCGACATCGAGGAAACCGCCACCCGCACCAATCTGGAAGCCGCCGACGAGATCGCGCGCCAGATGCGACTGCGCGACCTGGGCGGCCTGATCGTGGTCGACTTCATCGACATGGAAGAGTCGAAGAACCGCCGCGACGTCGAGCAGCGCCTGCGCGACGCCCTGCGCCAGGACCGCGCCCGCGTGCAGTTCAGCTCGATCAGCAAGTTCGGCCTGCTGGAACTCAGCCGCCAGCGCCTGCGCCCGGCGCTGAGCGAGGGCAGCCACATCACCTGCCCGCGCTGCAATGGCACCGGCCATATCCGCGACACCGAATCCTCGGCGCTGCAGATCCTGCGCATGGTCCAGGAAGAGTCCATGAAGGACAACACCGCCGCCGTGCATGTGCAGGTGCCGGTGGAGGTCACCAGTTTCCTCCTGAACGAGAAGCGCACCGAGATCACCAAGATCGAGCTGAAGCAGCGCGTCACCGTGCTGCTGGTGCCCAACAAGCATCTCGAGACGCCCAACTACAAGCTGGAGCGCCTGCGCCACGACGATCCGCGCCTGGAGAACCTGCAGGCCAGCTACACGATGATCGAAGAGGCGACCGACGAGGTGGGCATCACCCGTCGCGATGCCGGCGACAAGAAGAACAAGCAGGAACCGGTGATCAAGGGCATCCTGCCCGAGCAGCCGGCCCCGATCGCGCCGCCCAAGCCCGAGCCGGTCGCTAAGGCCGCGGCCCCCGCCGCGCCGGCAGCGCCCGCCCCGGCCGTCGGTGGCGGTTTCTTCGGCTGGATCAAGAACCTGTTCGGCGCCGCTCCCGCCCCCGCCCCGGTCGTCGAGGCCAAACCGACCGAGGGCACCGGCACCGAGCGCAGCGGCAAGGACGGCAGCGGCAAGCGCGGCGACGGACGTCGCGGCGAAGGCCGCGGCAACCGCCGCGATGGCGAACGCAGCGAGCGCGGCGGTGAACGCAAGCGCGAAGGCGGCGCCAACAAGCCGCAGCAGGAAGCCCGCCAGGAGCGCGGCGACCGTGGTGGCGAGCGTGGTGAACGCGGTGAGCGTGGCAATCGCCGCCAGGACCGCGCCGACAAGCCGGAGGCGCAGGACCCCCAGCGCGGTGAGCAGCGCCAGGAGCGCGGCGAACGTGGCGAGCGTGGCGGTGAACGCCGTCCGCGCGGCGAGCAGCGCAGCAAGGAACAGCGTGTCCCGGCCGACGATCAGCAACAACAGCTGAACACGGCCGCGCTGGACCTGAACGCCGCCGCGGCCGCACACGACGCACCGCCGGCCTTCGTCGACAGCCAGGCCGAGGGCCAGGAGGCCGAGGGCTCGAGCGAGGAGCGCCAGGGCCGCCGCCGCCGCCGCCGTGGTGGCCGCGACCGCGCCGGTGCCGAAGGCGCCGAGCAGACCGGCAACCAGGGCGAGCTGGCCATCGGTGAGGGCCAGGCCGCACCGGCGCCCGAAGCCGCGGCCGATGAGGCCGCGACCGAGGGCGAGGACGGCGTCGCGCGCGCCGAGGGCGACGATGCCGGCGAGGGCCATGGCCGCGACGGCCGCCGCCGCCGCAGCCGCGATCGCTATCGCCGCGAGCGCCGCGAGGATCAGGTGCAGGATGGCGCCGCCGAAGGCAATGGCGAGGCCGCGGCCGCGGCCGAGCCGGCCGAAGTGATCGCTGCAGCCCCCGCCGCTGTCGCTGCTGCCGCCGAAACCGCGCCGGCACCGGTCGTGGCCGCACCGGCCCCCGTGGCTCCCCCGGCCGCCGTCGTGCCGGCCTTCGTGCTGCCGCTGGGCGAGCTGCAGGCCGTGGCCGAGGGTGCGGGCCTGCAATGGGTCAACTCCGACGCCGACAAGATCCGCGTCACGCAGGAGGCGATGGCCGCCGAACCCAAGCCGGTCCATGTGCCGCGCGAGCGTCCGCCGGTGGTGGTGCTCGACGAGGGCCCGCTGGTGCTGGTCGAGACCCGCAAGGACCTCTCGCAAATCAAGCTGCCCTTCGAGAGCTGATCCTCATCGGCGCCACGCCGGAGCCTTCGGGCTCCGGTGACGGCAGCGCCAAAACAAACGCCGCCTCGGGCCAAGCCCGGGCGGCGTTTTTCTTTGGGATCGCGAGAAGAGGCCGTCGCCTAGGCCAGCCGCTCCACCGCGGCAAGGTAGCGCGCATTGCGCATCAGCTCGTCCCAGGTCAGCGGCACGGTCTGCGGCAGCAGGTCCAGGCGGCGCGATTCGCTGTCGGGATCGGGCGTCCAGTCGCCGCGCACCTGCGCGGCCGTCAGGCCGTCCAGCACCTCGTCAATCGCCTCGCCCTGTCCCACATGGGACTGGTTGCACAGCAGCGCCAGATCGCAGCCGGCCTGCAGCGCGGCCAGCGCGGCCTCGGTGAAGCCGACCGGCTTCCCTTCGATCACGCGCGCGCCGGCCATGCCCAGGTCGTCGCTGAAGATCGCGCCGCCGAAGCCCAGGCGCTCGCGCAGGATCTCCTGCAGCCAGCGGCGGCTGAAGCCGGCCGGGCGGGCATCGACCTTGGGGTAGATCACATGGGCCGGCATCACCGCCGACAGGCTCAGGCCCAGCCATTCATAGGGCTTGGCATCCTCGGCCAGGATGGCCTTCAGGGCGCGCTTGTCGACCGGGATGTCGACATGGCTGTCCGCCTTCACGAAACCATGGCCGGGGAAATGCTTGCCGCAGCTGCTCATGCCGGCCAGCAGCAGGCCTTGCATCAGGCTCTTGGCCAAGAGGCTGACGACGCGCGGGTCGCGGTGGAAGCTGCGCTCGCCGATCACGCTGCTTTCGCCGTAATCAAGGTCCAGCACCGGCGTGAAGCTGAAGTCAACGCCGCAGGCGCGCAGCTCGGCGGCCAGCACAAAGCCGGTCGCGGTGGCCGCCTCGGTGGCGCGCAGCGCGTCTTGCATCCACAGCTCGCCGAGCGCGCGCATCGGGGCCAGCTGCGTGAAGCCATCGGTGCGGAAGCGTTGCACGCGGCCGCCCTCATGGTCCACCGCGATCAACACATCGGGGCGGATCGACTTGATCTCGACGGTCAGCGAAGTCAGCTGGGCGCGACTCTCGAAATTGCGCGCGAACAGGATCAGGCCGCCGACCAGCGGATGGGCCAGGCGGCGGCGGTCGTTGGCGTCCAGCGCCAGACCGGCGATGTCCAGCACCAGCGGTGCATGCGGGGTGTCGAGCATGTGCTTCTCGGGTATCAGTTGCGGACGGTTTCGACCACCACGAAGGCGGCCGCATATTCGGTCTCGTCGGTGACGGTGACATGGGCGGCCAGGCCCCGGGCCTCGAACCAGGCGGCCAGTTCGCCATGCAGGCGGATCTCGGGCTTGCCGCTCGGCGCCTTGACGATCTCGCAGGCGCGCCAGGTCATCGGCATGCGCATGCCCATGCCGATGGCCTTGGAGAAGGCCTCCTTGGCCGAAAAGCGGGTGGCCAGGTAGGCCACGCCGCGCGCCTCGACCTTGGCACGGCGGGCGCGGAACACCTCGAGCTCATGCGGCCCCAGCACCTTCTCGGCGAAGCGCTCGCCGCGCCGCTCCAGGGTGTCGCGGATGCGGCGGATGTCGCAGATATCGGTGCCGATGCCGTAAATCATGGCGCGTAGGCGTTCTGGATCGCGCGCTGGTATTCGCGCACGGTTTCCGCGTAGCCCAACTCCAGCGCGTCGCCGACCAGCGCATGGCCGATCGACACCTCCAGCACGCCGGGCACGGCGCGCAGGAAATCGGTCAGGTTGTCGCGGTTCAGGTCATGGCCGGCATTGATGCCCAGGCCCACGGCCAGCGCGGCCCGGGCGGTGGCGGCGAAGCCGGCCAGCACCTCGGCCTGGCGCTCGGTGCCCCAGGCGCTGGCATAGGTCTCGGTGTAGAGCTCGATGCGCTCCGCGCCCAGCTCGGCGACGAAGGGCATGGCGGCGGGAATCGGGTCCATGAACAGGCTGACGCGCACGCCCAGGCTCTTGCATTCGGCCACCAGCGGGCGCAGCCGCTCCATGTCGGCCGGCAGGTTCCAGCCATGGTCGGAGGTGAACTGGTCCTCGCTGTCCGGCACGAAGGTGACCTGATGCGGTCGCACCTGGCGCACGAAGTCCATCAGGTTCTGGGTCGGGTTGCCCTCGATGTTGTACTCGGCCCGGGGCCAGTCCTTGCCCAGCAGCGCGGCCAGCTCATGCACGTCGGCCGTGCGGATATGGCGACCGTCGGGCCGCGGGTGCACGGTGATGCCCTGGGCGCCGGCGGCCAGGCACAGCTCGGCCGCCTTGCTGACGCTGGGAATGCCCAGATGGCGCGTGTTGCGCAGCAGGGCCACCTTGTTGACATTGACCGACAGCGCGCAGCGCGCGCCGTCATGGCGGGAATCGGGGGCAACGAGCGGGTTCATGTCACTCCAAGAGCTTTTGCACATCGAGCAGCACCTGGCGGGTGCGCAGGGGCTTGTGGCCCAGATGATATTGAAGCAGGCCGCGCAATGCCTGCCGCAGGGGCGGCAGCTGTGCGCTCTCGCAAGCCTGCCGCAACGCGGCCATGCTGCCATGCAGCAGCGCCGCCTGCAGGCCGACCAGGGCCGCGCCGCTGAAGGCCGGTGCGGCGGCATCGGATCCGGCCACGACGCCAGCCTCGGGCGAAAGCGCATACAGGCGCTGCGCGTCCAGCGGCGCCTGGGTGGTGGTGGAGACGCTCAGGTCGGGCAGCAGCCCGACCTCGGCCAGCAGGCACAGCTCGAAGGCGCGCAGCGCCACCTCATCGAGCCGTGCCAGGGTCTGGGCATAGGCATCGAACAACGCCGGATGCGGGTCCTGGCGGGCCAGGAACTTCAGGAGCAGCTCGTTCAGGTAATAACCGGAGAACAGCGCCGCGCCGGCCGGCAGGGTGTTGCCACCCACCCATTCCGCGCCGCGCAGGGTGACGACCTCGGCGGCGCTTTCACCGCCCTCCCCCCTGACCGGCTTGGACAGGCTGACCTGGATGCGCTGGAAGGGCAGCAGCACCGCGCGCAGCTGCGAATAGGGCCGCTTCGCGCCCTTGGCAACCACCGCCATGCGGCCCTGCTCGCGTGTGAACAGATCCAGCACCAGGCTGGTCTCGCTCCAGTCGTAATGGTGCAGGACGAAGGCCTGCTGGACCGCCGGCGGGCGACGCATCAGGCCCGGCGCCGGGCCGCCCCAAGCCGGGCAGAGCCCAGGGGCTGCGCAGCGGCCCCTTCGGGTCCGCGGGGCAGGAGCTTCGCGACTGGGGGGCTCACGTCATTCGTAGCCGTAGGAACGCAGATGCTCTTCGGTATCGGCCCAGCCCGAGCGGACCTTGACCCACAGCTCCAGGAACACGCGGCCATCCATCAGATGCTCCAGCTCCTGGCGCGACTCGGAGCCGATGCGCTTGAGCAGCTCGCCGCCCTGGCCGATCACCATGCCCTTGTGGGCATCGCGCTCGACGACGATGGAGGCGGAGATGCGGCGCAGGTCTCCCTCGTCCTCCCATTTGTCGATCACGACGGTGGAGGTATAGGGCAGCTCGTCGCCGGTCAGGCGGAACAGTTTCTCGCGGATGATCTCGCTGGCGAGGAACTTCTCGCTGCGGTCGGTCAGCGCGTCCTCGTCGTAGAACCATCCCTGCTCGGGCAGGTAGGGCTTGAGGATCTTGAACAGGCGCGTGACGTCGGCGGCCTTCTTGGCCGACAGCGGCACGAACTCGCTGAAGTTGCGCCGCTCCTGCATGCTCTTCAGCCAGGGCGCCAGCTCGGCGCGGCGGTGCACCGCATCCAGCTTGTTGGCGATCAGCACCACCGGCTTGTCCTCGGGCAGCAGGGACAGCACCTTGGCGTCGTCCAGTCCGAAGCGGCCGGCCTCGACGACGAACAGCACCAGATCCACATCGCCCAGCACGCCATGCACGGTGCGGTTCAGATTGCGGTTCAGCGCGGCGTTGTGCTTGGTCTGGAAGCCCGGCGTGTCGACGAACACGAACTGGGCCTCCTCGACCGTGCGCACGCCGGTGATGCGGTGGCGGGTGGTCTGGGCCTTGGCGGAGGTGATGCTGACCTTCTGGCCCACCAGGGCGTTCAGCAGGGTGGACTTGCCCACGTTCGGGCGGCCCACGATGGCAATCAGGCCGCAGCGTTGCGGCACGGTGGGGTCCACCGGCTTCGAAATAGTCTCGTCAGTCATTTCATTACTCCCCTCTACGCAAGAGGCCATGCGGGCCCAGCGGAGCCCGAGGATCTGGCTTTGCCGGTCCTACGGGCTCGCCCCTCGAGGGGGCGCGCGAAGCGCGTAGGGGGTGGTTCATCAGTCGCGCAAGCCAGATCCGGGCCTGTCGCGGGCAATCAGTTCGTCGAGCAGGCGACGGGCGGCGTCTTGTTCGGCGGCGCGGCGCGAACGCCCCTCGCCCTGCGTGGCGAGGCTCAGGGCCGGTACCGCGCATTCGACGGCAAAGGTCTGGTTGTGGGCCTGCCCGCGCGTCTCGACGATGCGGTAGCTGGGCACGGCCAGTCGGCGTGCCTGCAGCCATTCCTGCAGCGCGGTCTTGGCATCCTTGGCCCAGTTGTCGCTGCCGCTGCTGGTGATGAGCTCGCCCAGCAGGCCGCGCACGATCTCGTGGGCCGCCTCGTAGCCGCCGTCGGTGAAGGCGGCGCCGATCACCGCCTCCAGCGCGTCGGCCAGGATCGAGGGGCGCTGCGCGCCGCCGCCCTTGGCCTCGCCCTCGGAGAGGCGCAGCACCGGCGGCAGGCCCAACTGCAGGGCCAGCTTGTGCAGGCTTTCCTCGCGCACCAGATGGGCACGGATGCGGGTCAGGTCGCCCTCGTCGGAGCCGGCGTAGCGCTCATACAGCAGGCTGGAGACGGCCAGGCTCAGCACCGCGTCGCCGAGGAACTCCAGGCGTTCGTTGTGGTCGGCGCCGAAGCTGCGATGCGTCAGCGCGCGCACCAGCAGGCCCGTCTCGGAGAAACGGTAACCCAGGCGCTGCTGCAGGGATTCGAGGGACGACGACATCGGGCTCATGACGGGAACAATACAACAGAGCCGCGTTTTACTGCGAACGGCCCTGATACTTGAGCAGCAGGAAGGCCGGGCCGAACAGCTCGACCTGGCGCTCGTAGGCGAAGCTGATCTGGACCTTGTCGTTGTCCTTGCTGATCTGCAGGTCGCTGCCGCTGATGCTCTGGATCGAATACTCGACCTGCTTGATGCGCTCGAACTCGGCGCGCGCCGCCGGCACCGTGGCCGGGTTGCCCTTGGCGATGCGGTTCACCACGCTCTGGATCGTGTAGTACTCCATCACGGTGGGGAAGACCCGCGCCGCCACGACGCCGGTGCAGGCCAGGAACACGGCCCAGAACAACAGGCCGATCAGGCTGATACCGCGCTGCCGCTGGTGCAGGCCGCATTGCTGGTGCTGACGCATCGATCCGATCCCTCCGTGTATGGACGTCATGGTTGGTTAGTTGAAGCCGCCAATGCGCTTGAGATTACCGAAATTCATCCAGACAAAGAAGGCCTTGCCGACGATGTTCTCGTCCGGCACAAAGCCCCAGAAGCGCGAGTCGCGCGAGTTGTCGCGGTTGTCGCCCAGCATGAAGTAATGGCCGGCCGGCACCTTGCAGGTCACGCCCTCGGGGCTGTACTTGCAGTGGTCCTGGTAGGGGAAGGGGCCGTCGCGGCGGTCGGCGCGGAATAGCGGCTGGCGCTTCGGGTCGACCAGGATCTGGTGGTCCTTGGCGCCCAGCTTCTCCAGGAAGCGCGGGCGGTAGGCCAGGCTGTCCTCGTCGTAGTAGTCGCCCTGGGGCTGCAGCTCGGCCGGCTTGCCGTTGATGTAGACCTTCTGGTTCAGGTAGGCCACCTCGTCGCCGGGAATGGCGGCGACGCGCTTGATGAAGTCCAGGCTGGTGTCCTCGGGGTAGCGGAACACCATCACGTCACCACGCTGCACCTCGTTGTTGCTGATGATCTTCTTGTTGATCACCGGCAGGCGCACGCCGTAGTGGAACTTGTTCACCAGGATCAGGTCGCCCACCAGCAGGGTCGGCACCATCGAGCCCGAAGGGATCTTGAAGGGCTCGAACAGGAAGCTGCGCAGCAGGAAGACGATCAGGATCACCGGGAACAGGCCGGCGGTCCAGTCCAGCCACCAGGGCTGGCGCAGCACCGATTCGCGGGCCGAGGCCACGTCGCCGTCCACCCGGGCGATGCCCTGGGCCGCCAGCGCGGCGCGGCGCTGGGCGTCAGCCTCGGTCAGGCTGGCCGCGGCGCGCTGGCGCGCCGGCGCAAAATGGAAGCGCTCCGCCAGCCAGTAGGCCAGCGTGACCGCGGTGAGGATGAAGAGCAGCAGCGCGAAATTGCCGCTCCAGTAGCCGGTATACCAGCCGCCCAGGTAGGCGATCAGGGCGGCGTAGAGAATTCCGGTCAGGGCACTCATTGAGTATCGATAGCCTTTAATCTTCAACTTGGAGGATGGCCAGGAAGGCTTCTTGCGGCACCTCGACGGAGCCGATCTGCTTCATGCGCTTCTTGCCCGCCTTCTGCTTTTCCAGCAGCTTGCGCTTGCGGGTGATGTCGCCGCCGTAGCATTTTGCCAGCACGTTCTTGCGCAGCGCCTTGATGTTCTCGCGGGCGATGATGTTGGCGCCGATCGCGGCCTGGATGGCCACGTCGTACATCTGGCGTGGGATGTGCTCGCGCATCTTGGCCGCCACGCCGCGGCCGCGGAACTGGGCCTGCAGGCGGTGGACGATGATGGACAGGGCATCGACGCGGTCGCCGTTGATCAGGATGTCGACCTTCACCACGTCGGAGGCTCGGTACTCCTTGAACTCATAGTCCATCGAGGCATAGCCGCGCGACACGCTCTTGAGCTTGTCGAAGAAGTCCAGCACGATCTCGGCCAGCGGCATCTCGTAGGTCAGCATGACCTGACGCCCGTGGTAGGCCATGTTGATCTGGTTGCCGCGCTTCTGGTTGGCCAGGGTCATCACCGGGCCCACATAGTCCTGCGGCATGTACAGATGCACGGTGACGATGGGCTCGCGGATCTCCTGGATCTGGCCGATCTCGGGCATCTTGGACGGGTTCTCGACCTCGATCACCTCGCCGTCGCCCAGCACCACCTCGTAGACCACGCTGGGCGCGGTGGTGATCAGGTCCTGGTCGAACTCGCGCTCCAGGCGCTCCTGCACGATCTCCATGTGCAGCAGGCCCAGGAAGCCGCAGCGGAAGCCGAAGCCCAGCGCCTGGCTGACCTCGGGCTCGTAGCGCAGCGAGGAGTCATTGAGCTTGAGCTTTTCCAGCGCGTCGCGCAGCTGGTCGTACTCGCTGGCCTCGGTCGGATACAGGCCGGCGAACACCTGGGGCTGGATCTCCTTGAAGCCCGGCAGCGGCGCCTCGGCCGTGCCCAGGTTGTTGGGCAGCTTCTTTTCCAGCGTGATGGTGTCGCCGACCTTGGCGGCCTGCAGCTCCTTGATGCCGGCGATGACGAAGCCCACCTCGCCCGCGTTCAGCTGATCGCGCGACTCCGACTTGGGCGAGAACACGCCCAGGTTGTCGGCCGGGTAGACGGCGTTCGAGGCCATCATGCGGATGCGCTCGCCCTTCTTCAAGGTGCCGTCGACCACGCGCACCAGCATCACCACGCCCACATAGGCGTCGTACCAGGAGTCGATGATCATCGCGCGCAGCGGTGCGTCCACCACGCCCTTGGGCGGCGGCATGCGGGCGATCACCGCCTCCAGGATCTCGTCGATGCCCATGCCGGTCTTGGCGCTGCAGGGGATGGCGTCGTCGGCATCGATGCCGATCACGTCTTCGATTTCGGCCTTGGCGTTGTCGGGATCGGCGTTGGGCAGATCCATCTTGTTCAGCACCGGCACCACCTCGACGCCCAAGTCCAGCGCGGTGTAGCAGTTCGCCACCGTCTGCGCCTCGACGCCCTGCGAGGCATCGACCACCAGCAGCGCACCCTCGCAGGCCGACAGCGAGCGGCTCACCTCATAGGAGAAGTCCACATGCCCGGGCGTGTCGATCAGGTTCAGGTTGTAGACCTTGCCGTCCTTGGCCTTGTACTGCAGCGCCGCGGTCTGGGCCTTGATCGTGATGCCGCGCTCGCGCTCGATGTCCATCGAGTCCAGCACCTGTGCCTCCATCTCCCGGTCCGACAGGCCGCCGCAGCGCTGGATGATCCGGTCGGCGAGCGTGCTCTTGCCGTGGTCGATGTGGGCAATGATGGAGAAATTGCGGATGTGGTTCATGGACTCAATCGCGGTCTGCGCGGCCGCCGATGCAGGGCGAAATCCCGGTTCGGGAGGCTCATGATCGCGCAGCGATGTGAAGGTCCGGCAGGGCCGCGCCGGACATAAAAAAAAGGCACGTCGAAAGAGGTGACGCGCCTTCCAACAAAACTTATGGCAACTGCTTGTTGGGCTTTCATTGTAGCCAAAAGCCCCTGGCAGAAAACCGCGGCGCCCCCGGATTTGCTGCCGTTGCAGGCCTCCAACAGCAAGTTACACACAACTTATCCACAATATGCTGTGAGTAGCCTGGGGATAGTTGGAGCCCCCTCGGCTTTGTATCGCGCCACAAGCGCAAACAGAGCCTGACAGGCCGGGATTCTATCCGACGGACCGCACAATCCCCGGCGGCAAGCCCAAGTTAGCGAGCGCCAACCCAGGAAAATAACCTCACCGAACTCTCATCTGATGAAAAGACCCGCCGCGGCGCTTGGTTTGGCCACCGCGCGGGTCACCCAAGACCTCAGCGGCCGGGACGCACCAGGATGAAGTTCACCGCATTGCCGCGCCGCACCAGCATATTGATCAGCTTGGCCTTTTCCAGCTTGGCGATCATGGTCTGGAACTGCTTGGCGTTGGCGACCTCGTTGTTGTCCACAGACAGGATCAGGTCCCCCTCGCGCAGGCCCGCGCGGGCGGCCGCGCCCTCCACCGCCTCGACCCGCACGCCGCCGCGCAGCTTCAGCTCGCGCTTCTGCGCCTCGCTCAGGTCAACCACGGACAGGCCCAGGGTCGGCGTGGGCTTGGCGGCCGGCTCGGCCGGGCGGCGCGGGTTGTCGTCCTCCAGCTCGGCCACGGTGATGCTCAGATCCTTGTGGGCGCCGCGGCGGAACACCTGCATCGTCACCTTGCTGCCGGGCTTGGTCGCGGCAACGATGCGGCGCAGGTCGGTGGCGCGGTCCACGGTCTTGCCATCGAACTTGGTGATGACGTCACCCCCCTCCAGGCCGGCCTTCTCGGCCGGGCTGTCCTCGACCAGGCGGCGCACCAGCGCGCCGGCCGGCTTGCCCAGGCCGATCGCCTCGGCCACGTCCTTGGTCACGTCGACCGGCTCGACGCCGATGCGGCCGCGGATCACCCGGCCGGAGGCACGCAGCTGGTCGGACACGCGCACCGCCTCGTCGATCGGGATCGCGAAGGAGATGCCCATGAAGCCGCCCGAGCGGCTGTAGATCTGCGAGTTGATACCCACCACCTCGCCGCGCATGTTCAAGAGCGGGCCGCCGGAGTTGCCGGGGTTGATCGCCACATCGGTCTGGATGAAGGGCAGGAAATCGCCGGTGTCGCGCGCCTTGGCGCTGACGATGCCGGCCGTGACCGTGCTGTCGAAGCCGAAGGGCGAGCCGATCGCCAGCACCCATTCGCCGACCTTGAGCCGGCCGACGTCACCAATCTTCACCGCTGGCAGGCCCGCGGCCTCGATCTTCACCACCGCCACATCGGTGCGCGCATCGGTGCCAATCAGCTTGGCCTTGAACTCGCGCTTGTCGGTCAGGGTGACCCAGACCTCCTCGGCGCCGTCCACCACGTGGGCATTGGTCATCACATAGCCGTCGGCGCTCAGAATGAAGCCCGAGCCGACGCCGCGGCGCTGCGGCGCGTCGTCATCCTCACCACCGCCACCGCCACGGGGATTGCGCTGATTCGGCAGCGGGATGCCGAAGCGGCGCAGGAACTCCAGCATCTGCTCGTCCATCTCCGGCGTGGCGCCGGGGCCGGCGCGGCGCACGCGCTCGGCAGTGCGGATGTTCACGACCGCCGGCGCGGTGCGCTCGACCAGCTCGGTGAAGTCGGGCAACTCGCGCGCCGCCTGCGCCTGGGCCGGCTGCAGCACCAGGGTCAGCGCGCACAGGCCGGCCGACAGCAGCGCGGCGGCGGACCAGCGCGACGAGGTGCGACGGGGATGGGAAAGGGCTTTTTGCATGGTCGGGATGATCGGCTGATAAAGGGCCGGCTCGCGGCATTCGCGCAAGCATGGCACAGCTGCGCACTTTACGCGCCGCGGCGCGACGGAACTCTGGTCATGGCAGCGGACGGGAGGCGGCAGCGGCCGCGGGCGGCGCGGCCTCGTCGAAGCCGAGCAGCGGCGCGGCACCCGGTGCCGCGGCGGACTGAGCGAAGGACAGGCCCGACTGGGTCGGCCAGGGCATGGTGGCCGAGACCGGGGCCGGCGGCAGCACGGCCAGGCGCGCATCGGCCGCCGGATCCCGCAGGCTCGTCAGGCTGCTCAGCCCGACCGCCAGGCTCATGAAGCCGGCGGCCACTGCGGCCGGCGCGAACCAGCGCCGCGCGCTCGGCGCGGGCGGACGCAGCGGCACCGGCTCGGCCGCCAGTTGCGGCCGCAGCCGCTCCAGCAGCGCTTGCGTGCGCCGGCCGTCCTGCGCCAGCTCGGTGCTGCGCAGGCTGTCACCGATCAGCTGATAGGCATGCCAGCGGCCGCGCAGGGCCGCCGGCTCGCCCTGGCGCAGCAGCGCGTCGATCTCGGCCGCGCCGGCCTCGCCATCGGCCAGCGCCGACAGGGCGCTGTCGCGCCAGGGGCTCGCCCCGTTCCCGTTCGTCTGACTCATTCGCTTGCTCGATCCTTGTCCTCGTCGCTCACCAGCGCTCGCCGTCACGGGTGCCCAGCAGCGGCCGCAGGCGCGCCGCCACCGCCTCGCGGGCCCGGTAGATGCGCGAACGCACCGTGCCGACCGGGCAGCCCATCAGGCCCGCGATCTCCTCGTAACTCAAGCCCTCGACCTCGCGCAGCAGCAGGGCGCGGCGGAATTCCTCCGCCAGCTCCTCCACCGCCGCGTTCACCGTCTGCGCCACTTCCTTGCTGGCCAGCAGGGCCTCCGGTGTGGCCACATCGCTTGGAGCCTCGTGATCGGGCAAAGGTTCCTCGTCCGAATCCCCCGATTTGAGGGAGGACTCCACGAACACAGGATCCCGGCGCAGCTCGACCAGGGTCTTCTTGGCGGTGTTGACCGCGATGCGGTACAGCCAGGTGTAGAAGGCGCTGTCGCCACGGAAGCCCGGCAGCGCGCGGTAGGCGCGCAGGAAGCTTTCCTGCGCGATGTCGGCCACCAGGTCGACGTCGCGCACCATGCGCGCGATCAGGCGCTCGACCCGGCGCTGGTACTTGATGACCAGCAGCTCGAAGGCGCGGGTGTCGCCGCGCTGCGCGCGCTCGACCAGGGCCAGGTCCGGATCGGGCTCAGACATCGTCATCATCGGCCCCGCGCTGCGGTGCGGTGAACAGGGTGGCGCGCAGGCCCGGCCAGGCGGCCGGATGCGCCGCGCGGGCCAGCGCCAGGTAGCGCGGCGGCCACAGCGGGCCGCGTGCCGCATGCAGGCGCAGCAGCAGCCAGGTGCCAAGGTCGATCGCCACGGTCAGGCGCAGCGGGCGCTCGTCGGCCGCGCCCTCGGGGCTGCGCAGCCACCAGGCCCGGCCGTCCCAGCGCAGGCGCAGCGGCGCATGCCGGGCCAGGCGCCAGCCCAGGCCGGCCGCCAGCGGCGGGCCGAGCAAAGTCAACCCCCACCAGGCGGACGCGGGCAGCCAGGCGGCATCGGCCACCCGGGAATGGGAATTCAGGGCGGCCAGCAGGGCCGCTGCACCGAGCGCCGCCACCAGGGCGGTGGCGCCGCGCATCGCCCGGTCGGGTTCGATGCGCAGCTCGAAGGCGCTCGCGTGGCGCGACAGGGCCGTCATGGCCCCGGCCTCAGACCCGCTTGAAGATCAGCGTGCCGTTGGTTCCGCCGAAGCCGAAGTTGTTCTTGGCGGCGTAGTCGATCTTCATTTCCCGCGCCACGTTGGCGCAGTAGTCCAGGTCGCACTCGGGATCCTGGTTGAAGATGTTGATGGTGGGCGGCGCGATCTGGTTGTGCACGGCCAGGGCCGTGAACACCGATTCGATGCCCCCCGCCCCGCCGAGCAGATGCCCGGTCATGGACTTGGTGGAGCTGATCACCATCTTCTTGGCGTGATCGCCGAAGGCCAGCTTGATCGCGTTGGTCTCGTTGACGTCGCCCAGCGGTGTCGAGGTGCCATGCGCGTTCATGTACTGGATCTGGTCGGCGTTCAGGCCGGCGTTGCGCAGCGCTGCCTTCATGGAACGCTTCGGGCCGTCGACATTGGGCGCGGTCATGTGGTACGCGTCCGCACCCATGCCGAAACCGACCAGCTCGCAGTAGATCTTGGCGCCACGCTTCTTGGCGTGTTCGTATTCTTCCAGCACCAGCACGCCGCCGCCCTCGCCCAGCACGAAGCCGTCGCGGTCCCTGTCCCAGGGCCGCGAGGCGGTCTTGGGATCGTCGTTGCGGGTGGACAGCGCGCGGGCCGCGGCAAAGCCGCCGATGCCCAGCGGCGAGACGGTCGACTCGGCACCGCCGGCGATCATCACGTCGGCGTCGCCGTATTCGATCAGGCGGCCGGCTTCGCCGATGGCGTGCAGGCCGGTCGTGCAGGCGGTGACGATCGCGAGGTTCGGCCCTTGGAAGCCGTAGCGGATCGACACATGGCCCGAGATCATGTTGATGATCGAGGCCGGCACAAAGAAGGGCGAGACGCGGCGCGGGCCGCGGCTCGCGAGTTCGGCGTGGGTCTCCTCGATCATCGGCAGACCGCCGATGCCCGAGCCGACCAGCACGCCGATACGCTCAGATTGCTCTTCCGTCAGCTGATCGTTCGTCGGCAAGCCGGCATCCTGCACCGCCTGGACGGACGCCGCCAATCCGTAATGGATGAAGGTGTCCATCGTGCGCGCTTCCTTGGTGGACAGGTAGGCGCCCACGTCGAAGCCCTTCACCTCGCCGGCGAACTGGCAGGCGAAGCTGCTGGGATCGAAACGGGTGATGGTATCAATGCCGGACTTGCCAGCCAGGATGTTGGCCCAGCCCTCGGCCACCGTGTTGCCCACGGGGCTGATCAGACCAAGTCCGGTGACGACAACGCGACGACGGCTCATGCGGTACGGGATCAGTTAACGGAAGAAAGACCTGTGGCGCGGAAGGCGCCGATCAGGCCTTCTGGTGCTTGACGGCGTAGTCGATCGCCAGCTGCACGGTGGTGATCTTCTCGGCCTCTTCGTCCGGGATCTCGATGCCGAACTCGTCTTCGAGAGCCATCACCAGTTCCACGGTGTCCAGCGAGTCGGCGCCCAGATCGGCCACGAAGGCCTTCTCATTGGTGACGTCGGACTCAGGCACGCCGAGTTGCTCGGCGATGATTTTCTTGACACGTGCTTCGATATCGCTCATGACTCCTCCAGGAGGGGTTTGCTAGGAACAGCCCGGGATTCTAAGGCCTCTAGAGTGGCGAGCCTAAGTCAAGGCAATCCGTCACATCCAAGGCCCTCACCGGCCGGGCGAATCCGGTGGGAGGGGCGGCGCCCCTCCACAATCGATTAATTCATGAACATGCCGCCATTTACGTGCAGTTCGCTGCCGGTGATGTAGCCGGCCTGGCTCGAAGCCAGGAAGGCCACGGCCGCGGCGATCTCCTCCGGCGCGCCCAGGCGGCCCAGCGGGATCTGGCCCAGCAGCGCGGCCTTCTGGGCCTCGGGCAGGACCTCGGTCATGTCGGTGGCGATGAAGCCGGGCGCGACGCAGTTGACCGTGATGCCGCGGCTGCCCAGCTCGCGCGCCAGCGAGCGGGTCATGCCCGCGACGCCGGCCTTGGCGGCCGCATAGTTGGCCTGGCCGGCATTGCCGGACGCGCCCACCACCGAGGTGATGTTGATGATGCGGCCGTGGCGCTGCTTCATCATCGTGCGCATCACCGCGCGGCTCATGCGGAATACGGCCTTCAGATTGGTGTCCAGCACCGCATCCCAATCCTCGTCCTTCATGCGCATCGACAAGGTGTCGCGCGTGATGCCGGCATTGTTGACCAGCACCTGCAGGCCGCCATCGGCCTTGACGATCTCGTCCACCGCCGCGTCGCAGGCGGCGGCGTCGTTGACGTTCAGCACGATGCCGCGGCCGCCCAGGGGGCCCAGCACCTCGCTGATGCCGGCGGCGCCGGATTCGCTGGTGGCGCTGCCGATCACCGTGAAGCCCTGCTGGGCCAGGTGCAGGGCAATGGCCCGGCCGATGCCGCGGCTCGCGCCGGTGACCAGGGCTACTTGTTTGGTATCGCTCATGGAATAGATCAGCTCAGCAGGGTTTTCGCTTCGGCCAGCGAGGCCGGGTCCAGCACCGTGGTGCTCTGCAGTTCGCCATCGATGCGCTTGACCATGCCGGCCAGCACCTTGCCGGGGCCGCATTCGATGATGTGGGTCAGGCCGCGCGCCTTCAAGGCTTGCACCACCTCGACCCAGCGCACCGGGCCGAAGGCCTGGCGGTACAGCGCGTCGCGCAGCGCGTCAGCATTGTCGGTGATGGCCACGTCGATATTGTTGACGACCGGGAAGGCCTGGGCGCCGAAGCTCACCGCGGCCAGCTGCTCGCGCAGGCGTTCGGCAGCCGGCTTCATCAGGCTGCTGTGGAAGGGGGCCGACACCGGCAGCGGCAGCGCGCGCTTCGCGCCGGCCGCCTTCAGGGCCTCGGCGGCCTTCTCGGCACCGGCCTTGCTGCCGGCGATCACGGTCTGCTTGGGGTCGTTGAAGTTGACCGCCTCGATCACCTCGCCGCTGTCGGCGGCCACCTGCAGACAGGCGGCGCGCACGGCCTCGCCGTCTAGGCCCAGGATCGCGTACATCGCGCCGGCGCCGACCGGCACCGCTTCCTGCATCGCCCGGGCGCGGAAGCGCACCAGCGGCAGCGCCTGGGCCAGGCTCAGCGCGCCGCTGGCCACCAGGGCCGTGTACTCGCCCAGCGAATGGCCGGCGGCGGCGGCGGGCACCAGGCCGGTCTCGGCGATCCAGGCGCGGTAGCAGGCGATGCCGGCGGTCAGCATCACCGGCTGGGTGTTGGTGGTCAGGTCCAGCTGTTCCTTCGGGCCGGCCTTGATCAGCGCGCCGATGTCCTCGGACAGCGCCTCGGAGGCCTCGGCCAGGGTGCGCGCCACCTCGGGATGGTCGCCCCAGGCGTCCAGCATGCCGACGGCCTGCGAGCCCTGGCCCGGGAACACGAATGCAAACTTCGCGGTCATTCTCTTGTCTCTTTTCCGTTCGTCAGAAATCCAGCAGCACCGCGCCCCAGGTGAAGCCGCCGCCGACGCCTTCCAGCATCACGGTGTCGCCGCGCTTGACCTTGCCGCTGCGCACCGCGACGTCCAGCGCCAGCGGGATCGAGGCGGCCGAGGTGTTGCCATGCTCGTCGACGGTGACGATCAGCTTGTCCAGCGGCATCTTCAGCTTCTTGGCCGTGCCCTGCATGATGCGGATATTGGCCTGGTGCGGGATCAGCCAGTCGATGTCGGCCTCGCTCTTGCCGGCCTTTTCCAGCACCGAGCGCGCCACCTTCTCCAGCACCGTGACCGCCAGCTTGAACACGCCCTGCCCGTCCATCTTCAGGAAGGGGTGGCCGGTCACCGCGCCGCCGGCCACCTGGCCGGGCACGCAGAGGATGTCGACATGGCGGCCATCGGCATGCAGCTCCGAGGCCAGGATGCCCGGCGCGTCGGAGGCGCCGAGCACGACCGCGCCGGCGCCATCGCCGAACAGCACGCAGGTGGTGCGGTCCTTGAAGTCGAGGATGCGCGAGAACACCTCGGCACCGACCACCAGGGCCTTGTTCGCGGCGCCGGTCTTGATCATCGAGTCGGCCACGGTCAGCGCATAGACGAAGCCCGAGCAGACAGCCTGCACGTCGAAGGCGGCGCAGCCCGCGACGCCCAGCTTCTGTTGCAGCAGCGCGGCGGTCGAGGGGAACACCATGTCCGGCGTCGAGGTCGCGACGATGATCAGGTCGATCTCTTCGGCCGCCACGCCGGCCGCTTCCAGCGCGGCGCGCGCGGCCGGCAGGGCCAGGTCGCTGGCGGTCACGCCTTCGGCGGCGAAATGGCGGGCGCGGATGCCGGTGCGCTCGACGATCCATTCGTCCGAGGTCTCGATGCCGTCACGGGCCAGCTGGGCGGCCAGGTCGGCGTTCGTCAGGCGTTGCGGCGGCAGATGGCTGCCGGTGCCGAGGATGCGGGCGTAGCGGGGGGATGGGGATGTGCTCATGCAGCTTGCGCGGCGGCAGGCGCCGCCTTGTCTCCTGCATCGCCTTCAACGGCCGCGGGCATGGCCTGCAGCGTGGCGATGATGCGATCGTGAACCCGGTCCAACAACCGGTTGCGGGCGGCATCATACGCCCGGTTCAGCGCCTGCTCGAAAGCGAAGGCATCGGCCGAGCCGTGGCTCTTGAACACCAGGCCGCGCAGGCCCAGCAGCGCCGCACCGTTGAAGCGGCGATGGTCGAGCCGGCCCTTGAAGCGCTTCAGCACCGGCAGCACCAGCAGCGCGGCCAGCTTGGTCAGCGCGTTGCGGCCGAATTCTTCCTTGATGATCGCGGCGATCATCGCGGCCAGGCCCTCGGCCGTCTTCAGCGCGACATTGCCGACGAAGCCGTCGCAGACCACCAGGTCGGTCGTGCCCTTGAAGATGTCGTTGCCTTCCACATTGCCATGGAAGTTCAGCTGGCCGGCCGCATCGGCCTGGCGCAGCAGTTCGCCGGCGCGCTTGATCGTCTCGCTGCCCTTGATGGCCTCCTCGCCGATGTTGAGCAGGCCCACCGTGGGTTCGTCGCGCCCTTCGACCGCCGACACCAGGGCCGAGCCCATCACCGCGAACTGCAGCAGATGCTCGGCCGTGCAGTCGACATTGGCGCCGAGATCCAGCACGGTCGTGTAGCGGCCGGTCTGATTCGGCATCACGGTCGCGATCGCCGGACGGTCGATGCCCTCCAGCGTCTTCAGCAGGTAGCGGGCCACCGCCATCAGCGCGCCGGTGTTGCCGGCCGAGACGCAGGCCTGGGCCGGCGCCGGGGCGCCGTCGACGCTCTTGAGCTGGCCGATCGCCACCCGCATCGACGAATCCTTCTTGCGGCGCAGCGCCACCTCGACCGGATCGTCCATCGTCACGACCTCGCTGGCCGGCACGATGCGGCAGCGCGGCCAGGCCGCGGCCTCGGCCAGCGCCTCGGGGCGCCCGACCAGCAGCAGCTCGGCCCGGGGGTGCGCGGCCAGGAAGGCACGGCAGGCCGGCAGGGTCACCGACGGGCCATGATCGCCGCCCATGCAATCGACGGCGAGGCGCAGGGGCAGACTGGAATCAGAAGCAGGCATCAAAGGCAGAGGAGCTGCTTTTGGCAGCGGCTGTCGTTCGAAGGCGCCGACCTTACGCGAGGCGGGGAGGCCTCACAAGCGGGAGGCACCCGCAGGACTGCGCCGGACACAAACACAAAAACCCGGCACCGCATCAGAGCAGTCCGGGTCTTGTTCTCTTCACCACCACATCGCATGCCGCATGGTGCGGCAGGCGCAGGATGAATTCAGATCAGGCGTCGGCCTTGGTTTTCAGGACCTTGCGGCCACGGTAGAAACCGTTGGGGCTGATGTGGTGACGCAGATGCACCTCACCGGTGGTCGGCTCGATCGCGGTACCCGGGTTCACCAGGGCATTGTGCGAACGGTGCATGCCACGCTTGGAAGGCGACTTCTTGTTTTGCTGAACGGCCATGAAATTTCTCCTAGGGCTTCGGTGGTTGAGGCCTGCTGCGAACCCGAAACCCGGATCTGCTACCGCCGCCCCATCATTGATCACTTGTCGCCAGACTCAACATCCGGCCAGTCGGCCCCCTCTTCGAGGACCCATCCCGGCGACCACCTGTACCGCGAACCCGAAGCCTGGACGACTCCTGCGCATGCACAAACGGCCCTCAAGCCGGGAAAGCCAAATATTCTAGCACAGGTGCGGGAGATATGCCCCACACCATCGTGCGGACCTACTTTTTCTTCAGCGCGGCCAGGGCCGCGAAGGGATTCGGCCGCGGCGCCTCGGACTCCAGCGCCGCCTCGCCGGCCGATTGTGGCAGCGCTTCGGGGCAGGTTTCGTGACGGGGCACCAGCGGCAGGTCCAGCAGCAGCTCGTCCTCGACCAGCTCGCGCAGATCCAGCGAGCGGCCCAGCGCCAGCACCTCGTCCTCGCTGTCGGCATCCAGCTCGGCCGCCTCGTTCTCGTCGCGCACGAAGCGGAACCAGCGCGAGAACTGCAGCGCCTCGCGCACCGGCTGCAGGCAGCGCTGGCAGGTCAGCGCCACCTCGGCCGAGGCCTCCAGGCGCATCCAGGTCTGGGCCTCGCCGCCGCGCGGTTGGCGCAGCTCGCCCTGCACCGCCCATTGCACCTCGGGCCAGCCGGCCACCGGCGCCTCGGGCGCCGCGCCCTCGGCCAGGCGTTCCAGTTCGGCCGCCGGCCAGGCGCCGGAGAGGCTGGCGCCATCGCGGGCCAGGGCCGCGACATCCAGCTTGCGAGGAGCCTGGGGCTTGGCCGCCCCCCTGTTACTGCGCGTGTTCATGCCGCAAGTGTAGAGGGCCGGCGATGGGAGAATCCGCGCCATCATGAGCCACGAGATACCGCAAGAGCCGCGCCGACTGATCCTCGGCTCCAGCTCCCCCTACCGTCGCGAACTGCTGCAGCGCCTGCGCCTGCCCTTCGAGACCCACAGCCCCGCGATCGACGAAAGCCCCCTGAGCGGCGAGACCCCGGCCGCCACCGCCGCGCGCCTGGCCCTGGCCAAGGCGCGGGCCGTCGCCGCCCTGCACCCCGACGCCATCGTGATCGGCTCCGACCAGGTGGCCGATCTGGAGGGGCGCGCACTCGGCAAGCCGGGTCATCACGCCGGCGCGCTGGCGCAGCTGCGCGCGATGAGCGGGCGGACCGTGTCCTTTCACACCGCCATCGCGGTCGTCTGCGCCGCCGACAGCTTCGTCGCCGAGGATCTGGCGCCGGTGCAGGTGCGCTTCCGGGACTTGAGCGAGGCCGAGATCGAGGCCTATCTGCGGGCCGAGCAGCCCTATGACTGCGCCGGCAGCGCCAAGGTCGAGAGCCTGGGCATCACGCTGCTGGACTCGGTGCAGTCCGACGACCCCACCGCCCTGATCGGCCTGCCGCTGATCCGCACCGCCGCGCTGCTGCGCCGCGCGGGCCTGAGCATCCTGAGCGGAGACCGCCTCGCATGAACAAGACCCCTACCGGCAAGCTGTACCTGATGCCCAACACGCTGGACTTCGGCGTGCCCGGCGCCGAGGTCGACCTGCAGCAGGTGCTGCCGCTGCACGCGATCCAGATCGCCGCCCGCCTGGGCCATTGGGTCGCGGAGAACGCCAAGACCACTCGCGCCTTCCTGAAACGCGTCGACGCGGTGCAGGCCCTGGCCCAGCCGCTGCAGAGCCTGCAGATCGTCGAGCTGCCGCGTCCGGGCAAGGGTGGCGGCAGCAGCAAGACACCCGCCTCCCCATCACCCACCGATGCCTGGGGCGCGCTGCTGGCACCGACCCTGGCGGGACATGATCTGGGCCTGATCTCGGAGGCCGGGCTGCCGGCGATCGCCGACCCCGGCGCGCAGCTGGTGGCGGCCGCCCATGCACAGGGCGTCGAGGTGGTACCACTGTCGGGGCCGAGCTCGCTGCTGCTGGCGCTGGCGGCCAGCGGCCTGAACGGCCAGAGCTTCGCCTTCGTCGGCTACCTGCCGGTCGAAGGACCGGCGCGCATGACGCGCATCCGCGAGCTGGAGGTACTGTCGCAGAAGGCGCAACAGACCCAGCTGATGATCGAGACGCCCTACCGCAACGAAGCCCTGCTGCAGGCCCTGCTGCAAGGCCTGCGGCCGACGACGCGGCTGTCGGTCAGCTGCGGCCTGAGCCTGACGCAGGGCTGGACACACAGCGCCACGGTGGCGCAATGGCGCACCCAGCCGCGAGCGCTGCCGGACAAGGTGCCGGCGGTGTTTGCGCTGCTGGCGCCCTGAGCCCGATCAGGACTCGGTGGAAGTCGCCGCGGGCTGCGGCGGCTTGGCGCCGAACAGGGCCGCCACCTTCTTCTTGGGCTTGATGTAGGGCGACAAGCCCTTGCCGCCATGGGTCGAGGTGGCCGCGGCGCGGTCGCCACCCTTCTCCCAGGCGGGAGCCTCGCCACCGCTTGCGCTGGGCTCGTAGGGCTTGTCGAAGAAGGGGTCGCGCGGGGCCGGTGCCGGACGCGGCGCGCGCGGGGCGGCCGGCGCGGCATGGAACGACGAAGGCGCTTGATCACCATAGTCGCGACGGGGCGGGCGGCGCGGCCGCTCTTCTTCCAGCTCCAGCGGCTCCAGTTCCATCTTGCGCTTGATCAGCTTCTCGATCTCGCCGGTCAGGCGCGCATCGGACTTGGTGACCAGGGTGATCGCGATGCCCGAGGCGCCGGCGCGGCCGGTGCGGCCGATGCGGTGCACATAGTCCTCGGCATTGAAGGGCACATCAAAGTTGAACACCGCCGGCAGATCGGCGATATCCAGGCCGCGCGCGGCCACGTCGGTACAGACCAGCACATCGACCTCGCCGCGCTTGAAGGCGTCCAGCGCCTTCAGCCGCTCGTCCTGCGACTTGTCGCCATGCAGCGCATTGGTGCGCAGGCCGTCGCGCTCGAAGGAGCGCGCCAGGCGGGCGCAGCCCAGCTTGGAATTGACGAAGACGATGGCCTGCTTGATCTCGCGCTCGCGCAGGATCTTCAGCACCGCGGGGCGCTTTTCCTCGTCGGTGACGCTGTAGAAGCGCTGCTCGACGGTCGAGGCCGTCGCGTTCGGGCGCGCCACCTCGACCAGCACCGGCGCCTGCAGATAGCTTTCCGCCAGGCGCTTGATCTCGGGCGAGAAGGTGGCCGAGAACAGCAGGGTTTGACGCGCCTTCGGCAGGTAGCTGAGGATGCGCTGCAGGTCCGGCAGGAAGCCGATGTCCAGCATGCGGTCGGCCTCATCCAGCACCACATACTCGACCTGGTTCAGCACCGCGTTCTTGGCCTCGATATGGTCCAGCAGGCGACCCGGCGTGGCGATCAGCACCTCGACGCCGCCCTTGAGCTGCAGGGTCTGCGGCTTCATGTCGACGCCGCCGAACACGCAGGCCGAGCGCAGATTGGTGTGCTTGGCGTAGGCCTTGACGTTGTTGGCCACCTGGTCGGCCAGCTCGCGGGTCGGCGCCAGCACCAGCGCGCGCACCGGATGCCGCGCCGGCGAGGCGCTGGAGTTCTCATGCCGCAGCATGCGCTGCAGCAGCGGGATCGAGAAGGCGGCGGTCTTGCCGGTACCGGTCTGGGCCGCCCCCATCACGTCACGCCCTTCCAGCACGATCGGGATCGCCTTGGCCTGGATGGGCGTCATCGTCGCATAGCCCTGGTCGGCCACGGCGCGCAGCAGCTTGGGATCGAGCGGCAGCGTGTCGAAACGAGGAGCCGGCGTGGTGATGGTTTCTTCGGTCATAACGTGGGATTATCGCCCAGGCGCGCCATTTACCTGGGTTTGCCCTGAGCCTCGTCAACCTCGCCCGGCGTCGATCCGGCACGAAAGACCAGCCATTTGGGCGTACGGAAGCGCACGATGCGCCAGTACAGGCCCACATAAAGCACGCCGAACACCAGCATGCAGCCGGCCAGGATCGGCGTGGAATCCCAGAACAGCAACGCCGGCACCAGCGAGGTGACGCACAGCATCCACAGATAGGGCGCCGTCATCGAATTGCGCTTGGTGATCGCACGCGCATCCTTGGCGCCGACCGCCCAGCGCATCAGGCGGCGATACACCAGCGAATGCAGGTGAATGCCGTCCGGATCGCCCGGCGAGGCATCGCGCAGGAAGCGCCGGCGGTAGATCGAGAACACCGTCTCGAACACCGGGTAGATGCAGACCATCAGCGGGAACAGCGGCGACACCTGCTCATGGCGCGCGATCAGCAGGATGCCGATCTCGGCCAGGAAGAAGCCCATGAAATAGGCCCCGCCGTCGCCCAGGAAGATCAGGCCGGCCGGATAGTTCCAGACGAAGAAGCCGAGGATCGCCCCGACCCCGGCCAGCGCCCACAGCGCCAGCTCGAGATCACCGACCTCGTAAGCCACATAGGCGAACACCAGCAGCATCAGGCTGACGCACATCGAGGACAGGCCGTTGAAGCCGTCGATGATGTTGACCGAGTTGGCCACGCCGGCGACCACGAAGACGGTCACCAGCATCGCACCCACGGTGGTCGCGACGAGCCAGTCGAGCCCGGGGATGTCGGTCCGCGTGATCAGCGCACCGATCACCCAGCCACCCAGGGCCGCCGACACCGCGGTGGCGAGCAGGCGCTTGGCCGGCGAGACCTTCTTCGTGAAATCCTCGATCAGGCCGGCGGCGAAGGCGGGTAGACCACAGAGCAGCAGCAACAGGCCCATCTTGGCTTGCCCGTGACTTTGGAGCCACATCAGCAGCACGCCACCAACCAGCCCGGCAAAGATGCCGACGCCGCCGATGCGCGGCACCGGCCGCGCGTGAAATTTCTGCGGCCCGGAAAGATCATGGTCGGCCGACAGGTGGCCATGCCTGGTCGAAGAGCGCACCACGAGCAGGGTCACGATGGTGGCGACCAGGAAAGGAATGAGCAAAAACAACATGACCGCCAGTGTACGAGGCCCGCCACCCCGAATATGAAGGGGGCAGGTCCGGCGCCCACTTAGAATGTCGCGCCGACAGCACACCCTGCCGGGCGCCACCGGGCGCCAGGATGTCATCGACCCAACGCCGAGACTGCTCTCATGAATGTTCGCGCCCGAAGCGCTTCCCCGTTGCCCTTTTCTGCCGCGTCGATGCGCTCGACAGCGTTCGCAGCAGCACTTGCCGGAGCCCTGCTTCTCGGCCTGAGCAACTCCGCCGCAGCGCAGAGCAACACCGGCTACAACAACAACGCCGACCAGAACGACAGCATCGGCCCGGTGCGATTGAGCGCCCCACGCAGCCAGGCATCCTCGCAGCCGCGGGAGCTTGAGGCACAGCGCAAGACCGTACGCCAGGCCTACAGGCCCGGCGAGTTCGAGATCTATGTAAACAAGCTACTAGGCTGGACGCCCCCCCCGGCGGCCCCGGAGTCGCAGCAACAACCGGTCGACCCACAGCGCCTTGGCGCCGAGCGCGAATTGATCGTCAAGCGCCTGGGCGCAGATCTGGTGCTAGCGGAGGCCGGCGGGGATCTGGCTGCCTCGATCGACACGCCGCGCCAGGTTCCGCTCGACTATGCGATCGGCTTCGGCGACGAGATCCAGCTGACCATCTGGGGTTCGGTCGATGCCGATCTTCGACTGACCGTGGACAATGCCGGACGCATCGTCGTGCCGCGCGTCGGCCCGGTCATGGTGGCCGGCCTGCGCTACGGCGACTTGAACGAGGCCATCAGCCGCCGCGTCGGCCAGGTCTTCAAGAACTACCAGGTCAGCGCCTCGCTGGGCCGACTGCGCGGCATCCGCGTCTATGTCACCGGCTTCGCCCAGCACCCCGGCAGCTACAACATCAGCAGCCTGTCCACCCTGGTCAACGCCCTGACCCAGGCCGGAGGCCCCTCGGCAGCCGGCAGCTTCCGCCAGATTGAGCTGCGCCGCGCCGGCAAGCCAGTTGTGAGGTTCGACCTCTACGATCTACTCCTGAAGGGCAACCGCAGCGCCGATCTGCCATTACAGGCCGAAGACGTGGTGCATGTTGGCCCCGTAGGCGCTCAGGTCGCGCTACTGGGCAGCCTCAACAAGCAAATCATCGCCGAGATCAAGCCGGGCGAAACCATTGACGACGCCTTAGCTATGGCCGGAGGCTTCAACCCGGTGGCGGACCGCACCCGGGTATCCGTTGAGCGCCTGAGTGACCGCAATGACCGCCGCGTAGCCGAGCTACCGCTGCCAGCGAGCGCTGGCGGCGTCGTACAGAATGGCGACATCATTCGCGCCTTCAGCAGCGTGGTTGCGTCCCTGCCCCAGCACAAGCAATACAAGCGCGTGCGCGTTGAGGGGGAAGTCCAGCGCCCGGGCGAGTACGTACTCCCCCCCAACAGCACACTTAACGAAGCCATACAGACCGCCGGCGGTGTGACCCCCCTGGCCTTCATCTTCGGCACCGACTTCTCTCGAGAGAGCGTGCGGGTCAAGCAGCAGGAGAACTACGACCGAGCCCTGCGCGACCTGGAAACCGAGTTCGCCCGCGCCACCACGACTCAGCGCGCAACAAATGCGGAAGATTCCGCAATACAACAGGCACGCGCTAGCAGCACGACACGCCTGATCGAACGCCTTAAGGCCGTCAAGCCTACCGGCCGCATCGTGCTGCAACTGAACTCTGACGCCTCAGCGCTGCCCGATCTGACACTGGAGGAAGGCGACCGCATCCTGATTCCAGCGCGCCCCACTACCGTAGGCGTGTTCGGCAGCGTCTTCAACAACGGCAGCTTCCTCTGGAAGAACGGGAGTTCCGTGGATGACGCCGTGCGCCTGGCCGGCGGACCAACCCGGGGGGCCGACACCGGCAGCACCTTCGTGCTTCGCGCCAACGGCAGCGTGGTCAGCGCCCAGCAGACCCACGGCGGTTGGGTGAGTTTTGGCAGCGCTCTGAGCAACGTAGCCGCCCTGCCTGGCGATACGGTGTTCGTACCCGAAGAACTTAACAAGACGACCTTCATCCAGTCAGCGAAGGAGTGGACGCAGATCCTCTACCAGTTCGGCCTGGGTGCAGCGGCACTACAGACCCTCAAGAACAAATGACACCAAACACGGCCTGATCTGCGGAGACTTGCACTCGTGAACCTGAACACCATTCCAGAGACTCCCAATAGCGCGCGCCCCTCCCAAGCCGATAATATTGACCTGATCGAAATGCTCACCGTGCTCGCGAGGAGGTGGCGCCTGCTTGTTGCTGCCCCACTAACCGTGGGCGTCCTTGCCCTGGGCATCAGCTACCTGATCAAGCCAACCTTCACCGCGCGAACCAGCTTTCTACCTCCTCAGCAGCAGCAGAGTGCGGCCGCATCCGCCCTTGCCTCACTGGGCGCATTGGCAGGACTCGCTGGCGGTAGTGCCAGCATGAAGACGCCTGGCGATCAGTACGTTGCTCTAATGCAGAGCACCAATGTCGAAGATCGCATCGTTGACCGGTTCAAATTGATGGAGCTGTACAAAGCCGAGTACCGGTTCGAAGCGCGAACGAGGCTGGAGCAGAATGTGCGTATTGGCCTAGGAAAAAAGGATGGGCTAATCACTATAGAGGTCGACGACACAAACCCGGCACTGGCGGCGGACATTGCCAATCAGTATGTGACGGAGTTGCGCCGCCTTTCATCGGAGCTAGCACTGACCGAAGCACAGCAACGTCGCACCTTCTTCGAGGGCGAGCTCAAGACGACCCGAAGCAAGTTGACACAGGCTCAACAGGCCTTGCAAAGCGGTGGATTCAACGCCGGGGCGCTGAAGGCCGAGCCCAAAGCCGCCGCCGAAAACTATGCCCGATTGAAGGCCGAATTCACTTCGGCCGAGGTTCGCTTGCAAACCCTGCGACGAGCTCTCACCGAAACCTCTCCCGAGGTCCAACATCAAGCCACGATGACCAGCGCGCTTCGCTCGCAATTGGCCCGGCTTGAAACACGCGAAGACAGTTCGACCAATGCTGACTACGTCGGTCGCTATCGTGAGTTCAAGTACCAGGAGGCGCTGTTCGAGCTGTTCTCCAAGCAGTACGAGATAGCGCGCCTGGACGAAAGCCGCGAAAGCACCATGATTCAGGTCATTGACGTGGCAACCCCTCCCGAACACAAGAGCAGACCCAAGCGGGGCGCAATCGCAGTTGTAGCCACAATTAGCACCCTGCTTATCCTCATGATCTACGTGCTGTCCAAGCATTTCTGGGACCAAGCCAAGAAAAACCCCGCCAACGCGGAGCGAATCAAGCAGCTGCGTGGCGCCTGGGGCAGCAAGCCCTAAGGCAGACCGGTTGGCGCAGCCCTTTCACAGCCACAGATGAACCAGACCAGCCAGGGAGGCTAGGGGCGGGGCCGAGGCTTGCAACATCAGGGCAGCAGAAAGGATTCGCTGAGCAGTGTTACAGTCACGCGTTCAAGTCTTGAACAGACTCTGCATGAATACGCCTCCCCAGCCTTCCGGCAAGCTTGATTACGAACTACTGTGCGCGCTCGATAGCCGTGACTACACCAGCCAACGATTACTGGCAGATCGTCTCGGGGTGAGCGTCGGGAAAATCAACTACTGCCTGCGCGCCGTTGTCGACCGGGGTTGGGTCAAGGTCAACAACTTTCGCCGCGCGGACAACAAATGGGCCTATGCCTATTTACTGACTCCGAGCGGCATGAGCGCCAAGCTGCAGCTCGCCCGGGCCTTCCTAGAGCAGAAGGAGCATGAGTACGCGCAGTTGCAGTGGGAGATCCAAGCGCTGCGCGACGCTGTTAGCCCCGCGGAATCGCAAGATATGCCCCCCCCTCCGCAGGAGCAGGGCGAGCCTTCCTGACAGACGGACCTGTCGCCGTTTCCAGTCATGCAAACCATCATCATCAGCAGTGGCAAGTCGTTCGATGCCAAGGACGGCGAAACCATCCTTGACGCGGCTCTGCGGCAACACGTCGTGCTGGACTACAGCTGCCGCACCGGCCGCTGTAGCAGTTGCAAGGGCCGCGTGCTTTCCGGCACTACGCAGCCCCTACACGACGAACTTGGCCTCAACGCACAGGAGCGCGCCGAGGGCTTCATCCTGACTTGCGTTCGACAGGCCTGCGGCCCGGTGGAGCTGGAGATCACCGATCTTGGCGACATCGCCCTGCCCGAAGCCAAAACCCTGCCCTGCCGGGTTCAGACCCTGGACCGTCTGACACACGATGTCCTGCGTGTGGTGCTGCGCCTGCCTCCGACGGCCGCGCTGGAGTTCCTGCCAGGCCAGTACATCGACGTCATCGGCGCCGAGGGCCTACGCCGCAGCTACTCGATCGCCAACGCAGCACGCGCGGACAAACTGATCGAGTTGCACATTCGCGAGGTGCCGGATGGCGCCATGAGCCGCTACTGGTTTCATCAGGCCAAGGTCAACGATCTGCTGCGCCTGCGCGGCCCGCTTGGCACCTTCTTCCTACGTGGGCATGCGGACAAGGATCTCGTGCTGCTGGCCACCGGAACCGGCATTGCGCCGGTCAAGGCCATTCTCGAAGGCCTGGCCGGGCAAGCCGAGGATATGCAGCCTCGCAGCATCACCATCTACTGGGGTGGACGCCACCGTGATGACCTCTACTGGCAGCCACCGGACCAGCCACGCGTGCGGTTCGTGCCTGTCCTCTCCCGCGCCGACGATACCTGGCACGGGGCCAGAGGGCACGTCCAGAACGTGCTGCTGGCAGAGCGTGGAGATCTCTCGAGCACCCTTGTATACGCCTGCGGCTCCGATGCCATGATCCACGCTGCGCAGTCGCAGTTGCGTACCGCGGGACTATCCGACCGCCAGTTCCACTCCGACGCCTTCGTGTGCTCGGCCCAGATCTGAACACCTTTTCGATCTCACGATCTCCCCATAGGACCTTTTCATGAAAGCAGTGATTCTGGCCGGTGGCCTGGGCACACGACTCAGCGAGGAAACCTCCACCCGCCCGAAGCCGATGGTCGAGATCGGGGGCAAACCCATCCTCTGGCACATCCTGAAGATGTATTCACACCACGGTGTCAACGACTTCGTGATCTGCTGTGGCTACAAGGGCTATGTCATCAAGGAGTACTTCGCCAACTACTTCCTGCACACGTCCGACGTCACCTTCGACATGCGCAACAACCGCATGGAAGTCCACCACAAGCGCGCCGAGCCCTGGAACGTCACGCTGGTGGACACCGGCGACGAATCGATGACCGGCGGCCGGCTGCGCCGCGTGGCCGACTACGTGCGCGATGAAGAAGCCTTCTGCTTTACCTACGGCGATGGCGTCGGTGACATCGATATCTCCGCCACGATCGACTTCCACAAGCGTCACGGCAAGGCCGCGACCCTGACGGCCACCTTCCCGCCCGGCCGCTTCGGCGCGCTCGACATCAAGGACCGCCAGGTCATGAGCTTCAAGGAGAAGCCCAAGGGTGACGGCGCCATGATCAACGGCGGCTTCTTCGTGCTGACGCCGCGCGTCCTCGACTATCTCGAGGACGACGCCACCGTCTGGGAGCAGCAGCCGCTGCAAGGCCTGGCCGCCGACGGCCAGCTGATGGCCTACGAGCACCACGGCTTCTGGCAGCCGATGGACACGCTGCGCGACAAGCACCTGCTCGAAGAGCTGTGGGCCTCGGGCAAGGCGCCCTGGAAGAGCTGGACATGAGCCTCGCACAGACCGATTCGGCGTTCTGGCAGGGCAAGCGCGTCCTGCTGACCGGCCACACCGGCTTCAAGGGCAGCTGGCTGAGCCTGTGGCTGCAGTCCATGGGCGCGACGCTGCGCGGCGTCTCGCTGACGCCGCCGACCGAGCCCGCGCTCTTCGACGTCGCCCGCATCGCGGAGGGCATGGAACACCGCATCGCCGACATCCGCGACTTCGCCGCGGTGAAGGCGCAGATGGACGAGTTCCAGCCGGAGATCGTCATCCACATGGCGGCGCAGCCGCTGGTGCGCCTGTCCTACCACCAGCCGGTGGAGACCTACGCGACCAACGTAATGGGCACGGTGCACGTGCTCGAGGCCGCGCGCCACGCCGGCTCGGTCAAGGCCGTCGTCAACATCACGACGGACAAGTGCTACGAGAACCGCGAGTGGGTCTGGGGCTACCGTGAAGACGAGCCGATGGGCGGCCACGACCCCTACTCCAACAGCAAGGGCTGCGCGGAGCTGGTGAGCAGCGCCTACCGTAAGTCCTTCCTGAAGGACGCCGGGATCGCGATGGCGACGGCCCGCGCGGGCAACGTCATCGGCGGCGGCGACTGGGCGCTGGACCGGCTGATCCCCGACATCCTGCGCGCGCTGCAGGACAAGGAACCGGTGCTGATCCGCAACCCGCATGCGATCCGCCCGTGGCAGCACGTGCTGGAGCCGCTGTCGGGCTACCTGCTGCTGGCCGAGCGCCTCTACACCCAAGGCCAGGCCGACGCCGAAGGCTGGAATTTCGGTCCGCGCGACGAGGACGCCCGTCCCGTGCAGTGGATCGTGGAGCACCTGTGCGGGTCCTGGGGGGACGGCGCCTCATGGACCCTGCAGCCGGGAAACCATCCCCACGAGGCCAGCTTCCTGAAGCTGGACATCTCCAAGGCGCGTCAGCGCCTGCAATGGGCGCCGCGCTGGTCGCTCGAGACCGCGCTCCAGCACATCACCGACTGGCATCAGGCCTGGCTCTCGGGCCAGGACATGCGCGCCATCTGCCTGAATCAAATCTCTCAATACCGATCCGACGTATGACCACCTCCACCGTCAACTTCCAGCCGCAGCTCGACAAGCTCCGCAGCCAGATCAGCGAGCTGGTCCAGCAGTACGCCGATATCGCGTATGCCCCCAAGCCCTTCGTCCCGGGCCAGACCCAGGTCCCGGTGTCCGGCAAGGTCATCGGTGCCGGCGAGCTCAAGATGATGGTCGACGCCTCCCTGGACGGCTGGCTGACCACGGGCCGCTTCAACGCCATGTTCGAACAGCGCCTGGCGCAGTTCCTGGGCGTGAAGTACCTGATCACGGTGAACTCCGGCTCGTCGGCGAACCTGGTGGCCTTCTCGGCGTTGACCAGCCCCAAGCTGGGCGACCGCGCCATCAAGCAGGGCGATGAAGTCATCGGCGTGGCCGCCGGCTTCCCGACGACCGTCAACCCGATCGTGCAGTTCGGCGCGGTGCCGGTCTTCGTCGACGTCGACCTGGCCACGCACAACATCGACGCCTCCAAGATCGAAGCGGCGATCTCGCCCAAGACCAAGGCCATCATGCTGGCCCACAGCCTGGGCAACCCGTTCAACCTCGAGGTGGTCACAGCGCTGTGCAAGAAGCACAACCTGTGGCTGGTCGAGGACTGCTGCGACGCGCTGGGCGCGACCTACAACGGCCAGATGGTCGGCACCTTCGGCGACATCGGGACGCTAAGCTTCTACCCGGCGCACCACATCACGATGGGCGAAGGCGGCGCGGTGTTCACCAACAACGCCGAGCTGAAGCTGATCGCCGAGTCCTTCCGCGACTGGGGCCGCGACTGCTATTGCCCGCCCGGCAAGGACAACACCTGCGACAAGCGCTTCTGCTGGACCAAGGAACAGCTGGGCGGCGACCTGCCGGACGGCTACGACCACAAGTACACCTACAGCCACCTGGGCTACAACCTGAAGATCTCGGACATGCAGGCCGCCTGCGCGCTGGCGCAGATGGACCGGGTCGAGGAGTTCATCGCCAAGCGTCGCGCCAACTTCGCCTACCTGAAGGCCAAGCTGGCGAGCGTCGCCGAGTACCTGCACCTGCCCGAGGCGACGCCGAATTCCGAGCCGTCGTGGTTCGGCTTCCCACTGATCGTCAAGGACACGGCGGGCGTGAAGCGCGCGGACCTGATCAACTTCCTGGAAGAGAACAAGATCGCCACGCGCCTGCTGTTCGCGGGCAACCTGACGAAGCAGCCCTACATGGCCGGCCGCAACTACCGCGTCAGCGGCGAGCTGACCAACACCGACGTCGTGATGAACCAGACCTTCTGGCTGGGCACCTTCCCGGCACTGGGCCAGGAGCAGCTGGATTACATCGCCGGCAAGCTGGAAGAGTTCTTCGGAGTCAATTTCTGATGACCACCCTCGCGACCCCTCGCGCGGTGTCGGACGCAGACCGGCCGTTCGCGCCCGCCCGCATGCGCCGCACCGTGCTCGAGATGGCCTACGCCGGCTCGACGGTGCACATCGCCTGTGCGTTCTCGATCATCGAGCTGGTGACGGTTCTGTACCGGGACCACCTCCGTTATCCGGGCAACGATCCACGCGCCGAGGGTCGCGACTTCCTGGTCCTGAGCAAGGGCCACGGCGTGATGGCGCAGTACGCGTGCATGCGTGAACTAGGCTGGCTGGATGACACGCATGTCCAAGGCTACTTCAAGGACGGCAGCGCGCTCAAGGGCCTGTCGGATTCGCGGGTGCCGGGGCTTGAAGTGACATCGGGTTCGCTGGGTCACGGCTTCTCCGTGGGCGTGGGCATCGCCATGGGTCTGAAGCGCAAGGGTACGGCCCAGAAGGTGTACGCCATCGTGGGCGACGGTGAGCTCAACGAAGGTCCGATCTGGGAAGGCGCCCTGGTGGCGGCCCATCACAAGATGGACAACCTGATGCTGATCGTCGACAAGAACGGATTCCAGGCGATGGGCACGACAGATGACGTGCTGGCGCTGGGCAATCTGTCGGCGAAGTTCGCGAGCTTCGGCTTCGAGACGCTGGAGATCGACGGCCATGACGAAGCCGCGGTGGACGCCGCCATCCGTCAGCTCTGGTCAATCGGCGCAGGCAAGCCGAAGGCCTTGATCGCACGCACGGTCAAAGGCAAGGGCGTGCCCTTCATGGAATCCGACAATCGCTGGCACTACACGCGCCTGAACCCGCAGACCTTCGCCGAAGCCATCGACGCGCTCGGCCTTGCCGGAGCATCGAAGTGAGAGAGGCCTTTTCCAACGCGCTGGTGCGACTGGCGCTGGCGGACCCCAAGGTGCTGCTGCTGACGGGCGATCACGGCTATGCGCTGTTCGACGAGTTCCGCAAGCGCTGCCCGGACCAGTACATCAACGCCGGCATCGCCGAGCAGAACATGGTGGGCATGGCGGCGGGCTTGGCACGCGTGGGCTTCCGACCCTTCGTGTACGGCCTGGCCGCGTTCGTGCCGATTCGCACGGTGGAGCAGATCAAGCTGGACATCGCGCATGACGATCTCCCGGTCGTGCTGCTGGGCGACGGCGCCGGCTTCGTCTACAGCCACCTGGGCACCAGCCACCAGTCGACCGAGGACATCGCCTGCACGCGGGCGATCCCGGGACTGGAAGTGCTGTCGCCGTCGGACCGTTTCGAGATGACGGCCAGCATGGACTACGCCTATGCGGCGAACGGTCCGGTGTATCTGCGCATGGGCAAGTCGGACCGCGGCGACGTGCACACGGCGCCGATCGCCCCGCTGCGCGCCGGCGGGCTGGTGAAGGTCCGCGCGGGTCGCGCCGACCGTCCGGGGCTGATCGCCACCGGCTCGATGGTGCGGGCGGCCGCGGACATCGCCCAGGACCTGGACCTCGCCGTCTGGAGCGCGCCGGTCCTCAAGCCGCTGCTGGCCGAGGACGTGTGCGCCGCCGCGCGCGCCACGACCGGCCTGGTGACGCTGGAAGAGCATTCGGTGCTGGGCGGCCTAGGCGCCGCCGTGACCGAGATCACCAGCGAGCACCAGCCCACGCGCGTGCTGCGCATCGGCGTGCCGGACCGGTTCTCCGAACACTGTGGCACCTACAACTACCTGCTCCAGGAACACGGCCTGGATCAGGCGACGGTCGCGACACGCCTCCATGACTTCATCGGTTCGTTCTGATCCGCTGGACCTGCGCGGACGCCGGATCTTCGTGACCGGCGGGACCGGGTTCGTCGGTCGCTGCCTGCTGGATTACTTCCACGAATCGGTACAGGCCTACGGACCCGGCTTCGAGGTCACCGTCCTGAGTCGCTCGCCGCAGACCTTCCTGGACCGGCATCCGGGTCATGCGGGCCAGACCTGGCTGCGCTTCGCGCCGGGCAGCCTGGATAGGCTGCCGACGCCGGAGGCGGGCCGCTTCACCGACGTGCTGCACGCAGCGGCCGATACACACGCCAGCACCGCGCCGCTGGCTTGGCTGGATCAATTGGTTCAGGGCACACGCCAGGTGCTGGACTTCGCGATCGCGTCGGGGGCAGAACGATTCCTGCTGGTCAGCTCCGGCGCGGCCTACGGTCCGGTGCCCGACGGCATCGCCCGGCTGCGGGAAGACGCGCCGTTTGCGCCGGCCACGACGGACGCGAAGTCTGTGTACGGCCAAGGCAAGCGTCTGGCCGAGCATCTCTGCGCGCTCTACAGACAGCAGCACGGGCTGGACTGCGTGATCGCCCGCTGCTTCGCGCTGATCAGTGAACACATGCCGCTGGATGGCCCCTATGCCGCGGGCAACTTCGTGCGGGACGCGCTCGCGGGCCGGGACATCGAGATCCAGGGGGACGGCAGCAGCGTACGGACCTACCTGCACGGCCGCGACGCGGCCCACTGGCTGATCAGCCTGATGCGCCAGGGTGAGCCGGGCGAGATCTACAACGTCGGCTCGGACGCGCCGATCAGCATCCTAGAACTTGCGCAGGCCGTCGCCGCACAGGCGTCGCCGCCGCGGGACGTGCGCGTGCTGAAGCAGACCGCGCCGGGTCTCCGCGCGATGTACGTCCCCGACGTCGAGAAGGCCGGCCGGCTCGGCCTGCGCGTCGACACATCCCTGGTTGAGGCCATCGCCGCGACGATGCGCGCCCTGGCGGGCGCTGCCTCGCCGTCGACAGCCTGAGACCGCAACTTCCACCGCGCCGCCCGATGCTGCTCACACTCGCCATTCCCACCTACAACCGCGCCGAGCGCCTGCGTGCCACGCTGCTCGAGTTCGTTGCGCAGATCGAGCGGGCGGCGCTGACGGACGTGGAGATCGTTGTCTCCGACAACTGCAGCACCGATGCCACGCCGCAGGTCTGCGCCGACATCGCGGTGGCGCATCCGGCCCTGCGGCTGCGCTACTTCCGCAACGCCGCGAACCTGGGCTTCGACGGCAACGTGAACGCGCTGTTCGGTCGCGCGCAGGGTCGCTACCTCTGGACGTTCTCGGACGACGATCAGCCCTCGCCGCAGGGGCTGACCCAGGTCGTGGACCTGTTGCGCCAGCGTGAGATCCGCTTCGCCTTCATCAACTATCAGGTCAGCGTCGCCGGGCAGATGCTGCCGTCGCGTTTCGGCGGCGGACCGAATCGCTGGCTGCCCGCGCGTGACCTGCTCAAGACCATTCGCTTCTCCAACAGCCTGATCAGCGCCTGCCTGTTCTCGCGACAGGCCTGGCTGGACGCGGATCCGGGCAGGTACGTGGGGTCGCTGTGGATCCACTTCTTCATGGCCCGCGAGATCCTGCAGTCGGGCGAAGGCCTGATCGTCGGCCAGCCGATGTTTACCATGGTGCAGAGCGGGCTTGAGCAATCGCGCGCCGAGAAGCGCCGCGAAGGCAGCGACCAGATCGAGTACTACATGCAGGCGCACCTCAAGTTCGTCGAGTACGCCCATGAACTGCCGCGCTTCAGCTTCGACCGCGAGACCTGCGCGCTGGCCAGGTCGCTCGGACAGCGCGAGGACCTTCACCAGGTCGTCAACTTCAAGCTGACCGCGCAGCGGTACGCGCCGCGGCAGCTGATGAAAATCTGGGGACGGTTGCGCCACTACCGGTGGTCCACGCTGCGCTTCTGGTGCGTGACGACGCCGCTGCTGTTCGTCCCCAACGGCGCCATCCGGGCGCTGCGGACAGTGTCGCGGGCGGTGCGCTCATGAAAGTGGTGGGCGCGTTCGGGTTCCTGCTGCGCGGCGGTTCCGCCGGTGCGAAGTTCCTGTTCGTCCTCTATCTGGCCGGCAAGGCCAGCAGCACGCTGCTGGGCCAGGTGGCCGTCCTCATGACGATCGCCACCGTCTTCGCGCAGGTGGCTGGGCTGGAGATCAACCAGGTCATCGGCCGGCAGCTGCACGCGCTGTCCGCCGACGACCGCCTGCGACTGCTGCGCCGGCAGGCCCAGGCCGCGCTGGTCACCTATCTGGTGCTCGCCCCCGCGGCCGTACTGCTGTACGCCAATCTGCTGGCCACGTACTGGATCAGCGCCTGCGGCATCCTGATCCTGGAGCACTTCATCATCGAGGTCTACCGGTTCAACATCCTGATGTTGCGCCCGGTGTATGCGTCCAGCCTGCTGTTCATCAAGAACGTCGCCTGGGTGCTACTCTTCGTGGCGCTCGTCGAATCCGGCGTTGCCGCACCGTCGCTGTCTCTGGTGCTGCATTGCTGGTTCGGGGTCCTGGCTATCACCGCCACCCCGTTGCTACTGACCCGCCATGCCTGGCCCACGCTCAGGGAGTTCCTGTCTGCGTCGACCTGGCCCGCACAGTCGGGCACCCTGGTCTGGCAGGCGCGCACCTTCATCGTCTCCGCGGTCGCAGTCGCCGGCATCGGCGCGATCGACAAGCTGCTGATAGCCGGCAAGTTCCCGGCGGCCGACCTGGGCGTCTACTTCTTCTTCGCCACCTGTGCGTCGATCATCTCGCTAATCGCCTCCTTCAGCATCGGCGCGACAGTCGGGCCGCAATGCATCAAGGTCTATGCCACACAAGGACGCGAGGCCTACCTCCCACACCTGCGCCGCCTCAAACGCCTATACTGGCTGACCGCCGTCGCCACCATGGTCGCCATCATGCTGCCGGCGGACTTCCTGCTCACTCATTTCGGCAAGGCGGACTATCACCGCCACATAGAGATCCTGTACCTGCTGACCCCCAGCGCCGCGCTGGTGGTGATGTGCGAGCCGTACAAGATCAACGCCTACCTCGAACGCCAGGATCTGGTCCTGGTGGCGGGCAACCTGTTCCACCTGCTGAGCGTCACGCTGTGCGTCGCGCTCTTCGCGGTCAAGCGCGATATCGTCTGGGTCTCGGCGGGCGTACTGCTGTCCTCTCTGTTGGTCTATGTTTTCTTCTCGCTGGACCTCGGCTCCCGCCTTGTCAGGCGCCATCGGCCCCGGCTCGCTTGACCTGACCTCTCACCGAATCGACGCCCATGAGCAGGTTTCTGACTTTCCGCCTTCGGAACGCCACACTAGCCCTCCTTGTACTGTGGCTGGTCGTGTCCGCCTTTTACTATGCCCAACAACTGTTCTCGCCCAACTTCTATCTGGGGTACGACGAAGGCACGTTGCACAAGGTCCTGAAGTACTTTGCCTGCCTGACGCTGAGCATCTATTTCTGCCTGGCCGCTCGCGCATACGGACTAATGATCTTCTGCGCACTGATGCTGCTGCTGGCAAGCTACTTCGCGATGGACAGAGGAGGGCTGGAGATCGCCACTCTGTCGATCATGGTCGCGGGCACCATGGCCCCCTTTATCCTGATTCCCTCGTTGTGGGAGGACCGGCTGCTACTGATCGGTCGCGTCATCGTCGTGTGCGGCGCGGGGGTTGGCATCTTCTCGGTCATCGAGATCACGGTGCTGTCGTCTCTATTCGAGTCCGCCTGGGCCGCGAACGGATCAATCCGTTCGATCTCTACGCTGTTCAATCCCAACAACCTCGGCCTGTATGTTGGCGTCGCGCTGCTACTGCTACCCTATATGCGACTTAAGCCGCTGTGGACAGCACTGTGCGGTGCGCTGTTGATGTTCTCTCTGGCGGCCAGTGGCTCGCGCACCGCTTGGGTCGCACTGCTGATTGTGCTCATCTATGCGCTCAGCGTGAGCGCAGACGCAAGAGCACGACTCTCCGGACTGCTGCATCGGCATCTACCTCAATTGCTACTTACTGGCATCCTACTGGCAGGCGTATATGCGGTCTATCTTGCCCTCAGTACGCCACCTGAGGTTGAGATCCAGGTTGCTCACCGCGGCACCGACCTCTACACAGCCAGCATCCGCTGGGACAACTTCGTCACCTTCCTCGGTTTGATCGATGGAAGTCTGCTGTTTCCCGACGTCCTCGGCGAACGCGCTGACTACATTCAGGACAATTTCTATCTGGTGACACTGAACTCCTTTGGTGTCATCGGGCTCCTTTCGTTCTTGGTTTTTTTTGCCACTCACTTCTCGCCGTGGCGAAACTCTAATCCCGATCTCTTCCCCTGGAAGCTGGTCTTCGTCTTCTACATGGTGTCCGGGTTGAGCGGATCGCAGCTCAACTCTTTCCCCAACAACCAGTTGTTCTTCATCTCCATGGGTGCGCTCTGGGTCTATCGACCCGTTTTCGGAGCAGTCAGCTGCGGGGCCAGCAGTGCCGCGGCTTCGTCCAGCTGACAAGCAATGCCACCCAACCCCCAACGCCCTCAAACTGCACAGAACTGAACATGACACAACAACGTGCGCTCATTACCGGTGCCGACGGTTTCATCGGCTCGCACCTCACCGAAATGCTGGTCGCCGAGGGCTACCATGTGAAGGCGCTGTCTCAGTACAACTCCTTCAACTACTGGGGCTGGCTGGAGGACGTGGGCTGCTTGAAGGAGATCGAGGTCCTGAACGGGGACATCCGTGATCCGCACTACTGCAAGCACATCACCAAGGACGTGGATGTCGTCTTCCACCTCGGCGCGCTGATCGCGATCCCTTACTCCTACGTCGCGCCCGACAGCTACGTCGACACCAATATCAAGGGCACGCTCAACATCTGCCAGGCGGCGATGGAGAACGGCGTCAAGCGCGTGATCCACACCTCCACCAGCGAGGTCTATGGCACCGCTCAGTACGTGCCCATCGACGAGAAGCACCCGCTGCAGCCGCAGTCGCCGTACAGCGCCTCCAAGATCGGTGCGGACGCAATGGCGATGAGCTTCTTCAACGCCTTCAACCTGCCGGTCACGATCGCGCGTCCGTTCAACACCTACGGCCCGCGCCAGTCGGCGCGCGCGGTGATCCCGACCATCATCACGCAGATCGCCAACGGCAAGAAGCAGATCAAGCTGGGCGACGTCTCGCCGACGCGCGACTTCAACTACGTGCTGGACACCTGCCGCGGCTTCCTCGAGCTGGCCCGCTGCGACGCGGCGATCGGGGAGACAGTCAACATCGGCTCCAACTACGAGATCTCCGTCGGCGACACGCTGGCGTTGATCCGCGAGCTGATGGGCAGCGACGTCGAGTTCCTCACCGACGAGCAGCGCATCCGTCCGGAGAAGTCCGAGGTCTTCCGCCTGTGGTGTGACAACACCAAGATCCACGGCATGACCGGCTTCAAGCCACGCTTCGACATCCGTGCCGGGCTGCAGGCGACAATCGACTGGTTTACCAATCCGGTCAACCTCCGGAAGTACAAGGCCGACATCTACAACGTCTGAGGCGCGGATATGCTCGACTCTCTCATCCGTTTCGTCCGCGACCAATACCACACCGACGAGTTCATCCCGCTGCATGCACCGGTGTTCCGGGGTCGGGAGCGCGAACTGGTGGTAGACACCATCGATTCGACCTTCGTCTCCAGCGTCGGCGCCTACGTCGACCGCTTCGAGAAGGACATGGCCGCGTTCACGGCCAGCCCGCGCGCCGTGGCGGTGATGAACGGCACGGCCGCGCTGCACATCGCGCTGAAGCTGGCCGACGTGGTGCCGGGTGACCTGGTGGTGACGCAGTCGCTCACCTTCGTGGCCACCTGCAACGCGATCGCCTACTGCAGCGCGGAGCCGCTCTTCGTGGACGTCGACCGCCACACGCTGGGCCTGTCGCCCACCGCGCTGGACGCCTGGCTGTCCGAGCACGCGCTGATTGACGACCGCGGCGACTGCCGCACCCGCGTCGGCCACCGCCGCATCCGGGCCTGCCTGCCGATGCACACCTTCGGCCACCCGGTCGAACTCGACGCGCTGATCGCCGTCTGCGAGCGCTGGCACCTGGTACTGGTCGAAGACGCGGCCGAGTCGCTGGGCAGCTATTACAAGGGCCGCCACACCGGCAACTTCGGCCGGATCGGCGTGCTGAGCTTCAACGGCAACAAGATCATGACTACCGGCGGCGGCGGCATGCTGCTGACCGACGAGGTCATCGGCAAGCGTGCCAAGCACCTAACGACCACCGCCAAGATCCCGCACCCCTACGAGTTTGTGCACGACGAGGTCGGCTACAACTACCGCATGCCCAACCTGAATGCGGCGCTGGGCTGCGCGCAGCTGGAGCAGCTACCGGCCTTTCTCGAATCCAAGCGCGTCCTGGCCGAGCGCTACATCGAGTTCTTCAAGGGCAGCGATCTCCAACCGATTGTGGAGCCCGAAGGCTGCCATTCGAACTACTGGCTGAACGGCGTGATCTGCCAGGACGGCGCGCAGCGCGACGCGCTGCTCAAGTCCACCAACGACGCCGGCGTCATGACGCGTCCCATCTGGGCATTGATGACGCGGCTGCCGCTCTACACGAACGCGCTGCGCGGTCCGCTGGATAACGCCGAATGGCTTGAGGCTCGCGTCGTCAACCTGCCCAGCAGCGTGCTGCCGGCCGGAGCCTGAGCTTGCGTCGCATCGCCTTCTTCACCAGCACCCGTGCCGAATACGGGCTGCTCCGGCCGCTGATGGCAGAGGTGGCGGCACGCCCGAACTTGGCCTTGCAGGTCATCGCGTCGGGCACGCACCTGTCGGAAGCGCACGGCGCCACCTGGCGGGAGATCGTCGCCGACGGGTTCCCGATAGCCGCGCGCGTCGAGATGGCGATCGCATCGGACGACTCGGAAGGCGTGGCGCTGTCCGCGGCCCAGGTGCTGTCGGGCGTCGCGAGCGCGCTGGCCCGGCTCAGGCCCGACGTGCTGGTCCTGCTCGGCGACCGCTACGAACTGCTCGCGGCGGCCCAGGCCGCGGTGCTCGCGCGCGTGCCGATCGCACACATCCACGGTGGCGAAGCCACCGAAGGCGCGATCGACGAGTCCATCCGCCACGCGGTCACGAAGCTATCCCACTGGCACTTCGCCGCGGCGGAGCCCTATGCCGAGCGCATCCGCCAGATGGGCGAAGCCCAGGACCGCGTCTGGAACGTCGGCGCCCCGGCGATGGACAACATCGCCGCGCTGGATCCCGTGCCCAAGGACGACCTGGAGCGCTTCCTGGGCCTGACGCTGCGCGCGCCCGCCTTCCTGGTCACCTATCACCCGGTCACGCTCGAGGAAGACGGCGGCCTGGCGGCGATGCAGGCGCTGCTGGCTGCGCTCGACACCGGCGCCGGTTCCGTCGTCATCACGGGCGCCAACGCCGACCCCGGCGCGAATGCGATCCGCGCGAGCCTGCAGGCCTTCGCGGACGAGCGCCCGGACCGGGTGGTGCTGGTCGAATCGCTGGGCGCGCGGCGCTACCTGAGCCTGATGCGTCACGTTGACGCCGTGGTCGGCAACTCGTCCAGCGGCCTGTTGGAGGCGCCGGCCGTCGGCGTCCCCACGGTGGATATCGGCCCCCGCCAGCAGGGCCGGCTGCGCGCGCCCTCGGTGCTGCATTGCGGCGAAAGCGCAGCGGAGATCCGGCAGGCGCTGGACACGGCGCTCAGCGCCGGCCATCGCGCGATCGCGGCGCGGCGCGAGTCGCCCTACGGCCGACCGGGCGCCGCACGGCGCATCGTCGACCAGTTGTCGACCGTCAACCTCGCCGCGCGCGCCAAACCCTTCGTCGACCGCCGCTGCGCGGCCGACGCCTGACCCTTGCCCGATCGAACGACAGGAAGCCCCATGCCAAACGTATACGTGATCGCCGAAGCAGGCGTGAATCACAACGGGGAACTTGAACTGGCCCGCCGTCTGGTCGACTGCGCGGCCGAAGCCGGTGCCGACGCCGTAAAGTTCCAGACCTTCGATGCCAAGAAGCTGGCCACGCGCGCCGCGCCCAAGGCGAGCTACCAGCAGCACACCACCGACGCCGCGGAGTCGCAGCTCGAGATGCTGCGCAAACTGGAGCTTCCGCGCGAGTGGCACTGGGAGTTGCGCGAGCGCGCCCGCTCGCGCGGCATCGAGTTCCTGTCGACCGCCTTCGACGCCGGCAGCCTGACCTTCCTGGAAGAGCTAGACATGCCCTTCTACAAGGTGCCGTCCGGCGAGCTGACCAATGGTCCGCTGCTGTGGCAGTTCGCCCGCCAGGGACGGCCGCTGGTCGTGTCTACCGGCATGGCGACGATGTCGGAAGTCGAGCAGGCCCTGGCGGTGATCGCCCATGCCTTCAACGCCGAGGCCGAACCCGCAGATGTCGCCGACGTCTGGCGCGGCTGGAGCGATCCGGCCTGGCGCGCCAGCTTGCAGGGCCGCGTCACGCTGCTGCACTGCACCTCGCAGTACCCGACGCCGATGCAGGAATGCAACCTGCTGGCGATGGACACGCTGCGCGCGTTCGGGCTGCCGGTCGGTTACTCCGATCACACCGAAGGGATCCTGATCCCCGTCGCCGCCGTGGCGCGCGGGGCGACCTTCATCGAAAAGCACTTCACGCTCGACCGCGCCATGCCCGGCCCCGACCACAAGGCCTCGCTCGAACCGGCGGAACTGACCCGGATGGTCAGCCAGATCCGCGACCTGCAGCTGGCGCTGGGCGACGGCGCCAAATGCCCGCAGCCGAGCGAATGGAACACCCGGCAAGCGGCACGCCAGCACGTCGTGGCCGCACGTGACATCGCCGCGGGCGCGGTGCTCTCGCGCGACGACCTCACGACCGCGCGCAGCGGCGGCGGCGGGCTGCCCGCCACCGCACTGTGGGGACTGATCGGCGTCGCCGCCGTCCAGGCCTACGCCGCCGGAGAACCGATCACACGATGAGCACTGCTACGCGTCCCCTCGTCCTGCTCGGCGCCGGCGGCCACGCCCGGGTGCTGGCTGCGCTCGCGCGCGCAGTCGGCCATCCGGTGCTGGGCGTCTGCGATCCGACGCTGGCCGCAGACGCCGTCTCCCGCTGGGAGGGCCTGGACGTGCTGGGCGACGACGGCGCGCTCGACCGGCTGCCGCCGAACCGCGCCGCGCTGATGCTGGGCATCGGCCAACTGGCAACGGGCACCTTGCGCGAACGGCTCTACGCCGCCTGGCGCGCCCGGGGGTATGACTTCCCGGCGCTCATCCACCCGACCGCCTGGGTCGCGCCCGGCGTCGTGCTGGGCGACGGCGTCCAGGTGATGGCCGGCGCCGTCATCCAGCCAGGCTGCGAGATCGGCGCGAACAGCATCGTCAACACGCGGGCCGGCGTCGACCACGACTGCCGCATCGGACGCGACGTGCACGTTGCGCCGGGCGCGACGCTGTGCGGCACGGTTACGGTTGAGGACGGCGCCTTCATCGGCGCGGGCGCGACGGTGATCCAGGGGCTGCGCATCGGCGCACGCGCCGTGGTCGGTGCCGGAGTGACGCTGGTGCGGGACCTGACCCCGGCGACGACCGTCCTCGGCGCCGCGAACCGCCTGCGCTGACGGATCGCCTGGACAAGAAGCAGAAAAGAGAAGCAAGTGATGAAAAACTGGAAGACTGTCGCCGTCCCGCCGGACACGCCGCTCGAGACGGCGATCGGCGCACTGGACAAGGGCGGACTGGGCATCGTGCTGGTGACCGACGCCGACGACGTGCTGCGCGGCACCGTGACCGACGGCGACGTGCGCCGCGCGCTGCTGCGCCACAAGAACATGGACACGCCCGTCAGCGAGATCATGTGCGCCACGCCGCAGGTCGCCGACCTGAACTGGTCGCGCGAGAAGCTGCTGGCGGCGATGGAGTCCACCCGGCTGCTGCAGTTGCCGGTCGTGGACGCCGGTCGTCGCGTCGTCGGCATCGAAACGCTGCACGACATGCTGGGCCGCCGGCGCCTGGACAACCCAGTGTTCCTGATGGCCGGCGGTTTCGGCAAGCGCCTGTATCCGCTGACGCAGGACTGCCCCAAGCCGATGCTCAAGGTCGGGGACAAGCCGATCCTGGAACTGATCCTGCAGGGCTTCGCCGATGCCGGCTTCCACCGCTTCTACATCTCGACGCACTACCTGCCAGAGGTGATCCGCGACCACTTCGGCGATGGCAGCCGCTGGAATGTCAGCATCCAGTATGTCCACGAGGAGGAGCCGCTGGGCACCGGCGGTGCGCTGGGCCTGCTGCCGCACGACGAGATCGATCTGCCGATCTTCCTGATGAACGGCGATCTGCTGACGCGCGTGGACTACCGCAGCCTGCTGGACTTCCACGAACGACATGAGGGCTCCGCCACGCTGTGCGTGCGCGAGTACGAGAACCAGATCCCCTATGGCGTCATACAAAGCGATGGCCATCGCATCACGCAGATCATCGAGAAGCCGGTCCAGCGCTGCTTCATCAGCGCTGGCATCTACATGCTGTCGCCCGAACTGGTCCGTCGCGTCGCCCCCGGCGAGCGGATCGACATGCCGACGCTGCTAGAACGCGAGATCGGCGCTGGCCGCGACGTCAACATGTTCCCGGTGCACGAGTACTGGCTGGACATCGGCCGCATGGACGATTTCCAGCGCGCCCAGCAAGAGGTGCTGAACCCGTGAGCACGCCGCGCAAGGCTCTGGTCGTCGGCAGCGGTAGCATCGCTCGACGCCATCTCGCCAACTTCCGTCGGCTGCTGCCCGATGCCGATGTAGGCTGCGTGTCTGCCTCCGGCCGTCCGCTGGCCGACGGCGAGACCGCCGCCACGACGCAGCTACCGTCGCTGGCGGCCGCTGTCGCGTGGGCACCGGACCTGGCCGTGGTCGCCTCGCCGGCGCCGCTGCACCTGGACCATGCCTGCGTGCTGCTCGACGCCAGCATCCCCGTGCTGATCGAGAAGCCGCTGAGCGACAGCCTGGACCGCGTCCGCGACGCCGCGCCCCTGCTGGCGCGCTACCGTGATCGCATCGAGGTCGCGTACAACCTGCGCTTCCTGTCGTCGGCGCGCTGGATGAAGGCCCTGATCGAGGAAGGCCGCGTCGGCCGGATCCTGGGCCTGCGGATCGAGGTCGGCCAGTATCTTCCCGACTGGCGGCCCCAGGCCGACTACCGCCGTCAGGTGTCGGCCAACCGTTCGTTGGGCGGCGGTGTGTTGCTGGAGCTCAGCCATGAGCTGGACTACCTGACCTGGCTGTTCGGTCGTTTTGACCACGTCTTCTGCATCGCCTCCAACAGCGGTCAGCTGGAGATCGACGTCGAAGATCACGCCGACATTCTTCTGTCGCGCGATGGCCTGACCGCGCAAGTGCATCTGGACTTCCTGCAGCGCCGCGCCAGCCGCGACTGCAAGGTGATCGGCGCGACCGGCACGCTGCACTGGGACCTGATCGCCAACCGCATCGTGCTGGACGGCCCAGCGGGCGAGGAAGTCCTGTTCTCGGAGCCCGCGGTCGACCGCAACGACATGTACGTCGAGCAGCTGCGCGGCTTCATCGAGGTCGCCGCCGGCCGCGCCGCGCCGCGCATCACGCTGGACGACGGCCTGGCCGTCCTCGACATGATAGAGGCCATGCGCCAGTCGGCCGCCGCCGGGCGTCAGGTCTCCCTGCCCTTCGGCGCCCTCGGCACTCCCATTCCCTCGATGAATCCGCCCCCATGACCTCACGCACCTTCGCCTTCATCTTCGCCCGTGGCGGCTCCAAGGGCCTGCCCGGCAAGAACATCAAGGAACTCGGCGGCCTCCCACTGCTGGCACACGGCATCCGGCTTGCGCAGGCCATGGACCGCGTGGAGCGGGTCTTCGTGTCCACCGACGACGCACAGATTGCGGCCGTTGCGACGCAGTTCGGTGCCGACGTCATCGAACGCCCCCCGGAGCTGGCAACGGACACCGCGTCGGAGTGGATGGCTTGGCAACATGCGATCAAGCATGTCCGCACACTCGGTCTCGACTTCGACGTCTTCCTGAGTCTGCCCGCCACGAGCCCGCTGCGTAATGCACAGGACGTGGGCAACTGCCTGGACGCGCTGCAGGCCGATGTCGACGTCGTCATCACCGTCACGCCATCGGCGCGCAGCCCCTACTTCAACATGGTCAGCACCGACGCGGCGGGCCTGGCCCACGTTGTGCTGGGAACCGCGGAGTTCAAGCGTCGCCAGGACGTGCCGCCGGTCTACGACATTACGACGGTGGCCTACGTGGCGCGCCCCGGCTTCATCCTGACGCATGAGCGCCTCTTCGAGGGGCGCGTCCGTCCGGTTATCGTGCCCAAGGAACGCGCCGTGGACATCGACGACGCCTACGACTTCAAGCTGGCACAGGCCCTTCTCGACGCATGACCTCCTCTCTTCTCCTACAAGGCAAGACCATTCTCGTCGTCGGCGCGGCCGGCCGCATCGGCCGGATCATCGTGGACGCAGTACTGTCGGCCGGCGGCCGCGCGGTCGCCCTCGACACTGATGCCGCCGGTCTGCAGGCGCTGACGGACGCTCACGGCAAGGACGCTCTCGACTGCGCAACGGTTGACATGGCCGACCGCGTCTCGATCGACCGTTCGCTGGCCGACGCCCACGACCGCTTCGGCGCGGTCGACGGAGCCGTTAATACCGCCTATCCGCGCAACGCGCGCTACGGCCGTCACTTCTTCGACGTCGAGTACGCCGACTTCTGCGAAAACACCGGCCTGCACATGGGTGGGTACTTCCTGTTCATGCAGGCCTGCGCCCGCTACGCACTGGAGCGCCAGCAGCCGTTTTCGCTGGTCAACCTGTCCTCGATCTACGGCTCGATGGCACCGCGCTTCGACGTCTATGCCGGCACGGCGATGACGATGCCAGTCGAGTACGCCGCAATCAAGGCCGGCCTCGAGCACATGACGCGCTACGCCAACGCCTACATGAAGGGTCGCGGCGCAGCATTCCGCGCAAACTGCGTCAGCCCAGGCGGTATCCTGGCCGGTCAGGATGAGCAGTTCCTCGCCCGCTACGGCGAGCACTGCCTGTCCAAAGGCATGCTGGACGCGCAGGACGTGACCGGCGCCATCGTGTTTTTACTCTCTGACGCCGCGCGCCACATCGTCGGGCAGAACCTCATCGTGGATGACGGGTTCTCGACTTGAACTGACCCGACATGACCTCGTACTCCTTCAAGGCCTCCGTGCGCGACCTTCGTCTCGTCGTCGACTACCTGCGCGCGTTGCGCAACGAGATCGCCGTCGACGAACACATTGTGTCGATGGCCGGCCTGGACCCCGCCGTCTTCGGCAAGATCCCCCGACCGGCCCGATGGATCAGCCATGCGCGGCGCCTGCCGGTGCTCTCCCGCTTGGTCCAGTACCTGAGCCTGCCGCTCTGGTACCTCCTCGGACCGATGCTGTTCCAACGCCAGCGCCGCCAGGTCGGAGCCGGCCTGGCGACATCCGTACCGCGCTGCTTCGACGCCGCAGGGCAGATCCTAGGGCTGTCGCCCCGGACAACCGATATTGTCCACGACCGGCACCTGCCACAAATGCCCCACCAATGGCTGGAACTGCCGTGGGCGCCGCTGAGCGGGCTCCCCGCCGACGCGGAAGTGATCCCGGCGATGACGCTGCTGAACGAGGCTGATATCGCCCGCTCGCTCGCGCTGGCCACGCTGGCACATCACGCATTGCAAGGTCGACGCGGGTTGCGCGGCTGGGGGCTGCAGACCTACACGGCGTGGCGCTGGTTCCTCGCCCGGCTGGCCGTCGACAAGCTGCCAGGACCACTGCTGACCGCGGAGCACTTCGACCGTTGGGCCGTGCTCGTGGACGGCTCGGTCTGGCGCACCCGATATCAGCAGCCACTCCGTCGGCTAACCGTCATGCAGCACGGCTCGGTCAACGCGGACGGCCCGCAGCCCGGACTCGGCCTGCGTCTGCCGACACGGTTGCGCGCAGTCGGCCGGCTGCACGTTTATTCCGCCGCCGACGCCGAGGTGTTCAAGCATGAAATCCTCTCGCCGCGCTGCGCCGCACGAGAACCCGACCAAACCTTCTACCGACCGATGGTGCCGCTGGTCGACCTGACCCGAGCCGGCCGGCCAACCATCCTCTTCGTCGGCCATCCGCTGTGCGAAGCCGCCCACTGCGCGTTGATGACCGCGCTGCAACGGTCGGTCGACGTGCAAGCCTTTTACAAGCCGCACCCGACCACTGGCGCAGGCAAACAGGTCGCGGCCTTGCCCTGGACGGTGATCCAGGGCCGTACAGTCTTCCCCCGCGTCGACGTCATCGTCTCCTACCCGTCCACCATGGTGGCCGAGTACGCCGCTCATGACATCCCAGCTGTCGTGCACAGCATGGACATCTCGATCCCCCAGATCCTCGATCGAATCCCGGAGATCATCCAGATAATTCAGAGCCCGCATCCCACTGCGGTGACACAGAATCTCCGTGAGCCGGCGGCTACCCTTTCCAGCATTCAGCAGCAATGAGCACCGATACCTACAAGCCTTACCGCATCTGCACCCGCTGCATCATGGACACGTCCGATCCGAACATCCGGTTCGACGAGCACGGCCACTGCGACTACTGCAACAACTTCGACGCCACCATTAAGCCCAACTGGCACACCGGGACTGAAGGCGAGCGCCAGCTCGCGCAGATGGCCGACGCCATCCGCGAGGCAGGCAAGGGCAAAGACTTCGACTGCATCATCGGCCTGAGCGGCGGCCTGGACAGCTCCTACGCGGCCTACATCGCCAAGGAAAAGATGGGCTTGCGCCCACTGCTCTTCCACGTCGACGCCGGCTGGAACACCGACCAGGCCGTGGGCAATATCGAGAAGCTGGTGGACGGTCTCGGCCTCGACCTCTACACCGAGGTCATCAACTGGGAAGAGATGAAGGACCTGCAGGCCGCCTTCCTGAAGTCGGGCATCCCCGACCAGGACTTGCCGCAGGACGCCTCCTTCTTCTCGTCGCTGTACAAGTTCGCGCGCCAGCACAAGATCAAGCACGTCATCACCGGCTCGAACTTCTCGACCGAGTGCTGCCGCGAGCCCGAGGAATGGGGTGGCTACCTCGGCATCGACACGCTGCTCTTCAACGACATCCACCGCCAGTTCGGTAAGCGTCGCCTGGACACCTTCCCGCTCAAGGACATCCTGGTCTACAAGCTGTACTACCAGAAGATCCTCGGCATGAAGGTGCATCACCCGCTGAACCTCGTGCCCTTCGGAAAGAAGCAGGCCGAGGACGAGCTGGAGCGCCGCTTCGGCTGGCAGCGCTTCCAGCACAAGCACCACGAGTCGCGCTTCACGCGATTCTACGAGGACTACTGGCTGCCGCGCCGCTTCGGCTTCCACAAGCGCCGCGCGCACTTCTCCAGCCTGATCATGACGGGCCAGATGACGCGCGAGGCCGCGCTGGACCGCATTTCGCGGCCGGAGATGGACGAGCACTTCCTGAAGCAGGAGTTCGAGTACGTCGCCCACAAGCTCGACCTCACCGTCGAGGAACTGCAGCAGATCTTCGAGCTGCCCAAGAAGACCTACCGCGACTACCGCAACAAGCGCTGGATGATCGGCTTCGGCGCCAATGCGATGCGCTGGCTGGGACTGGAAAAGAGGTACTTCCGATGATCCGCATCGTCGACTACGGCGTCGGCAACATCCAGGCCTTCCTGACGATGTTCAAGCGCCTGGGCCTGGAGGCCACCCGCGCGCGCAGCGCCGCAGAACTCGAAGGAGCCACGCGCCTGATCCTCCCCGGCGTCGGCGCCTTCGACACCGCCATGGCCCTGCTCAATCAGTCGGGCATGCGTCCGCGGCTCGAGGAAATGGTGCTGGGACAGCAGGTGCCCGTCATCGGCATCTGCGTCGGCATGCAGATGCTCGCCGGCGGCAGCGACGAGGGCGAGCTGCCTGGCCTCAACTGGGTACCCGGCCGCGTTAAGGCCTTCGCCAACACACCCGCTTCCAAGAACCTGCCCATGCCCCACATGGGCTGGAACGACCTGAAGGTGCGCCCGGGCAACAAGCTCTTCACCGACTTCGAGCCCGAGCCCCGCTTCTACTTCCTGCACTCGTACTACTTCGAGGCCGAGGACAAGGCGGACGTCGCTGCCACCGCCGAGTACGGCCTGGACTTCGACTGCATCGTGTCCCGGGGCCATATCCACGGCGTGCAGTGCCACCCCGAGAAGAGCCACCACTTCGGTGCGCAGCTCTTGAAGAACTTCGCGGAGCTCTGAGCCATGCTGCGTCCCCGCATCATTCCCTGCCTACTCGTCCACAAGGGCGGGCTGGTCAAGACCCAGCAGTTCAAGGCGCCGAAGTACGTCGGCGACCCCATCAATGCCGTCAAGATCTTCAACGAGAAGGAATCCGACGAGCTGATGGTGGTCGACATCGACGCCGCCGTGAACAAGGTAGAGCCCAACTACGCGCTCATCGCCAAGCTGGCCGCCGAGTGCCGAATGCCCCTGTGCTACGGCGGCGGCGTCACCACCGCCGAGCAGGCCGCGCGCATCATCGACCTGGGCGTAGAGAAGGTCTCGGTGAGCTCCGCCGCCGTGGCCGCCCCCTCGCTGCTCACGCGCATGGCCGAGGCCATCGGCCGCCAGAGCGTCGTGGCCGTGCTGGACGTGCGCAAGAAGACCGGCCTGTTCAGCAAGGGCTACGAGCTCACCACCCATAACGCCAAGACCGCGCACAAGCTCGACCCAGTCGCCTTCGCGCGTCAGCTCCAGGACGCGGGCGCTGGTGAGATCGTCATCAACTCCGTCGACCGCGACGGAGAGATGAAGGGCTACGACATCGAGCTCGCAAAGCAGATGCGGGGCGCGCTCAAGGTGCCGCTGACCATCCTCGGCGGCGCCGGTTCGCACGAGCACGTCGGCGAGCTGCTCGCCGCCTGCGGCGTCATCGGCGCGGCCGCCGGCAGTCTCTTCGTCTTCAAGGGCCAGTATCGCGCGGTCCTGATCAACTACCCGACGCCGCAGCAGAAGGACGACCTCTGCCGCGCCGCGTTGCGCTCGCACTCCAAGCTCTGACACCAGCCATGTTCACCGACAAGACCCTGCTCATCACCGGCGGCACCGGCAGCTTCGGCAATGCCGTCCTGCGCCGCTTCCTGGACTCCGACCTGCGCGAGATCCGCATCTTCTCCCGCGACGAGAAGAAGCAGGACGACATGCGCAAGCGCTACAACAGTCCGAAACTGAAGTTCTACATCGGCGACGTGCGCGACGCGCGCGCCGTCGAGACCGCCATGCGCGGCGTGGACTTCTGCTATCACGCCGCCGCGCTCAAGCAGGTACCGTCCTGCGAGTTCCACCCGATGGAGGCGGTCCGTACCAACGTGCTCGGCACCGAGAACGTGCTGGAGGCCGCCATCCGCGCCGGCGTCAAGCGCGTGGTCTGCCTGAGCACCGACAAGGCCGTCTACCCGATCAATGCCATGGGCATCTCCAAGGCGATGATGGAGAAGGTCATGGTTGCCGCCTCGCGCAACCTCGAGGGCACCGGCACCGTCATCTGCGGCACCCGCTACGGCAACGTGATGGCCTCGCGCGGCTCGGTGATCCCGCTGTTCGTCGAGCAGGTCCGGGCCGGCAAGCCGATCACCATCACCGACCCGAACATGACGCGCTTCATGATGACGCTCGACGATGCCGTCGAACTCGTCCTGTACGCGTTCCAGCACGGTAACAACGGCGACATCTTCGTGCAGAAGGCCCCGGCCGCAACCGTCGCCGTGTTGACCGAGGCGATCCTGTCGCTGATGGGCAAGCCCCAGCACGAGGTGCGCGTCATCGGCACGCGCCACGGCGAGAAGCTGTACGAGGCGCTGCTAAGCCGTGAGGAACGCGCCGCGGCCGAGGATCTCGAGGGCTATTTCCGGGTGCCGCCGGATGGCCGTGACCTCAACTACGGCAAGTTTGTCGAGCAGGGCGAGGTGAGCATCTCCGAGAGCGAGGACTACAACTCACACAACACCGACCGCCTGGACGTCGAGGGCATGAAGCGCCTGCTGCTGAAGCTGGACTTCATGCGCCGCATCGCCGCCGGCGAGATCGCCCATGCGGAGGACTGACATGCGCATCGCCCTGACCGGCGGCCGGGGATTCATCGGCCGCAACCTGCAGGTCCGGCTCCAGGAGCTGGGCCACCAGGACCTGGTGCTGATCCCCCACGATGTGCCGCCGGCGGACCTGCCCGACCTGCTTGCCGGTGTGGACCGCGTCTTCCACCTGGCCGGTGTCAACCGCCCGCAGGACCCGGCCGAATTCGGTACCGGCAACCACGACTTCACGCAGCGCCTGTGCGACGCGATGGCTGCACAGGCCACGCCGCCCGCCGTGGTCTACGCGTCCTCCACGCAGGCCGCGCTCGACAACGCCTACGGCCTGAGCAAGCGAGCCGCCGAGGACGCGCTCTTCGCCTATGGCCAGCGTACCAGCGCCGCCGTGCATGTGTTCCGGCTGACCAATGTCTTCGGCAAGTGGTCGCGCCCGAACTACAACTCGGCGGTAGCGACCTTCTGCCACAACATCGCCCGCGGCGAGCCCATCGTGGTCAATGCGCCAGAGGCGCCACTCAAGCTGATCTACATCGACGACGTGGTGCGCCACCTCGTCGCGCTGCTCGAGGACAATGCGCCCGCGTCCGGCCTGCTGCCGGCCGGCCCCGAGTACGAAACCACCGTGGGCGCGTTGGCCGACCAGATCCGCGCCTTCCACGCGAGCCGCGAGAACATGGTTACCGAGCGTGTCGGCACCGGGCTGACCCGTGCGCTGTACGCGACCTACGTGAGCTTCCTGCCCCTACCCGCCTTCGAGTACCAGGTGGCCCGCCACGCCGATCCGCGCGGCGTGTTCGTCGAAATGCTCAAGACCACCGACAGCGGCCAGTTCGGCTACTTCACGGCCTTCCCCGGCATCACCCGCGGCGAGCATTACCACCACACCAAGACCGAAAAATTCCTGGTGATCAAGGGCACGGCCAGCTTCGGCTATCGCCACATCATCACCGACGAGACCCACGAGATCATCACGAAGGGCGGTGAGGGCCGCATCGTCGAGACCATCCCCGGCTGGACCCACAACGTGAGCAACGTCGGCGACGACGAACTGGTCGTGCTGGTCTGGGCCAACGAGATTTTCGACCGTCAGAAGCCCGACACGGTCGCCCAGAAGGTGCAGCAAGCATGAAGAAACTGAAAATCGTCTCGGTCGTCGGCACCCGACCCGAGATCATCCGCCTGTCGCGCGTGCTGGCGCGCCTGGACGAGCACTGCGATCACGTGCTCGTGCACACCGGCCAGAACTACGACTACGAGCTCAACCAGGTCTTCTTCGACGACCTGGGCGTGCGCAAACCCGACCACTTCCTCAACAGCGCCGGCGCCAACGCAGCGCAGACCATCGGCAACCTGATCATCGCCGTCGACAAGGTGCTGGAGCAGGAGCAGCCCGAGGCGCTTCTGGTGCTGGGCGACACCAACAGCTGCCTGGCCGTGATCCCGGCCAAGCGCCGCAAGATCACGATCTTCCACATGGAAGCCGGCAACCGCTGCTTCGACCTGCGCGTGCCGGAAGAGACCAACCGCCGCATCGTCGACCACACCGCCGACATCAACCTCACCTACAGCGACATCGCCCGCGAGTACCTGCTGCGCGAGGGCCTGCCGCCCGATCAGGTGATCAAGACCGGCAGCCCGATGTTCGAGGTGCTCACGCACTACCGCAATCGCATCGACGCCTCCGACGCGCTGACCCGTCTGGGCCTGGAACCCGGCCGCTATTTCGTGATCAGCGCCCATCGCGAGGAGAACATCGAGTCCGACCGCAGCTTCACCAAGCTGTGCGCGGTGCTCAACGGCCTGGCCGAGGACCATGACCTGCCCGTCATCGTATCCACGCATCCGCGCACACAGAAGCGCATCACCGCGATGGGCGTCAACTTCCATCCGCAGGTCCGCCTGCTCAAGCCGCTGGGCTTCCACGACTACGTGAAGCTGCAAATGCACGCCAAGGCGGTGCTGTCGGACAGCGGCACCATCACCGAGGAATCGTCGATCCTCAACTTCCCCGCGCTCAACCTGCGCGAGGCGCATGAGCGGCCGGAAGGCATGGAAGAGGCATCGGTGATGATGGTGGGCCTGGAGCTCGACCGCGTGCGCCAGGCCATGGGCATCCTCGAGACCCAGCCGCGCGGCGCCGAGCGCTCGCTGCGCCAGGTCGCCGACTACAGCATGCCCAACGTCTCGGACAAGATCGTGCGCATCGTCCACAGCTACACGGACTACATCCAGCGCGTCGTATGGCGCCGCTACGAGTAAGCCGGCGGTGAGGATCCTTGTCGTCAGCCAGTACTTCTGGCCGGAGACCTTTCGCGTCAACGAGATCGTCTCGGAGCTGACCGCCCGAGGGCACGAGGTGACCGTGCTCACCGGCCGGCCCAACTACCCCGAGGGCGTGCTGCATCCCGACTTCGCCGCCGACCCATCGCGCTTCTCGCGCTACGCCGGCGCCGACGTGCTGCGCGTGCCGCTGCGCCCGCGCGGCCAGGGCAGCCTGAAGCTGGTGCTGAACTACTGGAGCTTCGTGTTCTGGGGCTGCCTGAAGGGCCCGTGGCTGCTGCGCGGCCGCGGCTTCGACGCGATCTTCGTCTTCGAGACCTCGCCCATCACCTCGGCGCTGCCGGCGATCCTCCTGAAGTGGATCAAGCGCGCGCCATTGTCGATGTGGGTGCTGGACCTGTGGCCGGACACGCTCCAGGCGGTGGGCATGGTCAAGACCGAGCGCCAGCTCAAGGCGGTCGGCCTGCTATGCCGCTTCATCTATCGCCGCTGCGACCTGATCCTCGGACAGTCGCGCGCGTTCATCGAACCGATCCGGCGCTGGGCGGGCTCGTCCGAGCGCTTCCGCTACTTCCCGCAGTGGTCGGAGGAAGTCTTCGACGCGAACGCCGCGCCCGCCGCACCCGCGCCCGCGCCCGCGCCTGAGGTCACCGCCCTGGGCCCGGGCTTCAACATCATCTTTGCCGGCAACATCGGCGACGCGCAGGACTTCCCGTCACTGCTGCGAGCGGCCGAGCTGACACGCGACCGCGAGGACATTCGCTGGGTGATCGTCGGTGACGGGCGCGCCGCACCCCAGGTGCGCGCCGACATCGAGCGCCTGGGCTTGTCGCGCAACATCGTCATGCTGGGCCGCCATCCGGTCGAGCGTATGCCGGCGTTCTTCGCGGCGGCAGACGCGCTGCTGGTGTCGCTCAAGGCTGAACCCATCTTCGCGATGACGATTCCCGGCAAGGTGCAGAGCTATCTGGCTGCCGGCAAGCCGCTGCTGGGCATGCTGGACGGAGAAGGCGCCCGCGTGATCGAGGAATCCGGCGCTGGCCTGGTGGCCCCCTCCGGCGACGCACAAGCCCTGGCGCGGCAGGCACGGGCTCTGGCGGATCTGTCCGCCGAGACGCGTGCACGCATGGGCGACAGCGGTCGCCGATACGGCGCCACGCACTTCAAGCGTGCCGCACTGATGACGCAGCTTGAGGGCTGGCTGGCAAACCCCTTGGCGACCTGATCAGGCCCGGCCGCCGTAGCTCAGCGGCAGCTGGGTCAGCAGCTCACGGGTGGGAGCCCCGTCCCCGGTACGTCCGCCCGCCTCCAAGGCCGCAAGCAAGGTCCTGACCGCCTCGTCGTCCGCGATCCGGTCACCCAGGCGGGCGATGCGCAGGGCCGGAATGCGCGTGGGCAGCGTGGTGTCCTCGCTGCCCAACAGCTCTTCGTAGAGCTTCTCGCCCGGCCGCAGTCCGGAGAACTCGATCCGGACCTCCTTGAGGTCCTTGCCGCTCATGCGGATCATGGTCCGCGCGAGCTCGACGATCTTCACTGGCTCGCCCATGTCGAGCACGAAGACCTGCCCCGTCTCCCCGATCGCCCCGGCCTGCACCACCAACCTCGCCGCCTCCGGAATCGTCATGAAGTACCGCGTGATGTCCGGATGCGTCACCGTCACCGGCCCGCCCTTGGCGATCTGTTCCTTGAACTTCGGGATCACGCTGCCGCTGGATCCCAGCACATTGCCAAAGCGCACTGCCATGAACTTGGTCGCATAGCCGTTCTGCTCTGAATCACCGGCCATGTGGCTGATCACCAGCTCCGCCGCGCGCTTGGTGGCGCCCATCACATTGGTCGGGTTCACAGCCTTGTCGGTGCTGATCAGCACGAAGCGCTCGGCGCCATGTTCGCCGGCAGCCAGGCAGGCGTGGTAGGTGCCTAGCGTGTTGTTCCTCAGCGCCGCCCAGGCATTCTCCTCCTCCATCAGCGGCACATGCTTGTACGCCGCCGCGTGGAACACGATCTGCGGCTTGTACTTGCCGAAGACGAAGCGCAGGTGCTCCAGGTCCTTGACGTCGCCGATCAGGCGTACCAGGGGGATGTGGGGGAACTTCTCGCTGAGCTCCTGCTCGATGGTGTAGAGCGCGAACTCGCTCAGCTCGTAGAGCACGATCTTCGCCGGGCCGTAGCGCGCCACCTGGCGGCACAGCTCGGAGCCGATCGAGCCGCCGGCGCCGGTGATCAGCACCACCTTGGCGTTGAGGCATTCGCTGATGCCGCCCTCGTCCAGCTCCACCGGCTCGCGGCCCAACAGGTCTTCGGGCTCGATGTCGCGCACCTGCTCCACATGGCGGCCGGCCAGCAGCTCCTGGCTGCTGGGCACGGTCAGCACCGGCAGGCCGGTCTGGCCGGCCAGGTCCAGCGCGCGGCGGCGCTGGGCCGTCGTGGCCGCGGGCATCGCGACGATCAGATGGGTGATGCCATGCAGCTCCGCATAGCGCGGCGCCTCCTCCAGGCTGCCCAGCACCGGCACGCCGCCGACCCGGGCGCCGCGCTTGGCCGGCGCATCGTCCAGATAGCCCACCACCACCCAGCCCTGGCTGTGCTGGATGCCGGCCACCAGCAGCCGGCCCGCGTCGCCCGCGCCCATCACCAGCGCGCGGCGCTGCTCCTGGGCGCTGCCGCTGATGCGGCTGCGCATATGCTCGTAGAGCATGCGGTAGCCCATGCGCAGCATCGCCAGGCCCATCAGGGTGAACAGCGGGTGCAGGGCCAGCACGGCGCGCGGCACCTTGCTCAGCTGGGCCATCAGCACCAGGGTCGCGCCCACCAGGCCGGCGATCGCGCAGGCGGCGGCCAGGCGCTTGATCTCGCCGAAGCCGGAAAAGCGCCACATGCCCTTGGGCACATGCAGCCCGCGCAGCACCAGCGCGTACAGCAGCACGAAGCCCAGCAACACCCAATGGTCGTAGGCCGGCCGGGCCGAGAACCAGCGCTCGAAACCAAGGCGGAACAGATAGGTGGCCTGCCAGGCCAGCGCCACCATCAGCGCGTCCAGCAGCAGGGCCAGGCCCTCGCGGTGCGGGCGAATGCGGGTCAGCAGGGCATCCAGGGACAACCAGTTCATAGCTTCAACATCGTCAATGACGGCGCAGCGCGCCCAGGGTGGCCAGGATCACACGCAGATCGGTGCGCAGACTGGCGCGCCGCACATAGGCGGCCGCCAGGCGCAGCTTGGTCGGCATCACCACCTCCACATACTCGCGCTCCGGATCGGCCGCCGCGGCCAGCAGCTCGCTCTCGTTGCGAAAGCTCAGCGAGGCCGGGTCGGTGATGCCAGGCCGCACCGACAGCACGATCTCGCGCAGCTTGGGCGGGTACAGCGCCACATAGCGCGGCACCTCGGGCCGCGGCCCGACCAGGCTCATCGCGCCACGCAGCACATCCCACAGCTGCGGCAGCTCGTCCAGCTTGCTGGCGCGCAGCAAGCGCCCCGCGCGCGTGATGCGGGCATCGGCGCCGATCGTGATCTGCGGCCCCAGCGCGGGGGCATCGACCCGCATCGTGCGGAACTTGTGGATGAAGAAGGGCCGGCCGAAGCGCCCCACCCGCTCCTGCAGGAACAGCACCGGCCCGCGCGAGTCGAGCCGGATCCACAGCGCGATCAGCAGCAGCAGCGGCGCCAGCAGCAGCAAGCCCAGCGCCGCCAGCAGCAGGTCGAACAGGCGCTTGGCCATGGCCCGGTCCTCAGTCCTCGCCCAACGCGATGCCGCGCACCGCGTCGATCACGCGCTGCACGTCGGCGTCCGTCATCGCGGTGTAGAGCGGGATGCTGAGCATGCGCTCGAAGGCTTTCTGCGAATGCGGGAACTGCTCCGGCGTCAGGCCGTAGCGCTCGCGCCAGTAGGGATGCAGGTGCAGCGGGATGTAGTGCACGCTGCAGCCGATGCCCTTCGCATACATGCGCTCGATGAAGGCATCGCGCTCGATTGCCAGATCGTCGGCCAGGCGCAGCACATACAGATGCCAGCTGTGCACATCGCCCTCCGGCGCCTGCGGCGGCAGCAGCAGCGGCAGGTCGACAAAGGCCCGGTTGTAGGCCTCGGCGATCTGCTCGCGCCGCTGCTGGAAGGCCGGCAGGCGCTTGAGCTGATGCAGGCCCAGCGCGGCGGCGATATCGGTCAGGTTGTACTTGAAGCCCGGCGCGACGATCTCGTAGTACCAGCTCGGCGTCTTCGCGGTGAAGCGGTCGAAGGCGTCACGGTTCATGCCATGCAGGCGCATCACCCGGGCGCGCTGGGCCAGCTCCGCGTTGCGCGTCACCAGCATGCCGCCCTCGCCGGTGGTCATGGTCTTGTTGGCATAGAAGCTGAACACCGTGGCGTCGCTGCCCATGGTGCCGATCAGCTCCTTCTCCAGGGTGGTCGGCAGCGCATGGGCCGCGTCCTCGACCACGCGCAGGCCATGCTTGCGCGCGATGTCCAGCACCGCGATCATGTCCACCGCCAGGCCGGCGTAATGCACCGGCACGATGGCCCGGGTGCGCGGCGTGATCGCGGCCTCGATCTGCGCCACGTCGATGTTCAGCGTGCGCGGATCGATGTCCACCAGCTTCACATCGGCGCCGAGATAGCGCACCACCTCGGCGGTCGCGGTGAAGGTATGCGTGGTCGTGATCACCTCGTCGCCGGGGCCGATGCCCAACGCCTCCAGCGCCAGGTGCAGGCCGGCGGTGGCCGAGTTGACCGCGATGCACTCGATCTGCGGCTCGTCCAGGAACTCGGCGAAGGCCGCCTCGAAGCGCTTGGCCTTGGGCCCGGTCGTGACCCAGCCGCTGCGCAGCGTGTCCACCACCTCGGCGATCTCCTCCTCGCCGATCTCGGGCAGCGCGAAGGGCAGGAAAGGCAATTCGGAACTCATGTTTCTTGCTTCTGGATCACGGCCAGCACATGGGTGCGCAGCCAGGGAATGCTGTTGAAGACGCCGTAGGCGCCGGGGGGCAGATAACGGCAGACCCGGCGCGCCAGCGGCGGCGCCAGGGTCAGGCGTTGCCAGCTCAACTGCCCCTCGGGGAACAGCGCCCGCACGCGGGAGACTGGCACGCCGCGCACATCGCGGTTGCGTGGATTGTCGACGATGAAGTCGTACCAGAGCACCGCCCCGCCCGGCTTCAGCCAGGTCCACATCGCCTCGGCAAGGCCCTGCTGCACCCGGTCGCTCAGGATGGACGAGAACACGGTGGACTGCAGCACCAGGTCCTGGCTGCCGGCCTCCAGCCCCGCCTGCGCGGCATCACCCAGGCTCAGACGCACGGCCGGCGGCAGCACCGCGCGGGCAGCCTCATAGCGCTCGGGCAGCAGCTCGATGCCGCTCAGATGCTCGGGCGCCAGCCCCAGGCGCAGCATCTCCAGCAGATTGCCGCCGGCCCCGCAGCCCACCTCGGCCAGCCGCCAGTCCGCCGGCCGCCCGGGCCGCCGCGCCAGCACCCGCAGCAGCGCGCGCTGGCGCTCCTGCAGCATCTGCCAGACCTCGGGCCGCAGCAGGCTGTAGCGGTCGGGCTCGACCGTGGCCGCGCGCCGCGCATAGCGCTCGGCGATGGCTTGCAACTCCTGCTGCTTGTGCTGGGTCATGAGAGTGCGTCGATGAAACGTCGGGCCAGTACGGGATAGGTATGGTGCGCCAGCACGAAGCGGCGGCCGCGCTCGCCCATCGCGGCGCGCTCCGCCGTCGGCAGCGCGGCCAGGCGCTGCAGGCCCTCGGCCACCGCGCGCGGGTCTTCCGGCGCCACAGTCAGGCCGGCACCGGCCTCGGCCACCGGATCATTGCCGGCCTCGACCGAATGCAGCACGGGCCGGCGCGCCATCATGTAGTCCATCAGCTTGTTCGGCGCGATGCCGAAGCGGTAGATCGGGGTGCGCTGCCAGCCGATGTAGGCGATGTCGAAGGCCGCCAGCAGCGCCGGGATCTGCGCCTTCGGGATCGCGTCGAACAGCGCCACATTGCCCAGGCCCTCGTCGCGTACCCGCGCCGCCAGCCGCGCCTTCTCATGGCCGCCGCCCACCATCACGATCTGCAAGGGCTGGCCCTTCAGCAGCTTGGCCGCGTCCAGCAGCGTGTCCAGCGCATTCGGCAGGCCATGCGAGCCGGCATAGCCGACGATCAGCTTGCCGGCCGCGCGCTGGGTGGCGATATGGGCCGCGATCTCGGACTGCAGGCCCGGCGCCCGCTCCTCGTCCCATTCGTCCAGGGTGATGCCGTTGGGCACGATGTGCAGCTTGGCCAGATCCAGGCCATGGGCGGCCATGTGCTCCTGCACCTTGGGCAGCATCGAGACCACCCGGTCCGCGTCGCGGTAGGCATCGTTCTCGGCCTTCTGGCACAAGAGCGCGAAGGGATGCTTCGGCGACATGCCCGACAGCTCGATCGGCGACAGCGGCCACAGGTCATGCACCTCGTAGACCAGCTTGGCCTCGGCCTGGCGCGCGATCTTGCGCGCCACCCAGATGTCCATCGGGTAGGTGCTGGAGGCGATCACCGCGTCGGGCGCGAATTCGCGCACCAGGATGTCGGCGTCCTTGGCGACCTGGCGGCAGAAGGACCAGATATTGCGCACCCGGCCCAGGCCGTTGCCCTGGTAGGCCGGCGTCGGATACCAGCAGTAGGAGATGCCGTCGATGGTCTCGCCCAGGCGCTCCGGCTGCTGGGTGCGCACATGCGAGTAGGACGCGGCCAGGATCAGCACCTGATGCCCGGCGCGCACCCATTCGCGCGCCAGGTAGTAGGGGCGGTATTCCATGCCGTACTGTGGCGAGCCGGCGTAGTGGTTGATCAGCAGGATCTTCATTTAATCTGTGATGACAATTCTTGCAGCCGCGCGACAAAGCGCGCCACCGCCGGTGCAAACAGGCCATGCTCGGCCACCCAGGCGCGGTTGGCGCGCCCGGCGGCCGCCGCGTCCAGGCCCGCCAGCGTCGAAACATCCGGCAGCGCGCCATCGGCCAGGATCAGGCCCTGCCCCGCGTCCGGCGCGATCAGCTCGCGATTGGCCGGCAGCTCGGCCAGGATCGGCACGCATTGATGCGCCATCGCCTCCAGCACCGAGACCGCGACCGAATCGCTGGCCGGCAGGCTCAGGTACCAGCGCGCCTTGGCATACCAGCCGGCCTGGGTCCGGGCATCCAGCCGGCCGACGAACTCGACACGGCCCTGCAGGCCCAGCACCTGCACCTGCCGCTCCAGCGCGGCGCGCAGCGAGCCGTCGTTGGCCACCACCAGCCGCGCCTCCGGCTGCTGCCGCGCCAGCGCGGCGAAGACCTCGATCACCCGCTGCGGCCGGTAGATCGGCTCCAGGCCGCGGTTGGCGAAGAACAGCCAGGGCTGTTTCGGCCCCAGGTCCTGCGCGGGCAACTCCTCCAGGCCGAAGGGAAAGGTCATCACCTCGCCGGCACCGAGATCTTCTTGCTGCATGCGCTCGGTCATGTGGCGCGAGTCGGAGGTGCAAAGCGCGCAGGCGCGCAGCACGCGCCGCGTCAGCCAGCGGTAGGCCGCGCCCTGCCGGGGCGTGACCAGGATGTCGCTGCCCCAGGCCGAGCCGGCGATGCGCGCGCGCAGGCGCCAGCCGGCCTTGGCGGCCCAGGCCAGCGTGCCATGCGAGGTCAGGTAATGCGCGTTGATCCAGTCGGCGTCGACCCGGGACAGCCAGGCGCCCAGCGCCGGTAGTTTCCTCAGCACCGCCACATTGCCGCCGGCATGGGCGGCCGCGCTGCCCAGCGCCAGGCGCCGCTCGGCCGGCAGCAGGGCCTCGAACTCCGGTAGGAAGCCGCGGCTCGAAGCCGCCCACAGCTCGACCCGCGGCCGCAGCGCGCGCGCCCATTTCAGCAGATGCGGGCTTTCGCCGTCGCCGAGGAGAACCAGCCTCATCGCGGCAGTTCTCCTGCCCAGGCTTCGTAATGAGCAGCCAGCTCGGGATGCTGCGCCAGCAGCACCGCGTCGCGCTCGCGCACATCGCCCACCTGGCGCGCCGGCTGGCCGGCCATGATCGCGAAGGCCGGCACCTCGCCGCGCACCTGCGCATAGGCGCAGATCAGGGCGCCGCGGCCGATGCGGGTGTTGGCCTCGATCAGGCTGTGCGGACCGACGAAGACGTAAGGCCCGATCTCGATCGGCCCCTTGATATAGCCCGGCACCGGGGCCTGCTGGCTGGTGTAGGCGCGTCCCAGCAGCCGGATCGAGCGATGCGAGCTGTGCGTGACGATGCTGCAGAAGTTGGTGATCTGCACGCCCTCGCCGATCGAGAGTCCGGCGCTCGCGTCGATGAAGTTGAACTGGCCGATGAAGACATGGTCGGCCAGCCTGAGGCCGGCCTCGCCCTCGATACAGGTGCTGGGCGCGATGCGCGTATGCGGCGCGCCGGCCTCGCCGAACACCATGCGAAAGAAGAGCTGCCGCCACAGGGCGCGGCGCATGCGGTTAAGCCAGGCTCTCATGCGGGGGCGCTGCGGTGAAGGGAGGAAAACGCTTCCAGGTCGCGAGCGCCCAGAAGAAGAAGCCGAAGTACAGCGCCATCGCGGCCGAGACCCCCCAGGCCGCGCCGATCAGGCCGCCCAGGTGCAGACCCAGCGCCAGGCCGGCGACGAACATCAGCTGGCCCACCAGCGCCAGGCGCAAGGCCCAGCCCTGGGCCTGCCAGGCCATCGTCGCCACCGACAGCGGCGAGGCGATGAAATGCAGCGCGATATAGGGCGCCAGCGCCTGGGCCAGATGGCCAGCGTCCATCCAGCGCTCGCCGAACACCCAGGCGAACAGCTGCGGCCCCCACAGCAGCAGCGCAACCAGCAGCGGCAGCGCCAGCGCGGCCAGCGCCGCCATCACCTGGCGCACGACGGCCAGCGCCTCGGCCGCATCCGCGGCCCGCACCAGGCGCGGATACAGGGTCTGCGACAGCGCCCCGCCCACCAGGCCGGCCGGCGCCTTCAGGTAGCGCAGCGCCAGCGCCCAGTAGCCGGCCGCCGCATCGCCGGACAGGCCGGTGATGATCAGCAGGGCCAGGCTGTCCTGCAGCGCGCCGGCGAAGGCATGCGGCGTGTTCAGCAACGGGAAGTCGCGATGCCGGCGCGCGATCGCCTTCAGTTCGGCGCCGCGCTGCGCCACCAGCACCCGCCAGCCGCCCACCGGCGCGGGCCGCGCCAGCAGCAGCGCGGCCGCCAGGCCCGCCAGCACCGGCCCCAGCATCAGGCCCCAGGCGCCGATGCCGGCCAGCCCCAGCGCCAGCTGCAGCACCGCCGCGCCGCCGTACTGCAGCACCCGCGCCGCGGCCAGCTGAGCGAAGCGCTGCTGGCGCGTCGCCCACAGGGTCATGCCCTGCGCCGCCGCGCCGGCCAGCACGGCCAGCGGCAGGGCCAGCGCCAGCTCGCCCCCGCGCCAGACCCACAGCAGCAGTCCGGCCGCGATGCAGGCCGCCGTGACGCCCAGCAGCACGCGCAGGCACAGGCCCATCAGCAGCGCCGCGGCGCCGTCGTCGCGCTCCAGCGGCAGCGCGAACTCGTAGCGCGCGCAGCCCACCACCGCCACATTGGTGGCCAGGGTCCACATCAGCGCGAACTGGCCGAACTCGGTCGGCGAATAGAGGCGCGTCAGCCAGGGACCCAGCAGCAGCGGCAGGGCCTGGGCCAGCGCGCCGCCGGCCAGCAGGGTCAGCGTGGAGCGCCACAGCCCCCCGGCTTGCATCGCCCTCAGCGCTCCGCCAGCGCGCGGCGCAGCGCGGCTATCACCTGGTCCTGCTGCGCCTCGCTCAGGTCGGCACTCATCGGCAGGCTGATCACCCGCTCGGCCGCGGCCTCGGCATGCGGGAAGCTGAGCTCGGGGCGGGCATAGGCCGGCTGACGATGCAGCGGCTTGGGGTAATGGATCGCGGTCGGGATGCCGGCCTCGTTCAGCGCCTGCTGCACGGCCGCGCGGTTCTCGACCATCACGGTGAACTGGGCCCAGACGCAGTCACGGTCCGCGCGCACCGCCAGGCGCTGCAGCGGCAGGCCCTCCAGTTGCTGCTGGTAGCGCGCGCCGATCTTCAGGCGCTGCGCGATCTCCCAGTCGAAGCGCTCCAGCTTGCCGAGCACCACCGCGCATTGCAGCGTATCCATGCGGCCGCCGACGCCGACGCGGGTGTGGGTGTAGCGCTGGCTCTGGCCATGCACGCGGATCTCGCGCGCGGCCTGGGCCAGCGCGTCGTCGTCGGTGAACAGCGCGCCGCCGTCGCCGTAGCAGCCCAGCGGCTTGCTGGGGAAGAAGCTGGTGGCGCCCCAGGTGGACAGGCCACAGCTCTTGCGGCCCTTGTAGCTCGCGCCGAAGCTCTGCGCGGCGTCCTCGATCACCGGGATGTGGCCGTGGCGCGCCGCGATCGCGTTGATCTCGTCCATGTCGGCCACCTGGCCGTACAGGCTGACCGGCATGATGGCGCGGGTCCTGGGCGTGATCGCGGCCTCGAGCAGGCGCGCGTCGAGATTGCAGCTGTCGGGCTCGATGTCCACATAGACCGGCACCGCGCCCAGCAGCGCGATCACCTCCACCGTCGCGGCGAAGGTGAAGGGCGTCGTGATCACCTCGTCGCCGGGCTTCAGGTCCAGCGCCAGCAGCGCGATCAGCAGGGCTTCGGTGCCGCTGGCGACCGTGACGCAATGCTTGACGCCCACATGGGCGGCCAGCCGCTGCTCCAGCTCCTTGACCTCGGGCCCCATGATGTACTGGCCATGGTCCAGCACCTTCTGGATACGCGCGTCGATGTCGCTCTTCAGCGCCGCGTACTGCGATTTCAGGTCGATGAAGGGCAGAAGACTCATTGGGGGATCAGCTCCACATGCTCGCCGACGAGGCGGTAGCGTTCGCCGGTGGCCGGGCAGCTCGCCTGGCCTTGGGCATCGAATTGCAGGCGCTCGCCATGCCGGCTCATCCAGCCGATGCGCCGCGCCGGCACGCCGACCATCAGCGCATGCGGCGCCACATCCTTCTGCACCACCGCGCCGGCGCCGACGAAGGCGTATTCGCCGATGGTCGTGCCGCAGACGATGGTGCAGTTGGCGCCCAGGGTCGCGCCCTTCTTCACCAGGGTGCGGCGGTACTCGTCCTTGCGCACCACCGCCGCGCGCGGGTTGTAGACATTGGTGAACACCATGCTGGGGCCGCAGAACACCTCGTCCTCCAGGGTCACCGCGTCGTAGACCGAGACGTTGTTCTGCACCTTGCAGCCATCACCGATCACCACGTCGTTGCCGACATAGACGCCCTGCCCCAGCGAGCAGCGCGCGCCGATCCTCGCGCCGGGGCTGACATGGGCGAAATGCCAGACCTTGCTGCCCTCGCCCAGCTGCGCGCCCTCGTCGACGATGGCGCTGTCGTGTTTCCAGTAGCTCATGTGCTTAAAACACCAAGGGCAGGCCGACGCGCTGGCCGTCGCGCGCGCTGCGGTAGGCCGCGATCAGGATCTCCAGCGAGCGCAGGCCCTCGTAGCCGTCGACCTCGGCGCTGGCCTCGCCGCGCAGGCTGCGGATCACGTTGTCGTAGTAGAGCGGGTGGCCGAAGCCGTAGACGCTGCCGGTCTCGTAGCTGGCGTTCTTCACCGCCTCGTCGTCCGGATGCGGCTCGGCGAAGGCCCAATGCTCGATCTTGTTGACCGCGGTACCGCCGATCTTGACCGTGCCCTTCTCGCCCAGGATGGTGATCGAGCCCTCCAGGTTCTGCGGCCAGGTCAGCATCGTGACGTTGATCGAGGCCAGGCCGCCATGGCGCAGCCGCGCCGACAGCACGCCGGTGTCCTCGGCCTCGATGTCGCGCGCCAGGGTCGCGGTGTAGGCATGCACCGAATCCACCGGGCCGACCAGCCAGTCCAGCAGGTCGACGTAATGGCTGGCCTGGTTCATGAAGGCGCCGCCGTCCAGATCCCAGCGGCCGCGCCACTTGGCGGCGTCGTAATAGCTCTGCGGCCGGGTCCAGAACACATTCACCGTGCTCATGTAGATGCGGCCGAAGCGGCCCTCGTCGATCGCGCGCTTGACCAGCTGCACGGTCGCGTTCAGGCGGTTCTGCTTGACGACGAAGAGCTTGACGCCGGCGTCGCGACAGGCGCGCACCATGGCCTGGCCTTCCTCGAACTTGGTCGCCATCGGCTTCTCGGTCAGCACATGGCGGCCGGCCTGGGCAATGCGTATGGCCTGCTGCGAATGCAGGCCCGAGGGCGTGGCCAGCACGACGATGTCCGGCTCGCTGCCACTCGCCAGCAGCGCCTGCAGCGAGGCGAAGCCCGAGGCGCCGGTCGCGGCCACCGCGGCGGCCAGCGCCTCGGGCCGGTTGTCGCAGACGGCCACCAGTTCGGCGCGTTCCCCATGCTTGGCGATGGCCTCGACATGGTTCTTGGCGATGCGGCCGCAACCGACCAGGGCGAAACGGATCTTGCGGTCCAGAATGGGGAGCGAAACGACGGACATGGGCGGCCGGAAGCGGGCGAAGCCTGAGATTCTACGAGCGGCGGCTAAAATCGCAGCAAATTCAACGAGTTGATATGACCCAGCCGACCACGCCCCAGGCCAGCGCCGCCGCCCCGCAAGACGAGAACCAGCTGATCACCGAACGCCGCGAGAAGCTGGCCGCGCTGCGCGCCAAGACCCAGGTCCCCTTCCCCAACGACTTCAAGCCCCAGCACCGCGCGCTGCCCCTGTCGCAGCAGTACGGCGCGCTGGACAACGAGACCCTGGAGCCGCAGGGCGTCAAGGTCAGCGTGGCCGGCCGCCTGATGCTCAAGCGCATCATGGGCAAGGCCTCCTTCGGCACCCTGCAGGACGCCACCGGCCGCATCCAGCTCTTCGTCACCAAGGACGGTGTCGGCGAGGAGAGCTACGAGAGCTTCAAGCACCTGGACCTGGGCGACATCGTCGGCGCCGAAGGCACCCTGTTCAAGACCAAGACCGGCGAGCTGTCGGTGCGCGTCTCGACCCTGCGCCTGCTGACCAAGAGCCTGCGCCCGCTGCCGGACAAGTTCCACGGCATGAGCGACCAGGAGCAGAAGTACCGCCAGCGCTATGTCGACCTGATCACCGACGAGGACGCGCGCAAGCGCTTCGTCGCGCGCAGCCAGGGCGTGTCGGCGATCCGCAGCTTCATGGTGGAAAACGGCTTCCTCGAGGTCGAGACGCCGATGCTGCACCCGATCCCGGGCGGCGCCAACGCCAAGCCCTTCACCACCCACCACAACGCGCTGGACCAGGAGATGTTCCTGCGCATCGCGCCGGAGCTGTACCTGAAGCGCCTGGTGGTGGGCGGCTTCGAGCGGGTGTTCGAGATCAACCGGAACTTCCGCAACGAAGGCATCTCGGTGCGTCACAACCCCGAGTTCACGATGATGGAGTTCTATGCGGCCTACTGGACGCATCACGAGATCATGGACTTCACCGAGGCCGTGCTGCGCCACGCCGCGATCGCCGCCACCGGCAGCGCCGCGCTGACCTATGCCGGCAAGCCGGTCGCGCTGGACAAGCCGTTTGCACGCCTGTCGGTGCGCGATTCGCTGGTCAAGTTCGCCGGCCTGAGCGAGGCCGAGGCCGACCAGCCCGAGCTGCTGCGCGCCAAGATCCTGGCCGCTGGCGAGGAAGCCCCGGCGCGCTGGAGCCTGGCCGAGCTGCAGTTCGGCCTGTTCGAGGCCGTGGTGGAGGAAAAGCTCTGGGAGCCGACCTTCATCATCGACTATCCCGTAGAGGTCTCGCCGCTGGCCCGCGCCTCCGACGCCAACCCCGCGATCACCGAGCGCTTCGAGCTCTTCATCACCGGCCGCGAATACGCCAACGGCTTCTCCGAGCTGAACGATGCCGAGGACCAGGCCGCGCGCTTCCAGGCCCAGGTGGCCAACAAGGATGCCGGCGACGAGGAAGCGATGTTCTTCGACGCCGACTTCATCCGCGCGCTGGAATACGGCATGCCCCCGACCGGCGGCTGCGGCATCGGCATCGACCGCCTGATGATGTTGATCACCGACAGCCCGTCGATCCGCGACGTGATCCTGTTCCCGGCCTTGCGCCGGGAATCGTGATCCCGCCGGCCTTGCGCCGCGAGACCTGAACCCTCTCGCCCATGAGAAAAGCGGCCCGCGGGCCGCTTTTTCATTTGGCGCTACGACGCTTACTGCGCGCTCTTGGGCTGGCCGGCCAGTCGCTGGGCCTGGGCGCCCTGGTTGATGCCCGCCAGCTCGGCGTAGCTGGGGTTGTTGCTGTTCAGCACGGCCAGCTCGCCATTGGCGCGGGCGCGCTCCAGCTCGGCCACCACCTCGGCGCGGGTCTTGGTCGAGACGCCCTGCTTGGCGAACACCGGGCCGTAGGCCTCGTAGTCGACGCGGGCGATCTCGCCGGCGCTGCGGGCGCGTTCCAGCTCGGCCAGCACGGCGGCGCGGGTCGTGTTGGACTTGGCCTGGAACTGGCCGCGCTCGAAGGCGCTGGGGTTCTCGCTGTTCAGCACGGCCAGCTCGCCGCTGGCGCGGGCACGCTCCAGCTCGGCGACGACTTGCTCGCGGGTCAGGCCTTGGGCCATGGCGGCACCGGCGGCGATCAGGGACAGGGCGATAACAGACAGCTTCTTGATCATGATGTGACTTCCTTGTTGGGTTGAAGGACTCGGGCGTCTTGCCTGTTGTCCATGGCCTCAACTGTAGAAACTCACCGACCGGTAAAAAACCAGCCAATCATGAATTGAGCATTCAAAGAATAAGAAGAATCCATGAAAGAGCCGCGCCTCAGCCCCCCGTCTGCGCGACCATCGCCCCTTCGTTCGGCCAGCGGCGCGCCAGGGCCTCGAACTCCGCCAGCGGCAGCGGCCGGCCGTAGAGCCAGCCCTGGAAGGCATGGCAGCCCTGCTCGGCCAGCAGCTCGCGCTGCGCCGGCGTCTCCACCCCCTCGGCGATCACCTCCAGGCCAAGGTTGTCGCCCATCTGGATGATGGCGCGGGCGATCGCGCGGGCGTTCGGCTCGCTCAGCAGGTCGCGTACAAAGCTCTGGTCGATCTTCAGCTGGGTCAGCGGCAGGCGCTTCAGATAGGCCAGCGAGGAATAGCCGGTGCCGAAGTCGTCCAGCGAGAAGCGCAGGCCTAAAGCACGCAGTTGCTCCATCAGCCGGATCACCGCCTCCACATCCTCCAGCAATGCGCTCTCGGTCAGCTCGATCTTGAGCCGCTCGGCCGGCACGCCGCCGCGCGCCAGCAGCTGCTGCATCAGGCCCAGGAAACCCTTCTGGCGCAGCTGGATCGCGCTCAGGTTCACCGCCAGCGACAGCGGCGCCAGCGCCGCATCGCCGGCCCAGCCGGCCAGCACCCGACAGCATTGCTGCAGTGCCCATTCGCCCAGCGGCACGATCAGCCCGGTCTGCTCCGCCAGCGGGATGAACTGGGCCGGCGAGATCCAGCCGCGCTCGGCATGCTGCCAGCGCAGCAGCAGCTCGCCGCCCAGCAGCGCGCCGTCGCGCCCCACCTGGGGCTGGCAATGCAGCTCCAGATGCTGCAGGTCGATCGCCTGGCGCAGCGCCGCCTCCAGCGCCGCGCGCTCGGCCAGCGCGGCCTGGGTCACCGGGTCGAAGAAGCACAGCCGGTTGCGCCCGGCCGCCTTGGCCTGGTACATCGCATGGTCGGCGTGCTTGAGCAGCTCCTCGCTGTCGGTCGCGCGCTCGCCCCACAGCACGATGCCGATGCTGGGCGTGCTGTGGTGAGTCAGGCCGTCCAGCAGATAGGGCTGGCCCAGCACGCGCAGCAGCTTCTCGGCCGCCGACTCGGCATGCAGGCCGGCCTCCTCGCGCTGGGCGCCCAGGTCCTGCAGCAGCACGACAAATTCGTCGCCGCCCCAGCGCGCCACCGTGTCGTCGGCACGCAGCGCCGCCTGCAGGCGCTGGGCCACGCCCTGCAGCAGCCGGTCGCCCATGCCATGGCCCAGGGTGTCGTTGATCGACTTGAAGTTGTCCATGTCGATGAACAGCACCGCGCCATGCCGGCCCTTGCGCCGCGCCGCGGCCAGCGCCTGGTTCAGCCGGTCCAGCAGCAGGCGCCGGTTCGGCAGGCCGGTCAGCGCGTCGTAGAAGGCCAGGCGCTCGATCTCGGCCTCGGCCTGCTTGCGCGCGCTGATGTCGCGCGTCAGCCCGATGAACAGCGGCCGGCCCTCGCGTTCGACATGCGAGACCGCCAGACTCAACGGAAACAGGCTGCCGTCGCGGCGCCGCCCCTGCACATCGCGCCCCTTGCCGATGATGCGGGCCGGCCCACCGCCCAGGTAGCGGGCGATATAGCCGCCATGGCGGCTGCCGTCCGGCTCCGGCATCAGCAGGCCGATGTCGCGGCCCAGCAGGGCCTCGGCCGGGTAGCCGAACATCGTGCAGGCGGCCGGGTTGACCGACTCGATGCGGCCCCGGGCATCGATCGTGATCACCCCGTCCACCATATGGTCCAGGATCGCCTGGCTGTGGCGCACCTGGGCGCGCAGCGCCTCCTCGCCGGTGCGCAGCGCATCGATGTCCAGCAGGGTGTTCTGCAGGCGCCGCGCCGCGCCGGCGCCGTCGCGCGCCAGCACCCGCCCGCGCCCCAGCAGCCAGACCCAATGGCCATCGCGGTGGCGCAGCCGAAACTGCTGCTCGTAGCGATCGCTGCGCCCGGCCAGGCAGTCCTGCAGCCGCGCCAGCAGCGGCGGCGCATCGTCGGGGTGCAGCTGCTCGCACCAGCGCTCGAACTCGAGGGGCAGGTCTGGCCGGCCCAGCAGCGCGGCGCAGCGCGCGTCGAAGCAGGTGCGCCCGCTGGCCACCTGCCAGTCCCACAGGCCCAGGCCCGCGATCTCGAGCGCCTGGCCCTCGGCGCAGGGCAGGCCGTCGGCCGCCCGGTCGTCGGCCAGGGCCGGCATCATTCGCCCGCGCAGGCAACGGCCCAGGCGCGAGAACAGGGAGACAAGAGAGGGGGAAACGGCAGGGATCATCGGACGGCCAAGGCAGGCGCCGACCATACCGAGCCCGGCGAGCGCGCCGCTTGACATGCATCAAGCGACGCCACTCCCCGCTGCGGGATCAGCGCTGCTTGAAGGCCGGCTTGCGCTTGTTCAGGAAGGCGTCCATGCCCTCGCGCTGGTCCTCGCTGCCGAACAGCGCATGGAAGTAGCGCCGCTCGACCTGCACGCCGTCGGTCAGCGGGCCCTGGAAGGCCAGGTTGACCAGCTCCTTGATCAGCATCACCGAGGGGCCGGAGAAACCGTTGATGGTCTCGGCCGCGGCCAGCGCCTCGTCCAGCAGCTTGTCCGCCGGCACCACGCGCGACACCAGGCCGGCGCTCTCGGCCTCGGCCGCGTCCATCATGCGGGCGGTCAGCAGCAGGTCCATCGCCTTGCTCTTGCCCACCGCGCGCGGCAGGCGCTGCGTGCCGCCGGCGCCGGGAATGATGCCCAGCTTGACCTCGGGCTGGCCGAACTTGGCGCTATCGGCCGCGATGATGAAGTCGCACATCATCGCCAGCTCGCAGCCACCGCCCAGCGCGAAGCCGGCCACCGCGCCGATCACCGGCTTCCTGACCTGCAGGATGGTTTCCCAGTTCTTCGAGATCAGCCCGCTCTTGAAGGCACTCATGAAGTTGTGCGGCGCCATCGTCGGGATGTCGGCGCCGGCCGCGAAGGCGCGCTCGGAGCCGGTCAGCACGATGCAGCCGATGCCCTCATCGGCATCGAAGGCCAGCAGGGCCTGGCCCAGCTCGTCCATCAGCTGGTCGTTCAGCGCATTGAGCTGCTTGGGGCGGTTCAAGGTGATCAGGCCGGTCCTGCGTTCACCCTCGCCGCGCACCTCGGTCAGGATGCATTCGTAAGTCATCGGGGTCTCCTTGTCTGGTGGATTGATGAAATCGCTGGCGGCTACTTTACTGTGCCGCCTGCAGCGGCGGCGCCTTCAGCATCAGGTCGATATAGGTCTGCTCATCCTGCGCGATGCGCAGCCGCACCGGCAGGTACTGCAGGCCCGGCGCCAGCCAGACCTCGGCCTTCAGGTCGCTGGTCCTGGGCAGCCGCTCCAGCTGCGGGCGCAGATGCCAGGCCGGCAGCGGGCCCATCGGGGTGTAGAGCAGCTCCTCGCCGACCACCTCGTAGCGCCATTGGTAGAGCCGGCGCGGCAGGGCCAGCGGCAGCTCCAGCACCCGGCCCGGCTCCAGGCGCTCGCGCCCGGTCAGGAACAGCCAGGTCAGCTGCACGAACTGGCTGGCGGCGTCCTGCGCGCCGGCCGGCAGGGGCTGGGCCGGCCCGCGCGGCAGGCGCAAGACCTGGCCCTCGCGATCGAAGCGCACCGTGACGCGCTGGCGTTCGCGCAGCAGCATCTTGGTGTCCTCGTCGTAGCGCTCGGGCGCGATGCCCGCGGCGGTCAGCAGCCCGTCGCTGCTCATGCGCCGGCTGATCAGCGGCGCGAAGCTGGCGCCGACCCGCACCTCCAGATGCACCTGGTAGCGCCGCCCCTCGCGCAGCCATTGCACCTCGGCCTCGCCGTTGACCTCGCCGCGGTAATGGCCGTTCAGGGTGTAGCGCAGCCGGGTCGAGGCCGGCCATTCCGGGCCCGGCTCCGCGGCATCCGGCGGCGGCTCCGGCAACGCCAGATCCCCGAGCGGCTCCGGCGCGGCCGGCGGCTCGATCGCCGCCGCGGGCAGCTCGGCCGGCAGGCCGGGCGCCAGCTCGGCGCTGGCCAGCGGCGGCGGCAGGCGCCGCGTCATGGGCCGCGGCGGCGTCTTCACCACCTGCGGGCTCAGCTCGCGCACAAAGGCCACGGCCAGGCGCGGCGGCGGCGCGCTCGCGGCCTCGCCGAGCCAGTCCTCATGCAGGCGCCACAGCAGGCGCCCGAACAGGGCATGCATCAGCAGCACTGCGGCCAGCAGCAGCAGCGCCGCGCCGGCACGGCGGCGCGTCAGGGAACAGTTCAGCCGGCCAGCCATGCGCGGCGCAGGCTCTGGGCGCGCGCCGAGGGTTTGTCGGCCGGGCTGAGCCGCACCGGTGCGCCGGCCAGCGGCTCCAGCGGCAGATTCAGCACCAGGGTCAGCACGCGCTGGTCGCGCACCACCAGCAGCTCCAGGCGCTGCGGCGTCACGAGCGAGAGCGTCTGCAGCGCGTCCTCGATCTTGCGCAGCCGCCAGCCGTTGCAGGCCAGGATCTCGTCACCGGCGGCCAGGCCGGCGGCCAGCGCGGCCGAGCCCTGCAGCACCTGCTTGACCACCAGGCCCTCGCCGCCGCCGTCCATGCGCAGGCCGACGCGGCGCGTCAGGCTGGTCTTGTCGCTGCCCCAGCGCAGGCCGATGCGCTCCAGCAGCGCCGGCAGCGGCAGATCCTCGGTGCCATGCACCCATTGGCGCAGTTCCTCGGCACGCGCCGCGCCGCCCAGCTCGGCGACGACATCCAGGATGTCGGCCTCGCCGATCGGGCCGCCGCCGCTGCGCTGCCACAGGCCGCGCATCACCTCGTCCAGGCTGCTGACCAGGGTCTCGCTGCCGCTGCGCAGGCTCAGGTCCAGAGCCCAGCCCAGCAGCGCGCCCTTGGCGTAGTAGCTGACCGTGCTGTTGGGCGTGTTCTCGTCCTGGCGGTAGTAGCGGATCCAGGCGTCGAAGCTGGCCTGGGCCAGGCTCTGGCGCCGGCGCCCGGGCGCGGCCAGCACCGCATTGATCGTGGCGCCGATCAGCTTCAGATAGCGCGCCTCGTCGATCAGGCCGCAGCGCAGCAGGAACAGATCGTCGTAGTAGGAGGTCAGGCCCTCGAAGAACCACAGCAGCTCGGTGTAGTTCTCCTGCTCGTAGTCGAAGCCGGCGAAGGCATCGGGGCGCAGGCGCTTGACGTTCCAGGCGTGGAAATACTCGTGGCTGATCAGGCCCAGCAGGCGCACATAGGCGTCGTTCGCCTCGCGCTGGCCCAGCACCGGCAGCTCGCGCCGCGCCGCGATCAGCGCGGTGCTGGCGCGATGCTCGAGGCCGCCATAGCCCTCGTCCACCGCGTTCAGCAGGAAGACATAGCGCTCGAAGGGCGCGCGGCCGCGCTTGCCATGCCAGAAGGCGATCTGCGCCTCGCACAGGCGCTGGGTATCGGCCAGTAGCCGATCGGCGTCGAACACCGGCAGCGCGCCGCTGACGACCAGCTCGTGGCGCACGCCACCGGCCTCGAACTCGCCGCGCCAGAACAGGCCCAGCTCGAAGGGATGGTCGACCAGCTCGTCATAGTCGGCCGCCTGGTAGCGCAGCGGGCCCTCGCCCACCGGCATCGAGCTGGCCACCTGCCAGCCCGCGGGCAGGCCGGCCAGCTCCAGCCCATGGGCCTCGGCCTCGCGGCCATGCACGCGCAGGCACAGGCTGGTGGCGTTGAAGAAGCCGCGCTGCGCGTCCAGGAAGGCGGCGCGCACCGAGGTGTCGAAGGCATAGACCTCGTAGCTCAGCACCAGGGCCGCGCGGCCGCTGCAGCTGGCCTCCCAGGCGTTCTTGCGGGTCTGGCGCAGCGCCACCAGGCGGCTGCCCTGGCGCGCCTCCAGGCCCTGCAGATGGCGCGAGAACTCGCGCACCATATAGCTGCCGGGAATCCAGACCGGCAGGCTCAGGACCTGCTGTTCGGCGGGGGCGGGAATGGTCAGCGTGACCTTGAACAGATGCGCATGGGCATCGGCGATCTCGACGCGGTAAACAATCATCGTCAGCTGCCCGCCGCTCCCAGGAAGCAGCTCAGCGCCGCGACGGCGCTGAGGCGAAAGCGCAGGGTCAGCCAGGCGCCGGCGCCGAGCGCCGGATACAGGCGCCGGTCCACCAGGTAGCAGCCGACCAGCATCAGGCCATGCAGCACCAGGCCCGCATAGGGCGGCATCACGACCGCCATCCAGGCCACGAGCGGCGGCGCCACGCCCCAGACGAAGGGCATCGGCGAGGGGATCTGCTGGCGCATCGCCAGGCCCCAGTGGATGCCGCCCAGCAGGCTGATCACGACGCCGGCATAGGCCGACAGCGCCAGCGCGACGAAGGCATGGGCGTCGACGTTGTAGCCGGCCAGCAGCCAGATCAGGAAGGCGCCCAGCGCGAAGGGGATCAGCCCGGCATAGGCCAGGCGCTGGGCCACCGGGTTCAGCGGCAGGGGTCGGCTCAGCTCGGCGGCTGCGGCGGAGGGCATGGTGTGGACGTCGTCAGGAAAAAGGAGAGCGGATCAGGAGGAGGACTTCTGGCCGGCCAGGCGGCGCTCCAGCTGCTCGGCGCTGATCGCGCCGGGCGCGCGGCTGCCGTCCTCGAAGATCACGGCCGGCGTGCCGTTGACCATGTGCTTGCGCGACAGCGCCAGGTTGCGCTCGATCGCGCCGTCGTCGCAGGCGCCCATCGGCTTGGGCGGCTGCTTGCCGTCCAGCATCCAGGACAGCCAGGTCGCCTGCTGGTCCTTGGCGCACCAGATCGCGCGCGACTTGTCCGGCGAATCGCCGCCCAGGATCGGGATCAGGAAGGTGTAGACGGTGATGTCCTTGACGTCCTGCAGGCTGCGCTCGAAGCGCTTGCAGTAGCCGCAGTTCGGGTCGGCGAACACCGCGATCTTGCGCGTGCCCTTGCCGTTCTTCCAGACCAGCGCGTCCTTCAGCGGCAGGCTGGCGAAGTCGATCTGGTTCAGCTTGGCCAGGCGCTCCTCGGTCAGGTTGCGGCGCGTCTTCACATCGATCAGCTCGCCCTCCAGCAGGTAGGTGCCGGTGGCGTCGGTGTAGCGGATCTCGTTGCCGATGCGGATCTCCCACAGCCCCGGCAGCACGGCCGGGCGCACCTCGTCGAGCTTGGGCCAGTTGGGCAGTCGCTCGGCGATCGCCTTGCGGATCACCGCCTCGTTGGCCAGCGCCAGCGGCGCGGCGGCCAGCAGGGCCGTTGCCAGACCCATCGATGTCAGGAGCTTCATGTCGCGGACTCGGTCAGATGATGAAAAGGGAGCGGCGCCTCAGGCGCCCAGGGCTCGCCCGGTCAGCCAGCGCTTGACGGGCGGGAGGTGGTTCAGCAGGCCCATGCCGCGGTTGCGCAGCTCACGCAGGCCCGGCGCCTCGCTGGCGAACACGCGCAGCAGGCCGTCGGTCAGCTCGCCCATGGCCCAATTGGGCACCGCGCGTTCGCGCGCGAAGCGGCGCAGCAGGCGTTCGTCGCCCAGCGGCCGCCAGGCCTCGCGTTCGCGCAGCACGCGCACCAGGGTCGCGACATCGGCGAATCCCAGATTCAGGCCCTGGCCGGCCAGCGGATGCACCTGATGGGCCGCATCGCCCAGCAACACCCAGCCCGGGCCGCTGACCCGGTCGGCGCGCGCATGGGCCAGCGGCCAGGCCGCCCGGCCGCCGGCCAGCGCGAGCGGGCCGACGGCGCCGCCGGTGGCCTGCAGCAGGGCCGACTCAAACTCGGCCGGGCCGGCCGCCAGCAGCTCCTCGGCGCGCTCGCGCGGCAGCGACCAGACCAGGCCGTAGCTGCGCTGCGGCTCGGGGCGCTCGAAGGGCAGCAGGGCCAGCACATCGGGCGCGCGGAACCATTGGCGGGCCACGCCCTGATGCGCCTCGCTCGCCACCAGGCGCGCCGCGATCGCGGTCTGCGCATAGCCATGGCGCTCGAAGCGCACGCCCAGCGCCGCGCGGGCGGCCGAATCGCGGCCCTCGCACAGCGCCTCCAGCCCGGCCGGCACCGGTGCCGTCACGCGTTTGACATGCGGCGCGAAACGCAGCGCCGCCGCGAGCTGCTGCTCCAGCGCCGCCGCATCGACGATATGGGCCAGCTCGCCGACGCCCTGTTGCCAGGCCGAGAAGCCCAGCTGGCCGGCCGCCTGGTCGCCCTGCACCTGCATCTCATAGACCGGGCTGACGGCGTCGGGCGGCAGCGCGTCCCAGACCCGCAGCTCACGCAGCAGCGCGACCGAGGCGGCATTCAGCGCATAGGTGCGCAGGTCCTCGTCGCGCGCGGTCTCGTCCCGGCCGAGCAGCGCGACGCGCAGCCCCTGGGCCGACAGGGCCAGGGCCAGCGCGCGGCCGACGCAGCCTTCGCCGCGCACCAGGACATCGAACTCTTGTTCATGCATGAGGCCGCATTGTAGGCAGGGCGGGCCCGTCGGACGGGCCGGCTAAAATCCCCTTTTTGCCATCCGGCCCCCAGCGAAAGTCCTCCATGAGCCTCAAATGCGGCATCGTGGGCCTGCCCAATGTCGGCAAGTCCACCCTCTTCAACGCCCTGACCAAGGCCGGCATCGCCGCCGAGAACTACCCCTTCTGCACGATCGAGCCCAATGTCGGCGTGGTCGAGCTGCCCGATCCGCGCCTCGCACAGCTGGCCGAGATCGTGAAGCCGGAGCGCATCGTGCCGGCCATCGTCGAGTTCGTGGACATCGCCGGCCTGGTGGCGGGCGCCTCCAAGGGTGAGGGCCTGGGCAACCAGTTCCTCTCGCATATCCGCGAGACCGACGCGATCGTCAACGTGGTGCGCTGCTTCGAGGATCCGAACGTGATCCACGTCAACGGCCGGGTCGACCCGATCTCCGACATCGAGGTGATCCAGACCGAGCTGTGCCTGGCCGACCTGGGCACGGTCGAGAAGAGCCTGCACCGCTACAACAAGGCGGCCCGCTCCGGCAATGACAAGGAGGCCGCGGCCCTGGTCAAGGTGCTGGAGAAATGCCAGGCCGCACTGAACGAGGCCAGGCCGGTGCGCTCGATCGACTTCAGCAAGGAAGAGCTGGTGGTCCTGAAGCCGCTGTGCCTGATCACCGCCAAGCCGGCGATGTTCGTCGGCAACGTGGCCGAGGACGGCTTCGAGAACAACCCTTTCCTGGACCGTCTGAAGGACTACGCCGCCGGCCAGAACGCCCCGGTGGTCGCGATCTGCGCCAAGACCGAGGCCGAGCTCTCCGAGATGGAGGACGAGGACCGGGCGCTGTTCCTGGCCGAGATGGGCCAGGACGAGCCGGGCCTGAACCGCCTGATCCGCGCCGGCTTCAAGCTCTTGGGCCTGCAGACCTACTTCACCGCCGGCGTCAAGGAAGTGCGCGCCTGGACCATCCATATCGGCGACACCGCCCCGCAGGCGGCCGGCGTGATCCACACCGACTTCGAGCGCGGCTTCATCCGCGCCCAGACCATCGCCTTCGAGGACTTCATCCAATTCAAGGGCGAGTCCGGTGCCAAGGACGCGGGCAAGATGCGCGCCGAAGGCAAGGAATATGTGGTCAAGGACGGCGACGTCCTGAACTTCCTGTTCTCCCCTTCCTAAGCGGGTGTGGACATTCACCCCGGAACTGCGGGGTATGGACATTCGAGCCGAAGTTCAGATGAACGTCTGCGAAGGCGGCATGACGATTCAAGGCTCGGATTAGCCGTTTAGACAGCCCCGTGGTTGGGCATCAAACCGTACTGCAGGCATCCTGGGAAGGATGCCTGCGTCGTTCTAGTTCGTTGGTGCGGCCGACGTTTCACTGCCTCAGCTCAAGCCCACGGCTCACCTGTACTGAGGTACCTTGGACGACCTACGGCAGGTGGGTCGGGGGCGGAGTATTTCCATCCAAACGGCGTTGAAGTTGCAGTTTTTCCTGAATCAACTTCAATATCTGCCGATGAGCACCTGCCAGCCTTGATTGCGCCTCATCGCGTTGAACCTTTAGCAACGCATTGCTCTCCTTCAAGCTGAGACGCTCGGTCCGCCGGGTAGACTTTTGCTCCTGCTTCTCGCGCACGTCAGCGCCCTCGTGAATTTCGATATACGCCTGAATTTCCCGAATTAGCTTTGGGAATCGGTCCTTTCGAAAATCCCGCGGTCGCTTTCCCGCTTCGCGCGCCACGTTATTCTGCGTAACGGGCGCACCCTTTGGCATCACGACGGGCTCATCGGATTTAAGGCGTTCAAACGCCTGGCGGAAACTATCCTCAGCCGATTTCTTTGGCGCCGCTTCCATTGATACATCGCACGTCATGGCTTGATTCAATACCTTCCTAAATTTTTCAGTTGGCGCTTCGAATCCGTTAGGCAGTGAGTTTCAGGAACCGATTCATCGCAAAGGCCTCCGCCTTCAGATAGGCTTCGCGAGGACTACCAGCTTTGGCTTCACGCTTCTGGGCTTCGGTATCCTTGAGTTGCACGGCGATGGAGACTCGCTTCTCTTTGTCGAAAATTGCTTCGCGGCACGGCTTCTGCTTCTCGCCGCCCACACAGGCAGCAACGCCTTCCACGCCGCCATAGCTACAGTGACTGTTGTTGGTGCAGCCGCCCAAGCGGGTTTCGCGGAACGTAATTTCACCACGCATGCCCGCTGCAACAAGCTGCTTGAACTCTTTCTCTGGGAGCAAAGAGCGAAGCATTTCGTCTTTTCGCTCTTCGCCAAGCGGTGAGATGTACTGCTCCTTCACCAATGCCTGAAGCTGACGTCCCATGACCTCATACTTCGCAGCGGTGCAAACGCCCAGGACCTCCTCGTTGAATTTCAGCCGACTAAAATTCTTCCCGTAATACATCGTCTGCGTAACGTGCGAGTGCTTCATGAGCACTTGCACTGAGGTATCTGATACGAGTCCGCTGCCAAGCATGTTAATGGCGCCCGTCCGACGAAACTGATGATATTGCAGGGGCCATGGTTGGCCGACGGCAAAACCATTGTTCTTGTTGAGGTTCGGCGTGAAGCGAAGTGCGCTCTTAAGGTCTTCCGCGGTAATCATCATCACCTCAGCATCGAAAAGCCTAGGGAACCGACTGAGGGTCCCCTTCAAGTCATTAACGGGTGGGACAACCCAGTATGGTTGGTCCGGCCGCTGGGTGGACCAGGGTTCGAAGCCACTTTGGAAGAGCAACGGATTGATTAGGTCAGCATCGCTACACCGAGCAATAGGATGGCGCTTGGCACAGCTCAATTGCAGCCCTGCAATGTGCCCTGCAGCGCGCACCGCCAGTTCCACACTCGGAGATGCAGGCCAGCGGGCATCGCTGTCCGGGTCCGTTTTGGTTGTTTCTCCACGAATAATCGGGATACGACCAATGAGTTCGACGTGTTCCCAAATGAGGCAGTCAGCTCGGAGCGGGCCGACCTCTTCTTTCCGCTGAAAAGTGAACGCGGGTATGTACATTGACGCGGCACTCTGCACCAGACTGAGGTACGCCGAAAATTGGCGGATATCGAAGCCTCGCACTGGCCGATTAACCCACCGGCTGACCAATTCAAAAATACCAAATTTCTTTAGGTTTTCCTCAACGGAACCAAAGTACTTTGGCTCCTTGCCAAAGAGGCGTTTTGCATGAGCTTTTCGATTGTATTTTGTAAACGGCAGAGCTGCGCCCGCGTTGCGAACCTGCACCGCAGCCTCGAATGTCACAAAATTATGAACATATGCCTTGACGCAGAAATCAAAAAACTTCTTCACATTGGCGGCATTCGTCAAATACTCCGAAAGGCATTCATGGAGCCGGTCGGTAGCATAGACCCAAATTCGCGGCGGGATGTACGCGGTTTGCTCTGTCTCATCAAAAACTGGCTTATCAGCAAACACTGAGACCAACTTCGTGAGTGCCGACTCGTCAAAGACCGTGAAGCCTGGAGACCCGTGCGGAGGAAGAAGCTTATTGAATGCAACGAGGAGTACTTCTCGGGATGGCTCATCATTAAATAAACTCACCAACTTTTCGATGACCTTCGGGTGCCGCGATAGTCGACTTGCGACAATTCCCTCCGACTCGCAAAGAACAAACACTCTCCGAACTACGGCGAAGTAGATTTTAAGGCGCGACATGGATGAAAGGTCATAGCCACCCCAAATCATCCACCCAATGGTTATACGAAATAACTCGAGGTTCTCGCCGCCGAGCAAAGGTGCCGAATTTCCGTTTCCGCCACCTTCAAGATGGAGAATGAACTTCCTCCCCAGCATATGGCCGAAGTCCCAGCTTGGGCTCCCCCAGAGCGAAAGAGGGTTACCCTCCCCATCTGTGCTGACGACCCAATCTTTCGGGGGGGGCCAACGCGGGGGGCGATAGGAGACATGGCTAGGCTCCACTTGGAGCATACTAGGCCCGAGGCTCATTAATTGAATTTCAGTCACGTCCGGCCACCTTGCATTTCAGTAATCACAGTGGAGAAACTCTTGTGATAGCTGCCTTCAAGGATTCGGACACGGGCCTCTTCAACCCATTCCTTGCGCGCATTGTTCGACTGCTCAAACCAGGTGAGGCGACGTTCAAGTCGCTCTATGGCGAGCTTTGCAGGTGCCTCCTTCTCGCTTTCGGTTCGAGGTCGCGGCGCGTTGCTGAGTTCAATGCGCTTCAAGTGAAGGAAGGAAGTCATCGCCCACACGTAGTCAAAAGAGTCCACGTCACGGTGGTTATCGCACCAGAGACACCCCGCCTTCTTCAGGCAGTCCGGCTCCGGCGCGCTAGGCGGGATATCCGGTACAGCGACCGGCATACCGTTACAGCCGCCCGGGGCTACGGCCTCCGTTCTTGCAATCACCGGGTCAGCCTTCTTCCAAAACTTGGCGCTTTCCACAACTAAGCGATGAAAGCTAGGGCGCTCATAAGTTCCCCGCATCGTTGCCACGCTGTGTTGCACAACCGCCGCCGTCTTTTCAACATTGGCCGACATCCGCAACAACCAGTTGACCCGCACACCGCGGAGGGCCTGTGGCGACAGGTAAGGGAGACCAAGACGGCGAGTGACGGCTCTAATGCGAGCACCCGTAAAGCCCTTTCGCGTGCGAACGCCTTCCATGCACACAAACGGGAAGATTCGTGTGGACGTAGGGAACAATGCCCTGCGCCATTCTAGATACCGTTCGAAATGCGACTTGTACTCGCTGAAAATTTCGAAAAGCACTTCTCCCCCCCTACGAGCCTTGTAATCACGAACTTGATATCCGTCGTTGTGAGCCGAATATGAGAACTGCTGAATCTCCAAGCCAATTGCCTGCGAAAAATTCATGCCGGTTTGCGCAATAAACATCAGCAGTTCTGCTTCAATTCGAAGATTGGCAAGGGAATATCGTCCTTCAAGCGCAGTACCGACTGCAGCTGGCGCCTCTGCAAGGTAGCACGGCTTCTTGATAAAAAGCGGCCCATCGGTCCGCAGCGCAATCGTGACGGGAAACTCAGCGTATTGCGCTACTCTCAAGGTCAAACCATCACACAAGTCCTGGAGCATGTGCCCGAAGCGGTTTGTATCGCTACTTACTTGCTTCTCTGCGACATGTCCGATGGGAGACTTGCGTCGCTTGGGTGGTTTGAGTTTCGTTTGCTTCAGCAATGAAATTCGACGATTCAACACCTTATCCAACACTATGGCGGCATCCGATGCATAGTAATACGCCGAGCGTTCCGAAAGTGGGCCCAACTTCTTCTCGCCGCCCCTCGGCACACCTCTGGCAACCTTGCCCCCCAAGAGAATTCGCCGTTTTAGGTGGTCAGCATAGGAAAAGTAGACCGACTCGATGGACTCAAGTGTTAACCTAGCATTCTCTTTGTCTGCAAACTCAAAGAGCTGACGAATAATTCTCACTTGCCCCCGTGCCGTTTCTTGACTCCCTCCACCCACAAGCGCTGCGTTAATTTCTTGGTGAATGCGACGCACCAGCGGCAGGCGCTCCCCCTGAATCGGGCCAAATTTTCCAGATGCGATATCTGAATGCACCTTGTCTGAACGCGCGGCCGCGCCACCCTGATAGAGCAGGATTACCAAGTCCTCTGGCGTCTCTTTAGGGCCGTGCTGAAGGGCCGGGAATTTCAGGTCCGGGATAAACGGTTTAGACCTCGACGGCATTCCAATCTCGCTTCATGCCCGTAAAGGTGGAATTGAACTCCTCGGCGAATATCTCGCCGAACTTATTCATTTCAAGAAACTTCACGTAGCGCATCGTTGTCGTCTCGCTCTGGTGGAGCATCGCGTCTCGGACAATCCGAATCGCGTCAGACCCCGCACCGTTATCTAGAAGAAATCGCATAAGCCAAGTGCCATATGTGGCCCGCGTTTGATGAAATCTCAACCGCTGGCAGAACTTCAAGCCATGCTTCACCGCTCGCTGTCGCATATCCCAGACCAGCCGATTAACTGCATCAACCGTGTACGGCTTGCCATTCTTGTTGAGAAAGAGGAGTCTCTTGTGTTTCTTCTCCGCCTTCGCCTCTCGAAGGAGGCGTTCCGTGCTACTGGCGTAATACCGTAGGTCATCGAGAACCGCTTCGGGAAACGGAATTCGCCCCGTAACGTCGAACTTGGTTGCAATACCAGTTCCCGGACCGACCGGAATCATGTAGAGCCCTGAGACTTCGCCATGCTCAGCATCGGTATCCAAGCAGTCGACCGTCATGGTCGTAACCGTGCCGATGCGAGCGCCTGAGAACGCACCCGCTGTGAGCATATGAAGCAAGACCTGAGATTCGTGCTTTTTGACGTAACTCAGCAAGGTGGCAAGATTGCCCTTCGTGAGTGGCAACAAGCCGTCTTCAAGGGTTTGACCAATGACGCTACGGCAAGGAATCGACAGTTCCGAACGATTGCGGGAAATCGACCGTTTGAAGCCTGCTATATCACAACGTTGAATCTGCACAACGGTGTCGTCCCACATGGGGCCAGTCGTATTCACAAGACCTTGCTTGTCGGCATAACGATAAAACTGTATTGCGGAGGCCATACTGTTCCTCGCTGTTTTTGGTGCGATTGACTTTCCATCGCGCCGGCGAACCAACTCTCCACGGTATTTCCGAATCGCCTGTTCCTCTTTAAACAGCGGAAAATCACGCCAGTCCAAACCCGCCCCTTCCAGGTAATTGGCGTAAGTGAGGAGATACTTCATATTCCGCTTGACAGTGTCCAGTTTGATTCCCTCTGCTGCGCGGGTTAAAGCCCAGACATTGGCTTCGGCCCAACCCAAACCATCACTCCAAAATATTTGTGGCAGCTTATCAATTGGTGCTCGGTGCTGACGCTCTTCAGTAAGAACGCCATCCTCCGACAGATACACATTGAAGAAGGTGTGCGTCACATATTCCAAGCGTGCCAAGGCTATCCCCATGGTCTAGAAGTACGTAGCTGCCGGCCAGTTCGAAAGGGCGACAAAACTACCGCTCGCGGAGCCGCGCGGACGTCGGCCACTGAAGAACAGGTCGACATCGAAGTCCAAACACCAGTCGTCCATCACCGCGTTCCTTGTTGCGGGGTAGGCGCGAGCGGCCTTGTTCTTCATAGGCCGCTCGCGACCGCGCTAGTCCTGCGCGACACCGGTTTAGCAAACGCCGCCCGTTTCCCATTCATGTGGCTTCATCTGGCCTGGTGTCGCGCAACCACTTCGCAGCTCGAGCAAGCAACCTCAGCTTCTGCTCCTGTGTGAGCGGCGGTGGCTTCGGTCCCAAGAGGCCGATGCTCCAAGCTGCGATGGCGCCTTCTAGCGTCCTAGTACGCGCATCTGAGAACTCCTTCAGGACGGCCCTGGCTCGCTCTTGCTCAGCGGAGATGGCGGGCTTGGGCAGGTCCTCTACTAGCTTCCAGAACTCGTCAAAATCGGGGAAGCCATGTTCCGCCACGAACCGGACGAGCTTCGAATATTCCGGCGTCACGCTGCCGCTGGCGGGCCTAATCCGTTCGTTCGCAGCGGGGGTGGGTTCAGTCGATTTCGCGGTCATGATGTTTCTGGATGAATAGGACTGACCAAGCGCGTGCCAGGGCGCCGAACAGATGTGAACTTGCCAACGTCAGCCAACTGTCCACCCGGCCATGTGCAGGAGGCCGCGGTGGTGCAGCACCCAGCGCTGCAACCAGTCGTCAAGAATCAAGAAGTCGCCAATTGGGTCGTGCAGCAGCCGGTGGTGGCCACGGGCGAGCGCAAGGGCCCGGTACTCGCCTCCTGAAAGTACTCCGACGCCGTGCGGCGCATCCTCGGCCTGTGGCCATGCGCGAAGGAGCTCGTCAAGGCGTTCGTAGGTGGAGGCATGCGAGCCTTCAGTTGCCAAGAGCCCAGTGTTCACGGCCTCTTCCTTTGAGTCGGAGTGTTGGCTGCTGGCTTCGCTTCGCGGGGGCGAGAAGATGGGCATGCCGGTAGAGGGGTCGAAAAGCCAGAACTCTTTCGCGGGCACCACCGCCTCGGCTCTTACGAAGGCCTCATCAACATAGCCGCGCTTCGCGCAAAGCAGAAGCGAGCGGTTGTGACCGTCGCTGACATAAAGGAAGATGCCGCCGTGCGCGAGGCCCGCACCTTCAAGGCAAGCAATGACGTCAGCGCGCAGCGAGTCGTCGAGCCAGCACAGGGACTCTGCTTCGAACGGCGCCCCAACTCGTATGTGAGCGATGAAGTCGGCAACAAGATTGTTGTCCGTGTCATCCGAGGCTTCAGCTACGACCAACAGGCGCTCGAGTGCGTTGGCAGCGCGCCGGACAGCTTTGAGGCTACGACTCTCGCGCTCTTTCTCGAGCACGATGATGGGGTCAAGCCCAAGGAAGTAGGCCTCCTCCTCCTCGCTCGCAAAGGACGACGAGTTTGGCGTGGGCAACTCAGGATGGGTGTCATCGCTCACCGAAGCGCTCCTTCAGCCGGCGGTGGCGTGTCGTCCGAGTGCCGCCTGCGGCGGGGCAGAGATACAGCTCGGACATCTTGGTCGGGATGTGGTTGAGCATGCACGCGAGAGTCGCTGACGAAAGCGCGAGGTGTCCAAGCGTGTCATTCCGCGATGCCATAACCCTGTTCGCATTCGTCTCGCGCGGCGTACGTTGGCGACGACCGCGCATCTCGGCAGTCAATGCCTCAACTTGCGAAAAGTCGTCAGACCCAGAACGGGATGCTGCTTTGTGGAGGTCGGCCGGCCATTTAGGCGCCTCCTCAGCCGAGGATGGCATGTGCCCAGTGGTGTCCTCGGGCTGGCCAGTAGGCCGCCGGGTTTTCGCTCTGGGCTCCGCGGAGGCTTCCAGCTCGCGCCAACTCTCGAAGCCCTCAGCAAGCGCGACCAGTTCCAATGCATCGCCGTGGCTGAAACTCCACTTGGTGGCTCGCTTCTTGAGCCGGCCGGCATTGCGCCGCAACTGTTCGACCCGTCCCCGTGTCAGTGCCATCTCGCCCCTCGTCCGGTTCAGCGGCTCGCCGCGCCCACAAAGCAATCCGCCACCAGCTGTAGGCCGGTAGCAATGAAAGTGAACCGTTGCCGAGAATCCGGCTTGGCCAAGGTGAGCGCATATAGCCGACGGGACGGCTAAGTCCGAAAACTAACGGCGCAGCCAAATGGCGTCAACTGTCGTCTAGATGTGTTGTTTTTTGCTGCTTTGTCGCCATCTGCAACAAAGCCCCCCCCCCAGATGCCCAGTCCGGAGAGCTTCGCCGATTCGGCGTTTCGAGGAGCCCGCGAGCCCCTGTGCGAACCAAAGTGGTCGACGCGCGCCGGGCGGTCAAGGGCGGTCCGGTCACGCTGGCCTCCGTGCTTTGGCAGGACATCGCGAAGTGGGCGCCCATCGTCAAGGTGTGAGAGGCGCATGCGGACTGAGCCACCCCGGTGTCGGGTCGCGCGCTCATCTACTCAGCCATTACGCGCAGGTCATTCTGGTGAGGGACGAATCGACGGCATACACGGCGGTTGATAGCCCGCCCAGATTCCATCATTTCAGTCGGCCGCTTCTCGCAGGTTAGCTTTATGGGCAGACCGGCAGAAGGGAGCCTTAAAGTTTCTGTAGTGAACCAGGGGTTTCTGAAAGCCATTGGAGCGCCGGCGGCGCGCCTGCAAGATGGCTACATCAGGAAGTGCTCGAAGAACATGGATTGGCGCGAGGGCCCTACACGCAGTGAATCCGCAGCGGGCTAAAGGTCGTCGCGGACCGATGAATAGCAATTGGGGGATAGGCCTATGAGCCTGGCAGGAAAGCGGTCAAACCGAGGGGACAGCTACCAAGTAGCAGTGGCAGCATGGGAGGTGCTATCTCTCATTGATGAAGGTGCCGACGCTTCGCTAGAGCTGGACGCGACGTTTCTTATGGGCGATGGCAAGGCAATCGCCGTCGATGACATCGTTTTGACGCGTGCGGACGGCTCAAAGGTTTGCTTCCAGTCCAAGAAAAACCAACCGGACTTCGCCGTGTGGAGCGTGGAAGTCCTTGCGAAGGAGCTCCGTAAAGTCGGTGAAGTGTTGGCGGCCGAGCCGAACGTGGCAGTCCGCTTCGTTAGTCGGGGTGACTTTGGAGAGCTGGCGAAGCTCATTGAACTGGCTCGCTCGCAGTCGGACGAGTCGTCATTGCGCACCGCCATCGGCGCGAATCTCAAGCGTGCTTCCGCTCAACTCGATGACATCTGGCGAACCCATTTCGCTGGCGGCTTGCACTCTCTACACGCCTTTCTGACCAGAATCCGTTGCACGCCCATGGGCGAAATTGAGGACATTCAAGCGCTGACGAAGGAGCGACTGCGTCGGCTGGTCTCGCGGCCTGACGATGCGTTCAACGCGATATGGACAACCCTCGACAACCTTGGTTCTAACGTCTCAGCTGGCCAGGCAACCGCATTTCGGTCTCGGATTACAAGAGATGAGCTCATCGCATTGCTGAGCGAGGCCGGCTGTGAGCTCGTGCCGTCGCGCGCAATCGCCGAGATTTCCCATTCGCTGCACCTGTTGTCCGCAGTTGGCAGGGACTGGCACCGAGACATTGATGGCGAGATTTTCGACCGGAGCGCAGTCGAGGAGCTACGGCAGGCCATTGATGGCGGAGAGAAGAAGGTTGTCCTCACGGACGGTCCAGGGGCGGGGAAGACGTGCGCCCTACTCACGCTAATGGACGTTCTTGAGAAGGATGGGAAAGCGTTCCCAGTTTTCATTCAGGCGCGAGAGTTCTCCAAGGAAAGAGACCCAGCGGGGCGCAGCGCCATGGGCATGCCAGAGAACCTGCCCTACTTGGTCTCCGCAATGTCGGAACAGAAGCCCGTGGTCGTCGTCGTCGATTCGCTTGACGTCCTGTCTCTCGAGCGGGACACCACGTCGCTAACGTTCTTCCTCGGCTTGATTGAGCGGCTGGCAAGAATTCCCAACACGACGGTGGTAGCTGCCTGCCGAAGCTTCGACCTCAAGTACAACTCCAAGCTCTCCCGGCAGACTTGGAGTCGGCAGGTGACATTAGGGCTACTCGACTGGGACACCATGGTCGTGCCACTGCTGAACCGATGGGGGGTATCGCTAGAGGGCATCGCTCCGTCCATCCGCGACCTCCTGAGAAACCCAAGAAACCTAGCAATCTTCTGCGACGTTGCCAAAGCTGGAGGTCCGACCAACATCTCAAGCGCATACAGCCTAACCCAGGCCTATCTGAACGCCGTTGTCGTGAAAGACGAAGAACTCGGTCGACCCGCCTTTGAAGCACTCTCGAGCATGGCGAAAGAGATGCTGTCGCGGCGCAGCCTTACCCTTCCACGAGGAGCAATCACTCTCCCTGATAGCACGGTGTCCCGCCTGCTCAGCTGCAATGTCCTGGCCAAGAGCAGTAGCGGCCAATTCCAGTTCGGGCATCAAACGCTGCTTGACGCTTTGGCTGTGAAGGGGGCTGTCGACCAAGGGACGAGCTTAAAGGACTTCATCGTCGCGCTTCCAGCTGTACCTTTTGTACGTCCCACTGTTCGCGCCTTCTTCGACCACCTTTTCGCCACAGACCCCTCCGGATTGCGGAAGCAGCTCAGAGCGGTTTTTGCCAGCGACGCCGCAGCTCACATCAAGTCGTTGCTCGTTGAGCTTCTGGCCGAGACCGTGCCAACGACCAATGACCACAACCTCGTTCAGCACCTGTACCGAGAGCACGCGCCCCTATTCCGAAAGTTGTACTTCTCGTCGACATCAGCCGATTGGTATGAGCTTTGGAAAGCCAAATTTCTACCCCGCTGGATTCAGGAGTCGAACCGCGAGTGGCTTCAGACTCATACGAGGACTGCGAGACGGTGGGTAAGCCACGACCCGCAAGGGGTTCTTGCGCTATGGACACTAGCTGCAAGCTCTGATTGGTTCGACGGCCAGTCGGCTAGGGACACGCTGGCCTACGAGCTAGTGCGAATGGAAGGTGTCGACTGGACTACCTTCCGACCGCTCATCGAACTGCTGGCCTCGCTCCCTCACACCGGGGTGCATGACTTCCTCGCGGACGTCATCAAGAAGTTCGTCCAAGCCACCAACTCAGGCGACGACCTCCTTTGGGAATACATCAGCGGTGGGGTCACTCGCGAGAACGTCGAACAGTATCGCTTTGGTGGAGCGCTGCGCCTGCCGCACGCATTCTCCAATCGGGATTTCCTCAGAAGCCGACTGGCCCAGTCAGACGAGCTTCTAACGGCAGCCATTCAGAGCATGGAAGCTTGGGATGAGATGCGGCGGCGTCCCGAAGACCCGGCGGGACGGTGGTCGAGCCACTTCATCGAGCACACCTCATTCGAAGTGCGGCGCACCAATAGGCCTGTTCGCAGTCCGTCCGAGGCTGATGGCATATTCATGGATGTCGAGCAGGCTGTAATTTCTCGCGCCAACGGAGCGAGCACGTGGTGGGTTAAGAACGCTTCTAGCGTGTGCCTCAATCCATGCGGAGCAATCCGATACATGGGGATGGCTGCCTTGACGCATCGGCCACAGGGCAACGAGACTGTCATTCGCCAACTGCTCATAGAGTCCCGACTCTACGAGAGCGACGACCTCTACGAGGTCGGTGAGCTCATCAGCGCGGCACTTCCTGCCGTCCCCGATTTGGCTCCTGATGTTGAAAACCAAATCAGCAGGTGGCATCAAGCCGTGGGGCACCATCGCCCGGGCTGGGTGGCATCGAAGCTGTTCCTGCTTTTAGAGTCAATTCCTGCCCCCCTAAGGTCAGAAGCTACGCAGGCGGCAATGAATGCGTACCTAGTGGCGCATGAGCGGCCCATTCGCACGCCCTCCATTCGCGCCTTCGGTGGATGGGTTGCCCCCCCGTTCAGTGTTGCCGAACTCTCCGCCTTGGGTGAGGACAAGCTCATTGAGCTACTGCAAGGAACGGATGGCTTGGGTCGGCATCACAGCGAGATTTCGAGCCTAGTTGGCGGACGGTCGTCGGTTGTTGCACAGATGGTGTCCGTTGCTGAGCTACGTCCGCAGCATTACTTGAGGCTTCTTAGGAAGCGCTGGTCCGAAGTCGCCAGCGACTACCGCGAAGCCATCTTTGACGGCGTATCGACGTACATCCGGCGCGCTAGAGGTGAGCTTCAAGCGTCAAACGACTGGGCACCCGAGCATGCCGATGCCAATGAGCTTGCGGCAAGTCTCATAGACGAGATGGAGCATCACTCGTCCGTTTGGGTCAACTCGGGAGCCGTTGGCAGCGCAATGGTTGCATGCGCTCATGTCGTTGCTAGCGACGATGCACTAACGCATCGACTCACGTTCATCGCAACCACGCTCATCAGTCGGCTCGCAACCGCCGAATTGACGCCCGTCAGCGATGACCTTCTTTCTGAGGTGCTGAACAGCACACCCGGCCAGGTCGCAGATGCCCTGATGATTCTCGCGACCGAGCATGTCGAGCTGAAGAAGCCTATACCAACCTTTCTACGTGCCCAGTTGATGCGGTTGCTGCAGGTTGGGCTTCCTCATGTCTCGGCCGGCGTGCTTCGGCGGCTGCCTTACCTGAACACCCAGGTTGATTTCGGGTGGGAGCTGTACGAGTGTGCCGTGGCTGTAGACGATGACCGGGTCTACGCTCACGCCGATGACTTCATCTACTACAACTACGCCCACCACTTCGACAGGCTGTCTCCATTGCTTGACCGAATGCGGTCCTCAGCCAGGGAACCGGCGCTCGAAAGTTGGGGGCGCCTCACCGCTCTAGCCTCATTGGATGGCCGGGTCGAGCTCGGCGCCCTGCTTGATATGCTGAAGGAGCGCGAGAGTGACGAAGCTTGGCACGGTGCAGTCACAGTGTGGACCTCCAATGCAGGGGCACCTCTACACCAGGCGGCTTGCTTTGCCGGACTGGAAGCGGCACTTGAGTTCGGCCCAGAGGATGTTGGGAGGGACCTCTCCCGACTTTGGCGGGATGACGAGAAGCCTATCCGAGTCCCGGCGTCGCTGGTTCGCTCCGTCCTTCAGCGCCAAGGCGCCTCCGGCCCATCGGTAGACGTGTTTGGAATGGACGAGTGGTGTCGTGCGTTGGGTGACACTGATTTGGACATGGCCTTGGAGGTTCTTGAGGCCATGGCTCCATCGATGGCGCCAAACCAGTACTCGTATGGCGCAATGGATGCGCTCCCCACGCTGCTCACAGCTCTGCTGAACGAGGCGCAGGAGCGCGAAGAAAGTGACGGACAGGCAATGCTCCAGCGGGTCGTTCGCGTTCAAGACCAACTCTACGCAATCGCAGGCGACACAATGACTGAGTGGCTCGAGGAGGCCGAGCGTCCGTCGTGAGCTGTTCGTGCTTGGCGGTAGCTAATGGCGAAGATTCGCAGGGATACAGCTATCGACGTAATACCGCTTCAGTCCCCGCCGGACGTGTGTTGACAATGCAGTTCCACTGTCTTCTTCGCCCGCAGGACAACGGGCGCATCAATCATCCGGCCGTCGAGCTGAACCGCAGCGCCCGCTGCCCCTCATCAGCGCGAACGACCTTCGTCGCCAACTCAACATCTTCTTGTGTCGGAGCAGGCGGTGCACGGCCGCAACCTGAGCTGGGACCTCCACTGAGTCGCAATGCTAAGCATCACCCCGGACATAAAAAAACGACACCCTTCCGGTCGCAGAGCAATGACACACGCAACAATTAGCGCGCCAGAAGAGACACACCACGTATGCCAACGAATCCGGCAGACAGCAGGGCTCATCCAACAAGCGCCAAATGATGCCGACCTAAAAATGCCGAACCACAAAATACCAGTATGAGGACAGGATGACGAAACCCGGAAAAACACTTGCTGGTCAAGCAAGCATGGCAAATATCTTGGAGCGATTCCTCAAAGCCCAAGACCGCCTCGTTTATCAAGCCGCCGACCTTTCTCTTTCATCCCTATCTGGAATGCTCTCCAGCGCTGCGGGCGGCAAATCCGCAATCGACTTAGAGCCTGACTTTCAACGGCGAAAGCGGTGGACCAAGGAAAAGCAATCCGCCCTGATTGAATCTTTCCTCATGAACGTGCCGGTGCCACCGATATATCTAGCGGAAGATGCCTATGGTCAATACTCTGTGGTCGATGGAAAACAGCGCCTCACGGCAATTCATGCATTTATGTCAGGCACCCTAAAACTCAAGGGACTGGAAACATTCAAAGAAATCGAAGACTTTGGCTTCGAAGAGCTCCCGAGCGACCTTCAGAATGCCCTGAATATTCGGCCATACGTTCGAGTTGTCACCCTGTTGAAGCAATCGGACCCTTCGCTGAAGTTCGAAGTATTTACCCGACTAAATCGAGGCGGAGAACAAATGCTCCCTCAGGAGCTACGCAAGGTTGCCTACAGGGGAGGCTTTAGCGACCTAATATTCGAACTTGCCGCATCGCCATTTCTCCGGCAGCAACTAAAGATACAAAATGACCAGTCTTCCGCATATGTTCAGATGGAAGATGCCGAGTATATTCTGCGATTCTTTGCACTTAGCGAATCCTGGAAGCACTTTTCCGGCGCACTAAGGGATGAGCTCGACAACTGCATGGTGCGCCACGCCAAAGACGAGCAGCCCGCTTTGGATTCTGCAAAGGCCCGCTTCAATCGCGCACTGAACGCGTGTCAATATATTTGGGGTGACAACGCATTTCAGAGATACACAGGAACGGGGTGGCGAGACCAGTTCCTCGGCGGTGTATTCGACGCTGAAATGATTGCAGTGAACGAACTGACCGATACGGAATTGCAAACGGCAATGACCAACCGACAACAAGTGGTTGCAGGCACATCACAGCTATTCGCGAACGCGGATTTCTCAAAGGTCGTTCGTCAAGGGACCAACACTCCGTCTTTCGTACGGGCTCGAGTCACGGCAGTCTATAACCTCCTCCAAAATCCGTGAGCGCGGCATACGCGGATTTTGCGGCCACCCTCCAGGGGCTGCGCGAAGAAGCGGCGGAGCTACCCCCGACTGTCAGTGTTGCGGTCACCGCTCGCAGCGCGGCGCATCTCCGCCTAAACGGATTGACTGTGGCTGCCTTTTCGGCGCTCGAGGACTTTATTAAGCGGCGCGCACACGAAGTAGCCTGCTGGTTAGGCAAGAAAGGTGTCACTTTTGACTGGCTACCACCTTCACTCCAATCTGAGATTCTGATTGGAACTTTGAAAGGACTTCATCATTCCTTAGAGCGAGCAGACAAGTCGGACCGGGATGTGATGATTCAGCTAGAGGCGCTTGTGCTTGCACAAGCGGGGGAAAACACCCCATTTAGTCCTTCCAAGTATTTTTTTGGGCATTCAACCTCAAACCTATCTGAAAGCATTATCAAGACTCTAATAAAAGCTTTCGGATACAGTGATGCAGACGCAGCCATGGACGAGGTCGCACGACAGCTATCGTATCCACACCTGGGTCGCGTCATGGAGCAGTTTACGATTTTGGCAAAGAATCGACACACGGCAGCGCACGCATTCCCAGCTGACTATCGAAGAGCGGACTTCGAGGCCGACGTAAAAATTAAGCTTCCGGTTTTGGCAGCATGTTTTGACACATGCATTAGTCAGGTTGCGCTGTTGATTTTAAAAAACTTTAATGCCGGGGTTGGGCACACATTTAGCCAAACCGGTTTTCTAGAAAAAACAGCGCAAATACGTGTAGCCGAATGGGATTCAGCAAAAAAGGGCTGGAATGAGCTTTTGCATGGAAAGACCGTGAAACAATCTTCAAAGAGCGAATTCCAACGAAGGCTGGTTCAATTTCGACTACAAACGTTGGCTATAGGGCATACGGTCGTTGTGAAAGATGAGCGCGGCCTAATACGCGATTGGATTCAGCCGCTAATCTAGTTCACAAAAGCCTCTAGCGTCAGGCGCAGGGCATGCTTTAACCAGCCCAGTCTGGACCGACTATCGACTGTACGTGCGCCACAAAGAGTCTTACGACACCTTCTTCCGCCGAACGGCAGGTGCGGCTATTCGCATCCCGCGCGATGGAGACGGCGTTTTCCAATCCCCAGTCCCGTGAGAAGCAACAGGTCAAGGACCTCTTCGACCAGTTCCGCGTGGAGGCTAGTCGAGCGGTTTATTCCCGCGCGGTATTCCGAACTGCGCGCATGGAAATGCTCGACGGGCAGGTAGGTGAGGCACCCGGTTGCGGTTCCTAACTAGGAAAGCTCCTCAACGGCCCAACCATTTTTCTGCAATGCCGCTACGCAGTCTGCGGTCACCCGTGCTTTGTTGACAGCCAGGCATAGCAAGCTTGTTGGTCGTGACATTGCGACGTAGAGGTTTCGGAACTGCGAGAGCCCGGTGTCTGTCATCCTCGGGTCTCGCGGGTTGAGGTTGGCCAGGACCGGTAGGGCCTGTGCCAGGTCAAACTGGTTGCCTCGATGTGCGACCGACTCCAGCACAAGCGTCGCCAAGTGGGTTTCGCCCTTCATCGACGCAACGGTGCCTATCTCGACTTCTATGAAGCGCCCCTTGTGCTCGACACGGCACAGGCGGTGGCTGACCTCTTGCTCAGGCGCTATGACCGGCGCGGCGAACACTGGCAGTGAGGCGAACTTGGCGGCCGACAGGCCCTTGGGCAGGAGCGGCGCGAGGTAGTCGTGGAACAGTTGGACTGCTTGTAGCCGTCCTGCTACGGTGGCGCCAAGGCCTTGCTTCAGCGCGAGCTCTCGCACCAGATGCCGTACGGGCATCACGTCCAGGTTGGCATCAGTGAGACGCCGCAAGAGCTGAGATGCGTCGCGTAGCCCGTCGATGTGCGGTACCTTCGCTGCACGCAAGACAAGCAGTACGGCACGCTTAGCATCCATCGCGCGGTCGTGCATCGGGATGCCATTGACCCACGGCTTTTCCACTTGGTTGAGCAGCGCCCAAAGACTGGCCGCACGACCACCGCGCGGGGTGTCTGAGTACGACGGCCAGTAGTCGAGCAGCGTCCTGCCGGGCGACTGCTTGGCTTCACTCTGCTTGCGAGCGCACAGCGCCTTGACGGGTCGCTGGTGCACCGCCTCCTCGCTGAAGAGGTCAATGACGCGCGTGCCGAAGTAATTGAGGACGTGTCCGACTCGTTCGGTTGTGTACATCACGAGCATGGGCGGATGAACGTCAGCTGCGGTACCGATGACGGCCGGGCCACCGATACGGACTCCTGAGACCGATTCCGCAATCTTGGGTCCGAATCGTTTACTGGTGCTGATGGGCAGCGCCTTGGCGGACGGGAAGCTGAGCTTCGCAAAATCGCCATTGCCTACCAGGATGCGCTGATTGACGTCGCCAAACCGTTGCACCACGACGCTGTCGTTGAAGAGCTTCGCCAGCAAGGCTTCCTGGTCCCAGGACGTATCCTGCATCTCGTCGATATAAACGAGCGGGAATCTGCGAGAAAGCTGGTCCTTGATGCCCGGCAATTTTGCGAGCAGCTTTTCGGCGAACGTGAACATGTCGGCGTACCGAAAGACTCCTTCAGCGGTCAGTTGCGCCTTGACGGCTTCGAGGATGGGGCGGCAGGCTCCGGTCTTAGGAACGTCGCCATTCTCGGAGGTGAGGTCGAGGTTCGGACCTCGGTAAATGAGGCCGCCGATGATGTCCTTGGCGTTCGCCTTGTGCTGCGTCCATCCCCAGACTGGCTTGTGCCTCAGGGCAAGGCTGAGCGCTCTTCGTTCGAAGACATCGTCGTCGATGACGTCGACGGCCCGCCCCTCGCTTCGCAGAGCAGGCAACGCCAGGAAGCGGTCCACGAAAGCATGGATGGTGCCGATGAAATGCGGATGGGCAAGCAGCCTCGAGCCATCGGGCGTGGCGCCGAGGCGGCGCTGAATCTCCTCGCGCGCGACGTTGGTGTGACTGAGCACGCAAATGCCGCGTTTATCGTGGCGCCATTTCCGCGATAGCAGCAGGAGCTTGGCAACCAGGACGCTGGTCTTGCCGCTGCCCGGCGCTGCATTGATGTCGCTGGAGTCGGCTGCAAGCAGGACTGCTCGCCGCTCAGCATCGGAGAAGTCCAGGTCCTTGGTGAGGGACTTGAGCTCAGCCAAGTCTTCCTCGGTGATGGCAGGGATGGTCATGCGCCCCCCGGCGTCTTCGTCAGCCAATTAAGGGCGCGCTGCAGGTAGGGCGGCAGCTTGGCAAACAGCTCTTCACCAGTCCCGTACTTCTCTGTCGCCAAGAGGTAGCCGGCGTACTGCGCAGCTACCGCCTTCGAGCCCTTCTTTGTGGCCAGCGGCTCGTAGACACGAGCGGCCAGCTCGTCCTCGGACAGTCCCTCGCACTTGAGTTGCACCCAGGCGTCATGCGCGGCCGCCGTGGCAAGGACTTCCTGTTCTTCGGTGAGGCGCTCGTCGGCGGCCTGCGCCTTCACCGCAAGCTGGATGGCTGTGAACATGAGCTCGCCGCAGCCATAGCGTGCCAAGTCGAACTCGAAGGTCCAGCGGTCCGAGACACAGACGATGGTCCTGTCTCCGGCGGCTCGGTCCACCTTGGACTTCACGTGCGCTGCGAGCGCCTCCGGCTTGAAGTCCTTCTCGAAGCGAGGCTTGCCGTTCTTCGGCGGGGACACGTAGGTCGCGACATCCGGGACGACGTCCCGGTCGGTCAAGCAGACCACTGGGATTGGGACAACCTTGCCGTCGGTGCGCTGGAAGATGCGGGCGTAGTGGTACAGCCCAATCCCGCCAACGTTGACCACCGCCAGTCCGTGCTTCGAAAAGGACTTGCCGCAGGCCTTGGCCAGCGCGGGAAGCAGGAGAGCCTCTGCGGGACCTTCGACGACGGCGACGCCTCGCGCGAAGAACAGGTTGGCCTTGGTGGCATCCAGGAACCGACGCAAGAACTCGTAGTCGTTCTTCTGAAGCTTGGTCTTCTCATGGGCAAGCGGGAAAAGCTGGCCCTGGTACACCAAGGTCATCGAAGCGACATCAGCGCCTGCTGCGAGCGAGGGGCTGTGGGTGGTCATGATGACCTGGACGGGCCGCTTGCCTTCGCCGGTGCTGGTGGCGCTTTGCTCGAGCAGTTCCTGCACTCGTTCCTGCAACTGCGGATGGAGATGGGCCTCCGGCTCTTCAATGAGGAGGAGGGCTAGTTCGTCGCCGTCGCGCAGCAGCACCAATTCAGTGGCCATAAACAGCGCGTTGTTGTATCCCAGGCCGCGGGGGCAGCGTTCGTCCTCATGGATGCCGGCTGACGGCAGTAGGCTCAGCTCAAAACGCTCGAGGATGGGTTGCAACGATAGGTCGGGCGCAATTTGAATGCGGGACTTCAGTTCGTCGCCGTCGAACGCGAATTTGCTGAGGTAGTGCTTGTTGATGTCGTCCTGCACTCCCTTGATGACGGGATGCTTTCCTAGGTGGTACTGGGCGTAGGCCATGAGGCCGACGAGCTTTTCGGGCCGCTTTTCAGCATCCTTGACGTTGAAGTCGTTCTGGTCTTGGCCTTCGATGCTCTTGTGGGCGGCCAGAATCTGCGAGAGCCGCGACTGCCGCGCAGGCTTTAGTTCAGCTTCGGCATCACGCAGCGGCCGCAGGTAGGTGGCGCGAACAAGCTCTCGAACCGCATGGCCTATCTCCGGCCCGTTGCCATCGCGACCGGTGCGCGTGATGACGTCAACGCGGGCGCGCTTGCCGTCCTTTGGTGGTAGCCAACGAGCCTGCATGTGCACGATGAGATTGCGGCTGCCATCGGGTTCGTAGGTGAGCCACTCGAGCACTGAGGCTTCTTGGTCCGGACTGAGGTCAGCCAGCGTGGCTTCAATGAACATCGTCTGGGTACGAACGTCACCCTTGATGTGAAAGTCCTGCTCGAAGAGCCTCACGAACTCGTAGCTCGTGGTCCACAGGACGTGCCGGATGGCGTCGACGACCGCGGTTTTGCCAGCATCGTTCTCACCGATGAGGATGTTCAGACCCTTTGACAAGGTCCAGTCCAACTGCGGCGCGGTCTTGCCGTCGCCAAAGGCGCGGAAGTTCTGCGCGCGAATTCTCTGAAGGTGCATGTTTTCCTATCCCTGTGTGATGGTCTGGGCCGTAAACCGGCTTCTGCAACTGACTGTAACGGCACCGGCGGGGCCAGGTCTTGACGAAAAGAGGCGGCCGCAGGCCGCCTGCCGGGTACGAACCGAAATGGCGCGCCATTGCGCCTTGACGCAGGCGATTCGGCGTTCGTAACATGGCCTCACGGTTCAAGCCGAACCGTGGGCTCTGGGCGCCCAGCAGTGCACGCACCAGCTATGGCTGGCACGGTGAAGTCCCTGGGATTCAGATACCGGCTTGGTGAACTCTCGGAAGCCGGACAACGCGTGCCGTCCTTGTGTGCTTTCGCTTTGGAGCTCATCAATGGCCATCCCAGACCGTCCGGCGCCTGGCGCTGACGCATACCCTTCCCCAGCCGCCCAAGCTGCCGCGCTACATGCGTTCTTGGTGGTGAAGAACCCTCGCCTGTCTCCAAAGCTGTCCGAAGACGCCATCGCAGCGTTGGCGCCCAAGCAGTTTGAGCCGGTGAAGACGCTGGCGCGCCGCCTGCGCCCCGTGATGGCGCGGCTCGGCGTACGCATGAAGCACACGCCAGCCCTCGAGGCGGCCGCCCGGATTCAGGGCCAGTCCAGCTGGCACGAGGCGCCGGCAGTGTTTCGTGCGCCACCGCGCACGTTCGGCGCTGTACCCGGCTCCCCGTTTCCCCGTGCGCGTGGAGACTGCGCCGTCGAGAAGCCGGAGGTGGCCGAGGTCTTGGACCGCTCGACCAGCCTGTTCGAGCGGCACTGCGATGTCATCGGTGACGACTGGGCGGCGGCGCTGCAGTTGCGCTTGGAGGTGCAGACCAGCCTTGACGTGAACCCGCGGTTTCTCTGCGCCCAGTGCTTCACGCCGGTCTACTTGGTGTCACGGCACGACGCTAAGAAGCTGTTTTTCCGGCACACGCTGGAGGACGGCCGCTGTGCTGCGGTCACGCGCGGCCATCTGTCGCAGGACGAAATCAACGCGCGTAAGTACAACGGCGTCAAGGAAAGCTGGCTTCACATCGAGATGAAGCGCTGGATTGTCGAGTGTCTGCGTGCGGATGGTCGTTTCACGGACATCGCCGTCGAGGAGCGATGGACTGGAGAGGTCACAGGCGCCTGGCGCAAGCCCGATGTGCGTGCGGTCTTCAATGGCATTCCCATCGCCTTCGAGGTCCAGCTGTCGACGACCTACCTGAATGTCATCGCGCAGCGTCGCGAGTTCTATCGACAGGAAGGCGGTTTGTTGTTCTGGGTGTTTTCGCAGTTCAGCATGGATGCCCGCCGGCTTACTCAGGACGACGTCTTCTACAACAACAACCGCAACGCGTTCGTGCTCACCTCGGAGACCCGCGACCGGTCGGTGCGGCAGAAGCGGTTCATGCTCGAGTGCGTCTGGGCGGAGCCAACGGCGGATGACGGCGTCGAAGCGCTCCAGCGAGAGGCAGTGCCCTTCGACTCGCTCACCCTCGACCCCGCGACACAGCGCGCCTATCACTTCGACTTCGATGGACAACGTAGCCGCTTGATTCAGCAAGCTTGGCGGGATATCCAGCGCCGACGTGCAGCGTTGCGCGAGCGCTTCGACGCGTTCTACCTGGCGTACATGCCTAAACGGTCGTTCGACGACCGCGCCTGGCAGGCGCTATACCGCGACATCACGGTCGAGGGCCTTCAGTTCCCACACCACCCGGGCTACCTGCCGACAACGCTGCTGAAGGCGCTGTACTCCGCCAAGTACGGCAGGGTCTTTGGCTGGAGCTTCCCGAACTTCATCCAAGTTGCGCACCACATGGTGCCGGGCAACCGGGGGCACCTGCACTATTTCCGGCGAGCGCTACAGGCATACAACCGAGCGGACCTCATGCGACGTGAGGACCACTCGGGCAAGTGGGCGGCCAAGGTGCTCGAGTACAAGGCGGCCATCAAAGCTGGTGACCCCACCTACGCGCCGGACACGGAGTACGACGACTTGGTGGAATTGCTGTTCCCCGAAGTGATGGCTGCGACGCTGTAACGCGGATTGAGGGGGCGCGGCCTCTTGCACCCGGGCGGTCTCTTTGTTACATTTGAGGCTTAAGGCCTAGCCGCCTGAGCATCGAGCAGCTCATACCAGCTTTCTCCCGTTTTCCTGTTCCGTTCTACCAACCCCTCCCACGCAAATCTGCCTGGGCGTGGGCCTGTGTAATTTGCTCGACTGGTCCGCGCTGAATCAGGAGCTTTGCCATGGCTGTTGGTATTACCGACCTCGCTCATTCCCTTCGCAAGAACTCTGCTGCGTCTACGGCGTCCATCTCGCTGAGTCACGGTCAGCATCTGGTCTGCGCCACGTTGGGCCACAAGTCGCTCACGTCCTTCCAGGCTGCGCAGAACGCTGAACAAGAGCCCCAGTCGCTCGACGCCGTCCCGCACGTGGTGGCCGACTACGACCTGCTCGTTGAGCGAGCAGCTGAACTGAAGCTTGAGCACCCGCATACCGAGCTGCGCAAGCTGATGACAGCCGCCTTCGCAGAACGCCTGCCGGGCACGAAGCTGCACAGCAGCTACGACGGCTTAGCGGCAGAGTTCCATGACCTCGTTCAGTACGCCGTGTTCTCGGACGACCGCGTCAACGAAGAGATGGCCAACGCCAACTACGACGGCGTCGACGAGGTTTACCTGGAGAACGACCTTGAGCCGGACAAGGCGACCATCGAGCAGCCGTACACCGAGACCATGCCGGTCCAGGTCACGCTGGGTCTGGACCTTGAGCGCCCGTACAGCGGCCACCAAATCAAGTGCCAAGCTGCGGTAACGACGGTGCGCCTTGGCCGCCGCTGCTTTGAGGCGCCGGAAGTGGAGGTGTTGTCAGCAGCTCTCGACCGTGACTGGGGCGACGAAGATGACTCCGCGCCGGTGAAGACCATCGCGGAAGCCCTGGCAGAAGAGCTGGGTATCTCGGTGGCCGAAGCTGAGGAGCTTGCTGACGCCGAATCTATGGAGCTGACCGGGCACTCTGGCGAAAGCTTCTCTGGCTATGAGTTTGATTTCACCCGGTACGCGTCGCCGAAGCTGGCTGCCAAGCTCATGAAGAAGCGCGGCTCGCTGCAACTGCGCGTCGGCCCTTGGTTCTACGACGGAGTCCGCAACCCCGACTTCCCGAACTAAGCGGTAGCTGTACCTGGGCCGCCATGGGTAGCCTGGGTGCTTTGCTTCAGCAATACATGACCGACCTCGGTCACGACCTATCGGCAACCGCGGCCGAAAGCGCCTGTCGCGTCCTTGGCCTGCACAAGGCCGGCGGGTCCAAGCCGTTCGGCCGCAATCTCGGGGCTGCCTTGGCAACCAAGGTCCGACCACGTAGAAGGCTGCGCGATTGTGGTTGAGCACCACGACAGGTGCGGCGATATTCCGCCCTGAGCACGGCGGCGAGGTTCGTCTTGAGCTCCAACATGCTCACGGCATCAGCAAGAAGAGCCTCCATGTTCAGCTCCAGTTCGTGGATGGCACGGTGGTCGACAGCTTCCGGTTCACTGCGGTCAGGGGGAACAGCCTAGTGGACGCAGAGCCAGCCAGCGCGAGTTAATCCCATGCGAGCTAGGTCGAACACCGTGTCTGACACGTTGACCATGACATCCGCGCACCACCCCATCGTCAGGCGCTCGGCCATTGCCAAGCAGACACCCGCCGGTCCGGGCTTGCCAACCAGGTCGTACACGCGCCCTGACACCGAAATGACGCGCGCCTCGAACGGGTGGACGCCTGCGAGTGGCGAAGACACACGACCACGACCAGTCAGCTGATTCACGCCAACGGCATGCAGTGAAGGACATCCAAGCTCTGGCAGGAAAAGCATGAACACTGCCCAGGTCCGCAGTTCCACGTATGGCTCCTCGAGTCCAGTGGGCAGGTAGGTCATGTGTAGTTCCGGGTCAAGCTGCAGGAGTAGCCCACTCGACCCGAGAGTCCGAGCGTTCGGTTCGTGAGAAGCGCTCAAGCTGCACGGTCTGGAAGCCACGGCACGACCGCGACTGGGTAGCCCAGTTCATCGTCAGGCAGGTCAGCCTCATCGGGCAGAGGGGAGAACGTTGAGCTTGGGGACCCGCAAAGCCGACAGTGCGTAATCCGATAGCGGGTTTCCTCATCTAGGTTGAGCAAGATGGTGCGCGAGGCAGCTTCATGAACCACCCCACATCGCACGCACTTGCAGACCTTCATCTCTGTGCCCCTCTTGACCCTCGACGTTGACCGCCGCATTTCCCAGTTGCCAGAATCTTGGCGGCAAGTTCGGACCTGCCCCGTTTCCAGCTCACACACGCCAGCTGGCTCTTGCGCCGTCACTCAATCGAACTTGCGCGCACGACGAGATTGAAGCGCCCGGTCACCCAGCAGCGATACCGCTGTCCTTCTTTCAGGTCCGCGAGGTTTGCGATGCCAGGCGTCTTCGACGTCACGCAAAACATTCGACCGTCGTCGCTCATCAGGTGGGCAAGCCCAAACCCGGGCAAGACCTCAAAGACCTCGGCTTCGACGAGGCGGCCACGCACTGCCGATGCGGCCGGTGTGGAACTGCCGCAGCTCCCAGGGGCCTCATCACCGCGGAGTCCGCACAGCCCCTGCTCGCTGAACTCACGAAGAGCGACTGCCTCTAGCAGCCCGTCCACCGCGGCAGCTGCAAGGGCGACGGCATCATCGGAGGGGACCGTACTGCGCAGCATCAGCTCGACGTCTCGCGAGGTTGGGGCGCTCCCATCTGCCGCATCGACCAACTGGTCTAGGAGTGCGTTGGGGTCGTTCAAGTCGATGACTTCTGAACAAGGGAAGACGCGCATCACATCTGTGATGGCCTCCGTCGTCGCCTGCTCGCGGTCCGAAGCCTGTGTCGCGATGTCGAGCAGCAAAAGGCACCGCGGCACTTTGAAGACGGTTGCGTCGGTGCAGGCAGATAGCCGCGCCATCGCCTCTTCCCTCGTCACCTCCCCAGTGACCGCTACCGCGAAGGTGAGGCAGGACCCTTGAGATTCCGTCACTGCTGCGTGCGCCTCACCCACGGGAGCCGTGGACTCCACGACCATGCTTTCTAGCGTCATCCGGCGAACGAGTTCTTCGGGAGCGTGATGACCCTGCCCGCTCGGCTGGGCGACCCGCGCCTTCGCTGCAGCGATGAGGCGCCGCTGTCGTCCGTTCGGTTCGAACTTGGTGACCATCTCGGCTCCCGCGTCTCTCGGCGTGCTTCAGCGCCAAGGCTCAGAGTGCAAATACGGGCGAAGTAGGGCGCTACGAGCTTCTGCGAGATGAGCTCGCTGAAGGCATCCAGTCGCGCCACAAAGAACCGCGCGTCCTGACGCCTGGAGGAAAGAGCCGACCAGGCTCTCACCAGACTGGATGTCATCCAGAACGAGAATCGGCTCGCCCAGGTGATGCCGCTCGAGCCAGTTCTCGATGGCTTGGAGGCGAGACGCACCGCGGTCCGTTGGCACATCCCAACGCTTATGAAAATTGGCGGCCACGCCCTCCAGTCGGCAGCGGCTGAACATCTCGATGAAATGAGGCCTATCGAGGAAAGCGAGCCAGCTCGTCGTTAAGACAACCCGGGGAGAAAACTCGTCGATAAGCTCGTTGAGCACGTCGACCGATTCGGGCGAAAAGAGCCGCTCGAAGATGTCCGGTGGAGCATCATCTGGCCGCGCGAGTGCGAGCTGGGCATGCAGTCCTCCATATGGAGCGTTGGGGCACAGAACATCATCGCAATCGAGGAAAAGCGTCGGGCGGGGCGGCATGACGCTCATGGCTTGCACTCCGCAAGTGCCAAGCTCAAACGCTTGGCCGCAATGGGGTCAGAAAGCCCGGTGCTGCCGTCAACCTGAACAAGGTGCTTTCGGATGTCTGGAGAGTCTGGCCAGCCCTCGTCATCGTCGCTCAACGCGACCCAATGCTTGAGCTGATGCTGCTGCACGTAAGTGCGGATGGTGCCGAAGGCAGTGTTGACCTTTCTCAATTCGAATAGGGCTATGTACCTCACTACCTCACCGGTGGCGCCCTCGATTCGGCTTCGCAGCCATTCCGGCGCAAGACTCTTTATCGCGTCGACGCCGTACATCGATGCGGCTGTCGAGCGCAGAACCACTGTCGCATCCCACTCTTCGAGAATAGGGCGCAAAGATTCGGACCAGCAGAAATGCAGCGCGCCGGCGTGTGGGTAGCCGCGCAAGAGCAGGTACTGCATGTCCCGCGGGTGGCACGTGCCGTCGAGATTCAGAAAAAGAGTTGCGCGCACTCGAAGTTGCTCCTTCTGGTGTGACTGCTCTTGTCAGGCTGGAGCGCCCTGCGGGGGGTAAATGCGGTAGTACGGTTCGAATTCGGAATCGGCGCTGGCGCCCGAGCACTTGATGACGAAGCTAGGCGCATTCGAGAAGCGCAACATGTAGGTCTTCGAGTGCTTGGAGGCGAATGCCTCTTCCACTGAGCCAAAGAGCACTGCGTCCGTCGACGGTCCAATTGGCGAAGCGAAGACGCTCAGTCGAGACGCACGGTTCCCGATGAAGGCCACTGCTCGCTCCAAGTCGACGAAAGCTCGTCGCGTCGGAATCTCGACATCGTCGACCTTGTGGTCGACGTCCACCAGGAACAGATGGCGCGCATCAATGGGGAGGCCGTCCGGCGGCACTTCGAACGCAGGTTGATTCATTGCTGACTCGCGTAGGCCTCCGCCGACTGGGCCAGCTCGAGCGCAGCGGCTTCAGCGGGTTGCAAAAAATAAGTATGCAAACAATATCATATTATTGAAGAGTGTATTTACCCAAGAGTTTTGGGAACACTCGCGCGCTTTGACCCTGCCCACCGGGATGAACGCGCTGGAAAAACTACATCTCGCGCTGGGGCTCGTTGTCACCGCCAGACGACTTGACCTTGGACTTAGCCAAGATGCCGCTGCGCTCAAGGCTGGCGTCGAGCGCCTGTACTTCGGCAAGCTCGAGCGCGGTCAGAACGGGATGGTGACGCTCGCCATGCTGTCCAAGGTCGCGGGAGCGCTTGGGACCCTCCCTGAGGTGCTCATCGCGGAGGCCCGCGAACGGGTCGATGAAGTTCCAGACGACGGAGTCTTGGAACGTCCAACGCTCAAGGCCGGCCGCCGTCCGCGGAAAAAGCCAGAAGGCTAGGCAAGCAAAACTAAAAGCTTAGCGCTTCCCGCTTTGTGGATGATTCGGCTGCAGCCTCCTCGCGACGATATGAACCAAGGTCGAACCATGCGTCAAACGAAGGGTTCGCAAGGTCGGACTGAACCAAAGTCTGGTTGACCGTCGCAGCTGTTTGACGGTTAGACAGGGTGAAGCTTGGGGTGTCTGGACGCCCCAAAACCGGTGCTGAAGCCATGGACGACCAGCGTCTCGAATCGGCCTTCATCCGGAGGGCGACGGGAGGAACTGCGCCACCTATGGACAATGCATCGAATGCATTTTCTTCCATGAAAATCAAAGACTTACCTTAATGTCCATACCGGTAGTTGGAAGGGGTGCTTCTCCAACGTCTGATCCCCGTGCCGCGCGCTGTGGCGCGCGCGCCCTCCCCCGCCGCGGCATGCGCCGCGGGGGCCGGGCTGGGCTAGGATGGCAGCGCCGTACCGCTCCCCATTCCGAGGCCAGCCCGACACGACCACATGCCCCTGCCCGCCGCGCTTCCCAAGTGGGCCCTGCAGGCCCTGGGCCTGGCCCTGGCCTATGCCCTGCTGGGCTGGCTGGCGGTGCAGCTGAGGCTGCCGCCCAATTACGCGTCCCCGCTGTACCCCAGCGCCGGCCTGGCCCTGGCCGGGCTGCTGTGCTTCGGCACGCGGGTCGCGCCGGGCGTCTGGCTCGGCTCCTTCGCCGTCAACCTGCTGCTGGCGCGCGGCCAGGGCGAGACCGCGCTGCTGCTGCCGGCGCTGATCGGCGTCGGCGCGATGCTGCAAGCGATGCTGGGCGCGGCCCTGGTGCGGCGCTTCGTCAGCCGGCCGCTGCTGCTCAGCGAGCCACGTGACCTGGCGCGCTTTTACGGCCTGGGCGCCGGCCTGGCCTGCCTGCTGAGCCCCAGCCTGGGCACCACCGCCCTGCTCGCCAACGGCGTGATCGCGCCCGAGCAATGGCTGGCCAACTGGGCGGCCTGGTGGGTCGGCGACACGGTGGGTGTGCTGATCGGCGCGCCGATCGTGCTGACCCTGATCGCCGGCCCGCGCGAGGCCTGGGTGCCGCGCCGCCTCAGCGTCGCGCTGCCGCTGCTGCTGAGCACCGCGCTGATGACCCTGGCCACCTTGAAGCTGACCGAATGGGAGGCGCAGCGCGAGCGCAGCACCTTCGAGCGCGAGGCCGGTGCCGCCGCCAGCCGGGTCGAGAACGTGCTGCGCGAGCCGCTCGGCGCGCTGGAGGCCACCCATGGCCTGCTGCTGGTGGCGCCCGAGCCGCGCCGCGCCGCCTTCCAGCAGGGCACCGCGGCCTATCTGCTGCCCGGCAGCCATCTGCTGGCGCTGGGCTGGGCGCGCCAGGTCGAGCGCGGCCCGGCGCTGGCGGCGCTGGACCGCGCGGCGCGCGCCGAGGGCTTCGAGAGCTACCGGGCGCGCGACCGCCAGCGCGCCGGCGACCACCAGCCGGCCGCGGACGAACCGATGCTGGCGATCCGCCTGATCGAGCCGCAGCCGCGCAATGCCGGCGCCCTGGGCATCAATATCCGCTCGATCCCGCCGGCACGTGCGGCGCTGGAGCGCGCGCAGCGCAGCGCCCTGCCCGCGGCCACCGAGGGCTTCCAGCTCTCGCAGGACAGCGAGACCGCGACCGGCGTCGTGATCTACCAGGCCCTGTACGAGGGCCTGCCCAGCACGGTGGCCGAGCGCGAGGTGGCGCTGCGCGGCGTGGTGTTTGCGACCCTGCGGCCGGACCAACTGATCGAGGCGGTCTCGGCCATGGTGCCGGAGCATCTGGAGATCTGCCTGGTCGACACCGACCCGCTGACGCCGCACCGCCGCCTAGCCGGCCCGACCGGCTGCGAGCAGCTGGGCGCCGGCGTGCCGCTGACCCTGCGCTCGCTCAGCTTCGCCGGCCGCGCCTGGGACATCCGCGTCTATGCGCCGCGCGGCATGCCCAGCGCCACCGGGCGCGGCAGTTGGGCCTTCGCGCTGGTGGGCCTCTTGAGCACCGCGCTGCTGGGCGCGCTGCTGCTGACCGTGAGCGGCCGCGCGCGCCGCATCGAGGCCCTGGTGGCCGAGCGCACCGCGGCGCTGGAGCATGAGGTCGGCGAGCGGCTGCGCGCCTCGGCCGCGCTGCTGCAGAGCGAGCAGCGCTTTCGCAACATCTTCGACAACGTCCCGATCGGCATCTGCTTCGCCGACCTGGACGGCATGCCGCAGGAGGTGAATCCGCAGTTCTGCCGCATGCTGGGCTACGCGGCCGAGGAGCTGCAGCACATCCGCAGCCTGTCCTTCACCCACCCGGAGGACCGCGCCGAGGACGTGCGGCTGGGCCGGCTGCTGATCGCCGGCAAGATCGGCATGTACCGGCGCCAGAAGCGCTACCTGACGCGCGACGGCCGGGAGATCCATGTGCGCGCGCTGGTCAGCCTGCTGCGCGATGCGCACGGCCAGCCCTACCGGCTGGTCGGCGTGGTCGAGGACATCACCGACCAGCTGAAGATGCAGGAGCTGGAGCAGGCGCGCGAGACCGCCGAGGCGGCGAACCGGGCCAAGAACGAGTTCCTCTCGCGCATGAGCCATGAGCTGCGCACGCCGCTGAACGCGATGCTGGGCTTCACCCAGCTGCTGGAGATGGACCGCGAGCACCCGCTGTCCGAGCGCCAGCGCGGCTGGGCCGGCCAGGTCCAGCATGCCGGCTGGCATCTGCTGGAGATGATCAACGACACGCTGGACCTGTCGCGCATCGAATCCGGCTCGCTGAAGCTGGAGCTAGCGCGCCAGGACCTGGGCGCGCTGCTGGACGATGCGCTGGCCCTGATCGAGAAGCCGGCGCAGCAGCGCGGCCTGACGATCGAGAAGCGGCTCGACCCCGAGGCCCGCTTCGCGCTGGGCGACGCCACCCGCATCCGCCAGGTGCTGACCAATCTGCTCAGCAATGCGGTCAAGTACAACGTCGACGGTGGCCGCATCCAGCTGGCCTCGCGCCTGCTGCCCGGCGGCCTGCTGGAGCTGAGCGTCGCCGACACCGGCCTGGGCCTGAGCCCGGAGCAACTGGCCGCGCTGTTCCAGCCCTTCAACCGCCTAGGCCGCGAGCGCAGCGGCACCGAGGGCACCGGCATCGGCCTGGTGATCTGCCAGCGCCTGGTCGAGCTGATGGGCGGAGGGCTGACGGTCAGCAGCAGCGAGGGCCGCGGCTCGACCTTCGCACTGCAGCTGCCCCAGGCACCGCTGGCCGATGCCGCGGCCGCCGCCGCGCCGGAGGCCGATGCGGCGCCGGCGCCGGCACAGCGCCGGCGCGTGGTCTATATCGAGGACAACCTCACCAATGTCGAGGTGATGCGCGGCGTGCTGGCGCAGCGGCCGCAGCTGCATCTGCAGGTCTATGGCGACGGCGCCAGCGGCCTGGCCGCGGTGCTGGCCGAGCCGCCGGACCTGCTGCTGCTGGACATGCAGTTGCCCGACACCGACGGCTTAAGCGTGCTGCGCCGGCTGCGCGAGGCGCCGCGATGCGCGGAGCTGCCGGTGGTGGCGGTCTCGGCCAATGCGCTGCCCGAGCAGATCGAGCGCAGCCATGCCGCGGGCGTGCAACAGTACCTGACCAAACCGGTCGATGTGCGTGAATTGCTCGCGCTGCTGGACCGCCTGCTGCAGCCGGCCTGAGGGCCGGGCCGCGCGCGCCGTGCAAAATACGACTCCCTCCCGCCGGACCGCCCATGAGCTCAACCGCCATCGCCCCTGCCCCCTCCTCCGCCCTGGTCACCGTCAATGAGCCGGTCGGCGTCGCCCGGCAATGCCTGACCTTCCGCATCGGTGCCGAGGAGTACGGCATCGACATCCTGAAGGTGCAGGAGATCCGCTCCTACGAGGCGCCGACCCGGATCGCCAACGCCCCGGCCTTCGTCAAGGGCGTGGTGAACCTGCGCGGCGTGATCGTGCCGATCGTCGACCTGCGGCTGCGCCTGGGCCAGAACGCCGAGTACGGCGCCTTCACCGTCACGATCGTGCTCAATGTGATGGGCCGGGTGGTCGGCATCGTGGTCGATTCGGTCTCCGACGTGCTGGAACTGGCCGCCGACGCGGTCAAGCCGCCGCCCGAGATCGGCGCGGCAATCGACGCCCGCTACATCACCGGCCTGGGCAAGATCGGCGAGCGCATGCTGATCCTGCTGGACATCGAAGGCATGGTCGCCGGCCCGGACTTCGGCCTAGTCGACTGAACTTGTTAGCGATCACTATCGCGGTGATTGTTCACAAATCTTCACTGCAGCATTGCATTTTGCGGCCTTAGCACTCATTTGTAGGGAGTGCTAATATTGCAGTCGTCGGGAGCCCCTGGGCTCCCTTGGCTGGAGGACATTGAATGACCGCACCGACCGCATTGGCTGTTCGCGACCCTTGGGCCCTGGTGCCCTCGCTGGGCAACCTGGATGCCTATATCTCGGCCGTCAACCGCCTGCCGCTGCTGACACCCGAAGAGGAGCTGTCGTTTGCCCGCCGTCTGCGTGAAAACGGCGACCTGGAGGCCGCCGGCCGCCTGGTGCTGTCGCACCTGCGCCTGGTGGTGTCGATCTCGCGCCAGTACCTGGGCTATGGCCTGCCGCAGGGCGACCTGATCCAGGAAGGCAATGTGGGCCTGATGAAGGCGGTCAAGCGCTTCGACCCGGACCAGGGCGTGCGCCTGGTCAGCTACGCCATGCACTGGATCAAGGCCGAGATCCACGAATACATCCTGAAGAACTGGCGCATGGTCAAGGTCGCGACGACCAAGGCCCAGCGCAAGCTGTTCTTCAACCTGCGCTCGATGAAGCACAGCCTCAAGGAAGAGGCCGGCGAGGGCCAGACGCACCGCAACACCCTGACCGAGAGCGAGCTGGAGCATGTGGCGCGCGAGCTCAACGTCAAGCGCGAGGAAGTGCTGGAGATGGAGACGCGCCTGTCCGGCGGCGACGTGGCCCTGGAGCCGCAGACCGACGACGACGGCGAGAACAGCTTCGCCCCGATCGCCTACCTGGCCGACGAGAGCCAGGAGCCGACCCGCGTGCTGGAGAACCGCACGCGCGACGATCTGGCCGGCAATGGCATCGCCCGCGCGCTGGACGCGCTGGACGAGCGCAGCCGCCGCATCGTCGAGGAGCGCTGGCTGAAGGTCAACGACGACAGCTCGGGCGGCATGACCCTGCATGAGCTGGCCGCCGAATACGGCGTCTCGGCCGAGCGCATCCGCCAGATCGAGGTGGCGGCGATGAAGAAGATGAAGAAGGCGCTGGTGGCGGCCTGAGGTCCCTGAGGCCCAATCGCTTGCCCGCCTCCCGCGCCCCACGAAGCCCCGGCATGCCGGGGCTTTTTTTCATGCCGAACTCATGAGTCGGCCCGCGTCGCTCTACGAAGGCCTGCTCGGCCCCTCGTCCTATGCGGCGCTGCCGGCGGCCGTGCAGCGCTTTCATCGCCTGCGGGGAAGCCGGGAACTGCACGGCCGGGTCGAGACCGCGGCGCCGGCCTCGCTGGCGGGCCGGCTGCTGGCCGCCTGCCTGGGCTCGCCGCAGCGCGCCAGCCGGGGTGCCATCCGCTTCCTGCTCGAGGCCGGCGTGACTCAGGAGACCTGGACCCGCTGCTTTCCGGAACAGCGGCCGATGCGCTCGTACTTTCGGGCGGTCGCCGGCGGGCATCTGGAGGAGCGGCTCGGTGCCGCGCGCCTGCGTTTCGAACTGCAGGCCGACCGGGAAGAAGGCCTGCTGCGCATGCGCCTGATCGGCCTGCGCTTCCTCGGCCTGCCCTGCCCGCGCTGGCTGCTGCCGCGCCTCGTCGCGCAGGAGCGCGGCAACGGCAGCCGGCTGCATTTCGAGGTCAGCGCGGCGCTGCCCTGGGTCGGCGTGGTCGCCGCCTACCAGGGCCATCTGGAGCTGGAGGAGGAAGGCATCCCATGATCATCGTCGTGTTCGATGGCCATTGCCTGCTGTGCAACGGCTGGGTGCAGTTCCTGCTGCGGCATGACCGGCGCGGCCGCCTGCGCTTCGCCTCGATGCAGGGCCAGACCGGGCGGCGCCTGCTGGCCGCGGCCGGGCTGCCGACCGAGGAGGGGCTGCAGACCCTGCTGGTGGTCGACGGCGCGCGCAGCTGGCAGCACACCGCGGCCATCCTGCGGGTGCTGCATGCGCTGGGCTGGCCCTGGCGCCTGGTCTGGGCGGCCTGGCTGATCCCGGCGCCGCTGCGCGATCCGGCCTACCGCTGGATCGCGCGGCACCGCTACCGCCTGTTCGGCCGCGCGGCGCAATGCCTGCGGCCGAGCGAGGCGACACGGGCGCGCTTCCTGGACTGAGCTAGTCCGCCCAGAGCCGCTCGACCAGCTCGCCCACCTCGAGCGGGGCGCCGCCGCCGGCCGGCGCGGCCTGCTTCCAGGCCTGCGGCGAGGGTGCCATGCGTTTGGAGGCGCGGGCGCCCCAGGTGGCGAGCTTCAGCGCGAACACGACCGGGCCCTGCCGCGCCTCGAAGGGCGGCACGGCCTGGATCCGCTCGGTGAGCCGGCGCTGCAGCCCGAGATCGGTCAGGCCGTCGAAATCGAGCCAGACCCGGGACTGCGGGCCGGGCCGCACCGCGACGACGATGAAGCCGGCCACCGCCTGGCGCGTCTCGCTGGCCAGCACGGCCTCGCGCGCGGCGGCCTCGATCGCCTTGATATAGGCCGCCATCGCATCGACGCTGGGCACCCGCTGCTCCAGCACCGCGCTCGGCTGCAGCAGCATCACATTGAACTGGCTCAGCGGCTCCGCCGCCCGCGCCGGGCCGGCGATAGCGATGAGCAACAGGCCGAGCAGCAGCGCGCGCAGGCCGCCGATCATGGGCGAGGCGATGGCGCGGCTCAAGCCTTCTCGGCCAGCAGCAGCTTGATGTCGTCGGCCAGCGCCTGCGCGCCGGAGCCGTAGCGCGAGAACACGCGCACCCGGCCCTGGGTGTCGAAGATGAAGCTGGCCGCGGTGTGGTCCATCGTGTAGCTGCCGTCGGTCTTGCCGGGCACCTTGGCGTAGAAGACCTTGAACTCCTTGGCCGCGGCCTTGGTCTGCTCCTCGCTGCCGCGCAGCGCGACGAAGCTGGGGTCGAAGCTCTGCAGGTAGGCCTTCAGCAGCTCGGCGGTGTCGCGCTCCGGGTCGACCGTGACGAAGATGCCCTGCACCTTGTCGCCGTCCGCGCCGAGCGACTTCTTGACCTGGGCCAGCTCGGCCATCGTCGTCGGGCAGACGTCGGGGCATTGGGTGAAGCCGAAGAACACCACCAGCACCTTGCCCTTGAAGTCGCCCAGGGTGCGCTCGCGGCCGTCCTGGTCGGTCAGCTTCAGCTCGCGCGCATATTCGGCGCCGCTCAGGTCGATGCCCTTGAAGGCCGGCTTGCCGGCGCCGCCGAGCTTGTCGCAGCCGGCGAGCAGCAGGGCGGAAGCAGTGGCCGTCAGGCCGAGCAGGAAATGGCGTTTGGTCGTCTTCGTCGTCATCATGTCAGCAGGGGCGTCAGGTAATGGTCCAGCAGCAGAGCCGCGAACAGCAGCGACAGATGCCAGATCGAGAAACGGAAGGTGGCGCGCGCCAGGGTATCCGAATACTCGCGCCACAGCTTCCATCCATACCAACAAAAACCCAGGCCCAGGCCCAGCGCCGCCACCAGATAGATCCAGCCGCTCATGCCGGTCAGGAAGGGCAAGAGGGTCGCGGCCAGCAGGATCCAGGTGTAGAGCATCACCTGCAGCCGGGTGAACTCCGAACCATGGGTGACCGGCAGCATCGGCAGGCCGGCCTTGGCGTAGTCCTCGGTGCGGTACAGCGCCAGGGCCCAGAAATGCGGCGGGGTCCACAGGAAGATGATCAGGCACAGCAGCCAGGCCTCGGGGCCCAGGTCGCCGCGCATCGAGGCCCAGCCCAGCACCGGCGGCATCGCGCCGGAGGCGCCGCCGATCACGATGTTCTGCGGCGTCAGCGGCTTCAGGATCACGGTGTAGACCACCGCATAGCCGACGAAGGTCGCGAAGGTCAGCCACATCGTCAGCGGATTGACGAACACCCACAGGATCGCCGAGCCGAGGCCGCACAGCAGGGCCGAGAAGCTCAGGGTCTGGACCCGGCTCAGCTCGCCCTTGGCGGTCGGGCGCCAGGCGGTGCGCTTCATCTTCGCGTCGATGCGCTCTTCGATCAGGCAGTTGAAGGCCGCGGCCGCGCCGGCCACCAGCCAGATGCCGACGGTGGCGGCCAGGATCACGCCCCACTCCGCCGCCGAGGGCGCGCCGGGGATGGCCAGGGCCATGCCGATCACGGCGCAGAACACGATCAGCTGCACCACCTTGGGCTTGGTCAGCTGGTAATACTGGCGCCAGCGCGAGGCCGGCAGCGGAAGCGAGGAGGCTTGCGTCATAGGGATGAGGGGGTGGCCGCCTGCCGCAGGCGCGCCAGCATGAAACTCAGCAGGGTCAGCAGCGCCGCGGCGCCGCCGGTATGAGCCAGGGCAGCGACGATCGGCCAGTCCAGCACCACATTGGACAGGCCGCTGGCCAGTTGCCAGGCCGCCAGCAGCAGCAGGCGCTTGGCCCAGCGCCTCGCCTCCTCGCCGCAGCCCCACAGGGCCCAGGCGAAGGCGAGGATGGCGGCGAACACCAGCAGCGCGCCGATGCGGTGCGCCATGTGGATCGCGGTCAGCGCGGCGAAGGACAGCCAGCCGCCGTCGGCACCGACGCCCAGCTCGCGCCACAGGGTGAAGCCATGGCGGAAATCCATCTCCGGCCACCATTGGCCGGCATGGCATTGCGGGAAGGCATCGCAGGCCAGCACCGCGTAATTGGTGCTGACCCAGCCGCCCAGCGCGATCTGCGCCACCGTCAGCGCGAACAGCCCCCAGGCCGCGCGGTACAGGCCGCGGCCCAGCGCCAGCGGCTTGGGTGCATAGCCCTGCGCCTGCCAGGCCAGCAGCACCAAAAGGCCCAGGCCGCCCAGCAGATGCAGGGTGACGATGGCCGGGAACAGCTTCATCGTCACCGTCAGCGCACCGAAGGCACCTTGCATGCAGACCCAGACCAGGGTGATCGTGGACCACCAAGGGGAGACATGGGTCTCCTGGCGCCGGCGCCAGCTCATCACACACAGGCACAGGATCAGGAAGCCGACGCCGCTGGCCAGGTAGCGGTGGATCATCTCGACCCAGGCCTTGCCATGGGTCACCGGGCCGGTGGGCATCGCGCTCTGGGCCGCATGGATCTCGTCGCGCGCGCCCAGCGGGCTGGCGCTGCCGTAGCAGCCGGGCCAGTCCGGGCAGCCCAGGCCGGAATCGGTCAGGCGGGTGAAGGCGCCGAACAGCACCAGGTCGAAGGTCAGGAACAGGGTCAGCAGGGTCAGCGCGCGCAGCTTCTCGCCGCGCGTCGCGGCGCGCGAGCGCAGGCGCAGCCACAGCAACGGCCCGCCGCCCAGCAGGGCGCCGAAGGCCAGCAGCTGGGCCAGGGGCGACAGATCGATCAGGCTGGTCATGGCAGAGAGCGTCAGCGGCCGGGCTGGTCCCAGCTGGCGGCGGCGCGCAGCACGCGGTCCAGGTCGCGCTTGAGCTTGGCTGGCTCGGGCGCGGCCGGCGCGCGCAGCATCCAGCGGCCCATCGGATCGATCAGGAAGAAATGGTCCTGCAGCCGGCCGCCGGCGGCGGGCTGCAGCCAGGCCTCCAGCGCGGCGCGCGGCGCGCGCAGCACGGTCACCGGCGTGCCCTGGCTCAGGGCCTGGCGCAACTCGGGACGCAGCGCCGGCGCGTCCTCGGGCAGCAGCAGCAGCTTGTCGAGCTTGTCGCGTTCCTTGCCCAGCATCTCGCGCAGCTGGCGCTGGGTGTAGAGATGCCGCTCGCAGGCGGCGGCGCAGCCCTCCTCCTGCACCAGGGTCAGCAGCCATTGGCCCTTCAGGCTTTCTGCCGGCACCGGCCGGCCATCCAGGTCGGACAGGGTCAGGGCCGGCAGCTCGACGGTGGGCTGGATCAGCTCGCCATAGGCGCGGCCCTGCGGCTTGACCACATAGAAGGTGAAGTAGGAGGCGATCACCGGCGCCGCGCAGGCCAGCACCACCAACAGCATCGACAGGCGGCCGCGGCGGGTACGCTGCTGCGTGGCCATGGCCTGCGGATCGGGCAGGCTGTGCACCGTCAGGGCCAGGCCTTCGTCAGCGGGAGCGGCGGGAACGGATGAGTTGGAACCAGACATAAAGACCCAGGATCAGCGCGGCGAGCGCAAACCATTGGAAGGCGTAGCCATAGTGTTTCTGCAGGCCGGCATCGGGCACCGGCCAGTCGCGCAGCAGGCCCTCGGCGGGCGGGTCCTGCTGCAGCACGGTCAGCGGCAGCAGGGGCTCGTGGATCTCCTGCGCATAGGCGGCGGAGGCCAGATTTTGCCGGATCCGCCCCTGCCCCGTCGCGCCGAGCTGATAAAGCCGTGACGGCGCCTCGATCAGGCGGCCCTGGATCTCGACCGGCCCGGCCGCGCCGGGCAGCGGCGGCAGGCGTTCGGGCGCGCGGGCATCGCGCGCCAGCCAGCCGCGCTGCACCAGGATCGCCTCGGCGCGCCCCTCCAGCCGCAGCGGGGTGACGACATAAAAGCCCACCTGCCCCGCCATCGGCCGGTTCTCCAGCAGCACGCTGCGCTCGGCCAGCCAGGTGCCGCGCAGGCGCACGCTGCGATGCAGCTGGTCGGCATCGGCCCGCAGTTCGGCCGCGGCCAGCGGCGGCAGCCCGCCCTGGGCCTCGATGGCCTGCTGCAGCGCGCGCTTGTGCGCCGCGCGGTCCAGCTGCCAAAAGCCCAGGCGCGCGGTCAGCGCCACGCCCAGCAGCGCCGCCAACAGCACGATCCAGCGCCGTCCGCCACCGCTCATGGCCGGGTTCCGGTGGAATAATCGCCGGCCATGAAATTCGTCTTCCTGATCGCCTTCATCGGCATCCTCGGCGCTTTAGGCGCGGCGGGCCTGTTCATGCTGCGCCGGAACAAGGGCAAGACCAGCATGGCGCGCGCGCTGGCGCTGCGGGTGGCGGTCTCGGTGGCGCTGTTCCTGTTCATCCTGCTGAGCTACTACATGGGCTGGATCAAGCCGACCGGCGTGCCGCTGGGGCGCTGAAACAAGAAACGCCGCACAACGCGGCGTTTGCTGCATTTCCCCCAGCGACACCCGAGGATCCGGCTTTGCCGGGCCTGCGGGTGTGCCCCCTTGAGGGGCCGGCGCAGCCGGTAGGGGGTGGGCCGTCCTCACATCCAGTAGACGACGACGTACAGGCCGAGCCAGACCACGTCGACGAAGTGCCAGTACCAGGCCGCGCCCTCGAAGCCGAAATGGCGGTCGGCGCTGAAGTGGCCCTTGTGCAGGCGCAGGGTGATGAACAGCAGCATCAGCATGCCGACGAACACGTGGAAGCCGTGGAAGCCGGTCAGCATGAAGAAGGTCGAGCCGAACACGCCGGAGCTGAGCTTGAGGTTCAGGTCGCGGTAGGCGTGCATGTACTCGTAGCCCTGCACGAACAGGAAGACGATGCCCAGCAGCACGGTCATCCACATAAAGGCGATGGTCTTGCCGCGGTTGCCGGCGATCAGCGCATGGTGGGCGATCGTCAGGGTCACGCCCGAGGTCAGCAGCAGGGCCGTGTTGATGGTCGGCAGCGGCCAGGGGCCCATGGTCTGGAAGGGCTCGACGGTGCCGGCCGGGGCGGCGGTGGCGCCGGCCGCGACGCTGGGCCACAGGGCCTTGAAGTCGGGCCACAGCAGCGCGTTCTCCAGGCTGCCCAGGCTCGGCACCGAGTGCACGCGGGCCCAGTACAACGCACCGAAGAAGGCGGCGAAGAACATCACCTCCGAGAAGATGAACCAGCCCATGCTCCAGCGGAAGGAGACATCGATGCGGTCGCTGTACAGGCCGCTCTCGCTCTCGTGGATCGCGTCGCCGAACCATTGCTTCAGCACGAAGGCCCACCACAGCAGGCCGAAGGCCAGCGAGTAGGCGCCCCACTGGTGGCCGTTGATCCACTGGCCGGCGCCGAGGATGACGAAGAACAGGCCGATGGCGGCCATCACCGGATGCCGCGAGGGTCCGGGTACGAAGTAGTAAGGGGTAGCTCCGTGGGGAGTTGCTGCCGACATCTCTTTCTCCTCGAACTAAATCTATCAGTCCTGCTCGATTGAACCCGTTCAGCCGCCGGCGACGCCGCTGCCGATCACCCAGTTGACCAGCAGCACCAGCACCAGCACGAACAGCGCGGCCCCGATGACCCCGGCGATGATCACATGCACCGGGTTCAGCTTGGCCACATCCTTGTCATAGTCGGCGCCGCGACGCACGCCGAAGAAGGCCCAGGCGATCGCCTTGACCGTCTGCAAGAAGGACACCGGCCGGGCCGATGCGTCCTTCAGATCCTGTCCCGCCTTGTCGCGGCCCTCGTCGCTCATAGCTTGGGCTCCGCCTTCATCAACACCGCCTGCTTCTGGCCCTTGCCCGCCACCTCGAAGAAGGTATAGGACAGGGTGATGGTCTTGACGTCCTTGGGCAGCTTGGGGTCGATCACGAAGACCACCGGCCATTCCTTGGTCTCGCCCGGCTGCAGGGTGTACTCGTTGAAGCAGAAACATTCCAGCTTGTTGAAGTGGGCCGTGGCCTGCTTCGGGGCATAGCTGGGGATGGCCTGGGCCGACATCACCTTGAGCTGCACATTGCGGAACTCGTACATCACGGTCGCGAGCTCGCCCGGATGCACCTCCAGGTGGTTCAGCGCGGGCTTGAACTCCCAGGGGCCGCGCGCATTGGCATCGAACTCGATCGTGATCTTGCGGCTGTAGTCGATCTGGGTGTTCTTCAGATCGCTGGCCTTGACCGCATGCTGGCGCTCGGAAAGCGACAGCACGTTGATGCCCAGCGCCGAGCAGATGGCGTTGTACAGCGGCACCATCGCATAGCCGAAGCCGAACATCAGCAGCACGACCACGGCGAGCTTGCCCACCATCAGCCGGTTCTCGCGGCGCAGCGCGCGCGACAGGGTCCAGCGGCTCTTGTCGCTCATCGTCTTCAGCCGCCCAGCAGGGCGATCTTGGCCATGAAGCCGATCGCGAACATCGCCGCCACCGAGGCCAGGATCAGGCCCAGGCGCCGGTTGCTCTTGCGTTGCTGCGGATTGGGGTGCATCGCCGCGTCCTCAGCCGATGACCTTGGTGGCCGTCACATCCAGCTTGGGCGGGTTCTCGAAGGTGTGGAACGGGGCCGGCGACGGCACTTCCCATTCCAGGCCCTCGGCGGCCTCCCAGGGCTTCTGCGGGGCCTTCTCGCCCTTGCCGCGCATCATCGGCACGACGACGCACAGGAAGAAGTAGACCTGCATCAGGCCGAAGCCGAAGGCGCCGATCGAGGCGATCGCGTTGAAGTCCGCGTACTGCATCGAGTAGTCGGCGTAGCGGCGCGGCATGCCGGCCAGGCCGAGGAAGTGCATCGGGAAGAAGGTGATGTTGAAGGTGATCAGCGAGCCCCAGAAATGGATCTTGCCGCGCGTCTCCGAGAACATCACGCCGGTCCACTTCGGTGCCCAGTAGTAGACGCCCGCGAACATCGAGAACAGCGAGCCGGCCACCAGCACATAGTGGAAATGGGCGACGACGTAGTAGGTGTCCTGCACCTGGATGTCGATCGGCGCCATCGCCAGGATCAGACCGGTGAAGCCACCCATCGTGAACACGAAGATGAAGCCCACGGCCCACAGCATCGGGACCTCGAAGCTCATCGAGCCGCGCCACATCGTGGCCAGCCAGTTGAAGATCTTCACGCCGGTGGGCACCGCGATCAGCATGGTCGCGTACATGAAGAACAGCTGGCCCGTCACCGGCATGCCGGTGGCGAACATGTGATGCGCCCACACAATAAACGACAGGATCGCGATCGAGGCGGTCGCATACACCATCGAGGCGTAGCCGAACAGGCGCTTGCGGGCGAAGGCCGGCACGATCTGGCTGACGATGCCGAAGGCCGGCAGGATCATGATGTAGACCTCGGGGTGACCGAAGAACCAGAAGATGTGCTGGTACATGATCGGGTCACCGCCGCCGGCCGGGCTGAAGAAGCTGGTGCCGAAGTGACGGTCGGTCAGGGTCATCGTGATGGCGCCCGCCAGCACGGGCATCACCGCGATCAGCAGATAGGCGGTGATCAGCCAGGTCCAGGCGAACATCGGCATCTTCATCAGGGTCATGCCCGGGGCGCGCATGTTCAGGATGGTGACGATGATGTTGATCGAGCCCATGATCGACGAGGCGCCGAGGATGTGCATCGCAAAGATGCCGGCATCCATCGAGGGGCCCATCTGCAGGGTCAGCGGCGCGTACAGCGTCCAGCCCGCAGCGGGTGCGCCGCCGGGCATGAAGAACGAAGCCACCAGCATGATCGCGGCCGGGATCATCAGCCAGAAGCTGAAGTTGTTCATCCGCGCGAAGGCCATGTCGGACGCGCCGATCTGCAGCGGGATCATCCAGTTCGCGAAGCCAACGAAGGCCGGCATGATGGCGCCGAACACCATGATCAGGCCATGCATCGTGGTCAGCTGGTTGAACAGCTCGGGGTTCACGAACTGCAGGCCGGGCTGGAACAGCTCGGCGCGGATGCCCAGCGCCAGCACGCCACCGATCATCAGCATCGTGAACGAGAACAGCAGGTACAGGGTCCCGATGTCCTTGTGGTTGGTGGCGAACACCCAGCGGCGCCAGCCGGTGGGGGCATGGTGGTGATCGTCGTGACCATGGCCATGGGCGTCATGACCGTGGTGATCCAGCACTGCACTCATCATTGATCCTTTGTGACGTCCTGACTTACTTGCGGGCGGCGACGATCTCGGCCGGCTGCACGATCTGGCCGGTCTTGTTCGTCCAGCTGTTCTTCGTGTAGGTGATCACGGCGGCGATCTCGGTGTCGGAGAGCTGCTTCCAGGCCGGCATCGCGCCGTTGGCGGCGCCGTGCAGCACCACCTGGATCTGCTTGCTCTTGTCGTCGGACAGCACGATCGGCGAGGCGTCCAGGCGCTTGATCGGGCCGGCGCCGGTGCCGTCGGCCTTGTGGCAGGCGGCGCAGTTGGCGGCATAGACCTTCTCGCCGCGCGCCACCAGGGCCGCCAGCTCCCAGACCTTGCTCGGATCATCGGCCTTGGCGGCCATTTCCTTCTTCTTGCCGTCGACCCACTTGCTGTAGTCCTCGGCCGAGACCACCTTCACATGGATCGGCATGTAGGCGTGTTCCTTGCCGCACAGCTCGGCGCATTGGCCGTAGTAGTCGCCGATCTTCTCGGCCTTGAACCAGGTGTCGCGCACGAAGCCGGGGATCGCATCCTGCTTGACGCCGAAGGCCGGCACCATCCAGGCGTGGATCACGTCGTTGGCGGTGGTGATGATGCGCACCTTCTTGTTGACCGGCACGACCAGCGGGTTGTCCACCTTCAGCAGGTAGTTGTCGACCGCCTCGGGCTTGCCCGAATCGGACATCTCGCGCTGCGCGGTGTCCAGCGTGGCCAGGAAGCCGATGCCCTCGCCCTCGCCCTTCAGGTAGTCGTAGCCCCATTTCCACTGGTAGCCGGTCGCCTTGATCGTGACGTCGGCATTGGTGGTGTCCTTCATCGCGACCACCACCTTGGTGGCCGGCAGGGCCATCAGGATCACGATGATGAAGGGCACGACGGTCCAGGCGATCTCGACCGAGACGCTTTCATGGAAGGTGGCCGGCACCGCGCCCTTGCTCTTGCGGTGCTTGAAGATCGAATAGAACATGACGCCGAACACGGCGACGAAGATGGCCAGACAGATGACCAGCATCATGTTGTGCAGCCACATCTGTTCCGCGGCGATGCGCGTGACAGGCTCGTGAAGATTCAGCTGGTTGACCTTCGGGCCGCCCGGCAGGTCGTTCACCGCCATGGCCACCTGGCTGGCCAGCGCGGCCCCAAGGCCCCACGCCAGCTGGCTCAGTCGGCGCCCCAGCGGATGCACTCGTGCGTTCATCATCGTCATGGTCGTCACTTCTGTTTCAAATTCAGCCCATGGACCTTGCGACAGCGCTCCGAAGCAGCACCGCCGCAACATCCTTCGCGTTCCCTTCCGAGACCAGATCCAGCGGCGCGCCGCGCACGGCGTGCCATTCGCCCTTCGCCTCAGACTGCAAGGCGCGTGACCTGGGTCAACGACGGGTTCCCGCCAAACAGGCAGGGATCTGATCGGCCGCGGATTTTAGCCCACACCCCCTGCTAGCCCTGTGGTCTTTGCACGTCGTAGGTGCATGCCCTGATCAGGCTTTGGACGCCCCACGCACCATGTCGCGCATCTGGTCCAGCGAGACGCGGGTTTCCCCGGCTACTTTCAGGCGGGGCGCGGGTTTAAAGGCATGGCCGTAGACCAGCTCGAGGCTCAGGCGCAGCCGCCCGTCCGGCCCGCGCAGGCGTTCCAGCTCGCGCAGCAGCCGGCGCCGCCAGGCCGGCGTGCGCAGCCCCGGCTGGCGCAGCGGCGACAGATTGCCGCCCAGCGCGCGCAGGTCGGCCAGCAGCTTGTCCGGGTCGCTCCAGGTCAGGGTGATGCGCTCCTGGTCCATCACCGGGTCGGCGAAGCCGGCATGCACCAGCATGTCGCCGACATCGTGCATGTCGATCCATTCCGGCCCGGCGCTGGGCCAGCCCAGCGCCGCGTACAGCTCGCGCAGCTCGCGCCAGCTGTCCGGCCCCAGGCAGGAGAACATCACGAAGCCGTCCACCGCCAGCGCGCGGTGCCACAGCGCCAGCAGCGCCTCCGGGTCCGGGCTCAGGTGCAGGTACATATTGGCCCATAGCAGCTCGGCCGCGCCCGCCTCCACCTCGGTCGGCAGCCAGACCGCCGGCGCCTCGCGCTGGCGCAGCGCGGCCCAGAAGCCCGGCTTCAGCTCGACGCGGCTGCGCTCGCGCAGCGCCGGCACCGGCTCGACGCGGCGCTGCTCGGCCTTCGGATAGGTCTCGCGCAACAAGGCGTCGCTGGCGCCCAGGAAGGCCGACCATTGCAGCACGCGCGGCGGCTGCATCTTGATCAGCGGCAGGCGCTCGGCCATGCGGCGCGCGATATCGGCATGCAGCCAGGGGGCTTCGGCGAGGCTGGCCAGGCGGCGCAGCTGCCGGGTCAGGGCCGGCGGGGCGATCTGCTGATGCGGCGGGCGAACGGCTGGCGCGGGGGCGGAGGAAGACATGGGCGGGCAGTATATTGAGGCATGGAGCGCCGCGCCCTGTGCCCCTCCAAACCCTCGCTCGTCGAGCGGGTGCTGCTGCGCTGCCCGGGCCAATGCGCGGTCTGCCGCGGCTGGTCGGAGCTGCGGGTCTGCCACGACTGCCTGATGCGCTACGCGCGGCCCGCGCCGCGCTGCTGGACCTGCGGCGTGCGCCTGCCGCCCGAGCTGACCGGCCGGCGCGAGCCCAAGTGCGGCGCCTGCCTGCGCGAGGCGCCGCCGCTGGACCGCACGATCGCGGCGCTGGACTACGCCTTCCCCTGGGACCGGCTGCTGCAGCGCTACAAGTTCCACCAGGCGCTGGACCTGCGCGAGACCCTGCTGGAGCGGCTCGACCAGACCCTGGCCAGCGCGCTGGCCGAGGCGCCCGACTGGCTGCTGCCGGTGCCGCTGGCACCCGAGCGCCTGCGCGAGCGCGGCTACAACCAGAGCTTCGAGCTGGCGCGCACCCTCGCGCGACGGCGCCGGCTCGACTGCGACCCGGGCCTGCTGCTGCGCGTGCGCGATACTGCGCACCAGCTGAAGCTGCCACCCGGCCAGCGCGCGGCGAACGTGAGGAGCGCCTTCGCGATCGAGCCGCGCCGCGCCGCGGCCCTGCGCGGCGCCCATGTGGCCCTGCTCGACGATGTGATGACCACCGGCGCCACCCTGTTCGAGCTGGCCCGCGTGCTGCGCCAGGCCGGCGTGCTGCGCGTCGAGGCCTGGGTGGTGGCGCGCACCTCCGACTGACCCCCTGCTGCCCTGCGTCCCATGTTCAACATCGTCCTGGTCCACCCGGAAATCCCGCCCAACACCGGCAACGTGATCCGCCTCGCGGCCAACACCGGCTGCAGCCTGCACCTGATCGAGCCGCTGGGCTTCTCGATGGAAGACAAGCTGCTGCAGCGCGCCGGTCTGGACTATCACGAGTACACGCCGGTGCTGCGCCATGCCGACTGGGCCGCCTTCCTGGCCGAGGCAAGACCCGACCCCGCACGCCTGTTCGCCTTCACGACTCGCGGCAGCCGCCCCTTCGGCGAGATCGCCTGGCGGCCCGGCGACTGGTTCGTGTTCGGCTCCGAGACCGCCGGCCTGCCGCCGGCGCTGCGCGACGGCTTCTTCCCCGAGGCGCAGCGCGTGCGCCTGCCGATGCGCCCCGAGCAGCGCAGCCTGAACCTCAGCAACAGCGTCGCCGTCGCGGTGTTCGAGGCCTGGCGCCAGAACGGCTACGCCGGCGCCGTCTGAGGTTTTTACTCCGGCTGGACGCCAGCGGCCTTGATCATCTGTCCCCAGCGCTCGCGCTCGCTCTTCATCAGCGCGGCCAGCGCGTCGGGCGTCGAGGCGCTGGCGCTGAAGAACTGGTTCAGCATCTTGGTACGCACCTCGTCGCTCTTGATCACCTTCACCAGCTCGGTCGAGAGGCGCTGCACGATGGCCGCAGGCGTCTTCGCCGGTGCCAGCATGGCCTGCCAGGAGATTGCCTCGAAGCCCGCATAGCCCTGCTCGGCAAAGGTCGGCAGCTCCGGCAGCGAGCCGACCCGGCCCAGGCTGGTGACACCCAGCGCCTTCAGCTTGCCGGCGCGGACCTGGCCCATCGCGATGCCCGGCACCATAAAGCCGGCCTGCACCTGGCCGGCCAGGATCGCGTTCACCACCTGCGGGAAGCCCTGGTAGGGCACATGGGCCAGATCGATGCCGGCGCGGGTCTTGAAGGACTCCATCGCCAGATGTGCGGCGCTGCCGTTGCCGACGCTGCCGTAATTCAATCGCCCCTGGCCCGCCTTGGCGATGCGCACGAAGTCGGCCAGGCTGTTGGCGCCCAGCTTGGGGTCGACCACCAGCACGTTCGGGCTGCTCGCAACCAGGCCGACCGGCTGCAACTCCTTGACCGGGTCATAGGGCAGATGCTTGGCCAGCAGCGGCGCGGTCACCAGAGGGCCCTGGATCGTGAACAGCAGGGTGTAGCCATCCGGCTCGGCCTTGGCCACCGCGCCGGTGCCGATATTGCCGCCGGCGCCGGGCTGGTTCAGGATCACGATGCTCTGGCCCAGGGCCTGGCCCAGCGGCTCGGCCACCGCGCGCGCGATGATGTCCGGCGAGCTGCCACCCGGGAAGGGCACGACCAGCTTGATCGGCCGCGCGGGCCAGGCCTGGGCCAGGGCGGGCAGCGGCAGCGCAAGCAGCGAGGCCTGCAGCAGGGAACGGCGTTGCATGTTCGAGGTCTCCGTTGGAATCAATGTTCGGCGCGGGATTCGCGGCTCATCAGCAAATCAACGGCCGCCACCGGGCTCAGGCGCCCTTCCAGCACCTCCACCACCGCGGCCGCGATCGGCATGTCCACGCCCAGCGCCCGGGCGCGCGCCAGCACCGTGGGCGCGCTGTAGACACCCTCGGCCACATGGCCCAGCTCGGTCAGGATCTGCGCCAGCGGCTTGTCCGCGGCCAGGCCCAGGCCGACCTGGCGGTTGCGCGAGAGGTCGCCGGTGGCGGTCAGCACCAGGTCGCCCATGCCGGAGAGGCCCATGAAGGTCTCGCTGCGCGCGCCCAGCGCCTGGCCCAGCCGCATCATCTCGGCCAGGCCGCGCGTGATCAGCGCGGCGCGCGCGTTCAGGCCCGGCGCATCGCCGGCACAGCCCGCCTGCTCGGCGCGCTGGCGCAGGCCGTCGGCGATGCCGACCGCGATCGCCATCACGTTCTTGACCGCGCCGCCGACCTCGACGCCGACCGGGTCGGCCGAGGTGTAGACGCGCAGCCGCTCGCTGTGGAAGGCCTCGACGGCCTGCTGCGCCAGGGTCGCATCCTCGCTGGCCGCGACCAGCGCGGTCGGCTGGCCGGCCGCGACCTCCTGCGCGAAGCTGGGCCCGGACAGGATGCCCGCGGCCAGCCGCGGCTGCACCGCGCTGGCGATCTGATGGCCCAGCAGGCCGGTACCGGCCTCGAAGCCCTTGCACAGCCACAGCACGCGGGCGCCGTCCGGCAACCGGGCCAGGGTCTCGCGCAGCGCCGCCATCGGCGTGGCGACGATGAACAGGCCCGCGCGGCCATGCTCGAGCGCGGCGTCGAAGTCATGCCCAAGCAACAGCCCGGGGGGCAGCTCGGTCTCGGGCAGGTAGCGGGTATTGCGGCGCGTGGCCTGCATCTGCGCGCAAGCCTCGGCGTCGCGCGCCCACAGAAGCACCTCGTGGCGCGCGGCGGCCTGGATCGCCAGTGCCGTGCCCCAGGCGCCGGCACCAAGTACGGAAATCTTCATTGCGGCTGCATTGGAACAAAACAAAACGCCCCCGCCGCATTGCGCAGCCAGGGGCGTTGTATCAAGAAGAAGCCGGGCCTCTTGCTTGTCCTGCGACGACCTCGACGCTCAGTTCGCGATCGCGGCGTCCTGGCCGTTGCGCTGGGCCTGCTGGGCCTCGAACATGGCCTGGAAGTTCACCTCGGTCAGGATCACCGGCGGGAAGCCGGCGCGGGTGCAGACGTCGGAGACGATGGCGCGCAGGTAAGGATAGATCATCTGCGGGCAGACGATGCCGATGATGCCCTCGACCTGCTCCTGCGGCAGATTGCGGATCTCGAAGATGCCGGCCTGCTTGGCCTCGATCAGGAACAGGGTCTTGTCGCCGACCTTGGTGGTGACGGTGGCGGTGACGCTGACCTCGTAGAAGCCCTCGCTGACCGGCTCGGCGGCCAGGGCCAGGTTGATGTCGACCTGGGGCTGGGTCTGCTCCAGCAGGATCTGGGGCGAGTTCGGCTGCTCCAGCGACAGGTCCTTCAGGTACATGCGCTGGATCTGGAACACGGGGGTGTTGTTGCTCTCGTCGGCCATGATGGTGATGTCTGTTCGGTTGGGACCCGCCGGCCTAGCGCCACGGGCAGCAGGGCGGGATTATGGCCCAGCGGCGATGACGTCCGCCCCCGGGTTAGCGGGGGCCGGCCCCGCGCCCGTCGAGCCCTGCCTCAGGCGGCCTGCAGCAGCGGCATCAGGCCGCCGCGCTGGTCCAGCGCGACCAGGTCGTCGCAGCCGCCGACATGGGTGTCGCCGATGAAGATCTGCGGCACGGTGCGGCGGCCGGTGCGCGCGATCATCGCGTCGCGCTCGGTCGGGTTCAGGTCCACCCGCACCTCGTCGATCGCCTCGACGCCGCGCTGCTTCAGCAGGGCCTTGGCCCGCACGCAGTAGGGGCAGACCAGGGTGGTGTACATCTTCACGGCTTGCATGCGCCCAACTCCATTAACCAGTGATGCGGCTTCTGCCTGCGGGCGGCCTTGCCGCCCGAGGCGAAAGGCTGTTACGCAGCCTTCTCGACCGGCAGGTTCGCCTCGCGCCAGGCGGCCAGGCCGCCGGCCAGCGGCTGGGCCTTCTCGTAACCCAGCTTGCGCAGCATGCCAGCGGCGCGGCCGGCGCGTGCGCCGTTGGCGCACAGCACCACGATGGGCAGGGCCTTGTTGGCGGGCAGTTGCTTGGCGCCCGCTTCGATGCTTCCGAGCGGCAGGCTCTTCGCGCCGGCGACATGGCCGGCCGCGTATTCGGCCGGTTCGCTGACGTCGATCAGCACCGCCTTTTCGCGATTCACCAGGCGCACGGCCTCGGCGGTGGAGACGGCGGCGCCCGCGGCGCTGCGCATCAGGATGGGCCACAGCAGCAGGCCGCCGGACACCACGGCGGCCAGCACCAGATACCAGTTGTCGATCAGGAACTTCAAGGTAAGCGTGCCCGGTTGTCGTTGATGAAAAAGGGGGATTATAAAAAGGCCCGCGCGTCCGGGGCCAACGCCGCATCAATTGACGACGCGCCGGACCGCCTCCCGCCGCCGCTGGCCGGCAGGGCTCGGCCCTTAGAATCCCGCCAGCCCGACTGGGGCGGCCGTCATCCACACGCAATCCATGTACAAGCTCGTGCTCATTCGCCATGGCGAATCCACCTGGAACCTCGAAAACCGCTTCACCGGCTGGACCGACGTCGATCTGACCTCGACCGGGGTCGAGCAGGCCAAGCAGGCCGGCCGCCTGCTCAAGGAAGCCGGGCTGGACTTCGACGTGGCCTACACCTCGGTGCTCAAGCGCGCCGTCTGGACCCTGTGGCATTGCCTGGATCAGATGGACCGCACCTGGCTGCCGGTGGTGCATGAGTGGCGCCTGAACGAGCGCCACTACGGCGCCCTGCAGGGTCTGAACAAGGCCGACATGGCCAAGCAGTACGGCGACGAGCAGGTGCTGATCTGGCGGCGCAGCTACGACACCCCGCCGCCGGCGCTGGAGGCCAGCGATCCGCGCAGCGAGCGCGGCGATATCCGCTACGCCAAACTCAAGCCCGAGGACATCCCACTGACCGAGTGCCTGAAAGACACCGTGGCGCGCGTGCTGCCCTTCTGGAACGAAAGCGTGGCGCCGGCGATCCTGTCGGGCAAGCGCCTGGTCATCGCGGCCCATGGCAACAGCATCCGGGCCCTCGTGAAGTATCTGGACAATATCGGCGACGACGACATCGTGGGCGTGAACATTCCCAACGGCATCCCGCTGGTCTACGAGCTGGACGCGGAGCTGAAGCCGATCAAGCGCTACTACCTGGGCGACGCCGAGGCCGCCGCCAAGGCCGCCGCCGCGGTGGCCAATCAGGGCAAAGCCTGAGCTAGGCCCGCAAGCCGCCCGCCGTGCCGGGCGGCCGTCACCGGGGAGCCCCGATGAGCCTGAGCAGCGACGCCAGATTCTGGGACCGGAACTCCCGGCGCTACACCCGCGGCGCCATCGCCGACCCGGCCGGCTACCAGCGCACCCTGGACCGCACGCGCGCCCTGCTGGCGCCGGCGGCCCGCGTGCTGGAGCTGGGCTGCGGCAGCGGCGTCACCGCGCGGGCGCTGGCCGGCGGCGTGCGCGCCTATCTGGCGACCGACCTCTCCGCCGGCATGATCGCGATCGCCGAGGAGAAGAACCAAGCGCAAGCCGAGCCGGCGCTGCCGGCCCCGCGCTTTCGCGTCGCGACCGCCGAAACCCTGCTCGACGGCGAAGAAGCCGCCGGCTCGTTCGACGCGGTGCTGGGCTTCAACTACCTGCACCAGGTGCGCGACCTGGCCGGCACCCTGCGCAGCATCCATGGCCTGCTCGCGCCGCGGGGCCTGTTCATCTCCAAGACGCCCTGCCTGGCGGACATGCATCCGCTGCTGCGGCGAGCCCTGCTGCCGGCGATGCAGGCGCTGCGCCTGGCGCCCTATGCGGGCGCCTTCCGGGCCGCGGAGCTGGGCGCCGCGCTGGAACATGCTGGTTTCGAGCTGCTGGCGATCGAGTACCACGCGAGCCGGGGCCGCGATCGCCGGCCCTACATCGTGGCCCGCAGACTCAACTCTCGCTGAGATAGCCGCGTTCCAGCTGCAGCTGCTGGTTCTCGAAGATCGCCATCGCGGTCTTCATGCGCAGGAAGCCGAAGCGCCGGTAGAAGGGCTCCTTGCCCGGCACCGCGTAGAGGATGATCTTCTTGTGCCCGCGCGACATCTCCACGAGCCGGCCGACCAGCTGCCGGCCCAGCCCGCTGCCCTGGTGCTCGGGCAGCACCGCGATGTCGCAGAGGTAGGCGCAGTCCGCGCCATCGGCCAGCACCCGCCCCGCCGCCACGAGCCGCCCCTGGGCGTCGTGGACGAAGCACTTGAACAGGCTGTTGCCGAACACCAGCCGCAGGTGTTCGGGCTTCTTGTCGCCCAGCGGCGCGGCGCGGTACAGCGCCGAGAGTTCCTCCCAGTCGACGCCCTCGGCGCTGGTCTTCCATTCGAATGCCATGCTTGCTCCCGGCTGCGGCGCAGATGCCTGCCGGCGAGCAGCATAGCCGCCCGCCGCTCAGCGGGACGCCGCGCTGGCCGCGGCCTCCGCCGCCGGAGCCGGCGCCTCGGCCAGACGCCGCCAAAGCTGGCTCTTGCCGAACAGCGGCAGCAGCACATAGGCGCGCAGGCGCAGATGGCCGGCCTCGTCCAGCGCGACCCGGCAGTCGTAGTGCCGGCCGTTCTCGCGGTTGTAGAGGCGCCCCTGCCAGCCGCCCTCGCCATCGGGCCGCAGCCCGCTGAGCAGCTGCAGGCCCAGCAGCTCGCGCGCGCCGGCCGGCGGGGCCATGGCCTGCTCGGGCCGGGCCATCGAACGGTTCGCGACCACGCGCGCCACCGTGCCGCACAGCAGCGCCGGGTCGGCGCAGGGTGCGATCTCGACCTCGAGATTGCCGCTCTCGGTCAGGAAGCGGCCGCGCGGGTCAGCGGCCGCCGCCGCGCCCTCGGCGAGGAGCAGCAGCAGGACCGCGGCGCCGGCGCGCCAGATGGAGAAGGTGGAAACGAGGTCCATGCAAGGGCTCCCTGAGGTGGTGGATGACCCCGCCATTGCAGGCGCCCAGCTTGTCCCGCGTATGTCCGCGCCGGGTCCTTTTTGTCACCCTTCGTCGCCCGGCGCCGCGGCGATACAGAGAGCGACAAAAAACGCTGCGCTCGCTCAGAGCTTCTCGGGCATCGCCGAGGAATGGTGATGGCTGATCAGCCATTGCCCCTGGCTGAACTGGTAGACATAGGTGTAGCGCGCGCTGACCTTGCTGCCGTCCTTGAAGCTGAAGGTGTAGGTGCCGACATCCTGCGCGCTGTTGCAGCCCAGCTTGACGATGCGGCGGTCGATCTTGCCGACCGGCTTCTTGGCCAGGAAGCTGACGAAGTAGTCGCGGATCTCGGCGGTGTTGGTGCGCGGCTTGTTCGACACGGTGGCCAGCAGCACGCCGTCGGCGGCGTAGTTGGCCGCGACCTTGTCCGGGTCCAGCGTCGCCAGCGAGGCGTTCCAGCGCTCGAACAGCGCCGCGATCTGCGCCTCGGTGACCGGGGCGCAGCTGGCGGCGCCGGCCGCCGCGGTATTGGCCTGGGCCGGCAACGCGGCGGCCAGCAGGGTGGTGACGGCGAGGATGGGGGTGAATCGCTTCATGGTCGTGCGAAGGAGCATGCCAAGACGGCACCGGCCCAGTCTGGGCCGCGACGATGAACGCCGGCGCTCGCGGCGCATGAAGGCGCGCTGACGCGCAGATGAACGAATTCTGACGGCCGCGCCAGGCTTATCCCGGCTCGGCGTCGATCTTGTAGCCGATGCCGCGCACCGTCTTGATCAGGGCCAGCGGGCGGCCCTCGTCGATCTTCTGGCGCAGGCGGCGCACATAGACGTCCACCACATTGGTCAGCGGGTCCTCATGCGCGCCCCAGACATTGGAGAGGATGCGCTCGCGGCTGAAGACCCGGCCCGGCGCGCTCATCAAGAGCTCCAGGAAGGCCAGTTCCTTGGCGGTCAGCATGATCGGCTGCTCGCCGCGGCACACGCGCATGCGCTGGCGGTCCAGGCTCAGGTCGGCCACGCGCAGGCTGCTGATCGGCGCCTGCGTCTCGCGCGAGCGCCGGCGCAGCGCCTCCAGCCGCACCACCAGCTCGTCGAAGGCGAAGGGCTTGGTCAGGTAGTCGTCGGCGCCCAGGCGCAGGCCGGTCACCTTGTCCTCCAGCGCGCCCAGCGCGGTCAGCATCAGCACCGGGATCTGCGAGCCCTCGCTGCGCAGGGTCTGCAGCAGGTCCAGGCCGTTCAGGCCCGGCAGCATCACGTCCAGCACCAGCAGGGTCCAGTCCTGGGCGCGCGCCAACGCCAGGCCCTCGGGCCCGCTGCGCGCCACCAGCACCTTGTAGCCCTCGGCGCCCAGCCCGCGCTCCAGGAAGTCCGCCACCCGGCGGTCGTCCTCCACGATCAGCAGCCTCATCCCTGCCCCTCCCCGTTCGTCATTTCCACGCCCTTCCCGGCGATTCCCAGTGGCAGCTCGATCAGCACCTCGGCGCCCTGCCCCGCGGCGCTGCGCAGTTCGATGCGCCCGCCATGCGCCTGCACGATGGCCTGCGCGATCGGCAGGCCCAGCCCCAGGCCGTCGGGCCGGTGCGCGCGCGCCGCCTCGCCGCGGAAATGGCGCTCGAACACCTGCGCCAGCTCCTGCGCGGCGATGCCGATGCCCTGGTCCAGCACGCGCAGCCGCAGGGCCTCGCCGGCCAGTTCGGCCGCCAGCTCGATGCGGCCCCGGGCATGCGAATAGCGCCGCGCGTTGTCCAGCACGATGCCCAGCAGCTGGCGCAGCCGCTTGCCGTCGCCCAGCAGCAGGGCGCGCTCCGGCCCCGGCTCGGGCAGGCGCCAGTCGAAGCGCAGGCGCTCGGCCTCGGCCTGCTTCTGCGCCTGCTCGCAGCATTGCTGCAGCAGCGCGCGCCAGTCCAGCGGCTCGCGCCGCACCACCAGCTGGTCGAACTCGCTGCGCGCCAGCAGGGTCAGGTCTTCCACCACATGCGAGAACTGGCCGACGGTGGCGACGATGCGCGCCAGCGCCTGGCGGTACTCCTCGCCCGTCTTCTCGCGCCCGCGCAGCGCCACCTCGGCCTCGCCGCGAATCGCGGTGGCCGGCGTGCGCAGCTCATGGCTGACCTCGGCGAAGAAGCGCCGGCGCCGCAGGTCCAGCGCCTGCAGGGTCTCGTGCGCGGCACGCAGCTCGGCGGTGCGCGACTGCACCATCTCCTCCAGCCGCGCGCGGTCCGCCTGTTCCTGGGCGCGACGCAGCTGCAGCTCGGCGGCCATCGCGTTGAAGCTGCGCGCCACCTCGCCGAATTCGTCGAGCTGGCGCTCCGGGATGCGGTGGCTCAGCTCGCCCTGGCGCAACGCCAGCGCGCCGCCGGTCAGGTCGTCGATCGGCGTCTTCAGGCGGTGCATGAAGTACATCGCCAGCCCGATCGTCGCCAGCAGCGCGGTGACGCTCAGCACGATCACCACCTGGCGCATCGTCGCCAGCGCCTGGTCGGCGTCGCGGCGCGAGGCCTCGGTGGCCTGGCGCTCGGCCTCGATCTCGGCGTTCAGCAGGCGGCGCAGGTCCTGGCCCTGGGATTCGTCGAACAGCGCGGCGATCTGGCGCCAGGCCGCCGCGGCATTGGCATCGGACTGCAGCGGCCTGACCCCGCCCAGCGCCCGGCCCAGCTCGCCCAGATGGCGGTCCAGCACGCTCAGCGACTGCTGGCGCACCGCGCGCCGGCCCGGTTCGCCCAGCTCGGCCTCCAGCTCGTCCAGCGCCAGCGAGAGCTGGTAGGTGCGCGCCAGCCCGGCGCGCATCTCGGCCAGCAGGCCGTCGCGCACCGCCGGCGCCGCATCGGCCGCCAGCAGATGCTGCACGGTCCAGCTGCGCAGGCGCTGCTTGTTGGCGGCCAGCTCCACATAGCCCTTCAGCACATCGCTGGCCAGGCGGCCGCGCTGCACCTGCTGGGCCGCGCTGTGCTGCGCCCACAGCGCCGCCGCGCCCTCCATCAGGGCCAGCAGACCCAGCATCGCGATGGCAAGCAGCAGACGGGCGCGGAACATGCCGCGCACTCTACGCCGCGCCGATGAAGCGGCCCCGCCCGGCCAGATGAACATCCGATGAACAGCCGCGCCCGGCGGTCCCTGCTTTTTCAGTCGGCGGCCAGCGCCTCGGCCAGCTGCTCGCGCAAATGTTCGGCCAGCAGGCGGCGGTCGGCATGGGCGGTCTCGACCGCCGGCAGCACCTGCACCCGCACCGCCAGGCCGCGTGCGCTGGCGATGCGCCACAGGCTCTGGGTCAGGGTGGTGTCGCCGATGAAGCGCGCGGCGCTGCTGAAGCGCTCGCCCGGCTCATGCCAGCGCAGCATCACCGGCTGGATCGGCAGCGCGGTGGCCACCGCCGCCTGCAGCAGATTGGCATGGAAGGGCAGCAGCTCGGGGCCGGCCCCGGTCGTGCCCTCGGGGAACACCGCCACCGTGTCGCCGGACTCCAGCGCCTCGGCGGTCCGGTGCACGACGCGCAGCGCATCGCGCTTGCTGGCGCGCTCGATGAAGAGCGTGCCGACGCCGGTGACCAGCCAGCCGACCACCGGCCAGCGTTTCACATCGCCCTTGGAGACGAAGCGCGCCTCCGGCAGCACCGCATGCATCGCCGCGATGTCCAGCCAGGACACATGGTTAGCGATCAGCAGCTTGGCCCCGGGCCGGCCCTGGCCGACGGCCTCCAGCCGCACGCCCAGCAGTTCCAGCAGGCGGCGCGACCAGGCGCCGACATGGGCATGGCGCTCGGCCGGCCGCAGCTGCGGAAAGCGCAGCCCCACGATCAGCAGGGCCCGCAGCACATGCAGGAAGACCCGCGCCAGGCGCCAGACCGGGATCACTCAGCGCACTCGTAGGCGATATGGCCCGCAACCAGGGTATGGCGCACCCGGCCCGGCAGCTCGAAGCCGGTGATGTCGGCCGCGAAGGGCGTGTACTTGCCCTGGCTCTGCAGGCGCTGCGGCGTCACGGCCCAGCGCGCGGCCGGGTCGAACACGCAGATGTCGGCCACGCCGCCCTCGACCAGGCGGCCGGCGCTGGCCGCCAGCGAACCCAGGGCCGGGCCCAGCACCTTGACCGGCTCGGCCGTCACCGCCGCCAGCGCACGCGCCAGCGGCTGCTGGTCGTCCTCGGCCCATTTCAGCGCCAGGCTCAAGAGCAGCTCCAGGCCGGTGGCGCCGGGCGTGGCCTCGGCGAAGGGCAGCATCTTCTCGTCCTCGTCAACCGGCATGTGGTCCGAGACCAGCGCGTCCAGGGTGCCATCGGCCAGCGCGGCGCGCAGCGCGTCGCGGTCGCGGCCCTGGCGCAGCGGCGGGTTCACGCGCATCGCCGAGTTGAAGAAGCCGATGTCCACATCGGTCAGGTGCAGCGAATTGATCGACACGTCGGCCGTGACCGGCAGGCCCTCCTTCTTGGCCGCGCGCAACAGCGCCACGCCGGCCGCGCTGGACAGGCGGCACAGATGCACCCGCGCGCCGGTGACGCGCTGCAGCTCGAAGATGGTGTGCAGCGCGACGGTCTCGGCCGTCACCGGCTCGCCGGACAGGCCCAGCCGCGTCGCGACCGCGCCGCTGGCGGCCACGCCGCCGGACAGCCAAGGGTCGAGCGGGCGCAGCCAGACCGTGTAGCCGAAGGTGGCGGCGTACTGGAAGGCGCGCTGCAGGAACTGGGTGTTCTTGATCGGCTGGTCGGCCTGCGAGAAGCCGACGCAGCCGGCCTCGGTCAGCTCGGCCATCTCGGTCAGCACCTCGCCGGCCAGGCCGCGGGTCAGCGCGCCCAGCGGGAACAGGCGGCAGCGCGACAGCTTGCGGGCGCGGAACTTCAGCATCTCGACCAGGCCGGGCTCATCCAGCGTCGGGTCGGTGTCGGGCGGGCAGACCAGGCTGGTGACGCCGCCGGCCGCGGCCGCGGCCAGCTCGCTCTCCAGCATGCCCTCATGCTCATGGCCGGGCTCGCGCAGGCGCGCGGCCAGGTCCACCAGGCCCGGCGCGACGACCAGGCCCGCGGCGTCGATCACGCGCTCGGCCTCGAAATCGGCCGGCACGCCACCCAGCGCGACGATGCGGCCGGAGGCGATCGCCAGATCGCCCTGCTTGTCCAGGCCCGAGGCCGGGTCGATCAGGCGACCACCTTTGATCAGAATCTTCATGCTTCGTTTCCAGCCAGGATGGACATCACCGCCATGCGCACCGCGATGCCAAAGGTGACCTGCGGCAGGATCACGCTCTGGCTGCCGTCGGCCACCGCCGAGTCGATCTCGACGCCGCGGTTGATCGGGCCCGGGTGCATCACGATCGCGTCGGGCTTAGCCAGGGCCAGCTTCTCCGGCGTCAGGCCGAAGTTCTTGAAGAACTCGCCGGCGCTGGGCAGCATCGCGCCATTCATGCGCTCGTTCTGCAGGCGCAGCATGATGATCACGTCGGCATCCCGGATGCCCTCGGCCATGTCGTGGCAGACGCGCACGCCCATCTCCTTCAGGTCGCCCGGCACCAGGGTCTTGGGGCCAACCGCGCGGATCTCGGGCACGCCCAGGATGTTCAGCGCATGGATGTCGGAGCGCGCCACGCGCGAATGCACGATGTCGCCGACGATCGCCACCGTCAGGTTGCGGAAGTCCTTCTTGTAGTGGCGGATCGTGTACATGTCCAGCAGGCCCTGCGTCGGATGCGCATGGCGGCCGTCGCCGGCGTTGACCACATGGACATGGGGCGCGCAATGCTGCGCGATCAGGTAGGGCGCGCCGCTCTCGCTGTGGCGCACGACGAACATGTCGGCATGCATCGCGGAGAGGTTCGCCACCGTGTCGAGCAGGGTCTCGCCCTTGGCGGTGCTGGACCTGGCGATGTCCAGGTTCAGCACGTCGGCCGACAGGCGCTTGGCCGCGATCTCGAAGGTGGTGCGGGTGCGGGTGCTGTTCTCGAAGAACAGGTTGAACACCGACTTGCCGCGCAAGAGCGGCACCTTCTTGACCTCGCGGTCGTTGACCGAGAGGAAGGTGCCCGCGGTGTCCAGGATCTGATGGATCACGGCCTGCGGCAGGCCCTCGATGGAGAGCAGATGGATCAGCTCGCCGTTCTTGTTCAGTTGGGGGTTTCGTTTGCTCAGCATCTTGTCGTCCCCTGCGTCACTTCACGTCGAAGCTGAAGCGGCCGTCGGCGGCGCGCGCCAGGCGCAGCTTCTGGTCGGGGCCGCCCAGGGTCACGCGCGCGGCCGAGAAGACCGGCTCGATCGGCAGCTCGCGCCCGCCGCGGTCCACCAGCACCGCCAGGGTCACGCTGGCCGGGCGGCCGAAGTCGAACAGCTCGTTGATCACCGCGCGGGTGGTGCGGCCGGTGTAGAGCACGTCGTCGATCAGCAGGATGTCGCGGCCCTCGACCTCGAAGGGCAGCTTGGTATGGTCGGCCGCGGCGCTCATGCCCTTGGAGCCGAAGTCGTCGCGGTGCAGGGCGCTGGAGATCACGCCGGGCGCGCCGGCCAGGCCCAGGTCCTTCTGCAGGCGCTCGGCCAGCCAGGCGCCGCCCGACCAGATGCCGACCAGGGCGGAATTCGGGCGCAGCAGGCGCTGCACGCCGCGCAGCAGGTCCGCATAGAGCGCTTCCGCATCGAGATGTAAGGTGCTCATGGGTTCTCTCTCAGGAATTGTTCGAGGATCAGCGCGGCCGAGGCGGAATCGACATCGCGCGCGCCGCGGCTCTCGGCCTCGACGCTGGTGTAGCGCTCGTCCACCTCGTGGACCGGCAGGCGGAAACGGCTCTTCAGCTGGCGCCCGAACTTGCGGGCGCGCAGGGTGATCTCATGCTCGGCGCCGTCCGGATGGAAGGGCACGCCGATCACCAGGGCCTCCGGCTGCCATTCCTGGATCAGCCGGGCGATCGCCTGGAAACGGGCCTCGCCCTCCAGCGCGATGCTCTTCAGCGCCTCCGCGCTGCCGCTGAAACGGCTGCCGGTGGCCACGCCGACCCGCTTGGTGCCGAAATCGAAGGCGAGAAAGGTCATGCGTGACCGGCGTCAGCGCTCAGCATGCGCGGGTCGATGCCCAGCAGCGACAGGGCCTTGTCGTAGCGCTCCTCGATCGGGGTTTCGAAGATGATGCCGGGCTCGGCGTCGACGGTGAGCCAGCCGTTGCGGCCGATCTCCTCCTCCAGTTGGCCGGCGGCCCAGCCGCTGTAGCCCAGGGTCACCAAGAGCTTCTTCGGGCCGGCGCCATTGGACAGGGCCTCCAGCACGTCGCGGCTGGTGGTCATCTCCAGCCCGCCGGGCACGGCGAGCGTCGCGTTGTAATGGCCGCCCTCGTCGTCCAGCGGCTCGTGCAGCACGAAACCGCGCTCGGTCTGCACCGGGCCGCCGAAGAACACCGGGCGGGCGGCCAGTTCCTCGTCGGGCAGGCTCAGCTCGACCTTCTCGAACAGATTGCCCAGGGTCAGGGAGATCGGCTTGTTGATCACCAGGCCCAGCGCGCCCTTGTCGTTGTGCTCGCAGAGGTAGACCACGGCGCCGGCAAAGGTGTCGTCCGCCATGCCGGGCATGGCGATCAAAAACTGGTTGGTCAGGGCCATCTGGTGCTTGGACATGCCGGCATTTTATTCTGCGCGCATGCAAGCCAAGAATTTAGACCGGGCCCTGGTCTGGTTCCGGCGCGATCTGCGCGTCGACGACCAGGCCGCCCTCTACCATGCCCTGCGCGCCACGCGCCAGGTGTTCTGTGCCTTCGTGCTCGATACCGAGATCCTGGACGCCCTGCCACGGGCCGACCGGCGGGTGGAATTCATCCTGCAGGCCCTGGCGCGGCTGGATGAGCGGCTGCGCGCACTGGGCGGCGCCCTGATCGTGCGCCATGGCCGCGCCGACGAGGAGATCCCGCGCCTGGCCGCCGAGCTGGGCGCGCAGGCGGTGTTCGCCAACCATGACGACGAGCCCCAGGCCCTGGCCCGCGATGCCCGGGTGGGCGAGCGCCTGGCCGCCTTCGGCGCCCGGCTGCACAGTTTCAAGGACCATGTGATCTTCGAGCGCAGCGAGCTGCTGACCGCCGCCGGCAAGCCCTATTCGGTGTTCACGCCCTACAAGAACGCCTGGCTGAGGAAGGTCGACGAGTTCTTCCTGCGCCCCTACCCGGTCGAGCGCCATGCCACGGCCCTGGCGGCCGGCCCGCTGGCGCGCGGCGTGCCGGCCCTGGCCGAGATCGGCTTTACGCCCGCCGGGCTGGCGTCGGCGCTGGGCGCGGACCGGGCCGACGCGCTGTTCGAGGACTTCCTGGAGCGGATCGACCGCTACCACGAGGCGCGCGACTTCCCGGCCGTCAAGGGCCCCAGCTACCTGAGCGTGCACCTGCGCTTCGGCACCGTCTCGATCCGGCGCCTGGCGCGCGCGGCCTGGCAGCGCGCCGCGGCCGGCGAGCGCGGCGCCGAGGTCTGGCTGTCCGAACTGGTCTGGCGCGACTTCTACCACCAGGTGATGCACCACTGGCCGCATGCGATGAGCAGCGCCTTCCGGCCGGAGTACGACAAGATCGTCTGGGAGCAGGGCCCGGAGGCCGAGCGGCGCTTCGGCGCCTGGTGCCGCGGCGAGACCGGCTACCCGCTGGTGGACGCGGCGATGCGCCAGCTCAATACCAGTGGCTATATGCACAACCGGCTGCGCATGGTCACGGCCAGCTTCCTGATCAAGGATCTGGGCATCGACTGGCGCCGCGGCGAGGCTTACTTCGCCGAGCAACTGTTGGATTTCGACCTCGCGGCCAACAATGGCGGCTGGCAATGGGCCGCCTCCAGCGGCTGCGACGCCCAGCCCTATTTCCGCATCTTCAACCCGGTCAGCCAGAGCGAGAAGTTCGACCCCGAGGGCCGCTTCATCAAGCGCTACCTGCCGGAGCTGGCGGCGCTGCCGCCCAAGCTGGTGCATGCGCCCTGGCTGGCCGGAACGTTGCTGGATCCCAACTATCCGCCGCCGCTGGTCGCGCATGAGGAGGCGCGCCGCCGCACCCTGGAGCGCTATGAGGTGGTCAAGAGCCGTGCGGTAAAGACCTGACCCCGCTGCGGGGGGCGTGATCTTGCATTTTCCGCCCACTCGGCCTAGCCTGCGGCCATTGCGGTGAGCGACAAGAGCCGGCAGGGCCCTCCCGCAGCGAAATGGGTAGGGTGGGCGCTGCAGCCCCACTGTCATCGTCGAAGGCTGCGGGCCCGCATGTATCCAGAGTGCCGAATCCCACTCGCAGGGCATGCATGCGCATCTCGTCGTTTCCTCTGGCCTTCGGTTTGCTGTTGAGCGGTTGCATCGCCTTCGTCGCGATGGCCTGGGGCGAGCATCTCAGCCTGCAGGAGCTGGCCCGGCGCAGCGACGCGCAGGCCCATGCCCTGCAGACCCAGCTGCAGGTGCGCAAGGTCGGCGCGCTGCTGGTCGACATCGAAACCGGCCAGCGCGGCTTCATCATCACCGGCCAGAGCGCCTTCCTGGAGCCCTACGAGCAGGCCCGGCTCGACCTGGCGCGCAGCTATGGCGAGCTGAAGATCCGCCTGATGCAGGGCGAGGCGCCGCCGCCCTCGACCGCGGCGCTGGAGGCACTGATCACGCGCCGCATCGCCCAGGTCGAGCGCAATGTGGCGCTGCGCTGGCAGCAGGGCGAGGCGGTGCTGAAGGACCTGTCCGGCTATGTCTCGGGCAAGCAGCTGATGGACGAGATCCGCCATGAGCTGGCCCGGCTGGAGGCGCAGCAGGCCGCGCTGGTCAAGCAGACCCAGGCCGAGACCGCGATCGTGCGCAAGCGCACCACCGAGCTGGCCAGCCTGCTCAGCGGGGTCGGCGTGCTGCTGATCGCCGGCGCGCTGCTGGCCCTGCTGCTGGAGCGGCGCCGGCGCGATCGCGCCGAGCAGGCCCTGCTGGCGGCCAACAGCCATCTGGAATCCACCGTGGCCGAGCGCACCGCGGCGCTGAGCGCCGCGCTGGCACGCATCCAGAGCTTCACGGCCGAGCTGGACCGCGGCATCGAGGCCGAGCGCCGCGAGCTGGCGCGCGAGGTGCACGACCAGATGGGCCAGATCGGCACGGCCACCAAGATGCTGGTGCTGGCGCTGCGCAAGAAGCTGGCGCCGGCCAAGGAGGAGATGCTGGACGAGTTGCTGACCCTGGCCGACGAGATGATCATGGTGGCGCGCCAGATCTCCGCCACCCTGCGCCCGCCGCTGCTGGACGACCTGGGCCTGGCCGCCGCGGTGGCCCATTACGCGAAGACGCTGGAGCGCCAGGGCGAGCTGGCGGTGCAGCTGGACCTGCGCGACGAGGACCGGCTCAGCGCCGAGCAGCGCAACCAGCTGTTCCGCATCCTGCAGGAGGCCACCACCAATGTGCTGCGCCATGCGCGCGCCAGCCGGCTGCGCATCGCCGGCCAGGCCGGCGACAGCAGCTATGGCCTGGTGATCGAGGACGACGGCGTCGGCCCCGGCCCGGTGCGCCCCGACGCCTCGGGCCTGCGCAATATGCGCGAGCGCGCCAGCCTGGCCGGCGGCAGCCTGCAGTTCGGCCCCGGGCATGAGGGCGGTTCCCGCATCGATGTCTGTCTGCCGCTGGCGGTGCGCCGCCTCGGCGAGGAAGTGGAGGGATGATGCCGAAGAGAACGATTCTCGTGGTCGACGACCATCCGATCATGCGCGTCGGCGTGCGCCAGCTGATCCTGGCGGAATGGCCCGATGCCGAGATCCTCGAGGCCACCACGATCGCCCAGGCGCTGACCCTGGGCCAGCCGGCCGCGCTGGACGTGGTGGTGCTGGACCTGTCCCTGCCCGATGCCACCGGCACCGAGGGCGCCAGCCGCATCCTGCGCGCGCTCAAGGGCGTGCCGGTGCTGGTGCTGAGCCTGAACGCCGAATCGGCCTATGCCGCGCGGCTGCTGCAGATGGGCGTTTCCGGCTATCTGCCCAAGGACCGCGCCGGCGACGAGCTGGTCAGCGCGCTGCACCGGCTGCTGTCCGGCGGGCGCTATGTCACCGCCGCGATGGCCGACCACCTGCTGGGCCTCTTGTCCGGGCAGACGCCGAACCAGTTGCCGCATGAGCAGCTCTCGGCCCAGGAGCACCGGGTGATGTTGCTGATCGCCGCCGGCCGCACACCGGCCGAGATCGCCGACATCATGCACCTCTCGGTCAAGACCGTGGGCACCTACCGCGCCCGCATCCTCGAGAAGGCCGGCTGGAAGAACAACACCGACCTGACCAAATACTGTGTCCAGCATGGCCTCACCGATCCCGTGTAAGCGATTTGCCTACATGGGCTCGAGGCCTTTCATGCACGCCCTGTTGCGGCAACGCCCGCTGCCTCGCGGACCGGCCCGCATCGAAGATCGAGGCCATAAACAGGGAGTCCACAATGAATGTCTTTCTCGTCGAGGATTCGCCCTCCATCCGGCGCCTGCTGGTGCGCCGCCTTGAGACCCTGCCCGGCGTCAACGTGGTCGGCGAGGCGAACGGCCAGGAACAGGCCCTGGCCCTGATCGATTGGCTCAAGCCGGACACCGTGCTGCTGGACCTGTCGCTGGCCTCCGGCTCCGGCCTGCAGGTGCTGGCCCGGCTGCGCCGCTCCGGCTTCATGGGCCGGGTGATGGTGCTGACCGCCCAGGCCCTGGACGCCTACCGCCAGGCCTGCGAGGACGCCGGCGCCGACGGCTTCTACGACAAGGCCAGCGGCCTGGACAACCTGTTCGACGACCTGGCCAATCTGGTCGGCATCGAGCGCGAGGCCGGTCCCAAGACCGCGCCGGCGATGCTGCTGCGCGACGGCCTGACCGGCATCTACAGCCAGAGCGCCCTGATCGAGCGCCTGGACCAGGCCACCAAGATGGCGGCGCGCGACGATCAGGAGCTGGCCGTCTATGTGCTGATGCTGAGGGGCCTGAACGCGCTGCGCGAGGCCCAGGGCGAAACCGGGGTCGACAGCGTGATGCGCGAGACCGCTGCCCGGCTGGCCCAATGCAGCACGCCGGCCGATGTGCTGGCGCGCCATGCCGAGGACCAGTTCTCGCTGGTGCTGACCCGGGTCGAGTCGGCCGCCGAGGCCGCCCTGTTCGCCCAGCGCCTGAACACCCTGATGGGCCAGCCCTTCGAGATCAAGGGCCTGCAGCTGAGCATGCCCTCCGAGCTGGGCGTGGCCCTGTTCCCCCGCGACGCGATCTCGGCGCGCGCCCTGCTGACCCTGGCCGAGGCGGACGCCTATGGCACCCAGCAGCCGCGCCCCGGCTCGGCCTTCACCCAGTAACGCCATCGTCCGCACAAGGAGCCCGGGATGAACATCCGCATCGCCCCCCTGCTCGCGGCCCTGGCCGCCGCCTCCCTGGCCCTGTCGGCCCAGGCCACCACCACCACCAACACCTTCCAGGTCACGGCCACCGTGATCAGCGCCTGCACCGTCTCCGGCGCCGCGCTGAACTTCGGCAGCAGCATCGACCCGCTGGCCACCGCCACCCCGCTGGATTCCAGCTCGACCCTGAGCGTCGTCTGCACCAACACCACGCCCTACACCGTGGCGCTGGACGCGGGCCAGAACGCCGGCGGCGCGGCCAACTTCACCAGCCGCGCGATGAAGAGCGGCTCCAACCTGCTGGGCTACCAGCTCTACCTGGACAACGGCCGCTCCACCGTCTGGGGCAACGGCACCGGTTCCAGCACCCACAGCGGCACCGGCACCGGCAGCACCCAGAGCCTGACGATCTACGGCCGCCTGCCCTCGCTGGCGAACGTGATACCCGGCGCCTATACCGATACCGTGACCGTCACCGTCAGCTACTGATCCCGCCCTGCTCCGGAACGCGCCAAGGGAGGCCCGTCATGAAGCGTCTGATCCACCGCCTGCTGCTGCCCTGGCTGCTGCTGATCCCCTGGCTGGCGCAGGCCGCCGATGTCAGCCTGATGCCGGTCAACGTCCGGCTCGACCGCCTCAACGACCGCGCCACCGTGCAGGTCACCAACAACGGCGCCGAGCCGGTGGTGATGCAGGCCGACGCGATCGCCTGGACCCGGGTCGAGGGCAAGGATGTCGACGGCCCGACCAGCGACATCATCGTCAACCCGCCGATCTTCACCGTGCAGCCGGGCCAGACCCAGGTGCTGCGCGTCGGCCTGCGCCGCGCCCAGGAGCTGCAGCAGGAGGCCACCTACCGCATGGTGCTGCGCGAGATCCCGATGCCGCGCCTGTCCGACGTCGGCCAGATGGCCGGCACGGTGCGGGTGCTGGTGGCGCTGCGGGTGCCGGTCTATGTGGCGCCGGCCAGGGTGCTGCGCGACGAACGCTGGAGCCTGCGCCGCGAGTCCAACGGCGACATGGTGGCCAGCGTCACCAACAGCGGCAATGTGCATCTGCGGGTCTCCGAGCTGCGCCTGCACGGCGAGGGCGCGCAGGGCAGGCCGCTGGCGCTGCAGGGCTCGAACGCCGTCATCTTCCCCGGCGAGGAGCGCAGCTTCCGCCTGCAGGCCGGCGGCGGCACGCCCAGCCGGCTCGAGGTCATGACCGATCGCGGCCTGCAGCAGGTAGCGCTGAATGAGGCGCGGCCCTGAGGCCATACTGATCCTGCTGTTCCTGAACCTGCTCCTCCCGATCCGGATGGGCAGGGCGGCCGAGTCCGCCCTGCCCCCGCTGGCCAGCAGCCCCGAGCTGGCGCGCGCGCTGGCCGAGATCCAGCAACGCGCCCAGCTCGGCGAGACCCTGCTGCTGGGCCTGCGCATCAACGGCGTGCCGCAGCCGCAGACCCTGCGCGCGGTGCGCCTGCCCGACGGCCTGGCGATCCCGCAGACCATGTGGGAGAGCCTGAATCTGAAGCTGCCGATCCGCTCGCCGCGCATGATCGACGGCGAGCTGCACGTGCTGCTGGGCGACGGCTTCTCCTGGCAGATCGAGGAGGCCACCCAGACCCTGCTGATCGAGTTGCCGGCCTCGGCCTTCCGCGCCCAGAGCCTGGCGCTGGAGGCCGCGGCCCAGCGCCCGACCCTGCCGGCACGCCTGGGCCTGCTGGCCAACTACGACCTGCAATGGCAGCGCCGCCTGTCCGGCCCGGCCGGCAGCGGCGCCGGCACCCTGGACGGGCTGCTCGAGCTGGGTGCGCTGACCCGGCGCGGCGACCTGAACCAGCTGATGCTGTACCGCGATGGCGGCCGGCTGCTGCGCCTGGAGACGCGCTGGACCCTGGACCGGCCGCAGAACATGACCCGGCTGCGCATCGGCGACACGGTCGGCCAGCCCGGCGCCTGGGGCCGCGCGCTGCGCCTGGGCGGCGTTCAATGGGGCACCGATTTCGCGCTGCGGCCGGGCTTCCTGAGCTTCCCGCTGCCGACCCTGCGCGGCGAGACCGCCCTGCCCTCGACCCTGGATGTCTATGTCAACAACAGTCAGCGCCTGCAGGGCCGGCTGCAGGCCGGCGCCTTCGACATCTCGGACCTGCCGCTGATCACCGGCCAGGGCGAGATCCGGACGGTGGTGCGCGACCTGCTGGGCCGCGAACAGGTGATCGTCCAGCCCTACTACGTCAGCCCTGCGCTGCTGAAGCCGGGCCTGCGCGCCTGGAGCCTGGAGCTGGGCCGGCTGCGCGAGGACTACGGCACGCACAGCAACCGCTATGGCGCGGCCCTGCTCAGCGCCACCGAGCGCCGCGGCATCAGCGAGAGCTTCACCCGCGAGTTGCGCGCCGAACTGCAGCGCTCGCAGCAGACCCTGGGCGCCACCGGCATCTGGCTCTGGCCGCGCCTGGGCACCGCCAACGGCTCGCTGGCGCTGAGCCGCAGCCAGCAGCGCGGGCGCGGCTGGCTGCTGGCCGCCGGGCTGGACCGGCAGGCGCGCGACTGGAGCGGCAGCCTGCAGTTCCAGCGCGTCAGCGCCGGCTTCGCCCAGGCCGGCGATATGCGCAGCCCCGACGCGATCACCGGCGCGCCGCCGAGCCGCCGCGAGGACGCGCGCTGGAACCTGTCGGCCGCGGTCGGCACCAGCTGGGCCGGCCATGCGCTGGGCCTGTCCTATGTGCGCCAGGACGACCGCCTGCTGGCCCAGCCGACCAAGCTGCTGAGCCTCAACTGGGGCCGCGACCTGGGCGGCTGGGGCTATCTGAGCCTGGTGGCGCTGCGCGACCTGGCCGGCAACGGCGCCACCACGATCGCGCTGGCCTGGAACCATGCGCTGGGCGAGCGCAGCAGCGCCGGCATCGCCCTGACCCGCAACCGCGCGCCGCCCGAGTCCGGCGGCGACAGCCAGCAGCTGCAGGTCCAGGTGCAGCAGAACCCGCCGCTGGGCCGCGGCCTGGGCTACCAGTTGCTGGCGGAGAGCGGCCAGCAGCGCCGCCAGATGGTGCAGAGCTACTGGCAGGGCGAGCGCTTCGTCTTCAACGGCGGCGTCGCCCGCCTGGGGCGCCAGACCGAGGCGCGCGCCGGCCTGTCGGGCGGCCTGGCCTGGATGGACGGCTCCGTCTATACCAGCCGGCGCATCGACGGCGGCTTCGTCGTCGTGCAGGTGGCCGACTATCCGGGCATCGGGGTGCTGCACGACAACCATGAGGTGGCGCGCACCGATGCGCGCGGCCGCGCCTTCATCGGCGGGCTGCGCGGCTACCAGAGCAACCGGGTCGCGATCAATGCGACCGACCTGCCCTACGACGCCGAGCTGGAGATCCTGGAGCTGCGCCTGATCCCGGCCGCGCGCAGCGCCGCGCTGATCGAGTTCCCGGTCACGCGCAGCCGCAGCGCGAGCTTTCGCCTGGTCGACGCCACCGGCGCGCCGCTGCCGCCCGGCAGCGAGCTGCAGGTGCAGGGCCAGAGCCGGCTGTTCGTCGTCGGCCTGGACGGGCGCGCCTTCGTCGGTGGCCTGGCCCCCGGCGCCAACCGGGTGCGCGCGCGCTGGCCGGAGGGCCAGTGCAGCGTGATACTGCAACTGCCGAGCGACACCGCGGAGCTGCCCGAGCTGGGCCAGCTGCGCTGCCTGGAGACGCGATGAGCCCAAGGACGACGACGATCCACACCCCCTTCCTGCGGCCACTGCTGCTGCTGGGCCTGCTGCTGGGCCTGGCCGGGCCGGCGCGGGCCGTGTGCACGTTGGTCTGCAGCTGCAGCGTCACCACCACCACCCTGGCCTTCGGCAGCTACAACCCGCTGGCCTTCGGCAACACCGACAGCAGCGGCACCGTGCGCGTCCAGTGCGGCGGCGTGATCGGGCTCCTGATCCCCTATGAGGTGACGATGAGCACCGGCAGCAGCGGCAGCTACGCCATCCGCAAGCTGAAGTTCGGCGCCCACACGCTGGACTACAACCTCTACACCGACGCTACCTACACCGCGGTGCTGGGCGACGGCACGACCGGCGGCACGCAGAAGATCAGCAGCAGCGTCACCTTGGACCTGGCGGGGCTGTCGCCGCCGCAGATCCACTGGGTCTACGGCCGCCTGGCCGGGCGTCAGCTGGGCGCCGCGCCGGGCGCCTACAGCGACTCGCTCACCGCGACACTGACCTACTACTGAGGGCGGGCTCGGCGCCAGCTCAGGGCCGCGCCACCAGCGCGAAGCGGCCCTCCTGGGATACGCGCGCCCAGAAGGTCTTCCTGGCCGCATCGAAACCGACGATGGCCGGCGCCGCGGCGCAGGTCCCGCTCACGTCGGCCGGCGCCGTCAGCAGATAGGCCGCGGCATAGGGCCTGGTACTGAGGCAGCCGGCCTGTGCCAACGCCTGCCAGCGGCCGGCACCGTCCTGGCGCGCCAGCAGGACCTGTTCGGGCTTGACGTCCTTGGGCAGGCCGAACTCCAGCACATAGCGATCGCCCTGGCCCTCGCCGTCCAGCGTCCACCCCTTGCTCGCCGCGGCCGGCAATTGCACCGGCCGCTTGCCGGCCTCGCTGCCATCGCCCAGCGAGCCGGGCAAGCCGGCCGCGGTGGCGATGTCCTTGGCACGGCCGTAGGGATCGATGTAGGTGCCGCCCTGACCTGCCGTGCCGCTGACGCTCAACACCTCGGACTGCAGGCTCTCGGTCCTGGGCTCCCAGGCCAGAATCAGTTGCTTCTTCAGGTCGATGGTGGTGGCGCGCACCTCGACCTCCTCGTCGGCCTGGCCGATGTTCACCAGGCGCGCACGCTGGCTGTTGTTCAGATTCGGCCGCCAGCTCTCATGGGCGATGAACATATGGCGCTGCATCAGCGACAGCAGCTCGCGGTTGTTGGCCGCCTCGGTCTTGCCGGGCTCGGCGCTCATGCTGCGGCTGCGCGTGTCGTGGCGGTTGAAGCTGAGGTTCTCGCCGTCCAGCACCCGTGCCACCAGGCCCTGCGGCGAGGGGCAGGCGCTGCTGCGGTAGCTGGTGTCATAGGCGTTGTTGCGCTGGATCTCGCTGGGAAAGCTGGCCGGGTAGACCAGCTTTTCGCAGCGCGCCGCGCTGCGGCGGAAGCGGTCGAACAGCTGCCACCTGGGCTGGGCCAGTTCCTTGGGGCCGTCCTCGTTCTTCATCACGCTGTGCTCGGCATACCAGGCCTTGAAGTCCAGCACGTCGTCCCTGAAGTCGAGGATGGAGGCATTCACGTCCAGCGTTCCCGTGGCCTCGGTGCGGGCCTTCAGCATCAGCGTGTTCTGCACCAGCTCATGCTCGCCGAAGCGGTTCTCATAGCCCTTGTAGGAGGCGCTGCCGGAGACGATCTGCATGAAGTTGCGCTGGGCCGGATCGCGGATCAGGCTGCGCGCATACAGATGCTCATGGCCCGACACATAGACCACGTCGTGGTCGGCGAGCAGCTTGCGGTACTTCTCGTACACGCCCTTGAAGGCGACATCGCCCTCTTCCGACTTGTAGCCCTCGACAATGCGCTCACGCAGCAGGCCGTACTTGTTGCCGACAAAGGAGTTGTGGGTCTGCAGCACGATATGGCGCGCCTGTGCCTTGTGCTTGAGGATGGTCTGCTCGACGAAGTCGTAGGCGAAGGGCATCCAGCCGTAGGAGATGTTGATCAGCAGCACGCCCTTGCGCAGCAGCGCATAGTTCTTGTTGCGCGCGCCGGCCATATGTTCGGCGTCCGCGGGAATGAAGTCGGCCACCAGGTCATGCCAGTCCTGGTCCATGCCCTTGTTGTCATGGTTGCCCATGATGGGCAAAAAGGTCATGAAGGGCTTGTAGGCCTCGGCCACCTCGCGCCATTGGCGGTACTCGGCCGCCGAGCCGTTCTCGGCCAGGTCGCCGACCACCAGCACCACATCGACCTTCTGCTGCTTGTACAGCTCCAGCAGCGCGCGCATCGGATGGACCGATACATTGGAGCCGCCGCCCTGGGTATCGGGCAACACACCCACGCTCAAGGCCTTGACCGCAGGTGGTGCGGGCTCGGGCGCGGGTGCCGGCACCCCGTCGCCGCCACCCCCGCAGGCCGCCAGCAGCATGGTCATGCCCAGGAGCGCGCTGCTCGTCGTTTTGCTGATCTTCATGAAACCCTTGTCCTCGAAACAAAGGTCGCCATGCTGATCAGCGGGGATGGCAGCGACGTGACGACCGCGGCCGCAGCACGCGCCAGGCGCCCGCCCGTGCGACTGCTGCAACGCGCGGGCTCGGATCAGTCGGCCATCGCCCCACCGGTCTCGGCTCGATGGCTCTGGCGGCGGCGCGGGCGCAGTTTCTGCACCAGATCGTCCACATAGGTGAAGACGATGGGGATCACCAGCAGGCTCAGGAAGGTCGAGGTGATCAGGCCGCCGATCACGACGATGGCCATCGGCGCGCGGAAGCTCGGGTCGACGCCGATGCCCATCGCGATCGGCAGCATGCCGGCACCCATCGCGATGGTCGTCATCACGATCGGCCGCGCGCGCTTGTGGCAGGCGTCGAGGATGGCCTCGAAGCGCGCCAGGCCATGGTCGCGGCGCGCGATGATCACGTAGTCGACCAGCAGGATCGAGTTCTTGGTCGCGATGCCCATCAGCATGATCAGGCCGATCATCGAGGGCATCGACAGCGCGGTATGGGTGATGAACAGCGCGAAGAAGGCGCCCGGGATCGACAGCACCAGGGCCGCCAGGATGGTGATCGGCTGCACGAAGTCCTTGAACAGCAGCACCAGCACGATGTAGATGCACAGCACGCCGGTCAGCATCGCCAGGCCGAAACTGGAGAACAGCTCGGCCATCGCCTCGGCATCGCCGATCGAGGTCTGGATCACGCCGGGCGGCAGGTTCTGCAGGCTGGGCAGGGCCAGGGCCAGCTTCTCCACCTCGCCCAGCGGCTGCTGGTTCAGCTCGATCTCGAAGTTGACGTTGCGCAGCCGGTCGTAGCGGTCGATCTGGGCCGGGCCGCTGTCGATCGACAGGGTCGCGACATTGGACAGCGGCACCGGGCCATGGGCGCCCGGCACCGGCAGGCGCGACAGGTAGTCCAGGTCGGCGCGCGCGCTGGCGGGCAGCTTGACGACCACCGGCACCTGGCGCTGCGCCAGGTTCAGCTTGGGCAGGTCCTGGTCGTAGTCGCCAGCGGTGGCGATGCGCAGCGTGTCGGCGATCGCCGCGGCGCTGACGCCCAGGTCGGCGGCGCGCGCGAAGTCGGGCCGCACGATCAGCTCGGGCCGGGTCAGGCTGGCGGTCGAGGTGACCGCGCCGATGCCCGGGATCGAGCGCAGCTCGCGCTCCACCTGCTGCGCATGCTCGGCCAGCACGCGGCCGTCCTCGCCGGCCAGCACCAGCACGTACTTCTCGCTGGAGCCGCCGAACCCGACCTTGATGCGCGCGCCGGGGATCGCGGTCAGCGCCTCGCGCAGCTCGGTCTCGATCGCCTGCTTGCTCAAGCCGGGCCGGTCGCTGCGATGCGTCAGGTTCAGGGTCAGCGTGGCCTTGCGCACCTCCGGTGCGCTGCCCAGCGCGAAGGGGTCGGAGCCCGCCGCGCCGCCGCCGATCGCGGTGTAGATCAGCTTCACATGCTTATTGGCCTGCACGATCGCGCCGGCCGCCTCGGCCGCCGCCGCGGTCTGCTTGAAGGTGCTGCCCGGTGGCAGGGTGATGTTGACCTGGGTCTGGCTCAGATCGTCCGGCGGAATGAAGCCGGTTGGCAGGAAGCCCGCCAGCACGATCGAGCCGACCGTGAAGGCGCCCGTGGCCAGCAGGGTCTTGATGCGGTGCTGCAGGCACCAGCGCGCCCAGCCGGTATAGCGCACCAGCCAGCGCGGCTCATGCTCGGGGCCTTTGGGCGGCTTCAGGATGTAGGCCGCCATCATCGGCGTCAGCATGCGCGCGACGACCAGCGAGAAGAACACCGCGATCGCCGCAGTCCAGCCGAACTGCACGAAGAACTTGCCCGGCACGCCGCTCATGAAGGCGGTCGGCAGGAACACCGCAATCAGGGTGAAGGTGGTGGCGATCACCGCCAGGCCGATCTCGTCGGCCGCCTCCATCGCCGCCTGGTAAGGGCTCTTGCCCATGCGCAGGTGGCGCATGATGTTCTCGATCTCGACGATCGCGTCGTCCACCAGGATGCCCACCACCAGCGACAGCGACAGCAGGGTCACGATATTGACCGTGAAGCCCAGCAGGTACATCGCGATGAAGGTCGGGATCGCCGACAGCGGCAGCGCGGTCGCCGCCACCAGGGTGGCGCGCCAGTCGCGCAGGAAGAACCACACCACGATGACGGCCAGGAAGGCGCCCTCGTAGAGCAGGTACATCGAGCCGTCGTAGTTCTCCTGCACCGGGTCGACGAAGTTGAAGGCCTCGGTGATCTCGATCTCCGGATGCTCGGTGCGCAGCTGCTCCAGCGCGGCCTTCACGCCCTGGGCCACCTCCACCTCGCCGGCGCCGCGCGTGCGCGTGATCTCGAAGCCGACCACCGGCTTGCCGTTCAGCAGCGCCGCCGAGCGCTGCTCGGCCACCGTGTCGCTGACCGTGGCCACCTGGTCCAGGCGCAGGCGCCGACCGTCGGTCAGCGCGATGTCCATCGCCGCCAGCTCCTGCGCGGTCTGCACGGTCGCGATCGTGCGCACCGACTGCTCGCTCCCGCCGATGTCGGCGCGGCCGCCCGAGGCCTCCTGCTGGATCTGGCGCAGCTGGCGCGAGATGTCGGCCGCGGTGGTGTTCAGCGCCAGCAGCTTGGCCGGGTCCAGCTCGACCCGCACCTCGCGCGTCACGCCGCCGACGCGGCCCACCGCGCCGACGCCACGCACCGCCAGCATGCGCTTGGCGACCTGGTTGTCGACGAACCAGGACAGGGCCTCGTCATCCATACGGCCCGAGGCCACCGTGTAGGTCAGGATCGGCGAACCGCTGAGCTCCAGCTTGGTGACGATCGGGTCACGCAGGTCGCCGGGCATGTCGGAGCGCACCCGCGAGACCGCGGCGCGCACATCGTCCACCGCCTCCTGGGTCGGCTTCTCCAGGCGGAACTCCACCGTCACGGTGACGACGCCGTCCTGGATCGTCGTGTAGATATGCTTGAGCCCCTGCAGGGTCGCGATCTGGTTCTCCAGCTTGCGCGCCACCTGGGATTCCAGCTGGGCCGGCGAGGCGCCGGGCAGCGCCGCGGTGACCGTGATCGTCGGCAGGTCGATGTCCGGAAAGTTCTGGATCTTCATCCAGCGAAAGCCCATCAGCCCCGCCAGGGTCAGCATGATGAACAGCAGGATGGACGGGGTCGGGTTGCGGATCGACCAGGACGAGACGTTCATCATGGCTTGCTTCCCCCGACCACCTGAACCAGGTCGCCATCGGTCAGGAAACCGACGCCGCTGGCCACCACCTGGGCACCGGCGTCCAGGCCCGCGAGCAGCTCGATGCGCTCGCCGATCCGGCGGCCGGTCGTCACCTTCGCCTGCTGCACCTTGCCGCCCTGCCCGATCTTGAACACATAGCTGAAGCCGTCGCGCGGCTGGACCGCGGTCTGCGGCAGGCTCAGCACCTTGCCGCTGCCCAGCAGGATCTCGCCGCGCACGAAACTGCCGGCGCGCAGGCCGGCATCCGCCGGCAGGTCCACATAGACCAGGCCGTTGCGCGTCGCCGCGTCCACCGTGGGCGCCACCATGCGCAGGGTGCCGCGCGCCTTGGTCGGCTGCGGGCCCGGCACCTCGACCTGCACCGCCTGGCCGGGCTTCAGCCGCGCCAGCTCGGAGGCCGGCACCTCGGCGCGCCATTCGAGCCGGTTGCCGCGGATCAGGCGGAACAGCTCCTGGCCCTGCACCACCGCGCCCACCGTCGCGGCGCGGGCCGAGATCACGCCATCGTCCGGCGCCATGATGCGGGTCTGGGCCAGGCGCAGCTCGTCGCTGCGGACCTTGGCCTGGGCCGCATCGAAGCGGGCCTTGGCGGTCTGCTCGCCGGTCAGGTATTGCTGCAGCTGCTGCGCGCTGAGGGCGCCGCTGCCGCCGGACTGCAGCGCGCGGGCGCGCTCGGCGTCCAGCTTGGCGGCCTCCAGATTGGCCTGCGCCTCGGCGGCAGCGGCGCGGCTCTGCGCCAATTCGGAAAGCACCGTGTCGCGGGACAGCTGGGCCAGCAGCTGGCCGCGCTTGACCCGGTCGCCGACATTGACCAGCACCTGCGACAGGCGCAGGCCCGAGATCTCGGCGCCCACCACCGCCTCCTGCCAGGCCGCGACCGAGCCGCTGGCGCTCAGCGCCTGCGGCCAGTCCTGCGCCTCGGCCGCGACCAGCTTGACGCTCAGCGCCGGCCGCGCCTTCGCGGCGGGAGCGGCCTTCTTCTTGGCGTCATCGTCGGCGGCCAGCGCCAGCGTGCTCACGACGCCCGCCACGGCCATCACCACCATCAGCTTGCTCTTGATCTGCATCGTCATCGCTCTCATTCGTCCCGATTCGCCACACCGACCTGCCAACCGCCGCCGCTGGCCTTGTAAAGCGCCACCCAGGCGCTCTGGCGCTCGCGCTGCACCTGCACCAGGCTGGCCTGCGCGTTCAGCGCCAGCCGGCGCGATTCCTCCAGCTCGGCGGCGCCGGCCAGGCCGCGCTGCCAGCGCGCCTGGGTGGCATTGAAGGACTCGTCGTAGCCCCGCGCGCTGGCGAGCGCATGGCCCTCGCGCGCCTCGGCCGCATCGAGCCGCACCAGCGCCTGCTCGACCTCGCGCACCGCCGCCAGCAGCTGCGCCTTGTGGCCGGCCAGCGCCTCCTCGTAGCGCGCCTGGGCCGCATCCACATTGGCGCGGCGCAGGCCGCCGTCGAGCAGCGGCAGGCTCAGGGTCGGGCCGAAGGACCAGCCCTCGCCGTCGTCGCGCAGGCCGCCGGCGCGCAGCGCGCCGCGCGAGATCGAACCGGCGAGGCGCAGCTGCGGATAGCGCTCGGCCTCGGCGGCGCCGCGCTCTGCCCAGGCGGCCAGCACCTGGCGCTCGCTGGCGGCCAGGTCGGGTCGCTGCGCCAGCAGCGCGGCCGGCAGCACAGGTACCGCGAAGCGCGCGCTCTGCGGCAGGCGCGCACGCCCCTCGGCCAGGCGCTGGCGCAGCGCCGGCTCGTCCAGCACGGTCAGCGCCACCAGGCTCTTGATCTCGATATCGCAGTCGGCGCGCTGGGCCAGCGCACGGCTCGCCGCATCGGCGGCCGCGGCCTGCAGCAGCGCGGCCGCCGCCGGCGCCTCCAGGCCGACCTTGGTCTTGTCCTGCGCATAGCCGGCGATGCGGGTCAGCGCCTGGCCGTCGCGCTCGATGATGTCGACCAGGCGCTCGCAGCTGCGCAGGCTCAGATAGCTCTGCGCCACCTCGGCCGCCAGGCTGATCTTGGCCTGGTGCCAGTCCAGGCCCGAGGCCACCGCGCGCTCGCTGGCGGCCTGCGACTGCAGGCGCACGCGCGAGAACAGGTCCAGCTCCCAGCTGGCGTCCAGGCCCAGGCTGGCGATGCTGCGCGGCCCCTCGCTGCTGGGCACCGCGGCGCGCGAGCGCGTGGCCGCGCCGTTGGCCGTCAGCTGCGGCAGACCGGCGCTGCCGGCACCGGCGGCCGAAGCGCGGGCCTGGGCGATGCGTGCCACCGCCTGCTGCAGGCCCGGGTTGGCGCTCTCGGCCGCGCGGATCAGCGCGTCCAGCAGCGGGTCGTCGAACTGGGCCCACCATTCGCGCAGCCGCGCCTCGCTGCCCCCATGCGGCAGCGGTGCCTGCCAGGCGGCGGGTTGCGGCAGTTCGGGCCGGGGTGTCGGCGTTAGCGCGCAGCCGGCCAGCAGCAGCGCGGGCAGCAGGGCCAGGCCGGCCCGGCGCGATCGGAGCATCTTCTTGATCATCAGGGCAGGACGGCGGTCGATGGTGTGGAGGTGACGGGGGCGGCGTCGCGCCGGCGCAGCGCGGTCTCGCGCTCGACCAGGGCCTCGCCATAGGCAACCAGGCGCTCCAGCACCCGCTCGTAGGCGCCGGGCCCGCGCGCGACACCGGGCGCCAGCGACTCCATGAAGTCGGCCGACATCCAGTAGTCATGCGCCATCGCGGTCAGCGCATGGGCCAGCTGCTGCAGGCCCATGTCGGCCTCGGCGGCACCGCAGCGCTGGCGCAGCATCTCGATCAGGGCCTGATGCTGGGGCGCGATATGGGTGCTGCACAGCTCGTCGTAGGCGGCGCTGGGTTCCATCATCTCGCGGCCCATCAGGCGCATCAGATGGGCCAGGTCGGAATCGGCCATGCGCAGCGGCAGCAGCAGCGCGCCGTAGAAATCGCACAGCCAGTCGCGCAGCGGCCGGACGGCATCCGGCGCCGGCAGATGGGCCAGCACCTCCAGCATCGGCTGGATCAGGGCCTCGCGGTACAGGCCCTGCTTGTCACCGAAGTAGTAATGGATCGAGGCGATGTTGACGCCGGCGGCCTGGCAGATCTCGCGCGTGCTGGCCTTGTCGTAGCCCTTGGTGGCAAAGATGCGGGTGGCCTCGCGCAACATGCGTTCGCGCGCGCCGGGCAAAGGAATCTCGGGAGCAAGCATCGGCGCATGCTACCCAATTCAATCAAGCGCTTGATTAATATTCCCTGAAGACCTACGGGCATTCCCCCAGCCCGACCGGCCCCGCGCCTCGCGCCGCCGGCTAGAACAGCTCGACCGCGCTCAGCTGCGCCGTTTCCTTCATCTGCCCCAGCGCCACCAGCTCGGCATGGCTCTGCACCTGGTTCCGGCCATGAGCCTTGGCGTGGTAGACGGCGCGGTCGGCGCGCTCGAAGGCGCCGGCCGGCGCGTCGTCGGCGCGCACCTCGCTGAAGCCGACGCTGACCGTGATGCGTCCGACCTGCGGGAACTGGTAATGCTCGCAGTTGCGGCGCAGGCGCTCAAAGGCATGGGCCGCATCCTCCTCGTCCTCGCAGCGCATCAGCACGACAAACTCCTCGCCGCCGAAGCGGTACAGCAGGTCGTGGAAGCGGAAGCTGTTGCGCATCAGGCGCGACAGCAGCAGCAGCACCTCGTCGCCGATCAGGTGGCCGAAGCGGTCGTTGACCGACTTGAAATGATCGATGTCGATCACGCCCAGCCAGTAGCGCGGGCGCTCCGCTTCATGGCGGCGATCCTCGGCGCTCGGGCAGTCGTGATGGTGCGGCGCACCCAGGTCGCCGACCGCCTTCAGGAAGCTCTCGTCGAAGGTCTTGCGGTTCAGGAGCCCGGTCAGCGTGTCGCGCTCGCTGTAGTCCAAGAGGCCCTGGAAGTTGTGATAGATGCGCAGGATGCTGCCGACCATGCGCTGCGCCGAGGGCTTGAGCTTGTCGGTCGAGCTGACCTCCAGCACGCCCACCACCTCGCGTTCGGTGGCCAGAGGGAACAGGGTCAGCCAGGCGCCATCGGCGCATTGGCGCTGCAGCACATGGCGCTCGCGCATGCATTCGAGCCGCTCCGGATGGGCCTGCAGCGCGGGCAGGCGGCCCGGCTCGGTCCAGAAGGAATCGGCGGTGGCGACGACCTCGTCGCCGGAGAGGCGCGCGCGCGTCAGCCAGCGTTCCTGGCCGGCATCGCCGACGATGCGGAAGATCGCCACCGACAGCGGCTCCAGCAGGTCCCGCAGGGCCGAAACCAGGGTGACGTCCATGACGTCGCGGTCCCTGAACCCGGTCAGTTCCGCGAGATGCTCAACGACTTCAGACATAAAGCCCGGCTACAACACGCCCGCGGCGCCCGCGAAGGGGCGCCGTGGACGAGGTTCGTGAGGGCCCGGGGCGGTGCTGCGTGCGTGCCGGGCGCGGCCAGATCGCTATGCCTGGCCGGCCGCGACTTGTGGTGCCGAAGTGTATCTGCCAATCAGGTCCAGCAGTAGCTCTTCGTCATAGGGCTTGCCCAGGTAATGCTCGACGCCCAGCTCCAGCGCATAGTCGCGGTGCTTCTGGGCGATCCGCGAGGTGATCATGATCACCGGCAATTCGGCCAGGCGACTGTCGGCCCGCATATTGCGCACCAGATCGAAGCCGTCCATGCGCGGCATCTCGATGTCGGACAGCACCACCGCCGGCAGCTCGTCGCCGGAGAGCTTCTCCATCGCGTCCATGCCGTCCTTGGCCAGCAGCACGCGATAGCCCTCGCGGTCCAGCATGCGCTGGGTGACGCGGCGCACGGTCAGCGAATCGTCGACCACCATCACCAGCGGCGCCAGCACCTCCGGCGCGTCGACCGGCGAGGTCGCCTCGGCCAGCGCGGCCTGCTGCGCATGGGTCTGCGCGGCCGCACCGTACCAGTGCATCAGCGCGACCGGGTTGTAGATCAGCGCCACGTCGCCGGAGGCCAGCAGGCTGATGCCGGCCAGGCCCGGCACGCCGCTGAGCTGCGGGCCGAGGTTCTTGATCACCACTTCCTGGTTGCCCAGCACCTCGTCCACATGCAGGGCCAGGCGCTGGTGCGCGCTCTTGACCAGCAGTATCGGCAGGCTGCGCCCGGCCAGCACGCCGCGGCCGCTGTGGTTCATCAGGCCGCCCAGCCAGTAGAAGGGCAGCTGCGCATCGCCGACGGTCAGCGCACCCTCGGCATAGGCGCGCTCCACCCGCTCCAGCGGCATGCGCAGCACCGATTCCATCAGGCTGGCCGGCACGGCCACCTGGTGGTCGCCATAGCGCAGCACCACGATCTGGGTCAGCGCGGTGGTCAGCGGCACGTGCAGCGCAAAACCGGCGCCCTGCCCGGGCGTCGACTGGATGTCGATATAGCCGCCCAGGGTGTTGACCTCGGAGCGCACCACGTCCATGCCGACGCCGCGGCCGGCCAGCTCGGTCACCTGGCTGGCGGTCGAGAAGCCCGGCGCGAAGATCAGCTCCATCAGCTCGTCGTCGCTGGCCGGCGCGCCCTGGGCGATCAGGCCCAGCATCTCGCCGCGCTCGCGGATGCGCGGCAGGTTCAGGCCGGCGCCATCGTCGCTGAAGGACAGCAGCACCTCGTTGCCCTCCTGCGCCAGACGCAGGGTGATCGTGCCGACCTCCGGCTTGCCGGCGGCGACGCGCGCCTCCGGCGCCTCGATGCCATGGCTGACGCTGTTGCGCAGCAGATGCTCGAAGGCGCCGGTCAGGCGCTCCAGCATGCTGCGGTCCAGTTCCACATGGCCGCCGACGATGTTCAGCTGGGCCTGCTTGCCGGCCTCGCGCGCCGCCTGCCGCACCACGCGGTGCAGGCGCTCGGCCAGGCTGGTGTCGAACTCGACCATGCGGGTGCGCAGCAGGTCGTCCTGCAGCTCGCGCGTCAGACGCGATTGCGCGGCCAGCTCGTCTTCACCGAGCTGCACATTGCGCTGCAGCGAGCGCTGCACCGTCGCCACGTCGCCGACCGATTCGGCCAGCATGCGGGTCAGCTCCTGGAAGCGGGTGTAGCGGTCGAACTCCAGCGGATCGAAGTCGCGGCCGGACTTCTTCGCGGCCTCCTGCTGCGAGCCCAGCTGGGCCTCGGCCTGCAGTTCCAGCTCGCGCAGCTGGTTGCGCAGGCGGTCCAGGTTGTCGTCCAGGTCGAGCAGCGCCGTCTTCATCTGCGACAGCTCGGAATCCAGACGCGCGCGCCGGATGCTGACCTCGCCGGCCTGGGTGGCCATGCGCTCCAGCACATTGCCGCGCACCCGCACCAGGGTCGCGCCGGCCGGGCCGGCCATCGGCTCCTCGCTGGGCAGCAGCGCCGCCGCGCCCGGCTGGGCGAAGCGCTCCCAGTCGATCTGCGGGCCGACAGCCGCCGCGACGGGCGCGGCCGGCTCGGCCTCGGGGGCCAGGTCTTGCTCGACGGGCAGCTCGGCCACCGCCACCGGCTCGGGCAGCGGCGTCTCGGCCACCGGCTCGGCGGGGGCGGCCTTCAGGCGCTGGCGCAGCGCCTCGAAACCGGCCTCCAGCGCATCGCTCTGGTCCTGCAGGCCGCGCAGATCGGCGCCCTGCAGTTCGTCCTGCGCCAGCAGGCGCTCGACCGCCGACTCCAGCTCATGGGCCTGCTCGCCCAGGCGCATCGCGCCGGACAGGCGGGCTCCGCCCTTGAAGGTGTGCAGCGCGCGCATCGTCGCGCCGGCGCGGCCGCGGTCCTGCGGCGTGCTCAGCCAGTCGCGCAGGCTGGCATGCAGCTGCTCGAGCAGGTCGCGCGCCTCTTCCTCGAAGATCGGGAACAGCTCGGCATCGATCTGGTCCGGCGTGCCGGGAGCGACGTTGTCGTCCTGCGCCGCCAGTTCGGCGCGCGCATCGAACTCGGACTGCGGCCGCGCAGGCGGCTCGACCGGCAGTGGCGCCGCGGGCGGCGGCGCGTCGTCCCCATCCTCGTCTTCACCCACCTCGGCCGCCAGATCGCGCGGATCCAGCGGCTGGTAGGCCTGCAGCCCGGCCAGCAGCCCGGCGTCGACCTGCTTCAGGAAACCGGCCGCGAACTGGTGCAGCAGGCGCCGCAGGTCCTCGGCGGCGTTGACGAAGAGCTGCGCGTCCTGCTCGCTGTAGCGGCCGGCCTGGGCGGCACGGCCGAGCGCATGCTCGAGCTCGCGCGCCAGCGCGGACAGATCCTCGAAACCGACGGTCGCGGCATTGCCGGCCAGCGCATGGGCATGGGCCTCGGCATTCGGTGGCACCGGCACGGCCAGCTCCACCGCCCATTCGGCCAGCGCGGTCGAGAGGCGGCGCGACAGCTCGTCGGCCTCGTTCAGGAAGATGTTGAACAGCGTGATGCTGATGCGCAGCGGGCCGATGACCTTGATGCCCTCCTCGCTGTCGGCCGGCTCGTCGTCCGGCAGCGGCTCGGGTTCGGGCGCGCTGACCAGCGCCAGCACCGGCGCGGCGGGGGCCGCGGGCGGCTCCGGCGGCAGCGGTGCGGCGGGCGGCGCCTCGGGCTCGCCAAGGTCCAGCCGGAACTCGAACTCCGGCAGCTCGACGAACTCGGCCTGCGCGCCGGGCGCGGCCGGCGGCGGCTGCAGGTCCAGCACCAGGGGCAGCTCGCCCAGCAGCGGCAGCTCGTCCGGCAGCGGCTGCGCCAGCACCGGCTCGCCCTCCAATGGCAGCGGCTCGGTCGGCAGGATCGAGACCGGCTCGTCCAGCGCAACCTCGGGCAGCGCCAAGAGCTCGGCCGGCTCGACCACCTCGACCAGTTCCGGCTGCGCGAATTCAGTAACCTCGACCACCTCGATCGCTGGCGGCTCCGGCAGCTCGACCAGCGCCGCCTGCGGCGTCTCGACCGGCCAGTCCAGCGGCAGCACACGGCCTTCCAGTCGCAGCGCATCGGCGCTGCGGCGCAGGCCCTCGGGCTGGTGCGGGCCGGCGCGCTGTTCGGCGATCGCGCTGCACCAGTCGGCCAGATAGTCCAGCGCCTCATGGCTGAAGGCCAGCAGCGCCGGGTCGGCGCCGGTCTGGGCGCCGAGGCGCTCGTTGTAGAGCTGCTCGCAGGCCCAGGCGCCCTCGCCGAAGGCGCTCAGGCCCACCATGCGCGAGCTGCCCTTCAGGGTGTGGAAGGCGCGCCGCACCGTGGTCAGCTGCTCGACGTCCTGCGAATGCTGCTCCAGCTCGGCCAGCGCGTCGCGCGCGGTGCCGATCACCTCGGTCGCTTCCTCCAGGAAGATCGGCAGCATGTCCTCGTCGAGCACCGGCTCGACGGCGGGCACCAGCACCGGTGCCTGGACCGGCGCACGCGCTTCCAGGAATTCGTTCAGCGACTGCGCGGCCTGCTCGGCCGGCTGGGCCTCGTCGAGCAGGGCCTTGGCCTGCTGCGCGGCCTGGGCCAGGCCGGGCTCGTCGGCGGCGCGGGCCTGCAGCGACAGGCGCTCCAGATCGCGCGCCAGCTCCTCGGTGGGGCGCTCGCCCTCGGCCGCGGCCTGGGCGGCGGCCTGCACCTGGCTCAGCAGGCTCGGCTCTTCCGCCTCGGCGGCGTGCAGCTCGCTGTCCAGCGGCGGCAGGCTGACCGCATCGCTGCGCCGGCCCATCACCGGGGCCAGCAGGCCGCTGTTCTCGTCGAAGCGGAACATGCGCTTGGCCAGGGCCGGCTGCACGCTCAGCATGTCGATCATGAAACCGAGTGCGCCCAGATTGGTGGCCAGGCGCTCGAACAGCTCGCGCGGGCCGGGCAGGCTCGGGTCGACCTCGGTATTGCCCAGCTCGTCGATCTCGTCGCGCATGCGCAGCGCGGCCTGGGCCGCCTGCGGCAGGCCCAGCACGGTCAGCACGCCGCGCATCGCCTGCAGCTGACCCGGCACCGGGATCAGCACCTGGCGCTGGCTGGGGTCGCGGAAATACTGGTCGGTCAGGCGCTCGACCTCGGACAGGCTGGCGCGCAGCTCGTGCACGACGCTGCCCAGGGTCTGGCGGTCCGAAACGCGGCGGTACAGGTCCTCCATCCAGGCCTCGAGCGGCGCCGGCGCCTCGCCATGCGCCACCGCCTCGACGCGGCCGGCCAGATCGCGCACCCGCTCGGCCTGTTCGGGCTGGTCGAAGGCGGCATCGTCGAGCGCGGCCTCCACATACAGCAGGCAGGTCGCGACCTCCATCGCCAGGTCCGCCTTGGGCGGCTGGCCCGAGCGCAGGGTCGCGACGACCGCGCGCTGCAGGGTCTCGCCCAGCACCTCGCCGCTGGGGAACAGGCGCGCCAGCGATTCGGCCAGGCCGGCGAACTGCTCGTCCAGGCCGGCCAGGCGATGCGTCTCGCCCTCGGCCGCCGAGGACCAGCTGTCCTTGGCCAGGCCGACGCGGCGCTTCGCCTGCGCGACCCAGGCCGGGTCGATACGGCCCAGCGAATCGTCCTCGTAATCGCCGGCGCCCTCGTCGGCGAAGGCATAGGCGCGGCGCACCGCGCTCAGGCGCGGCGCCTCGCCGGCCACCGGCGGACGGGCCTGGGCGCAGAAGAACAGCAGATCCTGGGCCAGGCGCTGCGACACCGAGCCGCCGGCGCGCAGCTGCGACAGCAGGCGCGAGCCCAGGCGCTTGGCATAGGTGTCGCTGCGCAGCAGGCCCTGGGCCTGAGCCTGGAACTGCGCCGCGGCCAGTTGCCACAGGCAGCGCGCCTGCGGCTCGTCCAGGCCCGCGGCCAGGCCGGCGCACAGCTCGCTGAGCAGGCCGGCATGCTCGGCGCCGGGCTGGCGCATCTGCTTGAGCAGCGCAGCCTCGAAGGCCCCGCGCGTCGCCTCGGCGGACAGCGGGCGCACCGCGGCCTCGCGCGGCAGCTCGCGCCAGGCGAATTCGACCGGCCACAGGTCGGCCGGGTGGATGCGCTCGGCGCCGTTCAGCGCCTGCAGCTCGCGATAGGCCGGGAACAGCGCCAGGCCGGAGGTCTTGTTGCCGGCCAGCAGCTTGGCGACGAAGGACAGCAGCGCGAAATCGGCGCGCTCGATGATCTCGATCGTCGCCAGGTCGATGTTCTGCGGCGCTTGCGCCAGGCGCAGCACCGCGGCCTCGGCCGCGCGCAGCACCGCGGTGCCGCTGGGCAGGCCGACCAGGGTCAGCACGCCGGCCACCTGGTGCAGCTGGGCCGCGGCGGCGGTCAGCGGCGCATTGACCGCGCCGGGCTGCAGCTCGCCGGCCAGGGTGGCCAGCGAGGAGGCGCGGTTGTCGCCGTCGCGCAGGAAGCGCCGCAGCGTCTTGTGGACCGACTCCAGCGAGCGGCGCAGCTCCTCCTGGACCCAGGCCAGGGGGCTCAGGTCGTCGGGGAACTCCGAATCGCGTGGCAGGTCCATCCTCGAATCCATGCTTGCTGCCATGAGGGCCATCCGGCTCAGGAAACCTTGAAGCGCGTCACCGACGCGCGCAGCGCCTCGGCCGAGCGCGACAGCTCATGCACCATCTGGGCGGTCGAGCGCGTGCCCTCCGAGGTCTGTTCGGTCACCGCAAAGATGTGCTGGATATTGGAGGCCACCTCGTTGGCGGCGCGCGCTTCCGACAGGGCCTGGGCCGAGATCTGCGCGATCAGCTGGTCCAGACGGCGCGACACCTTGTCGATCTCCTCCAGCGCGGAACCGGCCGCATCGGACAGCTTGGTACCCTGCACCACGCCGACCGTCGAGCGCTCCATCGCGGCCACCGCATCCTGGGTGTCGGTCTGAATCGTCTTGACCAGGGCCGCAATGCGGCGCGTCGCGTCGCCGGAGCGTTCCGCCAGGCGCTGCACCTCTTCCGCCACCACCGAGAAGCCGCGGCCCGCCTCGCCGGCCGAGGCGGCCTGGATCGCGGCGTTCAGCGCCAGCACATTGGTCTGTTCGGTAATGTCCGAGATCAGCTCGGTGATCTCGCCGATTTCCTGCGAGCTTTCGCCCAGGCGCTTGATGCGCTTGGAGGTCTCCTGGATCGACTCGCGGATCGAGTTCATGCCGCCGATATTGTTCAGCACCGCCTGACGGCCGGTCTCGGCCGCTTCGCGCGAGATGCGCGCGACCTCGGCGGTCTGCTGCGCCTGGGCCGACACCTCGTTGATGCGGCCGGCCATCTGCAGCACCGCCTCGCCGGTGGCGCGGATCTCGTGCAGCTGCTCGGTCGAGGCGGCCAGCAGCTCGGTCGAGGTCTGGTCCACCAGGCCGGTGGTCTCGGTCACGCGACCGGCGGTGTTCTGCACCTGGCCGACCAGGCTGCGCAGCTCCTCCACCGTGTAGTTCACCGAGTCGGCGATCGCGCCGGTGATGTCCTCGGTCACGGTGGCCTGCTGGGTCAGATCGCCCTCGGCGACCGACTGCAGCTCGTTCATCAGGCGCAGAATCGCGGCCTGGTTGGCGTCGTTGACGCGCTTGGCTTCCTTCTGCTCGGCCTCAGCCTCAAGCTTCTTAGCCTCGGCCTGCAGCGCACGCTGTTTCTGCGCCGACACATACAGGAGGAGCAAGCCGAGCGCGCCGACCACCAGCGCGGCCAGCGAGGCCAGCATCAGGCCGATCAGCCACCAGCTCGCGCCGCCGGAGGCTTCCAGCTCGGCCGCGATCTGTTCCAGCTGGCGCCGCATCGGCTCGGAATCGGCCAGGATCGAGGTCTGCGCCTCGCGCGCCGAGACCAGACCCTGCAGGTTCGACAGGATGGCCGCGGCCTGGGTGCGCGTCTCCTCGTACTGCTTCAGCAGCACGGTGATGCGCTCGCGCAGCTGGGGGTCGCGCGCGCCGGGCAGGCGCAGCTCCGGGTTGCCCTTCAACAGGCCCTCGGCGATCTCCTTGAAGGTGTTCAGGTCCTTGCCGAGCAGGAACACGGCCTCGGGGCTGACGCCCTCCTGGGTCAGGAATTCGTTGGCGCTCTTGCCGATGCGCTGGGTCAGCATCACCAGCTGGCCCACCGCGGAGATCTCGCCCAGCGAGGAGCCCTGCTGCAGCGCCAGCGAGGACACGGCCTCGGCGCTTTCCAGCAGGTCCGAGCTCTGGCGGTTGATGCTGCGCAGCGCCTGGCCCACCTGGGTCAGCACCTTCTCCTGCGCCAGCACGGTCTTGCCGTTCTTGTCGGCCTTGGCGATCAGCGGCTCGACCTGGTCCAGCCCGCTCTGCACCGCGGCGATGCCGGCGGCACCCTCGCGCAGCTCGGGCGGCAGCGCGTTCAGCACCGCCACCGACTCGCGCAGCTCGGCGAAGGCGCCGGCATTGCCCACCAGCGCGGCGGACACCGATTTCGCGAGACGCTGCGATTGCATCAGCGCCTGGCCGGTGGAGCGCACCTGGGCCGCGCTCTTGTTCGCGCCGACCAGCACCAGGCCGACCGTAGCCATGGAGCCCAGCAGACCCAACCCCACCAGCACGAAGAGCACCAGCTGACGTCGGCTCTTGTCAGCCGGCTCGACCGGCGGCGTCAACTGGCTCTCGGCCGCGACGGTGCTGGCCGGGAAGGCGCTGCCGGTCTCGGAGAATTCGGCCGCGGCCAACTCGGTCGGCACGGCCTCGGAGATGATGGAAGACTCGTGCCGCGGCGTGTCGCTCAGCGGCCCCGGCACGCTCAGCGGCATCGCCGCCGATGGGGTGGCCGCGCCGGTCCCGGTTGCGCCGTCGTTCTTGCCCAGGTTCTTGATCTTGTCCAGGAAGCTCATCTCACCCTCTTGTCGTTTGGCTGCCGCGGGCCGCTGTCATGCGTCACCGGCTTGTGGCCGGGGCGGTCTTGTTGATCGTCAAGCCACTATGCGCAGGAACTGCTCATGCCTGGCCAGGGCCTCCAGATCCAGCGCCTGCCAGCGCCGGCCCTCCCCATCGCGCCACAGCCCGCCGGCAAACTTCGGCCGGGATCCGGTGTCGCTCGCGCCGCCCTCCAGCGGCTGCAGCTGCTCGTCGCCGCGCAAGCCCAACAGCTTGTCGACCAGCAGCGCGCAGTTGATGTTCAGATCGGGGTTGACCGTCACCAGCCGCGCGCCCTCGCCGCGCGGTGCGGCACCCGCCTCGCGCAGGCCGAGGAAGGCCGCCAGGTCCACCACCGTGTGCAGGCCGCCGCGCAGGTTCGCCACGCCCAGCAGCCAGGGTTTGGCATAGGGCACGGGCTTCAGCGGCACCGGCGTGAAGATCTCGCTGGACTGGCGCAGCGGAAATAGCAGCGGCGCGCCGCCGGCCTCGACGGCCAGCCAGCTCGCGGTCTGCGGCTGCTCGCGCGCCGCCTGCATGCGCTGCGCGAGACGTTGCTGAAGTTCGCGCAGGGCTTGCTTATTGCTCATGGAGCGGTCAGCCCAAGGCCTTGATCTTGGCCAGCAACTCCTCGGCCTTGACCGGTTTCACCACATAGTCGCGCGCGCCCTGGCGCAGGCCCCAGACCCGATCGGTCTCCTGGCCCTTGCTGGTGCACATGATCACCGGCACGTCGGTGAAGCGTTCGTCGCGGGTGATCGAGCGGGTCAGCTGGAAGCCGTTCTGGCCCGGCATCACCACGTCCATCAGGATCAGGTCGGGCTTTTCCTCTTCCAGGCGCTTCAGCGCCTCCTCGCCGTTCTCGGCGGTGCGCACCTGATAGCCGCGCTTGACCAGGATCTCGCTCAGATGGTGCAGCTCGGTCTTGGAATCGTCGACCAGCAAAATATTTCGGATGGGCATCTCGTGCTCCTCGCTGTGCCTCTTGAAGGGCATCCCTGGGATGTGTCGGCTCAGGCGCCGCGGCGATGCTGCTGCACGGCCTGCAACAGCTGGTCCTTGGTGAAGGGCTTGGTCAGGTAGTCCTGCGAGCCCACCATGCGGCCGCGCGCCTTGTCGAACAGGCCGTCCTTGGAGGACAGCATGATCACCGGCAGCGCGGCGAACTGAGGGTTGCGCTTGATGATGGCGCAGGTCTGGTAGCCGTCCAGGCGCGGCATCAGGATGTCGCAGAACACCAGATCGGGCTGGTAGTCGCTGAGCTTGGCCAACGCATCGAAGCCGTCCTCGGCCAGCACCACCTCGTGGCCCGCCTGCTTGAGGAAGATCTCGGCACTGCGGCGTATCGTGTTGCTGTCATCAATGACCAGTACCTTGGCGGCCACCGCCGGGCTGGTGCTGGAACCTTCCGAAGCCTGCAGATCCAAAGGGATTCTCCTCAGGGGGATTGGGCGCTAAAGCCTTGACCTCAGATGCGCACCATCTCGAAATCTTCCTTGCGCGCGCCGCATTCGGGGCAGGTCCAGTTCATGTCCACGTCCTCCCAGCGCGTGCCGGGGGCAATGCCATGTTCGGGATCGCCGGTGGCCTCGTCATAAATCCAGCCACAGATCAGGCACATCCAAGTACTTGCTTCGGTCACGGTGGAGTCGCTTGCTCACTACAATGAGCGAAGATTGTAGCCAGCCCCGCTTGCGCCCCCTGGGCGAAAGTAGGCACAGATGCAACAGCCAATTCCAGGCATTAGCGGTGCTTAGTCACGCATTGTTTGGGTCCTGGGTAACAGGATCTTTCATTCTCTCCTGACCATGAGCACAGCCGATTTTCCCCAAGACCCGCTCCAGGGCGAACAGGAAGAAGCGCCGGCCCCGGCCTGCGTGATGAGCTTCAACGCCAGCGAGCCCAGCGGCGCCGCGGGCCTGGCCGGCGACGTCGCGACCATCGCCGCGATGGGCGCGCATGCCCTGCCGGTCGTCACCGGCGTGCTGCTGCGCGACACCGCCGAGGTGTTCGACCAGCATGTGCTGGACAGCGACACGGTGGTCGAGCAGGCGCGCTCGATCCTGGAGGACGTGACGATCACCGCCTGGAAGGTCGGTTTCCTGGGCAGCGCCGAGGGCGTCAGCGCGGTGGCCGAGATCCTCAGCGACTATCCCGAAATCCCGCTGGTCGCCTACCTGCCGGCGATCTCCTGGCTGGACGAGGAGCAGCAGCAGAGCTATCTGGACGCCTTCCGAGAGCTGATCCTGCCGCAGACCCTGATCCTGGTCGGCAACCACAAGACCCTGACCGATTTCCTGCTGCCCGACTGGGACGCCGACCGCCCGGCCTCGCCGCGCGAGCTGGCGGTCGCCGCCGGCCAGCATGGCGCCGAGCATGTGCTGGTGACCGGCATCAACCTGCCCAACCAGTTCATCGACAACGTGCTGGCCAATGCCCAGGGCCCGATCACCGGCGAGAAGTTCGAGCGCTTCGAGGTCAGCTTCGTCGGCGCCGGCGACACCCTGTCGGCCGCGCTGGCCGCGCTGCTGGCGGTCGGCGCCGAGGTGCACAGCGCCGTCGGCGAGGCCCTGTCCTTCCTGGACCAGTCGCTCGACGCGGGCTTCCGCCCCGGCATGGGCAATGTGGTGCCGGACCGCTTCTTCTGGGCCCTGCCGCCCGCCGACGAGGAAGGCGAGGACGGCGAGCCGCTGCTGCCCGGCGAGCTCGACGAGGCCCCGGCCGAGGAGCCGGCCGCGCCCAGCCGCCCGCCGCGCCGCATGCACTGACCACCCCGCTTCCCCTCGGCCCCGCCCCTGGGCCGCCCGTCCCTTGCGCAGTTTCCCGATGAGTACCAACCAAGACCTGTTCGAGCGCTCGCAGCGCGTCATCCCCGGCGGCGTCAACTCTCCCGTGCGCGCCTTCCGCGCCGTCGGCGGCACGCCGCGCTTCATCAAGCGCGGCGAGGGCGCCTACATCATCGACGCCGAGGGCAAGCGCTACATCGACTACATCGGCTCCTGGGGCCCGATGATCCTGGGCCATGGCCACCCGGCCGTGCTGGAGGCGGTGACCGCCGCGGCGCGCGAGGGCTTCTCCTTCGGCGCGCCGACCGAGCGCGAGCTGGAGCTGGCCGAGGAGATCCTGAAGCTGGTGCCGGCGATCGAGCAGGTGCGCCTGGTCAGCTCCGGCACCGAGGCGACGATGAGCGCGATCCGGCTGGCGCGCGGCGCCACCGGCCGCCCCAAGTTCATCAAGTTCGAGGGCTGCTACCACGGCCATACCGACGCCCTGCTGGTCAAGGCGGGGTCGGGTCTTGCCACCTTCGGCCACCCGACCAGCGCCGGCGTCACGCCCGGCGCCGCACAGGACACCGTGGTGCTGGAGTACAACAACGTCGCCCAGCTGGAGGAGGCCTTCGCCCAGCATGGGCCCGAGCTGGCCTGCGTGATCGTCGAGCCGATCGCCGGCAACATGAACTTCGTGCGCGCCAGCCTGCCCTTCATGACGGCGCTGCGCGAGCTGTGCACCAAGCATGGCGCGCTGCTGATCTTCGACGAGGTGATGACCGGCTTCCGTGTCGGCCTGGCCAGCGCCCAGGGCCATTACGCGACGCTGATCCCCGGCTTCAAGCCCGACATCAGCGTGTTCGGCAAGGTGATCGGCGGCGGCATGCCGCTGGCCGCCTTCGGCGCCAGCCGCGACATCATGAAGCACCTGGCCCCGCTGGGCGGCGTCTACCAGGCCGGCACCCTGTCCGGCAACCCGGTCGCCACCGCCTGCGGCCTGGCCACCCTGCGCGAGATCCAGAAGCCCGGCTTCTTCGAGGAGCTGTCGGCCAAGACCAAGCGCCTGGTCGACGGGCTGGCGGGCATCGCGCGCGACAACGGCGTGCCCTTCAGTGTCGACAGCGAGGGCGGCATGTTCGGCTTCTTCCTGCTGCCGGAGCTGCCGCAGAACTACACCCAGGTGATGACGACCGACAAGGAGCGCTTCAACCGCTTCTTCCACGGCATGCTGGACGCCGGCGTCTACCTCGCACCCGCGCTCTACGAGGCCGGCTTCGTCAGCGCCGCGCACAGCGAGGCCGACATCGCCGCCACCCTGGCCGCCGCCCGCACCGCGCTGAAATGAACCCACCCCCTACCGGCTGCGCCGGCCCCCTCAAGGGGGCGCGCCCGCAGGCCCGGCAAAGCCGGATCCTCGGACGCCGCTCGACTCGATCCGTTGCAGGCGCTGCCGGCGCCGCGAAGCGATAAGGCGACGGCAATGAGTGCAGTGACACGCCGCTACGAGGCGGTGATCTTCGACATGGACGGCCTGCTGATCGACTCCGAGCGGCCGATCCGCGATGCCTGGCTGCGCCTGGAGGCCCGCCTGACCGAGGCGGACTACCTGCAGACAGTGGGCCGCAGCCGGCCCGACAGCCTGGCCGTGCTGGCCGCCAAGCTGGGCTCCGAGGCCCGCGCGCTGGCGCTCTACGAGCAGGTCGACGCCGAGCTGACCGAGCGCTTCGGCACCGCCGGCTTCCCGCTCAAGCCCGGCGCGCTGGCCCTGCTGCAGGCGCTGCGCGCGCGCGGCGTGCCGCTGGCCGTGGCCTCCTCGACCCGCCACGCCAAGGTGCTGGAGCGGCTCGGCGCGGCCGGCCTGATCGACTTCTTCGGCCCCATCCATGGCGGCGACCAGGTCGCGCGCGGCAAGCCGCACCCCGACCTGTTCGAGCTGGCCGCCCAAAGCCTTGGCATCGATCCTGCGAGGGCCCTGGTGTTCGAGGACTCCAGCTATGGCGCGCGCGGCGCGCTGGCGGCCGGCGCCGGCGTCGTGCTGGTGCCCGACCTGAAGGCGCCCGATCCCGAGATCGCGCCGCAGTGCCTGGTGCTGGCGTCTCTGGACGAAGCACCGGCCCATCTACCGAACTGGTTCTGACCATGCATATCCACATCCTCGGCATCTGCGGCACCTTCATGGGCGGCCTGGCCGCGCTGGCGCGCGAGGCCGGCCACCGGGTCACCGGCTGCGACGCCAATGTCTACCCGCCGATGTCCACCCAGTTGGAACAGCTGGGCATCGAGCTGATCCAGGGCTTCGGCGCCGAGCAGCTCGCGCTCAAGCCCGATCTGTTCGTGATCGGCAATGTCGTGACCCGCTCCAGCGACGGCCGCTTCCCGCTGATGGAGGCCATCCTCGACGCCGGCCTGCCCTACACCAGCGGCCCGCAGTTCCTGGCCGAGCAGGTGCTGCAGGGCCGCCATGTGCTGGCCGTCGCCGGCACCCATGGCAAGACCACGACCACCTCGATGCTGGCCTGGATCCTGGAGCATGCCGGCCTGCAGCCGGGCTTCCTGGTCGGCGGCGTGCCGCAGAACTTCGGCGTCTCGGCACGGCTCGGCGCGGGGAAAGCCTTCGTCATTGAGGCCGACGAGTACGACACCGCCTTCTTCGACAAGCGCAGCAAGTTCGTCCATTACCGGCCGCGCACCGCGATCCTGAACAACCTCGAGCACGACCACGCCGACATCTTCCCGGACCTGGCCGCGATCGAGACCCAGTTCCACCACCTGGTGCGCACCGTGCCGCCCTCGGGCCGTCTGGTCGTCAACGCCCGCGAGGAGGCGCTGCAGCGCGTGCTGGCGCGCGGCTGCTGGAGCGAGGTGCAGCGCTTCGGCGTGCGCAAGGAGGAGCCCGGCGCCCTGCGCGCGCGCGGCGAGCCGCAGGCCTTCGACGTGCTGCGCGGCGCGATGAAGGTGGCGCGGGTCGAATGGGCCCTGCTGGGCGAGCATAACCAGCTCAACGCGCTGGCCGCGATGGCGGCGGCCGAGCATCTGGGCGTGACGCCCGAACAGTCCGCCGCGGCGCTGGCCGAATTCAAGAACGTGCGCCGCCGCCTGGAGCTGCGCGGCGAGGCCGGCGGCATCAAGGTCTACGACGACTTCGCGCACCATCCGACGGCGATCCGCACCACGGTCAACGGCCTGCGCCGCAAGATCGCGCCGGCCGAGCGCATCCTGGCCGTGTTCGAGCCACGCTCCAACACGATGAAGCTGGGCACGATGAAGGCCCAGCTGCCCTGGGCGCTGGAGGAGGCCGACCTGTCCTTCTGCAACCAGGCCGGCCTGGGCTGGGAAGCCAGCGAGGCCCTGGCGCCGATGGGCACGCAGGCCCAGGTCCACGAGGGCGTGGACGCGCTGGTCGCCGCCGTCGTCAAGGCCGCCCGCCCCGGCGACCATGTGCTGTGCATGAGCAACGGCGGCTTCGGCGGCATCCACGAGAAGCTGCTGGCCGCCCTGGCCGCGCGCTGAGCCGCACGATGCCCCGCGGATGAGGGGCTCGCGGGGCCCGGGCCGCAGGGATACTGCGCGCTCCGTGATGAACCCCGCGCGCGCCCTCCCCGTCGAGCCCCCGCGGCTGCTCCTGCTGGGCGGCTGCGAACTGCGCATCGCGGCGCGGGCCGCGCCGCTCGACTTCCCCTATGACAAGGTGCGGCTGCTGCTGGCCCTGCTGGCGCTGGACGCGCGAGCCTGGCCGCGCGAGCGCCTGGCCGAGCTGCTGTGGCCGCAGTCGGAGGCGGCCCAGGCGCGCGCCAATCTGCGCCGCGCGATCTTCGACCTGCGCCACGCCCTCGCCCCGCTGGAGCCGCTCGCGCCGCCGCTGCTGGGCGACAACAAGAAGCAGCTGGCCCTGAACCCGGCGCTGGGCTGGCGCGTCGACGCGCTCGACTTCGCCGCCGCCCCGGCGCCGGACGATCTCGCCGCGCTGGCACAACACCTGACCCTCTACCGCGGCCCGCTGCTGGATGGCCTGGCGCTGGACGGTCTGGCCGCGCTGCAGGACTGGCTGGCGCCGCGGCGCGAGGCCCTGCTGAGCCTGGCCCAGCGCCAGCAGCAAGACCTGGCCCTCGGCCTGGAGCGCGCCGGCCAGACGGCCGAGGCGCTGGCGGCCGCGCGCCGCGGCCTGGACCTCGCGCCCTGGAACGAGGCGCTGCTGCGCTGCTGCATGCGATTGCTGGGGCCGGACCGGAACGCGGCGCTCAACCTGTTCGAGCAGTTCCGCCAGCGCCTGCAGGCCGAGCTGGGCCTGCAGCCCGAGGCCGACAGCCTGGCCCTGGCGCAGCGCCTGCGCGCGGCCCCGCCCGCGGCCAACAATGCCGCGGCGGCCCCGATCGAGCGCCGCCGCGTCGTCGCGCTGGCCTGCGAGCTTGAGGCCGAGGACCCGGCCGCCGACCCCGAGCTGCTCGCGCACCGGCTGCCCGCCCTGCAGGCCGAGCTGAGCGCCGCGCTGCAGGCCCGGGGCGGCTTCGTGCAGCGCGCCGAGGGCGGCGAGCTGCTGGCCTTCTTCGGCCATCCGCGCGCGCAGGAGCAGGCGCCGCGCCAGGCCCTGCTGGCCGCGCTGCAGCTGCGCGAGCTGCTGCGGCAGCGGCAGGAGCCGGCTGCGCCGCGGCTCGGCCTGCATGCCGGCTGGGTCCATGCCGATCCGCGCCAGAGCTCGCCCGACGGTGCCGGCGCGCTGTCGCGCCGCGCGCGCCGCCTGGCCCTGCTGGCCGGGCCGGACGAGATCCGGCTCAGCGCCGAGCTGGCGGCCCAGCTGCCGCCGGACTTCCGCTGCGCGCCGCTGGCCGAGGGCGAGGCCCGGCTGCTGGGGCAGGATGCGGCGACCACACCCGCAGCCGCGCCGATGATCGGGCGCCAGCGCGAGCTGGCGCGGCTGCGGCAGGCCTGGCGCCAGGCCGACGGCCAGGCCCTGCTGGTGCAGGGCGAGCCCGGCCTGGGCAAGACCCGGCTGCTGCAGGCCCTGCTGGAACAGCCCGACCCCCGGGCCGGGTCATGGCTGCAGCTGGCCTGCCAGCCCGAGTTCCAGCACAGCAGCCCCTACCACCCCTGCATCGCCGCGCTGCGCCAGCGCCTGCTCGCGCTGCAGGCATTGCATCGCGAGGACGAGGCCGCGGCGCGCCGGCGCCTGCTGGACGAGGCCGGCCTGGATGCTGCCACCCAGGCCGCGGTGCTGGAACGCCTGCTGCTGCCGCAGCCGCCGACGCAGGGCGCCCCGGGGCGCAGCGGCAGCCGCCAGGAGGACGAGGCACTGTTGTGCGCGCTGCTCGGCCGCCGGGCGGACGGCGGCGCGCTGCGCCTGCTGCTGGTCGAGGACCTGCATTGGGCCGATGCCTCCACCTTGGGCCTGCTGGCCCGGCTGCTGCAGCGCCCCGACCGACCGCGCCTGCTGCTGCTGAGCTCGCGCGAGGCCGCGCCGCCGGCCCTGGCCGACGTCGAGACGCTGCCGCTGGAACCGCTGCCGCCGGCGCCGATGCGCGAGCTGATCACCGGCCTGGGTCTGGAGGATGCCGGCCAGATCGAGGCCCTGCTGCGCCGCGCCGAGGGTGTGCCGCTGTATGCCGAGGAGCTGGCCCGCTCGCTGCGCCAGCATCCCGGCGAGCCGATGCCCGGCCGGCTCTGGGACCTGCTGGCCGCGCGGCTGGACCGGGTCGACCCCGAAGCCCGGCAGCTGGCGCAGGCGGCCGCGGTGATCGGCGCCAGCTTCACGCCGGCCCTGCTGCAGCAGCTGCACACGGCCCCGGCGGCGCGCCTGCAGCGGCGCCTGGGCGAGCTGGAGGCGGCCGGCCTGCTGCAGCGCCAGCCGGGCAGCGGCGATGCCGCGACCGCGCCCTGGCAGTTCCGCCATGCGCTGATGCGCGAGGCCGCCTACCAGTCGCTCTCACCAACGCCGCGCCGCGCGCTGCACCGCCGCCTGGCCGATGCGCTGCTGGGGCCGATGGCCAGCCTCGGCGCCGCGCTGCCGGCCCTGCTGGCGGACCAGCTCAGCGCCGCCGGCGACCGCCTGGCCGCCCATTACTGGCTGCTGGCCGGCCGGCGCGCGGCCACCCTGTCGGCCCCGGCCGAGGCCGCCCATGCGCTGCGCCAGGGCCTGCTCGCGCTGCAGCTGCCGCCGCAGCCGCAGGGGCCGGCGCTGGACGCGCTGGAGCTGCCACTGCAGCTGGCGCTGGGCAATGCGCTGCTGGCCGCCGAGGGCTATGGCAGCGCTGCCGCGCGCCGGGGCTTCGAGCGCGCGCTGGCGCTGGCCGGCGGCGCGGCGGCGCAGGAGGAGGCGCGCTTCCAGGCGCTGTGGGGCCTGTGGCTGGGCAGCCGCAGCGGCGCCGACCGCGACGCGCTGGACCATGCGCGCCATCTGCTGGAGGAGGCGCAGCGCCAGCAGGACCCGGCCGCGGCGGCGCAGGCCGCCTATGCGCTGGGCAACAACAGCTTCTTCCTGGGCCGGCTCGCCGAGGCCGATGCCTGGCTGGAGCGCGCCGCCGCGCAGGCCCGGCCGCTCAACCCCGGCCTGCTGATCGGCCGCTTCGGCGAGCATGGCGGCATCACGGCCGCCGGCCTGCGCGCCTGGGTGCTGGCGCTGCAGGGCCGCGCCGGCGAAGCCGAGCAGCAGGCCGAACGCGCGGTGGCCGCCGCGCGCGATCTGCGCCATGCCCATACCGAGGCCTACACGCTGGCGATGGCCGCGGTGCTGCAGCAGCGCCTGCGCCGGCCGGCCCTGGCGGAGCGCCATGCCGCGGAGCTGCTGAGCTTGGCGGAGACCCATGATCTGGCCTTCTGGCGCGCGGCCGCCCTGCTGGTGCTGGGTTGGGCCCAGGCCGCGCGCGGCGAGGCGCAGGGCCTGGCCTCGATCCAGGGCGCGGTGGCCGTCGCCGCGTTGGCCATGCCCAGCACCGAGGCCACCTTCCTGTCGCTGCTGGCCGACGCGCTGGTGGCGCTGCGGCGGCCGCGGGAGGCGCTGGAGCGCATCGAAGAGGCGCTCGCCAAGGCGCGGCTGCGCCTGGAGCATTACCTGGAGCCGGAACTCTGGCGCCTGCGCGCCCTGGCCTTGATCCAGCTGGGCGCGGGCCGGGCCGAGGTGCGCACCGCCTTCGCGCAGGGCCTGCGCCGCGCCCGCGCGATGGGCGCCGGCCTGCTGCTGCTGCGCGGCCTGAGCAGCCGCCTGCGCTGGCAGCAGGGCGGCGCGGCCGAGCGCGCGCTGCGCGGCCTGCTGCGGCGGCTGCCCGCCGCGGCCGGCCTGGCCGATCACCGGGACGCCTGGCAAGCCCTGACCCCAGGGGTGGGGTTCAACGCTGCGTCAACGCCCGACACCTAGGCTGGCGACCAGCCGCGATCGCGGTCGGACCGGGCGCCCCTCGACAAGCCCCGGCCAGAACCATGTCACGAGGGTTTTTCCATCATGCGTCTTCCTCCCTTTCTGCGTCTGCTGGCCGCCGGCGCGGCCCTGACCGCCAGCCTGCAGGCCCAGGCCTCGGTCTTCACGATCACCGGCCTGATCGACAGCGCCAGCTCGCCCTTCTCCTGGGTCCAGCCGGAACGGGCGATCGGGCAGCGGCTCAGCGGCCGCTTCGAGCTCGACACCTCGCGCATCGAGTTGAGCGAGGCGCGCCAGCTGATCGCGATCAGCGACTACCGCTTCTCGCTGCTGGGCTACACGATCGACACCGACCCCGATCGCGAGCTGATGGCGGTCTACCACTTCGGCGAACTGGTCGGCCTGGACGGCAGCGTCGGCGGCTATCCCGGCTTTAGGGTGGAGGACGGCGCCACCGACATCGCCGGCGCGCGCTTTCATTTCGCCGACGAGGTGTTGCGCGCCAGCGGCAGCTACCGCGTCGAGGCCGCCAACCCGGTGTCCGAGCCGGCCTCGCTGGCGCTGGGCCTGGGCGCCCTGGGCGCGCTGGCCTTGAGCCGGCGCCGCTGGGCCTGATCCCGGTTCAGCCGAACACCGTGTCGCTCTGCGCGTGGCTGCTGCCGATGAAGAGGTGCAGCAGCGGCCCCTCCGCATCGGCCTCCCAGACGCGCGCCTGGATGAGGAACTGGCGCCCGCCGATGCGCAGCGCGTCGCCGGCCAGCGGCGCCGTGCCATGGCTGGCCCAGAACTTGGGCACGGCGATCTGCGAGCGGCGCAGCCAGGCCTGATCGTCGGGGGAGAAACTCATCACGATGCGGGGTAGAGGCTCCATGGCAACAGGCTCCGGCAGGCTGGACGAGGAGCCTCGAATCTAGCGCGATTGCCGCCCGGCGACGAGTGCCGTCGCCGTTGCCGCTACGATGCGCGCAACACAACCGCTGGCCGCAAGCGACCGACCGCCCCCATGCCGACTTTGCCCGAGGACGACGCCCCCGCCCTGCACGACAGGAGCTTTGCCGTGATGCTGGTGCTGGTGACCCTGGCCTTCGGCTGGATCCTGCTGCCCTTCTACGGCGCGGTGCTGTGGGGCACCGCGATGGCCCTGGTGTTCGCGCCGCTGAACCGCGCGCTGCTGGCCCGCTTCGGCCCGACGCGGCGCACCGCGGCGGCGCTGAGCACCATCGTCGTGATCCTGCTGCTGGTGATCCTGCCGCTGACCCTGGTGGCGGCCTCGCTGGTGCAGGAGGGCACGGCGCTGTATGGCAAGGTCAAGTCCGGCGAGTTCAGCTTCAGCACCTATGTGCAGCAGATCTATGCCGCCCTGCCCGGCTGGCTGACCCAGCTGCTGGACCGCGCCGGCCTGTCCAATCTGGCCCTGCTGCAGGAGAAGCTGGTGGCGGCGCTGAACCAGGGCAGCCAGGTGCTGGCGGCCAAGGCGCTGAGCTTCGGCCAGGACACCTTCGACTTCCTGGTCGGCTTCTTCATCAGCCTGTACCTGATGTTCTTCCTGCTGCGCGACGGCGAGGCGCTGGCGCGCCGCATCCGCGACGCGCTGCCGCTGCATGGCCGCTACAAGCGCGAGCTGGGCGAGAAGTTCGCCACCGTGATCCGCGCGACGGTGAAGGGCAATATCGTCGTCGCGGCGATCCAGGGCGCGCTGGGCGGCCTGGCCTTCTGGTTGCTGGACGTGCATGCGCCGGTGCTGTGGGCGGTGCTGATGGCCTTCCTGTCGCTGCTGCCGGCGGTCGGCGCGGGCCTGGTGTGGCTGCCGGTGGCGCTGTACTTCCTGGCCACCGGCGCCGTCTGGCCCGGCCTGGGCCTGATCGCCTACGGTGTGCTGGTGATCGGCCTGGTCGACAACCTGCTGCGCCCACTGCTGGTCGGCAAGGACACCAAGATGCCCGACTATGTGGTGCTGATCTCCACCCTGGGCGGCATGGCCATCTTTGGCCTGAACGGCTTCGTGATCGGCCCGCTGATCGCGGCGATGTTCATGGCGGTGTGGGGCATCGTCGCGGTGGAGCGGCGCGAGGGCCGGCCGCTGGAGGCGCAGGCGGCGCCCGCCGAGGGCAGCGCCCAGCAACGCCGGCGCCGCCCGCCGCGCCGCCGGCCGCAGGAATAAGCGGCGCCACAAGGAAAAAGGCTTCTTGCGAAGGCGAAGGCTGCCTGGGCGCAGGAGGATGGGCGGGCCTGCTGCTGCCTGCCAGAGCCTCGCGGCCCTGGCTTTCGCCAGGCACCGGAAGTCCACCGGACTTCCGGTGTCCGGGCTCAATCCCCCGGCCGCTTCGCGGCCTCCTCCTTAACCTCCGCATCAGGCCTACCCACCCTCCTGCTCGGCACTGCGTTTGGCTTTCTCCGCGAAAACCTTGCGGTGGAAAAGCCGGGATGCGGGTGTGCGCAATTGCGCAGGTCAAGGAGGAGGCTGCGAAGCGGCCGGGGGACACGGAGCAATTGCGCACGCCCGCGTCCCGGCGCCAGCCGGCACTGCGCAGGGGTTATCAAGGCCGCGCCGGGAGATCGCGAATCAGCGAACCAGAGTCAAAAAAAACCGGCGCATGCGCCGGCTTTTTCGATGGGCTCAACAAAGACTCAGCCGCGCTGCATCGTCGCGCGCAGCGCCGCCTCCAGCGCGGACAGGCTGTAGTCCAGATGCGCGCGGGTCTCGACCGAGTGGCCGCCGCTGCGGCCCAGCGCCTGGCGCAGCTCGGCCTGCAGCCGGATGGCCTGGTGGCGCAGCAGGGCCGCGGCCTCGGGCGGCAGGGCGCCGGGGCCGCGCGTCAGCAGGCCCTGCAGGCGCCGCAGATGCTCGCGCTGCAGGTTGCGGCGCAGCGGGTCGATCTCGCCACCCTCGCCCTGGCGCCTGAGCTCGCTCCAGACCGCGTCCTGCAGGCTGGCGTAGACCTCGCTGAGCGAGATCAGGCCGCGGCGCTGCGCCGACTCCAGATAGGCCGGCTGGTCCAGCAGGCGGCCCGCGGTGCCCGGGCTCAGCAGCCGGTCCAGCGCGGCGCGCTGCACCCGAGACACCGCGGCCGGCACGCTCAGCGGCGCACCGCGGTCGCGCTCGTTGTAGTCCGGCGTCAGGCCGGCCAGGAAGCGCGGCTGGAAGCGGAACGCCGCACTGCCCAGCAGGTCCTCGGCGATGAAGCGCAGGGCCTCGCGCTGCAGGGCCGGCTCGACCGGCCGGAAGTTCGGCCGGCCGGTGCTGCCGGGCAGATCGCGCAGGGTGTGCATGCCGCCGACGAACTTGGCGCTCAGCTCGGCGATGGTGGCCAGCTGGTTGAAGCCGGCCAGCAGCGCGCGGCGCTGGCGCAGCGGATCGTCGCCGGCCAGCGGCTTGCGCTCCTGCACACGGGTCCACAGCTCCTGCGACAGCTTCAGGCGCTTGCGGTAATAGGCCAGCGGCTCGTTGCCCAGGTCGAAGCGGTTGATGAAGGGGTCCATGCCGTCGTAGACGCCGCCGGTGCCGGCGTCGGCATCGTCGCCATAGACCAGGGCCGGCTCGCTGCTGCGCGCGGCGATCGCGGCCAGCTCGGCCTTCTCTCGCCCGGCCTCGATCGGCTTGTAGGCGTACTCGATCGCCCAGTAGTCGTAGGGCCCGAGCGCGGAGCGGTGGTAGCCGCCCTGCGGCTCGCCGCGCAGCGCCAGGTTCACCGGCACATATTCCATCACCGAGTTGGCGATGCTGTGCGCGTCGGTGAAGCCCTTGTCCGACAGCTGGGCCAGAGACATCGTGGTGGAGGCCTTGAAGTTGTGCTTCAGGCCCAGGGTATGGCCCACCTCGTGCATCATCGTGCCCTTGATGGTGGAGCGCACGAAGGCCTCGACCTCGGGGCTGTCCGGCGCCAGGTCCTCGCGCGCTTCCAGCAGCTCCAGCGCGAACTCGGCCTGCTCGGCGCTCAGGCGCCCCTCCTCGCAGACCTCGTGCGCCTCGCCGCGCCAGGCGGCCGTCAGGGCGGCCAGGCGCTCCTCGCTGCTTTCGCCGATGTCCTCGACCCGCATGCGGCGGGCGCCGCGGCCAAAGGCATCGCTGAGGCCGATGTCGGCGTCGATGATCTCGCCGCTGCGCGGGTCGGCGCGGCTCGGGCCGATATTGAAGCCGACATCGGCGCCGAGGAACCAGCGCACCGAGGCATGGCCGGCGTCCATATTGTCCCAGTCGGCATCGTCGGGCTGCTGCCTGACCACCAGCGCGTTTTTGAAGCCGATCTTCTCGAAGGCCTTGTTCCATTCGAGGATGGCTTCCTCGACCACCGGCCGGTACTTGAGCGGGATGTTCTTGTCCAGCCAGAAGGTGATCGGCTTGACCGGCTCCGACAGCGCGGCCGCCGGGTCCTGCTTCTCCAGGCGCCAGCGCTTGATGTGGTGCACGCGCGGATTCGCCTTCAGGTCGCCGCCGAGGTCGGTGAAGGACTCGGTGAAATGGCCCAGGCGCGGGTCCGCCTCGCGCGGCGCCATCGGCGTCTCGGGCAGGGCCGCGAAGCTGTAGACATAGTCCAGGAAGAAGCTGCGCACATCCGGGATCGCCGCGGGCGGCGGCGGCAGGGCCGGGCCCGGAACCAGCGGCGGCGCGGGGATGCGCGGCAGCGCGAAATGCAGGCGCGCGCTCAGGGTCGCCAGCGTGGCCTCAGCGCGGGTCGCGACGAAGCTCGAGTTGGCGCGGTCCACCGCATAGGGCAGGCGGAAGGCCGCCTCCAGCCGGGTCGACATGCCGGGGATGTCGGCCAGCAGCAGGCCTGAAGCGTCGACCAGCAGGGACTGGCGCTGCGGATGGACCTCGGCGGCCTGCGCGCCGGCGGCCAGCAGGCTGGGCGAGAAGGCCTGCGCCACCGCGAGCGGGCTGCCCTCGCTGCCGCGGGCGCGGAACTTCTCGTTCAGCGCCAGCAGCTGCACCTGGCGGCCGACGCGGCGGAACACCGCCGGCCAGCTGGGACCCATCTGGCTGGCGTAGAGGCCGCGCTCGCCGATCGAGTTGGCGAAGTTGACCGAGAACAGGAAGGGCTTGTCGAGCTGCGACAGCGGGATCTCGAGCCAGACCTTGTTCTCGCGGCGCCAGATCGTGAACAGGCCGCTGCCGGCCTGCGCGCCCTTGACGATCTCGTCGAAGGGCTTCAGCGGGGCGGCGGCCGCGGCCGGCGCGCCGCCGGGCGGCGGGACCGGCTGGGCCTGAGTGGCACCCAGCGCCAGCAGCAGCGCCGCCGCCAGCGCCGGACGGCGCCAGGCCCCGCGCCTTGCGGCGCGGGTCTGCGTGAACGCGCGGGCCATCAGCTGGCGCGCTGCATCGTGGCGCGCAGCGCCTCGGTCAGCGTCGTCAGGCTTTCGGCCAGATGGGCGCGGGTCTCGACCGATTGGCCGCCCTTGCCCGCCGCGGCGCGCAGCTCGGACTGCAGCTGGGTGGCGTTGTAGCGCAGCAGCGAGAGCGCGTCCGGCGGCAGCGCGGCCGAGCCCTTGGTCAGCAGGGCCTGCAGGCGCTTCAGATGCTCGCGCTGCAGGTTGCGGCGCAGGCGGTCGATCTCGGCGCCGCTCTTCAGTTCGCTCCACACCGAGCCCTGCAGGGTGGCGTAGACCTCGTTCAGCGAGATCATGCCGCGGCGCTGCGCCGGCTCGACATAGGCGGGCAGGTCCAGCATGCGGGTGGCGGTGCCGGGGCTCAGCAGGCGGTCCAGCGCGACCAGTTGCACGCGCGCGACGCTGGCCGACAGGTTCAGCGGCACGCCGCGTTCCCACTCGTTGTAGTCCAGGGTCAGGGTGGACAGCAGCTCGGGCTTGAAGCGGAAGCTCGATTCGCTGAACAGGCCGGTGGCCAGGAACTGCAGGGCCTCGCGCTGCTTGGCGGGCTCGACCGGCTTGAAGCTTGGGCGGCCGGTGGTGCCGGGCAGGTCGCGCAGCGCATGCATGCCGCCGACATACTTGCCCACCAGTTCGGCGGCGCGGTGCAGCTGGTTGAAGCCGGCCAGCAGCGCGCGGCGCTGGCGCAGCGGGTCGTCGCCGACCTGGGGCTTGCGGTCCTGCACGCGGGTCCACAGCTCCTGCGACAGCTTCAGGCGCTTCTTGTAATAGGCCAGCGGGTCGTCGCCCAGGTCGAAGCGATTCGCCAGCGGGTCCAGGCCATCGTAGGGGCCGAAGCCGCCGGCATCGGCGTCGTCGGCATAGGCCAGCGCCGGCTCGGTGCTGCGCGCGGCGATGCGGGCCAGCTCGGCCTTCTCCTGCTCGGCCGGGATCTGCTTGTAGGCGTACTCGATCGCCCAGTAGTCGTAGGGGCCCAGCGCGGTGTTGTTGAAGGCGGCCTGCGGTTCGCCCTTCAGCGCCAGGTTGTAGGCGTTGTAGTCCATCACCGAGCCGGAGATGCCCTTGCTCTCGGTGAAGGCCTTGTCCTTGAGCTGCTCGCGGCTGATCGTGGTCGAGGCCTTGAAGTTGTGCTTCAGGCCCAGGGTGTGACCCACCTCGTGCATCATGGTGTCCTTGATCACCGCCTGCACGAAGGCCTCGGCCTCGGGGCTGTCCGGCGCGATGTCGCCGCGCGCTTCCAGCAGGTCGAGCGCGAAGTTCATCTCGGCGGCGGCCTCATGCGCGTAGTTGCAATAGGCCTCGGCGGACGGGCGGCCGTTCTTCCAGGACGCGGTCAGCTGGGCCAGGCGCTGCTCGCTGCTCATGCCGACGTCCTCGACGATCATGCGGCGCGAGCCGCGCGCGAACACATCGCTCATGCCGATGTCGGCATCGATGATCTCGCCGCTGCGCGGGTCCTTGTGGCTGGGGCCGATCGCGAAGCCGACGTCGGCGCCGACGAACCAGCGCACCGAGGCGTGGCCGGCGTCCATATTGTCCCAATCGGCATCGTCGGGCTGCTGCTTGGCCAGCACCGCGTTCTTGAAGCCGATCTTCTCGAAGGCCTTGTTCCATTCCAGGATGCCGGCCTCGACCGCGCCGCGATACTTCACCGGGATGTTCTTGTCCATCCAGAAGGTGATCGGCTTGACCGGCTCGGACAGCGCGGCGGTCGGGTCCTTCTTCTCCAGGCGCCAGCGGTTGATGTAGTGCACGCGCGGGTTCGCCTTCAGGTCGCCGCCCAGGTCGGTGAAAGACTCGGCGAAATGGCCCAGGCGCGGGTCGGCCTGGCGCACGGCCATCGGCTCGTCGGGCAGGGCCGCGAAGTTGTAGACGAAGCTGATGAACAGGCTGCGCGGATCCGGCGTGGCCTGCGGCGGGGTCGGCACCGGCACCGGCGGCGGGGTCAGCGGCGGCGCGGGGATGCGCGGCGTGGCGTAATGCAGGCGCGCGGTCAGGGTCGAGAGCCGGGCATCGGCACGGGCGGCCTCGAAATGCGAGTTCGCCTTGTCGACCGAGAAGGGCAGGCGGTAGGCCATTTCCAGGCGGGTGGAATAGCCGGGGATGTCGGCCAGCAGGAAGCCGGCGTCGACCAGGATGGACTTGCGCTCCGGATGCTCGGCGCTGGCCACCACGCTGGAACCCAGCAGGCTGGGCGAGAAGGCCTGCTCGATCGCGCGCTTGCTGCCCTGATCCGCGACGGCGCGGAACTTGGTGTTCAGCGCGATCAGCTGGATCTGGTTGCCGACCTTGCGGAACTCGACCATGTCGCTGTCGTTCATCTGGCTGGCGTACAGGCCGCGCTCGCCGACCGCGTTGGCGACATTGACCGTGAACAGGAAGGGCTTGTTCAGCCAGTCCTTCGGGATCTCGATCCAGGTCTTCTCGTCCTTGCGCCACAGCGGGAACAGGCCGTCGTCGACCTTGGCGCCCTTGATCACATCGGCAAAGGGCTTGGGCGCGCTCGGGTCGGCGGGCGGCTTGGCGGCGGCGGCGCTAGCAGCACCGGGCACCGAGGCCGGCGCCGAGGCGCCGTTGGCGGGCGCAGCGGCGGCGCTGGCGGCCGGCTTGCTGCCCTCGGGCGCGGTGGTGGTCGTGGCGCAGCCACTCAGCAGCAGGACGGCCGCGGCGGCGACCAGGGTCAGACCGGATTTGTCGACAGGACTCATGCAGACACTCACTCTTCTCTATATCGTCAGCGGGGCGGCGCGGGCCGGTAGGCCCGCCTGCCGGCCGGGTTGGGGGTAGAAATTGAAGGTGGGCAACTGTCCCCCGGGTTGGCCCCAACGTCAATGCGGCGCAACGCCAGCCAGCGCCTCGAATCCGCGCCTCATCGCATGACCCCGCGCGCTGTGCGCACAAAACCCGAACGCACAGACGCCCAGCGGACAGACCGCCGCGGGGCGGCCCGATAGACTGCCCCGCCATGGCTCCCGAGAAGACTTCAACTAAAACCACCACCCACCTGCTTTACCTGCACGGCTTCCGCTCCTCGCCGCTGTCGGCCAAGGCGCGGCGCATGGCGGCCTGGGTGGCCGAGCGGCGCCCGGACCTGCGCTTTGCCTGCCCGCAGCTGCCGCCCTCGCCGGCCGAGGCGATCGCGCTGGCCGAAAGCCTGGTGGCCGACTGGCCGCGCGAATCGATGGCCCTGATGGGCAGCTCGCTGGGCGGCTTCTACGCGACCCTGCTGGCCGAGCGCCTGGGGGTGCCGGCGGTGCTGTTGAACCCGGCCGTCGACCCGGCGGGCGACCTGGCCGCCTATCTGGGCGAGCAGAGCTGCTGGCAGGACCCGAGCCAGCATTTCTACTTCCGGCCCGAATTCGTCGGCGAGCTGCGCGCGCTGACGCTGGACGGGCCGCTGACCCGCCCCGAGCGCTATCTGGCCGTGATCGCCAAGGGCGACGAGGTGCTGGACTGGCGCGAGATGCAGGCCCGCTACGCGGCCGCCCGCATCAAGCTGCTGGAAGGCAGCGACCATGGCCTCTCGGACTTCGACGACTACCTCCACGAACTGACCGACTTCCTCCAGCTATGAGCCCATCACTTCGCCTTGCCAACAAGGTCTGCATCATCACCGGCGCCGCCCAGGGCATCGGCCTGGCCACCGCGCTGAAGTTCGCCCGCGAGGGCGCCCATGTCGTGATCTGCGACTTCAAGCCCGAGGGCGTGCAGGCCGCGGTCAGGGCCTGCGAAGCGCTGGGCGCCACCGCGCTGGGCCATATCGTCGACGTGACCGACCGGGTCTCGGTGGACCTGATGGTGGCCGCGGTGCTGGAGGAGTTCGGCCGCATCGACGTGCTGGTCAACAACGCCGGCATCACCAAGGACGCGCGCCTGCAGAAGATGAGCCTGGCGCAGTTCGACGCGGTGATCGACGTCAACCTGCGCGGCGTGTTCCATTGCGCGCAGGCGGTGGCCGACACGATGACGGCCCAGGGCACGGGCGTGATCCTGAACGCCAGCTCGGTGGTCGGCATCTACGGCAACTTCGGCCAGACCAACTACGCCGCGACCAAGTTCGGCGTGATCGGCTTCACCAAGACCTGGGCCCGCGAGCTCGGCCCCAAGGGCGTGCGCGTCAACGCGGTGGCGCCCGGCTTCATCGCAACGCCCATACTCTCCACCATCCCCGACAAGGTGATCGCGCAGATGCAGGAGCATGTGCCGCTGAAGCGCCTGGGCAAGCCCGAGGAGATCGCCAATGTCTATGCCTTCCTGGCCAGCGACGAGGCGAGCTATGTGAATGGGGCGGTGCTGGAGGTGTCGGGGGGGATGACGGTTTGAGGGATGCCGTGGTCAGGCCGAGCGCCTCGCTGGCTTCGATTCGACCAAGCGCTTAGTCCGCGTTCGGCAGCGCACCTGCATCTGCAAGGAAGTCACCAAATCCATCAATGCCTTGACAGCGATGCGCCTTGATTCCGAGGCCAAGGGCCGCTTCGACATTCTGGAGGCTGTCGTCCACGAACAGGGCCTCGCTGGCTGCGCAACCCACTGCGGCAAGAGCGGCGGCGAAGATGGTCGAGTCGGGTTTGGCATGGCCGAGCTCGCTGAAGTTCACCACCGCACCAAAAGCGAGGCCAAGTCCGAGAACCTCCAGGTCTTGACGAAGCCGTGTTGTCGCGTTCGTCACAAGGACCAGCTTGGCCGAGGAGTTTCTCGCGGCGGACCGCAGCAGCTCGAACGCTTCCCAGGCTAGGGTGCCAGGCTGGGCCGACCACTCCATCACGGCCGAAGCACAGTCCACGCCGGGATGCAAGTCCGCCAACGCGGCGACGATCTGCCGCCGCCACTGCTCATCCGAGATGCGGCCGATGATCGCTGGCGTCAGACGCGCCCCCATCGAAAGCCGTCTTTCTGATGCTTCCGATCGGCAGGCCGAATCGCTGCTCGATCGCTGCATCGTTCTCTGGCCAATGTCGGAGCACGCTGTGAATCGACCCGGATTCAGTAGACACCTTCGAGTCTCAATCTGAGGCCCAATAGGAGGTGCCATGAAGACCAACCAACCCTACCCAGAAGAATTCAAGATCGAGGCGGTCAAGCAGATCACGGAGCGAGGCCACCGGGTGGCCGACGTGTCGGCACGGATCGGAGTGAGCCAGCACAGCCTGTACAAGTGGATCAAGGTGTACTCGGCGCCGGGCGCCGAGCGGCAGGCACAGGTCTCGCAGGCCGAGGAACTGCGGCGGCTGAAGGCCGAGCTGCGGCGCGTGACCGAGGAGCGCGACATCCTAAAAAAGGCCGCCGCGTACTTTGCCAAACAGTCCGGGTGAGGTACGCGTTCATCAAGGCGCACGAGGCCCAGTACAGCGTGCGGCGCATGTGCAAGGTGATGCAGGTGCACCCGAGCGGCTATTACGCATGGAGGGCTGAGCCGCAGAGCGCCAGGGCCAAGGATGACCTGCGGCTGACCGGGCTGCTCAAGCAGGCCTGGTTGGAGAGCGGCGGCGTGTACGGCTATCGCAAGCTGACGCTGGACATGCGCGACCTCGGCGAGCGCTGCGGCAAGCACCGCGTGGCGCGGCTGCTCAAGCTCGAAGGTCTGCGCTCGCAGACCGGCTACCGGCGCCGCCCAGGCGTGCGCGGGGGCAGGCCTGCAGTCGTTGCACCCAACCACCTGCAGCGCCAGTTCACGGCGGCCGAGCCCAACCAGTCCTGGGTGACCGACATCACCTACATCCGCACGCACGAGGGATGGCTGTACCTGGCGGTCGTGGTCGACCTGTTCTCGCGCCAGGTGGTGGGCTGGTCGATGGGCAGTCGCATCGACACCAGCCTGGTGCTGGATGCACTGCTGATGGCGTTATGGCGCCGCCAGCCCAGACAGGCCGTTACGGTCCACTCCGACCAGGGCTGCCAGTTCACCGGCCATGAGTGGCAGACGTTCCTGCGCGACCACAACCTGGTCAGCAGCATGAGCCGGCGCGGCAACTGCCATGACAACGCCGTGGCCGAGAGCTTCTTCCAGTTGCTCAAGCGCGAGCGCATCCGCCGCCAGGTCTATGCCACGCGCAACGACGCCCGCGCCGACGTCTTCAACTACATCGAGATGTTTTACAACCCCAAGCGGCGTCACGGAACCGCCGGCGACACTTCGCCCGTTGAGTTCGAACGACGCCATTCCCAACGGCTCATGGGTGTCTAGGAAACCCGGGTCGATTCATAACGATTGAATTCAACGGCCGCGGCAGACGGTCCGATGGATGACGGACTGAGCTGCACCAGGGCAATGACTTGTTCCGCCACCATCTCCGCCCACTGCCGGTACTGACCCTTGCCGGGATGGAACTTGTCGGCCGCCATCTCATGCGCCTTGGCCCAGCCCAGCGAGACGAAGCGCAGATTGGCGTCCGATGCACAGAACCGATGGAGCGCCTGATCCAGGCGTGACGCACATTGGCCAAGATACCAGCGCAGAGGTTGAGGGGCAGCCGGCAAACTGCGCATTGGCGGCAGACCGGAGACGACCGCGCGGAATGCGCCCGTTCGCTCGCGCACCGCTTGCAGCAGCGAGGCGTAGTCCGCGACAAAGCGCCTCGCGCTGTGCTGCGATGTCACATCGTTCACGCCGAGTGCCGTGACAACGATATCGAACGGATGATGAAGCTCAAACTCGAGCTCGCGCTCATGCGCGCGCAAGAGCCCAGCGGCTTCCCAAGTATTGGCCCCGGACTTGGCCAGCAACTGCCAATGCACGGGGCGGTTCAGCCTGGATGCGACGATCTCCGCCGCCTGATGCGGCATCGCCTCATGCTGCCAGTCGACACCGACGCCGGCGGCCGAGGAATCGCCCACGAAGAGCAGCCTCAGCGGCGCAGCAGCGGTATCGCCAGCAGCACCAAACAATCCCGAACGCGGGCCGGCTGCCTCGGGCAAGCGGAGCGCCGTTCTACGAAGATGCGAGCCCTGCAACAGCAAGGCCGGCGCCAAGGCGATCTTGTAGAGCGTCAACATGGCATACGGCTCGAATGCGATGCCCAGCCAAGTCCAATCAAGGCACGGCCGCCCACCGGGGTAACGCCCCTCGATGGAGCGCTAGGAGGCCAGGGGTTGAACACCGGACTCTCCGCCGAACCGAGGCTGACCAACGCCGATGTCATACCAGGCGGCCTTGTGATCAACGAAGTAATGCGCGCTGGGCGGAGCCAGACTCGAACCCTCAATGGCGCCCGCAGGAACCCCAAGAATCTTTGGTAATCGACCGTCGAACGTGAAGACATGCGAGCCACAAACACGGCAGAAGTGGCGCGTGACCTTGTCGCTCACCTTGAACGCAGTCAGGGGCTCGTTGCCCGACAGGGGAATTGCCTCTCTTGCGAAGCTGGCCCAGGAGGTGAAGGCCGCGCCGCTGAGTCGGCGGCATTGCCCGCAACGGCAATTGACGAAGCTTCCCGGTGCTGCGTTTGCTTGAAGCGTGACCGCGCCGCAGTAGCAGCGGATGGAGAAGACGGTTGATGAAGTAGTAGCAGTGGAGCCGCTCATGATTCGGGGAGTTTCCGCCTATGACGCATGATTTGAGCCAAGCTGCTTGATGAAGCATCAGGTCTCGGCGATAGCCCCGAGAGGCAGATACACGTCCGTCAGCATCTCGTGCTCCTGAACGCCGGGCCCCACATTGACGTAACGAAAGAAGATCGGAAACGCTCCGGCGGTCTCGCCGCTCTGTGGCAACCACACCCGGCCCAGATAGTCGGCGGCCGTGATGTAGCGGCGGGAGCCAGTGTGCCGGGCGACCGCACAGCGAAGGCGCGGAATCACCTTGGCCACAACACCCTCGTCATTGGGTTCGATGTGGCCTGAGTAGGACACGCAGAAGTCCGCGCGGTGCAGCTCGGGCGCGATGCGGCCCGGATCGGTGTAGTGGATGCCGAAGGTACGCCCCTGCTGCGGTGAAATGCCGTTGCGCATGCGCCAGCGGATCAGGCGCTGGGAGGTCTCGTGTTCCAGCTCAGGCGGCCCGCGGTGCTCCACCGCGGCCACTGCGGCCTCCGGGAACTCGACGATCTGGATTTCCATGGAATTCCTTGTGAGGCCTGATTTTGAAACTGAGCCAAGAGCGCGGCCTGCTTATGCGACCCGGATTGAGCGACAGCTTATCCCGCATCTCGTGGCACCCGCACAGCTTGACAAAGTTGCGGCTGGCCCAGTGGACTTGATATCTGCGCATTACCCGCCTCGCTGCTTGCTCTTTTCTTCTTCGAAACGTCGCAGTCAAGCGAGACGCTCGTCGGCATATCGATAAACATCACTATCAGCGCCCCAATCTGCACATCGGCGCCCGGACGACGGATGCAAATGGCAGTGATCTTTCCAGTCTCGGACGCAGGGCTAAGTAGGGACTTGATCAGCGCCGTACGCGAACGCGCTGAAACATGAAAACTCCCATCGATGGCCGAAGTAGCCACTCGATCACCCATCTCAGCGCATGGATCGTTCGTTCCGGGCATCGCACCCAGAAAAACCTCGGCGCCGGCAATCGGCTTTCCGTCGTCCAAGAGCCGCCCCTCAGCGCTCGGTCGTAAGTACTCAATATGCGGCCAGGGCGCGCAAGCTGCCACAGGCGTGAGCGCGACAAGCAACGCTATCCGAACAATGACACTGTGCATATGATGACGACCGCCATCTATCCCCTTGCGTCGTCTCGCCGAGTAGCGAGCCAACAGCTTGTCTACTGATGTGCTGATCATTGAGATGCTTAACGAATTCAACGGCCGCCGAAGGCGGTCCACCGGGATGGCAGGTAGGCTGCTCAGCAGCCTCACGCCATGTGCTCGATGTTCACGGGAAGGCCAACCCAGCCGTGCATGCGCTCCTCGTAGACAGAGAACGTCGGCCCCGGAAAGCCTGGTTCGGCGAAGGCGCCGACAGGGATGACGACGACCCTGGGCATCTCATCGACGGTGTAATAAACGGTGGAACCGCAGTTCGGGCAAAAGCGGAACCGCGCATGCGAGCCCGCATCGCCAACCCGCAGGTACTCGCTGGCCGCGCCGTCAGCGGAAACCTGTTCTTGTGAGAACCTCGCCTGGGCACCGAAGACACTTCCGGTCCTTCGCTGACAGGCCAAGCAATGACAGATGGAGACCCTGGCGGGTTCGCCAAGAACGGTTGCGGTCAGTTGACCGCAAGAGCAAGCGGCGATGCGTGTGTTCATGTAACTTTGCCGATCAACGGCGCCGCTAGGCATCCGTTGGATCCCATGATTAGGAACCGCTCTTCTCTACGATTTCATAGACAACGATCTTTCCAGACGGCTCCCGAAGAGTGAGCTTGTTGGCGGCTACACCAATGAGCGCAATACCTTCAGTGGGTGCGAAGCCCGTCTTGAGGCGATTGTTCTCGATCTTCCAGGTCGTCAGCGGGCCGGTGCAGGTGCCTTCGGTGCAGCTGGTGATTGCCAGGTGACCGCCTTTGCCAAAAAAGAGTCCTACAGACCGATCTTTGGCCTTTGGGCTGACGAGCTGCAGGCGCATGCCTTCCAAGTGAACCGAGGACCAGGGCAGCTCCTTGCTTGAATCGGCGGCGAAGACGTTCGAACCCAATACCAGCATGGCCAGAACGAAAGAACGATTGATGTGTCGCATATTGGAACCTTGGACTTCAGCGGACGCCGGAGGCGACTCACTGGAATGACGGTTTAGACGGCACCGGTCTTCCACCCTCGAACGGCCGTACCTTCGCCGACAGTAGCCGGTGCAGTAAAGCGGAAGTGCTCGCGATCAAGCGTGGACGCGAAGCCAAGATATGTGCCGGCGCATTTGCGCAGTACCGCGAGCGACGCAGCGTTGCCGCGGTGTACGAATGCCGCGACGCTCGGCAGACCAAGCTCGTTGAAGGCAAGGTGAAGCGTAAGGCGTACAAGCTCCGTTGCGTAGCCCAGACCCCATGTCGACGGGTGCAACGCATAGATGACCTCCGGCCCCCATGCGAGGTCTTCGGGATCAACGCCAAGACCGCCCCAACCAATGACACGCTGCTCCGGACTGCGGACTACCCACGGAGCAAACCGGTCAACGGTACGCCGGTTCTCCCAGGCTTGGAGCCGCTCGGTGCATGCCGCGAGAGTCGGTGCCACATACGTGAACTCCATGGCCGCTCGGTCGCCCATAAAGGCGTAGATAGCCGCGGCGTCTTCGCGATTGAAGGGGGCAAGGTGGAGGCGCGACAAGGCGGTGACTCGAGGTGCGGCCTAACGAAGCTGTCCAATAACCCTCTGCCCACGCGTCATGGACTTTGACGAGCGGAACGGGAGCTGGTTCAGCAGAGTTTTCATTCCGGATGATTGTGGCGCCAACTGCGGGCGCCTGTGAGCGCTGCCGAACCCTGCTGATGGGGGATATCACGGCCCTGGCTGTGGCCCTCACCGCCTCCAGCCGCTGTGCGCCAACTTCTCGATGTTGTGCACCAAGCAGAACAACTGCCACTGTGCCCCCACCTTGGCCGCGCCGCGCAGCGTGAAGCGGCTCAGCCGCTTGTTGTGCCGCAGGTTGGCGAACACCGGCTCCACCGTGGCGATGCGCCGGCTGTACAACGCTCGCCCCTGCGGGCTGTCGATGGCCCGGCGCATGCGCTGACTCGGATCGTTCGGGTCGAGCTCTCTGGCGTGGAACAGCGAGACCTTGCGTGCAGCTGTGCGTTCGGGGTGGCGCAGGCACTGGGTGCGCAGCGCGCAGCCTTGGCAATCCTCGGGCCTGGCCTTGAAGTCTTCGCGCCGCTGGCCCTTGCCCACCTGGTAGATCGCCCCGCTGCTGCGCAGCGTCTGGCCGGCCGGGCAGATCGCCGTCCTGGCCTTTGGATCAAATCGGAAGTCGCTCGGCCCGAAGTGCTTGATCGATGGTTTGCCCTGCCCGGTGGCCTGCTTGTCGTAGAGCGGGTCGGGCTGGGCTTTGTGCTGAGCGTGGTCCTTGAAGCGTTCATCGCGCTGGCGCATCTGCGTGTCGGCAATCAGCGCGGGCCTGCCTTGCGCGTGCAGGGCCTGCACGTTGACATCGCTGTGGTAGCCAGCGTCTGCCGTGACGAGTGTCTGCGCGTCAGCGAAGGGCCGTGCCTGCTCCACCATGGGCAGCAGCATGGCCTGCTCCGAGCCGGAGCCAGTGATGTCCGCCGCGATGATGACCTGGTGCCGCGCGTCCACCGCGGCCTGGGCCGCATAGCCCTGGATCACGCCCTTGCTGGTGGCCATCTTGGCGCTGTCAGGATCGGTGATGTTGGTCTTGAGCTCCTGGCCCTTGCGGTTACGCCGCGGCGTCGTGGTGCGCAGGAACTCTCGCGTGCGCTGGGCCTCGCGGCGCAGGGCGTCCACACGCTGCTGGCGGCGCGCCTGCAGTGCTTCATCGCCGGGCGTCCCGGTGCGGCTGTCCTGCGCCTGGTGCAGGCTCACGATCTTCTCGGCCGCCTTCTCCAGCCGGCGCGCCCGGTGGAGCAATTCCGCATGCGTGCCGCTGCGCTCCTTGCTGGCGTTGGCCGGCAGCTTCACGCCGTCGATGGCGAACAGCTCTCGACCGATCAAGCCCTGCGCATCGCAGGTCAGCAGCACCTGATGGAACAGCGCCTTGATCTGCGGCCCCAGGCCGCTGACGAATTTGGCCAGTTGCGCATGGCTGGGGTGGCTGTCCCCGCTGATCGCGATGAACTGGATGTCATGCTCGCAGGCCCGCTCCAGTTGCCGGCTCGACACCAGGCCGCGGCTGTAGCCCAGCAGCACGATCTTGAGCAGCACGCGCGGGTCGTAGGCGCTGGCGCCCACCTCTTCGTTGCGAAAGCGCGCGTCCAGCGCCGAGAGGTCCAGCTCCTCATCCACCAGCAGGTTCAGCGCAAAGGCAAAGCTGCCCGGCACCAGCTGCTCCGACAGCACCACCGGCAGGAACATCGCACCTCGGACCTGAGGCTTGTAGCGCGGCATCCGTGGCCTCCTCTGACTCGGCCTCGATTGCAGCGCCCGGCGCCTGACCGCGCTATTCGGAGACTCCCGCACCGGGGAGATTTTTTACAGCCTCAACGATTGCGTTCAGCCGCGCCGTTGGGAGTCGGCTGGAACTGCGGGTTAGACATCATCTTCGTCATCAGAAGATTCCTGTGCAAAGTCGGCTGTGCCGAGAATGCGGCCGTAGGCCATACCAGCAGGCGCACTAAGGTACGGAATGACAGCAGGGTCGTAATTGCAGATGGTGTTCACGTCATAGATAGCGAAGTTGTCGGGCGTGTCTGCGTACTCTTCCGACTCGTCACCTGCAAAGAACCGCCAACCACTATCGGTTTCGTTGTCTGGTGGCTCACGATACATGTAGCCAACTGGCGCTCCGTCCACCGTGATTCGGTTGGACGCGAAACATCCGCCCATGCCCGAAATGAGTTGCCGAATCTCGCCCCCGATGATCTGAAATAGCTTCGGTTGCATCACGGTAGGCACAGGGCATTGAAAGCTGCAGCGGTGACGAGGTGGGTGGATTGCGCGGCCTTACGCGTCATCGGGCGACAGCCTACGCCTCTTGTCACGGCATGTGTCGCCCTACTACCGACGCTGGCGCGCCAGCCAAGTGCCTGATGGATCATGCTGTTCCGTCCCTATTGCCGTTGATCACGACAACTAAAAATCCGACGAATCCGAAAACTCGTGAACGCCGCCGGGTTCTCTTCTCTTGTTGTGTTGCTGCGCTTCTTTATTGTTGTTGTGCGCGTGCTCCCTATGTTGCCATGGCCCCAGCGCTCCGCCACGGGCCAAACCCCAGCACGTAGCTCCATAGACAGATGCACTCTCGATTTGGCACCAAGCCAACGTCGGTGCTCCTCGACCCGCTCACACCCCATCTCCCCCGACATCGCCTCACCACACAGGTGCCGCTTGTCCACCGCCCCTGTGGACAAGTCGCGGGACAAGCTGAGGTCGGGTGCCGCAAGTGCTTGCCGTGCCAGGACAAAAGCTGGCGTGCCGCAAAAAGCAGCAGCCAGCTAGCAGCATCGAGCGCAAGCCCCAGCGCCCGTTCCGCCCCGCCCTCACAGCGACGCGCGTATCCCCACGAAAATCTGCCGGCCGTTGCTGTAGAAGGCGCGGGGCTGGTCCTTGGTCTCGCCGTAGTACTTCAGGGTCGGGTTGTTCAGGTTCAGCCCGTCGATCTGCAGCGACAGATGCTCGTTGATCTTGTAGTTCAGCGAGGCCGCCAGGTTGCCGACGCCCGCCGCATGCTGGGCGTAGGAGCGGTCCAGGCCCACCAGGTAGTCGGAGCGGTGGGTATAGGCCAGGCGGGCGTTCCAGCGTTCGTTCTCGAAGTAGCCTTCAAGGTTGTAGGTGTGGCGGGACGAGCCCACCATCGCCTGCCCGTCCTGGTCGCGGCCGCGGGCATGGGTGTAGTTGGCGGAGAAGCCGAAGCCGCCGCCCAGGGCCTGCTGCAGGCTGAGCTCCAGGCCCTTGTTCTTCGCCCGCACATTGGTCGGCATCGAGATGCTGAAGGGCTCGATCGCGCCGTTGTGCGAGGGGTTGGGCAGCATCTGGATGCTGGTGCCGTAGCCGACGAAGGAGCCGATGTCCATGTAGAACAGGCCCAGCGACAGCAACGACTTGGGCGCGAAGTACCACTCCAGGGTCGCGTCGTAGTTGTTCGAGCGGATCGGCTTCAGCTCGACATTGCCGCTGTTGCCGGTGTTCGTCAGCGCGTCGATCGAGGTGATGGCGCCGGCCATCGAGCTGTAGTCGGGCCGGGTGATGGTGCGCGCCGCCGACAGGCGCGAGACCAGGTCGGGCGCTAGGTTGAAGCGCAGGCTGGCGCTGGGCAGCGCATCGGTATAGGAGCGCGCATCGGACACCGGCGTGTACTCGTCGGGCTTGCCGTCGCGATCCGGCACCAGGTTGTAGGCGACCTTCTGGCGCGTCTTCACCACCCGCAGGCCGACATTGCCGCGCCATTGCTCGCCGCCCAGATTGGCCATCGCGTAGGCGGCGTGGCTGCGCTCCTTGACCGTGAACTCGCCCCAGCGCTTGGCAAACTGCGGCGTGCCATGGCGGTAGATGTAGTCCTCGATGGTCTGGCGGCTCTGCAGCCACATCGGCGGCATGCCGTCGGCGCCCATCGCGCGGCCGTAGTTGCCGGGATAGCGCGCGCCGTCCCAGGGCGCCAGCTCGGTGCAGACCGGCACGCCGCCCCAGCCGCAGCCGCCGTTCACCGGCTGCTTCAGGTCGCGCAGATGGTCGGCCATGCGCACGCCGAACTTGACCGATTCGAGCAGGCCCAGATCCAGGCCCAGCTCGGCATCGGCCTGGGCGTAATGCTCGCGATCCACCACCTTGACCACCGACCACCAGGCGCCCAGCACCTCGGTGGCGCGGTAGTCGCCGCTGTCGAAGCCGGTGAAGCTCACGCCGGCCGGCCGCTGCAGGCCATGCGTGCGGTAGCTCAGCCCGCCGACCGGCAGCGCCGACTCCAGCCCCAGATCGCCCGGCGTGCTGCCCAGGCCGCGGGTGGTGCCCAGTTTGGCGCTGAGCAGCAGCCGGTCGTTGACGCGCAGCTTGCCGTTGAAGTCCAGGTACCAGGACTTCGAGGCGGCCCCGGGGCGCGCGATGCTGTCCACCGTGCCCGGCGAATGCCCGGCCACCGGGTCGAAGCTGGCCTCGGTCAGCATGTTCCTGACCACCTTGAACTGCGTGGGCACCGCGTTCGCATGGTCGATGTTCAGCATCTCGTCCGGGTTGGCCATGAAGCTATGGTCGAAGTTGACCGCCGACATGCGCGAGTAGAAGCCGTTCAGATCCAGGGTCAGCGCGGCGCTGGGCTTGATCTCGATGTCGAACAGGCCGCCGCGGCGGATGCGCTTCTGGGTGAACAGGTTGTTGTTGATCTGGTTCGGGTAGAGCACGCCGGCCAGCTCCGGATGGGCCTGGGCCGCCGCGCTGTGCGGGTCGATCACGCCGTAGCCGAACACCTCCTGGCCGTCGCGCCGCTCGCTGCGCGATTCGGAGAACAGCTGCACCAGCACGCCGGCATTGCCGGCCGCGTTCTTCCAGTTGAACAGCGCATTGACCTGCGGATCGGTCTTGGCGGCCAGGCTGGAGTACAGGGCCTGGGCCGAGAGCTCGGCGGTGAAGGCGTTCTTGAAGCTCAGCGGGCGGCGCGTCTCGATGTCGACCGCGCCGGCCACGCCGCCCTCCACCAGGTCGGCCTGCGCGCTCTTGTAGACCGTGATGCGGCTGACGATCTCCGAGGGCAGCAGCGAGTAGCTGACACTGCGCCCCATCGCATCGGTCTGGTTCAGCACATACCAGTCGCCGGTGCCGACCGCATGGCCGTTGATCAGGGTCTGCGTCAGGCTGGCGCTGGTGCCGCGGATGCTGACCCGATCGTTCTCCGAGAAGCCCCCCTCGCCGCCGGCGCCCGAGCTGATATTGACGCCGGGGATGCGCTGCACCGCGTCCGCCACGTTCTTGTCGGGCAGCTTGCCGATGTCCTCGGCGGTGATCACCTCGACGATGCCGTCGGCGTTGCGCTTCTGGTTCAGCGAGGCCTCGCGCGAGGCGCGGATGCCGCTGACGACCACCGTGTCCAGCGTGGTCTTGGCCTCCTCCTTGACCGCCGGAGTCTGCGCCCGGGCCTCAGCGGCCAGCAGCAAGTTGAGCGTGAGAAGCGCCGCTGCTGCGGCCACCGGCTTTCTTGTCAGGACCATGTCGGCTCCGTGAAGGTGGATGAATGGGTGGGTAGGTGGATCGGTTGCGCTGCATTGGACGGCAGCCCCGGCGGGCCGACCATTCAGAGAGTTACCTTGTCACCCCCGGAAAACTACCGGGGTGGCGGCGTAGAACCTCGGCTTGTGGCGCGGGCCGCGCTGTCCTGAAATAGCCGGCCAGAACAGCAGCAGGCATTTTTCCCGCATCCACCCATGAGCCCACAGCAGCCGCATCCCCTCCTCTTCCGTCTGGCCCAAGGCCTGCTGGCCACCGGCCTCGCGTTGGGCTCGGCCCGCGCGGCCGAGCTCAACCTCTGGGTGATGTCCACCACCGAGCAGCAGCAGGCCGATATGCGCGAGCTGCTCAAGCCGCACCTGGCCGCCAACCCGGCGCTGCGCGTCAATGTCACGGTGCTGAACTGGGAGTCCGCCTGGGCCAAGGTCACCGCCGCCGCGGCCTCGGGCCAGGGGCCCGACGTGATCGAGCTGGGCAGCACCTGGGTGCCGGCGGTCTCGTCGATGGGCGCGCTGGAAAGCATCGGCGCCCAGCAGCAGCGCGAGCTGGGCGGGGCCCAGGCCTTCATGCCGGTGATGTGGAGCACCACGCACCGCCATGACGACCCGAAGATCTATGCCGTGCCCTGGTATGCCGATGCGCGCGCCGCCTTCTACCGCACCGATGTGTTCAAGAAGGCCGGCGTCGACCCGCGCGACGCCTTCGCCAACTGGGGCAGCTTCAAGCAGGCGATGCAGAAGATCAACGGCACCGAGATCGCCGGCAAGAAGATCGCGGCCCTCGGCTACCCCGGCAAGAACGACTGGAACGTGGTGCACAACATGGCGCCCTGGATCTGGAGCGCGGGCGGCGATTTCCTCAGCGCCGACCGCAAGCGCTCCGCGCTGAACGCCACCGAGGCGGTGCAGGCCATCGTCTACTACACCAGCTTCGCGGCCGAGGGCCTGGTGCCCCGCGGCGCGCTGGAGAAGGATTCCGGCCAGATCGAGTCCGGCTTCTTCAACGGCCAGTACGCGGTGATCTTCACCGGCCCCTGGATCCTCAAGCAGATGGCCACACCCAAGGCCAAGGGCGGCCAGCTCGAGACCCTGGCCGCCAGCAACTTCGCAATCGCCCCCTACCCCGCCGGCCTGAAGGGCAACGCCACCCTGCTGTCGGGCTCCTCGCTGGCCATCATGAAATCCTCCAAGCACAAGGCCGAGGCCTGGAAGCTGCTGAGCTACCTGACCGGGCGCGAGGCGCAGCTGCGATACAGCCAGATGTCCAGCATGCTGCCGACCCGGCTGGACGCGATGGACGACCCGCAGCTCAAGCGCGACCCGCATGTCGCGCAGTTCCTGGCGCTGGCAAAGAACGGGCGCCACTACCCCAGCGTGGCCGGCTGGGGGCCGCTGGAATCGGTCTACCTGAAGAACCTCGGCAGCATGTTCGACATGGTGGGCGGCGTGCGCGGCAAGTATTCGCCGCTGGCCGTCAAGCAGGCGATGGACGCCGCCGCGCTGGAAGCCGACCAGGTGCTGAACGCCGCGCAATGAGCAGCCCCATGCCCCGCGCCGCCGCGCCGCGCCTGCCGCGCCGCCGCCCGGATCCCTTCCCCTACCTGCTGCTGCTGCCGGCCCTGCTGCTGATGGCGGCGGTCAACCTGACGCCGATCCTGCAGGGCTTCTACATGTCGCTGCTGAAACTGAACCAGTTCACGCTGGCCCAGTATCTGGACGCGCCCTTCGTCGGCCTGGACAACTACCGGCGCGTGCTGTTCGACGGCGCCAGCCCGCTGCGCGCCGGCCTCGGCCTGGCGCTGCGCAACACCCTGCTCTACACGGCGGTGGTCTCGCTGTCGGCGATCGCCATCGGCCTGGGCATGGCCCTGCTGATGAACCGCGACTTCCCCGGCCGCAACCTGGCCCGCACCCTGCTGCTGCTGCCCTGGATCGTGCCCTCCTATGTGGTGGGCTCGCTGTGGGGCTTCATGTGGCAGCGCGACGTCGGCATCATCAACACCGTGCTGGTGGACTGGCTGCACCTGCTGGACGAGCGCCCCTTCTGGCTGATCGGCGCGAACAGCTTCTGGGCCATCGTGATCCCCACCGTCTGGCGCACCTGGCCGGTGCTGATGCTGATCTTCCTGGCCGCGCTGCAGTCCATCCCCGAGGACCCCTACGAGGCCGCGACCCTGGACGGCGTCAGCCGCTGGCAGCAATTCCTGCACATCACCCTGCCGCTGCTGAAGCCGGTGATCCTGATCCAGCTGATGTTCCAGATCATCGACAACATCTATTCCTACAACCTGGTCTCGATGATGTTCGGCAACGGCGCCGGCTATCCGGGCGAATGGGCCGACCTGCTGATGCCGCTGCTGACCCGCCAGTCCTTCAGCTACTGGCTGTTCGGCCAGGGCGCGGCGGTGTCCTTCGTGATGATGGCGCTGATGCTGGTCTTCGTCGGCCTGTGGCTGCGCGCCTTCCGCCAGCAGATGAGCGATACCCCCCATGCCTAAGCCCTCGCCGCGCGCGCGCGCCCTGCTCGACCTGCTGACCTGGGCCATCGTCGGGCTCTCGCTGCTGCCGATCGCCTGGATGCTGCTGTCCTCGCTGCGCAACTACAGCGAGATCGCCAACGGCGCCCAGCTCGGCGCCGGCCTCGATCTGCGCTGGCAGAACTACCGCGAGCTCTGGATCCGGGTGGACTTCTTCGGCTTCTTCCGCAACAGCCTGATCATCTGCGGCCTCAGCACCCTGCTGTCGACCGCCTGCGCCGTCTGCGCCGCCTACGCGCTGGCGCGCCTGCGCTTTCGCGGCGGCAATGCCTTCAGCCTGGCCATCACGGTGACCCAGGTGATCCCCGGCATGCTGTTCTTCCTGCCGCTCTACATGCTGTACCGCCAGCTCGGCGAGCGCTACGGCCTGGTGCTGCTGGACAGCATGCAGGGCCTGGTCTTCCTCTATGTGGCGCTGTTCACGCCGGCCAGCATCTGGATCATGCGCGGCTTCTTCGTCGCGATCCCGCGCGAGCTGGAGGACGCCGCCATCATCGACGGCTGCTCGCGCCTGGGCGCCTTCGTGCGCATCGTGCTGCCGCTCAGCGCGCCCGGCATCATCGCCACCGCCACCTTCGTGTTCCTGCTGGCCTGGGACGAGCTGTTCTTCGCCTGGGTGCTGACCAGCAGCGCCGAGGTGCAGACCATCCCGGTCGGCATCCGCCTGTTCGTCAGCCAGTTCCAGCACCGCTACGACCTGATGATGGCCGCCGGGGCCGTCTCCACCCTGCCCGTGCTGCTGGTCTTCTTCGCCGGGCAGCGCTATTTCGTCAAGGGCCTCGCCGCCGGGGCCGTCAAGGGTTGAACCGCCATGAGCGCCGTCACATTGCATCGGATCGAGAAGGACTTCGGCCCCCAGGCTCCCGTCATCAAGGGCGTGGACCTGCAGATCGAGGCGGGCGAGTTCGTCGTCTTCGTCGGGCCCTCGGGCTCGGGCAAGTCCACCCTGCTGCGCATCATCGCCGGCCTGGCGAGCGCCAGCGCCGGCGAGCTGCGCATCGGCGAGCGGCGCGCCAACGAGCTGCCGGCCGCACAGCGCGGCATCGCGATGGTGTTCCAGTCCTACGCGCTCTACCCGCACATGAGCGTGGCCGAGAACATGGGATTTGCGCTGCGCATGGCCGGCGTGCCCAGGGCCGAGGTGCGCGTGCGCGTCGCGCGCTCGGCCGAGGTGCTGCAGATCGCGCATCTGCTGGAGCGCAAGCCCAGGACCCTGTCCGGCGGCCAGCGCCAGCGCGTCGCGATCGGCCGGGCCATCGTGCGCGAACCCCAGGTCTTCCTGTTCGACGAGCCGCTGTCCAACCTGGACGCGGCGCTGCGCCAGGACATGCGGGTCGAGCTGGCCCGGCTGCACCAGCAGCTCGGCGCGACGATGATCTATGTCACCCATGACCAGGTGGAGGCGATGACCCTGGCCAGCCGCATCGTGGTGTTCGACGGCGGCGTGGTGCAGCAGGTCGGCAGCCCGGCCGAGCTCTACGAGCACCCGGCCAATCTCTTCGTCGCCGGCTTCCTGGGCGCGCCGCGCATGAACCTGCTGCCGGGCCGGCTGCTCGCCGCCGATGCGGCGCTGGCCCAGGTCGAGGTCGAGGGCCTCGGCCGCATCGCGGTGGCCGTCGATGCACGGCGCAGCGCGCTCGGCAGCGCCGTGACCCTGGGCCTGCGGCCCGAGCATCTGCGGCTGGCGAGCGCCGATGCGCCCCCGGCAGATGCGGCGCCGACTGCCGGCCGGCTGGACCTGGTCGAGTACCTGGGCGACCACCTGCTGGCCTATGTCTCCCAGCCCGGCCTGCCGCAGCGCCTGTGCGCCAAGCTGAGCCGGCAAGACCTGCCCCCCTGCGCCACCGGCGCGGCGCTGCGCCTGCAGCTGCCGGCCCGCCATGCCCTGCTGTTCGATGCCCAGGGCCTGGCCCATCCCCGCAGCGCCAGCCACTGAGCCGCCAACGATGAAATTCCTGCACAACCACCTGGGCTACGCGCCCGCCGCGCACAAGTGCGCCCTGCTGCAAGCCACCACCTCGCCGGCGACCGAAGACTTCCGGCTGCTGGACCCCGACGGCGGGCAGGCCCGCTGGCGCGGCCGCCTGCAGCCGCTGGGCGGCGTGCCCGGCTGGCGCGACTGGCGGTACTGGGCCGCCGACTTCTCCGAGCTGCAAGCGCCGGGGCGCTACCGCCTGCAGCTGGAGGGGGCCGAGTCGCACTGCATCTCGGCGCCCTTCGCCATCGCCGATTCGATCTACGACGGCCAGCTGCTGTCGGACCTGCTGCATTACTTCAAGTCGCAGCGCTGCACCGGCCTCTTCGACCGGGCCGACCGCGACTGCCCGGTGCTCGGCGAGGCGCAGCGCCTGGACCTGCGCGGCGGCTGGTACGACGCCTCGGGCGATACCTCCAAATACCTCTCGCACCTGTCCTATGCCCAGCACATGAACCCGCAGCAGACGCCGCAGCTGGTGTGGAACCTGCTGGCGGGCCGCGACGCCGCACCCGCCGCGCCGCTGTGGATGGACGAGCGCATGGTCGACGAGGCCCTGCATGGCGCCGATTTCCTGTGCCGCATGCAGCAGCCGGACGGCAGCTTCTGCATGACGGTGTTCGACCGCTGGAGCAAGGACGTGGCGCAGCGCCAGGTCTGCAGCTACAGCACCCAGCAGGGCATCCTGTCGACGCGCTACCGGGCCGGCTTCCGCCAGGGCGCCGGCGCCAGCATCGCGGCGCTGGCGCGCGCCAGCCGGCTGCCGCGCGACGGCGAGTTCGAGCGCGCGCGCTATCTGCAGGCCGCCGAGCTGGGCTTCGCGCATCTGCAGGCGCAGGGCCTCGCCTACCTGGACGATGGCCGCGAGAACATCATCGACGACTATTGCGCGCTGCTGGCCGCCACCGAGCTGCATGCGGCCTCCGGCGCGGCCGGCCATGCCGAGGCCGCCGCGCAGCGCGCGCAGCGCCTGCTGGCGCGCCAGGACGCGGCCGGCTTCTTCTGGGCCGACGACGCGCGCACGCGCAGTTTTTTCCATGCCGCCGAGGCCGGCCTGCCCTATGTGGCGCTGCTGCGCTGGCTGGAAATCTGCCCCGAGGCGCCCGGCGCACCGGCGGCGCGGGCCGGGCTGAGGCGCGGCCTGGCGCAAGAGTTGACCCTGACCCATGAGCAGGGCGTCAATCCTTTCGGCTACCCGCGCCAGTGGGTGCAAATGCCGCAACAGCCCGGCCGGGTGCAGTTCTTCTTCCCGCACGAGAACGAGAGCGGCTATTGGTGGCAGGGCGAGAACGCGCGCCTCGCCTCGCTGGCCGCGGCTGCCCGCTGGGCCGGCAAGACCCTGGATCTGCCGGCGCCGCTGGATGCGCAGGCCGAGCGCTATGCCCAGGATGCGCTGCACTGGATCTTCGGCCGCAACCCCTTCGATGCCTGCATGATGCAGGGCCAGGGCCACAACAACCCGCGCTACGAACCGGGCTACTGGAACGCGCCGGGGGGCGTCTGCAACGGCATCACCGCCGGCCTGGACGACGAGGCCGGCATCGACTTCCGCATGCCCTGGGAGACCGAGCCGCGCCATTCCTGGCGCTGGAGCGAGCAATGGCTGCCGCATGGCGCCTGGCTGTTCCTGGCGCTGGCGCTGCAGTAAGGCGGAGCAAGCAACTCAGACCCGTCGCTGCCACAGGCTGGGCGGGATCTCGCGCAGCTTGGCGGCCAGCTCCATGCCGGTGCGCACATTGAACTTGTGGCAGATGCGCAGGCGGTGCGCCTCCACCGTCTTGGTGCTGATCTGCAGATGGTCGGCGATCTGCTTGCTGAGGTAGCCGGCCACCATCTCGGTCAGCACCTCGCGTTCGCGCGCGGTCAGACCCGCGATCTCGCCGAGCAGGCCGGCGCGCGCCGCATGTTCCTCGCGCGCGCCGCGGTCGACCAGCAGGGCCTTGCCGACCGCGTCGAGCAGGGTGCGCGGATCGGCCGGCTTCTCGAGGAAGTCGCGCGCACCCTGCTGCAGCGCATGCACCACCATCGGGATGTCGCCATGGCCGGTCAGGAACAGCACCGGCGGCAGGTAGGCGCCCAGCTCGCGCGTCTGGCGGCCCAGCTCGGCGAACAGCTCCAGGCCGCTCATGCCGGGGATGCGCACATCGATCACCAGGCAGTGGAAATCCGCGGCCCGGGCCTGCTGCAGGAAATCGCCGGCGCGCTCGAAGGGCTGGGCGCGCCAGCCGCGCGTCTCCAGCAGCAGGCCCAGCGAATGGCGCACCGCCGGATCGTCGTCGATGACGGCCACGCGCGGGTTCATCATCAGGTCGGCAGGGTCGCTGTGCATGTGAGTGGCTCGCTTAAAAGGATGTCGCCCTGCCGCGCCGAGCGCGGCAGCCGGAAGCAAAAGCGCGCGCCGCCGCCGGGATTGGGCTCGGCCCACAGGCGGCCGCCATGGCCCTCGATCACGGTGCGGCAGATCGCCAGGCCCAGGCCCATGCCCTCGCCCTTGGTGGTGTAGAAGGCCTGGAACAGCTGGTCGGGCCGGCTCACGCCCGGGCCGCGGTCGGCCACGCTGACCTGCAGCTCGGGCTCGCCCGGCTCGGCACGGATCTCCAGCACCAGCGCATCGGCGGCCGGCATCTGCTCCAGCGTCGCCAGCGCCTCCAGCGCATTGCGCAGCAGATTGAACAGCACCTGCTCCATCATCACGCCGTCGCAGTCCAGCCGGGCCGGCTCGGCTGGGGGCAGCACGCGCGGCACCACCTGCAGGCGCTGGGCCAGCGGTGCCAGCAGGGCCAGCGGCTCGGCCAGCAGCGCGCTTAACTCATGCGAGCGCACCTCGACCCGGCGCTTGTGGATGAAGTTGCGCAGGCTCTGGATGATCTGGCCGGCGCGGCGCGCCTCCTCGCCGGCGCGGCGCACCGCGTCCTCGATGCGCGGCAGCGGTGCCGGCGACTGGGTCAGCAGGCTGTCCGCCACCGCCACATAGTTGGCCAGCGCGGCCAGCGGCTGGTTCAGCTCATGCGCGATGCCGGAGGCGAACTCCGCCAGGCTGCTCAGCCGCGCGGTGTGCTGCAGCAGATCGTCGCGCTCGCGCGCCGTGTCGGCGGCCTGGCGCTCGGCGCTGATGTCGGTGGCGATGTCCAGCAGCACGGTGGAGCCGTCCACCCATTGCATACTGCGCCGCTCCAGGTGGTACCAGCGCTGCAGCGCCGGGTCGAAGCAGTCCAGCGCGCGCAGCTCCGCGTCCAGCGGCCGCCCCCAGGGCGGCAGCAGGCAGCAGGGCGCCTCGGCGGCGCAGGCGAACACCGTCTCGTGATGCCGGTTGCGAAACAGCAGCCGGCCATCGGCCAGCGCGCTGACCGACACCGCCGACTCCAGGCCCGCCAGCACCGCACGCAGCTGCTCGCGCGAGGCCGACAGCGCGCGCTGCGCGGCCTGGCGCTCGCGCAGCCAGCGGTACAGCACCCACAGCAGCCACAGCACCGCCAGCGCGAACAGCAGGGCCGCGCCGGCCAGCAGGGCCAGCAGGCGCTGACCCTGGCCCGGCTCATGCGGCGCCACCCACAGCGCCAGCCCGCCGGCCTCGGGCCCGAAGCCGATCCGGTGCACCGCCTCCTGCGAGGCGGGCGCATGGCCGTCGCGCGGCGCCAGCCGCTTGTAATGACGGTCGACCAGGCTGAGGTCGTAGCGCTGCACGAACCACCAGGGCACCTCCTGCTCCAGCAGCCGGTCCAGGTCGTAGGTCGCCAGCAGCGCGGCCGGCGCGGCGCCCGGCTCGCCCGGCACCGGCACCGCCAGCACCCACAGCGCCCCGCCCTGCTCGATCACCTGGCTGTAGACCGGCTGCTCCAGGGTCAGGGCCCGCACCACCGCCGATTGAATCAGCGGATCGCTCAGCGGCGGCAGCTGGGCCGGGCGCTCGCGGTACAGCGGCAGCCCGCCCTGGCGCGCGCCCTGCCGGTCGATCGGCTCCACCGCCAGCAGCGCCGGGTTGTCCTTCATCAGCCCGGCGATGCGGGTCTGGAACTCGGCCGCGGCCGCCTCGGACGGCGTGCCCAGGTCATGGGCCCAGTTGCTGAGCATGCGCTCATTGATCTGCAGGGTCTGGGCCAGCGACTGTTCCAGCCAGGTGCGATCCAGCGCGGCGCGGCGCGCCTCGTCCTCGCGCTGCTCGGCCAGCCACCACCAGGCGCCCACCGACAGCAGCAGCAGGCTCGCGGCCACGCCCAGGGCCAGCAGCCAGGCGGGGCGGCGCGGGCCGGCGGCCAGGTCCGCCCCCGGGTTCAGCATCGCGCCAGCTCGGCCGCGCCCACCAGCCCGGCGTCGCCGCCCAGCTCGGCGCGCCGCAGCTCCTGCCGGTACAGCGCCGGCAGCCCATCCAGCGCGCGCTGCAGGCGTTCCAGATAGCCGGGGCGCAGGCCGACCCCGCCACCGAGCGCGGTGCGGGCGATGCCCAGCAGCACCGCCAGATCGCCCAGCTTGCGGGCCAGCTGCGCGATGCCCGCGGCCAGCAGGGCCTCGGCGGCGGCATCGCCGGCATCGGCCGCGTCGAACAGGGCCCGCGCATCGGCGCGGCCGGCCGCGCGCGCCAGCCCGTTCAGGGCCGTGCCGCTGGCCAGGTTCTCCAGGGTCCGGCCGTCCGGCAGCAGGGTCTCGCCCAGCTCGGCGTCCATGCCGTTGCGCGCCTGGTGCAGGCGCCCACCCAGCACCAGGCCGGCGCCAACGCCGGTCGACACGGTGACGAACAGGAACTCGTCGCAGCCCCGGCCGGCGCCATGGCGGTACTCGGCCCAGGCCGCGGCGCGCGCATCGTTGCAGACCCGGACCACGCGGCCCCAGCGCCGCGCCAGCCGCGCCTGCAGCGGATAGTCCGTCCAGCCCGGCAGCAGGGCCGGGTTGTGTGCGCTGACCCGGCCCTCAGCGACCTGGCCGGCGATCGCCACGCCCACCGCGGCATCGGCCGCCGCCGCCGCGGGGGCCTCGCGCAGCAGTTCGTCCATCGTCTCCAGCATCGCCTCGGGGCCGGCCCGGGCAGGCGTCGACCGCTGGGCGCGCCAGTGGATGTCGGTCCCGCTGATGAGGGCGGCACGGCTGACCGTGCCGCCGATGTCCATGGCAATGACGGGCTTCATCAAGAAGGAGGTCCTGTGCTGGAGGCTGCTGCGCGGCCCGCAGGGTGGCACAGAACCATCGGCGCATCACCCCGGGAAAACTACCACAGCCCGTAGCGGTGGCCCCGCGAACCGGCCGGGCGGAAGCGGCCGCGGCTTCGGCGACAATCCGTCCCATGTTTGCCCTGTTCGATGACGCCGGGAAGTTCCTCGCCGGCCGTGTGATGTCCGAAGCCGAAAGCTCGCTGCAGATCGAGCTGGAGTCGGGCAAGCGCGTCAAAGTGAAGGCGGCCAATGTGCTGCTGAAGTTCGACAAGCCCGCGCCCGCCGAGCTGATCGCGGAGGGCCAGCGCCTGGCCCAGGAGATCGACCTGGACCTGGCCTGGGAGTTCGCCCCCGAGACCGAGTTCGGTTTCGCCGAGCTGGCGCGCGACTATTTCGACGCCAAGGCCGGCCTGACGCATCAGGCGGCCGCGCTGTTCCGCCTGTTCGAGGCGCCGCATTACTTCCGCCGCGCCGGCAAGGGCCAGTTCAAGAAGGCGCCGGAGGAGATCGTCAAGGCCGCGCTGCTGGGCATCGAGCGCAAGCGCCAGCAGGCGCTGCAGATCGAGGCCTGGGCCGAGGAACTGGCCCGGGGCGAATGCCCGGCCGCGATCAAGGAGCAGATCTACAAGATCCTGTTCAAGCCGGACAAGAACGGCCCCGAGTACAAGGCCGTGGTCGAGGCGACCAAGCGCGCGCAGAAGGCGCCGCTGGAGCTGCTGCAGGGCGCCGGCGCGATCGGCAGCCCCTACCAGTTCCACTGGAAGCGCTTCCTGTTCGAGAACTTCCCCAAGGGCACCGGCTTCCCCGCGCTGACCGCGCCGGAGATCAAGGACGAGCTGCCGCTGGCCGCGGTGGCCGCCTTCTCGATCGACGATTCGGCCACGACCGAGATCGACGATGCGTTGTCGGTGCAGGGCCTGGGTTCGGGCACCGTCACCTTCGGCGTGCATATCGCCGCGCCGGGCCTCGCGATCCAGCCGGACTCGGCCGTCGACAAGGTCGCGCGCGAGCGCTATTCCACCGTCTACATGCCGGGCTGGAAGCTGACCATGCTGCCGGACGAGGTGGTGCAGACCTACACGCTGATCGAGGGCCGCGACTGCCCGGCCGTGTCGATCTACTTCACGCTCGACGAGGCCACGCTGGAGATCAAGGCCAGCGAGACGAAACTGGAGCGCGTGCCGATCAAGAGCAATCTGCGCCACGACAAGCTGGACGCGGTGATCACCGAGGCCTCGCTGACCGGCGCGGCGCCGGCCGACTATGCCTTCGCCGCCGAGCTGGCCTTCTGCCACCGCCTGGCCCGCGACCTGAAGGCCAAGCGCGAGGTGGTGCGCGGCAAGCCCGAGACCTTCAACCGGCCTGACTACAACTTCCGCCTCGACAACGGAGGCGGCACGCAGGAGCCGGACGGCAGCGAGCAGGTCAGCATCACGACGCGCCAGCGCGGCTCGGCGCTGGACCTGATCGTCGCCGAGGCGATGATCCTGGCCAACTCGACCTGGGGCGGCTGGCTGCACAGCCTGGGCCTGCCCGGCATCTACCGCAGCCAGGCCAGCCTGGCGCCGGGCGTCAAGGTGCGCATGGGCACCAAGGCCCAGCCGCATGCCGGCATGGGCGTGGCGCAATACACCTGGGCCACCTCGCCGCTGCGCCGCTATGTGGACCTGGTGAACCAGTGGCAGATCATCGCCTGCGCGCGCCATGGCCGCACCGCGGCGCTGGTGGCGCCGTTCAAGCCCAAGGACGCGCAGCTGTTCTCGATCATCTCCGGCTTCGACGCCGCCTACTCGGCCTACAACGGCTTCCAGAACGGCATCGAGCGCTTCTGGACCCTACGCTATCTGCAGCAGCAGGGCATCACCGAGCTGGATGCCGCGGTGATGAAGGAGGGCCTGGTGCGCGCCGACACCCTCCCGCTGGTGTTCAAGGCCCTGGGCTGCGAGAGCCTGCCGCGCGGCGCGCATGTAAAAGTGCGCATCACCGGCATCGACGAGATGACCCTGGACCTGCACGCCAGCCTGGTCGCCCGCCTGGATGACCAGCCGGTGGCCGCCGCCGAGGCAACGGAAGAGGACGAGGAGGAGGAGCCGACCGGCGCCCTCACCCTGGCCATCGATCTGTCGCCCGAGGGCGAGGCCGGCGGCACGCCCGCCGCCGACGCGCCGCAGGCCTGACGACCGACGCCACGATGCTGGGCCGGCTCTCCACGCTGCAGATCGCCTTGCTTGCATCGGTGGGCCTGCATGGCGGCCTGCTGATGCTGCGCATCGCCGATCCGGAGGGCTTCAACCGCATCTTCCAGGACACGCCGCTGGAGGTGGTGCTGGTCAACACCAAGGGCAACGAGGCGCCGGCCAAGGCCCAGGCCCTGGCCCAGGCGAACCTGGCCGGCGGTGGCGAGGCCGAGCGCGGCCGCGCCACCTCGCCGCTGCCGCCGGCCCCGCATATCGAGCTGGGCGACACCGCGGAATCTCAGCGCGCCCACATCGCGCAGCTGATGGAGCAGCAGCAGCAACTGCTGGCCCGGGTGCGGCGCGAGCTGGCCCTGCTGCCGCCGCCCGACCCGCGGCGCGACAAGGGCGAGCCCGATGCCCGCGAGCAGGCCGAGAAGCGCCGCCGCCTGGTGCAGCTGATGGCCGAGATCGAGAAGCGCGTCAACGAGGAGAACGCGCGCCCGAAGAAGCGCTACATCAGCCCGGCCACCCGCGAGGTGGTCTATGCCCAGTACTACGACCAGCTGCGCCGTCGCATCGAGGCGCGCGGCACGCGCGACTTCCCCGAATACCAGGGCAAGAAGCTCTATGGCGAGCTGACCCTGAACATCCATGTCGACCACCGCGGCCGCGTGGTCGAGACCGATATCGTGGCCGGCTCCGGCAACACCATCCTGGACCGCCGCGCGATCGCAATCGTGCGCGCCTCCGCCCCCTTCGGCCCCTTCAGCACCGCGATGCGCCAGGGTGCCGAGGTGCTGGTGATCACCTCGCGCTTCCGCTTCACGCGCGAGGACGGGCTCGAAACCACCTTGAGCGCGCAGCAGCCATGACCGATACCTACGTGATCGCCGGCAATCCGGTGGCGCACAGCCGCTCGCCCGAGATCCATGCGATGTTCGCGGCGCAGACCGGCGAGGACCTGGTCTACGAGCGCCTGCTGTGCCCGCTGGACGCCTTCGAGGCCACCTTGCGCGGCTTCGCCGCCGCGGGCGGGCGCGGCTGCAACATCACCGTGCCCTTCAAGTTCGAGGCCCATGCGCTGGCCGCCCGGCTCTCGCCGCGCGCGCGTCTGGCCGGCGCCTGCAATGTGCTGCGCTTCGATACCGAAGCCCAGGGCGGCTGGTTCGGCGACAACAGCGACGGCATCGGCCTGCGGCGCGACATCGAGCGCGTGCGCTCGCTGGGCGGCCAGCGCCTGCTGCTGCTGGGCGCGGGCGGCGCCTCGGCCGGCGTGCTGGGCAGCCTGATCGAGGGCCGGCCGGCCGAGATCACGCTGGCCAACCGCAGCGTCGACAAGGCCCAGGCCCTGGTGGCCGGCCATGCCGCCTTGGCCGCCGAGCAGGGCGTGCGGCTGCGCGCCAGCGCGCTGGACGGCTGCGGCGAGGGCTTCGACATCCTGGTCAACGGCACCAGCGCCAGCCTCGGCGGCGCGGCGGTGCCGGTGGCGGCCAGCGCGCTGCGGCCCGGCGCGCTGGCGCTGGACATGATGTACGGCCCGGCCGCCCAGGGTTTCCTGGACTGGGCCACGGCCCATGGCTTCGAGGGCCGCGACGGCCTGGGCATGCTGGTCGAGCAGGCGGCCGAGGCCTTCTATATATGGCGCGGGGTTCGCCCCGACAGCGCGCCGGTGCTGGCGGCGCTGCGCGCGTCGATCGCGCAGAAGGCGGCGGCGACACCATGATCGGCAAGCTGATGCGCCTGCTGGCCCTGCTGCTGCTGGGCCTGGTGGCGCTGCAACTCTATTTCGCCGGCCGCATCGCGCTGATGAATCTGCTGGCGCCGCAGTCCACCACCTTCCAGCGCTCCGAGATCTGGCGCCTGGCGACCGAGAAGGGCCTGGTCGCCTGGAGCCAGCAATGGGTGGACGAGGATCGCCTTTCAAAGAACCTGCAGCGCGCGGTGATCGCCAGCGAGGACGCCGCCTTCGCCGACCATGGCGGGGTGGACTGGGACGCGATCGAGAAGGCCTGGGAGAAGAACCAGAAGGCCGAGGCGCGCGCCGAGAAGCAGGCCGCGAACCTGCGCCCGGGCCGCGCGGCACCGGTGGCCAAGATCGTCGGCGGCTCGACCATCACCCAGCAGCTGGCCAAGAACCTGTTCCTGTCCGGCGAGCGCAATCTGCTGCGCAAAGGCCAGGAGTTCGCGCTGACCTTTATGCTGGAGGCGCTGCTGGACAAGCGCCGCATCCTGGAGATCTATCTGAACAACGTCGAATGGGGCGAAGGCCTGTTCGGCGCCCAGGCCGCGGCGCGCCATTACTTCCGGATCGACGCCGCGCGCCTGTCGCCCAACCAGGCGGCGCGCCTGGCGGTGATGCTGCCGGCGCCCAAGCGCTTCGAGAAGCGCCCGGCCTCGGGCTATGTGCTGTCGCGCGCCGGCACGATCGAGGCGCGCATGGGTGCGGTCGAGCTACCCTGAACCCATGGACGACACCGACGACCTGAGCCTGGAGATCGCCGCCGCCGCCGCCCGCATCGTGGTGGAGGAAGGCATGGAATACGGCCCGGCCAAGCAGCGCGCGCTGAAGAGCCTGGGCCTGCCCAGGCGCACCGCCCTGCCCGACAACGAGCTGCTGGAGGAACAGGTGCGCGAGTACCTGGCGATCTTCTGCGCCGACACCCAGCCGGGCGAATTACGCACATTGCGCGAACTGGCGGCGCTGTGGATGGAGCGGCTGGCCGAATTCCGCCCGCACCTGTGCGGCGCGGTCTGGCGCGGCACCGCCACCCGGCTCTCGCCGATCCATCTGCAGCTCTACTGCGACGACAGCAAGGCCGCCGAGATCGCGCTGCTGAACTGGCGCATCGACTACGACGTCGGCAGCGCCCCCGGTCCGCGCGGCCAACTGGTCGACCAGCTGCTGCTGGCCGCCCCCAGCCGGGAGTTGGGCGAGACGGTAACGATCGCGCTGACCATCCTGGACCATGACGATCTGCGCGGCGCGCTGAAACCCGATACCCGCGGCCGCAGCGAGCGCGGTGACCTGGCGGCGCTGCGCCGCCTGCTGGACGACAAGACCCCGGCCGAGGGAGGAGAAGCCTGATGATGAAACGCAGAACCTGGGTGATCACGGCCGGCGCTGGCGCGGCGCTGCTGGGCGGCGGCCTGGCCTGGCGGCAACACCGCCCGGCGGCCCTGTCGGAGCCGGCCCAGGCCTTCTGGTCGGCCGCCTTCGAGCGCCCCGAGGGCGGCCAGTTGTCGATGCGCGAGCTGGCCGGCCGGCCGCTGCTGCTGAATTTCTGGGCCACCTGGTGCGCGCCCTGCGTCAAGGAAATGCCCGAACTGGACCAGTTCCAGCGCGAATTCCAGGCCAAGGGCTGGTCGGTGCTGGGCCTGGCGGTGGACTCGGCGGCGCCGGTGCGGGAGTTCCTGAAGAAGCTGCCGGTCGGCTTTCCGATCGCGCTGGCCGGCCTCACCGGACTGGAACTGACGCGAAAATTGGGTAATCTCCAGGGAGGCTTGCCCTTCAGCGTCGCCTTCGACCGCAGCGGAGAGATCAGCTGGCGCAAACTGGGGCCGACCAATCTGGCCGAGTTGCGCCTGCTGGGCGGCACCGGCGGCTGATCCGGCCAGCCCGAAATCACCGGACGGGTCAAGAGATAAATTTTTTGGCAAGTAGCGGGAACTGACCTCAAAAAGCGTAAAGTGCGCCCTTTATCGCTTCTAGTGGCCGCGCTCTAATGAGCCGGGCACGCTGCCGATGCAGATTCTTGTCATTCACGGACCCAACCTCAACCTTCTCGGCACAAGAGAACCCGGGGTCTATGGTTCGCGAACTTTGGCCCAGATCGACGCCGATCTCTCAGAGATGGCGGCAAAAGCCGGTGCCAAGCTGGAATCCTTCCAGAGCAACCATGAAGGTGCCCTGGTCGACCGCATCCAGGCCGCGGGCCGCGACGGCAGCCGCTTCATCATCATCAATCCCGCCGCCTACACCCATACCAGCGTGGCCATGCGCGATGCGCTGGCGGCCGTGGGACTGCCTTTTGTTGAAGTGCACCTGTCCAATATCCACAAGCGCGAGGCATTCCGGCAGCACAGCTATTTCTCCGCGATCGCCGATGGCGTGATCTGCGGGTTGGGCGCCCAGGGCTACACCCTGGCCCTGCACTATGCCTTGAGCCGGCTGGAGCCGGCGCCCTGACCGGACGCGCCGGGTCGCCGCCCACCGAAGAAGCACAACAAACCAATCCCGTTGGAGAAGCCTTATGGATCTGCGCAAGCTCAAGACCCTGATCGACCTGGTGTCCGAGTCGAACATCTCTGAACTTGAAATCACCGAGGCCGATGGCAAGGTGCGCATCGTCAAGTCGGATGGCCAGGTGGCCGTGCCGATGGCCGCCCTGCCCGTGATGGCACCGGCCGCCGCCGCACCCGTCGCCGCCGCGCCGGCCGCTGCTGCCGCCGCACCGGTGGCCGCGCCGGCCCCGGCCGCCGAGACCGGCCATATCGTGAAGTCGCCGATGGTGGGCACCTTCTACCGCGCCTCCAGCCCGAACGCCAAGTCCTTCGCCGAGCTGGGCCAGCAGATCAAGGAAGGCGACGCGATCTGCATCATCGAGGCGATGAAGATCATGAACGAGATCGAGGCCGACAAGACCGGCACGATCACCAAGATCCTGGTCGAGAACGGCCAGCCCGTCGAGTTCGGCCAGGCGCTGTTCGTCATCGAATAAGGCCTCGCCATGTTCAAGAAGATCCTGATCGCGAACCGCGGCGAGATCGCCCTGCGGATCCAGCGCGCCTGCCGCGAGCTGGGCGTGAAGTCCGTGGTGGTCTATTCCGAGGCCGACCGCGACGCCAAGTACGTCAAGCTGGCCGACGAGGCCGTCTGCATCGGCCCGGCGCCCTCGGCCCAAAGCTACCTCAGCATGCCGGCGATCATCGCCACCGCCGAGGTGACCGATGCCGAGGCCATCCACCCCGGCTACGGCTTCCTCAGCGAGAATGCCGACTTCGCCGAGCGCGTCGAGCGCAGCGGCTTCACCTTCATCGGCCCAACCCCGGACAACATCCGCATGATGGGCGACAAGGTCTCGGCCAAGCAGGCGATGATCCGTGCCGGCGTGCCCTGCGTGCCCGGCTCGGAAGGCGCCCTGCCCGACGACCCGAAGGAGATCGTCAAGATCGCCCGCTCGATTGGCTACCCGGTCATCATCAAGGCGGCCGGCGGCGGCGGCGGGCGCGGCATGCGCGTGGTGCACACCGAGGCGGCCCTGGTCAATGCGGTGCAGACCACCAAGGCCGAGGCCGGCGCCGCCTTCGGCAATCCGCAGGTCTATATGGAGAAGTTCCTGGAGAACCCGCGCCATGTGGAGATCCAGGTGCTGGCCGACGGCCACAAGAATGCCGTCTGGCTGGGCGAGCGCGACTGCTCGATGCAGCGCCGCCACCAGAAGATCATCGAGGAAGCGCCGGCGCCGGGCATCCCGCGCCGCGTGATCGAGAAGATCGGCGACCGCTGCTCGGCGGCCTGCAAGAAGATGGGCTACCGCGGCGCCGGCACCTTCGAGTTCCTCTATGAAAACGGCGAGTTCTACTTCATCGAGATGAACACCCGCGTGCAGGTGGAGCATCCGGTGACCGAGATGGTGACCGGCATCGACATCGTCGCGATGCAGATCAAGATCGCCGCCGGCGAGAAGCTGCCGTTCACGCAGCGCCAGATCGAGATGCGCGGCCATGCGATCGAGTGCCGCATCAACGCCGAGGACCCGGTCAAGTTCACGCCCTCGCCCGGCCGCATCACCACCTGGCATGCGCCGGGTGGCCCCGGCGTGCGCGTCGACTCGCATGCCTACACCAACTACTTCGTGCCGCCGAACTACGACTCGATGATCGGCAAGATCATCGTGCACGGCGACACCCGCGAGCAGGCGCTGGCGCGCATGCGCATCGCGCTGTCGGAAATGGTGGTGGAAGGCATCTCGACCAACATCCCGCTGCACCGCGAGCTGATGGCCGATGCCAAGTTCATGGAAGGCGGCACCAGCATCCATTACCTGGAAGGCTGGATGCGCGACCACAAACGCTGAGCCCCGGCTCGGCCACAAGTCCCCGGCGCGGCCCGCAAGCTGCCCCGGGGTTTTGCTTTTGAAGGACATGACGATGAGCAGCAGCAGCAACAAGCTCCATGAACTGATCCTGGTCTGCCGCGAACAGGACGTCGAGATCGTCAGCGACGCGCTGATGGAGATCGAATCGCTGGCCGTCTCGGTCGAGGACGCCGACGCCGACACCGATGCCGAGAAGGCCCTGTTCGGCGAACCGGGCATGCCGGCGCCCAAGGCCGGCTGGGAGCGCTCGGTCGTCAAGGCCCTGTTCTCCAGCGAGGCCGAGGCCACCGAGGCCGCAACCCTGATCCTGGCGCAGGACTGGGCCGAGGACGTGCATGTGCAGACCATCCAGGCCGTCGAGGAGCAGGACTGGGTGCGCCTGACCCAGTCGCAGTTCGCGCCGGTCGAGATCACGCAAGAGTTCTGGATCGTGCCCTCCTGGCACGAGGCGCCGGCCCAGGCCACCAAGATCATGCGCCTGGATCCCGGCCTGGCCTTCGGCACCGGCACGCATCCGACCACGCGCATGTGCCTGCGCTGGATCGCCCACCATCAAGACCTGGCCCCCACCTGGAACCGCGTGCTGGACTACGGCTGCGGCTCGGGCATCCTGGCGATCGGCGCCGCGCTGCATGGCGCGCGCGCCATCGACGCGGTGGACATCGACCCGGCCGCCGTCACCGCCACGGTGGCGAATGCCGAGGCCAACCAGGTCGCGCCGCTGATCCAGGCCGCCCTGCCCGACGGTGCCAAGGGCCAGTACCCGCTGCTGCTGGCCAACATCCTGGCCACGCCGCTGAAGCTGCTGGCGCCGCTGCTGTGTCAACACCTGGCCCCCGGCGCGCATCTGGTGCTGGCCGGCATCCTGGAACGCCAGGCCGACGAGCTGAAGACGGCCTATGCCCCCTGGCTGAAGCTGGAGGTCAGCGACAGCGAGGAAGGCTGGATCCTGATGACGGCGCAACGCGTCTGAGCCTGCAGCGACGGCGATCTCTCATGGCATGATGCCGCCCATGAGTCTCGCCACCCGTTGTACCGCTTGCGGCACCATCTTCCGGGTGGTGCAGGATCAGCTCCGCGTCTCCGAAGGCTGGGTGCGCTGCGGCCGCTGCGCCGAGGTGTTCGACGCCAACGAGCAGCTGTTCGACATCGACCGCGAGATGCCGCCGCCCTGGCCGCCCGCCGGCGCCGCCGATCAGCTGGCCGCGCCCCGACACGAGGAAGAGGCAGCGCTCGCTGCGGCCGCTGACGCGGCGCTCGAACCCGAAGCCCCCGCACCGCGCCCGCCGCATCGCCATGCGGAGGATGAGGAAACCTGGGTGCTACCGCGTACGCCCGACGCCGTCGCCGCGCCACGCGAGGCCATCGCCAGCTTCGAGACTGAGCCCCGGATCGCGCTCGAGACGCCCGCCGCCGCGAGCCACAACACCCTGCGGATCACGCCGGTCGAGCGCGACGACGCGCACGATGAGGCCATACCGCCGCCGCCCGCGCGCAACCCGGCCGCCAGGGACGCCGCGCCGCAGCGCCGCGAGCCCTATTGGTCCGGCGACGAAGCGGCCCCGGCCGAGGAAGAGGACCACCAGGCCGGCTTCAGCGCCAGGGCGCCGGAACCGCAGGCCGCCATCGCGGCCGAGCCGGAGATCGATCTCGAGCCCGCCGCTGCCGCGTCCACCTTCGCCCCGGAGCAGAACCCGACGCCGCCGCAGGCCAGCTTCCTGCGCCAGCCGGCCGCGGCGCGCCCGCGCGTGCGTCTCGCGCTGCTGCTGGCCTCGGCGCTGCTGCTGATCCTGCTGGCACTGCAGCTGACCTGGCAGCTGCGCCATGCGCTGCTGGCGATCTATCCGCCCAGCGCGCCGCTGCTGCGCTCCTTCTGCGAGCTGGGCGGCTGCACCCTGGAACCCTGGCGGCGCATCGATGCGCTGGCGGTCGAGAACAGCAGCCTGACCCAGGCCGGGGCCGGCAACCACTACAAGCTCAGCGTCCATCTGCGCAACAAGGCCGCCTACCCGCTGGCCCTGCCCTGGGTGGACCTGAGCCTGACCGATGCCAGCGGCGCGCTGGTGATGCGCCGCATGCTCAAGCCGGCCGACTTCAACATCGCCAAGGGGAGCATCGGCGGCGATGCCGAGGAAGCGCTGCAGCTGGTCTTCAGCACCGGCAAGCAGAAGATCAGTGGCTACAGCGTGGTGATCTTCCATCCCTGATCTGCTGCCGCGCACCGCGCGCAGCTCGAACCCGCGCGCTGGCATAAAAAAACCCGGCCGAGGCCGGGTTTTCAGTTGGCACATCAGGCCGCGAGGGCCTGTGGCTCTTGCTTCGCTCAGGGCTTATTGCCGGTCGGGAAGGGCCAGGCAGCCTGAGGGCTCAGCGCCGTCTTGGCGGCCGGTGCTGCAGCGGCAGGCTTGGCAGCAGGGGCAGCGGCAGGGGTCGCGGCGGCCTTCTTGGCAGCAGGCTTCTTCGCAGCCTTCTTAGCGGCAGGCTTGGCAGCCGGCTTGGCGGCGGCAGCGGCCTTCTTGGGAGCGGCGGCCTTCTTAGGGGCAGCAGCCTTCTTGGGCGCAGCAGCCTTCTTAGGAGCAGCGGCCTTCTTGGCCGGAGCTGCCTTCTTAGGAGCAGCGGCCTTCTTGGCCGGAGCTGCCTTCTTAGGAGCGGCGGCCTTCTTTGCCGGAGCTGCCTTCTTGGGAGCAGCGGCCTTCTTCGCCGGAGCTGCCTTCTTAGGAGCAGCGGCCTTCTTCGCCGGAGCTGCCTTCTTAGGAGCAGCGGCCTTCTTCGCCGGAGCCGCCTTCTTGGGGGCAGCAGCCTTCTTGGCCGGAGCGGCCTTCTTCGGGGCCGCAGCCTTCTTGGCCGGAGCGGCCTTCTTCGGGGCCGCAGCCTTCTTGGCCGGGGCGGCCTTCTTGGCGGGAGCGGCCTTCTTGGCCGGTGCCTTCTTTGCAGTTGCCATAACTTTCTCCTTGATCAAGTGGAAAGAGCACCGCCTGCAACAGACCGGTCCACTGCAGTGCGGTTATTCACCATCCGAGAGTCACCCAGGAGGAGTGCCCCGGTACGATGAATGGGGTTGCGGCGCCCGGCCTCGGCTTCTTTGGATGGCCAGGGTCTCAAGCACCGCGGATCTTGATCTCTTCTTACAAACTGGAACTGCGCAAGGCACCGTGCCTCACATCAATCCCAGGACAAAGCGCCACCGGACTGGTATTCGATGACGCGGGTTTCAAAGAAATTGCGTTCCTTCTTCAGGTCGATCATTTCGCTCATCCAAGGGAAGGGGTTCTCCTCGTTCGGGAAGAGCTCCTCCAGTCCGATCTGGACGGCGCGACGGTTGGCGATGTAGCGCAGATAGCCCTTGAACATCGACGCGTTCAGGCCCAGCACGCCGCGCGGCATGGTGTCCTCGGCGTAGCGGTACTCCAGTTCGACGGCCTTCAGGAACAGGGCCTTGATCTCGGCCTTGAACTCCGCCGTCCACAGCTGCGGGTTCTCGAGCTTGATCTGGTTGATCAGGTCGATGCCGAAGTTGCAGTGCATCGACTCGTCGCGCAGGATGTACTGGTACTGCTCGGCTGCGCCGGTCATCTTGTTCTGACGACCCATCGCCAGGATCTGCGTGAAGCCGACGTAGAAGAACAAGCCTTCCATCAGGCAGGCGAACACGATCAGGCTCTTCAGCAGCGTCTGGTCGTTGGCCGTGGTGCCGGTGTGGAAGTTCGGGTCCATGATCGCCTCGATGAAGGGGATCAGGAACTCGTCCTTGTCGCGGATCGACTTCACCTCGTTGTAGGCGTTGAAGATCTCGCTCTCGTCCAGGCCCAGTGACTCGACAATGTACTGGTAGGCGTGCGTGTGGATCGCCTCTTCGAAGGCCTGGCGCAGCAGGAACTGGCGGCACTCGGGCGCCGTGATGTGGCGATAGGTGCCCAGCACGATGTTGTTGGCGGCCAGCGAATCGGCGGTGACGAAGAAGCCGAGGTTGCGCTTGATGATGCGGCGCTCGTCCTCGGTCAGACCGTTCGGGTCCTTCCACAGCGCGATGTCGCGGCTCATGTTCACTTCCTGCGGCATCCAGTGATTGGCGCAGGTGGCGAGGTACTTCTCCCAGGCCCACTTGTACTTGAAGGGCACCAGCTGGTTGACGTCGGTCTTGCCATTGATGATGCGCTTGTCGGCCGCGTTGACGCGACGCTCGCTGGCAGCCTGGGCGGAGGACGAAGAAGCCTGGGGAGCGGAGACTGCGGCACGCGCGACCGGCGCGGTGCTCGGTGCTGCGTTCTGGTGGGCGCTGTTAGCGGCGCTTTGAGAGGGTTGACGGTCTTCTTCCCAAACCAACATGGTGGACTTCCTATCGCGTTGAATTATCGGAGTGTTGTGTTCAAACACCAAGGACTTCTTGACATGGCGCAGCACTCGCTGTTGCTGTGCTGCATCGACATCGCGTGTCGCACATCGCCGCGCGCTGCCTCGCGCCAGGTCCTCGGGTCAAGCATTCATCGATGCATCGAATCGAGTTTGCATCGATGAACACTCGCATCGCGAGCATTCGGGTGGGCCCGACCGCGCTCGCGATCGGGCCTTTTCTTCATCGACTTACTGGCAGGCTTCGCAGCCCGGGTCGTCGATCGCGCAGAACTGCACGTCGGTCGCGGGCATCGGCTCGTCGGCCACCACCGGCGCCGCGGCGACCGGTGCTGCGGCCATCAGGGGTGCGCCGCTCGACACCGAGTTCAGCTGGCCGGTCTTGCTGACCGTGCTCTTCTCGGCCGAGGAGGCGCTGATGGTGCGCAGGTAGTAGGTCGTCTTCAGGCCGCGTTGCCAGGCGAGCTTGTAGGTCTCGTCCAGCTTCTTGCCGGAGGCGCCGGCCATGTAGATGTTCAGGCTTTGGGCCTGGTCGATCCACTTCTGGCGGCGTGCGGCGGCCTCGACCAACCACACCGTCTCCACCTCGAAGGCGGTGGCGTACAGGGCCTTCAGCTCCTCGGGCACGCGGTCGATGCGACGCAGCGAACCATCGAAATGCTTCAGGTCCATCACCATCACGTCGTCCCACAGGCCCAGCTTCTTCAGGTCGCGCACCAGCGATTCGTTGATCACGGTGAACTCGCCGGAGAGGTTCGACTTGACCGAGAGGTTGCCGAAGCAGGGCTCGATCGAGGCGTCCACGCCGATGATGTTGGAGATGGTCGCGGTCGGTGCGATCGCCACGCAGTTGCTGTTGCGCATGCCGTCCTTGGCGATCTTGGCGCGCAGCGCGTCCCAGTCCAGCGTGCTGGAGCGGTCCACTTCCACATAGCCGCCGCGGGCCTCGGCCAGCAGGTCCAGCGAGTCGATCGGCAGGATGCCGCGGTCCCACAGCGAACCGCGGTAGCTCGAGTAGCGGCCACGCTCGGCGGCCAGCTCGGTCGAGGCCAGGTAGGCGTAGTAGCAGACGGCTTCCATCGAACGGTCGGCGAACTCCACCGCCTCGTTGGAGGCATAGGGCGTGCGCAGCGCGTACAGCGCGTCCTGGAAGCCCATGATGCCCAGGCCCACCGGACGGTGGCGCAGGTTCGAGTCGCGCGCCTTCTTGACCGCGTAGTAGTTGATGTCGATCACGTTGTCCAGCATGCGCATGGCCGTGGCCACCGTCTTCTTCAGCTTCGCGTGGTCGATCTGGCCGTCCTTCAGGTGCTGGACCAGGTTCACCGAGCCGAGGTTGCAGACCGCGATCTCGTTGTCATTGGTGTTCAGCGTGATCTCGGTGCACAGGTTGGACGAGTGCACCACGCCCACATGCTGCTGCGGCGAGCGCACATTGCAGGCGTCCTTGAAGGTGATCCAGGGATGGCCGGTCTCGAACAGCATCGAGAGCATCTTGCGCCACAGGTCCTTGGCCGGCATGCGCTTGAACAGCTTGATCTCGCCGCGATCGGCCTTGGCCTCGTACTCGACATAGGCCTTCTCGAAGGCCTTGCCGAACAGGTCGTGCAGGTCCGGGCAGGTCGAGGGGCTGAACAGGGTCCAGTCGCCACCATCCATCACACGGCGCATGAACAGATCGGGGATCCAGTTCGCGGTGTTCATGTCATGGGTGCGGCGGCGGTCGTCGCCGGTGTTCTTGCGCAGCTCCAGGAACTCCTCGATGTCCAGGTGCCACGATTCCAGATAGGCGCAGACCGCGCCCTTGCGCTTGCCGCCCTGGTTCACCGCGACGGCGGTGTCGTTGACCACCTTCAGGAACGGGACCACGCCTTGCGACTTGCCGTTGGTGCCCTTGATGTGCGAACCCAGCGCGCGCACCGGGGTCCAGTCGTTGCCCAGACCGCCGGCGAACTTGGACAGCAGCGCGTTTTCCTTCAGCGCCTCGTAGATGCCGTCCAGGTCGTCGGCCACGGTCGTCAGGTAGCAGCTCGACAGCTGCGAGCGGCGCGTGCCCGAGTTGAACAGCGTCGGGGTCGAGCTCATGAAGTCGAAGCTCGACAGCACCTCGTAGAACTCGATCGCGCGCGCTTCGCGGTCGATCTCGTTCAGGGCCAGGCCCATCGCGACGCGCATGAAGAAGGCCTGGGGCATCTCGATGCGCTGGTCGCCGATATGCAGGAAGTAGCGATCGAACAGGGTCTGCAGGCCCAGGTAGTCGAACTGCAGGTCGCGGTCCGCCTTCAGCGCGGCGCCCAGCTTGACCAGGTCGTACTGCTGCAGCTTCTCGTCCAGCAGTTCGGCCTGCACGCCCTTCTTGATATAGCCGGGGAAGTACTCGGCGTAGCGGGTCTGCATCTGCTCCTGCGTCACGTCCTCGCCGAGGATCTCGCGGCGGATCGTGTGCATCAGCAGGCGGGCGGTGGCGCGGGTGTAGCCGGGGTCCTTCTCGATCAGGGTGCGAGCGGCCAGGATGGCGGCCTTGTAGACCTCGTCCATCGGCACGCCGTCGTACAGATTGCGCTTGGTCTCGGCGATGATGGGCTCGGGCTTCACATCGGCGCCCAGGTTGGCGCAGCTGCTCGAGATCAGGGCCGCGAGCTTGGCCAGGTCCAGCGGCACGCGCTGGCCGCCGTCGATCACCGTCAGGCCGGTGTCCTGCACGCCGGCGGCGGTGATGTCCACCTCGCCCTTGGCCAGACGCTCCTGCGCACGGCGCTCGCGGTACAGCACATAGGCGCGCGCCACCTCATGGTGGCCGCCGCGCATCAGGCCCAGCTCGACCTGGTCCTGGATGTCCTCGATATGGAAGGTGCCGCCGGCCGGGCGCGAGCGCAGCAGCGCGCGCACCACGTTCTCGGTCAGGCCGTCCACCGTCTCGCGCACGCTCGCCGAGGCCGCACCGCTGGTGCCATGCACCGCCAGGAAGGCCTTCATCAGCGCCACGGCAATCTTGCTGGGCTCGAAGGACACCACCGCGCCATTGCGACGGATGATCTGATAGGCCTGGTAGACGGACGGTTTACCCGGACCGCCGCTCGCGCCGTGAGCGGGGTTGTGGGCGGCCGCGTCCGATGCGGTGCTGGCGACAACGGTTTGCATAGATGTCCTCGTCTGTGTCTTGTTCAGAAAACGCGGTTCCGGAGCAAGCGGCGCGCTGCCCTGGATTCGCATTCGGTTTTGTTGCTGGCTAGAGGCGACCGGGCGGGCGCGCGACTCAAGTCGCGCACTACCGGCACCCCTCTTTCTGCTGACCTCGTTGCCCACCCGGAGCGCCTGGTCACCGAGGTGAGGGCGCCGGGCGAAACGGCTGCATAGGAGTGAGGCATGTCAGGTCTTGCCGAGGTCAGAAGGATACCACGAGGAACACTATATCTAGCGGACATGGCAGCTTCAAGCACTACCAATAGCGTTCAAACCCCGTTGACCTAGGGATGGGATCGCGCTAGCGATCAACCCAGCGCGGCGCCGGCGGCGGCGCGGCCATGCGACTCGCGCGATGAACAGGGGCCTCGCGCGCGCAAGGCCGCGCCGGCGCTCGCTCGCAGCGCGAAACCGGCCGCCAGGCCGCGCCAATATTGGCGCGGCGTGCGCGGCTCAGGCGCCCTCGCCGTCCGCGCCGGACCCCTCGGTGATGCCCAGGCGCGCCATGCGGTAGCGCATCTGGCGCAAGGAAAGCCCCAGGGAAGCCCCGGCCGCGGTGCGGTTGAAACGGTGTCGTTCCAGAGATCGCAACAGGATGTTGCGCTCCACCTCGTCCAGGTACAGGGCCAGGTCTTGCGGCAACGCCTCTTCTTCCGCCCGCTCGCCGGCGGCCGGCCGCGCCTCGACGGCCGGCTGCGGCGGCTCGGCCGCATCGAGCGCGCCGAGCTGCGAGTCGTCCAGCAGCGCCTCGGGCAGGCCCAGGTCCTCCGCCCCGATGTTCTCGCCGCCCGAAAGCGCCAGCGCGCGGTGCAGCAGGTTCTCCAGCTCGCGCACATTGCCCGGGAAGGCATAGCGCGCCAGCTGCGCCAGCGCCGCCGCGGCCAGACGTGGCGGCGGCGAGACGCCGGCATCGCGCGCGATGCGCTCCAGCACCCGCTCGCTGATCGCGGCCAGGTCCTCGATGCGCTCGCGCAGCGGCGGCACGCGGATCTGGATCACGTTCAGGCGGTAGAACAGATCCTGGCGGAAGCGCCCGGCCGCCACCTCGGCGCCCAGGTCCTTGTGGGTGGCGCTGAGGATGCGCACATTGACCGGAGCCTCGGCCACCGCGCCGACCGGCCGCACCGAGCGCTCCTGGATCGAGCGCAGCAGCTTGCTCTGCATCGCCAGCGGCAGGTCGCCGATCTCGTCCAGGAACAAGGTGCCCTCATGCGCGGCCTGGAAGAAGCCCTCGCGGTCCTCATGTGCGCCGGTGAAGGCGCCCTTGCGGAAGCCGAAGAACTCGGCCTCCAGCAGCTGCTCGGGAATCGCCCCGCAGTTGACCGCAATGAAGGCGCGCTGGCCGCGCGGGCTGGCCTCGTGGATCGAGCGCGCCACCAGCTCCTTGCCGGTGCCGGATTCGCCCTGCAGCAGCACCGGCGCCATGCTGCGCGCCACCTTCTCGATCAAGGCTCGCACCTGCTGCATCGCGGCCGAATCGCCGGCCAGGCGGTGCAGGGCCGCCGGCGCCGGCGCGGCCACCCGGGCGCTGCGCGGGCTCGCCGTGGGGCGCGGCGCCGCCCGCTCGGGCCGCTCGGCCGGCGCGGCAGGAGCAGCGGCTGCCGCCCCGGCCACGGTCGGCGCCGCCGGCGCACGCCCCAGCGCCGAGGCCACGACGCTGCGGAACTGGCGCAGGTCGACCGGCTTGGTCAGGTAGTCGTAGGCGCCGGCCTTCAGCGCCTCGACCGCGTTCTCGGCCGAGCCGAAGGCGGTGATCACCAGCGCCTTCTCGCGCCGCCCGTGGCGCTCCAGCCAGGCCAGCACATCCAGGCCCGAACCGTCGGGCAGGCGCATGTCGGTGATCACGGCGCTGTAGCCGCGCTCGCCCAGCCGCGCGATCGCCTCCTCCACCGAGCCGGCGGTGTCGAGCTCATAGCCCTCGCGCAGCAGGGTCAGCTCATAGAGGGTGCGCAGATCCGGTTCGTCATCGACGACCAGCAGGCTGTAGACGGGTGCTGGGCTCATGGTGCGGGAGGAACGGCATCGGCCGGCAGGCGACGCAGGGTGATGACGAATTCATTGCCGCTGTGGCCGGCGGCGCGCTGGCGCTGGTAGTCGATGCGGCCGCCATAGCGCTCGCACAGCTCGCGACAAATATACAGGCCGAGACCGGAGCCGCGGCTGCGCGTCGAGAAAAAGGGCTCGAACAGATGGCGCTCCACCTCGGGCGGCAGGGCCGGCCCGGCGCTGAACACCGCGAGCTGCACCCATTGCTCGGACTGCGCGCGCAGCCCCAGCTGCACCGAGCCGGGGCCGGGCTCGGCATGGCGCAGCGCGTTGTCCAGCAAATTGACCAGCACCCGGCGCAGATGCTCGGGCTCGAAGGCGACCGGCAAGACCTGGCCCGGCAGGCTCAGCGCCAGCGGCCCGGCGGGGCCGGTGTCCAGCCGGTTGGTGCGCGCCCAGTCCTCGCAGGCCTCGCGCACCAGCGCGTTGGCGTCCAGCGGCTGCGGCTGCGGCAGCACGCCCGGCGCCACCTCCATCACATCGTCGACGATGCGCTTGAGGCGCTGCACATTGGAGGCCACCATCGCGGTCAGGCGGGCCGACTGCGCATTGGCGCCGCAGTCCTCGGCCAGCAGCGCATTGGCCTGGTCGATCGCCGCCAGCGGGTTGCGGATCTCATGCGCGATGCCGGCCGAGATGCGCCCCATCGCAGCCAGCTTCTCCTGCCGGCTGCGCGCCAGCACATTGCGCACGTCCTCGATGAACAGCACGCACAGGTCCTCGCCGCTGCCCTGGGCCTCGCGCCGGCGCGTGAAGCGCATGCGCAGGCGCAGATTGCGTGCCTCACCGCCCTCCAGCTGCAGCGCCACGTCGCGCCCCTCGACCGGCCAGGCGCCCTCGGTGAAGGCGCGCTCGACCGCCGCCACCAGCGGCTCCCAGGCCGGCACGCCGTTCAGCGGAAAGGGCGCGCTGCGCACCATCGCCGCGCCGGACAGCAGGCCGCGCGCGGCCGGGTTGGCGGCGCGCACATGGCCGCGCCGGTCCACCACCAGCACGCCCTCGGCCATCTCCTCGATCACCAGCCGGTTCAGCTGCGCCTGCTGGCGCGCCAGCTCCAGGCTGCCGCGTGCCGCGCGCTCCTCGCGCGCCAGGCGGCTGGCCAGCTCGCTGGCCAGCAGGCCGACGACGAAGAAGCCCACGCCGGCCAGCCCCGCCTGCGTCATGCGCAGGCCCAGCTCGCCGCTGTGCAGCACCGACCAGGCGGCGATGCCCAGGGTCAGCAGCGCCGCCATCGCGGCGGTGGCCAGGGCCAGCAGGCGCGGCGTCAGCACGCCCGCCATCAGCACCGGCATCACCAGCAACGCGCCATAGCTGACGCCGGCGTCGCGATCCAGCGCATGCAGCGCGCCGAACAGCGCCAGGTCCCAGCCGATGCTGAGCCACCACTGCGGGCTGCTGAGCCGCGCAAAGGACTGGGCCGACACGCCGCGCTGCAGCCGCGGCAGCAGCCACAGGGTCAGGGCTTGCGCCGCATAGAGGCCGCACAGGGGCAGCGCCCAGGGCACGCGGGCCGCGCCCAGCAGGCCGCCAAGCAGCTGCATGCCAACCAGGGTCAGGCCCAGCGCGACGCGCGCCGACAGGCAGGCGCGGTACAGGCGCTGGAAGGCGGTGCCGCCGGCATTGGCCAGCCGGCGCGTCTGGCGCGCAAAGAAGAACTGCGACTCGGCGCCCGCGGCGCTGGGCGGCGGCTCGCTGTCCAGCATGGCGGGGTCGGGGCTTTCGGCGGCGCCGCCGAACCAGCTGCTGTGCCCATCGGCGCCACCGGGACCGCGCCGCTCGTGGCGACGCCGCTCGCCGCGGCGGCGGTCGCCCCCGCGGCGCTCCGGCGGCTGCGGGGCCTGCGCCGCGCTCATGAACCGGACCGGGCCTCGAATGCCGAGCGATGCGCGGCGCTGCAGAACAGGCCGCCGCGCCCCGGCAGCGCCTCGCCGCGCGGCACATGCAGGCCGCATTCGAGGCAGGCCACGATGTCCTGCGCGTCGGAGGTCTTGTTGTGCTCGGGCGGCGGCGGGGTCGGGGCCGGCGGCGGCATCTGGCGCGGCCGCGCGCGCTTGAAGCCCAGCATGAAGAACACCAGGCCGACGACGAGAATCAGAAGCAGGTATTTCATCGCTCAGTAGGTGCCGCCGGCACGTTGCAGCAGCACTTCAAGCACGAACCGCGAGCCGGCATAGGCCAGCAACAGCAGCGCGGCGCCCAGGTAGAGCCAGCGCGTCGCGCGCCGGCCGCGCCAGCCGAACACGCGCCGCCCGGTCAGCAGGCCGCTCAGCACCAGCCAGCCCAGCACCGACAGCAGGTTCTTGTGATCCCAGCGCCACAGCGGCGTGAACCACCAGCCCAGCAGCAGCGCCAGCGACAGTACCACCACGCCGGCCGCGACGAACTGGAAGGTCAGCCGCTCCAGCCGCAGCAGCGGCATGCCCAGCGGGGCCAGGCCTTGCCCCGCGCCCGACTTCTTCAGGCGCATCTGGCGCTCGGCCCGGTTCAGCATCACCGCATGCAGCACCGCGGCGCCGAACAGGCCATAGGATGCCAGGCCCAGCACCCAGTGCAGCGGCGCCCAGGGCGAGACCGCGAGCGGGCGGCTTTCGCCCGGATAGGCACAGGCCAGCAGCACGCCGGTCGCGGCCAGCGCCGCCAGCAGGCGACGCGCGCCGGGCAGCGGCACGAAACGGCTCTCCACCATATAGACGGCCAGCACCAGCCAGATCGTCATCGACAGCGCCGGCGCGAAGCCGAAACGCGCGCCGGGCTGCGTCGCGCCGATGCCGGCGATGTCCAGCACCAGGGCCAGCAGATGCATCAGCCAGCCCAGCACCAGCAGGCCGCGCAGCCTTGCGCCATCGCCCTTCTCCGGCGTCAGCGCGACCGCGCCATAGGCCAGCAGGGCGGCCAGACTGCTGGCCGCCAGCAGCATGCCGGGCAGACCCGAGGAGGCGAACGATAAAATCATCGCCACAGTGTAATTTGCGCGCCCGCTTCCCCGTGGCGCCTCCCCCATGGCCTCCACCCTGACCGATCGCCTGAGCCAGCTCGTCAAAACGATGCGCGGCCAGGCCCGCATCACCGAAAGCAATGTGCAGGACATGCTGCGCGAAGTGCGCATGGCCCTGCTGGAGGCCGACGTGGCCCTGCCGGTGGTGCGCGACTTCATCGCCCGCGTCAAGGAGAAGGCGCTCGGCCAGGAGGTGGTCGGCTCGCTGAACCCCGGCCAGGTGCTGGTCTCGGTGGTGCACAAGGAGCTGACCGCGACGATGGGCGAAGGCATCGCCGACATCAACCTGGCCGCGCAGCCGCCGGCGGTGATCCTGATGGCCGGCCTGCAGGGCGCCGGCAAGACCACCACCACCGCCAAGCTGGCCAAGCACCTGATCGAGAAGCGCAAGAAGAAGGTGCTGACGGTCTCGGCCGACGTCTACCGCCCGGCCGCGATCGAGCAGCTGAAGACCGTGACCAAGCAGGCCGGCGGCGAATGGTTCGCCACCAGCGCGGACCAGAAGCCGCACGACATCGCGCTGGCCGCGATCGACTACGCGAAGAAGCATTACTTCGACGTGCTGCTGGTCGACACCGCCGGCCGCCTGGCGATCGACGAGGCCCTGATGGCCGAGATCCGCGACCTGCACGCCACGCTGAATCCGGTCGAGACCCTGTTCGTCGTCGATGCGATGCAGGGCCAGGATGCGATCAACACCGCCAAGGCCTTCAAGGACGCGCTGCCGCTGACCGGCGTGGTGCTGACCAAGCTGGACGGCGACTCGCGCGGCGGCGCGGCGCTGTCGGTGCGCCAGATCACCGGCGCGCCGATCAAGTTCGCCGGCGTGTCCGAGAAGATCGACGGCCTCGAGGTCTTCGACGCCGAACGCCATGCCGGCCGCGTGCTGGGCATGGGCGACATCGTCGCGCTGGTGGAAGAGGTCACCAAGGGCGTCGACATGGCCGCGGCCGAGAAGCTGGCCAACAAGCTGAAGTCCGGCGACGGGTTCGATCTGAACGACTTCCTGGCCCAGATCTCGCAGATGAAGAAGATGGGCGGCCTGTCCGGCCTGATGGACAAGCTGCCGACCCAGATGACCGCCAAGGCCGGCGCCGCCGACATGGACAAGGCCGAGCGCGACATGAAGCGCATGGAGGGCATCCTCAACGCGATGACCGCCAAGGAGCGCCGCCAGCCGAATCTGCTGATGGACGGCAAGAGCAAGGCCAGCCGCAAGCGCCGCATCGCCGCCGGCGCCGGCGTGCAGATCCAGGAGGTCAATCGCCTCTTGAATCAGTTCGACCAGATGCAGGGCATGATGAAGAAGATGAAGGGCGGCGGCCTGATGAAGATGATGAAGAAGATGGGCGGCATGAAGGGCCTGGGCGGCATGATGCCGCCGGGCCTGAAGTAAGCAGTCAGGCCAGCAGCACCAGCAGCGCGCACAGCAGCAGCGCCGCGCCGCTGGCGCGCTGCACCCAGATCGCGCGCCAGCGCAGGCGCCGGCCCAGCGCGCCGGCCGCGCCGATCAGCAGCGCATAGCAGCCCACGTTCAGCAGCTCGAACAGCAGCCCCAACAGCAGGAAGCCGCTCAGCCAGGCGCCGCCCGGCGCGCTGGCCGCGCCGAGGAACAGCGGGAAAAAGGCCGCGAAGAACAGCACCGGCTTTGGATTGACCAGGGTCAGCAGCAGGGCCGCGCGAAAGCCGCCGGCCGCCGGCGCCGCGCGTGCCGGCCCCGGCTCGGCGCGCAGCATGCTCACCCCCATCCAGGCCACATAGGCCGCCCCGCCCCAGCGCAGCAGGCTCAGCAGCAGCGGCCATTGCTGCAGCAGGGCCGACAGGCCCAAGCCCGCCGCGGCGATCAGCAGCAGATCCCCGAGCACCACGCCGGCCACGGCCGCCGCGGCACGCAGGCGCGAGTGGCGCAGCTGGCCCAGCACCATCAGCATGGTCGGCCCCGGCACCACGATCACCAGCAGCGCCGCCGACACAAAGGCGGCCAGGGTCTCAGGCGCGAGCATCGCCAGGCTCCCGCTCCAGCGCCGCGACATGGGCATCGATCAGCGCCTCCAGCCAGGCATCGCTGTGCCCGAAGGTCCAGCCCAGCGCGCGTGCGCGGCCGGTGTCCATCACATGCGGCGCGGCATAGTCGAACTCGGTCGGGCCCGGCGTCGGCTGCGGCCGGGCCAGCGCCTCGTGCCCGAGCCGGCGCGCGATGCGCTGCTGCAGCAGCGGCGCGGACAGCAGACCGTCCGCCGCCACATTGACCGGCCCGCGGAAGTCCTGCGCGCCGGCCCACCACATGAAGTCGACCACGCCCGGCACATCGATGAAGGAGCTCAGGCCGGCCGCCACCGCATGGTGCAGCGGTTCGCCGCGCCAGACCCGCTCGACATGGCGCGCCAGCCGCCCGGTGAAATCCTCCGGCCCGCCCAGCACATGGCCGACGCGAAGGCTGGCCCAGGGCAGATCGGCGCCCTCGCGCGCCAGCACCGCCTCGGCCTGGCGCTTGCCGCGGCCGTAATGGGTCTCGGCGAAGACCGGGTCGGTCCAGGGCAGGCTCGCATCGACCGGTTCCGCCGCCAGCTCCAGGTCGGCCTCCAGATAGGGCCGCAGCACCCGGCCATGCAGGGCCTCGTAGGTCTCGATCGTCGAGGTCATCAGGTAGCGCCCGACCCGGCCGCCGAAGCGCTCGACCGCGATCGCCGCGTCGCCCGGGCTGTAGCACATCTGGTCGTAGACCAGGTCGTAGCGCGCCTCGTCGCCGAAGGCCGCGCGCATCGAGGCCGGGTCGCGCCGGTCCACGCGCAGGCGCCGCACCCGCGCGCCGAAGGGATCGGCCGCGCGGCCGCGGGTCGCCAGCGTGACCTGGTGGCCGGCCTCCAGCAGGCGCTCGACCAGGCGGATGCCGAAGTAGCGCGTGCCGCCGATGACCAAGATGGATTGACTCATGAGATGCTCCGAAACTGACTCGGCGCCAGTCTCTTCCAGCGACCAGACGACGAACAGCGAGAATCGTGAACCCTGAGCGTTAGAAATTCAGACCCTGATGCCACCACCGATGCTGCACAGCCTGTCCGGCCTGCTCGACTTCGAGGCCGCCGCCCGACTCGGCAGCTTCCAGCTCGCCGCGGCCGAGCTGCACAAGACCCGCTCGGCGCTGAGCCAGCAGATCAAGCAGCTGGAGCATTCGCTCGGCCTCCAGCTGTTCGTGCGGCATGCGCGGCATGTGGCGATCACGCCGGCCGGCAGCGAGCTGGCGCAGACCCTGCGGCGCCAGCTCGGCGAGCTGCGTGCGCAGGTGACGACGCTGCGCGCGACGCAAGACCCGGCCCTGTTGCGCGTCTCGACCACCCATTCGCTGGCGATGAAATGGCTGATCCCGCGCCTGCACCGCTTCACCGAGAGCCATCCGGCGGTGGACATCCGGGTCGAGGCCAGCGACCAGCTGGCCGACCTGGCCGGCGGCGGCTGCGATGCGGCGCTGCGTTATCAAGAGGGGGATGAGACCGAGCTGCTGTACCGCGAACAATGGGTGCTGGCGCACAGCCCGGCGCTGGCGCCGGCCGGCCAGCCGCTGAGCGCGCTGCTGCGCCAGCCGCTGCTGCACGAGGGCGACCCCGGGCCCTGGCTGGCGCTGCTGGCGGCCGAGGGCATCAGGACAAGCCCGCATTGGGATTTCTCGCGCAGCTACAGCCATGGCGGCCTGCTGGTGCAGGCGGCAGTGGCGGGGCAAGGCCTGGCCCTGCTGCCCTTCGCGCTGGCCGAGGAGGACCTGGCGCGCGGCCGGCTGCTGCCGGTGGCCGGCGGGCCCTGGTCCAGCGGCTACGGCTACCGGCTGCTGCTCGGCGCCGCGCGCAGCGAGGCCGCGCCGGTGCAGGCCTTCGCGGCCTGGATCCGGGAGGAGCTGGCCGCGACGCAGGCCGTCTGCGCGGCCATGCTGATGAAGAAGAAACGCGGCCCCGCGCTCACTCCAGCAAGGCCTGCGCGAACTCGCGCGCGCTGAAGGTCTGCAGGTCTTCCAGCTTCTCGCCGACGCCGATGAAGTAGACGGGAATCGCGCGCTCGCGCGCGATCGCCGCCAGCACGCCGCCCTTGGCCGTGCCGTCCAGCTTGGTGACGATCAGGCCGGTCAGGCCCAGCGCATCGTCGAAGGCCTTGACCTGGCTCAGCGCGTTCTGGCCGGTGTTGCCGTCCACCACCAGCAGCACCTCGTGCGGCGCACCCTCCTGCGCCTTGGCAATCACGCGCTTGATCTTCTTCAGCTCCTCCATCAGGTGCAGCTGGGTCGGCAGGCGGCCGGCGGTATCGGCGATCACGACATCGCAATCGCGCGCGCGGCCGGCCACCACCGCGTCATAGGTGACGGCCGAGGGATCGCCGCCCTCCTGGCTGACGATCTCGACCCGCGTGCGATCGGCCCAGACCGAGAGCTGCTCGCGCGCCGCGGCACGGAAGGTGTCGGCCGCGGCCAGCAGCACCTTTGCCTCGGCCTCGGCCAGATGGCGGGTCAGCTTGCCGATGCTGGTGGTCTTGCCGGCGCCGTTGACGCCGACCACCATCATCACGGTCGGCGTCTGCGCGCCGACCACCAGCGATTTCTCCAGCGGTTTCAGCAGATCGGTCAGCGCATCGGCCAGCAGGCCGCGCACCGCGGCCGGCTCGGTGAGCTTGGCCTCCTTGACCCGTTTTTTCAGGTCCTCCAGCAGGAACTCGGTCGCCTTGACGCCGGCATCGGCCATCAACAGCGCGGCCTCCAGCTCTTCATACAGCGCATCGTCGATCTGCGTGCCGGTGAAGACCTGGGCGATGCTGGAGCCGGTCTTGCGCAGGCCGGCGCGCAGCTTGTCCAGCCAGCTCTTGCGCGGCGCCGCCTCGGGCACTGGCGCCGGAACCGGCGCCGCCTCCACGACGATCGGCACCGGCGGCGGCGCGCTTGCCTCGACCGCCGGGCTCTGGGGCGCGGGGGGCGCGGGGGGCGCAGGCTGGACGGGCTGCACCGGAGCCGGCGCTTGGACCTGCACCGGCTCGATGGGCGCGGGTGGCAAGGCGGGCGGGCTGGCCGGCAGCGACGGCGGTGCCGCAGGTTCGACGGGGGCCGGCGCCGGAGCACTGCTGTCTCCACCGCCGAAACCTAACTTCTTCTTGAGGAAACTGAACATCTGGAGAGGGGGCTTTGCGAGGGCTGCTGGGGCCGTCGAGTGAAGAAAAACAAAAACTCTTCGGCAATGCTTGCATTGTCCTCCAAAACTTGGCTATACTTATGGGCTTGAGGCGCTTTAGCTCAGCCGGTTAGAGCGACGGAATCATAATCCGCAGGTCCGGGGTTCGAATCCCTGAAGCGCCACCAAATAAAGTCTTTTTGCGACAAGCACTTAGACGACAAAGAAGCCCGCCAAGTGCGGGCTTTTTCTTTGGCGGTGTCAACCGAGTGTCAACGGCAATTTCAGCGGGCACGCCGTGGACGGTCGCAGCTCACGCCGGCGTATTCGCCTCTTCCGCATGGTTGGCTGCACGCCCTTCTGACTTTCGCGCGCGAAAGTTGTCGCTCGACTTCATCAAGGCCAGTGGGTTCAGCGCTTTCGCCTCTTGCAGGTGCTCAGGCGCAAGGTGCGCGTACCGCATCGTCATCGTCAGACTTTGGTGGCCGAGGATTTTCTGCAGGGTGAGGATGTTGCCGCCAGCCATCATGAAGTGGCTCGCGAACGTGTGGCGTAGCGCGTGGGTCACCCTATATCCTCGTCGGACATTCGATGGGCGGGCAATATGCGCAGCTGTTTGCCAAGCTCTATCCGGAGCAGGCGGCTGGCCTGGTGCTGGTGGACGCGCTGCCGCCTGGCGCGCTGAAGCCTCGCGGCGACTATCCCTGGTACACGCGCATGGGGCTGTACCTGTTCGCGTCGGGCCAGGTGCAGCGAGAGCTCCGGCATGCGCCGGCCATCGGCGCGGCACTGCTCTCCCAACCCGGCGTTTTCAGCAAGCCGGTGCTGCGGCTGGTCGCCCAGGCCGATCCGCGCGCCGGCAAGCCCGAAGGCTTGCTGAAGGATCTCTTCAAGGGCGTGATCTACGCCGAGGACTTCGGCGTCTGGACGGCCGATCCCGATGTCGCCGAACGTCGGCTTGATCAGCTCTACCCCCAGTCCACGGTTCAGCGCATCCAGACCCATCACCGAGTGCAGGAAATGGCGCCGGAGCTGGTGCTGGCTGCCATCCGCCAGGTCATCGAACGAGCCGGCAGCACCCGGGATTGAAGCCAGCCTCCCCTTCCCGCCAACACGCCGGAGGCGCGCCGCCGTCCGATGCCGGCATGCGGCGCCGTCCGACACCGCGCCAACGCGCCAGCGTCCAGCATGGTTCACCATGAGCCTGATCACCCTGCTGACCGTCAATCTGCACAAGGGCTTCGGTGTCTTCAACCGGCGCTTCATCCTGCCCGAGCTGCGCGAGGCGGTGCGCAGCGTCTCGGCCGACCTGGTATTCCTGCAGGAGGTGCTGGGCGAGCATGAGCTGCATGCGGCCCGGGTGGCGGGCTGGCCGCAGGCGCCGCATTACGAGTTCCTGGCCGACAGCCTGTGGAGCGACCATGCCTATGGCCGCAACGCGGTGTACCCGCAAGGCCACCATGGCAACGCCCTGCTGTCCAAGTTCCCGATCCGGCAGCATGCCAACCACGACGTCTCGGTCGCCGGGCCGGAACGGCGCGGCCTGCTGCACAGCGTGCTGGCCCTGCCCGACGGGCGCGAGCTGCATGCGATCTGCGTGCACCTGGGGCTGCGCGAGGCGCATCGCCAGCAGCAGCTGCGCGCCCTGTGCCGGCTGGTCGCGCAACTGCCCGCCGACTGCCCGCTGGTGGTAGCCGGCGACTTCAACGACTGGCGCGAGCGCGCGCACCGCCTGCTGCGCCGCCATGCAGGCCTGCGCGAGGTCTTCGTGCAGAGCCAGGGCCGCGCGGCGCGCAGCTTCCCGGCGCGCTGGCCGCTGCTGCGGCTGGACCGCATCTATGTGCGCGGCGTCGCGGTGCAGCGCCCGCTCCTGCTGCCGCGCCGGCCCTGGTCCCATCTGTCGGACCATGCGCCGCTGGCCGCGGAGATCCGGCTATGAAAAAACGCGACGACGAGCAAGGCTGGGTCGGCGGCAACCGTCTGCAGCTGCTGGAGAACGGCGAGCAGTTCTTCCCCGCGGTGTTCGCCGCGATCGAGGCGGCCGAGCGCGAGGTGCTGATCGAGACCTTCATCCTGTTCGAGGACAAGGTCGGCCTGGCGCTGCATGCGGTGCTGTTGGCGGCGGCGCGGCGTGGCATCCGCGTCGAGCTCACGGTGGACGGCTTCGGCTCGCCCGAGCTTTCCGAGGCCTTCGTGTGCGGTCTGACCGAGGCCGGCGTGCGCCTGCATGTGTTCGATCCGCCGCCGCGCCTGCTGTCGCGCCGGCTACGGCCGTTCCGCCGCCTGCACCGCAAGCTCGTCGTGGTGGACGGCCGCATCGGCTTCATCGGCGGCATCAACTTCTCGGCCGATCATCTGAGCGACTACGGCCCCGAGGCCAAGCAGGACTATGCGCTGCGGGCCGAGGGCCCGGTGGTGGCGCAGCTGCACCGCGCGGCGCAGCGGCTGATCGCACCGGCCCAAACGCCGACTCCCCTGCCCCCGCCTCCGATAGGCCAGGCCGAGGCCCTGCTCGCGACGCGTGACAACCACCGCCACCGCGACGACATCGAGCGCTTCTACCGCCGCGCCCTGCACGCCGCGCGGCATGAGGTGATCATCGCCAACGCCTATTTCTTCCCCGGCTACCGGCTGCTGAAGAGCCTGCAGCGCGCGGCCCGGCGCGGCGTGCGGGTGCACCTGATCCTGCAGGGCCGGCCCGACATCCCCTGGGCCACCTGGGCGGCGCGCATGGTCTACCACCGGCTGATCCGCGCCGGCGTCTGCATCCACGAATACCGCGAGCGCCCACTGCATGGCAAGGTGGCCCTGGTGGACGAGGAATGGGCGACGGTCGGCTCCAGCAATCTCGACCCCCTGAGCCTGGCGCTGAACCTGGAGGCCAATCTGATGGTGCGCGACCGCGCCTTCAACGCCGCGCTGCGCGCCCGGCTGCTGCCGCTGATGCGCGAGCACTGCCGGCGCGTCGAGCTGGAGCAGACGCCGGCGCGGCGCTGGTGGTGGCCGCTGGGCGTGGGCGCGCTGGCCTTCCATGTGCTGCGGCATTTCCCGCGCTGGGCCGCGCGGCTGCCGGCGCGCGCGCAGGGCCGGCGAGAGCTCGGTGCTGGTGCGCGCACCGAGCAGCCCGCCCAGGCCTGGCAATGGCGGGCCGGCGAGCAGGCGCCCGGCCCGGCCGGGCGATAGTCGTCTAAAATTGCGGCCTTCCCCGAATCGCTGACGGCCTGAGGCATACATATCCCTTGGGCCGTTTGTCTTTCGCCCCCTCAACGCAGCCACTGGACACATACCATGTACCGCTGTGCCTCGTCTCTCCTTGCCGCCTGCGCCGCGGCGCTCGTCTGCAGCCTGCCGGCCCAGGCCCAGGTGCACCGTTCCTTCCCCGCCACCGCGCTGCGCGGCGAGCTGGTCGTGCAGCAGGCCCCGCTGGTCAGCCTGAACGACAAGCCGGCCAAGCTGGCCCCCGGCGCGCGCCTGCGCGGCGACACCCATCTGCTGCTGCAGCCCGCCAGCGTGATCGGCCAGAAGTTGATCGTGCATTACACCGTCGAGCCCTCGACCGGCATGCTGATGGATGTCTGGGTGCTGAACCCCGCCGAGCTGGCCAACAAGCCCTGGCCCACCACCCCCGAAGAGGGCGCGACCTGGCTGTTCCAGCCCGGCACCCAGACCTGGACCAAGCGCTGAAGGAAAGACGACGATGAAAAAGGTGTACATCAAGACCTTCGGCTGCCAGATGAACGAGTACGACTCGGACAAGATGGCCGATGTGCTCGGCGCCGCCGAGGGCTACGAGAAGACCGAGGACCCGGAGCAGGCCGACCTGATCCTGTTCAACACCTGCTCGGTGCGCGAGAAGGCGCAGGAGAAAGTGTTCAGCGACCTGGGCCGGGTCAAGCATCTGAAAGAGAAAGGCGTGATGATCGGCGTCGGCGGCTGCGTGGCCAGCCAGGAAGGCGCGGCCATCATCGAACGCGCGCCCTATGTGGACGTGGTGTTCGGCCCGCAGACCCTGCACCGCCTGCCCAAGATGCTGGAGGCGCGCCAGGCCCTGCGCCGCCCGCAGGTCGACATCTCCTTCCCCGAGATCGAGAAGTTCGACAACCTGCCGCCGGCCAAGGTCGAGGGTGCGTCGGCCTTCGTCTCGATCATGGAAGGCTGCTCCAAGTACTGCAGCTACTGCGTCGTGCCCTACACGCGCGGCGAGGAGATGTCGCGCCCCTTCGAGGATGTGCTGACCGAGATCGCCGGCTTGGCCGACCAGGGCGTGATGGAGATCAACCTGCTGGGCCAGAACGTCAATGCCTACCGCGGCAAGATGGGCAATACCAGCGAGCATGCCGACCTGGCCCTGCTGCTGGAATACGCGGCCGAGATCCCCGGCATCGAGCGCCTGCGCTTCACCACCAGCCACCCCAACGAGTTCAGCCCGCGCCTGATCGAGACCTATGGCAAGGTGCCCCAGTTGGTGAACCACCTGCACCTGCCGGTGCAGCATGGCAGCGACCGCATCCTGATGGCGATGAAGCGCGGCTACACCGCGCTGGAGTTTAAGAGCATCGTGCGCAAGCTGCGCGCGATCCGGCCGGACATCCGCATCGCCAGCGACTTCATCGTCGGCTTCCCCGGCGAGACCGAGGAGGATCATGCCAAGCTGATGAAGCTGGTGCGCGATGTCGGCTTCGACGCGTCCTTCAGCTTCATCTTCAGCCCGCGCCCCGGCACGCCGGCCGCGAACCTGGAGGACCTGACCCCGCACGAGGCCAAGGTCAAGCGCCTGCAGGAGCTGCAGGCCGAGATCGAAGCCAACGCGGTGCGCATCAGCGAGACCATGGTCGGCACGACCCAGCGCATCTTGGTCACCGGCAATGCCCGCAAGGATCCGAGCGAGCTGATGGGCCGCACCGAGTGCAACCGCATCGTCAACTTCAAGGGCGCGCCGCGCCTGATGAACCAGCTGATCGACGTCACGATCACCCAGGCCTTCGCGCATTCACTGCGCGCCGAGGTGGTGGTGAACGAGAGCGTCAGCGCCTGATCGTCAACGCTTCAAGCTGAGCAGCCATTGCGGCAGCGCAATGGCGATGATCATCAATCCATAGCCAGCCATCTTGCCGTCCCGGCCCAGCAGGGCCAGGGCGGCCAAGAGGCCCAGCGAGCCGCCGACCCCGCCCCACAGCGCCAGCCCGCGCCAGGGCTTGGCTTTCAGCTCCGTGCGCCACAGCAGCTTGAGCCCGGCCGCCATCAGCGCGGCCACCACCCAGGCCGGGGCGAAGAAATTGCACAGATGCCAGAGGAAATCCAGGGCGCTCAAGATCGATGGGACTCGGTGGGTTCGTCGGGGCGTGCGCGGTTTTTCTTGATGCGCATCAATCGCATGTGCGGGGAATGACGGCCCCGGCTGCACGCGAACAAGACACAAATTTTATAATTCCTTCATGAGCGTCTTCGCCCTCGGCCTGAACCACAACTCCGCGCCCCTGGATCTGCGCGGCCGTTTTGCGTTCTCGCTGGAGCAGCTGGCGCCCACCCTGCTGGGTTTTCGCGAGCAGCTGCAGGGCCCCCGCAAGGCCGGCCCCGAGGCCGCGCTGATCTCCACCTGCAACCGCACCGAGCTCTATGTCGCCGGCCATGCCGAGATGGTGCGCCCGGCGGTCGACTGGCTGGCCCGGGTCGGCGGGGTCGGCAGCAGCGCCCTGCTGGACCATGCCTATGTGATGGAGGACAGCGCCGCAGCGCGCCATGCCTTCCGCGTCGCCAGCGGGCTGGATTCGATGGTGCTGGGCGAGCCGCAGATCCTCGGCCAGATGAAGCAGGCCGTGCGCGAGGCCGACCAGGCCGGCACGCTCGGCACCACCCTGCACCAGCTGTTCCAGCGCAGCTTCTCGGTGGCCAAGGAGGTGCGCAGCTCGACCGAGATCGGCTCGCATTCGATCAGCATGGCCGCCGCCTCGGTGCGCCTGGCCTCGCAGCTGTTCGAGGACCTCAGCAAGATCAAGGTGTTGTTCATCGGCGCCGGCGAGATGATCGAGCTGGTCTCCACCCATTTCGCCGCCAAGACGCCGCGCCACATGGCCATCGCCAACCGCACCTTGGAGCGCGGCGAGAAGCTGGCCGGCCGCCTGTCGGCCGAGGCGGTGCGCCTGGCCGACCTGCCGCAGCGCCTGCATGAATTCGACGCGGTGATTTCCTGCACCGCCTCCAGCCTGCCGCTGATCGGCCTGGGCGCCGTCGAGCGCGCGCTGAAGGCGCGCAAGCACCGCCCGATGTTCATGGTCGACCTGGCCGTGCCGCGCGACATCGAGCCCGAGGTCGCGCAGCTGGACGATGTCTATCTCTACACCGTCGACGACCTCTCCACCCTCGTGCGCAGCGCCGGCGAGAAGCGCCAGGCCGCGGTCGAGCAGGCCGAGGCCATCGTCGAGGCCGGCGTGCAGAGCTTTGTGCACTGGCTGGGCCAGCGCCACACGGTGCCACTGATCCAGGCCCTGAACGCGCAGGCCGACGATTGGCGCGCCAACGAGATCGCCCGCGCCCGCAAGCTGCTGGCGCGCGGCGAGGATGTCGAGGCGGTGCTGGACGCGCTGTCGCGCGGCCTGACCCAGAAGATGCTGCATGGCGCGCTGGCCGAGCTGCATGCCAGCGAGGGCGAGCAGCGCATGCAGCTGGCCCAGACCGTCTCGCGCCTGTTCCTGCGCAACAGTTCACGCAACCCGGCCGAGCATTAGCGGCGCTGAAGTCGCCCCGGTCCTGGCTCAGCCTCGCCGGCCCTTCAGCCTGATTGCCGCTATTGCCCCATGAAAGATTCCCTGCGCCAGCAGTTCGAACGCCTGGCCTTCCGCCTGACGGAACTCGACACCATCCTGGCCGACGGCGCCGTCGCCGCCGACATGAAGCGCTACCGCGCGCTGACCAAGGAGCAGGCCGAAGCCAGCGGCCTGGTCGGCAACTACCGTCGCTACCAGCAGCGCGAGGCGGATCTCGCCGCCGCGCGCGAGCTGCTCGACGATCCCGACATGGCCGAGATGGCGCGCGAGGAGATCGCCGCCGCCGAGGCCGACATCGCCCGCCTGCACGAGGAGCTGCAGCTGGCCCTGATCCCCAAGGACCCGGACGACGAACGCCCGGCCTTCCTGGAAATCCGCGCCGGCACCGGCGGCGACGAATCGGCCCTGTTCGCCGGCGACCTGGCGCGCATGTACCTGCGCTTCGCCGAGCGCCAGGGCTGGAAGAGCGAGATCCTGTCGGAGAACGCCTCCGACCTGGGCGGCTACAAGGAACTGGTCGTGCGCCTGGACGGCGATGGCGTCTACGGGCGCCTGAAGTTCGAGTCCGGCGGTCACCGCGTGCAGCGCGTGCCGGCGACCGAGAGCCAGGGCCGCATCCACACCAGCGCCTGCACGGTCGCGGTGATGCCCGAGCCCGACGAGGCCGAGGAGATCCAGCTGAACCCGGCCGAGCTGCGGATCGACACCTTCCGCGCCAGTGGTGCCGGCGGCCAGCACGTCAACAAGACCGACAGCGCGATCCGCATCACCCATCTGCCCACGGGTCTCGTGGCCGAATGCCAGGACGACCGCAGCCAGCACCGCAACAAGGCCAAGGCCATGGCCGTGCTGGCCGCGCGCCTGCGCGACAAGGACAAGAACGAGCGCGCCGCCAAGGAGGCCGCCCAGCGCAAGAGCCTGATCGGCAGCGGCGACCGCAGCGATCGCATCCGCACCTACAACTTCCCGCAGGGGCGCCTCACCGACCACCGCATCAACCTGACGCTCTACAAGCTGGACCAGATCATGAACGGCGATCTGGACGATGTGCTGGCCGGCCTGCAGTCGGCCCAGGCCGCCGAGCAGTTGGCCGGCCTGGAAGGCCGCTGATGAACGTCGCCCAGGCGCTGGCCGAGGCGCGCGCGCGCGGCCTGGACCGGCTGGAGGGCCAGCTGCTGCTGGGCGCGCTGCTGAATGTCGAACGCGGCTGGCTAATCAGCCACGACGATGCCAAGCTGACGGCCGAGCAGGCTGCGCGCTTCGCCGACTGGCTGGCGCAGCGCCTGCAGGATGTGCCGCTGGCCTATCTGGTCGGCAGCAAGGAATTCCACGGCCTCACGCTGCGGGTCGATGCCCATACCCTGGTGCCGCGGCCCGATACCGAGGTGCTGGTCGACTGGGCGCTGGAGCTGCTGCCCGGCCTGGGCGCGGCACCTCGCGCGGTGGACCTGGGCACCGGCAGCGGCGCGATCGCGCTGGCGATCAAGCATCGTTTTGCGGCGGCCACGGTCAGCGCCGTCGACCTGAGCCCCGGCGCGCTGGCGATGGCCCAGGCCAATGCCCGGCGGCTGGCGCTGGACGTCGAATTCCTGGCCGGCGACTGGTGGCAGCCGCTGGCCGGCCGGCGCTTCGAGCTGATCGTCAGCAACCCACCCTATATCGCCGGCGACGACCCGCACCTGCCGGCGCTGCGTCACGAGCCGCGCTCGGCGCTGACGCCCGAGGGCGATGGGCTGGCCGCGCTGCGCATCCTGGTCGAGGGCGCGCCGGCGCATCTGGCGAGCGGCGGCTGGCTGCTGCTGGAGCATGGCTATGACCAGGCCGGGGCGGTCACCGCCCTGCTGAGCGCCCGGGGCTTCACCGAGGTCGCCAACCGCCGCGACCTGGGCGAGCAGCCGCGCGTCAGCGGCGGCCGCTGGCCGGGCGGCCCGGCTGCCTAAAAAGCCACATCTGCCCCCCGAATCTCGCCCAGTTTCACTCCCACGGCCCGCGCCGGCGGAGGTAGTATGGGTCGCATCCGGGTCCGCGGTCGCGGCCCGGGCCGCCGCTCATCAGGAGGTTGCCATGCGTACCGCAGCTCGGGTTCCGCTCTCCTCTCTCAGCACTCGCCGCAACCTCGGCGCCCTGATGCTGTTGAGCCTGCTGGCGGGCGGCCTGTACCAGCAAGCACGGGCCGAGGGCCTGCAGCTGGCGCCGCTGGAAACCAAGTCGCTGCGCTGGCAGACGCGCGTGCAGCTGAGCAGCTTGGACGACCGCAGCGGCGGCCACAGCCTGCTGAGCGCCAATCTGCTGGGCGACTATTACCTGACCAGCTCGGCCCCGAACGCCAACTTCCAGGGAGGGCTGCGCACCACCGGCGGCCTGCTGGTCGGCTCCGCGGCCATGACCGAAAGTAGCGGCGGCCTGGCCTTGCGCCCGCCGACCAGCCGCGGCCTGGCGATCGGCCAGCGCCATCTCAGCAGCTTCGGCCCCACCCTGCCGGCCACCGATGGCGGGCTCAGCACCCGGCCCTATCTGGGCATCGGCTACACCGGCCAGTCCCTGCGCGGAGGCTGGGGCTTCAGCGCCGACCTCGGCCTGGTCAAGTCCGGCAGCCGCGACGAGCTGCGCCTGGGTCGCGGCCCGCAAGGCGCGCAGAGCCTGGAGGAGCTGCTGCTCGACATGCGCTTTCGCCCGGTGCTGCAGCTGGGCCTGAACTACAGCTTCTGAGCCCGCGCAAAGCCCCGGCGCGACGCGCCGCCCGGCCCTGGCCGATAATCGCGGCATGGGCGCCGGGCGAACGGTGCCGCGATCAATCCATGGGGTACAGACAATGAGCGACAACGTCCAGCAACGCATCGACGACCTGGTCAAGAGCAACCGGGTGGTCCTGTTCATGAAGGGCACGGCCCAGTTCCCGATGTGCGGCTTCTCCGGCCGCGCGATCCAGATCCTGAAGGCCTGCGGCGTCTCCGACCTGAAGACCTTCAATGTGCTGGAAGACGAGGCGGTGCGCCAGGGCATCAAGGACTACGCCAACTGGCCGACGATCCCGCAGCTCTACATCAACGGCGAATTCGTCGGCGGCTCGGACATCATGATGGAGATGTACCAGGCCGGCGAGCTGCAGCAAGTGCTCGCCGCTTGATGGCACGGGCCGAGCGCCGGGCCGCTCCCAAGCCGGCCCGCATCCCCTCGGGGGATCGTTCAAGGTACTCCTTGAACGAGGGGCTCCAATGACTCAGCGACTCGTCGTGGGCATCACCGGCGCGACCGGTGCGGCCTACGGCCTGCGCCTGCTGCGCCGCGGCCGCGAGCTGGGGCTGGAGACGCACCTGATCGTCACGCCGGCCGGCGTGCTGAACGTGCACCATGAGCTGGGCCTGAGCCGCCAGGCGCTGGAGGCCGAGGCCAGCTTCAGCCATGCGCCCGGCGATGTCGGCGCCTGCGTGGCCAGCGGCAGCTTTGCCACCGCCGCGATGGTGGTGGCGCCCTGCTCGATGAAGAGCCTGGCCGCGATTGCCCATGGTTTCGGCGACAACCTGCTGACGCGCGCCGCCGACGTCACGCTGAAGGAACGGCGCCGCCTGATCCTGATGGTGCGCGAGACGCCCTTCAACCTGGCGCATCTGCGCAATATGACTGCCGTGACCGAGATGGGCGGCATCGTGTTCCCGCCGCTGCCGGCCTTCTATCACCACCCGAAGAGCATCGAGGAGCTGGTGAACGAGAGCGCCGAGCGGGTGCTGGAGCTGGCCGGCGTGGCCGGCGCCGCGCCGCAGGCCTGGAACGGCCTGCGGCCCTGATCAGGCCTCGCCGGGCATCAGCCAGCGCTTCCTGGCGCCGAACACCAGGTTCGGATACTCGGCCTTGCCGCGGCTGCCGTTGTAGCGGCCCAGGGCCAGGAACAGGTCGCCCTTCTCGCGGTCGAGGTAGTGGCGCAGGATCACGCAGCCGAAGCGCAGGTTGGTCTGCATGTGGAACAGGTGCGAGGCATTGCCGTCGCCGATCACGCGGGCCCAGAAGGGCATCACCTGCATATAGCCGCGCGCGCCGGCCACGCTGATCGCGTACTTGCGAAAGCCGCTCTCGACCTGGATCAGGCCCAGCACCAGGCTCGGCTCCAGGCCCGCGCGCCGGCTCTCGTACCAGACGGTCTCGAGGAACTCGATGCGGGTCTGCGCCTCCGACAGACGCTTCTTCAGCCGCTCGCTCATCTCGCCCAGCCAGCGCAGATAGGCCAGGCGTTCCTCGACCTGGTTAAAGCGCGGCTTGGGCGGCGCGCTGTTGGCGACGGCCGAGGACAGGGCCGAGCGCACGGCATCGGCCAGCGGTTCCTCGACCTGGGCACCGGCCTGCGCGTCGCGCAGCGGCGACAGCGCCGTCAGCGCGGCTGCCGAGATCAGCAGGCCACGCCGCCTCAAAGCTTCAGCTTGCCCTTCAGATGGGACACGACCTCGGCCAGGGCCAGCTTGGTGGCCTCGGCATCGCGGCGGCCCTGGTACTCGACCTGGCCTTCCTTCAGGCCGCGGTCCGACAGCACGACGCGATGCGGCGCGCCGATCAGCTCCCAATCGGCGAACATCGCGCCGGGGCGCTCGCCGCGGTCGTCCAGCAGCACGTCGACGCCCAGCGCCTGCAGCTCTTCGTACAGCTTCACGGCGGCGGCCTTGACCTCCTCGCTGCGGTCCATGCCGATCGGGCAGACCACGACGGTGAAGGGCGCGATCGCGTCCGGCCAGATGATGCCGCGCTCGTCATGGTTCTGCTCGATCGCCGCGCCCAGGATGCGGGTCACGCCGATGCCGTAGCAGCCCATCTCCATCGGCTTGGGCTTGCCGGTCTCGTCCAGGAAATTGGCGTTCATCGCGGCCGAATACTTGGTGCCGAGATAGAACACATGGCCGACCTCGATGCCGCGCTGGATCGCCAGCACGCCCTTGCCGTCCGGCGAGGGGTCGCCGGCGACGACGTTGCGGATGTCGGCCACCAGATCGGGCTCGGGCAGGTCGCGGCCCCAGTTGGCGCCGGTGTAGTGGAAGTCGGCCTCGTTGGCGCCGCAGACGAAGTCGGCCATATTGGCCACGGTGCGGTCGGCGATGACCTTGACCGGCTTCTTCAGGCCGATCGGGCCCAGGTAGCCGGGCTTGCTGCCGAAGTGATCCTCGATCTCGGCCACGGTCGCGAAGCGGAAGCCGGCCTTCAGACCCTCGACCTTGCCGGCCTTGACCTCGTTCAGGTCGTGATCGCCGCGCAGCAGCAGCAGCCAGACCTGGCTCTTGGCGATGTCGCCGGTCTCGTTCAGCTCGTCGGTGGCCAGCACCAGGGACTTGACGGTCTGCGCCAGCGGCAGCTTCAGCAGCTCGGCCACATCGGCGCAGGTGCTCTTGCCCGGCGTCGGCGTCTTGGTCAGCGCCTGCGCAGGCGCGGCGCGGGCGGCCAGCAGGGCCACGGCCTCGGCCAGCTCGATATTGGCCGCGAAGTCGCTGGTGGGGCAGTAGATGATCGCGTCCTCGCCGGTGTCCGCGATCACCTGGAACTCGTGCGAGCGGTCGCCGCCGATCGCGCCGGTGTCGGCCGCGACGGCGCGGTACTCCAGGCCCAGGCGGTCGAAGATCTTGCAGTAGGCCGCGTACATGTTCTCGTAGCTGCGGCCCGCGCTCTCGACGTCGCGGTCGAAGGAGTAGGCATCCTTCATCGTGAACTCGCGGCCGCGCATGATGCCGAAGCGCGGACGGCGCTCGTCGCGGAACTTGGTCTGGATGTGATAGAAATTCTTCGGCAGCTGCTTGTAGCTGCGCAGTTCCTGGCGCGCGATGTCGGTCACCACCTCTTCCGAGGTCGGCTGGATGATGAAGTCGCGCTCATGGCGGTCCTTCACGCGCAGCAGCTCGGGGCCCATCTTGTCGAAGCGGCCGGTTTCCTGCCACAGCTCGGCCGGCTGAACGACGGGCATCAAGAGCTCGACGGCGCCGGCGCGGTTCATCTCCTCGCGGATGATGTTCTCCACCTTGCGGATCACGCGCAGGCCCATCGGCATGTAGTTGTAGATGCCGGCGCCCAGGCGCTTGATCATGCCGGCACGCATCATCAGCTTGTGGCTGACCACTTCGGCGTCGGCGGGGGCTTCTTTCAGCGTGGAGATGAAGAACTGGGAGGCTTTCATGGCGCGAGCAGCAAGGCCTGACCGGGGGCCAAGCACAGAGAGGAAAGGTGAGGGTTAGCGAGGGTAATGCCCGGAGGGCGCCCCGATGCAATAATCGATCTAACTATAGATTTGGGGTTGATTATGCTCGACCGTGAAGGCTTCCGGCCCAACGTCGGCATCATCCTGCTCAACCACAGGAACGAGGTGTTCTGGGGCAAACGCATCCGGACCCATTCCTGGCAGTTCCCGCAAGGGGGCATCAAACATGGCGAGACGCCCGAGCAGGCGATGTTTCGTGAGCTCCACGAAGAGGTGGGGCTGCACGCGGATCAGGTGCGCATCATTGCGCGCACGCGCGACTGGTTGCGCTACGAGGTGCCCGAGCACTTCATCCGGCGCGATGCGCGCGGGCACTACAAGGGACAGAAGCAGATCTGGTTCCTGCTGCAGCTGACCGGGCGCGACTGCGACATGAATCTGCGCGCCACCGACCACCCGGAGTTCGACGCCTGGCGCTGGAACGAGTACTGGGTGCCGCTGGAGGCGGTGATCGAGTTCAAGCGCGGCGTCTACCAGATGGCGCTGACCGAGCTGGCCCGCTACCTGCCGCGCATCAACCATCACAACCGCTATCTGCGCGCCGGCATGCGGCCGCAGCACCGCGAGCCGCGGCCGGCGCCGGACTGCGGCGAGGCGCTGCCGCAGCCGGCACCGGAGGCAGGGGACACGAAGTAAGCGAGCCCGCAGCCACCAGGTTATGGCTTCGGCTCACATCGCTGACGCGATATGAGCCTGCGCCGCAATCTCGCGCTCGTTACACGAGCACGAGATTGTCTCTGTGGATCAACTCCGGCTCGGCCGCATAACCGAGCACCAGCTCGAACTGGTTCGAGGCCTTGCGCGCGATCAGGCGCGCCTCGGCGCTGCCATAGTTGGTCAGGCCGCGCGCCAGCTCGCGCCCCGCGGCATCGCGCACCGCGATCACATCGCCGCGATGGAACTCGCCCTGCACCTCGGTGACGCCGATCGGCAGCAGGCTCTTGCCCTCGTCGCGCAGCTTGACGGCGGCACCGGCATCGACGATCACCGCGCCGCGCAGCTGCAGATGATCGACCATCCACTGCTTGCGCGCCGCCTGCTTCTGGGTGCTTGCAATCAGGGCCGTGCCGATCGCCTCGCCGCCGGCCAGGCGCAGCAGCACATCGGGCTCACGGCCCCAGGCGATCACGGTGCTGGCACCGGAACCCGCGGCGCGCTTGGCGGCCAGGATCTTGGTGATCATGCCGCCGCGGCCCAGCGATGAACCGGCGCCGCCCGCCATCTGCTCCAGCTCGGGCGTGCCGGCCACCGCGACGTCGATGAAGCGCGCGTTCGGATCCTTGCGCGGATCGGCCGAGTACAGGCCCTTCTGATCGGTCAGGATCACCAGCGCATCGGCCTCAACCAGGTTCGCGACCAGCGCGCCCAGGGTGTCGTTGTCGCCGAACTTGATCTCGTCGTTGACGACCGTGTCGTTCTCGTTGATCACCGGCAGCACACGGTGCTGCAGCAGGGTCAGCAGGGTCGAGCGCGCGTTCAGGTAGCGCTCGCGATCGGCCAGGTCGGCATGGGTCAAGAGCACCTGGGCGCTGCCCATGCCCTGCTCGCTGAGCTTGCTCTCGTACATCTGGGCCAGGCCCATCTGGCCGACCGCGGCGGCGGCCTGCAGCTCATGCACTTCCTTGGGTCGCGTGGCCCAGCCCAGGCGCTTCATGCCTTCGGCGATCGCACCGCTGGACACCATCACCAGCTCGCGGCCCTGGCCGGCCAGCGCGGCCAGTTGGCGGCACCAGTTGCCGATCGCCTCGGCATCGACGCCGCGGCCCTCGTTGGTGACCAGGCTGGAACCCACCTTGACGACGATGCGGCGCGCGTCCTTCAGCGGCGACGACGAGCCGGCACTCATGCCTGTTCGCCGTCCGCCGATTCAAAGCGCACGTCGGGCTCGACATGGTGCACCTGGAAGGCCGCCACATGCTCGTAGATCGCATGGATCAATGGCTGGCAGCCCTCGCGGGTCAGGGCCGAGATCTCGAACACCGGGCCCTTCCACTTGTAGCGCTTGACGAAGTCCTTGACGCGCTTGGCGCGCTCGTCCTCGGGCACCATGTCCAGCTTGTTCAGCACCAGCCAGCGCGGCTTGTCGTGCAGCGATTCGTCGTACTTCTTCAGCTCGTTGACGATGGCCTTGGCCTCGGCAACCGGATCGACCTCGGGATCGAAGGGCGCCAGGTCGACCACATGCAGCAACAGGCGGGTGCGCTGCAGATGGCGCAGGAACTGGTGGCCCAGACCGGCGCCTTCCGAGGCGCCCTCGATCAGGCCGGGAATGTCGGCGACGACGAAGCTCTTCTCCGGACCGACACGCACCACGCCCAGGTTCGGATGCAGGGTCGTGAACGGGTAGTCGGCGATCTTGGGCTTGGCGTTCGAGACCGCGGTGATCAGGGTGGACTTGCCGGCATTGGGTTGGCCCAGCAGGCCGACATCGGCCAGCACGCGCAGTTCCAGCTTGAGCTTCTTGGCCTCGCCGGGCCAGCCGGGCGTCTTCTGGCGCGGCGCGCGGTTGGTGCTGGTCTTGAAATGCAGATTGCCAAAGCCGCCATCGCCACCCTTGGCCAGCAGCACCTTCTCGCCCGGCTCGATCAGCTCGGCGATCACGGTGTCGGTTTCCAGGTCCTTGACGATGGTGCCGACCGGCATGCGCAGCACGATATCGTCCGCCGCGGCGCCATACTGATCCGAGCCGCGCCCGGCCTCGCCGTTGCGGGCCTCGTGGCGGCGCGCATAGCGGTAGTCGATCAGCGTGTTCAGGTTCAGGTCGCCGACCGCCCAGACGCTGCCGCCGCGGCCACCATCGCCGCCGTCCGGTCCACCGAAGGGGATGAACTTTTCACGGCGAAAGCTCGCACAGCCGGCACCACCATTGCCGGCCACGATGTCGATGGTGGCTTCGTCTACGAACTTCATGTTTTTGCGCCTTGAGGGGCCCAGATGTTAAGGCAGCCTTGAAACGCAAAAGCCCCGGCGGGCCGGGGCTTCTGTGGCTGGCGGGCGGCTGCAGCCCTCCGCCAGCATAACGCGCGGTGACTTAGACCGGCGTGACGATGACCGTCGAACGGTTGGCCTCGCCCTTGACGGCGAAGGACACCGTGCCGTCGATCAGCGCGAACAGGGTGTGGTCCTTGCCCATGCCGACATTGGTGCCGGCGTGGAACTTGGTACCGCGCTGACGCACGATGATCGAACCGGCCGAGATGGTCTGGCCGCCGTAAACCTTCACGCCCAGCATTTTGGGCTTGGAGTCGCGGCCGTTCCGTGTGGAACCGCCGCCCTTTTTCTGTGCCATGGATTAGCTCCTTGAACTGTTGGCGAAGAAGAAAGCCGGATTAACCGTTGACCGCGCTGATTTCCAACTCGGTGTAGGTCTGGCGATGGCCCTGGCTCTTCTTGTAGTGCTTGCGACGACGCAGCTTGAAGATGCGCACCTTGTCGTGCTTGCCTTGTGCCACAACAGTGGCTTTGACGCTTGCGCCAGCAACCAAGGGAGTGCCAACCTTGAGCTCCGCGCCGTTACCCACGGCGAGAACTTGGTCGATCACGATCTCTTGGCCAACATCCGCAGCAATCTGTTCTACCTTGATCTTTTCGCCAGCAGCAACCTTGTATTGCTTGCCGCCGGTTTTTATGACCGCGTACATATCAGCCCTTTCAATAAAACCACCTCCGCCGACTCTGCCCGGCAAAGGCACTACTCCAGCGCAAAAAGCGCAGAGCCCGAAAGTATAGCACCCTCTCGGGAAAACACCAAGAGCCCCGGCGAACACCGCGCGGCGGGCCCGCGCCCTCTTCCTATAATCCCGGCTTCGCCCGAACAAGGCCCGAAAGAGAGTTGAGAGTGCACGCAGCATCCGCATCCCCCATCGCCGAGGTCCAAGCCCTGCTGGACGCCGAGATGCGCGAGGTCGATGCCGTGATCGCGCGGCGCCTGAGCTCCGATGTCGCCCTGATCGACCAGATCGCCGGCTACATCGTGCATGCCGGCGGCAAGCGCATCCGGCCCAAGCTGGTGCTGCTGTTCGCCAACGCGCTGGGCTTCCAGCGGGCCGAACGCTTCGAGCTGGCCGCGGTGGTCGAGTTCATCCACACTGCCACCCTGCTGCACGACGATGTGGTCGACGAGTCCTCGCTGCGCCGCGGCAAGCCGACCGCCAATGCGCTGTTCGGCAACGCGGCCAGCGTGCTGGTCGGCGACTTCCTCTATTCCCGCGCCTTCCAGATGATGGTGTCGGTCAACCGCATGCGCGTGCTGGAGGTACTGGCCGAGGCGACCAATGTGATCGCCGAGGGCGAGGTGCTGCAGCTGATGAACATGCACGACCCCGACATCGCGGTCGAGCAGTACCTGCGCGTGATCCGCTACAAGACCGCCAAGCTGTTCGAGGCCAGCGCCCGGCTCGGCGCGGTGCTGGCCGATGCCAGCCCCGAGGTCGAGGAGGCCTGCGCCGGCTACGGCCGCGCGCTGGGCACCGCCTTCCAACTGATCGACGATGCGCTCGACTACAGCGGCGACACCAGCGCGCTGGGCAAGAACGTCGGCGACGATCTGCGCGAGGGCAAACCGACGCTGCCGCTCTTGGTCGCGATGGAGCGCGGCAGCCCGGCCGAACGCGAGCTGATCCGCCATGCGATCGAGCAGGGCGAGGTGCAGGGCCTGGCCGAGATCGTCAAGATCGTGCGCAAGACCGGCGCGCTGGATGCCACCCGCGAGGCCGCGCGCGCCGAGGCGGATCGGGCGCGCGAATGTTTAAATGCATTACCCCCTTCCCTCTGGCGAGAAGCTCTGCTAGAATTTTGCGTTCAGTCAGTTGATCGCTCTTTCTAGCGCCAGACGACAGACCAGCAAACGCTTGAAGACCTGCCTTCAAGAGGGTTCGCAAATCGGGGTGTAGCTTAGCCTGGTAGAGCGCTACGTTCGGGACGTAGAGGCCGGAGGTTCGAATCCTCTCACCCCGACCAGATTCATTGGATGACCGACTACCCGGTCATCGCCGAGAAGCCCCGCATGCCGGGGCTTTTTTGCGTCGATACACGGCCAATCCATCAATCGGGCGCCAGCGCGCCCAGCATGCGCCGCAGCGCGGCCGAATGGCGCCGCACCGATTCCCAGCCGGCGATGTCGGCGCGGTACACATAGCGCGGCGTCCGTTCCTGCGCCAGCTCGTTGCGCAGCGCCGCCAGCATCCGCGCCCCCTCCTCGTCGCGCCCCAAGCCACGCAGCGCCACCGCCCTCACGATCTGCGCGGACTCGCACCAGGCCGCCCGAGCCAAGGCCGCGTCGGCCTTGTCGAGCGCCAGCGCATGCCGCCCATCCCGCAGCGCCAGCCAGCCCTCCAGCGCCAGCAGCTGCGGCTCGGTGGCACGCAGGGTACGCGCCTCGGCCAGTTGCACCCGCGCCGCCTCGACGCGCCCCGCCAGCATCAGGTCACGCACCAGGTCCAGGCGCAGCGCCAGGATGCCGGTGCGCAGCCGCAGCGCCCGCTCGTAGACGACAAAGGCCTCATCCCAGCGCGACGCCAAGGCCAACGCGGCCGCCCGTCCCCAGAGCGCCTCGGGGCTGTCGCCCTGCTGCGCCAGCGCGCGGTCGAAGATCTGCAGCGCCGCCTCGGCCCGGCCCTGGTGCAGGGCGTAGCCACCCAAGGCCAGATCCACCTCGAAGCCATCCTCGGCGCGCAGCGCCTCCCGGCCGGCCGCCAGCCGCGTCACCAGCGGTGCCAGCGCCCGGCCCCCGTGCCACAAGGCATCGGCCGCGGCGACGCGCAGCGCGCCGCTGTCGGGATGGCGCGCCAAGGCCCGCGCCGCCAGGGGCTCGACCGTGCCGGCCTGCCCGCGCAGCGCGAGCCCATACAGGTTCGCGCCCAGCACCTGCTCGTCCTCCGGCGCCAGACCCAACGCCCGCGTCAGCAAGGCTTGTCCAGCCTCCAGCTCGCCGGCCTCGAGATGCCGCTGCCCACCGTTGACCAGCGCCACCGGCAGGCTGGCCGCCACATCCTGGGCCGCGAAGTGGCGCAGCACCAGGGCCTGCAAGGCCGGATCGTGCGCGACCAGGCGCTCGCGCACGATCTCGCGATGGTCAAAACGATCGCGGCGCGGCGAGTCCAGCGAGTTCGCGCCCTCGGCAAAATACTCCCAGACCGAGCCGCCGGCATAGCGCGACAAAAAGGCCTCGCCGGTCCTGGCATCGCGCTCCTTGGCCTGGCGGTACAACTCCTGGATCTCACGCTTGTGCGCCGCGGTCATCACGCCATGCACCTGATGCGTCAGCTCATGCAGTACCGTGTTGTAGCGTCCGAACACGGAGCGCTCGACATCTTCGATGCCGGTCACCGTCATATGGCCGCCAACGCCGCGCACGTCGTCCCACAGGCGCGAGTCGTAATCGATGCGGGCATCGCGCAGCGCCGCCGCGCCGGGCGTCTCGGACAGGCGCAGATAGAGCGGCTTGATGTAGTGCGTCGCCCCGCCTGCGACCAGGATCGGCACATAGGCCTTCCAGGGCGCGATCGACAGCGCGACCCGCTTGCGATGGCGCGCCGACAGCGAGCGCCAGTTCAGGACATAGCGCTCGATCTGCGGCACCTCGGGCATCGGCGTGGCGGCAAAGCGGCGCTCATGCGCCGCGCGATGCACATCCACCGCCAGCCGCTCCGACTCGGCCACCTTGGCCAGCACCGCATGCGCGCGACCATAGCCGGGGCAGGCCCGCAGCGCGGCCCGTGCGCCCTGCCGCGCCAGGTCCAGCCGGCCGCGCTCGAAGGCATCGGAGGCGCGTCGCGTCGCGTGCGCAGCCCGCTCGAAGCCGGCGTCGCCGCAATCCCGGGCCAGCTCGCTGTAGTTGCGGCGCGTGTAGCCGTTGCCGAGCTGGTAGTTGGCGGCCTCGTGATCGGGATTCAGGCGGATCGCCTCCTCAAGAGCGGCAACGGCCTCGTTGGTGCGGCCCAGCCGGACCAGGATCTCGGACTGGGTCACCAGCACATCGGCCGTGGCGGCCTCGCGCCGCGCGGCCTCCAGCTGCCGCAGCGCACCCTCGTAGTCGCGCCGCTGATGCGCCAGCAAGCCCAGACCGCGCAGGGCTGGTGCTCGATGTGCGGCCGAGTCGGCCTCGCGCAATGCTCGCTCGAACAATTGCCCCGCCCGCTCGAAGTCCCGCCCTTCCAGCGCCAGCCGCCCTGCGGCGAGCAGATCAACGGCCGCCGACCCGGTGGCGCTGCGGCGCTCCACCTCGGCCAGGTCGTCGACCGCAAACAGCCAGTCGTAGATCAGCGCACGTTCGGCGGCATCGGGCCGAGCCTTGGCCAGCAGCGGTCGCATCAGCGGCGCCGCTTGGCGGAACTGCTGCGCCTCCAGCAAGTCCCGCGCCGTGCGCGGCGCGGGTTCGGCCTCGACGGCACCGGCCGCCAGCAGCCCCAGGGAAAACCAGAATCCGGACATGCGCGTTTTCTTCATGCCGACATCTTCGCCCGGCACCTGGTCGTTGCCCATCCGGCACGGCCACGATGCCGGAAAACATCAGTTGCAACTGCCTGACTCATGAATCGTGAGCTCTAGCACGCTTGGCGGGGTATTTCGGGACACGGCTCGGTTTACAGTGTGAAATCCTTGGGCCATGATGATTCGCTGCACCGCTGGCGACATGCCGCCCGGTCCTTGCGCAGAATCGTCCGATGAACGTGGATACCACCCTGGTCGAGCCGCCCCATTCCGCCCTGTCCGGCGTCGCCCGCGTGCTGGTGCATGCCGGCAAGCTGCAGGCCAAGACCGCCGAGGATCTGGTGCGTCAGGCGCGCGAGAAGAAGACCACCTTCGTCGCCGCGGTGATGGCGGCCAATGCGGTCTCGGCCACCGAGCTGGCGCATACCCTGTCCGCAGCGTTGGCGTTGCCGCTGCTGGACCTCAACGCGATGGACGCGCAGCGCCTGCCGACCAATATCATCGACAGCAAGCTCGCGCTGCAGTATCAGGTGATCGCGCTGGGCCGGCGCGGCAACCGCCTCTTCATCGGCGGCGCAGACCCGACCGACCAGGAGGTGGTGGAGCGCATCAAGTTCGCCACCCAGCTGGCGCCCGAATGGGTCATCGTCGAGTACGACAAGCTGGTCAAGCAGTTGCAGGGCAGCAGCGCCAGCGCGGCCGAGGCGCTGGAATCGATCGCCGGCGGCGACTTCGATTTCGACATCGCCGAGGAAGACACCACTCCTGAGCAGGAGGCGGCCGAGATCGCCGATGTGGAAGACGCGCCGGTGGTGCGCTTCCTGCAGAAGATGCTGGTGGATGCGATCAATATGCGCGCCTCGGACCTGCACTTCGAGCCCTACGAGTACCATTACCGGGTGCGCTTCCGCGTCGATGGCGAGCTGCGCGAGATCACGCAGCCACCCATTGCGATCAAGGACAAGCTGTCCTCGCGCATCAAGGTGATCTCGCGCCTGGACATCGCCGAGCGCCGCGTGCCACAGGACGGCCGCATGAAGCTGAAGTTCGGCGCCAAGGCGATCGACTTCCGCGTCAGCACCCTGCCGACCCTGTTCGGCGAGAAGATCGTGATCCGGATCCTGGACCCCTCCTCGGCCAAGCTGGGCATCGAGGCGCTGGGCTACGAGAAGATCGAGAAAGACCGCCTGCTCGCCTGCATCCACCGCCCCTACGGCATGATCCTGGTGACCGGTCCGACCGGCTCGGGCAAGACGGTGTCGCTCTACACCTGCCTGAACATCCTGAACCAGCCGGGCGTCAACATCTCCACCGTCGAGGACCCGGCAGAAATCAACCTGCCGGGCATCAACCAGGTCAATGTCAACGACAAGGCCGGCCTGACCTTCTCGGCCGCGCTGAAGTCCTTCCTGCGCCAGGATCCGGACATCATCATGGTCGGCGAGATCCGCGACCTGGAGACGGCCGACATCGCGATCAAGGCCGCCCAGACCGGCCATATGGTGATGTCGACCCTGCACACCAACGACGCGCCGACCACGCTGACCCGCCTGCTGAACATGGGCGTCGCACCCTTCAACATTGCGTCCAGCGTGCTGCTGATCACCGCCCAGCGGCTGGCACGGCGCCTGTGCGAACACTGCAAGGCGCCGGCCGACTATCCACATGACGCTTTGCTGCGCGCCGGCTATGCCGAGGAGGAGCTGGACGGCAGCTGGAAGCCCTACCGTGCCGTCGGCTGCTCAAGTTGCAACAACGGGTATCGAGGACGTGTCGGTCTTTACCAAGTGATGCCGGTCACGGAGGCGATTCAACGCATCATCCTGTCCGAGGGAACGGCCATGGACATCGCCGAGCAGGCGCGCAGCGAAGGCGTGCGCGATCTGCGGCAATCCGGGCTGGTCAAGGTCAGGGCCGGCGTCACGACACTGGAAGAAGTGCTGGCGGCCACCAACGAATAACGCGATATGGGACGGGGCCGCCCCGCTGGAGGTGATATGGCAACAGGCGCAATAGCCAAGAACGTCAAGGACTTTGTCTTCGAATGGGAAGGCAAGGACCGCAATGGCAAGACCGTGCGCGGCGAGCTCCGCGCGGGCGGCGAGGCCATGGTCAGCGCCACCCTGCGCCGCCAGGGCATCCTGGTCAGCAAGGTCAAGAAGCGCCGCAACACCGGCGGCAAGGCCATCAAGCAGAAGGACATCGCGGTCTTCACCCGCCAGCTCGCGACGATGATGCGCGCCGGCGTGCCGCTGCTGCAATCTTTCGACATCGTCGCGCGTGGCAGCACCAACCCGCGCCTGACCCGGCTGCTGAACGACATCCGCCAGGACGTCGAGACCGGCACCAGCCTGTCGGCCTCCTTCCGCAAGCATCCGATGTACTTCGACGCGCTGTACTGCAATCTGGTTGAAGCCGGCGAAGCGGGCGGCATCCTGGAAGCGCTGCTGGACCGCCTGGCGATTTACCAGGAGAAGACGGTCGCGCTCAAGAACAAGATCAAATCCGCCCTGACCTACCCGATCGCGGTGCTATCCGTGGCCTTCATCGTCGTGGCCGTGATCATGATCTTCGTCGTGCCGGCCTTCAAGGACGTGTTCCAGTCCTTTGGTGCCGACCTGCCGGCACCTACCCTGGCCGTGATCGCGATGTCGGAATTCTTCGTCAGCTACTGGTGGGCCATCTTCGGTTTCATCGGTGGCGGCCTCTATTTCTTCATCCAGTCCTGGAAGCGCTCGGAGTCGATGCAAAAGCGCATGGACCGGTTGCTGCTGAAGATCCCCGTTTTCGGCGACCTGCTCTACAAGTCCGCGGTCGCGCGCTGGACCCGCACCCTGTCGACGATGTTCGCCGCCGGCGTGCCCTTGGTCGAGGCCCTGGACTCGGTCGGCGGGGCGTCGGGCAATGCGGTGTTCGTCGAGGCGACCGAGAAGATCCAGCGCGATGTTTCGACCGGCGCGGCCCTGACCACCTCGATGCAGGCCACCGCCATCTTTCCCACGATGGTGCTGCAGATGGCCTCGATCGGTGAGGAATCCGGCTCGCTGGACCATATGCTGTCCAAGGCCGCCGAGTTCTACGAGGACGAAGTGGACGAGGCGGTCAAGGCCCTGTCCAGCCTGATGGAACCCTTCATCATCGTGATCCTCGGTACCGTGATCGGTGGCATCGTCGTCGCGATGTACATGCCGATCTTCAAGCTCGGCCAGGTGGTCTGAACCCGCTGCTCTCTCTTCATGATCCAAGACTACGAATGGCTGCTCTCGCCCTGGGGCCTGGGCGTGCTGGGCCTGTGCATCGGCAGCTTCCTGAATGTGGCGGTGCACCGCCTGCCGCTGATGCTGGAACGCCAATGGCGGCTTGAGGCCTGTGCCCAGTTGGGCGACGGTGCCGACCTGCAGAAGGCCGGCTTCGCCAAGGCCCAGGCCGACCGGCTGGCCGCGGACGCCGAGGCCTTTCACGACCATCTGGAGCGGCAGCCCGCGCTGGGCATCGCCCGGCCGCGCTCGCGCTGCCCGCATTGCGGCCATGCGATCGCCTGGCACGAGAACCTGCCGCTGATCGGCTGGCTGCGCCTGGGTGGCCGCTGCGCCGGCTGCAAGGCGCGCATCTCGATCCGTTATCCGCTGGTGGAACTGGGGACCGGCGCGCTGTTCGCCGCGCTCGGCTGGCGCTTCGGCGCCCAGCCGCTCGCGTTGCTGTGGTGCGGCTTCGGCGCCACGCTGCTGGCTCTCGCCCTGATCGACTGGGACACCACCCTGCTGCCCGATTCGATCAACCAGCCCCTGCTGTGGGCCGGCCTGATCGCGGCGCTGGCGGGCTGGACCCTGCCGCTGGACAAGGCGCTGATCGGCGCGCTGGTCGGCTATCTCTCGCTGTGGTCGGTCTACTGGTTGTTCAAGCTGGCCACCGGCAAGGAGGGCATGGGCTACGGCGACTTCAAGCTGCTGGCCGCGCTGGGTGCCTGGCTGGGCTGGCAGATGGTGCTGCCCATCGTGCTGGGCGCCTCGCTGATTGGCGCCATCGTCGGCATCGCGATGAAGCTCAACAGCGCGCTGCGCGAGGGCCGCTACGTGCCCTTCGGCCCCTTCCTGGCCGGCGGCGGCCTGGTGGTGCTGTTCGCCGGCTCCGAGCGCGTGCTGGGCTGGCTGGGCTGGGCCTGACGGTGCCGCTGCGCATCGGCCTGAGCGGCGGCATCGGCAGCGGCAAGAGCACGGTGGCCGCGCTGCTGGCCGAGGCCGGCGCGGCCGTGATCGACACCGATGCGATCTCGCGCGCGCTCACCGCCGCCGCCGGTGCCGCGCTGCCGGCCATCGAAGCCGCCTTCGGCCCCGCGGTGATCGCCGCCGATGGCGCGCTGGACCGCGTCCGCATGCGCGAGCTGGTGTTCGCCGACCCGCCGACCCTGCAGCGACTCGAGGCCATCCTGCATCCAATGATCGGCGCGGAGACCGACCGGCTGGCGCAGGCAGCGGCCGACCGGGCGTTGATCGTGTTCGACGTGCCGCTGCTGGTCGAATCGGGCCGCTGGCGCGCCCGCGTCGACCGCGTGCTGATCGTCGACTGCGCGGCCGAGACCCAGATCGCGCGCGTGATGGCGCGCTCCGGCTGGACCCGCGAGGCGGTCGAGGCCGTGCTGCGCAAGCAGGCCACGCGCGCGCAACGCCGCGCCGCGGCCGATGCGCTGATCCACAATGACGGACTTGATCTCGACGCCTTGCGCCGTCTCGTGCTGGCCCTGGCCGCGCGCTGGGGCTAAGACCTACACGGGGCCGCATCGGCTTGTGAAACAATCGGGGTCAGACGCGGCTCTGTCAGCCGACACACAAGGAATGGCCCCCTTGGTCCTCTACGAATATCCGTTCAACGAAAGCATCCGCACGATGCTGCGCCTGGAGCATCTGTTCGACCGACTCGGTCAGCTGATGGCGCGCGAAACCCCGCTGGACCACCATTTCGCCCTGGTCACGATCTTCGAGATCATGGACGTGGCCTCGCGCGCCGACCTGAAGTCCGATCTGCTGAAGGAGCTGGAGCGCCACAAGGCCCAGCTCAACAGCTATCGCGGCAACCCGGCGATCGCCGAGGAGGCGCTGGACGAGGTGATCCGCCGCATCGACCATGCCTTCAACGGGCTGAACCAGCTCAATGGCAAGGCCGGCCATGCGCTGACCGCCAACGAATGGTTGATGAGCATCCGCAGCCGCATCAGCATCCCGGGCGGCACCTGCGAGTTCGACCTGCCGGCTTACTACAGCTGGCAGCAGCTGCTGCCGGTGCGCCGCCGCAACGACCTGATGAGCTGGGCCCAGACCCTGATGCCGATGGCCGAGGCGCTGCAGGTGCTCTTGAGCCTGCTGCGCGACTCGGGCGCGCCGCACAAGGTGGCAGCCCAGAGCGGCCAGTTCCAGCAGAGCCTGGCCGCCGGCAAGACCTATCAGCTGTTGCGCATGCGCCTGGACCCCAGCCTGGGCCTGATCCCGGAGATCAGCGGCCACCGGCTGATGGTCTCGATCCGGCTGATGCGCCAGGACGAGGAAGGCCGCCTCAAACCCGCCCAGCAAGATGCCAGCTTCGAGCTGACCCTGTGCGCCTGACGATCATGAGCAGCAGTACCTCCGACCCGAGCGCGGCCAAGCCGCCGCGCATCGTGCCCTGCCCCACCTGCGGTGGGGACAGCGTTTTCGCGCCCAGCAATCTGTGGCGCCCCTTCTGCAGCGAGCGCTGCCGCCAGCTCGATCTGGGCGCCTGGGCCAGCGAGAGCTTTCGCGTGCAGGCCGCGCCGCCCAGCGAGGATCAGGACCTAGAGCAGTAGGCCCAGCTCGCGCAGCCGCGGCCGCACCGCCTCGGCGCTCGTGAAGTGCAGCGCCTGCCAGCCGGCGGCATGGGCCGCGTCGATATTGGCCGGGTGATCGTCCAGGAACAGGCAGCTCTCGGCCGGCACGCCGAACTGCTCGGTCGCCAGACGATAGATCTCGGCGCCCGGCTTGGACTGCTTGACCCGCCCCGAGAACAGGCCTCGCTCGAACCAGTCGCGCAGCGGATGGCTGCGCTCCAGATGGTCCGCATAGGGCTCGGGCATATTGGAGAGGTAGAAGAGCCGATGGCCGGCCGCCTTCAGCTCCTCGATCAGGGCCACGGTATCGGGCAGCAGGGCCAGTTCGTCCGGCACCGCGGCCACCACCTGCGCCACCTCGGTGCGCGGCCAGCCGGTGCGCGCCGCGATGCGGTCCGTCACCTCCTCCGCACCGATCAGGCCCTGGTCGAAGGCGCCCCAATCCCCGGCGTAGTGCTGGAAGAACTGGCCCGCCACGGCCTTGCCGGCCGCCTCGTCTGCCACCCGATGCGGCCAGACACGAGCCAGGAAACTGGGCGGATGCCAGCGGAACAGCACGCCGCCGAAATCGAAAACGATATTCATCGCTTGAGAAGATTCGGAGTCAGGTTCAGGCGCGCAGCTTGGCCAGCAGGCCGGCGGTCGAGCCGTCCAGGCCCGTCGCGTCGCCGCTGGCCAGGCGCGGCAGCAGGCTGTTGCACAGGGCCTTGCCGAGTTCCACGCCCCATTGGTCGAAGCTGTTGATGCCCCACAGCGCGCCGGTCACGAACACGCGGTGCTCGTACAGCGCGATCAGCGCGCCCAGCGAGCGCGGCGTCAGCGCCTCCAGCAGCAGGGTGCTGCTGGGCCGGTTGCCGGGGAAGCTGCGATGCCGCGCCACGGTCAGCGGGCCCAGGGTCTTGGACGCCGTCGGCGCCTTCTCCTGCAACGCCTCCTCCACGCTCTTGCCCTGCATCAGCGCCTGCGACTGGGCCAGGCAGTTGGCCAGCAGCTTCTGGTGCTGATCCGCCAGCCGCTCGGCCAGCTCGCCGCGGGCCGCGCCATGGTTGGGCCGCTTGACCGCGATGAACTCGACCGGGATCACGTCGGTGCCCTGGTGCAGCATCTGGAAATAGGCATGCTGGCCATTGGTGCCGGCCTCGCCCCAGACCACCGGGCTGGTGCCATAGGGCAAGGCCTGACCCTCGCGGTCCACGCCCTTGCCGTTGCTCTCCATCTCCAGCTGCTGCAGATAGGCCGGCAGGCGGCGCAGGCCCTGATGGTAGGGTGCGACCGAGCGGCTCGTGAAGCCATGGAAGTTGCGGTACCAGATGTCGATCAGGCCCTGCAGCACCGGCACATTGCGCTCCAGCGGCGTGCGGCGGAAATGCTCGTCCATCGCATGGGCGCCGGCCAGCAGCGCGCGGAAGTGCTCGGCACCGATCGCGATCGCGATCGGCAGGCCGATCACCGACCACAGCGAGTAGCGGCCGCCGACCCAGTCCCAGAAGCCGAAGGCGGTCGTGATGCCGAAGGCCGCGGCGGCCTCGGTGTTGCTGCTGGTGGCGACAAAGTGGCGCGCGATGTCGCGCCCGCCCTGCTGCAGGAACCAGGCCTTGGCGGCCTGGGCGTTGGCCAGGGTCTCCTGGGTCGTGAAGGTCTTGGAGGCGATCACGAACAGGGTCTTGTCCGCCTCCAGCAGCGGCAGCACCGCGGCCAGGTCATGACCGTCGACATTGGAGACGAAATGCAGGCGCTGGCCCGGCTGGGTGTAGGCGCCCAGCGCCTGCACCACCATCGCCGGCCCCAGGTCGCTGCCGCCGATGCCGATATGCACGATGTCACGGATGCCGCTGGATGCCTGGTCGCGCACGCTCTCGGCGAAGGTCAGCATGCGCGTGAGCGCGGCCTGCACCTCATCGCTGAACAGGCCCTGCCCCGCGGGGGCGCGCAGCGCGGTATGCAGCACCGCGCGGCCCTCGGTGTGGTTGATGGCCTCGCCCTTGAACATCGCCTCGCGTTGCGCCTCCAGCCCGCAGTCACGCGCCAGCTGCAGCAGCAGCTGCAGGGTCGGCGCGTCGATACGGTTCTTGGACAGATCGGCGAAGACCTCCGGGGCCTGGAAGGACCAGGTCTCGAAACGCCGCGCATCGGCCGCAAAGGCCTCGCGCAGATCGAAGCCCCGGCCCTGCGCCAGGTAAAGGTCCTGCAAGCCGGCCCAGGCCGGGCTCTGGTCGCAACGCGAATACAGCATCGGTTCTTACCCTTGTTGTCGGTCGATGATCATCTGGTCCAGCTTGCCGGCGTCGACGGCGAACAGGCGGATGCCCTCGGCCAGCTTCTCGGTGGCCATGGCGTCCTGGTTCAGCGCGAAGCGGAAGGTCGCCTCGTCGTAGGCCACGGCGGGAATGTCGGCGCGGCGCGCGGCCTCGGCATCCAGCGCGCGCGGCAGAGGCGCCTCGCTGGCCTGCAGCTGGGCCAGCAGGTCCGGGCTGATGGTCAGCAGGTCGCAACCCGCCAGGGCCTGGATCTGGCCCACATTGCGGAAGCTCGCGCCCATCACCTCGGTCTTGATGCCGTGCTTCTTGTAGTAGTTGAAGATCTGGGTCACGGACCTGACGCCCGGGTCGTTGACGCCGGCGCTGGCCGCCTCGTCCCAGGCGCTGCCGGCGCTCTTTTTGTACCAGTCGTAGATGCGGCCGACGAAGGGCGAGATCAGCTGGATGCCGGCCGCACCGCAGGCCACCGCCTGGCAGAAGGAGAACAGCAGGGTCAGATTGCAGCGGATGCCCTCGCGCTCCAGCTCGGCCGCGGCCTGGATGCCCTCCCAGGTGGAGGCCACCTTGATCAGCACGCGCTCGCGCGAGATGCCGGCGGCCTCGTACAGGCCGATGAGGCGATGCGCGCGCGCGATCGTGGCGGCCTTGTCGAAGGACAGGCGCGCGTCCACCTCGGTCGAGACGCGGCCCGGCACCACCTTCAGGATCTCCAGGCCGAAGCGCACCAGCACCTGATCGACGATCTCGTCCAGCGGCTTGGCACGATAGGCGGCCACCGTGTCGTCCAGCAGCGGCGCGTAGTCCTTGGACTGCACCGCCTTCAGGATCAGCGAGGGATTGGTCGTCGCATCGCGCGGCGCGAACTGGGCCAGCTGCAGGAAGTTGCCGGTGTCGGCGACGACGGTGGTGTGGGACTTCAGTTGATCGAGCTGGTTCATGGTCAGAATGGGGTCGTGGGACAACAAGCCTTATTAGAACCCGCCTCGGCGATCCGGATTGACCCCTGAAAGAAACTCGTGCATCATAAATCCGGTAACTTCGTTACATCAACAAAACATTCTTGCATCCACGCATGTCATTCGATCTCGTGTTCTTCGGCGGTACCGGCGACCTCACCTGGCGCAAGCTGATGCCGGCCCTGTTCCAGGCCTTCCGCCACGGCAAGCTGCCCGAGGGCGGCCGCATCCTGGCCGTCGCCCGCGACGAGCAAAGCGACGAGCGCTATCGCGAATGGCTGCAGGAGCGCTTCCGCGAAGTCGAGGGCCCGAAGCGCCCCAGCGATGAGGAATTCGAGAGGTTCGCCGCCCTGATCCATTACCGGCGCATGGACCTGTCCCAGCCCGAGCATTACCAGCGCCTGAAAGACTGGCTGGCGGAACGCAATGCCGACACCGTGGTGCTGTATCTCGCCACCAGCCCGCACCTGTTCACCCAGATCTGCGCGCAGCTGGGCGCAGCCGGCCTGAACGGCCCGCAGGTGCGCGTGGTGCTGGAGAAGCCGCTGGGCCATGACCTGGCGAGCGCGCAGCAGATCAACAAGGTGGTGCGCTCGGTGTTCGCCGAGAACCAGGCCTTTCGCATCGACCACTACCTCGGCAAGCCCTCGGTGCAGAACCTGATGGCGCTGCGCTTCGGCAATGCCTTCTTCGAGCCGCTGTGGCGCCGCGAGAGCATCGCCAACATCCAGATCACCCTGGCCGAGAGCCTGGGCGTCGGCACGCGCGGCCCGTTCTACGACGGCACCGGCGCGCTGCGCGACATGGTGCAGAACCATGCGCTGCAGCTGCTGACGATGATCGCGATGGAGCCGCCCTCCACCAACGACGCCGACGCCATCCGCGACGAGAAGCTCAAGGTGCTGCGCTCCCTGAAGCCCTTCACCGCCGAGTCGGTGGCGCGCGATGTGGTGCGCGGCCAGTACCGCGCCGGCACGGTGGACGGCAACGCCGTCGTGTCCTACCTCGACGAAGGCAAGATCCCGGCCGACAGCCATACCGAGACCTTTGTCGCGCTGCGCACCGAAGTGCAGAACTGGCGCTGGGCCGGCGTGCCCTTCTACCTGCGCACCGGGAAGCGCCTGGCCGCGCGCGACGCGCAGATTGTCGTCAACTTCCGGCCGGTGCCGCACCCGATCTTCCCTGGCGCCAACCAGGCCAACCAACTGGTCATCAAGCTGCAGCCCGAGGACGGACTGGAACTGCGCCTGCTGGCCGCCAAGGGCGGTGCGCACGGCGAGGCGCTGGCCCCGGTCTCACTGGACTTGGACTTCGAAAAAGTCTTCCCGACCCACCGCGTCGGCGCCTACGAGCGCCTGCTGCTGGATGCGATCGCCGGCCGATTGAACCTGTTCGTGCGCAGCGACGAGCAGGAGCAGGCCTGGCACTGGGTCGAACCCATTCTCGACGCCTGGGCTCAGGATCCCTCCGGCCCGCGCACCTACGGCGCCGGCTCCTGGGGGCCACCGGCCGCCAGCGCCCTGGTCGCACGCGACGGCTTCAGTTGGGCCGAAGAACAATGAGCATGCTCGAGCGGATCAAGGCGGCGCTGCCGGCGCTGCCACCGGCGGAGCAGCGGGTGGCCAAGCTGCTGCTGGCCGACGCGCGCTCCTTCGCGAACCTGCCGGTCAGCGAGCTGGCGGACCGCGCCCATGTGTCGAAGCCGACCGTGGTGCGCTTCTGCCGCTCGGTCGGCTATGACGGCCTGGCCGACTTCAAGCTCAAGCTGGCCGGCAGCGTCAACGAGGGCGTGCCCTTCGTGCACCGCGCGGTGGATGAGGACGACAAGCCGGGCGACCTGATCGTCAAGGTGGTGGACAACGCGGTGGCGGCCTTGCTGCACTATCGCAACGACGCCGCCAGCCATGCCTTCGAGCGGGCGATCGCGGCGCTGGCCGAGGCCGGCCGCAACGGCCGGCGCATCGAGTTCTACGGCGTCGGCAACTCGGGCATCGTCGCGCAGGATGCGCAGCACAAGTTCTTCCGCCTGGGCGTCAACACCATCGCCTGCAGCGATGGCCATGTGCAGCTGATGAGCGCCACGATGTTGGGCCCGGGCGACTGCGCGGTGATCATCAGCAACTCGGGCCGCAGCCGCGACCTGATGGACGCCGCCGAGATCGCGCGCAAGAAGGGCGCGACCACGGTGATCATCACCGCCAGCGGCTCGCCACTTGCCGCGATGGGCCAGGCCCCGGGTCAGGTCTTGCTGGCGGTCGACCATCCGGAGGATTTCGACCGCTACAGCCCGATGGTGTCGCGCCTGCTGCACCTGATCGCGGTGGACATCCTGACCACCGGCGTGGCGCTGCAGCTGGGCCCGAAGCTGCGACCGCTGATGCAGGAGATCAAGCGCAATCTGCGCAGCAAGCGCTACGCAGCTTGATCAATATCGTTCAGGCCTGGGCGTTGTTCGGCCACAGCAGTTCGGCGACACCGTAGACGCGCGCGAGCTCCTGCAGCTTGGCCGGGGCGTTGTGGATCTGCAGGGTCAGGCCTTGCTGGCCGCACAGCCGCGCTGCCTGCAGCAGCAGGGTCAGCGCGGAGGAGTCGAACTCACGCAGCTCGCCGGCATTCAGGCCCAGGGTCTTACCGGCGGCATTGCCGATCTGCGCCGCCTCGGCGCGCAGGCCCGCCTGCAGCTGGGTCCACAGGCCGGTGGCCTGGGCCAGCCGCACGCTGGCGGGCAGCTTCAGCATCGCATCCTGCGGCATCAGGACTTGGCCGCCGCGGGGCCGCCAGCCTTGGCATTGCGATCGGCCAGGGCCTTGATCAGGCCGTCGATGCCGTTGGCGCCTATTTCCTGGGCGAAGCTGTTGCGGTACTGGTCCGCCAGCCAGATGCCCAGCACATTGACGTCATAGATCTTCCAGACGCCGCTGCTCTTTTCCAGGCGGTAGTCCAGCTGGATCGCGTCGCCCTTGCCGCGCACCTCGGTGCGCACCACCACCTCGGTGTCGTCGGGCGAGGCGCGCAGCGGCTTCAGCGCCACGGTCTGCTCCTTCACTTGGGTCAGCGCGCCGGCATAGGTGCGCATCAGCAGGGCCTTGAACTCCTCCTGCAGGCGCTTTTGCTGCTCGGGATTGGCCTGGCGCCAGTAGCGCCCCACGGCCGAGGCGGTCATGCGCTGGAAGTTCACATGCGGCATGACCTTGCTGTCGACCAGCTGGACAATCTTCTGCACATCGCCGCCCTGGATGGCCTTGTCGGCCTTGACAGCCTCGATGGTTTCCAGCGAGAGCTGGCGGATCAGGGTGTCGGGGGCGCTGGCATCGGCGGCATGGGCCGCGATCGGCAGCGCGCTCAGCGCCGCCAGGCTCAGGCCCATCAGGCCGCGCAGCAGGCTTCGTTTGGATGCGAAGAACATGGACTTCCTTTCGTCTCTTTCACGGGGGCCGGCAGCGCCGGGCTCAAAGGCCTCAACGCATGCCAGCGCGATTGGGTTCACCGGTCGGCCTGCGGGTTCGCGGGCGTCTCGGGGGTCAGCACCTCGTAATCATCCTCTTCGTCGTCGTCCTCGAAGCTGCGCCGCTTGGTCAGGTAGGCGTCGCGGATGAAGGTGTACTTGTCCAGCGCGATGCCATCCAGCATCTCGCCGGCACGCAGGAAATTGGCGCGCGCGTTGATGGTCTGCAACGCGATGATCGCGGCCTTGCTGTTGCCGCCTTCCAGCACCAGGGCCGGACTGGCCAGGCGGTCGAACGGCAGCGCGAAGGAATCGCGCACCGACGAAGGCCCGAAGAAGGGCCAGACGACATAGGCGCCGGTGCCGGTGCCCCAGCGGCCGAAGGTCTTGCCCAGGTCCTCGCTGTGCCGCTCCAGGCCGGCCTCGCTGGCGATGTCCAGCACGCCGGCAAAGCCCAGGGTGGAGTTGACCGCGAAGCGCATGGTCTGCTGCACGCCGATCTTGAAGCGCCCCTGCAGGAACAGGTTCACCGCCGACCAGGCATCGCCGACATTGCCGAAGAAGTTGTCGACGCCCTGGCGCACCGGGCTGGGCACGACCTCGCTGTAGGCCGTTGCGACGGGCTTCAGCACCGCCTCGTCGACGCTCTCGTTGAAGTTGAAGACCTTGCGGTTCCAGCTTTCCCAGGGATCGAGCTTCTGGCCCGGCGAGCCCGGGCCCTTGGTGCTGGCGCAGGCCGTCAGGCCCAGCACCAGCAGGCCGGCCAGCAGCAGGCGCGACCAGCGGGGCCGGGACAGCGCCGCGGCGCCGCTCACTTCTTGTCTCCGTTGCTACTGCTACTGCCCATGTCGGCCGCCTTGCTGTTGATGAACTGGCCGATCAGGTTCTCAAGCACCACGGCCGACTGCGTCAGCTTGATGCTGTCGCCCGCCGCGAGGTTCTTCTCGTCCGCGCCGGGTTCCAGGCCGATGTACTGCTCACCCAGCAGGCCCGAGGTCAGGATCTTGGCCGAACTGTCCTTCGGGAAGGCCACATTCTTGTGCAGATTCAGCACAACCTTGGCCTGAAAGGTCTTGTCGTCGAAGACGATGGACTCCACCCGGCCGATCACCACGCCCGCGCTCTTCACCGCGGCGCGCGGCTTCAGGCCACCGATATTGTCGAACTTGGCCGTCACCTGGTAGGTCTCGTCGAAGTTCAGGCTCAGCAGATTGCCGGCCTTCAGCGCCAGGAACAGCAGCGCAGCGCCACCCAGCAGCACAAAGAAACCCACCCAAGCATCGTGACGAGATTGCATCTTCTCATCCCTCCTCAAATCGAAAACATCATCGCGGTCAGCACGAAGTCCAGACCGAGCACCGCCAGCGAGGACAGCACCACGGTGCGCGTCGTCGCCTGCGACACGCCTTCCGGCGTGGGCTTGCAGGTGTAGCCCTGCAGCAGCGCGACAAAGCTGACCGTGATGCCGAACACCAGACTCTTGATCACGCCGTTGCCGACATCGGCAAACACATCCACCCCGCCCTGCATCTGCGACCAGAACGCGCCGGAGTCGATCCCGATAAGTACCACGCCGACCAGCCAGCCGCCAATCACCCCAACGGCCGAGAACACCGCAGCCAGCAGCGGCATCGCAATCACACCGCCCCAGAAGCGCGGCGCCAGCACCCGCTTCACCGGATCGACCGCCATCATCTCCATCGCGGTCAGCTGCTCGCCGGCTTTCATCAGGCCGATCTCGGCGGTCAGCGAGGTGCCCGCACGGCCGGCGAACAGCAGCGCCGTCACCACCGGACCGAGCTCGCGCACCAGGCTCAGCGCCACCAGCAGGCCCACCGCCTCGGCCGAGCCATAGCGCTGCAGGGTGTAGTAGCCCTGCAAGGCCAGCACGAAGCCGACGAACAGACCCGACACGCCGATGATGGACAGCGAGCGGTTGCCCAGGAAGAACACCTGCTCGCGCACCAGGCTAAAGCGCATCAGCGCCTGGCCGCTGCGCGCCAAGATCTGCACGAACAGCCGCGCGCTGGCACCGATGTCGGCCAGCTCCAGGCGCAGGGCTCGCCCGATACGGGCCAGGAAACTCTGGGTCATGCCTACGCCCCCGTCACGCCGAAATCGGCCGCCACCGGCAGCGCCGGCTGATGGAAACGCACCGGCCCGTCGGCCTGCGCACCGACGAACTGCCGCACCAGCGGATCCTCGCTGTGGCGCAACTCGTCCGGCGTGCCCTGGGCCACGACCCGGCCGTTGGCAATCATCGCCACCTTGTCGGCGATGCCGAAGGTCTCGTGCAGGTCATGCGAGACGATGATGCTGGTCAGGCCCAGCGCGTCATTGAGATCGCGGATCAGCCGCGCGGCCACGCCCAGCGAGATCGGATCCAGGCCCGCGAAGGGTTCGTCATACAGCACCAGGTCCGGATCCAGCGCGATCGCCCGCGCCAGCGCCACGCGCCGCGCCATGCCGCCCGACACCTCCGAGGGCATCAGGTCGCGCGCACCGCGCAGGCCCACCGCGTTCAGCTTCATCAGCACCAGGTCGCGGATCATCGCCTCGGGCAGGTCGGTGTGCTCGCGCAGCGGGAAGGCCACGTTCTCGAACACCGACAGATCGGTGAACAACGCGCCGAACTGGAACAGCATGCCCATGCGCCGGCGCACCGCGTACAGCTGCTGCTGATCCAACGCGGCCAGATCCTGGCCATCGAACAAGACCTGACCCTTGATCGGGCGCAGCTGACGCCCCAGCAGACGCAGCACCGTGGTCTTGCCGCCGCCCGAGGTGCCGATCAGTGCCAGAACCTGGCCGCGCTCGAGCGTGAGGTTGACGTCCTCCAGGATCAGGCGATCGCCGTAGCCGCAGCTGACGTCGCGCAGTTCGATCAGGGGTGTCGTCGAGTTCGGTGGAGAAACAGTCGATGGGGCCATAAGCCTCGCGATGAAGGGCCTGGACCCTCGATCCAAAGCTCACATCATAGGGGAAACACCAGGCGTCCACGTTAAGGCGTTGCAGGCGGTCCGAGCGGCAGCAATTCGGCGTCGAAACTGACTTCGATGCGGATCCAGGAGCGGACTGCGCGCCCCTGCACTTCGCCCGGCTTGAAGCTGGCAGCAAGGAAGGCTTGTCGAGCCACATTAACCAAAGAGACAGGCAACTCCTCATCATCGGGCTCAACCCGCTGGACACGCCCCCGCTCATCGATGAAGAGTTTTAGCACGCCACGGTAAGAGCCCCTGGCCGGGCCGTCCGAGGGCCACTGCAGCAGTACCGGACGCTGTGCCACGGGTGCGGCACTCAGAAGCGACCGAGGCACATAGGCCGGTTCACCGACATGCGTCGACACGCGCTCCTCCGCCTCATCCGGAACCACCCGATCGGCCGCAAAAGCCTCTGTCGAGGTCGGCAGCTCCAGCTCGGCGGCGCCTAGAGAATCGGCATCGGATAGCGGTATCGGATCGCTCGACTGCGGGGGCCCCGCCGGCTTCACGCTGACATGCACCGACAGCGGCCGCGGAGGCTGCGAAGGCACGATGGAGCGGATCCATTCGCGCCACGCTGCACGGCCCTGCTCCAGCAAAAGCAGGTGCCCCGCCAGCACTGCCGCGAGGCACAAACCGAAACTCCATCGCCTCGCGGAGACCGAGGACTTGCGACGCGGCATCTGCTCCGTCAGTTCATCAGCTCACGCCAGGAGGTGCGACGCACCGAGCCCGGTGGCATGTTGCTTGGATCTGCACCGGCCTTGGCCAGCGTCCTGCCGTCAGCGTACTGAGGCAATCCCACCAACTTGCCGGTCGTCGTCTGGATGAGCGTGACCCCCACCAGCAGCGCCGGCCCCGAGTAGCTGAGCAGGGGCTTGCCGCTGCCCACATCCAGGTAGTAAAGCCAGGAACTGCCGCCAGGCGAGCAGGCCGTGGGCGTAGGAATGTTGCTCGCCACCACCAGTTGGTTGAGCTGCTGCTCCACATCGACATTGACCCGCTCGCCAAGGGTGAGGCTCAGATCCACGTACCAGCCAAGCTGGTCTTTCCACACCACCGCCTTTGGATTGTCCAACCCGCTGCGATCGGCCTTCATGGTCTGCTTGACCATGGCCGTATTGCTGCGCAGCACGCCCATCGAGCCATCCCCGAGGGTGTCCTTGAAGGTGTAGACCGATTGCACCGTCTTGTCACCGACGTCGCTGACGCCCAGATAGCGGCCGGTGGCCACGGTCACCACCGGATAGCGATACGCGCCCTCGACGATTTCGCTGAGCACCGGTCGAGTGGTGATGGGCTGTCCGCTGCCCGTGGACCCCAGCAGCGTGGCCTCCTGGCCGGCGGCGCCGTAGTTGTCATCGAAATCAAAGCGCCAGATGTTGCCCAACATGTCACCCGCATAGAAGCGTGAGGCCACATTGCGCGTCGGATCCTCCACCCAGGCATTCAGACGCCCCAGATTGCTGGGCGTCGCAGCATCACCGGTGAACACCTTGGTGTCGGCGGTCTTTGCCTCGATCTTGCTGATCTTGGCGCCGGTGATGGCGTCCAGCACGTAGAGGAAACCCTTGCCGCTGCTGTTGTTGTAGCCGGAGGTGAAGGCCACCACCCACTTGCCGGCCTTGTTCTTGGTGATCACCGGGTTGCCGTAGCTATAGCCCAGATCCTGAGTCGAGCCGTCCTGCGCGGCCGTGAACTCCCACAACACCAGCGGATTGTCGGGATTCGTGACATCCAGGGCGTAGTAGCCCTGCCCACCCTTGCCCAACCCACCGACCAGGATGGTGCGCCAGTCGCCGCCTGCATTCTTCACATCGGCCACCACCGGAGCCGCGTCCACGAAGAAGCGGTGATTGGATTCGTAAGTGGCATCGGCCAGCAGGTACATCTGGTCCATCACCATGCTGGGCACATAAGCCCAGAGCTCCTGGCCACCTGTGGGCCCCTCATCAACCTTGATCGCATGCAGCATGCCGTCGTTGGCTGCAACATAGACCACGGCCTGGCGGGTGGCATTGCTGCTGGCGAACTGGGCATATCCGTCACCGTAGGGCATCACCGGCTTCTTCACATAGACCGGCGCCCCGTTGACGATGTCGCCCAGAGGACTGGTGCGCGAGCGGAACAGTCGGTCGGACTCGACCGTGGCGCTCAACTCATGGGTGGCGCTGCCACGCAGGAAGGTGATCACATTCGCGCCCGTGACCTTGGCCTTGGATTCCTCGCTAAGGGTTGCGCATTGAGACAGCTTCGGCGTGCCGGAGCACAGCCCTTGGAACTTGCTCACCAGACTCGAGTCATCCTTGGTGAATTCGGCACGAGCCCCATTCTTGTTGAAGTAGATCTTGCGCGCGTCCGCGCCCTGCGCCTTGATGCGCTCCGCGGCCGACCAGATCGGCTTGGTCGGGTTGATCACTTCGCCGGTGGCCGTGTTGAGCTTGAAGGCATTGACCGTGCCGTCCCAGGTTCTGGTGGTGTACAGCGGCACGAACAGCCAGTCATCCCCGGCGCTCGGCGTCAGGGAACTGGTCGCCGCGGCGGCCGAACTGCCAGTCGCTGCCTCAATCTTGCTCAGCGCGTCCACCAGACTCGAGGCCATGTCCGCTGCATTGCTCGCGCTGTAGTAGCTGCCCCGTCCATTGACCGCGGCGTGCCACAGGTCGTCGATACGCTCCGCACCGCTGTTGTTGATTGGATCGGGCCAGACCTTGGTGCCTTGCTTGATATCGAAGAAATGGCCACTGGTCTGTGTCAGGTAATTCTTGTCGTAGGTCAGCTTGCCGCTGAGCCCCAGACCGAGCGTGAAGGTCGTCATGTGCTGGGCCGGGTTGGTGTCGCGGCCACCATCGCTGGGCACATTGTTCTCGCAAACATCCTGGTTGGCGACCGAGCCGCTGCAGTTGGTCAGGCCGTCGGTCCGCAAATCGTTGACGTAGTAGTACATCGCCACGTCGGCCAGCGTGTCGCCGAAGCCAACGCCGGCATTGATCTCGTCGCGCATAGGGCGCTCCACCGAGTTGCCCGCATCGGGATTGCCGACTCCCGCCCCTCCCGTGAGGTTCAGCGGCGATGCATCGTCCTGATTCCAGTAGCCATCGGTAGAGAGAATGGTGTAGTTGCGCTGGCAGGAGTACTGCACGGGGTCGCTCTGGCCCGAAAGCTTGTTCGCGAAGTAGCGCCCGGCCCGAGCCAGCGCAGGACGCAGCGGCGTGTTGCTGGTGCCGGAGGTGTTGTACAGGCGTGAGAAGAATGCGACCTTCTGGTCGTTCGTGTTGCCCTTCTCATAGTCGTAGTCGCGGATGTTCAGGAATCCCCGGCTGTCAGCACCACCGTTGGCATACTCGCTGATCTTGGAGAAGCCAACGCGAAACCGGGTGGCATCGATCTTCGCGAAGGCGCGCCCCGCACCGGCCCGCATGGCCAGCATGCGGGTTCGGTAGTAGGAGAACCAATTGGCATAGTTCGTCTTCTGCGTCGCAGTGAGCGCGGCGCTGGCCCGCACCACGTCAAAGTCCGCCACATTGCAGCTATCCGGATTGGCACCGCTCTTGCGCTTGGCCCACAAGAAGGAGCCCGGCCGGCCCTCGGTCGTCGTCACCGTCTTGGTGGTGCGCAGCGAGCAGCTATTGGTGGAATTGTTGCGGCAGGTCTTGCCCGGCGCATCGATGCGCTCGACCTTGATCTCGGTAATGACAGTATTGGTGCCGTCGTACGATTCGCTGTAGCTGGGGTTGTCTTCCGGCAAGGCACAAGCCCAGGAGTTTCGCGCACCACAGACGTAGCTATCGCTAGAAACTGCAGGGGTGCCAACGACAGCACCATAGATCGAGGGCGTTTGGGGATTGTTATTACCAAGATTGACCAAGTCGCCGGAGTTGTTGTACCCATCCTCACGAGCCGCAGTGAAGCTGGCATTGCTCATCGAGGTACCGTCCGAATTCAGCGGTGCGAGATAGGTGCGGGTCGGGTCGTAGAAGATGAGGTTCTTGTCAACCGACCCAAAACAGACATCGTTGCGCGGGGCAGTGTCGGGCAGGTAGTTCCAGTTCATCGAACCCGAGTCGTCCAGCACGAACATCAGGTTGCTGCGCACCGTCGCACCGCTGTTTGCCGTGGCCAGAGGCCGATCCGCCAAATCGGCCGCCCCCCCCCAACTCCCGGTGCTAAGCAATGCCAACACCCCCAGTACGGCACTTGCGCGGACGCCGCAAAGAGACCAGATCTTGCTCATGTTCATGCTCCTGCCGGGCTCTGACGCCCATTACATCTGGACGATGGCTTCGGTAAAGGCTGCGGTGCCCCTAGGCCCCTGCACCCGCACCACCACTCGGTAGTACTGGCTGCTGCTGAAGGGCAACTGAATCCGCTGAGACTTCTGACTAATTTCGCCCCTGTTGCCCCCAGGAGGGGTTGCGGAGCCTGGCGGCGTGGCGCAGTCAATCCCATTGGGATTGCCTTCGGTGGCACACAGCCGCGTGATGACCCAACTCGCCGTGTTCCCACCAATAGACTGCGGATTCGAGGAGCGCATGCAGCTGCCAAAGCTGTCCTTGGCGAAGGTCGAGCAGTCACCCTTGCCGGACCAATCTACGACGGCACGGCCCACGTCCTTGCTGCTCTGGCCGGTCGGGTCCATGCTGTCGCGACTAGCGGCGTAGTAGCCCTGCTGTGCATTGTCGTTTTGCAGGCCCGCTCCGGCATTGGCGATCAGCCAGGTGATCGCCAGCTCCGTAGCGCGGCCCGCGGTGGCGGTGGCATCCTGCTTGAAACCCAGATTGCCAATCACCAGTCCCGTGGTGTCAACCGAACGTATCAGGGCCACGGAAGCTAGCGAGATCACCACCAGCGCCATCAAGGCGAACAGCAGCGACAGGCCTCTTTGGGCAAGCGAATTCTTGGATACGCGAGCAGCCATTTCAGTTGCTCCTCCACAGCATATTGCGCAGGGGAATGATCACGTCATAGACCGAGTAGCGGTAGTGCTTCCAGTCAGGCTGGGCATCGACTTTCAGGGTGAGGCACTTGCTGGCTCCGCAGTCTGCAGAGCCAGCCACCGGCACCGAGGTGCCCACATCCCAACCGGGCTGGGCGGTTGTCACCTCGTCCTTCTGGTAGGCCACGCTGCGCGCCACCAGGGCAACGCGCACCGTCATCACCTGCAGCCAGGCCGCGTTGCCCACCGGCGTCTGGTTGTCGTAGACATCTACCTGCAGATCGCCATTGGTATCGCGGCCATAAAGAGCCTGCATGTTGACGATCTGCGGAAACAGGTCCTGGCTGTCCATGCCACCGGTGGTCAACAGCAGCGTCTGCTGATTCAGCGAGAGGCCGTTGGTGACAGAAAAGGTGCGGCTGACGATGCTCCCGGCGTTCATGAGCTGGCTACCTGCTGGGTAACCACCTGCCGGGGCTATCTGGGCGCTGTTCCAGTCTCCCCCGCTATGAACCAGTTGGTTGGTGTTCTCGATATCCGTGATGCGATAGGTACTGCACCAGTTGGTCGCTGCATTGAAATTCTTGTCGGCTGGCACCGCGATCACCAAGTCGCCCTTCTTCACGCCGACGGCCGAGCGCACAGTAAATCGATCGGCGGTGGTGGGATGGTCCGTCGAAACGGCGATCGGCACGGAATAGGCGCGACTGGAGCTGAGGATAGAAATGGTATCGGATGCACCATTGGCCCCATCCGTGATCACAATGGGGGCCAGATTCCAGCTCAAGGCACCAGCGGTTGCATGGTTGGCCTTAACAGGGCATCCCAGCACATCCTTGTCGCTGATCAAGCCGTAGCCCGCCATTTGGATTTCACGTTGCAGGCTGTACAGCGCCAGCGCTCCATTGACCTGTGCATCGCCACCGCCGGTGGTGACACGCTTTTGCCCTTCGGCGAAGCCGAGCACCTGGGCCACCACAAGCACCACGACCAGGCCGAGCACCAGGCCCACCATCAATTCGATCAGGGTCACCCCCCGCAGCCGGAAAGCGAACGGCCGATGGCCAAATGACGAGGCTCGCATAGATTGGGCTCAGTTCGAGGTCACGGCCGTGACCGTGTTGTAGCGATTGACCGACTCACCCGGTACCGCCCATCGGATCTCGATGGCCACGGTCCCAGCGCCATCGACGGCCACCGTCGCGGCCCCCTGAGGCAGCTTGGCGGCCAAGCGATCAAGCCAGGCCTTGCAGGGAGCCGCGCAGCTAGCCGTGTTGTACTGGGCCATGTTCTGGCGATTGCTCCATATCTCTCCGATCAACTGTTGAGCCTGGAAAGCGGCTTCGGCACGGAAGGTCGATGCGCTCTGCGCCCGGGTCATCGAACCCTGCAGTCCGACCACTCCGAGGATGCCCATGGCGCAGATCAGCAAGGCGATCAGGGCTTCGAACATCACGAAGCCTTTGCTGGAGCGGCGGCGGATACGGGGGGGGGAAGAGCGCAGCATCATCAGTCTCCGTCGATGCATCAGCAGGCCCGAGGGTCCGAAACAGTACTGACCTTGGGTTCGCACATACGTACGGTGCCACCAAGACCGACCATGATGCGCAAGGCCCGATAGTCGTCACCCGGAGTCTCGTTATCGATATCGACCACGCTGATGCTGCCAGCCCCCGTTACGCGCCCGAAGCCGTCGAACAGAACCTGCGCCGCATCTTCGCCGTTGGCGGCCGTTCCCAGCACCTTGGCCGCCTTGCTCGTTCCACCAGTCGCATGCGAGTCGATCATGCGAGGGGCTGTGGCATCGGAAACAGCCTCACCGCATTTGCCTGCGGGATCGTCGAGGCTCACAACCCATGACAGGCCGTTCTCTGCGACGGCGCAGCTGTTGTCCATCAAGCCGGGATTGCCGAGAGTCACCAATGAGAAGCGAACGACCTCGTTGCGTCGCATGGCCTCAGCACGTGCGCGCTGCAATCCGGCCTGGATCGATGTGGCGGTGTTACGGATCTGGGTATTTCGGATCCACACCTGAACACTGGGCACGGCCATCATCGCCAGAAACAACAGCAGAACCAGCACTACGATCAGCTCAACCAAGGTCAAGCCGCGTGTCGCGGCACGCCAGCCGGACCGATGAACCCGGTCCCCGGGCAGGCTGACGGAGCTTAAGGTGCTATGTGGCCTCATCTCAGCACTCGCTGCCGCGCAGCATCCAGCAGCTCTTGGTGACCGAAGCCCCCTTGTAGGCCGTGGTGCGCTGCAGGTTGGTATGGTCGATCGTGTACGTATGACCACTGGCCGGCGTGCCGCTCTTGCCGGTTGCTGTTACCAGGAAGCCCTGCCCGTTAGCCTGAATAGCGCAGCCATAAGAAAAATTCTTGGCGGCGGCCGGCGCAAAGTTCTTCCAGCTCGGATTGCTCCCACCATCGGCGCAGGCCGCAGCGCCATAGTTGCGGTTGTCCTGGTAATACTGTTCCAGCTTGACCCGGTAGTCGGCCAGTTGGGCGAAACTCTCCGGCAAGGAGCCGCGGCGCACGTAGTCGGTGTAGGCCGGCAAAGCCACCGACGCCAGGATGCCGATGATGGCCACCACGATCATCAGCTCCACCAAGGTGAAACCGCGGTTGCGGCAAGAGGGGAAGCGTCGTGCTTGGGGCATAAGGTCACCTGAGTTCGGAACCCGCAAGCCTTGCGGGAGAGGCCAATAAGCCTGGATGGCGCTCATTGTGCGCATCGCATGGCGGCCATATCGTGCATATTGCTCACTTTTTGACCCACACCCGACGGGCGCACCGCCCGGCACGACAAACGGAGGCAGAACGTAAGCAGCTGCTACATCCCGCAGCCATCCGTCCCACGCCAGCCACACAAACCTCGACGCCGAAAAAGACAAAGCCACCCGAGGGTGGCTTTGTCAATCCGGATAAGGGGCCCGCTCAGCGCGGCAGATCGCTCCCCCCCATCAGGAATTCATCCATCGCCCGCGCGGCCTGACGGCCCTCGCGGATGGCCCAGACGACCAGGCTCTGGCCACGGCGCATGTCGCCGGCGGCGAAGACCTTGGGCACGTTGGTGGTGTAGCCGCCGCTGAAGTCGGTCGTGGCCTTGGCGTTGCCGCGGTTGTCCTTGCTGACGCCGAAAGCGTCCAGGATGGTCGCGACCGGGCTGACGAAGCCCATGGCCAGGAATACCAGGTCGGCCTTCAGGATCTGCTCGCTGCCGGGCACTTCCGTCATCTTGCCGCCGGACCATTCGACCTTGACGGTCTTGACGCCGGTCAGCTTGCCCTTCTCGCCAAGGAATTCCTTGGTGGCGATCGCGAAGGCGCGCTCACAGCCCTCTTCGTGGCTGGACGAGGTGCGCAGCTTGACCGGCCAGTAGGGCCAGGTCAGCGGGCGGTCCTCGACCTCGGGCGGCTGGGGCATCAGCTCGAACTGGGTGACGCTCTTGGCGCCGTGGCGGTTGCTGGTGCCGACGCAGTCGCTGCCGGTATCGCCGCCGCCGATCACGATCACATGCTTGCCGTCGGCGCGGATCTGGCCCTTCAGCTTGTCGCCGGCATTGACCTTGTTTTGCTGCGGCAGGAACTCCATCGCGAAGTGCACGCCCTGCAGATCGCGGCCGGGCACCGGCAGGTCGCGCGAGGCCTCGGCGCCGCCGGCCAGCAGCACCGCGTCGAATTGCGACTTCAGCTCCTCGGCCGACACCGTTTCCTTGGCCCAGTTGGTGACCTTGGAACCCTCGTCCAGATGGGCCACCAGCACGCCGGTGCGGAACACCACGCCCTCGGCCTCCATCTGCGCGACGCGGCGGTCGATGTGCGACTTCTCCATCTTGAAGTCGGGAATGCCGTAGCGCAGCAGGCCGCCGACACGGTCGTTCTTCTCGAACACCGTGACGCTGTGGCCGACGCGCGCCAGCTGCTGGGCCGCGGCCAGCCCGGCCGGGCCGGAGCCAACCACGGCCACGGTCTTGCCGGTCTTGCCCTTGGGCGGCAGCGGCTTGACCCAGCCCTCTTCCCAGGCGCGGTCGATGATCGCGTGCTCGATCGACTTGATGCCCACCGCGTCGTCGTTGACGTTCAGGGTGCAGGCCGCCTCGCAGGGAGCGGGGCAGATGCGGCCGGTGAACTCGGGGAAGTTGTTGGTGCTGTGCAGCACCGTGATCGCGTTGGCCCAGTCGTTGCGATACACCAGGTCGTTGAAGTCCGGGATGATGTTGTTGACCGGGCAGCCGTTGTTGCAGAAGGGCGTGCCGCAGTCCATGCAGCGCGCACTCTGGATCTTGGCCTGCTCGGCGTTCAGGCCGATGACGAATTCCTTGTAGTTCTTGACGCGAGCGACGACGGGCTCATAGCCCTCTTCCAGGCGCTCGTACTCCATGAAGCCGGTGACTTTTCCCATGATCTTGTTCCTTAAACCTTCGCGGCTGCAGAGGGCGCCTTGGCGTGGGCGATGGTGTCGGCGGTTTCCTTGACGGCGTTGATCTCGCCCAGCGCGCGCTTGTACTCGTGCGGGAAGACCTTGACGAACTTGGCGCGCGAATCGGCCCAGTGGTCCAGGATGTCGCGGGCGCGCTGGCTGCCGGTCCAGCGGTGATGGTCCTCGATCATCTTCTTCAGGATGGCCTCGTCGCTCATCGGCTCGTGGTCACCCAGGTGATGCCAGACGGCGCGGTCCTGCGTGGCTTCCTGCTCGGCCGCGGGCAGCACCTTGTCCAGCGCCACCATGCTGGTGTTGCAGCGCTTGGCGAACTGGCCGTCCTCGTCGTAGACATAGGCGACACCGCCGCTCATGCCGGCAGCGAAGTTGCGGCCGGTCCTGCCCAGCACGACGACGGTGCCGCCGGTCATGTATTCGCAGCCATGATCACCGGTACCCTCGACCACCGCCTTGGCGCCCGACAGGCGCACCGCGAAACGCTCGCCGGCCACGCCGCGGAAGAAGGCTTCACCGCGGGTCGCGCCGTAGAGCACGGTGTTGCCGACGATGATGTTCTTGGTCGCGTCGCCGCGGAAGTCGATCGAGGGCCGCACCACCACGCGGCCGCCCGACAGGCCCTTGCCGGTGTAGTCGTTGGCATCGCCGATCAGGTAGAAGGTGATGCCCTGCGCCAGGAAGGCGCCAAAGCTCTGGCCGCCGGTGCCCTCCATCTGGATGAAGATGCTCTGGTCCGGCAGGCCCTCGGGCTTGCGGCGCACCAGCTCGCCCGACAGCATCGCGCCCACGGTGCGGCGCACATTGGTCACCTGCTGCATGAACTGCACCTTCTCGCCCTTCTCGAAGGCGGGCAGGCATTTCTCGATCAGCTTGACGTCCAGCGCGCGGTCCAGGCCATGGTCCTGGCTGTCGTTGTGAATGCGGGCCACATCGGCCGGCACCTGGGGACGATGGAAGACGCGGCTGAAGTCCAGGCCCTTGGCCTTCCAGTGCGTGATGCCCTTCTTGGTGTCCAGCAGGTCCGAGCGGCCGATCAGCTCGTCGAACTTGCGGATACCCAGCTGGGCCATGATCTGGCGCGCTTCCTCGGCAACGAAGAAGAAATAGTTCACCACATGCTCGGGCTTGCCGGTGAACTTGGCGCGCAGCACCGGGTCCTGCGTGGCCACGCCCACCGGGCAGGTGTTCAGGTGGCACTTGCGCATCATGATGCAGCCCTCGGCCACCAGCGGCGCGGTGGCGAAGCCGAACTCGTCCGCGCCCAGCAGCGCGCCGATCACGACATCGCGGCCGGTCTTCATCTGGCCGTCGGCCTGCACCCGCACGCGGCCGCGCAGGCGGTTCAGCACCAGGGTCTGCTGCGCCTCGGCCAGGCCCAGCTCCCAGGGCGTGCCGCAATGCTTGATCGAGCTCCAGGGCGAGGCACCGGTGCCGCCGTCATGGCCGGCAATCACGATATGGTCGGCCTTGGCCTTGGCCACGCCGGTGGCGATCGTGCCGACGCCCACTTCCGACACCAGCTTGACCGACACGTCGGCCTTCGGGTTGACGTTCTTCAGGTCGTGGATCAGCTGGGCCAGATCCTCGATCGAGTAGATGTCATGGTGCGGCGGCGGCGAGATCAGGCCGACGCCCGGCACCGAGTAGCGCAGGAAACCGATGTAGTCGCTGACCTTGCCGCCGGGCAGCTGGCCGCCCTCGCCGGGCTTGGCGCCCTGGGCCATCTTGATCTGGATCTGATCCGCGCTGACCAGGTACTCGGTCGTGACGCCGAAGCGGCCCGAGGCCACCTGCTTGATCTTCGAGCGCAGGCTGTCGCCTTCCTTGAGCTCATAGTCGACCGCGATCACCTTGGAGCCGACCACGTCGGACATCTTGGTGCCGGCCGTGATCTTGATGCCCTTCAGCTCGTTGCGGTAGCGCGCCGGATCCTCGCCGCCCTCGCCGGTGTTGCTCTTGCCGCCGATGCGATTCATCGCGACGGCCAGGGTGGCATGCGCCTCGGTGGAGATCGAGCCGAGCGACATCGCGCCGGTGGCGAAGCGCTTGACGATATCGGCGGCCGACTCGACCTCCTCGACCGGGATCGCCTTGCTCGGGTCGAACTTGAACTCGAACAGGCCGCGCAGGGTCATGTGGCGCTTGCTCTGGTCGTTGATCAGCTGGGCGTATTCCTTGTAGGTCTCGAACTTGCCCGAGCGCGCGCTGTGCTGCAACTTGGCGATCGCGTCCGGCGTCCACATATGCTCCTCGCCGCGGGTACGCCAGGCATATTCGCCGCCGGCGTCCAGCATCGTGGCCAGCACCGGGTCGTCGCCGAAGGCGGCCTTGTGCAGGCGGATCGCCTCCTCGGCCACCTCGAACACGCCGATGCCGCCGACCTGGGTCGGCGTGCCGCGGAAGTACTTCTCGACGAAGTCCTTCTTGAGGCCGATGGCCTCGAAGATCTGCGCGCCGCAGTAGGACATATAGGTCGAGATGCCCATCTTGGACATGATCTTCGAGAGACCCTTGCCCACCGCCTTGATGTAGTTGTAGACCGCCTTCTCGGCGCTCAGGTTGCCGGGCAGCTCGGCATGCATCGCGGCCAGCGTCTCCAGCGCCAGATAGGGATGCACGGCCTCGGCGCCGAAGCCGGCCAGCACCGCGAAGTGATGCACCTCGCGCGCGGTGCCGGTCTCGACCACCAGGCCGGCGGTCGTGCGCAGGCCCTCGCGCACCAAGTGGTGATGCACGGCCGACAACGCCAGCAACGCCGGGATCGCGATGCGCTCGGCCGAGATATGGCGGTCGCTGATGATCAGGATGTTGTGGCCGGTGCGGATCGCATCGACGGCCGAGGCGCACAGCGAGGCCAGCTGCGCCTCGACGCCCTCGCGGCCCCAGGCCAGCGGGTAGGTGATGTCCAGCTCGAAGGGCTTGAACTTGCCATGCGTGTGGGCCTCGATGCCGCGCAGGCGCGCCATGTCCTGGAAGTCCAGGATCGGCTGGGTCACCTCCAGGCGCATCGGCGGGTTCACCGCGTTGATGTCCAGCAGGTTGGGCTTGGGGCCGATGAAGCTGTTCAGGCTCATCACGATGGCCTCGCGGATCGGGTCGATCGGCGGGTTCGTGACCTGGGCGAACAGCTGCTTGAAGTAGTTGTAGAGCGGCTTGTCCTTGGATGAGAGCACGGCCAGCGGCGAATCGTTGCCCATCGAGCCGATGCCCTCTTCGCCGTTGGTGGCCATCGGCGCCATCAGGAACTTGATGTCCTCCTGCGTGAAGCCGAAGGCCTGCTGGCGCTCCAGCAACGGCGTCTCGAAGGCCTGCGGTGCCACGTCGGCCACCTCAATCTCGTCGAGCTTGACGCGGACGTTCTCGATCCACTGGCGGTAGGGCTTGGCGAAGGCGAACTGGTTCTTCAGCTCCTCGTCATCGACGATGCGCCCCTGTTCCAGGTCGATCAGGAACATCTTGCCGGGCTGCAGGCGCCACTTCTTGACGATCTTGCTCTCGGGGATCGGCAGCACGCCGCTTTCCGAGGCCAGCACGACCAGGTCGTCGTCGGTGACGCAGTAGCGCGCCGGGCGCAGGCCATTGCGGTCCAGCGCGGCACAGACCTGGCGCCCGTCGGTGAAGACCATCGCGGCCGGGCCGTCCCAGGGCTCCATCATCGCCGCGTGGTACTCGTAGAAGGCGCGGCGGCGCTCGTCCATCAGCTCATGGTTCTCCCAGGCCTCCGGGATCATCATCATCGCCGCATGGGCCAGCGGATAGCCGCTCATCGTCAGCAGCTCGATCGCGTTGTCGAAGGTGGCGGTGTCGGACTGGTGCTCGAAGCTGATCGGGTACAGCTTCTTCAGGTCCTCGCCCAGCACCGGCGACTTCATCACGCCCTCGCGGGCGCGCATCCAGTTGAAGTTGCCCTTGACGGTGTTGATCTCGCCGTTGTGCGCCACCATGCGGTAGGGGTGGGCCAGCGGCCATTCCGGGAAGGTGTTGGTCGAGAAGCGCTGGTGCACCAGGGCGATCGCCGAGACCACGCGCGGATCGGCCAGGTCCTGGTAGTACTTGCCGACCTGGTCGGCCAGCAGCAGGCCCTTGTAGATGACGGTGCGGCAGCTCATGCTGGGCACGTAGTACTCGCGGCTGTGCGTCAGCTTCAGCGCCTGGATCGCGCTGGAGGCGGTCTTGCGGATCACATAGAGCTTGCGCTCCAGCGCATCGGGCACGATCACATCGGTGCCGCGGCCGATGAAGATCTGGCGGATGATCGGTTCCTTCTCACGCACGGTGGGCGACATCGGCATGTCGCGGTCCACCGGCACGTCGCGCCAGCCCAGCAAGACCTGGCCCTCGGTCTTGATCGCGCGGGCCAGCTCCTGTTCGCAGGCCAGGCGCGAGGCATGCTCCTTGGGCAGGAAGATCATGCCGACGCCGTATTCGCCGGGCGGCGGCAGCTCGATGCCCTGCTTGGCCATCTCGGCGCGGTAGAAGTCGTCGGGGATCTGGATCAGGATGCCCGCGCCGTCGCCCATCAGCTTGTCGGCGCCGACCGCGCCGCGGTGATCCAGGTTCTCCAGGATCTTCAGGCCCTGCTGGACGATCGAATGCGCCTTCACCCCCTTGATATGGGCCACGAAGCCCAGGCCGCAGGCGTCCTTCTCGTTCGCCGGGTTGTAGAGACCATGGGTGCTCAGGGCCTCGATTTCTTGTTGCTGGGTGGGAATGGCCTGGCTCATGCTGCTCTCCAAAGGGGCTCGGGAGGCGAAGATTACTGCGCTGCAGCAGCAGGAGCAATGCCAATAAATTAGGGTCAGACTCTTTTATAGAAGAAACACCACAGGCCGCGCCAATTAAATAGGGACATAGTCAAGAAAGGCGTGGCGGCCGCCCCCGCTTGCGGGGCTGCAGGGGCCGGTCGGTGTCCTGGGCCAGATCTTGCAAGAAGCCTGCCGAGCCCAGTGGCCAACCCTTCTGCGCCGCCTCGTGCAGGCGCAGGCGTTCGTCCGGCCCGACACCCTGCTCCAGCCGGGCGCGCCAGGCGGCCTCGCGTTCGAAGGGGGTGTTGCCCAGGGCCCAGAACAGGGCATGGTCGTAGACCAGCGGGTCGCGACGCAGGCCCAGATGGTGCGCCGCGCTGCACCAGCGGTAGTCTTCAGGTGCTGCCAGCCACTGGCCGGCGCGCTGGGGGTTCAGCTCGATATAGCTCATGCAAGCCAGCAGCCAGGCCTGGGCCTCCAGCGGCGCGGCGCGAAAGCGCCCGTCCCACAGGGTGCCGCTGCGGCCATGGCGCTTGTTGAAGGCCGCCACATAGCGGCGGCCCAGCGACTGCATCATGCGGCTCAGGCCCTCGGCCGTCTCGGGCGTGGCCAGCAGGTGCAGATGGTTGTCCATCAGCACATAGGCGTGGATGGCCACCTTGTGCAGCGCGGCGCTTTCGCGCAGTTCGGCCAGCAGGCGCTCACGGTCGGTGTCGTCCAGCACGATGGGCTGGCGGTTCAGGCCGCGCTGGATCAGGTGGTGGGGCAAGCCGGCAAGAGCCAGGCGGGCAAGTCGGGCCATGGTGGGGTCGGATGAATCTGACCCCAATTATCAGCCCGGACGCTCACAGGCGTCCGGCCTCAGAACAATTGCTGCCCGGTCAGGCGCTGATGCTCCTTCAGCGCGAAACGGTCGGTCATGCCGGCGATGTAATCGGCGCAGGCCCGCGGCAGGTCCTCGCTGGACGCGTGATCGGTCGGCAGCTGGGCCGGGTCGGCAAGATAGATGCCGAACAGTTCGCGCAGCACCTGCTCGGCGCGGATGCGGGTGCCCTGAACCTGCGGATGACGGTACAGGCTGGCGAACAGGAAGCGCTTCAGCTCGCTGCTGGCGCGCCGCATCTCGGGCGAGAAGCGCAGCAGCGGCGTGCCGGCCCGCCGCACCGCGTCGACATCGGCCGGATCAGCCTCGGCCAGGGCCAGGCGGCTGGCGTCGATGATGTCGTAGACCTGGGCCGAAAGCATGCGGCGGATGGTCTCGAACAGCAGGCGCTTGCCGGCCAGGGCCGGGAACTCGGCCAGCGCCTCGCGCAAGAAGCGCCGCACCAGCGGCACAGCCGCCTCCAGCTGCTCCAGCTCCAGCAGGCCGGAGCGCACGCCGTCGTCGATGTCGTGGGCGTTGTAGGCCACCTCGTCGGCCAGGTTGCAGAGCTGGGCCTCCAGGCTCGGTTGCTCGCCGCGCAGGAAGCGCGCACCGACGCCGCCGGGCTCCTGCGCCTCGATCAGCTCGGCGTTGCGCCGGCTGCAATGCTTGAGGATGCCCTCGCGGCTCTCGAAGGTGAGGTTCAGGCCGTCGAAGGCCGGGTAGCGCTGCTCCAGCCGGTCCACCACGCGCAGGCTCTGCAGGTTGTGCTCGAAGCCGCCATAGTGCTTCATGCATTCGTTCAGCACGTCCTGGCCGGCATGGCCGAAGGGCGTATGGCCCAGGTCATGGGCCAGCGCGATGGTCTCGATCAGGTCCTCGTCCAGCGCCAGACTGCGGCCGATCGAACGCCCCAGCTGCGCCACCTCCAGCGAATGGGTCAGCCGGGTGCGGAACAGGTCGCCCTCATGGTTCAGGAAGACCTGGGTCTTGTAGACCAGGCGCCGGAAGGCCGTGCTGTGCACGATGCGGTCGCGGTCACGCTGGTACTCGCTGCGTGTGGGCGCTGCCGGCTCGGGGAAACGCCGGCCACGGCTGGATGTGAAAGGGTCACAGGCGTAGCAGGCGAGCGGCATCTTGTGTGGGGGGGGCCTCAGTCGCAATAGGCGTCGAGCACTTCGGCGACCAGGGCATCGGGTGCGCCCCGCATGCCGGCCCGTCCCAGGCCCTCGATCACGACGAAGCGGATCTCGCCGCCCTCGCTCTTCTTGTCCACCCGCATCAGCTCCAGGTAGCGCTCGACGCCCAGCCGCGGCGCCCGCACCGGCAGGCCGGCGCGTTCGATCAGCTTGCGCATGCGAGTCAGAAACTCGGGTGGCATCAGGCCCAGGCGCACCGACAGGTCGGACGCCAGCACCATGCCGCAGCCGACCGCCTCGCCATGCAGCCATTCGCCGTAGCCCAGGCCGGTCTCGATCGCATGGCCGAAGGTATGGCCGAAGTTCAGGATCGCGCGCAGGCCGCTTTCGCGCTCGTCCTGGCCAACGACCCAGGCCTTGATCTCACAGCTGCGCTGGACCGCGTGGGCCAAGGCCGCCTTGTCGCGCGCTAGCAGCGCGTCGAGATTGGCTTCGATCCAGCTCAGGAACTCCGCATCGGCGATCGGGCCGTACTTGATGATCTCGGCCAGGCCCGCGGCCAGCTCGCGCGGCGGCAGGCTGTCCAAGGTGTCCAGATCGGCAATCACGCGCGCCGGCTGGTAGAAGGCGCCGAGCATGTTCTTGCCCAGCGGATGGTTGATCGCGGTCTTGCCACCGACCGAGGAATCGACCTGGGCCAGCAGGGTGGTTGGCACCTGCACGAAGGGCACGCCGCGCATATAGATCGCCGCGGCGAAGCCGGTCATGTCGCCCACCACGCCGCCGCCCAGCGCGAACAGCACGGTCTTGCGGTCACTGGCCGTGGCCAGCAGATGGTCGACGATGCGGTTCAGCGAATCCCAGTCCTTGTAGCGTTCGCCATCGGACAGGATCACAGCATCGACGCGGGCATAGTGGGGCGCCAGCTGCGCACGCACGCGCGCCAGAAACAGCGGCGCGATCGTCTCATTGCTGACGATCACCGCGGCCGCGGCCTTAGGCAGGCCCTGCCAGGTGGCGGGACGGTCCAGCAGCGCCGGGCCGATCAGGATGTCGTAGCTGCGCTCATCCAGCGCGATGGGCACCACCCGCACCGGGCCGCCGCTCAGATCGTCATTGTTGCCGTCATGCTCAGTCATCATGCCCCGAGTGTACGGGGCGCGGCTCGGCGCCGACCGTGGCCGCCACCCGCTCGGGGCTGACCAGGCCCGCCAACTCCAGCTGCATCAGCACCATATTGACCAGCGCATGCACGGAGGGGCGGCCGGTCTCCAGCACGTAATGCGCGGTGCGCCGGTACAGCGGGTCGCGCTGCGCATAGAGCTCGCGCAACTTCTTCAGCGGATCCTTGACCTGCAGCAGCGGGCGCTGCGTGTCATGCCGCAGCCGGCGGAACAGCTCCTCGGGCGAGGAGCGCAGATAGAAGACCGTCGAGCCCTTGGACATTGCCTGGCGATTGGCCTCGCGCAGCACGGCGCCGCCGCCGGTGGCCAGCACCATGTCCTGGTTCGAGGCCAGCAGCTCGAGGATCACCTCGGTCTCCAGATCGCGAAAAGCCTCCTCGCCCTCTCGGTCGAAGAAGCTCCGGATCGGCATGCCGATGCGTTTCTCGATTTCGCTGTCGGAGTCCAGGCAGGGCATCCCCAGCTGCCGAGCCAGCTGCCGCCCGACGGTGGATTTGCCACCGCCGGGCATGGCGACGAGGGAGAGGATCAAGGCCAAAAGCCCGAGCCCCTATCAGTTCGCACTCGTGCAACTGCTGTTCTGGCCATACGGACTCAAACGGAACGGGGGCTCGCCTTCCGCTGCGACGGCTTCGGTCGGAACACCGAGTATGCGTGCCGTGCCTTCCAGGCTTGCAGCAGGAACGCCAGGTGCGGCAAAGCGGCCCATCCAGGCGGGGGGGCTCACCACCCCGGTAGCACTCACTTGAATCCGATACTCGACCCACGAACCCATGCTCTGAGGGTACTCGATGCGCACAACGGCCTGACCATTGGAGTCGGTCCTGGCCAAGCCCACGAACGAGACGGAGATATCCGACTGCCGCGGATCCAACTGTCCGTTGCCATTCAGATCCTCACCCGACTCCATTACGGTACTGCGGACCCCGCCCTTGTTGTCCTCGTTGATGCACAGCGTATTTACGGTCTGCATCCATCGGAGGCCCACACGAGTCCAGAAACCCTTCAAATAGGTCGGCAAATCAAGAACCGCGGACAACTGCACGTCCGCCTTCGGATTGTTCGCCGAGTCAACCACCAGCACCACAAAATCCTGAGCATAGGTGTGGGTGTTAACAACTAGCTTGTTGTTCGTCCCAATGGAGATCGAAACAGGCTCCTCCACGACCGTCAAGGAGATTTCTTTCAGATTCCCGGCTGGACAGGCAGCAATCTGCTCCACCGCATCGGTCTTTCCGAAGCAGGCATAGACCTTTACGCCCCCCACGGGGCTAGATCGCAGTCCGGGAACAAAACTGCTGGCTGCCACGCCGTTTGGGTCAGCGACGATGACCTTGTCGTTACCTGTCCCGACGACGCCATCCGTTCCTGACGCGTTGCCCCCTAAGCCCAGGCGCACCCGCACATTGGGCACCGGCAGATTCTGGTCGTTGCGGAAGAGCAGGCGCAACTCGGAACGATTGGCGGTACTCCCTGGCTGATTCACATTGACAACCGCGGGCGCCGCCGTGAAGGTCGCCGATGCAATCGTGGTTCCCGCAGGAACATCCGAAACCGGAGTGTTAATCTGAATATTGCTTTCGACGCGGACGTCTCCCGGCGCGACGGCCGAGATCAGGGTAGAGCCACTACCCGCTGCGGTAAAGCTATAGGTGTACTTGCCCTGGAAATTCGTTGCACCGCTTCCGGTGGCACCGCCCGGACCACTCACGGTGATCGTCGAACCCTCGATCGGGTTGCCCCCCGAGTCCAGGAGGGTGTATTCGACCGTCCCCGGCTGGCCGGCGGTCAGCGAGTTTTGCGCCAGCGATGCGGAGAGCTTGGCACCGGTTACGCGAAAAACCGTCTGGCGACTCAGGGTTCCGACCTCGGCAACGACATTGACGGTGCGGTTGTTGCGATTCGCGCCGATACGGATCGTGGCGCGAGCCTGACCATTGGCATCGGTGCTGGTGTTTGTCGCAACGATCAACGCGCTGTTGTCGTCGGAGCTGAATTTCACCGGCAGGCCAGCAACGGCATTGCGAGCGGCGTCCACGGCGGTGACGGTAGCCTCGACCGAATCCGACCCCGTGTTTGTCACGCTGGCCTTGCTCAGAATCACACTTGCGTCACTGGCCACAGGTTGTGAAGTGGTCGACTCGACGACCGCTACCGTCGCGGCCTTGCTCGCGCTCCCGGCTTTGGCCGTCACGGTGATCGTGCGCTTGGTCTTGTTGTCACCAATGCCCAGCGTCGCCTTGATTTCCCCTTTGTCGTCCGTGGCAGTCGCCAGGGGGCTGATGGTGCCGCTATCCGCTGCAAAGGTCACGGCAACGTTCTTGATCGCCACATTGTTGGCGTCCAGTGCCGTCACTGTGATCGTGGACGTCTGCGTGCCATCGTTAGGCAGCGAAGCCAAACTGGGCGCGACAGACAACGAGGCCACAGCAATGGGAGTGCTGCCGCCCCCATCCCCTCCAACTACCGGTGAGCCAGAGTTGCCACCGCCACCGCCACAGGCACTCAGCAAGACGGCCAGCGCCATGGCCGCGCACATGCGTCCTGGGGCCCGCTTCGATTTCCAAAAACCACTCATCGATAACTCCTTATATGCCGCACGTCGCGTCCGCCACGTGCGACCTCTCCCTCATGTCAACGCGCCACCACCCGGTCGGTCACAACCTTGGGGGTGAGGAATATCAGCAATTCGGTCTTGCTTGAGATACGCGACTTGCTCTTGAACAGATGTCCCAGCACCGGCACATCACCCAGCAGCGGCACCTGCGAGACATCTTCCTTTTCGTCCATCGTAAAGATGCCGCCGATCACCACGGTACCGCCGTTCTCCACCAGTACCTGGGTCTGCACATGCTTGGTATTGATCGCATAGCCCTGCGGGGTCAGGGTGCCACGGGTGTCCTTGTTGATATCGACGCTCAGGATCACGTTGCCTTCGGGCGTGATCTGCGGTGTGACCTCCAGCTTCAGGTTCGCCTTGCGGAACTGGATCGATGTTGCGCCACTGGCCGTAGCAACCTGGTAGGGCAACTCTTCGCCCTGTTCGATCAAGGCCTTGACCTGATCGGCCGTGATCACACGAGGGCTGGACACCACCTTGCCCTTGCCGTCAGCCTCCAACGCCGACAGCTCCAGGTTCAAGAAACGATTCGCCGAAGCACTGAACAAGGACAACGCGAAACTCGCGGCAGTGGCACCGCCGAACGCGTCGGAAGACACGTTCGCAGGCAGATTGACGAAATTGCTGTTGCCGTAGTTTTGGGCCACGCCTTGCCGTGTCTGCGCCCCCACCGCGTTGTAGTTGCCGCCAATCGTCACATAGTTGTTGCCCCCGACGTTGTAGCCCGGAACTCCGCCTTGTATGCCGCGCAGGTCTTGCGATCCCAATTTGACGCCTAGCGCACGGCCAAAACGGTCATCGGCTTCGACGATACGGGCCTCGATCAGCACCTGCCGCACCGGAATGTCGATCTTGGCGATCATCGCCATGATCTCTTCCAGTTTCGAGGGGATGTCAGTCAAGAACAGTTGGTTGGTGCGGGTTTCGTAGATCAGACTGCCGCGCGGCGACAGAATGCGCGCATTGTTCTGGCTGCCGCCACCTCCGCCGCCCTGCCCCGCCGTCTGCCCCGTCAACCCCTTGGCAACCTCCTCGGCCTTGGTGTAATTCAGCTGGATCGACTGGGTACGCATCGGCTCCAGGTTGGCGATCTGCGCCTTCGATTCAAGATCCAGCTTTTCCTTGGCCGCCAGCTCGTCCTTCGGTGCGATCCACAGCACGTTGCCCGACTTCCTCAGACCCAAGCCCTTTGCCTGCATGATGATGTCCAGCGCCTGATCCCAGGGCACATCCTTCAGGCGCAAGGTGACATTGCCGGTCACCGTGTCGCTGGTCACGACGTTGAAGTTGGTGAAGTCCGCGATCACCTGCAGCAGCGCCCGCACCTCGATGTTCTGGAAGTTCAGGCTCAACTTGTCGCCGGCATAACCCGGGCCCTGCGTCAGCTTGTTGGGGTCGACCTTCTGCGGCCGCACCTCCAGCACGAACTGGTTGTCGCTCTGGTAGGCGCTGTGCTCCCAGTTGCCGCGCGGCTGCACCAGCATGCGCACGCGATCGCCGTTCTGCGAGGTCGAGATCGTCTGTACAGGCGTGCCGAAATCGGCCACGTCCAGCTTGCGACGCAGCCGCTCGGGCAGTTGCGAGCGCAGGAAGTCGACGACGAGGTTCTGGCCCTGCTGCTGGATGTCCACACCGACCTGGTTGCTCGGCAGATTGACAATCACGCGGCCAGTGCCATCGGCGCCGCGACGGAAATCGATGTCCTGCAGCGCTTGCGGCGCGGCATTCAGGCTCTGCGCAAAGTGCACCGGCTCGGTCGGAGTCGCGGGACTGGCCGCAGCCACCGTCGGCGCCGGATCCAGCACGATCAGCAGCGCGCTGTCCTGCAGTTCGGCACGGTAGCTCGAGGCCTGACGCAGATTCAACACCAGGCGGGTGCGCTCGCCGGCCTGCGCCACGTTGGCCGAGCGCAGATTGCCCTGATTGATCTCGACCAGATTGCGGCCCAGCCCATTGGCTACGCCCGGCAGATCGATCGCGATGCGCGGCGGCGTCTGCACCGTGAAGCCCTTGGGCAGCTCGGTGAGCGGCTGACTCAGCTCGATGCGCAGCACCTCGGCGCCGGCCTGCTGCATGCTGTTGATGGACCGAATGGCGTTGCTTTGCGCCAGCACCTGCGCCGGCAGCAACAGGCACACGCCGAAGACCCATGCCAAGAATCCCGCCTTGTGGCGCCACTGGCTCATGCTGAAGCTCTCCTGGAAATTCTTCTTCATCGTCCCGTCTCCTGCAGCTGGAGGGTACTGGTGCGCTCGACCCATTCGCCGGCGGCGTCCTGGACGACTTCCCGCAAGGTGATGTCGGTTTCGGTGATCTGCGTGATGCGGCCGAAGTTCTGGCCGAGATAGTCGCCCGCCTTGACCTGGTGCAGCAGGTTGTCGACGCGCAGCAAGGCATAGCGGCGCGCCTGACGCGTCAGGCTGCCCACCATCGCCATGCTGTCCAAAGGGAAGGCCTCAAGCGGCTCGCGGCGGCGCCCCATCTCCGCAGCCAGCAGCGAGCTAAGCTGATTGTTCTCCTGCTTGACGGCCACGCTCAGCTTCTGCGGACTGAAGGGCTCGACGCCCACCTGTGCAGCATAGGGCTCGGGCAAAAACTTCTTGGGCGCGACCAGGGGCTGGACCGATGGCTTCACCTCGCGCCGCTGCTGCTCCATCCACTCCTGCAGCTCGCTCAGATTCGCGGCGCAGCCGCCCAGCAGCAGCAAGGCCGACAGGGCAACCGGCCACTTTGCCATCAAGCGTATCCGCAACGGGCTCATTTCTTCGCTCCCGCGTTCTTGGCCGCCGCCTTCTTCTGCTCGGCCACCTCGGTCGCATCAAGATAGCGATAGGTGCGTGCCGTCGCTTCCATGCTCAGGTTACCGCCTGCCATCTCCTTGCCTTGTGCGGGCGGTGGCGTCACTACGGTCACGTTGTGCAGGGTGACGATACGCGACAGGTTCGAGACATCGGCAGCAAACGAGCCAATGTCGTGATAGCGCCCGGAAACACGCAGCGCGATCGGCAACTCGGCGTAATAGTCCTTCACCACGATCTGGCCGGGCCGAAACAGCTCGAACTGCAGACCGCGCCCGAGCCCGGCCTGGTTGATGTCCGACAGCAGGGCATCCATCTCGGCCTTGCCGGGCAGCTGCTTCTCCAGCTGGGTCACATATTCCTCGACCTGGCTCTTCTGCTTGCGCAACTCGGGCAGGTTGATCGCCTGGGCCAGCTTGCCGCGATAGTCTTCCTTCAGGGCCGGTTCGCGGCCGCGCTCATTCTCCAGACCCGTCTGCACATCCGATAACAGCGCAAACCAGCCGACCACCACGACCAACAGAGCCACGACGACAAAGGCACTCAGACGCGGTAGCAGTGGCCACTGGCCAGGCTCGTTGGGATTTAGACCTCGAAACTGGTCTGCCGCATCCTCAAACCAGGCATTCAGGTCAAGATTGATCGATGAGAGTTTTTTGCTCGCCATATCAGCAGGTCCTGATCAGGTCCGTTTCGCCGGCGCGCTGGCGGCGCCTTCAGGGCCCTCGGCTTGCGGCGTCTTGATCGACACGCGCAGCGAGAACTCGAACAGGCGCTTCTGGTCGCGGGTATTGGCCGTCACATTGGCCAGCTTGATCTCGATCAGTTCGGGCTTGTCCAGCCATTCGGAATTGCGAGAGGCATTGCGCAGGAACTCCGACACCCGCTCATTGGTCTGTGCGATGCCATTGACCGTCACCACCTTGTCGGCCTGGCGGATGGCCGTCAGGTAGATGCCTTCCGGCGTATGACGGGTCAACTCATTGAGCAGATGCACCGGCGTGTTGCGATCGGTCTGCAGATCTTCGACGGCCTTCTGGCGCGACTTCAGCGCCTCGATCTCGGAGCGCAGATTCGCGATGTCCTTGATCTGCACCTCCAGGCGGCCGATTTCGGTACTGAGATATTGGTTGCGGGCTTGCTGCTCGTCCGTCAGATGCAGCAACAAGGCCCAGGCGGCGGCCACCAGGCCTGCGCCAACCAGGGCCGCAAACCCCATGCCGACGAAGAACGCCTGTTTGCGACGCTTGCGCTTTTCTTCCCGGTGGGGCAGCAGGTTGATCAGGATCACTGGAAAAACCTCCGCATCGCCAAACCGCAGGCGGTCAGGTAGGCGGGCGCCTCCCGGCGCAGCTTGGGCTCGCGCACCGCGGAACCCAAGGCCATGTTTTCAAAGGGATTCACCACCATGCAGGCAAACCCTGTCAGCTCGGTCACCCGTTCCTTCAGACCATTCAGGGTTGCGGTGCCGCCGGCCAGCATCACGTAATGCACCTTGTGGTGCGGCGTGCTGGTGAAGAAATACTGCAGCGCGCGGCCGATTTCCTGCGACAGGCTGTCGACAAAGGGATTCAGCACCGCGGTCTCGAAATCCTCCGGCAGATCGCCCGAGAGTTTCTTCTGCTCGGCCTCCTCGAAGGAGAAACCATATTGGCGCGAAATCAGCTGGGTCAGTTGCGAACCGCCAAAGGCCTGGTCGCGGTCATACAGCATCTCGTCGTCGCGCAGCACCTTCAGGCTGGTCGTGTCGGCGCCAATCTCGAACAGCGCCACCAGCGCGTCCTTGCCTTCGCTGGGCAGATTGGCGATCAGCCGCCCCATCGCCATGCGCGAGGCATGGGACTCGATGTCCAGCACCATCGGCCGCAGGCCGGCCGCCTCGGCCAGGCCCTGGCGATCCTGCACCCGGTCCTTGCGCGAGGCCGCGATCAGCACCTCGACATCGCCCACCGAGGTCGGGCTCGGCCCGATCACGCAGAAATCGAGGCTCACCTCATCCAGCGAAAAGGGAATGTACTGATTCGCCTCGGCCTCGACCTGGATTTCCAGCTCTTCCTCGCGCAAACCCGCGGGCAGCATGATTTTCTTGGTGATCACCGCCGACTGGGGCATCGCCAGCACCGCATCGCGGGTACGTGTGCCACTGCGCGCGACCACGCGGCGCACGGCGTCGGCCACCTCGTCGAATTTCTCGATCTGGCCGTCCGTGATCCAGCCTTTTTCAAAGGGTTCGGAGGCAAACCGCTCCAGCACCATTTCACCGCTGGCGCTCTGGCTCAGTTCCACCAGCTTGACGCTGGACGAGCTGATATCCAGGCCAATCATGGGCGGATGCTTGCGACCCAACAGTACGTCAAGTAGTCCCATGACGCTTGTTCCCCCAGTCCGGTCCCAACACGCTTTATAGCGCTGATGACTATTAATAAGTTACTTGAATGCTAGCAGCAAAGCCTTTGACGGCCCGAGGCTTTCCCGCCACAGCAAGTAACACCACGTTGCGAAACATACACGCTCGACGTGAAACGAAAGCGGGGAAAAACACCCCATCTCCGGCCCTTGAAACCGTCGGCAACCGGCGGCAACCGACCGCTTACACCTGGGCCTCGCAGCCGGCATGGCCGCCACGTCGGCTTCCTATAATGGCCGCCAGCCACCCGGAGGCCCATGAGCGACCCCAAGAAAAAGACTTCTCAGAAGAATGCTTCGTCTGAGTCCCCACGAGCCACCCCCACGCATCCCGCACTTGCCCTGGCCGGCCGAGGCCTGGCCTGGCTGCTCGGGCTGGCCGTGGCCGGCGCCGTCTCCATCCTGCTGCTGGTCGGCCTGGGCCTGGCGATGGCCTACCCCAACCTGCCCGACATCAGCGGTCTGACCGACTACCGGCCGAAGCTGCCGCTGCGTGTGCTGTCCAGCGAGGGCAACCTGCTGGGCGAGTTCGGCGAAGAGCGCCGCAGCTACCTGCCGGTCGACCAGATCCCCAAGGTGATGCAGGACGCGGTGCTGGCGATCGAGGATGCGCGCTTCTACCAGCATGGCGGGGTGGACTACCTCGGCGTACTGCGCGCCGGCCTGGCCAATATCAGCGACTCGCGCAGCCAGGGCGCCTCCACCATCACGATGCAGGTGGCGCGCAACTTCTATCTGAGCTCGGAGAAGACCTTCACCCGCAAGATCTACGAGATCCTGCTGGCCCTGAAGATCGAGAGCGCCCTGCCCAAGGACAAGATCCTCGAGATCTACATGAACCAGATCTTCCTGGGGCACCGCGCCTATGGCTTCGCGGCCGCCAGCGAGGTCTATTTCGGCAAGCCGCTGAAGGACATCTCGATCGCCGAGGCCGCGATGCTGGCCGGCCTGCCCAAGGCCCCCTCGGCCTACAACCCGATCAGCAACCCGCGCCGCGCCACCGTCCGCCAGCAGTACATCATCGACCGCATGCTGGACAACGGCTTCATCACCGAGCCGCAGCACCTGGAGGCCAAGGCCCAACGCCTGCGCTACCGGCCGCAGATGAGCGAGAACTCGGCCCATGCCGAGTACGTGGCCGAGGCCGCGCGCCAACTGATCTTCAATCAGTACGGCGACGAGACCTACAGCCGCGGCCTCAATGTCTACCTGACCGTGCGCGCCGACGAGCAGATGGCCGCCTACCGCGCGCTGCGCCGCGGCATCATGGACTACGAGCGGCGCCAGATCTACCGCGGCCCCGAGGCCTATGTGGACCTGCCGGCTAACCCCGACGACCTGGACAGCCGGGTCGCCGAGGCCCTGTCCGACCACCCGGCCAATGACGAACTGCTGCCGGCGGTGGTGCTCTCGGCCGATCCGAAGAAGGTGGTGGCGGCCCTGCAGAGCGGCGACACGATCGAGATCGTCGGCGAGGGCCTGAAGCCCGCCGCCTCCGGCCTGACCGACCGCGGCAATCCCAAGACCCGGGTGCGCCGCGGCGCCATCATCCGCGTGCTGAAGACCGGCAAGGAAGGCAGCAAGGAACCCTGGACCATCACCCAGCTGCCCGAGGTCGAGGGCGCCTTCGTCTCGCTCGATCCGCGCAACGGCAATCTGCGCGCGATGGTCGGCGGCTTCGACTACGCGAAGAACAAGTTCAACCATGTGACCCAGGCCTGGCGCCAGCCCGGCTCAGCCTTCAAGCCCTTCATCTACTCGGCCGCGCTGGAGAAGGGCCTGACGCCCAGCACCGTGATCAACGACGGCCCGCTGTTCTTCGATGCCGCGACCACCGGCAGCCAGCCCTGGGAGCCGAAGAACTACGACGGCACCTTCGAAGGCCCGATGTCGATGCGCCGCGCGCTGGCCCGTTCCAAGAACATGGTGTCGATCCGCGTGCTGCAGTCGGCCGGCGTGCATTTCACGCAGGACTGGATCGGCCGCTTCGGCTTCGAGGCCGAGAAGCACCCGGCCTATCTGACGATGGCCTTGGGCGCCGGCTCGGTGACGCCGATGCTGATGGCGCAGGGTTATGGCGTGTTCGCCAACGGCGGCCATCTGCTGGCGCCGCGCCTGATCGCCAAGCTGACCGACAACAAGGGCCGACTGCTCTACGAGGCGCCGGAACTCTCGGCGCAGGACACGCCGCAGGTGATCGAGCCGCGCAACGCCTTCCTGATGAACAGCCTGCTGCAGGAGGTCACGCGCAGCGGCACCGCGGCGCGCGCGCAGGGGGCCCTGAAGCGCCCCGACCTGTACGGCAAGACCGGCACCACCAATGATTCGATGGACGCCTGGTTCGCCGGCTTCCAGCGCGAGGTGGTGGCGGTGGTCTGGATCGGCTACGACCAGCCGCGCAAGCTGGGCAGCCGCGAAACCGGCGGCGGCCTGTCGCTACCGGTCTGGATCGAGTACATGGGCTTCGCGCTGCGCAATGCGCCGGTCGCCGAGTACAGCGCGCCCGAGGGTGTCGTGAACCTGAACGGCGAGTGGTACTACGAGGAGTTCTCGGGCAATGGCGGCGTGCGCGCGCTGGGCAACGAGGCCGGCAACGCGCCGCAGGAAAGCAGCCAGGAAGAGAAGAAGAGCATCCTCGACCTCTTCCGCCGCTGAACGCCCACCCCCTACGGCCTTCGGCCGCCCCCTCAAGGGGGCACGCCCGATGGACCGGCAAAGCCGGATCCACGGGCGTCGTGCGGTTAATGCACGACTTGTGCGTCAGGCCTTGTACGTCAGGCTGGAGTGAACTGCAGGGCGCGGCCGCCCTGCTCACTGGCGGCTTGCGACAGCACCGCATGGAACTCGCGGCCCTCACGCTCCAACCATTGGCCGGCCACATGGCGGAAGTGGTAGCCGCCGCTGCGCGCGGCCAGCCACAGCTCCTGCAGCGGCGGCTGGGTGTTCAGCACGATCTTGCTGCCGTTCGGGAAGCTCAGCTCCAGCAGGCCGCCGGTGCGGTGCGTGTCAATGTCGATCACGTCCGCCTCCAGCCAGGCATCGGTCTGCGCCTCGACGCCGGCCAGGATCGCATGGGTCTTGGCGTGGTAGTCGGCATCGCTGAGCGGGGTGGCGGCGGAAGCGGCGGTCATGACCGATAAACTCGTGGGAATGAATACGACCGCAAGTGTAGGCCCGCGCGCATGCGCCGCCCTGGGCATCGCCCTGATCTCCCTGATGCTGGCAGGCTGCGGCCAGAAGGGCCCGCTGAAGCCGCCGGGGCAGCCGGCCAAGCCTCCGGCCGCCACCGCCTCGCAGCCCAAGGCCTGAAGCGGCAGCGCGGGCCTTCGCTCAGGCCCGGCCTTCCTCGACGGCGTGGCAGGCCACCTGCACGCCCTTGAACTCGCGCAGCGCCGGGCGCTCGGCCTTGCAGCGCTCGTTGGCATGCGGGCAGCGCGGGTGGAAGCTGCAGCCGCTGGGCGGATTCAGCGGGTTCGGCACCTCACCCTGCACCGGCGTGCGCGCACGGCCGCTCATGTGGATGTCGGGAATCGCATCCAGCAGCATGCGCGTGTAGGGATGGCGCGGCGCGCTGAACAGGTCGGCCTTGTCGGCCACCTCGACCAGGCGACCCAGGTACATCACGCCGACCTGGTCCGACACATGGCGCACCACCGCCAGGTTGTGCGAGATGAACAGATAGGTCAGGCCCTGCTTGCGCTGCAGGTCCTTCATGATGTTCAGCACCTGGGCCTGCACCGACACGTCCAGCGCCGAGGTCGGCTCGTCGCAGACCAGGAACTCGGGCTCGGTCGCCAGCGCGCGCGCGATCGAGATGCGCTGGCGCTGGCCACCGGAGAACTGGTGCGGGAACTTCTCGGCATCGACCGGCGACAGGCCCACCGAACGCAGCAGCTCGCCGACGCGAGTCTTCAGCTCCTCCGGCTTGCTGATCAGCCCATGCTCGCGCAGCGGTTCGGCGATGATCTCCTGCACCTTCCAGCGCGGGTTCAGCGAGGCATAGGGATCCTGGAAGATCATCTGCATGCGCCGGCGCAGCGCCGGCGCGCCGGCGCCGGCCAGGGTCTGCGCGGTATCGCTGCCGTCAAAGCTGACCGCGCCGCGCGTGGGCTTGTACAGCCCCACCAGCAGGCGCGCCACCGTGCTCTTGCCGCAGCCGGACTCGCCGACCAGGGCCAGGGTCTTGCCCTTCTGGATGCGAAAGCTGACGCCGTCGACCGCATGCACGAAGGCCTTGGGCTTGCGTTCGACGACGCGGTTCAGCCAGGGCGGCGAGACATCGAAGATCTTGGCCAGATCCTGGACTTCGACCAACGCTTGTTGGCTCATACGACAGCTTCCTTCTGGGCGGCATGCAGCCAGCAGGCCGCACGCGTGGCGGACACCGGCGTCAGTTCGGGGCGCTCGGTGCGGCAGCGGCCGAACACCTTGGGGCAGCGCGGGTTGTAGGCGCAGCCGGTGGGGATGGCATTCAGGCGCGGCATCGCGCCGTCGATCTGCAGCAGGCGCTCGCGATCCTCGTCCATCGCCGGGATCGATCCCATCAGGCCCATCGTGTAGGGATGGGCCGGCTTGTGGATCACGTCGTGCACGGGACCGATCTCGACCACGCGGCCGGCATACATCACCGCGACGCGGTCGCAGGTCTCGGCGATCACGCCCATGTCGTGCGTCACCAGCATCACCGCGGCGCCCTGATCCTTGCAGATGCGCTTGAGCAAGGTGATGATCTGCGCCTGGATCGACACGTCCAGCGCGGTGGTCGGCTCGTCGGCGACGATCAGCTTGGGCTCGGCCGCCAGGGCCAGCGCGATCACGACGCGCTGGCGCATGCCACCGGAGAACTGGTGCGGGTACTGGTCGATGCGCGCCTCGGCGGCCGGGATGCCGGTCTGCTTCAGCAGGTCGATCGCGCGCGTGCGCGCCTGCGACTCGGTCAGGTTCAGGTGCGTCGTGATGGTCTCGATCAGCTGGCGGCCCACCGTGTAGAGCGGGTTCAGCGAGGTCAGCGGATCCTGGAACACCGCGCCGATCTGGCGGCCGCGGATCTTGCGCATCTCCTCGTAGGGCAGATTGTCGATGCGCCGACCTTCCAGCAGGATCTCGCCGCTGGCGATGCGCCCGGGCGGGTCCAGCAGGCCGATGATGGCAGCGCCAGTCAGCGACTTGCCGGCGCCCGATTCGCCCACGACGCCGAGGATCTCGCCCGGTGCGATGTCGAAGCTGATGTCGTCCAGCGCCAGCAGGGTGCCGCGGCGCGTCGGGAACTCGACGCGCAGGTTGCGGACTTGAAGCAGAGGTGCGGTCATAGGAAAAGCTCTCAGCGCAGACGGGGGTTGAGCGCGTCGCGCAGCCAGTCGCCCAGCAGGTTCACCGACAGCGCGATCAGCACCAGCATCACGCCGGGCCAGATCGTGATCCACCATTCGCCGGAGAACAGGAAGTCGTTGCCGACGCGGATCAGGGTGCCCAGCGAGGGGCTGGTCGGCGGTACGCCAACACCCAGGAAGGACAGGGTCGCCTCGGTGATGATCGCGGCCGCCACCTGGATCGTCGCCAGCACCAGCACCGGCCCCAGCACATTGGGCAGCACATGCTTGCGCATGATGCGCAGCGGGTTGACGCCGATCACGCGCGCGGCCTGCACATATTCCTTGTTGCGTTCCACCATCGTCGAGCCGCGCACCGTGCGCGCGTACTGCACCCAGCCGGTCAGCGCGATCGCGAAGATCAGCACCGCGAAGGCCAGGGTGTCATGCGCGTTCGGAAACATCGCCCGGCCGACACCGTCGATCAGCAGCGCGACCAGGATCGAGGGGAAGGACAGCATCACGTCGCAGATGCGCATGATGAAGGCATCGACCTTGCCGCCGACGAAGCCGGCCAGCAGGCCCAGGCCTACGCCGATCAGCATCGACAGCAGCACCGAGGCCAGGCCGACGAACAACGAGATGCGCGCACCATACATCAGCGCCGACAGGATGTCGCGTCCCTGGTCGTCGGTGCCGAGCAGGTACTTGGTCGAGCCCTCGTCGATCCAGGCCGGCGGCAGGCGCGCATCCATCAGCTCCAGCGAGGCCAGGTCGAAGGGGTTGTGCGGCGCGACGAATTCGGCGAACACCGCGCAGAAGACGCAGATGAAGGCGATCACCGCCGCAACGATCGCGGTCGGCGAATGGCGGAAGGAGAACCAGACATCGCCGTCGAAAAAGCGCTTGAGCGCGCCCGGCGCGGCGGCGGGGCTGGAAGGACTGCTGCTACTCATTGAACAGGAACTCCGGGGGAGGTGGATGCGGAGGAAGACGAAGGCAGCCCCTGCTCGACCAGCGCGGCGAACAGCGCGCCGCCCAGCGGCAGGATCTCGTCGTTGAAGTCGTAGCGCGGGTTGTGCAGGCCGCAGGCATTGCCGCTGCCGTCGACCGCGGCCTGGCCGATGCGCAGATAGGCGCCGGGCTTGGCCTGCAGCATGAAGGAAAAATCCTCCGAGCCCATGCTGGGCGGCAGGTCGGCCTGCACATTGGATGCGCCGACCAGCGAGGCCGCGACGCGCGCCGCGAAGGCCGCCTCGGGCGCGGTGTTGATCGTGGCCGGGTACAGGCGTTTGTAGTGCACCGTCGCATGGCCGCCGAAGCCCAGGGCCAGCGATTCGACCAGCGCGTTCAGGCGCTCCTCGATCAGCTGCTGCACCTCGGGCCGGAAGGTGCGCACGGTGCCGGTCAGACGCGCCTCGCGCGGGATCACGCTGAAGGCGCCGGGATCGCCGGCCTGCATCGCGCACAGGCTGATCACCGCCTGATCCATCGGCGCCACATTGCGCGACACCAGACTCTGCACCGCGGTGATCACATGGCCGGCCATCAGCACCGGATCGACCGCCAGCTGCGGATGGGCGCCATGGCCGCCGCGGCCCTGCAGCACGATCTCGATCTGATCAGCCGCGGCCATCATCGCGCCGGGATTCAGGCCGATGCGGCCGGCCGGCATCAGCGGCCAGTTGTGCATCGCGTAGACCGACTCGACCGGGAAGCGCTCGAACAGCCCGTCATTGATCATCTCGCGCGCGCCGGCATAGCCCTCCTCGCCGGGCTGGAAGATCAGCACCGCGGTGCCGTCGAACTGGCGCGTCTCGGCCAGATGGCGCGCCGCGGCCACCAGCATCGCGGTGTGGCCGTCATGGCCGCAGGCATGCATCAGGCCCGGCGTCGCCGAACGCCAGGGCACATCATTGTCCTCCTGCAGCGGCAGCGCATCCATGTCGGCGCGCAGGCCCAGCATGCGTCCGCCAGGGCCCGAGCGGCCATGGATCAGCGCGACGACGCCGGTGCGGCCGATGCCGGTGTGGATCTCGTCGACGCCGCAGACCCGCAACGCCTCGACGACGCGCGCCGCGGTGCGCGTTTCCTGGAAGCCCAGCTCGGGCATCGCATGCAGCTCGCGGCGCAGCGCGGTCAGCTCGCCGCGCAGCGCGAACAGCCGCTGATAGGCGCCGTTGTCGGTGAGCGCCACCATCTCAGTGGCCTCCGGCCTTGCCCTCGATGCGCAGGCGCGGATCAACCGCGAAATACAGCATGTCGACCAGCAGGTTGATCGTGACGAAGATGAAGGAGATCAGGCACAGATAGGCGGCCATCACCGGGATGTCGGCGAACTGCACCGCCTGGATGAAAAGCAGGCCCATGCCCGGCCACTGGAACACGGTCTCGGTGATGATCGCGAAGGCGATCAGCGAGCCGAGCTGCAGGCCGGTGATCGTGATCACCGGCACCAGGGTGTTCTTCAGCGCGTGGCCGAAATACACGGCGCGGTTGGAGAGGCCGCGGGCGCGGGCGAACTTGATGTAGTCGGTGCGCAGCACCTCCAGCATCTCGGCGCGCACCAGGCGCATGATCAGGGTCAGCTGGAACACCGACAAGGTGATCGCCGGCAGCAGCAGATGCTTGAGCCCGTCCCAGGTTAAGAGGCCGGTGGTCCATGTGCCGAAGGCGATCACCTCGCCGCGGCCGAAGCTGGGCAGCCATTTCAGGTTCACCGCAAAGATCAGGATCAGCAGGATGCCGATCAGGAAGGTCGGCAGCGACACGCCCAGCAGCGACAAGGTCATCAGCAGCTGTGAGGCGAAGCGCCCGCGCCGCAGCGCGGCGTAGACGCCCAGCGGTATGCCCACCACGAGCGCGATCACGCCGGCCGCCATCGCCAGCTCCAGCGTGGCGGGGAAGCGCTCGACGATCAGGGTCGAGACCTTGCGGCCCTGGCGCAGGCTGAGGCCGAACTCGCCCTGCACCGCATTGCCGATGAACTTGGCGAACTGAACCGGGAAGGGATCGTCCAGGCCCAGGTCCTTGCGCAGCTGGTCGCGTTGTTCGGGCGTCGCGTCTTGGCCCAGCAGGTTGGTGACCGGGTCGCCGACATACTGGAACAGCATGAAGGCGATGAAGGCCACGGTCAGCATCACGACGATGGCCTGAGCGAGGCGTCTGAGAATGAAAACTAGCATGTCTTGTCGGTCAGCGATTGGAAACGTGGGCCACCATTACCACGCTCGTCGCATGCATGATCCGGGCCACCTGCCATGCCTGATGCCACCGCCGTCACGCAACGCGCGCCAAGCGTGGCAGCTGGTCAATACAGCAAGGCAGCCCCTCAGCGCATGCACATACATCGACCGGGCACCAAGGCAGTGCACCGGCCGGCTGGGCGCCATCATGGAGAAGTCTGGTAACAGCGGCAAACGGGAAAGCCCTAGGACGCCGATGCGGGTTTGTTGCCCTGTGGTAATTGCAGGCTGCCGGGCAGCAGGCTGGCGTCGGGTGCGCGGAAGACCAGGTCGCCGTAGCAGGCGGTCTTGCGGCTGCGGGTGTTGTCGGCATCGGTCATGAAGGCCGCACCGACCAGCGCGCCGGGCGGCTCGCCGAAGGCGCGCCGGTAGTCGGCCACCACATCGCGCCGGAAATCGAGCCAGCGCCCCTGCTGCCCATCGCCGGAGCCGACGACGATCTTGCGCACGCGGTCGCTGTGCACGCTGACCACCATGCTGCCGGGCTCGGCATGGCTGTCCCAGACATACATCAGGGTGGCGTAGGGCGGCGCCTCACCGGTCAGCGTTTCCATCATCTCGAACAGCGCGCGGTTGCGCAGCGACAGGCGCTGCCGGTCGCCATCAAAGGCCAGCACCAGACGCGCCGGCGCATCGTCACGGTCCGACTGGGTCACGGTCGCGCGCGGCTCGGCGCGCATCAGCCACCAGGAGAACTCGACCTGGGCCAGCGACTCCGGCGCCAGCTGCAGGCGGCGCCGCCACAGGCTTGCCGACTGCTCGGCCCGCGCCAGCACGCAGGAACGCCCGCCCTGCGCGCTGAGGCTGTAGGCCGTCGCGCGCTTGCCCGGCAGGGTCTGGTCGGACCAGCCCGGCAGATCGATCTGCTGCGCCGCACCCGTATCGGCCGGCGGCGGCGCCTGGTGGGCGCAACCTGCGACCAGCAAGGCCGTCACGGCCACGACATGCCATGGCCTTGCACCTGATGCATCAACCCCGCATCGCTGCTGCTGCCACCATTCCACGCAAATCCTCCGATCGTTCCATGCGCCGCCTGCTCAGCACAAAAAGACAAGGGCCGCACGCGGCGGCCCTTGCTTGCTTCGCTCTCAACGTCAGGCGGATTGTGGCAGCACGGTCGCCGCCATCCGCCCGGCCGGATCAGAAACGGTGACGGATGCCCATCGCCAGATTGTTGGAGTCCACGCCCGGCGCGCGGGTGAAGCCGCCGAGGAAGCCGGCCTGACCCGGCGCGGCCTGACCGCCCGCCTTGTTGTCGAAATGGGTCGCGACAAAGTTCAGGTCGGTGCGCTTGGACAGCGCATAGGTGTAGACCACGCCGTAGGAATCGGTATCCCCGTTGAAGCGGGTCTTGTCGTTCAGACGGTTGAAGGCGGTGTAGACCGTGTGCGGGCCGAAGGTGGCGCGGTAGCCGATGCTGAAAGCGGCCGCATCCTGAACGAAGGCCGACTTGTAGTCATTGACCAGGTTGTTCACATTGATCTGGCTGGCCATGAAGGCGCCTTGACCGCCCGGAACTCGGGCATTGATCGCCGCCGCGATTGCTCCCGACGTGATCCCGCCCTGCAGTGCCCCGCGCAAATTGCCCAGCAGACGCGAGATGCCGGCAGGATTGGGATTGGAGATGTCGTTGTAGAGGAAGCTCAGGGTGCCCGGGCCGATCTTGGCCGAGGCGCCCAGCGTGATGGTGCGCAGCGAACGTTCACCCAGTTCGTTCTGCTTGGTATTGATGCCGACACCGACACCATAAGCGTCGGTCTTGTACATCGCCATCGCGCCATAAAAGCGCCCCTGGGAGGTCGAGCCCTCGCCGGCGGCCGCCATCAGGCTGGCGCTAAGCCCGCCTTGCTGGATACGGTATTGCAGCGCGTTGTCCTGACGGATGTCGATCACGGCCGGTACGGCGGCCACCTGGCCCGCAGCCAGGCTGGACTGGGTACCCATCGTGTCGAAAGCCGCGTTCAGCTCATAAGCCGGGGTGTACTGACGACCGGCCAGGATGCCACCGAACGGCGTCACCAGGCCCACATAGGCCTGACGATCCCAGAAGCGGGTATTGCCGATGTTGACGCCAAAGGACCCCGCCGACAGGGCGGCGCCGAGTTGGTCCGTGGCCGACTGCAAAACGCCACCAAGAACAGCACTGGCAGTACCGATCAGCGCCTGCTGCGTCGGCCCGGCCGGCGCCGTGAATGCGGTCGGCGTGAAGATCGCCGACTGTTTGCCCCAGCGATCCGGCAGGAAGGTCCCGCCCGACACGGGCAGGTTGCTGTTGCTGCCAGTATCCAGTTCCAGCCGGTTTTCCATCAGGAACAGCGCACGATAGCCACCACCCAAGTCTTCATTGCCTCGCAGGCCGAAACGCGAGCCGTCCATGATGCCGCTGACCACCTGTTTGCGTGTGCCGCCCGCAATGCCCGTGGTGTAGCTGACGCCTCCATCCAGGATGCCGTAGATGTTGACGCTGGACTGCGCCCAGCCGACGGGGCTCACGGCAGCCAGAGCGAGAATCAGGGCAGTCTTCTTCATCATCAGCTTGTCTCCTTCGGTTCGCCTTGTAATCGCACAATTGTCGATCTAGGGACTAGACAGCGGATTGCTTTGTTGCCCTCGACCCACAGGCACTAACCCTGTCGCGCCAGCGACAGTGAGCTCGTCACTTGACCAAGCTAACTCAGACAAAGAAAAAACCGCCCCGGAGGGCGGCTTCGCAAGGCCTGCCCCGCAAAACGGGGCAGCAGCTTCCTTCTTTGTTATTAGAAGGTGTGGCGGATACCGACTTCGACGCCGCCGTTGTCAAAGCCAGACTTAATGCCAGCAATCCAAGGATCGGTGCCAGCCACGCGGGCGCTGGAACCGGGCTTGTTATCCACACGAGCCACGGTACCGTACAGCGCCGTACGCTTGGACAGGTCGTGGATGTAGCCAACCGCGATCTGCGAGGTGTTCGTAGCCTTGGTGTAAGAGGCTCGCACGGTACCGCTGCCCAGCGGGGCGCTGGCGCCGATCAGGCCAATCTTCTGCTTGGCAGAGCCGAACTTGTTCTGCGAGTAGAAGCCCATCAGCTTAACCACGCCGAGATCGTAAGAGCCGGAGAAGGTCGTACGCTTGTAGTCGATGTTCGAGGTGTCGGGATCATTGCTCGAAAACGCGCCACTGACGTTGAACGGGCCCTGAGCGTAACCCACACGCACGCCGATGTACTTGTTGTTCGGATCCGGAAGGGTCTGACCTTCACCAGCAGCCACTTCGACCGAGCCGTAGAAGCCACCCAGATTGGAAGGCAGGAAGTAGCCAACGATGTTGTCGGCACGGGTCGAGCCCGAGATATTGCCGTTGATCGGGTGCGCTTCCTTGGCGAAGAACTTGTTCACGTCACCAACGCCATTGGTACCGAACGGATCGAAGTCAGCGAAAGCCGTGAACTGGTTGGTCAGATAGCGACCCAGGCGCACCTCACCGAAATCACCCATCAGGCTGACCGAAGCACGACGATGCCAGAAACGCTTGCCGTTGGGCGTGCCGCTATCCGGGTTGATTGCCGACTCCAGCCAGAAACCAGCCTTCAGCCCACCGCCCAGATCCTCGACGCCACGCAGACCCCAACGGCTGCTATAGATACCGTCGGAACCCATCGACTTCGTGGTCTGGCCGCCACCCTTGTTGTAGCGCACGTTCAGGTCAACACCGCCGAACAGCGTCACCGAGGACTGTGCTGCCGCAGCGCCCACCATCGAGCCCAGCACGGCCAGCGCAATCAGGGATTTCTTCATTCGATTCTCCTTGGTTGAGTAAGAGGCCCCGATCCGGGAAGCCCTTTTGACGGGGCCGATCAGGCCAACCTCCTGAGCGGAAGTTGCCGTATTGCACCAGAGCAAACCCGCTGTGACCAGATAGAAACGCGCAAAAAGCCTGGGCTTCGTTGTCCAGGCGCAACGTGAAACAGGACTCGAAAAACTGTCATCGAAAACCCTCATATTCAATCCCGCCAGACTGATTTGGCGGGTCGCGGGCGAGCGGACTAAACTGCCGCCCCGATGAGCTCCGCGACCCCGCCCTCGACCCGTCTCTCTCCGCCCGACCGGCTGCTCGCCAGTCTGGATCATGGTCTGCGCACGATGTTCGGCCACCATGGCCGCAGCCGCGCGACGCCGCGGGCCACCGAGGCAACACCGGCACTCGCCCGCGAGGAACAGCAGCTATCCGGCGCCCTGATGCGGGTCAACCATGTCGGCGAGATCTGCGCCCAGGCGCTGTACCAGTCGCAGGCCCTGGTCTGCCGTGATGCCGGGCTGCGCGAACATTTCCTGCACGCGGCCCGGGAAGAAGAAGACCATCTGGCCTGGACGCGCGAGCGGCTGGACCAGCTGAACAGCCATGTCAGCCGCCTGAGCCCGCTGTGGTGGGGTGGCGCGTTCGCCTTCGGCACCCTGGCCGGGCTGGCCGGCGACAAGCTGAGCCTGGGCTTCGTGGTCGAAACCGAGCGCCAGGTCGAGGAGCATCTGGCCGGCCATCTGGATCGCCTGCCGGCCGAAGACCACGCCTCACGCGCCATCGTCGCCCAGATGAAGGAGGACGAGGCCCGCCATGCCGACGAGGCGCTGGCCGCCGGCGCACAGGAACTGCCCGCGCCCATCAAGGGCCTGATGCGCCTCGCGGCCAAGGTGATGACCGTCACCGCGCACCGGATCTGACCCGGCGCGCTTCGCGCCGATTCAAACTTCGACGATCTCCACCGAGGTCGTGATCGCCGCGGTCTTGGCCAGCATGATGCTGGCCGAGCAGTACTTCTCATGCGACAGCGCTACCGCGCGCGCCACCGCATCCGCGTTCAGGCCCTTGCCGGTGACGACGAAGTGCATGTGGATGCTGGTGAACACCTTGGGGTCGACTTCGGCCCGCTCGGCCTTGAGCTTGACCTGGCAGCCGCGCACATCGTGACGGCCGCGCTTGAGGATCAGCACCACGTCATAGGCGGTGCAGCCGCCGGTGCCGGCCAGCACGGCTTCCATCGGCCGAGGCGCCAGGTCGCGGCCGCCGCCGGCCGGCGCGCCGTCCATCGTCAGCAGGTGGCCGCTGCCGGTCTCGGCCACGAAGGCCATGCCATCCACGCCCATCCAATTGATCGTGCATTCCATCTGGGATCGTCCTTCCAACTTGTCGCGAAAACCACCCATCATCGCCGCAATGGCGCGGCCGTGAATTCCTGCACCGCGCCCGGAAAAACATATTGCAGCGCAACATGAGTTGCCGGTAGAATTCCAGACAAGCAGATGGAAACAAGCCGCAAACGTATGCGGTTGAATGCAGATCGCGGTTTTTACCAAAGTGATGCATTAGTTTTTCGCGATGCACCGTTCTGGAGAAAAAAGTATTTCAGCAGAACGGCTTCGCGCCAAAACGGGTTCCCGTTGCACCGTTTGTCTCCTCCACCGCCTCCATGGTGGATTCAGCCCGAGCCCGCAAGGACTCGGGCTTTTTTTCGTCCCGCGCTTCCCCCGCCGCCTTTTGGCCGTTTGTGCACCGCCCCGGTGAACCGGGCCGCCGCCGCCCCTCGCTTATCATGCTGCGCCGCAACAGCCACAGCATCGGAGGACATTCATGGCCGGCCCCGCCCCCTCGCGCCGCACCCCCAACAGGACCCGTTCGAGCAGCCAGCAACCGGCGCTGATTCCCAGCGACAACAGCTATCTGCAGCGCATCCTGAACGCCAAGGTGTATGAGGTGGCGATTGAAACCCCGCTGGACGCCGCCAAGAACCTGTCCAAGCGCCTGGCCAACAAGGTCTTCCTGAAGCGCGAGGACCAGCAGCCCGTGTTCAGCTTCAAGCTGCGTGGCGCCTACAACAAGATGGCGCATCTGTCGCCCGAGGCTCGTGCCAAGGGCGTGATCTGCGCCTCGGCCGGCAACCATGCCCAGGGCGTCGCGCTCTCGGCAAAGAAGCTAGGCTGCCGCGCGGTGATCGTGATGCCCGTCACCACCCCCAAGGTCAAGATCGACGCGGTCCAGGCCCTGGGCGGCGAGGTCGTGCTGCATGGCGACAGCTTCACCGACGCCTATGGCCGCGCGATCGAGCTGGAGCGCGAGCAGGGCCTGACCTTCGTCCATCCCTTCGACGATCCGGACGTGATCGCCGGCCAGGGCACGATCGCGCTGGAGATCCTGCGCCAGCATCCCGGCCCGATCGACGCGATCTTCGTCGCGATCGGCGGCGGCGGCCTGATCTCCGGCGTCGCCGCCTACATCAAGGCGGTGCGCCCCGAGATCAAGATCATCGGCGTGCAGACCAAGGACTCGGACGCGATGGCGCGCTCGGTCAAGGCCGGCAAGCGCGTGCAGCTAGCCGACGTGGGCCTGTTCTCCGACGGCACCGCGGTCAAGCTGGTCGGCGAGGAAACCTTCCGCATCACCCGGGCCCTGGTCGACGACTTCGTGATCGTCGACACCGACGCCGTCTGCGCCGCGATCAAGGATGTGTTCGAGGACACCCGCAGCATCCTGGAGCCGGCCGGCGGCCTGGGCGTTGCGGCGATCAAGCAGTACGTCGCCAAGACCGGCGCCAAGGGCCAGACCCTGGTCGCGATCACCTGCGGCGCCAACATGAACTTCGACCGCCTGCGCTTCGTCGCTGAGCGCGCCGAGGTCGGCGAGCAGCGCGAGGCCCTGTTCGCGGTCACCATCCCCGAGGAGCGCGGCAGCTTCCGGCGCTTCTGCGAGCTGCTCGGCCCGCGCAGCGTCACCGAGTTCAACTACCGCATCGCCGACGCCGAGTCGGCCCATATCTTCGTCGGCGTCTCGATCCACAAGCGCGACGAGGCCGAGCGCCTGGCCAAGCAGTTCATCAGGCATGGCTTCCCGACCGAGGACCTGACCGACAACGAGCTGGCCAAGCAGCACCTGCGCCACATGGTCGGCGGCCGCGGCGAGCTGGCAAAGAACGAGCGCCTGTACAGCTTCACCTTCCCCGAGCGCCCGGGCGCGCTGATGCGCTTCCTCTCCAGCATGCATCCGGACTGGAACATCAGCCTGTTCCACTACCGCAACCAGGGCGCCGACTACGGCCGCATCCTGGTCGGCATCCAGGTGCCGCGCGGCGACAGCGGCGCGCTGCGCGAGTTCCTCGATTCGCTGCACTACCCCTACCAGGACGAAAGCCAGAACCCGGTCTACAAGCTGTTCCTGCGCTAGGCGACGGGCAGCGCCCCGGCTAGGGGCGCTGCGGATGGCCGGCCACGCCGCCCGGCCGCAGAATCAAGCCTGCCATGCCCATCCACCAGTCGCTGATCTCGCCGACCGCCAACCCCGAGCTGGAGAGGTCGCTGCGCGAGCGCATCGACCGCCGCGCCGCGGTGGCCGGCGGCATGGGCGAGCTGGAGCCGCTGGCGGTGCGCCTGGGCCTGGTGCAGAACACCCTGACCCCGCGCTTCAACGCCCCGGCCCTGGCCCTGTTCGCGGCCGACCATGGCATCGCGGTCGACGGCATCGGCCTGCTGCATGGCCGCAGCACCCGCGAGCAGGCCCTGCTCGCGCTGCAGCAGCGCATCCCGGCGGCGGTGTTCGCGCGCCAGCAGGGGCTGGGCTTTCATGTGGTCGACTGCGGCATCGCCGAGCCGCTGCAGCCGCATGCCCGGCTGCTGGCGCGCAAGATCGCACATGGCACACGCAACGCCCGCACCGGCGCGGCGATGAGCATGGAGCAGGCCCATGCCGGCCTGCGCGTCGGCATGGAGATCGCCGACCATCTGCCCGGCAACGCGCTGGCCTTCGCCGGCCTCGGCCAGGGCTCGCAGGAAAGCGCCGCGCTGCTGCTGGCAGCGCTGGTCGGCAGCCCGCTGCGCGACTTCATCGTCGCCGGCCCCGACATGCGCCAGGATCACCTGTCCCATCTGCTGCTGATCCTGCAGGGCGCGCAGGCGCGGCACCGCGAGCTCAGCGAACCGCTGGAGGTGCTGGCCGCGCTGGGCGGATTCGAAATCGCGGTGATGACCGGCGCGATGCTGGTCGCGGCCAGCAAGCGCCAGCTGATCATCATCGACGGCATGGCCGCCTGCGCCGCGCTGAAGATCGCCGCGCTGATCGCCGCACCGGTGACCGACTATGCGGTGTTCTGCCGCAGCCATGGGCATCGCGGGCTCGATGAAGCGCTGGCCATCTTCCATGCCTCGGCCCTGCTGGAGCTGGGCATGGAAAGCGGCGACGGCACCGGCGCCGCGCTGGCCTGGCCACTGATCCGCAGCGCCGCGGCCCTGCTCAGCGAGCTGCACGAAGTCAGAGACAAGCCGGGCGACTCGCGCCCCTTGCCGCTGCTGGATCAGGCGGTCAGCGGCCCGATCAACAATTTATGACAATTGATTCAGCGCGCGGCCCCGCCGCGGATCGGCAGATCCGATGGCGGCGGCTGATGTTGCTGTTGCTGCTGCAGATCCGGCGCGGTGCCACCGGGGCCGCCGCTCACCAGCCCCGGCAGCGGTGCATTCGGTGAGGGTTGCGGCGGCGGCGCCATCATCGGCTGCCCCGGCACCGGCGTGCTCTGCGCGACCGGCAGGGAACCGGTCGCGGCGGGCACCGGCGGCGCCAGATTCAGCCGCAGGCTGACCACGCCCTGGCTGCCCAGCGCGGCCGAGCGAGCATCCAGCGCCAGCAACCGCAGCTCGCCATCCACCAGGCCGCCCACGCGCACCGGCCGCGGCGGCGCGCCATCGACCGAGATCACAGCGACGCCCTCGCCGGCATGCTGCGGCTGGCCCGCCTGCTTGGGCGCGACCAAGCCCACCAGGCGCAAGCGCCCCTCATTGGCCGCCTGCGGCTCGGGCACCGCGGCCTGCGCCTGCGCTGCGCCGAGCAGGCGCGCGAGGTCGGCGCGCGGGCCGGTCGCGTCGGCCGCGGGCACGGCCTGCGGCGGCACCGGCAAGGGCCGAACTACCAGCTTCATGAGCCAGAAAACGCTGACACAGGCCAACAAGGCCCAGACCACAAAGGCCAACAATCGAGCACGCATGAGCCGATTATGATTCAGCCGATCCGATCAACCCGGCTGGGCCGCATGCAAGCAAACCCTCTATCCCGTCTCCGCCGCACGCGCGGCTTCACCCTGATCGAACTGCTGGTCGTGCTGGTCATCATCGGCGTGCTGGCGGCGCTGGTGGTGCCCAATGTGCTGGACCGCGCCGACGACGCGCGCGTCACCGCGGCGCGCACCGACGTCAACAACCTGATGCAGGCGCTCAAGCTCTACAAGCTCGACAACCAGCGCTTTCCCACCGGCGAGCAAGGCCTGGAGGCGCTGGTGCGCAAGCCCAGCTCCGGCCCGGCCCCGGGCAACTGGAAGCCCTATGTCGAAAAGCTGCCCAACGACCCCTGGGGCCGCCCCTATCAATATGCCAATCCCGGCGTGAAGGGCGAGATCGACGTCTACAGCTTCGGCGCCGACGGCCGCGCCGGTGGCGAGGGCAAGGACGCCGATATCGGCTCTTGGCAGTAGCAAGGTGCCCCTCGCCTGCGGGTACGCAGTCGGTCCCCCGCGGGGACCGCAACCAGGCCGGGGCCTGCCCCGCCCCGGTTGCGCCCTGCCGTTCTTGGGGCGGCCCGGCGAACGGCAGCACAGCGCCGCCCGCCCTGCGCGTGGCTTCACGCTGATCGAGCTGCTGGTGGTCGTCGCGCTGATCGCGATCGCCACCGCGACGATCAGCCTGAGCCTGCGCGATCCGGCCGCGGCCCAGCTGGAGCGCGAGGCGGAGCGCCTGGCCGCGCTGTTCGAGAACGCCCGCGCCGAGGCGCGCGCCGCCGGCCTGAGCGTCTTCTGGCGGCCGGTGCAGGATGCCCATGGCGCGCAGTTCCGCTTCGAGGGCCTGCCGGCGCGCATGCGCATGCCGACCCGCTGGCTGGGTGAGCCGGTGGCGGTGCAGATCGCCGGCGGCAACAGCGTGCGCCTGGGCCCGGAGCCGCTGATCGGCGCGCAGCGCGTGCGCCTGAGCCTGGGCCAGCAACACCTGACCCTCGCGACCGACGGGCTGGCGCCCTTCGAGACCGTCAGCGAGGCGCCGCCGCCATGAGGCCCGGCGGCCGCCCGGCGCGGGGCTTCACCCTGGTCGAGGTGCTGGTGGCGCTGGCCATCGTCGGCATCACCCTGGCGGCCGGGCTGAAGGCGGCCGGCGCGCTGACTGACAACGCCGAGCGCCTGGCCCAGGTCAGCGCGGCGCAATGGTGCGCCGAGAACCAGCTGACCGAGTTGCGCCTGACCCGCCAGTTCCCCGGCGTCGGCGACCAGGACTTCGGCTGCAGCCAGCTCGGCCGCGAGTACCGCGGCAAGCTGCTGGTTCGACCCACGCCGAACCCGAACTTCCGCCGCATCGACGCGCAGATCGGCAGCGCCGACGGCGTGCCGCTCCTGACCCTGTCCACCATCATGGGCCGCTACTGATGATGGCGATCCGCAGATCCCGCGGTTTGTCGAACCGGAGTACCGGTTTCACCCTGGTCGAGGTGCTGGTGGCCCTGGTCATCATGGCCGCGATCGCGGTGATGGCCTGGCGCGGCATCGACGGCATGCTGCGCAGCCGCGAGATCAGCCAGGCCAGCCTGCAGCGCAGCGAGCGGCTGCAGACGGTGCTGGTGCAATGGGAGCAGGACCTGCGCATGCTGCAGGACAGCGAGCTGAACACTGTGCCGCCGTTGACCTTCGACGGCTCCACGCTGCGCATCCTGCGCCGCCAGGCCGAGGGCCTGCAGCTAGTCGCCTGGACCCTGCGCGAAGGCAGGCTGTACCGCTGGGAAAGCGCGGCGCTGACGACCCAGCAGGCCCTGATCGACGCGCTGACGCGCAGCCAGCAGGGGCTGGAACCGCAGACGCGCCAGCTGGTGGCGCTGGAAGGCCTGAGCGGCTGGCAGATGTTCTTCTACCGCGGCAACGCCTGGAGCAACGCGCAGTCCAGCGACGACGTGGCCCAGCCGAGCCCGCCGCCCGCCAATCCGCCCGGCCCGAACCCCAATCCGAACCCCAACCCCGACCAGGCCGGCCCGAACAGCAGCAAGCATGTGCTGCCCAGCGGCGTGCGCATGATCCTGCAGTTCGCGCCCGGCGGCGGCTTCGACGGCCCGCTGACGCGCCAGATCCTGCTGGGGCCGCAGACGTGAGGAGGCTCGCCCGCAAGGCCCAGGCCGGCACCGCGCTGCTGACCGCGATGCTGATCGTCGCGCTGGTGGCCAGCCTGGCCGCGGCGATGGTCTGGCGCCAGTACCGCGCGGTGGAGATCGAGGCGGCCGACCGCGCGCGCGCGCAGTCGTCCTGGATCCTGCAGGGCGCGCTGGACTGGGCTCGCCTGATCCTGCGCGAGGATGCGCGCGCCAACCGCAACGAGCCGGTTGACCATCTGGGCGAGATCTGGGCCGTGCCGCTGGCCGAGGCGCGGCTCTCGACCTTCCTGGCGGCCGACCGCGAGAACGCCCAGGATGGCCCGGAGGCCTTCCTGGCCGGCGGCATCGCCGATGCCCAGGCCCAGTACAACCTGCGCAACCTGCTGCGCCCGGCCGATGCCGCGCTGGAGCAGCGCACCTTGGAGCGCCTGTGCGAAAACGCCGGCGTGCCGGCCGAGACCGCCGGCCGCCTGCTGACCCAGCTGCGCGCCGCCTTCGCCGAGCAGCCCGACATGGCCACCGCGCCGCTGCGCCCAAGGGAGCTGGACCAGCTGCGTTGGCTGGGCCTGTCGGCCGAGACCATCGAGCGGCTGCGCCCCTTCGTCACCCTGCTGCCGACCCCGACGCCGGTGAACCTGAACACCGCGCCGCGCGAGGTGATCGCCGCGCTGTTCGACGGCATGGACCTGGCCTCGGCCCAGCGCCTGGTGCAGGTGCGCAAGACCGCACCGTTCCGCAACCTGGAGGAGGCCAAGACCCAGCTGCCGCAGGCCGTCGTGCTCAGCGCGGAGCGCGCGTCCGTCGCCTCCAACTATTTCCATGTCAGCGGCCGCCTGCGCCTGGAGGAACGTGTGCTCGAGGAGCGCTCGCTGATCCGCCGGCGCGACCTGGAGATGCAGGTGCTGAGCCGCCAGCGCGTCAACCTGGTGCTGGAGGCTGCACGCTGAGGGGATCACCCGCTATCGGCGCGTCATGCCCTCCTCCTAGAATGTCCCACCGAACATGAGCACCCTCATCCTCCTTCTGCCCCAGCGCAGCCGCCTGCGTGCCCAGGGCCGCAACGCCCCGCCCGCCGACGCGCCCCGCGCCGAGGCGGGACGCGAGTACGACTTCGTGCTGAGCCTGGACGGCCGCCATGTCGAATCGCAGGGCCGCGCCGCGCCCGCGCTGCTGCCGCGCGCCGACACCGTCTTGGCCGTGCCGGCCGAGGCCGACATCGGCTGGCAACGCCTGACCCTCCCGCGCGCCGGCCGCGGCAAGCTGCGAGCCGCCCTGGGCGGCCTGCTGGAGGAGGCGCTGCTGGACGATACCGAGCAACTGCACTTCGCGGTCGAGCCCGAGATGCTGGGCGGCGAGCCGGCCTGGGTGGCGGTGACGCACCGGGGTTGGCTGCAGGAGCAGCTGGCCCAGCTGGAGGCGGCCCAGGTCTTCGTCGACCGCATCGTGCCGCTGTCCTGGCCGGACGAACACGCCCGCGGCCATTTCTTCGAGAGCCCCCAGGGCCTGCAGCTGCGCTGGAGCCATGCCGAGGGTGCCAGCACCCTGTGCCTGGCCGGCAGCCTGGCGCGCGATCTGTTCCCGCCCAGCCTGGTGCAGTCGGCGCAATGGAGCGGTGCACCCAATGTGATCCCGGCCGCCGAGCATTGGCTGGGCACCGCGGTGCCGCCGCTGACCGAGGGCGAGCGCGCGCTGCAGGCGCTGCAGAGCCCCTGGGACCTGCGCCAGTTCGAGCTGGCGCCGCGCACCCGCGGCATCCGTGCGCTGCGCGAGTTCTGGCAGGTGTTCCTGAGCCGGCGCTGGCAGCCGGTGCGCTGGGGCCTCACGGCCCTGATCGCGGTGCAGCTGCTGGGGCTGAACCTCTGGGCCTGGCAGCAGCACCGCCAGGTCGAGGAGCGTCGCGCCGCGCTGGAGGCCACCCTGCGCAGCGCCCATCCGCAGGTGCGCGCCATCCTCGATGCGCCGATCCAGATGCAGCGCGAGACCGAGCTGTTGCGCGCTCATGCCGGCCGCGCCGGCGAGCAGGATTTCGAGACCCTGCTATCGGCCGCCGCCACCGCCTGGCCACCGGAGCGCGGCCCGGTCGACGCGCTGAGCTTCGAGACCGGCCGCCTGCAGCTCTCCGCCACCGGCTGGACCGAGGCGCAGATACAGCAATTCCGCCACCAGCTGCAGAGCGAAGGCTGGCAGCTCGACGTCAGCGACGGCCGCATGGCCCTGAGCCGCGCCCGCACCCTATGAAACCTCGTTTCCTCGATGCCGACAGCCCGGCCGGCCAGCGCTGGATCGCCCTGCAGAACCATTGGCAGGCCCTCGGCGCGCGCGAGCGCGGCCTGCTGCAGCTGGCCGGCGCCGCGCTGGGCCTGCTGCTGCTGTGGAGCGTGGCGGTGCAGCCGGCGCTGCGCATCCTGCGCCAGACGCCGGCCCAGCTGACCCAGCTGGACGCGCAGCTGCAGACCATGCAGGCGCTGGCGCTGGAGACGCGCGAGCTGCGCGCCCAGCCGATGGTGCCGGCGAGCCAGGCCCGGCAGGCGCTGCAGGCGGCCAGCGAGCATCTGGGCACGAGCGCGCGCCTGAACGTCAGCGGCGACCGCGCGGTGCTGAGCCTGAACGGCGTCGGCAGCGAGGCCCTGCAGAGCTGGCTCGCCGAGGTGCGCGGCGCGGCGCGCGCGCGCCCGGTCGAGGCCAGCCTGCAGCGCGGGCCGCAGGGCTACTCCGGCACCATCGTGCTGGCCTTGGGAACCGCGCCATGAAGCCGATGAGCACCGGACCCAAGACCCATCATCACCATGGCAACCCCTCGCGGCGCTGGAGCATCGGCGGCGCATTGGCCGGCGCGCTGATCGCGCTGGTCGCCTTCGCACCGGCCAGTTGGCTGGCGCGCGGCCTGAACCAGGCCAGCGGCGGCCATCTGCTGCTGGCCGAGACCCGCGGCAGCGTCTGGAACGGCTCCGGCCTGCTGGTGCTGACCGGCGGCGCCGACAGCCGCGACGCCAGCGTGCTGCCCGGCCGCCTCGAATGGAAGGTCGGCCTGCAGGGCCTGGGCCTGCTGTTCAGCGCGCGCCAGGCCTGCTGCCTGAACGGCGAGCTGCAGCTGCTGCTGAAGCCGGGCCTGGGCCGCTTCGAGCTGAGCGCGCCCAACCCCTCCGGCGGCGACTGGCAGGCGCGCTTCCCGGCCGCCTGGCTGGGCGGCCTCGGCACGCCCTGGAACACCCTGCAGCTCGGCGGCGGCATGCGCCTGGCGACGCGCGAGTTCGCGCTCGAATGGGCGCAGGGCCGCTGGGTGCAGCGCGGCCAGCTGGATCTGGACTTCGTCAACCTGTCCTCGCGCATCGCCACCGTGGCGCCGCTGGGCAGCTACCGCTTCAGCATCGCGGCCGATCCCGGCGCGGCCGGCGTCTCGACCCTGCGCCTGAGCACCCTGGACGGCGCCCTGCTGCTGAACGGCCAGGGCAGCCTGAGCAACGGCCGCGCGCGCTTCGAGGGCGAGGCCCAGGCGGCGCCGGAGCGCGAAGCCGCGCTGAACAATCTCCTGAACATCATCGGACGCCGCCAGGGCGCGCGCTCCGTCATTTCGATCGGATAAGAGCATGACCGCCAAGCTCCTGCCCCTGCTGGTTTCGCTGTCCTCCGCGCTGCTGCTGGCCCCGCCGGCCGCCGCGCAGGCCCCGGCCGCGACCCGCGGCCCCGCGCTGAAGGCCCAGACCCCGGTGACATTGAACTTCGTCAATGCCGACATCGAGGCGGTGACCCGCGCGATCGGCGTGATGATGGACCGCCAGTTCCTGATCGACCCGCGCGTCAAGGGCCAGATCACGCTCTACAGCGAACAGCCGCTGAGCGTGCGCGAGGCCTATCTGAGCTACCTGGCCGGCCTGCGCGGCCTGGGCTTCACGGTGGTCGAATCCGGTGGCCTGTACAAGGTGGTGCCGGAGGCCGATGCCAAGCTGCAGACCAGCGCGGTGGTGGTCGGCGGCGAGGGTGGCAAGCAGCGCGGCGACCAGATCCTGACCCAGGTCTACAAGCTCAGCCACGAGAACGCCAACAACCTGGTCGCGGTGCTGCGCCCGCTGATCAGCCCGAACAACACGATCAACGCCAACCCGGGCAACAACAGCCTGGTGATCACCGACTACGCCGAGAACCTGCAGCGCCTGTCGCGCATCATCGCGGCGATGGACACACCCAGCGGCACCGATCTCGAGGTGGTGCCGCTCAAGCATGCGGTGGCCTCCGACATCGCGGCCCTGGTGCAGAAGCTGGCCGAGGGCGGCGGTGCGGTGCCCGGGGCACCGGGCCAGGCCGGCGGCGGCAGCGGGCTCAGCGTGCTGGCCGATCCGCGCAGCAATGCGCTGATCCTGCGCGCGCCCAATGCGGCGCGCATGGCCTCGCTGCGCGCGATGATCGACAAGCTGGACCAGCCGGCGCTGGACAACAACGCCGCCGGCAATATCCGCGTCGTCTACCTGAAGAATGCCGACGCGGTGAAGCTGGCCACGGTGCTGCGCGCCGCCTTCGGCGGCGGTGCGGGCGGCGGCTCCGGCGGCAGCGGCTCGGGCAGCAGTTCTTTCGGCGGCAGTGGCTCGCTGACCCCGGCCAGCCAGGGCACGATCAGCGCCGCCGCCGGCGGCCTGGGCGGCAGCAATACCAGCAGCAGCAACAGCGGCAGCCAGGGTTCCACCGCGGCCACGACGCCGGTGGCCGCCTCGGCCAGCCCCTCGACCGGCGGCTTCATCCAGGCCGATCCCTCGACCAACTCGCTGATCATCACCGCCCCCGAGCCGCTGTACCGCCAGATCCGCGCCGCGATCGACCAGCTCGACGGCCGGCGCGCGCAGATCCATGTCGAGTCGATGATCGTCAAGGTCGATGCCAGCAAGATGGGCCAGTTCGGCGTGCAATGGCAGGGCATCACCGGCAACAAGGGCGACTCGACGATCGGCGGCATCGGCACCAATTTCGGCAGCGGCAACCAGAACATCATCAACCTGTCCGGCGCCGTGGCCAACGGCCGCGCCGGCATCGGGGACGCGCTGAAAACCGGTGGCTTCCCGCAGGGGATGAACATCGGCGTGCTGCAGAAGATCGGCGGCTTCTACACCCTGGGCGCGATCGCCAATTTCCTCGAGGCCAACACCGGCGCCAACATCCTGTCGACGCCGAACCTGGTGGCGCTGGACAACGAGGAGGCCAAGATCGTGATCGGCCAGAACGTGCCCTTCGTGACCGGCAGCTTCACCAACACCGGCACCGGCACCGGTTCGGTCAACCCCTTCCAGACCATCGACCGCCGCGACGTTGGCCTGACCCTGCGCGTGCGCAGCCAGGTCGGCGAGGGCGGCACGGTGCGCATGACCGTCTACCAGGAGAACTCCTCGGTGGTCGGCGGCACCAGCAGCTCCAGCAGCGGTCCGACCACCGACAAGAGCGCGATCGAGACCACCGTGGTGGTCGACGACGGCCAGATCATGGTGCTGGGCGGCCTGATGAAGGACGAATACCAGGACGGCGACGACCGGGTGCCGGGTCTTGCCAGCATCCCGCTGCTGGGCCAGCTGTTCAGGAGCGAGAACCGCAAACGGGTTAAGTCCAATCTGATGGTGTTCCTGCGCCCGGTGGTGATGCGCGACCAGCGCAGCCTGGACCAGCTGACCCTGGACCGCTACGAGGCGATCCGCGCCAACCAGCAGAATGCCCAGCCGCGCCAGAGCGCCGTGCTGCCCGAGACCGGCGCGCCGGTGCTGCCCGCGCTGCCGGGCTCGGTGCCGGCTACGCCGGCGGCGCCCGCCTCGGCACCGGGCAACTGAGGACCGGCGACCATGGCCATCCGCCACCCCCTGCCCTATGCCTATGCCAAGGCCAACACCGTGCTGCTGGAGGACGACGGCAACCAGCTGACCCTGTGGGCCGCGCCCGAGGTGGCGCTGGCCACCCTGTCCGAGGTGCAGCGCCTCTATGCGCTGGACCGGCTCGAGCATGAGGCCCGGGCCACCCTGGCCGAGCGCATCAACAGCGCCTATGCCGGCAGCGAGTCGAGCGCCGCGGTGGTGGTGGGCGAGGTCGAGAGCGCGGTGGACCTGTCGCGCATGATGCAGGACCTGCCGGCGGTCGAGGACCTGCTGGAGGCGGCCAACGACGCGCCGATCATCCGCATGCTCAATGCGCTCTTGACCCAGGCCGCCAAGGACGGCGCCAGCGACATCCATATCGAGCCCTTCGAGCGCGCCTCCTCGGTGCGCTTTCGCGTCGACGGCACCCTGCGCGAGGTGGTGCAGCCCAAGCGCGGCCTGCATGCCGCGCTGATCTCGCGTCTGAAGATCATGGCCGAGCTGGACATCGCCGAGAAGCGCCTGCCGCAGGACGGCCGCATCTCGCTGCGCATCGGCGGCCGCGCGATCGACGTGCGCGTCTCCACCCTGCCCTCGGCGCATGGCGAGCGCGCGGTGCTGCGCCTGCTGGACAAGACCGAATCGAAGTTCACCCTGGAAGGCCTGGGCATGAGTGGCGAGGTGCTGTCCGCCTTCAAGCGCGTGGTGCAGCAACCGCATGGCATCGTGCTGGTCACCGGCCCGACCGGCTCCGGCAAGACGACCAGCCTCTATGCCTCGCTGCAGACGGTCGACACCAGCACCACCAATGTGCTGACCGTCGAGGATCCGATCGAGTACGAGCTGCCCGGCATCGGCCAGACCCAGGTCAACAGCAAGATCGACCTGACCTTCGCGAAGGCGCTGCGCGCGATCCTGCGCCAGGATCCGGACGTGATCATGATCGGCGAGATCCGCGACTACGAGACCGCGCAGATCGCGATCCAGGCCTCGCTGACCGGCCACCTGGTGCTGGCCACCCTGCACACCAACGATGCGCCGAGCGCCGTAACCCGCCTGATGGACATGGGCGTCGAGCCCTTCCTGCTCAGCTCCAGCCTGCTGGGCGTGCAGGCCCAACGCCTGGTGCGCAAGCTGTGCGACGGCTGCAAGCGCCAGGGCCCCGATGGCCATTGGCATCCGGTCGGCTGCCCGGCCTGCGGCCAGACCGGCTACCGCGGCCGCACCGGCGTCTACGAGCTGATGGTGCTGGACGACGAGTTGCGCGCGCTGGTGCACCAGCGCGCCTCCGAGGGCGAGCTGGCGATCGCCGCGCGCGCCAAGGGCCTGCGCTCGATGCGTGAGGACGGCGAGCGCCTGATCGCCGAGGGCATCACCTCGGCCGAGGAAGTCCTGCGCGTCACCCGCGACTAGTAGCCCGCCATGCCCGCCTTCAAGTACGAAGCCCTGAACGCCGCCGGCCGCAGCAGCACCGGCCTGCTGGAGGCCGACAACGCCCGCGCCGCGCGCGCCCAGCTGCGCGCGCAGCAGCTGGTGCCGCTGAGCGTGGCGCCGGTCGAGCAGCATGGCGCCGAGGCCCAGGGCGGCATCGGTTTCATGAAGCGCCGCGTCTTCAGCGCCACCACCCTGTCGGTCTGGACACGCCAGCTGGCCGGCCTGGTCGGCTCGGGCCTGCCGATCGAGCGCGCGCTGACCGCGCTGGCCGACGAGAGCGAGGACCAGCGCCAGGCCGAGCTGCTGGCGCAGCTGAAGGCCGAGGTCAATGCCGGCGCGCCCTTCGCGCGCGCGCTGGCCAGCGCGCCGCGCGAGTTCGACGAGGTCTACCGCGCGGTGGTCGCCGCCGGCGAGCAGAGCGGCGCCCTGGGCGCGGTGCTGGAGCGCCTGGCCGACGACCTGGAGCAACGCCAGGAGCTGCGTGCCAAGCTGATCGGCGCGATGGCCTATCCGGCCATCGTCTCGCTGATCGCGGTCGTCATCGTGATCTTCCTGGTCACCTATGTGGTGCCGCAGATCGCCACCGTGTTCACCGGCAGCAAGCGCGCCCTGCCCTTCCTGACCGTCGCGATGCTGGCGCTCAGCGACTTCGTGCGCCACTGGGGCTGGCTGATGCTGGGCCTGCTGGCGGGCGGCTTCTCGGCCCTGTCCTGGGCGCTGCGCAATGCCGCCTTCCGCGAGCGCTTCGACGCGGCCCTGCTGAAGCTGCCGCTGATGGGGCGGCTCACGCGCGGCTACAACGGCGCGCGCTTCGCCGCGACCCTGGCGATGTTGGCCGGCGCCGGCGTGCCGATCCTGAAGGCCTTGCAGGCCGCGGCCGAGACCCTCTCCAACCGCGCGATGCGCGCCGATGCGCTGGACGCGCTGGTGCAGGTGCGCGAGGGCGCGCCGCTCGGTTCGGTGCTGGCCGGCAAGAAGCGCTTCCCCGGCATCCTGGCGATGTTCGCGCGCCTGGGCGAGCAGACCGGCCAGCTGCCGCAGATGCTGGAGCGCGCCGCGCGCCAGCTCGGCACCGAGGTGCAGCGCCGCGCGATGGCCATGGCCACCCTGCTGGAGCCGCTGCTGATCGTCGCGATGGGCGCGATCGTGATGCTGATCGTGCTGGCCGTGCTGCTGCCGATCATCCAGCTCAACACCTGGGTGAAGTGAGCTAGGCCCCCTTGCCGTACAGCGCCTCGGCGCGCTGATACAGCAGCCAGCTGGTCGCGATGTACTTGTTGCCGCCCCGCGGCATATTGCCGCGGTGGGTGTGGGTGAAGGCCGCCGGCGCGATCAGCAGGCTGCCGGTGCGGGGTCGGATCTTGCGCTGCTGGTAGAGAAACTCGGTCTCGCCGGCCGCAAAGCCGTCGTTCAGGTAGATCGTCCACAGCAGGGCGCGGTGCAGGGTCTCGCCGCGGTCGTCCTTCGGGTATTGCTCGCTGTGCCAGTAGGGATAGCCGCCCTGGTCCGCCAGGTATTTCTGCAGATTGATGCCGCCGGGGCGGAACACCTTGGCGACCAGCGCCGTCAGCAGTTCGTCCTTCATCTCCGCCACATCGGCCGCCTCGACCACCGTCAGCGCGCCCGAGGGCTGGCGCTGCTTGAGCTGCAGCGGCGCCAGCGCCACATGGGCATAGCGGCGCAGGTAATGCCGGAAGCCGCCCAGCACCGCATCGTTCAGCAGCTGCCGCGCATCGGCCCAGCCGCTCGACTGGTCGAGCTGGATGTCCCAGCTGTCCTTCAGGCTCAGGTCGACGCCGCTGCCGGTGCTGCCGCGCTGCGCCTGGCCGCTGGCCTCGAAGCGCTCGATCAGCTGCCGGCAGGTGGCGGCGTCCAGCACCTCGTCGTAGACCTCGACAAAATCCATGGTGGGCATGACGGCCGGGCGAAAGTTCAAAGCAAAATTACACCACGCCCAGAACTCCAAGAATCCCACATGCCGGCCACCCTGGACAGACAACTCGTCGTCGCGATCTCCTCGCGCGCCCTCTTCGATTTCGAGGAGGAGAATGAACTCTTCGAGGCCGGCGACGACCGCGCCTACATGGCGCTGCAGCAGCAGCGCCTGGACGTGCCGGCCAAGCCCGGCGTGGCCTTCTCGCTGGTGCACAAGCTGCTGGGCTTCAATGTCGGCGCGGCCGCGCCGCGGGTCGAGGTGGTGGTGCTGTCGCGCAACGACCCGATCTCGGGCATGCGGGTGTTCCGCTCGGCCCAGCATTTCGGGCTGAAGATCGAGCGCGGCGTGTTCACCCGCGGCACCAGCCCCTGGCGCTATCTGCGCCCGCTGAAGGCCCAGCTCTTCCTGTCGGCCAACGAGGCCGATGTGCGCTCGGCGCTGGGCGCCGGCGTCGCGGCCGCGCGCGTGCTGCCCAGCGGGGCGCGCGCCTCGGACGCGCATCCGCATGAGCTGCGCATCGCCTTCGACGGCGACGCGGTGCTGTTCTCCGACGAGGCCGAGCAGGTCTACCAGGCCAGCGGGCTGGACGCCTTCCAGGCCCATGAGATCGAGCGCGCCGGCCTGCCGCTGCCCGCCGGCCCCTTCAAGCCGGTGCTGGAGGCCCTGCACCGCCTGCAGCGCGACAAGGAGGATGCGATGAGCGTGCGCACCGCCCTGGTCACCGCGCGCAGCGCGCCGGCCCATGAGCGCGCGCTGCGCACCCTGATGAACTGGCAGATCGAGGTCGACGAGGCGATGTTCCTCGGCGGCCTGGCCAAGGGCGAGTTCCTGCGCGAGTTCGAGCCCGACTTCTTCTTCGACGACCAGATCGGCCATGTCGAGAGCGCGCGCGCCCATGTGCCGGCCGGCCATGTCGCCAGCGGCGTGAAGAACGTCTGACCCCCTCGGTCTGCCGCACAATCCGCCCCCACGCGGCGCCAGCCTACCCGGCGGCGCCCGCCCTCCTCCCGCTATCAACCCAGGCCCACAAGGACTGCACGTGACCCTGCTCTGCACGCCATTGCGACTCCTGCCCCTGTTCGCCGCGCTGGGCTTCGGCCTGGCCGCGGCCCAGCCGACGACCGGCTACTACCGCATGCCCGCGCTGCAGGGCGAGCAGCTGCTGTTCGTCGCGGAGGGCGATCTGTGGCGCGCGCCGGCCCAGGGCGGCGGGGCGCAGCGCCTGAGCAGCCATGCCGGCAGCGAGACGCATCCGGCCCTCTCGCCCGATGGCCGCTGGCTGGCCTTCATCGGCCAGTACGACGGCGGCGCCGGCGATGTCTATGTGATGCCGGCCGCAGGCGGCGTGCCCAAGCGCCTGAGCTGGAACCAGAGCGCGCAGCAGCGGGTCTGGGGCATCAGCGCCCAGGGCGAGGTGATCTTCACCGGCCCGAACCCGAGCGGCCAGCCCGGCACGCGCCTGCTGGCCGCCGACATCGCCAGCGCGCGCTTGCGCGCCCTGCCGGTCAACCAGGCCAGCGACGGCGCGCTGAGCGCCGATGGCCGTCAGCTGTTCTTCACCCGCAACGGCCTGCGCGGCGACAACGCCCGCCTCTACCGCGGCGGCGGCATCGCGCGCCTGTGGGCGCTGGATCTGGACGGCCAGGCCGAGGCGCGAGCCCTGGTCGACGACGGCCACAACAACCTGCGCCCGCAGCCCTACCGCGACGCCGGCGGCGCCCTGCGCATCGCCTTTCTGTCGGACCGCGACGGCCGCTTCAACCTCTGGTCGGTCGACGCCAAGGGTCAGGACTTGCGCCAGCACACGCGACACCGCGACTGGGACATCCGCCAGCTCAGCCTGGCCGCCGACGGGCGCGCCCTGGCGGTCTACAGCCTGGGCGCCGACCTCTACCGCCTGGACCTGGGCGGCGGCGCCGAGCCGCAGCGGCTGGCGATCGGCCTGAGCGGCGATTTCGACCAGCAGCGCCAGCGCTGGATCGACAAGCCGCAGGACTTCCTCAGCCACCTGGCCTTCGCCCCCGACGGCGAGCGCGTGCTGCTGACCAGCCGCGGCCGCCTGGCCACCCAGGGCGCCGGCCCGCTGCGCCGCGCCGAGCTGCCCCTGCCCGCCGGGCTGAAGGACGGCGGGCGCTGCCGCGAGGCCAAGTTCAGCGCCGATAGCAAGCAGGTGTTCGCGCTGTGCGACTTCGGCGGCGAGCTGGAGGTCTGGCGCTTCGCGGCCGATGGCCTGAGCCCGCCCCAGCAGCTGACCCGCGATGCGCAGGCGATGCGCCTGCAGCTGCAGCCCTCGCCGGACGGCCGCTACCTCGCGCACAGCGACAAGGAGGGCCGGCTCTACCTGACCGACCTGCAGGCCAAGGCGCCGGCCGAGGCCACCCGCGAGATCGACCGCGACCGCCATGGCAACGATTATGGCGAGCTGCGCTGGTCGCCGGACGGCCGCGCGCTGGCCTACAGCCGCAACGAGGGCAGTGGCTGGCGCGAGCAGCTGATGCTCTACACCCCGGCCGACCAGCGCCTGCATGTGCTGACCGGTGACCGCTACGACAGCGCCTCGCCCGCCTTCAGCCCGGACGGGCGCTGGCTCTATTTCCTGTCGCGCCGCCATTTCGCGACCAGCGGCCGCCCCAATCCCTGGGGCGACCGCAATATGGGCCCGAGCTTCGAGCGCGGCTGGAAGGTCTATGCGCTGGCGCTGCAGGCCGGCCCGCAGCGCTTCCCCTTCGCCGCCGCCGACGAGCTGCAGCCGGCCAAGCCCGACGAGAAACCCGAAACCAAGCCGGAGGCCAAGTCCGAGTCGAGCAGCAAGCCGCGCCTGCCCGAGATCGCCACCGCCGGCCTCGCGCAGCGCCTGTACGAGCTGCCGCTGGCGCCGGGCAACTACAGCGAGCTGGCCACCGACGGCAAGCGCCTGTGGCTGCTCGACGAGGAGCGCGGCAGCCGCGCGCTGAAGAGCCTGCCCATCGGCCCGCAGGAGAGCAAGACCGAGACCCTGGCCGAGCAGGTGCAGGCCTATGCGCTGAGCCGCGACGGCAAGAAGCTGATGCTGCGCCGCGGCGCGGAGGGCGCCACGCCGGAGATCCTGATCGTCGAGAGCGGACCCAAGCTGCCGACCGATCTGGGCAAGGCCCAGGTGCGCTGGAGCGACTGGCAGATCGCCACCGAGCCGCGCGCCGAATGGCGCCAGATGTTCCATGACGCCTGGCGCATGCAGCGCGACTTCTTCTACGACAAGGCCTTGCACGGCGTGGACTGGAACGCGATGCGCGACAAGTACGCGCCGCTGGTGGAGCGCGTCACCGAGCGCGGCGAGCTCAGCGATCTGCTGCAACAGCTGGTCGGCGAACTGAGCCTGCTGCACAGCCAGGTGATCGCGCCCGATGTGCGCAAGGGCCCGCAGGAGCCGGGCCTGGCCGGCCTGGGCGCCGAGCTGCAGCGCGTCGAGCAGGGCTGGCGGGTCGAGCGCCTCTACACCGGCGACCCCGAGCTGCCCGCCGAGGCCGGCCCGCTGGCCGCGCCCGGGCTTGCCATCGCACCCGGCGCCCTCATCACGCGCATCAACGGCCGCCCCGCGGCCGAGTCCGCGCATCCCAGCGAGCTGCTGCGCGGCCAGGCCGGCCGCCAGGTGCTGCTGGAGCTGCAGGATCGCCCCGGCGCCGCCGCACGCCGTGTCATCGTGACCCCGGTGGACGCGATGCGCGAGGCGCGGCTGCGCCTGGACGACTGGCGCTACGGCCGCGCCCGCGCAGTGGCCGCGGCCTCGCAGGGCCGCATCGGCTATCTGCATCTGCGCGCGATGGGGCGCGACGACATCGCCGATTTCGCGCGCGAGTTCTACGCCCAGGTCGACCGCGAGGGTCTGATCATCGATGTGCGCCACAACGGCGGCGGCAATATCGACAGCTGGATCCTCAACACCCTGCTGCGCCGCGCCTGGATGTTCTGGCAGCGCCGCTCGCCGGAGAACGCGCCGCCGGGCTCGAACATGCAGCAGACCTTCCGCGGCCAGGTGGTGGTGCTGGCCAACGAAGAGACCTATTCCGATGGCGAGACCTTCACCGAGGGCTTCAAGCGCCTGGGCCTGGGCCCGGTGATCGGCCGCACCACGGCCGGCGCCGGCGTCTGGCTGTCGGACCGCAACCGCCTGGCCGACAACGGCATGGTGCGCGCCGCCGAGACCGGCCAGTTCCTGCTGGAGGACGGCCGCTTCATCATCGAGGGTCAGGGCGTGCGTCCCGACATCGAGGTCGACAACCCGCCGCGCGCCAGCGCCCTGGGCCAGGACGCGCAGCTCGATGCCGCCCTGGCCTGGCTGCGCAAGGCCATGAGCGAGAAGCCGCTGCGCGAGCCGCGCCCCGGCCCCTATCCGCGCCCGCTGGCGCGCTGAGCGCAGCCTCCGGCCGGACCGCAAGGTCCGGCCGTCCAGCAGCCCCGATTTCCCACGAGTCCCGGGTTTCCCCTAGGATTCGGGTTTTGCCACCGAGCTGAAAAGAACATATGCATAGCGCGCAAGCCGACATCGCCCTCATCGGCCTGGCCGTGATGGGCCAGAACCTGATCCTCAACATGAACGACCATGGCTTCACCGTCGTGGCCTACAACCGCACCACGTCCAAGGTGGACGAGTTCCTGGCCCATGAGGCCAAGGGCACGAAGGTGATCGGCGCGCATTCGATCGAGGAGATGGTCGGCCTGCTGAAACGCCCGCGCCGCGTGATGCTGATGGTCAAGGCCGGCGCGCCGGTGGACGAGTTCATCGAGCAGCTGCTGCCGCACCTGGAGCCGGGCGACATCATCATCGACGGCGGCAACTCGCTGTTCGACGACACCGCGCGCCGCGTCAAGTACGTCGAGTCCAAGGGCCTGCTCTACATCGGCACCGGCGTCTCCGGCGGCGAGGAAGGCGCGCGCTTCGGCCCCAGCATCATGCCCGGCGGCTCGCCGGCGGCCTGGCCGCATGTGAAGCCGATCTTCCAGGCCATCGCCGCCAAAGTCGATGACGGCTCCCCCTGCTGCGACTGGGTCGGCGAGGGCGGCTCGGGCCATTACGTCAAGATGGTGCACAACGGCATCGAGTACGGCGACATGCAGCTGATCTGCGAGGCCTACCAGCTGATGCAGGAAGGCCTGGGCCTGACGCCCGACGAGATGAGCGCGATGTTCGCCGACTGGAACCGCGGCGAGCTCGACTCCTACCTGATCGAGATCACCCGCGACATCCTGGCCAAGAAGGACGAGGCGGACGGCGCGCCGCTGGTCGACAAGATCCTCGACACCGCCGGCCAGAAGGGCACCGGCAAATGGACCGTGATCTCCTCGGCCGACCTGGGCATCCCGATCACGCTGATGGCCGAGGCGGTCTACAGCCGCTGCGTCTCCGCGATGAAGAACCTGCGCGTCGAGGCGGCCAGGCTGTTCCCGGGCGGCAGCCGCAAGATCGAGGACGCCGAGCGCGCCGCCTTCGTCGAGGAGATCCGCCAGGCGCTCTACGCCTCCAAGATCGTCAGCTATGCCCAGGGCTATATGCTGATGGCGGCGGCCGCCGAGCAGAACGGCTGGCACCTGAACTACGGCGGCATCGCGCTGATGTGGCGCGGCGGCTGCATCATCCGCAGCGCCTTCCTCGGCAACATCAAGGACGCCTTCGACCAGAACCCGCAGCTGCAGAACCTGCTGCTGGCGCCCTTCTTCGAGCAGGCGATCAAGAAGAGCGAGGCCAGCTGGCGCCGCGTGGTCGCCACCGCGGTGCTGAAGGGCATCCCGGTGCCGGCCTTCGCCAGCGCGCTGGCCTTCTTCGACGGTTTCCGCAGCGCGCGCCTGCCGGCCAACCTGCTGCAGGCCCAGCGCGACTACTTCGGTGCCCATACCTATGAACGCGTGGACCAGCCGCGCGGCCAGTTCTTCCACACCAACTGGACCGGCAGCGGCGGGCGCACCGCGTCGAGCACCTACTCGGTCTGAGCCGGACGGCCCAGCGCGGCGCGCAGGGCCGCCTGGGCGTCTTCCAAGCGGCCGGGCAGCACCCGGCCGTCCTCCAGATCCGCGAACTCAAGCATGGCCTGCGGCGCAAAGCGGCGCAGGGGCTCGGCCGCCGGCGACAGCGGGCGGATGTGGAACAGCACGCCCGGCACCGTGACCAGTTCAAAACTCAGGCAGGGAAAGCCGCCGGTGGCGTAGTAGTCCTGCCCGCGCAGCAGCAAGAGCTCCCGCGGGCCGGTCTGGAACAGGTAGAAGGCGCCCGAGTCACCCAGTTCCTCGAACTCGACATAGGCCTCGGCCTCGACCCGCAGCACCTCGGCCCGGTTCTGCGCCAGCGCCCGGCGCAGGGCCCACAGCCGCCCGCGCCCCTGCCGCTCCTTGGGCACCCAGAGGATCAGCAGCAGCAGGCCCGCTACCCACAGCGCGCCCAGCATCGAGTAGTAGAAGCCATGGCTGCCGAACAGCCCGAAGCCCAGGCCCACCAGCAGCGCCGCGCCGAAGGCCTGGACGGCCTCGCGCACCTTGGCCCGCGGCGACAGGCGCCGCTCCCAATGGGCCAGATCGGCGCCCAGGCGCCGTTTCTCGGACCCGTTGAGCGGCCGGTTCAGCGTTTCCCGCATCGTTGCCGCCTCCCTTTGGAGGTGCAAAAACTCAAGCCAGGGTCACGCGCGCGAACTTGCGCTTGCCGACCTGCAGCACGAAGGTGCCGGCTTCCAGCTTCAGGCCCTTGTCGCTGATCACCGTGCCGTCGATCCGGACGCCGCCCTGCTCGACCATGCGCATCGCCTCGCTGCCCGAGGCCACCAGCCCCGCCGCCTTCAGCAGCGCGCCGATGCCCTGCGGGGCGCCGGACAGGTTTAGCGCCGGGATGTCGTCCGGAATGCCGCCCGCGGCGCGCTTGTTGAAGTCCTGCTCGGCCTCGTCGGCCGCGCTCGCCGAATGGAAGCGAGCGGTGATCTCCTTGGCCAGCAGCACCTTGGCTTCCTTGGGGTTGCGGCCGGCCTCGGTCTCGGCCTTCAGGCGCGCGATCTCGTCCAGCGGGCGGAAGCTCAGCAGCTCGAACCATTTCCACATCTGCACGTCGCTGATCGACAGGATCTTCGCGAACATCTGCGTGGCCGGATCGGTGATGCCCACATAGTTGTTCTTGGACTTGGACATCTTCTCGACGCCGTCCAGGCCCTCTAGCAGGGGCATGGTCAGGATGCACTGCGGCTCCTGGCCATATTCCTGCTGCAGGTGGCGGCCCATCAGCAGGTTGAATTTCTGGTCGGTGCCGCCCAGCTCCAGGTCGCTCTTCAGCGCCACCGAGTCGTAGCCCTGCATCAGCGGGTAGAGGAACTCGTGCACCGAGATCGGGGTCTGGGCCGCGAAGCGCTTGGTGAAGTCGTCGCGCTCCATCATGCGCGCCACCGTGTACTTGGCGGCCAGCTGGATCAGGCCGCGCGCGCCCAGCGGGTCGCTCCACTCGCTGTTGTAGCGGATCTCGGTGCGGGCGGGGTCCAGCACCAGGCTGGCCTGCTTGTAGTAGGTCTCGGCGTTGTGCTTGATCTGCTCGGGCGTCAGCGGCGGGCGCGTGGCATTGCGGCCCGAGGGGTCGCCGATCATCGAGGTGAAGTCGCCGATCAGGAAGATCACCTGGTGGCCCAGGTCCTGCAGCTGGCGCATCTTGTTCAGCACCACCGTGTGGCCGATGTGGATGTCCGGCGCGGTCGGGTCCAGGCCCAGCTTGATGCGCAGCGGCACGCCGGTGGCCTCGGCGCGGGCCAGCTTGTTCAGCCAGTCGGCCTCGGGCAGCAGCTCGTCCACGCCGCGCTTGGAGATGGCCATGGCCTCGCGCACCTTGTCCGTGACCGGATAACGCGGGGCTTCGGCGGGAGCGGAAGACGGCGTGGCGGCTGGAGTTCGCGATTCGGACATGGCGTGGAAGTTTGGGCGCAGGCTAGATGTAAAGCCTTGATTTATCGGGTTTTCTTGGCGTTGACGAGGCGATCGCCTCGGTATACTCGCCGCTGTTTTGCGTCAGAACCCCTCGCTTGGGGGTGTGGCGCAAACCATGAATTCTAGTGGACGCCCCTCGTGCTCCATGGCTCCCTGACCATCGGGCAGGACGGCAAAACAACAAGGTCCCAGGTTTTTAAGCGTGATTGACTGGAAAAACGAACTGAAGCAGGCTCTGGCGCGAGCCGAAGCCTTCGCAGCTCGGCACCCGCGCGCCCTCACCAGCACCGTGGTGGGCCTGCTGGGCGGCTTTGCCGTCACCGCCTTTGGTATCGCACCGCTGGCGCCCAATGCCGAGGATCTGCCGCAATACCTGATCACCGAGCCGGTGCGCACGCTGGATCTGGACGAGCAGCTCAGCGCGCTGGCCGCGCATCAGATGGCCCTGGTCCGCAACGACCAGACCCGCGCCAGCGACACCGCCGATTCGCTGCTGCGCCGCATGGGCGCCTTCGACCCGGCCGCCGCCGCCTTCCTACGCAATGACCAGCTGGGCCAGCGCGTGCTGAAGGGCCGCGTCGGCAAGATGGTGCAGCTGAGCGCCGATGCCGACGGCACCGTGCGCTCGATGATCGTGCGCTTCCCGGCCGAGCTGGCCGAGCAGCAGGCCACCCACTTCAGCCGCCTGAGCATCGAGCGCCAGGGCGAGGTCTTCAGCGCCCGGCTCGAGACCGTGCCGCTGCAGGCCCAGGTGCGCCTGGGCAGCGGCATGGTGCGCAGCTCGCTGTTCGTCGCCACCGACGAGGCCGGCATCCCCGATGCGATCGCCTCGCAGATGGCCGACATGTTCTCCGGCGACATCGATTTCCACCGCGAGCTGCGCAAGGGCGACCGCTTCTCGGTGGTGTTCGAGGCCATGACCGCCGACGGCGAGCCGATCAATTGGGGCCAGACCAGCGGCCGCGTGATCGCCGCCGAGTTCGTCAACAACGGCAAGAGCCATGCCGCGGTCTGGTACAAGGATTCCGCGACCGGCAAGGGCAACTTCTACGGCTTCGATGGCCAGAGCAAGCGCCGCTCCTTCCTGGCCAGCCCGATGGAGTTCTCGCGCGTGACCTCCGGTTTCGCGATGCGCTTCCACCCGATCCTGCAGAAGTGGCGCGCCCACCTCGGCACCGACTACGGCGCGCCGACCGGCACGCCGGTGCGCACCGTCGGCGACGGCGCGGTCGAGTTCGCCGGCTGGCAGAACGGCTTCGGCAATGTGATCTTCGTGCGCCACAGCGGCGAGCGCCAGACCGTCTACGCCCACCTGAGCCGCATCGACGTCAAGAAGGGCCAGAAGGTCGAGCAGGGCCAGAAGATCGGCGCCGTCGGCGCCACCGGCTGGGCCACCGGCCCGCATCTGCACTTCGAATTCCGCGTCAAGGGCCAGCACCAGGATCCGCGCGTGATCGCGCGCGCCTCCGAGGCGATCAACCTGCCGGCCAGCGCCAAGGCGCAGTTCCAGGCCACCGTGGCCAGCGTCAAGAACCAGCTCTCGGCCGCCGAGTCGATGGGCGTCGGCGTCAGCGGCGCGGACTGAGCCCCGGCCGACCGTGAGCGATCTGTTCATCGGCCTGATGTCCGGCACCTCGCTGGACGGGGTCGACGCGGTGCTGGCGCGCTTCCCGGGCCGCGACGGCACCCCGGCCGAGGTGCTGGGCCACCGGCACCAGCCCTTCGAAGATTTTTTGCGCGAGGAGCTGCTCGCACTGAACAGCCCCGGCGCCAACGAGGCGCACCGCTGCGCGCTGGCCGCCAATGGCGTCGCGCGCGCCTATGCCCAGCTGAGCCATGAGCTGCTGCGCGAGACGGGCCACCAACCCAGCGAGGTGCGCGCGCTCGGTGCCCATGGCCAGACCATCCGCCATCGCCCCGGCGAGTTCGACGGCAGCGGCTACACCCTGCAGCTGCTCAACGGCGCCCTGCTGGCCGAGCTGAGCGGCATCGACGTGATCTGCGACCTGCGCAGCCGCGACCTCGCCGCCGGCGGCCAGGGCGCGCCGCTGGTGCCAGCCTTCCACCGCGCGCTGTTTGGCCGCGCCGACGCGGATGTCGCGGTGCTGAACATCGGCGGCATCAGCAATATCAGCCTGCTGGGCCGTGACGGCGCCACCCTCGGCTACGACTGCGGGCCGGGCAACTGCCTGATGGACTTTTGGGTGGCGCGGCATCGCGGCCTACCCTATGACGCCGATGGCGCCTGGGCCGCCAGCGGCCGGGCGCTGCCGACGCTGCTGCAGACTCTGCTGGCCGAACCCTTCTTCGCGCTGCCCGCACCGCGCAGCACCGGCCGCGACCTGTTCAATCCCGACTGGCTGCTGCGCCAGCTGCCCGCCGACGCCCGCCCCGAGGATGTGCAGGCCACCCTGCTCGAGCTGACCGCGGCCAGCATCGCCGACTGCCTGCGCGACGCGGCGGCCGGCAGCGAGCTGCTGGTCTGCGGCGGCGGCGCCCTGAACGGCCGGCTGATGGCGCGCTTGCAGACCCGACTGCCCGCGCTAACCGTGCTGAGCAGCGCCGCCCGCGGCCTGCCGCCGATGCAGGTGGAGGCCGCCGCCTTCGCCTGGCTGGCCCAGCGCTTCGTGCGCCGCGAGCCGGGCAATCTGCCGCGCGTCACCGGCGCCGCCGGCCCGCGCCTGCTGGGCGCGCTGCACCCGGCCTAAGAGCTGCAGAGGAAATGCAAAGGCCGCCCGCAGGCGGCCTCAGAGGCGGGATGCGACGAGCGCCCGATCAGACCGAGAAGCTCGAACCGCAGCCGCAGGTGGTGCTCGCGTTCGGGTTCTTGATCACGAACTGCGCGCCCTGCAGGTCTTCCTTGTAGTCGATCTCGGCGCCCATCAGGTACTGCAGGCTCATCGCGTCGATCAGCAGGGTGACGCCGTTCTTGTTCATCTGGGTGTCGTCTTCGTTGACGGCCTCGTCGAAGGTGAAGCCGTACTGGAAGCCGGAGCAGCCGCCGCCCTGCACGAACACGCGCAGCTTCAGATCCGGATTGCCTTCCTCGGCCACCAGATCACGCACCTTGTCGGCGGCGCTGTCGGTGAAGACCAGCGGCGCGGGCATGTCGTCGGCGCCAACGGTGGGAGTGTCGAGAACTGCGCTCATGATGGAATTTCCTGATAGATGGCTCTGACGCCGATTGTCCACCCAAACGGGCGACCTTGCAGACGGAGGATATTTGGGGACGCCCCCAAATGAAACAAGGCCGCTGCGAGGCAGCGGCCTTGTTGCCAAACCCGGCAGGCCGAGCTCGGGATCGATCAGCGCTTGCTGAACTGCTTACGACGACGAGCGCCGTGCAGACCGACCTTCTTACGCTCGACTTCACGCGCATCGCGAGTGACGAAGCCGGCGCGGCTCAGTTCGGGCTTCAGCGCGGCGTCGTAGTCGATCAGCGCGCGGGTGATGCCGTGACGGACGGCGCCGGCCTGGCCGGACTCGCCACCACCGTGGACGTTCACCTTGATGTCGAAGGCCTCGCCATTGTTCGTCAGCAGCAGGGGCTGCTTGGCGATCATGATCGAGGTTTGACGGCCGAAGTACTGCTCAACGGGCTTGCCGTTGATGACGATCTGGCCCGTGCCCTTCTTGATGAAGACGCGAGCGACCGACGACTTGCGGCGTCCGGTACCGTAGTTCCAGTTTCCGATCATTGCCGCTCCTTAGATTTCCAGCGCCTTCGGCTGCTGGGCGGTATGCGGGTGCGTGGCACCTGCGTAAACCTTCAGCTTCTTCACCATGGCATAACCCAGCGGGCCCTTGGGCAGCATGCCCTTGACGGCCTTCTCCAGGGCACGGCCCGGATGCTTGGCTTGCATGTCCTTGAACTTGGTGGCGTAGATGCCGCCCGGGAAACCCGAGTGACGGTAGTACACCTTGTCCGTGGCTTTGTTGCCGGTGACACGCAGCTTGTCGGCGTTGATGATGACGATGAAATCACCGGTGTCGACGTGAGGCGTGTAGATGGCCTTGTGCTTGCCGCGCAAACGGAGTGCCACTTCGCTGGCAACACGTCCGAGCACCTTGTCGGTGGCGTCAATCACAAACCACTCGTGCGTCACCTCGGCCGGCTTGGCGCTGAAGGTCTTCATGAGTATCTTTCTAAAAACCGCTCATCCATCACAAGCGCGAAGGACAAGGGGCGGTAGCATGGCTGAACATCAATCCCGGAGCTCTAGTTCGGTGCCGCTTCGTCAAAGGCGGCCTCTCATGCGGGCACAAGGACCTCTTCCCCGCAGCCAAATACGGGAAAGCCCGCGAGTGTACCCGATCATGCCGGACACGCCAAGAGGGCGCGGACAAGGCCGGGCACAGGGCCTCGGATAAAATCAGGGTTATTACTTACACCACCGCCATGACCGCGCCGCAAAAACCCGCCGCCGCCGCCGAATCCGCCCCGGCCTGGGGGGCGCTGCAGCTGCTGCCCTCCTGGGTGCCGATCCGCTCGCTGGCGCGCCGGCATCGCCGCCGCATCAAGGACCATCTGCTGAGCCTGTCCGAGCGCGACCGCTACCTGCGTTTCGGCTACCCGGCCTCAGATGAGCAGATCACCCGTTATGCGATGGGCCTGGATTTCGAGCGCGACGAGGTGCTGGGCATCTTCAACCGCCGGCTGCAGCTGGTGGCGATGGCGCATCTGGCCTACGCCCCGCAGCCGCAGCGCCAGGGCAAGCCGGCGATGGCCGAGTTCGGCGTCTCGGTGCTGGACAAGGCGCGCGGCCGCGGCTTCGGCGCCCGGCTGTTCGAACGCGCCGCCCTGCATGCTCGCAACCGCGGCATCGAGACCCTGTTCATCCACGCGCTGAGCGAGAACGCGCCGATGCTGAAGATCGCGCGCAAGGCCGGCGCCACGGTGGAGCGCGACGGCTCCGAGTCCGAGGCCTGGCTGCGCCTGCCGCCGGACACGGTGGCCTCCCATGTCGGCGAGGCGATCGAGCGCCACATGGCCGAGCTGGACTTCCAGTTCAAGCGCCATATCCGCGTGCTGGGCGACATCATCGACGGCGTGGCCGAGGTGAAATCCCAGTTCGACGACGCCGGCAACAAGGCCGCCAAGCAGTAGCCGACCACCGCCGACCTTTCATAGGCGCAGGCCGCCGACTCCGACACCCCGCGTCTGGGGGTAGGCACGGGGGTTCTTGTCACGAAATTCCGTTACATTTCGTCGCTTAGGTGCCGAGGGGCGCCGCCAACCATACGAGATCACGAGGGATGCAAACAATCGTTCCGTGGATCATCGCGCTGGTATCCGGCCTGGGTTTCGTGGCGATCGCCGTGCTGTGGCTGCTGCGCCGCCCCAGCCAGGGCGCCAAGCCGCTGCCCACCGAGTGGTCCCTGAGCGCACGCCCCGTGTTCAGCACCGATGAGCGCCGCGTCTACCGCCTGCTCAAGGAAGCGCTGCCGCACCATGTCATCCTGTCCAAGCTGCCGCTGGTGCGCTTCTGTCAGCCCACCGAGGCCAAGCAGGTGCGCTACTGGTTCGACCTGCTGGGCGCCACCCATGTGAGCTTCGCGATCTGCAGTCCGAACGGCCGCGTGCTGGCCGCGGTGGACCTGGACAGCGACCGCCAGGCCTCCAGCCGCAGCCTGCAGATCAAGCAGTCGGTGCTGGGCGCCTGCCGCGTGCGCTATCTGCGCTGCCCGATCGACAACCTGCCCAGCGCCGCCGAGCTGCAGCTGCTGGTGCCCTTCAGCGGCGCCGCCAACCGCGGCCCGCAGCCGGCCACCCTGCCGCAGCGGGCGCCGGCGCGCCCCAGCATCAGCGCCAAGACGCCGCGCCGCGGCGGCAGCCGCGAGAACCTCTGGCAGGACTCGGCCGTGTTCCACGACTCCTTCTTCGCGCCGGACAGCCGCTACGACAGCCTGGCCGGCAGCCGCCCGGGCTTCCGCAACAGCCGCCCCTTCGGCGAGCCGCTGGGCGCCGATTCGCAGTACCCGGACGAGGCGCCGAATGACATCGTCGGCGTGGTGGTGGACTCGCCGCGCTACGGTCATCGCTAGACTGCGAACCGAGCCCACTCCCTGACACGGCGCCGCGGGCGCCGTTTTTCATGAGCATCCACAGCAGCACCGACACCAGCTTCCGCGACCTGACCCCCGAGTTCATGCTGGACGCGCTGGAAAGCGTCGGGCTGTACGGCGATGGCCGCATGCTGCAGCTGAACTCCTACGAGAACCGGGTGCTGCAGGCGCATCTGGAGGACGGCAGGATCGCGGTGGCCAAGTTCTACCGCCCCGGCCGCTGGAGCGATGCGCAGATCATGGAGGAGCATGCCTTCGCGCAGGAGCTGCTGGCGGCCGAGGTGCCGGTGGCCGCCCCCTGGACGCTCGGCGAGGCGGCCGCGACCCTGATCCATTACCAGGGCCAGCGCTTCGGCGTCACGCCGCGCCAGGGCGGCCGCGCGCCGGAGCTGGAGGATCCCGCGGTGCTGACCTGGATCGGCCGCTACCTGGGCCGCATCCATGCGGTGGGGCGCCAGCGGCCCTTCGAGCATCGCCTGGCCTGGGCCAGCGCCGAGCCCGGCCGGCAGGCGCTGGACTGGCTGCTGGCGCATGAAAGCGTGCCGCTGGAGATCCGCCCGGCCTGGGAAGATGCGCTGCGGCGCTGCCTGGACGCGATCCAGCAGGCCTTCGATGCCCTGCCCGACCTGCAACTCGGCCGCCTGCATGGCGACTGCCATCCCGGCAATATCCTGTGGACGCCCGACCGGGGCCCGCATTTCGTCGACCTGGACGACGCGGTCACCGGCCCGGCGGTACAGGACCTGTGGATGCTGCTGTCCGGCGACGCGCTGAGCATGCGCCAGCAGCTGGCCTGCGTGCTGGAGGGCTACGAGAGCATGGCGGAATTCGACCGCCGCGAGCTGGCCCTGATCGAGCCGCTGCGCACCCTGCGCATGATCCACCACAGCGCCTGGCTGGCGCGGCGCTGGGGCGACCCGGCCTTCCCGCTGGCCTTCCCCTGGTTCGGCACGGCCAACTACTGGAACGACCAGGTGGTCAAGCTGCGCGAGCAGCTGGAGGCGATGCGGCCGGAGCCGATCGCCCCCCAGGCGCCCGACGAAGACGATTATGTCTTCTGGGACCAAGACCGGACATGAAAAGTCCAGTGGACTGTTCATGCCTGTCGAGGGCCTTGGGCCACTGGCCCAAGGCGCCTGCTCAGCCCAACAACATCGCGTTGACGCGCTTCACATAGGCCGCCGGATCTTCCAGGCTGCCCCCTTCTGCCAGCACAGCCTGGTCGAAGATCACATGGGCCAGGTCCTCGAAGCGCGGGTTGCCGTCCAGCTTCTTCACCAGCTCATGCTCGGCATTGATCTCCAGGGTCGGCAGCGAGGCCGGCGCGGCCTGGCCTGCCTGCTTCAGGAGGCGCGCCAGATGGCCGCTCATGTCGCCCTCCTCGACCACGATGCAGGCGGGCGAGTCGACCAGGCGGGTGGTGACGCGCACATCCTTGGCACGGCCCTGCAGCGCGGCCTTGAGCTTCTCCAGCAGCGGCTTGAACTGCTCGGCAGCCTCCTCGGCCTTCTTCTTCTCGTCCTCGTCCTGCAGCTTGCCCAGGTCGACCGCGCCCTTGGCGACCGATTGCAGCGGCTTGCCCTCGAACTCGTAGAGGTGCGAGAGCATCCATTCGTCGACGCGATCGACCAGCAGCAGCACCTCGATGCCCTTCTTGCGGAAGATCTCCAGCTGCGGGCTGTTCTTGGCGGCCTGCAGGCTGTCGGCGGTGATGTAGTAGATCGCGTCCTGGCCTTCCTTGGCGCGGCCCAGATAGTCGGCCAGGGACACGCCCTCGTCGGCATGAGTCGAGGCGAAGCGCAGCAGCTTGGACAGGCGCTCCTGGTTCTGGTGGTCTTCGCCGATGCCCTCCTTCAGCACCTGGCCGAAGTCGGTCCAGAAGGCGGCGTACTTGTCCTTGTCGGCCTGCTCCTCGCTGTCGGCCAGCGATTCCAGCATCGCCAGCACGCGCTTGGTCGAGCCCTCGCGGATCGCCTTCACGTCGCGGCTTTCCTGCAGCAGCTCTCTAGAGACGTTCAGCGGCAGATCCGCCGAGTCGATCACGCCCTTGACGAAGCGCAGGTAGACCGGCATCAGCGCCTCGGCGTCGTCCATGATGAAGACGCGCTTGACGTAGAGCTTGACGCCGCCGCGCTTGTCGCGGTTCCACAGGTCGAACGGCGCCTTCTTCGGGATATAGAGCAGCTGGGTGTATTCGCTGCGGCCCTCGACGCGGTTGTGCGTGTAGGCCAGCGGCGCCTCCTGGTCATAGGAGATCTGCTTGTAGAACTCCTCGTACTGCTCGGCCGTCACCTCGCTCTTGCTGCGGGTCCACAGCGCCGAGGCCTTGTTGACGCTTTCCCACTCGTCCTTCAGCACCTGCTGGCTCTTTTCGGCGTCCCATTCCTCCTTCTTCATCAGGATGGGCAGCGAGATATGGTCGCTGTACTTGCCGATGATGGACTTCAGGCGCCAGGTCTTGAGGAACTCCTCCTCGCCCTCGCGCAGGTGCAGGATCACGTCGGTGCCGCGGCCGGCCTTCGTGATGGTCTCGACCTCGTAGTCGCCGGTGCCTTCCGAACTCCAGCGCACGCCCTCTTCGGCCTTCAGGCCGGCACGGCGTGTCTCGACCGTGATGCGGTCGGCGACGATGAAGCCGGAGTAGAAGCCGACGCCGAACTGGCCGATCAGGTTGGCGTCCTTCTTCTGGTCGCCCTCCAGCTTGGCCATGAACTCGCGCGTGCCGCTCTTGGCGATCGTGCCCAGGTGGGCGATCGCCTCGTCGGCGCTCATGCCGATGCCGTTGTCGCTGATCGTCACGGTGCGGGCCGCCTCGTCGAAGCTGACGCGCACCTCCAGGTTCGGCTGCTCCTCGTACAGCGCCGCATTGTCCAGCGCCTCGAAGCGCAGCTTGTCGCAGGCGTCGGAGGCGTTGCTGACCAGCTCGCGCAGGAAGATCTCCTTGTTCGAATACAGCGAATGGGTCACCAGATGCAGGATCTGCTTGACCTCGGCCTGGAAGGAATGGGTTTGCTTTGCCATGTGAGATGCGTTCGAAAAGTGGAAGCGACAGAAGCCGCGCGCTGCCCAGATAAGGGCGCCGCGGCCGGCTTCAAGAGGGATTTGTCACAAGCAAACGCAGGGCCGCCCCAAGTTTGCTTGACCCCCTCGGGGGCGGGCGGGCGCAGCCCGGCCCTGGGGGCGCTCAGTAGGACAGGCTCTGCTTCGGAACGTCCACCCGCACCAGGGCCTTGGCCAGTGCGCCGCGCGTGGCGCGGGCGAAGTCCAGCGCGAAGGCCGGATCGCGGAAGGCCGCCGGCCCGACGGCCGCGGCCACCGCCAGCACCTTGTCGGCAATCAGCACCTTGCCGGAGCCCCGCATCGGTTCGCATTCGTTCTTGACGAACTGCTCGTCCAGCCAGCGGCGGGCGGCCTCGAAGTCCAGCACCTCGCTGCCATCCACCACCAGGTCGAACTCCTCGCCCGGACCGAACACAAGCTTGATCTCGCTGCGCATCGCCTGAACCTCCGAGAGTTGTGCAGCGATTCTCTCTCAGCCGCGCGCCGCCTGGACCGCCTCGCTCAGCACCTCCAGCACCGCGATCGAGTCGTCCCAGCCCAGGCAGGCGTCGGTGATGCTCTTGCCGTATTCCAGCTTGGTCGGGTCGTCCTTGCCGGGGCTGAACTTCTGCGCGCCGTCCTTCAGATGGCTTTCCACCATCACGCCGAAGATGCTCCGGCTGCCGGCCTTCAGCTGGGTGCCGATGTCGCGCGCCACATCCAGCTGGCGCTCATGCTTCTTGCTGCTGTTGGCATGCGAGCAGTCGATCATCAGGCGCTGGTCCAGCTTGGAGGCGGCCAGGTCGGTGCAGGCCGCGGCCACGCTGTCGGCGTCGTAGTTCGGCGCCTTGCCGCCGCGCAGGATCACATGGCAGTCCTTGTTGCCCTTGGTCTCGACGATCGCGACCTGGCCGTTCTTGTGCACCGACAGGAAATGGTGCGGCCGCGCCGCGGCCTGGATCGCATCGGTGGCGATCTTGATATTGCCGTCGGTGCCGTTCTTGAAGCCGATCGGCGCCGAGATGCCCGAGGCCAGCTCGCGGTGCACCTGGCTCTCGGTGGTGCGCGCGCCGATCGCCCCCCAGCTGATCAGGTCGCCGATGTACTGCGGCGAGATCACGTCCAGGAACTCGCTGCCGGCCGGCATGCCCAGGCGGTTGATCTCCAAGAGCAGCTGGCGCGCGATGCGCAGGCCCTCGTCGATGCGGTAGCTCTCGTCCAGGTAGGGGTCGTTGATCAGGCCCTTCCAGCCGACCGTGGTGCGCGGCTTCTCGAAGTAGACCCGCATCACGATCTCCAGCGTGTCGGCGTACTTCTCGCGCTCGGTCATCAGGCGGCGCGCGTACTCCAGCGCGGCGGCCGGATCGTGGATCGAGCAGGGGCCGATGATGACCAGCAGGCGGTCGTCCTTGCCCTGCATGATGTCGCGGATCTTCTGACGGGTGCCGGTGATCAGGCGCTCCATCGGCGTGCCGGAGATCGGGAAGAAGCGGATCAGGTGTTCGGGCGGAGGCAAGGGCGTGACATCTCGAATGCGTTGGTCGTCGGTTTCGCTGGTTTTGTCCTGCGGCGAATACCAGCGTTCGGCGGTGGTCTTGGCGTTCATGCTCGTGGGTAGGTGGGTGGGTTCGGATCGATCGGACAGGCGCCGGGACGAAAAAAAACCGCCGGGTGGTGACCCGGCGGTTTCTGGGAGATTCTTGGCGCTTGTTGCTTGCTTGCGTTTACGCGTTCGCCTCTCCTCCGCCGGTGCGGTGCGAGAACCAAAAGTACGCAAAATAAAACTTGCCAACGAAACGCATGGGGCCGAATGTAGCACGGGGCCTGTGACCTCCGTCAATGCCCCGTCAATCCTCGTCTGTTGTGCCGGAACCTCAGGCCGTGCCACCAACGGTCAGGCCGTCGATGCGCAGGGTCGGCTGGCCGACGCCCACCGGCACGCTCTGGCCCTCCTTGCCGCAGACGCCGACGCCCGTGTCCAGGCGCATGTCGTTGCCGATCATCGAGACGCGGGTGAGCGCGTCGGGGCCGTTGCCGATGATGGTTGCGCCCTTGACCGGGTACTGGACCCGGCCGTCCTCGACCCAGTAGGCTTCGCTGGCGGAGAAGACAAACTTGCCGGATGTGATATCCACCTGGCCGCCGCCGAAGTTGGTCGCGTAGAGGCCCTTCTTGATACTGGCGATGATTTCCTGCGGATCCTTGTCGCCGCCCAGCATGTAGGTGTTGGTCATGCGCGGCATCGGCACATGGGCATAGCTCTCGCGCCGGCCGTTGCCGGTCGGCTTGACCTTCATCAGGCGCGCGTTCATCGCGTCCTGGATATAGCCCTTCAGGATGCCGTCCTCGATCAGCACATTGCGCTGCGAGGCGCAGCCCTCGTCGTCGATGTTCAGCGAGCCGCGTCGGTCCGGGATGGTGCCGTCGTCCAGCACCGTCACGCCCTTGGCGGCGACGCGCTGGCCGATGCGGCCGGAGAAGGTGCTGGAGCCCTTGCGGTTGAAGTCGCCCTCCAGGCCATGGCCCACCGCCTCATGCAAGAGCACGCCGGGCCAGCCCGGGCCCAGCACCACGGTCATCTCGCCGGCCGGGGCCGGGCGCGATTCCAGATTGGTCAGCGCGGCCGACACCGCCTGCTCCACATAGCTGGCGATCATCTCGTCGCTGAAATAGGCCAGGCCGAAGCGACCGCCGCCGCCGCCGCTGCCGACCTCGCGCCGGCCGTTCTGCTCGGCGATCACGGTGATCGACAGGCGCACCAGCGGCCGCACGTCGGCGGCCAAGGTGCCGTCGGCGCGCGCGATCAGCACCACCTCATGCTCGGCCGCCAGGCCGGCCATCACCTGCGCGACGCGCGGGTCCTTGGCGCGGGCCATCTTCTCGGCGCGCTCCAGGAGCGCCACCTTGGCCGTGCTGTCCAGGCTGGCGATCGGGTCGGCGTCGCCGTAGAGCGCGCGGCTGCCCGGCACGGTCGGCGTACTCGGCACCTGCACGCGCTTGCTCTGGCCGGCTGCGGCGATCGCGCGCACGGTGCGGGCGGCGTCCAGCAGCGCGGCCTCGGAGATGTCGTCCGAGTACGCGAAGGCGGTCTTCTCGCCGGCGACGGCGCGCACGCCCACGCCCTGGTCGATCGAGAAGCTGCCGCTCTTAACGATGCCCTCCTCCAGGCTCCAGCCCTCGGCGCGGGTGGTCTGGAAGTACAGGTCGGCGTCATCGACCCGGTGTTCGGTGATCAGCCGCAGGGCCTTGGCCAGGGACGCCTCGGTCAGGCCATAGGGTTCCAGCAACTGGGCTTGGGCCGTCGCGAGACGGGCCAGGGTGGGTTCGCGCGAGATCATGGCGGGATTATGGCGCGCCATCCTTCAATGCGAGCGCCCGTTGGTAAAGCCCGTTGCGCGGCGCGCCGCTGAGCTCGGCCGCCAGGCTCACCGCCTGCTTCAGCGGCAGCTCGCGCAAGAGCACGGCGAGCATCCGCTCGGCCTCCGGCGGCAGCTCGGACTCGGCCGCCGCGGCCGGCGCCTGGGCATGCAGCACCAGCACGAACTCGCCGCGCTCGCGCTGCGCGTCCGCCGCCAGCCAGGCCGGCAGCTCGGCGGCCGGCGCGGTGTGCACGGTCTCGAACTGCTTGGTCAGCTCGCGGCAGACGGTGACGCGCTGCTCGCCGCAGACCTCGGCCAGCAGCTCGAGCAGCGCCTTGATGCGATGCGGCGCCTCGAACAGGATCTGGCTGCGCGGGCTGCCGGCCAGGGCCTGCAGGGCCGTGCGGCGCTCGGCCGCCTTGGTCGGCAGGAAGCCGGCGAACTCGAAGCCCGCGGCGGCCACATCGCCGGCCACGCTGAGCGCGGTCACCGCGCTGCTGGCGCCGGGAATCGGCAGCACGCGCAGGCCGGCCGCGGCCACCGCCGCCACCAGCACCGCACCGGGGTCGGAGATGGCCGGCGTGCCGGCGTCGCTCACATAGGCGATGCGCTCGCCTGCCTGCAGCCGCGCGATCAGCGCCATGCTGGCCTCATGCTCGTTGTGCTGGTGCAGCGAGATCAGCGGCTTGTGCAGGCCCAGGTGGCGCAAGAGCCCGCCCGAGACCCGCGTGTCCTCGCAGGCCACCGCGTCGACCAGGGACAGCAGATGGGCGGCGCGAAAGCTGATGTCCGCCAGATTGCCGATCGGCGTGGCCACCATATAAAGCGTGGAAGCGGGATACTGCTGGCCACCGGCCGCGGCCGCGGCCGCCTGCAACAGCAGGGAGGCATCGATGTTCAAGTGGGGCTCCACCAAGAGTCGCGGGGATGCAGGCGAGGACCGCGCGCTGCAGCACCTGCAGCAGCAGGGCCTGACCTTGCTGGAGCGCAATTATCGGGTCGCCGCCGGGCCCGGCGCCCGCGCCGGCGAGGTGGACCTGATCATGCGCGACCCGCGCGACGGCACCTTGGTCTTCGTCGAGGTGCGCACGCGGCTCGATGGCTCGCACGGCGGCGCCGCGGCCAGCGTGACGCCCGCCAAGCAGCGCCGGCTCATCTATGCGGCGCGCCATTACCTGCTGCACCATGCGACGCCGCCGCCCTGCCGCTTCGACGTGGTGGCGCTGGAGGGCGGCGGTATCGAGTGGTTGCAGGCCGCCTTCGAGGCCGGGGGATACGGGTAAGCCCTGGCTTATGATGCCGCCCAATGCTTGAGCAACGCATCCAACAACAATTCTTCGAAAGCGCCGACCTGCAATACCAGGTCGCCGAGGGCCTGTCCCGCCCGCTCGCGGTGGCGGCGCAGATGCTGGTCGACGGCATCACCGCCGGCGGCCGCGTGCTGTGCGTCGGCCTGGGCCGCTCCGAGCTGGACGCCCGCTACATGGCCGCGCTGCTGACCGGCGGCTTCGAACAGGACCGCCCCGGCCTGGCCGCCTGGGCGCTGGACGGGCTGACCGATCCGGCGCGCCAGATCCAGACCCTGGGCCATCCCGGCGACCTGCTGCTGCTGTTCGAATCCGGCCCGGCCGACCTCGCCACGCATGGCGCGCTGCTGGAGGCGGCGCATGCGCAGGAGATGAGCGTGATCGCGCTGACCGGCAGCCAGGACGAGGCCCTGCGCGGCCTGCTGCTGGATACCGATGTGCAGATCCGCGTGCCGCACAGCCGCTTTGCCCGCGTGGCCGAGGCGCATCGCCTGCTGGCTCATTGCCTGTGCGACGCGGTCGACATGCAGCTGCTGGGCACCGGCGAATGAACCCGACGATGGAGAACGAACCCGCGATGAGGACCTCACCGATGAAGCCCCTGGCGCGCCGCGCCGCCCTGCTCGGCGCCCTGAGCGCCGCCCTGCTGACGAGCGCCTGCGCGCCGCTGCTGGTCGGCGGCGCGATGGTCGGCACCGCGCTGATGACCACCGACCGCCGCACCTCGGGCACGCAGATCGAGGACCAGGGCATCGAGCTGAAGGCCTCGACCCGCCTGCGCGAGCAGATCGGCGACCGCGCCCATATCTCGGTCAACAGCTACAACCGCATGGTGCTGCTGACCGGCGAGGCGCCCAGCGAGGGCGACCGCGCCGCGGCCGAACGCGTGGTGGCCCAGATCGACAACGTCAGCCGCGTGCTCAACGAGATCGTCGTCTCCGGCAACAGCTCGCTGACCAGCCGCTCCAACGATGTGCTGATCGCGAGCAAGGTCAAGGCCAGCCTGGTCGATGCGCGCGACCTGATCTCCAATGCCTTCTATGTGGTGGTGGAGCGCGGCACGGTCTTCATCATGGGCCGCGTCACCGAACGCGAGGCTACCCGCGCCAGCGAGATCGCCCGCGGCGTCGGCGGCGTGCAGAAGGTGGTGCGCGCGATGGAGATCATCAGCGAGGAAGAACTCGCCCGCATCACCCCCCAAGCACCGGCCGGCAAGTGATGCGCGCCGGCCCGCCCCCTCGCAGGGGCGGGCCGGCCTGCTCTTACTTCAGCCGCTTGATCAGGCTCGACGTGTCCCAGCGCCCGCCGCCCAGGGTCTGCACGTCGCCGTAGAACTGGTCCACCAGGGCCGTCACCGGCAGCTTGGCGCCGTTGCGACGCGCCTCGTCCAAGACCAGGCCCAGGTCCTTGCGCATCCAGTCGACCGCGAAGCCGAAGTTGAACTGGTCGTCCACCATGGTCTTGCCGCGGTTGTCCATCTGCCAGCTCTGGGCCGCGCCCTTGCCGATCACGTCCAGCACCTGCTTCATGTCCAGGCCCGCCTTCTGGCCGAAGGCCACCGCCTCGGACAGGCCCTGCACCAGGCCGGCGATGCAGATCTGATTGACCATCTTGGCCAGCTGACCGGCGCCGCTCTCGCCCACCCGGGTCACCGCCTTCGAGAAGGCCAGCGCCACCGGCTTGATCGCCTCGAAGGGTGCCGCGTCGCCGCCGCACATCACGGTCAGCGCGCCGTTCACCGCACCGGCCTGGCCGCCCGAGACCGGCGCGTCGATGAACTGCAGGCCGCGCTTGAGCGCCTCGGCATACAGCTCGCGCGCCACCTCGGCCGAGGCCGTCGTGTGGTCGACGAAGACCGCGCCGGCCCGCATGCCGGCGAAGGCGCCGTCGTCTCCCAGCACCACGCTGCGCAGGTCGTCGTCATTGCCGACGCAGGCGAACACGATGTCCGCACCGGCCACCGCGGCCGCCGGCGTCGCGGCGAAAGCGCCGCCATATTCCCTGGCCCAGGCCTCGGCCTTGGAGGCGGTACGGTTGTAGACCGTCACGCGGTGGCCGGCGCGGGCCAGATGGCCGGCCATCGGATGGCCCATGACGCCAAGACCGAGGAACGCCACCTGACGCGGCGCGATGGAGTCGTAGGTGCGGGAGGTGGGTGCATTCATGCACCCGACTTTAGACGATCGTCAGATGCTCGGTGCCCGAGGACAAATCGCCCTGGCGCGCGCGCTCGCTGTTGAGCTTGATCTGCAGGCGCAGGTCGTTGACCGAGTCGGCATTGCGCAGCGCGTCCTCGTAGTTGACCTTGCCGTTCTCGTAGAGGTCGAACAAGGCCTGGTCGAAGGTCTGCATGCCCTGCTCGCGCGATCGCTTCATCACTTCCTTGATCTCGCCGACCTCGCCCTTGAAGATCATGTCCGAGATCAGCGGCGTGTTCAGCAGGATCTCCACCGCGGCGATGCGGCCCTTGCCCTCCTGGCGCGGCAGCAGGCGCTGGCTGACCAGGGAGCGCAGGTTCAGCGACAGGTCCATCAGCAGCTGGGCGCGGCGCTCCTCGGGGAAGAAGTTGATGATGCGGTCCAGCGCCTGGTTGGCGCTGTTGGCATGCAGGGTCGCCATGCAGAGGTGGCCGGTCTCGGCGAAGGCCACCGCATGCTCCATGGTCTCGCGGTCGCGGATCTCGCCCATCAGGATCACGTCCGGCGCCTGGCGCAGCGTGTTCTTCAGCGCCGCCTCCCAGTTGTCGGTGTCGATGCCGACCTCGCGCTGGGTCACGATGCAGTTCTTGTGCGGATGCACGAACTCGATCGGATCCTCGATCGTGATGATGTGGCCGTGGGTGGTCTCGTTGCGATGGTCGATCATCGCCGCCAGGGTCGTGCTCTTGCCCGAGCCGGTGGCGCCGACCACGATCACCAGCCCGCGCTTGGCCTGCACCACATCGTTCAGGATCGGCGGCAGATCCAGCTGGGCGATGCTGGGCAGGGTGGCGGGAATCGTGCGCAGCACCAGGCCGACCTGGCCCTGCTGCAGGAAGGCATTGGCGCGGAAGCGCCCGACACCGGCCGGCGAGATCGCGAAATTGCACTCCTTGCTGCGCTCGAACTCGGCGGCCTGCTTGTCGTTCATGATCGAACGCGCCAGCTGCAGGGTGTGGCTGCCGGTCAGCGGCTGCGGCGAGACCTTGGTGACCTTGCCGTCGACCTTGATCGCCGGCGGGAAGTCCGCGGTCAGGAACAGGTCCGAGCCGCGGCGCGAGATCATCAGGCGCAGCAGATCATTGATGAATTTCGAGGCCTGATCGCGTTCCATACACGTTCCCAATCTGCGTCTTTTACGGGCCGAGCGCCGGGCCGCCACAAGCCGGCCCGCGCTGCAATCCGATAAGGGCCCATGCCCGCATCGGATTGCACCCCCTCGGGGGTGGCCCGGCGTACCCGCCGGGCCGGGGGCTCACCATCAGCCCGGAAAGTTCTCCGGAAACTTCGCCTTGGCGCGGGCCTCGGCCGGCGAGATGATGTTGCGGCGGACCAGGTCGGTCAGGTTCTGGTCCAGGGTCTGCATGCCCTGGCTGTTGCCGGTCTGGATCGCCGAGTACATCTGCGCCACCTTGTTCTCGCGGATGAGGTTGCGGATCGCCGAGGTGCCCAGCATGATCTCGTGCGCCGCGACGCGGCCGGTGCCGTCCTTGAGCTTGCACAGGCTCTGCGAGATCACCGCGACCAGCGATTCCGACACCATCGCGCGCACCATCTCCTTCTCTGCCGCGGGGAACACGTCGACGATGCGGTCCACCGTCTTGGCGGCGCTGGAGGTGTGCAGGGTGCCGAACACCAGGTGGCCGGTCTCGGCCGCGGTCAGCGCCAGGCGGATCGTCTCCAGGTCGCGCATTTCGCCGACCAGCACCGCGTCCGGATCCTCGCGCAGCGCCGAGCGCAGCGCGTTGGCGAAGCTCAGGGTGTGCGGGCCGACCTCGCGCTGGTTGATCAGGCTCTTCTTCGATTCATGCACGAACTCGATCGGGTCCTCGATCGTGAGGATATGGCCGTACTCGTTTTCGTTCAGGTGGTTGACCATGCCGGCCAGGGTGGTCGACTTGCCCGAGCCGGTCGGGCCGGTCACCAGCACCAGGCCGCGCGGCTTCAGGGCCAGCTCGGCGAAGACCTTGGGCGCGTTGAGCTGCTCCAGGGTCAGGATCTTGGACGGAATCGTGCGGAACACCGCGCCGGCGCCGCGGTTCTGGTTGAAGGCATTGACGCGAAAGCGCGCCAGGCCCTGGATCTCGAACGAGAAGTCGCACTCCAGGGTCTCTTCGTAGGCCTTGCGCTGCGAGTCGTTCATGATGTCGTACACCATGTCGTGCACATGGCGGTGCTCGAGCGGTTCGACATTGATGCGCCGCACGTCGCCATGCACCCGGATCATCGGCGGCAGCCCGGCGGAGAGGTGCAGGTCGGAGGCCTTGTTCTTGACCGAGAATGCCAGCAGTTGGGTGATATCCATGGGACGGAAGGTATAGCGTGGGCCATTATGGCGACGATCTCTGACAACTTACAACAGCTGCACCAGCGCCTCACAACTGCTTGCACGGCCGCCGATCGACCCGTGCAAAGCGTCACGCTGCTGACGGTCAGCAAGACATTTCCGGGCGACGCGGTGCGCGCGGCCTTCGCCGCCGGCGAGCGGCGCTTCGGCGAGAACTATGTGCAGGAGGGGTTGGACAAGATCGCGCAGCTGGCCGATCTGCGCAGCCAGCTCGAATGGCACCTGATCGGCCCGCTGCAGAGCAACAAGACCCGCGCGGTGGCCGAGGCCTTCGACTGGGTGCACAGCGTGGACCGGCTGAAGATCGCCGAGCGCCTGTCGGCCCAGCGCCCGCAGGGGCTGCCGCCGCTCTCGGTCTGCCTGCAGGTCAATATCAGCGGCGAGGCCAGCAAGAGCGGCTGCGCGGTCGCCGAACTGCCGGCCCTGGCCCGCGCGGTGGCGGCGCTGCCGCGGCTGCGGCTGCGCGGCCTGATGGCCATCCCCGAGCCGACCGGCGACTTCGAGGCCCAGCGCGCGCCGCACCGCGCGCTGGCGCGCCTGCTGGCCGAGCTGAACACCACGCAAGACCTGGCCCTGGACACCCTGTCGATGGGCATGAGCGCGGACCTGGAGGCGGCGATCGCCGAGGGCGCAACCATGGTGCGGGTCGGCACCGCGATCTTCGGCCAGCGGTGAAGCAGGACGCCGCCGCACCGCGCTACCGCCAGCTGGCCGACGAGATCGCCGGCCTGATCGGCAGCGGCGCGCTGCGGCCCGGCGACCGCCTGCCCTCGGTGCGCCAGACCCGCGCCAGCCGCGGCTGCAGCGCCGCCACCGTGTTCCAGGCCTATTACCTGCTGGAGTCGCGCGGCCTGATCCGCGCGGCCGAGCGCTCCGGCTATTTCGTCGCGCCCAAACCGGCGCCGTTGCCCACCCGCGCCGAGCCCAGCGGCGAGCCGCAGGCGGTGGCGGTCAGCGAGCTGGTGTTCCAGCTGCTGGGCACCGGCGGCCATGAGATCCATGCGCCCTTCGGCTCCGCCTTTCCGAGCCCGGCGCTGTTCCCGCTGGAGAAGCTGCGCCGCGCTTTAAGCAGCGGCAGCCGCCACATGAGCCCGGCCCAGCTGACCAGCCAGCTGCCTGGCGGCGACGATGAGCTGCGCCACCAGATCGCGCGGCGCTATCTGCGCCTCGGGCTGGCCATCGATCCCGAGGAGATCGTGCTGTGCAACGGCGCGCTGGAGGGGCTGAACCTGGCGCTGCAGCTGCTGACCCGCCCCGGCGACGCGGTGCTGATCGAGTCGCCCGGCTTCTATGCCGCGCTGCAGGCGCTGGAGCGCCTGGGCCTGCGCGCGATCGAGCTGCCGACCGACCCGGCCGAGGGCGCCGACCTGGAGGCCCTGGCCACCCTGATCGAGCGCCATCGCCCGAAGGCCTGCTGGCTGATGACCAGCTTCCAGAACCCGCTCGGCGGCCTGATGCCGTCGGACAAGAAGCGCGCGCTGGTGGCGCTGCTGGAGCGGCACGACATCGCCCTGATCGAGGACGATGTCTATGCCGAGCTGCAGCACGAGGGCCCGGCGCCGCTGCCGGCAAAGGCCTTCGAGACGCGCGGCGCGGTGCTGCATTGCGGCTCCTTCTCGAAGAGCCTGGCGCCCGGCTACCGGGTCGGCTGGGTCGCGGCGGGCCGCTATGCGCCGGCCCTGCTGCGCGCCAAGCTGAGCCTGAGCCTGTCGGGCTCCTGGCCCGCCCAGGCCGCGCTGGCCCAGTATCTGCAAGGCGGCGAATACGACCGTCATCTGCGCGCGCTGCGCCGCGCGCTGGCCACGCAGCAGCGCGCAATGCTGGCCGCGATCGAACGCCATTTCCCGCCCGACACCCGGGTGACCCGGCCCAGCGGCGGCTACTTCCTCTGGGTCGAGCTGCCCGAGGGCCACGACAGCCTGGCCCTGCATGCGGCCGCGCTGGCCGAGGGCATCAGCCTGGCGCCGGGGCCGATGTTCTCGGCCCGCGGCGACTTCCGGCGCTGCCTGCGCCTGAACTGCGGCCAGCCCTGGACCCCGCCGCTGGAGCGGGCGCTGGCGCGGCTGGGCGAACTGATCCGGTCGCAGCGCCCCTGATCTGCTCCTTTTGCCACGGCCCGCACCAGGGCAACATGGGCCCCATGTTGCCCTCGCCCCGCCAGATCCCCCTGCTCCTGCTGCTGAGCCTGCTCGGCGGCGCCCCCGCGGCCGCGCCGCGTGTCGAGGACAGCCTGGCGCAGCGCGCCCAGGCCTGCCTGCCCTGCCATGGCAAGGAGGGACGTGCCGCGGCCGACGGCTATTACCCGCGCCTGGCCGGCAAGCCGCAGGGCTATCTGTACAAGCAGCTGCTGAACTTCCGCGACGGCCGGCGCGACTACGGCCTGATGAGCGAGCTGATCGCGCCGCTTTCCGACGCCTATCTGCTTGAGCTGGCCGGCTATTTCGCCGGCCTGGATCTGCCCTATGCGCCGCCGCAGCGCCCCACGGTGGAGCCCACCGCCCTGGCGCGCGGCGAGGCGCTGGCGCTGCAGGGCGACAAGGCGCGCGGCATCCCGGCCTGCGTGGCCTGCCATGGCGAGAAGCTGACCGGCGTCGCGCCCTTCATCCCCGGCCTGCTGGGCCTGCCGCGCGATTATCTGAACGGCCAGCTCGGCGCCTGGCGCAGCGGCCAGCGCCACGCGGTGGCGCCGGACTGCATGGCCGGCATCGCCAAGCGCCTGAACCCCGAGGAGATCAACGCGGTCTCCCAATGGCTGGCCGCGCGACCGCTACCGCCCGATCCCAAGCCGGCAGCGACACATGCCGCGCCGCTGCCGCTGCAATGCGGAGGCCTGCGATGAGCCGCGCCCGCCGCTGGGTCGCGGCCGCCCTGTTGCTGCTCGGCGCGGCCGGCGCCGCGGCGATCTACGGCCTGAACCGCCTGGACGAGCAACCGGCGGGCGCCGATGCCTTCCGCGCCACGCCGGCCCTGGTCGAGCGCGGCGCCTACCTGGCGCGCGCCGGCAACTGCATGGGCTGCCACACCACCCGCGGCGGCCAAGCCTACGCCGGCGGCCGCGCGGTGCCGACGCCCTTCGGCGCGGTGTTCGCGCCCAACCTGACCCCGCATGCCGAGACCGGCCTGGGCGCCTGGGATGCCGACGACTTCTGGCGCGCGCTGCACAACGGACGCGGGCGCGACGGCCGGCTGCTCAGCCCGGCCTTCCCCTACACCAATTACGCGCTGGTGACCCGCGCCGACAGCGACGCGCTGTTCGCCTATCTGCAGAGCCTGGCGCCGGTGGCGCAGCCGCGGCGCGAGTCGGAGCTGCGCTTCCCCTACAACACCCAGGCCGCGCTGGCCGTCTGGCGCGCGCTGTACTTCCGGCCCGAGGTGTTCAGACCCGACCCCGGCCGCGGCGAGGTCTGGAACCGCGGCGCCTATCTGGTGCAGGGCCTGGGCCATTGCAGCGCCTGCCATGCGCCGCGCAACGGCCTGGGCGCCAACGGCGGGCCGGCCGACTTCAGCGGCGGCTTGCTCGAGGGCCTGGGCTGGTATGCGCCCTCGCTGCATGACACCGCCGAGGCCAGCGTCGCGCGCTGGAGCCCCGAGGCGCTGCGCCAATGGCTGCGCAGCGGCCGCAACGAGCATGCGACCGCGCTCGGCCCGATGGCCGAGGTGGTGCTGGGCAGCACCCAGCACCTGAGCGATGCCGACCTGGACGCGATGAGCAGCTATCTGCGCGGCCTGCCGCTGCAGGCCCACGCGCGCGCCAAACCGCCGCGCCCCGAGCCGGGCCTGCGCGAGCTGGGCGCCAAGCTCTACGAGCAGCATTGCGCCAGCTGCCATGGCGCGCAGGGCGAGGGCGTGCCGGGCATCTATCCGGCGCTGGCCGGCAACCGTGCGGTGACGATGGACAGCGGCGCCAATGTGCTGCGCATCATGCTGCGCGGCGGCTTCGCGCCGGCCACCGCCGGCAACCCGCGCCCCTTCGGCATGCCGCCCTTCGCCGGCGTGCTGAGCGACCACGAGATCGCCGCGGTGGCCAGCCATCTGCGCAACAGCTGGGGCAACAAGGCCGGCGACATCCGTCCGCTCGACGTGCTGCAGCACAAGTAACCCGAGGCAAGACCTGACCCCAGGCCCGCCGGCCGCCCTCGAGGGCGACGGCGGGCCTTTTGCATGGACCCGGATAAACCCTTGGTTTCGGCTTGTAACTGCGATCTTTATCACGTGGCTTACGCGGGCCTGAATCACACCCCCTCAAGCGGAGTGCATTCCCACCGATAGTGCGGGCACGCCCCGTACCGCTGGGCGCAAGAAAAACATCTTTGATTTGATCGAACCGAGGGATCTTCAGATGAAGCTTCTGTCACAGCTGCGCATCAGCCAACGCCTGTTCGTCAGCTACGCCCTGCTCCTGCTGCTGCTGATTGCGATCGGCGCTTTCGGCGCCCAGAACGCCAGCCGCCTGGCCCATGACCTGGACAGCACCGCCAACACCAGCCTGGTGAAGATTGCCGCAGCGAACGCGCTGGAGGGCAATGTCAACGTGATCGCCCGCGCCGCGCGCGACCTGATCCTGCTCGACGAGGCACGCCAGATCAAGCGCCAGAACGCCGCGATCGACGAGGCCATCGCCGACACCGAGAAGCAGCTCTCCAGCCTGGGCGCCGGCAACGACGCCAAGGAGAAGGAGCTGATCGCCCAGGTGCGCGAGACCGAGACCAAGTTCATGGCCGCGGTCGCCAAGTTCCGCAAGGTGGCCGAGGCCGGCAACCCGGACGAATCGCGCGAGAGCCTGATCACCGACGTGCGCCCGGCTCAGCAGGCCTACCAGAACGGCCTGAAGGGCCTGGTGGATCTGCAGTTCGAGAACGCCCGCACCCTGGCCGTCTCCGGCGGCGAGCTGGCCCGCAACTCGATGCTGGTGACCGCGGTGATGGTGATCGCGGCCGTCGCGATCGGCGGCGGCGGCGGCTTCACGATCGCCCGCTCGATCGTGCTGCCGGCGCGCAAGGCCCAGTCCGCCGCGCAGGCGATCGCCGCCGGCGACCTGACCCAGCGCATCGAGGTCGAGGGCAGCGACGAGCTGTCGCAGATGCTCGCCGCGATGCGCGACATGCAGCTGGCGCTGTCCGGCGTGGTGCAGAGCGTCAGCTCGGCCGCCGGCGAGGTGGCGCACAACTCCGGCCTGATCGCCGGCAACAACCAGGACCTGTCGGACCGCACCGCGCGCTCCGCCGCGAGCCTGCAGAACACCGCCGCCTCCGTCGAGCAGATCGCCTCGAATCTGAACGGCGCCAGCCAGCTGACCCGCAAGGCCGCCGGCATCGCCAGCAAGGCGCGCCAGTCGGCCTCGGCCGGCGGCGCGGTGGTGACCGAGGTCGTGACGACGATGGAAGCGATCAGCCAGAGCTCGAAGAAGATCGGCGACATCATCGGCGTGATCGACGGCATCGCTTTCCAGACCAACATCCTGGCGCTGAACGCCGCGGTCGAGGCCGCACGCGCCGGCGAGCATGGCAAGGGCTTCGCGGTGGTCGCCTCCGAGGTGCGCGCGCTGGCCTCGCGCAGCGCCCAGGCCGCCAAGGAGATCAAGGTGCTGATCCAGGAGTCGTCCGTCAAGGTCGAGGCCGGCACCGAGCTGGTCAACAACGCCGGCGCGACCATCCGCTCGGTGGTCGACGAGGTCAACAACATGGGCCAGTTGATCGAGGAGATCTCGCATTCGGCCCAGGAACAGGCCGCCGGCGTCGGCGTGGTCAACAGCGCGATGAGCGAGCTGGACCAGACCACGCAGCAGAACACCACCCTGGTCGACGAGCTGAGCCGCTCGACCGACGAACTCAAGCAGAGCTCCTCGCGCCTGCTGGACGCGGTCGGCTTCTTCCGCGCCGCGCCGAGCGCGGCCTGAGCTAGCAACCGCCCTTCCTTCTTCTTCCCCATTCATCGCACTCACGAGGTTCCGCATGAAGCAGCATCCCCTTTCCACCCTGGGCAAGATCCTGGCCGCCACCGCGCTGGCCGCCACCTTCGCCGCCCAGGCCTCGACGCCCAAGGTCATCAAGAAGGTCCCGCCCGAGTTCCCGCGCGAGGCCGCCCAGCAATCGATCAGCAGCGGCGTGGTCAAGGCCAAGATGTCGATCGACGGCGAGGGCAAGGTCACCGAGGTCAGCATCGTCGAAGCCGAGCCGCGCCGCGTGTTCGACCGCGCCGTCACCCGCGCGCTGATGGACTGGCGCTTCGAGGCCAGCGGCGAGAAGCAGACCCACGAGGTCAAGCTGGTGTTCCGCAACGAGGACTGAACATGGACCGAGCCGAGCCCCCGCAGGCTCGGCGACGCCATGTGAAGGCCAAGCCGCCCGCAAGCGGCGTGACTGAGCTCCGAGCCCCAAGCCCGCCCTCCGGCGGGCTTCGTTTTTCTGCAACAAAATTTGTTGGCGGCGCCCCCGTCGCGCCGCTATGCTCGCTATGCGCACAAAAGGGAAGCAAAAAGTTCCCGTGCGCCGCCGGACAGGCTTTCGCCGCGATGCGGCTTGGCAACAGGGGGTGTCCTCATGCGAAACAATGGGCCCGTGACCCAGCGCGAATTCCCGTTCCCACGCGGCGAGACGCTGGTTTCCACCACCGACCTCCAGGGGCGCATCCTCTACTGCAACAGCGCCTTCATCTCGGTCAGCGGCTATGAGCGCGCCGAACTGCTGGGCCAGCCCCACAACATGATCCGGCATCCGGACATGCCGCCCGAAGCCTTCCGCGACATGTGGGAGACCATCCAGAGCGGCCAGCCCTGGTCGGCGATGGTGAAGAACCGCCGCAAGGACGGCGACTTCTACTGGGTGCAGGCCAATGTGACGCCGCTGCTGGACGAACGCGGCCAGCCCAACGGCTTCATGTCGGTGCGCACCGAGCCCGAGCGCCACGAGGTGCAGGCCGCCGAGGCCCTGTACGCCCGCATGCGCCAGCAGGGCGACGGCGGCTCGATGCGGCTGCGCCAGGGCCAGCTGGTCGACATCTCGCTGGGCGGGCGCGTGCGCGACGCGCTGCGCCTGAGCCTGGGCGCGCGCATGAGCCTGACCGTGCTGCTCGCGGGGCTCTCCGGCCTGTGGCTGGGCCATGGCCTGGCGGACAGCGGCGGCTGGGCGATCGGCGGGGGCGCGCTGGGCATCGCGCTGCTGGCCCTGCTGGGCGGTTGGTATCTGCGCGGCACCGCGATCGCGCCGATCGAATCGCTGGTGCGCTTCGCCAACCGCATCGCGGCCGGCGACCTGACCCAGCACATCAAGAGCACGCGACGCGACGAGATCGGCCGCGCCACCGCGGCGCTGGCGCAGCTGAACGTCAACCTGATGTCGATCGTGCGCGATGCCCGCATCGGCGTGATGCAGGTGCGCCAGGGCTCGCAGGCGATCTCGGCCGGGAATCAGGACCTGTCGGGCCGCACCGAGACCCAGGCCAGCAATCTGCAGCAGACCGCCTCCTCGATGGAGCAGATCACCAGCACCGTGCATGCCAGCACCGACATGGCCGCCACCGCCGCCGGCCAGGCCGACGCGGCGCGCCAGGTCAGCCAGCGCAGCGCCTCCGCGGTGGCCGCGGTGGCCACGACCATGCAGAACATCAGCGAGGCCTCGGCGCGCATCGCCGACATCATCCAGGTGGTCGACAGCATCGCCTTCCAGACCAATATCCTGGCGCTGAACGCCGCGGTGGAAGCCGCGCGCGCCGGCGAGCAGGGCCGCGGCTTCGCGGTCGTCGCGGCCGAGGTGCGCACCCTGGCGCAGCGCACCTCCGAAGCCGCCAAGGAGGTGCGGGGGCTGATCCAGGCCTCCAGCGAGCGCGTCGCCGAGGGCGGCAACCAGGTGCAGAACGCCAGCCGCGCGATGGGCGAGGTGCAGCACGCGGTGGAGGAGGTGCATGGCCTGATCACCCGCATCAGCCAGGGCATGAACGAGCAGATGCAGGGCATGGACCAGATCAATGCCTCGGTGGCCCAGCTCGACAGCCTGACGCAGCAGAACGCCGCCCTGGTCGAACAGGTCTCGGCCGCCGCGCTGGGGCTGAACGAGAAGGCCCAGGAGGTGGCCAACTCGGTCAGCGTGTTCCGCCTGCAGGGCCAGGCCGGCGAGGCCCCGCCCGATGCGGTGGCGCTGCGCCGCGCCGCCAAGCTGGCGCGGGCCTGAGCAGGGCTCAGGGCACGGGCGTCGCCAGCGGCTTGCCCTTCTCGACCACATAGACGCCGACCAGCTTGATCGGCGCCGCGGTGTCGTTGTGGGCGTCGTGCACGACGCCGGCCGGGATCACGAAGCTCTCGCCGGCCTTGACGGTGCGCGGCGCCTGGCCGTCGATCAGCAGGGTCGCCTCGCCCTCCAGCACATAACTGATCTCGTCGCCCGGATGGGTGTGGCGGCCGGCCTTGGCGCCAGGCGCCACCTCGACCCGCGCGACCACCGCCTCGCGCCCCGGCGCCGAGACTTCGGCGCGGCCCACCAGCTGGCGCGTCAGGCCGGGCGCCTGCGCGAGCAGCAGCCCGGTGGCGCCGGCCAGCGCCAGCCCGGCCAGGAGGCGCCGCGACCAGAGAGGGAATGAGTTCGACTCTTGCATGTGAGGGCTCCTTGTTGGATGTGTGAAGCAGGGGCGCATGCCCCGGCCCATGCTGGCCCAGGCCCGCCGCGCGGGCATCCAGACAAGCCCTGCTCCGCCATGGGGCATGGTCTGCAACAAATTGCACGGCGCCCCGGGGCCGCGCCGGCCGCAGTGCGAAATACTGCGCGATTTGCTGGCATGCTCCCGCCCGTGCTGAAAACGATCCCCACCCACCAGCTGCGCCTGGGCATGTTTCTCCACCAGCTGACTGGCTCGTGGATGAACCATCCCTTCTGGCGCTCGCGCTTCCTGCTGCGCGACGCGCGCGACATCGAGCGCATCCGGGAGGCCGGCATCCAGGAAGTGGTGATCGACACCGCGCTCGGCCTGGACGTCGCGCCGGAAGCGCCCGCCGAGGCCGCGCCCCCGCCCATCGCGCCATCGCCGGCCGCCGACACCCCGGCAGCCGCCCCACCGCTGCCGGAGCCCCATCCCGCGATCGCCAGCGCCGGGCCCGAATACACCGCGGCGCTGGATGTGAGCCGCCGCTCGCTGGGCGCCGTGGTAGAGCTGTTCACCCAGGCCCGCCTCGGCCAGGCGCTCGACGCGCAGACCTGCGTGCCGGTGGTCGAGGACGTGATGAGCTCGGTCAGCGACAAGCCGAATGCGCTGATCAGCATCTCCCGGCTCAAGACCGTGGACGACTACACCTATATGCATGCGGTGGCCACCTGCGCGCTGATGGTCGGCCTGGCGCGGCAGATGGGCCTGCCCGACGACAAGGTGCGCGAGGCCGGCCTGGCCGGGCTGCTGCTGGACGTCGGCAAGGCCGCGATCACCGCGATCGAGCCCGAGCTGCTGAGCAAGCCCGGCCGGCTCAGCGACGAGGAAATGGCCCTGCTGCGCACCCATGCGAAGCGCGGCCACGAGATGCTGGTCAAGGAGGGCGGCTTCAGCGCCGCGGTGCTGGACGCGGTGCTGCACCACCATGAGCGCATCGACGGCAGCGGCTATCCCGACGCGCTGGCCGGTGCCCGCATCGCGCCGCTGGCGCGCATGGCGGCGATCTGCGATGTCTACGACGCGGTCACCTCGCGCCGCCCCTACCGCGCCCCCTGGGATCCGGGCGAGGCGATGCGCCACATGGCCCAGGCCAAGGGTCAGTTCGACCCGATGATCTTCCAGCATTTCGTCAAGGCGCTGGGCATCTACCCGGTCGGCTCGCTGGTACGGCTGCAGTCGAACCGGCTGGCGGTGATCGTCGCCCAGGGCAAGGACTCGTTGCTAAAGCCCAGGATCAAGGTGTTCTACACCGCCGAGGAGCAGCACCGCCTGAGCCCGGCCTTCGAGCTGGACCTGGCCGACCCGGACGCGGCCGACAAGATCGTCGGCGTCGAGCCGCCGGCCTCCTGGCGCTTCCAGGACCTGGACCAGCTCTGGCTGGAGTGACAGTCCACGCTTCCAAAAGCAAAGGGCCCGCACTGCGGGCCCTTCTCATTGGGTGCCGATGCCGGCCGGCTTACTGCTCGGCGAAGGCGCGTTCGATCACGAAATGGCCCGGGGTCTGGGTCGAGCCCTCGTCGAAGCCGCGCGACTCCAGCAGATGCTTCAGGTCCTTCAGCATCGCCGGGCTGCCGCAGATCATCACGCGGTCGTTGGCCACGTCCAGCTTGGGCAGGCCCAGGTCGGCCTCGATCTTGCCCTCTTCCAGCAGGTTCGTGATGCGGCCCTGGTTGCGGAAGGGCTCGCGGGTCACGGTCGGGTAGTACAGCAGCTGCTGGCTGGCGAACTCGCCCAGAAACTCATGCTCGTGCAGTTCCTTGGTGATCAGGTCCTGGTAGGCCAGCTCGTTCACATGGCGGCAGCCGTGCACCAGGATCACCTTCTCGAAGCGCTCGTAGGTGTTCGGATCGCGGATCAGGCTCAGGAAGGGGGCCAGGCCGGTGCCGGTGGCCAGCATCCACAGGTTCTTGCCGGGATGCAGGTAGTCGGTCAGCAGGGTGCCGGTGGGCTTGCGGCCGATCAGCAGCTTGTCGCCCGGCTGCAGATGCTGCAGGCGCGAGGTCAGCGGGCCGTCCTGCACCTTGATGCTGAAGAACTCCAGATGCTCTTCATGGTTGGCGCTGGCCACGCTGTAGGCGCGCAGCAGCGGGCGGCCCTCGACCTTCAAGCCCAGCATCGTGAAATGGCCGTTCTGGAAGCGGAAGGCGGCGTCGCGGGTGGTGGTGAAGCTGAAAAGCCGGTCGGTCCAGTGACGGACGCTCAGCACCTGTTCTTCGTTGAAAGCACTCATGAGCGGGGCCCTAGTAATAACCCCCAATTCTAACGAGCGCTTGTGCGGCGCACCAAATAGCCGCTTCTTATAACCTTAAACCTTGATGTCCAGCAAAGTTCCGCTGGCTTGCAGCTGAGTCTGTAACACCCGCAGGTTGGCCACGAAGCTGTAAGTGGCGCTGCGCTGCTCGACCAGCTCGCGCTCGGCCGACACCTCGGCGGACATCTGGGCCTGCTGGACCCGCTGGGTCTGGGCCACGACGCCGCCCTCGGGCTGGCTGGCCAGTTCGACCCGCTCCGACCGGAAATTGGCGGTGTTCAGATTCGCCACATTGTGGGCCGAGGCGCGCAGCCGCTCCTGGGCGGCGGACATGCCGGACAAGGCGGTGGAGAGGCTGATGGCCATGGCGGGAACACTCCAGACTGCGGGTGCAATGCCGTCATCATCGGCGCAAAACCCGGGAACTTGAGGCCGATCCGCGGAAAAGAAGGGCTGGAGGCCGCCACATTCTCACGCCGGGCCGGAGACAATCGCCCCTTCTCCCCTTTCGGCAGCAAGACAGAAGATGGCCATTCAATGGTTCCCGGGTCATATGAACTCGACCCGTTACGCGATCAAGGAACGCATGAAGGCGGGTCTGGACGTGGTGATCGAGCTGCTGGACGCCCGCCTGCCCGGCTCCAGCCGCAACCCGCTGCTGGCACAGCTGACCGAGGGCAAGCCGAGCCTGAAGCTGCTGAACAAGCAGGACCTGGCCGATCCGGCGTGCACCGCGGACTGGCTGGCGCACTACAACGCCCTGCCCGAGACCCGCGCGATCGGCCTGGACGCCAGCGTCACCGCGCCCGCCAAGGCCCTGATGAGCGCCTGCCGCGAACTGGCGCCGAACCGCGGCGGCATGGCCAAGCCGCTGCGGGTGCTGATCTGCGGCATCCCCAACGTCGGCAAGTCCACCCTGATCAACACCCTGATGGGCAAGCGCGCCGCCAAGACCGGCGACGAGCCCGGCATCACCAAGATCGAGCAGAAGCTGGTGCTGGAGAACGATTTCTACCTGTTCGACACGCCGGGCATGCTGTGGCCCAAGATCACCGTGCCCCAGGTCGGCTTCAACCTGGCCGCCAGCGGCGCTATCGGGCGCAATGCCTTCGTCGAGGAGGAGGTCGCGGTCGAGCTGCTGGCCTATCTGCGCCTGCATTACGCCCCGCTGCTGCTGGAGCGCTACAAGCTGGAGGTCGACCCGACCCTGTCCGACGAGGAGCTGCTGGAGCAGCTCGGCAGGAAACGCGGCGCGGTGCTGAGCGGCGGCCGGGTCAATCTGCAGAAGGCGGCCGAGATCCTGATGTACGAGTTCCGCCAGAGCACCCTGGGCCGCATCACGATCGAGACGCCCGAGGAATTCGCCGCCTGGACCGCCAGCGGCGAGGCGGCCGAGATCCAGCGCCTAGAAGAGCAGAAGGCCCGCAAGGCCGCGCGCAAGGCCCGGCGCTAGGTCAATCCCAGCAGCGCCCGTGCCTCGGCCGGACTGGCGATGCCGCGCCCGGCCTTGCGCGCACATTGCGCCAGCGCCTCGATCAGCTCGCCATTGCTCCGCGCCCGGCGGCCGTCGGGCAGGTAGAAGGTGTCCTCCAGACCCGTGCGCAGCATGCCGCCCAGCTCGGCGGTCTTCTGATGCACCGGCCAGATCTCGGCACGGCCGATCAGGGTCGTCTGCCAGACCGCGCCCGGCGCCAGCCAGCGCGGCAGCAGGGCCAGCAGCTCGGCATCGACCGGCATGCCCGAGGCCACGCCCATCACCAGATTGCAGGCCGGCACGCCAGTGAACATGCCGGCCTTCAGGTACATGCCGACCGAACGCAGGATGCCGACATCGAAGCATTCGAACTCGGGCCGCGTGCCGCTCTCGCGCATCACGTCCAGAAAGGCCTGCACCTTCGCCACCGGGTTGTCGAACAGCAGCGGCGGCCAGGCCCAGTTCCAGTCCTCCTTCAGCTTCAGGTAGTTCAGGCTGCCGGCATTGCAGGCCGCGATCTCGGGCCGCACGCGCCGGATGCAGGTGGCCGGCCCGGCAATGTCGGGCCCGATCACGCCGCTCGTCAGGTTGATGATCACGCCCGGGCAGGCGGCGCGGATCGCGTCGACCACCGCCTCGGCCAGCTCCGGCTCCCAGCTCGGCAGATGGCCCTGGCCCGGCTCCTGGCGGCGCAGATGCACATGCATCACCGCAGCGCCGGCCTCGAAGGCCGCGCGCGCCTCGGCGGCCATCTGCGCGGGCGTCACCGGCACCGGATGCTGGCGCGGGTCGGTCAGCACGCCGGTAAGCGCGCAGGTGAGGATCGCCTTCTCGTCCATGCCCTCAGTCCTCCAGCTCCAGCAGCAACGCGCCGGCCGCGACCGCGTCGCGCGGGCCCACGAACAGGGCGCGGACGCGCCCGGCACGCCCCGCCGTGATCCATGTCTCCATCTTCATCGCCTCGAGGCTCAGCAAGGCCTGGCCCTCGGCCACCGCCTCGCCGGGCGCCACCAGCAGGCGTGACACCAGGCCGGCGACCGGCGCGCGGGCGCGGCCCGGGTCAGTCCCCTCATCCGCCGCGGCCGTCCTGCCGAGCGCCGGCTCCGCGAAGGAGTAGATGCCCGCCTCGCCGGCCAGCTGCAGTGTGGCCGGCCCGAGGCGGCAGACGGCGCGGCGGATCAGATGCCCCTCGATCAGCAGCCGCTCGCGCCCCTGTTCGTCCGGCCCCAGCACCTCCACCGATCGCGCCTCGCCCGGCGCCTCCAGCCGCACTTGACGGCCGACCACCGCCACCCGCCAGCGCCGCGTCTCCCCCCGGCAGGCCAGGGTCAGGTCTTGCTGCACCAGCCCGGCCGGCCGCGGCGGCCCGTCCACGGGCTCGCCCAGGGCCAGCAGGGCGGCGGCGGCCAGCCAGTCCGGCGCATCGGGCCGCGGCGCCGGCCAGTTGCCGGCATCCAGCACACCGGTCGACCAGGCGCCGGCACGGAAGTCGGGATGGCGCAGCAGCCCGCGCAGGAAGGGGCCGTTGTTGACCACGCCCAGCAGCGGCGCATCCAGCAAGGCCGCATCCAGGCGCCGCAGCGCCTCCGCCCGGTCGCGGCCATGGGCAATCAGCTTGGCCAGCAGCGGATCGTAGAAGGGCGTGATCGCGTCGCCCTCGGCCACGCCGCCGTCGATGCGCAGCAGGCCCGGCCGCTCGGCAAACTGCGGCCGCCAGCGGGCGATGCGCCCGGTCTGCGGCGCGAAGCCCGCATGGGGATCCTCGGCGCACAGCCGCGCCTCGATCGCATGGCCCTCGAAGCGGATCTGCTCCTGGCGCAGCGGCAGCGGTTCACCGGCCGCGACGCGTAGTTGCCACTCGACCAGGTCCAGCCCGGTGCGCAGCTCGGTGACCGGATGCTCGACCTGCAGCCGCGTGTTCATCTCCAGGAAGAAATGCGCGCCGCTGTCGATGTCGACGATGAACTCCACCGTGCCGGCACCGCGGTAGTCGTCCACCGCGCGGGCCGCACGCAGCGCGTCGCGCAGCAGGGCCTCGCGTTGTGCCGCATCGAGCGCCGGCGACGGGGATTCCTCGATCAGCTTCTGGCGCCGGCGCTGCGTCGTGCAGTCGCGCTCGCCCAGGTGCACCAGGCCGCCATGGGCATCGCCGAACACCTGCACCTCGACATGCCGGCCGCGCGCGACCAGGCGCTCCAGCATCAGCCGACCATCGCCGAAGGCGCTCTCGGCCTCGCGCCGCGCATCGTCCAGCGCCGCCGCCAGCTCCTCGGCGCCGCGCACGATGCGCATGCCGCGCCCGCCGCCCCCGGCCAGCGCCTTGACCAGCAGCGGGAAGCCCAGGCGCGCGGCCAGTTCGGGCGTGGCCTCGACGCCCGGCAGGCAGGGCACGCCGGCGGCCGCCATCAGGGCCTTGGCGCGCGCCTTGTCGCCCATCGCCGCGATGCAGTCGGCCGAGGGGCCGATGAAGACCAGGCCCGCGGCCTCGCAGGCGCGCGCGAAGTCCGCGCGCTCGGACAGGAATCCATAGCCCGGATGCACCGCCCCGGCCCCGCTGCACCGCGCCGCCGCGATCAGCGCATCGATGTCCAGATAGCTCTGCGCGGCCGGCGCCGGGCCGATGCGGCAGGCCTCATCGGCCTCGCGCACATGCAGCGCCCGGGCATCGGCATCGCTGTAGACCGCCACCGTGCGGTAGCCCAGCGCCCGCGCCGTGCGGATCACACGGCAGGCGATCTCGCCGCGGTTGGCAATGAGGATTTTGTCGAACATGCCTGCTCAATGCCCACCCTTGGGCAAGGTGCCCTCGAGCTTGCAGATGATGCCGAGCATCACCTCGTCGGCGCCGGCGCCGATCGAGACCAGGCGACCATCGCGGTAGCTCCGGCTGATCGGGTTGTCCCAGGTGTAGCCCATGCCGCCCCAGTACTGCAGGCAGCTGTCCGCCACCTCGCGGCTCAGGCGGCCGGCCTTCAGCTTGGCCATCGAGGCCAACCGGGTCACGTCCTGCCCGGCCACGTACTGCGCCGCCGCGCGGTAGCTCAGCGCGCGCAGGGCCTCCACCTCGCAGCGCAGCTCGGCCAGGCGGAAATGCAGCACCTGGTTGTCCAGCAACGGTCGGCCGAAGGCCTGGCGCTCGTGGGTGTAGGCGATCGTCAGGTCGATCAGCCGGTCCAGGTTCGCCAGGGTCGAGGCCGCGCCCCACAGCCGCTCCTCCTGGAACTGCAGCATCTGGTAGCCGAAGCCCGCGCCCTCCTCGCCGATCCGATACTGCTGCGGCACGCGCACCTCGTCGAAGAAGAGCTGGGCGGTGTCGGAGGCGTTCATGCCGATCTTGCGGATCTTCTGCCGGGTGATGCCCGGCGCGTCCATCGGCACCACGATCAGGCTCTTGTTGCGATGCGCCGGCCCCTCGCCGGTGTTGGCCAGCAGGCAGCACCAGTCGGCCTGCATGCCATTGGTGATCCACATCTTGCTGCCGCTGATCAGGTAGTCGCCGCCCGCCTTGCGCGCGCGGGTCTGCAGCGCTGCCACATCGGAGCCGCCGCCCGGCTCCGACACGCCCAGGCAGCCGACCAGCTCGCCGGCGATCGACGGCGCCAGGAACTCGCGCCGCAGCGCATCCGAGCCGAAGCGCGCCAGCGCCGGCGTGCACATATCGGTATGCACGCCGATGGCCATCGGCACGCCGGCGCAGGCGCAGCGGCCCAGCGCCTCCGCCATCACCATCGAGTAGCCGAAATCCAGACCCTGGCCGCCATAGGCCTCGGGATATTTCAGGCCCAGCAGGCCCAGCGCGCCGAGCTTCCTGAACACCGCATGCGCCGGGAACTGCTCGGCCGCCTCCCAGGCCGGCACATCGGGATCGAGCTCCTGCTCGACGAAGCGCGCCACCAGCTCGTAGAGCGCGCGCTGTTCGCTGTTCCACTCCATCGCCATCATCATCGCCCCACCCCTTTTGCCTCAGAAGCGCGCCACGCCGAAGGCATTCGGCCGCAGCACGCGCGCCCGCGCCTCGGCCGCCAGGGCCAGGCACAGGCCCAGCACCGCGCGGCTGTCGCGCGGGTCGATCACGCCGTCGTCCCACAGCCGCGCGGTACCAAACAGCACATGCGACTCGCGCTCGATGCGCGCGCACAGCCGCTCGCTCGCGGCGGCCAGCGCGGCCTCGTCGACGGGCCGGCCCGCGCGCGCCAGCTTGCTCCGCTCCACCAGCTCCATCACCCGCGCCGCCTGGGCGCCGCCCATCACCGCGGCGCGCGCCGAGGGCCAGCTGAAGATGAAGCGCGGATCGAAGCCGCGCCCGCACATGCCGTAGTTGCCGGCGCCGAAGGAGCCGCCCACCAGCAGGGTGAACTTGGGCACGCGGGCGGTCGCCACCGCCTGGATCATCTGCGCCCCATGCTTGACCGCGCCCTGCGCCTCGGCCTCGCGCCCGACCATATAGCCGCTGGTGTTCTGCAGGAACAGCAGCGGCAGCCCGGCCTGGTCGCAGAGCTGGATGAACTGCGCCGCCTTGCGCGAACCCTGCGGCTGGATTGGCCCGTTGTTGGCCAGGATGCCCAGCGCATGGCCCTCGATGCGGGCATGGCCGCACAGGGTCTCGGCGCCGTAGAGCGGCTTGAACTCCAGCCAGTCGGATGCGTCGACCAGGCGCGCAATCAGCTCGCGCGCGTCATAGGGCTCGCGCTCCTCGGCCGGCACGATGCCCAGCAGCTCCTCGGCCGGGTACAAGGGCCTCGGCGCCTCTGGCGCCGAGGCGGCGCCGTCCCAGGGCAGCTTGTCCAACAGCTCGCGCACCAGCGCGATCGCCTCGGCATCGTCCTCCGCCAGGTAGTCGCCCAGGCCGGTCGTGCCGGCATGCAGGGCCGCGCCGCCCAATTCCTCCTCGCTGGCGTCCTCGCCGATCGCGGCCTTCACCAGCGGCGGGCCGGCCAGGAAGATCTGCGAGCGCTGCCGCACCAGCACCAGATAGTCCGACAGCGCCGGCAGGTAGGCGCCGCCGGCGGTCGACGAGCCATGCACCACCGCGATCTGCGGGATGCCGGCGGCCGAGAGCCGGGCCTGGTTCGCGAAGCTGCGCCCGCCCTCGACGAACATCTCGGCCTGGTACAGCAGATTGGCGCCGCCGCTCTCCACCAGATGGATCAGCGGCAGCCGGTTCTCCAGCGCGATCTGCTGCGCGCGCAGCGCCTTCTTCAGCCCCAGCGGCGGCACGGTGCCGCCCTTGATGCCGCTGTCGCTGGCCGAGACCAGCACCCGCTTGCCCGCCACCCGGCCGATGCCGACGATGGCGCCGCCGCCCAGCACCGTCTCGCGCCCGTCGTCGTCATGCAGACCCAGCCCCGCCAGGCTGGACAGCTCCAGAAAGCCGCTGCCCCGATCCAGCAGCCGCGCCACCCGCTCGCGCGGCAAGAGCTGACCCCGCGCCTCGAAGCGCTCGCGCCGGCGCTCCGACTCGGCCACCACCCGCGCCTCCAGCGCCCTCACCTCGGCCAGGCGCTCGGCCATGCGCTGCGCATTGGCGTGGAAGGCGGCCGAGCGCGGGTCTAGCCGCGAGACGATGGCGCTCACTTCAGCACCTCGGGCGGCGTGACCCAGAGGCGCTGCCCGGCCGGCAGGCCCGGCCTGAACACGCTGCGGTACGGCATCGCATCCCCCACCATCGCGGCTCCTCGCGAAGCGATGGCGTGAGCTTCCGTTAACGTCACCCTGCTTTCATATTGGTGAATACGCGCAGGCGCCGGGCAGCCGGGCGGCCTAGCATGGCCCCCGTCATCGACTCGAAGCGGGAACTCGGATGGACAGGCGGGCCAAGGCCGCGGCGCTGGAAATGCTGGCCGACACGAGCGCGGGCGCGCCGCAGGAGCGGCTGTGGGGCATCACCGAGCTCTGCGCCGAGTTCGCACTGTCGCCGCGCGCGATCCGCTTCTACGAGGACAAGGGCCTGCTGGCGCCGCGCCGCATCAACGGCGCGCGGGTCTACGGCCAGCGCGAGCGCGCGCGGCTGAAGATCATCCAGCGCGCCAAGGCGATCGGCTCCTCGCTGGACGAGATCAAGCATTTCCTCGACCTCTACGGCGCCCATGGCGAGGGTCGGGCCCGGCAACTGCAATGGACGCTGGAGCGCACCGGCGCCGCGATCGCCGAGCTGGAGGAGAAGCGCAGCCATATCGACGCCACCCTGGCCGAGCTGCGCCTGATCAACGAGAGCGTGCGCCAGCAGCTGGCCGCGCAGGAGACGACGAAACGATGAGCCTGCCCCTGTTCCCCTCGAGCTGGATGAGCGACGAGCACCGCATGCTGCAGGACGGCGTGGCGCGCTTCTTCAGCGAGCGCTGGGTGCCGCGCGCCGCCGCCTGGCGCGAGGCCGGCATGATGGGCCGCGACACCTGGCTGGAGGCCGGCGCCCAGGGCCTGCTGTGCGCCTCGATGCCCGAGCGCTACGGCGGCGCCGGCGGCGACTTCGGCCATGACGCGGTGATCCTGCTGGAGCAGGCCAAGGCCAACCTCAGCGGCTTCGGCGGCGGCCTGCATTCGGCCATCGTCGCGCCCTACATCCTGCACCATGGCAGCGAGGCCCAGAAGCAGCGCTGGCTGCCGCGCATGGCCCGCGGCGAGCTGGTCGGCGCGATCGCGATGACCGAGCCCGGCACCGGCTCCGACCTGCAGAGCGTCGCCACCCGCGCCCGGCGCGAGGGCGACCATTACCGGCTCTCCGGCCAGAAGGTCTTCATCACCAACGGCCAGAACGCCAACCTCGTCATCGTGGTCTGCCGCACCGGCGCCGAGGCCGGCGCCAAGGGCCTGTCGCTGCTGGTGGCCGAGGTCGAACACGAGGACGGCAGCCTGGTCGAGGGCTACCGCCGCGGCCGCAACCTCGACAAGATCGGCATGAAGGCACAGGACACCTCGGAGCTGTTCTTCGATGAGGTCCGGGTGCCCGTCGCCAACCTGCTGGGCGGCGCGGGCGGGCAGGAGGGCCTGGGCTTCGCCCAGCTGATGCAGGAACTGCCGCAGGAGCGTCTGATCATCGCGGTCAGCGCCGTCGGCGCGATGGAGCGCGCGCTGGCCGAGGCGCTGGCCTATACCAAGGAGCGCCGCGCCTTCGGCAAGCCGGTCTGGGAGTTCCAGAACACCCGCTTCAAGCTGGCCGAGGTGCAGAGCCAGCTGCTGGCCGCGCGCGCCCTGGTCGACGCCTGCATCGCCGCCCATCTGCAGGGTCAGCTGGACCCGGCCCGCGCCGCGCTGGCCAAGGCCTGGACCACCGACCTGGCCTGCCAGGTGATGGACGAATGCCTGCAGCTGTTCGGCGGCTACGGCTACATGATGGAGTACCCGATCGCCGAGCTCTATGCCGACGCGCGGGTGGCGCGCATCTACGGCGGCACCAACGAGATCATGAAAGAGCTGGCCTCGCGCTTCATGTGAGGGTCGGCCCAGGAGACAAGCCATGTTCGATGCCTATCTGTACGACCATGTCCGCACGCCGCGCGGCAAGGGCAAGAAGGACGGCGGCCTGCACCAGGCCAGCCCGGTCTGGCTGCTGCGCGGCCTGCTGCAGGCGCTGCAGCAGCGCCTGGGGCTCGACACCGCGCAGGTCGATGATGTGGTGCTGGGCTGCGTGACCCCGGTCGGCGAACAGGGCGCCGACATCGCCCGCACCGCGGTGCTGGATGCCGGCTGGGCGCAGAGCGTCGGCGGCGTCACCCAATCGCGCTTTTGCGCCTCGGGGCTGGAGTCGATCAACCTGGCCGCGGCCAAGGTGGCCAGCGGCTTCGAGCAACTGGTGGTGGCCGGCGGTGTCGAGTCGATGAGTCGTTGGCCCATGGGTAGCGACGGCGGCGCCTGGTTCATGGACCCGCGGGTCAACGCGGCGCTGGGCTTCATCCCGCAGGGCGTCAGCGCCGACCTGATCGCCACCTTGGAGGGCTTTGACCGTGCCGCGCTCGACGCCTATGCCAGCGAGTCGCACCGCCGCGCCGCGGCCGCACGCGAAGCCGGCCACTTCGAGCGCTCGATCGTGCCGGTGCAGGACATCGCCGGCCTGCCCCTGCTGGCGCAGGACGAGACCATCCGCCCCGGCACCACGCCCGAGACCTTGGCCAAGCTGGAGCCCTCCTTCGCCATGATGGGCGGCATGGGCTTCGATGCCACCGCGCTGCGCAAGTACACGACCGTGGAGCGCATCGCCCATGTGCACCATGCCGGTAACTCCTCGGGCATCGTCGACGGCGCCGCGCTGATGCTGGTCGGCTCCAAGGCCGGCGGCGCAGCGGCGGGCCTGCAGCCGCGCGCGCGCATCCGCGCCGCGGCGGTGATCGGCTCCGAGCCGACCATCATGCTGACCGGCCCGGCGCCAGCCTGCGAGAAAGCGCTGCGGCAGGCCGGCATGGAGGCGGCCGAGATCGACCTGTGGGAGATCAATGAGGCCTTCGCGGTGGTGCCGATGAAGACCGCGCGCGACCTCGGCGTGAGCCTGGACCGGGTCAATGTCAACGGCGGCGCGATCGCGCTGGGCCATCCGCTGGGCGCCACCGGCTGCATTCTGCTGGGCACCCTGCTCGACGAGCTGGAGCGCCGCGACCTGCGCACCGGCTGCGCGACCTTGTGCGTCGGCGGCGGCATGGGCATCGCCACCATCATCGAGCGAGTCTGATCATGAGCAACAGCAACGCATTGCACATCGAGAAGGGCGAAGACGGCGTCGTTGTCGCCACGATGGACCTGCCAGGCCACTCGATGAACATCCTCAACGAGGCGCTGGCAGCGCCGCTGCGCGGCCTGGCCGATCTGCTGGAGGACCAGGACGCCGGTGTCACCGGCCTGATCCTGCGCTCCGGCAAGAAGGATTTCCTGGCCGGCGCCGACATCGACCGCCTGCAGGCGCTGAGCACGGCGCAGCAGGCCTTCGAGGCCTCGATGGCGCTGAAGCGCTTCATCCGCCGCTTCGAGCGCTGCGGCAAGCCGGTCGTCGCGATCCTGAACGGCCAGTGCAAGGGCGGCGGGCTGGAGATCGCGATGGGCTGCCATCGCCGCATCGTGATCGACGACGGCCGCGCGCGCCTGGGCCTGCCCGAGGTCAAGCTGGGCCTGCTGCCCGGCGGCGGCGGCACGCAGCGCCTGCCGCGCCTGGTCGGCATGCAGCAGGCCCTGCAATGGATGGGCGAAGGCAGCGACATCCGCGCCGCCGAGGCCCTGTCCAGCGGCCTGGTGCATGAGCTCGCGCCCGATGCCGACGCGGCGCTGGCGGCGGCGCGCCACTGGATCGCCGCCAACCCGAAGCCGCTGCAGCCCTGGGATGCGCCGAAGTTCCGCTACCCCGGCGGCGATTCACGCGCGCCGGCCGTGGCCCAGCTGTTCTCGATTGCGCCCGCGGTGGCCGGCGCCAAGAGCCAGGGCAATTACCCGGCCCTGGTCCACATCATGTCCAGCGTGTTCGAGGGCGGGCTGACCGACATCGACCGGGCGCTGGAGATCGAGTCGCGCTTCTTCGCCGTCTGCGTGATCAGCCCGGCCTCGCGGCATCTGATCTCGACCCTCTGGTACCAGCTGAACGCGATCAAGAAGGGCGCCTCGCGGCCGGCCGGGCCGCCGCGCCGCCAGCTGCGGCGCATCGGCGTGCTCGGCGCCGGCATGATGGGCGCGGGCATCGCCCATGTCTCGGCCGAGGCCAGCATCGAGGTCGTGCTGCTGGACGTCTCGCCGGAGGCGGCCGAGCAGGGCAAGCGCCATTCGCAGACGCTGCTGGACCGCGCGGTCAAAAAAGGCCGGCTCACACCTGCGCAGCGCGAGGCCCGGCTGGCGCTGATCCGCACCGGCACCGACCATGCCGATCTGGCCGGCTGCGAGCTGGTGATCGAGGCGGTGTTCGAGGACCGCGCGCTGAAGGCCGAGGTGACCCGCCTGGCCGAGGCCCGGCTGGCCGACGATGCGGTGTTCGCCTCCAACACCTCGACCCTGCCGATCACCGGCCTGGCCCAGGCCAGCGCCCGACCGGCCAACTTCATCGGCCTGCATTTCTTCTCGCCGGTCGACAAGATGCCGCTGGTCGAGATCATCGTCGGCGCCGCGACCTCGTCCGAGACCCTGGCGCTGGGCTTCGACTATGTGCGGCAGATCGGCAAGACGCCGATCGTCGTCAACGATGCGCGCGGCTTCTATACCAGCCGGGTGTTCGCCACCTATCTGATGGAGGGCCTGGCGATGCTGCGCGAGGGCGTGCATCCGCGCTCGATCGAGGCCGCGGGCCTGGCCGCCGGCATGCCGATGCCGCCGCTGGCCCTGCAGGACGAGGTCTCGCTGAGCCTGGGCGTGCATGTCGCCGAGCAGACCCGCAAGGACCTGGCCGCCGAGGGCCGGCCCTATCGCGAGCATCCGGGCGAGGCCGTGCTGCGCGCCCTGAGCGAACTCGGCCGCGTCGGCAAAAAGGTCGGCCGCGGTTTCTACGACTGGGCCGATGGCGACAAGACCCTGTGGCCGGAGCTGGTGCGGCTCTACCCGCCGGCCGCCGCCCAGCCCAGCCAGCGCGAGCTGATCGACCGGCTGATGCTGGTGCAGGCCAACGAGGCCGCGCGCTGCCTGGAGGAAGGCGTGCTGCGCTCGGTGCCGGACGCGAACGTCGGCTCCATCCTCGGCTGGGGCTTTGCGCCCTTCGAGGGCGGCGCGCTGCAGTTCATCAATGCGCGCGGCCTGCCGGCCTTCGTCGCCCGGGCGGACGAGCTGGCCGCCGCGCATGGCGAGCGCTTCGCGCCGGCCGCGCTGCTGCGCCGCATGGCCGAACGCGGGGAGCGCTTCGAGCAGGGCTCGCCCTAAGGGTCAGGGCTTCTTCTTGCGCTCGCTGCGCAGCTTGGCCTCATAGGCCTCGATCTCGTCCTTGGACAGCACATCGTCCTGGTTGAGGTCGGCGGCCTCGAAGGCCGCCATGCGCGTGGCCACCACCTCCTTGAAGGACAGGCGGCCGTCGCCGTCGCTGTCGGAGCGGCGCAGCGAGCCCAGCATGCCCTGGGCCTTCCTGGGCAGCGACTTCAGCTCGGCGCGCGTGATGTAGCCATCGCCGTCCAGGTCCAGCGCATGCCAGGAGCGCAGCAGGTCGCGGTGGTATTCCTCCAGCGTCACCGAGCCGTCCGGCCCGGCCTGGACCCCGGCGCCGCCCAGGGCCAGCAGGCCCAGCAGCGCGATCTTGCGTGTCATCGTCGTCGTCTTCATCATCGACCTCCCCGCTCGCCGCCGCTCATCGTTACCACCACCAGCGCTGGTTCTCGCCGCCATGGCAGTCCCACAGCTGCAGCGGCTGGCCGGCGCGGATGCGGCCGTCGCGCACATCCAGGCATTTGCCGTTCATGCGGCTGCGGATCTGGTTGCCGCGCATCTGCCAGCGCTGGTTGTCGTCGCCGTTGCAGCGGAAGGCGATCACCTGGGCGCCGTTGTCGCGGTTGCCGCCGGCCACGTCCAGGCACAGGCCGCCGACGCGCAGCTCGCCGCCGCGGCCCCAGTCGAAGCGCTGGTTGTCGCCGTTGTTGCAGTTGTAGAGGATGGCCGGCGCACCCTCGCGCACCCGGCCGCTGATGTCCATGCACATATTGCCGGCGCCGCGGATCTGGCGCGCATAGCCGCTGCCGCCGTTGTTGTTGTTGCCGCCGTCGTTGTAGTCGGGCCGGTCGCGGTCCTTGTCCTTGTCGCGGTTGTGCGAGGCCAGCAGCGCCAGGCCGGCGATCGCCGCCACCGCCGCCACCGCGATGCCGGCGTTCGAGGAGTTGCCGCTGCGCTCCTCGTCCTTGAAGTCGCCGCTAAGGCGGAAGCGCCCGGCGCAGCCGCCATTGACCCACAGCTCCTTGTTGCTGAGGTCATAGCCCCAGGTGCGGTTGAAGCGGCAGGAGCCGGACAGCTGGCGGTCCAGCTCCACCTCGCGCGTGCCGTCGGGCAGGCGCTGCGAGACATAGTCGCCGCTGGAGCGCAGCTCGACCTTCTGATCCTCGGCCAGCGCAGGCGTGGCGACCAGGGCCAGGCTCAGGGTGCCGGCCATCAGCTGGCGGCCGCGGCTGCGTGCCCCGGGATTCGGCGGTTGTCGCGTCATTTTCTTCCTCCTAGATCGGCGGCGCTGATGGGCCGCCCTGTTTCCTCGGACCCTAGCATGGAGCGCCGTCCGGCATGCCCACTCCAACGCCGCAGTTCCCGCCGGGCCGACAGGATCTCGCAAGCCCGGCGAAAAATTTGCAAGCGGCGGTATCCGGCGCCGGCGGCCCGGCCATTTTGCGCGCCTGACGCACAAATGAATGCCACCGATTTAAGTCGAGCCGTGCGGCGGTCGCCAGGACTGGATGTACCGCCCATCCGTCATGGCCAATTCGCAATCCCGCTCCGGCGGCGGCCTCAACCGCGCCGCCCTCAAACCCGGCTCCTCGCGCCCCCAGGCGCCTCGGGAGGCACCGGCGGCGCCGGTGCGCGCGGCGGCGGCCCTGCCCGGCCGGGTGGCGCCGCCCGCGCCCTCGATGCTGGGCGAGACGCTGCAGATCATCGGCGGCGTCGCGATCACCCTGGCCGGCATCGCGCTGCTGCTGGGCGTGCTGCACCTGATCCGCGACAGCGTCGCGGTCGGCAAGCACCTGGCCGACGCCAAGGGCCAGCGCAGCAGCCTGATCTGCCAGGACGGCCGCATGGCGCGCGGCGACGGCTCGCTGCGCGACATCATCCTGGAAGACGCCTATTTCGTCTGCACCGACTGGCGCACCTTGCAGAGCATCGAGCTGGAAGAGTCCAAAGGGCGTTAAGCCCCTGTCCGCCCGCTACAGCCCCTCGCGGCGCAGCCGCAGCAACAGGCCCATGCCCAGCACCAGCACCGCGGCGGTCAGCCACAGCGCGGCGCGGTAGCTGCCGCTGGCCTGGGCCATCGCGCCGGCCAGCGCCGGTGCGCTGATCTGTGCGACGCCGTAGCTGAGCGTCAGCCGCGCCATCGCCTTGCCGGGATTGGCCGGCGAGCGCCGTCCGACCAGGGCCAGGGTCAGGCTGACGATGCCGATGAAGGTGGCGCCGTACAGCAGGGCTCCGGCCAGCGCCGCGACCAGGCTGCCCGACAGCGCCGCCAGCAGCACCGAGGCGCATTGCAGCGCCAGCGCCAAAAGCAGCGCGTTCAGCTCGCCGAGCGCGCGCGCCACATGGTCCCAGAGGAACACCGCCGGCGTCGCCGCCAGCCCGACCAGCAGCCAGGCCCAGGGGCCTTGCCCGGCCAAGAGCGGCTGGCGCTCGACGATCGCGACCGTGAAGGTGGCGCTGATCACGAAGCCCCAGCCGGCGCAGAAATACATCGCCGCCATCAGCAGCATCCAGCGCCGTGGCGGCGGCGCGTCCGGGCGCGCGGCCGCCGCCGCGGGCGGCACCGGCGGGCGCCAGGCCCAGGCCAGCGCCAGGAACAGCAGGCCCAGCAGCGCGAAGCCCAGCCATTGCCCGGCCCAGTCGAAGGCCAGCCGCGTCATCGCCATCGCGCCCAGCGCCGAGACCACGATGCCCAGCCCCAGGCCCATGAAATGCAGGCCCAGCTCGGGCCGGCGCCCGGCGCGCATCAGCCAGCCCAGCACCAGGCCCGAGCCCAGCAGCATGCCGGCCGCGCCGGTCAGCCCGCCCAGATAGCGCGACAGGGCCCAGACCCAGAGGTTGTCGCTGGCCGCCATCAGCGCGGTGCTGGCCAGCGCCAGCAGCAGGCCCCAACCGTAGAGCCGGTGCCGCCATTGCGCATCCTCCAGCCAGGCCGCCAGCAGCGCGCCGCTCATATAGCCGGCATAGTTGATCGCGGCCAGCCAGCCGGCCGCCAGGTCCGACAGCCCGGCCTGGGCCTGCATCTGCGGCAGCAGCGGCGTGTAGGCGAAGCGCGCCAGGCCGATGGTCAGCACCAGGCCGGCGATGCCGCCGCCGATGACCTGCCAGGCGCGCAGCGAGGAGGCGGATGAGGAAGCATGGGAGTCGTCGTGCATGGACCCGCAGCGTACCCGCAGACTTGAAATCGCGCCGGCCGGGGCCATCTGGGCTGCATACCCCAACGAGGAAGCGCGCCATGGCCCTGCTGATCGTCTGCGGCCTCGCCCTGGCGCTGATCGCCTGGCTGGCCGGCCAACCGCTGTGGCGCGCCCGACGCCGCGCGCGCCTGCAGCGCCAACCCTTCCCGCAGGCCTGGCGCCGCATCCTGCGCCGGCGCGTGCCGCTGGTCGCAAGCCTGCCGCCGGACCTGCAGCTGCGCCTGAAGCGCCTGATGCTGGTGTTCCTGGCCGAGAAGCCCATCATCGGCTGCGCCGGCCTGACCGTGACCGACGAGATGCGCGTGACGATCGCGGCCCAGGCCTGCCTGCCGCTGCTGGGCGCCTCGCGCGGTTACTACCCCAAGCTGAGCCAGGTGCTGCTCTACCCGCGCGCCTTTGTCGTCGACCGCGTCGCCCAGGGCGCCGCCGGCGTGCAGATGGAGCAGCGCCGCCTGCTGTCCGGCGAGTCCTGGACCCAGGGCCAGGTGATCCTGTCCTGGCAGGACGTGCTGGAGGGCGCGGCCGATCCGGCCGACGGCCGCAACGTCGTGATCCACGAGTTCGCGCACCAGCTGGACCAGGCCAAGGGCCATGCCAACGGTGCGCCGGTGCTGCGCGACCGCGCCGCCCATGCGCGCTGGTCGCGCGTGATGAGCGCCGAGTTCGAGGCGCTGCAGCAGCGCCTGGCGCGCGGTGAGGAGGGTGTGCTGGACGCCTATGGCGCCACCGACCCGGCCGAGTTCTTCGCGGTGGCCAGCGAGGTCTTCTTCGAGCAGCCGCTGCGCCTGGCGCAGGAGCATCCGGCGCTGTACCAGGAGTTGGCGCGCTACTACCGGCTCAATCCCTTCAGCTGGTAGGCCCGTCGGGCCAGACCGCGCCGTGATGGGCGCAGATGCGCTCGATCAGTTCCTGCGCATAGGGCGGCAGGCGCTGGCCGGCACGCGTCAGCAGGTAGCGCTCGCGCAGCGCCCAGGGATCCGATAGCGCCACCAGCGCGATGCCCATGCCGGCAGCCTGATGGCGCCGCGCCGCCGATTCCGGTGCGATGCCCAGGCCCACGCCGGCCTCCACCATGCGGCACATCGCGTCGAAGCTGCCGACCTGCACGCGCAGCTTGGGCGCGGGCAGGCCCATGTCCTCGACCACGCGGGCCAGGAAGCGCTCGATCGTGCTGCCCTCGTGCATGCCGACCAGGGCGTCGCCCAGCACCTCTGCCAGCGCGACCTGGGCGCGGCGCGCCAGGCGATGACGGCGGGCGGTAACCAGCACCAGCCGGTCGGTCGCGAAATGGAAGGCCGCCAGGCCCTGGCTGTCGAGCTGGCCGGCGGCGATGCCGAGGTCGGCCCGGCCCTCGCGCACGCCGCGCGCGATCTCGTGGTTGGCATGCTCGCGCAGGCCCACCGTGATGCGCGGATGCGCGGCCAGGAAGCCGGCCAGGATCTCGGGCAGGAATTCGGTCACCGCGGTGGTGTTGGCGAACACCCGCACATGGCCCTGCAGCCCGCCGCCGTACTCCTGCAGCTCGCTACGCAGCGCCTCGGCCTGCTGCAGCATCAACCGCGCGTGATGGGCGAAGGCCTCGCCGGCCGGCGTCAGCTTGACGCCGCGCGCCTGGCGCTCCAGCAGCGGCAGGCCGGCCTGGGCCTCGATCGCGCGCACCCGCGTGCTGGCCGCGGTCAGCGACAGATGCACCCGCTCGGCCGCGCGGGTCAGGTTGGCCAGCTCGGCCACGGCGGTGAAGAGGCGCAGATCGCCCAGGCTCAGATGCATGGCGTCGGTACCGGCCAGCCTTCCGGATCCCGGAAGGCTCGCTCCCAAAAAAGGCCATTGTTGCAGGCCCGGGGCGCGGCCAAGATCGGCGCCACATCAACGGAGACATCGCCCATGCAACGCCGCTACGCACTCGCCCTGGCCGCCGGCCTCGCCACCCTCGGCTTCAGCGCTCACGCTTCCGACTACCCCGCCAAGCCGATCACGCTGATCGTGCCGCAGAACGCCGGCGGCACCAACGACATCGTCGCGCGCATCGTCGGCCAACGTCTGGGCGAGGTGCTGGGCGGCACCGTGGTGATCGAGAACCGGGTCGGTGCCGGCGGCAATATCGGCACTCAGGCCGCGGCCAAGGCCGCCAAGGACGGCCATACGCTGCTGATGACGATCAGCAGCAGCCAGGCGATCAACCCGGCCGTCTACAAGGCGCCGGGCTTCGACCCGGTGAAGGACTTCGCGCCGATCGCGCTGGTCGGCGCGGTGCCGAACGTGCTGGTGGTGAATCCGGCCTTCCCGGCCAAGAGCCTGGACGAATTCCTGAAGGTGGTGAAGGCGGCCAAGCCGGACACTTATCAGTACGCCTCGGCCGGCAACGGCACCCTGAACCATCTGCTGGGCGAGATGCTGAACAGCACCGCGGGCCTGTCGATCCAGCACATTCCCTACAAGGGCGTCGCGCCGGCACTGACCGACGTGATCGGCGGCCAGGTGCCGATGGCCTTCGCCAGCCTGCCCTCGGTGCTGGGCTATCTGAAGAGCGGCCGCCTGCTGGCGCTGGGCGTCAGCTCGCCGCAGCGCTCGCCCGCCCTGCCCGAGGTGCCGGCGATCGGCGAGAAGGTGCCGGGCTATGCCGGCACCCTGTGGGTGGGCCTGTTCGCGCCGCGCGGCGTCAGCGCGGAGATCGAGCGCAAGCTGCAGGACGCGATGGGCAAGGTGCTGGCCAATGGCGAGACGCGCACCGCGCTGACCGCGCAGGGCGTGGAGCTGGCCGGCAGCACGACACCGCAGCAGTTCGCCGCGCTGCTGCAGGAGGACATCAACCGCTGGGCCAAGATCGTCAAGGCCTCCGGCGCGAAGATCGACTGAAGAAGAACACGAGGCCGCGATGAGCAACACCCGACCCCGCCCGCTCGACGGCATCACCGTCGTCTCGCTCGAACACGCGATCGCCGCGCCCTTCTGCACCCGCCAGCTGGCCGACCAGGGCGCTCGCGTCATCAAGGTGGAGCGCGCCGGCGAGGGCGATTTCGCCCGCCATTACGACACCCGCGTGGCCGGCCAATGCTCGCATTTCGTCTGGGTCAACCGCTCCAAGGAAAGCCTGGCGCTGGACCTGAAGAGCCCCGCAGCGGCCGAGGTGATGCAGCGCCTGCTGGCCCGGGCCGATGTGTTCGTGCAGAACCTCGCGCCCGGCGCCGCCGCGCGCCTGGGGCTGGATGCCGCGACCCTGCGCGCCCGCTACCCGCGCCTGATCGTCTGCGACATCTCGGGCTATGGCAATGACGGCCCCTACCGCGATCGCAAGGCCTACGACCTGCTGATCCAGGCCGAGGCCGGCTTCCTCTCGGTGACCGGCACGCCGGACGAGCCGGTCAAGGCCGGCGCCTCGATCGCCGACATCGCCGCCGCGATGTATGCCTACACCGGCATCCTGAACGCGCTGCTGCTGCGCGGCCGCAGCGGCGAGGGCTCGCACATCGATGTCTCGATGCTGGAGGCCCTGGGCGAATGGATGGGCTACCCGCTCTACTACGCCTACGACGGCGCCGCGCCGCCGCCGCGCGCAGGCGCCGCCCACGCGACCATCTATCCCTACGGCCCCTTCCAGGCCGGCGACGGCCGCACCGTGATGCTGGGCCTGCAGAACGAACGAGAGTGGGTGGCCTTCTGCGCGGTGGTGCTGGAGCAAGCGGAGCTGGCCACCGACGCGCGCTTCGCCAGCAATGCGCTGCGCAACGAGCACCGCGAGGCCTTGCGCGCGCTGATCCTGGAGCGCTTCGCCACCCTGACCAGCGCGCAGCTGCGCGAGCGCCTGGACCGCGCGCAGATCGCCAATGCCGATGTCAACGCGATGGCCGATGTCTGGCAGCATCCGCAGCTGGCCGCGCGCGGGCGCTGGACCGAGGTCGGTTCGCCGGCCGGCCCCATCGCCGCGCTGAAGCCGCCAGGCCGCAACGCCGCCTACGAGCCGCGCATGGACCCAATCCCCGCGGTGGGCCAGCACAACGACGCGATCCTGCGCGAACTGGGGTTGGGTTCGTGAACCGGCCGCTGGCGCAGGCGCGCAGCCTGCTGTTCGTGCCCGGCAATCGGCCGGAGCGCTTCGCCAAGGCGCTGGTCAGCGGCGCCGATGCGGTGATCCTGGACCTGGAAGACGCGGTACCGTCGGCCGACAAGGACGCGGCGCGCGCCGCGATCGCCGCGCAATGGCCGGCGCTGCGCGAACAAGGCGTGCCGCTGCTGCTGCGTCTCAACGCGCCGGGCTCGGCCGACTGGCGGCAAGACCTGACCCTGCTGGACCGGCTGCCGGGGCTGGCGGGGCTGATGTGCCCCAAGGTGGAGTCGCCCGTGGCCCTGGCCGCGCTGGCGCCGCATGGCGTGCCGCTGCTGCCGCTGATCGAGTCGGCGCGCGGCTGGGCCGCGCTGGCCGAGATCGCCGCGGTGCCCGGCGTGCTGCGCCTGGTGCTGGGCCATATCGACTTCATGGCCGACACCGGCATCGCTTGCGATGAAGATGAAAGCGAACTGGCGCCGCTGCGCTTCGCGCTGGCGATGCACACCCGCATCGCCGGCCTGGCGCCGGCGGTGGACGGCGTCACCGTACAGACCGGCGATGCGGACCGGCTGCATGCGGATGTGCGGCGCGCGCGCCGCTACGGCTTCGGCGCCAAGCTATGCATCCACCCCAGGCAGGTCGAGGGCGTGCATGAGGGCTTGCGGCCCAGCGAGCAGGAGCTGGATTGGGCCAGGCGCGTCGTCGCGGCCGATGCGGCGGCGAACGGTGCCGCGGTGAAGCTGGACGGCCGCATGGTGGATCTGCCGGTGGTGCTGCAGGCCAAGCGCCTGCTGGAGACCTAGAAGCCCAGCGAGGCCAGCAGGTCGTCGACGTCGTCCTGCTTCAGGGCCTTGTCGGGCGTCTGCACGCCCTGCAGCTGCTCGGGCGCGGCCGGCGGCGGCGCGACGGGCGTCTCGCCGACCAGTTCATTGAGCGGGCCCTCCGCCTGCTCCAGCATGCGGATCACCTTGTTGATCACCTGGCCGGACAGGTCCTGGAAGTCCTGCGCCATCATGATCTCGCTGTGCAGGCCCTTCTCGCGCGCGGCGAAGCTGGCGGCGGTGGCCGCGTAGGCGGCGCACAGCTTCATCATCGAGCGCGCGCGCTCCAGGCTCAGCTCCGGCGAGGTGGCCATGCGGGCCAGCGATTCGGACAGGTCGGTGCCCTGGCGGCGCACCTGCTCGGCATCGTCCTGCGCGCCTTCGACCAGGCCCAGCACCTTGTTGGCGGCCTGGGCCGTCATCTGCTTGACATAGGCCAGCCGTTCGCAGGCGTCCGGCAGCTCATGCGCGAACTGCTGCAGGGCGGGCGGATGGGTGACGGCGGCGGTGGAGGACATGGCGGCATCCTAAGCGGCCACCGCGGCCTTGCACGGCCCCCGCCCCGCGCCGGCAGCGTGCTTTTTCACGCCCGGCGCGGCTTTGTTGGGGGGGAGAGATCAGCTCCAGAGATCCAGCGGCGGCTCGTGCGTCAGCGCGCGTAGCAAATCGTTACGCGACAGGAAGCCCTGCAGCTGGCCCTGCTCGTCCAGCACCGGCAGGCCCGGCAGATGCAGCTCCAGCAGCAGCTGGGCGGCTTCGCGCACGCCGGTGTCGGGCTGGGCGCTGGGCACCGGGCTCCACATCGCCGCGGCCACCGGCGCGGCCAGACGTTCGGCCCAGGCCGGCGCCTCGGCCAGATCCAGCGGCAGCAGCTGCTCGCGCAGCAGATCGGCCCGGCTGATCAGGCCCACCAGGGCGCCGGCCTCGTTCAAGACCGGCGCCTGGCCGACGCCGGCGCGCGCCAGGGTGGCCCAGGCCTCGCGCACCGTGGCCGACAGCGGCACCGTCACCAGCCGCCGGCTCATCAGCTGCTGCACCAGGGTCAGCGGCTGGCGTGCCGCCTCGCCGGCGGTCTGCGCATAGGCCTGGGCGCCGGCCGCGCCGCCGCCCAGGCCGGCCCAGCCGCTGGGCTGGGCCTCGCGCTGCGCGGCCACCACCTCGGCCAGGCCGGGCTGCTCCTGGCGCTGCACGCCGGCCAGCGCGCGCAGCCGCGCCACGGCCTGCACCGCGCCCAGCTCGCGCACCCGCTCCAGCGGCCCGCTGTAGAGCCGCCCCTGCAATCCATAAACGGCAAACATGATGGGGTGGAGCATGGCACAGGCGCGGCTTTGGGCACAATGCGGACATGCTGCGCCTTCGCCCCACGCTGTTCCTGACCCCGTTCCTGCTGCTGTCGACGGCCCTGCCGCTGACGGGCTGCGCCGTCGTCAGCGTGGCCGGAGCTGCGGCCGGCGCCGCGATCTCGGTGACCGGCGCGGTGGTCAGCACTGGCGTCAAGGTGACCGGCAAGGTCATCGAGAAAACCATCGACGTGGTGGTACCGGCCCCCGAGCCCGCGCCCTCCCCGGTTCCAAGCCCGGTGCCGGTACCGGTGCCGACCGTGTAGCGGCGACCCGCAGGAGCGGCGACAACGATGCCTTGGTTCGGTACCGCTCCCATCCAACATTCCATCAACCTGGCCCTGCAGGGCGGCGGCGCGCATGGCGCCTTCACCTGGGGCGTGCTGGACGCGCTGCTGGAGGACGGGCGGCTGCGCTTCGACGGCGTCAGCGGCACCAGCGCCGGCGCGATGAATGCGGTGCTGCTGGCCCAGGGCCTGATGGAGGGCGGCCGCGCCGGTGCGCGCGCGGCGCTGGCGCGCTTCTGGACCACGGTGGCGGCCAGCATGCCCGAGCATTTCACCCAGGAGCTGCCCGAGGGCCAGGGCGTGGGCCTGGCGCCGATGCTCAAGCTGATGCTGCATTGGACCCATTACCTGGCGCCCGAGCAGCTGAACCCGCTGGACCTGAATCCGCTGCGCGACATCCTGGAGGCGCAGGTCGATTTCGCGCGCCTGCGCCGCGAGAGCCCGCTGCGCCTGTTCATCGCCGCGACCCGGGCCAACAGCGGCCAGCTGCGCCTGTTCCGCCGCGAGGAGCTGAGCTGCGAGGCGCTGCTGGCCTCGGCCTGCCTGCCCAGCGTGCATCGCGCCATCGAGATCGACGGCGAGCCCTATTGGGATGGCGCCTATGCGGCCAACCCGGCGGTGTTCCCGCTGTTCTTCGACTGCGAGGCGCGCGACATCCTGCTGGTGCTGCTGACCCCGCTGCAGCATCCGGCGACGCCGGTGGGCGCCGCCGCGATCCAGCAGCGCGCGCTGGAGATCGCCTTCTCCGCCACCTTCCTGCGCGAGATGCGCCTGTTCGCCCATCTGCGCGAGCAGCTGCCGAGGCGCTGGCCGGGCTGGAGCCTGGGCCCGCTGGAGCGGCGCGCGCTGCGCACCCATTTCCATCTGATCGAGGCCGCCGACGTGCTGGGCGAGCTGCGCGCCGACAGCAAGCTGGCCGCCAACCTGAAGTTCTTCGACATGCTGAAGGCGCTGGGCCGCGAGCGCGCCCAGGCCTGGCTGGCCCGGCACCGCGGCGCGCTCGGCCAGCGCTCGAGCTTCGACCTCGCCGGGCTGTTTGGCTGACGCCCTCATTGCTGGGGATGTGCAGCGGGGGGCGGCTCTGGCAGCCTCGCGCCTGCCGCAAAACAACCAGGAGGCAAGCGATGGCCAGCAAGAAGACGACGACAACGAGCACCAAGCCCAAGCGCGTGCTGAACGCGCGCCGCGACACGCTGGACTTCCGCGACCGCATGTACATCCCGCCGCTGGTCGAGGTGCCGACGCGCATCCCGCTGGAGGATTACTGGGCCTACGAGGTGCCGATCCTCGACCAGGGCCAGGAAGGTGCCTGCACCGGCTTCGGCCTGGCCACCGTCGCCAACTACCTGCTGCGCCGACGCAAGGTGGTGCCGGACACCGCGCCGGTCAGCCCGCGCATGCTCTACGACATGGCGCGCCGCTACGACGAATGGCCCGGCGAGGGCTACTCCGGCTCCAGCGCGCGCGGCGCGATGAAGGGCTGGCACAAGCATGGGGTCTGCGCCGAGGCGAGCTGGCCCTACGCGCTCAAGCGCGGCGCCAACAAGGGCCTGACGCAGGCACGGGTCGAGGACGCGCAGCAGCGCCCGCTGGGCGCCTATTTCCGCGTCAACCACAAGGACCTGGTCGCGATGCACGCGGCGCTGGCCGAGGTCGGCGTGCTGTACGCCACCTCGATGGTGCATGGCGGCTGGGACGAGGTCGGCGCCAACGGCTTCATCAAGCCGCGCGAGACGCCCGACGGCGGCCATGCCTTCGCGATCGTCGCCTACGACACCGAGGGTTTCTGGATTCAGAACTCCTGGGGGCCGGACTGGGGCCGCAAGGGCTTCGCACGCATCGCCTACGACGACTGGCTGCGCCATGCCACCGATGTCTGGGTGGCGCGCCTGGGCGCCCCCATCCGCCTGGCCACCGCCGAGGCCGCGCCGGCCGCGCGCCTGGCCGCGCCCTCGGGCGCCACCAAGGTGGACTTCGCGACCCTGCGCCCGCATGTGGTCAGCGTCGGCAACGAGGGCCGGCTGCGCCCCGGCGGCGAATACGGCATGAACGAGGACGAGCTCGCGACCCTGTTCGCCGAGGATCTGCGCCGCACCATCGCGCCCTGGCCGAAGAAGCGGGTGCTGCTGTATGCGCATGGCGGCCTGGTCAGCGAGCAGTCGGCGCTGCAGCGCCTGGCCGAGTACCGGCCGGCCCTGCTGTCCGGCGGCGTCTACCCGCTGGCCTTCATCTGGAAGAGCGACTACTGGAGCACCATCACCAACATCCTGCAGGACGCCGTGCGTCGGCGCCGCCCCGAGGGCGCCTTCGACGCCGCCAAGGACTTCCTGCTGGACCGGCTGGACGACCTGCTGGAGCCGGTGGCACGCGGCCTGACCGGCAAGGCCGCCTGGGACGAGATGAAGGAGAACGCGCTGGCCGCCTCGAACCGCGGCGGCGCCGCGGCACTGGTGGTGCGGCACCTGGCCGCACTGGCCAAGGAGGAGAAGGGGCTGGAGATCCACCTGGTCGGCCACAGCGCCGGCTCCATCCTGCTGGCACCGGTGGTGGGCCTGCTGGCGGCCGCGGGCCTGAAGATCAGCACCTGCACCCTGTGGGCCCCGGCCTGCACGGTGGAGCTCTTCAAGCGCGACTACCTGCCGGCGATCAAGAGCGGCCGCATCCAGGACTTCGCCACCTATGTGCTGGACGACCAGACCGAGCGCGACGACAACTGCGCCAAGCTCTACAACAAGTCCCTGCTCTACCTGGTGTCCAACGCCTTCGAGGCGCGCCAGCGCATTCCGATGGTGCAGGCCGGCACGCCGGTCCTGGGCCTGCAGCGCTGCATCGAGGCCGACGCCGAGCTGAGCAAGCTGTTCGCCTCCGCCAAGGCCGGCCTGGTGCTGGCGCCGGACCAGAGCGGCGGCCGCGAGCCGCTCAGCGGCGCGCGCCACCATGGCGATTTCGACGACGACCCGGCCACCGTGCGCTCCACCTTCGCGCGCATCCTCGACGCGAAGGCCGCGCGGCTGCCGGCGCTGCAGTTCGGCCGCTCGGCCGCATCGCTGCGCGAGCTGCGCCAGCAGCTGGAGCTCAAGAGCCGCTGAGCCCGGCGGCCGGCACGCGGTACTGGCGGTACTCGGCGCTGGCGCGCGCCGCCTCGATCGCGCGCCAGTAGGCGCGCACCAGCTCGCCATGCCGGGCCAGATAGGGCCGCCCCACCATCAGGTAGAGCGTGAAGCGCTCGAACAGCGGCTCCAGCGCCTCGACCTGGCCGGCATAGCGCTGCGCGATCAACTGCTCGCCCTGGCGCTCCTGCATGATCACGACCGGATTGCGGCCGCGCACCAGCTTCTGCAGCAGCTGCTCATGGCCGATCGCGCGGTCGTCGATCGGCAGCTTCAGCGCCTCCAGCTTCGGTCCATAGGCGAAGCCGAACAGCACGCCGACCGCACCGCCGTCCAGGTTCGCGAAGCGCTCGCCGTCCCAGCTCACCGCGCTGCCAACGCGGCGGTAGGCGACAAAGCGCACCTCGCCCAGGCCCTGGGCCGCATCCGGCTGCTCGCCGCGGCCGGGATAGGCCAGATAGCCCAGGCGCTCGCGGGTGAACACGCCCACGGCCGCATCGGCCCGGCCCTGGCGCAGGTCCTGCAGGCAGCGCGGCCGCGGCGCCATGTAGTTGTCCAGCGTCAGCGGCAGTTTGCGCGCGGCCAGGCGCAGCAGGAACTGGTGCTGGCCGCTGCCGTCGGGCATCGTGAAGGGATAGAAGGGCTGGTCGGCGGTGCACAGGCGCAGGCTCACCGGGTCCGCAGCCTGGGCGGCCTGCGCCACCAGCAGGGCCAGCAGGCAGGGCCAGGTCGGTGCCATGTCCACCCCGCGGCTGCTCAGCCGAGGTAATGGTCGGCCAGCAGGAATCCGAACAGCCCGAACAGGTAGACGATCGAGTAGCGGAAGGTCGGCATCGCCAGCGCCTCGTCGCGCCGCAGCCGCCAGGCCAGCTGCGCGAAGCGCGCGCCCAGCGCCAACGCGCCGGCCAGGTAGAGCGCGCCGCTCATGCCGATCGCCGCGGGCAGCAGGCTCACCGCCAGCAGCGCCAGGGTATAGGCGAACACGCGCCGCGCCGTGTAGGGCACGCCGTGGATCACCGGCAGCATCGGCACCGCGGCCCGTGCATAGTCCTCCCGGCGGTGGATCGCCAGGGCCCAGAAATGCGGCGGGGTCCAGATGAAGATGATCAGGAACAGCAGCAGCGCGCCGGGATCGGCGCTGCCGGTCACCGCCACCCAGCCCAGCAGCGGCGGGGCCGCGCCGGCCGCGCCGCCGATCACGATGTTCTGTGGCGTCGCATGCTTCAGGTAGAGGCTGTAGATCACCGCATAGCCCACGAGCGAGGCCAGGGTCAGCAGCGCGCAGAGCCGGTTCGTCGTCAGCAGCAGCAGGGCCAGGCCGGCGGCGCCCAGCAGGGCCGCGAACAGCGCCACCTGGGTCGCGCCGAGCCGGCCGCGCGGCAGCGGGCGGACGCGGGTGCGGGCCATCAGCGCGTCGATATGCCTATCCACCAGATGGTTCAGCGCCGCGGCCGCGCCGGCCACCAGCGCGATGCCCAGCGGCGCCACCAGCCACAGCCACCAGGGCTGCGGCCGCGCCTGCGGCGCCAGCAGCATGCCCACCAGCACGGTGAACAGCATCAGCGCGACGACGCGCGGCTTGGTCAGCACCAGGTACTCGCGCCACAGCGCCCGGCGCGCCGGCATGGCGCCGCTGCGGCCGCGCATCAGGGTCAGTTCTTGCGAGGGCGTCGACATCGGGCTGACGAACTAGCGGAAGAACAGCAGCCGGGTGAACCAGGTGTGGTTGGCCTCGATCGCCATCATCGCCACCAGCACCAGCAGGCACAGCGGCGGCAGCAGGATCGCGTAGATCAGCGCCAGGCGTTCCCAGGCCATGTGCATGAAGACCGCGACGATCAGCCCGGCCTTGAGCATCATGAAGATCAGGATCAGGCTCCAGCGCAGCAGGCCCTGCAGGTGCAGGTAGTCGACCATATAGGACATGGCGCTGAGCACGAACAGCAGCAGCCAGATCTTCAGGTACAGGCCGATCGGATGTTGTTTGGTGGTGCTCATGACCGCTCCTCACCAGAGGTAGAAGAAGGCAAAGATGAAGACCCAAACCAGGTCGACGAAGTGCCAGTAGAGGCCTGCGATCTCGACGATCTGGTAGTCGCCGCGTTTCTCGTAGTCGCCGCGCCGGACCTTGAGCGCGACGATGATCAGGTAGATCACGCCGATCGACACATGCAGGCCGTGGAAGCCCGTGATCATGAAGAAGCAGGCGCCGAACTGCGCCGCGCCCATCGGGTTGCCCCAGGGCCGCACGCCCTCGGAGATCAGCTTGCTCCACTCGAAGGCCTGCATGCCGACAAAGGTGGCGCCCAGCAGCGCGGTGGCGAACATCAGGCGCGCCGTGTTCTCGCGGTCGCGCGCGTAGCCGCGCATCACCGCCATCGCCATCGTGCCGCTGCTGCTGATCAGCACGAAGGTCATGATCGCGATCAGCAGCAGCGGCACATTGGCGCCGCCGACATGCAGCGCGAACACCTCGCTGGGATTCGGCCAGGGCACGGTGGTGGACATGCGAACCGTCATATAGCCGGTCAGGAAGCTGCCGAACACGAAGGTGTCGCTGAGCAGGAAGATCCACATCATCGCCTTGCCCCAGGACACGCCCAGGGCCTGGCGGTCGGCCGACCAGTCGGCCACCAGGCCGCGCAGGTCGTTCGGCAGGGCGCTGCCCGGTTCGCTGTGGCTGCCGCTCATGGTGACCTCCTTCTTCTTGCTTACACCCGCGTGCCGCAGATGGCGCGCACCAGGTCCGGCGTCAGCAGCCCCAGCATGGCGAACAGGCCCAGCCAGAGCAGCAGCAGGAAATGCCAGTAGCGCGCGACCAGGCTCACGCGCCAATGCGCCGGTGCATCGTCGCGCCAGGCCAGCCACCAGCCGCCCAGCCCGCCCAGCACATGCAGGCCATGCATCGCGGTCAGCAGGTAGAGAAAGCTGGCGGCCGGATTGCCGGCCGGGCCGACCTTCTCGGCCAGCAGGGCCGACCAGCCCCACAGCTGCACGCCGACGAAGGCCAGCGCGCACAGCCCACCCGCCAGCAGCCAGCGACGCGCCACCACCACAGCCACCGCGCGCCGCGCCAGCTCCAGCGCCGCGCTGCCGGCGACCAGCAGGGCCGTGCTGAGCCAGAACTGCCAGGGCAGCGCCAGCGGATAGCCCTCGACGCTCTCCAGCCGCATCACATAGGCCGCGAAGAACAGGCCGAACAGCGCGCAGGCCACGCCGATGAAGAACCACAGCGCGATGCTGGCGGCCTGGGCGCGGTCGACGCCGCGCTCGGTGGCCAGGGGCAGGACGGCGCTCATGCCGCGGCTCCCCGCACCGCGGCGCCCTTGTCCTCATGGCCATGGTGCTCGTCGCCGCCCAGCTCGGGCGGGTCGGTCTGCGCGATGAAGTCCTGGCCGGCGCCGGGCACGCTGTAGGCATAGGCCCAGCGGTGCACCACCGGCAGCGCCGGGCCCCAGTTGCCGTGCCGCGGCGGGGTGTCGGGCGTCTGCCATTCCAGCGAGGCGGCGCGCCAGGGATTCGGCTCGGCCTTGCGGCCCCTGAAGGCGCTCCAGATCAGGTTCCAGACGAACACCAGCTGCACCACGCCGACGATGATCGCGACCACGGTGATGAAGGCGTTCAGCTGATGCGCCGAGGCGGGGAAGGAGGTGTAGGGCTCGTAGTTGTAGTAGCGCCGCGGCATCCCGAGCAGGCCCAGGTAATGCATCGGGAAGTAGATCGCATAGGTGCCCAGGAAGGTGACCCAGAAATGGAACTGGCCCAGCCGGTCGTCCAGCATGCGGCCGCTGATCTTCGGGTACCAGTGGTAGATCGCGCCGAACACCACCAGCAGCGGCGCCACGCCCATCACCATATGGAAATGGGCGACGACGAAATAGCTGCCCGACAGCGGGATGTCGACCGAGACATTGCCGAGGAACAGGCCGGTCAGGCCGCCGACGATGAAGGTGGAGATGAAGGCCAGCGCGAACAGCATCGGCACCGACAGGTGTATGTCGCCGCGCCACAGGGTAAGCAGCCAGTTGTAGACCTTGATCGCGGTCGGCACCGCGATGATCAGGGTGCTGGTCGCGAAGAAGAAGCCGAAGTACGGGTTCATGCCGCTGACGAACATGTGGTGGGCCCAGACCACGAAGCTCAGCACCGCGATCGCCAGGATGGCCCAGACCATCTGGCGATAGCCGAAGATGCATTTGCGCGCATGCACGCTGATCAGGTCCGAGACGATGCCGAAGGCCGGCAGCGCGACGATGTAGACCTCGGGGTGGCCGAAGAACCAGAACAGATGCTGGAACAGCAGCGGCGTGCCGCCCTTGTACTGCGTCACCTGGCCCAGCGAGACCAGGGCCGGCATGAAGAAGCTGGTGCCGATGGTCTTGTCCAGCAGCATCATCAGGCCGCTGACGAACAGCGCCGGGAAGGCCAGCAGGGCCAGGATGGTGGCGGTGAAGATGCCCCACACGGTCAGCGGCATGCGCAAGAGGGTCATGCCGCGGCAGCGCGCCTGCAGCACCGTCGAGACATAGTTCAGGCCGCCCATCGTCGCCGCGACGATGAAGATCAGGAGCGAGACCAGCATCAGGATGATGCCCCAGTCATGCCCCGGCGTGCCGGGCAGGATGGCCTGCGGCGGATACAGCGTCCAGCCCGCGCCGGTGGCGCCGCCGGGCACGAAGAAGCTGGCCAGCAGCACCAGCACCGACAGCAGGTAGACCCAGAAGCTCAGCATGTTGAGATAGGGGAACACCATGTCGCGCGCGCCGACCATCAGCGGGATCAGGTAGTTGCCGAAGCCGCCGAGGAAGAGCGCGGTCAGCAGGTAGATCACCATGATCATCCCGTGCATCGTGACGAACTGGTAGTAGCGCTCGGCATTGATGAACTCGAAGGCGCCGGGAAAGCCGATCTGCAGCCGCATCAGGTTGGACAGCAAGAGGCCGATCAGGCCCACGACGATGGCCGTGCCGCCGTACTGCAGCGCGATCACCTTGTGGTCCTGGCTCCAGACATATTTGGTCCAGAAGCTCTGCGGCTCGTGATGCTCGTCGTCATGCGCGTCGTGGTCGTGCATTGCGCCTCCTCATTTCAATGCGCGGATATAGGCCACCAGGGCCGTGACCTCGGCCTCGCTGAGTTCGGACTTCGGCATGATCGGCGCGAAGCCCTGCACCACCTTGGCGGTCGGATCGCGGATCTCGCGCGCCAGGGTGGTCTCGTTCATCGCCTCCTTGCTGCCATCGGCAAAGGCCTCGGTCTTGCCGTACAGGCCCTTCCAGCTCGGGCCGACGCCCGGTGCGCCGTCCACCGAATGGCAGGCCACGCAGGCCTTGGCCTTGGCCAGCGCCAGGCCCTGCGCGGCCGGATCGGCCACGCCACCCTCGCCGGCCGAGGCCGCCGCCACCGGCGGTGGCGGCGCGATCGCGGCCGCGAAGCTGGGCTTACTCTTCAGCCAGGCCTGGAAGGCGCCCTCCTCCTCGACCACCACCACGCCGCGCATCGCCGCATGGCCGACGCCGCAGAGCTGCGCGCACATCGCCTCGTAGCGGCCCGGCTGGGTGGGCTTGAACCAGTAGGTGGTCACCATGCCCGGCACCATGTTCATGCGGGCGCGAAAGGGTGGCACATAGAAGTCGTGCAGCACGTCATGCGCGCGCAGCAGGATCTTGACCGGCCGGTTCAGCGGCAGGTGCAGCTCGTTGGCCTCGACCAGCGCATCGTCCTGGCCCTGGGCATCGTCCGGATCCAGGCCGAAGGGATTGGCCGCGGTGACGAAGCGCGCATCGGTGCCGCCCAGCTTGCCGTCGGCGCCGGGGAAGCGGTAGCGCCATTGCCATTGCGAGCCCAGCACCTCGACCTCCAGCGCGTCATGCGGGGGACGCACATAGTCGGCGTAGACCTGCAGGCCCGGCGCCAGCAGCGCGACGATGCCCACCGTCGTGACGATGGTCAGCCAGCGCTCCAGCCGGTGGTTCTGCGGCTGGTAGGCCACCTGCTCGCTGGCCTTCGCGCCGCGCCGGCGGAAGCGCCAGATCACATAGACCAGGAACAGGTTGAGGATGACGAAGAAGATGCCGGTGATCACGAAGGTGATCGTCAGCGTGTCGTCCATCTGCTGCCAGTTCGAGGCCAGCGCCGGCGGGTGCCAGGGGTTGATGTAATGGAACAGCAGCGACGCCAGGACGATGACGACCAGGGTGATGGCGATGACCATGCCTGTCTCCTCCTGCTCTTCTAGCTCTGATGTGGAAGCGGCGCCCAGGGGCGCCGCTGCAGCGAACTCAGCTCGTGGCTACCGAGCCGCTGCGGGCCAGCTTCCAATAGACCATCGCGGCCGTCATGCCGAACACCAGGTGCTCGACCAGGTAGGCGCCGCTGCGCATCTCCGCCACCCAGGGGAAGAGGCGCACGAAGCCGTAGAAGTTGATGAAGTACAGCGCGATGCCGGACAGGCCGCCGATGATCTCCAGCATCGGCAGGTCGCCTTCGTAGTGGAAGCCGGTGACGATGAAGGCGATCAGGCAGCCGAACAGCACGCCCAGGCCGTAGTGGATCAGCAGCGCGGTCGCGACGATGCCCAGCTGGAACTGGTGCGTTGGGCCCTGCAGCAGCTCGGGCCCCATCAGCATCGCCGCCACCTGGTGCGAGGTCTGCCAGGGATTGCCGCCCAGCATCAGGGTGGTCCAGAGCAGATCGATCACCATCGCCACCGCGCCGGCCACCAGGCCCGCGACGATCGCCGCCGGCCAGTCCGGCATGCGGCTCTCCCATCGATGACTTTGCACCTGAAGTTCCATGACCACCTCCGAAGGGTAGGGACTGAAACCGATCGCTGCCTTGTCGTGCAGCCTCAATGCTTGAGGGCCAGGTGTTGCTACCGCAGTCGCGATGTTCGGCTCGTCTTCGGCGAGCGGGCATCGTGGCGAAGGCGCCATGCCGGATGGCTTCGTTTATATACCTGTGCCTGACCCGTCGCAAGCGGGCTTGCATGCAGGGGCGCCGGGGGCAATACCCGGCCCCAGGGGATCAGGGCACCGGCAGCGCGGTCTCGTACTTCACCTCGCGCAGCACCACATTGCTGCGCACGCTGGCCACGCCGGGTACCTTGAAGACCTTCTGCTGCAGGAACTGGTCGTAGGCCTTCATGTCCGGCGCGACCACCTTGACCACATAGTCGGCCTCGCCGGTGATGGCCTGGCATTCGATGATCTCGGGGCTGGTGATCACCATCGCCTCGAAGGCCTCGACCGCGCCCTCGCTGTGGCGCAGCAGGCTGACATTGGCCAGCACGCAGATGTTCAGGCCCAGGCGCTCGCGGTCGACCAGGGCCACATGGCGGCGGATCACGCCGCTTTCCTCCAGTTCCTTGACGCGGCGCCAGACCGGCGTCGCCGACAGGCCGACCTTGTCCGCCAGGGCCTGGGTGCTCTGCCGGCTGTCGGCCTGCAGGGCCTCGAGGATCTGGCGCGTCGCCTTGTCGAAACGATCAATTTCCATCCTGGCGCCTCTTGAGATGAATTTTCTCCAATACTGGATTATCAATAGCAAAGAAGAAAACTAAAACCCGGGGTCATGACAAAAAATCCTGCGCCTGCACAGCCATCATTCCATAAGACGGAGACAGCCATGTCCAGCCTCCTGCCGGCCCAGCCCGCCCTGCGCGACTACAAGCTCTCGGACAACCTGGGCGCCAAGCATGGCGCCGTGTTCATGACCGGCACCCAGGCCCTGGTGCGCCTGCTGCTGGCGCAGAAGGCGCTGGACGAGCGCGCCGGGCTGAAGACCGCGGGCTTCGTCTCCGGCTACCGCGGCAGCCCGCTGGGCATGGTCGACCAGCAGCTCTGGAAGGCCAAGAAGTTCCTCGAGGCCGCCCAGGTCAACTTCCTGCCCGCGATCAACGAGGACCTGGCCGCCACCGCCTGCCTGGGCGTGCAGCGCGTCGCGCTGGACCCCAAGCGCACCGTCGATGGCGTGTTCGCGATGTGGTACGGCAAGGGCCCGGGCGTGGACCGCTCCGGCGACGCGCTCAAGCATGGCAATGTCTATGGCACGGCGCCGCAGGGCGGCGTGCTGGTGGTCTGCGGCGACGACCATGGTTGCGTCTCGTCCAGCACCCCGCACCAGAGCGACCTGGCGCTGCAGGCCTGGAGCATGCCCATCGTGCACCCGGCCAATGTGGCCGAGTACCTGGAGTTCGGGCTCTACGGCTGGGCGCTGTCGCGCTTCTCCGGCGCCTGGGTCGGCTTCAAGGCCATCTCCGAGGTGGTCGAGTCCGGCATGACGGTCGACCTGGACAGCGTGCCGCTGGACTTCGAACTGCCGGTAGATCACACACCGGCGACCAATCTGCACATCCGCAGCGTCGACCTGCCCTCGCTGGAGCTGGAGTCGCGCCTGGAGCACAAGCTGGCCGCGGTGCGCGCCTTCAGCAAGCTGAACTCGATCGACAAGCACATCGTCGCCAGCCCCAGCGCCACGCTGGGCATCGTCACGGTCGGCAAGGCGCATTACGACTTCATGGAGGTGCTGCGCCGCCTGGACCTGGACCCCAACGCGCTGGCCGCGGCCGGCGTGCGGATCTACAAGGTCGGCCTGGTCTACCCGCTGGAATCGACCCGCATGGTCGAGTTCGCGCAGGGCCTGACCGACATGCTGGTGATCGAGGAGAAGGCCCCGGTGGTCGAGCGCCAGATCAAGGAGCTGCTCTACCACCTGCCCGACGCGCAGCGCCCCCATGTGATCGGCAAGACCGACGAGCGCGGCGCGGCCGTGCTCTCCAGCCTTGGCGAACTGCGCCCCTCGCGCATCATGTCCACCGTGGCCGACTGGCTGGCGCGCCTGAACCCGGCGCTGGACCGCCGCCACCTGGTGGTCGACTTCCTGACCCCCTGCCTGCTGTCCAATGCCGCCGACGGCGTGCGCCGCCAGCCCTACTTCTGCTCCGGCTGCCCGCACAACACCTCGACCAAGCTGCCCGAGGGCTCGCGCGCGCTGGCCGGCATCGGCTGCCACTTCATGGCCAGCTGGATGGAGCGCGGTACCTCGGGCCTGATCCAGATGGGCGCCGAGGGCGTGGACTGGGCCGCGCACAGCCGCTTCACGACCGAGAAGCATGTGTTCCAGAACCTGGGCGACGGCACCTACTATCACTCCGGCTATCTGGCGATCCGCCAGGCGATCGCGGCCAAGGCCAACATCACCTACAAGATCCTCTACAACGACGCGGTCGCGATGACCGGCGGCCAGCCGGTCGACGGCCAGACCAGCGTGCCGCAGATCGCGCGCCAGGTCGAGGCCGAGGGCGTCAAGCGCCTGGTCGTCGTCTCCGACGAGATCGACAAGTACGATGGCCACCACGGCCTGTTCCCGGCCGGCACCACCTTCCACGACCGCTCGGAGCTGGACCAGGTCCAGCGCGAGCTGCGCGAGATCGAGGGCGTCACGGTCCTGATCTACGACCAGACCTGCGCCGCCGAAAAGCGCCGCCGCAGGAAGAAGAAGGAGTTCCCGGATCCGCCGAAGCGCCTCTTCATCAACGAGGCGGTCTGCGAGGGCTGCGGCGACTGCGGCGTCGCCAGCAACTGCCTGTCGGTCGTGCCGGTCGAAACCGATTTCGGCCGCAAGCGCGCGATCGAGCAGAGCAGTTGCAACAAGGACTTCAGCTGCGTCAACGGCTTCTGCCCCAGCTTCGTCTCGGTGCACAACCCGCAGCTGAAGAAGAAACAGGGCGCGGGCTACACCGCACAAGACCTGGCCCGCGAGATCGCCGCGATCGCCGCGCCCGCCGCCTGGCAATGGACCGGCCCCTTCGACCTGCTGGTCACCGGCGTCGGCGGCACCGGCGTCGTCACGGTCGGCGCGCTGGTCTCGATGGCCGCGCACCTGGAGGGCAAGCAGGCCTCGGTGCTGGACTTCATGGGCTTCGCGCAGAAGGGCGGCTCGGTGCTCAGCTTCGTGCGCCTGGCGCCGACCCAGGACCTGCTGAACCAGGTGCGCATCGACACCCAGCAGGCCGATGTGCTCTTGGCCTGCGACATGGTGGTCGGCGCCAGCCCCGATGCGCTGGGCACGGTCAAGCCCGGCCGCACCGTGATCCTGGCCAACACCCATGAGCTGCCCACCGCCGCCTTCGTGCGCAACCCCGATGCCAATCTGCAGGGCGAATCGCTGCTGGCCAAGATGAAGTATGCGATCGGCGGCGACGCGGCGCTGCTCAGCACCGTCGACGCCCAGGCCATCGCCCAGACCCTGATGGGCGACACCATGCCCAGCAACATCATCATGCTGGGTGCCTGCTGGCAGCGCGGCCTGATCCCGCTCAGCGAGGCCGCGCTGATGCGCGCGATCGAGCTGAACGGCGTCGCGGTCGAGGGCAACAAGACCGCCTTCGCGCTGGGCCGCCTGGCCATCGCCGCGCCGGACGCGCTGACGCGCCTGGCCGGCCGCGACAGCGCCACAAAGCCGGTGCAGCTCCTCCTAGGCCAGGACAAGCTGGACGGCCCGGAGGGCCTGATCGCGCGCCGCATGCAGCATCTGACGGACTACCAGAACGCCGCCTACGCGCAGCGCTACCTGGCCCTGGTCGAGCAGGTGCGCGCCGCCGAGGCGAAACTGGGCGAGGCCGGCAAGGCCGAGCGCCTGACCAAGGCGGTGGCGCGCTACTACGCCAAGCTGCTGGCGATCAAGGACGAGTGGGAGGTCGCGCGCCTCTATACCGACGGCCGCTGGGAGGCCGCGCTGAAGGCCCAGTTCGACGGCTGGGAGCGCATCAGTTTCCACATGGCCCCGCCGCTGCTGGCCAGGCCCGACGCCAAGGGCCATGCGAAGAAGATCGAGCTCGGCGGCTGGACCTTCAAGGCCCTGAAACTGCTGGCCCGCTTCAAGGGCCTGCGTGGCACGGCGCTGGATGTCTTCGGCAAGACCGAGGAACGCAAGATGGAGCGCCAGCTGATCGCCGACTACGAGGCCCTGGTCGCCGACCTGATCGCGCATCTCTCAGCCGAGAAACTGGACCTGGCCGTCAAGCTGGCGCGCCTGCCGGAAAGCATCCGCGGCTACGGCCATGTGAAGCTGGCCAATGTCGTGACCGTGCGCGCGCAGTGGAAGGACCTGCTGGACCGCTTCCACGGCCGCGCGGTCGAGGCCCCGGTGCAGATCGTCGCGCACAAGACGGTGGAGCGGGTGAAGGGCGTGGCGGAGCTGTGAAGCTCCGCGCCTGAAACGGCCGGCCCCTCCCGGGGCCAGGTCTTGCCACAGGGCCCGATCGGCTCAGGGGTAAACGCGTACAGGGCCAACCCTGTGCGCATATCGCCCACAAATGCGCGACGATCGCGCCGCCTGCAACAAGCCTCCCCGGCGCCCACAAGGCGTCTGCATGGCATGAGCCCGCGCCTTCGCCGTGGAGGTGGGCCGGTTCGCGACCCGCGCTTACCCAAAAGGCAGCGCGGGCTCGGGCCGGGTTGTCGCGTTCACGGCTGGCGTCCTTGTTTCTTCATCAATGCAGTACCCACGCATGAAAGAGAGACCGTCAACCATGTCTACGAGACTTCCCACCGCCGCGGTTCACAAGACCGCCTACCTGCTCGGCCTGATCCTGCTGAGCGGCGCCGCCCCGGCGCAGCAGCTGCAACAGCGCCCCGGCGACCTGATCCAGCCGCAAATCGTCGGCGGCACCGAAACCCAGCCCAACTCGCGCCCCTACCAGGTGGCCCTGCTGTCCAGCGGCCGCCAGGTCTGCGGCGGCACCCTGATCAGCCCCGACTGGGTGCTGACCGCCGCGCATTGCCTGGACAGCGCCAGCACCAGCACCCTGACCGTCCAGGTCGGCGCGCACAGCATCAGCCGGCGCGACGGCCAGAACCACCGCGTCAGCCAAATCATCCGCCACGAGAACTGGCGCGGCGCCCAGGGCATCCGCTCCGGCTGGGACATCGCCGTGCTGCGCCTGGCCACGCCCGCGGCCGCCGGCGTGCAGCCGGCCAAGCTGCCCAGCGTCGCGGTCGAGAACCAGATCGCCGCGGTGGGCCGCTATGTCACCGTCTCCGGCTGGGGCCTGACGCGCAACCAGGGCAGCCCCAGCGATGTGCTGCGCGAGGTCGACCTGCCGGTGATCAGCAATGCCAGCTGCAGCAGCGAGCTGCGCTTCAACCTGCCGGCCTCGGCGGTCTGCGGCGGCGGCGCCGGCGGCCGCTCGGCCTGCAACGGCGACAGCGGCGGCCCCTACGCCGCGGCGCTGAACGGGCGCCACTACAGCATCGGCACCGTCAGCTGGGGCCAGTCCTGCCAGGGCGCCACCGTCTTCACCCGCACCAGCAGCTATCTGGACTGGATCGCGCAGAAGACCGGCGTGCGGCCGGACGACGGCAACCCCGGCGACCAACCGCCGGTGGCGCGCTTCAGCGCCACGGTGAACGGCCTGAACGTCGCCTTCGCCGATGCCTCCAGCGACGACCGCGGCGTCCAGCGTTGGGCCTGGAACTTCGGCGACGGCGCCAGCTCGACCCAGGCTTCGCCCAGCCATGCCTATGCGCAGCCGGGCAGCTACACCGTGACCCTGACGGTCACCGACACCGCCAACCAGAGCCACAGCAGCTCGCAGCTGGTGAATGTCGGCGGCGATGGCGGCGGCTGTGCCGGCCTGCCGGCCTGGAGCGCGGCGACGCTGTACAACACCGGCGCCCAGGTGGCCTATGCCGGCGCCCGCTATCAGGCGATCTGGTGGTCCCAGGGTGCCCGGCCGGACATCTACACCAATGTCTGGAGCCGCCAGGGCAGCTGCCAGTAAGTAAGGCGCCAAACACCGGCCGGTCTCACCCGGCCGGCTGTTTGTAAGCAGAAGCAAACCGGCGCGGCGCATCCCCACCTCCGTGGGATGCCCCGCCGCCGCGGTCTGGGGACAATGCGCGCTGGCCGACATCGGCCCCCGCCCCCCCTCCTCACGTCCTCACAGACCAGACCGCCACATCATCATCATGTCCATCGCCCGCCCGCCTCGTCTTCGCGCCTCTCTGTCCCCCCTGCTTCTGCTGCTCGCGCTGGGCCTGAGTGCCTGCGGCAAGCAGGGCGTGGAGCTGGGCCAGGGCGGCTCCGTCGTCTCCGGCTCGGCCGGGCCGCAGGGCGCCAGCAACCATGCACGCGAGCTGCAGAAATGCGAGGCGCCGATCGCCGTCGTCGCGCTGCAGGAGAACCAGGGCGGCCAGGGCCTGCTGACGCCACGGCAATAGGCCGCGTTGCCCTCAGGAAGGCCGCAGGTTAGGCGCAAGCCGCAGCCGGGTTCGATACCCGGCGAGGACTTGCAACAACGCATGCGACCTTCTTGAGGGCAACCCTTCGGGAAGACCCGACACAGGGGCCACTCGTCGTTGCAACGCTGGCCCGCACGCGAGTGCGGGCGGCGCGCTGCGCCTAGATTGGCCCCTGTGTCGGGTCTTCGCGGCCTATTGCCGTGGCGTCAGCAGGCCCATGGCATCGGCCGCGGCGGCCTGCCGGAATCGCCGCTGCCCCTGGTGCGCGTGCTGATGCAGCAGAGCGGCTGCTTCCGCATCGTCGACCGCAACGCCGGCCTGAAGGCCACGGTGCGCGAGCAGGAGCTGAAGGAGGCCGGCGTGCTGCGCAGCGACGGCGAGGGCAATGTCAAGAAGGGCCGAGGCATCGTCGCGCAGTACAGCGTGATGCCCAGCCTGGTGTTCTCCGAGCAGGATGCCGGCCGCCAGCTGGGCGGGCTGGTCGCGATGATCCCGGGGCTGAACAAATTCGCCGGCGCGGCCGAGCAGGTCAAGCTGAAGGAGGCCCAGGTCGTGCTGCTGCTGACCGACAACGAGACCACCGAGCAGCTGTCCTCGGCCACCGGCGCAGCGCGCACCACCGACCTGGGCGTCGGCGGCTTCGCGCTCGGCGCCGGCGGCGGCCTCGGCGGCCTGGGCTGGAGCAATACCAACGAGGGCAAGGTGATCGCCGCGGCCTTCCTGGACGCGCACAACCAGCTGGTGACCCAGCTGCGCACCCTGGCCGCGAAGGAGCTGCCCGCGCCGGTCGCGACGCGTGGCGCCACCAAGGGCTGACGAGCCACCGGAGCCAGCAACACCTGGCCCTCCCGCCTGTGAACAAACGCAAAGCCCGTGGACAGCCGCGGGCCCGCTTGGCATGCTGGCCGGATGCCAGATGCAGTCGCCGCCATCGCCGCCGCCTCGCTGCCCTCCCCCACGCGCCGGGCGCTGTGTGCGCTGCTGCCGCTGTCGCTGTTCGGCGCCTGCGCCACGCAACAGACAACACCGCCAGCCTTCCGCGAGCCCGAGGGCCTGTACCGCGCGGTCAACCGCATCGGCTGGGGCGCCACCCAGGCCCAACTGGACCAGGCGCGCGAGCTGGGCTGGGGCGCCTATGTCGAACGCCAGCTGCGCGCCGAGCCTCGCCTACCGCTGCCGCAGGCCGCGGCGCAGGCCCAGATCGATGCGCTGAGCATCACGCGCCAAGGCCTGGCCGAACAGATGAGCCAGGTCGAGCAGCTGCGCCGCGAGCAGGACAAGGCGCCCGATGAGGAGGGCCGCAAGGCCGCCCGCCAGGCCTACCAGGAGCTGCTGAACCGCCTGGCCCGCGAGGCCGCGCATCGCCAGCTGCTGCGCCAGCTCTACAGCGAGCAGCAGCTGCAGGAGCAGCTGGCCTGGTTCTGGTTCAACCATTTCAATGTGCACCAGTACAAGCGCGAGCTGCGCGCGCTGCTGGCCGACTACGAGGACGCCGCGCTGCGCCCGCAGGCGCTGGGCTCCTTCCGCGCGCTGCTGGGCGCGGTGGCGCGGCACCCGGCCATGCTGCGCTACCTGGACAACGACCAGAACAGCGTCGGCAAGCCCAACGAGAACTACGCGCGCGAGCTGCTGGAGCTGCACACCCTGGGCGTCGATGGCGGCTACACGCAGCGCGACGTGCAGGAGCTGGCGCGCGTGCTGACCGGCTTCGGCACCCGCTTTGACCACGAACGCCCGCGGCTCAAGCCCGGCCAGGAGGCGCAGTACCTGCGCCAGGGCTTCTTCGAGTTCAACCCGGCGCGCCACGACTTCGGCGACAAGCAGCTGCTGGGACGCACGATCAAGGGCCGCGGCGCCGCCGAGCTGGACGAGGTGCTGGACCTGCTGGCCGGCCACCCCTCGACCGCGCGCTTCATCGCGCGCAAGCTGGCGGTCTACCTGCTGGCCGACGAGCCGCCGCCGGCCCTGGTCGAGCAAATGGCGCGCGCCTTCGAGCGCGGCCGCGGCGACATCGGCGCGAGCTTGCGCGTGCTGCTGCTGGCGCCCGAATTCGCCGCCGCCGAGCCGCGCAAGTTCAAGGACCCGCAGCATTACCTGCTGTCCGGCCTGCGCGCCGCCTACGGCTCGGAGGCCGCACCCGTCATCAGCAACAGCCAGCCGCTGCAGTCCTGGCTGCGCCGCCTGGGCCAGGGCCTGTACGACCGGGCCACGCCGGACGGCTATGCGCCGAGCGCCTCGGCCTGGAACAGCGCCGGCCAGCTGAGCACCCGCTTCGAGCTGGCGCGCAACCTGGCCGCCGGGCCGGCCGCGCTGTTCAATGCAGCGGCCGGCGCGGCGCCGCGGCCGCTGCTGGCCCGCGCGCCGCGGCCGCCGCTGGGCGAGCCGACGTGCGCCGCGCTGGCCCGGGCGGCCAGCCCGCTGGAGCGCGATACCCTGCTGCTCAGCTCGCCGGAGTTCATGTACCGATGATGATCAGCAAGGCCTCGACACCGATCTCCGCGGCGCGCCGGCGCTGGCTGCAGCTCTGCGCCGGCGGCCTGCTGCTGCCGCAGGGCAGCGCGCTGTTCGCCGCGCCCGAGGAGCGCGACGCGCGCTTCCTGCTGGTGTTCCTGCGCGGCGCCTATGACGCGGCGAACCTGCTGGTGCCGATCGCCAGCGACTTCTACTACGAGCAGCGCCCACGCATCGCGATCGCACGGCCCGGTTCCGGCGGCGATAGCGCCCTGCCGCTGCCGGGCAACAGCGACTGGGGCCTGCATCCGGCGCTGCGCGACTCGGTGCACCCGCTGCTGCAGGCCGGCCAGGCCCTGTTCATCCCCTTCGCCGGCAGCGAGGATCTCAGCCGCAGCCATTTCGAGACCCAGGACAGCATCGAGCTGGGCCAGCCCCTGGCCGGCTCGCGCGACTATGGCAGCGGCTTCATGAATCGCCTCGCGGCCGAGCTGGGTGCGCGCCGCGCGATGGCCTTCACCGATCAGCTGCCGCTGGCCTTCCGCGGCGCCGCACCGATCGCCAACACCGCGCTGCGCGAGGGCCCGCGGCCGGCGCCCGATGCGCGGATGCGCGCCGCGCTGCTCGCCATGTATCAGGGCGATGCCTTGCTGCAGGCGCGGGTGCAGGAGGGTTTCGCGCTGCGCGAGGAGCTGGCGCGCGAACTCGACCCCGCGCGCCGCGGCGCGGTGAACATGGCCGGCGGCGAACCGGCCAGCCGCGCCCCGCTGCTGAGCGCCAAGGGCTTCGAGCTGGAGGCGCGGCGCATTGCGCGGCTGATGAGCGCGCGGGTGCAGCTGGGCTTCGTCGATGTCGGCGGCTGGGACACCCATGTCGGCCAGGGCGGCGCCAGCGGCGCGCTGGCCACGCGGCTGGAGGAGCTGGGGCGCGGCCTGGCGGCCTTTGCCGACGAGCTGGGCCCCGAGGCCTGGCGCCACACCACGGTGCTGGTGATCAGCGAGTTCGGCCGCACCTTCCGCGAGAACGGCAATCGCGGCACCGACCATGGCCATGGCAGCACCTACTGGCTGCTGGGCGGCGGCCTGGCCGCCAACGCACACGGCGGCGTGGCCGGCGAGCAGATCGCGCTGACGGCCGCCAGCCTGAACCAGGGCCGCGACTATCCGGTGCTGACCGACTACCGCTCGCTGCTGGGCGGGCTGTGGCGGCGCCAGTTCGGCCTGTCGGACGCGGCGCTGGCGCGCATCTTTCCCGGCGTGGCGGCCCGCGATCTCGGGCTGATTTAGCTTGAGTCTATGTTCGGCCAAGCCCTTCGCTGTGCAGACCCGGCCCCGCCAGCCGCCGAGCTCCGATGCGGGGGTCTTGCCGGCCTCCCGGCCGACAAGACTGCCCTGCGGTGCTCGCGTCGCGGGGCAACTGGCGGGGCCGGATCTGCTGGCACCGTTACCCTCCGCGGAGAAGTCCGCACTCAATCGCCGCTGCGAAAACTCCAGGCCAGCCACAGGCAAAAGGCCGGCGCCACCAGCAGCAGCAGGCCGGTTTCCAGCCATTGGCGGCGCAGCGCCGCCGCCTCGGGCAGGGCCAGATAGGCGACCGCCGGGTCCTGGCGCAGCACATGCACCGTCAACGCCATGCCCGGCTCCAGCTGCGAGGGCCGGCGGCCCAGCACGCGCAGCACCTCGGCGGGCAGGCAGGGCGAGCACAGCGGCGAGAACTGATTGCCCTGCAGCTCGGCGCCGTCGACGCGGTAGCGGAACCTCAGCTCGGCGAAATGCTGGACCTGGTGTTCATCGCCGTCGACATGCTTGATCACCTCCAGCAGCTCGCCGGCGGCGTCGCGGTAGGCCGAGTCGGGGCGCAGCGCCTCGCGCAGGATCGCGGCCTGCTGCAGCCCGGCATAGAAGGCCAGCGCCGCCAGCAGCAGGCACAGCACGCGCGGCACGGCGAAGTAGGCGGGAGCGGCGTTGAGGTGGCGGCGGGATGTCATCGGCGGCGATTCCGGACAGGGACCGCCGCTCTTGTAGCAGAAGCCGGTGCCGGCCGGGCCGGCGCGGCACCCGCTTCCCTCTTCGGAGGGGTCAGCGCAGCATCGAGGACATCGCCGACAGGCTGTTGATCATGCGCACCGCGGCCTCCACCGTCGGCGCCTCGAAGCCGATCTCGTCGCCGGCCAGGCGCTCCAGGCTGGGCCATTGGCAGAACAGGTCGGCCAGCGCGGCGGTCTGGGTCTGGATGCGCACCGCGATCTTGCCACTCAGGACGAAGGCCGGCGGCAGCGGCGCGCGCAAGGCCTCGGCCACGCCGGCGCGGATCGCCGCGCAGGCCGCGACCGGCGCGAGGCTGATGCCGGCGGTATGGCCGGTGGCGCGCTTGGTCTGCACGAAACGGGTGCGCGGGAACAGCGGGCGGTGCTCGTCGATGAACACATCGTCGCCGCTGGCCATCGCCACCGGCACGCCGTATTCGCCGGCCAGCGCGCCGTAGATGCCCATCTCGCCCAGCTCCTGGCCGTTCAGCCAGACGCGCGCGAAGGCGAAGCTGTTGATCGTGTGGGCCAGGATGCCGCGGCCCTGGGCGCGCGAGTGGTAGCCGATCATGCAGACCGCCGCGATGCCCGGCTCGTCGACGCCGGCAACCATGCTCAGGTAGCGCGGCTTGCCCTGCACGACCTGCGCGCGCGCATCGAGCTGGTCGGGCAGCAGGTTGCGGAAGCCGCCATGCGAGTCGTTCACCAGCACCTCGCTCGCACCGGCCTCGAAGGCGCCCGCGATCGCGGCATTGGCCTCCTCCGTCATCAGGCGGCGCGCGCGCTCGTACTCGCCGTTGCCGGCGCGGGTCTGCTCGGGGTGGTAGACGCCGGCGACGCCCTCGATATCGGTGGAGATCAGGACTTTCATGGGGCGAGTTCGTCGGGTTGCAGAAGTTCGCGCAGGGCCAGGCGGCGCTGGCCGTCGCGGCCCTCGACCGTCTCGGCCTGCCACAGCGCCTGCACGATGGCCTGCTCGGTGGCGTCGGCCGCGGCCTGGAACAGCGGGTCCAGCTTCGCGTCGTGCAGCAGCGCGACCGCGGGCATGGGCCGCGCCGGGTCCTGCGGCAGGGTGTAGGCGCTGGAGAAGGCCAGTGCGATGTCGCCGCTGCCATGGCCGAACACCGAGCCGGTGCGGGCCAGGCCGGCGCCGGCGCGCAGCGCCAGGCGGCGCAGTTGGCGAGCGTCGAGCGGCGCGTCGGTCGCCAGCAGCATGATGATCGAGCCCTTTTCGGGCTCGGCACTCAGTTCGGCCAACTTCGCGCTCAGCGCGGCACCAAGGTGCCGCCCGGCCAGCGTCAGCTGCTCGGGCCGGCCGTAGTTGGACAGCACCAGCGCGCCGACCATGTAGCCACCCGCAATGCGCGAGGCCGAGCCGATGCCGCCCTTGACGCCGAAGCTGGACATGCCGCGTCCGGCCCCGACCGCGCCCTGCGCGAATTCGGGCGCCGCGGCCTCCAGCGCCGCGCGGTACTGCGCCTCGCCGACGGCCAGCGCCTGGATGTCATTGAGCTGGCCGTCATTGCACTCGAACACCAGCGGGTTGACGGTGGACAGGCGCCGGCCGCTCTGCGGATTGGCGGCCACGCAGGCGCGGATCTGCGCCTGCGCCACCGCACCGACCGCGAAGGTGTTGGTCAGCGCGATCGGCGTCTCCAGCACGCCCAGCTCCTCCAGCTGCACCAGGCCGATGCTCTTGCCGAAGCCGTTCAGCACCACGGCCGCGGCCGGCACCCGGTCGCGGAAGGGATCGCCGGCATGCGGGCGCACGACGGTGACGCCGGTCTGCAGCGGCCCCTCGGCCAGGGTGCAGTGGCCGACGCTCACGCCGGCCACATCGCTGATCAGGTCGAGCGGGCCGCTGGGCAGCGTACCGATGCGCGGCGCTTGGCTCATGTCACTTGCGGTCGATCTTCGGGTCGAGGGCATCCCGCAGACCGTCACCCAGCAGGTTGAAGGCCAGCACGGTCAGGAAGATCGCCAGGCTGGGGAACAGGGCCACATGCGGCGCGTTGACCATGTCGGCGCGCGCCTCGTTGAGCATCGCGCCCCATTCCGGCGTCGGCGGCTGCGCGCCCATGCCGAGGAAGGACAGGCTGGCCGCGGTGATGATCGAGGTGCCCAGGCGCATCGTGAAGTACACGACGATCGAGGAGATCGTGCCCGGCAGGATGTGGCGCACGATGATGGTCCAGTCGGAGGCACCGATCGAGCGCACCGCCTCGACATAGGTCATCTGCTTGAGCACCAGGGTGTTGCCGCGCACCAGGCGGGCGAAGGCCGGCACGCTGAACACCGAGACCGCGACCACGACGTTGATCATGCTGCTGCCCAGGATCGCGACCACGCCCAGCGCCAGCAGGATGCCGGGGAAGGCGAACAGCACGTCGGAGATGCGCATCACGATGCGGTCCCACCAGCCCTCGTAATAGCCGGCCAGCAGGCCCAGCGCGGTGCCGATCAGGCCGCCCAGCGCGACCGACAGGAAGCCGGCGGCCAGCGAGATGCGCGCGCCCATCAGGATGCGGCTGAAGATGTCGCGGCCCAGCGGGTCCACGCCCAGCCAGTGCAGCGCCGACGGGCCCTCGTTGAGGCGCTCGTAGTCGAAGTAGTTCTCGGCGTCGAAGGGCGAGATCCAGGGCGCGAAGATCGCGACCAGCACCAGCAGCAGCACGAAGACCAGCGCGACCAGGGCCACATGCTGCTTGCGGAACTTGCGCCAGAACTCGCTCCAGGGCGTGCGCACGCCCTCGGGCTTGGTGGCGGCGACAGCGACGGCGGCCGTGCCGGCCGCGGGGGTGGAGTTGGTGGTACTGCTCATGTCACTTGTAGCGGATGGTCGGGTTGATGAAGCCGTACAGCAGGTCCACCACCAGATTGATCAGGATGAACTCCAGCGAGAACAGCAGCACCAGCGCCTGGATCACCGGATAGTCGCGCTGCGTCACCGCGTCGACCAGCAGGCGCCCCAGGCCCGGCCAGTTGAAGACGGCCTCGACCACGATGGAGCCGCCCAGCAGAAAGCCGAACTGCAGGCCCATCATCGTGACCACCGGGATCAGCGCGTTGCGCAGCGCATGCTTGGCGATCACCGTGCGCTCGTTCAGGCCCTTGGCCCGCGCGGTGCGCACGAAGTCCTCCTGGATCACCTCGACGAAGGAGGCCCGCGTGAAGCGCGCCATCACCGCGGCCACCGCGGCGCCCAGGGTCAGCGAGGGCAGGATGTAATGCTTCCAGCTGTCGGCGCCGACGGTCGGCAGCCAGCCCAGCTGGACCGAGAAGACCTGCATCAAGAGCATCCCCAGCGCGAAGGCCGGGAAGGAGATGCCCGAGACCGCGATCGTCATGCCCAGGCGGTCCGGCCAGCGGTTGCGGTAGACCGCCGAGGTGATGCCGATCGCCATGCCGAACACCACGGCCCAGGCCATGCTGGTGACGGTCAGCAGCAGGGTCGGCATGAAGCGCTCGGCGATCTCGGTCGAGACCGGGCGGCGCGTGCGCATCGAGGTGCCGAAGTCGCCCTGCACCAGATGGCCGAAGTAGCTGACGAACTGCTGCGGCAGCGGCTTGTCCAGGCCCAGCTCCTGGCGCACCAGCTCGATGGTCTGCTCGTCGGCATCCTGGCCGGCGGCCAGGCGCGCCGGATCGCCCGGCAGCATGTGCACGAACAGGAACACCAGCACGGCGACGATCAGCAGGGTGGGAATCAATCCCAGCAGCCGTTTCAGAAAATAGTTCAGCATGGTGGCTTCAGGCCGGAAGGCCCGCACCCCGAGGGGCGCGGGCGGGTACTACAGCAAGGGGCGAGGGGCGATCAGGGCGTGACCGCGATCTCGGTCGAGTTGATGTTGCCGTCGGGCATCACGAACACGCCGGACAGGCGCTTGGACGTCGCATACAGGTTCTGCTCGGTCACCAGCGGCGCCCAGGGCGCGTCCTTCATCAGCTGTTCCTGCGCGGTGCGGTACAGAGCGGCCTTTTCCTTGTCGTCGGTCGACTTCAGGGCCTTGGCGAGCGCCTCGTCCACCACCGGGCTGCTGTAGTAGGCGGTGTTGTTCAGCTTCGGTGGCCAGGACTCGGTGGCCAGCAGCGGACGCAGCGCCCAGTCGGCCTCGCCGGTCGAGGAGGACCAGCCGGCGTAGTACATGCGCACCTTGGCGGTCTTGGCGTCCGGTGCCTGCTGCACCCATTCGACGCGCTGGCCGGGTTCCAGGGCCTGCACCGAGACCTTGATGCCGACCTGGGCCAGCTGCTGCTGCAGGAACTGGATCGCCTTCTGCGCGGTGGTGGTCGTGTAGGCGCTCCACAGCACCGACTCGAAGCCGTTCGGGTAGCCGGCTTCCTTCAGCAGCTCGCGCGCCTTCTTCGGGTCATAGGGCCAGGGCGCCATCTTGTGGGCGTACTGCACGCCCTGCGGCACATAGCCCTCGGCCGGCACGGCGTAGCCGTTGAAGGCCACCTTGGCCAGGGCCTGCTTGTTGATCGCGTAGTTGATCGCCAGGCGCACCTTCGGGTTGTCGAAGGGCTTCTGCATCTGGTTGAAGCTGACGTAGCGGGTGATGATCGACGGGCCGGTCGTCACCTTCAGCTTGTTGCTCTTCTTCAGCGCCTCGGCCTGCTCATAGGGCAGCGGGAAGGCAAAGTCGGCCTCGCCGGTCTGCAGCATCGCGGCGCGGGTGTTGTTCTCGGCGACCGGCTTCCAGGTGATGTTGTCGACCTTGGGGTAGCCCTTCTGCCAGTAGCCGTCGAACTTCTTGCCCTTGACGAAGTCGGTCTGCTTCCACTCGACGAAGGTGAAGGGGCCGGTGCCGACCGGGTTGAAGGCGATGTCCTTGTTGCCGTACTTCTTCAGCGCGGTGGGCGAGATCATCGCGGCCGAGGCATGGGCCAGCGAGTTGATGAAGGGGCCGAAGGGCTCCTTCAGCGTGATGCGCACCGCCAGCGGACCGGTCACCTCGACCTTGTCCACGCGGTTGAACTGGTTGAAGCGGGCCAGCTTGTTGTCCGGGTCCAGCACGCGGTCCAGCGTGGTCTTGACCGCCTCGGCGTTGAAGTCGGTGCCGTCGTGGAACTTGACGCCGGCGCGCAGCTTGAAGTTGTAGACCAGGCCGTCCTTCGAGACGGTGTGGCTCTCGGCCAGCACCGGGCGCACCTTCAGGTCCTTGTCGAACTCGTACAGGCCCTGGTAGAAGGACTTGGTGACCGCGGTGGTCAGCGTCGTGTTGGTGTTGTAGGGGTCCAGGGTCTCGGGCTGGCCGCTGATGGCCAGCACCACATCCTTGGCGGCGAAGGCCGAACCGGCGGCCAGGGCCAGCAGGCCGGCGGCGAACAGGCTGCGTCGCAGCGGGGTCATGCGTACGGTCATGAAGAGAACTCCTGAGGGGTGATGGAGTGGTGGAAGGAAGCGAAGAAGAAGTCGAAGGTCGGACTCAGTAGGCGCCGCTGATGCGGTGCTGGGCCACGAAATGGTCGGGGCCGACCTGGACCAGCGGCTGCACGATCGGCTCGTCGCCCAGGGCACGCACCGGGCTCGGGATCTCGTCGGACATCAGCTGGCGCTGGCGATGGCGGCGCGCCGGATCGGCCACCGGCACCGCGGCCATCAGCTTGCGGGTGTAGGGATGCTGCGGGTTCTCGAAGATCGCGCGGCGCGGGCCGATCTCGACGATCTGGCCCAGGTACATCACCGCGACGCGGTGGCTGACGCGTTCCACCACCGCCATGTCGTGCGAGATGAAGAGGAAGGCGATGCCCAGCTCGCGCTGCAGGTCCAGCATCAGGTTGACGATCTGCGCCTGGATCGACACGTCCAGCGCCGAGACCGCCTCGTCGGCCACCACCACCTTGGGGTTCAGGGCCAGGGCACGGGCGATCGCAATGCGCTGGCGCTGGCCGCCGGAGAACTCGTGCGGGTAGCGCTGCGCATGCTCGGGCGTCAGGCCGACCTTCTGCAGCAGCCAGTCGACGCGCGCCTGCGCCTCAGACCCGCTGGCGATCTTGTGCACCAGCAGCGGCTCCATGATCGAGAAGCCGACCGTGACGCGCGGGTCCAGCGAGGCGAAGGGATCCTGGAAGATGAACTGGATGTTGCGGCGCAGGCTCTGCAGCGCGGCGGTCGGCAGCTCGCGGATGTTCTGGCCGCCGAACTCGATCGCGCCGCTCTGGCTCTCGACCAGGCGCAAGAGCGAGCGGCCGGTGGTGGACTTGCCGCAGCCGGACTCGCCGACCAGGGCCAGGGTCTCGCCCGGGCGCAGCTCGAAGCTGATCTGCTCGACCGCATGCACGCGGCGCGTGACCTTGTTGAACAGGCCGCTGCGGATGTCGAAGCGCGTGATCAGGTCCTTGACCCGCAGGATCGGCGCGGCATCGGGCTTGACCGTGTCCTGCGGCAGCGCCTCCGGTTCCGGCTCGGCCTGCGCCTCGGTGCGCAGCAGCTCGAACTTCAGCGGATGATCCAGCCCCTGCATCGCGCCCAGACGCGGCACGGCCGACAGCAGGGCGCGCGTGTAGCGGTGCTGCGGCTTCGCGAACAGGGTCTCGGAGGCGCCCTCCTCCACCTTGTCGCCGCGGTACATCACCAGCACGCGGTCGGCCACCTCGGCCACCACGCCCATGTCATGGGTGATGAAGACCACGCCCATCTGCATCTCGTCCTGCAGCGCACGGATCAGCTGCAGGATCTGCGCCTGGATCGTCACATCCAGCGCGGTGGTCGGCTCGTCGGCGATCAGCAGCGAGGGCTTGCAGGACAGGGCCATCGCGATCATCACGCGTTGGCGCATGCCGCCCGAGAGCTGGTGCGGGTAGCGGTCCAGCACGTTCTTCGCTTCCGGGATGCGCACCAGCTCCAGCATGCGCAGCGCCTCGGCGCGCGCGGCCGCGGCGCTCTTGCCCTGGTGCACGCGGATCGACTCGGCGATCTGGTCGCCGGCGGTGAACACCGGGTTCAGCGAGGTCATCGGCTCCTGGAAGATCATCGCGATGTCGGCGCCGCGCACCTCGCGCATCGTCGAGTCCCTGGCCTGGGCCAGGTCCAGCACCTGACCACCGCGGCGGCGGAACTGCATCGAGCCGCCCACGATGCGGCCGCCGCCATGCTCGACCAGGCGCATCAGCGCCAGCGAGGTGACCGACTTGCCGGAGCCCGACTCGCCGACGATGGCCAGGGTCTCGCCCCGGTCCACATGGAAGCTGAGCCGCTTGACCGCATCGACCGTGCGCTCGGAGGTGGAGAAACGCACCGACAGGTCGTTGACGGACAGCACGCGCTGCTCCGGCAGGATCAGGGCGCCGGACTTGGCGGGGGCTTCGAGCACGGTGGAGGACATAGAGGGGACTGCTTACTCGAAAGAAGGGGGAGCGATCAGCGGAAGATCGCGGTGAAGGGCTCGGCGTCGCCGACCCGCATCTGGCCGCGGTACATGCCCTCGGTATTGAAGGGCAGGCTGACATGGCCGCGCGCATCGACCGCGATCAGGCCGCCGCGGCCATCGATCGCCGGCAGCGCCTGCATCACCACCTGCTCGGCGGCGTCCTGCAGCGACAGGCCGCCATAGGCCATGCGCGCGCAGACATCGAAGGCCGCGCTGGCGCGGATGAACATCTCGCCGCTGCCGGTGCAGGACACGGCCGCCGTGCGGTTGTCGGCATAGGTGCCGGCGCCGATCAGCGGCGAATCGCCGACCCGGCCCGGGCGCTTGTTGGTCATGCCGCCGGTCGAGGTGGCCGCGGCCAGGTTGCCCTGCGCGTCCAGTGCCACCGCACCGACGGTGCCGAACTTGCGGCCCTCGTCCAGCGGGCGCTCGTCATTGCCGCCGCCGTCATGGTCCAGCACCGTCACCGCGGCCGCCTGTGCGCGCTTGAGCTGGGCGCGGCGGAATTCGGTGGAGAAGTAAGCCGGGTCGACCAGCTCCAGGCCCTGGGCCGCGGCGAAGGCCTCGGCGCCGGCGCCGGCCATCAGCACATGCTCGCTGTGCTCCATCACCGCGCGCGCCGCGCGCAGCGGGCGCTTGATGCGGCCGACGCAGGCCACCGCGCCGGCGCGCAGGTCGCGGCCATCCATCACCGCGGCGTCCAGCTCATGCGTCTCGGCGCTGGTGAACACCGCGCCATGGCCGGCATTGAACAGCGGGTTGTCCTCCAGCATGTCGACCGCCAGGCTCACCGCGTCGAGCGCGCTGCCGCCTTGCGCCAGCAGGGCCTGGCCGGCGCGCAGGATCTCGGCCAGCGCCGCATGGTAGGCCGCCTCCTGCTCGGGGCTGATATTGCTGCGGCTCAGGGTGCCGGCGCCGCCGTGGATCGCGATCACGGGGCTGGGGGTGCTGCTGCTGCTATTCACTTCTTGCGGACCTTGGCGGGGGAAGAGGAGGAGGAGGAAGACGATTCGGGGCTGCCGGCCTCGACCGGGCGCAGTCGGCCGCCATGCGGGCCGTCCAGCCAGGGCAGCACCGACTCGACCAGTTGCTCGGCGGCCTGCAGCGAGCCCTTGGACGCATGGGCCACCGCGCTGCTGAGGGCCTCGATCAGGGCCAGCGCGCCGGCCTCGGAATTGGCGAAATAGGCGCTGTCGGTGCGGGCGAACAGCGCCAGCGTCGACAACGGCACCAGCGGCGAGGCGGGGCCGTCGGTCAGCGCCAGCAGGGGCACGCCGGCCTCATGCACGCGCTTGGCCAGCAGCACGGTGTCGGACAGGTAGCGCGGGAAGGCGATCGCGATCACCAGGTCGCGCGGCTTGAGCCGGCCCAGCAGGCGCGCGCCATGCGAGGAGCCCTCGATGCTGGCGAGCAGATGCACGTTGTCGCAGTAGCGGTCCAGGCTGCGCGCCAGCAGGCCACCCAGCCAGCCGCTGGCGCCGTAGCCGACGATATGGATGCGCTGCGCCTTCAGCACCGCGTCCACCGCCTGCGCGCAGGCGCGGCGATCCAACCCCTGGCGCGTCGCCTCGGCGTTGCGGGCGATGTCGGCCAGCGCGCCGTCGAACACATCGGCCACCGTCGCCGGCCCTTCCTCCAGCTTGCTGCGCAGCCGCTCGACCGGCGCCAGCGCCGTCTCGAAGCCCAGCACCAGCGCGGCGCGGAACTGCGCGAAGCCCTCGAACTCCAGCGCCCGCGCGAGTCGGTTCGCGGTGGCCACCGAAACGCCGGCGGCCGCGGCCAGCTCGTCGATCGGCATCGTCGCCACCTTCAGCGGGTGGGCCAGCACATAGTCGGCCACCTGGCGGTGCGAGCGGGTCAGCGTCGGCATGGCGCGCGCAATGCGCTGCGCCATCGAGGGATTGCCGGGAAAGGGGGTCGCCGCCATGTACTTGCTGCCTGCCGAAGTCCGGGTGGGTACGACCTTCAGGGCGGCCGCATTTGATCAAGGATTTTCAGTTTTTTGATCATAGCGACATTTTTTGATCAAACACAAAACGATGACGGCCGTGTGGATTGGGGTTTCCACCGATGCCTACGGATGTTTCCGGGATCGAGCCGCCCGATCGGCGGGCCACACTTAAGGCTTGGGTCGGCCTTTGAGCCCCTCGCGCCAGGCATACACGGCGGCCTGTGTGCGGTCCTCCAGCTGCAGCTTGGCCAGCAGGTTGGAGACATGGTTCTTGACCGTCTTCTCGGCCAGCGCCAGGCGGGCGGCGATCTGGGCGTTGCTGAGGCCGTCGGCCACCAGGCTCAGCACCTCAGCCTCGCGCTCGCTGAGGCCGCCAGCGCTGCCGCCGCGCGGCTGGGTCAGCGCGCGCACCATCGCGCCGGCGACGCGCGGATGCAGGGTGGCCTCGCCGCGCGCGGCGCGCTCGATCGCCTGCACCAGCTCGGCCGGCGGCGTGTCCTTCAGCAGGTAGGAGATCGCGCCGGCCTGCATCGCCTCCAGCGCCGGCTCGTCGCCCTCATGGCTGGTCAGCAGCAGCACCTGGCTGGCGGGGCTGACGCGGCGGATCTCGCGCGTCGCCTCGACGCCGTTCATGCCCGGCATCAAGAGGTCCATCAGCACCACCTGCGGCCGCTCGCGCTGCGCCAGCTCGATCGCGCGTGCGCCCTCGCCCACCGCGCCGACGATGCGGAACTCGCCATGGGCCTCCAGCACCGCGGCAATGCCATAGCGCACCAGCGCATGGTCGTCACAGATCAGCACGGAAATCATCGGCTCGGCTCCTCCTGAAACTGGAAGCGCACGGCCAGGCGGCAGCCCCGGCCCGGCGCGGCATCGAGAAAGAGCGCGCCGCCCGGCAGGGCCGCGGCGCGCTCGAACATATTGGTCAGGCCATGACCGTTGGCGGTCTGGCCGGCATCGAAGCCCCGGCCCTCGTCGGCGATCACCAGCTCGGCATGGCCGGCCTCCGCCGACCAGCCCAGCCGCACGCGCCGCGCGCCGCCATGGCGCAGCGCATTGGCCACCGCCTCGTTGGCGATGCTGGCCAGCTCATGCGCCTGCTCGAAGGGCAGCGCCAGCCCGCCGGGCACCTCCAGGCTCAGTTCCAGATGGGCCTGCCAGGGCTGCAGGCGCAGCGCCAGCTCCTCGCGCAGGTCCTGGCGGCGCGAGGCCTCCAGCGGCTTGAGCCGCGACAGCAGGCCCGACAGGTCGCGGTGCACCGCCTGGTTCTGCGCCGCGGCCTCGGCCAGCAGCTGCGCCGCCTTGGCCGGCTGGCGCTCCAGCCATTGCTGGGCCGCATGCAGCTGCAGGCCGGTGGCGAAGACCTGCTGCTTGATGCTGTCGTGCAGCTCGCGCGCCAGGCGCTGGCGCTCCTGCAGCGCGGCCAGCTCGCGGTTGGTCTCGACATGGGTCTGCAACTGGCCCGCGACCTGGTTGATCGCACGCGCATGCTCGCCCAGCTCGTCGCGCGAATCGTCGGCCAGGCGCATCGAGAAGTCGCCGCGCGCCCAACCCTCGGTCATGCGCGCCAGCCGGCGCAGCCGGTAGGCCAGCCACCAGGTCAGGCCCACGCCCAGCATGATGCCCGGCAGCGCCATCAGCAGCACCATCCAGCCAAAGAAGCTGCCGGCATCCCGCAGCGCGCTGCGCAGGTTCTTCCAGACGTCGAAGCGCGCGTAATGGCGCACCATCAGGGTCCCGCCATCACCCAGCGGCAGCACCAGCAGGCGCTCGGCCGCCGAGACCGCCTCCAGCCGCAGCGGCCCCGGCTGCCAGCGATCCGGCAGCGCCAGCGCCGGGTTCTCGCGCAGCGCGACGCGCCTGCCCTCGTCGTCGAACAGCGCCAGGCTGACCATCGGGTCGGAGGACTCGCGGATGCCGTAATAGCCCTCGGGGCCGTCGACGTTGAGCAGGCGCTGCTGCATCGCGTCCAGCATCTGTGCGACCAGCGCGCGGTCCTGGCGCCGCCCCTGCAGTACGCGCAGCTCCGGCTCGATCAGCTGGCGCAGATGGGCCGGCTTGACCACCTGCTTGAAGCCATGCGCGTCCTGCACCGGGCTCAGCAGCAGGGCCGCCAAGGTGCTGCCCACCAGGGTCACGGCGATCGAGCCGAGGCTCAGCTTCCACCACAGGGATTGCCACAAACGCAAGATGCTTCGCTCCAGGACCCGGCCCCCAGCGGACCGCCCGGTCAGCATAGCGGCCCGGACTGTGCGCGCCGCGCACCGACTGGGTCTGCAGACCCAGGGCCGCGGGCCGCCGGGCCCAGCGCCGCGCCGCGGGACTCAGGCGCGCCGTGCCGGCGCCGCCTACATTGCGCCACTTCCTTATTGGCCACGCAGTCCGGAGTCCTTCCTTGCCCGCCCATCGTTTCTCACCCCCCTTCCCCGCCCGCCAGCTGTTTGCGCCCGGGCTGGCAACGCTGCTGCTCCTGCAAGCCTGCAGCGAGGCGCCCGCGCCGACACCGCAGGACAACGCGACGATGCGCATCACCACCCTGGTGGTGCGCCCGCAGGAGGCCCGAGCCGCGCTGGAACTGCCGGGCCGCATCGTCGCGCGCCAGCCGATGCAGCTGCTGCCGACCGTGCATGGCCTGCGCGTCGAGGCCGTGCTGGCCGACGCCGGCGAGCTGGTGAAGGCCGGCCAGCCGCTGGTGCAGCTGGATGCGCGCAGCCAGCGCCACGAGCACGAGGAGGCGCGCCAGCAGCACCGCCGCCTGCAGGCCCTGGCCGAGGCCGCACAGGCCCAGCTGGGCAAGGCCGAGGCCAGCCTGGCGCTGGCGCGCGCCACCGACGAGCGCTACCGCCTGGCGGTCGCCACCGGCGCCGTCAGCCAGCAGGACCAGCAGGACCGCGCCAGCACCCTGGCCCAGCAGGAAAAGGAGCGCAGCAACGCTGCCCAGCAGGCCCAGGCCGCCCGCGCCGAGCTGGCCGCTGCCGCCGCCAAGCTCGCGCAGGCGCAGCAGCGCCTGGACGAGACCCTGCTGCGCGCGCCGGCCGCCGGCCGCCTGTTTGAGCGCCACGTCGAGCGCGGCATGTTCAGCGACACCGCGTCAACCACGCCCTGGTTCCTGCTGGCCGCCGACGGCGATCGCGAGTTCGAGGCCTGGGCCGATGTGCAGCGCCTGGCCGGCCTCGCGCCCGGGGCCGCGGTCAGCGTGCAGCTGGAGGGCCAGGGCCTGGCGCCGCTGCAGGGCAAGCTGCGCAGCATCGAGACCGGCCAGGGCCAGGAGTCGCGCCGCGCTCGCCTGCGCATCGCGCTGCAGGGCAACGCGTTGCCGCCGCTGGGCGTCGCCGCGCTGGCCCGGCTGCAGGGCCCGGCCCTGCAGGGCACGCCGCTGCCGGCGGGCGCGCTGCAGTTCGATCCGCGGCCCTGGGTCTTCGTCGTCGATGACAAGCAGCGCCTGCGCAAGCGCCATGTGCGCCTGGCGCCGGACCAGCAGCTGGTCGTCGAGGGCCTGGCCCCGGGCGAACAGGTGGTGCGCGGCGCGGCCGCCCTGCTCAACGAAGGCCAGCGCATCACGCCGGTGCCGGAGGCCAAGCGATGAGCCTGAAGATCTCTTCCTGGGCGATCGCCAAGCCGACGCCCATCGTGCTGCTGTTCCTGCTGCTGTCGCTGGCCGGCATCGTCGCCTTCAACAAGCTGCCGGTCGCCGGCGACCCGCGCGTCGAGCTGCCCATCATCAGCGTCGACGTCGCACAGCCCGGCGCCACGCCACAGGAGCTGGAGACCAATGTGGCGCGGCGCCTGGAGGAAGGCCTGGCCGGCCTGCCGGGGCTGAACAACCTCAGCACCACGATCGCCAACGGCCAGGTCTCGATCACCGCCGAGTTCCAGCTGGAGGCCAATATCGACCGCGCCGCCAGCGATGTGCGCGACGCGGTGAGCCGCATCCGGCCCGAGCTGCCGGCCCAGATCGGCGAACCGCTGGTGACGCGGGTCGATGTCTCGGGCTGGGCGCTGCAGAGCTTCTCGGTTTCGGCCGAGGGCATCGACGAGATGGAGCTGAGCCGCCGCATCGACGAGCAGCTCGGGCCCAAGCTGCTGGGCGTCACCGGCGTGCAGCAGTTCAAGCGTCTGGGCGGCGCCAAGCGCGAGCTGCGCATCGAGCTGGATCCGGCACGCCTGAGCGCGGCCGGCGTCAGTGTCGCCGAGCTGGCGCGCCAGCTGCAGCTGGGCGAGGCCAATATCCCGGCCGGCACGGTGCGCGACGGCGACGAGCGCATGCGCCCGCTGCGCGTGCTGGGCGCCAGCACCGATGCCCAGACCCTGGCCAAGCGCCTGGTGACCCTGGACAAGGGCCGCAGCATCGCGCTGGGCGAGCTGGGCCGGGTGGTCGACGAGGGCAACGAGCCGAACGGCTTCGCGCTCTTGAACGGCCAGCCGGTGCTGGTGCTGGAGGTCTACAAGAAGCGCGGCGCCTCCGAGCTGAAGCTGGCCGAGGGCGTGGCCCGTGCGCTGGACGAATACCGGCAGGCGCATCCGGAGATGCGCATCGAGCTGTTCGAGGACAACGTCGAGTTCACCCGCATGAGCTACGGCGGCGCGCGCGACACCCTGCTGGAGGGCGCGCTGCTGACCGTGCTGGTGGTCTGGTTCTTCCTGCGCGACTGGCGCGCCACCCTGCTGGCCGCGGCGGCGATCCCGCTGTCGCTGCTGCCGACCTTCGTCGCGATGCAGTGGCGCGGTTTCCAGCTCGACAGCATCACCCTGCTGGCGCTGATCCTGGTGATCGGCATCCTGGTGGACGACGCGATCGTCGAGATCGAGAACATCGCGCGCCGCATCGAGAACGGCGAGACGCCGCGCGAGGCCTCCGCGCGCGGCGCCGACGCGCTGGGCCTGGCGGTGGTGGCGATCACGATGACCATCGTCGCGGTGTTCCTGCCGGTCAGCTTCATCGGCGGTGTGGTCGGCAAGTACTTCACCGAGTTCGGCCTGACCACCACCTTCGCGGTGCTGGCCTCGCTGTGCGTGGCGCGCCTGGTGACGCCGATGATGTGCGCGCGCTGGCTGCGCCCCCACCATGGCGGCGAGGTCGCGCCGGGCCGCATGCAGCTGGGCTATCTGCGCCTGCTGGACTGGGTGATGCGGCACCGCCGCGCCTCGCTGGGCATGGGCGGCTGCCTGCTGCTGGCGACCTTCGGCCTGTTGTCCCTGCTGCCCTCGGGCTTCATGCCCGAGACCCGGCCGCAGGCGATCCCCGTCTACTACGAGCTGCCGCCGGGCGCCAGCCTGCGCCAATCGGTGCAGGCCGCCGAGCGGCTGCGCGGCGCGATCGCCGGCGTGCCCGACGTCACCGCCGTGTTCGCCTACGAACGCAGCAGTCCCGACCAGGGCGCGCTGCGCCTGCAGCTGGCGCCGCCCAGCGCGCGCAAGCTGAGCGCCACCGAGCTGGAGGATCAGCTGCGCGAGCGCCTGGCCACGGTACCGGATCTGCGCAGCAACCTGCTGCTGGGCGGCTGGGAAAAGGACATGAGCCTGAGCTTCGTCTCCACCGACCCGGGCAAGCTGGAACCGGCGATGCTGCGCCTGCTGCGCGAGGCCGCCGAGCTGCCGCTGCTGCAGGACGTCGGCCTGGACCAGGGCCGGCCGCTGACCAGCCTGGACCTGCGCCTGCGCCCCGAGGCCGCCGCCCGCCTGGGCGTCGACGCCAACACGCTGGCCGACGCGATGCGCCTGGCCACCCTGGGCGCCAGCGACGCCGCGCTGCCGCGCATCGTGATCGACGGCAAGCTGGTCGCGGTGCGCCTGCGCCTGGCCGGCGGCCAGGCCCTGTCGATCGAGGCGCTGCGCCAGCTGCCGATCCCGACCGGCAGCGGTGGCGTGGTGCCGCTGGAGACGGTGGCGACGATCGAGCCGGGCAGCACGCCCTCGAGCCTGAACCGCCTGAACCGCGAGCGCGTGATCAAGCTGGAGGCCAACCTGGCACCGGGCGTCTCGCTCAGCGAGGGAATCGCGGCGATCGAGGCCCTGCCCGCCTACCGCGAGCTGCCGCCCGGCGTGCGCCTGGCGCCTTATGGGCAGGCGCAGCACATGGCCGAGATGTTCGAGCGCTTCGCGACCGCCGCGCTGTTCGGCCTGGTGGCGGTCTATGCGGTGCTGGTGCTGCTGTTCGACGACTGGCTGCAGCCGCTGTCCATCATGCTGGCGTTGCCGCTGGCGCTCAGCGGCGCCTCGATCGCGCTGCTGCTGGGCGGGCATTCGCTGAACCTGTCCACCGTGATCGGCCTGCTGATGCTGTTCGGCATCGTCGCGAAGAACTCCATCCTGCTGGTGGACTTCATCATCGAGGCGCGCCGCGACGGCCTGGGCCTGGATGCCGCGATCACCCAGGCCGGCCGCGAGCGGGTGCGCCCGATCGTGATGACCACCTTGGCGATGGTCGGCGGCATGCTGCCGGCGGCGCTGGGCTGGGGCCATGACGACGGCTTCCGCGCGCCGATGGCGGTGGCCGTGATCGGCGGCCTGATCAGCAGCACCCTGCTGAGCCTGCTGTTCGTGCCGCTGGTCTACCGCCAGCTCGAAGGGCTGCGCCAGCGTCTGGGCGGCAAGAAGAAAGACAAGCCAATGAACGAGGAACAACAAGCATGCTGATGAGCAAGCATTCGCTGCTGCGGGCGGCCTGGCTGCTCGGCGCCAGCCTGCTGCTGGCGGCGCGGCCCGGCCTGGCGCAGGGTGACGCGCCGCCGGCGCTGCGCCTGGAGCCGGCGGCCGAGGCGCTGATCGAGCGCGGCGTCAACAACAGCGCCGAGCTGGCCGGGGCGCTGGCCAAGCTGCGCGAGGCCGAGGCCGAACTCGGCATCGCCCGCGCCGACGGCGCTCCGAAGCTGGATCTGAAGGCCGAGGCCGGCAAGGCGCATGAGCAGCGCAGCGACGGACAGAAATCAAGCCGCGTCGATGGCCAGCGCCGCCAGGCCAATCTCACTTTCCGCTGGGAGCTGGACCTGTTCGGCCGCCAGCGCGCTCGCAGCCAGGCGGCGCAGGCCCAGCAGGCCGCGGTCGAGGCCGATCTGCAGGCCGCGCGGCTGGCGCTCGCCAACTCGCTGCGCGCCGAGCTCCTGCGCCTGCGCAGCGCCGGCCTGGCGCAGCGCCAGCGCGGCGAGCTGCTCGCCACCCTGCAGCACCAGCAGCAGCTGGAGCAGATGCTGCTGGCCGCCGGCCTGCGCGGCGCGGGCGATCAGCTGGAGGGCGAGGCCGAGCTGGAGCAGCGCCGCGCCGAGCTGGCCCAGCAGGAACAGCAGCGCCAGCATGCGCTGCTGCGCCTGGTGCGGCTCAGCGACATCGAGGCGGGCGAATGGCAGGCGCTGGCCGACGGCCCGCTGCCCGAGCATCGGGTCCCGGCGCAGCTGCCGCTGCAGAGCCTGGCCCAGCGCCCCGATGTGCGGGCGGCCGAGGCGCGCCTGCGCGGCTCCAGCGCCTCCGCCACCGCGGCCAAGGCGGCGCTGTGGCCCAGCGTGGCGCTGGAAGCGAACATGCAGCGCCTGCGCAATGGCGGCGGCCTGGCCGGCGCTTTACGCGACAGCACCGACCGCTTTCTCGGCCTGGGCCTGGCCTGGGCGCTGTTGGACGGCGGCGAGCGCCGCGCCCAGCGCGACGCCGCGCAGGCACGCGCCGAGCTGGCCGCGGCCGAGTTCCGGCGCGTGACGCTGGAGGCCGCGGAGGAGACCCAGGGCGCGCTGGCGCGCGCGCAGGAGCTGGGCTCGGCCGCGAACCATGCGGACAGGGCGGCGCGCCAGGCGCGCCAGGCCGCACAGCTGTCCGAGCAGCGCTACCGCCTGGGCATCGACAGCCTGCTGCAGCGCCTGCGCCAGGATCGCCAGGCGCTGGAGCGCGAGCTGCTGGCGCAGGACCTGCGCGGCGAGCAGCTGCAGGCGGCGCTGAAGCTGGAGCGGGCGCTGGCCCGCCCTTGAAGAGGTGCCTTAGCGCAAGGTGACTTCGACGCGGCGCGCCTCGCGCTGGGTGCCGGTACCGGTGCTCAGCGCGGGCTTCTCCAGCGCGATGCCGGCCTCGGCCACGCCCAGCGCCAGCAGCGCCTCGCGCACCGCCAGCGCGCGCCGCTTCGCCAGCTCGGCGTTCAGCGCGGCATCGCCGCTGGCGTCGTGATAGCCGCTGATCACCAGGAGGCGGCCCTGGCCCTGCGATTGCACCAGCTCGCCCAGCGCCTCGCGGGCACCGCCGGCCAGTTCGGCACTGGCGCTGGCGAAGAAGAACTTCACCAGGCCGTTCTCGACCACGATGGCGGCCACATCCGCCTCGACCAGCTGCACCGGCGGCGCGGCGGCCGGCTTGGCCGCGCCGCGCGCCTTGTAGACGCCCAGGCCGACGGCCAGCGCGACCACCAGCAGCACGATGATGCCCACCAGACGCAGCGCGATGCCCTCGTCTTCACCCACAAACGGAGTCGTCATGAACAGATCCTCCTGGCAGGGAATGCGAGCGCATTGTAGGGATTAAGCCTCGCCTAATTCGGCGCGCGCAAGGTGGAGACATGCGGCCCGAACAAGCGGCGCCGCTTCACGCTCACAGAAGGAGTCTCGCGATGAGCCATGGCAACAACAAGTCCACCCCGGTGCTGGCCCTGGTGGCCGCCTTCGCGGCCACCTCGGCCCAGGCCGCGGCCGACCCGGACGAATCGACGCGGCGCCAGGAGCGCCGGGCCCAGGTCCAGCAGCAGCTGCGCGCGGCCCAGGTCGAGCTCTATTGCGATCACGACAGCCAGGCCCTGCGCCTGATGCGCGAGACCCGTCAGGCCCTGCTGGCCCAGCCCGATCCGAGCAGCCTGCGCGCGGTGGACCAGGTCATCTGGCTGCTGCGCCGCGGCGAGACGGCGCAGGCGATCGCGGCGCTGGAATCGGCGCGCGCGGCTCAGCGAGTGCCGCAGGCCTGAATCAGATCAGGCCCTTGAACGGGCCGCTGCCGAGCCAGCGCTCGATCTGGCCCTGCCGGTCATGGCCCCAGAAGGGCTCGCCGTCGACGATGAAGAAGGGCGCGCCGAACACGCCGGCGCCGATCGCGGCCTCGTTGACGGCCTTCAGCTTGTCCTTCCAGACCGGATCGTTCCAGGCCGCCTCGGCCGCGTCGGCATCCAGCCCGCTCTCGCGCGCCAGCGCCTTCAGCGCGGCCGGCTCGTTGAGCGCGACGCCGCGCGTGAAGTAGGCGCGCAGCCCGGCGCGCGCCCAGGCCACCGCGCGGGCCGGGTCCTCGGCCTGCAGCCACCAGAACACGCGGGCGGCGTTCTGCGTCGGCACCGGGAAATTCTCGGGCTGGCGAAAGGGCACGCCGGCATAGGCGGCCGAGCGGGCGAAATCGCGCAGCGCGTAGTCGCGCTTGATCGGATGGGCGACCGGCGGCTTCAGCTCCGCGGCCTGGAAGGTCACGCCCAGCAGGATCGCCTGCCAGGCCACGCGCCGGCCATGGCGCGCCGCCACCGCATCGATCCACTCGGAAGCAATGTAGGCATAGGGCGAGGAGAAGTCGAAGTAGAACTGGATCGGCGCGCGCGGCACCGCGGCGCGCGCGGGCAGCGAGGAGGCGGCCGGGGCCGGCGGGGGATTGGGGAACTCATCGGGCATGCCCGACGGTAAGGCATTCACCCTGCTGGCACAGCGGGGTTTGTTCTGGTTGATGTTGCAAATGAGATGAATTCTCATTTATAGTCATTTCAAACAAGAGCAATCAACCAATGCCTTCCGGGCCCGGGTGGCGGAGTCTTCTCTCCGACGTCAGGGACCGGCTGTTCAGTGGAGGGTGCGACCCGGAATCGGGGAAGCGCAACACTTGCCGGGTGGCACCCTCCCGTTTTTTGCGGCTTGTTTGACGGGCGTGTCCGGCGGATGCGTCCGGCGAGGTCTTCATCAACGCACCAGCCAGCACCGCCCCCCCAGGCGGCAGCCCGTGCCGCCGCCGGCCGGGCATCCCGGCCTCGAGGAGAAACCGGTCTTGCTGCAGAACACGCCCTGCCCCGCCCATCCGGCGCTGGAATGCTGGCGTTGGCTCGCCTTCAAGATCGCCTGCGCGCTGGAGCCGGACAGCCCCGAGCTGCTGGACCGCTACCTGGACGCCGGCGCGCAGCTGCTGCGCCTGGGCCTGATCGACGAGCGCGAACTGGCCGAGCAGACCCTGGACCTGCTGTACCGCAGCGCCTGCGAGGTGCTGCTGCCCTGGCACTGGCGCTGCCAATGTCTGGACAGGCTATTTCTGCCGCTGGAAGCGCTGGCCCGGCTGTCGGGGCAAGATCCGCAACTGCAGGGTCGTGTGCGCTCGCTGCGCGTGCGCCTGGCCTGCACCGAGATGCTGCCCAGCGAGGCACCACCACCCTTTTGACGATCCCGACGAGGAAACGATTCATCATGACAGCAGCCACCCGTATCGAACGCGACAGCATGGGCGAAATGAAGGTCCCGGCCGATGCGCTCTACGGCGCCCAGACCCAGCGCGCCGTGCAGAACTTCCAGATCAGCGGCCCGATGCCGACCCGCTTCATCGCGGCGCTGCTGAAGGTCAAGCAGGCCGCGGCGCGCGCCAATGTCGCCCTGGGCCTGCTGCCGGCCGAGACCGGCGTGGCGATCGAGCGCGCCGGCGCCGAGCTGCTGGCCGAGCCGGACTTCATCCGCCATTTCCCGGTCGATGTGTTCCAGACCGGCTCCGGCACCAGCAGCAATATGAACGCCAACGAGGTGCTGGCGACCCTGGCCACGCGCCTGACCGGCACGGCGGTCAGCGCCAACGACCATGTCAACATGGGCCAGAGCAGCAATGATTCGATCCCGTCGGCGCTGCACATCTCGGCCGCGCTGGCGCTGCACGAGGAGCTGCTGCCGGCACTGCGCGGCCTGGCCGCGGCGATCCGCGCCAAGAGCCAAAGCGATGGCCATCACGTCAAGACCGGCCGCACCCATCTGATGGATGCGATGCCGGTGCGCCTGGGCCAGACCCTGGACGGCTGGGCCGCGCAGATCGAGGCGCAGATCGCCCAGCTGGAAGGGCTACAGCCCCGCATCCAGGCCCTGGCCCAGGGCGGCACCGCGGTCGGCACCGGCATCAACGCCCATCCCGACTTCGCCGCGCGCTTCGCCAAAGAACTGTCCGGCCTGACCGGCCTGCCCTTCACGACCGCGCCGGACTTCTTCGCCGCGATGGGCTCGCAGGACGCAGCGGTCGCGCTGTCCGGCGCGCTGAAGGGTCTGGCGGTCAGCCTGATGAAAATCGCCAACGACCTGCGCTGGATGAACTCCGGCCCGCTGGCCGGCCTGGCCGAGATCGAGCTGGAGGCGCTGCAGCCCGGCTCCAGCATCATGCCCGGCAAGGTCAATCCGGTGATCCCGGAGGCGGTGGCGATGGCCGCGGCCCAGGTCATCGGCCATGACGCCGCGATCACGATCGCCGGCCAGAGCGGCAACTTCGAGCTCAACGTGATGCTGCCGCTGGTCGCGCACAACCTGCTGGACAGCCTGGTGCTGCTGGCCAAGACCAGCACCCTGCTGGGCGAGCGCGCGATCGCCACCTTCACGGTCAACGAGGCCGCGCTGAACCAGGCGCTTGCGCGCAACCCGATCCTGGTCACCGCGCTGAACCCGGTGATCGGCTATCTGAAGGCCGCCGAGATCGCCAAGGCCGCCTACAAGCAGGGCCGGCCGGTGATCGATGTCGCGGCCGAGATGACCGAGCTGTCGCGCGAGCAGCTGCAGCAGCTGCTCGACCCGGCCAAGCTGACCCATGGCGGACTCTGAGCCGCGCTGCAACTGCGTGCCGGCCAGCGGCCCGCTCAGCGCGGAGCTGATGGCCGGCTGGCGCGAGGCGATGGCGATGGGCCGCGCCCAGCTGGAACGCGGCGCGCGCAACGCGGCGCTGTTCCACTTCCAGCGCGCGCTGGCCCAGGCCGAATCGCTGTTCGGCCGCTGGCACAACCATGACGACGCGACCGCCGCGCTGGTGGTCAGCCACCATGGCGTGGCCGATGTGCTGAGCCGGGCCGGCCAGCTCGACGACGCCGCGCGCCGGCTCTGCCATATCCATCTCCTGCTGCAACAGGTCGCCGGCGACGGCGGCCTGCAGCCCGGGCTGTGCGCCGCCGCGGCGCGCCACAGCCGCCAGACCTGGGCCGAACTGGCCCATTTCGATAGCCAGCACCCCGGCGATGCGCGCATCCGCGCCTGCCTGGCAGCCAAGCCCGTCGAGTCCCCCAACCGCTCCACGACCACCTTGCACTGACAGCGCCATGCCGCACATCCTGCCCGCCCTGCCCTATCCCCACGACGCCCTGGAACCCCATCTGGATGCCCAGACCATGGCGATCCACCACGGCCGCCACCACCAGACCTATGTGACCCAGCTCAATGCCGCGCTGCAGGGCACGCCCTATGCGGAGCTGGCGGTGGAGGACCTGCTGCAGCGCTTCGCGCTGCTGCCGCAGGAGCTGCACACCGCGGTGCGCAACCATGGCGGCGGCCATGCCAACCACAGCCTGTTCTGGCTGGTGATGGCCCCGGCGGGCCAGGGCGGCGGCGGCCGACCCAGCGGCGCGCTGGCCACCGCGATCGACGAGCAGTTGGGCGGCTTCGAGGCCTTCCAGAAGGCCTTCACCCAGGCCGCGGTCAGCCGCTTCGGCAGCGGCTGGGCCTGGCTCAGCGTGACGCCCGAGCAGCGCCTGGTGGTCGAGAGCAGCGCGAATCAGGACAGCCCGCTGATGCAGGGCCACCGACCCATCCTCGGCCTGGACGTCTGGGAGCATGCCTATTACCTGCGCTTCCAGAACAAGCGCGCCGACTACATCCAGGCCTTCTACAAGGTGGTCCACTGGCCCGAGGTGGAGCGCCGCTACCAGGCAGCGCTGGCCCAGGCATGAATCCGAGCAGCACCGCCACCGCCGCGTCCGCAGCCCGCCGGATGAACACCCGCCGGGCGATCGGCCTGATCATCGTGCTGCTGGGCGCGCTGCTGCTGCTGCACCAGGGCTGGCACCGCCTGCTGCAGCCGGCGGCCTGGCCCGACGCGATGTGGCCGGCGCTGCAGGCCGGCTGCCTGGCCGCGCTGGCCACCGCCTTCGGCACCCTGCCCGCCCTGGGCACGCGCAGCATGTCGGCGCGCAGCCAGGATGCGCTGATGGGTTTCGGCGCCGGCGTGATGCTGGCGGCCTGCTCCTTCTCTTTGATCATCCCGGGGCTGGAGGCCGCGCGCGCGCATGCGACGCCGGGCGGCGCCGCGGCCCAGGTGGCGCTGGCGGTGCTGCTGGGCGCCTGGTCGCTGATGCTGCTGGACCGCTGGCTGCCGCACGAGCATTTCATCAAGGGCCGCGAGGGCCCGGGCGCGCATGAGGCCGCGCAGCGCCTGCGCCGCACCACCCTGTTCGTGATCGCGGTGACCCTGCACAACCTGCCCGAGGGCCTGGCGATCGGCGTCGCCTTCGCCGGCGGCGACACGGTGGGCGCCGCCACGCTGAGCCTGGCGATCGCGATCCAGGACATGCCCGAGGGCTTCGTGATCGCGGTGGCGCTGATGGCGGTCGGCTACAGCCGGCGGCGCGCGCTGCTGCTGGGCGCGGCCTCCGGCCTGGTCGAGCCGATCGGCGCGCTGCTGGGCGCCTGGGTGGTGTCGCAATGGCAGCCGCTGCTGCCCTGGGGCCTCGGGTTCGCGGCCGGCGCGATGCTGTTCGTGATCAGCCACGAGATCATTCCCGAATCGCACCGCAAGGGCCATGAGCGCTGGGCCACCCAGGGCCTGATGCTGGGCTTCGCGTTGATGATGGTGCTGGACACGGCGCTGGGTTGATTCGGGAGGGCAAGTGCAGGGCATACTGCGCGCCCACAAGAAGGATCCCCGAGGGAGTCGATGAAGAACAAGAGTCCCCACCGGGCAGTCGGCCCGGTGCGCGCGCTGCTGTGCGCCGCCGGCCTGTGGCTGGCCGCCGTGCCGGCGTTCGCGGCCGAACCGCTGCCGCTGGAGAGCATCGCCAGCCTGCCGCGGCTGTCGGGCGTGATGCTGTCGCCGGACGGCCAGCAGATCGCCGCGCTGCTCAACGAGGCCGACCGCACCGTGCTGATCACCCGGCCGCTGCAGGGCACGCCGATGCGCGCGGTGCTGGCCAGCGACAACAAACAGTTCCTGTTCAACTGGGCGCGCTGGGTCAACAACGAGCGGCTGCTGGTCAGCGTGCGCTTCGCCTCGCGGCGCGACTTCGTCGGCACGCAGGAGACGCGTCTGCTCTCGGTCAAGGCCGATGGCAGCGGCCTGCAGAACCTGGTCAAGAGCGATCCCTTCATCGGCAGCGCGGTCGGGCGCGAATATGCGCAGCAGATCCAGGACCGCGTGATCGACTGGCTGCCCGACGACGGCAAGCATGTGCTGCTGCAGCTGGCCAGCGGGCCGGAAAGCGTGCTGCCGGCGGTCTACCGGTTGAACATCGAGACCGGCGAGCGCCGCATGGTGCAGGCACCGGAGCGTCGCGTGCACGAGTGGATGACCGACCGCCAGCACCGCGTGCGCCTGGGCATCCGCGAGCATGAGGGCCGCTACGAGGTGATCGAGCGCGCGCCCACCGGCGGCGACTGGCGCACGCTGTGGGCCTTCGACGGCTTCAAGCGCGACGCGGTCTGGCCGCTCGGCTTCGGCACCGACCCGCAGGAACTCTATGTGCGCGCCAACCACGAGGGCCGCGACGCGATCTTCACGGTGCGGCTGGACCGGCCGGAGCTGCCGCGCAGCCTGAAGCTGGCCCATCCGCGCTACGACATCCGCGGCCGGCTGCTGCGCGCGCCGGCCAGCGGCGCGGTGATCGGCCTGCAGGGCACCCAGGACGAGGAAAGCGGCGCGGCCTCGCGCAGCGAGTTCTGGGATCCGCAATGGCGCGCCCAGGTCCAGGCGATCGACCTGGCCCTGCCGCAGCGCGAGAACCGCCTGATCGCGATCAGCCGCGACGAGCAGCGCTACCTGGTCTACAGCAGCGGCAACGGCCAGCCCGGCGAGTATTTCGCCGGCGACCGACGAACCGGCGACCTGGCCCTGATCGGCCAGGACCATCCGGCGCTGCAGCCCGAGGCGCTGGCCGGCAAGCGGCATGCCACCATCAAGGCCCGCGACGGCCTGGCGCTGAACGCCTACCTGAGCCTGCCGCGCGGCCACCAGATTGAGCGCAACGGCCCGCTGCCGCTGGTGCTGCTGCCGCACGGCGGCCCGCACAGCCGCGACGATCTGGACTTCGACGCCTGGACCGAGTTCCTGGCCAGCCGGCGCTATGCGGTGCTGCAGGTCAACTTCCGCGGCTCCGACGGCTATGGTCACGACTTCGCGGCCGCCGGCCTGCAGCGCTGGGGCCTGGAGATGCAGGACGACCTCAGCGACGCGGTGGCCTGGGCGGTCGGCCAGGGCATCGCCGACGCCAAGCGGGTCTGCATCGTCGGCGGCAGCTATGGCGGCTACGCGGCCCTGATGGGCGTGGTGAAGACGCCGGATCTGTACCGCTGCGCGGTCAGCTTCGCCGGCGTGACCGACCTGCAGGACCTGATCGCCCACGAGGCCCAGTATGTCGGCGGCCGCGCGATGGTGGAGCGCCAGATCGGCCGCGCCTGGGGCGACCGCGAGCGCCTGCGCGCCACCTCGCCGGCGCTGCAGGCCGAGCGCATCCGGGTGCCGGTGCTGCTGGTGCATGGCACGGCCGACCGCACGGTGCCGGTCGACCAGAGCCGCGACATGGCCAAGGCCCTGAAGCGCGCCGGCAAGCCGCATGAGTACCTCGAGCTGGAGGACGGCGACCATTACCTCGGCCGCAACAGCCACCGGCTGCAGTTCTTCCAGGCGCTGGAGCGCTTCCTGGGCGCGCAGCTGACGCCCGCGCGCTGACGGCCCATGCGCCGGCCTCTTTTTCCTTCATCCATCCAGAGGATAAAAGCCGGCCCATGACCCCGGCGACTGTTGCGATCGGCGCCGCGGGCCTATGCTGCGCGGTGTCAGGGAGTCATACGGGGCCGCCATGCCGCTGCACCGACGCGATCTCATCCGGGCCGGCCTGGCCTGGGCGCTGCTGCTGGATCCGGCGCGTGCGCTCGCACGCGAGCCGGTGCTGCTGCGCGTCGTCGGCAGCGCGGATCCGCCGTTCCGCACCTTCGAGCCGGGCCGGCCGCCCGGTGGTCTCTATCACGACCTGATCAACGAGGCGGCCCGGCGCCTGGGCTGGCAGCTGGTGTTCCTGGAGGTGCCCTGGCTGCGCGCGCTGAAGATGCTGGAGGGCGGCCAGGCCGACCTGATCGTCGGCCCACTGCGCAATCCCGAGCGCGAGCAATACCTGAGCTTCGGCAAGGTGGCGCTGCCGGCGGTGGACAAGGTGTTCTACACCCGCCCCGACGCCCGCCCGCTGCACGAGCTGTCCGATCTGCAGGGCCTGACGATCGCGGTGCATCGCGGCAAGCGCTATGGCGGCCTGTTCGACCAGGCGAGCGGCCTGCAGCGGGTGGAGCTGAACGACTACCGCACCGTGCTCGAGATGGTGGCGCGCGGCCGCCTGGACGTGGCGCTGATGCCGGAGCGCCAGGGCGACTGGATGCTGCGCCAGCTGGGCCTCGCCCTGATGAAGCAGCCGCTGCGCCTGGGCGGCGACATCCACCATGTGGCGATGTCGCGCCTGTCACCCTGGCTGGCGCTGCAGGCCGAGCTCGACCAGACCCTGCAGGCGATGAAGGATGACGGCAGCTGGCGCCACATCCTTGATCGCTACTAGGCCGCTAGGCCGATTCCGACACCACCCGGTTGCGCCCCTGATGCTTGGCGCGATACAGCGCCGCGTCGGCCGCGGCCAGCAGCCGCTCGGCCTGCTGCGCCGGCTCGCGCCCGGCGGGCTCCGGGTCCAGCAGGGCCAGGCCGATCGAGATCGTGACAGGGATGCGGGCCGGGCCGGCCTCGATCGGGCGCGCCGCGACATGGGCGCGGATGCGCTCGGCGATCTCGCGCGCCTGCGGGCCGCCGGCCTGGGGCAGCAGCGCGACGAACTCCTCGCCGCCCCAGCGCGCGATCGTGTCGCCGGCGCGCAGCTGGCCCTGGATCGCCTGGCCGACCATGCGCAGCACGATGTCGCCGGCGCCATGGCCATGGCCGTCGTTGATCGCCTTGAAGCCGTCCAGGTCGAGAAACAGGCAGGCCAGCGGATGGCGGTAGCGGCGCGCCTGCGCGATCTCGATCAGGCAGCGATGCTCCAGATAGCGGCGGTTGTGCACGCCGGTCAGCATGTCGGTCAGGCCGGCCAGCTTGAGCCGCTCCTGGTTCAGCGCGCTTTCCAGGCAGACGCCGACGATGCCGCCCAGGCGCTCCAGCAGCTGGGTGCCCGCGTCCGCGGTGTAGCGCTCGGGATCGCTGCTGCCGAAATGCAGCGAGCCGATCAGCTGACCACGGCGCACCAGCGGCAGCAGCGCCACCGAGGCCAGGCCGGTGCCCAGCAGCGGGCCGTGGCGGGCCGCGTCGAAGGGGCCGAGCCGTGGCCGCTCGTCGCCGCCGAACAGGGCCTGCAGCGGCGCGGCCGAGGGCAGCAGGCGCAGCCCGCGCAGATGCATGCCCTCGCGCAGCTCGGCCTCCAGCAGGCGCGCCAGCTCCTGCTCGCGATCCACCAGGGCCAGGCTGCAGGCATCCAGGCCGAAGGCGCGCCGGTACTCGTCCATCAGCAGCTGCAGCAGCTCGTGCAGCGAGCGCGCACCGATCAGGCGATGCTCCAGCGCCTCGAAGCGGCGCATCTTCTCCTCGTTGGCGCGCGCCTCGCGCAGCAGCGCCTCGAGCTGCCGGCGCAATGCGCGGTTCTCGGCCTCTAGCGGGTGGGGCTGCTGCATGGGAAACAAAGATGGGCGGATGGACAAAACCCCGACTGTATCGGCAGGCCGCGACGAAACGCGCAAGGTTTCACGGCCATCGCCCTGTTACGACTGCGCCTGGCCCCCGGCGCGGCCGAAGATCGGGACACAACCAGACCCGCCGGTGAACGACGATGCCGCTGCTGTCCCTGCTCCTGAGCGCCACCCTGCTGGCCGCTGCCACGACGGTGCCCTCATTGACGCCGCTGGAGCAGCGCTGGCTGCAGGGCCTGTGGCCGGTGGTCGCGCATGCGCGTGAGCGGCTCGGCCTGCCGCTGGACATCGTGGTGCAGCCGCAGAGCGCGGCCGGCGCCGCGCCGCTGGCCCTGGGCTTCGTGGCCGGACGCTGCAAGCTGGTGCTGACCCTGCGCGACAACCCCGAGGCCGCGGCGAGCCTGGCGCGCATCCCTGCGCCGCTGCAAGACGGCGCGCTGGAGCTGATGGCCGCGCATGAGCTGGGCCATTGCCGGCGCTGGCTGGACGGCGTCTGGCAGGCCGCGCCGGCCGGCTTCGCCGCGCCGCGCGTGCCCGAGGCGCTGAGCGCCGAGCTGCAGGCCGGCTACCGCGCGATGCGCATCGCGCGCCGCGAGGAAGCCTATGGCGACCTGGTCGGCCTGGCCTGGGTGCAGCGCCAGCGCCCGCAGCAATACGCGGCCCTGCATCAATGGCTGCGGGGCGAACGCGAGCGCGAACTGCAGCCCGGCAGCCATCACGACACCCGGGCCTGGCTGCGCCTGGCCGCGGACCCGGCCCGCCTGGCCGGCGGCGATTCGACGATCTTCGCCGCCGCGGCGCCGCTGTGGGCCGCCGGGCTGGCGCATGAGGATGATGACGAGGAAGAGAACTAGATCAGCGCACGGCCGATCAGGATCTTCTGCACCTCGGACGTGCCCTCGTAGATCTGCGTGACGCGCACATCGCGGTAGATGCGTTCGACCGGGAAGTCGCTCACATAGCCATAGCCGCCATGGATCTGGATCGCGGCGGAACAGACCTTCTCGGCCATCTCGGAGGCGAACAGCTTGGCCATCGCCGCCTCCTTCAGGCAGGGCCGACCGGCGTCCTTCAGCGCTGCCGCATGCCAGATCAGCTGGCGCGCGGCCTCGATCTGGGTGGCCATGTCGGCCAGCTTGTGTTGCATCGCCTGGTGCTCGAAGATCGGCACGCCGAAGGCGACCCGCTCCTTGCTGTACTTCAGCGCCGCCTCGAACGCCGCGCGCGCCATGCCGACGCTCTGGCTGGCGATGCCGATGCGGCCGCCCTCCAGGCCGGAGAGCGCGATCTTCAGGCCCTGGCCCTCCTCGCCCAACCGGTTCGCGGCCGGGATGCGGCAGTTCTCGAACAGGATCTGCGCCGTGTCGCTGGCATGCTGGCCCATCTTGTCCTCGATGCGCGCGACCTGGTAGCCGGGCGTCGCGGTCGGCACCAGGAAGGCGCTGATGCCCTTCTTGCCGGCGGCCTTGTCGGTGACCGCCATCACGATCGCGACATCGCCGTTCTTGCCGCTGGTGATGAACTGCTTGACGCCGTTGATGACGTAATCATCGCCATCGCGTACCGCGGTAGTCTTGAGGCCACCAGCCTCCGAGCCCACATGCGGCTCGGTCAGGCAGAAGGCGCCCAGCATCGCGCCGCGCGCCAGCGGCTTCAGGAAGCGATCCTTCTGCTCCTCGTTGCCGAAGGCCATCAGGATCGAGCAGACCGGACAGTTGTTGACGCTGACCACGGTCGAGGTCGCGCCGTCGCCGGCGCCGATCTCCTCCAGGATGATGGCCAGGGCCAGATAGTCCAGGCCCGCGCCGTCGTACTCGGTCGGCACCGCGACGCCGTAGCAGCCCAGCTCGGCCAGGCCCTTCAGCTCGGCGGCGGGGAAATGGTGCGTCTTGTCCCATTCGGCCGCCTTCGGCGCGATCTGGTCCTGCACATAGGCGCGCACGGCGTCCTGCACCGCGCGGTGATCGTCACTCAGCAGCATGCTTGCGTGTCTCCGTTAGATCTTCTTGATAGGCGCAGCAGAACAGCACGCGCCAGCCCTGGGCCGTGCGGCCCAGCTGGTAGCCGGTGCCGAAGCGCTGCAGCAACTCGCCCGAGGCGCGCCGCAAGCTCCATTCGACATCGGCAAAGAAATGATGGGCGCCCAGCGGCCGCCCCTCTCGCAGCTCGAAGCTCCAGGCATGAGGCCCCAGCTCCGCGTAGACGCGGCACAGCGCGGCCATATTGGCCCGCATCGCGGCCGGTTCGGGCCAGCAGCTCAGGCGTGCCACGCCGTCCGGCGCATCGGCGATGGCGCTGGACTCATGCCACAGCGCCGCGACGGCCGCCGCGTCGCCAGCGTTGAAGGCATCGCGGTAGCGCGCGAAGAAATCGCGCGCCTGATCCGGCGCCAGCGGTGGCGGGGTGTTCGGCACGCCGCTCACCAGGCCAGCGCCTGGCCGTCGTAGTTGAAGAAGCCGCCGCTGTGCTCCGGCTTCAGGGTCGCGAGCACGGTGCGCATGCCGGCGACGCTGGTCTGCACATCGATGTCGGCGCCGCTGCCGCCCATGTCGGTGCGCACCCAGCCCGGGTGGAAGCTGCACAGGCTGGCCTTGCCGGCCAGTTCCAGCGCCGCATCCTTCATCACCGAATTGACCGCCGCCTTGGACGCGCGATAGAGCCAGCCGGCATTGCTTTCGCGCAGGCCGATCGAGCCCATGCGCGAGGACAGGATGCCGATGCGCGCATCCGCCGCCAGCGCGTCGGCCAGCTGCGGCAGCACCCGCATCGGGCCCAGCACATTGGTATGCATCACCGCGTCGAACTCGGCCGCGGTGGGCGTTTCCAGCCCGCCGTGGCGCGGGCCGTAGACGCCGGCATTGATGACCACCAGATCGAACTGGTGGCCATCGATCTGCCAGGCCAGGCCGGAGGCGCTGGCCGTATCGGCCACGTCCAGCTTCAGCGCGGTGGCGCCCAGCGCGCGCAAGGCGGCCAGGGCCTCCTCGCCGCGCGCGGTGGCCACGACCCGATCGCCGGCGACACGGTACTGGCGCACGAACTCAAGGCCGATGCCCCGCGACGCGCCGATGATCAGGACCTGGGCCATTTAGACAAGCTCCACGCCCACGGCCGTCGCCTCGCCGCCGCCGATACACAGCGCCGCGACGCCACGCTTCAGGCCGCGATGCTTCAGCGCGCCCAAGAGGGTCACGATGATGCGCGCGCCGGAGGCGCCGATCGGGTGACCCAGCGCGACCGCGCCGCCGTTGACGTTGACGATCTCGTGCGGCAGCTTGAACTCGGCCATCGCGGCCATCGTGACCGCGGCGAAGGCCTCGTTCACTTCCCACAGGTCGACGCTCTTGGCGTCCCAGCCGTTCTTGGCCAGCAGCTTCTGGATCGCGCCGACCGGGGCGGTGGTGAACCATTCCGGCGCATTGGCATGCACGGCGGTGCCGACGATGCGCGCCACGGGCTTCAGACCCAGCTTGGCGGCATGGCTCTCGCGCATCAGCACCAGCGCGGCGGCGCCATCGCTGATCGAGCTGGAGGTGGCGGCGGTGATGGTGCCGTCCTTCTTGAACGCCGGTTTCAGGCCGGGGATCTTGTCCAGCTTGGCCTTGAAGGGCTGCTCGTCCTTGGCGATCACGGTGTCGCCCGCCTTGCCGGCGATGGTCACCGGGGCGATTTCCCAGGCGAAGCTGCCGTCCTCGTTGGCGCGCTTGCTGCGCTCGGTCGACGAAACAGCGAAGGCGTCCTGCGCCTCGCGCGTGAAGCTGTACTTGGCCACGCATTGCTCGGCGAACACGCCCATGGCCTTGCCGCGCTCGTAGGCGTCTTCCAGGCCGTCCAGCGCCATGTGGTCGTAGATCTGCGCGGCGCCGTACTTGACGCCCTTGCGCGCGAACATCAGATGCGGCGCATTGGTCATCGACTCCATGCCGCCGGCGATCAGGATGTCTGCGCTCTCGGCCTTCAGCGTGTCATGCGCGAACATCACCGCGCGCATGCCGGCGCCGCACATCTTGGACAGGGTCACCGCGCCGACCGATTGCGGCAGGCCGGCCTTCAGCACCGCCTGGCGCGCCGGGGCCTGGCCCTGGCCGGCCATCAGGCAGTTACCGATGAAGGCTTCCTGGATGGCATCGCCGGGGACGCCGGCGCGCTCGACCGCGGCCTTGATCGCGACGGCGCCCAGCTCCCAGGCGGAGAGGCCGGCGAAATCGCCCAGCAGGCCGCCGATCGGCGTGCGGGCGGCGGAGACGATGACGATGGGATCGGACATGGTGTTGCTCCTTGGGTCTTCGATGGAATCTGTTGTTTACTGGATCGGCAGCTCGCGATGCTCGGGCTCCGGAGCCCGCAGCAGCGGCGCGGCCGCCTTGGCGTAGAAGCGCTTGTGCGCCTCGTAGGGAAACACGTCGTGCACATGGCCGGCCAGGATGCGCGCCTTGTGGCTCTGCCAGAAGGCGGGGTCCAGCAGCTCGGCATGCTGCTTCAGGAAGATCTCGCGCACGCCCGGATGGCCCAGCAGGAAGGGGCCGAAGGTCTCGGGAAACACGTCGCGCGGGCCGACCGGCCACCAGACCTCCCCCGAAAGCTCCTCCTCCTCGTTGCGCGGCGCCGGCACCGGGCGGAAGTTGCAGTCGCTCAGGTACTCGATCTCGTCGTAGTCGTAGAACACCACCTTGCCGTGGCGGGTGACGCCGAAGTTCTTCCACAGCATGTCGCCGGGGAAGATGTTGGCGGCCACAAGGTCCTTGATCGCGTTGCCGTACTCGATCACCGCATGCTCCAGCTGGGCCGGCGTGGCCTCCTGCAGGTAGAGGTTCAGCGGCACCATGCGGCGCTCGATGTAGAGATGGCGGATCACCAGGTCCTCGCCGCGCTCTTCCAGCAGGCTGGGGCAGAAATGCTTCAGCTCGGCGATCAGCTCCTCGTCGAAGCGCTGGCGGGGGAAGGCCACCATCGTGTATTCCAGCGTGTCGGCCATGCGCCCGACGCGGTCGTGGGTCTTGACCAGCAGGTATTTGCGCTGGATCAGCTCACGCGTCGTGTTTTCCTTCTGCGGCGGGAAGAAGTCCTTGATCACCTTGAACACGAAGGGGAAGGACGGCAGGTCGAACACCAGCATCACCATGCCCTTGATGCCGGGCGCGATGCGGAACCTGTCGCTGGAATGGCGCAGGTGGTAGAGGAAGTCACGGTAGAACAGGTTCTTGCCCTGCTTCTGCAGGCCCAGCGCCGAGTAGATCTCCGAGCGTGGCTTCCTGGGCATCATCGAGCGCAGGAACTGCACATAGGCGCTCGGCACGTCCATGTCGACCATGAAGTAGGCGCGCGCGAAGCTGAACAGCAGCAGCAGGTCGTCCTCGCCGAACAGCACCGCGTCGATGTAGAGCAGCGAAATAGTTGGCCCCGAGACGCCTTCGGCGTCGCCCCCCGAGGGGTGTTGCTGCGGCTTGGGACGGCCCGGCGCCGCAGCGCCGCCGTCCTTGTGCAGGATCGGCAGCGCGAACGGCGTCTCGGTGAAGCCGTTGATGATCTTGCCGACCAGATAGGCGCCCTTGTTGCGGAAGAACAGGGACGACAGCACCTGGATCTGGAAATTGGTGCGCCAGCGGAACAGGCCCAGCTCGCGCTGCATCGCGTTCAGCACGCAGTCGATGTCGCGGCCCAGGTCCTCGAACTCCGGCTCCAGCTGGAAGTTCCAGACGATGCGCATCAGGGTCTCGCGCAGGGTCTCGCGGCTGGGGTAGTAGGCGCGGTAGGTCGGCTGCGCGGCCGGCTCCTCGTTCTCGATGTACTCGGTCGAGACCGCGGGCCGCACGAAGATGAAGGCGTTGTGGAAGTAGCTGTGGTGCAGGATGCGGGTGCAGACCGAATTGAAGAAGGTCTCGGCCAGCTCCGGCTGCAGATGATTGGTCAGGAGGCCGATGTAATGCAGCTTGACCTGCTGCCAGACCTCCATCGGCAGCGCGCCGGCCTGGAAGCGCGCCTCCAGCAGCTCGACCGCCTCGTCGACCCGCTTGTCATAGAACTCGATGCGCTGCGCCTGCGCGCGCTGCTGGCCATGCCAGTCGGCCGCCTCGAAGCGCGCCTTGGCGGCCGCGCTGGTGGCGCGGAACAGCCGGTAATGCCGGTTGAAGCCGCCCAGCAGCGCCTCGGCGATCTCGAAGGCGCGGGCGTCGGTCAGCTTCTGCGGGAACATGGCCGGCGGTTCGGGGGAGGCGCTAGCGCCGGTCGTAGCGCTGCTTGACCTTGGCCAGCGCGCGCTTGTAGGCCGGTTCCACCTCGTCGGCGCTGCCGGCGGTGATGCTCAGGTCTTCCAGCAGGCCGTTGTGCAGGCCATAGACCCAGCCATGCACCACCACCTCCTGGCCGCGCGCCCAGGCGTCCTGCACCACCGTGGTCCGGCAGGCATTGCGCGCCTGCTCCAGCACGTTGAGCTCGCACAGCGCGTCGACGCGCTGCGCCTCCGGCACGCCCATGATCCAGTCCTGGTGGTCGTTGCGCACGTCCTGCACATGGCGGATCCAGTTCGACACCAGGCCCACGCGCGCATCGGTCAGCGCGGCGCGCACGCCGCCGCAGTTGCTGTGGCCGACCACGATGATGTGCTTGACCTTCAGGTGGTCGACCGCGAACTGCATCACCGACAGGCAGTTCAGGTCGGAATGCACGACGACGTTCGCGACATTGCGATGCACGAACAGCTCGCCCGGCAGCAGGTCCACCAGCTCGTTGGCCGGCACGCGGCTGTCGGCGCAGCCGATCCACAGGTATTGCGGGGTCTGCTGCTTCAGCAGGCGCGAGAAGAAGCCGGGTTCACGCGACTCGGTCTCGGTGGCCCAGCGCTTGTTGTTGTCCAGCAGGTCTTGCAGTTCGTTTGGGGTGTGAGTGCTCATGCCGCCATTCTCCCCGCGCCGGCTGAAACCGCGCCGGAACCGCCGCGATTGGCCGCCCTGACCAGTCGGTCAAACTGCCAGAGCGTCATGCTTCCGCCCATTGGCGCAGCAGCGCCAGCGACACGCCGACGCCGCCGCAGACCTCGACCAGCGGCCGCTTGAAGCGCGCCAGCAGCGGCGCATGCACGTCGACCGCCGCCAGCGCCGCGCCGCAGGCCGGCTCCACCATCACGCGCATCTGCTCGGCCAGGCGCACCGCGGCCTTGCAGGCCTGGTCGTCGCTGACCAGCACGCTGTGCGTCGGATGCAGGCGCGCCAGCCGGAAGGCCTCGTCGGCGACGCGGCGCGCGCCCAGCGAGGTGGCGACCGTGCGGATCTCCGGCAGGGTCAGCGGCTGGCCGGCCCGCAGGCTGTCATGCAGGCTGGCCGCGCCCTCGGTCTCGACCGCGATCACCGGGATCTCGTCCAGGCCATGACGGCGCAGGCCCTGCACGATGCCGGCGAACAGGCCGCCGCCGCCGACCGCGGTGACCACGACATCGAAGTCCAGGCCCTGGTCCAGCACCTCGTCGATCAGGCTGGCATGGCCCTCCCACAGCAGCGGGTGATCGAAGGGATGGACATAGGTGGCACCGCGCTCCTCGGCCAGCGCCTGGGCGAATTCATTGCTGGCGTCCCAGACCGCGCCATGGCGCAGCACCGTGGCGCCGCGCTGCTCGATCAGGCCCTGCACCGCCGCGCTGCTGGTCTCGGGCAGCACGATGGTGACCTTCAGGCCCAGGGCCTGGCCGGCATAGGCCGCCGCGAAGCCGGCATTGCCGCCGGAGGCGCAGATGATCTCCGTGGCACCGTCCTGCGCCGCCTTGCGCACCAGCCGCCCCACGCCGCGCAGCTTGAAGCTGCCGCTGGGCTGCAGCGCGTCCATCTTCAGCCAGACCTCGGGATGCGAGAACTGGCCGGGCGCGGCGCGCAGCAGAGGGGTGTTCAGGTGCAAAGGCTTCATTTACATCGTCTCGGCAAACAGTTCGCGGCCGATCAGCATGCGGCGGATTTCACTGGTGCCGGCGCCGATCTCGTACAGCTTGGCGTCGCGCCACAGGCGGCCCAGCGGGTACTCGTTGATATAGCCGTTGCCGCCAAAGATCTGCACGCCCTCGCCGGCCATCCAGGTGGCCTTCTCGGCGGTCCACAGGATCACCGAGGCGCAGTCCTTGCGGACCTGGCGCACATGGTCCGTGCCCAGCATGTCGAGGTTCTTCGCCACCGTGTAGGCAAAGCTGCGCGCGGCCTGCAGCACGGTGTACATGTCCGCCACCTTGCCCTGGATCAGCTGGAACTCGCCGATGCTCTGGCCGAACTGCTTGCGGTCGTGGATATAGGGCACGACGTTGTCCATCACGCTCTGCATGATGCCCAGCGGGCCGCCGGTCAGCACGGCGCGCTCGTAGTCCAGGCCCGACATCAGCACCTTGGCGCCGCTGTTGACCGCGCCCAGCACGTTCTCGGCCGGCACCTCGACGTTCTGGAACACCAGCTCGCCGGTGTGCGAGCCGCGCATGCCCAGCTTGTCGAGCTTCTGCGCGATGCTGAAGCCCTTCATGCCCTTCTCGATCAGGAAGGCGGTGACGCCGCGCGCGCCCAGCTCGGGCTCGGTCTTGGCATAGACCACCAGGGTGTCGGCATCGGGGCCGTTGGTGATCCACATCTTGTTGCCGTTCAGCAGGTAGTAGCCGCCCTTGTCCTCGGCCTTCAGCTTCATGCTGATCACGTCGGAGCCGGCGCCCGGCTCGCTCATCGCGAGGGCCCCGACATGCTCGCCGCTGATCAGCTTGGGCAGGTACTTGGCCTTTTGCGCGGCATTGCCGTTGCGGTTGATCTGGTTGACGCACAGATTCGAATGCGCGCCGTAGGACAGGCCCACCGAGGCGCTGCCGCGGCTGATCTCCTCCATCGCCACCATATGGGCCAGATAGCCCATGTTGGCGCCGCCGTATTCCTCCGGCACGGTCACGCCCAGGATGCCCAGCTCGCCCATCTTGCGCCACAGGTCCATCGGAAACTGGTCGCTGCGGTCGATCTCGGCCGCGCGCGGTGCTACTTCAGCATCGGCGAAGGCGCGCACCGCGTCGCGCAGCGCGTCGATGTCCTCGCCGAGTTGGAAGTTCAGGCCGGGCAGGTTCATGGATGTCTCCTGGTGCTGGGGCGCGACCGGCCTATGGTACGGACCCGGCTCGGTCTTGCTGTTGACGACTTACGTTTACGTAAACGTCAATTCTAGTGAAGCCGGACCTCGCCCGCCGGTCCGCGGCCCAAAGCAAGGGTAATCCCCAGTCTCGCAGCGCCCGGAGGCTCAGCGCGGCGCATCGAGCAATCGGCGCACCAGCGGATGCGCCACCCGCTTGGCGGTGTCGATCGCGTAGAAATGCTCCCCACCCCGTCGCAGGCGCCGATGCGCTGCAGGCCGTAGCGCTGCGCCAGCTTGTCCTGCACCAGCTCGGCGGCCGGGAACACGCCCATGCCGCTGGCGCCGAGGCGGCCAGCAGGGCCGCGTATTCGAACTCGCCGGCGATGCGCGGCCGCAGCCCATGGCGCTCGAACCATTGGTCGAGCCGGTTGCGTACGCCGGCATGCTGGGTCGGCAGCAGCACCGGCACCTTGCCCATCGAGCGCGGGAAATCGGCCCGCGCCGCCTCCGCCAACTCCGGCGGGCCGTACCAGATCAGCGGCGGGCGGCCCAGCCTGTGGCTGTCGGGCGGCAACAGCGCGCTGCTGATGGTGCTGGCGGCCAGCGCCTCCTATATCGCGGTGCCGGCGGTGCTGCGCCATGCGATCCCAGAGGCGCGACCATGGCTGTACTTCGGCATGTCGCTGGGGCTGACCTTCCCCTTCAACATCCTGCTGGGTATCCCGCTCTATACCGGGATGGCGCAGCGAATGCTCGGTTAGCTCCGGCTCTCGTTCATCAGCTCGATGAAGCGCCGCGCGCCCAGGCCCAGCGCGCGGTCCTTCAGCCAGACCACGTCGACCCAGAGCCGCACCTCGTTGCTGGCGTTCTCGAACTCGATCTGCAGCAGGCTGCCGGCCGCCAGCAGCGGCGCCACCATGCGCCGCGGCAGGAAGGCCCAGCCCAGGCCGGCCTGCACCAGGCTTAAGGAGGCCAGATGGCTGTCGGTGCGCCAGAGCTTGCGCGACAACAGCACCCGCGGGTCGTCGCCGCCCGCGTCGCGCCGCGCCACCGCGATCTGGCGCTGCTCGACCAGTTCCTCCAGCCGCAGCCGCGCCCGCCCGGCCGCAGCGACCGGATGCTGCGGCGCGACCACCGCCACCAGCACCTCGCTGGCGAATTCCTGGAAGGCCTCACGCTCGTTGAAGCCGAAGCGCTCGAACATCAGCGCCAGGTCGATCTCGCCCTCGTGCAGCATCTGCAGCACCGCGGTCTGCGGCGCCGACAGCACGTCCACCTCCAGCGCCGGGAACTCGGCCGCCAGCCGGGCCAGCGGTTCGCTCCAGGGCGCGGACAGCAGCTCGGGCGCGATCGCCAGGGTCAGGCGCCGCTCCAGGCCCTGGTGCAGGGTCAGGGCATGGGTCTGCAGCCGACGCAGGCCCGCCACCAGCTGGCGCGCCTCGGGCTCCAGCGCCCGCGCCACCTCGGTGGGCCGGACGTCGCGGGTGCTGCGCTCGAACAGCTGCAGGTCCAGCTCGGCCTCCAGCTGCGCGATCGCCATGCTGACGGCCGAGGGCACCCGCCCCAGCGCCCGCGCGGCGGCCGAGAAAGAGCCGTGGTCCAGCACGGCCAGGAACAGGAGCAGGTTGTCGCTGTGCAGGGCCATGCGCCCAATTTATCAATGAAATTGAAAACTGTCGACTTTTGCTATCAATTTTCAAGCCTTACGATGCGGGCATTCCGATGACAAACAAGTGAGTTCCCGCCATGCAAGGCATCAAGCGCAAGCTGGTTTATGTGTCCATGTACGAATTCTTCGCGGTCGGCCTGACCAGCATCGGCCTGGTGCTGGCCGGCAGCAACCTCGGCCATGCCGGCGTCGCCGCGGTCGCCTCCTCGGCCATCGCCCTCGGCTGGAACCTGGTCTACAACACCCTGTTCGAGGCCTGGGAGGCACGCCAGGCCACCCGCGGGCGCAGCGTCGCGCGTCGCATCGCCCACGCCCTGGGCTTCGAGGCCGGCCTGATCGTGATGCTGGTGCCGCTGTTCGCCTGGTGGCTGGACGTGTCCCTGCTGCATGCCCTGCTGCTGGACATCGGCCTGATCATCTTCTTCCTGGTCTACACCTTCTTCTTCAACCTGGCCTTCGACCGCGTGTTCGGCCTGCCGGCCTCGGCCCAACCCGCCTAATCAAAGAAAGCGTTCGAGGATCCGTTTCGAGGCCCGGTCCAGCGCGAAGCGGTCCGGCACCAGGAACTGCAGGCCATGGCTGCTGGTGATCATCAGCCGGCCCTCGCCGAGGCGGCGGATGTCCTCCTCGGTCTTCAGGATGAAGCGGGCCGCGCCGCGCTCGGTGTCGACGGTCCACTGGCTGGGGGTCGAGAAGGTCGAGACCTCGCGGATGGCGCGGATCGTCGGCATGAACTCGCGCGCGGCGAACTCGTCCTCCAGCAGTTCGCGGTCCGCCGCCGGCAGCGCGGACAGGCGGTCGATCCAGGCCAGCTCATGGCCGTCGCCGCCGACCAGTGAGACGCCCTCGTCGGGCGCGCTGATCGGATGCGCGCGCACCGGGTTCACGCCCTCATGCTCGCGCCCCTCCAGGTCGGTCAGCACCAGGCGGCCGAAGGGGTTGCGGCGCAGCGAGTGGTAAGGCAGGGCGGCGGACATCAGGCGACCTCCGCCGTGTGGGCGTTCTGGTTGGGGGGCAGCAGCGGCATCTGGTCCTCGGCATCGACACGGCGCGCCTGCGCCTCATACAGGCGCCAGTAGGCGCCCTTCTTGTCCATCAGCTCGTCATGCGGGCCGACCTCGACGATCTGGCCGCGGTCCATCACGACCAGGCGGTCCGCCTTGCGCAGGGTCGAGAGGCGGTGCGCGATCGCGATCGTGGTGCGGCCCTTGACCAGGTTGTCCAGCGCCTTCTGAATCTCCTTCTCGGTCTCGGTGTCGACCGCCGAGGTGGCCTCGTCGAGGATCAAGAGGCGCGGGTCGATCAGCAGCGCGCGCGCGATCGAGATGCGCTGGCGTTCGCCGCCGGACAGGCCCTGGCCGCGCTCGCCGACCAGCGAGTCGTAGCCATGCGGCAGGCGCAGGATGAACTCATGCGCATGGGCGGCGCGGGCCGCGGCGACGATCTCCTCGCGCGTCGCCTCCGGCTTGCCGTAGGCGATGTTCTCGGCGATGGTGCCGAAGAACAGGAAGGGCTCCTGCAGCACCAGGCCGATATGGCGGCGGTAGTCGGCCACGCCGATGCGGCGCAGATCGGTGCCGTCGATGCGGATCGAGCCCTCGGTGACGTCGTAGAAGCGGCAGATCAGGTTCACCAGGGTGCTCTTGCCCGAGCCGCTGTGGCCCACCAGGCCGATCATCTCGCCGGGCTGGATGTCCAGGCTGAGGCCGCGGATCACCGCCCGGTTGCCATAGCGGAAACCAATGTCCTGGATCTCGATGCCGCCCCGGACCTTGGAGAGCGCCACCGGGTTGGCCGGCTCCGGCACATTGGACTGGTGGTCCAGGATGTCGAAGATGCGCTTGGCGCCGGCCGCGGCCTTCTGCGTCACCGAGACGATGCGGCTCATCGAGTCCATGCGGCCGTAGAAGCGGCCGATATAGGCGATGAAGGCGGTCAGCACGCCGACCGTGATCGCGCCGCCGGCCACCAGATAGATGCCGAAGGCCCAGACGACCAGCAGGCCGATCTCGGTCAGCAGCGCGACGGTCGGCGTGAACAGGCTCCAGGTCTTGTTCAGCTTGTCGTTGACCGCCAGGTTGTGCGCGTTGGCGTCGCGAAAGCGCGTGGCCTCGCGCTTTTCCTGCGCGAAGGCCTTGACCACACGGATGCCGGGGATGGTGTCGGCCAGCACGCTGGTGACCTCGCCCCAGACCCGGTCGATCTTCTCGAAGCCGGTGCGCAGCCGGTCGCGCACCAGATGGATCATCCAGGCGATGAAGGGCAGCGGCAGCAGGGTCGCCAGCGCCAGCCAGGGGTTGATCGAGAACAGGATGATCGAGGTCATCACCAGCATCAGCACGTCGGTGATGAAGTCCAGCGCATGCAGCGACAGGAACACGCTGATGCGGTCGGTCTCGCTGCCGATGCGGGCCATCAGGTCGCCGGTGCGCTTGCTGCCGAAATATTCCAGCGATAGCGAGAGCAGATGCTCGAAGGTGGCGGTGCGCAGGTCCGCCGCGATGCGCTCCGAGACCAGGGCCAGGATATAGGTCTTGGCCCAGCCCAGGATCCAGGACAGCAGGGCCGCGCCCAGCAGGCCGCTCAGGTACAGCGCGACCAGCCAGGGGTCGATCTGCTGCCCGTTCTGGAACGGGATCAGCACCTTGTCCATCAGCGGCAGGGTCAGGTAGGGCGGCACCAGGGTCGCGCCGGTCGCGCCCAGCATCAGCGCGAAGCCCAGCAGCAGCTGCCCCTGGTAGGGCCGGGCGAAGCGCCACAGCCGCAGCAGCACCCAGGTGCTGGGCGGCGTGTGCAGCTCGCGGGCGCAGGTCGGGCATTCCTCGCTCTCGGGCGGCAGGGGCGCCTTGCAGCTGGGGCAGAACTCCACGTCCTCGGCCTCGGTGCGGGCCGGTTCGTCGCGTTTTTCAAACAGTTCCTGGAAGCGTTGCGCCTGCAAATTGATTTGCAAGGTGAAACGCCAGGACGCCAGGCGCCGATTCTGGTCCAGCAGCTCCAGGCAGCCGACCCCGGCATGGTCCGAGATCTTCAGCCGCAGCGCCGGGTCCAGCGCCCATTCGGTCCAGGCCCCGGTGGACGGCTCCCAGGCCTGCAGGCGGCGGTCGGTCAGCAGCAGCAGCCCATGGCCGAAGTGCAGCCGGGCGTCCAGGTCAACCTCCAGGCTGCCCAGCACGTTCTCGTCGTTCGCCAGTCGCGCCAGGGCGGATGCCAGTTCCGGGTGCTGGTCCGGCGCCTTTTCGGGATCGAGATGCTGCATTGTTTTGTGTTCTGTCATGAGGGCCTGAGCCGACCGGGGATGCCACCGCGGCGGCGGGTCGGGCCCGGATTTTCGCCGATACCGGGCTTGCCCGCGCGAAGCAGTCACTAACGAGCAACGCCCCGGAACGCGCACAATGGCGCCTGGTTGCGAAAATCCGCACCGGAAGAATCCCCGCCTCCCCTCCCCAAGTCCATGAGCAGACACGAAGACATCAAGCTGTTGCGCATCAACTACCTGCGCGGCCCCAATATGTGGACCTACCGTCCCGTGCTGGAAACCTGGCTGGACCTGGGCCGCCTGGAGGACTTCCCCTCCAACCTGCTGCCGGGCTTCACCGAGCGCCTGACCGCGCGGCTGCCGGCGCTGATCGAGCACCATTGCGGCGTCGGCGAGCGCGGCGGCTTCCTGCAGCGCCTGACCGAGGGCACCTGGATGGGCCATGTGCTGGAGCACATCGTCATCGAGCTGCTGAACCTCTCGGGCATGCCCACCGGCTTCGGCCAGACCCGCTCGACCAGCCAGCATGGCGTCTACCGCATGGTGTTCCGCGCCCGCGACGAGCAGGTCGCCCGCGCCGCGCTGGCCGAGGGCCATGCCCTCCTGATGGCCACCATCAACGGCGACGAGTTCGACGTCCAGGCCGCGGTGACGCGCGTGCGCGACAAGCTGGACGACTGCTATCTCGGCCCCTCCACCGCGGCAATAGTGGCCGCCGCCACCGACCGCCGCATCCCGCATATCCGCCTGAACGACGGCAACCTGGTGCAGCTGGGCCATGGCGCGCGCCAGCGCCGCATCTGGACCGCCGAAACCGACATGACCAGCGCGATCGCCGAAAGCATCGCCGGCGACAAGGACCTGACCAAGACCCTGTTGAAGGCGGTCGGCGTGCCGGTGCCCGAGGGCCAGGCGGTCAAGACCGCCGAGGAGGCCTGGGAAGCGGCCCAGGACCTGGGCCTGCCGGTCGTGATCAAGCCCAGCGACGGCAATCATGGCCGCGGCGTCACCCTGGACCTGCGCGAGCGCGCCGATATCGAGGCCGCCTTCAAGCTGGCCGACGAGGAAGGCTCCGAGGTGCTGGTCGAGCGCTATATCCGCGGCAACGAGCACCGCGTGCTGGTGGTCGGCGGCCAGGTGGTCGCCGCCGCGCGCGGCGAGGCCGCCTGGATCACCGGCGACGGCGCCCAGACCGTGGCGCAGCTGGTCGACAGCCAGATCAACACCGACCCGCGCCGCGGCCTGACCGAGGAATTCCCGCTCAATCGCATCACGCTGGGCGAGGACCCGGTGGTGCTGCTGGACCTGCAGCGCCAGGGCCTGGGCCCCGACACCGTGCCGGCCGCCGGCCGCCAGGTGCTGATCCAGCGCAACGGCAATGTCGCGATCGACTGCACCGCCCAGATCCACCCCGAGGTGGCCCAGGCGGTCAGCCTGGCCGCCCGCACGATCGGCCTGGACATCGCCGGCGTCGACCTGGTCAGCGAGGACATCGGCAAGCCCCTGGCCGAAACCGGCGGCGCGATCGTCGAGGTCAATGCCGGCCCCGGCCTCTTGATGCACCTGAAGCCGGCCGAGGGCATGCCCCAGCCGGTCGGCCAGGCCATCATCGACCATCTGTTCGCCGAAGACGAGAACGGCCGCATCCCCATCGTCGGCATCGCCGGTTCGCAGGGCGGCGCCCAGGTGGCGCGCCTGGTGGCCTGGCTGCTGCACCTGAACGGCCGCTCGGTCGGCCTGGCCTGCGGCGAGGGCCTGTACCTGGGCAACCGCCAGGTCGAGAGCCGCCCCAGCGCGCGCTGGGATGCGGCGCACCGCCTGCTGATGAACCGCGGCGTCGACGCGGTGGTGACCGAGAACGGCGCCGCCTCGATCCTGAACGACGGCCTGGCCTATGACCGCTGCCTGGTCGGCGTGGTCACCGACATGGAAGGCCTGGGCGCGCTGGACGCGCACGACATCAAGACCCCGGAGCAGCTCTACAAGGTGCTGCGCACCCAGGTCGACGTGGTGCTGTCCGAGGGCGTCGCGGTGCTGAACGCGGCCGAGCCGCAGCTGGTCGAGATGGCCGAGCTGTCCGACGGCGAGGTGCTGTTCTATGCGCTGGATGCGGCCCTGCTGGCCGAGCACCGCGCCAAGGGCGGCCGCGCGGTGTTCCTGCAGAACGGCGTCGCGATGCTGGCCCAGGGCCAGTCCGAGACCCCCGGCGCCCATGTCGACCAGCTGCTGGCCCGCTATGCCGCCGCCGGCCGCGCCGCCACGCCCGCCACCGTGCTGGCCGCCGTCGCCACCGCCTGGGCCCTGAACATCCCGTCCGAACTGATCTCGGCCGGCCTGGATACCTTCCAGCCCGCCGCCGTCCAGGCCTGACCCGCGTAGATCACAAGAAGCACCGACAACATCATGGAAGTCTCCCGCATCCGAGCCCTGCGCGGCCCCAATATGTGGAGCCGTCACACGGCGATCGAGGCCGTCGTCGGCTGTGCCGACGCCGAACGCGACATCGCCGGCCTGCCCGGCTTCGAGGCCCGCCTGCGCGCCCTCTTCCCCAGCATCGGCCCGCTGCGCCCGGCCAGCAGCCAGAAGGCGCCGATCTCGCTGGCCCATGTGCTGGAGCAGGCGGCGCTGGCGCTGCAGGCCCAGGCCGGCTGCCCGGTCACCTTCAGCCACACCCATGTCACTGGCGAGGCGGGCATCTACCAGGTGATCGTCGAGTACAGCGAGGAAGATGTCGGCCGCCTGGCCTTCGACGCCGCGGTCGAGCTGCTGCAGGCGGCCGTCGCCGAGGGCGGCAGCTTCGCGCTGGACGCCACCCTGGCCAAGCTGCGCGAGACCGACGAGGACGTGCGCCTGGGCCCCTCGACCGGCTCCATCGTCGATGCCGCGGTCGCGCGCGGCGTGCCCTTTCGCCGCCTGACCCAGGGTAGCCTGGTGCAGTTCGGCTGGGGTGCCAAGCAGCGCCGCATCTGGGCCGCCGAGGTGGACAACACCAGCGCCGTCTCCGAATCGATCGCGCAGGACAAGGACCTGTCCAAGCGCCTCCTGCAGTCCGCCGGCGTGCCGGTGCCGATCGGCCGCCCGGCCGACAGCCTGGACGATGCCTGGGCCGCCGCGCTGGAGGTGGGCCTGCCGGTGGTGGTCAAGCCCCAGGACGGAAACCAGGGCAAGGGCGTCACGGTCAACGTGGCCTCGCGCGAGCATATGGAGATCGCCTACAAGGCCGCCGACGAGATCGGCCAGGTGATGGTCGAGAAGTTCCTGCCCGGCAGCGACTACCGCCTGCTGGTGGTTGGCGACAAGCTGGTCGCCGCCGCGCGCCGCGACCCGCCCAATGTGATTGGCGACGGTGTGCTGAACGTGCGCGAGCTGGTGGCCAAGGTCAACGAGGACCCGCGCCGCGGCGACGGCCATGCCACCTCGCTGACCAAGATCCGCCTCGACGAGATCGCGGTGGCGCGCCTGGACCTGCAAGGCCTGACCCCCGAGTCGGTGCCCGAGAAGGGCCGCCGCGTGATCCTGCGCAACAACGCCAACCTCTCCACCGGCGGCACCGCCACCGATGTGACCGACGACGTGCATCCCGACGTCGCGGCGCGCGCGATCGCCGCGGCCCAGGTCGTCGGCCTGCATGTCTGCGGCGTCGACGTTGTCGCCGAGAGCGTGATGCGCCCGCTGGAAGAGGTCAACGGCGGCATCGTCGAGGTCAACGCCGCGCCGGGCCTGCGCATGCATCTCTCGCCCAGCTACGGCAAGGGCCGCCATGTCGGCGAGGCCATCATCAGCCACCTCTACGGCGCCGGCCAGAAGAGCGAGGACGGCCGCATCCCGGTGGTCGCGGTCACTGGCACCAACGGCAAGACCACGACGACGCGCCTGATCGCGCATCTGTTCGCGACCTGCGGCCTGAAGGTCGGCATGACCAACACCGACGGCGTCTATGTCGACGGCCGCCAGACCGACAGCGGCGACTGCTCCGGCCCGAAGAGCGCGCGCAATGTGCTGATGCATCCCGACGTCGAGGCCGCGGTGTTCGAAACGGCGCGCGGCGGCGTGCTGCGCGAGGGCCTGGGCTTCGATCGCTGCCAGGTCGCGGTGGTCACCAACCTCGGCGAGGGCGACCACCTGGGCATGAACTTCCTCAACACCGTCGAGGAACTGGCCCTGGTCAAGCGCGTGATCGTGCAGAACGTCGCGCCCAGCGGCTACGCGGTGCTGAACGCCGCCGACCCGGTGGTGGCGAACATGGCCGCGGTCTGCCCCGGCCAGATCATCTTCTTCGCCGCCGACCGGCATCACCCGCTGATGGCCGCGCACCGCGCCCAGGGCAAGCGCTGCGTCTACATCGACGGCGACCAGTTGGTCGCGGCGCAGGGCAGCTGGCGCGAGACCATCCCGCTGCGCGACATCCCCTTCACCCGCGGCGGCACCATCCCCTTCCAGGTCGAGAACGCGATGGCCTCGGTCGCGGCCGGCTGGGGCGTCGGCCTGGACTGGGACACGATCCGGCGCGGCGTCGGCAGCTTCAGCAACGATGCCGACAATGTGCCGGGCCGCTTCAATGTGATGGACTACCGCGGCGCCACCGTGGTTGCCGACTACGGCCACAACGGCGATGCGATGCGCGCGCTGGTGCAGGCGGTCGAGGCCATGCCGGCCAAGCGCCGCTCGGTCGTGATCTCCGGCGCTGGCGACCGCCGCGACGAGGACATCCGGGTGCAGACCCAGATCCTCGGCCAGGCCTTCGACGAGGTGCTGCTGTTCCAGGACGCCTGCCAGCGCGGCCGCGAGGACGGCGAGGTGCTGGCCCTGCTGCGCCAGGGCCTGGTCGGTGCGACCCGCACCCAGCATGTCGAGGAGATCCGCGGCGAGTTCGTCGCGATCGACCGCGCGCTGGAGCGCCTGCAGCCGGGCGACCTGTGCCTCGTTCTCGTGGATCAGGTCGAGGAAGCCTTGGCCCACCTGTCCGCGCGCATCGCGCAGGGCTGAGATTGTCGGGCGGCCCCGCGCCGCCCGCACCTTCCACCGCCAACAGCCGCCAAAGCGGCAGTAATGCGCAATCGGGCGCCGCTGACGTTCTGTTACGCGCCCTAAGATCGCCGAGCCCGCGCGGCCGCCCTGGCCGTGCGACCACCTCATCACAAGCTCCGTGATCTACGCGCTCGCGTTCAACCTGCTGGTCAACCTGGTGCTCGGCCTGGCGCTGTGGCGGGTCTGGGTGCGCGACCGCGAGCAAGGCTTCACGCGCCTGCTGGGCGCCAGCTTCCTGGTCCATGTGCTGGCCACGCCGGCCTATCTGCTGTGGCTGCAGCCCGCGCCGCTGCCGCATGGGTTGGGCGGCGCCGGCATGGCCGCGGCCGGCGCGGCCGCGATGACCCTGCTGGTGCTGGGCCTGCGCGAGCTGACCGGCCGGCCGCTGGCGCGGCGCGAGGCCGCGCTGCTGGGCCTGGTGCTGCTGGGCCTGTTCGCGGCCCTGATCGCGCAGGGCATCGAGGTCGCCCAGGCCGCCGGCGCCGGGCTGCAGACCTGGCTGGGCCTGGTGGCGCTGCGCTGGCTCTGGGGCCTGGGCCGGGCCGAACGCTTCGCCGGCCTGCTGCTGCTGCTGCTGGGCCTGAGCCAGTTCCCCTATGCGCTGGGCGGCGCGGAGTGGCTGCCGCTGCAGACCAGCATCGGCGCCGGCCTGCGCCTGATGCTGGGCATCAGCCTGATGCTGGCGGCGCTGCGCCACGCCAATGTCGAATCGCACCGGCTGCGCGAGCAGCTGCATTTCCTGACCGAGAACTCGCACCAGGGCGTCGGCATCAAGCGCGGCCGCCACATCCTCTATGCCAACGCCGCGCTGCTGCGCCTGTACGGCGTGCCGGATCTGGCCGCCTTCGAGGCCCTGCAGCGCGAGCAGCCCGAGGCGCTGCGCCACAGCACCGCGCAGCGCCATCGCGCGGTGCTGACCGGCCGGCTGCCGCATGCGCAATGGGAGGGCGAACGCCGGCGCAGCGACGGTGGCACGATGCGCCTGGTGTTCTCGTCCTGGCGCGTCAGCTGGAACGGGCGCGCGGCAGAGCACATCGTCGTCAGCGACGACACCGACCGCTTCCTCGCGGCCCAGGCCCTCTTGCACCAGGCCACGCATGACCCGCTGTCGGGCCTGCCGAACCGCAGCGCGCTGCAGCGCCGCCTGCGCGAGCTGTGCGGCGCCGGCCGGGCCTTCGGCCTGGTCTGGCTGGACCTGGACCGCTTCACCCAGCTCAACGACGCCTATGGCCATGGCATCGGCGACGCGCTGCTGCGCCAGATGGCGCGGCTGCTGTGCACCGAGTTCCCGGCGCCGCGCGTCGAGGTGATGCACCTGGGCGAGGACGAGTTCGCGCTGCTGCTGCCCGGCGACGCGCGACCCGAGGCGCTGCGCGCGCTGACCCAGCGCCTGCGTCTGCGCCTGACGCGCCCGGTGCAGGCGGCCGGGCATGAGATCTATCTGGACGTGTCGATGGGCGTGGCCAGCTTCCCGGCCACCGCCGACGATGCCGACGGCCTGATGCGCGAGGCCAGCGCCGCGATGCACGAGGCCAAGCAGGACCCCGGCACCGCCGAGCGCTGGGCCCAGGCCAGCGCCCGGCGCAGCAGCGCGACCATGCTGGCCGAGCAGGCGATGCGCGCCGGGCTGAAGAACGCCGAGTTCCAGCTGCTCTACCAGCCCAAGGTGGCGGCCGAGGGCGGCGCGCTGCTGAGCTTCGAGGCCCTGGTGCGCTGGCATAGGCCCGGCCATGGCATCGTCAGCCCGGTCGAGTTCATCCCGGCGGCCGAGCGCACCGGCCTGATCCTGCCGCTGGGCGCGATGCTGCTGGAGCAGGCCTGCCGCCAGCAGGCGATCTGGCGCGCGCTGGGCGGCCCGCTGGTGCCGGTGGCGGTCAATGTCTCGCCGCTGCAGCTGCAGGACCCGGCCTTCCCCGATTTCGTGCTGAGCACCCTGCAGGCCTTCGAGCTGCCGCCGGCGCTGCTGAGCCTGGAGGTCACCGAGACCGCGGCGGTGCGCGACGCCGAGCAGGCGCAGGAACGCCTGGCGCGGCTGAAGGCGCTGGGCATCAAGGTCGCGCTGGACGACTTCGGCACCGGCTTCTCCTCGCTGAACCTGCTGCGCAATCTGCCGCTGGACGCGGTCAAGATCGACCGCAGCCTGATCGAGCCGATGCCGCAGCCGGCCGCCAGCGCGGTGGTGCGCTCGATCTGCCAGCTGGCCGCGGCGCTGCGCCTGCAGGTGGTGGCCGAGGGCATCGAGACCGAGGCCCAGGCCGCGGCCGCGCGCGCCGCCGGCTGCCAGGCGCTGCAGGGCTATCTGTTCGCCAAGCCGCTGCTGCCCGCCGAGGCCGGCAGTTGGCTACGCCGCATGGAAGAAGATGAGCAAGCCGGGGCAGAATTGAGCCCATCATGAAATCGCTGCTGCACCCGCTGCTGCTCTGCGCCTGGCTGCTCTGCATGGCCGGCACGGCGCGGGCGGCCGAGGTGCACATCGTGTTCGGCCAGTCGCTGGCCCCCTTCGCCGACGAGAAGACCGGGCGCGGCATCGAGATCGACATCATCCGCGCCGCGCTGCAGGCCGCCGGCCATGGGCTGCGCATCAGCTTCGTGCCGCAGGCGCGCGTGCCCGTCGCGCTGCAGAGCGGCCAATGCGACGGCGCCGCGACGATCACGCCGGACTCCGGCGTCGCGGCCGCCTACTCGGAGGTCTACATCCATTACCAGGACTACCTGATCGCGCCCAAGGGCCGCTTCGCCCAGGCACCCAGCATTGCCGAGCTGGGCCGGCTGCGCCTGGTGGCCTTCCAGAAGGCGGCCGAATACCTGGGCCCGGCCTTCGCGCAGATGGCGCGCGCCAACCCGCGCTACAAGGAGGAGGCCGACCAGCTCTCGCAGCTGCGCATGCTGTTCGCCGGCCAGGCCGAGGCCATCGTCGCCGAACGCCATATCTTCGAGCACCAGCTCGGCCAGCTGCGCAGCAGTAGCCGCTTCCGCGAGCAGCCCTTCGAGGTCGAGTTCTTCGCGCTGTTCGACAAGATCCCCTACCGCGTGGGCTTTCGCAACCCGGCGCTGCGCGACGACTTCAACAGCGGCCTGGCGCGCATCCGCGCCGAGGGCGTGCTGGCGCGCATCGAGGCGGCCTATGTCCCGCTGATCAAGCTGGCCGACTGAGCTCGCCGGTCTCGGTCCATTCGGCGAAGCGCCGCTCCAGCGTGCGCTTGGAGATGCCCAGCAGCTGGGCCGCCTGCTGCTTGTCGCCGCCGACCGATTCCAGCACCGCCAGGATGTGGCGTTTCTCCAGGCTCTGCAGATCCACCGGGCCGGACAGCTTCGCACGCGGTACCACCGGCTGGCCCTGGGTGCGCGCCAGGCTCTGGTAGAGCGCCGAGACGTTCAGCGCGCCAACGATCAGCGAGCGCTCGATCAGGTTGCGCAACTCGCGCACATTGCCGGGCCAGTCGTACTGCTGCAGATAGCGCATCTCGTCGGCGCTGATCTCGATCGGCGCCAGGTTCAGGCGCGGCGCCAGCATCTCGATGAAATGCGCGCTGAGCTGCGGGATGTCCTCCTTGTGCGCGCGCAGCGGCGGCAGGCCGATCTCGACCACCTGCAGCCGGTAGTACAAGTCCTTGCGGAAGCGCCCGGCCGCCACCTCGTCGGCCAGCGGCCGGTTGGTCGCGGCGACGATGCGCACATCGACCGGGATCTCGTGCTCGCTGCCAACCGGGCGGATATGCCGGTCCTCCAGCACGCGCAGCAGCGTCGCCTGCAGCGCCAGCGGCAGGTCGCCGACCTCGTCCAGGAACAGGGTGCCGCCCTGGGCATAGACGAACAGGCCGTCCCGGCTCTTGTGGCCGTCGGCGCCCCAGCCGGCCTGGCCGAACAGCTCGGTCTCGATCAGCGCCGGCGACATGGTGGCGCAGTTGACCGGCACGAAGGGCGCATTGGCGTTCGGCCCCAGCCGGTGCAGGGCCTGCGCGGCCAGCTCCTTGCCGGTGCCCGATTCGCCGGTCAGCAGCACCGTGCTGCCGACCCGCGCGACCCGCTCCAGCGCCGCGCGCAGGCCCTTGATCGCGATCGAGTCGCCGATCAGCGCCTCGTCGTGGCTGCGCCGCGAGAGGCTGCGCTTGAGCACCCAGTTCTCGCGCTTCAGGCGCGCGCGCTCCAGGCATTGCTCGACGATATTGAGGATCTGGGTGACGCGAAAGGGCTTCAGCAGGAAGTCGCTGGCGCCGGCGCGCACCGCCTCGATCGCGGTGTCCAGGTCGGCGAAGGCGGTGATCAGCACCACCTCGCTGGCATCCGCGCGCTCGCGCAGCTCCTTCAGCAGCGCAATGCCGCTCTTGCCCGGCAGGGTGATGTCCAGGATCACCAGGTCGAAGCGGTGCCGGCGCAGCAGCTCCTCCGCGGCCTCGGCCGAGCCGGCGGTCAGCACCGCTCCGGTGGTGCGCGGCGCCAGGGTCTTCTCGAGGAAGTTGAGCATGCCCGGCTCGTCGTCGACGACCAGGATGGCGGCGCGGGGCCAGGTTTTGCTGAGCTTGTTCAAGACGGGGCGGAGGGCGGGCTGCTGCGCATTCTAGGAAGGCGCGATGCGACAAATTGTCGCAAGCGTCAACTTGCCCGCGCCAGCCTGTCGCGTTTTGCCCGGGTGTCGCCGGATGGGCAAGCGGCGAGGCATGCAGTCTGATCGCTGCCGGCCCAGCCTTGCCGCCACGGCCGCCCTCACAGACCCTCAGGAGCACCACAGGAATGTCCTCAGTATTGACCGATACCACCCTCGGCGGCAATGCCGCGCCGGGCTGGCTGGACAAGGAGCGCACGATCGCCTCCCCCGGCTACAACCGCTGGCTGGTGCCGCCCTGCGCACTCGCCATCCATCTGTGCATCGGCATGGCCTACGGCTTCTCGGTGTTCTGGCTGCCGCTGTCCAAGGCCCTGGGCGTGGCCGGCACCGGCGCGCTGGCCTGCGGCAAGGACGTCGGCTTCTTCGCCCAGCTCTTCACCACCAGCTGCGACTGGAGCGTCGCGACCCTGGGCTGGATGTACACCCTGTTCTTCGTCTTCCTCGGCTGCTCGGCCGCGATCTGGGGCGGCTGGCTGGAACGCGCCGGCCCGCGCAAGGCCGGCCTGGTCAGCGCGGTGTGCTGGTGCGGCGGCATGCTGCTGTCGGCGCTGGGCATCTACACCCACCAGTTCTGGATGATGATCCTGGGCTCGGGCGTGATCGGCGGCATCGGCCTGGGGCTGGGCTACATCTCGCCGGTGTCGACCCTGATCAAGTGGTTCCCGGACCGCCGCGGCATGGCCACGGGCATGGCCATCATGGGCTTCGGCGGCGGCGCGATGATCGGCTCGCCGCTGGCGGTCGAGCTGATGAAGCATTTCGCGACGCCCACCGAGGTCGGCGTCTGGCAGACCTTCGTCGTGATGGCCCTGGTGTACTTCGTCTTCATGGTCGGCGGCGCGCTCGGCTACCGCGTGCCGCCCACCGGCTGGAAGCCCAAGGGCTGGACCCCGCCGGCCGCGCAGACCAGCAACGCGATGATCACGCAGCGCCATGTGCATGTGAAGAAGGTCTGGGGCATCCCGCAGTTCTGGCTGGTGTGGATCGTGCTGTGCATGAACGTCAGCGCCGGCATCGGCGTGATCGGCATGGCCAGCCCGATGCTGCAGGAGGTGTTCGGCGGCGCGCTGATCGACGTGCAGGGCAAGTTCACCGAGCTCGACAAGACCCAGCTCGCCGCGATCGCCGCGGTGGCCGGCGGCTTCACCGCGCTGCTGAGCCTGTTCAATATCGGCGGCCGCTTCTTCTGGGCCAGCCTGTCGGACAAGCTGGGCCGCAAGGCGACCTATGTCGTGTTCTTCGTGCTGGGCGGCCTGCTGTACTTCAGCATCCCCTCCTCGGCCGCGGCCGGTTCGGCCCTGCTCTTCGTCGGTGCCTTCTGCATCATCCTGTCGATGTACGGCGGCGGCTTCGCCACCGTGCCGGCCTACCTGGCCGACCTGTTCGGTACCCAGATGGTGGGCGCGATCCACGGCCGCCTGCTGACCGCCTGGGCCACCGCCGGCATCCTGGGCCCGGTGGTCGTCAACTACATGCGCGAGTACCAGCTGGGCCTGGGCCTGCCGCGCGAGCAGGTCTACAACCAGACCATGTACATCCTGGTCGGCATGCTGGTGATCGGCCTGATCGCCAACCTGCTGGTGCGCCCGGTGGCCGACAAGCATTTCATGAGCGACGCCGAGCTGGCGGTCGAGAAGAAGCTGGCCCATGAGCGCGCCGCCGCCGCCGAAGTGGGCAGCGGCCCGGGCGCCGGCGCCGCGACGCCGACCGCCCTGGTCCTGCTGGCCTGGGCCGCCGTCGGCATCCCGCTGGCCTGGGGCGTCTACAAGACCCTGCTGAGCGCAGCCAAGTTCTTCCACTGACTGCAGCGCCCGGCCCGCGGGCCGGTTAGCATCGCATGGCCTCGACCCGCATTTAGCCTGGGTCGAGGCCATGCCCCATTGGGGACATCTCCATGAGCGAACAGAAGATTCATTTCTACAAGGGCCCGGCCGGCGGCTGGGGCGCGCTGAAGAGCGTGGCCAAGCATCTGCAGGCGCAGGGCATCGCGGTCAAGGGTGCGAAGACCCTGCTGGCGGCGAACCAGCCCGAGGGCTTCGACTGCCCGGGCTGCGCCTGGCCGGACCGCGACCACCGCTCGACCTTCGAGTTCTGCGAGAACGGCGCCAAGGCCGTCGCCGCCGAGGCCACCGCGCATCGCGCCACGCCCGAGGTGCTGGGCGCGCACACCGTCTCCTGGCTGGCCGAGCAGAGCGACTTCTATCTGGAGAACCTGGGCCGCATCACCGAGCCGCTGGTCTACGACGCGGCCAGCGACCGCTATGTGCCGATCCAGTGGGATGACGCCTTCGAGCTGATCGCCGCGCAGCTGAACGCGCTGGCGACGCCGGACGAGGCGATCTTCTACACCTCGGGCCGCGCCAGCAACGAGGCCGCATTCCTGTATCAGCTGTTCGTGCGCGAGTTCGGCACCAACAACTTCCCCGACTGCTCGAACATGTGCCACGAGCCCAGCGGCCAGGGACTCAAGCCGACCATCGGCATCGGCAAGGGCACGGTGACCCTGGAGGACTTCGAGCTGGCCGACGCGATCTTCGTGTTCGGCCAGAACCCCGGCACCAATCACCCCCGCATGCTCGGCGAGCTGCGCGCGGCCTCCAAGCGCGGCGCGAAGATCGTCAGCTTCAACCCGCTGCGCGAGCGCGGGCTGGAGCGCTTCGCCGACCCGCAGGACAAGTTCGAGATGGCGACCCTGGGTTCGACGCCGATCTCGACCCATTATTTCCAGCTGCGCATCGGTGGCGATCTGGCCGCGATCAAGGGCCTGGCCAAACGCCTGTTCGAGCTCGACGACATGGCGCGCGCCGAGGGCCGCGAGCGCCTGCTGGACCTGGACTTCATCGCCCAGCACACCCATGGCTTCGCCGAGTTCGAGGCCGATGTGCGCGCCGAGGGCTGGGCCACCCTGGTCGAGGAATCGGGCCTGAGTCAGGAGCAGCTGTTCGCCGCCGCCGACATCTATGCCCAGGCCAAAAGCACCATCATCTGCTGGGGCATGGGCATCACCCAGCACCAGCATTCGGTCGCGACGATCCAGCAGATCGCGGCCCTCCTGATGCTGCGCGGCAACCTCGGCCGGCCCGGCGCCGGCGCCTGCCCGGTGCGCGGCCACAGCAATGTGCAGGGCGACCGCACGATGGGCATCTACGAGAAGCCGCCGGCCGCCTTCCTGGACAGCCTGGGCCGCGTGTTCGGCTTCGAGCCGCCGCGCAAGAACGGCTATGGCACGGTGGAAGCGATCCAGGCCATGCTGGACGGCGCGGGCAAGGTCTTCTTCGCGCTGGGCGGCAACTTCGCCTCGGCCACGCCGGACACCGTCGCCACCTGGAAGGCGCTGCGCAATTGCGAGCTGACCGTGCATGTGACGACCAAGTTCAACCGCAGCCACACCATCCACGGCAGGCAGGCGCTGGTGCTGCCCTGCCTCGGCCGCACCGAGATCGACATGCAGGCCGCGGGTCCGCAGGGCGTCACGGTGGAGGACTCGATGAGCATGGTGCATCTGTCCAGCGGCATGAACGCGCCGGCCTCCGAGCATCTGCTGTCCGAGCCGATGATCGTCGCGCGCCTGGCCGCCGCCACCCTGAAGGGCCGCAGCAAGACGCCCTGGCTGTGGCTGGTCGAGGACTATGCGCGCATCCGCGACAAGATCGAGGCCGTGCTGCCCGACTTCAAGGACTTCAACGAGAAGCTCAAGAAGCCCGGCGGCTTTCGCCTGCGCAACACGCCCTCGGAGCGGATCTGGACCACGCCGACCGCCAAGGCCAACTTCATCCCCTTCAAGGTGCCGACCGACACGCCGCTGCGCCAGGCGCGCCGCCAAGCCCGCGACGCGGTCGTGTTCACCCTGGCCACGGTGCGCTCGCACGACCAGTACAACACCACGATCTACGGCATGGACGACCGCTACCGCGGCGTCTGGGGCCATCGCCGCGTGGTCTTCATCAATGCCAAGGACCTGCAGGACATCGGCATGAAGGCCGGCGACTGGGTCGACATCACCAGCCTCTGGGCCGACGGCGAGCACCGCCGCGCCGAGAAGTTCGTGCTGATCGAATACGACATCCCGCGCGGCTGCCTGGCCAGCTATTTCCCCGAGACCAATGCGCTGGTGCCGCTGGCCAGCGTCGCGATCGGCGCCGGCACGCCGACCTCCAAGTCCATCCCGGTGGTGCTGACCTTGCGCCCGCAGGATGCGCCGCTGGCCGAGGCCCGCAGCGTCGCCACGGACGCGCCGCTGCATGCCTGAGACCGCGCCCGAAGCCCTGGCCGAGGCCGCGCTGCGCGCGCTGGCGGAGCTGGACCAGGGCCAGGGCGTGGCCCTGCCGCGGCTGGCCAAGAAGCTGGGCCTGCGGGTCAGCGTGCTGCTGCGCCTGTACACCTTGATGAGCGACGCCGCGCTGGGCGGCGTGGCCGGGCCCGGCTGGGTACGGCTGCAATGCGAGGACAACGGGCGCTGGCTGGCCCATCTGACCGAGGCGGGGCGCGGCGATGCGCAAGATTGACGACGGGGACGAAGAGCTCGCGCTGCCGGCCGCGCTGGCGCGGCTGGCCACGTGGCGCTGGCCCGGCGGCGAGACCGGCGCGGACTGGGTCGCCGAGGAGGTGCCGGTGGCGCTGGAGTACAACGGCATCTCCCATGTGGTGATGCTGGCCACGCCGCTGGACCTGGAGGATTTCGCGCTCGGTTTCTCGCTCAGCGAGGGCCTGATCGACACGCCCGCCGACCTGCTGGAGGTCGAGATCGCCGCCGGCTGCAACGGGGGCCTGGTCGCGCAGCTGCGCATCAGCGCGCGCTGCGAGATGCGGCTGAAGGAGCGCCGCCGCAACCTGGCCGGCCGCACCGGCTGCGGCCTGTGCGGCACCGACAGCCTGGACCAGGTGCTGCGCCCGCTGAAGCGGCCGGTGACCCCGCCGCGCCTGGCCGGCGATGCGCTGCAGCGCGCGATGCGCGAGCTGGCCGCGGCCCAGCCCCTGCAGCAGCGCGCCGGCGGCCTGCATGCCGCCGCCTGGTGCGACGCGGACGGCGCCCTGCTCCTGCTGCGCGAGGATGTCGGCCGCCACAACGCGCTGGACAAGCTGGTTGGCGCGCTGGCCCGCGCCGGCACCGATCCGGGCCGGGGCTTTGTCGCGGTCACCAGCCGCGCCAGCTTCGAGATGGTGCAGAAGACGGCCCAGGCCGGCATCGGCCTGTTGGCCGCGGTGTCAGCACCCACTCACCTGGCAATCCGCACCGCACATGACTGTGGCCTGGCGCTGGCAGGCTTCGTGCGCGAGCAGCGTGCCACTTTTTATAGCGGCTGGCCGGCCGGGAACGAGCCGCCGCCGGCCTGACCATCCCATGTTCGCAGTCCCCCGCCACCAGTCAGGGTCATATTTCCAGGGCCATACTGCAGTGCAGCAAAAGGAGGATTGCATGGAACTGGAGGCCCTGGCGGGCCGCTACGCCCGCTTGCGACGCGAGCTGGCGGCCGCCTATCAAGAACTGCCCTGGCAGAGCAGCCGGATTGACCGCATCGCCGACGATCTGGCCCAGGCCGAACGCGAACTGCTGGCCGCCGAGCGCGGCCAGGGATCCGCAGCCCTCAGCGGCCAACACTAGCCCGCTGCGCCGCGAGCTCGGACCGTTCCGTCCGCAGCGCCCGTGCCAGCGCGGCCTCGCCGCCGCGCTCGGCCGCGTCGATCAGGGTCTGATCCAGCAGGTCGCGTTGCGCATGGCTGCCGCCAAAGCGCTGGGCGCGGCCGAGCACCGGCCGCAGCAGCGCGCTGGCGCGCCGGTAGTCGCCCGCCGCATGGGCCAGCATCGCCTCGGTGGCGGGCCGGCCCACCTCGCGCAGGAAGGCCGCGTTGTCGCCGCCGGCGGCCTGGGCCCGGTCCTGCGCGGCGCGCAACTCGGCCAGCGCGTCCGTGCGGCCGGCCATCACCAGGGCCAGCGCGGCATGCACATCGTTGAAGGCGTAGTTGCCGCTGCCGGCAAAGGGCGTCCAGCGCTCCGCCAGCGCCGCCCAGCGGTCCCCAAGCTCGACGCCGCGCAGCCGCAGCCGCCACAGCAGCGCGCTGGCGTCGACCAGCTCCAGCACCAGGTCCGAGCGGCCGCCCTTCAGCGGCCCGTCGTAGAGCGCCAGCACCGCCTCGAACTCGCCCGCCTCCAGGTGGTAGAGCGCCAGATGCCACCAGTTGTGCACCGCCAGGAAGCTGTCCTGCTGCCAGCCGGGGTTGCCGCGCATCCAGGCGATGCCCTCGGCGCGCCGGCCCTGCATCTCCAGCACATGGGCCACCGCATGCTGGGCCCAGGCGTCGCGCGGCTCCAGCTCGACCGCCTCGCGGCCCAGGCGTTCGGCGCGCGCATAGTCGCCGTTCTCCTCCAGCCCGAAGGCATACATGCCCAGCAGCGCATGGCGCCCGGGCCGGCCCGGCGCCCAGGCCGGCAGCGCGCGGGCGATGCGGTCGCGCAGCAGGCGCGCGTCGCCGGTGAAGAAATCGATCTGCTGGCCGGCCTGCAGCGCCAGCAGGTCCAGCGGCCATTCGATGCTGAGGTCCTGCAGGCGCAGGCCGGCCTCATGCCAGCGCCCCTCGGCCAGCGCGGTCAGCGCGCCCAGATGGGCGGCCTCGCGCGCATCGTGCGGCAGCGCGCGCGCCGTGGCCAGGGCTTCGCGCGCCGGCGCCAGGGCCGGCGCCTCGGTGCTGAGCAGCAGCAGCCAGGCCTTCAGCAGATGCGCCATCACCAGGGCCGGCGCGGCGGCCAGCGCGGCCTCGGCGCTGGCCAGCGGGTCGCCGCTGAAGCAGCGGAACTGGCCCAGGCCACGCAGCAGCGCGTCGAGCCCGGGATCGGTGGCGCCCGACAGCGGCAGGCCTTGTTCATCTCGATGGGACATCGTCGCGGCCTCCTGGCTGATCGCAGGCCGCGAGCTTAAACCTCAACGGCGCCAGGCGTTGTGGTCGTGCCGGTCGTAGCGATTCGGCACGCCGTCGCCATCGCGATCCCAGGCCGGGTTGTAGCGGCGGTCGTAGCGGTTCGGGATGCCATCGCCGTCGCGATCCCAGCGGGTGGGCTGCTGGTAATGGGCGCGCGGCGCTCCATGGCGCGGGTAGGCCTGCGGATAGAGCTGCGGGTAGACGGCGACGGGCGGCGGCGCATAGACCCGCGCGGGGCTGCCGATGGTGACGGACCAGCGGACATCGGCGCCGTCGCGCGCGCTCGCCGCGCCGGCGCACAGCAGACCGGCAAGGCCGAGGCCGGCGAGCAGCAGCAGGCGACGCGCGCCTTGTCTTTGGGCAGTGGATTTCATGGCGGTGACACTCCTGTCTGAAGAGGCGATGGATACGGACCGGGCCGGCCGCCCTTCCTCAACGGCGCGCCCGGGTCCGGCAGCGACCGCCGGCCGGTGAAGTCCGGCAAAGCCGCGTGAAGCAGCGGTATCGCGATGGCACGGCGGTGAGCAGATGCAAACGGGATGGCCTTCTTTTATTGAGAATGGTTCGCATTACAATAAAAATCCGATCCAGCCCGAGTCCTTCCGCCGATGAAGCCCGCCGATCCGCTACACCAACGCTGGCTACGCCTGGAAGTCCATGTGCGCTGCGCCCTCTACCCGGACCAGGTGGGCCGGCTGCGCGCCTATCTGGGCACCGGCGAGCTGCTGGTGCGGCGTGGCCTGCGCCCGGCCGCGGCGACCCAGGCGCGCATGCTGCACACCCTGCTGCGCTGCGCGCGCGACGAGGGCCTGCCCTGGTTCTGGCGCAGCCTCTGCCTGGAGCATGCCGACCTGCCGCTCGCGCGGCTGCGCTCGCAGCTGGCCCTGCACGACCCGCTCAGCGTCGCCGCGCTGGAGGACGAGCTGGAGCGCGCCCGCGCGGCCCTGCCGCTGGGCCCCGGCCCGGCCGATCCCGGCCCGATCCGGCGCCCCGATCTCAAGGCCAGGGCAGCAGATGCGGGCGCAGCACCTCGGTCAGCCAGTTCATGAAGACCTGAACCCGCTGCGGCAGCTGGCGCCGGTGCGCATAGACCAGGGAGACCGGCATCGGCGGTGCCTGGTATTGCGGCAGCACCTCGACCAGCAGGCCCTGCTCGACCAGGGGTGACAGGCCCGGCACCGGCACCTGGGCCAGGCCCGCGCCGGCCAGGCAGGCGGCCTCGTAGGCCTCGGAGTTGTTGACCGTCAGGCTGCCCGCCATCGGCAGGCTCTGCGGCCGGCCCGCCTCGTCCAGGTATTCGAAGCCCGGCGAGCGCGCGCCCAGCACCGCGGCGTAATGGATCAGCCGGTGGCCGGCCAGGTCCTCCAGGCTGCGCGGCACGCCATGGGCGCGCAGATAGGCGGCGCTGGCCAGGTTGAGCTGGCGCAGCCGGCCCAGCGGCCGCGCCACCAGGCTGGAATCGCCCAGCTGGCCAACCCGCAGCACGCAGTCGAAGCCCTCGCGCACCAGGTCCACCCGCCGGTCGGTGCAGCTCAGCTCGATCTCCAGCTTCGGATGCGCGGCCATGAACTCCGGCAGCCGCGGCAGCACCAGCAGGCGCGCCGCACCGACCGGCAGGTCCACCCGCAACCGCCCGGTCAGTGCCGCCGGCGTCGGCAGGAAGAGCTGCTGCAGCTCCTCCAGATCGGCCAGCAGGTCCTTGCAGCGCTCATAGAAGGCCTGGCCGTCCTGGGTCAGCTGCACACGCCGGGTGGTGCGGTGCAGCAGCCGTGTGCCCAACTGCGCCTCCAGGCGCTGCACCGCGCCGGACACGCTAGCCTTCGGCAGGCCCAGGCCCTCGGCCGCCTGGGTGAAGCTGGCCAGCTCGGCCACGCGCACGAAGACGCGCATCGCGTCGGGCTGGATCATCGCTTGCCTCGGCTTTTTGTTCGTTTCATGCGAACAGTTTTATCAGATCAAGCCAATTTATCCAGATCAAGCCGATTAATAGACTGCCTTCCATGTTTTTCCTCAACCCCAAACCCTCTCAGGAGCAAGACATGAGCATGAGCAGCAGCAGCAACACCTCCCCCAAGATCGCCCTGGTCACCGGCGGCAGCCGCGGCCTGGGCCGCAACACCGCGCTGGCCCTGGCCCGGCGCGGCGTCGATGTGATCCTGACCTACCGCAGCCAGCGCGCCGAGGCCGAGCAGGTCGTCGCCGAGATCCGGACCCTGGGCCGCCGCGCCAAGGCACTGCCACTGGATGTCGGCCACAGCAGCGGGTTCCCGGCCTTCGCCGCGGCCCTGCGGGCGCAGCTGGCCGAGACCTGGCAGCGCGAGCGCTTCGATTTCCTGATCAACAACGCCGGCATCGGCGCTCATGCCCTGCTCGCCGAAACCAGCGAGGCCCAGTTCGACGAGCTGATGCGCATCCACCTGAAGGGCCCCTTCTTCCTGACCCAGGCCCTGTTGCCGCTGCTGGCCGACGGCGGCCGCATCGTCAACCTCTCCAGCGGCCTGACCCGCTTCGCCCTGCCCGGCTACGGCGCCTATGCGGCGATGAAGGGCGGCGTCGAAGTGCTGACCCGCTACCTGGCCAAGGAGCTGGGCGGTCGCGGCATCGCGGTCAACACGGTGGCGCCCGGCGCGATCGAGACCGACTTTGGCGGCGGCACGGTTCGCGACAACGCCCAGGTCAATGCCTTCATCGCCGGCCAGACCGCACTGGGCCGGGTCGGCCTGCCCGACGACATCGGCCCGGTGATCGCCGCGCTGCTGGCCGAGGACAACCGCTGGATCAACGCCCAGCGCATCGAGGCCTCGGGCGGCATGTTCCTGTAAACGCGCCTGCGAAGCCCCGGCTCGGCGCGGAAACCACAAAAAACCCCGCGCCGCGCCGGGCATCGCCGATTCGTCACGAAGGCATTGAGAGAATAAGAATTATTCCTATCCACACCCTGAAGGCATCTGGACGGGAGATCCGACATCTTGCGGAGCCGTCCACGCCGTGTTCGAGCGCTATTACAAGGAATTGCTGAACTTCTGCTCGCGCTCGCTGCGCGACCGCGAGGCCGCCGCCGACCTGGTGCAGGAGAGCTATGCCCGCGTGCTGGCCCTGCAGCAGTCCGGCCGCACCGTCGAGGAGCCGCGCGCCCTGCTCTACCGCACCGCGCGCAATCTGCAGATCGACCAGTACCGCCGCCGCGGCAGCGAGCCGGAGACGGCCGACGCCGAGCTGCTGCAGACCGAGCTGGAGCGCCTGATGGCCCCGCTCGCCGACGAACCCCAGGCCGCGCTGGCCTCCAGCCAGGCGGTGCGGCAGCTGCTGGCCACGATCGACGCACTGCCGCTGCGCTGCCGCGAGGCCTTCGTGCTGCACAAGTTCGACGGCCTGCCCCATGCCGAGGTGGCCGAGCGCATGGGCATCTCACGCAAGATGGTCGAGCAGCATATCCAGCTGGCGCTGCAGGCCTGCCGGCGCTGCCGGCAGCGGCTGGACGGCGAGACCACCCCATGAGCCCGCCCCGCCCGCCAGCCCTTGTCACCCCGCCCCGTTCACCGTTCCCCGCACGCCCATGATCCCGCCCTCGCCAGCCCCGTCGCCAGCCCCCTCCGCCCCCGACGCGGCGCCGCTCGAGAAGGTGGCACTCGACTGGCTGGTGCGCAGCCGCTCGGGCGACTTCGGCCCGGCCGAGCGGCAGGCCCTGCAGGCCTGGCGCGCCGCCGACCCGGCCCATGAAGAGGCGCTGCAGCGCTGGCAGCGGGAGTGGAGCGCGCTGGACGCGCTGCCGCCGGCCGGCGTCGCCTGGCTGAAGCAGCGCATGGCGCTCGACAAGGCGCGCGCGGCGCTGCCGGCGCGGCGCCCGGCCGCCCGGCGGCCGCGCCTGGCGCTGGCCGCCAGCCTGCTGAGCCTGGGGCTGGGGGGCTATCTGGGCTGGGACCTCTGGGCCCGCCAGCCGCAGTATGAGCACAGCTTCGCCAGCGCCCGCGGCCAGCAGCTGGAGGTCCGGCTGCCGGACGGCAGCCTGCTGCGCCTGGACAGCGCGACCCGCGCCGAGGTGGCGCTGTACCGCCAGCGCCGCGAGGTGCGGCTGCTGGAGGGTCAGGTCTTGTTCCAGGTCAGCGCTGATCCGCAGCGGCCCTTCGATGTGCTGGCCGGCGCGCAGCGGGTGACCGTGCTGGGCACCCGCTTCGCGGTGCGCCACACGCCGGGCGTACCGGGCCGCGATGGCGTCGCCGTCGCGGTGGAGGAAGGCCGGGTGCAGGTCGCCGGCCTGGCCGAAGGCGCGCCGCGGCTCCGGCTGGGCGCCGGCCAGCAGGTGCTGGCGGATGCACAGGGGCGCCTCGGCCCGATCGCGGCGGTGCCGCAGGCCGGCATCGCGCCCTGGCTGGAGCGGCGTCTGAGCTTCGACAACGCGACCCTGGCCGAGGCCCTGGCCGAGTTCGAACGCCATGGCCCGACCGGCCTGCGCCTGCGCGACCCGGCGGTGGCCCGGCTGCGCATCACCGGCAGCTTCGACGCGCGCCGCCCGGACCGCTTCGCGCGCGCGCTGCCGGAGGCGCTGCCGCTGCGGCTGGCACCGATCGGCGATTCGCTGCAGGAAATCCGCGCCCTGTCCGCGGCGCGCTGAGGGCGGCGCCGGTCGGCGCGAAGAAAAATATTTCGCGCCGGACCTAGGGGGCCGCGTGGCTCGCCCGTCTACATGAGAAGAGTTCTTATTTCACTTTTCATGGAGACCTTGTCGCATGTCGCATTCCTTCAGCCGCTCCGCCACCCTGGTGATGGCCCTGTCCATCGCCTTCGGTAGCCAGGCGGTGGCCCAGGCCGAGACGCCCACTTCGATCCATATCGCCGCCCAGCCGCTCGGCCAGGCGCTGAACGAGCTGGCGCGCCAGACCGGCCTGGAGCTGATCGTCGATCCGACCCTGGTGGCCGGTCGCGAGGCGCCCGCGCTGTCGGCGCGGCTGACGCCGCAGCAGGCGCTGGAGCGGCTGCTCAGCGGCAGCGGCCTGACGGCCAGCCGCAATGCCGGCGGCGCCCTGGTGATCCGTCGCGCGCCGCCCCCGGGCGGCGAGGCGCAGCACCAGCTGCCGCTGCTGACCGCCCGCGCCGGCTCCGCCGCGGCCGACCCGGACGCCCGCGCCGCACGCCGCAGCAGCTCCGGCACCAAGACCGACACGCCGCTGCTGGAGACACCGCAGGCGATCTCGGTGCTGACCCGCCAGCAGCTGGAGGACCAGAAGCCGCGCAGCATTCCCGAGGCGCTGAACTACAGCCCCGGCACCTTCACCGGCCTGGTCGGCTCCTCCAACCGCTATGACTATGTCGCGCTGCGCGGCTTCAAGGACAGCAGCGTCGACAGCGTGCTGCTGGACGGCATGCGCATGCTCAGTGACCAGGGCAGCTACACCTCGATGCAGGTCGACCCCTATGTGCTGGAGCGCATCGACGTCGTGCGCGGCCCAGCCTCGGTGCTGTATGGCCGCGCCTCGCCGGGCGGCCTGGTGGTGCTGAGCAGCCAGCGCCCGCAGTTCCAGCCGGAGCGCGAGCTGCAGCTGACCCTGGGCAACCGCCAGCGCGTCGAGGGCGCGCTCAACCTCGCCGGCCCGATCGACGGCCAGGGCGTCGCCGCCTACCGCCTGGTGGCGATGGCGCGCAAGCTGGACTCGCAGTTCCAGGGCGTGCGCGAGGAGCGCGTCGCGTTGGCCCCCTCGGTCGGCCTGAACCTGTCCAGCAACACCTACCTGCTGCTGCAGGCCTATCTGCAGCGCGACCCGCAGGGCAGCTATCACAGCGGCGTGCCGGCCGATGCCAGCCTGACCAGCACGCGCAACGGCGCCACCATCTCGCGCCATTTCTTCGACGGCGACCCGAGCGTTGAGCAGTACCGCCGCACGCAGCGCTTCGTCGGCTACCAGCTGGAGCACAGTTTCAACAACCAGTGGAGCTTTCGCCAGCATCTGCGCGTGGTCGCCGCCGACGCCAGGCTGCGCCAGGTCTATGGCTATGGCTGGGCCAGTCCCACCACCCTGACCCGCTACTTCTCCGGCGCCAACGAATCGACCCGCGGCCACGCGCTGGACAACCAGCTGGAAGGCCGCTTCGCCAGCGGTGCGCTGCAGCACCATCTGCTGATCGGGCTGGACTACCAGAAGCGCAAGGTCGACGGCGACTGGTCCTGGGGCGGCGCCAAGCCGATCGACGTCTACCAGCCTGTCTACGGCGATGCCGGCCTGAACAACCTGGGCGGCGCGCCGATCGACCGGCGCTTCGAGCAGACCGGCCTCTACCTCCAGGACCAGCTGGCCTGGGAGCGCTGGCGCCTGACCCTGGGCGGCCGCCAGGACTGGGCCCGCGCCGCCAACCGCATGGGCGACGCCGGCACCGCAGCCGCCACCTGGAGCGGCTCGCGCTTCACCAAGCGCCTGGGTCTGGTGCATCTGTTCGACAACGGTTTCGCGCCCTATGTCGGCTATGCGGACGGTTTCAACCCCAGCCTGCGCAACGACAAGGAAGGCCGCAACCTGCAGCCGGCCGAGACGCGCCAGACCGAGCTGGGCCTGCGCTACCAGCCCAAGGGCTCGCAGACCCTGCTGAGCGCCGCGCTGTACGAGCTGACCCAGGACCAGGTGGCCTCGCGCCCGGTCGGCGCGGCCTACCACGTGGCGGCCGGCAAGGTGCGCTCGCGCGGGCTGGAGCTGGAGGCGCGCGGCGAACTGAGCCGCGGCCTGAACGTGCTGGCCAGCTACACCTTCAACGACATGAAGTACCTCGAGTCGCCCGAGGGCTTCGTCGGCAAGACGCCCTACCAGGCGCCGCGCCAGCAGGCCTCGGCCTGGCTGGACTGGAGCGTCGCGCCGGGCTACACGCTGGGCGCCGGCCTGCGCCACATCGGCAGCAGCTGGGTCGACAACACGAATCAGCTGAAGGTGCCGGCCTACACCCTGGCCGACCTGATGCTGCGCATCGAGCTGGACCGGATCAGCCCGGCGCTGAAGGGCGCCCAGCTGCGCCTAAGCGCCACCAATGTGGCCGACAAGACCTACATCGCCTCCTGCATGAGCATGGAGTACTGCTACTGGGGCGACGCGCGCAACCTCAGCGCGACGCTGAGCTATCGCTGGTAGCGCGCAGGCGCGGTCGGCCGGCCCGTTTCAAGCACATCAAGGGAGTGTCATGAGCCAAGCGATTCACGATTTCATCGCCATCGGCCTGGGCCCGTTCAACCTCAGCCTGGCCTGCCTGGTCGAGCCGATCGAGGATCTGGACGGGCTGTTCCTGGAGCGCAATGCCGAGTTCAGCTGGCACCCGGGCATGCTGATCGACAACACCACGCTGCAGAACCCCTTCCTGGCGGATCTGGTCAGCCTGGCGGATCCGAAAAGCCCGTACAGCTTCCTGAACTACTGCAAGGAAGAGGGCAAGATCTACTCGTACTACTTCCGCGAGAGCTTCTACCTGACGCGCCAGGAGTACAACGCCTATTGCCGCTGGGCCGCCGGCCGGCTCAGCCGGCTGCGCTTCCAGCATGAGGTGCAGGCGCTGGACTACGACCTGCAGGCCGGCTGCTACGTCATCACCGGCGTGCGCGGCCCGGGGCGCCAGCCCTTTGCGCTGCGGGCCCGCAAGCTGGTGCTGGGGGTCGGCTCCAAGCCGCATTTCCCGCGCTGCTGCGCCGGCGACGGCCACCGCTACCTGCACAGCGCCGACTATGTGGCGCACAAGGCGCAGCTGCAGGAGCGGCGCTCGATCACCATCGTCGGCAGCGGCCAGAGCGCCGCCGAGGTCTACCACGACCTGCTCGAGGGGGCCGAGCGCCATGGCTACCGGCTCTCCTGGATCACACGCTCGCCGCGCTTCTTCCAGATGGAGACCACCAAGCTGACCCTGGAGATGTTCTCGCCCGACTACATCGACTACTTCTACCACCTCGACGAGGCGCGCAAGGAGCACATCGTGCGCCAGCAGGACAGCCTCTACAAGGGCGTCAACGCCGGTCTGATCAACCGCATCTACGACCTGCTGGACGAGCGTCGCAAGCGCGGCCCGCTGAACACCCACCTGATCACCAACTGCGAGATCGAGGCCTGCCGCCACGACCCGCGCGCCGACCGCTACGAGATCGAGTTCCGCCAGCTCGACAGCGGCAGCCGCTACGCCCACCAGACCGAGGCGCTGGTGTTCGCCACCGGCTACCGAGAGAACATCCCGGCCTTCCTGGACGGCATCCGCGCGCGCCTGCGCTGGGACGAGCAGGGCCGCTACCGGCTGGCGCGCAACTACGCGGCCGACCTGAACGGCAACGAGGTCTTCATCCAGAACGCCGGCCAGCACACCCATGGCATGACCAACCAGGACCTCGGCATGAGCTGCTACCGCAACTCCTACATCCTGCGCGAGCTGTCCGGCGTCGAGCATTACAAGATCGAGCACCGCATCGCGATCCAGGATTTCGCGATCCCCAGCAGCGCCGACTTCGTCCGCATCGGCGACGGCGCGCCCGCCTGAACCGGCGTCCCCGCCCCGCCACCCCTGCGCCGCGCGCGAAGGAAGGAGCCCCTTTGAGCCTGAAATCCCTGGTCATCCTGATGACGACCCTGGCCGTCATCAGCGACGCCATCCTGATTCCCTTCTATCCGCAGTTCTTCGCCGCACGCTACGGCCTGGACAGCGCGGTGCATGTGGGCCTGTACGTGGCGGCGATCTCGCTGGCGGTGATGTGCACCCTGCCGCTGTGGGCGCGGGTGGCGCGCCGCGTCGAGCCGCTGCGCCTGCTGGTCTACACCCAGTTCGCGGCCGGCTGCTTCAGCCTGGCCTGCGACTGGGCGCCACGCGTCGAGCTGTTCTGGCTGCTGTCGATGCTGATGTTCATGTGCAAGAGCAGCTACCTGCTGATGTACCCCTACCTGATGCGGCTGACGCCCAAGGAGCAGCATGCGGCCACCATCGGCACCCTGTCGGTCGTCGTGCACTTCGGCGCGATCTTCGGCGCGGTGGCCGGCGGCTGGGTGCTGCAGCTCTGGGGCCCGCGCGCCAGCATCTATGCGATGGCGGCCGGCGACTTCTTCCAGATGGCCGTCTGCATCTACCTGATCCGCAGCGGCCGCATCGTGCCGGTCAACAGCGGCCCGCTGGCCGTCGTCGACCAGGCCGCGCCGCGGCGCGACTGGCGCCACAGCCTGGCGATCCTGCGGCTGGCGATGGTGATGCTGGTGTTCGACTTCAGCGCCTACCTGATCCGGCCCTTCTTCGCGCTGCACTGGCAGCGCGCCAGCGGCAGCGACAGCGAGCTGCTGTCCGGCCTGGCCTATGCGATCCCGGGCGGCGTCGCGCTGCTGGCGCTGTGGCTGCAGGCCCGCATCCGCGCCCGCGGCGGCCGCCAGCCGGACCACACCTTGGGCAATCTGCTGCTGGGCGGCGTCGGGCTGCTGCTGCAGGCCGCGGGCGAGCCCTGGGCGATCGCGCTGGGCCGGGTGCTGTACGGCTGGGCGCTGTTCCAGATCATCGTCAAGCTGGAGGTCAACCTGTTCCGCCTGTCGACGCCGCAGCGCTACGCGCAGGACTACAGCATCACCAACTTCTTCCAGAACCTGGGCGTGCTGCTGTCCTCCTTCGCGGCCGGCGCGCTGGTGCAGCGCTACGGGCTGCAGCTGCCCTTCCTGCTGGCGGCCGGCGGCTTCCTGCTGACCGCGCTGCTGGACCGTCTGATCCTGAAGGTGCCGAGCGCGGAGCAGGCCGCGCCGGCGCAGACGATGGAGCCCGCCGCCCATGCCGGCTGATCTGCCGCACCGCCGCGCCGACGCCACAGCGCGGCCCTACCGCGACGCCGAGACCGGCTTCGCCTTCCTGCCGCTGCGCCTGCCGCAGGAGGGGGCGCTGCTGCACCGCTGGTTCATCGAGCCGCGCGCACGCTTCTGGCTGATGCAGGACAAGAGCGAGGCCGAGGTGCGCGCGGCCTACCAGGCCATGCTGGACAGCGGCCAGGCCACGCCCTATCTGGGCTGGCGCGACGGCCGCGCGCAGTTCCTGGCCGAATGCTACGACCCGGCGTTCGACCGCATCCGCGAGTTCTACCCGGTGCAGCCCGGCGACCTGGGCATGCACATCTTCATCGGCCCCGCCGCGCGGCCACAGCCCGGCTTCTCGCGCGGCGTGTTCTTCGCGCTGATGCGCTTCATGTTCCGCCATCTGGCGGCGCGGCGCATCGTCGTCGAGCCGGACGCCGACAACCACAAGATCCACGCGCTCAACCGCTCGGCCGGTTTCGTCTACGAGCGTCAGGTGCAGTTCCCCGAAAAGATCGCGGCCCTCGCCTTCTGCACGCGGCGCGATTTCGATCAGGCCACGGCCGCCACCCAGGAGCATTTCCACCCATGAACGTCCAACTCGCCCATCAATTCGCCGCCGATCCCGCCGCGGCCGCCAGCCATCTGACGCCCGAGGTCTGGGCCCAGGCGAACCGCCTGCTGCTGCGCAAGGCGATCGCCGAGTACGCCCATGAGCTGATCGTCGAACCGCAGGCGCTCGGCCCGGCCGCCGACGGCTTCGAGCGCTACCGGCTCGCCTCCGACGACGGCCGCAGCGTCTACGAGTTCGAGGCGCGCCGCCTGGCGCTGCGCCATTGGTTCATCCGCGCCGAGTCGCTGCAGCGCCGCGTCGACGGCGCCGAGCAGGCGCTCGACGCGCTGCAGTTCATCATCGAATGCCGCCAGCGCCTGGGCATCCGCGAGGAGCTGTTGCCGATCTACCTCGACGAGATCAGCAGCACCCTCTTCGGCAGCGCCTACAAGCGCAACCGCCCCGATGCCCCGAGCAGCGAGCAACTGGTCGACGAGCCGGACTTCCAGCGCATCGAGGCCGCGATGATCGAGGGCCATCCCGGCTTCGTCGCCAACAACGGCCGCCTGGGCTTCACCGCGATCGACTACCGCGCCTATGCGCCCGAGACCGGCAGCGAGCTGCGCGTGCTGTGGCTGGCGGTGCACAAGGAGCATGCCAGCTTCGCCAGCATCTCCTCGCTGAGCCAGCAGCAACTGCTGGAGGAAGAGCTGGGCCGCGAGACCCTGCAGCGCTTCACCGCGCTGGTGGCGGCCCAGGGCGTCGATCCGGCGGATTACCACTTCATGCCGGCCCATCCCTGGCAGTGGTTCAACAAGCTGTCGATCGCCTTCGCCGGCTATGTCGCGCAGCGCAAGATCATCTGCCTGGACTACAGCGAGGACCGCTACACCGCGCAGCAGTCGATCCGCACCTACTTCAACCAGAGCGACCGCCGCAAGCGCTATGTGAAGACCTCGCTGTCCATCCTCAACATGGGCTTCATGCGCGGCCTCTCGCCCTACTACATGTCGGGCACGCCCGCGATCAACGAGTACATCAAGGGCCTGGTCGACGCCGATCCGGTGCTGCGCGCCTACGGCTTCACGATGCTGCAGGAGGTCGCCTCGATCGGCTTTCGCAACTTCTACTACGAGGCCGCGATCCCGGTCGACACGCCCTACAAGAAGATGTTCTCGGCCCTGTGGCGCGAGAGCCCGCTGCCGCTGCTGAAGCCCGGCGAGCGGCTGATGACGATGGCCGCGCTGCTGCATGTGGACAAGGACGGCCGCGCGCTGCTGCCGGCCCTGATCCGCCGCTCGGGCCTCGCGCCCGAGGTCTGGCTGCGGCGCTATCTGGACGTCTACCTGACGCCGCTGCTGCACTGCTTCTACCGCTACGAGCTGACCTTCATGCCGCACGGCGAGAACCTGATCCTGGTGCTGGACGAGTGCCATGCGCCGGTACGCGCGATCATGAAGGACATCGCCGAGGAATGCGCGATCCTGAACCTCGAGGCGCGCCAGGGTCTGCCCGAGAAGGTCGAGCGCCTGGCGGTCGACGTGCCGGAGCATTTCAAGATCCTGGGCATCTTCATCGACGTGTTCGACGGCGTGCTGCGCCACATCAACCAGGTGCTGGTCGAGCATGGCGTCTGCGACGAGGACGCGTTCTGGTCCACCGTCGCCGACAGCGTGTCCGACTACCAGCAGACCCATCCCGAGCTGGCTGCGCAGTTCGCGCGCTACGACATCTTCGCGCCCGAGTTCCTGCATTCCTGCCTGAACCGGCTGCAGCTCGGCAACAACGTGCAGATGGTCAACCTGGCCGATCCGGCCTCCAGCCTGAAGATGGCCGGCAACTTGCCCAACCCCATCGCCCGCTTCCGGCGCGCTCCGGCCGATGCGCGCCGCCCCGCCCCGGACCGGGTGCCCGATCCGGCATGAGCGCGCTGGCGGCACCGCAGCGCCCTGCGCCCGACGCGGACCTGGCACGGCTGTTCGGCCTGACCGAACGGCTGCTGCCCGCGCTGCGCGGCGAGCAGGGTGTCGGCGCGAACGGCGCGGCCCTGCCCGAGCCGGCCGCGCTGGATGCGCTGTGCCGCCATTGGCGCGAGTCCTATCCCGAGGCCGGCGCGCATTACTGGGCGCTGCGCTGCTGGGGCCTGCTGATCTGGCAGCCGATCTACCTGTGCGTGATCGCGGCCCAGCTGGATGAACGGGTGCCGCGGCTGGCCGGCCTGCGCCAGCCGCTGCAAGGCGGCTTCCCGCGCGGCCTGAGCCTGCCGGCGCACCGGCCGCCGCGCGGCCGCACGCTGGACGAACGCATCGCGCTGGCCGGCGACGAGCTGCGCCCGCTGTGCGCCGAGGGCCGCACGCTGCTGGCGCCGCGGGTCGCGCTGCATCGCGCGGCGGCCGAGCGGCTGCAGGCCGAATGCGTGCTGGGCGCGCTGCTGCTGGTGCATGAGCAGCGGCCGCAAGACCTGACCCTCGAGGCGCTGCCGGTGCTCGCGCAGCGCTGGCTGGCGCGGCTGGACATCGCCGGCGGCTGCGGCCTGCTGGCCTACCGGGCGCGCGACGGCACGCCGCGCGTCGCGCTGGACCGCAAGGTCTGCTGCCACCACTACCGCCGCCATGACGGCGAGAAATGCAGCACCTGCCCGCTGCTGCCGCGGCCGGCGCGCCTGGAGCGCCTGCTGGCCGAGACGGACTAGCGCGCCCCGCCCTTCTTCACGCCAGCGACCGGCCAGGCCGGGCCAGCCTCGTCCATTCCGCAGAGGACTCTTCCATGAACGACGTCGTCCGCCTGGCCCATTTGCGACCCGCGCTGACCCAGCTGCCGGTCCGGGCCTATTTCGATGCCGAGCTGTTCGAACGCGAGCAGGAGCTGATCTTCGGCCAGTCGGCCCGCTACATCGGCCATGAGAAGGCCGTGCCCCAGCAGGGCGACTGGCGCCGCCTGGCCCAGGAGGACGGCGGCCGCGTGCTGCTGCGCAATGCGCAGGGCGTGGAGCTGCTGTCCAATGTCTGCCGGCACCGGCAGGCGCTGATCCTGGGCGGCGAGGCCGGCAATGTGGCCGGCGGCGCGCCCGCCAGCGGTTCGCTGGGCGGCAGCGGCGGCCAGATCGTCTGCCCGCTGCACCGCTGGACCTACAACGATCGCGGCGAGCTGATCGGCGCGCCGCAGTTCGAGACCAAGCCCTGCCTGAACCTGCAGCGCTTCCCGCTGCGCCAATGCCATGGCTGGCTGTTCGAGGGCATGCGCGACCCGGCCGCCGACCTCGGCCCGCTGTTCGCACGCCCCGAGTTCGATTTCTCCGGCCATGTGCTGGACCATGTCGAGGTCCACCATTGCCGCTACAACTGGAAGACCTTCATCGAGGTCTATCTGGAGGACTACCATGTGGCGCCATTCCACCCGGGCCTCGGGCGCTTCGTCAGCTGCGACGACCTGAGCTGGGAGTTCGGTGCCTGGCACAACCTGCAGCGGGTCGGCGTGCGCCAGGGCCTGGCCGCGGCCGGCTCCGAGATCTACCGCGATTGGCACGAACGCCTGCTGGACTACCGCGGCGGCCAGGCGCCGGACTACGGCGCGATCTGGGTGACCTATTTCCCCACCCACATGATCGAGCTCTACCCGCATGTGCTGGTGCTCTCCACGCTCTATCCGCGCGGGCCGCAGGACACGCTCAATGTGGTGGAGTTCTACTACCCCGAGGAGATCGCCGCCTTCGAGCCGGAGTTCACCCGCGCCCAGCGCGCGGCCTACATGGAGACCGCGCGCGAGGACGACGAGATCGGCGAGCGCATGGACGCCGGCCGGCTGGCGCTGCTGCGGCGCGGCGTCAGCGAGACCGGCCCCTACCAGTCACCGCTGGAGGACGGCATGGCGCATTTCCATGCCTGGTACCGCGGGCTGATGGACCTGTCGCCGGATTGAGCCGACCGCGGCCCGCTCAGCCCAGCAGCAGCGCGTCGTCCGACAGCTTCTCGCCGCGCACGCGCTCGAACATCGCCAGCAGGTCGGGCACGTCCATGCGGCTGCGCTCCTCGCCGGAAACGTCGAGCACGACCTGCCCCTGGTGCAGCATCACGGTGCGCTCGCCGACGTCCAGCGCCTGGCGCATGCTGTGCGTCACCATCATCGTGGTCAGCTTGGCCTCGGCGACGATGCGCGCGGTCAGCTGCAGCACGAAATCGGCGGTACGCGGGTCCAGCGCCGCGGTGTGCTCGTCCAGCAGCAGGATGCGCGAGGGGCGCAGCGCCGCCATCAGGAGGCTGACCGCCTGGCGCTGGCCGCCGGAGAGCAGGCCGATGCGGTCGCCCAGACGGTTCTCCAGCCCCAGGCCCAGGGTGGCCAGGCGCTCGCGGAACTGCTCTCGCATCGAGCTCTTGACCGCGCGGCCGAGAAAGCGCGTGGCGCCGCGGCGTTCCGCCAGGGCCATGTTCTCCTCGATCGTCAGGTCCTCGCAGGTGCCGGCCATCGGGTCCTGGAACACGCGGGCGACGCGCACGGCGCGGTCCCAGACCGGCAGCCGCGTGACCTCGTCGCCGTCGATCAGGATGCGGCCGCGGTCGACCGACTGGTCGCCCGAGATCGCGTTCAGGAAGGTCGACTTGCCGGCCCCGTTGGAGCCGATCACGGTGACGAACTGGCCGCTCGGGATCTCCAGCGACAGGCCGCGCAGCGCGCGGGTCTCGATCGGCGTGCCGGGGTTGAAGGTGATTTCGAGTTGTTGTGCGCTCAGCATGGGATGAACCTCGTCGTCCTAGGCATCAGTTCGGGCGGCGCGCGATGCGGCGGCGCAGCTGCGGGATGACCAGCGCGACCGTGACCAGCAGCGCGGTGACCAGGTTCAGGTCCTGGGCCTTCAGGCCGATGAACTCGCTGTTCAGCGCCAGCGCGATGAAGAAGCGGTAGACGATCGCGCCGATCACGACGGCCAGGGTCGCCAGCACCAGGCGGCGCGAAGGCAGGATGCTCTCGCCGACGATCACCGCGGCCAGGCCGATCACGATGGTGCCGATGCCCATCGAGATATCGGCGCCGCCCTGGGTCTGCGCGAACAGCGCGCCGGCCAGCGCGACCAGCGCGTTCGAGACCGCCATGCCCAGCAGCACCATCGCGCCGGTGTTGACGCCCTGGGCGCGCGCCATGCGCGCGTTCGAGCCGGTGGCGCGGATCGCCAGGCCGCGTTCGGTGGCGAAGAACCAGTCCATCGCCAGCTTCAGCGCCACCACGATCACCAGCAGCAGCAGCGGGCGCGCCACATAGTCTTCCATGTTGGCGGGCTGCAGCAGGGTGAACAGGGTCGGCTCGGTGATCAGCGGCACATTGGGGCCGCCCATGATGCGCAGGTTGATCGAGTACAGCGCGATCATCATCAGGATGCTGGCCAGCAGGTCCATGATGCGCAGCCGCACGTTCAGCCAGCCGGTCAAGAGGCCCGCGGCCGCGCCGGCCGCGGTGGCGGCCAGGGTCGCGGTGTAGGGGCTGGCGCCGGAGGCGATCAGGGTCGCGCAGACGGCGCCGCCAAGCGGGAAGCTGCCGTCCACCGTGAGATCGGGAAAGCGCAGCAGGCGAAACGAGATGTACACGCCGAGCGCCACCAGGCTGAAGATCAGGCCGATCTCCAGCGCACCGAGCAGGGAGAATAAAGACATGGGAGTGAGGAGGCTGCGGCGGTGAGACGCCGTGGCTGCTAATTTTGGGTCTGCAGAAACGACAAGGGCCCCGAAGGGCCCTGTCGCCGCGAAAGCGGCTGCGCGACGGCTGATATAGCCGCCGCCGGCCGGCTGCGATTATCGGACGACTTCGGTCGCCGACTTGACCAGGGCCTCCGGCAGGGTGATGCCCTGCTTCTGCGCCGCGCCCGGGTTCACATAGAGCTCCAGCTTGGTGCTCAGCTCGGGCTTGATGTCGCCGGGCTTCTCGCCCTTCAGGATGCGCACCGCCATGCGGCCGGTCTGCTCGCCCAGGTCGCGGTAGTTGATGCCCAGCGCCGCGACGGCGCCGCGCTTGACGCTGTCGGTGTCGGAGGCGACCAGCGGGATCTTCGCGTCGGTGCCGACCTTGACCAGGGACTCGTAGGCCGAGACCACGTTGTTGTCGGTGTTGGTGTAGATCACGTCGACCTTGCCGATCAGGCTGCGCGCGGCGCTGCTGACGTCCACCGAGCGCGGCGCGGCCGCCTCGACCAGGCTCAGGCCCAGCTTGGGCAGCAGGACCTGCAGCTGCTTGACCACCACCACCGAGTTGGCCTCGCCGGGGTTGTAGACCATGCCGACGCGCTTGGCCGCGGGCACGACCTTCTGCAGCAGCTCCATCTGCTTGTCCAGCGCCAGCAGGTCGGAGACGCCGCTGACATTGGTCTTCGAGGCCTCCCAGTTCGGCACCAGCTTGGCCGCCACCGGATCGGTCACCGCCGAGAACAGCACCGGCACGTTCTTGGTCGCGGCCACCGAGGCCTGCGCGGTCGGGGTCGCGATCGCGACGATCACGTCCGGCTTGTCGCCGACGAACTTGCGCACGATCTGCGCGGCGGTGCCGGGATTGCCCTGGGCGCTCTGGTACTGCCACTTCAGGGTCTTGCCGTTCTCGTAGCCGGCCTCCTTCAGCGCGGCCTGGATGCCGTCGCGCACCGCGTCCAGCGCCGGGTGCTCGACGATGGTCGCCACCGCCACCGATTTCTGTTGTGCCAGGGCCGGCATCGCGGCGCACAGGGCCAGGGTCAGCGCGCCCAGCGGCGCCCAGATCTTTTGACTCTTCGTCATCGTCGTCATCGCACTCATCTCCGCTATGTTTTTTGGCAGGACCGGCCGCGAGAGCCGGTGCTTCAAACCAGTCTACTTGAGCGACCACAAGCCTTGCCTTGTCATGGTCGCCAGTCGCCCAGCGCTGCGCGGGGCCTTTGCCGCGCGGCTAGAGTGGCGGCGACCGATTGATGTAGAGAGAGAGAGAAGGAACGACGATGGATTTCGCAAGCTGGCTGGCCTTTGTCGGCGTGGCCCTGGTGGTGGCGTTCTCGCCCGGGCCGGCGGTGCTGCTGGCGATCTCCAACTCGCTGGCTCATGGCGCGGGCCGCGCGATGATCGGCGCGCTGGGCAATGCGCTGGGCCTGCTGATCGTCGCCGCCGCCGCGACCCTGGGCCTGGGCGCGCTGCTGCAGACCTCGGCCACCGCCTTCCTGCTGCTGAAGCTGGTCGGCGCGGCCTACCTGATCTATCTGGGCGTGCGCCAATGGCGCCAGCGTGCCAGCGCCTTCGACGGCATCGACGAGGCCGCCGCGGCGCGCGAGCGGCCCTCGGCGCGGCGCCTGTTCGCCAACGGCCTGACGGTGGCGCTGACCAACCCCAAGGCCATCCTGTTCTTCACCGCGCTGTTCCCGCAGTTCCTGCGCGAGGCCTCGCCGGCCTCCGAGCAGTTCCTGGTGCTGGTGCTGAGCTTCTCCGGCTGCGTCGTGCTGGCCCATGGCTTCTATGTGCTGCTGGCCCGCGCGCTGCGCCGCCGCCTGAGCAGCGCGCGCCGCGTGCAGGCGCTGAACCGGCTGTTCGGCGCCGGCTTCGTCGCGATCGGCGTCAGCCTGCTGGGCCTGCGCGCGAAGGCGGTCGCCTAAACGTCCCCCAGTTCCAGCAGGGCGCGCCGCAGCTCGTTGACCGGCGCGGTCAGGCGCTTGTCGCGCCGCATCACCAGCGCCAGCCGGCGGCTCAGGCGCGGCGACAGCGGCCGCAGCTGCAGCCCGGCGCGCGCCGCGGGCTCGCGCAGCGCCATGCCCGGCACCAGCGCGCAACCCAGCCCGGCGGCCACCAGGGCCTTGATCGCCTCGACGCTGCCCAGGGCCATCGCCGGCTTCAGCCGCGCCGCGCCGCCTCGCGCCAGCCAGGCATCGGCCAGCCGGCGCGTGTTGCCGCCCGGCTCGAACAGCAGCAAGGGCCGCTGCGCCAGCGCCCGCGCGGTGACGTGGGCCGGCAGCGCCATCGCGGCCGGCGCGATCGCGACGAACTCGTCCTCCAGCAGCGGCGTGATCTCGAAGGCCCGACCCGCCAGCGGCAGGGTCACCAGGCCCAGGTCCAGCTGGTTGTCCTCGACCGCGCGCGCGATCTGCGCGGTGTTGCCGGTGCTGACCGTGATCTCCAGCTCGGGGCAGCGCCGGCGCAGGCCCTGCAGCAGCGGCGGCAGCAGATGGATGCAGGCGGTGGCGCCGCTGCCCAGGCGCACCAGGCCGCGCACGCCCTCGGCCCGCCCGGCCACCGCCGCCAGCGCCGCGGCCACGCTGACCTCGATGCCGCCGGCATGGGCCAGCAGCTCGGCGCCCGCGGCGGTGGGCCGCAGGCTGCGCCCGACCCGCTCGATCAGCGGCACGCCCAGGCGCCGCTCCAGGCTGCGGATCTGCTGGCTGACGGCCGGCTGCGTGATCTCCAGCCGCTCGGCCGCGGCCGAGAAGCTGCCGCAGTCCAGCACGGTGACGAAGGTCCGCAGCTGGTCGAGGTTGAGGCTCATCGAAGCTCCAAGTTTTTCTTATGCAGCGCATAAGTAGCCAAAGCTTCATTTATACGCCGGGCGCCGCGATGATGACCCGCATGCCGAAGATCGACGCCACCCCATCTCAACCCCTGCTGCGCGACGCGCAGGAGGCCGACATGCCGGCCATCCAGGCGATCTACGCCCACCATGTGCTGCAGGGCATCGCCAGCTTCGAGGAGGCCGCGCCGAGCCCGGCCGAGATGCTGGCGCGCCGCGCCGCGGTGCTGCGCGCCGGCCTGCCCTACCTGGCCGCCGAGCTGGATGGACGGCTGCTGGGCTATGCCTATGCCACAACCTACCGCCCACGCAGCGCCTACCGCCACACGATCGAGAGCTCGGTCTATGTCGCCGCCGGCCAGCAGGGCCGCGGCCTGGGCCTGGCGCTGATGACGGCGCTGATCGAGCGCTGTGAGGCAGGCCCCTGGCGCCAGCTGCTGGCGATGGTCGGCGACAGCGGCAACACCGGCTCGCTGGCCCTGCACCGGCGCCTGGGCTTCAGCACCGTCGGCACCCTGGTCGGGGTGGGTTTCAAGAAAGGCCGCTGGGTCGACACGGTGCTGATGCAGCGACCGCTCGGGCCGGGGGCGTTGAGCCTGCCGAAATAGGCGGCTCAGGGTTGCAGGCCGCCGAGATCGGTGTGATAGGTGCCTTCCTCGGACCATTCCTCCAGATCGCCCGGCACCGGGAACTCGAGCGACAGCGCGCGCGCCGCGGCCTCGGGGGTCGGGAAGGAATCGCCCCAGGGCATCTGCTCATGCTTGACGCGCCAGCGCCCCGACAGGCGGCTCTTGATCGTGAAGCGCCCCAGCGGGCTGTCGTACAGGTAGGAAACCGAATCGATGTCCATAAACGCATGCACCGCCGCGAAACCGCACCGCCGGGTCGGCGACCGGTCCCGCGCGCGGCGGTCTGATCTCTACTGACGGCTCTTGTACCGCCGAAGACCCGATGTAGCGGTTTCATTTTGTATTGTTCGCATTGCGTTCGCCGGCGACACAATCGAGGCCGATGCGCACCCCGCTCCCGATCTGCCTGCTGCTGCTCGCCATCGCGCTGCCGACTCCGGCGCAGGAGGACGCGTCGGCGCTGCGCAACTGGTTCGACGACCCCTTCTTCCGGCTGACACGGGACGAGGCGGACTGCCCGGAGCCGGCGGGTCCCTTCGTCGACGAGCGCGGCCGGCGCGAGCAGGCGCACCGGCGCGCCGAGAAGGGCACGACCTGCTGGCTGGCCGGCGAATGCGATCGCCCCAAGGCCTTCGACTACGACGCTGACATCGCCGCAGCGATCCGCGCGGACTTCGCGCGGCGCGAGGCGGAGTTCCGGCCCAGCAGCCTGTGGGTCACGGTGCAGGGCCGGGTGGTCTATCTCGAGGGCTGCGCCGCGGACGCCGGCATGGCGGCGCGGTTGGAGACCTGGGCGCGCGCCCTGCCCCATGTGCAGCAGGCGATCGCGCTGCTGCGCGTTGCACGGGGCGCGCCGCCCTACCGCTTGCGCTAGGCCCGCGCCAGCGCCCGCTGCACGCGTTCCGCGGCGTGCCGCAGGCGCTCGACCAGGGCCGGCGGCGACTCCACCTCGAACTCCAGATCCAGCGCCAGCAGCCAATAGACCACGCCGTCCAGCGAGGAGGCGCCGCAGGTGAGTCGGCAGCGCCTCTCGTCCAGCGCCTCCAGCAGGCCGGCCGAGGCCGGGATGCGCTGCGCCAGCTCCTCGCTCGGCGCGTGGAACACGATGCGCGCCTGCTCGGCATAGGGCGCCAGCGACAGCGAGCGCGCCACATAGGCCCGCAGATCGCCGCCCTCCGGGCCGGGGCGCGGGCGGAAATGCGCGCCAACCCGGACCTCGCCCTCGATGCGGTCGAGGCGGAAGGTGCGCCAATCCTCGCGCGCCGGATCCCAGGCCACCAGGTACCAGCGGCTGCCGGTATGCACGACGCCCTGCGGCTCGACCGCGCGCTCGCTGGTCTGGCCGCGTGCATCGGCATAGCGGTAGGCCACGCCGAGCTGCTCGCGGCAGGCCGCCGCCAGGGTCGCGAGCTGCCCCGCATCGACCTGCGGCCCCGGCCGGTCCATCGGCAGCACGGCCGTGCGCAGCGCATCGGCGCGCCGGCGCAGCCGCAGCGGCATCACCTGCTCCAGCTTGACCATGGCCTGCAGCGCCGGTTCCTCGATGCCGCCGATCTGGCCGGCCGCGGCGGTGCGCAGCGCCAGCGCAACGGCCAGCGCCTCCTCGTCGTCCAGCAGCAGCGGCGGCAGCGCCTGCCCCGGCTTGAAGGCATAGCCGCCGGCCACGCCGCTGCTGGCCTGCACCGGATAGCCCAGCTGGCGCAGCCGGTCGATGTCGCGCCGCAGGGTGCGCGGGTGCACCGCCAGCCGCTCGGCCAGCTCCTGGCCGGCCCAATGGCGGCGGGTCTGCAACAGCGAGAGCAGGCGCAGCAGGCGGGAGGAGGCGCTCAACATGGCCTCGACTGTAGCCGCCATTGAGGGCCGAATCTGTCCGCAATGGCGCCTACATTGGCTGGGCGTCGCGACACCGTTCCCCAAACACCACCGATCACTTCCCAAGGAGCTACCCCATGTCCAAGATCGTCCTGTACTGGCACCCGATGTCCAGCGCTACCCCGATCGCCTGCGCCCTGACCGAGCTGGGCCTGCCGCATGAGCGGGTCAAGATCGACATCCGCAGCGGCGAGCAGCACCGCCCCGACTACCTGGCGCTGAATCCCAACGGCAAGGTGCCGACCCTGACGGTCGACGGTGCGCCGATGTTCGAGGCGCTGGCAATCCAGCTGTGGCTGGGCGAGACCTATGGCATCGAGCGCGGCCTCTGGCCCGAGGCCGGCACGCCCGAGCGGCTGCAGGCCATGTCCTGGTGCACCTGGGCCTATGTCACCTATGGCACGGTGCTGGTACGCCTGCAGCTCGCGACCCAGGGCGAGGAGGCGCTGCGCAGCGAGGCCCTTGCCCAGGCCGCGCATGCCGGGCTGGACCGACTGCTGGGCCTGCTGGACGAGCGGCTGGCGCGCCAGCCCTGGATGCTGGGCGCGGACTACTCGCTGGCAGACCTGCTGGTCGGCTCGGTGCTCGGCTACAGCGCCTACCTGGGCGCGCCGGTCGCCGCCCATGCCCATGTCTCGGACTGGCTGGGCCGCGTGCAGGCCCGCCCGGCGATGCAGATCGACGCCTGAGCGCTCTTCAGCGCCCGGCCGGCCGGGCGCAGCGCGGCGCGACCAGCTGGTAGCGGGCGACGATGGCCTGCCAGTCCGGGTCGCAGGGCATCTCGGCGACGAGGCGCTGCAGCGCCTCGAACAGCGCCCGGTTGCGGCGCCCGACCCCGATGCGCCGCTCGAACACCGCGCTCTCCGCCAGCGGCAGATGGCGCAGCCGCGTCGCGCAGCCGGAGGACTCGGCCAGCGCATCGAAGACCGAGCGGCTCAGCTGGGTGAAGTCGATGCGGCCGGCGCAGAGTTTGCGCAGCGAGGAGACCGGACCGTTGGCATCGTCGCGCCGGATCAGGCCCTGCTCGGCCAGGCGCTCGATGCCGGCGTAGCGGTTGCCAAGCACGCCACCGAAGCGCAGGCCCTTCAGGTCGTCCAGCCGGCGCGGCTCGCGACCCAGGTCGTCGCGCACCACCACGCCGTTCTGGTCGAACAGCAGGGTCTCGGTCCAGAGGTACTGGCTGCGCGACGGGTCGTCGACAAAGGCCGGCGCCAGCAGCAGCAAGACGGCATCGAAGTCCTGCGGCCGCGCCAGATGGCGCCGCATCAGCCGCTCGCGCGGCACATCCTCCTGGCGCAGGCGCTGGCCCGCCGGCAGGCGCTCGTTCAGGTAGCGCAGCAGCTCCGCGACGAAGCCGCGGCCGGTCTCCTGCACGAAGGGTGGATGCTCGTAGGTGTTGAAGGCCGCGACCTCGACGGCGCTCGCGGCGGCGCAGGCGGCGAACAGGGCCACGCCGACGGCGGCGCGCCGCATGGACCAGGCCACAAGATCCCCCCACATGGCGCGGATCATCCCACGCGCCGGCCTCAGGGTGGGGCGGCCGTCGAGGCCCGCTCGATGATGCGGAAGCCCACATCGATGCAGCGCTGCTCCACCGCCTCACCGCGGCAGCGCGCGATGATCAGCTGAGCCGCATGCAGGCCGATGGCGGCGCCGTCGATATGCACGGTGCTCAGCGAGGGATTCAGATGGGCCGAGAACTCGGCGCCGCCGAAGCCGAACACGGCCAGGTCCTCCGGCACGCGGATGCCGCGCGCCTGCGCCTCGGTCAGCACGCCCTCGGCCAGGCCGTCCGAGCTGCAGAACACCGCGCGCAGGCCCGGGTCGCGCTGCAGCAGCTCCGCCAGCGCACGCCGGCCATGCGGGACGCCGGTCGGCGGCTTGACGAAGGCGGTCGGCACCTCGCGCCCCATCGTCGAGAGAAAGCCCTCGCGGCGCTGGCTCGCACGCTGGTCGTCGGCGGTCGCGATGCCGACGCGCTGCCAGCCCTTGGTCAGGAAGTAGCCGGCCACCGCGCTGCCGACCTTCAGGTGCGAGAAGCCCACCACCGAGTCCAGCGGCCGCTCGGTCATGTCCCAGGTCTCGACCACCGGAATGCCCAGCTTCGCCAGACGCTTCGCGGCCTCGCCATGCTGCAACAGGCCCGCGACGACGATGCCGTCGACCCGCCGGCCCACCATGGTGTTCAGCAGCGCCGCCTCGCGGCCATGGTCGTAGCCGGTCTGGCCCAGGATCAGCTGGTAGCCGGCCTTGTCCAGCTCCTCGGTCAGGGTCTGGATGGTCGGCAGGAACTGCGGCACCGAGATCACCGGCACCAGGGCCGCCACCGTCATGCTGCGCTTGGACTTGAGCCCGCCGGCCAGCAGATTGGGGATGTAGCCGGTGGCCTCCACTGCCGCCCGCACCTTCTCTATCGTGCCCTGTGACACCAGCTCCGGGCTGCTGAGCGCGCGCGAGGCGGTCATCGGCGAGACCCCGGCGCTGCGGGCGACATCGTGCAGGGTGACGGACTTGGGTCGGGGGCGGGTGGCATGCGGGCGGGTTCGGGGCGGTGGGCGGGATTGTCCGAGCTTTGCACGAGGGTGTTTGACGAAGCGACAATGTTATCGATAACATCAACGCCAGCGAGACCGAACGACCATAGAAACCGGCAGTTGTTGTTTTCACCCATGCCAACCTCACCAATTTGATAACGTTCACATGACCAACAACAGCGCCCTGCCCCAGTCGGCCGCCGACCGGATCGCCTGGATCCGCCTCTCCTCCTGCTATCTGCCGCTGGCCACGCCCATCAGCGATGCAAAAGTGCTGACCGGCCGCCAGAAGCCGATGACCGAGATCGCGATGCTGTTCGCCGAGATCGTCACCGCCAATGGCCAGCAGGGCCTGGGCCTGAGCTACGCCAAGCGCGCTGGCGGCCCGGGTCAGTTTGCCCACGCCAAGGAGATCGCGCCGGCCCTGCTGGGCGAGGACCCGAGCGACATCGCCAGGCTCTGGAACAAGCTCTGCTGGGCCGGCGCCTCGGTGGGCCGCAGCGGCCTGTCGACCCAGGCCATCGGCGCCTTCGACGTCGCGCTCTACGACCTGAAGGCGCGCCGGGCCGGGCTGCCGCTGTCCAAGCTGCTGGGGGCCTACCGCGACTCGGTGGCCTGCTACAACACCTCGGGCGGCTTCCTGCACACGCCGCTGGAGCAACTGCTGGTGAACGCCGAGGCCTCGATCGCGCACGGCATCGGCGGCATCAAGCTGAAGGTGGGCCAGCCGGACCGCGCGCTGGACATCCGGCGCGTCGAGGCGGTGCGCAAGCACCTCGGTGATGGCGTCGCGCTGATGGTGGACGCCAACCAGCAATGGGACCGCCCGACCGCGCAGCGCATGTGCCGCCAGTTCGAGCCCTATGGCCTGGTCTGGATCGAGGAGCCGCTGGACGCCTACGACCACGAGGGCCATGCCGCGCTGGCCGCCGCCTTCGACACGCCGATCGCCACCGGCGAGATGCTGACCAGCGCGATGGAGCATGGCGAGCTGATACGCCACCGCGCGGCCGACTACCTGATGCCCGACGCGCCGCGCGTCGGCGGCATCACGCCCTTCCTGAAGATCGCCGCGCAGGCCGAGCAGGCCGGCGTGATGCTGGCGCCGCATTTCGCGATGGAGCTGCATGTGCACCTCGCGGCGGCCTATCCGACCGAGCCCTGGGTCGAGCATTTCGACTGGCTGGAGCCGCTGTTCAACGAGCGGCTGGAGATCAAGGACGGCCGCATGCGGGTGCCGACGCGGCCGGGCCTGGGCCTCTCACTGAGCGAGCAGGCGCGCATCTGGACGCGGGAGCAATGCGAGCTGGGCCAGCGACCCTGAAGAACCTATTTCCCCCTAGACAACAACGGAGACAAGCCATGAAGAACACATCGAGCAAGAAGAAGGTCCTGGCCGCCATGGCGCTGGGCCTGCTGGCCGTCGGCGGCGCCATCGCCCAGGCCTGGCCCGCCAAGCAGCAGGTCACGCTGCTGGTGCCCTTCCCGCCGGGCGGTTCCACCGACATGATCGCCCGCACGCTGGGCCCGAAGCTGCAGGAAAAGCTCGGCGGCAGCTTCATCGTCGACAACAAGGCCGGCGCCGGCGGCACGGTCGGCGCCACGCAGGCCAAGCGCGCCGCGCCGGACGGCTACACCGTCTTCGTCTCCTCGCTGGGGCCCTTCGTGATCGGTCCTCACCTGCTGAAGAACGTCGGCTACGACCCGCTGAAGGACTTTGACTACCTGACCATCGCGGTGCAGGCGCCGAACGTGCTGGCCGTGCCGGCCGCCTCGCCGCACAAGAGCTTCGCCGAGCTGCTGGCCTTCATCAAGGCCAATCCGGGCAAGATGAGCTTCGCCTCGGCCGGCAACGGCACCTCGGACCACCTGACCGCCGAGCTGTTCTGGCAGGAGACCGGCACCCAAGCCAGCCACATCCCTTACAAGGGCGGCGCGCCGGCGATGGCCGACCTGCTGGGCGGCCAGGTCGATGCCAGCTTCATGAACATCAACACCGGCCTCTCCAATATCAAGGCCGGCAAGCTGCGCGCGCTGGCGATCACCAGCGCCAAGCGCTCGCCGCTGCTGCCGGACGTGCCGACGATGGAGGAGCTGGGCCACAAGGGCGTGACCGTCTACTCCTGGCAAGCCTTTGCCGCGCCCAAGGGCATCCCCGCGGACATCAAGGGCAAGCTGCACGACGCGCTGGTGGCCGGCCTGAACGACCCGGCCGTCAAGCCCAAGCTGCTGGAGCTGGGTTTCGAGATCGTCGGCAACACGCCCGAGCAGTTCACCGCCTTCCAGGCCGCGGAGTTCGCGCGCTGGAAGAAGGTGATCGAGACCGGCAAGATCACCGCAGATTGAACAGACCCCCCCTACGGCCTTCGGCCGCCCCCTCAAGAGGGCACGCCCGTAGGACCGGCAAAGCCGGATCCTCGGGCGTCGCTTGGGAATACAACCAAAAGTACATCGTCATGGCAGCAAGCACGCCGCTCTACATCAAGATGCACGAGGCCGACAACGTCGCCATCGTGGCCAACGAGGGCGGGCTCGATGCCGGCGCGCGTTTCGCCGACGGGCTGATCCTGGTGGACCGGGTGCCGCAGGGCCACAAGCTGGCGCTGACGGACCTGGCCGCCGGCGCGGCGGTGCGGCGCTACAACGTCGTGATCGGCCGCATGCTCAAGGCCGTGTCGGCCGGCAGCTGGATCCATGAGCGCCTGCTGGAGATGCCCGAGGCCCGCTCGCTGGAGGGGCTGCCTATCGCCAATGCGGCCACCGCGCAGCGCGAGGCGCTGCCGCCGCTGCAGGGCCATACCTTCGAGGGCTATCGCAATGCCGACGGCTCGGTCGGCACGCGCAACATCCTGGCGATCACGCAGACCGTGCAATGCGTGTCCGGCGTGGTGGACTTCGCGGTCGAGCGCATCAAGCGCGAGCTGCTGCCGAAGTACCCGAACGTCGACGACGTGGTGGCGCTGGAGCATGGCTACGGCTGCGGCGTCGCGATCGACGCGCCGGATGCGGTGGTGCCGATCCGCACGCTGCGCAATATCACCTTGAACCCGAATTTCGGCAACGAGGTGATGGTGGTCAGCCTGGGCTGCGAGAAGCTGCAGCCGGAGCGCCTGTTGCCGCCCGGCACCTTTGCCATCGCGCCGGAGCAAGCGAAGGGCGAGGGTGTTGGCGCCGATGTCGTCTGCTTGCAGGACGGCGCCCATATCGGCTTCATGAGCATGATCGACTCCATCCTGCGCACCGCCGAGCAGCATCTGAAGCGCCTGGACGCGCGTCGGCGCGAGACGGTGCCGGCCAGCGCCCTGGTGGTGGGCGTGCAGTGCGGCGGCAGCGATGCCTTCAGCGGCGTCACCGCCAACCCGGCGGTGGGTTTCTGCACCGACCTGCTGGTGCGCGCCGGTGCCACCGTGATGTTCTCTGAGACCACCGAGGTGCGCGACGGCATCGACCAGCTGACCTCGCGCGCCGCCAGTCCCGAGATCGCCGACGCGATGATCCGCGAGATGGCCTGGTACGACGCCTACCTGAAGCGCGGCAGCGCCGACCGCAGCGCCAACACCACGCCCGGCAACAAGAAGGGCGGCCTGTCCAATATCGTCGAGAAGGCGATGGGCTCCATCGTCAAGAGCGGCAGCGCACCGATCAGCGGCGTGCTCTCGCCCGGCGAGAAGCTCAGCGACCGCGGCATCCGCGCCGGCCTCGTCTACGCCGCCACACCCGCCAGCGACTTCATCTGCGGCACCCTGCAGCTGGCCGCCGGCATGAACCTGCATGTCTTCACCACCGGCCGCGGCACCCCCTACGGCCTGGCCGAATGCCCGGTCATCAAGGTGGCGACACGCAGCGAGCTGGCGCGGCGCTGGCACGATCTGATGGACATCAATGCCGGTCGCATCGCCGACGGCGAAGCCACGATAGCGGAGGTCGGCTGGGAAATGTTCCGCCTGATGCTGGACGTGGCCAGCGGCCGCAAGAAGACCTGGGCCGAGCAGTGGCGGCTGCACAACCAGCTGGTGCTGTTCAATCCGGCGCCGGTGACCTGAACGACGGCATTGGAAAAGGCACTGACGTTTGTGCCGGCAGCTTGACCATGCAGGCCTGGAACAGCGGCGCTGCCAGCCAGCCGCTCAGCCAGGCCCGTAGCGCCGGCCAGGGCTGGGCCTCGAACCAGGCCGGATCGATCGCGGCGAACTGGCGCACGAAGGGGAACAGCGCCAGGTCGGTCGCGCAGGGCGTGTCGCCGCCCAGCCAGGGCCGCGCCTCCAGGCGATGCTGCAGCGGCAGCAACAGGGCCTGCACGGCCGCGGCGCGCGCGGCCTCGCGGTCTAACGCTTCCGCCGCGTAGCGCTCCGGGTATTTGTAGCGATCGAGCCAGCGCTTGAACTCGCCGTCATTGCAGGCCAGCAGCGCGAGATTCGCCTCGGTCTGCGCGCGGCGCCACCAGCCGTCCGTGTCCGCGGGTTCCAGCGCCCAGCGCATGATGTCCCAGCTCTGCTCCAGCACCCGGCCATCCGCCAGCTGCAGCACCGGCACCGTGCCCTTGGGCGACAGGCGCAGCAGCTCCGCCGGCTTGTCGCGCAACACCACCTCGAACACCCGAAAGGCCCGCCCGGCCTGCAGCAGGGTCATGCGCGCCCGCATCGCATAGGGGCAGCGGCGGTAGCTGTAGAGCAGCGGCGGGAGGGTGTCGGGAGCGGGCATCGGCGGCATTGTGACAAGCGCATGGATCAGCGTGCGAGGGTAGCGCAAGCCCCGGGGCGCCCGGCCCGCGTTAAATCGGCCACGGATCGGCCACAAGGTGTTGCAAACCCATGCGCGACGGCGCCGCGCGCGGGCGTCGATAATGGCGGCCCGGCGGGACCTCCCTTCCGCCTGCTGTTGCATTAACTGGATAACCCGATGAACAAAACCGAACTGATCGAAAACATCGCCACCAAGAGTGGTGTCAGCCGCGCCGTCGCCACCTCGATGCTGGACGCCACGCTGGGTTCGATCACCGAAGCCCTGGCCGCCGGCGACACCGTTGCCATCCTCGGCTTCGGCACCTTCAAGGTCAGCGAGCGCGCTGCCCGCACCGGCAAGAACCCCTCCACCGGCGCCGCGCTGGAAATCCCGGCCTCGACCGTGCCGAAGTTCACCGCCGGCAAGGGTCTGAAGGACGCCGTCAACACCAAGAAGTAAAGCAGCAGCGAGGGCCGGCAACGGCTCTGCTCGCTCGCGCAAGGGCGCCGTCGTCACGACGTGCGCCCTTTTTCTTTGGCTCTTTGCTCTTTGACTTCTGATGCTCCCTGCGTGGTCTTGATGGACCCTACGCAGAGCCGGGTTGCGCCGGGACGCGGGCATGCGCAATTGCGCGCACCCGCATCCCGGCTTCTCCACCGCAAGTGGTTCGCGGGAAAGCCGAACGCAACGTTAAGCAGGAGGGTGGGCAGGCCTGATGCGGAGGTCAAGGAGGAGGCCGCGAAGCGGCCGGGGGACACGTAGCAGCAGGCCTGCCAGGCCTGCCCGCCCTCCTGCGCCCAGACCTTCGCCATCGCGGCACCATCAATCAACGCGCGAAGCGCGTTTTTTCTAGCCCCGCCCGCCGCGATACCGCCCGGCCCGGTGGTTCCATGCCAGCACGCCATTCAGCACCACGGTGGCCAGCACCGACCAGGCGACGCGCGCCGGGTCCAGCAGCAGGCAGGAGCCGGCCAGGATCAGCAGATCGATCGCCAGCTGCACCCAGCCGACCGACCAGCCCAGGCGGCGCTGCAGGTACAGCGCCAGGATGTTGACGCCGCCCAGGCTGGCGTCATGGCGGAACATCACCAGCAGCCCGGTGCCGATCAGCACCCCGCCGGCCAGCGCGGCGAAGGCCGGCGCGGCCTGCACCGTGATCAGCCCACGCACCAGCTCGATGCCCGCCGCCAGCGCCACCACCGCCAGCAGGCTGCGCAGCGTGAAACGCCCGCCCAGGGTGACCCAGCCGAGCAGGTAGAAGGGCAGGTTGACGAGCAGCAGCGTCGGCCCAAGCGGCCAGCCGCTCGCATAGCCGAGCAGGAAGGCGAGGCCCGGCGTGCCGCCGGTCGCCAGGCCCGCGCTGCCCAGCAGGGTCAGGCCCAGCGACAGCAGCAACAGCGCGGTGCCGGCCGCCTGCAGGTCGTCCCACAGGCTGTGCGGCACGAGCAGGGACGCAGCGGAGGTGGTAGAAGAAGAGGACGAGGGCATAGCCATGATCGGTGGCCGCGAGTCTCCCCTGCCATCGGCCGCACGGCCTTGATCCAGGCCAAGCTCCGCTAAACGTTCACCGTTGCCGGCTGCGCGCGCAGCGGCCATTGCCGGACCAGGTCGGCCATGGCCTCGGCCGGCACCACCTTGCCGAAGTAATAGCCCTGCAGCTCGTCGCAGCGCTGCTCGCGCAGGAAGTTCACCTGGGTCCGGGTCTCGACACCTTCCGCGACCACATGCAGGCCGAGGGTGCGCGCCGGCGTGATGATGGCCTGGGCGATGGCGCGGTCGATCTTCAGCGTGTCGACCGGGAAGCGCTTCAGGCTGGTGAGCGAGGAATAGCCGGTGCCGAAGTCGTCCACCGCCAGCCGCACGCCCAGCGCCTTGCAGGCGCTCAGCAGCTTGAGGGCCCGCTCCAGGTCGCGCATCAGCGTGCTCTCGGTGACCTCCAGCTCCAGCCGCGCCGGGTCGATGCCGGTGTCGCGCAGGATTGCGCCGATGTCGGCGAACTGCCGCGCCGACAGGTTGACGGCCATCGTCAGCGGCGCCAGGCCCTGCGCCAGCCAGGCCACCTGCTGGCGGCAGGCCTGCTCCGGCACCCAACGGCCCAGCGGCACGATCAACCCGGTCTCCTCGGCGATCGGGATGAAGCGCGCCGGCGAGATCGCGCCCAGCAGCGGGTGGTTCCAGCGCAGCAGCGCCTCCACGCCCCTGCGCTCGCCACTGGCCGCATCGACCTTGGGCTGGCAATGCAGCTCCAGCAGCCGCGCCTCGAAGGCGCGCTGCAGCTCGGCCTCGAAGGCCAGGCGCTCGAACGAATGGTGGTTCAGCCCGGCCGAGTAGAAGGCATAGGCGTTGCGGCCCTTGTCCTGGTACATCGCGATGTCCGCATGGCGCATCAGGGTCTGCTCGTCCGTGCCATCGTCGGGAAAGACGCCGATGCCGATGCTGGCCGTGATGCGCAGCTCATGCCCGTCAAGACAGAGCGGCTGCGCGATCACCGCGAGCCGCCGACGCGCCAGGCCATTCAGGCGCGCCGGCGTCGCGACGCTGGGCAGCAGGATCACGAACTCGTCGCCACCCAGCCGCGCGGCCTGCTCGTCGGCCTGCAGGCAATGGCGCAGCCGGTCGCCGAACTTGTGGCCCAGGATATCGTTGATCAGCCTGAAGCGGTCGATGTCGATATAGACCAGCGCCAGATGCCGCTTTGCCTGGGCGATCGCCAGGTTCGCCAGGCGCGAGAACTGGGTGCGGTTGGCCAGCCCGGTCAGTTGGTCGGCATAGGCCAGGAACTCCACCTGGCGCGCGGCCTCCTTGGCCTGTTCCGCGCGCACGACATCGGCCAGGGTGCGGCACTGCGGGTCCAGGATGAACAGATCGCGCCGGTACAGATCGTCCAGGCCCTCTATAGGGCCTGCAGATTCTGCATGTCCTTGGAGGCGCCACGGGCGATCGCGGTGGCGAGGTTCTGCGCCTCCAGCCGGGCCGATTCCTCCACCGAGCGCAGCAGCAGCTGCGCGATCGCGTCGGCCGCCAGCAGCAAGACGCTGCAACAGGCCGCCACCACCGCCGCGAGCAGCCGGGCTCGCACGCTCTGCGGCTTCAGCCCCTTGCCGGCGCGGCGCCGGGCGCCGGCGGTTGGTTCTCTTCTTCCTCGCTCCCGGCCCCCGTTGCACCAAACAAGGGCGGCAATGCAGCGGCTACGTCGCTATCTGATCTGGTACCGGACAGGCAGTGTTCCCCCTGAGATCTGCCCAGCGATAGGCCTGCGGTAGGGCATGCCAGCGCACAGGAGGCGCGTCAACGCCAGGATGTCCCGTCCTAGGGAGCGGCAACGCTTGCCTGGGCCAACGCCCCGGGCTAAGGTAGGGCCAGCCACGCCCAGGCCCCCGATCACGACGAACAAGAGAAAAAAGGCCGGGCGCCACACTCGGACGGAGCCCTTTGCATATGCAGGATGAGGACACGGAAGAACGCTACCGACAGCACCTGGCCTTCCTGATCGGCCGCACCAAGTCCAGCGGAACCGGTCAAAGCTTCAACCAGTTCGTGCACCGATGCAAGGCCGAGGCCGCGGCCGCCTATCCGCGCGGCGCCGCGGCGGTGCGCAGAAAGCAGATGGCCGCCGGCGGGCTGCTGGGCGTGCTGGCAGCGTTGCTATCGATCATGTGGGTGGAGGCGGCGGCGGGCGGCTGATCACTGGCGGTCACGCCCATCGGGTCGATGGCCGGCCTCAAGGCTCGGTCCGTCCGGGCTTGCCGCGCCGGGCCGGGCTGGAGACGCGAATGGTGTCCCCTTCCGTCTGCACCTCGAGCCCGAAGCCGAGATTCAGCACCCGCGCGAAGGCCTCGACATTGTCGGCATCGAAGATGCCGCCGATATTGATGCGGGCCGCGGCCTCGTCTTGGATCACCAGCTGCTTGCGTCCATAGCGGTTGAACTGCGCCGCCGCCTCGGCCAGCGTCACCTGGTCGAACTCCAGCTTGCCGCGCAGCCAGCCCAGGCTGGCGCTGACCTGCTGCGGCGCCTGCCGGGCGACCAGCACATTGCTGGCATCGGCCAGCGCCGTGTCGTCGCGGTTCAGCACGGCCGGCCGGCTGCGCGCCGGCTGCACCTGCACGCGCCCTTCCAGCACCGCGACGCGCAGCCGGTCGCCCTCGCGATGCAGGGAGAACTTCGTGCCCAGCACGGTCACGGTCTGCCGGCCGGCATGGACGACGAAGGGCCGCTTGGCGTCGTGCGCGATGTCGAAGAAGGCCTCGCCCCGATCCAGCCAGACCTCGCGCGCGGCCTCGCTGACCGCGGTACGCAGCGTGGTGGCGGTATTCAGCGTCAGCTGGGAGCCATCGGCCAGACGCACCGATTCGCGCTGGCCGCGCGCCGTGGCATGGCGCTGGGCATGGGTGTCGCCATGAAAATCGGCCACCATCACCAGAGCCATCAGCGCCAGGCTGAGACCGGCCACCAGGCGCGATGCCGGCCACCAGGTGAAGCGCGGCATGCGGACCTTCAGCGCCGGCGTCCGCGTCCTGATGATGTCCTGGGCCGGTGGCGCGACATGCAAGGCACGCAGCCGGTCGGCGCGCTGCCAGATTTGCTCCAGCCGCAGGAAGGCCACCCGATGCAGGGTGGAGGCGCGCAGCCAGTCATCCAGCAGCAGCTGTCGCTCGGCCGGCAGCCGGCCGTCATGGCGATCCCGCTCGACGATCCATTCGGCCGCGCGGGCATTGATCGCGCTCAAGGGCTGGTCCTTCATCTCGTCTTCCTATCCCGGCGATGCGGCGTGGCGGTCTTTGCGTCGGAAGAGGCGCCGCCGCCCTGCGTAGCGGCCTGCAGCGCCTCGTCCAGCGCCTGCACGCCCTTCGCCAGCAAGCGCTCCACCCGGTCTTCCGTGATGCCGAGCCGGGCCGCCACCTCGCGCTGCGGCAGGTCCTCGATCTTGCGCAGCTCGAGCACCTCGCGACAAGGCGCCGGCAGCAGGTTCAGCGCTCCCTGCAGGAGCCGCAGCTCGCTGCGCGCGGCCAGATGGCGCTCGGGGCTCAGCTCGTCCAGCCTGGGTGCCAGGGCATCCATGTCGGCAAAGGTCTCGATGGAGACGATCTGCGCCCGGCGCGCGCGGTCCACCAGCAGATTGCGCGCCGTGGACAGGACGAAAGCCTGGGCCGAGTCCGGCCGGCTGCGCGCGCAGCTGTCGTACACGCGCGCATAGACCTCCTGCCGCAGGTCCGGCACATCGTCCCGGTCGCGCCAGTTGCGCCGCAGGTAGCGCTCCAGCACGGCTTCCAGCGGCAGCACTTCCTGCACGAACCACGCATTCAGCTCATCGTTGTCCAAGACCCGTCCTCAAGTCGCAGCGCCTCCCGCCGGGGTGGGGGCGAGGTCGCCGGCACATAGCTAGACGAACGAACGAGACCCATCCTCGGCGTAGTTACAAATAAAACAGCTCCCATCGCGCTCGGCCCGTGGAAACCCGCGATTTTCGCGGCATGGCCAGTCATCGGCACCGCCGCACCGGCCGCGCGTGATCGATCCCTCTTGCGCCGATGCAGCGCTCGGTGAATACCCGCGCAGCGCGAGGAAGTCGCGCGGCCATTCGTCTTGGTCAGCACGGCACTTTTCTCGCCACTGCGATGCGATGACTCCACTCCCCTCGGCCTCCTCTTTCCGCCCTTGTCGGCGCGCCATGCTGGCCTGCGGCGCATGGCTTCTTCTCTGCATCCCCGCCGCCCATGCGCAGGAGCGCAGTTTCAACATCGAGGCGGGCGATCTGAAGGCCGCGCTCGACGCCTATGCCCGGCAGGCCGATGTGCAGCTGATCTACCGCATCGAGGACGTCAGGGGCCTGAGCAGCCCGGGCCTGAAGCGTCGCCTGCCCATCGAGCAGGCACCGGCCCTGCTGCTGCAGGGAACCCCGCTGAAGGCGCGGCGCGATGTCTCCGGCGCCATCGTGATCGCCGGACCGGCCGCGAGCCGGCCGCCGGTCCCCATCAACATGCCCAACCCTTCGAATCCATGAACACTCATGCCCTGCCAGATTCCACGGCCCAGGCGCCACGGCGCGCATCGTTCACCGGCGGGCTGCTGGCCGGCTACGGCTTGCTGGTGCTGGTCATCGCCACCATCTTCAGCGCGCTGGATCGGCAGATCTTCGTGCTGCTGGCCGAACCGCTGGGCCTGAGCCTGGGTCTGTCGGATACCAAGCTGGGCCTGCTGCAGGGCGCGGGCATCACGCTGTTCTCGGGCCTGGCCGCGGTGCCGCTGGGCTGGCTGGCCGATCGTTGGGGTCGTCGCCTGGTGCTGGCGGCCTGCGTGCTGGTATGGGCCGTGGCGACCGCGGCCTGCGGGCTGGCGCGGGACTTCGACGCGCTGTTCATCGCGGCGATCGGCCTGGGCCTGGGCGAGGCGGGCCTGGCGCCCATCGTCTACGGCCTGATCCCGGACATCGTGCCCGAACGACGCCGCGTGCTGGCCAACGGCATCTATGCGCTGGCGGCCATCCTGGGCGCCGGCCTGGGCATCGCCCTCAGCGGGGCCCTGGTCCAGGCGCTCGAGGCAGTCCGGCATGTGCTGCCGGCCGAGCTGCAGCCCATGGAGACCTGGCGTCTGGCCTTCCTGGCCGTCGCCTTGCCGGGCCCCCTCGTGGCGCTGGCGGTGCTGCTGATCCGGCTGCATCCGCAAGGCGGCGCCGTCCTGCTCGATGCGGGGCACGCACGAGCAGCACCCGCGCTGGGCCCGTTCCTGCGCGCGCATCGCCGCACCATGCTCGGGATGTTCGGCGGCTCGGGCCTGGCCGGGCTCGGCGTTGCGGCCAGCGGCAACTGGGTGCCGGTGGTCGCCACGCGCATCTTCGGCGAATCCGCCGCGCAGGTCGGCAACGGCGTGGGGTCGGCCTATCTGCTGGGCACCGGCGCGGGGGCGGCGATCGGCATGGCCTGCGTCAAGCTGCTCGGGCGGCGCGTAGGCCTGGCTCTGCCGGTGCGCGTGGTGGTGATCGGCTCCGCGCTGTCGGTTCTGGCCTCGCTGGCAATGCTGCTGACGCAGAATGCCACCGGCCTGTATCTGCTGTTCGGGCTGCAGGTCGCCACCTTGATCGCCGGTAGCGTCCTGGCGCCGACCATGCTGCAGGACATGAGCCCGGCCGCGCTGCGTTCGCGCGTGATCGCGATCGGCAGCGCCTTGACCGTGGGCCTGAGCGCGCTGAGTCCGGTGCTGGTCGGTGCCTGGTCGGACCGCTTGACGACCCATCCGCATGGCCTGCTGATCGCGATGGCCGGCGTGGGCGCGGCCGCGTTCGCGCTGGCCGCGTTGGCGATGGTCTGGGCCGAACCGCATTTCGCACGCACGGTCGCCGCAATCCATCCCGGGCTGGCCGCGCGCAGGGACTGAAATCCAGGGAACAGACCGCAAGAGCGGCACCCTCATGCCCACCACGGAGACAACGATGAACATGCCATCCAATCGCTTCCGCCCGCGCCGCCGATCTCTTGCCGGCCTCTGCGCCTTGGCCCTGTGCGCGGGCGCCCAGGGCCAGAGTCGCAGCTTCGACATCGCCGGCGGCGATCTCAAGTCCGCGCTCGACGCCTTCGCGCGGCAGTCGAACACCCAGCTGATCTACAAGAGCGACGACCTCAAGGGCTTGTCCAGCAAGGGCCTCAAGCGCAGCCTGCCCGTCGACGAGGCGCTGGCCCAGCTCTTGAGCGGCACGCCCATGAAGGTGCGGCGCGACATCTCCGGCGCGCTGGTGCTGTTCACGGAAACGCCCGCGCCACCGGAAGAGGCGCAGGCCGAGGAGCGCAACACCCTGGGCACGGTCGTCGTCAGCGCCAGCCGGCGCCGCGAGCCCGTGCGCGAGGTGCCGATGCAGGTGAACATCGTCTCCACCGACCATCTGGAGCGCTCCGGCGCCAAGACGCTGCAGGACTATCTCGGCAACCAGGCCGGCGTCGACGCGCAGGGCTCGGGCGGCGCCGGCATCTCCAGCCTCAGCATCCGGGGCGTGAGCACCGGCACGCAGACCATCGCGACGGTCGGCGTGTACATCGACGAGGTCGCGTTCGGCTCCAGCACGGCGGTCGCCAATGGCGCGCAGATGGCGCTGGACATGGGGCTGCTGGACCTGAAGCACATCGAGCTGCTGCGCGGCCCGCAAGGCACCCTGTATGGAGCCAGCGCGATGGGCGGCCTGCTGAAGTACGTGACGAACGAACCCGATACCTACGAGTTCTCGGGCAAGGCGGCGCTGAGCGCATCGACCACGCGCGGCGGCGGCACCGGTCGCACGCTCAGCGCGGTGGTGAATGTGCCGCTGCAGGAGGATGTGGCGGGCTTGCGGATCTCCGCCTTCCGCGATCATGCGGGCGGCTTTGCCGACACCGTCGGTCCCGCCGCCGGCCGCGATGTCGATCGCGGCGACACCACGGGCCTGCGCGCCTCGGTGCTGCTGCAGCCCAACAACCGCTTCAAGGCGCGCCTGACCGGCACGGCGCAGACGATCCGTCGCGACGGCATGAACTTCGTCGACTACGACGCGGCGACGGGCCGGCCGATCGAGGGCGACACGCTGCGCCGCCTCCATGTGCCCGAGCCCTATTCCATCAAGATCAGGCTGGTGGCGGCCGACCTCGAATACGACTTCGGCTGGGCGCGGCTGAACTCCATCAGCTCGCGCCAGCATCTGCGCTCCAACATCCCGACCGACATGAGCCCGGTCTATGTGCCGCTCGCCGCGGGGCTGGGCCTGAACCTGCGCGGCGCCGTCGGCAACGTGGCGGTCTCGCTGGAAAAGACGACCCAGGAGCTGCGGCTGACCTCCAGGCCCGACAAGCAGCTGGAGTGGCTGGCCGGCCTGTACATCAACCGTGAAAGCTCGGTGAACCGCCAGCAGGTCGCCACCACCCTGGCCGATGGCACCCCGGGGCCGGAGCTGCTGGTTGCCGGCATCCCGGGCTCCTACCGCGAAGTGGCGCTCTACGGAGACCTGACCTGGAAGTTCGCCAACGGCCTGTCCCTGACCGGCGGCCTGCGCAGCGCCCGCAACAAGCAGCATTACGTGCAGCAGAGCGACGGCCTGCTGGCCGGGGGCGCGCAGGCGATCGACGCCGAGTCCAGCGACACGAGCCGCACCTGGTTGCTCACGGCCCGCTATGCCCTGACGCCGGCCAGCTCGGTCTATGTGCGCGGCGCCAGCGGCTACCGGCCCGGCGGCCCGAATGCCGTGCTGCGCGATCTCAACACCGGCGAACCCACCGCACCGCCCGCGTTCCGCCCCGACACGCTCGTCAGCTACGAGGCCGGCTACAAGGCGGATCTGCTGGACAAGCGGTTCTCGATCGAGGCCGCCGTGTTCCGGCTCGACTGGAAGGACCTGCAGCAGCTGCAGCCGATCAACGGCCTGTCGGTTGTGACCAACGCCGGCTCGGCCCGGGTGAACGGCGCGGAACTGGTGCTGAACTACCGGCCCGACCGGCATTGGAGCTTCGGCGGTAACGCGGCCCTGATCGACGCCAAGCTCAGCGAGGACGCGCCGGGTCTGAACGCGCCGGCGGGCACCAGGCTTCCCAACAGCGCCCGCTTCTCGGCCAGCCTGCAGGCCAGCTATGCCTTCAGCCTGTCGGGTCATGCCAGCTACCTGAGCCTGGCCCAGCGCTATGTGGGGCGGCGCAATGGCGGCCTGGATGGCAGCGCCGCGGTGCCGCCGTACTGGATGCCTTCCTACACCCTGACCGACCTGCAGGCCGGCATGGATTTCAAGCGCGCCAGCCTGTCGCTCTTCGTCCGCAACCTGTTCGACAAGCGGGCGCAGGTTTCCTCTGGCAACCTCCTGCAGGCGCTGGGCGGTCCGGTGTGGGTGAACCTGGCGCAGCCACGCACCCTGGGCGCCACCGTGACGGTACCTTTCTGACATGGGCGGCACGAACAACACCGCGCTGGACACGCTGTTCCAGCCCTTTGACCGGCATGACGCACCGGGCCTGGTTGTCGGCATCGCCCATCGGGGCCGGCTGCTGTATCGCCGGGGCTTCGGCATGGCCAGTCTCGAACATGCGGTGGCCAACACGCCCGCCACCCGCATGCCGATCGGCTCCTCCAGCAAGCATTTCACCAGCCTGGCGATCCTGCTGCTGGCCGAGGAGGGCCTGCTGGAGATCGATGCCGGCGTGCGCCGCTATCTGCCCGAGCTGCCGGCGCCCCGCGGCGAACCCACGCTGCGCCAGCTGATGTCTCACACCGGCGGCCAGCGCTGCTACCTGGACGCCGGCTTCCTGGCCGACGGCATGGGCATCAAGCCGGCCGGCGCGGCGATGGCCCTGATGCGGCGCCAGACCGACGCCAACTTCGCGCCGGGCGAGAAGATGATCTATAGCAATGGCGGCTATCACCAGCTGTCGCAGATCATCGCGCGCGTCAGCGGCATGAGCTACGAGGCCTTCCTGAAGGCACGCCTGTTCGACCCGCTGGGCATGGCCGACACGGCCTCGGTACGCAGCGACTTCGAGATCCACCCCGGCATGGCCACCCTGCATGTGCCGGTGCCGCCGGAGCTCGGCGGCGGCTGGCGGCGCGGCATCTTCCCAAGCGAGGAGGCCAGCGGCGACGGCGCGACCGTGACCACGGTGGACGACATGCTGCGCTGGCTGGCCCATCTGCGCTCGCCGCACAAGATCGTGGGCAGCGCGCGCAGCTGGGATCAACTGCTGTCCCCCGCAGCGCTCGGCAACCGCCTGCGGCTGCCCTACGCGCTGGGCCTGATGCGGCACGACTACCGCGGGGTGGAGCTGATCCACCATGCCGGTGGTGTCGTGGGCGGCAGCTGCCAGATCCTCACCGCACCAGCCCATGCGCTGGACATCGTCATCATGGCCAACGGGGTGCAGGCCAGCCCCGTGCAGCTGGCCTACCAGGTCGTCGACCTCGTGCTCGGCGACGCGCTGCGGCCGCCACCGCCCAAGGCCGATGCGGCGCGCTTTCGGGCCATGCTCGGGACGCGCTATCACGCCCCGGACTCCGGCCTCGTGATCGGCTTCGCCGAGGGCGGGGACGGAACGCTCGGCCTGAGCTTCCTCAACGGCCCGCCGCTGTCGCTGCGCGACGAGGGCGAGGCCCTGCGGCTGCGCATCCAGGATCTCGCCATCGGTCCGCTGGAGATGCCGTCGCAGGCCCTGGCAGGCGAGCCGCCCGACACGCTGCTCTTCAGCGAAGGCGGCCACGCCGAGCGGGCCCAGCGCTTGCCCAGCCCTCCGCCATCGCTGGCGGAGGCGGGCTCGGCGCTGGTCGGCCGCTACCTGGCGCCGGACCTGGATGCCGAAGCGACGATGGCGTTCGAGGGTGAGCGCCTGCTGCTGCGCGTCGCGGGGCACTATGGCACGACGTCGATGACCCTGGATGCCTACGCCAGCGACGTCTTCGGCTGGCAGATGGAGGATCCCTTCCTGCCCTTGCGCGGCACGCTGAATGTGCAGCGTGAAGCCGGTCGCGTCATCGGGTTCCAGCTCGACACCTGGCGCACGCGCGGTCTTCGATTCGATCGGGCGATCGGCTGAACCTCCAGCGCGATCGACGCTCGGTACTTACCCGAAATTGCCGCGGAATCGCTGCCGCGGTTCGTCTTGAGGGGCAGGGGCGCATGGGCGCCCTTCCTTCGAGCCGAGACCAGCGATGAGCCATACGAAAAGCGAGCAATCCAGCACCACCCGGAACGACGCCGTTCCCGCCGCCGAACCCACCACCAGTGCGGCCGCCCTGGACGCCTTGTTCCAGTCGGTGAACCGCAGTGATGCGCCGGGCCTCGTGGTCGGCATCGCGCATCGGGGCAAGACGATCTACCGCCGGGGCTTCGGCATGGCCAGCCTCGAACATGCGGTGGCCAACACGCCCTGGACGCGCATGCGCATCGGCTCCACCAGCAAGCATTTCGCCTGCTTCGCCGCGCTGCTGTTGGCCGAAGACGGCAAGCTGGACATCGACGCCGGCGTGCGCAGCTACCTGCCGGAGCTCCCGGCCTTCGCGCAGGGCGAGCCCACCCTGCGCCAGTTGATGAACCACACCAGCGGCTACCGCTGCCACCTGGACCTGGCCTTCATCGCGTTCAGCACGGCCATCATGCCCAAAGGCAGCGGCCTGACGGCCATGGCCCGGCAGCAAGAGATGAACTTCGCGCCGGGCGAGAACATGGTGTACTGCAACGGCGGCTATCACCTGCTGTCCCTGGTCATCGAACGACAGTCCGGCATGCCGTTCGAACGCTTCCTGCAGGAGCGCATCTTCACGCCGCTGGGCATGGTCGACACGGCATCGGTTCCGAGCGACCTGGAGATCCACGCCGGCATCGCGACCCTGCACGAGGCGCTGCCGCCGGCGCAGGGCGGTGGCTGGCGGCGCGGCATCTTCCCATCGGAGGAAATTCGCGGAGAAGGCGCGATGGTCTCCACCATCGACGACATGCTGCGCTGGCTGGCACATCTGCGCGCGCCGCAGAAGTCCGTGGGCAGCGCCGCGAGCTGGCAGCAGATGACCGCTTGCGCAAGGCTGAACAACGGCCTCGTCAATCCCTACGCGCTCGGCCTGATGCGCCACGACTACCGAGGCCTGGAGGTGATCCATCACGCGGGCGGCGTGGTCGGCGGATCGTGCCAGATGCTGACGGTGCCAGGTCATGCCCTGGACATCATCATCATCGTCAATGGCGCCCCGGTGAATCCGATGGAGCTCGCCAACCAGGTGATCGACACGGTGCTGGGTGATGCCGAACTCGGCCCCGCGCCGCAGAAGGCCGCCGCCGATCGCTTCAAGCCGATGCTGGGCGCGCGCTACGCCGATGCCAGCTGCGTGATCGAGTTTGCGCCGGCCCCGGAGGGCCGGTTGGGCCTGAAGTTCCTGAACGGACCGCCGGTCCCGATGCGCGAGGAAGGCGAGCAGCTGCGCATCGGCTTCGAGGACCTGGCGGTCGGGCCGCTGATCTTGAGCGCCGGCCAGCTCGCCACCGAGGGGGATGCCCCCGCGGCACTCGATCTCCATGAGGCGGGCCGGCATTGCCGACTGGAGCGTCTGCCTGCAAGCACGCCCGACGCTGCCAGCCTCGGCACCGATCTGCTGGGCCGGTATCGCTCGGCCGACCTGGCCGCCATCGCCACGGTGTTCCTGCAGGACGGTGCGCTGCGGCTGCGCATTGCCGGGTCTTACGGTGCCATGTCGGCGGAGCTTCAAACCTTTTCCCCCGCCGTCTACGGCTGGTCCGAGGTCGACTCGATGCAGTTTCCGCCGAGCACGGGTGTGCTGCACGTCGAGAGCATTGAGGAGTCGACCGGACGGGTGGCGGCGTTCCGTCTCAACACCATGCGCTCGCGCCATCTGCACTTTCAGCGTCTGGCCGATTGAGGAGATTCGCGATGAAGTTTTTCATAGCCCAGCTCGCCACCGAGACCAACACCTTCGCCGCCACACCCACGGGATGGCAAGGCTTCGAGGAACAGGGGCTGTATCGCGGCGATGCCAGCCGCCTGGCCCCAACCGGGACGGGCGCCTACCTGCATGCCATCCGTTCGATGATCGAGGCCGATGGTCACGAGGTGGCCGAGGGCCTGTGTGCCCTGGCCGAACCCTCCGGTCGCACCGTGCGTGCCGTGTACGAATCGCTGCGTGATCAGCTGCTTGAAGACCTGCGCACAGCGCTTCCCGTCGATGCGGTCCTGCTGCTTTTGCATGGCGCCATGGTGGCCGAGGGCTACGATGATTGCGAAGGCGATCTGCTGTCCCGCATCCGCGACATCGTCGGCCCCGATGTGCCGGTCGGCGCGGAACTCGACCTGCATTGCCACTTCACCGAGCGCATGCGTGCGTCGGCCGACCTGATCATCGCCTTCAAGGAGTACCCGCACACCGATGGCACGGCGCGGGCCCGGGAGCTGTACCGTCTGCTCGTCGATAGGCACAACGGCCGCATTCGGCCCGTCACCGCCGTGCATGACTGCCGCATGGTCGGCCTGTGGCACACCACCCGCGAGCCGATGGCCGGCTTCGTGCGGCGCATGCAGTCCTTCGAGGGACGCGATGGCGTGCTCTCCGTCTCGCTCGGCCATGGATTCCCCTGGGGGGACGTGCCCGAATCCGGCGCCAAGCTGTGGGTGATCACCGACGGTGACCCAACGCAGGCCCAGGCGCTGGCCGACCGGCTCGGCCATGAGTTCTGGGCGCTGCGCGAGCAGACCGGGGGCAACACGCTGCCGCTGGATGAAGCCCTCGACCAGGCCCTTGCACAGCCGGGACTGGTCGTGTTGGCCGATGTCGCAGACAACCCGGGGGGCGGCGCACCGGGTGACAGCAGCTTCATCCTGCGGCGCGTGCTGGAACGCGGCATCGGCCAGGTCGCGCTCGGCGCGTTCTGGGACCTGGGGGCCATCCACCTCTGCCGCGAGGCCGGCGTCGGCGCGCTGATCGACCTGCGCGTCGGCGGCAAATGCGGGCCGAGCTCCGGGGAGCCGGTGGACCTGCGCGTCACGGTCCGTGCCATCGTCGAGAACCACAGCCAGAGCGCCGTGGTGGTCGGCGATCGGGCGCCGCTGGGCACGGCGGTCTGGGTGGAGGCGCCGAACGGCGTCCACCTCGTGCTCGCCTCCGTCCGGGGTCAGGTCTTCAGCCCGGAGGCCTTCACCGGTCTGGGTCTGCGCCTGGAGGACATGAAGCTGGTGGTGGTCAAGTCGACCCAGCATTTCCACACCGAGTTCGCGCCGATCTCGCAAGCCGTGCTCTATGCCGCCACGCCGGGTGCGATCGCGCCCGACTTCGCCGCCATCCCCTATCGGGTGCGCAACCTGAACTACTGGCCGCGCGTGGCCGACCCTCGGGCCGATCGCGGCTGAATCTTCCAACCTCAACATACTCCGGGAAGCGCGCCATGCTGCTTGACTGCTCAATCACCACCGAAGACTGGCCACTGCAAGAGCCCTTCGAGATTTCCAATGCCGTGATGACCGCGATCGACGTGCTCCTGGTCGAGCTGCGCGATGCCGATGGCCATGTCGGCCGCGGCGAGGCGGCCGGCGTTTCCTACGACGGGGAGACCCCGGCGTCGATGGCGGCCCAGGTCCACGGGCTGCGCCCGCGTCTGCATGCCGACCTGTCCTTCGACGAGCTGATGCAATGGCTGCCGGCCGGCGGCGCGCGCAACGCGCTGGACTGCGCGCTATGGGATCTGCGATCCAAGCAGGCCGGCCGGCGCGCATGGCAACTGGCCGGGCGCGAACAACAGGTGCTGCCGGTCGAGACCGCCTACACGATCGGCCTGGGCCAGGAGGCGGATGTACGCCGCAAGATCCGTGCGGCCCGCCACATGCCCTTGCTCAAGCTGAAGGCGGACAAGACCCGCCATCTCGACATGGTCCGCTTCGCGCGCGAGGAGCATCCCGCAGCGCGCCTGATGATCGATGCCAACCAGGCCTGGGATCGCCGGCTGCTGGAAAAGATCCTGCCGGAGCTGCAAGCTCATGGCGTGGAGCTGATCGAACAGCCGGTGCCGCGCGGCGACGATGCGCAGCTCGATGGCCTGGCCTCGCCCATCCCCCTGGCCGCCGATGAGTCCTGCAATGACCGCGGATCGCTGCATGCGTTGAAGGGCCTCTACCAGTACATCAACATCAAGCTCGACAAGAGCGGAGGCCTGAGCGAAGGCCTGGCCCTGGCCCGGACCGCCCATCAAATGGGATTCGGGCTGATGGTGGGCAATATGGGAGGGACGGCGCTGGCGATGGCACCTGCTTTTATCGTTGCCCAGGAATGCCGTTTTGTCGATCTCGATGGGCCGCTGCTGCTCGCACGCGACCGTGAGCCCGCCATGCGCTACGAGGCGGCGCAGCTCAGCCCGCCGGACGCTGCCTTGTGGGGCTAGGCAGGTCGGCAGGGCCAAGCGCCGCACTCACTTATCGCAACAGCACCGGCCCCTGCAGCGGATGCGCCAGCACCCACTGGCTGCCATCGCTCCGCACGCTGACCGGCAGCACCGCCCCGGCCTGCCAGGCCTGCAGGGAGCCGCCCGCGACAGCATCCACCCGCAGGCTCAAGGGCGTGGCATAGCGCTGGCAGGTCTCACCGCTGTTGTTGAAGCTGAGCAGGAGCCCCGTGGCCACCCGCTCCACCGAGGGCGCGCAGGCTTCGCGCGCCACGCGGTAGCGCAACACCTCGGACACCCCGGCCACCCACAGGCGGCCGCTTTGCGCGGCTTGCTGCACGGCATCCAGGTGGGCCTGGTAGGCCGCCAGGGGCACGGACTCGTAGTAGGCGTCATTCACCGAATGAAAGACGCGCAGGCCCCAGCCGCCCTGGGCCAGGGTGTCGCGCAGGTAGTTGGGCAGGGAGCCCGGGTTGTCCGCCCCCTGGTCGGCATTGACATAGACCAGGAAGCGCAGGCGGAAGGGGTCGCCGAAGTTGGCGGCATTCACCCCGCTGGCCTGCCAGTAGTTGGGCGTGCGCGTGCCCAGGTATTGCGGCATGGACTTCAGGAAGGCCAGTTGCTCATCGGTGGCCGCGTCGAAGGGGAAGCTGAAGAACTGCATCTGGTAGCCCTCCAGCATCTCGGCCACTTTCTGCGTGGACTGGCGGATCTCCAGCTCGTTGCCGCCCCATTTGCGCGAGGCCCAGTCCGCGTCCAGCGGATGGCCATGGTCCCAGGAGTGATTGAAGACCTCATGCCCGCGCGACACAAAGCCCTTCAAGCGCGGCCAATGGGGTGACCAGGCCGGATCCCCGCAGCTGCCAGATATCACGCCGAAGGAGGCCACGAGGCCACGCCGCGCCAGCTCCTGCTCGCCCAGCACCTGGCCCTCGTCATTGGTCCAGCCGCAGTAGTCGTCGAAGAGGATGCTGTAGGCCGCCTGCGCCCCCGCCTTCCAGGTGCTGACACCCAGCTGGGCGCCCTGGGTGCGGGCGTTGGCCAGCAAAGCCCAGGCCTCGCGGTCCTGCCCCGGCTGCGCGCCCCGGGACCAGTAGCGCGCCTCGTAGATGCGGCCGTCCCATTGCACGCGGCTGCCCTTGGCATAGGCCTGGGCCGCCTGCCAGCCGGCCGCGGCCGCCTGCACGGCCACCACCGGCAGGTTCACCCGGCTCACCGGACCGTTGCTGCACTCGCTCCCCTGGCACAGCCGCACTTGCAGGCGGTTTTCGCCTCCACCCAGCGGCGTGGTGCAGCTGCCTTGCTGGGCCTGGCGCCATGCGGTCCAGCTGGCGCTGTCCAGCCGCCCTTCGCAGGCGATGGCGCCATTGCGCAGCAGCTGCCAGCGCTCCGCCGCCGGCCCCCACCATTTGGCCCACTCCACGCGCAGGGGCTGCCCGCTGTCGACCCCCGTGGTATCCAGGGGCAGGACCTGCCCTGCCCCCGGCGCGGCGGCCCCCACGCCCGTGGCCAGCAAGCAGCCGGCCAGGCCCACCACCATCCCCAGCCAACGCCCCGCGCGCAGGCGCTGCACGCCCCGCATCCCAAGCTCTCGACGCACCACCATCATCATCTCTTGTCTCCATGATCGATGCCGGCTTGCGAAGACCGCCCTGGCGGCGCCGTCACCAGCTGTCTGTGAAAGGAAGAAAGGGACTGCTTCGTCGGCATCCGGTTTTCAGACCACCGAGATGCCAGCGCACCCTAACTTCTCTGGATATGAGACACAACCGGTACCAATTTGGCATTTACCCTCGACACCGGCGGCCGAGCGGGCGGGCGTCACCGGAGCAGGCTACAGGAATGTAGGAGCGTGGAAATGGAATGGGGTCAGGTCTTGACCAATCGACCCACCGTCCGCCGACTGCTCTTTCCCCGGAACCGATCCAGTCCCTGGGAATGGCCAGGCCGCGTGGATGCGCAACTCGTCCTCCACGCCGTCGTTGCTGCTCATTGAACCCACAACACCTCGAACTGCTGTCGGATTGCAGCGATCTGCAGCGACAGCTCATCGCCCTCGCATTTACCCAGCATGGCCCTGCCCAACGGGGCCTCGCTACTGATGACCTGCACGAGCTGCTGTGCGCCGCTGAGCAACTTCATGCTGCCGCCACCCGGGCCGAGGAAGAGCTGCTGTTGCGCGCCGTCGGAATCGACCAGGCAGACCAGCGCGCCAAGCTCTATCCCTTTGCTCGCGTCGTAGGGGCGTGGGCGGAACTGGCGCCAGTTGGCTATCGCCTGGCGGACGGCGTCGGCGCGCCGAGCGTGGCCGGTGGCCAGGTAGGCGGCTTCGAGACCCAATGTGTCGTACTTGTTTTCGGCAATGTTCTCTTCGTGAGTCGCCGTTTCGTGGGCCGCCCGCGCGGCCTGTTCGGCCTGCAGCAGGTCTTCTGCGAGCCGTTCCAGCACCTGCTGCTGCAGCAAGAATTTATCGATCATGAAGAAGAAGCCTATCGATCGAACACGCAGGGGCAGGATTGTGACGTTCCATCGGTACCAGCAGCAGATTTCGACGCTGCTTCTGCCGCAGCCCTCGCCATCAATCCTTCATCAATCACCTTGAGCGCGCGGATTCGCGTTGAAGCCTGCAATGTTGGACCACGGGCAGCGCCCCTGCCGCCATCACCCAACTTCCATCGGCTGCATCAGGCTGATTCTGTTGAAAAACTCGCCCGGCCAGCACTGCTGCTTGCGAGAGCACTGCGCGCAGTCGTGTTGGCTGGCCCTGTAGATCACGGTGTCCGCCGTGGTCACTCGGTCACGCCCCACCGTGAAGGTGCGACGTGCGCAGCGAAGCGCATGGCCCTCAGGGCAGAGGTACTCGTTGCTCTGGGCGATCCACTGGAACTCCGAGCTGGAGAGAGTCCCATCCTTGCGACCGGTCTTGTCCCACACGGGCACGTGCGGCTCGATGCCCTTGTCCTTGACCATCCAGCTGAGCATCGGTGCGATGCCATAGGCCATGTCCCCCACCCGTCGCCTTGGCTTGAGGCCGAAGCGGCGTTCGACGCGGTCGACCATGGTCTTCGTCACCTTCAACTCGTGAGATCGAAGCGCGGGCGTGGCCTCGACGTCCACGATGACGCCCGCCGACAGATCGATAAGGTAGTTTTGGTCGAGTACGCGAAGAACGCAGGGCCAACAGGCGCGGCCGTCCATTGCGCGGCTGGGTCCGTCAATGAGACCTTCTTGGGCGGAGGTGGCGGCGATGGCTCATCGTCGGTGGCAGGATTCTCGACCTGCATCGCGCCACTTCATTGCATCGACTCCAGGAACGCCACGAGCACGACTGGCACCGGCCTTGATCACGCTGGCGTCCACGGCAAACCCCTCGCCGCGCACCAGGCCCTCATGCATGCAGCGGCGCAGAACGCTCTCGAAGACCAAGCGGAAGGCATCGCTCTGACGGAAGCGCCCGTGCCGGTTCTTCGAGAAGGTCGAGTGATCGGGGATCTGGTCTTCAAGGTCAAGCCGGCAGAACCAACGATAGGCCAGGTTCAGGTGCACTTCCTCGCAGAGCTTGCGCTCGGATCGAATGCCGAAGCAGTAGCCGATGACCAGCATCCTGATCATCAATTCCGGATCGATCGAGGGGCGGCCGGTGTGGCTGTAGAACGGGGCAAGCTGTTGGCGCAGGTCGCCGAGGTCGAAGTAGCGGTCGATACCCCTGATCAGATGGTCGCGCGGTATGTGGTCGTTGAGGTTAAAGCTGTAGAAGAGTCTGTCCTGCGTGCCGCCGCTCTGACCCATCATCTGCTTGCCCTCCGCCGCTGCGATGCAAGACCTTAGGTCAGCAGACGCTGATTGCCATCGGGTTTTTCAACAGAATCGGCTGAGAGCCGACATTCGAAGAGCGCCGTTGACGGGCCTTACATCGCCATCAGGCGGCGACGTCTCCGGCCGGAAGCGGTGCGACGGTCGATCGCGACTGCGCCCGGTGGTCGCGCCAACGCAGGAAGGGGCGCTCTACCGAGTAGTGAAGAGCCGCACCGAGAACCATCACAGCCAGGGCGTAAACGGCAAACAACACCAGCCCTTGCACCCAAGCAGGCAGCACAGGCACCAACATTTCGTGCACCAGATGCATGGCAATCTTGTGGCTCAGGTGTGCGAGTGCCTCTCACTTCACCCGGGACTACGTGCGGCAGTTCGGCGTTTCACCGGCGAGAGATGCCGCGGTGAAACTCCAAGCCATCCGGGCCATCGGCTCACCGCAGAGTGCCCCCACCACGGCCGCTGCCACTCAGGCGCCTGCATGAGTGGCAGCGTGGACGGACGACTGGCTTACGGCATCAGGACCAGCGAGCCGGTCTTGGCACGCGAGGCGATGTCTTGGTGGGCTTTGTTGGCATCGCGCAGCGGGTACTTCGTGATGGCGACCTCCCCAAGAACGCCAGCCTTCAAGGCAGCAAAGACGTCATTGGTCGCCTGCTGGACATGGCCTGCCAGGTAGGTGGCCATCGGGCCGCCGACCATCTTGAGCCCGCGCTCGGCCACCACGTCCTTGTCAACATTCGGCGCACCGGAGGCGGCACCAATGGAGACGATGGTTCCACCGTCCTTCACAGCCGCCAAGCTGGCATCGAACGTCGCTTTGCCCACGAGCTCGTAGACCACGTCGACGCCGCCAGGCACCAGCTTGCGAAGCTGTGCGCCCAGGTCAGCTGCATCAGACGGCAGCACATGGTCGATGGCACCCGCGAGCGCAGCGCGCTTCGCGTCGCTGCCCGCGGTACCAATAACCGTGGCACCTCGCGCCTTGGCCCAGCGTGCCAGCAGGCTGCCAACCCCACTTGAGGCGCCTTGCACCAGAACCGTCTGGCCAGCCTGGAGCTGGTGATAGCCGTTGAGGCCCGCCCATGCCGTCAGCCCCTTGGTAAGGACCGCGGCGATTTGCTCGGCGCTGAGGTCTTCGGGTACGGCGACCAGCGCCGATGCGTCCACATGCCGAGTCTGGGTGTAGCTGCCAGGCGCCAGGTAGTACGCCGCTCGCTGGCCGACCTGGAAGTTGCTCACGCCCTTGCCGACCGCCTCAATAACGCCAACGCCTTCGACGCCGGGAATGGAGGGCACGGGCACAGGGAAGACGCCCTGACGGAACATCGTGTCGATGAAGTTCACGCCGATGGCCAAGTGGCGCAGGCGGACCTGACCCGCGCCCGGCAGGCCGATATCGGAGTTGTCCTGGACCTCGAGCACTTCGGGGCCGCCATAGGAGTGGAAACGAATGGTGGTGTTCACGTTGAGTTCCTTGATGATTTTTGGATGCAGGGCCAGCTCAGATGACGGCGAGCAGGCCTCCGTCGACCAGCAGTGCGGTGCCAGTGACGTAGCTCGACAGGTCCGAGCCCAGGAATGCGACGGCATCGCCGATTTCGGAGGGCTGGCCAAGGCGGCGCAGCGGCGTTCGCTGGCGGAAGCCTTCGGCCGCCTCGGCAATGCCGGGCGCGGTGCGCAGCAGGTGCGTGTCGATGGTTCCCGGAGCCACCGCGTTCACGCGGATTCCGTCCGGCCCCAGTGCGTCGGCAAGAGACTTGGCCATCAGCACGACACCGCCCTTGCTGGTTGAGTACGCCACCGTGATGCCCGCACCAGACAGACCGCCCATGCTGGCCATCAGCACGATGCTGCCCTTCTTGCCGTTGGCCTTCATCTGACGAGCAGCGGCCTGAGCACTGAAGAGCGTACCGTCCAGGTTCACGGCGAGCAGCTTGCGGAAGTCGTCAGCAGACACGTCCGGACCGTCGGCCTTCAGGCTGATGCCGGCGTTGGCCACCATCACGTCAACACCGCCGAACTCAGCAGCCGCCTCGACGAGCGCGTCGACCTCTTCCTTCTTGCTCACGTCGGCCTTGACGAAAGTCGTCGCGACGCCAAGCAGCTTGATTTCATCAGTGGTGGGCGAGCCTCCTTCGCGAGGGTCGGGGCTGATGTCGGAGACGACGACGGCTCGGGCGCCGTGCTTGGCCGCATTGATGGCGATGGCCCGGCCAATGCCGCTGGAGGCACCGGTGACGACAACGACCTTGTTTTGCAGAATGTTGGTGTTCATGTCGTTCTCTTTTGCCTTATTGCGGCAGCGCGTTGAGTTGCTTCAAGACCGAGTACAGGTTGGCAACGCCCCAGTGCTCAGTAATCTTTCCGCCCTGCACGCGCATGGCGTCGACCGTCTCGAACTGAATCGGCTTGCCGCTGGCGGGGATGCCCAGGAAGTCGCCCTTGTGGGTGCCGTGATAGGTCTTGTAGGTCGTCACGACGTCTCCATCGGCGCGCTGCCAGTGGATGACAGCGTGAAAGTCCGGGAAGGCCTCGCGCAGCTTCTTGTAGAGGCCCAGGGCGCCCGCTTTGTCGGGCGTGCAGTTGGGCTGCGGCGTGTGGTCCAGAAAGTCGTCGGAGAAGAGCTCGTCGAACAGAGCCCAGTTGCCGCCGCCTTGCACTTCGGCGGTGTTGCGACGGATGACGGCCTTGGCGGCCTCGCTGATGTTGGTGATGTCAGTCATGATGGTTCTTTCCTTGGATGGGTTCAGATTTCAAAGCCGCCGATGGTCATGCCGCCGTCAACGACGAGCATCTGACCCATGACGTAGGAGGAAGCCTCAGAGGCGAGCCACACAGCAGCAGCAGCAATCTCGGAGGGACGGGCGCCGCGCTTGGCCGGGATGGCCGAGGTGGCGAGTTCTGCGAAGCCAGGGTTTTGTGCGCTGGCCTCCTTGACCATGGGCGTTTCGGTCCAGCCAGGCGCCAGTGCATTGATGCGCAAGCCGTGAGCCGCGTTCTCCATGGCGGCGACGCGCGTCAGGCCGTGCACGCCATGCTTGGACGCCGCGTAGGCGCTCATCCCGCCCGGGCCGGTCAGTGCCACCACCGAGGCGGTGTTGACGATGGCCCCCCCGCCGGTGCGCCGCAGCAGCGGAATCTGGTGCTTCATTCCCAGGAAGACACTCTTGAGGTTGACCGCAATGACTCGGTCAAAGTCTTCCGTGGGGTAGTCCTCGATGCGGTGAGCCTGACCGGTGATGCCGGCGTTGTTGAACGCCACATCCAGTCGGCCCAGTTCCTTGTCGATACGAGCAATGAGCTCGCGAACCTGCGCCTCGTTCGAGACGTCGACCGGCGCGGTCAACACGCGGCCGCCGAGCTCGGAAATCAGGTCCCGGGTGGCGGCCAGGCCGCCCTCGTTCAGGTCAGCCGCAACGACGATTGCGCCGCGGCTTGCGAAGGCTCGAGCGGCCTCGCGACCAATCCCGGAACCTGCGCCGGTGACCAGCGTCACCTTGTTCTCAAAGTCCTTGAGTGCCATCTGCTACTCCTTGAAGTGGTGCAGCTCGTTGCTGCATGGTTCGAAGAGTAGGGACGGCAGACCTATCGCGGTAGCCTCTTTGTTTCGATGGAATTCATCTATTAAGACGATGGATTCATTCAGCCACCCTTGAGGCGGGCGATGAACCAGCGGCCGGCCGGGCCGGGAGGAGCATCGCCGCGGTAGACGGCATACATGGCGATGCTGGGCGTGGCTGGCTGATGCACTTCGAGGTTGATTTGCACCAACTCGCCGCTGTCCAGGTCCCGTTGCACCATCTCCCGCGGCATGTGGCCCCAGCCAAAGCCGGCTTTCAGAAAGGCGTGTTTCGCCCCCAGGTCCGCCAGGCGCCAAATCTGCGCAGCCAGAACCCCGTAACTGCGCCCCGCGCTCAGGGTCGTCCGGTCGGTCAACACCAGTTGAACGTGTCGCTCCAGCTCGCTGGAGCTGAGCGGGCCTTGCATCGACGCCAGGGGGTGTGACGGCGAGACCACGGTCACCATGGGTACCTGCGCGAGGGCCTCCGACCTTGTGCCCTCTGGCACGACCGGAAGTGAGCCGACGACACCGAGTTGGCAGGTGCCGTCGAGCACCGGCTGCACCACGGCGCCGAGCGCTTCCACATACATCCGCAAGGGTGTCGTTGGGAATTGTTCCTTGAAGGCACCGACTGCGGCCGTCAGTGCGCTCATGGGGAACATGACATCCACCGCCACCGAGAGCTCGGGCTCCAGCCCCTCGGAGAGCGTGCGGGCCCGTGCCTTGAAGCTGTCCATGCCGTAGATGACCGTCTTGGCCTCGCCCAGCAAAGCCTTGCCCTCCTCGGTCAGCACCGGGTAGCGAGCGGAGCGGTCGAACAGCGTCACCCGGAGCTGTCCCTCGAGATTGGCTAGCGTCTGGCTCACAACGGACTGGGCGCGCCGGAGCTTGCGGCCGGCGGCAGAAAAGCTGCCCTCCTCGGCCGCGGCTATGAAGGTACGAAGTTGGTCTAGAGAGACGCCGTCGAGCATTTATCGCTCCTGCAGATGGATTCCATCTAAACATATAGGCTTCTCAGCTAGCTGTCCAGTTTCTAAGCTTCGTTCCATCGCATTAGACGGAGCACAGACATGACAGCCATCTACCAAACGCCGCAGCAAACCAGTACCTCTGAACGGGCTTTTCGCCGGTCCAGCGATGCGCAAACTTCTCACCGCGGCATCGCCGCTCGCACCAGCGGTCGAATCCACGGGCCAGTGAATCGCCTCGTGAGTCCGCACATGGCGGGCAGCTACCTCAAGCCGTTCGTCTTCCTGGACTACTTCGACTTCCAGTCGGCCGGCGAGACGATGTTCCCGATGCATCCGCACTCGGGCATCGCAACGACGACGGTCCTGCTGGAGGGCGGCATGCGCTATGAAGACACCACCGGCGCCAGTGGCGTGCTGGAGGCCGGTTCCGTTGAATGGATGCGCGCCGGCAAAGGCGTGTGGCACGACGGTGTGCCGCTTCCTGGCCAGCGACTGCGCGGCTACCAGCTGTGGGTGGCTTTGCCCCAAGCCCTGGAGCTGGGGCCTGCTCAAAGCCAGTACCTCCGGCCGGCCGAGGTCGCGCAGGTCAACAACGTGCGCGTCATCCTCGGCCAGTACCAGGGCGTCAACAGCAAGGTCAACTCGCCCGAGGGCATCCAGTACCTGCACGTGTCCCTCAAGGCCGGCGAAAGCATTGAGCTGGAACCGCCGGCCGGCCACGACGTCGCGTGGTTGCATGTCGGCAAGGGTGCCCTGGCCAGCGGCGATGAGCGAATTGCCAAGGAGCTGGTGGTCTTCGAAGAAGGCACCCAAGCGATTCACCTGACCGCTGAGCACGCCGCCGACTTCATCTTCGGCACCGCGCGCAAACATCCTCACGACCTGGTGCTGGGCTCCTACTCGGTGCACACGTCTCATGCCGCGCTTCGACACGGCGAACAAGAAATTGCTCGGCTTGGCGAGCAACTCCGCGCAAGCGGGCGGGCCGTCTAAGACCCACCTCCCAAGTCACCTCAGTTCTTTACCCACCGCTTTTCTATTCAACCTTTCATTCAGGAGTTTCATCATGCAATCGACCAACACCATTTCCGCTCCCGTCAACGTGTCTGTGCTGCCGCTGATTGGCCGCCTGCTCCTCGCCACCATCTTCCTGGTGAGTGGCTTCGGCAAGCTGATGGCACCGAGCGGCACCATTGGATACATCGCCTCGGTCGGCCTGCCCCTGCCGGAACTGGCCTATGCCGGCGCCCTGGCGGCCGAGCTGGGCGGTGGCCTGTTGCTGGTGCTGGGCTACCGCACCCGCTGGGTAGCCGCAGCGCTGGCCGTGTTCTCGGTCGTCTCCGCTGTGCTGTTCCACAACGCCCTGGGCGACCAGAACCAGTTGTTCCACTTCCTGAAGAACCTGGCCATGGCCGGCGGTCTGCTGCAGTTCATCGCCTTCGGCGGTGGCACCTTCAGTCTGGACGAGCGCAAGTCTGAACTGACGGGTGCCCTGAGCGCCGCTCGCTAAGGCACTGAGGCGTGCCTCCTGCACCGGAGGCACGCCTCTTCTCGACCTCAACGCACGAATCCAACTCACGCCATGAAGTTCCTTTCCACGCTCGCCATCGCTGTCCTTGGCGCAACCGCCATGGTGGCAGGCGCAGCTGCTGACGCGCCCGCAGCGCACCAGCTGCCCGCCAATTCCATCAAGAACGTCGTCCTGGTCCACGGCGCGACGGTCGACGGCTCCTACTGGGAACAGGTCTACCGCCAGCTGTCGAAGAAGGGCTAGCCTCACCGTTCACCTGGTGCGCTCATATGCGAGCGAAGAACAAGCACTCCTTCAAGAAGAGCACCGGCTTCTCACCGTCCCAGTACCTCACAAGGCTCCGCATGGAGCGAGCACGCCGCTTGTTGAGAGAGACGGAGAGGCCCATCGTCGAGGTCGGTCTGGAGGTAAGGGACGCCAGTTCGCGCAGGTTTTCCGCAAGGAGGTTGGCGTGCTTCCGAGTGACTATCGAAGCGTGCGCTGAGCCCGCTGAAAACCGGCAGCAAAACTTCGATATCGAGAGCAAATCCACGAGCGACCAAGCAAACACCTCTCGGCACCGTGGGAACCGTGGCAGCTACGAAACAACAACCCCACATTCGGTGCTGCCGGCTGATGAGGCTGAACAGCGTTTCACCAGGGAGCCATTCCAGCAGCTCCCAGTTCCGGCGCTCACAGCCTGCAGCGGGACGTGGGTGTTCCCGCAAACCGGTTTTCGGTCGCCAGGCCGCATAAATGCTCAACCTGTGTTTACGACTTTAATTGCCTGTTTGCGACTTTAATTACCAAGAACACAAGTCACAAGGGCCAGGTCTTGCCCTACTCCACCGTCACCGACTTCGCCAAATTGCGCGGCTTGTCGACATCGGTACCGCGCGCGCAGGCGGTGTGATAGGCCAGCAACTGCAGCGGCACGACGTGCAGGATCGGGCTCAGGGGGCCGTAATGCTCGGGCATGCGGATCACATGCAGGCCCGTCTCGCTTTCGATCTTGGTGTCGCTGTCGGCGAACACGAAGAGCTGACCGCCGCGGGCGCGCACTTCCTGCATATTGCTCTTGAGCTTCTCCAGCAGCGCGTCGTTCGGCGCCACGGTGACCACCGGCATCTCGGCGGTGACCAGGGCCAGCGGGCCATGCTTCAGCTCGCCAGCGGGATAGGCCTCGGCGTGGATGTAGCTGATCTCCTTGAGCTTGAGCGCGCCTTCCAGCGCGATCGGGTAATGCAGGCCGCGGCCGAGGAACAACGCGTTTTCCTTGCGCGCGAACTCCTCGCTCCAGGCGATCACCTGCGGCTCCAGCGCCAGCACCGCCTGCACGGCCACCGGCAGGTGGCGCAGCGCCTTCAGGTGCTCGGCCTCCTTGGCCTCGTCCAGTTGGCCGCGGGTCTGCGCCAGCGCCAGGGTCAGCAGGAACAGGCCGACCAGCTGGGTGGTGAAGGCCTTGGTCGAGGCCACGCCGATCTCGGCGCCGGCGCGGGTGATGTAGGCCAGCTTGCACTCGCGCACCATCGCGCTGGTGGAGACGTTGCAGACCGTCAGCGTGTGCTCCATGCCCTGGGCGCGCGCATGCTTGAGCGCGGCCAGGGTGTCGGCGGTCTCTCCGCTCTGGCTGATCGTCACGACCAGGGTGCGCGGGTTCGGCACGCTGTCGCGGTAGCGGTACTCGCTGGCGATCTCGACGCTGGTCGGGATCTTGGCGATGCTTTCCAGCCAGTACTTGGCGGTGGAGCCGGCGTAGTAGCTGGTGCCGCAGGCCAGGATCAGCACCGAGTCGACCTCCTTGAAGATCCGGTAGGCGCCGTCGCCGAACAGCTCGGGGCTGATGCCGGTGACGGCGTCCAGCGTGTTGGCGATCGCCACCGGCTGCTCGAAGATCTCCTTCTGCATGTAGTGGCGATACGGACCCAGCTCGGCCGCGCCGCTGTGCGCATGCACGGTCTTGACCTCGCGCTGCTGCGCATCGAAGCGGCCGGTCTCGGCATTGCGGCGGCTGATCCAGTAGCGGCCCAGCTGCAGGTCCACCACGTCGCCCTCTTCCAGGTAGACGATCTGGTCGGTCACGCCGGCCAGGGCCATCGCGTCGGAGGCCAGGAAGTTCTCCTGCTCGCCCACGCCCAGCACCAGCGGCGAGCCCTCGCGGGCGCCGATCACGCGCTGCGGCTCGTCGCGGCAGAACACCGCGATCGCATAGGCGCCGCGCAGCCGCGCCAGCGCCTGCTGCACGGCCTCCAGCAGGTCGCCGTTGTAGAAATGGTCGACCAGGTGCGCGATCACCTCGGTATCGGTCTGGCTGCTGAAGACATAGCCCTTGGCCTTCAGCTCGGCGCGCAGCTCCTCATGGTTCTCGATGATGCCGTTGTGCACCAGCGCGATGCGCCCCACCGCGGCCTCGGCGCCCGGGCCGGGCGAGAAATGCGGATGGGCGTTGTGCACCGCCGGCGCGCCATGGGTCGCCCAGCGGGTATGGGCGATGCCGGTGCCGGAGGCGATCGCGTCCTCGGCCACCGCGCCATCGAGCTCGGCCACGCGCGAGGTGCTGCGCGCGCGCTTCAGCTCGCCGCCCTGGTGCACCGCGACGCCGCAGGAGTCGTAGCCGCGGTACTCGAGCCGCTTCAAGCCTTCGATCAGGATCGGGACGATATTGCGCTGACTGACCGCGCCGACGATGCCGCACATGGGGTTGCTCCTTGCTTGTAGGGTCGCTTTTTGGATGGGCGCATCGTAGGCAGAGCAACAAGAAACATGCTTTCAATACATTGATGAATTTGAAATATTCAGCCTCACAACATATTGTGAGATTGAAAATTTCATAAACTCTTCATTAATGACCAAATTAAACACAGCCCTGGACCTGGACGCCACCGACCTGCGGCTGCTGGACCTGCTGCAGCAGGACGCCGCCCTGTCGAACCAGGATCTGGCGGCGCGCGCCCATGTCTCGCCGGCCACCTGCCTGCGCCGGGTCAAGCGCCTGGTCGAGGGCGGTGTGATCGAGCGCCGGGTCGCGCTGCTCTCGCCCGACAAGCTGGGCGCGGGCCTGAGCGCGATCGTCGAGATCACGCTGGACCGCCAGGGCGCCGAGCATCTGGCCGCCTTCGAACAGAAGGTGCTGGCCGAGGCCGCGGTGCAGCAGTGCTACCGCGTCTCGCCGGGACCGGACTTCGTGCTGATCCTGCAGGTGGCCGACATGCCGGCCTACCAGGCCCTGGTGCTGCGTCTATTCACGCAGGACGCCAATGTGCGCAACGTCAAGGCCTTCTTCAGCGTGCTGCGCAGCAAGTTCGAGCCGCGCATCGCCTTGCCTCAACCGGGACGCCTGTAGCCCCCGGGCACGCCGCGCGGCGACAGCACCCATTGCCACAGCTGGATGTCGCGCACCCGGAAGGCCGCGGCGCTGCACAGCAGGTAGTAGCGCCACATGCGGTGGAAGCGCTCGCCCAGCTGGTCGGCAAAGCGCGGCCAGGCGGCCTCGAAGCGCTCATGCCAGGCCATCAGGGTCAGGTCGTAATCGGCGCCGAAGTTGTGCAGATCCTCGACGACGAAATGCGCCTCGCAGGCGCGGCCGATGCGCGCGATGCTGGGCAGCTCGCCGTTCGGGAAGATGTAGCGGTGGATCCAGGGGTCGGTGCCATGGGCGCTGTCGTTGCGGCCGATCGTGTGCAGCAGGAACAGGCCGTCGTCGGCCAGACAGCGTCGCACCACCGCCATGTAGTCGCCCATATTCTTGTGGCCCACATGCTCGAACATGCCCAGGCTGGCGATGCGGTCGAAGCGCTCGTCCAGCCGCCGGTAGTCCTGCAGCCGGAACTCCACCGGCAGACCCGCGCAGAGCTCGCCGCCCAGCGCCGCCTGCTCGGCCGAGATCGTCACGCCGACGCAGGAGACGCCGTAGCGCTCCGCCGCGAAGCGCATCAGGCTGCCCCAGCCGCAACCAATGTCCAGCAGCCGCATGCCCGGCCGCAGCCCCAGCTTGCGGCAGACCAGATCGAGCTTGCGCTCCTGCGCGGCCGCCAGGCTCGGCGCGGGCGCCTCGCCCGGCCCGCCCTGCCAGTAGGCGCAAGTGTAGGTCATGCGCTCGTCCAGCATCGCGCGGTAGAACTCGTTGCCCAGGTCGTAATGCTGCTCGCCGACCTGCCAGGCGCGCCGGCGCGTCTGCAGATTGAACAGCCGCGCCTTCAGCACATGGAACCGCTCCAGCGGCGAGCGCAGCCGCTCGCCCAGGCGCGCCGTGATCAGGCGCTCAAACAGCAGGTCCAGCCGCTCGCAGCTCCACAGCCCGTCCATATAGGACTCGCCCAGCGCCAGCGAACCGCCGCCCAGCAGCCGCCGGGCCAGGGTCGGCTCATGCAGCAGCATGTCCCAGGGCCGGTCGCCGCCGAGCCGCACATCCGCCAGCGCCAGCCAGCGCGACAGCAGCGCCCAGTCCGCATCGCGCCCGTCGGGCAGATCACTGCCGCCCATCTTGCCCTTGACCAGTTCTCCGTCCATGCCTGCCCCGATGCATGAATGAATCATCAATGCCGATATCGACCCTGCGGGTTCTAGCACCGACTGTGCCAAGCCGCGGGCGCCGCGGTCAATTCATTGCATCGCAGCGGGGCATAGCGGACCGCTATCGGCGGGCTCAGCCGCGCTTCAGCACCAGCAGGCCCTTCAGGTAATCGCCCTCGGGGAAGCAGATGGTCTGCGGATGATCGGGCGCCGCGGCCACGCGCTCCAGGATGTAGCCGTCGGCCGGCGCATCCAGGCCGGCGCCGGCGACGATCTTGTGAAACAGCTCCAGCCCCACCCCGCCCGAGCAGGAGAAGGTGAACAGCAGCCCGCCCGGTGCCAGCAGCTTCAGGCCCAGGCGGTTGATGTCCTTGTAGGCGCGCGCGGCGCGCTCGGCATGGGCCGCGGTGGGCGCGAACTTGGGTGGGTCCAGCACGATCGCATCGAAGGTCTCGCCGGCCTCCAGCAGCGCGCGCAGGGTCTGGTTGACGTCGGCATCGCGCGCCTCGTGGCGCGCCGCGTCGAAGCCGTTCAGCGCCACATGCTGCACCGCGCGCTGCAGCGCCGGCGCCGAGGAATCGACGCTGATCACCCGCTCGGCCCCGCCGGCCAGCGCCGCGACCGAGAAGCCGCCGGTATAGCTGTAGCAGTTCAGGACTTTCTTGCAGTCGAAATGGCGCACCACCTCGGCGAAGCGGCGCCGGTTGTCGCGCTGGTCCAGGTAGTAGCCGGTCTTGTGGCCGGTCGCGATGTCCAGGCTCAGGCGCCAGTCGTGCTCGCGGATCGTCAGCTCGGTCGCGCCATCGCCGGCCAGCCAGCCGGTCTGCTCGGGCAGGCCCTCGAGGCCGCGCACGCTGGCGTCGGAGCGCTCGTAGAAGCGGCTCAGGCCGGTCTGCTTCAGCAGCGTCTCGACCAGCACCGCCTTCCAGCGCTCGACGCCGGCGCTGCCGAACTGCGCCACCAGGGTGTCGCCGTAGCGGTCGACGATCAGGCCAGGCAGGCCATCGGCCTCGCCATGCACCAGGCGCACCGCATCGGAGTCCACCGCCAGGCGCGCGCGCATCGCCAGCGCCGCGGCCACGCGCCGCTCGAAGAAGGCGGCGTCGATGCGCTCGGCCGGATCGAAGCTCCAGGCGCGCAGCCGGATCTGCGAGCTGGGGCTGAAGGCGGCCCAGGCCAGGAACTGGCCCTCGGACGAATCCACCCGCACCGTCTCGCCAGGATCGGCGCGCCCCTTCTCGATCGAGCTCTCGAACACCCAGGGATGGCGGCGCTGCAGCGAGCGCTCACGGCCCGCACGAAGACGAATGACTTTCATGCCGGCATTGTCTCAGCCGGCAAACGCCCTCAGCGGGTCACCGCGCCGAAGGCATAGCCCAGCGAGACGTTGACCAGCGGTGTGCTCTGCGTCTGGCCGCGCAGCGAGCGCCATTGGCCGACGCCGGTGCGCAGCCGGATGCGGTCCTGCGCGCCGAACTCCCATTGCGCCCAGGCCTCGGCCTGCGCCGCCGCGCCGCCGCTGATCGCGACGCCGCCGCCGCCGGCCGCGCCGACCATCATCTCGGCGCCGATCTTCGGGCCGCGCGCCCAGGGCTTGCCCTGCACGCCCAGACCGAACAGGCCGAAGGAATAGGCCCCGGCGCTGCCGAAGGCGGCGCTGCCGGCCTGCGCCACGCCGTAGAGATTCGAGCCCAGGTCGCGCGTCAGCACCATCGCCAGATGGCCGACGTTCTCCTGGCGGCCGTCCTTGAAGCGCACCTTGGACAGACGCTGCAGGCTGGCGTAGACGGTCTGGGTGCGCACCACGCCGGGCGCGTCGTTGGGCTGGCCGAATACGCCGCTGCCCTGGTCCAGCGGCAGGCCCAGGCTGACGCGCGCATAGGTGGACTTGAAGCTGCCGGTCAGCGAGCCCATCACGCCCGCATCCAGATGCAGGCTGGGGCCCCAGGGCGTCTTCCAGCGCAGGGTCGGGCCGCCCTTGACCAGCCAGCCGTTGCCGGTGTCGATGTCGCCGCCGCCGCCCAGGCCGGTCGCCACATGCCAGCCGGCGCGCAGCTTCTGGTTGCCGCCCAGGCCATAGTCCTGGCCCAGGCCCAGCAGCACCTCCATATAGCCGTCGGCGCCGCCCTGCGCCGCGCCGGCGGCCTCCAGGCCCCACCAGGCGCCCTCGGTCACATACTGGCGCAGCATGCCGCCGGCCTTGCCGACGCGCCGCGCCGGCGAGCCGCCGCGGTTCTTCGCGCCGCTGCGCGGGCTGTAGCTGCCCACGCTCAGGCTCACCTCGTCGAAGCCCAAGCCGCTGCGGCGCAGGGTCTCGACGCGGCGGCCGGACTCGGTCGGCGCATAGCTGACGAAGCCGTCCGAATAACCGAGCACGAAGCCCAAGGTCGTGTCCTTGACGTTGCCGCGGCCGTTCGGGAAGGTGGTATGGGCCAGCGAGACGCCGCTGTACCAGTTGCCGAACTCGCGCCGCAGCGACAGCTCGGGACGCAGCATCAGGCCGCCGCCGAAGCGCACCTTGTCCGAGCTCAGGCCGCCGCCGGCGCCGGCGTAGACGCCGGCCGCCGCATGCAGATCATTGCCCAGGCGCCAGCGCCGCTGCGCGGTGAAACCGACCGTGAAGATGCCGCCGAAGTTGCCCTTGGCCGCGCCGTAGAAGCTCGGGCCGATGCCCCAGTCCTCGTTCATCGCCACCAGATAGCTGGCGCCCAGCAGCGCGATGCGCTCGTTGGTGGGCAGCTTCAGCGGCGTCCAGTTGACCTCGATCGCGGCCGGCTGGGCCTGCAGGAAGCCCGGGCGCGGCAGGACCGACTCGGTCGGAGCCTCGGTCTGCGCCTGGGCAGCACCGGCCAGCGCCAGCAGGGAGGAGACCAGGCAGTAGCGATCTTTCGGTTTCATGATCTGGGTTGCTTGCTTATTTCTTCTTGGCGCGCGGATGCGCGGCATCGTAGACCTTGGCCAGATGCTGGAAGTCCAGCTTGGTATAGACCTGGGTGGTGGCGATATGGGCATGACCCAGCAGCTCCTGCACCGCGCGCAGGTCGCCGCTGGACTGCAGCAGGTGCGAGGCGAAGGAATGGCGCAGCATGTGCGGATGCACATGGGCCGGCATGCCGGCCGCCAGCGCGCGCGCCTTCAGCATCAGACGCACCTGCGATTCGCCCAGGCGACCACCGCGCGCGCCGACCAGCAGGGCCGGCTCGTCCGCGCGCGCCAGCCGCGGCCGCTGCGCCAGCCAGGCCTGCAGCGCCCTCAGCGCCGCGCCGCCCAGCGGCACGCTGCGACGCTTCTCGCCCTTGCCCAGCACCTGGGCCTCGCCGGCCTGGGCATCGATCCAGCCGCGCGCCGCGCGTCCGGCCTGCACATCCAGGCCCACCAGCTCGCCGACGCGCAGGCCGCAGCCGTACAGCAGCTCGACGATGCAGGCGTCGCGCGCCTCCAGGCCCGGATCGCGCTCGGGCTCCGCATGCTCGGCCAGCTGCACCGCCGCGTCGACGTCCAGCGCCTTCGGCAGCGGCTTGGCCGCCTTGGGCGCGCGCAGGCCGTCGATCGGGTTGTGGCCGACCAGGCGTTCACCGCCCAGCCAGCGGTACAGGCCGCGCCAGGCCGACAGCTGCAGCGCCAGGCTGCGCGGCGACAGGCCCTCGGCATGCAGGCGCGCGACCCAGCGCCGCGCCTGCGCCTGCTGCAGGCGCAGCAGGTCGACGCCATCGGCCTCGGCCAGGCCCTGCAGGCGCGTCAGCGCGTCCCGATAGATGCTCAGCGTGCGGCCGGCCAGGCGGCGCTGCACATGGGCATGCTCCAGATAACGCTGCAGCGGCTCAATCAGCGCGGCCGCCATCGCGGGTCGCGGCCGGCAGCAGGCGCACCAGGCCGGCGCTGGCCAGCTCGCCGATGCGGGCCAGGAATTCGGTGCCCATCTCGGCCGTGTAGCGGGTCGGGTCGGGCGAGCCCAGCACCAAGAGGCCGAAGGCCTGGGCCGGGTTGCCATGGCTCAGCGGGATCAGGGCCAGCGAGGTCACGCCATGGCCCTGCTCGTCGGCCAGCCAGCGCGCGGCCTCGAAGCCCGAGTTGACGCCGCAATAGGGCTGGTTCAGGCTGGTCGCGAAGCTGCGCACATCCTGGCTGACCGGCTGCGCGAACTCGGCGCCGGCATGGGCCTCGTCGATGCCCCACAGGCGCAGGCCGGCATGCGGGATCATGAACTCGTGGCGCAGCTGCTGCAGCAGCACGGCCGGCACCTGGGCCGGCTCCTGGGTGCGCATCAGCGCCAGGGTCCAGCGGTGCAGGCGGTCGGCGATCGAGACGTTCTCCTGGCCGTTGCGGATCATCTCGATGATCTTGTGCTCCAGGCCCTTGATCTTGTCGCGCAGCATCTCGGCCTGGCGCTCCTGCAGCGACACCGCGCGCTGGCCATGCGGATGGCTCAGTTGCACGCTGGCGAGCAGCTCGGCATGGCGCTCGAAGAAGCCCGGCGTGTTGCCCAGGAAGTCCGCGATGTCCTGCTCGGTAATGCCTTCAATGCTCACAGCTCGATCTCTCCGTCAAAAACCATCTGGGCCGGGCCGGTCATCAGCACCGGCGCGGCCGGGCCCTGGCTCGGGCCCGCCCATTCGATCGTCAGCAGGCCGCCGCGCGCCTGCACGTCCACCTTCTCGTCCAGCCAGCCGAGCCGGATGCCGGCCACCACGGCCGCGCAGGCCCCGGTGCCGCAGGCCAGGGTCTCGCCGGCGCCGCGCTCGAACACACGCAGCTTGACATGGCCGCGGTCGATCACCTGCAGGAAACCGGCATTGACCTTGCGCGGGAAGCGCGCATGCGCTTCGACCTTCGGCCCCAGGCTCAGCACCGGCGCCGTCTCGACATCGGCCACGCGCTGCACCGCATGCGGGTTGCCCATCGACAGCACCGCCACCTCGGCGTCCAGCCCGTCCAGCGGCCACAGCTCGAAATCGCCCTCGCGCCGCGGGGTCAGGCCTTGCGCCTCGAAGGGCACGCGCGCCGGCTCGAAGATCGGCGCACCCATGTCCACCGTGACGCGGCCGTCCTCGCGCAGATTCAACTCGAGCAGCGCATTGACCGTCTCGACCCTGATGCGGCGCTTTTCCGACAGGCCCTTGTCCACCACATAGCGCACGAAGCAGCGCGCGCCGTTGCCGCAATGCTCGACCTCGTCGCCGTCGTTGTTGAAGATGCGGTAGCGGAAGTCCACGCCCGGGGTGGCGCTCTTCTCGATCACCAGGATCTGGTCGCAGCCGACGCCGAAGCGGCGGTCGCCCAGCCGACGCAGCTGGCTCTCGTCCAGGGCCAGCGGGACCTCGGTCGCGTCGATCACGACGAAGTCGTTGCCGGCGCCCTGCATCTTGGTGAAGCGCAATTTCATGGGCGGATTATCGCGTGCGTCCATTCAGTACAGCGAGGGCTCGCCGGGCGGCCGGGTCTTGAAGCGCTTGTGCACCCACAGGTACTGCGCCGGCCGCTCGCGGATGCGCGCCTCCAGCCAGCGGTTCAGGCGCAGCGCATCGGCCTCGGCATCGGCGCTGGGGTAGTCGGCCCAGGGCTCCTCCAGCTCGACCTCGTAGCCCCGACCGCCGGGCAACATCGTGATCACGACCGGCTGCACCTTCATCTTCAGGCTGTAGGCCATGCGCCCCGGCGCCAGCAGGGTGCAGGCCGGCACGCCGAAGAAGGGCACGAAGGCGGAGTCCTTGTCGCCGAAGTCCATGTCCGGCAGGTTGACGAAGGCGTAGCCCTGGCGGATCAGCCGGATCACCGGGCGAATGCCCTCCTGGCGGTCGAACAGCGCGTTCTGGCCGAAGCGCGAGCGGCCGGCCAGGATCTGCGCGTCGAACACCGCATTGCTCTGGGTCTGGTAGACGCTGACGCCGGGATTGCTCTGGTTCAGCATCAGCGCCGGGCTGGACCATTCCAGGCCGACGAAATGCGGCGTCAGCCACATCACCGAGGCATCGCTCTGCTCGGCGAAATGCACATTGCCCTTCACATGGACCAGGCGCTGCAGCCGCTCGGGCGAGGCGAACCACAGCAGGCCGCGCTCCAGGAAGCTGCGCCCCAGCCAGCCGAAATGCTCGCGCGCCAGCGCCTCACGCTCGGTCACGCTCTTCTCGGGAAAGCACAGCTCCAGATTGCGCAGCGCGACCTTGCGGCGCGAGCCGGCCAGCCGCCACAGCAGCGCGCCCAGGCCGCGACCCAGCGCCGCCAGCCAGGCCAGCGGCAGGAAATGCAGCAGCCAGATCAGGCCGATCGCCAGGCGTGCCCCCATCAGCGCGCCTCCTGCGGCGCGGAGGCCGGCAGCTGGCGCGGCTGCTTGTAGCGGTGGTAGCCCCAGAGGTACTGCTGCGGGGCGAGGCGGATCAGGTCTTCCATGGCCTTGTTGATGATGGCGGCCGCGGATTCTGGCGTGGAATCGGCCGGCAGGCTTGGACCTGCGGCAATCCGCACCACATAGCCGCGGCCCCAGGACAGGCGCTCACCCCAGATCAGGAGCAGCGGCGCCCCGCTCTGCATCGACAGCTTGGCCGCCAGGGTCATGGTGTAGGCAGGCCGGCCGAAGAACGGCGCCCAGGCGCCCAGGCCGTCCGGCGGCACCTGGTCCGGCAGCAGGCCCACGGTCTGGCCCTGGCGCAGCGCGCGCAGCATCTGGCGCACACCGGCCAGGCTGGCCGGCGCGGCGGCCAGGTCCTTGCGCTCGCGCGCGCCGTCCATCAGCTCGCGCATCCAGGCCTTGCGCGCCGGGCGGAACAGCACCGTGATCGGCGCCCGCGCGCCGAAGGCCTCGGCATAGGCCTGGGCCGTCACCTCGAAGCAGCCCAGGTGCGGGGTCAGCAGCACCAGGCCGCGTTGCTGCGCCAGCGCCGTCTCGACCAGCTCACCGCCCTCCCAGCGCACCACCGGGCCCAGCGGCACGCGGCGCAGCCACAGCCAGGGCAGCTCGGCGATCATGCGTCCGGCATGGGCGATCGCGGGCCGGGCCTGGGCGGCCGTCAGTCCGGCGCCGCGCACATTGGCCTGGAAGCGCCGGCGGTAGCTGGGCGACAGCAGATAGCTCAACCAGCCGGCCATGGCGCCGAAACCATGCAAAAGCCACAGGGGACAACGAGACAAGGCGCGGAAGAGCTGCAACATCTTTCTATAATCGGGCCATCGCCGAGTTAATTTGGACAACTTGCGGGGCGATGCGGGTGCTTATCGAGACATCGAAAGCCCGCCGGGCTGTCAAGCTCTACAAATGCCGCTAAAGCGTTCGCCGCGTCTCCTGACCAGCACGGCAACGCCGATGGACTGATGACTAGGAGTGTAAAAGTGGCGAGCAGCGATTTTCTCTTTACTTCGGAATCCGTCTCCGAGGGTCACCCCGACAAGGTGTCGGACCAGATCTCGGACGCGATTCTCGATGCAATCTTCACCCAGGACCCGCTTTCCCGCGTGGCCGCCGAGACCCTGTGCAACACGGGCCTCGTCGTGCTGGCCGGCGAGATCACGACCAACGCCCATGTGGACTACATCCAGGTGGCGCGCGACACGATCAAGCGCATCGGCTACGACAACACCGAGTACGGCATCGACTACAAGGGCTGTGCGGTGCTGGTCGCCTATGACAAGCAAAGCAACGACATCGCCCAGGGCGTCGACCGCGCCAGCGACGACTACCTGAACATCGGCGCCGGCGACCAGGGCCTGATGTTCGGCTACGCCTGCGACGAGACGCCCGAGCTGATGCCCGCGCCGATCTATTACGCGCACCGCCTGGTCGAGCGCCAGGCCCAGCTGCGCAAGGACGGCCGCCTGCCCTTCCTGCGTCCCGACGCGAAGAGCCAGGTGACGATGCGCTATGTGGACGGCAAGCCGCACAGCATCGACACCGTCGTGCTGTCCAGCCAGCACAGCCCGGAGATGAGCGACGGCGCCAAGATGAAGCCCGAGTTCATCGAGGCGGTGATCGAGGAGATCATCAAGCCCGTGCTGCCCAAGGAATGGCTGCAGGAGACCAAGTACCTGATCAACCCGACCGGCCGCTTCGTCATCGGCGGCCCGCAGGGCGACTGCGGTCTGACCGGCCGCAAGATCATCGTCGACACCTACGGCGGCGCCTGCCCGCATGGCGGCGGCGCCTTCTCGGGCAAGGATCCGACGAAGGTGGACCGCTCGGCCGCCTATGCCGCGCGCTATGTGGCCAAGAACATCGTCGCCGCCGGCCTGGCCAAGCAATGCCAGATCCAGGTCGCCTACGCGATCGGTGTCGCGCGCCCGATGAACGTGACCGTCTACACCGAAGGCACCGGCGTGATCAGCGACGACAAGATCGCCGCCCTGGTCAACGAGCATTTCGACCTGCGCCCCAAGGGCATCATCCAGATGCTGGACCTGCTGCGCCCGATCTACGCCAAGACCGCCGCCTACGGCCACTTCGGCCGCGAGGAGCCGGAGTTTTCGTGGGAACGTACAGACAAGGCTGCCGCGCTGCGTGCAGCGGCCGGGCTGTAAGCCCGGCATCCGCGCAGCGGATCGGCAGCCTTGGGGCGAAGTTCATATCGCGCAGCGATGTGAACGAAGACCACAAGGCAGCATCCTCCGCCTGCAAGGCCGCCCTCTGGCGGCCTTTTTCATGCCCGGCCGAAACACATGCCCGCCGCGCCGCAACAAATGCGTACAAGCACCCGCGCGCCGCTGGCTAAGCTGCAGTCGACCCGACTCGCCCCAGGCCGCGCATGCCCCCGTCCACCGCCCAGCCCGCCACACCCGATCCCGCTCTGCAGGTGCTGCCCGACGGGCACCGGCTCGACGGCTACCAGCTGCATGGCCTGCTGGCCACCAGCGGCTCCTCGCTGAGCTATCTGGCCACCGATCTGGAACTGGGCCTGGCGGTCACCGTGATGGAGTATTTCCCCGCGGCGCTGGCGCGGCGCGGCACCGCCGGCCAGGTCGGCGCGGCCGAGCCCGCGCAGGCCGAGGCCTATGCGCAGGGCCTGCAGGCCTTCGCCGAGGAGGCGCGCGCGCTGGCGCGCTGCCAGCATCCCTCGCTGCTGCCGGTGCAGCGGCTCTGGCATGCGCAGGGCACGGCCTATCGCATCAGCCCCTATCTCGACGATGCCCAGCCGCTGCTGGCGCTGCGCCGCGAGATGCCCGGCCCGCCCGACGAGGTGGCGCTGCTGGCCCTGCTGGACGGGCTGCTCGGCGCGCTGGCCGCCTTCCATCGCGGCGGCCATCTGCATGGCGGCGTGCAGCCGGCCAACATCCTGCTGCTGGCCGACGACCGTCCGCTGCTGCTCGGCCCCGACTGGGCCGCCGCGGCGCTGGCCCGCGCCGCCACGGGCAGCGCGCTGACCGAGGCGCAGGCCGCGTTCGCGCCGCGTGAGCAGGCCGCGCTGCCGCCCGGATCGGCCCCGGGCGCCGCGCTGGACCTGTATGCGCTGAGCGAAGTTGTGAAATTTTGCATCGGCGGGGAATTGCCCGCGCCGGCCGCGACGCGCCGCCTCGGCGCCCAGGGCGAATCGGCACAGGCGCTGGTGCGGCGCCGCTTCGGCCAGGATCCGCGGGTGCGCTTCGCCGCCCCGCTGCTGCGCACGCTGGACGCCGCCAGCTCGGCCCGGCCGCAGGACCGGCCGGCCGACATCGCCCAGTTCCGCGCCTGGCTGGGCAGCGGCCCGCCGGCGGACGGTCATGAGGCCGCAGCACCACCGGCGCCGGCCATCCTGTCCGAGGCCGATGTCAACGCCTTCCTGACGCCCGAGTTCCTGGCCAAGCTGGCGCAGGCCAATACCGAAGAGGACGAGAAGACAGCCCCACCGCCCGAGCCGCCGCCGATCGACCGCCTGCTGGCGGCCCAGCCGGCCCAGACGGACGAGGACCGGCCGCAGCGCCCGCGGCCGCTGCCGGCCCGGCCGCCGCGCCGCCCGGTGCGCCTGGGCGCGCTGGCCGGCGTGCTGGGCCTGTTCGCGGTCGCCGGCCTCGGCGCCTGGCAGTCCGGCCTGATCGACTGGCCGCCGCGGCCTGCCCCGCAGCAGGCCGCCGCGCCCGTGGCCCCCGACGCGACGCGCCAGGCGCGCCACGAGGCGGATCTGGCGCGTGCCGAAGAGGCCCTGGCCCGTTCGGCCCAGCCTGCCCCGCCGGCCTCGGCCGCCAGCGCCGCCGAGCCCCTGGAGCTGCCCGGCGAGCCGACCGCCGCCGGCCGGCCGGCGGAGGCCCTGGCGCCGGACGAGGAGATGCTGCCGCGGCGCGAGGCGGCGGCAGCGCCGGCGCGTCCGACCCGGACGGCGGCCGGCCCCGAGACGCCGCGCGCCCAATGCGGGCAGCGCACCGAGTTCGCGCTGTACCGCTGCATGCAGAAGCAATGTGCCCAGCCGCGCTGGCGCCAGCATGCGCAATGCGAGGCGCTGCAGCAGGCCGATCGCCCCCATTGAGACGCGGGGGGCGGCACCCCGCACAAACCCTGTGCCCAGCTTCGGGCCGGTCCGGATAATCGTTACACCCTCTTACGCCGGGCCTTCCCGCGATGCTGCCCTCCTCGCTGCCGCCGCTGCAGATCCTGGTCGTCGACGACCAGACCAGCACCCGCAAGGTCCTGGCGGCGCAGCTGCTGGCGGCCGGCCACCAGGTGCTGGAGGCGGATTCGGGCGATGCGGCGCTGGCCCGGTTCCGCGCCGCCAAGCCCGATCTGGTGCTGCTGGACGTCGAGATGCCCGGCCATGACGGCTACTGGGTGGCCAGCCAGCTGCGCGCGGCCGAGGCCGGCGGCTGGACGCCGATCATCTTCCTGTCCAGCCGCGACCAGGACCAGGACCTCTGGCAGGGCATCGAGTCCGGCGGCGACGACTACCTGGTCAAGCCGGTCTCGACCACGGTGCTGCAGGCCAAGCTGCGCGCGATGCAGCGCCTGCGCCGCATGCAGACCCGGCTGATCGAGCTCTCCGACGAGCTGCGCGCCAGCAACGAGCAGCTGACCCGCATCAGCCATGAGGACGCGCTGACCCGGCTGCTGAACCGCCGCGCCTTCGACCTGCGCCTGCAGCAGGAGATCGCCAGCGCGCGCCGCGAGCAACAGCCGCTGACCCTGGTGCTGTGCGACATCGATCATTTCAAGGGCTACAACGACAGCCTGGGCCATGTCGAGGGCGATCTCTGCCTGCAGCGCATGGCGCGCCTGCTGAGCGAGACCTGCCGGCGCCCGCGCGACTGCGCGGCGCGCTACGGCGGCGAGGAGTTCGCGCTGATCCTGCCCGGCACGCCGCGCTCCGGCGCGATGACCTTCGCGCGCGCGGTGCTGCGCACCCTGGAGCGCTGCGGCCTGCCGCACCCCTGCTCGGCGGTCGCGCCCCATGTCACCCTGTCCGGCGGCATCACCACCTGCACGCCCGACGAGGACACCACGGTCGAGGGCCTGCTGCGCCGCGCCGACGACGCGCTGTACGCCGCCAAGTCGCGCGGCCGCAACCGCTTCTTCAGCTTCGAGATGCAGATGGACACCTTGGAGCAGCGCGCCAGCACCTGGGGCGGGCTGGGCGCATCGTGACCTGTACCTCGGCCTAGGGACTCAAGAAGCCTGCGCCGCGGCCGATCTCAAGGGATGTCCGCCACCATTCCCCTGCCGCTGCCCAGCTCCCCGTCACCGCTGACCATCCTGGTCGTCGACGACCAGAGCGCCACCCGGGTGGCGCTGGCGGCCGAGCTGGACCTGGCCGGCCACCGGGTGCTGGAGGCCGACGGCGCGGACTGGGCGCTGGAGCTGTTCCGGCGCCATCGCCCCGATCTGGTGCTGCTGGACGTCGAGATGCCGGTCAACGACGGCTACTGGGCGGCCCGCGCGATGCGCGCGGCCGAGCCGGGCGGCTGGACGCCGATCATCTTCCTGTCCCAGCATGACCAGGAGCGCAATGTCTGGCTGGGCATCGAGTCGGGCGGCGACGACTACCTGGTCAAGCCGGTCTCGCCGATGGTGCTGCATGCCAAGCTGCGCGCGATGCAGCGCCTGGCCCAGATGCGCCAGCGCCTGGTGACCCTGTCCGAGGAGCTGCGCCAGGCCAACACCCAGCTGCAGGAGCTGTCCAGCATCGACGCGCTGACCGGGCTGATGAACCGGCGCGCCTTCGACGAGCGCCTGCACAAGGAGCTGGAGCTGGCGCGCCGCGAGCAGCAGCCGCTGACCCTGATGCTGTGCGATGTCGACCACTTCAAGCGCTACAACGACGGCCGCGGCCATGTCGAGGGCGATGCCTGCCTGCGCCAGGTGGCCCAGCTGCTGCGCGACACCTGCCGCCGCCCGGCCGACTGCGCCGCGCGCTATGGCGGCGAGGAGTTCGCGCTGCTGCTGCCGCGCACGCCGCGCTCCGGCGCGATGACCTACGCGCGCGCGCTGATGCGTCTGGTCGGCATGCGCGCGATCGCGCATCCGGACTCGCCGGTGGCGCCGCACATCACCCTGTCCGGCGGCATCACCACCTGCGTGCCCGACGCCAGCACCACCGCCGAGGGCCTGCTGCTGCGCGCCGACGATGCGCTCTACACCGCCAAGGCGCAGGGCCGCAACCGCTTCTTCAGCTACGAGATGCAGATGGACACCGACGAGCAACGCCAGCTCGGCACGCCGCGCAGCAACTGACAGCCGGCGTCAGCAGGGGCTGCGTATGCTGCGGCTCCCAGGATCCGCCAGCCGAGCCCGACCTTGAGCCTCAAACCCGTCAGCGCCCCGACCCTCGACGAGCTGCGCCGCTACGCGATCACGCGCAGCCTGTTCCGCCCGACCAGCCTGGGCGCCGCGATCAACCGCCTGGGCTTTGTGCAGGCCGATCCGATGCGCGCGCCGGCGCGGGCCCAGGACCTGATCCTGCGCCACCGCGTCAAGGACTACCACGCCGGACTGCTGGAGCAGCGCTACGCCCGGCTGAAGATCGAGGAGGACTGCTTCGTCAACTACGGCTTCGTCGAGCGCTCGACCCTGGCCCTGCTGCATCCGCGCGTGGCGCGCCGCGCCTGGGATGCCCCGACCCTGGCCAAGGCCGAGCAGCTGTTGGCCGTGGTGCGCGAGCGCGGCCCGACGCATCCGAAGCAACTGCTGGAGGAGTTCGCCCACCATGGCCGCATGCCCGGCTACTGGGGCGGCGAGCTGAACATCTCGACCCAGCTGCTGGACGGCCTGCATTACCGCGGCCTGCTGCGCGTCAAGCGCCGCGACAGCGGCACCCGCGTCTACGAGGCGATCGAGCATCCGCCGGCCGACGACAGCCCCGCCGCGCGGCGCGCCCGCGCCGAGACCCTGCTGGACATGGTGCTGGCGCTGTACGCGCCGCTGCCGGCCGCCAGCTTCGGCTACCTGGCCACCTTGCTCGGCTATGGCGCGCCGCATCTGCGCGCCGAGGTGCGCGCGGCCTTCAAGGAAGCGAAGCAGCGCCATGCCAGCGCCACGGTCGAGGGCCAGACCTGGTTCTGGCCGGCCGACGAGAACCCGCGCAGCCGCCGCCATGCGCCGGACGAGCAGCTGCGCCTGCTGGCCCCCTTCGACCCGGTGGTCTGGGACCGGCGCCGCTTCGAACGCCTCTGGGGCTGGACCTACAAGTTCGAGGCCTACACGCCGGCCGCCCGGCGCACGATGGGCCATTACGCGCTGCCGCTGCTGTGGGGCGAGCAGATGCTGGGCTGGGCCAACCTCAGCGTCGACAAGGCGGGCCGGCTCAAGCACGAACTGGGCTTTGCCGGCCCGCGGCCCAAGGGGGCGCTGTTCCGCGCCGCGCTGGACGACGAGCTGCAGCGCATGCTCGAGTTCCTCGGCCTCGCGGCCTGAGCGGAAGCCCGCCCAGGCCTTCTTCATTCAGGCGTTCAGCGCCGCCATCTGCGCCGCCGGGTAGCGCGTGCCGGCCACCGGATGGGCCGCCAGCAGCGCGGCGATGGCGGCGCGCAGCTCGGCATCCAGCCCGATACGCGCGGCCGCGGCGTTTTCCTCCAGGCGCGCGCGGCTGCGGGTGCCGGGGATGGGCACGATATCCGGCCCCTGGTCCAGCAGCCAGGCCAGCGCCAGCTGGGCCGGCGTGTGGCCGCGCTCGCGCGCCAGCGCCGCCAGCGCATCGGCCAAGGCCAGGTTGTGGTCCAGATTGCCGCCCTCGAAGCGCGGATGGATGCGGCGCCGGTCGTCCGGCGCCAGCTGCTCGGCGCTGCGGATCGCGCCGGTCAGAAAGCCGCGGCCCAGCGGGCTGTAGGGCACCAGCGCGATGCCCAGCTCGCGGCAGGCCGGCAGCACCTCGTCCTCCACATCGCGGCTCCACAGCGAATACTCGGTCTGCACCGCGGCGATCGGGTGCACCGCGGCGGCGCGCCGTATCGTCGCGGCCGAGGCCTCCGACAGCCCGATATGCCGCACCTTGCCGGCCCGGACCAGCTCGGCCAGCGCGCCGACGGTCTCCTCGATCGGCACATTGGGATCGACCCGATGCTGGTAGTAGAGGTCGATCTGTTCGACGCCCAGGCGCTCCAGGCTGGCATCGCAGGCGCGCCGCAGATAGGCCGGGCTGCCGTCGATGCGCAGCACCGTGCCGTCCGGCGCGCGCACATGGCCGAACTTGGTCGCCAGCACCACCTCGTCGCGGCGCGTCGCCAGCAGCCGGCCCAGCAGGCGCTCGTTGGCGCCGACGCCATACATATCGGCCGTGTCCAGGAAGTTCAGGCCCAGGTCCAGCGCATGGTGCAGCACCTCCAGCGAGCGCGCGTCCTCGCTCGGCCCGTAGAAGTCCGACATGCCCATGCAGCCCAGGCCCAGGGCCGAGACCTCGGGCCCGTTGCGGCCCAGGCGGCGGCGCGGCAGCACCTGGGATGAATTTTCGTTTGCCATCGAACGGCTCCTTCAGCACTTGGGGCGCCGCGGCCCCTTGCCGCAGCGATGGCTCGCAGCTTAGGAAGCCGCCGCCAGCAGGCCCAGCACAAAACTCGCGCATCCTTGCCCAATCCTGCGCGGCTGGTGCCGGCACCCTCGCCGCGGCGGCCCGCCACTTGCACAATGGCCGCATGGCCAAGGACGACCCGCTGCAAGCACCACGTGATCCGATCATCGAAACCGAACCGATGCCGCTGCGCCAGCGCGCGATCGAGGCGGCGCTGCGCCATGCGCCGGGCGACGGCCTGCATCCGACCGCCCTGCCCTGGCTGCGCCTGATCCGCGCCAGCGCCCCGGCCCAGCCGCTGCCGGCGGTCTACGAGCCCGGCGTGGTGCTGGTGCTGCAGGGCCGCAAGGAGGCGCAGGTCGGCGAGGCGCTGATCCGCTACGACCCGCTGCATTGCCTGCTGGTGTCGGTGACGATGCTGCCGCGCGGGCGCATCGTCGAGGCCAGCCCGGAGCGGCCCTATCTGTGCCTGCGCCTGTCCTGCGCGACCCAGACCCTGAGCGACCTGCTGCTGGAGCTGGACGCCGACCCGGCGCCGGCCAATACAGCCGCGCCCGCCGGCGGCCTGGAGGTGGCGCCGGTGACCGCACCGCTGCTGGATGCGGCACTGCGCCTGCTGCAGTTGCTGGACCAGCCGCAGGACCTGCGCCTGCTGGCGCCGCTGCTGCAGCGCGAGATCCTGTACCGCATGCTGACCGGCCCGCTGGGGCCGCGCCTGCGCGCACTGGCCCAGGGCGATGGTGCGATGCGCCGCCTGGCGCGCGTGATCGACCAGCTGACCCAGAACTTCGCCGAGCCGCTGCGCATCGAGGCGCTAGCCCGCCAGGCCCATATGAGCCCCTCGACCCTGCACCAGCGCTTCAAGCAGCTGACCGCGCTGTCGCCGCTGCAGTACCAGAAGCAGCTGCGCCTGCAGCAGGCGCGCCGGCTGATGCTGGGCGACGGGCTCGACGCCACCAGCGCCGCGCACCGCGTCGGCTACGAAAGCCCCTCGCAGTTCAGCCGCGAATACCGGCGCCTGTTCGGCCTGGCGCCGCGCGAGGACATGCTGGCGCTGCGCCGCCGCGCCACCGCCGCCTGAGCCCGCGCCTCAGAAGCTGCGCGACAGCGTCAGCTGGATGATGTCCAGGCCCGGATTGGGCCGCTTGATGCTGGCATTGGAGAAATGCGAGTAGCGCAGGCCCAGGCGCGTGTGATCGTCGATCGCATAGCCCAGGCCGACATGGTCGGCGAACTGGAAGTTGGTGCTCAGATTGCGGCCGGCGAACTCCTTGCGGCTCAGCAGGCTGGGGCCGATGCCCAGCTCGAAGAACAGGCGCGACTCCGGGCTCAGCCAGAAGCGCCACATCGGCACCGCGCTGAGCTGGCTCATATTGCCGGGCTTCGCGCCGGCCCTGGGCCGCCAATAGGACAGGCCCAGCTCCAGGTTCAGCTCCACCCGCGCCTGCTCGCCGAGCCGGCGCGTCCACAGCACCGGCCCCTCCCAGTTCAGGGTCGCACGCTGGTAGGTCTTGCCCTGGGCCAGGTGCAGGCTCATCGCGCCCTCGCTCGCGGTCTGCGCGACGGCGCTGCCGCAGCTCAGGCCCAACAACGCGACATGGAAAAAGAAACGGGAGAACGAGGGGAACTGCAAGGTCATCGGGGGAAGTGAGAGGAAGATGAAAAAAAGCGCGCAGGAGCCGGCCGCGGCAGCGAGGTGCCGCGGCGCCATGGCGCGAAGGGATGGGGGTGGTGAGACGGCGGCTGAGCGCCTAGGACTGGGCCGCCTTCATGCGGCGCCACAGCAGCAGCTGCAAGACATCGAGGCCGGGATTCGGTCGCTTGATGCTCGCGTTGGAGAAATGCGAGATGCGCATGCCGAGCCGGTTCTGCTCGCCGATGCGGCGGCCCAGGCCGATGTGGTCGGCGAACTGGAAATGGGTGCTCAGTTGGCGGCCGGCAAAGCGCTTGCGGCTCAGCAGGCTGGGGCCGACGCCCAGCTCGATGAAATGGGTGGATTCATCCGAGGCCCAGAAGCGCCACACCGGCACCGCGCTGAGCTGCCACATGCCGCCGCTCTCGCGGTCCTTGTGCGGCATCCAGGCCGAGACGCCCAACTCCATCGACAGCTCGACCCGCGCCCGGCTGGCGCCGAGCCGGCGCGTCCACAGCACGCGGCTCTCGCGGTTCGCGGTCAGGCGGTGGCAATAGGGCCCGGTGGCCAGATGCAGGCTGGCGGCCGGAGGCGCGAGCTGCTGCTGCGACGCCCCGGACCGACCAAGGATTGAGCCCAGCCAGCGCCGGCGGGCCGCATCGGTGGGCAGCAGGGCCGGCGCGCGATCGGGGCGGGCGCGCAGGCGCTCCAGCAGGGACGAGAGGTAGGCGAACAGCATGAGGAGGAACAACAGCGGCTAAGGCCTTTGCTTCTGACCCGCTCATGCTAGGAATCGCCCCTCCGGCAGTCCGGCAGGACTTGTCGGGAATCTGTAGAAAACTGTAGCGAGACGGCGCGCGCGAACGCCGTATCGCGGCCCGCCTCAGCGCATCGCGACGGGCGTCCAGAAGATGTAGTCCGCCTGATAGCTCACCCATTGCTTCTGGCCGGCCGTCGTCGCATCGCAGGCCGCCTGCGGCGCGACGCCGCCCTGGGTCGCAACGCGCTGGATATGGCTGACGCCCTGCATCGCGCCGGCGCCCATGGCCGGGTTGGCCTTCACCAGCTGCAGGGGGATGCTGCCGGCCATGGCCGGCGCCACCGCGACCTGGGTCCCGGTGAGCTTGGAGCCGTCGCTCGACTCCCAGGTCGCTGGCGGGCCGTAGTACTTGCCGACCGTCTGGCGCCGGCGGTCCGTCAGGGTCGCCTCCGGTCCGACAAAGGCCCATTCGAACTGGCCGGCCATGTCCTTCCTGGCCCGGCATTCGTAGGCGATCCTGCCGACCCCGACCGTCTCCATCGACACCCGATGCCCCTCGGGCACCTGCACGGCGGTGGGCAGGCCCGCCTGGGAGAAGCCGGGCATCGCCCCGCCGCTCATCGACGCCCCGGACATCGCACAGGCGCCCAGCAGGGCCACGGGTGCCAGGGCCGCCAGCAGCATCGGCACGGACTTCGCGCGGGACTTGATGGGGTGGTTCATTGCAGCTCCTCGTCGGTGGTGGGCGGGCAGGACCGGCCGGTCCTGCCTCGGAACGCTGTACGCAGAGCGGCGTGGTTTGGATGCAGGCCCTGTCCGCGACGTGGGATTGCGCCACAACAGGCTGTTGAAAACCGTCGCGAGGACGGCCAACTGCTAGGAGGCGCCCCGAGCGCAGGAACCGGAACGTACTGGGGGCACGCGAGGATTCCGAGCACCGCGCAACGACGCAGATGGCCGCCGCAGTCGGTTTTCAACAGCCTGCCAGCTCGTCACGCCGGCCGCGGCCATTGCAGACGCAGCGCGGCCCCGCCCAGCGCGGCCTCGTCCACCCACAGCCGCCCGTCGTGCCACTGCGCCACCCGCAGCGCGATCGACAGGCCCAGGCCGACGCCGCCGCTGGCGCGGTCGCGCGCCTCGTCCAGGCGCACAAAGGGCTGCAGCACGCGCTCGCGCGCCTGCGGCGGGATGCCGGGCCCGTCGTCCTCCACGCTCAGGCGCCAGCCCTCGGCCAGGACCTCCAGGCGCAGGCAGATGCGCGCGCGCGCATGGCGGGCGGCATTGCGCAGCAGGTTCAGCAGCGCCTGTTTCAGCAGGCGCTCGTGCAGCACCAGCTCCAGGCCCGGCTCCGGCGGCAGCACCAGCTCCAGGCTCAGCTCGGGCCGCCCGGCCTCGCGCGCGGTCTGCGCCAGCAGGCCCTGCAGCCAGGGGCCGGCCAGCAGCCGGCCCGGCGCGGGGCGCTGCTGACGCTGCTCCAGCTGGGCCAGGTTCAGCAGCTCGGTGATCAGGCGGTCCAGCTCGCCGACATCGTCGTGCAGCGCGTCGATCAGGGCCTCGCGCTGCGCCGCGTCGGCGGCCTGGCGCAGCAGCTGCAGCTCGAACAGCAGCCGCGCCACCGGGGTGCGCAGCTCATGCGAGACCGCCCGCGTCAGCGCGCGCTGCTGCTCCACCATCGCGGCCGTCTCGCGGCTCATCGTGTTGAACTGCTCGCCCAGGCCGCGCAGCTCGGAGTAGCGTGACAGGGTCACCTGGCTGCCCAGCTCGCCGGCGGCCAGGCGCTGCGACTGCCGGCGCAGGCGGCGCAGGTCGCGCCACAACAGGCCCGACCAGAGCAGCAGGGCCAGCGCCATCGCGGCCACGACGGGCACGATGATCAGCAGCAACCAGTTGCCACTGCCCGGTCCCTTCTCGGTCGGCCAGCGCACCTCCAACCAGTCGCCGCCGCGATGGTCGGCATCCAGCGGCACCAGCAGCAGCTCATGTTCCTGGCGCTGCACGAAACCATGAGCCGCCAGCTGTGCCAGCTCGGCCGCCTGCAAGCCTTCCGGCGCCCCGCGACGCAGGCTCAGGTGCCAGCCATGATGCGGCTGCAGCGCGGCCAGCGCCGCAGGCCGCTGCGCCCGCGGCAGCGGTGCCAGGCGCTCGCGCAGCTCGAACACCATGCCGCGCGTCAGCTCATGGAAATAGGCCTGGGTACTTGGGCCGAAATGGCGCTCCGACCAGATGCCGACACCCCAGACCGCCAGCAGCCCGACCAGCAGCAACAGCAGCAGCAGACGCAGATAAAAGCGCAGCATCGTCGTCAGGGCACCAGCAGATAGCCGCGACCCCAGACGGTCTTGATCAGCGCCGGGGTGCGGGCGGTGTCGCCCAGCTTGCGGCGCAGCCGGCTGATGCAAAGGTCGACGCTGCGGTCCAGGCCGTCGAACTCCAGGCCGCGCAGCGCCTGCAGCAGCTCGTCGCGCGAGAGCACCTGGCCAGCGCGCTGGCCCAGCGCCCACAGCATCTCGAACTCCTGGGTGCTGAGTAGCAGCGGCTGCTCGGCCAGATGGGCCTCGCGCCTTGCCGCGCACAAGCGCAGCGCCCCGCCCAGCAGGCGCAGCGGCGCCGGCGCCGGGGGGGCCGCCACCGCGCCGCGGCGCAGCAGCGCGCGCAGCCGCGCCAGCAGCAGCATCGGCTCGACCGGCTTGATCACATAGTCGTCGGCGCCGGACTCCAGACCCAGCACCTGGTCCGCCAGCGCATCGCGCGCGGTCAGCATCAGCAGCGGCACCTCGGGATGCAGGCGGCGCAGCTCGCGGCAGACCGCCAGGCCGTCCAGGCCCGGCAGCATCAGGTCCAGCAGCACCAGGTCCGGCCGCTCACGTTCGAAGCGGGCCAGCGCGCGGTCGCCGCGCTCCTCCAGCAGCACCTCGAAGCCATGCTGACCGAGGAAGTTGGCGATCAGGCCGGCCAGCTTGACGTCGTCCTCGACCAGCAGCAGGCGCTGCACGCCGCCCTTGTTGCTCATCACCCGGCGCGCCGCGCCGCCAGCAGCGCCGCGGCCAGCTCGGCGAAGCCGAGACCGCGCTCGCCGGCGGTGACATAGGCGGGCCGGTGCCGCAGCTGCGGCAGGAAGCGCGCGATATTGGCCACGCCGACCGACAGCGGCACGCGCTCGAACATCAGCTGGTCGTTGGTCGAGTCGCCGACATAGGCCCAGTCCCGCGGCGCGAAGGGGCGCTGCAGCAGCATGGGCACCGCCCATTCGGCGGCGCTCCATTTGCTGTGCTCGCCGATCCAGCCGTTGATGTGGATCGAGCTGACCGTGGCGGTCAGGCCATGCTCGCGCATCACCGCGCAGACCGCCTCGATCTGCGCCGCGTCCAGATGCGCGAACTCGCTGTGGTCGACGGCGATGTCGGTCAGGCGGCCGGGGCTGTCGGTCGCCAGGGTCGCGCCGGGCACGCGCTTTAGCACATCGGCCGCGCAGGCCTGCAGGCGCGCGAAGTTGGCCGCGCGGGTGGCCTCGTCCTGGCTGAAGTCGCGCAGCAGGCCGCCGTCGGCGGCGCTGCGACGCAGCATCACCGAGCCGTTCTCGGCCACGATGGCCGCCACCGGCCAGGCAAGCGCAAAGGGCTCGCTCCAGCCGGCCGGGCGGCCGGTGATGGCGATCACCGGCACCCCGGCCGCCTGCAGCTCGTGCAGGGCCGCCAGGGCTTCGGGGGCGATGCCGCCGTCGGCGGTCAGGGTGTCGTCGATATCGGTCAGGATGCCGCTCAGGGCGCGCAGCGCCGCCGGCGGGCAGGAGGCAAAGGGCAACATGGGGGCGGATTGTCCCAGTGAAAGCCGGGATTGCGGACTTGTTCCGCGCATCGGCGGGGCGGCGTGCGGCTAGAATGCAAGCCTTCCGAGGAGCGTTGCAACCTCTCGCACCCTTCAGAGGCCAGGCTCGGATCGTCCCAGGACTTGTCCCGGGCCACTGCAACCGCGCTCACCCGCAATGTCCGACGTGGGTGATCGACCGTCTAACGCCCCGCGTTCGCATATTGCGGCTTCATACCGAAGGAGCTTTGCAATGAATGCTGCTGTGCTGAAGAAGACCCTGGCCGCCGACCAGTTCAAGATCGCCGACATCTCCCTGGCCGCCTGGGGCCGCAAGGAACTGAAGATCGCCGAGAGCGAGATGCCCGCGCTGATGGCGATCCGCAAGGAATACGCCGCCACCCAGCCGCTCAAGGGCGCGCGCATCACCGGCTCGCTGCACATGACGATCCAGACCGGCGTGCTGGTCGAAACCCTGCAGGCGCTGGGCGCCGAGGTGCGCTGGGCCTCCTGCAACATCTTCTCGACCCAGGACCATGCCGCCGCCGCGCTGGTGGCCGAGGGCACGCCGGTGTTCGCCTACAAGGGCGAGACCCTGGAGGACTACTGGGACTACACGCACCGCATCTTCGAGTTCGGCCCCAAGGGCTCGGCCGGCGAAGGCCCGAACATGATCCTGGATGACGGCGGCGACGCGACCCTGCTGATGCATCTGGGCCAGAAAGCCGAGAAGGACCTGTCGGTGCTGGCCAATCCGGGCAGCGAGGAGGAGCGCATCCTGTTCGCCGCGATCAAGGCCAAGATCGCCGCCGACAGCACTTGGTACACCCGCAAGAGCGCCGAGATCATCGGCGTGACCGAGGAGACCACCACCGGCGTGCATCGCCTGAAGGAGATGTCGGACAAGGGCACCCTGCTGTTCCGCGCGATCAACGTCAACGACTCGGTCACCAAGAGCAAGTTCGACAACCTCTACGGCTGCCGCGAGTCGCTGGTGGATGGCATCAAGCGCGCCACCGACGTGATGGTGGCCGGCAAGATCGCCGTGATCGCCGGCTATGGCGACGTGGGCAAGGGCTCGGCCCAGGCCATGCGGGCGCTGTCAGCCCAGGTCTGGGTCACCGAGATCGACCCGATCTGCGCGCTGCAGGCCGCGATGGAAGGCTACCGCGTCGTGACGATGGAGTACGCCGCCGACAAGGCCGACATCTTCGTGACCACCACCGGCAACAAGGGCGTGATCCGCCATGAGCACATGGCCGCGATGAAGCACAACGCCATCGTCTGCAACATCGGCCACTTCGACAACGAGATCGACATCGCCTCGATCGAGAAGTACGAGTGGGAAGAGATCAAGCCCCAGGTCGACCATGTGATCTTCCCGGATGGCAAGCGCATCATCCTGCTGGCCAAGGGCCGCCTGGTGAACCTGGGCTGCGGCACCGGACACCCGAGCTATGTGATGAGCAGCTCGTTCGCGAACCAGACCATCGCCCAGATCGAGCTGTTCGCGCACAAGGAAAAGTACCAGGTCGGCCAGGTCTATGTGCTGCCCAAGCATCTGGACGAAAAGGTGGCGCGCCTGCAGCTGGTGACCTTGAATGCGCAGCTGAGCGAGCTGACGGACGAGCAGGCGGCCTATATCGGTGTCTCCAAGTCGGGCCCCTACAAGCCCGACACCTACCGCTACTGATCGGACGGCTACTGCGCGAAGCTCAGGCGTCGTTGGGCGGTGCTCGGAATCCTCACGTACCTCCAGTACGTTGCGGTTCCTGCGCGCCGTCCGCCTAGCCTGAGCCTCGCTCGCGACGCCGCAAACAAGCTACCCCATGCGTGCTGACCAACTCCTCGTCGCTCAAGGCCTGGCGCCCACGCGCTCGGCCGCGCAGCGGCTGATCGACAGCGGCGCCGTGCAATGCGCCGGCCGTGTGCTCAAGAAGGCCGGCGAGGACCTGTTGCCGGATACGCAGCTCGTCGTCACCGACGATGCCGAGCTGCGCTATGTCTCGCGCGGCGGTCTCAAGCTCGAAGGCGCCCTGAAGACCAGCGGGCTCGACGTGGCGGGCCTGCACGCGCTGGACATCGGCCAGAGCACCGGCGGCTTCACCGATGTGCTGCTCAAGGCCGGCGCCGCGCATGTCACCGGCATCGATGTGGGGCACAGCCAGCTGCATGCGAGCCTGCGCGAGGACGCACGCGTCACGGCGCTGGAGAACACGCATGTGCGCGAGTACGTCCCCGGTCAGACCTTCGCGCTGATCGTCGGCGACCTGAGCTTCATCTCCATGCTCGGCGAGCTGGCGCGCATCGCCCCCTGGCTGGCGCCCGCCGGCCATCTGCTGTTGCTGATCAAGCCGCAGTTCGAGCTGGGCAAGAAGGCCCTGAACAAGGGCGGGCTGATCAAGGACCGCAAGCAGTACGCCGAACTCGAACAACGCGCGAAGGCGGCGGTCGATGCGATCGGCTCCCTTCAGCAGCGCGGCTGGTTCGAAAGCCCCGTCACCGGCGGTGACGGCAACACCGAATTCTTTCTCTGGGTTCAAGCCACATGAGCACCCCCCCCGTCAGCTTCGAATTCTTCCCTCCCAATACGCCGGTCGGCACCGAGAAGCTCAAGACCGTGGTGCAGGAGCTGGGCACCCTCAAGCCCCAGTACTTCAGCGTCACCTACGGCGCCGGCGGCGCCACCCGCGACAAGACCCTGGCCACGGTGATGGGCATCGCCGCGACCGGCTTCGAGGCCGCGCCGCATCTGTCCTGCGTCGGCTCGACACGCGAGAGCATCGCCGAGATCCTGGCCACCTACCGCGCGCAAAACATCCGCCGCATCGTCGCGCTGCGCGGCGACCTGCCCAGCGGCACCGCCACCGCCGGCGAGTTCCGCTATGCGGCCGAGCTGGTGCGCTTCATCCGCGAGACCCAGGGCCCGGACTGGAAGATCGAGGTGGCGGCCTATCCCGAATACCACCCGCAGCAGCGCTACGCGGCCAAGGACCTGCAGCATTTCGCCGACAAGATGCGCGCCGGCGCCACCGCGGCGATCACGCAGTTCTTCTTCAATCCGGACGCTTACTTCCACTTCGTCGACGCCGCGCGCAAGCTGGGCGTCGAGGCGCCGATCATCCCGGGCATCATGCCCTTCCACAACTACGGCCGCATCGCCCAGTTCGCGGCGCGCGACGGCATCGAGATCCCGCGCTGGGTCGCGCTGAAGATGGAAGGCTATATGGACGACAGCGCCTCGATCCGCGCCTTCGGCCTGGACGTGATCACCCAGCTCTGCGAACGCCTGATCGCCGGCGGCGTGCCCGCGATCCACTTCTATACGCTGAACCAGTCCGCGCTGACCCTGGAACTGTGCAAACGCCTCAAGCTCGGCTGAGAGGCCAGGGGACTTTCTGCTGCGCCGCCACCATGCGTCGTTGGTCGGACGCTCGGGGTCCTCACGTACAGGAAGTACGTTCCGGTCCCTGCGCTCCGTCCGCCTAGCCTGTCGCCGGCTCGCGACGAAAGCCCCCTAGCCTCTGCGCCTTTATTGACCCATCTCAAGTCGGCCGGCCCCTCCCCGCGAGGGGCCGGCCGCTTTTGCGTCAGCGCAAGGCTGTGGCGCGGGGCGGCTTTTCCAATGGCTTCATCCACTAGGAGCCATTGAATGACAAAGTCTCATCAACAACACAAGATCCTCGCCCTCGCTGCCGCCGCCTTCGGCCTGCTGGGTGCCGCCAGCGCCGTCCAGGCCCAGCAGCAACAAACCGCCACGGCCGAAGGCCCCTGGCTGGTGCGCGCCCGCGTGGTGCACCTCGACTCGGCCAACAAGGACTCGACCGGCCTGAACCTGGCGATCAACAACAAGGCCATCCCCGAGGTCGACATCAGCTACTTCTTCACGCCCAACTGGGCGGCCGAGCTGATCCTGACCTATCCGCAAAAGCATGACCTGAAGGCCGGCGGCAACAAGATCGGCAGCCTCAAGCACCTGCCCCCGACCTTGAGCCTGCAGTACCACTTCGCCCCCAGCGCGACCTTCCGTCCCTATGTGGGCGCCGGCATCAACTACACGCGCTTCTCCAGCGTCAACTTCGATCCCGCCGTGCAGGCCGCGCTGGCGCCCAGCATCAAGAAGAACAGCTACGGCCTCTCGCTGCAGGCCGGCGCCGACATCGAGATCGCGAAGAACCTGTACCTGAACGTCGACATCAAGAAGGTCAAGATCGACACCGACGTGTCCTCCAAGGGAAGCAAGGTCGGCAGCTTCAAGGTCGACCCGGTGCTGTTCGGCATCGGGCTGGGCATGCGCTTCTGACGGATGCCGCCCAACGCGGCGGCATTTCAGCAAGCCTCGCCGCCCGATGGCGCGAGCGCGCAGCCTAGCCAAGCGGCACCCGAGGATCCGGCTCCGCCGGTCCTGCGGGTGCGCCCCCTGGAGGGGGCCGGCGAAGCCGGTAGGGGGTGGTCCGTCAAGCCGCCGCGAACGCGTCCCGGGTCAGGTTCTCCGGCGCCTGATCCGCCTCGCGGCAGGCCACATCGTCCTCGATGCGCACGCCGCCGAAGCGGGCCAGGTGCTCGACCAGGCCCCAGTCGATCGCGGCGCCGGCCGGCGTGGCGGCCAGCTTCTTCAGCAGGGTCGGGATGAAATACAGACCCGGCTCGATGGTCACCACCATGCCGGGCTGCAGCACGCGGGTCAGGCGCAGATAGGGATGGCCCTCGGGCTTGGCCGCCGGCGCGCCGGTCTCGTCGGCCATGAAGCCGCCGATGTCGTGCACCTGCAGGCCCAGCAGATGGCCGATGCCATGCGGGAAGAAGGTGCTGGTGACGCGCTGCTCGACCAGCGCCTCGGGGCTGCTCAGCCCCTTTTTCACGATGCCCTGCTCCACCAGGATGCGCGCGATATGGCGATGCGTGCTCAGGTGGATGTCGCGGTAGTCGACGCCGGCACGCACCTCGTCCACCAGCGCCAGCTGCGCCCGCTCCATCGCGGCCAGCAGCGCGTCGAAGCGCTCGTCGCGCCCCAGGCTCCAGGTGCGCGTGATGTCCGAGGCATAGCCGTTCACCTGCGCGCCCGCATCGATCAGCAGCGCGCGCGATTCGGCCGGCGGGCGGCTGTCCTGGTACTGGTAATGCAGCACCGCGCCATGCTCGTTGAGCGCGACGATGTTGGAGTACGGCAGGTCGCGGTCGGTATGGCCGCTGGCCGCCAGGTAGGCGCGATGGATGTCCAGCTCGGACGCGCCGGCCTCGAAGGCCGCCTTGGCCGCCAGATGCGCCGGCACCGCGCGGCGCTGCGCGGCACGCATCTGTTCCAGCTCGTAGGCGCTCTTCACCGCGCGCCGGTAATGCAGCAGGTGCAGCAGGTCCTGCGGGTTGTTGGGCACCACGCCGGCGATCGCCGCGTCGGCCTCGCCGATGATGGCGGCACGCCCCCCTGCCGCCACCTGCAGATGACGCGCCGCATCCTCCGGCTGGCTGATCACGATCAGCTCGAAATGCTCGACCCAGAAGCCGCTCGGGTCGCTGGGCGGCACATGCCAGTAATCGTCCGGCTGGTAATAGACCAGGCGCGGCTTGTGGCCCGGCCGGATCAGCAGCCAGCTGTACGGGTTGGCCGTCAGCGGCAGCCAATGCTTGAAATGCGGATTGGGCTGGAACAGATAGGGCCGGTCATCGAGGAAGGCGTACTTCTCGATGCCGGAAGCAATCAACAGCGCGTCATAGCCGCAACGCGCCAGGGCCGACTCGGCCTGGATCTGCAGGGCGGCGAGGTGGGCGGCGTAGAGATGGGAGGCAGAGTTGGTGTGGTCCATGGAGGGCATTCTCGCTCGCGCGGAGAAATGTCAGGCCAGAACGATCTTGCTTAGAGCAAAGAGCAATCGTGGCGTCGGTATCAGATGCCAGAGCTGCCACGTTCACAGGTATTTTGTTGGCATAGTTCCATCGCACTAGGGACTTGTGGCTGCCACCGCAGTTTTTAATGGCGGACCTGTGACCAGGGAACCGAACTAGGGCTCTAGACCGTGATCGAAACTATCCTGACGATTGACCCAAAGCTTGCGGCAGCCGGTGGCGCTGTCGGATCAGCTCTGCTTGCTGCCTGTGGCTATATCGCCAAGATTCGATACGAGCGAAAGAGGACACTCCGCTCAACCCTGTTTTACCTACTTCAGCTCCGCCACAGCGCGGTCACAGATGAGCTGCTTACGACCCAACTACCGGATTGGATCCTTTCGGCATTCAAGTCTGCGTTAGCTGAACGCAGCTGGCAACTCAGTGACGAAGAAACTCAATCCATGCTGCAGCAGGCTCGCCCAATTCTGGTGGCGGTCGCAGAGCGTCAATCTGGGGCCGAGCAGCAGGAAATTCGGGGCCACCTGCTCAAGTCCCTCTCAGACCTTGCAAAGGATCAACCAGTTCTTGCGTATCGACTTTCGGCGGCCCTGCCAGAACTCAAGCTGCCAGACAATGCATCAGAAGCTCGCGCATCCGACTTTCCCGCCGAGGCAGCGGACGTTGCTCGGATGATCTCCGGATCGATTCGAGTCGGATTCCACGCAGAAGGTGCGCGCCAATCGAAGCACAAGCTGTCTGGGTTGATCTATATGGCTTCGTTCGAGATTGGGGTTCTGGCCTTTTTGCAAACCTACCTGATTCTTCGGCGACAGAATCATGTCAAGGTGCCAAATGCATTCCTTGATGCGATTGCCAAGTCAGCTGCGACTTCTGTACAAGAACTCGTTGACGCCCTTGCTTCCGTCGCGACATCAGACAGTGCGAGCCTGGCTCCCAAGGAAAGTCGTGGCCCTTTCGCTAGCGCCGACTCACATCGATAAACAGCCACTCTCAGGGCACATTCAGCACTAGGGCATGCCACTCATGTCAAAAGCTCTCGCATCCTTCGAAAGTTCCATTAAAGACGCGGAGGATCTGCTTGCGCACTTTGATGCCATGCCCAAGCCGCCTCCTGCAAATGCGGAAGTGTTGAAGCGGGCCGGCTTGGTCATGGCACTGACCGCGTGGGAGACGTACGTTGAGGATCGCGTTCGTGAAGAGGTGGCGCTACGCCTTCGAGTGGTGACCGGAAGCTATGTAGGAAAGTTTGTTTTGACACGCCTGGAGGAAGAGCTGAAACGCTTCCACAACCCGACCTCCGAGCCTGTCAGGATTTTTGTGTGCGAGGCATAGCATGACGACCAGGAGCATCTATGCCAACCAAGAAGAAGCCGGCGGGAGCCGGCATGACGGCGCTGCCGTCGATCCCCAAGGAACTCATTGAGCAGCTGACCGGCGGCTCGACGCCGATGACGGCCGAGCAGATCAACGCCACGACCATGGCGCTGAAGAAGGCGCTGATCGAGCGCGCGTTGGGCGCGGAGCTGTCGCACCACTTGGGCTATCCGCCCGGCACGGCCAAGCCGGAGGAGGCCGGCAACCAGCGCAACGGCAAGTCCGCCAAGACGGTCTTGACCGAGGACGGTCCGTTGCGCATCGAGGTGCCGCGCGACCGCGCCGGCTCGTTCGAACCCATCCTTATCCCCAAGCACGAGCGGCGCTTCACCGGCTTCGACGACAAGATCGTGGCCATGTACGCGCGTGGCATGACGGTGCGCGAGATTCAGGGCTTCCTGGCCGAGCAGTACGGCACCGAGGTCAGCCCCGAGTTCATCAGCTCCGTGACGGATGCCGTGATGACCGAGGTCTCGGCCTGGCAGAGCCGGCCGCTGGAGCCGATGTATCCGGTGGTGTTCTTCGACGCTCTGCGCGTGAAGATTCGCGAGGATGCGGTGGTGCGCAACAAGGCTATCTACCTGGCCCTGGGCGTGCTGCCCGATGGCACGCGCGACATCCTGGGCCTGTGGATCGAGAACACCGAGGGCGCGAAGTTCTGGATGAAGGTCTTCAACGATCTGAAGACCCGAGGAGTCGCCGACATCCTGATTGCCGTCACCGATGGGCTCAAGGGCATCCCCGAGGCGCTCGCTGCCGTGTTCCCAGCCACGACGCTGCAGACCTGCATCGTGCACCTGATCCGCAACAGCCTGGACTTCGCGAGCTGGAAGGACCGCAAGGCCCTGGCGGCGGCCTTGAAGCCAATCTACACGGCGTCCAGTGCTGACGCGGCCCAGGCCGAACTCGATGCCTTCGAGGCGAGCGCCTGGGGCCAGAAGTTCCCGACCGTGACGGCCACCTGGCGCCGGGCCTGGGATCGGGTCATCCCGTTCTTCGCCTTCAGCCCAGCCGTGCGGCGCGTGATCTACACGACCAACGCCATCGAGAGCATCCACAGTCGGCTGCGCAAGATCATCAAGACGCGCGGCCACTTCCCCAGTGACGATGCCGCTACCAAGCTCCTGTGGCTGGCGCTGCGCAATATCACGGCCGACTGGGGCCGCGCGGCCAAGGAATGGAAGGAGGCCATGAACCAATTCGCCATCGCCTACGGCGAGCGATTTACCTGACCTGCCGCGTAATATGCGGCGCGGGCTCGTCTGAATCGGCGAGCCCTACACCGAGCCTCGAACACAGAAATTCAGACAGCCCCCGACCTCCGACAAGACCAAGAAGCTGTTTCAGGACTTCCTCGAAGTTGATGTGGCGGCCTGCTGGGAATGGGCCAACTACGACTGCGTGAAGGCCAGGAAAACACTTGATGAGCTCATTTCAAAGCGAGGTGATGCAGTCCATCGCTCAAAGCCAGTTGCAAACGGTGCACCGCCCGCCCCACACCTAGTGAAGCGAGAGGAGCTCGACAAAGCTATTCGTTTCCTCAGGTGCCTCGTTGAGGCTACCGACAAGGCGCTGGCTGGCAAGTAAGCCCAGCTGCATTTCTCATCAAGACCTGACCCTTGAGATGCCTTCGTACGGACCACGAGCCTGCGATCAGCACGCCAGCTAAACACTCACATTTAGCCTGTCACCCTCACCCATTCACATCCCACACCACCCCCTCCTCCGTCAGCATCGCATCCACCGGCACATCGGTCGGCTCGGCCTTCAAGAGGGGCAAGAAACCATGGGCGTAACCCACGCCTGCAGTAATGGGGCGCGGCGTCAGCTCGGCCAGGGTGCGGTCCATGAAACCGCCGCCATAGCCCAGGCGCAGGCCGCAGGGGCCATAGCCCAGGCAGGGCAGGATCATCAGCTGGGGCTGGAACTGCTCGGTGTCCTTGGGCTTGGGGATGCCGTAGGCGTCCTCCTCCATCGGGCAGCCCGGATACCAGACGTGAAAGCGCAGGGTGCCATGGTCCTTGTCGACCACCGGCAGGCCGATACGGCGGTCCGGGTGCGCCTCGCTCCAGCGGTACAGCGCCGGCAGCGGATCGAACTCACCCTTGATCGGCCAGTAGGCGCCGATGGTCTTTTCCTGGCGGCGCAGCAGCCAGATGCGCAGCACGCTCTGCAACTGCTCGGCCAGGTCCAGGCGGTGGGGCAGGTCCAGGCGCTCCTGGATCAGCTTCTGGCGCAGCGCGGCGCGGTCGGGCATCAGCATGTTGTCCACTCGGGGCTCCGGCGGGGGCGACGACGAGGCCGGATTGTGGCCGGATTCGGTAGAGTCCGGCCACATGCATGACGATGAATTCACCGCCCATTGCACCGAGCTGCTGAGCCCGCTAGGGGCCGTGCGGACGCGCCGCATGTTCGGCGGCAGGGGCCTCTACCTGGACGAGCTGTTCGTCGCGCTGATCGCCGACGAGCAGCTGTACCTGAAGACCGATGTGGAAAGCCGGCCCCGCTTCGAGGCCGCCGGCTGCGAGCCCTTCCGCTACCTGAAGCAGGGCGAATGGACGACCCTGGGCTACTACCGGCCGCCCGAGGAGGCGATGGAATCACCGGCGCTGATGCGCCCCTGGGCGCGGCTGGCCCTGGAGGCCGCGCTGCGCGCCCAGGCCTTGAAACTCAAGCCGCGGCCAGCCCGGAAGGAGAAGGCGAGGACGAATGCGACGGCGCGGAGCGGAAGCCCGCGGCGCTAGCGGCGGCGGCACGCAGGCGCGTTGCCATCTGCGGGCAGGCGGCCGGCGGCACCAGCAGCTGGAAGCTCGCCTGGGGCCAGCCCTCGACGACGACGCGGCTGCCGGAGCGCAGCTGCACGCTCTGGCCCGGCTCCAGCCAGATATCCTCGGCGGCCTGGCTGGCGCTGCCCTGGCGGGTCAGCCAGAGCCGGCCCTCGGTGACACTCAGCTCGCGCGGCCCGGGGCCGATGTCCAGGCTCAGGGCCTCGCCGCGGGCCAGACTCCACAGCGCTTGTGCGAATTGCGTTTGACTCATGACTGCGACTCCCGACTGGGGCACCGGGACATCCGGTGCGACATGGGTGAATCCTAGGGACTACCCGGAGTCCGGTCCAATGAGATGCACGCGCGGGATTGATACCATTTGCTCATGAATCCGCAAGCCCGGCACCGTCCGCTTCCGATCGGCCCGCTGCGCGCCTTCGAGGCCGTGGCCCGGCTGTTGAGCTTCCGCGCCGCGGCCGAGGAGCTGCACCTGACCCAGTCCGCGATCAGCCGCCAGATCCGCACGCTGGAGGAGGAGATCGGCTGCACCCTGTTCCTGCGCGGCACCCGCCATGTGGAGCTGACGGCCGACGGCCTGCAGCTGCAGGGCACGGTGGTGGCGGTGCTGGAGCGGCTGGACGGCACGGTGCGGCAGATCCGCCAGAGCAAGGGCCGGCGCGTCGTCAATGTCACAACCTTCGCCTCCTTCGCCTCGCTGTGGCTGATCCCGCGCCTGGAGGCCTTCCAGCGCGAGCATCCGGACATCGACATCCGCGTCTCGGCCCATGACGTGGTGGTCGAGCTGGAGGACAGCGAGATCGACCTGGCGCTGCGCTATGCGACGCCGGAGCAGCTGGGCCGGCGCCAGGATGCGCAGCGCCTGTTCGGCGAGACCCTGACCCCGGTGATCAGCCCCTGGCTGGCGGGCCGGGCCGCCGCCGGCGAGGCGCCGCCGCTGGCGCAGCCGGCCGACCTGGCCGGCCACACCCTGGCCGAGGAGGACGACCAGCGCCCCAGCGCCGACTACCTGAGCTGGCGCCGCTGGCTGCGCGAGCATGGCGCGCCGGGCCTGCAGCCGCGCCGCTGGATGTACCTGAACTTCACCTACCAGCAGGTGCAGGCCGCGCTGGCCGGCCAGGCGGTGGCGCTGGCGCGGCTGGCCCTGGTCAGCGAGCAGCTGCAGCGCGGCGACCTGATCGAGCCCTTCGGCCCGGAAAGCCGCATGAGCAGCCCGTACGTCTACTGGCTGCTGCTGTCCGAGCAGGGCCGGCTGCGGCCCGAGGTGCAGCAGTTCAGCGCCTGGGTGCTCGAGCAGGCGGCGCAATCGCGCCGCGACATTGGAGAGGAATAAGGAGGCGCCTCAGGGTGCGATCAGCTCCAACTCGGTCGCGATCACCATCAACGCCTGGTCATGCGGCTCGACGGCAAAGGCCGCCTCGCCGCAGCTCCAGGCGACGCCCACCGCGGTCACGCCCGGGTGTGCCGCCAGCCAGCGGTCGAAGTAGCCGCCGCCATAGCCGAGCCGGAAGCCCTGGCGGGTGAAGCCGACGCAGGGCACCAGCACCACGTCCGGCTGCAGCACCGCGCCGGCGCCGCTGGGGATGCCGCATTCGTCCCGCAGCGCCGGCGTGCCGGCGGCGCCGTCCCAGCGCCGGTAGTCCATGCGGCCCTGGCCCTTGTAGGCATAAGGCAGAGCCAGCAGCGGCGGCTCGGGCAGCCAATCGGGCGACAGCAGGTCCCGCACTGCGTTAAATTCACCCTCCAGGGGCCAGTAAAGCCCCAGCACCTGCGGCTCCAGCTGGACCAGCAGCTCGCGCAGCCGGCCGGCCAAGGCCGGCGCGGCCGCCTGGCCCGGCGCGCTCTGCAGCCATTGCTGGCGCTGCTGGCGCAGCGCGGCGCGCAGCGCGGCGCGCAGCGCGCTGCGTTCCGGCGCCGCCGCGGGTGATGAAGAAGAGGACGAAGATGAAGACTGCTGCGGCAACGTGGCACCCACCGGCGAAGGCCTTGTCAGAAAAGAATGAGGAAGATGTTGTTGTCGGCAGTATATGAAGGCGCCCGGCGCCGCAGTCTGGGCCTGATGCTGGGCCTGGCGGCCGCGCTCGGCGGTGCCGCGGGGCCGGGTCTTGCCCAGACCGGCGCCGGCTCGCCGGAGCTGATCCTGCAGGCCCGGGAGGCGCTGCGCGCCCGCGATGCCCAGCGCCTGGCCGAGCTGGCCGGCATGACCCAGGCCCAGCAGCATGCGTTGGCGCCCTGGGTGGACTACTGGCAGTTGGGCCTGCGCCTGACCCAGGCCACCCAGGCGGACCTGGAGGCCTTCTACGCCCGCTGGCCCGGCAGCTATGTCGAGGACCGCATGCGCAACGACTGGCTGCTGGAGCTGGGCCGGCGGCGCGACTGGAAGAACTTCGCGCTGGACTACCCGCGCTTTCGCATGAACGACGACCGCGAGGTCACTTGCTACGCGCTGCTGACCGAGCACCTGGCCGGCCGCGATGTGCGCAAGGAGGCCAAGGCCGCCTGGCTGGCGCAGCGCGACGGCGACGACGGCTGCCAGCTGCTGGCCTCCACCCTGCTGGAGGCCAAGCGCCTGGACGAGGACGATGTCTGGCTGAAGCTGCGCCTGGCCACCGAGGCCGGCCGGCCGCGCGCGATGCAGGGCGCGGCGCGGCTGCTGGGCAAGCCGGTCGAGGCCGGCGTCAAGGACATCATCGACAACGCCGGCCGCTACCTGACCCGCAAGGCCGCGGCCAGCAACCGCCAGCAGGACGAGCTGACCACCGTCGCGCTGGTGCGCAGCGCCAGCAACGATGTCGACGCCACCACCGAATTCATGCGCAAGCGCTGGGAGCGCCAGCTGCCGCGCGACAACGCGGCCTGGGTCTGGGCCCAGATCGGCCGCGCCGCGGCCTTCCGCCTGCAGCCCGAGGCGCCCGACTACTACGACAAGGCGCTGAAGCTGCAGCCCGCCAAGCAGCGCATCGAATGGAGCGACGAGACCCTGGCCTGGGCCGCGCGCGCCGCGCTGCGCGCCGAGGACGGCCAGGGTCGGACGGCCCTGCTGCTGCGCGCGATCGAGCTGCTGGAGAAGGAAGGCAACGGCGCGCTCGATCCGGCCTGGACCTACTGGAAGGCGCGCAGCCTGAAGGCCAACCCCCAGACCGCCGCCGAAGCGCGCGGCCTGCTGCAGGGCCTGGCCTCGCCGCTGAGCTTCTACGGCAAGCTCGCCGCCGAGGAGCTGGGCCAGCGAGCGGCACTGCCGGCCACGCCGCTGCCGCTGACGCCGGCCGAGCGCGGCCAGGCGCAGAGCCATGCGGGCCTGACGCGCGCGCTGATGCTGGTGCAGCTGGGCCTGCGCGGCGAGGGCGTGCGCGAATGGAACTTCAGCCTGCGCGGCATGGGCGACCGCGAGCTGCTGGCCGCCGCGCAGCTGGCCTGCGAGCGCGAGATCTGGGACCGCTGCATCAACACCAGCGAGCGCACCCGCGGCGAGGTCGACCTGGCCCAGCGCTACCCGATGCCCTACCGCGCCGAGCTGCTGGCGCAGGCGCGCGAGGCCGGGCTGGATCCGGCCTATGTCTACGGCCTGATCCGCCAGGAATCGCGCTTCGTGATGGACGCGCGCTCCCATGTCGGCGCCTCCGGCCTGATGCAGGTGATGCCCAGCACCGCGAAGTGGACCGCGAAGAAGGTGGGCATGGCCTACAAGCCCGAGTTCCTGACCGACCGCGACTTCAATCTGCGCATCGGCACCACCTATCTGAAGCTGGTGCTGGACGCCTTCGACGGTTCGCAGGCGCTGGCCGCCGCGGCCTACAACGCCGGCCCCGGCCGGCCGCGCCGCTGGCGCGACGGTCCGCCCCTGGACGCCGCGATCTGGGCCGAGAGCATCCCCTTCACCGAGACGCGTGACTACGTCAAGCGCGTGCTCTCCAACGCCACCATCTACGCCCAGCTGATGGGCAACGAGCGGGCCGAGCTGCGCGCGCGGCTGGGGCGCTCGATCGGACCGGCCAGCGCGCCGGCGACGGACCTGCCATGAACGGCGGCGGTGCGCCGGCCATCCTGGTGCTGGGCGGCAGCGGCTTTGTCGGCCGCGCCCTGTGCGAGCGGCTGGTGCGCCAGTACCGGGGCGGCGCGCGCCTGACGGTGGCGACGCGCCGCATCGGCCATGCGCAGGCCCTGCAGCCGCTGCCGGGCCTGACCCTGCGGCAGGCCGATGTGCATGAGGACGCACAGCTGGCCGCGCTGCTGAACGGCCAGGACATCGTCGTCAACCTGATCGCGATCCTGCAGGGCGACGAGGCCGCCTTCGAACGCGTCCATGTGGCGCTGCCGCGCCGGTTGGCCGGGCTCTGCGAGGGCCAGACGCGGCTGATCCATGTCAGCGCGCTGGGCGTCGCGGCCGATGCGCCCTCGCGCTATCTGCGCTCCAAGGCGCGCGGCGAGGCGGCGCTGCGCGAGGCCCGCCCCGCCACCAGCACGCTGCTGCGGCCCTCGGTGATCTTCGGGCGCGACGACCGCTTCCTGAACCTGTTCGCCGCGCTGCAGCGCGGGCTGCCCCTACTGCCGCTGGCCGGCGCCGACGCGCGCTTCCAGCCGGTCTGGGTCGAGGATGTGGCCGAGGCCCTAGCGCGCTGCTGCGCCGATGCCTCGCGCTGCGCCGGGCAGACCTTCGAGCTGGCCGGCCCGCGCGAATGGAGCCTGGCCGAGCTGGTGCGCCTGGCCGGGCGCGCCAGCGGCCATCCGCGCCCCATCCTGCCGCTGCCCGCCGCGCTCGGCTGGCTGCAGGCGCTGGCGCTGGAATGCCTGCCGGGCGAGCCGCTGATGTCGCGCGACAACCTGGCCTCGATGCGCGTGCCCAATGTCGCCACCGGCGCCCTGCCCGGCCTGGCCGCGCTGGGCATCACCGCGCAGGATGTCGAGGCCATCGCGCCGGGCTATCTGCGTGGCGGTGCGACGCGGCTGGACCGCTGGCGCGCGCGCCACTGAGGCGGACCGCGCGGCGCTCATCAATCCCTTGCGCAATCGGCAACCATCGCGGCGCCGCTACCGCGTAGCATCGGAGCCCTACCCCACGGAGCCCCCATGCAACTGATCATCGGCAACAAGAACTACTCCTCCTGGTCCATGCGCCCCTGGGTGCTGCTGAAGGCCTTCGGCATCCCCTTCGAGGAGCGCAAGCTGCGCTTCGACTTCACGCCGGGCTCGGCCTTCTACCAGGCGCTGGCCGCCTACACGCCGACCTCCAAGGTGCCGGTGCTGGTGGAGGACGACGGCTTCGCGGTCTGGGACACGCTGGCGATCGCCGAACACATCGCCGAGCGCCACCCCGAACTGCCGATCTGGCCGCGCGACGCGCGCCAGCGCAGCCGCGCGCGCAGCCTCTGCGCCGAGATGCATGCCGGCTTCTCGACCCTGCGCAATCTCTGCACGATGAACATCGAGGCCGCGCTGCCGGAGGTCGGCGCCAAGCATCTGGCCGAGAACGCCCAGCTGCGCACCGAGGTGGCCCGCATCGACGCGATCTGGAGCCAGCAGCTGGCGGCCAGCGGCGGCCCCTTCCTGTTTGGCGAGTTCGGCGCGGTCGACGCCTATTTCGCGCCGGTCGCGATGCGCTTCAAGACCTATGGCCTGCCGCTGTCGGAGGCCAGCGCCGCCTATGCCCAGCGCCTGGCCGCCGCCCCCGGCGTGCGCGAATGGATCGCCGACTCGCTGGCCGAGCAGGATTTCCTGGACTTCGAGGAGCCGTATCGCAGCGGGCGGGATTGATCACCGCCGCCGCGCGGCCATGAAAAAAGGGCGCCGATGGCGCCCTTTCTATCTTGAGGTCGATGATCCGGTAGAGGATCGATCAGGCCTGCTGCTTGCGACGACGCGCGACGAAGGCCACGGCACCCAGGCCGGCCAGCATCAGGGCGTAGGTCTCGGGTTCCGGCACCGGAGCCAGTTGCGAGTTCAGCTGGTAGGTGGCGGCGAAAGCGTCGGACGCGACCTTGCCGGTCACGGCGTAGAAGTAGTTGCCAGCCAGTAGCGTGCCAAACGAGAAGGTAGAGACCGAATCGTCGAAGCTGAAGCTGCCGATGGCCGTGGTGCTGCCTTCCTTGAACAGCTCGATCTTGCCGCCAGTCAGGTTGAAATAACCGAAGTCGTTGGAGACCGCAACCGCCAGGACGCCGGTCTGGCTGCTCAGGCTGAACTTGTAGGTGTCGCTCAGCGAGGCGCCGGCACCGCTGGCGAAGCCGCCGCCGGCCTCGACGATGGCGTGGGTGCCCCAGTCGTGCGTCGCCGCTTGGGCAAAACCAGCCATGGCGGCCAATGCAGCGGCCGCAACAATCTTGAATTTCATGCTTTGAACTTCCCTCGTGTGTGGAGCCGGTTGGACCGGCCGACCCGGCTTGTGCTCGGGTTTGCCCGTACTGTAGTGGGGTAAGCATCTGTTTCACCCCCCTGCTTCGCGGGGGTGCTGCGCCGCAACAACCGCAGAGCGAACAGCCTCCTACACTGCGCGCATGAAGATTTTTTGTGTTGGCGGCAGCGTGCGCGACGCCCTGCTCGGCCGCCCCTCGTCGGATCGCGACTGGGTCATCGTCGGCGCCAGCCCCGCCGAGCTGCTGGCTCAGGGCTACCAGCCGGTGGGCCGCGACTTCCCGGTGTTCCTGCATCCGCAGACCCATGAGGAATACGCGCTGGCGCGCACCGAGCGCAAGACCGCGCCCGGCTATCACGGCTTCGCCTTCCATGCGGCGCCGGACGTGACCTTGGAGCAAGACCTGGCACGGCGCGACCTGACGATCAATGCGATGGCCCGCGACGAGGCCAGCGGCGAGTTGGTCGATCCCTATGGCGGCCAGCGCGACCTGCGCGACCGGGTGCTGCGCCATGTCTCGCCGGCCTTTGCCGAGGACCCGGTGCGCATCCTGCGGCTGGCGCGTTTCGCGGCGCGCTTCACCGATTTCACGGTGGCGCCCGAGACGCTGACGCTGATGCGGCAGATGGTTGAAGCCGGCGAGGTCGACGCGCTGGTGGCCGAGCGCGTCTGGCAGGAGCTGAGCCGCGGGCTGATGGAGGAGAGGCCCTCGCGCATGTTCGAGGTGCTGCGCGAGGCCGGCGCGCTGGCGCGCCTGGCGCCGGAGATCGAGCGCCTGTTCGGCGTGCCCCAGCCCGAGGCCCATCACCCGGAGATCGACACCGGCGTGCACCTGCTGATGGTGCTGGACCAATGCGCGCACCTGGGCGCGCCGCTGCCGGTGCGCTATGCCAGCCTGTGCCACGACCTCGGCAAGGGCCTGACGCCCCCCGAGGCCCTGCCCCGCCATATCGGTCATGAGGGCCGCGGCGTACCGCTGGCGCGCGCGATCAGCGAGCGCTGGCGCGTGCCGGCGGACTGCCGCGAGCTGGCCGAGCTGATGGCGCGCGAGCATACCCATGTGCACCAGAGCGGGGCTTTTAGCGCCGAGGCGCGGCTGCGCCTGCTGGAGCGTTGCGATGCGCTGCGCCGGCCCGAGCGCTTCGAGCTGCTGCTGCTGGCCTGCGAATGCGATGCGCGCGGTCGGCTGGGCCTGGAGGAGCGCCCCTATCCGCAGCGCGAGCGACTGGCGCGGGACCTGCGCCGGCTGCTGGCGCTGGACCTGGGCGCGGTCAGCGCCGCCGCCATCGCCGCGGGCAAGACCGGCCCGGCGATCGGCCGCGCGGTGCAGCAGGCGCGGCTGGCGGCCCTGCTGGCCGGCGAGCAGGAAGAAGGCGCCCACTGACAAGACCTGGCACCGGTGGCGACCATACTGCGGCCTTCATCTTCTTGCCCCATCCATCGACCGCCATGACCGAGCCGAGTGACTACACCGTCCTGCACGCGATCCCCGCCGCCGAGACCTATTGCGCGCTGCGCAGCGCCGCCGGCCTGAGCCCGAAGACCACCGAGGCCGCCGCGCGCGGCCTGCCGGCCTCGCTGTTCGCGGTGCAGATCCTGGCCGAGGGCCGCACGGTCGGCATGGGCCGGGTGATCGGCGACGGCGGCACCGCCTACCAGGTGGTGGACATCGCGGTGCGGCCGGAGCACCAGGGCCGCGGCCTGGGCAAGCTGATCATGCGCGAGATCAGCGCCTATCTGGACCGCGAGCTGGCGCCCAGCGCCTATGTCAGCCTGATCGCCGACGACCTGGCGCGCGACCTTTATGCGCAGTTCGGCTTCGAGCCGACCGCGCCGGCCTCGATCGGGATGGCGCGCAAGGTCTGACCCCGCATCAGATCAAAGCATGTGCGAGCGGTCGCCGGCGGCAAAACCGATCGCGTCGAAGCCCTCGCCGGCGGCAAAACCGATCACCTTGAACAGCTCGCCCATCTCATGCTCGGCGATCAGCCGGTGCGCCATCGCGCGGCCGGCCAGGTCGGATTCGCACAGCAGATCGATCAGGCCGCAGTTCAGCAGGAAGTTGGCCTGGCTGGTGTAGCCCAGCACCGTCAGGCCGGCGTCCTGGCCGGTCAGCGCGACACCGGTGAAGTTGACATGGGCGGTGATGTCCTTCTCGCCGACCAAGACCAGCGGATCGGGATCGGCGCGATGCTCGTGGTGGCACATCAGGGTGCCACCGATGCGCTGCGGGTGGTAGTACTCGGCGGCCGGGAAGCCATAGTCGATCAGGAAGGCCGCGCCGCGCGCCAGACCGGCGGCCAGGGTGCGCACGAAGGCCTCGCCCTGCGCATGCAACTCGGTCACGGTGTCGGGCACGAAGGGAATCGGTGCCACGCCCTGCGCCTCCAGCGGCGGGGCCAGCTCGCTCGTTCGGTCCGCCCAGACGAAGCCCGCGCCGTCCCAGGCCACGCCGCGCTCCCACCAGCGCTGGCCGTCGAAGCGGACCAGCTGCACCGGCATCGCGTCCAGCACCTCGTTGCCGACCACCACCGCCTCGAAGCGCTCCGGCAGCGCGTCCAGCCATTGCACCTGGTCGCCCCAGCGGGCCAGGCGCTCGGCCTGGCGCGCGCGCAGGGTGCCGGAGAGGTCGACGATCTGGTAGCGCCGCACCCGCTCGCCCAGCGCCTCCAGCAGCTGGGCCGCCAGCGCGCCGCTACCGGCGCCGAACTCGATCACCGTGTCGGTGCCGGTGGCCTGCAGCGCCTGGCCGACCTGCACGGCCAGCGCGCGGCCGAACAGGGGCGACATCTCGGGTGCGGTGACGAAGTCCGAACCGCCGTCGGCGCCGCCGGGCATCAGGCCGAACTTGCGGCGCGGGCCGCTGTAATAGCCCAGGCCGGGCGCGTAGAGCGCCAGTTCCATGAAGCGGTCGAAGCCAAGCCAGCCGCCGGCCGCGGCGATCTCCTGGCGAATCAGGGTCAACAAATCCATCGCGCCGATTGTAGGAACAGGGGATCAGGCGCCGCCGCTGCGCTTGCGCACCCAGGCCTCGAACTGGCGCGCCGGCATCGAATCGCCGACCAACTCGCCCTGCAGCTCGTCGCAGCCCCATTCGGCCAGCAGCGCGCGCTGCACCTCGTTGCGCACGCCCTCGGCGCCGACGCGCAGGCCCAGGTCCTTGGCCATGCGCACGATGGCGCGCGTGATCGCCAGCGAGCCGGCATCGCCGGGCAGCTTGGCGACGAAGCTCTGGTCGACCTTCAGCTTGTCCAACGGCAGCTGGGTCAGATGCGCCAGCGCGGTATAGCCGGTGCCGAAATCGTCCACCGAGATCGCCAGCCCCAGCGCGCGCAACGCCGCCAGTGTGGCCGGCGCCGTGCCCAGGTCGTCGACCAGCATGCGCTCGGTCAGCTCCAGCTCCAGCCATTCGCCCGGCGCGCCGGCCTCGGCCAGCACCTCGCGCACCGTGTCGGCAAAGCGGTCCAGGCGGAACTGCATGCTGGACAGATTGACCGCGATCGGCACCGGCGCGATGCCGCTGTCGTGCCAGGCCTTGCTCTGGCGCAGCGCCTCGCGCATCACCCATTCGCCCAGCGGCACCATCAGGCGGTGCCGCTCGGCCACCGCGATGAAGGCATCCGGGCTCAGGAGGCCGCGCTCCGGGTGCTGCCAGCGCAGCAGCGCCTCGGCGCCGACCAGGCGGCCGTCCTGCGCATCGATCTGCGGCTGGTAATGCAGGCGGAACTGGTCGCGCGTCAGCGCCTCGGCCAGCTCGGCCTCCAGCACCAAGTCGGCATAGGCCTGGCGCGCCATCTCGGGCTCGAAGAACTGATAGCTGGCGCGGCCGCGCGCCTTGGCCAGGTACATCGCGGTGTCGGCATGCTGGATCAGCTCCTCGGCGCGCTCGCCGTCGCGCGGGTAGAGCGCGACGCCGATCGAGGGCGTCACCGACAGGTCGCGCCCGTCGGCGCGCACCGGCACCTCGACCACCGACAGCAGCGCCATCAGCACCACCATCACGTCTTCCTGCTGATGCACATCGTTGAGCAGAACGACGAACTCGTCGCCGCCGAAGCGCCCGACCAGGTCGGAGGTGCGCAGGCAGTTGCGGATGCGCTCGGCGACGGTGGACAGCACCTTGTCGCCCTCCAGATGGCCCAGCGAATCGTTGACGCGCTTGAAGTTGTCCAGGTCGATGAACAGCAGCGCCAGCTGGTGGCCGCGCTGCTGGGCGCGCGCCAGCGCGGGGCCGAGCCGCTCCATGAAGGCGGCGCGGTTCAGCAGCTGGGTCAGCGAATCATGCTGCGCCAGATGACGGATGCGCGCCTGCGCGGCGACGCGGTCGCGGATGTCGCGCACGATCGCCATGCGCTGGTTCTCGCCGCCGCGCGCCATCGCGCGCACGATCAGCTCGACCGGGATGCGCGTGCCGTCGCGGTGCAGCACCGCCGATTCGTAATGCACCTCGGCGCCGGCCTGCATCATCTGCCGCACCTTGCCGATCTCCTCGACCGGCAGGAAGTCGAAGGCCGAGCGCTCGCGCAGCTCCTCCAGCGGATAGCCGATCAGCGTGCACAGCGCCGGGTTGGCGTCGACGATGCGCCCGTCGACATGGAACAGGATGCCCTCGGCCGAGGCCTGCATGAACTTCTCGAGCCGAGCCTCGGACTCGCGCATCGCCGCCTCGGCCAGGCGGTGCCGCGTGATGTCGACGATCTGCACGAAGGCGGCCTGCACCTGGCCGGCCGCATCCAGGTGCGGGATCACATGGGCCTCGATCCAGCGCGGCTGGCCGTCCGGCCCGCGCAGCTGGCGCTCGTAGAAGCCGGGCCGGCCGCTGCGCTCGACCTCGTAGACGATCGGGCCGACCAGATCGGCCGCCGCGTCGCCGATGATCTCGGTGAAGGTCCGGCCCAGGATGCTCTGCTCGGTCAGGCCGAAGGTGGCGGCATAGCCGCGGTTGGCGAACAGGCAGCGGTAGCTGCGCGCCTCGTAGAGCGCGATCAGGGTCGGCACATGGTCGGCCAGCAGCCGGAACTGCGAGACCTGCTCGGCCGCCCGCAGCGCCGCCTGCTTGGCCGCGCCGATGTCCAGCCACAGGCAGACATGGGCACCCAGGCCCTCGTCCCAGCGCGCCTCGCACAGCCGCCAGCCCGCCGCGCCGGCCAGCGCCAGCTCGAGCGCGAAATCGGCGCGCCGGGCCCAGGCCTCGCGCAACGCCGCCCCGGCCTCGGGCGCCAGCCAGGCCCAATCCGGCGCGGCGGCCAGCGCCGTGAAGGTCTCGTTGGCCTGCAGCACCCGGCCCTGCGCATCGACCAGGGCCAGCGCGCAGGGCAGGCGCGCCCAGCCCGGCCAGAGCAGTTCGAGATCGGGAATCGCTTGGGGCGGCATCATGGCGGGGCCGGGCTCAGCCGCGGCGCTCCAGGGTGTCGAGCGCCAGGCACAGGTCTTCCCAGGCGCGCGCCTTGTCGGCCAGGTTGCGCAGCAGGTAGGCCGGGTGGTAGGTCACGATCAGCGGCACGCCCTGGTACTCATGCACCCGGCCGCGCAGGCGGCCGATCGGCTCGCTGCTGCGCAGCAGCGACTGCACCGCGAAGCGCCCCATCGCCAGGATGATGCGCGGCTGCACCAGCGCGATCTGGCGGTTCAGGAAGGGCTCGCATTGCGCCAGCTCGTCGGGCTCCGGATTGCGGTTGCCCGGCGGGCGACATTTCAGCGTGTTGGCGATGAAGACCTGCTGCTCCGGCGGGCCGTCGCCGCGCGACAGGCCGATCGCGCGCAGCATGCTGTCCAGCAGCTTGCCGGCCTGGCCGACGAAGGGCTCGCCCTGCAGGTCCTCCTGCTGGCCCGGTGCCTCGCCGACCACCATCCAATGCGCGCGCTCGTTGCCGACGCCAAACACGGTGTTCTTGCGGCTCTCGCAGAGCTTGCAGGCGCGGCAGTCCGCCACCGCCTCGCGCAGCTCCGGCCAGCCCATCGCCGCGATGCGCTCCAACCCGGCGCGCGGCGCGCGCTGCGGCAGCGCCGCCGGCGCCACCAGCACCTCGGCCATAGAACGCGGTGCCGGCGCGGGCGCAGGCGCCGGCCGCGGCGCCACCGGTGCGGGTGCAGCTTCGGCCACCGCAACCTCGGCCGGCGCCTCGACGGGTACGGGCGCGGCCGGCGGTGCGGTCCAGACCTTCAGGCCCATCGCCTCCAGCATCGCCTGCTGGCGTTCGCTCCAGCTCATGCCAACACCTCCTGCGCCGGCAGCAGGCGCAGGCTCATCAGCACCGCATCCTCGCGCCGGCCCTGGGCGGCCGGGTAATAGGCGCGCCGCTGGCCAACCTCGGCAAAGCCGTAGCGCTGGTAGACGGCACGCGCGCGCTCGTTGCTCTGGCGCACCTCCAGCCAGATCTGCTCGCAGCCCTGCGCGCGCGCCAGCGCCTGCAGCGCATCCAGCATGCCGCGCGCATGGCCGCGGCCCTGCAAGGCCGGCGCCACCGTGATGTTCAGCAGATGCAGCTCGCCGACGCCCGGCATCGCCAGGCAATAGCCGAGCAGCGCATCGGCCTCGTCGCGCAGCACGAAGGCCTCGTAGCCGGCCGCCAGCGAATCGATGAAATTGCCGCGCGTCCAGGGGAACTCGTAGGCGCGCTGCTCGATCGCCAGCACCGCCTCGACATCGCCCACCCGCATGGCCTCCAGCCGGGTGCCGGACCGCAATTCGGCGCTCATGGCGTGGCGCGCGCCGCCTGGCGCTCCTCGGTGGTCAGCGCGACCTTGTCGCGCACATACAGCGGCATCGCCTGCGCCGCGTCCAGGCGCTCGCCGGCGGCCCAGGCGGCCTCGGCCAGCACGGCCAGGGCCTCGGCGCGCGAACGCGTCGCCGGCCAGGCCGATCGCGCGCGCGCGGCCGCTTCGGCCAACTCGGGGAAGACCGCCAGCGCGCTGCCGCACAGGGCCACGGGCGGCTCGGCGGCCCAGCGCGCCAGCAGCGCCGCCGGCGCATACAGCGCGGGTTCTCGGCGCGTCTGCCAGCATCGGCCGTCATGGTGGTAGGCCGCCGCATAGATCTCGCCCATGCGCGCGTCCATCGCCACCCAGCAATCGTCCAGGGAGGTCTCGGCCTGCTGGCGCGCGTCCTCGGCCACCAGCATCAGGCTGTCCAGCGCCAGCACCGGCTTGTCCGCGCCGAAGGCCAGGCCCTGGGCCACCGCGCAGGCGGTGCGCAGGCCGGTGAAGGCACCCGGGCCGCGGCCAAAGCCGATCGCGTCGACATCGGCCAGCGCCAGCCCGGCACGCGCCAGCAGCGCCATCAGCTCGGGCAGCAGGCGCTCAGACGCCTTGGCCCCGCCCTCGTCCTCGAAAAACCAGCGCCCTTGCGGGCCGGTCAGCGCCAGCGCCATGCTTTCGGTCGAACTATCCAGGGCCAGCAACACAGTCATGCCCGGAAGTGTAGCCGTGCGATCATCGCCGCCATGCGTGCCCTGATCGCGGCCGGCGCCCTGTTCTGGGCCCAGGCCGGCCTCGCCCAGACGACGACTCCCCCGCCCGCCGCGCCGCTGCCACTCGCAGTGCTGCAGGCGCTGCGCCAGGCCCAGCTGCCGGAGCAGGCCCTGGGCGTCTGGCTGCAGCCGGTCGATGGCGGTCCGCCGCGCCTGGCCTGGCAGGCCGAGAAGCCCTTCAATCCGGCCTCGCTGATGAAGCTGGTGACCGGCCTGGCCGCGCTGGAACAGCTGGGCCCGGCCTGGACCTGGCAGACCCCGGTCTGGCTGACCGGCCGGCTGCAACCGGACAGCGGCCGGCTGACGGGCGATCTGGTGATCAAGGGCGTCGGCGACCCCAAGCTGGTGCGCGAGCGGCTGTGGCTGCTGATGCAGCGCCTGCGCCAGCTGGGTCTGCGCGAGATCGAAGGCGATATCGTGTTCGACGGCAGCGCCTTCGCGCCCTGGCCCGCCGCGCCGGCCGATTTCGACGGCGAACCCTGGCGCCCCGGCAATGCCGCGCCCGAGGCCCTGCTGCTGAACCACAAGGCCCAGGTCTACCGCTTCAGGCCGGATCCGGTGCGTGGCCAGGCCTGGATCGTCGGCGACCTGCCGCTGCCGCCGCTGCAGTCCAGTGTGCCGCTGGCCAACGGGCCCTGCGGCGACTGGCGCGGCGCGCTAAGGCTGCAATGGCAGGAGGGCCTGCCGCTGCGCTTCGCTGGCGCTTACCCGGCCGCCTGCGGCGAGCTGTCCTGGCCGCTGGCCGACCCGGAGCCGGCCAGCTACAACGCGCGCCTGCTGAAGGCCTTATGGCAGGAGGCCGGCGGGAGCCTGAAGGGCCAGGTGCGGCCGGGCCTGGCGCCGGCCGAGCCGGCTAGCCTCTGGTTTGCCTCGCCGCCGCTGGCCGAGGTGCTGCGCGACATCAACAAGAACAGCGCCAATGTCGCGGCCGAGATGCTGCTGCTGAGCCTGGCGACGGACCGCCCGGCGACCCAGGAGGCCGCGCGCGAACAGCTGCGCCGCTGGCTGGCGGGCAAGCTGGGCGAAGAGGATTTCCTGCTGGAGAACGGCTCGGGCCTGTCGCGCCAGAGCCGACTGAAGCCGCAGCAACTGGGCCGCCTGCTGCGCGAGGCCTGGGCCAGCCCGCTGATGCCGGAGTTCGTCGCCTCGCTGCCGCTGGCCGGGCTGGACGGCACCCTGGCGCGCGGCGGCGCGGCGCGCTTCGGCGCGGCCTACGGGCGCGCCCATCTGAAGACCGGCTCGCTGCGCGATGTCAGCGCGCTGGCCGGCTATGTGCATGCCGATTCGGGCCGGCGCTATGTGCTGGTGGCTTTGCTGCAGCATCCGCGCGCCGGCGCGGGGCGCGCGGCGCTGGACGCCTTGCTGCAATGGGCGGTGCAGGACGGCACCGCCCCGACCCCTTAGAAGGGGTTGTTGGACGCGCGGGTCACCGCCATATTGCCCAGGCGGTTGTGACCGACCGGCCCCATCAGCGTCGGCGAGGCCCACAGCCAGGTCGTGGCCTTGCCGTTGGTCACCAGGGTCTTGGCCGTGCATTGCAGCGGCAGGCTGCTATCCAGGCAGGCCACATCGGTGTAGTTCTCGATGCCCACCGCGGCGGCATAGCCGGAGATGCGGCCGATACGCTCGCTTTCCTCGTTCATCAGCACCAGTGCGATGCGCCGGCCGTCGTTGACCACATTGGTGCGCAGCTCGAGGTTGAACTCGGACGTCAGGGCCGAGAGCAGCGCGGCGCGGTCGGTGTCCGGCTTGTTCGCACGCTCCTTCAGCGCGAAGGGGGTCAGGCCCAGATCGGGCAGCAGTGCGACCAGCACGCGGCCGTCGGCATTGGCGATGCGATTGACCTGGTCGGCCAGATCGCGGCCGCGCTGGCGGGCCTGGCCCTTCAGCGCATCGACGCCCTGCTGCGGGTACTGGCCATACAGCTCCAACAGATCATTGGTACCGGCCATTACCGTGTTCAGGACCTTGCTGTTGAAGCCGCCGGCGTTGAAGGCGCCATCGACCTGGATCTTGACATCGGCCACCTTGGCGGCCGGCTTGGCGTAGATCTTGCCGGTCGTGGTGACACCGCCCTTCGGGTTGCATTCGGGAAACACCAGACCGAAGGCCCCGGCCAGGGATTGCACCCAGATCGGGTTGCTCGCGCAGTCCAGCACACCCTTGTCATCCAGCGCATTGACCGAGTACTTGCGGCCTTCCGCGGTGATCACGCTGGACTCGTCGCCGAAGACCAGGATGCTCTTCGGGCTGAAGGGCTCGATCTGGCCGCCACCGCCACCACAGCCGGCCAACACCGCGGCCGCCGCCAGCGCCAGCGCGCCTTGCTTCAGAAACTTCATCAACTCTCCAGACATAGACTTTCCATCGATCACTGTGGCTCGCCGTCCGCGGGGCCGGCAAAGGCCGCCGCCGCGCGCGACAGGCGATCGCGCACGCCGTCCCAGGCGCTGTCGTCGCCCGGGGGGGTTTCGATCCAGATTTCGCAGGCGCCGGCCGCATCCAGCTCGCGCAGCACGGCAAACAGCTCGAAGGCCGCCGCCGCAGCATCCTGCGGCATGGTCCGCCAGATCGTCGGCCCCGCCATGACCGGCAGCGACCGCGAATATACCGCCAGGGCCGGCGGCCATTGTTGCTGCCGGTTCAGCGCCGCCTGAAGCGCCGCGCGGTCCAGCAGGCGCACCACCGCACTGGGCGCGTAATGCGCGGCCAGGGTGCCGGAGGCGCGCGGCGCGGCCGCGTCCTTCTCGCGCAGCGGCTCGCCGGCCGCCGCCTCGATCTGCGCCGGCGTCAGGATGCCGGGGCGCAGCAGCACCGGATGCTCGCGGCTGCAGTCGACGATGCTCGATTCGATGCCGACATCGCAGGCGCCGCCGTCCAGCACCAGCAGTTCATCGCCGAATTCCGATTGCACATGCTCGGCCCGGGTCGGGCTGACCTTGCCGAAGCGATTCGCGCTGGGCGCCGCGACGCCGCGCACGCCCAACTCATGGGCGCGGGCCAGCAGCGCGCGCGCCACCGGATGCGCCGGGCAGCGCAGGCCCACGCTGGCCTGAGCGCCGGCCGCGGCCGCGGCCATGCCGGGCGCGCGCGGCACGATCACCGTCAGCGGCCCCGGCCAGAAGGCCTCCATCAGGCGCCGCGCCACCGGCGGCAGCGCGCTGGTGAAGGCCTCGGCGTCGGCGATGTCCAGCACATGCACGATCAGCGGATGATCGGTCGGCCGGCCCTTGGCCGCGAAGATCTTGGCCACCGCGGCGTCCCGGTCGGCGCGCGCGCCGAGGCCGTAGACGGTCTCGGTCGGCAGCGCGACCAGCTCGCCATCGGCCAGCGCCCGGGCGGCCCGGTCGATGGCGCTGGGGTCGGAGCCGTTCAGCAGCATCGGCGGGCCCTCACCAGGCGGTCGGCAGGCCGAGGATCGCAGCCGCCCGGGCCGCGGTCGCGCGCGCGGCCTCGGGCGTGGCGGCGGTGATGTTCAGATGGCCCATCTTGCGGCCGGGCCGCGCGCTGGCCTTGCCGTACAGATGCAGATGCGTGCCCGGCAGGGCCAGCACCGCGGCCCAGTCGGGGCTGCGCTCGGCGCCCGACTCAGCATCGAACCAGAGGTCGCCCAGCAGGTTCAGCATCACGGTGGGCGAATGCAGGCGCGGCGTGTTCAGCGGCAGGCCGGCCAGCGCGCGCACCTGCGCCTCGAACTGCGAGACATCGCAGGCGTTCATCGTGTAATGGCCCGAGTTGTGGGGGCGTGGCGCCATCTCGTTGACGACCAGCGAGCCGTCCTGCAGCAGGAAGAACTCGATGCACAGCACGCCGACATAGCCCATCTCGGCGGCGATGCGCGTCGCGGCCGCGCCGGCGCGCTGCTGCAGCGCCGTATCGACCGCCGGGGCCGGCACCTCGGTGACGGCCAGGATGCCGTCGCGGTGCAGGTTCTGCTGCACCGGAAACAGCACGCAGCCGCCATCGCGGCCGCGCGCGACCAGCACCGACAGCTCGCGCTGCAGCGGCAGCATCTGCTCCAGCACGCAGGGCACACGCTTGAGCTCGTCCCAGGCTGCGGCCAGCTCGGCGCGGGTCCGGATGCGGACCTGGCCCTTGCCGTCATAGCCCATGCGCGCGGTCTTCAGGATGCCGGGCAGCAGCGCATCAGGCACCGTGCCCAGATCAGCCTCGCCGCGGATCACCGCATAGGGCGCGCAGTCGACGCCGGCGGCGCGGAAATGCGCCTTCTCGTCGGCGCGGTCCTGGCAGATCGCGACGCAGGCCGCGGCCGGCGCCACCGGGCGCTGCGCGGCCAGCAGTTCCAGCGCGCGCGCCGGCACGTTCTCGAATTCGGTCGTGATCGCGTCGCAGGCCTGGGCCAGGCGCGCCAGCGCGGTCTCGTCCAGGTAGTCGGCGCGGATATGTTCATGCGCAACCGCGCCGGCCGGGCTGTCGGCGTCCGGATCCAGCACCACGGTGCGGTAGCCCAGGCTCTGCGCGGCATGCACGAACATGCGGCCCAGCTGGCCGCCACCCAGGACACCGAGGGTCGCGCCCGGCAGCAGAACTTCGCTCATCAGACCAGATCCTTGCTCATCGCACGCGCCTTCTCGGTCTGCGCGACGCGGAAGGCCGCCAGCTTGGCGCGCAGCGCGGCATCGCCGCTGGCCAGCATCGCCACCGCGAACAGCGCCGCATTGCCGGCACCGGCGGTGCCGATCGCGAAGGTCGCGACCGGGATGCCCTTGGGCATCTGCACGATCGAATGCAGCGAGTCGACGCCCTGCAGATGGCGGCTCGCCACCGGCACGCCCAGCACCGGCACGGGGGTCTTGGCCGCCAGCATGCCGGGCAGATGCGCCGCGCCGCCGGCACCGGCGATGATCGCGCGCAGGCCACGGCCCTCGGCGGCCTCGGCATAGGCGAACATCTCGTCGGGCATGCGATGCGCCGAGACGACCTGCGCCTCGAAAGGGATACCGAACTCGGAGAGAATGTCGGTGGCGTGCTTCATGGTCTCCCAGTCGCTGCTGGAACCCATCACCACGCCGACCAGGGGAGAGGCGCTGCTCACGGCTCGCTCCAATCGCTGAATGAATAAGGCGGAAAGAAACCTTGAATTGTAGGCGGGTGCCGCCAAGTCCCCGGATCAGTCCCGACACACCATGATCGACATCACCATTCAGAACTTCGAAACCGAGCTGCTGCAGGCCTCGATGCAGCAGCCCGTGCTGCTGGACATCTGGGCGCCCTGGTGCGGCCCCTGCAAGAGCCTGGGCCCGGTGCTGGAGAAGCTGGAGACGGCCTACGCCGGCCGCTTCCTGCTGGCCAAGCTCAACAGCGACGAGCAGCCCGAGATCGCCACCCAGCTGAGCCAGGCCTTCGGCGTGCGCTCGATCCCCTTCTGCGTGATGTTCGTCGGCGGCCAGCCGGTGGACGGCTTCGTCGGCGCGATCCCCGAGGCCCAGATCCGCGAGTTCCTGGACAAGCATGTGCCCAGCGGCGAGATGCTGGAGGCCGAGGAAGACCTGGCCGCCGCCGAAGAGCTGCTGGCCGAGGGCGACCTGGAATCGGCCCTGACCAAGCTGGCCCAGGCGGTCGAGACCGATCCCGCCAACGAGGTGGCCCGCTTCGACTATGTGAAGGCCCTGCTGGAGCTGGGCCTGCTGCAGGATGCCAAGGCGGCCTTCGCGCCGGTGGCGGCCAAGGCGGCCGACACCATCACCCCGCATGCGCGCTTCGCGGCGCTGGGCCTGTGGATCGCCGCGGTCGAGGCCGCCGCCCGGGCCGAGCCGGCCACGCTGCAGGCCGCGATCGCCGCCAACAAGCGCGATTTCGAGGCTCGCTACGCGCTGGCCCAGACCCAACTGGCCGCGCAACGCTTCCCCGAGGCGATGGACGAGCTGCTGGAGATCATCATGCGCGACAAGGCCTGGAACGGCGAAGCCGCGCGCAAGCTCTATGTCGCGATCCTGGAGCTGCTCAGCAAGCCCGCGCCCAAGGCGCCGGCCGGCACCGAGGCCAAGAGCACCCTGGAGATCGCCGGCAAGGCGGTGGTGCCGGCCAGCGATCCACTGATCGATCAGTACCGGCGCAAGCTCAGCATGGCCTTGTTCTAAGGCCGGGCCAGGCCGGCCGCTTGCAGCGACTCAACCCAGTGTCGCTGCTGGCGCTCCAGCTCGGCCCATTCGGCCGCCGCGCTCGCCGCATGGCGGGCCGCGGCCTCGGCATCGCCGAGTTCCTGGTAGACCTGGGCCAGACGGCTATGGGTGGCGGCGCGGTCATCCACATCGCAGGCCGGGTCCAGCTCCAGCTCCGACTCGCGCGCCTGCTGCAGCGCCAGCTCGCGCTGCCCCATCTGCACGCGGCACCAGGCCAGATCGGCCAGCATGCTGCTGCCCAGGCGCGCCAGGCCGCAGGAGATGGCCTGCGGCAGGTGGCGCTCATAGAGCTCGCAGGCGGCCGCATAGTCGCCGCGCACCGTCTGGATCTGCGCACGCAGGATCGGCGTCAGCTCGCTCATCGCCGAGCCCCCGACCGCCTCGTCATAGCGCTCGATCGAGTCGGCGCTGAGCAGCAGCTCGGGCACCGGCTTGGTCGGATGGCTCAGCGCGTCGCGTCGCACATGGGCGGTGCGCATCTCCGCCATGTTGTACATCAGGGCCGATTGGGTGGCGTCGTCGCCCTCGGCCAGCGCATGCTGGCGGGCCTTGGCGTACCAGGGCTGGGTCAGGTCGACGCGGCCGGCGAAATGGTGCGCCAAGCCGAGCGCAATCGCCAGGCGGCTTTGGGCCGCATGCTGATCCGCGCCGGCCAGCGCCCGACAGGCCTGGGCATGGGCCACCAGCCCGTCGATGTCGTGCCGCACATAGGCCAGATGCGCCAGCCAGGCCGTGGCCAGCGCCTCGACCTCGGCCAGCCCGGCCAGCTGGGCGATGGCACGGGCGCGCATGAGCTTCTCGTAAGCCCCACCGCTGAAATCGGTGAAATAGCTCATCAGGCCCTCGGCCAGATGCAGCCAGGCACCCAGGTGCGGATGCGGATGCTGGAAGGCCAGCTGGTGCAGCGCGGTCAGCTCATGGCGCGCCGCCTTCAGCTGGCCATGGCGCGCCTGCAGCACCGCGCGCTGCGCCCGCAGGCCGGCCGACTGCAGTTGGTCCGGCGCGGCCGCGATGGCCTTGTCCAGGCGCTGGTGCAGGCGCGATTTCTGAGCCATGGGGTCGGCTCAGCGGGTCAGGCGGTCCAGGGCCTCGCGGTACTTGGCCGCGGTCTTCTCCACCACCTCGGCCGGCAGCGCTGGCGCCGGCGCGACCTTGCCCCAGGGCTGGCCGTCGACCTGGGCCTGCTCCAGCCAGTCGCGCAGGAACTGCTTGTCGTAGCTGGGCGGGTTGCTGCCCACCGCATAGCTCTCGGCCGGCCAGTAGCGCGAGGAGTCGGGCGTCAGCACCTCGTCCATCAGGGTCAGCGTGCCGTCTGCATCCAGGCCGAACTCGAATTTCGTGTCGGCGATGATGATGCCCTTGGTGAGCGCGTAGTCGGCGGCGCGCTGGTAGAGCGCGATCGAGATGTCGCGCACCCGCTCGGCCAGCTCGCGGCCGATGATCGCGACGCAGCGCTCGAAATCGATGTTCTCGTCGTGATCGCCCATCTCGGCCTTGGTAGCCGGGGTGAAGATCGGCTCGGGCAGCTTGGAGGCGTTGTCCAGGCCGGCGGGCAATTGCACGCCGCAGACCTGGCCATTGGTCTTGTATTCGGCCCAGCCACTGCCGGCCAGATAGCCGCGCACCACCGCCTCGATCGGCAGCGGCTTCAGTCGCTTGACCAGCATCGAGCGGCCCTGCACCTGGGCCCGGTCGGCCTCGCCGACGACCGACAGCGGATCCTCGCCGGTCAGGTGATTCGGCACGATGCCATCCAGCTTCTCGAACCAGAACAGCGCCATCCGGGTCAGCAGCGCGCCCTTGCCGGGGATCGGTTCGCCCATGATGACGTCGAAGGCCGAGATGCGGTCCGAGGCCACCATCAGGATGCGGTCCGCGCCCACCGCGTAGTTCTCGCGCACCTTGCCGCGTGCGATCAGGGGAAGAGAGGTCAGCGAGGAGGTATGCAGGGCAGCGGTCATGGAAGGACTTCCGTCTAAGGTGCGCGGGATTTTAGGCCCAGCCCCGCCGCCCTTCCCGCGCGGCCCAGGGCCTGTTCACGCTAGGGCAGCAAGTCGCGTTGTGACCAGAAAGGCTGCAGGCAAGGCGCAAACCGCAGCCGGGTTGGACACCCGGCGAGGATTTGCAACGCCGCATGCGGTCTTTCTGGTCACAACCCTGCGGGAAGGTTCGCCCCCGAGGGGCGGGCCTTCGCGGCTGACTGCCATAGCATGAACAGGCCCTAGCTCAGGCTCGCGCGTCGCAGCGCCGGCATCAGCGGCTCGACCTGGTCGCGCGACAGGCGCGGCCCGCCGGGCGCCAGCGCCGCCAGCTGCGACAGGGTTTCCGGCGGCAGGCGCCCGACCAGCGGCGCCAGCTCGCCGAAACGCAGGCCCTGGCGCAGCAGGAAGGCGATGTGGCTATGGCGCAGCGACTCGGCGCTGACCGTCTGCGGCTGATCCAGCTCGGCATCCAGCGCGCTCGAGGTGACCGCGGCGCGCACGTCCTGGGCGTCGATCGGCGTCTGGCCGCCGGGCCGCACGAACAGCGGCGCCTCGGGATGCTGGGTCTGCTCGCCGCGGCGCGCCGCCCAGCCGCGCAGCAGCGGCGGCAGCACCAGCTCGCGCGGCGAATCGCCGCGCAGCCGCAGCTGGCCGGCCTGGGCGTCGACCGCGCCGAGCGGCAGCGCCACCACCTCGTCGACGCTGAGCCCGCACAGCAGGCAGGCCAGCATCGCGCGCGGCTCGGGCGCGGCATGCGCCAGCAGTCGCGCCACCTCCTCCTGCTCCAGTTCGCGCAGCGGCTCCAGCGCCTGACCCAGCCGCGGCAGGTCGAAGCCATGCGGCAGGGCCGGCGCCATGGCCCCAGCCAGTTGTGGCGAGTTCGCCGCCGGCATGCCCCCCCAGGACGGCGCGATCACGACCGTGGGCCCCTGGCGCGGATCGCGACGGTCGAAGAACTCGATGAACCAGACCGCCAGCAGGCCCAGCAGCAGGGCCATCACCAGGCCGAAGCCGGCATCGCGCCAGTAGGACGGGCGCCAGGGCTCCTGCGGCACCACCGCATGCTCCAGCACCTCGACGCGCGGCCGCCGCGTGCGCTCGCCGGCCTCCAGCGCCAGCAGCTTCTGCTTGGCCGCCTGCTGCAGCTTCTCCAGCCCGGCCAGCTCTTCCTGCAGGCCCTGATGTTCGGCAAAGCGGCGCCCGAAGGCCTGCACGCCCTGCCGATCCTCGACCAGCTGCTGCTGCAGGCGCTGGCCGGTGACCTGGGCCATGCGCAGCTCCTCGCGCGCATCGGCCAGCGCGGTCTGCTGGCTGGCGCGGCGCTCGGTCTCGAGCTGCTGCTCCAGGTTGGCGATGCGGCTCTTCAGCGAACGCGCCGCCGGGTCCAGCTCCAGGTACTGCGGCGTGTACTGGCGCTCCAGCGAGCGCCATTCCTCGCGGTTCTGCGACAGCCGGTTCTCGATACCGGCAATGGTCGGGTTGTCGCGCGCCTGCGGCGTGCGCTTGCCCTCGGCGATCGCCTGCTCGATCGCATGCACCTTGCCGGCCGCGGCGGCCTCGCGCTCGTTGACGGTATTCAGCGAGGCGCCGATGCCCTTCAGGCGCGACAGGGTCTGGTTCTCGTCGCGCTCCGCCGAGACGATGTTGGCGCGCTGCCGGAAGCTGTCCAGCGCGCGGCGCTGCTGCTGCACCCGCGCCTCGATCACACGCAGCTCCTCGCGCGCATCGTCGAGCTGGGTCAGCTGGCTTGCGTCGCCGGCCTCGAGCTGGCGCTCGCGGTAGACCTCGATCAGGGTGTTCAGGAGCGCCGCGGTCAGCGCCGGCTGCGGCCCTTCGGCCTGCAACTCGACCACCTGGGTGCCGGGCACCGGCAGCAGGGTCAGCATGCGCTGCAGCTGCGCCACCGAATCGCCACCCGTCTCGCGCAGATGGCCGGCGGCCTGCAGGCGCGGCAGCACCGCCTCCAGCAGCGGCCGGCTGCTCAGCAGCTGCACCTCCAGGCCGAAGCCCTGCGGGCCGCCCTCGGCACCGGCCGGCGAACTGGCGGCGGCGCGGGCGGCCGGCGTGATCTGGATGCGGGCATCGGCCTTGTAGATCGGGCTGCGGCCAAAGTCATAGACCAGGGTCGCCAGCAGGCCGAGCAGGAAGGTCGCGACAAAAACCTTCAGGCGCCGCCGCATCGCCGCATTGCGCGGCGGCGGGCCATAGGATTCGCCCGGCAAGCCATTCAGGCCGGGCGGCGACAGGCGCGGCGGGGATTCGGCGGCATCGTGATGAAACACGGCAGGGCGGGCTCGGCGGCAATGCCGCGACTATAAGCACGCCCCTCCCCCGGCGCCATCAGAGGCGCTAGGGATGTCCGCGAAACAAAAGGTTACTGGACGATCTGGTTCAGCTCGCCGCGCGCATAGGCGGCGGCGGTGTCGACCAGCGTGCGCGGCTTGATCTTGCCGGCCTGACCCTCGCAGCCGAACTCGAGGTAGCGCTGCTTGCAGATCAGCTTGGCGGCCTCACGGGCCGGCTTCAGCCATTCGCGCGCATCGAACTTGTCCGGGTTCTCGGCCAGGAACTTGCGCACCGCGCCGGTCATCGCCAAGCGGATGTCGGTATCGATATTGATCTTGCGCACGCCATGCTTGATGGCTTCCTGGATCTCCTCGACCGGCACACCGAAGGTCTCCTTCATCTTGCCGCCGTACTGGTTGATGATGGCCAACAGCTCCTGCGGCACGCTCGACGAGCCGTGCATCACCAGATGGGTGTTCGGGATGCGCTTGTGGATTTCCTTGACGCGGCTGATCGCCAGGATGTCGCCGGTGGGCTTGCGCGAGAACTTGTAGGCGCCATGGCTGGTGCCGATGGCGATCGCCAGCGCGTCCAGCTGGGTGGCCTTGACGAAGGTGGCCGCCTCTTCCGGGTCGGTCAGCATCTGGCTGTGGTCCAGCTTGCCGACGGCGCCGATGCCGTCTTCCTCGCCGGCGTCGCCGGTCTCCAGATTGCCCAGGCAACCCAGCTCGCCCTCGACGGTGACGCCGACCTTGTGGGCCATCTCGACGACCTTGCGGGTCACGTCCACGTTGTAGTCGAAGCTGGACGGGGTCTTGCCGTCATCCATCAACGAGCCGTCCATCATCACCGAGCCGAAGCCCAGGTTGATCGCGCCCTCGCAGACCTTGGGGCTGGTGCCATGGTCCTGGTGCATCACCAGCGGGATATGCGGATAGGCCTCGACCGCGGCCAGGATCAGGTGTTTGATGAAGGGCTCGCCGGCGTACTTGCGGGCACCGGCGCTGGCCTGCAGGATCACCGGCGCGCCGACCTCGTCGGCCGCGGCCATCACGGCCTGCACCTGCTCGAGGTTGTTGACGTTGAAGGCCGGAATGCCATAGCCCTGTTCGGCGGCATGGTCCAGCAGCTGGCGCATTGAAACGAGAGGCATGGGAAGCCCTCCTGGGAGTTGCAGATTCTGGCGGGCGCGGCCTTGGTAACCGCGCCGTAACTGCAGCTGATTCTAGCGGTGTGGCATGGCCGGACCGTAACAAGCGGCTGGCACGCCGACCCCTCATCCTGGGGCAAGCGCGCTTGCGCGGGGGCCGCGGCGCCGCTAGCCTCGCCGGCGTGACCGTCCGCCTCGCCCTCGACCACCTGACCCTGTGGATGACCGCCGCCGCGCGCGAGCATTCGCTGGATCTGATCGACCATGTGATGGAGCGCACCGGCGCCAGCCGGCGCGCCACCCAGGCAGCGCTGCGCCGCCTGGTCGAGTCGCAATGGCTGACGCGCGAGGGCAGCGCGCGCCGCCCGGTCTACGGCCCGGGCCTGTTGCGCCAGGTGGCACGCAGCTACACCCTGCACGGCCTGCAGGAGGACCTGCCCTGGCAGCGCGACTTCGCGCCTCATTTCGCGCTGCCGCCCCATGTGGCGCGCATGATCCAGCATGGCTTCACCGAGCTGGTCAACAACGCGGTGGACCACAGCGGCGGCACCAGCGTCACCGTCTCGCTGCGCCAGACCGCGAGCCATGCCCAGCTGCTGGTCTCCGACGACGGCTGCGGCGTGTTCGAGCAGATCTGCAGCCGCTTCGCGATCGCCGACGCCCAGCATGCGATGCTGGAGCTCAGCAAGGGCCGGCTGACCAGCCAGCCGGCGGCGCATACCGGCCGCGGCCTGTTCTTCAGCTCGCAGCTGGCCGATGTGTTCGACATCCATGCCAACAAGCATGCCTTCCAGCGCCGCGCCTGGGACCCGGCCGGCTGGCAGCCGGGCCGGCCGCTGCCGCGCGAGGGCAGTTCGATCTATATGGCGATCGCGCTGGACACCACGCGCACCCTGGACCAGGTGCTGGGCGCCTGGAGCCTGGACGGCAGCGGCATCGAGTTCGACCGCACCACGGTCAGCCTGCGCCTGCTGGCCGGCCCGGGCCAGGTGCTGGACTCGCGCGCCCAGGCGCGCCGGGTGGTCGCGCGGCTGCCGATGTTCCGACAGGCCGAGATCAGCTTCGACGGCATCGAGGAGATCGGCCATGGCTTCGCCGACGAGCTGTTCCGCGTCTTCGGCCGCGCCCATCCCGAGGTGCTGCTGGTGCCCACCGGCATGACGCCGCGCATTGCGGCCCTGGTGCAGAGCGCGCTGAACAGCGCCTGACAGGCTGTTGTAAAACTACTGCGGCGGCCAACCAGGTCCAGACCGACCTGCTGGGTCTCGAACAGCCGGCGCTCGCGCGCCTGGTCGAAGACGGTGCCGTCGCTGATGCCGCGGGTCAGGCACAGGGTGCGGCCGCGCAGGCTGTCCAGCCCGCCGAATTCCGGGCTCTCGCCGGCGCGCACCACCATCCAGACATGGTTGGTGAACACCGGCTCGCTGAACAGGTACTGCTGCTCGCGCTGCGGATTGCGCGACAGGCCGAAGGCCAGCATCTCGCCGCGCGCCGACAGCGCCAAGAGGCGCGCCCAGGGCAGCAGATGCAGCACCCATTCGAAGCCGCCGCCCTCGGCGATCGGGCGCAGCAGCGGCAGCACGAAGGCGCGCGGGCTGCTTTCGCTGATCGCCAGCTTCAGCACCGGCCGTGCGGTCGGCGCGGCGCCCACCCGATGGGCGGTGGCCGCAGCCCATAACAGACCGGCGCCGCGCAGCAGCCAATGCCGGCGCGCCCGGTCCCGCTCCCGCCCGTTTGAATTTGCGTCCTGCCGCGCTGCGCATCCGGTTCCGGCCATGCGGCCAGCACAGCCGAGCGGGACGGGCGCGGCGGACCCGAGGCTTGCCCTCGGGTCCGGGGATCAGTCGACCCGGCCGACCTTCAGCATATTGGTGCCGCCCGGGTAGCCCATCGGCTCGCCGCAGGTGATCGCATAGGTGTCGCCGGGCATCAGCACGCCGCGGTCGACCAGCAGCTGCTCGGCCGCCTTCAGGGCCTGGTCGCGGTCGTCGAACTTGGGCATCAAGAGCGGCTGCACGTTGCGGTACAGGTTCATGCGGCGCTGGCTGACCTCCTGGGTGGTCAGCGCGAAGATCGGCACCTGGATGCGATGACGGCTCATCCACAGCGCGGTCGAGCCCGATTCGGTCAGCGCGACGATGGCCTTGCAGCCCAGGTGGTAGGCGGTGAACAGCGCGCCCATCGCGATCGACTGGTCGATGCGGCCGAACTGGCGGCCGGCGAAATCGGTGTCCAGGCTGACGAACTCGGCACGCTCGGCCTCCAGCGCGATCGCGGCCATCTGCTCGATGGTCTCGACCGGGTACTTGCCGGCGGCGGTCTCGGCGCTGAGCATCACCGCGTCGGTGCCGTCCAGCACCGCATTGGCCACGTCCGACACCTCGGCGCGGGTCGGCACCGGATTCACGATCATCGACTCCATCATCTGGGTCGCGGTGATCGTCACCTTGTCCAGCTCGCGCGCCATCTTGATCATGCGCTTTTGCAGCGCCGGCACGGCCGCGTTGCCGACCTCAACCGCCAGGTCGCCGCGCGCCACCATGATGCCGTCGCTGGCCTTCAGAATCGCTTCCAGCTGCGGAATGGCCTCGTAGCGCTCGATCTTGGCGATCATCGCCGGCTTGTGGCGCCAGGGTTCGCCGGCCACATTGGCCAGCTGGCGCGCCATCTCCATGTCGGTGGCGTTCTTCGGGAAGCTCACCGCCAGGTACTCGCACTGGAAGGACATCGCGGTCTTGATGTCCTCCATGTCCTTGGCGGTCAGGGCCGGCGCGGTCAGGCCGCCGCCCTGCTTGTTGATGCCCTTGTTGTTGGACAGCTCGCCGCCCAGCTTGACCGTGGTGTGGACCTGCGAGCCCTTGACCGAGTCCACCGTCAGCACCAGCAGGCCGTCGTTCAGCAGCAGGGTGTCGCCCGGCTTCACGTCACGCGGCAGCTCCTTGTAGTCCAGGCCCACGATCTGCTCGTTGCCGAGCTCGGTGCGGGCGGCGTCCAGGATGAAGGGCGTGCCGTTGATCAGTTCGATCTTGCCGTTCTCGAACTTGCCGACGCGGATCTTCGGGCCCTGCAGGTCGGCCATGATGGCCACCGAGCGGCCGGCCGCGGCCGCCACCTCGCGCACCATGCGGGCGCGGTCGATATGGTCCTGCGCCTTGCCATGCGAGAAGTTCAGCCGCACCACATCGACGCCGGCCCGGATCATGCGTTCCAGCACCTCGGGCGAGGAGGAAGCCGGTCCGAGGGTGGCGACGATCTTGGTGGCACGGGTCATGGGCGGTCTCAGATGAAATCAAGTTACAAGCCGGCGATTATGGGCCGCATCCGGGCCCATGCATCGGTTTCTCGCGGTTTCACCCGGTTTCAGCTTTTCGCCGCCAGCACATCCGCAACAGCCAGCGCCGTCATGTTGACGATGCGCCGCACCGTGGCCGAGGGCGTCAGGATATGTACCGGCGCCGCCGTGCCGAGCAGGATCGGCCCGACGGTCACGCCCTGACCGGCGGTGATCTTCAGCACATTGAACAGGATGTTGGCCGCGTCCAGGGTCGGCAGCACCAGCAGATTGGCCGAGCCCTGCAGCTTGCTGTCGGGCAGGAAGGTGGCGCGCACCGTCTCGCTCAATGCCGCGTCGCCATGCATCTCGCCATCGCTCTCGATCTCCGGATGCGCGGCCGCGAACAGCTCATGCGCGCGCCGCATCTTGACAGCCGAGGGCCGCTTGCTGGATCCGAACATCGAATGCGAGACGAAGGCCAGCTTGGCCGGCAGGCCGAAGCGCTGCACCTCCTCGGCGGCCATCGCGGCGATCGCGGCCAGTTGCTCGGCGTCGGGGTTGTCGTTGACGAAGGTGTCGGTGATGAACAGGGTGCGCTGCTCCAGCATCACCGCGTTCATCGTCGCGAAGGTCTGGGTGCCGGGCTTCAGGCCGATCAGGTCGGACACATGCTCCAGATGCGAATCAAAGCGGCCGACCATGCCGCAGATCATCGCGTCGGCATCGCCCAGCTTGATCGCCAGCGCGCCGATCGTGGTGTTGGAGCGGCGCACCGCGGCCTTGGCCATCTCGGGCGTGAAACCGCGCCGGCCCATCACCTGGTGGTAGGCCTCCCAATACTGGCGGAAGCGCGGATCGTTCTCCGGATCGATCACCGCGGCATCGCCGCCCAGCTTCAGGCGCAGGCCGGCGCGCTGGATGCGCATCGCGATCACCTCGGGGCGGCCGATCAGGGTCGGCTTCACCAGCCCCTCGTCCAGCGCCACCTGCACCGCGCGCAGCACGCGCTCGTCCTCGCCCTCGGCGTAGATCACGCGGGCGGGGTTGGCCTTGGCGGCGGCGAACACCGGCCGCATGAACATGCCGGTCTGGTAGACGAAGCGCGACAGCTCCTGGCGGTAGGCGTCCAGATCAGCGATCGGCCGCGTCGCCACGCCCGAGGCCGCGGCGGCCTGGGCCACCGCCGGCGCGATGCGCAGGATCAGGCGCGCGTCGAAGGGCTTGGGAATCAAGTACTCGGGGCCGAAGGCCAGCTCCTGGCCTGCATAGGCGGCCGCCACCTCGTCACTGGTCTCGGCCTTGGCCAGCGCGGCGATTTCGCGCACGCAGGCCAGCTTCATCTCCTCGGTGATCTTGGTCGCGCCGCAGTCGAGCGCGCCGCGGAAGATGTAGGGGAAGCACAGGACGTTGTTGACCTGGTTCGGATAGTCCGAACGGCCGGTCGCGATGATGCAATCGGGCCGCACCGCCTTGGCCAGCTCCGGGCGGATCTCCGGCTCCGGATTCGCCAGGGCCAGGATGATGGGCTTGTCGGCCATGGTCTTGACCATGTCGGGGGTCAGCACGCCGGCGGCCGAGCAGCCGAGGAACACATCGGCCCCGGCGACCACGTCGGCCAGGGTCGTCGACTCGGTCTGCTGACAGTAGCGCTGCTTGCTCTCGTCGAGTTTGTCACCGCGACCCACGCGGATCACGCCCTTGGAATCGACCACGAAGATATGCTCGCGCTTGACGCCCAGGCCCACCATCACGTCCAGGCAGGCGATCGCCGCGGCGCCGGCGCCCGAGGCCACCAGCTTGACCTTGGCGATGTCCTTGCCCACTAGCTCCAGCCCGTTCAGCAGCGCGGCGGCGCTGATGATGGCGGTGCCATGCTGGTCATCGTGGAACACCGGGATGTTCATGCGATCGCGCAGCTTCTTCTCGATATAGAAGCATTCCGGCGCCTTGATGTCCTCGAGGTTGACGCCGCCCAGGGTCGGCTCCATCGCCGCGATGATCTCGACCAGCTTGTCCGGGTCGCGCTCGGCCAGTTCGATGTCGAACACATCGATGCCGGCGAACTTCTTGAACAGGCAGCCCTTGCCCTCCATCACCGGCTTGGCGGCCAGCGGGCCGATATCGCCCAGACCCAGCACCGCGGTGCCGTTGGTGACCACGCCGACCAGGTTGCCGCGCGAGGTGTAGTCGGCCGCCAGCGCCGGGTCGGCCTCGATGTCCAGGCAGGGATAGGCGACGCCGGGCGAGTAGGCCAGCGACAGGTCACGCTGGTTGGACAGGGCCTTGGTCGGCGTCACCGAGATCTTGCCGCGCGTCGGGCTGCGGTGATAGTCCAGCGCGGCCTCGCGCAGGGCCGCCTCGGCGGGCGACAGGGTCGACTTGCTGCTACTGCTCATTCCCGAGTCTCCTCGAATTCTGGGCGGGCAAGATTACTCCTCTTATCGCATCACGCCGATGCCGACTGTTTTGACTGCCATGCAAAGATGGCAAAACAAAAGGGGCCCATGGGCCCCTTGGTTCGGCTCGGGTCGAACCCCGCTCAGCCTGCGGCTCGCTTGCTGAGGATCTCGAACGCCGGCAGGGTCTTGCCTTCCAGCACCTCCAGGAAGGCACCGCCGCCGGTGGAGATGTAGCCGACCTCCTTCTCGATGCCGTACTTGGCGATCGCGGCCAGCGTGTCGCCGCCACCGGCGATGCTGAAGGCCTCCGACGCGGCGATCGCGCGGGCCACCGCCTCGGTGCCGCCGGCGAAGGCGTCGAACTCGAACACGCCGACCGGGCCGTTCCAGACGATGGTGCCGGCCGCCTTCAGCTTGTCCGCCAGGATGGCGGCGGTCTTGGGGCCGATGTCCAGGATCAGGTCGTCGTCGTCCACCTCGGTGGCGGCCTTGGTCGTGGCCGGCGCGTCGGCCGCGAAACTCTTGGCGGTCACCACGTCGACCGGGATCGGCACCTCGGCGCCGCGTGCCTTCATGGCCTCGATCACGGCCTTGGCATCGGCCAGCAGGTCCGGCTCGGCCAGGCTCTTGCCGATCTTCAGGCCGGCGGCCAGCATGAAGGTGTTGGCGATGCCGCCGCCGACGATCAGGCCGTCGACGTTCTTCGACAGGCTCTGCAGGATGGTCAGCTTGGTCGAAACCTTGGAGCCGGCGACGATCGCCACCAGCGGGCGCTTGGGCGCGGCCAGGGCCTTGCTGATCGCGTCGATCTCGGCGGCCAGCAGCGGGCCGGCGCAGGCGATCTTCGCGAATTGGGCGATGCCGTAGGTCGTGCCCTCGGCGCGGTGGGCAGTGCCGAAGGCGTCGTTGACATAGATGTCGCACAGCGCGGCCATCTTCTTCGCCAGCTCCTCGCTGTTCTTCTTCTCGCCCTTGTTGACGCGGCAGTTCTCCAGCAGCACCAGCTGGCCGGGTTCGACCTTGACGCCGTCGACCCAGTTGGCAATCACCGGGACCTCACGGCCCAGCAGCTCGCCCATGCGCTTGGCCACCGGGGCCAGCGAATCCTCGGGCTTGAACTCGCCTTCGGTCGGACGGCCCAAGTGCGAGGTCACCATCACCGCGGCGCCGGCCTTCAGCGCTTCCTGGATGCAGGGGATCGAGGCGCGGATGCGGGTGTCCTCGGTGATGTTGCCGGCATCATCCTGCGGCACATTGAGGTCGGCACGGATGAAGACGCGCTGGCCGGACACCTTGCCGGCGGCGACCAGATCGGAAAAACGCAGAACGTTCATGGGTCTGAGAGACGCTTGGAGTTGGAAAACGGTGGCGCCTTCGCGGCGCCCTGCCCTCTAGCTTACCAAGCGCCCGGATCCGGACCGGGACAGCCCGGTTACCAACCCAGCCCGATGCGCAGCGCCAGCATCACCGCGGTGCCGCTGATGATGGTGCCGAGGATGCCGCCACGCCAGAAGAAATAGGCGGTGCCGACCGCGGTGGCGTAGAGCCGCGCGTCCTTCCAGGTGTCGATCAGTTGGCCGTTGCTCATCACGATCTCGGGCACGATCACCGCGGCCAGCGCGGCCAGCGGCGCATAGCGCAGCCCCTCCTTGAGCCAGTCCGGCATCGGCAGCTCATGCTTGGGGATCATGAAGAAGGCACGCGTCAGCAGGGTGATCGCCCCCATGCCGAGGATCGCGATCGCGGTCTCCCACCAGCTCATGCAGCGCTCCTCTTGGTCTCGGGCAGCCATTTCTCCATCAAGAGGCCCACCGCGACCGCCACCGCGATCGCCACCATGATGTTCAGGCGCAGCGGCAGCGCATAGGCGGCCACCGCGGCGCAGCCCGCCACCGCGGCCGAGACCCAGGTGTTGCGGTCCTTCAGCAGCGAGTACGAGAGGCCCAGCAGCGCCAGCACGCCGGCGAAGCCCAGGCCCCAATGGGTCGGCACATGGTTGGCCAGCAGGATGCCGATCACCGACGGCACCTGCCAGGCGCACCAGTTGAGCGCCACCCCACCCCAGAAATAGGGCTCATGGTCGGGCGAGGGCTTGGGGTCGGGAAAACGCTTGAGGAAGGCGACGTAATTCAGGTCGGCCGCGAAGTAGGCGATGCGCAGCCGCCTGGCGCGCGGCAGATGGCCGAAATACAGGCGCCACTGGGCGCTGAAGATCACGAAGCGCAGGTTGACGCAGAAGGCCGTGGCCCACAGCACCCACATCGGCGCGCCCGAGGCGATCAGCGGCAAGGAAGCCAGCTGCGAGCTGCCGGCGAACACCACGAAGCTCATCAGGAGGGCCAGCGGCACCGACAGCCCGCTCTTGACCATCGCGACCCCGGTCACCAGGCCCCAGGCCGAGATGCCCAGGGTGATGCCCATCATGTCGCGCGCGCCCTGGCGGAATTCCGGGTGGCGCGCCAGCGCCATGAGTTTCGACGTCATGGCCTCATTGTCGACGCCGGCGGATTTTCCTGCCGGCGCCATGTGCGCTATGCGCTCATTTGCTCAGTTGTTCAGGCGCTTGATCGAGCCGCTGCCGGCCACCGAGCTGCTGATCTCGGGCGAGCCGAGGTAGCGCACATCGCCGGAGCCGGCAATCGAGACCTTCAGCGCCTTGTTGGCCTGCACCTGGGCGTCGCCCGAGCCGGCGATCTTGACCGAGACCTCGTCGGAGGCCAGCTCGGCCGCCTTCACGTCGCCGCTGCCGGCCACCGAGATGGTCAGGCTGTTGGTGCGGCCCTTGGCATAGATGTCGCCCGAGCCGGCCACCTTGAAGCCCACCTTCTCGCTGAACAGCTCCTGCAGGCGGATGTCGCCGGAGCCGGCGATCGCGGCATCCAGCGAGGGCGTCTTCATGCCCTCGACGCGCACGTCGCCGGAGCCGTCCACCGCCAGGCTGCGCAGCACGATCATGCCGATGCTGATCTGCACCGGCTGGGTGCCGGCCAGCTGGAAGCCCTTCTTGGTCGTGATCTCCAGGGTCTTGCCGCCCTTGCCGCCGTCGACGATGCGGGTCTCGATATAGGGCAGCAGGTTCTTCTCGGCGCGCACCTCGACCGAGTCGCTGGCGGCCTGGCGCACCTGCACCTTGAAGCTGCCGCTGAGCTGGATCGCATCGAAGCCGCCCGGCGTGCGCGCCTCGCTGCCGACCTCGCCGGAGCCCTTGATGCGCTCGCCGCTGCCGAAGGTCCAGCTCCAGGCCTGCGCGCCGGTGACGGCGGCGAGACCGGCAAAGGCCAGGGCGGCGAAGGCGATGCGGCGTTGGGGATTCTTCATGATGCTGGACTCCTGGGGTCTTGTTGTTGCGATGGTGTCATCATGCCGTCACGGGCGGCCGCGCCCCAGGGCGCAGCGACCAACTGCAAGATCGCGCCGCCGAGCTGCAGCTTAGTGGGATTTGCCGCCGCCCTTGCCGCTCTCGCGCGAGGCGCCCTTGGGCTCGGTCTCGATCTCGGCCTCGCCGGGCTTGCTGGCGGCACCGCGCGCCAGCTGCGGAGCGACGCCCTCGAGCTTGTTCTCGCGCATGTACTCGTCCATCTCGCGCCAGCCGGCGAACACCGCCGCCTTCTGGGCCTTGGGGTTGAGCGCGTAGCAGTCTTCGATCGCGCGCATCGCGTGGCGGCAGGCGCTGCCGATCGCCTTGCCCTCCGCCTCCTTGGCGGCGGCCAGCTTGGCCGGGTCTTCGATGCCCAGTTGCTCGCAGCCGGCCAGCAGGCCGGCCAGCAGGGGCAGCAGGATCAGGGTGGTCGGGGCCTTCATCGTCCCATTATCGGCCGCCCGGGGCCAGGTCTTGAGTCCGTCAGCGCGGGCCGCCCGCCATCGCCATCAGCCGGGCGATGCGCTCCTCGGTCGCCGGATGGGTGCTGAACAGGCCCTTGATGCCGCCGCCGGACAGCGGGTTCATGATCATCATCTGGGCGGTCTCTGGGTGGCGTTCGGCCGCCTCCAGCGGGATGCCCTGGGCATAGCGGTGGATCTTGTCCAGCGCCGAGGCCAGCGCGCGCGGGTCGCCGGAGATCTCGGCGCCGCCGCGGTCGGCCTCGAACTCGCGCGCGCGGCTGATCGCCATCTGGATCAGGCTGGCGGCGATCGGCGCCAGGATCGCGACCAGGATGCCCGCCAGCGGATTCGCCGGCCGGCCCTCGCTGTCGCGGCCGCCGAAGAACATCGCGAAGTTGGCCAGCATCGAGATCGCACCGGCCATGGTCGCGCTGACCGTCGAGATCAGGATGTCGCGGTGCTTCACATGGGCCAGCTCATGCGCCATCACGCCGCGCAGCTCGCGCTCGGACAGCACCCGCATGATGCCGGTGGTGGCCGCCACCGCGGCATGCTGCGGGTTGCGTCCGGTTGCAAATGCGTTGGGCGCGTTCTCGTCGATGATGTAGACCTTGGGCATCGGCAGCTGGGCCTTCTGCGCCAGCTCCTCGACCATGCGGTAGAACTGCGGTGCCGACGCCGCGTCGACCTCGCGCGCGTTGTACATCTTCAGCACCATCTTGTCCGAGAACCAGTAGCTGAAGAAGTTCATGCCCAGCGCCACCAGCAGGGCCAGCATCATGCCGCTCTGCCCGCCCAGCACGGCCCCGATGGCCATGAACAAGGCGGTGATGGCGGCCATCAGGATGGCGGTCTTCATCAGATTGAACATGGCAGCAGTCCTCCTAGATACATGGGCCTACAGATGGGGCCGGGCGGCCCGGATTCAAGCCAGGCGCGCGCCGGGGGCGACCGGCCGCGCCTGCAGCAGGGCCGCCGCCGGCAGGCGCCGGCCGCCGGCGCGCTGCAGCTCGGTCAGGCGCAGCGCGCCGCTTCCGCAGGCCACCAGCAGGCCCGCGGCCTCGGCCGCCAGCACCTCGCCGGGCGCGCCCGCGCCCTCGGCCGGCTCGGCACGCCAGATCTTGATCGTCTCGCCGTCCAGCTGCGCCTGCCCGCCCGGGAAGGGGTCGAAGGCGCGCAGCCGGCGTTCGATCTGCGCGGCATCCTGGCTCCAGTCGATCGCGCTCTCGGCCTTCTCGATCTTGTGCGCGTAGCTGACCCCGGCCTGCGGCTGCGGTGTGGCCGTCAGGCCGCCGCAGGCGGCGAGCTCCAGCGCCTCGACGATCATCCGAGCGCCCAGCGCCGCCAGGCGGTCGTGCAGCGTGGCCGTGGTGTCGTCCGGGCGGATCGCCTCGCGCTCGATCAGCAGCATGTCGCCGGTGTCCAGACCGGCGTCCATCTGCATGATGGTGATGCCGGTCTCGGCGTCGCCGGCCTCGATCGCGCGATGGATGGGCGCGGCGCCGCGCCAGCGCGGCAGCAGCGAGCCATGGATGTTCAGGCAGCCCAGGCGCGGCAGATCCAGCACCCATTGCGGCAGGATCAGGCCATAGGCGGCCACCACCATCACATCGGGCCGGGCATCGAGCAGGGCCCGGCGCGCCGCGGCGGCCTCGTCCGGGTACTTGCCGTCCAGGCGCAGGCTGCGCGGCTGCGCGACCGCGATGCCCCGCTCCAGCGCGAACTGCTTGACCGGGGAGGCCTGCAGCTTCATGCCGCGCCCGGCCGGGCGGTCGGGCTGGGTCAGCACCAGCGGGATCTCGAAGCCGGCCGCCGCGAGGCGTGCCAGCGCTTCGCGCGCGAATTCCGGCGTACCGGCAAATGCCACGCGCATCGCTTCAGCGCCTGCGCGCCTGATGCTGCTCTTCCTCGCGCGTCTTCTTGACCATCTTGGTCTTGATGCGCTCGCGCTTGAGCGGGCTCAGGTATTCGACGAAGACCTTGCCCATCAGGTGGTCCATCTCATGCTGCACGCAGACGGCCAGCAGGCCCTCGGCCTCGAACTCGTAGGTCTGGCCCTCGCGGTCCAGCGCGCGCACCTTGACCTGGGTATGGCGCGGCACCTTGTCGTAGATCGTCGGCACCGAGAGGCAGCCTTCCTCGCCCTCGGTCATCTGGGTGCTGGCCTCGACCAGCTCCGGATTGATCAGCACGCGCGGCTCGTTGCGGCCCTCGGAGGTATCCATCACCAGCACCCGCTCGTGCACGTCCACCTGGGTCGCGGCCAGGCCCACGCCGTCGGCCGCGTACATGGTCTCCAGCATGTCGTCGACGAGTTTCTTGATGCGCTCGTCGACCTGGCCCACCGGCTTGGCGACGGTGTGCAGACGGGCATCGGGGTAACGCAGGATATTCAGGAGCGCCATGGGCTAGATCTTCGGGGTTGGACCGGCGCTGTGGACTAGGCGCAACGCCGGCTTGTAAGTGCATGCAAGAGGAACACCGGGTCGGACGCTTTCATTGCGACCACCTAGGATTGGCGGCAGAATCCCCTCAAGCCAGGGCGGATTTTCGCCGATCTTGGCCTCAGCCTCTCTATTGGGGCCATATCACCTATTTTCAATGAAGACAGCGCCACGCCCGCCAGCGGCGAGACGCAAGGCGCGGGAGAGAGCTTGATGACCCAGAGGCAGCCCCTTTTCCAGAAGAAGATCCTGCCCCTGCTGCCGCTGGCCGCGGCCCTGCTGAGCGCGCCGGCCCTGGCGGTCAACTACCCCGTCACCCCCGGCCAGCGCCAGACCGCCGAACAGGTGGCCCAGGCCGGCGTGCCGCTGTCCGAGCTGTCGCCCAACGCGCCCGACTCCCATACCGTCAAGCCCGGCGACACGCTGTGGGACATCTCCAAGCTGTTCCTGACCAGCCCCTGGCGCTGGCCGGAGCTGTGGGGCATGAACCGCAGCCAGATCAGCAACCCGCACCTGATCTACCCGGGCCAGGTGCTGCTGCTGGTCAAGAAGGACGGCCGTGCCAGCCTGCAGCTGGCCCAGTCGCTCGGCAGCGCCGGCCCCGACGGCACGATCCGGCTGTCGCCGCAGATCCGCTCCTCGGTGCAGGACGGCAATGCGATCACCGCGATCCCGCAGCACCTGATCGAGCCCTTCCTGAGCGAAGCCATCGTGTTCGACACCGACGAGCTGTCGCGCGCGCCACGCATCGTCGCCGCCCAGGAAGGCCGGGTGATGCTGGCCAAGAGCGACATCGCCTATGCCCGCGGCGAGCTGAACCAGGGCCCGGACTACCGCGTGTTCCGCACCAGCCGGCCGCTGCGCGACCCGACCACGCGGGAGATCCTCGGCTACGAGGCGCCCTACCTCGGCACCGCCGAGCTGACCCGCCCGGCCGAGAGCCGCAGCAATGGCGACGGCAAGGCCGAGATCGTGCCCGCGACCCTGCGCATCCTGTCGAACAAGCAGGAAATCGGCGTCGGCGACCGCCTCTCGCCGGTGCCGCCGCGCAATTTCTCGCGCTATGTGCCGCATGCGCCGGCCAACCCGATCGCCGGCCAGATCGTCTCGATCTATGGCGACGCGCTGACCGCCGGCCAGAACCAGATCGTGGCCCTGAACCGCGGCAACCGCGACGGCCTGGAGCGCGGCCATGTGCTGGCGCTGTGGCGCGACGGCCGCCGCGTCGTCGACCGCACCGGCGAGAAGCGCGAGGAGATCAAGCTGCCGGACGAGCGCCATGGCGTGCTGTTCGTGTTCCAGACCTACGAGCGCGTGTCCTATGCGCTGATCATCTCGGTCCAGGACCCGGTCTCGGCGGGCGACCGCTTCACCCAGCCCTGAGACCCGGGGCGCTGCCATGGAGCGCAGCGACGAACTGGCCGCCTGGCTGCGCCTGGTTCACACACCGGGCCTCAGCAACAGCGCGCAGCGCCGGCTGCTGGCGGCGCTCGGTTCCCCGGGCGCCATCTTCGAGGCCCCCGCCGCCGCGTTGCTGAGCCTGCTGAGGGAGCCGCAGCGCGCGCTGCTGACCCGTCCGCCCGAGGGTTTCGAGGCCCTGCTGGCCGCCACCAAATCCTGGCTGGCGGCCGCGCCGGGGCGGCGCCTGCTGACCCTGGCCGATGCGGACTATCCGGCCGCGCTGCTGCAGACCGCCGATCCGCCCACCCTGCTCTATCTCTGGGGCCGCGCCGAGCTGCTGGGCCGCCAGGCCCTGGCCATGGTCGGCAGCCGCAGCCCGACCCCGCAAGGCCGCGACAACGCCCTGCGCCTCGGCCGCGCCCTGGGCGAGAGCGGCCTGACCATCGTCTCCGGTCTGGCCCTGGGCATCGACGGCGCGGCCCACGAGGGCGCGCTGGAGACCGCCGGCGGCACGATCGCGGTGCTGGGCAGCGGGCTGGACCAGCTCTACCCGCCGGCGCACCGGGCGCTGGCCGGGCGCGTCGCCGAGCGCGGCCTGCTGATCAGCGAGTACCCGCTGGGCATGCCGCCGCTGTCGGCCAACTTCCCGCGCCGCAACCGCATCATCGCCGGGCTGGCGAGCGGCTGCCTGGTGGTCGAGGCGACCCTGAAGTCCGGCTCGCTGATCACCGCAAGGCTGGCCGCCGAGGCCGGGCGCGAGGTGTTCGCGATCCCTGGCTCGATCCACGCGCCGCAAAGCCGCGGCTGCCACGCCCTGCTGCGCGAGGGCGCCAAGCTGGTCGAGACCGCGCAGGACGTGCTGGAGGAGCTGCAGCGCCCGGCCGCGCCGCTGCCCGCCCCGCCCCACGCCCCCATCGAGACCGCACAGGACGATCCGGCCGCGGCGCTGCTGGCGGCGATGGGCTACGACCCGGTCGGGCTGGACGCGCTGCAGGCGCGCGGCGGCTGGCCCACCGGCCAGCTCAGCGCACTGCTGCTGGAGCTTGAGCTGGCGGGCGAAATTGCCCGGCTGCCGGGCCAGCTGTTCCAGCGCCGCCGAGGCGCCTAAGGGGCCCGAACAGCGGGGTTTTCGAGCGCCTGATGGCCGGCCCCGGGTTTTAGGCCTGGGTTATAGTGCCCGCATGTTCGACGTGCTGGTCTATCTCTACGAAACCTATTGGCGCCCGGACGCCTGCCCGGACCATGCCCAGCTGACCCGCAAATTGTCGGCCGTCGGCTTCGAACGCGACGAAATCCAGGAGGCCCTGTCCTGGCTGGACGGCCTGGCCGTCGCGGCCCAGAGCTACCAGGGCGAGCAGGGCAAGCTGAGCCTGCGCGTCTATTCCAAGGACGAGCTGGACCACCTGGGCGAGCCCTCGGTGGGCTTCGTCAGCTTCCTGGAATCGGCCGGCGTGCTGCCGCCGCCGATGCGCGAGATGGTGATCGACCGCGCGATGGCCATCCCCGGCGCGCCGATGGACCTCGAGGACCTGAAGATCATCGTGCTGATGGTGTTCTGGAGCCTGGGCGAGGAGCCCGACGCGCTGATCCTGGACGAACTCTTCGTCGCCCCCGAGGATCGCCTGATCCACTGAGGATCAGTTCAACAAGCGGTTCGGATCGACGTCCAGCTTGGCCAGCGCGTTGCGCGTGGCCTTGACGGTCAGCGCCTCGTCCTGGGCCGGCAGCAGCAGGCCCGCCTGCAGGAAGGCCGCCAGGCGGCTCAGCTGGAACAGCACACCGCGCCCCTTGGGCGAGACGAACAGGGTCAACTGGTGGCGCATGCCGCGCCAGGCCAGCTGCACCGCCTCGTTGCGGCCGCGATAGTCCAGCATGTACCAGCCGCCGACCTGCAGCTCCTTGGCCCAGGCCAGCATCGCCGGGGTCGGCGCGGAGCCGCCCTCGGCCACCACCTCCAGGTCCTCGCTCTCGTGGCCCGAGAGGTCGCGCACCAGCGATTCGTTGATCTCCAGCCCGCCCTCGGGCAGCAGCGCCTCCAGCGCCTGCAGTTGATCCATCAGCTCGTCCAGGCGCTCGCGCGGGATGGTCGCGGTCTTGGCCGTGAAGGCCGCCGCCAGCGAGTTGTTGAGCGCGCGGATCTGCTCGTCCTGCTTGGCGGCCGAGACGCCCGCGTGGTCCATGCCGTCGCGCAGGGTCTTCAAGAGCGGCGGCAGGCGACGGATCACCTCGGCGCGCTCCTCGCGCGAGACCTTGGCGCTGGCCGACCAGATCAGGTCGGCCGCGGCGCGCTTCATCGCCTTGGTCTCCTCCGACTGCGCGCCGGCGCGCACCGCGGTGACCGCCAGCACATCGGCCCAGACATGGAACAGGAACTCGCGCACCCCGTCCTGCACCGGCACCTCGTTGAGCATCTTGCGCAGCTCGATCGTGTACTGGATCGCCAGGGTCTCGCGCTGCTCGACCTGCTGAGCCAGCGAGACGCCCTTCATCGAGGCCTGGTTCTCGTTCTCGAAGTAATGATCAAGGAACTTCTCGAACTCGGTCAGCACGGTCTGGAACACGCGCCGGCCGGTGTCGGGATAGGCCTCGACCACCTGCACGATGCGCTTGATCTCGCGCTCCAGCGCGTCGCCGACGCCGCTGCCGGCCTGGGTGTTGAAGCCCATCACGCAGGCCCCCATGCGGTCGATCAGCGCGCGCGCCGGATGGTCGGCGGCGGCGAAGAAATCGGGCTCGCTGACCGCGACGCGCAGCACCGGCATCTGCAGCCGCGCGAACCAGACCCGCACCGAGGCCGGGATGCGCTCCTCCTGCAGGATGCTCTGGAACAGCAGCGCGACGATCTCGATCGTCGCGCGTTCGGCCGGCGAATCCGCGGCCTGCTTCAGCACCTGCTTGAAGGCCTGGCTGCGCGCCTTGATCTCCTCCAGCTGCTGCAGCGGCGGCAGCTCGACATCGGCCGCGACCGCGGCGGCGCTGCGGCGCTGCAGGGCCTCCTGTGCATGATTGATCGCCGCAGCCAGGCGCGGCGAGCTGGCCTGGTGCAGGCTGGGCAGGCTCGGCAGCGGCACGGTCGGCGCATGGGCCTGCAGCCCCCCCTGCAGCGAGCTGCGCACGGTGGCGCGCGGCGCGGCGGCGGCCGGCGCACCGCCGAAGCCCGGCACCTGGCGGCTGACGACGCGCTGCAGCAGCTGCATCACCTCCTCGGCGGCGTTGCCGGCATGGCTGCGCTGCGCCTCGGCCTGCGCCACCTGGCGCGCCATATAGGGCGTGTCGCTGGGCGCGGCCGCAGGCGCGGCGGCGGCCTCCGGCTGGCCGCGGCCGGTCACCGCGCCGGCGGCGCGGCGGATGAAGGGCCGCAGATCGACATCGGGCATCACGCCCTGCTCGATCAGCCAGCGGTTGGTCTCGTGATAGGCCTCACCCAGCAGCAGCGCGAACTCGGTGTGCAGGGTGCTCTTGAGCATCTGCCACTCGGAGGACGAGAGGCCGCTGCGGTACCAGGCATCGAGCGCCAGGCTGGCCACCACATGGGCGCGCAGCAGGTCGTGGGCGTTCAGCTCCTCATGCCCCTCCAGCTCGTGCATGCGGGTGCGCAGGTCGGTGAACTCCCAGGAGGCGCGGTCCATCATCGCCAGCGCCAGGCGCGAGCCAATGATCTCGCGCTCGATCGTGTCGTCGTCGACCAGCGACAGCGCGCCGGGCGCGGTGCTGCCGATCGACTGGCCGCTGCGCGTCTCGGACAGGCCGTAGACCGCCGCGTGGCGCAGGCCGCCGATATAACCGGTCAGCCAGGCCGAGCCGTGACGCGTCCAGGCCGCCACGCCGTCGCGCCGCGCTACCGCCACCGCATGCTCGGCCGGCAGCAGCAGCAGTTGCTGGGCGGCCTCGTTCAGGGTGCTGCCGACCTGTGCCAGGCCGCGCACCAGGGCCTCCAGATACACACGCCGCGCTTGCGAAGCCAGGGCTTGGTTGCGGGCGGCGGTCATGGAGGCGTTGTCAGGCGGTTACGAACTTGCAAATGACTCTACTACACCACCGCGCCAGCGTTGGGGTCGTCCGGGTCTTCCTTGTTGGCCGGACCCTTGATCAGGTCCTCGCGCTTGACGCCCAGCCACATCGCTAGCGCCGCGGCGACGAATACCGATGAGTAGATGCCGAAGCAGATGCCGATCGTCAGCGCCATCGCGAAGTAGTGCAGCGTGGGGCCGCCGAAGATCAGCATCGACAGCACCACCAGCTGGGTCGAGCCGTGGGTGATGATGGTGCGGCTCATCGTCGAGGTGATCGCGTGGTCGATCACCTCATGCGTGTTGAGCTTGCGGTACTTGCGGAAGGCCTCGCGCACCCGGTCGAAGATCACCACCGACTCATTGACCGAATAGCCCAGCACCGCCAGCACGGCCGCCAGCACCGCCAGCGAGAACTCCCACTGGAAGTAGGCGAAGAAGCCCAGGATGATGACGATGTCGTGCAGGTTGGCGATGATGCCGGCCACGCCGAATTTCCACTCGAAGCGGATCGCCAGGTAGATCACGATGCCCAGGATCGTGAAGCCCAAGGCCTTGGCGGCGTCCCAGGCCAGCTCCGCGCCGACCGCGGGGCCGACCACCTCGGAGCGCGAGAGCTTGATCGGTTCGACCTTCGAGCCGTCGGCGGCGCTGCTGTTGCAGATCTGCTTGCTGATCGACTCGCCCTTGTCGGTGATCTGCTGGTGGCGGCTGACGGTGCCGGATTCGGCCGTGCACAGCGCGGCGAACACCTTGTCGACCACCTCGGTCTGCTTCTCGCCCTCGCGCACCGGCAGGCGGATCATCACGTCGCGCGAGCTGCCGAAGTTCTGCACCTGGATCTCGCCGAAGCCCATCTTCTCGACGGTATGGCGGATCTTCTCGGTGTCGGCCGCGGCCGGGGTCTCGACCTCGATCACCGTACCGCCGGTGAACTCGATCGAGAAATGCAGGCCGCGCGTGACCAGGAAGAACACGGCCACGGCGAAGGTGAGAAACGAGATCGCGTTGAAGATCAACGCGTGCTTCATGAACGGGATATCCCGTTTGATGCGGAACAGTTCCATGACTCTTGATCCTCCTCAGGCCTTGCCGGGCACGTCGGCCTCGGGCTCGGGCCTCCAGACCTGGCCGATCGCCAGCGACTTCAGCTTCTTCTGGCGGCCGTACCACAGATTCACCAGCGCGCGCGAGAACACGACCGACGAGAACAGCGAGGTCAGGATGCCCAGGCAATGCACCACCGCGAAGCCCTTGATCGGGCCCGAACCGAAGGCCAGCAGCGCGACGCCGGCGATCAGCGTGGTCACGTTGGAGTCCAGGATGGTCGCGAAGGCGCGCTCGTAGCCGGCGTGGATCGCCGCCTGCGGGCTGGCGCCGTTGCGCAGCTCCTCGCGGATGCGCTCGTTGATCAGCACGTTCGAGTCGATCGCCATGCCCAGCGCCAGCGCCATCGCGGCGATGCCGGGCAGGCTCATCGTGGCCTGCAGCATCGACAGCAGGGCCATCAGCAGCAGCAGGTTGAAGCCCAGCGCCAGCGAGGAGAACAGGCCGAACAGCATGTAGTAGATGCACATGAAGATCGCCACGGCGACAAAGCCCCAGGTCACCGAGGCGATGCCCTTGGCGATGTTCTCGGCGCCCAGACTCGGGCCGATCGTGCGTTCCTCGATGATCTCCATCGGCGCGGCCAGCGAACCGGCGCGCAGCAGCAGCGCGGTGTCGTTGGCTTCCTGCGTGCTCATCGCACCGGTGATCTGGAAGCGGTTGCCCAGTTCCGAGTTGATGCGCGGCGCGGTCACGACCTCGCCCTTGCCCTTCTCGAACAGGATGATGGCCATGCGCTTGCCGATGTTCTCGCGCGAGACCTCCTTCATGATGCGGGCGCCCTTGGCGTCCACGGTCAGGTTGACGGAGGGGTTGTGGTTCTCGTCGAAACCGGCCTGCGCGTCGTTCAGGTTGTCACCGGTCAGCACCACCTGGCGCTTGACGATGATCGGGCCGAAGCCGCGGTCCATGTAGCGCTCGGTGCCGAAGGGCACCGGGGCGGCGCCCGACAGCGCGGCCTGGGCCTCGGTGCTGTCGTCCACCATGCGCAGCTCCAGCGTCGCGGTGCGGCCGATGATGTCCTTGGCGCGGGCCGTGTCCTGCACGCCGGGCAGTTGCACGACGATGCGGTCCAGGCCCGACTGCTGGATCACCGGCTCGGTCGTGCCCAGCTCGTTGACGCGGTTGTGCAGGGTGGTGATGTTCTGCTTCAGCGCCGCTTCCTGCACCGCCACCAGCGACTGCGGCTTCAGGCTGCCGACCAGGCTCGGCTCGGCGCCGCTGCCCGGCAGCCATTGCACGTCCGCCATCGAATCGGTCAGCAGGCGGCGCGCGCTCTCGCGCGCCTCGACGTCGCGGAAGGCGACCACCACGCTGTTGCCATCCCGGCTGATGCCGGCATGGCGGATGTTCTTGTCGCGCAGCAGGCTGCGCACGTCCCCGGTCAGCGCCTCGGCCTTCTTGGTCAGCGCCGCCTTCATGTCGACCTGCATCAGGAAATGCACGCCACCGCGCAGGTCCAGGCCCAGGTACATCGGGAAGGCATAGAGCTTGGCCAGCCATTGCGGCGAGCGCGACAGCAGGTTCAGCGCCACGATGTAGCTCGGATCGGCCGGATCGGCATTGACCGCCTTGGCGATCACGTCCTTGGCCTTCATCTGCGTGTCGGTGTCGGCGAAACGCGCCTTCACCGAGCTGCCGTCGAACTGCACGAAGTCGGCCTTGATCTCGGCCGTCTTCAGCGCCTGCTCGACCCGGCCCACCATGGCGCTGTCCACCTTGACGGTGACCTTGCCGCTCGAGACCTGGACGGCCGGGGCTTCACCGAAGAAATTGGGCAGCGTGTAGATGGTGCCGATCAGCAGCGCGACGATCAGCATCGCGTACTTCCACAGCGGGTAACGGTTCATGAGGACATCCTCTGAGGCCTGCGCCTGAAACAAACCCGGCACCATGGGACATGGCGCCGGGCGAAGGGGGCGCGGCGACGCGCCCGGGGTCTCGGTGGAGCGAGCGGCGGCCGCCGCTTACTTGGCGACCGTGCCCTTGGGCAGCACCTGCACCACGGCCGAGCGCTGCACCTGGATCTCCACGCCGGAGGCCACTTCCAGAGTCACGAAGCTCTCGCCGAGCTTGGCCACCTTGCCCAGCAGGCCGCCGGCGGTGACGATCTCGTCGCCCTTGGCCAGCGCTTCGATCATGGCCTTGTGCTCCTTCTGGCGCTTCATCTGCGGCCGGATCATCACGAAGTACAGCACCACGAACATCAGCACCAGCGGCAGCATGCTCAGCAGGCTGGACTCGGTGCCGCCGGTGGCGGCCGGCGCGGCCTGGGCAAAAGCGTTGGAAATAAACACGTCGGTATCCTTTGATGAAAGCCGCCCAGCGACGGGCGGAAGAACGTCGGATTGTATGTGCCTCCAGGGCGCCGGCCGCGGCCCTGCGCCCGCCCTGCGGGAGGATCGGCGGCCCCTCGCCACCGTTCAGCAGCGCCGCCTCGGCACGCCACGCCGGCCCAGATGGGGTTGACAGGTGGGATTTCAAAAAATATTCTGCAAATATATTAACAAGATAAACAGGGAAGGCCCAATGGGCCGCCCTGCGATGATGGCGGCATGACCGAACCCAGCGACCCCAAGCGCCGCGTGGCCGACCAGGCCTATGACGCCCTGGAAACCATGATCGCCACCCTGCAGCTCAAGCCCGGCGCCCCGATCGTCGAGTCCGAGCTGATCGAACGCACCGGCCTGGGGCGCACCCCGACCCGCGAGGCGCTGATGCGCCTGGTCTCGAACGGCCTGATCGTGCAGCTGCCGCGCCGCGGCCTGCGCGTCGGCGACCTGATGCTGGCCGAGCACCTGGACCTGATCGAGGCGCGCCGCGTGCTGGAGCGCCTGATCGCCGCCACCTCGGCCCGCCGTGCCACGCCGGACCAGCGCGAGGCCCTGCTGGCCCAGGCGCGCAGCATGGTCGCGGCCGGCGAGCGCGAGGACCTGGCCGGCTATATGGAGGCCGACCAGGCGCTGGACCGGGTCAACCATGCCGCCTGCCGCAGCCCCTTCGCGGTGGCCGCGATCGCGCCGATGGTGATCCAGTGCCGGCGCTTCTGGTATGCCTACCGGCACCAGGGCGACATCCGCCAGGGCGCGCAGCGCCATCTGCAACTGGCCGAGGCCATCGCCGCCGGCGACGGCGAGCGCGCCGCGGCGGCCAGCGATGCGCTGATGGACTATCTGCGCCAGTTCGCCCAGGCGGTGATCGAATAGGACCAACGTGACGACCCGCATCATCGACTCCCACACCGGCGGCGAGCCGACCCGCGTGATCGTCAGCGGCGGTCCGGCCCTGGGCGGCGGCCCCATGGCCGAGCGGCTGCGGCGCCTGCGCGACGAGCATGACGCCTGGCGCCGCGCGCTTGTCAACGAGCCTCGCGGCTCCGACGTGATCGTCGGCGCCCTGCTGTGCGAGCCGGAGGCGCCGGAGGCCGTGGCCGGCGTGATCTTCTTCAACAACGTCGGCTATCTCGGCATGTGCGGCCATGGCAGCATCGGCCTGATCGCGACCCTGGCCTACCTGGGCCGCATCCGGCCCGGCGCGCACCGCATCGACACGCCGGTCGGCCGCATAGCAGCCACCCTGTTCGAGGACGGCAGCGTCGCGATCGCCAATGTGCCGGCCTACCGCCTGGCGCGCCGCGTGCCGGTGCGGCTGGGCGGGCGCACCCTGCATGGCGACGTGGCCTGGGGCGGCAACTGGTTTTTCCTCTGCGAGGACCATGGCCTGGCGCTGGCGCCGGACCGGATCGAGCCGCTGACCGAGCTGTCCTGGGCGCTGCGCCAGGCGCTGCGCGAGCAGGGCATCCGCGGTGCCGACGGCGCCGAGATCGACCATATCGAGCTGCTGGGCCCGCCGCAGGATCCCGCCCACCAGGGCCGCAACTTCGTGCTCTGCCCCGGCAAGGCCTACGACCGCAGCCCCTGCGGCACCGGCACCAGCGCCAAGCTGGCCTGCCTGGCCGCGGATGGCAAGCTCGCGCCCGGCCAGCTCTGGCGGCAGGAAAGCGTGATCGGCAGCGTCTTCGAAGCCAGCTACCAGCCCGGCGAGAACGGCAGCATCCTGCCGACGATCCGCGGCCGCGCCCATGTGAACCTGGACGCCACCCTGGTGTTCCAGCCCGAGGACCCCTTCGCCTGGGGTTTCTGAAGCCTTAAGCGGCGGCGCGGCGACGCAGCCGCATCAGCTGCCCGGCCACCATCTCGGCCATGGTCTGCGCCACCGCTTGCGCGTCCTGCTGCGGATCGTCGAACAGCAGCTCCTGCGCCGCGTAGAGCGCGTCGATCGAGAGCCGGATGCTCAGCCGCGCGCGCAGCAGGTCGGCGGCCGGATGCGCGCCCATGAAGGCGCCCAGCAGCAGCTCGGTGACCTGGTCATGCGAGCGGTTGCGCACATGCTGCAGCGAGGGCACGGCGCGCAGCGCGCGCGTCACCCAGACGCCGGCCGGCACCTCGCGGGTCAGGGCCACCGTCTGCAAGAAGATGTCCGCCACGCTGGCCGCGAAGCGCTTCTCCGGCAGCGCCATCGTCGCCGGCGTGGCCCAGGGCTCCAGCAGCGCGTTCTGCACCAGCATCAGGCGCATGCCCAGCTCGTGCAGCAGCGCGTACTTGTTCGGGAAGTACTGGTAGAGCGCCGGCGGCGAGATGCCGACGCGCTGGCACACCAGATTGGTCGACAACCGCTCGATGCCCACCTCGCCCAGCAGCTCGGCACAGGCCGCCAGGATGCGCTCGTAGGTCTCGATCGCGCGCGGCTGGGTCGGCGCCTTCTTCAGCGCCAGCTCGGGCAGCACGGGGGCGGCGGCTGAATTCATGGCCGCAGTCTAGCCGCCCCTTATCGGCCCTTACCGCCCGTTGCGCGCGGGCATCGCTGCGGGAATCCCCTGGGCTGGGACTCGGATCGAATAAATATAGTCATCGCTACATTTGGCGCGACAAGCAGTGCCGCCGCAGCCGAAGGCCGATCGAATGATCCTCACATCACGACTCAGGATGGAGACCTCACGATGCCGACGACGCCACGCAAGCCCTGGCCCCGTTCCTCTTCCACGACGCGCTTCGCGCACTCGGCCGCCACGCTGGCCGTGCTGAGCCTGCTGGGCGCCGGCGCGAATGCCCAGCAGGCGGCGCCGCCACCACCGGATCCCGCCGCCAGCGCGGCCCAGCAGCTGGAGACCGTCGTCGTCTCCGGCCAGGGCCGCACCCAGCAGCTGCAGAGCGTGCCGATCGCGATCCAGGTGCTGGGCGCGGATCAGGTGCGCAAGCTCGGCGCCAGCAACCTCGGCGAGATCAACGCCCATATCCCGGGCCTGGAGATCGACGCCAATCAGCCGACCCAGCCGCGCATGTCGCTGCGCGGCATCGGCACCGCGGACTTCGGCATCGGCACCGACTCGCCGGTCGGCATCTATGTGGACGGCGTCTACACCGGCAAGACCGGCGGCGCGCTGCTGAACTTCAACGACCTGAAGCGCATCGAGGTACTGAAGGGCCCGCAGGGCACCCTGTTCGGCCGCAACAGCGCCGGCGGCGCGATCTCGGTCGTCACCAACGAGCCGGAGTTCCGCCGCAGCGGCAGCGGCCTCGCGCGCCTGGGCGAGAACGGCCTGCGCCATGTCGAGGCGCTGCTGAACCAACCGCTCACCGAGAGCCTGGCCTTGCGCGCCAGTCTGGTCTCGCACAAGAGCGACGGCGATCTGCGCGACGCCGCCAGCGGCCTGCGCTTCGGTGGCGAGAACGCCTGGGGTGCGCGCCTGGCACTGCGCTGGCAGGCCAGCGAGGACACCAAGGCCGTGCTGAGCTACGAGCATGAGAAGCTGGACCAGCGCGCCCGCCCGGCGCATGGCCTGCTGCCCGCGGTGCCGGCCGGCACGCCCCTGCCCTACCCGGCCGATCCGGCCCGCTTCGTCGACCCGCGCCGCGCGCCGCTGCTCAACGATGTGCCGGACGCCAAGGAGCGGCGCGACTTCGACGGCCTGACCCTGCGCATCGAGCATGCGCTGCCCTGGGCCGAGTTCAGCTCGACCACCGCCTACCGCCGCTTCGATTCGCGCAACCGCCAGGACAACGACGGCACCAACAACCCCGCCACCTACCTCAGCACCACCAATGTCGAGGGCAACCGCAGCTGGCAGCAGGAGTTCCGCCTGAGCGGCAAGACCGGCAACGCCGACTGGCTGGCCGGCCTGAGCCTGTTCGACGAGCGCGCCACCCAGTCGGCCCTGGTCGGCGCCACCACCACCAGCCTGGACACGCTCAGCGGCAATCTGCTGGGCCTGCCGCTGTACAGCACGGTCAACGGCCTGATCGAGGCCGCCGGCATCCCCGGCCTGGACCTGCGCGGCCAGGGCTGGCTGGAACGCATGAGCAACGAGGCGCGCAACCGCGCGCTGGCGCTCTATGGCGACGTGATCTGGCAGCTGAGCCCGGCCAACCGCCTGACCACCGGCCTGCGCATCACCCGCGACGACAAGCGCTTCAGCTGGTTCAACCCGCTGCGCGAGGCGCCGGGGCTGGACGCCCAGCTCGCGCAGCTGGACGCCGCCGGCCTGTTCCCGGCCCTGGTCGCGATGGGCGCGATCAGCCAGGAGCAGGCCAACATGCTGCGCGGCGCGATGGGCAGCAACGCCCTGGTCGCGACCCAGGGCGCCGGCGCCGCGCCGCTGGTGGTGAAGAAAAGCTGGACCGACGCCAGCCCGCGCCTGGTGCTGGACCACCGCTTCGACCGCGACCTGATGGCCTATGGCTCGCTGACCCGCGGCTACCAGGCCGGCGGCTTCAACACCCTGCAGGTCAATTCGCGCTACGAGCCGGAGAAGGTCAGCAACCTCGAGCTGGGCCTGAAGGGCCAGTTCCCGAACGCCGGCCTGAGCTACAGCGCCGCGCTGTTCCACTACCGCTTCGACAATCTGCAGACCCTGCAGCTGGTGCCGGCCGCCACACCCGGCGGCCTGCCGACCTACCAGGTGACGATCAGCGACCAGCGCGCCACCGGCCTGGATCTGGAGGCGCGCTGGCAGGCCAGCCGTGCGCTGCGCTTCAGCGGCGCGCTGGAGCTGATCGACCAGACCTACAGCCGCGGCCGCGCCAGCAGCGGCGCAGACCTGTCGGGCCAGCCGGTCGGCACGCCCAGGCTGAGCCTGAGCCTGGGCGTCGACTGGAGCTTCGCGGCCTTCGGCGGCCAGGCCAGCGCCGGCCTGCAGGCGGCCTATGCCGGCGCGCAACGCTGCAATGCCGAATCGCAGGTGCAGGGCAGCTGCCTGCAGACGCCAACCCTGCGCGTCGGCGGCGCGCGCCAGCGCCTGGACGGCCGCCTGGCCTGGGACAGCGCCGACCAGCGCTGGGGCATCGCCCTGGTCGGAACCAATCTGCAGGACAAGCGCTACATCAACAAGATCTGGTACGAGGGCGCGCCGCTGGGCAGCGCCTACGCGACCCTGAGCCGGCCGCGCAGCCTGGCGCTGGAACTGCGGGCCAGCTACTGATGCTGCGGCGCTGTGGCTGGTTCATTTGCCTGGGCGCGCTGCTGCTCGCGGCCTGCGGCGCCGAGGCCCCGCCGGACCGCGCGCGGCTGGAGGCGCAACGCCCCGCCGATGCGCGGCTGGCCGGGCTCTACGAGCGCTCCTGCCTGCTGTGCCATGCGCGGCCGGAAAGCGGCGCGCCGCTGACCGGCCATGCCGCCGCCTGGGCGCCGCGCCTGGCGCGCGGCATGGACGCGCTGCTGGCCAGCTCGCGCCAGGGCCTGGGCGCGATGCCGGCGATGGGCCTGTGCGCCGACTGCAGCGACGCCGACCTGCGCGCGCTGATCGAATTCATGAGCAAGGGAGATCACACACCATGAGCGACCGACGCGCTTGGCTGAAGGGTGCGGCAGCGCTGGGCCTGGGCAGCAGCCTGGGGTCAGGTCTTGCGCAGACGACGGCGCCGCTGCCCAGAGCGGCATCCGCCGCCACGCCGCGCGCCTGGCAGAACTGGTCCGGCAGCGCGCACTGCCAGCCGCGCGCCTGGCTGCTGCCGGCCGACGAGGCCGAGCTGGCCGCCCAGCTGGCGCGCAGCGAAGGGCCGCTGCGCAGCGTCGGCGCCGGCCATTCCTTCACGCCGCTGGTGCCCACCGAGGGCAGCCTGGTCGCGCTGGACCGGCTGACCGGCCTGGTCGCGGTCGACAAGGCGCGCGGCCTGGTGCGGGTGCGCGCCGGCACCCGCATCGCCCAGCTGGCGCGCGATCTCGATGCCCAGGGCCTGGCGCTGGAGAACCAGCCCGACATCGATGTGCAGACCCTGGCCGGCGCGCTGGCCACCGCCACCCATGGCACCGGCGCCGAGCTGCCGGCCCTGCATGCCGCGGTCGAGGGCCTGCGCCTGGTGACGCCGGCCGGCGAGGTGCTGGAGGCCGGCCGCGACGGCAACCCCGAGCTGCTCGCCGCGGCCCAGGTCTCGCTGGGCGCCCTGGGCGTGATCAGCGAATACACCCTGCGCGTGCGAGCGCGCTTCATGCTGCGGCGCCGGGTCTGGCTGGAGCCGACCGAGGCCCTGCTGGAGCGCGCGCCCGAACTGGCCCGCACGCACCGCCATTTCGAGATGTATCTGCTGCCCTTCACCGGCCACAGCGCGGCGATCACCCATGCCGAGGTGCCGGCCGGTCCGGCCGAGCATCCGCCCTCGGCCGACGAGGATGTGCTGGCCGACCTGCGCCGCCTGCGCGACTGGCTGGGCCGCTGGCCCGCGTTGCGCCGCTGGACCGCGGCCAAGCTGATCGCGATGGCGAACCCGGAGACCGCACAGGACTGGTCCTGGCGCCTGCTCAGCACCGTGCGGCCGACCCGCTTCAACGAGAGCGAGTACCACGTGCCGCGCGAGCGCGGCATCGCCTGCCTGCGCGAGATCCTCGCGACCCTGGAGCGCCGCAACGAGGTGTTCTTCCCGATCGAGTTCCGCTATGTCAAGGGCGACGCCGCCTGGCTCAGCCCCTTCCACGAGCGCGACAGCTGCTCGATCGCCTGCCATGCGCTGCAGGGCGAGCCGCACGACTACCTGGTGCGCGAGCTCGGCCCGGTGTTCCGCCGCCATGCCGGCCGGCCGCATTGGGGCAAGCTGCACGACCTGGGCCAGGCCCAGCTGCAGGCGCTGTACCCGCGCTTCGCCGATTTCCAGCGCCTGCGCTGCCGGCTCGATCCGCAGGGCCGGCTGCTGAACCCGCATCTGGCCGCGCTGTTCGGAGCCGCCCATGGCTAGCCGCCGCCTGCTGCTGGGCGCCGCCGTCGCCGCGCCGCTGGCCGCCTGGCTGGCGCGCCCGGCCGAACAGGGCGGGCCGCACGACGCCTATTTCGAGCGCCTGAGCGCCGCGCTGCGCCAGGCCGGCATCGCGCAGGCGCGCCTGGTGATCGACCTGCCGCGCCTGCGCGCCAATCTGGCCGCGATCGGCGCGCATCGCGCCAAGACCGGCATGCCGCTGCGTGCGGTGCTGAAGAGCCTGCCCAGCCTGCCGCTGATGGACGAGCTGGCGCGCGCCTGGGACAGCCCGCGCGTGATGGCCTTCAACGCCGCCCAGCTGCAGCAGCTGCTGGCGGCCCGGCCCGAGGCCCAGGTGCTGCTCGGCAAGCCCTTGCCGGTGGCCGCCGCGGCGCAGGTGCTGCAGGCGTTGCCGCCCGCCATCGGCGCCGGCATCGAATGGCTGGTCGACACGCCCGAGCGCCTGGCCCAGTACCGCGAGCTGGCCCGGCAGCGGAGCCAGGTCTTGCGTGTGAACCTGGAGCTCGACATCGGCCTGCACCGCGGCGGCTTCGAGAACATCGATCAGCTCGGCGCGGCTCTGAGGAGCCTGCAAGGCGGGAGTGGACCGCTGCGCTGGTCCGGCTTCATGGGCTATGACGCCCATGTCGGCGCCCTGCCCGATGCGCTGGGCATGCGCGCGGGCGCCTGGGACGAAGCGCTGCGCCGCTACCGCGCCGCCTGGGCCGCGGCCGAGGCGGCGCTGGGCCCGCAGCGCCGCGAGGCGCTGACGCTCAACACCGCCGGCTCGCCGACCTTCCGCCTGCACGACGGCCGGGGCGTGGCCAACGAGGTCTCGGTCGGCTCGGCCGCGCTGCTGCCCTCGGACTTCGAAAAGCCGCTTTTGGGCGACCTGCGCCCGGCCGCCTTCATCGCGACGCCGGTGCTGAAGAGCTGGCCGGAGTTCCGCCTGCCCGAGGGCGCCACCTGGCTGTCGCGCCTGGCCCGCGCCTGGGATCCGAACCAGGCGCGCGCGCTGGCCATCCATGGCGGCCATTGGCTGGCCCGGCCGGTCTCGCCGCCGGGCGTCGCGCCCAGCGGCCTGTATGGCAATTCCAGCAACCAGCAGGTGATGGTGGCCTCGGCGCGCATCGAGCTCAAGCCCGACGACTACCTGTTCCTGCGCCCGCAGCAGAGCGAGGCGCTGCTGCTGCAGTTCGGTGAGCTGCTGGTATTCGACGGCGAGCGCATCAGCGCCGGCTGGCCGGTGCTGCCCGCCTCGGCTTGACCGCGGGCCGCGGCATCGCCGATGCTGCGGCCCATCATGCTGCTTCGCCTCCTCCTCGTTCTCACCCTGCTGCTGCCAGCGCTCATCCACGCCGAGCCGCTGAAGATCGGCTCCAAGCGCTTCACCGAGAGCTACATCCTGGCCGAGCTGCTGACCCAGGTGGCGCGCCCGCATGGGCCGGCCGAGCTGCGCGCCGGCCTGGGCAATACCGCGATCGTCTACGCGGCGCTGCAAAATGGCAGCATCGACCTCTATCCCGAATATGTCGGCACCATCGATCGCGAGATCCTGAAGAACGCTCGCCCCTCCAGCCTGGCCGCGATGCGCGAGCAGCTGCGGCCGCTGGGCCTGGGTGCCGACATCGCGCTGGGCTTCAACGACGGCTATGCGCTGGCGATGCGGGCCGAGCGGGCGCAGCGCCTGGGCATCCGCAAGCTCTCGGACCTGGCCCGCCATCCGGCGCTGAAGCTGGGGCTCTCGAACGAGTTCATCGGCCGCGGCGACGGCTGGGCCGGCCTGGCCGCGCGCTACGGCCTGCCGCAGCGGCCGACCGGGCTGGACCATGGCCTGGCCTATGACGCGGTGGCCGGCGGCCAGGTCGACGTGATCGACATCTACACCACCGACGCCAAGATCGGCCACCTCGGCCTGCACGTGCTGGAGGACGACCTGGGCTATTTCCCGCGCTACGACGCGCTGCTGCTGTACCGGCTCGACGTGCCGCAGCGGCACCCGGCCGCCTGGGCCGCGCTGCAGGGCCTGGCCGGGCGCATCGACGAGCACGCGATGATCGCGATGAACGCCCAGGCCGAGCTGCAGGGCCGCGCCTTCGACGCGATCGCGCGCGACTTCCTGGCCGGCGACGCGACCGGCGGCGAGGCCCGCAGCGGCTTCGCCGCCAAGCTGTTCGGCGCCGACCTGGCGCGCCTGACCGGGCAACACCTGACCCTGGTGCTGGCCTCGGTGGGCCTGGCGGCGCTGCTGGGCGTGCCGCTGGCGACCTGGGTCGCGCCGCATGCCGGGCCGCGCGGCCTGCTGCTGGGCCTGTGCGGCGTGCTGCAGACCCTGCCCTCGCTGGCCCTGCTGGCGGCGCTGATCACCCTGGTGGGCCGCATCGGCGCGCTGCCGGCCCTGCTGGCGCTGACGCTCTATGCGCTGCTGCCGATCGTGCGCAACACCTGCGTGGGCCTGGCCGAGGTGCCGGGCGGGCTGAAGCTGGCCGGCGAGGCGCTGGGCCTGACCGCCTGGCAGCGCCTGTGCCTGATCGAGCTGCCGCTGGCCCTGCCGACCCTGCTGGCCGGCGTGCGCACCGCCGCCAGCATCGCGGTCGGCACCGCGACGATCGCGGCCTTCATCGGCGCTGGCGGCTATGGCGAGCGCATCGTCACCGGCCTGGCGTTGAACGACCACCAGCTGCTGCTGGCCGGCGCCCTGCCCGCGGCCGCGCTGGCCCTGCTGATCGAGGGCCTGTTCGGCCTGCTGGAGCGGCGCCTGCGCGGGCGGCTGCGGCGCTGAGGAGCGCGGCGATGGACCAGCTGCTGGCGCCGGCGGGCGCGGCCCGGGATGAGACGGCTAGCGCCCGCCCAGCGCGCGCAGCAGCTCGGCCTTGCTCATGCCGAAGCGGCCCTTGATGCCGCGCTGGCGCGCCTCGTTGTAGAGCTGGGCATAGGTGCGGCCGCCGGAACCGCTGTGCGAGCGCAGGCCGCCGCGCCGGCCGGAGGAGATGTCCTCGAGCGAACTGCGGCTGGCGGTGTCCGACTCGCCCTGGCGGGCGCGCTCCTTGTTGACGGTGCGGGCAGCGATCTCCTCGGCAAGATCCTCCTTCTTGCCGCGATGTTTCAGGCCGGCCTTGATGTGCTGGTACTGGCGCTCGCGCTTGGCGCTCCAGGTGGATTGAGGCATGGCAAATGCTCCTTGAACGGGGACAAGCGGCAGCGGCAAGCCAGATGCCCGCCCGGGCCTGTCGAAAAGCAGCGGCCCCGCTCGTCGTGCCCTCAGGAACCCGCGAGCGCCGGGGCCGTCAACCCACACCCAGGAGTGAGCCGCAATGAAGTTCATGGTGATGATCAAGTCCGATGCCGAGACCGAAGCGGGACAGCTGCCGAGTGAGCGCCTGCTCACCGAGATGGCACAGTACAACGAGGAGCTGGTCAACGCCGGCGTGATGCTGGGCGGCGAGGGCCTGCAGCCCAGCAGCAGGGGCCTGCGGGTGCGCTTCGAGCCCGGCGGCCGGCAGTCGGTGACCGACGGCCCCTTCGTCGAGACCAAGGAGCTGATCGCCGGCTACTGGATCTGGCGCCTGCCCTCGATGCAGGACGCGCTCGAATGGATCAAGCGCTGCCCCAACCCGGACGACGTTCCCTGGGAGGTGGAGATCCGCCCGGTGTTCGAGGACGAGGATTTCGGCGCCGCGCTGACGCCGGAGCTACGCGAGCGCGAGCAGCGGCTGCGCGAACGCGCCGGCGAGCGCGCCGCGGGCGGCGGCGTCGATCCGGTACCGCCCAGCCATGGCGCGATTCCCTACCTGACGGTGCGCGGCGCGAGCGATGCGATCGGTTTCTACAAGGCGGTGTTCCGCGCCGAGGAGATCATGCGCATCGCCGCGCCGGACGGACTGCTGATGCATGCCGAGCTGGCCGTGGGCCCGGCGCGCTTCATGCTCAGCGAGGAGCGGCCGCAGTACGGCGCGCTGAGCCCGCTGAGCCTGGGCGGTTCCGGCTCCTGCGCCGTGGTCTACCTGCCGGACGTGGACGCGGCGGTGCAGCGCGCGCTGCACGCGGGCGCCAGCCTGGACATGGCGGTGCAGGACCAGTTCTGGGGCGACCGCGCCGGCCACATCACCGATCCCTACGGCCACAAGTGGATGGTGGCGACGCGCATCGAGGAGCCCTCGCCCGAGGAGGTGCGCCGGCGCGTGCAGCAGCTGCCCGAGGCCAGCGCCAGGAGTTGCACCGAGCCGGCTCAGAAATAGAGCACGATCCGGACCTCTCAGCTGCGCGGGATCGCCATGTGGTTGTCCACGCTCAGCACGTTCTTGGCGGTGGCGGCCAGGCGGGTGGCATGGTTGCGCACAGTCTCATCGGGGGCCTTGCCGTCCAGCTCCACCAGGCCGTCCTTGGTGCGCACGCGGATCGCCAGCGGGCTCAGGGTGTTGTCGGCGGCGAACTTGGCCTGGATGTCGGCGGTGATCGCGGCATCGGCCGGCGATTCGGCGGCGCGCGGCGCCGCGGTTGCGCCGGCAGCGGGGGGCTGGCTGCCCAACTGGGCCGCCTCGTCGCTGCCCTGCCCGCAGGCGGACAGCAGGCCGGCGGCCAGCGCGGCGGTGAGGATCAGGGCGGTGCGTGCGGGCGATGCGTATTGCTTCATGGGGCCAACCTTTCTTGCTGTGCAGCGATGCCGCCGGATGCGGTCATCGATGGACGAAAGGCTAAGGCGCCATCGGCGCGGCCCGCATCGGCGCGGGCCGGCTTCGCTTGTCGGACTAGACCGACGCGCTGCTGCTGCTGCTCTTCTTCGCGGCGCCCAGATAGGTCTCGATCACGCGCGGATCGCGCGCCAGCTCGGACGCCGGGCCTTCCAGGCCGATCTCGCCGGTCTCCAGCACATAGCCGTAGTCGGCCACCTCCAGCGCGGCGCGGGCGTTCTGCTCGATCAGGAGGATGGAGACGCCGGTCTCGCGCAGCGTCGCGACGATGCGGAAGATCTCCTTGACGATCAGCGGCGCCAGGCCGAGGCTGGGCTCGTCCAGCATCAGCACCTTCGGGCGGCTCATCAGCGCGCGGCCGACGGCCAGCATCTGGCGCTCGCCGCCCGAGAGCGTGCCGGCCAGTTGCTCGCGCCGCTCCTGCAGGCGCGGAAAGAGCTTGTAGACCTGCGCCAACCCTTCCTTCCAGTCGCGCTGGCCCAGCTTCATCGGCCGGAACCCGCCCAGCACCAGGTTGTCCTCGACGCTCATGCTCGTGAACAGCTCGCGCTTCTCGGGCACCAGGGCCAGGCCCTTCATCACCCGCTCCTCCAGACTCAGCGCGGAGATGTCGGCGCCGTCGAACAGCACCTTGCCGCGGCTGGGCAGCACGCCCATCAACGCGTTCAGGGTGGTGCTCTTGCCGGCGCCGTTCGGGCCGATCACGGTCACCACCGCGCCCTGCGGCAGGCGCAGGTTCAGGCCCGACAGCACCTCGGCGCGGCCATAGCCGGCATGCAGGTCGGTGACGTTCAGCAAGTCGCTCATGTTCTCAATGCTCCGTGCCCAGGTAGGCGGCGCGCACCGCGGGGCTGGCCTGCACCTCGTCGGGCGTGCCCTCGATCAGCTTGGTGCCGAACTCCATCACGACGATGCGGTCGGTCAGGCCCATCACGAATTCCATGTCGTGCTCCACCAGCAGGATGCTCATGCCCTCGGCCTTCAGCTGGCGCAGCACCTCGGCCAGCGCCTGCTTCTCCTTGTGGCGCAGGCCGGCGGCGGGCTCGTCGAGCAGCAGCAGCGCAGGATCGGTGCACAGCGCGCGCGCGATCTCCATCAGGCGCTGCGGCCCCAGGGCCAGGTTGCCGGCCAGCTCGAACATCTTGTCGGCCATGCCGATGCGCCTGAGCTGGCGCTCGGCCTCGGCCAGCAGGCGCTTCTCCTCGTCGCGATCCAGGCGCAGCATCGCGCGCGCGGTGCCGCTGCTGCTGCGCAGGTAGCCGCCCAGCGCGACGTTCTCCAGCACCGTCATGTCCGCGATCATCTTCACGTGCTGGAAGGTGCGCGACATGCCGCGCTGCGCGATCTGCCGCGAGGCCAGCCCGCCGACCGCCAGGCCGCGAAAGCTGACCTTGCCGCTGCTCATCGGCAGCACGCCGGAGATCAGGTTGAAGGTGGTGCTCTTGCCCGCGCCGTTCGGGCCGATCAGGCCGATGATCTCGCCGGCGCGGATCTGGAAGGACACGTCGTTGACGGCGACCAGGCCGCCGAACTGCTTCCTGACCTTGTCCACCTCCAGCAGCAGCTCGCCGGGCTGCGGCTTGTCGCGCGCGGCCAGCGGGGCGGCGTCGCCCCAGTCGCGCTCGCGCTGCGCGGCCGGCAGCCAGCGCCCGGCAAAGGCCACGACATAGGGCCACAGGCCCTTGGGCGCGTACTTCAGCATCAGCACCAGCACGACGCCCAGCACGATGATCTCGAAGTTGCCGTTGCTGCCCAAGAGCGCCGGCAGCAGCTCCTTCAGCTGGTCCTCGATGATCTTGACCACGCCCGCGCCGATGAAGGCGCCCCAGACCGTGCCGACCCCGCCGACCACCGCCATGAACAGGTACTCGATGCCCATCTTCAGCGCGAAGGGGCTGGGGTTCACGGTGCGCTGGAAATGCGCGAACAGCCAGCCCGAGACCGAGGCCAGCAACGCGGCCAGCACGAAGATCACGACCTTGTAGCGGAAGGTGGAGACGCCCATCGCCTCGGCCATCGTGGTCGCGCCGTTCAGCGCGCGGATCGCGCGGCCGGGGCGCGAGTCCAAGAGGTTGCGCACGCCGATCGCGGCCAGCAGCGCGATGACCCAGATCAGGTAGTAGATCGCGCGACCGTCCTGCAGGCTGATGCCGAGGAAGCTCAGCGCCGGCAGGCCCTGGATGCCGTCGTACTTGCCGAGGAACTCCATGTTCGCCATCGAGAAGTTCAGGCTCAGCGCCCAGGCGATCGTCGCCAGCGGCAGGTAGTGGCCCGACATGCGCAGGGTCAGGAGCGCCAGCACCAGGGCCACCACGCCGGTGATCACCAGGCCCAGCAGCAACGCCAGCCAGGGCGAGGCGGCATAGCTGGTGCTCAGCACCGCGGTCGTGTAGGCGCCCAGGCCCACGAAGGCCGCCTGGCCGAAGGAGGTCAGGCCGCCGACGCCGGTCAACAGCACCAGGCCCAGCGAGACCAGCGCGAACAGACCGATGTAGTTGAGCTGCGTGATCCAGAACTCCGGCACCGGCAGCAGCGGCAGCAGGAACAACAGGGCGGCGCCCGCCAGCGGGATGATTTTGCGCGCTTGCATCTCGGCTTACTCTTCGTCTTTATGGGGGTCGCGCAAGGAGCGCCACAGCAGCACCGGCAGGATCGAGGTGAACACGATCACCTCCTTGAAGGCGCTGGCCCAGAAGGAGCTGAAGGACTCCAATAGACCCACCAGCAGCGCGCCGACCGCGGCGCCGGGATAGCTCGCCAGGCCGGCGAACACCGCAGCGACGAAGCCCTTGAGGCCGATCAGGAAACCGCTGTCGTAGAAGATCGTCGTGGTCGGGCTGATCAAGAGGCCCGATAGCGCGCCGATGAAGGCCGCCATCGTGAACGAGAGCTTGCCCGCGGCCGTGCTGGAGATGCCCATCAGGCGCGCGCCCAGGCGGTTCACCGCGGTGGCGCGCAGGGCCTTGCCGTACAGGCTCTTCTCGAAGAACAGCCACAGCATCACGATCAGCGCGGCCGAGGCGCCGATGATGATCACCGTCTGCCCCGACATCGCCAGCGGCCCGAGGCTGAAGCTGGCATCCCAGAAGCTCGGATTGCGCGAACCCTCGGCGCCGAAGAACACCAGGCCCAGGCCGGTCAGCGCGAAATGCACGCCGACCGAGACGATCAAGAGCACCAGCACCGAAGCGTCGGCCAGCGACTGATAGGCCAGGCGGTAGACCAGCGGGCCCATCGGCGTCACGATCGCCAGGGTCAGCAGCGCCTGCAGGAACAGCGGCAGCTGCTGCGGCGCGGCCCACAGGCCCAGCAGCGCAATCGCCACCGGCAGCGCGGCCGCGCCGCCGACCTCGCGCAGCAGCAGGCCGGACGCGCGCCCGGCGCGCCAGCCGGCCCAGAGGTCCAGCGCGGCGACGGCCAGGGCCATCACCAGCAGAAACCAGATCGTCAGCGGGGTCTGGCCCAGCTGCAGCCCGGCCATCGTCAGCGCACCGAAGGCGACGAACTCGCCCTGCGGAATGAAGATGACCCGCGTCACCGCAAAAACCAGCACGGTGGCCAGGGCCAGCAGGGCGTAGATCGCCCCGTTGGTCACGCCATCCAGCGCCAGGATGCTTGCAATCGTGAAATCCATGAATGCCTGTCTCCGCACCACCTGCCGGCTCGGGCCGGCTTGTTGCAATTCACTCTAAACAAAAGCCCCGGGATTGCCCTTAGTACGAGGCCGCATTGACAAAGCGCAAATTTCGCCCGACCAGTCGGTCGAAATTGTTGATGACTACCAAACTAGACTTCACCGCCATGAGCGACAACTCCCACCCGCCCCTGCTGCGGATCGCCGGCCCGCTGGCCCGCATCACCCTGCGCCGGCCGCGCGTCGCGAACCGGCTCGAGCTGGGCGATCTGCAAACCCTCGGCGAGCAGCTGGCCCGGGTCGACGCCGATCCCGCCGTGCGCGTGCTGCTGCTGGAGGCCCAGGGCCGGCATTTCTGCAGCGGCTTTCATATCGACGCGGTGCCCGGCGTCGATGCCGGCGCGCTGTTCGAGGCGCTGGCCAATGCGTGGGAACACGCCCGCCCGGTCACCGTGGTGGCGATCCAGGGCGGCATCTACGGCGGCGCCACCGATCTGGCGCTGGCCTGCGACTTCCGCCTCGGCACGAAGGCCTGCGAGATGTTCGTGCCGGCCGCGCGCCTGGGCCTGCATTTCTACCGCGGCGGGCTGGAGCGTTATGTGAACCGGCTCGGCCCGGCCGCCGCCAAGCAGGTGCTGCTGGCCGGCCAGACCCTGGACGCCGAGGCGATGCGCGCCTGCGGCTTCCTGGACCAGCTGCTGGACGACGGCGCGGCGCTGGACGCCGCCGTGCAGGCGCTGTGCGAGCGCCTGCTGGCCAGCGCGCCGCTGGCCCTGCTGGGCATGAAGAAGCACCTGAACGCGATCGCCGCGGGCCGGCTCGACGCCGCGGCGCTGGCCGCCGACATCGCCCGCGCCAACGCCTCGGCCGACCTGGCCGAGGGCGTGCGCGCCTGGCAGGAGAAGCGCGAACCGCGCTTTCAGGGGTATTAGGAGGTTGCCGGGTTTGGGCCTGCCAGACACCTAGAGATCGGCCCTCATGCCGACCCTCGTCATATGGTGGAAAATACAGCCCTCAGGGCGTGGTGGCCGGAATCGACGAAAATAGCGGCTGCGCGGCAGCCTCGGCCGCCGCAGGCATTCATCTCTCACTCACAGGACCAGCGTGGCCAAGGACAGTACTAAGACGACCATCGAAGCGGATGGTCTGCGTTACCGCTCTAAAGCACCAGGCTCGCCCTTCGCGGCGACCTCCTCTTTCGGGGCGGCCACCATGTCGTGCTTCTTGTGCGGCAAACATCGCCCCCGCGCGATGCTCAAGTCCAAGAAGCTGCTGGGCAAGTCCCAGCCCGTCTGCGCGCCCAGCTGCAAGGAGCTGGACGAGCAACTCGCTCAGAAGTAAGCGTCACCGAACCGAGGGCTCCGGCCCTCAGTTCGCCTGACGAAAGCAGCGCCCGCAGACCGCCCGGTAGCGGGCATTGCCGCCGATCTCCACCTGCTCGCCCTCGGTGACGCGGCGGTTGTCGGCCCCGACCCGCATGTTCATCGTGGCCTTGCGGCCGCAGTCGCAGATGGTCTTCATCTCGTCCATCTCGTCGGCCAGCGCCAGCAGCATTGCCGAGCCCGGGAACAGCTCGCCGCGGAAATCCGTGCGCAGACCGTAGCAGATCACCGGCAGGTTGTGCAGATGGGCCAGCTCGTGCAGCTGCCCGACCTGGGCCTTGCTCAGGAACTGCGCCTCGTCCACCAGAATGCAGGCCACGCCCGGCCGCACCACGCCGTCGGCCAGGAACAGCGCCAGGAAATCGCTCGCCTCGTTGAACAGCTCCGCTGCCCGTTGCGGCCCGAGCCGCGAGGTCACATGGCCGCGCCCGTAACGGTCGTCGAGCTGGGCGGTGAAGATGCGCACCGCATGGCCGCGCTCCTCGTAGTTGTGTGCCACCTGCAGCAGCGCGGTGGATTTGCCGGCGTTCATCAACGGTCTTATCCCCTGGCCGTACATACTTTACCAATAGCGGCGAAAAAACCTAATGACGACAATAGGTTAATAAACAGCCATCCCTGGAACGATGCATACATGTAAGTACATAGTTCTCAGTAGACCGACAGGTCCGCTTAGTTGCCTAGGGGTGAACCTCTTGCCGCAACTTTGCCCAGCAGAGCCAGAGATTATATGTAACATTTTTGAGGCTGTGTTAAAAACCAGCCCTACTGGTAGTGTTTGCGCCAAAAACTGCAACTAGATATAGTGTCGTTTAGCACTCTAGGCGACTGAGTGCTAATCAGTCACTTGTCGCCTTGAGGTGTGGAATGGCAGTCGTACTTCCTGACCCGCAGCGGCGTCAGTTCACCCAACGAGCATCAGCTCGGTTTTTCCATCTGGTCGACGCGGTCGGCGAAGCTCACGAGCCCACCGCAACTCAGCTTGACGCGCTCGCCTCTTCATATCAGGGCTTGGGTGAGTTCCTGACGGACTGTCCGGAGTTCCGCGGTCTGCTTAAGGAGGTCCACCCCCAGGGATCTCGAGAGCTGGGCACGCTGGTGCGGCCATTGGATGCGGGTCGCGAGGGCGTGGACATCGATTTGGTCGCAATGATGGATGAGGCCGCGATCTTCAAGTATGGGTCGAGCGATGGCCCGGCGCGACTGATCAACGACTTTCATGCTGCCTGCCTGCGTTATGCCATGGCACATGAACTCACCGTGAAACGCCATGATCGATGTGTGACCCTGCATTACGCAGGCGGAATGACTGCAGACGTCACCCCGATGATTTTGGCCCCCTCGATCGTTGCACTCCATGGGGAAACCTGTGCCCGAATTCCCGATCGAACTCGACAGAATTTCAACCTGACCAATCCCCGTGGCTATGCCAAGCGGTTTTCAACCACTGCATCTATCTCCCCAAGGTTCACCACCGGGATCGTGCTCGACTCGGCTTTTCGGGCTGGGGACAAGGCAGGCGTAGCGCCACTCCCCGACACGAAGGATGTCTTTCCGCGCTTGCTCAGTCGCTTCGTTCAATTGCTCAAGCTCAATCGCAACGTCTCCTTTGGCCTACCCACAGGCGGTGAGAACGTTGCCCCCGCGTCCGTCTTTCTGACCTCGCTGTGTCTAGAGGCCTACAAGGACCTAGCCCCACTCCCTCACGCCAGCCCGCTCGATCTGATGTTGCACATCATCGAATCGCTGCCACGCTACTTCCAGATCGAGCACAGCCATGATGGAACAGAGCATTGGCTGCTGCAAAACCCAACAGCGCAGGGCGACAACCTAGCTAGCAGCATGAATTCGCGCTCTCGTCAGCAGGCTTTTCGTCTATGGCATGCAAAGGCTCAGCGAGACATTGAAGCTATCCTCATTGCCATCGAGTCCCCGACCGGACTTGACACGCTTCTTCTCAAGATTGAGGCGGCATTCGGTGAACGCGCCGTGCGCGCCGTGCGCGCCCAGGAACTCCAGGGACAAGCGCCAACTCGCACACCAAGTCGGGTAGCTATTGTTGCCGGCACTGGCGCGACCTTTGCGACGACGTCGCGTGCTCACTCCAACTTCGGCGATTGAAGAAGAGCAAAACGCCGCCCCCGCGCAGCCAGAGCCTGGCGTTGCGCGCTTTAGAGCTTAGGCAGTTTGGGCTTCCCGGCTCGGTGACGATCCGCTCCGGCAGACTTCTGGAGTACCGCTTCCGAGTTCGGGCCAGCGATCTCGGACGAGAATACGACTGCCTGCTGAGATTGACGCCTGATGCCTATGCCCCCGAGGTCTTCGTACTCGCCCCTTGCCTGATAAATCTGGCCGGAGGCAAGCGTCCGCCTCACACCTATCGCCACAACGGTCCCGGCACAAAGCTCTGTCTCTGGTGGCCAAAAACCTGCGACTGGGCTCCTCAGCTCAAGCTGACAGAGACGTTCCTCCCTTGGACATCACGCTGGCTATTCACATTTGAAGACTGGCTCTTCAGCGGTGAGTGGTCGGCCGGAGGCGCGCACCCACCAGACGGGGACGAACGCCACCGTAGCCCTTGATGGCCTCGCATGGCATGCAAACCAGCGGATACATCACCTATGTCGCAAAGCGATCCGATACGAGACAACTACTACAGCAAGCTACAGATTGCCGACAACGCGAACAACTGGCTCTTCGCAATTGGCGCACTGTTGTCTTTCGCTGGCCTCTTCGTTGAACAGGGGAGCTGGCCTAGGGCTTACACCATAGTGCAGGTGGCGTTCTCATTGGTCGCTGCGGGCCTGTTCATCCTCGGCTTGTTTTCGCGGCTGTACTTCTTCCCTCGCGCAGAGAACAGGCGACGGCAGGACTTTTTCAGCCACGCATACAAAGTCCCGCTTTCTCACGAAGCTACCGACGGCTACTACAACAATCGACAAGTCGATCCAATTCGACGTCTCGCCGCTCAAACACTTGAGAACTCGCTCTTCACAAAGAGGATCACCTTGGAGATGGCCCGCCGCGCGCGCTGCATCGCAGCCGCCTATCTACTGATCTGGCTTGGCTGCGCAATCTCCCAGCGGTTCGACGTCGGCATCATCGTTGCGATGGCTCAGGTTGTTTTGAGCGAACAAATCATCGCCCGCTTAATCCGCCTGGAGTGGCTCCGAAGCCAGTCTGAACAAGTATTTGAAGGGCTGTACTCTCTGTTTCACACGGCCCCTACTGACGCAGCAGTCTTCGCAGCAACAGCGCTGCACCAGCTTGGAATATATGAAGCGGCGAAAGTGAATGCTGCAATGCTCTTGGACTCCAAGGTCTTCGAACGATTAAATCCAACGCTCTCCGCAGAGTGGAGCGACATTCAGATCACGCTAAAACTTGCATCGCATCCGTGATGGAGTGATCTCGGCGTTCCAGGCGATGTCGACAAAAGTCCATAGAGCCACCCCGGCGTAGTTGCATTGCATCGTGCCGGCCAACGCTGGCGGCATCGGCGCAGTGTTGCCGACGCGCCTAGGTCTTTGTGCGCAATGAAATTGAGCCTCTGCAGGCTCGATTCTCGGCAGTCAACGACTGGATGAGGCGGAGATAGCAGTCTTTGAGCCCTACGCTATCCACGCCATGCTGACACTGTCCTGCGCGCCCGTACTCGACCAGCATAGGGCGGGCCGAAGCCTCGCCACGGATCAATTTAGCGGCGAGCAGGCCCCGACCGGGGTCAGGCCTTCACCGGGCATAGATCTGGTCTTGGAGCCAGTCGGCTAGTACCTCGACCTGCTCCGTCGCACGTACTAGCTTGTTGCGGTCGACATGGATCCAGTCAGCCAGGAATGTGTCGTGGTCGTCTTCACTGACGTCAGGCCCATCATGGCGGGTGAAGAAAGGACGCGGGAACTTCTTGCGCGTCGTCGGGTCATGCTCTACCGCGTCCATCGTGAGGCTGCCGTTGTGCTGCGCGCTGTTGCGGGCGAGCACGACCTGCTCGATCACGTCGAGGTCGGCAGGGCACCCCCGGGCCCCCAACGCGCCACTGTAGTGGTTCACATAGGCCCGCACAAAACCCTTGCCCATGACCTTCTCGGCGGCGGGTGTGAGCGGGACGTAACGTTCCCAGCCCTGCAGGTAGTGCTTGATGCTCTCGGACAGCATGGTGATGCAAGCCCGACCGAGCAACTCCAACTCGACGTCGGCGCGCGACCATTCCTCTATGTATGCTGGCTTACCGCTGTCGTCCCAGGGAGGGTCATGGAAGGGAGGCTCGCCAGCCTCGATCTGTCGCTTGGTCTCGATGAATGGCACGGAGGCCGTGTCATAGAAATGCCGGATCAGCGCCGTGCGCTCGCGAAGGAAATAGGCCAGGTCCATGGCGTCAGTTTGCTCCTGTAAACCACCGTTGTTGGGATTTTCCGGATGCGCCGGGGGGAGGGCGCTGCGGAGGCTGCGAGGGATAAAGCCCCGAAGGAAGGCGCAGATAGCCAACATAAAACGCAGACTCTTTATGCTGGGTATGCTCGCGACCGGGGTGGTCAGGACAGCGGATGCGCATGCCAAGGGAGGGCTCTCCATGTGCCGCCGCGGCGGCGGCCGCAACAGCAGGGGCAGCAACCGTGGCGGCTATGGCGGCGGAAACGGTGGAGGCGATTCCAACTGCGACGCCCATGGCGGCCCAGGTGGCCCCGGGACGCCAACGGCAAGCGCCCAGGGTGGAAGTTACTGCCGCTCCATACACCGGCGGCGGCTGATGCTGCTGGCGCTTTGTGCAATGCTGGCGGACGCGCTGCCGCAGTCGAAGGCCGCCAGGCCGGCTCCCATAAGGAAGCATCCATGTCCAGCCAACGGGGTAAACCAAGGCCGTTGCCCCAGGGTTGGCGGGTCGATCATGTGATACCGCCCAAGTGCGGCGGCGCAAGCTCCGTCCAACATGCAGTGGCTGACAATCTCCGACCACCGCGTCAAAACCAAGGCCGAGGCGAAGGACTTCCGGCAGAAGAAGCTGAGAGCGCACCATGCCAGAGATGCACAAACTGCCTGAGGGCATCACGACAACGGCGGGAATCGCTCTCGCCGCGCTGAAGAACCCAGCGGACCTCCTGAAGGAATCCGCTGAGTGGGTCGACTTGTACCAGAGGCTCTCCAGCGCGGCCCGAGAGGCGGCCGAGATACCCGAACCCGACTGGCCGACCGTCAAGGCGCTGTGGCTGCTCAGCGATGCCTGCTCGATGGCCTTGCATGGCGAGAGCAACAACGCACCGTTCGTCGCTCGGTGGGCCATCGACTCGGCGCGCTCGGCCATGCCCGAGGATTTCGGGCAAGACGACCTGGCTCTGTTCTCCGCCGTGGCCGAGGCCATCGATCACCGGGGGCTGTGTGCGCGCCTGTCCGACATCGCTTGGCTGGGTTCCAAGCCCAGGAAGATCGCCGACGCGCTGCGTGCAATTGACGCCTACACGGCGAACCCGCCGCAGGGTGAAGACTGGACCAACCCGCTGCTGGAATGGGGGCGCGCCATCACCCTCTGCGTGCAACTGCGCAAGGGTGCCGGCGATCGCCTGGACAAGATCGAGGCTGCGCTGGAAAGCATCGTCGCGGAGGCCATCGGCAGCGAGGGCGGCCTGGGGCTGGCCGCAGCGCGGCTGTTGTTCGACCGACACCTTTCCCGCGACCGGGGAGCCAAGCTCGCCGAGCTGATCGCCGCCAGCGGGCGGGCTAGGCACGAAGCCGGCAACAACTTCTGGCGAGCGAGGGCGCACTTCGACTTGGCCGGTGCCTGGTTCGAGCGCCTAGGCGACCAAGAGCGCGCTGCCGATATGACGCACAGCATCGCGGTGAACTTCGAAGCCGAGGCAGATCACCGCATCGCTTTGGACGCGATGCAAGGCCATCTGGTGGCGGCCTCGTTCATCGAGGACGCGATCCAAACCCTGCGCAAGATTCCGAAGGCGCAGCGCCCCAGCAGAGGCATCGAAGCTCAACTTCAGCGGTTGCTGCACCGCGTCACCGAATCGGGCGAGAAGGCGGTCAAGGCCTTGCCGACCATCGAAAGCGGCAGAACCGACATCACCGAGTTCGTACGCGGGTCCGAGGAGGCCGTCACCGGCAAGCCGCTGCTGGAAGCACTGCTGGTGTTAACGCAGCTGCACTCGGGCGCCAGCGCCGCCAGCATGAGGGAGAACGCCAAGAAGTCCATGCGCGAGTTCCCGCTCACCACGATGTTCGGCTCCACGCATATGAGCCTCGACGGCCGGACCATCGCCAAGACGCAAGGCGGCTCCCTAAACGTATCGGAAGACGAGAACGGGGAAAAGGTCTGGGAAATCATGATGCGGTATTACGGCATCGACATCGAATTGATTTGCAAAGCCCAGATCCTGCCGGCGTTAAGCGTCATCGTGAGGGAGCACACCGTCCGTAAGGCCGACCTCACACAGCTCATGTCCCTGTCGCCGATCGTGCCGCCGGATCGCGCCGAACAGTTCGGCAAGGGCCTGTGGGAGGCTTTCGAGTATGACTTCGCGACCGCTACCTACCTGCTGGCACCCCAAGTCGAACATCTGGTGCGCTGGCATCTGAAGCAGGGCAACGTCAAGACGACCAACCTGGACAAAGAAGGCATCGAGAACGAGGTGGGGCTGAGCACGCTCGTCGAACTACCCGAGGTCAACACAATCTTTGGCGAGGACCTGACCTTCGAACTGAAGGCCTTGTTCTGCAACGCGTTGGGACCGAACCTGCGTAACGGCGTAGCTCACGGCCTTCTGGACGCCAACCATTGCCACTCGCCCGGCGCAATCTACGCTTGGTGGTGGGTCCTGAGGCTGACCATCAGGAGTTTCTGGCAGGCCAGGCGCGCCACAGCCCAATCACAGTCGCCTTCACATGCCGGAGCTTCATGATCCCCCATTCCGATGAGTCTTGATCATCGCAACCACCGTTTGACAGCAGCGACGAGATCTGGAGATTCCGACGACCTGAGTATCGGTTCCGATGGCCAGTGGTTTGAGCGTAGGACGGCCCTGCATCTCGAAGCGATCGCGGCGGCAACCGGGCAGTCGCTTGAAGGGATGGTCGTTTAGTAGCACGGCAGTGGCCGCGATCCGCGAGCGGGAAATGCTGATGCGGCTCATGATGGAACGCTCGGATCTCGATGAGGAGGGTTGAGCATCCAACACAGGCGCCCGACCGGACGGTCGATCAGACCAGTCGGCCGTCGTAGCGCCACGGGCGAACTTTTTGCGCCATGATCCCAGCGGCATCGGCATGCTGCGGATTTATGAGGACGTCGAACTCCTCCGGCACGATGACCGAGGGCACCAGCAGTAGAGCGTCGGCATCGCCCTGCAGCCACTGGTCACCTACATCCAACGATACCTTGCCCTCGGGCACGGCGCTCCAGCCTAACGGCAGCTCTTGCGCCGTCAGGACCTGACGGGCCGCCCACAGCGCGTCAGGGACGTCGATGCGCACCAAGAAGCGGTTCAGGGGGAGGCCCGCCATGTTGAGGTGCACGACGGCCTCCAGGCAGGCCAAGGCGATGCTGGAGGCCGTATACACCACCGGGCGCCCCGGCCGATTCCAGCGACCGCCGGACACCTCTGCCCCCTTGCCGCTCAGATCATGCGCTTCATAGTCCCGGGTGTCGGTGGCGATACGCCAGAGCGCCACGCTCACGCATGCGCTCCGCTGTACATGCGGGCCACCAGGTTCGAGACCAGGGCTTGCCCATCGGGGGTGTCCATGAACTCGGCAGGCCGCCGGCCACCCAGGGCTGGTAATGGCTGCTCCAACCAGCGAGCGACCCATTCGGCCGCGTTGAATCCGATCGGATTTCCCGACTCTTCGACGATGAACTCGACTTGGCCAACCAGCCTGGCCATCCCCAGTACGCGGGAACTCTCGTCGGTGGACAAGGACTTGTTCTCCCGAGCCTTGCGGTCCACCGTCGCACGCGCCAAGCCCAGGGTCAGCACCAGGCGCTCCTTGGGCATAGCCATGCGCTTGGCGATGTGCTCCACGGCCGAAGCTGGAATACCCTGCTTGACCCACCGCACCCGCTCGAATGCGTCTGCCTGGAACACCGTGAGGAAGTTCATCGGGCTTCCGCGGGCAGACTTGCCAGTCGTCGGAAGGACTGCTGCACCGATGGCTTTGGAGGCGAGCTTGGGGCGAGCCTTCACGGTGACACCACGCGCTTCGGCGCCGCGAGGAGATGGCGATTTACTCATGCTGTGGTTTAACCGTTTGAGCGTATATTTTCGCTCAAATGAGATGATTTCATTGTTTTCCCAATGTGACGCTCTGCCCTGCGCTTCAACCCGTCCTTCGAGCGGACGTGCTAAAGCTGGCTTCGTCCTGCCGATCAAAGTACAACATTAGGCATCGCCACATAGAGAGGTCGAACAATGCCGATCGACAACTGCATTCATACATTCGAGCAACTCAGTACCATCGTATTGCCTGCACATTTGAAGCGGCTGCAGCTGGCACTCCAAAGCCCGAAGCCCGCAGCAACCTTTGTCGGCTTTAAGAGCGCATGCAAGGATGCTCTGGCTCAGGTGGACAAGACGGTGGACTTTCCAGGCTGCTACGTCTTCAGCGATCAAGGAAAACCTGTCTACGTCGGAATCTCGCGCGGGGTCGTGAAGCGACTAGTCCAGCATTTGAATTTCGAGTCTCACTACGCGGCGAGCCTCGTCTACAAAATGGCCACGGAAGACTATCCGCATGAAATGAAGCGGGACCAAGCGATGAAAGACGATCAGTTCAGGGAAGTATTCCTTTCAGCGCAAGGGCGCCTTCGCCAGATGACGGTGGCCTTTGTTGAGATTAACAATGACCTTGAGCTGTACGTGTTCGAAGTGTTTGCAGCTATGAAGCTGGACACGGACACATGGAACACATTCCGCACGCACTGAACGCGATGCCTAATTCCACCGTCAACCAGGGGGTGACTTCGGTTTTCAGGAGAAGTCGACCAAAGTCCGCTTCCCCCTGGCGCAACGCTCCTACCTGATCAGGCATTCCCTCGTGTGGAGATCGATCAGCCCTCGACCCCGGTGACCGTACGCTGTGAGAAAGGGCTATTCCCGGCCGCACCACATGCATCCGGACCGCAAAGACCAGCGCGGGAAAGAGCCAGCCGGGGTGGCCGGCTGGCTGCTGTACCCTACGACGCCATGTCGGACATCTTCAACACATGCCTGCTGGCCCCGAACATCACCGTCAACAATTGCGCGGGATGGGTACAGGCATGGGGCTCCGTTCTCGCGCTGGTGGTGGTAATTGGCTTCGCGAGGCGATCGCTCTTGGCAAGTGGTCGAGTTTGGCGTGCTGCCGGCAAGTGTTCCCGATGATCAGCCGACCAGCCTTCATCGATGGCACTGGCAGCGCTAGAGGTCGATCTTCGATTTGGCCTTAGCCTCAGCTTCTCGCCGGGCCAAGTCCTTGTTCCACTCGACTGATCCAATTGATACAAGCCCCTCGTCAAGGCCCGATCCATAGCGCAGCACGTGGATCGTCCCGTCCTTGCGAACCCAGGTCGAGCTGGCCTGCTGGAAGCTCGTCCCCATCCTGTTCTTAACTACCGAGCGATCAACCCTAGTCGGTTTCCCGTACTTCGACGACAGCCCCACCACGACTCGCTCATAAGAACTTGGCTTGATGTGCACAAGGACATGGGCGAGTCGATCGTTCATAAACCTGGCGGAGAACCCACGCGCCGGCTCGCCCGCATAGGTCATGGTTGCATCTTCTCGGCCATCCGGAATAAACCACACCAACAGTTCACACGGATCTCGCCCATCCATGCAGACGTAGCCGCGCTGCAGCCCCTGAAAAGCCGCTGTCGAATCGCCAAACTTCGACCCCTTGAACTCCAAATCCTGTGCGGTCGATGGCAGCGTGACACCTGTGACGACCGCTAAGGCAGCCACCGCTAGAACCTTGCCCAAGTTGCACTCCCTGCGGATCGAGCCGTCTAGCCCCAATCCTCTGGCGTGCATGGAGCCTACCCCTTGGCACTGCATATCCATGCTGCTTCAATGGTAGGAGAGATTGATGCCCACCGCGGCTCGGTTTGCTGCCGGCGATTGTCAGCCTTGGCCACTATGGCGCCGGCCGACGCCAGGTCCACAGCCTCGCGCTCCACATCCGTGCTCAGTGCTTCCAGCGACTGGGGCCGCTGGTGACTTTGGTGACACCCTTTGTCAAAAGGGAATACCCACAATCAGGTCGCTAGGGGCAATGCCGTTGCGCTGCCCCCAGGTTTCGTAGCACTTCGATCTAGAGCCCTGGGGTTTGCATCGTAGTTGGTGATGCGGGGTTTGGCGCGGTGCCGCCCGCATGCTGGCGGCACCGTGCGGCGAACACGGCCGGCGGCACGTAGCCAAGGGTGCTGTGCGGCCGGTGGTGGTTGTAGTCCTCGCGCCAGTTGTCGATGACGCTGCGCATGTGGCTCAGGCTGGCGAACCAGTGCTGCGACAGGCACTCGTCGCGGAAGCGGCTGTTGAAGCTTTCGATGTAGGCGTTCTGCACCGGCTTGCCTGGCTGGATGAAGCGCAGTTCAACGCCGTTGCGGGCGGCCCAGCACTGCATCGTCCGGCCGGCGAACTCCGGGCCGTTGTCTGTGCGGATCACCTTGGGCAAGCCCCGCTCGGCCTTGACCTGGTCGAGCACCCGCGTGACGTACAGCGCTGGGATCGACGTATCCACAGCGATCCGCACCGCCTCCTTGCTGCAGTCGTCCACGACCGTCAGCGTCTTGATTCGTCTGCCGTTTGCCAGCTCGTCGAACACGAAGTCCATGCTCCACACCTCATCGGGTTGCATCGGGCGCACCAACAGCTGCCGCTCAGGCACCGGCAGCTTCTTGCGCCGGCGCTTGCGCACCATCAGCCCTTCCTCGCGGTAGACCCGGTACGTCCGCTTGACGTTGATCGTCCAACCTTCGAGCTGCAGCCGCCTGTGCAGCATCCGGTAGCCGTGACGGCGGTGCTGGCCGGCGAGCTCCGTCAATCGCTCACGCAGCCGGCCGTTGCCGTCGTCGCGAGGGCGGTAGCGCAGGGTGCTGGCGCTCATGCCCACCAGCCCGAGGGCTCGGCGTTCGCTCAAGCCCCTGTCCTGCAACTGCCGCACGACCTCGCGCCGCGCCGCCACGGCCATCACTTTCCCTTGAGAACCTCGCGCATCGCGTCGATCTCAAGCATCGAGTTGGCCAGCAGCTTCTTGAGCTTCGTGTTCTCGGCCTCCAGCGTCTTCAGCCTCTGTGCGTCCGACACGTTCATGCCGCCGAACTTGGCCTTCCAGGCGTAGTAGCTTGGCTCGCTGAAGCCGTGCTTCCTGCACAACTCCTTGACCGGCAGCCCGGCATCGGCCTCACGCAGGAAGCCAATGATCTGTTCCTCGGTGTATCGCTTCTTCATCGGTCCGATCTCCATCTCGGGTTGATCGGACTCTAGAACGGCCTGCTACGAATCCTCGGGGGCAGCGCACCGTCACTAGTAGTTCGCCATGGCTCGACGACATAAGCGCTCTGCACGCTTGCGAACCGACTGGCCTTAGGAGTTCAGCTCGATATGGCAAATTCGCGCGTCCCCGGACCGCTGTGCGGCAGCGAGGCAACACCTATGGACCGCGGCACGCTGTGCCTCCACCGGTCGCCAGATCCGGGTCCTATCGGCATATCGTCGTCTCGACCTGCGCCGGCTCTGTCAACGGATTCGGACCAGGGTGTGCAGATCGTTCTGACCCCGATCCAAATGGCCGCTGTCCTATCGGGCGAGACGGTCGACGAAGAGGCGACGCTGTCCAACCGACTATGGGGCGTTGGCAAGCTCGCCGCCGGCGCACTTGAGCTCATCGGAGCCGGCGCACTGCTGCTCGCGCCAGAGCCTACAGCTCTGACAAAGGTGGGAGGCGCCGCTCTCGGCGCTCACGGCCTTGATACTTCGTCGTCGGCTGTGCGCCAGATCATCTCTGGCAAAGACACCACCACGTTGACCGCCGAAGCAGCGCAGTCGCTATCCACCGCGCTGGGGGTTGATCCAAAGACTGCGGAGATGATCGGGCTCGGCGCCGACATCGCCATCCCCCTCATCGCCGGCGGCGTTGGTGCGCTCCGCGTCATCGCAGTCCGTCGCGGTGCGATCAGCCTAGCGGCAGAGGAGGCCGCCGGCGGCCACACGATCCTCAAGCACGTAGGCCAGACCGAGGTGCAGTTGCGTACCCGCCTGGCAACCCAAACCCGTATCCCCGCTGCATCCACCTTTCGGACGCTGGCGGAGGCCGAGCGCCATGTCTCCGCCGCAATGAAGGCCCATCGCACAGCAATCGAGGCATGGGCCAAGACGTCTACGGTCGGCGGCCGACCCCTCACAGTTACCTATCAGGCCAGCACCTCGGTTGGGCAAGGCGTGGTGCGGGCGACGGGGCAGCTGCAGCAGATGAGCAAGCTTGTCGTCGTCTTGCGGCGGGTTCAGCAGCAGAATCGGGTCTACTTTGTCCTCACGTCCTACCCGATACCCTGACCATGCCAATCATCATCTCCAAGGGACAAGAGCTTTACCCCGAGCTGGCCGCGTTCATGGGGGGCTGGTTCCATCAGGACTTTGACATTCACGGCGACTCCTTGGAGGAAGTGGTTGCGGCGTTCAAGGCGGAAAGCGACCCCGATCTGATCCGCCCCTTGGTCGACGATATCGATGCGTTCTTGTCCTCCGGCGATGAAGGCATGGATGCAAGGTTCCAGGAACTCTTCAATCCGGACATCATTCCTACGGCCTTTCGACCGACCACCCGAGAGTTTCTGGTCGCGATCCGAGAGGAATTGATCGCAGAACGAAGTTAGTTCGCTCATGCGTGTGCGCCCACAAAGCTGACCCGGCAAGCGCGTGGTCATCAACCCTGAGTAGACCTTACGCTACCCATGATGGTCTCCCATCGAGTTGAGGGCCAAACAGGATGCGCGTAGGCGACGCCGGGCGCCATGGCCTACCGCGCGAGCAGCAGCGGCCCGACCGGCTGCTGTCGGCGGGCGCCCCGAACGCGCAGTCACGGCCATCAGCTGCCCCTGGCGTGCGCAGTCCGTGCGCCCGCTTGAGGTTGGCGAACTAGCGGTGTCGACCCCAAGCAGGTTTACGGCCACAAAGCGGTCCGCCGGAAAGCAGACCGTCGATAGTCGAATGGAGCAGCGACCCAAGTCACCCCGCGCCGGGGCCGCCCAGCCAGCAGTAGCTACCCCAGCTGCTGCCGCTCTTCATGTGGCTTTCCACGTCGTACATGTCCGGGTCACTCGACCAAGCAGTGCCGTCGTAGTCTGGGAAAGTCCCGCTCCGGTCGGTCTGCACGCGCAAGTTGCGGTGATAGACCGCCCACTGCCATCCATACTCCGACCAGTAACCGCTGCCCATGTCGCTGCGGGTCTTTCCGGGCGTCTCGTTGGATTCGTAGATCTCGCCGTAGAAGCTGATGCGCTCACCATGATCGCCGAGGGTGGAGAACACGCTGCGGTTGCCCATGAATAGGCGCGCCGGGTAGTAGCCCAGCCAGTGACCGTTGCACATGAACCACCAGTTGTCCTGCCACAACTGGTACTTGATTTGCATCACATACTGGTCACCGCCACGCGTGCTGTTCGGGCTGGAGATCGCGCCGGGATGCACCGAGCTGTCGTACTGCACCCAGCCGTCGACATCCTGGTTGTAGCCGCCGACATTGTCATCGTCGTTGCTGTAGCCGTTGGTCGTGTAGTACGTGAAGAGATGCGGCACCCAGTCCCCATAGCTGTCCTTGCGCTGTTGCCAGCCAGCTTCCACCGTTTGTAGGCGTCCGGTGTCGCTGTTGCTGATCGCGATCTGCATCAGCGAGAAGTCGTCGTCGTTTTCGCAGTACGGATCAAACGCACTCAGCACGCCATCGCCGCCGAAGCAGATCGCGCGCTGGTCCGTGAAGGCATACCGATGGGGGCCGTCGACGCTCGGCGCGGGCACGAGCCGGCCGCAGCTCGGGACGAGGACGTCCGCGTGGGGGTATTTTCCAAGCAGCTTGCGCAATGGCTGGTTGAACCGGATCGCTTCGAGGTTCTTGCGCAGCACTGGCACCGTGCCCTCCGGGCCCCGCTCGATCTCCGGATCCTCCAGTTCGAAGCGCACACGGCGGTCAGGCCGTTTGTCGCTCGCCGAATGCGTCCCGTGCCAGTGTGGCGGCGGCTCAGCAAGCCGCTCCGCTCGCCGCAGTTGCGACTTGCGCGGAATCCAATCGATCACCTGGCCGTGGGGCGTTCGCGTCGTGCTGACGATATGCATGCGCGCCTGCCGGTTCTTGAAGTAGCGACGGATCTCTGCCTCATGCCGGTGCTCGTCGATACGGCGTGCGTCCAGCTTGCGCGCCATTCGCTCCACGTTCTCGCGCCGTGATTCTCGGAGTTTCAACGAATGGTCTTACATCGTTTGTGTCCTTTGATCTATTGCTGACGTCAGCTCAGCGATGGACGGACACCGATGCTTGGCTTCCGCGCGGCCCGCGTCATCATCAGTCTTGAGAACAAGCCGCTCGCGAATGCACCGCAGTTAGGGATTGAGCGATCCTCTTCAAGCAACGAAATTGCGGCGCACGCCGACATCTTCCATTGCACATGGAGCGCTCATGATCCAACAGCGAGGGTGTGATCATCGGAAGAGCATGCGCCCAGCGGGCCGCGTGGGACTAACTCCGGCGGGAGTACAGCAGATGCTCGCAGCGAAGGGCTCGACGACGCCGGCGGAGCCCGGCAGCGGTGCCGTCACCCCCCATAAGCAACAAGAGTGGCCCTTGGCGTCGTGACCATGGCCAATCCGCTCGCAATGCGCGATGAAGCCGAGCCGTCACTCTCGTCCGCGCCGGAAGGCTCCGGCGATGCCTCATTTCTGGTCGCGGCGCCGGCCGTCAGTCTGCCGAAGGGCGGGGGTGCCATCCGGGGAATCGGTGAGAAATTCTCCGTCGACGCCGCGACCGGCACCGGTTCCGCCACCGTTCCCATCGCGACCTCTCCCGGCCGCGGCGGATTCGGCCCTCAGCTTTCACTCACATACGACTCGGCCGCGGGCAACGGACTATTCGGACTCGGCTGGCAGCTGTCTTCACCCTCGGTTGCACGTAGGACGGACAAGCTCATCCCGCGTTACCTGGATGCGCATGAGAGCGACGTGTTCGCAATGTCGGGCGACGACGATCTCGTGCCCGTGGACGCGCCGGGCGGAGGGCACTTCGAGGATCGCACGACGGCGCCGGGATTCGTCATTCATCGATACCGGCCGCGTATCGAAAAGCGGTTCGCGCGCATCGAGCGCTGGACACGGGTGGGCGACCCCACCGATGTGCACTGGCGCTCCTGGTCGGGCGGCAACATCGTGTCAGTGTTCGGCAAGGACGCGAGCTCGAGGATCGTCGATCCCACCGATCCGCTGCGAATCTTCGAATGGCTGCTCTGCGAATCGCGTGACGATAAGGGCAATGCCGTCATCTACCGCTACAAGGCGGAGGACGCGACAGGCATCGACCTGAGCCGCGCCTGCGAAGCGAATCGCGGTGACGCCCTCAGCCCGCTGCGTGGGACGAATCGCTACCTCAAGCGAATCCTGTATGGAAATCGGGTCCCGCTTCTGGCGGGCGATGGAACCCGCCCCGCATGGCTGTTACCCGCGCAGATCGACGGAGCCGGCTGGATGTTCGAGGCCGTGTTCGACTACGGCGAGCACGATCCGGTCGCACCACGGTCGAACGACGCCCAGGACTGGGGCATCCGTCGCGATCCGTTCTCGACGTGTCGAGCGGGCTTCGAGGTGAGGACGTACCGGCTGTGTCGTCGCGTGCTCATGTTCCATCATTTTCCGGACGTGACCGATGTCGGTGCAAACTGCCTCGTGCGCGCCACGGAACTCGAATACCGGGAGACGCCGGCCGCAACGTTTCTCAGCGCCGTGACGCAGCGTTCGTATCGCCGGCGCGCTGCCGGCGGATACCTCGATCGAGCCCTGCCAAAGCTCGAATTCGAGTACAGCCAGCCGGTAGTCGGCACCGACATCTCGGATCTGGACGCGGCGAGTCTCGAGAATCTTCCACAGGGCGCCGCGGCCCCGCACCAGTGGGCCGATCTCGACGGCGAAGGCCTCACTGGCCTGCTGAGCCAGCAGTCACGTGGCTGGTTCTACAAGCGCAACGAGTCCCCGCTCAACCGGCAGGTCGGAGCGCACACGTGGAGTCCCCGCTTCGCGCCGCTCGAATCGCTTCCGGCAATCCCCGCCGTGTCCTCGTTGGCAAGCCCGCGAGTGAAGCTGATGGACCTGGCCGGCGATGGGCAGCTGGATGTGGTCCAGTTCGAGCCGCCGGTCGCCGGATTTTACGAGCGGACGGGTCGGGCTGGCTGGAAGCCTCGCCAGGCTTTCGAGGTGATACCCAACCTGCCGTGGAGTGACGCCAACCTGCGTTTTGTGGACCTCACCGGCGACGGGCGGGCCGACGTGCTAATTACGGAGGAGCACGCATTCACATGGCATGCCTCGCTCGGCGAGCGGGGGTTCGATGAAGCTCGGCGCACCTCGCTGCCGGCGAACGAAGAGCAAGGCCCCCGCGTCGTCTTTGCCAACGCCGAAGAGACCATCCTAATGGGCGACATGTCCGGCGATGGCCTCACGGATATCGTGCGCATTCGCAACGGCGAAGTGTGCTACTGGCCGAACCTGGGCTACGGCTGCTTCGGCGCGCGTGTTTCGATGGACAACGCGCCATGGTTTGCATCGCAGGAGGAGTTCGACGCACGCCGCCTGCGCCTCGCCGATGTCGACGGCTCGGGTCCTTCGGACCTGATCTATCTCGCGGCCGACGCCGCGCGCCTTTGGGTCAACGAATCAGGCAACGGCTGGAGTGCCGCGACCTTGCTGACCGCGCTGCCACCCATCGACAACGTCGGCTCCGTGACGGCGATAGATGTGCTCGGAAACGGCACGACGGCGCTGGTGTGGTCGTCACCGCTCGTGTGCGACGTTGCCGCGCCCCTGAAAGTGCTGAGCCTCATGGCCGACGGCAAGCCGCATCTGCTGACCGGCATCCGCAACAATCTCGGCGCTGAAACGCGCATCTACTACGCGCCATCGACCTGGTTCTACCTCCGGGACCGCGAACGAGGCACACCCTGGATCACGCGGTTGCCGTTCCCCGTGCACGTCGTCGAGCGGGTGGAGGTTTACGATCGGGTGAGTCGCAATCGCTTCGTCACCCGCTACTCGTACCATCACGGCTGTTTCGACGGGACGGAGCGCGAGTTCCGCGGATTCGGACGCGTCGACCAGACGGACACGGAGGAACTCGACGCTGTCAGACCTGCTGGCGCCGCTCCCATTGGCAGCAACTTCGACCAGAACTCGTGGATTCCGCCCACGCTGACACGCACTTGGTTTCACACCGGCGTGCACGCGGGGCGTGAGCGTATATCGAGGTACTTCGCCGGAACGCGTAACGCGGCGGACCCGGGTGAGTACTACCGCGAGCCGGGTCTGACAGACGCACAAGCCGGCGAGGCGTTGCTGGACGATACAACTCTTCCTGACGCACTTTCGGCTGAGGAAGAGGTGGAAGCGTGCCGCGCGCTCAAGGGCTCCATTCTTCGACAGGAAGTCTACGCACTAGACGAGACGCCTCGCGCAACTCATCCGTATGTCGTTTCGGAACACAGCTACGCCATCCGACGCCTGCAAGCCAAAGGCGACAAGCGGAACGCTGTGTTCTTCGCCCATTCCAGCGAAGTGCTGACGTTTCGCTATGAGCGCAACCCGACGGACCCGCGCATTTCGCATGAGCTGACGCTCGAGGTCGATGCATACGGCAACGTGATCAAGGAAGCGGCCATCGGCTATGGCAGGAGGGCCGTGAGTCCCGCCGAGTTGCCGAGGCTGGAAGATCGTGAGCGGCAACTCCGGACACTCGTCACGTATGCCGAGTATCGCGCGACGAATCACATCGATTCAGGAGGCGACTATCGTTTGCCGGTTCGGTGTGAGTCTCGCAGCTTCGAGCTGACCGGATATCTGCCCAGCGGCCCCGGCATGAGATTCCGCAAGACGGACTTCGTCGCGCCGGACGTCACGCCCGGGCAATTCGTCCCTGTTTTCGACAGCGAAATTGCGTACGAGGACATGCCCGTCCTTGGTCGGCAGCGGCGCTGCGTGAAGCACTCGCGAACTCTGTTTCGGCCGAACGATCTGGGCGTGACCGCAGGGGATGCGAGTGCGCTCTTGCCGCTCGGGCAGATGCAATCGCTCGCCCTGCAAGGGGAGAGCTTCAGGCTGACGTTCACTCCGGGATTTCTGCAACGGGTGTACACGCGCGGCGGCGTTTCGCTGCTGCCCGCGAATGTTGCCGATGTCCTTTCGGGAACGGGCGTCGACCGTGGCGGATATGTGAGCAGTGCCAGCCTGAAGGCGAGCGCACTGTTTCCTGCGGCCGATGTCGATGGTTGGTGGTGGACGCCTTCGGGGCGGGCGTTTCTTTCGAGGGGGCAGAACGACACCGCGGGTCAGGAGCGGGCACATGCGCGCGCGCACTTCCATCTTGCGCATCGCTTCCGCGATCCCTTCGGGCACACGACGGCACTCACGTTCGATGCGCATGACTTCCTCGTCGTGGATACCGAGGACGCCGCCGGAAATCGCATCACGGCCGGTGAGCGCTCTGTGGCCGGCGTGATCGACCCGGGCACACCAGGGAACGACTATCGCCTGCTGATGCCGGTACGGATCATGGATGCCAACCGCAACCGCGCGCATGTGATACTGGATGTCCTCGGCATGGTGGTGGGCAAGGCGCTGCTCGGAAAGCCCGAAGAGGCGCTGGGCGATTCTTTCGCCGGATTCGACCCTGATCCGCCGACGCCCGCAATACTCGCGCAACTCGCGAATCCGCTTGCGAATCCCGCGGCGCTGTTGGGCAACGCGGCGGTGCGCATCGTATACGACGTCCACGCCTACGAACGCACGAAGGGCTCGGCGCAACCGCAACCCGTGAGCGCCTGTTCGATCTCGCGTGAAACCCACGCGAGTGACGGCGTCCCCGCGGGCGGGTTGAAGGTTCAGGTCGGCTTCGCCTACTGGGATGCCTTCGGTCAGGAGATCCAGCGCAAGGTCCGCGCGGAAGCCGGGAAGGTTCCCGCGCGGGATGGCACGGGTGCGATCCTGATCGGAGCGGACGGGCAGCCGCAGATGACCGCAGGCGCCGTGAGTCCGCGCTGGGTCGGCAGCGGCTGGACGGTGTTCAACAACAAGGGAAAACCGGTCCGGCAGTTCGAGCCGTTCTTCAGCGACACCCATGCGTTCGAAGCCGACGTTCGCGTGGGTGTGAGTCCGGTCCAGTTCTACGACCCGCTGGGGCGCCTGACGGCCACGCTGCATCCCGACCACACCTGGGCGAAGCTGCGATTCGACGCGTGGCACAACGAAGCATGGGACGTGACGGATACGGTGGCGATTGCAGACCCGTCGACCGACGCCGACGTGGGGCCGTTCTTCAAGCGCCTCCGCGCGACGATGTACTTGCCGACGTGGTTCGCCGCGCGCCAGGGAGGGGCGCTGGGCGCGGCCGAGCGGGCCATCGCGCTTAAGTCCGCCGTTGCGTCGCATACACCCACCGTGGCCCATGGAGACGCGCTCGGACGCACCTTTCTCACGATCGCCCACAACAAGACGCGGTACAGCGATGCGCCGGCCGGAGCACCGCCCGTCGAGAACTTCCTGCAGTCGCGGGTCGGGATCGACATTGAAGGCCGCTCCCGCGTGCTTCGGGATGCACGCGATCGGGTGATCCTTGAGAACGACTTCGACATGACGGGCCGCCGGGCCCGTTGGTCGAACATGGAAGCCGGCGCGCGCTGGCTGCTGCCCGACGCCATGGACCAGCCGCTGCAAAGCTGGAACGACCGTCGCAAGGATCTGCGTGTCGAGTACGACGCCCTGCGCCGCGCCACCGCGCAGTTCCTCACCGAGAACGGCGCACCGCAGAAGCAGGTGGGTCGCACGGTGTACGGGGAATCGGTCCCCGCGGCGGAAGCTAGCAACCTTCGGGGCAAGACGGCAAGGGTGTTCGATCAGGCGGGGGTGGTCACCACCGGCGCGTTCGACTTCAAGGGCAATCCGCTGCGCACACAGCGGCAGTTCGCGCAGAAGTTCGATGGCACGCTCGACTGGTCCGGCCCGGTGCCGCTGAATCCGGAGGTTTACGACGCGCGCTCGCGCTATGACGCACTGAATCGTGTGGTTCAGTCGGTGGCGCCGGCCTATCCCGCCACCGGCGCCGGCTTCAGCGTGTTGCAATCCACCTTCAACGACGCCGGGTTGCTGGAACGCGTCGACGTGTGGCTCGCGCAGGCGGCGGTACCGGCCGGCCTGCTGCACCCTGCGACCGCCGACGTGCCCGTCGTCGCGGGCATCGACTACGACGCCAAAGGGCAACGCACGCGCATCGACTACGGCAATCAATGCAGCACGTCCTATGCGTACGACCCGTTGACGATGCGTCTTCGGCAACTCGTCACGCGGCGCAGCGCGTTCAATGACTGTCCCCAGCCGCCGCCGCCGGGCTGGCCCGGCTGCCAGGTGCAGAACCTCTCATACATCTACGACGCGGCGGGGCACGTCGCCGCCGTCCGCGATGGCGCGCAGCAGGCGATCTTCTTTCGCAACCGACGCGTCGAGCCGGGGTCCGAGTACACGTACGACGCCCTGGGCCAACTCATCGAAGCCACCGGCCGCGAGCATCTCGGGCAGGCGGCCGCGCCGTCGGTGCACGCATACAACGATGCGTCGCGCGTCGGTTTGCCGGCGGCAGGCAATGGCAATGCGCTGGGTCGATACCTCGAGCGTTATCGCTACGACGAGACCGGCAACCTCATTCAGATGAAGCATCTCGGCACGGATCCATCGAACCCTGGATGGACGCGCGACTATGTCTATGACGAGGAGAGTCTGCTCGAGCCGGCGGCTCGCTCGAACCGGCTAACGCGTACCACGTTGACCGCCGGCGCCGTCACCGAGACGTACAGCAACGCCGGCGATGGCTACGACGCGCACGGCAACGCTGCGCGCCTGCCCCATCTGCAGGCGATGCACTGGGATTTTACGGATCAGTTGCAGATGACGCAGCGGCAGGTGGTCAACGGCCAGGATGCGGATGGCGTGGCCCACCACGGCGAGCGCACCTGGTATGTCTACGACTCGACCGGCGCGCGGGTTCGCAAGGTAACGGTCGCCGCCATGGGCCAGGTGCGGGAAGAGCGGTTCTATCTGGGCGGATTCGAGATCTATCGCCGCAACGGTGCGAACCCACTCACGCGCCAGACGCTACACGTCCGGGACGACACGAGACGCGTCGCGCTCATCGAGACGCGCACGCAAGGAAACGAGCCGGGCGTTCCACCGCGAAAGATTCGCTACCAGTTCCCCGACCTGCTGTCGGCCGTGCTGGAGTTGGATGAAGATGCCGCGATCGCGTCCTATGAGGAATACACGCCCTTCGGCAGCACCGCGTACCAGGCCGTCGGCGCGACGGTCGAGGTTCCGAAGCGATTCCGATTCGGCGGCGTTGAGCGGGATGCCGAGACCGGCTTCACCTATCACAGTACTCGCTACTACGCGCCATGGCTGGGCCGCTGGACGAGTTGCGATCCCATCGGCACCGCGGATGGCGGGAATCTCTATTGTTACGTGCACAACAGTCCGGTCTCTTCCGTCGACCCGACCGGTACCCAGGACAAACCCGTCGACGCTACCGCGGCGTTCCAGGCGGAGATCAGGCGGCTGGCGGGCGAAGCGAACTCGGGCCCCGTGCTGGACATACTGCCGGACGGCACCGTCCGTACCATCTACAACGCGAAGGAGACCGTGATTGTCGTCGGGCCCGGCGGCAGCGAGCCGAGAGATCCCGCCGCCACGCCGCCGGCGCAGCCGCAGCAGCAGCCCCCGCCGGAGCCGAATGGCGAGCATGGGTTCTATCCCATGGGCCAGGCGGAGAAGCAGTTGACGGAAGGGGCGATCGAATCGTTCAAGCGAGGCAAGATTTTCGAGGGGCTGATTGGCTGGGGCCTGCGCGAATTCATGCATCCGTTCGCGATGGCCGAGAACTTGATGCCATATAACATCCCAGACCATTTCCTCGCCGCCGGCCAGTACGGGAAGCGGTGGATCTGGTATGACATGCGCGGCCAGTCCGGGCGCGGCCTCATGGAACTGGCCAAGGGGGAGAGTGAGGCGGACGCTGTCGTGGGCTCTCTTTCGCTGTGGTCCGCGGCTGCGCGGGCACTCATGCCAAAGCCGTCGCTGCAGGAGCCAATTGGCGCGGGCTGGCGGGCGCAGGGTACTCCGCTTGGAGCCAGCCCGTTCAACGATGAGCGCGGCTTCGCCGGAGGGGACAACTGCACGCGTTGCACGGCTGCGTTCATCGACACGATGAACAGTACAAGCGCCGAGATGGGCGAGTTCCAGTCGAGCCAGTACCCGAAGATGCCTCGCGACACGCGCAACATTGCGAACATTAATAACTACCTCAAGGAAAACACCGGGGTGTCCCTTGGCGATTGGTCACGCAACTCCATGCCGGCCGATGGCTTCTACGTGATCCACGTCGAACCGTATGAGCTCAATGGCAAGGCGGTGTCGCCGCATGTGATGGTGGGCTGGCGGTTCTTTGGTGAGAACAACTTCTACTGTCCACAGCAAAACTTCCTGTACCGCCCGATCATCAACTATTACGCGTTTCCTCTGCAGTTCGGAAAGCCATAGCCAATGGAGCGATCTCATGCAGCTTCGCGGTCGACCGCTCAAGTTCGGTGATACCGGCGCTGACGTAGCGCTCCTTCACCAGGAGCTTCTGTCGCTGGGCCTTGACATTGCGGCGGACGAGCGTGCGCCGCAGGGGTTCGGTACGACCACGCGTGCGGCCGTCGAGTTCATTCAGGAAACATTTGTCGGGGAATTGCAGCAGCTGCATTGGCATGGCGAGCGCGGAGTGGTGGATGTGCCTACGGCTACGCTCCTCGGCCGCGTCGTCGCTCGGCGAAATGTCAAGGAGACTCGTGAGCCCACGAATCTCGTCACGGGCTACGTCTGGGATTCGTTTGGCGCCTGTCCAGGTGCGACGATCCACCTGCTGGACCATAGCGCGCGCGGCCTGCGCAGTCTGGGCAGCGCCAGAACCACCGACGACGGCAGACTCCGGTTTGCGTTCGATTGGGCCCACACGCTGCAGCAACCGAACTTGACTTTCCGCGTTACGGATTCGCAGGGCCGCGAGCGGACGGTGACGGCCTTGTTTGTTCGGCGAGGAGATAGCGAGGCCGCCGTCGAGCGTGTCGCGCCCACGCCGGACGCCCCGCTTGTGCTTTTGAATAGCGCGCCGCGCGTGCAGGTGCGTCTGTACGTGGCGCGCGCTCCCGGCGAGTCGGATGTCTCCGAGTTTGAGGAAGTGGAAGCGCGATTGGCGCCGGCGCTGCACAGTTTCACCTATGAGCAGCTCGAAGAGGGAGAGGGTCGCTTCCAACTTTCGCTTCTAGCCGCCGAAACCGGCGTCGTACAGCCCCTCATTGAGCGGCTGGTTGCTTCTGCGAAAGCGAGCCGTATCGCTGCGAGCCAGAACCACGATATCCCTGTGGCGACCTTCTACGGACTCGAGCACGCAGGATTGCCGGTCGACCTCGCGTCACTTGCGCGCCAGCCCCGCGCGGTACTTATGAATGGGCTGCGTGCAGCGATCGACGCCGCAATCATTCCGAAATCACTCACCGAGCGTCTGGAGCATCACGTCGACGAATTGCTCGCCGCCGCCACCGCGCACGCGCTGCGTTCGACCGAGTCGGGCCGTCCGAGCGGCGAAGCCTGGATGGCACTGACGCGGCTGTCTCAGGACCAGCAGGCCCGCCTGCTCCGTGCGTTGACGGACAGTGATGTGCCCAACGACGAGATGTGGATACGCTTGCGCGGCGACTCCTCGTTCGGCGCGGAGGCAATTAAGCGCGCGGAAGTCGTGATGCGCCTCGCGGTGTTCAGCGAGGAGAACCTGCCACTCGTGAAGCTGCTGCTGGAGGACCGTTCGCTGCGCATCGACTCGGCGGAGGACATCGCTCGGCTGGATGCGAGCACCATGCGCTCGCTGATCGATCGCGCGGGTGTTCCGCCGTCGTTGCTGGTCGAAGGACGTGAGCCCGAAGGCGTTCGTGACCGATACGCACAGCGCTTGGTCCAATTCGCGCAGAAAGCCTGGCCGACCGCGGCGGTGGAGGCGCTCGTGGAGCGCCAGCACACGCGGATCGGCGTGGATCTCGCCGCAGCACGCTGGCTCGAGGCGGCGCGACGCGCGGCCGAGCGGGGTGCCATACCGTCGTTCGATCTGCGTGTCACGAACATCGACCGGTTCCTGTCGGAGCACGGCGCGCACGTCGGATTCTCTGCCGAGAACGTGGATCGGCTGCGCGCTGATCTCAAGCGACTTCAGCGCACGCTCGTCGTTGCGGATGAGCCGGCGCACATGGAAGCGCTGCTCAGCCGGGGCCTCGACTCCGCGCTGAGTGTGGCGAGAGTGCCGGCATCCGTCTTTGTTTCTGAGAACGAAGCGGTGTTCGGCAAGGACGTTGCGGCTCGCATCTACGAGCGCGCGACGCAGATTAACCTCGCGCATTTCTACGTGCACCTCGCAGTGCTCGAGTCGCTGAAGGGCGCGGGCCCGATGGTGCTCAAGAGTGGCACGGCGCCCATCGTCCTCGCGGACGTCGTCAAGATCATTCCTGGCTACGAGAATCTCTTCGGCGAGTTCTCGCTCTGTGCGTGTGACGACTGCGAATCCGTGCTGAGCCCATCGGCATACTTCGTAGATCTGCTGCAGTTCCTGTCGCGCTCCGGCAAGAATGCGGCGGGCCGTACGCCGCTCGACGTACTGCTCAGGCGAAGGCCGGACCTCGAGCACATTCTGCTCACCTGCGCCAACTCCAACACGCCATTGCCGGCGATCGATCTCGTCAACGAGATTCTCGAAACGATCGTCGTCGTGGGGAAGGTGGATGCGTCGGCGGCACACGACACCGGCTCCGCCACCGCGGAGGAGTTGGCCGCCAATCCGCAGTTCACGCTGGAACTGGCGCGCGACACGCTGTCCGCCGCGCTGTTTCCGATCCGCTTGCCCTTCGACTTGCGCCTCGAGACGGTGAGGGCGTTTCTGACGTCGCTGCTCACGAGTCGCTACGAGGTAATGAGCACGTTGCGTCAGGATGCGCTGCTGGCAGCACCGTCGCTGGTCACTGAGGAGGCCATCGCGGCGGAAGTACTCTTGCTTTCGAAGCTGGATTTCGAGCTGATCACCGGAATGGACTACGCCGGCGCGGGCGCGCCGGTAGGTACGCTCGAGGATCTCTATGGCCTGGATGCGGCGAGCGTGGCGCCGGCGCTTGCCGCCGGTGCCGAGGGCAACGCGGTTCGCGTTCTGCAGCAGAAGCTGAACACTGCCGGTGCAGCGCCGCCTCTGCAGATCACGGGCCAGCTAGATGCGACGACACAGGCGGCGGTCGGCGCATTCCAGGCCGGAGCGGGGTTGCCCTCGACGGGAATTCCAGACGCCGCGACCTGGACGGCGCTCGATGGCATTGCACCCGACATGGGTCCGGGACTCGTGTCGTGGGTGACGGAGTTCATGCGCCGAACCGAGCGACCCTATACGGACCTGATCGCCCTCTGCGAGACGCGCACGTTCAATCCCCTGGCCACCAGCATCGCAGCGCTCGGGCCTACCAAGGTGACGTGGGCCGACGTGGCTGCGCTGGCGGCGAGCGGATTTGCTGCGCCGAACGCGAACATCGTGGCCGGTGCCGGCGTGCTGGGCCTTGTCGTTGCGGACTTCGTGGCATGGCTGAAGGAGCGCTTCGACGGTCTTGCCGCGGGCATCGTCATCGAGTCTCTCGGTAACGACTGCGACCTCGGCGACGCACGGTTGCGGCGGATAGATGGCGATACCGTTCCGGCCGAAACGTTCGTGGCCATCAATCGCTTTCTGCGGCTGTCGGCCCGCACCGGTCTCAGTATCCCGGATCTGGACGTTGCGCTCGCCGCGTTCGCGGGCATTGGCATCGGGGGCACGACGGACGCGAACATGCCGCTGTCCCTGGCAGCGTTGCTACGACTGCGGGAACGGTTGCGATTGACGCTGCCGGAACTGGTGGTACTTCTTGGGGACCTGCAGACCGGCGCGCAATCTCTGTACACACAGCTCTTTCTGAACCGTGCCGCCCTCGCTCTCGACGGAAGCTTCACCCTCGCGTTCGACGGCAGCGGCCTCGCGCTTGTGGCGGAGCCGATCGACAAGCATGTGCCGGCATTGCTCGCCGCCTTCCGCGTCACCGACGAAGACCTTGGCCGCATTCGTCAGGATGCTGGGCTTGCCGCCGCGGGGAGCTCGCTGAGTGTCGAGAACCTCGCAAGGCTATATCGCTACGCGGTGCTGGCTCGTGCCCTGGAAGTCGAAGTCGCGGATGTGATTTCGATGCGCGCGCTGAGCGCGCCGGATCCTCTGCAGGCCGTCGCCAGTCAGCCGCTGCGACTGGAGCAACTGGTACGAGACTTCGATACGGTCTCATCAACGAATCTCCCCATCGCAGCCGTCGATCAGCTGCTTCGTCATCTCGCTCGCACCGGTTCAGGGGAGAGCGTCCCGGACACGCTCGCGCTGCTGGCCGCGACGCTTCACGACGATCAGATCGATCTCGCGGCTGACATCGGCTCTGAGCCCGGCATGCCGGTCGATCGTTTCCGCATTCTTCTCGCCCGGCTCGTAGGCACGGAGGCCGTCGACCGGTTTCTCGGCATCACGAGCGGCTCGGCCACATTCACGGCGACCTACACCAAGACGCCGACGCCGGCGCAGGGCGCCGTATTCGCGCCGAACATCACGTTCGAGCCGGCCCAGCAGCTCATCCGGTTTTCGCGAGTCGCCATGCCTGCAGGCAGCGTCGTGACGCTTGGGGCGCTGACCGATGCGGAGAAGGCCACCTTGCAGGCGGCCGCTGGCGCCGATGCCGATCTCCTCGATGCCGTAGGTGTTCTGCACGCTCGCCCGCGCAAGGCGTTGGACGACGTGCTTGCCGGAGTTGCGGGTGGGCCTGCCATCGCTGCCAAATTGCTGGCGACTGGCGCCGGTGCGCTGACGGTCGAGGGAAAACTTCATTTCATCGTGGAAGCGCTGCTACCTTATGTGCGGGAAGCACTGGCGCGATCGATCATCAAGCAGAAGCTGCTGCCGTTCTCGGGTCTGGAAGCGCCCGCACTTGCCGCGCTGCTCGAGGACACGGGGCTCGCCACCGCGCCGGGCTCGGCCGACGCGCTGGTGGTGCCCCTGCGGGACTTGGAGAAAGCCGGTTGGGCCGCGGAGTTTTTCACATCGACCACGCTCACCGGTGCGCCGCTCGCAACGGCGGAAGATCCCGTTCTCGACTACGCTGGAGCCGGCGGCGATTTCGGGCAGGCGAGTCCCGTTGGCAGCGTGCGTTGGTCCGCTCATCTTTTGCCGCGATCGCCCGCCGCTGTCGTGTTCGAAGTGACGACCAACGGAACGCCCGCGCTCTTCTGGAGTGGCGTTGCTGTGCCGGCGGTCAACACGGGTCAGCTCTGGCGCTTCGATGCGCGCACCGTGCAGGCCCGCGAACGCGTGGAGGTGACGCTCGAGTGGCGACGCACGGGGCCGGACCCGGCCATGCTGCGACTGGCCTGGATCAACGGTACCGAGCCGCGCGGCCCGCTGCCAGCGCGCCTACTCGTGCCCGCACCGGCGTTTGCGGCGGCCACTGCCGCACTCACGCGATTCGACAAGGCGTCGCGCCTGTTGCGATCCACGCGCCTCGATCCCGCATTGCTGAAGCATGCGGTTGCGAATCCAGCCTCGTTCTCCGGATTCAAGATCGACGCCTTGCCGCTTGCGCGTACTCCGGCAACGGCTGCGGCGATCGATGCAGCGGCGCCGCCGCTACTGCGCGGCCTTCTGAGGCTGACGGAACTCGCCCGGCTGAGTGAGCGGCTACGCGGCGGCAGCGATGCGCTGATCGGCATTCTGACTGCGCCATCGGTCGCCGATGCGGGTAACCTGATGACGACTGCTATTGGTGCCAATGCAGCGGACGTTTCGTTACTGCTGGGCGCTGGCGGATTCGCCGCCGCGCTGTCGGACATCATCGACGGGCGCGCGCTGTTGCGGGTAAACGCGGCGACCAGTCTTGTCCGGCGAGTGGGAGTCGCGGGCGTGGACCTGCTCGCCTGGGCGACGAAGCCTGGCGACGCCGCGCAGACCGAGGCGGTCAAGCGGGCCACGCGCGCCCGTTTCGACGAAGCCGACTGGCTTCAGCTGTCGACGGGGCTCAACGACCCGCTGCGCGAGCGGTGGCGCGACGCGCTGGCGAGTTGGTTGCTGCCTCGGCTCGGTCTGACGAATCGCGATCAGCTCTTCGAGCTGCTGCTGCTGGACACCGAAGTCGGCAGCTGCGTGAAGTCCTCGCGCGTCCTGAATGGCATCAAGGCTGTTCAGAATTTTGTGCTTCGCGTTCAGCTCAATCTGGAGAATCTCGGCGCCCTGCACCAGGACACAGTCCTTCCCACGGCGATCGATCCGCAAGTGTGGGAGGCAAAAAAATACTTCCGCGTGCAGGGGGCTGCACGCAGCGTGCTGCTGTATCCCGAGAACTACATGAAGGGACTGCAGCGGGGCGATCGCTCGCCGCTCTTCGACCGCTTCATCAATGATCTCGGCCAGGCGGAGCTGTCGGAGGAGGGCATCGAAGCGGTCTTCCTGACTTACCTGAAGGGACTGGACGCGGTCGCTCGCCTGGAGATCTGCGGCGCGTGGGCGCAGGGCTACGACGCGGGCAGCGCTCGCGAAGTCGACCTCGTGCACATGATCGGTCGCAGCACTCTCGGCGCGCCCTACTCCTTCCACTATCGCCGTCTGGAGAACGACGAGCGCTGGACGCCGTGGGAGCGCGTGCCGATCGACGTGGATACCGTCCACGACGGCAAGGTCGAAGGCGCGCACGTGATTCCCGTCATCTGGAATCGCCGGCTCTACGTGTTCTGGCCAATCCTGGAAGTGAAACCCAATCCGACCGCCGGCGGACAGAATCCGCTGCGCGAGCCCCAGGCCCACAAGGACTGGCGCAAGGCGCACGATCAGTGGGAAGCCGCCCATGCGAAATGGGAAAAAGACATGCAGCAGTGGCAGGCGGATAAGAAGGCCTGGGAGGACAACAACGCAGCCCATGGGCGCTCGCTGTTCTGGGAGGTGCCGCCGCCGAAGGAACCCGCCGAACCGCTCGAGCCAGACAACACCGAAGCGATCCGTCCCCAGGACACGCACATGGAGCTTCGCATCGCGTGGTGCGAGTTCTTCGATGGGCGATGGTCGGCGAAAGAGGTGTCCTCGCTGGTGCTCAGCTCCAGCAACGTCCATCCCGAGCAATACGTGTTCTCGGCCATGCCGACCTACGACGGCAAGCTGTATGTGGAGTTCATCTGCCGGCACTGGGTAGTGCAGTGGGTGCCGAACCCCGGGCCGGGCGGAGGCTTCATGCGCATCGAGAACACTTCGGCCGCGCAGAGTGTCGACCGCGGATCGTTCGAGTTCTCGGGCGTCAACGGGCGTCTGCGCGCGGCCGGAACGGTGCTGGGTGTGCCGCCGGGGCAGTCCGGCGATCTGTGGGTAATCCAGCCGGACAACACGCGGCCGGTCTTCAATACGTTCGAACTGCAGAGCGGTGCGTCCGGGCTCACGTTCAACGTCGGAGATTATCTGCCGCTCAACGCGCGTGTGCTGCCGACGTCGATTGTCAACGCGCGCCGGGTTTCGCTGCCCGCGCTTACGAGGTCGCCGACGACATACCGGGTGACGCCGCCGCATCACTACCCGCAGTACGTGCTGCAGGGGCCGTGCTTCTATCAGGACTTCAATCGCAACTACATCGTGACACGCGTGCAACGCTTCGTGCGCACGCCTTTCGAGTACGTCGCGAAACCGAAGGTGCCTCTTGCGCCGTCAGGCGTGAAGTTGACCGACGTCCTCGTGACGGATGTGCGGCCGGGAGATGCGCCAAGTCCGCTGCTCGAGCGGCAGAAGCGCATCTACGGCGCGGCGGCCGCGCAGCAGCCGCAGTTCCCGCTGTCCGGAGCGATGCCGGTCTCGAAACGGATTCCGGCAAGTGAGTTCGTGCTCCACGACGCGCCCTACACGATCGCGGAGATCGGTGCTCGCGAGAAGTGGGGGAGCGATGCGTCGATTCTCGATCGCAAGATCATCGATTTCATGGCGCGGGATTACCTGCTCTTCCGCAACCTGTTCCATCCGCACGTGGCGGATTTCATCCGGCTGCTCAACCAGGGCGGTGTGGAGGCGCTGCTCGCGACGAGCACGCAGCGGCTGAGCAACGACGGCGGCGGCAACCGATTCCAGATCGAGTACAAGCCGACGTGGCGCGTGACCATGCCCTATCCGTTGGAGGAGGTGGACTTCGGCAACGGCGCGTATGCCGACTACAACTGGGAGGTGTTCTATCACTGCCCCATGTTGATGGCGGACGTGTCCGAGGCGGCCGGGCTCTTCGGTGTCACCGAGCGCTGTCTGCGCTTCGTGCTGGACCCGACTGCCGGCAACCTCACGACGGCGCCCGGAGGCAGTCCGGCGGAGTACTGGCAGTTTCTACCGTTCCAGCTCGCTGGCAAGCCGCCGCGCATCCAAGATCTGCTGAAGGCGCTGAGTTCGACGGACCCCGCGAAACTAGCACTTAAAGCGCAGGCCACCGCGCAGATCGTGGCGTGGGAGAGCGACCCGTTCAATCCGTTCCTCATCGGGCGCCTACGCATCGGCGCGTTTCAGAAGCACGTGGTGATCCGCTGGATTCAGCACCTGGTACTGCGCGCGGAAACGCTGGTGCGGAGCGAGCGTCCAGAACCGATCAACGAAGCGGTCCAGATTCTCGTGTTCGCCGCGAACCTCCTGGGCCCGCGGCCCGAGCGCATTCCACCGCGGGCCCGCCGCAAACCGCAGACGTACGCTACGCTTAAAGGCGCGCTCGATCGCTTCTCAAACGCCCTTGTGCTGCTGGAGAACGAGTTCCCCTTCAGCGTGCCGTTCGCCACGTCCGGTACGCCGCCGGGCGGTGGGCTGCTCGGAATGTCCGAAGCCCTGTACTTCTGCATTCCCTCAAATCCACTGCTCGAATCGCTGTGGGACAGGATTGCTCAACTGCTGTTCCAGATCCGTCACTGCATGAACATCGAAGGCGTGGTACGGGACTTGCCGCTATACGAGCCGCCGATCGACCCCGCGCTGCTTGTAGCGGCACGCGCGCAAGGTCTGGATCTCGCCAGCGTACTCGCAGATCTCGGCGCGCCGCTGCCACAGCAGCGCTTCGATGTTTGTCTCGAGCAGGCGAATCAGGCAGTCGAGGATGTGCGTCGTCTCGGGCAGGATTTGCGAGCGATTCTTGAAGCACGCGATGGCGAGGCGCTCGCCCTGCGTCGTGCACAACAAGACGTCGCGCTGATGCGCCACCAGATTCGCCAGGTCAAGCTTCGCGAGGTGGATCAGGCGAAGGCGCAGATTCATGTGCTCGAGGAGGCGCAGCATTTGCTGGAGACAGTGCGCATACCGTACTTCACGCGACAGCTTGGCTTGAGTGAGCCGTCGCCGAACGGCGTGATCGCGGACGCGCACGTGTTGCTGAACTCATCCGAGCTCGCGCGGATCGAGTCGCTGGGTCGGGCGCGTTCGATTCTCGCCGAAGCGAGCCTGTATTCCATGAACGCGAAAATGATGAGCGCGATCCCCACCATGATGACGGGAACAGCTGGAATCAGTTCTCCGGTGCTGGAAGTCTATCTCGGTGGGCACATGCTCTCGCTCGGGCTCGAAGCGTTCGCGCAGAGCAAGACCAACAATGCGGCGGACGCAACGCATCAGGCCACGTTGGCCGAAATACGCGCGCAGGTCGAGCGCCGCGCCGAGGAGTGGGCGTTGCAGTTGTCCTCTGCCGTGGGAGAGCACGAGCACGGTGAGAAGCAGCTGATCGCCGCCCGTATCGCACTGGATCTCGCAAACCTCCAGCTGCAGTCGCATGACCAAGATACGGACTTCGCGCAGGAGCGGCTGGAGTTCTTGGAGAACAAGGCGACCGCACTCGCGCATCACGATTGGTTGAAGCAGGAAGTGGGGTTTCTGCTGGGGCAGTATTACCAGCTCGCTTTCGATCTCTGCAAACGGGTGCAGCAGGTGTATCGGTTTGACACTGGCGACGGCTCCGCTACTTTCGTGGAGTACGGCTACTTCGACAAGGCGCACAACGGTTTGCTCTCCGGAGAACGACTCGCGCTGGCGCTACGCAAGATGGCGCGGGCCTATCGCGATCAGGAGCGTTACGAGTTCGATCTGTCGAAGCCCATATCGCTGGCTCAGTGCGATCCGATGGCCTTGATTTCCCTGCGCGCTACAGGGGCCTGCGAGTTCAATCTGCCCGAGGCGTTGTTCGACGCGGATTTTCCGGGCCACTACATGCGGCGAATCCGCAGTGTTTCGGTGACCATTCCTTGTGTCACCGGGCCGTACGTCAACGTCAACGCGACGCTGACCCTATTGAACAGCCGCGTGCGCACGTCGAACTCGTTGTCGCCGGCCTATGCGGAGCAACCGGACGATCCTCGGTTCACGTACAACCAGGGCGTCGTTCGTTCTATAGCGACGAGCCATGCGCAGGAAGACTCGGGTCTTGCGCCTGACAGGAGCCGGACGCGCCTCGACCCCTTCGAGGGATTCGGCGCGATCAGTCGTTGGCGGCTTGAGATGCCGCTGGATACCAATGCGCTCGATCCGATGACCGTGGCCGATGTGATCATTCGGGTGGACTATCGCGCGCGCGGCGGGGGCGAGCCGTTGCAGGACGCCGTACGCAAGACGAGCTTGCAGCCGCCGCGCAAGGGTCTGGCGAGACTTTTCAGCTTGCGCCACGAGTTCGCGAATGCGTGGAATCGCGGGCTTCGGCCGGCGGACGCGACGGCCACCGAGTCGATCTTCGAGGCTGACATCGACGTTGCACACTTTCCCTATCTTCTGCGCACGCGCGGGCCGAAGGCGACCGAACTGGCGCTGATGCTTCAGGTCGACGACATCGCCGCTTATCAGGGCGGCACGGCCCTGCAAGCGGACGTCGTGCTCACGCCCCTCACCAACGGCGTGCCTTCGGGGCCGCCCGTCTCACAAGCGGTGACGTTCCAATCGCTTCCGACGAGGCTAGGCGGGCTGCCGATGGCGCGCGTGCAGCTTGCCGGAAAGGCTCCGGTTCGGTTGCAGGTGAAGGCGAAGAGTGCAGACGTGAGCCTGATCGCTCCACGCTTTGTGGAGAAGACCGGCGCAGGAGCGGACCTGCGCCACCGGCTGAATAGCCTAACCGTGCGCGATCTGTCGATAGTTTTGAGCTACGACACGCAGGTGTGATCGGGGCGTATACCGGCCTGTCACGCCGGGGATCGCGGGTTCCAGTCTGCCTGCGCCGCTATCCCGCTATCGCTGATATCTCAAGTTCAGCGACCGTTTCTGGGCGGCGCACCTTGCCACCGGCGTACAGCCGCTTGGAGTGCTGGTTGGCGAACTGAGAAAGCCGCCGTTCAACGCTGACTCGGGGCCCAGGGCTTCCAGTTCCCGCAAGAAAGGAGTTCCAACGAGCGACGAGAATCAAACCCAAGCTACTGATGCAGGCGCCTTGGGGTAGCCTGAGGGTGGGTCAGTACTGCGTGATCTCGGTGGGTCGGTTCGAGACGATCGCCAACACTCACACCTTTTGATGGCAAACGGCCAATGTGGGGACCTCTGGTTCAAGGCTACCGCTGACCAACGGCACTGGATGCGCTGGTGGATACATCAGACTGGGTGATCAGCGACTCCGGAATAGAACATCCATCTTGAGCGAGCGCGACCGGGAATCAAAGTAGGGAAAATTCGGGACGGGCGCCACAAGACGCGTCACCTAGTCCCCGAGAAGCTTGCGAAGCCCCGTGGCAAAACCCGGATCAAAGATGGTTCGCCCGCGATCGTTGACGATCTCACCGAACTCAATCTCAGCCCACCCATTGCTCGAGAGGAAGGCTGGAGAAATTACCTTCCGAAGAGCATCCCTCTCCGAGTTGGTTAGCGCAACCTTACCGCTGAATGGCAATTGATCACCCTCACCGACGCGTCGGTCTACAACGATCTTTGTTGCACTCTTCAGAGTGTTCAACTGAGCCTTCAACTTGTTTCGCTCAGCAATCACTCTATGGACGAGAAACCGAATTGCAGGGTCGTCGATACGATCGATGTACGCATCAGTCGCAAGTGCCTCAGGCTTCTTAGTCGGAACCGGCCCGGCACGCGCAGCCCAAGCGTCAATTACCCTTCGATGATCTGCTGCAGACTCGTTGTACAAGCCCCTGGATTTAAGCACGCCCTGCTGCTCGCAGAGTTTTCCAATGAGGGCAATTGAGAAATCCCGGCCGCCCGACTCAAAATTCCTTTCACACAATGCATTTAGCGCAATCAAGCTACGGCACTTTTGAGGTCTTGGCTTTTTCTCTAGGAGTTCCTCAAGCACATGTTCGGGAGTCTGCTGCTCGCTCATGTGTCAATCACCTCGCCAGGACTTCGATGCAAAGCTCTCATGCTCCGAAGCTCAGGAATTGAGTCAAGTAAATCGATTCCGAGACGCTCACTCAGCCGACCTCCGGCATCAATAATCTCAACGACCTTGCGGTGACCGACATGCGGGTTCTGAGAATCCGCTGCACTTGCCAATCTCCGCTGAAGTTCATTGCCAACTCTCATCTGCTCGTCTTCACTTAGCATCAAAAACATCGGTGGCAGTCCCTCGTTGTAGAGCATAGAGTCAAGCAGCTGACTTCGTCGCAGAACAGCTTTTCCGGGCGCAAGGTCCGGGTACAGCTCGACGCTCTTGCACACGCCAGACAGCTGAAGCAGTTCGGATTCAGTCTCCTCAAACACCGCCTCCACATCTGAGACCGCACCTTGGATAACCAAACTTACTCCATCTCGCGGCCCTGCGTTGAGGACAGCCTTGCATCGCTCAATAAGCCGCCAGCAAGCAACAAGGTCCTCCGCAAGATCGCTAAAGCGTTTCATCGCTGTCTCCCAGACCCGTTCAGCCTGCCTGACTTCGACGTGTCCCGGGAAGTAGCCTTGCTTTGCCTCGATCTCCGCCTTGGTTCGCCGCAGCGCCTGAAGCTTAGACTCTGCTTCGATTGACCGATTTCTTGCCTCGTCGAAATGGAAAGCGATCGTGTTGAAATGCGCGGCTAGTGCAGGCAAATGGTGCGGTTCGGTTACAAACCACCTGCAGCGCACACAGTTGCGACTACCGCCAGGTACAGGCCCAAATGCAGTGGCGCCAATCGACGGGCCACCGTTGTAGCAGCCGCCTACAACGCGGTTGTCCTCCAGCTCACTGACGTTCCCGCCGACCAAGCAGAGGCCGTGATGCATCGGCATCCAGCCCGCGGGGTTCCGCTCATACGGATGGACTGCGACTGCTGCAGCCTGACTGCCTGGGCTATTGAAGACTACTTTATGAACGAGATCTTCGTACTCAGCATCTTTCAAGAAGCCAACGATGCTCTGCTCCTTCCGGGCGTCCAACCGTTCTGACGCCTCACTCAGTACAGCCGCGATTCGCGAATGCCCGGGCTTGGTGTAGTAGAGCGTCATGATGAGCCGGCTATGCCCTACCAACTTCTGCAAAATCGCAAACGGCACTTCCCCATCTAGGGCAAGTGCCGTGATGAGCGAAACGCGCAAGCTATGCAGGGGGAAATCCGTTCTGCCCCGACGCCCCTTCCCATCAGTCTCTACTAGGACAATTGGCGCACCGCCCGGATGGGTTTCACCTCGCTCAGACAAACGACGCTGAAACTCCCCGAGCAGATTGGCCCAAGCGCCGTCAACAACCCCATCCGACACTGGCAGGGCTCGTCCACCTTCAGTTGCTTCCGCCATCCGGAACAGAAAGCATGCATCAGGATAGGAAGCAAGCTGTTCAGGTGTTTTTGGTTGAATGTGTCGACCATCGAGTTCAGCCCACGAAGTGCGCCGATCAAGCGGGTTGTATTTACTCTGCCAGTTTCGAAGCTTTTCCAGCCAATAGAAGACATTGTCAATTGGATCCCCAGCCACGAACCAAGGCATGTCATACCCCTTACTCGGCCCGAACTTCTCCTGATCAGCTGTCTTATTCGTGTTGATATACAGCTGAGTTGCCGGCTCCACCCCTTCCGCGAGATCAACCACGCGCCGTAGCACCCCTTGTCGCCAGACTTTGCCTTTCTCGGCCAATGGATGATCGTTGAGCACCCAATGGCCACGCTCTTTCTTCCATGTGTCGGACTCCCCCGAGTCCAGAAGACGTACTTGTGACGTTCGCAGAGGCAAGAGCAGCTTGGTAAGTACGGCTACCGAGCGAACAGGACTCCACATCTGATACACGACAGTGGGACTTGCGCTCCCGCCCTTAAACGTGCGCATCCGCCAGACACAGTCCGGGTCGTTATTGTCAATAATTGACGGATCAACAACAAACCAGTCCCTGCCCGGCGCGCCAATACTTCCAACAGATGCGCCTTGCGCATTCTGCGCATATTTCCAATCGCCAAAACTCTCGCCTTCGGCCAATATTTTCCGAAGTTCAGCGATGTAGCCATAGGGAAGAGGTGATCGCACGCTTTCGGAATACATACCCAGCCCACGCGGAACAATCTCCGGTGGAAATGGATTCCGATAAGCAGGGGAAACCATCAACTGGCCATCATCCGCCTCATCGCTAAAGTCCCTTAAAAGAACCCATTCGACAAACTCCCGCAGACGATTGTTTTGCGCAACATGATTTCGCGTCACTCCCACTATCTGGAGAAATTCAGGGGTTTGCGCCCCTCGCCGAAGTAATTTTTCAGGTGTCTTGGGGACATCGCTTCGCATTAGGTAATTTCTGAAAAATGTACCTAATGCCACAATACGCTGACTCAGCCCGGATTTCGTTAATCTGAGCCATTCGACCCCAAGGAGCCTCCACTCTTCAAGCTCAGGATGATCGATCCGCACCCACTCAAGATTTCTATCGTGACCGGTCTGTCGACGTGCACGAGGTGCAGATGAAGCAGGTGCACCAACACTTTGAAGCCAGGGACGAGCAAACCTCCCCCACGCATCAACCAATTGTTTAAAACCCTGCGACTTTGGACCATTCCTGTATATGTCAACCTTATACCCAGCACGCTCCATATAGAGTTTGGCGATCGTTGCACGAGAGAAATCGATGTGACCTGCCTTGTATAGGAGATAACAGAGACGATGGACGCCAATGTACGGCAGCTCTAAAGGCCGCTCAGAGCTTAATGCCAAACTCCGGTAAACGGCATCAGGATGCTCGGAGGGAAGGGTCGCCAGCGTACTTATCCATTGTGCGTCAGCGCGGCGCTGCCATGAATCGACTAAAGCTCTGTATCGCGCTTCTTTAAGGAGTCGCTGCCTCGCATTTCCTGCACTCCCAAAAACTCCAGCTTTGACCAGATCCTTCACAAGACCCAACGGACTGAAGTCAAAATCGCCCTGTTCGAATTTTGCCCGGCAAACATCATTTATGCCTCGAAGGCCTACTTCAATTCGAACGTCTAGTCCACGTCCTTTAAGGAAGTCCTCAATGAGCACATCAGGCTCATCGGATTGCGCTAGGCATGATGGTGCTATGCGAAGCTTGTCTGAATGACCCTGCCACGCATCCAACAACTCGTGCGAAGCCCTCACCATGTTATAGGTCAGTCGCCCTTTTAGCGGCCCTTCAGAGAGCACACGGTCCTGCGCAACTTTCTTGGCACTGAAGTCCAGTTCTCCGCGTTCGAATCGAAACTTACAAACCAAGTGAATTGCCAGCAAGCTCAAAATCCTAGTCGCTTTTCTCAAAGGATCTGAAATTTGCTCTTGCAACACGTAGTCGGGATGCCCTGGCGGAGCTGAAATATCAAGATCGCAACTCTCTAGATCGGCGGCCTCCTGCCAAGATCTCGCGACAACACAGGCTGCGCTACGGGCATATTTCTGCTCATTTTTCAGATCCCTACCAGTCGCCGCCAAATAATCTTTGGAAACCTCGTCCAGATTAAATCGTCGCCCACCTTCAATATATCGAATTCGACATATTTTATGCATTTCACGTGCAGCCTCCGATCCATAGTCGCTTAGCTTTCTTGACTGCAATAGCTGGTCAAGTTTTCTATCAAGGACGGAGAAGTCATTCATCACTCTGAGGCTTGGCGTTTTCTCAGCCTCTCAGCTGAACTAGCTGCCAACCGATCCATGCTGCTCTGCAACGCTTCAGCAACCTCAGCCGAGGTCGGTTGCGTGTATACAGCCTGACTTTCGATGCTGGCATGATGCATGAAAATCCGTATGTACTTCTGATTCATTCCGGCCTTCACAAGACGTCGGCCATAAGCATGTCGATGACCATGCGGAGTAGTCCCGAGATCTTTTCTGACATTCAGACCGATACGCCGACATGCAGCCGCATGGGCATCGTTGAATTGCGATACCTTGTAGGGATCCCCTAACCGGCCGCGGCCTAAATTTACAAACGCGAATGGATGATTCCGATCGATTCTGGAAATTTGATGGAGATACCGCAGCCAAGCATCCATGAAGATAGTTCCGTACTGCGCCTCAAACCAGCGTGCCTCCATGTAGTATGGGGCATCACATAGCCCACCCTTCCAACCGGCATGGCTATTGTCAAAATTTTGATTTCTAGGTTTTAATCCGAATTCGTCCATCAAATATTCAGCACGCGTCCCACGCTTGTTTTTTTTCAAGTTCCCCCTCCAACTGGAAGGCGCATGTCCTGCGGACGGATGATGAATTCGAACCAGTGCCGCCCCCGGGTTTATCGGATCGTGTGCCACATCTTCGATATACAGATGAAATGGCTCTGATTCTCGAAATCCCGCGCCATGCAACAACAGTGTGATCAATTGCCCACGATAGTCAATGCGCTTACCCACGCGAAAACCATCGGTAAGTAGGTTCATAAATTCGCCTTCAGGAAAGGCGGGGGGCTCTCCGTCCCTGGAATGAGGGCCTCTCTTCGCGCGGACCTGCCTGGAGCTTGAAACGGACGCCTCATCGCGACGGCTCCAAAGGTGCCCAAGAAGGGCATTCTCCCGTCGGTAACGGGTGGCAGCGTCAAGCCACTGCTTCTCATAGCGGCTTGCCGAAACTCTTGGGTTCACGCTCAATGCGGCAGGTTGCCGCTCACCCTGCCAGTCCAGGAAGAGGTTCAGATCGCTAATGATGCGGCTTGCGTCTGAGATGCTTCTGGGTGCCCAGCAAAGCCCACTCGGATCGGCACGTGTCTGTAGATCAAACGTGCCCGTGTAGAGGCGTCTTGCAAAGTTGGCAAAGAGAACACGCGTGTCTACTTCACTCGGGTTCGCATGCATGTACTCCAAGAACAATTGAACCGAATGCGTCACTTTGCGCATCCATGACAGGCTTTTATGTTGCTCGGCAACAAAGTAGTCCAGAAGTGGCCTCAACAGCCCGACTGGCGTCAACAGCGCCGGCATGTCGATGCCGGGCCCCGCGCTGTCTACTAGAACTTTGACCTTGATGGAGACAAACATCTGACTGCCGAACAGACGGATGCCGGACCGGCGTAGCCGTAGCTTGCTCAGCTGTAGAAACAGCGCGAGCAAACTTGGCGATAGCGGCCATTGCCCCCAATGAGCACTTGATCGCCTTCACGCATGCGGTTCCCGCTCTCGTCAACCCGAATGTTCATCGTGGCCTTCTTGCCGCAACGGCATGCAGTTCGGATCTCTTCCAAGTTGTCGGCGAGGGTGAGCAACGCAGCCGCCCCCGGGAAGGCCCTCCCCTGAAAGTCCGACCGAAGTCCGAAGCACATCACCGGAACATTCCGGATATGAACCCACCGATGGAGCTGGGTCACCTGCTCGACGGTCAGGAACTGCGCTTCATCAATGAGCACACAGGCCACGGTCACATCCTGCAAAAGCGCTAGGAAGTCTGTTCTCGTGTCGTAGGTCATCGCCTCCCGCTGCAGCCCAATTCTGGATGCGATGACGCCGTGGCCTGCCCTGTCGTCCAACGCTGACGTGAGCAACAGGACCTGCTCGCCGTTCTCCTCGTAGTTGTGCGCAACCTGCAGGAGCGAACTGGTCTTCCCCGCATTCATCGCCGCAAAGCGGAACCACAAACGAGCCAAAAAGGGTCTCCCAGAGAGGTGTTACAGATGGGTGAAGCTGAAGCACCAAACCAACAGCAAGACATTTGTAACACCGCGGCGGGGCCAGCCCAACCCGGGCGCACAAGATGTCACATAACGCATCATCCAACAAAGCCGCTTGCCCTGCGGCAGGCGACGATGACAACAATCTGGAAACTTTGAACTCACGATCCCCCAACAATCGCCGCGTAACGGAAAAACAGTTTGGCCATCGGAATCGCTTGAACGAAGCCGCGATTGTGCGCTGCTCGCGCCGATTGCCTATCGATATGACGATTTCGTGGCGTCAAAAGCCCGTACATCAGTGCAAGCGAGATGGTGCCGTCATGTCCGCCCGGCCTAATATGGGCCGCGAGAGGGAAAACTCCGGAGCGGACCAGAACAATGAGCAAAGACACCTACACGAGCGTCAGCGACGATGGGCTGCGCTACGAGTCCAAGCTGGGCGGCTCGCCCTTCCTGGGCAGCGGGCATACCCGCTCCTGCTTCAAGTGCGGCAAGCACCGCGCGCCGAGCAGCCTGCAATCGACCCGCATCCTCGGCCGCACCGAGCTGGTCTGCAAACCCGCCTGCGCAAAGCCCAAAGATCACACGACCTGAGCCCATTTGAAACGGGCCGCGACCACGGCCCGCCGGGGTCGGCCCCTATCATCGACATCGCCTTGTCGACGACCTCTACCGCCCCCCAGGCCTACGCGGCCGACTCCGATCTGGACGAGCTGCTGGCAGCCGCCCAGGGCGCCTACACGAGCGAAAACTGGGCCCGTTGCGAGACCCTGGCCGCCGAGCTGCTGGAGCGGGCCGAGGCGCTGCAGGACCTGCACGCCGAGATCCATGCCCATGTCTGGCTGTCGCACACCGCGCAGCGCCAGAACGACCACAACCGCGCCGCCGCTCATGCCACCAGCGCCCTGACGCTGAGCCATGGCCAGGGCGACAAGCTGCTGCGCGCCCGCGCGCGCATCGCCTCGGCGCGCGTCGGCTGGGCCGTCGGCGACAACGACCAGGCGCTGCAGGACCTCGAGGCCGCGCTGCCGACCTGCCGCACCGGCGAGGACGCCGAGCTGCTGTTCGACACCCTGAACCTGCTGGGCATCGTCTATGGCGAGCTCGGCAACACCGAGGCCTCGCTGGACTGGCATCAGCGCGCGCTGACCTTGGCCGAGTCCACCGGCCAGCCACGCATGCGCGCGATCTCGCGCGCCAACCTGGCCGGCCGCGAGCAGGACCAGGGTGAGCAGGCCCTGAACGAGGGCCGCGTCGCCGAGGGCGAGGCCGCGCTGCGGCGCTCGCTGGAGCTCAACGAGGTCGCGCTGGCGATCGCGCAGCAGGCCGGCATGGCGCGCATCCAGGTCGTGGTGCTGAGCAACAGCGGCGCCGCGCTCGCGCTGCTGGGCCGGCGCGCCGAGGCGCTGGCCGCCTTCGAGCGGCAGCGCGGCCTGTCCGGCCCGGGCGGCGACGCGGTCAGCCATGTGCAGCGCGCGCAATACCTGGCCCTGATGTACCGCGAGGCCGGCGAGCTCGACGAGGCGCGCCGCACCGCCGCCGACGGCCTGGCGGTCGGCGAGCAGGCGCGCGCCAAGAACATGCTGATTCCGCTCTACGAGCTGGCCTCCGCGCTGGCCGAACAGGCCGGCGACTTGGCCCAGGCGCTGAATCTTTACAAGCGGTTTCACACCCTGCGCAGCGAGCATGCGCTGAACAGCGCGCAGCAGCGCGCCAAGGTGCTGGCGGTGCGCCTGGAGACCGAGCGCGCGCTGGCCGAGGCCGCGGCCGAACGCCAGCAGGCCCAGGCCCTGCGCCGCGCCAACGAGGAGCTGGCACAGCGCGCCGAGGCCCTGGGCCGCGATGCGCTGCAGGACGCGCTGACCGGCCTGGCCAACCGCCGCCGGCTCGACACCTATCTGGCCTTGCGCCACGAGGCCGCGCGCGCCAGTGGTGCGGTGCTGTGCGTGGCGCTGATCGACCTGGATCATTTCAAGTCCGTCAACGACCGCTATTCGCATGCCGTCGGCGACCAGGCGCTGCGCCAACTCGGCGCGCTGCTGCAGGCCCATTGCCGCGCGCAGGACCTGGCCGCGCGCTATGGCGGCGAGGAGTTCCTGATCGCGCTCGACGAGGTCACGCCCGAGGGGGCGCTGCAGATCTGCGAGCGCCTGCGCCAGGCGGTGGAACGCCATGACTGGTCGGCGCTGGCGCCGGGCCTGGCGGTCACCGCCAGCCTGGGCCTGACCGACGTCGCGCGCCATGCGCGGCTGGAGGATGGGCTGCGCGAGGCCGATGCCCAGCTCTACCGCGCCAAGCAGGCCGGCCGCAACCGCGTCTGCTACCCGGAGGGGGGGTTTGCGCCGACGCCCTCAGCATAGGCACAATCCAGCCTTCGATTCTTTCTTTGACTGCCCGCGCGGGCCCGGTTCTCGCAGCCGTCCCGCCAACCACTGATCCCTATGTCGTCCAATCCGACCGCCGCTGGCGAAATGAACCCCGCCGCCGCGCTGCAGCAGCTCAAGACGCTGTTCCCCGCCCTGTTCGATGGCGCGCCCAAGCCGCTGAAGCTGCGCATCCAGGCCGACATCCAGGAGCGTGCGCCCGGCCAGTTCACCAAGCAGCTGCTGTCGGCGGTGCTGCGCCGCTACACCGGCGGCACCGCCTACCTGATCGCGCTGACCAAGGCCAGCGAACGTTTCGACCTCGACGGCCAGCCGGCCGGCGAGCTGAGCGCCGAGCACCGCGAGGCCGCGGTCACCGAGCTGGCGCGCCGCCGCTCGCTCAACGAGGAGCGCCGCGCGCTCGAGCAGCAGCAGCGCCGCAACCGCGCCGGTCTGCTGCGCGACTTCCAGGGCACCACCCTGACGCGCGCCAACTTCTGCGCGCTGAAGGGCGTGGCCGAGGAGGAGCTGGACGGCCTGCTGGAGATCGCCAAGCAGGAAGCCGAGGAAGACCGCATCCGCCGCGCCTCGCAGCCCGCGGGCGGCGACCGGCGGCCCGAAGGCCGCCGCGATGGCGGCCGCCCAGGCCCGCGTGGCGAACGCCAGGGTCAGCGCCCGCCGCGCCGCGAAGGTGGTGGTGGTGGCCAGAACCGGCCGCCGCGCGCCCAGGGCGACAAGCCGGCCGACGAGCAGGCCTGATCCCAGGCCCGCTCGGGCCGTTGAGGCGCGTACCGCGCCTCAGCGTCAGGAGGCGTATTTGATCGAGCAGCCGTAGGGCGTCGACGCGGGCTGGCTGACCGGCTTGCCGGACAGGGCCTCGCCGACGGCCTGGTTCACATAATTGACCGCGGTCTTGATGTCGGCCGGGTTGGCGGTCGGCTTGGAGTCGATCGCGCCGGCATAAATCAGCTTGCCGGCCGGGTCGATCAGGTACAGATGCGGCGTCGTGCGCGCGCCATAGGCCTTGCCCAGCTTGCCGTCGTCATCCATCAGGGTGGCGCTGTGGGCCGACTGCTTGCTCTTCATCCAGGCCTCCAGCTCGGCCGGCGGCTTGTAGTCGCCGGCGCTCTTCGCGGTGGAGCTGACCGCCAGCCAGACCACGCCCTGCCCGGTCGCGCTCTTCTGTGTGCCGGGCATATTGCCGCTGTCGTAATGCTTCTTGACGAAGGGGCAGCCGGGGTTGACCCATTCCAGCACCACATGCTTGCCCTTGAAGTCCGCCAGGCTCACGGTCTTGCCCTGGCTGTCGGTGATGCTGAAGGCCGGAGCCGCCTGGCCCACGGTCGCATTCGCCTGCGCGATGCCGCTGGCCGTCGCGGCCAGGGCCAGCATCACGCTCGTCATCATCCATCGTCTCGTCTTCATACCAGCCTCCTTGAGGATGCAGCAGATTGATTGAGGACAGGGAATTCCTCAGAGCGACAGCGCGTCGCGCACCAGCGCGACGCTGAGGATCTCGGGCAGCAGCTGCGGCGCGGCCTGACCGGGTTTGTACACCGCATAGACCGGCACGCCGCTGCGACCCAGGCTGTTCAGGGTCTGGCTGATCGCGGCGTCGCGGCGGGTCCAGTCGGCGCGCAGCAGCAGCACGTTCTTGGCCCGCATGTCGGCCACCAGTTGCGCATCGGCCAGGGTGCCGCGCTTGTTGAACTGGCAGGTCACGCACCAGGCGGCGGTGAAGTCCACCAGCACGGTGCGGCCCTCGGCCTGGGCCTGCGCGACCTTGTCGGCCGACCAGGCCTGCCAGGTCTCGCTGGCGGAGGCGCCATCGGCCTGCGCAGCAGCGGCGGGCGCCTCGCGCAGCGCCGGCCAGGCCCACCAGGCGGTGCCGGCCAGGATCGCCAGCGACAGCGCGCCCAGCACCGTACGGCCACGCGCCTTCAGGTCCGTCGCGCCGAACACCCAGGCCGCCAGCGCCAGCGCCAGCAGCAGGCCCAGCAGGGCCACCGCGCCGTCGATGCCGACCTGCTGGCCCAGCACCCACATCAGCCACAGCACGGTGGCGAACATCGGGAAGGCCATCAGGATCTTGAAGTGGCGCATCCAGACGCCGGGGCGCGGCAGTGCGCGCGCCAGGCCCGGCCACAGGCTGGCCGCCAGATAGGGCGAGGCCATGCCCAGGCCCAGCGCCGCGAAGATCGCCAGCGCCAGCGGCGCCGGCTGGGTCAGCGCGGCGCCCAGCGCGACGCCCATGAACGGCGCGGTGCAGGGCGAGGCCACCGCCACCGCCAGCACGCCGGTCAGGCCATGGTCGAGCACCGGGTTGGCGGCGCGCGCGCCGGCCAGGTTGCCGGGCAGCACCATGCGAATCTCGAACACGCCCAGCAGGTTCAGGCCGATCAGGCCGAACAGCAGGGCAAGGCCGGCGACGAACAGCGGCGACTGCAGCTGGAAGCCCCAGCCCAGCTGCGCCCCGCCGGCGCGCAGCACCAGCAGCAGGCCGGCCAGCGCCAGGAAGCTCAGCACCACGCCGGCCGTGTAGGCCAGGCCACCCGCCACCAGCACGCGGCGCTCGCCCGCATGGGCGGTGAAGCCCAACACCTTCAGCGACAGCACCGGGAACACGCAGGGCATCAGGTTCAGCAGCAGGCCGCCGGCAAAGGCCAGCAGCAGGGCCAGCAGGATCGAGGTCGGCGCGGCGGCGGCGGCCTCGGGCTCGACCGGCTGCAGCGCCGGCGCCGCCACCTCGCCCAGCGCCGGCCAGGCCGCGGTCTGGTAGCTCAGGCGCAGGCCGCCGGGTGCATCGTCCTGGCGCAGCACCACCGCGAGCCGGGTCGGGCCCTCGCTGCGCTGGGCCGAGACGGGCAGGGTCAGCTGCAGCTGCGCGCCCGCCCATTGCTGTTGCGGCGCGCTCGCATGGTTGAACACGCCGGCCTCCTCCGGGAAGGCCTGCAGGGTCTTGCCCTGCCAGGCGGCCGGCAGGCCGTCGATCAACAGGCGCAGGCCCTCGCCCTGCAGCTTGGCCTCGACCTTGGCACCGGCCAGCTCCTGCGGCAGCGCGGCGCGCGCGGCCTCGAACAGCGCGGCATGGCCGGCGGTGGCGGCCTGGGCGGGCAGCTTCAGGCTGAATTCGCCGGACTCGGGAATGCAGACTTCCTTGCAGACCAGCCAGTCGGCGCGCAGCTTGATGTTCAGGGTCTCGCCCTTGAACTCCGGGCCGACCGTCAGCGGCACCGCCAGCAGCAGGTCGCTCTCATAGCCGTAGTTGACCAGCGGCCCGACCGGCAGGCGCTGCGGCACCGGCCACTGGATCTCGCCGGCGCTCACGCCCGCGGGCAGCTCCCAGCTCAGCATCGTCGGCAGGCCGGAGTCGCCCGGGTTCTTCCAATAGGTGTGCCAATGCGGCTGGTGCTTGATCAGCAAGCCCAGCCACAGCGGCTTGCCGGCCTCGACGCCCTCGGGCGCCTGCGCCACCAGCTCGGCCCGCACCTGTTCGGTCGTGACCACAGCGCCCTGGGCCAGGGCCAGGCCGGGAAGAAGGCTCAGGGAAAGCAGTGCGAGCCGGCACAGGAGGAAACGGAACGAGCTCATCGGATCGGATGCGAAATGTGAACGCGCCTGCCGCCACTCTAGGGGGAGGCGCAAAACCCCGAGTATCGACCAGGCTTGATGACGAAACCGTGCGGCCAGCGCCCTTGCTCGCATCCCGCATAAGCAATGTCGGTCCGCGAGGGATGCGGGCGCGCGCCGCCGGTTTAGGCTCCGGGTCCGGCCCTGCGTGCCGCCTTCTTCTTTCATTTCCGGGAGTTGCTGTTTTGATCCAAGCCAAGAAGTCCCTGCTCGCCCTGGCCCTGCTGGCCGCCACCGCGACGCTGGCCTCCGCCCAGACCCTGCGCTGGGCCGGCGCCGGCGATCCGCTGACCCTGGATCCCTATGCGCAGAACGAATCGCTGACCAATGTGTTCAACGGCCAGGTCTACGAGTTCCTGGTCGCGCGCGACCGCAAGCTGCAGCTGGTGCCGCAGCTGGCCACCGAATGGAAGCAGAACAGCGCGCTGAAGTGGACCTTCAAGCTGCGCCCGGGCGTCAAGTTCCACGACGGCAAGCCCTTGACCGCCGACGACGTGATCTTCTCGCTGGAGCGCGCCAAGCAGCCGAGCTCGCAGATCGCCGTCTATGCCAACGCGCTGGGCGAGGCGAAGAAGATCGACGCGCTGACCGTCGAGTTCAACCTGCCCAAGGCGAACCCGATCTTCCTGGAGCACATCAACACGCTCTACATCATGAGCAAGACCTGGGCCGAGGACAACAAGGCCACCAAGACCCAGGACTTCGCCAACAAGGAAGAGAGCTACGCCGCCTTCAACACCAATGGCACCGGGCCCTTCCAGCTGGTCAGCCGCGCGCCGGACAACAAGACGGTCTACAAGCGCAACCCGAACTACTGGGGCAAGATCGAGGGCAACGTGCAGGAGATCGTCTACACGCCGATCAAGAGCGACGCCACCCGCACCGCCGCCCTGGTCTCGGGCGAGGTCGACTTCGTGCTCGACCCGGCCCCGCGCGACCTCGAGAAGCTCGCTGCCACGCCGGGCGTCAAGATCGTCAACGGCCCCGAGAACCGCGTCATCTTCCTTGGCCTGGACCAGGGCCGCGACGAGCTGCTCTACAGCAACGTCAAGGGCAAGAACCCGCTGAAGGACGTGCGCGTGCGCCGCGCGCTCTACCAGGCGATCGACATCGTCACGATCAAGGACAAGCTGATGAACGGCCAGGCCTCGCCCACCGGCGCGGTCGTGCCCTCGCCGCTGGGCAGCCTCAACGATCCCGAGATCGAGCGTCGCCTGCCCTATGACGTCAACGCCGCGAAGAAGCTGCTGGCCGAGGCCGGCTACCCGCAGGGCTTCGAGGTGCAGCTGGACTGCTCCAACAACCGCTATGTCAACGACGAGCGCATCTGCGTGACCCTGGCCGCGCAATGGGCCAAGGTCGGCGTCAAGACCCGGGTCAATGCCCAGCCCAAGGCGCAGTTCTTCAACAAGGTGGAGAAGCTCGACACCTCGATCTACATGTTCGGCTGGGGCGGCTCGATCACCGACCCGGAGAGCATCTTCACCTCGCATTACCGCAACCGCGGCGAGAAGGGCGTCGGCGAGTACAACCGCGGCAACTTCAAGGACGACGAGCTCGACGCGCTGGTCGCGGCCTCCAGCGTCGAGGCCGATCCGGACAAGCGCAAGGTCCTCATCAAGAAGGTGTTCCAGCGCCAGGCCGAGCAGGTGCACTACATCCCGCTGCACCGCCAGTTCATCCCCTGGGCCGCACGCAGCAACGTCGACGTGGTGCACCGCGCCGACAACTGGCTGGAGGTGCGCTGGGTCAATGTGAAGGCCAAATAAGACGCGTCGCGATGCAGCCGGCCCCGGGGCCGGCTTCTTTCCGACCTCAGAAGCGGTACAGGTACGCCATCCGCAGCCCCGTCTCGCTGCCGCGCTCGACCAGCGGGCTGGCCTTGATGCCGCGGCCCAGGCGCGTGCCGCTCAGGTCCAGCATCAGCAGCTGCTGCGACGCCAGGCGGTAGCCGACGCGCAGGCCCAGCTCGGTGTTGACGGTGGATTCGCCGGCATGGGCCGCGCGGCCGGCGCGCTGCTCGCTGAGCGCTACGCCGTAGTAGTAGTCCACATACTTGCGGTCCAGCGACAGCGCGGCCAGGCGCGGCGTCAGCTCGAAATCGCCGGCGCGGAAGCTGTGCTCGGCCTGCAGCCGGAACTGCCGCCCCTTGCTGTTGCCCGAGGCATCGCCCAGCAGCTCGGCCGAGAGCCGCGTCGCCCCCAGCTGCCAGGCCAGCGCGCCGCCCACCCAGACACCGCCCTTGCGCTCGGCCATGCCGGCCAGATAGGGCGAATCGTCGGCCTCGTAACCATCGAAGGCGTAGCGGGCGCGCAGGCGCAGCGCCAGCGGGCCGACATCCGGCAGCTTCAGATCGATGCCGGGGCCGGCCACGCTGACCCAGCGGTTCTCGTACATCAGCAGCGGCAGCACGCGGGCGCGGTTGTCGAAATCTCGGTAGGCGCGGCGCTCGTAGCCGACGCCCAGGCCCAGCCCCCAGGAGGAGGCCTGCGCCTCGGGCTGGGCGATGGCGGTCGTCGGACCGGCGATAGGCAGGGCCAGCAGGGCGGCAGCGAAGAGTCGTCGCATCGTCGGGATCCTTGATGGAAAGAAGATGAAGATGAAGAAAGACGGGCGGACTCTAGGCAGCCAGACTTAGCTCGGCGTTAGCCCCGATGCGCGCTGCGGCGCCCGCCTGTTGTTTATGCTGCGCGCTCACGCCGGCCTAAGAAAAACGCCGTACGCTGGCGCCACAAGCCCCGGGAAGGAGTCATGCCTTGCGCGCATTGCTGGTGGAAGACGACGAGATGATCGGCTGCAACCTGTCGCGCGCGCTGGAGAGCGCCGGCTGGTCGGTCGACTGGGTACGCGACGGCGGCCTGGCGCGCAGCGCCCTGGCCGATGGCGGCTATGCCTGCGTGCTGCTGGACCTGAGCCTGCCCGGCCTGGACGGCACCGAGGTGCTGCGCCAGGCGCGCGGCCGCGGCGACCTGACCCCGGTGCTGGTGCTGACCGCGCGCGACGGCGTCGACGACCGCATCCATGGCCTGGACCTGGGCGCCGACGACTACCTGCTCAAGCCCTTCGTGATGGGCGAGCTGCTGGCACGCATGCGCGCGATCGTGCGCCGGCGCAGCGGCGCGGCCCAGCCGCTGATCGGCTGCGCCGGACTGCAGCTGGACCTGGGCACGCGCGAGCTGCTGCGCCACAACGGCGCGCGCGAGGCGCTGACCGCGCGCGAGTTCGCGCTGCTGCATGCGCTGCTGGAGCGGCCCGGCGCGATCCTGTCGCGCGAGCAGCTGGAGCGGCGCATCTACGGCTGGGGCGAGGAGGTCACCAGCAATGCGGTCGACGTGCTGATCCACGGCATGCGCCGCAAGCTCGGCGCCGAGGCGATCCGCAATGTGCGCGGCCTGGGCTGGCGCGTCGCCGTCGCATGAGCACCGCCGCCACCGCTGTTGCTTCGCCCCTCGGCCGCGCGCCCTGGTACCGCCCGCGCTCGCTGCGCGGCCAGTTGCTGCTGTGGCTGGTGCCACTGCACCTGCTGGCCGCGGTCGCCGCGGGCTGGAACTTCCATGCCTGCTACAGCCGGCTGGTCTACACCTTCATGGACGGGCAGATGGCGGCGCTGGCCCATTCGCATGCGGCGCGCAGCGCCGCCGAGGTCGCGAAGGCCGCGCCGCCCCCTGTCGTCAGCGACAAGCAGCTCTACAAATGGGGCAGCTTCATCGTCCAGCTCTGGTCCGGCGACGGCCGCCTGCTGGCCAGCTCGCGGCCCGACATCGCGGTGCCGCTGCAGACGGCGCCCGGCTATCAAGACCTGGCCCCAAGCCCGGCGACGGCCGACCAGGGCTGGCGCGTCTACACCGCGTCGCCCGAGCCGGCGGGCGGCGACCGGCTGCATGTGCAGGTGCTGCAGAGCAGCCGCTTCCTCAGCGAGGAGGTGGCGGCGCGCGCGCTGCAGGCCGGCCTGCCGATCGCGCTGCTGCTGCCGGTGCTGCTGCTGGTGCTGTGGCTGGTGGTCGGCCGCAGCTCGCGGCATCTGCACGAGCTCGCGCAGCAGGTGGCGCAGCGCGACGAGGGCAGCCTGCAGCAGCAGATCGCGCTGACCCGCCTGCCCGAAGAGATCGCGCCGCTGGTGGCCGCCTTCAACAGCCTGCTGGCGCGGCTGCGCGAGGCCTTCGCGGCGCAGCGCCGCTTCGTGCAGGACGCGGCCCATGAGCTGCGCACGCCGATGGCCGCGGTCTCGCTGCAGCTGGAGAACCTGCGCCCCGATGTGCCGCCTGGCCCACCGCAGCAGCAGCTGGCGCAGCTGGAGGCCGGCCTGCGGCGCGCCCAGCATCTGGTCGAGCAGCTGCTGCGCCTGTCGCGCCAGGAGGCGCCGGCCAGCGCGCCGCCGGCCGAGCCGCTGGACCTGACCGAGCTGCTGCGCGACAGCATCGGCCAGCTGATGGTGCTGGCCGACCGGCGCGGCATCGAGGTCGGCTTCGATGGCCGCATCGCGCCGCGGCTGCGCGCCGCGCCGTCCGACCTGCGCAGCCTGTTCGACAACCTGCTGGACAACGCGCTGCGCTACACCCCGCCCGGCGGCCAGGTCGAGGTGCGCCTGCACGCGCCCGAGGACCGGCCGGTGGTCGACATCATCGACAGCGGGCCGGGCCTGCCGCCCGAGATGCGCGAGCGGGTGTTCGACCGCTTCTTCCGCATGCCCGGCGCCAGCGCAGGCGGCAGCGGCCTGGGGCTGGCGATCGCGCGCGCGGCCGGCGCGCGCCACCGGCTGCGCATCGAGCTGCTGGCCCGCGACGACGGGGCACCGGGGCTGCTGGCGCGCATCCATCTCGGTACCGCCCTAATCCACACCTAAGTCGCCGCTAAGCGCCAGCTCAATCTCGCTGCCTAGAGTGGCCGCACTCCATCTCAGGAAGGCGTGCCATGGACCACTCAAGCGCTCACCATCATCAACCGTCCCTGCTCAAGACCCTGGCCTTCGGGCTGCTGACGCTGTCGGCCCTGGCGGTCGGCCTGCTGTCGTTGCGCTATGCGCTGCCCGGCCAGCCCTATGCGCCGGAGCTGGGCAATCTGCTGGCGCGCCGCGAGCTGCTGATCGTGCATGCGCTGAGCGCCGCGCTGGCCCTGCTGGTCGGGCCGCTGCAGCTGGCCGCCGCGCTGCGCCGGCGCCGGCCCGCGCTGCATCGCTGGGGCGGTCGCCTGTACATGGCGGCGGTGGCGCTGGGCACGCTCAGCGCGCTGCCGCTGGCCCTGCCGGCCGAGACCGGCGTGCTGGCCTCGGCCGGCTTCCTCTGCCTGGCCCTGCTGTGGGCCGCCAGCAGCTTCGAGGGCTTGCGCCATGCACGAGCGCGGCGCTACGAGCAGCACCGCGCCTGGATGATCCGCAGCTTCGCACTGACCGCCGCCGCGATCACCCTGCGCCTGTACCTCGCCGCCGGCGCGGCGCTGGGCCTGCCGGTCGAGCAGAGCTATCCCCTCATCGCCTGGCTGTGCTGGCTGCCAAATCTGCTGGCGGCCGAAGCCTGGCTGGCACATGAGCGACAGCGCGCGCGGGCGCAGCGGGCAGAATGAGCCGCTTTCTCCTGGCATCTTCCCGGCCGCGCCCCTGGCGCCGGCCGCCTCCCGCAGCAGTCCATCGCCACCACTCCATGTTGAGCCCCGAACAACTGAACGCGCGCGGCGCGCCCTCCCTGCCCGGCCATCTGGGCATCGTCATCACCGCGGTCGCGCCGGGCGAGATCCGCGCCGAACTGGCGGTGGCGCCGCATGTGATGGCGCCCAACGGCTATCTGCACGCCGGCAGCGTCGTGACCCTGGCCGACACCGCCTGCGGCTACGGCTGCATGAGCAGCCTGCCCGAGGGCGCACAGAGCTTCACGACGATCGAGCTGAAGTCGAACCACCTGGGCACCGCGCGCGCGGGCGTGATCGAGGTCGCCGCGACGCTGGTGCATGGCGGCCGCACGACCCAGGTCTGGGACGCGGTGGTCCGGCACCGCGACAGCGGCAAGACCATCGCGCTGTTCCGCTGCACGCAGATGATCCTGTATCCGAAGGCCTGATCGAGCCGCCCGGCGGCTCAGAGCACCTGCCGCAGCAGCTCCGGGAACACCTTGCCGACCTTGCCCAACAGGTAGGCGCCGTAGCTGCCCTCAAAGGCATGCACGCTGGCGCCGTCCCAGCGGCTGGCCGCGTCGTCGTCAGCCGGCGGCAGGCCGGCGATCGGCTGCACGCGGGCGAAGTAGTTCGGGTCGAAGAACAGCGGGAAGGACAGGCGGTCGTGCCCGCTGCGGTTCAGGCGCACGCGGTGCGGCGTCGAGCGGTACAGGCCGCGCGTCATGCGGTCCAGCATGTCGCCGATATTGCAGACGAAGCTGCCGGGGATCGGCGGCGCCTCGATCCAGCCGGCGCGGGTCTTGACCTGCAGACCGCCGGTGTCATCTTGGTAGAGCAGGGTCAGCAGGCCGTAGTCGGTGTGCTCGCCGACACCCCAGCCGACATCGGCCTCGGCCGGCGCCGGCCGGCTCGGGTAGTTGAACAGGCGGAACAGCAGCAGCGGATCGGCGGTATAGCGGGTCGCGAAATAGTCCTGCGGCAAGGCCAGGCTCAGCGCCAGGCCGCGCATCACCGCCTGCCCCACCTCGGCCAGCGCGGCCATATAGTCCAGCACCGCCGGGCGCAGGCCCGGCACCACCGCATCGGGCCAGAGGTTGGGGCCGTGCAGCGGCGTGCCGGCGCGCACCAGCTCATGATCGGGCGCCAGCTCGCTGCCGAGGTACAGGCCCTCCTTCCAGTCCGGCCGGCCCGAGGTCAGCTCGCCGCCTGTGCGGAAATAGCCGCGCCAGGCGCGCCCGCCCTCGCTCATCGACCAGCGCAGCTTCAGCTCCTCCGGCAGCGCGAAGAACAAGCGGCTCTGCGTCTGCAGGTTCTCGATCAGGGCCGGCGCCACGCCATGGCCGGTGATGTAGAAGAAGCCATGGGCGCGGCAGGCGCCGTTGATCTGCGCGGCGATGCGGTCCAGCGCGCTCGGGTCCAGCCGCGCCGGGTCCAGCAGCGGCGCGATGTCGATCACCGGCAGCAGCTCCTGCTGCAGGGTCGGGTCTTGCGTCGTGGTGATCTCGATATTCATCCGGTCGCCGTCGTCGTCATCTTCTTCGTCATCATCATCACAGCGCCGCCAGGCCGGCGGCCAGGTCGCGCTTCAGGTCCTCGACATCCTCGATGCCGACCGAGATGCGCACCAGCGCATCGCTGATGCCCAGGCGCGCGCGCTGCTCGGGCGGGATCGAGGCATGGGTCATCAGCGCCGGCAGCGAGATCAGGCTCTCGACCCCGCCCAGGCTTTCGGCCAGGCCGAAGATCTCGACCCGCTCCAGGAAGCGCCGTGCGCCGGCCAGATCGGTGTCCAGCGCGATGCTGATCATGCCGCCGCCGCCGCGCTGCTGATGGCGCGCCAGCGCGTACTGCGGATGCGTGGCCAGGCCCGGGTAATGGACGCGGCGCACGCGCGGCTGGCGCTCCAGCCATTCGGCGATCTGCTGCGCGCTCTCGTTGTGGCGCTGCATGCGCAAGGCCAGGGTCTTCAGCCCGCGCAGCGCCAGGAAGCTGTCGAAGGGCCCGGCCACCGAGCCGATCGCGTTGTGCAAGAACTCCAGTTGCTCGCGGATCGCGGCCTGGCGCGGCTCGCCGCCGACCGCGATCACGCCGCTGATCACATCGCTGTGGCCGTTCAGGTACTTGGTAGCCGAATGCAGCACCACATCGAAGCCCAGCTCCAGCGGGCGCTGCGACCAGGGGCTGGCGAAGGTGTTGTCCGCCACCGCCAGCGCCTGGCCATGGGCGCGCGCGATGCGGCCGACCGCCTCGAGATCGGTCAGCTTCATCATCGGGTTGCTGGGCGTCTCGATCCAGATCAGGCGCGTCTCGGGCCGCAGCGCGGCCTGCACATGGGCGGCCTCGCTGCTATCGACAAAGGAGACCTGCAGGCCGGCGCTGATCTTGCGCACCCGCTCGAACAGGCGGTAGCTGCCGCCGTAGAGATCGTCGCCGGCGACGATGTGCGAGCCGGCCGGCAGAGTGTCCAGCAGGGTCGCCATCGCGGCCAGGCCGGAGGAGAAGGCATAGCCCTGTACGCCGCCCTCCAGATTGGCCACCGCGCGCTCATAGGCCTGGCGCGTCGGGTTGTGGGTGCGGCCGTACTCGTAGCCCTGGTGCACGCCGGGGCTCTTCTGGCGGTAGGTGCTGGTGGCGTAGATCGGCGGCATCACCGCGCCGGTCAGCGGGTCGGGCTGCTGGCCGCCGTGGATCGCGCGGGTGTCGAAGGCGTAGTCGGCCGTCTTGTCGTTATCAGGTGCACTCATGCCAATGTCTTCCTCAGATGGTTGAGCAGGTCGAAGCGGGTCACGAAACCGTGGAAGCCGCGCTCGTCGGCGATCACCGCGACCAGGCCGGTCTTCAGCTGCGCGATCAGCGCCGGCAGCGGCGCATCGGGCGCCAGGGTCGTCACGGCGCGGTTCATCGCATCGGCGACGCGGTGGCGGAAATGGCGCGGGTCCTCGTGCAGCCCGGCCAGCAGGTCCGATTCGTCCAGCAGGCCGACCAGGCGGCGCTGCTCGTCCAGCACCGGCAGCTGCGAGATATCGGCCTGGCGCATGCGCGAGAAGGCGGTCAGCAGGGTGTCATCGGGCCCGACGCTGACCACCGCGCCCTCGCCGGCCGGGCGCGCGATCAGGTCACGCAGGTCGGCGAAGCGCTTGCGCTTCAACAGGCCCTGGTCGAACATCCAGGCGTCGCTGTAGACCTTGGAGAGATAGCGGGTGCCGGTGTCGCAGACGAAGCTGACCACGCGCTTGGGCTCGGTCTGCTCGCGGCAGTAGCGCAGCGCCGCGGCCAGCAAGGTGCCGGTGGAGCTGCCGGCCAGGATGCCCTCGGCGCGGTAGAGCTCGCGCGCGGTGGCGAAGCTTTCCTCGTCCGTCACCTCGAAGGCGCGGCGCACGCCGGAGAGGTCGGCGATCGGCGGGATGAAGTCCTCGCCGATGCCCTCCACCGCCCAGGAACCGGCCTCGCCGAAGGCGCCGGTCTCCACATAGTCCTTCAGCACCGAGCCGGCCGGATCGGCCAGCACCATGTCCAGGCCCGGCCGCACCTTGGCGAAGAAGCGGGTCAGGCCGGTGATCGTGCCGCCCGAGCCGACGCCGCAGACGACGGCGTCGAGCTGATGCCCGACCTGCTGCCAGATCTCCGGGCCGGTGGTGGTCTCATGGGCCAGCGGATTCGCGGGGTTGTTGAACTGGTCGGCATACCAGGCGCCGGGGATCTCGCCGGCCAGCTTGGCGGCCAGGTCCTGGTAATAGGCCGGGTGGCCCTTGCCGACATCGGAGCGGGTCAGGTGGATCTCGGCGCCCAGCGCCTTCAGCTGCTGCACCTTCTCGGCCGACATCTTGTCCGGCACCACCAGCACGACGCGATAGCCCTTGGCCCGCGCCACCAGGGCCAGGCCCAGGCCGGTGTTGCCGGCGGTGGCCTCCAGCACCGTGCCGCCCGGCCGGATCAGGCCCTCGCGCTCGGCGGCCTCGATCATCGACAGGCCGATGCGGTCCTTGATCGAGCCGCCCGGGTTCTGCGATTCCAGCTTCAGGAACAGCTGGCAGGGCCCGGTGTCGAGCCGGCGCACCGGCAGCAGCGGGGTGTTGCCGATCAGGTCCAGCACGGCCGGGCGCGCCTGCTCGCGGCGCGCGTCGGAAGGCAAAGACGAAGGTGATGACATGGGCAGCGCTCCTTCCCGTCCATAGGGCATGGCGAACCTCGTGGGCCCGCGGCCGAGCAAGGAAGTGTGCGCGTATTTGGCCATTTGCGCTGGCGCGGCGGGTAACTCTTTATTCGCCGAACCTTATGCGCAAGCTTTTGTTCCCCGGCCGGCGCCGCCTTCCTAAGCTGGCGATGCCATCCGGCCACCAACGCACAAGAAGGGATTCCGCATCATGTCGTCGTCGTTCATCAGCCGCCGCACCGTCCTGGCGATCACCTCCGTCACGGCCGCCCTGCTGGGCCTGGCCGCCCCGGCCCATGCCGACCAGCTCGACGACATCAGGAAGAAGGGCGAACTGGTCGTCGGCGTGCTCGGCACCGACGAGCCGAACAGCTTCATCGACCCGAAGACGCGCGAGATCATCGGCTACGAGGTCGACCTGGCGCGCGCGATCGCCGGCAAGCTGGGCGTCAAGCTCAAGCTCAAGCAGCTGGCCGTGGCGGCGCGCATCCCCGAGCTGCAACAGGGCCATGTGGACCTGCTGGCCGCCAGCCTGACCCACAACAAGGAGCGCGAGGCGGTGATCGACTTCTCGCTGACCACCTTCGTCACCGGCCAGAAGGTGCTGGTCAAGAAGGATAGCGGCATCAAGAGCGTCGCCGAGCTGAGCGGCAAGAAGGTCGTCACCGTCAAGGGCGGCACCCAGGAGCCGAACATCCGCAAGGCGGTCAGCCCGGTGGAGGTGGTGACCTTCGACACCGGCCCGCAGGCCTTCCAGGCGCTGCAGCAGGGCAAGGGCGTGGCCTTTGTCAACGACGAGGTTTCGCTCTTGGACCAGCATGCCAAGCTGGGCAGCGCCCAGGCCCAGTACCTGATCCTGCCGCAGAACATCAGCGTCGAGCCGCTGGCGCTGGGCATCAAGAAGGGCGAGACCCGGCTGAAGGCCGCGGTGGACGAGGCTCTGCGCGGGCTGGAGCAGCGCGGCGAGGCCGAGAAGCTGTTCGTCAAGTGGTACGGCCCCGAGACCCGCCTGAAGTTCCCGAGCCGCAACTTCAAGATCGACAGCGACAAGGTCGAGAGCTGATCCGCCGCCGCGCCATCGATGCCCGAGCTCGACTTCGGCGCGCTGGCCGCCGCGCCCTACCGCGACTGGCTGCTCGCCGGTTTCCTGTTCTCGCTGCAGCTGGCCGGCCTGGCCCTGCTCGCGGCGCTGCCGCTGGCCGCGGCCGTCGCGCTGCTGCGGCTGGCGCCGCGGCGTGCGGCGCGCGCCATCGGCAGCGGCTTCGTCGAGGGCATCCGTTGCGTGCCGCTGCTGGTGCACCTGCTGTTCTGGTACTTCGGCGCACCGGAGCTGTTGCCCGAGGCGCTAAAGACAAGGCTCTACCAGGGCGGCCACAACGTCGAGGGCGGAGCGGCCTGGATCGCGCTGACGCTCTACGCCGCGGCCTATATGGCCGAGGACATGCGCTCGGGCCTGCGCGCGGTGCCCGGCGGCCAGCTCGATGCGGCGCGCGCGCTCGGCTTTTCCTACCTGGCCGCGATGCGCCTGGTGCTGCTGCCGCAGGCGCTGCGCATCATGGTGCCGCCGCTGATCTCGCAGACCCTGAACCTGTGGAAGAACACCAGCATCGCCACCGCGATCGGCACCGCCGAGCTGATGTACCAGGCGCAGCGGGTCGAGACCGGCAGCTTCCGCGGCTTCGAGACCTTCGCGCTCGCGACCGCCGCCTACCTCTCGGTCTCGCTGCTGATCACCGCGCTCTCGCTGGCCTTCCAGCACCGCTACCCGCCGCGCCCGGCCGCGCGCTCCTGACCCCGCCCCGATGCTCGAGCTGATCGATACCTACTGGCTCTACTTCCTGGTGGGCCAGTATCCGCATGGGCCGCTGGGCGGCCTGGCCCTGACGCTCGCGATCGCGGGCCTGGCCATCCTGCTGGCCCTGCCCGGCGGCCTGCTGCTCGGACTGGCGCGCAACAGCCCGCGCGCCTGGCTGCGCGGCCCGGTCAGCGCCTTGGTCTGGAGCGTGCGCGGCACGCCGCTCCTGATGGTGGTGTTCTGGGCCTATTTCTTCCTGCCGGTGCTGACCGGGCGCAAGAGCGACCAGTTCACCACCATGCTGATCGCGCTGGTGGTGTTCGACTCGGCCTACATCGCCGAGATCGTGCGCGCCGGCCTGCAGGGCCTGCCGCGCGGCCAGACCCTGGCGGCGCGCGCGCTGGGCCTCAGCCATGGCCAGACCCTGCGCCTGATCCTGCTGCCGCAGGCGCTGCGCCACATGCTGCCCTCGCTGGTAAACCAGTTCGTCACGACGATCAAGAACACCTCGCTGGGCACCATCATCGGCCTGTCCGAGCTGAGCTTCATCGCCAACCAGATCAACATCCAGGTGCTGGTCAAGCCGGTGCAGGTCTACGCCACCTTGGCCGGCAGCTATTTTTTGCTGTGCTTCGGGCTGTCATGGCTGGCGCGCGGGCTGGAGCGGCGGCTGACAACGGGGCGCTGACGCCGCCCCGGCTCAGCGCGGCTCCACGCGCCGCCGGTAGCGCTGCCGGTACTGCCCCGGCGTGATGCCGGCCAGGCGCTTGAACAGGCGGCGGAAGAAGGCCGGATCCTCGTAGCCGATGCTGCTGGCGACGCGCTCGATCGCCTCGCCGCCGCTTTCCAGCAGCTGCTTGGCCTCCTCGATGCGCAGCGCCTGCACATAGTCGACCGGCGCATAGCCGGTGGCGTTCGTGAAGCGGCGCTTGAAGCTGCGTTCCGGCAGCCCGGAGCGCGCGACCAGCTGGGCCACCGGGTTCGGCTGCGCGTAATGGTCGGCCAGCCAGAGCTGGCTGGCATGCACGACCGCATCCTCATGCTGGCGCGGCCGCGCCATCACCGCGAAGGGCAGCTGGCCATCGCTGCGGTCGCCCAGCACGAAGAGCTTGGCCAGGCGCACCGCCTCCTCCTGGCCGCAATGGCGCGCCACCAGGTGCAGGGCCAGGTCTTCCCAGGAGGAGGCGCCGCCGGTGGTCAGCAGCCGGCCTTCGAAGCCGCCGTCGCAGAGGATGCGCTCGGGGCGCCAGCGCACCGCCGGATAGCGGTCGCGGAACAGCGCCGAGGCGCTCCAGTGCGAGGTGGCATCGCGCCCGTCCAGCAGGCCCGCCTCCGCCAGCAGGATCGCGCCGGTGCAGGCCGAGCAGACCTGCGCGCCGGCCTCCAGATGCTCGCGCACCCAGCCGATCTCGGTGCCCCAGCGGCTCGGCGCCGCGGGGTCCAGCGGCAGCGCGATGTCGGTGACGACGATCACATCGGCCAGGCCCTGCTCGGCGAAGCTGGCATGCGGCGCGATCGGCGTGCCGATCGCCGAGCGGTAGGGCTTGCGGCTGCGCGCGACGATGCGCGCCTCGATGCGCCGCGCCGCGACCGCCTCGCCGGTCACCTGCTGCCACAGCACGCCGACCGAGGACAGCATCTCATAGAGCCCGTAGACCGCGGTGGCCGAGGTCTCGGGCAGCGCCAGGATGCTGACCCGCAGCGGTGGCGGCAGCAGGGGTTCCTGGGTGCGCAGGGCTTTCTTGGCTGGGGTTTTCCGCATCGTCCCAGTTTGGCATGAAAGCCTCTATTTCCGCCATTTCGGCTCTCGCGGCGATGAGGCCGAACGGAGAGGATCTCGCCATCGAAACCAAGCGATCAAGCGAGACATCCGATGAGCAACACAACCCACAGCAACAGCAGCATCGCCACCGGCCACGTCGCCTTGCAGCGCGAACTGCCCCATGAGCCCGCCGCGGTCTACGCCGCATGGTCCCGGCGCGAGGCGCTGCAGCGCTGGGGCCATCCCGGCAGCGGCTGGTGGCTGGCGTTCGACCGCTTCACCTTCCGGGTCGGGCAGTCGGACCTGTGCCGCTTCGGCCCCGAGGGCGAGCCCGGCTTCGTCAACGAGAACCGCTATCTGGCGCTTGAGCCGCAGCGCCGCATCGTCTACGCCAGCACCCTGGCCCCGGCCGGCGACGCACCGCAAGCGCCCAGCTTCGCCGGCGTAGTCGCGGTGGAGATCGAGGCCCTGCCGGGCGGCGGCAGCCGGCTGCGCTTCCAGGAAACCGGCCTGTACTTCGATGGTGGTGCAGACGACGAGGCCGGCCACCAGGCCGGCTGGGAGCAGATGCTGGACCAGCTGGCCGCCTATCTCGATGCCCAACAACAAGCGCAGCAGCAACAACAGACCTGACACCGAAGGAGCACCATCATCATGAGCACCCCCACCACCCCTATCCTCTTCTACTACGCCCCCAACGCCTGCAGCCTGGCGGCCCATATCGTGCTGCGCGAAACGGGCCTCGACTTCGAGCCGGTGCGCATCGACCTGGCGACGCGCCGCACCGAAGGCGGCGAGGACTATGCCGCCATCCATGCCAAGGGCTATGTGCCGGCCCTGGTGCTGGAGGATGGCCGCCTGCTGTCGGAGAACACCGCGCTGCTGGACTGGCTGTCGCAGCGCACCGCCCCGCTGCGCCCCACCGGCGACTGGGCGCGCACGCGCCAGCTGGAGTTGCTGAGCTTTCTGTCGACCCAGCTGCACAAGCCCTTCGTGCGCCTGTTCTTCGAGGAGGACGCGGCGCAGCGCCGGGCGCTGGTCGAGGAGCTGGGCGGCCGCTTCGACTGGCTGACGCGACAACTCGGCGCCAGCCAGTACCTGCTGGACGATCGCTACGGCGTCGCCGACGCGCTGCTCTATGTGCTGCTGCGCTGGGCCATGATGCTGGAGCTGCCGCTGGCGCCCGCGCTGCGGGCCCATGGCGCGCGGATCGAGGCCAGGCCGGCCAGCCGGGCGGCGCTGGCGCGGGAGGGGCTGGAGCCGGTCTGGGCCGGCTGATGTCATCGAGGCCCGCGGTTTCCTCCCTACACTGGCGCAATGGCATCCACCTCCACCGCCGAAGAGCGCCTGCAGGCGCTCGGACTGAGCCTTCCGCCGATCACCCCGCCGCGCGGCAGCTTCCGGCCCTACATCGTCTCGGGGTCCACCCTCTACCTGTCCGGCAAGGGCGCGCCGCTGCGGGAGGAAAACGGCCTGCCGATACCCAAGGTGGGCCGCGAGGTCTCGATCGAGCAGGCCCATGCCCGCGAGGTGGCGCTCCATCTGCTGGCGCTGACCCGGCAGGCGCTCGGCGACCTCGGGCGGGTCCGGCGCGTGGTCAAGGTCTTCGGCATGGTCAATGCCGACCCCGACTTCACCGGCCATACCGAGGTCATCAACGGCTGCTCGGACCTGCTGGTCGCGGTGCTCGGCGAACGCGGCGAGCATGCCCGCTCCGCGATCGGCGTCGGCTCGCTGCCCAAGGGCTTCGCGGTGGAGATCGAGGCGGTCATCGAGTTCGACTAACAGGCTGTTGAGAAACTACTGCGGCGACCATCTGCGTCGTTGCGCGGTGCTCGGAATCCTCACGTACAGGAAGTACGTTCCGGTTCCTGCGCTCCGGGCGCCTAGCAGCTGGCCGTCCTCGCGACGTTTTTCAACCGCCTGCCAGGGCCTCCTGTCTGCTTACTTCGGACCGCCCGCGCGCAGGGCCTCGATCCTGGCCCTGGCCTTGCCCTGGTTCTTGTCGGCCGCCACCGCTTTTTCATAAGCGGCGATGGCCAGCGCCGTCTCGCCCAAAGACTCATACGCCGCGCCCTCGCCGTCGAAAGCACTGGCGAAGCCGGGTTCGATATGGGTCGCCAGCTGGAACAGCTCCACGGCGCCCCGCGCGTTGCCTGCCTGCAGCAGTTGGGCGCCGAGCTGGTTCAGGTTCGCGGGGCTGAGCCTGAAATCGGGGGACCGGGCGGACATTTGCGTATAGAGGTCGCGCGCATTCCGGTACCCGGCCTTGGCGAAAGCGCGCAGGAAATCCGCCTCGCCGAGCAGCACGAAGCTGGCCGGGCGGATCGCCATGGACATCAGCTCCGAGCCGATGCCGTTCTGCGCGGGAGGGGCCTGCAAGAACTCCAAGGCGCTCGCATCGTTCTTCAGGTAGGCGTCCAGGAAGCGGCGTGTGTAGAGCGCCGCACTGCGGTAGGCCTGCAGCCGGGCATCTACAGGCGAGACGTCCGCAGGGGCAAAGCGCAGATGCCATGAGCTGAAGTCGCCGTGCGTCAGTGGGTACAGGGTGGCAGCGTAGACGTCCGAGTACTTCATGGTGCCGAGGTAGCTCGCGTCATCGATCTCCATCGCCTTCGCGCCCGCTGCGGGCGCTGCCAGGAACAGCAGCGGCACGGCCGTGCTCGCAGGACGGACGTAACCGGCGGCGCTCCATATCTTTGGAAAGAAGCGGATGGATCCATCCAGGCTGACCAGCGCCTTGATCCGGTTCGAGCGCGCCGCGGCGAACACATTGGCCATGCCGCCCCAGCTGAAGCCGACCGCCGCGAGCCTGGTGATGTCGGCCTGCGGCAGCGATTGCGCGTAGTGGGCCAGGAAGGCGATATCCGCGGCCTGTGCCTCCACGCCTTCGTTGTCGGCGCTCATCGCGATCGAGCGCGCGCCCAGGCTGGGACTCGCCAGGACCACATAGCCATGGCTGGCCAGGTATTCGCAGAGATCCAGGTTCTCATGGGCGAAGGCGCCGAAGCTGGGCGCGTAGATCAGCACCGGATAGCGGCCGCCCGCCGCTGCGGCATCCCGCACCGCGCGGGTCGGTGCGCCGAACTGCGCTCGCTGCGGCCCCGCCATCCAGCCCGCTCGCTGCCTGGCCGCTTCTGCCTTGGGGAACGCGAAGTCGACATCGCTCAGGCTGGCCTGGAGATAGTCGGCCACGCGCATGGGCGCCGCACGGCTGCGTTGGGCCGGGTACCAGACAAGGGTCTGGATGGGCCGCGCCGGTCCCGCCTTGCCGGCCTGGCCGAAGGCATCGACCGGCGCTGCCAGCACGCGGCTGTAGTCGTACTGCTGCACGACGCGCAGGCCGACGGCATGCGGGCCGGCTGCCGGAGTGATACCCAGCGAAGGGCTAGCGGGCGAGGCCGCCTGAGCGCCGCCGGCAAGGGCGATGAGGATCAAGAAGAACAAGAAGACGCGCATTGGAGTTGCTCTCTTTGGAAACCGCATCGACTCCGGCAAATCGTTCCGGGGTCAGGCCTTGCCGCGCATGCATGCTACGTTTTGCGGGCCGCTCTCACACTACGGCCTCACCCCAAGCGCCCGCCCGCTGCCCCCGCAACCGCCGCCACCCCATCACCACCCCGCTCAGGCTCAGCGCCAGGCCGGCCAGGCTGAAGCCCAGCATCCAGCCGTCCCAGAGCGGGCGGGCGTTGAGGAACGGCGGCAGGTCGAAGCTGTGCAGGAAGGCGAACAGCCAGCGTTCGGCGCGCTGGCGCCGGTTGCTCAGCTGGACGATGGCGCCGGTCGCCGGGTCGAGCACCACCCAATGCTGCTCGGCATCGTCCAGCCGCAGGCGCAGCGCCGGCAGCGGGCGCTCGCGCTGGCCGGTCATCGTGTGGGCCTCGCGGGCGTAGTAGTAGCGGTCGTAGCCGCGCAGCCATTCCTCTCCCTCATCCAGCACGCGGGCACCCGGCAGCAGGCGCTCGGGCACACGCCGGCCCTGCGCATCGACCAGCCATTGCGCACCGCCGGCGCCCTGCAGCAGCAGATGCTGCTGGCCGTCGACGCGCCGCCATTCGATCGCCAGCACCGCCTGCTCTTGCGCCCGCAGCGCGGCGCCGGCCTCGGGCCCCTGCCCGGCCTGCAGGCGGCCGCCGGCGAGGGCGATGCGGTCCGGCCGCGGGCCCGGCGCCTCGAACAGCTTCCAGGGGTTCATCGAGAACAGGCCGCTCAGCACCCAGGTCAGCGCCAGGCTGCCGCCGGCCAGGCCCAGCAGATGGTGCCAGCGCGCGACCGGCTCGCGATAGGGCGAGCGCGATCCGGTCTTGTAGCGGCCCTTGAAGCGCCAGCGCCAGACGCCCACCACCATCCCGCTCAGCGCCAGCACCCCGCCCGCCAGCGACAGCCAGATCACCAGATCGGTCCAGATGCCATCGAGCGGGCCGCCGCGGAACATATAGAGCCAGTGCAGCCAGGCGCCGATCCAGCCCCAGCGGCGCTCGGTCAGGGTCGCGTCGCGCACCACCTCGCCGGTGCGGCCGCTGACATAGAGCCAGCGCCGCTCGGCATCGTCCACCTCGATGCGATACAGGGGCCGGTGCGGATCGAGCGCACGCGAATGGGTCCAGGCATCCTCGCCCTCGAGGCGCGCCAGCAGGCGCGCCTCGGCCCCCCGCGCGAAATGGCGGGCCGAGGCCAGCGCCGCTTCCGCATCGATCGCGCGGATGGCCGCGCCGCTGCGCGCATCGACCGCCACCAGCCGCTGCCCGTGCCCTTCGCCGAAGCTGAAGAAGTAGCGCGGCTCGCCGGCCACCGTGTTCAGCCGCCATTGGCGCGCCGCGCCCGGCGGCTGGCCATGCTGCGTCGCGGCCGCCTGCTGCGCCTGCGCCAGCGGCACGCAGCAGGCCTCGGCCGGCAAGGGGGTCAGGCCTTGCCGCTGCTCCGCCGGCGTCAGCTTGGGATAGCCGACATAGAGCATCACCATGCCCGACAGGAACCACAGCGCCATCACCAGGCACAGCGCGATGCCGGCCCAGCGATGCAGCAGATAGAGCCAGCGCTTCAGCACCATGCTCAGAACCTCCAGTCGAGCGCGCCGCTGATGCTGCGCGGCGCGCCCAGATAGGGCAGGCTGGAGCTGAGGCTGGCCACATAGCGCTTGTCGGCCAGGTTGTCGATGCGCGCGCGCGCCGTCAGCTGCGGCGTCAGGCGCAGGGCCGCGCTCAGGCCGATCAGCTGGTAGGCCTCGTCCCAGATCGTGTTGGCGGTGTTCGCATAGCGCTTGCCGACATAGCGCCAGTCCGCGCCCAGCATCAGCGCCTCATGCGGCCGCCAGTCGGCGCTCAGACCGCCGACCACCGCGGGCACATTGGCCGGCCGCCGGCCGGCGCGCGAGACCGGGCCGATCCCTTCCACCGTCTCGACGAAGTTCTCGTAGCGCGCGCGGGTGCAGCTCCAATGCCCGGCCAGTTGCCAGGCAGGCACCGGCCGCCATTGCGCGCTGAGCTCCAGGCCGCGACTGCCCTGCTCGCCGACCGGGATCACCCGGCTGCGGTCATTCGGGTCGGTGATCGACAGGTTCTTGCGCCGGATGTCGTAGAGCGCGATCGTCGCCGCGCCGCGGCCCTGATCGAAGCCTCGCTTGCTGCCGACCTCGAACTGGCGCCCCTTGGTCAGGTCGAAGTCGCGCAGCGCGCTGAAGCCGGCCGTCGCCAGCACGCCCGACGGCGGATCGGCCGCGGTGCTGGCCTGGGCATAGACCTGCCAGTCCTTCGACAGGTCCTTGACCAAGCCGAGGCGGCCGGTGACCGGCTTGAAGCGGGTCTCGAACAGGGCCGGGTTGCTGGCGCTGACCGCGCGATGGTTGCGCACATCCATCGAGATGCGGTCGGCCCGCAGCGCGGTCACGACGGCCCAGCCCTGGCCCAGCTCGGTGCGGTTCTCGGCAAAGGCCGCGAAGCTGCGCAGCAGATTGGTGGCGCCGGGCGTGTAGCTGCGGCTGATGCCCGGCAGATCCAGGAACTGGCCGACCACCGGCGCATAGGGATCGCTCAGTCCGAAGGGCCCGTTCACCGACAGCGGGAAGCGCGTCTGACGGTTGAAGCTCCAGTCGGTGCCGAAGGCGAAGTCGGAGCGCAGCCCGGCGATGCGCGTCGCATGGCTCAGCTCCAGACGGCTGCCCCAGACCCGCTGATCGTGCCGCTGCAGCAGCGCGCCGGAGCGCTCGACCTGGCGGTTGCCGTTCCTGAAGACATAGGTCTCCAGGTTCTCGTAGTCGCGCAGCGCGTCGTAGTGATAGAGCGTATGCGTCAGCCGCGTGCTGGCATTCGGGCTCCATTCGAGGATGGAACGGGCCCAGCTCACGTCCTGCTCGTAGCGGCCGTCCTGCACGTTGTAGTTGACGCCGAAGGTGCCGGGATCGAAGCGCAGGCGCCCGATGACCGTGCCATCGGCGCCGCGCAGCATCGGCGTGCCCCAGTAGGGCTGCAGCACTTTCTCGTGCTGGCGTTCGACGGCCAGGGTGTGCACCAGCGCGCTGCCGGCGATCGGGGCGCGCCAGGAGGCCGATGCCTGCCAGGCGCTGCGGTCGCGGCCCTGGGTCCAGAGCGCGCCCTCGCTGCGGTTCAGCTCGACGCGCAAGACCTGGCCCCCGTCCTGTTCGCCCAGGCGGCGCTGAAGGCTGGCCGAGGCCTGCAGGCGATCGCCCAGGCCGACGACGAAGCGGCTCAGCTCGCCGCCGTTGTCGGCGATCTTGGTGATGATGTTGAGCGTGCCGCCGACCGCGCCGGAGCCGTTCAGGAAGCTCGACGGGCCTCCGATCGCCTCGACCCGCTCGACGATCCAGCTGTCCACCGGCCGCGCGGCGATCGCGTCGTACTGCACGCTGATGCCGTTGTAGAGCTGGGCCAGCGAGCCGGAGCCGAAGCCGCGGTAGAACACCGTGCCGGCGGAACCCGGCGGGTCGGCGAACACCACGCCGGGCACGCCCTTCAGGATCTCCTGGGTGTTGGCGGCGCCGCGCGCCTCGATGCTCTCGCGCCGGATCACGGTGACGCTGGCCGGCGTCTCCTGCAGGCTCAGGCCCAGGCGCGAGCTGCTGCCGGCGCTGTGCTCCAGCGGCGCGGGGCCACCGTGGCGGGCGGCGTCGATGGTGACGCGCTCCAGCTGGGCTGCAGCGCCCGTCTGCGCCACGACCGGCGGTGTCGCGGCAAAGCCGGCCAGCAGGGCCAGCAGCAAGGGGGACGGATGGAACGAAGAAGATGAAGAAAGAGAAAAAGAAAACATGTCGCTACCGCTGGCGGTCGGACGCACGCGGCGCCATGCCGCGGCCGCAAGGGGCGAAGGCAGGCAGCAGGGCGCAGCGCGAATCCGGAGAGAAGGAAACAGAGAAGCAGGTGCCGCGCACCCGACGCCTCAAGGCATCGACGCGGGGCGGGCGTTCTCGTGGTGTGGCGCCTCGGCTCGGGGGCCGAAAAAAGCGCTTCTCTCAGGCCCTGGTGGGCGGACCGCGTGCGAGGACCGGCGCCCACGCGAACAGCGGGCGCGGTGCATGCAGGAACAGCTGCGGGCGCTCGAAGCGCAGCGCGCTGGGCGGCTGCCAGCCGGCCTCGGCGGGCGGCGGCAGCGGCGATGGGCCATGGTGGATCGCGCAGTAGGCGCATTCCATCGTCATCTGGCCGGAACCCTTCTGCGGATCGCCGGACTCCGGGCCCATGTCCAGGCGCACAAACTTCGCGCCGGTCGCGGTACAGATCTCGGCCCAGGCCGCCGAATCGCGCGCCAGCACGACATGCGACAGCATCGGCAACAGCGCCGCCAGCAGGATCGTGCAGGACACGAGCCAGGCCAGCTTGCTTCTGAGGGATGGCTGTCGAAATCGCATGAGGGATCGATCAACGAGTGCGGCGGATTCTAGGGCCACTAGAATCCGCCGCATCCATTCATTGCTTGCTTCCGCCGAGGTCCTTGTCCCATGCGCCATTGATGCCGCCGTCGATTGATTGACGGCCACTTACCTTCGCCGCCCTGTAGCCACAGGCGCTGGATGTATGGCATTGATGACGATGGAAACGACAAGGCATGGCGACAGACTTCGCTCGCGTGACGCTGGATGGCGTCACCCTGGTCCTGCCCGACGGCAGGACGCTCTTCTCCGATCTCCACGAGAGCTTTGATCGCCGACCGACCGGACTGGTCGGCCGCAACGGCGTCGGCAAGAGCCTGCTGGGCCGCATCCTGGCCGGCGAGCTGGCGCCCAGCGCCGGCCGCTGCACCCGCGGCGGCCCGGTGCACCGGCTCGCGCAGCAGGTCGGCGCCCCCTCGCCCACGGCCAGCGTCGCCGAGCTGGCGGGCCTGCGCCCCGCGCTCGAGGCGCTGACGCGGATCGAGCGCGGCAGCGTCGCGCCCGAGGACTTCGCGCTGCTGGGCGAGCGCTGGGATCTGCGTGCGCGCCTGGGCGCCGAGCTGGAGCGCAGCGGCCTGGGCCATCTGCGGGCCGAGGATCCGGCCGCCACGCTCAGCGGCGGCGAGGCGATGCGCCTGGCCCTGGTCGGCGCTTTCCTCTCGGAAGCGGACTTCCTGATCCTCGACGAACCCAGCAACCACCTGGACCGAGCGCATCGCCAGGCCCTGCTCGCACAGCTGCGCCGCTGGCCGCGCGGCCTGCTGCTGATCAGCCATGACCGCGAGCTGCTGGAGGGCATGGCGCGCATCGTCGAGCTCTCCCCGCAGGGTCTGCGCAGCCGTGGCGGCGGCTATTCGCTCTATGCCGCGACCCGGGCGCAAGAGCAGCAGCACGCCGAGGACCAGCTGGCGCAGCGCAAGCTGGAACGCCGCCGCGAGGAACAGCGGCTGCGCGAACAGCGCGAACGCCAGGATCGGCGCGCCAGCCGCGGCGCACGCCAGGGCAAGGAGGCGAATCAGTCCAAGCTGCTGCTGGACCGCCAGCAGGAGCGCGCACAGGGCAGCGCCGGCCGGCTGCAACAACGCCAGGCCGCCGCGCGCGCAGCGCTGGACCTGGCGGTGCGGCAGGCCGCAGACCGGCTGCTGCAGGCTCCGGCCATCGTGCTGCATGGGCCGCAAACGGCCGAGGGCGGCGACCTGAGCCTGAGCGTGGAAGACCTGGAACTTCCCTTTGTGCGCGGTGCCACCCGCCACCTGGATTCACTGCGGCTGCAGGGCCGGCCGCGCCTGGCGATCACCGGGCCGAATGGCTGCGGCAAGTCCACCCTGCTGCGCGTGCTGGCCGGCGAGCTGGCGCCGCTGCGGGGCCACGCCAGCTTGCACCCGCCCGGCGGCGGCAGCCATTGCTACGCCTATCTGGACCAGCGGCTCGCCGGCCTGGACCCGGCGCGCTCCGTGCTGGCACAGCTGGGCGAGCGCAGCCCGAGGACGCCGGATTCCCTGCAGCGCATGCGCCTGGCCCAGCTGGGCCTCGATGCCGAGCGCATCGCGCTGCCCAGCGGCGCGCTCAGCGGCGGCGAGCGGCTCAAGGCGGCGCTGGCCTGCGCGCTCTACGCCGACGCACCGGCGCGCTGGCTGCGGCTGGACGAACCGAGCAACCAGCTCGACCTCGATTCGCTGCTGGCGCTGGAGGCCCTGCTGCGCCAGTACCCGGGCGGGCTGCTGCTGGTGTCGCACGACGAGCGCCTGCTGGCCAGCGTCGGTCTGACGCATCGGCTGGAAGCCGGCGCCACGGGCTGGCGGCTGGAGGCTCTCTGAGGACGCGGGCTCAGATGCAGCGCCCGCCGTCCACCTCCAGCGCGACGCCGGTGATGAACTCGGCCTCGTCGCTGGCCAGGAAGGCCGTCGCCTTGGCGATGTCCAGCGCGGTCGAGAGCCGGCCCAGCGGGATGGTCGCGACGATCTTGGCGCGGGTCTCCTCGCTGTCCTCGCCGGGCAGGAAGTCCTGGATCAGGCCGGTCGCGCCCATCACCGGGTTCACCGCGCAGACGCGGATGCCCTCGGGCGCCAGCTCGACCGCCATGCCCTTGGTCAGGTTGATCGCCGCGCCCTTGCTGCCGTTGTACCAGCTGAGGCCCGGGCGCGGCCGCACGCCGGCGGTGGACGCGATATTGATGATCACGCCTTTACCCTTGCTCTGCCCCGCCGCCGCCTGCTTGCGGAACTGCGGCACCGCATGCACGGCGCCGAGATAGATGCTCTTGACATTGGTCTGGTAGACGCGGTCGAAGGTGGCCTCGTCGACCTCCAGCATCGGGCGGTTCTTGTGCGTGGTGCCGGCGTTGTTGACCAGGATGTCGAGCCGGCCGTATTGCGCCACCGCGGCCGCGACCATCGCGCCGACCGAGGCGTTCTGCGTCACGTCGGCCAGCACCGCGATCGCGTCGCCGCCGGCCGCGCGGATCGCGGCGGCCACGCCCTGCGCGGCCTCCAGCCGCAGATCGGCGACCACCACCTTGGCGCCGCGCTCGGCGAAGAGCCTGGCGATGCCCTCGCCGAAGCCGCCGCCGGCGCCGGTGACGATGGCGACGCGGTCTTGCAGGTTTCTTGCTGTCATGGGCTTGTCCTTGTCAGCCATGCGAGATGGCGATGGTCTTGAGGGTGGTGAAGCCGCGCAGGCCCTCGAAGGCCTTCTCGCGCCCGTAGCCGGAGTGCTTCATGCCGCCGAAGGGCAGCTCGATGCCGCCGCCGGCGCCGTAGTTGTTGACGAAGACCTGGCCGGCCTCGATGCCATGGGCGCAGCGCAGCTGGCGGCCGCCGTCGCGGGTCCAGACCGCGGCGGTCAGGCCATAGGGCGTGCCGTTGGCCAGCGCCACCGCCTCGTCCTCGCCGTCGAACGTGAAGGCCGCCAGCACCGGACCGAACAGCTCCTGCTGCGCGATCGCATGCGCGGGCGGCACCTGGTCCAGCAGCAGCGGCGGAAAGTAGAAGCCGCCGGCCGGCGCATCGGCCTCCAGCGTCGCGCGCGCCGCGACCTTCAGGCCGTCGGCCAGGCCCGCGTCGACCATCGCCCGCACCCGACCCAGCTGGCGCGCATTGATCAGCGGCCCGCAGTCCAGGCCCTGGGCGCCGGGGCCTGTGCGCAGCGCCGCGAAGCGCGCGGCCAGCCGCTCCATCACCTCGGCGTGGATGCTGCGCTCGATCAGCACCCGGCTGCCGGCCGCGCAGGTCTGGCCGGCGTTCTGCACGATCGCGTTGACGACCACCGGCAGCGCCTGGTCCAGGTCCGCATCGGCGAACAGCAGCTGCGGCGACTTGCCGCCCAGCTCCAGGGTCACGGGCAGATGATTCACCGCCGCGGCCTGGGCCACCGCGGTGCCGGTGGCGGCCGAGCCGGTGAAGGAGATATGGTTCAGGTCCGGATGCGCGGCCAGTGCGGCGCCGGCCTCGATGCCGAGGCCGCAGACGATGTTCAGCGCGCCGGCCGGCAGCCCGGCCTGCAGCGCCAGCGCGGCGATGCGCAGCGGCGTCAGACAGGCATCCTCGGCCGGCTTGACGACGCAGGCATTGCCCGCGGCCAGCGCACCGCCGACCGAGCGGCCGAAGATCTGCGCCGGGTAGTTCCAGGGAATGATGTGGCCGGTCACGCCATGCGGCACGCGCAGCGCGATCACGGTGCTGCCGGCCGCATAGGGGATCTGCTCGCCATGCAGCTTGTCGGCCGCGCCGCCGTAATACTCGAAGTAGCGCGCGCAGGCCGTGATGTCGGCGCGCGCCTGCTGGATCGGCTTGCCGGTGTCGCGGCATTCCAGCCGCGCCAGGTCCTCGTGATGCTCCAGGATCAGCGCGGCCAGCCGGCTCAGCACGCGGCCGCGCTCGGTGGCCGTCGCGCGGCCCCAGGGGCCATGGAAGGCGCGCCGCGCCGCGGCCACCGCGGCATCCACATCGCGCGCGTCGCTGCGCGGCAGGCTGGCGAAGACCTGGCCGTCGGAGGGATCGAGCACCTCGAGCGTGCGGCCCGAGGCGGCGGCGCATGCTTCGCCGTCGATCAGATTGAGCTGTGCCTGCATGGCGGTTTTCCTCCTACTTGAAGCCCAATTGGTGCGGCAGCCAGGTGCTGAGCGCCGGGATGAAGGTGATGATCAGCAGGATCACGCCATGCGCCCAGAGGAAGGGTTTGAGCTCGCGCACCAGCGCGGCCAGCGGCACGCGCGAGACATTCGAGGTGACGAACAGCAGGCCGCCGACCGGCGGCGTGATCATCCCGAGCGTCAGGTTGAAGATCACGACCATCGCGAAATGCACCGGCTCCACGCCGACCTTGGCTGCCACCGGCGCCAGGATCGGCACCAGCACCATCACGCCGGGCAGCGGCTCGATGAAGATGCCGAACAGCAGCAGGAAGACGTTGACCGCGAGCAGGAAGCCGACCACCGAGAAGTTCTGCGCCGCCATCCATTCGGCCAGCTGCTGCGGCAGGCCCTCGATCGTCAGCACCCAGGCGAAGGAGGCGGACAGGCCGATGATGATCAGCACCGAGGCGGTCAGCAGCGCGGAGCGCGCCAGGATGTCCGGCAGCGCGCCCCAGGACAGGGTGCGGTAGATCCATTTGCCGCAGACCAGCGCGTAGAACACCGCCACCACCGAGGCCTCGGTCGGCGTGAACCAGCCGGCGCGCATGCCGCCCAGGATCAGCACCGGCAGCAGCAGCGCCGGGAAGGCCTTCAGGCTGGTGGCGGCGATCTCGCGCCAGCCGGGATGCTCGCCGTCGCCGCGGTAGTTGCGCCGGGTCGAGACGCGCCAGTTGACGAAGCTCATGCCCAGCGCGATCAAGAGGCCCGGCAGCAGGCCGGCGACGAACAGCGCGCCGACCGAGACGCTCTCGTCCTGCAGCGCGTAGATGATCATGATGATCGAAGGCGGGATGATGGGCCCGACGATCGCGGTCGACGCGGTCAGCGCCGCCGCATAGGCGCGGTCATAGCCGGCCTTGTCCATCATCTTGATCATCATCGAGCCCGGGCCGGCCGCATCGGCCAGGGCCGAACCGGAGATGCCCGAAAAGAAGGTCAGGCCGACCACATTGGTGTAGCCCAGGCCGCCGCGCTTGTGGCCGACGAACTGGCTGGCGAAGCGCAAGAGCACCTCGGTCAGCGAGCCGCCGCTCATCAGCTCGGCCGCCAGGATGAAGAAGGGCACGGCCATCAGCGGGAAGCTGTCGATGCCGGTGAAGGTTTCCTTCAGCAGCACGAACAGCGGGTAGTTGGTGCCCAGGGTCAGCGCGGCCAGGGTCGACAGGCCCAGCGCGAACGCGACCGGCACGCCGATCGCGAGAAACGCGCAGGCGCTCAGCAGCAGGATCAAGCTGGCACTCATAGAGATGCGCTCGCATTCGCATCGAAATGCGCGTCCGCCGCGAACACGCGCTCGCGCAGATAGCCGCGCATGATCAGCAGCCAATGCACCACCAGCAGCGCGCCGCCGACCGGCATCGCCGCGTAGATCCAGGCAAAGGAGATCTGGGTCGCGGCGGTGGTCTGGTACTGGGTGCGCTCCATATAGAGCAGGCCGTACCAGATCATGAAGCCGAAGAAGCCCAGCAGCAGCAGCGCGATCAGCCCGCGCAGCAGCACCGCCGCCGGCCGCGGCAGGCTGTCCTGCAGGTTCTCCACCGCGATATGGCCGCCGTAGCGCAGCACCGGGCCGGCGCCCAGGAAGGTCAGCCAGATCATCAGGTGGCGGGCCACTTCCTCGGCCCATTCGATCGACTCGCGGGTCAGGTAGCGCAGCACGACATTGGTAAAAATGATCAGCGCCATCGCCGCCAGCAGCATGATCAGCGCCCAGCGGTTGGCCGCGAGGAAATATTTCTCGAACAGATTCATCGACATGGAGGCAGCTCCCGCGCGCGCCGGCCGGGCCGGCGCGTGGCTCGTTTCCGTGCTTACTTGACCGCCTGCACCGCGGCGATCTTGTCGGCGCCGAACTCCTTGGCGAAGTTCGCATAGGCCGGCGTCACCGCCTTGCGGAAGGCCTCCCCGTCGACCTTCTCGACCACCTGCATGCCGTCCTTCTTCAGCTGCGCGATGCCATTGGCCTCGTCGTCATTGACCTTCTTGCGCTGCGCCGCCGCGCCCTTGGCCGCGGCCTCGGTGAAGACCTTCTTGTCGGCGTCGTTGAGCTTGTTCCACACCGTGGGCGACAGCAGCAGCACCGCCGGCGAATAGACATGGCCGGTCAGCGACAGATGCTTCTGCACCTGGGCGAACTTGGACGAGAGGATCACCGGAATCGGGTTCTCCTGACCGTCCACCGTGCCCTGCTGCAGCGCGCCGAACAGCTCGGGGAAGGCCATCGGCGTCGGCAGCAGGCCGAAGGTCTTGTAGCCCTCCATATGGATCTTGTTCTCCATCGTGCGCAGCTTCAGGCCCTTGGCGTCCTCCGGCTTGACGATCGGATGCTTGTTGTTGGTCATGTGACGGAAGCCGTTCTCGGTCCAGGCCAGGCCGACCAGGCCCTTGCCCTGCAGCTTCTTCAGCACGTCCTGGCCGATCGGCCCGTCCATCGTGTGGCGCGCATGGTTGTAGTCGCGGAACAGGAAGGGGATGTCGAACAGCTTCACATCGGGCAGGAAGTTGCCCAGCGGCCCGGTCGAGGTGTTGGTCAGGTCCTGGGTGCCGAGCTGCACCGCCTCGATCTGCTCGCGCTCGCCGCCCAGCGCGGAGCTGGGGAACTGCTGGCATTTGTAGCGGCCCTGCGTGCCCTTCTCGACCTCGTCGCAGAACACCGTCGAGCCGACGCCGTAATGCGATTCCTTGGTGGTCGCGTAGCCGATCTTCAGCACCGTCTGGGCCGAGGCCGCGCCGGCCGCGGCCAGCAGCGCCATCGTCATCATCATCAACTTCGTTTTCTTCAGCATCTGGTTCATGGTGGTTTGTCTCCGTTGTCGTGAAGCGAAAAGAAGCGCGCGAGAAAGAAAGGAAGCCTTAGAGCCGCAGCGGCACCCGGATCGCCTGCGGGTGATCGGCCGCGTACTGGCGCAGCACGCCGAGGAAGTCGGCCTCCGGCACCAGGCCCAGCCGCGCGCAGCGCGCCGATTCGAAGCGCGCCGGCCAGCCGCCGACTAGGCGCGCGATCGCCGGGTCCGGCTCGAAGCGCACCCGCGCCAGCGCCTCGGGCCCGGCCAGCGCGGCCAGCGCATCCAGCATCTGCCGCACCGTGACCGTTAGCGCCGGCAGGTTCAGCGCGCTGCGGCCACCGAAGTCCTCGCGCGCGGCCTCGTAGGCGCGGATCAGGCCGGCGATGGTCGCGGCCGGCGAGGCCAGCGCGACCGCGGTTTCTGGCGCCACCGGGCAGACCGCGTCCAGCCCGGCCAGCGGCTCGCGCACGATGCCGGACAGAAAGCCCGAGGCCGCGCCATTGGGCCGGCCGGGGCGCACCGCCACCGTCATCAGCCGCGCGCTGCGGCCGTCGATATAGCCCTTGCGCGTGTAGTCCGCGACCAGCTGCTCGCAGATGAACTTGTGGATGCCGTAGGAGGACTGCGGCAGCGGCAGGGTGTCGTCGCGCACCAGCGCCGGCAGCGGCAGCGTCGCATCGCCGCCGAACACCGCGACCGAGCTGGCGAACACGAAGCGCGGCGCCTGGCCCCCGAGCCGCAGCGCGTCCAGCAGCGCGCGCGTGGTGTCGAGGTTGGACCTGAGGCCCAGCTCGAAATCCAGCTCGCATTCGGCCGACACCGCCGAAGCCAGATGGAACACGCCATCGAAGCCCTCGGCGCCCAGCGCCGCGGCCTGCTCCAGCAGCGCGCCGCTGCGCGCCTGGACCCGCGCATCGGCCAGCAGCTCGGGCGGCGGCGCATGCAGGTCGGCCAGCACCAGGGCCGTGATGGGCCGGCCGGCCAGCTGGCCGCGGGCCAGCAGGGTACGCGCCAGCCGCGCGCCCAGAAAGCCGGCGGCGCCGGTGATCAAGAGCTTCATGCCTGGGACTCCTTGTACGGCGCGAACCAGCCCAGGCCCGCCGTAGTGCTGGCGCCGCGCGGCCGGTACTCGGCGCCGACATGGCCCGCATAGCCCAGCTCGTCGAGCAGCGCGAACAGCCAGGGCCAGTTCAGCTCGCCCTGGGCATCGGGCTCGTGGCGCGCCGGCACGCCGGCGATCTGCAGATGGCCGACCCGGCCGCTGGGCAGGTACTGGCGCAGCTTGGTCGCGACATCGCCCTCGACGATCTGGCAGTGGTACAGATCCATCTGCACCTTCAGGTTCGTTGCGCCGATCTCGGCGACGACCGCATGGGCCTCGTCCTGGCGGTTCAGCAGATAGCCCGGGATGTCGCGGGGGTTGATCGGCTCGATCAGGATCTCGCGCCCGGCCTGGGCCGCCAGGCCGGCCGCCCAGGCCAGGTTCTCCAGATAGGTGGCGCGCAGGCGCGCGGGCTCGGCGCCGGCCGGCCGCAGGCCCGCCATCACATGCAGGCGCGGGCAGCCGAGCGCGATCGCATAGGGCAGGGCCAGATGCTCGAAGCCGAAGCGGAACTCGTCCTCGCGCCCCGGCAGCGCGGCCAGGCCGCGCTCGCCGGCGCCGAAGTCGCCCGGCGGCGCATTGAACAGCGCCTGGCGCAGCCCATGGTCGGCGAGGCGCTGCGCCAGGTCGCGCGCCTCATGCGCATAGGGGAACAGGAACTCCACCGCCTTGAAGCCGTCGCGCGCGGCCGCGCCGAAGCGATCCAGCAGGTCGGCATGTTCCTGGTACATCAGGCTCAGGTTGGCGGCGAATTGCGGCATCGGATGGCTCGTCCTTGTTCTGCTAGTGGTTCTTCATCCGTTCACCAGACCGCGCCGAAATGGCGGCGCAGCTCCTCGATCCGGGCCTCGTCCAGCGGCGCCGGCGCGTCGGGACGGTCGCGCGTCATCAGCCACAGCCGCGCGGTCTCCTCCAGCTCCTCCAGCACCGCCATCGCGGCGGCCGGCGACTCGTGCCAGACATTGGGGCCGAGCCGCTCCAGCAGCACCGCGCGCAGCGGCGTGCCGGCTGCATGCCCGGCCTCGATCGCGGCGGCCACCCGCTCGGCCACCGCCGGATCGCCGGGCCGGTGGTAGGGGATCAGCGGCACCGGGCCGACCTTCATCAGGTAGTAGGGCGTCAGCGGCGGCAGCACCCGGTCGGGCCGCCAGACGCCGGCCAGGCTCAGCGCCACCAGATGAGTGCTGTGGCTGTGGATCACGCATTGCGCGCGCGGCTCGGCCGCGTAGATGCGCCGGTGCAGGGCCAGGGTCTTGCTGGCGCGATCGCCGCTGAGCTGGGTCGCGCCGTCGGCCGCCACATGGGCCAGCTGCTCCGGCCGCAGCCAGCCCAGGCAGGCCTCGGTGGGCGTGATCAGGAAGCCGCGCCCCTCGGGCAGGCGCAGGCTGATGTTGCCGGCCGTCGCATGCAGATAGCCGCGCTCGAACAGGGAGCGGCCGACGCGGCAGATCTCCTCGCGCAGGGTCAGGTCTTGCGGCATCGCTTCGCTCATCAGGCCACCCGGCGCAGCGCCTTGGCGAAGAAGTCGACCGTGCCGAAGTTGCCGGACTTCAGCGCCAGCAGCAGCGGCTGGCCGCCCGGCCCCTCGGCATGGGTCCAGGGCACGCCGGGATCGATGGCCGCGCCGATGCGCAGCGCCTGCAGGCCCAGGGCCTGCACCACCGCGCCCGAGGTCTCGCCGCCGGCCACCACCAGGCGATGCACGCCATGCCGCTCGACCAGGCCGCGCGCGATCGCGGCCAGCGCCGTCTCGACCAGCGCGCCGGCGCGCGCCGCGCCCAGCGTCATCTGCACCCGCCGCAGCGCCTCGGCCTCGGCGGTGGCGTAGATCAGCAGCGGCCAGGCCTGCCTGCCCGCCCAGGCCAGCGCCTGCTCGACCAGCGGCTGGCCCTCGGCCAGCGCCAGCGGGTCGAGCCGCAGCGCGGGCCGGCCGGCCTCCAGCCAATGTCGCACCTGCGCATTGCTGGCTGTCGAGCAGGAGCCCGACAGCACCGCCGCGCGCCCGCCGACCGCCGGCAGGTCCGCCGCCGCCGCATCCGGCTGCACCCAGCCGCGCGCCGCATAGAGCGCCGGCAGGCCCAGCGCCAGGCCGGAGCCGGCGGTCAAGAGCGGCAGCTCGATGCAGGCCTCGGCCAACACGCGCAGGTCATGGTCGTCGACCGCATCGGCCACCGCCAGGCGCACGCCCTCGGCGCGCAGCGCGGCAATGCGCTCGCGCGCCGCGGCCGCGCCGCCGGCCAGCGCCTGGTGGCCCAGCAGGCCGACCCGGCCCCGGCTCTGCGCCTGCAGCACGCGCACCAGATTCGCATCGCTCATCGGCGTCAGCGGATGCTCGCGCATGCCCGATTCGCTGAGCAGCTGGTCGCCGACGAACAGATGGCCGCGGAACACCGTGCGGCCGTTCTCAGGGAAGGCCGGGCAGGCGATCGTGAAGTCGCCGCCCAGCGCCTCCAGCAGGGCCTCGGCCACCGGCCCGATATTGCCGGCCGGCGTCGAATCGAAGGTGGAGCAGTACTTGAAGTAGAACTGGCGCGCCTGCGCGCGCTCGCGCAGCCAGCCCAGCGCGGCCAGCGAGGCCGCCACCGCCTGGGCGGCCGGCACGGTGCGGCTCTTCAGCGCGATCACCAGCGCGTCGGCATCGGCGGGCGGCGCCATCCCGGCCGGCGGCACACCGATCAGCAGCCGGGTGCGCAGGCCCTCGCGCACCAGCATGCTGGCCACGTCGCTGGCGCCGGTGAAATCGTCGGCGATCACGCCCAGCACCGGGCGCTGCACCTCGCTCATGCCTGGCCCTCCGGCAGCTTCAGTCCGGCCAGCGCCGCGTAATGCTTGATCACCGCGGCATCGTCCTCGTCGCCATGGCCGGCGGCCGCGGTGGCGAGGTAGAGCTGGTGCGCCTGCGCGGCCAGCGGCAACGGGAACTGCAGCTGGCGCGCCGCGTCCAGCACGATGCCCAGGTCCTTGACGAAGATGTTGACGCTGGACAGCGGCCGGTAGTCGCCGTCCAGGATATGCGGCACGCGGTTCTGGAACATCCAGCTCATGCCGGCCGAGTTGCAGATCACCTCATAGAGCTGGCGCGCATCGGCGCCGGCGCGCAGGCCCAGCGCCATCGCCTCGCAGGCCGCGGCGATATGCACGCCGGCCAGATGCTGGTTGACCATCTTGACCGTCGAGCCGATGCCGGCCGCATCGCCCAGGCGGTAGACCTTGCCGGCGATCGCGGCCAGCGCCGGCTCGGCCGCCGCGAAGGCCTGCGGCCGGCCCGAGGCCATCACGGTCATCTGCCCCTCGGCCGCCTTCTTCGCGCCGCCCGAGACCGGGCCGTCGATGAACAGCAGGCCGCGCTCCGCCAGCCGCGCCTCCCATTGCGGCGGCAGCGCCGGATCCACCGTCGCGGAGGCGATCACCACCGCGCCGGGCCGCAGCAGGCTGACGAGCCCCGGCCGGTCCGCCTGGTCGAACAGCAGCGCCTCGGTCTGCGCCGCATTGACCACCAGCAACTGCACCACATCGCAGGCCGCGGCCAGCTCGGCCAGCGAGTCGGTGGCATGCCCACCCTCGACCGCAAAGCGCTCGCGCGCCTCGGCGCGCAGGTCCAGCCCCCAGACCGGCAGGCCGCGGCGCAGCGCCGAGACGGCGGCACCGAAACCCATCGAGCCCAGACCGATCACGCCCAGGGTGAGCTCATGCTTCATGTCGTGCCCCGCCTGCTGCGCGCTGCGCCCTTGGTACCCGGCAGCATGCCGGCGACCTCGAGCCGCTGCGCCGCCTTTTCCATATGGCCCATCGCGATGCGGCGTGCGCCGCTTTCGTCGCGCGCCGCGATCGCCTCGACCAGGGCCCGGTGCTCGTCGCGCACCGCGTCGGCAAAGCCCTGGTGCCGCGCCTCGTTGCCGCGCGTCACCCGCATCGCCTCGCGCAGGTATTGCTCCAGGAAGCCGAGCAGGCGGCCGAACTGCGGATTGCCGGTGGACTCGGCGATCGCGCGGTGCAGGGCCAGGTCTTGCTCGACGCCGTCGCCGCCGGCCGCCACCGCGGCCTCGATCGCGCGCAGCGCGCGGCGCAGGCCGGCGATCTGCGCACGCGTGGCGCGCCGCGCCGCCAGCGCGGCGATCTCGCCCTCCAGCGCGCGCCGCACCTCGACGATATGGGTTACCGCCTCCAGCGATTCCAGCACCGTGGGATCGAAGGCCAGCGGCTTGTTCAGCGCCGGCGGCGCGACATAGACGCCCGAGCCCTGGCGCGAGATCAGCAGGCCCTGCGACTTCAGCTGGTGCACCGCCTCGCGCACCACGGTGCGCGACACGCCATGCCGCTCGGAGAGCTGCTGCTCGGTCGGCAGCCGGTCGCCCGGGTTCAGCGCGCCGGAGACCACCTGCTCGGCCAGCAGCGCCGCCAGCCGGTCCGACAGGCGGCTGGCCTGCAGCCGCGGCGCGGGCGCATCTGTCTGCAAGGGCGTCGCGGACGACGCGGCAGCGGGGCTTGCCAAGGCGTTTGTCTCCGGCCTGTATTTGTAGATTGATCAGGTCATACTACAACTTGAGACTGGGAGCGGTGCCCGTGATAACCCTGCTGGACCGAGGCCTGGCGCTAGCTCACCGGAGCCATCGGTACTTGCCGCCTCGCCCCCCAATGCCCCGATCAGCCCGGGGGATGGCGCGCGACCATCAGCACCTCGTCGGCCGAGTAGAGATTCGGGATCACCGCCTCGATCTCGGCGCCCAGGGTCTGCCGGTACAGCTGCTGCGCATGGTTGTCGGCCCGCGTGGTGACGAGTACATGCTTGAGCACCGCGCCCTGCTGCTCGTGTAGCAGAGCTTTCACCAGCGGCAGCGAACGCTCGATCAAGGCCCGCCCCACTCCTCGCGCGCGATGCGCCGGATGCACGGCCAGCTGTTCCAGCTCCAGCACCACCTCCGGCCTGAAGCCGCTCTTCTGGGTCCAGAAGATATAGGCCGCGACGGCCCCTTCCCTTTCCGCCACGAAGGCCAGGGTCTTGGGCCGCGCATTGAAGCTGGCGCTGATCCACTCATGCGACAGGCACTGGCGCACAAACGAGGCCCGATGCACCTCCGCCACCGCGGGGATGTCGGCCGCATTCATTTCACGCACTAGCAACACCGGTACGGCTCCCGCGACAGTTTTGATTGATTGGTCAGCAAGCATTCTGAACTCACGCCGGCGGTCCCGGCCAGCGATAGGCCAGCCACATCAGCACGAGACCCGCCGCCAGCAACAGGAACTCAAGGCACACGCGGCCGCGCGGCCTCAGCAAGGCCGGCAACAAGCCCATGCGCAACTCCACCGCCAGCCACAGGGTGGCAAAGCCGCCGGCCAGGCTCCAGGCGGCCGCGGCCGGCAAATTGACGCCCGCGCCCCCACCGCGCGTGGCGGGGATGAACAGCGCACCGGTGAGCGCACCATGGACGCAGTAGGCCAGCAGCCCACCGAAGACCAGCGCGGCGACCAGCCGGTCGGCGCGGCGGGCCCTGGGCACCCTATCGCTCATGCGACCTCGGTCTCGAACGGATACCTCACCCCCAGCCTTCGCCGGATCTCGTCCATCCACCCCAGCGTGGCCAGGCTCTCGTCCAGCGGCATGTGCGGGCTTTCGATCAGGCCGGCGCGCACGCAGCGCACCGCCTCCTCGATCTCGCCCTCGAAGCCGTTGATCGCGAAGGGCAGGCTGGCAACCTCTGCCTCGGGCTCGCCATGCAGCTGCAGCCGCGCCTCGGTGGCCTGCCAGAAGCGCTGGGGCAGCACGATATGGCCGCGCGAGCCGATCAGGCGCAGCGCGTTGTCGCCGCTGGCGTCGAGCGCGCAGTAGTGCTGGGCGACGATGCCGCCGGGGAAGTCCAGGGTGGCGTGAAAGCGCAGGTCCACGCCGGTGGGTGCCAGCGCGCCGCGCACCTGCAGCTGTTCGAACTCCGGGCAGCGGCCGCCCGGCGTCTGCTGCTGCAGCGCCCAGCGCGTCACGCTCAGGCTGTAGACGCCCACGTCCAGCAGCGCGCCGCCGGCCAGCGCCGGGTCGAACAAACGGCTCGCCGGGTCGTAGGGGGCAGGGAAGCAGAAGCTGGACTGGATCGCGCGCAGCTCGCCGATGCGGCCTTCGCGCAGCCATGCGCCGACGCGCTGGTAGACCGGCAGGAAGCGCGTCCACAGCGCCTCCATCAGGAACACGCGGCGCTCGCGCGCCAGCGCCGCCAGCGGCTCGGCCTCGGCCCGGGTCGGCACCAGCGACTTCTCGCACAGCACCGCCTTGCCGGCCTGCAGGCAGGCGCGCACCACGGCGCCATGCTGGGCATGGGGCGTCGCGACATAGACGCCGTCGATCGCCGGATCGGTCAGCAGCGCGGCGAGATCGTCGCCGGCCCGCGGCAACGCGCCCTCTTCTCCTTGCGGCCAGCGCGCGGCAAAGGCCGCGGCACGCGCGGCATCGCGCCCGACCACCGCAGCCAGATGCATGCCCGGCAGTTGCGTCACCGCCTCGGCAAAGCGGCCGGCGATGCGGCCCGGGCCGACCAGGGCCCAGGCGAAGGAAGACTCACGACTCATCTCGACCGCTCCTTGATCACCATCGCGTCAGCCGCGCTGGGGCTGCAACATGATCAGCGCCATGCCGCACAGCGCGACGGCCGCACCGGCCAGGTCCCAGGGGCTGGGCTTCAGGCCGTCGACCAGCCACAGCCAGGCCAGCGCCGCGCCGATGTAGACGCCGCCATAGGCCGCGTAGACCCGGCCCGCGGCCTGCGGATGCAGGCTCAGCAGCCAGGCAAACAGGGCCAGGCACAACACGGCGGGCAGCAGCAGCCAGGCCGAGCCGTCCTTCTTCAGCCAGAGCCAGGGCAGGTAGCAGCCGGCGATCTCGGCCAGCGCGGTGGCGACGAACAGCGCCAGGGTCTTTGCGAACTCCAGGCCCATGGCCCTCTTCTCCCTCGATGCCAGACAGGCCCGCCATCATGCCCGAGGCCGCACGCGCAGCTCCGGGTAGCCGGTGGCGGGATCGGGCTCGCGGGCGAAATCCCAGTCCGGCAGCCAGAGCAGCAGCAGCTCGGCCGTGGTGCGCACGAGGCAGCCCGGCGCCACATGGCCGCCCAGCACGCGCCCGTCGGCATCGGCCAGGCTGATATGCAGATGGGCGCCGTCGGGCGAGAGGCTGCCGCTCAGGCTCAGGATCTCGATGTCGCCCGTCAGCAGCAGCGGCTCCCGCGCGCCGGCCAGGCGCAGCGCGGCGCCGCAGAGACTGCCAATGCCGGCCAGCACGAAGCCGGCGCGCTGGCCCTGCGTCAGCAGTTCGGCCTGCAAGGCGCGGCGCAGGTCCGCGCCCGGCGGCAGGCGCAAGGGGAACGGGGCGGCGGCGTGGTGGGCGGAAGACATCGTGGCAGGCAGCGTAGCGCATGTCACGCGGACACAGGACGCCGGCGGCATCGCCGCGCTTGCCAGCATCGCGCGGCGAGAGCATAAAGAGCGGGCGCCGCCGACAGGGAGAACCATATGGGTCAGGATCTGCTGCAATGGACCGCCAGCCAGGGCTTTCTGCCGCATGGCTACTGCTTCCAGTGGAGCCCCACCCTGCTCGGGCTGATGGTCGGCTCCGACATGCTGATCGCGCTGGCCTACTTCTCGATCCCGCTGACCCTGCTGGTCTTCGTGCGGCGCCGCCAGGACCTGAAGTTCAACTGGATCTTCCTGATGTTCTCGGCCTTCATCTTCCTGTGCGGCAGCACCCATGTGGTGGACATCCTGACGATCTGGTGGCCGCAGTACTGGTTGCAGGGCTATACCAAGGCCGCGACGGCCGGCGTCTCGGTGGTGACCGCGATCGCGCTGTGGTGGCTGATGCCGGCGGCGCTGCGCCTGCCCAGCACCGCGACCCTGGAGCAGATGGTGGGGCGGCTGGAGACCGAGGTGGCGGAGCGCCGCGCGGCCGAGGCGCGGCTGCAGCAGCTGAGCCAGCAGCTGGAGCAGCGCGTGCTGGAGCGCACCCGCGCGCTGGAGCTGGAGACGGCCGAGCGCCTGCGCCTGCAGGACGCCGACCGCGCCCGCGCCGCGGCCGAGCAGGCCAGCCGCGCCAAGAGCGAGTTCCTCTCGCGCATGAGCCATGAGCTGCGCACGCCGCTGAACGCGGTGCTGGGCTTCGCCCAGCTGCTGGCCGGCGAGTCGCAGCGCCTGTCCGAGCGCCAGCACGATTGGCTGCGGCATATCGAGACCGCCGGCTGGCATCTGCTGAAGCTGGTCGACGATGTGCTGGACATCGCCCGCATCGAGGCCGGCATGCTGCAGGTGGCCGAGGAGCCGGTCGACCTGAACGCCGTGCTGGACGATTGCCGCGACATGGTGGCCCAGGCCGCGCAGGAGCGCCATATCGCGCTGCACCTGGCGGGCGACAGCGCAGTGGTGGTCTCCGACGGCCGGCGCCTGCGCCAGGTGCTGGCCAATCTGCTGACCAATGCGATCAAGTACAACCGCCCCGGCGGCAGCGTCACCGCGCGGCTCTCGCTGCACGAGGACCGGCTGCGCATCGAGGTGGCGGACACCGGCGTGGGCCTCAGCGACGAGCAGCAGGCCCAGCTGTTCCAGCCCTTCAACCGCCTGGGCCAGGAGCATGACGGCCGCGTGCAGGGCACCGGGCTGGGCCTGGTGGTGGTCAAGCAGATGATCGACGCGCTGTGCGGTGCGATCCAGGTGAAGAGCCGGCCCGACGAGGGCACGACCTTTGTCGTCGAATGGCCGGTGGCGCGGCCGGCCTAACGCTGCATCCCCCAGCGTTTGACCGTCAGCCGCTCCAAGGTGTTGAACACCAGGCTCTCGACCGCCAGGCCGATCAGGATCACCAGCACCAACCCGGCGAAGACGCGGTCGGTGTAGAGCTCGTTGCGGTTCTGGAAGATGTACCAGCCGAGCCCGCCCCGGCCCGATGAGGCGCCGAACACCAGCTCGGCCGCGATCAGGGTGCGCCAGGCGAAGGCCCAGCCGATGCGCAGCCCGGCCAGGATCGCCGGCAGCGCCGCCGGCACCAGGATCTGCAGCACATAGCGCAGCCCCGTCAGGCCGTAGTTGCGCCCGGCCATGCGCAGGGTCTCGGGCACGGCCTGAAAGCCGGCATGCATGTTCAGCGCCAGCGGCCACAGCACCGCATGGATCAGCACGAAGATCAGGCTGCCCGCGCCCAGGCCGAACCACAGCAGGGCCAGCGGCAGCAGCGCGATCGCCGGCAGCGGGTTGAACATCGCGGTCAGCGTCGCCAGCAGGTCGCGCCCGAGGCGGGTCGACACGGCCAGGGTCGTCAGGCCGAAGGCCGCCAGCACGCCGCCGGCATAGCCCTGCAGCAGCAGGGCCAGCGAGATGCGCGCCTTGGTGATCAGCTCGCCGCTGGCCAGGCCCTCGGCCACCGCGCGGGCGGTCTGGCCGAAGGTCGGCAGCAGCAGGTCGTTGGCCTGCCAGCGCGCGACCAGCTCCCATGCCAGGGCCAGCACGAGCAGGATCAGGCCGCGGCGCAGCCAGCCCTGCTGCCAGGCGCGCGCGGCCAGCGGCAGCGCTCGCTCCGGCAGCGCGGCCGCGTCCAGCGGGGGCAGCGCGCGCTCGAACTCGGGGCGGATCGGTGGCGTGGGCAGGACGGTGTTGTTCATGCGGTCCGCGCCAGCGCGAGTGCCTCGGGCTCGGCTTCCTCGAACAGCAGGCGGTGGATGCGCTGAGCGCTGGCCTGGAAGGCAGCGCCGCCCAGGCTCTGCAGATCGTAGGCATGGCTGTTGATCTCGGCGCGCAGCCGGCCCGGATGCGGCGACAGCAGCGCGATGCGGCTCCCCACCACCAGCGCCTCCTCGATCGAATGCGTGACGAACAGCAGGGTGAAGCGCACCTCGTCCCACAGCGCCAGCAGCTCCTCCTGCATCTTGCGCCGGGTCAGCGCGTCCAGCGCCGCGAAGGGCTCGTCCATCAGCAGCGCGCGCGGCTGCATCGCCAGCGCCCGCGCGATCGCGACGCGTTGCTTCATGCCGCCGGACAGCTGGTGCGGATAAGCCAGGGCAAAGCCGGCCAGCCCGACCTTGGCCAGGTAATGCCGTGCGCGCTCGGCCGCCTCCTTGCGGCCCAGGCTGCGCGAGGCCAGCAGCGGGAACTCGACGTTCTGCAGCACCGTCTTCCAGGGCGGCAGTTGGTCGAACTCCTGGAACACCACGATGCGGTCCGGCCCCGGCCCGCGCACGACCTGACCCTCGAGCCGGATCTCGCCGCCGGCCGGCGCGACGAAGCCGGCCACCGCCTTCAGCAGGCTGGACTTGCCGCAGCCCGAGGGGCCCAGCAGCACATAGCGCTCGGCCTCATGCACCTCGAAGCTGACCTCATGCGTCGCCTGTACCAGGCGGTCCGGCGTACGGTACTGCAGGCTGACCCGGTCCACCGCCAGCAGCGGCGCGGGCTTGCGGATCGGCGTGACGGCCGGTGCGCCGGGGCTCATCTCAGTTGCTCCACCGCGCTTCGCACGCCCCTCGACGCATGAAACAGGGCATGTTTTTCCGGGCCGAGCGCTGGGCCGCTCCCGAGCCGGCCCGCCTGCCGAGTTGCCAGGGCTCGATGCCCGGGCAACTCGGCGTCCCCCCGGGGGACCGACCGGGCCCACCCGCGTTCAGCGGGGCGGGACTGGGCGAGGGGCAGTTCCATTTCAGCTGCCGGCGGCGTTATGCGCGTCGTCGAAGAAATAGTCCTTCGCCGAGGCCGGCCGGTTCTTGATCGCGCCGACCCGGTGCATGAAGTCGGCCAGCGCGTAGGTGTTCTGCGGCGTCAGCTTGAACTGCACCTCGGGGTTCTTGATGATCTTGATCAGGAAGTCGCGATCCAGCTTGGAGTTGTTGGTGCGCAGGAAGATGTCGGCCGATTGCTCCGGCTTGTCGCTGGCGAAGCGGGCCGCCTCGGCCAGCGCGTCGACGAAGGCCTTGTAGGTCTTCGGGTTCTCCTTGCGGAACTTCTCGGTGCCGTAGAGCACGGTGGCCGAGGCGGGGCCGCCCAGCACCTCGTAGCTCTTCAGCACGATGCGCGCGTTCGGGTTGCCGGCCAGGCCCTGCTCCTGGAACGGCGGGTTGCCGAAATGCGCGCTGATCTCGGTGCCGCCCTTGATGATCGCCGCGGTCGCCTCCGGATGCGGCACAGCGATCTGCAGCTTGTCGAGCCTGTTGTAGTGCGCGTCGCCCCAGAGCTTGGCCGAGGCCAGCTGCAGCACGCGCGACTGCACCGACACGCCGACCGCCGGCAGCGCGATGCGGTCCTTGTCGCTGAAATCGGCAATCGTCTTGACCGCCGGATTGTTGGTGGTCAGGTAGTAGGGGAAGTTGCCCAGCGAGGCGATGCCGCGCACGTTCTGCCGGCCCTGGGTGCGGTCCCACAGGGTCAAGAGCGGGCCGACGCCGGCGCCCGCCACGTCGATGCTGCCGGACAGCAGCGCGTCGTTGACCGCCGCGCCGCCGGAGAGCTTGACGTTCTCGACCTTGATGTCCAGGCCCTGGGCCTTGCCATGCTTCTCGATCAGCTTCTGGTCCTGCGCGATGTTCAGCAGCAGGTAGACGACGCCGAACTGCTCGGCGATGCGGATCTGGCCCTCGGCCCGGGCCGCGCCACCGAGCGCGAGCGCGGCCAGGCCCAGCGCCGCGAGGCGCGTGGTGATGAGGCGTCTTCTTGTCTTCATGGATTCAGTGCGGCTGATCGCCTTCGATGGTGGTGCGGTAGAGCAGGCGGCGCAGATGGTCCGGGCAGCCGGCGGCCAGATGCAGCAGCGAGCGGTTGTCCCAGAACACCAGGTCATGCGGCTGCCAGCGATGGCGGTAGACGAACTCGGGCTTGACGCTGTGCGCGAACAGCTCGTCCAGCAGCGCGCGGCTCTCGGTCTCGGGCAGGCCGACGATGCGGGTCGTGAAATGCTCGCTGACGAACAGGGCCTTGCGGCCGGTCTCCGGATGCGTGCGCACCACCGGCTGCACGACCGGCCTCACCTCGTCGATCTGCGCCTGCGTCAGCCGCGGGCGCCAGGGGTTGCGCGCGCGCAGCTCCTCGTAGCGAGCCAGATAGCTGTGCTCGGCACGCAGGCCGTCGATCTGCGCGCGCAGCGCCTTGGGCAGGGTCTCCCAGGCCAGATGCTGGTTGGCGAACAGGGTGTCGCCGCCCTCGGCAGGCAGCTCCTGCGCATGCAGCATCGAGCCCAGGCTGGGCTGCTCCTTGTACGACAGGTCCGAATGCCAGTAATGCCCGGCATCGCCCAGCCCGATCGGCTGGCCGGCCGCGTCGCGGATATTGGAGATGCGCAGGATCTCCGGCTGCCCCCCGAGCTGGAACTGGCGCAGCACATGGATCTGCAGCGCACCCCAGCGACGGCTGAACTCGACCTGCTGCGCCGGCGTGATGCGTTGCTCGCGGAACACCAGCACATGGTGGTCCAGATGCGCGCGATGCAGGCGCTGGAAATCGGCGGCGCTGAGCGGCCGGCCGAGGTCCAGGCCCAGCACCTCGGCGCCCAGCGGCGCCCCTTCGAAGGCCTGGATCTGGAAGTCCTGCGCCGGCAGCGCGGCAGCGGCAGGTGGAGAAGAAGAATGCGTGGCGAAGGCGGCTTGTGGGGGCATGGTCGGTCCAATGTAGGCCGCGCCCCGGCACCGGCCAAGAAAAGCCTGCGCATACGCATGAACGCTTTTCGCATATGCCTGCCGATGTTCCTCCACATGCGCTGGCGCAGCATCGATATCCGCAATGCGGTCTTGCGCTCGCCAGCTGCAGGGGCCTAGGCTGCGCCCCTTGTCTTCTTCCTTCAACCGATCAAGGCCCGATGCCGGACGCCCGCTCCTCAACCCTACTTCTCCTGTGCGCCGCGCTGCTGCTCCCGGCCGCCCATGCCGGCGAGCTGCCGCGCTGCGCCCGCGTGGCGCCGGGCAACCCGATCACGCTGGACCAGGACCGCCGGCTGGACTTTGTGTTCGCCGGCGAGGCCGTGCTGATCGCCTATGCGGGCGGGCTCAGCACCCTCGAGACCGGCGACCGCGTCCATGTGCGCTACAACAACAGCGGCAAGAACAGCAGCAGCATCTACTCGTTCAAGATCACCAACATCGTGCTGAACGGACCCGGCGGCCGGCCCAGCATCAGCGTGGCCCAGCCGCGCCAGGCCTCCTTCAACGCATCGCGCAGCAGTCCCTGCGCCGGGCGATGAGGAAAACCAGGGCCTGTTAACGCTACGGCAGTAGGCCGCGAAGGCTCGCCCCCAGGGGCCAATCTAGGCGCAGCGCGCCGCCCGCACTCGCGTGCGGGCCAGCGTTGCAACGACGAGTGGCCCCTGGGGGTGGGCCTTCCCGAAGGGTTGTGACCTGCTGCCGTAGCGTTAACAGGCCCTAGCCTCCCAACGCCTCCCATTGCGGCAGGCAAAAGCGCGCCAGCACGGTCAGCCAGCAAGGCTCGCCGGGATCGAAGGCGATGCCCAGCGCCGGGCTGACCAGGAAGCCGGCGCGACGGAAGTGCTGCGGATCCTGTGCCTCGACAAAGTCCGCCAGGCTCGCGAACGGCACCGCCAGCACCGGCCCCGGCTCCAGCACCGGCGCCTGCAGCGTGATCTCCTCCAGCCGCCCGCCGTCCTGGAAGCGGAACACCATGTCGCCATAGTCATAGGCATCCAGCTCGACCGTATTGCGCTGCCGCCGCCAGGGTTCACCGCGCAGGCGCAGTAGTTCCTCGACCGTCAGCGAGAAGGCATAGCGGCCGTCGACACGGACATAGGGTTCCAGGCGCATCGCCGATAGCTCCTTTCGCGCCGAGCGTTCAGAGCTCCCCGAACACCCGGGCCACGCAGGCCTCGCAGCCGCGCCAGGCGACCCACAGGCCCAGCAGCCCCAGCGCACACAGGGCGCCAGCCAGCAGGATGAGGCCGGCCCCCGTCGATGCGCCCTTCATCGCCGCGACGAGTTGCCAGAGGATCAGCGCACCAAAGCCCAGCGCCAGCAGCGCCGCGCAGGCCCACAACACCGGCCGCTTCCAGACGGCCGGAGGCCGAGGCCCCCAAAAGCAGAGGCGGTTCACCATCGAGCAGCAGGGGCAGCGACGGGCTGATGGGCCGGGGGTACGTTTCGAACGTGACATGGCGGGCGGGAGCCTGAGCGCCCACGATAACGCTTGGCCGCCTATTCGGAAACCCGCACGGAGAAAGACCCCGCGCGCGACGGCTTGCGCGTCAGCAGCAGGTTGCGGCTCGATTGCCAGCTGCCATCGACGGCACGCGCCCGCCAGTTCAGCAGCCAGTCCTCCCAGCCGTCGCCGTCGAAGTCGGCGCGCGCCAGCCATTGCAGTTGCAGCTCGTAGGCCGGGCCTCGCAGTTGCAAGACCTGACCCTGCTGGCCCGCGCTGGCGACGAACCGCCATTGGCGCCGGCCGCTGAACTCGTGCAGACTGGCCGCTGGACGCGCCTGGATAGCGGCCATCTCGTCGGGGGAGACGGCGGGCCGCAGCGCCTGCGCGGGCCAGAGCCGCGTGTCGCGCGCCGCCGCCAGATCGACGGGCAAGGCGCTGTGCAGCGGCGGCGCCGCTCGCGTCAGCCATTGCAGCGCCCGACAATCCGCCAGCCGCTGCTGCAAGACGCCCCAGTCGATCGCGGGCCGGGTGCCGACGATGTGCTGCCGCAAGTCCAGCAGAGCCCGGCAATGAGGTGGCGCGATGACATTCCTCGCCTCGCCGTCACGACGCAGCAACAGCTCGAGGGGCTCCGCGAACGGCCGCTCCAGGGCGGCTGCCGCCTCGTCGAAGCGCTGCACGCCCAGACGCTCGACCGCGCCGGGCAGGATCGCGGGAGGAGGAGGAGGAGAAGCCATCGCCGATGCCTGCCCGTCCCGATCGGCATGAACGGACGGGAAGCATGCCGACAAGACCAGCAAGCACCCTGTGAGCGCGCACGCCTTCATCGCGGCGGCGCAAACGCCCCTCGCTCCGGTGCCTCCTCCCAGCGCCGCGGATCGGGCGCCCAGCGGCACGGGTCGGCGGGCTGCTCCAGCAGGGCGGCGATCAGGTCGGCGAGTTCCATGCCCAGATGCGCGCGGGCCGCCGCCGCGCCCGCGTCCTCCAGGTTGGCGGCCAGCACGAAGTCGCGGAAGCGCGCCCAGTCGGCGGCGGACAGCTGCGCCACCAGGATGCGCGCCAGGTCGTAGGACAGCTCGTTGCCCTGGTCGGCACGCAGGAAGGAGCGCCCCGACCAGAACTCCTGGATCTCGCCCGCACCCCAGAATTCCTGGTGGCGCGCGTGCATCTCCTGCGGGCTGGGACGCGCGCCGAACACATCGCCGGGCGGCGGGCAGAGCCGCTGCTCGGTGTTCACCGCCAGGCCCTCGTTGAGCCAGGCCGGCAGCGGCAGATGGCCCAGGCAGGCATGGGTCAGCTCATGCGCGATCACCGGCTCGATCGCGCGCAGGTCCGCCTGCACGGTGAGGAAATGCCCGCAGCCCTGGTTGATGTACATGCCGCCGCTGGCCGCGAACTCGCCGGCCTCGGGGTAGTAGAAGGACACATAGCGGTAGTAGCTCGCCTCGTCCTCGAACACGATCAAGATCTCGTGGCCCCAGGCGGGCACCTCCGCGACACCGTCGAGCAGCCGGACCACCCGCTGCCGGGTCTTGCTCACGAAGGCCCGCGTCGCGGCGGCCACGGCGGGTTCCAGGGTGGACAGCAGCAGCACATCGTCCTCGCCCGCATCGATCCGGTAGCCGGCGCCGAGCGCGGCGCGCAGATGCTCCAGCCAGGCCCGCTCGCAGGCGGTCCAGGCCACCGCCCGCGCCGCATCCGGCGCCGATGCGGACGACGCATCATCCTCGGGAATTCGTGCCACCCAGTCATGAACCCGGGCCCAGTCGACGAAGGGCAGGCCCTCGGCCTCGGTCAGCAGATCGGCCAGCAGCAGGTCCTCGACGCCGGGCGCCGCGATCCGCGTCGGCGGCAGGGCACGCGCCACGGCCGGAGCCGGGGCTGCGGAGGCGGTGGAAGACAGCAGGGAGCGCAGCAGTTTCAGCACGATGGTGAGTGAGCAAGAAGGGCCGGCGAGGATGCCGGCATTAGAAACCAGCGCTGGCCCGCAGGCATGAGGTCTCAGCGCGCCCACCACACCTCGATCACCCCCGGCGTGCCCTGCAGGCCGCCGGCCGGCCGCAGCAGGTCCCAGTCGGACGGCGGGCGCAACGCCCTCACGCAGGCCTGCGCGGCCGGGTCGTCGGGCGGCAGCAGCAGCGTGGTGCGGGCATAGGGCCGGGGCGGCGGCTCGCCGCTGCGGGCGCTGGCGGCCAGCAGGTCCTCGACCGGCGCCACGCGCAAGCCCTGACCCTGCCAGCGCTCGCGCAGCCGCTCGGCCGCCGCGCGCTGGGCCGGGCCATGGATCTGCAGATAGAAGCTGTGGGCCTGGCAGGCCTGGCGCGCATCGGTGCCGGCCGGCGGCGCCGGCATCGCGCTCGCGGCAGGGGTGCCGGCCGGGCCCAGCGCCAGCAGGGCCGCCGGCGGGCAGCTCGGCGCCGGCGGGTTCAGGTCCAGGCCCCAGTAGAGCAGGCGCGGCTGCTGCTGGCGGCGCTGCCAGCCCATGTCCAGGCAGCGCTGGGCGGGTGACTCCAGCAGCAGCGCGCAGGCCGGCAGCTCCCCGCGCCGCGGCAGGCATAGCGCGAGGGTCTGCTGCAGCACGCATTGCGCCAGGGTCGAGCCGCGGAACCAGCCGGCCTGCGACGCGTTGCCACCGGCGCCAGCGCCTCGGCATTGCGTGTCGGCCACGCGCAGCAGCTGGCCGGCCAGCGCGGCCAGCTCCTTGCCGCCATCGGCCGTGCCGCCCTGCAGCCGGCCGAACTGCTCGCCCAACTCGCGCAGCGCCTGGCGCTCCTCGCGCTGCGCCTCCGAGCCCTGGGTGCGCAGCGCGTCGATCGTCTGCCACAGCGAGATGCCCAGGGTCGTCGCGGCGCTCAGGCCCACGGTCGCGGCCACCGCACGGCCGGCGCCGAGGCGCGCCGGCATGCGGGACGAAGCTGCAGCTGCCGCCTTGCCGGCGGCGGCCGGCTCGCCGCGGCCGGGCAAGGCATCGCCCTCGCGCCGGCCCATGCTGACGCCGTCGTCGACGACGAAGGCCCGATCGGCCAGTTCGGGCAGGCGGTGCAGCAGGCCATCGCCGAGGTTGGCGCCCAGCTCCTCGCCGAGGGTGAAGTAGCTCTCCCACTGCGCCTCGTCGAAGAACTGGTCGGTGGTCGACTGCTGCGGGAACAGCGGGTTCTCGCGCTTGAAGTTGATCAGGTCCACCGGCAGGCCCGGGCAGATGTTCGGCTTGACGACCACCAGCAGGCCGCGCGCGCCGCTGCGCCGGTACTGGATGCGAGCCAGCGCCAGGCTGCTGATGCTCTGCGCCGAGGCCAGGTCGTTCAGCGAGCCGAAGGCCGACGGTGCCGACAGGCGGCCATCGGCCGCCTCGCCATGGCGGCGCGCCGGGCGCAGGAACTCGATCTCGGTCTGCAGGTCGATGCGGGCCTTGCGCACCAGGTTCTCCAGGTCACCAAAGCCGTAGCGCGGATCGGCGCCGCAATCGGCCAACACGATCAGGCCGCATTGCTCGGCCAGCAGCGCATAGGCGCCGGTGTTCTCGTAATGACCGCCGTCGCTGAGGTACCAATGGCGCATGCGTTCGGCGTCGAAGCGGCCGCGCAGCTCGTCCAGCACCATGCGCGACTTCGGCGCCCAGGGCGTGCGGCGCTTGTCGCGCTCGCGCCGCGCATCCTTCAGGCCGCGGCTGTCCCACCAATGACCCAGGCGCAGTCCGGCCGTCATCGCCAGCACCGCGACGCCGGTGCGCGTCATGCCACCCAGGCCCGGCGCGAAGGCCGCGCCCGAGATCGCCATCCAGCTGCCCAGCGACATCGCGCGCAGCCCTCCCAGCTTGCGCCAGGGCCGCAGGCCGACGCGCGCGACGCCGCGCGGCCCGATCGTGAACGGCAGGCCGCGCCGGTCCTGGTTGAACAGGCCGCCGCGCGGATCATGGGTCTGGTTGATGCAGCAGTTGATCAGGTGCACCGGGCCGCCGTTCGCATGCGGCGCGTAGCGGCGCTGCGGCAGGTCGTCGCCGCGGTGCATCGCATCGACCGAAGCCACGCGCCAGCCGCCATCGGGCTCCTGCGGCGGCACCTCCAGCGGGCGCAGGCGCGGATCGTCGCTGCCCTCGCGCGCCGGCGTGAAGCGCTGGCCGTTCGCCGCACCCAGATAGCTGCGCACCAGGCGCGCGCGGTAGAACTGGTGCAAGGAGGAGAGGTTCAGGAAGTCGATGTTCCAGGCCGTCAGCAGCGCGAAGCCCAGGCAGGCCATCAGCAGCAGCAGCGCGCGCCGGCTCGAGCCTGGTGCGATCAGCGCGGCCACATCGGGCTGCAGCACCAGCGCATAGGCCAGCGACACCCACCAGGTGCCCAGCAGGAACAGCAGCAGCAGACCGGCCAGATGCCCGAGTGTCGCCAGCGACAGGCCCCAGGCCGGCGCCAGGGTCGAGCTGCTCGGCACCAGGCGCGGCAGCAAGAGGCGCAGCAGGCCCGACAGCGCGACCAGCGCGGTGCCGTACCAGCCCGGCTTGCCCAGCTCAAAGGCCAGGAACCAGGCCAGCCGGTCCAGCAGGCCCAGCAGCAGCAGCACCAGCGCGAGCTGGCCCAGCCCCGCCAGCTGACCGGTCAGGCGCTGCCGGCAGGCCTCGGCCAGCTCGCGCGGGCCCGGCGGCGTCTCGCCCTGCCGGCGCGCCGCGCGCAGCAGCCAGCGCGCCAGCAGCGCGGCGTAGAGCGGCGCAAGCACCCAGGCCAGCGCCGCGCCGAAGGCCAGCGCCCAGACCCACCACAGCGCAGGCGGCCAGAAGTCGGCATCCGCCGCGACCCCGGCCACGGCGCGTGGCCGCAGCCACCACAGCAACGCCGCCACCCCGGCCCAGAGCGCCGGCGTGGCCGCCAGCACCAGGCGCGACCAGGCGGCGCGCCGGCCGGGCTCGCGCACCATCCAGTAGGCGCAGGCCAGCAGCAGCGCGACCGCGGACTGCGGCGCCAGCAGCAGCCAGCTGCTCGGCAGCCAGACCAGCAGGCGCAGCGCCAGGCTGCGCTCCGGCTCGCTACCCGGCAGCCAGGCCTGCACACAGGGCCAGAGATGGATGTTGAATAGCGCCAGCACCGCGCCCAGCAGCAGGCCCAGGATGCCGATCTCCAGATGGATGGCCAGCAGGTTGCGCAGGTACAGCGAGGCCGCGAACAGCGCATCGGCCAGGCCGCGCGGGATCAGGTAGCGGCCGTTGGCGCGCAGCCACCAGGCCAGCCAGCGCTTGTCGGCGCTGGCCAGCGCCTCGGCGGTCTGCACCACCTCGGCCGGGCTGCGCGCCTGGTGGAACAGCTTGCCGACCGCCGCGCCGATATAGCCGCCGCCGGAGACGGTGGATAGCAGGTCGAAGCGCAGCAGCGCGCCCTCGCGCGCCAGCGCCTTGATCAGGCCGAAGCAGAAGGTGGCGCTGCGGATGCCGCCGCCCGACAGCGCCAGGCCCCACAGGCCCTCGCCTTCCGGCGGCGCATGGTCGCCATAGAGCGCGGCGCGGCGCTCCCGCACCAGGTCCTGGATCGCGTCGCCATCACCATCACTGCTGCTACTGCTCATCCGCCGGCCCTTCCTTGGGAGCAGCCGATGAGGTCAAGTGTTGCACCCGCGGCCGGGCGCGATCACCCCCTAATGGAGCAAAAGCAACAGCAGCGGCGGTGGTGGATCAGCCCTGGGCGACCGGCAGCCCGGCCGCGGCCCAGCCGTCCAGCCCGCCGACCAGCGCGCGGGCATGCGTCAGGCCGGCCTCGCCCAAGAGGGTCACGCCCAGCGCGGCGCTGACCTCGTTGGGGCAGTTGCAGTAAAGCACCAGCTCGCGGTCGCGCGGCAGGCTGGCGGCCCGGGCCTTGATCTGGTCCAGCTCCAGCAGCAGCGCGCCGGGGATGCGGCGCGGATCCACCGCCACGCCGCCGGCGGCGCGCACATCGATGAACAGTGGCGCCTCGCGCGCGCCGCGGCGCTGCAGGGCCGCGGCCTCGGCCACCGTGATGCGACCGCCGCGCGTGCGGCGCGCGAAGCGCAGGCGCTGCCACAGGCGGCGCAGGATCAGGCCCGCGACGATCAGCGCCAGCGCGGCCAGCGCGATGTAGCCGGCCCCCGCCAGCATGTCCAGCACCTGCTGGATCTGCTCGGCCAGCATCCAGCCCAGCAGCAGGAAGGCGCCGCTCCACAGCAGGCCGGCCAGCAGGTCGTAGCCAAGGAAGCGCCGCCAGCTCATGCCCAGGGCCCCGGCCATCGGCGCGGCCACCACCGAGACGCCGGGCAGGAACTTCGCGGCCAGCAGGGCCTGACCGCCCCAGCGCAGGATCAGGCCCTCGCTCTGGCGCACGCAGGCATCCGGCGACAGCGAGATGCGGCACAGCAGCTTCATCACGCGATGCCCATGGCTGCGGCCGGCGACGAACCAGACCGCGTCGCCGCCGATATTGGCCAGCACCGCGACCGCCAGCGCGCCCCAGCCGGAGATCTGCCCCTCGGCCGCCAGCCCGCCGGCCACCACCAGCAGGGGCGCGGCCGGCAGCGGCGCCCCGGCGCGCGCCGCCAGGGTGACGGCAAACACCAGCAGCACGCCGTGGGCGATCAGGAGGTCGAGCAGTTCGCGCATGGAAAAGGGAAAAGATAGGACCGGACGGAATCCATCGATTCTCGCCCGGCCCGCGCCGCCCTGCGCCCCGGATCAACCCAGCTCGCCGCGCACCGCCTCCAGCGACAGGCCCCAGGCCTGCACGAACACCGGCACCCGCGCGCCGCTGGCCGCATCGAACCAGTCCTCGACGCCGAACGCGGTCATGCGCCCGCGCAGCAGCTGGCCCGGCGCCAGCACCTGCCCATCGAGCTGCTCGGCCAGCACATGGCTGCCGTCTTCCAGCACCAGGGCCGGGCCGCCGCTGGCGGGGCGCAGCAGCGCGACGCGGCCTTGTTGCTCCGCCGAGTCCATTTCAGCTCTCCAGAGTGAATGAACTTGCGGGCCGAGCGCAGGGCCGCTCCCAAGCCGGCCCGCCGCAGGCCGCTGCTTGCCGGTCGATCCGGCAAGCAGCGCCGTCCCCTCGGGGGACCGGCCAAGGTACTCCTTGGACGAGGGGCCTCATCTCAGCCTTTCGTAGCGCTATAGCTGGTGATCAGGTTGCGGTAGTCCGGGATATGGTTGGAGAACAGCGCACCCAGGCCCGCCACATCGTTGCGCCAGTCGCGGTGCAGCTCGCAGGCCACGCCGAACCAGCTCATCAGCTGCGCGCCGGCCTCGGCCATGCGGTTCCAGGCGGCGTTGCGCGTGATCTCATTGAAGGTGCCGGAGGCATCGGTGACGACGAAGACCTCGTAGCCCTCGGCCAGGGCCGACAGCGCCGGGAAGGCCACGCAGACCTCGGTGACGACGCCGGCGATGATCAGCTGCTTCTTGCCGGTGGCCTTGACGGCCTTCAGGAAGTCCTCGTTGTCCCAAGCATTGATCTGGCCGGGGCGCGGGATGAAGGGCGCATCCGGGAAGATCTGCTTCAGCTCGGGCACCAGCGGGCCGTTCGGGCCGTCCTCGAAGCTGGTGGTCAGGATGGTGGGCAGCTGGAAATACTTGGCCAGGTCGGCCAGGGCCAGCACATTGTTCTTGAACTTGTCCGGGTCGATGTCGCGCACCAGGGACAGCAGGCCGGCCTGGTGGTCGACCAGCAGCACGGCGGCATTGTTCTTGTCCAGGCGGGTGTAGGGCTTGCTCATCATGAGTCCTTTCAAAAGGGGTGGGGTGACGAAGTCGCGCGCTCAGGCGCGCTGCGAATCCAGCTGCTCGCCGCTCTTGGCGACGTCCTGGGCCTTGCCGTAGCTTTCGATCAGCAGCCGGTATTCGGGGAAGATCTGGGTGTAGACCTCGGCCCATTGCAGCGCATCGGCGCGGTTCCAGGTGCGCTGGATCTCGGAGGCCACGGCCGCGGTGTCCATCGGCACGACGCCGGCCTGCACCACACGCGCCAGCGTGATCTCCTGGGCCATCTTGGAATAGGTGCCGGAGGCGTCAACCACCGCGAACACCTTGTAGCCGGCCTGCACCGCGCTGATCGCCGGGAAGGCCATGCAGACACTGGTGATCGTGCCGGCGATGATCAGGGTCTTGCGGCCGGTGGCCTCGACCGCGGCGACGAAGTCGGGGTTGTCCCAGGCATTGATCTCGCCCTTGCGCGCCACGTACTGCGCATGCGGCGCATTGGCGTGGATCTCGGGGATCAGCGGGCCGTTCGGGCCCTGCGGCACCGAGGCGGTGGTGATCACCGGCATCTTGGCCAGCGTGGCCATCTTCGCCAGCGCGCCGGCATGCGCGCGCAGCTTGGGGCTGGGCATGTCATTGACGGTCTGGAACAGGCCGCTCTGGTGGTCGATCAGCAGCATCACCGCGTCATCGGGATCGATCACGGGGCGCTGGCCATTGAAGTTGGCGATCTGGGTCATGGTGTGGGTCTCCTTTCGGGAGGGTTGAGGAAGGTGAAGAGAAGAAGAAAGGGGTCAGGTCTGGCTCGCCGCGATCCGGCCGAAGCGCCCGCTGCGGAAGTCGTCCAGCGCCTGCGCGATCTCGGCCTCGCTGTTCATCACGAAGGGCCCCTGGCCGACGATGGGCTCGTCGATCGGCGCGCCGCCCAGCAGCAGCAGGCGCGATTCCTGCCGGGCCTCGATCTCGATGGCGTCGCCAGCGCGGTCGAAATGCATCCACTGCGCCTCGCCCAGCAGCTGCTGCTCATTCGCCAGCACCAGGCCGCTGAGCGCCACCAGGGCCGTGGTCTGCCCCTCGGGCAGGGCCAGGCGCACGCGGCCGCCGGGGTTCAGGCGCAGGTCCCAGACATCGATCGGCGTGTGGGTGCGCGCCGGGCCGCGCCGGCCCGCGTAGGCGCCGGCGATCACGCGCAGGCGGCCGGCGGCCTCCGGCAGCTCGACGACCGGGATCTGCGCATCCAGCAGGGTCTGGTAGCCGGGCGCACCGAGCTTGTCGCGCGCCGGCAGGTTGACCCACAGCTGCACCATCTCCAGCTCGCCGCCGCTGCGCGTGAAGGCCTCGGAGTGGAACTCCTCGTGCAGGATGCCGGAGGCGGCCGTCATCCACTGCACATCGCCCGGGCCGATCAGGCCGCCGGCGCCGGTCGAGTCGCGATGCGCGACCTCGCCGCGGTAGACGATGGTGACGGTCTCGAAGCCGCGGTGCGGATGCACGCCGACGCCGCGCGGTGCGTCGGCCGGCGGGAAGCTGGCCGGGCCCGCGTAGTCCAGCAGCAGGAAGGGGCTCAGCGCCTGGCCATGGCTGCCGTAGCTGAACAGCGAGCGCACCGGGAAACCGTTGCCCACCCAATGGGGCCGCGGGGCGCTGTAGGCACCGAGGATCTTCTTGTTCGACATGGCGTTTCTTCCTTTCTTGGGGCGGTTCCGGATCGGCCTGGAACCTGAGGGGAAGAATAGGAATGGAACACCAACCGCGGTAGATGGCGATAATCGGCCGCAGTGTTCCGAAAATAGAACGATGAAGGCGACCGACCTCAACGATCTGTACTACTTCGCCCAGGTGGTCGAGCATGGCGGCTTCGCGCCGGCGGGCCGCGCCCTGGGCCTGCCGAAGTCCAAGCTGAGCCGGCGCATCGCGCTGCTGGAGGAGCGCCTGGGCACGCGGCTGCTGCTGCGCTCGACCCGCAGCTTCGCGGTGACCGAGCTGGGCCGGGCCTATTACGCGCATTGCCGCGCGATGCTGGTCGAGGCCGAGGCCGCCGAGGAGGCGATCGCGCTGGCCCATGCCGAGCCGCGCGGCGTAGTGCGCATGAGCTGCCCGGTGGCCCTGCTGTCGGCGCGCATCGGCGCGATGCTGGCCGAGTTCCTGGCCGCGCATCCGCGCGTCGAGCTGCATCTGGAGGAGACGAACCGGCGCGTCGACGTGGTGGCCGAGGGCATCGACATCGCGATCCGCGTGCGGCCGCCGCCGCTGCAGGACAGCGAGCTGCTGCTGCGGGTGCTGTCGGACCGCGGCCAATGCCTGGTCGCCAGCCCCGCGCTGCTGGCGCGCCTGGGTGCGCCGGCCGGGCCGGCCGATCTGGGGCGCTTTCCCAGCCTGGATCTGGGCCAGCCGCAGGACCAGCATGCCTGGCTGCTGGAGGGGCCGGACGGCGCGCGGGCCGAGGTGCTGCACCGGCCGCGCTATGTGACCCGCGCGATGCTGGCGCTGCGCGATGCGGCGGTGGCCGGGGTCGGCATCGTGCAGCTGCCGCGCATGCTGATGCTGGAGCAGTTCGAACGCGGCGAGCTGGTGCCGGTACTGCCCGACTGGTCACCGCGGCGCGAGATCATCCACGCGGTGTTCGCCTCGCGGCGCGGCCAGCTGCCGGCGGTGCGCGCGCTGCTGGACTTCCTCGCCGAGCGCTTCGCGGCGCTCAACGAGGACTGATCACGAGACCGGCGGCAGCAGGCCGGCGTCGATCAGGTAGCGCGAGGGCGCGCGGCGGTCATAGAGCAGGGTCAGCCGGCCGCGCGCGCGCGTCATTGCGACATAGAGCAGGTTGCGGTTCTCATGCGCCGAGCCGGTGCCGGCGAATACGCCGCGGCTCAGGCCGGGCAGCAGCACATGCTCGAACTCCAGGCCCTTGGCCGCCTCGATGCTGGACAGCACGACACGGCCGCCGCTCTTCGGCCGGCTGCCGGCGCCGCTGCGCAGCAGCCGGTTCGCCTGGCTGTGCAGCACGCGGAAGAAGGCCTGCAGCTCGCCGCCCTCCTGCGCCGCCAGCAGGAGCAGCTGCTGGATGCCGGCCGCCACCTGCTCGGCGTCCTGTCGCCGCACCAGCACCCGGCCGGCCAGGCGGCGCGGGTCCAGCGCCGCCTCGAAGCCGGCGATGAAGCGCGCCATGTCGTCCTCGCGCAGTAGCGCCGCGGCCGCCTGCAGCAGCGCTCGCGCGCCGGACGCGGCGCGGCGCAAGACCTGGCCCTCGATGAACTCGCGCAGATAGGCCGGGCTGGAGGCCGCCTCGGCCAGGCCCTGCTCGGCGACGCGCGCCTCGTCCTCGTCGGCCGCGGGCGGCACGCCGGCGAACTGCAGCAGCGCGCGCAGCAGCGCCGCGCGCGCCGCCGGCGTCTCGAAGCCCTCGAAGTCCTCGCGCCCATGCGCATGCAGGCCACGCACCAGCAGGATCTCGGGGCGCTGCAGATAGGCGGCGAAGCCCTCGGTGGCGTAGTCGACGCCGGCCTTCAGCAGCCTGTCCTCGATCAGCACCGACTGGGCCGGATGGCGCAGCAGGATGCGCAGCTCGCCGCCCTGCCCCGCGCCCAGATGCGCGCGCACCTGCTCCAGCACCTGGCGGCTCATGTCGGCCGGGCCCTCGCAGGCCAGCAGGGTCAGGGCGGTATCGCGCGCGCTGGCGCTGCTGGCATAGGGCTTGTGGGCGAGCCGGCCGACCGCCTGCGACAGCGCCGACCCGAAGCGATGCGTGGCGCTCAGCGGCAGGCGCTCGGCCGGGCCGATCTCGCGCAAAAAGGTCTCGCCCATGAAGGCCGCCTCGGCGCCGGCCGAGCCGTGGATCACCTGGTCGCGGTCGCCGACGCCGACGAAGGCGGCCTGCGGGTTGGCGCGCAGCAGCGCGGCCAGCACGTCGAACATCGCGCGGTTGGTGTCGTGCATCTCGTCCAGCACCAGCAGGGCCAGCTCGCGCTGCAGCGCCGGCTGGTAGAGATCGGCCGCCTCGCCGGCCAGCGCGCGGGCCAGGTCATAGGTGGCATCGCCCTCGGCGCGGAAAACCGGCCGGTCCGGGTTGCCGCCGCGGCGCAGCGCCTCGTAGGCCGACCAGACGCGCAGGCTCAGGTAGTCGAAGCCCAGCTCCTCGGCCAGCGCCGGCGTCAAACGGCCCTGCTCCTCGTCGCGCCGGTCCAGCGCCATGCCGCCCTTCAGGAGCGCAAAGGACTTCAGCAGGCCCTCGACCAGCAGCTCGCCGACGCCGGCATGGGCCAGCTCCTCCGGATAGGGCTCCTGCGGCAGGCTCTGCGCCCGCGCCAGCGCGCGCTGCACCCAGGGGCCGAGCTGCTCCGGCGTCGAGAGAAATGCCGGCTCGCCGCCCTCCAGCCCGCGCAGCAGCGCGGCGCAGAACTCGTCGAAGGTGGAAATCGCCAGGCGCCGCAGCAGCGACGCCGGCAGGCCGATCTCGGCCAGGCGCTCGCGCAACGCCTGCACCGCGGGGCGGGTGTAGGTCAGCGCCAGCACCCTCTCCGGCGGGCAGCCGCGCTGCAGGGCCTGCGCGATGCGCAGCGCCAGGGTGGTGGTCTTGGCCGCGCCGGCATTGGCCTCGACCAGCAGATGCCGCAGACGGGCCAGCTGGATGGCCCGCTGCTCGGGCGTGGGAACCAGCCCGGCCGGCTGGAAGATCTGGGGTTCGCTCATGGAAGGCGCTGGAAAACGGCGGCCGCATGCGGTGGGCGATGCGGCGCGCCAGTCTAGCCCGGATGGATCGCTGGCTGCCTGCACCTACCTGTCGCGCCATCAAACACAGGCTTTGCTTCGATCAAGCCAACGGTCGGTCCGTTGGACTTTCACCGCATCGCGGACATTCGCGAAGCAGCAGCTAGCACACCGACCGCATGCAGTGACATGAGCTTTTGAACGATCAATCGTCCGAAAACCTCCTTGCTCTTGGCTCTTCGTGACTCATAGGCTCTTGCCTCCAATTCACACAAAGAACCGGGGAGGTTCCCAATGTCAAGCTTGTTCCACCGCGCACGGCATTTCATGCTGCCCGCCATCTGCAGCACGCTGCTACTGCTCACGCCCTCCATCCACGCCGAACAGCGTCTGCCCACGGTGGGTGCCGCCGCCGCATCTGCTCCTGCGAAGTCGCTGCAACGGCAGACTTTGAACTCACGGCCACTTGCCGTCTGCGACCCTGGCGCGACAGCCACACGCCCCAGTACTGCAGCGAACGAAAGCACCTCAAAAGAAAGCACGGCATCATGGGATCCATGTCTTCCGCAGGAGGACATTGAGAGCTTTCTGGACCGAGAGTTCCTGAACTTCCACACCAATGCTCTTGCGCGAGTCGAAATTTATGGCCACTTGGCCCGCAACAACTACACCGTCTGCATTGGGCGCGACTGTGAGCGCTTCTTGACGAGCTTGGCCGCGACTGTCGAACGCGCAGCCAACTTGCTGGGCGGCTGGAAGGAAGAGATCAGGGACGCTGTAAGCCCCAAGCTTCCGCGCTGCGCCACAGTGGCACCGACTAACAACGCGACCGTCGATCAAGACAAAGCGGTCGGCTACTTTGTCGCACAGGACGCCGTGCTGGTGGCCTATGGCGGTGGACTTCACACCATCGCTGTAGGGAGCCGCGTTGACGTTCGCTACAACGTCGGAGGCACCTACACCTTTTGGATTACCGATATCAATGCGGATGCACGCACCGTCAAGCTCTCAGACCCTAGCCAGGCGAAGGCCGGCGGCCCCTGTGCATGATCAAAAACAGCTCCTTGATGTTCGGAGCCTTGATCTGCGCATCGGGGCTGGCATGGCTTGTCTGGCAGGCAACAGGGCGCTCCAGCCACGCTGAAGCAGAGCAAACGCCAAAGCAGACCGCCGTTGCCGCTCGCAACTCCGATCAGGCAGGCCAGGGATCGCGCGGTTCAGCCATATCGGCTGGGCCCTCCGCCGCATACCAGCCAGTCGCATCGGCTTCAGGTCCGGCAGCACAAGGCGACTGGACCTCTGGCTTCAGCGGCGAGCAGCCTTATGTGCAGGCCCTACGTTTGCGCGAAGCCCGAGAAGCCGGCTCTTTCGCTGCAGCGCTAGCCATTACCCAGGCTTGCAGGCGGGCCTATGGGCAGGCCAATGCCGGCAGACTGGTCGCTCCCGACCGGGACCCCATGATCGGCGCTGACAAGCAGCCGAATCATGCCCTGCGGCTCCAAGCACTGGACACCATCAACAGGCGCTGCGAGCCCTTCTTCCAGCATCATGACATCGACCAACCTCTGGCCGACGATGTCCATGGGCTGGCGCTACAGCGAGCGATCGGTCAGGTTCCGGACTACTTCGATCCGCTCAAGGCGCGGCAGCATGCTCAGCTGTTGGCGCAGCAAGGCCATTTGCATCTCTTCATGCCCGTTCGTCCGTACTGGAACGGGGAGGCGATACGAGAGAGCCAGTCCCGCCACCGCTTCTATGCGGCATTCAGCCTGGCCCAGGAACTCGCCACCAGCCCGTCTCACGCGCCCGAGCAGGACATCCGCCTGCTAGAGGCCTGTACGCGCGGTCGCTGCGCAAAAGACTTCGTCGAACTCTGGCGCATCGGCAACTCGCGCGACGCCGAGACCCGGAAGCAGGTCGAGGCCCTGGCCCAGGAGATGGCCGCCGCGCTGCGCGCGGGCGACTATCAGAAATTCCTGCCGTGACGGTTGAGCCGCCACGGCAGGTCTTCTGTCAACCCCAGCCGCCGCCTAGCGCCTTGATCAGGGCAATGGTCGACTGGTACTGCGCGGCCCGCACCTGCAGGGCCTGGCGGCGGTTCGCCAGCTCGCTGCGGCGCGCGTCCAGCAGCTCCAGCTGGCTGACCAGGCCGTTGCGGTAGCGCGAGTCCGACAGCTGCAGCGCGCGCTGCGCCGAGGCCACGGCCTGGGCCTGCACCTCGCGCTGCGCGGCCAGCAGGGCGAGGCCCGAGAGCTGGTCCTCGACGTCCTTGAAGGCCAGGAGCACCTGCTCGCGGTAGCGCGCCGCGGCCTCGTCGGCCTGGGCCGCGGCGTTCTGCACGCCGGCCTCGCGCCGGCCGCCGTCGAACAGCGGCAGGCTCAAGAGCGCGTTGACGCCCCACAGCCCGGCCGAACTCTTGAACAGGTCCGACAGCTCCGGCGAGACGCCACCGGCGGTCGCGGTCAGGTTCAGGGTCGGGAACCAGGCCTTCTGCGCGACACCCAGGCGCTGCTGCGCGGCCTGATAGCCGGCCTGCGCGGCGGCGATGTCGGGGCGGCGCGCCAGCATGCTGCTGGGCAGGCCGGCCGGCACCAGCGGCAGGGTCTCGGTCCATTGGCCCTCGGCCACCGCCAGGCTGGCCGGCAGCTCGCCGACCAGCACCGCCAGCGCGGTCTCCAGCTCGCTGCGGCGGCGGTCCAGCGCCAGCGCCTGCGCCTCGGTCGAGGCGACCTCGGTGCGCACCCGCGCGACATCCAGCTCGGCGATGTCGCCGGCCGCATGGCGGCGCTCGGTCAGCTTCAGGGTGTCGCGGTAGGCGGCCACGGTCTCGCGCACCAGGGCGCGCTCGGCATCTAGCGCGCGCAGCGCGAAATAGGTCTGCGCAACATCGGCCTGCACCAGGAGGCGCGCTCCGGCCAGCAGCGACTCGGCCGCCTGCGCGTCCAGGCGCGCGGCGCGGCTGGCCTGGGACAGCCGGCCGACCAGGTCCAGCTCATAGGAGGCCGCCAGGCCAACGTTGTAGCTGCTGCCGCGCTGCTGCGCGGCATCGCCACCCTGGCGGGCCGCCCCGCCCTGGGCGCCGAGCTGCGGCAGGCGGTTCGCGTCGGCGTTCTTCAGCAGCGCGCGGGCCTGGGCCAGCCGGGCCGTGGCGGCCTGCAGGCTGGTGTTGTGGGCCAGCGCCTGCGCGGTCAGCGCGTCGAGCTGCGGGTCGGCGAAGGTCTTCCACCACTCGAGCTGGGCCTGGGTGGCGGCGCCCGGCAGGGCCTGGTGCTTTTTAAAAGCCGCCGGCGTGGCCGGCAGCGCATGGGGCTCGGCCACCGGCACATTGGCGCAGCCGGCCAGCACCAGCGCGGCGAGCAAGGGGGTCAGCAGTCTGGTCTTCGTCAGGAAGGACATCTCGTTCTCCTTCTTCTCATTCATGGCCGTGGCGCGGGGCCGCGGGCAGGGGGCGGGCATCGCCGCCGCCGTGCAGCTTGGCGTGCATTTCCTCGGTGCCGGCGAAGGCCTCGAGGTGCGGGTCGGCCTCGCCATGCAGCTTCAGCGGCCGGTTGCCGGTCATCGCGCGCAGCAGCACATAGAACACCGGGGTCAGGAACAGGCCGAAGGCCGTCACGCCGATCATCCCGGCGAACACCGCGACACCCATCGCCGAGCGCATCTCGGCGCCAGCGCCGCTGGCCAGCACCAGGGGCAGCACGCCCATGATGAAGGCCATCGAGGTCATCAGGATCGGGCGCAGGCGCAGGCGGGCGGCCTCGATCGCGGCCTCCAGCGGCGTGCGTCCGGCGAATTCCAGCTCGCGGGCGAACTCGACGATCAGGATCGCGTTCTTCGCGGAGAGGCCCACCAGCACCATCAGGCCGATCTGGGTGAAGACGTTGTTGTCCCCGCCCGAGAGCCAGACGCCGGTCATCGCGGACAGCAGGCCCATCGGCACGATCAGCAGGATCGCCAGCGGCAGGGTCAGGCTCTCGTACTGCGCGGCCAGCACCAGGAACACCAGCAGGATGGCCAGCGGGAAGATCCACATGGCGGAGTTGCCGGCCAGGATCTCCTGATAGGTCAGCTCGGTCCACTCATAGCTGATGCCGGGCGGCAGGGTCTCGGCGGCGATGCGCTTGATCGCGTCCTGCGCCTGGCCCGAGCTGAAGCCCGGTGCCGGGCCGCCGTTGATGTCGGCAGACAGGAAGCCGTTGTAGCGCATCGCACGCTCCGGGCCGACCGAATGCTCGATCTTCATCAGCGCGGACAGCGGCACCATCTCGCCCGAGGCCGAGCGCACCTTCAGCTGGCCCACGTCCTCGGCGCGCGCGCGGTACTGCGCATCCGCCTGCACCCGCACGCTGTAGGTGCGGCCGAACTTGTTGAAGTCATTCACATACAGGCTGCCCAGGTAGATCTGCATGGTGTCGAACACGTCCGTCACCGCGACGCCCAGCTGGCGCGCCTTGGTGCGGTCGATGTCGGCGTAGAGCTGCGGCACATTGACCTGGTAGCTGGTGAACATGCCGGTCAGCTCCGGCGTCTGGTAGGCCTTGGCCATGAAGGCCTTGACCGCCTGGTCCAGCGCCTCGTAGCCCAGGCCGCCGCGGTCCTCCAGCTGCAGCTTGAAGCCGCCGGTCGTGCCCAGGCCCTGCACCGGCGGGGGCGGGAAGATCACGACGAAGGCATCCTGGATCTGGCCGTACTGCGCATTCAGGCTGCCCGCGATCTCGCCGGCCGACAGGCCCTTGCCCTTGCGCTCGTCGAAGGGCTTCAGGGTCGCGAACACGATGCCCGAGTTGGAGCTGTTGGTGAAGCCGTTGATCGACAGGCCCGGGAAGGCCACGGCATGCTCGACGCCGGGGGTCTTCAGGGTGATGTCGTTCATGCGGCGGATCACGTCCTCGGTGCGGTCCAGCGTGGCGCCATCGGGCAGCTGCGCGAAGCCGATCAGGTACTGCTTGTCCTGCGCCGGCACGAAGCCGCCGGGTACCGCCTTGAACAGGCCCAGGGTCAGCACGATCAGGCCGGCATAGATCAGCAGCGAAGGGGTCTTGCGGCGGATCGCGCGCTGCACGCCATTGCCATAGGATTCCGAGCCGCGCTTGAAGACGCGATTGAAGCCGGCGAAGAAGCGGCCGAACACCTTGTCCATGCCGCGGGTCAGCGCGTCCTTGGGTGCGTCATGGCCCTTCAGCAGCATCGCGGCCAGCGCGGGCGACAGGGTCAGCGAGTTGATCGCCGAGATCACGGTCGAGATCGCAATGGTCAGCGCGAACTGGCGGTAGAACTGGCCGGTCAGGCCGGTGATGAAGGCCAGCGGCACGAACACCGCGACCAGCACCAGCGCGATCGCGATGATGGGGCCGCTCACCTCGCGCATCGCGCGGTAGGTGGCGTCGCGCGGCGACAGGCCGGCCTCGATATTGCGCTCGACGTTCTCGACCACGACGATCGCGTCGTCCACCACGATGCCGATCGCCAGCACCAGGCCGAACAGCGACAGCGCATTGATCGAGAAGCCGAACACATGCATCACCGCAAAGGTGCCGACCACCGACACCGGCACGGCCAGCAGCGGGATGATCGAGGCGCGCCAGGTCTGCAGGAACAGGATCACGACCAGCACCACCAGGGCCACGGCCTCCAGCAGGGTGTGCACCACCGATTCGATCGAGGCGCGCACGAACTCCGTCGGGTCGTAGACGATCGAGTAGTCCACGCCCTCGGGCATGAACTGCTTGATCTCGGCCATGGTGGCGCGCACCTGGTTGGAGATCTCGATCGCATTGGAGCCCGGTGCTGCGAAGATCGGCACCGCCACGGCGTCCTTGTTGTCCAGCAGCGAGCGCAGCGCGTAGCCGGAGGCGCCCAGCTCCAGGCGGCCGAGGTCGCGCAGGCGCGTCACCGCGCCGCCGTTTTCGGTCTTGACGATGATGTCGCCGAACTCCTCCTCGCTCTGCAGACGGCCCTGGGCGTTCACCGAGAGCTGCAGGTCGATGCCCTGCAGGCCCGGCGAGGCGCCGACCACGCCGGCCGCGGCCTGGATGTTCTGGCTGCGGATCGCGGCCACCACATCGCTGGCCGACAGGCCATGCTGCGCCACCTTTTGCGGGTCCAGCCAGACGCGCATCGCGTAGTCGCCCGAGCCGAACAGCTGCACGTCGCCGACGCCCTGCAGGCGCGCCAGCCGGTCCTTGACATTGAGCACCGCGTAGTTGCGCAGATAGGTCATGTCGTAGCGGCCGTTGGGCGACAAGAGGTGCACGACCATGGTCAGGTCGGGCGAGCTCTTGATCGTCGTGACGCCCAGGCGCTTGACCTCCTCGGGCAGGCGTGGCTCGGCCTGGCTGACGCGGTTCTGCACCAGCTGCTGGGCCTTGTCTGGGTCGGTGCCCAGCTTGAAGGTGACGGTCAGGGTCATCAGGCCGTCGGTCGTCGCCTGGCTGCCCATGTAGAGCATGCCCTCGACGCCGTTGATCGCTTCCTCCAGCGGCGTGGCCACGGTCTCGGCGATCACCTTGGGGTTGGCGCCGGGATAGTTGGCGCGCACCACCACCTGCGGCGGCACGACCTCGGGATATTCCGAGATCGGCAGGCCGCGCACCGCGATCAGGCCGGCCAGCACCATCAGGATGGAGATGACGCCGGCGAAGATCGGGCGGTCAATGAAGAATTTGGATAAGTTCATAAGTGCGGTACTCCGGGGTCGGGTTCCGTCTCTCTAATCAGCTTTTCTTGGCGGCCGCGGCGGCCTTGGCGGCCTGCACCTCGGGCTTGGCATCCATCGCCACCAGCTTGGGCTCCAGCAGGGCGCCGGGGCGCACGCGCTGCAGGCCGTTGACGACGATGCGCTCGTTGGGCTTCAGGCCCGCGGTAACGATGCGCAGGCCGCCGACCGGCGCGCCCAGCTGCACCTCGCGGTACTCGGCCTTGTTGCCCTCGCCTACCACCATCACGAAGCGCTTGCTCTGGTCGGTGCCGACCGCGCGCTCGTTGACCAGCAGGGCCTGAGTCTTGGCCGACGCGCCCATGCGCACGCGGGCGAACTGGCCCGGCATCAGGCTGCCGTCCTTGTTGTCGAACACCGCGCGCACCCGCACCGTGCCGCTCTTGGCATTGATCTGGTTGTCGATCAGCTGCAGGCGGCCCTCCAGCGGCGTGCCGTCCTGGGTGATCGTGCCCATCTGCACCGGGATGCGCTCCAGCTTGCTGCGCTCGGCCAGCGCCCTGGCGATGACCTGCTCGTCGGCGTCGAAGCTGGCATAGATCGGGCTGACCGACATCAGCGTGGTCAGCAGCGGCGCGCCGGGACCGGCGGCGACCTGGTTGCCGACCGTGATCTCCAGCTTGCCGACGCGGCCCGAGACCGGCGCGCGCACCTGGGTGTAACTGAGGCTCAGCTTGGCGGCCTGCAGGCCGGCCTGGGCGGCGCGCAGATTGGCCTCGGCCTCGCGCAGGCCATTGCTGCGCTCGTCGAACTCGCGCTGCGCGATTGCCTGCTCGGCCAGCAGGCGCTGCGCGCGCGCCAGCTCCGTCTTGGCGTTGGCCGCGCGGGCCTGGGCCGCGGCCACCTGGGCCTCGGCGCGCTCGGCCTCGGCCGCGAAGGGCGCGGGATCGATCGTGATCAGCAGCTCGCCCTGCTTGACCAGCGCGCCCTCGCGGAAATGCACGGCGTGCACGGTGCCGGCCACGCGCGGGCGCAGCTCGACGCGCTCCACCGCCTCCAGTCGGCCGGAGAACTCGTCCCAGGTCGAGACCTCGGCGGCCTGCACCACCGCGGCCGAGACCGGCGTGGCGGCGGCCGCGGGCGGCGGAGCGTCGGCGCCGGCGCTCTGCAGGCCGAAGATCGCGGCCGAGACCGCGGCGATCGCGGTCAGCGCGGTGCCGGCGGCCCACAGACGGCGGGTGCGCGAGGGGGTGGAAGGGATGGACTTCGGTTGAGTTGTGGGGTGCTGCGTCATGGTGATGAACTCCGAAAAGACAGACAAAGCGCTGCCCGGCACGGGCTCGCGGCGAGCTCGTGCAAGAGACAGGAAAGGACGAGGAAGAGTCGGCGCGGGGTGACGGCTGGGGCGCTCAACTCAGCGCCCGCCGGACCCGGCCGGCGGCGTCAGCAACAGCGGATGCCGCCGACGCACCAGCTCCCGGCCGATTCGGCGGGCCCGTCGCCGGGGTTAAGGCGCCGACTCGGCACAACAAGGTCAATACATGTCATGATGGAGCCTCTGTCGGGATTTCGTAGTGATCGTTACGATAATGTGAGTGGCAATGTAGCCGGCTTGCGCGCCGACGTCAAGACATTTAATATCGATCATTATGAAAATAGCAGCACCCCAGGCGAGCAAGCCGCGCGGTCGCCCGCTGTCGTTTGACCGAGACAAGGCGCTGGACAGCGCAATGCATGTGTTCTGGCAGCGCGGCTACGAGGCCGCCTCGATCGCCGAACTGACCGCCGCGATGGGCATCACCGCCCCCAGCCTCTACACCGCCTTCGGCGACAAGGAACGCCTGTTCCTGGAAGCCATTGAGCGCTATGTGCTGGGCCCGGCCTCCGGCTTCCCGCGCGCGCTGGAAGAGGAGACGACCGCCCATGGCGCCGTCCAGCGCTTCCTGGAGGAGGCCGCCGAGGAACTGACCCGCCCCTGCCACCCGCGCGGCTGCATGGTCGTGATGGCGGCCACCAACTGCTCCGAGGCCTCGGCCCATATCCAGGCCGCGCTGGCCAAGCGCCGCGCCGCCGGCGATGCGGCGATCCGCGAGCGCATCGAGCGCGGCGTGCAGGAGCGCGAGCTGCCGGCCGATACCGACACCGCAGCCCTGGCCGGCTTCTACAGCACGGTCTACCAGGGCATGTCGATGCAGGCCAAGGATGGCGCCAGCCACGCGGCCCTGCTGGCCACCGCTCATGCCGCGATGCGCGCCTGGCCGGCCACAACAAAAGAAACAGCCTGAGCGCGGCCGCGAAACCGCGCTGAATCGCCCCCTCGGCACAGTCCGGGTCCGGCGCCGCCCTGGCGCCCGCTGCAAGGACCCGCGATGCCGCCCCACCCCACCATCCCCGCGCTGCACAAGGCCGGCGCGCTGGCCTGCACCTTCCTGCTGCTGATGGCCGTCGCCCTGCCCGCCTGGCGCTGGCAGCAGCTGAGCCTCAAGCCGGCGCCGATGGAGCTGCTGGTCGCCGCGGCCCTGCCCGCGCTGGGCCTGCTGGCCTGGCGCTGGCCGGGCCCGCCGCGCCAGGTGATGCTGCGCCTGGTCTGCGGCGTGTTCATGCTGCCCCTGCTGCTGCTGATGTGGAGCAGCGGGCTGGAGCGCACACCGGCCCGGCCCGCAACACCACCGCCGCCGCGCCTGGCCGACGAGCCCCTGTTCGCCGGCGCGCTGAGCCAGCAGCGGCTGCCGGCCGCCCTGCTGCAAGGCAGCGGCGTGCTGCTGATGCGCAGCGCCGCCTTCGCCGATGGCAGCGAGCTGCGCCTGATCCGCTTTGCCGACGCGCCTGCCGCGCGGCGCTATCACGCGCAGCTGGACGCGCTGCTGCGTGCGACGCCGCTCGACGCGCGCCTGGCGCTGTACGGCGCCGACCTGCTGGAGCTGCGCGCCCGCTCGGCGGCGCTGCTGCAGTCGCGCTGGCAGGCGCTGGCGCTACCGGCCGCGTCGCCCGAGATGCCCTCGGCACCCGACGCGCCGCCACGCCCCTTCTGGCCATTAGCACTTGCCTATCTCACCTTGCACATCGCCTTCGCGCTGGGCTTCCTGCTCTGGGCCGGCACCGCAACGACGCGCCTGCCGCCGGTACCCGGCCACGCCGCGGTGACGCCGGCGCTGCTGGGCCAGCGGCTGCACGCACTCGCGCGGCTGGGCCTGCCGCTCGGCGTACGCCAGCAGGCGGACGGTTTATGGCGCGTCGAGCATCGCGGCCTGGCCGAGGGGCGCTCGCATGCGGCCCTGCTGCGGCTGGATGCGACGGCGCGCCGCGTGCAGGTGCGCGAGCTGCTGACGGCGGACGCCGCCGCCCCGCAGGACGAGGACGAGGCATCCCTGCGCGGCGGGCTCTGCGACGCGGCCAGTGATCCCGCGCGCCCGCGGGCCGACCGGGTCTGGCAGCGCAGGGTGCAGACCACGCTGCTGGACCCCGAGCGCCTGGCCGCGCTGCGCCTGAAGCTGAGCGCCGATCGGGTGGCGCTGGCACCGGGCAGCGACCTCGGCTTCGACGGCGAGGGCATGCTGAGCCTGCTGGCCGCGCTGGTCACGGAGAGCGGCTGGGGCTGGCAGCCCGTGTTCTGGTTCCGCGGACGCTAACAGGCGCCATCGCTTCGGCTATCCTGCGCCGCAGCGCGATCGAGGCCCGCCCCGCGGCGGGCCTTTCTCATTCGCTCATCCGCCGCCAGCCCATGCCACAGCCCATCTCGCCACCCGCTGCTCTGCCCCTTGCCCTGCTCGCTGCCGCAGCCCTGGGCCTGCCGGCCGCCGGCGCGCAAGCGCAGGACGCGACCACGCTGGAACGGGTGGTGCTGGACCAGGGCGGCGCCGAGCAGCGCCTGTTCGACACGCCCTATGCGGTCAGCGTGATCGACGCCGAGCAGCTGCGCAATGCGGGCCCGATGGTCAATCTCAGCGAGGCGCTGCAGCACCTGCCCGGCATCGTCGCGAACCCGCGCCACAACTATGCGCAGGACCTGCAGCTCAGCTCGCGCGGCTTCGGCGCGCGCGCCAGCTTCGGCGTGCGCGGCCTGCGCCTGTACAGCGACGGCATCCCCGCCACCGGCCCGGACGGCCAGGGTCAGGTCTCGCATTTCGACCTGGCCGGCGCGCAGCGCATCGAGGTGCTGCGCGGTCCCTTCTCGGCGCTCTACGGCAACAGCTCCGGCGGCGCGATCCTGCTGCACAGCGCCGCACCGATCGAGCGCCGCTTGCTGCTGGATAGCGACATCGCCAGCAACGGCCAGCGCCAATGGCGCCTGGGGCTGGAGCTGCCGGCCAGCAGCACCCTGCCCTTCAGCCTGCGCGCCCAGCTCGCCAGCTTCGAGACCGATGGCTTTCGCCCGCAGAGCGCGAGCCGGCGCGACCTGGCCAATCTGCGCCTGGCCTGGGACGGCGCGCGCGACCGGGTGGTGCTGATCCTGAATGCGATCGAGCAGCCGGCCAAGGATCCGCTGGGCCTGACCCGCGCGCAGCTCAGCGCCGATCCGCACCAGACCGCGGAGCTGGCGCTGCCGCAGGCCGAACCCGGCGAGCCGGACCGCTTCAACACCCGCAAGAGCACCCGGCAGCGCCAGCTCGGCCTCAGCTGGCGGCACCGCTTCGAGGACGCCGGCGCTCTGCAGCAGCTGCAGTTGAGCGCCCATCTGGGCCGGCGCGAGGTGCGGCAATGGCAGTCGATCCCGGTCGCCAGCCAGGCCAACGCGCGCCAGCCCGGCGGCGTGATCGCCTTCGAGCGCGACTACCACGGCCTCGACGGCCGCCTGGTCTGGTCCTGGCCGCTGGCCGACCCGCAGCGCCGCGCCCGCGTGGTGCTGGGCGCCGCGCTGGACGACAGCCGCGAGCACCGCCAGGGCTACGAGAACTTCATCGGCAGCGGCGAGGCCCAGCTGCTGGGCGTCACCGGCCGGCTGCGCCGCGACGAGCGCAACCGCCTGGGCGGGCGCGACCTGTACGCGCAGGCCGACATCGACCTGGCGCCGCGCTGGCAGGCCAGCCTGGGCCTGCGCCGCGGCGAGGCCGAATTCAAGGTGCGCGACCGCTATGTCGGCGGCGCCAACCCCGATGACTCCGGCCGCAAGCGCTACGACTACAGCAACCCCTTCGCCGCGCTGCAATGGCGCACGCTGCCGACGCTGAACACCTACCTGAGCCTGGGCCGCGGCTTCGAATCTCCCACGCAGGGCGAGCTGGCCTACCGCAACGACGGCCTGGGCGGCTTCAACCCAGGCCTGCGCGCCCAGACCAGCCGGCAGGCCGAGCTGGGCGCCAAATGGCGGCCCGATCCCGGCCTGGCGCTGGACGCGGCGCTGTTCCAGGCCGACAGCCGCGACGAGATCGCGGTGGCCGGCAACAGCGGCGGCCGCGCCAGCTACCGCAATGTCGGCCGCACCCGGCGCGAGGGCGCCGAACTGGAGGCACGCTGGCGTGCGGCGCGCGACTGGCGCGGCCAGTTCTCCCTGAGCTGGCTGGACGCGCGCTACCGCGATGGCTTCACGACCTGCGCCGCCGCGCCCTGCCTGGCGCCGAGCCTGTTGTTCGTCGCACCCGGCCGGCGCATCGCCGGCACGATTTCGCGCAGCGCCTATGCCGAGCTGGCCTGGGCCGCGCTACCCGGGCTGGAGCTGGCCGTCGAGGGCCGCGCGCAGGGGCGGCAATGGGTCAACGACATCAACAGCGACGCCGCCGCCGGCTATGGCTTGGTGCACCTGCGCGCGCGCTGGCAGATCCCGCTCGGCCCGGGCCGGCTGGAGCTGCTGGGCCGCGTCGACAACGTCGCCGACCGCGACTACGTCAGCAGCGTGATCGTCAACGAGGGCAATGGCCGCTTCTTCGAGCCGGCGCCGGGTCGCACCTGGCTACTGTCGCTGCGCTGGCAGCAGGGCTGGTAGCCGCCCATGCTGAGCCTGCAGATCTGCTCCGGCATGCAGGTGCGGCGCAGAATCCGGTGTGCCTCCCCCACTGATGCGAGAAAGAGATAGCCCGTCATGAGCCACAGGACCTACAAGATCGCCGTGATCCCCGGAGACGGGATCGGCAAGGAAGTGATGCCCGAGGGCCTGCGCGCGCTGCAGGCGGCCGCGCAGCGCTTCGGCTTCAAGCTGGAGCTGACCCCGATCGAATGGGCCAGCTGCGACTACTACGCGGCCCATGGCCAGATGATGCCGGACGACTGGAAGGCGCAGCTGCAGGATCATGACGCGATCCTGTTTGGCGCGGTCGGCTGGCCGGCCACGGTGCCAGACCATGTGTCGCTGTGGGGCTCGCTCTTGAAGTTCCGCCGCGAATTCGACCAGTACATCAATCTGCGCCCGGTGCGCCTGTTCGAGGGCGTGCCCTGCCCGCTGGCCGGCCGCAAACCGGGCGAGATCGACTACCTGGTGGTGCGCGAGAACACCGAGGGCGAATACACCAATCTGGGCGGCGTGATGTATGCCGGCACCGAGCGGGAGATCGTGATCCAGGAGTCGGTCTACTCGCGCTTCGGCGCCAACCGGGTGCTGAAGTACGCCTTCGAGCGCGCCAGCGAGCGGCCGCGCAAGCATCTGACCGTGGCGACCAAGAGCAATGGCATCGCGATCAGCATGCCCTGGTGGGACGGCCGCGCCGATGCGGTGGGCCAGGGCTATCCGGCGGTGACCGTGGACAAGCAGCACATCGACATCCTGAGCGCGCGCTTCGTGCTGCAGCCGGGGCGTTTCGACGTGGTGGTGGCCTCGAACCTGTTCGGCGACATCCTGTCCGACCTGGGGCCGGCGACCACCGGCACGATCGGCCTGGCGCCCTCGGCGAACCTGAACCCGGAGCGCAACTTCCCGTCACTCTTCGAGCCGGTGCATGGCTCGGCGCCGGACATCTACGGGCAGAACATCGCCAACCCGGTCGCGATGATCTGGTCGGCCGCGCTGATGCTGGAGTTCCTGGGCGAGCGGGCCGCGCATGACGCGGTGCTGAAGGCCATCGAGACCACGCTGATGCAGGGCCCGCGCACGCGCGACCTGGGCGGCCAGGCCTCGACGACCGAGATGGGCGAGGCGCTGGCGCGGCTGATCTGACGGACGACGCAGCCAGAAAGACAAAAGGCCCTTGCAGCGATGCAAGGGCCTTGTTGTTATGGTTGCGGGGGCAGGATTTGAACCTACGACCTTTGGGTTATGAGCCCAACGAGCTACCAGACTGCTCCACCCCGCGACTGAAGGGTACCGGGAAACAAAAACCGCCTTGGCAGGCGGCTCTTTCATCCACTCCGGCAACAGCGCTTTGGGCCGCTGCTGCCTTGAATTCTGGTTGGTTGCGGGGGCAGGATTTGAACCTACGACCTTTGGGTTATGAGCCCAACGAGCTACCAGACTGCTCCACCCCGCGACTGAAGCTAGCAGTATAGCATGAAATTACGACATTGCCGAGTCTGCAGCCTGCGGGCAAAGAAAAAGGCCAGCAGAGCTGGCCCTTTGGGGTGCGCGCTGGCGCCACATGGGCGCCGGCAGCGATCAGATGCTTATTACTCGGCAGCGGCTTCGGCCGGTGCGGCTTCTTCGGCGCGGTCCACCAGCTCGACATAGGCCATCGGGGCGTTGTCGCCGACGCGGAAGCCCATTTTCAGGATGCGGGTGTAGCCGCCCGGACGGGTCTTGAAGCGGGGGCCCAGCTCGTTGAAGAGCTTGGTCACGATGTCGCGGTCGCGCAGGCGGTCGAAGGCCAGACGGCGGTTCGCCAGCGTAGGCTCCTTGGCCAGCGTGATCAGGGGCTCGACCAGCTTGCGCAGTTCCTTGGCTTTGGGAACGGTGGTCTTGATGGCTTCGTGCTGCAGCAGCGAGACGCACATATTGCGGAACATCGCCTTGCGGTGTTCGCTGGTGCGGTTGAGCTTACGGAGGCCGTTACGATGACGCATGGTGCTTTCCTTTCCTACTGTGTAATACCGGCAGCCGTATCAGGTACTGCCGGGTGCACCGGGTGGCGTTGGTCAGCGCGCCACCCACTTTCAAAAATTAACGCTTGTCCAGACCTTGCGGCGGCCAGTTTTCCAGGCGGGCGCCCAGAGTCAGACCGCGCGAAGCCAGCACTTCCTTGATTTCGTTGAGCGACTTGCGACCCAGGTTCGGGGTCTTCAGCAGCTCGGTCTCGGTGCGCTGGATCAGGTCGCCGATGTAGTAGATGTTTTCGGCCTTCAGGCAGTTGGCCGAACGCACGGTCAGCTCGAGCTCGTCGACCGGACGCAGCAGGATCGGATCGAAGCTGCTGGAGCGCTGGGCCGGCTGGTCGAAGGCGTCGACCAGATCGGTGCCTTGCAGCTGGGCGAAGACGGCCAGCTGTTCAACCAGGATCTTGGCCGAAGCGCGGATCGCTTCCTCGGGCGAGATGGCGCCGTTGGTTTCGATCTCCATGACCAGCTTGTCCAGGTCGGTACGCTGCTCGACGCGGGCGTTCTCGACGGCGTAGCTGACGCGGCGCACGGGCGAGAACGAGGCGTCCAGGACGATGCGGCCGATGCTCTTGGTCGGCTCGTCGCCGTAGCGGCGCATCGTGCCGGGCACATAGCCACGGCCCTTCTCGACCTTGATCTGCATGTCCAGCTTGCCGCCTTGCGACAGGTGGGCGATGACGTGCTCGGGATTGATGATCTCGACGTCGTGCGGGGTCTGGATGTCGGCGGCCGTGACCGGGCCTTCACCTTCCTTGCGCAGGACCAGGGTGACTTCCTCGCGGTTGTGCAGACGGAAGACCACGCCCTTCAGGTTCAGCATGATGTGAACCACGTCCTCTTGCACGCCGTCGATGGCCGAGTACTCGTGCAGCACGCCGGCAATCGTCACTTCCGTCGGCGCATAACCCACCATCGAGGACAGCAACACACGGCGCAGGGCGTTGCCCAGGGTGTGGCCATAGCCGCGTTCGAACGGCTCCAGGGTGACCTTGGCGCGGTGACCGCCCAGGGGCTCCACATTGATGGATTTGGGTTTGAGCAGATTGGTTTGCATGAGGTCTTTCTTTCAATACCCTCGGTTCGTTACACCGATAAGGCTGAGGGACCAACCGGGCACAGCGCGACTGGCCTGCACCCGGACGAGATAACGGCAAAGCCGATGAAAACGGCAAAGCCGAGCGGGCCCGTCAAGGGCCGCCCGGCCGGAACTTCACGATTAACGCGAGTACAACTCAACGATCAGCGATTCGTTGATTTCAGCGCCGAATTCGTCGCGGTCGGGGGCCTTCTTGAAGACGCCTTCCAGCTTGCTGCCGTCCACTTGGACCCAGGCGGGCATGCCGATGGACTCGGCCAGCTTGAACGCGTCGACGACGCGCAGCTGCTTCTTGGCCTTTTCGCGCACGGCGACGGTGTCACCGGCCTTGACCAGGTAGGAAGCGATGTTCACGACCTCGCCGTTCACCGTGATGCCCTTGTGCGAGACCAGCTGGCGCGCTTCGGCACGGGTGGAACCAAAGCCCATGCGGTAGACCACGTTGTCCAGACGCGATTCCAGCAGTTGCAGCAGGTTCACGCCGGTCGAGCCCTTGCGGCGCTCGGCTTCGGCGAAATAGCGGCGGAACTGACGCTCCAGCACGCCGTACATGCGCTTGACCTTCTGCTTTTCGCGCAGCTGCAGGCCGAAGTCGCTGGTGCGCTGGCCGGAGGTGCGGCCATGCTGGCCGGGCTTGCTGTCGAACTTGGCCTTGTCGCTGATGGCGCGGCGGGCGCTCTTCAGGAACAGGTCGGTGCCTTCACGGCGGGAAAGTTTGGCCTTCGGGCCGAGGTAACGTGCCACTTTGCGTGTCCTTGTTCAATCTGACGCAAGGCCTGGAAGTCAGGCGCCTGCGCGAGTCCGGCCGGTGTTGTAATGGGCTCGGACGGTGGGCTTATCGAAGCGTCGCCATGAGGCTCAGGCTTCAGCAAAACGGCCGGCTGGCACTTGCGTACCAGCCGGCTGGAAAATCGAACTAGCGATTATCGCACAAACTTCGAAATCACTCGAAGCTTAGATGCGGCGACGCTTCTGAGGGCGGCAGCCGTTATGCGGCACCGGGGTCACGTCGGAGATCGAGGTGATGCGGATGCCCAGGGCAGCCAGTGCACGCACCGAAGACTCACGGCCGGGACCGGGGCCCTTGATCTTCACGTCCAGGTTCTTGATGCCCTGCTCTTGAGCGGCACGGCCGGCCACTTCGGCAGCCACCTGGGCCGCGAAGGGGGTCGACTTGCGCGAGCCCTTGAAACCCTGGCCGCCCGACGAAGCCCAGGACAGGGCGCCGCCTTGACGGTCGGTGATCGTGATGATCGTGTTGTTGAACGAAGCGTGGACGTGAGCCACACCGTCGGCCACATTCTTGCGGACCTTCTTGCGAACGCGCTGGGCAGCCGAGTTATTGGGTGCTTTTGCCATATTGACCTTCTTTCAGTGCGGTTGCCGCTTGATCACTTCTTGCCGGTAGCCGCCGACTTGCGCGGACCCTTGCGGGTACGGGCATTCGTGCGGGTACGCTGGCCGCGCATGGGCAGACCACGACGATGACGGAAGCCGCGGTAGCAACCCAGGTCCATCAGGCGCTTGATGTTGATCGACATTTCGCGACGCAGGTCGCCTTCGATGGTCATCTTGCCCACGGCGTCACGGATCTTTTCCAGATCAGCGTCGGTGAGGTCCTTGACCTTCTTGTCGAACGGGATACCGCAATCAGTGCAGATCTTCTGCGCGGTCGTACGGCCAATGCCGTAGATCGAAGTCAGACCGATCTCGGTGTGCTTTTGCGGCGGAATGTTGATACCAGCAATACGTGCCATGTGCGTCCTCTAATTCGCTTTAGTCGTGCAGCAATCAGCCTTGGCGCTGCTTGTGGCGCGGATCGGTACAGATCACACGCACCACGCCCTTGCGACGGATGACCTTGCAATTACGGCACATTGCCTTGACGGATGCCGAAACTTTCATAGTCTGCTCCTTGACCTAACTCTTAAGCGCTCTTGCGCGTCCCCGGGACAATGAAAAAGCTCACTTCGCCCGGAATACGATGCGAGCACGACTCAAATCGTAGGGCGTGAGTTCGACGGTCACCTTGTCGCCCGGCAGGATACGGATGTAGTGCATCCGCATCTTGCCGGAGATGTGCCCGAGGACCACATGCCCGTTCTCCAGCTTCACGCGAAACGTGGCATTGGGGAGGTTCTCAAGGATCTCGCCCTGCATCTGAATGACGTCGTCTTTCGCCATGCCTACGTTTTCTGTTCCAGTGGAGTTTGTTTAACTTATTCGACCCGCTTCTCAGCTGGCCTTGAAATTTGCCTTCTTCAGCAGCGATTCATACTGCTGACTCATCACGTAGCTCTGCACCTGAGCCCAGAAGTCCATCGTGACGACCACGATGATCAACAGGGACGTGCCGCCGAAGTAGAACGGGACGTTGTACTTCAGCACCAGGAACTCGGGCAGCAGACACACCGCCGTGATGTAGACGGCACCGACCAAGGTCAGCCGCGACAGGATCTTGTCAATATGCTTGGCGGTCTGATCACCGGGACGGATCCCGGGGATGAAGGCGCCGCTCTTCTTCAGGTTGTCTGCGGTCTCACGGCTGTTGAACACCAGGGCCGTGTAGAAGAAGCAGAAGAACACGATGGCAGCGGCGTAGAGCAGCACGTAGATCGGCTGGCCCGGACGCAGCATGTCCGCGAGGTCTTTCAACCAGCGCCATCCGTCGCCGGTGGCGACCCAGCTGACGATGGTGGTCGGCAGCAGGATGATGGACGACGCGAAGATCGGGGGGATCACGCCGGACATGTTGAGCTTGAGCGGCAGGTGCGAGCTCTGGCCGCCATACACCTTGTTGCCCACCTGGCGCTTGGCGTAGTTCACCAAGATCTTGCGCTGACCGCGCTCGACATACACCACCAGATAGGTCACGGCGATGACGACTGCGACGATGAAGATCGAGGAAATGATGCTCATCGCGCCGGTTCGCACCAGCTCCAGCAGGCCGCCGATCGCACCGGGCAGACCCGCGGCGATACCGCCGAAGATCAGGATCGAGATCCCGTTGCCCAGACCGCGCTCGGTGATCTGCTCCCCCAGCCACATCAGGAACATCGTGCCGGCCACCAGGCTGGTCACCGCGGTCATGCGGAAACCGAAGCCAGGGGTGATCACCAGACCCGGCGAACTCTCCAGCGCGAGCGCAATGCTCAAGCTTTGGAAGATCGCCAGACCCAGCGTGCCGTAGCGCGTGTACTGCGTGATCTTGCGACGCCCTGCCTCGCCTTCCTTCTTCAGCGCCTCCAGACTCGGCACCACGTAGCCCATGAGCTGCATGACGATCGAGGCGGAGATGTAGGGCATGATGCCCAGCGCGAAGACGGTGAAGCGCGACAGCGCACCGCCCGAGAACATATTGAACAGGCTCAGGATGCCGCCCTGCTGGCCTTTGAATAGCGCCTGCAGCTGGGCCGGATCGATACCGGGCACGGGGATATGCGCCCCGATGCGGTAGACCACCAACGCCAGCAACAGGAACACAAGCCGGCGACGCAGGTCGCCGAACTTGCCACTCTTGGCCAACTGATTAGGGTTGCTTGCCACTGTGCCTAGTTCCTAAGCTTTAAGCGACGGAGCCGCCAGCGGCTTCGATCGCGGCCTTGGCACCAGCCGTCGCGCCCACGCCCTTCAGCGTGATCTTGCGGCTGATTTCGCCCGACTTGATGACCTTCACTGTCTTGACCAGATCGGACACCAGGCCGACGGCCTTCAGGGTCAGCAGGTCGATCTCTTCGCCGGCCAGCTTCTGCAGGTCCGACAGGTTGATCTCGGCCACGAAGGGCTTGTTCTGCGACTTGAAACCGCGCTTGGGCAGGCGACGCTGCAGCGGCATCTGGCCGCCTTCGAAGCCCACCTTGTGGAAACCACCGGCGCGCGACTTCTGGCCCTTGTGACCACGGCCGGCGGTCTTGCCCAGACCGGAGCCGATGCCACGACCGACGCGACGCTTGGCGTGCTTAGCGCCAGCCGCAGGCTTGATCGTATTGAGTTCCATCTTCTAATCCTCAGTTCGACCGGTGCCTTACAGCACCTGGACGAGGTAGGCGATCTTGTTGATCATGCCGCGCACAGCAGGCGTGTCTTCCAGCGTGCTGGTGCTGTTCAGCTTGCGCAGACCCAGACCAACCACGGTGGCACGGTGCGAGGCACGGGTGCCGATCGGGCTGCGGACCAGCTTGACCGTCAGGGTTTTCTTGTCAGACATCTGTCTCTCCAATACAGCGATCAGCCGAGAATTTCTTCGACCGACTTGCCGCGCTTGGCAGCGACTTCCGCGGCGTTGGTGGAGCGCTTGAGCGCGTCCAGCGTGGCGCGGACCATGTTGTACGGGTTGGTCGAACCGTGGCTCTTGGTCACGATGTCGGTCACGCCCATCACTTCGAAGACGGCACGCATCGGGCCGCCGGCGATCACGCCGGTACCGGCGGGAGCCGGAGCCATGATCACGTGCGCTGCGCCGTGCTCGCCCACCACGTTGTGGTGGATCGTGCCGTTCTTGAGGTTGACCTTGATCATGTTGCGGCGAGCCGATTCCATGGCCTTCTGCACGGCGACCGGAACTTCCTTCGCCTTGCCCTTGCCCATGCCGATACGGCCGTCGCCGTCGCCCACCACCGTCAGGGCCGCGAAGGACAGCGTACGGCCGCCCTTCACCACCTTCGTGACGCGGTTGACCGCGATCATCTTTTCCTTCAGGCCGTCGTCATTGCCTTCGGTCTGCGCGCGGGGTTGAAACTTTGCCATTTCTAAATCCTTTGTGCGTCAGAACTGCAGGCCGGCTTCGCGGGCGGCTTCGGCCAGGGCCTTGATACGGCCGTGGTAGGCGAAGCCGGCGCGGTCGAAGGCCACCTTCTCGATGCCGGCAGCCTTGGCCTTCTCGGCGATGCGCTTGCCGATCAGCGAGGCCGCAGCCACGTTGCCACCCTTGCCTGCGGCGCCCAGCTCGGCGCGGACTTCCTTCTCGGCAGTCGAGGCGCTGGCCAGCACGCGCTGGCCATCTTCCGAGATGACGCTGGCGTAGATGTGCAGGTTCGAGCGGAACACGGTCAGGCGGGCAACGCGTTGCAGGGCAATGCGGGCGCGGGTCTGACGCGAACGACGGATGCGCTGTTCTTTCTTGGTCATCATGTCGCTGCTCCTTACTTCTTCTTGGTCTCTTTGAGGGAGACCTTCTCGTCGGAATAGCGGATGCCCTTGCCCTTGTAGGGCTCCGGCGGACGGAAGGCACGCACTTCGGCGGCGATCTGGCCCACCACTTGGCGGTCCGCACCCTTGATCAGGATTTCGGTCTGGGTCGGGCACTCAACCTTGATACCAGCCGGCATGTCCTTCACCACGGGGTGAGAGAAACCGATCTGCAGGTTCAGCTTCTGACCTTGGGCCTGGGCACGGAAGCCCACGCCGACCAGGTTCAGCTTCTTTTCGAAGCCCTTGCTGACGCCATTGACCATATTGGCCACCAGAGCGCGCAGGGTGCCGCTCATGGCATCGGCATCGGCCGACTCGTTGACCGGCACGAAGGACAGCTTGCCGCCTTCGTTCTTCACGGTCACCAGGGCATTCGTCGGGCGCACCAGGGTGCCCAGACCGCCCTTGACGCTGATCTGCTCAGCGCTGATGGTCACGTCCACGCCTTGCGGGACGATGACCGGCATTTTTCCAACGCGGGACATTGTCTGTCTCTCCTTGCGCTTAGGCGACGTAGCAGAGCACTTCGCCGCCGATACCGGCTTGACGTGCCTTGCGGTCAGTCATCACACCCTTGGGCGTGGTGACGATCGCCACACCCAGGCCATTCATGACCTGAGGGATGTCGTGGCGGCCCTTGTAGATGCGCAGGCCGGGACGGCTCACGCGCTCGATGCGCTCGATCACCGGACGACCGGCGTAATACTTCAGCGCGATCTCCAGCTCGGGGCGGGCGGCGTCACCGCGCAGCGCGAAACCGTCGATATAGCCCTCGTCCTTGAGGACCTTGGCGATCGCGATCTTCAGCTTGCTGGAAGGCATCACGACGCTGGCCTTCTCAACGCTCTGCGCGTTGCGAATGCGAGTCAGCATATCGGCGATAGGATCACTCATGCTCATTTGCGATTTCTCCTAATCGGGCCGATTACCAGCTGGCCTTGACGACACCGGGGATGTCGCCCTTGAAGGCCAGCTCACGAATCTTGTTACGGGCCAGACCGAACTTGCGGAAGGTACCGCGGGGACGGCCGGTCAACTCGCAGCGGTTGCGCAGGCGAGTCGGGTTGGCATTGCGGGGCAGCTTTTGCAGCTCCAGGCGAGCGGCGTAGCGCTCATCTTCCGACTTCTTGGCATCGTTGATGATGGCCTTCAGATCGGCGTACTTCTTCGCGAACTTGGCAACCAGTTGTTCGCGCTTCAGCTCACGTTGTTTGATCGAGAGTTTTGCCACGGGTTACCTCAGTTCTTGAACGGGAACTTGAACGCAGCCAGCAGAGCCTTGGCTTCGTCGTCCGTCTTCGCAGTCGTCGTGATGCTGATGTTCAGACCACGCAGAGCATCCACCTTGTCGTAATCGATTTCGGGGAAGATGATCTGTTCTTTGACGCCGATGTTGTAGTTGCCACGGCCGTCGAACGAGCGACCGGAGATACCACGGAAGTCGCGAACGCGCGGCAGCGCGACGGTCACGAAGCGGTCCAGGAATTCATACATCTGGACGCCACGCAGGGTGACCATGCAGCCGATAGGCACCTGCTCACGAATCTTGAAGCCGGCGATTGCCTTCTTCGACTTCGTGACCACGGGCTTCTGGCCGGCGATCTTGGTCAGGTCGCCCACGGCGTGGTCCATGACCTTCTTGTCGGCGACGGCTTCACTGACACCCATGTTCAGGGTGATCTTGGTGATGCGCGGCACTTCCATCACGGACTTGTAGCCGAACTTCTCGGTCAGGCCGGGGACGACTTTTTCGCGATAAAACGCTTGCAAACGAGCCATGTCGGACCTCTTAAGCCTTGATCTCTTCGCCGGTCGACTTGTAGACGCGCACCTTCTTGCCATCGGCGAGCAGCTTGATGCCCACGCGATCGGCCTTGCCGGCAGCGGCGTTGAAAATCGCCACGTTGGATTGATGGATGGGCATGGTCTTGTCGATCACACCACCGGTGGTGCCCTTCATGGGGTTGGGCTTGGCGTGCTTCTTCACGACATTGACGCCTTCCACCACGAGGTGGGAGTCATCGACACGCTGCGACACGACGCCGCGCTTGCCCTTGTCGCGGCCGGTCAACACGATGACCTCGTCGCCCTTACGAATCTTGTTCATGGCAGTACCTTTGTTCTCCGGCGAGGTGCTTAGAGCACCTCGGGCGCCAGCGACACGATCTTCATGAAGCGCTCGGTACGCAGTTCACGCGTCACGGGGCCGAAGATACGGGTGCCGATCGGCTCCAGCTTGGCGTTCAGCAGCACGGCGGCATTGCCGTCGAACTTGACCAGGGAGCCGTCCTGACGGCGCACGCCCTTGGCGGTACGCACGACCACAGCGCTGTAGACCTCGCCCTTCTTGACGCGGCCACGCGGCGCAGCTTCCTTGATGCTGACCTTGATGATGTCGCCAATATGCGCATAGCGACGCTTGGAACCACCAAGCACCTTGATGCACATGACGGACTTGGCGCCAGTGTTGTCCGCGACATCAAGCCGCGATTGCATTTGAATCATGTCTGTCCCCAACTTTTCCCGCATCCCCCTGCTGCGACCATCGCAGCAGACCTCAGCGGTCAGTCTTGGGCCCGTGGACCAGTCGCCCGGGATCCATTGCGAACCCCTTGCGCCCAGCAGTTAAGGGCGAACCCGAGGCCAAAATGCACCACAAGATGCACCTGACGTTCGGCGAAGCTTTGCATTATGCGTCAGGGCAAACGCCATTGTCAAGCGCCCACCCCGATGAATCCGGGGCGGCAGCGCCTTTCGGCGCCCCGCCCGGCCGGATCCGTGCGCCGGATCAGGCCTTGGCCTGCGCCAGCATCGTCGCGGCGTCGCTGACCTCGAACTTGCCGGGGCCTTCGACGTTCAGCGTCTTGACGACGCCGTCGACCACCAGCATCGAGTAGCGCTGCGAGCGCACGCCGAAGCCCTTGGCCACCAGGTCCAGGGTCAGGCCGGCCGCCTGGGTGAAGGCGGCGCTGCCATCGGCCATCATGCGCACCTTGCCGGCGGTCTTCTGATCACGCCCCCAGGCGCCCATCACGAAGGCATCGTTGACCGACAGGCACCAGATCTCGTCGACGCCGGCGGCCTTCAGGGCCTCGGCCTGCTGCACATAACCCGGCACATGCTGGGCCGAGCAGGTCGGCGTGAAGGCGCCGGGCAGCGCAAAGATCGCGATCTTCTTGCCGGCGGTGGCCTTTTCGATGTCGAAGCTGTTGGGGCCCAGCGAGCAGCCATTGCCCTCGACCTCGATGAATTCCTGCAGCGTGCCCGCGGGCAGCTTGTCTCCGACCTTCAACATGATGCTCTCCAGGTAAAAAGAAAAAAGGCCGGCCCGCCGGTTGCCCGGCCTGCCGGCCCTCAGCGCAGCGGAGCGAACTCCGCCGGCATGATCAGACCTCTTGCGCCTTCTCGACCAGGCGGGTCACGACCCAGCTCTTGGTCTTCGAGATGGGACGGCCTTCGGCGATCTCGACCACATCACCCAGCTTGTACTCGCCCTTTTCGTCATGGGCGTGGTACTTGCGCGAGTGAGCGACGATCTTGCCGTACAGCTCATGCTTGGCGCGACGCTCGATCAGGACCGTGACGGTCTTGGCGCGCTTGTCGCTGACCACGCGACCGATCAGGGTGCGCGTGTTCTTGGTTTGAGCTTCCGTCATTTCGCGGCCTCCTTCTTCTTCTCGGCCAAGATGGTCTTGACGCGAGCGATGTCGCGGCGGGTGTTGCCCAGCACGGTGTGATTGCTCAGCTGCTGGGTGGCCTTTTGCATGCGCAGGCCGAAATGGGCCTTGAGCAGATCGGTCACTTCCTTTTCCAGGGCAGCGACATCCTTGCTACGCAGTTCAGATGCTTTCATGGTGTCTTTCCTCTTCAGGCGCCGACCTGGCGGGCCACGAAGGTGCAACGCAGGGGCAGCTTGGCAGCGGCCAGCGTGAACGCTTCGCGAGCCAGGGCTTCCGGCACGCCGTTGATCTCGTAGAGCACCTTGCCGGGCTGGATCTCAGCCACGTAGTACTCGGGGTTGCCCTTACCGTTACCCATACGGACTTCGGCAGGCTTCTGGGAGATCGGCTTGTCCGGGAAGATGCGGATGAAGATACGACCACCGCGCTTGATATGGCGCGAGATCGCACGACGTGCAGCTTCGATCTGGCGAGCCGTCAGACGGCCGCGCTCGGTGGCCTTCAGGCCGAAGTCGCCGAAGGACACGGCGGCGCCACGGGTAGCGACGCCGGTGTTGCGGCCCTTCTGCTCCTTGCGGTATTTGCGACGAGCTGGTTGCAGCATTGTTTATTCTCCTTTGGCCTCGCCGGCAGCCGGAGCTGCGGCAGCGCCGGGGGCCTTGCGGACCACGCGACCACCGGCAGGGCGCGCACCCGGCTTGCCATCACGGCTACCCGGAGCGCCCGGACGGGCGTTGCGACGCGGACGGCGGTCGTCTTCGGCACCAGCCGGCGTGTTGATCACCGGAGCCTCGCCATTGGCCAGGCGGTCACCGCGGTACACCCAGACCTTGACGCCGATGACGCCGTAGGTGGTCTTGGCTTCCGAGAAACCGTAGTCGATGTCGGCCTTCAGGGTGTGCAGGGGCACACGACCTTCGCGATACCACTCGGTACGAGCGATTTCGATGCCGTTCAGACGGCCGGCGGACATGATCTTGATGCCCTGGGCGCCCAGACGCATCGCGTTCTGCATCGCGCGCTTCATGGCGCGACGGAACATGATGCGCTTTTCCAGCTGCTGGGTGATCGAGTCGGCGATCAGCTGAGCATCGATTTCGGGCTTGCGCACTTCCTCGATGTTCACGGCCACCGGCACGCCCAGACGCTTGGTCAGTTCGGCCTTCAGGTTTTCGATGTCCTCGCCCTTCTTGCCGATCACCACGCCCGGACGTGCCGAGTAGATGGTGATGCGAGCGTTCTTGGCGGGGCGCTCGATCAGGATGCGCGAGACGGCTGCATTCTTCAGCTTCGCCTTCAGGTAGTCGCGAACCTGCAGATCCTCGGCCAGCATGCTGGCGAAGTTCTGGTTGTTCGCGTACCAGCGCGAAGCCCAGTTACGGGTGACGGGCAGGCGGAAGCCGACCGGATGGATTTTCTGTCCCATAGTCTTCCTTAAGGCCTCAGTTACCGACCGACACGAAGATGTGGCAGGTGGGCTTGCTGATGCGGTTGCCGCGGCCCTTGGCGCGAGCGGAGAAACGCTTCAGCGTGGCACCTTGCTCCACGTAGATCGACGTGACCTTCAGCTCATCAATGTCAGCGCCGTCGTTGTGCTCGGCGTTGGCGATGGCGCTTTCCAGCGCCTTCTTGATGATGACGGCAGCCTTCTTCTGGGTGAATTCCAGGATGTTCAGCGCTTGGTCGACCTTCTTGCCGCGGATCAGGTCCGCCACCAGGCGGCCCTTATCGCAGGAGAGGCGAACGCCGCGAACGATTGCTTTGGTTTCCATCGTTGGCATCCTTACTTCTTCCCGGCCTTCTTGTCGGCCGGGTGGCCCTTGAAGGTGCGGGTCAGTGCGAATTCACCCAGCTTGTGGCCGACCATCTGGTCAGACACATAGACCGGCACGTGCTGCTTGCCGTTGTGCACGGCGATCGTCAGACCGATGAACTCGGGCAGGATCGTCGAGCGGCGCGACCAGGTCTTGATGGGCTTCTTGTCCTTGTTGGCGACGGCCTTGTCGACCTTGGCCAACAGGTGAGCGTCAACGAACGGGCCCTTCTTCAGCGAACGAGTCATGGCCTACCCCTTACTTCTTGCGACGCGAGACGATGAAGGTCTGCGTGCGCTTGTTGTTACGAGTGCGGTAGCCCTTCGTCAGGGTGTTCCACGGGGAGACGGGGGCCTGGCCCTCGCCGGTGCGACCTTCGCCACCACCGTGCGGGTGATCCACCGGGTTCATCGCCGTACCGCGGACGGTCGGGCGGATACCCTTCCAACGGATCGCGCCGGCCTTGCCGTACTGGCGCAGGCTGTGCTCTTCGTTGGACACCTCGCCGATCGTGGCGCGGCAGTCGATGTGCACGCGACGCACTTCACCCGAGCGCAGACGGATCTGGGCGTAGGTGCCTTCACGAGCCATCAGGACAGCGGAGGCGCCGGCCGAACGGATCATCTGGGCGCCCTTGCCAGGCAGCAGCTCGATGCAGTGGATGGTCGAACCCACGGGGATGTTGCGGATCGGCAGGGTGTTGCCAGCCTTGATCGGCGCTTCCGAGCCGCTCAGGATGGTGGCACCAACTTCCAGGCCGCGCGGAGCGATGATGTAGCGACGCTCGCCGTCGGCATAGCACACCAGAGCGATGTGGGCCGTACGGTTGGGGTCGTACTCGATGCGCTCGACCTTGGCCGGGATCGCATCCTTGTTGCGCTTGAAGTCGACGACGCGGTAGTGGTGCTTGTGACCACCGCCCTTGTGGCGCATCGTGATGTGACCGTTGTTGTTACGGCCCGACTTCTGCTTCTGGGGTTCCAGCAGCGAGGCTTCCGGAGCGCCCTTGTGCAGGTGCTTGTGCACCACCTTCACCACGGCACGGCGGCCAGGCGAGGTCGGCTTGACTTTAACGATGGCCATTACGCAGCCTCCCCGGAGAAGTTGAGCTCTTGGCCCGCCTTCAGCGACACATACGCCTTCTTGGCATGGTCGCGACGGCCAGCACGGCCGCCAAAGCGCTTGGCCTTGCCCTTCACGTTCACCACGGACACCGCTTCGACCTCAACCTTGAACATCAGTTCAACGGCGGCCTTGATCTCGGGCTTGGTGGCGTCGCGCAGGACCTTGAACAGGACTTGGTTGTGCTTCTCGGCAACCGCCGTGGCCTTTTCGGACACGATGGGGGCCAGCAGCACCTGGGCCAGACGGCCTTCTGCAAACTTGGGGGCGCTCATGCCAGCATCTCCTTGAGTTGCTCCATCGCCGCCTTGGTCACCAGCACCTTCTTGTAGAAGACCAGCGACAGCGGATCGGCGTAGCGCGGCTCGCACACCAGCACATTGGCCAGGTTGCGCGAGGCCAGAGCCAGGTTGTCGTCCACCTGGTCGGCGATCAGCATCACGCTGTCCAGACCCATGGCCTTGAACTTGTCGGCCAGCAGCTTGGTCTTCGGCGCTTCCAGAGCGATCGAATCGACCACGGCCAGACGACCGTCACGAGCCAGCTTCGACAGGATCGCAGCCATGCCAGCGCGGTACATCTTCTTGTTCAGCTTGTGCGAGAAGTTCTCGTCAGGCAGGTTCGGGAAGATGCGACCGCCCCCGCGCCACAGCGGCGACGAGGTCATACCGGCGCGAGCGCGGCCGGTGCCCTTCTGGCGGAAAGGCTTCTTGGTCGAGTGATGGACCTGTTCGCGATCCTTCTGGGCGCGGGTGCCTTGACGGGCGTTGGCCTGATAGGCCACGACCACCTGGTGCACCAGGGCTTCGTTGTAGTCGCGAGCGAACACGGAGTCAGGAGCATCCACCTTGGAGGTGGCTTGGCCCTGCTCGTTCAGGAGCTCGAGCTGCATCAGTTGGCTCCTTTCTTGACCTTGACCTTGACGGCGGGGCGCACGACCACATGGCCGTTCTTCGCACCCGGCACAGCGCCGCGGACCAGCAGCAGTTGACGGGCTTCGTCAACGCGCACGATGTCCAGGTTCTGCACGCTCACGGTCACGTCGCCGAGGTGGCCCGACATCTTCTTGCCCGGAAACACGCGGCCCGGATCCTGCGCCATCGAGATGGAGCCAGGAACGTTGTGCGAGCGGCTGTTACCGTGCGAAGCGCGCTGCGAACCGAAGTTGTGGCGCTTGATGGTGCCGGTGAAGCCCTTACCGATCGAGGTGCCTTGCACATCGACCAGCTGGCCGGCGGCGAACAGGGTCACGGGCACTTGGGCACCGGCCTTGTATTCGGCAGCCACGTCAGCGGCAACACGGAATTCCTTGAGGATTTCGCCGGCCTCGACGCCCGCTTTCGCGAGGTGGCCAGCTTCCGGCTTGGTGACGCGCGAAGCTTTGCGCGTACCGAACGCCACTTGAATGGCGCTGTAGCCGTCGGTCTCTTCGGTCTTGACCTGGGTCACGCGATTGTTGGACACGTCCAGCACGGTCACAGGGATGGCATCGCCATCGTCCGTGAAGATGCGCATCATGCCCACCTTGCGGCCCAGCAATCCGAGACGATTGCTAAGACTCATGGTTTTTCTCCAGTCCCTTGAGGGGACCATTTACACACACCCGACATCGATTGGCCGGGTTGACCAGATGCACCCCAAACCGAGAACTCCGCCAGAAAAGACAAGCCTGGCAGACCTCTTTTTGCGATGCGCCGAAACCGCGCAGGCAAGACCTGTGCGGAAAAGCTGGCGAGTATAGCGTGAACCCTAGGTCGACCGCAAGGGCCGTCACACAGGGGTCAAAAGAAAAGGGCAATCTTGCGATTGCCCCTTCTCCGTTCCGCCTTCGCCCGAGGGCGAAGAAAGAGCGCGCTTTACTGCAACTTGATTTCCACGTCGACGCCGGCGGGCAGGTCGAGCTTCATCAGCGCGTCGACCGTCTTGTCGGTCGGGTCGACGATGTCCATCAGGCGCTGGTGGGTGCGGATTTCGAACTGGTCGCGCGAGGTCTTGTTGACGTGCGGCGAACGCAGGATGTCGAAACGCTCCATCCGGGTCGGCAGGGGCACGGGACCCTTGACGATGGCGCCGGTACGCTTGGCGGTCTCGACGATTTCCAGAGCCGACTGGTCGATCAGCTTGTAATCAAAGGCCTTCAGGCGGATGCGGATCTTTTGCTTTTGCATGACTGTTCCTTCAAAGAGCGAGCGGCTTGGCGCGAGGCCTCACCGCGAAGTTCGTGAGGCCCGGCTCGCGAGAGCCGGGCCGGTCACGCAAAAGATTTAGGCGATGATGGTCGCGACGACGCCGGAGCCGACGGTACGGCCGCCTTCACGGATGGCGAAGCGCAGGCCTTCTTCCATGGCGATCGGAGCGATCAGCTTCACGGTGATGCTGACGTTGTCGCCAGGCATGACCATTTCCTTGTCCTTCGGCAGCTCGACAGCACCGGTCACGTCCGTGGTACGGAAGTAGAACTGGGGACGGTAGTTGTTGAAGAACGGGGTGTGACGGCCGCCCTCTTCCTTGCTCAGAACATAGATCTCAGCGGTGAAGTGGGTGTGCGGCTTGATCGAGCCGGGCTTGGCCAGCACTTGGCCGCGCTCGACGTCTTCACGCTTGGTGCCGCGCAGCAGGATACCGACGTTGTCGCCGGCTTGACCCTGGTCCAGCAGCTTGCGGAACATTTCCACGCCGGTAACGGTGGTCTTCTGCACGTCGCGGATACCGACGATTTCGATTTCCTCGCCGACCTTGATGATGCCGCGTTCGACGCGACCGGTCACCACGGTGCCACGGCCCGAGATCGAGAACACGTCTTCCACCGGCAGCAGGAAGGCGCCGTCCACGGCACGCTCAGGCTGGGGGATGTAGGTGTCCAGGGCTTCGGCCAGACGCATGATGGCCTGCTCGCCCAGGTCGCCCGTGTCGCCTTCCAGCGCCAGCTTGGCCGAACCCTTGACGATCGGGGTGTCGTCGCCCGGGAAGTCGTACTTCGACAGGAGCTCGCGCACTTCCATTTCGACCAGCTCGAGCAGCTCGGCGTCGTCAACCATGTCGCACTTGTTCAGGAAGACGATGATGTACTTCACGCCGACCTGACGCGCCAGCAGGATGTGCTCGCGGGTCTGGGGCATCGGGCCGTCAGCGGCCGAGCACACCAGGATCGCGCCGTCCATCTGGGCGGCACCGGTGATCATGTTCTTGACGTAGTCGGCGTGGCCCGGGCAGTCCACGTGAGCGTAGTGGCGGTTGGCCGTTTCGTACTCGACGTGGGCGGTGTTGATCGTGATGCCGCGCGCCTTCTCTTCGGGAGCCGCGTCGATCTGGTCGTAGGCCTTGGCTTCGCCGCCGAACTTCTTCGACAGCACGGTCGCGATCGCAGCCGTCAGCGTGGTCTTGCCGTGGTCAACGTGACCAATCGTGCCCACGTTCACGTGCGGCTTGGTACGTTCAAATTTACCTTTTGCCATTTCAATTCTCCAAAAAGAGCATTCAGCCAGTCTGTTGGTTTAGCGTTTCCGCCGCGTTCTCGAACCCCGGCAACTGGCAACCGGGAGACCCGCGACGAAGACGATTCAGAAGGCCGGCCTCGTCGGAGGCCGGCCGGATGCTTTTTTACTTGGCGCGCGCCGTGATGATGGCCTCGGCGACGTTCTTCGGCGCCTCGCTGTAGTGCTTGAACTCCATCGTGTAGGTGGCGCGGCCTTGCGTGGCCGAGCGCAGCGAGGTGGAGTAGCCGAACATTTCGCTCAGCGGCACTTCGGCCTTGATGACCTTGCCACCGCCGACCATGTCGTCCATGCCTTGCACCATGCCGCGACGGCTGGACAGATCGCCCATCACGTTGCCGGCGTAGTCTTCCGGGGTCTCGACTTCCACGGCCATCATCGGCTCCAGGATCACCGGGCTGGCGCGGCGGCAGGCTTCCTTGAAACCCATCGAGGCGGCCATCTTGAAGGCGTTTTCGTTCGAGTCGACGTCATGGTAGGAACCGAAGGTCAGCGTGACCTTGACGTCCACCACCGGGAAGCCGGCCAGCACGCCGTTCGGCAGGGAGTCGATGACGCCCTTCTCGACCGCGGGGATGAATTCGCGAGGAACCACGCCACCCTTGATGGCGTCAACGAACTCGAAGCCGGTGCCCGGCTCCTGCGGCTCGATGGTCAGCACGACGTGGCCGTACTGACCCTTGCCGCCGGACTGACGCACGAACTTGCCTTCGACGTCGGTCGCGGTCTTGCGGATGGTCTCGCGGTAGGCCACCTGCGGCTTGCCGACGTTGGCTTCCACGCCGAACTCGCGCTTCATGCGGTCGACGATGATTTCCAGATGCAGCTCGCCCATGCCCGAGATGATGGTCTGGCCCGACTCTTCATCGGTGCGCAGACGGAAGGACGGGTCCTCCTTGGCCAGACGGCCCAGGGCGATACCCATCTTTTCTTGGTCGGCCTTGGTCTTGGGCTCGACGGCCTGCGAGATCACCGGCTCGGGGAAGACCATCTTTTCCAGCGTCACGATCGAGTCGGGATCGCACAGGGTCTCACCGGTGGTGACTTCCTTCAGGCCCACGCAGGCGGCGATGTCGCCCGCCAGAATTTCCGAGATTTCTTCACGCTGGTTGGCGTGCATCTGCAGAATCCGGCCGATACGCTCCTTCTTGCCCTTGATCGGGTTGTAGACGGAGTCGCCCGACTTCAGCACGCCCGAGTAGACGCGCACGAAGGTCAGCTGGCCGACATACGGGTCGGTCATCAGCTTGAAGGCCAGCGCGGCGAACTTCTCGGCATCGTCGGCCTTGCGGCTGACGACGGCGCCGTTGTCATCGGTACCTTCCACCGGGGGAATGTCCACCGGCGAGGGCAGGAAGTCGATCACGGCGTCCAGCATGCGCTGCACGCCCTTGTTCTTGAAGGCGGTGCCGCACAGCATCGGCTGGATCTCGGTGGCGATGGTGCGGGTGCGGATCGCCAGCTTGATCTCTTCCTCGCTCAGTTCGCCCGACTCGAGGTACTTGTTCATCAGCTCTTCGCTGGCTTCGGCGGCAGCCTCGACCATCTTCTCGCGCCATTCCGCGGCCACGGCCTGCAGATCGGCGGGGATGTCGTGGTATTCGAACTTCATGCCCTGCGAGGCCTCATCCCACAGGATGGCCTTCATCTTGATCAGGTCCACGACGCCCTTGAAGTTGTCTTCGGCGCCGATGGGGATCACGATGGGCACGGGGTTGGCCTTCAGGCGGGTCTTCATCTGGTCGACGACCTTGAAGAAGTTCGCGCCGGTGCGGTCCATCTTGTTCACGAAGGCAAGACGTGGCACCTTGTACTTGTTGGCCTGGCGCCAGACGGTTTCCGACTGGGGCTGCACGCCACCCACGGCGCAATAGACCATGCAGGCGCCGTCCAGCACGCGCATCGAGCGCTCGACCTCGATCGTGAAGTCGACGTGCCCGGGGGTGTCGATGATGTTGAAGCGGTGCTCGGGATAGGACAGGTCCATGCCCTTCCAGAAGCAGGTCGTCGCGGCCGACGTGATGGTGATGCCGCGCTCTTGCTCCTGTTCCATCCAGTCCATCGTCGCGGCGCCATCATGCACCTCGCCGATCTTGTGGTTCACGCCGGTGTAGAACAGGATGCGCTCGGTCGTCGTGGTCTTGCCGGCATCGATGTGCGCCGAGATACCGATATTGCGGTAGCGCTCGATGGGGGTCTTGCGGGACATGGTGTCACTCCAAATGCAGTGAGCCGCCGGCAGGTCGGTAGAAACCCGCGGCGGCTGGAACGAGGTGGTTTAGAAGCGGAAGTGCGAGAAGGCCTTGTTGGCCTCGGCCATACGGTGCACTTCGTCGCGCTTCTTCATCGCACCGCCGCGGCCTTCAGCGGCCTCCAGCAGTTCGTTGGCCAGACGCTGGGCCATCGACTTCTCACCGCGCTTGCGGGCCGATTCCTTCAGCCAACGCATGGCCAGAGCCATCCGGCGGACGGGACGAACTTCCACGGGAACTTGGTAGTTCGCACCGCCGACACGGCGGGACTTCACTTCGACCATGGGCTTCACGTTGTTCAGGGCGACCATGAACACTTCCAGCGGGTCCTTGCCGATCTTCTTCTCGACCTGCTCAAGGGCACCGTAGATGATGCGCTCGGCGACGGCCTTCTTGCCCGATTCCATGATGACGTTCATGAACTTGGACAGATCAACGGAACCGAACTTCGGGTCCGGCAGGATCTCGCGCTTGGGTACTTCGCGACGACGTGGCATGGGAATCTTCCTCTTGCTTCAGTTGGCTTGCGCCTTGGACGACCACCGACATCAGGGGCCATCCACTTACTCGGCCGCTGCGCTCCGACTGGGGAGTCGCACGAACCGCAAAAAATCCGGCTCAGCTGAAATGCTGGGCCATGACAACCTGGCTTGATTAGGCCTTCTTCGGACGCTTCGCGCCGTACTTGGAGCGCGATTGCTTGCGATCCTTGACGCCTTGCAGGTCCAGCGAACCGCGCACGATGTGGTAACGCACACCCGGCAAGTCCTTGACACGACCGCCGCGCACCAGCACGACGCTGTGCTCTTGCAGGTTGTGGCCTTCGCCGCCGATGTACGAGATGACCTCGAAACCGTTGGTCAGACGCACCTTGGCGACCTTACGCAGCGCCGAGTTCGGCTTCTTCGGGGTCGTGGTGTAGACGCGGGTGCAGACGCCGCGGCGCTGCGGGCAATTCTGCATTGCCGGCGACTTGGATTTGGTGACCTCGGCTTCGCGGCCGTGGCGCACCAACTGATTGATAGTTGGCATGTAACTTGTTCCCGTTTGAAGTCACTCTCCCCGGCAGAACTGCTCGGAATTGAGCCTCGCCGCTGGACCGGCCACCCGCTACAAAGCCAGGGAAGCCCCATAGCCCAGCGAGCAGACGCACCTAGGGCCTGCTGGAGAGCCTGCGATTGTAGTACACAGCCCGAGTTTTCCACAAGCCGCTGCCTTATGATCGGCGCCCGCCATGCAGACCGAGCCGCCCAAGATCGTCATCGACACCCAGGTCGTCATGGACTGGCTGGTGTTCGGCGACGCCCGCATCGCCCCGCTGGCCGCGGCAATCGAGGCCGGCCGGATCAACTGGATCGGCCGCGAGGCGATGCTGGCCGAACTGCGCCATGTGCTGGGCCGCGGCGTGGCCGCCGCCTGGCAGCCCGACCTGAGCCGCATCGAGCAGGCCTTTTCGGCCCATTGCCAGATGGTGGTCGCCGAGCCGGCGCCGGCGGTGCGCCTGGTCTGCCGCGATCCGGACGACCAGCAGTTCATCGACCTGGCGCTGGCCGAGCGCGCCGCCTGGCTGCTGTCGCGCGACAAGGCCGTGCTGGCCCTTCGTAAGCGTGCGCTCACATTCGGCTTGACCATCGGCACGCCGGAGCTCTGGCTCAAGAGCCAGCCCGCCTAGCCCCCCCCTTCTTCCGCACCGACAAAGAAAAAGCCGCCAGGCCTTGCGACCTGGCGGCTTTGCGCTATGTGGCGCGGGTGGCTTACTCCGCCGAGCCCTCGGCCGGCGCGTCGACGCCAGCCATCTGGGCGGCGGCCAGCTCCTCGGCCTCCTGCATCGCAATGGCGCGGCGCTCGGCGTCGTCCATCGCTTCCTTGGCACGACGGGCGTCGTGGAAGGCCATGCCGGTACCGGCGGGGATCAGGCGGCCGACGATCACGTTCTCCTTCAGACCGCGCAGCTCGTCACGCTTGCCCATGATGGCAGCCTCGGTCAGCACGCGGGTGGTTTCCTGGAAGGAAGCCGCGGAGATGAAGGAGTCGGTCGACAGCGAAGCCTTGGTGATACCCAGCAGCACGTCGGCATGGGTGGCAATCATCTTGCCTTCCTTGCGCATGCGGTCATTGGTATCCAGCAGCTCCGAACGCTCGACCTGCTCGTTCAGGATGTAGTGCGTGTCGCCGGGGTTGGTGATCTGCACGCGGCGCAGCATCTGGCGAACGATCACCTCGATGTGCTTGTCGTTGATCTTCACGCCCTGCAGACGGTACACGTCCTGAACTTCGTCGACGATGTAGCGCGCCAATTCCTCGATGCCCAGCAGGCGCAGGATGTCCTGCGGATCCGCCGCGCCGTCGACGATCAGCTCGCCGCGGTTCACCACCTGGCCTTCGTGCACCAGGATGTTCTTCTCCTTGGGCACCAGCACTTCGTGCTTCTTGCCGTCCGGATCGGTGATCTCCAGTCGCACCTTGCCCTTGGTTTCCTTGCCGAAGGAGACCGTACCGGTCTGCTCGGCCAGCACGCCCACATCCTTGGGCGAACGGGCTTCGAACAGCTCGGCCACGCGCGGCAGACCGCCGGTAATGTCGCGGGTCTTCTGGCCTTCGACCGGAATACGCGCCAGCACCTCGCCGGGGGCCAGATCCTGGCCGTCACGCACCTGGATCAGTGCGCCGACCTGGAAGCCGATCGTCACCGAGTGGTCGGTGCCGGGGATCTTCACCTCGTTGCCGTTGGCATCCAGCAGCTTGACCTGCGGGCGAATGACCTTGGCAGCGCCGCGGCGCTTCGGATCGATCACGACCAGGGTCGACAGACCGGTCACCTCGTCCACCTGCTTGGCGACGGTGACGCCTTCCTCGACGTTCTCGAACTTCGCCTGACCGGCGAACTCGGTAATGATCGGGCGGGTCAGCGGATCCCAGTTCGCCAGGATCAGACCGGCCTTGATGGTCTGGTCGGCCTTGATGTTCAGGATCGCGCCGTACGGCACCTTGTGACGCTCGCGCTCGCGGCCATGCGGGTCGGCAATGATGATTTCGCCGGAACGCGAAATCACCACCAGCTCGCCCTTGCCGTTCGTGACGTAGCGCATCGTGGCGTTGAAGCCGATGATGCCGTCCGACTTGGCTTCGACGCTGGAGGCCACGGCAGCACGCGAGGCGGCACCACCGATGTGGAAGGTACGCATCGTCAGCTGCGTGCCCGGCTCACCGATCGACTGCGCGGCGATCACGCCCACGGCCTCACCGGTGTTGACCAGACCGCCACGACCCAGATCGCGGCCATAGCACTTGGCGCACAGGCCGAAGCGGGTGGCGCAGGTCAGCGGGGTGCGGACCTTGATCTCGTCCACGCCGGCCTGTTCCAGCACGTCCAGGATGTCCTCGTCCAGCATGTCGCCGGCCGGCATCAGCACCGCCTGGGTTTCCGGATGCAGCACGTCGATCGCGGTGACACGGCCCAGCACGCGGTCGCGCAGCGATTCGATCACTTCACCGCCTTCGACCAGGGCGCGCATGGCCATGCCGTTGTCGGTGCCGCAATCGCTCTCGGTGACGACCAGATCCTGGGTCACGTCGACCAGACGACGGGTCAGGTAGCCCGAGTTCGCGGTCTTCAGCGCCGTATCCGCCAGGCCCTTACGGGCACCGTGGGTGGAGATGAAGTACTGCAGAACGTTCAGACCTTCGCGGAAGTTTGCCGTGATGGGCGTCTCGATGATCGAGCCGTCCGGCTTGGCCATCAGGCCCCGCATACCGGCCAGCTGGCGAATCTGGGCCGCGCTACCGCGGGCGCCGGAGTCGGCCATCATGTAGATGGAGTTGAAGGACTCCTGATCCACTTCCTTGCCGTTGCGGTCGATGACCTTCTGCTTGGCGAGCTGGGCCATCATGACCTTGCCCACCTCGTCACCGGTCTTGCCCCAGATGTCGACGACCTTGTTGTAGCGCTCGCCGGCGGTCACCAGGCCCGAGACATACTGCTGCTCGATCTCCTTGACTTCCTTCTCGGCGCGCTCGATCAGCTCGTACTTCTGCTTGGGCACCAGCATGTCGTCCACCGCGATGGAGATGCCGGCGCGCGTGGCGAGCTTGAAACCGCTCTGCAGCAGCTTGTCGGCCAGCACCACGGTTTCCTTCAGGCCGCACTTGCGGAACGAGGTGTTGATCAGGCGCGAGATTTCCTTCTTCTTCAGCGCCTTGTTGATGTTCGAGAACGGCAGGCCCTTGGGCAGGATCTCGCTCAACAAAGCACGGCCGACGGTCGTGTCCACCAACTTGGTCTCGGGGATCCACTCGCCCGTTTCCTTGTTCTTGGTGTACTCGGTCAGGCGCACGCTGATCTTGGCGGTGATTTCCACCACGCCGTTTTCCAGCGCGCGGATGATCTCGGCCACATCGGAGAACACCAGGCCTTCGCCCTTGCCGTTGGTGCGTTCGCGGGTCGCGTAGTACAGACCCAGCACCACGTCTTGCGACGGCACGATCGAGGGTTCGCCGGAGGCCGGGAACAGCACGTTGTTGGAGGCCAGCATCAGGGTGCGGGCTTCCATCTGCGCTTCGATCGACAGCGGCACGTGGACGGCCATCTGGTCACCGTCGAAGTCGGCGTTGAAGGCCGCGCAGACCAGCGGGTGCAGCTGGATCGCCTTGCCTTCGATCAGCACGGGCTCGAAGGCCTGGATGCCCAGACGGTGCAGCGTCGGTGCGCGGTTCAGCAGAACCGGGTGCTCCTTGATGACCTCTTCCAGGATGTCCCAGACCACCGGGGTGCCGGACTCGACTTCCTTCTTCGCGGCCTTGATGGTGGTGGCGATGCCCATCGCCTCCAGGCGCGAGAAGATGAAGGGCTTGAACAGCTCCAGCGCCATCAGCTTGGGCAGACCGCACTGATGCAGCTTCAGGGTCGGGCCCACCACGATGACCGAACGGCCCGAGTAGTCGACACGCTTGCCCAGCAAGTTCTGACGGAAGCGACCGCTCTTGCCCTTGATCATGTCGGCCAGGGACTTCAGCGCGCGCTTGTTCGCGCCGGTCATGGCCTTGCCGCGGCGGCCGTTGTCCAGCAGCGAGTCGACGGCTTCCTGCAGCATGCGCTTTTCGTTGCGCACGATGATCTCGGGGGCCTTCAGTTCCAGCAGGCGAGCCAGACGGTTGTTGCGGTTGATGACGCGACGATAGAGGTCGTTCAGGTCGGAGGTCGCGAAGCGGCCGCCGTCCAGCGGCACCAGCGGACGCAGGTCCGGCGGCAGCACCGGCAGCACGTCCATCACCATCCAGTTCGGCTTGATGCCGGACTTCTTGAAGGCCTCCATGACCTTCAGGCGCTTGGAGTTCTTCTTGACCTTCAGCTCGGAGCCGGTCATGTCGTTGCGCAGGCGATCGATCTCGATGTCGAGATCCATCTCCTCCAGCAGCTTCTTGATGCCCTCGGCGCCCATCAGCGCGACGAACTCGTCACCGAACTCGACGCGCTTCGCGTCGTAGTCGTCCTCGGTCATGATCGAGAACTTCTTCAGCGGGGTCATGCCGGGATCGACCACGACATAGGCTTCGAAGTACAGCACGCGCTCGATGTCGCGCAGGGTCATGTCGAGCACCAGGCCCAGACGCGACGGCAGCGACTTCAGGAACCAGATGTGCGCACAGGGCGCGGCCAGGTCGATGTGGCCCATGCGGTCACGACGGACCTTGGTCTGGGTCACTTCGACGCCGCACTTCTCGCAGATCACGCCGCGGTGCTTCAGGCGCTTGTACTTGCCGCACAGGCACTCGTAGTCCTTGATCGGGCCGAAGATCTTGGCGCAGAACAGGCCATCACGCTCGGGCTTGAAAGTCCGGTAGTTGATGGTCTCGGGCTTCTTCACCTCGCCGAAGGACCACGAACGGATCTTCTCGGGCGATGCCAGACGGATCGCGATCGCATCGAAATGCTCGTCCGGCGTGAATTGCTTGAACAGGTCCAGCAAACCTTTCATGTGTCTCTCCTGTTCCTAATTAGTTGCGCTCGAGTTCAATGTCGATGCCAAGGGAACGAATTTCCTTGACCAGGACGTTGAACGATTCCGGCATGCCGGCCTCGATGGCGTGTTCGCCCTTGACGATGGACTCGTACACCTTGGTGCGGCCGTTCACGTCATCGGACTTCACGGTCAGCATTTCCTGCAGGATGTAGGAGGCGCCATAGGCCTCCAGCGCCCACACTTCCATTTCACCGAAACGCTGGCCGCCGAACTGCGCCTTACCACCCAGCGGCTGCTGCGTGACGAGCGAGTACGGGCCGGTCGAGCGGGCGTGCATCTTGTCGTCCACCAGGTGATGCAGCTTCAGCACATGCATGTAGCCGATCGTCGTGGGACGCTCGAACTGCTCGCCGGTGCGGCCGTCAAACAGATAGGCCTGGGTGCGGGTCGGGGTCAGGCCCTTCTTCGCGGCGATGTCGTCCGGGTAGGCCAGCTTCAGCATGCCGCGGATTTCTTCTTCCTTGGCACCGTCGAACACCGGGGTCGCGAACGGCACGCCCTTGGACAGGTTGTGCGCCATCTCGACGACTTCGGTATCGCTCAGCTCGTCCAGGTTCTCGCTCTTGCCGCCGCTCTGGTTGTAGAGCTCGTCGAAGAACTTGCGCAGTTCGGCCGCCTTGGCCTGCTGCTGCAGCATGTCGCCGATGCGCTGGCCGATGCCCTTGCCGGCCCAGCCCAGATGCACTTCCAGCACCTGACCCACGTTCATCCGCGACGGGACGCCCAGCGGGTTCAGCACGATGTCGGCGGGCGTGCCGTCGGCCATGTAGGGCATGTCTTCGATCGGGGTGATCTTGGACACGACGCCCTTGTTGCCGTGACGGCCGGCCATCTTGTCGCCGGGCTGCAGGCGGCGCTTGACGGCCAGGTAAACCTTGACCATCTTCAGCACGCCGGCCGGCAGTTCGTCGCCCTGCGTCAGCTTCTTGCGCTTCTCCTCAAACGCCAGGTCGAACGAGTGGCGGGTCTGCTCCAGCGAGTTCTTGATCGATTCCAGCTGGTTGGCCACGTCGTCCTCGGCCGGACGGATGTCGAACCAGTGGAACTTCTCGACGCCGGACAGATAGGCCTTGTCGATGACCGTGCCCTTGGCGATCTTCTGCGGGCCGCCGTTGGCGACCTTGCCGATCAGCAGCTTCTCGATACGGTCGAAGGCGTCGGCCTCGACGATGCGCAGTTGGTCGTTCAGGTCCAGGCGGAAGCGCTTCAGCTCGTCGTCGATGATCTGCTGGGCGCGCTTGTCGCGCTGGATGCCTTCGCGGGTGAAGACCTGCACATCGATCACGGTACCGTTGGTGCCCTGATCCACACGCAGCGAGGTGTCCTTCACGTCGGAAGCCTTCTCGCCGAAGATCGCGCGCAGCAGCTTCTCTTCCGGCGTCAGGGTCGTCTCGCCCTTGGGCGTGACCTTGCCGACCAGCACGTCGCCGGGGTTCACCTCGGCGCCGATGTAGACGATGCCCGACTCGTCCAGGCGGGCCAGTTGCTGCTCGCTCAGGTTCGGGATGTCGCGCGTGATTTCTTCGCTGCCCAGCTTGGTGTCGCGGGCCATCACGACGAGTTCTTCGATGTGGATCGAGGTGTAGCGGTCTTCGGCCACCACGCGCTCGCTGATCAGGATCGAATCCTCGAAGTTGTAGCCGTTCCAGGGCATGAAGGCCACCAGCATGTTCTGGCCCAGGGCCAGCTCACCGATGTCCGTCGAGGCGCCGTCGGCGATGATGTCCTCGGCCGCCACCTTGTCCCCGCGGCGCACGATCGGGCGCTGGTGGATGTTGGTGTTCTGGTTGCTACGCTGATACTTGATCAGGTTGTAGATGTCCACGCCGACTTCGCCGGCCACGGTCTCGTTGTCGTTGACGCGGATCACGATACGGTTCGTGTCCACATAGTCGACCACGCCGCCGCGGCGCGCCGCGACCACCGTGCCCGAGTCCTTGGCCGCGACGCGCTCGACGCCGGTACCGACCATGGCCTTCTCGGGACGCAGCGTCGGCACGGCCTGACGCTGCATGTTGGCGCCCATCAATGCGCGGTTCGCATCATCGTGCTCGAGGAAGGGCACCAGCGAGGCCGCCACCGACACGATCTGCGTCGGCGCCACGTCCATGTACTGGATGCGCTCCGGCGAGGTCAGCATCGAGTCGCCCTTTTCGCGCGCCGACACCAGCTCGTCGATCAGCAGGCCCTGCTCGTTCAGCGAGGCGTTGGCCTGCGCGATCACGTACTTGCCTTCTTCGATGGCCGACAGGTAGTCGATCTGGTCGGTCACCTTGCCGTCCACCACGCGGCGGTACGGGGTCTCCAGGAAGCCGTACTCGTTGAGCTGAGCGAACAGCGCCAGCGAGTTGATCAGACCGATGTTCGGGCCTTCCGGCGTTTCGATCGGGCAGACGCGGCCGTAGTGGGTCGGGTGCACGTCGCGGACTTCGAAGCCGGCGCGCTCGCGGGTCAGACCGCCCGGGCCCAGGGCCGAGACGCGACGCTTGTGCGTGATCTCGGACAGCGGGTTGGTCTGGTCCATGAACTGCGACAGCTGCGATGCACCGAAGAACTCCTTCAGCGCCGCGGAGATCGGCTTGGAGTTGATCAGGTCGTGCGGCATCAGGGCTTCGGTCTCGGCCTGGCCCAGACGCTCCTTGACAGCCTTCTCGATACGGGCCAGGCCCGAACGGTACTGGTTCTCGGCCAGTTCGCCGACGCAGCGCACGCGACGGTTGCCCAGGTGGTCGATGTCATCGACCTCGCCGCGGCCATTGCGCAGCTCGACCAGGATCTTGACGACGTCGAGGATGTCCTCGTTCGACAAGTTCATATTGCCTTCCGGCGTGTCGCGGCCCACGCGGGCGTTGAACTTCATCCGGCCGACGCGGCTCAGGTCGTAGGTGTCGGTGCTGTAGAACAGGCGGTTGAACAGCGCTTCGACCGCATCTTCCGTCGGCGGCTCGCCGGGGCGCATCATGCGGTAGATCGCGACGCGCGCGGCCAGCTGGTCGGCGGTCTCGTCCGAGGCCAGGGTCTGGCTGATGTAGGCGCCTTCGTCCAGCTCGTTGGTGAACAGGACCTGGATGTCCTTGATGCCGGCCTGACGCAGCTTCTTCAGCAGCGAGTCGGTCAGCTCGTCATTGGCCTTGGCGATGATCTCGCCGGTGTCGCCGTCGACCATGTTCTTGGCCAGCACGCGGCCCAGGAGGAAATCCTCCGGCACGGTGACATGCTGGGTGCCGCTCTGCTCGAGCTGGCGCACATGGCGGGCGGTAATGCGCTTGTCCTTCTCGACCAGGACATTGCCGCTCTTGTCGGTAATGTCGAAGCGGGCGACCTCGCCCTTCAGGCGGTCGGCCACGAACTCCATCTGGGCACCGGAGTCCATCAGACGGAAGTTGTCGAACACGAAGAAGTGGGCCAGGATCTGCTCGGGGTTCAGGCCGATGGCCTTGAGCAGGATCGTGACCGGCATCTTGCGGCGGCGGTCGACGCGGAAGTACAGGATGTCCTTCGGGTCGAACTCGAAGTCCAGCCAGGAACCGCGGTAGGGGATGATGCGGGCCGAGAACAGCAGCTTGCCGGACGAGTGGGTCTTGCCCTTGTCGTGCTCGAAGAACACGCCGGGCGAGCGGTGCAGCTGCGAGACGATGACGCGCTCGGTGCCGTTGACGATGAAGGAGCCGTAGTCGGTCATCAGGGGCACTTCGCCCATGTAGACCTCTTGCTCCTTGATTTCCTTGACCGTCTTGGCCTGCGGGCTCTCACGGTCGTAAATGATCATCTGCAGGCGCGCGCGCACGGCGGCTGCATAGGTCAGGCCACGCTGCTGGCATTCGCGGGTGTCGAACGGCGGCTTGGCGATGTTGAATTCGAGGAACTTCATCTCCACGAAACCGTTGTGCGAAACAATCGGGAACGCGGACAGGAAGGCAGCCTGCAGGCCTTCGGGCTTGCGTTTGGCTGGGGGGACGTCTTTTTGCAGGAAGGCGACGTACGAGTCCTTCTGCATGGTCAGCAAATAGGGAACGTTGAGAACGCTCTCGCGCTTGCCGAAGCTCTTGCGGATACGCTTGCGCTCGGTATAGCTGTAGGGGGTTGTTTGCGCCATAAACACTCCGTGTCGAGAGCCCATCCCTGGCCGTGGAACGGGCTTCGTCGGCGACTGGCTATTCGGACATTGCGCCCGAAGCTTGGTGGTTGGCCACTACCAACCGCTGGCGGACAACCCTGGCATTGCACCAAGGCCCGACCAAACCGGCTCTCTGCAGTCGGATCAGAGAACACTTGAAAGAACCGCGCATCATACCGCGATGCCGGCTCTTTCAACTGCCCTCAAGGGGACTTACCCTAGACGACGAAAGGGGAGGCCCTCGCAGGCCACCCCTCTCGCAGTGGAGCCGGGCACGAAACCCGAGCTCCCCGAAGTCGAATTACTTGAGTTCGACCTTGGCGCCGGCTTCTTCCAGCTTCTTCTTGGCGGCTTCGGCATCGGCCTTGGCAACACCTTCCTTGACGGGCTTCGGAGCGCCGTCGACCAGGTCCTTGGCTTCCTTCAGGCCCAGGCCGGTGATTTCGCGGACGGCCTTGATGACGCCGACCTTGTTCGAACCGGCTTCGGTCAGGACGACCGTGAATTCGGTCTTCTCTTCAGCAGCGGCAGCAGCGCCGCCAGCAGCGCCACCGGCGGCCGGAGCAGCCATCGAAGCGGCGGACACGCCGAACTTCTCTTCAATTGCCTTGACCAGATCGTTCAGTTCCAGAACGGTCATGCTGTCCAGAGCGGCCAGGAATGCGTCTTTATCGAATGCCATGATAGTTTCCTAAATACAGATTGATTGCTTGCGCGTTGAACGCGTCGATCAGGCAGCAGCCGGGGCTTCGGCAGCGGCTTCCGGAGAAGCGGCACCTTCGCCACGTTTTGCAGCCAGGGCTGCCAGCACGGCCGCGGTGCGCTGCACCGGCGACTTGAGCAGGCCGGCGATTTGCGACAGCAGCACTTCCTTGCTCGGAACAGCCGCCAGCGCCTTCACGCCGTTGACGTCCAGAGCTTTGCCGCCGTAGGCACCACCCTTGATGACGAGCTTGTCGTTACCCTTGGCAAAGTCAGCAATGACTTTGGCCGCAGCGACTGCGTCTTCCGAAAAGCCGTAGATCAGCGGGCCGACCATGCTCTCCGAGGCCACCTCGAACGAGGTGCCGGCGACGGCGCGACGGGCCAGGGTGTTCTTCAGCACGTGAAGATAGACACCCTTGGAACGTGCGTCGACGCGCAGCTTGTTCAAGGCTTCCACGGTGAGGCCACGGTACTCGGCCAGCGCCAGCGTCTGGGCCTTGGCAGCTTGCGCTGCCACGTCCGACACGACGGCTGCTTTCTCGTTGCGATTGAGACTCAAGGTCTACTCCTCACATTACGCCCTCGGCCTTGCGGCTTCGGGCACCGGATTTCAGCGAGACCTCTGTCAGGAAACCACCCCGGTCGCCCGGGGCACCCATCCTTTCAGCGGGACCGCCATCTGCGCTGGCCGAAAGCCGGAGCCTTCGATTAAGCGTCGCCTCCCCGTACTGCGGAGGCTTTTCGCCAGCGGTCTTGGATGACCTGAGCCGGTTGCCCGGCTCAGCCCACCAATTCATCAGCGCGACGCCAGACTCGCGTCACGCCTCATCTGAAATGCCTTAGGCCGCGGCCGAGGCGTTGATCGAGGCGATTTCCACGCGGGCGCCGACGCCCATGGTGGAAGACACGGCGACCTTGCGCAGGTAGACACCCTTGCTCGATGCCGGCTTGGCCTTGTTCAGGGCCTCGATCAGCGCGCGCAGGTTGCCTTCCAGCTTGTCGGTGTCGAACGAGCGACGGCCGATGGTGCCGTGGATGATGCCGGCCTTGTCAACGCGGAACTGGACCTGGCCAGCCTTGGCGTTCTTGACGGCGGTGGCGACGTCCGGGGTCACGGTGCCGACCTTCGGGTTCGGCATCAGGCCGCGCGGGCCCAGGATCTGACCCAGGGTACCGACGATGCGCATCGTGTCGGGCGAGGCGATCACCACGTCGAAGGGCATGTCGCCGGCCTTGACGCGCTCGGCCAGGTCTTCCATGCCGACCACGTCGGCGCCGGCAGCCTTGGCTTCCTCGGCCTTGGCGCCTTGGGCGAACACGGCGACGCGCTTGGTCTTGCCGGTGCCGTTGGGCAGCACGACGGCGCCACGAACGACCTGGTCAGACTTCTTGGCATCGATGCCCAGTTGCACGGCAACGTCGATCGACTCGTCGAACTTGGCGGTGGCCAGACCCTTCACCAGTTCCAGGGCTTCACCCAGGCCGTACAGCTTGGTCGTCTCGACCTTGCCAGCCAGAGCCTTTTGCTTCTTCGTCAGCTTTGCCATGATCAGACGCCTTCCACGATGATGCCCATCGAGCGGGCGGAACCGGCGATCGTGCGAACGCCAGCGTCCAGATCAGCAGCGGTCAGGTCCTTCTGCTTGGTCTTGACGATCTCTTCCAGCTGGGCGCGGGTCAACTTGCCAACCTTGTCCAGATGCGGGCGCTGCGAGCCCTTTTCGATCTTGGCAGCCTTCTTCAGCAGCACGGTCGCCGGGGGCGACTTGATGATGAAGGTGAAGCTCTTGTCCGCGAAGGCGGTGATCACCACCGGCAGCTTCATGCCCGGCTCATAGCCCTGCGTCTGGGCGTTGAACGCCTTGCAGAATTCCATGATGTTCAGGCCGCGCTGACCCAGCGCGGGACCGACCGGCGGCGAAGGATTTGCCTTGCCGGCCGGGATTTGCAGCTTGATGAAGCCGACAATCTTCTTGGCCATGTTTTCTCCTAGAAGCGCCGCGGCGGCCTCGCCGCTGCGCCTGAGTGCTAGCGCGAAGGACTGGGACCTGGGCCTTTACCTTCGCTCCTCTTGTCCGCCTCTCGTTGCGGACTGACTACGGGCAGCTTTGGGGCAGCTGCCAGACCCGAAACCTTTTGGCTTCGAGGTCTCGCGACCTCTCGCCGGAAGGTCTAAAGACTGACGTCTTTAGACCTTCTCAACCTGACCGAAGTCCAGCTCGACCGGCGTGGCGCGGCCGAAGATCGTGACCGAGACGCGCACCTTGGACTTGTCGTAGTTGACTTCCTCGATCGCACCGTTGAAGTCGGTGAACGGACCTTCCTTGACGCGCACGATCTCGCCCACCGTCCACTCGACCTTGGGCCGGGGCTTCTCGATGCCTTCTTGCATCTGGTTGACGATCTTCATCACCTCGGCTTCCGAGATCGGGGCCGGGCGATTCTTCGCGCCGCCGACGAAACCGGTCACCTTGGAGGTGTGCTTGACCAGATGCCAGCTGTCGTCGTCCATCACCATCTCGACCAGCACATAGCCGGGGAAGAAACGGCGTTCGGTAACGGCCTTCTTGCCGTTCTTCAGCTCGACGACCTCTTCGGTCGGCACCAGGATGCGACCAAACTTGTCCTGCATGCCGGCGCGATCGATGCGCTCGCGCAGATTGCGCTCGACGGCCTTCTCCATGCCCGAATAGGCGTGGACCACGTACCAGCGCTTGGGCAGGCCGGCCGGGGCGGCGCTCTCGACGACGTTCTGTTCTTCGCTCATGTCTTCCTCTTCAGCGCTTCCAGCCCAGGACCAGGTCGTACAACACCCATTCCAGCGTCTTGTCGGTCAGCCACAGGAACAGGGCCATCACCACGACGAAGGCGAACACATACAGCGTCATCTGGCGCGCCTCCTTGTGCGTCGGCCAGACCACCTTGCGGACTTCCTTGATCGAGTCCTGACCGTAGGCGATCAGCGACTTGCCGGATTCCGAGGTAAAGAAGGCCGCAACGGACGCAGCCAGCAGCAGCAGCAGCGCCGCCCACTGGGCGAGCGCGCCCTGCTTGGCCAGCGCGTAATAGGCCACCAAGGCGCCGACCAGCAGGATGACCGCGCCGGCCAGCTTGACCTTGTCAGCGCCGGTCGTGACCGTTTCGACTTGAGGATTGGACATTGATGCTTCTCTTGAATCTGCCGAGCGGCCCTTCACACGAAAGACCCATCAGCAGCAAAGCCCGCCGGGATCGACTCCCGCGGGCTGCTTGCTTGGCCACTGGAACCAGCGATTATCGCTGATGATTTTCGCTGGCAGGGGCAGAGGGTCTCGAACCCCCAACCTTCGGTTTTGGAGACCGACGCTCTGCCAATTGAGCTATGCCCCTGTGGCCTTCTTAAAACTTAGGCGATGATGGTCGCGACGACGCCGGAGCCGACGGTACGGCCGCCTTCACGGATGGCGAAGCGCAGGCCTTCTTCCATGGCGATCGGAGCGATCAGCTTCACGGTGATGCTGACGTTGTCGCCAGGCATGACCATTTCCTTGTCCTTCGGCAGCTCGACAGCACCGGTCACGTCCGTGGTACGGAAGTAGAACTGGGGACGGTAGTTGTTGAAGAACGGGGTGTGACGGCCGCCCTCTTCCTTGCTCAGAACATAGATCTCAGCGGTGAAGTGGGTGTGCGGCTTGATCGAGCCGGGCTTGGCCAGCACTTGGCCGCGCTCGACGTCTTCACGCTTGGTGCCGCGCAGCAGGATACCGACGTTGTCGCCGGCTTGACCCTGGTCCAGCAGCTTGCGGAACATTTCCACGCCGGTAACGGTGGTCTTCTGCACGTCGCGGATACCGACGATTTCGATTTCCTCGCCGACCTTGATGATGCCGCGCTCGACGCGACCGGTCACCACGGTGCCACGGCCCGAGATCGAGAACACGTCTTCCACCGGCAGCAGGAAGGCGCCGTCCACGGCACGCTCAGGCTGGGGGATGTAGGTGTCCAGGGCTTCGGCCAGACGCATGATGGCCTGCTCGCCCAGGTCGCCCGTGTCGCCTTCCAGCGCCAGCTTGGCCGAACCCTTGACGATCGGGGTGTCGTCGCCCGGGAAGTCGTACTTCGACAGGAGCTCGCGCACTTCCATTTCGACCAGCTCGAGCAGCTCGGCGTCGTCAACCATGTCGCACTTGTTCAGGAAGACGATGATGTACTTCACGCCGACCTGACGCGCCAGCAGGATGTGCTCGCGGGTCTGGGGCATCGGGCCGTCAGCGGCCGAGCACACCAGGATCGCGCCGTCCATCTGGGCGGCACCGGTGATCATGTTCTTGACGTAGTCGGCGTGGCCCGGGCAGTCCACGTGAGCGTAGTGGCGGTTGGCCGTTTCGTACTCGACGTGGGCGGTGTTGATCGTGATGCCGCGCGCCTTCTCTTCGGGAGCCGCGTCGATCTGGTCGTAGGCCTTGGCTTCGCCGCCGAACTTCTTCGACAGCACGGTCGCGATCGCAGCCGTCAGCGTGGTCTTGCCGTGGTCAACGTGACCAATCGTGCCCACGTTCACGTGCGGCTTGGTACGTTCAAACTTGCCTTTTGCCATCTTGCGCTCCTGGAGGCGAACAGATCAGAAGAAGGGAATTGGTGGTGCCCATGACGCGGATCGAACGCGTGACCTCTCCCTTACCAAGGGAGTGCTCTACCACTGAGCCACATGGGCATCGGCACGGGTTTGCAGACCTGATCAATCAACAAACCGGTGTCGACACCAGCACAACCAACGTCAATGACACCCATCGCTGGAGCGGGAAACGGGAATCGAACCCGTGTCATTAGCTTGGAAGGCTAAGGTTCTACCATTGAACTACTCCCGCCCGGGAGCATTGACCTCCTGAATTGGCAGACCGATCGCTCGATCTGCCGACTCATTCAATCGTTCGCCTTGGTGGAGGAGGCTGGATTCGAACCAGCGTACGCGTAAGCGGGCAGATTTACAGTCTGCTGCCTTTAACCACTCGGCCACCCCTCCGAAGCGAGCCTACGACTATAGCATAACCAAATTGCGGCGCAAAGCTTTTTTCAAACTTTGCTATCGAGCGGCTTGGGGAAGCCCCACTAGACGCGATTGGCAGCCGTCATTGCAGGCAAGCGCGGGAGTGTAACGCATGCGCCCACCCTTCCCTCCCGGCTCGACCGCATTCAACACCTGCGTGCAGACCAGTTTTGAATACCAGTCCATAACCAGGATCCTGCAAGTCAGGGGCAACGAGCGTGGTTTTCACGTCAGTTAACAGGGAAAACGCGTATCACAACTGGTAGCAAAGTGGCACTACCACAACGTATAGTGGCCTTGCATTGGTTGTATTTGCAGATCCAGTAGAGGCACCAGGCGCATGCCAGTTCGCTGTTCGGTATGAGCTGAGGTTCCGCGTCGCAACAGGCCATCACGAATCCAGGCCACATCGAGGAGCAGTTATATGAAGGTCAGACAGACCCCCATTGCGGCAGCCGTGACAATCACGCTGCTGGCAGCGGCCGGCAGCATCCAGGCGCAGCAGGCCGAACAGAAGAAGCCCGAAGCGGCACAGCTCGACCAGGTGGTGATCACCGGTATCCGCGCGTCGCTGGAAACCGCCGCCAACATCAAGAGGAATGCCACCGCCGTAGTGGATGCCGTGTCCGCTGAGGACGTGGGCAAGCTGCCGGACGCGGACGTCGGCCAGGCGCTGGGTCGCATCCCCGGCATTTCTGTGGGTCGAGCCTTCGGTCAAGGTGCTGCCGTGTCGATCCGCGGTACCGACCCGCAGATGACCTACACCACGCTGAACGGCCAGACCGTCGCGTCTACCGGCTGGTATGACCAGAACGACATCGACCGTTCGTTCAACTACTCGCTGCTGCCCGCCGAGATGATCGGTGGCATGGAGGTCTACAAGTCCTCGCAGGCCAATCTGACCGAAGGCGGCATCGGCGGCACGGTGATCGTCAAGACCCGCAAGCCGCTGGACCTGAAGGCCAACACGGTTTTCGGCACCGTGCGCTACGGCGATGGCACCATCAGCGATCCGGAGAAGGACCTGTCCGGCCTGTACAGCTGGCGCAATGAGGGCCGCAGCTTCGGCGTGCTCGTCGCCGCCGGTATCTCCAAGGGCGACTACATCCGCCGCGGCGTCGAGGCCGACAGTCGCTGGAACGGCGATGTGGCCCCCACCGCCTTTATCCAGGAGCGCAAGCGCACCGCCTTCAACGTCGCGCTGCAAGCGCGCCCGGTCGAAGGCCTGGAACTGGGCCTGAACGTGCTGAAGATGAAGCTGGACGCCAACAGCTCCAACTCCAGCGACTACCTGATGCACGACCCGAACTGCGACAAGCGCAATGCGGCCGTGACGTCGGGGGCCAACCCCAACGGCATCTGCCTGCACAGCACAAGCTCCGCTACCTCCGGCCCGACCAACAAGTTCTTCCAGGTATGGGCCCGTGGCGCCAGCATGGACTCGGACAGCGTCGTCGCCGATGCTCATTACAAGCTCGGCAACGCCAAGTTCGACCTTGTGATCGGCACCACCAAGGCCTCGGGCGGCACCTCGGCCACCGCCAACTACCAGGACAATTCCTGGAACGGCACCTTCAAGCGCCCAGAGTGGAAAGGCACGATCGACGCCACCGGCAAACAGATCCAGATCAACCCCAGCACCGACCAGTCGTGGGGCTTGGGCGCCCTGCCGTCGCAGTTGGCGCCGCAACCCTGGGCCACCTCGGCAGGCCCGAACAAGGACAAGGAAAAGTTCGGCCAGCTCGACGCCACCTTCGACTTGGATTGGGGCGTCATCAGCGCCTTCAAGACCGGCGTTCGCCTGGCAGATCACACTTTTGAGAAGCGCAGCTTCCGCCCGATCTGGAACAGCACGATGACCGCGGCGCCCACCGGCTCGCTGTTCGACGGTTCGGTGGACGTTGGAGGCTGGTCGATCCCGCGCGCCAACGTCAACGCCATGCTGGACAACACTCACAAGAGCATCGCCAGCTGGACTGAGGATCGCTCGGGCTACGGCGAGCTGAACGAGAAGAACCGCGCGGTCTACGGCATGTTCGAGTTCGACACTCAGGGCGTGCGCGGCAACTTCGGCCTGCGCTACATCTCGACCAAGGTCAAGGGCACCGGCTACGCGATCGACAAGACCAACACGTCGCCTAGGGACGGCTGGGACACCAATACAGGCTTCGCCAAGACGAAGGCCACCGTCGACAAGACCTACAACGATGTGCTGCCCAGCCTGAACATCGCCTTCGACCTGCGCAAGGATCTGGTGCTGCGCGCCTCGGCGTCGCAAGCCATCACCCGCCCGAACTTCGCCAACATGTTCCCGGTGACCTTGTCCGGCTTCAACGACGACCGGAAAGACAACGAAACCTGGACGTTCGGTGATGTCGGCCTCAAGCCAATGAAGTCCAGCCAAGCCGATCTCGGCCTGGAGTTCTACTACGGCAAGGGCAATATGGTGTCCGCCGCCTACTTCCTGAAGGACATTTCGAACTTCGTCGTGGCGCGGGTCCAGCAAAACCAACAGATGGGCCTGGTCGATCCGCTGACCCTGAAGGACAACTGGACGGTACAACGCTTCGAGAACGCCGGTGGCGCCACCATCCGCGGTATCGAGCTGCAGATCAACCACGGCTTCAACAACGGTTTCGGTGTCAGCGGCAACTACACCTTCACCGAAGGCAAGGCCCCGGGCAGCAGCTATCTGGACCTGTTGAATGTCTTCACCCAGGCTTCGAAGCACAACGTCAACCTGGTCGGCTACTACGAGAACGAGAGCTACTTCGGTCGCCTGGCCTACAACTGGCGCTCCAAGTACATGATCCGCGAAGGCGCCTTCTGGTACGGCAACCGCATGCATGATGCGTACGGCACGCTCGACGCCAGCCTGGGCTGGAACATCACCAAGAACCTGAAGCTGTCCTTCGAGGCCATCAATCTGACCAAGGAAGATGACGTCCAGTACGGTGCAGCCGCTGCCAACAACCCGAACGTCAAGGATCCGCTGAAGGCCGGCTTCCCGGCCTGGGGCTTCAAGGGCGAGACCACCTACAAGCTGGGCCTGAGCGTCAAGTTCTGATCGACGGACACCCGTCCCCGCGAAAGCCCGGCAGCCGCCGGGCTTTTTCATTTGCGCGTGCACATGCATGCAGGCACGCGCCGACGGCACAAGGCAAAACGCGCGGTCAACAGCCGCGCGTTTTGCCTATCGACAACTGTCGGCCGGTGTTAGAAATCGTAGAAGGTGTTGATGGTCAACCTGCCCTGGCGCGGATCGCTGCTCAGGCCCTGCGGATTGACGATGGCCGAATGCAGCAGGCTGCCCCGATAGATCACCAGGCGGTTGAAGCGCGCAGGCATGATGCCCAGCAGCTCGAAACACTCGTCCGAGTCGGTGAAGTAGCGCGGTGGCGCCGGGCGGCGCTCGACCTCCGCATAGATCATCTCGCCGTAGCGATCGCGCTTCTCGGCCGTGATCTGCTGCAAGCCGCTGGGCTTGTGCCGGTAGAAGGCCGTGCCGCCATGCCGCTCATCACAGAGATAGAGCAGCACGGCCATGAAATGCGGCGTGCTGGCATCGAAATGCGGCACACGCTGAAGAGGACCCAGATCCTGCGGCGCCACATTGGTGAGCGAGAAGGTGCATGGCGACTTGCGCAGCGTAAGTTCCTCCGGCACACCGAAGTTCAGCCGGATCAGCGGATCCAGCAGCTCCGTCAGATTCTCGGTGTAGGCCGTCGGCACGGGCGCCCGTACGCCCGGGTAGCCCTTGCGCTCGGCCGCGCCCGCGCAGGGCTCGAAGCGGGCCTGGGTGGCCGCCTCGATCAGGGCCTCGGGATGCTCCAGAAAGTCGTCGATGAAGACGACCTGATGCTCGCCGACCCGCACCGAGCGGATGTCGGGTGGCATGCGGATCGCAAAGGGATCGCTCATGGTCTGGCCGGCGGCTCCGAAAGTTGAGATGAGGTGAAACAGGGGACTGCCCATTGTCTGCGCAAGCCGGGCTCTTGCCCCAGGGTGGAATGCCCGATGGCGATGCAAATCGCCATGACACATCAGCCTAGACGGCATCGGCCACAAGCATCATGAGGCAGCGCAAGAACGCGCCACTTCAGCTCCCGTTCAACCGCCCCTCCGCTCGGGCAGGGCCAGGGAAGCTATCCCCTGCAACCGTATCACCCGCCCCGCCCGCTCGATCGTCTCCTGCCGATGCGCGATCACGACACGGGTGAGCTGCAACGCGCCGACCGCCTCGTTGACCTCCTGCTCGCGGCGCGTGTCCAGATGGCTGGTCGCCTCATCGAGGAACAGCACGCGCGGCTGCTTGTAGAGCGCGCGCGCCAGCAGGAGGCGCTGCTTCTGCCCGCCGGAGATGGCCGCGCCCATGTCGCCGATCAGGGTCTGCCAGGCCATCGGCATCGCCAGCACATCCTCCTCGATCGCGGCCATGTGCGCGCACAGGCGCACCAGTTCCATATCGATCTCGGCGGCGCCGAAGGCGATGTTCTCGGCGATCGTGCCGGCGAACAGCTGGTCCTCCTGCATCACCGCGCCCAGGCATTCGCGCCAGGCCGTCAGGCCGATCGAGGCCAATGGCCGGCCCATCACCAGGATCTCGCCCTCGGTCGGCCGCAGCAGGCCCAGCATGATCTTCAGCAGGGTGGTCTTGCCGCAGCCCGAGGGGCCGACGATCGCCACCGATTCGCCGGCCTCGACGCGCAGACTGACGCCGTCCAGCACCCAGGGCTCGTTCTCCGCGTAGCGAAAGCGCACCTGGCGCAGCTCGATGTCCGGCACCGCATCGGGCGGCAGGCCGCTGCCCCCGGCGGGCTCCGGCTCGCTGAGCACGATGTCAGCCAGGCGTTCGCGCTGGATGCGCAGCATGCGCACCTGGAAGGCCAGGTCGACCAGCGCGCTGATGCGGCTGCTGAACTGCGTCTTGTAGGCGGCGTAGGCGAAGCTCATGCCGATCGACAGCTCGCCGCGCATCACCAAGAGCGCGCCCAGATAGATCACCGCGATGTTCTCGAGGCCGAACACCAGGCCGTTGGCCGTCTGATAGAGCGTCCCCAGGCGTTGCGTCGCCAGCTCGCGATTGCTGGTGTTGACCAGCAGGTTCAGCCAGCGCGCGCGGCGCTCGTTCTCGCGGTTGAACAGCTTGATCGACTGCACGCCGCGCACCGATTCCAGCAGATGCCCGTCCTGGCGCGCCGCATGGATGATCTGCTCCTCGCTGGCCTGGCGAAACGGCGCGTAGGAGATCATCCGGATCAGCACATAGACGGCCAGCGCCGCCAGGGTGACCGCCGCCAGCTTGAGGCTGTAGATCGCCATCATCACCAGGGCCACGCAGGCCATCAGCCCGTCCAGCAGCGCATTCAGCGCGGCCGAGGTCAGGGTCTGGCGGATGTCCTGGATCGCGCCGAAGCGCGACATCACGTCGCCCAGGTGCCGGCGCATGAAATAGTCCATCGGCAGGCGCAGCAGCTTGCTCAGCACGCCGGATGCCCATTGCAGGTTCAGCTGGGTGGAGAAGTAGATCACCATCCAGTTGCGCATCGTGCCGATCAGCAGCTGCAAGAGCAGCAGCATCGCGAAGCCGAAGGCCAGCACCTGCAGCAGGTCCATGTCGCGCTGCACGATCACCCCGTCCAGCACCCATTGCTGGAACAGCGGCCCCACCACCGCCAGGATCTCCAGCGCCAGCGACAGCATCAGCACCTGGGCCACCGAGCGCTTGAGCCCGCTGATCTGGCCGATCAGTTGCCCCAGCCCCACCGCCGGCCGCGGCTCGCTGCGCTCGAAGCTGGGCATCGGCGACAGCTCCAGCGCCACGCCGGTGAAATGGCGCGAGGCCTCGGCCAGGCTCAGCCGGCGCACGCCGACCGCCGGGTCGTGCACCGTGATACCGCGCCCGGTCACGCGGCGCAGCACGACGAAATGGTTCATGTCCCAGTGCAGCACGCAGGGCGTCTGCAGCTGCGACAGATCCTCCAGCTCCAGCCGCACCGCGCGCGCCGCCAGGCCGATCTCTGCGGCAAAGCCCATCAGCTGGGCCAGGTTCACGCCCTTGGCCGAGGCATCGAGGCGCCGACGCAGGTCCGGCAGCTCCAGCCATTGACCGTGATAGCAGCTGACCATTGCCAGACAGGCCAGGCCGCATTCCGCGGTCTCGGTCTGCTGCAGCATCGGCAGGCGCGGGCCGAAACCGAACTGCAAACCCTGCATCAGATTCATAGGCGCCCCTTCAAGGCCAGCATCGGCTCGAACATCCACTCGATCAGGCTGCGCTCGCTCAGCATCACATCCGCCTCCACCTGCATGTCCGCCTGCAGCGGCACCGGCTGGCCATAGGCCTGCACCGCCTGCTGCAGCGGCCGCACCAGCACCCGGTAGCTGCGCTCCGCACCGGCGCCGCCTGCACTACCGCCCTGCCGCGCCGCACGCGACACCTCCAGCACCAGCCCCTCGTGCTGGCCGAACTTCTGATACGGGAAGGCGGCATAGCGCAGCGCCACCTTCTGCCCCGGCCGCACGAAGCCCGCCGCGCTGGACGGCAGCTGCAGCTCCGCCTGCAGCTGGGCGCCGGCCGGCAGCAACAGGGCCAGCACCTGCCCCGCCGCGACCGCCTGCCCGGCATGCGCCTGCAGCGCGGTCAGGGTGCCGTCCACCGGCGCGCTCAGCACCCATTCATGCCGGCCCTCGGCCTCGGCGATCTCCTGCTGCAGCACCGCCAGCTGCCGCTCCGCCGCGGAGCGCGGGCTGCCGTCGCGCAGCCCCTGCGCGCGCAGCTCCAGCGCCAGCGCGTCCAGCTGCGCCCGCAGCTCGCGCTCATGGCGCTCCAGCGCCGCCAGCCGCACCTGCTGGTCCAGCACATCATCGGCGCGCTGCTGCACCTGCAGGCTGGATGCGAAGCCCGTGCCCTGCAGCGCCTCGAAGCGCGCCAGCGCTTCCTGCGCCGACTGCAGCCGGCGGCGTTGCAGCCGCTGCTCGTCCCGGGCGCGCGGCAGCTCGGCCTCCAGCTCGCGCCGCTTCTGCTGCAGGGCCAGGGCCTGCGCATCGGCCAGCGCCTGCAGCCGCCCGGCCTCGGCCAGCAGGCTGGCGCGCTGCTGCTCCAGGCTGCGCACCGCGCCCTGGGCCAGCTCGCCCGCGCGCGCCGGGCGCTCGGCCCGCAGGCGGAACAGGGCCTGGCCGCGGCGCACCGAGCTGCCCTCGCCGACCAGCGCCTCGGCCACCACGCCGGGCTGCTGCGCGGCCAGGTTGACCAGGCCCTTGTCCGGCACCAGATGGCCGCTGACCCGAGCGCGCTGCGTGTAGCTGGTGAAGAACAGCATCAGCACCACCGCCAGACCGGTCGCCAGCGCGCCGATCGACACCCACCAGAAGCTGCGCGGGCTGCGCAGCAAGACCTGACCCTGGCGGTCGCCATGGCGCAGATGGTCCAGGGCCTCTTGGCGAAACAGCATCGCGTGGCCTTTCTTTCCGTGCGTCGGTTGAAGCTAAGGAAGATGGGGCGGGCATGACCGGCGTCCCGGCGGCCCGCCCCGAGGCGCGTCAGCGCCTCATCATCATCAGCACAGGTCGCTGGCGCCGCCGCCGCAACGCGGCGTCCGCGACACCGGCGGACAGGCATTGGTCGCGCAGGCGCCGGTGGCCGGCGGGCAGCCCTGGGTCTGCGGCACGCCGGTCGGGCAGCCGCTGGCGGCGTTGACCGTCACGCAGGGGCGATTGGTCGGATCGGTGCCGCAGGCGGCGATCGAGGTGTAGCCGCCGGCCACGTCCTGCAGCTCGTCCGGGCTGAGCTGGCGCACCGAGGTGGTGGCCAGCTGGAGTTTTTTACTCTTGCTCATGATTTTCAGATGGGATATTCAAGGCGGGGCCGGATGGCCGTGCCCCGGGGGTGGGGAAGGAGCGGGTCCACCGGGATGGATGCCCCGGCGGCCCCTGCGCCATCAGCGGGGGCACCAGCCCTTGGTCGCCCAAGGAGGCAGGCAGTTGTTCTGCGTGCCGCAGGCATTGGACGCGCAGACATTGCTCGCGCATTCGGCCGAGGCCGGCGGCGGGCAGGTTTGCGTCGCGCAGGGACCGTAGGTCGGGCAGCCGCCGCAATAGGCGTTGGACAGCGAGGTGTTGCCGGTGGGGCCACCGTCGCCGCCGGCGACCTGGTCCACTTCACCGGGAGTCAGGCTGCGCACCGAGGTGGTGGTCAGCTTCAGTCGATCGGACTTGCTCATGGGTCTCCTAGATAGACATACAGATGCATGCGGCCTGAGGCCGCGTGGATGCGTGGTGGGGCAGATCACGGCCACCCCGGGGGTGGCGCCGTTCACAACCTGCCGGGGCTCCGTGCAGTCCCGACCGTGGTCAACGCCGCCGTGGCCTGTGCACCGTCCGGCCCGGCCGAGCCTTCGGGCGCACAAGCGGATTCACGAGAAAACGACGTGGGTCTCGAGCGCGCGGCGCCCGGCCAGGAAGGGCAGGCTCCAATGCGGGCCATGATCCGGCGGGCCGCCGTCAGCGCGGCCCTCGCTCAGCACCAGCGCCAGGCCGGCATAGCCCTCCAGCAGCCCGAGCTCGGGCGCCGGCGCGCGCTCCAGCTGGGCCAGCAGGCCGTCGGCCCCCGCCACCGGATGCAGCCGCAGGCAATGCGCGGTCAGCGGCGCCAGCTGACGCGGCGCCAGCTGCCGCATCAACCAGGCCGAGCCGGCGCTGCCATGGCACAGCCAGGCGTCGATGAAGCCGAGCTGCTGCGCCGGCCGCCGGGACAAGGTCGCCAGCATCCGGTCCGCCCAGTCGTCCAGCGCCGGGTCCTCCAGCGCGACGGCGGACAGCCGCAGCGCCGCCGCCATGCCCAGGTCGCCATAGCACCAGGCACAGCGCGCCGGATCCGTGGATTCCGCCGCAGTGCCGAAATGCGCATGCCCGTTCGACTGCTCCTGCCGCCGCAGATAGCGCAGCCCGCCCAGCAGCAGCTCGCGCGCCGCCGGCCGGCCGGTCCTGGCCACCTGGAGCGCATAGGCCAGCGCCGCCAGCACGCCCGCCTGGCCATGGGCGACCCCCAGGTCGGTGCAGCCGCCGGGATGGGCATTGCCCATCGGGAAGCCGCGGATCCAGGCCGGCGGCGTGAACCAGTGCAGCTCGCCCTCGGCCGCCGTCGAGACCATCGCGCGCAGCCGCGCGACGCAGGCCTCGACCAGCGGCAGCCGGCTGCCGCCCTGCTCGCGGTAGGCGGCATAGGTCAGCAGCCCGCCGATGCCGCTGATCAGGTCGAAGTGATAGGGCAGGTCGCGGTCATGGCGCAGGCAGTCCAGCAGATGCTCGTCGGCATCCGCCGCGGCCTCCTCGGCCAGGCCCAGGCCATACACGCGGTCCAGTTCCAAGGCCGCGAACAGCAGGCCCTGCGCGCCCTGGAACAGGCCATGCGGATAGCGCGGCAGCCGCTCCAGCAGGCGCAGCACGGCTTCGGCCAGCCAGTCGGCATCGAGGTCGCGCCCTTGCGTCTGCCGCTCCAGCACCGCCAGGGCCAGCAGTTGGCCGGCGGCCCCGCCGGCATAGCTGGCATCGGTCCAGGCCCCGTCGAGCGCGCGCCGCAGGCGCCAGCGCACGGCCTCGATCAGCGCGGCCTCGGCGGCGGCGCTCATCGCGCCAGCTCCGGGCTGCGCGCCTGCCGCGCCCGCTCCAGCCGGCGCGCGAAGTCGTAGAGCAGAGTCTCGTGGCGGCGCGGGTCGCTGGGCGCGAGCCGGTTGCAATGCATGTGCAGCAGGCTCTGCAGCACCTGCTCCTGCTGCGGCTCGGGCAAGCTCGTCAGCAGCTCGCGCAGCGCCGCCAGCAGCGGCGCGCGGCGCCGCGCGCTGGCCGCCAGCTGCTGCTGCCACAGGCCCAGCCGGCCCCGGCCCTGCCGCAGCCCGTCCAGCTCGCGGCGCAGCTCGCGAAAACGCGCGCCCACCGCCACCAGCGCGGCGGAGCGGCCCGCGGCACCGGCCTGCTCGTCGAGGAACTGGCGCGCCAGCTTCTCCAGCAGCGCCTCGCGCCGCGCCGCGTCCGGGCTGAGCTGCAGCACATAGGCATCCAGCGAGGCCAGCGCATAGAGCCAGCGCGGCGGCGCATCGTCACCCGCCTCGCCTTCCGCGGCCTCCAGCTCCAGCAGCGCCAGCAGATCGTCCGAGTCCACGCCGAACAGCTGCTCGCACAGCGCCAGGCCGGCCGCACCGCCATAGCGCTGCAGCTCCGGCAGGTAGTCGTCGCTCTGCACCCGCCACAGCAGGCCGGCGCGCTGCGCCTCGGCCAGCCGCGCCTGCAGCCGCGCATGCAGCTGCACCAGCGTCTCGCGGTCGCGCGCCTGCAGACGCAGCCGCAGATGCTCGAAGTCGTCCAGGAAGCGCACGAAGAACCAGGTCCGCAGCAGGCCCTGCGCCTGCGCCTCGCGCAGCAGCGGCGCCACATGCTCGCGCAGCACCCGGTCGGCATAGCCGGCCCCGGTGTAGAGCCGCAGATAGACCCAGTCCTCCAGGCAGGGCCGGCGCGGCCCCTCGTCCTGCAGCGCCGCCCGCCCGGGATGCCAGGGCGCCGCCTCGACCGGCTGCGCGCTCTTCTGCGTCTGGCGCAGCGGCAGCAGCCATTCGCGGCTGCGCTGCTCGAAGCAGCCCTGCGCGGCCGCCGCGTTCAGCGCCAGGCATTCATGCAGCAGGACCTGCGGCAGCTTGATGATCTCGTCCAGCAGCAGCGAGACCGAGGCCAGGTTGTCCAGGTCGACCGGCAGATGGTTGTCATGCTGGTCCCAGGTCACGAAGCGCGGCAGGCCCAGCGCCTCGCGCCAGGCCGGCACCGTGCCGGCCACCGCGGCCTGGTTCAGCGCCTCGATCTGCTTGGCCTCCAGCAGCCAGCGCTCGCGCACCAGGATCAGGCCGCAGAGCTCCACCCGCGGCAGGCGCGGCAGCGCCTGCACCGCCGCCGGCCAGGCGAAGCCGAACCAGGGCGCATCCTCGTCCTGCAGTCCGGCCAGGAACTCGTAGGCGCCGAGCTGGCGCGCGCTGTAGTTGTGCGCGCTGGTCAGGCGCGGCACGACGCGCCGGCCGCTGCGCCGGTCGCGCAGCAGGAAGCGGTCGCCGACCAGCTGGATGCTCAGGTCGCCGAGCCAGAGCTGCTGCTCGCGCGGCTTGTCGCTGCTGCCGGCATAGACCAGCTCATGGCTGGCCAGCGAGGGCCGGCGCAGGATGTTCAGCAGGCGGTCCTGCGGGTGGTGGATCAGCTCGGCATAGATCCAGTCCTCGCGCGCATCGCGATGCTCACGGGCATAGTGCCCGGCGGCCTCGCTCAGCGCCGGGCTCAGGTGGCAGAAGCGCGCGATCAGCTCCAGGCCGTTGCGCCCGCCGACGCCGCGCAGCTCGAACTTCGGCTCCGTGCCCGGCGCGCCGGGCAACTGGCCCAGCTGGGCATAGGCACCCTCGGCCAGCTGCGGGGCCGGCGCCGCGCCCAGGCCCTTCAGATCCTCCTCCGACAACGCAATGCAGCCGCCGCCGGCGCCCTGCTCGAACAGGCGGCGCAGCAGCAGCCCCTCCAGCGGCAGCAGCGCCGGCCCCATGCCGGCCTCGCCGGCCGTGGCCGGCGCCAGGCGCAGCCCCTCCAGCAGCGGCGAGACCAGCGCGCCGCGCTGCGGATAGGGCACGCCCAGCTCGGGATGCAGCGCATAGGCGAGATTCACCTCGCGGTCCTCGAAGCGCGCGCGGAACAGGCGCTTGTACTCCTGCTGGCGCGGCACCCGGCGCGCGGTATGGCGCATCAGCAGCTCCAGCTTGTGCACCAGCCCCTGCGCCAGCGCCGGGTCGACCGCGGCGGGCCGCGCGTCCAGGGTGTCGATCTGCAGCACGCCGCGGCTCAGGTCCTCGCTGCCGATCTGCGCCTCGACGGCCGCGCGCAGGGCCTGGTAGGGCTCGACCAGCGAGCCGGCGCTGTCGGCCTCGGCGCGCAGCGCATGCAGCCGCGCCTGGATCTCGCGCAGCGGCGCCAGCGCCGGATGCGCGGGCGATTGCGCCAGCGCATGATCCAGGCTGCAGCCGTTGCCGGCGGTCGGCGCCAACTGCGGCAGCAGCAGGCGCTTGTCGATCAGCTGGTGCAGGAAGGCCTCGGCCTCTTCCGCCTCGACCGCCAGTGCCCGGACCAGCTCCTCGCGCAGCGCGGCGAAGGGCTGCGGGGATTGCGCGGCCCGCTGCAGCAGCGCCAGCGCCTCGCTGTGCGCCAGCTCCACCGCGCGATAGCTGCGCTGGCGGTTCGCCTGGTAGACCCAGTCCACATAGCTGAGATGGGTGCCGCAGGAGAAGGCGGTGTTGTTGAGCTGCCAGCGCAGCAGCGCGCGCCAGCCCTGGTCCTGCAGCGCCCGCTCGATCAGCCAGGCCTCGACCCCGCTGTCCAGATGGATGCCGCGGCGCAGCGCCGGCGCGGCGCCCGGCTCCGCGGATTCGGCCGCCGGCCCGACCCGCGCCAGCTGCACCTGGGCGAACAGGCCGAAGGGCGTGCAGCGGTAGGCCGCGCGGCTGAGGAAGCGCGCCAGGCTGGCGATCTGCTTCTTGCGCTCGCCCGCATGCTGGCTCACCTCGCCCTGACCCAGGCGCAGGTCGATCAGCCGGGCATGCAGCGAGGGCCTGGAGACATACAGCCCCTCCTCCACCCAGGGCTGCTCGTACTGCGCCAGCACATAGCGCTCGGCGTCCGGGCTCTGGCTCCAGTCCTCGAAATGCCGCAGCGGCAGCAGCGGGTGGCGCTGCAGCACGAAGGCCGCGGGCGCGAGCCGCGGCTCCTCCTGCTTCGGGGTGGTCGTCTCCTCTTTCACCATGCTCTCCTCCCTGGGGTTCCCAACGGGCGTGCAAGTCCCCTGCAGGTCGGAACGCCTGCTTCGGGACGGAACGATGAACGGCAACAGCGACTACGGAATCGGCGGCACGCGAACGACGGCGCGCCTGGCGACGGACTGCTTGGCTGGGGGCGGAACTGCACCCCGGAGGCTGGTGTCGCCAGATCAGTCATCTCGACTAATCAGATACCAATCTAAGACCCGTTAGATACCAATGCAACTGCCGTAAACCCTGCAGCCCCTGAGTTAGGGAGAAGAAGACCGGGCCATGGGTGGACAGAAAAGAAAACGGCCGCCTCGCAGGGCGGCCGTTCGGCGATGCGCTCGTCTTGAGCGAGTGGACGGGGGTCAGACCTTGATATAGATCCCGCGCTTGTCCAGCAGCCGGGCCACCCCGGCCCAGACCAGCACGAACAGCAGCGCAAAAGCCAGCGAGGCCGCCTCGGGGCCCAGCGCCGCGCCGACGCTCGGCAGCAGCCAGCCCTGGTAGATCGCGGTCTGCCAGCCCAGCGCGGCCAGCGCCACGCTCATCACCCAGGCGCCGGCATAGGCGGTGATCGCGTTGACGCCGAAGCCACGCCCCAGCGCCGGCCAGCCGCGGCGGTCCACCAGCAGATGAAAGCCGACCAGCGCCAGGCAGGCCCAGCCGCCGGTCCAGAGCACGAAGCTGCCGGTCCACAGCTGCTTGTTCAGCGGCAGCCAGGGCGTCAGCAGATAGGCGACGACCAGCGCGGCCAGACCCAGCCGCAGCAGCGGCATCAACTGCCGCCGGCGCAGCCAGTCGCCGGCGCGCAGGCCCAGCAGGCAGCTGGCCAGCGCACCCAGGGTCGACAACACGCCCTCGGGATCGAAAGCCAGCCGGCCATCCCATTCATAGGCGAAGCGCCCCAGCAGCGCGGTGTCGATGCGCGCCTGCAGGCTGCCGGCCTTGTCCAGGCCGCCGCCACCCAGCAGCAGCGCCGCGTGCAGGATCAGCAGGCCCGCCAGCAGCAACCATTGGGTGCGGGCGCGGCAGTACAGCAGCACCAGGCCCGCCAGCGCGAAGCACAGGCCGATGCGCTGCAGCACGCCGAACAGGCGGAACTCCGGCTTGCCCAGCGCCCACCAGGCGAACAGGTGCAGCGCCAGCCCGAGCAGCAGGATGCGCAGCGCACGCTCCAGCACGGCCCGCGCCAGCGGCGCGCGCGGCGCATCCGCCTCGACCTTGGCACCCAGGCTCAGCGCCAGCGAGACGCCGACGATGAACAGGAACAGCGGGAAGATCAGGTCGGTCGGCGTGAAGCCATGCCAGGCCGCATGCAGCAGCGGTGCGTAGACATGGCCCCAGTCGCCCGGGTTGTTGACCAGCAGCATCGCCGCCACCGACAGGCCCCGCAGCGCGTCGACCGAAGCCAGGCGCTGGTTCTTCATTTCACTCATCTATCTCGACAACTCTTCGCGATGGAACGGCCCACCGGGTAACGTCCGAGGATCCGGCTTTGCCGGTCCTGCGGGCGTGCCCCCTTGAAGGGGCCGGCACAGCCGGTAGGGGGTGGGTCAAAAATCGCAGCGGCTCTCCAAAGCGGGCTGGGCCGGCGGCACCTGGTCCAAGCGCGCCGTGCCGGCACGGCGCAGCGCGCCGACCTGGGCCAGCACCTGCTCGGGACTCAGGCGCGTGTTGCGCGCATGGAAGACCCAGTCCACGTCCTGCTCGTAGACGCGCGGCGCGGCGCCGCCAGCCCCTTGGGGCAGAAGGCCGCCGGGCGAGAACCAGAGGTTGAAGTTGATCGACATCGGCACGACCGGATAGTTGCGCCCGCCATGCTGGGCCACCTGGCGGCCATCGATGAAGAGGCGCGTCTGCCCGTCCAGGATCTGCATCATCAGCACATGCCAGCCGTCCAGCGAGCCGAACTCCTCATGCGACTGGTTGAAGGCCTGCCAAGGCTTGAGCTGCACCGTCTGCCAGGTGATGCCGTAGATGCGCGTCTTCTCGCTGCCCCAGCCGCCGTTGGGCAGGTACTCCCAGTCCAGCTCGCTGAACTCGGGATCGAAGTCATGCTTCAGCGGGCTGACCACATAGAAGGTCTGGATCACCGGGTCGCCGTCGATGCCGCGCGTCGGCGCATCGCGAAAGCGCACGCGCGCCGCGTAGGTGCCTTCCAGGTACTTGCGCTGGTGGCACAGCTGGGCCTGCTCGGTGCCGGCGCCGCTGCCGTCGGTCTGGGCGCGCAGGCGCAGCAGGCGGTTGCCCTTGGTCTCGGGATCGTCCAGCAGGCTCAGACCCTCGGGCGCCCAGCGGGCCCCCTCGACGCCGGGATGGCCGGTCTGGCTGCGCGGCGTCCAGCCGCCCTGCCCCAGCTCGGCGGTCGAGCGGTAGCTGAAGTCATCGAAGAAGCTAAAAAAAGCCTGCCCGGACTGCTGCGCCCGGGCAGGCTGGCACAAAAGCAAGACGGTCCCTGCAAGCACCGCCATCGCCCCTCTCAAACCCATGGGTCTGCCCCCTGTTGGTCTTTCTTCACTGTCGTGCGGCGGCGGCGCCGCGCGCCGGCCGCCGATGGATTTCAGCTGCTGGTCGCGGGTGTCGCGGCGGCATCGTCATTGCCGTTGGCCGGCTTGGCCTGCGGCGCGGTGCCGGGGATCTTGACGAAGAACATCAGCAGGAAGGCCGGCACGCCGCAGGCGATGGTCCAGAGGAAGAAGCTCTGGTAGCCCATGGCCAGCTGGATGTCGCCGCTGATGGTCTTGCTGAAGATGAAGCCCAGCTGCATCACGCCCGAACCCAGCGCGTAATGCGCGGTCTGGAACTTGCCCGGCGCCACCGCCTGCATGATGTAGAGGATCATGCCGACGAAGCCGAAGCCGTAGCCGAACATCTCGAGGCCGATCGCGGCACCGATGTGGAACAGGTCGGCCGGCATCGTGCTGGCCAGGTAGTAGAAGGTCACGTTGGGCACGGCCATCGAGACGATCAGGATCGGCATCGCGCGCTTCAGGCTCAGCCAGGAGGTGAAGTAGCCGCCCAGGATCGAGCCGACCAGGAAGGCCGCGGTGCCGACGGTGCCGTAGATGCCGCCGACCTGCTCGGTGGTCAGGCCCAGGCCGCCCTTGTCGCGCGCCTCGATCAGGAACAGCGGGCCGATCGTCTGCACCTGGCCCTCGGCGAAGCGGAACAGCACGATGAACAGGATCGCCAGCCAGATGCCCGGCTTTTGCAGGAAATCCGCGATCACCTCGCGCAGGGTGCGCCAGATGCTGGCCGCGGTCAGCGCGGTGTGCTCGGTGTTCAGGGTGCCGGGCAGGGCCCAGGCGTTGTAGCTGGCCAGCAGCGCCAGCACCACGGCCAGCAGCACGAAGATCACCGACCAGGCGTTCATCACGCCCAGCGACTTCTCCAGATGGCCGGCCAGCACCAGGAGGCCGCCCAGGGTCAGGAACTTCGAGGCATTGAAGAAGGCGCCCTGCCAGCCGGCATAGGCCGCCTGCTGCTTGGCATCCAGGCTGGCCATGTAGAGGCCGTCGCAGGCGATGTCATGGGTGGCCGAGGCATAGGCCAGCAGGAACAGCACCGCGATGCTGGCCGCGAACCACATCGGCAGCTGCAGCGCCACCGCCATCAGGCCCAGGCCGACGGCGCCGGTGAACTGCATCGCGACGACGATCAGCTTCTTGCTGCGCGCCAGCTCCAGGAAGGGGCTCCACAGCGGCTTGAAGGCCCAGGCCAGGCCCAAGGCGCCGGTCCAGCGCGCGATCTGGTCGTTGGCCACGCCCATGTTCTTGAACATCAGGCCGGCGATCAGCATGACGACGAAGAACTGCAGGCCCTGCACGAAGTACAGGCTGGGCACCCAGCGGATGGGTGAACGCGGCGTCTGGGTGGTCATGGCGAGCCTCGCTGGGCAGGGGTGGGGGTGGGGTCGGGACTCAGTTCAGCGTCACGGGGGCCTGGGCGGTGCTGTTCGCGCGGCCCTCCAGCCAGGCCTGCAGCGCGGCCAGCGCGCCGTCGGCATAACCCCAGCTGATCACGGTCGGGGCCGCGGCCACGTCGAGCGACTGGAAGGGGTTCCACAGCACCAGGTGCAGGTCCGGATGCCAGCCGGCCGCCAGGCTGCCGTAGCGCGCGCGGTGCGTCGAGGCCAGCACATTGAAGCGGCCGTCATGCGGCACCTGGGCCCAGTCCAGCGCATCGATGTCCGGCAGCGCGATGAACTCGGCATCGGCAAAGCCCTGGAACAGTGCGCGCACCTGGGCGCCGGTCGGGCCGGCCTCGGAGACGCCGTCGGTCGGCACCTTGTCCTGCACATAGATGCGCAGCGGCTGGTCCAGGCGCGGGGCGGCGGCGCCGCGCAGCGCGGTCAGGCCCTGGGCCCAGGCATGGCGCATCAGCGCATCGTCCTGCTCGCGGCGCTCGGCCGGGTACTCGTCCAGCAGCACCGGATAGGCCTGGGCCAGCGCGTCCAGGCGCGCGCGCGCCTGCTCGCCCTGGGCGGCGCTCAGCGTACCCTGCGCGAAGGCGGCGCGCAGCGCCTCGATCGCCTGGGCCTGCTCCTCCAGCGAGCCCTGGGCCAGGATCATGTCGGCGCCGGCGTCGATCGCCAGCACCGCGGCGCGGGCATAGCCATAGCGCTCGGCGATGGCCTTCATCATCAGCGCGTCGGTGATCACGACGCCGCGATAGCCCAGCTCCTCGCGCAGGATGCCGCCCAGCACCTTCTTCGACAGGGTGGCCGGGTATTCGGGATCGATCTGCGGATAGACGATGTGCGCGGTCATCACCGAGGGCGCCGCGTCGCGCAGCGCGCGGAAGGGGATCAGCTCCAGCGCGTCCAGCTCGGCGCGGCTCTTGTCCACCGTCGGCAGGGCCAGGTGCGAGTCCACATGGGTGTCGCCATGGCCGGGGAAATGCTTGATGCAGCAGGCCACGCCCTCGGCCAGCGAGCCACGCATCCAGGCCCCGGCGAAGCGGGTCACGGCCTCGGCGCTCTCGGAGAAGCTGCGCTCGGCGATCACCGGGTTGGCCGGGTTGTTGTTGATGTCGGTGACCGGCGCGAAATTCCAGTTGATGCCGATCGAGCGCAGGCCGCGCGCCACCGCGGCGCCGACCGCCTCGGCCAGCGCGGTATCGCCGGCGGCGCCCAGCGCCATCGCCGAGGGAGGCTGCGGCAGGAAGGTGGCGCGCACCACCGAACCGCCCTCCTGGTCCAGGCCGATCAGCGCGTTCGGGCCCATCACATCGCGCAGGTCGCGCGTCAGCTGGCGCACCTCGGCCTCGGTGCCGAGGTTCTTGCGGAACAGGCAGACCGCGCGGATCTGCTGGGCGCGCAGGAAGTCGGCGGTGGCGGCATCCAGCGAAGTGCCCTGGATGTCGACCATCACCAGATGGCCGGGATGGAATGGCGTATGGCTGCTCATGAGGTGTCCTGTGGCGCCGGCGCGCCCAGGATCAACCGGGGCGAGCGCCGCGCTTCGCGAAGCTGGTGGGTGGGGTGATGGCGATCAGTGCGTCTTGGTGACCTTGGCCAGATGGCGCGGCTGGTCGGGGTTCAGACCGCGCGCGCGCGCCAGGGCCTCGACCATCGGGTAGAAGCTCTGCACCGCGGCGATCGGATCCAGGTCCTCGTTGCCGGTGGTGGCCAGTTCCAGCTCGGCGCCCGGCGTGCCCTTGGGCGCGGCCAGCAGCACGCGCGCACCGCGGCCGCGCATCTCCTCGGCCAGCGCGATCAGGCCGGCCTGGGCCGGGCCGCGCGGCGCGAACACCAGCAGCGGGTAGCCCTCCTCGACCAGCGCCATCGGGCCATGCTTGACCTCGGCGCCGGAGAAGGCCTCGGCCTGGATGCCGCAGGTCTCCTTGAACTTCAGCGCCGCCTCCATCGCGATCGCCAGGCCGGTGCCGCGGCCGATCACGAACAGCTTGTCGGCATCCTTCAGCGCCTCGACGGCGGCGTCCCAGCGCAGCTGCGCGGCGACTTCCAGCGCCTGCGGCAGGGTCTGCAGCGCGGCGGACAGGTCCTCGTCGTCCTGCCAGGCGGCGACCACGCGGGCGCCGGCCACCAGCTGGGCGATGTAGCTCTTGGTCGCGGCGACGCTCTGCTCCGGGCCGGCGTGCAGCGCGAACACATGCTGGGCGGCGGCGGCCAGCGGCGAGCCGGCGGCGTTGACGAAGGCGACGGTGCGCGCGCCCTGGCTGCTGAAGTATTCGGTCGGCGCCACCAGGTCCGGGCTCTGGCCGGATTGCGAGAAGGCCAGCGAGACCAGGCCCTTGCTCTCGATCTTGCTCTGGTAGAGCGTGATCAGCGACATCGGCAGCGAGGTGACCAGGCGGCCCAGGCGCGCCATCACCAGGTAGGCCATGTAATGCGCCGCATGGTCGGAGCTGCCGCGCGCGATCGTCAGCAGGCCGCTGGGCGGCTGGGCGCGCAGCGCCTCGCCGAGGGCGGCATAGGCATTCTGGTCGGCGGCCAGCTGGCGCGCCACGGCGGCGGGGGCGCTCAGCGCCTCCTCAAGCATTCGCGAGGTCAATCTCTTCTCCTTCAACGACCACGCGCTGCAACTGCAGGTCCCGGTCCATCACCACGAAATCAGCCCAGGCACCGATGGCCAGACGCCCCCGGTCTTCCAGGCCCATGTAATCCGCCGCATGGGTGGAGACGCGGCGCGAGGCCTCCTCGATCTCCAGGCCCAGGCCCACCAGGTTGCGCAGCGCCTGGTCCAGGGTCAGCGTGCTGCCGGCCAGGGTGCCGTCGGGCAGGCGCACGCCGCCCATGCATTTCTGCACCGTGTGGCGACCCAGGCGGTATTCGCCGTCCGGCATGCCGGCCGCCGCGGTGGAATCGGTGACGCAGAACAGGCAGGGGATCGCGCGCAGCGCGGTCCGGATCGCGCCCGGGTGCACATGCAGCAGGTCCGGGATGATCTCGGCATAGCGCGCATGCGCCAGCGCCGCGCCGACCATGCCGGGCTCGCGGTGGTGCAGGCCCGTCATCGCGTTGAACAGATGGGTGAAGCCGCCGGCGCCATGCTCCAGCGCGGCGACGCCGTCCTCGTAGGTGCCCAGCGTGTGGCCGATCTGCACCTGAAAGCCCGCCGCGCGCAGGGTCGTGATCAGCTCCAGATTGCCGGGCAGCTCGGGCGCCAGGGTGATCAGGCGGATCGGCGCCAGCGCATGCAGGGCGCGGATCTCGTCCAGCTGGGCCGGTTTGGCGAAGTCGGGCTGGGCACCCAGCTTGCCAGGGTTGATGTAGGGGCCTTCGAGGTGCACGCCCAGCACGCGCGCGCCCTGCGGGTCGCGCTCGCGGCACAGCGGGCCCAGGGCGGCCATCGCCTGGCGGATCTCGTCCATCGGCGCGGTCATCGTCGTGGCCAGCAGCGCGGTGGTGCCATGGCGCGCATGCATGCGGGCGATCGCCAGCGCGGCGTCGCCGCCCTCCATCGTGTCGCGACCGGCACCGCCGTGCACATGCACGTCGATGAAGCCGGGCAGGATCAGCGGCAGGACATCGCGGCCGTTGCGGACCTCGGATTCCGGAACCGGTTCACCCTTGATGCGGACGATGCGTCCCCCCTGCTGTTCCAGCACGCCGCGCACGAAACCCTGCGGCGTCAGGACATAGCCCTCGATTTGCTCAACCACAACCAACGTCATCCCTGTCCCGTGTTCGGCCCGTCTAGCCCTCGCGCCGCATCTCGGCGACGAAGTCGTAGTAGTCGCTGCGGCAATACGAATGGGTCAGCTCGACGGCCTGACCCGACTCCAGAAAACCCACCCGCGTGATGAACAGCACCGCCTGGCCCACCGGCACCTCCAGCAGGGAGGCCAGCTTGGGCTCGGCATTGATCGCGCGGATATGCTGCAGCGCGCGCACCGGCGCGCCGCCCTGCTTGGCGAGGTGGGCATACAGCGAGGAGTCCACCGCCTGCGGATCCGGCAGCACCGCCTCGGGCAGCACGCTGACCTCGTAGGCCATCACCACCGCATCGGCCAGGCGCAGGCGCTCCAGCCGCGCGACGCGCGCGCCGGTGGTCAGGCCCAGGCTCAGCTGCTCATCCGGCGCGGCCAGGCTGAAGCCGCGCGTCAGCCATTTCGAGCCGGGCTTGAAGCCGCGCTGATGCAGCTCCTCCGAGAAGCTGGTCAGGCGCGACAGCGGCTGCTCCAGCTTCGGCGCGATGTAGTTGCCCGAACCGCGCTTGCGGATGATCAGGCCCTGCTCCACCAGCCGGTCGATCGCCTTGCGCGCTGTGACGCGCGACAGATCCAGCGCCTCCGACAGCACGCGCTCCGAGGGCAAGGCCTCGTCGGCATGGTAGTGGCCGTCGCGGATCGCCTGGGCCAGCTTGTGGGCCAGTTGCATGTACAGCGGCGACGCCGCCTGGGCGTCGGGCTTGAATTGGAAAGGCAGCTTGGTGGAGGCAGCGGTAGCGGTCATCAGAGTCCCATCTCGGTGAGTGCGCGGCCGATCATCAGCAGCGCGCCGTCCGCCGAATCGCCTTGCGGCTCGACGCAACGGGCTCGAATGGTGCCTGAGAAATGTCCCGCCAGCCGGCGCGCGACGCTGCCGCACAGCGCCAGCGGCAGGCGGCCCGACGGGTCCAGCGCGTGGGCCAGCTTCTCCAGCTCGGCCGCCGCCTCGTCGACGAAGCCCTGGGCCACCGCGTCCTGCGCGGCCACCTCGAACACCAGCGGCGCCAGGCCCGCATAGGCATGCTGGCCGGCCGTTGCAACCCAGGCCGCCAGCTGGTCGCGCTCGGGGCCGGTCTCGGCCCAGACCGCACGGGCCAGCGCGCCGGCCGCGACGCGGCCGTCCATCGCCTGCTGGGCATGGCGCATCGCCTTGATGCCCAGCCAGGCGCCGCTGCCCTCGTCACCGGTAACCCAGCCCCAGCCGCTGACCAGCACGCGGCCGCCGTCCTCGCGCAGCGCCTCGCCGACCGCGCCGGTGCCCGAGGCCACCACCGCGCCGGGTTTGCCGCCATGGGCGCCCAGCACGGTCGTGAAGCCGTCGTTGTCCAGCAGCACCTGGGCATAGCCGGGCTGCAGATTCAGGAAGGCCTGCGCCTGCTCGACGATGGTGGCGCCCGACAGGCCCAGACCGATCGCGCATTCCGACAGGTCCAGCGCCTCCAGGCCGGCCTGCGAGCAGGCCGCCACGCAGGCCTGCTGCACATGGCGCCAGGCCTGCTCGACGCCCTGACCGAGCGCCGAGGGGCCGGCCTCGCCGACGCCGAGCGGGCGCCCCTGGCGGTCCGACAGGCGCAGGCGCGTGCCGGTGCCGCCCCCGTCCACACCGATCAGGAAACGGATGGATTTGTTGGCAGAATGCGAAGGCGCAGCAGCGCGGGCAGAGACCGTACTCATATTTAATACCAGTCTAGTACCAGAAACGCGCAAGCGTCAATTGGTATTCAACGGTATGACGATGAGACGGCGCGTAAAGACGGCGTTCTGGTCTGCTTTCCGGGTTAATACCAATAAGGCACCAGCCGGCGCCTCAATCCCCGCCGAGAGCCCAGTCGATCGGCCGGCCCCGCTCGGCCAGCCAGGCGGCGGCGCGCGAGAAATGGCCGCAGCCGATGAAGGGCAGCGGCGGCCTTGTCGCCGAAAGCGGTGACGGATGGTTCGCCTGCAGCAACAGATGGCCGGTGCCGGCGGCCTCGATCAGCGCCTGCTTGGCCTGCGCATGCGCGCCCCACAGCATGAAGACCTTGGGCGCCGGATCGGCCGCGGCGCGCGCGATCAGCGCGTCGGTCAGCGCTTCCCAGCCGCCGCCCTTCTGGAACTTGGCATGGCTGGCCGGCGCGCCGTCCTCGACCGTCAGGCTGGTGTTCAGCAGCAGCACGCCGCGCCGCGCCCAGGCGCCCAGATGGCCGTTGGCCGGCGGTGTCTGGCCCAGGTCGCGCTGCAGCTCCTTGAAGATATTGCGCAGGCTGGGCGGCAGCTTCTTCAGGCTCGGCGGCACCGAGAAGGCCAGCCCCTCGGCCTGGCCCGGACCATGGTAGGGATCCTGGCCCAGGATCACGACCTTGACCGCGGCTAGCGGCGTCAGCGCCAGCGCGCGATAGGGCTCGGGCGGATAGACCAGCGCACCGGCCGCGCGGCGCTGGGCCACGAAGGCCTCGAGGGCCTGCCCCGCGGGCGTGGCGCGCCAGCCCTCGACGACATCCTGCCAAGCACTCATGCGGAGAACAGCGCCGCCAGCGCCTGACCCGGATCGGGCGCGCGCATAAAAGCCTCGCCGACCAGGAAGGCGTGGACCTGCGCCGCGCGCATCAGCTGCACATCGGCCGGCGCCAGGATGCCGCTCTCGGTCACCAGCAGGCGGTCCGCCGGCACATGCTTCAAGAGGCCCAGGGTCGTGTCCAGGGTCACGTCGAAGGTCCGCAGATTGCGGTTGTTGATGCCGACCAGCGGCGTTTGCAGACGCAACGCGCGATCCAGCTCCTTGCCGTCATGCACCTCGACCAGCACGTCCAGGTTCAGGCTCAGCGCGCAGGCCTCCAGGTCGGCCATCTGCGCGTCGTCCAGGCAGGCGGCGATCAACAGGATGCAGTCGGCCCCCATCGCGCGCGCCTCGAAGACCTGGTACTCGTCGACCATGAAGTCCTTGCGCAGCACCGGCAACGCGACCGCGGCACGGGCCTGGCGCAGATAGTCGGCCGAACCCTGGAAGAACTGCTCGTCGGTCAGCACCGACAGGCAGGCCGCGCCATGGCGCTCGTAGCTCTGCGCGATCTCGGCCGGGCGGAAGTCGGCGCGGATCACGCCCTTGCTGGGGCTGGCTTTTTTAATCTCGGCGATCACGCCGCTGGCGCCGGAGGCGATCTTGGCGCGCAAGGCTTTTTCAAACCCACGCGTGACGCGATCACTCTCAGCGTCCGCGCGCAGGCTCGCCAGCGGCCGCTTGGTGCGCGCCGCCTTGATCTCCTCATGCTTGACCGCGACGATGCGCTTCAGGATGTCGTCCATCGTCAGGCTCCCTGGCCCAGCGCCTGCGTGGCGGCGACGAACTGGTCCAGCTTGGCGCGCGCCGCGCCGCTGGCGATCGCCTCGCGCGCCTTGGCGATGCCGGCCGCGATCGAATCGACCACATTGGCCGCGTAGAGCGTCGCGCCGGCGTTCAGCAGCACGATGTCGCGCGCCGGGCCGGGCTCGTTGGCCAGCGCGCCGAGCAGCATCACCTTGGATTCCTGCGGGCCGGCGACCTTCAGGCTGCGGTTGCTGGCCATCGCCAGACCGAAGTCCTCCGGATGGATCTCGTACTCGCGCACCTCGCCGTTCTTCAGCTCGCCGACCAGGGTGGCCGCGCCCAGCGAGATCTCGTCCATGCCGTCCTTGCCGTAGACCACCACCGCGTGCTCCGCGCCCAGGCGCTGCATCACGCGCACCTGGATGCCGACCAGGTCGGGGTGGAACACGCCCATCAGGATGTTCTTGGCGTCGGCCGGATTGGTCAGCGGGCCCAGGATGTTGAAGATGGTGCGCACGCCCAGCTCCTTGCGCACCGGGGCGATGTTCTTCATCGCCGGATGGTGATTCGGCGCGAACATGAAGCCGATGCCGGTCTGGCGGATGCTCTGCGCCACCTGGGCCGGCGTCAGCATGATGTTGGCGCCCAGGGCCTCCAGCGCGTCGGCGCTGCCGGTCTTGCTGGAGACGCTGCGGTTGCCATGCTTGGCCACCTGGGCGCCGGCCGCGGCGGCCACGAACATCGAGCAGGTGCTGATGTTGAAGGTGTGCGCGCCGTCGCCGCCGGTGCCGACCACGTCGACCAGATGCGGGCTAGGTGCCACCGGCACCTTGTTGGCCAGCTCGCGCATCACCTGGGCCGCGGCGGTGATCTCGCCGATGGTCTCCTTCTTGACGCGCAGGCCGATCAGCAGCGCCGAGGCGATCACCGGCGACATCTCGCCGCCCATGATGCGGCGCATCAGGGCCAGCATCTCGTCGTGGAATATCTCGCGGTGCTCGATGACGCGGGTCAGGGCTTCGTTGTCGGTAATGGGCATGCTGTAGCTCCTGCGAAATCCAGTCAGTAGGGACCTGCCGGGCGGCCGGCCGCGGCCGCCGGGGCGCCGGCCGTCGCGAAGAACTCGCGCACGGCGGCCACGGTGCGCGCGATGCCCGCCGCATCGACATCCAGATGCGTGACGAAGCGCAGGCCGATCAGGCCCGTGGCCAGGATGCCCTGCGCCTTCAGATGGGCCAGCAGATCGGGGCCGCGGCCGTCCGCCACGTCGACGAAGACGATATTGGTATCGACCGGGCGCACCGTCAGGCCGGCGATGCCGGCGAGGCCCTCGGCCAGGCCGGCGGCCAGCGCATGGTCCTCGCGCAGACGCTGCACATGGTGGTCCAGCGCATGGTCGGCCGCGGCCGCCAGCAGGCCGACCTGGCGCATGCCGCCGCCGACCATCTTGCGCACCCGCATCGCCCGCGCGATCAAGTCGGCCGAGCCGCACAGCATCGAGCCCACCGGCGCACCCAGGCCCTTGCTGAAGCAGACCGAGACGCTGTCGAAATAGGCGGTGATGCGTGCCAGCGCGGCGAAGACATCGCCCCCCTCGCCCGCATCCGCGACCGCCGCGTTGAACACCCGCGCCCCGTCCAGATGGCAGCTCAGGCCATGACGCCGCACCAGGGCCGTGGCCTCGGCCAGATAGTCGTGCGGCATGACCTGGCCGTTCCAGGTGTTCTCCAGGCACAGCAGGCGGCTGCGCGCAAAGTGCGGATCGTTCGGCTTGATGGCCGCCGCGATGTCGGCCAGGTCCATCCGCCCATGCGCATCCTGGCTCAGGGGCTGGGGCTGGATGCTGCCGAGCACCGCCGCACCGCCGCCCTCGTAGCGGTAGGTATGGGCCAGCTGGCCGACGATGTACTCGTCGCCGCGCTCGCAATGGGCCAGCATCGCGCAGAGATTGCTCTGCGTGCCCGAGGGCATGAACAGGGCCGCCTCCTTGCCGGTCAGCGCGGCCATGCGGGCCTGCAGGGCCAGCACGGTCGGGTCGTCGCCGAACACATCGTCGCCCACCTCGGCACGGGCCATCGCCTCGCGCATGGCCGGCGTGGGCCGGGTGACGGTGTCGCTGCGCAGATCGACAACAGGACTCATAGCACTCGCTCCAGGAAGTTCTTGAGCATCGCGTGGCCATGCTCGGACAGGATGGATTCCGGATGGAACTGCACGCCCTCCAGCGGCGTGGCCGTGCCGGCCAGTTCGCGGTGGCGCACGCCCATGATCTCGCCGTCCTCGCTGCGCGCGCTGATCTCCAGCACCTGCGGCATCGTGGCCTCCTCGATCACCAGCGAGTGGTAGCGGATCACGCTGAAGTCCTTGGGCAGGGCCTTGAACACGCCCTTGCCGTCGGTGCTGATCGTGCTGGCCTTGCCATGCATCTGGTGCTGGGCGCGCACGATCCTGCCGCCCAGCGCCGCGCCGATGCTCTGGTGCCCCAGGCAGACGCCCAGGATCGGCAGCCGGCCCTGGAAGGCGCGGATCGCCTCGACGCAGATGCCGGCCTCGGCCGGCGTGCAGGGGCCGGGCGAGAACACCAGGTGGTCGGGCTTCAGCGCGCCGATCTCGTCGACCGTGATCTCGTCGTTGCGCAGGACCTTCACGTCCGCGCCCAGCTCGCCGAAGTACTGCACCAGGTTGAAGGTGAAGCTGTCGTAGTTGTCGATCATCAGCAGCATGTCAGAACCCCTCTTCCACCAACTCAGCAGCACGGATCAAGGCACGGGCCTTGGCCTCGGTTTCCTTCCATTCCAGCTCCGGCACCGAATCGGCCACGACGCCGGCCGCCGCCTGCACATACAGGGTCTGGTCCTGCACGATGCCGGTGCGGATCGCGATCGCCAGGTCCATGTCGCCGGCGAAGCTCAGATAGCCGCAGGCGCCGCCGTAGATGCCGCGCTTGACCGGCTCCAGCTCGTCGATCAGCTCCATCGCACGGACCTTGGGCGCCCCGGTCAGGGTGCCGGCCGGGAAGGTGGCGCGCAGCACGTCGAGGCTGCTCATGCCCTCGCGCAGGGTGCCCTCGACATTGCTGACGATATGCATCACGTGTGAATAGCGCTCGACGACGAAGGCGTCGGTCACCTTGACCGAGCCGGTCTCGGCGATGCGGCCGATGTCGTTGCGCGCCAGGTCGATCAGCATCAGATGCTCGGCGCGCTCCTTCGGATCGGCCTTCAGCTCGGCCTCCAACGCCAGGTCCAGCTCCGGCGTCGCGCCGCGCGGCCGGGTGCCGGCCAGCGGGCGGATCGTGACCTTGCGGCCCGGCCCCACCTGCTCCTGGCGCACCAGGATCTCGGGCGAGGCGCCGACGATCTGGAACTCGCCCATGTCGTAGAAGTACATATAGGGGCTGGGGTTCAGCGAGCGCAGCGCGCGGTACAGGCTCAGCGGCGACTCGGTATAGCGCTTGCTCAGGCGCTGGCCCACCTGCACCTGCATCAGGTCGCCGGCCGCGATGTACTCCTTGGCCTTCAGCACCGCGTCCAGGTAGTCGGCCTTGGCGAACTCGCGGTGCACCGGATGGGCCTGGCCGCGCTTCACCTGCGGCGCGCTGACCGAGTAGCTGAGCTTGTCGCGCAGCTCGGTCAGGCGCTTCTTGCCGCGGAAATAGGCCTCGGGCTGGGTCGGGTCGGCATAGACGATCAGGTAGAGCCGGCCCGACAGGTTGTCGATCACCGCCAGCTCCTCGCATTGCAGCAGCATCAGATCGGGCGTGTCCAGGCCGCCGCTCTTCTCGGTCTTGGCCAGGCGCGGCTCGATGTAGCGCACCGCGTCGTAGCCGAAGTAGCCGGCCAGGCCGCCGCAGAAACGCGGCATGCCGGGGCGCAGCGCGACCTTGAAGCGCTGCTGGTAGGCCGCGATGAAGTCGAGCGGGTTGCCCTCATGCGTCTCGACCACCGCGCCGTCGCGCTGCACCTCGGTGACGAAGCCGCGGCTCTTCAGCACGGTGCGGGCCGGCAGGCCGATGAAGGAATAGCGGCCGAAGCGCTCGCCGCCGACCACCGATTCCAGCAGGAAGCTGTGGCGCCCCTGGCCGGAGGCGGCGCAGAGCTTCAGGTAGAGCGAGAGCGGGGTCTCGAGATCGGCAAACGCCTCGCTGATCAGCGGGATGCGGTTGTAGCCCTGGGCGGCCAGGCTTTGGAATTCCAGTTCGGTGATCACGTCGTCAAACCTTTGAAACGTGGCGCCGCGCGGACGCGCGCACGCCGGATGTCAGGTCGCTTGACTGCGGCCATCCCTCGGGGGATCGATCAACGGTCGGATTGTGAGGCCCCTCGGACGAGGAGTCCGGGGCGGCAGGCAAGGTCAAGCGGCTTCAGAGAGCGAAGTCGTGCGGGCGACGCCAGGGCCAGGCTCCCCGGTCATTCGACCCCTTGATGTGCTTGCGCGTGATGAACATGATGCGGCGCAGTGTAGCAGCCCGGCCGCAAAGTCCGCGTTCAGGGTTTGTGCGTGACGCAGCGCACGGACAGTCGTGCGCTGTTCGCGCCATACTCGCGGCCAGCCCCGGCCCACCGGGCAAGCATCCATCCATGGAGCGAGACATGCGTGTCCTCATCATCACGGCCCTGCTGGCCGGCTGCCTGGCCGGGCCCGCCCTGGCCCAGCCGGTGGACGTGGCCGGCGTCAAGTACGAACCGACCGCCGACGTCGCGGGCCAGAAGCTGCAGCTCAACGGCGCCGGCATCCGCTACAAGGCCATCTTCAAGGTCTACACCGCCGGCCTGTACCTGAACGCCAAGGCCGGCACGCCCGAGGCGGTGCTGGCCAACACCGGCCCGAAGCGCCTGCATATCCAGATGCTGCGCGACATCGACGGCAACGAGCTCGGCAAGCTGTTCACCAAGGGCATGGAGGAGAACGCGACGCGCGAGGAGTTCGCGCGCGCGATCACCGGCGTGCTGCGCATCGCCGAGATCTTCGCCGCCAAGAAGAAGCTCTCGACCGGCGAGCATTTCAGCGTCGAGTGGATCCCCGGCACCGGCACCGTGGTCTATGTCAACGGCGCCCGCGTCGCCGGCGAGCCGATCAAGGAAGCGGAATTCTTCAGCGTGCTGCTGAAGATCTGGCTGGGCAAGGCCCCGGCCGACGCGCTCCTGAAGGACGCCCTGCTGGGCATCCAGCGCAGCAGCGGCCGTCAGGGCAACTGAAGCAGGTCCAGCCGGTCCAGGTGCTGCAGGGCCGGCACCGCATCGATCGGCTCGCCATGGTTGTAGCCATGGCGCAGCAGCACCACCGGGCAGCCGGCCGCATGCGCGGCCTGCGCGTCGTTGCTGCTGTCGCCGATCATCCAGGTGGCGCCGGGCGGCGTGCCCAGCGCCTCGCAGGTTTTCAGCAGCGGCAGCGGATCGGGCTTCTTGCGCGCGAAGTCGTCGCCGCCGAACACCTGATCGAAATAACCCGCCAGGTCCTTGCTGGCCAGCAGGCCGCGCGCGAAGGCGGCCGGCTTGTTGGTCAGGCAGGCCATCGGCAGGCCCAGCGCGCGCAGCCGCTCCAGCCCCTCGCGCGTGCCGGGGAACAGGTCCGAGAACTGGCCGTTGAGCCGCTCGTAATGATGCTGGTAGCGCGCCCAGGCCTGCTCGTACAGCGCCGGCGCGGCGCCGACCTCGGCCAGGGTCGAGCGGATCAGATGCTCGCTGCCGCGCCCGACGGTCCGCTCGACGAAGTCGCGCGCCACCGCCGGCAGCGCCAGCTCGGCCAGCACCTCGTTCAGCACCGCGACGAAGTCGCCCAGGGTGTCGACCAGGGTGCCGTCGAGATCGACGATGAAGGCCTGCGGCGGGAGCGGGTGCGACGACATGGGATTCACGGCTTGGGAGGAAAGAGTTGGGAATTGCGCGCGGCATCGTAGCCTGCGCGCGCTCGCGGGGCGCTAACGAGGCGGGTCGTCCTCGGCCGCCGGCCCCTCGCGCAGCTGGCCCAGCACCCATTGGGCGCGGTCGGTGCAGGGCAGCTCCTCGGGGCGGTGCCTGACGCTCTCGATCGCCACCAGCAGCTGCGCCCGGTTCTGCGTCAGGCGCTGCTGCAGCGCGTCGATCTCGGCCAGCTTGCGCTCCAGGCTGGCCAGCAGTTCCGCATGCTGCCATTGGCTCTGCGCGTCGGGCAGCAGGCTGCGGATCTCGTCCAGCGAGAAGCCGGCGCCCTGGGCGCTGGTGATGATCTCCAGGGTCCACAGCGCCTGCGGGCCGTAGACGCGGTAGCCGTTCTCCCGGCGCTCGACGCCGCGGATCAGCCCGCTCGACTCGTAGAAGCGGATGCGCGAGGGGCTCAGGCCGCTGCGCCTGGCCAGTTCACCGATCTTCATGCCCGACTCCGGAAAGGCTTGACCTTAAAGTTAGCTTCAATCTTAGAGTGCAGCCATCGTCAAGCGAGGTCCGCTCATCATGAAGACAACGGTATTTGCGCCGCTCCGGCTCCCCAACGGCTCCAGCCTCCCGAACCGCATCGCCAAGGCCGCTATGGAGGAGAACATGGCCGATGCGGACCAGGCCCCGTCCGAGGCCCTGATGCGCCTGTACCAGGCCTGGGCCGAGGGCGGCACCGGCCTGCTGATCACCGGCAATGTGATGGTCGACGGCCGGGCCATGACCGGGCCGGGCGGCGTCGTGCTGGAGGACGAGGCCCAACTGGACAAGTTCCGGCGGTGGCGCTGGACCTGGACGCCATGTCCAGGCATTTCAGCCCGCCGCAGGCCATGACCGAGGCGGTGATCGCCGAGGTGATCCGCCGCTTCGCCAGGACGGCGCAGCTGGCCGAGCAGGCCGGCTTCAGCGGCGTCGAGATCCATGCGGCGCATGGCTATCTGCTGAGCCAGTTCCTCTCGCCGCTGAGCAACCGGCGCAGCGATGCCTGGGGCGGCTCGCTGGAGAACCGCGCGCGGCTGCTGCTGGAGGTGGTGACGGCGGTGCGCGCCGCCGTGTCGCCGGGCTTCGCGGTCGCGGTCAAGCTGAACTCGGCCGATTTCCAGCGCGGCGGCTTCAGCGCCGACGAGGCGCGCCGGGTCGTGCAGATGCTGAACCTGCTGGAGGTCGACCTGGTCGAGCTGTCGGGCGGCAGCTACGAGGCGCCGGCGATGCAGGGCGAGGCCCGCGACGGCCGCACGCTCGCGCGCGAGGCCTATTTCGTCGAGTTCGCGCGCGACATCCGCGCCATCGCACGAATGCCGGTGATGGTGACCGGCGGCGTGCGCCGCCTGGCCGTCGCCGAGCGGGTTGTCTCCAGCGGCGTGGACATGGTGGGCATCGGCACCGCGCTGGCGCTCGCGCCCGATCTGCCGCGCCGCTGGCAGGACGGCCAGGACAGCGCGCCGGCGCTGCGCCCGATCCGCTGGAAGAACAAGGCGCTGGCCTCGCTGGCCACTATGGCAGCGGTGAAGTTCCAGCTGAACCGGCTCGCCCGCGGCCGGCGCCCCGCGCCCGGCGTCTCGCCGCTGCGCGCGCTGATCCAGCAGCAGCTCGCCAATGCCTGCCGCAGCCGCCGCTACCAGCGCTGGGCCGCGCGCCATACCGACGCTCAGGGCGCGAGCGGCAGATAGATATCGGTCAAGAGCTCGGCCGGCGCGGTCATGCGCGGATGGTTCAGGTATTCCTCGAACACCGGCGCATCGGCCGCCTCGCGCCCGGACTGCACCAGCCAATGGCCGTACAGCCATTGGTAGGCCGCGCGCATCGTCGCGTAGGGGCCGCGGTGCCGCAGCACCGCGCATTCGCAATCGCCGAGCTCCCAGCGCTGCAGCGGCGGCGGCGGCTCCGCATCCGCCGGCACCACCAGCCCGGCGCGCGAGGCCAGCTGTGCCTCCGGCACCGCCGCCGGGTCGTCCAGATAAACCGCCAGCCAGCGGCTGTCGGGCCGCGCCAGGCCGACCGCGGCGAGCTTCGCATAGGCCAGCTCGAAGGCCTTGCCGACGCCCATATAGGAGCCGCGATGCGGCAGGCCCGCCAGCACCAGCGCCGGCACCCGGCGCAGCTCGACCTGGTAGCCGGCCTCCAGCGGCGCGCTGCCACCGGAGCGGAAGGCCACATGGCTGCCGCGCGCGCGGTACTCGCTCGGGCCGCAGCCGAAGGCGCCGCGGAAGGCCCGGGTGAAGGACTGCGCGTTCGGATAGCCGCAGCGCCGGGCGATTTCCGCCACCGCCAGCCCGGTGTTGGCCAGATAGGCCGAGCCGCGCTGCAGGCGCAGCCGGCGCAGGGTCTGCGCGATCGTCTCGCCCTGCAGCGCGTGGTAGACGCGGTGCCAGTGGTAGGGCGAGAGATGCGCCACCTCGGCCAGCCGCTCCAGGCTGATCTCCTCGGCCAGATGGTCGTGCAGATAGGCCATGACCCGGCCGATGCGTTCCAGATAGTCGCAACGCTGGCGCGGCAGGATCGTCATGCGGCGGCGGCCCCCGGCTCGATGCCGATGCAGATCTCGATCGCGCCATCGGCGCGGTAGCGCTCATAGTCGGCCACATAGGTCTTGCGCAGCTCCCGGCGCTGCCAGATCTCCTGCCAGGCCGGCCCGACCAGATCGAAGCGCCCGGCCTCGACCGGGAACACCGCGCGCGCCGAGGCCGGCGCGACGACGCGCGTCAGCCCGGCCGGCACCTCGGCCCCGGCCGGCATCGCCGCGCCGATCACCAGCGAATACAGGCCCTCGTTGTTGCGCCCGGCATGCTCGAAATGGGTATAGACCGCATAGACCTCCTCGCCGATCCGGCCGGCCAGCCGCTGCAGCACCGCCTCTTCGGTGAAGCGCCGCCAATGGGCCGGGATGGTGCTGAAGGCCTGCTGGTTCGAGGTGCGCAGCTCCAGGCCGATCACATGCAGGGCCTGGGTCTGTTGCTCGGTCGTCATCTTGCTCGTCGTCATCGCGAATGCTCCCTGGAAAGGTGGGGTTGAACAGGAGCCTTCAGCCTAACCAGCGCGAGCGTACATTTCTTGCGCACTTGCCGCCGCAAGACTACTGCGCGCCGCCGCCATGCGCGGCGTCCAGCAGCGCCAGCAGCTCCAGGAAGGTGGCGGCCTGGCGCGGCTCGAACACCGACAGCAGCGCCGCGCCGGAGCGCGCGCAGCGCTTCTCGGCACGCGCCAGCAGTTGCCGGCCCGCGCGCGTCAGCGCCAGCAGGGTGCGGCGGCGGTCGCCGGCGTCGGCCATCGCCTCGACCAAGCCGCGCTCGCGCAGCAGCCGCACCACCAGCGAGATGGTCGCGCGGTCCAGCGCGATCAGCCGGCCCAGCTCGTTCTGCCCCAGCGGCGCGCCCTGGCGCAGCGCGACGAGCGCGCCGTATTGCGCCGGCGTCAGGTCGAGACCGGCGCAGGCCTCGGCGAACGCCGCACCGGCGATCTGGTGGGCGCGCCGGATCAGAAATTCGGGGCTGCTATACAGCGCTTCCAGGGCATCGTTCATTGACATGGTGCAAGTGCTCGCGACGCCACGGCCGTAGGCCGCACATATCGCGCCGGCATCATAGCCACGGCACCACGGCCGGCGTCAATCTCACCCGCGCGCCAGGAATGGGCCGCGTCTCGCACGAACCCGTCGTCGCCTAGCGCTAACACCGATCGTTCGCTATCAAACCTTATTGCAAGATCATTTGACTAGGCTCATCGCCGGCCCTGCCGCAGCTCAAGCGGCCGGACGATGATTCGCAAAACGCCCCGAGGAGGAACGCAGCACCTTGGCCCCGATGCCCCCGCCGGCCGCGCATGGCCGCATCCTGGTGATCGACGACGACCGCCCATCCCTGCAGCTGCTGGACGAGCTGATCCGCATGGCGGGCTTCGCGCCGCCGACCCTGGTGTCCGACCCGCGCGAGCTGGCGGCGATCTGCGCCGAGCGCGAGTTCGACCTGGTGCTGATCGACCTGGACCTGCCGCATCTGAGCGGCTGGCAGGTGCTGGAGCTGCTGGCCGCGCAGTATGGCGAGCACACGCCGCCGCTGCTCGTCGTCAGCGGCGACGCGCGGCGCGGCAACCAGGTGCGCGCGCTGAGCGCGGGCGCCAGCGACTATGTGACCAAGCCCTTCGACGTCGGCGAGCTGCTGCTGCGCATCCGCCTGCACACCGCCGGCCACCACAGCCGGCGTCTGCTGCGCAGCCAGAAGGCCGAACTGGAGGCGACGGTGCAGCAGAGAACCCGCGCGCTGCGCCAGTCGCGCCTGGACATCCTGCGCATGCTGGGGCGCGCCGCCGAGTTCCGCGACAACGAGACTGGCGCCCATATCCTGCGCATGAGCCATGCCTCGGCGATGCTGGCGCGCGAGCTGGGCTGGGACGAGGAGGCCTGCGAGCTGATGCTGAACGCCAGCCCGCTGCACGATGTCGGCAAGATCGCGATCCCCGACAGCATCCTGCTCAAGCCCGGCCCGCTGACGCCGGCCGAGCGCGCGATCATGCAGCAGCACACGGTCAAGGGCGCGGCCATCCTCAACGCGCCGGGCGCCGAGGCCAACGAGCTGCTGGCGATGGCGGCCGAGATCGCGCTGCACCACCATGAGCGATGGGACGGCAGCGGCTATCCGCAGGGCATCGCTGGCGCGGCGATCCCGCTGGCGGCGCGCATCGTCGCGGTGACCGATGTGCTGGACGCGCTGACCTCGGAGCGCCCTTACAAGCAGGCCTGGCCGCTGGAGCGCGCGCTGGACTTCATCCGCGCGCACAGCGGCAGCCATTTCGACCCGGCGGTGGTGGCCGCGCTGGAGCGCTGCCTGGCCGAGGTGCTGGGCCTGCTGCGGCGCCTGAGCGATACCGCGACGCCATGAGCGGGCCACCTACGCCGCCACCGGCTCCTGATCAGGCCCGCCGCGCCGCGCTGCGCCTGCTGCTGGTCTCGCCGGACCTCGCGCTGGCGCAGCGCCTGCGCGCGCAGCGCGCCGCGCTTGGCCTCGAGCTGCTGCATGCCGCCGATGCGGCCGCGGCCGAGACCCTGCTGCTGCAGCCCGGCCGGGTCGAGCTGCTGCTGATCGACGAGGCGATCGGCCGCGTCGCGCTGCTGGCCCTGGTGCTGCAGCTGCGCGAGGACCTGTACAAGGACTGGCTGCCGCTGCTGGTGCTGGGCGGCAGCGCCGAACTGCTGCAGCTGCTGCAGCGCAAGGCCAGCGGCATGGTCGACTACTTCATCGCCAAGCCCTTCGCGCCGCAGGCGCTGCGCGAGCGCCTGATCGCGGTGCGCCGCCTGGTGTCGTTGCGGCGCGTCTGCAAGAGCGCGCTGGATCGCGTCTCGGAGGGCGTGATCATCATCGACGAGCGCGGCACCCTGCGCTCCTTCAACAGCGCGGCCGAGCGCCTGTTCGGCTGGAGCGCCGAAGACGTGATCGGCCAGAACGTCAGCCTGCTGATGCCGCCGCGCCACGGCCACAAGCATGGGCGCTACATCGCCGACTACCTGCGCACCGGCCGCGCGCGCATGGTCGGCATCGGCCGCATGGAGACCGCGCAGCGCCGCGACGGCTCGCAGTTCCCGATGCAGCTGACCGTGGCCGACATCAGCGACGACACCGCGGTCCGCTTCGTCGGCGTGGTGCGCGACCTGTCGGCCGAGCTGGAACGCCTGGAGCTGCAGCAGCTGGCCCTGCACGACGCGCTGACCGGCCTGCCCAACCGCAGCCAGGCCGAGCAGCGCCTGCGCGCCGAGATCGAGCGCGCCGGCGCGAGCGGCGCACCGGGCTTCGCGCTGCTGTTCGTCGACCTGGACCGCTTCAAGCAGGTCAACGACAGCCTGGGCCATGCGGTGGGCGACCAGCTGCTGTGCGCGATCGCGCAGCGCCTGCGCCATGCGCTGAGCGCCGACGACTTCGTCGCTCGCCTGGCCGGCGACGAGTTCCTGTTGCTGCTGCCCGGCGTGCAGCAGCAGGGTGACGCCCAGCGCATCGCCGAGCGCGTCGGTCGGGCGCTGCGCCAGCCGCTGCTGCTGGGCGGCCAGCGCCTGGCGGTGACGGCCAGCATCGGCGTCGCGCTGTACGGCAGCGACGGCCGGACTGCCGAGGCGCTGATGGGCCGCTCCGACGCGGCGATGTATGCGCAGAAGCGCCGGCTGCTGCCCTGAGCCCCGCACCATTTTGGACAATTGTTTTATCAAAGGACAATTGTTTGATACGATGCGGGCATGGACAGCAAGAAAGAGCAGCTGCTCGCCCTGATCCGCGCCAATCCCTTCGTCGGCCAGCAGGAGCTGGCCGAACGGCTGGCGCTGTCGCGCTCGGCGGTGGCCGGCCATGTGGCGGGCCTGACGCGCGAGGGCCGGCTGCTGGGCCGCGCCTATGTGCTGCCGCCGGCGGCAGCGCCGATCGTCTGCATCGGCGGCAGCAATCTGGATCGCAAGCTGCGCAGCCTGAAGCCGCTGCAGATGGGCGAATCGAACCCGGCCGAGCAGCGCGAGACGCCCGGCGGCGTGGCCCGCAATGTGGCCGAGAACCTGGCGCGCCTGGGCGCGCCGGTGCGCCTGCTCAGCGCCGTCGGCGACGACGCGGCCGGGCGCGCGCTGCTGGACGAGCTGCAGGCGCTGGGCGTCGATGTCACCGCCTCGCTGCGCCTGGCCGGCCAGGCCACCGGCAGCTACACCGCGGTGCTGGATCCCAAGGGCGCGATGGTGCTGGCGCTGGCCGAGATGGCCGTCACCGAGGCGCTGACGCCCGAGTTCCTGCAGCAGGCCGCGCCGCAGCGCGCCGGCGCCGGCCTGACCGTGATCGACCTCAATCTGCCGCCCGACAGCGTGGCCCTGCTGGTGGCCGAGAGCCGGGTCCAGCAGCGGCCGCTGCTGGTGGTGGCCGTCTCGGCGCCGAAGATCGGCCGCCTGCCGCGCGAGCTGCACGGCGTGCAATGCCTGCTGCTGAACGCCGGCGAGCTGGCCGCGCTGGTCGACCGCCCGCTCAAGCGCGAGGCCGATTTCGACGCCGCCTGGGCCACCCTGCGCGCGCGCGGCCTGGCCCAGCTGGTGGTGACGCGCGGCCAGGCCGGCGTGCTGCACGGCGGCGGCGACGCGCCCAGGCTGAGCGCCCTGCCCGCGCCGCGGGTGGCGGTGCGCGAGGTCACCGGCGCCGGCGATGCCTTCGCCGCCGGCGTCGCGATCTCGCTGTACCGCGACCCGCAAGACCTGGCCCTGGCCTGCCGCCGCGGCCTGGCCCTGTCTGCCCTGACCCTGCAGACCGAGGCCACGGTGCATCCGGACCTGAGCCCCGCCCTGCTCGAACAAATCACCTGAGGATCCATCCCCATGCAAGACTTCATCGTGTATTCCGCCGAGGTGGCCGCCGCACGCGCCGCAGGCAAGCCCGTCGTGGCCCTGGAATCGACCATCATCTCGCACGGCATGCCCTACCCGCAGAACGTGCAGACCGCGCGCGAGGTGGAGCAGATCATTCGCGAGGGCGGTGCGGTGCCGGCCACGATCGCGATCCTCGACGGCAAGATCCGCGTCGGTCTCTCGGACGAGGAGTTGGAGCTGCTGGGCCGCTCGCCCGAGGCGCTGAAGGTCAGCCGCCGCGACCTGCCCTACGTGCTGGCCGGCGGCCGCATCGGCGCCACCACGGTGGCCGCGACGATGATCTGCGCGGCGCTGGCCGGCATCCGCGTGTTCGTCACCGGCGGCATCGGCGGCGTGCACCGCGGCGCCGAGACCAGCTTCGACATCTCGGCCGACCTGCAGGAGCTGGCCCGGACCTCGGTCGCGGTGGTCTGCGCCGGCGCCAAGTCGATCCTCGACATCGGCCTGACGCTCGAATACCTGGAGACCCATGGCGTGCCGGTGCTGGCTATCGGCCAGGACAACTTCGCCGCCTTCTACACGCCGGACTCCGGCTTCAGGGCCGACTTCCGCATCGACGACGCGGCCGAGCAGGCCAAGTTCCTCGCCACCAAATGGGCGCTGGGCCTGGCCGGCGGCGTGGTGATCTCGAACCCGGTGCCGGCGGCCGAGGCGATGCCGCGCGCCGAGATCGACGCGATCACCGAGCAGGCGCTGGCCGAGGCCGCCGCGCAGGGCATCGCCGGCAAGGCGGTCACGCCCTATCTGCTGGCGCGCATCAAGGCGCTGACCGAGGGCCGCAGCCTGGCCACCAATATCGCGCTGGTGAAGCACAACGCCCGCGCCGGCGCACGCCTGGCCTGCGCGCTGGGCTGAGCTATCAGCCCGGGGGCGGCCCGCCGCCGCCCAGTTCCACCGGCGGCGGCGCCGGTGGGGCCATCGCCTTCTGCGCCGCCTTGCGCTTGTACATGTCCTGGTCCGCCAGGCGCAGCAGACCGGCGGCGTCGCGCGCCGTCTCCGGGTACAGCGCCACGCCCATCGCCGCCGAGATCTGCACCACCACCTTGGGCACCGGCAGATAGATCGGCTGGCGCACCAGCAGCTCCAGCTTGGCACGCACCTGCTCGGCCGCCTCGCGCCCGGCCACGTCGACCAGCAGCGCGACGAACTCGTCGCCGCCGACCCGGCCCACCGTGTCGGATTCGCGCAGCGCGCTGGCCAGGCGCTGGCCGACCACCTTCAACACCATGTCGCCGGACTCGTGGCCATAGCGGTCGTTGACCGGCTTGAAGCCGTTCAGGTCGATGAACAGCACGGCCAGGCCCTCCTTCTCGCGCTCGGCGCGCGCCAGCGCCCGGTCCAGCCGGTCGTGCAGCAGGCGCAGCGAGGGCAGGCCGGTCAGCGCGTCATGGTTGGCCAGGTGCTGCACCACCTCCTCGGCCCGGGTGCGGCGCTGCACCTCCTCGCGCAGCCCGGCCAAGCTGCGCTCGACCGATTCCGCCATCTCGTCGATCACGCCCGACAACTCGCCGAACTCGTTGTCGCCCTTGAGCCGGGTGCGGCTGTCATGGCGGCCGGCGCGCACCGACTGGGCCCAGGCGCGCAGCACCGCCAGCGGCTGGCGCACCGAGCGGTCGAAGCTCCAGGCGGACAGCAGGGCCTGCAGGGTCAGCAACAGCACCGCGCCGCCGGCCAGCCAGGCCGCGCGCTCCATGCCGGCGCGGCCCTCGGCATGATCGCGATGCAGGCGCGCCTCCAGATCGCGCAGCATGCGCTGCATCGGCCGGATCAGCGCCGCGCGCCCGCGCAGATAGGCCTCGCCATGCACCAGCTCCAGCGCCTCGCGCCAGGCCGGGCCGCTGCGCGCCTCGGCCAGCACCATCGCGCGCCGCTCCACCGCCATCAGCGTCTCCGACTGGCGCCGCCCCTCCTCCAGCAGCGCCTGCTCCGCCTCCGTCAGCCCCAGGTCGCGCAGGCGCAGCAGCAGCGCGCGCGCCTCGCCGAGCGGGCGCGAGGCGGCCGCGTCGGCCGGCTCGGCCAGGCGCAGCTGCCAGTAGCCGGGGTCGTAGTCCAGCGGCCGCTCGGCCAGCCCCTCGCGGATGTTCGCGATCTCCTCGTAATGCCGGGCATAGCGCGCCTCGTGCCGCAGCACGAACAGCCGCGCCATCAGGCTCAGCGCATCGGCGCTCTGGTAGAACTCGACCACCAGGCGCTGCGCCTCGCGCTGCCGGGCCTGCGCCTGCTCCAGGGTGCGGTAGCTGACGGCCAGATGCAGCAGGGCCAGCACCAGCAGCGCCACCCACACGATCTGCACCGCCAGATGGAGAGCCAGCTTGGTGCGTATCTGCATCGGCCGAGCTTAAGCCCAGAGGCCGGGCTTGCGCAGCCGGGATCGCCCCCATTCAACCCAGATCCGGCAGTTGACCGCTTACCCTTCCTCGAAAGCCCTGCGAATCAGTACCTTGGTGACATCGTTGTGCTCATCACTCCGGTGATGAACGCTGCGAACCCGCTGGTCTGACGCTTCGGGCCCGCCCAACTACCGGATCTGGGTTCAAGCCGGCAGCAACAGCCCCCGCCCGACCGCGCCGCGCAGGCCCGCCGCGCCCAGCTCCAGCAGGTCCAGCACATGCTCGAAACCCTGCTCGCTGCCGAAATAGGGATCCGGCACTTCCTCGCCGGCCCGGCCGGGCACGAAATCGAGGAAGAGATGCAGCCGCCCCTGCAGATGCGCCGGACAGCGCTCGCGCAGCGCCTGCAGATGCTCCTGCTCCATCGCCAGCACCAGATCGAAACGGTCGAACTGCTCCAGCGGCAGCGGGCGCGAACGCCAGCGCCGGCCCAGTTCGTAGCCGCGCTTGAGCAGCGCGCGCGCCGCGCGCGCATCGACCGGCTGACCGCGCGGCCCGGCATACACACCGGCCGACTCGACATGGCCGAACAGGCCCTGCGCCCGCAGCACCGCCTCGGCCATCGGCGAGCGGCAGATATTGGCGGTGCAGACCAGCAGGACGGCGGGGGCGGGCAGCGGCTTCGTCATGGCCCGCCATGATAGAGACAAGCGGGCATCAAGAAAAAGAAGAAAGGAGGGCCCGATGCCGGTGACATCGGGCCCCGAAACGGAGAATGCTGCTGCGGCCCAGCGTTCTTGATCCGCGCTTCTTCGCTTGTATCCGCAGTTCCCTGAGCAGGCGCCAGTGTGAGGCCGCGCCAAAACGGCCCTTGGCATCAAATTGGTATCAGTTAACCGATTCCGGCACCACCATCGCGGATTTTTCTTCGGGCCGGATCAGGGTTTGAACCGGCACATTGAAATAGCGGGCCAATTCCCGGGCCACGCGATAGATGACGGGTTTTCCGGTCTCGGCGCGCTTGATCGACGCGATCGAGACGCGGATTTTCTGATCGCTGCAGGCAAATGCCATTTCTTCCTGGCTCTGCAGTTTCCCGCCGCGCAGATCCTTCAATATCTCGGAAACCAGGAACACCCGCCCGGTTGCCGTCTTGCCGCCCGCCAGCATTGGCTGTGGCGGCTGCTGCTGCTCCTGCATGTCAATCGCCCCTCTTCTTTCCCTGTTCCGATCCTCGTGGGCGGGCACCTTGCGGCCCGCGCTGGTCCCGGCGCATCCGTCGGGTTGGGGAAAATGTAAGAAGAAGTGGCAAAAACAACCTTCCGGAAACCTTCCGGCGGGGCTGAAGGGGTCAAACCTAGCGCAAACCCCGAGATATGCCGGCAGCCATGGCCAGCCGGCATTGTGACCAGAACCGGTCAAGCGCATGGATGCACAACGGAAGCAGAACGGGATCAAGTGAGCCCGTAAAAATGCCCGCCGAAGAGCGGGCAGCACGGCGAATTCCGTGAGGGATCAGGTTTCGTCGTTCTTGACCTCGGGATCGGTGGTCGGGTACAGCGACTCGACCGCGCCGGGGCTCGAGAACATCAGCACCACACCCTTGGTGACCACGGTTGCCGTGGGCATCGGCACGGCCACGGTGTATTCGTCGTTCGCCGCGGCGAAGTTCTGGCTGTTCAGGGTCGGCGGCTGGCCCAGGGTCTTGAACACCGTACCGACCAGCACCAGGTCGGAATCGCTCACCTGCACGAAGCGGCAGACGCCGGCCGTCTTGCTGATCCGCAGCGGCTGGCTGGCAGGCTGGGTGCAGGCCGGATCCTTGAAATAGCTGGCATCGGCGTAATTGCCGGTCGTGTCGATCTTGGCCTTTACATAGAAGGTATCGATGGTCATGTTTTCATCCCTTTCCAACGGTTGGTCTTGATATGGATCAGGGTTTAAAAACCAGACGCTCGGCCATCCATCGACGCTCCGCTTCTATTTGGCTCTCCCTGTCCAGACACGAATATGCCTGGACCCAGGATTCGGTTATCTCGTAATGAACCATGAACAAGGGCCGCAGTTTCTCCAGCTCGGTGAGCACGGTCTCGCAATGCCGCCGGGCGAGCGGCCCGCGCGGCTGGGGGCCGGCCAGGGCCAGCCGGACCTTGGCGCGCTCGGCATGCAGGCGGAAATCATCGGGTTGCGCCTGCAGTGCAGCGGACAGGGTCGCCAGCAACGGGGTCCACAGGGTTTCGGCCTCGGCGGCACGCCCTTGCGCCCAGAGGTCGCGCCCCAGGGCCAGACTGAGCTGCACCTGCGTCGGCAGGCGGCGCGCGGCCGCGGTGAGGCTGGCGCCGCTGTTCAGGCGCTGCAACTCGCCCAGCAGCTCCTGCAAACGCCCCCCTGCCCCGCTGCCGGGCGGGCGCAGCCCCAGTTCCAGCGCCTCGACCCGCAGGCGGCCATGACGCCATTTGCGGTTGTCCGGTTCCTGGCGCAGCAGTTGCTGGAACAGGGCCAAAGCGGCGCGGAATTCGGCACGCGCCGATTCCTGCTGCCCCAGGCGCTGCCAGGCCAGGCCCAGCCAGCTGCGCGCCATCGCCTCGCTGTCCAGCCATTCCAGATCGTTGGGCGCCTTGGCGCGTGCCTGCTCGATGGCCGGCAAACCCTCGGCGAACAGCGCGCGCGCGGCCGCGAACTCGCCCTGCTGCAACAAGGCGGTGCCCAGCCAGGTCAGGCTGTTGGCCCACCAGGCCTTCAGCGCCATGTCCTCGGGTTTCAGCGCCATCGCGCGCTGCTTCAGCTCGATCGAGGCACGGAACTGCCGCACCGCAGCGGGCAGGTCGCCGGAGTCCAACATCAAGGTGCCCAGGCTGTTCTCCGCAAAGGACAGCTCGGCCATCGCATCGGGCTCGCCGGGCGCGCTCTCCAGCCATTGCGCCGCATGTTCGCGATAGGCCAGCCAGGCCTGGCGGGCCGGCCCGAACTGGCGCTTGGTGTAATGGGCATGGCCCAGCCAGAAGTCCGCCGTGCCCTGGGCCTTGCGCCAGCGCGGCAGCAGCGCCACATCGGGACGGCCTTCGGCCAGCAACGCCCGCGCATGCTCCAGCGGCTCGATCGCCGCATCCAGCTCGCGCTTGGAGACGCGCACTTCGCCGATCACCGTCAGGGCCTGGGCGCGCTGCAGGCGCGCCTGCGGCGAGGCGTCGACCGCTCCCTCGGCCAGATGGCTTAGCGCCTTGCCGCCCACGCTGTCCAGCAGTTCCAGCCGCCCGATCGGCCGCAGCTTGTCCGCGAAGTCGCCCAGCATGTAGCCCAGCAGGTCGTCGGCCTCGGCGCTGCGGCGGGTGGCGAGCTGCTCGGCGCGCTCGGCACGCCAGGTCTGGCCGACGCTCAGCAGCAGCAGCAGCGACAGGCCGGCCAACGCGGCGACCCGCAGCCGGTTGCCGCGGGCGGCGCGGCGCTGCGAGGCCGCGACGAAAGCCTGCTCGTCGGCGCTGAAGCCGAACTCGCTGCGCCCCAGAAGCTCGCCGGCCTCGACCAGCTGCTTGCCCTTGGGCAGCAGGTATTCGGCGGCACGCCCCTCGGCCAGCCAGCGGGCGACCTGCTGGCGCAGCCGGCTGCGCAGCTGCAGGGCCTGCTGGTGCGCGGCGATCCATTCGGTGACGCGCGGCCAGCGGCGCAGGATCGCCTCGTGCGCGACCCGGAAACCCGCCTGCTCGCCCTCGCCCAGGTCGCTGACCAGCAGCCGCGCATCGACCAGGGCCTGCACCAGCTCGCGCTCGGCCGGCGCATCCAGCTCGTCCCACAGCGCGCGGCGCCCGGTCGTGCCCTGGCCCTCGCCGGGCAGCATCACCAGCAGCGCCAGCACATGCGGCAGGGCCTGCTGCTGGATCGGCAGCAACGCCGCGATCTCGCTCTCGGCGCGGCGGCCAATCGCGCCGTCCAGCCCGCCCAGCTCGCGGTAGGCCTCGAAGCGCAGCTCGCCATGCGGGCCGCGGCGGCGGTACAGCTCCTCCAGCGTGTACTGCAGCAGCGGCAGCGCATCCGGGCTGGCGGCCGCGTCGTCGCAGAGCTGGTCGTCCAGCCGCGTGCGGGTCTCGGGATCGAGGCCGAAGCTCAGGCCGGCGGCGCGCGCCGGCAGCCGGATCATCTGCGCGATCTCGGCGCGCGTCGGCGGCACCAGGTCGAAATGCCCGCCCTGCGCCTTGTCGCGCATCAGGAGGCCATGCTCGGACAGGCGCGGGTAGAAATCGTTGCGGCAGGCCGCGACCACCAGCACATCGCCGCCATCGGCCAGCGCCTGCAGGGTGTCGAGGAAGAGCCGGCGCGCGAAGGCGTCGACATGGGGCGCGACGAACAGCGCCTCCAGCCGGTCGACGAAGAGCAGCAGCGGCGCCTCGTGGCCGGCGCGCGCGGCCGCGATCTCGGCCAGCACGGTGTCCGGCTGCAGCGCCAGGTCCTGCGCCAGGGTGTCGGCGCTGGCGCCGGGGAAGAGGCCGCGGCCGGCCGGGCCGATCTCCCAGTCCAGCAGCGCCGCCGCCAGCGCGGCCAGCGGCAGGTGCGCGCCGATGTCGCCCAGGTCCAGCTGGGTCGCGCCCAGGCCGCGCAGCGCCGGGAACAGCCCGGCCAGCACCAGCGAGGTCTTGCCCGAACCGCTGGGCCCCAGCAGCAGGGTGAAGGCGCGACGCTGCCGCCATTGCCCCTGCACCGCGGCCAGCAGCTGCTGCAGCGCCAGCTCGCGGCCGAAGAAAACCTCGGCATGGGCCGCGTCGAAGGCGCGCAGGCCGCGAAAGGGCGAACCGCCGCGCCAGCCGCCCTCGCGCGAGCGCGGTGCGGCGCCCGGCGCATCGGAGCGCACCGGCGCGACCACGCGGTAGCCGCGCTTGCGGATGGTCTCGATATAGCGCGGCTCGGTCGCGCTGTCTTCCAGCGCCCGGCGCAGCTGGGCCACGGTCTTGTGCACCGGGTTGTCGCCCAGTGCCGGGCCCTGCTCCTCCGGCCAGCAGCGCTGCAGCAGCTGCTCGGCGCTGAACACCTCGCCGGGGCGCTCGCTGAGCGCCTGCAGCACCTGCATCGCGCGCGGCTCGACCTGGCGGCGCTCCCCGGCCCGGCTCAGGCTGTTGCTGCCCGGGTCGACCGCCCAATCGCCGAGCAGGAAGCGCATCGAAGCGCCGCCTAGCGGGCCAGTTCGGCGCGCATCGCGTCGATCACGCTCTTGTAGTCGGGCTTGCCGAAGATCGCGGAGCCGGCCACGAAGGTGTCGGCGCCGGCGTCGGCAATCTGGCGGATGTTGTCGACCTTGACGCCGCCGTCGATCTCCAGGCGGATGTCGCGGCCGCTGGCGTCGATGATCTTGCGCGCGCGCTCCAGCTTCTTCAGCGCGCTGGGGATAAAGCTCTGGCCGCCGAAGCCGGGGTTGACGCTCATGATCAGCACCAGGTCGACCTTGTCGATCACCCATTCCAGCACATCCAGCGGCGTGCCCGGGTTGAACACCAGACCGGCCTGCTTGCCCTCGCCCTTGATCAGCTGCAGGGTGCGGTCCACATGGGCGCTGGCCTCGGGATGGAAGCTGACCAGGTCGGCGCCGGCCTTGCAGAAGGCCTGGGCCAGCGCGTCGACCGGCTGCACCATCAGATGCACGTCGATGGCGCACGGCGTGCCGTCGGGCTTGACGGCATGCTTCTTCAGCGCCTCGCAGACCATCGGCCCGAAGGTCAGGTTGGGCACGTAATGGTTGTCCATCACGTCGAAATGGACCCAGTCGGCGCCGGCCGCGAGCACGTGGCGGACCTCCTCGCCCAGGCGGGCGAAATCGGCGGACAGGATGCTGGGGGCGATGCGGTAGGTGGTGCTCATGATGCGGCGGCTCGGAAGAAGACGCGATTTTAGGGATTCGCTAGCGGGGCCGGACGAAATCGCGGCGCTGTGCGGCCACCTCGGCATGGGTCACGCAGATCGCCGCATGGTCGTTGATCAGGCCCATCGACTGCATGAAGGCATGCATGGTGGTCGGCCCGACGAACTTCCAGCCGCGCTTCTTCAGGTCCTTGGACAGCGCGCGCGAGGCCGGCGACTCGGTCTGGTTCAGATGCGCGGCCTCCTCGCCCGGGCCCGGCTCGAAGCGCCAGATATAGGCCGACAGCGAGCCCTGCTCGCGGATCAGCTCCAGCGCGCGCTGCGCGTTGTTGATCGCCGCCTCGATCTTGCCGCGATGCCGCACGATGCCGGCGTCCTGCAGCAGGCGCTCGACATCGGCCGCGCCAAAGGCCGCGACGCGCGCGATCTCGAAGTTGGCGAAGCCGGCGCGGAAGGCCTCGCGCTTGGCCAGGATGGTGCGCCAGGACAGGCCGCTCTGGAAGCCCTCCAGGCACAGCTTCTCGAACAGGCGCCGGTCGTTGGCGACCGGGAAGCCCCATTCGGTGTCATGGTAGTGCAGATAGGGCGGCCAGTCGGCGCCGGCGGCGCACCAGCGGCAGCGCGGCCGGCCGTCGGCGGCCAGGTAATGTGAGTCCGTCATCGTCGCGTCCAGGGTTGTCGGCCGGCGCGCCCCGCGGGGTCATGCCTTGCCCAGGCGGCGCAGCATAGCGCGGTGACTAGAATGCGCCATGGCACATCCGCGATTCACTTGCAGTGTGCAGGTCCAGCCCCTGCCCGAGCAAACCCAGGCCGATCAGGGCCTGTACGCCTTCAGCTACACCGTGACGATCGAGAACAGCGGCGACATCACCGCCCAGCTCGTCGCGCGCCACTGGCATATCGTCGATACCCAGGGCCAGGAGCAGGAGGTCAAGGGCCTGGCCGTGGTCGGCCACCAGCCGCTGCTGGCGCCGGGCCAGAAGTTCCAGTACAGCTCCTGGGCCCAGATCGGCACGCCGCAGGGCAGCATGCGCGGCCGCTACCTGTGTGTCACCGAGCAGGCCGAGGTCTTCTACGCCGAGGTGCCCGAGTTCACCCTGGCCGACAGCGGCACGCTGCATTGACGCTCACTTGATGGCGAAGAAGAACGCAGTACCCCGGGGCTGGGACCTGACCGCCCTGCTCAACGCCGCCGATCCCAAGGCCGAACTGGCGGCCCGCAACCTCTGGCTGGTGCGTCTGCTGGAATGGCTGCGCCACCCCAGCCCGCGCGGCGGCGAGGCGCCGCCGAACGCCGAGCCCGGCCGGCCGCTGCCGCTGCTGCGCCTGAAGCACCTGCTGAACGTGCTGGAGCGCAACCCCGAGCATGCGCAGGCCTTCGCCGAGGTGCTGGGCTCGGTCTGGCGCGACATCCAGGCCGAGGGCCTGTTCGCCGATGTCGGCTTCGCGCCGCGCATGGCGCTGTGGAGCGAGCTGCTGCACCGGCTGCGCCAGCGTGCGCTGCCCGACACGGTCGACACGCGCGAGCTGGGCGACCTGTTCGGCCTGCTGTTCCCGACCCCGGAGGACGAGCAATGGCTGGCCGCGCTGGACGATGAGTTGCTGGCGCGCCTGGCCACCCTGTTTGCCCAGGCCCTGCCCAGCGCCGACGCCTGGCGCGCGCCGATGCTCGACGGCCTGACCGTGCTGGTCAGCGCGGTGCATGCGGCCGGCCTGTCCGGCCCCTTGCGCCAGCGCATGGACCCCGGGCTGCTGGCGCACCGCCCCTTTGCCCAGCTGGCGCGCGCGGCCGAGCAGGTCGGCGACGCGCTGCAGGCCGGCGACGCCGCCGCGCTGAAGCCGGCGCTGCAGTACCTGCGCGTGCTGCTGGACAGCTGCCGCCGCGCGGTCGACAGCGTACCGGCCCATCTGGAGGAATACGGCGTCTCGGTCGACATCATGTTCGAGGTCGAGCAGCTGCGCGAGCGGCTGCGCCGCATCGAGGCCCTGCTGGACTGCCTGGTGACCGAGCATCCGCAGCGCGAGCTGGCGCGGCTGGCGGCCAGCCTGGTCGGCGTGGTGCAGGCGCGGCGCAGCGTGCGCACCCTGTTCGCGCGCCACTACTCGCTGCTGGCGCGCAAGGTGGCCGAGCGCAGCGCCGAGACCGGCGAGCACTACATCACCCGCGACGCCTCGGCCTACCGCGACATGCTGCGCCGCGCCGCCGGCGGCGGCATGGTGATCGCCGGCACCACCTTCGCGAAGTTCGCGGTGATGGCGCTGGCGCTGTCGGCCTTCTGGGCCGGCTTCTGGTCCGGCGTCAACTATGCGCTGAGCTTCGTGCTGATCCACCTGCTGCACTGGACCGTCGCGACCAAGCAGCCGGCGATGACCGCGCCGGCGATGGCCAGCAAGCTCGGCGACATCGGCGACGACGCGGGCCTGGAGGGCTTCGTCGACGAGGTCGCGCATCTGCTGCGCTCGCAGATGGCCGGCATCGTCGGCAACCTGGCGCTGGTGACGCCGCTGGTGCTGGGCGTGCAGCTGCTGGCCTGGGGCGTGTTCGGCGCGCCGCTGGTCGGCGCGAAGGAGGCGCAGTATGTGCTGCATTCGCTGACCCTGCTCGGCCCGACCCTGCTGTTCGCCGCCTTCACCGGCGTGCTGCTGTTCGCCTCCAGCCTGATCGCCGGCTGGGTCGAGAACTGGTTCGTGTTCTACCGGCTGGAGGCCGCGATCGCCTGGAACCCGCGCATCGTCGCGCGCCTGGGGCCGCAGCGCGCGCAGCGCTGGGCCGCCTGGTGGCGCGCCAACATCTCGGGCCTGACCGCCAACACCTCGCTGGGCATGATGCTGGGCCTGGTGCCGGCGCTGCTGGGCTTCTTCGCGCTGCCGATCGAGGTGCGCCACGTCACCCTGTCGACCGGCCAGCTGGCCGCGGCGGCCGGCGCCCTGGGCTGGGACGTGCTGCACAACAGCGCCTTCTGGTGGTGCCTGGCCGCGATCCCGCTGACCGGCCTGCTGAACCTGACGGTCAGCTTCACCCTGGCCTTCAAGGTGGCGCTGCGCTCGCGCGGCATCCAGCTGGCGGACCGCGCCCGCCTCAGCCGCGCGATCCTGCGCCGCCTGCGCGAGCAGCCGCGCAGCTTCTTCCTGCCGCCGCGCGACGGCGGCGGCGAACTCAGGCCTTAGGATCCTGGTCCGCGTCCCGATCCGCATCGGGACGCTCGCCGCCCTTGCGGCCCGAGAACATCGTCCACCAGACAATGAAGACCAGCAAGGCCAGCGCGCCCAGGGCTTCCAGCAACAAAATTCCCATGATCCTGCGTTCCTCGCTCGGCTTCTTTCTGGCGGCCGCGATTCTAGGGCTGCTGGCGGCCTGCTCGAGCACGCCGCTGCCGCCCGATCCGGCTCCCTCCCCGGCCCCGCGCGCCCTGCCGCCCGGGGCGGCCAACCCTTCCGTGTCGCTGCCATCGATGCCCGCGCGCGGCCGCGCGGTGCTGCAGCGCGAGCGCTCGCGCTGGGTCGCGGCCGACTGGGACGAGCTGCCCGGCTGGGGCGAGGACCGCGCGGCCGAGCTCTGGCCGGCCCTGCTGCGCGGCTGCGCAAGACCTGCCCCCGGCTGGGCCGAGCTGTGCGCGCGCGCCGCGCTGCAGCCGCCCACCGACGATCTCGAGGCCCATCTGTGGCTGATCAAGCATCTGCAGCCCTACCGGGTCGAAAGCCCCGACGGCGAGGCCCAGGGCCTGCTGACCGGCTATTTCGAGCCGCTGCTGGACGCGCAGCGCCGCCCGCTGGGCAGCTACCGCGTGCCGCTGCATGCCGCGCCGCCGGACCTGGCGCGGCGCCGCCCCTATTTCAGCCGCCAGCAGATCGAGACCGAACAGCGCGAGCGCCTGCGCGCCCAGGAGCTGCTCTATATCGAGGACCCGCTGGACGCGCTGGTGCTGCAGATCCAGGGCTCCGGCAGGGTGCGGGTGCGCGAGAGCGAGCACGCCGCGCCGGTGCTCAAGCGCCTGGCCTTCGCCGGCCACAACGAGCTGCCCTACCAGTCGATCGGCAAGCTCCTGATCGAGCGCGGCGAACTGCGCGCCGGCGAGGCCTCCTGGCCCGCGATCAAGGACTGGGCGCGCCGCAACCCGGCGCGGCTGCAGGAGCTGATGTGGCAGAACCCGCGCTATGTGTTCTTCCGCGAGGAGCCGCTGCCCGACCCCGAGCTGGGGCCGCGCGGCGCGCAGGGCGTGCCGCTGACGCCGGGCCGCTCGATCGCGGTGGACCGCGCCAGCATCCCCTACGGCACGCCGGTCTGGCTGGACGGCGGCAGCGGCGCGCTGCGCCGTATCGCGATGGCGCAGGACACCGGCAGCGCCATCGTCGGCGCGGTGCGGGCCGACTATTTCTGGGGCTGGGGTGCCGAGGCCGAGGCCCAGGCCGGCCGGCTGAAGGCGCCGCTGCGGCTGTGGGCGCTGTGGCCACGTTGATGCCACGCTGAAACCGCGCCGGGTGCATACTCGGCCGCCATGAGTACCAGCACCTTCGTCCTGTACCTGCTCGCCTGCCTGGCCGTCTGCCTGACGCCGGGCCCCACCACCCTGCTGGCGATGGCCAACGGCACACGCCGGCGCTGGGACCTGGCGGCGGCCGGCATCGGCGGCGCGGTGCTGTCGGACCTGATCCTGATCGGCGCGGTGGCGCTGGGCCTGGGCGCGCTGCTGGCGGCCTCCGAGACCCTGTTCGTGCTGCTCAAGTGGTGCGGCGTCGCCTACCTGGCCTGGCTGGGCCTGCAGCTCTGGCGCGCCGGCCCGGCCACCGCCGGCGCGGGCGCGCCGACGCCGCGCCAGGCCTTCACCCAATGCCTGGCGGTGGCGCTGACCAATCCCAAGGGCGTGCTGTTCTTCTCGGCCTTTTTGCCGCAGTTCATCGACACCTCGGCCGCGCAGGCGCCGCAGTACCTGCAGCTGGCGCTGGCCACCGCGCTGCTGGACCTGATGGTGCTGGCGCTCTACGCGGCCGGCGGCGCGCGCCTGGCCGCGCTGCTCGGCGGCGCCGCGCTGCGCAGGGTGAACAAGGCCTGCGCCGCGGCGATGTTCGCGCTGGCCGGCCTGCTGGCGCTGACGCGGCGGGCCTGAGCCCGCGCAGCCGCGACAATGGGCGCTTTGCACGCCCACCCCGCCTCGTGAAACGCTACCACTCCCATCTCGGCCGCGACATCTTCGTCACCGCCGGCACCGCCCGCGACCTGGCGCCGGGCAGCTTCGGCATCTGCGCGATCGGCGGCGGCGCCGAGGGCTGGTCGGTCGTGCATGTGGGGCCGGAGGGCGACGTGGCCGACCTGGGCGGCGAGTACTACTTCGCCGCGCCCGAGGAGGCGCTCGCCTTCGTCAAGGAGCTGATCGAGCTGATGCCGGCAGACGCTCAAACTCCCCCAGCGGCAGGGGTTGGCTGAACAGGAAGCCCTGGTGCGCGGCGCAGCCCTGGCTCAGCAGGAAGTCGCGCTGCGCCTCGGTCTCGACGCCCTCGGCCAGCACCTCCAGGCCCAGGCTCTGCGCCAGCGCGACGATGGTGCGCACGATCGCGGCGTCGTGCTTCTCGGTCAGCACATTGCGCACGAAGCTCTGGTCGATCTTCAGCTGCTCCAGCGGCAGGCGGCGCAGGTAGTTCAGCGATGAGTAGCCGATGCCGAAGTCGTCCAGCGCGAAGCCGACGCCGCAGGCCTGCAGCGCGTTCATCTTCGCGATCACGCCCTCGACATCCTCCATCAAGAGGCTCTCGGTCAGCTCCAGCTTCAGGCGCTGCGAGGGCGCGCCGCTGCGGTCCAGCGCGCGCTGCACCTGGGTGACGAAATCGGCCTGCTGGAACTGGCGCGCCGAGACATTGATCGACAGGTTCAGCCGCGCCATATCCGGCTGCACCGACCATTCGGCCAGCTGGCGGCAGGCCTCGTCCAGCACCCATTGGCCCAGCGGCAGGATCAGCCCGCTCTGCTCGGCCGCGGCGATGAACTCCAGCGGCGGCACCAGGCCGCGCTGCGGATGCTGCCAGCGCAGCAACGCCTCGGCGCCGGTCAGCGCGCCATGCTCGTCGACCTGGGCCTGGTAGAACAGGCGGAACTCGCCGCGCTGCAGGCCGCGGCGGATCTCGGCGTCCAGCCGCGCGCGCTCGCTGGCGGCGCTCTGCATCGCCGGGTCGAAGAAGCGGATCGCGTTGCGGCCCGCGGCCTTGCTCTGGTACATCGCCAGGTCGGCCTGCTTCATCACATCGTCCAGGCCCAGCGAGCCGGGGCCGAACAGCGCGATGCCGATGCTGGCGGTGCTGTGGTGCTCCAGGCCCGGCAGCTCGTAGGGCTGGGTCAGCTTCTTCAGCAGCTTGACGCCCACCGCCTCGGCCTCGGCCGCGGCGCAGGGACCGGCCTCGCTGAGCTCGTCCAGGATGATCACGAACTCGTCGCCGCCCAGGCGCGCCACCGTGTCGCTCTTGCGCACGCAGGGCAGCAGCCGGCCCGCCACCTGCTTGAGCAGCAGGTCGCCGAGGTCATGGCCCTGGGTGTCGTTGAGGGTCTTGAAATTGTCCAGGTCGATCAGCAGCAGCGCGCCATGGCGCTGGCCGCGCTGCGCCGCCGCCAGCGCGCGCTGCAGCCGGTCCAGCAGCAGGCGGCGGTTCGGCAGGCCGGTCAGCGGGTCGTAGAAGGCCAGGCGCTCGATCTCGGCCTCGGCCGCCTTGCGCTCGGTGATGTCGCTGAACAGGCCCACGCAATGGCTCAGCTCGCCCTGCGCATCGCGCACCGCCGACAGGGTCAGCCATTGCGGATAGATCTCGCCGTTCTTGCGCCGGCTCAGGATCTCGCCCTGCCAGCGGCCCTGGCGCGCCACCAGCGCGGCGATCTCCTCGATGTACTCGGGCGCATAGCGGCCGGAGCTGAGCAGGCGCGGCGTGTTGCCCAGCGCCTCCTCGGCCGAGAAGCCGGTGATCAGGCTGAAGGCCTTGTTGACGCGCAGGATGCGGCGCTCGGCATCGGTGATGAACATGCCCTCCTGCGCCTCGAAGGCGGTGGCCGCCAGGCGCAGCTCCAGCTCGGTGGCCTTGCGCGCGCTGATGTTGCTGCCGGTGCCGCGGTAGCCCTGGAAGGCGCCGTCCTCGTCGAACAGCGGCAGGCCGCTGATCTGGATCCAGCGCCGCTCGCCGTCCGGCAGGCTCAGGTCGAACTCGAACTGGCGGATCGGGCGGCGTCGCTCCAGGTCCTGCAGATGGGCGGCCCAGGCGGGATCGCTCTCGTGCTCCGGCAGCAGCTCGCACGTCGTGCGGCCCAGCAGGGATGCCGGCGCGCGGCCGGTCACATGCTCGACATTGGGAGAGACATAGCTGAAGCGCAGCCGCTCATCCAGCTCCCAGAACCACCAATCGCCGGCCGCGGTGGCGAAGTCGTGAAAGCGCTGCTCGTTGGCGCGCAGCGCGCGGTCGGCGCGCGACAGGGTGCGCGCCACATGGCGCACGCGCCAGTACAGGCCGGCGAACAGCGCCAGCCCCAGCACGCCGCACAGACCGCCGATCCAGCCCCAGCGCCGCGTCGCCGCGGCGCGGCTGGCGCTGATGTCGTCCAGGAGGGCCAGCGAGGCCAGCGCGCGGCCCTGGCGGTCGTGCACGGTCATCAGGCTGGCCAGCCAGCTGCGCTCGTCGCGCCGGTCGCCGGTGAGCTCCAGCACGCCGGGATCCTCGCCGCCGCCGGCCAGCTCCTGCCAGGGCTCCAGCAGGCCGCTCGGCAGCGCCGGCAGGCTGTTGTGCAGCAGGGCCAGTTGCGCATGCTCGTCCCATTGCCCGGCCAGGCCCAGCAGCTGCTTGCCGCGCGCAAAGTCGCGCTCCTTGCCATGGCGCTTGTGCACCGCGGCCACCACCTCCAGCGACAGCAGGTCGCCCAGGCGGCGCGCGAACCAGCCGAGCTCGGTGCCCAGCTCCAGATAGCCGATCAGCTGGCCGTCGACCCGCCAGGGCGAGACATGGCGCAGCACCGGCACGCCGGTGCTCGCCATCTCCCAGCCCTCGGCAGGCGCATCCAGCCGCGCCGCCTCGGCCAGCACCGGGCGCAGCACCAGCTCGCCGCCCCCGGCCTCGGGGTCGAGCAGTTGCAGCAGCGTGCGCTGCTGCGGCGTGATGAAGGCGACATGGCTGATGCCCGACTCGCGCCGCATCGCGCCGTACTCGCCGCGCGCCGCGAGCAGCAGGGCCGCGCGGTCGCCGGCGCGCATCGCGCGCTGCAGCGCCGGGTTCTCGCGCGCCTGCTGGGCCAGCCAGCGCAGGCGGCGCGCCTCGTCGTCGGCCAGGCGCAGCCACAGGCTCTGGGCCTGGCGCCGGATCTCGTTGCCCTGCTGCTGCTCGCTGCGCTGCTGCTGCTGGCGCGCCGACAGGCCCAGCAGCAGCGCGATCGCCAGCAGCACCAGCAGCACCGGCGCCAGGATCTGGCGCATCAGGTGGCGGCCGCTGAAACGCCGCGGCCGCGCCGTTGCCGGCTGCGGGGCGGGGAGCGAAAACGTCGGGGATCCGTTCATGGGCGGCCGGGCGGCACGGACGAACGGAAAAGGCGGGGTGGCGCATGCGGCAGGCGACCGGCCGATGCCGGAAGCTGGCAACCCCGCTGTCATGGCCGCGCGCTTTGAAAAAACGCGGGCGTTAGACCGGTGGCTTTGCGACCCCGCTTTTCAGACCGGGTGTGCCGAGTAGGTTCTTTGTTCTACATCGAGGCGCGGATACTACCCGTTACAGACTCGGCCGGTTCGGCGCCAGGCGCGCCTTTACATGTGCGCGCCGGCCGCCGCCAAGAATTCACGTTCAGGGCCGAATAGGGTGCAGGCTCGAATCGGCCATGCCGACCAGCAGCGCGCGGCCGTCGGGCAGCACGCGGAACTCGCCGAACTTCGCGGCCTCGAAGGCGGCGGCCTGCCCCTCCTCGAAGAACCAGGCATCGCTGACCAGCACCCAGCGCCCGTCCTTGGGCGTCAACTCCAGCAGCAGCTCGCCCTCGGCCAGCGGCTGGCCCGGCGCCTGCAGACGCATGCCGGTGGCGACGCCGCGCGGGTCCAGCCGCGCGGCTAGCAGCGGGCGCTGTGCGCCCGGCAGGCGCAGCAGCTCCTCGCCCTCCAGCCGGCCGGGCAGCGCGAAGTTCAGACGCATGAAGTCGCCCTGCATCAGCGAGCGCGGATCCACCGGCGCCAGCGAAACGAACACCGGCCGGCCGTCGCGGATCAGCGTCTCCTTCTGCCAGATCGCGCCGTTGGCCACCGCCAGCACCAGCAGCGCGCCGCCGCCCAGCAGCCAGCGTGCGGCGCCGGGGGCGGGGTCGGGTCTTGCCGCCGCCTCGGCCGGTCGGCGCGCCAGCCAGGCCAGCAGGCCCAGCAGCGCGCCGAGGCCGACCAGCAGCAGCGCCTTCTGCCCCAGGGTCCAGTCCAGCTGGTAGTAGAAGCCGCCGATGATCCAGGCCGCCGCGACGCCGGCCGCCGCCGCCAGGCGCCAGCGCTGGGTGGTCGCCAGCAGAGCCAGCGCGAACAGGGTGGCGCCCAAGCCGGGCAGCAGGAAGGCCAGCGCCGCCAGCGCGGCGGCCAGGCCCAGCAGCATCGGCCGCCGGCAGCCCGGCCAGCGCCGCCACAGCAGCCAGGCCGCCGCCAGGGCCAGCGCCAGCGAGCAGCCATGCAGCAGCAGCGGCGCCAGCATTTCACTGCGCGTCAGCGCGCTGCCGATCGCCAGCAGCAGCGAGCCGGTGCCGCCCTGCCCGCCGGCGAAGCCGCCGACCAGGAAGCTCATGCCGGACATCGCGCACAGCGCCGCCAGGCAGGCCAGCAGCCAGCCGGCCGCGAACTGCTCCAGCGGCGCGGCCCAGCGCAGCCACGGGCCGGCCAGTGCATGGCGCTGCTGCCAGGTCAGCGCCGCGGCCCACAGGCCCAGCAGCAGCTGCGGCGTCAGCCAGAAGAACAGGAAGCGGATCAGGTCGGCGATGGAATGCCGCCATTCCAGCGGCAGCAGCAGGAAGCCCGTCAGCCCCGCCGCGCTCGCGCCCAGCAGCACGCGCAGCCAGGGCCGCTCCAGCCAGCGCGCCAGCACCAGGGTCAGGACCAGCAGCGGCAGGGCCGCCAGCCGCCCCGGCAGATCGCGGAACGCGGCGAAAGCCAGCAGGCCCGCGCCCAGCAGCAGCAGCGGCAACACCAGCTGCTCGACGAAGACCGGCAGGTCGCGCCGGCGCAGCGCCAGCACGCCGCCGACCAGCAGGACCGTGCCGACCAGATAGCTGCCCGGCCCGCGATCCAGCCAGGCATAGCCGACCAGCGCCAGCAGCAGACCCAGCAGCGGCAGCGCCGCGATCCAGGCGCCGCAGGCGATCAGCAGCAGCACCGGCCAGGGCCGATGCTGGCCGGCCTCGTCCGTGGCCAGGCGGGTATCGGCCGGCAGCAGGCCCTCGGCCGCCGCGGCGCGCAGCCAGTCCGATGCGGGCCTCATGCCTGGACCTCCGCGCGACGCGCCAGCTTCAGGATCAGGGTCACCGAACCCGCCAGCAGGCCGGCGGCGAACAGGCTCAGCAGCAGGAACTCGCCGATCGGGTCGCCTCCTCCGCTGCGCCCATGGAAGAACAGCAGCCGCGTCAAGCCCGCGACCAGCAGCGCGTCCAGGCCCAGGGCCACCGCGCTGAGCCCGAACACGTCGAAGCCGCGCCGCGTCGCCAGGCCCGCCGCGGCCAGCGCCAGGAACAGCAGGCCCAGGCCGTACTGCGGCGCGATGCGCACATGGAACAGCCCGCCCACCGCGGCCAGCGACAGCGCGATCACCGCGAACAGCGCCACCAGGCGCAGCGACCACAGGCCCGCGCCGGTGAAGCGCCGCAGCGGCGCGGCCAGCGCGGCGCCCAGGGCCAGCATCGCGCCGAAGCCCAGCAGGTGCACGCGCAGATCGCCCGGCTCGACGCGCCAGCTGCGGCCGGTGTGGGTCTGGGTCCAGAGCGTGATCGCCAGCAGCGCCACCAGGGCCCAGGGCGCCCACAGCAGGTCGGAGCGCACGGCCAAGGCCAGCGGCAGACCCAGCGCCGCCCACAGCGCGAACAGCTGCCAGGCATCGGCGCCGGTCTGGTAGGTCTGGCCGAAATAGGCGAACAGCGCGCCGGTCGCGATGAAGGCCAGCAGGGCCAGCGGTGCGCGCGCCGCCGGACGCAGCGCCGCGGCCAGGCACAGCAGCAGGATCAGCCCCTGCAGCAGGCCAAAGCGCGCGAAGCGCCCCAGCTCGGCCCAATTGGCCGCCACCCACATCACCAACCCGAGCCCGCCCAGCGCCGCGGCCAGCACCGCCACCAGGCGCGGCAGCCAGCGCCGCAGGCCGGGCGGCTCCTCGTGCAGGCCGGCCAGCTGCTGCAGGCGCAGCGCCGCGGCGGGCGAAAGTTGATGACGGGCGCTGAGCTCGAACAGGTGATAACGCAGATCCATGGTGGACATCATGCCGTGGCTTCCTGGGCAAACAATGAGGCACACCCGCACCCAAGCCTCCCTCCGACGGGGGACCGGCGCGCGGTGGCCAGGATGTGGGGGCTAGGGGAGAAGGGCTCAGAGCAGCGCGAAGGCGAAGCCCAGCAGCGCGGTGCACAGCGGCAGCAGGCCCAGCAGCGCCTCGACGCGGCGGCCGCTCAGCCAGCCGGGCGTGGCGGCCGGCTCCAGCAGGAACTGCAGATCCTCGGCGAAGGCTTCGCTGCGGTAGGGCGGCTCGGGCGTTGGCTGCTGGGTCATGGCGGGCTCCTGGGAGGGCGGTCTGTGCTGCTACTGCTTCATCACGGCATGGCGCAACTGTCGCGGCCCGCCGTCGCAGCCGCATTTCCGGCCTGTCAGGCCTTTGTTTCGTTTGTTAAAGATGACGGGCGGCCCAGGGCTGGCATGCCCCTTGCCTACACTGCCGCCATGCAGATCCGACTCGAATCGCCCGCCCAGCCCGACATCGCCCAGTTGATCGCCGAGCTCGACGCCTACCAGCACGAGCTCTACCCGCCCGAGAGCGTCTACGCGCTGGACCTGAACGCGCTGCAGGCCGAGCGGGTGCGCTTCGCGGTGGTGCGCGATGCGGCCGGCCGCGCGCTGGGCTGCGGCGCGGTCGTGCTGGGCCAGGACTTTGCCGAGATCAAGCGCATGTATGTGCATCCCGACGCCCGCGGGCAAGGCCTGGCACGCCGGCTGCTGGCGCGGCTGGAGGACGAGGCGCAGGCGGCCGGCAGCCCCGCGCTGATGTTGGAGACCGGCCCCTACCAGACCGAGGCCCTGGCCCTGTACGAGGCCTGCGGCTTCGCGCGCCGCGGCCCCTTCGGCGACTACCGCGACGATCCCTACAGCGTCTTCATGCACAAGCCGCTGGCGTCCCACGCCTGAGGGACGGCCGGGCGCGGCGGCCCCGTCCAGAATGGTGCGCTCGTCATCGAGCAATCTTTCTGGAGTACCCCACCATGACCCGTCGTCGCCATCCTCATCTCCTCGCCGCCCTGCTGGCCACCGCCGCGGTGAGCACCCTCGCCTGCCTGCCGGCGCGGGCCGCGGAGGAGCGCAGCGTCACCTTGCGCGTCGTCACCGCGGACGGCGAGGGTGCCAGCATCGGCACGGTGCGCCTGGTCGAGACGCCCTATGGCCTGGCCTTCTACCCGGCGCTGCAGGGCCTGGCGCTGGGCCTGCATGGCTTTCATGTGCATGAGAAGCCCTCCTGCGCCAGCGCCGAACAGAACGGCGCGCGCGTGCCGGCGCTCGCGGCCGGCGGCCACCTGGACCCGGCCGGCAGCAAGAAGCATGGCGAGCCGTGGGCCGACGACGTCCACCTGGGCGACCTGCCGCCGCTCTATGTGGCGGCCGACGGCAGCGCGCGCCAGCCGGTGCTGGCGCCGCGCCTGAAGAAGCTGGCCGAGGTGCGCCAGCGCTCCCTGATGGTGCACGCCGGCGGCGACAACCATGCCGACCATCCGGCGCCGCTGGGCGGTGGCGGGGCGCGTGTCGCCTGCGGGGTGATCGGCGACTGAACCAGAAGCCCTGGCCGCCGCCGCCCGCTTGTCTGTTTGCTAACCGATCAAGCGGAAGATGCCGTAGAGAGACAAGGCCCCGGTGGCGACCAGCAGGGTGGTTTTCAGGGCGCGGCCGGCCACCAGGGCACCGACCAGGCTGCAAGCCAGGATGGCCGCGAGGACGTAGATCATTTTCATGGCGCGGATGCTAGAGGCCGCGCCGCCGCCCGCCGGCGAGCGGGCGTGGATTCCGTCACGCACGCAGCCCGTTGCGTGCTCTGCTGTTGTCCAATACGCCCATGGACGACATCGCCAACCCACCACATCAGCAGCAGCTGCTGGAGCAGCGCATCACCGAGCTGGAGATCAAGGCCAGCTTCGCCGAGGACCTGGTCGACCACCTGAACGAGATCGTGGCCCGCCAGCAGCAGCAGATCGAACTGCTGGCCAGGCAGTTGCAGGAACTCAAGCAGCAGGGCGGCTCGGGCGACGGCGGGGTGACGGTGCGGAGCTTGAGGGATGAGCTGCCGCCGCATTACTGATGGGGCCGGTGATGCAAAGCGCCAGAACGCGACTCGGCCCCAACCTTCACCCCGACCGACGCATCTGATCCGCTCCGTTTCGACGGGATCTGAGCCTGGGCAATGCGGCCAGGATTTGGCACAGTTCAATCCGCCAGCAAAGCGCTGCTCATTCATTCATGAGTCCGAGCCGGTCCGTGCGAATGGCGTCGACATTGGAGCTGGCGAGCCTCACGACAGGAAGTACTCAGAAGATGGATTGGATTCCCCTCGTCCTCGTCACGTTCAAGCTGCTCGTGTTCGGCACGGGCATGTTCTTCGCCATCAAGTGGCATTACGACAAAGAAAAAGAGAAGAACAAGGACAAGAAGAAGTAACGAGGCAAGCGGCGGCGCGCGCGCATCGACATGCGCGTCACGCAACGAGCCTCACACCCCGCCCCCTCAGCCGCGCCGTCCCTCGATCGGATAGGCCGGGTCCAGATAACCCGGCGTCGAGGGATGCCCGGGCGGCACCAGGCTGTCGACCAGGGCCTCGTCCTCGGCGCCGACCTCCAGGTCCAGCGCGCCGAAATAGTCGACCCATTGCGTCAGGGTGCGCGGCCCGGCGATCACCGAGCTGACCGCGCGGTGCGCCAGCACCCAGGCGGTGGCGAAATGGGCCAGGCTCCGGCCACCTGTTGCCTCGCAATGCTGCTTCAGGGTCTGCGCGATCACGAGCGACTCCTCGCGGAACTCGGTCTCCAGGATGCGCTTGTCGCCGCGGCCGGCGCGCGTGCCCTCGGCCGGGCGGCTGCCCGGTGCGTACTTGCCCGAGAGCACGCCGCGCGCGATCGGGCTGTAGGGCACGACGCCCAGGCCCAGCCGGGCGCAGGCGGCCAGGATCTCGACCTCGGGCTGGCGGTTCAGCAGGTTGTAATAGGGCTGGCAGGCCACCGGCGCCGGCATGTTCAGCGCGCGGGCCAGATGCACCGCCTCGGCGATGCGAAAGCCACGGAAGTTGGACAGCCCCCAGTAGCGGATCTTGCCCTGGTCGATCAGCGCCTTGAGCGCGCGCAGCGGCTCCTCCAGGTCCAGGCCCAGTTCGTCGCGGTGCAGGTAGTAGAGGTCGATGCGATCGGTCTGCAGGCGCCTCAGGCTGGCCTCGCACTCGCGCTGCACCCAGCTGCGCGAGTAGCCGCGCTCGTTGGGCCGCTCGGACATCTTGTTGCCGATCTTGGTGGCCAGCACCCAGTCGTCGCGCCGGCCCTTGAGCAGCTCGCCGACCATGCTCTCGCTGCGACCCAGCGAATAAACATCGGCGGTGTCGATGAAATTCACGCCATGCTCGGCCGCATGGTCGACGATGGAGCGCGCCTCGGCCAGCTCGGTCTGATCGGCGAACATCATCGTGCCCAGGCACAGGGCGGAGACTTGCAGCGGGCTCTTGCTGCCCAGCGAACGGTATTGCATCGGGAGGCCCCTTTCATCATGGCGACCTCGCTATCCTATGGCCTCCCCTATCTCGGAGTGCCCCCATGGAATTGATCGGCATGCTCGACTCGCCCTATGTGCGCCGCGTCGCGATCGCGCTGCAGCGCCTGGGCCTCCCCTTCACCCATCGCTCGGTCTCGGTGTTCCGCGGCATCGCGGAGTTTCGCCAGATCAATCCGGTGGTCAAGGCCCCGACCCTGGTCTGCGACGACGGCACGGTGCTGATGGATTCCACCCTGATCCTGCAGTATGCGGAAACGCTGGCGGGCCGGCGCCTGCAGCCGGCCGATGCGCGCTCGATCCGCCTGACCGGGCTGGCGCTGGCGGCCTGCGAGAAGAGCGTGCAGATCGTCTACGAGCACCATGTGCGCCCGCCCGAGAAGCTGCACGAGCCCTGGCTGGCGCGGGTCACCGAGCAGATGCGCACCGCCTACCGCCTGCTGGACGCCGAGCTGAAGGGCCGGCCGCCACAGCTGGACGATGTCGGCCTCACGGCCGCCACGGCCTGGTTCTTCAGCCAGCAGATGCATAGTCCGGAGCTGCTGCCGGCCGCCGAGCACCCGGCCCTGGCCGCGCTGTCCGCCTGGGCCGAGGCCCAGCCGGAGTTCCGCGCCGCACCGCATGGCGAGGGGGTCTACCCCAGCGCCTGAGCGGCAAAGCCCGCGCGGCGCGCGGCTGGCAAAATAGCGGGTGCTTCTCCCGCGCTTCGCGCTCCTCCCTGCCTGCCATGTCGTCCGCCGCCGTCACGCCGCTGCGCGTGCTCAGCGTCATCCCGCCGATGACGCAGCTGAACACGCCCTACCCCTCCACCGCCTACCTGACCGGCTTCCTGCGCTCGCGCGGCGTGCCCGCGGTGCAGGAGGACCTGGCGCTGGCGCTGATGCTGCGCCTGTTCTCGCGCGAGGGCCTGGCCCAGCTGCACGCGGCGGTGGAGGCCCTGCCGGAGGGCGCGCGCTCGGCGCGGGTGCGCAGCTTCGCCGCCCAGTACGAGCGCTATGCCGCGACCATCACGCCCGCGATCGCCTTCCTGCAGGGCCGCGACTCGACCCTGGCGCATCGGATCAACACCCGCGGCTTCCTGCCCGAGGGCCCGCGCTTCGAGACGCTGGAAGCCTATGTCGATGAGGACGGCGGCGGCGACCCGCTGGCCTGGGCCTTTGGCGCCCTGGGCCTGCAGGACCGCGCGCGGCATCTGGCCACGCTCTACCTGAACGACCTCGCCGACGTGCTGCGCGATGCGGTGGACGAGCGCTTCGAGTTCGTTCGCTATGCCGAGCAGCTGGCCACCGCCCAGCCCACCTTCGAGCCGCTGGCCGCCGCGCTGGCCGCCGCGCCGAACCTGGTGGACCGCATCCTGCAAGACCTGACCCTGGCCGCGCTGCAGCGGCACCTGCCGCAGGTCGTGCTGCTGTCGGTGCCCTTCCCCGGCGCGGTCTATGCGGCGCTGCGCATCGCCCAGGCGGTCAAGGCGCATGACCCGAGCATCCGGACCGTGCTGGGCGGCGGCTTCGTCAACACCGAGCTGCGCGAGCTGCGCGAGCCGCGCCTGTTCGACCATATCGACTACATCACCCTGGACGCCGGCGAGCGCCCGCTGCTGGCGCTGCTGGAGCATCTGGCGGGAAAACGCTCGCGGCAGCGCCTGGTGCGCACCTTCGTGCGCGACGAGGATGGGGCGGTGAAGTATGTGAACTTCGTCGAACCCGAGATCCCCTTCGACGAGGTCGGCACGCCGACCTGGGACGGCCTGCCGCTGGATCGCTACCTGTCCCTGCTGGACATGCTGAACCCGATGAACCGGCTGTGGAGCGACGGGCGCTGGAACAAGCTGACCGTGGCCCATGGCTGCTACTGGAAGAAGTGCAGCTTCTGCGACGTGTCGCTGGACTACATCTCGCGCTACGAGGCCGCCTCGGCCACCACCCTGGTGGACCGCATCGACGCGATCGTCGCCGAGACCGGCCAGACCGGCTTTCATTTCGTCGACGAGGCGGCGCCGCCGAAGGCGCTGAAGGCCCTGGCGATCGAACTGGAGAAGCGCGGCACCGCAATCAGCTGGTGGGGCAATATCCGCTTCGAGAAGACCTTCACGCCCGAGCTGTGCCAGCAGCTGGCCGACAGCGGCTGCATCGCGATCTCCGGCGGGCTGGAGGTGGCCTCGGACCGGCTGCTGCAGCTGATGAAGAAAGGCGTCTCGGTGGACCAGGTGGCGCGCGTCACCAAGGGCTTTGCCGATGCCGGCATCCTGGTGCATGCCTACCTGATGTACGGCTTCCCGACGCAGACGGTGCAGGACACGGTGGACGCGCTGGAGTATGTGCGCCAGCTGTTCGCCAACGGCTGCATCCACAGCGGCTTCTTCCACCGCTTTGCCTGCACTGTGCATTCACCGGTGGGCCAGAACCCCGATGACTACGGCGTGCAGCTGCTGCCGCTGCCGGACAGCCCCTTCGCCAAGAACGACGTCGGCTTCATCGACCCGACCGGGGTTGACCATGACCAGCTGGGCCGCGCGCTGAAGAAGGCGATCTACAACTACATGCACGGCATCGGGCTGGACGAGGATGTGCGCGCCTGGTTCGGCGGGCGGGTGCCGAAGACGACGGTGGGCCGGCATCGGATTGCGAAGGCGCTGGCTGCTAGCAGCGTCTGAACAGCGCGGTGCGACTTCATAGGCCCAGGCCGGGAGTTCGCCCCGGCGGGCGACCTACTTTCTTGCTGGTGCAAGAAAGTAGGCAAAGAAGCACCTTGAACTGCATTCGGCCGTTCTTCCATGCTCGCTGACGCTCGGTCACGGCCTCTGCAGCGATGCGGCAGCGCCCTTGATCCACGGATCGGCCATCGAGTCGCTCGCCGGGTACGGCTCGACTCCGCAGCCCTGAGCCTGCGAGCGCCGTGCAGCGTTTCCCTTGGTTCAGCCTGGGAAGGCCCAGGCTTCGAGCATCACCCGGGCGCCTGCGGCATTGGTGGCGCAGGGGATGTTGTGCACATCGCAGGCGCGCACCAGGGCGTTGATGTCGGGTTCGTGCGGCTGCGGGGTCATCGGGTCGCGCAGGAAGATCACGCCGTCAACCTCGCCCATCGCCAGGCGCGCGCCGATCTGCAGGTCGCCGCCCAAGGGGCCGCTCAGCAGGCACTCGACATGCTCAAGGCCCGCCTCGCTGCGTAGGCGGCCGCCGGTGGTGCCGGTGGCCATCAGGGTGCAGGTCTTCAGGAAGGGCGCGAACTCGGTGGCGAGTTCCACCATCGCGTCCTTCTTGTGGTCGTGGGCGATCAGGGCAAGTTTCATGGGCCGCATCTTAGGGCGACGCCGGTTACAGGCGAGCGTCGGTATGCGACTTGACCGATCAGCGTCCCAAGGTCTCCTCCAAAAATGAGATAAAGCTCTCCAGCTTGGGGGTGATCCTGGCGTCGGGCAGGCGCATCACATGAACCGGCCAGGTGGGAGCCTGCCAGTTGGCAAACAGGCGCACGAGCCGGCCGCTCTCGATGTCGTCCTTCAGCATCAACTCGGGTTGCAGGATCACGCCCAGCCCGGCCAGTGCGGCCTCGCGCAGCGCCATGCCGCCGTTCACATCAAGTCGTCCTCGCACGACGACGCGCTCGACACCTGGACCGTCGGGCCGAGAAAAGCGCCATTCGCGCTCGGGCCCGGCGGCGAACAGAAAAGCCAGGCAGTTGTGCTGCGCCAGGTCGGCGGGCACTTGCGGGGTGCCGTGGCGGGCGAGGTAGGCGGGGGAAGCGCAGGCGACGCGGGGCGATGGCCGCAGCGGTCGGGCGATCAGACCGGAGTCGGGCAGCTCGCCGACGCGGATCGCCGCATCGAAACCATCTGCCGCGAGGTCGACAAAACGGTCGTTGAGTGACAGCTCGACCTGCACATCGGGGTATCGATCCAGATAACTCGCCAGCACCGGCACCAGCGCCCGCGTCCCATAGGTGACCGGACAGCTGACGCGCAACTGGCCGCGCGGGCTGGCCTGCATCTCGCGCGCGTCGAGTTCGGCCGCCTCAAGCAGCCCCAGGATCTCGACGCACCGGGCGTGATAGCGCCTGCCCAGCTCGGTCAGGCTCTGGCGCCGCGTGGTGCGATTCAACAGCCGGCCATTGAGGCGCCGCTCGAGCTCGCGGATGTGGTTGCCAACCATGGTGGGCGTCATCGCGCTGCCTTCGGCCGCGGCGGCAAAGCTGCCACGCTCAACCACCCGCGCGAACATCGCCATGCTTGTGAAGCGATCCATTCGAAAATTTTGCTAATGAGTGATGGAAGCAGAAGGCCATTTATCAGTATTCATTAGCGAATGATAGTTGCGACCTTGTTCGACTCACCGCATCCTCATGAGCATCACAACTCTCCAGCATCAACGCGTCGTCCTGCTGGGCGGCACCTCGGGCATTGGCCTGGCAAGCGCCCAGGCGGTGCAGGCCGCGGGCGGCTCGGCGGTGGTGGTCTCCTCACGCGCCTCCAGCGTTGCCAAGGCCCTGGCCGCGCTCGGCGGGCGCGCCGAGGGGCATGCCGTCGATCTGACCGATGAGGCCGCCGTGCAACAGCTGTTCGAGCGACTTGGCCACTTCGATCACCTCGTCTACAGCGCAGGCGACTCGCTGCCGATGGGCCTGCTGGCCGAGACCGGCATCGACGCCATGCGCAAGGCCTTCGATGTGCGTGTCTTTGGCGCGATCGCCGCCGTCAGGCATGCGGTGCCTCACCTGCGTCCCGGCGGCTCGGTGGTGCTGACCGGTGGCGTGGCGAGCCTGCGGCCGCAGAAGGGCTGGACGGCGGCCGCCAGCGTCTGCGGCGCGATGGACGCCTTCACACGGGCCTTGGCCGTGGAACTGGCGCCGGTCCGCGTCAACCTCGTGAGCCCTGGCTTCGTGCGCACCCCGCTATGGGACAACATCGCCGAAGCCCAGCGCGAAGCCATGTACGCCGGCGTCGGCGCGGCCCTGCCGGTTGGCCGCGTGGGTGAGGCGCAAGACATTGCGCAGACCTATGTCTACCTGATGAGCAACCCGTATGCCACGGGCCAGGTCGTCGTCGTGGATGGGGGCGGCGTGCTGGTCTAGGGGACGACACCGGCTTACATCCGCCGCTCAAGCGCTGCGCCAAGCCGCCCTTATCCTTGCGGCCACGCACCCGAGATTCGGCGAGACGGAAGGAAAGCCCCGAACATGACCCCCATCCAGCAATGGCATGCCACCCGCCGCCTGCGGCTGCTGGTGCAGACGCTGCGCGACCTGGTGCTCTCGATGGGCCCGCTGCTGCTGCTGGGCGGAGGACTGCTGGTGGCCGCCTACTGGTGGCTGGACCCGCAGCCGCCGCGCCAGGTCCGGCTGGCCACCGGCCCGGCCGGCAGCGCCTATGCCACCTTTGGCGAGGGCTATGCCAAGGCCCTGGCCCGCGACCGCATCACCGTGGAGCTGATCGCCAGCGAGGGCGCGCAGGACGATCTGGCCCATCTGCGCTCCGGCACGGCCGATGTCGGCTTCGTGCGCGGCGGCATGGCCGATCCGCAGGCCGACACCGAGGCCGGCATCGTCTCGCTGGGCAGCCTGTTCTACGAGCCGGTCTGGATCTTCTACCGCCGCGACCTGGCGCGCCGCCAGCCGGGCGGAGAACTGCGGCGCATGGCCCAGCTGCGCGGCCTGCGCGTCAATGTGGACCAGGACGGCAGCGGCGTGCCGCAGATCATGGAGAAGCTGCTGGCGCTGAACGGGCTGAAGCCCGCCGACTTCCGGCTGAGCACCCTGGCGCCGGATGCCGCCGGCGCCGCGCTGCGCCAGGGCCGGCTCGATGCCGCGGTGCTGATCTCGGCGCCGCAGTCGGGCCTGATCCGCGAGCTGCTGCGCGACCCGGCGATCGCCCTGATGGCCTTCGAGCAGAACGAGGCCTATTCGCGGCACCTGCCCTTTCTCTCCACCGTGACCCTGCCGCGCGGCGTGGTGGATCTGGCCGCCGACCTGCCGCCGCGCGACGTGCCGCTGCTGGCCACCACCACCGCGCTGCTGGCGCGCGACAAGACCCACCCGGCGCTGCGCCAGCTGTTCGCCCAGGCCGCGCTGGGCCAGCACAGCGAGGCGGGTTGGTTCAACGGCGCGCGCGACTTCCCCAACACCCGCACCAGCGAGCTGCCGGTCAGCGCCGAGGGCGACCGGGCGATCAACGGCACCCCGCCGGCCTGGGCGCGCTACCTGCCCTTCTGGGCCGGCAATCTGCTGGAGCGCATGTGGCTGGTGGTCGGCGGCCTGCTGGTGCTGATGCTGCCACTGTCGCGCGTGATCCCGCCGCTCTACACCTTCCGCGTGCGCTCGCGCGTGTTCCGCTGGTATGCGCGGCTGCGCGAGGTCGAGGCCAAGCTGGAGACCGGCACCGGCGAGCGCGAGGTGTTGCTCAACGAGCTGGACGAACTGGACCGCGTGACGCATGGCATCGCGGTGCCGCTGTCCCATGCCGAGGAGCTCTACGCGCTGCGCAACAACATCTACGCCGTGCGCAAGCGGCTGTTGGCGCAGTCCGCGAAGTAGCGATACGCATCTGAGACGGCAGTGATGCGCGGGGGCGCAGGCTCGGCATGCGCCAAATCACGCTCGAGCGGCACGAGTCGCGCGGTGAGCCGGGCAGTTGCCGGGCGAATGCCAGGGGCTGAGCAGCACAGCGGCGCGGGGCAGCGCACGCCGGACGGCGTGCGCCTCCACAACTGACCGGGCGCGTCTGTCCGAGCGCAACGAGCACCGCGAGTGGAGCGAGTTCAGCGCCCGCCCCGCGACGCGAGCAGCGCAAGGCAGGCGGCCCGCTGGGCCGGCCCCCTGGCCTTGAGCCCCGCGGCTGCCCGGCTCGCCGTGCGACGCTCGGGGCAGTCGTCTGCCGGAACAACGGGCCGCTCAGGCCGCGCGGCGAAACCCCACCGAGGCCTGCATCAGCTTCTTCGTGTAGTCCTCGCGCACGCGGTGCGCGGCCAGCTCGGCGCTCTCCAGCTGCTCCACCATGCGGCCCTGCTGCATCACCAGCAGGCGCTCGCACATATGGGTGACGACGCCCAGGTCGTGGCTGACCATCAGGAAGGAGAGGCCGCGCTCGCGGCGCAGCGCCTCCAGCAGGTTCAGCACCTCGGCCTGCACCGAGGCGTCGAGCGCCGAGGTCGGCTCGTCCAGCAGCAGGATCTGCGGCTCCAGGATCAGCGCGCGCGCGATCGCGATGCGCTGGCGCTGTCCGCCGCTGAGCTGGTGCGGGTAGCGGAAGCGGAAACCCTGGCCCAGGCCCACCTCGTCGAGCGCGCGGCGGATACGCGCCTCGGCATCGGGCAGGCCATGGATGGCCAGCGGCTCGGCCAGGATGCGGTCCACCGTGTGGCGCGGGTGCAGCGAGCCATAGGGATCCTGGAACACCATCTGCACGCGGCGGCGGAAGGCCGCGCTGCCGGGCTCGGGCAGGCTGCCTTCGCCCGTCAGCCGGACCGTGCCGGCGCTGCGCGGCGCCAGGCCGCAGATCGCGCGCAGGATGGTCGACTTGCCGGAACCCGATTCGCCGACCAGGCCGAAGCTCTCGCCCGGCGCGAGCGTGAACGTGGCCTCGTGCACCGCGGTGAACTCGCCGAAGCGCACCTGCAGGCCCTGGACCTCGATGCCTAGACGACTGTTGCTGCTCATAGCTTCCAGCTCTCCTGGCGGTTCAGGGTCGGCAGCGGATGGCGCGACTCGCCCAGCCGCGGCAGGCAGTTCAAGAGGCCCTGCGTGTAGGGATGCTGCGCCTCGTGCAGCGCGCCGGAGCGCACCTCCTCGACCACCTTGCCGGCATACATCACCAGCACGCGGTCGCAGAAGCTCGACACCAGGCGCAGGTCATGCGAGACGAAGATCAGGCCCATGCCACGCTCTTTCACGAGCTTGTCGAGGATGGACAGCACCTGCAGCTGCACCGTGACGTCCAGCGCCGAGGTCGGCTCGTCGGCGATCAAGAGCTGCGGCTCGGCGATCAGCATCATCGCGATCATCACGCGCTGGCCCATGCCGCCCGAGACCTCGTGCGGGTAGAGCTTGTAGACGCGCTCCGGGTCGTTGATCGCCACATCGGCCAGGGCCTGCAGCACGCGCTGCTTCGCCGCCTTGGCCGACAGCCTGGTGTGCACGCTCAAGGTCTCCTCGATCTGCGCGCCGATGCGCATCACCGGGTTCAGCGAGTATTTCGGGTCCTGCAACACCATCGCGATGCTGCCGCCGCGCAGGCGCCGGCGCTCGGCCTTGCTGGCGCCCAGCAGGTCGCGGCCCTTGAAGGCCAGGCGCTTGGCGGTGATCTGCGCCTCGGGGGCGGACAGGCCCAGGATCGCGCGGCCGGTCTGCGACTTGCCGGAGCCGGACTCGCCGACGATGCCCAGCCGCTCCTGGCCCAGGGTGAAGGAGACGCCGCGCACGGCCTCGAAGACGCCGCCGTCGCGGGTCGGGAAGCTGACGCGCAGGTCGTCGACTTCCAGCAGAGGGGAAGTAGCGTCGCTCATTTATTTCTTGGGATCCAGCGCGTCGCGCAGGCCGTCGCCCAGCAGGTTGAAGGCCAGGCTGACGATGAAGATGGCAAGACCCGGCCCCGCGGCGACCCACCATTGGTCCAGCACATATTGCCGGCCGGCCGCGATCATCGCACCCCATTCGGGCAGCGGCGGCTGCGCGCCCAGGCCCAGGAAGCCCAGGCCCGCAGCGGTCAGGATGATGCCGGCCATGTCCAGCGTGACGCGCACGATCACCGAGGGCAGGCACAGCGGCATGATGTGGCGCAGCACGATGCGGCTGTGCGAGGCGCCGACCAGCTGCACCGCCGAGATGTAGTCGGCCTGGCGGATCGTCAGGGTCTCGGCGCGCGCGATGCGGGCATAGGGCGGCCAGGAGGTCAGCGCGATCGCCAGCACCGCGTTCTCGATGCCGGGGCCGAGCGCGGCGACGAAGGCCAGCGCCAGGATCAGGCGCGGGAAGGCCAGGAAGATGTCGGTGATGCGCATCAAGGCGCCGTCGATCCAGCCGCCGCGGTAGCCGGCCACGGTGCCGACGATCAGGCCGATCGGCGCGGCCAGCAGGGCCACCAGCACCACGACGAAGAGCGTGATGCGCGAGCCGTGGATGATGCGCGAGAGGATGTCGCGGCCCTGGTCGTCGGTGCCGAACCAATGCGCAGCCGAGGGCGGCAGCAGCCGCGTGGTGCTGAGGTCGCCGACATGCGGGTGGTAGGGCGCGAGCTGCGGCGCGAAGGCGGCCAGCAGCACCAGACCCAGCACGATGATCAGCCCGGCCAGCGCCAGGCGGTTGCGGGCGAAGGTGCGCCAGCCGGCATAGGCGCGGCCCAGCGCGGCCTGGCGGCGCGACTCGGGCCGCTCCGACATCAGCCAGTCGTGGAGACTTTGGGCACTCATCGCGCGCGGGTCCTCGGGTCAAGCAATCGGTACAACAAGTCGGACAGCAGGTTGAGCGCAATGAAGATCGAGCCCACCACCAGGGTGCCGCCCAGCACCGCGTTCATGTCGGCGTTCTGCAGCGAGTTGGTGATGTACAGGCCCAGGCCCGGCCAGGCGAACACGGTCTCGGTCAGCACCGAGCCCTCGAGCAGGCCGGCATAGGACAGCGCGATCACGGTGACCAGCGGCACCATCGCGTTGCGCAAGGCATGGCGCCAGACGATGCGCGCTTCCGAGAGGCCCTTGGCGCGCGCCGCGATCACGTATTCCTGGCTCAGCTCGTTGAGCATGAAGGAACGCGTCATGCGGCTGATATAGGCCAGCGAGAAATAGCCCAGCAGCGCACCCGGCAGGGCCAGATGGGCAAAAGCGTTGCGGAAGGCGTCCCAGCCATTGCCGTCCAGCGCGGACAGCGCGGTATCGACCAGCATCAGCCCGGTCACCGGGGTGATGCTGTACTCGAACGCGACGTCGATGCGCCCCGGCCCGGCGACCCAGTCCAGCTTGGCGTAGAACACCACCAGGGCCATCAGGCCGAGCCAGAAGATCGGCACCGAATAGCCGACCAGGCCCATCACCCGCACCGCCTGGTCCGCCAGGCCGCCGCGCCGCACCGCGGCCCAGACGCCCAGCGGCACGCCCAGGCCGGCGCCCAGGATGATGCCGACCGTGGCCAACTCCAGGGTGGCGGGGAAGACGCGGCCGATGTCCTGGATCACCGGGTTGGCGGTCAGGATCGAGGTGCCCAGGTCACCGCGGGCGACCTGGGTCAGGTAGATCCAGAACTGCTCCCAGAGCGGCTTGTTGAAGCCCATCTCCTCGCGCACGCGCTGGATCACATGCTCGGGCGCGCGGTCGCCGACGATGGCCAGCACCGGGTCGACCGGGATCACCCGGCCGATGAAGAAGGTGACGGCCAGCAGCCCCAGATAGGTCAGCGCGATCGTCAGCAGGAAGCTGCCCAGCGCCTTCGCGCCGGGCTTGAAACGCAACAACATCGAAACAGGTCCCCGCTCAGCTCGTCATCACTTCTTGCTGATGGTGAACATGTAGTTGCTGGAGAAGGTCGGGCCGAGCTTCAGGTTCTCCACATTGTTGCGATAGGCCGCCACCTCGGTCTGCTGGAACAGCAGCACGAAGGGGCTGGTCTTGCGCACCTCGGCCTGGATCTCCTGGTACAGCGCGGCACGCTTCTTGGCGTCGCGCTCCAGCGCGGCGGCGTCGCTCTTCTTGGTCAGCTCGGGGATCTCCCAGGCATTGCGCCAGGCCAGCGGCTTGTTGGTCGCGCCGTCGCTGTTGTCGGTGTTGCGCGCGAAGGTGTCGGCATTGGTGTGCGGATCCCAGTAGTCGGTGCCCCACTGGCCGATGTAGATGTCGTGCGTGCGGGCGCGGTACTTGGTCAGGGTCTGCTTGCCGTCGCCGGGGATGATCTCGATGTCGATGCCGGCGCGCTTGGCGGTCTGCTGGAAGTTCTCGGCGATGCCCTGCACCGGCTGCACCGTGCGCATGTCGATCGTCACCTTGAAGCCGTTCGGCAGGCCGGCCTTGGCCAGCAGGCCCTTGGCCTTGTCCACGTCCAGCTTGAAGGGGTTCTCGGTGCTGGCGCCCAGCAGGCCCACCGGCAGGAAGTTCTGGTGGATGCGGCCGATATGCTGGATCAGGGTCTTGCCGATGCCCTCATAGTCGACCAGATACTTCATGGCCTCGCGCACCTCGGGCTTGGCGAGGTTGGCGTTCTTCATGTTGAAGCTCATGTAGTAGACCGTGCCCTTGGGCTGGGTCGTGATCTTCACGTCCTTGCTGGCCGACAGCGCGGTCACGTCCTGCGGCGAGAGATTGCGCGCGATGTCGATGTCGCCCTTCTCCAGCAGCAGGCGCTGGGTGGCGGCCTCCTTCACATGGCGGTAGATCACGCGCGCCAGCGGCGCCTTGGCGCCCAGCGTGTAGTTGGCGTTGCGCTCCAGCGCGACGATCTCGTTGGCGCGCCATTCGCGCAGCTTGTAGGGGCCGGAGCCGGCGTAGTTGGTCTTGAGCCAGGCGTAGCCCATGTCGCCATTGGCCTCCTTGCTCTGCACCAGCTTCTTGTCCAGCACCGAGGCGACGTCGGCGGTCAGCGCGTTCAGCACCAGGGTGGTCGCGTAGGCCTTGTCGGTCTCGATCGTCAGCGAGAGCGGGCCGGTCTGCTTGATGCGGTCCTTGACCACGTCCTTCTTCAGGCCGAACTGGGTCAGGATGAAGGCGGGGGTCTTGTCCAGCAGCACCGCGCGCTGCAGCGAATAGACCACGTCCTCGGCGCTCAGCGGGTTGCCGGAGGCGAACTTCAGGTTGGGCTTGAGCTCGAAGCTGAAGGTCTTGCCGTCGGCCGAGACGGTCCAGCTCTTGGCGAGGTCGCCGACCTGTTGCGAGGGATCCTTGATGTCCAGGCGCACCAGGCGGTCATAGGTGTTGCCCATGATCTCGCCGGCGGACAGCTCGAAGGACTCGGCCGGGTCCATCGTGATGATGTCGTCGAAGGCGAAGGCCTGCACCAGGGTGTCCTTGGGCGTGGCGGCCTGGGCGCCGTTCAGGCCGTAGGCCAGCGCCAGGCTGGCGGCCAGCAGGCCATGCATCGCACGGCGGCTGACGGTGATCTTGTTCTGGATCGGCAGGACTTGTCTCATACGCTCCTCGACTGACAGAAAAAACGGTGGGGCATCTTAGCCCGCGGATTCTTGCCCGCCGCGGCGCCGCCGCCCTGGGTGGAAACCAGCAGCCGCAGCGATCCGGAGATAGCGCTTCGGGGGTCGGCCATAGCTGCAGGGTATGGCGCGTGCGCAGCTGGGTGCCGCTGCACAATGGCGGCGCAGCCCCACTCTCCACAAGCACCAGCGATGAGCATCGAACTCTCCAAGGAAGCCCGCCAGCGCGCGATCGATTCGATCCAGCGCTACTTCGACACCCAGATGGACGAGCCGATCGGCAACATCGCCGCCGGCGCGCTGCTCGGCTTCCTGCTGGAAGAGATCGGGCCCAGCATCTACAACCAGGCGGTGGCCGATGTGCAGGAGCGGCTGCAGCAGCGCGTCGCCGAGCTGGACCTGGAGGTGCACGAGGACGAGTTCGGCTACTGGCGCAAGCACGATGCGGCGCAGCGCAAGAAGAGCGCGCGCTGAGCTGAAGGGCCCACCATGCTGAAACTGCTGCTCTGGTGTCTGCTGTTCCTGCTGTGCTGGCCGCTGGCGCTGCTGGCCCTGCTGCTGTGGCCGCTGCTCTGGCTGGTCTCGCTGCCCCTGCGGCTGATCGGCGTCAGCGTCGAGGCGCTGTTCGCGCTGCTGCGCGCCCTGCTGATGCTGCCGGCGCGTCTGCTGGGCGGCAAGCCGCGCTGAGATGGCGGCCATCGAATTCGACACCGCACGGCTGCGCCTGCGCAACTGGCGGGAGAGCGATCGCGCGCCCTTTGCCGCGCTGAATGCCGACCCGGTCGTGATGGAGTTTTTCGCCAGCCGGCCGGACCGCGAGCAGAGCGACGCCAGCATCGATGCCTGGACGGAACAGATCGCCACGCGCGGCTGGGGCCTGTGGGCCGCCGAGACCCTGGAGGGCGGCGACTTCATCGGCTTCGTCGGCCTGGCGGTGCCGCGCTGGCCCCTGCCCTTCTCGCCCTGCGTGGAGATCGGCTGGCGCCTGGCCCGCCCCTTCTGGGGCCGCGGCCTTGCCAGCGAGGCCGCGAGCGCCGTGCTGGCCCTGGGCTTCGAGCGCCTGGAGCTGCCTGAGATCGTGTCCTTCACGACCCTGCAGAACCAGCGCTCGCGCGCGGTGATGGAGCGCATCGGCCTGCGCCTCGACCCGGCCGGCGAATTCGAGCATCCGGCCCTGCCCGAGGGTCATGTCTTGCGCCGGCATTGCCTGTACCGGCTGGCACGGGCCGACTGGCGGGCGGCCTGATCAACCACGGCCGGGGCGCCCGGGAAGAAGGAACGACCGCCACATCGGGTTGCCACCCTGATCAGATTGATGCGGCGGCCGCTCGGGTGACATAGTCGCCGCCGCGGCCCGGTGGCGGCTTGATCTGGCTCAGCGTTTGGGCTTGGCCGGTGCGATCAGCAGATTGCCCACGCCGGCGTTCATCGCGTTCAGGATGTCGCCGTTGTCCTGGCTCAGCTCCCAGGCGAACACGCCGGCCAGGCCGGCCTGCACCGCATAACGGCCCTTGGCCTGCACCGCGCGCGGATCGTCGTAGCCGATCCAGAGCTTGAGCTTGGGGTGGTAGAGGCTCCAGGCCTCGGTGGTGCTGTCGAAGCGGGCCTCGAAGCCGCGCTGGCCGCGGCCGCGCCGGTCCAGGTAGCGCGCGGCGATCTCGCGGTAGCTCAGCGCGCCCTCGCCGCCCGGATAGGCGCCGGTCTTGGCCGCGCCGGTGCTCGAGCCCGCCGCGCCGGCAAAGCCGCGGCCGTAGATCGCGACGCCGGCCACCAGCTTGGACGCCGGCACGCCGGCCGCCGTCATGTTGCGCACCGAGCGCTCCAGGCTGTCGTCGGCCTGCGGGGCGCTGCTCTTCAGGGTGGTGTGATGGCCGACGCTGTCGGACCAGCCGCCGTAGAAGTCGTAGGTCATCATGAACACCAGGTCCAGCGCACCGGCCGCCTGCTTGAAGTTGATGCGGTCGACGATGGCGCTGGTGCTGTTGATCGCGGTGCTCAGCTGGTAGAGCCGGCCGGTCTCGGCGGTCAGCGCGTTCAGCCCGGCGCGCAGCTCGGTCATCAGGTCCGCATAGCCCTGGCCGTCGGCCGGGGCGCCGAGCTGCACGCCATTGACCGCGCCGTTGCCGCCCGGATGCTCCCAGTCGATGTCGATGCCGTCGAAGCCCGGATGCTCGCGCAGGAAGCGCTGCGCCGAGGCGATGAAGACGGCGCGCCGCGCCGGATCATTGGCCAGGTGGAAGAAGGGGTCGGAGCCGCCCCAGCCGCCGACCGAGGCCAGCACCTTCAGATGCGGCTGGCGCGCCTTCAGCCGCGCGAAGGCCGCGTCGAAGCGCTGGTCCACCGGCCCGGTGCCGAGCTCGAAATCCTTCTTGCCCTGGCACTTGGGCGCGTCCACCGCCAGCTGGCCCGGGCCGCAGATGCGCAAGAAAGCATAGAGCAGATGGGTCAGGCTGCCGGGCTGGATGCGGTCCACCACCGCCTCGCTCTCCCAGTTCGGCACATAGGCACCGACCACCTTGCCGCCGCTGCGCTCCACCTCCAGCGGCCCGGCGCCGAACAGGGCCGGCGACTGGGCGTTGGCGAGCAGCGGGGACAGGGCAAGGGCGGCGCTCAGCAGCAGGGATCGCATCGGGGTTCGGCTCCAGGTTCGGAGCGCGAAGCCTAACACCAATCAAATACCAATCAAGGGGCAGGCTGCACCCGGATCTGCAGTTCGCGCATGCTCTGCGTCTCGGCGTCGCTGCTGCTGATCACGCCCGGCTGCGGGCTGCGGGCCACGCCGCCGCGGCGCGCCACCGTCATCCATTCGCCCAGCGCCACCTGCACGGTGGACAGGATCTCGGCCTCGCCCGCCGCGCCGGCCGGGGCCAGCGCGCGCAGCTCCACCCGCACCGGCTGGCGCCCGCCGGGCCAGGAGGGCGTCAGCGCGAAGCCGCGCCGGCGCTCGATGGGCAGGCTGCGCGACTGCGCATAGACCTGCGCCCGCGGCGGCGCCTGGCCCGGGCCACCGCCACCACGCAGGGCCACGCCATAGTCCAGCCATTGCAGCAGCTCGGTCTCGGCCAGCATCACGCTGGCGGTGGCGCCATTCAGCACCAGCACCTGCTGCTGGGCCTCGACGCCCTCCTCGACGCGGCGCGTCGACAGGCTGATGCCGCCGGGGCGCGGCGAGACGCTGCCCGCGGTGCCGACCACCACGCCGCCCTGGCGCGTGCCGGCGATCGCGGCGCCGCTGACGCCGGACTCGACCCAGCGCAGCTCCACCAGCAGGTTCTGGCGCGGCTGCGCCCAGGCCGGCGCCGCGCACAGCGCCAGGAGCAGCAGGGAGGAGAAAGGACGGCGGCCGATCATGGCCCGAGCATACATGGCAGGATGCGCGCCATGGCCAAGACGACGACGCCCCCGGTGCGTATCTACGGCATGGCGGAGCGCTCCGACCACCTGGACTTCGACATCCGCGACCAGGCCCGGCGCGCGCCGCTGACCCAGCCGCACAAGCATGAGTATTTCCAGATCCAGGTGAATCTGGCCGGCGAGACGCGCCAGCAGATCGGCGGCGCGCTGCGCCCCTTCCCGCCGCGCGCGCTGAGCTTCGTGCTGCCGCACCGCATGCACCTGGTGCCGCATCCGGCCGGCACCGAATGGCTGGTGGTGAACTTCAGCCCGCGCTTTCTGCGCCCGGACCTGGCCGCCGTCGACCCGCTGGACCTGGAGGATGTGCCGCTGAGCCTGGCGCCGGAGCTGGCGCCGTTCCAGTTCCAGGAGCATCTGGACTTCGTCTTCGATGCCGTGGATTTCGATGCCGTGCTGGCCCTGCTGGCGACGATGCGGCGCGAGAACGCGGCGCGCCAGCGCCTGGCCTCGGCCGCGGCGATCCGCGGCGCGCTGCTGCAGCTGCTGGCCCTGACCTGCCGGCGCTGGGAGAGCGAGCTGAGCGCGCTGGCCGCGGCCCAGGCGCAGCAGGGCGGCCGGCGCGCGGCGCTGGCGCGGGTGCTGCGCTATCTGCGCGAGCAACTGGCCGGCGAACCGACCCTGGCCGCGGCGGCCGAGGCCGCCTGCCTCTCGCCCAACTACCTGGCCCATCTGCTGAAGAAGGAAACCGGCCGCACCTTCACCGAGCTGCTGACCGAGCGCCGCCTGGCGCTGGCCCAGGAGCTGCTGCTGAGCGGCGGCCCGGCCACGCGCATCGGCGAGATCGCGCGGCGTTGCGGCTTCGCCGACGAGGCCTACTTCGCGCGGCGCTTCCGCCAATGGCATGGCCAGAGTCCCAGCGCCTGGCGCGCGGCGCGGCTGAATTCCGTCCAAGACAAGCGTTGATGCGTCCTGCCGGCCGCGCCGGCGCGCTCCTAAGCTGAAGGCGACAAACCAAGAACCTTCAGAACCGGAGACCAGCCCCATGGACCGTCGACATATGCTGATCAACACCACCGCCTCCGCCGCGGGCGGCCTGCTGGCCGCCGGCTGCGCCAGCGTCACCGCCACGCCCTCGCAACCCGCCCCCTTTGCGCTGCGCATCCCCGCCGTGCCTATTGCAGGGTCCAACGAGGTCTTCCCGGTGCACCGCATCTACTGCATCGGCCGCAACTACGCGGCCCATGCGCGCGAGATGGGCTCGGACCCGACCCGCGAACCGCCCTTCTTCTTCCAGAAGCCCAGCGACGCGGTGCAGTTCGTCGCCCCCGGGCAGACCGCCGAGCACCCCTATCCCGCGCTGACCAGGAACTACCACTACGAGGTGGAACTGGTCGCGGCGCTGAAGAGCGGCGGCCGCGACATCCCGCTCGACCAGGCGCTGTCCCATGTCTACGGCTACGCGATCGGCCTGGACATGACGCGGCGCGATCTGCAGCGCGCGATGGGCGACCAGAAAAAACCCTGGGAGATCGGCAAGAGCTTCGACCTCTCGGCCCCGATCGGCCCGATCCACCCGGTGGCCGCCACCGGCCATTTCCTGAAGGGCGCGATCTCGCTGGCGGTGAACGGCCAGCTCAAGCAGAGCGCCGATCTGAGCTACATGATCTGGAGCGTGGCCGAGCAGATCAGCCGGCTCTCCGAGGCCTTCGAGCTGAAGGCCGGCGACCTGATCTACAGCGGCACGCCGGAGAACGTCGGGCCGGTGGTCAGGGGCGATGTGATGCTGGCCAGGATCGAGGGGCTGCCGGAGCTAAGCCTGCGCGTCGTCTGAGCGTGGTCCTTGCGGCGGCCCGGCGGACTATTTCGAACTGGGCGAGCGCGTCCCGATGCGCCGGCCCTCCGTCAGCGCCGGCCGTTGAGCGCGCCGCAGCGCTGGATGTCGCAGGCGGTCGGCAGGCTGGCGCGGTATTCGGCATAAGCCTTCATCACCGCCGCGTCACGCGCGAAGCAGTGGTTGCCTCGGCCATCGTGGTAATAGGACATCACGTCCACGCAGCGCCGCGAATGCGCGACCAGGCCGAGGAAATGCCCCATCTCGTGCGACAGCACCAGCTGCAGGGTCGCATCGGCCGGATGCTGTGGGTTGCGCTGGCGCAGCAGCGCAAAGGCGGCCGGGCTCAGCGAAAGCCGGCGCCGGCCCAGGTCGGCCAGGCCGAAGCCGCCGCGCGCGCCGGCCTCGTCCCATAGCACCCGCACACGCGCCTGCGCCGGATCGGGCCGCTGCGCGGCGTCCAGCGCACGCACCTGGATCGGCAGGCCGCAGGGCGCCCAGGCGCCGGCCGCGCGCTCCAGCAGGCGCAACACCAGGGCCGAGTCGAGCCAGATCGGCGCACCGGCGCTTTCATACTCAAACAGCCAGGCCGCGCTGGCCGAGGGCCCGTCGCGGCCGTCGGGCCAGGTGCTCAGCTCGCCGGGCGCGCAATGGGCGATCTCCTGCGCGCGCAGGCCCTGCGGATCGAGCGCCCAGGCCGCCGGGACAAGCGCCATCAGTAGCAGCAGCAGCGCGCCGAGCCGCCTCATGCCGGCCGCAGGCGATGGCGCAGCGGCCACAGCAGGTTCAACGCCAGGCCGCTCATCACCAGCGCCGCCGCGCCCAGCTTCCAGGCCGGCAGCGGCTCGCCCAGGAACAGCGCGGCGCTGCCCATGCCGAACACCGGCACCAGCAGGGCCAGCGGCACGACGGTGGCCGCCGCATGGCGTGCCAGCAGCCAGCCCCACATGCCGTAGCCGAACAGGGTGTTGCCCAGCGACTGCCACAGCACCGCGGCCCAGGTGCCCGCATCGGCCCGGGCCAGACCCGCGGCGATCGCGGCCGGGCCCTCGACCAGCAGGGACAGCAGGATCAGCGGCGGCACCGCGAACAGGCTGGTCCAGACCATATAGGCCAGCATGTTCACCTGACCCGCGCGCTTGCCGACCATATTGCCGCAGGCCCAGGAAAAGGCCGCCAGCAGCACCATCGCCACGCCCAGCACCGTGGTGCTGCCGTCGGTGTGCAACGCGATCACGCCGATGCCGCTGGCCGCCAGCGCCAGGCCCGCCCATTGGTAGGCCTGCACATGCTCCCGGGCCAGGCGCACCGCCAGCAGCAGGGTGAAGAACACCTGGGTCTGCACCACCAGCGAGGCCAGACCCGGCGAGATCTGCGCGCGCATCGCCAGGTACAGCACGCCGAACTGACCCACGCCGATCAAAAGGCCATAGGCCGCCAGATTGCGCCAGGAGGTGGGCGGGCGCGGCAGAAAGAAGATCGCCGGCAGCACCGCGAAGGCAAAGCGCAGCGCCGCGAACAGCAGCGGTGGCAGCGCCCCCAGCGCCAGCTTGATCACGACGAAGTTGCTGCCCCAGATCGCGACGACGACCAGCGCGAGCAGCAGATGGCGGGCGGGCATGGCGACAGCGGCGGCAGAGCTCATGGACCGCAGCCTAGCCGATCCCGGCGCGCCGGGCTCATCGTCGATGCTTGCCGGGTTCGGTCCTCACACAAGGCCCTGCAAACCGAGGCCGCCTAGCGACGCCCGCGTCTCGCGGCCCGGCCACCGCGACTGCCTCTGGGCGGCGGCGCGGGCGGCGGCGGAGGAGCAGGCGGCAGCGGCGGGCACAGCCAGCGCGAACCCCAGAAGCCGCGCCGCAACTCGTCCAGCGCGTCCTGATGGGCCGCCAGCAGGTGGCGGCCGCTGAGTTTCTCGAAGCGGTGCAGGCCGATCAGATAGGCCAGGGCGCGGCCGCCGGGCATGGCACCGGCCCAGCCCAAAGCCAGCATCAAGGGCGCGATCAGGAACATGCCGAAATCCTCGTCCAGGCCCGCGAGTTGAAGCAGCGGGTACAAACACAGGAGCAGACTCAGCAGCAACCAGCCGCGGCGATCCATGAAGCCCGCCTGACTCAGCTCGGGCGGGACCTCAGCGCGCATGGCCCAGCGCCCCACATCCACCGCGGCCTGCAGCCAGGCCGCCTCGGCATGCACACCCTCCCGGCGCATGCGATCAATGGCTTGTAGCAGCCCCGCCAGCCATGGCAACCCCAGGCTTGCCAGCACGGCCAGCACAGCCCAGCCCAGCAGATCGGCCCGCTCAAGGGTGTAGACCACCAGGGCCCCTGCACAGCCCTGCGCAAATGACAGGTAGCCCAACTTGGCAAACAGCAGGCACGCAGCCAGTTGCAAGGGATTACCGAGGCGCGCCCGATACTTCAACCACAGCCCCAGACCATTCCGAGTAAGCCTACGGCCAGCCACAGGCGAGGCGCTGGCAGGCCCAGGAACGGCGCGAGCATCAGCAGGCCGAATACCGGAATCCCGGCCATCACGACCCAGATCGACCGGAAGACGGATGGGTGGAAACCAGATGGCTTCATTCGGCTAGTGCAAGACCGCGCACACGCCGGTGCACGCCCTTGCCCTCCGCGGCGCTCACCGAGCGGCTCGCCGCGTGGTCTGGCTGTCTCTTGCCGGAGTCGGTGGCAGCGGCGGGCACAACCAGCGGGAGCCCCAAAAGCCGCGACGCAGTTCGTTCAGTTCGCCCTCATACGCCGCCAGCAAATGGCGGCCGCTGCGCTTCTCGAGCAGAGACAGCCCGATCAGATAGGCCTGCATGCGCCCCAAAGGCTGCGCCCAGGCCCAGCCGAAGTACAGCAGCGCGGGCACGGCGAGGAACACGGCATAGTTCCGATCCATGCCGGCCAACTCGAGCACCAGGGGCAGGTTCAACCCAAGCCCGATCAGCGGCCACAAATATCGATCCACGAAGGACGGCACCTTCGCATCGTTTGCCGCCTTCGCCCGCATGGCCCAGCGGTCGACATCCACCATCGGAGGCAGCCAGGCGGCATTGACGTGGATACCCTCTCGCCTCATCCTGCTCCAGGCCTGCAACAGACCGATCAGCCAGGGCGACAGCAGGCTCAGCAGCAGCAGGGCACTGGTCCAGCCCAGCATCTCCGGCCTTGCCAGCAGTTGCTTCACCATCAGACCCGCGCCTCCCAGCGCGAACGAGAGGTAGGAGAGCGTGCCGAAAAGCAGAAACGCCGCCAACTGCAGGGGATTGCCCAGACGTGCGCGGTACTTCAGCCACCCGCCCCAGGACAACCCCAGCAGGCTCACCGTCACCCACAGGCCCGGCGCCGGCAAGCCGAAGAAAGGCGTCAACACCAGCAGGCTGGCCGCTGCCAACACCGGCATCGCGAGCCACAGCGCGTGCAAGCCGGCCGGATGAAATGACATCAAGGTCATCGCGCCAGCCCGCGCTCCATCAAGCCGGCACTTTTGTCGTCCATGCCGGTGGAGGTCCAGACCGCCTGGGCCACGATCCCCACCCCCAGCCCGATGATCAGCAGGGGCAGGCCGGCCACGCCGGCAGCAACGAGCACTGCCGTCACCGCGACCGACACCCCAAATCCCACCAGATTCCCCGACTGGCTCCGCGCCGAATCCACCGCGAAGCGCGGCATGTCGAAGTGCATGCCCTTGGCGTCGACCCGCGTCGCGTTGTAGGCGTCGATGGCCGCGGAGGGGGCGAAGGTCAGGATGCCGGCGCCGGGCATGCGCGAGGACCAGCCCAGCGGCGAGCGCGCGATGCGGGCCTCGCCGACCTGCTGACCCCAGACGCCCGCATGCCGCATCGCGCCGGCGGCCGGGGTGGTATAGGTCCCGCCGGCGGTGCGGCCGCGCCAGGCAGCGGCGCCGCCGGTCGCGTCGATCACCTTCATCGGCAGGCCCTTGATGCGCAGGCGCGGACGCGGGCGGCCGCGACCGGTCTTGTTGGCGTTGTAGACCTCCATGAACTCGTTGATGCGCACGCGCTGCGTGCTGCCCGAGCTGACGGCCGCGGTGGCGCGGGCCAGCGCCGGGCCGGTGGTGGCCTGGGCGCGGGCCTGCATGGCGATCTGGGCCGTGCCCGCGGCAGTGCCGAGGATGTTGCCCGGCCCGACCGTCGCCGCCTGGAGCTGGCTGCCGAAGCTCTTGTCCGGCGGCGAGCCGAGCAGGTAGTCGGAGATCCACTGGCTCGGCGGCGCCGGCTGCTGCACCGGCGCCTGGTAGGGCATGGGCCGCAGCGAGGGGCCACCGGCGCCCGGCGGCTGCGCCATCAGGCCCTGCAGCAGGGTCTGGGCGAAGGGCTCATCCAGATCGAAGTCGCCATCGAGCCGGTCCTGCGTGATGTTGTAGCCGTCGCGGTGGCACATGCCGATCTCGCCCACCGAGGGGCCCCGCTGCCCGCGCCTGCGCAGCTCGGCCGCAATCCGGGCCGCCTCCTGCTGCGCACGTTGTTGTGCCGCACTGTCTGCCATGGTTCTTGCACTCCCTGGGACATGGTTTTGTTTTGTCCGCGCCGAACTCTACCCGTGCGGGGTGCTCGGCAGGCAGCGTGGCAGCGGCCGCAGTTGTAAGCGCGTGTGTTTGCGCCGGGCGCCCGCTAGCTAGCCGGCCAGCCGCAGGTGCCCCAGCGGCATCGCCCCGCCGGCCTTGACCTCGCCCAGCGAGAAGCTGGTGTGGATGTCCTTGACGTTGGGCAGGTTCAGCAGGGTGTCGATCGAGAAGCGGCTGAAGGCGTCCAGGTCCGTGGCCATCACCTGCAGCTCGAAGGTGCCGGCGCCGGAGATGTAGTGGCAGGCCACCACCTCGGGCAGCGCGCGGATCGCCGCCTCCAGCTCGCGGGTCACGCTGCCGGCGCTGCGCTCGGTGTCCACCCGCACGAAGGCCAGCACGCCCAGGCCGATGCGGCGGCGGTCGATCTCGGCGCGATAGCCGGTAATGTAGCCCTGCTCCTCCAGCCAGCGCACGCGCCGCCAGGTCGGCGCGGCCGACAGGCCGATGCGCGCCGCCAGCTCGGCGTTCGAGAGCCGCGCGTCGCGCTGCAGCTCGACCAGGATGGCGATGTGATACCGGTCCAGGCCTTCGCCCGGCTCCTCGCCGGCGGCGGAGCCGGAATTGTTTCTAATGGTTTGCCCTGATACGGGCTTTTTGGAAGCCAATCTGAATTCCTAGCGGCATTGTCAGCAAGATTATTGCTCAAGCAGCCCGCTCGGCGCGTAAATGAGAAAGCACCGCGCGGGCCGCTTTCCCTACACTGCGCGGCGGGTCTACTCGGTTCTCTGCGCGCTCACACCATCGTCACAACCCGCCGCGGGCCACCAGCCCTGGCGAGCCAGGCTCAGAGCGCAGAGAACCCTCAAAGAGACCATACTTGTCGAACGGAAGGGCTGCCACAAGCGGCCCCGTCCCGCAGGTTCGACGCCCCATCAGGAGCCCAAAGCCAATGAATGCACCGCTGCCCGAACATATCCTGCGCGCCCTGGAAAAGGTCTCGCTGGACGACAAATACGCGCTGGACCATGGCCGCGCCTTCATGAGCGGCGTGCAGGCGCTGGTGCGGCTGCCGATGCTGCAGCGCACGCGCGACGCGATGGTGGGGCTGAACACCGCCGGATTCATCTCCGGCTACCGCGGCTCGCCGCTGGGCGGCTACGACCAGATGCTGATGCAGGCCAAGAAGCACCTGGCCAAGCAGAACATCGTGTTCCAGCCGGGCGTCAACGAGGAGCTGGGCGCGACCGCCGTGTGGGGCACGCAGCAGCTCGACCTGTTCCCCGAGAAGAACAAGTTCGACGGCGTGTTCGGCATCTGGTACGGCAAGGGCCCGGGCGTGGACCGCTGCATCGACGTCTTCAAGCATGCCAACATGGCCGGCACGGCCAAGCATGGCGGCGTGATCGCGGTGGCCGGCGACGACCATATCGCCAAGAGTTCGACCGCCGCGCACCAGAGCGACCATGTGTTCAAGGCGGTCGGCTTCCCGGTGTTCTTCCCCAGCAGCGTGCAGGACATCCTGGACATGGGCCTGCATGCCTTCGCGCTGAGCCGCTTCTCGGGCCTGTGGTCGGGCCTGAAGACGATCCAGGAGATCGTCGAATCGTCCGCCTCGATCAGCGTCGACCCGGACCGCGTCAACATCATCCTGCCGGAAGACTTCCAGATGCCCGAGGGCGGCCTGCACATCCGCTGGCCGGACCCGCCGCTGGAGCAGGAAGCGCGGCTGATGGATTACAAGTGGTACGCCGCCCTGGCCTATATCCGCGCCAACAAGCTGAACTACAACGTCGTCAGCACCCCCAACGACCGCTTCGGCATCATCGCCAGCGGCAAGGCCTGGAACGACACCCGCCAGGCGCTGCACGACCTGGGCCTGGACGACGACACCTGCCGGCGCCTCGGCATCCGGCTGCACAAGGTCAATGTGGTGTGGCCGCTGGAGGCCACGATCACGCGCGACTTCGCCCAGGGCCTGCAGGAGATCCTGGTGGTCGAAGAGAAGCGCCAGATGATCGAGTACCAGATCAAGGAAGAGCTCTACAACTGGCGCCCCGATGTGCGGCCGAACGTGCTGGGCAAGTTCGACGAGATTGAGGGCGACATGAGCGGCGGCGAATGGAGCCAGCCGAATCCGAGCAAGAACTGGCTGCTGCGCCCGCAGGCCGACCTGACCCCGGCCATCATCGCCCGCGCGATCGCCAAGCGCCTGAAGAAGCTGGGCGTCGACGCCGACGTGGCCGCGCGCCTGGATGCCCGCGTCGCGATCATCGACGCCAAGGAGAACGCGCTGAAGGCGGAGGAGAAGACCGCCGGCGGTGCCGACCGCACGCCCTGGTTCTGCTCCGGCTGCCCGCACAACACCTCGACCCGCGTGCCCGAGGGCTCGCGCGCGGTGGCCGGCATCGGCTGCCATTACATGGTCAGCTGGATGCCCGGCCGCAACACCGCCACCTTCACCCAGATGGGCGGCGAGGGCGTGCCCTGGGTCGGCCAGCAGCCCTTCACGACCGAGAAGCACATCTTCGCCAACCTCGGCGACGGCACCTACTTCCACTCGGGCCTGCTGGCGATCCGCCAGAGCATCGCCTCGGGCGTCAACATCACCTACAAGATCCTCTACAACGACGCGGTCGCGATGACCGGCGGCCAGCAGGTCGGCGAGCGCCCCGAAGGCCACAGCGTGATGCAGATCATGCAGAGCGTCACCGCCGAGGGCGTGACCAAGCTGGTGATCGTCACCGACGAACCGGCCAAGTACAACGGCATCTCGCTGCTGGCCGGCGTCACCGTGCACCACCGCGACGAGCTGGATGCGATCCAGCGCCAGTTCCGCGAGATCCCCGGCACGACGGCCATCATCTACGACCAGACCTGCGCCACCGAGAAGCGGCGCCGCCGCAAGCGCGGCAAGCTCGTCGACCCGGCCAAGCGCGTCGTCATCAACGAGCTGGTCTGCGAGGGCTGCGGCGACTGCTCGGTGCAGTCCAACTGCCTGTCGGTCGAACCGCTGGAGACCGATTTCGGCCGCAAGCGCCAGATCAACCAGAACACCTGTAACAAGGACTTCAGCTGCGTGAAGGGCTTCTGCCCCAGCTTCGTCACGATCGAGGGCGGCGAGCTGAAGAAGCCGAAGAAGGACAAGCGCGTCAGCCCCTTCGACGCCGCGCTGGCCCCGATCCCGCAGCCGCTGATCCCGAATGCCGAACAAGCCTGGGGCATCGTCGTCGCCGGCGTCGGCGGCACCGGCGTGATCACGATCGGCCAGTTGCTGGGCATGGCCGCGCATCTGGAGGGCAAGGGCGTGATCACGCAGGACGCCGCCGGCCTGGCCCAGAAGGGCGGCGCGACCTGGAGCCATATCCAGATCGCCAACGATCCCGAAGCCATCCACTGCACCAAAGTCGGCACCGCCGAGGCCGAGCTGGTGATCGCCTGCGATTCCATCGTCGCCGCCAACAAGAGCACGCTGGCCGTGATGCGCGAGGGCCGCACCTTCGTCGCGCTGAACACCCATGGCTCGCCGACCGCCAGCCTGGTGAACAACGCCGACTGGAGCTTCCCCGGCGCGGCCTGCGAGGCCGCCGTCGGCAAGGCCGTCGGGGCCGAGCACCTGGGCATGTTCGATGCCGAGGAAGTGGCCGTGAAACTGCTGGGCGACTCGCTCTACACCAACCCGCTGATGCTGGGCTACGCCTGGCAGAAGGGCAAGGTGCCGCTCTCCTATGCCGCGCTGATGCGCGCGATCGAGCTGAACGGCGTGCAGATCGACAACAACAAGGCCGCCTTCGAATGGGGCCGCCGCTGCGCCCAGGACCTGGCCGCGGTGAAATCGCTCTATGCGGCGCAGCAGGTCATCAACATCGTCAAGCGCCCCGGCGTCGACGAGATCGTCACCAAGCGCGTCGAGTTCCTGACCGACTACCAGAACGCCGCCTACGCCGAGACCTACAAGGCCTTCGTCGAGAAGGTGCGCGCCGCGGAGGCGCCGCTGGCCAGCACCCGCCTGACCGAGGCGGTGGCCCGCTACCTGTTCAAGCTGATGGCCTACAAGGACGAGTACGAGGTCGCGCGCCTGCACACCGACACCAAGTTCACCGACAAGATCAAGGCCCAGTTCGAGGGCGATTACAAGATCGTGCACCACCTGGCCCCGCCGCTCTTGGCCAAGAAGAACGACAAGGGCGAGCTGATCAAGCAGCAGATGGGCGGCTGGGTGCGCCCGGCCTTCGGCATCCTGGCCAAGCTGAAGGGCCTGCGCGGCACCGCCTTCGACATCTTCGGCCACACCGAGGAGCGCAGGACCGAGCGCGCGCTGATCGGCGAGTACCGCGCCAGCATCGACGCCATCCTGGCCAAGGGCCTGAGCACCGAGCGCCTGGCGCTGGCCGCCGAGATCGCGCGCATCCCCGAGGAGATCCGCGGCTACGGCCATGTCAAGCACCGCCACCTGGTGGCGGCGCGCGCCAAGTGGGAGCAGCTGATGCAGCAGTGGCGCCAGGCGGCCTGATCCCGGCCGTTTCCGCCAAGCCCGTCACGACCCGCAGTCCTCCTTTGGAGGGGGCTGCGGGTTTTTTCTTGGGCCGCGCGCGCACCCGACCGTAGACTCCCCCGGCCCCTCAGCGGGCGCAAAAAAACTACCACCCATCACAAGGGAGTCTCACATCGTGCATCCATTCATCCACAAGCTGCTGGCCCTTGGCCTGCTGGCCGGCAGCGCCCTGGCCTGGGCTCAGACCGGTAACGACAGCAGCAAGGCCTGGGACGAGGCCCGCCAGGCCGCCAAGGCCGGCCCGCAGGACATCGCGGTGGCCGGCCAGGCCACCCTGCATCTGCCCGAAGGGCGCGTCTTCATCCCGCAGCCGCAGGCCGGCCAGCTGCTGCGCGCGATGGGCAACCCGGGCGATCACCAGGACCTGCAGGGGCTGGTGTTCCCGCAGGACGAGAAGGGCGGCAGCGGCTGGTTCGCCACCCTGCGCTACGAGGCCTCCGGCTACATCAGGGACGGCGACGCCAAGGAGTGGAACGCCGACGATCTGCTGAAGAGCTATCGCGAGGGCACCGAGGCCGCCAACGAGGAGCGCGCCAAGATGGGCGTGCCGGCGCTGGAGATCACCGGCTGGGCCGAGAAGCCGGCCTACGCGGCCGACACGCAGCGCCTGGTCTGGGCGATGAGCTCGCGCCACAAGGGCGCGCCGGCCGGCGACGAACCGGGCGTCAACTACAACACCTATGCGCTGGGCCGCGAGGGCTATCTGAGCCTGAACCTGATCACCGACCTGAAGGACCTGCCCGCCCACAAGGGCGAGGCCCAGGCCCTGCTGGGCGCGCTGCAGTTCGACGACGGCAAGCGCTACGCCGACTTCAACAGCAGCACCGACAAGGTGGCCGAGTACGGCCTGGCGGCGCTGGTGCTGGGCGTCGGCGCGAAGAAGCTGGGCTTCTTCGCCGCCGCCCTCGCCTTCCTGGCCAAGTTCGCCAAGGTGTTCGCGCTGGCCGCCCTCGGCCTGGGCGGCGTGCTGATGAAGTTCCTGCGCCGCAACAAGCCGCAGACCTGAGGCGCCGCACAGCCGTGCGCTGGGTCGAGCGTGCGCAAGGCCTGACCCCTCCCGGAGGTTGACAGCGCAGCCGCTTGCGGCATTCAATCGTTGGCACCGGGCCGCCGCCGGCCCGGATGGAGACCACGATGGATCACAGCAAGCGCATGGGCATCTCCTTCCGGCTCTGGCTGCCGACCTTGATCACGGCGGCGGTGCTGCTGGCGGTCACGCTGATCTCGAGCTGGCGCACCCTCGGCTCGCTGGAGCGGGAACAGGCGGCCCAGACCGCCCAGCGCGACAAGCTGGAGATGGCGCTGCAATGGTCCGGCCAGACCCATGCCAACGCGGCGCGCACGATGGCCGGGCTGATGAGCGCGGATGGCGGCCTGGCCGGCCTGCTCAAGCCCGAGATGGACGCCACCTCGGCGCGCATCTCGGAGCTGCAGAAGCGGATCGACGCCGAGGCCACGGCCACCGACGAGAAGGCCGTGCTGGCCGAGATCGCCAGGACCCGCGGCGTCTACATCGCCGCGCGCAACGCGGCCGCCAAGGCGCGCGACGGCGGCGACATGGCGGCGCAGCTGGCCCTGGTGCGGCGCGAGCTGGGCCAGTATCTCGAGGCGCAGCAGCGCTTCGTCGACCTGCAGCACCAGCGCGCGGTCGACCTGGCGGCCAGCGTCGAGCGCCAGCGCAGCCTGGACATCGCGGTCACCGCCGCGGTGCTGGCGGCGGTGGTCGCGATGCTGCTGGTCTGCACCTGGCTGATGACGCGCTCCATCGTGCCGCCGCTGCAGCAGGCGCTGGCGGCGACCGAGAGCATCGGCGCCGGCGACCTGTCGGTGCAGGTGGCCGACCGCGGCCGCCGCGACGAGATCGGCGACCTGCTGCGCGGGCTCAACGCGATGGTGGTCTCGCTGCGCCGGCTGGTGCAGGACGTGCGCCACAGCGCCGAGAGCATCAAGGTCGCGGCCACCGAGATCGCCGAGGGCAACCAGAGCCTGAGCGAACGCACCGAGGAAACCGCCAGCAATCTGCAGGAGACCGCCTCGACGATGGAGCAGCTGACCGCCACCGTGCGCAACTCCTCCGACTCGGCCGCCACCGCCAACCAGCTGGCGGCAGACGCCGCCCAGGTGGCGCGCAGCGGCGGCGAGGTGGTGGGCCAGGTGGTCTCGACGATGGGCAAGATCCACGCGAGCTCGGGCCGCATCGGCGACATCATCGGCGTGATCGACGGCATCGCCTTCCAGACCAACATCCTGGCGCTGAACGCCGCGGTCGAGGCGGCGCGGGCCGGCGAGCAGGGCCGCGGCTTCGCGGTCGTCGCGGCCGAGGTGCGTACCTTGGCGCAGCGCAGCGCCGCGGCGGCCAAGGAGATCAAGGACCTGATCGGCGCGAGCGTCAGCGAGGTGGACGCCGGCTCGGCCCTGGTGGACCAGGCCGGCACGACGATGGGCCAGGTGGTCTCCAGCGTGCGTCGCGTCACCGATGTGCTCGGCGAGGTCAGCGTCACCTCGCGCGAGCAGAGCCAGAGCATCGCCCAGGTCAATATCGCGGTCAGCCAGCTCGACTCGATGACGCAGCAGAACTCGGCCCTGGTCGAGGAAAGCGCCGCCGCCGCGGCCAGCCTGCAGGAGCAGGCCCAGCGGCTGGCGGCGATGGTGGAGACTTTCCGGCTGGAGCGCGCGGCGGCTTAGCCGCTCGGCCGCCGCAGAGGTAGTTCGGCAGCCACAGGGTCAGGCCGGGCCACAGGTGCGATGGTCTTGGCGGTCAGGCACACCGCCTCCTTGGTCTTCTTGAAGTTCAGGCTGCCGGCTGCGCAAGCCCTCGGGAAGGCGCTGGCCACGCTGACCGCGGCCGACTCGGTGGCTGTCGTGATGCCGAACAGGATCACGCCCAGCCCCACCAGGGTCAGGGTGGCCAGCAGCAGGGCCACCGCAAGACTGGTCAGCACGAAGCCGCTGTAGCAGGTCGAGGGCACCGCCCACGCATGCGGCGCCTCGCCGGACGAGCTCAGCCTCCCTCATCGGGCTCTACCAGATCGCGATAGGCATGCCAGCTGGCATGGGCCAGCCAGGGGAAGATGAACAGCAGACCCAGCATCAGGCTTGCGAAGCCCAACAGGGTCAGGCCGGCCAGCAGCCCGGCCCACAGCAGCAGCGGCCCGGCATTGAGACGGCAGCAGCGCCAGCTGGTCAGCATCGCGGTGATCGCATCGACCGGCCGGTCCAGCAGCAGCGGCGCGCTGACCACGCCCAATGCGAACACCAGGACCGCCACCAGGGCACCGGCGACGCCGAAGGCCAGCAACAGCTCGATCGGCCATTGGGTCGGCCCCGGCGTCTGACCCTCGAGGAACAGCGCGAACACGATGGCGGCGATGCGCTCCCAGGCAATGTAGGCCAGGGCCAACATCAGGCCGAACAGCGCGATCGAGCCGGCATTGCCGCGCCAGGAGCGCAGTGCCGCGCCGGCATCGGGCGCCTGCCCCTGCTCCAGCTGGCGCGACAGCGCATAGAACACGATCGCCGCGAAGGGTGCGACCAGCAGGAAGCCGCCCAGCAGGGCCGGCGCCATGTAGGCGGCCTTCCAGCCTGCCCCCATCAGCAGCAGGCCTGCGGCGGCGATCAGCGTGCCAAAGCCCAGGCTGGGCCTCGCGGCGCGACGCAGGTCCTGCGCGCCGCGCTGCAGCCAGACCCAGGGCCTGGCGAGGTCGACCCGGCGCACGCGCGGCGCCGCGGTCGGCGGGGATATGTCTTGACCTGCATCAAGCGACCTCTCCATGGCGAACCTCCTGGGCGAAGCTGCATCAATGCTAGTCCCGCCCCGCCCCATGCGCCAGCGCTTGGCGTCACCGCCCGTACAGCAGCTGCGGCAACCACAGGCCGATCTGCGGCCAGAGATAGAGCAGCACGATCGCGATCACCTGGATGCCCATGAAGGGGATCATGCCGGCGAAGATCTGGTTCAGGGTGACATGCGGCGGGCTGACGCCCTTCAGGTAGAAGGCCGCCATCGCGACCGGTGGGCTCAGGAAGGCGGTCTGCAGGTTCAGCGCCACCAGCAGGCCGAAGAACAGCGGGTCGACGCCGAAGTTGTCCAGCAGCGGGATGAAGATCGGCATGAAGATCACGATGATCTCGGTCCATTCCAGCGGCCAGCCGAGGATGAAGATGATGAACTGGGACAGGACCAGGAACTCGGTCTTGCTCAGGTTCATTGACAGCACCCAGCGCTCCACCAGCTCCTGCCCGCCCAGCAGCGCGAAGGCGGCCGAGAAGATCGCCGAGCCGACGAACAGCCAGCACACCATCGCGCTGGTCTTGGCGGTCAGGAACACCGACTCCTTGACCACCTGGAAGTTCAGCTGCCGGTAGGCCGCGGCCAGCAGCAGGCCGCCGCTGGCGCCGACCGCCGCCGCCTCGGTGGGCGTGGCCAGGCCGAACACGATCGAGCCCAGCACCGACAGGATCAGCACCACCAGCGGGAAGAAGGAGGCCAGCAGCATCTTGAAGATCTCGAGCCGCTGGAAGCTCAGCAGCGCGTAGAAGGCAACAAGCGCCACGGCGCCAACGCCAAGGCCGATCCAGAAGCCGCGCGGCGCCTCGCGCGGGCCGGCCTCGGCGGCGGCGGCCGACGCGGGCGCCGAGGCAGCCGCCGCACCGGCCGGCGCGCTGGCCGCGTTCTCCTCGGCGCCGGGCGGCAGCGTCAGCGCGCCATCGGACTTGCCCTCCTCTTCCTCACCACTGCCCGGCGGCTCGGCCAGGCCGCCGGGCTCCTTCAGCCCGGTGCTGCCCTCGTCCACCGGCGCCTCCTCGGCCGGCTGGAAGGCGGCCTCCTGCACCGCCGGCGCGGTGACGTTGCGATAGCTCCAGGCTGCCACCGCGAGGAACAGCAGCAGCGGCAGCAGGGTCACGAACAACTGGCGCAGGATATGGCCGATGCCGACCTGCAGATTGCGCCGGCCCTTCAGCGCCGCCAGCAGGGCCGGCAGGGCGCGGCTGGAAATGCTGTCGGCGATGCGCTGCGTGCCCGGCGGCAGCGGCACGATGCGCGCCTCGGGCGCCAGCGGCGGCATCAGGTTCGGCTTCAGCTTGGCCAGGATGATCACGTAGGCGATGTACAGGCCCGCCAGCATCAGGCCCGGGAAGAAGGCGCCGGCATAGAGCTGCACCACCGAGACGCCGGCGGTCGCGCCGTAGACGATCAGCATCACCGAGGGCGGGATCAGGATGCCCAGGCAGCCGCCCGCGGTGATCGCGCCGGCCGAGACGCGCACGTCGTAGCCGGCCTTCAGCATCTGCGGAAAGGCCAGCAGGCCCATCAGCGTGACCACCGCGCCGACGATGCCGGTTGCGGTGGCGAACACCGCGCAGGTGAACAGGGTGGCGACCGCCAGCGAGCCCGGCACCCGCGCCATCGACAGGTGGAGCGAGCGGAACAGCTTCTCGATCAGGTTGGCGCGCTCGACCAGATAGCCCATGAACACGAACAGGGGGATCGAGATCAGCACGTCGTTGCCCATCACCTTGAAGGCGGACTGCACCATCAGGGTCAGGGTCTTGGTGGTGTCGCGCTCATAGGCCAGCCAGGTGAAGATCATGCCCATGCCCATCAGCGTGAACGCCGTGGGAAAGCCCAGCATGATCGCCACCACCACCAGGGCCAGCATCAAGAGGCCGAGGTGGCCGCGCGTGATCTCGGGCGAGAGCAGCAGCATCGCCGCCACGCCCAGCAGGATCAGCCCCATCAGGATGAAGCCGAACCAGAGCTCCTTGCGAATCTTGTGGATCACTTGCGCGTCTCCGTCGGCGGCACCAGGTACTTGTCCAGCGCGGCGATGTCCTCGTCCTTCACCTGCACCATGGCCTTGAGCTTGTCGACGTCGACCTCCTCCACGTCCTCGCCGCGCGAGGGCCAGGCGCCGTCGCGGATGCAGCGCAGGCAGCGCACGATCTCGACCAGGCCCTGCAGCAGCAGCATCGCGCCGGCCACCGGGATCACGAACTTGAAGGGATACAGCGGCAGCGGCTCGGCAGAGAAGGTCTGCTCGCGGATCGCCAGCGCCTCCTGCGCATAGCCCCAGCCGGCCCAGGTCAGCGCGACGATGCCGGGCAGGAAGAACAGCAGGTAGAGCACCAGGTCCACCCAGGCCTGGGCGCGCGGGCTGAAGAAGCTGTAGAGCACGTCGCCGCGCACATGGTTGTTCTTGGCCAGGGTATAGGCGCCGGCCATCATGAACAGGGTGCCGTAAAGCATGATCTGCGCATCCAGCACCCAGGCATGGGGCTTGTTCAGCACATAGCGGGAGAACACCTCCCAGGTGATCAGGCCGGTGAGCAGCACGATGGACCAGGCGAACAGCTGCCCCAGCCAGGTCGACAGCTTGTCCACCGCCAGCAGAAAACCTTGCAGCATCAACGACGTCCTTGTTGTTGGAAGGAGCGGCCGGCTTCGGGCCGGCCGCGGGCCTCAGCCCTTCTTGCCGAAGTAATGGTTCCAGGCCATCTTGAAGTCGACCATGTAGTCGTTCTGCCATTGGCCGGCGCGCTGCGCGAAGGCGCGCTGCGAATCGAGCACCTTCTTGAACAGCGCGTTCTCGCCGGCCTTCTTCTCGATCACCTTGTCCCAGGCCGCCAGCTGGGCGCGCAGGATGGCGTCGGGCGTCTTGTAGAAGTTGACCTTGTCCTTGGTCTTGAGCTCGATGTAGTCCTGCGAGTTGCGCTGGATCGCCTTCCAGCTCATGTCGGCGCTGGCGGCTTGCACCGCGTAGTCAATGATGGCCTTCAGCTCGGCCGGCAGCGCGTCGTACTTGCCCTTGTTGAACAGGATCTCGAACTGCTCTCCGCTCTGGTGAAAGCTCTGCAGCATGCAGTTCTTGGCCACGTCGGGGAAGCCCAGCACGCGGTCGCTGGAGGCGTTGTTGAACTCGGCCGCGTCGATCAGGCCACGGTCCAGCGCCGGCACGATCTCGCCGCCGGGCAGCGGATTCACCGCGGTGCCCAGCTCGGTGAACACGTCCACCGCCAGACCCACGGTGCGGAACTTCAGGCCCTTCATGTCGGCCACCTTGGCCACCGGCTTCTTGAACCAGCCCAGCGGCTGGGTCGGCATCGGGCCGTACAGATAGGACACCACGTCCATGCTGATGGACTTGTAGATCTCCTCCAGCAGGGCCTTGCCGCCGCCGTAGTTGTGCCAGGCCAGCACCATGTTCGGATCCATGCCGAAAGCCGGGCCCGAGCCCCACAGCGCCAGCGCCGAGTTCTTGCCGTAGTGATAGGCGACGACGCCATGGCCCCCGTCCAGGGTGCCCTTGTTGACCGCGTCCAGCAACTGGAAGGCCGGCACCACCGAGCCCGCGGGCAGCACCTCGATCTTCAGCCGCCCGCCGGCCATGTCGTTGACCTTCTTGGCAAAGTCGTTGGCGTACTCGTGGAAGATGTCCTTGGCCGGCCAGGTGGACTGGAAGCGGAAGCTGGCGGTCTGGGCCGTCGAGATCATCGGCGCGGCCAGCGCGCCAGCGGCGGCGGTGCCGGTGGCGGCCTTCTTCAGGAAGCGCCGGCGCCCGGCCGGAACCTTGTCGGGGGTATCGCTCATCTCGGTCTCCTAGCTGTGATGGAAGAGGGGTTCACATCGTCTTCGCGCCGGATTCGGATTCGCCTGGGCTTCTTCAAGACTGCAACAAGGCCCACGGGTCTCTGTCGGACCTGACCGCCTGCGCCGGTTCGAATATCGAAGCGGCGTTCGCCCGCGGCAACTGGGTCAAACCCGCGCCGCACCCCTGATCCGGTGGTGGCTCAGGGCCGCTGGCGCGGCGCCACGCGGGTGTCGAGCGCGGCCGGCCGGTAGTCGGGCCGGAAGCGGCAGTGGGAGGGGAAGGCCTGCTGCGCCGCAGCGCAGGCCTCGGCCACCGCGGCCGGCGTGGGCTTGCGGCCCTCGCGCAGCCAGGCCTTCAGCGCTTGCAGCAGGGCCACATAGGTCGCGTCGCTGAGGTAGCTGTGCTCGCTGTCGTCGGTATAGGTCTGCACCAGCGCGTCGGCGCGGCCGGCCCGGGCCATCGTCTGGCCGAAGCTGTGCTGCATCTCGACGAAGGCGGCCGGGTCGTGGATGCCATGCACCGTCAGCACCGGCACCGGAATCTGGCCGTCGGGATCGGCGTCGGCGCCGAAGCGCGCCACCGCGGCCGGGTCGGCGGCGTAGCGCAGCACGCCGGCATTCAGCGCGGCATCGTCGTCCGAGCCGATGTAGCGCGCGCCGATATTGCCGAACACATTGGCGCCGCCGCTGCGCCGCTCGGCGATGTCCTGGAAATGGAAGGTGGCCCAGTTCAGATGGCTCTGGATGCTGCGCGGCGGGATGTGCAGCACGTCGACCAGGGTCTTCACCCTGCGCGCCTGCTCGGCGCTGCGTTCGGCGGCCGGCTTGTTCAGCGCCAGGCAGTCGTTGACGCGACGCGCCAGTTCGGACCGGGTCATCGTGCTGCCGACCGGCAGGCCCTGCCACAGCGGGTATTGCGGCTCATCGGCGCGCGGATGGTTGCCGCACAGGTACTGGTAGATCACGCGCAGGTCGAGCCGCATGTCGTAGGCCCGCGTGCCGCCGGCCAGCACGCCGCTGCTCAGCAGCACGCCGTCGTAGGGCTTGTTCTCGGCAAACATCTCGGCGCCCTTGGCGGCGACGCTGGCGCCCCAGGACTGGCCGTGCAGGATCGTCAGCGTCGGTCGGCCGACATGGGCGACGAAGAGGCGGCGCAGGCGCTCGGTGTCCTCGGCCGCGGCGCGCACCGCCACCCCGCCCTGCCGATAGCTGGAGCCGGCCCAGGCATAGCCGGCGCGCGGCATGATGGACCAGCGCTGCAGGTCCTCCTCGACGCGCCGCAGGTTCGGCGCGCCGAGGAAGGGGCCGCCATGGCTGTGCAGTACCAGCTCGCCCTGCCAGCCCGCGGGAATCGCGATCAGGTAGAAGGCGCCGGCGCTGTCCCGGCCGCCCAGGCAGCGGGTGTCGGCCGGCAGGCCAGCGGGACAGGCGCGGGTTTGCGGCGGCGCTTCGGCGCTGCGGTCCGGCGCTACCGGCGGCCGAGCGCAGCCGGCCAACAGGGCCGCGGCGGCCAGGCACAGCATCAGCGCCCGCATCGGCAGCGCCTCAGCGCCGTTCGGTCGCCGGCAGCGGCAGGCCGCGCAGCGCATGGGCCAGCTCGGGGGCCTGCCAGAGCGTGATGCGCTGCTCGGCGGCATAGGGCCGGGCGTTGTCGCTCAGCGCGGCCAGGCCGATGTACAGCGCCTCGTCGGCCTGCCTCACCTCGCGCGCGCCCTGCAGCGCGCGCAGGGCCTCCAGCCCGGTGCGGGCCGACTTCCAGCGCCGCGCGCTGACCAGCATGCGCCGGCCCTGGCGCTCCAGCTCGAAGTCGAAGGCCGCATCGGCGCCGCCCTTGCCTTGCGGTACCAAGGTGTAGCCGTCGCGCCGGAAGGCCTGCTCCAGCAGGGCCGCGAAGGCCGGCCAGGCCATCGTGGCCAGGGCCTGCTGCGTCTGCTCGATGCGCGCGGCGCTGGGCAGATGCCATTGGCGCCGCGCCGCGATCAGGCTGATCACGATGAAGGGGAAGCCCGACAGCGCGCCCACCACGCGCAGATGCTCGGGCAGCAGAGCAAAACTCAGCAGGCCCAGCAGCAGGCCGATCAGCAGGCTGATCCACCAGGACGAACGCAGCAGGATCGCGAACAGCGAGTTCTTCGCCATGGTCAGCTTCAAGAGACGGCTCCGGAGAAAAGTAGAGACAAGGGCCGGCTCAGGCGCCGGCCTCGCCATCGGATTGGACATGCCACCATTTTGGCCGCGGCGAGACATAGGAATGCGAGCTCGCCGCCAGCTCCTTGCGGTTGGCGGAGTCGAAGCCGCCCAGCAGCAGGGCGACGACCGGCGCGTCGTCGATCGCGCCGATCGAGCTGCCGCAGGTGGGGCAGAAGGCGCGGCTGGACCAGGCCGAGGAGCGCCAGGTCGACGGCCGGCCACCCGGTCCCACCCAGGCCACGCCGGCCGCCGGGAACTCGACCCAGGCGGCCGTCAGCGCGCCGGTATGGCGCTGGCACAGCTTGCAGGAGCAGGTATGCGGCTTCAGCGCGGGCCCGGTGGCGATGAAACGGATGCCGCCGCACAGGCAGCCGCCTTCGTAGGTTTTTTGTTTTGGCATGGAACACCCCCTCTCTTCCAGACGCCGGCTTGAGCGCATACGGCGAAGACGGGCACGCGCGGCCCGCCGGTTTGCATCGGGCATTGTCACCGGATCGCGCATCAGTCAGCCTGGCCTCGCCACCCGTCCCCGCCACAACCCGGGAGGTGATGCCCCATGACGGCGGGTATCGAGCCCGCCCTTCACCCGAGCAATCGCCAGATAGGCGTCCTCAAGCCGCGGCCAGCGATGTGGAGCGGGAATTCTTGCTCCGCGATGCGGACATCACCTTGCGCTGCAAGCTGCGCATGACTTCGACAACGACAGCACCAAACTGCTCGACGCACGAGTCCTGGAGGTCGGCGCGCGCAATCATCCGCCGCACCATGCCGTGCCACGTTCGGGCGGCTTACATCGGTGTCAAACGCGGCTCGCCATCGGCTCGACCGCCAGGATGCGGTCAATCGCCAGCAGGAATTCGGTGGCGCTGGATGGTTTGGGCAGGAACTCCCGGAAACCGCTGCGAATGGCGCTCTCCACGTCCTCGACGCCGGTATCGGCAGAGAACGCAATGCAAGGGATCCGGCACAGCTCCGGATCGTCCAGGATTGCGCGCAGGACCTCGTGACCCGACATGTCCGGCAGACGCATGTCGATGAGAATCAGCGCCGGATGCAGCCGGCGCGCCGCCGCCAGCCCGCTGCGACCATCCTCGCTGCAGACCAGCGTCACGTTGGGTCGGGCCTCGAGATAGGCTTCGACGAGCACCCGATTCACCGCGCTGTCCTCGATGTAGAGAAGAGTCCCACCAACCCCGCTCTCGACCTCGCTCGGAGCCGGCCCGAGCGGCGCCTGACGCAGCTGCGACGAGCCGCCCTCGGCGCGCGCCAGGGTCACAAAGAAGGTCGATCCGACACCGAACTCGCTTTCGGCATGGATGGCGCCGCCCATGGCATGCAGCAGGGACTTTGCAATGGCCAGGCCCAAACCGGTGCTGTCCTGATCGAGCTGGCTATCCTCCGGCTGAGGCCCCAGGACGCGATAGAAGGGTTCGAAGAGTCGCTCAAGATGCTGGGCGGCAATCCCGATTCCGGTATCCGTCACCGCGATCGCGACCGAATCCGCACTCAGCGCCATGCAGCGAACCGACACCCGTCCGTTCGCCCGGTTGTACTTGATGGCGTTGCCGACCAGGTTGATCAGTACCTGGATCAGGCGCCGTCGATCCGCGTAGGCGAGCAGCAGCTCCGAACGATTCTCCATCGCCAACGCAATGCCGCGCCTGGCCGCCACCGGCTCCAGCATCGCCAGCACTTCCTCCACGACATCGCGCAGCGGCACCAGCTGCAAGTCCAGCGGGATCCGTCCGTCATGCAGGCGCGCGAGATCCAGCATGTCGTTGACCAGCAGCAGCAGATGCTGTGCCGATGCCCGGATATGCCCGAGGCCACGCTTGGAACTGGGCAGCAGGCTGTTCCCCTCGGCACGTTCCACCAGATCGGCGAACCCGAGCAGCGCATGCAGCGGTGTGCGGAGTTCATGGCTGATACGCGAGAGCGTCTCCATCTGCGTCTTCGCCGCTCGGTCGAGCAACTCCTTCTCACGAACCAGTTGCTCGGCCTGCTTTCGTTCCGTGATGTCCTGCACCGCGAGTCGGCATACCGCCGAGTCCCCCTCGCTCGCACGCTCCAGCATGCCGTGCAGATGCACCCATTTCACCCGGCCGGCCCGGGTGATCACCCGGTGCTGAGACTCGTAGGGACCGCCGGCCTTGACGGCCTGCTCGTAATTGAGCCTGACCAGGGACCGATCGTCCGGATGCGTGTAAGCCATCAGGCTCTCGTAGCTCGTATCGATGTCCTCGCCAGTTGCATCGAGAATGCGATAGATCTCCTCCGAGCATTGCACGCTGCCCGAGGCGAGGTCATGTTCCATATTGCCCAGCTTGGCGATCCGCTGAGCCTCACGCAGCGTTCGAAGCATGCGGGCGGCCTCGATTTCTCGATGCTTGCGCTCGGTGATGTCGCTCTGGATCGCCACATACTCCACCACTTGCCCGCCCTCATCGAGGATGGGATCGATGCTCAAGGACACCCAATAGGGCTCACCGGACTTGCGGTAGTTCAGCATCTCTGCATCGCGCACCGGCAGGCCCTTGCGCAGCCGGCTGCCGATCCGCGATGCTTCCGCCAGGCTGGTTCTGGGACCGTGCAGGAAGCTCCGCGGGTTCTTTCCCTTGATTTCCTCAAGGGTCCAGCCGGTGGCCTTGGTATAGGCCGGGTTAACCCACTCGATCTTCCTCTCGCCGTTGGTGACGATCACCATGTTCGTGGTGTTCTCCACAATCAGTTCGAGTCTTCGCTGGTGCTCGTGCGACAAGGTTCTTGCGGGTGCCTGCTCTGCATCCCGGTCAGGTGTTCTCATGTTTGCCTTTGTTCTTTGACGTGGAGGCATCGCGGGCAGCCGCCAGAAGAAACATGATCCGCCGGTCTGCTTACTTCTGCCTTGACAGCACGCATCGCGATGCGAAAACGCCGCAGCCAGGCGTTCTTGCGAGAGCCTTGATGCGCATCAAGGTCGACAGCCCTGAACAGGTGCAGCGCCGCAAGGATCGGCCTCACGGCGATCGGATTCTCTTGTAAACATGCCTGTCCGGGTTCGACGGCGGCGCGGCCGGACCTGCCGGGATCCGCCATCAACGCCCCACAGGCTTTCTCCTTGCCACCCGCCATGCTGCTACCCTGTGCGCCGCGCATCCCTACACAGGAGCAAGAACGCATGCAATTGATCATCACGATCCGCCGCGCCGCGCTGGTCGTCGGCCTGGTGGCCGCGGCCGGCGCCCACGCCCAGGCGCCGCTGAAACCCGTCACCAGCGTCGAGGGCATCACCGAGTACCGGCTGGCCAACGGCCTGCAGGTGCTGCTGGCGCCCGACAACTCCAAGCCCAGCACCACGGTCAACGTGACCTACCGGGTCGGCTCCAAGCAGGAGAACTACGGCGAGACGGGCATGGCCCATCTGCTGGAGCACCTGATCTTCAAGGGCACGCCGACGCACAAGAACGTCTGGGCCGAGTTCGAGAAGCGCGGCCTGCGCGCCAACGGCAGCACCTGGCTGGACCGCACCAACTACTTCGCCAGCTTCGCCGCCAACGACGCGAACCTGCAGTGGTACCTGGGCTGGCAGGCCGACGCGATGGTCAACAGCTACATCGCGCGCAAGGACCTCGACTCCGAGATGACCGTGGTGCGCAACGAGATGGAGATGGGGGAGAACAACCCCGGTAACATCGTGTTCGAGCGCCTGATGGCCACGATGTACCAGTGGCACAACTACGGCAAGAGCACGATCGGCGCCCGCGCCGACGTCGAGAACGTCGACATCCCGCGCTTGCAGGCCTTCTACCGCCAGTACTACCAGCCGGACAACGCGACCCTGATCGTCTCCGGCAAGTTCGATCCGGCCAAGGTGCTGGGCTGGGTGCAGCAGAGCTTCGGCAAGCTCAAGAAACCGGCGCGCAAGCTGCCGCATCTCTACACGATCGACCCGGTGCAGGACGGCGAGCGCGAGGTCACGGTGCGCCGCACCGGCGGCGTCGCCAGCGCCACCGCGGCCTACCATGTGCCGCCCGGCCCGCATCCGGACTATGCGTCGGTCGAGGTGCTGAACCTGATCCTGACCGAACCGCCGGCCGGGCGCCTGCACAAGGCCCTGGTCGAGGAGGCCAAGACCGCCGCCTCGGTCAGCGCCTTCGCCGCGCCGCTGCACGACCCCGGCTTCACGATGATCGGCGCCGACCTGGCGCCCGGCGCCTCGCTGGAGGCGCTGAACCAGCGCATGCTGCAGGTGATCGAGGGCCTGGCCGCCGCGCCGATCTCGGCCGATGAACTCAAGCGCGCCCAGACCCGCTGGCTGAACCGCTGGGAGCAGCAGTTCACCGATCCCGAGCAGGTCGGCACCGCGCTGTCGGAGACCGTCAGCCAGGGCGACTGGCGCCTGTTCTTCCTACTGCGCGACCGCATCAAGGCGCTCAAGCTGGCCGATGTGCAGCGCGTTGCCAACGAGCGCCTGATCGCGGCCAACCGCAGCGTCGCGCTCTACATCCCGACCGACAAGCCGCTGCGCGCGCCGACGCCAGCGATGGTGGACGTGGTCGCCGAGATGAAGGGCTTCGTGCCCGCTGCGGCCCAGGGCCCGGTGGCCGCCTTCGATGCCTCGCCCGCCAATATCGACAAGCTGACCCGCGGCGCCACGCTGGCCAACGGCATGAAGCTGGCGCTGCTGCCCAAGCCGACGCGCGGCCAGGCCGTGCAGGGCATGGTCACGCTGCGCTGGGGCGATGCCGAGGCGCTGAAGGGCCAGCGCGCCGCCGCCGACGCCACCGCCGCGCTGCTGGACAAGGGCACGCAGCGCCTGGACCGCCAGCAGCTGCGCGACCGGCTCGACGCGCTGAAGGTCGAGCTGCAGGTGATGCCCGGCCCCGAGGGCGTCAGCATCGCCTGGGTGACGCGCCGCGAGCATGCGGCCGAGGCGCTGGCGCTGATCGGCGAGATGCTGCGCCAGCCGCGCCTCGCGCCGGAAGGCCTGGACGAGGTGCGCGCCCAGGGCCTGGCCGCGCTGCAGGCACAGCGCCAGGAGCCGCAGGCGGTGGCCGCCAACGCGATCGCGCTGGCCTTCAACGGCCCCTACGCGCGCGGCGACGTGCGCCATGCCCGCAGCTTCGACGAGATCGCCGCCGACATCCAGGGCGTCAAGATCGAGCAGACGCGCGAGTTCCACCGCCGCTTCTACGGCGCCTCCAACGCCCAGCTGGGCCTGGTCGGCGACTTCGACCTAGCCGCGGTGCAGAAGGCCGCCGAGACCGCCTTCGGCGACTGGAGGTCGCCGGCGCCGTTCGCGCGCGTGCCGCGGCCCAATGTCGCGGTGCCGGGCAAGCTGACCCTGCTGGCCACGCCGGACAAGCAGAACGCGGTGCTGGCCGGCCGCATGCCGCTGGCGCTGAACGACGAGCATGCCGACTATGCCGCGCTGCTGATGGCCAACTACCTGCTGGGCGACGGCGGCGACTCGCGGCTGTGGAAGCGCATCCGCGAGAAGGAAGGCCTGTCCTACGGCGTCTGGTCCTATGTGCAGTGGAGCGCGCAGGACGAGAACTCGCCCTGGAACCTCGGCGCCATCTTCGCACCGAGCAACCGCGGCAAGGTCGAGACCGCGCTGCGCGAGGAAGTGGCGCGCGCGCTGAAGGACGGCTTCACGGCCGACGAGGTGAGCGCCGGCAAGCAGGCCGTGCTGAGCCAGCGCCGCCTGCAGCGCGCCCAGGACCCGGGCCTAGCCCAGGTGCTGGCCAGCAACCTCTACCTGAACCGCACGCTGGCGCGCAGCCAGCAGGTCGATGACGCGCTCGCCAAGCTGACGCCCGAACAGATCAATGCGGCGCTGCGCAAGTATCTGAAGATCGAGGACTTCCAGCTGATCTTCGCCGGCGACTTCAAGTAGTCGATCCAGCACAAACACCGCTGCGGCCCAGGCCGCAGCGCGCACCCTCCACACGGCCCGCGGGCCGTGTTTTTGTTGGTGGGTCGCGCTCGCCCTCTATCATCGGTAACGACGTGAAACTGAGCGCAACGAGGCGCCAGCCGTCGCGAATTGACCTAGATCAAGCCGCATCCGTCCCAACGACGGCGGCCAGCAGGAGAGTCGAGCGATGTCCGAGGGATGGCAGGAGGCGGCACCCGCCGCAAGGGAGCTGGCGCAGCTGCGCGCGCTGGACCGGGTGATGGCGATCGCGGAGTTCGATCCGGACGGCGTGCTGCGCCGAGCCAACGACAACTACCTGTCCCTGCTCGGCTACAGCCGCGACGAGGCGCTGGGCCGCCACCATCGCAGCTTCTGCCCGCCGGCCGTGGCCGAGAGCGCGGACTACCGCGAGTTCTGGTCGCGCCTGCGCGGCGGTGCCGCCCATTCCGGGCCGGCCGAGCGGTTGCGCCGCGACGGCGCCAGCTGCTGGCTGGAGGCCACCTACACCCCGGTGCTGGACGCGCGGGGTCAGGTCTTGCAGGTGCTGAAGATCGCCACCGACGTCAGCGAGCGCCTGCGCCGCGAGCGCGCGCAGCAGGAGCATCTGCAGCGCCTGTCGCTGGTGGCGGATGCCAGCGACACCGCGGTCGTCATCAGCGACGGCGCCTCGCGCATCGTCTATGTCAACGCCGGCTTCAGCCGCATGTTCGGCTGGAGCCTGGAGGAGGTGGCGGGCCAGGCGCCGATCGCGCTGCTGGCGCCGCAGCTGGACCAGGCCTTCGTCGACGACTACCGCGCCGCGTTGCGCGCCGGCCGCCCGGTGGCGCGCGAGGAGATCGTGGTGGGCCAGAGCGGCCAGCGCTACTGGGCCAAGGTGATCAGCAATCCGGTCGCCGACCCGGGCGGCGACTGGCGCTACACGGTGACGATGCTGACCGACATCACCCGCGCCAAGATGCACGAGGCGCTGCAGCACCGCGTGCTGGAGGCGATGGCGCGCGAGCAGCCGCTGGTCGAGGTGCTGGACCTGGTGTGCCGCGAGGTCGAGCGCATCGCGCCGGAGGTGGCCGCCACGATCCTGGAGGTCGACGCCCAGGGCCTGCTGCATCCGCTGGCCGCGCCCAGCCTGCCCGACAGCTACTCCCAGCTGCTGGAGGGCCTGGCGATCGGACCGACCACCGGCTCCTGCGGCACCGCCGCCTGGCGCAACGAGGCGGTGCGCGTCGACGACATCGCCCGCGATCCGCTGTGGGCCGACTACAAGCACCTGATCCTGCCGCTCGGCTATGTCGCCTGCTGGTCCACGCCGATCCGCAACAGCCAGGGCCGGGTGATCGGCAGCTTCGCCTTCTACTACCGCGAGCCGGTCGGCGCCGCGCCGCAAAGCTTCCACCAGCAGCTGGTCGACGCCTGCACCCATCTGTGCATGCTGGCGCTGGAGCGCGAGCATGCGCGCCAGCGCATCCGCCAGCTGGCCTTCTACGACGGCCTGACCGGCCTGCCCAACCGCAGCCTGCTGCAGGCCAAGGCGGACCAGGCGATCGCCTCCGCCACCCGCAACGACGAGCAGCTGGCGGTACTGTTCCTCGACCTGGACCGCTTCAAGCAGGTCAACGATTCGCTCGGCCATCCGGCCGGCGACGAGCTGCTGCGCCAGGTGGCGGCGCGGCTGCAGCGTGAGCTGCGCGCCTCCGACATCGCCGGCCGCCTGTCGGGCGACGAGTTCGTCGTCGTGCTGCCGCAATGCGACGCCGACCATGCGACCGACACCGTCGAGCGCCTGCAGCTGCTGCTGGCCGAGCCGATGACGGTCGCCGGCGCCGCGCTGGCGATCTCGGCCAGCGTCGGCATCGCGATGTTCCCGGTCGACGGCCGCGACATGGAGACCCTGGTGCACCGCGCCGACATGGCGATGTACCAGGCCAAGAGCGGCGGGCGCGGCTGCTTCAGCTTCTTCAGCAGCGAGATGAACCGGCTCGCGCAGGAGCGGCTGGCGCTGGAGACCGCGCTGCGCCAGGCCCTGCAGGCGCGCCAGCTGCGCCTGCATTACCAACCGCAGATCGACCTGGAGAGCGGACGGCTCTACGGCGTGGAGGCGCTGGCGCGCTGGACCCATCCGGATCTGGGGGAGATCCCGCCGTCGCGCTTCATCCCGCTGGCCGAGGAATGCGGCCTGGTCGCCGACCTGGGCCGCTGGGCGCTGCGCGAGGCCTGCCGCCAGCTGGCCGACTGGCGCGCGCGCGGCCTGGCGGTGCCGGCCGTCTCGGTCAACCTCTCGCCGACCAGCTTCCACAACCTGGACCTGCCGCGCATGATCGCCGACACGCTGGAGCGCAACGCGCTGGCGCCGCAAGACCTGACCCTGGAGCTGACCGAGAGCGTGCTGCTGGACACCAACCCCAGCACGATGAAGACCATCGCCGAGGTGCATGCCCAGGGCGTGCGCCTGTCGATGGACGATTTCGGCACCGGCTACTCCAGCCTCAGCTACCTGCGCCGCCTGCCGGTCAGCGAGCTGAAGCTGGACCGCAGCTTCGTCGCCGACCTGGAGACCGACGCAGCCGCCCGCGCCCTCAGCGGCGCCATCCTGGGCATCGGCAGGAGCCTGCGCCTGACCGTCGTGGCCGAGGGCGTCGAGACCGACGCGCAGAACCTGATGCTGCGCGAGCAGGGCTACCCGGTCGCGCAGGGCTATCTGTTCGCCCGGCCGCTGGCGCCGCAGGACCTGGAGCGCTGGCTGGGCGAGGCGATGGTGGCGGCGCCGCCACCATCATCATCTTCTTCCAGTTGATGCATCACCGGCCACGATGATCGGTGGCTGCTGCTGAGCTCAGCCGCGCACCGCCGATGCCGGCGCGCCGCGCAACGCGATGCCGACGAACATCAGCCCCGCCAGCAGGTGCGCGGCGGCGGAGAAGCCGCGCCCATCCTGCAACAGCTCCAGCAGCCCCGAGCCGGCGCTGGCCCCGGCCGCGAACAGGAAGCCGGCGCGCCACCAGGCGGGTCGATGGCGCAGGGCGCCGTAGAGGGCGGCAAGAAAACCGAGCGCGGCGAGCGCCGCAAACAGCAGCAATGAAGCGTCCATAGAAGCGGGGCCGGTTCAGCGGCCGAACGATGGTTGAGATCGGCCCGCAGTGTTGACGCCGATCCTTAAGCGCCGGTTAACCGGCCGCGCCGGCCGCCCGGCTCAGCCCGCGTCCCAGTAAGGCCGCTCGGGATCGAAGCGCTCCGCCAGGAAATCGACGAAGCGGCGCAGCAGCAGCGGCTGATGCCGGCGGCTGGTGTAGACCGCATGGATGCCCAGCAGCTCCGGCTCCCAGCCGGGCAGCAGGCGCACCAGGCTGCCATCGGCCAGGGCCGGGCCGACCAGATAGGTCGGCAGCAGCGCGATGCCGGCGCCGGCCAGCGCGCCCTGCAGCAGCACCGTGGCCTCGTTGGCGCGCAGGCGCGGTGGCGCCGGCAGCGGCACCCGCTCCTCCGCGCCGGCCTCTTCGTGGCGAAGACGCCATTCCTCGCTGCCGTAGCGCGCATGGCCCAGGCAGGCATGCTCGCGCAGTTGCTGCGGCGCCAACGGCGTGCCGCGCGCCGCCAGATAGGCCGGCGCGGCACAGACCACCGAGCGGCAGACGGTCAGCCGCCGCGCGATCAGCGCCGGGTCCAGCTCGTTGCTGATGCGCAGCGCCAGATCGATCCGGTCCTCGACCAGGTTGACCGCATGCTCGGAGGCCAGCAGCTCGATCTGCGTCTGCGGATGTGCGCTCAGGAACTCCGCCACCGCCGGCGCCAGATGCTGCTGGGCAAAGGACATCGAGGCGCTGAGACGCAGCAGCCCGCTGACCTCCTGCTGGCGCGCACCGGCGGCCAGGCGCGTCTCCTCGGCCAGCTCCACCAGCTGGCGGCAGCGCGGCAGCGCCTCCAGGCCGGCATCGGTCAGGCTCAGGCGACGGGTACTGCGCTGCAGCAGGCGCGTGCCCAGCCAGCGCTCCAGCGCCTCCAGCTGGCGCGTCGCCATCGCCCGCGAGATGTCCAGCGCCTCGGCCGCCGCCGTCAGGCTGCCGCGCTCCACCACCTCGACAAACACCTTCATCGCCTGCAGACGGTCCATTTGCTCGAATCATGCAACAAATACGTCCGAAGCCGGTTATTTACCGCCTTGATCCGGACAAATAAAGTGCAGGGCATCGAATCGCAACCTTTCCCTCCCCGGAGATCCCGACCATGAATCCTCTCTCGATCGCTCCCGCCCTGCCCCGCTTCCTGCGTCGCCTGGGCTTCGCCGGCCTGATGAGCCTGGGCATGCTGGCCCAGGGCCAGGCCCAGACGGCAGCACCCGCCGCCCCGCTGGAGCTGAAGGTCATCAACCATGGCGCCGCCAGCTTCCATGTCAACTCGGTGCTGGTGCTGGGCGCCAAGGAAGCGGTGCTGCTGGACAGCGGCTTCACCCGCGCCGATGCGCTGCGCGTCGCCGCCGCGGTGCTGGACAGCGGCAAGACCCTCAGCACCATCTACGTCTCGGCCGCCGATCCCGACTACTACTTCGGCCTCGAGGTGCTGAAGCAGGAGTTCCCGGCCGCCCGCATCCTCGCCACCGCGCCGACCCTGAAGAAGATCGAGGCCTCGCTGCCGACCAAGCTGAAGGTCTGGGGCCCGCGCCTGGGCGCCAATGCGCCGCGCCAGCCGCTGCTGCCGCAGCTGTTGGAAGGCCATACGCTGAGCCTGGAAGGCCAGACCCTGGAAGTGCGCGGCCTGAACGATGCGCTGCCGCATCGCAGCTATGTCTGGATCCCCTCGATCAAGGCCATCGTCGGCGGCGTCAACAGCTTCGCCGGCCTGCATGTGTGGACCGCCGACACGCAGAGCGCCGCCGAGCGCGCCGCCTGGCTGGCCAAGCTGGACGAGCAGCTGGCGCTGCAGCCGGCCATCGTCGTGCCCGGCCATATGGCCAGCGGCAGCGCGCAAGACGCTTCGGCGCTGCGCTACACCCGCGACTACCTGCAGCGCTTCGAGGCCGAGCTGCCGCGTGCCGCCAACGGCGCCGCACTGATCGACGCGATGAAGGCCGCCTATCCGCAGGCGGGCATGGGCATCGCGCTGGACATCGGCGCCAAGGTCAACAAGGGCGAGATGAAATGGTGAGGCCGGGTAGCGGAGGCGGCAGCGACCGCCTGCACTATGTCTACGACCCGCTGTGCGGCTGGTGCTACGGCGCCGCCCCGCTGCTGCGCGCTGCGCTGGACGAGCTGCCGGACCTGCAGCCGGTGCTGCATGGCGGCGGCATGTTCGCCGGCGCGGCGCGCCGCCCGGTGACGCCGGAGCTGCGCGCCTATGTGCAGCCGCATGACCGCCGCATCGGCGCCTTGACCGGCCAGCATTTCGGCAGCGGCTACACCGACGGCCTGCTGAAGGATCCCGGCGCGATGCTGGACTCCGAGCCGCCGATTACCGCGGTGCTGGCCGCCACCGAACTGGCCGGGCCGCGCGCCGGCTTCGCGCTGCTGGAGGCCGCGCAGCGGGCCTATTACGTCGAGGGCCGGCGCATCGCCGAGGCGCAGACGCTGCGCGCGCTGGCGCTATCGCTGGGGCTGGACGCCGCGGCCTTCGACGCGGCGCTGCAACGCCAGTCGGGCCCCGCGACGCAGGCCCATCTGACCGCCTCCCGCGGCCTGCTGCAGGCCCTGGGCGCGCAGGGCTTCCCGACCCTGGCGCTGGAGCGCGCCGATGGGAAACTGCAGCGCCTGGACGCCGCGCGCTTCTACGGCCAACGCCAGGCCTGGCTGATGCACCTGCGGCAACAACTTTCCTGAGACTCGTTGGGCACAATCAGGCCGATGCCGGAACTACGACTGCTGCAAGCCGATCCCTGCGGCGCCGACGCGCTGGGCCTGTTGCAGGAGGCCACGCGGGATGCGCGGGCCCTCTACCCCGAGCTGTTCGCGCCCGACGCCCCGCCGCCCGGCAATGCGCCTACGCCGCCCGGCGGCCTGTATCTGCTGGCCTATCTGGACGGGCGGCCGGTGGGCAGCGGCGCCTTCCGGCCGCTGGAGCAGGGCGCGGTGGCCGAGCTGCGGCGCCTATTCGTCAGCACCGAGGCACGCCGCCGTGGCGTCGCCTGGGCCCTGCTGGAGCAGCTGCAAGACGAGGCGTGCTCGCTCGGCTATCGCTGCCTGCGCCTGGAGACCGGCCACAAGCAGCTGCCGGCGATGGCGCTGTACGAGCGTTTCGGCTTCCGGCCGATCCCGCCCTTCGGCGCCTATCGCGACGATCCGACCAGCCGCTGCTTCGAGAAATGGCTGGACGCCGCCCCTCAGCTGCCGGCGACGACCTTCGAGAAGAACTCGTAGATGCCCTGGTCGCCCAGCTTGCGGGCGCTGCTCAGCTCGCCGCCATTGGTGACGTAGACAGGCTTGCCCTGGGTGGACAGCACGGCCACCGCCGGGATGCCCTTCTTCAGGGTCACGCCGTACTGTTCGGCGATGTCGACGTTCTTCACGAAGCGGCCCACGTCGATCTTGACCACCTTGAAATGCTTGGCGATCAGCGGCGCGGCGGCGCCCTCCTTGAAGGACTGGTCCAGCATCTTGCAGTCGCCGCACCAGTTGGCGCCGAACACCAGCAGCACCGGGCGCTTCTCCTGCTGGGCCGCGGCCAGCGTGGCCTGGATGTCGGCGCGCGCATCGGCGGCCTCGTCATAGGATGCGGACGGACTGGCCAGAGCCGCGGTGGCGGCGGCGCTCAGCAGGAACGCAGCGAACAATCGACGCATGGTAATTTTCCTTCCCGGTGGTGGAGGCGCCGATTATCGGCAGCGGCGCCTAAAGATGACCTAAACCTAGTCCGGCGGGCGCAGATGGCGGGCCAGGAAGGCCGCGACCTTGGTCTCGTAGGCGCGCGGGTTGAAGCGGTGCAGGTCGACATGGCCGGCGCCCTCCAGCACCCACAGCTCCTTGGGCTCGTGCGCCGCGGCGAACAGCCGCACCGCCGCGGCCAGCGGTGTGTGCCGGTCCATCGAGCCGGCGGCCAGCAGCAGCGGCGCGCCCAGTTCCGGCAGTCGCTCGATCGGCCGCAGTTGCTCGGCCGACACGCCCAGGCGCAACGGCAGCTGCCACAGCAGCAGCGGCGCCAGCGGCGCGGCCCAGTCGCCCAGGTGCAGGCGCAGCCGGTCCGCCACCGCCTCCTCGATCGCGGGGTACATCGATTCCAGCACCACCGCGGCCGGCGCCGGCCGCGGCCCACGCGCCAGCACCAAGGACGCCGCGCCCAGCGAGACCCCGATCACCCCGACCCGCTCGGCCGGCAGCTCGCGCGCCAGCCAGGCCAGCGCGGCGCGCACGCCCTCGGACTCCTTCACCCCGAAGCTGAGGTGCTCGGCCGGGCTCTCGCCATGGCCCGGCAGGTCGATCAACAGCAGCGAGTAGCCGAGCCGCTGCAGGAAGGCTGCGCGGCCCAGCATCTGGCGCCGGTCGCTGCGCAGCCCATGCAGCAGCAGCACCACGCCCGCGCCCGGCCGGCCGCGCATCAGCCAGCCGGAGACCGGCTGCCCTTGATCGGTAGGCGGCAGCAGCACCGCGCTCGCACCCGGCGGCGGCGCGCCCACCCGGCCCGGCACCGGCCGGCTCAGACGCTCGCCAGCGAGGCCCGCGGCCAGCGCGAGCAGGGCCAGCGGCAGCAACAGCAGCAGGGCAAGGCGCCTACGGCCGCCCATCGGGATGCCAGTACCAGAACAGCGCGATCTCGCGCGTGTGCGGGTCCAGCCCGCGGTACAGCCCCGCGTCGAAGCCGCGCAGCTCGAAGCCCTGCGCCGCATAGAGCCGGCAGGCCGCGGCATTGTTGTGCTGGGTCTCCAGCATCAGGCCGGGCAGGCGCTGCTCGCGGCACCAGTCGAAGGCGCGCCGCAGCAGCGCCGCCGCCACGCCGGCGCGGCGGCAGTCGCGGTCCACCACCAGGTTGTCGACCCGGCCATAGCCGTTCCAGGCCGGCGAGAGCTCGATCAGCCCGGCCGCGCGCCCGTCCAGATGGGCGACGAAGCGCGCGCCGCCCTCCTCGTCCGGTTCCTCATCCTCCGGCTCGTCCGCATAGCGCTTGCGATAGGGCTCGACCGGCACGACGTCATAGGCCAGCGCGCCGTCCACGCCCAGGCGCAGGCGCAGCTCCTGCTCGACCAGGAAGCCGCCATCGAGCCGCAGCGCGGGCAGATCGCCGGCCGCGAGCGCCGCGATGACGATGCGCCCGGCGTTCATGGTTCGCCCGCCCCCAGCTCGAACTCGCCGTCCGGCAGCGGCCAGACGGCCTGCTGCGCCTGCAGCGGCCGCGCCGCGCGGTCGAACCACAGCTCCAGCCGGCGGCCCTGCGCGTCGCAGCGCAGCAGCGCGAAGCCGTCGCCGGGGAAATCGGTCCAGGCGCTGACCGTGCAGCGCAAGGCCTGACCCCCGGGGCCGGCGAACTCAAAGCGCTCCGGCGCGGCGAAGTCGCCCGGCCGCGTCACCGCGAAGGGCCAGGGCGTGTACAGGCCCGAGCTGTGGATGCTGGTCAGGCGCACCGCCGGGCCGCTGCCGTCGGCCGGCGCGATCTCGGCAGTGACGAAGCCGGAGCGGTGCTCGTCGCCGGACAGCAGCACCACGTTGTCGGCGCGCTGCGCCCACAGGGTGCCGAGCAGCCAGTGCAGGCTGGCGGGGTAACCGTCCCAGGCATCGGAGCGCAGCGCGCTGGCCGGATGCTCGCGCGTCGCGCGCCGGCGCGGCAGCGGCAGCGAGCCGCTCAGCACGAAGCGCGGCCGGTCCGCCCGCTCGGCCAGCCAGGCCTCGAAGGCACGGCGCTGCGCGGCTCCAAGCATCTGCGCCTCGTTCAGGCGGGCCACATGGCGCGGCTCGCGCTCGGTGCGCGCGTCGGCGATGAAGAAGGCCGCGCCGCGCCAGTCGAAGCGATGCCAGAAATGCTCGTGCACGCCCTCACGCTCGCCCGCCTCCCAGCGCGCGGCCCAGGCCGCGGCCAGCGCCGCGTCGACCAGCGGGCCGCGCCGCTGCCCGCCCAGTGCCGCGGGATCGGCCACCGGCTCCCAGTTGTCGACGATCTCATGGTCGTCCGGTGCATGCACGATGCGCGCCAGGCTGGGCGGCAGATGCCGCACCAGGCCGGCCTTGAACTGCTGGTAGGGCCGCGCATAGCGGTCCACGCTGTTGCGGCCGTCGGCCAGGCCGCCGGTCGCGTCGGCATAGATCTGGTCGCCGGCCAGCAGCAGCAGCGAGGTCGCGCGGCCCTGCGGCGTGCCGCGCGCGAAGGCCAGCAGCCGCGCCAGCGCGGCCTGGCCCGGGCCGGCCCGGGCCGGGTCGCGCTCGGCGCCCGGGCTGACGTCGAGCATCTGCGGCGGGTACTGGCAGGCGGCCAGCACCAGGCTCAGGCCCTCGCCCGGGCGCGCCGCGGCCTCGTCCTCGGGCGGCAGCGGCGTGAAGGCATGGCGCAGCGCCAGCGGCCCGCTGGCCAGCGCGAGGCGCAGCGCCTCTTCCAGGCTGGCCTCGCCGGCCTCGCCCTCGCGCTGCTGCTGGCGCAGGTCGGCATAGACGAACAGGCATAGCAGGCCGCAGCGCCGCCCCAGCTCGTCGCGCGGCGGCGGGAACCAGTCGGCCGGCAGCGCGCCGCGCAGCGCGTCGCCGGGCAGCTGGGCAACATCCGGATGCTCGAAGGGCTGCAGCAAGACCTGGCCCTCGAGCGGCCGATCCGGCACCAACGGATGCAGCGCGCCGCCCTCGGCATCCTCGTCGATGCGCACCGGCAGCCAGGCCCAGTGGCGCGGCCAGCCACGCTCGGGGCGCAGCGCGGTCAGCACCCGCACCTCGTCGACGCCGGTCTCCGAGCGCGCGCGGGCGCGCTCGACGCGGTGCAGCGGCGGGAACACGCTGCAGAGCTCCTGCAGATGCCGCCTCATTGCAGCCCCTCCTGCAGGAAGGCGATCACGGCGGGGAAGACCTTGGTCTCGAGGTCGCGGCCGATCAGGCAGTCCTGGTGGCCATGCTCGGGCACCACCACATGGCGGTAGCGGCCGGGCGCGACGCGCTCGTAGAGATCGCGGGTCAGCTCGCCGCTCTCGGCCTGGCACAGGCCGTTGTCCTGGCCATGCACCGACAGCACCGGGAAGGCCTGCAGCTGGGCCAGGCTCTTGGCCATGTCGTCCAGGTAGAGGCTGGCGCCGCGCCAGTCGCTGATCTCATGCTGGCGCGCGAAGTGGATGGCCTGGGCCACGGTGTCCATATTGAGCGGGCCGAAATGGTCGTCGATGAAATCGAACACCGGCTGGTCGACGTTGCGGATCGCGAAGTCGCGCCCGTACAGCAGGTCCATGCGGTGCCGGGTCGCGGTCCAGGGGGTCTTCCTGATGCTGGGGAAGGGCGGGTTCTCCAGGTCGAACTCCTCGTCCGGATAGGGCAGGCTGGCCAGCAGGCGGTCGATCAGCTGGTCCAGCAAGCCCAGCGGCGCGCTCTGCTCGCCGCCCGGGCGGAAGCTGTACTCGTCCAGCGGCAGATAGGGCCGCAGCCATTGCATCAGGTAGGCGCGCAGGGTGTTGGTCGGCGAGTAGATCATCAGCGGCGTGACCTGCGAGATCACCAGGCGCCGGATCACCCCGCCCTTCATCAACCGCTCGCGCAGCGGGAAGAAATGCTCGCAGGCCTGGGCCTGCGGCTGCAGCAGGGCCATGTGCAGCATCGCCGAGCCCATGCAATGGGCCAGCACGTCGACCTGGGCGCGACCGGTGGCGCGCAGCACCTGGTCGATCGCGACCGGGATGTCGTTCAGCGCGCATTCCTCGAAGGTCCAGGGCAGCTTCGCGGTCGGCAGGCCGGCGCTGGTGCGCATGTCCAGCACCCAGACGTCGAAGCCGGCGTCCCACAGCAGTTTGGCCGGCCCCGGCTGCACCGAATGATGGGCGAAGGTGGTGCCGCTGGCGCTGTAGCCATGGATCATCAGGATCGGCTGGCCATGGACGCCGCCACGCGCGCGGTAGCGCGTCAGGCGCACCAGTACCGGCTGCTCGTCGTCCTGGTGGCGCTTGCGGTCCACCGGCGCGCGCGAGGCGCCGGCATCGCCCCAGCGCCCGGTCGCGATCTCGCTGACCTCCGGCGCCGGCAGGCCCGGCACGAACTCCGGCAGGCGCCGGATCTCGCGCGGCGGCGCGGCATCGGGCTTGCGGAAGGTCCAGACATGCACCTCGATCATCAGGCGCAGCAGGTAGGCCAGCAACGAGCCGATATCGCGGATCGCGCTGGGCAGGTCCTGCGCCTGGGTGATGCGCAGCAGCGGCTGGCGCTGGCGCTCCAGGTAGAACAGGTCCAGCTCCAGCTCGGGCCGACCGCCCCCGTCGATGGCCTCGAAGGGGCCGTTCTCCAGGCGCATGCGGCTGAGCTGCTTCCAGGGATTGCCGCGGCGCGTGTAGCTGATGCGCTTCAGGCCCTGCAGCCGCAAGCCTTCGAGCGACGGCACGCCGGCCGCGCCGCACCCAGCGCCGACGCGCATCTCATATTCCATCAGCCGCAGCTGGCCGCCATGGCTGGCCAGGGCCAGCGCATTGCGGGCGCGCGACTTCACCGTCTGCCAGGCCGAGGGCGCGCCGGGCTTGGCGGCCTCATTGCCGTTCAGGTAGGCGATCGCCGACTGCCAGCTGTCGCGCCAGCCGCGGTTCATGAACCAGGCCTTCAGCGCGCGACAGCGGCGCTGGCGCGGCGTCGAGGCGGCGCGGTGGAACACCGCCAGGCTTGCCTGCTCCAGCGGCGCGACCCACAGCGCATCGGCGTCGTCCGGTTCGGCATGCATCCAGAGCTTGCCCTGGCCGCGCGCACTGCCGGCCTTGACCACCATCCAGCGGCCCGGCGAATCCGGATCCGGCGCCGCCTCGAACAGGCGCAGCCGGCAGTCCGGCCCACCGATCAGGCGGCGCTGCGGCCCGGCCACCAGCAGGCGGCGCACCGGTAGCGGCTCGTAGACGAACGTGCACTCCAGGTAGCAGGGCCGCCCATCCAGGCGCACGAAGGCGCCCAGGCGCTCACGCACCTCAACCAGGGTCGGCAGCTGCGGCTCGGCATGCTCGGGGTCGACGACGCGGTAGACCGGGCGCGGCCCCGGCTTGGGCAGCGGCAGCGCCGCCGCGTCGCGCAGGCCCCAGCGGCGCTGCAGGCCGTCCAGCGCGCGCAGCGACAGCGCGGTGATCGTCAGCGCCGGGTTGATGCCCAGCGCCGCCGGCAGGATCGCGCCGTCCAGCACCGCCAGACCCGGGTGCACCAGCTTGCCGGTGCGGCCGTGAAAGACCTGACCCCATTCGTCGACCACGCCGCGCGCCGCATCGTCGGCCATCGGGCAGCCGCCCAGCGGATGCACGGTGATCATCGGGCCGCGCTGGTCGCCCAGCAGGAACTCCATGTCGGCCGGCAGCAGGCGCCACAGCGGGTTCGCCAGCAGCTTGGCGCCCTGCGCCTGCAGGCGCTGCTCCAGCCAGGCATGGCGGCGCTGCACCTCGGGATCGCGGCGCGCCTCGGGCCAGTCGACCCAGAGGCTGCCCGGTTCTCCCTCATCGTCCTCGTCGTCGGGTTCCGGCAGGCGCAAGCGGCCCAGCGCCGCGTCCAGGCCCATGATCGCGACCGGCAGCAGATGCGCGCCGCGCTGCGGCCGCACCGACAGCGGATCCTCGAAGTCGACGCCGCCGCGATGTTTGCTGTCGTCCGGCCGGGCCAGCGCGTCCAGCGACTCGGCCAGCGCGAAGCTCTCCTCCAGCGACCAGCGCAGCCCGGCCGGGATCGCCAGATCCTGCACCACAAAACCGGAGGTTTCGCCAAAGCCGCCGGCATCGCGCGCATCGAGCATCGCGGTGATCGTCGGCCCGACCTGGCGCGCCGCCGGCGCGACCGCCTCGTCGGCCAGCGCGCGCAGCGGCTCGCGCGCATCCAGGCCCAGGGCCAGCACATCGCCATTGCCGCTGAACTGATGCCCCAGCCGGTCCGACAGGGCTAGGCCGGCCTGCTTGGAGCGCAGCAGGATCTCGGTGCTGCCCAGGGTGCCGGCGGCCAGCACCACCTGGCGCGCGACCAGGCGCAGCGGGCGCGCCGGTTCGCGCTCGTGCAGCAGCTCGTCGGTATAGCGCAGCAGCACCGACCAGCCGGCCTCCCCGGCCGGTTCCAGGCGCAGCACCGTCGCACCGGTCACCAGGCGCACGCCGCGCTGCCGCGCCTGCAGCAGCAGATTGGTGTCGAGCGACTGTTTGGCCCCATGGTTGCAGCCGGTCGCGCAGTCGCCGCAGGCAACGCAGCGGTTCAGGTCCAGGCCCGCGGGGCTCAGCGGCCGCTCGTCCAGCGCCACCGTGATCGGCACCGTCTTCGCGCGCGCCGGGTCGAGCCTGTGCATGAACTCGGCGCGGCGCGGCGCATAGACCGGCGCGAGCCGCTCGATCGTGTTCGGCGCGCCGTTCGCGTCCAGGCTGCCCAGCGCGCGGCCGGCGCGCTCGTACCAGGCCGCCATCTGGCCGGGGTCGCGCCGGATGCCTTCGGGCCAGGCGCCGCCGGCGAACACCTCGGGGCGCGCCGGCTCCATCACGCCGGCATTGATCAGCGATCCGCCGCCCAGGCCGCTGGCCAGCGCGACGCACATATCGGGGCCGACGCGGAAGTCGAACAGCGACTCGCGATAGCCGCGCACCGCGCCCGAACCGGAGCTCGCGAAGCGCACATGGCCCGGCAGATCGGCCATGCGCTCCGGGAAGGCGCCGGGCAGGTACTCGCGCCCGCGCTCCAGCACCGCGATCCGCAAGACCTGACCCTCGGGGCCGCGGCAACGCGAGAAATGCTCGGCCGCAGCCGCGCCGCCATAGCCGCTGCCGATGATCAGGATGTCGAATTCGGTCTGGCCATCGGCCAGCAGTTGCTCAAGAGGCTCGGACAGCCAGCGCAGGGCGGTCGCCGGCGACGATGGATCTGATGACGATGGCTCAGCCGATGGCGCCGGCCTCTCCCCGAATGACATTGCTGATACTCCCTCGTTCCGCGATGGCCGCCTGCATGGCCGCCACCAGTTGTTCCGCCGAGACCGGCTTGTGCAGCAGGGTCAGGCCGGCCGCATGGGCCTCGCGCAGGCGCTCGGGCGCCGTGTCGCCGCTGATCAGCACCGCCGGCAGGCGCGGATGGGCCGAACGCAGCGAACGGATCGCCGCCAGCCCGTCGTCCGCGCCGCGCAGGCGCAGATCGCACAGCACCAGATCCGGCACCTTGGTCAGGCCCTTGACCATGGCCTCGCGGGTGCTGCTGGCCAACTCGACCTCGCAGCCATAGCTGGCCAGCAGGGTCGACATCGCGACCCGCACCTGGTCCTCGTCGTCGATCACCAGCACGCGCAGATTGTTCAGCCGCGCGCCCAGTTCGGCGTCCGACACGGTCGCCACATGGCGCGGCTCGGCCGCGCTGATGCTGAGGCTGAAGCAGGAGCCGACACCATGCTCGGACTCCATCTCCAGATGCAGGTCCAGCAGGTCGACCAGGCGGCTGACGATCGACAGCCCCAGGCCCAGGCCCTTGGCGCGGTCGCGCTCCGGATTGCCGATCTGGTAGAACTCCTCGAACACACGCGCCTTCTCGTCCTCGGCGATGCCGATGCCGGTGTCGCGCACCGCAACCCGCCACAGCTCGCCCTGGCGCTGCGCGCTGATGTAGATCGAGCCCTTCTGGGTGTACTTGATCGCGTTGTCGATCAGATTGCGCACCACCCGCTCCAGCAGCACCGGGTCGCTCTCGACCCAGGCCTGCGGCGGGCAGTCCAGATGCACCGACAGGCCCTTGCCATGCGCGGCCGGCACGAATTCCTGCTGCAGGCGCGACAGCCAGCCGGCCAGCGAGAACACCTCGTTGCTGACCTGTACCACCTGGGCGTCGAGCTTGGAGATGTCCAGCAGCGCATCCATCTGCGAGGCCAGCGAGCGCAGCGCCATGTTCATATTGCGCGCGATCTCGGCGCTCGCATCATCCAGCGGCCGCATCGTCAGCGCCGCGCCGAACAGGCTCAGGGTGTGCATCGGCTGTCGCAGGTCATGGCTGGCCGAGGCGAAGAAACGCGTCTTGGCACGGATCGCCGATTCGGCCTGCTGCAGCGCCAGGCGCAGCTGCTGGTTGTTCTTCAGCTGCTGGGCGCGGATGTTGACCGACTCGACGAAGACCCGCCAGGCATCCCGCGCCAGGCTGGCCAGGATCCAGGCGAAGCCGAGGATCAGCGCGCCCAGCACCCATTCGATCCAGGTCACCGCATGCACGCCGCCGCCGCTGACCCAGGCCAGGCTGTTGGCCAGCGAGACCGGGATCAGAAAGGCCAGGAACACGCGCGCATTGCCGGCGGTGGTTGCCACCGCGCCGGCCGCCAGGCCCAGCAGCAAAATGGTTTGCACCATGCGCTGGTAGTCGCTCAGATAGGGTGCGAAGAACAGCGAGAGGCTGAACACCACGCCGTTCAACGCGCTTAAGGCCACCGCCCATTGCAGGCGGCGCTGCAGCGAGAACTGCTCCAGACGCGGCAGCCGGCCCAGCGCCCACCAGCGCAACGCCAGCACCGCGAACACCAGGCCGACCCAGGCGATGCACAGCCAGGGCGCGATGCGGTCGGCCGCCAGCACCGCGATCACCACCGCGCTCAGGCCCACCGGATAGGGCACGCGCCGGCCCTGCTTGGCCAGCAGCTGCAGCAGCGCGGCGTCGACGTCGATCTGCTCGCGGCGTTCGGTGCTGTTCACGTCGCCATCCCGCTATAAATGTCGATGATCAAGGGCCTGCGCATGGATCCCGTTCCGCAGTCACAGATCGCGTCCGTCCGCAACGTCAATGCCAATTTTGTAAAGCGCGCAACCATAACACCGCACGGGCGCGCCGCCGCGGGATTCCTCCTCTTTTGTGATCACTTGCCGGCCGGGGCCTGCAGCAGGGTTTCCAGCGCGGCGGCCGGCATCGCCGGATGGAACAGCCAGCCCTGTGCGCCCCGCGCACCGAGCTCCAGCAGGATGCGGCGCTGCGCCTCGGTCTCCACCCCCTCGGCCGTCAGCGCCAGGCCCAGGCTCTGCGCCAGCGTGACGATGGTCTGCGCGATCGCCAGGCCGCGCCCGCCGCTGTCCAGCTCGGCGACGAAGCTGCGGTCGATCTTCAGCCGGTCCAGCGGCAGGGTCTGCAGCTGACCCAAGGAGGAATAGCCGGTGCCGAAGTCGTCCAGCGCGATGCGCACGCCCAGCGCGCGCAGCTCGTCCAGCATCGGGCGCAGCGCCGCGGCGTTGCCGAACAGGCTTTCGGTCACCTCCACCTCCAGGCAATCGGGCGCCAGGCCATGGCGCTCCAGCGCGCTGCGCACCCGCCCCGGCACATCGTCCTGCTCGAACTGGCGCACCGAGACATTGACCGCGATGCGAAAGCCCGGCCGCTGCCGCGCCCAGGCCGCCGCTTGCGCGCAGGCCTGGTCCAGCACCCAGGCACCGATCGGCACGATCAGGCCCAGGGTCTCGGCCACCGGGATGAAGCGCGCCGGCGAGACGCGCCCGAGCTGCGGATGCTGCCAGCGCAGCAGCGCCTCGGCGCCCAGCAACGAGCCGTCGGTCATGTCGACCACCGGCTGCCATTGCAGGCTCAGCTGGCGCCGCCGCAGCGCCTGGCGCAGCGCCTGCTCGATGCGCAGCTGCTCGTCGGCCTCCTCGGACAGCGCCGGCGCATAGACCGCGCTGCGATTGCGTCCGCGCGCCTTGGCCACATACATCGCCGCGTCCGCCGCCTTCAGCAAAAGCTCCGGGTCCGGCACCTGCTCGGGGTACAGCGCCAGGCCGATGCTGGCGGTCACCTGCACCGGCTGGCCGGCCAGCTGCACCGGCGTGGCCAGCGCGGCCAGCAGCTTGGCCGCGACGCGCTGCGCGTCCTCCACCCGGCCCGGCTCGCGCAGCAGCACGACGAACTCGTCGCCGCCCAGGCGTACCGCCAGATCCTCGCGGCGCAGCTGGGTGCGCAGGCGCCGCGCCAGCACCTTCAGCAGCTCGTCGCCACGGTCATGGCCCAGGGTGTCGTTGATGGTCTTGAAGCCGTCCAGGTCGATGAACAGCAGGCCCAGATGCATATCGCGGCGGCAGGCATGCAGGGCCTCCTGCAGATGCAGGCGGTTGCCCAGCCCGGTCAGCGCGTCGTGCAGCGCCAGATGCTGCAGCTTGAACTGGGTGTCGCGGATCTCGCTGATGTCCGAGAAGCTCAGCACATGATGGGTCGCTCGCCCCTCGGCATCCGGCACCGCGCACAGATGCTCCAGCGCCGGGAAGGTACGGCCGTCGCGCTTGCGGCAGGTCACCTCGCCATGGCGCCGGCCCTGCTGCGGCTCGCGCTGCTGGCGGTCGCCCTGGCGGCGTGCGTACAAAAAGCTCTGCGGCCGCCGGCCCCGCACCTCGACCTCGCGCCAGCCGGTCAGCCGGGTGAAGGCGGGGTTCGCGCTCAGCACCCGTTCCTCGGCATCGAGGAAGAGGATGGCCTCGTCGGTGGACTCGAACACCACCAGAGCCTGACGCAGCCGCGCCTCGTTCTCGACGCGGTCGCTGACGTCGCGCACCATGCCCATCACCAGGCCCTCGCGCTCAAAGCGCCTGGCATGGATCTCCAGCCAGCGCGGCGCGGCCGGCGCATTCGCCCAGCGGCACACCAGGTCCAGCGGCAGGCCCCGCTCGATCAGCGCCTGCAGCGCCGCCACCGCCTCGGGCTCCAGGCGCTGGCGCAGCTCCTCCAGGCTCAGCGCCTGGCCCAGCGGCGCAAGCTCGCCGCCCAGGCCATGGCCGCTCCAGCGCAGGCGGCCGTCGCCGTTGTCCAGCTCCAGCACCGCCAGGCGCGCCGCCTCCAGCGCCAGCAGCAGGCGGCGCTCGGCCTTCTCGGTCTTCACTTCCTCATGGCGTCGCGCCATCGCCATGCGCACCGTCGCATTCAGCTCGCGCAGCTCGAAGGGCTTCAGCAGATAGCCATAGGGCGCGGCCTCGGCCGCGCGCTTGAGCACCTCGGGCTCGCCATAGGCGGTCAGGAACACCACCGGCACCGCCAGGCGCTCGCGGATCTGGCGCGCCGCGCTGATGCCGTCGCTGCCCTGGTCCAGATGGATGTCCATCAGCACCAGGTCCGGCACCGCCTGTTCGGCCAGGGTCAGCGCATCCGGCTCGTTGGCCGCGATGCCGACCACCTGGAAGCCGAGCTGCTCCAGCCCGCTGCGCAGGTCCAGCGCGACGATGCGTTCGTCCTCGACGATCTGCACCCGCAGCGGTCGCGCCTCGTCGTCGCGCTCAAACATGGGCCAGACCCTCCAGGTGCAACAGCATACGGGTACCGCCGCCCAGGCCGCGCTGCAGCTCGAGCCGGCCGCGGCATTGCTCGGCCAGCAGCGGCAGCAGCTGCAGGCCCAGGCTGCGACCCTGGCCAAGCTCCAGCCCCTCGGGCAGGCCGACGCCGTCGTCCGCCACCTCGACCACCCCCAGGTCCGGCCACAGCCGCACCAGGATCTGGCCGCTACGCCCACCCGGGAAGCCATGCTTGATCGCATTGGTCACCAGCTCGGTCACCAGCAGGCCGCAGGGCACGGCTCGCTGCAGGTCGAGCCGGCAGCCCTCCTCCGGCGCCTCTACATGCAGCACGATGGCGCTGGCCGCGCCGCCCAGGTAGGTGTCGCGCATCAGCGTGGCCAGGCGGTACAGGAAGGGGCCCAGCTCGAGCGCGCTGAAGTCGCGGCGCTCGAACAGCAGCTGGTGCATCAGCGCCATCGAGCGCACCCGGCTCTGACTGTCGCGCAGCGCCGCCTGCACTTCGGGCGCGGCATTGCGCGACTGCAAGCTCAGCAGGCTGGAGATCACCTGCAGATTGTTCTTGACGCGGTGATGCACCTCGTTGAGCAGCACCGTCTTCTCGGTCAGCGCACGCTCGATCTGGATCTGCGCGGCGCGCCGCGCCGAGACATCGCTGATCGTCGCCAGCACCTGCTGGCCGGCGCTGCCCGGCAGCGGGTTCAGGCCGATCTCGACCGCGAACTCGCTGCCGTCCTGCCGCAGCGCATACAGCTCCTGACGCTTGGCCATGTAGCGCAACGCCGGCTCGCGCATGAAATGCTGCACATGCTCGACATGCTGGCCGCGCTGGCGCTCGGGCACCAGCTGGTGCACCGCCATGCCGGCCAACGCCATGCGGGTGTAGCCAAACATCTGCGCCATGCTCTCATTGGCCAGCAGGATACGGCCGCTGGCGTCGATCAGGCCCATGCCGACCGTGGCACCCTCGAAGACGCGCCGGAAGCGCTCCTCGCTGGCCTGCAGCGCCTGCTCGCTGGCGCGGCGCGCGCTGATGTCGATGCCCGAGGGGATCAGGTGGGTGACACGGCCGCGCTCGTCGCGCAGCGGCGCCAGCATGAAGTCCACCGCCATGCGGCTGTCGCCGAGCATGCGCGCGACGATGTCGCGCCGCACCGTCTCGCCAGCGGCGGCACGGCGCACCGCGTCGCGCAGCCACAGCTGCTCCTCGGGATCATGGCTCCACCAGTAGGTCTCCCACAGCGGCAGGCCCTTGACCTGGTCCAGACTCAGGCCGCCGGCTTCCAGCGGCGCGCGGTTCGACTCCAGCAGGATGCCCTCCGGGCTCAGCACGCCGACGAACACGAACAGACTGTCCAATACGCGACGCAACTGCTGCTCGCTGCGCAGCTGCTGCTGGCGGGTCTGGCGCTCCAGGCTGCGGTTCAGCGCCTGCACCAGCACGCCCACCACCGGAGAGTCCGGCCCGCTCCCCTCGTGGATCGGCAGATAGCTGGCCTCCCATTCGGACAGCTCGCCGGGCAGGCTCGGCACTTCGGCCTCGACGCGGAAATTGCGGCGCGCCCGGCCGGTCGCGAGCACCTCGCGCAGCAGCGGCACCAGGGTATCGGCCGCGGCGGGCAGCACCTCGGCGACGCTGCGCCCCAGATGGTCGTTGATGCCGACGCCATTGGCCTCGGCCAGGGCCCGGTTGATGTGGCGGTAGCGCAGGTCCTGGTCCAAGACGGCCAGTCCGACGGGCACATCGCTGTCCAGCAAAACCCTCAGCGCGGCAGTGTCCAAGACGGACCCTGGCTGCAACATGGCGCCTCCCTTGGCGAGCCCGCCCGGCCGGCCGCCCGCGCGGGCCACCTTGTTACCGGGATGTTGCGGGTTTTATATCAAGCTGGCGCAGAAAATGCACGCTCAGTTGTGCCATGCACAAAAAACTATGCCGGCAGGCAAACCCTTGCGGTATTTGCGTTGCCGGCATAGCACTCCTCCCCTCGACCGCCACGCTGAGGTCCAGGCAGCGCAACGGTCGAAAAGCAGTATCCGACTCGACCCGAGGCTCGGCCATCCCCCTCAAGTGGGAGAAGATTAAGAGCGCCTTAAGCGATCGCGACCCGGCGCGGGCGGCGGCTGCGCTGCAGCTCGTCCTCCAGCAGTGCCAGGTAATAGGCCAGCGGCGGCGTACGCTTGCCCGGCAGCTTGGCCAGATCGTCCCAGCGGCGCAGTTGCAGCGCCGCGCTGGCGTGCGGATGGGCCATGAAGATCAGCTGCTCCTCGGCTTTCATGCGCCCGCCCTGCAGGGCCAGACTGTGGCGCGAGGCGGGGGACAGGCCGGCCTCGTAGTTCGCATCGGTGCTGACCAGGTAGCGCTTGGCCAGCACATGCAGGCGGATCGGCTCCAGCACGTCGGGGCCGAAGCCGGTGGCCAGCAGCGGCAGTGCGCGCTGCTCGTGGCGGTCGTCCTGCAGCTCGTCCTGCGGGCCGCCGTCCATCAGCTGGCCCAGGTCATGCAGCAGTGCGGCCGCCACCTGGCTGTTGTCGGCATGGGCCCATTCGGCCAGCTGCGCGCATTGCAGCGCATGCTCCAGCGCGGTGACGCCCTCGCGGCGCTCGCCGGCATAGCGGCAGGCGCCCCGGCGGGCAAACAGGGCATCGATCTTGGCGATCAGGTCCATTCAGCGGTCCTCCTCAGGCTGACGGCGCGAATCTTGGGCAGGCGGCATGACCGGGGCATGACGCGATTCGAAACCAATGGTTACTCGGCCTTTTCAAGCGGCCGAGCCGGTCGCCATTCAAAATCTGTGAACCATGGGCTCAAGCCGCATGAACCGCCCCCCGCCCGCGGCCATGCACACTGCCCTCCCAGGATCAGCCACCGCGCCACCATGCCCAACCGCAACGCCACCCGCTACGACCCGATCGCGATCGCCTTCCACTGGCTGCTGGCGTTGGCCATCGTCGGCGCCTTCGGGGTCGGTCTCTATATGGTGGGGCTGCCCTTCTCGATGAGCCGGCTCAAGCTCTACAACTGGCACAAATGGGCCGGCATGACGATCCTGGCGCTGTCGGCGCTGCGCCTGCTGTGGCGCCTGACGCATGCGGCCCCGGCCGACCTGCCCGCGCCGGCCTGGCAGCAGCAGGTCGCCCGCTGGGCGCATCGCCTGCTCTATGTGCTGTTCTTCGCCGTACCGCTGGCCGGCTGGACCTACAGTTCGGCCGCCGGCTTCCCGATCGTCTGGTTCGGCCTGCTGCCGCTGCCCGACCTGGTCGCGCCGGACAAGGCCCTGGCCGAGACGCTGAAGGGCCTGCACCAATGGCTGGCCTATGGCCTGGCCGCGGTGGTCGTCGCCCATGTGGCGGCGGCACTGAAGCACCAGTTCGTCGATCGCGACGGCCTGATGGCGCGCATGCTGCCCGGCCGTTCCTGAACCAAATTTTTTTCTTCACCGTTCTTCGAGGATCCATCGCCATGCATCGTCGTCTCGTCGTCACCGCCGCCCTGCTGGCCGCCAGCGCCTTGCAACTGGCACAGGCGCAGGCCCAGCTGCAGCCCGCCCAGAGCGAGCTGAACTTCACCAGCCGCCAGATGGGCGTGCCGGTGGACGGCCGCTTCAAGCGCTTCGACGCCCAGCTGAACTTCGACCCCAAGAAGCCCGAGGCCGGCAAGGTCGGCTTCACGATCGACCTGGGCAGCGTCAGCCTGCCGGCGCCCGAGCTGGACGTCGAGCTGGCCAAGCCGGCCTGGTTCGACAGCAAGAAGCTGCCGCAGGCCCAGTTCCAGAGCACCGCGATCAAGGCCACCGGCCCGGGCCGCTACGACATCGCCGGCAAGCTGACGATCAAGGGTCAGAGCCGCGACATCACGGTGCCGGTGACCCTGGCCCAGGCCGGCGGCCTGTCCACCGCGACCGGCGGCTTCGTGCTCAAGCGCCTGGAATACAAGATCGGCGACGGCGAGTGGAGCGACACCTCGATGGTCGCCAACGACGTGCAGGTCAAGTTCAAGCTGGTCTTCAAGGGCGTCGCCGCCCTCTGAATCCGGCCCTTCATCCCCCTCCTTCTTTTCCAACACCACCCACCACGGGAAGCAACATGATGATTATTAAGAAAGCCCTGATCGCCGCCGCCGCCCTGGGTCTGAGCGCCTTTGCCCAGGCCCAGACCGCCAACTACGCGATCGACCCGACCCACACCTTCGTGACCTACGAGATCGGCCATTTCGGCACCTCGACGAACCGCGGCCGCTTCGACAAGAAGGAAGGCACCGTGGCCCTGGACAAGACCGCCAAGACCGGCAAGGTCGAGATCACGTTCGAGATCGCCTCGGTCAACACCGGCGTGGCGCCGATGAACAAGCACCTGCTGGGCGACGATTTCTTCTCGGCCGAGAAGTTCCCGACCGCCAAGTTCGTCGGCGACAAGTTCGTCTTCAACGGCGACAAGGTCAGCGAGGTCAACGGCCAACTGACCCTGAAGGACAAGACCAACCCGGTCACCCTGAAGGCCACCAACTTCAACTGCTACCAGAACCCGATGCTCAAGCGCGAGGTCTGCGGCGGTGACTTCGAGGCCACGATCGACCGCACTCAATGGGGCATCGACTACGGCCTGGCCTGGGGCTTCCCGAAGAACGTCAAGCTGGTGATCCAGGTCGAGGCCGTGCGCCAGTAAGGGCGCAACGGAAGCGCTCGCTTACAAATTCGCCCCGGAATCCTACAGATTGGGGAGACCGGGGCGGCCAGGTCTCGTTCTATGATGCACCGCAACATAGGGAGAGAAGCCGTGTTTCAACAACGCAGCGTACAACTGGCAATGGCGGTCCTGCTATTGCTGATCCTGGTGCTCCAGTCCTGGATGAGCTGAGCGAGCAAGCACCACCGCACCCCATCGAGCCCCGCCGCGCGCGGGGCTTTCTCTTTTCTGGCGCATGACAGGGCGGTGACGGACTGTCGCTTCTTGGTGCAGCTGGGGCCGGGCGGGCCGCAGTGCATCGCGCCGCCATGGGCGGCCCCGGCGGGCTTGCGTACAGTCCGCACCATCCAAGAGGTCCCGCCCAGATGAACGCTCCCGCATCCGCCCCCCGACAGCCCGACACGGTCTACGCCCGCTGGCAGGCCCTCAGCACCACCCTGATGCGCGCCTTCCGCACCTATGCCAACTGGCTGGTCGGCATCAGCTGGAAGCGCTTTGCGATGTTGTCCCTGCTGCTGCTGGTCGGCGCCAATGTGCTGCAGGCCATTCCACCCTTCACCTGGCGCGTGACCGAGCGGATTGAGGAGGCGCCCACGCGCAAGCCGGTCAAGCCCGCCAAGCCGGCACCTGCAGCCCCGGCGGCGCCACCGGCCCCGGCCGCCAAGCCGGCACCGACCTCCGGCGAGGGCGTGCATTACGAGGTGACGATCGACGAACGCGGCGTGCGGGTGGTCCCGCGCAGCACGGCGGCTTCGGCCGCCGCCTCTGCCGCCCCGGCCAGCAGCGCCGCCAGTGCCCTGCCCGCGATCGAGATCCGCCTGCCCGAATCGGCCAGCCGGTCCGCCGAGGTGCGCGATGCCATCGCCGAGGCCAAGGAGGCAATCCAGGAGGCCGTCCGCAATGCCGAGCAGGCCCGGCACGATGCCGAACAGGCCAAGCATGACGCCGAGCAGGCGCTGCGCGATGCGATCGGCCGCGAGGATGAAGAGCCGCGGGTGCGGGTGCGCGTGGTGCACCTGGGCGACTTCCTGATGGACCTGGCGGTGTTCATCGTGATCGCCTCGGCCATCATCAAGATCACCTACAAAGGCCGCATCCAGGCCGAGGTCAAGGCCGCCCAGGCCACCGAGACGGCCGAGGCCGAGTCGCTGAAGCGCCAGGTGGTTGAGGCCCGGATGGCCGCGATGCAGGCCCAGGTGGAGCCGCATTTCCTGTTCAACACCCTGGCCTCGATCGACCACCTGATCGAGACCGACCCGCCGCGCGCCTCGCAGATGCAGAAGAACCTGATCGCGCTGCTGCGCGCCTCGATGCCGACGATGCGCGAGGCCAATGCCAACGGCGGGCGCGACCTGGGCCGCGAGCTGGCGGTGATTCGGCCCTATCTGGAAATCCTGAAGGTGCGCATGGAGGAGCGGCTGCAGACCGAGATCCTGGTGCCCGAGGGCCTGCTGTCGGCCGAGTTCCCGCAGATGATGATCCAGGGCCTGGTCGAGAACGCGATCAAGCACGGCCTGGAGCCCAAGGCCGAGGGCGGCAAGCTGACCGTCAAGGCCGAGATCGTGCACGGCAAGCTGGCCGTCACCGTGGCCGACACCGGCCTGGGCTTCGGCCGCGCCGCCACCTCCGGCACCGGCGTGGGCCTGGCCAATATCCGCGAGCGCCTGATGCTGCTGTACGGCCCCAAGGCCGGCGTCACCGTCAGCGAGAACCAGCCCTCCGGCACCGTCGTGACGATCACCGTGCCTTACCGCAGCCGCAGCGAGGACCCCGCCGCGCCGGCCAATACCCAGCAAGGAGCCACCGCATGAAACGATTCCTGAAAGCCATCCTGCTGCTCAGTCTGCTGCTGACCGTGCTGGCGGTGGCCGGCGGCTTCGCGATCTGGCATGAGCTGGTTGCGCAGCCCGGCATCAGCGTCAGCGTCAACGGCGAGGACCTGGGCCTGCACGAACTGCACGCGATGCACTGGAGCGGCCTGCTGTTCGGCGGCCTGGTCACCGCCCTGGTGCTGCTGGTCGTGCTGCCGCTGGCCCTGGTGCTGGGCCTGGGGCTGCCGCTGCTGATCGTCGCCAGCCTGCTGGGCGTCGCGCTGCTGGCCATGGTCGGCGTCGGTGGCCTGCTGCTGTCGCCGCTGCTGCTGGCCGGGCTGCTGCTGTGGGTCTTGCTGCGTCGCCGCAAGACCCCGGAGAAACCCCAGGGCGCCGCGGCCGCGCAGCCCTGAGGGCGCGGCTAGCATTGCGCCCATGAATGAGACGACGACAACAAGTACCCCATCTCGCATCCGGGCCGTGCTGGCCGACGACGAACGCCTGATGCGCGAACAGCTGCGCAGCCGCCTGACCGAGGTCTGGCCCGAGCTGGACATCGTGGCCGAAGGCAAGAACGGCCTGGAAGCGGTCGATCTGGTGCGCGAGCACAAGCCGGACCTGGTGTTCCTGGACATCCGCATGCCGGGTCTGACCGGCGTCGACGCCGCGCGCCAGATCGCCCAGTTGCCCGACCAGGGCGACGACGACGAGTGGCTGGTGCCCGAGATCGTCTTCATCACCGCCTACGACCAGTACGCGGTCGAGGCCTTCGAGCAGGGCGTGGCCGACTATGTGCTGAAACCCGCCGAACGCGAGCGCCTGCAGGTCACGGTGCAGCGCATCAAGAAGCGCCTGGCGCAGCGCCAGGACAACGCCGACGCCGCCCCCGAGTCGGGCGGCGGCGGCAACAGCAACGCCGCGCCGCTGCAGCAGCTGCTGCACAAGCTCTCGGCCCAGCTGAACCCGGGCGGCAAGCCGGCCTACCTGCAATGGATCCAGGCCACCGTCGGCCAGGCGATCCAGATGATCCCGGTCGAAGACGTGCTGTTCTTCATCAGCGACGAGAAGTACACCCGCGTGCAGACCGCCACCCTGGAGGCCCTGATCCGCAAGCCGATCAAGGAGCTGGTCGACGAACTCGACCCGGCCCTGTTCTGGCAGATCCACCGCTCGACCCTGGTCAACGTCAAGGCCATCGCCGGCGTGACGCGCGACTTCCGCGGCCGCCAGCTGGTGGGCGTGAAGGGGAACAACGAGAAGCTCGAGGTGAGCCGGAGCTATACGCATTTGTTCAAGGGGATGTGAGGGGCGGGCTGCCACGCAGCCGGAGCGGGCTCCTGTTTCGTATCCACTTCACATTGACCTCACCCATGCAATGCATGCTTGGCGCCTGACAAGCGACAAAGGCATGAGATGAAGAGGCTGCTGATACCGACGGCAATCGGTCTGGTTTCGTGGTTCGGCGCAACTGCATTCCTTCTTGAGCTACTGCTGCCGCCAACCTGCAAGGGCTGCGAGGACGACTTCGGCACCGGGGTGATCGTGATGTCGATCAGCGCTTACACCCTCTGGCCACTGTGATCGCGGTGGCCGCTTTCAACGTGATTGCCTGGCTTCGAGGGCGCAGCTCGGATCACTGACTGTCGACTCCGCGTTCTTTCCCCCCCACCCACGTCCATTTCCAACTTGGGTTGCCAAGCTCACCATGCCCATCCCTCCACACCTGTCCACCGTCTGGCACGCCTTCGCCGCCTCCACTGCCAGCGGCAGCGTCGATGCCGAGCACTTCTACGAGGCCTTCGCCTTCGGCGACAGCGAAGCGCTGGCCAACGAGCTCGCCGCGCTGGTGCTGCAAGGAGCTAAGCGCGCGACGGCGAGTTCGGCCTGGTCCTTCGAGGTGGAGGGCCGGCGTCCACCGCGGGTCGGCGACCTCAGCATCGTCACCGACTGGTCCGGCGAGCGGGCGCTGTGCATCATCGAGACGCAGGCGGTCGACGTCGTGCCCTTCGATGAGGTGTCGGCCGAGTTCGCGGCCCTGGAGGGCGAAGGCGACGGCTCGCTGGAATTCTGGCGGCAGGGCCACCGGGCCTACTTCGGCCGCGAATGCGCCAGGGCCGGGCGCGAGTTCTCGGAGCGCATGCCGGTCGTCTGCGAACGCTTTGCGCTCGTCTACCGGCCAGGCTGATCGATGGAGCCCTCGCGCTTGACATCAAGTTAGCTTGAGCTTCTATCGTGAGACCCATCTGATCTCTCACGACGAAGCCATGACAACGACGATGACGCCAAGAGCGGGCAAACCGAGCGAGCCCGCGGACGCTGTAGCAGCCCCCATGGCCACGCTGCACGAGCTGCTCGACGCAGGCCTGGGCCTGGACCCCGAGTACGAGGACCAGCTCAGCTCGCACCTGCCGATGGCGCTGGACGCGCTGCAGGATCTGGGCGCCGACGCCGCACGGCTGCGCGAGTTCCAGCGTCGCTACGGCGCGCGCTTGAGCCCCGTGCCGCAGCAGCCAACACAGGGCTCGGCCCGCCCCGCGCAACTCGGCCGCATCGAGGACTACCCGGCCTGGTTCGCGCATTACCGCGCGGCGCTGCAGACCCAGGGCCGCGACGCGCTGCTGCGCCGGGAGCTGCCGGCGCTGATGACCGGCGTCGGCGGCGCGGCCTTCCATGGCCTGATCCGCGTCGGCCATGCCCTGCGCCATGGACACGCCGGCGAACTGGCCGCCGCGCTGGCCTACTGGGCCAGCCGCCATCTGCCGCTGGCATCCGGCGAACGCACGCCCTCGACGCCGCTGAGCTTGCCCGACTGGCTCGCAGCGCTGAGCGCGCTGCCCGACCAGGAGGCCATGCCGCAGCGCCGCCTGATCTTCCAGCGCATGGTCGACTGGAGCCGGCGCGAGGACTGGCGCGCCCTCGCCGGCCGCCTGCCCAGCGGCGAGCTGCCCGCGCTGGCCCGCCATGCGGCCGCGCTGTATGTCCACACGGGCGATTTCACCGTGCTGCACCTGGTCACGGCCAGCGCAGCGCTGCTACTCATGCTCAAGCCCTGGCTTGAGGCGCAAGACCTGGCCCCCTTCGTGCCGGCGGTGGCCGCGGCGCTGCTGTCCGGCAGCGCGGCGGCCCGCAGTGCGATGGCCGATCCGCTGCCGGTCGGCGAACCCGTGCAGGATTGGCCCGCACTCGCCAGCGCGGCGGTCGCCCAGCACAACGACCATGCGATCAAGCTGGTCGCTGCCTGCCGCATGCTGGACCGGGTGGATCCCGCGCCGGTGTGGCGCGCCGCGGCGGCCCGGGCGCTGAGGGGGCTGATTTAGCCAACGTGGGGAGCGGACATCAGGCCGCCCCAAATCAGCGACAGACGCCTTCGGTCCGCGCCCGGCTGCCGAACTCCACAGGCATCAGCCGCCGGCCACCCGCCTCATCGGCCACCAAGCAGAACTTGGCGATGTAGCCCTGTGTCGGGTCCGACGGATCCGAGCGCCGCCCATTGAGAAAGACTTCGTACACCCTACCCGTCTTGAGTTCCGGGGCAGGTGCCGCTTCGGCTCCGGTCGGGATCTGGCCATAGGCCATGCAACTGGCGGGCGACAGTGGAGCCGAACGCATGGGATCAAGGCTCATCGACCACACATCGGTTACCGGCTTGGATGAAAGGTCTGAGATCACCAATGCCTGCAAGCGGACCGTTGCGCCTCGTTTCGCTTCCTTGGCGCTGAGCGTGAAGCAAGGCTGCCCATCCTGCAACCGCACCTCGGCTTCGCCCATGCGCGAGTAGGCGCAAGCCGTGCCGAGCATGGCACACAGGCCCAAGACGGTCAGGGCCTCACGGCAGGTTCGTGGTGTCGGCTGGATCACGGAGGAAAGCATTGAGTACCTCTTCGAAAAGGGTCAGATCCTTGGCGTGCTGCTTTTGCTGCATCACAGTCGGCGCATTCAAATGCCTCAGCGCAAAGTAGTCGGCCAGCAGGTCGCCCTGCGCTTCCATGTTGTAGCGACCAAGCGTCCTACCCGTCTTCAGCTCGTAACCATAATCCAGGCCGATGCGGATCGCGCCGCGCAGCCGTACCGGGTAACCGAGCTGGTACTGCCACACATGCACCATTTCATGCATGAACCAGCGCTTGCTGCGATTGCTCTCCTGCGAAAAGTCCTCCTTGAAATGCGCCGGGTTGAAATAGATCTCGCCATTGGGCGCCATCGCGGTGTCGTCCGGCTGCAAGCCGAAGGGCAGGTACTCGTCGTTGTGTACCTTGACGACGGTGTAGTCGAGCGCGTCCTTGAACAGCTTGCGGGCCATCGCCACTTCACCGGCGGTGAGCGAGCGTTTCCCGCCCTCGGGCGTGGCCGCAGGCTGCTGGGGCACCGGTTCTGCCGATGCGGCAGCTGATGGCGCTGGCACGGAATCCTCGCCGGATACCGTGATCAGCCCCACCGGACCGGGCAGTGGCGAACGACCGCGCCACAGCGTGCCCGCATCGGGCGGAGGCTGGGGGATGTCCAAGCCCAGCGGCCCTGGAAGAACGGAATAGGCCATCAACAAGACCTTTCTTGGATCGGTGCATGCCGTGGAGCCGCCTGCTGACAGGCAGTCCCGGCATCGTGCCGATCGGTCTGGCCGAACGCAAATGACTCTTGGCTATTTCTTTCCTTCGCTGGCCTGACCCTGAGCCTGCCATGCCTGAGGCGCCGCCAGCCAGCTCGCGATGCACCATTGTGCCGCCCAGTAGGTGATCAGCACCCACAAGGAGGCCCGCGGCAACGGTCCCGCGAACTTGTTGGTTGCCAAGATCGCGTCCGACACGACGAACAGCAGGCCGCCCAGCGCCAGCACGAAAGATGCCGCGCCACCCTGGCGCCGCCACAGCGCCGCGGCCTGCGCGCCCATTGCGGCCAGGCACGCCACATAGGCGATCACCGGCGGGCGCAGCTCCGCCGGCACGCCGGGCCACAGGCGGCTCAGGATCAGGCCGGCCAGCAGCGCATAGAACAGGAAGCTCCAGGGCCAGGCACGGAAGAAGCGCTCGACGCGGGTGAATGCCCAGAGATAGCTCAGATGCGCCAGCAGGAAGGACAGCAGGCCGACGATGAAGAAGTTCTCGCCGGGCCACATCAGCGCAATATCGCCGGCCAGCGAGCACAGCAGGCCCAGCAGCACCCAGCGCCGCACCGCATGCCCGCGGCCGCGCGGCCAGGCATGGGCCAGGATCAGCAGGGTGGTCAGCGGCTTGAAGAGATAGAGCAGCCATTGCTGGCCGCTGAGGCTGCCGAGGATGGCAAAGGCCGCGCTGCAGAAGGTCAGCGCGGCAAGCAGAGGGGTCGAGACGGGCAGCAGCATGATGGCGGCGCATCTTGGCAGAAGCGCGGCCGCCCGCCCCTCATGGTTCGCCCGAAGGCGCTGGCTCAGTCAATACGGATCCAGCGCACGTCGATGTGGTTGTTGGCGCGATGCACCACCTGCACATTGCTGCGCGCGGCCCAGGGGATCACCTGGTGGTGCAGCGGGATCACCGCCACATCGTCCTGCACGATCTTCAGCGCCTGCTGCAGCTGGCCGCGGCGCTTGGCAACATCGCCCTCGACCTTGGCGGCATCGATCAGCGCATCCAGCTTGGGATTGGCATAGCGGCCGTAGTTCCAGCTGCCGTCCTGGCCCACCGGGCTGTGCACCAGGGCCTGCAGCGAGTACAGCGCGTCGAAGGTGGCCACGCCCCAACCCAGCAGGTGCAGATTGCTTTCCTTGCGCTGCAGCTTGGGGAAGTAGACGCTGGAGCCCTGGCTGGCCAGCTTGGCCTGCACGCCGACCTTGGCCCACATCGAGGTCAGCGCCTTGCAGATCTCCTCGTCGTTGACATAGCGGTCGTTCGGGCAGTCCAGCTGCACCGAGAAGCCCTCCGGGTAGCCGGCCTCGGCCAGCAGGGCCTTGGCGCGCGCGGCGTCGAAGGGCAGGCGGCGCTCGCCCTCGGCGGTCCAGCCATCGGCCTGTGGCGCGACCAGCGAGCCGGCCGGCTGCGAGAGGCCGCGCATCGTCACGCGCTTCAGCGCCTCGATGTCGATCGCCTGGTACAGGGCCTGGCGCACGCGCAGGTCCTTGAAGGGGTTGCGGCCCTTGACGTTGCTGCTGGACAGTTCCTCGCTGGCCTGGTCCAGGCCCAGGAAGATGGTGCGGAACTCGGCGCCCTCGATGATCTTCACGCCCGGCGTGCTGCGCAGCTTGGGCACGTCCTGCGGCGCGGGATCGAGCACGAAGTCCAGCTCGCCCGACAGCAGCGCGGCCAGGCGGGTCGCGTCCGAGGTGATCGGCGTGTAGACGATCTGGCTGACATTGCCCTGCAGCTTGCCCCACCAGTTCGGATTGACCGCCAGCTCGGTCTTGATGCCGGGCTGGCTGCTCTTCAGCACAAAGGGGCCGGTGCCGTTGGCATTGCGCACCGCATGGGTCTCTTCCTTCTGCGCGAAGTTCTGCGGCTTCTCGATCTTGTGCTTCAGCGACCAGTCCTTCGACATGATGCGCACGCCGCTGATCTGGCGCAGCAGCACCGGGTTCGGCGCCGAGAGCTGGATCTCGACGCTGCCGGCCGACAGCTTCTTCACGCCGCTGACGCCCTGCAGCAGCACCTTGAAGTTGGAGCTGGGCGCCAGCGCGCGCTCGAAGGAGAACACCACGTCGTCGGCCGTCAGCGGCGTGCCGTCGTGGAACTTCACGCCCGGGCGCAGCTCGAAGCGCCAGCGCGTCGGCTCCACCTGGGTCCACTTCGAGGCCAGCGCCGGCTCGATCGTGAACTGCTGGTCGTAAGCCACCAGGCCCTCGTAGACGAAGGCGTTGAACTGGTTGTTCAACGCGCTGTTATAGGCATGCGGGTCGAAGCTCTGCACATCGCCCTGGCTGGCCCAGCGCAGCGGCTTGGCCTGGACCGCCGTCGTCGTGGCGGCGGCGCCCAGGGCCAGCAGGGCGGCGAGGGCAAGGGAGGTTCGGAAGGGGCTGCGGCGTCGCATGGGGCAGGGGTCTCGGTCTTCTCGTGGAAAACCCTGAATGCTGCCCGCTTCCGCGGGACCGGGCAAATACCCAATCCCCATAAGCTTCTGCCGCCGGCGGGCGCACAGCGCCCCTCCACCCGTTCAGCCCATCAGGCCGTCGGCCTTGAACATCGCCTTGATGCCGCGCACCGCCTGGCGGATGCGCGACTCGTTCTCGATCAGCGCGAAGCGCACATGGCCGTCGCCATGGTCGCCGAAGCCGATGCCGGGCGAGACGCTGACCTTGGCCTTGGCCAGCAGCTGGCGCGCGAACTCCAGCGAGCCCAGCTCGCGGTAGGGCTCGGGGATGCGGGCCCAGATGTACATGCTGGCCTTGGGGCAGTCGACCGCCCAGCCGGCCTCGGTCAGGCCCTTGTAGAGCACGTCGCGGCGGCGCTGGTAGCTGGCCGCGATGTCCTTCACGCATTGCTGGTCGCCCTCCAGCGCGGCGATCGCCGCGACCTGCAGCGGCGTGAAGGTGCCGTAGTCGTGATAGCTCTTGATGCGCGCCAGCGCGGCCACCAGATCGGCATTGCCGACCATGAAGCCGACGCGCCAGCCGGCCATGTTGTAGCTCTTGCTCAAGGTGAAGAACTCGACCGCCACGTCCTTGGCGCCGGGTACCTGCATGATCGAAGGCGCCTGGTAGCCGTCGAACACGATGTCGGCATAGGCCAGGTCGTGCACCACCAGGATGTCGTGCTTCTTCGCCAGCGCGACGACGCGCTCGAAGAAGCTCAAATCCACGCATTGCGCGGTCGGGTTCGACGGGAAGCCGAACACCATCATCTTGGGTTTCGGATAGCTGCCGCGGATGGTCCTCTCCAGCTCGGCGAAGAAGTCCACCTCGCTGGAGACGGGAATCGCGCGGATGTCGGCACCGGCGATCACCGCGCCGTAGATGTGGATCGGGTAGCTGGGGTCGGGCACCAGCACCGTGTCGCCGCGGTCCAAGGTGGCCAGCATCAGGTGCGCCAGGCCCTCCTTGGAACCGATCGTGACGATGGCCTCGCTGTCCGGATCGATCGCGACGCCGTAGCGCCGCTCGTACCAATGCGAGATCGCGCGGCGCAGGCGCGGGATGCCCTTGCTGGCCGAGTAGCCATGCGTGTCGGGCCGCAGCGAGACCTCGTTGAGCTTGGCGACGATGTGCGGCGGCGTGGCCCCATCGGGGTTGCCCATGCTCATGTCGATGATGTCCTCGCCCCGCCGCCGCGCGGCCGCCCGCAGCTCGGCGGTGATGTTGAAGACGTAGGGGGGCAGGCGATCGATGCGCGCGAAGCGGCGCTTGCTGCCGGAAGAGGCAGAAGTCATGTGGTGTGTCTCACGTAAGCGCCCGGAACCGTCCGAGCGACGTGGCCGGCAATGGCACCGGACCGGGGTGGATGCTAGCCGAAAACTCCGGCCCCACCGCCCCACCGCCCCATCGATCAATCGATCGCTCGCTCAGAGCCCGCCGCTGGACCTCGATTTGAGCGACTTGATCTTCAGGCCGGTCAGCGTGCGCACGACGACAAGCTCGTCCTCGCCCTTCACCGTCATGGCCGGCAGACCGTCCGCCTGCACCGTCATGCGCTGGCTGTAGCTGACCCGCGCGCTGGTCCAGGGGAAGCCCTCGCGCACGATGCGGATCTCGTCGAACTCGGAATGGGTGCGCGCCTGCAGCACCGTGAAGGCCGCGGCCGCCTGCTTCAGGTAGCCGCACATCTCCTCCTTGCCACCCTCCACTTCCCATTTGCCGCGCCGGCCGTCGGCGATCAGGTTCACCTCCACCTGGTCGACATAGTCGTCGCAGGCCGCGCTGTCGCCGGACATGGCCCTGGCCGAATGCTGGACCAGCCAAGACGCCACCTTGGGTTCGGCGAACGACAAGCGCGCATGGGCATAGAAGGCGGCCAGCGCCGCGAGCGTGAGCAGGATCGGTCTTTTCATCGTTGTGGGCTCCCAAATGAGCCGCCGCATTCTCCGGCGGGAATCCGCCCGGGCGGTCCCCGCCTTGGTGGGTGTTTCCCCTCAGCCCACCGACAACGCCCTACTCGCCCTGCTTCTGCGCCGCCGCGCTCACCGCCGCCTTCGCGGCCAGCTGCTCGCGCATGCGCTTGAGCTTTTCGCGCGGGTCTTCCTTGACGCCGCCGCTCTCGTCCAGCTTCATCTCCTTGATGAAGCGGCTGGGAATGCCCATCACGGTCTCGCGGCCCTTCTTGCGCCGGCGCAGGGTCGAGACGGCCAGGGTCTTGCGCGCGCGGGTGATGCCGACGTACATCAGGCGCCGCTCCTCCTCCAGGCGGTGCGCGGTCATCTCCTCGTCGTCGGCCTTGAAGGGCAGCAGGCCCTCGTTGACGCCGGCCAGGAAGACATGCGGCCATTCCAGGCCCTTGCTGGCATGCAGCGTGGTCAGCACCACCTGGTCCTGCTCGTCGCCGCGCTCGGCCAGCGAGAGGATCACGCTGATGGTCTGTGCCACGTCGAGCACCGATTTCTTCGGCTCCTCGAAGGTGGCGCCGCCGTCCTGGGTGATCTCGCCGCCGCAGCGCTTGGCCACCCAGTCGACGAAGTCCAGCACATTGCCCCAGCGGGCCGCGGCCACCTTCTCGTTCTCCTCGTTGTCCAGCAGATGCTGCTCGTAGCCGATGTCGGTCAGCCATTCCATCAGCAGCGGCTTGGCCTCCTCGGCGCCGACCGCATGGCGGGCGCGGTACTCCAGGTCGTTCAGGTAGCGGCCGAACTCGTGCAGCGAGCCGATCGCCTTGCTGGACAGGGCCGTGCCCAGGCTCTCGGCGAACAGGGCCTCGAACATGCTGCATTTCCAGCGCCCCGAGAACTGGCTCAGCGCCGCCAGGGTCTGGTGGCCGATGCCGCGCTTGGGCGTGGTGACGGCGCGCAGGAAGGCCGGATCGTCGTCCTGGTTCACCAGGAGGCGCAGCCAGGAGCACAGGTCCTTGATCTCGGCGCGGTCGAAGAAGCTCTGGCCACCCGAGACCTTGTAGGGGATCTGCGCGCGGCGCAGCGCCTGCTCAAACACGCGGGCCTGGTGATTCGCGCGGTAGAGGATCGCGAAGTCGCTGAAGTTCACCGCGGCCACGCCCTCGCCGCCGCCGCTGACCGTGCCGCCATTGGCGCGGATCGCCTGGATGCGCGCCACCGCGCGCTCGGCCTCATGGTCCTCGCCGTCCGATTCGATCAGGCTGACCGGCTCGCCCTCGCCGAACTCGCTCCACAGCTTCTTCGGGAACAGCTTGGGGTTGCCGCCGATCACATTGTTGGCCGCGCGCAGGATCGCGCCGGTGGAGCGGTAGTTCTGCTCCAGCGGGATCACCTTCAGGTTCGGATAGTCGACCGGCAGGCGCTTCAGGTTCTCGATCGTCGCGCCGCGCCAGCCGTAGATGCTCTGGTCGTCGTCGCCCACCGCGGTGAACATGCCGCGCTCGCCGACCAGCTGTTTCAGCAGCTCGTACTGCACCGCGTTGGTGTCCTGGTACTCGTCGACCAGCACATAGCGCAGGGTGTCCTGCCATTTGCCGCGCGCCTCGGCGTCGTCCTGGAACAGGCGCAGCGGCAGCGAGATCAGGTCGTCGAAGTCCACCGCCTGGTAGGCCGCCAGGCGTTCCTGGTAGCGCTCCATCACGATCGCGGCGGCGCGCTCGTCGTCGTCCTTGGCGATCGCCAGCGCCTGCCTGGGCGTCAGATTCTGGTTCTTCCACAGCGAGATGGTCCATTGCCAGCGCTGCGCCTGCTTGGCATCCACCGTGCCGCCGGCATCGCGCAGCACGCCCAGCACATCGTCGCTGTCGAGGATCGAGAACTGCTCCTTCAGCCCGACGCGCGAGCCCTCGCTGCGCAGGATGCGCACGCCCAGGGAGTGGAAGGTGGCGATCACCAGGTCCTTCGCGGCGCGCGCGCCGATCAGCTTCTTGGCGCGCTCGCGCATCTCCTGCGCGGCCTTGTTGGTGAAGGTGATGGCCGCGATGTTCTTGGCCTGGTAGCCCGACTGCAGCAGGCGCGCCAGCTTCTGCGTGATCACGCTGGTCTTGCCCGAGCCGGCGCCGGCGATCACCAGACAGGGGCCGTGCAGGTGATGGACCGCCTCCATCTGGGCGGGGTTCAGGGAATGGGACGCGTTGGCCATGGGAAATCGGGGGCAGGGGCGCGAATGATACCGAGCCTCACTTACCCGCCCGCAGCGCCTGGCGCCAGCTCAGCGCCTGCAGCAGCGCCAGCCCCAACACCAGCACCGCCAGCGCCAGCGCGCCGCGCAGCGCCAGCTCGCGCGCCGGCGCATAGTGCTGGCGGTCGGCGCTGAGCAGGAACTGCAGGGCCGAGAACACCCGCCCGTACTTGACGATCATCGCCTCGGTGCCCAGCCAGCTCAGCGCCGCGCCGCCGCCCGCCGCCAGCAGGGCCAGCAGCCCGAAGCCGAGGCTGCGCCGCCAGGCCGCCATCAGCAGCGCGCCGGCCGCCAGGCAGATCAGGCACAGCGCCGCGGCCAGCACCGCCGCGGCCGCGAAGCTGGCGTTCCAGGCCATCAGCTCGACCAGGTTGTCGGTCGCGGCCTGCACCACGATCAGCTGGTACAGCGGCCAGGCCAGCAGCGCGCTGGCGCCGATCCAGTACAGCAGATCGGCCAGCGCGCCCGCGCGCTGCAGCAGCAGGCGCAGCAGCAGCAGCGCACCCAGCACCTGGTTCACCAGGGCCAGGTGCAGCAGCAGATAGCGCCCCAGCAGCTCCAGCACCGGCGGCCAGTCCAGCACCGGCGCGCCCAGGATGTCGTGCAGGCTCTCCAGCGGCACGCTGATCCTCAGCAGCAGGAACACCGCCAGCGCCTGCGCCACCAGGCCGAGCGGGAACAGCAGCAGCGCCGCACGCCAGCGCGGCCGCAGCAGCAGAAAAGGCCCGTTGGCGCAGAGGTAAGCCGCCCCGGCCAGGCCCAGCGCCGACAGGGTCGAGCCCCAGCCCGGCAGCAGCAGCTCGCGCAGGTTGTAGGGCACCATCGGCAGGCGCAGCCCCAGGTCCAGCAGCAGCGCCAAACCCAACCAGGCCAGCAGATGCGGCCGCCAGGCCGGGCCGCTCGGCGCGGCCGACGTCCGCGGCGCGGGGGCGGCGACCGCAGGGGCGACAGGAGCAACGGTCGTGGCGGCAGCGGCCGGTGCCGCCCGCAGCCAGCGCGCGATCAAGAGGCCCGCCAGGCCGCCCGCGCTCTCGATCAGCACATCGCTGAGATCGGCCACCTTGTCGACCAGCCAGAGCTGGCCGCCCTCCACCAGCAGCGCCACCAGCACCAGCGCGCCCAGCGGCCGCCCCAGCCCGCCGCCCGGCCGCAGCCGCGCGCCGGCGATCAGCCCGCCGGGCAGGAACAGCGCCAGCTTGCGCAGCAGCTCGTTGACCGCATTGAACTCGCTGCCCTGGTAGTAGTTGAACAGCAGCGGCTGGCTCAGCGCCGCCCACAGCTCGGCGCCGCTCGGCACCCGCAGCTCGAAGGGGAACCAGAACAGCGCCAGGGTCAGCAGCAGCCAGCCCCACCAGAGCCGGCCGCCGTGGCGCGCCAGCAGCGCCTGCCAGCGCGCCGCAGGCCAGCCCAGCAGCGGGCGCAGCGCCCAGCCCAGGCTCAGGCCGACGACGCTGCTCAGCACATCGTTGATATCGCTGACCCGGCTGTAGACCGGCAGCTGCAGAAGCTCCAGCGCCAGCGCCAGGCCCACACCCCAGGCCAGCACCCGGCCCAGGCTGCGCCGGCCCTGGCGCACCAGCAGCAAACCCACCGGCACCCAGACCAGCACATCGGTGAAGACCTCGTACAGCAGGTCCCAGCCGCTCTTCGAGCCGACGAAGGGCCAGAGGATCACCCGCCCCTCGCGCCACTTGTGATACAGCTCGACCGGGCTCAGGGTCAGGTCCAGCGGCAGCAGGCTGAAGCTCAGCAGGATCGCCAGATAGGCCTGCAGCAGCCGGCGCTGCCGGTCCTGGCGCCCCGCCTGCGCATGGAAAAAGCCCAGCAACCATTGCCGCGCCTGTGGCCCGCGCCAGCGCGCCAGCGCCAGGCCGATCAGCCCGCCCAGGGTCTGGGCCAGCACATCGCTGGCCGAGGCAGTGCGCGGCGGAAAGAACAGCTGCGCCACCTCCACCGCGCAGGACAGCACGAGGCCCGCCAGCACGATGACCAGCACCCGCGGCGCCAGCGCCGCGCCGCGCCGCGCCGGCCAGGCCGCCAGCGCCAGCGGCGTCAGCGGCACGAACAGCAGCAGATTGGTGGCCCAGTCGGTGCGCGAGGGCGCGCCCACCGCCAGGGCCCGCGCGAAGGCCTGCTCCAGCGCCGCGCCGTCGAGCGGCGTGTAATGCAGCGGCACCAGGCTGCCGTAGATCACGAACAGCACATAGGCCAGCAGCAGCCAGCGCAGCAGGCGCTGGGCCTGCACCCCAGCCGGGTCCGGTGTCCTCCGCTCCATCTGCACGCCCCTCGGGCAAAAGCCAAATTCTGCGCATGATAGCCAGCCCACCCCGGTGCGCCCCGGGGTGCCGGCCACGGCGCCAGCGGCTACATTCGGCGACAGGATTTCCGCCACCCCGATGCTTCGCCGCCTCCTGCTTACCCTGTGCCTGGCCCTCGGCCTGGCGGGCGGCGCGCAGGCGCGCGAGCTGCTGGTGGTCGGCACCGCCTTCCCGCGCATCTTCGAGCTCGATGCCGAGGGCCCCAACGGTCTGGGCGTCGAGCTGCTGCGCCGCGCGGCGGCACGCCTGGGCCATGGCCTGCGCTTCGAGATCTACCCCTGGCTGCGCGCCCAGGCGATGGTGGAGCAGGGCCAGGCCGACATCCTGGTCGGTCCCTACCGCACGCCGGAGCGCGAGCAGCGCTTCCTGTTCTCACCCCAGGCCTTCTACGAGGACGCGCTGGTGTTCTACGCCCGGCGCGGCCGGGCCTCCGCCTGGCAGGGCGACTATGCGGCGCTGGTCGAGCTCAGCGTCGGCCAGGTGCAGGGCTGGGCCTATGGCGAGGCCTTCGAGCGCGAGCGCGGCCGGCTGCAGCGCCTGAGCACGGTGCGCGACGTCGCCACCGGGCTGCAGATGCTGCGCCTGGGCCGCCTGGACCTGCTGGCCAGCAACGAGCGCAACACCGAACCGGTGCTGCAACGCCTGGGCCTGGCGCGCGAGCTGCAGCCGCTGGCGCCGCCGCTGGGCCAGCTGCGCGGGCATTTCGCCTTCCCGCGCCATGCCGAGGGTCAGGCCTTGCGCGACGCGCTGGACCAGGCGATGAGCGAGATGCGCACGCGCGGCGAGCTGCGCGAACTGGGCCGACGCTGGAACGTCAAGATTCCGGAGTAGCCTGCGCGCATGCTGCGCGACACGCCCCACCTTCCGCCCTTAGCCTCGATCCCCCGCCGCGGCCTGCTTCAGGCGGCCCTGCTCGCCGGCTGCGCGCCGGGCCTGCTGCTGCGCCATGCCGATGCCGCCGACGCGCCGCTGTTCCCGCTCGGCGTGGCCTCCGGCAGCCCGACGGCCGAGAGCCTGGTGCTCTGGACCCGGCTGGTCGGCGCGGCGCTGCCGGCCGAGGTACCGGTGGCCTGGGAGCTGGCCGAGGACGAACAGTTCCGGAGCATCGTCGCGCGCGGCAGCGAACGCGCCATCGCCGCCGATGCGCACAGCGTGCATGCCGAGCCGGCCGGACTGAAGCCCGGGCGTTGGTACTGGTACCGCTTCAGCGCGCTGGGGCAGCGCAGCCCGGTGGGCCGCACCCGCAGCGCGCCGGCCGCCACCGAGACGACGACACGGCTGCGCTTCGCGATCGCCTCCTGCCAGCGCTGGGACCATGGCGAATACGCCGCCTGGCGCGACATGGCCGCGCAGGAGCTGGACCTGGTGCTGTTCCTGGGCGATTACATCTACGAGACCATGACCCCGGCCGACAGCCGCGCGCGCCGCCGCCACGAGGGCGGCCTGTGCCGCACGCTGGACGACTACCGGCGCCGCTATGCGCAGTACAAGAGCGACCCGCAGCTGCAGGCCATGCATGCGCGCGCACCCTGGATCGCGATCTGGGACGACCATGAGGTCGACAACGACTGGGCCGGCGCGCAGTCGCAGACCCTGGACCCGGCAACCGAATTCCTGCAGCGCCGCGCGGCCGCGGCCCAGGCCTATTGGGAACACCTGCCCTTCCCGAAGTCGGCGCGCCCGCGCGGGCCGCAGATGCGGCTCTACGGCAGCCATGACTGGGGCGGCCTGGCCCGCATCATCACCCTGGACGACCGCCAGTGGCGCGATCCGCAGGCCTGCCCGCGGCCCGGCCGCGGCGGCTCCAACACGGTCGACCTGAAGGATTGCGAGACCCTGCTGGAGCCGCGCCGCACCCTGCTGGGCGCCGCACAGGAGGACTGGCTGCGCGACCGCTGGGACAAGACCCGACCCTGGAACCTGTTGGCCCAGCAGACCCTGATGGCGCGGCTGAACTGGCAGGATCCGGCCGAAGGCCCGGGCCGGCATTGGACCGACGGCTGGGACGGTTACCCGGCGGCGCGCCAGCGCCTGCTCGGCGGCATGCTGGCCGCGGGCGCGCGCAACCCGGTGGTGCTGGGCGGCGATGTGCATGCGCATTACGTCGCCGACCTGAAGCTCGACTATGCCGACGCCAAGGCCCCCGTCGTCGCCAGCGAGTTCTGCGGCACCTCGATCAGCAGCCATGGCATGGCGCAGGAGCGCATCGACAAGGTGCTGCCCTTCAACCCGCATATCCGCCTGGGCCGCAGCGACCGGCGCGGCTATATGCGCTTCGAGCTCAGCGCCGAGCGGCTGGAGGCGGAGCTGCGCGGGGTCGACGATCCCTGGTCGGCGGCGAGCCCGGTCGCGTCGCTGGCGAAGTTCGTCGTCGAGGCGGGGCGGCCCGGCGCGCAGCCGGCCTGACCGATTAGGGCCTGTTAACGCTACGGCAGTAGGTCGCGAAGGCCCGCCCCCAGAGGCCAATCTAGGCGCAGCACGCCGCCCGCACTCGCGTGCGGGCCAGCGTTGCAACGACGAGTGGCCCCTGGGGACGGGCCTTCCCGAAGGGTTGTGACCAGAAAGACCGCATGCGGCGTTGCAAATCCTCGCCGGGTGTCCAACCCGGCTGCGGTTTGCGCCTTGCCTGCGGCCTTTCTGGTCACAACGCGGCCTGCTGCCGTAGCGTTAACAGGCCCTAGTTCACCAGCAGGGGCCAATGCTGATGGGCGGCCCAGCCGCCGACGGTCAGCAGCACCAGGCCGGCGCTCAGCAGCAGGCCGCGCCAGCGGCGGCGCGGCTTGGCGGCGCTGGCTTGCGCCGGCGCCATGGCGACCTCGGTCAGCACCGGCGGCGGGGCCGGTTCCGGCATCGGCTCCAGGCTCAGCGCCGAATGGTTCTGGCCGGCCAGCCAGGCGCGCAGGTCCTCGCCCAGCTCGCGGGCCGAGGCATGGCGCTGCGCCGGCGATTCGGCCATCGCCTTCAGCAACAGGGCCTCGAGGCTGAAGCGTTCGGCGGTGTGCAGGGCGGCCATGCGGCTGGCAGCGGGCAGCAGCACGCCGTTGGCATCGGGGCGCGGCATGCGGCCGTTGATCAGCCAGCAGGCCAGCAGGCCCAGTGCCCAGGCCTCGCTGGCCAGGGTCGGCGGGGCGCCGTCGCGCAGCTCGGGCGCGACAAAGGGCAGGGCCGCGGGCGTGTAGCGCGGCCTCGATTCCGGCACCGCGCCCAGCTCGGCCAGGCCCAGGCTCAGCAGGCGCAGCTGCGGCCCCGCACCCAGCCACAGCAGGCCGGGGTCCAGCTCGCGCAGCAGCAGACCCTCGTCATGCGCGGCCTGCAGCGCATCGCACAGCGGCAGCAGCAGCTGCAGGCGCTGGCGCAGCGGCAACGCATAGGCGCCGGGGCCCAGCAGCGGCTGGCCCTGCTCGGGCCAGGCCATCACCAGATAGGGATGACCGGCCGGGGTCAGGCCGCTGTCCAGCGGCGCCACCATGGCCGGATGGCGCAGCGCGGCCAGCTGCGGCACCTGCTCGGCCAGGCGCAGCAGCATGGCCTGACCATCCTCGCTGCGCTGGTAGACCAGCAGCGCCGCGGGCTCACCCTGGGCCAGCTGATGCTCGACCCGGTACCAGCGCCCGGTGTCGCAGCCATGCAGGGGCTGGACGATGCGCCAGACCCCCAGGCGCTCGCCCGCGACCAGCGGACCGGCGGCAGCGGGGGCGGCCTGGGTCGGCGCGGGGAAGGCGGCGGAAAAACGGGCGGCAGGCATCGTTGAACAACAGAACTTGGCCCGGCCATCCTAGGCGCTGCGTCCCCGCGACCGGCGCTCGCGCCCCCCGCGAAAACGGGGGGTGGCGCGCAATCGCTCACGCTCGGCGAGAACTTGTGCACGGCGTTCGCCGGCGCCACGGCGCTTGCGATACTGCGCCCCCATGCAAGCCATCCTGGCCGTCACCCTGCCCTTCTTCGCCCTGGTGCTGTGCGGCTATCTGGCCGCGCGTGCCGGCGTGCTGCAGGAGAGCGCGATCCCGGGGCTGAACGGCTTCGTGCTGTTCTTCGCCCTGCCTTGCCTGCTGCTGCGCTTCGGCATGAACACGCCGGTGGCCGAACTGCTGGATCCGGCGCTGCTGGGCCTGTACCTGCTGGTGGCGCTGCTGATGGTGGGCGCGACGATCGCGGCCACCCTGTCGGCGCGGGTGCGGCTGAAGGACGCGGCCTTCGGTGCCCTGGTCGCGGCCTTCCCCAACACCGGCTTCATGGGCGTGCCGCTGCTGGTGGCCCTGCTCGGGCCGGCGGCGGCGGGCCCGGTGATCTGCACCGTGCTGGCCGACCTGTTCGTCACCAGCTCGCTGTGCCTGGGTCTGGCGCGCGCGCATGACGCCGGCCCCGGCAGCGCCGGCCGCGCCGCGCGGCAGGCCCTGCGCGGCGCGCTGTCGAACCCGCTGCCCTGGGCGATCGCGCTCGGCGCGCTGGCCTCCAGCACCGGGCTGCGCCCGCCCGGGCCGCTGGACGCGGTGATCAAGATGCTGGCCGACGCGGCCACGCCGGTGGCGCTGTTCACGATCGGCGCGGTGCTGTGGCGCGCCGGCCGCCATGCGCACAGCCGCACGCCGGTGGCGCTGTATCTGCCGGTGGCAGCCTTCAAGCTGCTGCTGCATCCGGCCCTGGTCTGGGGCCTGGGGCGCGCCGCGCAGGCGCTGGGCCCCGGCATCGGCCCGAGCGACTTCCAGCTGCAGGTGCTGACCCTGGCCGCAGCACTGCCCAGCGCCAGCAATGTCTCGCTGCTGGCCGAGCGCTACGGCGCCGACAACGGCCGAGTGGCGCGCATCATCATGGCCTCGACCGCGCTGGCCTTCCTGAGCTTCTCCGGCCTGGCCTGGCTGCTGGGCGCCCAGGGCGGCTGACGGGCCTGCTATCGTTGCGGGTCCGCCCACCCTTGCTTCATGTTGCCGCGCCGCCGTTCCCTCCTGCCGTCCGCCGCCCTGCTGCTGCCGCTCTGCACCCTGCTGGCCCAGGGCGGCGCCACGGCCCAGCCCGCGGCGCAGGGCTACCAGCAGCCCTCGGCCGCGATCCGCGAGGTGCTGGACGCGCCGGCGCTGCCGCGCCTCCTGGTCGCGCCGGACCGCCAGACCCTGGCCCTGCTGGAGCTGAAGCGCTTCAACAGCCTCGAGGAACTGGCGCGCCCGACCCTGCGCCTGGCCGGCCTGCGCTTCGATGCCGCGACCACCACGCCGCAGCCGCTGGCCACCGTGCAGCGCCTGCGCCTGCGCAGCCTGCTGCAGCCGGATGCGCCGGAGCGCGTGGTCGAGCTGCCGGGCAGCGGTTTTCACAGCTTCGCCTGGGCACCGGACGGCCAGCGCTTCCTGCTGGAGCGGCGCGCCGACCTGGCCAACGAGCTGTGGGTCGGCGACACCGCCAGCGGCCGGCTGCGCCAGATCCCCTTCGTGCGCCTGAACAATGCACTGGGCCAGGGCGAGCAGGCCTGGCTGAACCCGCGCGAGCTGGTGGTGCTGACGATCCCGAAGCGCCGCGGCGCGCCGCCGCGCCCGGTGGTCAGCCCGGCGGTGCAGGAGAACCTGGGCCGCGCCTCGCCGGAGCGCACCTATCCTGATTTGCTGAAGTCGCCCTATGAGGAAGCGCTGTTCGAGCACCATGCGCGCTCGCAGCTGACCCTCGTCGACCTGGCCGGCGGCCAGGCGCGCGACCTCGGCGAGCCGGGGCTGTTCTCGGCCGTCAGCAGCGTCGGCGACCAGGGCCAGTACCTGCTGACCGAGCGCGTCGTGCGGCCCTTCAGCTACCACCTGACCTGGGATGACTTTCCGCTGGTGGTCGAGGTGCGCCAGCGCGACGGCCGCGTGCTGCGCGAGCTGGCCAAGCTGCCGCTGAAGAGCGGCGTCGCGATCGACGGCGCGCTGCCGGGGCCGCGCGTGTTCTACCCCTCGCCGACCAAGGACGCCTCGATCTACTGGGTCGAGGCGCTGGACGGCGGCAACCCGAACGCGCGCGTCGCCTTCCGCGACCGCGTGATGCGCCTGGACCCGCCCTTCAGCGGCGAGCCGCTGGAGGTGCAGCGCATGCCGCACCGCTTCACGCGGCTGCGCTTCCTGGACGACGGCCAGCATGCGCTGCTGACCGAGACCGACCGCGCGCGCGCCTGGACCCGCAGCTACCTGCTGCCGCTGCGCGGCAGCCAGAGCAAGCCGCTGTTCGAGCATTCGGTGCGCGAGCGCTACCGCCATCCGGGCAACCCGCTGATGCGCACCCTGCCGAACGGCCAGCAGGTGATTCAGACCACGCGCGAGGGCGAGATCTTCCTGATCGGCGCCGGCGCCGGCCCGCGCGGCGAGCGGCCCTTCCTGGACAAGCTGTCGATCCGCGACCAGAGCGTGCAGCGCCTGTTCCAGTCCGGCGAGGCCGCCTACGAACTGCCGCTGGCGCCGCTGGACGAGAAGCGCCTGCTGCTGCAGCGCGAGAGCCCGGTCGAGCCGCCCAATCTCTATCTGCGCGAACTGGGCAATGGCGGCGCGCCGCCGCAGGCCCTGACCCGCATCAAGGACCCGAGCCCGCAGCTGCGCCGGGTCAAGCGCGAGCTGGTCAGCTTCAAGCGCGCGGACGGCGTCGAGCTGTCCTTCTGGCTCTACCTGCCGCCCGATTACAAGGAGGGCGAACGCCGCCCGGCCCTGGTCTGGGCCTATCCGTTGGAGTTCAACGATGCCTCCGTCGCTGGCCAGCTGAGCGGCGCGCCGAGCCGCTTCCCCAGCTTCGCCGGCATCAGCCCGCAGCTGCTGGCGCTGGAGGGTTTCGTGGTGCTGAACGACGCGACGATGCCGGTGGTCGGCGACCAGCGCAGCATGAACGACGGCTTCATCGAGCAGATCACGATGAACGCTCGCGCGATCATCGACAAGGCCGAGGACCTGGGCGTCGTCGACCCGAAGCGCCTGGCGATCGGCGGCCACAGCTACGGCGCCTTCATGGCCGCCAACCTGCTGGCGCACACGAAGCTGTTCAAGGTCGGCATCGCGCGCAGCGGCGCCTACAACCGCACCCTGACGCCCTTCGGCTTCCAGAGCGAGCGCCGCTCGCTGTGGGACGCGCGGGACACCTACCTGAAGCTCTCGCCCTATCTGTTCGCCGACCGCATCAAGGAGCCGCTGCTGCTGATCCACGGCGAGGCCGATGCCAATTCCGGCACCTTCCCGATGCAGAGCGAACGCCTGTTCCAGGCCCTCGCCGGCCTGGGCGGCACGGTGCGCTACGTCGCCCTGCCCTACGAGGGCCATGGCTACACCGCGCGCGAGTCGGTCGGCCAGGTGCAATGGGAGATGAGCCAGTGGCTGCGCACCTACCTGGGCGATCCGCGCAACGGCAATGATCGCTAGAGCGGCCGGCAGGGCACGGCAAAGTCGACGTGGTAATGCTCGTCGTGCCGCACCCAGGCCTGGCGCTGCATGAACCTGAGGTGCTGGCGCAGATGGGCGCCGCGCGGGGTCGCGAACAGGCGCGGCAGGTAGCGGGTGTCGAAGATCACCAGCGCGATGCCGGCGCCCTGGCGCTGTGCGGCACGGTGCAGCTGGTACAGATGCTCGGCCAGCGCTTCGAAGTCGATCCGGTAGTCGCCGTAGCGGGCCTGCGCATCGAACTCGATGTCATAGCCGAAGCGCTGCCGCAGCGGCGTGGGCAGCGGCACCGAGGCGCCGGCGGCGTCGCGCACCGGCACGAAGAAGTCCACCGACAGGCCGTTCTGATGGGTGCGATGCGGGCGCAAGCGCCCGCCCTCGGCCCAGCCGGTCTCGCCGTAGACGAAGCGCAGCGAGGGATCGTCGCGCTGCAGCGCGGCGAAGGCCTCCAGCACGATCGCAGCCACGCGCGAATGCACATGGGTGCGGCCGGCCAGGGCCGCGCTGCCGCTGTAGGCAACGAAGTTCTCGCCGCGCTGCGGCAGCTTGACCCCGCCCTCCAGGCGGCCGCGGGACACCGAGCCATAGCATTGACTCTCGCCCGCCCGGGCCGCGCCAGCGAGCAGCATGGCCGTTGCAGCTCCGATCCAGACGCGCCGGCGCATCAGGCGCCGGGGCCGCAGTCGAGGCAGCGCTCCACCGGCACCGGGCCCATGCGCAGCTTGCGCTGCAGCTGGCGCAGCGCGGTGCGCAGGCCCTCCTCGACGACCGGGTGGTAGAAGGGGCTGTCCAGCATCTGCTGCACGGTGTCGCGGCGCTGCGCGCACCAGGCCAGCAGATGACCCAGGTGCTCGGCCGAGGGGCCGATCATCTCCGCGCCGAGAAAACGGCCGGTCTCGCGCTCGCCGTAGACGCGCAGCGCGCCGCGATTCTTCAACATCACGCGGCTGCGGCCCTGGTCCTCGAAGGACACCTCGCCGGTCTCGAAACGCGTGCCGGCCTCGATCAGCTCGGCATGGCTGGCGCCGGCCAGCATGATCTGCGGATCGCTGAACACCACCGAAAGCGGCGCGCGGCGCGGCCGCACCCGCACGTCCGGATGACGGCCCGCGTTGTCGCCGGCGATGCGGCCCTCGTCGGCGGCCTCGTGCAGCAGCTGGCGCTCGTCGAGCACATCGCCGGCGATGAACACGCCGCTGTCGCCGATCTGGCCGGTGCGCCGGTCCGCCTTCGGCACGCCGCCCGGCCCGAGTGGCAGGCCGGCCTGCGCCAAGTCCAGGCTCGCGACATTCGGGCCGCGACCCATCGCGGCCAGCACATAGTCATAGCGCTCATCGATCGGCCCGCCCTGCGGGCAGGTGCAGCGCAGCCGCACCCCAGCCCCTTCATCCGCGCCCTCGCGCTCCAGCTGGATGTCGCGTGCCTCCAGGCTCAGCGGCAGCTCGGCCGCCACCAGCGCGGCGGCCAGCGGCTGCAGCGCCGGATCCGTCAGCGGCCCGACCTTGCGGCTGCGGCCCAGGAGGCGCACCCGCACGCCCAGCCGGTGCAGGGCCTGCGCCAGTTCCAGCCCGATCACGCCCGTGCCGATCACCGCGACCGAGGCCGGCAGGTCCTGCCAGTCGAACACATCGTCGTTGACGATCAGGCGCTCGCCCAGCGCCTCGCGCCAGCCGGTGGGCACGACCGGGTGCGAGCCGGTCGCGATCACGATGCGCTTGGCGGCCACCTGGGTGTGGTCGCCGACCTGCAGCCGCCCCGGCGCGATGAAGCGCGCCATGCCCCAGAGCTTGTGCGCGGCCGGCCAGTCGTCCACCGAGGCGGTGACGAAGCCGACGAAGCGGTCGCGCTCCTCGCGCACCCGCCGCATCACCGCGCGGCCGTCGATCCCGTTCAGCTGCGCGCGCACGCCGAAAGCGTCGGCCGCGCCGATCGCATGCGCCGCCTCGGCCGCCGCGATCAGCAGCTTGCTGGGCATGCAGCCGACGCGCGCGCAGGTGGTGCCGTAATGGGCGCCTTCGATCAGCAGCACGCTCGGGGTGTGCTGCAGCGCGGCCCGGTAGGCCGACATGCCGGCGGTGCCGGCGCCGATGATGGCGACATCGCATTCGAGCTGTTTCATCGCGGATCTCCTTGCCGGCCATCCTAGGGCCGGTCGGCGCGCTCTGCCATCGCCTGACGGATAGACCCCTCGCGTCAAACCGCCGGCCCAGCGGCGCCCGAGGATCCGGCTTCGCCGGGCCAAGGGGCGCGCCCCCTTGAGGGGGCCGGCGAAGCCGGTAGGGGGTGGGCCGTGACCTCAAATCGCCAGCGGATCCACGTCCACCGCCCAGCGCGTCAGCCCCTTGTGCTCGCGCTTCAGCGCATGCAGCTCGGGCATCCACAGCCACAGCAAGCGCTGCAGCGCGCCGCGCGTCGGCGCCTCGATCAGCATCTGCATGCGCTCGACATTGGCGACGCGGGCGATGCTCATCGGCACCGGCGGGTAGACCAGCAGCTGCGCGGCCTCCGGCTGCGCCTGGGCCCAGCGCATCGCGGCCGTCAGGAAGGATTGCGCGGCCTCGGCCGTGCGCCCCTCGGCGCGCAGCAGGGCCAGGTGTGAATAGGGCGGCAGGCCGGCGCTCTCGCGCTCGGCCAGCTGGCTGGCGGCGAAGGCCTCGAAGTCATGCGTCAGCAGCGCGCGGTACAGCGCATGCTGCGGGTGCCAGGTCTGAACCCACATCTCGCTGCGCGCGGCCTGCTCGGCATCGCGTCCGGCACGGCCCGCGGCCTGCATCAGCAGCGCGAACAGGCGCTCGGGCGCGCGGAAATCGCTGCTGAACAGCGCGCCGTCCGGATTCACCGCGGCCACCAGGGTGATGCGGCGGAAGTCGTGGCCCTTGGTGACCATCTGGGTGCCTACCAGGATGTCGACCTCGCCCTCATGCACGGCGGCCAGCTGGCTTTCCAGGGTGCCCTTGAGCTTGGTGGTGTCGGCATCGATGCGCGCAACCCGGGCTTCGGGCAGGGCCGCGGCCAGCTGCTCCTCCAGTTTCTCGGTGCCGCGACCCAGCGGCGCAATGTCCTGGTTGCCGCAGTCCGGGCATTCATGCGGCACGCGCTGCGCAAAGCCACAGTGATGGCAGCGCAGGCTGCGGTCGGCCTTGTGGAAGACGCGGTAGGCGCTGCAATGCGGGCATTCGCTCTTCCAGCCGCACTCGGTGCAATGCAGCACCGGCGCATAGCCGCGCCGGTTCAGGAACACCAGGCTCTGCTCGCCGGCCTCCAGGCGCTGGCGCAGCGCGGCCAGCAAGGGTGGGCTCAGCGCCGTGGTCACGCCCTTCTGGCGCGGCAGCGCGTTCATGTCGAACAGGCGCACGCGTGGCAAGGCGCCGCCGCCGATGCGTTGCGGCAGCGCCAGGCGCTGGTAGCGGCCGCTGTTGGCATGCTGCCAACTCTCCAAGGAGGGCGTCGCGGAGCCGAGGATCACCGGCACCTTCTCCAGCCGCGCGCGGTAGACCGCCAGGTCGCGCGCCGAATAGCGCGCGCCGTCCTGCTGCTTGTAGGAGGGGTCATGCTCCTCGTCGACCGCGATCAGGCCCAGCCTGGGCAGCGAGGCGAACACCGCCAGCCGCGTGCCCAGCACCAGGCGCGCATGGCCCAGATGGGCCGACAGCCAGTTGGCCAGGCGCTGCGCCGGCGTCAGGCCGCTGTGCAGCGAGACCATCGCGGTGCCCGCGAAGCGCTCGGCGAAGCGCGCCTCCAGCTGCGGCGTCAGGTTGATCTCCGGCACCAGCACCAGCACCTGGCGGCCGGCCGCCAGCGCATGCTCGGCGGCGCGCAGATAGACCTCGGTCTTGCCGCTGCCGGTGACGCCGTAGAGCAGCACCGGGGGCGGCGCCTGCGGTGGCTCGGCCGCCCCGCTCGCGTCATTCAGCAGCAGCGCGTCCAGCCGCGCCAGCACCTCGGCCTGGGCCGGGCTGAGCGTCGGGCGGGCGGGCGGCACGGCGGGGTCAGGGCTTGCCTGGGCCGCGGCCTTGGCCAGTTTCTTGTCCAGCTTGACCAGGCGGGCCTGCAGCTGCTCCGGCGAGAGCTCGCGCAGCTGCGGCGGCAGCACCGACAGCGCCACCTCGCCGATGCCGCGCTGGTAATAGCTGGCCGCGAACTCGACCAGCTCGCACCAGCGCGCCGACAAGGGCGGCAGCGCATCGAGCGCGGCGGCGACCGGGCGCAGCTGGGCCTCGTCCAGCTGCTGTTCGGCCTCGGTGGCGCCGGGCCAGACGATGCCGGTCAGCTCGCGCCGACCCAGGGGCGCGCGCACCAGCGTGCCGGGCGCGAGCGGGCGCTCACTGAGGTAGTCCAGCGGACCCGAAATGCCGCTGTGCTGCGGCGCGTCGACGGCCACGCGCAGGCGCTGGCTCACCGCGGCCTCCGATCAAGCGCCATCTCAACTTTCCCCGCCAAGTCGATGATTCGACGGGCTTTTCCCCAGAACCTCGAATTCTGTGGATAACTTTGTGGGTTAGTTGCTAACAGCGGCCGTTCCGGGCGCCACGACGCCCCGGGACCATTGCAAAAGCCGTTCCCCCCCAAATCGGTGCAATCCATATGAATCAAGCACTTAGCCGTCCATCGGGGAAACACCAAGGCACCGGAGGACTTTGTCGGTCGCCCTGGCTCGCCGGCTACAAATTGGGGATAAGTCAAAACCTGAGTGCTTACTTACCGCGCAGCTCAGGCCACCGCGGCGGCACGCTGCAGGCGCGAATAGCGATGCACTTCCTCGACCAGGGCGGACACGCTGTCGGGCGGCGTGAACTGGCTGATGCCATGGCCCAGGTTGAAGACATGGCCGTCCCAGCCGCCGTCGGCGCGCTGCGGGCGGCCGAAGCTGTCCAGCACCGCGCGGGCCTGCTCGCGCACCGCCTCGGGCGGCGCGAACAGCACATTGGGATCGAGGTTGCCCTGCAGCGCGACCTTGGCGCCGACGCTTGCGCGCGCCTGACCCAGGTTCGCGGTCCAGTCCAGGCCGACGACATCGGCGCCGGCCGCGGCGATCTCGTCCAGCCACAGCGCGCCACCCTTGGTGAACAGGATGCGCGGGATGCGCCGGCCCTCATGCTCGGTCTTCACTTGCGCCAGCACGCGCTTGGAATAGTCCAGGCTGAAGCGCTGGAACATGCCGTCGGCCAGCACGCCGCCCCAGCTGTCGAAGATCATCACCGCTTGCGCGCCGGCCTCGATCTGGGTGTTCAGGTACTGGGCCACCGCGTCGGCATTGACGGCCAGGATGCGGTGCATCAGGTCGGGGCGCGCATACATCAGGCTCTTGACCTGGCGGTAGTCGTCGGAGCCGCCGCCCTCGACCATGTAGCAGGCCAGGGTCCAGGGGCTGCCGGAGAAGCCGATCAGCGGCACCCGGCCGTTCAGGGCCTTGCGGATCGACGTCACCGCGTCGAACACATAGCGCAGCTTGGCCATGTCGGGCACCGCGAGCGCGTTCACCGCGGCCTCGTCACGCACCACTTTTTCGAACTTCGGGCCCTCGCCCTGCGCGAAGGACAGTCCCAGGCCCATCGCGTCCGGCACCGTCAGGATGTCGGAGAACAGGATGGCCGCGTCCAGCGGGTAGCGCTCCAGCGGCTGCAGGGTCACCTCGGTCGCGTAATCGGTGTTGGTGGCCAATCCCATGAAGCTGCCGGCCTTGGCGCGGGTCTCGCGGTACTCGGGCAGATAGCGGCCGGCCTGACGCATCAGCCAGATCGGGGTGTGGTCAGTGGGCTGGCGCAGACAGGCGCGCAGGAAATTGTCGTTTTGCAGCTGGGGAAAGGCGCTCATGGTCTGGCATTATCCGCTGCGGCATCGGCTTGAATCCCGCGCCGCCGGCGCCAGATATTGCCCTGCCCTGCGCTATATCAATCTAGGAGGATCCTCGATGTCCGTCATCCCGACCCTGCGCCGCAGCGCCCTGGCCGCCCTGCTGCTCGGCAGCAGCCTGATGCTCTCGGGCTGCGGCTACAACGAGTTCCAGCGCCTGGACGAGCAAGTCGGCGCCAACTGGGCCGAGGTGCTGAGCCAGTACCAGCGCCGTGCCGACCTGATCCCCAACATCGTCAACACGGTCAAGGGCGAGGCCAACTTTGAGCAGGAGACCCTGACCAAGGTGGTCGAGGCGCGCGCCAAGGCCACCAGCATCCAGGTCACGCCCGAGCTGGCCAACAACCCCGAGGCGTTGAAGAAGTTCCAGGCCGCGCAGGGCGAGCTGTCCGGCGCCTTGAGCCGCCTGCTGGTGGTCAGCGAGAACTATCCGAACCTGAAGGCCAACCAGGGCTTCCAGGATCTGCGCGTGCAGCTGGAAGGCACCGAGAACCGCATCACCGTGGCGCGCAACCGCTACATCAAGTCGGTGGCCGACTACAACGTGCACACCCGCAGCTTCCCGAACAACCTGACCGCGATGGTGTTCGGCTACCAGGTCAAGCCGAGCTTCCAGGTCGACAACGAGGCCGCGATCAAGACCGCGCCGGCGGTCAGCTTCGACAAGCCCGCGTCCAAGTAAGCCTCACCTCATCCCTCTCGCATGCGCTGGCTGCTGATGCTCCTGCTGTGCGGCTGCCAATTGCTGGCCGCCGCCCAGGAACTGCGCCCGGTGCCGGTGCTGACCGGCCGGGTGATCGATTCCACCGGTACCCTGACACAGGCGCAGCGCCAGGCGCTGGACGCCAAGCTGGCCGCCTTCGAGCGCGAGGCCGGGCCGCAGATCGTGATCCTGATGCTGGCGGGCACCGCGCCGGAGGACATCACCGACTACACGCAGCGCGTCGGCGACGCCTGGAAGCTGGGCCGGCGCGAGGTCGGCGACGGCGTGCTGATCGTCGTCGCCAAGGACGAACGCAAGGTGCGCATCGCGGTGGCCAAGGCACTGGAGGGCGCGGTGCCCGACCTGGCCGCACGCCAGATCATCCAGCAGGCGATCGCGCCCGCCTTCAAGAAGGGCGACTATGCCGGCGGGCTGAACCTGGCGCTGGACCAGCTGCAGGCGCGCATCCGCGGCGAGCAGCTGCCGGCACCACCGCAACAGCGCGAGCGCCCGACCGGCGGCACGGGCTTCGACATCGAGGAGCTGGCCGCGTTGTTCTTCATCGCGGTGCCGGTGCTGGGCGCGATCCTGACCGGCATCTTCGGCCGCAAGCTCGGCAGCCTGGCCACCGGCGGCGCGGCCGGCGTGGTCGGCTGGTTCTTCAGCACCAGTGTGCTGATCGCCGGCCTGGCCGGCGTCGCGGCCCTGGTGCTGGTCGGCGTGCTGGGCATCGGCGCGGCGCGGCGCGGCGTGCGGGGAAGCAGCGGCTACAGCGGCGGCCATGGCGGCGGGCCCATCATCTGGGGCGGCGGTGGCGGCGGCTGGAGCGGAGGGGGTGGCAGCGACAGCGGCGGCGGCTTCTCGTCCGGCGGCGGTGGCGATTTCGGCGGCGGCGGCGCCTCGGGGGATTGGTGATGGCGGGCGGCGGTGGTTTCTGGATCCGGTTCTTCAAGCACCGGCTGTGGGACGAGGCCGATGCGCGCCGCGTGCTGCCACCGGCGGCGCTGGAGCGGCTGCGCCAGCGCGTGGCCACCAGCGAGGCCGGCCACAGCGGCGAGATCCGCATCTGCGTGGAGGCCAGCCTGCCGCTGTCCTATCTGTGGCGCCGCGCCGATGCGCGCGAGCGGGCGATCGCGATGTTCGGCAAGCTGCGCGTCTGGGACACCGAGCAGAACAACGGCGTGCTGATCTACCTGCTGCTGGCCGAGCACCGCATCGAGATCGTCGCGGACCGCGGCCTGACGCAGCGGGTCGAGGCCGCGACCTGGCAGCAGATGCTGGCCGACATGAGCGCCGCCTTCAAGCGCGGCGAGTTCGAGCCCGGACTGGCCGACGCGGTGGACCGCATCGGTCGGCTGCTCGGCCAGCATTTCCCGCTGGCCGCCGGCCGGGCCAACGTCAACGAGCTGCCCGACTCACCGGCCCTGCTCTAAGCCTAGATCCGGCAGTTGACCGCTTGCCCGTCCTCGAAAGACTCGGCAAATCAATGCCCTAGTGCCCGAGCCGTACTCACCACGTCGGTGATGAACGCTGCGAACCCGCTGGTCTGGCGCTTCGGGCCGCTGGCGGCGTTGCTTCTCCTCGTGGGCAGAAGCCCACTTCGTCGGCGTGCCTTGCCCGCGTCCCGCCTCGCCAGCCCCTCGGGCTCGCCCAACTGCCGGATCTAGGCTGTGCCCGCCGCCTCGTCGTCCGGCCCCAGCAGGGTGAGGCTCTGCAGCCCGGCCCAGCTCTCGCCCGGCGCGAGCCGGATCGGGTGTTCGACCGCCGCGGCCTCGACGCACAGCATCTTGCGATAGCCGTCCGCCGGCATGTCGGCGACCTGCGCGCATTTGGCCGCGCCGGGGTTCCACACCACCGTGTCGGCAAAGCCCTGCTGGCGGATCAGCAGGCGGCGCTCCGGCCGGCCGGCGTTCTGCTCGATCAGGGTCAGGTCTTGCTGGACCTGGTGGTAGATGCGGTCCAGGTCCTCGGTGCCGGGGCTGCCGGGCAGCAGCAGGTCGGTGCGCTGCTGCTTCTCGACGCCGGCAACCGCGTCCCAGTAATGCAGGCCGGCCAGGCCGCGCAGGCTGGCATCGCTCAGCTCCTCCAGCCCCAGATAGGTGTGCAGCGCGGCTGTGAAGTCGAAGGGCGCATCGCCCTCCTGCCCCTTGTGCTCGCAGGCCAGTTCCAGCTCCAGCGTGCCGCCGGCGATGCGCACACTCAGCTCGGCCTCGAAGGCATGCGGCCAGACCATGCGGCTGGCCGCATCGTCGCTCAGGCGCAGCACCGCCAGCGCATCGTCCTCGCCCTGCTCGGCCAAGACCAGCTGCCAGGGCTTGCTGCGTGCGAAGCCATGCTTTTGCAGCGGCCCGCGCATCGCGAACTGCGGGAAGCACACCGGCACCCCGCCGCGGATCGCCTGGCCGGAGCTGAAGGCGCTCTTCGGCGACAGATACAGCTGCTCCCCGGCGCCGGCCGGCACCCAGGACACGAGATGGGCCCCATGCAGCAGCAGCACGGCGCGGGCGCCGTCGGGGGCGAGGAGTTCCAGGGCTTCGAGGCCGTGGTAATGCGAAGGGACGATGCGTTTGCTCATGTCAGAAAAAGAAAAACCCACCGGCACGCCGGTGGGTCGCACTGCCGGAGCAGAGGATTCTAGTTTTTCGCAGCGGCCGCGGGCGCACGCGGGCCGGGCAACAGGCCGTTGGGCGTGCCAGCGGTCAACAGGCGCTGGCTGGCAATGCCGGCAACATGGTGGCTGCGCTCGGTCAAGTTGTTGGCGATCTGGTCGATCACTGCCTTCACCAACAACCCCACCAGGCCGCCCTGGTTGTTGTTGTTCTGCTCGGCCGTCGAGGCGATCGCCTTGCCATCCCACAGCTGCTGACCGGTCTTGAGATCCACCAGCTTGGCCTCGACCTCGACGGTTGCATCGCTGGAGACGACCTTGTAGACCGAGCCGTAGCGCTTCACCGCCACATAGAGCGCGGCATCGGCACCGAAGATCTGGCGCAGCTTGGCTGCGTCGATCGAGTGGGCCTCGGCCGCATTGACGACACCATTCTGGCGCAGCGTCTCGTCCACCAGCGACACCGGCAGCACGTAGTAGCCCGACTCGGCCAGCGGATGGGTCAGCTGGGAGTAGACGCTGTAGGTGGCGGCAACGTCGGGCGAGTCATTCAGCGGCGGCAGGATCAGCAGGGACGCTGGCTTGGCTTCCTTGAGCGCGCTGTAGTCATATTGCTTGGCCGGTTGCGTGGCGCAGGCGGTCAGCGCCGCCAGCCCGAGCACCGCCAGCAGGCGACGGCACAGTTCGTAGGGACGGATCATGCTTGGATTTCCGATCTCTTGGGCTTCAGGTCTTGGAGGCCGGCTTGGTTGCCGCGCCACCGTTCTTGAGCAGGAAGTCGACATAGGCGGCCGACTCCGGGAACAGCTTGCGTTCGGCTTCCAGATGCGTGCGCGCGGCCTGGTCATTGCCGACCTTGCTGTACAGCAGGGCCAGATGAGCATGCAGGCCGGGTGGCGAAACCTCGCCGGCGGCCTTGTTCTTCTCCAGCTGGGCTTCCAGCGCGCCGATCTGTGCGCCGGCGTTTGCACCGCCATCCTTGAAGTACTCGTACAGCTGAGGCTGGTAGCCACTCCACTGGTACAGCGGTTTCTGAGGTGCAGCAGCGCAGGCCACCAACGAGGCAGCCAGGGCCGCCATACCCAGGCGCAATCCGAGATGACGAAGGGTCATGATAGAAACCTCGTCGCTCAACGTTGCGGACGCCAGTTACCGGCGTCGACACCGGCCACCAGGCCAGTGACGGCTTCCTTGATGGCCAGGTCCAGCACCTTGCCGTTCAGGGTCGCGTCATAGCTCGCGGTACTACCGAAGCCGGCGACCTCGCGGGTCGACAAGCTGTATTCGCCAGCGCCCTGCACCGAGAACACCACCTCGGAGGTCTGGCTGTTGACCACATTCAGCGTCACCTTGGCATAGGCCACCTGCGACTTGCCGCGGCCCAACAGGCCGAACAGTTGCTGGTCGCCCACCTCCTTGCGGCCGAACTCGGTCACCGCGCCGGTGACCAGGTAGTCGGCCCCCTTGATGTTCAGGGCACTCGCCTTGAACTGGGCCTCTTGCTTGGCCTCTTCGAGGTTGTCACGGTCCAGCACATTGAAGCGCTGAGTCTGCTGCAGATGCGCGATCAGGATGGACTTGGATTGCGAACCCAGGCGATCCACGCCATCCGAGAACAGGCCGCGCATGAAGCTGGAGCGGTTGTCGAACTTGCCCACGGCGATCGGCGCACGGGTCGCCTGTTGGGTTGGTGCGGCGACCACGGGCTTGGGCACCTCGATCGTGCGCGACTGCTCGGTTGCGGCACAACCGTACAGCGCCGAAACGGCCAGCGCCAAACCGGCCCGTTGGGCCCAGACAGAAACTTGCATAGAAGAAGACTCCCTCGATTCTTTTGCTGCCGCACGGGATTTCCGGCGGACATGTAACTGTAATGTTTCCGAATCAAGCGCCTCGAGGAGCGTGCACAAAGAACAACGGCAGGAGTGCGACTTCTCGCACATCCTGCCGTTGCTAGAACGAGCTCCGAGCGGAGCTTCGATCTGTTCTCTTTTACTTCTTGCGGAACTTGCGCAGCGCCGCGATCTGGGCGGCCATCGCGACGAACTCGCTTTGCGCGGCGGCAAAGTCGATGTCGCTCTTGGCGTTCTTCATCGCTTCCTCGGCCAGCTTCTTGGCCTCGGTCGCCTTGGCTTCGTCCAGGTCCTTGCCGCGGATGGCGGTGTCGGCCAGCACGGTGACGGTGCCCGGCTGCACTTCCAGCAGACCGCCGGCCACGAAGACGAACTCTTCGCCGCCATCGGCCTTCTCGATGCGCACGGCGCCGGGCTTGATGCGGGTGATCAGCGGGGTGTGCTGGGGCAGGATGCCCAGCTCACCGCCTTCGCCCGGCAGCGCGACGAACTTGGCCTCGCCGGAGAAGATCTGCTCCTCGGCGGACACCACGTCAACATGAATGGTTGCCATGTTCAATCTTCCTTAGCGTTCTGGTGAAAAAGCTTGGGTAAACAAGGCGCTTGCGCGCCTCTCATTACTGCAGCTTCTTCGCCTTCTCAAACGCCTCGTCGATGGTGCCGACCATGTAGAAGGCCTGCTCCGGCAGGTGGTCGCACTCGCCGGCCACGATCATCTTGAAGCCGCGGATGGTCTCCTTCAGGGGCACGTACTTACCGGGCGAACCGGTGAAGACTTCGGCCACGTGGAAGGGCTGCGACAGGAAACGCTGGATCTTGCGAGCGCGGGCCACGGCCAGCTTGTCTTCCGGCGACAGCTCGTCCATGCCCAGGATCGCGATGATGTCGCGCAGTTCCTTGTAGCGCTGCAGCACGGCCTGCACGGCGCGGGTCGTGTTGTAGTGCTCTTCGCCGACCACGTTCGGGTCCACCTGGCGCGAGGTCGAGTCCAGCGGATCGACGGCGGGGTAGATGCCCAGCGAGGCGATGTCACGCGACAGCACGACGGTGGCGTCCAGGTGGGCGAAGGTCGTCGCGGGCGACGGGTCGGTCAAGTCATCCGCAGGGACGTAGACGGCCTGGATCGAGGTGATCGAGCCGACCTTGGTCGACGTGATCCGCTCTTGCAGACGGCCCATTTCCTCGGCCAGCGTCGGCTGGTAGCCCACGGCGGAAGGCATGCGGCCCAGCAGCGCGGACACTTCGGTACCGGCCAGGGTGTAGCGGTAGATGTTGTCCACGAAGAACAGCACGTCCTTGCCTTCGTCGCGGAAGGACTCGGCGATGGTCAGGCCGGTCAGGGCCACGCGCAGACGGTTGCCCGGCGGCTCGTTCATCTGGCCATAGACCATGGCGACCTTGGACTGGTCCAGGTTCTCCAGGTTCACGACGCCCGAATCGGCCATCTCGTGATAGAAGTCGTTGCCCTCGCGGGTACGCTCGCCCACACCAGCGAACACCGACAGACCGCTGTGGGCCTTGGCGATGTTGTTGATGAGTTCCATCATGTTCACGGTCTTGCCGACGCCGGCGCCGCCGAACAGACCCACCTTGCCGCCCTTGGCGAACGGGCAGATCAGGTCGATCACCTTGATGCCGGTTTCCAGCAGATCCTGCGAGGGGCTCAGCTCGTCGTAGGACGGGGCTGCGCGGTGGATCGAGGCTGTCAGCGAGGACGACACGTCGCCGCGCTCGTCGATCGGGTTGCCCAGCACGTCCATGATGCGACCCAGGGTGGCCTTGCCCACCGGCACCTGGATGGTGTCGCCGGTGTTGTAGACCTCGGTGCCGCGGCGCAGGCCGTCGGACGAACCCAGAGCAATGGTACGCACCACGCCGTCGCCCAGCTGCTGCTGGACTTCCAGCGTCAGCGCCGAGCCCTGCATCTTCAGTGCGTCGTAGACCTTGGGCATCTGGTCGCGCGGGAACTCCACGTCCACCACGGCGCCGATGCACTGAACGATCTTGCCCACTTGTTGAGTGTTAGCCATTTCTTCGTTCCTTCAATTCCAAAAACTTGTAGCGTTCGCTTGAGCGTCGGTCGATCAGCCCACGGCGGCCGCGCCACTGACGATTTCAGACAGTTCCTTGGTGATCGCGGCCTGGCGGGTCTTGTTGTAGACCAGCTTCAGCTCACCGATCAGGGTGCCTGCGTTGTCGGTAGCGGCCTTCATGGCCACCATGCGTGCCGACTGCTCGGACGCCATGTTTTCGGCCACAGCCTGGTAGACCAGGGCCTCGGTGTAGCGCAGCAGCAGCTCGTCGATGACGGTGGCGGCGTCCGGCTCGTAGAGGTAGTCCCACGAATGCTTGCCGGCGCCTTCCGTCTGCATGCCCTCGGTGTTCAGCGGCAGCAGCTGCTGCACCACCGGCTCTTGCTTCATCGTGTTGATGAAGCGGGTGTAGCAGAGGTAGACGGCGCTGAGCTTGCCTTCGGCATACGCGTCCAGCAGCACCTTGACCGGGCCGATCAGCTTCTCGATGTGCGGCTGGTCGCCCAGCTGCGTCACCTGCGAAACCACCTTGGCGCCAACGCGGTTCATGAAACCCAGGCCCTTGTTGCCGATGGCGACCACCTCGGCCTTCTGGCCGGCGGCTTCCAGCTCCTTGAGCTTGGTCGTCGTCGCGCGCAGCAGGTTGGTGTTCAGGCCACCGCACAGGCCCTTGTCGGTCGTCACCACCACGAAGCCCACCGACTTGGCCTGGTCATTGCTGACCAGGAAGGGGTGCTTGTATTCGGGGTTGGCCTTGGCGAGGTTGGCGGCGATGTTGCCGATCTTCTCGCTGTAGGGCCGGGCCGAACGCATCCGCTCCTGCGCCTTGCGCATCTTGGAGGCGGCGACCATTTCCATGGCCTTGGTGATCTTCTTGGTGTTCTCGACCGACTTGATCTTGCCGCGAATTTCCTTGCTTGATGCCATGATTTCTCCTGTTAGGGCCGGGCGGTTTCTTGCGTCACCGCCCGGTCATGGTCATTAGGCGAAGGACTTCTTGAAGGAAGTGATCGCGGCGTTCAGCTCGGCTTCGGCATCCTTGTCCATGGCCTTGTCGGCTTCCAGCTTGGCCAGCAGGGCGGCGTGGCTGGTCTTCAGGAACTGGTGCAGGCCGTGCTCGAAAGCCAGGACCTTCTTCACCTCGATGCTGTCCATGAAGCCCTTGTTCACCGCGTACAGCGAGGCGCCCATCAGGCTGATCGACTGCGGCGAGTACTGGGCCTGCTTCAGCAGCTCGGTCACGCGGGCACCGCGGTCCAGCTGCTTGCGGGTCGACTCGTCCAGATCGGAAGCGAACTGCGCGAACGCGGCCAGCTCACGGTACTGGGCCAGGTCGGTACGGATACCGCCGGACAGCGACTTGATCAGCTTGGTCTGGGCAGCGCCACCGACGCGCGACACCGAGATACCGGCGTTGATCGCGGGACGGATGCCGGCGTTGAACAGGTTGGTTTCCAGGAAGATCTGGCCGTCGGTGATCGAGATCACGTTGGTCGGCACGAAGGCGGACACGTCACCGGCTTGGGTCTCGATGATCGGCAGCGCGGTCAGCGAACCGGTCTTGCCCTTCACTTCGCCCTTGGTGAATGCCTCGACATAGTCGGCGTTCACGCGAGCGGCACGCTCCAGCAGACGGCTGTGGAGATAGAACACGTCGCCGGGGAAGGCTTCGCGGCCCGGGGGACGGCGCAGCAGCAGCGAGACCTGGCGGTAGGCCACGGCCTGCTTGGACAGATCGTCATAGACGATCAGCGCGTCTTGACCGCGGTCGCGGAAGTATTCGCCCATCGTGCAGCCCGAGTAGGCCGACACGTACTGCATCGCAGCGGATTCGGACGCCGAGGCGGCCACGACGATGGTGTATTCCATCGCGCCGGCCTGCTCCAGAGCGCGCACCACGTTCTTGATCGACGAAGCCTTCTGGCCGATCGCAACGTAGACGCAGGTCATGTTCTGACCCTTCTGGTTGATGATGGCGTCGATGGCCACGGCGGTCTTGCCGGTCTGGCGGTCGCCGATGATCAGCTCGCGCTGGCCACGGCCGACCGGCACCATCGAGTCGATCGACTTCAGGCCGGTCTGCACCGGCTGGTCCACCGACTTACGCGCGATCACGCCGGGAGCGACCTTCTCGATCACGTCCGTCATCTTGGCGTTGATCGGGCCCTTGCCGTCGATCGGCTGACCCAGCGCGTTCACCACGCGGCCGATCAGCTCGGGGCCGACCGGCACTTCCAGGATGCGGCCCGTGCACTTGACGGTGTCGCCTTCGGAGATGTGCTCGTAGGCACCCAGAATCACGGCGCCGACGGAGTCGCGCTCGAGGTTCAGGGCCAGGCCATAGGCCGGCTGACCGCTGGCGTCGGCCGGGAACTCCAGCATTTCGCCTTGCATCACGTCGGACAGGCCGTGCACGCGCACGATACCGTCGGACACGGACACCACGGTGCCCTGGTTACGGACGTCCGTCGAGGCGCCAAGGCCCTCGATGCGGCTCTTGATCAGTTCGGAAATTTCAGCAGGATTCAATTGCATTGCTTGCTCCCATCTGGTCTAGCGTCTGTTACCAGAGCGCGGGGTGACACAGGGGTGATTCGGTCAGTGTCGTCGCGCTTGATCTCAAGCGGTGAGCGCCACCTTCATGCGTTCCAGGCGGGCCTTGACCGAGGTGTCCAGCACCTCGTCGCCGACCACCACGCGGATGCCGCCGATCAGGGAAGGCTCCAGCTGCACATGGGCTTCGAGCTTGCGACCGAAGCGCTTCTCCAGCGTCGCCACCACGTCGCTCAGCTGAGCGGCATCGATGGGATAGGCACTGAAGATCTGCGCATCAGCCACGCCGGCCGCGGCATTGGCCAGGGCATGGAATTGCCCGACCACCGCCGGCAGCGCCGCCAGACGCCCGTTCTCGATCACCGCGCGCAGGAAGTTCTGCACCCCAGGGGCCAGGTCTTGCTTGGCGGCGGCCGCGACGACGGCGAACACCTGCTCGGACGAGACCTTGGGGTTGTCGGCGAACTGGCGCAGCTCGCCGTCCTGCGCGATCTGGGCCAGCAGGTCGAGCTGCCGGCTCCAGGCCTTCACATCATGCTGCTTGGCGACCTGATAGAGCGCTTCGGCGTAGGGACGGGCAATGGTTGCGAGCTCAGCCATGATTACAGCTCCGTCTTCAGACGGCCCAGCAGCTCTGCGTGCACGGAGGCGTTGACCTCGCGCTGCAGGATCTGCTCGGCACCCTTGACGGCCAGCGCAGCGACCTGCTCGCGCAGGGCTTCGCGGGCACGGGTGGCCTGCTGGTCGGCGTCCGCCTTGGCGGCGGCCACGATCTTGGCGCCCTCTTCGGTGGCCTTGGCACGCGCCTCGTCGACGATGGCGGCGGCACGCTTCTCCGCGTCGGACAGCAGCTTGGCGGTCTCGTTGCGGGTGGCGGCCAGTTGCTCGTCGACGCGCTTGTTGGCCGAAGCCAGCTCGGTCTTGGCCTTGTCGGCCGCGGCCAGGCCGTCAGCGATCTTCTGAGCACGTTCGTCCAGCGCCTTGGTGATGGGGGGCCACACGAAGCGCATGGTGAACCACACCAGGATCGCGAAGACGATCGCCTGGATGAACAATGTTGCGTTGATATTCACGGCACGATCCTTTCAGTCGTGAAAGGTTTCGGGCGGATTACTTCAGCACGAACGGGTTCGCGAAGGCGAACAGCAGAGCGATAGCCACGCCGATCAGGAAGGCAGCGTCGATCAGACCGGCCAAGATGAACATCTTGGTTTGCAGTTCGTTCATCAGCTCGGGCTGGCGAGCCGAGGACTCCAGGAACTTGCCGCCCATCAGCGCGATGCCGATGGAAGCGCCGATGGCGCCCAGACCAACGATGATGCCGCAAGCCAGTGCCACGAGGCCGAGGATGTTTTCCATTGTTTGCTCCTAGAGAAAAAGAAAGAGAGAAAGAAAAGAGAGAACTACTAACTCGCCAAGAATCAGTGCGCGTCGTGCGCCTGACCGATATAGATCAGCGTCAGCATCATGAAGATGAAGGCTTGCAGCGTGATCACCAGAATGTGGAACAGCGTCCACACCGTACCGGCAATGATGTGGCCGATGGCCAGACCGATGCCCGTAGCCGTCATAGCGAACGCACCACCCATCAGCGCGATCAGCATGAACACGAGTTCGCCGGCAAACATATTGCCGAACAGCCGCATGCCGTGCGAGACCGTCTTGGCGACGAACTCGATCACCTGCATGGCGAAGTTGAAGGGCCACAGGGCCGGATGGGCGCCGAAGGGAGCCGAGATCAGCTCATGACCCCAGCCGCCCAGGCCCTTGATCTTGATGTTGTAGAAGAAGCAGATCAGCAGCACGCTGGTCGACAGGCCCAGGGTGGTGGACAGATCGGCGGTCGGCACGACGCGCATGTAGTCCTTGAAGCCCAGGGCCGGACCGGCGCTGTGCCAGATCGCGGGGATCAGGTCGACCGGCAGCATGTCCATGGCGTTCATCAGGAAGATCCAGACGAACACGGTCAGGGCCAGCGGCGAGACCAGCTTGCGGCTCTTGGCGTTGTGGATCACGCCCTTGGCCTGGTTCTCGACCATCTCGGACAGGATCTCGACCGCGGCCTGGAAGCGGCCCGGCACACCCGAGGTGGCCTTGCGCGCGGCGCGCCACAGCAGGAAGCAGCCCAGGGCACCCAGCACAACGGAGAAGAACACCGAGTCCAGGTTGAACAGGCTGAAGTCGACGATGTCCTTCTGCTTGACGCTCTCGAACGAGAAGTTCTTCTGCAGATGTTGCAGGTGGTGAGTGATGTACTCACCAGCGCTGGGCGCGTGTCCTTCGGCAGCCATTTCTAGTTTCCGTCGCTAATTTTTTTGAATCGACCCTGAACAAACAGAGCCAGCCAATTAACCTTCAGGCTCACGATCATGGTCAACAGCAGGGCCGGCCAACTCAGATCGCTTGCAGTCTTGACCACCGCCACCAGGATGGCAATGACCATAAAAATCTTGATCAGCTCCCAGATCATCATCGAGAGCAACGCCGCTCCCGCATGACCCACCGGTTGCCGGGTCGTGCCCCATGCCATCAAGGCATTCGGCACCACCACCGCGATCGCGCCATACAGCGCCGACCACGCCTTGCCGCTCTCCTGCGTGAACAACCACCAGAGCGCGGCGCAAACCAAACCCGCGGCGGCCTGGGCCGCCACCACCCGCCAGGGCGAGAGGATCGAGGGTTTTCTGGCTCGCAGGTCCTGGGCTTCTTCTCGCGTCAGGGCCTTGAAAGCCGCTTCGTCGTCCGCATGTTCCTGACTGTCGTCATCCCAAGCGGGCTGCGCGGCTCGGTTCGGTGCGCGCTTCTCGTTCGGGTTCACTTCGATCTAGGGGGCGGTCGGCAAAACCCAAAGATTATATGTGGAAACCCGCAGGTCCCCGACAAGCCGCGTTGGGCGGCGGCCCTATGCCTTGACAGGCCCGCCTTAGCTTCACCTTAACGGCAGCAAAACCGGGCGATCTACAGGCGCACCGCGCCGGCCGGCAGACCCGGCACCTCGACCCTGACTTTCAGCACCCCACCGGCCCAGGGCTGGGCCGCCAGTTCCTCGGCCGGGCGTTTCTCGCGCGCGGTGGTGATGTAGAGCGTGCGCAGGTCGGCGTCGCCAAAGGTTGGCATCGTCGGGCAGCGCACCGGCAGGCGCAGTTCGCGCAGCAGCTCGCCGGTGGGCGAGAAGCGCAGCAGGCGCTGGCCCTCGAACATCGCCACCCAGTAGCAGCCTTCGGCATCGACCGCCGCGCCATCGGGCCGGCCGCCGTAGTCCTCCAGCGACTGCCCGGGTGCGCGCGGCGCGAAGCGCGCGAACAGCTCGCGCGCGCCGACCGAGCCGGTCGCCGCATCGAAGGCCAGCCGGTAGATTTCATGCGCCTTGGTGTCACTCCAGTACAGCTGTCGCTGGTCGGGGCTCCAGGCCAGGCCGTTGGAGGTGACGATGCCCTCGCCCATCACCGCGAAGCCGCCGTCGGCAAAACGATACAGCGCGGCCGCCGGCGCGCGCGCATCGTCGATCGTGCCGACCCAGAAGCGCCCCTGGGCATCCGGCTTGCCGTCGTTGAAGCGCTGACGCGCCGCGTCATAGGGCGCCGGCGCCAGCGGCGTGTGCGCGCCGCTGGCCGGGTCTAACCGCCACAGGCCGTTGCGCTGCGCCACCAGCAGGCCGCCGCCCTCCAGCCGCGCGATGCAGCCGGGCTCGCTGTCGAGCTGCCAATGCCGGGTCTCGCCGCTGGTCGGATCCAGGCGCCAGACCTGGCGCTCGGCGATGTCCACGTAATAGAGGCATTGCTCCTGCACATGCCACAGCGGCGATTCGCCCAGGGTGGCCCGGTGCGGGCCGGCGGCTTCGATGGCGTAGAGAGGAGGAAGAGGGGTGGTGTCGCTCATGGCGGCGAATGCTAGGCGGTAATCGGCGGTAACCGCCGCTCAGCCCAGCTCCGCCTTCAAATAATGGGCGCCCGGCACCGGATTGAAATAGAAGGGCGGCACCTCCTCGAAGCCCAGGCTCTCGTAGAGCCCGCGCGCCGCCTCCATATCGTCCAGGGTGTCCAGCAGCATCGAGGAATAGCCGGCCTGGGTGGCTCGGTCCATCAGCGCCTGGGCCAGGGTGCGGCCCAGGCCGAAGCGGCGGAAGGCCGGCCGCACGAACAGCCGCTTCATCTCGCAGGCGTTCGGATAGTCGGCATCGGGCAGCGGGCGGAAGGCGCCGCAGCCAGCCACCGCGCCGTCCACCAGGGCCAGCAGCATCAGGCCGGTGGGCGGCGCATAGTCGCCCGGCAGCTGCTGCAGCTCGGTCTCGAAGTTCTGGAAGCCCAGGTCCACCGCCAGGCTCTGGCTGTATTCGCGCAGGATCGCGCGGGTGGTGTCCCAGCCCTCGCCGTCCTCGGGGCTGAGCAGCAGGATCTCGGGGTTGTCGTGGCTGGACATCGGGGCAGTCTACCCAAGTCGCGGCTCAGGCCGCGCCGAGGCTCACCAGCCAGGCCACGCCCGCGGCGCAGGCCGCCAGCAGCGCCAGCGCGAGCAGCCGCGTCGCCGCGCCGTCGCGCGCGGCCGGCACCGCGGGCGCGAGCGTCTTGTCGCCATGCCACATCGCGGCCGGCAGGTTGCGCCGCCTCACCAGCCCGTAATAGAGCAGCGCCAGCAGGTGCAGACCCAGCAGCAGATAAAGCCCCCACTGGCCCCAGCTCTTGTGGTGCGAGGTCCAGGCCAGACTGGTGTCGAGGCTGACGAAGCGCACCAGCGGCCCGGTGATCGCGATCTCGTCGTCGGCGATCAGGCCCGAGCCCACCTGCAGCAGCAACCAGCCCAGCATCGCCAGCACCGACAGCGCGCCCAGCGGGTTATGGCCCACCTCGGCGAAATCCGCGGGCCGCGAACGCCCGCGCAGATAGCGCCACAGCCGCCCCGGGCCCGGCACGAACTGTGCGAAACGCGACCAGCGCCCGCCGACCAGGCCCCACAGCAGGCGGAACGCGATCAGCGCCAGCACCGCATAGCCCAGCCGCATATGCCAGACCATCGCGTTGCCGCCGAGCTTGGCGCTGAGCACCGAGCCGATCACGCAGGCCGCCAGCAGCCAGTGGAACAAGCGGGTCGGCAGATCCCACACCCGCACGGGCCGCAGAGCCTTGCCTTCACTCATCCCGACGCCTCCCGGCCGATAAAACAGGGGGCAACGATAGCCGATGTGGCGGCGCGCGCACAGGCCTGCACAAAGGCGGCGGAGTCCGTAAACTGCGCGGGGCCAGGTATTGCTTCAACCCGCATTGCGAGGACACCCAGCATGATGAAAAGCATGAAGAAAAAGGCCCTGCTGATCGCCGCCGCCCTCACCGGCCTGTGCAGCGCCCTGCCCGCCGCCGCACAGTTCCAGAAGCCGGAGGACGCGGTCAAGTACCGCAAGGCCGCCTTCACCGTGATGGCCTCCCATTTCGGCCGCATCGGCGCGATGGCCCAGGGCCGCATCCCCTTTGACGGCGCCGCCGCCGCGGCCAATGCCGAGGTCGTCGCCGACATGTCCAAGCTGCCCTACGCCGGTTTCGTCGAGGGCACCAGCGGCACCGAAAAGGGCCAGCCCAAGCCCAACGTCTGGAGCGAGCGCCCCAAGTTCGACGCCGCCGCGAAGAAGATGCAGGACGAGGTGGCCAAGCTGGCCGCCGCCGCCAAGACCAACAACCTGGATCAGCTGAAGGCCGCCTTCGGCAGCGCCGCCAACAGCTGCAAGGCCTGCCACGACGATTTCCGTAATCCTTGACCCACCCCCTACGCGCTGCGCGCGCCCCCTCAAGGGGGCACATCCGCAGGACCGGCAAAGCCGGATCCTCGGATGTCGCGCGAGGGGCCGGCCTTACGGCCCGGCGTTGGCACCGTGGGTGATGAAGCCCGGCCTCGCCAGTAGGCGCTGGTAGTAGGCCTCGACGGCCGGCAAGGCCGGTCGTTCGATCGGCGCGGCGCGCCAGCGATGGGTCGAGAGGCCCAGCACGACATCGGCCAGCGTGAACCGCGCGCCGGCGGCAAAAGCGCCGGTCGCCTGCAGTTGCCCGTCCAGGATGGCCATGTGGCGGTTCCAGCCCTCGACGCCGGCGCGCTGCTGCGCGGCATCCTGGTGCGCCGGGCTCTGCCGCACCAGGCCCATGAAGGCATAGCGCCAGCTGTTGTTCAGCTCGGTCGCCTGCCAGTCCATCCAGCGCTCCACCAGCGCGCGCTCGCGTGGCGCGGCGGGCAGCAGGTCGGCGCGGCCCTCGCGGCCGGCCAGATAGCGGCAGATCGTGTTGCTCTCCCACAGCACGAGGTCCGGCCCGTCCAGCAGCACCGGCATCATCGCGTTGGGATTCAAGGCCAGGTATTGCGGCGAGCGCCAGTCGCGCTCCTCGCGCTCGAAGTCCAGGCCCAGCTCGACGCAGGTCCACAAGACCTTGCGCACATTGATCGAGCCAGCGCGGCCCAAGATCTTGAGGGCCGTCACGACGCAAATCCCAAGACGACGCGGCGCGTCTTAGCCGATTTCTTCTCAATCTTCGTGACCACCACCCTGCCGATCTCGGCCGTGTTCGCCACATGCGTGCCACCGCAGGGCTGCAGGTCCACACCCTCGATCTTCAGCACGCGCACGCGCCCCGTGCCGCGCGGTGGCTGCACGCTCATGCTGCGCACCAGGCCCGGGTTGGCGTCGAGCTCCTCGTCGCTGATCCAGCTGTGGCTGACCTCATGCGCGCCGGCCACCAGGCGCGCGATGCCGGCCGTCAGCTCGTCCTTGTCCAGCGCCTCGGTCATGTGGAAGTCCAGCCGGGCGTAGCCGGCGTTGATCGAGCAGCCATCGACCGGGTGCGGCACCAGCGCGCACAGCAGATGGGTGGCGGTGTGAAAGCGCATATGGGCGAAGCGGCGCGACCAGTCGATGCGCGCACGCACGATGGCCTCGGGCGCCAGGCCGTCCAGCGTTTGGTCGCCGGCCGGGATATGCAGGATCTCGCCGCCCTCGCCCTTCTTCGTGTCGGCAATCACCAGCAGGCGCCCATCGGCCAGCTCCAGCACGCCGGCATCGCCGGCCTGGCCGCCGCCCTGCGGATAGAACACGGTGCGGTCCAGCAGCAGGCCGCGCTCGTCGATGCGCAGCAGCCGGGCCGTGCATTCGCGCAGCTGGGCGTCCTCGCGGAACAGGTCCAGGGTACTCGTCATCCGATCAACTCCAAATTCACCTCGCCGCGCGGCGTCGCCAGGCGCGCCGACAGGCCGTCGCGCGCCTCGAAGCCCAGCAGGCGCACGCCCGATTCCGGCAGGCCGTCGGCGGGATGCCTCGCGGCCGCGCCCCATTCGATCAGCACCGGCAGGCCCTCGCGGCGCAGCCGCCGGCCGTCGGGGCGCAGCGCGATGCGCCAGCTCAGCAGGCCCTGCGGCGTCTGGCGCGAGGCCGCGACCGCCTCGCCGGCGTCGATGCCCTCGCCGCGCCATTGCGCCAGGCTGGCCTCCAGGCTCGCGACCCGCGAGACCCAGTGGATCAGGCCGGGGCCGCGCTCGCGCAGGACGGCCTGCAGCGCCGGCTGGTCCAGATCGAACCAGCGCGCGCGGCCCGCCTGCGGGCCCGGCGCCGCGGGATCGATCGCGATGATCTCCAGATAGCAGCGCGGATAGGCCGGCGCGGCGCCGATGTTCAGCAGCCGGTTGTGCGTGCCCATCAGCGCATGGCTGCCGCCGGGCGCCGGCGTCACGCCCAGCACGCGCTCGCACCAGGCCACGCCCTCGTCCAGGCTCGCGGCGCCGACGACCAGATGATCCAGCTCCATCACCATGGCCGCGTCAGAGCCTGACCTGGCCGTGGATCAGCGGCGTGACATCGCCGCCGATCCAGGTGTCCGCGCCGACGCGCGCCACATGCACCCGGCCGGCGCGGCCCATCGCCGTGCCCTGCGCCGCGACATAGCGCTCCGGGGCAAGACCCGACCCCTGCAGCCACAGCGCGAGGCCGGCGTTCAGGCTGCCGGTCACCGGGTCCTCCGGCACGCCCAGGTCCGGCACGAAGGCGCGCACCTCGAACTGCTCCGGCGCGCCGGCCGGATGGGCGCCGATCACGCCCAGCTTCAGCCCCTTCATCGCGACGAAGTCGGGCCGCAGCGCCAGCACCGCCGCCGCATCCTTGAGCCGCACGGCCATCCAGCCCGGGCCGTTGTCCACCCATTGCAGGTCCAGCAGCTCGGCCTCGGCCAGGCGCAGCGCCCGCGCCGCCTGCGCGCGCAGGGCCGCGTCCTCGATCGGGCCGCCCCTCTTCAGCGGCGGCGCCGCGAAGGCCAGGCGCGCGCCCTCGCGCTTGATCCGGACCAGGCCGATCGCGCATTGCTGCACCAGCTCGCCCGGCTTCTTCGCGTCGCCGCCGCTGGCCAGGAACGCATGGGCCGAGCCCAGGGTCGGATGGCCGGCGAAGGGCAGCTCGCCATTGGGCGTGAAGATGCGCACCCGATAGTCGGCCGCCGCATCGGTCGGCGGCAGCAGGAAGGTGGTCTCGCTCAGATTGGTCCAGCGCGCGAACGCCGCCATCTGCGCCTCGTCCAGGCCCTCGCCATCCACCACCACCGCCAGCGCATTGCCCTTCAGGGCCTGGTCGGTGAACACATCGACTTGCAGGAAACGGCGCAACTGGGCCATGGCTCGGGAGTCCTTGATGATCTCTTCTGGAAACTATTGGTTCGCCTGCGGCTGGAGATACAGGCCCGGGCGGACCACCTCCATGCCGCGGTCCGGCGCGGCCAGCGGCTTGAAGCCATGGCGCGCATAGAGACTGTGCGCGTCACGCGTGAACAGCGAGAAGCGGCGCAGGCCCTGCAGCTCCGGATGGGCCACCACCTGGGCGATCAGCCAGTCGCCGAGGCCGCGGCCACGCCGCGCCTCCAGCACGAACACATCGCACAGATAGGCGAAGGTGGCGCGGTCGCTGATCACGCGTGCGTAGCCGACCAGCTCGCCGCCCTCGCGCAGCAGGAAGTTCAGCGAGCCGCGCATCGCCCGCGCGAGCGTCTCGCGCGGGATGCCCTCGCACCAGTAGCAGCGCGCCAGCTCGGCATGGATCAGGTCCAGCTCGGGCTCGCCCCAGTCATGCGACAAGGTCGGCGCCGCCATGGCTCAGGGCGTCGGTTCGGCCACGCCGACCAGCGCGTCCTTCAGCACCCGGCCGAGGATGGCCACGCCCTCGGTGATCAGGTCCGGCGTCAGGGTCACGAAGGACAGGCGCAGGGTGCGCGGGTCCGGCTGGTGCGCGTAGAAGGCGGCGCCGGGCACATAGGCGATGCCGGCCTGCACCGCGCTCTCCAGCAGGGCCATCGCGTCGAAGCCCTCGGGCAGGCGGATCCAGAAGAACATGCCGCCCTGCGGGCTCTGCCATTCGCAGCCGGCCGGCAGATGCTGCTGCAGCGCCGCGGCCATCGCATCGCGGTTCGCCTTGTAGCGGGCGCGGATGCTGGGCACATGCTGGTCCAGGAAGCCGTTCTTGATGACCTCGTGCACGACGCGCTGGTTGAAGCCCGGCGTGTGCAGGTCGGCTGCCTGCTTGGCCTGCAGCAGCTTCGGGTACAGCTCGCTCGGCGCGACGATGTAGCCCAGGCGGAAGCCCGGCGTCAGCACCTTGGAGAAGGAGCCCAGGTAGAGCGAGCCCTCCGGCCACAGCGAGGACAGCGCCGGCGGCGGCGGTTCGTCGAACCAGAGGTCGCCATAGGGGTTGTCCTCGACGATCGGCACACCGGCCTGACGCGCGGCGGCCACCACCGCCTCGCGGCGCGCGGCGCTCATCACGCGGCCGGTCGGGTTCTGGTAGTTCGGCAGCAGGTAGGCGAAGCGGGTGCCCGGCGCGTCATGCGGCAGGCGGGCGAAGGCCTCGGGGCGCACGCCCTCGCCGTCGCTGGCCAGGCTGGTGAAGATCGGCTCGTAGGGCGTGAAGGCCTGCAGCGCGCCCAGATAGGTCGGCGTCTCGACGGCCACCGGCGCGCCGGCATCGCACAGCACCTTGCCCACCAGGTCCAGGCCCTGCTGCGAGCCGTTGGTGATCAGCACCTGGTCCGCGCTGGCCCGGATGCCCAGCTCCGCCACCTTGGCCGCCACCCATTCGCGCAGCGGCGCGAAGCCCTCGCTGGCCGCGTATTGCAGCGCCTCCTTGGCGTTCTTGCTCAGCACCGCATCGCAGGCGCTCTTCAGCGCCTCGACCGGGAAGGTGTCGGCCGAGGGCAGGCCGCCGGCCATCGACAGCACACCGGGCTTTTCGGTGACCTTGAGGATCTCGCGGATGATGGAGGGGTTCATGCGCGCGGCTCGGCGCGCCTGGTGCCAGACGGTACTCATGATGTGACTTCGATGTCTCCTGTGAATGCGTTTGATTGTGGCGCAGCCGCCCCCGCTCCGGCGGGCGCCAGCATCCAGTCCAATGCGCTCTGCGCATGGATCGATGTGCTGTCGAACAGCGGCAGCGGCGCCGGCCCGGCCGGATCCAGCAGCAGGCAGATCTCGGTGCAGCCGAGGATCACCGCCTGCGCGCCGGCATCGGTCAGCGCGGCCAGCTGTTGTTGATAGAAGGCGCGCGAGCCGGCCAGCACCCGGCCGCGGCACAGCTCCTCGTAGATGATGCGGTGCACCTCGGCGCGGCCCGCCGCGTCGGGCGTCAGCAGCTCGATGCCATGGCGCGCGCGCATGCGCTCGCGGTAAAAATCCTGCTCCATCGTGTAGCGGGTCGCCAGCAGGCCGGCGCGCTCGATGCCGGCCGCCCGCAGCGCCGCGCCCGTCGCGTCGACGATATGCAGCAGCGGCAGGCCGGACAGCGCCTCGATCTCGTCCGCCACCTTGTGCATGGTGTTGGTCGCGATCAGCAGCCCCTCGGCGCCCGCCGCCTTCAGCCCGGCGGCGGCGCGGCCCAGCAGCGCGGCCGCCGCGGCCCAGTCGCCACGGCGCTGCAGCGGTTCGATCTCGGCGAAGTCCACGCTGTGCAGCAGCAGCTTCGCGCTGTGCAGCCCGCCCAGGCGCGCCGCCAGGCCGCGGTTCAGCAGCTGATAGAGATGGGCGGTCGATTCCCAGCTCATGCCGCCCAGGATGCCCAGGGTTCTCATCCGCGCGTTTCCACGGGCATCTTCTTGCCCAGCCACACCACACCGATCACCGCGACGGCAAACACCACCGTCATGCCATCCAGCCGCTCGCCCAGCACCGGCACCGCCAGCAGCATCGACAAGAAGGGCTGCAACACCTGCACCTGGCTGATGCGCACCGTGCCGCCCAGGGCCAGCGCGCGGTACCAGGCGAAAAAGCCCAGCCACATCGAGAACAGCGAGACATAGAGAAAACCGCCCCAGGCCGCGGCCGCCACCGGCTGGGCCGGCCAGGTCAGCAGGCCCGCCGGCAGGGTGATCGGCAGGCTCAGCACCAGCACCCAGCAGATCACCTGCTGCGGTGTCAGCGCCTGGGACAGCCGGGCGCCGCCGACATAGCCGGCCGAGGCGCTCAGCACCGCCAGCAGCAAAAGGCCGTCGGCCCATTGGAAGCCGGCCGCGCCGCGCCACCAGGCGAAGCCCAGCACCAGGGCCAGGCCGGCGACCGCGCAGGCCCAGAAACCCATCGAGGGCCGCTGGCGCAGCGCCAGCGCACCGATCGCCGCGGTCGCCAGCGGCAGCACGCCCGAGATCACCGAGGCATGCACCGCGTCGACATGGCGCACCGCCCAGCCGAGGAACAGCGGCCAGCCGAACACCACGCCCAGCGCGGTCAGCGCCAGGCCGCGCCAATGCGCCGCGCCGCGCGGCAGCGGCGCGCGGGTCCACCACAGATAGGCGGCCGACAGCAGGCCGGCCAGCGCCGCCCTGCCCAGCGCGACGAACACCGGGTCGAGCTGCGGCGCCTGCGCGCTGCCGCCGGCCAGGCGCGTCATCGGAATGCTCAGCGCGAAGATGAACACGCCCAGCAGGCCCAGCGCATAGGCCCGCCCCAGCCCCGCGGCGGCCGGCGCGGTGGCAGCGGCGGCGGGCGGGGCGGGAAGCGGACGGGTGGTCATGGGCCCAGTCTAGGGCCGATACCAGTACAGGACCGATACAGACGGACGGACATGCCGATCAACTGTACCGGCCCGCCGACCAGCACATGGCGACAGCCATGCGGCGGCTCAGGGACTTTTGCGCTGAAATTCCACCGTCAGGTTGCTGCGCGGCAGGCGCACCAGATGCACCGGCGCGCCGAGCTGGGCCGCGCAGGTCGCCGCGGCCGCGCCCGGCTGCTCGCGGAACAGCACCTGCAGCTTGTTGCCCGCCTGGCGCGCCTCGAGGATGCTCACGCCGTCGCAGGCGCTGGGCTTCTGCCCGGCGAACACCGCCAGCACCATCTCGTTGGCGAAGTTGACCGCCGGCAGCGCCGGCGCCGGCGTGCGGCCCTGCACATGCTGGGCCCACAGCGAGCTCCAGGCCGTGGCGTCGCGGATCACCAGGTTCTGCGCCACCAGAACGCTCGAAAGCCCCGCCTGTTCGAGGGTGCGAAAGGGCTGGACGTTGATGGTCACCACCGCGTTGACGCTCGGATGGTCCTCGCGCGTCGCGCGCACCCGGTAGGTGCCGGCCTTGCTCGGTGCCTCGTAGAAGCCGCTGACCGCGTCGACCTTGCCGCCGTCGGCCTCCAGCAGCTTCCAGTTGACCGGCTGGCGCAGCGGCGCGGCGCCCTTCGCATAGTTCAGGTCGGCCAGCAGCACCCGCGTCGCGCCGGACTCCAGCACCAGTTCGCGCGGCTCCACTTTCAGCGTGGGCACGAAGGGCGAGGCATCGGGATCGGCCGGCACCGCGCCGCTGCCCAGCGCCGCCAGCATCTGGGTGCGGCGCTCGCGGCTCAGGCGCTTGTTGATCTCGTCCAGCAGCTTGTCCTGCGCGTCGCCGCCGCTCGGGGCGGTCGTCGTCGCGGCCTGCAGCGGCGTGGCCAGCAGGTCGCCCAGGGGCCGCAGGTCGACCGTGCCGGCCAGCAGGCTGCGCACATCGGCCTGGGCGGCATTCAGCCGGTCGCGGTTCAGCTTGGCACCAGCGCTGGCATCGAAACGGGCGAAATAGCCGGCCGCCTCGCCGCGCGCCACCCGCACCGTCACCATCTCGGTCAGCGGCGTCAGGTTCGCCACCACGCGGCGCCCCTCGCCCAGCGCCAGCGTGTGCAACAACGGCAGCTCGCCACCGGCCGCCGTCACCTGCAGCACGCAGGGCAGGCCGCCGCCGCGGATGTCGAGCCGGTAGCTGCCGTCGGCCAGGGTCAGGGCATTGCCGCTGCCCTGGCGGCATTTGGCGCTGACCTGGGCATTGGCCAGCGCCAGGCCGGTGGCGGCGGTGCCGCTCAGGCGCAGCATCTCCTCCTCATCGTCCTCGTAATCCCGCTGCCCCCCGCCGCAGCCGGCCGCCATGACGCCCGCCACCACGGCCAGCAACGCCAAGCGTTGGCCGCGCTCCATTTTTCCCCTCATTTTTTTGACTCCCTCGGACCAGGTGATGACAGCGATTTATGTGATGTGGGAAAATATCCCACGCCATCAACCCTGCCGTCAATACACCCACCCCCGCGATGAGGGGGCCCACCGACCTGTCGCTATCCTCCGCGCGATGAGCAGCCACAAGACCTCCGCCACCCTCGTGCTTGACTGCGTGCTGCGCGTCATGCGCCCGCTGGCACGTCTGCTGATCCGCCATGGCGTCAGCTATCCGGCGTTCGCCCAGGCCCTGAAGACCGAGTTCCTGGCCGCGGCGCGGCAGGAGCTGCAGGAGCGCGACATGCCACAGACCGACAGCGCCCTGAGCCTGCTGTCGGGCGTGCATCGCCGCGATGTGCGCACCCTGAGCCGCCCGCCCGCCGAGGCCCGGCCGGCGCAGGCCGAGGAAGAAGAAGAACCGCCGCTGGGCCTGGCCGCGCAGGTGGTGGCGCGCTGGCTGCACGAGGCCGAATACCTGGATGAGGCCGGCGCGCCGCGCGCGCTGCCGCGTGGCGGCGAGGCCGGAGGCTTCGACAAGCTGGTGGCCGCGGTGAGCCAGGATGTGCGGCCGCGCGCGGTGCTGGACGAGCTGCTGCGCCTGGGCGCGGTGACGCAGGACGCGGACGGCCGCGTCGAGCTGCAGGCCGATGGCTTCGCGCCGCGCCAGGGCCTGGAGGAGATGGGCTGGCTGTTCTCCGCCAATCTGCACGACCATGCCGCCGCCGCCAGCCTGAACCTGCAGGGCGGGCACAACTTCCTCGAGCAGTCGATCTTCGTCGACGAGATCACCCAAGACTCGGCCGAGCGCCTGCACAAGGTGGCGCAGCAGGCCTGGCGCCAGGCCTTCAAGACCGTGATGCACGAGGCCCAGACCCGTTTCGACGCGGATGCCCGCGACGCGACACCGGAACAACGCAACCAGCGCGCCCGCTTCGGCGTGTACTTCTACTCGCAAGACCAGGACTGAAACGCGATGACTGCCCGACGACCTCTTCTGATCGCAGGCGCCTTGCTGGCTGCCCTGCTCTCGCTGGCCGGCTGCGGCCCCGGCACCGGCGGCACCGGCACAGGCCATGAGCAGCCCGACTACCTGTCGCTGGCCGGCGCCAACCCCTCGGCGGTCTGCGCCAGCGGCTGGGCCGAACGGCTGGCCTGCCAGCCGCCGCCGCCCAGCTCCGCCGCCGACACCCGCCACCCCGGCACCAACAAGGTGGTGTTCGCCAGCGTCGGCAGCGTGCCGGCCGCCGACTATGTGGTCACCTTCGACGCCAACGGCGTGCTGCTGCAGGGCGGCTGCCCGCGCCGCAGCTTCGAGGGCGACTGGGGCCAGCTCGGCAATGGCGCCTTTGCCTACTTCGGCGCCTTCAGCGAGAACAAGCAGGTCGTGCCCTACAACAGCAGCCTGCTGGTGCGCAGCACGGCCGATGGCAACGGGCTGATGATCGAGGTGCATGCATCCTCCGACGGCCGGCTGCTGCTGGGCCCGCTGCTGCTGCAGCGGGTGCCGGCCGGCGGCAGCGGCGGCACCCTGCGGCCCTGCTGACGCACCGGTACAGCACCGATACACTGGGCCGCATGAACCCCGCGGCCTCGTCCTCGTTCGCCCTCTCGCGCGGCTCCAGCACGCCGCTGGCCCAGCAGCTGGCCCAGCGCTTTGCCGACCGCATCCAGCAGCGCCTGCTGCTGCCCGGCGCGCGCCTGCCCTCGGTGCGCGAATGCGCCAAGCACCATGGCGTCAGCCCCTACACCGTGGTCGCGGCCTACGACCAGCTGCTGGCCGCCGGGCTGCTGGAGGCGCGCAAGCAGCGCGGCTTCTTCGTGCGCGAGCCCAAGAACCCGCCCCGCGCCGGCCGCAGCGCCGCCGCCGCGCCGGCCCCCACGCAGCGCCCGGCGCCGCTGGACGCCACCGCGCTGATCCGCAGCATGTTCCAGGCCTATGCGCGCCTGGCGCCGGGCCTGGGCACCCTGCCGACCGAATGGCTGGATCTGCCCATGCTGCAGAGCGCGATGCGCAAGGTGCTGGCGCAGAGCGAGGGCAAGGAACAGCTGGCGCTGCAGTACGGTCACCCGGGCGGCGACCCGCGCCTGCGCGCGGCGCTGGCGCAGCGCCTGTCCGACCTGGGCATCGCGGCCGCGCCGGAGCAGATCATCAGCACGGTCGGCGCCACCCATGGCCTGGACCTGATCACGCGCTGCCTGCTCGCCCCCGGCGACGCGGTGCTGGTCGACGATCCCGGCTGGGCGATCGAGTACGCGCGCCTGACCCAGGCCGGCATGCGCCTGCTGCCGGTGCCGCGCGGCGCCGACGGCCCGGACCTGGCGGTGATGCGCCAGCTGGTCGAGCAGCACCGCCCGCGCATGTATGTCACCGTCTCGGTGCTGCACAACCCGACCGGCAACAGCCTCTCGCTGGCCCATGCGCACGAGATCCTGAAGCTGGCCGAGGCCGCCGACTTCCTGATCGTCGAGGACGACACCTACGCGCTGTTCGCGCCCAACCATGCGCCGCGCCTGTCGGCGCTGGACGGGCTGAAGCGCACGCTCTATGTCTCCGGCTTCTCGAAGATCCTGACCCCGGCCTGGCGCGTCGGCTACCTGGCGGCCAGCGCCGAGCGCATCGCCAAGCTGACCGAGCTGAAGCTGCTGTCCACCCTGACCACCAGCCCGCTGCTGGACCGCGCGGTGGCGATCTGCCTCGAGCAGGGCCAGCTGCGCCGCCATGCCGAGCGCGTGACCGCCCGGCTCGACGCCGCGCGCAGCCGCGTCGTGCGCCTGTCCGAGGAGGCCGGCTGCCCCTTCGTGACGCCGCCGCAGGGCCTGTTCGGCTGGGTCGACACCGGCGTCGACACCGAGCGCCTGGCCCAGCGCCTGCTCGACGAGGGCTGGCTGATCGCGCCGGGCCTGCTGTTCTCCGCCAGCCGCCAGGCCGGCACCCGCATGCGCATCAACTTCGCGACCGGCCAGGACGCGCGCTTCTGGCGCCTGCTGGAGACGGCGAGGCGCAAGATGCTGTGATGAACTAAGGCGCCAGCTCGGCGGCCGCGGCGCGCAGCGCCTGGGCGCGCTGCAGATTCAGCTCGGCAGCGCAAGCCAGGCGCCGCATCTCCAGCGCATTGCCGATGGCGCTGCCACCCAGGGAGGCCGAGAACCCGCACTGGACCTTGCGGTAGCGCGCAAAGCTGGACGCCGCCTCGGTCGCCCGGTTCTTCGCCAGCGCCGCGTACTTGGGCTCGACATCCCACGTGGAGAGACGCTCCTTCAGCGCGACCTCCGCGCTGCGCAGCGTCGTCTCGCTGTCCGCCAGCCGTTTCTGCAGGCATTCGCGCACGCCCGCCGCATCGAAGGAGCAGGCCTCACGGAGCTGGCGCTCGGTGGGCGGCAGGTCGGGGGAAGCCTGGGCGGCAGGCATCACGGCCGCCGCCCAAGCAAAGAACAGGAAACTCATTGCGCGCATGTGGTCGCACCTATCTTTCGAACCAGGTCCAGCGTGAAATCCAGCTTCCGCGCATAGTTGGGATCGCCCCCGCCGTTGTACAGCGTGGCAATCGTGGTCGAGTTGAGCGGCCGCCAGCCGACGATCATCTTCTTGATCGCCACCTTCTGATACTTCAAGACCTGCTCGGGCCGCAGGACGGCAGCACCAGGATTCAAGCGCTTCAGCGTCTCCACGGTCGTTCCATGCGCGCGTGCGATCTTGTCAAGGCTGTCGCCCGGCTTGACCGTCACGCTGTACACCTGGGCATCCTGGGACATCAGCTCACGGTGATCGTATCTGGCTAGCTTCATCAGCAGGTAGCCGATCCCCGCCCGGATGTTCTCCACCGGCTGCGTGCGGACCGATCCCGCCGTCAAACGATTCTTCAAAGCTGCCGGTAGGACCAGCTCGCCGCCCTCCTTGCCCGACAGCAGGGAACTGAGCCCGGGATCCCCTTCGACGCCGATCTGCATGACCCGCCGGTTCCATTCCGCACTGCCCGCGCCCGATTCGACCCAAAGCATGGATTTGACGATCAGCCAGTCGAGCGGCACATAGCCCTCGACACCACCCAGATGCCGGTTGAACTCGTCGGCCGCCAGCTGCACCGCGCAGTCCCATTGGTGCCACTTGGGATCGTCGGCCTCATTCGCGAAGCCGTTCTTCCACTTCTCGAAACCATCGCCGGGGGAATTGGGTTGCGTCATACCAGTACCTTTCTGCCCGGACTGTCGTCGCTCGGAGCAGACCTCTGCGAGTCACTTTGGTCATCCGCAACCAACACTCGCTATTCCGCCACCCCATCCCGCCCCGCCGCCTTGGCCCGATACAGCGCCGCATCGGCACGCTGATACAGGCTGTCGGGCGTCTCGCCGGGGCGGGCCTCGGCCAGGCCCATGCTGAGGGTCAGCCGGCCCTCGGGGCCGCCGGCCTCATGGGCCAGCGCGCGGGCGGCCAGCGCGGCGCGAATCTCGGCGGCGCAATGGCGTGCCCCCTCCAGGTCGGTGCTCTGCAACAGCAGCGCGAACTCCTCGCCGCCCAGGCGCGCGGCCAGGTCGGTGGGGCGGCGCGCGGCGCCGGCCAGGCAGGCCGCCACCGCCTGCAGCGCGACGTCGCCGCGCTGGTGGCCGTAACGGTCGTTGTAGGCCTTGAAATGGTCGACGTCCAGCAGCAGCAGGGTCAGCGCCTCGCCGCGGCGCTGGCGCTGGCGCGTGGCCTGTTCGAGCCGATCGCCGAAGCAGCGGCGATTCGCCAGCCCGGTCAGCTCGTCGGTCTGCGACAGGCGCTCCAGCACATGCACCTGGGAGGCGATCACGCCCAGCAGATGGTTGGCGCCGCCGGCCAGCTCGGTGATCTCGTCATGGCCCTGCACCGTGACCTGCCGGTTCCACTGGCGCTGGTCGCGGATCGCCGCCATCTCGCGGCGCAGCCGCACCAGCCGCCCGACCAGCAACCGGTCCGCCGCCAGCACCAGGCCCAGGGTCAGGACCAGGGCCAGCCCCAGCATCACCCAGGAGACCCGGCCCAGCAGTTCGTGGCCGCGCTGCAGGATGTGGCGCGGCCAGCGCAGCTCCAGCACCGCGACCGCCTCGCCGGCCAGGTCGCGCAGCGGCCAGTGGATCAGCAGGCGCTCGGGCTGGGTCACGACCATCACCGCGCCGCTGCCGGTCTGGGCGCGCAGGTCCAGCGCCATCGGCTCGCCGGGCAGCTGTTCGCCGGGCGCCAAGAGGCGCAGCCGCGCGTCCAGCCCGCTGCGCCGCGCCACGCCCAGCACCACCGCCGGACTCAGCCATTCGGCGATCGCCACCGTGCCGCGCGCCGGCGCACCGCTCAGCCCGTCCAGCAGCGGGCGGCGGCACACCATCATCAGGTCGCGCCGCACCCGCGCCAGCCCGCAGGGCAGGCTGGCATCGGTGGCGGGGCGCGCCAGCGCCAGGCGGATCGCCGGCGTGAAGTCCTCCGGCAGGCGCAGCTCGATCGCCTGGCCCGGCACGCCGATGCTACGCAGCAGCCGGCCCTCGCGGTCGTAGAGGCCCAGCCAGTTCAGGCTCGAATTGGCCACCGCCTGCGGGTTCAGGTTGCGCGCGGCGAACAGCGCATTGCCGTCCTCGGAGAACTGGTAGAAGTCCGGCCACAGGCTCCATTCGCGCAGCACGCGGTCGCGCAGCGCCAGCTCGTCGTCCAGGGTCTGCAGCAATCGCGTGATGTCCTCGCGCGCGGCGCGCTGCTCCAGCTCCAGATGGCTCTGCTCGACGCTGGCATGCAGCAGCCACAGCGCCAGGCCGCCCAGCACCGTGGACAGCAGCAGCACGCAGAGCACGACCTTGGCACGCAGACCCATGGTCAGGCAATCTACCCGACTCGCGCCCGCCCGGGGGCAACAAAATCCCCGGTCAGGCGGCGCTCAGAACCCGGCCAGATAGCGATGGATCGAGGCCACGGCCGCGGCGCCCTCGCCGATCGCGCCGCCGACCCGCTTGACGGACCCCGAGCGCACATCGCCGACCGCGAACACGCCCGGCACGCTGGTCTCCAGCGGCCCGGGCAGATAGGCGCCGGCCTGGGGTTCGGCGGCCGGCCCGGTGCAGACGAAACCCTGGGCATCGACCGCGACGCCGCAGCCCTCCAGCCAGCGCGTCTCCGGCTCGGCGCCGACGAACAGGAACAGGTTGCGGGTGTCGCAATCCCATTCGCGGCCGTCGCGCCGGTCGCGCCAGGTGGCGCCGGTCAGGCCGCCGGCGCGTTCGCCGCGCAGGCTGGACAGCTCGGTATGGGTCAGCAGTTCGATATTGGGCGTGTGGGCGATGCGGTCGATCAGGTAGCGCGACATGCTGGCCGCCAGGTCCGGCCCGCGCACCAGCATATAGACCTTCTCCGCATGGCCGGACAGATAGACCGCGGCCTGGCCGGCCGAGTTGCCGCCGCCGACCAGGGCCACCTCGGACTGGGCGCAGAGCTTGGCCTCCACCGCCGAGGCCCAGTACCAGATGCCGCGGCCCTCGAACTCGGCCAGGCGCGGCACCTCGGGGCGGCGGTAGCGCGCGCCGCTGGCGATCACCACGCTGCGCCCGCGCAGCCAGCGACCGTCGGCCAGCTCGACCCGCAGCTCGCCGCCGGGGCCGGCGCGGCTGCAGTCCAGCGAGCGCACCTCCACCGGGATCATCACCTCGGCGCCGAACTTCTGCGCCTGCACGAAGGCGCGGCCGGCCAGCGCCATGCCGGAAATGCCGGTCGGGAAGCCCAGGTAGTTCTCGATGCGGGCGCTGGCGCCGGCCTGGCCGCCGAAATGCCGGCAGTCCAGCACCACCACGCTCAGCCCCTCGGAGGCCGCATAGACCGCCGCCGCCAGCCCGGCCGGGCCGGCGCCGACGATGATCAGGTCGAACAGCTCTTCGCGCTCGCGCGCATCCAGCATGCCGATGCAGCGCGCCAGCTGGCCCTCGCTCGGGTTCACCAGCACCGCGCCGTTGGGGCAGATCACGGTCACGTCCTCGGGCGCCGCGCCGTACTGATCCAAGAGAGTCGCGGTGCAGGCGCAGGCGCCGGCCTGCATCTGCTGGTGCGGCTGACCGTTGCGGCGCAGGAAGGCCTGCAGGCGCAGCACCTGGGGCGCATCGGGCCGGCCGATCAGCACCGGACCGCTGGCGCCGGCCTCGATCAGGCCGACGCGGCGCAGGATCAGCGCGCGGGTGATGCGCTCGCCCAGGTCGGCCTCGCCGATGATCAGCGCGCGCAGCTGCTCGGACGTGATCAGGAGGGCCTCGACATCCTCCAGCGCCTCGGCATCGACCATCGCGGCGGCGCCGGACAGCTGCCCCACCTCGCCGAGGAACTGGCCCGGCCCATGCTCGATGATCGGCAGCACCTGGCCCAGGCCGTTGCGCTGGCTGATGCGCACCCGGCCCGCCAGGATCACCATCATGCCGGGCCCGCGCTCGCCGGCGCGCAGCAGCAGCTCGCCGCGCGGCCAGGTCTGCGGCGTGCCGAAACGCGCGATGCGCGCGATCTCGGCCGGCTTCAGGTCAAAGAACATCTGATGCTGCCTCTCGGCACGCATCTGCTCGGCGGATTCCTGGCTCATGGGGGCTCGCGGGGTGGAGACCGGCCCATTGTTGTTCAGCCGGCGCCGGCGCGCCGGTTTATTTGCCTTCTTACTTTGCCTCCAGCAGCTCCCAGCGCTCCAGTAGCTCCAGCAGTTCGGCCTCGATCACGCCGGCGCGCTCGGTCACCTCGGCGATGCGGGCCGCGCCCTGGGTGTAGAGCTCGGTGCCGTTCAGGAGCGCATTGAGCTGGGTCTGCTCGGCCTCCAGCGCCGCCATGCGGCCGGGCAGCTCGTCCAGCTCGCGCTGCTCCTTGTAGCTGAGCTTTTTCTTCATGCTGGCGACCACGGGAGCCGGCGCCGGGGCGGGGGCGGGCGCAGGAGTCGGTGCCGGGGCCGCCTGACGCGCCTTCTCCTGGATGGCCGCGGCGCGCTTGGACTGGATCAACCAGTCCTCGATGCCGCCCTCGTATTCGCGCCAGCGGCCGTCGCCCTCGTTGACGATGGTGCTGGTGACCACGTTGTCGAGGAAGCGCCGGTCATGGCTGACCAGGAACACCGTACCGTCGTAGTCGGCCAGCAGTTCCTCCAGCAGCTCCAGGGTCTCGATGTCCAGGTCGTTGGTCGGCTCGTCCAGCACCAGCACATTGGCCGGCCGCGCGAACAGGCGCGCCAGCAGCAGGCGGTTGCGCTCGCCGCCGGAGAGGCTGGAGACCGGCGAATTGGCGCGCGCCGGCGAGAACAGGAAATCGCCCAGATAGCTCTTGACATGCTTCTTCTGGGTGCCGATCTCGATCCATTCGCTGCCGGGGCTGATGGTGTCGGCCAGGGTCGCGTCCAGCTTCAGGGTGTCGCGCATCTGGTCGAAATAGGCCACCGTCATCTTGCTGCCCTGGCGCACCTCGCCGCTATCGGGCTGCAGCTCACCGAGGATCATCTTCAGCAAGGTGGTCTTGCCGGCGCCATTGGAGCCGACCAGGCCGACCTTGTCGCCGCGCAGGATGGTGGCCGTGAAGTCGCGCACGATGCTGCGCTCGCCATAGCTCTTGGAGACGTTCTCAAGCTCCGCGACGATCTTGCCGCTGGCGCCGCCGGTGTCGATGTCCAGCCGCACCTTGCCCTGCACATCGCGCCGCGCCGCATGGGCCGAGCGCATCTCCTGCAGGCGCTGCACGCGCGCCACCGAGCGGGTGCGGCGCGCCTCGACGCCCTTGCGGATCCATACCTCTTCCTGGGCCAGCAGCTTGTCGAAGCGGGCATTCGCCAGCGCCTCGTTCTCCAGCTCATAGGCCTTGGCGGCCTGGAAGGCGGCGAAGTTGCCCGGATAGCCGCGCAGCTGCCCGCGGTCCAGCTCGACGATGCGGTTGGCGACGTTGTCCAGGAAGGCGCGGTCGTGGGTGATCAGCAGCAGCGAGCCCTTGAAGCTGTTCAACAGCTCCTCCAGCCAGCGGATCGCGTCCAGGTCCAGGTGGTTGGTCGGCTCGTCCAGCAGCAGCACGTCCGGCTGCGCCACCAGCGCGCGCGCCAGCGCCACCCGCTTCTTCAGGCCGCCGGACAGGGCGCCGACGACGCGCTCGCCGTCCAGGCCCAGGCGGTGCAGGGTCTCGTCGACGCGCTGCTCCCAGTTCCAGGCACCGATCTGCTCGATGCGCTCCTGCACCCAGGCCAGGTCGTCGTTCTCGTCGTGGCGCTCGTAGCGCTCGCGCAGGCTCTTGGCCTCGGCCACGCCCTCGCTGACCACCTCGAAGATCGTCGCCTCGGGCCGCAGCAGCGGCTCCTGCGGCACATAGACCGTGGTCAGGCCCTGCTGCAGCTGCAGCAGGCCGTCGTCCAGCTTCTCGATGCCGGCCAGGATCTTCAGCAAGGAGGACTTGCCGGTGCCGTTGCGGCCGATCAGGCCGACGCGCTCGCCGGTTTCGAGGGCGAAATTGGCTCCGTCCAGCAGCGGCACATGGCCGAAGGCGAGATGGGCATTGGTAAGGGAAAGGACTGCCATGGGCGCGATTGTCTCCGACCGCCGACTTGGCTATCCCCGCAGTCCCGGGTTGACAAGCTAGGGGTGACTCGGAATGCTTGCTGCGACGCAACAAACAGCGTCATGCCGTGCCACCGCCGCCGGCCATCCGATATCCAGGGAGAAACCAGTCGATGAAGACCCCGTCTACCACCCATGCCTGCGCGCGCCTGCTCGGCGGCCTGCTGCTGGCCACGGCCGCCCTGCAGGCCCAGGCCTATTCCAATCTCGTTGTCTTCGGCGACAGCCTGTCGGACAGCGGCAACAACGCGGTGCTCGTGCCCCCCGATCCGAACCGCGTGCTGGCCGGCAACCGCGACTTCTCCACCAGCCCCTATTTCGGCAGCGGCACCTACAGCAACGGCCAGGTCTGGACGCAATACCTGGCCCCGCGCCTGGGCCTGTCGGCCACGCCCTCGCTGCGGGGCGGCAGCAACTACGCCTTCGGCGGCTCCGAGACCAGCAAGCCCGGCCCCCACAACCCCGGCAACGGCCTGCCCAACGGTTTCCCCTACGCGCTGAACACCCAGCTGGGCATGTTCCTGGGCAACACCGGCGGCGTGGCCGACCCGAACGCACTCTATGTGGTGGCGAGCGGCGGCAACAATGTGCGCGCCTCGATGGACGCGGTGCTGGGCGGGGCCGATGCGGCCACCGAGGGTGCGAAGCTGGCCGGCGACTATGCGCGCGACATCGGCCAGATCGTCGACGGCCTGCAGGCCGCCGGCGCGCGCCGCATCATCGTCTGGAACACGCCAAACTTTGGTCATACGCCGCTGGCGCGCAGCTACGGCGCCGGCGCCGCGGGCCTGGCGACCAGCTTCTCGCAGATGATGAACTCGGCCCTGGCCTCGCGCCTGGCCGGCGAGGGCGTGCAGACCTTCGACATCTACGGCCTGCTGAACCAGATCGTGGACCAGGGCCCGGCCTCCGGTTTCAGCAATCTGGTCGACGCCTGCGGCGCCCCGACCCTGGGCTGCAACCCGGCGACCTCGCTGTACTACGATTCGATCCACCCCACGACGCTGGCGCATGCCAAGCTGGCCGACGCGATGTACGCGCTGGCCGTGCCGGAGCCGGCCAGCGTCGCGCTGTGGGCCCTGGGCCTGGGCGGGCTGGCGCTGTACCGCCGCCGGGTCACCGCCCGCGCCTGAGCCGCTAACGCTTGCGCGCCAGGCTCAGGCCGTCGCTGAAGGGCAGCAGCACCATGTCGACGCGCGCATCGGCATGCAGCTTGCTGTTGAAGGCCTGCAGCGCCCGCGTGTCGGCCGATTCGGCGGGGCGCGCCACCGCGCCGCCCCACAGGGTGTTGTCCACCGCGATCAGGCCGCCCGGACGCAGCAGCGCCAGGCAGCGCTCGTAGTAGCCGTCGTAGCCGACCTTGTCGGCGTCGATGAAGGCGAAGTCGTAGCTGCCGGCCGCGCCGGCGGCCAGGGCCGCATCGAGGGTCTGCAGGGCCGGCGCCAGGCGCAGCTCGATCTTGTCGGCGACGCCGGCCTCGGCCCAGAAGGGCCGGCCGATCGCGGTGTATTCCTCGCTGATGTCGCAGGCCAGCAGATGGCCGTCCTGCGGCAGCGCCAGCGCGACCGCGAGCGCGCTGTAGCCGGTGAACACGCCGATCTCGATCGCGCGGCGCGCGCCGATCAGCTGCACCAGCAGGGCCATCAGCGCGCCCTGCTCCGGCGCGATCTGCATGCCGGCATAGCGGTGCGCGCGGGTGGCCTCGCGCAGCCCCGCCTGGGCCGGATGCTCGCGCAGCGAATGCGCCAGCACATAGTTGTAGAGCTCGTCGTTCAGGGGCAGGTAACGCATCGTGCGGGCCCTCCTCAGCTCGGGTCTTCGAGGTTCTCGTGATGCGCGATCGCGCCGCGCTTCCAGTAGGCCGCGGCGCGGATCGCGTGGCGGTCATGGCCCTTCTCCTCGACCAGCAGCTTGCGCAGCGCGGCCATCGCGCCGGCCTCGCCAGCGCACCAGGCATAGCCCTCGCCGCCCGGCAGCGGCAGCGCGCGCACCGCTTCCAGCAGCTCGGCATCGCTGGCCACCCAGTGCAGCTCCAGCGCGGCGGCGCTGGCCAGCGCGCGGCGGTCGGCCGGGTCGGGCAGGTTCAGCACGACGATCACGCGGGCGCCGGCCGGCAGCTCCTCCAGGCGGCGCGAGATCGCCGGCAGCGCGGTCTCGTCGCCGACCAGCAGATGCCAGTCATAGTCGGTCGGGATGATGAAGGAGCCACGCGGGCCGGCGATCGTCAGCCGCGAACCCGGCTGCGCCGCGGCCGCCCAGCCTGCCGCCGGGCCGTCGCCATGCAGCGCGAACTCCAGGGTCAGCTCGTTGGCCACCGGGTCGTAATGGCGCGGCGTGTAGTCGCGCCGCTGGCCCTCCTCGCCCTCGGCGGCGGGCGCGAAGAACAACTTGATGTGATCGTCGAAGGACGGGCTGTGGAAACCCGGCAGATCCTCGCCGGTCAGGGTGATCGCACGCAGATGCGGGCTCAGCGCGGCGACGCGCTTGACCTGCAGCTCGCGCCGCTTGATCTCGTGGCGCACGCGCTGCACGCGGCTGCCACCGGTCTGGTTCTCGGGACGTTCTTCGCTGGCCATGGCCGCTCCCTGCAATATGGTTGACAATATCACCCATCATGCGCAAACCAGTAGACAATGTCAACCATTTACCCGACAGGGTCAAGGGCCGTGCGCCGCCGGCCCGCGACGAGGACGATGTGCTGGAGCTGGTGCACATCGTGATGCACCAGTACCGCTCGCAGCAGTACCAGGCGCTGCGCGACGGGCCGCATGACATCACGCATATGGAAAGCAAGGTGCTGGGCTACTTCGACCGTCATCCCGGCGCCACGCAGAGCCAGCTGGCCGGCGACACCGGCCGCGACAAGGCGCAGCTGGCGCGCCTGATCAAGGGCCTACGCGAGCGCGGCCTGCTGGACGGCGAGCCCGATCCGGACGACCGCCGCAATGTGCGGCTGCAAGCCACCGAGGCCGGCCGCGCGGTGCTGGGCCATCTGCGCCAACAGGCGCGGCGCCTGTCGGCCAAGGCGGTGGCCGGCCTGCCGGCGGCCGAGCGCGAGCAGTTGCTGGCGCTGCTGCGCCGGGTGCGGGCCAATCTGGACAAGCCAGAGGGCTGAGCCGCTTCAGCGCGGCATATAGCCGCTCAGCAGCGCGCGCTCCCAGTCCGGCCGGCCGTTGCGGCGCGCCAGCGCAGCCATCGCCCGGAAGTCATAGGGCAGCGCATGCAGCGCGCAGCCCCAGCGGCCCGCCGCGTCGCGCTCGAGCAGCGCATAGCGGGCATCGGTCGAACCCGTCTCGACCCGGTGGAATCGCGGCTGGTCGTCGTCATAGGCCTGCAGTCCGACGCTGCCCGGGTTCAGCAGCAGCTGGCCCGCGGCGCTGCGCAGCGCGCGCGGCACATGGGTGTGGCCGCAGGCGACCACCGCGGCGGTCTCGCCGGCCAGGCGTTCGGCGACCTCGGCCGCCTCGGCGACGCGGACGCCCGGCGCCGCCACCGACTCGAGGAAATACTCGAGATCGCTGCGCGGCGTGCCATGGCAGAGGAACACCTCATCGTTCAGCCGCAGGGTGCCGGGCAGCGAACCCAGCCAGGCCAGTTCGGCCGCGCCCAGCTGCGCGCGGGCATGGGCGTCCGAGGCGCCGCCGGGCCGCTCGGGCGTGATCTCGAGAATCTGCCGCTCATGGTTGCCGGCCAAGGTCGGCCAGCCCTCGGCCATCAGGTATTGCGCGGTCTCGCGCGCCAGCAGCGGGCCGGAAAGGCTGTCGCCCAGGTTGACGATCAGGTCCGCGCCGCGCCGCCGGATGTCGGCCACCACGGCCTCCAGCGCCGGCAGGTTGCCGTGGATGTCGGAGAGCAGGGCGATGCGCATGATGGAAAGATGCCTCAGGCTTGCAGCAGCTGCGCCGCATGGTGGCGCAGATGGTCGTCGACGAAGCTGGCGATGAAGTAATAGCCATGGTCGTAGCCCGGATGCCGGCGCAGGGTCAGGGCTTGCCCCGCCTGCGCGCAGGCCGCCTCGAAGGCCTCCGGATGCAGCTGCTCGGCCAGGAACTTGTCCGCCAGGCCCTGGTCGATCAGGATGCCGCCCGGATAGGGCGCCGTCTTGCGGGCCGCCATCAGCGCGCTGGCGTCATGCGCGGCCCAGGCTTCTTGGTCCTCGCCCAGATAGCCCGTGAAGGCCTTGTGCCCCCAGGGGCAGCGCGTCGGCGCGGCGATCGGCGCGAAGGCCGAGACCGAGGCGAAGCGGCCCGGATGGCGCAGCGCCAGGGTCAGCGCGCCATGGCCGCCCATCGAATGGCCGAAGATGCCGCAGCGCGCCGGATCGAGGCGGAACTCGCGCTGCACCTGCGGCAGCAGCTCCCGCAGCAGATAGCTCTCCATGCGCCAGTGGCGCGCCCAGGGCTCGCGCGTCGCGTCCAGATAGAAGCCCGCGCCGACGCCGAAGTCCCAGGCCTCGCTCTCGCCCGGTGCATTCGCGCCGCGCGGGCTGGTGTCGGGCATCAAGAGGGCCAGGCCCAGCTCGGCCGCCAGCGCCTGAGCGCCGGCCTTCATCGTGAAGGTCTCCTCGGTGCAGGTCAGACCCGCCAGATAGACCAGCAGCGCCTTCGGCTCGGGCGGCAGGTAGAGCGCGAAGCGCATGGGCAGGCCGATCTCGGCGGAGGCATGCTTGTAGAAGCGCTGCACGCCGCCGAAGGAGCCATGCTCGCTGAGCAGCTCCAGGCTCATCAGAACTCCACCACCGAGCGGATCGAGTCGCCGCGCTTCATCAGCTCGAAGCCCTCGTTGATCTGCTCCAGCTTCAGCTTGTGGGTGATCAGCGCGTCGATATTGAGCTTGCCGTCCATGTACCAGTCGACGATCTTGGGCACATCGGTGCGGCCGCGCGCGCCGCCGAAGGCGCTGCCTTCCCATTTGCGGCCGGTCACCAGCTGGAAGGGGCGCGTCGAGATCTCGGCGCCGGCCTCGGCCACGCCGATGATGATGCTGCGGCCCCAGCCCTTGTGCGTGCATTCCAGCGCGTCGCGCATGACCTGGGTGTTGCCGATGCACTCGAAGCTGTAGTCGGCACCGCCGTCGGTCAGCTGCACGATATGGTCGACCAGATTCGGCACCTCCTTCGGGTTGACGAAGTGGGTCATGCCGAACTGGCGCGCCAGCGCCTCGCGCTTGGGGTTCAAGTCGACGCCGATGATCTTGTCGGCGCCCACCATCTTGGCGCCCTGGATCACGTTCAGGCCGATGCCGCCCAGGCCGAACACCACGACGTTGGCGCCCGCCTCCACCTTGGCGGTGAACAGCACGGCGCCGACGCCGGTGGTGACGCCGCAGCCGATGTAGCAGACCTTGTCGAAGGGCGCGTCCTCGCGGATCTTGGCCAGGGCAATACCTGGCACCACGATGTGGTTCGCGAAGGTCGAGGTGCCCATGTAGTGGAAGATCGGCTTGCCGTCGATCGAGAAGCGCGCGCTGCCGTCGGGCATCAGGCCCTTGCCCTGGGTGCTGCGGATCGCCTGGCAGAGATTGGTCTTGCGCGACAGGCAGAACTTGCACTGGCGGCATTCCGGCGTGTACAGGGGAATCACATGGTCGCCGGGCTTCAGCCAGGTGACGCCCTCGCCCACCTCCAGCACCACGCCCGCGCCCTCATGGCCCAGGATGGCCGGGAAGATGCCCTCAGGATCGGCGCCGGACAGCGTGTAGTAGTCGGTATGACAGATGCCGGTGGCCTTGACCTCGACCAGCACCTCGCCGGCGCGCGGGCCGTCGAGCTGCACCTCTTCGATGGTCAGCGGGGCGCCGGCCTTCCAGGCGACGGCGGCACGGGTCTTGATCATGGGGCGTCCTTTCTTTCTTCTTGCTACTGCGGGAGGGGCGGGCCATCTTCGCATGACCCCGCGCCGCCCAGGCGCTGCAGCGCGCAGACCAGGGCGAGGGTCGGCTCATGCGCCGCGCGCGGCTGAGGCAGCAGCAGGTCGATGCTCTCGGGCAGCGGCAGGCGCTGCGGCCAGGGCGCGACCAGCCGCCCCTCGGCCAGCAGCGGCGCCACCAGGCGCTCGCGCCCCATCAGCACGCCCTGCCCCGCCAGCGCCGCCTGCAGCGCGACGCTGTAGAGCGAGAAGCGTGGCCCCGCATGCGCGGCCACATCGCCGCGCCCGGCCGCCTTCAGCCAGCGTGCCCAGTCCTGCGCCCAGACGCTGTCGTGCAGCAGCACCGCCTCGGCCAGCGCCGGCGCCGCGCCGCCCGGCCCCAGCAGCGCCGGGCTGCAGACCGGCAGCAGCGCGTCGCGCGCCAGCACCAGGCGCTGGCAGCCGCGGGTCGGCAGGCGCGGCGCGTAGAACAGCGCCAGGTCATAGGCCTCGCGGTTGAAGTTGGGCGGCGCCTCCAGCGCCGACAGCGACAGCTCCAGCGCCGGCAGCTCGCGCCGCAACGCCGGCAGCAGCGGCGCGATCCACAGCTGAGCCAGGGCCGGCAGCGCCGCGATATGCAGGCGCGCGGCGCCGGCTCGGCTGCGCAGGCCCTGCACCGCCTGGCCCAGTTGGTCCAGCGCGATGGCCAGCGGCGGCAGCGCTTCGGCCGCCTGCGGCAGCAGGTGCAGGCCCTGGCTGCGACGCTCGAACAGCGGCCGGCCCAGCCAGGCCTCCAGGCTCTTGACCTGGGCCGCGATCGCCGCCGGCGTCACACACAGCTCCTCGGCGGCGCGCGCGAAGCTCTGGTGCCGCGCCGCGGCCTCGAAGGCGCGCAGCGCCAGGAAGGGCGGCAGGCGGGGACTGGGGGGTTGGACGGCCATGGCGATGCTCGTTCAGGCCTAGATTTTCTAGGGCCGAGGGCAAGAATAACTTGCTTGAGCGGATGGCCGGCCGGCCCCAGCATCAAGACCCGACCCCAGCGCCCGCCGACCACCATGCCCCAGCTCTCGCCCCGCCCCTGGCTCGCCCCCGCGATCGACCGTCATGTGCAGGGCATCGCCGCCGAGGCCGCCGCGCTGGATGCGGCCGGCCTGGACGGCGAGCTGCACCGCCTGGTGCTGGAGAACCACCGCATCCACGATCAGGACGGCCTGAACCTGAACCCGGCCAGCAATGTGATGAATCCGCGCGCCGAGGCCCTGCTGGCCGCCGGCCTGGGCACGCGCGCCTCGCTGGGCTACCCCGGCGACAAGTACGAGATGGGGCTGGAGGCGATCGAGCGCATCGAGGTGCTGGCGGCCGAGCTGGCGGCGCGGGTGTTCGGCGCGCGCCATGCCGAGGTCCGCGTCGGCTCCGGCGCACTGGCCAATCTCTATGTCTTCATGGCCTGCTGCCGGCCTGGCGACACCATCATCGCGCCGCCGGCCGAGATCGGCGGCCATGTCACCCACCATGCGGCCGGCGCGGCCGGGCTCTACGGCCTGCGCACCGTGCCGGCGCCGGTGCATGCGGATGGCTACAGCATCGACGTGGCCGCGCTGGCGCGCCTGGCCCGCGAGGTGAAGCCCAAGCTGATCACCCTGGGCGGCAGCCTGAACCTGTTCGCGCATCCGGTGGCGCAGGTGCGCGAGATCGCCGACGCGGTCGGCGCCAGGCTGATGTTCGACGCCGCCCATCTGAGCGGCATGATCGCCGGCGGCACCTGGGCCAACCCGCTGGCCCAGGGCGCGCAGGTGATGACGATGAGCACCTACAAGAGCCTGGGCGGCCCGCCCGGCGGCCTGATCGTCGGCAACGATGCCGAGCTGGCCGAACGGCTGGAGGCGATCGCCTACCCGGGCCTGACCGCCAACTTCGACGCCGGCAAGACCGCGGCGCTGGCGCTGGGCCTGCTGGACTGGGTCGAGCATGGCGCGGCCTATGGCCGCGCCATGCAGCTGACCGCCCGCGCGCTGGCCGCCGACCTGGCCGGCCTGGGCCTGCCGGTGTTCGCGCGCGAGCGCGGTGGCACCGAATCGCACCAGCTGGCGATCGAGGCCGCGCCATGGGGCGGCGGCCAGGCCGCGGCGCGGCGCCTGGCGCGCGCGCGGCTGCTGGCCTGCGGCATCGGCCTGCCGCTGGCGCGAGTGCCGGCCATCGAGGGCGAGGTCAACGGCCTGCGCCTGGGCGTGCCGGAGATCGTGCGCCTGGGCTTCGGCCCGGCCGAGATGCCGGAGCTGGCGGCGCTGATCAAGGAGGCGCTGAGCTCGGACGAGGCCGCGGCGGCACTGGCCTCGCCGGTGACGGCGCTGCGCCGCCGCACGGTCAGGGGGCCGCTGCGCTTTGTGCGGACAGACTGAGCCGCATCACCACCTCGCCATCGTCGATCTCGCCGGTCGGCGCAAAACCCAGCGAACGGTAGAAGCGCTCGGCCGCCGCCGCCTTGGCGCTGTCCTGCACATAGCTGAGGTACAGTGCCTCGGCGCCGGGGCGCCCGCGCACATGCTCGATCAGCGCCCGCACCGCCGCCGCGCCATGGCCGCGGCCCTGCTCACGCTGGTCGATCATCAGGCGCCACAGCGCGAACTCGGGCTCCTCGGGCGTCGGCGTCAGGCTGGGGTCGTAGAGCATCAGGAAGCCGACCAGCCGGCCCTCGACCGCGATGCCGCGCGGCCAGGCCTCGGCATAGACGGCGGCCTGGGCCATCGACTTCATGTTCGAGGCGACCTGCCTGCCGCCGTCGCCGGCATCGAGCTTCATCAGCTCGTCCAGGTTGTCGCGAGTGATCTCGACCAGTTGCACGGACATCGTTGAGTTCCTTGGTTTGAAAACAGCTCTGGCTCAGGCCCAGACGCGATAGGGCCAGAAGGCCTCCTCGCGATCGATGCGTCGGCGCAGCTCATCGGGGCTGAAGCCGGTGACGCGGCGCGTCTCGCGGCACAGATGGGCCTGGTCGGCATAGCCCATGTCCTGGGCCAGCGCGCTCCAGACCAGCTCGCCCTCGGCCAGCTCGCGCCGCACCTGGAAAAAGGTGGCCTCGGCGCGGCTGAGCGAACGCAGCGCGCGCAGGCTCTGGCCGCTCCATTGCTTGATGCGGCGCTCCATCTGGCGCAGGCTGCGGCCATGGCCGGCCGCCACCGCGCGCAGGGCCAGGTGTTGCATCCAGCCGCGATAGCCGCTGCCGCCCGCCTGCGGCACCGCGCGCCAGCGCGGCCGCAGAAAGTCCTCCAGCAGGCGCTGGCAGACCAGTTCGTCGGGCGCGGCCAGCATCGCCGCGTTCAGCGCGTGCCAGTCCGGATCGTCCAGCCCGGCCTGCGCCATGTCCACGCTGCGATCGCACAAGGCGGCGATGTCCAGCCCGGTCAGCGCCCGCAGCGCATCCGGCATGATCGCGGTCATGAAGCAGCGCGTCGGCCCGGCCGCGCGGTAGAAGGCCGGCCGGCTGCGCGGGCCGGTGATCAGCACGGGGCCGGACAAGGGGCCCAGCGAGCGCCCCGCCTCGTCCAGCTGCTCGCCCTCTCCGGCCAGCACCCAGGTCAGGCCGCACAGCGGCGTGGCCGGGAAGCAGCTGCCGCGCTGCGCCGCGCTGAGCGAGGCGCAGCAGGTGGTGTCGCGCCACAGATGCGCCTGCAGGCAGCCGGCCAGGGCAAGACCTGGCACCAGCAGCCGGGCCACGGCGTCGGGATGCAGTGCGGCGGTGGCGTCGGATTCGTCCATCGGCGCAGTCTATGGCCTGGCGTGCCGGCCCGGCGCGATGTCGCAAGCGTTCAAGACGGGCGCCGCCGCGCGCCGCAGCATCGCGGCATGCAACAGGCCCACCACTCCCTCTCTCCACCACAGCCGGCCCTGCCGCCCGGCCCACGACAGCGCTGGCTGGGCCTGCCCGAGCTGGGCGCGATGCGCCGCGACTACCTGGGCTTCATGAGCGCGCTGCGGCGCCGCCATGGCGACATCGTGCACATGCGGCTGGTCGGCTATCGCGACTACAGCTTCTTCCATCCCGAGCAGGTGCGCGAGCTGCTGCTGGCCGCGCATGAGCGGCTGATCCGCTGGGAACGCGGCACCGAGGTGTTCGCCTCCGCCCATGGCCGGAGCGTGCTGGTGGCGGAAGGCGCGGCCTGGCAACGCCAACGCCGGCTGCTGCAGCCGGCCTTCGCGCCGCGCCAGGTCGAGGCCTTCGCGCCGCGCATGGCGGAGGCCGCCGAGGCCGCGCTGGCGCGCTGGCCGGCGCGCGACGCGCAGTTCCCCTTCGAGGCCGCGATGACCCAGCTGACGATGGAGGTGATCCTGCGCAGCCTGTTCTCGCGCGCCGACGAGGCGCCCAGCCGGGCCGCCGCGCAGGCGGTGCACCGGCTCGGCCAGATCGGGATGAGCGAGATGTACTGGCCCGTCAGCGCGCCGCTGTGGGCGCCCTGGAAGGCAGGTAAGCGCCGCGCGCTGGCGACCCTGGATGCGCTGATCCACGGCGAGCTGGCGCGGCGCCGGCGCGAGCCCCCGCCCGCGGACGCACCGGCGGACCTGCTGCAGATGCTGCTGGCGTTGCGCGACGGCGAGGCCGATGAGCGGCCGGCCCTGTCCGAGCGGGCACTGCGTGACGAATGCATGACCATCTTCCTGGCCGGCCACGAGACCAGCGCCAGCGCCTTGACCTGGTGGGGCTGGTGCATGACCGCCCATCCGCAGGCCCAGGCCCGCGCCGCCGCCGAGGTGCTGGCGCAGCTGGGACCGACGCGCGCGCCGACGATGGCCGACCTGCCGCGCCTGCCCTGGCTGACGGCCTGCATCAAGGAGACCCTGCGCCTCTATCCACCCGCGCCGGCCCTGCTGACCCGGCGCAGCATCGCGCCGCTGACGATCGGCGGCCATGAGCTGCCCCCGGGCGCGACGATCCGGCTGACGCCCGGCGTGATCCAGCGCGACCCGCGCTGGTTCGAGGAGCCCGAGGCCTTCCGGCCCGAGCGCTTCGACCCGGCCAGCGGCCATGCCGAGATCCCGCGCGGCGCCTGGCTGCCCTTCGGCGCCGGCCCGCGGGTCTGTCTGGGCAGCCATTTCGCGCTGACCGAGATCACCCTGATCGCCGCGCTGATCCTGCAGCGCCACGAGCTGCATCCGCAGCCCGGCGCGCCGGCGCCGCGGCCGGTGCTGAACATCACCCTGAGGCCGGAACAGGCCTTGCGGCTGGCGCTGCGGCGCCGGGATTGACTCAGAGGGAAGAGGTGGCGGCTGGCCCGAAGCGGCCGGCGCTCAGGTCGTCGCAGGCGGTGAACAGCCAGGGCGTGCCGGACTGGGTGGTGTAGAACTGCTCATGGCCGGTGGACTTGCGCCGCAGGGTCAGCAGATGGTCGGGCAGGCCCAGCAGGGTGCTCAGCTCCGGTGCGGCATCCTCGACCAGTTCGAAGTCGGCCGGCGAATAGCCCTGCTGCCGCATCAGGCCGACCAGCAGCGCCAGCTCCTCGGGGTTCATGGAAGCGGAATCCAGCGCGGCGCCTGTACTGCTACGACTGCTGCTCTTGCTGCTGTTTTCATCGCTCATCGTGGACCTCCTGCTGCATGGCATCGGAAGTTTTAGGCAGGAGGCCACCCGCGCAACATCCCCCGGGGGAGGGAATTCGGGGGGACCCGGGAGATCGGCGGCGGCCCGGGGCCGACCAACGGCTCAACGCGCGCCGATACGGCTCAGGCCGCGGAATTTACAGTTCGTCGCCGGAGCCTGGCGGGCGCGTCGAGGGATCCGGATACTGACTTCATCGACGCAGCAAACAGCCAGTCAAGAGAACGAAAGAAAGAAAGACGAGCACCGCATGAACCGCATCGCCCTGACCCAAGCCTTCGCCCTCGCCATCGCTTTTGCCGCCGCACCGCTGGCCCAGGCCGCGCCGCAACATGAGGTGAAGCAGCTGCCCCGCGTCGTGATCACCGGCAAGGCGCAGGCAACAGCACAGCAGGTCGTGCAGCAACTGCCGCGCGTGGTGGTCGAGGGCCGCAGCGTCCAGGGCGGTGGCTCGCTGCTGGCGCTGAACGGTGGCGCGGCCGCCACCAAGCCGGCCGCACAGCGCGGCTGAGGCATCGCGCCCGCTCTCGTTCATGCACACCCATGGCCGGCGCCACTTGTGCGCCACGAGGCCTCGCGCTTAAGGTCGGGCCCAGGCATTCGCGCCGCACCGCCCGACCATGAATCTCTTCTCCACCACCCTCACCCTGATTGACCCGTCCACGCTGCTGGCATTCACCCTGCTGAACATGAGCTTCGCGCTGATTCCGGGGCCGGACATGCTGTGCATCCTGAGCAACGCGGTCACGCGCGGCTATCGCGCCGGCGCCTGGGTCTGCGGCGGCATCGCCTGCGCGGCCCTGGTCCATGTGGCCGCCGCGGCACTCGGCCTGACGACCTTTTTTCTGCATGCGGTGCCGATGGCCTTCCTGGCGCTGAAGGCGGTCGGTGCGGCCTATCTGGTCTGGCTGGGCTGGCAGATGTTGCGCAGCCCGGCCTCCTTGACCCCTGCCGCCCCGCGGCGCTGGGCCCATTCACCCTTCGCCCAGGGCGCGGTGTCGAACCTGCTGAACCCCAAGATCGCGCTGTTCTTCCTGGCCATCCTGCCGCAGTTCATCGATCCGGCGGCCGGCCATCCGGGCCTGCAGGCGGCCCTGCTGGGCCTGGTATCCATCGTCTCCGGCACCGCGGTCAATCTATGCACCGCCGCGCTCGGCGGCCGCGCCCGGCGCTGGATCCTGACCCGCCTCACGCTGTTCCAGCGCTTCCAGCAACTGGCCGGTGGCGCGCTGATCGCGCTGGGCTGCAAGGTGGCGCTGGAGCGCGCGCGGTAGCCGCCGTGCTGCTGGCAGCCGCCAAGTCAATCAAAAGGCAGCTTATGAACAAGGGTGAGATGGCTTGGCGGCAGGCGTTCGTGGCTTTTGTTGCAGCCGCTGGGCTGCTGGGTGGCGCCCATGCCATCGACAACCCCGATGCACCGGATCGCGTGGGAGCATTCGAGCGCCGAGCCGCACCTCTCGAACAAGGGCTCGAGGCCAGTGATGGTGGAGGCGCCGCGGCGCAGGCCGGCCGGGCTTATGACGCCTTCCTCGACTCGGAACTGAACATCGCCTATCGCGAACTGCTGTCGAAGCTGGATGATCCGGCACGCCAAGCCCTGGTCGAGGCCCAGCGCCGCTGGCTGCTGTTCCGTGACGCCGAGTACGGCTTCATGGGCCGGCATTGGACGCGCGAGCGCAGCGGCAGTTCGGCCAGCCTGTCGATCGCCGGCTATCGCAGCGCGTTGGTGAAGACCCGCATCGTGCAATTGCTGCGCTATGGCGCCGAGTACCCCTGATCAAGCCCGCGCCGCGCGTTCCAGCGCATCGACGAACAGCTTCGCCACATCGATGCCGCTCTGGTTCGTGATCTCCTGGAAGCCGGTCGGGCTGGTGACGTTGATCTCGGTCAGGCAGTCGCCGATCACGTCCAGGCCCAGCAGCAGCAGGCCGCGCGGCGTCAGCTTGGCGGCCACGCCCTCGGCGATCTCGCGGTCGCGCGCGCTGATCGGCTGGGCCACGCCCTTGCCGCCGGCGGCCAGGTTGCCGCGGATCTCGGTGCCCTGCGGGATGCGCGCCAGGCACCAGGGCACGACCTCGCCGCCGATCACCAGCACGCGCTTATCGCCCTGCACGATCTCCGGCACATAGCGCTGCACCATCACCGTCTCGGCGCCGCCCTTGTTCAGGGTCTCGATGATGGAGCCCAGGTTCAGCGCGTCGGGGCCGACGCGGAAGATGCCCATGCCACCCATGCCGTCGAGCGGCTTCAGGATGATGTCGCGATGCTCGGCATGGAAGGCCTTGATCGCCTCGGCGCTGCGGGTCACCAGGGTCGGCGCGATGTACTCCGGAAACTCCATGATGGCCAGCTTCTCCGGATGGTCGCGCAGCGCGGCCGGCCGGTTGAAAACCCGGGCGCCCTCGCGCTCGGCCTGGCTCAGCAGATGGGTGGCGTAGAAGAACTCGCTGTCGAAGGGCGGGTCCTTGCGCATCACGACCGCGTCGCTGCCCTCGGCCAGCACCAGGTCCGCGGTCTCCTCGGTCTTGAACCAGTCGTGAGTGTCGCCGGTCAGGCTGATGCGCCGCGCGCCGCTCGCCATGACCTTGCCGCCACGGACCCAGACCAGGTCGGCCGGATGGCAGGCCCAGAGCTGATGACCGCGCTGCGCCGACTCGCGCATCATCGCGAAGGTAGTGTCCTTGTAGGTCTTGAAGCTCTCCAGCGGGTCGGCGACAAAGAGCAGCTTCAGCATCATTCCAGCCATGGATCGGTCTCGGTTCAGGTCACGAATCAGGCCCTAGTGTCACACCATTGGCGCCGCCGCGCCGGGGCCGGGTCATGCCCAGCTGACCACCGCGCACAGGCCGCGCCCCTGCGGACCGTCCTGCAAGGCCACGCGCGCGCCGTTCTGCGCGGCAGCCTGCTCGACGATGGCCAGGCCCAGGCCGCTGCCGCTCTGCTCCTGTCCCGGCAGGCGGAAGAAGCGCTCAAACACCTGGGGCCGCAGATCGGCCGCGATGCCCGGCCCCTGGTCCAGCACCTCCAGCCGCGGCAGACCCTTCTCGTCCAGGGTCAGGCGCAGCAGCACGCTGGAGCCCTCCGGCGAATACTTGATCGCGTTGTCGAGCAGGTTGTCGACCAGCCGCGCCAGGCTCTCGCGATGCATGCGCAGCGGGCAGCGCTCGGGTGCTTCCAGCGCCAGGCTGATGCGGCGCCGGCGCGCCAGCGCGTCGAGCAGCGCGATGCGGTCGCACAGCAGGGTCACCAGGTCGGACTCGCGCAGCTCCAGGGTCTCGCGCTCGCCCTGCGAGCGGGCCAGCGCCAGCAGCTGGCCCACCATATGGGAGGAGCGCCGCACGCCCAGACGCAGCTGCTCCAGCGCCAGGCGCTGCACCGGGCTCAGCGCCGCCCCCTCGACGATCTCGACATTGGCCTCGACCACCGCCAGCGGCGTCTTCAGCTCATGGGCCGCGTCCTGCAGGAACTCGCGCTCGCGCTGCAGGCGCAGCTGCAGGCGCGCCATCAGCCGGTTCAGCGCCACCACCAGCGGGCGCAGCTCGGCATAGGGGCTCTCGCCCAGCGGCTGCAGCTGATGCGAGTCGCGGCGCTGGATCTCGCGGCTGAGCCGGCGCAGCGGCGCCAGCCCGCGGCGCAGCAGGAACCAGGCCGGAAACAGCAGGAAGGGCAGGCTGTAGAGCAGCGGCCGGGCGAAGAAGGACAGACCATCCATCGACAGGAACCAGATGCCCCAGATCTGCAGATCGCTGCGCAGCCGCCAATCGCCCGCCGCCGTCTCGTGACGTACCCAGCCATCGAGCAGTTCAGCGTTCGGCACGTCGGGCCCCTGGTAGACCAGGCGCTCCCGATGCCAGATCTGCAGGCTCAGCTTGGGCGGCCAGTCGCCCTGCTCGGCCCAGCGCTTCTTGCGCAGGCGCTCCTGCCCCTCCATCAGCGCCGGCAGCCCGTCGGCATGGCCGCGCTCCTGCAGCAGCACCAGCAGCTGCTCGGTCTCATAGCGATTGCTCACGGCCGAGGCATGCCAGCCGGCCACGCGCAGCATATAGACCTCAAGCCCGAGCAGCCCCAGCCAGGCCACCAGCATCACGACGCCGAAGCCGAGCAGCACGCGCCGCGTCAGGCTCGGCAGCATCACGGTCCGCAGCCACTCCCTCACGCCGGGGCCTCGCATTCCATCATGAAGCCGACGCCGCGTATCGTGTGGATATAGCCCTCGCCCAGCTTCTTGCGCAGGTTGGAGATGTGGATGTCCAGGGTCTGGGCCTGCGTGCCCGGCAGCGCGCGCTCGACCAGCTCACGCCGGCTCACCAGCCGGTCGGCCTGCTGCATCAGGGCCAGCAGCAGGTCGAACTCGGTCCGGGTCAGGCGCAGCTCCTCCTCGCCGCGCTTGACGCGGCGGCGCTGCGTGTCCAGCCAGATCTCGCGCACCTGCCATTGCGCCGGCGCGATGCTGCGCAGCAGGCCGCCACTGCGGCGCAGCACCGCGCGCAGACGCGCCATCAGCTCGGAGGGCACGAAGGGCTTGACCAGATAGTCGTCGGCGCCGCCGTCGAGCCCGCTGAGGCGGTCCTCGATCGCATCGCGGGCGGTGATCACCAGGATCGGCAGCTCGGGCTTCAGGCCGCGCAGGACGCGCAGCAGGTCCATGCCGTTGGCGTCCGGCAGGCCCAGGTCGAGCAGCAGCGCATCCACGCCGCCCATCTCGACCCAGTAGCGCGCATCGCTGGCGCGCCGCACCCACAGCACCTCATAACCGCCCTCCCGCAAGGCCAGCTGCAAGGAGCGGCCCAGGTCCAGATCATCCTCGACAAGACACAGCTTCATGCCGCGATGGTAGCCAGGGCGGGCGCGGTTTTTCTTTAGCTTTCCTATAGGACGCGCATAGCGCATCCATAGGCAGGCGCCGGCTCAGTAACGGAACAGCAGCGGTGCCGCCCCGCCCTCCGCCCGCGCCGCGCCCGTATGCCGCCAGTCGGGCAGCTGCGCCAGCAACCGCGCATCGGGCGCCGGGTCCGCCGCGCCCAGACGGATGACGGCGCAGCCGGCGACCAACGCGCTGGCGATGCCGGCCTCGGCATCCTCGAAGGCCAGGCAGTCCGCGGCCGGCACGCCCAGCAGCTGGGCCGCGCGCAGATAGGGCTCGGGGTCGGGCTTGCCATGCCGCACATGGTCCGAGCTGACCAGCACCTCCGGCATCGGCAGGCCGCACAGCGCCATGCGCCGGCGCGCGACCGCGGTCGAGGCCGAGGTCACCAGGGCCCAGGGCAGGCCGGCCAGCCCATGCAGCAGCGCGCCGGCGCCGGCCACCTCGGCCACGCCCTCCATATGGCGCAGCTCCATGGTCTCCAGCCACAGCAGCTCTGGCTCCGGATCGAGCTGCGGCGCGACCCGCTGCAGCACCTCATGGCTGCGCATGCCATGGCAGATGCTCAGCACCGCCTGCGCCGACACGCCCACCCGCTCGCACCAGGCGCGCCAGATGTCCTCCACATTGCCGCCGGACTGCACCAGGGTGCCGTCCATGTCGAACAGCAGCGCGCGGCAGCGATGCTGCCGCTGCCCCGGTCGGCGACTCAACTCGTCATGACTCACTTGTTTTCTCTCCCTCTTGCCGAACCGCCCGCCCCAGCGGCGGACGGCTTCATTCATTTAACGCCGCAGCCGCTGCACCAGCAACGCCAGCGAGCCCGCCACCACGCCCCAGAAGGCCGAGCCGATGCCCAGCAGGCTGACGCCGGACAGGGTGACCAGGAAGGTCAGGATCGCCGCGTCGCGGTGCTGCTCCTCCTTCAGCGCGCCGGCCAGGCCGCCGGCGATCGTGCCCAGCAGGGCAAGACCTGCCACCGCCGCCACCAGTTCGCGCGGGAAGGCCACCAGCAGCCCGACCACCGCGCCGCCGGCCAGGCCCACCGCGATATAGAACAGGCCCGCCATCACCGCGGCGGTGTAGCGGCGCGCCGGGTCCTCATGCGCCTCGCGGCCCATGCAGATCGCCGCGGTGATCGCCGCCAGGTTGAAGGCATAGCCGCCGAAGGGCGCCAGCAGGAAGGTGGCCAGGCCGGTCACCGTGATCGAGGGCGAGACCGGGGTCTGGTAGCCGGAGGCGCGCTGCGCCGCGACGCCGGGCAGGTTCTGCGAGGCCATCGTCACCAGGAACAGCGGCAGCGCCACGCCCACCAGGGCCGCGACGCTGAAGCTCGGCGTGGTCCAGACCGGCAGCGCCCAGCCCCACTCGACCGCGGAGAGCCGGATGCGCCCCTGCGCCGCCGCGACCGCGATGCCCGTCAGCAGCACGCCGGGCACCGCATAGCGCGGGAAGAAGCGTTTGCCGAGCAGATAGGCCGCGGCCATCGCCAACACCAGCAGCGGCGCGCTCTTGACCGTCAGCACCGCATCGAGCCCGAAGCGCGCCAGCACGCCGGCCAGCAGGGCCGAGGCCACCGCCAGCGGGATGCGGTCCATCAACTTCTCGAACCAGCGCGTCACGCCGAACAGCAGGATCAGCGCGCCGCAGATCAGGAAGGCGCCGATCGCCTCCGGCATCGAGACGCCGGCCGTGCCGGCCAGCAGGGCCGCGCCGGGCGTGCTCCAGGCGGTCAGCACCGGCTGGCGGGTCCACAGCGACAAGCCCAGGCTGGTGATGCCCATGCCCAGGCCCAACGCCCACATCCAGGAGCTGATCTGAGCCGGCGTCGCGCCCAGCGCCTGGGCGGCCTGGAACACGATCGCCACCGAGCTGGTGAAGCCCACCAGCACCGCGACGAAGCCGGCCACGGCGGCGGACAGGGACAGGTCTTGGAGCCAGGTCTTGCTACGCATCGGCACAGCATAGCCGGCTCCCGTTCGACCGGCGTGAACCGGGCCTTAGCGGCTCATCAGCCCGTTCAGCTCCGCATAGGGCAGGGCCTCGCGGCCCAGCGGCTGGCCGTCGCCGTCGCGCAGGAAATCGCCGGCCAGCGCGGCGATGCGGGCATAGACCGACTCGGCGATGCCCGAGCCCGCGCTGACGCGGCGCACGCCCAGGCGCGCCAGCTCCGCGGCCGCCGGCACGCCCGGCATGGCCAGGATGTTGACCGGCGTGCCGTCCATGCCGGCGCAGATCGCCGCGATCTCGCCCGGCTCGCGCGCGCCGGCCGCGAACAGGCCGTCGGCGCCCGCCTGCACATAGCGCCGCCCGCGCGCCAGCAGCTCGGCCACGCGCTGCTCCGGCGGCACCAGGCCCCGCAGATAGACATCGCAGCGCGCATTGATGAACAGAGGCACGCCGGCGCGCGCGGCGGCCGTGCGCACCGCCTCGGTCTTGCGGCACAGCAGCTCCGGCTCGGCGCTGCCGTCCTCGATATTGATGCCCGCCGCGCCGGCATCGATCAGCGCGGCCACATTGGCGCCGACCACGGCCGGGTCCGCCGAGTAGCCACCCTCGAAGTCCACCGTCAGCGGCACCTTCAGCTTGCGCGTAATCGCCGCGACCAGGGGCACCAGGGTCTCGATCGGCAGATGGTCGCCGTCGCCATAGCCCCGGGCCCAGGCCACCGCGGCGCTGCTGGTGGCGACCGCGGGCGCGCCCAGGCTCTGCATCAGCAGCGCGCTGCCGGGATCCCAGGCGTTGACCAGGCGCAGCGGCTCGGGGCCGCGGTGCAGGGCATGGAAGGCGGCGGCGAATTCTGGCGACGTCGGCATGGCGGGCGATCCTTCTTCACGAAAGGGGTCGATGAGCAAACGAGGCGCCGATCCTCGCATGCCCGCCGGGCCGCGGCCAGTCGTTTTCGGACGCTTTCCTGCCAGCACCCGCTTACTGGGCGCCGCTGCCCTCGGGGACGTAGACGATGGAGCCGTCCTTCATCTTGTAGGCGACGCCGGCCTTCTCGCCGTCGCCGCTGCCGACCGCGCCGCTGGACTTGTAGCGCTCGATCTTCTCGCCCTTCTTGACCGTGATCTCCATGTTCGGCTTGCCCGGATCGGTGATCACGGTCACGTCCTGCTTGCCGTTGAACGGGTTGATCATCGGGTTCTGCGCCACCGTGATCAGCAGCGCGGCGATCACGACCAGGAAGATGTCGATCAGGTTGACGACCGAGAGGATCGGGTCGTCGGTCTCGGCTTCGTGCAGCAGTTTCAGCGCCATGGCTCAGGCCTCCGCCTTCGTGCGCAGCTTGCCGATCTCCAGCATCTCCTCGGCCAGCCAGCGGCGGCGCACATTGACCACCCAGAAGGTGATCGACGCGGCGATCAGGGCCAGGATCACGGCCGAGAAGGCCACGGTGAGGTTCTGCGACACGGCGGCCAGATTGCCGTCGGACAGCGAGCGCAGCGCCGGGCCCATCGGGATCATGGTCGCGACCAGGCCCAGCATCGGCGTGACGCGGCTGGCGATGCGCTCGCCCTCCATCAGCTTGTGCGCCTTCAGGTCCAGCTCATCTTCCGACAGGCCCTGCGGACCGGCGGCGCGATGCGCGGCCAGCAGCGGGCGGCCGCTTTGGCCGTCGCGCCGGCGCAGCGCCTGCACCGCGAAGGCGCCCAGCACCCAGAAGGCATAGAGAAACAGGATGGCGATCAGGGCCAGGGTGGGCAGCAAAAAGAGCTGGGCCACCAGGTACATGCTGTGTTCGAGAGAGGAGGACATGGTGTTCGGGTTCCGTTGGGGATCTGGACGAAAAGGAAGAAAGAAGAGCTGGGAGCTCAGGCCGCGGTGCGGACCGGCGCATCGGCGCGCCAGGCGCGCCAGCCGCCGCCCAGCATCGCCAGCAGCAGCACGGCCAGCGCCGCCAGGGTGCTGCCCAGCGCCAGGGTCGGCAGCGCTTGCTGCACCACCTTTTCCAGCTTCATGCCCTGGATCGGCGGTGGCGGCGGTTCGGCCGTCGGGGCCTGCGGCTGTTGCGCCGCAGCCTTCGCGGCCGCGTTTTTCACCTGCGGCGGCGCGACGTTGAGGCCGTAGCCGGCATCGACGAACTTGCTGAAGGCCTGGTTGTCGGTCTTCACGTCGTAGCGGCGCGCCAGCTCGCGCCAGCGTTGCTTCAGCTCGGCGATGCTTTGCGCATCCGCCGTCTTCCACTGGCCCTGGCGCGCGGCCTCCAGCATGCGCTCGATGCTCTGCGCCAGCGCATGCGGGTTGTTGCCCTCGAACCAGCGCTTCAGGCCGAGGTTGTGCTTGTCGCGCACGTAGACGTCCATGAACTCCTGCCACTGGTCGTCGCGCACGATCTCGCGCGCGACCGATTGCCAGCCGGCGAAGTTGTTGATGCCGTCCAGCACCTGCAGGGTGCCGGAGTAGCCCTCCTTCATCAGGCCCTCGATATAGCCTGGATGGAAGTTGCGGGTCGCCAGCTCCTTGGCCAGGAATTGCGCCGCGCCCTCGACCTTGCCGCCGCCGGGGCCGCGCAGATTGGAGATGTAGAGCTCCGGCGCCTTGCCGTCCAGCTGGCGCACCGCCAGCGCGATGCCGCCCAGGTACTGGAAGGGGTCGTCGGTGGTCAGCATGCCGTAAAGGTTGGAGCTGCGCGCCAGCACCGCGCCCTCGGTGCCCCGCAGATGCTCGGCATAGAGGTTCAACTGACCCGCTTTCCCACCGGCCGCCACGCCCTTGCTGCCCCACTCGGCCTCGTCCGGCCCGTAGGCGAACTGCATGCGCGACAGGTACAGCTCGGCCAGCTTGCGGTCGCCCTCCCCTTGAGTCTTCCAGGTGTCGGTGGCCAGGGCCGCATCGTCCAGGCCGGTGCCGTAGCGGCCGGTCTCGGAGGAAAAGATGCGGGTCTGGCCGGCGCGCTCGGCGGCCGCGGCATCGACGCCGCGTGCCACCAGTTGCTGCGCGATGCGCTGGGCATTGGCGGCAACCGGGTTGTCGGCCTCGCCCTTGGCCTCCGCGGCCAGCTTGGCGGCCTTGGCCAGCTGGCGCATCACATTGGGGAAATGGTCGCGGTACAGGCCCGTGGCCGAGAGCACGATGTCGACCCGCGGCCGGCCCAGCTTGTCGCGCGGGATCAGCTTGACGTCGCCCACGCGGCCGCCCGAGTCCCACACCGGTTCGACGCCCAGCGCCCACAGCGCCTGCGCTTCGAGCAGGCCGAAATGGCGCATGGTCTCGACCGACCACAGGGTGAAGGTCAGCTTCTTCGGCGGCTTGCCGCCGTTCTTGGCCTGGTGCGCGGCGATCAGCTTGTCCATCGCCTCCTTGCCGGCCTCCCAGGCGGCCTTGGTCGGCACGCGCGAGGGATCGAAGCCGTAGAGATTGCGGCCGGTCGGCAGGGTGTCCGGGTTCTTGATCGGATCGCCGCCATAGCTGGTCGGGATGTAGCGGCCGGCCAGCGCGTTCAAGAGGCCCTGCATCTCGCTGGCGCCACTCAGGGCCTCATACCACTCGCGTGCCTTCGCGACCTTGGCGCGGGTCGCCTCGGGCATCTTCGCGACGGCCGCGTCCTGGCTCTTGTCGCCGCGCAGGATCGCCTGCAGCTTGCGGAAGGGCGAGGACTCGGCCAGCTTCTTCCAGTCGCCGACCAGCATCTCGTCGGCCTCCTCGTCCGGGCCGGCCATGCCTTCCCAGAACTCGTGGCCCATCATCATCAGCACGGTGGCGACGCGCAGCTGCTCGTCCGGCCCCTGGCCGAAGGTATGCAGGCCCAGCGGCTGGGCGGTGCGAGCCAGCTCGTGCAGATGGTCGTGCACCTCGGTGACGAAGGCCGGGAACTCGGCGGCGATGCGCGCCTCGCTCCAGCCCATGTCGGCGGCCATGCGCTCCTTCCTGACCTTGGCCAGGAACTCGGCCCGGATCTTGTCCTTCACGCCGCCTTCCTCCTGCGCCAGCCATTGGTGCAGCAGGTCGTGGATCTCGGTCAGTGCGGCATGCAGGCCGGCCGGCGCGAACGGGGGCGTCTGGTGGCTGATGATGGTGGCGCGACCGCGGCGGCGCGCCTGCGTCGCCTCGCCGACGTTGTCGACGATGTAGGGGTACACGACCGGCACGTCGCCGACCGCCAGCATCGGGTAGTCGTGCGAGGCCGAGAGGCCGCGCTCCTTGCCCGGCAGCCATTCCTGGCTGCCATGGGTGCCGTAATGCACCAGCGCGTCGGCGCCGAAGCCCTGACGCGCCCACAGATAGGTGGCCATGTAGTAATGCGAGGGCGCGGCGCTGGTCGAGTGGTACAGCGACTTTTCCTTGTCGCCACCGCGCTCGCCGCGGCCGGGCTGCGGCAGCAGGGTCACATGGCCCAGCTGCAGGCGCGGGATCACGAAGAAGCGCTCGCCGCCCTGGCTCAAGAGCATCGAGGATTTCTCCGGCTCGCCCCAGGACTCGCGCATCTGCGCCTGTACGCTGCTAGGCAGCGCGGCCAGCCAGCGCTTGTAGTCGGAAAGCGCGAGGCGTCCGGCCAGGCCGTCGCGCACCAGGTCGCGCAGCACGGCCTGGTTCTCCGGCGGCTCGTAGGCGGGCTTGAGCAGGCGCTGCAGCAAGAGGGTCAGCGGCTTCTCGTCCTGCGGCTCGGTGCGGTAGCCGGCGGCCTGCAGCGCGGCCAGGGTCGCGACGAAGCTCTTCGGCAGGTTCATGAAGGAGGCGCTGAGGTTCTTCTCGCCCGAGGGGTAGTTCCAGAAGAACACGGCGACCTTGCGCTCGGCCGCGGCCTTGCGCTGCAGCTTCGCCAGGTTCAGCGCCTTGCCCGCCACCGCGGCGCTCTGCGCGGCGATAGTCTCGACCTGGTCGTCGCCCTTGCGGTTGGCGGCGGCGATCTGGATGTCGGTGATGCCGGCGTACTCGGCCTGGGCCAGGTAGAAGGGCACGTCCATCAGCTGCACGCCCTGCGGGTCGGCGGCCCAGTCGGCCGCGTCGCCGCGGCGATAGGCCATGGCCTGGATCACCGGGATGCCCATGGCCTCGAACTCCTGGCGGCGCGCCTCGGGGCTCAGGGTGATCTGGGTGTTGATCAGCACATCGACAATCGGCCTGCCATCCAGCAGCGCCATGCGGCGGATCGAGTCGGCGTCCAGCACCGGGCTGTAGAAGGGCCAGGCGATCGCGCCGCCCGCCTCTATGCGAGCGATCAGGTCGTCCAGGAAGGCGGTCTGCTCGGCCGAAATGCTCTGCTGGTGGAAAGCGATGCCGACCACCGGCGGGCGTTTGGCCGGGTCGGCGTCCAGGCCGCGCCATTTCAGGAAGGCCGCCGGCGTCGGCAGCACGATGGACGGCAGCTTCGGATGGTACAGCGCCGCGGGCGGGAACACGACCGGTTCGGGCAGGCGCGCCCAGTCCTGGTTGCCCGCGAGCTGGCTTTTCAGCGCACGCAGGAAGGCGTCCATGTTCGAGCGCCCGCCGTTCACGTAATAGGCATGCAGGCGCTTGGCGAAGGCCTCGGGCACGTTGGCGCTCTTGGGCGCAGCGGTCGGCAGCCAGACCTGCGGCTTGGCTGCCAGCGCCGGCAGCGCGGCGCCCAGGCGCTGGCGCACATAGTCCTCGATATGCTGGCGCGGTGCGTCGATCAGCACCAGATCGGCATTGGCCCAGAGCTTGGCGTCGAGGTCGGGGCTCAGCTTCTCGGCGAAGCGCGCCTCGATGCGCAGACCCAGCGGCTCGGCGGCCTTTGCCAGGGTGACGAACTTGCCGGGCGCCACCGGGCTGGCGGCGATGAAGAGCACGGTGGGCGGCGGCTTGCCGCCCGCCGGCGCGGCCGCGGCCGGACTGCCGAATAGCAGCAGCGCGAAGCTCGCGAACAGGAGGGAGAACAGGATTCTTCGCATCGGATGCTGGCGCCGCTGGTCGGCGCGGCTGGCTGGCTAGGGGTGGTGGGCTTAGCCGGCCCGCGTGTATCGCGTGCCGGCCTTCGCTAGCCACAGACTCCTTCCGGAGCCTGTGTGCGAGCTCAGAACTGGTAGCGCACGCTGGCGCTGAAGTTCCGGCCCGGCTGGGTGTAGGCGTCGAGCGCGATGGCGGTCGGGGCGATGCCGCGCACGTCGGACCATTGCCAGTACTTGACGTCGCCGAGATTGCTGATGCCAGCATTGATCGTCCATTGCTTGCCGATCTCGTACCAAGCCGCCAGATCGCCGACCACGAAGCCCTTGGGCGTGTAGTTGGCGGCCGGGTTCGGATTGCGACGCTGGCTCTTCATGCCGGTCACGCTCAGCTCGGCGCCCCAGACACCCGCCTGCTCATAGCGCAGGCCCAGCACGCCCTTGTCCGGGTCGATGGTCTCCAGCGGTGCCTTGACGCCGGCCACTTCGCTGTCGCCCTTGGTATGGGCATAGCTGGCGCTGACGGTCCAATTGGGCAGGAAGTTCCAGGCGCCGCTCAACTCGAAGCCGCGGATGCGGGCGCTGCCCAGGTTGATCGATTGGAAGACCAGGGGATCGGCCACGGTGCCCGATCCGCCAACCGTCTGGTTGGCGGCAATGAAGTCCTTGTAGCGCCCCTTGAACAGCGCGACGCTGTAGCGCACCAGATCATTGCGGCCGCGCAGGCCCAGTTCCACGGAGTCGCTGGTTTCGGGCTTCAGATTCGGATTGCCGACCGAGGTATAGGCCGGCCGGGCATTCAGATTGGTCACACCGCCGTTGACCTGGCTGGGTGTCGGCGCGCGGAAGCCATGCGAGTACTGGCCGAACACGCGCAGCATCGGCGTGTAGGTCCAGACCACGCCCAGCTTGGGCGACAGCTCCTGGTCGCTGAGCTTGGCGGGCTCGGCCTTGTTGTTGACCGTGTAGAGCGGGTCATTCTTGCGCGGATCGAGTTCGAAGCGATCCAGGCGCAGGCCCGGCGTCACGGTGAAATCACCCAAGGTGATCTCGTCCTGGATGAAGGCGCCGAACAAGCGGTAGTCGGTGTCGGGGAAGCTCTTGTTGGTAGGCCCGAAGCCGCTGGGCGACGGCGCGGTCACGAGCGCACCGTTCAGGTAGTTGCCCCCCTCCTTCAACGAGTGGACCAGCGAGCTGGACGCATCGACCCCGTAAACCAGCCGCTGGTTCGTCAGATAGGACTCGAACTGGACCGAGCCGCCAACCATGCGTTCCGCATAGTAGGCATCGCGCGAACGGCTGTTCCAGACCGAGGTATTGCTGCGCTCCTCATAGCCCAGCTGGCGATTCTTCGCCTGCTGCCAGTAGACATTGGCGAGCATGCGCTGGAACAGGGGATTGCTGCTGTCGGCAAACTCGTAGTCCAGCTTGGCCAATGTGCGGTTGATGCGCTCGGCCGCGTCGACGCGGGTCGTCGTCAGATACATCGGGTCACCAAACAGGGTGTAGACCGTGGTGTCGATGTCGCGGTCCATGTGCTCCAACGAAAGCTTGAAGCGCTGACGCGCATCGAGCTTGTAGATCAGCTTGCCCAGCACATAGTTGGAGGCGATGTCCTGCGGGTTGCCGACGGTACGGTTGCGATTCTTCGCCTCGTTGTCGCCGCGCGTGTTGGTCTCGCTGCCGCGGCGCAGGCTGGCCAGCAGCATGCCCTCGAACTGGTCACCGCGGAAGGCGTAGCTCGGTACCACGGTCGTGGACTTGTCGACCGAGGAGTAGCCCAGCTTCAGCGCGGCCTGCGAACTCTTGCCCTTGGGCACCAGATCGATCGGGTCCTTGGTCTGGAAGCTCACGGCGCCGGCCAGGCCATCGCTGCCATAGGAGCTGGACGAGGAACCGCGCAGGATCTCCACCTGCTTGAAGGCCTCGACATCGATGTAGTCGCCTCGTCCCGCAAACACCGGGCCGCTGGCATAGATCATCGGCAGGCGCACGCCATCGGTCTGCAGCAGCACCTGATTGCCTTCCAGACCGCGGATATTGATGCCCTCATTGCCACCGCGTCCGGTCGCAGAGAACGCGGCAGAGCTGCGATTCGGCTGCGAGCGCACCGAGATGCCGACCTCGTTGCGCAGCAGGTCCTTGATGTCGGTGGCGCCCTTGCGGTCGACATCCTTGGCCGTCAGCGTCGTGATCGTGGCCGCCACCTCGTCTTCTGATGTCGCCAGGCGGGTGGCCGAGGTCACGACCTTGGGAAGGTCGGGCGCCACGAGGGGCTGGGCCTGGGCCACGCCCGCCAGCGCGGCGGCGGCCAGGGCCAGCGGATGCAGACGCGGCAGGGCGCGGACGAGAACCGGGGACGAGGAGGTTGTAATAGCGGTAGAGCAGCGTGCCATGGACGGACCTTGGAATCGCTGCGAGCGCCGTGCTGCGACCACCGCCCAGGGCGCGGCCCGCCGCCGCACCAACCCCGCAGGGCATCGCCGCCGGCAAAGCCTGGCCCGGACGGCGGACGGCATGGGGCCCGCGGCTGGGTTGGGAACTTTGTGCTGGTCGAGCGGCGGGCTGAGGGACTGACTGAATGGCTGGCGGGCTCTTTCGGCGAGCCCACCCGCCATCAGGCAGCGGGGCTCGCGATGCGCCAATTCTACTTAATAACGATTCTCATTAACGTAATGATGCAAATTCGTCACAGCCGCTTGTGCGCCTGCTGAATCGTCCGGGCTCACGGCTGCGGCCGGGCCTTCGCCTGCGCATGGAAGGACTTGCCGACGATCCGCCACTGCCCCGCCACCTTGAGCAGGGCCATATGGTCGACGAACCTGACCGTCGGATAGTCGAGCACGACCTTCGCCACGGCCGCATCGCCGGCGAGGTCCAGGATCTCGAAACTCCGGCTGCGCTGCGACTCGTCGGCCGCGGGCTTGCCCGTGAAGCGCGCGGCGTACTCGGCCACGCTCCAGGAGATGAGCTCGCCGTTGATATGGCCGGTCACCCGGGCCCCCTCGGCAAACGCCTGGTGGATCAGCTCCGGGTTGCCGGTCGCATGGGCGAGCACATAGTGCTGGAGCGGCACCTGGGCCGCATCGATTTCCGTGTTGCCGGCAAGAACATGGGTTGACAAGAGCAAGCCTCCCAATGAAACCAGGGTCGAGAGCATTCGCTGGTGTAGTTGACGCATGACGATCCGCCTTCCGGGCCGGCGAGGTGGAAGACAGCACGGGCGATCGAAGCGGGTGGCCGGCCCGGCACCGCTCCGGCCACCACGCTCAGCCGCGGCCCCCGGCCAGCTCCCAGCCGGCCCGCGTCAGCGGCAGGCGCGTCACCGGCCGGCCGCTGGCCGCCAGCAGGGCGTTGGCCAGGGCCGGCGCGATGCTGGGCACCGCCTCCTCGCCGGCGCCGCCGGGCCGCTCGGCCTCGCCCAGCACCAGCAGCTCGATCGGCGGCAGCTCGGCCAGCCGGGGCAGGCGATAGCCGTCGAAATTGCGCTGCAGCGCGCGATCCTCGGCAAAGCCGATCTCGCCGAACAGCGCGGCGCCCAGGCCGAACACCGTGCCGCCCATCAGCTGGGCCGACACCGCGTCAGGATTGCCGACCCACCCTACATCGAGCGCGGCGGTGATGCGCACCAGGCGAAAGCGCCCCGGCCCGGCCAGCGCGATCTCGACCACATGGCCGGCCACCGCGCGGTTGGCCTCGCTGAGCGCCAGGCCGCGGAAATGCCCGGGCGGCAGCGGCCGCGCACAGCCGGCGCGCTCGGCCAGGGCCTCCAGCAGGGCCAGCACGCGCTGGCGCGCCGGCCGGTCCCCGCCGGCCAGCAGGCGGCGCCGGTAGTCCAGCGGATCCTGGCCGGCGGCCCTGGCCGCCAGGTCCAGCATGGTCTCCAGGCAGAAGCAGTTCTGCGAGTTGCCGACCGAACGCCAGTAGGCCAGCGGCACGCCGCGGTCCCGCTCGCTGAAGCGCAGGCTCAGCGGCGGCAGCGCGTAGCTCGGCCCCAGCCAGCCCATCGAGCCGCTGCCGTCCGGGATGTCGGCCGCAATCGAGCTGGCCACGCCGGAGCTGGATTCGATGCGCGCACCCGCCATGTCGACGCGCAGGGCCTGGGGCAGCCCGTCGGCCCCCAGCGCCAGGCGCACCCGCGCCGCCCAGGCCGGGCGGTAATGGCCGGCGGCCAGCTCGGTGGCGCGCGACCAGATGGTCTTGACCGGCCGGCCCGCGCCGAAGGCCCGGGCGATCAGCGCGGCCTCGCGCACGAAGTCATGCTCCAGCCGCCGCCCGAAGCCGCCGCCGGCCGGCAGGCTGTGCAGCCGCACACGCTCGACCGGCAGGCCCAGGGCCTTGGCCACGGCGGCCTGGGTGTCGGACTGGTTCTGAGTCGAGACCCACAGCTCGGCGCCCTCGACGTCGACGCGCGCGGTGGCGTTCAGCGGCTCCATCGGCGCATGGGCCAGGAAGGGGAACTCGAACAGCTGGTCCAGCGGCGGTCGGCCCGCCGCCTCGGCCGCACGCAGGCCGGCCTCGCAGGCCTCGTCATCGAGCCGGGCCGGGGCGATGCGGCGCGGATAGGCGCGCCCCATGCCGGCCTGTGCGGCCTCACGCAGCTCCCGCGCATAGGCCTCACTGTCCAGCGGCGCCCGCGGCCCGGGCGCCCAGCGCGGCCGCAGGGCCTCGCAGGCGCGCTCGGCGGCCCAGTAGCTGTCGGCCACCACCGCGACCGCGCCCGGCAGGCGCAGCACCCGCCGCACGCCCGGCCGGGCCAGGGCTAGCGCCTCACCGTCCAGGGCCAGCAGCCGCGCGCCGAAGCCCGGGCCATGCAGCACCGCCGCATGCAGCAGCAGGCCCGGCGGCCGCACATCGATGCCGTAGACCATGCTGCCATCGGTCTTGGCGGGAATGTCGGCGCGCGGCAGCGCCCGGCCCAGCACCCGCCATTCGCTGCGCGGCCGGGGCTGCGGCCTCTCCGGCGGGCTCAGCGCGGCGGCCTCGGCCAGCAGCTCGGCCAGGGCCAGGCGTCGCCCGCTGGGCGGGTGCCAGAGCGAGCCGTCGCGCGGCTCGCAGTCGGCCGGAGCCACGCCCCAGCGGGCCGCGGCGGCGCGCTGCAGCATGTCGCGCGCCGCCGCGCAGACCGGGGCCAGCACCGTGTAGGCGCTGCGAAATCCCAGGCTGCCATAGGTCACATAGCTGTCCGCCAGCGGGTTCAGGAACTCCGGCCGCAGCGGCGCCATCTCGACCCGGATCGCCGCCGGCGGCAGGCCCAGCTCCTCGGCCGCGATCTGTATCAGCGCGGTATGGCTGCCCTGGCCGATCTCGCTGATGTTGCTCAAGAGGGTCAGGCCTTGCGCATCGAAGCGCAGCCAGGGGCTGAAGCCCGCAGCGGCCGGCGCGGCGCTGCTGGCAGCAGCGGCCGGCGGGGCGCCCAGCAGCCAGGCGCCGCCGGCCAGCAAGGCGCTTTGCAGCAGGCGCCGGCGCGCCGGCAACTGAGGCTGGTCGTCCGAAAACACCTCCGGCTCCTGGCTTCTTGCTTGCATATCCCGCCCTCCCTGCTGTTTTGGCAGCGGGCGATGCTAGGCGGGCCGCACAGAGCCGCGGCGACGATGCGACGAAACCGGCCCGGCGCGGACGAAGCCGGCCGGCGCAGGGGTCAGATCAACTCAGATCTCGACCTTGGCGCCCAGCTCGACGATGCGGTTGGTCGGCAGGTGCAGGAAGTCGGCCGCGGCGGCGGCGTTGCGGTGCATGCTGGCGAACAGCTTCTCGCGCCAGGGCGCCATGCCCGAACCGATGGTCGGGATCACGATGTCGCGCGACAGGAAGTAGCTGGTCTCCATCTCGTCCAGGTGCACGCCGCGCTGCTCAAGCAGCTTCAGCGCGTCCGGCACATCGGGTTCGTTCTTGAAGCCGAAATGCAGGCTGACCGCCCAGCAGTCGTTGCCCAGGCTCTCGACCTGCACCCGCTTGTCGAAGCCGATCCAGGGCACCTCATGGTGCTTGACGCTGACGAACAGGTTCTGCTCGTGCAGCACCTTGTTGTGCTTCAGGTTGTGCAGCAGCGCATTGGGCGTCACGCCCTGCTCGGCCGACAGGAACACCGCGCTGCCGGGCACGCGCGTCGGCGGGCTGACGAACACCGCCTCCAGGAAGCTGTTCAGGTCGATCGCGTCCTCGCGCAGCTTGGCGCTGAGCTGGCGCCGGCCCTGCTTCCAGGTCAGCATCAGGGTGAACATGCCGATGCCGATCGCCAGCGGGAACCAGCCGCCATGGGCCAGCTTCAGCAGGTTCGAGGCCAGGAAGGTGATGTCGATCAGGAAGAAGGCGCCGGTGGCCAGCACGCACAGGGCCAGCGGGTAGCGCCAGCCGTAGCGGATCACGAAGAAGGTCATCACCGTGGTGATGGTCATGTCGATCGTCACCGCGACGCCATAGGCGCCGGCCAGCTTGCTGCTGGAGCCGAACAGCACCACCGCCAGCACGACGAAGACGAACAGGCCCCAGTTGACGAAGGGCACATAGATCTGGCCGGTGTCGCGCACCGAGGTGTGCAGGATGCGCATGCGCGGCAGGATGCCCAGCTGCACCGCCTGCTTGGTGACCGAGAAGGCCGCGGTGATCAGCGCCTGCGAGGCCACGCTGGCCGCCACCGCCGCCAGCAGGAACAGCGGGATCTCGGCCCAGGCCGGCGCCAGCAGGAAGAAGGGGTTCTTGATCGCCTCGGGCTGCTGCAGCAGCAGCGCGCCCTGGCCGAAGTAGTTGATCACCAGGGCCGGCATCACGACCGCGTACCAGGCGATGCGGATCGGCTTCTTGCCGAAATGCCCCAGGTCGGCATACAGCGCCTCGCCGCCGGTTACCACCAGCACCACCGCGCCCAGCGCGACGAAGGCGACCCAGCGGTATTCCATGCAGAAGGCCAGTGCCCAGGCCGGGTTCAGCGCCAGCAGCACATGCGGGTTGTCCAGCACCTTGGGCAGGCCCAGCAGGGCCAGGCTGAGGAACCAGCACAGCATCACCGGCCCGAAGGCGCGGCCGATGCCGCCGGTGCCGAAGCGCTGCACCGTGAACAGCCCGGCCAGCACCATCAGCGCCACCGGCACGATCAGGTCGTGATAGCCGGGGGCATAGACATCGATGCCCTCCACCGCGCTGAGCACCGTCATCGCCGGCGTGATCACCGCGTCGCCATAGAAGATCGCGGTGCCGAACAGGCCCACCAGCATCAGGCGCCGGCGCAGCTGGGGCTTGTCGTTCACCGCATTGGTGGCCAGCGCCAGCATCGCGATCAGGCCGCCCTCGCCGTTGTTGTCCGCGCGCAGGATCAGCAGCACGTACTTCAGCGAGACCACGATGGTCATGGTCCAGAACAGCAGCGAGAGCACGCCCAGGATGTTGTCGTGCGTCAGCGGCACATGGCCGCCGTGGAACACCTCCTTGAGCGCATACAGGGGGCTGGTGCCGATGTCGCCATAGACGACGCCCAGCGCGCCAAGGGTCAGGCCGGCTTGGGCCAGGGGGCTGCGGGCCGCGGAGGATGCACTCACGGAAAACGCGGCGGCCTGCTCGGCCGCTGGTGGTCGAAAGGGGCATATTGTGCGCCCGCCGTTGTGCAGTGCGTCAACGCGGTATTCCTACCCCGCGAAAAAGGGGTGTGACGGCGTGGTGACGCCGTCACACCCAGAGCCCTTACCAGAAGGTGTAGGTGGCGCTCAGCGACACCGAACGGCCGGCGGCGCTGTAGAGGTCCTTGTCCCAGCCGTACAGGTCGAAGGTCGGGGAGTAGGGGGCCGCACGGTCGAAGGCGTTCAGCACCGTGGCCTGCAAGGTCAGCCCCTTCACCGGGCGCACGGTCAGACCGAGGTCCACGGTCGTGAGCGAGGCCACCCGGCAGCCCCCGCCCAGGGCCGCGGTCTGATAGGGGCTGCTGGCATAGGTCGGGCTGCATGCATCGCGCACACCGGTCACCTGATTGACACGGGGCAGCCCCATGCTGTGCAGGTAGTTGAGCGCGCCATACAGGGTCACATCGCCAAAGCTGTAGTTGCTGCTCAGACGGCCCTTGTACTTCGGCTGATCACGGTCCGCGGCGTCGTTGAAGTCGACATGCGGCATGCCCTTGTCGCGCTGCCGGGTATAGCTCTGCACATAGCCGACGAACAGGCTGCTGCTCAGGCGATGGCCGTTCTCGAAGTTGAGCCGATGGCTCAGCTCCAGATCGGCGCCGCGCACCTGGGTCTGGCCCAGGTTCAGGTATTTGCGCTTGACCAGCGCGATGCGCTCGGTGCCCGGGATGACATTGCCCGCCGCGTCCTTCAGCGCGGTGCTGGCATCCGCGGTGCGGACGACGTCGCCCTGGTAGGAGCTGTCACCCAGTTCAAACAGGCGCTGCAGCACATCGGTGGAGCTCAGGCGGTCCACCTCGTTCTTGCGGGTGATCTGGTAGATGTCGACGGTGCCGTTGATCGTCGGCGTCGGCGAGAACACCAGGCCCAGGGTGTAGCTGCGCGAGGTTTCCGGGCGCAGCTTCGGGTTGGCCACGATGAAGGCCGCGACCGAGCGCGAATTGCCGCTGCTGGCATTGCGATCGCACTCGTTCGCGAGCGTGTTCTCATAGTTGGTAGCCCCCGGGATCTTGCCCGGCAGCCCGTTCTTCCCCAGGGGGCAACGATTCGCGTCGCGCCAGGTGCCGATGGTCTGGGAGCTGCTGACCGACGAGTCGGACATCTGGCTCAGGCTGGGGGCGCGGAAGCCGGCCGAGGCGGTGCCGCGCAGGGCCAGGGATTCCATCGCCTTCCATTTGAAACCGAACTTCGGCGTGGTGGAGTTGCCGAAGTCGCTGTACTGGTCGGAGCGCAGCGCGGCCTCCAGGCTCAGGCTCTTCCAGACCGGCAGCACCGTCTCGGCAAAGACCGAGGTGACATTGCGGCTGCCATTGGCCATGGAGCCGCCGCGCCCGACGAAGTTGCCGGCCTGCAGCTCGGCGTCCGGCCGCATGCTGATGCTTTCCCGACGGTATTCCAGGCCCAGGGCCACACCCACGGCACCGCCCGCCAGGCGACCGATCTCGCGGCTGCCCTTGAGGTTGGCCATCGTGACCTTGGTTTCGCCCTCGTTGAAGATGGTCGGGCTGATCCGGGCCAGCAGCTCGGGGCTGTTCTGCCCCCCGAAGCGGTAGCTCTTCAGCGCCTCCTCGGCCCTCTTGGCATGCACCGCGCCGAACTCGGTTTCCTTGCGCTTGGACTGGTTGTGGAGCAGGCCGCCGTTCCAGTCCCAGCCGAAATGTGCGCCGCTGAGGTCCAGCACCAGGCGCACATCCTCCTGCTTCAGCTTGTCGTAGCGTGGGATGTCCCCCAGGCGGGCGCTGGTCAGCACGCGCAGCTTGTTGTTGGGATCGGCCTGGAACAGCGGGTTGTCCGGATGATTGGACGCCATCACATGACGGAAGGTGCGACGCTGCCCCCGCGGGTCGAACCATTCGCTCAGGCCCGAACCCAGCGTGGCAAAGCCGGTGTCATTGGAGTACTCGCTCTCCAGGCGCGAGTAGGCGGCCTCGACCGAGGCGCTCAGGTCCGGCGAGATGAGGAAGTTGGCGCGCGCGAACAGGTTCGCATTCTTCGAAGGCTCGGTGAAGCGCTCGTACCGGCTGGTATCCATCGCACACACCGGGGCCTTGCTCGCCAGCAAGGTCGTGTCGACAACGCCCGGCGCCGCGCAGCTGTTGTTCTTGGGCGGGATCGGGGTGCTGGTGTTGAAAGCGCCCGAGCCCACGGCGGTTTCACGCCAGAAGTTGGGCGCGAAGGTCAATGAACTGTCGGGGCGGGTGATGTCCCCCGCCAGGCCTGTCGTGGTGGAGGTGGTCCCCAGCTGCCAGGCTTCATAGGACACCCCTTTGAGCTTGTCCATGCCGGTCGCGCCGCGCTTGGACAGGTCCAGGCCCACCATCACGTTGAAACCCTGGGTGTCGAGGTTGCCGAAACCGCCGAACAGATTGGCGGAGTCATTGCGGAAACCGCCTTGCGTGGCGCCGGAGGCGCTCAGCTTCGCCTCCAGGCCCTGGTACTCCTTCTTCAGGATGAAGTTCACCACCCCGGCGATCGCGTCCGAGCCATAGACCGCCGAGGCACCGTCCTTCAGCACCTCGACACGCTCGATCGCCGACATCGGGATGTTGTTCAGGTTGTAGAGCGTGGACTGGCCCGCGTTCGGATTCGCGGTCGCGGTCGCGGCCATGCGGCGGCCATTGATCAGGGTCAGCGTGGAGGCCGAGCCCAGACCGCGCATCGAGACGGTGCTCACCCCATTGGAGAAGCTGCTGCCGGTGGCGTCGGCCTGGCCGCCGCTGCCCACCGCCGGCAGCAGGCGCATCAGCTCGGCCAGATTGCTGGCGCCGGAGCGCGCAATGTCCTCGGCGCGCAGCACCTGCAGCGGCGAGGCGGTCTCCTTGTCCACGCGCTTGATCGACGAGCCGGTCACCTCGATGCGTTCGAGCTTCTGGGCGTCGGCCGGAGCGGCCGACTGGGCCTGGGCCTGCTGCACCACCGCCAGCATGGCGGCCAGGGCGATCAAGGTGTGGCGTTGTTTCACGAGACGGGTCCTTTGGGCGATGAATGGAGAGAAGAGCCATGACCCTAGGGATTTGCGCGGCACAATCCATGACCGTTTTTTTACAAAACTTTTCCTACGGTTATGCCTGAGGGATTGGCCATCTCGCCGGAGCAGGTGGAGGACTTCGTGATGCGGCGCCTGAGCCTGCGCCAGCTGCGCATGCTGATGACGCTTGCGCACGCGGGTTCACTGAGCGCAGCGGCCGAGATGCTGCATGTCACCCAGCCCGCGATCAGCAAGGCGCTCGGCGAGGTCGAGCGCTCCCTGGGACAAACCCTGTTCGTGCGGCGCGGGCGCAACATCCGCAGCACGCCACTGGGTCAGCACCTCGTCCGGCTGGCCGAACGCCTGGAGCAACAGCTGCGCCGCAGCGGCGAGCAGGCCGCCTCGCTGGTGCGCGGCGCCAGCGGCGATCTCCTGCTGGGCGCCACCAACGCGGCGCTGAACGAGGTGCTGTTCGATGCCATCGCCCGGCTCAAGCAGGAGCAGCCCCTGCTGAGCATCAGCGTGCGCACCCATTCGCTCAGCGGCATGTACGAGGATCTGAGGCATGGCCGCCTGGACCTGGTGGTCGCGCGCCAGGTCGGCGATGCGCCGGCCGAGCTGCGGGCGCACAGCATCCTGCCGACCCATGAGGTGGTGGCCATCAGCAGCTGCCACCCGCTGGCCCGGCAACGCCGCCTCGGCTGGGAGATCCTCAACGAACAGGCCTGGATCTGGCCACTGCCCGGCACCCGCTCGCGGGCCCGGCGCGACCAGTTCTGGCAGCGGCTGGGCCTGCCACTGCCCAGCAATATCCTGCAGACCGACGACCTGATGCTGACGATGGGGCTGCTGCGGCGCATGCCGCTGGTCGCCATCCTGCCTTCGCCGATCGCTCGCTCGGTCGCTTTGACCGGTGCGGCCGTGCTGCTGCCGCTGGAGGTGGATCTGGGTCTTGGCGAACTCTGTGCCTGGCATCCGGCCGATCTGCAGAATCCCTTCGTCGACCGCTTCGTGGCCCTGCTCGAACAGACGGCCCGCTCCGCACAGGCCTGACCGAGGACAAGGCCCGATGTCGGAATCTTCCAAGACGCCCCGCCGGCGCGGCGCTACGGTCGCGCCATGCGATACCTCACCGACGAACCACCGACACCGGCCCTGCCCGGCGCTCCCAATGGCTATGTCCTGACCACCGTCGAGGCCGCGGTCAATGCCGCGCGCACCGGCAGCATGTGGTACCTGACCTTCGGCCTGGCCTGCTGCGCGGTCGAGATGATGCACACCGCGATGGCGCGCTACGACTTCGAGCGCTTCGGCATGATGCCGCGCGCCAGCCCGCGCCAGGCGGATCTGATGATCGTGGCCGGCACGGTCACCAACAAGATGGCGCCGGCCCTGCGCAATATCTACGATCACATGGCCGAGCCGCGCTATGTGATCTCGATGGGTTCCTGCGCCAATGGCGGCGGCTACTACCACTATGCCTACTCGGTGCTGCGCGGCGTGGACCGGATCCTGCCGGTCGATGTCTATGTGCCGGGCTGCCCGCCGACGCCCGAAGCCCTGCTCTACGGCGTGCTGCAACTGCACCGCAAGATCCGCGAGGGCCAAGGTGCGCCCGCTTCCGCCCGCGTCATCGACCGCGACGCCGCCCCGCGCCGGGCCGCGACCTCCCTGCTGCCACGCTGGCTCAGGCGCCGTTGACCAGTCCGGCCGCCGCGCCGCGCGCATGGCCGGCGCCGATCTCCAGTGGCCAGAACTCGGCGTCGGTCTCGGCCGCCAGGGCCAGCCGGCCCGGCGTCGCGCCGGCCAGCAGCCGGCAGTCGCGCGCCAGATGGGCCTGGTCGTAATAGCCATGGCGCAGCGCCAGCTCGGCCCCGCCCTGCCGGTGCAGCAGCGCATCGAGCAGGGCGCCCTCCAGCCGCGTGATGCGCTGGAACAGCCGCGGCGCCAGGCCGAACTGCTGCGTGAACACCCGCTCGAACTGGCGCTCGCCCAGGCCGGCGGCGCGCGCCGCCTCGGGCAGCGGCGCATGGCCGGCCAGGGTCCGGCGCAGCCCCTGCAGCCGCCGCGTCAGGTCGACCACGCGCGGCTCGCCAAGCAAACGCCGGCGCAGGAAGGCGAACAGCTGCGCCAGCCGCGCCCGGTCGTCGCGCGCCTCCTGCAGCGCCCGCTCGCAGGCCAGCCAGTCCGGGCCGAGCAGCGCCTCGGCCGGCAGATGCCGGTCGGTCAGCAGCCGCGGCGAGGCCTCGCCGTGCAGCAGCGCGGCCAACGCCCAGGGATGCAACAGCACGCCCACGCAATGCAGCCGGCCCTCGAAGCAGGACAGCAGCGGGCCGCTGGCGGGGCCACTCAAGGTCGCGCGCGGCAACGCGGCCGATGCGGCATCCGGCCCAAGCATGCGCAGGCGGCCCTCGACCACATAGGTCAGCATGCCGCCGGCCAGGGCCGGGAAGCGATTGACGCGGGTCTCGCCCGGCGGCGCCTCCAGCCGCACCGCCGTCGCCTGCGCCACCCAGGGCCGCAGCTCGGGCGGCACGGGTGCCAGCAAGGGCGTCATGGCGGCCGGCGGTGCGGCTTTACGCGTAGACCTCGGCTTCCGGGTCGGTCACCTCCAGCTCATAGCTGGCCGCCAGCATCGCCAGGCGGGCGATCACGCCGTACATGTAGAAGCGGTTCGGTGCGCTGGCGCCGGGCTTGACGCCCGGGCGCGGCAGCTGCGAGGACTCGGCGAAGGCCAGCGGCACGAAGCTGGAGCCCGGCGCGTTCAGGTTCTCGTCGATGCCGCGCTCGGCATGCACGCGGTAGAAGCCGCCGACCACATAGCGGTCCATCATGTAGACCACCGGCTCGGCCACCGCGTCGTTGACGCGCTCGTAGGTCGGCACGCCTTCCTGGATGATGACCTCGCTGATCGGCTGGCCGTCCTTGCTGACGCTCATCTTGTTGCGCGTCTTGCGGTTCAGGTCCGCCAGGTCCTTGGCATCGCGCACCGTCATGATGCCCATGCCGTAGGTGCCGGCATCGGCCTTGACGATCACGAAGGGCTTCTCGTTGATGCCGTATTCCTTGTACTTGCGGCGCACCTTGGTCAGGAGCGCATCGGCCTGGGTCTGCAGCGCCTCCAGGCCCTGGCCCTCGCCGAAGTCCAGCTCGCCGACCGTCGCGTACATCGGGTTGATCAGCCAGGGGTCCATGCCCAGCAGCTTGGCGAACTTCTTCGCCACTTCCTCATAGGCGCGGAAATGGTTGTGCTTGCGCCGCACCGCCCAGCCGGCATGCAGCGGCGGCAGCAGGTACTGCTCGTGCAGGCCCTCCAGCACGCTCGGGACGCCGGCCGACAGGTCGTTGTTCAGCAGGATGGTGCAGGGGTCGAAGTCCTTCAGCCCCAGGCGGCCGCGGGTGCGCAGCAGCGGTTCGACGGTCAGGCTGCTGCCGTCGGCCAGCGCCAGCGGGGTCGGCTCGCTGATCGCCGGGTCCAGCGTGCCCAGGCGCACGTTCAGCCCGGCCTGGGTGAAGATGCGCACCAGGGTGGCGACATTGGCCAGGTAGAAGGTGTTGCGGGTATGGCCCTCGGGCACCAGCAGCAGGTTCTTGGCCTCGGGGCAGATCTTCTCGATCGCCGCCATCGCCGCCTGCACCGCCAGCGGCAGCATCTCGGGGTTCAGGTTGTTGAAGCCGCCGGGGAACAGATTGGTGTCCACCGGCGCCAGCTTGAAGCCGGCATTGCGCACGTCCACCGAGCTGTAGAAGGGCGGCGTGTGCTCCATCCATTCCAGCCGGAACCAGCGCTCGATCGCCGGCATCGATTCGAGGATGCGCTGCTCCAGCTCGTTGATGGGGCCGTTCAGCGCGGTGATGAGATGGGGGACCATGGGCTTGGGTAGCCCGCAGCGGGCTTGGTAGGCATGTGAGGATGATTCTAGGAGGCTATTCGTCTCTGAACTGGGGGCGAGGAGCACAAGCTCAAGGCCCTAAAGTCGGGGCATGAGCATCCTCGCCCGAAAACTCCTGACCGCCCTGCTGCTGCCGGCCTGCCTGGCCCTGAGCGCGCCGGCCCTGCGCGCCGCCCCCGCGGCCTGCCCGCCGGCCGCCGAGGCCCCCAGCGCCGAGGCCCTGCAGGCCGCGCAGGCGCGCGCCCAGGACCGCGGCCTGCTGTGGCGCATCAGCAAGGACGGCCGCAGCGCCTACCTCTACGGCAGCATCCATGTCGGCAAGCTGGACTGGGCCCTGCCCGGCCCCAAGCTGGCCGCCGCGCTGCAGGACAGCGACATGATCGCACTGGAGCTGGACCCGGCCGACCCGGCGATCCAGCAGCGCATGGCCGCCGGCATGGCGCGCCGCCATGTCGCGCCGGACGAATCCCTGCGCCGCCGCCTGGCGCGCCACGAGGCCGAGGCCTGCCTGCCCAAGGGCGCGCTGGCCGGCCAGCATCCGCTGATGCAGGCCTTCATGCTGACCCTGCTGGCCGCGCGCTGGGAGGGGCTGGAGCTGGCCTATGCCCAGGAGCAGGTGCTCAGCGGCATGGCGCGCACCCTGCAGCGCCAGGTGGTCTCGCTGGAGACGGTGGAACTGCAGCTGGGCGCGCTGCTGCCGAAGAATCGGCGCCAGGCGCTGAAGATGACCGGCGAGCTGCTGGACCTGCTGGAGGAGGGCAAGGCACGCAGCGTGCTGCGCCGCATGGCCGAGGCCTGGGAGAGCAGCGACCTGCAGGCGCTGGAGGATTACGAGCAATGGTGCGAATGCGCGCAGAGCGCCGCGGACCGCGCCCAGCTCAAGCGCCTGAACGACGACCGCAACCCCTACCTGGCCGAGCGCATCGATGCCCTGGTGCGGGCCGGCCACCAGCCGCTCGCAGCGGTCGGTGCGCTGCACATGACCGGTCCCAAGGCCCTGCCGCGCCTGCTGGAACGGCGTGGTTTCAAGGTCGAAAGGCTGCAATAAGTCGCATGTCACCGACACGAACTGGCCCTAATATCGCGCCATCATGCAAGCGCGCATCCTGATCGTCGAAGATCTGGCCGACACCCGGCGGCTGATCCGCTGGGCCCTGGAGGAGGCCGGCCACCGGCTGCACGAGGCGGCCAGCGGCGCGCTGGCGCTGCAGATCGCGCAGGCCCTGCGGCCCGACCTGATGCTGGTCGACGTCGTGATGCCCGGCGAGATCGGCGGCCTGGAGCTCTGTGCCCAGGTCAGGCAAGACCCGACCCTCGCCGACACCAAGCTGATCGTGCTGAGCGCCAGCGCCGCGCCGCACGAGCGCCAGCGCGCGCTCGCCGCCGGCGCCAACGCCTTCCTGGCCAAGCCCTTCAGCCCGGTGCGCCTGGCCGAGCTGATCGATGAGGTGCTGGCCGCCGACTGAGCCGCCGGGAGCCCGCCGCTGTCTTCGTTCGATGCCAATCAGTCGCAAGCCCTATCTGCTGCGCGCCGAGTTTCTGCCCGATGCGGCCCCGGACTTCGACGCCTACCCCTTCAACATCCCGGCGGTGCGCGATCTGGCCCAGATCGACTTCCATGCCGACGTGACCTTCTTCGTCGGCGAGAACGGCGCCGGCAAGTCCACCGTGCTGGAGGCGCTGGCGGTGGCGCTGGGCCACAACCCGGAGGGCGGCTCGCGCCACGCGCGCTTCCAGACCGCCGATGCGCCGGTCTCGCCGCTGCACGAGGCGCTGCGCCTGGTGCGCAGCGCCTTCCGGCCGCGCGAGGAATACTTCCTGCGCGCCGAGAGCTTCTTCAACGTCGCGACCTATCTGGACCAGATCGGCAGCCCCAACCCCTCGCTGCATGCCTGCTCGCATGGCGAGGCCTTCATGGCCGTGCTGTTCGAGCGGCTGCGCGGCCAGGGCCTGTACCTGCTGGACGAGCCCGAGGCCGCGCTCTCGCCGCAGCGCCAGCTGACCGCGCTGCGCGCGATCGATGCGCTGGTGCGGCAGAGCTCGCAGTTCATCATCGCCACCCACTCGCCGCTGCTGCTGGCCTATCCGCGCGCCCGCATCCTGCAGTTCGACGGCGCCGGCATCACCGAGCTGCGCTACGAGGACACCGAGCATTACGCGATCACGCGCGACTTCCTGAACCACTATCCGAAGCGGCTGGAGCAGCTGCTCAAGGATGAGGACTGACGAGGCGCCGGTGAGCACCATCTCCACGCTTGTGCTGCTGCCGGCGCACTGTTGTCACGCTTCCTTCGTGCCTACCTGACTCGCTGCTGGGTCGGGTCTTGATGGGAAGTCACCACGCCCCGGAGCTGCCGGCCGAGCTCGACACAGCGATGGCCAAAGCCGCATCCAGATAGCACCGCGCCCTTCTTCTTCGCGCCAAAGAAAAAGCCGCCCGAAGGCGGCCGTCCGAGAATCCCGCCGAACCCGAAGGTCCGGCGGCGACACATCACTTGTGATACGCCGTCTCGCCGTGCGAGGTGATGTCCAGGCCCTCGCGCTCGGCTTCCTCCGAGACGCGCAGGCCGATCACCAGGTCGACGATCTTGTAGGCGATCAGCGAGACCACGCCGGACCAGACGATGGTCAGCAGCACGCCCTTCAGCTGGGCCCAGACCTGGGTCGCGATCGAGTAGGCATCCGCGGTGACCATGCCGACGGTGACCCAATCGCCGACGGCGCTGGGGCCGCCGAGGTTGGGCGAATTGAACACGCCGGTCAGCAGCGCGCCGACGATGCCGCCGACGCCATGCACGCCGAACACGTCCAGCGAATCGTCCGCGCCCAGCAGCTTCTTCAGGCCCGACACGCCCCACAGGCAGGCGAAGCCGGCGATGAAGCCGATGATCAGGCCGCCGCCGATGCCGACATTGCCGGCCGCGGGAGTGATGGCCACCAGGCCGGCGACGGCGCCCGAGGCGGCGCCCAGCATCGAGGCCTTGCCCTTCAGCAACGCCTCGCCGATGCACCAGGCCAGCACGGCGGCGGCGGTGGCGGCCAGGGTGTTGGCGAAGGCCAGCGCGGCGAAGCCGTTGGCCTCCAGCGCGGAGCCGGCGTTGAAGCCGAACCAGCCCACCCACAGCAGCGAGGCGCCGACCATGGTCAGGGTCAGGCTGTGCGGGGTGAAGGCTTCCTTGCCGTAGCCGATGCGCTTGCCGATCATGTAGGCGCCGACCAGGCCGGCGACGGCGGCGTTGATGTGCACCACGGTGCCGCCGGCGAAGTCCAGCGCGCCCCATTGCCAGATCAGGCCGGCCTTGGATGTCATCTCGTCGGCCACGGCGGCGGAGCTGTAGGCGTCCGGGCCCATCCAGAACCAGACCATATGGGCCATCGGGATGTAGCTGAAGGTGAACCAGATCGCCAGGAACAGCAGCACCGCGCCGAACTTGATGCGCTCGGCGAAGGCGCCGACGATCAGGCAGGCGGTGATGCCGGCAAACGTCGCCTGGAAGGCGGCGAACACGATCTCGGGGATGTAGACGCCCTTGCTGAAGGTGGCCGCGTTGGCGAAGGTGCCGGCGGCGTTGTCCCAGATGCCCTTCAGCAGCACGCGGTCGAAGCCGCCGATGAACTTGTTGCCCTCGGTGAAGGCCAGGCTGTAGCCGTACAGCACCCACAGCACGACGATCATCGAGAAAGCGACCATCACCTGCATCAGCACCGACAGCATGTTCTTGCTGCGCACCAGGCCGCCGTAGAACAGGGCCAGGCCGGGCACCGTCATCATGATCACCAGCAGGGTGGAGACCATCATCCAGGCGGTGTCGCCCTTGTTGGGGACCGGGGCGGGCGCTGCGGCGGCGGCCGAAGCGGCCTCCGCCGCGGGAGCAGCGGCTGCGGTCACTGCATCGGAGGCGGCAGACACCACGGCCGAGGCGGCCTCGGCCACAGCCGGCGCGGAGGCCGCGGCGTCTTGGGCCCAGGCCGGGGCGCAGGCCGCCGCGGCCAGCGCCAGGCAGGCGAGTAGTTGTTTGATCATGATGAAGATATCTCCGGATGGGTCGGTCTTGTATTTGTGCTCTCTCAGAGCGCGTCCTGGCCGGTCTCGCCGGTGCGGATGCGCACCACCTGGTCCAGCGGCGACACGAAGATCTTGCCGTCGCCGATCTTGCCGGTGCGTGCCGAGCTCTCGATCGCCTCGATCACCTGCTCGACCACGTCGTCGGCCACGGCGGCCTCGATCTTGACCTTGGGCAGGAAGTCCACCACGTACTCGGCGCCGCGGTACAGCTCGGTGTGGCCTTTCTGGCGGCCGAAGCCCTTGACCTCGGTGACGGTCAGCCCCTGCACGCCGATGGCGCTCAGGGCCTCCCGCACTTCGTCAAGCTTGAAGGGCTTGATGACGGCGGTGATCAGTTTCATGGCTCTCTCTCCTCACGGGATTCAGAAGTTGTACTTAAGCGCGACGACCACGCCGCTCTTGCCCAGGAACTTGCTGCTGTTGGCGTTGGCGCCCGGCACGTAGAAGTTCTTGTCGGCATTGGTGCCGACCAGGGTGATGCTGGGCACCAGGCCGCTGAAGTCCTTGGACAGGCTCAGCGAGTAGTCGGTGTAGGAAGCGTCCTTGCCCACCGGGCCCTTGATCTTCTGGTGGCCGACATGGGGGGCCAGCATCCAGCCATCGCCGACATCGAAGCTGGCCGCGAGGTCCAGGTAGCCGCTGTTCTTGCTGTCCGGGTTGCCGAAGGTGTCGGTCACCGCATGCGAATACTTGGCCGTCACCGGCCCGTAGCTCAGCGCCGCGTAGAGCTCGGTGGTGTTGGCGCTGGTGGGGCTCAGCTTGTTGCTGGGGTAGACATAGCTCAGCAGGCCCAGGTCCAGGGTCAGGCCCTCGGCGACCTGGGTCTTGAAGCCGCCGTACAGGTCGACCTCGACATCGGCGTCGCCGCCCGGGATGTCCTTGATCCACTTGATGGTCGAGCCCCAGACGCCCAGGTAGAAGCCGCTGGCATGCGCATAGTCCAGGCCGCCCTGCAGCGCGGGCTTGAAGCGCGACTGCGAGATGCCGCGGTAGCGGTAGTCCGAGGTCAGGCTGACATTGAAGGTCAGGGGGCTGGCTTCCTGGGCCTGGACCGGCAGCGCGGCACCCAGGCTCAGGGTGGCGGCACATGCGGCAAGCATCGGCTTCATCATCATCGCGGGACTCCTGGATTGGATTTTGGGGAGGAAGGGGCGAACGGATGGGTTACTCGGCAGCGTTCTTGCAGCTTCCGTGCCAGCCGCTCCTCGCCCAGGTGCAGACCCCGTGGCCCGCGTCGGGGCCCGTGCATCCCGCGAATGGCGCACCAGTTTGGATCAGCACCGTGCCGGCGCCAGCTTGGTGCACGCCCTGAATCCGTGCATCGCCGCGGGGCGCATGGATGGCCGCCGCTGCTGCACAATCGTCGCGAGACCGGCCCGCGCTCGCGGCCGGCCCTCGGGGGAGGTCGCCATGTCCCTGGCCGTGATACACAGCCGTGCGCTCGACGGGCTGGCCGCCGCGCCGGTCAGCGTCGAGGTGCATCTGGCCAATGGCCTGCCCAGCTTCACCCTGGTGGGGCTGGCCGAGACCGAGGTCAAGGAGGCGCGCGAGCGGGTGCGCGCAGCGCTGCAGAACAGCGGCCTCTCCTTCCCGCACAACAAACGCATCACGATCAGCCTGGCGCCGGCCGACCTGCCCAAGGAGGGCGGGCGCTTCGACCTGCCGATCGCGCTGGGCCTGCTGGCCGCCAGCGGTCAGATCGATGCCGAACGCCTGGCCGGGCTGGAATGCGCCGGCGAGCTGTCGCTGGCCGGCGAGCTGCGGCCGATCCGCGGCGCGCTGGCGATGGGCCTGGCGCTGCGCCAGACCGGCGGCGCCCGCCGCCTGGTGCTGCCGCTGGCCAGCGCCGCCGAGGCCGCGCTGGTGCGCGGCGTGCCGGTCTATGGCGCCGGCCATCTGCTGGACCTCGTCGCCGCGCTGGCGCCCGGCAGCGAGCAGGCGCTCACACCGGCGAGTCCGGAGGCAGCACCGGCGCCGCCGAACGCCGCGCTCGATCTGCGCGACATCAAGGGCCAGGCCGCGCCGAAGCGCGCGCTCGAGATCGCCGCCGCCGGCGAGCTGAGCCTCTTGCTGATGGGTCCGCCGGGCACCGGCAAGTCGATGCTGGCGCAGCGCCTGCCGGCCCTGCTGCCGCCGCTGAGCGAGGACGAGGCGCTGGAGTCCGCCGCGGTGCTGAGCCTGGCCGGCGAGTTCACGCCCGCCGCCTGGGGCCGGCGCGTCTTCCGGTCCCCGCACCACAGCGCCTCCAGCGTCGCCCTGGTCGGCGGTGGCTCGCCGCCGCGGCCGGGCGAGATCTCGCTGGCCCAGCATGGCGTTTTGTTCCTCGACGAGATCCCCGAGTACCCACGGGCCGCGCTGGAGGCCCTGCGCGAGCCGATGGAGAACGGCCGCATCCTGATCGCCCGTGCCGCGCGGCGGGTCGAGTTCCCGGCGCGCTTCCAGCTGATCGCGGCCATGAACCCATGTCCTTGCGGATTCTTAGGCCATCCGGGGCGCGAATGCCGCTGCACGCCGGACCAGGTCGCGCGCTACCAGGGCCGGCTCAGCGGCCCCTTCCTGGACCGGCTGGACCTGCTGGTCGAGGTGCCGGTGCTGCCGCCGCAGACCCTGGCCGCCGCGCCGGACGGCGAGCCCAGCGCCGCGGTGGCCGCAAGAGTCGCCAAGGCGCGCGGGCTGGCGCTGGCGCGGCAGGGCTGCAGCAATGCGCGGCTGCTGCCGGCCGCATTGGAACAACATGTCCGGGCCGAACCGGCCGCCAACACGCTGCTGCAGAAGACGGCCGCGCATCTGGGCTGGTCCGGACGCGGCTACCACCGGGTGCTGCGGATTGCGCGCACCATCGCCGATCTGGCCGACGTCCCCATGATCGCGGCCGAGCATATGGCGGAAGCGGTCCAACTGCGCCGGGGCTTGCAGCTGGGCGGTTGATCAACGCCGACCAGCAGCGTCGACGGACAACCGTCAGGCGTACCTCAACGCGCGCCCACATGACCTTCGGACGCCCGGAATCGCTGGCGACAAACCCAAAATGCCCGGCAAAGCCTGCACAGGATCAGCGAGCAAGCGCGGGGAGAAAATCATGGGGCATACGAATTCCTGGAACCCGGATCTGGAGGGATTGGCGGAGCGTTTCGCGCTCGGGGTGACTCGGGATCCCGCGGTCGCGCTGCAACAGTGGCATGCTGACTTGCACACCCTGCACTCCTCCTTGCGCGCGACCGCCCACCGGCTGGCAGACCAGCGTTTGAGCTGGCCTGCCCGGATCGCATTGAATACGGTGCCCGATGGCGCCCGACTGCTGCTGCAATGGTCGCTGGAGCGCCAGGGGCGGCCGGAGTTGCCAAGCTTGCCTTTCCTTTCCCCACGCTTGGCCTATGCCTACTGCGCCAGCCTTGTGCATCAACGGGCACAGCCGGCCGCCAGCGCAGCATTGCGCGAAGGTCGGCTGCTGGTACTCGGTCTGCGTCGCGACACGTCAACCCTGGAAAACAAGGGGCGCGGGGTCTACGACGATCACCTCGTGGTGCTGAATGGCTGGGGCCGCCGCGGCAGCGTACATTTCTTCCCTGCGACGACCGAGCCCAGCGCGCAGTATTCGCAGCGGGCCGCGAGCGCAGCCGGAGGCGGTCGCGTGGACGCTCGCTACCAGGATGTGCGGTTCAAGGAGAGCCATGGCGCCGACGTCGACCGCGATGGGGTGCTGGATGCGGGTCGCCTGCTGGCCGGCACATACTTCTTCACCGAAATGCCCAGGTTGTTCTTGGATGATCGCGCCTTCTGGGCCTCACAGGCTCAAACCGTCGAACGCGATACCAATGGGGATGGGCGCTTCACGCTGGCGGACTCACACCGTATCGACCGCAAGGGCGTCGGACGCACCATGTACATCCATCAAGGCGGGCCGATGAACCGTGCCACCATCAATACCTGGTCTGCAGGATGCCAGACCGTGCCAAAGAATCTGTATCCGACATTCCTGTCGGCTCTAGGACGAAGCCCGAGGTTCTTCTATGTACTCATCGACGCGCGCTGACCGGATGCTGCGGATCTGCGGCGGCGCCCTCCTGGCAGCAAGCTGCTTTGCAGCCCATGCCAATGAGCCGAGCGCCACATCGACCTCCTGCTCGATCGTGGCTTTCGTGGATGAGACAGATCCGGCCGGTCTGAATGTGCGTGCCGCGCCCAGTGCCAAGGCACGGGTTCTCGGGACCTTGCCTCCCGTTTGGGTCGACAAGGATTCAGGATCCCGGGTCCGGATCCGCGTCGAGGTCATGGAGGGTAGCAACGGCTGGTTTCGCATCCGCAATGCACGTGACGACGAAGATTTGACCGGGATAGCCGCGCGCCCGACCTTCGGCGGCGAAGGCTGGGTCAGCGGGCGCAAGCTGGTGGTGAAGTCGCAGGCCAGGCAGGGTCATGCGGACCCGGCGGAGGACTCGGCCGTGCTGCTACGGCTCAACGAGCAGCAGATCTTCGATGGCAGCCTGATGGTCCGCGCCAGTTCCCTGGTGGCCTGCCACGGGAGATGGGCGCAGCTGGAGTTCTCCGATCGCCGACTGCCAGAGCCGGACCTGAAGGCGCTGGACCTCGCTCCTGCTGCCAGGGCGGGCTTGCCGCGCGGACGGTTCCGACTCTGGGTCGACAAGATCTGCGGCTCTCAGGAAACCAGCTGCGACGGGCTCTGAGCCGGCGCCCTGTCGACACCCGAACGGCTTGCCTGGGGCGCAAGCCCCGCCTTCGTCGACCTGGCTGACAATGCGTCATCCGATCGCCAAGGCGGCGCGGCAACTGGACGACGACCATCGATGCCCCAAGAAGCGCAATCCCCGGCCCGCGTGCCGCTCGCCCGCCGATGACGGCGGCCTCCGCCACGCCCACGGCCACCGCCTGGCGCATCGATGCGGTCGGTGATCGCTGCCTGCTGGTCGGCCTGGGCACCGAAGTGGACCCGGCCACCAGTGCGCGGGTGCATGCGCTGGCGCAGCGGCTGCGCGAGCGGCCGATCGAGGGCGTGCGCGACATCGTGCCGGCCTTCACCACCCTGGCCCTGCATTACCGGCCCGAGCGCTTCGGCTTGACGCCCTTCGCCACCCTGCGCGAGCTGCTGCTGGAGCGCCTGGCCGAGCCGCTGGAGGCGCTGGCCGACAGCGGCCGGCTGATCGAGGTGCCGGTCTGCTACGGCAGCGCGGCGCAGCCGGACTTCGGCCCGGACCTGGACGAGGTGGCCGCGCGCTGCGGCCTGGCGCCGGCCGAGGTGATCGAGCGCCACCTGGCCTCGGCGCACCGCGTCTACATGCTGGGCTTCGCGCCCGGCTTTCCCTTCATCGGCGGGCTGGATCCGGCGCTGGCGATGCCGCGGCGCGCCAACCCGCGCACCCGCATCCCGCCGGGCTCGGTGGCGATCGCGCGCGAGCAGACCTGCATCTATCCGCTGGAGACCCCCGGCGGCTGGAACCTGATCGGGCGCACGCCGCTGCGCCTGTTCGATCCCGGCGCCGAGCCGCCCTGCCGGTTGGCGCCGGGCGATGCGATCCGCTTCGTCGCGATCGACGCCGACACCTACCGCGGCCTGCTGGCCGAGCAGGCGGGGCACGCGGCATGACGGCGGTGGTCCGGATCGAGGTGCTGAAGCCCGGCGCGCAGACGCAACTGCAGGACCTGGGGCGCTATGGCCACCAGGGCCTGGGCGTGCCGGTGGGCGGCGCGATGGATGAATGGTCGCACCGTGTCGCCAACCTGCTGGCGGGCAACCGCGACGAGGATGCCGCCACCCTGGAACTGGTGCTGACCGGCCCGAGCCTGCGCTTCGGCGCCGCCACCCGCATCGCGATCTATGGCGCCGACATGGCGCCGCGCCTGAACGGCCGGCCGCTGAAGCCGGACCGCGCGGTCGAGGTGCCGGCCGGCGCGCTGCTGGAGTTCGGCGCCTGCGTCGCCGGGCAGCGCGCCTATCTGGCGGTGCGCGGCGGCTTCGCGGCGGCGCCGCTGATGGGCAGCCGCAGCACCTATCTGCGCGGCGGCTTCGGCGGCTTCCAGGGCCGCGCGCTGCGCAAGGGCGATGTGCTGGAGGCCGCCGGCCAGGCACCCGCGCCAACCGCGACGGGCCCGCGCACGCATCCGCTGCTGCCCAGCAGCCTGGCGCGCCAGCCCGCCGGCGAGCCGGCCTGGCTGCGCGTGATGCCCGGCGAGCATTGGTCGCTGTTCGGCGCCGAGGCGCAGCAGCGACTGGGCCATGAGGCCTACCGCATCAGCCCCAAGTCCGACCGCATGGGCTTTCGCCTCGAGGGCGCACCGCTGCAGCGCCTGCAGCCCGGCGAGCTGATCTCGGAGGCGATGAGCTTCGGCACGATCCAGGTGCCGCCGGACGGCCAGCCCATCGTGCTGATGGCCGAGCGCCACGGCACCGGCGGCTACCCCAAGATCGCCCATGTGATCAGCGTCGACCTGCCGCGCCTGGCCCAGCTGGCGCCGCAGCAGGCCCTGCGCTTCGAGCTGGTGAGCCTGGAGGCGGCGCAGACTCTGTACCTGCAGCGCGAACAGGCGCTGGCCACCCTGAGGGACGCCCTGCCATGACGAACCGCGGCAACAAGACGCTGGACCTGAACTGCGACATGGGCGAGAGCTTCGGTGCCTACACGATGGGCAACGACCTCGCCATCCTCGACCAGGTCTCCTCGGCCAATATCGCCTGCGGCTTCCATGCCGGCGATCCGCCGACGATGCGCCGCATCGTCAATGCCGCGCTGGCCAAGGGCGTCGCGGTCGGCGCGCATCCGGGCCTGCCCGATCTGCAGGGCTTCGGCCGGCGCGAGATGAAGGTCTCCCCGGCCGAGGCCTATGCGCTGGTGCTCTACCAGGTCGGCGCGCTGGCCGGCTTCGTGCAGGCCGCCGGCGGCCGCCTCAACCATGTGAAGGCGCATGGCGCGCTCTACAACATGGCGGCGCGGGACCGCGCGCTGTCGGACGCGATCGCGCAGGCGGTGCGCGATTTCGATCCAGGGCTGGTCTATTTCGGTCTGGCCGGCAGCGTGATGATCGAGGCCGCCCAGGCCCTCGGCCTGCGCTGCGCCCATGAGGTGTTCGCCGACCGCAGCTACCAGGACGATGGCCGCCTGACGGCGCGCGGCACGCCGGGCGCGATGATCGAGGACGAGGACCGCTCGCTGGCCCAGGTGCGGCAGATGCTGCACGAAGGCCGGGTCACCGCGCTGAGCGGTGCCACGGTGCCGGTGCGGGCCGACACCTTATGTCTGCACGGCGATCAGCCCGGCGCGCTGGCCTTCGCGCAGCGCATCCGGGCCGAGCTGGGTGCCGATGGCGTGGCTCTGCACGCGCCGGCGCGCGGCTGAACGGTCTCGAGGAAGTTACCGACTGTGCCTGCTCAAGCCGCGAGGTTCGACATCTTCACGATGTACCAGATGGCGGCGGAGGTGAACACCGTCGACACCGTCGCGACCAAGAAGGCATGCAGAAAGGTCAATCCCAGCGCGAGCCTGAAACCCAGCACGTAGGCGCCATGCTGCAGCGCCAGCAGCAGCAGGCCACTGCCGCCATTGATCAGCTCGCGCGGCGCGCCCTTCATGAAGCTCATGACCGTGAAGGCGGCGATCGCTCCGAAGAAGACGGACAGCACGATGGCCTTGAACGATTCGGTCAAGGTCACGCCCGCATTCGAGACCGCCGATGTCGTGGCCTGCACGAACAGGGTGGCCAGCAGGATGGCCCCGCAAAAGATCAACGCCCCCTTGAGCGGCGCGATCACGAACACAGCCAAGAAGAAGAGTGCGGTAAGCAGGGGGGCCATTACGCAGTGTCGGAAGGTTGCAGCGGGGCCTGATTGTGGCGGCCCGCGCAACCATCCAGTGGCCGGATGACGCCCCTCTCATGGGGGAGGTCCGATGCGGCTTGACAGCTGCGGAAGCTGGCTCTGACGCCGGCCGAGCGGATCACTCCGCGCGGCCGTGCCGCGCCCTCAGTCGCGGTGGCGCAGCAGGCCGTCGCGCACGACGACCACATCGCCGGCGCGGACCTGCGGGTCCTGGCGCTGTTCGTGGCGGCGCGTCGCGCCGTCGCGGTCGGCCAGGCGCACGACCCAGACGCGGTAGCTCTTGTGGCGCTTCTCGATCTCGTTGCCGGCATAGCCGCCGGCCACCGCGCCGCCGACGGTGGCGATCTTCTTGCCGCTGCCGCCGCCGACCTGGTTGCCCAGCAGGCCGCCGATCACCGCGCCGCCGATTGCGCCCAGGCCGCTGCCCTCGCCCTGGCGCTCCTCGGATTGCACCGAGACGACGCGCGAGCATTCATCGCACAGGCGCGGCGCCGGCGCGGCCGTGCTGGCCACCGGTTGTTGCTGCTGTTGATGCTGCTGCTGTTTCGCGGGGGCGGGCTTGCTGTGACTGCTGCTGACCGGCCGCGGGGCCGGTTCGGCCGCGGGTTCGGTGGCGTTGGCCGCCAGCTTGCTGCCGACGGCAGCGGGCTGTTCTTCCTTGACCGGCTCGGCCGGGGCCGTGCTCTGCGAGGAGCGGCCCAGCGCAAAGGCACCGCCCAGCAGCACCGCGGCGATAGCGGTGGCGGCAATGGTCTGGCTGGCGTTGAGGGGCATCTTCATGTTCTTGACTCCGATAGCAAGGATGCCATTGCAACGCGCGCGGCCCGCCGGACGCCGACCCGGAGATGTAAACAGTCGTCAGCCGGCCAGGTCGCTCAACCGAGCAAGGGGGCGAGCGCCCGCCCGGCCTCGCGCTCATCCAGCGCCATGCGCCGCGCCCAGTCGGCCAGCTGGTCCTCGCCGATGCGGCCGACGTTGAAATAGCTGGCCTCGGGATGCGAGAAGTAGAAGCCGCTGACACTGGCGGCCGGGGTCATCGCCATCGCGTCGGTCAGGCCCATGCCGATCTCCGCGGGGTTCAGGACCTGGAACAGATCGCGCTTGACCAGGTGGTCCGGGCAGGCCGGGTAGCCGGGCGCCGGGCGGATGCCGCGGTACTTCTCGTCGATCAGCTCCTCGTTGCTGAGCGCCTCGTCCTGCGCATAGGCCCAGAACTCCTGGCGCACGCGCTGGTGCAGGCGCTCGGCAAAGGCCTCGGCCAGACGGTCGGCCAGGGCCTTCAGCATGATGGCCGAGTAGTCGTCATGGTCGGCCAGGAACTGGCTTTCCTTCTTGTCGACATTCAGGCCGGCGGTCACCGCGAACAGGCCGATGTAGTCGGGCACGCCGCCCCTGGGGGCGATGTAGTCGGCCAGCGCGCGGTTCGGGCGCTTGATGCCGTCGACCACCGGGCGCTCCGACTGCATGCGCAGGCCGCGCCAGCTCATCAGCACCTCGGAGCGGCTCTCGTCGGTGTAGATCTCGATGTCGTCGTCGCCGACCTGGGCCGCCGGGTAGAGACCGAACACGCCACTGGCCTGCAGCCAGCGCCCCTCGATCAGGCGCTGCAGCATGCGCTTGCCGTCGCTGAAGACGCGCTGCGCCTCGGTGCCGACGATCTCGTCCTTCAGGATCGCCGGGAAGGGCCCGGCCAGGTCCCAGGTCTGGAAGAACGGGCCCCAGTCGATATGCTGGGCCAGCTCGGCCAGGTCGTAGTTCTTGAACAGGCGCCGGCCGATGAACTTCGGCACCGGCGGCTTGTAGCCGGCCCAGTCCAGCCGCACCTTGTTCTCGCGCGCCTGCGCCAGCGTGACCAGCGGGGTCTGCTTCTTGTTGGCGTGCAGCTCGCGTACCTTCTCGTAGTCGGCCTTCAGCTCGTCGATGAAGCGGGTCGCACGCTCGTCGGAGAGCAGCTCGGTGCAGACGCCCACCGAGCGCGAGGCGTCCGGCACATAGACCACCGGGCCCTCGTAATGCGGGCTGATCTTGACCGCGGTATGCACGCGGCTGGTGGTGGCGCCGCCGATCAAGAGCGGGATCTTCTTCAGGCGGAAATAGTCGTCGCGCTGCATCTCGGCCGCGACATGCTGCATCTCCTCAAGACTCGGCGTGATCAGGCCCGAGAGGCCGATGATGTCGGCGCCCTCGACCTTGGCCTTGGCCAGGATGTCCTGGCAAGGCACCATCACGCCCATGTTCACCACCTCGTAGTTGTTGCACTGCAGGACCACGGTGACGATGTTCTTGCCGATGTCGTGCACATCGCCCTTCACGGTGGCGATCACGATCTTGCCCTTGGGCTTGACGTCGCCGCCGGCCGCGGCCAGCTGGCGCTTCTCCTCCTCGATATAGGGCACCAGATGCGCCACCGCGCTCTTCATCACGCGCGCGCTCTTCACCACCTGGGGCAGGAACATCTTGCCCTGGCCGAACAGGTCGCCGACGATGTTCATGCCGGCCATCAGCGGGCCCTCGATCACATGCAGCGGCCGGCCGCCGCCGGCCAGGATGGCCTGCCAGGCCTCTTCGGTGTCCTCGACGATGAAGTCGGTGATGCCATGCACCAGGGCGTGGCTGAGGCGCTCGTTGACATTGCCGGCACGCCAGGCCAGGCGGGCCGAGTCGTCCTTGGCCGCGCCCTTGGCGCTCTCGGCCACCTCGATCAGGCGCTCGCCGCTGTCGGGGCGGCGGTTCAGCACCACGTCCTCCACCCGCTCGCGCAGCACCGGCTCCAGGTCGTCGTAGACGCCGACCATGCCGGCGTTGACGATGCCCATGTCCATACCGGCCTGGATCGCGTGGTACAGGAACACGGTGTGGATGGCCTCGCGCACCGGGTCGTTGCCGCGGAAGCTGAAGCTCACGTTGGAGACACCGCCGCTGACCTTGGCGCCCGGCAGGTTCTGCTTGATCCAGCGCGTCGCGTTGATGAAGTCGACCGCGTAGTTGTCATGCTCCTCGATGCCGGTGGCGATCGCGAAGATGTTGGGGTCGAAGATGATGTCCTCGGGCGCGAAGCCGACCTCGTCGACCAGCATGCGGTAGGCGCGCCCGCAGATCTCGATCTTGCGCGCGAAGGTGTCGGCCTGGCCGGTCTCGTCGAAGGCCATCACCACCGCCGCCGCGCCGTAGCGTTTGACCAGCTTGGCCTGGCGTCGGAACTCGGCCTCGCCCTCCTTCAGCGAGATCGAATTGACGATGCCCTTGCCCTGGATGCATTTCAGCCCGGCCTCGATCACCTCCCATTTGGAGCTGTCGATCATGATCGGCACGCGCGCGATCTCCGGCTCGGAAGCGATCAGGTTCAGGAAGCGCACCATCGCGGCCTTGCTGTCCAGCATGGCCTCGTCCATGTTGATGTCGATCACTTGGGCGCCGTTCTCGACCTGCTGGCGCGCCACCGCCAGCGCCTGCTCGAACTGGCCGGCCAGGATCATGCGCGCGAAGGCCTTGGAGCCGGTGACATTGGTGCGCTCGCCGATGTTGACGAACAGCGTGCCAGCGCCGATCTGCACCGGCTCCAGCCCGGAAAGCTTCATCGGGGGCGGGGTCAGCTGCGGGGAACTAGCGGTCATGGCGGCCTCGGAAAACGCTGGGGAGCAAGAGATCACCCGGGCCGCATGCTCACCGCGGCCACGGTCAAACGTGGGTCGGTGAGCGTCGTTGCGTCGTCCGGCCGGGCCGGACCGTTCCGAGCCTGGCGGGTTCACCCCGTCGCAACGCTCCTCGGACCGCGTGCGATTTTACGCCGAAGGCCGGCCGCGACGCTCAAGAGCGGGCCCGGCCGGCCGACAATCCGTGAATAACAACAAAGCGAGACCGGCCCTCTTGGATCTGATCCCCCTGCCCCCCAACAGCCTGCGCGTCGGCCAGGTTCTGGACTTCTCGGTGCGCGACGCCGAGGGCCATCTGCTGTTCGCGCGCGGCCAGGTGCTGCAGAACAGCCCGCAGGTGCAGGCCCTGATCCAGCGCGGCGCCTTCGTGCTGGCGCATGAGACCAAGGAGTACCAGCGCGCGCTGGCGCACAAGGTCGACACGATGATGCTGCAGGGCGCCACCCTGGGCGCGATCTCGCGCGCCCGCGGCGATTTCGACCACCGGCCCGAGCGCGGCCCGGCCGGCGCGGCGCCCAACGACCAGGCCGCCTGGGCCGACCTGCAGCTGCGCTGCCATGCGCTGCTGCGCGAGCCGCGGCCGGAGGACTTCCTGGCCCGCTTCGGCGCGCTGCAGCAGGAGATGCTGGCGCGCATCGGCCAGCACACCGACGCGGCGCTGATGCTGTTGATCCTGGAGGCCAGCCAGGACTGGCAGCATTACAGCGCCCGCCATGCGCTGCTGAGCCTGGCGCTGGGCGAGCTGTGCGCGCGCCAGCTGGGCTGGGCCGAGGACATCCGCCAGGTGCTGGCCCAGGCCGCGCTGAGCATGAACATCGCGATCAGCGGCCTGCAGGACCGCCTGGCCGCCCAGACCGAACGCCCCGACGAGGCGCAGCGCGCCCAGCTGGTCGCCCATGGCGACCGCGGCGCCGAGCTGCTGGCGCGGCTGGGCGTCGGCGACGCGCTATGGCTGCAGGTGGTGCGCCTGCACCATGAGGCCGGGCCGGGGCCGCTGGCCGGGCGCAGCATGCCCGAGCAGATGGCGCGGGTGCTGCGCCGGGTCGACATCTATGGCGCGCGCCTGGCGCCGCGGCGCAGCCGGCGCGCCCTGTCCGGCGCGCAGGCGGCGCGCGCGGCCTATCTGGACGAGCTGCAGCAGCCCGACGAGGTCGGCGCCGCGCTGATCAAGGCGATCGGTCTGTACCCGCCGGGCAGCCTGGTGCGGCTGGCCAATGGCGAGGTCGGCGTGGTCGCCAAGCGCGGCCACAGCGCCAACGAGCCGCTGGTCGCGGCCCTGCTGGGCAAGAGCGGCAACCCGCTGAGCGAGCCGGTGCCGCGCGACACCCGCCTGGCCGGCCAGGCGATCGCGGCCAGCCTGGCGCCGCATGAGCTGAAGCTGCTGCTGAACACCGAGAAGCTGCTGAAGCTCTACTGAGCCCCGGCCGGATCCAGCCGGATCCGCTCGCCCAGATGGCGCGCCACCGCGGCAATGCGACGCAGATGGCGCGATTCCGGATGGGTTAGCAGCCAGAGCTGGTTGTCGCATTCCGGCAGCGGCTCGCTCAGCGCCCGCAGCCCGCGCCCGCCCAGGAACAGCGGCAGGATGCCGATGCCCAGGCCGGCGGCCACGCCCTCGGCGACCGAATGCACGCTGTTCAGCAGCAGGCGCGGCTGCACCTGCGGCAGATGGCGACGGCGCCAGCGCACCGAGGGATGCTCGGGCAGCGCATCGTCCACCGCCAGCCAGGGCCGGCCGGCCAGATCCGGCGCGCCGCCGCGGCGCCGGGCGGAGCCACCCGCCGCGCCGAACACCGCCGAGCGGATCGTGCCCAGCGCTCGCCCGACCAGATGCGGCGGCGGCTTGTTGGTCGCGCGCAGCGCGATGTCCGCCTCGCGCTGGGTCAGGCTGACCAGCTCGTTGCGCGCGCTCAGCTCGATGCGCAGCCCCGAGTGCGCGGCCAGCAGCGGCGGCAGCACCGGCATCAGCAGGCCGTGCAGCAGGGTGTCGGTGGTGCTGATGCGCACCGTGCCGCTGACCGCGGCGCCGTCGTCCTGCCGCACCGCGCCGCGCGCCGCCTCCAGCTCGGCCTCGATGCCCTCGGCATGCTGGGCCAGGCGCAGGCCCAGCTCGGTGGCGCGGTAGCCCGTGCGCGAGCGTTCGAACAGGCGCTGGCCGGTCAGCTTCTCGGCGCGCTGCACGCCGCGGAACACGGTCGAGGCATCCATGCCCACCAGCTGCGCCGCCGCGGTCAGGCTGCCGCCGCGCACCAGGGCCAGCAGCAGGGCCAGATCGGCCGCGCCCAGGGTGCCGGCGGTTTGCAGATTTGCACTCATGGATTGTCTTGGCGCCTATTCCGATTGCAGATCCGAAATCCTAGAGTGAAGCCACCCCAACCGGAAACCGAAAGGACCCAAAACCATGAAGCTCTATTACGCCCCCGGCGCCTGCTCGCTGGCCGTGCATATCGCGCTGCGCGAGGTCGGCGCCGATTTCGCGCTGAAGCAGGTGGACCTGGCCAGCCACCGGCTGGCCGAGGACGGCAGCGATTTCTACGCGATCTCGCCGCGCGGCTATGTGCCGCTGCTGGAGTTGGCCGATGGCAGCCGCCACAGCGAGGGCAGCGCGCTGCTGCAGCATGTGGCCGATCTCGATCCCGCGCAGGCCCTGATCGGCGAGCCCGGCAGCGCGCGGCGCCTGCAGGTGCTGGAATGGCTGGGCTTTGTCGCCACCGAGCTGCACAAGAGCTTCAGCCCCTGGCTGTGGCACAAGGAGACGGCCGACTCCACCCGTCAGGCGGTGAAGGACAAGCTGGCTCAGCGCTTCGCCGAGCTGGAAGGCCTGCTGGCGACGCGCGAGCATCTGGCCGGCGACTACAGCGTGGCCGATGCCTATGCCTACGCCATCATCAACTGGTGCAAGTTTCTGGGCCTCTCGCTGCAGCCCTATCCGCACCTGGCGGCCTACCAGGCCCGCATCGAGGCGCGCCCGCAGGTGCAGGCGGCGCTGCGCGCCGAGGGCCTGCTCTCCTGAGGGGATGGCTGGCGGCGGCTCAGGCCGCCGCGTCGACCAGTTCGCTGAAGAAGCGCTGGCCGCTGGCGCGCGGCTTGTAGGCCGAGACGCGCTGCGCGATCGCGGCGATATGGGCCGGGGTCGTGCCGCAGCAGCCGCCGGCGATGTTCAGGAAGCCGGCGGCGGCGAACTCGCCGACCAGGCGGCCGGTCACATCGGGCGTCTCGTCGAAGCCGGTGTCGCTCATCGGGTTCGGCAGGCCGGCGTTCGGATAGCAGCTGACCGCCACCTCGCCCGCCGCCTTGGCCAGCTCCTCGATATAGGGCCGCATCAGGGTGGCGCCCAGCGCGCAGTTCAGGCCGATCGCCAGCGGCTTGGCATGGCGCACCGAATGCCAGAAGGCCGTCACGGTCTGGCCCGAGAGGATGCGGCCCGAGGCGTCGGTCACGGTGCCGGAGATGATCACCGGCAGGCGCTCGCCGGTGTCGTCCATCAGCTCGTCCAGCGCGAAGATCGCGGCCTTGGCGTTCAGGGTGTCGAAGATGGTCTCGACCAGGAACAGGTCGACGCCGCCTTCCAGCAGGCCCCTGGCCTGCTCGTAATAGGCCGCGCGCAGGGTGTCGAAATCGATGTTGCGGGCACCGGGGTCGTTGACGTCCGGGCTGATCGAGGCGGTGCGCGGCGTCGGCCCTAAGGCGCCGGCGGCGAAGCGCGGCTTGTCCGGCGTCGAGTACTTGTCGCAGGCGGCGCGCGCCAGCCGCGCGGCGGCGACGTTCATCTCGTAGGCATGCTCGCCCAGGTCGTAATCCTCCTGCGCCACCGAGGTGGTGCCGAAGGTGTTGGTCTCGATGATGTCGGCCCCGGCGGCCAGGTACTGCTCGTGGATCTCGGTGATCACCTCGGGCTTGGTCAGCACCAGCAGGTCGTTGTTGCCCTTCAGGTCCTTGCCATGCTCGGCAAAGCGCGTGCCGCGGTAGTCGGCCTCACCCAGCTTGTAGCGCTGGATCATCGTGCCCATCGCGCCATCGAGGATGGCGATGCGTTGTTGCAGAATGTCGGGCAGCTGCGCGCCGCGCGTGTAGGCGACTGGTTTGGGGGCATCGTTCATGGCCGTCATTCTAGAGATGCCGTCAATACCCCCATCCATGAAGCACCTGCTCCCCCAAGAGGCCTACACCTATCTCCAGGCCCATCCCGAGGCCCTGTTCGTCGATGTGCGCATGGAGCTGGAATACCTCTATGTCGGCCATCCACCCGGCGCCATCCATGTGGCCTGGTACGAATACCCGGAGATGCAGCCCGATGTGGCGCGTTTCGTGGCCCAGGTGCGGCGTGAGGCCGGCGGCGACCTGAACCGCCCGCTGGTGCTGCTGTGCCGCTCCGGCACCCGCACGATCGCGGCCGGCGAGGCCTTGGCCGCGGCCGGCTTCACCGAGCTGGTCAACGTGGTGCACGGCTTCGAGGGCGACCCGGACGAGAACTTCCAGCGCAACCGGCTGAACGGCTGGCGCTTCGATGGTCTGCCCTGGGAGCAGATGTGAGGTGATGGGTGTCGCTGCCGCGCTTGATGTCACCGAGGCGAGTGAGCGCCGCCATGCCTATCCGGCGACCGGCAGCACAGCGCTTTATGGCCTAGAAGCGCGCGGCCCTTCTAGTTGAGCCACGGATGCGAACAGCAGGTCCTCCACCATGCCCAGCACGAGCCCCCGCTCAAGCGCTACTTGCGCCGCCACCGCATCGGCCAGTTCATGGCCAGACCATTCGGCGCTCAGCAGGCGATGAAACGGCAGCGCTAGCGACGAGGAACCCTGCGTCGAGTCACGAGGATCGTCGACCAATCCGCCGCTCGGTGTGCAGGGGCGCTCGGTCAAGTCGATCATCGTCCCGACCATGCGCAGCACCCGGCCCTCGTCATTTCGCTCAATCGCGCGGCCACGGGAATGCACAAGGCGATAACCCGAGCCATTGCTGCGCAGACGAAATGTCGCCTCGTAGCTGGATTGAGTCCCGCGAGCGTGCGCCCGCATGGCCGCCAGCATGCATTCGAGGTCGTCAGGGTGGACCCGGCAGCGCCAGAAATGCGTGCTGTCGGCACCGTATGGTTCGGGGAAGCCAAGCCGCTGCTTCCACTGCGGTGAATGGTGAACGATCTCGAGGTCCGGGCGCAGGTCCCAGACGCCGAGATCCCCCGTCTCGATCGCCTGCCGCCAACGAACTTCACCCGGCTGCTGCATTTCCATGCAGGAGATTGTCATGCGACAACCCGGCGCCGAAATCGGGCATCGGTCGATTTGGAAAATTTGTCTCGCTTGACGTGTCGATCAGCCATCAGTCCTCCAACCTCAACACCCCCTCATCCCGCCAATACCCCATCTCCGCATAGAAGGTCTCCCAGACGCAGGCAGCCTCGCAGCCGCTGTCGCAGCAGTTGTCGGGCTCGTCGGGCGGCTCGCTCAGGGCGATGCCGCGCTGCGCGGCCAGGGCCTGCAGCTCACGGCGCAGCCGGATCGCGCCGGCGCGATCGGTGATCGGGGCGGCAAGCAGGGAGGACAGCGATGGGGACAGGGGCGCGGACGACATGATGTCCGTATTGGAGCAGAGCGTTGGCTCAATACATGGTCTGCCGCTGCCGCTCCTCCAGCGCCGCGTCGTAGGCCGGGCCGTCGACCCGCGGGCTCAGGGCCTGCAGGATGCTGCCGGTCGAGGGCAGCGCGCTGCGCTCGATGCGCGCGGCCGGATCCCACAGGCCGGAGCGCTTGATCGCGCGGGCGCATTGGAAGAACACCAGTTTCACCTCGATCACCAGCACCGAGCGCGGCAGCTTGCCCTCGAACTCGAAGCGCTGCAGCAGCGCCGGCGCCGCGCCGATGCGCGCCAGGCCGTTGACGCGCAGCGCCTCGCCGATGCCGGGGATCAGGAACAGCAGCGCCACCGCCGGGTCGTGCAGCACATTGCGAAGGCTGTCGATGCGGTTGTTGCCGCGCCGGTCCGGCAGCAGCAGGGTGTTCGCGTCGGCCACCTCGACCAGGCGCCCGGCCGGATCGCCGCGCGGCGAGGTATCCAGCCCGCGCGGGCCGCGCGTGGCCAGCACGCAGAAGGGCGCGGCCTCGATGAAGGGCCGGTACAGCGGGTGGACATGGTCGCATTCCTTTTCCAGGGTCGCCGGCGCGTCGGGCGCTGGATAGACGCCGCGCAGCTTGTCCAGGCTGTCGAGATCATGGCCGCGGTCCAGCCAGGGTGCGCCGTCGCTGCTCATCATCAGAGCCCCCCGAAGACCTTCTTGAGAATCGAGCTGCCGGTGCCGACCGGATCCTTGCGGATCTTCTTCTCCTCCTCGCCGATCATCAGGAACAGGCCGTCCAGCGCCTTGCCGGTCACGTACTGCTGGATGTTGGCGTCCTCGCCGCGCACCAGGCCCAGGCCCGCGGCCTTGCCGGCCACCGCGTTGTACTTGTCGGCCAGCGCCACGCGCTCGGTGGCGCGGGTGACGATGGGCAGGAACTTGGCCGACAGCGGCGTGCGGGTCTTGGTCTCGAAGAAGCGGGTGGCCGCATCGTCGCCGCCGCGCAGGATCTGCACGCCGTCCTCGACGCTCATGTTCTTCACCGCCGCGACCAGCAGGCTCTTGGCCTCCGGTACCGCAGCCTCGGCGGCGCGGTTCATCGCGGTCAGCAACTCGTCGACGCGCTTGCCCTGGCCGGTGGCCTTCAGCAGCTTGGCGCCGTCCTTCAGGTAGCCAGGCAGCTCGATGCGCACCAGCGGATTGCCGAGGAAGCCGTCGGGCTTGCCCAGCAGGCCCACGGCCGCCACCGCGCCACGCTCCAGCGCGGTGCGGATGCCGGAGGCCGCATCGCCCTCGCTGAGCGCGAACGCGCGCTGGCTCATCAGCGGCAGCACCGCCAGGCCCAGCAGGAGGGTGAGTTGGCGACGCTGTTGTTGCTGTGTTTGCATGATCGATGAACTCCTTGCCTTGTTGCGATGATGAGGATGATGGGCGCTGAGCCTCAGCAGACGCGCCGGCCCGCCACCAGGGTCTCGCGCACCAGCGGCAGGCCCTCCTCGAGCTCGACCACGCGCAGCAGGTCCGCGCGCAGCCCGACGGCGATCTGGCCGCGGTCGGCGGCGAAGCCGCAGGCGCGCGCCGGGTTCAGGCTGACCAGGGCCAGCGCCTCGCTGGGCGTGAAGCCGGCCTCGCGCCGCAGCCGCCAGGCCGCCTGCAGCAGGCTGGTCGGCACATAGTCGGAGGACAGCATGTCCAGCAGGCCCTCGCGCGCCAGTTCCAGCGCCGCGACATTGCCGGAATGCGAGCCGCCGCGCAGCACATTGGGCGCGCCGGCCACCGTCGCCAGGCCGCAGCGGCGCGCCTGCCGCGCCGCGGCCAGCGTGGTCGGGAACTCGCTGATCGTCGCGCCCAGCGCCCGCGCCTCGTCCACATGAGCCTCGGTGGTGTCGTCATGCGTCGCGAGGGTCAGGCCTTGCCGGCGCGCTATTTCAGCGAACCAGGCCCGGTTCGGCCGCGCATGCGCGGCCTGGCGCTCGGGCGCCAGCGCCACCTCGGTATCGAAGCGGCCGTCGCTCCAGCCCTTCTTGCCGGTGTAGTAGACCCGCGCATGGGCCAGGTCGGCCCATTGGCGCTGGCCCGGTGTGTGGTCCATCAGCGAGAGCAGGCGCAGCCGCGGGCTGGCGGCGAAGGGCTCGAACAGCTCGCGCGCGTTCGGCGCCGGCAGCTCGCAGCGCAGATGCAGCCAATGGTCGGCGCGCAGCGCGCCCACCGCCTGCAGCCGGTCCAGCGCCTGCAGCGCGCCGGCCTGGCTGCGCGCGCGAAAGCCCTGGTCATAGGGGTCGCCGACGCCGATCGCGTCGAACACCGTCGTGATGCCGGCCGCGGCGATCTCGGCGTCATGCGCCTGCACCGCGCCGAGCATCGGGAACACCACCTTGGGCCGGGGCATCACATGGCGCTCCAGGTTGTCGGTGTGGATCTCGATCAGGCCCGGCAGCAGCCAGTCGCCGCCCCAGTCCTCGGCGCCGCGCGCGCCCGCCGGCCCGCGCCCCAACGCCGCGATGCGTCCGTCGCGCAGCAGCAAATGACCCAGGAAACTCTCGCCGGCCAGCACCAGCCGGGCGTTGTCGATCAATCGCTCCGTCATGCCGCGACGATACCCGACAATGCGCCCCGCCATGTTGCCCGCCGCTCGATACGCCCTGTACTTCGCCCCGCCATCCGGCCATGCGCTGGCGCGCGCCGGCGCCGCCTGGCTGGGCCGCGACGCCGCCGATCCGGCGGACCACCGCCCCGCGCCGCCCGAACGCGGCGAGCCCTGGCGCTACGGCTTCCATGCGACCCTGAAGCCGCCGATGCGCCTGCGGCATGCCGACGATCAAGCCGGGCTGTTCGACGCGATCGCGGCGCTGGCCACCGCGACCCCGGCCTTCGCGATGCCGGCGCTGGAAGTGGCGATGCTGTCCGGCTTCCTGGCGCTGCGCCCGCGCGAGCCGCTGGCGCGCGAGCATGCCTTGTGGCGCCTGGCCGATGCCTGCGTGCAGGAACTGGACGATTGGCGCGCCCCGCCCGATGCGGCCGAGACCGCGCGCCGCCAGGCGCTGAGCCTGGATGCCGAGCAGCAGGCCCTGCTGGCGCGCTGGGGCTATCCGCATCTGCTGCAGCGCTGGCGCTTTCATCTGACGCTCAGCAACCGCGCGCCCTCGGCCGCGCTGGTGCAGGCGGCGCGGGAGCACTTCGCCGCCGCACTGGCCGAGCCGCTGCGCTGCGAGGACCTGTGCCTGTTCGTCGAGCCCACGCCCGGCGCGCCGCTGCAGCTGGCGCGGCGCTTCAGGCTGGGCGCAACCGGGCCAGGCGCTCGGTGATCAGCGCGTAGAAGCCCTCGGCATCGAGGCCGCCCAGTACCTGGGCATTGGCCGGCTGGCCTGTCACGCCCCACCAGTCGATCACCGTCATGCCCTGGGTCAGCGGGCTGGCGGTCTCGATCGCGACATGGCAGTCACGCCCGCTGAACAGCTCGGGTTGCAGCAGCCAGGCGATCACGCAGGGGTCGTGCAGCGGGCCGCCCTGCTGGCCGTATTTCTGCACGTCGAAGCGCTCGGCGAACTCCAGCCATTGCGCCACCGTCTCGGCCAGCGGCGTGCCGAGCGCGCGGATCGCGGCGACGCGGTGCGGCAGGGTCTGGGCTTGATGGGTGACGTCCAGCGGCGCCATCGTGATCGGCACGCCGCTACGGAACACCAGGTCCGCGGCCTGCGGGTCCACATAGATGTTGAACTCGGCCGCCGGCGTGATGTTGCCGCCCTCGAAGCCGCCGCCGCCCATCAGCACGATGCGCCGGATGCGCGGCGCGATGCGCGGCTCGCGGATCAGGGCCTGGGCGATATTGGTCAGCGGGCCCAGCGGGCAGAGCGTGACCGTGCCGGCCTCGCGACGCATCAGCGTGTCGATGATGAAGTCCACCGCATGGCCCGCGGCCAGCGGCATCGTGGGCTCCGGCAGCACGGGGCCGTCCAGCCCGCTGCGGCCATGCACATGCTCGGCCGTCACCAGCGGCTTCAGGAGCGGCCGGTCGGCACCGGCGTAGACCGGCACTTCGCGCCGCCCGGCCAGCTCGCAGACGATGCGCGCATTTCGGCTGGTCAGCGCCAGCGGCACATTGCCGGCCACCGTCGTGATGCCCAGCAGCTCCAGCTCCGGGCTGGCCAGCGCCAGCAGGATCGCGACCGCGTCGTCCTGGCCGGGATCGGTGTCGATGATGATCGATTGGCGATTCACGCCGCCTCCGCCGGGCTTGCCTCGACCTCCAGCGGCTCATGCAGCGACACCACGTCCTGGTCGATCGCGCCGAACAGGCTCTGCCCGTCCAGGCCCTTCATCTCGATGCGGATCGTGTCGCCGAACTTCATGAACTCGGTCTTGGGCTCGCCCGTCTCGATCGTCTCGATCGCGCGCTTCTCGGCGATGCAGCTGTAGCCACGGCTCCAGTCCTTGTTGCTGACCGTGCCGGAGCCGACGATGGAGCCGGCGCGCAGATTGCGCGTCTTCGCGATATGCGCGATCAGCTGGCCGAAGTGGAAGGTCATCTCGGGGCCGGCCTCGCATTGGCCGACCTTGCGGCCGTTCCATTGCGATTGCAGGCTCAGGTGCACGCGGCCGCCCTTCCAGGCCTCGCCCAGCTCGTCGGGCGTCACCGCCACCGGGCCGAAGGCGGTGGCCGGCTTGCTCTGGAAGAAGCCGAAGCCCTTGGCCAGCTCGGCCGGGATCAGGTTGCGCAGGCTCCAGTCGTTCACCAGCGCCAGGAGGCGCACGCCCTCCAGCGCCTGCTCGGGGCCGGCGCCCATCGCCACATCGCCGGTGATCACCGCGAGCTCGGCCTCGAAGTCGATGCCCATCGCCTCGGAGACGAAGCGTGCCGGCTCCATCGCACCGAGAAAATCGTCGCTGCCGCCCTGGTACATCAGCGGGTCCAGGTAGAAGCTCTCCGGCACCTCGGCGCCCCGTGCGCGGCGCACCAGCTCCACATGATTGAGGTAGGCCGAGCCGTCGGCCCATTGGTAGGCGCGCGGCAGCGGTGCCATGCACAGCTTGGGATCGAAGGCGAAGGCATGGCGCGCCTTGCCATGGTTCAGGGTCGTGGACAGCTCCTCCAGCTGCGGCGACAGGAAGTTCCAGTCGTCCAGCACCTGCTGCAGCCGGGTCGCGATGCCGTTGGCGTAATGAGCCTGGCTGAGGTCGCGCGAGACCACGACCAGCTGGCCGTCGCGCGAACCGTCCTTGTAGGTGGCGAGCTTCATTGTTTGTTTGTCTGTCCGTGAACCGAATGGCAGCATTGTCCGATGAGTCTTCGCCCGACCCGCCGTCTGCTGTTCGCCCTGGCCCTGGCCGCGGCCCTGCATGCGGGTCTGTGGGTCTGGCTGCGTCCGGAGGCCCCGCGACAGCAGCCGGCATCACCACCGCGGGCGATGGACCTGGGCGCGGCCGCGCCCGCGGTCGCCGCCGCACCGCCCCTGCCGGCGGCGACTCAAACACCGGTACCACCTCGGCGAACTCCGGTGCAGAAACCTCCGGCCATCAGCACCGCCGCGCCCGCGCCGGCCGCCACACCCGTCTTCAAGCCCCCTCCCACCCTGCATTGGCTGTACCGCCTGCGCCAGGGCGACGAGGATGGCGCCGCGCGCCTGCAGTGGCAGCGCAACCCGGACCAGTACCAGGCGCGGCTGGAGCGCGAGCTGCCCGGCCGCGCCCTGCCGGCCTGGAGCAGCCGCGGCGGCTTCGATGCCGCGGGGCTCGCGCCCGAGCGCTTCGCCGAGCAGCGCGGCGAGCGCGAGCGCCAGGCCATCAACTTCCGGCGCGAGCAGGGCCTGATCAGCTTCTCCGCCAGCCGCGCCCAGCTCGCGCTGCCGCCCGGCGCGCAGGACCGGCTCAGCTGGATGCTGCAGCTGGCCGCGCTACTGGAGGCCGACGCCGCGCTGCGCCAACCCGGCGCGCGCCTGAGCCTGCCGGTGGCGGGCCAGCGCGGCGAGCTCAACGAATGGCAGTTCGAGGTGCTGGAACGCGAAGACTTGACCCTGCCGGTCGGCCCCATCAGCGCCGCGCTGCGCCTGCGGCGCGAGGCTTTGGGACCCTATGACGCGCGCATCGAGGTCTGGCTCGATCCCGCCCGCCACTACCTGCCGGTGCGGCTGCGCCACAGCCTGGGCGAGACGCAGCGCTGGGAGCTGGAACTGCAGCAGGAACTGTGGTCGAACGAACCGTGACGTTGTGACGCTTCCACCACAGGACGCACAAACGAGATCCCCCGAGACGCGGGGCTTTCTGCCAGTATTTGTGCACGGCCGGGCTTGAAAGCGCGTAGCCTGACCGCAGCTACACGACACAGGAGTGATTCATGCACATGCTTTACAACTCCCCCAGCTTCATCGTCGTGCAGTTTGACGTGCCGGTGACAGGCTCGTTGCGGACGGCGGATGAAAACATGCCGGAGTTCCAGCTCAGCCGCGGCGGTTTCGAGATCGTCGACAAGTACGCCCGCCGCGAAATCTTCATCGAGGGCGCGCTGGCCGAGCAGTTCCAGCAGGGCGTCGAATCACTGATGGACCAGGATCCCTCGGAAGAGGATCTGGACGACTTCATCGAGAAATATGCCAACCTGGGCCAGCAGCCCGTGGTGATGCACTGAGCCGCGATTAACCACTAATCCTCGCTCCAGGCGCCGGCCAGCGCACGCCGGCCCTTGACAGCGCGCCCCGCTGAGCCAAGATGGGGCACACCCCGGGCGTCCGATGCCCGGGCCCCGCGAGGAGTACCCCCATGGTCAAGCGACTGGCTGACACGCGCGTGCTGGCATCCCCCGGCCTCTGCAAGGCCCCGGTGCTGGACCGCATGTGTTCGCATTTCGTGCTGACCCTGACGGTCAAGCATGCGGGCCGCTTCAATCTGCGGCGCGACTTCAACGGCCTGCTGTCCTTCACCGGCCGCCATCTGGTCTGGCCGCTGCGCGTGCTGGCCCGGCTGCGCGGCTACCTCGCGCAGCGCTGCCAGGGCAACGAGCTCTGGGCCGGCCATGCCGCGCTCGGCGACGAGGAATTCCTCGAACGCTACGGCGTCTGGCACGGCCCCTTCGCCGAAGCCACCCTGTTCTTCTACCTGGACGAGTACATCAAGGACGCGCCCAAGGACATGATGGCCCTCCTGGCCACCACCTGCGAGTTCCTGGACCGCCAGCTGAAAAAAGAATCGACCCTGGTCGAGAAGAACATCGCCGCTTTAGGCCATCTGCTGCAGCTGAACCCGGCCGAGCGCGCGATCCTGCTCTACGGCACCCTGGCGCGCTACCAGCGCGAGCTGCGCGGCGCGCTGGTCGAGTTCAAGGTCAACACCGCTCAGGAAGCCTTCGCCGCGATCGCCGCGGTGGCCGATGTCAACGCGCAGGAGGTGGCCGAGGCACTGCGCGCCGGCTCACGGCTGGAACGCATCGGCATGGTCGAGAACCTGATCTCCGAGCACAACATCACCGATCTGGCCGACCTGATGAAGGTCAGCGAGCAACTGCCGCCGGTGCTGATGCGCGAGTACCCGGCGCCGGGCGATCTGATGGCGGTGTTCACCCGCCCCGCGACCAAGAGCGAGCTCAAGCCCGAGGACTTCCACTTCGTCGCCGAGGACCTGAGCCTGCTGGGCGACCTGTTGCGCAATGCGGTGGCGCGCCAGCTGCCGGGCGTCAATGTGCTGCTCTACGGCCCGCCCGGCACCGGCAAGACCGAGCTGGCCAAGGTGGCGGCACAGGCCGCCGGCCTCGATCTCTACGAGGTCGAGTACGCGGATCGCGATGGCAACTCGCTGTCCGGCCGCGACCGCTACCGCTCGCTGCAGATCAGCCAGCAGTTCCTGAAGGCCAGCCCCGACGTGGCCCTGCTGTTCGACGAGGTCGAGGACGTGTTCCCGCCGCTGTCCACCGACACGGTGCACCTGATGGCGCGGCTCGACGCGGCGCTGGATGCGCCGGCCTCGGGCTCGGTCTCCGGCAAGGCCTGGGTCAACCAGATCCTGGAGACCAATCCGGTGCCTGTGATCTGGGTTACCAACCGCATCGAGCAGATCGACCCCGCGTTCCGGCGCCGCTTCCAGTACCACCTGGAGCTGAAGTCGCCGCCGCCCGGCGCGCGCGCGGCGCTGGTGCAGCGCGCGCTCGGCGAGGTGGCGGTCAGTGCCGAGTTCGCCGCCCGCCTGGCCGAGCGCCGCGGCCTGACGCCGGCGCAGATCCGCACCGCGGTGCGCTTTGCGCAGCTGGCCGGTGCCGGCAGCGAGACGCATGAGGCCCTGATCGAACGCCAGCTGGCCAATGCCGACAAGGCCCTGGGCCATGCCGCGCATGAGCAGCATGGTCGGCGCCCGGTGGTGACGCAGTACGCGCTGGAGCTGCTGAATGTCGAGTCGCGCTTCGAGCTGCCGCGCATCGTCGAGGCGCTGCGCCGGCGCGGCGGCGGCAATCTCTGCTTCTACGGCCCGCCGGGCAGCGGCAAGACCGCGCTGGCCGAACATATCGCGCAGCAGCTGGGCCGCCCGCTGATGATCCGCCTGGCCAGCGACCTGGCCAGCAAGTTCGTCGGCGAGACCGAGCAGAACATGGCGCGCATGTTCGAGAGCGCGCAGACCGAGGGCGCGGTGCTGCTGCTGGACGAGGCCGACAGCTTCCTGCGCAGCCGCCGCATGGCCGAGCGCAACTACGAGGTCAGCGAGGTCAACGAGATGCTGGCCGGCATGGAGCGCTTCGCCGGCATCTTCATCTGCACCACCAATCTGTTCGAGGAGCTGGACGAGGCGGCGCTGCGCCGCTTCGCCTTCAAGATCCGCTTCAAGCCGCTGAGCGCGGCGCAGCGCGAGACCATGTTCGAGCGCGAAGCCGGCATGGCCGCGGACGAGGAGCAGCGCGCGCGCCTGGCCGCGCTGGACCAGCTGACCCCGGGCGACTTCGCCGCCGTGCGCCAGCAGGTCGAGATCCTGGCCGAGGCGCTGACGCCGGACGAATTCCTGTGCCAGCTGGAGGCCGAGCACAAGCTCAAGCCCGAGGTCCGGCAGCGCCGCGGCATCGGCTTCCGCTAGGCCCCGGTCCGTCCCTCAACGCGGCGCCGCCTTCGGCGACAGCGGCCACAGCGCATCGACGGGGCGCTCCAGCACCCGCGCGGCGACCGGGTGGAAACGTGCCGGCTCCAGCCGGCCGTCGGCGACGATGCCGGCCAGCCAGCGCTCGATGGAACCGCCGCTCTCGATCCAGCGGTCCTGGCGCAGCAGGCCGTACAGGCCGGCGGCGATCACATGCATGCCGTCGTCGGCCTTGCGCCAGCGGTCCGCCGGGTTGCGGCCCACGCCCAGGGCCTCGCTGATCAGTTGGTCCAGCGCCTGCACCAGGTCCTCGTTCAGCATGCCCTCCAGGCTGGTGTAGCCCCAGCGCGGATCATGCTCGCGCACGATCTTCATGATCAGCGGGTCGCGCCCGAGGGCGGCCAGCGCGGCGGTTGCGGCCGGGCCGTCCATCGGCACCGGCGGATGGAGCATCTCGTGGGCGGCGATCCGCACCGTGGTCGCGGTGTCGTAGTCGGCCGACTGCAGGAAGGTCTGGCCCTGCACCTTGATGCCATGCGGTTTCGCGAACTGCAGCAGCACGATCTGGATCTCCGGGTCGAAGCTGCGGCCGCTCAGCTTCTCCTGCCAGCTGATCACGTCGAAACCGGCCAGCGCGCGGCTCACCTCGGCGATGCGCCGGTCCAGGTCGCTGCCGATCCGCTCCTGGCGGAAGGCCGCGAAGCCGGCCGCCTGCAGCGCGGCGAAGATCGCCTCGAGCCGCACCGCCGCGCGCTCGAACCAGGCCCAGTCCTTCTCGCTCCAGTAGCTGCTGGCCCGGTAGCTCGGCAGGATCGCCGTCTGCCGCGCGCGCAGCGCGCCCAGCAGGCTGGCGAGCGTCGCGTCATGGCCCTGGGCCGAGAACAGCACCTGCAGATTGGGGCCGAGCAGGCCGAAGCCGTCCTGGTTCGCCTCGTTCCACAGCCGGCCGATATCGGCACGGACCGCCTCGGGCAGGCGCGGCGCGAAGGCGGCGGCATCCGCGGCATAGAAGTCCAGGTACAACTGGGTGCCCGATAGCGGCCCGAGGAAGGCGATCGCGTCGGCGCCTTCGGCGGCGCGCACCTTCCAGCGGGTGCGGTTCGGCCGGGCCTGGGCGGCGGCGGTGCCGGCGGGCAGCAGGGGCGCCAGCCAGGCGATCAGCGGTGCGGACAGGAGCTTGCGACGGTTCATGGCCCGATGCTAGGCGGCCATGGTCATCTCGCGCTTGAACGGACTTAACCCGTCGTCTTCGTCATCATCAGCCGCGTCGGCGTCTGCCCGGTCAGCGCGACGATGGCGCGCGTCAGATGGGCCTGGTCGGCAAAGCCCGTCTCGGCGGCCAGCGCCGCCAGCGAGCCCTGCCAGCCGCGCAGCCGGCGCAGCGCCTGCATCACGCGCAGCTCCAGGCGGTAGCGCTTCGGGCTGGTGCCATAGGCGCGCTTGAAACCCCGGCTGATCGAGGGCGGCGCGATGCCCATGCGATCGGCCCATTCGGCCAGGCCCAGCGCCGGATCCTCCGCCAGCGCCGCGGCCAGCAGGTCCGGCCAGTCGTTGAGCCGGGCCGCCGAGGGGCGAAAGCTCTGCCGCAGCAGTTGCGCGGCCGCGCCGGGATCGCGCTCGGCCAGGCGGGCGATCGCATCGGCATCGTCGACCCGGCCCAGCGGCGCCTCGCCGATCCCGCCCGCGGGCACCGGCAGGTTCAGCACCCGGGCGCCGACGCCGAAGAACTCGTTGCGATGCGACTCGTGCGCGCCGTGGAACACCGCCTGACCGGCCTCGACGCGCATGCGTCCCCGGTCCCCCGCCTCCACATAGCCCCCGGCCAGCACCAGCGCGACATAGCCCTGGCCGTGGCGATGCCGCGGCATCCGCTCGAAGGCGCTGTGCAGGGAGATCAGGCTCGTCATCGGTGCAGGCACCCGCGCTCAATGCGCGTAGATCGCTTCCTCGGACGCGAAGCCCTTGATCTCGATCGGGTTGCCGAAGGGATCCTCGAAGAACATCGTCCATTGCTCGCCCGGCTGGCCGGCGAAGCGCACCTGGGGCTCCAGCACGAACTCCAGCCCGGCGGCCTGCAGGCGCGCGGCCAGCGCCTGCCAGTCCGGCAGCAGCAGGATCAGGCCGAAATGCGGCATCGGCACCAGGTGCTCGCCGACCCGGCCGGTGCGGCTGGTCTGGAAGGGCTCGCCCAGGTGCAACGAGATCTGGTGGCCGAAGAAATCGAAGTCGACCCAGGTCTCGGTGCTGCGGCCCTCCTGGCAGCCGAGCAGGCCGCCATAGAAGGCGCGCGCCCGGTCCAGGTCGCGCACATGGAAGGCCAGATGGAAAACGCTGCGGCGGCTGTGGCTGGACATCGGGTGCTTCGCTCCAAGGGGGTGGTGGATCGGGAACGGGGGATTTCCATGGCATCGTAGCGGCATGCAACAACCCCAAGCCCCGCAACTGCCGCACAGCCTCAAGCTGGTCACGATCTGGCTGCTGGTCACCGGCGCCGTCTTCCTCGGCTTCAAGGCCTGGGAGCACCGGCAGGCGCAGAGCCGCATCGAGCTGCACCAGGGCCGCATCGTGCTGCAGCGCGGTGCCGATGGCCATTTCCACTGGCCCGGCCGCATCAACGGCGTGGCGGTGGATTTCCTGGTCGACACCGGCGCCAGCTCCACCGCGCTGCCGCAGGAGCTGGCCGAGCGGGCCGGGCTGAAGGCGCTGGGCGCGGTGCGCTCGCACACCGCCGGCGGCGTGGCCCAGGGCTGGATGGCGCGGGCGGATGTCGAACTGCAGGGCGGCGTGCGCGCCCAGCAGTTGCCGGTCACCGTGCTGCCCCAGCTCGGCGCGCCGCTGCTGGGCATGGATCTGCTGTCCAAGCTGCGCTTCACGCAAGGCGACGGCCGGCTCACCATCGAGGCGCCCTAGGCTTACCATCGCCCCATAAAGAGGAGACATCCATGGCCGACAGCAGCAGCGCTTCCTTCACCAAGTTCGTCCCCGGCTTCGACTTCCTGCAGGGCCTGGTCAAGAACGCCGGGGCCGCCCTGCCGGGCATCGGCCAATGGGTCGCGCCGACCCTGAACCCGGAGGAGCTGGAGAAACGCATCGAGGAGCTGCGCACCGTGCAGTTCTGGCTGGAGCAGAACGCGCGCATGCTGGGCGCGACGATCCAGGCCCTCGAGGTGCAGCGCATGACCCTGTCGACCCTGAAGTCGATGAACGTGCCGCTGGCCGAGCTGGGCAAGACCCTGCAGGTGCCGACGCCCACGGCTCCCGTACCTGAACCCGTCCCGGAACCCGCCACCGCCAAACCGCGCGCCGCCGGCAAGACCGCGGCGAAGAGCGCCGGCAAGGGTGCCGCTGCCGCCAGCGCGCCGGCCGCGCTGCCGGTGGACCCGATGCAATGGTGGTCGGCGCTGAGCCAGCAGTTCACCCAGCTGGCCACCACCGCGATGAAGGACACCGCGACCGATGCCGCCAAGAACCTGGCCGGCGCCATCGTCAAGCAGAGCTTCGACGCCGCCGGCGAGACCCTGAAGAAGGCCGCGGCCATGCCCGGCGCGGTGGTCAAGAAGGCGGCCGGCGCGGCCACCACCACCAAGCCGAAACCGACCCGACAGCGCCGATGAACAAGCCCTTCGTGCATGCCCATGCCACCCATCCCGACGCCCATCTGGCGCTGGCGCTGGTGGCGGCGCAGATCGAGGCCCAGCGCCAGGCGCTGGACCTGCGGCCCAATCTCGGCTGGCTCTACCTGACCGAGGCCCATGCCGCGCGGGCCGAGAGCCTGCTGGACGAGCTGCGCCAGCGCTGGCCCGGCGTGGCCTGGGTCGGCGCGGCCGGGCCGGGCATCTGCGCCAGCGGGGTCGAGTATTTCGACGACGAGCCGGCGCTGGCCCTGATGCTGGCCGAGCTGCCGGCCGGGCAGTTCCGCGTCTTCTCGGGCCGGCAGCCGCTGGCCGGCTGGCCGGCCGAGACCGCGCTGGTGCACGCCGACGGCGCGACGCCCGACCTGCAGGAGCTGCTGCGCGAGCTGGCCGAGCAGACCGCCGGCGGCTATCTGTTCGGCGGCCTGGCGGTGGGCGCGCGCGACGCGCTGCAGCTCGCCGACGGCGTCTGGCGCGGCGGCCTGTCGGGCGTGGCCTTCGGCCCCGGCATCGGGCTGCTGTCCCGGGTCAGCCAGGGCTGCCAGGCGCTGGGGCCCGAGCGCCGCATCACCGCCTGCGACGGCAACCTGCTGCTGGAGCTGGACGGCAAGCCGGCGCTGGACTGCCTGCTGCAAGACCTGACCCTGCCGGTCAGCGCCGGCGCGGCCGAGCTGCGCGAGGCGCTGCCGCGCTTTCGCCGCACCCTGGCCGGCCTGGCCGACGCCGGCAGCCGCGGCCGCCGCGAATACGGCCCCGAGGTGCGGGTGCGCCACCTGGTCGGACTGGAGCCGGCGCGCCGCGGCCTGGCGATCGCCGAACAGCTGCTGCCGGGCCAGAGCCTGAGCTTCTGCGAGCGCAACCCCGAGGCCGCGCGGCGCGACCTGCTGCGCATCAGCACCGAACTGCGTGCCGAGCTGGAGGAGCAGGGCCGCACGCCGCTGGGCGCTCTCTACATCAGCTGCGCCGGCCGCGGCGGCCCGCATTTCGGCGCGCCCTCGGCCGAGCTGCAATGGCTGCGCCATGGCCTGGGCGAGCTGCCGCTGGTCGGCTTCTTCGCCGGCGGCGAGATCGCGCACCAGGGCCGGCTGTATGGCTATACCGGCGTGCTGACCGTGTTCACCGACGGCTAGGCTCCGCTGTGCAGACCCGCCCCCGCCAGCCGCCGGGCTCCGATGCGGGGGTCTTGCCGGCATCACATGCGACTTGCCGGCCAGCACGCAGCGCCGGCCCGCCTGCTTCAGGTATTCGCCCAGGGTCAGCTCGCCCAGCGGCAGCGGCACGCGGTTCCAGGTCGCGCCATGGCTGCTCGGGTAGTGCCCGGTGTCGTAGCTCATGCGCGAGGGGCCGCAGACACCCGAGTTCACATGGGCCTGCTCGAAGCGCAGGCCGCGCCGGGCCGGCGCGTCGATATTGGGCGTGTGCAGATAGGGATGCTGGCCGTAGCAGCTCAGGTGGTCCCAGCGCAGCTGGTCGCACATGATGAAGAGCACATGGCGGACGTCGTCGCCCATCGCATCAATTGGGATTGAAGCCGGACTTCTTCACCACCGGCGCCCATTGCGCCTGATAGGCCTTCAGCATCGCGCGGGTCGGCGCCAGGCCGGCCGAGACCGGCACCATCCTGGCGGCCTCGAACTTGGCGCGCAGGCCCGGCTCGGCCATCAGCCGGGCGACCTCCTCGGCCAGGCGCCTGACCTTGGCCGCCGGCATCGCAGCCGGCGTGAACAGCGCGTTCCAGCCGCTGGCGCTGAGCGCCAGGCCGGCCTCCTTGAAGGTCGACACATCGGGCAGGCTGCGCTGCTCGCCCGAGGTGGCCAGCAGGCGCAGCTTGCCGCCCTCATGCTGGGCCTGCAGCGAATCCAGCGTGTCCACCGCCGCCGGCCAGGCCATGTACCGCCGCGCGCTGGCCGAGGCCGCGGCCTTCAACCAGGCCCTGCTGGCGCCGCTGGACGAACCCCAGCGCGAACAGCTGGACGCGCTGCTGCAGCGCCCGCAGGCCCGCGCCGGCGAGCTCCAGGCCATGGCCGACCAGTTGCCGCCGGCGCGGCGTCATGCCGGCGGCACGCGGCGCGCGGCGGCTGCTGCTCATCATTCACCGCCATAAAGTCATGGCTGTCGCGCGCGGCCGGCGGACGCCGCCGCGCGGGCTCGGGCTACAGTAGCTGCCCCAGGAGAGCCCCGCCTTGAACGCCGCCGCAGCCATCCCGCCCCAGCCGCCCGCCGCCAGCCGCGCCCAGCGCCAGCAAGCGGTCGTCGCGGCCCTGTCCCGCGTGCTGCCGGCCCATGCGCTGCTGTGGCAGAGCGAGGACACCACGCCCTATGAATGCGACGGCCTCTCCGCCTACCGCGAGCGGCCGCTGGCCGTCGCGCTGCCGGAGGATGAGGCCCAGGTGGCCGCGGTGCTGCGGGCCTGCCATGCGCTGGGCGTGCCGGTGGTGGCGCGCGGCGCCGGCACCGGCCTGTCGGGCGGCGCCCTGCCCCATGCCGAGGGCGTGACCCTGGCGCTGGCCAAGTTCCAGCGCATCCTGGAGCTGAACCCGCTGGCGCGCACCGCGCGCGTGCAATGCGGCGTGCGCAACCTGGCGATCTCCGAGGCCGCGGCGCCGCATGGCCTCTATTACGCGCCCGACCCCAGCAGCCAGATCGCCTGCACGATCGGCGGCAATGTGGCCGAAAACTCGGGCGGCGTGCATTGCCTGAAGTACGGTCTGACTCTGCACAACGTGCTGCGCGTCAGGGGCTTCACCGCCGCGGGCGAGGCGGTCGAGTTCGGCTCGGAGGCGCTGGACGCGGCCGGGCTGGACCTGCTGTCGCTGATCGTCGGCAGCGAGGGCATGCTGGCGGTGATCACCGAGGTCACCGTCAAGCTGGTGCCCAAGCCGCTGCTGGCGCGCTGCATCATGGCCAGCTTCGACGACCTGCGCCGTGCCGGCGACGCGGTGGCCAACATCATCGCGGCCGGCATCATCCCGGCCGGCCTGGAGATGATGGACAAGCCGATGACCGCCGCGGTGGAGGACTTTGTGCGCGCCGGCTACGACCTGAGCGCCGCGGCCATCCTGCTGTGCGAGAGCGACGGCACGCCGGAGGAGGTCGAGGAGGAGATCGGCCGCATGCTGGCGGTGCTGGAGGCCAGCGGCGCGACGCGCTGCGAGGTCAGCGAGAACGAGGCCCAGCGCCTGAAGTTCTGGAGCGGCCGCAAGAACGCCTTTCCCGCCTCGGGCCGCATCAGCCCCGACTACATGTGCATGGACTCGACCATCCCGCGCAAGAAGCTGGCCGCGATCCTGGAGGCGATCCAGCAGATGGAGCAGAAGTACGGCCTGCGCTGCGCCAATGTCTTCCACGCCGGCGACGGCAATCTGCACCCGCTGATCCTGTTCGATGCCAACGATCCCGAGCAGCTGCATCGCTGCGAACAGTTCGGCGCCGAGATCCTGGAGACCAGCGTCGCGCTGGGCGGCACGGTGACCGGCGAGCATGGCGTCGGCATCGAGAAGCTGAACTCGATGTGCGTGCAGTTCTCGACCGAGGAGCGCGAGCAGATGCTGGCGCTGAAGCGCGCCTTCGACCCGGCGGGCCTGCTGAACCCCGGCAAGGTCATCCCGACCCTGCAGCGCTGCGCCGAGTACGGCCGCATGCATGTCAGGAAGGGCCTGCTGGCCTTCCCCGAACTGGAGAGGTTCTGATGTCGGATTTGCAGCAGCTGCAGGAGCGCATCCGCGACGCCGCCGCGCGCGGCGCCAGGCTGGAGATCCGCGGCCAGGGCAGCAAGGCCTTCTATGGCGGCGCTCCGGTCGGCGAGCCCCTGGAGATGGCCGGCCCCAACGGCTTCAGCGGCATCACCAGCTACGAGCCCAGCGAGCTGGTGGTGACGGCCAAGGCCGGCACGCCGATCGCCGAGCTGGAGGCGCTGCTGGCCGAGCAGGGCCAGCACCTGGCCTTCGAGCCGCCGCGCTTCGGCGGCCAGGGCACGGTGGGCGGCATGGTCGCCGCCGGCCTGTCCGGCCCGGCGCGCGCCGCGGCCGGCTCGGTGCGCGACCATCTGCTCGGGCTGACCCTGCTGAACGGCCGCGCCGAGGCGCTGAGCTTCGGCGGCACCGTGATGAAGAACGTGGCCGGCTACGACGTCTCGCGCCTGATGGCCGGCGCGCTGGGCGTGCTGGGGGTGATCCTGGAGGTCTCGCTGAAGGTGCTGCCGCGCCCGGTGGCCGGCGCGACCCTGCGCTTCGAGATGGACCAGGCGGCGGCGCTGCGCGCGCTGAACCAATGGGGCGGCCAGCCGCTGCCGATCCAGGCCAGCGCCTGGTGGGAAGGCGCGCTGGTGCTGCGCCTGGCCGGCGCCGAGGCGGCGGTGGCCGCCGCGACCCGCAGCCTGGGCGGCGAGGCGATCCCGCAAGACCTGGCCCTGCCCTTCTGGGCCGGTCTGCGCGACCAGGCCGACGAATTCTTCCAGGGCGCCGAGCGCGCGGTGGCCGGCGGCGCTCGGCTGTGGCGGCTGTCGCTGCCGCAGACCGCGCCGGTGCTGGCCCAGCTGCATGGCGAGCAGCTGGTCGAATGGGGCGGCGGCCAGCGCTGGCTGACCACGGCCCAGCCGGACGCGCTGGTGCGCGAGGCCGCCGCCGGCGTGGGCGGCCATGCCACCCTGTTCCGCAGCAGAGACAAGAGCGCCGGCGTGTTCGCCCCGCTGTCGGCGCCGCTGGCGCGCATCCATCGCGAGCTGAAGGCCTCCTTCGATCCGCAGGGCCTGTTCAATCCCGGCCGCCTCTATCCGGAACTCTGAATGCAGACCCATCTTTCCCCCGAGTTCCAGGGCAGCGCCGAAGGCCGGCAGGCCGAGGAGATCCTGCGCCGCTGCGTGCACTGCGGCTTCTGCACCGCCACCTGCCCGACCTACCAGCTGCTGGGCGACGAGCTGGACGGCCCGCGCGGCCGCATCTACCTGATCAAGCAGGTGCTGGAGGGCGCGACGCCGACCGCCGCGACCCAGCAGCATCTGGACCGCTGCCTGACCTGCCGCAACTGCGAGAGCACCTGCCCCTCCGGCGTGCAGTATGGCCAGCTGGTCGAGATCGGCCGGCATATCGTCGATGCCAAGGTCGAGCGCCCGCGCGGCGAGCGCGCCAAGCGCTGGCTGCTGAAGGAGGGCCTGACCTCGCCGCTGTTCGCGCCGGCGATGAAGCTGGGCCAGGCGCTGCGCCCGCTGGTGCCGGCCGCGCTGAAGGACAAGGTACCGGCCGCGGCGCCGCCGCAGGCCCATCGATGGCCGACGCGCGCCCATCCGCGCAAGGTGCTGCTGCTGCTGGGCTGCGTGCAGCCGGCGATGGCACCGAACATCAACTCGGCCACCGCCCGGGTGCTGGACGCCGCCGGCATCCAGACCCTGGTGGCCGACGACGCCGGCTGCTGCGGCGCGATCCGCAGCCATCTGGACGATCTGGAGGGCGGCCTTGCCGACATGCGCCGCAATATCGACGCCTGGTGGCCCCTGGTCGAAGGGCTGACCGAGGCGGGCCAGGTCGAGGCCCTGGTGATGAACGCCTCGGGCTGCGGCGTCACGGTGAAGGACTACGGCCGCGCCCTGGCCCATGACCCGGCCTACCGCGACAAGGCGGCCCGCATCAGCGCGCTGACCCGCGACCTGAGCGAGCTGCTGCCCGAGCTCGTGGCGCCGCTGAAGGCCCGGCTCGACCCGCAGGCCAGGCGTGCCAAGCTGGCCTACCACCCGCCCTGCACCCTGCAGCATGGCCAGCAGTTGCGCGGCGGGGTCGAAACCGTGATGCGCGAGCTGGGTTTCGAGATCGCGCTGGCGCCGAGCGAGAGCCATCTGTGCTGCGGCTCGGCTGGTACCTATTCGGTCTTGCAGCCGGAGCTCTCCAAACGCCTGCGCGAGCGCAAGCTGCAGGCCCTGGCGCCGCTGCAGCCGGAGGCCATCGTGTCCGCCAACATCGGCTGTATCCAGCATTTGCAGGCCGGCAGCGCGCTGCCGGTGCGGCATTGGATCGAGCTGCTGGACGAGGCCTTGCGCTGAATCAGGTAGCGCACCAAAACCGCGCCAGTTGCGCGAGTATCGCCCAAACCAAGGGCAAACCACGAGACGAAGGCAAACGTTTTTTTACAGAATGGCCGCGCACTGAACCTGAGGAGGGGAAGGGCAAATGCGGCCCGGCCAGCACCAGAGCACCAAGCCACGCAGCTTCGTGCCAGCCCGCTTTTTCATCATCGGCGCCGCTTTTACAAGAGAGAGCCGGTCCGCGTTCCGCGCGGTCCGGCTCATTATTTTTGGCGCGCCCCCTGCCGCAAAAGCCGCGCGAGCGCCAGCCGCACGCCCCCTCTCCCCCAGCCGCCGCGCGGGGCTTAAGCTCCGCCCTCGCCCCGCAACAACAGCGTTCTCACCATGATCGGAACCACCTCGCGCCGCCGCCTGTTCCTGCTCAGCGGCCTGGCCGCGGCCGCCGTGCTGGCCGGCTGCGCCAGCGGCCCGCAGTCCACGACCGCCACCGCCACTGCCGCCGCCAAACCCAAGCTGATCGTGTTCCTGGTGGTCGATGGCCTGCCGATGCGCCAGGTCACCGGCTACCGCGACCAGCTGGTGCCCGACGGCTTCAACCGCTTCCTGCAGCGCGGCGCCTGGTTTGCCGACGCGCATTACGCCCATGGCCACACGGTCACCGCGGCCGGCCACGCGGTGATGCTCTCGGGCGCCTACCCGCAGCGCAGCGGCATCATCAGCAATGAATGGCGCGACCGCGAGACCGGTGAGACCATCTACTGCACCCAGGACAACGCCCACCAGTACATCGGCAACAAGACCGCGCCGCTGGCCGGCACCAGCCCGAAGAACTACAAGGTCGAGACCGTCGGCGACGTGCTGCGCACGGTGCAGCCCGAGTCCAAGGTGATCGGCATCTCGGGCAAGGACCGCGGCGCGATCCTGCCGGCCGGACACTTGGGGCAGGCGTACATGTACATGAGCGAGAGCGGCCAGTTCGCCTCCAGCACCTATTACATGAAGGAGCACCCGGCCTGGGTCAACGCCTTCAACGCCGCCAAGCCGGCCGACGCCTTCTTCAAGAAGACCTGGGCACCGCTGCTCCCGGAAGCCGCCTATGCGCGCTCCTCGCCCGACGGCCAACCCTGGCAGAGCAGCGGCGGCAACGGCAACAAGCTGCCGGCCATCGTCGGCGACAAGATGGAGAAGCCGGGCCCGATGTTCTACGGCAACATCCTGCCCTCGCCCTTCGGCGACGAGCTGACCCTGGCCTTCGCGCGCGCCGCGATCGAGGCCGAGCAGCTGGGCGCGGACGACCAGACCGACATCCTCTCGGTCAGCCTGTCCAGCCATGACTATGTGAACCATGCCTTCGGTCCCGAGTCACGCCTGTCGCACGACCATTTCCTGCACCTGGACCGCTATCTGCAGGGCTTTTTCCAGTACCTGGACGCCAAGGTCGGCGCCGGCAACTATGTGGCGATGCTGACCGCCGACCATGGCTTCGCCGACACGCCCGAGTACGCGGCCAGCCGCGGCCTGAACGCCGACCGCATCAACCCCAGCCTGACCCTGGCCTGGCTCAACACCGAGCTGGCCAAGCAGTTCGGCGAGGGCAAATGGGCGCGCGGCTACTCGGCCGCCGGCCTGCTGTTCGACGAGAAGCTGATCGCGAGCAAGGGCCTGAAGTCGGCCGATGTCTACGCCGCCGCGAAGAAGCTGCTGCTGCAGGTGGACGGCATCGCCGACGTGTTCACGCTCGAGCAGATGCAGGGCACGGACCGCCAGACGCCCTATCTGGAGGCGATGCGCAAGTCCTGGCACCCGGACGTGGCCGCGCCGCTGCAGATCGTCGTCAAACCCAACTGGCTGTACAGCTCGCGTGGCGGCGGCAGCTCGCATGGCACGCCCTACCGCTACGACACCCATGTGCCGATCCTGGCCTGGGGCCCGACCTGGATCGGCCAGGGCGAGGTGAAGCGGCCGGTCGAGGTGGCCGACATCGCGCCGACCCTGGCCAGGATCCTGCAGGTGCGCGCGCCGGCGCAGGCGCAGGGCAAGCCGCTGCCGCTGCCCATCGGCCGCTGAGCGCAAGACCTGGCCCCCAAAGGCGGGGGATTGCCGGCGGCGGCGTTCATGGCCAGCATCGCGGCTCTCGACTCGGAGGAACGCTCACATGATGGTGAAGAACATGCTGCTGGCCGGCATCGCCGCGCTGGCCGCCGGTGGGGCCCAGGCCCATACGATCGACTTCGGCAATGTCGGCCAGGCGCCGTCGATCTGTGCGAACAACGCCGCCGGCACCGGCACGCTGGTCGCCTGCGGCAACAGCGGCTGGATCCACCAGAGCTATGGCGACGTCGTCGGCCTGGTCGACGTCAGCTACAGCCAGCCGCTGCAAAGCGGCGCCTCGACCTTGCGCTGGTGGGCCGCCGACTACAACAACCTCTACGGCGTGCTGTGGGCCGACGGCAGCGATTCCAACTCCTACGCCCGCATCGACCTGGTCGCCCAGAGCGGCGGCATCCGGCTGACGAGCTTCGACCTCGGCGCCTATTCGCACACGACGCGCGGCACCCAGCTCGCGATCTACGACCTCGGCAGCAACGCCCTGCTGTTCAGCCACAACGGCAATGTCGGCAGCGAGCCGAACGCCACCCGCTTCAATGTCGACCTCAGCTCGGCCAGCGGCCTGCGCCTTGAATGGCGCAACAGCGCCTACAACGTCGGCATCGACAATATCGTGCTGCAGGCCGTGCCCGAGCCATCCAGCTACGCGCTGCTGCTCGGCGGCCTGGCCGTGGTCGGTGCCGTGGCACGCCGCCGCCGGGGCTGAACCCGGCTGCCTACGCAGCAATGTCGCCAAAAGGGGCCGCTGGTGCGGCCCCTTCTGCCATTCGCCGCCTGCTGACATCGCCTGGCGGCAGGCCTGCGCTACGCTCGCCTGCTGATATCCCAAGCAGGTGTTCCCTTGTACAGCTGGTTCGAAAAACTCGTCTCCCCCTATCCGGACACGCCGCCGCCGCAGCCGCCCAGCGGCTTCTTCGCCTTCGTCTGGTCCGCGTCGAAGGGCATGCGCACCCTGATCATCGGCATGACCCTGCTGACCGCGGCCTTCGGCGCCTTCGAGGCGCTGCTGTTCGCGATGCTGGGCTCGGTGGTGGACTGGCTGGCCAATGTGCCGCCGGGCGAGCTGTGGGCCAAGGAGAAGGACAACCTGCTGCTGCTGGCCGGCATCCTGCTGGCCAGCCCGGTGCTGATCGCGCTGCAGGCGATCAGCAAGTACCAGGGCCTGTCCAGCAACTTCCCGATGCGCCTGCGCTGGAACTTCCACCGCCACCTGCTGGGCCAGAGCCTGTCCTTCTACCAGGACGAGTTCGCCGGCCGCGTCTCGGCCAAGCTGATGCAGACCGCACTGGCGGTGCGCGACTGCTGGCTGATCGTCACCGACATCCTGGTCTTCATCACGATCTACTTCGTCACGATGATGGCCGTGGTCGGCGGCATCGACCTGGGGCTGATGCTGCCCTTCCTGGGCTGGCTCGTGCTCTATCTGGCGGCGCTGTCCTACTACGTGCCGCGCCTGGGCAAGGCCGCCAGCCAGCAGGCCGATGCGCGCAGCCTGATGACCGGCCGCATCACCGACGCCTACACCAACATCAGCACCGTCAAGCTGTTCTCGCACAGCAACCGCGAGGCCCAGTTCGCGCGCGGCGCGATGCAGGAGTTCCTCTCCACCGCCTACCGCCAGATGCGGCTGATCAGCGGCTTCGAGATCGTCAACCATGTACTGAGCATGTTGCTGGTGGCCAGCACCGCGGGCGTCACCTTGTGGCTGTGGTCGCAGGGCCAGGTCGGCGTCGGCGCGGTTGCCGCCGCCACCGCGATGGCGCTGCGCCTGAACGGCATCTCGCACTGGATCATGTGGGAGATGGCCGAGCTGTTCGAGAACATCGGCACCGTGCAGGACGGCATCACCACCCTGTCCAAGGCGGTCGCGGTGAAGGATGCGCCGGACGCGGTGCCGCTGCAGGTCAGGCAGGGCGAGATCCGCTTCGAGAACGTCGGCTTCGCCTATGGCGGCAAGAAGCAGGTGCTGAAGAACCTGGACCTGCAGATCCGCCCCGGCGAGAAGATCGGCCTGGTCGGCCGCTCGGGCGCCGGCAAGTCGACCCTGGTCAACCTGCTGCTGCGCTTCTACGACATCGAGCAGGGCCGCATCCTGGTCGACGGCCAGGACATCGCCCGCGTCACGCAGGACAGCCTGCGCGCCCAGGTCGGCATGGTCACGCAGGACACCAGCCTCCTGCACCGCTCGGTGCGCGACAACCTGCTGTACGGCCGCCCCGATGCGAACGACGCGCAGATGATCGCCGCCGCAGACCGCGCCGAGGCGCATGAGTTCATCCTGAGCCTGACCGACCCGAAGGGCCGCAAGGGCTTCGAGGCCCATGTCGGCGAGCGCGGCGTCAAGCTCAGCGGCGGCCAGCGCCAGCGCATCGCGATCGCCCGCGTGATGCTGAAGGACGCGCCGATCCTGCTGCTCGACGAGGCCACCAGCGCGCTCGACTCCGAGGTCGAGGCCGCGATCCAGCGCAGCCTCTACCGCCTGATGGAAGGCAAGACCGTGGTCGCGATCGCGCACCGCCTCTCCACCATCGCCGCGATGGACCGCCTGATCGTGATGGACGGCGGCGAGATCGTCGAACAGGGCAGCCATGCCGAGCTGCTGGCCAAGGGCGGGCTCTATGCCCGGCTGTGGGCGCACCAGAGCGGCGGTTTCCTGGGCGAGGACGAGTAACTCAGTCCGGCAGCGGGATGCCGTAGCGCGCCGCCAGCGCGGCCACCGTGCCGTCGCGGCGCATGCCGTCCCAGGCCTGGCGCAGCCGCCCGGCCAGCGCCGCGTTGCTGGACCGGCTCAGCGCCATCGAGGGCCGCGATTCCGAGAACTTCAGCAGCGGCTCGATCAGCTGCGGGTCATGACCATGGCGGCGCAGCAGCTCCGGCGCCAGCATGCGGTTCAGCGCGATCAGCTGGCAGCGACCGGCGAAGAACTTGCGCAGCAGCGCGCCGTAGTCGGCGCTGCGGTCCAGGTTCTGGCCGACCGCGAAGCCCAGCGCCACCAACTCGTGCTCGGACACATCGTCCTTGATCACGGCGGTCAGGTAGGACTTCGCGGCCTCGAGGTCGCGCGGCTGCACCTCCGGCCGCGTGCGCAGCCGGAACAGCCAGCCCTGGCGCACCGCGATCTGGGCCAGCCAGTGGAACTGCGCCTCGCGCTCGGGCAGGCGCACGATGGCCGGCAGCATCACATTGGGCCGCTCCTGCCCGCGCCGCGCCACGCGCGGCCAGGAGCTGAACTCGAAATCCGCGGCCAGGCGCTCGCGCGCCAGCATCTCGCGCGCCAGCTCCACCGCATAGCCGGTCGCCCGCCCCTGCGCGTCGAGATAGGAATAAGGTGCGAACTCCTCCAGCAGCACCGTGATGCGCTCCTCGCCCTGCGCCCGCGCGCCGTCCAGCAGCCCCGCCGCACCCAGGCCCAGCAGCAGCGAGCGCCGGCGCGGGCCTGGGGGAGTGGACAGGCGGCGGGTCATCGGAGATGGCGACTGGATGGAAGGATGAGCAGATGGGCCGTCCGCCGCAAGCATGGGCCCAAACCCTTGTTGCTGGCAATCTCACGACCCAGGTCCGTGGATTTTTCAGCCGATGGGTCGAGGGCGCTCCGTCCTTTTTGCTCCCTGCGGGCGTATCGGGCGGCCGGGCCGGCTACCATGCCCGCCGTGAACATTCGGCAGACCTCCAAACGCAGCAGCACCGCCTTTGCGAGCGGCATTTTCCGGCCCCATGGCCAGGTCGACATCTGGACCGAAGGGACCATCGTGCGGCTCGAGGCCTGCGGGCCCTTCAACCGCGAGGGCGTGCTGGCGATGGGCCTGGCGATGCGCGATCTGTTTGCCGGTGCGCCGGTCGGCCCGCGCTTCGCCGACATCCTGGAGATGCACCAGAGCCTGCTTGCCTCGCCCGACGCGCTGGAGGCCTTCACCGGCTTCCTGAAGACGATGAGCGAAGCCAAGACCGCGCCGGTGGCGGTGGCCTTTGTCGCAGCGCCGGAGGTCGAGGGCCGCAGCCTGATGCTGCCGATCTTCGCGCGCATCTACGCCGAGCATGGCCGCGAGTTCGCCGCCTTCGAGACCCTGGCCGAGGCCGAGGCCTGGGTGCGCGCGCGGCTCGGCAGCGCCTGAGCGCTCCTCAGTCGCCGCCGTCCACCATCAGCCGGTCGCGCCCCGCGGCCTTGGCGCGGTACAGCGCCGCATCGGCGCGCCGCAGCAGGGCCTCCGCCGACTCGCCCCAGCAGGCCTCGGCCAGGCCGGCCGAGCAGGTGTAGCCGCGCCCGGGCCGCTCCGGCAGCGGCCGGGCCTGGCGCACCCGGGCCAGCAGGCGCTCCGTGATCGCCTCGGCCTGGCCGCGCCCGGCGGTCGGCAGGATCAGCAGGAACTCCTCGCCGCCCAGGCGGCCGCAGCCGTCCTCGCGTCGGATGCTGGCCTGCAGCTGGCGCGCGAAGTCGCCCAGCACGCGGTCGCCGGCGGCATGGCCCAGTTCGTCGTTGACGCGCTTGAAGTCGTCCAGATCCAGCGCCACCACGCACAGCGGCCAGGCCGCTTCGTTGGCCAGCGCCTGCTGCAGCAGCTGCAGCGCATGGCGGCGGTTGCTGAGCCCGGTCAGCGGGTCGGTCTCGGCGGCGCGCAGCGCCTTCACATGGGCCTGGCGCAGCGCCCGGCTGTCCTGGCGTAGGCTGGTGATGTCGCTGCCCTGCAGCAGCAGCCAGCCGTCGGGCCGCAGGGTCTCCTGGATCCACAGCCAGCGCCCGTCCCACAGGTCGACCTCGAAGGCGCGGTGCGGCTGCTTGCCGCGGCGCGTCATCGCGGCGGCCAGCCAGGCCTCGATGTCGTCGGCCTCGATCACCGCGCCATGACGCTGGCGGTGGTTGTCGCGGATGATGTCGGCCCACAGCGGCCGCGCGCCCGGCGCCACCCGGTAGGCCTGGCAGAAGGCGGCATTGGCATGGCGCAGCCGGTCCTCCGGGTCGAACAGCGCCAGCAGCTGCTGTCCATCGTCCAGCAGCCGGCGCAAGATCGTGTTCAGTTCCTCCGGCGGCTCGGGCCCGGTCATCGACTTCCTTCTCTGAGGTGCAGGCGCACGCCGTAATATCGGCAGCCGGGCGGTCAAACCTAAGGAGCAGCGCCATGAAATGGGAAGGCCAGCGCGAAAGCGACAACGTCGAGGACCGGCGCGATGCCGCACCGCGGCGCGGCGGCGGGCTGGGCGGCGGCCGCGGCATCGGCCTGGGCGGCATCGTGGTGGCCCTGCTGGCCTCCTGGGCCTTCGGCATCAACCCGATGACGGTGCTGGGCCTACTGGACGGCGGCGGGCTGCCGGCGCCGCAGGTCGAGGACAGCCAGCCCGGCGCCAAGCCGCAGGACGAGGGCGGGCGCTTCGTCTCCACCGTGCTGGCCGACACCGAGGATGTCTGGAGCGCCTACTTCGCGCAGCGCCAGCAGCAGTACGCCGCGCCGACCCTGGTGCTGTTCCGCGGCAGCACCCCGACCGCCTGCGGTCAGGGCGAGGCCGCGATGGGGCCCTTCTACTGCCCGGGCGACCGCAAGGTCTATATCGACCTGAGCTTCTACCAGACCCTGCGCGACCGCCTGGGCGCGCCGGGCGACTTCGCCCAGGCCTATGTGATCGCCCATGAGGTGGGCCACCATCTGCAGAACCTGCTGGGCATCAGCGAGCGCATGGATCGCGCGCGCGGCAAGGTTTCGGAGCGGGAGTACAACGCGTTGAGCGTGCGGCTGGAGCTGCAGGCGGACTGCCTGTCCGGCGTCTGGGCCCACCATTCGCAGCGCGGCAAGGGCTGGCTGGAGGCCGGCGACATCGAGGAGGCGCTGAACGCCGCCTCCAAGATCGGCGACGATGCGCTGCAGCAACAGTCGCAGGGCCGGGTAGTGCCGGACAGCTTCACCCATGGCAGCAGCGCCCAGCGCATGCGCTGGTTCAAGCGCGGCCTGGAGGCCGGCGATCTGGGCGCCTGCGACACCTTCAAGGCCGCCCAGCTCTGATGAATATGTCGCCGGCCCCTGATTTGGGGGTGGCGACCCCGGCTAATCCCGGGCAATGGCCCCGCCAGCGGCCGGGATAATCCCGGCCCAGAGAGGCGCCAGCGCCTTGCCCGTTTTTGCCAAGGAGCTTTGTGGAGTGGGTGTCGCCCTGAGGCCCTCGTTGCGCACCGCCATCGCGGTGCCGTTTGTGCTCCTGTTTGCCGCCACCGTCCTGCTGCAGGCCCTGACACAGCAGCGCCATGTGGACCAGCTGATCCAGCAGGAGAGCGCCCGCCAGCTCGACTCGCTGGCGGCCAACACGCGCAACCGCCTGGCGTTGTTCCTGGACGAGCCCTTTCGCATCCAGCTGGGCCTGGCCGACGCGATCGCCCGCCACCGGCTCTACCGCAGCGGCGACATGAGCGGGGTCTGGCCCTATCTGCGCGGGGTCTACGGCGAGCTCTACCAGGACGACCGCCAGATCAGCGTGCTGAGCTTCGGCAGCAGCGACGGCCAGTACGCCGGCCTGCGTCGCGAGACCGGCGGCTTCACCCTGATGCTCAAGGACATGAGCACCGAGGGCCGGCTGCGCATCTACCAGGGCGACCACCCGAGCGCCATCAGCGCCGAGTTCCCCGACTACGACCCGCGCGGCCGCCCCTGGTACGCGCCGGTGCTGCAGACCGGCCGGCCCGGCTGGTCGGCGATCTATACCAACCGCGACGAACGCGCCGAGGTGGCGATCTCGGCCATCGCACCGGTGCGGCGCGACGGCGAGCTGCTGGGCGTGGTGGCGGCCGACGTCAAGCTCGACGGGCTGAACCGCTTCCTGCGCGACGAGCCGCTGCGCGGCCGCGGCCTGGTCTTCATCACCGAGCTGGACGGCCGGCTGGTGGCCCATTCCGAACCCGGCGGCGTGATGGGCCAGGGCGAACGCCTGCTGATGCGCGACAGCCCGGTGCCGCTGCTGCGCGCCGCCGCCCCGCAGGTGGACGGCGCGCCGACCGAGAGCGGCAGCGGCTTCACCCTGCGCCACGAGGGCGAGCTCTATTTCGGCCGCATCACCCCCTATTCCGACACCCGCGGGCTGGACTGGCGCATCGTCGTGCTGGTGCCCGAGGCGGCGCTGCTGGGCGAGATCCGCAGCGCCCAGGGCCGCAGCATGCTGCTGATCGCCGGCATCGCCGGCCTGGCGATCGCGCTGGGCCTGTGGGGCATCGGCCGGATCACCCGTCCGATCCTGGAGACCGCCGCGGCCGCCAACCGGCTGGCGCGCGGGCGCTGGCAGGAGGGCCAGCCCGGCATCCCGCAGGGCGCGGCGCTACGCGAGACCGCGCTGCTGGTGCGCGCCTTCAACGAGATGGCGCAACGCCTGCAGCAGTCCTTTGGCCGCATGCGCGAGCAGCTGGTGTACGACGACATGACCCGACTGCTGACCCGCCGCGGCCTGCTGGAGCAGGCCGACTGGCCGGTGCCGCGCCCGGCCGCGCTGCTGCTGGTCGGGCTGGACGCCTTCCGCGCGATCAACAACAGCTTGGGCCATGGCACCGGCGACCAGCTGCTGCAGGTCATCGCCGCCCGGCTGCGCGAGCGCCTGCCGGCCCAGTTGCGCCTGGCGCGGGTCAGCGGCGACGAGTTCGCGCTGCTGCACCTGGGGCTTACCGCCCTGCCCGAGCCGGCCGCGCTGCAGGCGCTGGGCACCGAGGTGCTGGCCCTGTTCGAGGCGCCCTTCACCTCCGGCGAGGACGAGGTGCTGGTCACCGCCTCGATCGGCCTGGTCGGCGGCCTGCTGCCGGCCGAGGCCCTGGGCGACTGGCTGCGCCATGCCAGCGTCGCGCTGGGCGAGGCCAAGCGCCGCGGGCGCGGCCAGGCGGTGCTGTTCGAGCCGGCGATGATGGAGCATTCGACCCGGCGCGCGCGCCTGGCGATCGAGCTGCGCCAGGCGCTGGAACGCGAAGAACTGAGTGTTCACTATCAACCTATGGTTCGCCTTGACGACGGTCGCGTCCGCGGGCTGGAGGCGCTGGTGCGCTGGCACAGCCCGGAACGCGGCGCGGTGCCGCCCGGCGTGTTCATCCCGATCGCGGAGGAATCCGACCTGATCCTGGCCCTGGGCGACTGGGTGCTTCGCCGCGCCATGGACGACGTCGCGGCGCGCCTGGACCGGCTGACGCCGGACTTCGAGTTGCATGTCAATGTCTCGGTGCGCCAGCTGATCCAGTCGGACTTCGCCGCCACCCTGCAGGCCGCGCTGCTGGACAGCGGTCTGCCGGCGCGGCGCCTGACCCTGGAGATCACCGAATCGCTGCTGCTGGTGCAGGACGGCGTCACCGAGGAGCGACTGCGCCAGGTGCGGGAGCTGGGCGTCAAGATCGCGATCGACGATTTCGGCACCGGCTATTCCTCGCTGGCCTATCTGCAGCGCCTGCCCTTCGACTGCCTGAAGATCGACCAGAGCTTCGTGCGCAACCTGTCCAAGTCCGAGCAGGACGCCGCGATCGTCACCGCGGTGCTGCGCATGGCCGAGGGCCTGGGCGTCAGCGCCATCGCGGAAGGGGTGGAAACCGAGGCCGAGGCCAGCCGGCTGCGCGAGCTGGGTTGCCTGCTGGCTCAGGGTTATCACTATGGCCGCCCCCAGGAGATCGGCGCGTGGGACCAGGCGGGCCTCGGCTGAGGCCTGCCACCCGTTCTGGGGGGTCATGCTTTTCCTGGCTGGGGATGTATGAAACACTCAACTCCCACTGGGTTTAAGTGGCTCGGAAAGCGCCCCAGCAGGAAACTTCCGCGGGAATCTGTCATGGATCAGAACAAGCTCGATCAAACTTCGCCCGGCTCCGAACAGGAGCGGCTGAATGCACGCCGCCGCCTGCTGAAGGGCGGCTTGGGCCTGGCCCCGGTGTCGATGACCATGGTGAGCCGCCCGGTGCTGGCCGGCACCGAAACCTGCCAGGGCCCGACCGGCTTCCAGTCGGCCCCGCCCAGCCGGGTCGGCGCGACGCCTTCCTGTACGGTCGGCAAGTGCAAGGGTCCGGATCAATGGTCCGGCATCGCCAAGTCCAGCTACCCCAATGCCTGCGGCGACCGCAGCTTCGCCACCGCCTTCAACGACAACCGCAAGTTCTCGACCCTGAGCCTCTACAAGGCCATCAAGAACGACTTCGCCGCCTTCCCCAATGAGTCGGCCACCGACAAGGCGATGGCGCGCAAGCTGGCGGCGGCCTATCTGAACTCGCTCAACGGCTCCACCTTCCCGATGTCGGTGACCCAGGTGCAGCAGTTCTGGCAAGGGTATCTGAGCAAGTCCTACCGTCCGGGCGGCTTCGGCACCACCTGGACGACGACCACCCAGTTCCAGAACTACGTCAACTACGTCATGACCGCGTGAACGGTGCCTCACCGCGCTGGCGCAGCATCCTCGACCAGAACTCGCCGGTCCGGCAATGGGACGGCGAGTTTTTGGTTTTTAACCCCCGCAACGCCAGCACCCACCTGATCGGCGCCGCCGCCTACGAGGTGATGTCGGCCCTGATCGCGGCCCGGCAAGCCCTGACCCTGCCCGAGCTGGCGGCGCAGCTGGTCGGCGCCGAGGCCGCCGATGCGGCCTTCCATGCGGAACTGGGCCAATGCCTGGAGCAGTTCGAGGATCTCGGTCTGGCCGAGTCGCTGCCGGCGTGAGGCCGCTCGCGGCGCTTGGCGACGGTGAACTGCGCACCCGGCTGGGAGCCGGCACGCTGTGCCTGCGCACCGGCCCCTTCACCCTGCGCCTGCGCTCCGCCCTGCCCCATGTCGCGGCCGCGGTCGGCACCCTGTATGCCGAGCATCCGGTGCTGGACGCGCAGGACGCCCGCTTCTGCGATTTCCATCCGCGCGTCGACGCCCAGCCGGGCCTGCGCCGTTGGATCCGGCCTCAGGCCCAGTTCGAGCTGGACGGCCAGTTGCCCTTTTCCCCGATGGCCCTGCACCAGGCCGCGCCAATGCTGGAATGGGGGCTGAACTGGTGTGTCACCGAACATTGCCACCAGTACATCGTCGTGCATGCCGCGGCGGTCGAGCGCAACGGCCGGGTCGCGGTCCTGCCGGCGCCGCCCGGCTCGGGCAAGAGCACCCTGTGCGCGGCCCTGGTCAACCGCGGCTGGCGCCTGCTGTCCGACGAGCTGGCGCTGATCGACCCGGCCAGCGGCCTGCTGCTGCCGGTGGCCCGGCCGGTCAGCCTGAAGAACCGCTCGATCGAGGTGATCCAGACCTTCGCGCCCGAGGCCCGCTTCAGCGCCGTCGTGCATGACACGGTGAAGGGCAGCGTGGCCCATATGAAGCCGCCGGCCGACAGCGTGCGGCGCGACCAGGAGGCCGCGCCGCTGGCCTGGCTGGTGTTCCCGCAGTACCGGGCCGGGGCCGCGCTGGAGGCCCGGCCGCTGAAGCGCACCGAGGCCTTCATGCGCCTGCTGGACCATGCCTTCAACTACCACCTGCATGGCCCGCGCGGCTTCGAATGCCTGGCGGACATGGTCGAGCCCGCGCAGGGCCTGGACTTCAGCTACAGCAGCCTGGACGAGGCCTGCGCCTTCTTCGCCGACCTGGCCGACCGCGCCGCATGAAGCCGAACGGGAACGCCGACCTGCTGATCCGCTGCCTGCGCGAGCCCGCGCAGATGGCCGCGCTGGACGAGGCCGGCTGGGACCTGCTGATCCGCCAGGCGCGGCGCAGCCGCCTGCTGGGTCGGCTCGCGATGCTGGCCCTGCCCTTCGCGGTGCCGGCCGCGCCGGCGCGCCACCTGCAGGCGGCGCGCCATGTGGCCGACAGCCTGGAGCGCGCGATCTTCTGGGAGGCCGGCCATATCCAGCGCGCGCTGCGCGAGCTGGAGGCCCCGGTGCTGCTGCTGAAGGGCGCGGCCTATGCGCTGGCCGGCTTCGGCGCCGGTCGCGGGCGCCTGCTGAGCGACATCGACATCATGGTGCCGCTGGCGCGCATCGGCGAGGCCGAATCGGCGCTGATCATGCAGGGCTGGGTCGGCAGCGAGATCAGCGCGCATGACCAGCGCTATTACCGCGAGTGGATGCACGAGATCCCACCGATGCGCCATATGCGGCGCAGCAGCGTGATCGACGTGCACCACAACATCCTGCCGCGCACCGGGCGGCTCACCGTCGACGCCGACCGGCTGCTGGCGCGCGCGCTGCCGCTGCCCGGCCATCCGGGCCTGCACCGGCTCTGCGATCCTGACCTGGTGCTGCACAGCGCCTGCCATCTGTTCCTGGACGGCGAGTTCGACAAGGGCCTGCGCGACCTGGCCGACATCGACGCGCTGCTGCGCGAACTGAGCGCGCGCGACCCCGGCTTCTGGGATGCGCTACAGGCACGCGCCTGGGAACTGGGCCTGGCGCGGGTGCTGCTGTATGCGCTGCGCTACGGCCAGCGCCTGCTCGGCACGCCGGTGCCGGCCGCGCTGCTGCAGGACTTGCAGCGCGCCGCGCCCGGCGGCTGGCGGCTGCGCCTGCTGGACGGCATCTTCGAGCGCGCGCTGCGGCCCGACCACCACAGCTGCGCCGACCGCTGGAGCGGCCCGGCGCGGCGCTTCCTCTACCTGCGCGGCCATTGGCTGCGCATGCCGCTGCCGCTGCTGGTGATGCACCTGACGATCAAGGCCCTCGCGCGCAAACCCAGGTCGGCTTAAGACGGTCGGCCCGCCCGTGCCTTATGCTGGCGCCCATGAACCGCCCCAAGCCTTTTTCGATGATCCGCGAGTTCCATCTCGCCGACTGGTTCACCCTGGGCAATGCCTTCTGCGGCGTCGGCTCGCTGTTCTCGGTGATGACCTATCTGCAGACCCGCGAGGTGATGCATCTGTTCTACGCCTGCGCGCTGATCCCGGCCGCGCTGGTGTTCGACGTGCTGGACGGCCGCATCGCGCGCTGGCGCCAGCAGAGTTCGGCGATGGGCCGCGAGCTCGATTCGTTGGCCGACATCATCTCCTTCGGCGTCGCGCCCGCCGCGATCGCCTATGGCTGCGGCATGCAGGGCCTGTACGACCGCGTCGTGCTGGTGTTCTTCGTCGCCTGCGGCGTGTCGCGCCTGGCCCGCTTCAACATCACCGCCGAAAAGCTCAGCGACGGCGGCGACAAGGTCAAGTTCTTCGAAGGCACGCCGATCCCGACCTCGCTGGCGCTGGTGCTCGTGCTGTGGGTGGCCGCGGCCCAGGGCGCGCTGGGCGATCAGCTCTGGTTCGGCAAGCTGGAGATCGGCGGCTTCTTCCTGCACCCGCTGGTGCTGCTGTTCGCGCTGTCGGGATCGCTGATGGTCAGCCGCATCCGCATCCCGAAGCTTTGAGCGGCTGAGCGCTGTACCGGCCGGATCGGGCGCGATCTGTACCGCCCGCCAGCGCGCCGGGCAGCACAGAATAGGCGGCATCATGGACGATCCGCTGTATCTGCAAATCGCCGCCCGCCTGGCCCAGTCGATCCGCGCCGGCACGCTCAAGCGCGGCGAGCGCATGCCATCGGTGCGCGCGCTGGCGGCAAGCGAGGCGGTCTCGCCCAGCACCGCGGTGCTGGCCCTGCGCTGGCTGGAGGACGCGCGGCTGATCGAGGCGCGGCCGCGCTCCGGCTACTTCGTCGCGGCCCGGCCGCCGCAGCTGCCCGAACCCGAGACCTCGCGGCCCGAGCGGCGCTCGCGCGCGGTGGCGCTGGACCGGTTGGGCCAGCAGGTGATGCGCCTGTCGATGGCGCCCGACATCATCTCCTTCGGCGCCGCCTGCCCCGGCCCGGAGCTGTTCGACCAGGAGCGGGTGCGCCGCGCGATGAGCCGTGCGGTACAGAAGCACCGCGACCTGCTGTGCATCTACCCGACCGGCCCCGGCATGGAAGAGGCGCGCCGCGCGATCGCCCGCCATGCGCTGGGCCTGGGTTGCGCGCTGCATGCCGACGAGGTGGTGATCACCAACAGCTGCATGGAGGCGATCAGCCTGTGCCTGAAGAGCGTCACCAAGCCCGGCGACATCGTCGCGCTGGAATCGCCCACCTACTACGGCTTCCTGGAGATCCTGCAGAGCCTGCACCTGCGCGCGCTGGAGATCCCGACCCATCCGCGCCACGGCCTGTCGGTCGACGCGCTGCAGCTGGCGCTGCAGACCCAGCCGATCAAGGCGGTGCTGGCGGTGCCGACCCTGTCCAACCCGCTCGGCGCCTGCATGCCGCCGGCCGAACGGCGCCGCTTGGCGCAGCTGATTGCCAGCCATGACGTGGCGCTGATCGAGGACGTGCTCTACAACGACCTGGCCGAGCAGGAGGACCGGCGCCGCGCGGTCAAGGCCTTCGACAGCACCGGCCATGTGATGATCTGCGGCTCCTTCTCCAAGACCCTGGCGCCGGGGCTGCGCCTGGGTTGGGTCGAGGCCGGGCGCTGGGGCCAGGTCTTGCGCCAGACCAAGGAGGTGCAGTCCGGCGCGCAGACCGCCGTGCTGGAGATGGCGCTGGCCGACCTGCTGACCCAGGCCGGCGCCGGCGCCGCGCTGCGCCAGGTGCGCGCAACCATCGCGGCGCGGGTCGACGAGGCGCGCGGCCTGATCGCCGAGAGCTTTCCCAAGGGCAGCAAGGTCACCGATCCGGCCGGCGGCTACATCCTGTGGGTGGAGCTGCCCCCGCAGCTCGACTCGGTGGCCCTGTATGAGGCCTGCCTGGCCGAGAACATCTGCATCGCGCCGGGCCTGATGTTCAGCGCCAGCCCGCGCTTTCGCCATTGCGTGCGCCTGGGCGTCGGCGGGCGCTGGGGGCCGCAGCATCCGCGCGCGCTGCGCCGCATCGGCGAGCTGGCCACCCAGCTGCTGCTCAGCAGCGCGCCGCTGGCGGCCTGATCATCAGCGAGCCCCTCAGGGCCGGTCCAGCAGCCGGTTGCTGCGCGGCCAGGGCTTTTCCAGGCGCAGCGCCGGCCCGCGGCCCTCGCCCGCCGCGGCCTGCAGGGCCTTGGCACTGCGCGGCGCCGGGCAGCGACCGGTCTGGCGATGCGCCAGCGCGGCGGCCAGCTGGGCCTCCTGCGGGTCGCCCAGCTCGCGGCCCAGGTCGTCGGCCACCTCGCAGCCCGGCGCGAAGCCGTCGGCATAGTCGCCAAAGCCCTTGGCGTTGACGCCCTCGAACTCGATCGCCATGTAGCGGTAGCCGCAGTTCTCGCGCCCGGAGAAGCCATAGGGCTTGCCGCAGCTGCGCCCGCCGATCTGCACCACCTCGACATCGACGCCGCGCAGGCCGTTGATCAGCGATTCGCTGGCCGAGCAGGTGCCGGACTGGGTCAGCACATAGACGCGGCGCAGGTTCAGGCTGGGCAGCGCGGTCCGCTGGCCGCACTGGAAGCTGCCCGGGTCGGGCCGGCAGCTGCGGTCCTCGAAGGGGCTGTCCTCGTTGTCGGCCTGGCGCCGGCTGTTGTGCTTCAGGCGCTCGAACACCCGGCCGGCGGTCGGGCCCGGGCCGGCCACCATATAGGCCAGCTGCGAGGCGATGAAGAGATAGCCGCCGCCGTTGTAGCGCAGGTCCAGCACCAGGTCGCTGACGCCCTGCGCCGCGAACTGCTGCAGCGCGCCCTGCAGCTGCGCCTCGGCCGGCAGGTTGTGATCGTGGAACACCAGGTAGCCGACCTTGGCGCCGTCGCCCGCCGTCATCACCTTGGCCTGCGGCACCGGGGTCAGGCGTTGCTCGCCCGGGCTCAGGCTCAGCGTCTTCTCGCCGCCCTCGCGCGCCTCGAAGCGGAACTGGCGCGCCGTGCTGCCCTGGCCCGGGTAGAGGGCGCGCTGCACCTGGCGCCATTGCTCGGTGTCGGCGCTGTCGATCGAGATCCCGTCCACCGCCAGCAGGCGGTCGCCGCGCTTCAGGCCCAGCCGGTCGGCCGGGCCGCCGGCCTCGACATAGGCCACACGCACGCCGCGCGGCGGGGTGTCGGCGGCCTGGGTCCATTCCAGCCCGTAGCCCTGCGAGACGCCGGCCTGCGTCAGCTGCTTCCATTCGGACTCGGGAATCATGAAGCTGAAGCGGTCGCGCGCCGCGCCGCTGGCGGTGCGCTGCGGCGTGTGCAGGTCGTAGAAATAGTTGACCAGCGACTGCTGCACGTCGGCGCCGCTGTAGCGCGCCGCGCCGGCGCTGATCTGCGGCACCTGCTCGCGCCACAGATAGTCCTCGTCCATATAGGCGCGGATCCAGCGCTTCTCGACGTCCAGGCTGGCATTGCGCTGCGCCGCCGGCGCCTGCGGATTGCCGGGCGCGCATTGCTGCGCCACCGAGGCGCTGGGCACGATGCTGTCGGGCGGGGTGACCGGCGGCGTGACGACGCTGCTGCCGCCTCCGCTGCTACCCGAGCTGCCGCCATTGCCCAGCAACGGCGCGCCGGGCGAGCCGCCTCCGCCGCCGCAGGCCTGTAGAAGCGCCAGCGTCAACAGGCTCATGGCCGCAGCGGCGCGGCGCACCGGCAGCGTTTTCTTCTGGTCGTTCATGCCCACCCTCTTGGCGGCCGCGGGGCGCGGCCTGTTCTTGTCATCAAGCTGTCAGGCGGCTTTATACCCGGCGCGCGGCCCCGATCTGTGGCGGGCGCGCCGCAGCCCCACCTTGGTGGGAAGCAAAGCGCGCTCAGCCGCTTTTCGTGACGGGCTTCACGCGCAGCGCCCAGACCACGCCGCCGACCAGCAGCGCGATGCCCAGCAGGGTCAGGGCCGCCGGCGGTCGGCCGCGCAGCAGGAAGGCATAGGCCAGCGCGGCCAGGGTCTCGAACACGATCAGCTGGCCGACCAGGGCGGTCGGCAGGCGCTGGCTGGCCTCGTTCCAGCACAGGGTGCCCAGCCAGGAGGCGCACAGGCCCACCACCAGCATCAGTCCGACATAAGCCCAGGGCCGCGGCCCGAGCGGCAGCGCGAAACCCGCGTCCAGCAGACCGAAGCCCTGCAGCGCCGGCAGCAGGGCCAGCCCGACCAGGGCCATAGGCAGGGTCACCAGGCCCTGCGCCGTGGCCCAGGCGCGCGGGCTGCCGCGACGCCCGCCCCCAGAGCGCCCCTGGCGCTCGCCCCCCGAGGGGGTCGCGTCCGGCTTGGGGCGGCCCGGCGCCGACGCGCCATGCGCGCGCAGCCAGTCGGCATTGCGGATCGGGTACCAGGTCCAGCAGGCCACCGCCGCGACCGCCAGCAGCGCGCCCTCCGCATAGCGGCGCAGGTCCGCGGCCTCGCGCCCGGCCAGGGCCGCCAGCTCGATCTGGTTGACGCAGGCGATGCCGGCCGCGATCAGCGCCAGCGAGGGCGCCAGCCGCGCCCAGGGCAGATGGCCGTCGCGCTCATGGTCGCGCAGGTTAGAGCAGATCGCGATCACCACCGGCAGGGTGCCGATGATCACGGTCGGCAGCGGGCCGCCAGCGCGCTGGATCGCGGCCGACAGGCAAAGGTAGTAGAGAAAATTGCCGATCGCGCTGAGCTTCAGCGCCTCCAGCCAGTCGGCCCGCGTCAGCTGGGCCAGGTCGCGCCGGTCCATCAGGGCCAGCGGCAGCGCGATCAGGCCGAAGGCCAGATAGCGGCCCACGGTCAGCAGCGCCGCCGGGTAGTCCGGCAGCAGCAGCGGGGCGACGAAGACCAGGCCCCACATCAGGCCGGCCGCCAGGGCGAACAGGGTTCCTGCAAACATATGGCCGCCACTATGGCGCGGCCGGGCGGCGCCGTCTTGTACCGTCTTGCTGTTTGGGGCCGATCGCTCAGGGCCGCACGACGGCCAGGGTCGGGCGCTCCACCAGCACCCGGCCGCCGGCCGCCGCGGCCGACACATCGGCGCTGCGCTGCGCGGTCTCGGCCGCGATCACCAGCTCGCTGCCGGTCATGCCGGACTCGCGGTAGACCGCCGCGCCCATGCGCAGCGCGGCATACAGGCGCTGCTCGGCCACGCCATAGGGCCCGCACAGCGCCTTGTGCAGGCGCGCGCGCACCACGTCGGCCTCGATGCGGCCGGCATTCATCAGCACCAGGCCGAAGCGCCGCTCGCCGACCTGGGCCACCACATCGCTGCTGCGCACCCGCGCCAGCAGGCGCGCGCCGATCGCCAGCAGCAGGGCCTGCAGGATGCCGGGGGTCGGCAGCTCGTCGCCGGCGTCGGACTGCGGGTCGATCGTGACCAGCAGCACCGTGGCGCGCAGCCCGTAGCGCCGGCATTGGCCCAGCTGCCGGTCCAGCTGCGCGGCGAACTGCGCCAGGTCCTCCAGATGCAGCAGCTCCGGCCGCTGGGCCGGGCGCTGGTGCGGATCGGGCGGGGTCGGGTGATCGGCGGCGGCGCGGGAGGTCGAGGAAGGCTGCTGGTCCATGGTGTCCGGTGGTCGAAAGAGGGTGAGGGCAAGGCCGGCCGTGATCGCTGCCTCCCTGACTGACCGCGATCCGGCGCTCTTGCTGCATGCCCTCATCTGTTAAAACGCCGTCCGGCGCCACAACCCGACATCGCAGACGCAGAAATTTACGAATCCGCTGCTAGAGTCCCGCCACGATGAACGCCGTGCCCACCACGATCACCCATCTGCTGCAGGCGGCCGGCCAGGGCGATCGCCAGGCCGGCGACCGGGTGGTGGAGCTGCTGTACGCCGAGCTGCAGCGCCTGGCACGCCAGCGCCTCTATCAGGCCGGCCAGCCCACCGCGCTGGACCCGACCGCACTGGTGCATGAATCCTGGCTGCGCCTGCACCAGGCCGGCGAGCTGGACTTCGCGGACCGCGGCCATTTCCTGGCCTACGCGGCGCGGGTGATGCACAGCATCGTGATCGACCAGATCCGCGCCCGCCAGGCCCAGCGCCGCGGCGGCGACTATGAACAGGTGACCCTGAACACCGCGGTGGCCGAGCTGCCGCCGCAGCGCGACGACGAGGTGCTGCGCGTGCATGAGGCGCTGGCCGAGCTGGCCGGCCTGGACGCGCGCCTGGCCCAGGTGGTGGAGATGCGCTACTTCGGCGGCCTGCTGGAAACCGAGATCGCCGACGCGCTGGGCATCACCGAGCGCACCGTGCAGCGCGACTGGCAGAAGGCGCGGCTGTTCCTGTCGATGTCCCTGAGGGCCTCATGAGCCCGGACGACGGCCCGGTGCGTGAGATCGACAAGTCCCGCTGGCCGCGGCTGAGCCCGCTGCTGGACGAGCTGCTGGACATGGAGCCGGCGGCGCGCGTGGCGCGGCTGGCGGCGATGCGCGACCTGGAGCCCGAGCTGGCCGCCGACCTGGAGCTGCTGCTGGCGCGCGACGCCGAGCTGGCCGGCAACGCCTTCCTGGCCGCCGCGGCCCCGCCGCCCACCCTGACCGCCGTCGTACCCCTGCCCGGCCAGCTCGTCGGCGCCTACCGGCTGGAGCGCGAGATCGGCCAGGGCGGCATGGGCACGGTCTGGCTGGCGCGGCGCACCGACGGGCGCTTCGAGGGCCAGGTCGCGGTCAAGTTCCTGGCCTCCGGCCTGCTGGGCCATGGCGACGCCGGCCGCTTCGCGCGCGAGGGCCAGATCCTGGCGCGGCTGACCCATCCCAATATCGCGCGCCTGATCGACGCCGGCGTCGCGCAGGACGGGCTGCAGCCCTATCTGGTGCTGGAGTTTGTCGAGGACGGCCAGCCGATCGACCGCTTCTGCGAGACGCAGCGGCTCGACACCACCCAGCGCGTGAGCCTCTTTCTCGACGTGCTGGCCGCGGTGGCCCATGCGCACAACCGCCTGATCCTGCACCGCGACCTGAAGCCCGGCAACATCCTGGTGGACCGCCAGGGCCAGGTGAAGCTGCTGGACTTCGGCATCGCCAAGCTGCTGGGCGACCACACCCAGCCCGCCGAGGCCACCGAGCTGACCCGCCGCGCCGGCCGCGCTTTCACGCCGCAGTTCGCCGCGCCCGAGCAGGTGCAGGGCGGCGACGTCACCACCGCCACCGATGTCTACGCGTTGGGCGTGCTGCTCTACCTGCTGCTCAGCGGCGGCAAGCACCCCACCGCCGGCGCCACCCGCGCCGACGCCCAGGCGCTGGAGCGCATGCGCGCGGTGGTGGAGGAGGAGCCCAAGCGCCTGTCCGAGCTGCTGCGCGCCGAGCGCCAGCCCAAGCTCGCCCGCGAACTGCGCGGCGACCTGGACACCATCGTCGCCAAGGCGCTGAAGAAGGCGCCGGGCGAGCGCTATGAGAACGCGGCGGCGCTGGCGGAGGATTTAAAACGCTGGCTGAACCATGAGCCGATTGCGGCAAGGCCGGACAGCCGCACCTACCGGCTGGCCAAGTTCCTGCGCCGCCATTACCTGGGCGTCGCCGCCGGCGGCATCGCCACCCTAAGCCTCGCCACCGGCATCGGCCTGGCCCTGTGGAAGGCCCAGGAGGCACAGCAGCAGCGCATCCAGGCCGAGGGCCTGATCGAATTCATGCTGGGCGACCTGCGCAAGAAGCTAGAGCCGGTCGGCCGGCTCGACGTGCTGGACGCCGTTGGCGAGAAGGCGCTGGGCTACTACAGCGCGCAAGACCTGGCACGCAGCGATGCAGACTCCTTGGGCCGGCGCGCAAGAGCGCTGCATCTGATGGGGGAGATTGCGGAGAAGCGGGGGAAGATGGGGGAGGCGGAGCAGTTGTTTCGGCAGGCGGCCGACAGCACGGGGGAACTGCTGGCGCGGGATCCGACGAACACGCAGCGGATCTTTGACCATGCGCAGAGTAGCTATTGGGTGGGATATGCGGCATGGCGACAGCGAAAACTACCGCAAGCGGAAGATAGCTTCACGCAGTATTTACGTTTAGCTGACAGTTTGGTGCAAAAGGAGCCAAGTAAACCTGAATGGTTGACAGAGCAAGCGTATGCACGGCAAAACCTTGGCGTGCTTAAGCTACGTAGTGGCTCGACTCAGGCTTCTCTGACCCACTTCCAGGCTGCAGAGAAAAATTGGCAGTCAGTAATACCGATGCGTCCTCAATTGCGAGCCGAACTCGCCACAACTCTAGGTTGGCTAGCGGAGGCTCAGGAGCGTCAAGGTCATTTTGAGGCCAGCATTACTAGCCAACAAGCTAAGCTTTCGACCCTTATCCAACTTGGTGGTCTTGTTAGCACAGACCGCAAGCAGCAGCAAGCACAAGTCGCCATAGATGCCGCGCTCAGTCGACTGTATCTGGCGGCTGGCCATATCGAAGAAGCGCTGGCCTCCGCACTGCGAGCCAGAGAAAGCTACAGCTCGCTAGCAGCGTCCGACCCCGAAAATATAGAAAAGCTCGAGCGCCTGAGCTTTGCTCGTCTACAGCTCGCAGAGACTTGGCTGCTCCATGGAAAAGTCAATCTGGCTCGCCAGGAACTGACGCTTCTTAACCGAGAGTTAGATCGCTTGCGAACCGCGCATGAGCGCAAGCCAGATCTGCAAGCAAAACTCCAGGGGCGCTGGCTAGTAGCGAGTCTAGCAGCAGCCACAGCAGAGGAATACTTCGCCAGTCGTGCAGCACTTAACGAGTTTTTGTCAAGCAATTCCGTCATAGCAGTCAAAGATGTGCCAGATACAGATACGCAGTGGGTCCTAGCCATGGCAGCCCTAACGCTGGGGGACGCACTGCCAGCCAACACTCCTGAAGCCGCCACGCATTGGGACGCGGCGTTAACCCGGCTCGCGGCCCTTGGAGATACGTCTGAACCTCGCGTGATTTGTTTGCAGGCTCATACACTAATTCGTTTGTATCGCACTCAAGAAGCCCGTGTACTTGCCGAGAAGCTAGAGGCCTCCGCATATCGACACCCACTTTATGCGGACCTCATCCACCGATTGGCTGTGCAGCAGGAAGTACGCTAAGTCTGGCAACAAAGAGCGCTGCATCACATTTAACCGCTACCGCCCAAAGAATCCGTCATTCAATATCTTTATCACTCAGGAAAGCACGAACATCATGCCAACGCAACAAACCCCGATTCAGAACAACGTTTTTGCAGTCACCGTCGCAGCCAACGCTGCAGGTGATGGCCTGGTTTTCAACCCTGACCCGGTGAAGCTTACGAAGTTCTCTAATGCGCTGATCGTGTTTTACTTGGTTAGCCCTGGCTACTATTTCCCCACCGATGGTTCGGCCCTCGTCATCAACGGGGACGATGAGAGCAAAGAATTTCCAATCGCTTGGTACGTCAACGCTGCAACGCTGGCCCTGGGGGACTACAACAACACTTCAGGAAGCTATAAGTACACGATGACTGTTGTCAATGCACAAACTGGCAAAAAAATCACCACTGACCCAACCATCGACAACGACACTCCTTAATGAGTGCCCAGAGATAAACACGTTTCCCTCAGAGTTAGTAAAGCCGCAACAAATACCGGCTTCACTATCTACATGATGGCGTAGTCCGCAGTTTTTGATCAACCGGCGCAACCCTGGCCAGTCGCCTGATTGCTGTTAGGACGTGTCGTCGTGTAACAGTCGTCACTTCTCCACCGCAAAGCCCGCTCCCGCCATTGGCAATGCTGAGGAGAGGCAATGGGTCAATGCCCTCCCATTTCCCTTTGCGAGCCCAGGCTCACTCACCATCTCTCCCCCACGGCAACGAAATCGCCTTGCGTTCGCCGCCCTTGCGGGTGCGCAGCACGGCGTCGAAGCCCTGGCGGCCGCCGTTCTGCGCGGCGGTCAGCAGGCCTTGTAGATCTTCGAGGCTGAGCGATTCGGTGTCGCGGCGGAACTGCTTGATGGCCAGGGCCAGCAGCTCCCGCGAAACCGCGGCATGGGTCAGCTGCACGGCCAGCATCGCGCTGTAGAGGTCGGGGAAGATCGCGCACAGGGTCTTGATGCGATGCAGCGCCTCGGGTGGGCTGTGCCGCTCCTGCGGCCCCATCCAGCTGACATCATCGTCATCGACTGCCGCACCACCATCGCCTGGCTGTTCCAACAGCGCCGCGATGCGCGCCAGCAGGTAGTTGGTGTCGCCCGCCTCGGCGGCGCGGGCATCGAGCTCGGCCATGGCCTCGGGCGTTTCTTGCGCCTCGGGTGCCAGCCCGTAGCGCTCGCTCGCCAGCTGGCTCAGCCGCTCAGTGGGCGATTGCGCCGCCGCGCTGCCTGCGCCCTCATCACCACCTTCATGGGTCGTCGTCGGGTTCGACATCTTGCGCCCCTTGCTTGCGTGCCGGTTCTCGCTTCTTTGCGCTTTTCTTCTTCCTTTTCGGACGCTCCCTGGCCGCTCTTCAGTTCGCTCGCTCGCGCCAGGCCAATCATCGCGCGATCACGCCCCGCCGGCCACCAGCGTTGCGCGGCGGGCGATTGGTGAGCACATCCCCCGCATCCGCAGGCTAGCCCCAGCCCTTGTGTGACGGGCATCACGACTCGGCCCTTGTGCCCCCTGGGCCATGGGGACGCATAAGCGGCCTTGCCCGCCTACAGTGCGCCCCGTTCATAGACAAGCCCAGCCCCAGACAGCCATGACCGTCATCGCCCACAAGAATCAGAAGAACACCTACTCCCGTCAGCAAGGCCTGGCCGCCCTCGCCCTGGTACTGCTGCTGGGCGCCACCGGCGGCGCGCTGGCCGCCAAGCCGGCGACGACCGTGGACATCCGCTACACCGGCCAGCTGGGCGGCCTGTCCCAGTCGCTGGAGCTGGACTGGCGCGGCGACGAGATGAGCAGCCGCGCCGGCACCCTGTCCTTCGAGACCCGCGGCGGCAGCGGTGCCGGCTCCACCAGCTTCGAGGCCTTCTGCATCGAACTGGCCCAGAGCACCTCCACCTCCTTCCGCACCTACACGGTCGGCAGCTTCGCCGCCGGTCAGGGCAGCCTGCTGCAGGGCCTGTTCTCGTCCAGCTATGCCACGGTGGACAGCAGCCTGGAGCGCAGCGCCTTCCAGCTGGCGATCTGGGAGCTGACGCACGAGACCCGCGCCAGCAGCTATTCGGTGCGCGACAACAACAGCCGCCAGAGCTTCAATCTCGACAGCGACAGCAGCAACTACTACCCGCTGCGCGACCTGGCCAACGGCTATCTCTACGCCGCCACCCATTACAGCGGCCCGGATCTCTACAAGCTGGACCGTCTGAGCAACAGCAGCGCGCAGGACCTGGTGCGCTTCACCGCGATCAGCGCGGTGCCGGAGCCCGGCAGCTACGCGATGCTGGCGGCCGGCCTGGGCGTGCTGGGCTTCGTCGCCCGACGCCGCCGCAAGGCGGCCGCGGCCGCCTGATCAGGCGCGGCGCAGGCCCAGCTGGCGCTGGTAGGCGCCGGGCGTCAGCCCGTAGCGGCCGACGAAGGCGCGGTTCAGATGCGCCTGGTCGGTCAGCCCCACCGCGGCGGCCGCGCTGGCCGGTGCCTCGCCGGCGGCCAGCCGGCGCTTGGCCTCGAACAGGCGCAGCGCCATCAGCTGCTGCTGCGGCGTCGCGTTCAGCTGCGCCTTGAAGCTGCGCAGGAAATGAAAGGGGCTCAGCCCCGCCACCGCGGCCAGCTGCTCGGTGCTCAGCTTGTCGGCCAGATGGGCACGCATGAAGTCCAGCACCGGCGCGAAGCGCTTGTCGCCCTCGGCGCGCGCCGGGCGACCGACGCGGGCATGGCGGCGCAGCGCCTGCACCAGGGCCAGCAGCGCGCTGTCGAAGGCCAGCGCCTGCGCGCCACCGCCCTGCCCCGCGCGCCACAGCGCCGCGATCAGGCCGGCCACCTCGTCGGCGCAGGCCGCGTCATGCGCCACCGCGGCGTCGAACCACCAGTCGGGCTCGCCGCTCAGCTCGGCCAGCAGCTCGCGCTCCAGATAGACCATGCGGTAGCCCCAGGCCTGACCGTCCAGCTCGGCACGGCCGGTGTGGATGTCCTCCGGGTTCATCAGCATCAGGGTCGCGCGCGGCGCCAGATGCTCGGCGCCGCGCCAGCGGAAGCGCCCGACGCCGGCCGTGATCGCGCCCAGACCATAGGCCTCGTGGGTATGCGGCTCGAACTCATGGCGCAGGATCGAGGCGTGGTACAGCTCCACCCCGGCGCGGTGCGCGGGGCGGCGGTACTGGGCCCGGTCGTCGGCATGCTCGAACAGAGGCATCGTCATGGCCGCCATGATGGCATGGTCGGCGCGCCAGCTTGACCGCGGCGGCGGCCGGGCGCTCAATGGCGGCATGGCATCCGGGAGTTCTGCGTCGCCATGTCGCCCCAGCCACCGCTCATGCGCCATCCGCGGGTCCAGGCCCATCTGCTGGGCAGCCTGCTGTTCGGCCTGATGGCCGGGCTGCTGGCGTTGGTCGTGACCGGCGCCATGCTGTTCGCCGGCGCCGTCTAGCAGGCTGTTCACGCTCTTGTCACGGCCGCGGCCGATGCTTGGGGGCTTTGCCCCCAACATGAGGTAGCCCGCCATGGCCAAGGATTTCGAGCAGATGGAGAACAGCAACCGCTCCGCGAACGCGAGCATCCACGAGGTCTCGGATCCCGCGCGGCGCCGCCTGCTGAGCGCCGGCCTCGGCCTGGGCGTGACGGCCCTGCTGGCGCCGCTGGCCGGCTGCTCGACCCCCGGCGGCAGCACCACCGGCCCGCTGCTCGGCTTCAAGAGCGTGCCGATCTCCAGCGCCGACCAGGTGCTGGTGCCCGAGGGCTACAGCGTGCAGGTGATCGCGCCCTGGGGCGAGCCGGTGGGCCTGTCGGGCGAGAACCCGGCCTTCAAGTTCGACGGCTCCAACAGCGCCGCCGAGCAGGAGGCGCAGCTGGGCATGCACCATGACGGCATCCATTTCTTCGCCCAGGAGGGTTCGGGCAGCGGCCTGCTGGTGATGAACCATGAGTACAGCGACGACGGCCTGCTGCACCCGGACGGCATGGCCGGCTGGAGCGCCGCCAAGGTGAAGAAGGCCCAGGCCGCCCATGGCGTCTCGGTGATCGAGGTGCAGCAGGACAAGGCCAGCGGTCGCTGGGAGATGGTGCGCCCCTCGCCCTGGGCGCGTCGCATCACCGCCAACACGCCGATGAGCGTCGGCGGCCCGGCCGCCGGCCATGCGCTGCTGAAGACCGCGGCCGATCCCGCAGGCCGCAAGGTGCTGGGTACCTTCAACAACTGCGCCAGCGGCATCACGCCCTGGGGCACCTATCTGACCTGTGAAGAGAACTTCATCAACTACTTCAAGGGCCCGGACCAGCCCGACGCGCACCAGACCCGCTGGGGCCTGAAGAAGGGCGAGACCGGCGGCTACCGCTGGGCCGAGTTCGACGAGCGCTTCGACGCCGCCCGGCACCCGAACGAGCCGAACCGCCATGGCTGGGTGGTCGAGATCGATCCCTTCAACCCCAGCGCCACCCCCGTCAAGCGCAGCGCGCTGGGCCGCGCCGCCCATGAGGGCGCGACCGTCGCGGTGACCCGGGACGGCCGCGCCGTGGTCTATATGGGCGAGGACTCGCGCTTCGAGTACATCTACAAGTTCGTCAGCCGCGACAAGATCCGCCCGGGCGGCTTCGCGGCCAATGCCGAGCTGCTGGACCATGGCACCCTGTTCGTGGCGCGCTTCGAGGCCGACGGCCGCGGCCGCTGGCTGCCGCTGACCCATGGCCAGGGGCCGCTGAACGCCGCCAACGGTTTTGCCGACCAGGGCGAGCTGGTGGTGAAGACCCGCCAGGCCAGCGACCTGCTGGGCGCCACCAAGATGGACCGGCCCGAGTGGATCGCGGTGGACCGGCAGGGTTATGTCTACTGCACCCTGACCAACAACAGCAACCGCGCGGCCAACGACAAGCAGCCCGGCACCGACGCCGCCAACCCGCGCGCCAACAACACGATGGGCCACATCATCCGCTGGAAGGAGGACGGCGACTTCGACGGCCAGGGCTTTGCCTGGACCCATTTCCTGCTGGCCGGCGATCCGAGCAACGAGCGCGCCGAGGCCAGGGGCAATATCAAGGGCGACGCGCTGGGCTGCCCGGACGGCCTGTGGGTGGACGGCCGCGGCGTGCTGTGGATCCAGACCGACATGAGCACCTCGGCGATGGGCAAGGGCGATCTGAAGAATCTGGGCAACAACGCGATGCTGGCCGCCGACCCGGCGACCGGCGAGGTGCGGCGCTTCCTGGTCGGCCCGGCCGGCTGCGAGATCACCGGCGCCACCGGCACGCCCGATGGCCGCACGATGTTCATCAACATCCAGCACCCGGGCGAAAGCCCCAGCGAGCGCAGCGATCCAAAAGAGCCGCGCAAGATCTCCAACTGGCCCGATTTCCGCCCGGACGGCCGGCCGCGCTCGGCGACCCTGGTCATCCGCAAGACCGACGGCGGCGTGATCGGGAGCTGAGCGCGCTCAGCTCAGCAGCCAGCCGCCGATCCGGTAGGTGAGGAAGGCGGCCGCGTAGGCCAGCGCGAACAGATAGGCCAGCATCACGGCCGGGATCCTGTAGCCGCCGGTCTCGCGCTTGACGGCCGCCAGGGTCGACAGGCATTGCGGCGCGAACACGAACCAGGCCAGCAGCGAGAAGGCCGTCGGCAGGCCCCAGCCGGCGGCGATCAGCGGGGTCAGGGCTTGCGCCGCGTCCTCGGCGCCCGCTGAGAGCGCGTAGACCGTGCCCAGCGCGCTGATCGCGATCTCGCGCGCCGCCATGCCCGGCACCAGGGCCAGGCTGATCTGCCAGTTGAAGCCGATCGGCTCGAACAGGACGGCCAGGCCGCGGCCGATCCAGCCGGCCACGCTGTAGTAGATCGGCGGATGCGTCGCGCCCTCCGGCGCGCCGGGGAAGCTGGACAGCAGCCACAGCAGCAGGGTCAGGGTCAGGATCACGCCGCCGACGCGCTTGAGGAAGATCTCGACGCGCTGCCACAGGCCCAGCGCCACCGCGCGCGGGCTGGGCCAGTGGTAGCTGGGCAGCTCCATCATCAGCGGGCGCACCTGGCGGCCGCTGGCGGTAAAGCGCTTCAGCAGCCAGGCCACCGCCATTGCACCGACGATGCCGGCCGCATACAGCACGAACAGCACCAGGCCCTGCAGCTCGATCCAGCCGCCCAGCAGCTCGCGCTTCGGAACAAAAGCGCCGATCAGCAGCGCATAGACCGGCAGCCGCGCCGAGCAGGTCATCATCGGCGCGATCAGGATCGTGACCAGGCGGTCGCGCGGATTCGCGATCGAGCGCGTCGCCATGATGCCGGGGATGGCGCAGGCGAAGCTGGACAGCAGCGGGATGAAGCTGCGCCCCGACAGGCCCACACTGCCCATCAGCCGGTCCAGCAGGAAGGCCGCGCGCGGCAGGTAGCCGGATTCCTCCAGCACCAGGATGAAGAAGAACAGGATCAGGATCTGCGGCAGGAACACCAGCACGCCGCCGACCCCGGCGATCAGCCCGTCCGCCACCAGGCTGCGCAGCCAGCCCTCCGGCAACCAGGCACCGGCCTGCGCGCCCAGCCAGGCGGTGGCCGCCTCGATCTGGCTCATCGGCCATTCGGCCCAGCTGAACACCGCCTGGAACAGCAGGAACAGCAGCACCGCCAGCAGCACCGGCCCGGCCACCGGATGCAGCACCAGGCGGTCCAGCCGGTCGCTGGGCAGCTCGGGCGTGTCCTTGTCCAGGCCCAACTCATGCAGCACGGCGTTGACGCGGGCCTGGTCCTGCGGGCCCTCGGGCGTGGCGTCGGGCGGCAGCGGGGCCCAAGCTTCCGGCCGGTCCAGCAGCGCGCGCAGCTCGTCCAGGCCCTGGCCCTGGGTCGCGACGGTGCGCACCACCGGCAGGCCCAGCGCCTTCGACAGCGCTTCGGGATCGATCTGCAGGCCGCGCCTGGCGGCCAGATCGGCCATGTTCAGCGCCACCACCACCGGCAGCCCCAGGCGCTGCACCGCCAGCACCAGGCGCAGGTTGCGGCGCAGATTGGTGGCGTCCAGCACGCAGACCACCAGGTCCGGGCGCTTCTCGCCGCGCGCCCGGCCGGCCAGCACCTCGCAGGTGACGCGTTCGTCCGGCGAGCGCGGGTAGAGGCTGTAGGTGCCGGGCAGGTCCAGCAGGCGCAGCAGCCGGCCGGCCGCGGTTTTCAGCCGCCCTTCCTTGCGCTCGACGGTGACGCCGGCGTAGTTGGCCACCTTCTGGCGGCTGCCGGTCAGGCGGTTGAACAGCGCGGTCTTGCCGCAGTTCGGGTTGCCCACCAGGGCCAGCAGCGGGCCGGCCGGGTGGACATGGATCACGGACTCCGCGGCGCTCATGTCGGACGGCGCAGTTGAACGCAATCGGCCTCGGCGCGGCGCAGCGCGAAGGTGGACTGGCCGATGCGCACCACCAGCGGGTCGCCGCCCAGCAGCGCGCGGGTCAGCACGCTGACATGCTCACCGGCGACGAAGCCGATCTGCTCCAGCCAGGGGCCCCATTCGGGCGCGTGGGCGGGCGGGCTCAAGGCCTCCACCCGGTGGGCCGCGCCGATCGCGGCGTGGGCTAAGGTCAGGGGGACGGGGGCGGAGGACATGGCGCAACGACGGCTGTGAGACTCGGGATGGTCGCCTCTGCGGGCGGTTGCAAAAATTCTAAATGCGATTCACTCGCATTTCATGACCGGGCGCAAATGTGAGCGAAACCACGTATTTGTGACGAAATCTTTTAGCCGGCCCGGCATACTGTCGCCCATTCCCGATGCGCAGTCGGCGAGCCGCCCGAGGACGCGGCGCGCGACACAAGAACCTCGTGGCAACCTGGGAGCGCCATGAACTCTGACGATAGCGCGCCGTCCACGGCCCGGACGCGCCGCCTGTCTTATGCGCTGGTGATGACGCCGCTGCTGATCGGCAATGCGGTGATGCTGGCCCTGTGCCTGCTGGGCTTTCATGTGCTGTCGGCGACGCGCGCCTATGTCGGCGGCGAGAGCCAATGGTCGAAGGCGCGCGCCCAGGCCTTCAGGCATCTGCGCGCCTATGCGGACGGCGGCACGCCGGGCCAGCTGCAACGCTTCGAAGCGGCGCTGGCGGTGCCGCTGGGCGACCGCACGGCCCGGCTGGCGCTCGACGCGCCCGAGCCCGACCTGGCGCTGGCCACCGAAGGCTTCCTGCGCGGCGGCAATGCCGCGGACGACATCCCCGGCATGATCCGCCTGTACCGCTGGTTCGGCGGCACCGAGCTGATGAGCGCCTCGGTCCAGGCCTGGCGCCATGGCGACCAGCTGATCGCCCGTCTGCAGGACCTGGCGCAGCAGCTGCAGGGCCAGCTCGAACGGCCGGAAGACGAACGCGGCCCGCAGCTGCTGGTGATGCTGGCCCTGCTGGACGAGCTGGAGAACGAGCTGCTGGGCCTGGAGCGCCGCTTCAGCCAGGCCCTGGGCGAGGCCTCGCGCACCACCTTCTGGCTGCTGGAGGTGGTGGTGGCGCTGACCGCGCTGCTGCTGACCCTGACCGCCTGGCTGCTGGTGCGCGCCGGGCTGCGTCGCCAGGCGCGCGACGAGGCCGCGCTGGAGGATGCGAATCGGCGCTGGTCGCTGGCTGCGGAAAGCGACGGCCTGGGCGTGTTCGAGTGGCACCAGGCCGACGAGCGGGTGCTGCTGGACGCGCGCGCCTGCGCGGTCTACGGCCTGCCCTGCGGGCCGCAGGGCCTGGAGATCCCGCGCTCGCGCGTGCGCGCCCTGGTGCTGGACGAGGATGTGCCGCCGCTGCAGCTGCAGCTGGACCAGGCCACCGAGTCCGGCCTGCTGTTCCGCCAGCGCTTTCGCATCCGCCCCGAAACCGGCGCCGCCGAGCCGCGCCACATCGTCGTCACCGGCGTGATGCAGGGCAGCCTGGCGGCCGGCGACCGCCGCATGGTCGGCGTGATCAAGGATGTCAGCCAGCAGGTGCGGCAGGAGACCCTGGCGCTGGAGAAGGCCGCGGCCGAGCGCAGCGCCGCGGCGCGCATGGAGTTCCTGTCGCGCCTGAGCCATGAGCTGCGCACGCCGCTCAACGCGGTGCTGGGCTTTTCCGACCTGCTGCTGATGAACGGCGCCGAGCCGCTGAGCGAGCGCCAGCGCCGCAGCATCCAGATGATCGGCGGCGCCGGCAAGCATCTGCTGCGCCTGGTGGACGACGTGCTGGACATCAGCGGCATCGACTCGGGCCAGTTCAGCGTGGCGCGCGTGCCGACGCCGCTGGCGCCGGTGCTGGCCGAGGCGGCGGCCCTGGTCTCGGCCGAGGCGCGCGAGTTCCAGGTCACCCTGGAACAGGCCGCGCTGCCCCAGGAAGGGCTGGCGGTGCTGGGCGACGCGCAGCGCCTGGGCCAGGTGCTGGCCAATCTGCTCAGCAATGCCTGCAAGTACAACCGACCCGGCGGCCGGGTCGGCCTGCGGGTGCTGGCGCGCGCGCAGGGCCGGCTGGCGATCGAGATCGAGGACCAGGGCCCGGGCCTCAGCGAGGCCGAGCAGGCCCAGCTGTTCCAGCCATTCAAGCGCCTGCCCGCCACCGCCCATCTGCGCGGCACCGGCCTGGGCCTGACCATCGTCAAGCTGCTGGTCGAGCAGATGGGCGGCACGATCGAGCTGCGCAGTACGCCCGGCCAGGGCTCGGTGTTCAGCGTGCTGCTGCAGCGAGCCGAAGGCGAGAACGCGGCGGCCCTGCCGCGCCAGGCGGCCGCGGCCTGACGCCGCTCAGGGCGCGGCCAGCGCCTCGCTCGCCAGCGCCCGGCCCAGCACGCGCGGGTCCAGCCGCTCCAGGCTGCGTGGGTTCGCCAGGTCCAGCTCGCGCTGCACGGTCAAGAGCGGCTGGCCCACCGCCGGCAGCGCGCCGGCCGCGCGCGGCCCGAGGCTGCCCTGCAGCGGATACAGGCGCAGCCGCAGCACCAGGGCGCCGCCGTCGTAGTCGGCGAACAGCGCGGTCTCCAGCACCCGCGTGCAGCCCTGCGCGGCGGATTCCTGCAGCAGGCGCTGCAGATTGAGCGCCAGGTCGGTCGCGGCCACCGGCAGCAGCAGCGGCGCGGCGGCGCGGCCGGCCTCGCGCCATTGCTGCAGCACCGCGGCATGGAACTCGGCGTTCAGCCGGTCCCACAGCCGGTCCTGCTGCGGCCGCTCCGGGTCATGGTTGCGGCCATGGCCATAGATCAGGGTGCAGGGCGCGGCGGCCGGCTGCGCCGCGGCGGCGCCCATGGCCAGCAGCAGGCCCATCGCCGCCCATGCTCTCCTGCCGCCGCCTGCCCGCATCGCTCACCCCGCCCGCCTCTCCGAGATGGAGCGGATTGTCACAGCAGGTTCAGCCCGCGCGCCGCCTCGCGCAGCTCGGCGCGGAAGTCGGGATGGGCGATCGCGATCATCTCCAGCGCGCGCTGCTTCGCGCTCTTGCCGCGCAGCTGGGCCACGCCATGCTCGCTGACCACATAGTTGATGTCGTTCTTGCCGGTGGTCAGGTGGGTGCCGGGCGAGAGGGTCGGCACGATGCGCGAGATGCTGTCGTCCTTGGCGGTCGAGGGCAGTACGATGAAGGCCTTGCCGCCGCGCGAGCGATTGGCGGCACGCACGAAGTCGACCTGGCCGCCGGTGCCCGAATAGGGCCGGTGCGCCAGGCTCTCCGAGCCGCATTGGCCCAGCAGGTCGATCTGCAGGGTGGCGTTGATCGCGACCAGCTTGTCGTTCTGCCCGGCCAGGTAGGGGTCGTTGGTGAAGTCCACCGGGTGCATCTCCAGGCCCGGGTTGCGGTGCATGAAGTCGTAGAGCTTGCGCGAGCCCAGCGCGAAGGTCGCGACCATCTTGCCCGGCAGGTAGTTCTTGCGCCGGTTCGTCACCGCGCCGCTCGCGATCAGGCTCAGGATGCCGTCGCCGATCATCTCGGTGTGGATGCCCAGGTCGCGCTTGGCGCTCAGTTGCATCACCACCGCGTCCGGGATGCCGCCATAGCCGATCTGCAGGGTCGAGCCGTCCTCGATCATCTCGGCCACATATTTGCCGATCGCCTGCTGCACCGGGCCGATCGTCGGCAGCCCCACCTCCTGCACCGGCGTCTCGTCCTCGACCAGAGCGCTGATCTGCGAGACATGCACCTGGCAGGCGCCGAAGGCGAAGGGCACGTGCGGGTTCACCTCCAGCACGATGGCGCGCGCCTTGGCCAGCGCGGCCATCGTGTAGTCGGCGCCCAGGCTGAGCGAGAAATAGCCATGCGCATCCATCGGCGAGGCCAGCGCGAACACCACGTCGGCCGGGATCAGGCCGCGCTCGATCAGCTGCGGCATCTCGGAGAAGTAGCTCGGGATGAAGTCGATCCAGCCGGCCTGGCCGCCGGCGCGCGAGGCCGCGCCGAAGAAGAAGGCCATGTGGCGCACATGCTCGGCGGTCTCCGGGTCGAAATAGCCGAAGCGCCGCACCGGCAGGATCTGGCCCACCTTGATGTCGCGAAAGCGCCGCCGCTGGTCGGACAGCGCCGTCAGCAGCGCCGGCGGCTCGGCCACGCCGGTGGGCACGATGATGAAGTCGCCGTCGCACAGCAGGTCCAGCGCCTCTTCGGCGCTGCGGCGGCGTTTCTGGCGGTACAGGTCTTGGGGGGCCGTCGTCGTCGTCATCGATGCTTTCTCTTTCAACAAGGGGCTGCGATGCCCCACTGTGCGGCGCTTAGCTGACCGGATCTTGACCGCGCCGGCGGGCGGCATGCGGAATAATCGAAGGCCATCACCTAGGAGCACGGCGATGAGCTCGTCCGCAACCCGCCTTCTTCTCTTGCCCGCCCTGTTCGCCCTGGCCCTGCTGGCCGGCTGCGCCACCTTGGCGCATGACCCGGCGCTGGTGAAGGGCCAGAGCACCGCCCAGGATGTCCAGGCGCGCTACGGCCAGCCGGTGCGCAGCTGGAGCAACCCGGACGGCGGCCAGACGCTCGAGTACTCCTCCCAGCCTTTCGGCCAGACCTGCTATCTGGTGACCCTGGACCGCGCCGGCCGCCTGCTCACTATCGAGGACACCCTGACCGAGGCCAGCCGCTTCGCGATCGAGACCGGCATGACCCAGCTGCAGGTCAGCCGCCGCCTGGGGCTGGAGCGCAGCCGCATGTTCTTCAAGCTCAGCGGCGAGGATGTCTGGGACTGGAACGTGCGCCCGGACCAGGGCGGCTACCTGCTGCGCTTCAATGTGCATTTCAAGAACGGCGTGGTCGCGCGGCTGTCGCAGAGCATGGTGGTGCCGGGCAAGTTCCCCTTCGGCGACGATTGAGCTTGACGGTCTCTTGAGGCCGCGGCCGCCAAGCTGGACACCGGCTTGATGCCGCCCGGGCCAGCATCGCTGATCTTTGTTCCGCACGCGAGGACGACACGCGATGAAACCGGTGCTCATCATCCAGCACGAGGACCATCTGGGCCCGGGCAGCCTGCTGGACTGCCTGCGCCGCCACGGCCTGCCCACCATGCTGCTGCGCCCCGAGCTGGGCCAGAGCCTGCCCGCCCATGCGCGCGACTTCGCGGGCCTGGTGCTGCTGGGCAGCGAGCGGCAGGTGCGCGATGACCTGCCCTGGATCCATGCCGAGCTGCGCCTGTGCGCCTCGGCCCTGGCCCATGACGTACCGGTGCTGGGCCACGCCTTCGGCGCGCAAATGCTGGCGACCGCCGCCGGCGCACGGGTGCTGCCCAGCCCCACGGCCACCGTGGGCTGGAACCATGCGCTGCTGACGCCCGAGGGCCAGACCCTGTTCCGCGGCTCGCCGATGCAGGTACTGGTGTTCAATGCCCATGCGCATACCTTCGAGCTGCCGCGCGGCGCGCGCCGGCTGATGTTCGCGCGGCGTTGCCTGAACCAGGGTTTCGCGCTCGGCCCGCATCTGGCGCTGCAATGCCATCTGGAGCTGACGGCCCAGGGCCTGCGCGACTGGTGCGGCGCCGGTGGCAGCCTGCTGGCCCGGTCGCAAGGGCCGGCGGTGCAGAACCGCAACGAGATCCTGCGCGATCTGCCGCAGCGGCTGCAGCAGCTCTCCCAGTTGGCCCAGTCGGTCTACGACCCCTGGTGCCGGCGCCTGCTGCGGACGCCGCTGCTGCCGCGGCGCGTCGGCTGAAGACCTGGCCGGCGCCTGCCCCTCCCCCATCGGAGGGCCGGCCGGCGTGAAAAAACCGGCATCTCCCGGAACCGCAGCGGCGGCGCAGCCGCTAGAGTGAGCAGCTCTGCAAGGGAGAAGAGGGTCAGGTCATGAACAAGCAGCCAGGGTCCGGCAGCGGCAGGCGCGCGCCGCGCAGCCTCGACCCGACGATGGTCGATCACGACGCGCCGGTGGAGGAAGAGGAAGCCCCCTCGCCGCTGTCCGACCTGCGCCCCGCGCCGAAGCGCCCGCCGCGCCGCCCGGCGCCAACGGCACCCTTCGGCACGAGAGTCTGGGCGCTGCTGCTGGACGTGATGCTGATGCTGGCGCTGTCGATGCCGCTGATGTGGCTGGCCTATGGCGAGACCATCGCGCAGCTGAATGATCTGCGGCCGCTGAGCCTCGCGATCAACTGGCTGCTGCCGGCCCTGCTGTGCATCACCTTCTGGACCTGGCAGGGCGCGACGCCGGGCAAGCTGCTGACCGGTATCCGCGTCGTCGACGCGCGCAGCGGTGCCCGGCCCAGCCCGGCGCAGGCCGCGCTGCGCTGGGTCGGCTATCTGCTGTCGGCCCTGCCGCTGGGCCTGGGCTTCGCCTGGGCCGGCTTCGACCCGGACCGCCTGGCCTGGCACGACAAGCTGGCCGGCACCCGCGTCGTGCGCCGCACCCGGCGCGACGGCACGGTGGCCGACGAGTACGGCAGCAGCTATATCGGGCGCCATTGGCGCGGCGAGCTGAGCCTGGCGCAGAGCTACTGGGTCAACAATGTGCTGCTGTCGGTGCCGCTGGCGCTGGCGCTGAGCGCGCTGATGACCTGGATCAGCATGAAGGGCGAGGCGCTGCAGGCCGGCAGCATCGCGGTGCTGATCGGCTGGCCGCTGATCGTCGTGGTGAGCCTCTGGTGCATCGTCGGCGCCTGGCGCGCCGCCAGCGCCTATCTGCGCGAGAACGGCTCGCTGCTGTGGGGCTGGCTGGCGCGCCTGAGCCTGATCGGCTCGGCGGTGCAGCTGCTGCTGTCGACCCTGGTTGGCTTTGGGCCGCAGATGGACGAGTACTGGCAGCTGGCGCGCGGCACCGACCCGATCGGCCAGGCCACGTTCAAGCTCTCGGCCGACGGCCGCACCCTGCGCCTGGACGGCCCGATCGGCATGGGCGACGCCACCCGGCTGCAGACCGTGCTGGCCGGCACGCGCCAGCCGGTGCGCCTGTTCGAGCTGGCCTCGCCGGGCGGCCGCGTCTACGAGGCCGAGCGCATGGTCGAGATGGTCAAGAAGGCCGGCGCCGGCACGCGCGCGGTGGGCGGCTGCGAGAGCGCCTGCACCCTGGTCTTCCTGGCCGGTGCGCAGCGCCAGCTGATGCCCGGCGCCCAGCTCGGCTTCCACCGCGCCTCCAGCGGCACCTACAACCCGGTGTTCGACGAGATGGCGAACCGCGAGCTCTCGGCCACCTACCGCCGCATGGGCCTGCCCGAGTATTTCGTCGAGCGCACCGCGCGCACGCCGGCGCACAGCATGTGGTACCCGAAGAACGAGGAGCTGGTCGCGCATGCGCTGGTCGCCGCGCCGCCGCAGACCCTGGACGTCGAGCTGCCCGGCGGCGCCGACGCCAGCCTGCTGGAGGCCCATGCCGACGCGCTGCGCGGCAACCCGGCCTGGTACCGGCTCGAGCAGCGCTTCCCCGGCCTGCTGGACGAGGCCGCGCGCGCGATGCTGGCGGTGCGAAGCAGCAGCAGCAGCGCGCCCGGCGCGGCCGCCCCGGCCGAGTCCACGGTCGCCGATGCGGCCCAGCTGGCCGCGCTGCGCGTGCTGGCGCCGCGCCTGCCGGAGCTGATCGTCGCCGCGCCGCCGGAGCTGCGGCGGCGCTACCTGGTCCTGCTGCGCGCCCAGCTGCGCGCGACCGCCTCGATGGCCGGCGAGCCGGCCTGCCGCGCCCTGCTGGGCGGCGACCTGGCCTGGCGGCGCCAGCTGCCGGTGGAGCTGCTGGCGCAGGAGACCAGCTGGATGGGCGCCGCGGCCGAGGCCGAGCTGCCGCGCTGGCTGCCGCGCCCGCCCAGCGGCGTGGAGCTGGAGGTGGTGCGCCGCACGCTCGGCGCGCAGGCGCCGGGCCTGTTCCTGAACCTGTGGACCGGTGGCGGCAGCGCTGGCGGCTGCGAACAGGCGATCCGCCTGATCGACAGCGCGGCACGCCTGCCGGTGGCGCAGCGCGAGCTGGCCGAGCGGCTGATGTTCCAGGGCCGGGCCGGCTGAGCCACATCGTCATCCGCAAGCGCGGTGGCATGCGCTACGCTGCGGCTTCCTGTTCTGGATGCGGAGGAGCGAGGCGATGGCGAACGTGCTGCTACCCCTGTCTGGCGATGTCAGCCAGACCATCAATCCCTGGGTTTGGGCCGGCAGGCTGATGGCCGGTCAGGTCGGCTTGGTGAACATCAACCTCGGCAAGTCCAGCGACCCGCAGCTGGAGCGCCGCATCCTCGAGGATGTCGGCAGCTACGGCCGCCAGATCGGCCAGCTCGCCGATGCGCTGGAGGCCGTGCTGGCCCATCTGCCGGTGCAGCAATGGGACCCCAAGTCCCAGGACGCGATCGCCGCCTTCCGCTACCAGCTGGCGGAGGTGAAGCGGATCAAGGCGGCGCAGCATCCGAACGCGAAAGCTTGAGTCGCAAGGCCCGAGCACCCTGCGAGCTTGGAGCACGGATCATCAAGACCAACTACATCCTCATCGACTACGAAAACGTGCAGCCCTCGATGGCGGAGTTGTTGCGCCCGGCTTGTTTCAAGGTCCTCGTTTTCGTAGGAGCCAAACAGCCCCGAGTGAATTTCGACTTGGTCTCGGCTCTGCAGAGCAAGGGTGAGGACGTCCGTTACATCAAGATTGGTGGCTGCGGGAACAATGCGCTGGACTTTCATGTCGCGTACTACATCGGTGAACTGGCCGCGGCTGACCCACAGGCCTGCTTCCACGTCATCACGGCAGACAAGGATCTAGATCCGTTAATTTCGCATCTGAAGAGCGACAAGGGACTGAAGGTGTCGCGCAGTCTGACCTTGCAAGACATATCCGCACTGGGTAGCAAGGCCGACAGCATGGCTCCCGAGGATGAAAAGCTGTCGGTGGCCCTGGCCTATCTTGTCCATCGCGGCAAGCAGCGCCCCGCCAAGGTCAAGACCTTGATTGGATCCATCAGCGCCCTTTTTAGTCCACGACTGGATGAGCCCAGTACCCTGCGCCTGCTCGACGAGCTGGAAAGGAATGGGATCTTTGTCAGAACCGAGAGTCGGGTGATCTACGGCCTGCCGGACTGATTCAGTTGCCGCAGACCTAGGGGAACACTCAGCGGTCAGAATCGCGGCGATGAACAGCCGCACCCCGATGATGATCTCCTTCGACGCCGGCGCCTGGCGCTTTCACCTGCGTGCGGCCGCCCTCATCCGCGATGGCGATTTCGTGCTGCTGCACCGCGTCGGCGCCGACACCTTCTGGGCCCTGCCCGGCGGCCGGGTCGAGGCCGGCGAGACGGCCGAGGCCGCGCTGCGACGCGAAATGCGCGAGGAGCTGGACCTGACGCTGGTCGAGGTCGGCCCGCTGGAGGTCGTGGCCGAGAACCTCTACGACTACCGCGGGCGGCCGCAGCATGGCCTGGAGCTCTACTTCCCGGTCACCTTGCCGGCGGGTTCGCCCTTGCTGCTGGCCGACAAGGCCGAGGCCTTCGAGCGCTTCGAGTTCAGCGCCGGCCTGAACGGCGAGGCGCCGAGCCGGGTGCGGCTGGAGTTCCGCTGGTTCCACCGCGAGGCGCTGCAGGGCCTGGATCTCCGCCCGGACTTCCTGCTCGAGACCTTGGCGGCGCCGGCCGGTATTGCGCCGTGCCACCGGGTGGTTGACAGCGCGTCGCGTTAGCTAGGCCGCCAACCCCAGGGCCGTGGCCCGGTACAGATGGCTGGGCTCCTGCCCCGGCACGTCGTCCAGGCTGCCGATGCGCTGCAGGCCGGCCTTCTCCAGCACATGGATCGAGGGCTGGTTGACCGGCCGCACGATCGCGAAGACCTCGGGCAGCTTCAGGCTGCCGAAGGCATGCTGCAGCGCGGCCCGTGCCAGCTCGGTGGCATAGCCATGGCCCCAGGCCTCGGTCGCGAAGCGGTAGCCCAGGTTCAGCGCCTCCTGCTCCAGGTACTTGCGGTAGCCGATGCCGCCGAAGCCGATCACCCGGCCCGGCGCCTCCCGCAGCTCGATCGCCCATTGGCCGAAGCCATGCTGCTGCCAATGCTCGATCCAGCCCGTCAGCACGCTGCGCGCCTTCTCCCGGTCCGCAAAGGGGCCGAAGGGGTTGTAGACATTGGTGGCGGGATCGCCATAGATCGCGAACAGGCGCTCCAGATCGCTGGCGACCGGGGGGCGCAGCAGCAGGCGCGGGGTGTGCTGGACGGCAGACATCGGGACGCTTGGCTCCATGCAATGAGGTTCGCCGCGATGCTACGGGCCACGCCCGGGAAACGGAATGGCCGGCGCGCAGCCTGCTGACAAGATTGGGATAGCGCCCCGCTGTGCAACACTAGCCCTCAAGCCCTGACCCTCTTTTTCGCTGCGTGCACGCATGAACCCTTCGGCCCATGACGATGGTGATGATGACGACGAGCTGGCGCGCCAGCTGCTGGCGCTGCACGAGGCCAGCCCGCAGCTGCTGGCCCTGTTCGACGAGCGCGATGTGCTGCGCTTCGCCAACCCGGCCTTCCGCGCGGCCTTCCACGCCGTGCCCGACGGGCGCCTGAACTGGCTGGAGATGATGCGGGCCAACTGCGCCGCCGGGCGCGGCAATGTGGTCTCGGCCGCCGACCCCGAGGCCTGGCTGGCGGCGGCGGCCTCGCGCCGCGGCAAACAGCCCTTTCGCGCCTTCGAGGCGGATCTGGTCGATGGCCGCTGGATCTGGATGAGCGAGACCATGCTGCCCGGCGGCTGGATGTACTGCAGCGCCAGCGACATCACGGCGCTGAAGACCGGCGGCCGCGCGCTGCGCCAGGAGCGCGACCGGGCGCTGCGCGCCGCGCAGACCGATGCGCTGACCGGGCTCAGCAACCGCGCCCATGTGCTGCAGCAGCTGGACGCGCAGCTGGAGCGGCTGCGCCAGCCCGGCGGCGAGGACGGCCGGCTGGCGGTGGTACTGCTGGACCTCGATCATTTCAAGCGCATCAACGACGGGCTGGGCCATGAGGCCGGCGACCGGGTGCTGTGCGACTTCGCGCGCCAGCTGCAGCAGAGCACGCGGCGCGGCGACGCCTGCGGCCGCCTGGGCGGCGAGGAGTTCATGCTGCTGCTGGTCGACGTCGCGCCGGAGCAGGCGCGGGCCATCGTCGAGCGGCTGCTACAGCGCCTGCGCCAGGCGCGCCCGATCGCGGAGCGGCCCGAGCTGGCCTACAGCGCCAGCGCCGGCCTGGCGCTGGCCACGCCGCAGGACGATGCGCGCACCGTCTGCCAGCGCGCCGACCGCGCGCTCTACGCGGCCAAGGCCGGCGGGCGGGATCGCTGCTGCTAGGTCAGCGAGGGGTGGCCAGGGCCTGGGTCCAGGCCCAGCGCACCGTGCTGGCCGGATTGCTCTGGCTCTGCCGCACGCAGGCCAGACCCATCTCGGTGAAGGCCGGGTTCATGATGTTGCGGCAATGGCCCTCGCTCTTCATCCAGCCGTCCACCACGGCCGCGCTGCTGGTGTAGCCATAGGCGATGTTCTCGCCCCAGCGGCTCCAGGTGTAGCCGGTGGCGCTGATGCGCTGGCCGGCATTGCTGCCGTCCGAGCCGGTGTGGCTGAAGAAGCTCTTGTCCGCCATGTCCTGCGAATGCCTGGCCGCGGCCTGCGCCAGCTGCGTCTGCCAGGCTAGTGCCGGCGCGGCCGCGAGGGTCTCGGCACCGCAGACCGCGCCGCGGGCACGGCGCTCGTTGATCAGGCGCAGCAGCTCGGCCTGGAAGTCCGGCAGCTCGCATTGCACGGCGGCGGCCTGCGCGGGTGGCGGCGGGGTCACCACCACCGGCGCGGAGGCGGCCGGCGGCGGCACCGCGGGCACGCTGCTGGTGGTCTCGCTGCCGCCTTCACTCCCACCGCCCCCGCCGCCACAGGCCGCGAGCAGCAGAAAAACGGACAGACAGGCCAGCATCGGCAGCGGGCGGGCGGGGCGAGAGGGGAGCGGGATGGGGTACTGCATGGCCCGCGATTGTCCCGATCGAGCCGCCGCGAGTCGTCCAAATTTGCCACATGCGCAACAGCTGCTTACGCCGGCAACGCCGGGTTCACCAATTGCCGGACGGTCAGGCCACGGCTCGCGGCCCGCGCGCCGGGATTCTGGGTTCCGCGACCAGCATGCCCATGACGATCAGGGCCGCGCCGATCCAGTTCGGCACGCTCAGCCGGTCGCCCGCCAGCAGATAGCCGAACAGGCCGCCAAACACCGGCTCCAGCACGATGATCAGCGCGATGCGGTTCGGCGACGAGGCGACCTGGGCCCGGGTCTGGACATAGAAGCCCAGCGCTGTGCCCAGGATGCCGATCAGCAGCACCGCCCGGATCGTGGCGGCGCCGCTGGGAAGGGTGAACTCCTGCCCGGCCAGCGACTGCAGCAGGGACAGCAGGCCGACGACCAGCACCTGAACGAAGGCGAGGTTGACGCTGTCCGCCCGCTTGCTGGCCCTTGCCAGCACCACGATATGCAGCGCGAACGAGGCCGCGCACAGCAGCACCAGCAGGTCGCCGGTCCCGACGCTCAAGCCCTTCAGCGTCAGCAAGGCCAGACCGAGGGTGGCCAGCAGGGCGCCGAGCAGCTGCGACCTCCCGGGCCTCACCCGCAGCCAGACCAGCAGGATCAACGGCGTGAAAACGACGGCGAGGCCGGTGATGAAGGCGGCGTTGGAAGCCGTCGTGAACTTGAGTCCCTTGGTCTGGAAGAAGAACGCCAGATAGAGCGCCAGCCCGGCCAAGCCGCCCTGCACGACATCGGCTCTCGACAGCGCGACCCGCCGGGCCGCGAGCACCGGCAGCATGACCAGCGCCGCGACAAGGAAGCGGTAGGCATTGAAGGCCGAGTCGCTCAGCTCGGCCAGGGCCGCCTGGATCGCGACGAAGGACCAGCCCCACAGGGCGGTGATCAGGATCAGCGCGCCCTCCCAGCGCCGCCGGCCAGCTTCCGTCGTCATGCTCTCCTCCTCATCAAATCGCCATCCGACACGGCTCACAGCGTCGTGAGCGCCGATGAATTCTTGAGTGCCCCGCGTCGGGTTTGGCGTACGGCTCGTCAGGCTTGGCGTACGCTGTGCACCTGGGATGGGAGAAGGAGCGGCCCCACGGGCCGTCCAGGGCATGACACAAACATCAAGTTCACCGGAGCCGCTGCGCGGCCTGCTGGCGCGGCGCGGCAGGGAGTTGGGCAAGACGCTCACGGCCTTGGCGGCCGAGGCGGGGCTTGCCCGGACCTATCTCTATGACCTGGCCAACGGCAGCGCGCGCGATCCCTCGGTGCGCACCCTGGTCAGGCTGGCCGGCGCGCTGCAGGTCTCGCCGCTGCTGCTGTTCCGCTACTACGCCGACCTGCAGGGCTCGGCGGCCTTCGGCGCCTTCCCCTTAGCGACCAATCGGGCCGTCAACCCGCGCGACCCGGAGGACATCGCGGCCTTCAACGCCGACGTGACGACGCCCGACCATGCGGTGGTCTCGCCGGGCGAGTCCTTCCGCAAGATCTGGGAGCTGCAGAACCTGGGCAGCCGCCCCTGGCGGGGCCGCCGCGTGCAGCGGGTCGACGGCGAATACGCGATCGCCCGGCGGCGCCCGGACGGCGGCCTCGAAGCCGTGCAGGAGGCCTATCTGGCCAGCCTGTATCGCGAGATCGCGCTGCCGGACACCCTGCCCGGCCAGCCCGTGCATATCGCCGTGGACTTCGCCGCGCCGAAGGAAAGCTGCACCGTCGCCTCGATCTGGCGGATGACGGATGCCGACGGCGTACCCTGCTTCGGGCCCAGCTTCATCTTCTTTGCGCTGGTGACGGTGATGGCGCAGTGAGCCGGAACCACCGGTTCCGTTCACGGCGCCATCTGCTTCACTTTCTCAAAGCGGGCTGTTGCGGCCGTTCTTGTGTGAGGGCAAGCCGAGCATCATTCGATGCTCGGCTTGGCCCGCAGCCACTCTCCGGCTGAGTAGACAGCCCTCGGAGCTTCAAATGTCGATCGGGCACTCCTGGCCGACGGGCTTGTTGCAGAACCAGGTGTAGCGATAGTCAGTTTCCTCGCTCAGGCTGAGCGTGAACGCGGTGTTCTGGTCAGACAAATCCAGCTTGAACGCATAAGCCTGGAAGCGATAGATGTCGTTGCCCAGCGGATTACCCCAGGACGGGTTGTAGTTGTTCCGAGGTGCTCGATTGAGCTCAAGCGACAGACTCCGCCCTTCCAGGAAGTACGCGGCGTTGTTGGCCAGATAGTCTCGTAGCAGCGGAGCAGCCTGGCTGGGGTACAGCCGAGCGGCACTAGAAAACGCGGCAGACACCTTGCTCAGCCCGCCAGCTACCGAGCCGACCGCCTCCCTGAGCAGCAGGTGCGGGACTTGCGCCAAGGCCTGGTCCAAGGCCGCGCTGAACTCCCTCGTCGCCAAGCGTTCGATGTAGCCACCCAGGAACGGGACGAAACCCAGATTGGACTCACAGGTGACAGAGCCATAGCTAGGCTGCGCCGCCACCGTGGATGCTCCCGGCACAACTTGAAGCGTCCTGGGGTCGTACGCCACGCTTGCTCTGATGTCTTGGACATTGATCAAGGCTTGACACTCGCCGGAGATCAATCCGCCCAGCTTGGATTTCTTGACCCTGAACGTGCCACCGAAGTAACCGACGCTGAGGTTTGCCCGTTGCAGCCCACCCGCACCGGAAAGCCCCAGACTCAAAGGTCCCGATAGCCATCCCCCAGAGAAGCTGGCCCCTCTTGCGGCCGCTTCTCTACTCAATGCATCCCCGATTGCGGTGGAGGTTTGTTCATACAGGCCAAAGAAGCGTTCGGAGACGGCACGCAGGCCACCATTCACCGGCCAGGCCGGGTTGAATGGTTCGGACTCCTGGATGGGTGCGTAATTGCCATACTTGGCCGTCGCCGTGATGGCGCCTCGCACGTACTCGATATTGAACTCGGCCTGCGCAGGCAAAACAATGCCGCAGGCGCTTGCCAAGGCAAGCACTAGTTTCTTCATGGTTTTCTCTCCCTTGATGACGAAGGTGCCCGCCGGTCATTGGGTCATGTGCCTAGACTCTGTTCGGGCGAGGACCAGCATAACGAGGCGCCATCGCCGAATGGAAGCCTGGGTAATCCACTAGGCTTGCCGACAGGCCAAGACGGCCTACGTCAACAGGGACGCGAAGCGATCTCCAAAAAAAACGCCGCCCGCAGGCGACGCTTTGTTTCTGGAGGGACTCCACTGCAGCCCCTCGCCTGCAAAGGCAGAGGCCGCAGTTCTGGCTTAGCGCACGCGCCCTTCCTTCCAGGCGTTCAGCAGCTTGTCATAGGCGATGGTCTCGCCCTTGGGCTTCTCGTTGGCCAGCTTGGCCCAGGGAGCGCCCTTGTCGGTCAGCCATTTCTTCGGGTCTTCCTTCTTGTTCAGCTTGGGCGGGCAATTTGCCATGCCGGCGCGCTCCAGGCGGGCCATCACCTGGTCCATCTCGTCGGCCAGCGTGTCCATCGCGGCCTGCGGAGTCTTCTCGCCGGTGACGGCCTGAGCCACGTTCTTCCACCACAGCTGCGCGAGCTTCGGATAGTCGGGCACGTTGGTGCCGGTCGGGGTCCAGGCCACGCGCGCCGGACTGCGGTAGAACTCGACCAGGCCGCCCAGCTTGGGCGCCATGTCGGTCATGGCCTTGGAGCGGATGTCGCTCTCGCGGATCGGGGTCAGGCCGACGATGGTCTTCTTCAGCGAGGTGGTCTTGGCCGTCACGAACTGCGCGTACAGCCAAGCCGCGGCCGTCTTGTTGGCATCGTGGTTGGCGAAGAAGGTCCAGCTGCCGACGTCCTGGTAGCCGTTCTGCATGCCCTGCTTCCAGTAGGGGCCGTTCGGGCCGGGGGCCATGCGCCACTTGGGCGTGCCGTCGGCATTGACGACCGGCAGGCCGGGTTTGGTCATGTCGGCGGTGAAGGCGGTGTACCAGAAGATCTGCTGCGCGATCTGGCCCTGGGCCGGCACCGGGCCGGCCTCGCCGAAGGTCATGCCGGTGGCTTCCTTGGGCGCGTACTTCTTCATCCAGTCCACGTACTTGGTCAGCGCGTAGACGGCGGCCGGCGAGTTGGTGGCGCCGCCGCGGGCCACCGAGGCGCCCACCGGGGTGCACTTGTCGTCGGCAACGCGGATGCCCCATTCATCGACCGGCATGCCGTTCGGGATGCCCTTGTCGGCGGTGCCGGCCATCGACAGCCAGGCATCGGTGAAGCGCCAGCCCAGCGAGGGGTCCTTCTTGCCGTAGTCCATATGGCCGTAGATGGGCTTGCCGTCGATGTTCTTCACATCGTTGGTGAAGAACTCGGCGATGTCCTCGTAGGCGCTCCAGTTCAGCGGCACGCCCAGGTCATAGCCGTACTTGGCCTTGAACTTGTCCTTCAGGTCCTTGCGCTCGAACAGGTCGGCGCGGAACCAGTACAGGTTGGCGAACTGCTGGTCGGGCAGCTGGTAGAGCTTGCCGTCCGGCGCGGTCGTGAAACTGGTGCCGATGAAGTCCTTGATGTCGATGCCGGGGTTGGTGAACTCCTTGCCTGCGCCGGCCATGTAGTCGGTCAGGTTCATGATCTTGCCGTAGCGGTAATGGGTACCGATCAGGTCGGAGTCGGAGATCCAGCCGTCGTAGATCGATTTGCCGGACTGCATTGAGGTCTGCAGCTTCTCGACCACGTCGCCTTCCTGGATCAGGTCATGCTTGACGGTGATGCCGGTGATCTCGCTGAAGGCCTTGGCCAGGGTCTTGGCCTCGTACTCGTGGGTGGTGATGGTCTCGGAGACCACCGAGATCTGCTTGACGCCCTTGGCCTGCAGCTTCTTGGCCGCCTCGATGAACCACTTCATCTCGGCCATCTGCTGGTCCTTGCTCAAGGTGGACGGCTGGAACTCGCTGTCCACCCATTTCTTGGCCTCGGCCTCGCCAGCGAAGGCGCCCTGTGCGCCGAGGGCCAGCAGCGCCGCTGCGGCCAGGGCGGTGTATTTGATCTTTTGTTGCACTCTTGTCTCCTCTTCGGTCATCGAACAAACGTCCCCCTGCACGAGGATGGCGGCGGCCCCGGGGGAGTGAGGGGGCCGGATCCTGAAGGAAAAACCGTCGTCAGCCCTTGCGCATGATCAGCGCCAGCACGAGCATCGACAGCACGAAGCTGATCCAGACGCTGGGTTCGCTCTCCAGCTTGAACCATTCGGCGAAGCGGGCGGCCAGGCCGACGAAGGCCAGGTTGATATAGGCCGCGCTGAGCAGGCCGATGAAGAGCCGGTCGCCGCGCGTCGTCTTCAGCGGCAGGAAGCCCTTGCGCAGGCTGGTCGGGGATTTGATTTCCCAGACCGTCATGCCGGCCAGCATCAGCACGATGCAGGTGAAAAAGACGGCGACGGGCGTCGTCCAAACCATCCAGTCAAACATCCGATGCTCCTCAAACGCGTCCCATCGCGAAACCCTTCGCGATGTAGTGGCGCACGAACCAGATCACGATCGCGCCCGGCACGATGGTCAGGGTACCGGCCGCGGCCAGCGTCGCCCAGTCCATGCCGGAAGCGCTGACGGTGCGGGTCATCGTCGCGACGATGGGCTTGGCGTTGACGCTGGTCAGGGTGCGGGCCAGCAGCAGCTCGACCCAGCTGAACATGAAGCAGAAGAAGGCCGCGACGCCGACGCCCGCCTTGATCAGCGGCAGGAAGATGGTCAGGAAGAAGCGCGGGAAGCTGTAGCCGTCGATGTACGCGGTCTCGTCGATTTCTCGAGGGATGCCGCTCATGAAGCCTTCCAGGATCCACACCGCCAGCGGCACGTTGAACAGCAGATGGGCCAGCGCCACCGCGAGGTGGGTGTCCATCAGGCCCAGGGTCGTGTAGAGCTGGAAGAAGGGCAACAGGAACACCGCGGGCGGCGTCATGCGGTTGGTCAGCAGCCAGAAGAACACATGCTTGTCGCCGAGGAAGGAATAGCGGCTGAAGGCATAGGCGGCCGGCAGCGCCACGGTGATCGAAATCACCGTGTTGATCGCCACATAGATCAGGCTGTTGATATAGCCCGAGTACCAGGACGGGTCGGTGAAGATCGTCTTGTAGTTGTCCCAGGTGAAGGCCTGCGGGAAAAAGCTGAAGCTGGACAGGATCTCCTGGTTGGTCTTGAAGCTCATGTTGACCATCCAGTAGATGGGCAGCAGGGCGAACACCAGGTAGGCGATCAGGAAGATCGTGCGCTTCTTGAAGCGTTTCTCATCCATGAGCGGCCTCCGTCTTTTCGGCCTGGCCCAGCGCCTGCATCCAGTTGTAGAGGATGAAGCACAGCAGCAGGATGATCAGAAAGTAGATCAGCGAGAACGCCGCGGCCGGGCCCAGGTCGAACTGGCCGACGGCCTTCTGCGTCAGGTACTGGCTGAGGAAGGTGGTGGCATTGCCGGGGCCGCCGCCGGTCAGCACGAAGGGTTCGGTATAGATCATGAAGCTGTCCATGAAGCGCAAGAGCACCGCGATCATCAGCACGCCGCGCATCTTGGGCAGCTGGATGTAGCGGAACACCGCGAACTTGCTGGCACCGTCGATGCGCGCGGCCTGGTAGTAGGCATCGGGGATCGAGCGCAGGCCGGCGAAGCACAGCAGCGCCACCAGCGGCGTCCAGTGCCAGACATCCATCACCAGCACGGTCAGCCAGGCGTCGCTGGCATTGCCGGTGTAGTTGTAGTCCACGCCCAGGGCCTGCAGCGCGGCGCCGAGCAGGCCGATGTCGGCCCGGCCGTAGATCTGCCAGATGGTGCCGACCACGTTCCAGGGGATCAGCAGCGACAGCGCCACGATCACCAGCACCGCCGAGGCCTTCCAGCCCTGCGCCGGCATGGACAGCGCCAGCGCGATACCCAGCGGGATCTCGACCAGCAGTACCGCCAGCGAGAAGCCGAGCTGGCGCCACAGCGCGCCATGCAGCTCCTCGTCGCGCATCACATTGGCGAACCATTCGACGCCGACGAAGACGCGGCGCTCCGGCGAGATGATGTCCTGCACCGAGTAGTTCACCACCGTCATCAGCGGCAGGATGGCCGAGAAGGCCACGCAGATGAAGACCGGCAGCACCAGGAACCAGGCCTTCTGATTGATGGGCTTCATGCTTGCAGCCCTTCCTTGGCAAGAGAGTGGTTGTTAAGCAGCCGCTCGTCGCGGCCGTAGAAGCAGGTGTGGGTGCCCAGCACCTGCAGCCAGACCTCGGCGCCGATGGCCGGCGGCTGTTCCTGCGCGGGCAGGCGCAGCTTGAGCGGATGGGCGCCGGCCTGCAAGCTGACCAGCCAGTAGGTGCCGATGTCCTGCACCTGGGCCACGCTGGCGCGCAGGGTGCCGGCGCTGCCGCTCGGGGCCAGGCCCACATACTCGGGCCGCACGCCCAGGGTGAACTCGCCCGCCTGCTCCAGCTGCTGATACAGCACGCCGAAGGACAGGGGCAGGTCTTGCCCCGCCACCTCGATCACGCCGTTGCTCTTGAAGCGCCCCGGCAGGAAGTTCATGCCGGGCGAGCCGATGAAGTTGCCGACGAACATATGCTGCGGCTTCTCGAACAGCGCGTCGGCGGAGCCGACCTGCACCGCGCGGCCGCGCGACATCACGACGATCTGATCGGCGAAGGTCAGCGCCTCCACCTGGTCGTGTGTCACGTAGATCAGGGTCAGTTTCAGCTCATGGTGGATCTGCTTGAGCTTGCGCCGCAGCTGCCATTTCAGGTGCGGGTCGATCACGGTCAGCGGTTCGTCGAACAGCACCGCCGAGACATCCTCGCGCACCAGGCCGCGGCCCAGCGAGATCTTCTGCTTGGCGTCCGCGGCCAGGCCGGCGGCGCGCTGGTTCAGCTGGCCGCTCATCTCCAGCATCTCGGCGATCTTGCCGACGCGGGCCTTGATCCGGTCCGGCGCGACGCCGCGGTTCTTCAGCGGGAAGGCCAGGTTCTCGGCCACCGTCATCGTGTCGTAGATCACCGGGAACTGGAACACCTGGGCGATGTTGCGTTCCTGCGGTGACAGCGCGGTGACGTCACGGCCGTCGAAGCTGACCGAGCCATGCGAGGGCTTCAGGAGGCCCGAGACGATGTTGAGCATCGTCGTCTTGCCGCAGCCCGAGGGGCCCAGCAGTGCATAGGCGCCGCCGTCGTCGAACGTCATCTTCAGCGGCAGCAACGCGTAGTCGGTGTCGCTCTGCGGATTGGCCCGGTAGGCATGGGCCAGGTCGAGGTCGATTCTTGCCATCTCAGCGGCCTCTCTGCGGTGCGATCGCCAACGCGCCCTGGGCGTCGAACACATAGGCCTGCGCGGATTGCAGGTACAGGGTGATGGGCGCGCCCAGCTCGAAGTAATGCACGCCGGTCAGCTGCGCGACCAGCTCGCCGACCTCGCTGTGCACATGCACGAAGGTGTCGGAGCCGGAGATCTCGGCCAGCTCGACCTTGCCCTTGATCGCGAGGTCGCCCGGCTGACCGGTGACGCGCAGCGCGCTGGCGCGCAGGCCCACGGTCACCGCTCCTTGAGCGGGCAGCGCCAGCGCCAGCCCCGGCATCAGCTCGATGCGCTCGCCGCGCCCCTGGGCCGGCAGCAGGTTCATCGGCGGATCGCTGAAGGCGCGCGCGACGCGCAGCGAGGTGGGCCGGTGGAAGACCTCGGCGGTCGGGCCGTACTGCAGCAGCTCGCCGGCGTCCAGCACCGCGGTGTAGCCGCCCAGCAGCAGGGCCTCGGCCGGCTCGGTGGTGGCATAGACCACGGTGGAGCCACCGGTGGCGAAGAGCTGGCTCAGCTCCTCACGCAGTTCCTCGCGCAGCTTGTAGTCCAGGTTGACCAGCGGCTCGTCCAGCAGCATCAGCGGCGCGTTCTTGGCCAGCGCGCGCGCCAGCGCGACGCGCTGCTGCTGCCCGCCGGAAAGCTGGGCCGGCAGCTTGTCCAGGTGCATCTCGATGTGCAGCCTCTCGGCCAGCTGGTCCACCTGCTTGGCGATCGCCTCGCGGGTGGCGCCGCCACGCAGCTTCAGCGGCGAGGCGATGTTGTCGCGCACCGTCATCGAGGGGTAGTTGATGAACTGCTGGTAGACCATCGCGACATTGCGCTCGCGCACCGGCATGCCGGTGACGTCGACCCCGTCCACCAGCACCTTGCCGGCCGTGGGCCGGTCCAGCCCCGCCATCAGGCGCATCAGGGTGGTCTTGCCGGCCTGGGTCGCGCCCAGCAGCACGGTGACCGCCCCCGGTTGGAGCGTCAGGTCCAGCGGGTAGAGGTGCTCGGCGGCGCCCACCCGGTGACTGATGCCCTGCAGACTCAATTGCATCGTGCTTGCTCTCTTGTTTTCGGGTACTACTTGCTCACATGCCGGCGGCCGGATGGGCCTGGAACCAGTCCGCCACCGCCCGGCGCTGCGCCTCGCTGTAGTGCAGGCCCAGCTTGGAGCGGCGCCACAGCACGTCCTCGGCGCCGCGCGCCCATTCCTCACGCTGCAGGTAGCGCAGCTCGATCTCGTACAGGCCCGGCGCCACCTCCTGCCCCAGCTCGGCCAGGTTGGAGGCGCCGCCCAGCACGCGGCCGATGCGCGAACCATAGGCGCGGCACAGGCGGCGCGCCAGCGCTTCCGGCAGCCAGATATGGCGCTGGCGCACGGCCGTCACCAGGCGCTCGAAATCGGTGTCGGGGCGCTTGGGCGCGCCGATCCATTCGCGCAGATCGCCGCCGGGCAGGTAGGCCTTCTCGGTCCAGGCCTGGCGCTTGTCGCCCAGCATGCCGCCGACCAGGTCGGCCGCGTCCTCGGCCAGCTTGCGGAAGGTGGTGATCTTGCCGCCCCAGACCGACAGCAGCGGCGCGCCCAGGGTGTTGCTCTCCAGCAGGTAGTCGCGCGTGACGGCCGAGGGGTCGCCCGAGGCGTCGTCCAGCAGCGGGCGCACGCCGGCATAGCTCCACACCACGTCCGCGCGCGTCACCGGCTTGGCGAAATAGCGGCTGGCCTGCTCGCACAGGTAGGCGATCTCCTGCTCGTTGATTTGCGCCTTGCTCAGGCCGGCCAGCGCCTCCTGCGGCAGCTCGACGTCGGTGGTGCCGATCAGCGTGTAGTCGTCCTCGTAGGGGATCGCGAAGATGATGCGCTTGTCGGGGTTCTGGAAGATGTAGGCATGGTCGTGCTCGAAGCAGCGCTTCACGACGATATGGCTGCCCTTGACCAGGCGCAGGCTCTTGGTGGCCAGGGCCTCGCCGCGCGCCGGTCGCGCGATGCCGCGCAGGAAGCTCTCGGCCCAGGGGCCGGCCGCGTTGACCAGGGCGCGGGCGCGCACGACCCGCTCGCCCTCGGGGGTGGCGATCGTCGCGACCCAGGCATCGGCCTCGCGCTGCACCGCGGTGACCGCGCTGCGCGTCAGCAGTTCGGCGCCCTTCTCCTGCGCGTCCAGCGCGTTCAACAGCACCAGGCGGGCATCGTTGACCCAGCCGTCGGAATAGACAAAGCCGCGCGTGTAGCTGAGCTTCAGCGGCTTGCCGACCGGTGAGCTGCGCAGGTTCACGCTGGTCGATCCGGGCAGCACCTCGCGGCGCGCCAGATGGTCGTAGAGGAACAGGCCGGCGCGGATCATCCAGGCCGGGCGCATCGCCGGGTCATGCGGCATCACGAAACGCAGCGGCCACATGATGTGCGGCGCGCTCTTCAGCAGCACCTCGCGCTCCTGCAGCGCCTTGCGCACCAGCGAGAACTCGTAGTACTCCAGGTAGCGCAGGCCGCCGTGGATCAGCTTGGTCGAGGAGGAGGAGGTGTGCGAGGCGAAGTCGTCGCGCTCGGCCAGCAGCACCTTCCAGCCGCGGCCGGCCAGGTCGCGCGCGATGCCGGCGCCATTGATGCCGCCGCCGACGACGAGCACGTCGTAGGGCTGGGCGTTGGGCGCGGGGCTGGCAGCAGCGGCGGTGGATTGGGCGGCGGTCACGTTGAGGTCTCCGGGAAGCGAATCAGAAAGTTCGCTATTTTGTTCTTCTTTTTTCTTTTTAACGCGTTTTGGTGCGTTTAATGCCAGGGTTAATCCCTAAGTTTGTTCGTTTTGGTTCGCTTTAGGCTCGCAGCCACCCCGGAACGGTGCGTTTGCGGGGCCCTACACTTGCCCGCCATGATTCCCAGCAACCCCCGCCAGAACGAGCTGCTCACCGAGGTGCGCGCACGCGGCTCGGTCAGCGTCGAGGCCCTGGCCGAGAAGTTCGGCGTCACCCTGCAGACCGTGCGCCGCGATGTGCAGCGCCTGGCCGAGGCCGGCCTGGTCGCGCGCTTCCACGGCGGCGTGCGCGTGCCCGCCAGCACCACCGAGAACATCGCCTACCGCCAGCGCCAGGCCCTGCAGGCGGACGGCAAGGCGCGCATCGCCCGCGCGATCGCGCAGCGCATCCCGAACGGCTGCTCGCTGATCCTGAACCTGGGCACGACCACCGAGGCGGTGGCGCGCGAGCTGCTGCACCACAAGGGCCTGCGCGTGATCACCAACAACCTGAACGTCGCCAGCATCCTGAGCGACAACACCGACTGCGAGTTGGTCATGGTGGGCGGCACGGTGCGGCACCGTGACCGCGGCGTGGTCGGCGAGGCGGCGGTGGACTTCATCCGCCAGTTCAAGGTGGACATCGGCCTGATCGGCATCTCCGGCATCGAGAGCGACGGCTCGCTGCGCGACTTCGACTACCGCGAGGTGATGGTCGCCCGCACCATCATCGAGCACTCGCGCGAGGTCTGGCTGGCCGCCGACCACAGCAAGTTCAACCGCCCGGCGATGGCCGAGGTCGCCCGGCTGCCGCAGATCGACCTGATCTGCACCGACGAAGCCCCGCCCGAGCCCTTCCCCACCCTGCTGAACGACGCCGGCGTAGAGTTGGTCGTGGCCGACTGATGGACCGCCCCCTACGCGCTTCGCGCGCCAAGGCCGGAGGCCTTGGCCGTCGCCAGGCACAAACAGTCCGCAGGGACTGTTTGTGTCCGAGCTCCGCCCCCTCACGGGGGCAAGCCCGAAGGACCGGCAAAGCCGGATCCTCGGGCTTCGCTTGATCAAACCGCGCGAGCGCGAGAGCATCGGCGCCAGCGCAGAGTCACCCTATCGGAGACAAGACAGCAATGACCTACCTGCTCGCCCTCGACCAGGGCACCTCCAGCTCCCGCGCCATCGTGTTCGACGCGCAGGGCGGCATCGTCGCGATGGCGCAGCGCGAGTTCCGCCAGATCTACCCGCAGCCCGGCTGGGTCGAGCATGACGCGCTGGAGATCTGGGACAGCCAGCTGGCCGTCGCGCGCGAGGTGCTGGCCAAGGCGAACCTGAAGGCGGCCGACATCAAGGGCCTGGGCATCACCAACCAGCGCGAGACCACCGTGGTGTGGAACCGCAAGACCGGCCTGCCGATCTATCACGCCATCGTCTGGCAGGACCGCCGCGCCGAGCCCATCTGCGCCGCCCTGCGCGAGCAAGGCCTGACCCCGCTGGTGCAGGGCAAAACCGGCCTGGTGATCGACGCCTATTTCTCCGGCACCAAGTTGAAGTGGATCCTCGACCAGGTGCCGCAGGCGCGCGAGCAGGCCGAGCGCGGCGAGCTGGCCTTCGGCACGATCGACTCCTGGCTGATCTGGCGCCTGACCAATGGCGAGATGCATGTCACCGACGTCAGCAATGCCGCGCGCACGATGCTGTTCAATGTGCACGAGAACCGCTGGGACCAGGAGCTCCTGGAGCTCCTGGAAATCCCCGCCGCCATCCTGCCGGCGGTCCATCCCTCGGCGCATGAATTCGGCCGGGTCGCGCCCGAGCACCTGGGCGGCGCGATCACGATCGGCGGCATCGCCGGCGACCAGCAGAGCGCGCTGTTCGGCCAGGCCTGCTTCAAGGCCGGCATGGCCAAGAACACCTATGGCACCGGCTGCTTCATGCTGATGCACACCGGAGCGCGCTTCCAGACCTCGGCCAACGGCCTGATCACGACCAGCGCCGCGCAGTCGACCAGCACGCCCGAGTTCGCGCTGGAAGGCAGCGTCTTCATCGGCGGCGCGGTGGTGCAATGGCTGCGCGACGGGCTGCAGGCGATCAAGGGCTCGGGCGAGGTGCAGGCCCTCGCGGAGAGCGTGCCGGACGCCGGCGGCGTGATGTTCGTGCCGGCCTTCACCGGCCTGGGCGCGCCCTACTGGAACGCCGAGGCGCGGGGATCAATAGTCGGCCTGACGCGCGGCTCCACCGTCGCCCATATCGCGCGCGCCGCGCTGGAGAGCATCGCCTTCCAGAGCGCGGCCCTGCTGCAGGCGATGAGCCGCGACGCGGTCGCCGCCGGCGGCGCGCCGGTCAGCGAGCTGCGCGTCGACGGCGGCGCCTGCGTCAACAACCTGCTGATGCAGTTCCAGGCCGATCTGCTGGGCATCCCGGTCGTGCGCCCCAAGGTGATCGAGACCACCGCGCTGGGCGCCGCCTACCTGGCCGGTCTGAGCGCCGGCGTCTACCGCAGCCTGGACGAGTTGGGCGACAACTGGCGCGCCGAACGCCGCTTCCTGCCGACCATGCCGCGCGAACGCGCGGCCGAGCTGATGGCGAACTGGGAGCGGGCGGTCAGGCAGGCGTGCGCGAGCTGAGGCGGGGCGTGCTGGCTAGCGCGCGCCGAGGTTGATGATCACGACGCCCAGCACGATCAGGGCCAAGCCCAGCAGCCGCGCCGCGTGGGCCGATTCGTCGAACCAGACGATACCCAGCAGCGCCGTCAGCGCCGTTCCACTGCCCGCCCAGACGGCATAGGTCGGACCGACCTCAAGCTGCCTGACGGCGATCGACATCAGCCAGATCGCCACCCCGTACAGCGCGCAGACGGCGACGGAGGGCATGAGCCTGGTGAAACCGTCCGCATAGCGCAGGGCCATGGTGCCCGCGACTTCCGCCGCCACGCTGGCCGCGATGAGCGACCACGCCAGAGCTTGTTGTGAGCTCATGATGTACCAACCTTCTTCTCAGGCTGCGCGCTTGTACCGAACGCGGCCATGAGAGTGGGAGCGGTACCCCAGGACTGGCGGGAATTCTAGCCAGGGCTGCAGGCGGAATTGCCCATCGGACAATGTAGCAGGAAGGGGTCGCCGTACCTCACCCGAAACCCGCTCGGGGCCTGCACGCCCTATGCTGCCGCGCATCCTTTTCTCGCCTATCTCGTCCGCCGCCCGATCCGATGAAGAAGAAGACGATGCCCCTCATATTTCGCCCGATGCTCCTGCTCGCTGCGATGCCCGTCGTCCTGCTGGCGGCCTGCGCCACACCACCGACGCGCGACACGGCGGCGGCGGGCATCTCTTCAAGCTGCATCCACGCCCATCCCGCCGGCGAGGCGGAGATCGGCTACTGCCAGGCGCGCCGCGTCGGCAACACGCTCTACATCTCCGGCATCGTCGGACAGGGCCCCATGCCGGAGGCGATCGCCCAGGTCTATGGCGGGCTGCAGCGCAGCCTGGCTGCCAACGGCCTGGACTTCCGCCATGTGGTCAAGGAGACGGTGTTCGCCACCGATCTCGATGCCTTCATCCGCCACAAGCAGCTGCGCAAGGACTATTACGCCGGCCATCTGCCGGCCGCCAGCTGGGTGCAGGTGGCGCGGCTGTTCCAGCCGGCTTATGTGCTGGAGGTGGAGCTGATCGCGCAGTTTCCCCAACCCTGATGCAATCGTCGATGTCCGTCAGGTGTTCCACGCCGACACGATCAACAGCACCTTGCCCGACACGCCCGGCTTGGAGTGGCCGGCCGGCAGGGCCACCTCGATCTGCAGCGCACCGCCCTTGACCGTTTCGTAGCTGAGCGCGCGGGTCGCGACGCCGACCCGTTCGCTTTCCCAGTTGTGCTTGATCTGCCAGTCTCCGCCTTCGTTGATCGGCGGCTCCAGCGAGATCAGCAGGCTGTCGCGGAACAGATGGCTGCCCTCGAAATGCTGATCCGGCCAGAAGCGCTTGTTGATCTGGTAGTCGGGCACGCGCACGCCCAGGTCCATCGCATAGGCCAGGGTGCGGTCCTGGGTGCTGACCTTGGCGCGGTTGGCGAGGAAGACAGTCGACAGGTAGATCAGGTTGCCGCCGGTGTCCTGCTGGCGCGTCAGCTGCTGGTGGGTGCGGCAGGCGGGCGAGTCCTCCTCGGCGGTGCGCCGGCTCAGGAACCAGCGCTTGCCGCGCGGCCGCGCCAGCAGCTCGAACTGGTAGAGCGCCTCCACCTCGGCCGCCTGGGCCTCCAGCGCCTCGGGCAGGCGCACCTCGTCGACCTGCAGCCAGATGTCCACCCGCACATCGCCGAACAGGAAGCGCGACAGGTTCTGGTAGGCCTCCTCGCTGTTGACGATGCCGAAGAAGCCGGAATGCGCGCGATAGCAATAAGCGGTGGCCGCGGTCTTGGTGATGTTCAGGCGCGCGTCCAGGCCCCAGACCGAGGCGTTGTCGACCCGCACCAGGCCGTCGCTGCCATTGCCGGCGAAGGCGCGCGACAGGCCCATGCCCGCCTCGTAGTCGGCGCGATTCGTGCCGACCATGCAGAACACCCGGTCGATCGGGAACACCGCCTCGGGTAGGAAGTCGACGCGCCGGAACTTGTCGTAGACCGCCTGCAGGTTCAGGTAGCCGGCCATGCGCCGGTGGTTGAAGTTGTCGATGTCGTTCAGGGTCAGCCAGGACGGCACCTGGAAGCCGGCCAGCTGGATGCCGTTATGCGGCGTCGCGTAGGTAAAGACCTTGTTGACCGCGCGCCGCGCCGCCGCCTCGCCGAGCGCCGGGTTCTGCAGAAAGCCGCGCACCACCAGGCCTCCCATCGAATGCGCGACCAGGTAGCAGCGCACCTCGGCCTCCGGCACGCCCTCCTGCGCCGCCACCAGCGCGCAGACACGCCGCACCAGCGCCGACAGGCCGCGCGAATAGTCCTCGATGTTGCGCGCCTTGCCCTCGCCCAGCAGGGTCGAGCCGTCGTCGTAGTAGCGGTAGATCACGACCGAGCGCGCCGGGATACCGGCATTGCCGGCGCGCGGCTGCCAGTCCGCGTCCATGATGTCCAGGCCGTTCTCGTAGACATCGCCATAGCCGAACTCGGCCGCCAGGCGCAGCAGCGGCGACTCGAACACGAACTTCTTCGGCGGCTCGCGCTTGTCGGTGCTGGCGCGGTAGATCGTCGAACCGAGGTTGAAGCCGCAGAAGGGATCGGCCGCGGTGTCGTTGCGCTCGCCCTCGCTCATCGCGTAGCCGCGCACATAGATGATCGGATGGAACGGTGCCTGCAGCATGGCGCACTCCTCGGGTCGCGTGTCGATCCGGCGCTTATAGCCAAGCCCCCTGGCGGCCGCAATCCTGCGGAAGGCGGACCGGCATGAGAAAACCCGCCGGGGCAGAGAGCCCGGGCGGGTTTGTTTACTTGCCTGAGAAGCGCTGTGGCTTACTTGAACTGGTAGGCCACCGAGCCGTAGTAGAAGCGCCCGCGGGGATCGACGAAGGAGCCGGCATAGCCGGCCGCATGCGAGCCGTAGGACGGCGCCGCGGTATAGGGCGGCTCCTTGTCGAACAGGTTCTTCACGCCCAGGCGCAGGGTCAGGTTCTTGAAGCCGGTGTAGCTGCCCGACAGGTTCCAGCGGCTCGAGTCCTTGACCTTGTGCTCGGCGGCACCGCCGACATTGTTGTAGACCAGCAGGGCCGACTCGGTCCAGCCCTTGACGAACTGGTTCTCCAGCGCGACGCCCCAGGTGGGCTGGGCCCATTCGAAGGTCGCGGTGTGCTGCCAGCGCGGCACCGGCTGCACGATCGCGCCGTCGCCGGCGGTACCCACATAGCTGATGTAGTCGGTGCCCTTGCCGACCTCGCGCTTCCACTCCGCCACATAGGTACCGGTGATGCCGGCACTGAAGCGGCTGCCCTCGCCCAGGTTCCAGGTGCCGCGCACATCGATGTCCAGGCCCGAGGTCTTCATGCCGCCGAGGTTCTCGATCGGCGTGTCGATGTAGGCGATGATGCCCTTGTTGGCGCCGGTCTGGATGCGGTGGATGCGCGACTGGTACAGGGCGTAGAGCTTGTCGTCGCTCAGCACCGCGTCGCCGCCGATCTGGCTGATCTGGTCACGCTTGCGGATGCTCCAGTAGTCCAGCGCCACCGACAGCCATTTGACCGGCTCGGTCACGATGCCCAGCGTGAACTGCTTTGACTTCTCCGGCTTCAGGTTCGGCGAGGCGGTGTTCAGCACATTGAACTGGTTCTCCGCGCAGCGTGGGTCGCCTTCGGCCAGCAGGTCGGGCGGGCAGTCCCGGTCGGTGGCCGGATTGGCGGTATTGGTGAAGGACTGCGGGCTGTGCACATCCCACAGGGTCGGCGCGCGGAAGCCCGTGCCATAGGAGCCGCGCAGCAGCAGTTCCTTGCTGGGCTGGAAGCGCAGCGCGACGCGCGGATTGAAGGTCGAGCCGAAATCGCTGTAATGGTCGTAGCGCGCCGCCAGCGTGCCCTCCCAGCCCTTGGCGAAGGGCAGGCTCAGCTCGGAAAACACCGCACGGATCGTGCGCGAGGCATTGGTGGGCGGCACATTGCCCTCGCCGCCCACATGCAGGCCGGCCGCATAGTCGGCATTGACCGGCCGGTCCTTGGCCTGCTCGCGCCGGAAGTCCACGCCCACCGCCACGGCCATATTGCCGCCCGCCATCGGCATCAGCTCGCGGCTGGCCTTGGCGTCGAGTTCGGTCACGGTACTGGTGGAGCGGCGCATCGGCCCGTCCATGCGGGCGCTGTTCCAGGCCGCCATGTCCGTGCTGGGACCGAAGGGGTTGATATTGCCGGTCGCCAGCGCCTGGATGAACTTGGCCTCGTGCACATAGTTCTCGTACTTCAGCGAGCCCTTGGACTGCGAGTGGGTCAGGCCGGCGTCGTAGTCCCAGCCCGCCAGCAGGCCACGCGCACCCAGCACCAGGCGGCTCTGCGTGTTGGTGTTGTCGTTGATGCGGTTGCCCAGCGGCACCGCACGCAAGGCAACCTCGACCATGCCGGTATTGCCCGGGTCCCATTGCGCGGCGGTGTAGCCCAGCTTGGTCAGCAGGTCCCGCGGGAAATAGGGGCTGCTGGTCGGCAGCCTGAACGAGGGGTATTCGCCGGTCGTGCGGTCGAAATGCCCGGCGGTGGCATCAATCGGCACCGGCGCGATGCGGCCGATGCTGTGATTGCGCGCGAACGAGGCCTCGGCGAACAGTTCATGCTCCGGGCTGAGCTTGAAGCTCAGGCGCCCGAACAGGTCGCCCTTCTCCTGGTCCGGCAGGTTGTCCAGCACCGAGGGGTAGATGAAGCGGCAGCGCTTCTTGTCGGTGTTGTTGGGCGTCTTGGCATCCACGACCTGCAGCACCGTGTAGGTCGGGTCGCAGGCCTCGAAGGCCGCGCCGGGACTCAGGTCCTGATAGGCGCCCGGTGAGATGCCCAGGGCCACCAGGCGACCCGGGAAGGCCCGGCCAGAGGTCGGTGCGCCGCCGTCGACGATCTCGTCGAAGCGGTTGTAGAGCTTCTGGTCCAGTGCCTTGAGCCGGGTGTTGCGCTGCACATTGCCGGTCAGCAGCAGATTGAAGCCATCGGCGTTGTAGTCGCCCAGGCCCACCGACAGCGAGGCCCCCTTCTCGTCGCCGCCGATGCCGGCCGAGGTCGTGCCATAGCGCACCGAGACCTCGCCACGCTTGTAGTCCCGGCGGGTGATGAAGTTGATCACGCCGCCGACCGCGTCGGTGCCATAGACGGCCGAGGCGCCGTCGCGCAGCACCTCGATGCGCTCGATCGCCGCGAAGGGGATGCTGTTCAGGTCGACCGCGACATTGCCGCCGATCGAGCCGAAGGGATGGTTGGCCAGACGGCGGCCGTTCAGCAGCACCAGGGTCGAGTTGGCACCCAGGCCGCGCATGTTCGCGTAGGAGGTGGCATAGCCGGCACCCTGGGTGCTGTCGGAGAAGGCCGCGGCGCTGGCCGACACGCGGCGCAGCAGGTCCTCGACATTGTTGGCCCCGCTCTTCTCGATCTGCTCGCGGGTGATGACCGAGACGGGCAGGGCCGTCTCGGATTCCAGTCGCTTGATCGACGAACCGGTGATCGTCACCCGGTCCAGCGATTCCTGGGCCCAGGCGGCCGGGAGGGCCGTCGCGCCATAGGCGAGCGCTAACGCGCCGCACAGTCTCGTGGTCTTGCGCATAGAGAGGTTTCCTAAGTCGATGTGAGTCCTTCCCGGAGCCGCTCTGACGTCGGCCTGTTGCGCGATAAGCGCACCGGAACCAGGGCATCGATTCTTGGAAGCTCGAACACGCCTCCCCATCAGGGGAAACCTAAGTCGTATGGCCGCCGCAAACTTTCGCCAATGGGCGATTGGCGTGCTAAAAGATGCGCCCTTCGCCCACCCCGGCCAGCACCGCGACCCCCAGCAGCGCAAAGATCACCGCCGCGATGCCATGCACCAGCCGCACCGGGATGCGCCCGGCCAGGCGGTCACCCAGCAGCACGGCCGGGACGTTGGCAATCATCATGCCCAGGGTGGTGCCGGCCACCACGGCCCAGAAGGCCTTGAACTGGGCGGCCATCGCCACCGTCGCGATCTGGGTCTTGTCGCCCATCTCGGCCAGGAAGAAGGCCACGATCGTGGTGCCCAGCACGCCCAGCTTGAGCTTGCCGCCGCCCTCTTCCTCCTCATCCAGCTTGTCGGGCACCAGGGTCCAGGCGGCCATCGCCAGGAAACCCAGGCCCAGGCCCCAGCGCAGCACCTGCGGGCTCAGCTGGGTCGTGATCCAGGCGCCCAGGGCGCCGGCGCAGGCATGGTTGACAACGGTGGCGATCAGGATGCCCAGGCAGATCGGCAGCGGGCGACGGAACCGCGCGGCCAGCAGAAAGGCCAGCAGCTGGGTCTTGTCGCCGATTTCGGCCAGGGCCACCAGGCCGGTAGAAACGAGGAAGGCTTCCATAACGGGACTCACACGGCCAGCAAGCGCGCAATTGACCATGCCGCCCCGGCCGTGTGAGAACGAAGTGCCGGGCAGCATGGTCAAAGGTCTTGCCAGGTGCGGGCACTGCCCGCGCCATGGTTCTCACGAACCAAGTGTGTTGACGCGGGCCAGCAGCGGGATGAGGGCTGCCGCGGCTACTCCCCAATGACGGGGCGGATTGTAGCCTAGGGTCTGTTGCCAGCTCAGCGGCCCCGCGCGCGGCGCTGCAGGGTCGGGCTGGCCAGGTCCAGCTCGGCCGCGCGGATCACCCAGGCACCCGGGTCCAGCGCGCGCAGCCCCGGCCCGGCCGCGCCGAGATCGCCGACCACCACGGTGCGCAGCGCATCGGCGCGCCAGTAGCGCGCGGCGAAGGCGCGCAAGGCCGCCGCGTCCACCGCCTGCAGCTCCTGCGGCAGGCGCGTCAGCGCGGCCGGCTCGCGGCTCTGCAGCAGCTGCTCGGACAGCAGGCCGGCCAGCCCGGCGCTGGTCTCGAGCCGGCGCCCCTGCTCGCCCAGCCAGCTGGCGCGGCGCGCCTCCAGCTCGGCCGCGCCGAGCGGCTCGACGCCCAGGCGCTGGATCTCGGCGGCGATCAGCTTCGCCACCTCGGACGCGCTGTCATGCTTGGTCTGGGTATAGGCCGCCATCCAGCCGCCGCCGGCCAGGCTCTCGACCTGGCTGGCCGCGCCGTAGCTGAGGCCGCGCTTGATGCGCACCTCGCGCCCCAGCCGCGCCGAATAGCCCTGGCCCAGCACCGCATTGGCCAGCAGGCCCGCGCCGAGTTCACGCGCGCCCGCCTCCAGCCCCGCATGCGGCCCCAGCACCAGCACCGCGCTCTGGCCCGCACCGGGCACGTCGACCAGCAGGGTGCGCGCGGCCAGCGGCCGGGCGCGCACCGGCGCCGGCAGCAGGGCCGGCACGCGCGGCGGCGCACGCCAGCCGCCGAAATGGCGCTCGGCCAGCGCGCGCGCCTGTGCCGCGTCGAGATCGCCGCCGAGGATCAGGGTGCTCAGCTCCGGCCGCAGCTGCAGGCGCAGCACGTTCAGCAGATCGTCGCGCCGGATGCGCGCCAGCGAGGCCGGCGTCGGCTGCTGGCCCGCGGCGCTGTCGCCCCAGAACAGCCGCCGCCCCAGCAGCTGGGCCAGCGCGGCCGGATCGGCCAGGGTCTGGCGGTAGCCGTCGATCGCTTGCGCGCGGCTGCGCTCCAGCTCCGAGGCCGGCAGGGTGGGCCGGCGCGCCAGGTCGGCCAGCAGCGCCAGGCCCTCGTCCAGGCTCGGCGTCGCCAGGGTCAGGCCCAGGGTCGCGGCCTGGGCCAGGGTCTGGCTCTCCAGGCTGGCGCCCAGGCTCTCGGCCGCGAAGGCGATGTCGCCGCCGTCCGCCGCCAGACCCTTGTTGCCGCCACCGCCGCGCTGCGCGCCGCGCGTCATCACGTCGAGAAAGAGCTGGGCCAGGCCGGCCTTGCCGGCCGGGTCCAGCAGGCTGCCCAGGTTCAACTGCAGCTGCGCCGTCACCAGCGGCCAGCCGCGCCGCTCGGCCAGCAGCACGCGCAGGCCGTTGTCCAGGCGCAGCTCGCTCAGCGGCGGCGGGCGCGGTGCGCGTGGCCGGCTCGGCGCCGGTGCCTGGTCGAAGCGCTGCTGAGCCCAGGCCGGCCAGGCCAGGGCCGCGCCCCACAGCAGCTGGCGCCGCCTCATCGCGCGGCCCCCTCGCCCGGGCCATAGAGCAGCGCGACGCGCGCGCCCTGCAGCACATGGCGGCGCAGCGCGCGCTGCAGCTCCTCCGCGCCGACCGCCTGCAACCGCACCAGATCGCGCTCGGCCGCCAGCGCGTCGCCGCGCAGCAGCAGCGCGTTGCCCAGCGCCAGCGCGCGGCCCTCGGGCGTCTCGCGCTCCACCAGGGCCTGGGTCAGCAGCTGGGCCTTGGCCTTGTCCAGCTCGGCCGTCGCTAGCGGCTCCTCGGCGACGCGGTGGATCTCGCGCGTCAGCGCCGCCAGCAGCGCCTCGGGGCGCGTCGTGCCGGCCGCGATCGCGTGGGCGGCCAGCAGCCCCGCCTCGGCATTCAGCATCAGCTCGAAGCCCACGCTCTGCGCCAGCGGCCGCTCGTTGACCAGGGCCTCGTTCAGGCGCGCGGCATCGCCCTGTGCCAGCAAGGCCTGGGCCAGCTGCAGCGCCGGCACCTCCTCGGCATCGGCGCGCGGGCCCTGCCAGATCGCCAGCGCGGCCGGCTGCGGCACGCCGGGCGCCGTCAGCCGGTGCAGCTCGTCGCGCGTGCGGCGCGGCTCGCGGCTCTCGCGGCGCGGCACCGGCGCGCGCGGCAGCGGGATGCTGCCGAAGTAATGCTCGACCCAGGCCTCCAGCTGCCCCGGGTCGAAGGCGCCGGCGACGATCAGCACGGCGTTGTCGGGGCGGTAGAAGCCGGCATGGAAGGCGCGCAGATCGGTCAGGGTCGCGGCGTCCAGCTCCTCGATATGGCCGATCACCGGCCGCTGGTAGGCATGCTGCTGGTAGCCGTAGACCGGGATCGCGTTGAACAGCCGACCATAGGGATCGGCCAGCACGCGCTGGCGGTACTCCTCCTTGACCACCGCGCGCTCGCTGTCGAAGGCGGCCTGGTCGACGTTCAGGTTCGCCATGCGCTCGGCCTCGGCCCACAGCAGCGGCTCCAGGTGATGGGCCGGCACGACGCTGTGGTAGACCGTCATGTCCTCGGCGGTGAAGGCATTGTTGCTGCCGCCGACATCCTCGGTCAGTCGGTCGAACTGCTCGGCCGCCATGTGCCGCGTGCCCTTGAACATCATGTGCTCGAACAGGTGCGCGAAGCCGGAGCGGCCGGGTGGATCGTCCTTGCCGCCGACCCGGTACCAGAGCTGCACCGCCACCGAGGCGCTGTCCTCCATCGGCAGCGCCAGCAGGCTCAGGCCGTTGGCCAGGCGGCGCTGGCGCGGCGCCAGCGGCGGCAGGCGCGGCCAGACCAGGCCGCGCGCCGGCAGCGCAAGACCTGCCCCCGCGGCCCAGGCCAGCAGGGCGCGGCGGTTCGGTCCGGAGGTGCTGCTGCGCATGGCGCCGTAGCATAGGGCAAGGCCCTGCTGCCAGCGACTGTCAGCAGGGCCGGCGCATCATCGTGCTCCGCCTCATTTCCTTCGGAGACCCCTCGCATGAACTTCGCCTACACCCTCGTCTATGTCGCCGACGTGGGCGCCTCGCTGGACTTCTACGAGCGCGCCTTCGGCCTGCGGCGCCGCTTCCTGCACGAGTCCGGCGCCTATGGCGAGCTGGAGACCGGTGCCACCGCGCTGGCCTTCGTCGACCACGCGACCGCGCGCGACAGCGTCGGCCACGACTACCTGGCTGCCGAGGGCAGCGAGCGCCCGCTGGGCATGGAGGTCGGCTTCACGACGCCCGACGTGGCCGCCGCCTTCGAGCGCGCGGTGGCGGCCGGCGCGGTGCCGCTGAAGGCACCGACCGTCAAGCCCTGGGGCCAGACCGTCGCCTATGTGCGCTGCCCCGATGGCAGCCTGGTCGAGCTCTGCACCCCGATGGGCTGAGGCGATGCTGGACCGCATCAAGACCTCGGTCTTCATCGCCACCAGCCTGGACGGCTGCATCGCTCGCGCCGACGATGGCCTGGACTGGCTGGATCGGGCCAATGCAGCGGTGCCCGCGGGCGAGGACTGCGGCTTTGGCGCCTTCCTGGCCACGGTGGACGTGCTGATCATGGGCCGCGCCAGCTACGACAAGGTGCTGAGCTTCGGGCCCGAGGCCTGGCCCTATGGCGAGCGACGCGTCATCGTGCTGACGCGCCGGCCGCTGCCGGAGGGCGGGCCGCGGGTCGAGGCCAGCCGCGAGGAACCGGCCGAGCTGCTGGCGCGGCTGCAGGCCGAGGGCCTGCGCCATGCCTATGTCGACGGCGGGCTGACGGTGCAGCGCTTCCTCGCCGCGGACCGGGTCGACGCGTTGACCCTGACGCTGATCCCAGTGCTGCTGGGCGCGGGCAAGCGCCTGTTCGGCGAGCTGCCCGCGGACCGCTGGCTGCACGCCGGGCCGGTCAAGACCTGGCCCTTCGGCTTCGTGCAGCTGTACTACGAACGTCTGCTCGCGGCCTGATCAGGCCGCGCGGCGACGCCGCGCCGCCACGCCGACGGCCAGCAGGCCCAGGGCCATCAGGCCGTAGGTGGCGGGCTCGGGCACCGGGGTCAGCGTGAAGTTCAGGTTGTCGGCATAGCCGTCGTTGTCGCCGCCGCCAACGCGCTCCATGCTGAGCCAGAACTGCAGGGTCGCGGTCTGGCCCGGCAACGCGCCGCTGGCCTCGCGGTAGAACAGGCCGGTCTTGTTGCCGCGGTCGGCCGCCGAGACCGGGCCGATCTCGGTGGAGCCGATCTCGTCGCCGGACAGGTTCAGGAAGGACACGTAGAGCTTGGCGTTGTCGCCCTGGGCCTGCCAGCCGCCCAGCCAGCCGCTCAGGCTGAAGCGGTCGCCGGCGTTGGCCGGCACGCCCAGGTCCAGCGACTGCCAGGCCACGGTGCGCGAGCTCGTGCTCGTACCCGCGAACATCTTGCTGCCGCGGTCCAGCGGGCCCGGCTCGCTGGGCTTGACCCAGTTGTTGCCGTAGTTGACCGACTGGATGAAGCTGTAGTCGTCAAAGCCGTTCCAGCCGGCGATGCCCTGCTCGGCATTGCCGTTGACGATCAGGTTCTGGCCGTAGACGGCGGCCTGGCTGGCGCTGGCGGCCAGGCCCAGCAGGGCGGCCGCGACGAGGGTGTTGAGTTTCAACATGATGGGAATTCCGGAATGAAAAAGAGGTGATGGGGGTTCAGGGGCGGTACTGGTCGAGCAGGGCCGGGCCGCCGAGGGCCGGGTCGCTGATCGAGGGCTCGCCGGTCTCGATATGGCCGGCCAGACGGCGGCTGAAGCCGGCCAGCTCGCGCACCTTGACCGAGAGGTCGTACCAATGGCGGCTGGCGGCCTGCGGCAGGCGCAGCTCGACCGTGGCGCCGGCGGCGACGCGATGCGCCTGGACCGGCTCCTCGCTGTACTTCAGCGCCTGCAGCTCGAAGGTGGCGGCCACCGTGCCGCGGTTGATCAGGCGCAGCAGCAGTTCGCCGTAGACGCGGTCGCTGTGCACCTCGATCTCGGGGCGCGGCTTGTTGGCGGCCAGGGCCACCGGGCCGGTGAAATGGCGGTGGAAGCCGTTGGGGCCCAGCACCCAGAGGTCGTAGCTGGCGCCGACCGGGGTCCAGCGGCCTTCCAGCTGCTTGCCGGCCTCGACCGTGTAGCGGCGCGGCAGGTCGCCCAGCGCCAGGCGGTCGTAGACATGGAACACCGCGCCCACATCACCCTCGTTCTCGAAGCGCAGCAGCACGGCATTGCCGTCCTGGCGCGCCTGCACCTGCAGCTCATAGGGCAGCGCGCGCGCGGGGCGCACGCCCTCTTCCTGCACCGGGGCGACCAGGTTCTGCGGCGTGGCCGGCGTCTTGGTCTGGGTCAGGGCCTTGGCGCGGGCGCGCAGCGCGGCGGTGGCCGGCAGGTCCTTGACGAAGGGCTGGTCCTCCGGGTTGCGGAAGTCGAAGCAGCTCAGCAGATCGCCGCTGACGGCACGGCGCCAGGGGCTGATCAGCGGCTCCTGCACGCCGAAGCGGGCCTCCAGGAAGCGGATCACCGAGCTGTGGTCCGACACCTGCGAGTTGACCCAGCCGCCCTTGCTCCAGGGCGAGACCACGTACATCGGCACGCGCGGGCCGAAGCCGTAGGGGCGGCGGTGGTACTGCGGGTCCGAGCCGTTCAGGTTGTGGTGGTACTCGCCCACCGTGTCCACCGTCGAGGCGCCGGCCAGGCGGGCGCGCGCCGGGTCGGCGTTGTAGGTCTCGTAGGCCGGCACGGCCGGCGGCGGCATATGGTCGAAGAAGCCGTCGTTCTCGTCGAAGTTGATCAGCAGCACCGTCTTGCTCCAGACCTCCGGATTGGCGGTCAGCGCGTCCAGCACCTTGGCGGTGTAGTCGGCGCCCTGGGCCGGGCTGGAGGGGCCGGGATGCTCGGAGCCCTCGGCGGTGGCGACCACCCAGCTGACCTGGGGCAGCTTGTTGGCCAGCACGTCTTCCTTGAGCTTGTCCAGGTCGCGCGTGCTGACGCCGCGCTCGCGCAGCACCTGCGAGTAGCCGGGGCGCTGGTACCAGGCGTCGCGGAAGGGGCGGAAGCCGGCCAGCGGGTTGTCGGTGAAGTTGTCCGCCATGTTCTGGTAGACCTGCCAGCTGATGCCCGCGGACTGCAGGCGCTCGGTGTAGGTGATCCAGGTGTAGTCGGTGGCGGGGTTGGCGTTGAAGCTGTCGTGGCTGTTGTCGGTCGACGGGCCGCCGGCGACGGCCAGCGGGTCGTTGTGGCCGGTCCACAGGAACAGGCGGTTGGTGTTGGTGCCGGTCTGCGTCGCGCAGTGGTAGTGGTCGCACAGGGTGAAGGCCTCGGCCAGCGCGAACTGGAAGGGCAGATCCGCGCGGGCATAGTGGCCCAGCGAATGGTTCTGCTTGGCCTTGGGCCAGTTGTTCATGCGGCCGTGGTCCCAGGCGGCCTGGGCGTCGGTCCAGCTGTGCGGCGTGCCGGACACGCGCATCACGCCGAAGTCCTGCTGGGTGTTCAGGTGGAAGGGCGCAATCGCCTTGCGGCCGCCGCCCCATTCCGGGCGGCCCGGCACCGGCGCGCCGTTGCCGATCGGCTGCACGAACACGCTCTTGCGGGTGTAGGTGCCGGGACGGTCCAGCACCGGGATCGGGAAGGGGTCGCTGAAGCCGCGCACGCCGGCCAGGGTGCCGAAGTAATGGTCGAAGCTGCGGTTCTCCTGGGTCAGGATCACGATGTGCTCGACGTCGTTGAGCGTGCCGGTGCGGTAGCTGGCGGGGATGGCCAGCGCGCGCTGGATCGCGGGCGGGAAGCTGGCCAGGGCGGCCGAGGCGCCGGCGCCGGCGGCGAGGTTGCGCAGGAAACTGCGGCGGTCTTGCTGGGAACTCATGGGGGGAGGACTCCTGGGGACCTGGTCGGGTCCCGTCTAGGTTGGCGAAACGGGCGCCAATCTAGGAGGCCTGTTTGAAGCCCCAACGACGTCGGACTAGGCCGAACGGACTACGCCGGCGACCCATCCCCCTCCCAAAAGGGTCAGCTCTTGCGCTCAGGCCCCATGTTCTGGGGCGCCGCGGCGGATTCGGGCGGCTGCGCCGTCTCCGCGACCACGCGCGCATAGCGCGCAAAGCTCCAGTAGGCCCAGGCCCAATCCATCAGCACGACCAGGCGGTTGCGGAAGCCGATCAGGAAATAGACATGCACGAAGAGCCAGAACAGCCAGGCGAAATAGCCGCTGAACTGGAAGCGCCCGACATCGGCCACCGCGGCCTTGCGGCCGATCGTCGCCAGCGCGCCGTAGTCGATGTAGCGGAACGGCGCCGGCTCCGGCCGGCCGGCGATGCGCGCACGGATCGTCTGCGCCGCATGCCGCCCCATCTGCTTGGCGCCGGGGCTGACGCCGGGCACCGGCTTGCTGGAGCCGTCGCGCTCCAGGCTCTGCGCCGCGGCCAGGTCGCCGACGACGAAGATCTCCGGATGGCCCGGGATGTTGAGCCGGCCGTCGACGATCACCCGCCCGGCGCGGTCCAGCGGCACCTCCAGGTTGCGCCCCAGCGGCGAGGCGGCCACGCCGGCGGCCCAGACCACGGTGCGGGCCGGGATGCGCTCGCGCCGCCCGTCCTGCTCGACGTCCACGCCCTCGGCATCGATGCCAACCACCCGGGCACCGGTGCGCACCGCGACGCCCAGCCCCTCCAGCTGCGTCTGGGCCTTGGCCGAGAGCTCGGGCTGGAAAGCCTGCAGCACCCGCGGCGAGCCCTCCAGCAGCAGCACCTGGGCGCGGCTCGGGTCGATGCGACGGAACTCGTTCTTCAGGGTATGGCGCGCGATCTCGGCCAGGGTGCCGGCCATCTCGACCCCGGTGGGACCGGCGCCGATCACGACGAAATTGAGCCAGGGCCGGCGCGCGCCCTCCTCGTCCAGCACCTCGGCCTGCTCGAAGGCCATCAGCACCTTGGCGCGCAGCTTGAAGGCATCGGCCAGGGTCTTCAGCCCCGGTGCATGCTCGGCCCAGTCGGCCTCGCGGCCGAAATAGCTGTGGGTGGCGCCGCTGGCGACGATCAGATGGTCATAGGCGATCTGCTGCCCATCGGCCAGCAAGACCTGGCCCCGCTGCTTGTCGATGCCGGCCACCTCGGCCATCAGCACCGTGACATTGCGCTGCCGGCGCAGCATGTGGCGGATCGGCGCGGCGATCGAGGGCGCCGACAGGCCGGCGGTGGCGACCTGGTAGAGCAGGGGCTGGAACAGATGGTGGTTGCTGCGGTCGATGATCGTGATGTCGACCAACCCGTCGTCGCCCAGGGTGCGGGCGGCCTCCAGGCCGCCGAAACCGCAACCGACGATCACCACATGAGGCCTCTTACCTCGGTCACTGCCAGCGTCGCTCATCCATGCTCCCGCTCCTGCGATGAAGCCCATTCTCACCCAGGGTGCGAAGCCAGCCGGCGCGCTCGGGCATTTGCAGGTCCGCTTCCGGCCAGCCGGCGCGGCGCGCGGGCGCCAGACTGCGGCCATCGTCAATCGCCATGGAAACCGCCATGACCCGCTACCGCATCGCCGGCCTGTCGCCCGAACCCTTCCGCCCGCTGTTCGGCCTGTCCGACGCCGAACTGGCCGAGCGCCATATCCTGCGCCGCCACGTGCCACCGGGCGGCGGCCTGCCCGACCGCATCGAGCTGCGCGACGCCCAGCCGGGCGAGAGCTGCCTGCTCCTGAACTACTGCCACCTGGACCTGCCCAGCCCCTATCGCGCCAGCCACGCGATCTTCGTGCGCGAGGGCGCCGAACGGGCCTTCGAGGCCGAGAACCAGCTGCCGGAGATGCTGCGCAAGCGTCTGCTGTCCTTGCGCGCCTTCAATGCCCAGGGCCTGATCGTCGAGGCCGGCGTCGTCGAGGGCCGGCTGGCCGAGGGCCTGATCGGCCATCTGCTGGACCTGCCCAGCACCGCCTTCATCCATGCGCATTTCGCCGGCCATGGCTGCTACGCGGCGCGCATCACGCGCGCCTGACAACCCCTCACCTCAGGCCGGCTCGAAGCGCAGCTCCGCGCTCGGCACGGCCTCGATGCGCGGCCCGAAGCTGGTGATGTTGCTCAGGGTCGCGTTGTGGTGGGCGCGGATTTGCGCGCCATCGGCATGGGGCTTGTCATGCGTGGTGTGGGCATCGGCCACCAGGCGCACCGGGTAACCCAGCGCGGCGGCGCGGCGCGTCGTCGTATCGACGCAGAACTCGCTGGCATAGCCGCAGATCGCCAGGCGCTGCACGCCGCGCTGCTGCAGCAGGGCCTGCAGCTCGGTGTGGTTGAAGGAGTCCGGCGTGGTCTTGTGCAGGCGCAGGTCGCCGCTCTCGACCCGCAGCCCGGGCTGTAGCTGCCAGCCCTCGCTGCCGCGGGTCAGCGGCGTGCCCTCGCGCTCATGCAGCACGAAGATCACCGGCGCGCCGGCGGCGCGGGCACGCGCGCTCAGCGCGTTGATGCGCTCGATCACCGCCTCGACCTCGTAGGGGCGTGGCTCCGGATCGAGCAGCGCTCGCTGCATGTCGATGATCAGCAGGGCTTCCAGCGCAGGCATGTGATGACTCTCTTCGCGATCAAGAGGCCGCCAGCCGGCGGCGGAAATAGACGACCCGTTCGGTCTCCTCGAAACCCAGGGCCCGGTGCAGGGCCTGGCTGGCCACATTCTCCAACGCCGTGTCGGAGGCGATCTCGCTGCAGCCCTGGGCGCCGACCCAGCTCGATGCGGCCCGCACCAGCGCGCCGGCGATGCCGCGGCGGCGCGCCTCGGGCCGCACATAGAGGCCCTCCAGGAAACCGACCGGCGAGCCCTCGGTGCCGTTGACATAGTCCCGGCGCAGCGCCACCTCGGCCAACCCCAGCGCAGCGCCGCCCGGCCCGTCCAGCGCCAGGAACTGCGCGTAGCGCGCCGGCTCGGCCACCATCTCGGCCATGTCGGCCCGGTGTTCCTCCTCCGGCCCGGGCCACAGGTCGCGGCGCAGCGCCAACCAGCGCAGGTCGGCCGGATCGGCGCAGGGCTCGATATGCGGTGGCGGCGCGGCCACCACGGGGTCGGGTCTTGCCGGCGCGTGCCCCAGCCCCTTGGCGAACAGCCGGTTCTCGTGGCGCTCGTCCTCGAACTCGTACCAGGTCCGGCCCAGCTCCGCATAACCTTGGCGCGCATAGAAGGCGCGGGCGCGCAGATTGTGGACCCAGGCCGTCAGCCACAGCCGCCCGGCGCCGGCCTCGCGCGCCGCGGCCTCGGCGGCCAGCAGCAGCTGCCGGCCCAGCCCCCGGCCGAGCCAGGGCCGCTGCACGTAGAGCCGCTCCAGCTCGGCGGCCGGCCCGGCATCGCCCAGCAGCGCATGGCCCGCATGCAGGTTCAGCTGGGCAAAGCCGAGCAGATGGCCGTCGCGCTCCGCGACCAGGCAGGCGGCACCGGGACGCGCCAGCCGGGCCCGCAGCGCGGGCACCGACAGCTGGCCCTGCAGCTCGCGCACGAAGGACGGCCGGATGCCCTCGGTCGCATAGGTGTCCAGGAACACCTGGCCGGCCAGCAGGGACAGGCAGTCCAGATCCTCCACCCGCACCGGCCGCAGCCGCACCGTTTGCTCGTCCATCGCCTCGCCTTCCCGCCATCGCTTCACAGAAGAGCCGCGATGGTAGCGGGCTCAGACGTAGGGCCGCTCGCGCAGCCACTTGGTGGCGATGTACTTGACGCCCTCGATCACCGGCAGGCCCGCGTGCAGGGTGGCGTGATCCTCCACACCCTGGGCGTCGACATCGGCGAAGTAGAGCGCGGAGCCGGGTATCGGCCGCAGCTCGTAGCCCAGCTGCGGGAAGCGGGTGCCGCCTCCGGCCTCGACCTCGCTGAGGTAGAGGATGCAGGTGCCGACCCGCTGGCCGCCTTGCTGCAGATGGCGCTGGCTGCCGCTCAGGGTGGGGTGAAAAAAGTCATGATGGGCGCGGTACTCGCCGCCGGGGCCATAGCGCAGCACCTGCAGGCCCTCGCCATGGTCGACCGGCCAACGCAGCAGCGCCGCCAGCCGCGCCTCGATGCGCGCCAACAGCGGCGTCTCGCCGCGATGGAACCAGGCCCCTGCGCTGGTGCGGTGCTCATGCGGACGGGCCTCGCCCAGCTGATCGTCGACCACGGTGGAGCGGGCCAGCCGGGTCTCGGCCAGCGCGATCATCTGGCGGCATTCGTCGGCCGAGAGCAGGTTCTCGAACAGGACGACCTGCGGCGCGTCCAGCACCGCCGCCACCCGCACGCCCTGCCCCTCGCAGACCAGCCGGTTCGCACGCAGATCGGGCGCCGGCCGACCGCGCAAGGCCTGACCCTGAGCGGCGTCGAGCGCGCCGCCATTCAGCGCCTCGTCCAGCGCCCGTTCGGCCAGGACCTGGGCATGCCCGCCCTGCACCAGCAGGGGCAGCATCGAGTCGCGACTGCAGCCACGCCCGACGTTTTCACGGACCCAGGCCTGCCAATCGGGAGAGAGTTGTTGCAGCGACATCGGACGATCGTACTGACAGCACGGCGTCAGCAGTGTGAAGCGAGCATCGGAAGCAGCCACAATGGAGGGATGCGCCGTGCCGACCGCCTGTTCCAGATCGTCCAGCTCATTCGTGGGCGCCGTCTTTCCACCGCCGAGTTCCTGGCCGAACGCCTGGAGGTCTCGGTCCGCACCGTCTACCGCGACGTGGCCGCCCTGCAGCAGCAGGGCGTGCCGATCGAGGGCGAGGCCGGTGTCGGCTACCGCATGAAGGCCGGCTTCGACCTGCCGCCGCTGATGTTCACCAAGGAAGAGGCCCAGGCCCTGGTCGCGGTGGTGCGGCTGGCACGGCCCGCGCTGGACGCCGGCCTGGCGGCGCCGGCGGAGGCCGCGCTGTCCAAGATCCTGGCGGTGCTGTCGCCGGCGGCACGCGCGGCGGCCGAGAGCCTGGCCGTCTACGCGCCGCGCGCCGGCATGGACGAGACCCTGAGCCAGCGCCTGGTGCAGCTGCGCGAGGCCACCGAGCTGCGCCGCAAGCTGCGCCTGAACTACCTGGACCTGAGCGGCATCAGCACCGAGCGGGTGGTGCGGCCGCTGGCCTGCTTCTTCTGGGGGCCGGTCTGGACCGTGGCGGCCTGGTGCGAGATGCGCGAGGACTTCCGCAGCTTCCGCGTCGACCGGATTCAAGACCTGACCCCGCTGGACGAACGCTTCCGCGACGAGCCGGGCAAGACCCTGGCCGATCTGGAGCGCACCCATATGGCGAGCTGAGCGACGGCCTACCGGCTTCGTCATGCTGTCACGGAGCGCGTGGATAGTTGGCGGATAAAAACGTCCGAGTATCTTCTGCATGCAAGCCGCCACAGGCCCCGGTATCGATGACCGGGGCTGGACCGAATGGATCGCTACCAATCTGCTGCGAGGCTGCAGCACCGACTCCATGCTGCAGGGCATGGTGCGTGCCGGCTTGGGCGCCGATCCGGCCCTGGCCGCCATCCAGCGGGTCGCCGATGATCCGATTTTCACGGCGGCCTTGCGAGCCCGGCGCAGGCATCAGAAGCTGCTGTCGGTCGTCGGCAATATGCAGTCGGTGTGGGCCGCGGACCCGCGGTACGCGGAGATCCCCCGGCACCAGGCGATCGATGCCGCCGACTTTCTCGCTCGCTATGTGCATGCCTTCCGCCCCGCGGTGCTGACCGGCCATGCCCGCGCCTGGCCGGCGCTGCGGAACTGGCGCCTGGACCGGCTCGCCGCTCGTTTCGGCGAGGAGCTGATCGAGGTGCAGGACGGGCGCAACGACGATCCACGCTTCGAGGAAAACAGCGTCGCGCACAAACGTCCGATGCGCTTCGGCGAGTTCCTGGCCTATGCCGAGCGGACGGCCTGGGACAACAACGCCTACCTCACCGCCAACAACGGCCTGCTGCGCCAGGCCCGTTTCGCCGGCCTGCTGGACGATGTCGGCGAGCTGCCGCCGCTGGCGGACCGAGCCGCCCTGGCCTCGGCAGCCCATCTGTGGATCGGCCCCGCCGGCACCAAGACGCCGCTGCATCACGACACCTGCATGCTGTTCCACACCCAGATCGTCGGTAGCAAGCGCTGGCGCCTGGTCTCGCCGCTGGAATGGGAGCGCATGTACAACCACAACCATGTGTTCAGCCCAGTCGACCTGGATGCCCCAGACCATCAGCGCTATCCCGACATCGCCGCGACCCGCGTGCTGGAGGCGGTGATCCACCCCGGCGAGACCCTGTTCCTGCCGCTGGGTTGGTGGCACCAGGTCTGCGCGCTGGAGCCCAGCGTCTCGATCAGCTACACGGGGCTGACGATTCCGAACCGCTTCGAATATGTCGATCCGGCCATGCCCTGAGCCGGATGTCCTGATCGAGGATCGCGCCCCGGGCCGCCCGCTGGTCATCAGCTTCGGCTTCGCGCAATGGGAACGCCCGCCCGCCTGCGACTTCCAGGGCCGGCTCAAGAAGATCGAATGGATCCTGGGCGAGAGCTTCCAGAAGATCCACCTGCGCGACACGCGGCTCGCCTGGTACCTGCAAGGGGTCCATGGGCTCGGCCCGGATCTGCCGAGCACGATCAGCAGCCTGCGGGCGCTGATCGATGAGCTTCGCCCCGCAAGAATCATCACGCTCGGTCAGTCGATGGGCGGCTATGGCGCCATCCTGTATGGCCGGGCGCTAGCGGCTGCGCGGGTTGTCGCCTTCGGCGCCTTGTCGACGATGGAACTGGCCGCGGCGCTGCGCCATGGGGACCGCCGCTGGCTGCCCGTCATGCAGTCGCTGCAGGACGCAGGCATCCCCGGCGCCTCGACCGACCTGGTCGACCTGCTGGCGGATCGGGCTACGGAAACCCCGGAACTGCGGCTGCACTATGGCTGCGCGCCCGATGCGCCCGAGCATGGTCATGAGAATCTCGATCTACTGCATGCGCGCCGGTTCCAGGCCCTCGCGGGCACTTCGATCCGGCTGCATCCCGCGGCGTCGCATGCGGTGAGCGAGCATCTGCGGGCCCGCGGCGAACTCGATACCGTGTTGCTGGAAGACCTGTTCGACGTCCCGGCCGAACTGGTGCATTCGCGTGGGCACCCGAGATTGACCGACGACTGGATTCAATGGATCGCGGAGAACCGCATCCGGAACGCGGACATGGACGGGATGATCCACGCGATGGAGGCCAGGGGCATCGCGGGCATCACGGCGCGCTCGGCGATCGCCACCGTGATCCGCGACCCCTTGTACCAATGGGCGGCCCGTACCCTCTCCAGCGTTCAGGGCCCCTGAAGCTACCCGACGGTCCTGGGCGAGGTGACGCTCAGGCGCAGCCGCCCCGCCGGCGCCTCGATCCAGCGGTAGAAGGGCAGCGAGGCCAGGTTGCTCAGGGCCCAGGCCGCGGCCATCGCGGCCACCGCCAGCGGCGCGCTGTCGACGTCCTTGCGCTCGAACAGCGCGTTGACCAGCAGGCAGATCGGGAAATGCACCAGGAACAGCGCGTAGGAATGCGTGCCGGCCTGGGCCACCAGGTCCGCCAGACGGCCCGGCGCCAGCAATGCGCGGCCGGCCTGATGGCGACGCTGCAGCCAGGTCAGCGCCAGCGCGGTCAGCGCGGCCAGCAGGATGCGGCCGCGGAACTCGTACAGCAGCGCGCCCAGCACCAGGACCATGATCAGCAGGGCCCAGCCCCAGCGCCGCCGCGTGCCCAGGTTCAGCCAATGCACCAGCGCACCCAGGCCGTAGGCGCCGAAGAAATAGATCGCGTAGTTGTCCAGCCCGCTGTCCAGGTTGAAGCACCACAGCGAGGCCGCGGCCAGCGCCAGCACCAGCAGCGGCGCCAGCGCGCGCGGGCCGCGCCGCGAGGCCCACAGCAGGGCCAGCAGCAGCGCGAACAGCTGCAGGTCCGCCGCCACATACCAGGCGCCGACGGTCAACGCCTCATGGCCCAGCACACCCTGCAGCAGCAGCGCATGGGCGAGCAGCTGGCCCAGGCTCACCGATTCCGGCACCAGCTCGGGCAGCCAGCGCGCCACCAGGGCCGAGCACAGCAGGGTCAGGCCCACCGCGGCCATGAAGGGCATGGTCAGGCGCAGCCAGCGCCGCAGCAGCAGGGCCAGCGGCGCTCCGCTCGCCGCGAAGCCGCCGTCCGGCGCCAGCGCCCGGGCGCTCAGAAAGCCGCCCAGCACCAGGAAGACCTGCACCGCCATGCGGCCATAGTCGTAGAGCACATCGATCAGCGCCGGCCAGAGGCTCTGGACCGTCTCGGCGACCGGGCCATAGGCGGCCAGGTGGTGCAGCACGATGGCCTGGGCCGCGAGCGCCTTCAGCGCGTCGACATGCAGCAAACGGTGGCGGGAGTTCGTCGTCGGGGAGTTCATGGACGGGGCCGGCAGCGCGCTCCGGCAGGAGCAGCGCGGCACCGGCCCCGGGGCCGGCGCATGGGCCGGCAGGGGCAGCGCAACAAGAAGGCGCTATTTTATGACGCGCCCGTGACGGGCCTCAGGCGCCGTCCTTCAGCCCCGCCAGCGCCAGGCTCTTGCGCGGGTTGACCAGGTTGACGCGGCCGGGCTTGCCGTCGGCGCCCGGCTGGCGCTCGGCGCCCTCCAGGATCAGGGCCTTGGTCTGCTGCGGCGTCAGCTCCGGCTTCAGCGCGATCAGCTTGGCGGCCAGATTGGCCACCTGCGGGCTGGCCATGCTGGTACCGCTGAGCTTCATGCGCTCGCCGCCGGGGATGAAGCTGTCGACCTCGAAGCCGTTGGCATGCACGACCACGGTCTTGCCGAAGGTCGAGAAGCTGGTCTCGCTGCCGCTCTTGTCGACCGCGCCGACCGTGATCAGGTTCGGCAGCGACAGGCCGGCCGGGATGTACTCCTGGAAGTCGGCGCTGTTGTCCTCGTTGCCGGCGCCGGCCACGAACAGGATCTCCGGCGCGCCGGCGATCGCGGCGTTCAGCGCGTCGCGCTCGGTCTTGAACAGCTTCAGCGCCAGCTGCTTGCGCTCCTCCGGGTTCTTGCCGACGTTGTGATACGCCAGCGCGCCCTCGTGGAAGCTCGGGCCATAGCGCCAGCTCATGTTGACGACGCGCACGCCGGCCTTCTTGAAGCCCTCGACGATGCTGCCGTAGACCGCGGCGGCGGCCTTGGAGCGCTCCTCGGTGGGCAGGATGGGCTCGGTCTTGTGGCTCCACAGCATGGTGGCGGCATAGGCCTTGGCGAAGGGATTGCCGTCCAGCGCGATGCCGGCCACATGGGTGCCATGGGTGTAGAGGCCGACCAGGGCCATGTCCTCGGTGAAGCCCTTGGCCTGATCGGCCTTCAGCCCGGCCAGGGTGCTGCGGAACTGGCGCGAGGCCTCGGTGTCCAGCGCCGCGCGCTGGTCCATCGCGCCCTTGACCAGGGTCTTCAGCTGCGGCCAGCGCGGCTCGGCCGCCCCCAGCGGACGCAGCAGATCGGGCGAGGCCTTGCCGTTCTCGTCGAAGGCCAGGCCGCGCTCCGGCACGCCCGGGAACAGCTTCAGGTCCACGCCCGAATCCCAGATGCCGACGACCACTGGCTTGGCGGCCGCGCTGAGCTGCAGCGCGACGGTGCGCGGGGTCCAGATGTCGGGCTTCTCCTGCGACTTGGCCTGCGCGTCCAGCACCGCCTGCAGCCCGGCCACCACCGCGGCCTGGTTGGGCGGCAGGGTCTCCTTCTGCAGGCGTGCGCCGATCACGCCCTGCAGCACCTGGGCCGGCACCACGCCCTGGCCGTTGCGGGCCAGCACATCGAGCTGGGCCTTGAACACGCCGAGCACCAGCTCCGGGTTGTAGACCTCGATCTGGCCCTTGGTCGACTTGACCTGATCCTGCACCTCGGCCCAGTTCATCGCGCCGTAGCGCTGGCGCACCGCGCCCTGCAGCCAGGCGGCGTCGCGCTTCTCCAGCTGCTGCTGCGCGATCAGGTCGGTCAGCACGCCGGCGGTCTGGCGCGGGCCGGCCTTGTCCTGCAGCGCGCGGGCCTGGGCGGTCAGGCCCGGCACCGCGGCCCAGTCGCCGCGCAGCTGGGCCAGGGTGGCCAGGCTGGCGTAGATCTCGCGCAGGGTGGCGGCGTCCTTGATGTCGTAGGCGGCCAGGTCGGCGCGCAGATCGGCCTCCAGCTGAGCGCCCAGGGGCTTCAGCTCGGCCAGCGGCAGCGCCAGGTAGTCGCTGGGCAGCTTGGGCAGGGTGTAGACCCGCCGCGGCAGCTCGTCCGCGCGGGTGATGGTCTGGCGCTGCTGCGGCGCCTGGGTCTGAGCCTGCGCCGGCAGGGTCATCAGCGCGCTGGCGATCGCCAGGCTCAGCAACTTGATCTTGTTACGACTGTTTTGGCTCGAAGTCACGGCAGACACTCCCTTGTCGATGATCGGTGAGGATGATGGTGAACCCCCACGATAGCCGCCCCCGGGCCAGGCTCCAGGGGCATGCGACGAGTGACCGGCCGGAGCGCCTGGGCCGCGGATTCGGCCCGCCGGGGGTCAGATCTTGCCGGTAAAGATGCGGCCCAGCCAGCCCAGATACCAGTCCAGCAGGCGTTTCGGCAAGGGCTTGGCCGGCTCCGGCGCCGCGGCGGCGGCCACCGCATAGCGCGCCTGCAGGGCCTGGTTGAAGGCGGCAAAGAAATCGGCCGCCATCTTCTGCGCCGCCAGGTCGACCAGGCGCGAGCCGATCTGCGCGATCTTGCCGCCCACCGTCGCGACCACCGTGTAGTGCAGCAGGGTCTCGCGCGGGCCCAGGGTCTCCAGCCGCACCTGGGCCTGGCCCTTGCCATGGCCGGCCGCGCCGCCCTGGCCCTCGAAGGCCAGCTGGTAGCTGGTCGGCGGTTTCAGGTCCGAGAGTTTCAGCTTGCCCTTGAATTTCGCCTTCACCGGGCCGATGGCCACCGCCATCAGCACCTCGTACTCGCCCTCGGCCAGCGGCGTCAGCGCCTCGCAGCCGGCGATCGCAGCCCTCAGCATCTCGGTGTCGTTCAGCGCGGCCCAGGCCTGGGCCTGGGCGACGGGCAAGGTTTCCTGTCCGGTCAGTTGCATAGCAAGAGTTCCACGAGCTGTTCCAGGCTCGCCAGATTGTGCGCGGGAAGATGGCTGTCAACCTCGGGCAGCAGCGCGCGGATGCCCGCGGCCTTGGGTTCGAAGCCCTCGAAGCGCAGCAGCGGATTCAGCCACAGCAGGCGTCGGCAGGACAGGCGCAGGCGCCGCGCCTCGAAGGCCAGCTGTTCGAGCGCCGCGGCGTCGCCGGCCTCCAGGCCGTCGCTGACCAGCAGCAGGGTGGCGTCGCTCGTCAGCACCCGGCGCGCCCAATCGCGGTTGAAGGCATGCAGGCAGGCGCCGATGCGGGTGCCGCCGGACCAGTCGGCCACCCGCTGCGCGACGGCCGCCACCGCCAGGTCGGGGTCGCGCTGGCGCAGCAGGCGGCTGATCGGCGTCAGCCGCGTGCCGAACACGAAGCTGTGCACCCGCGGCACCTGGCGCCGCTCGGCCGGGTTCGCCAGGCCATGGGCCAGATGCAGCAGCATGCGCGAGTAGCGGCTCATCGAGCCGGAGATGTCGGCCAGGATCACCAGCGGCGCGATGCGTTCGCGCGGCCGGCGCCAGCGTGGCGGCGCCAGCTCCTGGCGCGCCTGCGCGCGCAGAGTGGCGCGCCAGTCCAGCCGGCCGGCACCGCCGGGGCGGAAGCGGCGCGTCGGGCGGGTCTGCAGCCAGGGCCGCAGGCGCGTCAGCGCGCGCTTGGCCTGCGCCCATTCCTCGGGCGTCATGGTCTCGAAGTCGCGCTGGCGCAGCAACTCGCGCTCGCTGCCGCTGAGATGGGCGTCCAGCTCGAGGCGCTGCTCGGGCTCGCGCGCCGGTTCGATAGCGTCCCGGCGCGGGAACAGCGCCTCGGCCAGGCGACGGTTCTCGGGCGGCGGCGTCAGGGTGCCGGGTCTTGCCTGGACCCGGGGCAGCAGCATCGCCAGCACACGGCCCAAAAGATCAGGGTCCCGCCAGAAGATGTAAAAGGCCTGCTCGAACAGCGCGCGATGCTCGGCCCGGTCAATCAGGCAGGCGGCCAGGGTGGCCTTGAAGTCGGCGCGCCGCGCGATGCCGCCCTCGATGCGCAGCGCTTCCAGCGCGAGCTGCACGCGATCGGTGCCGACCGACATGCCGGCCTTACGCAGCACGCGGCCGAAGTGCATCACGTTCTGAGCCAGAAAGTCAGCCATGGACTTCCGCCTCGACCTGGGCCAGCAAGCGTGCCGCCTCCGAGCCCTGCACCTTGGCGATATCGTCCTGGTACTTCAAGAGCACGCCCAGGGTGTCGTTCAGCGTGGCCGGATCCAGCACCAGGGCGTTGAGCTCCAGCAGCGCGCGCGACCATTCGATGGTCTCGGCGATGCCCGGCAGCTTGTAGAGGTCCATGGCCCGCAGGCCCTGCACCAGCGCGACGATGCGGCGCGCCAGCATCGCGTCGATGCCCGGCAGCTTCAGGCGCAGGATCTCCAGCTCGCGCTCGGCACTGGGGAAATCGACCCAGTGATAGAGGCAGCGGCGCTTGACCGCGTCATGCACCTCGCGCGTGCGGTTGCTGGTCAGCACGACGATCGGCGGGGCCACGGCCTTGATCAGGCCCAGCTCGGGAATGCTGAGCTGAAACTCCGACAGCAGCTCCAGCAGGAAGGCCTCGAAGGCCTCGTCGGCGCGGTCCAGCTCGTCGATCAGCAGCACCGGGCCGACCGGATTCGCCTGCGGGTCGATCGCCTGCAGCAGCGGCCGCGCGATCAGGAAACGGCGCGCGAACAGCGCGTCGCCGCCGGCCAGCGCGCCGCTCTTGATCTCCAGCATCTGACGCGCGTAGTTCCACTCGTAGGCGGCGCTCGCCAGGTCCAGGCCCTCGTAGCATTGCAGCCGGATCAGCGGCCGCTCCAGCAGACCGGCCAGGGCCTTGGCGATCTCGGTCTTGCCGGTGCCGGGCTCTCCCTCCAGGAACAGCGGCCGCGCCAGGCGCAGCGCGAGGAAGGCCGTGGTGGCCAGCTCGCGCGGCGCCACATAGCCCTGGGCGCGCAGGCCCTGCTGCGTGGCGTCGATGCTGGCGGGCAGCTCCGCCATCAGGCCGCCGCCGCGACCGCGCGCCCGGCCAGCACCGGGATCAGCGCGGCGCGGTATTCGGCCGAGCCATGCAGATCGCTGTTCAGGCCATCGGCGGCGATCGTCACGCCCTGCGCCGCGGCGGCGCTCCAGCTCGCCGCCAGTGCCTGCTCCAGCGCCTGGGCGCGGAACACGCAGGGGCCGGCCCCGGTGACAGCCACGCGCACGCCGCCCACCGTCTGCGCGACGAACACGCCGACGATCGAGAAGCGCGAGGCCGGCTGCTTGAACTTCTGCCAGGCTGCCTTGCTCGGGATCGGGAAGCTCACCGAGGTGATGATCTCGCCGGCCTGCAGCGCGGTCTCGTACAGGCCCTTGAAGAAATCGTCCGCGGCGATCGAGCGCTGGTCGGTGTGGATGGTCGCGCCCAGACCCAGCACCGCGGCCGAATAGCAGGCGGCGGGATCGTTGTTGGCCAGGCTGCCGCCCAAGGTGCCGCGGTTGCGCACCTGGCGGTCGCCGATGCGGCCGGCCAGGTCGGCCAGCGCCGGGATCGCGGCCTGCACCTCTTTCGAAGCGGCGACCGTCGCATGCGTCGTCATCGCGCCGATGCGCAGCTGGCCGGCGTCGACGCGGATGCCGCGCAGCTCGGCCAGGCCCGAGATGTCGATCAGCGCCTCGGGCGCGGCCAGGCCCAGCTTGATCGCGCCGAGCAGGCTTTGCCCGCCGGCGATCAGCTTCGCGTCGGTTTGGCTGGCGGCGGCCTTGGCGGCCTCGGCCAGGCTGCCGGCTTGGGAGTAGGCGAATGATGATGAGGTCATGGTCGTCTCCTTGCGCTCAGCGCGGGGCGGCGTTGATCGCCTGCCACACGGTGTGCGGCGTGGCCGGCATCGGCAGGTCCTTCAGGCCCAGCGCGTCGCAGATCGCGTTGATCACCGCCGGCGGCGAGCCGATCGCGCCGGCCTCGCCGCAGCCCTTGACGCCCAGCGGGTTGTGGGTGCAGGGCGTGCCCTTGGCGGTCTTGACATTGAAGCTGGGCAGGTCGTCGGCGCGCGGCATCGCGTAGTCCATATAGCTGCCGGTCAGCAGCTGGCCGGAGTCGGTGTCGTAGATGCCATGCTCCAACAGCGCCTGGCCGATGCCTTGCGCCAGGCCGCCATGCACCTGGCCCTCGACGATCATCGGGTTCACGACATTGCCGAAATCGTCCACCGCGCTGAAGCGGTCCACCCGCACGACGCCGGTGGCCGGGTCCACCTCGACCTCGCAGATATAGCTGCCCGCGGGGTAGGTGAAGTTGGTCGGGTCGTAGAAGGCGTTCTCGTTCAGGCCCGGCTCCAGCTTGTCCAGCGGGTAGTTGTGCGGCACATAGGCGGTCAGCGCGACCGAGGCGAACGGGACCTTCCTGTCGGTGCCCGCCACCTTGAACTCGCCGCCCTCGAAGGCGATGTCGCCCTCGCTGGCCTCCAGCAGATGGGCGGCGATCTTTTTGCCCTTGGCGATCACCTTGTCGACCGCCTTGACGATGGCCGTGCCGCCCACCGCCAGCGAGCGGCTGCCATAGGTACCCATGCCGAACAGCACCTTGCCGGTGTCGCCATGCTGGATGTCGACATCGTCGAGCGGGATGCCCAGCTTGTCGGCCACCACCTGGGCGAAGGTGGTCTCATGGCCCTGGCCATGCGAATGGCTGCCGGTGAAGATCGTGACCTTGCCGGTCGGATGCACCCGCACCTCGCCGGCCTCGAACAGGCCCGCGCGCGCGCCCAAGGCCCCGGCGATGTTGGACGGCGCCAGGCCGCAGGCCTCGATATAGGTCGAGTAGCCGATGCCGCGCTTCAGGCCCTTGGCCTCGGTGGCGGCCTTGCGCGCGCCGTAGCCGGCCACATCGGCCAGCTCCATCACCTGGTTCAGGGTGGCCTCGTAATCGCCAGTGTCGTAGGTCAGGCCCACCGGGGTCGCATAGGGAAAGGTCTTGATGAAGTTGCGGCGGCGGATCTGGTCCGGCGCGATCTTCAGCTCGCGCGCCGCGGTTTCGACCAGGCGCTCGACCACATAGGTGGCCTCGGGCCGGCCGGCGCCGCGGTAGGCGTCGACCGGCGCGGTGTTGGTGAACACGCCGGTGACCTCGGCATAGATCTTGGGCGTGGTGTACTGGCCGGCCAGCAGGGTCGCGTAGAGGATGGTCGGCACGCTGGAGGCGAAAGTGGACAGGTACGCGCCCAGATTGGCCGTGGTCGTCACCCGCATCGCGAGGAAGTTGCCCTGCGCGTCCAGGCCCAGCTCGGCCACCGTCGCATGGTCGCGGCCATGGGCGTCGCTGAGGAAGGCCTCGCCGCGCTCGGCGGTCCACTTGATCGGCCGGCCCAGCTGCTTGCTGGCCCAGGTCAGCGCGGTCTCCTCGGCATAGAGAAAGATCTTCGAGCCGAAGCCGCCGCCGACGTCGGGCGCCACCACGCGCACCTTGTGCTCCGGGATGCCCAGCACGAAGGCGCACATCAGGAGGCGCTCGACATGCGGGTTCTGGTTCGCGACATAGAGCGTGTAGCTCTCGTCGGCCGGGTTGTAGCTGGCGTTGGCCGCGCGCGGCTCGATCGCGTTCGGGATCAGCCGGTTGTTGCGGAACTCCAGGCGGGTCACATGGGCGGCGCGTTCAAAAGCCGCGTCCACGCCGGCCTTGTCGCCGCAGCCCCAGGTGTAGCAGACGTTGTCCGGCGCCTCCTCATGCACCGCGCCGGCGGCGGAGCCCTTGGCGGTGGCGGCATCGACGATCGGGGTCAGGTCTTCATAGTCGACCTCGATCAGCTGGGCCGCGGCCTTCGCCTGCGCATAGCTCTCGGCGACGACCAGCGCGACCTGGTCGCCGACATAGCGCGCCTTGCCGTCGGCCAGGATCGGGTGCTTGGGCTCCTTCATCGGCGTGCCGTCCAGGCTGGTGATCAGCCAGCCGCAGGGCAGGCCGCCGACCGCGCGGAAATGCTCGCCGGTGTAGACGCCCAGCACGCCCTCGGCCGCGGCGGCGGCCTGCGTGTCGATGCGCCGGATGCGCGCATGCGCATAGGGCGAGCGCAGGAAATAGGCATAAGTTTGGCGCGGCAGCACGATGTCGTCGGTGTACTGGCCGCGGCCGGTCAGGAAGCGCGCGTCTTCGCGGCGGCGGATGCTCTGGCCGATCAGGCCGGCCGGTCCCTTGGGTTCTGGTGCGTTCATGGTGGGAGCCCTCCCCTTTTCACTTGGCCATCGCCTGCGCGCCGGCCTGCACCGCGCGCACGATGTTGTGATAGCCGGTGCAGCGGCAGAGATTGCCCTCCAGCCCCTCGCGGATCTCGGTCTCACTGCTACAGCGGTGGTGCTGCACCAGGTCGACCGCGCTCATCACCATGCCCGGGGTGCAGAAGCCGCATTGCAGGCCATGGCACTCCTTGAACGCCGCCTGCATCGGGTGCAGTTCGCCGCCGGCCGGCGCCAGGCCCTCGATCGTCGTCACCTCGGCGCCGGCAACCTGCACGGCCAGGATGTTGCAGCTCTTCACCGCATGGCCGTTCAGATGCACGGTGCAGGCGCCGCATTGGCTGGTGTCGCAGCCGATGTGGGTGCCGGTGAGCGCGAGCTCCTCGCGCAGGAACTGCACCAGCAGGCGGTCCGGCGCGACTTCGCGCGTGACCGTCCTGCCATTGACCTTCAAGCTGATGGTCGGATGGCTGCTCATGGCCTTGTCTCCTGTGGCTGGTTTTGAGGACTGGCTTTCTGTCTGACGTGCCAGCCAATCGTCGCGGCTGGCCTCGCGCGGCGCCATCTACCGTTTACCCGCATGTATGCCCATACATAGGGCGGACGGACCCCGGGTTGCCAGCCGCGGCACCATGCCATGTCTTCTGCGCCCCGGCCGCTCTTCGGGTATGTTTCGCGCCAGGAGAACGCGCAAGCCAACATCACCATGGACAACGTCGATCTGAATGTGCTGCGCCAGGTGGATGCCTGGCTGCGCGAGGGGCGCCGCGCGGTGCTGGGCACGATCACCCGCACCTGGGGCTCGGCGCCGCGGCCGGTCGGCGCGGTGGTGGCGCTGCGCGACGACGGGCTGATCGCCGGCTCCGTCTCCGGCGGCTGCATCGAGGACGATCTGGTTGCCAAGCTGCGCGAGGGCGGGCTGAACATCGCCAAGCCCGAGCTGATCCGCTACGGCGTCGATGCCGAGCAGGCGAACCGCTTCGGTCTGCCCTGCGGCGGCACCCTGGAGCTGATGCTGGAGCCGCTGACGCCGGCCTCGCTGCTGCCCGAGCTGTTGGCGCGGCTGGCGCGCGGCGAACGGGTGCAGCGCCGGCTGGATCTGGCCAGCGGCGCGGTCGAACTGTCCGGCCCGCAGGCCGGGGCCGATGTGGTGCAGCTCTCGGCCAGCGCCCTGATCACCCACCATGGCCCGCAATGGCGGCTGCTGATCATCGGCGCCGGCCAGCTGACCCAGTACCTGGCGAACATGGCCCTGGCGCTGGACTACCAGGTGCTGGTCTGCGACCCGCGCGAGGAATACCAGCCCGAGATCCCCGGCGCCACCCTGACCCGCGAGATGCCCGACGACGTGGTGATGAGTTTCGCGCCGGATGGGCACAGCGCGATCGTCGCGCTGACCCATGACCCCAAGCTGGACGACCTGGCGCTGATGGAGGCGCTGAAATCCCCCGCCTTCTATGTCGGCGCGATCGGCTCGCGCGTCAACCAGGCCAAGCGCAAGGCCCGGCTGGCCGAGCATTTCGGCCTGGCGCCCGAGCAGCTGGCGCGCCTGCACGGCCCGGTCGGCCTGCACATCGGCGCCCGCACCCCGCCCGAGATTGCGCTGGCGATCCTGGCGCACATGACCGCGGAGCGGCATGGGGTGAGGATCGTCAGTAACGCGCCGACGGGGAGCGGGGTGGAGGCGGGATGCGTCGTGCGGTGATCGATTACAAGATCTCCCCGGACATCGGCGACCCGGAGCTGAACCGGCTGTTCTCCGCATCCTGGCCGAACCACCGGGACACCGAGTTCCGATCCACCCATCGCTGCAGCATGGCCTATGTCTGCGCCTACCAGGGGCAGCAGCTGGTCGGCTATGTCAACGCGGCCTGGGACGGCAAGACCCATGTCTTCGTGCTGGACACCACGGTTCACCCCGACGTCCGTCGTCAGGGCATCGGGCGTGAGCTGGTGCTGCGGGTGCTGGAGCAGGCCCGGCTGCGCGGCGCGAGCTGGGTGCATGTCGACTACGAGCCGCAGCTGAGGGAGTTCTACGGCCGCTGCGGGTTCCGCACGTCCGAGGCGGGGGTCATCAGCCTCGCGGGCGCGGGATGATCCGAGCCGGCACCGAACATCAGACAAGTAAGGCACCCATCCTCATGCCGCCTATCCATCGCCGAAACCTGCTGCTGGCCGGGGCGGGTCTTGCGCCGCTGCTCTCGTCCTGCGCGAACGACATCAGTCGGTTGCGCGAGCGTCCGCCGGAGGAACTTGCCCAGCGGCTCAAGGTCTGCTCGGCGGCCTATGCGGTGCTGCGCGCCGGCAAGCCCGGCGCTCCGGTCGCCGTTTCGGGCTGCAACGGCACCGAGGAGGAGAAGGCGCGGCCCGACGCCATCTTCCAGGCCGCCTCACTGACCAAGCCGGTGGTCGCTTATGCCGCGTTGCGCCTGGTGCTCGAGGGCCGGCTCGACCTCGACGCCCCGGTGTCCCGCTATCTGCCCGATGGGTATCGGCATTTCCACAAGGCCCTGATGCGCAGCGCCGACGATGCGCATGACCTGGTGCCCGCAAGCACCTTGCGGCGGGTGTCGGTGGCGCAACTGCTCAATCACAGCGCGGGTTTCCCGAACTGGTCCGGCGGCACGCTCACCCTCGGGTCGGAGCCGGGCCGGCGCTGGGGCTACTCCGGCGAGGGCTATATGCTGCTGCAGAGCGTGATCGAGTCCGTCACCGGGGCCGAGCTGGCGGACTACCTCGACCGGCAGCTGTTCGCGCCGCTGGGCATGGCCGACACCAGCCTGATCTGGCGCGACGCCTTCGAGGCGCGCGCCGTGAGCGGCATGACGACCTACGGCATCCGGCAGCGCGGCCGCTTCCGCCGAGCGATGGCCGCCGCCTCGCTGTACACCACGGCGGCCGACTACGCGCGCTTCATGTCGGCGCTGCTGGCCGACGCCGAGCTGCTGTCGCTGCTGCTCGCCAGGCCGGTCGAGGTCGATGCGGCGCTCGGCCTGCAATGGGGCCTTGGCTGGGGGATCGAGCAGGCCCCGGGCGGCCCCTACCTCTGGCAATGGGGCAACAACCCCGGCTTCCGCGCTTTCGCGATGGCCTCCGCCACGTCGGGCGATGGCTTCGTGCTGCTGAGCAACAACGACCGCGGCATGCCACTGGCCGCCTCGCTGGCGCATGCGGTCCTGCCCGGGGAGCACCGCGTCTTCCGCTTCCCCCGGGTGGCATAGACCCTATCCATCCCCGCCCCACTGCAGAAAGACCCTCCATGTTCGATCATGTCAAATTCGGCGTCAGCGACTACGCGGCCAGCAAGAGCTTTTATCTGCGCGCGCTGGAGCCGCTGGGCGTCAAGCTGGTCGGGGAAGGCGCGCCCAGCTATGGCTGCGAGCTCTGCGTCGAGGGCGGCACGGTGTCCCTGTGCCTGTTCGAGACCGCGGAGAAGCCGGCCCATCTGCACCTGGCCTTCCAGGCCCAAAGCCGCGCGCAGGTGGATGCCTTCCATCGCGCGGCGCTGGCGGCCGGCGGGCGCGACCATGGCGCGCCGGGCCTGCGGCCGAACTATCACGCGAACTACTACGCCGCCTTCGTCATCGGGCCGGACGGGCACAACATCGAAGCGGTGTGCCACGCGGCCGAAGCCTAGTAGGCACAAGCTCTCACCGCATCGTGTAGCCGCGCCCGTCCATGCAGGCCTCCACCGCCCGGTTGAACACCGAGGCGTCGTTCATCGCCGCGGGCTGGGTGGTGGCCCAGCGGTTGCATTCCTGGCGGTCCGCCTCCTGCTGCTGGGCGCCCTGGCCGTTGCGCGGATAGATGATCGGCTCCGGCCGCAGGGGCGGTGGCGGCGGGGCCGGCATCACCTGCGCCTCGGGCGGCGGCGCGGCCACCACATAGCCGGGACCGCCGACCACCGCGGTGTAGTAGATGCCGTTGGCGTAGTAGTAGGGCAGGCCGCCGACGCGCAGGCTCACATAGGCCGAGGGCAGCACCGGCACCACGATGCCGACCGGCGGCACGACGACGCGCCAGCGCGGGCCATGGGGCCGGTACCAGACGCCGCTGTCGAAGAAGAAGCGGTCCGGCCCGAACACGATGCTCAGGCTGCTGCGCGGCAGCGCCGGCGCGATGAAGCCGGGCGCCGGGTAGTAGCGGTCATGGTGGAAGCGGCTGTCGTAGACCATGCGGCCATGGTGGATCGTGTCGCGCGGGCCGCCGGGGCCGCCATGGTGCTGGGCCAGGGCCGGCGTGGCTGCGGCGGCGCCCAAAAGGATGCGGCAGCGGCAGTGCAAAGGCGCCGGATACGGTGCTTGTCGTTCATGGTCGGACCACTCCAGGAAAGGGACGCAGCCCGGGGGACAGGGCTGCTCAGACAACGGCCCCATCCTGCGCCGCGACGACCGCGCTCGCGTTGCTGCCGGGTAAAGAACAAAGCCGCGCGGGCTAGGATGCGGCACCCCTACCCCCTCGGACGCCCGCGATGATCCAGCTGCACTACAACCCCGGCAGCGCCAACCTGGCGCCGCATATCCTGCTGCATGAACTGGCCCTGCCCTTCGAGCCGGTGCCGGTGGACCGCGAGCATGGCGGGCACAAGAGCGCCGCCTATCTGAAGCTCAATCCCAACGGCCTGATCCCGGTGCTGCGCGACGGCGATCTCGTGCTCTACGAGACCGCCGCGATCCTGCTGCACTTGGCCGACAGCCATCCGCGGGCGGGCCTGGCACCGGCGCTGGCCACACCGGAGCGCGCGCATTTCTACAAATGGCTGATCTGGCTGACCAACACCCTGCAGCCACTGCTGATCGCCTATTTCTACCCCGATCGCTGGGTGACCGAGGGCAACGCGGCGGGCGCGGCCGAGGTCAAGGCCCGGGCCGAGGCGCGCATCGCGCCCCTGCTGGACCAGCTGGAGGCGCAGCTGGCCGCGCAGGGCGGGCCCTGGCTGCTGGGCGCGGACTACAGCGCCGCCGATCCGATGGCCTTCATGCTGTGCCGCTGGACCCGCGGCTTCGCGCGGCCCGCGCGCTCGCTGCCGCGGCTGCAGGCCTATCTGCAGCGCATGCTGAAGCGCCCCGCGGTGCTCCAGGCCCTGCAGGCCGAGCGCCTGCCTCAGCCCTGGATCTGAACGAGATCGAGGGGTGCCCGGCCATGGCCTCGCTGCCCAAGCGGGGCTATGCTGGGGCCAGCCACCCCGCCCACCCAGCCCGATGCAAGACCTGCAGGCCTCGCTGAAAACCGAGCAGCGCTTCTCGCTGAACTGGACCTATCTGGACGCCATCGCGCGCGGCGTCTCCGTGATCGACCTGGGGGCGCTGGCGCTGCGCAATCTGCGCGACGCGCGCCAGTTCGCCCGCGAATATGGCTATGACGTCGAGCAGCCCGGCGTGCCGGACTATCTGCGCCGCACCCGGCGCGAGGCCCTGGACTTCGTGCGCGCGCAGTTCCTGCGGCCGGAGCAATGGGCGCTGCTGCCGCCCGAACTGAGCGACGATGCCAGCGACCCGCTGCAGCTGCTGGTGCAGGCCTCGCAGCATGCCCACCGCTTCGAGCCGACCCGGCTGTGGGCCTGCACCCTGCTGAAGGTGATGCACGGTCTGTTCTACATCGACAACAACCTCAAGCTGCGCCATTTCTCGACCATCCGCCAGCAGGTCTTCGCCGGCCTGGACGAGGTGATCCGCGGCGAGGGCGAGCGGCAGTATCTGACCGACGGCCGCATCTGCCTGCCCCTGGTGCATGTGGACCGCAAGCGCAACAAGGGCCGCCACAGCATCCTCCTGAAGCTGCTGCAAAAGCCCGAATATGTGGCGGCCGACATCCATGACCATCTGGGCGTGCGCCTGACCCTGAACACCCGCATGGAATGCCTGCTGGCGCTGGACCTGCTGCGCCGCGCGCATCTGGTGACCCTGACCAATCTGGAGATCAGCCGCACCCGCAACACCCTGGTGGACCTGCTGGCCGCCAAGGAGGTGTTCACCCGCCACCGCGCCGAGATCGACCGCAGCATCGGCTATCCCGAGACCCTGCTGCGCCAGATGGACCAGGAGCTGGCGGCCGCCGCACAACGCCAGACCCAGCGCGACAACCCGCACAGCGCGGCCGACTTCCAAAGCCTGCAGCTGACCGCGCGCAAGATGATCCACCTGCCCGCCGCGGCGCTCGGCCGGCAACCGGAAAGCGCCGAGGATCCGAACGAACGCCTGATCAACAGCGATGGCGATGTCAGCTTCTTCTTCGCCTACGAGATCCAGCTGCAGGACGCGGCCAGCTTCGAGCAGAGCCAGCAGGGCGCAGCCAGCCACGAGGCCTACAAGCGGCGCCAGATCCAGACCGCGCGCCGGCGCGTGCTGGGGCCGCAGCTGCTGGCCTGGCTGCAGGCGCAAGCCGGAGATGCCGACGAGGGCCGAACCGGCACAATCGGCGCATGAGCACAAGTCCCACCGAACTGCTGCTGATCCGCCATGGCGAGACCGACTGGAACCGCCGCCAGAGCTTCCAGGGCCAGATCGATGTGCCGCTGAACGAGCGCGGCCTGGCCCAGGCGCTGCGGGTTGGCGAGCGGCTGGCCGGCGAACGCTTCGACGCGCTGGTCGCCAGCGACCTGATCCGCACCCGCCAGACCGCCGCCCCGCTGGCCGAGGCGCAGCGGCTGGCACCCGCCTTCAGCGCCGAGCTGCGCGAGCAGGCCTTCGGCATCCTGGAGGGTCTGAGCTTCGACGACATCAAGGTCCGGCACCCGGACGAGTTCGCGCTCTGGGCGCGCCATGATCCCGACTACGCGCTGCCCGGCGGCGCGGAAAGCCGGCGCCGCTTCCATGAGCGCGTGATCGGCGCGCTGCAGGCGCTGGGCCACCAGCATCCGGGCGCGCGCCTGGCCGTCGTCACCCATGGCGGCGTGCTGGACATGGTGTGGCGCAGCGCCAGGAACCTGCCGCTGACGGGCCCGCGCGAATGCCCGATTCCGAACGCCGGCCTGAACCGGCTGCGCCTGGCGCCGGACGGCCGCTTCGAGATCCTCGCCTGGGGCGAGGACGCGCATGTGCGAGACCTGGCTTAATTAAGAAAGCGCCTCAGCCCGTACCCTGCAGCGCACGCCGGATCGAGGCGCGATAGCCCGCCGGCAGATTGGCCGGCAGCGCATCGGCGGCGAACAGGCCGATCTGCTTGTGCTCGTGGCTCAGCCGCGGCTCGAAACGCGCGCCCTCCCGCAGGCGGCAGCGATGCGTGACGATGAAGACATGGCGCGTGGGGATGACCTCGAACAGATAGCTGTCCAGCGGCGCGCCGACCTCGACCCGCAGGTCCAGCTCCTCCTCGATCTCGCGCGCCAGGCATTGCGGCACCGTCTCGCCCGGCTCCAGCCGGCCGCCCGGCAGCTCCCACTCGTCGCGCTCATTGAGCATCAGCACCAGCGCGCCGGCCGGCGAGCACAGCACGCCCTTGATCGAGACCGGATAGCGATCGCTGCTCATCCTGTGCTTCCTCCTCAGGGCTGCGCCACCGGCAGCGCGCGCAGATAGGTGTAGAGCTTTATCGCCAGCGCCTCGCGCTCGGCCGGCGCCAAGGTGTCGGGCAGCGGCGGCATCGCGGTGCCGGGCTTCACCGCGGCCGGCTCGATCAGCCAGCGCCGCCAGGCCGACTCGTCCAGCTGCTTGGCACGCAGCGCCAGGTTCAGCGGCATCTTGTCGCCGCCGAAGCCGTTGACCTGGTGGCAGCTCAGGCAGAACTTCTGCGCCTGCGCCGCCGCGTCCTCATGGCCCGCCGGCAGCCCGGCCGGCAGCAGGGCCAGGCGGCTGCTGGGCTTCAGCGCGATCTGCGCCACCTGGTAGGGCCACAGCGCCCCGCCCTCGGCCAGCAGCTCGGGCGCGCCGATGTTGTCCCACACCAGGTAATAGGGCCCCAGCTCGACCTGCTTCTCATGCTGCGCGACGTTGTCCACCTTGAAGGCGCTGCCGTCCTGGCGCGCGAACACCAGCCAGGCGCGGTACTTGGCGAAGCGCTCGACCGGGATGCGCGAGACAAAGCCGTCCAGCGCGCGGACCTCGACCTCCTGGCCCGGCGTCGCGTTCCAGCGCGGCCCCAGCCAGGCGGCCAGCAGGGCCGTGGCCGGCCAGCCGCGGTAGACCAGGCGCACCTCCTTGCCGCCGACGCTCAGGTGCGGCTCGACCACCGTGACGTCCCGGACCTCGGCCGCGACGCGCTCGCGCAGCGCGGCGGGCGCGGGCAGCGGATTCGCCGGCTGGGCCAGCGCGGGCCCGCCCAGCAGCAGCCCGCACAGCAGCGGCAGAACTCTTCTCAGCATCGGTCTTGCGGCCATGGTCTCGTCTCCTCCCTGGCGCCGCAGGTTAACGCAAGCCCGATGACGGGCGCCAGCCTCGCGAGATGGTGCACAGTTGGGGCATGACGAAAGACATGACGATGTTGCTGATACGCGGCGCGCGCCTGTGGGCCGGCATCGGCCGGGGCGCCGCGGCGCCGCAGGACCTGCTGCTGCGCGAGGGCCGGGTGGCCGCGATCGGCACGCGGCTGGACGCGCCGCCCGGCGCGGCGATCGAGGACGGCAGCGGCTGCCTGCTGCTGCCCGGTCTGGTCGATGCCCATGCCCATATCGACAAGACCCTGTGGGGTCAGCCCTGGCATCCGCACCGCGCCGGCCCCAGCCTGCGCGAGAAGATCGACAACGAACGCGCGGTGCTGCGCGAGCTGGGCCTGTCGCCCGAGCTGCAGAGCGAACGCCTGCTGCGCCACATGCTGGCGCGCGGCACCACGCACACGCGCACCCATGTCGACGTCGGGCCCGAGATCGGCCTGGCGCATTTCCACGGCGTGCGGGCGATGGCCGAGCGGCACCGGGCGCTGATGGACATCGAGATCGTCGCCTTCCCGCAGACCGGCGTGATGTGCGCGCCCGGCACCCTGGACCTGCTGGAGCAGGCCGCGCGCGAAGGTGCGCAGCTGATCGGCGGGCTGGACCCGATGGGCATGGACCGCGACCCCAAGGGCCAGCTGGACGGCCTGTTCGCGATCGCTGCACGCCATGGCTGCGGACTGGATATCCATCTGCACGACCGCGCCGACCTCGGCGCGGTGACCGTCGAGATGGTGGCCGAGCGCAGCCGCGCGCTGGGCCTGCGCGGCAAGGTGGCGCTGAGCCACGCCTTCTGCCTGGGTCAGGTCGAGCCGGCGCGGCTGGAGGGCCTGATCGAGCTGCTGCTGCGCGAGGACATCGCGGTGATGACCCATGCGCCCTCGGGGCCGACCGCCTTCCCGCCGGTGCGTCTGCTGGCCGAACGCGGCGTGCGCCTGTTCAGCGGCTCGGACGGCGTGCGCGACACCTGGAGCCCGCTGAACAACGGCGACATGCTGGAGCGTGCCTACCTGATCGCCTATCGCAGCGGCTTTCGCGACGACGCGGGCATCGAGCTGGCGCTGTCGATGTGCAGCTTCGGCGGCGCGCAGGCGATGGGCGCGCCGGGCTATGGCCTGGCGGTCGGCGACCGCGCCGATCTGCTGCTGGTCGAGGCCGAGACGGCGGCCGAGGCGGTGGTGATGCATCCACTGCGCCGGCTGGTGATCAAGGGCGGCCGGGTGGTCGCGCGCAACGGGCGCGCGCTGGTCTGAGCCGACAACAGGACGAGAAAGGATTCCCCATGGCGATCAGCTGGCTGACGGCGCTCAAGGCCGTGCCCTGGAGCGATGTGATCGAGGCGACGCCGGTGCTGGTCAAGGGCGCGCGCAAGCTGTTCAAGCGCAGCCAGGACGAGGCCGCTGAGCAGGAAACGGCCAGCAGCACCGAGCGGCCCCAGACCCTGGGTGAGGCGCTGGACCGGCTGCAGCGGCTGGAGGCCGAGCTGGCCCAGCTGAGCCGCCAGCAGGCCGACAGCGCGGCCCTGCTGCAGAGCCTGGCCGAGCAGAACGCGCGGCTGGTCGTGGCGATCGAGGGCCTGCGGCTGCGCGCGAAGCTGCTGCTGGGAGGCTGTGCCGCGCTGGGCGGCGGGCTGATCGCGCTGCTGGTGTGGCAGCTCGGCAGATGAAGAAGGCAAGCCCCCAAGAAAGAAAAAGCCCCGCTCAAGGCGGGGCTCAGGATCGTGCTTCTAGCGAAAGCCAGATCAGAAGGCGTAGACGGCGCCCAGGTTGAACTGGTTGATCTTGACGTCAAAGCGGTCGGCGCCCGAACCGATCGTGTTCTTGCCCAGGTTCACGTACTCGGCACGCAGCGACCAGTTCTTGTCGATGGCATAAGCACCACCGAAGCCGATCAGGGCCTTGTTCTTGTGCACGGACACGCTGACATTACCTTCGGACCAGTCCAGCGAGTTGCGGGCGTAGCCCAGGCGGCCATAGAGCGAGAACTCCTTGCTCAGCGGGAGAATGCCCAGCACCGAGGCGCTCAGCGAATTGGCGCTCAGCTTTTCGCCATCCAGGGTCCAGCGGCCCAGACGGCGCGCTTGCACTTCGAAGGCCACGTTCTCGTTCAGGCTGTAGCCCACGGTACCGCCGAAACCGGTGCGGCTGGACTTCTCGCCTTCCACCTTGAACTTGCTGGAGCCGATGTCACCACCGACGTACCAGGCGGAGCCGGCGGCCAGAGTTTGACCAGCGGCGATGGCGAGAGCGGCCAGCACAAATGCTTTCTTCATTGTTCAACTACCTTGTTCTATCTAGATCGTTACGGCCCCCCCTGCGAGAGCCGGCGCGGATGCTAGCAACAGTTCTTTACCAAGCAGCAAAGAACTGTTGTAGGTAGCATGAAAACCCGCCCCTGGGGGAGGTGTTCCGTGAAGAAAGCCCGGCGGATCAGTGCCGCATCGCGGCCAAAGTTTCGACGCGCTTGAGCAGCTCGCGGTCGTTCCAGGGCTTCTTGAACAGGCCGTACAGGCCCTGGATCTCGTGCACACGGGTGTGCAGCTCGTCGTGGCCGGTGATCGCGATGATCGGCAGGTTCTCGGTGGCCATGTCGCCCTGCACCGCGGCGATCAGCTCGAAGCCGTCCTTGTTGGGCATCTCCAGGTCGGTCACCAGTACCGCGAAATGCTGGCCGGCGGCCAGGGCCTCCAGCGCCTCGACCCCGTCCTTGGCCAGGGTGATACGGTAGCCGGCGCCCTCGAACAGCTTGCCCAGCTTGGCGCGCACCACCGCCGAATCGTCGACCAGCAGCAGATGGGCCGGGTCGTTGGACTTGACCGGCTGGGTCGGCTGGAAGGTCGGCGGCGGCGGCGTGGCCGGCACCGGTGCGGCAGCCGCAGCCGGCGGCGCGGCGGGCGGGCGCGGCGCCCGCGTGGCCACCTCGTCGTCATCGCCCCGGCGGCGGCTGATCACGATCACCACGATGGCCAGCGGCACCGCGATCAGCAGCGGCAGCAGATAGTGGCTCAGCAACTCCGGGACTTCAAAAGGCATGTGGGCTCTCTTTGCTCGGCACGGCGCGGCAAGACCACCATGGAGATGGCCGGCCGCCTGGGGCGGACCGCCAATCTACCATCAGCCCATGACCGGCACAGCGCGGAAAAGCCCGCGTTTGGCCGGCCGGCCGGCCCCGCGCTTCAGCCCTGGCGGCCGTCGCCGCCGACCGCCCGGTAGGCCACCGCGCCCAGCACCGCGCCGATGATCGGCGCCACCCAGAACAGCCACAGCTGCTGCACCGCCCAGCCGCCCACGTAGAGCGCCACGCCGGTGCTGCGCGCCGGGTTCACCGAGGTGTTGGTGACCGGGATCGAGATCAGGTGGATCAGGGTCAGGGCCAGGCCGATCGCGATCGGCGCGAAGCCGGCCGGCGCGCGCTTGTCGGTCGCGCCCAGGATGATGATCAGGAAGAAGGCGGTCATCACCACCTCGCAGACCAGGGCCGCCACCAGGCCATAGCCGCCCGGCGAATGCTCGCCGAAGCCGTTCGAGGCGAAGCCGGCGCCGACATCGAAGCCGGCCTTGCCGCTGGCGATCAGGTAGAGCACGCCACCGGCCGCCAGACCGCCCAACACCTGGGCGATGATGTAGGGCAGCAGCTGCGAGGCCGGGAAGCGCCCGCCGGCCCACAGGCCGACCGAGACCGCCGGGTTGAAATGCCCGCCCGAGATATGGCCCACCGCATAGGCCATCGTCAGCACGGTCAGGCCGAAGGCCAGCGACACGCCATGCAGGCCGATACCCACATTCGGGAAGGCCGCCGCCAGCACCGCGCTGCCACAACCGCCCAGGACCAGCCAGAAGGTCCCCAGGAACTCGGCGCCATATTGCTTGCTACTACTCATATCGTCTCTACCTCCGCTAGGTTGCCGGGCCGCGCGACTGCGCCCCGATGCGCGGCATCATGGAGCGAGCGGTGTGACAAGACAAGCTGCGGTTTGTCCCCTGCGCAGGGGCCAGGTCTTGCTGCGGACGGCGGCCTGCTGCTTACTTGTCGGACAACAGCAGCCGCACGCCCAGCAGCGCCAGCACCGCGCCGCTCAGGCGGTCCAGCGTGGTCTTGGCGCGCAGATAGCGCTGCCGCGGCCCGGCGGCCGACAGGGCCAGCGCCACCAGCAGGTACCAGCCGCCCTCCAGCAGCAGCACCGCGGGCGGCAGGGTCAGGCTCAGCGCCAGCGACGGGCTGGCGGGCAGCAGGGCCGCGAAGATCACGCCGTACTGCACGATGGCCTTCGGGTTGCCGAGCATGGTGCCGGCGCCCAGCAGGAAATGACGCAGCCATTGCCCGGTGCGATCCGCCGTCCCGGCAGCGCTTGTCGCGTCGACGGCCAGCGGTGCACGCGCGCCGCGCCAGATCTGCCAGCCCAGATAGAGCAGATAGAGGCCGCCAACCACCTTCAGGCCCAGATAGACCAGCGGCAGCTTGATCAGCAGCGCATGCAGGCCCAACAGAGCCAGCAAGGCCAGCACCATCGCGCCGATCGCCATGCCCAGCGCCGACGCCACGCCGGCGGTGCGCGAGACGCCGACCGCCGTGCGCGCCACCAGCAGAAAGCTGGGTCCCGGGCTGACCACACCGACCAGCAGCACGGCCAGGATCCCCATCAGTGACATCACGGTTTCCATTGCGTTCCTTTTCTATGGCCAAGGTCAGATCTGATCGAACCTCGGCAGGAACACAAGGAAAGATTCAGCCCAGATCCTGCTGCCGCTCGATCACGCGCGAGGCGATGCCGTATTCAATCGCTTCTTCGGCGCTCAGCCAATGGTCACGTTCCATGTCGGCCTGCACGCGCTCAAGCTTCTGGCCGGTCTGGGTCGCGATCACCTTGGCGATGCGCTCGCGGGTGCGCAGGATCTCGCGCGCCTGGATCGCGATGTCGGAAGCCTGGCCGCCAGCGCCGCCCGCGGGCTGGTGGATCATGAAGCGGGTGTTGGGCAGGCAGACGCGGCGCTCCTTCGGCGGCGCCAGGAAGATATGCGCGCCGGCGCTGGCCACCCAGCCGGTGCCGACCGTCGTCACCGGCGCGTTCACGAAGCGGATCATGTCGTGGATCGCGTCGCCCGATTCCACATGGCCGCCCGGCGAGGAGATCAGCAGGGTGATCGGCTTGTCCGACTCGGCCGCCAGCGCCAGCAGGCGGCGGCAGGTGGCATGGGCTATGGTGTCGGTGATCTCGCCGAACAGCAGCACGAAGCGCGACTTGAAGGCGAGCTGGGCCTCCAGGTTGTCGGGACGTTCGCTGCTGCTAGGAGTCTCGGGGGTTTGCTGGCTCATGATGATGGGCTCCTGAAGATATTGATATTGCAGATTTCTCAATGAGGGCGATTGTGGGTCATCCGGGACGGCATCGTCAGACTTCGGGGGAAGAAGAAGCAAACACGCCGGCCAGCTTGGCGATCGACGCGCCGCCCGCGTAACCGACGGTGCCGACCGGCACCCGGCCGCCGATGGCGGCGATCACCTGGCCGGCCCATTCGGGTTCGAAGCCGCCGCACAGCTCGATGAACTGCGCCCCTGCCTCGACCAGCTCCACCGCCACCGGCACCGCCGCCGGCACCGCCGCCGCGGGTTCCGGCACCGCGACCACCACGCTGCGCACGCCGCCACGCTCGATCACGAGCCGATCGATGTGCGGGTCGGTCTCGGGTGCTTCGAAGATGAAGGCCCAGCTGATCGTCATGGGTGTGCTCCCGTTCTGCTCGGAAGCACAAGCTTAGCGGGCATCGATCGGCGATGCCTTTTGCACCAGCCTCAGGAGGCCTGACGCGCCGCCCGCAACCTCCGCAACACCGGCTCGTTCAGCTCGCGGCTCATCTTGTTCCAATGCCGGGTGATGCGTTCGATCTCAGCCTGCAGGCGCTGCGCGGTGGCCTGGTCGCCGATGCCCAGAGCCCAGATCGCGTATTCGGCATGGGCCTCGAAGGTGCCGTGGCGGGACAGGGCCTCCTCGAAGGCGGCGCGGGCCTCGTCGCGGTGGTGACCGTCCAGTGCAGCCAGGCAGCGGGCCCGCAGCACCGCGATCTGATCGGCGCGGAAGTCGGCGCGCTCGCGGCGCAGCGCCTCCAGATGGGCCAGGGCCTCGACCGGGCGGCCGCTATCGGCGAAGGCGCGCGCGGCGCCCAGGCGGATGTCGGGATCGGAGGCGAACGGCCCCTTCAGGCAGGCCTCGTACTGCGTGGCCGCCTCCGCGGCCTGGCCGTTGTCCAGCAGCGCGGCGGCCAGATCCATCTGGTGCTGGGCGGTCGGGGTGGCGTCGAAGCGCTCGCGGGCCTCGCGCACCGCGCGGCCCGGATCCAGACTGCGCGCGGCGGCCGACAGGGTTTTGCGCGCGCCGCGCTCCAGCCGCGAGTTGGGCAGGTAGATCACGAAGAAATACACCAGGCTGCCCAGCAGCGGGAAGGCGAACAGGATGAACAGCCAGTAGAGCTGTTGACCGCTGCGCACGACATGGACGGCGCAGAACAGCGCAAACAGGATATGAAGGCCGAGCCCGGCGAATGGCATGTTCTTTCCTCCCTGAAAGATGACGGTCGCCGGCCCGCGCTTGTTTTCTTTTCTGACATGCGTCGGGTCCGGCGGTGAAGCGCCATCCTAACCGCGCCCGGCGCGCCGCTCAGCGATAGCCGCTGCGCCCGCGGTTCGCCATCGGGTTGCCGCGCCGGATCACCAGCGACTCGCCCGCACCTTCATCCGTGTCCTCCTCGGGCGGCAGCGGCCAGTCGCGCTGCGGGCCGCGCAGTTGCTCGAAGGCCCGGGCCAGGCGCAGCACGCCCAGGTCGTCGAAACGCTGGCCAATGAGCTGCAGGCCGATCGGTAGGCCGTCCTTCGCGGTGTAGCCGCAGTTGATGCTGGCGGCCGGCTGCTCGCTCATGTTGTAGGGCAGGGTGAAGGCGATGTGCTCGAAGGGGCGCTGCGGGTCGTTGATCGGGCTGGCCCATCCGGCCGGGAAGGCGGTGATCGGCGCGGTGGGCGACAGCACATAGTCAAAGGGCTGGCAGGCCGCCACCGCGGCCTCGCGCAGCGCGGCCATCTGGCTGTAGCCGTGGAACAGCTCGGCGGCGCCCAGGTTCGCGCCGGTCGAGACCCAGTCGCGGATATAGGGCAGCACCTTCGCGCGGCGCTCGGCCGGCAGGGCCGAGATGTCCAGCCAGGAGCGCATGCGCCAGAAGCGGTCCAGCCCGTCGATCATCGCGCGGGTGCTGAAGCCGGGCATCGGCTCGACCCGCGCGCCGGCCTGCTCGAACAGGCGCGCCGCCGCCTGCACCGCGGCGCGCGTCTCGGCATCGACGGGCAGGCCCCAGCCGGCGTCCAGCATCAGCCCGATGCGCAGCCCCCGCAGGTCCAGGCCGTCCTCCAGCGCCAGCCAGTCGATGTCCTGCGCCGGCAGGCTGGTGGTGTCGCGCCAGTCGGGGCGGGCCAGTGCGGCCATCATCACCGCGGCATCCTCGACGCTGCGCGTCATCGGCCCGGCGACGCGGCCGGCATAGGGCGGCTTGATCGGGATGCGGCCCAGGCTGGGCTTCAGGGTGAACAGCCCGCACCAGGCGGCCGGCAGACGCACCGAGCCGCCGATGTCGGTGCCCAGGTGCAGCGGGCCGTAGCCGGCCGCGGCGGCCGCGGCGGCGCCGGCGCTGGAACCGCCGGGGTTCCGGTCCAGGGCCCAGGGATTGCGGGTCAGCGCATGGAAGCTGGAGAGGCCGGAGCTGAGCATGCCGTAGTCCGGCATCGTGGTCTTGGCCAGCAGCAGCGCGCCGACCTCACGCAGCCGCGCGGCCGGCGGCGCGTCCTCGGCCGCCGGCACCAGCTCGGTGGCCGCGCTGCCCAGCGGCACCGGCGTGCCGCGGGTCGCGATGTTCTCCTTCAGGGTGACCGGCACGCCGTCGAGGGTCAGGCCTTGCGCATTGGTGATCGGCTCGCCGCGCAGCCAGCGCGCCTCCGAGGCGCGCGCCTGCTCCAGCACGGCCTCCGGCTCGAAGGCATAGAGCGCATGCAGATGCGGTTCCCAGCGCGTCACATGCTCCAGGAGCGAGCGCGCCACCTCCAGCGGCGAGAAGTCCCGGCCGCGATAGCCCTCGACCAGCGCCAGCGCGCCCAGCTCGTGCAGCGGCTTTTCGCTCATCGGAGGCTCACTCCCAGCTCAGGGTCGACAGGTCGTTGACGAAGATCGGCATGCTGGTCCATAGGCCCTTGACCTGGCGTTTCGCCACCGTGATCCAGACCGGCTGATAGAGCCAGGTGTTGACCGCGTCGCGCGCCAGCAGGCGCTGCGCATCGCCCAGCAGCTTCAGGCGCTCGGGCTCGCGCGGGCTGTTGTTGATCCTGTCGAACAGCTGGTTGAACTCCGCGCTCTCATAGCCCCAGTAGTAGCCGGGCTTGGCGTAGTTGGCCAGGTCGAAGGGCTCGACATGGGAAATGATCGACAGGTCGTAGTTGCGGTTCGTGTAGACGCCGGACAGCCATTGCGCCCATTCGACGTTCTCGATCTTGGCGGTGATGCCCACCTTGGCCAGCTGCGCGGCCACCACCTCGCCGCCCTGGCGCGCATAGGGCGTCGGCGGCAGCTTCAGGCTCAGCTCCAGCGGCGCGCTCACGCCGGCCTCCTTCAGCAGCGCGCGCGCCTTGGCCGGGTCGAAGGGGCTGGCCGCGGTCAGGTCCACATAGCCGGGTGCGCCCGGCACGTAATGGCTGCCGATCGGCACGCCGAAGCCGTCGGCCGCGGCCTCGATCACCGCCTTGCGGTCGATCGCCAGCGCGATCGCGCGGCGCACCCGCACATCGTCGAGCGGCTTCTTCCTGTTGTTGATCGCGACAATGGTCTTGGCGCGCGAGCCGGCCTGGATCACCTGGAAGCGCTTGGGGCTTTGCTGGAACTGCGCCAGGCTGCGCGCCGCCGCCACGCGCGGGAAGGCGTCCACATCGCCGGACAGCAGGGCCGCGACCTGGGCCGCCGGGTCGCCGATGAAGCGGAATGTCACGCGCTTGAGCTTCACCGCGCCAGCGGCTCGGTAGCCCTCCCATTTGCCCAGGGTGACGCTGGCGCCCTTGGCCCAAGCGTCCAGCTTGTAGGGGCCGGTGCCGACCGGCTGGGTGGCGTTCTTCTCGGCGCTCCTGGGCTCGACGATCGCGGCGGTGGCCTGACCGATCAGGAACAGGAAATCCGGCTCGATGGTCTTCAGCCCGATCACCACGGTATGCGGATCGGGCGTGCCGACGAAGGCCATGCTGGCGAACAGGCGCTTGTCCTTGTTGCTGCTCTTGTCGGAGGCGGCGCGCTCGAAGCTGAACTTCACCGCGGCCGCGTCGAAGGGCTCGCCGTTCTGGAACTTCACGCCACGCCTGAGCTTGAAGGTCCAGGTCTTCAGGTCCGGCGAGACCTCCCAGCTCTCGGCCAGCAGCGGGCTGACCTTGCCGTCCGCGCCGATCTTTGTCAGGGTCTCGAAGATGTTGTAGTGCACGATCTCGGCGATCGCCGAGGCCGCGCCGGCGGTCGGGTCCAGGCCGGGCGGCTCCAGGGTCATCGCCAGCACCAGGCTGCCGTCCTTGCGCGCCTGCGCCTGGGCGGCCGGTGCGGCGGCCAGCAGGGCCGAGGCGACGCTGGCGGCGCCCATCGCCGACCACAGCAGCAGTGCTTGTCTTCTCGTCTTCTTCATGGCGAAGCCTCCTCCAGATGAACCACGCGATGGCGCAGTATCGCCTCGGCATGGTGGCAGGCGGCCTGTTGCCCGCCGCCCAGCGCACGCAGGCCCGGCGCCTCGGCCAGGCAGCGCGGCGTGGCATGCGGGCAGCGCGCGGCATAGTCGCAGCCGGTGCCGGGTCTTGCCTGGGCCGCCAGCGGCGCAGCTGCCGCCGGCCTGCGCCGCCGCGCGCCCGGCCGCGCCTGCGGCACCGCATCCAGCAGCGCCTGGGTATAGGGATGGGCCGCCAGGCGGAACAGCGCCTCCGGGCTGCCCTGCTCCACCACGCGGCCGCGATACAGCACCAGGATCTCGTCGCAGACATGGTCGACAACCGCCAGGTCATGGCTGATCAGCAGATAGCTCAGCCGGAAACGCTGGCGCAGCTCGGCCAGCAGGTTCAGCACCTGGGCCTGCACCGAGACGTCCAGCGCGCTGACCGGCTCGTCGGCCACCACCAGGGCCGGCCGCGTGACGATGGCACGCGCGATCGCGATGCGCTGGCGCTGGCCGCCGGAGAACTCGTGCGGATACTTGTCCAGGTCCGCCTCGCGCAGGCCCACCGCCAGCACCGTTTCCAGCACGCGCTCGCGCTGCGCGGCCGCGCCCAGCCCGGTCAGGCTGGCCAGCGGCTCGGCGACGATGCGGCCGACCTGGCGGCGCGGGTCCAGCGAGCCGTAGGGGTCCTGGAACACCATCTGCAGGCGGGCGCGGGCGAGGCGCAGCTCCTCGGGCGCCAGCGCCAGCAGGTCGCGGCCATCCAGCAAGACCTGGCCCCCATCCCGCTGATGCGGCTCGTCCAGCGCCATCACCGCCCGCGCCAGGGTGCTCTTGCCCGAGCCCGATTCGCCGACGATGCCCAGCGAGCGCCCGGCCGGCAGGCGCAGGCTGATATCGCGCAGCGCCTGCATGCGCGGCACAGGCCCGAACAAGCGCTCGCGCGGCAGGCGGTAATGCCGGCTCAGCCCGCGCAGCTCTAGCAAGGGGGTCGGTTCAGCCATCGGCCAGGGCCTCCGCCAGATGGACGCAGCGCGCGTCGTGGCCCGGACCGAGCGGCCGCGCCGCGGGCCGCGCGGCCGCGCAGTCCGCGGTCGCCAGTGCGCAGCGTGGCGCGAAGGGGCAGCCGGGCGGCATCTCGTGCAGGCCCGGCACGCTGCCGGGGATCGCGCGCAAGGCCTGACCCCGTGCCGAGCCCAGGCGCGGCCGCGCGGCCATCAGGCCCTGGGTGTAGGGATGCCCCATGCGCTCGAACACGGCCGCGCTGGGGCCGCGCTCGACCACCGTGCCGCCGTACATCACCAGCATCGAGGCGACGTTCTCGGCGATCACGCCCAGGTCGTGCGAGATCAAGAGCAGGGCCATGCCGCGCTCCTCGACCAGCTCGGCCAGCAGGTCCAGGATCTGCGCCTGCACGGTGACGTCCAGCGCGGTGGTCGGCTCGTCGGCGATCAGCAGCGCCGGCTCGCAGGCCAGCGCCATCGCGATGCCGACCCGCTGGCGCTGGCCGCCGGACAGCTCATGCGGATAGGCCGCCAGGCGCCGCCGCGCGTCCGGCAGTCCGACCCGCTCCAGCAGGGTCAGCGCGCGGCCCTCGGCCTCGTGCCGGCTCAAGCCCAGGTGCAGGCGCAGCGGCTCGGCCACCTGGCGGCCGATCGGGTGCAGCGGGTTCAGCGCCGTCATCGGCTCCTGGAACACCATCGCCAGGCGCCGGCCGCGCAGGCCGGCCAACGCACGCTCCGACAGGGTCAGCAAGTCCTGACCCTCGAAAAGCACGCGGCCGCTGGCCCTGGCGCCCTCCGGCAGCAGGCCCATCAGCGCCAGCGCGCTCAGGGATTTGCCGCTGCCCGATTCGCCGATCAGGCCCAGGGTGTCGCCGCGCGCCAGCGCAAAGTCGATGCCGCGCACGGCCTCGGCCGGGCCCTGCGGCGTGGCGAGCGTGATGCGCAGGTCTTCGACTTCCAACATCAGCGCGCCCTCGCCAGCTTCGGGTCCAGGATGTCGCGCAGCCCGTCGCCCAGCAGGTTCAGCCCCAGCACCGCCAGCATGATGGCCAGGCCCGGGAACACCGCCAGCAGCGGCGCCTGGAACAGAAGAGTCTGGGCCTCGGCCAGCATGCGGCCCCAGCTGGGCGCGGGCGGCTGCGTGCCCAGGCCCAGATAGGACAGCGCGGCCTCGGCCAGGATGGCCAGCGCGAACTGGATCGTCGCCTGCACGATCAGCACCGGCGCGATGTTCGGCAGCACATGCTCCCAGCTGATGCGCCAGGGCCCCTTGCCGCAGGCGCGCGCGGCCAGCACATAGTCGCGCGCCCATTGCTGGCGCGCCGCGGCGCGGGTGATGCGGGCGAAGGTCGGGATGTTGTGCAGGCCGATCGCGACGATCGCATTGACGATGCCCGGCCCGGCCACCGCGCTCAGCATGATGGCCAGCAGGATGGCCGGAAAGGCGAAGCTGAAGTCGGTCAGGCGCATCAGCGCCTCCTCCACCCAGCCGCGCCGCGCCGCCGCCCACAAGCCGAGCAGCAGGCCCGCGGCCAGGCCGATGCCGACCGCGATCACGCCGACCAGGATGGAGTTGCGCGCGCCGACCAGGATCAGGCTCAGCACGTCGCGGCCCAGCGTGTCCGTGCCCAGCCAATGCCGCGCGCTGGGCGGCTGCAGCTTGGCGGCCATGTCGATCTCGTAGGGCGGCCAGGGCGTCCAGACCAGGGACAGCGCCGCCGCGGCCAGCACCAGGCCGCACAGCAGCGCGCCGACAAGGAAACTGCGATGCCGGGTCATAACTCTGAGGTCTTGATGCGCGGATCGATCCAGGCGTACAGCACATCGACCACGAAGTTGACGACGATCACCATCACCGCGAGCAGCAGCACGCAGTTGCGCACCACGATCAGGTCGCGGTTGGCGATCGACTGGAAGATCAGCCGGCCCAGGCCCGGCAGGTAGAACACGTTCTCGACCACGATGGTGCCGGCCAGCAGGTTGGCGAACTGCAGGCCCATCACGGTCAGCACCGGGATCATCGCGTTGCGCAAGGCATGACCCCAGAGCGCGCGGCGCTTCGACAGGCCCTTGGCGCGCGCGGTGCGCATGAAGTCCTCGCGCAGCACCTCCAGCATCGCCGAGCGGGTGATGCGCGCCAGGATCGCAGCCTGCACCACGGCCAGCGCCAGCGCCGGCAGGATCAGCGCCTGCAGCGCCGGCCAGAAGCCGCCGCCGGCGTCCTCGCTCCAGCCCGGGAAGCCGCCGGCCGACAGCCATTGCAGCTTCACCGCGAACAAGAGGATCAGCAGGATCGCGAACCAGAAGCTGGGCACCGCGATGCCCAGCTGGCTGATCAGCATCACGCCCATGTCACCCGGCCTGCCGTGGCGCGCCGCGGCGTAGATGCCGGTGGAGAGCGCGATCGCGGTGGTCAGCGCCATCGCCAGCAAGGCCAGCGGCACGGTCAGCGCCAGGCGCTCCAGCACCAGCTCGGCCACCGGCGTGCTGTAGGCATAGGACAGGCCCATGTCCAGCCGCGCCAGGCCGGCCAGCCATTGCAGATAGCGCTGCCAGGCCGGCTGGTTCAGCCCCAGCTTCTCGGCCAGCGCCGCCACCGCGTCGGGCGCGGCGTCCGGTCCCATCAGCAGCTGCGCGGCATTGCCGGGCAGGATCTCCAGCACCGCGAACACCAGCGCGGAGGCGGCCAGCAGGGTCAGGATCAGCGTGCCCAGGCGGCGCGCCAGGAAGATCGTCATGCGGCCGTCGCGTGGCGCGCGGCCGCGCTAGCGGCGGCCTCCTCGGCGATCTCCGCCCGCAGGCAGCGGATCGTGGCCTGGATATGCAGGCGGCCCAGCCGCTCGGCCAGCTCGCCGTCACCGGCGGCGATCGCCTCGACGATGCGCTGGTGCTCCTGGATCGCCGGCCCCGCGCGGTCCTGGCTGATCAGCACCGCGGGCGCGAACACCTGCGAGGTCTTGCGCACCAGGGCCAGCTGGGCCGAGAGGAATTCGTTGTCGGCCAGCTCGACGATGGCCACATGCAGCTCGACGTTCAGCCGCGTGTACTCGGCCGGCCGCCAGGGGTCCAGGGTATGGCGCTGCGCCTCGATGATCGGCACCAGCAGCGCCCGCGCGCGGTCTGACGCGCGCTCGGCCGCCTGGCGCGCGGCCAGGCCGTCCAGCATCTCGCGCAGCGCATAGGCATTCAGCAGCCGGGTGCGGTCGGCGCGCGCGACGCTGACGCCGCGCACCCCGTCGGCCTCCACCAGGCCCTCGCTCTGCAGCATGCGCAGCGCCTCGCGCAGCGGCGTGCGGCTGACCTTCAGGTCCTCGGACAGCTGCACCTGGCGCAGCAGTTCGCCCGGCGGGTAGAAGCCGGTATAGATGCGCTGCCGCAGCACGCGGGCGACCTCGTCCACCAGACGCACCCGGCTTTGCCATTCGAAGGCCTCGCCGCCATCACCGCCACTGCTGCTGTTACTGCTGCTCATCACCGTTCACCATCACCACCATGTCCGCACGGCCCGTCATTGCGGCCCCATTTGCCGGGGCGCCATTCTGACCGCATCCGGGACGGTTTTCGGGGTCGGTTGACGGCCCGCCGCCAAGCGCCCTGGATTCTGGATACAGAGTACAGAGCACCGTCAGGCCTGGGCTCAGGCAAAACCAGAACCCTGCTTGTACCGCATCGGGCGGCCGATGCCCGCGGCGTCGCGGGTTCACGGGACAGGTAAGGCCACGGACAGTCGCGCCGATGGCATCCCTAGTTATAGGGACAGTTAGCGTGGTTTCATATCAAAACCTCATGGGCCGACGCCAAAAAGTAATTCCGGACGCTGGTTAGCCCTAGGCTTGGTTTTTCACGGCTTTGCCAAGATTTACACAACCAATACCAGTCACCGACCAATTATCGAAATTGAGCGGGCGGGCCGGGTATTGCCCGGGTCCGGCATTTTCATATCGCCGGAATACGAAACCAGCACATCCTTTGACGAGGGATTCGATGACGACGATTGGAAAAAGAAACAGGCGAACGCTTGCGGCACTGGCCCTCGGGCTGGCGGGCGCCGGCGCCAGCCAGGCGGCGCTGGTCAACTACGGCAATGGCATGGTCTATGACGATGTGGCCGACCTGACCTGGCTGCTGGACGCCAACTACGCCCGGACCAGCGGCCATGACGCCGACGGCCTGATGAGCTGGCAGCAGGCGCAGGACTGGGTGGCCGGCCTGAGCTTCGGCGGCGTCGGCGGCTGGCGCCTGCCGACGGTGACGCCGGCCAATGGCATCCGGTTCAATCTGGACTATGCCGAGGACGGCAGCAGCGACAGCGGGCTCAATATCAAGGGCCTGCATTCGGAACTCGGCCATATGTTCCATGTGAATCTGCGCAATACCGCGGTCGGCGGCCTGCAGAACAGCGGCCCCTTTGCGAATCTGCACAATTTCGCCTACTGGACCGGCACCACCATCCCCGAATATCAGGACGAGGCCTTTCATTTCTTCACCGCCTTCGGCGACCAGGGTTTCTCGCCCAAGGCCGGCGAGTTTTATGCCTGGGCCGTACACAGCGGCAATGTGGCCGCGGTGCCGGAACCGGCCAGCCTGGCCCTGCTGAGCGCGGGCCTGGCGGCGCTGGGGCTGGCGATCCGGCGCCGGCGCGCCTGACGCCCTTTCGTCTTTTTTCCGTTTCTTTCTCGTCACACCGTCGGAGTCGGCCCCGAGGCCGAAAGCCGCGGCCACCCACGCCCCGATGCGGAGGATGTTCGATGACATCACACAACAACAGCGCGGCCCGCGGTCTGCGCGCCCTGCTGGCGCTCGGCGCCGGCCTGCTGCTGGCCCTGGGCGGCGCCCGGGCCCAGAACCCCACGCCGAATGACTGGCTGTGCGATAACAAGGTCGGCGGCAGCTGGAGCCATGGCCGCGCACCCAGCGGCTGCGATGCAGCCACCTTCGGCCCGGACGCCTTCGTGCGCGGCAACTATGGCCCGCTGATCTTCGACGACGCCCAGACCCGCGCCACCGAGCAGAAGCGCTACATGCAGGAGATGTACGCGATGGCGCGCGAGTCCGCCGCGCGCTACCTCACGCTGCGCAACCCGGCCGCGGATGCCGAGGAGAAGGCCGCCTTCCAATGGGGCCTGTTCGCGCTGTTGCGCCAGGAGAGCTTCTGGTCGCATTACCGCGACGCCCAGCTCGCCGCCGGCCTGCCCTACCAGCTGAAGATGATGCGCGGCGACTCCGGCCATGGTCACGGCATGATGCAGCTCGACGACCGCTACCACTTCGTGCCGGTCTCCGAGGGCAAGGGCTGGAACATGATGCAGAACTTCGCCTACTCGATCGAGATCTACTACGACGCGTGGAAGAAGGCGCCCGCCAGCTGCCTGGCCGGCCGGACCGTCGATGCCAGCTACTGGCGCGACCGCGCACGCTCCGCCTGGTCGGCCTACAACGGCGGCCCGACGCGCATCTGCCGCTGGCAGAACCCGGCGGATGCCAATGCCGCCAAGGACAACAGCTACCTCGACGTCTACACCAAGAAGTACTGGGAGGCCGATGTCGCCGACAAGCTCAAGCCGGTGGCGATCGACATCGCCTGCCTGATGGACATGGGCAGCCAATGCCCGCTGCCCAGCTCCGGCGGTGACTGGAACGGCAAGCTGCTGAAGGTGGGCGCCGGCGCCTGCGTGCTCGCGGCGGGCACCGTGCATTGCGTGGACGCGATGCGCGACGCCGCCTGCCTGGCCGCGATCGCGCCCTTCGACGCCGGCCAGGCCCTGACCGTCTATGGCTATGAGATCAACGGCAGGAAGCGCATCGACTACAACCGCAACCAGCTCTGCCGCGCCCAGGTGCCGGGCCTGCTGTCGGTCGGCGCGAGCTTCGCGACCAAGGCCGCGCTGCCGCTGCGCGGTACGGTGGACGGCGCCGTGATCGCCACCCTGCCCGCCGGCGCCTACCAGCTGCTGGACTTCGAGCTGCGCGACCCGGTCGCCCAGGAGCGCTACTACCGCGTCAGGCATGGCGAGCTGGACGGCTGGATCCACGCCGGCAACCGCGACACCCATGCCGGCATCGCCGCCTGGGCGCCGCCCGCGGCCGGCGCCACCGCCCTGCTGCCCTACCCCGGCGACTGGGTCGAGGTGGCCACCACCAGCAACCTGAACCTGCGCGACACGCCCGCGGGCCTGCTGCGCGGCTCGCTGCCGCGCGGCACCCGGCTGCAGGTCAAGGAGATCTTCGCCACCACCTCGCTGAACAACCTCTACTACCGGGTGAACTTCAACGGCCAGGACGGCTGGATCAACGCCGGCAACGTCTACCCGGCCAACACCCTGGCCAGCTGGACCCGGCCCAGCACGCCGCCCGACGGCGTGAGCGCCAAGGCCGCGCTCTGCCCGGCGGGCACGCAGTTCGACGCGCATCTGCGCCATTGCGTCAGCGCCTCCACCGCCTACGGCCCCTTCGGCGAGACCGCCACCCAGCAATGCCTGGCGGCCGGCGGCGGAGCGGGCTGCACGGCCCAGCGCGGCGTGGTGATCGAGGGCCGAGCGCTGCAGACCCAGCTCTGGCAGCGCCCCGCAGCGGCCGCCTACCGCGGCAACGGCGACTGCCCGCGTGGCGCCGAGCGCTCGATGAAGCATCGCTTCCACTGCGTCGAGACGGTACAGCGCAACGGGCAGACCGAGCAGGACGTGTTCGGTCCCTTCGGCAGCATCTTGGCGAATGCCTGCCTGGCGCAGACCGGCGGCGGAGGCAACGCCGTCTGCTACACCAACCGCTGGCCGGCCCCGCTCTTCGTCGGCCTGCAGCCGCTGCAGGCCGGGCAGTAAGGGCAAGCCGCGATGAAGAAACAGCCGCGACTGCCGATCGCGCTGGGCCTGGTCGCCGCCGCGGTGGCCATCGGCGCCTGGCTGGCCGAGCCCGAGCGCGGGCGGCAGGCTCTGACGAGCGGCACGGCCGGCCATGCCGGCGGGCCAATGTCATCCGGGCCGCCGAGCCAGCACACCGGTGCGGCACCGTTATCGGTTGCCGCACCGCCCGCCGGCAGCCAGGCCGCCGCGGCGCTGCAACAGCAGCCCCAGGCCGCGCTGCGCGCGTTGAAACGCTGCTACTACGCCGACAGCTGCGGCTTTCCCGAGACCGACAGCCGCAGCGCCCATTTCGCCGCCGCCCACGCGATCGCCGCGCAGCTGCGCGCCCTGCCACGCGAGGGCGGCGGCAACACGGCCGAGCTGGGCGCGCTGGCGCGCGAGTTCCTGGCCTTTCCCGACGGCCATGTGCAGGAGGCCGCGCTGCGCCTGGCCGCCGGTCTGCCGCCCGACGCCGCAACCGTCGCCGCCACCATCGCGGCGCTGGCCGACAACCATGACGCGCCGCTGTTCAGGATCGCCCTGCCCATCCTCGAGCAGTGGCAGAAGCTGGGGTTGGATGCCGGTCTGGACAGCATGCTCGGCGCCACCCTGCGCACCGGTGGCCTGTTCGCCGCACAGACCGTGGCGGAGCAGCTGACCCCCTTCGTCAACGAGGCGAACTGGGCCCGCTACCAGGCCCTGGCCGCGGAAATGCCCGAGGGCGCCCGCCGCCAGGCCCTGCAGCAGAGCCTGCGTGAATACCAGTTGCGGCGCAGCGGTGGCTAGCACTGTCGGAGAAATTTACAAGATCAACTGGTATCTCAAAGTCATGTGGATCAAGTCATAAAAATCAACAACTTGCGAACTGGCTCGAGAATTGCTTAACGATATTGCCGTTAGCCAAACTCCAAGGAGTCCAGCCATGCGTCATCACCACAAGAGAGTCTCATTACGACAGTCCCTCGGGGTCGTCGCCCTCGCCAGCCTGTTGGCCGCAGGCAGCGTGGGAGCGGTCCCGACATTGCAGGTCGGCGCCCCGGGCGGCCCGGGCGAAGGCACCTATGCCGACTACGTCGCCAACCTGACCAATCCGACCGAGACCGATACCGCCACCACCTCCGGCACCAAGCTGTTTGTCGGCGGAGCTTACAAGCCTGGCGACCTGCTGCTTGGCGGCATGTATCCGGGCGGCAAGGACTGGTCGCAGATGGAGTACACCAACGGCAGCCTGTTCCCCTCGATCTTCAACACGCGCGGCGCGGTGCTGATGGCTACGGTGGCTGAGGGTGCGGCGGGCACGCTCACCATCAATGGCCTCAATGCCTTCACGACTTCGGACACGGCCTTTTTCCCCAACAACCATGATCCGGTGAAAGACGCCACGGCCGACTTCCTGTACTTCGACATCGGCAACTTCGCCAACAACCCCGGCGCAGTGCCCGACTTCGCCAGCGAGACCGGCGGAGCCGATGGCCAGATCAAGGAATTGCTGCTGGCCATATCCGGCTATAGCTGGGTGCATTTCGACGTCATGGCCCTGGTGACCGACACACAGGGTCAGACCACTTTGCGCACGACGCTCGACAACAACCCCGGCTCACACGACGTCACCTGGAAGACGGGTGGCGGTGGCGGTGGGGGCGGCGGCGGAGGTGGGGGGGCGGCGTGCCCGAACCCGCCAGCTTGGCCCTGGTTGCCCTGGCGCTGCTGAGCGCCGGCTGGACGCGCCACCTGAAGCGCGCTCGCCGTTGAGCCGACCGGTCCTTCGGCTTCAATGAAAAAAGCCCGCCGATGGCGGGCTTTGTTTTGGTCTTGGAAGACGATCCGCTCAGCGGCGTGTCACCTGCACCGACACGCTGCGGCTGTTACCGGCAGCATCCCTGGCGGTGGCGGTAACGGTGTGCGTCCCCAACGCCGCCTTGCGCGTGTTCCAGTTGTAGGCCAGGCTCGCTCCGCTGCCCGTCGCCACGGTCTTGCCGTCGATCGCCAGGGTCTGCACCAGGCCCGCCGCCCCGGCGTTGTCGCTGGCCGAGACGCTGATGCTCAAGGTGCCCGACACCGTGCTGCCATTGACCGGGTTCAGGATGCTCACCACCGGCGCGGTCGTGTCGGCCACCACGATGTTGGCCACATTGACCGTCACCGCCGCCGAGCTGCCCGCATTGCCGGCCGCGTCATAGGCATAGGCCACCAGGTTGGCGTTGCCGTTGGCCACCTTGCTGGAGTCCCAGCTGAAGGCATAGGGCGCCGTGGTGTCGGTCGCGACGAGCTGGCCGTTGGCCCGCAGCTCGACCCGGCTGACGCCGACGTTGTCGCTGGCCGTCACGTCCACCGCCACCAGGCCGTTGACGTTGCTCAGCCCCAGCGGCGCGGCGATGCCGACGCTGGGCGCCTGGGTGTCGGGCGCGGCGGCGGTCAGCACGGCCGTCACCGCCGCGGCGGCGTTGACGCGGCCATAGCCGAACTTCTTGTCGCGGCCCACATCGCCCAGGTCCTGGGCTGTGCTGTAGAGCAGGCTCTCGATCTGGCTGCCGCTCAGCGCGGGTTTGGCCGCCATCATCAGGCCGAGCACGCCGGAGACGACCGGGCTGGCCATCGAGGTGCCCCACCAGGCCTGGTAGCCGCCGTCGCGCGTCGTGGTCCAGATGTCCTTGCCCGGGGCCGACACGGTGACGAAGCTGCCCCAGCTGGAGAAGCTGGCCAGCGCATCGGCGCTGTCGGTGGCCGACACCACGATCATCATCGAGCTGGTCGGCGCGATGGTTTCCTCGATGCCGTTGTTGCCCGCTGCCGCGATCACCAGGCCGCCCTTGCTCTTCATGTAATTGGCCGCGCTCTGCACCGCCGCGCTGCCGGCCACGCCGACATAGCTGATGTTGGCGATGCGCGCGCCGTTGTCGGCCGCCCAGGTCACGCCCTGCGCCACCGTGCTCCAGTAGGCATACGCGTTCGCGTCGGCGATGCGCACCGGCATCAGCCGCGCCGCGCCGGCCACCGCGGCCACGCCCACGCCGTTGTTCAAGGTCGCCGCGGCGCCGCCGGCCACGGCCGTGCCATGGCCATGCACATCGGTGGTGTTGGCATTGTTGTCGTAGAAGTTCCAGCCCGGCACCATGCGCGCGGCCAGGTCGGGGTGGCTGGCGTTGATGCCGGTGTCCAGGATCGCGATCGTCACGCCCGCGCCCTGGCTCTTGTCCCAGGCGGTCTGCGCGCCGATCTTGCTCAGGTGCCATTGGCTGCCGGCATAGGGTCGTTGACCGCCATCGCCGGGGCCACGCGCCGGTCCAGCTCCACGAAGCGCAGCTGCGGGTGCTTGGCCAGCAGCGCCTGCACCGCTCGCTCCGACGCGTTCCCCGGCAGCTCGATCACGTGCAGGTCGCTCTTGCCGATTCGTCGTGCCTTCCCGCCATGGCCCTTGGCAACCTTCTCCATCTCAATATCCGACAGCCCCGCGCGGGCCTGCACCAGCAGGCGCCCCTTGGCGAATTCTGGCTCGGCCGTCTGTGCCGAAACGCCCCAGCTCGCCAGACCCGTGGCGATGGCGATCATGAGATGCGAGCCGCGTTGCAGCAGGATCCGGTGCGCGGAGGAACCGGCGGAGAAAGAGGAGAAGTTCATACCCAAACCTTCTGAGTAGAACCTGGACCCTCTTGGGCCGGTCTGCGCAGACGGGGGCAGCGGCGGCAAGGGAATTGCACGCCGTGACGGCATCGGACGCGGGAAAGCATCCGCGATGCACGGGGTTGTGTCTGGCAGTCCAGCCGTCATGGGGCCACAGGCCCTTTAGACCGTTGACTTTGCGTCCCGCGCTTTCGCGCGGTTTGCCCTTTGCAGAACAACTCTGCTGCTGCGGGGGCCTGTCGTACTGCACAGGCGCTGGGGCTCTTTCTTGTCGAGCGGGATGGGCTACCGGGCGGTAGCCATCGGGTCCGCTGCCACCCCGAAAAGCTCCGGGGCGAGCCGCCAATATCGCTGAGAGGCCAATCCATCAGGCATCCACGCCCGCATTATCGGCAGCCCCTTGACAAGGCCAGGGCGGACTTGTAACGGCCGGTTGGGCGCGCCGCAGCGGTTCAGCCTCCGCGGACAAGCATCCCGTTTCCTCGGGAAAAGTCGGCCGGGCGTGGTGCCTCGGCCGCTTACATCTGATCACACCTCGGGTGCAGCATGCACGCGGGCGGCGGTCTCAGCGGATGGTGACCTGCACCGACACGCTGCGGCTGTTACCGGCAGCATCCCTGGCGGTGGCGGTAACGGTGTGCGTCCCCAACGCCGCCTTGCGCGTGTTCCAGTTGTAGGCCAGGCTCGCTCCGCTGCCCGTCGCCACGGTCTTGCCGTCGATCGCCAGGGTCTGCACCAGGCCCGCCGCCCCGGCGTTGTCGCTGGCCGAGACGCTGATGCTCAAGGTGCCCGACACCGTGCTGCCATTGACCGGGTTCAGGATGCTCACCACCGGCGCGGTCGTGTCGGCCACCACGATGTTGGCCACATTGACCGTCACCGCCGCCGAGCTGCCCGCATTGCCGGCCGCGTCATAGGCATAGGCCACCAGGTTGGCGTTGCCGTTGGCCACCTTGCTGGAGTCCCAGCTGAAGGCATAGGGCGCCGTGGTGTCGGTCGCGACGAGCTGGCCGTTGGCCCGCAGCTCGACCCGGCTGACGCCGACGTTGTCGCTGGCCGTCACGTCCACCGCCACCAGGCCGTTGACGTTGCTCAGCCCCAGCGGCGCGGCGATGCCGACGCTGGGCGCCTGGGTGTCGGGCGCGGCGGCGGTCAGCACGGCCGTCACCGCCGCGGCGGCGTTGACGCGGCCATAGCCGAACTTCTTGTCGCGGCCCACATCGCCCAGGTCCTGGGCTGTGCTGTAGAGCAGGCTCTCGATCTGGCTGCCGCTCAGCGCGGGTTTGGCCGCCATCATCAGGCCGAGCACGCCGGAGACGACCGGGCTGGCCATCGAGGTGCCCCACCAGGCCTGGTAGCCGCCGTCGCGCGTCGTGGTCCAGATGTCCTTGCCCGGGGCCGACACGGTGACGAAGCTGCCCCAGCTGGAGAAGCTGGCCAGCGCATCGGCGCTGTCGGTGGCCGACACCACGATCATCGAGCTGGTCGGCGCGATGGTTTCCTCGATGCCGTTGTTGCCCGCTGCCGCGATCACCAGGCCGCCCTTGCTCTTCATGTAATTGGCCGCGCTCTGCACCGCCGCGCTGCCGGCCACGCCGACATAGCTGATGTTGGCGATGCGCGCGCCGTTGTCGGCCGCCCAGGTCACGCCCTGCGCCACCGTGCTCCAGTAGGCATACGCGTTCGCGTCGGCGATGCGCACCGGCATCAGCCGCGCCGCGCCGGCCACCGCGGCCACGCCCACGCCGTTGTTCAAGGTCGCCGCGGCGCCGCCGGCCACGGCCGTGCCATGGCCATGCACATCGGTGGTGTTGGCATTGTTGTCGTAGAAGTTCCAGCCCGGCACCATGCGCGCGGCCAGGTCGGGGTGGCTGGCGTTGATGCCGGTGTCCAGGATCGCGATCGTCACGCCCGCGCCCTGGCTCTTGTCCCAGGCGGTCTGCGCGCCGATCTTGCTCAGGTGCCATTGGCTGCCGGCATAGGGGTCGTTGACCGCCATCGCCGGGGCCACGCGCCGGTCCAGCTCCACGAAGCGCAGCTGCGGGTGCTTGGCCAGCAGCGCCTGCACCGCTCGCTCCGACGCGTTCCCCGGCAGCTCGATCACGTGCAGGTCGCTCTTGCCGATTCGTCGTGCCTTCCCGCCATGGCCCTTGGCAACCTTCTCCATCTCAATATCCGACAGCCCCGCGCGGGCCTGCACCAGCAGGCGCCCCTTGGCGAATTCTGGCTCGGCCGTCTGTGCCGAAACGCCCCAGCTCGCCAGACCCGTGGCGATGGCGATCATGAGATGCGAGCCGCGTTGCAGCAGGATCCGGTGCGCGGAGGAACCGGCGGAGAAAGAGGAGAAGTTCATACCCAAACCTTCTGAGTAGAACCTGGACCCTCTTGGGCCGGTCTGCGCAGACGGGGGCAGCGGCGGCAAGGGAATTGCACGCCGTGACGGCATCGGACGCGGGAAAGCATCCGCGATGCACGGGGTTGTGTCTGGCAGTCCAGCCGTCATGGGGCCACAGGCCCTTTAGACCGTTGACTTTGCGTCCCGCGCTTTCGCGCGGTTTGCCCTTTGCAGAACAACTCTGCTGCGGGGGCCTGTCGTACTGCACAGGCGCTGGGGCTCTTTCTTGTCGAGCGGGATGGGCTACCGGGCGGTAGCCATCGGGTCCGCTGCCACCCCGAAAAGCTCCGGGGCGAGCCGCCAATATCGCTGAGAGGCCAATCCATCAGGCATCCACGCCCGCATTATCGGCAGCCCCTTGACAAGGCCAGGGCGGACTTGTAACGGCCGGTTGGGCGCGCCGCAGCGGTTCAGCCTCCGCGGACAAGCATCCCGTTTCCTCGGGAAAAGTCGGCCGGGCGTGGTGCCTCGGCCGCTTACATCTGATCACACCTCGGGTGCAGCATGCACGCGGGCGGCGGTCTCAGCGGATGGTGACCTGCACCGACACGCTGCGGCTGTTACCGGCAGCATCCCTGGCGGTGGCGGTAACGGTGTGCGTCCCCAACGCCGCCTTGCGCGTGTTCCAGTTGTAGGCCAGGCTCGCTCCGCTGCCCGTCGCCACGGTCTTGCCGTCGATCGCCAGGGTCTGCACCAGGCCCGCCGCCCCGGCGTTGTCGCTGGCCGAGACGCTGATGCTCAAGGTGCCCGACACCGTGCTGCCATTGACCGGGTTCAGGATGCTCACCACCGGCGCGGTCGTGTCGGCCACCACGATGTTGGCCACATTGACCGTCACCGCCGCCGAGCTGCCCGCATTGCCGGCCGCGTCATAGGCATAGGCCACCAGGTTGGCGTTGCCGTTGGCCACCTTGCTGGAGTCCCAGCTGAAGGCATAGGGCGCCGTGGTGTCGGTCGCGACGAGCTGGCCGTTGGCCCGCAGCTCGACCCGGCTGACGCCGACGTTGTCGCTGGCCGTCACGTCCACCGCCACCAGGCCGTTGACGTTGCTCAGCCCCAGCGGCGCGGCGATGCCGACGCTGGGCGCCTGGGTGTCGGGCGCGGCGGCGGTCAGCACGGCCGTCACCGCCGCGGCGGCGGCGTTGACGCGGCCATAGCCGAACTTCTTGTCGCGGCCCACATCGCCCAGGTCCTGGGCTGTGCTGTAGAGCAGGCTCTCGATCTGGCTGCCGCTCAGCGCGGGTTTGGCCGCCATCATCAGGCCGAGCACGCCGGAGACGACCGGGCTGGCCATCGAGGTGCCCCACCAGGCCTGGTAGCCGCCGTCGCGCGTCGTGGTCCAGATGTCCTTGCCCGGGGCCGACACGGTGACGAAGCTGCCCCAGCTGGAGAAGCTGGCCAGCGCATCGGCGCTGTCGGTGGCCGACACCACGATCATCGAGCTGGTCGGCGCGATGGTTTCCTCGATGCCGTTGTTGCCCGCTGCCGCGATCACCAGGCCGCCCTTGCTCTTCATGTAATTGGCCGCGCTCTGCACCGCCGCGCTGCCGGCCACGCCGACATAGCTGATGTTGGCGATGCGCGCGCCGTTGTCGGCCGCCCAGGTCACGCCCTGCGCCACCGTGCTCCAGTAGGCATACGCGTTCGCGTCGGCGATGCGCACCGGCATCAGCCGCGCCGCGCCGGCCACCGCGGCCACGCCCACGCCGTTGTTCAAGGTCGCCGCGGCGCCGCCGGCCACGGCCGTGCCATGGCCATGCACATCGGTGGTGTTGGCATTGTTGTCGTAGAAGTTCCAGCCCGGCACCATGCGCGCGGCCAGGTCGGGGTGGCTGGCGTTGATGCCGGTGTCCAGGATCGCGATCGTCACGCCCGCGCCCTGGCTCTTGTCCCAGGCGGTCTGCGCGCCGATCTTGCTCAGGTGCCATTGGCTGCCGGCATAGGGGTCGTTGACCGCCATCGCCGGGGCCACGCGCCGGTCCAGCTCCACGAAGCGCAGCTGCGGGTGCTTGGCCAGCAGCGCCTGCACCGCTCGCTCCGACGCGTTCCCCGGCAGCTCGATCACGTGCAGGTCGCTCTTGCCGATTCGTCTCGCCTTCGCTCCATGCGGACCCATGACCTTGCCCAGCTCCACGTCCGACAGCCCGGCCCGCGCCAGTACCAACAGCCGGCCCGGGGCATAGACCGGCTCACCAGCGGCCGGAGGATAGGCGCTCAGCACCAGCTCCGGATCCACGCCGGCCCGTGGCGACAGGCCGGTGCGCTCGACCCGCAGGCTGTGGTGCCCGTTCAGCGTGACCAAAATGCACTGCCGCCCTTCGCAGAAGGCCAGCGCCGGCTCCGCGACCTTCAGGGCCGAGCGGTCAGGCCGGTCGCAGACGCCGCGGCCGCTCAGCAGGCCGCTGAGCGTATCGCCGTAGCGCTGCTCGCCGCGTACCCCGTCGCGATCGATCCAGACCAGCTCATCGAAGCGCAGCCGGTCGATGCGCTGACGCAGCGCCTTGCGTTGCTCCGGCGGCAGGTCCTGGAAGCGCTCGACGCTGCTGGCGACATCGCCCTCGTAGGCGGCTTGGGTGGCGGGATCCCAGGTGCAGGCCTGGGAAGACGACAGGCTGGCGGCCAACGCGACGGCGGTGAGGACCATGGTCACGGCTCCAAACGGACAAGGCCGGCGACTCTCTGCTCACGCCCGGCGCATCGACCTCGTCTTGCTCCCCGACAAACAGGTCCGGCCGGTTCGGCATCGCTGCCTGGTGGACGGACCTCTCGCGTGAATTAGTGCGCAAATCGCACGGCACGACAAGCACCGCCCGCCCGACTGAGGGGGTGCCGCGGGGAGGCCGTCGCGCGGCTCAGAGGAAGTCCAGTCCGCGCCGCGCCGAGGCGCCTAACTCGGGCATCGGCACGGTCTCCTCGCACCAGCCGATGTCGCGCCGCATGCGCGCATCCAGGTCGTGCAGGCCGACCGGTTCGGGCGCGGCCGGTGGCGGTAGCAGACGGGCCAGCAGCTGGCGCCAGAACGAGCGGCCGGCCGGGTCGATCGAGGCAAGGGCCGCGACGGAAGGGGTGGTACAGGCGGTCATGGTGAGACTCCAGGGGTTCCGACAAGAGGGGCAAGGAAAAGCTTGGCGAGTGGGTTCAGAATAGGGCCCGCCTCTGGACAATGGAATTGATTGTTTTTCGCCGATTTGGTCGAAATTTCTAACCAGCAAAGCCGCCACGCCACATGTCCCGCCTGCCCCTGAACACCCTGCCGACCTTCCGCGTCGTGGCGCAGCTGCAGAACCTGCGCGCCGCGGCCGAGCGCCTGCACCTGACCCATAGCGCGGTCAGCCATCAGTTGCGGACGCTGGAGACCCAGCTGGGGCATCCGCTGTTCGAGCGGCGCGGCCGCCGCCTGGTGCTGAATGGCGCGGGCGAGGCCCTGCTGGCCAGCGTCAACAAGGCGCTGGCGGAACTGGAGCGCGGCGTCGCCGCGGCGGGCGACGCGGCCGGGCTGGATGCGCAGACCCTGCGTCTGTCGGTGCTGCCCTCCTTCGCCCAGCGCTGGCTGCTGCCGCGCATGCAGCGCTGGCGCCAGCGGCATCCGGGCCTGGTGCTGGAGATCAGCACCTCGGCCCAGTTGGTCGACCTGGCGCGCGAGGGCTTCCATGCCGGCATCCGCCAGGGCTCGGGCCCCTGGCCGGGGCTGGCGTCCGAGGTGCTGATCGGCATCTCGATGCCGCTGGTGGTGGTCGGTTCACCAGCGGCGGCCAAGCGCCTGGGCCTGACCGGCCGGCGCCCCCATGCCGAGCCGCATGAGAGCTGCTTTGGCGCCGAGCCGCTGCTGGGCGACGACGAGCCCTGGGTCGAATGGTTCGCGGCCGCCGGCGTGACCCGCCGCATCACGCCGGTGGCGGTCTTCAACGACGCCGGGATGCTGCTGCAGGCGGCCGAGCAGGATCTGGGCATCGCGCTGGCGCGCGAGATCCTGGCGGCCGATGCGCTGCGCGACGGCCGGCTCAAGCGCCTGTCGCCGCTGACCATCAGCTACCGGCATGCCAAGCCCTATCACCTGGCCTATCCGCCGGCGCTGGAGGACTGGGCGCCGCTGGTGGCGCTGCGGCAATGGCTGCGCGAGGAACTGAGCGCGGCGCCGGCGGGCTGACGCGCCTTCTTCAGTTGCACAGGCCGAGGATGCGTTCCTCGTTGGAGCAGCGCTTCTTCGGCGTGCAGGCGCGCAGCTCGCGCGCGGTGGGCGGGTAGTAGATCCAGCCCGAGCCCAGCTCGGGCAGGGCCAGCTTGACCTCGCGCCACTTGGGATGACCATGCTCCTGCAGCCGCTCGAAGTTCTGGCACAGCGAGCGGCCGAAGCTGCGGAAGCTCTCCACCGTGCCCCTCAGGTTGTAGTCGTAGGTGACCAGGAAGGCGCCGACCGAGATGGTCGTGAAGTCCTCGCTCAGCAGGTTCGGATAGCTGCGCGCGAACACGGTGGCCGGCGTGTAGGTGCCCAGCGGCAACTTGGCCGAGGGATGGTTGGGATCGAACTTCAGCAGCTTGATGAACTTCTGCGCCTCCGGCTTCATGTTGGCGATCAGCGGCGCCGGCTGCCCGGCCGCGACCACCACCACGTCGACCGACTTGTCGCCGATCAGCTTGACCAGGGCCTCCTCGTTGGAGAGGAAGCTAGCCTGCGCGTCGGGCATCGGGCCGCCGAACATCATGCGGTAGAGCGTGTGCGTGATCAGCGCCGCACCGCTGCCGACCAGGCCGCCGTTGATCTTGGCGTCGCGCAGATCGTGCAGATAGTTCAGCGGCGAGTCAGCGCGCACGATGTAGTGGATCTCGGTGTTGTAGAGCGGCAGGATCACGCGCAGCGGCCGGATCAGCGCGCTGGCCTCGGCATTGCCGGCACCGGAGCGGTCGACGAAGGCCTGGAACACATCGGCCTGCACCACCGCGAACTTGACGCCCGGCTCGTAGCGCAGCAGCTTGACATTGGCCGCCGAGCCCGAGGTGGCCAGCACCTCCAGATTGATGTCGGCCCCGGGCGCGACATAGCGCGCCAGGTCCTTGCCGATCGCGTAATAGGTGCCCTTGTCCGAGGCGGTGACGATCTTGTAGTCGACCGTGGCCGCAAGGCCAACGCCGCAGGCGAGCAACAGGCCGCCAGCCGCGACGGCAGCGCCCACCAGCATCTTGATCGTTGTCGTCATCATCACGGTCTCCTCGAGGGGTTGGCGGCATCGCCGGCGCACAGGCCCAGCGCCGCGACGGCATCGGTGCAGGGCCCCGGCGGCGGCGTCGGGCGCTGCGCCGGATCGTCGGCCAGCGCACTGCGCGCCGCGCGTGGGGGTGCGTCGCGGCCATGCGCCGGCGCGGCCTGACGCGGCTTTGCCACGGGCCGGATCTCGACCAAGCCGGCGCCGGACGGTGCCTCGCGCTGGAGGTGGTCCTCGACGGTTTCCGCCGCTTCGGACGCCGCGAGGGGTGGCGGCAAGGCCGCCAGCGCCGGGAGCACGACCGCTTGCGGCGGCGGTGATAGGGGCTGAGATGCGGCCGGCGCAGGAGGGGGGCGAACGGCCGGTGGCGGTGCGGCCGGGCCATAGAGGCGATAGGCCAGCAGCGCGCCCAGCGCCGGCAGGGCCAAGGCCAGGGTCAGCGGCCAACGCCGCAAGGTCGGCAGCATGGGCGGCGCCGTTGCGGGCGTGGCCGTGAACACCAGCGCATGGCGGCGCTCGTCCGCGACCTGCCAGTCGGCCGTCTCCGCCGCCTCGGCGGCGCGCTCGGGCGCCGGCTCGCCGACCAGGCCGAGATCCTGCTTGCAACGCGCGCATTGCCGGGTCTGGGTGATGTCGTTGAGCGCGCCGCAATGCGGGCAGGGCCGCAGGTGCAGGGCCGCGCCGCATTCGTTGCAGAACTTCGAGCCCGGCGGGCTGCGATGCTCGCAAAACGGACACAAGCTCGGCGGCCGGGCCAGGGTCCTGGCCAGCGGTTGGTCCGGCGACATCGGGGGTGGCGTGGTGGATCCGATGCTGATCCCCTGGAGCTGCCAGACCAGTGTATGGCGCCGCGCCGGCCGGCGCCACCCGCCCGGCCGGGCGGGGCAAGACCTGTCCCTGACACCGGTGACGCGCGCAGCGATTCAGGACTGGCCGGCGAGCGGCCGCCGGCGCAGGCGCCACATCCCGTCCAGGGCCCAGGCCGAGAGCCAGCACAGCAGCGCCGACCACAGGGTGTGGCTCATGAAATGCGCGCCGCGCAGCTGCTGCGACAGGCCCAGCAGCAGGCCCGCAGCCAGCGCGGCGCAAAGCCAGCGCCGCGCGATCGCGGGCGCCACGCCGCGGAAGGCGAAATAGCCGCCGACGAAGGCAAAGCCCGCCGAGGCATGGCCGGCCGGGAAGCAATGCCCGCCGCCGCCGTCGCCGCGCCAGAAGCCCAGCCAATGCGGCACATAGCGCGCCACGCCGCCGAACTGCTGCAGATCCCAGGGGCAGCTGGTGCTGCTGGCACCCTTCAGCAGGCTGACCACAAGCACCGCCAGCCAGCCCGACAGCACCAGCTGCAAGCGCTGCGACCAGGCCAGCCGGCGCAGCGGCCCCTGCGGCCACCACAGGCCCAGGCTCACCAGCAGCATCAGCAGCCAGGCCAGCAGGCGCCCGCCCTGGTGCAGCACATCGACCAGCAGCCAATGCTCGCGCAACGCGAACCCAGCCGGCCCGCCGGCCAGCGCGGCCAGGCGCAGGTCCAGGCCGCTGCCCTCCCAGGCCAGCAGCAACAACAGGGCCGCGCCGGTGGCCAGGGCCAGGCGCGCATCGGAGGCGATCTTTTTTGACATGGGGCGGCACCATGCCGGGGCGGTCTTAAGCGGCCCTTAGCTGCCCCATGCGGCCGAGGCACAATGCCCGCATGCGTGTACTGGTGGTCGAGGACGACGAGGGCATCGCCCAGGGCTTGGGCGCCCAGCTGCGCCAGCAGGGTCATGCGGTGGACATCGCCGGCAGCGTGGCCGCCGGCTGGACGGCGCTGCGCGCCGAGCCCTTCGAGCTGCTGCTGCTCGACCTGGGCCTGCCCGACGGCGACGGCGGCGAGCTGTTGCAGCGCCTGCGGCAGGCGCCCGAGGGCCGGCTACCCGACCCGATGACGCCGGTGCTGATCATGACCGCGCGCGACCAGTTGGCCTCGCGCATCGCCGGCCTGGACATGGGCGCCGACGACTATGTCACCAAGCCCTTCAATGCCGAGGAGTTGGCCGCGCGCATGCGCGCGCTGCGCCGGCGCGCCTCGGGCCGCGCCCAGCCGCTGCTGCGCTGGGGCGAGATCGAGCTGGACCCGGCCAAGCGCAGCGTACGCCGCGCCGGCACCGAGGTGGAGCTGTCCAGCCGCGAGTTCGGCGTGCTGACCGCGCTCCTGGAGGTGCGGCCACGCGTGCTGTCGCGCCAGCAGCTGGAGGCCAGCCTCTACAACTTCGACCAGGCGCTGGGCAGCAACGCGATCGAGGTGCATGTGCACCACCTGCGCCGCAAGCTCGGCGAGGAACTGATCCGCACGGTGCGCGGCGTCGGCTACTTCATCCCGGCCGAGCCGTGACGCCGCCGGCCCCGCCCAGCAGCAGCCTGCTGCGCCACCTGCTGGCCTGGGTGCTGGGCGCGCTGGTGCTGGTCTGGGGCAGCTTCATCGCGGTCGGTTTCATGACCGGCCTGCACGAGGCCGACGAACTGACCGACGGCCATCTGGCCAGCGTCGCCGCGCTGCTGCTGAACCAGCGCGGCGGCAGCGAATTCATCGACCGCACGCCGGCGCGCACCGGCCTGCTGCCGCCGGACCTGAAGAGCCACGACTACCAGCAGAGCCTGAGCGTGCTGATCTGGGACGAGGCCGGCCGGCTGGTCTCGCAGACCGGCCTGGCGCCGGTGCCGGCCTTCGACGACGGCGAGGGTTTCGCCACCCTGCAGCTGGCCGACGAGCCCTGGCGCAGCTTCGCGCGCTGGGACCCGCGCCACCAGCGCCGCGTGATGGTGTTGCTGCGCGAGGACGAGCGCCACGACCTGGCGATGGACATCGCCGGCCAGGTCGCCGAGCCGGGCATGTGGCTGCTACCGGTGGTCGCGCTGGCGCTGGGCCTGGCGCTGCGGCGCGGCCTGCGGCCGCTGTACGCGCTCTCGGACGAGGTGCATGGCCTGGATCCGCGCCGCCCCGATCCGCTGCCGCTGGCCGAGCGCAAGCAGGAGTTCCAGGCCGTGGTCGAGGCGATCAACGCGCTGAGCGCGCGCTACCGCGCCGCACTGACGCGTGAGCAGGAGCTGGCCAACGAGCTGGCCCATGAGCTGCGCACGCCGCTGGCCTCCTTGACCCTGCATGCCGGCAATCTGCGCGGCGCGCTGGACGGCGCGGAGCGCGAGCAGGCGCTGGCGCGCATCGAGCAGGAGGCGCTGCGCACCGCCCAGGTGCTGAACGAGCTGCTGGCGCTGGCCCGCGCCAGCCGCACCGAGCTGGCCGAGGCGCAGCAGGCGCTGGACCTGCGTGAGCTGGCCGGCCGGGTGCTGGCCGACTATGCGCAGGCTGCGCTGGACGGCGGCCATGAGCTGGCGCTCGGCGGCACGGACGAGCCCTTCCCGCTGCAGGGCCATCCGGTGCTGCTGGAGCTGGCGCTGCGCAACCTGGTCGAGAACGCGCTGAGCCACACGCCACCCGGCAGCCTGGTCGAGGTGCAGCTCGACCCCGGACAGCAATGGCTGCAGGTCTGCGACCGCGCGGACGCCGCGGTGGCCCTGCCGACGCAGGGCCCGCGGCGCCTGCCGACCCTGGGCCTGGGCCTGGGGCACCGGGTGGTGGACAAGGTCGCCAGCGTGCATGGCGCGGTGTTCGCCGCGGTGCCGCCGCCCAAGGGTTATCGCAGCTGCTACCGGCTGCAGTTCGGCCTGCCCGCCGCTCAGGGGCCCCAGCGGTAGGCCAGGCCGGCCGCGGCGGAGTAGCTGTAGCGGCGCTGCGTCAGCGGGCTGGCCGCCGCATCGGCCAGCAGGGTCGAGATCCCCGCACCGACGAAACCCACCCAATGCCGGTCTAGCACGCGGCTCAGGCCGATGCCGGCATGCAGATCGCGGGTCGCGCGCTCCGGGTCGAAGACGGCATAGACGCTGCGCGCCGCCACCGCCTCGCTGATGCCGAAATAGCTGCGCATATAGCGACGGTCGCCAAAGGACAGGCCGGCCCCCGCGCCCCATTCGGTCCCCGGCCCCAGCCGCCCGCGATAGTTCAGGTCCAGGCTGCCCAGCAGGCCGCCCTTGCGCCCCAGCAGGTCCTGCGACAGCCCGCCGGCCAGCGACCAGGGACCGGCCAGGACATAGGACGCATAGACCCGGCCGCGAAGGGTGCCACGCACATCGGGCACGCCGGCCAGGTGCGCGGATTCGTCGCTGTCGCGCCCGCGATCCACGCGCAGCGACAGCCCCAGGCGCAACCGTTCACCGCGCAACAGGTCCAGACTGGCGCCGGGACCACCGGCCTCGCCGCCGCCCAGGCTCATCAGGCCGCTGGCGCGGCTGGTGCTGAGGCGAAAGCGTCCATACTGCATCGCCCAGAGCGGGCGCAGCTTGAAGCGCTGCCGATCGGCCCCCGCGTATTCGGGCTCGACCGACAGGGCGGCACCGAGCAGGTAACGCGCGCCCTTGTGCTCGGGCTCCGCGGCCGCGGGTTCCGGATCGGCACGCGCACCGAGGCCCATCAGACACAGGACACAGAACCAGGCGATGCGCGACTTCATCATCATGAGCGCAGCATCGCCAGCCTCGATTAAGGCCAGCTTACCGCGCCAGCAGGGTCAGGGCTTGCGCCCGCCGCCGTCACCAACGGCTACTTGCTCTTCGTCTTCCACTGCTGCACCGCCTTCAGCATCGCCTCGACATGGCCGTCCGGGCTCAGGCTCTCGAACACCGCGCCGATGCGGCCGTCCGGCGTGATCAGGTAGGAGATGCGGTCCGCCATGCCGGGGGCCAGGCGCAGCGCCGCGTCATAGTCCTTCATCACCTTGGCGCCGGCATCGGCCGCCACCGCGAACTTGCTGCGGCAGGCCTCGACCGAGAACTTCTTCAGGGTGTCGATGTCGTCGTTGGACATGCCGATCACGCGCGCGCCCAGCTTGCGGAACTCCTCGGTGGCCTCGGCAAAGCGGTGCGCCTCGATCGTGCAGCCGCTGGTGAAGGCCTTGGGATAGAAGTACAGCACCACCGGCCCCTCGCGCAGCGCGCTGGCCAGATGGAAGCTGAAGGCCTTGCCGCCGACCGCGGCCTCGGCCTTGAAGTCGGGGGCTGGGGCGCCGGGTGGCAGGGCGGCGTGGCTGCTCAAGACGCAGGCCGACAAGACGGCGGCGAGCAGTAGGGGACGGGCAATCGACGGCATGGCGGGATCAGGAAATGGCGGTGCCCCATGATCGCCGAAAGCGCCGCCCGGCGCTCAGGCCGTGGTATTCGCCAACAGCAGTCCCGCGGCCAGCCATTGCTGCAGCAACGTCACCACGGCCGGCGCGGCCTGCTCAGCACCCAGCTGCCGCTCGGCCAGCTGGCAGACCGCGTCGAAATCCTGGCCATCCAGCACGGCACCGAGCAGCAGGGCATCCAGCGCCGGCAGCGAACGCCAGCGCGTCTCCAGCGCCTCGCGCCAGACCAGCAGGTGATGGCGCAGGGGCTCGGGCGCCGGTAGCGCCTCGGCGCCCTGCTCCGGATCGGCCTCGCGCAGCCGACGCCAGGCGGCCTCGATCGCCCAGTCCAGCTCCAGCAGACGCACGCTCGGATGGGCGGCAAAGCGCAGCGTCGGCCAGGCCTCGGGCGGCAGCTCGCGCAGCGCCTGCGCATCCAGCGGTGCCGCATCCGCCGCATCAAACGCCGCCCTGAGGGCCCAGTCCATCCGCGCCAGGTCCACCAGCGCCGGATGCGGCAGGGCCGGCCAGGCGCTCGACATGAAATCGGCCAGGCCGTCGCCGAACCAGCGGATCGATGGCTTCATTGAGGGCCGGGCGGCCAGATAGGCGAGGCCTAGCGCGTCGAAGGCCGCGTCGCCCAGCGCGCGCTGCAGCACCAGGTAGTTGTCGCGCAGCGCGGCCAGCAGCCGCGCGCGGTAGGCCTGCCGGTAGACGTCCAACCCGGGCCCGTCGGACCAGGCCTGCAGCAGCTCGGCATTGCCGCAGATCGCGGCATGCAAGAGGGCCTGCTGCCGGGCCAGGCGCGCGGGCTGCTGGTTCATGCCGCGGCCACCGGTTCCGGCGGGCAGACCGAGCGGCTCAGCGCACGCGCCAGATCCAGCTCCTGCAGCAGCTCGGGCAGCGGCGGGATGTGGTCGTCGCGTTCGATCATCGTCGGCCGCGGCCCCAGGCGCTGCAGCGCATGCACGTACAGGGCCCAGACCGCGTTGCAGACCGGCTGGTCATGCGTGTCGATCAGCAGGTCGCCGCGGTCCTCATGGCCGGCCAGATGGATCTGCACGATCTGCACGGCGGGCAGGCGGTCGATATAGGCCCGCGCGTCGTAGCCATGGTTGCGCGCCGAGACATGGACGTTGTTGACGTCCAGCAGCAGCCGGCAGCCGCTGCGGCGCAGCAGCTCGGCGACGAACTCCGCCTCGTCCATCTCGTCGGCCGCGCAGCGCAGATAGCTGGAGACGTTCTCCAGCACCAGCGGTCGCGCCAGCAGCCCCTGCACCCGGTCGATGCGCTCACACAGATGGCGCAGCGCCGCCTCGGTCAGCGGCAGCGGCAGCAGGTCATGGCTGTTGTGCCCGCCGATGCCGGTCCAGCACAAATGGTCCGAGACCCAGGCCGGCTGCACCCGCTCGGCCAGGGCCTTCAGCTCGCGCAGATAGCCGAGGTCCAACGGGTCGCTGCCACCGATCGACAGCGACACGCCATGCATCACCATCGGGTAGTCGCGCCGCAGGCGGTCCAGGTGCTGCAGCGGGCGCCCGCCGGGCACCAGGTAGTTTTCGGAAATGATCTCCAGCCAGTCCGGGCGCAGCGCGGGCGGCAGCGGCTCGGCCAGGGCCCGGTAATGCTCGGGACGCAGGCCGAGGCCGAAACCGGTGACGGCGGCGCTGGACATGGTGGAACCGCGGCTGATGTGGAGGACCTGCTTACTTCTTCGCGTCCATCTCCACCTTGCCGCCGGCCTTGGTGCATTCGTCGGCGCTCTTCTTGCTGACCCAGCCCTGACCCTTGCAGCTGTTGTGGCCCTTGCATTCGCTCTTGGCGGTCTTGCATTCGGAGCTGCCCTTGCAGCTGTTGATGCCGGAACACTTGACCATGCCGTCGGCGGCCTGCACGCTGGGGGCGAAACCCGCGCTGGCAAACAGGGCGGCGGCCGCGGCGGCCACGCTCAGGCCGGTCTTCAGATGTGCTTGCATGATGGTCTCCTGGATCGAGGTTGACGATAGGGGTCGGGGTGATGCGCCCTTGCGGGACGCCTGCGTCTGTCGCCCCAGCCCCGCGCTTCCTTACAGCGCCGCTGAATCCGGTAGCGATTACCTGGTGTTATGGGCGCAAAGCCTGCTTTCATTGGTCAGACCATTTGTAGACCATTAGAGTCCCAGCAAACCCGACAACGGCCCCACCTCCCCATGCTCAAGACCGAGACGCCCAGCAGCACCCACGCGGACCTGGATCTTTACGAACTGCCCCAGCTGATCAGCGCCTTCGTCGAGGACCAGCTGGACGCCGTCCGGGCGGTGCGCGCGGCCGGGCCGCAGCTGGCGGCGGCGGTGGCGGCGGCGCTGCCGCGCATCCAGGCCGGCGGGCGCCTGGTCTATGCCGGCGCCGGCACCTCGGGACGCCTGGGCGTGCTGGACAGCGTCGAGCTCTATCCGACCTTCTCCTGGCCGCAGGAGCGCGCGGTGGCCCTGATCGCCGGCGGCCAGGGCGCGATGTTCGTCGCGGTGGAAGGCGCCGAGGACGACCAGGACCAGGGCGAGCGCGACCTGCAAGGTGTGGGCATCGGCCCCAACGATGTGCTGCTGGCCCTGGCCGCCTCGGGCGGCACGCCCTATGTGCTGGGCGCGCTGAAGGCGGCGCGCGCGGCCGGCGCGCTAACCATCGGCTTCGCCAACAACGCCAGCGCGCCGGTGACGGCCGCGGCCGAGATCGGCATCACGCTGGACACCGGCCCCGAGGTGATCTCCGGGTCGACCCGGCTGAAGGCCGGCAGCGCACAGAAGATGGCGCTGAACACCTTCTCCAGCAGCCTGATGGTCAAGCTCAACAAGGTCTACGGCAATCTGATGGTGGACCTGAAGGCGACCAACGCGAAGCTGGTGCGCCGCGCGGTGGCGCTGACGATGCGCGCCGCCGAGGTGGACGAGGCCGCCGCACGCGCGGTGCTGGAGCGCTGCGACTTCCATGTCAAGGTGGCGGTGGTGGCGCTGCGCAAGAAGGTCTCGGTGGAGGCCGCGCGCCAGCTGCTGGAGCTGGCGCAGGGCAGCGTGCGCCAGGCCCTGCGGGACTGAGAGCCACGCCCATGAACCTGCGCTGGGCGCCCAAGCGCGAATACACGCTGGACTTCAAGCGCGCGGCGCTGGCACTGGCGGCGGGCCAGGGCGTCTATGCCACCGCCCGCGAGCTGGGCCTGGCCGAGCAGACCCTGCGCAACTGGGCCAAGGCACAGCAGCGCGAGGGCGGGCTGGAAAATGCGGCCGGCCATGCGGCGACGGCCGAGCAGATGGAGTTGTCCCGCTTGCGGGCCGAGAATGCGCGCCTGAGGATGCGGCTGCAGCTGCTGCTACCACCCCAGCCGACCGAACCCAGCCGACCGAGCGCATGACGACGACGACCACGCCCACCACCAGCCCCCGCAATCCCTGGACCTGGATCCCCAGCCTCTACTTCGGCCAAGGCATTCCCTATGTCGTCGTGATGACCCTCTCGGTCGTCATGTACAAGAACCTCGAGGTCTCCAACACCGACATCGCGCTCTACACCAGCTGGCTCTACCTGCCCTGGGTGATCAAGCCGCTGTGGTCGCCGCTGGTGGAGATGTTCAGCACCAAGCGCGCCTGGATCGTCGCGCTGCAGTTCCTGGTCGGCGTGGCGCTGGCGATGGTGGCGCTGACCATTCCCGCGCCCAAGTTCTTCCAGCTGACCCTGGCAGTGTTCTGGCTGATGGCCTTCGCCTCGGCCTCGCACGACATCGCGGCCGACGGCTTCTACATGCTGGCGCTCAAGCAGCATGAGCAGGCCGCCTTCGTCGGCGTGCGCTCCACCTTCTACCGCCTGGCCAATATCGGCGGCCAGGGCGGCCTGGTCTACCTGGCCGGCGAGCTGCAGGAGCGCACCGGCAGCATGACCCTGGCCTGGAGCGTGGTGTTCTGGGTGCTGGCCGGGCTGTTCGCCGCGATGGCCGTCTATCACTTCTTCATGCTGCCGCGCCCGGCCAGCGACAGCGCGCGCCAGGTGCAGGGCAATCCGGTGCGGGAGTTCTTCGGCGTGTTCGTCGAGTTCTTCAAAAAGCCCGGCATCCTGGTCGTGCTCGGCTTCCTGCTGCTCTACCGCTTCCCCGAGGCGCAGCTGCTGAAGCTGGCCTCGCCCTTCCTGCTCGACAAGCCGGAGGTCGGAGGCCTGGGCCTGACGACCAAGGAGGTCGGCATCGCTTATGGCACCGTCGGCCTGACCGCGCTGACCCTGGGCGGCCTGGCCGGCGGCTGGGTGATCTCCCGGATCGGCCTGAAGCGCGCGCTGTGGCCGCTGATCTTGGCGATGCATGTGCCGAACGTCGTGTTCCTGGCGCTGGCGCTGTGGCACCCGCATAACCTGTGGATCGTCAGCAGCGCGCTGGCGGTCGAGCAGTTCGGCTACGGCCTGGGCTTCACCGCCTACCTGATGTACATGATCCTGGTCGCCGACGGTCCGCACAAGACCGCGCATTACGCGATCTGCACCGGCTTCATGGCCCTGGGCATGATGGTGCCGGGCATGTGGAGCGGCTGGCTGCAGGACCATGTCGGCTACCCGATGTTCTTCGCCTGGGTGCTGGTCTCGACCGTGCCCTCGTTCGCGATGGCCGCGCTGATCAAGGTGCCGGCCGACTTCGGAAAAAAGGACGCATGAGCGCCTCCCATCGCCTGCTCTCGCTGGACGCCTTCCGCGGCTTCACGATCGCCGCGATGCTGCTGGTCAACAACCCGGGCGACTGGGGCCATCTCTACGCCCCGCTGGGCCATGCCGCCTGGGACGGCTGGACCTTCACCGACTGGATCTTCCCCTTCTTCGTCTTCATCAGCGGCATCTCGATGACGATCAGCCTGGGCCGCCGTGCGGCGCTGGGCGACGACAAGGTCTCGCTGCTGGCCCAGACCGCGCGCCGCGCCGCCACCATCATCGCGATCGGCCTGCTGCTGAACCTGATTCCGGCCTTCAACCTGGCCGAGCTGCGCATCCCCGGCGTACTGCAGCGCCTGGGCCTGTGCACCCTGCTGGCCGCGCCGATCGCGCTGTGGTGGGGCTGGCGCGGCCAGCTGGCCTGGGCTCTCGGCCTGCTGGCGCTCTACAGCTTGATCCAGCTGGGCGTGCCGGTGCCGGATGCCCATGGCGTCTGGCATACCGGCTCGCTGCGCCCCGGCGAGGATGTCGGCGCCTGGCTGGACCGCGCGCTGATGGACGGCCATCTCTGGCGCCAGAGCCGCACCTGGGACCCAGAGGGCCTGCTCAGCACCCTGCCGGCCGTGGCCAGCCAGGTCTTCGGCCTGCTGGCCGGCCATTGGCTGGCGAGCAAGCGCAACCCGGTCGAGAAGGCGATGTGGTTCATGGTGGCAGGTCTTGCCTGCTTGTGGCTGGGCGAGGTGCTGGGCGCCTGGCTGATGCCGATCAACAAGAGCCTGTGGACCCCGTCCTATGCGGTCGCAATGGCCGGCTGGGCCTGCCTGGTGTTCGGCAGCTGCTACTGGCTGCTGGATGCGATGCCCCTGCCGCTGCTGCGCGAGCGGGTGGCGCGCTGGGCCCATCCGCTGGTGGTGTTCGGCATGAACGCGCTTTTCTTGTTCGCCTTCTCCGGCCTGGTGGCCAAGCTGCTGGGTTTCATCAAACCCGATGGGGAACGTTCGCTGAAGGCGCTGCTCTATGCGCCGATCCGCGAGCTGCCCATCGCTCCCGTCAACGCCTCGCTGCTGTATGCGCTGGGCTTCGTCGCCGCGATGTATGCGGTGGCCTGGTTCATGTACCGCAAGCGCTGGTTCGTCAAGGTCTGACTTTTCTTCTTCCTCCTTCGCCCATGCAACGCCGTTCCGTCCTGACCCTGGCCGCCTCGGCCGCCGCCCTCGCCGCCTGCAGCAGCCGCGCGCCGCTGCTGCCCCGCCCGCTGGGCCGCAGCGCGCCCGAACTGGCCGAGGCCGCGCCGCCCGCGCCGCGCGAGTTCCGCGCCGCCTGGGTCGCCACCGTCGCCAATATCGACTGGCCCAGCAAGCCAGGCCTGAGCGCCGCGCAGCAGCAGGCCGAGATGCGCGCGATCCTGGACCGGGCGGTTTCGTTGAAGCTCAATGCGGTGGTGTTCCAGATCCGCACCAGCACCGATGCGCTCTACGACTCGCGCCTGGAGCCCTGGAGCGAGTACCTGAGCGGGCGCCAGGGCCAGTCGCCCGGCTACGACCCGCTGGCGCTGTGGATCACCGAGGCGCACCAGCGCGGCCTGGAGCTGCATGCCTGGTTCAACCCCTTCCGTGCGCGCCAGAACAGCGCCAAGTCCCCGGCCGCGGCCAACCATCTGAGCCAGACCCATCCCGACTGGGTCAAGAGCTATGGCGACCAGCAATGGCTGGACCCGGGCGAGCCCGGCGCGGCCGAGCACACGCTGGCGGTGTTCCGCGACGTGCTGCAGCGCTACGACGTCGACGGCATCCATATCGACGACTACTTCTACCCCTACCCGATCCCGCAGCCGGGCAGCGACCCCACGGCCAAGCTGGAGCTGGACTTCCCGGACGAGCCGTCCTGGCAGCGCTACCTGCAGGGTGGCGGCAAGCTGGGCCGCCATGACTGGCGGCGCCAGAACGTCGACGAGATGATCCGCCGCCTGCATCAGCTGATCCTCGCGACCAAGCCCTGGGTGCGCTTCGGCATCAGCCCCTTCGGCCTGCCCAAGCCCGCGCTGCGGCCCGAGGGCATCACCGGCTTCAGCCAGTACGACAAGCTCTATGCCGATGTCGAGCGCTGGCTGCACGAGGGCTGGCTGGACTATCTGGTGCCGCAGCTCTACTGGCCGCGCGCGCAGAAGGCCCAAGCCTTCGCGCCGCTGCTGGACTACTGGCAGGCGCAGAACAAGCAGGGCCGCCATGTCTGGGCCGGCCTCTTCACCAGCCGCGTCACGCCGGCCGACAAGGCCGAGAGCTGGCCGATCGAGGAGATCGGCGCGCAGATCGAGATCACGCGCCAGGCCTACCCCGGCAGCGGCCATGTGCACTTCAGCATGGTCGCGCTGATGCAGAACCGCCGCGGCCTGGCCGATGCGCTGCAGCGCGGCCTCTACCAGCAGGAGGCCCTGGTGCCCGCGACGCCCTGGCTGGAGGCCGGCGGCCCGGCCGCGCCGCAGGCCGAGCTGCAGGAGGCCGATGCGGGCCGCCTGCGGCTGCGCCTGGCGGCCGGCCCCGGCAAGCCGGTGCTGCGCTATGCGCTGTGGCAGCGCCGCGGTCAGGTCTGGAGCTTCTCGACCACGCAGCAGCCGGAGCTGCTGCTGGAGCGCCAGGGGCTCGACGGCCTGGTGGTCTCGGCGCTGGACCGCGTGGGCAACGAGGGCCCGCGCGTCGGCCTGCAGCTCAGCGAGTGACGGTGGGGTCCGCCGCGGTGCAACGGCCACGCCGCGCCGCGACGCCCAGCGCGCCCAGGCCCAGCCCCATCATCAGCCAACTGCCCGGCTCGGGCACCGCGGTCGCGATCAGCGCGATCGGCGTGATCGAGATGTAGCGGCGCGTGCCGTCGAACTGGATCAGCGGGCTCTGCAGCAGGGTGCTGATCTGGGCCGAGCTCAGGAAGCTGTTGTTGCTGCCGATGGTCGGGTTCATCAGGTTGTTGGTGCTCGACAGATGGCCGAGGTTCAGGTTGTGCGCCAGCTCATGCGCGGCCAGCACGCCGCCGAAGCTGGGATTCGCCGCCCAGTCGGAATCCAGCGCCAGCACATTGCCCGGCGTGTCGGCGCAGCCGATGATGTTCGAGCCGGTGCCACCGCACCAGCTGATGCTGTCGGTGAAGAACATGCTGACCGTCTTGGCGTTCGGCACGGCCAGGGCCGTCATCTGATTCCACTCGGCCAGGCTGTCGATGCCCACCAGGGTCGGGCGCACATAGCTCAGCGGCGCATTGAAGCGGATGTCGATCGTGTTGGCGCCGAAGCCGGCCTGGCTGAAGATGCTGTCCATCTTCGCCTCGTTGGTGGTGATGAAGCCGGCCATCGCGCCGCTGGCGGCCAGCGAGCCGGCCAGCAGAGCGGCCACACCGCGCAGCAGGCTCTTGATCTGGTTCATGACAATCCCCTTATGTGAGTCGCGGGCAAGTTTCGCCCAGCGCCATGACGGCTTCGGGGCCTGCCGGCCGACAAACTAGGGGGAGCTCGAGCCCCGATCCAGGCCCGCGGCGCGCGCCGCCAGGGTGCCCAGCCTCTCGTACAGCGGCAGCAGATTGCTCGGCTGACCGGGGTGCACGCGGTTTGACAACAAGATGTAAAAGCTGCGACTGCCTGGATCGATCCAGAGGACGCAGCCGGTGAAGCCGGTGTGGCCGAAGCTGGTCTTCGGATAGAGGCCGCCGCGCGGGCGCGAATAGGGCGTGTCGATGTCCCAGCCCATGCCGCGCCGCTCGGCCAGCGCCGGCGGCGACTGCACCGTGCTCATCAGGGCCATGCTCTGCGCGGACAGCAGCCGGCGCCCGTCCTCGGCCACGCCGCCGTTCAGCAGCATGCGCGCGAAGCGGGCCAGGTCGGCCGCGCTGGTGAACAGGCCCGCATGCCCGGCCACGCCGCCCATCGCGCGCGCGGTCGGGTCGTGCACCTCGCCGCGCAAGACCTGACCCTGCGCGATCTCCTGCGTCGGCGCGATGCGCGCGGCCGGCAGGTGCTGCAGCGGCAGGTAGCCGCTGTCGCGCATGCCCAGCGGCTCGAACAGGCGCTCGCGCGCCAGCCGCTGCAGCGGCAGCCCGGAGACCCGCTCCAGCACCGCGCCGAGCAAGATGAAGTTGATGTCCGAGTAGCGGAACTGGCTGCCCGGCGCGGCCGTCAGGGTCTGGGCGCAGGCCAGGCGCAGCGCCGCCTCGGGGCCGCTCCAGGGCGGATTGCGGGACAGCCCGGCCGGCAGGCCCGAGGCATGGGTCAGCAGCAGGCGCAGGCTGATCGCCTCGTAGCCGGCGCCGCGGCATTCGGGCAGGTAGCGCTGCAGCGGCGCGTCCAGCTCCAGCCGGCCTTCCTCGCGCAGCAGCTGCACGAGCGGCGCGGTCACCACCGCCTTGGTCAGCGAGGCGGCGTCGAACACGGTGGCCTCGTCCAGCGGCTCCGGCGCGGGCCGCAGCGCGCGCTGGCCGTAGGCGCGGTGGTAGCGGGCGCCGCGCGCCGCGCTCTCGATCCACAGCACGCCGCCGGGCAGTTGGCCGGCTTCGATGGCCTCGCGCATGGCCGCGTCGGCCTCGGCCAGCGGTTCCCGCGGCAGCGTGGAACAGGCGGCCAGCGCGAGGCTGGCGGCCAGCAGCCATGCCGTGCCCGGGCGGCCGGATCGACGGGGGGCGTGGACGTCGTCATGCATCGCCGCATTCTGCGGCCCGGATTCAGCGTGCTGATGCGCCCTGCGAACGGCGTGCGCGCTGGCTGGACGCGACGATGTTGTCGCCCGCCACTGCGCGGCCCTCGCGCAGCGCGGCGATCCAGTCCGCCGTGTCCAGCACCGCCGCGAAGCCGGTGTTCAGCACCACCGTGTAGACGCGGTGCACCTCCTCGGCGCTGGCCCGGCCGGCCGCGTTCTCGTAGGACGGCGAGCCGCTGGCATCGGCCAGGAACTCCACCTGCAGGCCCAGGTGCGAGGCCTGCACCGCGGTCGAGGCATTGCAATGCTGGGTCATGTAGCCGCAGACGGTCAGCGTGTCGATGTGTTGCGCCCGCAGCCAGTCCTGCAGATCGGTGCCGACGAAGCTGCTGGGACGGGTCTTGCGGATCAGGTGCTGGTGCGGGCGGCTCGCCACCACCTCGTGCAGCTGCCAGCCGCGCGAGCCGGTCGCGAACACCGGCGAATCCGCGGGCGCGTCATGCTGCACCACGATCACCGGCACGCCGGCGGCCTGGGCCGCGTCCATCGCCGCGGCGATGCGCTGCAGCGATTGCGCGAAGGGCGGGTATTCGATCGGCAGGCCGCCGCCGGCGTCGTACTCGTTCTGCACATCGATCACGATCAGCGCGCGGCGCGGGGTGGCTTGGCTCATGGGGCGCTCCTTCAGGGTTGCGATGGTCTCATTCTTCCGAGGGGCGGCCCGCCGCGACAGTGGCCCGATTCACCGCTTTCGTTAGGATCGGGCCAAGATGAGCAAGAAGAAGACCGATTCCGAAACCGCCCCGCTGCGCATCGCCGTGCTCGCCTTCGAGGGCATCAGCGCCTTCCACCTGGCCGTGCCCTGCCTGGTGTTCGGCGAGGACCGCAGCGCGCTGGGCCTGCCGCGCTTCGAGCTGACCGTCTGCGGCCTGCAGACCGGCACCCTGCATTGCTCCAGCGGCTTCGGCATCACGCCGCAGGCCGGCCTGGCCGCGCTGCAGCGGGCCGACATCGTGATCGTGCCGGCCTGGCCCGACCATCTGCCGCCAGCGCCGCCCGCGCTGCTGCAGGCGCTGCGCCGCGTCCGCGCGCGCGGCGCGCAGCTGGTCGCGCTGTGCCTGGGCGCCTTCGTGCTGGCCGAGGCCGGCCTGCTGGATGGCCGGCGCGCCACCACCCACTGGATGGCCGCGGCCGAGTTCGCCGCCCGCCATCCCGCGGTGCAATTGGAGGCCGATGCGCTGTATGTGGAGGACGAGGGGCTGCTGACCTCGGCCGGCACCGCCGCCGCGCTGGACTGCTGCCTGCACCTGCTGCGCCAGCGCTGCGGCGCCGAGCTGGCGAACCGGCTGGCGCGCCGCCTGGTGGTGGCGCCGCACCGCAGCGGCGGCCAGGCCCAGTTCGTCGAGCAACCGTTGCCGGTCAGCGCCGGCGAGCAGCGCCTGCAGCAGCTGCTGGAATGGATGGGCCGGCATCTGGACCAGCGCCTGAGCCTGGACCAGCTGGCGGCGCGCGCGCTGATGAGCCGGCGCAGCTTCACCCGCCAGTTCCGCCAGGCCACCGGCACCACGGTGCAGCATTGGCTGCTGGAGCAGCGCCTGGCGCGCGCCCGGCGCCTGCTGGAAACCAGCGACCGCCCGGTCGAGCGCATCGCCGCGCAGGCCGGCTTCGGCTCGGCCCTGTCGCTGCGCCAGCATTTTCAGGCCCGACTCGGCCTGGCGCCCAGCGCCTACCGGCGCCAGTACCGCGCCTGATCAGGCAAAGGTGTCGACCAGGCCGCCGATCGTGCCGCCGCGCTCGGTGTGCTGCCACATCAGCGGCCCCAGCTCGACCCGCACCCGCAGGCCATCGCCCTCGTACAAGGTGTACTGGCCGCGCGAGTAGGCGGGCGTGTGCACCGCCTTGACCGACTCGGCCAGCTGGCCCAGCGGCTTCAGGCCGTAGTAGACGTCGTGCTGCGCCTCGTCGATGAAGTCCTGCAGCGGCGAGGAGGTGAAGCTGGTCGTGTCCAGCCGCACCGGCGGCGTGGCGCCGGCGGCGAATTCCTCCTGCACCACCCGGCGGCGTTCGCGCAGCGGGTCGGTGCCAAAGGACGATGTCTGGACGGGGTAACGGTAGATCTCGGACGCGCGCACGGCCCGGCCGGCGCGACCGGCAGCGGCTGCCGGCGCGACGACCCTCCCTCAAGGCTGGTGTTCTTGTGTGGTCAGGGCGACCGCATCGGGCCGCCGCTTAAGTTCCGCCAGCAACTGCCGACAAGGGGCGCGAGTCTAGAAGCAGCGCGGACCCCGTTTGCGCGACATGCGCACGGCGGCATCAACGCGCGGCCGGCAGGCCATGCTGGCGTCGCAGCGCCTCCAGGCGGCCGGCGGCGATCAGGCCGTCCGCGGCGCGCAGCAGCGCCTGGACCAGGGGCGGCTCCATGCCGCGGCTGCAGGCCAGCCACAGTGGCAGGCTCAGCTCCGGGATCGGCAGCACGGCCTCGAACTCCTCGGGGTTCAAGCCCTGCTCGCGCGCCCGGTAGGCCAGGCTGATCTCCGGATGGGCGAACAGGTCGATGCGCTGCAGCTGCGCCTTGCGCAGGTTCAGCGCGTTCTGGCGCACCACCTCGATGCGGCTGTTGTCGCTGCCCTGGGCGATGCCCTGGCGGCGCAGCCAGGCCTCGAAGTTGCTCTGGTCCTGCACGCCGAAGCGCAGGTTGCGCCCCTTCAGCTCGGCCAGGCTGCGCGGCGCCGGCGTCGTCGCGCTGCGATGCCGATAAAGCCAGAGCCGGTACGGCGCCACCTCGCGCAGCCACTGCAGCTGCTCCTCGCGCTCCGGCGTGCGGGCCACGCTGAGCAGCAGCACATGGGGTTCCGCCTGGGCCTGGGCCAGCGCGCGCTTGAGCGGCACGAACTGCAGGGGCCGCGCGCCCAGCGCCGGCTGCTCGCGCGCCGCCAGCGCCAGCAGCTCCTGCACGAAGGCATGGACATAGCCGCTGGGCAGGCCCTCCGGCGTCTCGTACTGCAGCGGCGGGAAGGCCTCGGCCAGCACCGCGAGCGTGGTCGCCGGCTGCGCCCCGAGCGGCCGCAGGGCCGGGGTCGACAACAGGGCCAGCAGGAGCGGTCGCCGCATCACGACAAGCATGCGGCCCATCCTAAGCCAAATCGGCTAGCCGGCCTTGCGGAATGTGAGGTTCAGGCGCAGCGCCCCGAGGCGCTCATGCGCGCCCGCCGCCAGCGGCGCCACGCCGTGATAACGCAGCCGCGCCGGCCCGCCCCAGACCAGCACATCGCCGTGGCGCAGCGCCAGGCGCAGGCAGGCATCGGCGCGCCGCAGCCCGCCGAACAGGAAGATCGCCGGCAGGCCCAGCGAGACCGAGACGATGGGCTGGCCATAGTCCAGCTCGTCCTTGTCCTGGTGCAGCGACAGCCGCGTGCCCGGCTCGTAGCGGTTGAGCAGACAGGCATCGGGCCGGAAGTCCGCAAAGCCGCAGGCCGCCGCGGCGCGGCCGGCCAGCCCGCGCAGCCGCGGGTCCATCGCCGGCCAGGGGTGGCCGCTGTCGGGGTCCAGCGCGCCATAGCGGTAGCCATGCTCGTCGCTGATCCAGCCCAGCTCGCCGCAATTGCTCATCGCCACCGCCATGCGCCGCCCGCCCGGCGTCAGCCAGCGCCGCGGCGGCGCGGCCGCATAGACGGCCTCCGCGGCGGTCAGCAGGCCCTCGGCCTCGTCCAGCGCATAGCCGGGCAGCAGGAAGGCGCCCGGGGCCAGGTCTTGCCGGGCACCGGCCTCGGGGGCGAACAGCTCGCTCTGGCTCATGCCGCATCGTGGAAGATGATGCCGAGGGTATGGCGCCGGCCGGCGCGCAGGCGGCTGACGCCATGGCGCATCGCCACCCGGTAGATGCCGCGCGTTCCCGTCACCGGGCGCTGGTTGACCGCGAACAGCACCGCGTCGCCGCGCCGCAGCGGCACCACCTCGGGCCGCGACTGCATGCGCGGGCGCTGCTCGGTCAGCACGAACTCGCCGCCCTCGAAATCCTCGCCCGGCTGCGACAGCAGCACCGCGATCTGCAGCGGGAACACCTGCTCGCCGTAGAGGTCCTGATGCAGGCAGTTGTAGTCGCCCTCGCGGTAGCGCAGCAGCAGCGGCGTCGGGCGCCGCTGGCCGGCCGCATGGCATTGCGCGATGAAGTCCTCATGCTCGGCCGGGAAGCGCCCCGGCAGACCCAGGGCCTGCTGCCAGCGGTTCGCGATCGGCACCAGCGGCGGGTACAGCGCCGAGCGCAGCGCCGCAATCGGCACGGGCAGCGGATAGGCGAAGTACTGATACTCGCCCTGGCCATAGCCATGGCGCTGCATGATCACCTTGCTGCGAAACAGCGCCGGCCGCTCGTACAACGCCGCCAGCTCCGCGCAGTCGGCCGCGTCCAGAAAACCGGGCAGCAGCGCGCAGCCGCGCTGGTCCAGCTCCGCCTCGGCCCGCGTCCAATCCACCACCGGCTTCATCCGCGCTCCCGGTCCAACAAGGCCTGCTTGCGATCGACACCCCAGCGGTAGCCCGACAGGCTGCCGTCCTGGCGCAGCACGCGATGGCAGGGGATGGCCACCGCCAGCCGGTTCGCCGCGCAGGCGCCGGCGACCGCGCGCACCGCGGCCGGCGCGCCGATGCGCTCGGCGATCTCGGCATAGCTGGCGGTGCGGCCCGGCGGGATCTCGCGCAGGGCCTGCCAGACGCGCTGCTGGAAGGCCGTGCCGCGCACGTCCAGCGGCAGGTCCAGGCCCAGGCCCGGCGCCTCGACGAAGCCGACCACCCGCGCCACCAGGCGCTCGAACTCGGCGTCGCCGCCGATCAGCCGCGCCTTCGGGAACTGGTCCTGCAGCTCGCGCAGCAGGGCCTCCGGGTCTTCGCCCAGGCTGATCGCGCACAGGCCCCGGCCGCTCTGCGCCACCAGGATCGCGCCCAGCGCGCATTGCCCGATCGCGAAGCGGATCTCGGCCTGGGCGCCGCCGTCGCGGTAGCGCCGCGGCGCCATGCCCAGCAGGCCCTCGGCCCGGGCATAGAAGCGGCTGCTGGCATTGAAGCCGGCCTCGTAGGCCGCCGCGGTGACGCTGTCGGCGGCCGGCAGCTGGGCGCGCAGGCGCCGCGCCCGGTGCGCCTCGGCATAGGCCCGCGGCGTCAGGCCGGTCTGGGCCTTGAACAGGCGGTGCAGATGATGCGGGCTCAGGCCCGCGCGCTCGGCCAGGATCGCCAGCGCCGGCGGCGTCTCGCTGGCCTCGATGAAGCGGCACAGCTCGGCCACCAGCGCGGCCTGGCGCTGCGCGCGCGGCGGCTGGTCGGGCCGGCAGCGCCGGCAGGGGCGAAAGCCCGCCGCCTCGGCCGCAGCCGCGCTGGCATGGAAGGCCACATTCTCCGGCCGCGCCGCGCGGGCGCCGCAGGAGGGCTTGCAGTAGACGCCGGTGCTGCGCACCGAGTAGAAAAACTGGCCGTCGGCGCTGGCGTCGCGCGCGCGCACCGCCGCCCAGCGCGGGTCGGCGGCGGTGGCGAGGGCGCGGGTTTCGGTCTTGCTTGTCATGTTCATGGCATCGCTCCGTTGCATGATGAACGAAATCTAGGCCCCGAGCCCGGGCGGGGCATCCCGCTGCTTGCTTTTGAATTCCCCCCCCGCCCGCGCCACCGGTCATTGACACAGGTTATGCCCGGCGCCGGCATTGACATTGGCCGGCATCGCGCGCTGCCCCTAAGCTGAGCCGTCCCATGTCAGTCTCCCCTTCTCTCGCCCCGCCGCTGGGCCTCGGCCTGGATGCCGGCGGCACCCAGACCCGCTGGGCCCTCGCCGATGCCGCCGGCCGCACGGTGGCGCAGGGCCATGTGGCCGGGCTCAGCGGCCTGCAGCTGGCCGGTACCCAGGGCCGCGTCGCGCTGGCCCAGACCGCGCACCAGCTCGCCTTCGCGGTGCTGCCGCATGGCCGGCCCGCCGGCCTGTATGCCGGCGTCACCGGCGTCGGCGAGGCCAACGGCCCGGCCGCGCTGCAGCTCAAGGACATCCTGTCGCAGGCCCTGGGCCTGCAGCCGGCGCGCATGTTCGTCGGCAGCGACATGGACATCGCCTACCGCAGCGCCTTCGCGCCGGGCGAGGGCTACCTGCTCTATGCCGGCACCGGCGCGATCGCCGCCTTCATCGACGCCGAGGGCCGCATGCAGCGCGCCGGCGGGCGCGGCGCGCTGCTGGGCGACGAGGGCAGCGGCTTCTGGATCGCGCGCGAGGCGCTGGCCCTGGTGTGGCGCCGCGAGGACGAGGCGCCCGGCGCCTGGCGCGAGTCCGCGCTGGCGCGGCGCCTGTTCGAGGCCCTGGGCGGCGCCGACTGGGCCCAGACCCGCACCTTCGTCTATGCCGGCGAGCGCGGCGCGATGGGCCGGCTGGCGCTGGCGGTGGCCGCCGCAGCCGAGGCGGATGCCGACCCGGACGCCCGCGCCCTGCTGCAGCGCGCCGGCGCCGAACTGGCGCGACTGGCGCTGGCGCTGCTGAAGCGGTATGGTGCGCGTCCGGTGGTGGCCGCCGGCCGCGCGCTGCAGCTGCATCCGCTGATCCCGCAGGGGCTGCGCGCCGCCCTGCCCACCGGCACCGCGCTGACCGTCACCCATCTGGAACCCCATCTCACCGCCGCGCAGCTGGCGGCCCGCTTGTAACGACGACGATGATGATCATCAACAAGAAACTGCTGACCCCCCTGGCGCTCGCGGCCCTGCTGAGCGCCTGCGCCACCGGCCCCGACGCGCCGCTGCGCATCGACACCAGCTACACCTCGGCCAACCAGGACAGCCGCGCGCTGTTCCTGGTGCTGCACTACACGGTGCTGGACTACGAGAAGTCGCTGAAGGTGCTGACCAGCGGCGGCATGGTCTCCAGCCATTACCTGGTGCGCGACGAGCCGCCCACCGTTTATCGCCTGGTCGACGAGAACCGCCGCGCCTGGCATGCCGGCGCCAGCTTCTGGGCCGGCCACACCAACCTGAACTCCAGCTCGATCGGCATCGAGATCGTCAACCCCGGCTACACCGACACGCCGCAGGGCCGGGTCTACGCGCCCTTCTCGCAGAAGCAGATCGACGAGGTGATCAAGCTCAGCAAGGACATCGTCGCGCGCCACAACATCAAGCCCGAGCGCATCATCGGCCACGCCGACATCGCGCCGGGCCGCAAGCAGGACCCGGGTCCCGCCTTCCCCTGGAAGCAGTTCGCCGATGCCGGCCTGATCGGCTGGCCCGACGCGGCCCAGGTGGCCGCGAAGATCCCGGCCTTCACCCTGCAGCCGCCCGATATCGCCTGGGCCCAGGAGCGCCTGGCCCGCATCGGCTACAACGTGCCACGCCATGGCCAGCCGGACCAGCTGACGCAGGAAACCATCGTCACCTTCCAGATGAAGTACCGCCCCGCGCGCTACGACGGCCAGCTCGACGCCGAGACCGCGGCGCTGCTGGACGTGGCGACCACGCCGGGCGGCATGGTGATGTCGGGCAAGGCGGCGAACGGCAGCGCGCCGCAGCCCTACACCTCACGCTTCTGATTCGGGCCATCGGCACAAACACCTAAGCCGCGCGCACGGGCTGCGCGGCGGCCGGGAACCCCGATGGCATCGATGTTCCCGGCCATCCATAACCGCGCCACATGCAACACCGACAACAAGGAATTGTCGGCTTGCGGCGGGGCTACCCATCATGCATACGCCAGCAACATCGCGCGTGTAGGCAACTGCGAGCGCGCGACCCGGTCCAGGGCTGTTTGCTGGTCTCCGTCGGTCCTTGTCGGCCGGCGTCGAACAACATCCATGCATGCAGAGGGTCCCGGCAGGGACCTCGGGAGCCCCACCGATCATGATGACGACTAAGCCCAAGCCCACCCCCATCGCCCAGGCCGTCGCGCTGGGCCTGCTGCTGGCCGGCACCGCGCTGGCGCAGGCGCAGCAGGCGGCGACCGCCCCCGCCAACGAGACCCCGGAGCAGCGCCAGACGCGCGAGGCGAAGGAAGCGGAGGCCCGCAAGAACCAGCAGCTGGAGACCGTCACGGTCACCGGCATCCGCGCCTCGGTCGAGCAGGCGATCAACATCAAGCGCATGGCGTCCAGCAATGTGGACGTGATCACCGCGGTGGACGTGGGCAAGATGCCCGACAAGAACCTGGCGGACTCGCTGCAGCGCATCGTCGGCGTCGCGGTGCGCACCGACTACGACGAGGCCGAGAAGGTGGCGATGCGCGGCACCAATGCCGACATGAGCCTGATCCTGTTCAACGGCCACGCGGTCAGCAGCGGCGACTGGTATGTGGCCGACCAGCTGTCCAGCACGCGCAGCACCTCGCTGAGCCTGATGCCCTCCTCGGTGCTGAACGCCGCGACGGTCTACAAGACCTCGCAGGCCAATATCGTCGACGGCGGCCTGGCCGGCACGATCGACGTCACGACGCGCAAGCCGCTGGACGAGAAGGCCCGCTTCGGCGGCGTGCTGAGCGCCGGCGCGGTCTATGCCGACCTGCCCGGCAAGACCAGCCCGCAGCTCAATGCCAGCTTCAACTGGAAGAACGAGGCCAACAACTTCGGCGTGATCGGCCAGGTCTTCAAGGAAAAGCGCCACATCCGCCGCGACACCGCCTCGCGCTTCGCCTACGGCACCAGCAGCGGCTGGGGCGAGATCAATACCGCGACGATGAAGGGCATCACCGACGCATCGCTGGCCGGCACCGGCTACAAGGCCGCCGACCTGAACGGCGTGCGCCTGCCGGGCTCGATGTCCAGCGAGTTCGTCGAGGGCGTACGCGACCGCAGCGGCGGCATGCTGTCGCTGCAGGCCCGGCCCACCAAGGACCTGGACCTGGGCGTCACCGGCTTCTACTCGTCGATGAAGGCCAACAACTTCGGCCGCCTGAACTCGGGCGCGATGTACAGCATGCTGCTGGGCAAGGCCGGCTCCACCGGTGGCACCGCCGCCGCCGATCCCAACACCAACTCGAACGGCCAGCAGGTGTTCGCGCAGATCCGCAACCCGGTAATCGTCGAGGAGACGACGATCTACGGCGACAAGCTGCGCGTGCTGAAGAGCGCCGACATCGTCTTCCCCGACGGCACCACGCCGCAGTACATCGGCAACTCCGAGGCCTTCTACCGCGATGGCGCCGTCGCCAGCAGCGGCTTCCTGGACTTCGACGCCAAGTGGCAGGTCAACAAGGACCTGGTGCTGAAGGGCCTGTTCAGCACCACCAAGGGCGTCGGCAAGACCGCGCTGGACCAGGGTCTGACCTATGCTCGCTACGGCACCGGCGTGTCCTATGCGCTGGGCAAGGTCGACGAGGCGCCCTTCGTGCAGTATCACGGCGCCGGCGCGAACCTGCCGGTGCTGAATGCCGACGGCAGCGGCTATGCCCTGGTCGGCCGCACCGCGTCCAGCACCAAGACGGTGGACAGCGAGCAGAGCCTGGCGATCGACGGCGAGTACACGCAGGACAGCGGCGTGTTCACCTCGCTGGCCTTCGGCGCCCGCCATGCCGAGCACAAGCGCGACCTGCGCCGCTGGGCCCCGACCTTCCGCTACGCCGCGCTGACCGGCCCCGATCCGTCGCTGGCGGTCGGCTACCCCGGCGACTTCGGCAAGGAACTGGGCGGCGGCAATGGCTGGGACCGCTCCGGCTTCTACTTCCCGAAGGACGTGCTGACCGGGTTCATGGCCTCACAGTTCAAGGCCACCACGCCCGAGTTCGAGCGCCGCGTCGCCTCCGAGATCGAGATGCGCGAGAAGCAGAGCGCGCTCTATGTGATGCAGAACCTGGAAGGCGCGAACAACCGCTGGTCCGGCAATGTCGGCCTGCGCCTGGTGCGCACCACGGTGGACGCGCAGATCGTCACGCCACTGCCGGCCGGCACCTGCGCGAAGATCGAACCCGGCAAGCCGGCCACGCCCTGTGCGGCCTTCCCGGGCGCGATCAACACTGCCGGCGACGGCAACACCTATTACGACGGCTCCCCCTTCGATCCCACGAAGGGCACGGTCTACTACAAGGTGCCCAGCCACAAGCAGTTCGACCATCTGCTGCCCAGCATGAACCTGCGTTACGAGCTGACCGACCGCCTGATCGGCCGGCTGGGTCTGAGCCGCACGCTCGGCCGCCAGAACTACAACGTCTACGGCTCCGGCTTCACCAACCAGAGCTGCGGCCCCGCCGGCTGCACGGTCACCGGCCCGAACCCCAGCCTGGCGCCGCTGACCTCGAACAACGCCGATGTCTCGCTGGCCTGGTACTTCGCGAAGCGCTCGATCCTGGCGGTGAACCTGTTCAGCTCGCGCATCCATGGCTATCCGAAGACCGGCTCGGTGCGCCAGGACGCGACGGTGAACCTGGTCGACCCGGTGGACAACAAGGTCAAGACCTATTTCATCAACACCGCCTCGCAGCAGAAGGCGCGCATCCACGGCATCGAAGTCAGCTACGAGCAGCCGATCGGCGCCGGCTTCGGCTTCACCGCCAATGCCAGTCGCTCCGACACCAAGGTGGAGGACGGCCGGCCGATGGTGGGCGCCTCGAAGTACTCCGCCAACCTGGGCGGCTATTTCGAGAACGACGCCTTCAGCGTGCGCCTGGTCTATAACTACCGCAGCGAATACGTCTCCAGCTCGACCGCCCCCTCGCCCACCGCCAACAGCCAGGGCCAGGTGACGATCGGCGGCGTCACGATGCCGACCGCGCCGACCATGGCCGCGCCGGTGTCCAACGTCGCGCTGTCGATGAACTACAACATCACCGACGCGCTGCAGCTCTCGTTCAACGCCACCAACCTGCTGAACCCGGTGCGCGCGACCTACCGCTACAGCGAGGCCGAGCAGCAGAAGGTCGACGTCAGCGGCCGCCAGTACTACCTGGAGGCGCGCTACAAATTCTGAGCGCGCGGCCATCGATCGACATCGAACCCGGGGCTGGTCCGAAAGGGCCGGCCCTTTTCGTTTGTGCGCTGCACGATCACGAAGCCGATAACGCAAAGTTATATTTCGTCAAGCTCAATTCAATTGTGAGCCCGCCCCGCCCTTCGAACAATGACCGGTCCGCCATGAAGTCTGCCCCGCCGTCGTCCTCGTCTCGATCCGAGCCCCCGAACCGCCACCCCGGCGCTGCGCGGAGGGCCTGAGCATGCGGCTGCGCCATATCGAGGTTTTCCATGCGGTGATGCAGGCCGGCACGATCAGCGGCGCCGCCCAGCTGCTGCACATCTCGCAGCCGGCGGTCACCAAGGTGCTGCAGCATTGCGAGCTGCAGCTGGGCATGCCGCTGTTCGACCGCGTGCGCGGCAAGCTCTACCCGACGCCCGAGGCCGAGCGCCTGTTCGTCGAGATCGACAAGCTCAACCGCGACCTGGTCTCGATCCGCCGCCTGGCCGCCAATCTGCGCAGCGGCGAATCGGAGCAGGTGCGCCTGGTCGCGACGCCCACCCTGGGCGCCGCGGTGATTCCCCACGCGATGGCGCAATGGTGCCGCGCCTATCCGCAAGCCAACTGCGTGCTGGCGACCAACCACACGCGGGAGATCGTCTCCGCGCTGCTGCTGGGCGAGGCCGACCTGGCCCTGTCGCTGCAGGACCCGCGCCATCCCGGCATCAAGACCGAGGTGATCGCCGCCGGTCCGATGGTCGCGCTGTGCCCGCTGGGCTCGCCCGAGGCCGCCGGCGAGGGCCCGCTGCCGCTGGACCAGATCCGCAGCGAGCTGGTCGCCCTGCCCGGCGACGACCCGCTGGGCAGCGTCGTGATGAACGCCTGCGAGGCGCAAGGCACGCAGCCCGCCGGCCGGCTGACCGTGCAGACCTACCAGCTGGCGCGCTCCCTGGTCGAAGCCGGCCTGGGCCTGGCCATCGTCGACCCCTTCACCGCCGCCAGCGCCGATCGCGCCAAGGTGCGGCTGCGCCCGGTGGTGCCCAACCTGCCGGTGCAGCTCTACCTGCTGACCGCGTCGAACGCGCCGCTGGCGCAGACCGCGCGCCGCCTGGTCAAGTACCTGAGCGAGGCCGCCAAGCAAAACCTAGAGAACCTGTAGCCGTGCCTTCCAATCCGTCGATGATCCCCTGCGAGGAGGTGCCCGGGCACCCCGATTTCCGCGCGCTGCAAAGCATCCCCGGCATCGAGGTGGACCTGCGCTACGCGACGCCGGACAACTTCGTTGGCCGCGCGGTCTACGGCGGGCTGGACTGCAGCTATCTGCGCCGCGAGGCCGCCGACGCGCTGCAGCGCGCCGCCGCCTGGCTGGCCGAGCACCGCCCCGGCTACACCCTGCTGGTGCTGGATGCGCTGCGCCCCCAGCGGGTGCAGGAGCTGCTGTGGAACGAGCTGCAGGGCACGCCGCTGACCCTCTACCTGGCCAACCCCGAGCGCGGCTCGATCCACAGCTTCGGCATGGCGGTGGACCTGACCGTGCTGGACCCGCAGGGCCGCGAGGTGGACATGGGCTCCGGCTTCGACGAGATGGCGCTGAGCTCGCATCCCGACCATGAGGCCGAGCACCTGGCCCGCGGCGTCCTCAGCGCCGCCCAGCTGACCGAGCGCGGCTGGCTGCGCGCCGCGATGCGCGAGGCCGGCTTCCAGGGCATCCCCACCGAATGGTGGCATTTCGACTTCGGCGACCGCATCGCCGTGCGCCGCGACCTGCCGCGGGTGCTGTAAAGGAGCGCGCAAGACATGACCCTGAGCCGCCGCCTGCTGGGCCAGTCCCTGATCGCCGCCGGCGCCGGCCTGAGTGCCGCTGTGGGCGCCCAGCCCGCCGCACGCCGCCCGGCGCCGCTGCTGCCCAGGCGCCTGCAGCCCGGCGACACGCTGGCGCTGGTCAGCCCGGCCAAGGCCACCTTCGAGCGCGAGCCCTATGCGATCGCGACCGAGGCGCTGCAGGCCCTGGGCTTCAAGGTGCGCGAGGCGCCGAACCTGCGCGCCCGCTGGGGCAAGTTCGGCGGCACCGACGAACAGCGCGCGGCCGACCTGAACGCGATGTTCGCCGACGACTCGGTGGCCGGCATCGTCGCGATGACCGGCGGCTCCGGCTGCAACCGCATCGTCGACAAGCTGGACTACCGGCTGATCGCCGCCAAGCCCAAGTACTTCGGCGGCTTCTCCGACATCACCTGCCTGATCAACGCGATGCAGCGCCAGACCGGGCTGGTGACCTTCCACGCGCCGGTGGCCGAATCGGAGTGGAACGCCTTCTCGGTCGCGCATTGGCGCGCGCTGGTGATGGAGGGCCAGGCCGCGCTGCTGAAAAACCCGACGGGCGAGCGCGGCGACAACCTGGTGCAGAAGGACGACCGCATCAGCACCCTGCGCGGCGGCCGCGCGCGCGGCCATCTGGTCGGCGGCAACCTGGCGGTGCTGGCCTCGCTGGTCGGCACGCCCTATTTCCCCGACTGCCGCGGCGCGATCCTGTTCCTCGAAGAGATCAACGAGTACATCTACCGCGTCGAGCGCATGCTCTCGACCCTGCGCCTGTCCGGCGCGCTGGCCCAGCTCTCGGGCGTGGTGATCGGCAAGTTCACCAAATGCGAGCCCGGCGATGGTTATGCCAGCCACACGCTGGACGAGACCTTCGACGACTATTTCCTGCCGCTGAACGTGCCGGTTTACCGCGGCGCGATGATCGGCCACATCAAGCGCAAGTTCACGATCCCGGTCGGCGCCGAGGCCGAGATCGATGCCGACGCCGGCACGCTGAAGATCTTGCGGCCGGTGGTGAGTTGAGCCTCAAGTCCTCCTCGTTCTATTGAGGAGTAATGGGAAACAACCGTTCGATCTCAGCCAACACTTGCCCGTCTGGAGCAGCACGGCCGCTGCCCTGCTAAACGCGTCGCACAGTTCCTTGCCGCCCTGGACTCCTCAGTGCCAAGTTCGGCAGCCAGCACATCCACACCGTCATACAGTCGCTGCGGCTCCGGAAGGTGCTTTGTTATGAACTCCACAAGCTCCCGATGAGATGGAGCATCTGGGCCTAGATAGTGGGCAAGCTCCTGAGCAATCACGAGCTTGCGCTTCTCGTCAAAATTCCCGACCACTTGCCGAGAAAACGCAACGACAGCTCTCGCTAGCTTCGCACAGGGCATGAGCGCTAGCTGTGAATCAGGGCGATGTCCCGGGAGCAGTAGTTCAAATAGCTGTAGAACAGATATGAGTCCTCCTGTCTCGACAACGACTACTGATTCCACACGAGTCCAACGGAATGTCCTCTTCTCCTGACGTTCTTCGCAAAATGCGTCGAACCCAGAACTGTCGGCAAGCCCTGGAGCAGGGACAACTATCCGACTCGAGGTGTGACCATTTCCATCCCGATAGCTAATGCGAAACCTGTTGGTCATATCCCCGCCGCTGTTTAGCAAATGGTGAGTGAATCAGCGCACGCGCCCTTTGAAGGGTGCCTGTGACTCGATACCGGTCCTGCAAATCATCGGCTCAAGCCTTGCCACAGGCCGAGGCCGGCAGCGCATGGGGCTTGATCAGCTCCGCGCTGCGCCCGCTGCGGCACAGCCGCACCAGCGCCGCATTGAAGGCCTGGAACTCCTTGGGCCCGATGCGCTGGCGCGACAGGCCGAAAGCATAGGCAAAACTGCGCACCATGCCGGCGGCCTGCAGGCCGCCGATGCCCTGCTCGCGGATCAGGTGCAGGGCCACGCTCTCGTTGATCAGCGCCAGCCCCTGCGGCCCGTAGCGGCCGGCGGCCAGCTTGCGCAGCACGGTCGGGTTGTCGGGCTCGACCTCGGTCTTCAGCTCCAGCCCCTCGGCCAGTTCGTCCAGCGCCAGCACCGTGGCCGAGGGCCCGTAAGCGGCGATGGTGCGGCCCAGCAACTGCTGGCGCTCGCCGCGGTAGAGAAAATCGTCGCCGGCCCGCGCGAACAGGGTGTAGCGCGCATCGATCACCGGCACCGAGACATGGAAGTAGGCGCGCCGCTCGGGCGTGTCGACCACGGTGAAGATGCCGTCCACCTCGCCGCGCTGCGCCTGGGCCAGCGCGCGCCGCCAGGGCAGCAGCTCGATCTCGCATTGCCATTGCAGCGCCGCGCAGGCCTCGCGCAGCACCTCGACCATCGGCCCGGCCGGGCTGCCGCCGGCTCCGGCATAGGTGTAGGGCGGAAAGGGCTCGGTGACGAAATGCCGGGGCGGGTCCGCCGCCGCGGGCTGCAGCAGCGACAACACCGCCACCCAAGCGGCACATCGTCTCGGCAGGCCTGTGCTCTTGCGCATCGCCACGCACCTCCCCGGCGCTCAAGCCGCGAGGATACGCCAGACCACGGGGTCGGCGGGCCTTGGCGATTAACGCACAATGGCCCCCACAAGGTCCGCCCCTTCCTCCCCGATGTACCCCCCCGCTCCGCCCGCGCGCGCCGACGCGCGCTTCGCCTGGCTGTCGCAGCAGCGCGACCGCTATCTGGCCGAGCCCTGCGCGGCGCTGGAGCTGGTCGGCCCGCTGCAGGCGCGGCTGGACCTGGCGCTGGCCGGGGAGCCCGACGATTTCGCGATCGAGCTGGCCTGGCTGCTGGCCGAGATGTATGGCGAGCTGTGGCAGGCCGAGAAGGTCGAGCAGCCGCTGGACGCGGTGCTGCCCTGGATGCTGGCCGGCCATGGCTCGCTGACCTGCAGGGTCGGCGCGCTGGCGCTGCGATGCCGGATGCATCTGCGCTTCGGGCGCCGCGCCGAGGGCATGGCCCTGCTGCAGATCCTGACCGAACTGAGCGTCGACAGCGAGGACCCGCTGGTCTGCGCCCATCGCGCCCGCGCGCTGGGCCATGCGCTGGCCGGCCAGCGGGACTGGCAGCGCGCGATCGACTGCCTGCGCGAGGCCCAGGCCCTGGCGACCGAGGCCGGCGACGGCGGGCGCTGGGTCGACATGCTGATCACGATCGCGGTGGCGCACCAGGCCCTGGGCGATCCGCAGGCCCAGCTGACCGCGCTGCGCGAGGGCGCGCTGCTGGCCGAGGCGCAGCGGCGCTGGCTGGCCGGGATGAACAGCTGGTCGGGCGTGGCCGAGGAAGGCGTGCTGCGCGGCGAGCTGGAACTGGCCGGCCAGGCGCTGGAGCGCGCCCAGCAATGCCGCGCACGCGCCGGCGCCAGCGCCGAGCGCCTGATCAAGGAGCTGCTGGCCACCGAGGCCCAGCTGCATGCCGCCCATGGCCGGCTGGAGCCGGCGATCGCGCTGATGCACGAGGTGATCGTGCAGAGCGAGCGCTGGTCGATGCGGCGCCAGCTGCTGCGCCGCATGCGCCAGCTGGTGCCCTGGCTGATGCAGGCCGGCCGCCCGGCCGAGGCGCTGGCGCTGCTGGAGCGGGCGCACAAGCAGGAGCTGGTGGAACAGGGCGAGATCGGCCGCCGCGACGCGGCCGAGCAGCTGCGGCGCGCCGAGCTGGCCCATGCGCTGGGCCAGCAGGCCCGCAGCGAGGCCCATGCGCGCGAGCTGGAGCTGAAGAACGGCGCGCTGGAGCAGGCCCTGGCCCTGCAGCGCGAGCTGCAGAGCGAGCTGCTGGAGGCCGGCAAGCTGGCCAGCCTGGGCCAGCTGCTGGCCGGCATGGCGCATGAGCTGAACACCCCGCTGGGCACCGCGCTGACCGCGCTCAGCACCTCGGCCGACCTGAGCCGCGCGCTGTCGCTGAGCATCGGCGACGGCCGCCCGGCCTCGCGCCAGCGCGTGCTCGCCGATCTGCAGCATTGCGAACAGGGTGCCGAGTTGGCACGCCGCAATGTCGAGCAAGCCCTGACCCTGGTGCAGGCCTACCAAGCCGCCGGCCAGCAGCCCGATCGGCCGCGCCTGCTGCGGCTGGACACCCTGGTGCGCGCGGCCTGGGAGCGCGCGCTGAGCCCGGACACGCGGCTGTGCCTGGAGCTGGATGCGGCGCTGGAGCTGCACACCCTGGCCGAGCCGCTGAACGAGCTGCTGGTGCAGCTGTTCCACAACGTCGAGCGCCATGCCTATGCGCCGGGCCAGCCGGGGCTGGTGCGGGTCAGCGCGCACCGGGCCGACGGGCGGGTGCGCCTGGTGGTGCAGGACCATGGCGCCGGCATCGCGCCGGAGCTGCTGCCGCGGGTGTTCGATCCCTATGTCAGCAGCCAGTTTGGCCATGGCCGCAGCGGGCTGGGCCTGTTCATCGCGCAGGCCGCGGTGACGCAGCGCCTGCGCGGCCGGGTGCGGGTGGAGAGCCAGCCGCGCCGCGGCGCGCGCTTCGAGATCGACTGGCCGCTGTCTGTCTAACAGGCTGTTGAAGAACGTCGCGAGGACGGCCGGCGGCTAGGCGCCCGGAGCGCAGGAACCGGAACGTACTTCCTGTACGTGAGGATTCCGAGCACCTCGCAACGACGCAGCAGGCCGCCGCAGTAGTTGTTCAATAGCCTGTCAGCGACGGCTGGCCAGCCAGTCGATCAGGGTGTCGAGCACCGGCCGGCCCTTGGCCGAGGCCTTGGGGTCGTTCAGCATCGCGGCCACCACCCAGGTGTGGCCACCGGCGTCCGGCACATAGCCGGCCAGCGCGACCGCGCTGTTCAGGCTGCCGGTCTTCAGGCGCGCGCGGCCGGCGGCCGGGCCCTCCTTCAGGCGCCGGCTCAGGGTGCCGTCGACCCCCGCCACCGGCAGGGTGACCAGCAGCTCGGGGCCATGGCGGCCGCGCTGCGCGGCCTGCAGCAGGCCGGCCAGCTGCTGCGCGCTGATGCGCTCGCTGCGCGACAGGCCGGAGCCGTTGTCCAGCACCAGGCCGGTGCTGTCCAGACCCTGCTCGGCGAACCAGGCGCGCACCGTCCGCTCGGCCGCGGCGCGCGTGTCCTCGCCCGGCGCGGCGGCCGCGGCACCCAGACGCAGATAGACCAGGCGGGTCAGCGGGTTGTCCGAACTCTTCATCATGCCGCGCATCAGCTCGGCCAGCGGCCGGCCCTGGTGCCGCGCCAGCACGACGGCCCCGGCCGGCGTGGCGCCGTCGCGGTCCTCGCCGGCGATCGTGCCGCCCAACTCGCGCCAGATCTGGCGCAGGGCCTGGGTGGCGATCCATTGCCGCTCGATCAGGTTCAGCTGCGGCTCGACCTTGCAGTTCTTCGGGAAGCTGCCGGCCAGACGCACCGTGGCGCCGCTCGCGTCCTGGGCCACCGCGGGTAGCTGCCAGCCGCGCTCCCAATCGCGGCAGGCCCGCTCGTCGAGCTTCACCGCGCTGGTGTCGACGCGCATGCCGGGCCAGGCCGGGAACAGGCGCGCATTCAGCGTCGTCGCATCGGACTGCAGCAGCAGGCCCAGCAGCTGGCCGTTCAGGTACAGCGCATCGGGGATCACGTTGTACTGAAACTCGGGCGCCTCGTCGAAGGGCGGCACGCCGATGTCCAGCCGGCCCGGCACGAACAGGCCGCGGTCGACCACCAGGCCGCCGCGGATCTCGCGCAGGCCATGCTGCTCGCGCAGCTGGCGCAGCATCAGCCACAGCGCGCCCCAGTCGAGCTGGTCGTCGGCGCCGCCGCGCAGATAGAGCGGGCCCTCCAGCACCTCACCGCTGATCGGGCCTTCGGCCAGCAGCTCGGTGCGGCCGCGGCTGTTCGGGCCCAGGCGGTCCAGCGCCACCGCGCCGGTCACCAGCTTCATCGCCGAGGCCGGCTGCATCGGCCGATCGGGCTGCACGCGCAGGCCGCCGAGCTGTTGCCGCGATGCATCCAGCGGGAAGGCCACGACCGCCAGCGCCGACTCCGGCAGCTCGGCCTTGGCCAGCGCGGCGCGCACCTCCTCCGGCAGGCCGGGGCCGATCGGCGCCAGGCTGGCGCAGCCGCTCAGCGCCAGCGCGGCGGCCAGCAGGCCCAGCTGGCGGATCTTCTTCTTGCTTGTCTTGATCATGGGTTCTGCTCGTTCAGGCGGCGATGGACCAGCTGCGCCAGCGCGATGTCCTCCAGGCCGATGCCGACGCTTTTATAAACCGTGATGGCACGCGGATCATGCGATGGCGGCGGCGATGCATCGGCCGCCAGCAGTTCGCCCAGCTCGAGCAGGCGCTCCGGCGCCACCGCACCGCGCACCAGCTCGCCGGCCTCGCTCAGCGCGGCCGGCTTCCATTCGACGACGATGCGCGCGGCGCGCGCCAGCAGCGCGTCATCCAGCTCGCGCGCCGCCGGCTTGCTGGAGCCCACCGCGGCGACCAGGGCGCCGGGCTTGACCAGGGCGCCGTCGAACAACGGCTCGGTCGCGCGGGTGGCGGTGACGATCACATCGGCCGCGGCGGCCGCGCTCGCGGCATCGACGAGCTCGGCGCCGATGCGCGCGGCGAACTCCGCCGCGGCGTGCGCATTGCGCCCCACCAACAGCACGCGCTCAAAGCGGCGCAGCGGCCGCAGCGCCTCGGCATGGGCCTGCGCCTGCGTGCCGGTGCCGAAGATCGCCAGCACCCTGGCATCCGGCGCGGCCAGCGTGTCGACCGCCAGCGCGGTGGTGGCCGCGGTGCGCACGCGGGTCAGCTCGTTGGCCTCCAGGGTCGCGAGCGGCGCGCCGCTGGCGCTGTCGAACAGGGTGATGACGAACTGGAACTGGCCGTTGCGGGTCGAGTAGACCTTGGTGCCCAGCACGCCCGAGGCCGTCAGCACCGCGCCCATCGCGCTGACCATCAGCGCCGCGCCGTCCCTCGCATCGGTGGCGGCGGCACGCCCGCGCGCCAGCACCGCGGCCTGGCCGCGGCCCAGCTGCACAAAGGCCTCGCGCAGCGCTGCCCGCGCGGCCGCGGGTTCGTTCGTCAGGATCTGGGCGACTTGGGATTCGGTGATCAGCTGCATCGGGGCGATGGGTCCGGGAGGGTGAGTGGCGCGGCCACTGTATCGGCCGCGGCCGGCGCGGGCCATAACTTCTTGCGCGGCGTTCAGAAGCCGCGGGAATGGGCCGCGCGCCCGCCCCAGAACCCGGCATCGGCCGCCGCAGAACGGCGCAGCGGCGCGCCATGCCGGGGCGTTCCTGTGTCCGCATTCCATGAGGTTATATGCGGGCGACAAGCATTCATCGTGCGACACGCAACAACCCTCTGGCGGCGGACCCATGGCCTGGCCGATCATGACCGAAAGCAGGCGCCGCTTGCCACGAGCGCTCAGACCTGCAAACCCAGGGACGGACAAAACCTATTGATTGATCAAGCAGCGCGCTTGCGTCAAGCCGCCGCATTGGCTTGAACGAAGCCCACGAAGGAGAAGCACCTTGAAACTGAACAAACTCGCACGCAGCCTGGCCCTGATCGGCATCGGCGTGCAGGCCGCGGGCCTGGGCTGGGCGCAGAGCGGCTCCGACGTGCAGAAGGTCGAGCGGGTGGAGATCACCGGCTCGAGCATCAAGCGCCTGGCCGCCGAGGGCGCGCTGCCGGTGCAGGTCATCACCGCCGAGGAGCTGAGCCGCAAGGGCATCACGACCGCCGAGCAGATGCTGAGCCAGATGGGCATCAACGGCACCGGCGCCGACAGCGCGGTGGCCAACAACAATGTGTTCGGCAACGACACCGACCGTCTGACCGGCGGCTCGGCCAACGCCAATCTGCGCGGCCTGGGCCCGGGCAGCACCCTGGTGCTGCTGAACGGCCGCCGCGTCTCGACCCATGGCATGAGCGGCGGCGCGGTCGACCTGAACGCGATCCCGATGGCCGCGGTGGCGCGGGTCGAGGTGCTGAAGGACGGCGCCTCGGCGATCTACGGCACCGACGCGATCGGCGGCGTGATCAACTTCATCCTGAAGAAGGACATGCAGGGCGTCGACGTCGCGGTCACCTACTCCCAGCCGCTGGAGTCCAGCGCCGGCACCAGGCGCCGCGCCAGCGTCACCGGCGGCTTCGGCAACCTGGACCGCGACCGCTTCAACTTCCTGGGCAGCCTGACCCTGGACAAGGACGACATCCTGCGCGGCAGCGACCGCAAATGGGCCACGGGCTTCCAGCCGGAACGCTACCTGTCGCCGGACTCGTCCAGCCATCCCTTCGCCAACATCGTCGGCAACAGCTCGACCGTCTCCGGCACCGCGCTGGGCGGCGTCAGCGGCACGGCCGGCTCGACCATCGGCACCGGCGACCCGACCAAGTACACCCGCATCAACCTGCTGAGCCTGCAGGGTGCCTGCGACTCGATCCCGACCGGCGTGCAGTACCAGCCGCAGCTGTGGGGCGCCAGCGCCGCCAGCAGCCGCTACATCTGCAACACCGACTATGGCGCGCAGTCGATGCTGGCCGCCCCCAAGGACGCCTACAACCTGGTGGCGCGCGGCAACTTCCTGCTCAGCGACAGCCACAGCGCCTTCATCGAGCTGACCGCCTCGCGCACCGAGAGCAAGGCCGAGCTGACCCCCGGCCAGTTCAGCACCACCAATGCGGCCCAGAACCATTACCCGGTCAACGGCCCGCATTACCTGAACCTGAAGAACTACGGCGTCAACGACTTCGACCCGACCAAGGCGATCGCCTACCGCTGGCGCATGCAGGACTTCGGCAACCGCGTGATCGAGAACGTGTCCGAGAACCAGCGCCTGGCCGCCGGCCTGGACGGCGAGATCGGCGCCTACTCGTACAAGCTGGGCCTGTCGGCCGCCAAGGCCGAGGGCTGGTCCAACCTGATCGACGGCTATGCCTACACCGCCAAGCTCAATGCGGCGCTGAAGACCGGCCTGATCAACCCCTGGCTCAAGCCCGGCGAGAAGCAGACCCAGGCCGCGATGGACCTGATCGAATCGACCAAGGCGCGCGGCCGCCTGCAGGGCGGCGAGACCACGCTGACCCAGTTCGACGGCGCACTCTCGGGCGAGCTGTTGAAGCTGCCGGCCGGCCCGGTGGACTTCGCGCTGGGCTTCGACGTGCGCAAGGAGAGCTACGAGTTCGCACCCGCGCCCGATTCCTTCGCCTGCGTCTCCGGCCTGAGCAATGGTGCCAACGACGTGCTGCTGTGCCCGGGCAATGGCGAGGTGCGCAAGCAATCGCGCGACGTCCGCGCGGTCTACGGCGAGCTGGCGGTGCCGGTGTTCAAGGGTCTGGATCTGCAGCTGGCGGTGCGCCACGACCAGTACAGCAAGATCGGCGGCACGACCAATCCGAAGATCGCCTTCCGCTACCAGCCCAATGAGATGGTGCTGCTGCGCGGCTCGATCAACACCGGCTTCAAGGCCCCGAGCTTCCAGCAGCTGGCGCCGAACATGGCCCCGCTGCTGGACACGGCCGACTGGCGCGACCCGCAGCTCTGCCCGACCGTCGATGCCAGCAACCCGAACTGCGCACGCCGGCTGGACTATGTCGCGACCGGCAACCCGCTGCTGAAGCCCGAGAAGTCCAAGCAGGGCACGATCGGCATCGTGATCTCGCCGCTGCGCGACCTGACCTTCTATGCCGACTACTGGCGCGTCGACCTGGAAGACCGCCTGCGCAAGCTGACCCTGAACGAGGTGAAGAACAACTACGAGCTGTTCAAGGACCGCTTCGCCCGCGACGCCTCCGGCCGCGTGACCCTGGTCACCACCGGCTGGGAGAACGCCGCCGACAGCTCCACCAAAGGCCTGGACTGGGGCGCCACCTATCAGCTCAAGCACAGCAGCGGCACCTGGCGCACCAGCATCAACGGCACGCACATGATCAGCCACAAGGAGCGCGCGCTGGAGAACCAGCCGCTGCAGGAGCTGGTCGGTGAATTCGCGCTGCGCACCCTGTACCTGCGCGACAAGTTCAGCGCCGACCTCGGCTGGAGCCGCGACGACTGGAGCACCACGCTGAGCGCGGTCTACAAGTCCGGCTACAAGGATCAGGACCTGAGCCGCTTCGGCACGCCGCGCCGCAATGTCAGCAGCTACACCACCTTCAACCTGTTCGGCAGCTACTCCGGCATCAAGAACATGGTGATCACCGCCGGCCTGAACAACCTGTTCGACAAGGCCCCGCCGTTCACGTATCACAACGTCGACGACGTGGTCGGCGCCGGCTGGGATCCGCGCGTCGGCGACCCGTTCGGCCGCACCCTGAGCCTGTCGGTGAACTACAGCTTCCGCTGAGAAGAAAGAAAGAGAGAGCCGCGTCGGCCAGCGCCGCCGACGCACGGATCAGCAAACGATCACCTCCCCCTTCAGCCCGCCCGCATCAGCCGGCGGGCTCTTTTTTGGCCGAAACCAGGGTCACAGGTTCACATCGCGCCCGGCAGCGCCACGGTGATCGTCAGGACGGTGCCGTCCTCGTCGTAGTCGAGGCTCAGCTCGCGGCCATCGATCTGCCATTGCTCCCATTCGAAGCCGTCTTCGTCATCGTCGGCCTCGCCATCGGACGGCGCACCGTAGGCGGCCAACGCCTCGTCGCGAGTCTCGATGGGCTGGTTGGCGAACGGGGCATCACCCTCATAGGGCTCGACCTCCTCGCTGCCGACCGGGTAGTAGAACAACCCGCTCAGCACCTGCGTACCGGCGCCGCGCGGCTCGCCATAGTCGGCAGCATGGGCCTCGCGCGGGCTGAAGGCCATCACGACGCCTTGCTCCTTCAACAGCACGAAACCCGAACGGATCTCCTTCTTGCGCTTCTGGGACAGCTCGGTCGGCACCGGCGCGCCGGCAGCAGGCGTGGTGTAAGCCAGGATCGCGGCGATCAGCGGGGCGTCGAGCTCGGTGAGGCCGAGCAGGCTGGGGAGCTCGGGCAGCGGGGAGATGGCGTCGGGGGTCATGGGGCGAACGATAACCCGGGCGAGAGGCTATGCCTTCGATGGCGAGTTCCTCACGTCAGCGCCGCCTAGCGATAGCCATGTGCTGACTAAAGTAGGCAATCGATCAGCGCTCCTGTGCTTGCCGTGCACAGTGATGCCGCGTCATCCACCGTCTTTCACCCTGCCCAGCAGCGTCAGCCGGCACACATGGTCCTCAGCCAAGCTGTAGAGGACGTGCAAGTCATAGGCCCCGAAGTGCCATCGATGATGGCCTTGCATCTCATCCATATGCTGCCGATCGGGTGGGCGCCCGACCTTGGCCACGACGGTGTCCGGTCCGTCATCGAACGTGATGCCGAAGAGAAGCGGGCCTTGCCATTGCAGGCTCTTGAAATCGAGATCGCATCGATAGCGGGCGCCGGACAGACACAGCGTTCCCGGGAGCGCTTCGTTTGCGCGCTCATGGATCAAGGCCTCGGCGGGCGCCACGTAGAGCTCGAAGCCGTCCGTCGTGGAAAAGTCTATCTCGCCATAGCTGCTGGCTTCGGGGAGCCTCTGCGCGTAGTCGACGGAGGCGAATGCCGCCTTGACAGGCTCCGAGGATGCCGGTGTCCCCAGCGCCGCGAGAATCCGATCCGGGCCGGGCAAGGCCAATTGACGCTGTCGCGCCTCGGCACGCATCGCCTCAGCCTCGGGCGCGTACGGCAGCATCAGCGACACCAGCCTGCACTCCCCGGACGAATTGAAGCTCACATCCACCAGCCGGCCATCGACGAGCCACCTCGCCTTCCGGATCACTCCGGCAACCTCATGGGTCCATTCGGCACGACCCAGCGTATCGGCCCAGACATCAAACCCGGCGCCCGTCGTCAAATCGCCCAGGACCGATCCCTCATAGGCATCCACATCGGCGTGGTACTTCCCGAAAAGGACCACCCGGCTGATGACGATCGGCCCCTCGCTTCTCGCAACCCCGAAACGAGCCATGTAAGAAGGGGCATCGGTGAAGAACAGGTAGATGCCCTGCTCCAGTTCGAAGAGCGAGAGCCTGCCATCCACCACGGCCTTGTCGATCGACTCTTCATCGATGAAAGGGCGGTCCGGCCAAGCGGCGATCGTCCGCTGGACCGCCAGGTCGCTCCAGCCTCGACCCAAGAGATCCAGGGGCGACATGGTCACCTTTTCACCATCGGCACCGACACCGAAATGTTGTCAATCTGGGCGCCATCGCTGTAACTCGTTCGCACCTGGCGGCCATCGAACGTCCATTGATCCCACTCGAAGACATCGTCGTCTTCCATGGAGCGCTGAGGATCGCCATAGACGCGCAGCGCATCCTCGCGTGTGGTGACCGCGGCCTGGCCGAATGGCGCGACACCCGCGTACGCATCGACGTCCTCGGCGCCTGCAGGATAGAAGAAGGCGCCCGCGAAGATGTACGGGCCATCACCGCGCGGCTCGCCCCGCTTCAGCTGAAAGGCAGCGCGCGGAACAAAGGTCAGGCTGACACCCTTCGCCTTCAGGTGGACGAAGTCGCTGCCTTCCGAGCTGAGCTTCTTAGCCGACAGGCTGGAGACCGATCCTCCGTTCGCCTCGATGGCGTCGACCATCTGAGCGTCTGTGTTGCTGAAGCCAAGCAGTTGGTGAATGTTCTCAATGTTCATACGTTTCCTTTGCTACTTCTTCTTTCTGGCCGTCTTCATGGTCTGGTCCAGCCACTTGTCCCACTCTTCGTTGGTGATGGCAGAGAACGCCTTGGCCGCTTCCTCGTAGGCACCCCGGCAACCCGGGTCGAACTCGTCAACGTGCTTGAGGATGTTATCGGTGTTTTCTTTGGCTGCCTTTTGCAGGTTGCCGGCGTCATTCAGGATGCGCTTCTGGCCGTCAACGGTCTGGTTCTGTCTGCCGCCGTAGGTCTCGCTGTGCTTTCGATGCAGGTCCTCAGGGATCGCGATCGTGGGGGCGCCTTCGATGATCGCAGTCTTCTCCGCTGCCGACAGCAGGTCGCCCTTGATCTCTTCCGCCTTGGCAAGCAGCGCCGCCTTCGACGGCACGTGATCCCAGTTAAAGCCCTTGTTGTCGTGGTCGTCGCGATCCTTGTACGGCCCGCGTTGCCCGCATTCGGGCTTCGGCTTGGGTTTGACCTTGCCGCCATCGGCTCCCTCATCCTTGGCCTTCGGGGCCTCATCGGGCTTGGGCTTTGGTTTGGGCTCCCTTCCGGCCAGTTCGTCGATCTTGGCTTCCGCCTTCTCGATCGCATCGCGGAGCTTGCGCTGAACCCCTTCCGGGAGGTGCGGCAGGATCTCGTCCGCTACCTTGCGCACGCCCGCCGTGTAACGATCGGCGTTCTTTGCAATCTTTGCGGCGGTGGCCGCTTCACCGGCGATGGGGACCACACCGAGCAGGGACAGTCCCGCGCCCAACCAGTCCCCGCGCGCCGCGCTGATCAGGCCGTTGAGAATGTCCGCCGGCGCACCGAGACCAGGGATCAGCCCCACCACATCCAGGAGCATCTGCAGCGCGTCCAGCTTGGAGATCTCGATGGTCTCCACCTTGACACCTGCGTTCGCGTCTTCCGCCTTCCCCGCACCGGTCGCCGGTTTCTGCAGGACTCCCGTCGTGTTGTAGCTTCCCATGCGATCAGCCGCCGTTCATCCAGAACTTGTCGCCGTGGCGGACGATCCACTTCTTGCCGGCACGCACCGTCGAGCTCTTGTCCAGCGGCTCACACTTCTTGCCCACCGTGCTGCTCTTCATGCCGGTACCGCTGCCTGGCGTGTCGCCGGCGCTGCTGGACGTCTTGCTCTGGTCAAAGACCACGGCAGGTTTGCCATTGATCTTCACGCTCTCGACAACGCCGGTCGCGTCGCTGAGCTGCGAGGTGATCGGATACGGAACCGGCACCATCGAGCTGCCCATCGGCGTCTTGCAGACGTCCGGCGGCATGCTGTAGACCACCCAGCCGCTTTCCTTGCGCGCTCCCAGGTTACTGGCCATGAGCGGCCTCCTCCATCTTGAACAGCGGCGCCGCCAGGTCGGTCTCGAAGCGCAATTCGGCCGTCTTCACGTTCATCTCGGCCAACACGCTCGCACGCCAGACGATGGCCAACTCCATCGCGTCCGTGTCGACATGCAAGGTGTCGATCGCGCAGACACCGCCGAGCATCAGGCCACTCGCCATGCGGAACAGCACCGACACCCGGTGCCCGGGCAAGGCGACAAAGGCGTGTCCACTCGGGCAAAGGGCTGGGTCGATCAGATTGCCCAGCTCCAAGTAGCAATCCGGACGCGGAAAGACAATCTGCTGATCCTCCGGCGCGGCGTTCCAGTACGCCATGTCGAAGTCCTTGGGCAGATTCGGCCAGCGTTCCGCCAACCATTGGTCGTCGTAGGAGCCCGCACGCTGGATGCGCGGCGTCCAAGCCCTGCCGACCGGGCCGAAGCCCGCGGGACGATGCGCATAAACCTTGGCCTGCTCCAGCATCTGCGGCGGCTGTTGACCCGCCGTCTGCGGCGTGATGTCAGGGTGCTCGACCGGACGATCCGGCGGTTCGATCTGCGGTGCGGGCCAGGTCGAAGGCATCGGCACCCTTGCGTCCCGTGACGCAGACCCCAAGTCCACGTGCATCCAGCCGCGACCCAAGGGATTCAGGAAGCAGACCTCGTTCAGCAGCCACTCCGGCGCATCGTCCCGATGGCCGAACTCGGGATTCGGCACGCGGCTGCTACCGCCGTAGGCCAGTTCGTACAAGAGCGGAACGCTGCTAGCGAGACTCAGCGTTCGCCGTGTCCATGCGCCCTTCGCATCGCGCGAAAACTCGGACGGCGAGCTCAGGTGCAGCGCCTTGTCCAGCAACATCTCCCGGCTGCGATCGCCGTTCGGGCCGGGTGCGCGCAGCCAGCCGTCGATCGCGATGCGCCGTTGCTCCTGCCATGCGACACGGTCGGCGAAGCTGGTGTCCGAATCCGTCAACGGCGGCACATAGCCGGCGGCGGGGTCCGCCTGTGGATGACGCGCGGGTTGACTGACGCGCAACCGGGCCAGCCAGCCCTCGCTGGCCCGACCGCCCGGCGCATGGCTGGTGCCTGTCACCAGCACATCGCACTTCGGCTTGAACGGCGCCAGATCGCTGTCGGCGCGCACACTGCTGAGACCGATCTCGCCGACGTACTGATCCTCGGTGACCAGGGGCGGTGCACCCTCATCGACCAGCTGCGGCACGAGTCGCATCGGACCAGCAGCGGTTGGCTGCGTACCTTCCAGCTGCCAGGCCGGCACCAGCTTGTAGACCGTGCGCAGCGTCACGACCTCGTGCTCGCGATCCTGCGTGTCGATCCCGCGATAGCCCGCCGCGCCGAATGGCGTGAGGTTGACCAGTTCCATACGGCGCTCCGATCTCAGTTGAGATCGATGTCCTTGCCGTTGATCTGCACCGGCCCAGACGCATCGAACAGGAACTCCGAACCGACGATCGTCACCTTGCCGTCCTTGGTCATCGTCAGGCTGGCCTTGCCGACGACAAAGCGGATCGCATCGCCGGCCACCAGCTCATAGGTCTTGCCGACCCTGCTTGTCTTGTTCAGCCCGACCTGCTCGGACTGCTGCAGTCCGACCGTGGTGTTCATCAGGCCACCGACCGTCGTCTGGTAGGCCGCACCGATCGTCAGCGCCTTGCCCAGGCCGATGGTTTCGGCCTTGGCCAACGCAATGGTCTCCATCTTCGCGCCGCCGATCGTCACCGACCGGTTCGATCCGATGCTGATCGTCTCGTTGACCCCCACATCCTCGGAGCGGTTCATCCCGATCGAGATCTTCTCGTCCAGATCGACCCGCTCGCTGCGGTTCTGGTGGATGGTGATGGTCTCATCCAGATCCACCGTCTCGGTGCGGTTGCCCTTGACCAGGGTGGTCTCATGCCGGTCGATGGTCTTGCGCCGGTCGTTGCCCACCCACTTGTCTTCGTCGTGCTCGACCTCGGTGAGCTGGTCCTTCTCGGCGTGGATCCACAGCTGCTCCGCCCCCTGCTTGTCCTCGAAGCGGATCGCATTGGCGTTGTCGTAGCCCCCACCCTTGCTGGAGCGGGTCAGGAAGCCGCTCTGCGTGGCGTTGGCCGGCAGCTCCCAGGGCGGCATGTTCTCGCCGTTGTAGGTGCGCCCGATGATGATCGGCATGTCGGGGTCGCCCTCCATGAAGCCGACGATCACCTCCTGGCCGATGCGCGGGATGTGCACGCCGCCGAAGTTGGAGCCCGCCCAAGGATGCGCCACGCTGACCCAGCAGGAGGTCTCGCCGTCGCGCTGGCCGCGCCGGTCCCAGTGGAACTGCACCTTCACCCGGCCGAACTTGTCGGTGAAGATCTCCTCGCCCGGCGGCCCGGTGACGATGGCGGTCTGCGGCCCCGGCACCATGGGCTTGGGCGTGCGCCGCGCCGGGCGGTACTGCTGCTTGGCCGGCATGCAGCTGAAGCTGCAGCGCAGCGAGGATTCGCCGCTGCCGCTCTCGCTGGTGGCCTGGCTGAGCTGCAGGGTGGTGGCGGTGACCAGGTACTGGGCGTTCTGGTCGTCGCGCGGGTGGCGCGTGAGCGTCAGCAGGTGGCCGGTGGCCACGCCCTGGGCGTTGGTGCTGGCGTCGAAGAGGTCGACGCCGCTCTGGATCTCGTCGAGCCGGTCCTCGGCGTACTGGGCCCCGTCGGCGCTCTTGGTGTAGACGCCGGGGTAGTCGAAGATCTCGCCGTCGCTGAGGTTGTAGTCGCGGCTCTGATTCTGCTGGGCCAGCAGCGAGGTGGAGGGGCGCTCGAAGTCGTAGGAGGTGATCGCCACCTTGCCGGGCTTGAGGCATTGCATGCTGCCCCAGCGCTCGACATGCTCGAGCTGGGGCGGCACCTGGGACGCGCCGCCGTAGAAGGGCAGGCTCTCGCAGCCCGGGGCCGGGTCATGCCCGCTGGCGCTGTCGCACAGCACCAGCTTGTGGCCCTTGTCGTCGTGCTCCAGGTACCAGTAGATGCCTTCATGCTCCAGCAGCCGGGCGATGAAGTTGAAGTCGGTCTCGCGGTACTGGACGCAGTAGCGCCAGGGGCGGTAGGGACGCAGCAGCTTGAACTCGAAGCGGGCGACCGGGTGGTCCTCGAACACCTTCTTGACGATCTCGGGCACGCTCTGGCGCTGGAAGACCCGGCAGTCGGCGGTGCGGGTGAGCAGCCACAGCCAGGGCTTGAGGCTCATCTCGTAGACGCAGTAACGGCCCTCGAAGCCGACTTGCGCAAAGCGGGTGACGTAGCCCGAGAGATGGCGCGGGGCATCGGCGCGCTGGGCGATGCTCAGCGCCGCGGGCTTGCCCAGCAGGTCCACCGCCTGGATGTCCTTGCGCTCGCTCAGCAGGGTCAGCGTGGCTTCCCCCAGCTCGCTCAGGCCTTCGCGCCACACGCAGGTGTGCACGCGCAGCAGGTCTTCGGGCAGGGCGGTCTTGAGACGGTAGGGGCTGATGGCCATGGCGCAAGGAGGTAAGCAGGGCGCACCATAGGCGCGCCGGCCACTCCCGGCCAAGCGACGAAAGTCATCCGGGATCACCCGCCCCGGGGGCGGATCGTGAGCAGATGTTGCGGGAATCCGACCGGATCAGAGGTAGCTCAGGCGCCGCCGCGCCACGTCCAGCTCCACCTGCAGCCCCATCGGCAGCGCCACATTGGGCGTCTGGTGGCCGCTGGGCCAACCCGCCAGCACCGGCTTGCCGCAGGTGCCGAAGTAGTCGGCCAGCACCGCATCGGCCGGTTCCTCGGCGCCGGTGAAGCCGCCCAGCACAAAGCCCGCCGCGGCCTCCAGCACGCCGGCCAGGCGCAGCTGCGCCAGCAGGCGGTCGACCCGGTAGGGCGGCTCGCTGACGTCTTCCAGGAACAGGATCACCCCCTCGGCGCGCGGCGCCCAGGGCGTGCCCAGCAGCGCGGTGAAGACCGCCAGATTGCCGCCGATCAGGCGGCCGCGCACCGGGCCCTCGCCGCGATTCAGCGCATGCGGCGCGAAGCCGGCCGGCGCGATCACGTCGCCGCGCCGCAGGCCGCGATGCAGCAGGGCGAATAGCGCCCGCGCATCGTTCGCGCTCTCCGGCTCGAGCAGGTTGGAGCTGGGCATCGGCGCATGCAGGCTGGGCAGGCCCAGGTGGTCCAGCAGCCCGATCAGCGAGCTGATGTCACTGAAGCCGATCAGCAGCTTGGGGTGCCGGCGCAGCAGCGCGGTGTCGATGCGGTCCAGCAGGCGCGCACAGCCATAGCCGCCGCGCAGGCACAGCACCGCGTCGACCTCCGGGTCGGCAAAGGCCGCATGCAGATCGGCCAGGCGGGTCGCATCGTCGGCCGCCAGATAGTCCAGCCGCGCCGGGCCGGCCGCGATGCCGGGCATGAACTTGGCCCGGAAGCCATGTGCCGCCAGCAGCGCCGGGATGCGGTCCAGGCTCTCCCGCTTGGGCGGGCCGGCCGGGGCGATCAGGCCCAGGGTCGCGCCTTCGGGCAGCGCGGCGATCAGTTCCAGGTCCTTGCTCGTCATCGGGTGCTCCCTGCTGCTGTTCTTTCTTCTCAATCGCCCAGGCGTTGGCGGAGGTAGTCGTCGATCGCGCGTCCCAGGGCCGGCAGGCGCCAGGTCGTGGCCGCGCGTGGATCGGGAGCATAGCGGCGCCCCAGGCTGCTGGTCAGCGCGATCAGGTAATGGCGCCGCGCGCCACCGGTGCCGCGCGCGATGCCGGCATCGGACGCGTAGTTCTCGGTGGTGCCGGTCTTGTGCGCGAAGCGCAGGCTGCCCGTCTCCGGGCGCGCGCGCAGGTCCGGCGGGAACTCGCGCTCGCCGGCGCGGGCGCTGCCGTCGGCGCGCAGCCAGCGTGCCGGCAGCCGCGCCGGCAGGCCCTCCACATGGCCGTCGAAGCCGGCCAGCAGCCCGCTGGACAGGATCTCATGCAGGGCCTGCTGCTCCAGTGCATGCAGCACCCAGCTGCGCGACAGCGGGCTCAGCAGCGGCGCGGCCTCCGCCGGCCGCCAGGGCGCGGCGGGCGCGGCCGGGTCCAGCAGCCACAGCAGGCGCAGGCTGTCCCAGGCCGTCATCTGGATGCGGCCGACGCCGGAGCCGGCGGCATTGCCCCAGCCGCCCTCGGGCCGGGTGCCGGCCAGGCGCAGGCTCGGCAGGCCCAGGCCCTCGAACAGCTGGTGCAGCGCGTTGTGCAGCTCGGCGCCGCTGGCCGCGTCACGTCGGATCGCGCCCAGCCGGTGCAGCAGCGCGACCAGGGCCGAGGTTGCGCGGTTGCAGCTGATCGCGGTCATGTCGAAGGCCCAGTCGGCGATGCTGCGCGTTTGGCCCTGGTAGTCCAGGCTTTCGGTCCAGCCGGCATGGCCCTGGTCGATCAGCCGCGCCACGCCAACCAGCACCATCAGCTTCAGCAGCGAGGCCGGGAACGGTGCGACAAAACGATGCGGCCCGGCGCCGGCCAGCGGCGGGAAGTCCAGGCGCGACCAGTCGGCGCCGGGCAGCCAGGCGATCGAATCGCCCTGCGCGTCCTGCAGGTCGGCCCGGAAGGCGATGTTGGCCACCGCGCCGGCGTCGGCGCCGATCTCGGCCACCAGGCCCTCGGGAAACTCGCGCGAGAACAGCACATTGGCCCAGAAGGCCGGTCGCCCGCCCTCGGGAAAGGCGGCCACCGCCAGGTCGAGGCTGGGGAAGGCCTGCAGCGGCGCGCCGCCGCGCCGGCCGTCGGCGGTGGCCATGAAATCCTGCGCCAGCACCGCCCGGCGCAGCGCCTCGGCCAGGGCCGGGTCGTTCATGGGGCGGCCAGCCGCAACCCGTCCAGCGCGATCGGGCTGTCGCCACCGGAGATCAGCTCGGCCAGGATGCGGGCCGAGCCGAAGGAGAAGGTGAAACCCAAGGCGCCATGGCCGACATTGAGCCAGAGGTTGCCGACCGGCGTGGCGCCCAGGATCGGCGCGCCGCTGGGCGTGGCCGGGCGCAGGCCGGCCCATTCGCTGGCGCGCGCATAGTCGGCCGCCTGCGGGAACATCGCATGCACCGCCCGCTTCAGCGAGGCGATGCGGCCTGGGTCGATGCGGACATCGTCGCCCACCAGGTCCACCATCGCGGCCACGCGCAGCTGCTCGCCGATGCGCGCATACAGCACCTTGCGCTCGAAATCGGTCACGCTGACCTCGGGCGGGCGGTGCCCGGGGCCGATCGGCGCGGTCAGGCTGTAGCCCTTGAGCGGATAGATCGGCAGGTTCAGGCCAACGCTCTTGCCCAGGCCGCGGCTGTGCAGGCCGGCCGCCAGCACGAAGGCATCGGCGCCGATCTCCTCGCCGCCCGCGCCGCGCAGCGCCTGGGCGCGGCCGGCCGCGTCGCGCCGGAAGCTGCGCGCCTCGGCGGCGATAAAGCCCCTGAAATTGCCATGCCGGCGCAACCGTGCGGCCAGCTGCAGGCAGACCGCGTGGCAGTCCGCCACCGCCTCGCCGGTGGTGAAGATGCCGCCGGCGAACTGGGTGTCGCCGAAGGCCAGGGCCGGCTCCAGCGCCACGCATTCGTCATGGCTCAGCGCCCGCTCGGGCCCGCCCGGCTGGGCGCGCAGGCGCTCGGCGACGCGGCGGAACTCCTGCGGCTTGCGGTAGACCACCAGCTTGCCCGGTGCGCGCAGCGAAATGCCGCCATCCAGCCCGGCCTGCTGGCGCAGCTCGCCGAAGGCCCGCTGGCTGAAGGCGCCCAGCTCCAAGAGCCGCGCGGTGGTGCGGCGGTTCACCGGGCCGCGGCAGGCGCGCAGGAAATCCAGCATCCAGGCCCATTGGTGCCAGCGCAGCTCGGGCTTGAAGCGCAGCGGGCCGTCCGGATCGAACAGCCAGCGCAGCGCCTTCAGCGGCACGCCCTGGTCGGCCAGCGGCGAGACATAGCGGTAGCTGAGCTGGCCGCCATTGGCCCGGCTGGCGCCGCTGGCGAGCTCGGGCTCGCGCTCCACCAGCGTGACCTGGTGGCCCCGCTCGGCCAGGGCCCAGGCGGTCGTCAGGCCGACCACCCCTCCCCCTATCACCACAACATGCTTCATCCGGACTCTTGGGCTTCGATGTGCCGGCAGGGTACGGGACGAGCGGCCCGCCGTGCCAATGAAAGCGGCAGCGGACCTTATAACTTGGATGAATGCGGGGGCCGTCCCGCTTAACCTGGGGTAATCCTCAGGCCAGCACGGCGGCCATCGCGTTGGCGGTGGCTTCGACGTTGCGGGTGTTCAGGCCGGCGATGCACATGCGGCCCGAACGGATCAGGTAGACGCCGAACTCGTTCTTCAGCCGGTCCACCTGCTCGGCCGAGAGGCCGGTGTAGCTGAACATGCCGCGCTGGGTCAGGAAGTAGCGCAGGTCGCGGCCCGGCAGCTTGGCGCTCAGCACCTCGAACAAGGCGTTGCGCATCGCCAGGATGCGCTCGCGCATCTCCTCGACCTCGCCCTCCCACAGGGTGCGCAGCGCCGGATCGCTGAGCACGCGCGCCACCACCTGGCCGCCATGCATCGGCGGGTTGGAATAGTTGCGGCGGATCATGAACTTCAGCTGGCCCAGCACATTGCCGGCCTGGGCCGCGTCGGGGCAGACCACCGACAGCGCGCCACAGCGCTCGCCGTACAGGCTCATGTTCTTCGAGAAGCTGTTGGCGATGAAGAAGGACAGGCCGGCATCGGCCAGCGCGCGGATCGCGAAGGCGTCCTGCTCCAGGCCGTCGCCATAGCCCTGGTAGGCCAGGTCGAGGAAGGGCAGCAGCTCGCGTTCCTTCAGCACCGGGATCAGCTCGGACCATTGCAGCGGGGTCAGGTCCACGCCGGTCGGGTTGTGGCAGCAGGCGTGCAGCAGGATCACGCTTTGCTTGGGCAGGCCGCGCAGGGCCTCCAGCATGTCGGCGAAGCGCAGGCCGCCGGTCTTGGCGTCGTAGTAGGGGTAGTTCTTGACCTCGATGCCCGAACCCTCGAACACCGCGCGGTGGTTGTCCCAGGTCGGCTCGGAGACATAGATCGCGCTGGCGGGGAAGTAGCGCTTGATGAAATCGGCGCCGACCTTCAGGCCGCCGCTGGAGCCGACGCCCTGGATCGTCGCGACGCGGCCGGCCTTCAGCAGCGGATGCTCGGGTCCGAACAGCAGGGCCTGCACCGCGCTGCGGAAGTTGGCCGCGCCTTCCATCGGCAGATAGGGCCGGGCGCCGGCCTCGGCGACCACGGCCAGCTCGGCGCGGCGCACCGAGTCCAGCATCGGGATGCGGCCCTCGTCGTCGAAATAGATGCCGATCGACAGATTGATCTTGCCCTGGCGCTCGTCCTTCTGGAAGGCTTCGTTGAGGCTCAGGATGGGATCGCCGGCATAGGCGTCGACGTGCTGGAACATGTTCGGAACTCCAAGGCTGCGAATGGACAAAGGGGCCGCGGACGGGCGGCCGCCATTATCACCAGCGCGCGCGCTCCCGGGCGATGTCCATGATCAGGCGCAGGTTCAGCAGCAGCTTGGGCGCGATCGAGTCGACCAGCACATATTCGGCATTGGTGGTGTGCGCGCCGAAGCCGCGCAGGCCCATGCCCTCCAGCACCGGCGCCTTGGTGGCCAGCGCCGCGAAGGCCGCGTCGGTGCCGCCGCCGGTGGGCTTGTCGCGCACCACCAGGGCCAGGCCCTGCTCGGTGGCCAGCTTCTCGGCATGGGCGGCCAGGGTGCGCGCGGCCTCGCTGGCCTGCAGCGGCGGGCGACGGCGCTCGAAAGTCAGCGAGACCTCGGACTCCGGCAGCAGCTTGCGCTCGATGCGGGCGCGCAGCTCGCGCTCGATGCCGTCGAAATCGGCCACCCGGTCGACCCGCACATCGGCCGAGGCCTCGGCGGCCGGCGGGATCATGTTGCGCACCAGGCCGGCGCGCGCCAGGGTCCAGTGCACCTGGCGCCCGACCTTGGGGTCGGACAGGTCGCGCGCCTGCATCAGCTGGTGCGCCAGCTCGTACAGCGCGTTGACGCCGCGCTCCGGCGAGGCGCCGGCATGCGAGGCGCGGCCCTTGACCAGCAGGTTCGCCGCCGCGATGCCGCTGGTGGCCAGGCGCAGGCTGTCCGGCCCGGTCGGCCCGCCGCCGCCCTCGTATGACAGCACCACGTCATGCTCGCCGCCCAGCCTGGTGATCAGCGCGCGCGAGGCCGGCGAGCTGATCTCCTCGTCGCCGTTGATCAGCACCGTCAGCTGGCCCCAGTCGGCGAAGCCCTCGGCGCGCAGCAGGGCCAGCAGGTGCAGGATCATCGCAACGCCCTGCTTGTCGTCGGCGATGCCCAGGCCATAGGCCTTGTCGCCCTCGACGCGGAAGGGCTGCTGCGCCAGCATGCCGCGCGCATAGACCGTGTCCATATGGGCCAGCAGCAGGATCTTCTTCTGGCCGCGCCCGGCGAAGCTGGCCTTGACCATCTGGCCCGGCTTCTCCGGCGTGTCGAACATGCGGTAGATCTCGAAGCCGGGCTGGGCCGGGTCGATCAGCTCGACCTGGCCGCCCAGGGCGCGCAGGCGCTGCGCGATCAGCGCCGCGATGCGGTCCAGGCCCTCGCGGTCGGCGCTGCCGGACTCGATCTCGACCAACTCCTTCATCGTCTGCAGCAGCGCCGGCTGCTCGCGCTGCACCGCGGCGCGCAGCCGCTCCAGTTCCGGTGCCTGCGCGCGGGCCAGGCCCGGCAGGGCCAACGACAAAGCCAAGGCAGACAGGGCAGCAAAGCGCTGCAGCAGCGCGGGGCGGCGGGTGGCGATCGTCATGGGATTCGGGCCCGGAGGCCGGAGCTGTCGATAGCGCCGCAGGATACGCCGCCCCGGCTTGCCGCGGCGTCGCACGCCGCCCACAATCGGCCGGCAACAGGGGGCAGCAGCATGACGACGACGACGAGTCACGACGGGCGCGAGCCCCTGATCCTGGCGCCGGGCGCGGGCCGGGCCTACGAGATGGGCCGCATCGGCGCGGTCTTCAAGGCCGACGACGCCGAGACCGCGCGGCGCTACTCGATCTCCGAATGGTGGCTGGAGCCGCATACCCAGGGCCCCGGCGCCCATGCCCATGAGGAGGACGATGTGTTCCTGGTGATCGAGGGCGTGATGAGCTTCCTGGTCGGCGAGGCCTGGCACGAGGCGCCGCGCGGCAGCTTCGTGCTGGTGCCAGGCGGCGTCCGGCACGACTTCGAGAACCGCGGCGCGCAGCGCGCCGGGGTGTTCAATATCTCGGTGCCGGGCGGCTTCGAGGACGCGATGCCGGCGATCGCGCAATGGTTCCTCGAACACCCGCCGGGCCGCGCCGGCTGAGCGGGCGCACCGTCACCGCTCCAGCCATTGCAGCCAGCGCCCGTGCGGGTGCGACCAGGCCAGCGCGCGGCGCTGCAGCGCTGCGGTGGGTGCGGCCCAGCTCAGGCTCCACAGCGTGGCCGCGCCCGGGTCGGCCGGCGGCGCGGGCGGCGCCGCGAGCCCCGCGCCATGCAGGGCCGGCGACTCGGCGCAGAGCCAGGCGATGCCGCGCTCGCGCACCAGGCGCAGCAGCCGGGCCTGGTAGTCGGCCAGCGCGGCCGGGTCGAAATAGGCCAGCACCCAGCTGTTGAACAGCACCGGCTGCACGCCCGGCGCCAGAGCGTCCAGCCAGGGCTCGATCGCGGCCAGGCAGTCGTCGGCGCGCCGCACCGCGGGCCCCTCGGCGCGCGCCAGCGCAACGGCCTGCTCGAAGCGCCGCGCGCGCTCGCGGTCATGCGGCCACAGGCAGGCGCGCAGCCAGCGCACAGCGGCCTCGTCCTGCAGGTCGACCGGCGCCGGGTCCAGACCGGCGCGCTCGACCAGGCGCCATGCCGGCGCCTCGGCCGGCGGCGGCGCCTCGCCCAGCCAGTCGCAGGCGATCGTCGGCAGCTCCGGCCCGGCCGGCGCGCCGCGCTGGAAGCGTCCATAGTCGTAGCGGTAGCGGTCCACGCCCAGGGTCAGCCCGGCGCTGCTGCCGATGTCGAGCAGGGCCAGGTCTTGCCCACCGGTGGCCGCGGCCACCGCCTGCAGCGCCGGCCACAGCACCGCGCAGCGCCCGCATTCGTTGGTCTGGGTGCTGCGCGTTGCCAGTAGCTCGGTCAGTGCTGTGCGCCGGCGCCGCACGAAGTCCAGCAACAGGGCCGGCAGTTCGGCATCCGGCGCGCGGGCGCCGCCGAGGCTGGGGTAGTAGTCCGCCAGTGAATGGGCCTCCTCGCCGGCCAGCAGCTGGTCCTGCAGCGCGGCCAGCAGCAGGTTCGGCCGGCGCTGCGTAGCCGGCGCTGCGGCCATCAGGGTCAACAGCTCGGGCAGGCCGGCGATCGCCTCGCAGATCGCCACGTAGAGCGGATCCTGCGGGCATTCGAACGCGGCGAAATGGCGGTACTGCGCGGCCCAGGCCTGCAGCGCTGTGTCGTCTTCGGGTCGTTGCTCGTCCATGGCCGCCAGCTTAAGTCCGGGCTACACGCCACAATGTCGGGTACCCGACATTTTCCGCCGACCCACGATGGATGACGATGGACTGGAGCGGGCACTAGACCTGGTGCTGGCGGCCAACTTCCCCGGCCTGCGGCCGGCCGAGGCCGCGCTGCGCCGCCGCCTGCTGCCGCTGCTGAGCCTGCGCCGGCTGGCGCGCGGCCGCACCCTGTTCGCGCAGGACCAGCCGACCCGCGCCTTCTACGCGGTGCTGGCCGGCGAGGTCGAGGCGCGCTTCACCGGCCTGGACGGCACGGTCTCGGTGCTGGAGCATGTGCAGGCGCCCAAGCTGTTCGGCCTGGCCGCCTTCGCCGCCGGGCGGCCGGCCAGCTACGAGGCGCTGGCGCGCCAGGGCAGCCGGCTGCTGGTGTTCGGCGCCGAGGCCTATGCGCTGCTGATGGACGAGCTGCCGGGCTTTGCCCGCGCGCTGCTGCAGGAGTTCGCCGGCCGCTACGACGACATGCTGCGCCTGCTGGAGGCCTCGCGGCATCGCCCGGCCGAGGAGCGCTTCGCCCTGGCCCTGGCCCAGCTGGCGCGCGAGCGCGGCGGCGCGGCCGACGCCGAGGGCTGGCAGGCCGTGGCCGCCACCCAGGCCGAGCTGGCCGCGCTGGCCAATCTGTCACGCCAGACCGTCAGCCAGCTGATCGGCGCGGCCGAGGCAGCGGGCCGGCTGCGGCGGGGGTATGGGAGGCTGTGGATCCGGTACGGGCAAGCATCGCCGTAGCTGGCCGGACATACGGCCGGTTGGCTCGTGCCTCGGACCGCGCCTCCGCCCCGAAGAGGGATGGCCGCCCCTGCCTCCTTCGCCGACGCTCGCCCGCCTACTGGGATCTCGTTGGGCGTGAATTCAGCCCGCACTCAAGCCATCACAGCCAGATGGGCAAGGGGCAAGGCCAAGTGCATTTCGCATGGCTGCTGGATCTGGTCTGCGACGCATGATCGCCGGCCGGCGTTACGCCTGATGTGCGGCAATACCGCCAGGCCCCACCAAGTTCGCCACTATCGCTGCGTGCCTCAGGCCGCCAGCGCCGCCTCGATATCCGCGCGCAGCTTCTCCGGCTCCTCGTTGGGCGCATAGCGCTTGAGGACCTGGCCGTTGCGGCCGACCAGGAACTTGGTGAAGTTCCACTTGATCACCTCGGTGCCGAGGATGCCGGGCTTCTCGCCCTTCAGCCATTTCCACAGCGGGTGCGCCTCGCCGCCGTTGACCTTGATCTTGGCCATCATCGGGAAGCTGACGCCGTAGTTCATCTCGCAGAAGCTGGCGATCTCGCCATTGCTGCCGGGGTCCTGGCCGCCGAACTCGTTGCTCGGGAAGCCGATCACGACCAGGCCGCGCGCCGCATAGTCCTCCCAGAGCTTCTCCAGCCCCTTGAACTGCGGCGTGAAGCCGCAGGCGCTGGCGGTGTTGACGATCAGCAGCACCTTGCCGCGCTGGCTGGCCAGGTCGGCCGGCTCACCCTGGATCGACAGGGCCTGGAAGTCGTAGGCGGTGGTCTGGCTCATCGAGCGCTCCTCGTGGATCAGGCCCGGATGCTAGGGCCTGTCACCCGATAGAACAACCCTGCGCCGGAACTGAGAGGCGCTGCAAAGCTCCGGCCCCAGCAGGCGGCTGAGAACCGTCGCGAGGACGGCCCGCTGCTAGGCGCCCGGAGCGCAGGAACCGGAACGTCCTTCCTGTGCATGAGGATGCCGAGCACCGCGCAACGACGCAGAGGGCCGCCGCAGTAGGTTTTCAAGCGCCTGCTAGCGCCTGCGCTCCAGCGCCGCCAGCAGGGCCGCACCCAGGATCGCCAGGCCACCGAGCGCGGTCTTGAGGTCCAGCGCGCCGCCGCCCAGCCACAGCGCCGAGAGGGCCGCGGCCGGCACCTCGACCAGCATCACGATCGCCGTCACATTGGCCGGCAGGCGGCTGGCGCCATATTGCAGCGCCAGGTTGGAGAGGAAGAACAGCAGCGCCATCGCTGCCACCGGCAGCAGCCACCACCAGCCCGGCAGCGCCGGGGCCGGCACCAGGCCCGCGCCGGCCATCGCCAACGCGGCGCTGCCGGCCACCAGCACGCCGCCGCCGAACATCGCCAGCGCCCGGGCATGCGGGCTGCGCGCGGCCTCGCGCCGCAGCATCACATTGTTGAAGGCGAAGGTCAGGCCGCCCAGCACGCCCAGCCAGTCCGCCAGGCTGGCGGGCAGCGGGAAGCCGCCCTGCTCCGGCCACAGCACCGCCGCCGCGCCGGACAGGGCCAGCGCGATGCGCGCCAGCGCCAGCGGGGTCAGGTGTTCCTTCAGGATCACCCGCGCCAGCAGCACCGCCCACAGCGGCATCAGATAGAACAGCAGCACCACCCGCACCACGTCGCCCATCGCCACGCCCCAGTTGAAGGCGGTGTTGGTGGTGCCGGCGGCCAGCATGATCAGCCACAGGGCCGGGGTGCCGAGGAACTCGCGCCAGGCGCGCCGGCCGGCGGTCAGGCTGATCACGAGCATCGAGACGCTGTACAGCAGCACCGTGGTCCACAGCGGATGCAGCCCGGCGGCCTGGAACTGCCGGAACGGCCACCAGGACAGGCCCCAGATCAGGGCGTTGAAAACAAGGGCGAAATAGGGGGCGGGGGAACGCATGGGCGAGGGGAACGCCCGGCGATGCGAGGGCGGGATTCATGAAGGGGTTGGCTCGCTGCAACAACCCCCTTAAAAGCGCTGGCAAAGCCCGGTGGCCCCGGCCAACAATGCCCAGGGTTTATAGCATGGCGAAACGCGCGCCCCTGGCCTTCCAATTCGGCTGCGTGCGCGGTGCGCCTCGCCTGTCACCGATCGAGCCTTGTAGGGAGACCGCCTTTTGGATCATCTGGCCTGCTTCACACCGGCAGACTTGCCCTCGAATCCCGCGCCTTTTCTGGAGGGCTACCGCTGGCGTCTGCTGGCCCAGGGGGATTCCTGGTTCTCGGCGGCCGCGGCCAAGCTGAGCGCCCATGCCAATCTGCTGCAGGAACTGGTGTTCCAGCAGCGCGCGCTGGCCATCAACTGCGCCGGCCAGAACGAGGCCCTGGCCCATATGGTGGACCTGCAGGGGGCGCCCGAGTTCGTGCGCCTGCTGACGGCGCCGGACGCGCCGGTCTGGGACGGGCTGCTGCTCTCGGTCGGCGGCAACGACCTGATCGCCGCCGCCCGCACCCCGGCGCACCCGGTCGGGCAAGACCCGACCCCGGTCGAGCTGATCCCGCTGCACCTGCGCCTGCTGCGCCACCAGACCGAATGGGGCGCGCCCTCGCAGGGCGTGGCGCGCTATTTCTCCGAACCCGGCTGGTCGACCTATGCCGACTATCTGCGCGCCAACATCCGCCATCTGCTGAGCCTGCGCGACCAGGGCCCCTCGGCGGGCAAGCCGGTCTTCATGCATTGCTATGCAGTGCCGATGCCGCGCCCGGCCGGCGCCGAGGACAGCGGCCCCTGGCTCTACCCCACCTTCCGGGCCTACAACATCCCCGCGGCCGACTGGGCCGCGGTGAGCCGGCTGATGGTGATGCACCTGGCCCTGCTGCTGAAGAGCCTGGCGGCCGACCAGGCCCAGTTCCCCGGCCTGCAGGTGTTCGACAGCACCGCGGTGCCGCTGGCCCTGGCCACGCCGGGCACCACCGGCATCAGCGGCGACTGGCACAACGAGATCCACCTGAACCACAGCGGCTGCTTCAAGATCGGCCGCGCCTGGTCCGAGCATATCGAGCGGGTGCTGCGCGGCGAGCCGGCGCATCAGGCCGGCAACCAGTCGCAGCCCGGCAAGCGCAAGGCCTGACCCTCGTCGCGGCGCTCGCGCAGGCGCCTGATCTCGCCGCTCAGGCGCGCCCGGTCGGCCTCGGCCAGCAGCTTGATCAGCTGCAGGTCCAGTTCGGCCAGGCGTTGGCGCAGGCGTGCGGCCTCGGCCTGACGGCGGGCCTCGGCGGCTTCCAGCTCGGCCTGCACCCGGTCCGCCGCCGCATCCTCGCCGAGCCGGCGGCGCAGCCGTAGCAGCGTGATCAGGGTGCGCAGCCAGAGCTGGCGGCGCAGCTCCGGCCCGCCGGCCTGCAGCAGCTCCTCGCACAGCACGGCGGCCTCGGCCGGGCGCTGCTGGGTCTCCAGCAGCAGGGCCAGTTCGAGCCGCAGCGCCAGCGCCAGGATCAGCCAGCCGCGCTCGATGGCCTGGGCCAGCAGCTCGCGCAGCGGCGCCTCGGTCGAGGCCGGCTGGCCGCGCCGGCGCTGCCAGCGCAGCCGGTTGCCCCGCCACTGGCCGCGCACATAGTCCGGCACCTCGCCGGCCGCCAGCCGGTCGCCCTCGGTGGTGAAGCGGGCGAAGCGCAGCAGCTGCGCGTGCGCGCCGGCCTCGTCCTGCGTCACCCGCGCGTCATACAGGGTGCAGGCCAGGTGCAGGGCGTTCGAGTAGCGCAGCAGGTCGCGCGGCCGCGGCTCGCTCTGCCGCTGGAAGCCCAGCGCCTCCAGCATGTAGCGTTCGGCGCCGGTGGCGTCGCCCATCCAGAGATAGGCCATCGCGAAGCGCTCCAGCGCCAGCGCCGCCAGGTCGGTCTCGTCCAGCGCCAGCGCGTCGCGCAGCGCCAGCTGGGCGGCATGCAGGGCCGGCTCGCACAGGCCGCCATGGTTGTAGGCGAAGCTCATCAGCGCCAGCAGCTCGGCGCGCAGCCGGCTCGGCTCGGGCGGCGCCAGCGCGAGCGCCGCATGGGCGGCGTCCAGCATGGCCTCGAAGCGGTCGAACTTGCCCAGGCTGCGCAGCCGCAGCATCTGGGCCGCGAGGCGCTGGGCGGGGGTGGCGCCGCTGTCCGGGGCCAGCAGCGGCGGCGTCAGCTGCTCCAGCACCGGCTCGAAACGGCCACGCGCGAAGGCCGCCTCCGCGGCCTCCAGCTCCACCTGCCAGCGCTGCGAGGTCTCGCCGTCCATGCCTGCCTGCCGCCCATCGAGCCGCCGATGCCGACCTTTGTAGCACGCCGCCGCGCCCGGCGGGGATCAGCTCAATGGTGGTCGCTGCGCGCCACCGCCAGCAGGCGTTCCAGTTCCTCGGGGTGATTGCGGCAGTTGCGCTGGTGCCAGCGGCGGATCAGCCACATGGTGCCGGCCACGACCAGGCCGAAGATCGCGATCGCGCCGAAGGCGGACATGCCGAAGCGGGTCAGCGCGGTGTAGAGCGCGCCCAGGCCCAGGATGCAGGCCTGCTCGTTGAAGTTCTGCACCGCGATGGAGCGGCCCGCGCCCATCAGGTTGTGGCCGCGGTGCTGCAGCAGCGCGTTCATCGGCACGACCAGAAAGCCGCCGATGCCGCCCAGCAGGATCAGGAAGGGCGCCGCGACCCAGACATTGCTGATCGCGTTCATCACGATCACCAGCAGGCCCATCGCGATGCCCAGCGGGATCACGCCGGTGGCGCGGTCCAGCCGCATATAGACCGAGGCGACCACCGCGCCGACCGCGGTGCCGATCGCCACCACGCCGACCAGGCTGGAGGCCTGGGTTGTGCCGTAGCCCAGCGCCGCGGCGGCCCAGGCCAGCACGATGTAGCGCAGATTGCCGGAGACGCCCCAGAACAAGGTGGTCGTCGCCAGCGAGATCTGACCCAGCTTGTCCTGCCACAGGCGCGAGTTGCAGTTGGCGAAGTCGCGCACCAGGCCCAGCGGCGACAGGCCGACCGGCTGCAGCGGCGCGTCGGTGCGCGGGATGCGCAGATTGAACAGGGCCGCGATCACATACAGGCTGACCAGGCCGGCGATCGCCGCCTCGGGCGCGCTGTCGATGCCGGTCTCGATCATCGGCAGGTCGAATCCCAGCAGCATCGCCGAGACGCGGTCGCCGACCAACTGGCCGCCGAGCAGCACGCCCAGGATGATGGAGGCGATCGTCAGGCCCTCGATCCAGCCATTGGCCTTGACCAACTGGGAGGGCGGCAGCAGTTCGGTCAGGATGCCGTACTTGGCCGGCGAGTAGGCCGCCGCGCCCAGGCCAACGATCGCGTAAGCCAGCAGCGGATGGCTGCCGAACAGCATCATCAGGCAGCCGGCCACCTTGATGGTGTTCGAATAGAACATCACCTTGCCCTTGGGCACGGCGTCGGCGAAGGCCCCGACGAAGGGGGCCAGTACCACATAGAACAGCGCGAACATCGGCACCAGCGCGGCGCGTTGCCACTCCGGCTCGCCCGAGGTACGCAGCAGCTCCACGGCGGCAACGAACAGCGCGTTATCAGCCAGCGAGCTGAAAAACTGCGCTGACATGATGGTGTAGAAACCTTTTTTCATCTGCCCGTGAGAAAACTTCTGGTGCTTGCGATCAAGGCTGGCCTGGCACCCGGAATGGCGTTTCACAAGTGGGCACGAGCGCGGCTTTATAGCATGCAGCCATTTCGTGGGACAGCCGCATCGCTGCGGACCCGTGCAGGCAGGGGGTGCCACAATCCCGCCCATGCCGCGTCCGATCGAAGCCCTGATCCATGTTTCCGCCCTCGCCCACAACCTGGCCCGCGCCCGCGCCTGCGCGCCCGACGCCAAGGTCTGGGCGGTCGTCAAGGCGAATGCCTATGGCCATGGCATCGCCGCCGCCTACGAGGGTCTGCGCGGCGCCGACGGCTTCGCGCTGCTGGATTTCGCCGAGGCCGAGCAGCTGCGTGCACTGGGCTGGCGCGGCCCGATCCTGCTGCTGGAGGGCTGCTTCGAGACGCGCGACCTGGAGCTGTGCTCGCGCCTGCGCCTGTGGCATGCGGTGCACAACGAGCAGCAGATCGACTGGCTGGCGATGCACAAGACCCATGAGCCGCATCGCGTGTTCCTGAAGATGAACAGCGGCATGAACCGCCTCGGGTTCACGCCGCAGGCCTTCCGCGCCGCCTGGACAAGGCTGAACGCCCTGCCCCAGGTGGACGAGATCTCGCTGATGACCCATTTCTCCGACGCCGATGCGCTGCGCTTCGGCCAGGACGGCATCGCTCACCAGGTGGCGGCCTTCGAGGCCGTCACCCATGACTTGCCGGGCGAGCGCTCGGTCAGCAACAGCGCCGCCACCCTGCGCCACACGCCGCGCCTGCGCAGCGACTGGGTGCGCGCCGGCATCATGAGCTACGGCGGCATCCCCGACTTCCCGGAGCATGACGACGCCTACTGGGACCTGCAGCCGGCGATGACCTTGCGCTCCAAGGTCATCGGCCTGCAGAACCTGCAGCCCGGCGACAGCGTCGGCTACGGCAGCAGCTTCACCGCCGACCGGCCGATGCGCATCGGCATCGTCGCCTGCGGCTATGCCGACGGCTACCCGCGCCATTGCCCGCATGGCACGCCGGTGCTGGTCGACGGCCAGCGCAGCGGCACGGTCGGCCGCGTCTCGATGGACATGCTGGCGGTCGACCTGAGCGCCCTGCCTCAGGCCGGCCTGGGCAGCGAGATCACCTTGTGGGGCCGCGGCCCGAAGGGCAGCCGGCTGCCGATCGACGAGGTGGCCAAGGCCGGCGGCACGATCGGCTACGAGCTGATGTGCGCGCTGGCACGAAGAGTGCCTGTCACGATCGAACATATCGACTGACACCCAGGAGCCGCTCATGGACATGCCCGCCCACCAACTCAGCATGACGGTGCTGATGACGCCCGACATGGCCAATTTCTCCGGCAATGTGCATGGCGGCACCATCCTGAAGCTGCTCGACCAGGCCGCCTATGCCTGCGCCAGCCGCTACGCCGGGCGCTATGTCGTGACCCTGTCGGTCGACCAGGTGATGTTCCGCCAGCCGATCCATGTCGGCGAGCTGGTCAGCTTCCTGGCCTCGGTCAACTACACCGGCACCTCCTCGATGGAGATCGGCATCAAGGTGGTGGCCGAGAACATTCGCAGCCAGGTCATGCGCCATGCCAACAGCTGCTTCTTCACGATGGTGGCGGTCGACGACGAGGGCCGCCCCGCGCCGGTGCCGCCGCTGAGCCCGGTGACGCCGGACGAATGCCGGCGCTTCGCCGCCGCCAAGATCCGCCGCCAGCTGCGCCAGGAGCTGGAGCAGCGCTTCCAGGACATCCGCCAGCCCGGCAACAACGCCTGCTGATATCCCCGATGAACCTGCACTGGCAGCCGGCCGATTGGGAGCTGGAGTTCAGCTTCATCCGCGCCCAGGGCGCCGGCGGCCAGAACGTCAACAAGGTGTCCAGCGCGGTGCATCTGCGCTTCGACATCCGCCGCTCCACCCTGCCGCCGGCGATCAAGGAGCGGCTGCTGGCGCTGTCGGACCAGCGCATCACCGCCGAGGGCGTGGTCGTGATCAAGGCCCAGGAGCATCGCAGCCAGGAGATGAACCGGGCCGACGCAGTGGCGCGCCTGGTGGCCCTGGCCCAGAGCGTGGCCCATGTGCCGAAGGCGCGCCGCGCCACCAAGCCGACCTGGGGTTCGCAGCAGCGCCGGCTGGCGGGCAAGGCGCAGCGCGCCGGAGTCAAGGCCGGGCGTGGGAAGGTGCTCGAGTAGCCATCCACAGGCTGACCAGGCTCAGCCCCATGCCGGCCAGCGACAGCGGCGTCGGCCGCCAGCCCTCGAACAGCGCCGAGATCGCCAGCGCGATCACCGGGATCACGACGCCGGTCAGCGCCGCGCGCGCCGGGCCCTGGCGCTGCGCCAGCTTGAAATACAGCACGAAGGCCACCACCGAGCCCGCCACCGACAGGTACAGCAGGCTCAGCAGATAGCTCGGCTGCCAGGAGAACTGCAGCCCGGCACCGCTGAGCAGCGAGGCCGCCAGCAGAAAGGCCGCGCCATAGCCCATGCTCCAGGCCAGCACCGGCACCAGGGGCAGGCCGCGCCGGGTCAGGGTGAGCGTCAGCACATTGCCGATGCAGGCCGCCAGCACGGCCAGCAGGCCCAGCCCCAGGCCGTAGGCGGCGCTGGGCCGCGCGCCGGTGGCGGCGATCTCGGGCCAGAAGATCATCACGACGCCGGACACCGCGCCGGCGCTGGCCAGCAGGAAGCGCCGCGTCACCCGCTGGCCGAAGAACAGCCGCCCCGACAGCGCATTGCCGAACACCATCAGGCAGAACAGCACCGCCACCAGGCCCGAGGGGATGTGGCGCTCGGCCTCGTACACCGACACATAGTTGCCGCTGTACTGCACCACGCCGGTCGCCAGCATCAGGCCATGGGCCGACAGCGGCAGGCCGCGCAGGGACTGGCCCTGCCAACGCGCCAGCGCCGCCAGCAGCAGGGCCGCCAGCGCAAAGCGCCAGCCGACCGAGTTCAGCACCGGCACGCCCGCGGCCAGTTGGTAGAGGATCACATGCCAGGTGCTGGCCCAGATCAGGGTCGGGACCCAGAACAGCCAGCGGTCGGAAAGCGTAGACATGGGCAAGGAAGAGAAGAAGGAGAAAGACCGGAATGAAAAAGGCCGCCCGCTGGCGGCCTGGCTGGATCGGGTGGCCGGCGCTCAGGCCGCGCGCTTGAAGGTCGCGAGCAGCGCGCCGGCGGCGATGAAGAGCGAACCGAAGGTCTTGTTCAGCAGCTTCAGGTGGCGCTCCGAGCGCAGCGCCGACAGCACGCGGGCGGCCAGCACCGTGTAGCCGGCCATCACCACCAGGTCGGTGAACATCAGGGTGGCGCCGATCACCGCGTACTGCTTGGCCAGCGGCGCATGCAGGTCCAGGAACTGCGGCACCACGGCCAGCAGGAACACCGTGCCCTTGGGGTTCACCGCGTTGATGGCCCAGCCGCGCAGCACCAGTTGGCGGCGCGTCACCGCGCCCTCGCCGGTCTCGGCCACCATCGGCCGGGCCGGCGCGCGCCATTGCTGCACGCCCAGATAGACCAGATAGGCCACGCCCAGCCATTTGACGATCGCGAAGCCCAGCGAGGAGGCCGCGATCAGCGCGCCCAGGCCGGCGCCGACGAAGACGATCTGGGTCAGGATGCCCAGCACCAGGCCGAAGGTCGTGAAGTAGCCGCGCCTGAAGCCATGGTTCAGACCCGAACTCATCGCCGCGATCGCACCCGCGCCGGGCGACAGGCTGATCGCCCAGGCCGCGGCAAAGAAGGCCAGCCAAACCGAGAATTCCATGATGCTTACTGCTCCGCTGCTGCTGCTACGCCGGAATGCCCGGACCGGGCCGGCGTGGACGGCTTTGTAGCACGAGGGCGGCCGGTCCGCCCGGGTCCGGTCTTGCGTACAGTCGGCGCCGGGGAGGAAACACAAGATGCCCACGCGAGCCCAACGCGCCCGCGCCCAGCGTCCCTGGGTCGCCGAACAGCAGTTCGAACATCGCACCCGCGAACGGCTGCGCCGCCGGCGCTGGCTGCGCCTGCATGTCTTCCTGATCGCCAGCGTCCTGCTGGCCCTGCTGTGGGGCGGCGGCGCGGCCCTGCGGCTGGCCGGTGTCGAGTCGCTGGCCTGGCGCTATGCCCTGCTGCTGCCGGGCTGCTACTTCGCCTATCTGGGCCTGCTGCGCCTGTGGGCCGCCTATCTGCTGAGCCGCGAGGAGGCCGGGCCGGACGGGCTGGACCTGCCCCAAGGTAGTGGCGGCGGTGGCCGCGGCCAGGCCCCGTTCGAGAGCGGCGGCGGGGGCGATTTCGCCGGCGGCGGGGCCAGCGGCGATTTCGGTGACGCGGCGGCGGAGGGCGGCTCCGAGCTGGCCGGCCGCGCGCTCGAGAGCGGGGCCGAGGCGCTGGGCGGGCTGGACGAGGGCGCGGTGGTGCTGGTGCCGCTGGCCCTGGTGGCCGGCCTCGTGCTGCTGCTGGCCTCGCTGCTGGGCGCCGGCGTGTTCATGCTGTTCGGCGTCGAGGTGCTGCTGGCGGTGGCGGTCGAGGTGGCGCTGGCCGCGCTGGCCGGCGGCCTGGCCTGGCGCCGCCAGCGCCGCGGCTGGCTCGGTGCGGCCCTGCATCACACCTGGCGCGGCGCCCTGGGCCTGCTGCTGCTGGGCATCGCGCTGGGCGCGCTGATCGACCACCGGCTGCCGCAGGCGGATTCGCTGCTGGAGGCGTTCCGGCTGCTGCGCGGGCGCTGACAATCCCCCCCATGGCGAAAGAAAAATCCATCTACACCTGCTCCGACTGCGGTGCGACCAGCCCCAAGTGGCTGGGCAAATGCCCGGGCTGCGGCGCCTGGAACACGCTGATCGAGGGCGTCGCCGAGCCCGCGGGCGGCGCCAGGAATCGCTATCAGGCGCTGGCCAAGAGCCAGCCGGTGGCGACCCTGTCCGAGATCGAGGCCACCGATTTCGAGCGCACGCCCACCGGCCAGGATGAACTGGACCGGGTGCTGGGCGGCGGCATCGTGGCCGGCGGCGTGGTGCTGATCGGCGGCGATCCGGGCATCGGCAAGTCGACCCTGTTGCTGCAGGCGATCGAGGACCTGTCGGCGCGCGTGCCGGTGCTTTATGTCACCGGCGAGGAATCGGGCGCGCAGATCGCGATGCGCTCGCGCCGCCTGGGCCTGTCGGGCGCCAAGGTGCGGGTGCTGGCCGAGATCAACCTGGAGAAGATCCTCGCGACCCTGGAGGCCGAGCGGCCGGCCTTCTGCGTGATCGACTCGATCCAGACCATCTATTCCGAGCAGCTCAGCTCGGCACCCGGCTCGGTGGCCCAGGTGCGCGAATGCGCGGCGCACCTGACGCGCACCGCCAAGGCCAGCGGCTGCGCGATGGTGCTGGTCGGCCATGTCACGAAAGAAGGCGCGCTGGCCGGCCCGCGCGTGCTGGAGCACATCGTCGACACGGTGCTGTACTTCGAGGGCGACACGCATTCCAGCTTCCGCCTGGTGCGCGCGATCAAGAACCGCTTCGGCGCGGTCAACGAGATCGGCGTGTTCGCAATGACCGACAAGGGCCTGAAGGGCGTGGCCAACCCGAGCGCGATCTTCCTCTCGACCCATGGCGAGCCGGTGCCGGGCAGCTGCGTGCTGGTCACGCTGGAGGGCACCCGGCCGATGCTGGTCGAGCTGCAAGCCCTGGTGGACAGCGGCGGCCCGAGCGCGCGCCGCCTCTCGGTGGGCCTGGACCGCGACCGGCTGGCGATGCTGCTGGCGGTGCTGCACCGCCATGCCGGCGTCGCGACGATGGACCAGGACGTGTTCGTCAACGCGGTCGGCGGCGTGCGCATCGGCGAGCCGGCGGCCGACCTGGCGGTGCTGCTGGCGATCCAGGGCTCGCTGCGCGGCCGCGCCCTGCCCAAGGGCTTCATCGCCTTCGGCGAGGTCGGCCTGGCCGGCGAGGTGCGGCCCGCGCCGCGCGGCCAGGAGCGCCTGAAGGAGGCCGCCAAGCTGGGCTTCAGCGTCGCGGTGGTGCCGAAGGCGAATGCGCCGAAGAAGCCGATCGAGGGCCTGACCGTGCATGCGGTCGAGCGCATCGAGGAGGCGATGGACCTGGTCAGGGGCCTGTGAGCCCGCCCGCCGGCGGCGCGCCGACCTCGTCGAGCAGGCGCCGGCCGGCGCGCTTGTTGCGGTACATCGCGTCGTCGGCCGACTTGGTCAGGCTCAGCTCGTCGCTGCCGTCCTCGGGGTAGAGCGCCAGGCCCAGCGAGCAGGTGATCTCCAGGCGCAGCCCGGCCAGCTCGATCGGCAGGGCCACCTGGTTGAAGATCTTGTCGGCCACCACCCGCGCGGTCTCGCGCGTCACCGGGCCGGTCAGCAGCACGACGAACTCGTCGCCGCCGATGCGGCCCACGGTGTCGGTCTCGCGCACCGAGCCCTTGATGCGCTTGGCCACGGTCTGCAGCAGCTGGTCGCCGACCGCATGGCCATGGCTGTCGTTGACCGGCTTGAAGCGGTCCAGGTCCAAGAGGATCAGGCCGATGCTCTCGTTGTAGCGCCGCGCATTGGCCAGCGCGAAATGCATGCGCTCCTCGAAATGGGCGCGGTTCGCCAGCTCGGTCAGCGGGTCGTGCAGGGCCATGAAGCGCACCCGCTCCTCGGACAGGCGGCGCGCATTGATGTCCGACAGGGTGCCGATCACGCGCAGCGGGCGCTGCGCCGGGCCACGCTCCATCACGGTGGCACGCGCCAGCACCCAGTTCCAGCCGCCGCTGCCGTCGGCGACCCGGTATTCGCTGACCAGGCTGGCGCTGTGCCCGTCCAGGCAGCGCTGCAGCTCGGCCTGCACCCGCGGCAGGTCCTCCGGGTGGATGCAGGCCAGCATCTGCGCCAGGGTCGGTTCGCCCTGCCCCGGCCGCAGGCCCATGATGGCCTTCCAGCGCGCCGAGCTGCTGATGCTGCCGCTGACCACCTGCCAGTCCCAGACGCCGTCGCCCGCGCCCTCCAGCGCGAAGGCCCAGCGCCGCTCGCTCTCGCGCAGCGCCTGCGTCATGCGCTCGGCCAGGGCCAGCGCGCGGTCGCGCGCGGTGGCCAGCTGCCAGGCCAGCAGCGCCAGCAGGGCCGACAGCGCCGCGCCGATCGGCAAGGCCAGCGCCGCGCCGACCGCGCCACGCTGCTCGGCGAAGGCCGGCCGCGCCGCCAGGCTGACGGTCCAGGTATGGCCGCCCAGCACCAGGAACTCCTGGCCGCGCAGCAGCGCCTCGCCGCCGCGCCCGCCGGCCGAGCGGAACAGCAGCTCGGCCTCGCCCAGGTCCTGGCCGTCATGCACCTGCAGCTCCAGGCCCGGCGCCAGCTCGCCGTAGAGGCTGGCCATCAGCTCCGGCACCAGCACCGGCGCCACCACCCAGCCGCGCAGGCGCTTGCGCCGCTCCTGCAGCGAGTCGGGCGGCTCGTTGCCGCGATAGACCGGCAGCGCCATCAGGAAGCTGGCCGGCGCCGCGCCGTCCGCCGGCGCCAGCCGGGCCGACAGCGCCAGCCGGCCCGAGTCGCGCGCCGCCTCCAGCGCGCGGCGCGGCACCGCATCGGCCCAGAGGTCGCGTCCCAGCTGCACGCGGTTGCGCTGCACGTCCGGCTCCAGCTGCAGCAGCGGCGCGTACTGTTCGCGCACACCGGGCGGCCAGAGCGGGGGACGCTTCAGCCGGGCCAGGTCCTCCGGCGCCAGCGGCTCGGCCCAGCCCAGGCCCTGCAGGCCGGCATAGTCGGCGCCCAGCGGCAGCGCATCGACATAGCGGCGCAGCGCCTGTTCGTCGACCTGGGGCTGAGCGTCGAAGAAGCCGCGCAGGCCCTGCAGCAGATGCTCATGCGCGGCCATGCGCTGCTCGATGCGCAGGCTGGCGTCGCGCAGGCTGGCGTCGAAGTCGGCGCGCAGCTGGCGCCGGTCCTCATGCGCCTGCTGCTGCCAGTACAGCAGGGTCAGCCCGAGGCCGCCGGCCAGCACCAGCAGCGGCAGGCCGCGCCAGCGCAACCAGCGGGATGAGGTACTGCGGCTGTCCAAGGGCGGGGCTCCAAAGGCGCTCAGAACTGCACCATCGTGCGGGCCAGTTCCGGTTTGAAATATCTCTCGAAGATGCGCTGCACCGTGCCGTCGCGGCGCATACCGTCGACCAGCGCACGCCATTTGGCCTGTTCCGCCTCCGGCAGCGCGGCGCGCGACATGATCAGCCCGTGCGGCACCGGCGCATCGCCGAACTCGAGGATCTGGCTCAGCGCGCGGATGCGCTCGGACTCCAGGGTCGGGTAGTCGAAGGGCTCGATGATCATGGCCTGGATCTGGCCGGCCACCAGCGCGCTGAACAGCGCGCTCAGCCCGGACGACAACACCAGGCGCTGCTGCGCGTCGAGTGCGTCGACCAGGCGATTCGCGCTCTCGCTGTAGCGGAAGCTGCGGATCACGCCCAGCTTCAGGCGCGGGTTGCGCTCGAACTCCTCCAGCTTCGCGATCTGCGCGTCGCGCCGTACCAGCAGGTAGTACTTGTTGCTGAAGTACCAGGCGAAGGCGGCGAACTTCTCGCGCGCCGGATTGCTGATGCCCGAGAGGCTGAAGTCCAGCGCGCCGGACTCGATCAACTGCCAGATGCGCGCGCGCGGCAGCAGCGAGACATGGAAGCGGCAGCCGCTGCGGCGCGCCAGCTCGTCGGCGAAATCCTTGTCGATGCCCTCGGCCGTCTCGGCCGAATAGAGCAGGCCATGGTCGTGCAGGCCCAGGCTCAGCGGGCGGTCGCAATCGGGCTTGCCCGCCGGCGGGGCCGGCTGGGCCCAGGCTATGCCCGCGCCCAGCAGGGCGCAGACGCACAACAGGCGCGACCAGCGACCAGACCTCATTTGTTCTTGTTCCTTGCAGCGGGCCGGCTGGGCACAATGCCGCTGCCGTCCGAGCGGCAAGAATACGCTATTCGCACAGGAGCAAACCATGTCCGGCTTCGCGCCTCGCCCCCAAACGCCCTATTACGCGGTGATTTTCACGAGTCAGCGCACCGCGCTGCAGGCCGGCTACGGCGAGACCGCCGACCGCATGGTGGCGCTGGCCGCCGAGCAGCCCGGCTACCTGGGTGTCGAGAGCACGCGCGGCGAGGACGGGCTGGGCATCACCGTCTCCTACTGGCGCAGCCTGGAGGACATCAAGGCCTGGCGCGCCGTCGCCGAGCACCGCGCCGCCCGCGATCAGGGCCGTGCCGACTGGTACAGCCACTACGAGCTGCGCATCGCCAAGGTGGAACGCGCCTATGGCTGGGACGCGGTGGACGACGCGCCCGGCGATCCAGGTCTGTGAGGCTCAGGCCCAGACCGACTGCACGGCGGAGCTGAGCGCGACCACCAGCGGGTCGCCGACCCGCTCCACCGCGCTGCAGAAATACAGCCGCGCGTCCACCCGCGCATGGCCCCAGACCACCCAGTCGCCGCGCTCGACGCCGGCCAGCGCCACCTCCTCGCGCAGCAAGGCGCAGGCGCTGCCGGCGCGCACAAAGGTCTCCAGCGCGCTGGTGTCCTCGCTGCGCACCACCACGTTGGGCGCCAGGCCCTGCTGCTCGAACAGCTGGCGCAGCATCAGGTGCACATGCGAATCGGCCACCCCATCGACCCAGGGCAGGCCGGCCAGCACGCGCCAGCCGCCGCGCTGCATCTCGCCGGCCAGGCGGGTCGGGAAGGCGATGCGGTAGCTGACCGAGCGCAGCGCCAGCCAGTGCAGATTGCGCGGCGGATGGGCGGCGATCGCGAAGGCGCCGGACAGGGCGCCGCCGCGCACCTGGTCCAGCAGCTGGCCGACCGCCTGGGTATGGGTGTGCAGCTCGACCAGGGGCAGGTCGCGCTGCACCGCCAGCGCCAGCGCACCGGTGCGCAGGAAATCGGAGGTCTCGCCCGGCAGACCCAGGTCGAGCCGGCCGCTGAGCTCGCCCTGCATGCTGCGCGCCAGGCCGCGCAGCTCGCTGGCTGCGGCCAGCAGGGTCTCGGCCTGCGGCAGCAGCTTCTCGCCGGCGCGGGTCAGGCTCATGCGGCCGCCGCCGCGGTCGAACAGCGCCACGCCCAGGCTGGACTCCAGGCCCTTGATCTGGCCCGTCACCGCCGGCTGGGTCACGCACAGCACATCGGCCGCCTTGGTCACATTGCCGACGCGGGCCACCGTGACGAAGGCCCGGATCTGATGCAGTTCCATCGCCGGCGCTCAGGCGCCGAACAGACGGACCTGCGAGGGCTCGATGCCCAGGCTGACCTGGCCGCCCAGCGGGAAGGTGGACAGGCCGGCATGGTGCGGATGGTCCACCGCCAGGTTCTGCGCGCCGACCCGCACCCGGTAGCGGGTGAACTCGCCGAGGAACTCGCTGGCCTCCACCGTGCCGGGCATCCAGACATAGCGCGCGTCGCGCACCGCGTCGGCCACATCGATGCGCAGCGAATGCGGGCGGAAGCTGACCTGGATCTGCGGCGCCTCCGGCGCCTCGGCCTGCAGCGGGAACTGCAGCTCGCCGACGCCCTCGACGTCCAGGGTCAGCAGGTCGGCGCGGCGCGTGCGCACCTTGCCGGCCAGCAGGTTCATCGTGCCGACGAAGTTGGCGACGAAGGTGTTGACCGGGTAGTCGTAGAGCGTGGCCGGCGCGCCGACCTGCTGCACCACGCCCTTGTCCAGCACCGCCATGCGGTCGGCCGTGGTCATCGCCTCCTCCTGGTCATGGGTGACGAAGATCGTCGTCAGGCCCAGGCGGCGCTGCATCGCCAGCAGCTCCTGGCGCATCTGCACGCGCAGGGTCTTGTCCAGGTTGGACAGCGGCTCGTCGAGCAGCAAGACCTTGGGCTCGATCACGATGGTGCGCGCCAGCGCGACGCGCTGCTGCTGGCCGCCGGACAGCTGGTTGGGCCGCCGCTGCGCATAGGCCGACAGGCCCACCAGCTCCAGCGCCGCGCCGACCTTGGCCTTGATCGTGGCCTTGTCGACGCGCCGCTCCACCAGGCCGAAAGCGACGTTGTCCCACACCGTCATGTGCGGCCACAGCGCATAGCTTTGAAACACCATGCCGACATCGCGCTCCCAGGGCGCCTTGGCGCTGACGTCCTGGCCGTCGATCAGCAGCTGGCCCTGCTGGTGGCGGTTGAAGCCCGCGATCAGGCGCAGCAGGGTGGATTTGCCCGAGCCCGAGGGGCCCAGCAGCGCGAAGAACTCGCCCGGCTCAACATCCAGGTTGACGTCCTTCAGCACCTCGGTGCTGCCGTAGGCCAGGCGAATGTTGCGGCATTGGACCGGTACTTTTTTCATGCTGTCTGTCTCCACTCTTGTTCTCAGGGCTTGGCCGGCACGCCAGCGGGCAGCGGCGGCAGCGCTTCCTCATCGACCGGCCGCTCGGCGAAGCGGCTGCCGGTGCGTTCGACCACCACATGCGAGAGGTAGGTGCCCAGCGCCACCACCAAGATCGCCAGCACCCCCAGCGCGGCGCCCGGGCCGCGGCCCGCGACGCTCTGCATATAGAGGTAGATGCCATAGCTCATCGGCGCCTGCGATTCGGCCGAGGACAGCAGGATGGTGGCCGACAGCTCCACCGCCGCCGTGATGAAGCTGGTGACGAATCCCGCGAGTATGCCGCCAGCCATCAGCGGCACGACGACGCGCCGGATCGTGCTCAGCTTGCCGGCGCCCAGGCTCTCGGCCGCCTCCTCCAGCGAGACATGCACCTGCTGCAGCGCCGCCACGCAGGAGCGCAGCGCATAGGGCAGGCGCCGCACCGCGTAGGCCAGCATGATGACGATCCAGGTGCTGGTCAGCAGGGTCTCGGTGCCCGGCACCATCACGCCCTTGAACAGGCGCAGATAGCCGATCGCCAGCACGATGCCCGGCACGGCCAGCGAGGCGGTCGCGATCCAGTCCAGCCATTTGCGCGCCGGCAGGGTGGTGCGCAGCATCAGGTAGGCGATCGTCACGCCCAGCAGCACGTCCAGGCCCGCGGCCAGGCCGCAGTAGATCAGGGTGTTGCGGATCATGCCGCCGGAGTCCTGGAACACGGTCTGGTAATGCGCCAGCGTGTAGGCGTCGGGCAGCGGCGAGAAGCTCCAGACCTGGGCCAGCGACAGCAGCAGCACGCCCAGGTGCGGGCTCAGCACGATCAGCAGCACCACCGCGATCCAGCCATAGGCGGCCAGCGAGCCCAGCGGCGTGAGCCGGCGGCGGGCGATGCTGGCGCCGCCCTTTTGCAAGGTCGAGTAGTCCTTGCCGGCCAGCATGCGCGCCGACAGCGCCATCGCCAGGATCGAGAACAGGATCATGATCACGCTGATCACATAGCCGGTCGGATCCTCCAGGCCCACCTGGGTGATGCGCAGATAGGCCTGCGGCGCCAGCATATTGGTCTGGCCCAGCACCAGCGGCGTGCCCAGGTCGTCGAACACCTTGACGAACACCAGCGAGGCGCCGGCCACGAAGCCCGGCATCGCCAGCGGGAAGATCACGCGCCAGAACAGGCGCAGGCCCTTGCAGCCGAGGTTCAGCGCCGCTTCCTCCATCGCCCCGTCGATATTGCGCAGCGCCACCGTCAGGTTCATCAGGATGAAGGGGAAGTAATGGATGGCCTCGACGAAGATCACCCCGTTCAGCCCCTCCATGATCGGGATGCTGATGCCGAAATGCTCATTCAGCAGCAGGTTGATCGTGCCGGAGCGGCCGAAGATCAGCTGCATCGCCGCCGCGCCGACGAAGGGCGGCATGATCAGCGGCAGCACGCCCAGGGTCTGAATCAGCAGCGCGCCGCGGAACTGGAAGCGCACAGTGAAATAGGCCAGCGGCACCGCGATCAGCGCGGCGAACAGCGCCGACATCGTCGCCACATAGAGGCTGTTGGCGAAGGACTCGCGCATCAGGTCCTGTTCCAGGAAGGCGCCGAAATGCCCCAGGGTCAGGCCGCCATGGGCGTCGACGAAGGCGGTGTGGAACACCTTGCCGACCGGCAGCACCAGGAACAGGGTCAGGAAGGCCAGCACCAGGGCGCCGGCCAGCCACATGCCGGGCCGCACCTGGCCCAGCCAGGCGGGACGCCAGCCGCGCGGCGCGGCGTCGGCTGCCGCCGTATCGATCACGGTAGACATAGCTTGTTGCTTTCTCAATCTTCAGGGAAGCCCGCGCCCGGCACGGGGCGGTGCGTCAGCGGGCGGCGGCCAGGGCCTGCTCGGCGAAGGCCTTGGCGCGGCCGTAGTTGTCGCGCGCCTGCGAGTTCCAGCGATCCTCCAGGCCGGTGACCTGCTTGTTGGCCGCGGCGTCCTTCTTGTTGGCGGTGAACAGCGCCAGGAAGCTCTTGTCGCCGGCCATCGAGGCGCCGACGATGGGCGTGAACGCCAGGTCGCGCGCCTGCTTCAGCAAGGCCTGACCCTGGGCGTTGGGCTTCTTCGCCAGCGCGGCGGCGGCGGCGTGGATGGCCTTGGTCGCCTCCCTCAGCTCCTTGTGGCGGAAGGTGATGGTCTGGTCGAACATCGAGGAGACCACGTTGTAGCGCGCCTCCGAGAGGTCGGAGTCGAAGCTGACCTTGGCGCGCTTGGCGATCTCGAAGGGGTTGGGATAGGCCGGCGGCACCTTGCCGCCCAGCGCCGCCGGCGGCAGCACCGGCAGGCGCGAGATCTTCGGATCCAGCAGCAGCAGCTGGCCCTCGGTCGAGACACTGTAGGCGATGAAGCGGCGCGCCTCCTCGGGGTTCTTGCTGCCGTTGATCAGCGCGATATTGGCCGGCACCACCGCGGTCACGTCCGGGTAGGTGAACTCGACCGGGAAGCCGGAGAACTTGCCGGCCAGGCCGAAGAAGTCGATCACCAGCCCGATGCCGAACTGGCCGTTGTTGACGCCATCCGGCACGCCGAAGCTGCGCTCGGTGATCGCCGCGCTATTGCCCGAGATCTGCAGTAGCTGGGCCCAGCCCTTGTCCCAGCCCTCGCCCTGCAGCAGGGTCTCGACGGTCAGGTGCGTGGTGCCGGAGCGCGAGGGTGCGCTCAGCGAGACATGGCCGAAGTAGACCGGCTTCATCAGGTCCGCCCATTGCGCCGGCGCCGGCAGCTTGTGCGCGCTCATGTAGCGGGTGTTCCACATCAGGCCGTAGCCGGCCAGGGCCTGGCCCAGGTAGAGGCCGTCGGGGCTGTTGATCGGATAGCTGCCGACCTTGGCCGGCACCGCCTTGTTGGCCTGCTCGGCCACATTGGCCAGCAGCTTCTGGCCGGCCAGCACCTCGAAGGCATCGGGCGCCGAGGCCCAGAAGATGTCGGGCCGCTGGCCCTCGGGCAGCTCGCGCACATAGGCGATGCCCTGCACCGTGCTCTTGTTCAGGATCTCCAGCTTGATGCCGGGGTTGGCCTTCTCGAACGCGCTCTTGTAGGCCTGGGTCAGCTCTTTCGGGAAGGAGGTCACCACGGTCACGGTGCCGGCCTGCACGGCCGCGGCGGCGCCGAGCAGCAGCAGCGGCGCCAGCAGGCGCCTCAGCAGGGCGGGTGCGGTGGCGCGGGTTCTGTTGTGGTTCGCCATGGTTGTCTCCTGGTTGGAATATGTGTGTCAGGGCGCGGGGAACAGGTCGGGCTGGTCGTCGCGGCTGCGCTCGCCGAGATGGGCGGTGCCGCCCCACTCGAGCAGCTGCAGCCCGGCGGGGCCGTGGGAGAGGCGGCTGAGGGCCGCGTTCTCCAGGCCCCAGCGGCGCGGCGCGTCGAGCGGCAGGCCGGCGGCGGCGCGGTACAGGCAGTCCAGCACGCCGCCATGGCAGACGATCGCGATGCGCTGCCCGGCATGGGCGCGGGCCAGCGCCTCGACCGCGGCGACACAGCGCTGCGCGAATGCGCGGCGGGTCTCGCCGCCCTCGGGGCCGAAGTCCGGCTCGCGGCGCTGCCAGCGCGCGGCCGCCTCGGGCCAGCGCTGGGCGATCTCGTCCGCGGTATGGCCCTGGAAGCAGCCGAAATGCTGCTCGCGCAGCGCCGGCTCCCGCCGCACCGGCAGGCCCAGCGCCGCGCCGATCGCCGCGGCGGTGTCGGCGGCGCGGGCCAGGTCGCTGGTGTAGAGCGCGGCCAGCTCGCGGCCGGCCAGGGCCGCGGCGGCCTGCTGCGCCTGGGCGCGGCCGGTGGCGTTGAGGCCGATGTCGAGCTGGCCCTGGTAGCGGCCGTCGCGGTTCCAGTCGGTCTCGCCATGGCGGATCGCCAGGATCTCGGTGGGGTGGGCTTGCATGGCGGCCATCCTGCCCAGGCTGGATCGGGGCGTCCAATCAGACCTGCTGATGCGCGCCATCAAGCGCAGGGGTTAACCCGCGCGCCGCACGGGTTAGCATGCGGCCCCATGAATCAATGGATCGGTGGGGCGCTGGCCCTGGCCGCCCTCGTGGTGGGCGGCATTTTCTTTGGCTGGAAGGGCGTGATCCTGGCGCTGACCGGGGTCGTGTTCTGGCTGCTGATGCAGTTCACCCGGTTGATGCGCGTGATGCGCATGGCCAACAGCTCGCCCGTCGGCCATGTGGACAGCGCGGTGATGCTGAACGCCAAGCTGAAGCCCGGCATGAAGCTGGTCGAGGTGCTGCCGCTGACCCTGAGCCTGGGCCAGAAGGCCAGCGACGCGCCGGAGACCTATGTCTGGACCGACACCGGCGGCGTGCGCGTCGAGGTGGTGCTGGAGCACGCCCGCGTGGCGCGCTGGACCCTGATCCGGCCCGAGGCGGCCGGGCAGTGAACGCTCAGCGGCGCGCGCGGCGCCGCGCGATGAAGCCGATCGCGCTCAGCCCGGCCAGCATCAGCGCATAGGTGCCGGGCTCCGGCACCGCGGCGGCCAGCGGCGGCGCCGACAGCGCGTTGCCGATGTAGACCGCATGCGACAGGCCGCCAGTCTGCTGGCCGACCACGCCCTTGACGTCGAAGCTCAGGCTGTTGATGCCGGCCGTGCCGCCGTCGAACAGGTAGAGGCTGTAGCGGTTCGCCTGCTTCAGGCCGATCACGAACAGGCCGGTGGCGCGCTGGTCGTTGTCGAAGCTGAGGCTGAAGTTCTTGCCGTCGCCGGTGAACAGGCCATTGCCGGCGGCGTCGCTCTTGCTGTAGAGCATGCCGGCGCTGTAGCTGAAGCCGTTGTCGCCGAACTGGCTGTTCAGGGTCGCGATCTGCGCGCTGCTCAGCGAACCGCCGAGATTGCCCTCGAAGGAGCCGGCGCAGTCGATGAAGGCCGCGTGGGTCGTGCCCGCGCCGCAGGCCGGGCCGCTGTCGGCGGGTTTGGCGGCCAGCGCCAGCGAGCCGGACAGGCCCAGGGCGGCGGAGAAGGCAGCGGCGGCAAGCTTCTTGTACATGGCAGACCTCGATTCACAACAGGTGTGGCGCGACTCTAGGGCTTGCCACGGCCGCACCAGCGTCGGCGCCCCCCGCGCCTGCGGGGCTGCGCCACAGCGCCGGGGCGATTGGCGTGACATATGCCGCGGCCGCGGCCGGTCGCGCCGGCACGCATAAAATCCCTGCCTCATCTGCCCCCTAGCAACAGGAGTACCTCATGTCCATGGAAGACCGCGACGGCAAGATCTGGATGGACGGCCAGCTGGTCGACTGGCGCGACGCCAAGATCCATGTGCTGACCCACACGCTGCACTACGGCTGCGGCGCCTTCGAGGGCGTGCGCGCCTACAAGACGGACAAGGGCACCGCGATCTTCCGCCTGCGCGAGCACACCGAGCGCCTGTTCAACAGCGCCAAGATCCTGCGCATGAAGATCCCGTTCACGGTCGAACAGATCGAGGAAGCACAGAAGGCCGTCGTGCGCGAGAACCAGCTGGAAAGCTGCTACCTGCGCCCGCTGACCTGGATCGGCTCCGAGAAGCTGGGCGTCAGCCCCAAGGGCAACAAGATCCATCTGATGGTCGCGGCCTGGGCCTGGGGCGCCTACCTGGGCGAGGAAGGCCTGAAGCGCGGCATCCGCGTCAAGACCAGCAGCTACACCCGCCACCACGTCAACATCACGATGACCCAGGCCAAGGCGGTGTCGAACTACTCGAACTCGATCCTGGCCAATATGGAAGCCCTGGACGACGGCTATGACGAGGCCCTGCTGCTGGACAGCGCCGGCTTCGTCTCCGAGGGCGCGGGCGAGAACATCTTCGTGATCAAGAACGGCGTGGTCTACACGCCCGACCTGTCGGCCGGCGCGCTGAATGGCATCACCCGCAACACCATCTTCGCGATCTGCCAGGACCTGGGCCTGAAGCTCGTGGAGAAGCGCATCACCCGCGACGAGGTCTACATCTCCGACGAGGCCTTCTTCACCGGCACCGCCGCGGAGGTGACCCCGATCCGCGAACTGGACCGCATCGAGATCGGCAGCGGCAGCCGCGGCCCGATCACCGAGAAGATCCAGGCGGCCTTCTTCGACATCGTCAACGGCCGCAACCCCAAGTACGCCGAGTGGCTGACCCTGGTTTGAGAGAGAAGAACATCATGAGCAACGAAGTCAAAGCCGTGGTCGAAGTGACCGCCAAGGACGTGCAGGGCCCCGGCGTCGTGGCCTGCCCGAATCCCAAGATGACCCTGTGGAGCACCCACCCCAAGGTCTTCATCGACATCACCCACGAGGGCGGCGGCAAGTGCCCCTATTGCGGCACGGTCTACAAGCTGAAGGCCGGCGAAGTCCTGCACGCGCATCACTGAGGCCCCCAGGGCCGGGCTGCGCCCCGCCCGCCCCCCCGAGGGGGTCAATCAAGCAAACTTGGGACGGCCCTGCGTTTGCTTGTGGAGATCAGCGGCGCGCGCGGCTCGTCAGGGCCAGCGCGATGCCGCCCAGGATGGCCGCCGAGGCCAGCAACAGGCGCAGCGACAGCGCCTCGCCCAGCAGCAGCACGCCGCCCAGCGCGGCCAGCGGCGGCACCGCCAGCTGCAGGGTGGCGGCGCGCAGCGCCGACAGGCCCGGCAGGGCCGCGTACCAGAGCACATAGCCCAGGCCCGAGGTCAGCCCGCCCGACAGCAGGGCCAGCACGATGCCCTCGCCCCGCAGCTGCAGGGCCGGGATCATCAAGAGGCTGAGCAGCAGGGCCAGCGGCAGTGCGCGCAGAAAATTGCCGGCGCTGGCGCCCAGCGCATCGCCGGCCCGGCGGCCGCGCAGCGAATAGACGCCCCAGGCCAGGCCGGCCAGCGCCATCAGCGCCGCGGCCCCCGGCGGCGGCGCGGCCAGGCCCGGCGCCAGCAGATAGAGCAGGCCCGCCAGCGCCAGCACCAGGCCCGCCCAGGCCAGCGGCGCGAAGCGCTCGCCGGCGCGCAGGCCGGCGCCGAACATCGTCAGCTGTACCGCGGCGAACAGGATCAGCGCCCCGCTGCCGGCCGACAGGCTGACATAGGCAAAAGAGAAGCAGGCCATATAGGTCCACAGCATCAGCGCCGCCAGCCTGTCGGGCGGCACCGCCGCCGCGGCCGGCCGCCGCCGATGCACGATCAGCGCCAGCACCAGGGCCCCGGCGGCCAGGCGCAGGCTGGTGAAGCTGGCCGGGTCGATGCTGGCGCGCTGCAGCGCCAGGCGGCACAGCAGGGAGTTGGCCGCGAAGGCCAGCAGGGCCGCGCCGCTCAGGCCCAGCAGGCGCCAGGGCAGCTTCATCATCATGCCGCGCGCGCCAGCAGCAGGCCCAGCGCCCCCGCCAGCAGCAGCCAGCCCAGCGGCCGGCTGAGCCGCCGCCCCCAGGGGAAGTTCTTCTCCAGCGCCATCGCCGCGGCCAGCAGCAGCATCCAGCCCAGATGCCCCATGCCGACGACGAACATCAGCAGCATCAGCGCCCAGCAGCAGCCGACGCAGTACAGGCCATGGTGGATGCCCAGCGCCAGCGCCTGCCGCCCCGCGTGCGGGCCGCCATGCCAATGCGACATCGCAAAGCTCAGCGGCGTGCGGCATTGCTCCAGGCACAAATACTTGAGCCGGCTGAACTGGAAGGCGCCGGCGGCGGCCAGGCTGGCCGCGCCCAGCAGCCAGGCATGACGCGCCAGCAGCGGCAGCCGGTCGACGCCGCCCAGCAGCAGGCCATGCAGGGCATGCACCAGCAGGCCGAACAGGCCCCAGGCCAGCAGATAACCGAGCCCCAGCAGGCCCAGCAGGCGGCCGCGGTCGGCGCGCCGCGCGCTCAGCCTATCCAGCACCTCGAACAGCGGCAGGGTGGTCGGCAGCATCATCGCGCCGCTCATCAGCAGCCAGGCCAGCGCCGAGACGGCCGCCGGCACCAGCAGGCTGCCGCCCGGCAGGGCGCGGCACAGCGCGGCCACCGGCCCCTCGGCCACCCAGTCCCCATGCGCCAGATAGGCGGCATAGGGGCTCAGGCTCCAGGCCCACAGCAGGGCCCAGGCCAGCGCGATCAGCGCGAGCCACAGCGGCAGGAAGGCACGGCGATGGCGCCTGCTGTCCACGGGCCCGCCGCTTCGTCAGGCGTCGAACAGGAAGGTGCTCTGCAGGGCGTTGTGGCCCTTGATGTCCAGGTCGATGCCCAGCGCCGCGTTCTTCGAGCGGTAGCGCGGCGACTTGCCGACGAAGACCGGCGCGCCCGGCACGGTCGAGAAGACCGTGTCGGACAAGGTGGTCTTGCCGCCGGTGGCGCCCAGATAGGGCTCCAGCTCGGCGTAGTAGTCGCTGCCGATCTCCAGGGTGCCATGGCCGCCCTGCACGTCGAAGCGGATCGGCGCGCGCTGCACCGAGACCACGGTGCCGATCAGCTGCGCCAGGTCGGCCACCGGCCCGCCGGCCTGGCCGGTGTAGACCTTCAGCAGCGCCGCCTCCTGGGCCGCGCTGGCGCGGTCGTCGACGAAGATCGCGGCCGACCAGTTGCCCTGCAGGATGTTGCCGGGCACATGGGCGACCGCGGCGATCGTCAGGCCCGAGACATCGGTGCCCTCGATCAGGCCCTGGTCGATGCGCCAGGCGACGATGGTGTCGCAGGTGCCGAAGTCGGGGTCCTCGCCGATCCAGCAAGGGCACAGCACCTTGCAGTTGCAGACCTCCAGCAGACGTCCTTCGAGGTGGTAGCTCATGGGCCCTCCTATCGAACAGGCTGTCGTCGATGCCCGCCGCCGCGGCCGCGACGGGATCGATCGATGCTACGCCCGCGGCCCGCGCGGCGCGGCTTTGCCCACAACGCCAGCATCTGCTTGCCTTTGCGTGTCGCGGGCGTAGCATGCAGGCCGTTCCTGCGCGCGACGCCCCCGAGGGCCGCGTCGCCCCACGCTCATCGCCAGGCCCTCCCACTCGCCAGGAGTCGGATGATGGTCACCTATATCGCTTTGATGAGTTTCACGGACAAGGGCCTGCAGGACATCAAGGGCACGACCCAGCGCGCCGCGGCCGCCAAGGAGGTGGCGGGCAAGTTCGGCGTGAACATGCGCGAGATCTACTGGACCCTGGGCGAATGCGACATCGTCTGCGTGCTGGAGGCCCAGGACGAGCAGGCGCTGACGGCCTTCAGCCTGAGCATCGCCAAGCAGGGCAATGTCCGGTCCAGGTCGCTGCGGGCCTTCTCGGCGGCCGAGATGGACAAGGTCCTGGCCAAGCTGCCCTGAGCGCCTTCTTGCCGCTTACGCGCCGACACGCGCGGCGGAGGCACCCTCCCTACAATCCGGCCATGCACCGCCCCAAAGCCCAGACCGCCGCCCTGCTCGCCTCGCCCGAGGACACCGAAGCGCAGTTCTACGAAGCGCTGCAGAACGCCGACCTGGAGCGGCTGATGGAGGTGTGGGCAGACGAGGACGAGGTCTCCTGCGTGCATCCGGGCGGGCCGCGCGTGGTCGGCCTGGGCGCGATCCGCGCCGGCTTCGAGGCCATGTTCGGCCAAGGCGCGATCGCCGTGCACCCGGAGCGGGTGCGGCGCCTGCAGACCGGCGAGACCGCGATCCACCAGGTGCTGGAGCGGGTGCAGGTGAACGGCCCCGAGGGCCGGCAGAGCGCCTGGGTGATCGCCACCAATGTCTATCTGAAGACGGCGCTGGGCTGGCGCATGGTGCTGCACCATGCCAGCCCCGGCACCCCGCACGATGTGCAGGACGTGGTCGAGGAACCGGCGACCCTGCACTAGATCTTGGCGATGCAGTACCAGGCCCCGCCGTGGCTGCCCGGCGGCCATGCCCAGACCATCTGGCCGGCGCTCTATGCGCGCCGCTTCGACGGCCCGCCGCCGGCCTTCCGGCGCGAGCGCTGGCACACGCCCGACGGCGACTTCGTCGACGTGGACTTCCTGGTCGAGCCCGATTCCGCGCCCGGGCGGCCGCTGCTGGTGCTGTTCCATGGCCTGGAAGGCAGCTCGCAGAGCCAGTATGTGCAGGCCTTCGCCGGGGTGGCGCGCGCGCGCGGCTGGGCCTTCGCGCTGCCGCATTTCCGCGGCTGCTCGGGCGAGCTGAACCTGGCGCCGCGCGCCTACCACTCGGGCGACTACGAGGAGGTGGGCTGGATGCTGGCGCGCTTTCGCGCCGGGCATCCGGGCCCGCTGCTGGCCGCCGGCGTCTCGCTGGGCGGCAACGCGCTGCTGCGCTGGGCCCAGGAGGCCGGCGACACGGCCGGCGCCACCGCGCGCGCGGTCTGCTCGATCTGCTCGCCGGTCGACCTGAGCGCCGCCGGCCACGCGATCGGGCGCGGCTTCAACCGCCTCGTCTACACCCGCATGTTCCTGCGCACCATGGTGCCCAAGGCCCTGCTGAAGCTGCAGCAGCACCCGGGCCTGTTCGATGGCGAGCGGCTGGCCCAGGTGCGCAACCTGTACGAGTTCGACGACCTGTTCACCGCACCGCTGCACGGCTTTCGCGGCACCGACGACTACTGGTCGCGCGCCTCGGCCAAGCCGCATCTGCAGCGCATCCGCATCCCGGCTCTGGTGCTGAACGCGCGCAACGACCCCTTCGTGCCGGCCGCCTGCCTGCCGCGCGCCGGCGAGGTCGGGCCGCAGGTGACGCTGTGGCAGCCGGCCCAGGGCGGCCATGTCGGCTTCCCGCATGGCCGGCCACCGGCGCGCGTCACCACGATGCCGACCCAGGTCTGCGACTGGCTGGCCGAACGGCTCTGAGCGAGCGACACTGCCGCGATGGATGCAATCGTTCAAGCCGCCCTGAAGAAATGGCCCAATGTGCCGCATTGCTACGGCTGGCTGGCGCTGGATGCGCGCGGCGACTGGTATATGCGCGACGAGCGCATCCAGGCCGCCGGCCCCTTCCCGCGGGTCAAGGGCAGCCGCATCCAGCATGAAAAGCTCCTGGAGTTCATCCACCGCAACTATGCCGCCGACGAGCAGGGCGCCTGGTTCTTCCAGAACGGCCCGCAGCGTGTCTATGTGCAGCTGGAGGCCGCACCCTGGATCTGGCGCCTGGACGGCGATGCGGCGCAGTTGCAATTGCACAGCCATACCGGCCGCGCGGCCGGCCCGGTCGAGGCGGTCTGGCTGGACGAGCAGGACCGGCTCTTCCTCGCCACCGAGCTGGGCCTGGGCCTGGTGCACAGCCTGGACATGGGCCTGGCGGCCGAGCTGGTGGAGGCCGGCACCTGGGCGCCGCAGCCGGCCACCCATGCGGAACTGCTGGCGCGCTACGGCGTGCTGGCCGAGCCGGCACCGCTCGGTCGATAAGCCGGCTGATCGCGCAGCCGGCCGATCTCGGTCCACCAGCGCTCGACCCGCTCCATCGTCGCGGCCGCCAGGCCCGGCCGCACCATCGCGTAGAAGCTGGCCATCGCGAACGGGCGCGACAGCATCGCCAGCTCGGCATTGACCGGCTCGCGCAGCAGCAACTGCAGCTCATGCTCGAAGGCCACGGCCAGGTCGACGCGGCGCGCGCGCAGCTTGGCCAGCAGCTGCGGCGTGCCGACGCCGGCGGCATCGATGCGCAGGCCCAGGGCCTGCAGCTTCTCGATCGCGATGAACACGCCGGGCCGCGCGCCGGCCAGCAGCTCGGCCGGCGCGGCGCCCGACAGGCGCTGGCCGTCCCAGTCGACCGGGCTGTCGCGCCGCTTGACCCAGAACAGCTGCGCCACCGCCAGGCGGCGGCCCTCGTCGATCGCGCCGCCCTTCATCGGGAAGCGCCCCAGCTCCAGATTGCGCGCGGCCGGGCCGGCCACGATCGACTCGATCGCGCCGTTCTGCAGCAGGGCCTGGCAGCGCTGCGCGGGCGCGCGCTGCAGCTGCACGTCCAGCCCGGCGGGCCGGCCGGCATCGACCATCAGGCGCTCGACCAGGCCGCGCCGCAGCGGATCGACCACCGCATAGGGCGGTGCGTCCAGGTCGACGACGCAGACGCGCAAGGGCAGTGGTGTCGCCGTCGCCAGCGGCAGCAGCAACGACCCCATTGCCCAGCCCAACAGCACCCGCCTCACCATGGGCGCGAGCATAGCCTTGTGCGGGCATAAAAAAACCGACCCCGGGGGTCGGTTCTTGCCTTTCGCGGGCGCGCTTACTGAGCGGCCGAGGCGGCGGGGGCCGGGGCCTTCGGCTCGTCGAACTTGGCGCCGCCCTGGTTGGACAGGTAGACCACCGCGCGCGAGATCTCGAAGTCGCTGAAGTCGCCGCCGCCCTGCGGGCCCATGCTGCCCTTGCCCTTCAGGGCCGAGGTCAGCAACGCGTCGAAGCCGTTCTTGATGCGGGGGCCCCAGGCGGCCGCGTCGGCCAGCTTGGGTGCGCCGGCGGCGCCGGTGCTGTGGCAGGCCGCGCATTGGGCCTGGAACACCTGCTCGCCGGTCTTCATCGCGCCGGGGTCGGACAGGTCCTTGATCTCGATGCTGCCGACCGGCTGGATGCGCGCGGCGATCGCCTGGTCGGTCAGGCCCTCGCTGCCGGCGCTCGGCTTGACCGCGCTCGACACATAGTTGGCCAGCAGGATGATCACGATCACCGGCACCACGAAGGCAAAGCCCACCGCCCAGATCAGCTGCTTGGGCGTCTTGATCGGCCCCTCGTGCGCCGCGTGCGCGCTGTGGTCGTGGCCATGATCTTGGGTTGCGCTCATTGAATCCTCGTTGGCTGTCGGCAATTGGAAAATCTCAAGGCGACACCGCCCAAGCTGCAGGCGGCACAAGAGCGAGATTATATCGACGCCGGCTTCGGCAAACCCCGGGGTGAGCCCGAGCACTGCTAGAATGCGCCGCGCTGCGCCCGTAGCTCAATGGATAGAGTACTGCCCTCCGAAGGCAGGGGTTGTTGGTTCGATCCCAACCGGGCGCGCCACCGGATTGCATAGGAATCAATGGCTTACCGCGACATCGCGGTAGGCCATTTTTCTTGGCCCGTCCGCCCCACGCTGCGCGTACAGCGCCCGGGCGGCCGCGGCTTGCTTGAGCCAGCGCAAGCGTCGGGCAGATGTAGCGGACGCCGCCAGTCGCGCGGATGCGACACCAATCGGCTCTGCTAGGCTGGACCCTTGTTCGATCCGACCGGGAGCCTCCGATGTTCACCCCCTCCTCCCCCAAGACCCTGCTGCGCCGCGCCCTGCCCCTGCTGGGCGCCGTCTGGCTGCTGGCCGGCTGCGCGACGAGCGGTAGCGGCGGTGCGGCCCCCGAGGCCAGCGTCGGTGGCAGCGCGACCTACCGCGAGCGCATCGCGCTGCCGCCGGGTGCGGTGTTCGAGGCCAAGCTGCTGGACGTCTCGCTGGCCGATGCGCCCTCGGTGACCCTGGGCAGCATGCGCGTGACCGATCCGCGCGTGCCGCTGAACTTCACGATCGCCTACGACCCGGCCCGCATCGAGAAGCGGCACCGCTACATCGTCAGCGCGACGATCCGCCACGGCGAGCAACTGCTGTTCATCACCGACACCGCCCATCCGGTGCTGGGCGACACCGGCCTGCGCCAGGTGGACCTGCTGCTGAAGCGGGTCGAGCCGGCGCCTCAGGCCGCGCCGGCCAGCCGGTAAGACCCGCGGCCGGCCGCCTTGGCCTCGTAGAGCGCCCGGTCGGCGCTCTCCATCAGCGCCTCGGGCGTGGCCGCGCCGGCGCGGTCGTAGGCCACACCGACGCTGGTCGAGACCGGCAGCGGCGGCCCGTCCGGCAGCGCGAAGGGCGGCTGCATCGCCTCCAGCACCTTGCGCGCCACCAGCTCGGCCTCGGCCGGCTCGCGCAGGCCCTCCAGCACGATCACGAACTCGTCACCGGCCAGCCGCGCCACCAGGTCGGTGCCGCGCACGCAGCCGGTCAACCGGCGCGCGAACTCGCGCAGCACCGCGTCGCCCGCCGCATGCCCCAGGCCGTCGTTGATGTCCTTGAACTTGTCGATGTCCAGGAACAGCAGGGCCAGGTCTTGCCGGCTGCGGCGCGCGCGCGCCAGCGCCTGCGGCAGACGCTCCTCGAGCTGGCGCCGGTTCGGGCCGCCGGTCAGCGCGTCGGTGCGGGTTAGCCGGTCCAGGTGCTGCTCGACCAGCTTGGCGGCCGTGATGTCGCTGCCCAGGGTGTAGAGACCGGCCACGGTGCCGTCGTCCAGCAGGTCCGGGATGTACTCGATGCGCAGCAGGCGCTTGGCACCGCCCTCGCCCGCCGCTGCCGCCACCTCGATCTCGAAATCGACCCGCTGCCCGGCCAGCGCGCGCGCCAGCTGCAGCTGGCGTGCCGAGTAGTCGCCGGGGCTCAGCAGCTCGGGCAGGCGCCGGCCCAGCGCGGCCCGCGGGTCCAGGCCCATCCAGGACTGGAAGGTGGCGTTCAGGAACAGCAGGCGCTGGTCGCGGTCGATATAGGAGATCAGCGCCGGCAGGTTGTCGGTGATCATGCGCAGGCGCCGCTCGCCGGCCTGCAGCTGGGCCAGGGCCTGCTGCAGCTCCTGGGTGCGCTGCGCCACGCGCTGCTCCAGCGAGGCGTTCAGTCCGGCCAGCGCCGCGTCCTGCTCGGCCTGGCGGCGCGACAGATCGCCTAAAGCGTCGGACAGCAGCGCCACCTCGCGGTAGCCGCCGACATGGGGCATCTGCCCGCCCTCGCCCAGATGGCGCCGCGCCGCGATCGCATTGGCCAGCCGCACCAGCGGCGCCGTCAGCCGGCGCGACAGCCAGCGCGCCAGCGGCACGGACAGCAGCATCAGCACCAGCGCGGTGACGATGATCTGCAGGCGCAGCCGGTGGTAGTCGGCCAGCGCCAGCGCCTCGGGCTTGCGCAGCAGCACGGTCCAGCCCAGGCCGGTATAGGCGCCCTGGCCGCGGGTGGCGGCGGCCACCGCGAAATAGTCGACGCCGGCCTCGGTATAGCGCAGCACCTGGCTGGCCGGCCCGGGCTCCAGCGCGACGCCGCCAAGCTTCTTGCCCTCCAGCGCCGGCGGGCCGAGCAGCACCGTGCCGTCCTTGCCGATCACCAGGGCCTCGGCCTCGTGCGACTCCATCGCCGCATCGATCAGTTCGCTCTTGATCTGGCGCGCCCAGCCCCAGCTCAGGTGCACGCCGAACACGCCCAGCACCTGGCCGCGCTCGTTGCGCAGCGGCCAGGCGAAGTCGACGAAGCGCCAGGGATCGTTCTGCTGCGGCAGCAGTTTCTCTAGCAGCACCGCGGCATGCACGTCGCCGACATAGATGCCCTGCAGCGCGTTCTGCCACCAGGGCCGCTTCGAGACATTGACCCCCTCCAGCAGCCCGCCGCCGGAGGCCAGCACCTTGCCCTCGGCATCGGTCACGCCCATCCAGGCGAACTGCGGCAGGCCCAGCTGGATCTGGTTCAGCGCGCGCCGCATCGCGGCCGGGTCCTCGTGATGCTGGAACAGCTCCAGCTGCGACAGCACCTTGACCTCGCGGAACTGCTGGGCCATGCCGCGGTCCAGCGCGTCGCGGAAGTCCACCGCGATCTGGCGCAGCGCCTCGTTGGCGCCGCGCTCCGCATTGGCGCGCGCGAAGGAGCCGATCAGCGCCGCATAGCCCAGCACGGCCAGCAGCACCGCCGACAGCACCGCGGCGCTCAGCCAGCTGCCCAGGCGCAGGCGGTCGCCGCGCGGGGCGGAGGTGGCGGCGAGAGGTGGAGGAGACGGATCGATCGGCTCGGCGACGCTCATCCCCGGTTTTGTATCCCGCCGCCTCGAGGGCCGCAAGCCCGGGTGATGCACCAGCACGACGCGGGCCGGGCGCACCGGCACGGTGCCGGCTGGATTCGGGCACCAAGTTCGGGCAAGCTGTGCTCATGGCTATGGCCCTGGCCCTCGGCACAGGGCTTGCATCTACACAGGTTCACGCAGACGACGGAGTTCCGACCCATCATGCATGCCCTGACCCTGCCGCCCCCGGGCCACCACGACGAGATGCTGCTGGCCAGCGGCGCGATCCGCCCGCATTACCAGGAATTCGCGCATTGGCTGCACGCACAGACGCCCGAGGCCCTGGCCAAGAAGCGCGCCGAGGCCGACCTGCTGTTCCACAAGGTCGGCATCACCTTCGCGGTCTACGGCGATGAGGCCGGCGCCGAGCGCCTGATCCCCTTCGACACCGTGCCGCGCATCGTGCCGGCCAGCGAATGGCAGATGCTGGAGGCCGGGCTGCGCCAGCGCGTCAGCGCGCTCAACAAATTCCTGTGGGACATCTACCACGAGCACGAGATCGTCAAGGCCGGCCTGATCCCGGCCGAGCAGGTGTTCGCCAATGCCCAATACCAGCCGGCGATGCAGGGCCTGGACCTGCCGCATGGCATCTACACCCAGATCACCGGCGTGGACCTGATCCGCCACAGCGACGGCGGCTACTACGTGCTGGAGGACAACCTGCGCGTGCCCAGCGGCGTCTCCTACATGCTGGAGAACCGCAAGATGATGATGCGGCTGTTCCCCGAGCTGTTCGAGCGCTACCAGGTGGCGCCGGTCGCGCATTACCCGACCCTGCTGCTGAACACCCTGCGCCATGCCAGCCTGGCGGAGAACCCGACCGTCGTGGTGCTGACGCCCGGGCCCTTCAACAGCGCCTATTTCGAGCATGCCTTCCTGGCCCAGCAGATGGGCGTGGAGCTGGTCGAGGGGCAGGACCTGTTCGTCAAGGACGACTACCTCTATATGCGCACCACCGTCGGCCCGCAGCGGGTCGACGTGATCTACCGCCGCATCGACGACGCCTTCCTCGACCCGCTGGCCTTTCGCGCCGACTCGATGCTGGGCGTGCCGGGCCTGCTGTCGGTCTACAAGCGGGGCCACCTGATCCTGGCCAATGCGATCGGCACCGGGGTCGCGGACGACAAGTCCATCTATCCCTATGTGCCGGACATGATCCGCTTCTATCTGAACGAGGAGCCGATCCTGCACAACGTGCCGACCTGGCAATGCCGCCGGGCGGCGGACCTGGAACATGTGCTGGCCCATATGGCCGAGCTGGTGGTCAAGGAGGTGCATGGCGCCGGCGGCTACGGCATGCTGGTCGGCCCGGCCTCGACTGCGGCCGAGGTGGCGGACTTCCGCGAGCGGGTCCAGGCCAATCCGAGCAACTACATCGCGCAGCCCACGCTGTGCCTGTCGAGCTGCCCGACCTTCGTCGAGAGCGGCATCGCGCCGCGCCATATCGACCTGCGGCCCTTCGTGCTGACCGGACGCGAGACGACCATGGTGGCGGGCGGCCTGACGCGCGTGGCATTGAAACAAGGATCCCTGGTGGTGAACTCGTCCCAAGGCGGCGGCACCAAGGACACCTGGATCCTGGAGGCCTGAAATGATGCCCCCACGCTCACTTTGTTCACTGCCCCCCATGGGGGCGCAGGCCTCCCTTGGGTCGGCCCGGCGGGAGGCCTGACTATGCTGTCGAGAACCGCCGCCCAGCTCTACTGGATGAGCCGCTATGTGGAGCGCGCCGAGAACCTGGTGCGCATGCTGGACGTGACCCATTCGCTGTCCCTGCTGCCGCAGAGCCGCGGCGCACTGACCGAGCTGGCCGCGCCGCTGGCCGTCACCGGCGCGCTGGAGGCCTACAGCGCGCGCCACCCCAAGCTCGATGCGCAGTCGCTGTTCAACTTCATGGCCCTGGACCTGGAGAACCCGGCCTCGGTGCTGAGCTGCCTGAAGCTGGCGCGCGAGAACGCCCATGCGGTGCGCGGCCAGATCACCGCCGAGATGTGGGAGGCGATCAACGCCACCTGGCTTGAAGGCCGCGGCCTGCCCAAGCGCGGCATCCCCAGCGTCTCCAGCTATTTCGACTGGGTCAAGGAGCGCTCGCACCTGTTCCGCGGCGCCACCTACGGCACCCTGCAGCGCAACGACGCCTACTGCTTCATCCGCCTGGGCACCTTCGTCGAGCGGGCCGACAACACCGCGCGCCTGCTGGACGTGAAATCGCAGCTGATCGAGCCGGCCGTGGCCTCGCTGATGCCGGTCGACGCGCCCAGCGAGAGCGCGCCGGACTTCTATGCCTGGAGCGCGCTCTTGCGCTCGCTGTCGGCCTTCGAGGCCTACCACGCGGCCTATCGCGACAGCCTGGACGGCCGGCGCGTCACCGAGCTGCTGATCCTGCGCCCGGACGTGCCGCGGTCCCTACGCGCCTGCTGCGACGAAATCGTCGCGATCCTGCCGCAGATCGAGGCCAACCCCGGCGCACAGGATGCCGGCCGCCAGGTCAAGCAGCTGGCCGGCCGCCTGGCCCTGCGCCTGGAATATGGCGGCGTCGACGAGATCCTGGAGACGGGCCTGCACCGCTGGCTGACCGGCTTCCTGGACGAATCGGCGGGGCTGGGCGAAGCGATCCGCACCGCCTATCTCGAGGCCAACTGATATGCACCTGGTCATTGCCCACGAGACCATCTACCGCTACGACGCCCCGGTGGCGCGCAGCACCCAGTACCTGCGCCTGACGCCGCAGAGCGGCACGCGCCAGACCGTGCTGCGCTGGGCGTTGCAGCTGCCGGCACCGGCCAAGGACACGCGCGATGCCTATGGCAATGTGATGCATGTGCTGACCCTGGACCACCCCGGCCGCGAGATCCACCTTTACGCGCGCGGCGAGGTCGACACGCAGGACGCCCCGCCCGCGCCCGACCCGCGGGACGAGCTGCCGGCACCGCTGTTCCTGCGCGAATCGCCGCTGACCCGGCCCGACGCGGCGCTGCGCGAGTTCGCCGCCGGCTGCGCCGGCGCCGACCCGCTGCCGGCGCTGCAGACCCTGATGCGGGCGCTGGGCCAGCACATGCCCTACACGCCCGGCGTCACCGACGCCGCCACGCCGGCGGCCGAGGCCTTCGCCTCGCGCCTGGGCGTCTGCCAGGACCATGCCCAGGTCTTCGTCACCTGCGCGCGCCTGCTGGGCCTGCCGGCGCGCTATGTCTCCGGCTACCTGGCCGCGGATGCCGAGCATGTGGCCAGCCATGCCTGGGCCGAGGTGCGCCTGACCGAAGGCTGGCTGGGCTTCGACGTCAGCAACCAATGCCTGGCCGATGGCCGCTATGTCAAGCTGGCGATCGGCGCCGACTACCTGGACGCCTGCCCGGTGCGCGGCATGCGCCTGGGCGGCGGCAGCGAAGTCCTGCACACGATGGTGCAGGTCACCTTGGCCGGCGCGCAGGCCCAGCAGCAATAATTCGGCCTCATGACTTACTGCGTTGCCATGCGGCTGAAGGCCGGCCTGCTGTTCGCCTCGGATTCGCGCACCAATGCGGGCGTCGACCATATCTCGACCTTCCGCAAGATGAACCTGTTCGAGGCGCCGGGCGAGCGCATGCTCTGCGTGCTGAATGCCGGCAACCTGGCCACCACGCAGAGCGTGATCAGCCTGCTGCGCCAGCGCTGCGAGCAGGAGGGCAAGCACCTGCTGAACACCCCCTCGCTGTACGACGCCGCCGAGCTGGTCGGCCGCACCCTGAAGGAGGTGGTGGCGCGCGATGCCAACGACGCCACCCTGGGCCAGGGCGTGGATTTCGGCGCCAACTTCATCGTCGGCGGCCAGATCAGGGGCGAGGCGCCGCGCCTCTTCCATGTCTACCCGCAGGGCAACTTCATCGAGGCCACCGAGGACACGCCCTATTTCCAGATCGGCGAGGCCAAGTACGGCAAGCCCATCATCGACCGGGTGATCCGCTTCGACAGCTCGCTGGCCGAGGCGACCAAGTGCACCCTGATCTCCTTCGACTCGACGATACGCAGCAACCTCTCGGTGGGCCTGCCGATCGACATGCTGCTGTACCGCGGCGACAGCTTCACGCCCGCCGCGGTGCACCGCGTCGAGGCCACCGATCCCTATTTCCTCAAGCTCAGCCGCGGCTGGGGCGAGGGCCTGCGCCGCGTCTTCGCCAAGCTGCCCGACGAGGACTGGTTCCTCAGCTGAGCAACAGCGCGTCCAGCCTCCGATAGCCCTGGGCCATGCCCGCGGTCATGCCGCAGGCCAGCGCCCGATCGCGGCCGCGCTGGCCGCTGAAGCGGATCGTCACCGTCACCAGGGTCAGGCCCGGCGCCAGCGCAGCGAACTCGGTCGCCACCCGGGTCTCGCCCTCGGTCCAGTCCTCGTCGAAGCGTTCGAAATGCACCAGGCGCTCCGGCGCCCGCAGCTCGATGAAGCGCCCGCTCATGCCCATGCGCCGGCCGTCGGCGCCGGCCCATTCGTAGCGCAGGCAGCCGCCGCAGCGCGCCTCGATGCGGCAGACCGGCAGGCTCCAACCCTCGGGGCCGCAGCACCAGCGCTGCACCCGCTCCGGCCGGGTGAAGGCCTCGAACAGCGCCTCGCGCGGCGCGGCGAAGCGCCGGCGCAGCTGCACCTCGTCCGGCAGCGGCAGGCTCAGCTGCAGCTCGAAGGAATCGGCTCCTGCGGCAGACATGACGGCATCTCCCGGCGGCGCTCGGCCGCGCCGCTGCCCCGCATGCTCGGCAGGCGCCGCGCCGCCGTCAAGTGCGGGGCCGGTTCAGCCCAGGGTCGCGCCGCTGTCCAGGTCCAGCACCGCGCCGGTCAGGCCGCGCGCGCCCATCGCGAACAGATAGGCCGCCGCGGTCTCCTCGGCAGTCGCCGTGTAGCCCAGCGGCAGGCCGGCACCGAGCTGGCGGAACTTCTCGGCGCGGCTGGCCGCATCCGGAAAGCTCCAGCCCGGCGTGTCCACCGGCCCCGGGCTGACCGCGTAGACGCGCAGCCGCGGCGCCAGTTCCCGGGCCAGCTGGCGCACCGCCGCCTCCAGGCCGGCATTGATCACCGTCTTGACCAGGGCATTGGGCGTCGGCTTGCGCGCCAGCATGCCCGAGGTGAAGCCGATCGAGCCGCCGGGGCGCAGCCACGGCAGCGCCTGCTGCGCGGCGCGCAGGCTGCCCAGCAGCTTGACGTCCAGCGCCTCGCGCGCCGCGCCCGCCAGGTCCAGCTCGCCCAGCGGCGCCGCCCCGATGCTGGCGCCGGCGGTGACGACCAGATGGTCGAGGCCGCCGATGCGCTCGAAGAAGGCGGCCAATGCCGGGCCGTCGCCGATGTCCAGCGCGGCGCTGCGCAGGCCCGGCGTGGCGGCGACGGCCGCGGCCAGGCGCTGCGGGTCGCGCCCCGCGATCCAGGTGCTGGCGCCGGCTGCCAGCGCGCCGCGCGCCACCGCCAGGCCGATGCCCGAGCTGCCGCCGAGCACGGCGACGGTCTGTCCTTGCAGCGAGAAAGTCATGTCAGGATTCCTTGACGAGTTGCAGTGAAGAAGAAGAGGTGGCGGGTGACGACCCGCCGACGGCCGCCAGCGCGAGCGCCAGCAGGGCCAGCGCGGCGGCGGCCAACGGCAGGCTGCGCAGGGACCAGTCGGCCGCCAGCAGCGCGCCGCCCAGCCAGGCACCGCCGGCATTGCCCAGATTGAAGGCGCCGATGTTCAGGGTCGAGGCCAGGGTGGGCGCGGCGCCGGCGCGCTCCAGCACGCGCATCTGCAGGCCCGGCACGGTGGCGAAGGCCGCGATGCCCCAGGCGAACACGGTGGCGATCGCCGGCAGCGGCCGGGTCGCGGTCAGCGCCAGCAGGGCCTCGACCGCGGCCAGCGCCGCCAGGATGCCCAGCATCGAGCCGCGCGGCCAGCGGTCGGCCAGGCGCCCGCCCAGCACATTGCCCAGGGTCAGGCCCAGGCCGAACAGGCACAGCACGCCGGTCACCGCGCCGGGCGCGAGCCCGGTCTGCTCACGCAGCAGCGGTGCGATATAGGTGAAGGCGGTGAAGATGCCGCCGAAGCCCAGCACCGTCAGGCCCAGCGCGGCCAGCACCTGGCGGTCGCGCAGCACGCGCCATTCGCTGGCACCGCCCTCACCGGCCGCGGCGCGGCCCGCGCGCGGCACCAGGGCCGCGACCGCCACCAGCGCCAGCACGCCCAGCACCGACACGGTCCAGAAGGTGGCGCGCCAGCCCCAGCCCTGGCCGATCCAGGTGCCCAGCGGCACGCCCAGCACATTGGCCAGGGTCAGGCCGGTGAACATCAGCGCCACCGCGGCGGCGCGGCGCGTCGGCGCCACCAGGCCGCTGGCCACCACCGCGCCGATGCCGAAGAAGGAGCCATGGGCCAGCGAGGCCAGCACCCGGCCCGCCATCAGGAGCCCGTAGCCCGGTGCCAGGGCCGACAGCAGGTTGCCGGCGATGAACAGGCCCATCAGCACCAGCAGGGTGGTCTTGCGCGGCCAGCGCGCGGTGGCCAGCGCCACCAGCGGCGCGCCCAGGGCCACGCCCAGCGCATAGCCGCTGACCAGCAGGCCAGCGGCCGGCAGGTCCACGCCCAGATCGCGCGCGACCTCGGGCAGGATGCCCATGATGACGAACTCGGTGGTGCCGATCGCGAAGGCGGCCAGCGCCAGCGCGATGATCGGCAGCGGCAGGCGCTCGGCAGAGCCGGCGGCGGGTGGGGCGGACATGGGATGGCATTCCGGTGGTCTGAATGAGCGCCACTGTCTTCTTTTCCCAAATAATTGAGAATCCGCCTTGCTGCACAAGCAGCTTCTCCAATTTGGAATAGATCACCGGGAGTCGAGCATGGCCGAGCTGGCCGATATGCGTTTGTTCGTCCAGACCGTGCAGGCCGGCAGCCTGTCCGCTGCCGGACGGGTGCTGGGCTTTTCGCCGGCGGTGGGCAGCAAACGGCTGGCGCGGCTGGAGGCCGAGCTGGGCGCGCGGCTGCTGCAGCGCAACTCGCGCCGGCTCGCGCTGACCGAGGAGGGCGCGATCTACTTCGAGCAATGCTTGGCCATCCTGGCCCAGGTCGACGAGGCCGAGGCCGCGATCGGCCGCGGCCGCCAGCAGGCGCAGGGCCTGCTGCGGGTCAGCTCCCCGGTGGCGCTGGGGCGGCGCTGGATCGGGCCGGCGCTGGCGCGCTTCGCGGCCGCGCATCCGGCGGTCACGGTGCAGCTCTCGCTGAGCGACACCCTGGTCGACCTGCTGGAGGGCGGCTACGACTGCGCGGTGCGCATCGGCGGCCCGCCGGACTCGCGCCTGGTGGCGCGGCACCTGGCCGACAACCGCCGCATCGTCTGCGCCACGCCCGAGTACCTGGCCCGCCACGGCCGGCCCGCGCGCCCCGAGGACCTGGCCGGCCACCAATGCATCGTCGTCGCCCGCCAGGGCGCGACCGAGAGCGAATGGAGCTTCTGGCGCCGCGACGCGCCGCGGGCCGCCGCGCCGACCCTGGTGCGGGTCGGCGGGCGCCTGTCCTGCGACAACGGCGAGCTGGCCAACGACTGGGGCCTGGCCGGCCTGGGCGTGATGCGGCGCTCGATCTGGGATGTACGCCGCGAGATGGCCGAGGGCCGCCTGGTCGAGCTGCTGCCCGACTGGCGCGGCGACATCGCGCCGATCCAGCTGGTCTTCCCCTCGCGGCGCTTCCTGCCGGCACGCACGCGGCTGTTCATCGACCAACTGGCGCAGGAGTTCAGGCAGGCGGCAGAGGGAAGTTGAGGCGGCGCGCGCAGCGCGCACGCGGGGGATGCCGTTCGGCCCATGCGCCGATGGCGGCCGCGTCACCGGCCCGGCCTAGATTGCGGGCCGCATTCCCTCCCCCAAGACCGACAAGGATCCTCGCATGACCGCCTCCTTCCGCCCCCGCTTCGCCCCGCCGGCCCTGGCCGCCCTGCTGCTGGCCGCCGCCGCCCTGCCCGCCAGCGCCGACGCGCTGAAGACCCTGCACGGCCAGGCCCCGCTGGTGATCGCGCACCGCGGCGCCAGCGGCTACCTGCCCGAACACACGCTGGCCGGCTACGAGCTGGCGATCAGGATGGGCGCCGACTACATCGAGCCCGATCTGCAGCTGAGCAAGGACGGCCATCTGGTCGCGATGCACGACACCACCTTGAACCGCACCACCGATGTGGCCAGCAAGCTGGGCGCGCGCAACGGCGGCTACAAGGTCTCGGACTACACGCTGGCCGAGATCAAGCAGCTGACCGTCAAGCCCACCGGCACCGCCAAGACCAGCTATCCGGGCTTCACGCCCAGCTCGGCGAACCCGCTGCGCATCCCCACCTTCGACGAGGTGCTGGCCCTGGCCAAGTCGCAGGGCGCGCTGACCGGCCGCACGATCGGCATCTACCCCGAGGCCAAGATCGCCGCCCCGGCCATGGAGGACAAGATCCTGGCCTCGCTGCAGGCCTTCGGCTACGGCAGGTCCAGCGACAAGGTCTTCATCCAGTCCTTCAGCCTGGACACCCTGAAGAGCCTCCGCGCCAAGCAGGATGCGCTGGGCATGAGCATCCAGGAGGTGTTCCTGGGCAATACGGCCAGCGCCTCCTTCAGCGACATCGCCAAATGGGTCAACGGCATCGGCCCCTCGATCACCGCCGGCGGCGCCAATGCGGTCAACCAGGCCTATATCGCGGCGGCCCACGCGGCCGGCCTGCTGGTGCACGGCTACACCTTCGCCCAGGCCAATCCGGAGCCGGCCGCGGCGCAATACGGCAAGTATCTCGGCTGGGGCATGGACGGCGTGTTCAGCAACTACACCGACCTGGCCTACAACGCCCGCGCCGAACTGCTGGCCGCGGTGCCAGAGCCCGAGAGCTATGCGCTGATGCTGGGCGGCCTGGCCGTCGTGGGCCTGGTCGCGCGCCGCCGCCGCAAGACGATGGCCTAAACGGGACCCAGCACCCGCATCGAATAGTCGACCGCCCGGACATCCTTGGTCAGGCGGCCGATCGAGATGCGGTCCACCCCGGTGGCAGCGATCCAGCGCAGCTGCTCCAGCGCGACGCCGCCCGAGACCTCCAGCAGCGCCGCGCCGCCGCGCGCGGCGTTCAGCGCCACCGCCTCCTTCATCATCGCCTCGTCGAAGTTGTCCAGCAGCACGCTGGTGGCGCCGGCCTCCAGCGCCTCGCTCAGCTCGGCCAGGCTCTCGACCTCGATCTGGATGTCGACGCCGGCGTTCAGCGCCTGCGCGGCGCGCAGCGCCGCGGCCACGCCGCCAGCCGCGGCGATATGGTTCTCCTTGATCAGGATGCCGGCGTAGAGCGCCAGGCGCTGGTTGGCGCCGCCGCCGACGCGCACCGCGTATTTCTGCGCCAGGCGCAGGCCCGGCAGGGTCTTGCGCGTGTCCAGTACGGCGCAGCCGCGTGGGTTGGGGCTGGCGCCCTCGACCGCATCCGCATGGGCGCGGGTGATCGTCGCGGTGCCGGACAGCAGCTGCAGGAAGTTCAGCGCCGGGCGCTCGGCGGACAGCAGCGCGCGGCCGTCGGCCTCGATCTCGCAGACCAGGGTGTCGGCCGCCATGCGCGCGCCCTCGGCATAGCGCCAGTCGATGCGGGCCGTCGCGTCCAGCGCGGCGAACACGCCCTCGAACCAGTCGCGCCCGCACAGCACCGCGGCCTCGTCACGCACCCGCACCTGCGCCCGGACGCGGCGCCCGGCCGGCACCAGCCGCGCGGTCCAGTCGGCCACGCCGATGTCTTCGATCAGCGCCTCGCGGATATTGCGGGCGCGGGCTTCTTCCAGGGTCTCGTTGTGGTCGAACATGGGGGCTGCAGAGGTGAAGGCGGGACGACGGCCGCCATTGTCGGCCAGTTCAGCGTTCGCGCAGCCGCATGCCCAGGCTGGTGGGCGCCATCGTGAAGACCAGGCGTTCCGCGGCCTCGCCACCCTCCGGCGTGTCGACCGCCAGGATCTCGAAGCGGCCCAGCAGCATCGCCATCGCCAGCTTGATTTCCAGGATCGCCAGGTAGCGCCCCGGGCAGATGCGCGGCCCGGCGCCGAAGGGCATCGCCAGGTGCCGCAGCGCCGCGGCACTCGTGCCGTCCAGCCAGCGCTCGGGTTCGAAGGCCTGGGGCCGCGGCACCTGCGCCTCGTCGACGCTGTCGTGGCGCAGCAGGCAGAGCACCACGGTGCCGGCCTCGATATGCAGATCGCCGATGCGGCGCTCCTGCAGGGCCTGCAACGCCAGGATCGGCGCCACCGGCTTGAGCCGCATCGTCTCCTGGATGCAGGCGTCCAGATAGGCCAGACCGGCGAGCTGCTCCTGGCCGGTCTGCTCCGCCTGCGGCGCGCCGTCCAGCAGCTCGGCCTGCACCCGCGCCAGCGCCACCGGATGGCGCCACAGCAGATAGATCAGCCAGGCCAGGGTGTTGGCGGTGGTGTCCTCGCCGGCCAGCAGCATGGTCAGCACATTGCCGGCGACCTGATCGTCGTCGACCCCGCTGTCCGGCTGGTCGGCCGCGACCAGCATCGCCTCCAGCAGATGGGTCGGCCGCGCGCGCCGCGAAGGCTCGGCCATCAGCCGGGCGCGCGAACGCGCGATGAAGCTGGCCACCGCGGTGTTGACCGCCTCGATGCTGCCGGCCAGCTCGCGGTCCGCCCGGCTGGGCCACCAGCGCCACAGCGGCAGCGGCGCCAGCACGCGCGCCAGCAACGCCGGGAAGATCTTGTCCAGATGGCGCTGGATCACCTCCTCGCCCGCCTCCGGCGCCAGCGTGTTGACCTCGGTGCCGAAGGCCAGGCCAGCGATCGTGTCCACCGTGTAGCGCATCAGGTCGGCCTGCAGGTCGATCGAGCGCTCCACCCGCGCGGCCAGGCGCCAGCGCGCGGCCAGGCGCGCCGCCACCCGCTGCATCGCCGGGAAATACTCGCGCACATGGCCCGGGTCGAAGCCGGCCATCACCATGCGGCGCTGGCGCGCCCAGGCCTCGCCATGGGCGCCGAACACGCCGACCGGCAGGCCCATCTCGCGCCAGACCGCCTCCAGCTTGGTGGTGCGGCGATAGCCCTCGGGGCGGTCGCGCAGGATCGCGGCCACCGCCTGGTGCTCGCCGACCACCACCGCGCGCCGGTCGCCCAGCTGCAGCCGGTACAGCGGGCCATGGATCGCGGCCCAATGCTCCAGCTGCTGGTGAAAGCGGGCCGATTCGATCTGCAGCGCATTGCCCAGCAGCGGAATGCCGCGCGGGCCGGGCAGGTCCCGGTAGCTGCGGCCGGCGGCGGCCGACGGGGAGCTGAGTTCCATGACCACCTCCCTGTGCATGGCACAGAAGGGCGATGCTCGGCCTCGCGGCCGTGCGCGTCAAGTCTGTCGTTCAGTCAGCAGCGCCGATCTCCAGGCTCAGTTCGCCCAGACCCTCGATGCGGCCGCTGAGGCGGTCGCCCGGCTTCACCGCGCCGACGCCCTCGGGCGTGCCGGTGTAGATCAGGTCGCCCGGCTGCAGGTGATAGAACTGCGACAGGTTGGCGATGATCTCGGGCACGCTCCAGATCATGTCCGACAGGTCGCCGCGCTGCTTCTCGCTGCCATTGACCGCCAGGGTGATCGCGCCGGCCTTCAGCTCGCCGGTCTCGGCCAGCGGCACCAGCTCGGTGATGACGGCCGAGTTCTCGAAGCCCTTGGCGGTGTCCCAGGGCCGGCCGGCGGCCTTGGCCTCGGCCTGCAGGTCGCGGCGCGTCATGTCCAGGCCCGCGGCATAGCCCCAGACGGCCGCGCCGGCGGCCTGGGGCGTGACCCTGAACACCGGCGCACCGATCGCGACCACCAGCTCCATCTCGTAGTGCAGGTTCTGCGTGCCGGGCGGATAGGCCATCACCGAGCCCGAAGGCAGCAGCGCATTGGCCGGTTTGGTGAAGTAGAACGGCGGCTCGCGGTCGGGGTTGCCGCCCATCTCGCGCGCATGGGCCGCGTAGTTGCGGCCGACGCAGAAGATGCGCTGCACCGCATAGCGCTGCCGGCTGCCGCGCACCGCGACGCTGGGCTGGACCTGAGGGGCGAAGACAAAGTCGGTGATGCTCATGGCGACAAAGGCGCAGTGGGGACGCCGCAGCATAGCCAAGACCGACCCGGCGCGGCTCTCGGTCTTTGCGTACGTATCCCTTGGTTTCCGGCCGCTCGGGAGCGCGGCCGAGCGGCTACCATCGCGGCCGATGTCGCAGCACAACAAGCCCCTGTCCCTGATCTCGCTGGCGCTGCTGGCCGCCCTGCTGGCCGGTTGCGCCTCGCGTGCGCCGCAGCAGACCTCATCGCCGACCCTGCCCTCGCGGCCGGCCGGCGGCTGGCCGGACCGGGACGGCCCCGACGCGGTGATCCCGCCCGACCTGCACAAGGTGCCCGACGCCCTGCCCCGGCTGGAGAACATCCGCAAGGGCGGCCCCAACAAGCCCTACGAGGTGCTGGGCCAGCGCTACCAGCCGATGACCGAGGACGCCCCGCTGGTCGAGCGCGGCCTGGCCTCCTGGTACGGCCGCAAATTCCACGGCCGGCCGACCTCCAGCGGCGAGGTCTACAACATGTACGCGATGACGGCCGCGCACCCGACCATGCCGATCCCGAGCTACGCCCGCGTGCGCAACCCGAAGAACGGCCGCGAGGTGATCGTGCGCGTCAACGACCGCGGTCCCTTCCATGCCGGCCGCATCATCGACCTGAGCTACACCGCCGCGCTGAAGCTGGACCTGCTGCGCGGCGTCGCGCCGGTGGAGCTGGAGCGCCTGACCTACGAGGACATCCGCACCGGCGCCTGGATGCGCGGCAACGGTAGCCCCGAGGCCGCGCCGCTGCCGGCCGCCGAGCCGCCGCCGGTCTATGTGGCTAGCGCCGCCCCCGGCGCACCCGAGCCGACCACCACCGCCAACGTGGCGCCGCCGCCCGCCGCCGAACCGGCTGCAGCGCCGGCGCCGCAGACCCAGGCCAAGATCGCCGCCGGCTTCTGGGTCCAGCTGGGCGCCTATGGCCGGCTGGACGGCGCCGAGGCGATGCGCCAGCAGGTGCTGGCGCGGCTGGACTGGCTGGCGCCGCTGCTGGCCGTCGTGCGCGACAAGGGCCTGCACCGCCTGCAGGCCGGCCCCTACAGCAGCCGCGAGGACGCGCGCCAGGCGGCCGAGCGGCTGCGCGGCGAGCTGGCGCTGCAACCGCTGGTGGTCGAGCGGCGCTGACTAGCCGTCCAGCTGCAGCAGCACCTCGCGCACCCGCTCCAGCGAGGGCGGGATGTCCAGCGCCTCGATCGCGCCGAAGCCCAGCACCAGCCCCTGACGCGGTGCCCCCTCGGCATAGAACACGTCGAGCGGGTACAGCCCCACCTCGACACGCCGCGCCAGGCTCAGCAGCGCCGCCATGTCCAGCGGCCGGCACGCCAGCGCGGCCATGTGAAACCCGGCCTCGATTGGCACCGCCTCGAACCAGGGAGCCAACGGCCCGGCCAGCTGTTCCAGCAGCAGCGCGCGGCGCCGCGCATAGGCCTGGTGGCAGCGGCCGATGTGCTTGCGCAGCTCGCCCTCGGCGATGAAGCGGGCCAGCGCCCATTGCGCCGGCAGCGGGCTGTGCCAGTCGGCCAGATGCTTGGCATTGGCCACGGCCTCGATCAGCGGCCGCGGCGCGACCAGGTAGCCCAGCCGCAGGCTCGGCGACAGGGTCTTGGAAAAGCTGCCGACGAAGGCCACCCGCCCCTGCTCGTCCAGGCCCTGCAGCGAATCGGTGGGCCGGCCCTCGTAGCGGAACTCGCTGTCGTAGTCGTCCTCGACCAGGATCGCGCCATGGCGCTGCGCATGGGCCAGCAGGGCGCGGCGCCGCGCCGGACTCATCGGCATGCCCAACGGGAACTGGTGTGCCGGTGTCACATAGATCAGCCGCGCCTCGGCCGGGATGCGCTCGACGATCAGGCCCTCGGCATCGACCGGCACGCCGACGACGCGCGCGCCCTGCGCCTGCAGCAGCAGCCGCGCCTGCAGATAGCCGGGCTCCTCGACCGCCACCGTGCAGCCCGGCTCCACCAGCACCCGCGCCAGCAGGTCCAGCGCCTGCTGCGCACCGTTGGTGACCAGCACCTCGCTCGCCTCGGCCCGCACGCCGCGCGCGAAGGCCAGGTGCCGCGCGATCGCCTCGCGCAACTCGGGCAGGCCCTCGGCCGGGCCGTATTGCCCGCGCGACCGCGCCGCGTCCTGGCGCAGCCCATGCTGCATGCAGCGGCGCCAGGCCTCATGCGGGAACAGGCGCGGCTCCGGCGCGCCGCCGATGTACTCGTAGCGCGCGCCGCCCTGCGGCGCCGGATGACGCAGCGGCAGCGTCAGGGCACGCCATCGCGCGATGCGCGCGTCCGCACCGCTCTCCGACGCGAGCGATGGCCGTGGCTCGGCCGGCGGCGGCGCGGCTCGGGCCACGAAGGTGCCGCTGCCCGGCCGGCCCTCCAGCAGGCGCTCGTAGGCCAGGCGCGCATAGGCCTCGGCCACGGTCTTGCGCGACAGGCCCAGCTGCGCGGCCAGCAGCCGCGTCGGCGGCAGGCGCTCACCCGCGGCGAGGTGGCCGCCGCGGATCAGCCCGCGGATCTGGCGGCAGAGCTGGCCGACCAGATCGGCCTGGCCGGGATCGACGACGAGATGCAGCTCCAACGACTGGACTCCTGGAAATGCCGCGGATTGGCCTCCGCGACGCGGCCGGGCCGCTCCTACAGTGGCTCCATCCCCCCATTCCACGACGCAGCCTGAACATGGAACAGAAGTACGCCCGGATCGATTTTTACAAAGCCTCGCCCGAGGCCGTGAAGGCGCTGATCGCGCTGGATGCCGCGGTCGGCAGGCTGGGCCTGGAGCCGCTGCTGCTGGACCTGGTCAAGCTGCGCGCCTCGCAGCTGAACGGCTGCGCCTTCTGCGTCGACCTGCACAGCACCGACGCGCGCCGGAAGGGCGAGACCGAGCGCCGGCTTTATGCCGTTGCGGTCTGGCGCGAGACGCTCTTCTTTACGCCGCGCGAACGCGCCGCGCTGGCCTGGACCGAGGCCCTGACCCTGCTGCCCCAGACCCATGCGCCGGATGCCGACTATGCGCTGCTGGCCGCGCAGTTCGATGAGAAGGAGCGGGTTGACCTGAGCGCGGCGATCGCGCTGATCAATGCCTGGAACCGCATGGCCGTCGGCTTTCGCAAGCTGCCGGTGGCCTGAGCCCCCGGCTACTTCTTGGCGCGCGCCAGCTGGTAGGCGACCAGCGCATTGGCATGGCCATGGCCCATCTCATGCTCGGTCTTCAGCAGCGCCACCAGCTCCATATGCTTGAGATCGCCCCGGGCCGCGATCAGCTTCAGCCAATGCTCGATCGGCTGGCCGTACTTCTTCTCGATCGAGGGGAAGTAGGAGGCTGGACCCTTGACGGGTTCGGCGGTGGTCGTTGTGCTCTTGCTGGCCATCGGAACAAGCTCCGGCTCGTTGGAAGTAGGCGCCGAGTGTCGCCGCTCGAGCGCGGGTCTGCAGCGCACGGGCGATGAAGTGCGCTCAGGCCGGCGCGAGCTGCTCGAAATGCGCCTTCAGCGCCGCGATCGCATGCCGCACCTTGGCCGGCTGGGCATCGCGCTGCGGCGTCAGCGCATAGACCGGCAGACCCGGCAGGTCCAGCCCGGCCAGCAGCGGCACCAGGCGGCCGTCCTGCGCCGCGCCGTCCAGGTCGCTGGGGCTCAGCAGCGCCAGGCCCAGGCCGGCCTCGCAGAGCTGCTGCAGGCTCAGCTGGTTGTTGCTGCTGGCCTTGGGCGCGACACGCAGGGTCTGGCTGCCGCCGCCAGGCGTGCGCAGCGGCAGCTGGTGGAAGCCGTCGGTGCCGGGGCGCAGCAGCAGCCAGTCATGCGCGCTCAGCTCGGCCACGCCCGCGGGCACGCCGCGGCGCGCCAGGTAGGCCGGCGCGGCGAACAGGCTCACGCTCTTCTCGCCCAGCTTCTGCGCCACCCAGGCGCTGTCGGGCAGGCGGCCGAAACGCACCGCCAGGTCGATGCGCTTGGCCACCAGGTCGGTGAAGCCGTCGTCCACCTCCAGGTGCAGGGACAGGCCCGGATGCGCATGCAGCAGCGGCGCCAGCGCCGGCCCCAGATGGCGGCCAAAGCCGACCGGCGCCGCGACGCGCAGCTCGCCCTCGGGCGCGTCGCGCAGCTGCAGCAGTCCGGCCTGGGCCTGCTGGGCAGCCGCCAGCATCGCCGCGCAGCCCTCGTGGAAGCGCGCGCCGGCCGGGGTCAGCGCCAGCTTGCGGGTCGAGCGGTGCAGCAGGGTCACACCCATGTCGCGCTCCAGCGCCCGGATCTGCTGGCTGACCGCCGAGGTGGTGGTGCGCAGCTGCCGGGCCGCGGCCACGAAGCTGCCCTGCTCGACCACGGTGGCCAGCACCGCCATGCGTTTCAGCTGCTCCAGCATGCGTCAATCATGAAGTTTTTCTAAATAAAGAAGGTGATTTTGAGGACTTAACGCGAGATTGTGAAGTTCCTACAGTTGAGGCCATCGAAGCAAACGGCCTCCAGGCCAGAAGGAACTCAGATGAAAGTCGCATTGATCGGACCCACCGGATTTGTCGGCAAGGCCGTGCTGGCGGAGCTGCTGGCGCGCGGCCACGAGGTCGTCGCGCTGGCCCGCGACCCGGCCAAGCTGGAAGCCCGACCGGGCCTGACGGTGGTGCAGGCCGATGTGCTGCAGGCCGAGGCGGTGGCGCAAGCGGTGCGCGGCAGCGACGCGGTGGTCAGCGCCTACAACCCCGGCTGGGGCGTGGCCGACCTCTACGCGGAATTCCTGCAGGGCACCCAGGCCATCTACGCCGGCGTCAAGGCCGCCGAGGTGAAGCGCCTGCTGGTGGTCGGCGGCGCCGGCAGCCTCTACGCCGCACCGGGCCTGCAGATCGTCGACCTGCCGGACTTCCCGGCCGAATGGAAGACCGGCGCGCTGGCCGCGCGCGAGGCGCTGAACCTGATCAAGCAGGAAAGCAGCCTGGACTGGACCTTCCTGTCGCCCGCGCCGCACCTGGAGCCGGGCGAGCGCCGCGGCAGCTACCGCAGCAGCCTGGAAACCCCGGTGCTGGATGCCGAGGGCCAGCCCGGCCGCATCAGCACCGCCGACCTGGCCGTCGCCATCGTCGACGAACTGGAGCAGCGTCAGCATATCCGCCGGCGCTTCACCGTCGGTTATTGAGCCCACCCCTTACGGCCTGCGGCCACCCCCTCAAGGGGGCACACCCGCAGGCCCGGCAAAGCCGGATCCTCGGGTGTCGCTGGGGAAGACAGGCGCGCGGTCAAGGCCGCGCGCGGAGTCAACCCGCCTTCTGCTCCAGCAGGAAGCTGGCGCCATCGTACTGGCCCAGCTTCTCGACCAGATAGGGCAGGCATTCCTGCAGCTCGTCGTGCAGGGTGTAGGGTGGGTTGACGACGAACATGCCGCTGCCCAGCATGCCGAAGCCGCGTTCGTCGGGCTGGGTCACGGTCAGGCGCACATGCAGCCAACCCTTCTTCGCGCCGGCATCGGCGGCGGCCTTCAGGCGCTGCGCCAGCTGGCTCGATTCCAGCAGCGCCAGCTGCGGATACCAGATCATGAACACGCCCTCGGCGAACTTCTGCAGGCCCTCGCGCAGCGCGGCCAGCACCTTGGCGTAGTCGGTCTTGATCTCGTAGGGCGGGTCCATCAGCACCGCGGCGCGGCGCGAGGGCGGCGGCAGCTCGCCCTTCAGCGAGGCGAAGCCGTCCTTGTCGCTGACCTGGGTGTTGGGCCGGCTCTCCAGGTAGCTGGCCAGGATGCGGTGGTCGGTCGGGTGCAGCTCGTAGCAGCGCAGCCGGTCCTGCTCGCGCATCAGGAGGTTGGCGATCGCCGGCGAGCCGGGGTACTGGCGCAGCTGGCCGTCGGTGTTGAACTGGCGCACCAGGTCCATATAGGCGGCCAGCGGCGCGGGCAGGTCCTTGCGGTCGTACAGGCGCGCCACGCCGGCGCTGTATTCGGCGGTCTTCTGCGCGTAGCGGCCCTCGATCGAGTAGCCGCCGGCGCCGGCATGGGTGTCGACCAGGGTGTAAGGCTTCTCCTTCTCGCCCATGTAGCGCAGCACCTGCGACAGCACCAGGTGTTTCAGGACATCGGCATGGTTGCCGGCATGGAAGGCGTGACGATAGGCGAGCATAGGCTCGCACTGTAGCGCCTGCGGGCCCGGCTAGTCCGGTTGCAGCGCGCCGGGATAGCGCGCCGGCCCGGCCAGCGCCGTGCTGCCCAGCGGCGCGCGGGGCTGGCGCTCGGGCCGCAGCGGCGCGCCTTCGGGGCCGGCGGCCGGCCCCGGATCGACCAAGCGGCCGCGCAGCGCCGCGCCGGGCCGCAGCGCGGCGGCGCGCTCGTTGCCGCGCGACTCCCAGGCCGGGGCGGGGTCGAACAGGCCCGGCCCGACCAGCAGATTGTTCAGCAGCCGCGCCGGCAGCGGCCCCGGCGCCGCGCGCAGGAAGCGCCCGCCGGCCGGCAGGCTGTCGACCAGGGTGTTGTGCACCAGCCAGAGCCCCTGGGCCTGGCCGGGCCGGTAGCCCTCGGCACCGAAGGCCAGCAGATGCGGGTTCTCGCTGCGCGGACCCTGCACGATCACGTTGCCCAGCACCAGGGCCAGGCCGCCGTTGGGGAACTCCAGCTCGTAGCTGGCCGAGCCCTCGGCATCGTCCAGGCGGTTGTAGCGGATCAGGTTCAGCGCCGCGCGGCTCTTCAGCAAATGGCCGGTGCGGCCATGGTGGAAATGGCAGCCGCTGACTTCCAGCCGCGCGATCGTGCCGGCATAGAGCAGATGCGCCGGCCGGCCCTGGGCGCGCGCCGGCGCATGGGCGAACTCGCAGTCCTCCACCGTCAGCCGGGCGGCGCTATCGTTGTTGCTCAGCAGGCCCATCTCGCAATGGCTGAACAGGCAGTCGCGCACCCGCAGCGAGCCGCGCTCGAAGCGGATGCCGGCGCCGTTGCCGTCCGGCGCGCTGGCGCCGATGAAGTCGAAGCCCTCGATCTCGACGCCCTCGCCGGCCACCACGAAGATGCCCTTGCCCTGCGCATGCGCGCCGCGCGGCAGCAGACGCACCCGGCCGCCGACCGCGCGCAGGCTCAGGCCGTCGCGGCTCCAGCTGGCCACATCGCCGACATAGTCGCCGGCATCGACCTCGATGCGCATGCCCGCGCGCGCCAGCCGTGCCGCCTCGGCCAGGCTGCGCACCGCGCGCGTCGGGCCGACCTGCAGCAGCGCCGGCGCCTCCGAGCGGCCCTGCGCCGCGCCGGCGGCACTCAGCAGCAGCGACAGCAAGGCGGTTCGTCGAGAAGGCGCTGAAGGCATCCGGGCGTCTCTGCGGGTTCACGCGCGCATTTACACAAGAACGGCGAGGCGCGCTGGAGCGCCACCATAGCAGCATGCCGCGCCGGGCTGTCGCCTGGCGGACGACGGGCGCGGCCGAATCCCGCTAGGCTGACGCCCATCTTCCGTTTACAGCCTTGAAAAACCCACCATGGCCAATCTGTTCGACCCGATCCAGCTCGGCGATCTGAGCCTCGCCAACCGCATCGTGATGGCACCGCTGACGCGCAGCCGCTCCCAGGGCCTGCTGCCCGGGCCGCTGGCCGTCGAGTACTACCGCCAGCGCGCCAGCGCCGGCCTGATCATCAGCGAGGGCACGCAGATCTCGGCCGAGGGCCAGGGCTATCTGGACACGCCCGGCATCCACACGCCGGAGCAGATCGCGGCCTGGAAGAAGGTCACCGACGCGGTCCATGCCGAGGGCGGCAAGATCGCGGTGCAGCTCTGGCATGTGGGCCGGATCTCGCACCAGGTGTTCCAGCCCGACGGCGGCGCGCCGCTGTCCTCGACCGACCGCATCGCCAACGGCCGCACCTTCACGAGCGAGGGCTTCGTGCCGGTTTCGGCGCCGCGCGCGCTGAGCAGCGCCGAGATCCCGCAGGTGGTGCAGCAGTTCGTCCATGCCGCGCGCTGCGCGATGGAGGCCGGCTTCGACGCCATCGAGGTGCACGGCGCCAACGGCTATCTGCTGGACCAGTTCATGCGCGACAGCATCAACGACCGCCGCGACGACTACGGCGGCTCGATCGAGAACCGCGCACGCCTGACCGTCGAGGTGATGAGCGCGATCGCCCGGGCCATCGGGCCGGGGCGCAGCGGCATCCGCCTCTCGCCGGTGACCCCGGTCAACGATGCCGGCCAGGACAGCGATGCCCAGGCCTTGTTCAATCACGTGGCGGCACAACTGGCGCCGCTGCAGCTGGCCTTCGTGCATGTGATCGAGGGCCACACGATGGGCCCGCGCGATGTCGCACCCTTCGACTACCAGGCGATGCGCGCCAACTTCCAAGGCCCCTGGATGGTCAACAACGGCTACACCCGCGAGATGGCGCTGCAGGCCGTCGCCGAGGGCCGGGCCGATCTGGTGGCCTTCGGGCGCGACTTCATCAGCAACCCCGACCTGGTGCGCCGCCTGCGCCTGAACGCGCCGCTGCAGCCGCTGGACAAGGCCACGCAGTACGGCGGCGACGCACGCGGCTACACCGACTATCCGGCACTGGCCTGAACCCGCGCCGCGGCGGGGTCAGTTCTTGCTGCGGGTCTTGGCCCGGAACAGCTCGGAGATCCCCACCTCGCGCGGCCCCGGCAGCAGCTCGAAGCCCTCGCCGGCCGCCAGGCTGCCGGCGCGCTGCACCGCCAGGTAGAAGCCGCACCAGCCGTTCTGCATCATCAGCTTGACGGCCTGGTTGAAGCCCATCGCCGCATTGAACTTGAAGCAGGGATAGCGCGGCTCGCTGACCACCAACTCGCAATCCGGGAAGCGCAGGGTGTCGCCGATCCAGACCTGGTTCTCCAGCAGGCCGGCCAGGGTCAGGTTCTCGCCCATCGCGCCGGGCGGCAGCGCCTCGCCCCAGGCCCCCGCCTGGGCTTGCGCCCGCACCGTCTGCCAGAAGCCGTAATGCTCACTGGGATAGGCGTAGACCGCCTTCGACGGCCCGCCATGCACGCTCAGGTCGGCCTGCGCATCGCCCTCCACCCCCAGCGTCCCGACCGCCACCCGCCCCTCTCGCGCGCGCTTTAGGATGCCGGAAGGCACGCTGCGGTCGGCATCGATCCGGAGGTTCTGGATGGTGGAGGTGTTGAGGCTGAGCAGTTGCATGCGAACGTGGGGATGAAGAAAGATGGGACCAAGCGCCCCATTGTCGCCGGCGATCGAAGCGCGGCCGCTGCTATGCCTGGGCCGCGGACGGCTCGAACGGGATATGGATCGTCAGCCGCGCCTCGGGGTCATGTGGGTTGAAATCCTCCGCATAGCGCTCGTAGAACAAGCTCGCTGGCACGCGCTGCCCGGTCGCCTGCGGCAGCCAGACGCGGAAGATCTGCTCGAACGCCTGCGCAATGCGCGAGAACGGGGTTTCGAACACCGCGTAGGTGCCCGCCGGAATGGTCTTCCTCACCATCCCCGCCGGCACCACGCTGCCCGGCCGGGCCTTGAGGCAGGCGAGGTATTCGAACCGAGCCTCCTTGCCTGCCAGTCGCCCCATGACGCCGTAACTGAAGGGGTCGTCGCCGGTGGCGGCGATCTCCGGCATCCGGGGCACGAAGCGGGTCCACAGCATGGGCATGTCGGATGACGCCGGGGTCGTGAGGATCTCAAGTCCCACCACCTCGAACGCGGCTTGATTCAGCAGACGGGGTTCCATGATCGATCGGCCTCCTTCCCTCTTGTTCAACTGATCGATCTCCGGCAAGCGGCAGCGCAAAAATGCCAGAGATCAAGCGCTCCCTATTAGTCGAACTGTCGACACTAACGAGCTCCGACCATGAAACCGCAGACCTTGAAGACATCAAGCCATAGCGCTCAATAGACCTCAAACGTCCGGTTGACCAACGTAGATCCACCAGGCCCCGTCGCCGTAAAAATGCAATTACGCTGGCCGGGCGTGTTTGATGACCCGCTTCGTTTGTAATTGACACCAGGCGGCAAACTTCCGGTGAACGAAACGCCCCCTGAGCAGGTATAGGTGATATCTGTCGCATAGTTGCTTGTCCACCTTACCTCGTATGATTGCCCCTTGGCGACGCGGGCAGGAGAGTACTCGACACTCAGGCTTGGTGAGAATTCTTGAGCTACTGTTGCTGCCGCACCGATTTTTATGATTTTTGCTTGCGATGGAACCCCTGCCGCATCAATGGCAAAGAGCATATAAAATCCCGGCGTAAGGGTTGCTCCGCTATTCGGAATCTGCAGATTCCAACTACCAGCAACGTACCCGAGATTTTTGAGCTCAATGAAACGCTGATCCATATTCAAACCATGCGTCACTGAGCCAGTCTTGACCAAGGTAAATTTGGATATGCTCAAATTATTGGGACTCGTGGCGACAACACTCATGACGCTCCCCAACTGCACCGTAGCCGTCGGTGAGGAAGTGATTGTCGGTCTCGCTGCGGCGGCACCGGTCACCTTGTCGTACAAATACGGCGGATAGTAAATTCGCGCATTGTTATTTTCATACGGCGCATACCTATGCGCACCTCCGCCGCCAACTAGAACTGTTGCATCCGGCAAAAGCAGGGCAACGGAATGATAATAGCGGCCCGGCTCGCCAACCGGCGCATTGCCAGCGATCCATTGATTCACCTGAGGGTCATAGATCAATGGGGTATTCTGCGTTCCGTTGATAGCAGCCGCAATTGCCTGATCACGCCGACTGCTTGCAACACCCTCGTTAGCGTACCCCGGATCCCAATTACTTGTCCCTCCTGTCGCCAAAACACGCCCATCCGCTAGCACGGTCCCGTTGACGAACCAGCGCCCAGCATTCAGTGCCGCTCCTGTGGACTCAACCTTTGGGGCTTCACTGGTCGAATTCGGCATCTTCAGCATATAGGTGTCGGCCGAGGCCCCACCGAACAAAAGCGCCCGGCCATATTGATAGGCAACAGCGGTAGCCTCATTTCCAGAAACCGGAGCAGGCGACGCAGAGAGGGGTGCTAAGCCTAGCGTTATCGATCCCGTTCCTTGGGTGCTGATCTTGAAGGTGCTGCCGCCCTCAGCAATCCCAACGACTTCCCCACTGGGGGCCACGAAATTCTTTGGATAATTTGAATAATCCAAACGCTGGACTACAGCATTGGTACTCGACCCTGCGGAGCCCAGAACCACAAATGAACCGTCGGCGCGCCTAACTTCCGGTGCGTACAGAACTCCCGAAGTCGGCCCAGAAGTCCCATCAGTCTTCACATTGGCGTCATAAGCCGTGTTCGGACGCCCCCCATGGACGAGGATATCGCCGCTTGGCAAAGTGGTGGTAGTTGCATACCACCGAGGGCGAGACATGGGACTACCCGAATTCAGGCTAGGTGTTTGATTCGCATAACTCAAGACAAGCGAGTTATTGATGCCTAGATTTGTAGTTCCACCAAAGTAGGTTCCACCAACGCCGGTCCATTGATCACCGCCAGCAATGAAGACCTTGCCGTCGCCAGGCAAAAGCAATTGCGCGCTGCAGAATGAGTCGACACCGGTGCCATTTGGGAGCACCATATGAGCACTTTTACCAAGACCGGCCGCTGGATCCCAAATATCGTACACAAAGTAGCCTGTCTGCTGCGAGATAGACGATTTGTTTGTAGCGGCGGCCCAGTCCATAGAACTAGTCGATGATGCGCTATTGGAGTTGGAACCGTAGGTGAGTACCCGGCCATCTTGCAGAAGAACCGCGTGCAACGGAATCAAGGGCCAAACCCCCAAGTTACCCCAGGCTCCCCCAACTCCGGCATTCGGCACCGTAGGTGGCGCTGTCAGTGCCTTGGTCGTAGGTCCGAGCATGGCCTTCGTTTCGGGCGTCGATGCGACCTCCCCCTCCCCATTGCACCCGCTCAGAAGCGAACATACTGCGAGTGCAACAGCAGAAATACTTGAATTCTTTTGAAGAGCGTTCATTCAACTGGTTCCTGTAAGGAAGTTAACGTAGCTTCAACTGGTGACGCGGTATCAAGAAGCGCTCGTTTCGATCAATGAGATCTGGGTTGCGTGGAGTTCCCATCACCCAGTAGCGATGAAAGTAGCCAAGGAGGCCACTCATCGCCTTACGGCGCTGCGCCATGGTCGCTTCGGTCCGCGCAACCGCTATTCCCCCTCTTGGGGGAAATAGCTTAGAACCAACGGGTATCGCGTTTCGCGCCGCACAAGCAGAAGAAAACTATGGCGCAGCCAACCGTGGGCAGCCGTTTTCCAGATATGCCAGAGAAGCTCTGGATGGCTCCTAGCCCCCTAGACAAGCCATGCCATCTCGCCGCGACAAGTTCAAAGCCTTTGAACTGATGTCACCCAGGCAGCTACGGCGGCAATGAGGGCTTTAGGCGATCCGATGCAGTCAAAGACATCGCTGGAGAGGCTCCCGGGTCTTACGGATGCGCGCGTCTGCCCGCCAGAAGTCGCGCATGAAGTCATACCGGAATTGCATGACCCCCAGGTCCGCGGAGGTTACGGCGTGATTACATTGGGACGACAATGCCTGTCCCGGTCCCGCAGGCCGGTTTCAGCAGCCCCATGCGCCCCCTCTGGCGAGCGGCATTGGGCCAGGTCCGCACCCCCACGAGCCTGACCCAATTCTGCTTTTCAAACTTGAGAGTATTGGGATCGCCATGAACCAACCCCTGATGGAAGGGCTGCGCTTGAACGTGCCTGCCTACGTGAAACACCAGCGTCTGATCGCCTGGGTGGCCGAGATCGCGGCGCTGACCGAAGCGCGCGATGTCTACTGGTGCGACGGCAGCCAGGAAGAGTACGACCGGCTGTGCGGGCAGCTGGTCGCGGCCGGTACCTTCGTGAAACTCAACCCGGCGCTGCGTCCCAACAGCTACCTGGCCTGCTCCGACCCGACCGACGTCGCTCGCGTCGAGGACCGCACCTTCATCTGCACGCCCGACAAGGCCGATGCCGGCCCGACCAACAACTGGATGGCCCCGGCCGAAATGCGCTCGCTGCTGCAGACCGGTGAGAACGCGCTGTTCAAGGGCGCCATGAAGGGCCGCACGCTGTATGTCGTGCCCTTCAGCATGGGCCCGCTGGGCTCGCCGATCGCCCATATCGGCGTCGAGCTGTCGGACAGCCCCTATGTGGCGGTCAATATGCGCATCATGACCCGCATGGGCCGCAAGGTGCTGGACGTGCTGGGAGCCGATGGCGAGTTCGTGCCCTGCGTGCACACGGTGGGCGCGCCGTTGGCGGCCGGCCAGGCCGACGTCAAGTGGCCCTGCAACAAGACCAAGTACATCGTCCACTACCCCGAGACCCGCGAGATCTGGTCCTACGGCTCGGGCTACGGCGGCAATGCGCTGCTGGGCAAGAAATGCTTCGCGCTGCGCATCGCCTCGACGATGGGCCGCGACCAGGGCTGGCTGGCCGAGCACATGCTGGTGCTGGGCGTCGAAAGCCCCGAGGGCAAGAAGCACCATGTCGCCGCCGCCTTCCCCAGCGCCTGCGGCAAGACCAATTTCGCGATGCTGATCCCGCCCAAGGCCTTCGCCGGCTGGAAGGTGACGACCATCGGCGACGACATCGCCTGGATCAAGCCCGGCCAGGATGGCCGCCTGTACGCGATCAACCCCGAGGCTGGCTATTTCGGCGTCGCCCCGGGCACCAACACCCTGACCAACCCGAACTGCATGGCCAGCCTGCAGCGCGACGTGATCTTCACCAACGTGGCGCTGACCGATGACGGCGATGTCTGGTGGGAGGGCATGACCGACACCCCGCCGGCCCATGCGATCGACTGGCAGGGCAAGGACTGGACCCCCGCGATCGCCAAGGAAACCGGCGCCAAGGCCGCGCATCCGAACGCCCGTTTCACCGTCGCCGCCACCAACAACCCGGTGCTGGACCCCGAGTGGGACAACCCGGTCGGCGTGGCGATCGATGCCTTCATCTTCGGCGGCCGCCGCTCGACCACCGTGCCCCTGGTCTGCGAGGCGCGCGACTGGACCGAGGGCGTCTACATGGCCGCCACGATGGGTTCGGAAACCACCGCCGCGGCCGCCGGCCAGCAGGGCGTGGTGCGCCGCGACCCGTTCGCGATGCTGCCCTTCATGGGCTACAACATGAGCGACTACTTCCAGCATTGGCTGGACCTGGGCGCCAAGCTGCAGGCTTCGGGCGCCAAGCTGCCGCAGATCTACTGCGTCAACTGGTTCCGCAAGGGCCCGGACGGCAAGTTCGTCTGGCCCGGCTACGGCGAGAACATGCGCGTGCTGAAGTGGATGCTGGACCGCATCGAGGGCCAGGGCACCGGCCAGGAGAATGTGTTCGGCGTCACCCCCGGCTACGGCGACCTGAACTGGGAAGGCCTGGACTTCAGCGCCGCCCAGTTCGAGCAGGTCACCAGCATCGACCGCGCCGCCTGGACCGAGGAGCTGGCCCTGCACGAGCAGCTGTTCCAGCAGCTGGCGCATCACCTGCCGGCCGCCCTGCCCGCCACCAAGGCCAAGATCGAACAGCGTCTGGCTGGCAAGTAAGCACTAACCTGACCGGATGTTCCGGCCAGCAAAAAGCCCGCTCGTTGAGCGGGCTTTTTTCATCTGCCTTGGCTTGACCGCCAGGCTCGGTACCGGCCGCGGCAGCGGCCGATCAGCGGCGGCGGGCGTTGGCGGCGCGCAGTTCGGCCGCGAACGAGGGCATGCTGGATTCGTACTGGGCGGCCAGGGCCAGCAGTTCGCGCTCGGCGCGGCGCTCGGCGGCCAGCGCGTAATGGGTCTTGACGCTGTCGATCAGACGCATCCAGAGGCGGGCGCCGATGGCGGTGAACGAACCGCCGTGGGCGATCGAACGGGACAGGGGCAGACCGAAAGTTTGGGAGGCGACGCTCATGGCTAGGTTTCCTGGTGGTTTGTTTTGGAAGCTCTTTTGGAGCCGACGGAACGAATTTTGGGGTAAACCCTAGGCACATCGCAAATGAATCCTTTGCATTGGATATATAAATACGGCGCATAACATAGGCGGTTCGTGATGAATTTCCGCAATCTGGACCTGAACCTGCTGAAGGTGTTCGATGCTGTGATGGCCGAACGCAGCCTGACTCGCGCCGCCGAGCGCCTGGCAATGACCCAGCCGGCCGTCAGCCATGCGCTGAAGCGCCTGCGCGAGGCGCTGGGCGAGGAGCTGTTCGTGCGCCAGGCCTTCGGCATGAAGCCGACCTCGCGGGCCGAGGGCATGTGGCCCGAGGTGCGCGCGGCGCTGGACCGGCTGCGCGGCGTGCTGGACCCGGGCGACTTTCGACCGGCCGAGAACGACTACACCTTCCGCCTGGCGATGGCCGACTCCACCGCGGCGCTGCTGCTACCGCACCTGGTGGTGCAGATGGAGGCGGTGCAGGCCCTGGCCAATGTGCATGTGCTGCCGCTGACCACACGCGACCCGCGCGCGCTGCTGGAGCAGGGCGAGGCGGACTTCGCGCTGGGCTACTTCCCGCAGGCGGTGGCGGCGCTGCAGTCGCTGGGCACGATGGCGACGATCCGCCAGCACCGGCTCTACGAGAGCGAATATGTCTGCGTGATGCGCCTGGGCCATCCGCTGGCCGATGTCGAGCTGGACCTGGACCGCTACTGCGCCGCGCACCACCTGCTGGTCAGCTTCTCGGGCCGGCCGCATGGCTTCACCGACGAGGCGCTGGCCGCGCTGGGCCGCTCGCGCCGCATCATGCTGACGGTCAACCAGTTCTTCACCGCCGGCCGCATCGTCACCCATTCGGACCTGCTGACCGTGCTGCCGGCCTCCTTCGTCGAGGCCACCGGCTACAAGGGCCAGCTGGTCGAGCGGCCGCTGCCGATGCCGCTGGCGCGGGTGCATGTGGACATGCTCTGGCACCTGCGTAACGATGGCCGCAGCGCGATGCGCTGGATGCGCGAGCGCCTGATCCAGGCCGCGCGGGCGGCCACAACGGCGACAATCGCGGCATGAGCACCCCGAACACCGACCTGACCGATGCCGAGTTCGCCGAACTCGACGAACTCCTCGCCACCACGCCCGCGCCGCTGCAGGCGCTGGACGCCTCGATGCTGGACGGCTATCTGTGCGGCGTGCTGGTGCAGCCGCGCCAGATCGAGATCGACGAATGGCTGCCCAATATCTTCGACTACGACGGCGGCCAGTTGCCCGACGCGGCCGACCCGGTCTGGCATGCGCGCATCCAGGCCCTGGTCGAGCGCCGCTACAAGGCGCTGAACCGTGCGATGGTCGAGAACGGCTGGTTCGACCCGGTCGTGCTGGACATGGACGACCCGAGCAACACCGAGCCGGCGGCCGGCGAGGAAGAGGATCCGGTCTACGCCGCGATGACCCCGATCTCGCGCGCCCTGCTGCCCTGGGTGGCCGGATTCCAGCATGCCTGCCTGTGCTTCCCCGAGCTCTCGGAGATGCCGGACGACGCGGTGATGGCCGCGCTGGCGCGCCTGTACCGCCATCTGCCGGCCGAGACGCCGGAGGAGAAGGAGATCGTCGCCACCCTGGACCGCGAGCATCCGCTGAAGGACCTGGACGACGCGATCGAGGAGCTGGTGGTGACCGTGGCCGACCTGCGCGACCTGACCGAGGAGCATCGCTACAAGGTCGAGACCCTGCGCCGCGAAGGCCCCAAGGTCGGCCGCAACGACCCCTGCCCCTGCGGCTCCGGCCGCAAGTACAAGCAGTGCCACGGCAGTAACTGAGCCCACCCCCTACGGCCTTCGGCCGCCCCCTCTAGGGGGCGATGCCGGCCGACCGGCAAAGCCGGATCGGCGGCATCCGCTGAGTCAACAGCCCAAGTACCGACGTGCGACTGCAGCTGATCTCCGACCTTCATCTCGAAACCGAGCGCTTCACGCCCGAGCCGGCGCCCGGCGCCGACGCGCTGGTGCTGGCCGGCGATGTGGACAGCGGCTGGGACGGCCTGCGGCTGTTCCGCGACTGGCCGGTACCGCTGCTCTACGTCCCCGGCAACCATGAGTACGACGACCGCGACTTCGACCAGGCCCGCGCCGACCTGCATGCACTGGCCGCCAAGCTGGGCTTCGTGATGCTGGACGACGCGGTGCATCTGCTGACGGACGCGCAGGGCCGCCGCGTGCGCTTCGTCGGCAGCACGCGCTGGTGCGACTTCGACCTGTTCGGCCCGACCCAGCGCGAGCGCGCGCTGCGCGCGGGCAGCTATTTCCAGCGCGTGATGAACGCGACCCGCGCCGGCCAGCCCTTCGACGCGCTGGCGGTGCGCGAGGAGGCGCTGCGCTGCCGCGCCTGGCTGGAGCAGACCCTGGCCGCGCCCGAGAGCGGGCCGGACTGGGACGCCACCGTCGCGATCACTCATTTCGGTCCCAGCATCCAGAGCGCCGACCCGCGCTACGGCCGCCAGCCCGGCACCGCCAGCTTCTGCAACGACGACGAGGCCTTGCTGCCGGGCGCGCGGCTCTGGGTCCACGGCCATCTGCATTGCCGCCACGACTACCGGCTGCACGGCTGCCGCGTGGTCTGCAACGCGCGCGGCCACAGCAAGCGCGGCGAGGCGCTGGGCTATGACGGGCAGCGTTGCGTCGAGGTGTTCACCGCTTGACGGCCGTCAAGCCGCGGCGCCGGCGCCTGTGTCAGACTGCGTCCTGACTTCAATCACACGGAGCAGCGAATGAAGATCTTGGTCGCGGTCGACGGCAGTTCCTATACCAAGCGCATGCTGGCCTATCTGGCCGCCCACGACGAATGGCTGGGCGACCGGCATCAGTACACCGTGATCAACGCCGTGCCGGCCGTGCCGCCGCGCGCCGCCGCCGCGCTCGACAAGGAGCTGCTGAAGAGCTACTACGGCGACGAGGCCGAGAAGGTCTTCAAGCCGCTGCGCACCTTCTTCGACAAGCAGCGCATCCGCGCCGAGTTCGTCAGCAAGGTCGGCCCGGCCCATGACGTGATCGCGGCCCTGGCCGACAAGGGCAAGTTCGACCTGCTGATCATGGGCTCGCGCGGCCATAGCGCGCTGGGCAATCTGGTGCTGGGCTCGGTCACCACCAAGGTGATGGCCAACTGCGGCGTGCCGGTGCTGCTGGTACGTTAACTAGTTAAGCACACCGCGCCAGCCGCTCAATGGCCGCGCTTGCTGAGCCAGGCCAGCGGCGATTCCAGCGCGGCGCGGTTCGCGGCCTGCTCGGATTCCAGCTCGTAGCTCGAGTTCGGCACCGTGGCGCCACCGCCATCGTCGCCCTCCAGGCTGGCCTCCATCCCGAAGGCGGTGCCCAGGTCGGCCGGGTCATGCGGCTCGGCCGGCAGCGAACTTTTGCGGAAGAAACGCAGTGCGGGAGTGAATCGCATGGTGGACCTCGCAATTGTTCGTGGCGTGGAAGCCAGTGTGCGCGCATGCGCGTAGGGCAGAATCCCCAAATTGGGTGGCTATCGCGCCACAGTTGGGAAAATCGCACGCTAGCGCTTTCGGATACACCTACACACAGCATGGCGCCCGCTTCGGGCGCCTACTAACACCCCCAGTTGACGCCCGTCGGTCCATCCCACCTTGGAAGGATGGCTGCGGCGACTTGACACTCCTATTCTTCGCCGCCTCGGGCCCGCCCCGGCGTTGTAGTTTCTTTATGACCCCTGTCGTTCTCACCTGTCTGACCCGCGGCGTCGTCGGCACCGCGGTGCTTGGCGCGCTGGTGCTGGCCCATGCCACCCAACGCCCCGACCAGAACCGCCGCCTGCCGCATGCCGGCGGCCTGGCCGCGAGCAGCAAGCCCGGCAAAGGCGCCACCACGCTCCTGGTGCAGGCGCCGCTGAAGGCGCAAACGCCGCGCTGAATCTCCCGGCGCGAACTCAGGCCTGCGCCAGTTCGCGCCGCGCCCCCACCGCCAGCGCCTGACCGATCTGATCCAGCAGCGCCACCCGCGCCGGCGCGGCCTGCAGCTCGGTCACCAGCTTCCATTGATGCCAGTACAGCGCCACCTCGACGCTGACCTCGGGCCGCAGCGCGACCAGCTCGCCGCTGGCCAGGAGCGGCCGCAGCTGTAGCTCAGGCGCCACGCCGACGCCCCAGCCCATGCAGACCGCCCGCACATAGGCCTCGCTGGACGGCACGAAGCGCTCGCGCAGGCGCGGCGCACGCACGCCGAAGGCCTTGCTGACCCATTGCGACTGGGTGTCGTCCTTGCGGTTGAAGACCAGGAAGGGCGTCTGGGCGAAGTTCGCCGCCGTCAGCCCGGCGCTCAGTTGGGCCTGCAGAAAGGCCGGGCTGGCCACCGCCACATAGCGCATCACGCCCAGCGGCTGAACCAAGCAGCCGCGCAGCGCCTGGCGCACCGTGCTGACGCAGCCCAGCACCTCGCCCTGGCGCAGCCAGTCATGGGTGAAATCCTGGTCGTCGACCACCAGCTCCAGCCCGAAACCCTCGCGCAGCCCCTGCTGCACCACGCCGTCCAGCGCCGGCAGCACCCAGGTCGCCAGGCTGTCGGCGTTCACCGCGATCGCGATGCGCTCATGCGGCGCGACCCGCGCGCCCAGCTCGCGCACCACATCGCTGCGCAGCGCCTGCAGCTGGCGCGCATAGCGCAGCAGCACCTTGCCCGCCTCGGTCAGGCGCAAGGGACGCGAGCGCACCACCAGCAGCTGCCCCACCTGGGCCTCCAGGCTGCGCAGGCGCTGCGAGACCGCACTCTGCGTGATCGCCAGCCGCTGAGCGGCGCGCTCGAAGCTGCGCTCATCGGCCAGCGCGGCCAGGCAATCGAGTCCGGCGGAGTCCAGGTCTTTCATAAGTATCTTTAATGTACTCCGAGAAATATGAATCCTGCTTCATACCGGAGCGGCCTCTGCCGACAATCCGGGTCAAAGTTTGCCCGCGCGAATCCTCCCGCCCCTCCCCACCATGTTCCCCAGCGACCTGACCGCCCTGAGCCAGGGCTGGCTCACCGGAGCCAGCCTGATCATGGCCATCGGCGCGCAGAACGCGCTGGTGCTGCGCCAGGGCCTGCTGCGCCAGCATGTGGCGCCGGTGGTGGGCCTGTGCAGCGTCTCGGACGTGATCCTGATCTGCCTGGGCGTGTTCGGGCTGGGCCAGCTGATCTCGGCCAGCCCGCTGCTGCTGAACCTGTTCCGCTATGGCGGCGCGGCCTTTCTGCTGCTCTACGGCCTGCGTGCCGCGCAGCGCGCCTGGGCCGGCAACGACGGCCTGCAGGCCTCGGCCGGCCGCGCCAGCCTCGGCGCGGTGCTGGGCAGCGCGATGGCGATGACCTATCTGAACCCCCATGTCTATCTGGACACGGTGGTCTTGCTCGGCACGATCGGCGCCCAGCATCCGGTCGACGCGCGCCCCGCCTTCGCGCTGGGCGCCAGCATCGCCTCGGTGATGTGGTTCTCGCTGCTGGGCTTCGGCGCCGCCGCGCTGGCGCCGGCATTGCGCCGGCCGCTGGTGTGGCGCAGCATCGATGCCGGCGTGGCGTTGCTGATGTTCGTTCTGGGTCTACAACTCTTGCTGAGCCCGCTGCAGGGCCGGTGAGATTCACAACAAGGAAGCCGTCATGAAGGTTGTCGTTTTGGGCGCGGGCATCATCGGCGTCAGCACCGCCTGGTATCTGCTGGAGCAGGGCCATGAGGTCACGGTGGTCGACCGCCAGGAAGACGCCGCGCTGGAGACCAGCTTCGCCAACGGCGCCCAGATCTCGGTCAGCTTCTGCGAACCCTGGGCCAATGCCGGCGCGCCCTTCAAGGTGGCCAAGTGGCTGCTGAAGGACGACTCGCCGCTGCTGTTCCGCCCGCGCCTGGACCCGGCGCAATGGCGCTGGGGCCTGAGCTTCCTGGGCCAATGCACCACCGCCGCCTTCGAGCGCAATGTCGAGGAGCTGGTGCAGCTGGGCCGCTACAGCCATGCCTCGCTGAAGGAGCTGGTGGCGCAGACCGGCATCGAGTACGAGCGCCTGGAGCGCGGCATCCTGCATTTCTTCTCCAGCCAGGCCGATTTCGAGGCCGGCGCGATCGCCGCCGAGATCATGCAGCGCCATGGCGTGGACCGCCGCATCCTGAACCGCGAGGAGGTGCTGGCGGTCGAGCCCGCGCTGCGCAGCTTCCAGCATGGCGTGTTCGGCGGCACCTTCACGCCCAGCGACGAATCGGGCGACGCGCGCATCTTCACCCAGAAGCTGGCCAAGCTCTGCGCCGAGCGCGGCGCCACCTTCCTGTGGGAGCACGATGTGCTGGCGCTGGAGCAGGCCGGCGGCAGCATCGTCGGCGCCCAGGTCGCCTCGCGCCTGAGCGGCCAGAAGCGCAGCCTGAAGGCCGACGCCTATGTCGCCGCGATGGCCTCCTACACCCCGGCGCTGCTGAAGCCGCTGGGCGAGCACCTGAACATCTACCCGGCCAAGGGCTACTCGGCCACCCTGAAGCTCAAGCGCCCCGACGACGCCAGCGTCGTCAGCCTGCTGGACGACGGCCGCAAGATCGCGATCTCGCGCCTGGGCGACACCATCCGCATTGCCGGCACCGCCGAGCTGGCCGGCTTCGACCTCAGCCTGGACAGCGCCACCTCGCGCTCGCGCTGTGCCTCGCTGGTCAAGCGCTACGAGGAGCTGTTCCCCGGCGTCGCCGACACCAGCGAGCCCAATTTCTGGACCGGCCTGCGCCCCAGCACGCCGACCAACATCCCCTATATCGGCCGCAGCAAGAAGGCCAAGAACCTCTGGCTCAACGCCGGCCATGGCACCCTGGGCTGGACCCATGGCGCCGGCTCCGGCCATGCGCTGGCCGAGCTGATGGCCGGCCGCGCGCCCGACATGGCCTTCGGCTTCTACGGCGACGCGCTGCCCGAAAAACGCATCCGCAGCATGGCCACCGCCTGAGTCATGGCGGGCTCGCTACAATCCGCGCCCCTCTTTGCGGTGCGACTGTCATGAGCCCTTCCTTCTGCGCCATCGATTTCGGCACCTCGAATTCCGCGATCGCAATTCCCGCCGCTGGCGGCGCGATGCGCCTGGTCGAGCTGGAGTCCGGGCATTCGACCATGCCCACCGCGGTGTTCTATTTCGTCGAGGGCCGCCATGACGCCGACGGCCCGCCGCGCGCCTTCGGCCGCGCCGCGCTGGCCGCCTATATCGAGGGCGCCGACGGCCGGCTGATGCGCTCGATGAAGAGCATCCTCGGCTCCGGCCTGATCGAGCAGACCACCGATGTCGGCGGCGGCCGCGGCGTCAAGTACTCCGACATCCTGTCCGGCTACCTGAAGCGCCTGCGCAAGCAGGCCCTGGCCGCCGGCGCGCCCGAACCGCTCAACAAGGTGGTGCTGGGCCGGCCGGTGTTCTTCGTCGACGAGGAGCCGGCGCGCGACGCCGCCGCGCAGAAATCGCTCGAGCAGGCCGCCCATGCGGTCGGCTTCAGCGAGGTGCATTTCCAGTACGAACCGATCGCCGCGGCCTTCGACTACGAGAGCCGCGTCGACGCCGAGCGCATCGTGCTGGTGGCCGACATCGGCGGCGGCACCTCGGACTTCTCGGTGGTGCGCGTCGGCCCGGCGCGCATGCAGCGCCTGGACCGCCGCGACGACATCCTGGCCAACCATGGCGTGCATATCGCCGGCACCGACTTCGACCGCCATATCGAGCTGGCCGCGATCCTGCGCGAGCTCGGCTACCGCTCGCTCGGCCCGGAGCGCGCGGGCCAGCCGGCGCGCGAGGTGCCCAGCGGCATCTACTTCGACCTCGCCACCTGGCACCTGATCAACACCGTCTACAGCCCGCAGCGCGTCGCCGAGCTGCGCAATATGCGCGGCTTCTACGGCAACCCGCTGCATCACGACCGCCTGATGACGGTGCTGGAGGACCACCTGGGCCATGAGCTGGCGGCGCGCGCCGAGGACGCCAAGATCGCGGTCTCCGGCGGCGGCGACACCCTGATCGACCTCGGCCTGGTCGAGAACGGCCTGCAAGTGCCGCTGTCCGAGGGCGTCGCCGTCGGCGCGCTGGAGGCCGACATCGACCGCATCGCGCGCGCCGGCCGCGAGACCGTGGCCCAGGCCGGCCTCAAGCCCGAGCAGATCGACGCGCTCTATTTCACCGGCGGCTCCACCGGCCTGCGCCTGCTGGCCGACCGCATCGCGGCCGAGTTCCCCGCCGCGCAGAGCGTGCGCGGCGACCGCTTCGCCTCGGTCGCCACCGGCCTGGGCCTGCACGCGGCGCGGCTGTTCGCGCAGTAGCGCTCCCGGGCGGCACGGGCGGCCCGCGCCCAGGGCCTGTCACCCAATAGGACAGCCCTGCGTAGCCCCGCCCAGCGGGCGCAATCTAGGCGCAAAGCGGAACCGGGGTGGGGCCCCGGTGAGCATTTGCAACGACGAGTGCGCCCGCTGGGCGGGGCTACCCGAAGGGCCGGGGCTGCAAGACACGCATCGCGTCGTTACGTCCCTTGGTCGGGGATGGCCCCGACCTGCAGCCCGCGCCTAGCGCTGCATGCCTTGCAGTCCCGGCGCAGGGTTGCCCTATTGGGTGACAGGCCCTAGGCTGCGCGCTCATCGAACCGCGCGAGCCCATCTCCATGCCGACCCGACCGTCCCGCCTGATCCTCGCCCTGGCCCTGCTCGGCCCCACCGCCGCGCTGGCCACGACACCCGCCCCGGGCTACCAGCAGCCATCGGCCGCAATCCGCGCGGTGCTGGATGCCGCGCCGCTGGCCAGCCATCTGCTGGCGCCGGACCAGCGCAGCCTGGCCCTGGTCACCCAGCGCCGGCACCGCACGATCCAGGAACTGGCCCGGCCCAGCGAGCGCCTGGCCGGCCTGCGCATCGACGCCGCCGCCAACAGCCCGCAGCAGCTGCCGCAGATCGAGTCGCTGCGCCTGCTGGCGCTCGATGAGGCCGGCCAACCCATCGGCCCGGAGCGCGTCGTCGCCCTGCCCGCCGGCGGCGATTTCCACCAGCTGCGCTGGTCGCCCGATGGCCGGCATTTCCTGCTGAACCGCCGCACCGAGCAGGCCGTCGAGCTATGGGTCGGCGAGGTCGCCAGCGGCCGCCTGCTGCAGATCCCGCGGCTGCGCCTGAACACCGTGCTGGAGGACGAGATCGTCTGGCTCGGCGCCGACGAGATCCTGGTGCTGGCGGTGCCCGAGCGGCACGGCCCGGCACCGCGCTTCGACGCGCCCAATGGCCCGGTGATCCAGGAATCGATGGGCCGCAACTCGCCCGAATACACCCTGCAGGACCTGCTGGAGAACCCGCAGGACGAGGCCCTGTTCGCACACCTCGCGAGTTCGGTGTTGCGCCATGTGACGCTCTCCAGCGGCGCCTCGCGCGAGCTCGGCGAGCCGGGCCTGTACAGCCGGCTCAGCGCGGCCGGCACGCAGGGCCTGCTGCTGACCGAACGCCTGCTGCAGCCCTTCAGCTACCGGGTGCGCGCGGCCGACTTCGCGCGCGTCGTCGAGCTGCGCGACGCCCAGGGCCGGCTGCAGCGCGAGCTGGGCCGCATCGCGCTGAAGGAGAACGTGCCCTTCGGCGGCGTGGTCAGCGGCGCGCGCCAGTTCTGGGCTTCGCCGGCCGCCGATGCGGCGATCTACTGGGTCGAGGCGCTGGACGGCGGCGACCCGCGCCGCAAGGCCGAGCACCGCGACCGCCTGCTGCGCCTGGACCCGCCCTACCGCGCGGCGGACGCGCGCGAGATCTACCGCAGCGCCGCGCGCCTGACCGGCCTGGACTTCCTGGAAGACGGCCGCCAGGCCCTGATCGGCCAGTTCGACCGCGACCGCCTCTGGACCAGCCGCGAGCTGCTGGCGCTGGACGGCGCCGGCACGCCGCTGCGCTTGAACGAACGTTCCTCACGCGACCGCTACCGCGACCCGGGCCTGCCGCTGCAGCGCCTGCTGGCCAATGGCCGCAGCGCGGTGCGGGTCGACCAGGGCGCGATCTGGCTGCTGGGCCAGGGTGCCGGCCCCGCGGGCGACCGCCCCTTCCTGGACCGCCAGAGCCTGGCCGACGGCAGCAGCCAGCGCCGCTTCCAGTCTGATGACGCGAAGTACTACGAGCGGCCATTGGCCCCGCTGGGCACCGCGGGCGAGCGCCTGCTGAGCCTGCGCGAGAGCTTCAGCGAGCCGCCCCAGCTGCTGCTGCGCAGCGGCGCCGGCCTGGCCGAAACCCGGCTGCTCAGCGCCCAGGCCGACCCGGCGCCGCCGCTGCGCCAGATCCGCCGCGAACTGGTGCGCTTCAAGCGCGCCGACGGGGTCGAGCTGTCCTTCTGGCTGCATCTGCCGCCCGGCTACCGGGCCGGCGAGCGCCGCCCCACCCTGGTCTGGGCCTATCCGCTGGAATACACCGACGCCGGCACCGCCGGCCAGATCAGCGGCTCCGACCAGCGCTTCACCAGCCTGGGCGGCAGCAGCCCGGTGATGCTGGCGCTGGACGGCTATGTGGTGCTGATGGACGCGACGATGCCGGTGGTCGGCGACCCCAAGACCGTCAACGACAGCTTCATCGCCCAGATCACGCTGAACGCCCAGGCCATCATCGACAAGGCGGTCGAGCTGGGCGTGTCCGAGCGCGGCCGCATGGTGGTGGGCGGCCACAGCTACGGCGCCTTCATGACCGCCAATCTGCTGGCCCATACCCAGCTGTTCAAGGCCGGCATCGCGCGCAGCGGCGCCTACAACCGCACCTTGACGCCCTTCGGTTTCCAGAGCGAGCGCCGCAGCCTGTGGGAGGCCCAGGACAGCTATCTGCGCCTGTCACCCTTCCTGTATGCCGACAAGATCAAGGCCCCGCTGCTGCTGATCCATGGCGCCGACGACAACAACCCCGGCACCTTCCCGATGCAGAGCCAGCGCCTCTACCAGGCCCTGGCCGGCACCGGCGGCCGGGTGCGCTTCGTCTCGCTGCCCAATGAGTCGCATGGCTATGCGGCGCGCGAGTCGCTGGGTCACACGCTCCACGAGATGAGCGAGTGGATGGGCCGGCAGGTCGGCCGGCCCTGAGCGCGCGGCTTCAGTGGCGCCGGCCGCCGCGCGGCGGGGGCGGGCCGCGGCGCTTGGCCGGCGGCCGGGCGCCCGCCGCGGGAGCGGGCTGGGGCCGCGACACATCGGCCAGCATCAGGCAGGCGCTTACCAGGGCCTCGACCGCCTGCTCCAGATCGGCCGGCGGCTCCAGGCTCTCGATCTCCTCGAGCAGGTCGTCGGCATCCTCCAGATCGTCCGGGTCCAGGTGCATATAGAGCGCGGCCAGCGGCTCCAGCAGCCGCGCCGCGTCCAGGCGCATCAGCTCGGGGAAGATCTCGGTGGCGAGCGCGAAGCCGGCCACCCAGGGCAGCAGGGCCTCGGAGGGATTGCCCTCGTCGTCGTCGTCGTCGTCGAAATCGGCTTCCTCGTCGCCGAGCTCGAACACCCAGGGGTCGAACCATTGGCGCTCGGCGATCGCGCGGTTCAGCTGCTGGTGGCGGCGCTTGCACAGCGCCAGGATCGGATCGGTCTGCAGGCCCGGCGGCAGCTCGCGGCCCTCGCTGTCGAGGATGGGGCGCAGCCATTGATGCGCCGGCACGGCCTTGGGCTGCAGCAGCACGCCGACCAGATAGCCGTCCAGCATGCTGACGTCCAGCGGCTCCAGCGGCGCCGGCAGCGCGTCGAGCAGGTCTTGCAGCTTGCCCATCTCCAGCTCGCTGAGCGGCTGGACGGGGGTTTTGAGGGCGGGCGGGTTGGCGGGGGCGACTGCTCATGCCCCTATTGTCTCGCCATCGCACGCCGCTTCGTATCATCGGCGGCATGAGCACCAATTTCCTGTTCCTGGTCGCCAGCACCCGCGTCAGCGGCGTGCTGGGCAATACCGAGGCCCTGGCGCGCCGCGCCGCCGAGGGGCTGCCGCCCGCGGCCGAGCAGCGCTGGGAGCACCTGGCGCGGCTGAGCCTGCCGCCCTTCACCGATCTGCGCCACGATGTCGGCAGCTACCCGATGCCCGAGGGCGACGCCAAGCGCCTGCTGGACGCGACCCTGGCCGCCAGCGATCTGGTGCTGGTCGCGCCGGTCTACTGGTACAGCCTGCCGGCCACCGTGAAGCTCTACCTCGACCATTGGAGCGCCTGGATGCGGGTGCCAGGTCTTGACTTCAAGGCCCGGATGGCCGGCAAGCGCTTCTGGCTGGTCACGACCAGCGGCGACCGCGCCAAGGCCCAGCCGACCATCGACAGCGCCCGGCTCAGCGCCGAGTTCATGGCGATGGACTGGCGCGAACCGCTGTGGGGCAAGGGCGGTCCGCCGGACACTGTGCAACAAGATGCAAGCGCCTGGGCGCAGGCGCCGGGGCATTTCAGGACCATCCCCTAAGGGTGGGATGGCTGGGCCGGACGGCCTTGCCTACATTGCCCCCCATGCCCGGCGTCGGCCGGGCTTCGGTCCCAACGACGTCCTTGAGCTCCAAGGACTTGAAACGCCCGCCCGGTTCGCCGGTCGGGCGTCCTTTTTTGTGCGGCCGCCTCAACCGAAACCAGCACCAAGAGCCGCCTTCAGATGCTCGGTGAACAGGCGCACCGGCCGCGGCGTCGCGCTGCTCCAGGGGTGGATCGCGTAGATGCCGTCGCCGAAGAAGCCGGCCGGCCGCCAGCCGGGCAGCAGCTCCTTCAGCCGCCCCGCGCGCAGCGCCGGCGCCGCGCTGAAGTCCGGCAGCAGCGCGATGCCCATGCCCGCCAGCGCGGCCTCGCGCAGCACCTCGCTGTTACCGGCGCGCAGCGGCCCCTGCACCGGCACCTTGACCCGCTCGCCCTGCTTCTCGAACAGCCAGACCGCCGGGCCCGGCCGCAGATAGGGCAGGCATTGGTGCCGGGCCAGCTCGGCCGGATGCTCGGGCGCGCCATGCCGGCGCAGGTAGGCGCCGCTGGCCAGCAGCAGCGCGCGCGAGGCGCAGAGCTTCACCGCCACATGGGTGTCGGGCGGGCTGCTGGTGTGGCGGATCGCCAGGTCGAAGCCCTCCTGCGCCAGCGGCACCAGCCGGTCCGACAGGTCAAGCTCGATGCGGATCTCCGGGTACTGTCGGAAGAAGCTCTCCAGCTGCGGCGCCACATGCTGGCGGCCCAGGGCGACCGGCGCGGTGACGCGCAGCAGGCCGCGCGGCTGGCCCGCGGCGTCGCGCGCCTCGGCCAGGCTGCGGGTGATATGGGCGAAGCTGGCCTCGGTGTCCTCGACCAGGCGCGCGCCGGCCTCGTTCAGGCGCACCGAGCGGGTCGTGCGCGCCACCAGCTGCTGGCCCATCGCGCGCTCCAGGTCGGCGATGCGCTGGCTGACCGCGGCCTTGGACAGGCCCAGGCGCTGCGCCGCCCGGGTGAAGCTGCCCTGCTGGGCGATCACCAGCAGCGCATGCAGCTGGCCCCACAGCAGTTCGTTGCGCAGCTCGGGGGTCGGCGGCTTGGTCTCCATTGTTCGGATTATCGAACAATCAAATCGCCGCAAGCGGATTGGCAGGGCCCGGGGTGCGGCCTAGACTGGCCCGATACCACCGAACCAGGAGACCGCCATGGCCCTCGCCCCCGTGCCCGCCTATGACAGCAAGCGCGACCTCACCCACCATATCGGCGGCGCGCCGGTCGAGGCCACGTCGGGCCGCGGCCAGGCCGTCTACAACCCGGCCACCGGCCAGGTCGCGCGCCAGCTGCAGCTGGGCAGCGTGGCCGATGTCGAGCGGGCCGTGGCCGCCGCGCAGGCCGCTTTCCCCGCCTGGGCCGATGCGCCGCCGCTGCGCCGCGCGCGGGTGATGTTCAAGTTCCTGGAGCTGCTGAACCAGCACCGCGACCAGATCGCCGCGATGATCACCGCCGAGCACGGCAAGGTCTTCACCGACGCCCAGGGCGAGGTGACGCGCGGCATCGACATCGTCGAGTTCGCCTGCGGCGTGCCGCAGCTCTTGAAGGGCGACTACACCGAGCAGGTCTCGACCGGCATCGACAACTGGACGCTGCGCCAGCCGCTGGGCGTCGTGGCCGGCATCACGCCCTTCAACTTCCCCTTCATGGTACCGATGTGGATGGCGCCCGTGGCCATCGCCACCGGCAATGCCTTCATCCTGAAGCCCAGCGAGCGCGACCCCTCGCCCAGCCTGCTGATCGCCGAGCTGTTCAAGCAGGCGGGCCTGCCGGACGGCATCTTCAACGTGGTGCAGGGCGACAAGGTGGTGGTCGACGCGCTCCTGCACCATCCGGACGTCAAGGCGCTCAGCTTCGTCGGCTCGACGCCGATCGCGCAGTACATCTACGAGACCGGTGCCAGAAACGGCAAGCGCGTCCAGGCCCTGGGCGGCGCCAAGAACCATATGGTCGTGATGCCCGATGCCGACATCGAGCAGGCGGTCGACGCGCTGATCGGTGCGGCCTACGGCTCGGCCGGCGAGCGCTGCATGGCGATCTCGGTGGCGGTGCTGGTCGGCGATGTGGCCGACAAGATCATCCCGAAGCTGGCCGAGCGCGCCCGCGCGCTGAAGATCAGGAACGGCATGGAGCTGGACGCCGAGATGGGCCCGATCGTCACGCGCGAGGCGCGCGAGCGCATCGAGAACTACATCGACATCGGCGTGCAGGAGGGCGCGACCTTGGTGGTCGACGGCCGCGGCCATCAGGTGGCCGGCCATGAACAGGGCTTCTTCACCGGCGGCACCCTGTTCGATCATGTGACGCCCTCGATGCGCATCTACAAGGAAGAGATCTTCGGTCCGGTGCTGGCCTGCGTGCGCGCGCATGACTTCGCCGAGGCGGTCGAGCTGGTCAATGCGCATGAGTTCGGCAACGGCGTCGCCTGCTTCACCAGCGACGGCAATATCGCGCGCGAGTTCGCGCGCCGCATCCAGGTCGGCATGGTCGGCATCAATGTGCCGATCCCGGTGCCGATGGCCTGGCATGGCTTCGGCGGCTGGAAGAAGAGCCTGTTCGGCGACATGCATGCCTATGGCGAGGAGGGCGTGCGCTTCTATACCAAGCAGAAGAGCGTGATGCAGCGCTGGCCCGCCAGCATCGGCAAGGGCGCCGAGTTCGTGATGCCGACGAGCCGCTGACATCGATCACCAATTGGGCGACATTCGCACAAATTGCGTGCAACGCACAGCGCAAGCGCCCCGGCCGGATCGCTTGCGCTACCCTTGCCCTTTTGTGACCAGTTGTAGCCAGCCCTCATGCCAGATGCAGTCGTCAGCGGCGAGGTCCGTTCCAGCACCGATGAACTGAATGCCTGCCTGGCGGCCGCCCGTCAGGCCCAGGCCGCGTCCCTGCTCGACGAGGGCCAGGCCCAGGCCCAGCGCGCCTGGGACCTGGCGCGCGCCCAGGGCCATGTGGCCGAGCAGATCGAGGCCGGCCGGCTGCGCGCCTTCTTTCTCTACCGCCGCGGCGCGCTGGCCGCGCTGATCCGCGCCGGCGAGGCGGTGCTGCCGCTGCTGCGCAACCAGGGCGCCAGCCCCGAGCTCTGCGAGCTGCTGCGCTGGATGACCCTGGCCGGCTTCGAGACCGGCGACTTCGACACCGCGATGCGCAGCGCCAACGAGGGCTGCGCGGTGGCCCAGGAGCTGGGCGACCTGCGCCTGATCGCGATGTCGTTGAACGCGCTGGGCGCCACCTTCGAGCGCATGGGCGACCCCTGGCAGGCCGAGCGCCTGATGAGCGAGGCCGCGGTGCTGATCCGCGGCCAGGCCTCGCCCTACGAGCATGTGGTCACCCTGAACAACCTCTGCGGCGTCGCGCTGGGCGCCTTCTACCTGCTGCGCGACAGCGGCAACGACGCCGCCTGCGCCGAGGCCCTGGCCGGCGCGCTGCGCTATGCGCAGGAGGTGCGGCCGCATGCGCTGGACTTCGGCGACCCCTTCGCGCTGGTGATGACCGAGGGCAACCTCGGCGAGGCCCTGCTGCATGCCGGCCGGCTGGAGGAGGCCGAGACGCTGCTGGAGCAGACCCTGGACCAGGCGCGCGTGCGCGGCTACGAGGCCCAGGGCTGGCGCGTGCGCTGCTCGCTGGCCGAGCTGGCGCTGCTGCGCGGCCGACCCGAGGCCGCCTACGACGACCTGCGCCTGCTGCTGCAGGAGGCCGGCGACCGCGCCCCGGCCGCCACCGCGCTGCGCGTCCACCATGCGCTGTACCGCGCCGCCAAGCAGCTGGGCCACCATGAGCAGGCGCTGCGGCAGTTCGAGATCTTCCAGGCCATCGAGCGGCGCCGCGCGATCGCCCAGCTGATGGCGCAGTCGCGCTTCTTCGTCACCCGGCTGGAGGCCGAGCAGGCGCGCGAGCGCGCCGAGCGCCAGGAGGCGCGCGCCGCAGCACTGGAGGTGCATGTCGAACAGGACCCGCTGACCGGCCTGGGCAACCGGCGCTGCATGGAGTCGCGCATGCCGGCCCTGCTGCGCGAGGCCGAGGCCAGCGGCCAGGCCCTGACCCTGGCCCTGATCGACGCCGACCGCTTCAAGGACATCAACGACGGCCATGGCCATGCGGTCGGCGACAAGGTGCTGCAGCAGCTGGCCCAGATGCTGCGCGACAACACCCGCGGCAGCGACCTGCTGCTGCGCTACGGCGGCGAGGAGTTCCTGGTGCTGTTCCCGGACACCGTGCCGGACCGCGCCTTCGAGGTCTGCGAGCGGCTGCGCCACCGGGTCGAGGCCTTCCCCTGGCAAGACCTGTCCCCGGGCCTGGAGGTCACGCTGTCGATCGGCCTGGCCAGCACCCCGCCCTACGCCACCGATCTGCTGATCGCCCGCGCCGACAGCGCGATGTACCGCGCCAAGCACCTGGGCCGCAACCGCGTCGCGCTGGCCTGAGATGGCGCCGCCGATCACCCTGATCACCGGCGCCGGCCGCGGCATCGGCGCCGGCACCGCGCGGCTGCTGGCCGCGCGCGGGCATGAGCTGGCGCTGGGCTATGCGCGCGACGGCGCGGCCGCCGAGGCGCTGGCCGCCGAGCTGCGCACGGCCCACCCCGGCCGGCGCGTGATCTGCCTGCAGGCCGATGTGGCCGACGAGGGCCAGGTGCTGGCCATGTTCGCCCGCCTCGATGCCGAGCTGGGCCGGCTGACAGGCCTGGTCAACAACGCCGGCATCGTCGCGCCGGCGCAGCGCCTGGACCAGATGGAGCTGGCGCGCTGGCAACGCCTGTTCGGCGTCAACGTGATCGGCACCCTGCTGTGCTGCCGCGAGGCGGTCAAGCGCATGAGCACCCGCCATGGCGGCGCCGGCGGCGCGATCGTCAACCTCAGCTCGCGCGCCGCGCAGCTGGGCTCGCCGGGCGTCTATGTCGACTATGCGGCCAGCAAGGGCGCGATCGACAGCCTGACCGTCGGCCTGGCGCGCGAGGTGATCGCCGAGGGCGTGCGCGTCAACGGCGTGCGCCCCGGCATCATCGACACCGAGATCCATGGCGGCAGCGGCGTGGACGCCCATGGCGCCGCCGCCGGCATCCCGATCCAGCGCCTGGGCCGCGCCGACGAGATCGCCGAGGCGATCGCCTGGCTGCTGTCGGATGCGGCCAGCTACACGGTGGGCACGCTGCTGGATGTCGCGGGAGGGCGCTAAGCTCGGGGCTTCACCGCCGAGCAAGACATGACCCTCAGCCCCGCCGCGATCGCCCGCACCGTCCCCTTTGCCGCCTTCATGGTCCTGCTGGCGCTGCGCGGCGCCCTGCCGGAGCAGCCCAACTTCGACGCGCGCTGGATCTACGGCCTGTCGGTGCTGGTGGTCGGCGGCCTGCTGGTCTGGTACTGGCGCGACTACGGCGAGCTGGCGCGCCAGAACCTGCCGAGCGGGCGCGAGCTGCTGCTCAGCGTCGCGGTCGGCCTGCTGGTGTTCGCGCTCTGGATCCGGCTCGATGCGCCCTGGATGCAGCTCTCGACCCCGACCGCCAGCTTCGTGCCGCTGGATGCCAGCGGCGCGCTGATCTGGCCGCTGGTGGCGCTGCGCTGGGCCGGCGCGGCCCTGCTGGTGCCGGTGATGGAGGAGCTGTTCTGGCGCAGCTTCCTGATGCGCTGGATCGCCGACCCGCAGTTCGAGCGCGTCGACCCGCGCCGCGCCGGGCTGAAGGCCCTGGTGCTCTCCACCTTCGTCTTCATGCTGGCCCATACCCTGTGGCTGGCCGCCATCGTCGCCGGCCTCGCCTATGCCTGGCTCTATATGCGCACCGGCAAGCTCTGGACCGCGGTGATCGCCCATGCGGTGACCAACGGCGTGCTGGGCATCTGGGTGATCAGGACCGGGAACTGGCAGTTCTGGTGAGATCGCTGCGCTGCAGGTGCCGGAAGGCCTCGAACAGCCAGCTGCGCATGCCCACCACCATCGTGTAGCGGCGCTTCTCGGCGTCCGGCAGCTTCTGGTCCAGCACATGCTGGCGCGCGAAGTCCTCGGCCACCCGCTCCAGCCGTTCGGCCAGCTCGCGCGCCATCGCATGGCTCAGCTGGCCATGCACCAGGCTCAGCACCTCGCCCTCGCCATCGAAACCGCCGGCGAAGAAGTCGCCCATCACCGACTCGCGGAAGAAGTTCATCACCGGCCCCTGCGGCCGCCAGCGGAAGGTCTTGGCCACCTGCAGCTTGTAGCGGTTCAGCGGCTTCAGCTCGATGATGCCCAGCCGGTCCAGCTCGGCCAGGTAGCGGGTCGCCTCGGCCTCGCTGATGCGGTAGCCGGCGACGATCTGCTCGAAGCTCCAGTGGCTCAGGCAGCAGATCGCGGTCAGCAGCAGCTTCGGGTCGGCCAGCACCGCGCGCTCCTGCGCCAGGGTCAGCTCGCGCCGCAGCTGGCGGCGCTCGCCCAGGCGCTGCGTCAGCGCGGCGAAATCGGTCTGCAGCACGCGGCACAGCTCGTCGACGCGCGACAGCGGCATCTCGCCGCCCGGCGCGAACATGCGCTTGACCGCCGACTCCGACAGCGCCAGCTCGCGCGCCACATCGGCATAACTGAGGCCGCGGCTCTTCAGCTCGGCCTTGATGATCTCGATCAGGGTCTGGGTGCTCATGGCCCGCGACGGTAGCGCAAAACGCCACCGCCGGCGGCGAGCCCCGCCGCCGCGCGGGAAAAACCGCGGCGCCGCTGCCGCCGCTGCCGAACATCGCGGCCCATCACGACTCCCGGGCCCCGCGCCCCTCGACCTTCACCATGCAACGACGCCACCTGCTGTGCTGCGGCGCGGCCGCCGTCGCCGGCCTGTTCAGCAGCCTGACCGACCCGGCCCGGGCCTCCTCCTATCTGCGCAACCCCTGCGGCCGCGGCCTGCCGCTGGAGCTGCGCGAGCACCCGCTGCTGCAGGCCTGCTGGCAGGACCTGGACCCGGCCCAGCTGTGGGACGTGCATTGCCATCTGCTGGGCACCGGCGACGCCGGCAGCGGCTGCCGCATCCACCCGCAGATGACGCAGTGGTGGCATCCGGTCGAGAGCCTGCGCCGGCGCGCCATCATGGACGGCGCCTGCGTGCCGGCCGACGCGCCCAGCGTGGACCGCGCCTACCTGCAGCACCTGGACGAGCTGGCCGCCGGCTTCCCGAGCGGCGCGCGCTGGCTGCTCTATGCCTTCGACGAGGCCCATGACGAGCGGGGCCGGCCGCAGCCGGACTGGACCACCTTCCATGTGCCCGACGCCTATGCGCGCCGGGTCGCCACCGCCCAGCCGCGGCGCTACGCCTGGGTGGCCTCGATCCATCCCTACCGCGCGGATGCGTTGACACGGCTGGAGGCGGCGATCGCCGGCGGCGCGGTGGCGCTGAAATGGCTGCCCAGCAGCATGAACATCGATCTGCGCGACCCGCGCCTGAGCCCCTTCTACGACCGCCTGGCCGCGGCGCGCCTGCCGCTGATCGTGCATTGCGGCGAGGAGAAGGCCGTGCCCGGCGCCGGCCGCGAGGAACTGGGCAACCCGCTGCTGCTGCGCGCGCCGCTGGCCCGCGGCGTGCGCGTGATCGCCGCGCATTGCGCCTCGCTGGGCCAGGCGCTGGACCTGGACCGGCCGCGACCGCGCCCGGTGCCGGCCTTCGAGCTGTTCGCCCGGCTGATGGACGAGCCGGCCTGGGATGCCCTGCTGCTGGGCGACGTGTCGGCGCTGTTCCAGTTCAACCGCCGGCCCGAGGTCTGGCGCGCGCTGCTGGAGCGGCAGGACTGGCATGGCCGCCTGCTGCATGGCTCGGACTATCCGCTGCCGGGCGTCGGGCCGCTGTACCGGCTCGGCGGCCTGGTGCGCGCGGAGCTGCTGCGGCCGGACCAGGTGGCGCCGCTGGAGCGTCTGCGCGAGCACAACCCGCTGCTGTTCGACCTGGCGCTGAAGCGCGCGGTGCGCTGGCGGGGTCAGGCCTTGCGCGCCGAGGTGTTCGCGACGCGCCGGCATTTCGAGGCTCAGGTAGCGTGAAACGCTACCTGAGCGTGCACCGAGCGAGCCCGTCAACAAATGAAACTACGCAAACCTGTCAGGCCACGCGATGATCACGCCACCTCGTCACTCGGAATCCAGTCTTGATGAAGATGCAACAGGTGTGGGCGCCGATGTCGGCCCTGATACTCGCCTCGGCGCTGCAGGCTCCGGTCCGGGCCCAGTCGACAGCTTCCGAGGCCAGCGGCCTTTCGCTGCTGCCGGTGGCGGTATCGGTTGCAGCACCGGTGGCCCTGCTAACGGCCGGCGCGACGCTGAGCGTCACCGCGGTCGAAGCCTCGGCCGACGGCAGCGTCTGGATCCTAGAGCGCGCCTCGGACGGCGCCCGCGCCAGCGTCCGCTTCACCGGCAAGGCGAGCCAAGCGGTCGGCACCGCGGTGATCGTCACCGCGATCGGCAGTGGTTATGTGTTGTCGGCAGCCGGCCAGGCCATCGCCTTTGTCCCCAATGCCATCGGCGATGCCCTGCTGCACAACGAAAAGATCACCCGATGAACAGCCCCCGGCTGCTCGCGATGATCCCGCTGGCGCTGGCCGCCGCCGGCGCCTGGGCCGGCCGGCCCTGCGAGGACAAGCCGCTGACGATCGAGCAGATCACGCAGGGCATGAACCTGGCCGAGCTCACCGCACGCCGGCTCGAGGCCAGCGGCGCGCAGGTGGTGCTGCTGGCCCGCGCCGGGCAGGACCTGGGCAAGTACGGGCTGCAGTGGTCGCATGTCGGCCTGGCCTATCGCCAGGACGGCGGGGACGCGACGCGCCCACCGGTCTGGCGCGTCGTGCACAAGCTCAACCATTGCGGCACCGCCCGCGCCGACCTGTTCCGCCAGGGCCTGGGCGAATTCTTCCTGGACCGGCCGCATCGCTACGAGGCCGCCTATGCGCGCCTGAGCCCCGAGCTGCAGCGCAGCCTGCTGCCGCTGCTGCGCGACGCGCGCTGGCCGGCCACCCTGCACGAGCCGCGCTACAGCATGGTGGCCTATGCCTGGGGCCAGACCTACCAGCAGAGCAACCAATGGGCGCTGGAGACCCTGGCGCTGGCAGCCGCCTCGCCGGCCCCGCGCAACCGCGCCGAGGCCCAGGCCTGGGCGCGCGCGCAGGGCTACCAGCCAACCGATCTGCGCCTGTCCACCGCGACGCGCCTGGGCGCGCGCGTGGGCATGGCCAATGTGGCCTTCGACGACCACCCCTCGGCGCGCCGCTTCGCCGGCCATATCGACACCATCACCGCCGATTCGATGTTCGCCTGGCTGGCCCGCGCCGGCCTGGCCGAGCGGCCCGAAACCATCCGCTGATCCGACGAGGAAAGCCTTTCCCTCATGCAGCACGACCCTTCAGCCCCGCACAGCAGCCAGTTCGCCCTGCTCCGCCAGCGCCGCTTCGCGCCCTTCTTCTGGACCCAGTTCCTCGGCGCGGCGAACGACAACCTGTTCAAGTTCGCCTTCACCGTGCTGGTCACCTACCAGCTGCAGCTGGGCTGGCTGCCGCCGGCGCAGGCCGGGCTGGTGATCGGCGCGCTGTTCATCCTGCCCTTCGTGCTGTTCTCGGCCACCAGCGGCCAGCTGGCGGACAAGCATGACAAGACGCGGCTGATCCGCTTCATCAAGAGCCTGGAGATCGCGATCATGGCGCTGGCGGCCTGGGGCTTCCACGCGACGCACGTGCCGGCGCTGCTGGCCTGCGTGTTCCTGCTGGGCCTGCACTCGACCTTGTTCGGCCCGGTCAAATACGCCTACCTGCCGCAGCAGCTGAGCGAGCGCGAGCTGACCGGCGGCAACGGCATGGTGGAGATGGGCACCTTCGTCGCGATCCTGCTCGGCAATGTGGCCGGCGGCCTGCTGATCGCGACGCCGCAGGTCGGCGCCCAGCATGTGGCGATTGCCTGCTTCGCGCTGGCGCTGCTGGGCCGGCTGACGGCCCAGGCCATCCCGTCCAGCCCGGCCACCGACCCGCATTTGAAGATCAACTGGAACCCGGTCAGCGAAACCTGGCGCAACCTGAGCCTGGCGCGCGAGCAGCTGGCGGTGTTCCGCTCGCTGCTGGGCATCTCCTGGATGTGGTTCTTCGGCGCGGTGTTCCTGGCCAACTTCCCGGCCTTCGCCAAGGAGGTGCTGCATGGCAACGAGCAGGTCGCGTCCTTGCTGCTGGTGGTGTTCTCGGTCGGCATCGGTGTCGGCTCGCTGCTGTGCGAGGTGCTGTCGCGCCGCCATGTCGAGATCGGCCTGGTGCCGCTGGGCGCGATCGGCATGAGCGTGTTCGCGATCGACCTCTACTTCGCCTCGCGCGGCCTACCGGCCCCGCCCGCGGCGCTGAGCCTGGGCGCCTTCATGGCCCAGGCCGCGCATTGGCGCGTGCTGCTTGACCTGTGCCTGCTGGCCCTGTTCGCGGGCCTGTACAGCGTGCCGATGTATGCGCTGATCCAGCTGCGCGCGCAGCCGACGCACCGCGCCCGCATCATCGCGGCCAACAACATCCTGAACGCGCTGTTCATGATCGCCAGCTCGTTGCTGGCCGGCGCGCTGCTGGGCGCGGGCCTGAGCATCCCCGAGCTGTTCCTGGCCGTCGGCCTGGCGAACGCGGTGGTGGCCTTCTACATCTTCATGCTGGTGCCCGAGTACCTGCTGCGCTTCGTCGCCTTCATCGCCTCGCGCTGCATCTACCGCTTCCGCATCCGTGGCGACGAGCACATCCCCACCAAGGGCCCGGCCGTGCTGGTCTGCAACCATGTGTCCTTCGTCGACCCGGTGCTGCTGATGGCGGCCAGCCCGCGGCCGATCCGCTTCATCATGGATCACCGCATCTTCCGCATGCCGGTGCTGGGCTGGATGTTCCGCCTGGCCAAGGCGATCCCGATCGCGCCGCGCCACGAGGACGAGGCCACCTACGAGGCCGCCTTCCGCGAGGCGCGCCGCGTGCTGGACGACGGCGAGCTGCTGTGCATCTTCCCCGAGGGCGGCATCACCCGCGACGGCAGCTTGCAGCCCTTCAAGGGCGGCGTGGTGAAGATCCTGGAGGAGCAGCCCGAGGGCGGCGCCGGCATCCCGGTGGTGCCGCTGGCGCTGACCAATCTGTGGGGCTCCTTCTTCTCGCGCGTCGAGCAGGGCCAGGCCATGGTGCGGCCCTTCCGGCGCGGATTTTTCAGCCGGGTGGGGCTCGCCGCGGACGCACCGATCGCCGCGCGGGATGTGACGCCGGAGCTGCTGCGGGAGCGTGTGGCAGGGCTGCTCGGAGCACCCACGGCCACGCCGGGCGCGGCCTATCGCGGATCGCGGTCGTCCACATAATTCTTGCTGCAGGTCTTGATCAGGGATGGCGCACAGGCCTCCTCAAGACCAAGAGCGATGGCTGTCGGCGGGATCTCCGCGCCGATCAGATCTCCTTGCGTTGGCGGCGCCAGGCACGGCGCAGGCGCTGCCGCATCGCCCGCGCCGCGCGCCACGCCGCACTCCCCCGCACCCACGCCAGCAGCTCGGCCTTCCAGCCGCTCCAGCGCGCATACAGGCGCGCGAACCAGGCCAGGCGCAGCAGCGCCGGCTGGATCAGCTGAAACAGCCAGGCCAGCAGTGCGGTGCCGGCCAGCTTGGCCGCGACGATCACGGCGACGCCCAGCATCGCCTTGCCCTCGGCGATCAGCCACAGCGCCAGCAGCTTGATCGGGATGATCAGCAGGCTGGGCAGGACCAGCACCAGCAGCGCCGCATGGGGCGGCAGCCTCGTCAGCCGGCGCTCCAGCCAGCGCAGCGGCAGCCGCGCGGCCAGCCGGGCCATCGCGCGGCGCAGCGGCTCCCAGCCCCATTCCTCGAAGAGGATGAGCAGGGCCAGCAGCAGGCGGGCCAGCCAGCGCAGCGGTTTCATCACCAGCTTCATCATCATCACCGTGGCGCCACCGCAAAGTGCCGGCGATAGTCGACCGGCGGCAGCCCGCTGCGGCGCCGGAACTCGCGCGCGAAATGCGACTGGTCGGCATAGCCGCAGAGAAAACCGATCTCCGCCAGCGGCGCGGCGCTGCGCAGCAGCCACCAGCCGGCGCTGCGAAAGCGCGCCTCGGCCAGCAGGGTCCGGAACGCGGTGCCCTGGCGCTGCAGCTCGCGCTGGGCGCTGCGCCGCGACAGACCCAGGCTCAGCGCCAGCTCGTCCATGCCCGGCGGAGAGGGCAGGCGCGCGGCCAGTTGATCGAACACCTGCCGGACCCAGCCGGCCCAGGACTCGCCCTCGGCCAGGCCGGCCGGCGCGGCGGTAGCGGGCGCCGGCTCGGTCTCGGGAGCGGTATGGCCGCTCCAGCGCAGGCACCAGTCCGCCGTCGCACCCACGGCCATGGCCCGGGCCAGGGCCGCGCCATCGTCGACGCGCGGATACACCTGCACCGCGTCGTTGATCTCGCAGCGCACCCCGCGATGGCCGCAGGCCTCCAGCAGCGCCGCCAGCAGGCCGGCGACGACCAGGCTCTCGGCTGGCTGCGGTGATGAGGTCTGTGGACTCAGCGACACATGGTGCAGCCGCGCCTGCCCCGCCTCCAGCCGCAGCAGCCGCACCCGATGGCGCGAATGGATATAGCGCTCCAGCCGGCCCCAACGCTCGAACAGATCGGCGGCATCGCGCGCCGAGGTCAGCGCGCGGTGCGTCGGCTCATGACGGAAGCGATGCACGCCCCGGCCCAGCAGGGCCAGGCATGCCGGGCCGCCCACCGCCAGCGCATGGGCCAGCAGGCGGCGCTTGTCGTCCAGCGGCACGGTGGCGCGCCCCTCGGCGCCGCGCGGATCGGCGGCGCCCGGCGGCAGCCCCAGGTCCAGCAGGCCCTGGCGCAGCACGCGCAGCATCGCCGCGCTGGCGAAATCGCCGGACGGCGCAGCGCTGGAGGCTGGCGGGCTCTTCCTCTTCATCGACGCTCATTGTCACGCAGCCATTCGGGCCGGCAGGGCAGCGCACGCAGGCGCACGCCGGTGGCGGCGCGGATCGCGTTGGCGATCGCCGCGCCCGCGGCGACGATCGCGGTCTCTCCGGCGCCGCTGGGCGGCTCGCCATGGTCGACCAGCTCGATCTCCAGCGGGGGAATCTCATGCCAGCGCGGGATCGGTGAATCCGCGAAGCCGCTGGCGCCGACCGCGCGCCCGTCGAAGGCCAGCGCCTCCACCAGCACCATGCCCAGGCCCCAGACCAGATTGCCCTCGCATTGGGCGCGCACCTGCTCGGCATCGATCACACGCCCGCAGTCATGGGCGCAGCACAGGCGCGTCACCCGGACCTCGCCGCTGGCCGCCACCACCACGTCCGCGACCACGGCGGCATAGCTCATGTCCTTGTAGATGCCGCAGGCCAGGCCGCGGCCCGTGCGTTCCCCCGGGGCCGGGGCCGGAGGCGCATCGCCCCAGCGCGCGCGCCGCGCCACCCGCTGCAGCACCCGCGCCAGCCGGGCCTGCGGCGGCGAGGCGGCCGCATCCAGATGCGCCAGCCGGAAGGCCAGCGGGTCCTGCCCCAGGCGGCGCGCGCATTCGTCGACCACCGACTCGACGACGAAATGGTTGGACCCGGCGCCCAGGCCGCGCCAGGGTCCGGTCAAGAGCGGCAAGCGCACCAGCGCGAAGCGGGTCTCGCGCCGCGCCGCGCGATAGGGCAGCTGCGCGCCGCGCGCCACGCCGGCGTCGCCGACCAGCCGGCTGACCTGCTGCATCCAGACCGGCATCGCGGCATTGGTGAACAGGATGTGGCTGCTGACGAAGGCATGCCACCAGTCCTGCAGCCGGCCCTGCCGCAGCCGCACCCGCACGCGGTGGCTGGACGGCGCGCGATGAAAACCCTGGCGCAGCTCCTGCGCGCGGGTCCATTGCACCTTGACCGGCCGCCGCACGGCCTGGGCCAGCAGCGCCGCCTCCAGCTCCACGGTGCAAATGGTCTTGCTGCCGAAGGCGCCGCCGACGCGGCAGGCCTGCACCAGCACCTTCTCCGCGTCCAGGCCCAGGCGCTGCGCCACCACGTCGCGCTGGTAGAACACGTCCTGGCTGCCGACCCACAGCCGCAGCTCGCCGCGCGCGGCATCGAACTCGGCCACCGCCGCGCGCGGCTCCAGCGCCGCATGGGCGGCGGAGGGGATGTCGAAGCGCAGGTCCAGGTCCCAGGCGCCGTCCGGGTCGATGGGGCCGGCATCGTCGCCCACCGCATGGGGCAGACGCCGCCCCGCGGCCAGCGCGAGGTCCACGTCCAGCGCCGCGGCCCAGTCGCCGGCCGGCTTGGGCGATGGCTCGGCCATCTGCCATTGCAGGGCCAGGGCCCGCTCGATGCGGTCCAGCGCCCCCGGCGTGGCCGCCACCAGGCCCAGCCCGCGGGCCCGTCCCTGGACCAGGCGCGCATCGCGCAGCAGGGCCACGAAACCGGGCACGGCGCGCGCGGCCGCCTCGTCCAGCGCACCGGGCGCGGATTCGAACTCGGGCGACTGCGGCGCATACAGCACGCGGCCGAACAGCTGGCCGGGCCGGCGCACATCGGCCACATAAAGCGGCCGGCCGGTCACGATGGCCTCGCCCTGCTCCAGCGGCGACGTCGGCAGGCCGGCCAGTGCGTTGCTTGGCCCCAGCGAGCGCAGCGCGGCCGGCGCCTGTTCGGCTGCCGCCGCGAACCCGCCGCGCGCCACCGCCTCGCGCAGCAGCGCGCAGGCCTGGGCCAGCGGCAGCGCATAGTCCTTGATCGACTCGCTGCCGACGCTGGCCTTGACCCGGCCGATGTCCGCCGTGCTGGGCAGGCGCAGCTCGACCCGTTCCCAGGGCACGCCCAGCTCCGCGCAGGCGATCCGCTTGAGGCCGTTCAGGATGTTCTGCCCCATCTCGATCCGCGGCACCCAGAGGAGGTAGCGGCCGTCCTGGTGGCGTATCCAGCCCAGCGCATCGTCCAGGCTGGGCATCGGCCGGCGCGGGATGACCGGCAGCGCGCAGCCGGCGAACAGGGCCACGGTCAGGCCGGCGCCGCTGTGCCGCAGAAAGCGGCGGCGCGAGGGTTGGGCGAGGCCGCTCTTCATCCCTGTTCCACCACCAGCATGATGGCTCGGCGGATGCGCTGCTGGGTGCCGCAGCGGCACAGGTGGCCGGCCATCGCCGCATCAATCTCGGCCGCGTCGGGTCGCGGCTTGCGGCGCAGCAGCGCGGCCGCGCCCATCAGCTGGCCGGCCTGGCAGTAGCCGCATTGCGGCACCTGCAGGCTCAGCCAGGCGCGCTGCAGCGGATGCGGCGCCTCGGGCGTGCCCAGGCCCTCGATGGTGGTGATCTCATGCCCCGCGACGGCGGCCACCGGCAGCAGGCAGCTGCGCGCGGCCTCGCCGTCCAGCAGCACCGTGCAGGCGCCGCATTGGCCCTGGCCGCAGCCGAACTTGCTGCCGGTCAGGCCCAGGTGCTCGCGCAGCACATGCAGCAGCGATTCTTCGCGCCAGCCGGCGGCCACCGCATGGCGCCGGCCGTTGATCCGCAAGTCCATGGCAACTACTCCCTTCTCGAAGTGAGAGGGAGCATGCCGGCGGCGGGCGCCGTAGGTCTAGAACGATTGCGCCAGGCCGGCGCGGCCGGCCTGCCTCAAACCCCGCGCGCCCGATCCTCGGCGAATTTCTTCATGAAGCCCGCGAAGTTGCCGGCGTCCAGCGCCTCGCGCACTTCCTTCATCAGGTTCAGGTAGTAGTGCAGGTTGTGCACCGAGGTCAGCATCGGGCCCAGCATCTCGCCGCAGCGGTCCAGGTGGTGCAGATAGGCGCGGCTGAAATTGGCGCAGCAGTAGCAGCGGCAGGTCTCGTCGACCGGGCGCTCGTCGGCCTTGTAGCGGGCGTTGCGCAGGCGCAGGTCGCCGAAGCGGGTGAACAGATGGCCGTTGCGCGCGTTGCGGGTCGGCATCACGCAGTCGAACATGTCGACGCCCTGGCTGACGCCCTCGACCAAATCCTCCGGCGTGCCCACGCCCATCAGGTAGCGCGGCTTGTGCGCCGGCAGCTGATGGCCGATATGGGTCAGCACGCGCTGCATGTCGGCCTTGGGCTCGCCGACCGAGAGGCCGCCGATCGCGTAGCCGGGCAGGTCCAGCGCGGTGAGTCCCGCCAGCGATTCGTCGCGCAGGTTCTCGAACATGCCGCCCTGCACAATGCCGAACAGCGCGTTCGGGTTCTGCAGGCGCGCGAACTCGTCCTGGCAGCGCTTGGCCCAGCGCAGGCTCATCTCCATCGACTTGCGCGCTTCCAGCTCGGTGGTGATATGGCCCTTGGTCTCGTAGGGCGTGCACTCGTCGAACTGCATGACGATGTCGCTGTTCAGGATCGTCTGGATCTGCATCGAGATCTCGGGCGTCAGGAACAGCTTGTCGCCATTGACCGGCGAGGCGAACTTGACGCCCTCCTCGCTGATCTTGCGCATCTCGCCGAGCGACCAGACCTGGAAGCCGCCGCTGTCGGTCAGGATGGGCTTGTTCCAGCTCTCGAACTTATGCAGGCCGCCGAACTGCTTCATGATGTCCAAACCCGGGCGCATCCAGAGGTGGAAGGTGTTGCCCAGGATGATCTGCGCGCCCATCTCCTCCAGCGAGCGCGGCATCACGCCCTTGACCGTGCCGTAGGTGCCCACCGGCATGAAGATGGGGGTCTGCACCACGCCATGGTTGAGCGTGAGCACGCCGCGACGCGCGCGGCCTTCGGTCTTGAGCAGGTCGAACTTCAGCATGATGGCGCGATTGTCGCAGCACGGCCGCGGCCGCCTGTTTGGGCGAGGACTTTGCAAGCGCGCAACAACAAGCGGCCGCCGAGCGTGAAAAGCTGCGCGGCTTTGCGCGCCCGGCCGGCACCCCGGCCTTTTCTCCGGCGCCGACGGCGTCGCCTCTTGGCAATATCGCCCCGCCCAGCGGCGCGGTCGATGCCCTGGTCCAAGACAAAGCAGTCCGGAGTTCCTTACGATGAAAAAGACAGTCCACCCCTCCCTGTGCCACCTGAGCGCGCTGGCCGCGGCCGGCCTGCTGGCCGCCTGCGGCGGCGGCGGTAGCGGCGACAGCAGCACCGACACCCCACCGGTTGCCGCCAGCTACGAGGTGGCCGGCGTGGCCGCCAAGGGGCTGTTGGCGAACGCCAATGTCAGCGCCCATCCGATCAAGGACGGCCAGCCCGATCTGAACACCACCCTGGCCAGCGCCACCACCGACGCCAACGGCGCCTATTCGCTGAAGTTCGCCGCCGCCGCCGGCAGCGTCTACGCGGTGCGCATCAGCGCCAAGACGGACGGCAGCACGACGCAGAAGGACGAGATCACCGGCGCGGCCCAGCCCCTGCCCAGCGGCTTCGCGCTGCGCGCCCTGCTGTCGGCCGAGGCCGCCTCCGGCAAGGCCGAGCTGTTCGTGACGCCCTTCTCCGAGATGGCCGCCGCGGCCGCCGCCAAGGCCGGCATCAGCAAGGACAGCCTGCAGCAGGCCCAGTCCAATGTGATCCAGCTGCTGGGCTTCGACCCGAGCAAGGTCAAACCGGCCGACCTGAAGAGCGCCGGCAGCGAGGACGAGAAGAAGCTCGCGGTGATGCTGACCTCGGTGGCCCAGCTGGCCGCCAAGGGCGAGCTGGGCTGCGCCGGTGGCGCCAGCGCCGGCGACAAGGTCAAGTGCGTGGTCGAGAAGCTGGCCGAGTCGAGCAAGCTGGACTCGATCAAGCCCGGCAAGGTCGGCGACATCGACGTGGCCGGCAAGCTGGTCGCGGCGGTCGGCAGCGTGCTGGCCGATCCCAAGCTGAACAATGGCGCGGTCGATCCGGCCGCGTTGAACATCGCGCTGAAGAACCTGGAAGGCGACGGCAAGCCGGCGCCGGTCAGCGATGCCGGCGCGGTCGCCGCCGGCAAGACCCTGTTCACCGAGCTGCGCAGCAACCTCACCGCACTGCTGGCCGCGCCCAGCGCCGGCGCCGCCGCGCCGCTGCAGGCCGAGGCCGACAAGTTCGAGCGCGCCGTGGCCGATGTGCAGCTGCCTGCCGAGCTGCTGCTGAAGGACGCCACCGCGCTGGTCAGCGGCGTGCAGCTCTACCTGGACTACACCCAGCGCGACGGCAAGACCGTCTCGCGCGACGGCTTCTTCGACATGCTGCCCGGCGGCCCGGCCAATGCCACCGGCATGAGCTGCGGCCTCTACCAGGACACCGATCGCCTGGTGCTGGCCACAGCGGTGGCCAATGCGCGCTACATCGGCTGCAGCGCGCGCTACCACGCGCGCCTGATCAACGACCCCGCGCAGGGCGGCAACCTGGTCTGGGCCTATACGCGCCACCGCATCTTCCTGGAGCCGCAGGCCGATGGCAGCTTCAGCTACAGCGCCCGCGCCCGCAAGGTGATCTGCAAGACCAAGACCGCCCTCTGCGGCGCCAATGGCGCGGCCTCGCAGAGCGATCCGCAGAGCGCGCCGGCCACCGACTTCGCCGGCAAGATCAGCGTGACCCAGCAGGACTACCGCATCAAGAGCTTCAGCATCAGCGGCGAGCTGCCGGCGATGTTCCGCAAGGACAGCTTCGACCTCTACAACCCGCAGGGCAAGGGCGTGATCGCGCTGAGCGGCTCGCGCAATGTGATCCTGGGCGCCAGCGCCAAGGCCGGCGACCTGGAGACCGTTGCGCTGGAGGGCAAGCTGGCGTTGTACCGCGACGGCGGCAACACCCTGGACAGCGAGCTGGTGATCAAGCCCGAATCACGCCTGGTCAGCCGTGTCGAGGCCGACGGCTCGGAGTCGCGCGAGCTCGCCGAGCTGGCACTCAACCTGCTGGCGCGCAATGGCAGCGCCGAGTTCGAGGGCCAGTTCAGCCTCGGCGGGATGATGGCCGACAAGAGCGGCAGCGTGATCGAACCGACCAAGCTGGGCCTGAAGGGCTCGCTGCGCAACAAGAGCGGCGACAGCGTCAGCGAGTTCCTCAGCGGCCAGTTCAGCCTGGCCCTGCAGAACTACGCCGCCTATGACGCCAGCCTGCCGCTGTCCGCGAGCAACAGCTACAAGGCCCAGGTCGGCTTCAACGGCTCGGTCACCGCGCCGAACCGCCCGCTGCTGGCGCTGAGCCTGGAATTCGGCCGCTCCAAGTCCGCCGATGCGCTGCGCGACGGCAAGCTCAGCGGCCAGTTCAAGACCGTGGTCAACGGCGCGCCCAAGCTGGTGCTGAGCTTCGAGGCCAGCGAGGCCAAGGACGCGGCCCAGCGCAGCAGCCTGCGCATCAGCGAGGCGGCCTCCGGCCTGAACTTCGCGGTGGACGGCGCCAGCTCGCTGATCGACCTGAAGAAGGGCGACGTGAAGATCGGCGTGATCGATCTGAGCAATGGCCGCGTGACCTTCACCAACGGCGAGTTCGTCTCGCTGAACTGAGCCCGCGGCTCCAGGGCGCCCCGGCTCCGGCCGGGGCGCCCTGCCCTTTTTCCGGAGTCCCCATGAAGTCCCTTCTGATCGCCGCCGGCCTGCTGCTGGCGCTGGCGGCCGGCGCCCAGGGCGCCGACGACGTGCTGAGCCTGGAGCTGCAGACCCTGCGCCACAGCGACGCGATGCCGCTGAACCGGCTGGACAGCGCCGGCCCCCTGCCGCTGGATCCGCGCGGCGGCCGCAACCTGGTGCGCCAGGACAACGAGCTGCGCCTGGCCTACCACCGGGGCGACTGGCGCTGGAGCCTGCTGGCCCGCCAGAGCGCCGTCGCGATCGCGCCCGAGTCGACCCTGCAGCTGGTGCGCGACGTGCAGGGCAAGGCCCGGCCCGACGGCGATCGCCAGTACCGGGTCGAGCTGGACTACCGCGGCTTTGCCGGCGCCGGCCTGGCGCTGGCGCGCGACTTCGGCCAGGCCTTCGACGGCGCGGCGCGGGACGCCGGCTGGTCGGCGCGCGTCGAGCTGCAGGCGCTGGCGCTGAACCGCCTGCGCCTGGCCGAGCTGGACGGCCGGGCCGACTACCGCGCCGCCACCCAGGCCTACGGCTTCGCGCTGCAGGGTCAGCGGGTGCAGGAGAACCTGCGCTTCCCCTTCATGGACGAGGGTGGCCCCAGCCGCGGCCTGGGCCTGCTGCTGCAGACCGAGCTGCGCTGGTGCGGGCCGCCCTGGTGCCTGGGCCTGGGCCTGCACGACCTGGGCCGCCTGCAATGGCGCCGCATGCCGCAGGAGTTCGACCAGGTCGACTCGCAGACCCAGAGCTACGACGCCGACGGCTTCCTGGTCTACAAGCCGCTGCTGAACGGCCGCTATGCCCAGGGCAGTTTTTCGCAGAGCAGCCGGCAGCGCTGGCAGCTGGAGGCCAGCCACCGCTCGGACCTGGGCCTGGCCGAGCTGCGCCTGGATCATCTGCAGGGCTATGGCTGGCTGCCGCAATGGGGCTGGAGCTGGCCGCTGGCCGAGCCCGGCCCGCTGGGCCTGAAGCAATGGGGCCTGCGCTGGCATGCGCATGAGCGCCGCCTCGGCCTGGCGCTGCGCGCGCAACGCTGGCAGCTGGGCCTGGGCGCGGACCGCCTGGACGGGCGGGCGCGCTCGCGCGAGCTGAGCCTGGCCTGGCTGCAGCCGTTCTGACGACGGATTGATTGCCGCCGGTCGATGCCGGCCGTAGACTGGCCGCACAGGGAGCGAGACCCGCGCCGATGACGCGGGCACAGCGGCGGCGGATGATGACCACCTTCCGCCGGGAATGGATGACGGCCCCGCGATGCACGCTGCCCTGCTGCTGGCCCTGACGCCCCTGCTGCTGGCGGCGCTCGCGTCGCCGGCCCAGGCCTGCGGCCCCTACAAGGTCGGCTATTTCAGCTTCGGCCCCTTCTTCCACCTGAATGGCGAGGGCAAGCCCGCCGGCATCGATGTCGACCTGGTCGCCGCGCTGGCGCAGCGCAGCGGCTGCCTGCTGGAGGGCCAGATGGAATCGCGGGTGCGCACCTGGGCGCTGATGGAGCGCGGCGGGGTGGACATCACCCTGTCGGCGATCCCGACGCCGGAGCGCAAGCGCCTGGCCGAGTTCACGCCCTATGCGCGCAGCCGCAACCATGTGCTGCTGCCGCGCACCCTGACCCAGCGCATCGACTCGGTCGACGAGTTCAATGCCGATGCCGCGCTGCGCGTCGGCGTGGTGCGCGGCTACCGCCATGGGCCGATGCTGGATGCCTGGCTGGACGGGCTGCGCCGCCAGGGCCGGGTCTACGAGGTCGCGGATTTCGATGCGCTGCTGCGCGTGCTGCGCGCCGGGCGGGTCGAGCTGGTGCTGATGCACCCGATGAATCTGCGGCCCAGCGACGGGAGCTGGATGGGCGAGTTCAGCCTGCGCGACTGGGCGCCGCAGGACGATGTGCCCAGCGCGATGGCGATCTCGCGCCGCCGGGTCGATCCGGCCGACCGCGCCCGGCTGCAGCGCACGCTGCAGGAGCTGCTGCAGGAGGGCGAGGTGGAGCGCATCCTGGCCCGCCACCTGGGCGAGGAGATGATGCGCCAGGTGCGGCTGCCGCGCTGAGCCCGGCCCAGCGCCGGAAGCGCCCGGCGACAATGGCCGCCCCATGCCCCTGAGCCTTGCCCGCCCCGTCGACAGCGACCTGCTGATCAAGAAGAGCCGCTTCCTCGGCCGCGTCGAGCCCTGCGCCGGGCGCGAGGCGGCGCTGGAGCGGGTGGCCGCGCTGCGCGCCGAACATCCCGGCGCGGCCCATGTCTGCTGGGCCCTGCTGGCCGGCGGGCAGAGCGCCGCCAACGACGACGGCGAGCCCGGCGGCACCGCCGGCCGGCCGATGCTGGAGGTGCTGCGGCATCAGGATCTGGAGGGCGTGCTGGCCACCGTGGTGCGCTACTTCGGCGGCGTCAAGCTGGGCGCCGGCGGCCTGGTGCGGGCCTATACCGATGCGGTGGCCCAGGCCCTGCTGGGAGCCGAGAAGGTGCCGCTGGTGCGCCTGGTCACCCTGCGCTGCACCTTGCCCTATGCGCTGGAGGGCCTGGCCCGCCGCGAACTGGAGCTGGCCGGAGCGCAGCTGCTGGAGGTCAGGCATGGGGCCCAGGTGGAGATGCGCCTGGCCCTGGCCGAGGACGCCGCGGCGGCCTTCCGGGCCCGGCTCTCGGACGCCGGCCAGGGGCGGATCGGCTGGTTTTCGCCCGAGGATGGACCGGCCCTCTGAGGCCCGCCAAAGCCGCCGCCTAGAATAGGGCAAACCCGCCCATCATCATTTTTCTTCAGCGCGAGAGAGAAAGAGAAGTCCCGTGGCCGCAACCATCCTCCAAAAGATTCCCGCCGGCGAGCGCGTCGGCATCGCCTTTTCCGGCGGCCTGGACACCAGCGCCGCCGTGCACTGGATGCGCGCCAAGGGCGCCATCCCCTGCGCCTACACCGCCAACCTGGGCCAGCCCGACGAGAGCGACTACGAGGAGATCCCGCGCAAGGCCAAGGCCTACGGCGCCGAGATCGCCCGCCTGATCGACTGCCGTGCCCAGCTGGTGGCCGAGGGCATCGCCGCGATCCAGTGCGGTGCCTTCCACATCAAGAGCGGCGGCGCCACCTACTTCAACACCACCCCGCTGGGCCGCGCCGTGACCGGCACCGCGCTGGTGGTGGCGATGCGCGACGACGGCGTCAACATCTGGGGCGACGGCTCGACCTACAAGGGCAACGACATCGAGCGCTTCTACCGCTACGGCCTGCTGGCCAACCCGGCGCTGAAGATCTACAAGCCCTGGCTGGACCAGAGCTTCATCGACGAGCTGGGCGGCCGCAAGGAGATGAGCGAGTACCTGATCGCCAACGGCTTCGACTACAAGATGAGCGTGGAGAAGGCCTACTCGACCGACTCCAACATGCTGGGCGCCACCCATGAGGCCAAGGACCTGGAGTTCCTGAACTCCGGCATGCACATCGTCAAGCCCATCATGGGCGTGGCCTTCTGGAAGGATGACGTCGTCATCAAGCCGGAGACCGTCAGCGTGCGCTTCGAGGAAGGCGTGCCGGTGGCGATCAACGGCCGCACGTTCGCCAACGCGGTCGAGCTGTTCGCCGAGGCGAACGTGATCGGCGGCCGCCACGGCCTGGGCATGTGCGACCAGATCGAGAACCGCATCATCGAGGCCAAGAGCCGCGGCATCTACGAAGCCCCGGGCATGGCCCTGCTGCACATCGCCTACGAGCGCCTGGTGACCGGCATCCACAACGAGGACACGATCGAGCAGTACCGCATGAACGGCATGAAGCTCGGCCGCCTGCTGTACCAGGGCCGCTGGTTCGACCCGCAATGCCTGATGCTGCGCGAGACCGCCCAGCGCTGGGTGGCCCGCGCCATCACCGGCGAGGTGACCCTGGAACTGCGCCGCGGCAACGACTACTCGATCATGGACACGGTCAGCGCGAATCTGACCTACGCGCCGGAGCGCCTGTCGATGGAAAAGGTCGAAGACGCCGCCTTCACCCCGGCCGACCGCATCGGCCAGCTGACCATGCGCAACCTGGACATCACCGACACACGCCAGAAGCTGGGCATCTACACCAGCACCGGCCTGCTGGGCAGCCAGAGCGAAGGCAGCGTGCAGCTGCTGACGGGTGGGGACGGCGGCGCTAGCAAGGCCTGACCCTGGCGCGGGCGTTTGCTCGCGTGACGATGGATGAATGAGAAAGAAACGGCCACCTTCGGGTGGCCGTTTTGTTTGCGGCCGCACATGGGCAATGCCAGCGCAATGGGTTGTCGCATCACTCACCACTTGGAGGGATAGGTTTTCTAGGGCGGCGCCTGGGCCTGCGACTGCACACTGGCGAGCACCTATCCAGACTCGCTCTTGTCGCAGGTAGCTGCTTGGCAAGTCCGGTGTTATGCGGCAAGACTGTCGCCCTACTACCTAGCTAACTAGAAGTCATGAATCGCTACGCAGACGGAACCGAACTTCGTGTTGGGGATGAGGTTGCGCTTGTAGGCGGGCGCGCTACCGTACAGGTGAACCTTGATGCGGGCGAGTATTCCGCGAAGTTCCTGCGCTCGGAGTGGAGCTACTTGGGCGACGGCGTAATTCTTGATACTGACTTTGCCGGCGTCTTGCACATTCCGGCGGAGCGAGTGGAATCATTTGTTCTTCTTCACAGACCGCGATGACTTCTGACCTCTCATTGCAGCGGACTTGCGCCAGTTGCGCTGGCCTTTCCGTTGAACTCAAGCGCTAGATCTCGTGAAAAGCCCTGCTCGCGCTCTGGCGGTCGTAATGTTTGTTGCAAGCAGCTCGCTGCTGGGATCACCGCCCGTGGCGATCCCCCTCAGGGAGCTGTATGTCGAGGCAAAGTCCGTCGCGGTCGTGGAAGTTGTAGAGGGACGTACGGTCTCGGCCAAGGGAAAACCGTGCGGAGCAAGGTACAAGGGTCGCGTCGTGCACTCAGTCAAGAACGCAGCGCCCAGGGCCGTCATCGAGTTCGGCTACGTTCCATCTCTGAAGATTGGCACTCCATACCTCTTGCTGTTGGGTGACTACATCGACGTCCCTCTCGAAGCTGCTCCTGAGTTCCATGCCAGGTGTAAATCGGTGCTCCCCTCAACAGCCGTCATCGCTCACTGGCGCGGCGCGATGGAAATTGTTGGCGATACGGGCGAACCTGGAAAACGCGAGACTTGGACTGTTAGGCCACCAACTCATGTCGTGTTCCCTTTGGGGGCTAGAACCACTGCTGTACATGGAGAAAAGCAGTTCTGGTTTAACGATTTGGTAAAAAGAATGGCTGAGGAACCGTGAGCTCCGACCCGTCAATCAAGCGGGCGTGCCTTCAACGCTAGACCTCAATGTCACCACCGCCACGCCTCCTCGACGATGCTGATGTGTTGGCCTACGCGGCTGTACCTGCGAGCGCCCGCTTTACAGGGCGCCTGCGTCTCTACTCGGGCGACAAACGCGTGGGTTCGGTGCCGAACCTCGCAATCTGCAAGTTGCATCGTGACTCGAGCTTACTCTTGCTCCACTGTGACGACTCGTGGAACATCATCGGGTTGCAGGGCTGGAATACGAGCAACTATGAGTTCGTCGCCACAGTCGAGTCCGTGAAGCAGCAAACCGAAAGATATTACGAGGGCCTCGTGGAAAGTTGGAAAGAGGTGCCAGGTGTTGCCTAACCCCAGCGCTCAAGCCGACTAGGCGACGGCTGGCCTCTTCGGTCCGCCATTTCATCTGGCCCTCTATTTCCGGCCGCAACTCCCGACTCAGTTAAATCGTTGAACATCCAGCGCCGAATGCTCGTAGATCTAGATCTTTCGATACTTACTTCGACCAGTGCTGTTGGCCGGATACACGGCTCACTGGAGTTTGTCGTGTTGCCGCGTGTTGGAGAGCGGGTGGCATTTCCGCTCGCTGCAGTTGGCGCCAGAGGTTTCACGGGCCAATTGACGGTAGAGCACGTAGTTCATGCGCCCGGCGCGGACACAAAGCCAATGCTCCTACTGGGCGATGTGGTCGCCAGCGACAGGGCTGAAGGAGATCGGCTGGGCAAGTCATTCGAGAATGCGTACTCCCTGTACTTCGATCCGTATGAACCGTAGGTCACCCAAGGCCAGACCGCGCGGTCGGACCAAGGTGCTTCACCCTTCGCTGCAGCGGGCTGCTTCGCCGTCCACTGAGCTTGAAAGTTAGACCTCGCAGCTACGGTTCCCGCCCAGATGCAATCAAGCAACGAGCACTTTCCTTCGGTCGCACAGGCCGCCCTACTTCTTCTTGCGAACTTCCTTCTGCAGTACTTGTTGAGCGCACTTCTGTACGACTTCCGCCACTTCACCGGGCTGACAGAGGCTCAAGCTCAGCCGCTTGTTATGGTGCTGGCATATGGCATCGTCCTGGTGTCCGTCATGCACTACAGCCGCATGACCTACGGGAACCTGCTGCATTCAACGAAATCTTCGGCTTCAGCCACGTTGATGCTCTTGGTTCCTCCGGTTCTTCTGCTCGTTCCGCTCGTGTTGCTTCTTGATCACGCTCTCATGGGTATCGTCGAGTGGCTGCTTCCACTTTCCCGTTGGGAGGAGAGTGCGTTCGCCAGCATGGTTGCCGGCAATCTTCCGACGGTAATCGCCACCTGCGTACTGGCACCCATCCTGGAAGAGATGCTCTTTCGCGGAGTCTTGCTTCGAGCGTTCTTGAACCGCCATCCGCGCTGGGCGGCGATCTCATACTCCGCACTGCTGTTCGGCGCAGCGCATATGAACGTCTACCAGTTTCTGCTGGCGCTATGGCTTGGCCTTCTGCTCGGCTGGCTCTTCGAGCGATCAAGGTCTCTGTTGCCCTGCATAGCGCTGCATGCGGCGGTCAACACCGCGGTCGTTGTACTTGAGCAGCTGAAGGGGCCACGGAGCGGGTCGCTCTTGGATGAGGTGGGCATTTCCACTTGGCTGGCTTCGGCAGTGGCCGCTGGGGTTGGCGCGTTTGTTCTGCATCGATTGCTTGTTGACTCCACTCGGAGGACGGCCAATGCGGTCTGACACTTCACTGCACCCGAAGGGCTGCAGTAAGCCTCGCACGCCTACACGCTCGGGTGAACTCAAACGGTAGCGCGCATGAACAACTTTGCATGGATCTTCGTCACCATCACGATCACTGGCCTTGTCATTGCTTTGATCGTGCTCAGTTCGAAGTCCGTGCAGAAAGAACGTGAGATCCTGATGGAGACTGGCCTTCTTGCCGAGGCCGAGATCCTGGGATATGAGCGCGATGAAGTCCACGTTGTTCACTACCGGTTTGTTCCGATGGGGAAAACAAAGCCGGTGGAGTGCAAAAAGAGAGCCTGTCAGGATTTTTGTGTGCGAGGCATAGCATGACGACCAGGAGCATCTATGCCAACCAAGAAGAAGCCGGCGGGAGCCGGCATGACGGCGCTGCCGTCGATCCCCAAGGAACTCATTGAGCAGCTGACCGGCGGCTCGACGCCGATGACGGCCGAGCAGATCAACGCCACGACCATGGCGCTGAAGAAGGCGCTGATCGAGCGCGCGTTGGGCGCGGAGCTGTCGCACCACTTGGGCTATCCGCCCGGCACGGCCAAGCCGGAGGAGGCCGGCAACCAGCGCAACGGCAAGTCCGCCAAGACGGTCTTGACCGAGGACGGTCCGTTGCGCATCGAGGTGCCGCGCGACCGCGCCGGCTCGTTCGAACCCATCCTTATCCCCAAGCACGAGCGGCGCTTCACCGGCTTCGACGACAAGATCGTGGCCATGTACGCGCGTGGCATGACGGTGCGCGAGATTCAGGGCTTCCTGGCCGAGCAGTACGGCACCGAGGTCAGCCCCGAGTTCATCAGCTCCGTGACGGATGCCGTGATGACCGAGGTCTCGGCCTGGCAGAGCCGGCCGCTGGAGCCGATGTATCCGGTGGTGTTCTTCGACGCTCTGCGCGTGAAGATTCGCGAGGATGCGGTGGTGCGCAACAAGGCTATCTACCTGGCCCTGGGCGTGCTGCCCGATGGCACGCGCGACATCCTGGGCCTGTGGATCGAGAACACCGAGGGCGCGAAGTTCTGGATGAAGGTCTTCAACGATCTGAAGACCCGAGGAGTCGCCGACATCCTGATTGCCGTCACCGATGGGCTCAAGGGCATCCCCGAGGCGCTCGCTGCCGTGTTCCCAGCCACGACGCTGCAGACCTGCATCGTGCACCTGATCCGCAACAGCCTGGACTTCGCGAGCTGGAAGGACCGCAAGGCCCTGGCGGCGGCCTTGAAGCCAATCTACACGGCGTCCAGTGCTGACGCGGCCCAGGCCGAACTCGATGCCTTCGAGGCGAGCGCCTGGGGCCAGAAGTTCCCGACCGTGACGGCCACCTGGCGCCGGGCCTGGGATCGGGTCATCCCGTTCTTCGCCTTCAGCCCAGCCGTGCGGCGCGTGATCTACACGACCAACGCCATCGAGAGCATCCACAGTCGGCTGCGCAAGATCATCAAGACGCGCGGCCACTTCCCCAGTGACGATGCCGCTACCAAGCTCCTGTGGCTGGCGCTGCGCAATATCACGGCCGACTGGGGCCGCGCGGCCAAGGAATGGAAGGAGGCCATGAACCAATTCGCCATCGCCTACGGCGAGCGATTTACCTGACCTGCCGCGTAATATGCGGCGCGGGCTCGTCTGAATCGGCGAGCCCTACACCGAGCCTCGAACACAGAAATTCAGACAGCCCCCGCGGTACCCAGTTGGCAGCAAGATGCCGGTGCGATACAAGCCTCAGCTGCCGTCGATAAGTTTGCTAGTCCCATATGCAAACTCACAGAGTCCATCGTCGTGAATCAAGCCGGCTCGAGATCAATGCGCGCTAACCAGTTGCTCGAGCCTACTCATGGCGGCAAGTCGCCGCCCGCAGTTCAGCCTCAACATTGCCAGCCGTGAGAAGCGTCACCCTCACCCTCCTCAAAGCCCTCCTCAGCATCCCCATCGGGATCGGCCTCGCCTACCCGTTCATCTTCGCGCCCCCGGACGCCCCCGCCGCCGGCATCCTCGGCGAGTTGCAGATGTTCGGCCCGGTCGGGTCTGCGCTGGTCATCGCAGTGTTCCTGCTGCTGATCCTCTTCTACGCGCTGGACCTCATCAAGACGCTCAAGCTGGTGTCGCCCGCGTCGAGAAAGGGCGTCAGGCCCCAGAGCGTCTGGCTGATGTTCCTGCTGCCCTACAACTTCATCGAGGACTTCTTCATCGTCGCCAATGTGGCCCGGTCGTTGAAGGCCGAGGCCGCCACCAACCCGGCAGCGCTCGCCGGCTTCAAGTCCTTCGGCATGGTGTCGGGTCTTGGCTGGTGCTCGGCGCAGATCGTCTCGCTCATCCCGAACCAGCTGGGCTCGGCCGCGGGCTTGCTGGCCATCGGTTTCTGGGTCTGGCACTGGGTGTTCATACGCCGCGCCAACGGCGCGCTGGCGCGAGCCCGGTCGTGACAAGGGCGCGACGATCTCACCGAAGGGGGCTGCATGCACGCGTCGATGCGGCCAGCACCCCTCCCACCGCATCGCCCTCCACACCCAACTTCTTTACCCTCCACGAACGCTTGTGGTGCGCCGCGCTGGGCCTTGGCTTGCTCGTCTACCGGAATCCTCGGCCTGCTGACGAATCGCTTGAGCCTGACCGGTCGTAGCTTGCGCATCGGCATCCTTCAAGGCGGCCCGGCCTGGCTGATGAGTGCAGCCCTGTTGGTCGGGGCAGTTGTACTGCTGTCCGAGGTCATCGACCACTACGACAAGAGGAACACCGAGCGGCACTACCAGCTCTTCCGCTGGATCGCACTGCACCTGGGCTGCTGCCTGGCAGGCGCGGCCCTGCTGGCGCATCTCTACCTCGGCTTCACAAGGTGACGACGCATGACCTGGCCGCTGCCCGCCTCCATCCGCCCCGCCACTCCCGACGACCTCCCCGCGATCTGCGCCCTCGGCCACGAGGTGAACGCCATCCACCATGAGGCCCATCCCCATGTGTTCGCGGGCCGCGGGGAACCCGAGCGCGACCGGGCGCATTGGGCGGCGTCGCTGGCCTGCGGCAACGACGATGATGATGGCGAGACCTGTGGCGACCGGCAGCTCTTCGTCGCCGAGCTGGACGGCCAGGTGGTCGGCTTCGTGACGGTGGCGGTGGCCACGGAGTCGCACAGCCTGCTGCAGCCGCTGCGCTTCGGCCGCGTCGGGTCCGTCTCGGTCGCCCCGCAGCATCGCGGCCGGGGCATCGGCAGCGGGCTGATGCAGCGGGCCCATGACTGGGTCCGGGCCCGGGGCGGGCACGAGATACGCCTGAACGTCTGGGCCTTCAACGAGGCGGCGCAACGGCTCTATGTGGACGAGCTGGGCTACGAGGTCCGCTCGCTGAGCCTGGCTTGCGTGCTGGCGTCGAGCAAGACTCGATAGCTGGGAAAGTTCATTTTTCTAGAATTCCCGGCAACGGTTTTTTCCCACCACCTCTTCAACCCGGCCCCCTCATGGCACTTGTGCAGCAGTACCTCGTCCTCCAGGATCACAGCAGTGAGTACCCCGAGCCCATCACCTTCCGCAAGGGTGCGCCGCTTTCGGTCGGGGAGCGCTACGAGGGCCCCGAAGGCTGGGACGACTGGTTCTTCTGCGAAACGCCGGGACAGCAGGGCGGCTGGGTGCCGGCGCAGATCATCGAGTACATCGGCGAAGAAGAAGAAAAAAGCACGACGACCAGGACCGCCCGGGCACGCGAGGATTACACGGCGAGAGAGCTCGATGTGCGGGCAGGCGACCTGCTGCTGGGCAGCCGGACCTTGAATGGATGGTCCTGGTGCGAGACCCCGAACGGCGCGGCCTCCGGCTGGGTGCCGCTGGCCAAGCTCGGCGCGAGTACCGCAGTCTGACGGAGCCCCTGGGCTTGCGACATAGACTCACCTTCTACGGCATCCTGTACCACCTGAGGAACGTCCACCCGATGATTACCTGCCACCTTCGCTATGTGATCGATCCCGGCAAGCTCCGGGAGTTCGAGCATTACGGCAAGACCTGGATCCCGCTCGTCCGGAAGTTCGGCGGCATCCACCATGGCTATCTGCTGCCCTCGGAGGGCGCCAACAATATCGCGCTGGCCTCCTTCTCCTTCCCCTCGCTGGCGGCCTACGAGGACTACCGGCGCAAGTCCTTCGCGGATCCGGAATGCCAGGCGGCCTTCAAGTACGCGGAGGAGGCCCGCTGCATCCTCAGCTACGAGCGCAGCTTCTTTCGCCCGGTGTTCGAGTAGGAAGCGCGGCCCGCGCCGTCGGGGCCATGGCTTTCGGCCCGGGCCGATCCGCCTTCAGCGACACTGCGCGGCCAGCACCGCCGGGAGAAGACGCCATGCCAGATCCGGAAGCCGAAGACATTCTTCACGCCTATGTGCATCTGCAGGACGGTGGCCGGGCCACCCTGCGGCCGCTGACGGCCGACTTCTGGCCGGCGCTGGCCCAGGGCGCCTATCCCGAGCTGGAGCAGGGCCGGCTGATGACGGCCTTCAGCTTCTCCGAGCCCTGGTCCAGCTGGGAGCGCCATCCCGCGGGCGAGGAACTGGTCATGCTGCTCAGCGGCGCGGCCACCCTGGTGCTGGACGAGCCGGGCGGCGAACGCGCCATCCCGCTGGACAGCGTGGGCGCCTATGTGCTGGTGCCGCGCGGCGTCTGGCATACGGCCAAGACTGAGCAGCCCACCACCCTGCTCTTCATCACGCCGGGTGCCGGCACCGAGCATCGGCCGGTGTAGTCAGAAAAAAAAAGCAGGCCGGGCCGGCGATCTTTCGCTGCGTCGCCTACTGCCACCACGCTGTCGGTAGCCCCACGCACACTGCGAAGCCTTGATCGCTTGATCGAACAGACGAACGATCACCACGCCAGCCACCAACCTCGGAGCCCCCACCCATCATGAGCAGCACAGCCCTTCTCGTCATCGACATCCAGCGCGGCGCTTTCGACGGGGTCCGCTGCCCGCCGATCGATGCGGCCGAACGCTTCGTCGGCAACGCGCAGTTGCTGGTCGAGGCGGCCCGCGCCGGCGGGCATCCCATCGTCTTCGTCCAGCATTGCGAGAGCGATCCGCGCGCGCCCTTCGAGGAGGGCTCGGTCCACTGGCAGCTGCATGAATCGCTGCAACCTCAGGGCGAGCGCGAGAGCACGCTGCGCAAGTACGCGTTCAGCGCCTTCGAGAACACCGATCTCGACGCGCGGCTGAAGGCCCAGGGCCTCACCGATCTGGTGATCTGCGGCCTGCAGAGCGAGTACTGCGTCAGCCATGCCACGCAATCAGCACTGCAGCTGGGCTACCGGGTACAGCTGGCGCAGGACGGGCACAGCACCTGGCCGACCGAGGAGCAGGGCCCGGCCGAGATCCGCGACCAGGTCAACGCCACGCTGGCCGCGGCCGGTGCCAGCCTGGCCTCCTCGGCCGAACTGGCCGCGCGGCTGGCGAAGGCCAAGCAGGACGCGGTGACGTCTTGACCGACCCCAGCGGCTCGTCGCCACGCTACTTCGCCGATGCCCGCGCCTGGCGCGATTGGCTGCAGGCGCATGCCGCGACGGCCGCCGAGGTGATCGTCGGCTTTCGCAAGGTGACCACAACAAGAAGAAGCGGCGGCGACGATGTGGGCCTGCGCTGGCCCGAATCGGTCGACGAGGCGCTGTGCTTCGGCTGGATCGACGGGGTGCGCAAGCGCATCGACGACGCGCATTACCAGATCCGCTTCACGCCGCGCCGGCCCGGCTCGATCTGGAGCCGGGTCAATATCGACAAGGTCGAGCGCCTGCAGGCCGAGGGCCGCATGACGCCGGCCGGGCTGGCGGCCTTTGCGCTGCGCAGGGCCGAACGCTCGGCCGTGTATTCCTACGAGCAGGACCCGCAGCTGCGACAGCAGCAACAGCAGGCGGCCGCGGCGCTGAGCCCGGCCGAGGAGCGCGCTTTCCGGCGCGACCAGGCGGCCTGGACCTTCTTCAACGAGGGCACACCGCCCAGCTACCGCAAGACCCTGCTGCACTGGATCTGCAGCGCCAAGAAGGCCGAGACCCGCGCGGCGCGGCTGGCCAAGCTGGTCGAGGCCTGCGCGCGAGGCGAGCGCCTGGAATGAAGTGCAGCCTGCGCCCGCGGCTCAGCGCCACCCCAGCACCACATGCCCGCGCTCCTTCATGCAGTGCTCGACATATTTCTCGTAGACCCGGTCGGCCTGGTTCCAGTCGGCGCCGACCTTGACCGCGGCGCCGACCAGGCCGCCGACGCCGCCGGCGATGGTGCCGCGCAGCAGATTGCCGGAGTTCTTGATCAGGCCCGCGGTGGCGGTCTCGGCCGCCTCGGACAGGCCCTCGGTCAGCATGGCGCGGCCTTCCTTGCGGCTCAGGCTGCGCTCGTTGCGGCCGACATCGGCCTGCGCCCGCTGCTCGCAGCCCTGCAGGGCGCTGGCCGCGCGCTCCTTGGCCGCCGCGGCATGGCTGGAGCCATCCGCGGCGCGCGGGTAGAGCACGGCCTGCTGCGGCGCGGTGGCACAGCCGCCAAGCGCAAGCGCGGCCAGGAGCAGGCCCGCCGCGCGAGCGCCGCGGAAGATGAGGAAAGAGAAGAAGGCTGAAGAGGGTCTGAGCATGGATCGTCACTCATGGCTGATGCGGTTGCAAAACACCCGCGGCGCCGACAAGGAGGCGCCCGGTCCAGCCCTGGTGACGTGCAGGCGCGCGATTTATTCCATCGCCGGCCCGCCCTTCCCCTTCATCATCATTTCCCCGCCAGCGCCGCCCGTTCCGCCGCCGCGTCCAGCGGCTTGCCCGCGCCGATGCTGGCCAGATAGCTGTCCAGCGCGGAATGCGGCGAGGCCGGCGTGAAGCCGCCGCCCTGTGCATCGGTCTCCGCCAGCGCGGCGAAGCGGACCTGCCAGGGGCCGGCTTCACCCGCACGGCAGGCCACCGCTTCCACCCGGGGCGCCTGGCCGGGCTCGACCGAGAAGTCGCGGCACAGCGCCCCGCCCGCATCGCGGTAGCTCGCCACCATCGCGACGACCACGGCCTGCTGCGCCGGACCGTTGGCCTGCTGCTGCCCGCTCGGCAGCCGGTCCAGCAGCGCAGCCAGCGCCGGTGCCGCGGGCTTGCCGACCACCGCCAGCGCGGCCGGCTCGTCACCGCCGCCGCCATCACGCCCACCGAGCCCGCCGCCGCTGCCCAGCAGATAGCCCAGCGTGCCGAACAGCACCGAGGCCAGCGCCCCGGCCGGCAGCGCATAGGCACCACCACCGCCCAGCTGCTGCAGCAGCCCGCGCCACCAGGACTGGCGGGGCGCGGCGGCAGCGGGCCGGCGCGCCGGCGTGGCGGGCGCCTGCTGCGACTCGGCGCGCGCACGCGCCGCCCGGTCCTGCGCCACCATCGCCTCGACCGAGGCGCGCAGCGCCGCCGGCACCGGCGTCTCGTCCAGCTGGGCGTCGAAGGCCTGCCGACCCAGCTCGCGGGTCTCGAACATCAGGGCCACGCGCTCGGCCAGCGCCGCATCGGCCTCCAGCGCGGCCTCCAGCGCGCTCGCTTGCGCGGCGTCCAGCGCACCGTCCGCATAGGCGGCAAGCTGCTCGTCGCTCCAGGTCTTGCTGTTGTCCATAGTTGTGTCCATTGCCTCTTCTTCTTGCCCTCAGGCCGCACTCGCCGCCGCCGCGGCTCCCGACAGGCCGGCCAGCTCGGCCAGCCGCACCCGCGCCCGCGCCAGCCGGCTCATCACGGTGCCGATCGGCACGCCGGTGACGGCCGCCGCCTCCTTGTAGGACAGCTCCTCGACGCAGATCAGCAGCATCAGCTCGCGCTGCTCGCCGGGCAGGCGCTCCAGCGCCCGCTGCACCTTCTCGAGCCGGCGCCGCGCATCGACTCGCTCGTCCTCGCTGCCGGCGCCGCTCAGCAGCTCGGCCTGCTCGTCGATATCGGTCTGCACGCCCTCGGTCTGCTTGCGGCGCAGCCGGTCCAGCCAGAGGTTGCGGATGATGGTGAACAGCCAGGCCAGCAGCGGCGTCTCGGCATCGGCCGGGCCGCGCGCGGCCAGCGCGCGCTCGCAGGCGCCCTGCACCAGATCGTCGGCGATATCGCCGCTGCGGCTCAGCGCCAGCGCATAGCGCCGCAGCCGGGGCAGGGCCGCCACCAGCGCGGCGCCCAGGTCTTCTTGCATGGTCTTGTTGTCCTTTTTTCCCTTGGGAACGCTCCCGAAGACGCGCAAGCCGCGCTTCTATTCCCACCTCTGCCCGCCTCTAGACTTACGGAATAAACCCGGCGCCCAGACGTCGGGGCAGAAGTCTATCGACTCATGGCTTCCTCCAGCCCCGCATTGCGTAACTCTTCATCTGCATGACTCGACCCGACCGCCCTGCCCTGCTGCCCCGCCAGTGCCGCCGCCTGCTGCTCTGCCTGGGCCTCACGCTGACTCCCTTGCTGCTGCCCTGGGCGCCCGGCAGCGCTCCGCCCGGCTTCGCCGCCCAGGCGGACGATGGCGACGGTGATGGCGGCGCCAGCGGCGATGGCAGTGGCGGCGTCGGCAGCAGCGGCGATGGCGGCGGCGACGCGCCGATGCAGCAGCAACAGGGCGACGCGGCCTTTCGCGAGCTGATCGCGGCCGGCCTCGGCCCGGCGCAGCTGGCGGAACTGCAGCGGCGCGGCTATGTGCTGCTGGACCAGCGCCCGAATGCGCTGCTGGGCGGCTCGGTCGCGCTGCTGCGCATGCCGCTGCGCGCGCTGCTGAGCGATGCCCCGGCCGAGCTGCGCGCGCTCGACGGCCAGGTGCTGGCGGACCGCAACCACCATTACCGCAGCAGCAGCAACAGCAAGACCCGCAGCGCCGCGGCCCTGCATCAGCATCAGCCGCCGCCGCATCGCCTGATCGCCTGGCCCGGCCAATGCGCGGCGGCTGCGCCGACCATCGGCCTGATCGACACCCGCGTCGACACCGGCCATGCCTCGCTGCAAGGCGCCGCGATCCGGCTGCTGGCCCTGCCGCCGCGCCAGGCCGACAACAAGCGCCAGGCCTCCGACCCCGCGCATGGCACGGCGGTGGCCGGCCTGCTGGTAGGCCAGACGCCGGAGCTGCGCGGCCTGCTGCCGCGCGCGCGCCTGCTCGCGGTGGACGCCTTCCATCGCGGCCGGCTGGGCGACGAGCGCATGGACGCCTGGGACCTGGTGGCCGCGCTGGACCTGCTCGCCGCGCAGGGCGCCCGCGTCATCAATATGAGCTTCGCCGGCGCGCCCAACGAGCTGCTGGAACAGGCGCTGGAGCGGGTGCACCGCCGCCAGATCGTGACGGTGGCGGCGGTCGGCAACCGCGGGCCGCGCGCCGTGCCGCAGTACCCCGCCGCCTACGAGGGCGTGATCGGGGTGACGGCCATCAGCGAGGGCCGTGAGGTCTACCACCGCGCCGGCCGTGGCGACCATGTCGACCTGGCGGCGCCCGGCGTCGACCTCCCGACCGCCGATGCCGACGGTGCGATCGACACCCGCAGCGGCACCTCCTTCGCCGCCCCCTTTGTCACCGCCGCTGCGGCCGCCACCCTCATGCATCGCCGCGGCCAGTCGCCGGCCGCCGTGCAGCGCCTGCTGCTGAGCCAGGCCCAGGACCTGGGCGAGCCGGGCCATGATCCGGTCTATGGCCATGGGCTGCTGCAGATGAACCCGCAGCAGCGCCCCTGCGGCGCCTGATCCGGATGGATTGATAAGGGATTGATGGAATAAGGCGCGGCGCGGCGCGTATGCCGGGGCATGAACGACAAAACCTGCCTCGCCCCGCCGTCCGCGCTTTCCTCCCCATCGTCGCCGTGCGCCTGGACCCGCCCCGCGCTGGCGGCGCTGCTGGCCCTGGCCGCCGCCGCCGGCATCTGGCTCGGCCTGCCCGGGCTGGCGCCGACCGCGCGCCTGGCCCTGCTGGTGTTCGCGCTGGCGCTGATCGCCTGGAGCCTGCTGCGCTGGGATGACACGCCGGTGGCCCTGCTGGCCTGCCTGGCCCTGGTCGGCGGCGGCGTCGTGCCGACCCAGACCCTCTATGCCAGCCTGGGCAGCGAGCTGATCTGGCTGCTGCTGGGCGCCTTCGTGCTGTCCGCGGTGCTGCAGGGCAGCGGCCTGGCCGAGCGCGCGGCGCTGCGCGCGGTGACCGGCGCCGGCAGCGCCGCCGGGCTGTGCCGCCGGCTTTGCTGGGTGATCGCGGCCACCGCCTTCATCATCCCCTCCACCTCGGCGCGCGCCGCGCTGCTGCTGCCGCTGTTCCTAGCGCTGACGCGCACGCTCGAGCGGCCGCGCCTGGCGCGCGCCCTGGCCCTGCTGTTCCCCACCGTGATCCTGCTGTCGGCCGGCGCCTCGCTGCTGGGCGCGGGCGCGCATCTGGTGGCGCTGGATTTCATCGAGCGCAGCGGCGGCCCTCGGCTCGACTTCCTGCGCTGGGCGGCGCTGGCCCTGCCCTTTGCGCTGCTGGCCTGCCTGGGCGCCACCGAGCTGATCCTGCGCCTGTTCCTGACGGCCGCCGAACGCGCCGCGCCGCTGAGCCTGCCGGCGCCGCCGCGCGAGCCGCTCAGCGCACCGCAGCGCGGCGTGCTGGCCGTCACCGCGCTGAGCATCGCCGGCTGGATCGCCGGGCCCTGGCTGGGCCTCGACGCCACCCTGGTGGCCCTGCTGGGCGCGCTGGCCGCGACCTGCCGGCCGCTGACCGGCATGGGCATGGCGCAGGCGCTGAAGAAGCTGGAGTGGAACCTGCTGCTGTTCCTGGCGGCGACCACGGTGATGGGCCAGGCACTGCTGGACAGCGGCGCGGCCCAGGCCCTGTCGCGCCTGGCGCTGCAGGCGCTGCCGCTGGCCGGCGCCGCGCCGGCCTGGCTGCTGGGCGCGGCGGCGCTGCTGTCGGTGCTGTCGCATCTCTTGATCACCTCGCGCACCGCGCGCGCGGTGGTGCTGATCCCGACCCTGGCGCTGCCGCTGGCCGCGGCCGGCGGCGGCGAGGCGGCGCTGCTGATCTTCGTCTGCGTGCAGGGCAGCGGCTTCTGCCAGACCCTGGCGGTCAGCGCCAAGCCGGTGGCCCTGTTCGCACGGGCCGAGGGGCCGGGCTGCGCGCCGCGGGACCTGCTCAAGCTCGCGGCCCTGCTGGCGCCCGCCTTCGCCGCGCTGCTGTGGCTGTTCGCGCTGTTCGTCTGGCCGCTGCAGGGTCTCTGAGCTTTTCTTTGCTTCTTTGTATCGATGCGTATCGGCAGGGAATAGCCGGCCGCCCCGCCCGTCCTCTGGACATGCGCGGGCCATTCGGGACCCGCGCGCCACGAACCGGGAGCAGCCGCATCATGCGCAAGAAGAAAAGCATCATCACCCACACCCAGCAACCCTTGACCGTGCTGGTCGCGCCCTCGGGCTTCAAGGAGAGCCTGAGCGCCCAGGAGGTGGCCGACCATATCGCCGCCGGCGTGCGCCGCGTGATGCCCGAGGCGGTGCTGCTGAAGGCGCCGATGGCCGATGGCGGCGAGGGCTTCACCGAGGCCCTGGTCGGCGCCACCGGCGGTCGGTTGCAGCGGCTGACGGTGACCGGGCCGGTCGGCGATCCGGTGCCGGCCTTCTTCGGCTTCCTCGGCGGCAGCGGGCCGCGCACCGCGGTGATCGAGATGGCCGCCGCGGCCGGCCTGCGCCTGGTGCCGCGCGACCGCCGCAACCCGATGCTGACCACCAGCCATGGCGTCGGCGAGCTGATCCGCGCGGCGCTCGACGCCGGCGCGCAGCGCATCCTGCTGGGCTGCGGCGATTCGGGCATCAATGACGGCGGCGCCGGCATGGCCCAGGCCCTGGGCGCCCGGCTGCTCGACGCCGACGGCGCCCAGATCGGCCGCGGCGGCGCCGAGCTGGCGCGCCTGGCGCGCATCGACCTGGCGGCGCTGGACCCCAGGCTGGCCCGCGTGCAGCTGGACGCCGCGGTCAACTGGCACAACCAGCTGCTGGGCGAGCGCGGCGTGGCCCGCGTGTTCGGCCCGCAGAAGGGCGCCACGCCCGAGCAGGTGCTGCAGCTGGAGGCGGCGCTGGAGAACTACGCCGCGCGCATCCAGGCCGACCTCGGCCTCGCGATCGGCGGCGCGCCGGGCTCCGGCGCCTCCGGCGGCCTGGGGTCGGGTGTTGCCGCGCTGCTGGGCGGAACCCTGCACCCGCGCTTCGACATCGTGATGCGCTATCTCGAGCTCGATGCCCTGATGGCGCGCGCCGACCTGGTCATCACCGCCGAGGGCAGCCTGGACGAGCAGACCCCCTTCGGCAAGGTGCCGGCCGAGGTGGCGCGCCGCGCCAAGCTGCTGGGCCTGCCGGTGGTGGCCCTGGCCGGCACCCTGGGGCGCGGCGCCACCGACAACCTGGCCCATGGCATCGACGCCTTCGCCAGCATCGTGCACCGGCCCTGCACCCTGGAGGAGTCGATGGCCCGCTCCCGGCCCTGGCTGGCGCGCGCCGCGGAGGACGTGATGCGCTTGATGTGCGTGGGCTCGCGCCTGCGTCTGCAGGCCTGAGGACCTCAGGCGAGGCCGGCCTTGTCCAGACCAAAGGCCTTGTCCTGCGAACCCGGCACATTGCGGAAGGCCACATTGACGCGGTTCCAGCCGTTGATCGCCATCACGCGGAAGGTCAGGTCGCTCAGCTCCTTCTCGCTGAACTGCTCGCGCACCTCGGTGTAGACGACATCGGACACGCCGCTCGCCTCGAGCCGGGTCAGGGCCTCGGTCCAGGCCAGCGCGGCGCGCTCGCGGGGGCTGAACAGCTGCGATTCATGCCAGATCGCGACATGGTGCAGGCGCAGCTCGCGCTCGCCGTGGATCTTGGCCTGCTTGACATGCATGTCCAGGCAGAAGGCGCAGCCGTTGAGCTGCGAGGCGCGGATGTCCACCAGATGGGACAGGCCCGCCTCGATGCTGCCGCCGGCCGCGATGGCCATGCTGAAGTCCAGGAACTTCTTGAACAGCTCGGGCGACTGCTTCATGTAGTTGATGCGGGGCTCGGTAGACGCGGTGTGTTGCTGGCTCATGGTCGTGATTTCTCGTGAAGTGAAGAAGATGTGGAAGGAAATTTCGTGATCACATCTTCAAGACGACATGGCCCGGCCGCTTGTGACATCGAGCTCGGAAATCGGCACCAGATCCTTTGGCAGCGCCAGGTGGCGCAGCTTGTCGGGGTTGAGCTGCACATAGATCGTCAGCACCCGCCCGTCGCCGGCCCGCGGCGCCAGCGCCACGCTCTGGATCGCGCAGCCGCGGGCATCGAACAGCACATAGCCGGGCAGGCCATTGATAGGTGTCAGCTGCAGGCACAGCTGGCCCAGATCGACCAGCTTGGAGAAGCCGACCAGGGTCTTGGCGATGCGCGCGCCGCCCCGCAGCGGCCGGGGCACGGCGTTGACCTTGCCGCCGCCGTCGGCCAGCAGCACCGCGTCGTCGGCCAGCACCTTGGCCAGGCGGTCCACATCGCCGCTCGCCAGCGCGGACAGAAAGGCCTGCAGCAGGCGCTGGCGCTCCACCTCCTCCAGATTGACCCGCGCATAGCCGGCCTTCACATGGGCCCGCGCGCGCAGCGAGAGCTGGCGGCAGGCCGCGACGCTGCGCGACAGATGGCCGGCCACCGCTTCGAAGTCCAGCCCGAACACGTCGTGCAGCACGAAGGCGGCGCGCTCCAGCGGCGTCAGCCGCTCCAGCGCCAGCATGAAGGCCAGCGACAGCTCCTGCGCATATTCGGCCTGGCTCTGCGGGTCGGGCTGCCAACCCTGCAGATCGTCGACCAGCGGCTCCGGCAGCCAGGTGCCGACATAGAGCTCGCGCTGCTGCGCCGGGCTGCGCAGCCGATCCAGGCAGAGGTTGGTGACCAGGCGCGACAGGAAGGCGCCGGCATGCCGCACCTCGCCCTCGTTCACCTCGGCCCAGCGCAACCAGGCCTCCTGCACGATGTCCTCCGCCTCGGCGCGCGAACCGAGCATGCGGTAGGCCAGCGCGCGCAGGGAGCGCGCATGCTCGCGGTCGAAGCGCCGGGCGCGCGCGGCCGCCGATCGGTCCGGCGCGGCGTCCGGGCCGGCTGCTGAATCCTGTTGTGCTTGTTGATCTTGCTCCCTGCTCATCATCGTGTCTGCGCCTCCCCGCCGCCGGCATTGTCGGCGCCCACGACCAGGCGCTGGCAGCTGCGGCCATGGCCCAGCGCGTACTTCAGGGTCGGGAAGGTGCGCGCCACGCTCAGCGCCAGCGCCACGCCGGCCACCGCCTGCGGCCCCAGGCGCTCGCCCAGCGCCCGCGCATGGGTTTCGGACTCGGGATCGCGCGCCAGCGCGGCCTCGGCATAGCGCCAGGCCAGGCGCATGTCCTCGGGCATCGCCGTGGCGTCACCGGCGACCAGCGCGCGCAGCGCAGCGGCCGGCACGCCGGCCTCCAGCGCCAGGTCCAGCACCAGCTGGGCGCAGGGGCCGCAGTCCTCGCGCCGGGTGGCGGCGAACTTGGCGGCCACCAGCATCGCCGGGCTCAGGCCCGGCACGCCGCCGGCAATGCCGAACAGCTTCGCCAGCTGCCAGAAGGCGGCGGGGCTGGCGTCGTAGAGCTGGCGCGCGTAGTCCATCCGGTAGCGGTAGCGCCGCTCGAAGGCGGCGATGCGCCCCGTCACCGGCGGGCGCAGCAGCGCGGCGATGAGGCGCCCGGCCAGGCCGCCACGCGGCCGCGCGGGCGGGAAGAGGGAGGCGGGGGCGGGGTTCGTCGGGTAGGCCATGCGGGGCTCCTTCGGGTTCATCAACGCCCCTAAGACGTGGCCGCATGGAAAAAAGTGACATCGCCGCCGCCCAAGGCGGCGCTGACTAGGCCCGCGGTGGCGGCGGCAGCCCCAGCGCCGCCATCACGCCGCGCAGCTTGTCCGGGTTGCGCTGGATATAGATCGCGCCGATGCGGCCCGGCTCGGTGGCCGAGGGCGCGAACGCGATGGTCTGCACCAGCCGACCGCTGTCGCCGTCCAGGATCAGGCAGCCCGGCATGCCGTTGATGCGGGCCGGCTGCAGGCGCCAGGCCTGGCTGGTCGGCAGCTGGGCAAAGCCGATGAAGGTTTTGGCGACCAGCGCGCCGCCATGCAGCGGGCGCGGCACCGCGCTGACCTTGCCGCCGCCGTCGGCCAGCATCACCGCGTCCTCGGTCAGCACCCGGGCCAGGGCCTCGACATCGAAGCTGCGCACCGCCTCGGCGAAGGCGCCGAACAGGCGTTCGCGCTCCTCCGCCTCGACCTCGCGGCGCGCATAGTCGGCCTTCACATGCTGGCGCGCGCGGCTGGCCAGCTGGCGGCAGGCGGCCGGGCTGCGCTCCAGGCGCCGCGCCACCTCGTCGAAGTCCAGCTCGAACACCTCGTGCAGCAGGAAGGCCGCGCGCTCCAGCGGCGACAGGCGCTCCAGGGTCAGCAGGAAGGCCAGCGACACATCCTGCGCGAACTCGGTCTGGGCCTCGGGGCTGGGCGACCAGTCGCTCAGGGCCTCTTCGTCCAGCAGCGGCTCGGGCAGCCAGACGCCGACATATTGCTCGCGCCGGGCCGCGGCGGAGCCGAGCTTGTCCAGGCAGAGATTGGTCACCAGGCGCGACAGGAAGGCGCCGGCATGCTGGACGCTGCTTTCGTCCACATCGGCCCAGCGCAGCCAGGCGTCCTGCACGATGTCCTCCGCCTCGGCGCGCGAGCCGAGCATGCGGTAGGCCAGCGCGCGCAGCGGGCGCGCATGTTCACGGTCGTAGCGCAGCGCGCGTTCGGTTGGCGTCATCATCGTCATGACCTTCTCTTTCTATTCCTTACCCGGACTGTTTGCGGGATTCTGCGATCCAGCCGTCAGGATGGCATGGCCGCGGGCCTCTGACGGAAGCCACTCACCGGTTTGCGCCGCCATGCCGGGCCGCGGTACGGGCATCATGCGGCGTCACGCCAGCGGCCGGGACGACGGCGGCCGGCAGGTTGAAGAAAGAAGAAGAAGGTTTCGAGGCCATGTCGAAATCCGGGGATCGACGGCGTCCTTGCAGGTCGGAACACACCCAAGGAGAACACCGATAGATAGGCCATCAACCAGCATGGCACGCCACGCATTACCGCAGACCCCGATCCGGCGGTCCCTCCGGATGGCCGTCACCGCAGCGCGACGGGGGTCAGACCTGAGCGCCCCGCCCGCATCACACCCAACCATGAGAGAGACATCCCCATGAAATACATGCTGCTGATCTACAACGATCCCCGGCTCGAACCCGCCTATGGCACGCCCGAGTTCCAGGCCATGATGGCCGGCTTCTTCGCCCTCAACGAGAAGATGAACGCCGACGGCGTGCTGATCTCCGGCGAGGGCCTGCAGGGGGTGGAGACCGCGACCTCGCTGCGTATCCGCGGCGCCAAGGTGGAGACCATGGACGGCCCCTTCGCCGAGACCAAGGAACATCTGGGCGGCTATTACGTGATCGAGGTGCCCGACCTGGATGCCGCATTGAAATATGCGGCGCTGGTGCCCTCGGCCAGCTTCGGCACGGTCGAGCTGCGCCCGCTGATGGACTACAACCCGGCGGGCTGACGCAAGCACGCGCGCCCGCACCCTCGATGAGCAGTAGCAGCAGCGGCTCCAGCACCTCCGGCGCCATCGCCGTGACCCAGGCCCTCAACCGCCTGGCGCGCGAGGACCGGGGGCGCCTGATGGCGGCGCTGATCGCGCGGCTGAAAGACTTCCAGCTGGCGGAGGATGCCTTGCAGGACGCGATGCTGTCGGCACTGTCCCATTGGGGCCGCGCCGGCATCATTCCCGAGTCGCCGCTGGGCTGGCTGCTGCGGGTGGCCTATCGCAAGGCGCTGGACCGCATCCGCAGCCAGCGGACGGCCGAGCGGGCCGGCGCCAGCCTGTTGGTACTGGCCGGCGACGAAGCCGGCGAGATCGAGAACACGGGCGGTGAGATCCCCGACGAGCGCCTGCGCCTGATCTTCAGCTGCTGCCATCCGGCGCTGGAGCAGAAGTCGCAGGTGGCGCTGACCCTGCGCGTGGTCGCCGGCCTGTCGACCGCCCAGATCGCCTGCGCCTTCCTCGACCAGGAGGCCACGATGGGCCAGCGCCTGTCGCGCGCCAAAGCCAAGATCGCGGCGGCCGGCATCCGCTACGCGGTGCCCGATCCGGCCGACTGGCCGCAGCGGCTGGAGGCGGTGCTGGCCGTCATCTACCTGATCTTCAACGCGGGCTACAGCGCCGGTCCCACCCCGGCCGGCCTGGACCTGGCCGAGGAGGCGCTGTACCTGTGCGCGCTGCTGGACCGGCTGCGCCCGGGCGAGGCGGAGGTCGAGGGCTGCCTGGCCGCGCTGATGCTGGGCCATGCGCGCCGCTTCGCGCGCCGCGATGCCGACGGCCGCACCACGGTACCGCTGGGCCAGCAGGATCGCAGCCTCTGGCGCCGCGACGAGATCACGGCCGGCATTGCGATCCTGGAGCGGGCGCTGCGCCGCCAGGCCCTGGGGCCGCACCAGATCAAGGCCGCGATCGCCGCCTGCCATTGCGAGGGCGAGGCTGAGGGCTCCGACTGGGCCCAGATCGCCTGCCTCTACGACACCCTGCTGCGCTTCGAGCCCACCGACGTGGTGCGCCTGAACCGCGCGGTGGCTCGGGCCGAGGCCGGCGCGCTGGAGCCGGCGCTGGAGGAGTTACTGCGCCTCGAGGCCGGCCTGAAGGACTATCAGCCCTTCTTCGCCGCGAAGGCGGACCTGCTGGCGCGCCAGGGGCGCAGCGCCGAGGCGCGTGTGGCGTATCTCAGGGCCAGCGAGCTGGCGTCGTCTGCTGCGGATCTAGCGTTTCTCGAAGGGAGGGTGAACGGGCTGGCGTCCGCCAGCTAGCGGCCGCACCAAGCTGAGCTATGCGCCGGAGCGCCTGTCGATGGAAAGGAAAACCGGACGCGCCGCCTTCGCCCCGGCCGACCAGACCGGATCTGGCAACTGACGATGTGTGCAATCCGGACAGCCAAAGCGAGGGGAGCATGCGGTTGCTGACGGGAGAGGACGGCAGCAAAGTCTGAGGTTCAGGCTCTCTTTGCTTCTGCGCTGAACGGCCGCCTTCGGGTGACCGTTTGCTTTGGTTTCCCCCTGTGGGATCAGCTGAAATACGTGTGAATCGATCGAACAAGCTTCTCAAGAGTTGGTGGAACTTGTTTTGTATTCTCGATCTCCTTCACAAGGTACTTAGCGAACTGCCCTTTGCGCTCACCGCTGACACGCTTGTGGATCAGCCTCCTGCAAGCAGCATCTGAAATTCGCCGTGCCACCAAGTCTGCAAATGATTCGTTGACTTTTAGCTTGCTCGCATTCTGTTTGACCACATCAGGTCGATCTTCAAGCCATCCCTTGGATTCAGCGTAGTTCCATGCATCCACTCCGCAGATCTCTTCGAGCGCTACTGAAATCTGAAAGCCGCCCTGGAGAACTTTGCGAAGTTCGTCGTTTGCGTTATCCGCACCAACCTTGAAAGCCTTGATTCGGTCCGCACTCGCCACAGCCTTCAACCGCGCAGTCAGAGTTTTTCGTGCTTCGGTGCCGGCTTCATCACCATCGAAGAGAACAGCAGTCTTGTGCTTCAGATCGGGCAGAACAGCTCGAGCTGTAGCATAGCCAACCGCCCAACCAACGCCAGCACCCATTCCCGGCTTCGCGACAATTTCAAATGGAAGCGGGGCTGGGAAAAGTACCTTGCAGGCGGCTTCAATAACCTCCTTGTCCGTCGCACCCTCCATACAAAGGAGTGGACGATCGATATGCATTGACTGCGAGTGCAACGTTTTCAGCTGTTGCAGCATCTCCGTCCGCTGTTGAACGGCGGCCCGAAGGTAGGGCTCGACAAATGGCATCAAACCAAGCCCTTCATCAAGCGCTTGCTGTGTTGCTGAGTTCTTGAAAGCAGTTTGCCCTTCGGCCCGCGTGGCAAACCAAGTGTTGGCCTTCTCTTGCGTCTTCGTCACACCATAAAAGGCGGGGGAATGGGTGGTCAGCAATACCTGAATCGTGCTGGAGCAACGATAGAACTCGGCAGCCTCATCCACCTGCTTGATCAGTTCGAGATTGTTCTCCGGTTCCTCGTAGCCCCAGATAGTCTCCGGAGGGGGTTTGCCACGCGCGAAATTCGTCTTTCTCTGATCTGCAAGAAAGCGGAGGATGACCGGAATATGGCGACCCTGGATCCCGTCGCCTCGGTTCTGAAGAGGCGTTGCCGCATGCTTATCAGCGGTCTTAAGGTCAAGTATCTCGAAGAGGCTTCCAAGATCGCTGGGGAGAGCAAACTCCGTCTTGAGTGCAAAGAGCCGCCGTGCCTCCGCTTCGATGTTGCCTACTTCCTTTCTGATATTTCCGAGAAAGCTTCCCGATGCCGAGGCTAAACGAGGTGCGATCGTTTCAGCGAGAGTGTTGTGCAGCCGACGCTTTAGGGTAGCGAAGAACTCTTTCCCTCGAATCGCCGGCACATACTCATATCCAATTTGCCGAACCCAAAAATCCGTTTTAGACCTTGGACTGAACTCCCTGCCGTCTACAGTACGAAGATCATCCGAGTAGGGAGTGCTTAGGCCATCCCGCCAAGTTTTCTTCCAGACGACAGGTTGGTTGTCTGTATAGTTATTGGGCGGTTTAAACTCGAGCTCAATCTCAATCTGTTTTGCCCGGTTTACTTTGATTGGTGCCTGCTGGCTATAGTCGAGATCAAAAACAAGGCTTTGGCCAACATCTGTCTGATTGTTGAAGAACAAGTTCAGCGCGCGCAGAACGTTGCTCTTTCCAGAATCGTTCGGGCCTACGAGTACCGTGTAGTTCGTTGGAAGAATATCTGCGTCTACAAGCGAACGAAAATTCTTGACTCGAATGCGTGTGATATACACGGCGCCTCCTCTGTTGTAAGGGGTAGCTTAGCCGAGTTCAGCTCTCACTCGGCGGAGGCATTTCCTGGACGCGTCCGCAACAAGTCACATATTTAGGACATATGGGAAGGCTGGTTACTAGAGCCAGGTCTCCCATTCCTCCCTTTTTCTGCCCCGAGAGCACCAGTCGGCCCACCGCCATGCAACGAGTCCTCTTCCTCTGCAGCCTGAACCGCTGGCGCAGCCCCACCGCCGAGCAGATCTTTGCCGAGCACCCCGGCATCGAATGCGCGTCCGCCGGCCTGAATCACGGTGCCGAAAACCCGCTGACACCGGAGCTGGTCGAATGGGCCGACCTGATCTTCGTGATGGAGCGCCAGCACAAGGTGAAACTGTCCAGCGAATTCAAACCCTGGCTGCGCGGCAAGCGGGTCGTGTGCCTGAACATTCCGGACCGCTACCAATTCATGGATCCCGCGCTGGTGAAGCTGCTACATGCCAAGGTCGGCAGCTTCCTGCCTCAAGACTAGCAGGCTGCTGAAAAACTACTGCGGCGACCATTTACGTCGTTGCGCGGTGCTCGGAATCCTCACGTACAGGAAGTACGTTCCGGTTCCTGCGCTCCGGGCGCCTAGCCGCTGGCCGTCCTCGCGACGTTTTTCAGCAGCCTGCGAGAGCGCCTCAGCCTCGCCCACCATCGTCCTCCTGGAAGAAGCGCCGTGCTCCGACTGGATCTATGGCCTGCGCAAGCAAGCGCATCGACGTCGTGCATTGCCAGATCGGCTCCACGCCGCGCCGGCTCGCGCACCAGGGGCCACGCCGACTTCAGCCGGCCGGCCTGCTTCTCTCCAGCAGCATCGCATCGCCATAGCTGAAGAAGCGGTAGCGCTGCTCGATCGCGTGACGGTACAGCGCCATGATGTGCTCGTAGCCGGCGAAGGCCGAGACCAGCATCATCAGGGTGCTCTTGGGCAGGTGGAAGTTGGTCACCAGGCGGTCGACGACGCGGAACTCGAAGCCGGGCGTGATGAAGATGTCGGTCTCGCGCGCCCCGGCCGCCAACTGGCCGCCACGCGCGGCGGATTCCAGCGCGCGCAGGGTCGTGGTGCCGACCGCCACCACCTTGCCGCCGGCCGCCTTGCAGGCCGCGATCGCGTCCACCGTGGCCTGGCTCACCTCGAACCATTCGCTGTGCATCTTGTGCTCGGCCAGCGATTCGACCCGCACCGGCTGGAAGGTGCCGGCGCCCACATGCAGGGTCACATGGGCCTGGCCGACGCCGCGCGCCGCCAGCCGCGCCAGCAGGGCCTCGTCGAAATGCAGGGCCGCGGTCGGCGCGGCCACCGCGCCCGGTTCCTTGGCGAACACGGTCTGGTAGCGGCGCACATCGTCGGCGCTGTCGCCATGCTCGATATAGGGCGGCAGCGGCACATGGCCATGCTGCTCCAGCAGCGCGAAGGGATCGCCCGACAGGCGCAGGTGGAACAGGCCGTTGTCCGGGCCGCAGCGGCCCAGCACCTCGGCCTCGAAGGCGCCATCGGCAAAGCGCACGACGGCGCCCGGCTTGGGCGCCTTGCTGGCGCGCATATGGGCCCAGACCTCGCGCGTGCCCGGCAGCACGCGCTCGACCAGCGCTTCCACCGCGCCGCCGCTGGCCTTGGCGCCATACAGCCGCGCCTTGATCACCTTGGTGTTGTTGAACACCAGCAGGTCGCCGGCCTGCAGCAGCTCGGGCAGCTCGCGGAACACCCGGTCCACCGGCACCACGGCGCGGCCGTCCAGCAGGCGCGAGGCGCTGCGCTCGGCGGCGGGATGCTGGGCGATCAGCTCGGGCGGCAGCGCGAAATCGAAGTCGCTGACGGTGAAATGGCGGGGCGAGGAGGAGGAGGAAGCTGCGGTCATGGGAATCTGTTGAGGGCCGGACGGACCCGTGCCAAACGGGCAGGGATTGTCCCATGGGGCCTGTTTAGACTCGCGGCTTCCTCATTAGCTTCAATGCCCGACCGGAAGATATGGCCATGAGTTCTTCGCTGCTCCGCCCCCTGGGTCCCGCCCTCCTGCTGCTGGCCGTCACCGCGCTGGCCGGCTGCCAGTCGATCGAGGTCAAGGACGGCGACATGTTCCGCCGCTCCGGCGCCACCCCGCCCGCGGACTGGCTGGCGCGGGCCCAGCCGCTGGCCGCGCCGCGGCAGGTGGAACGGCTGCAATTCGGAAGCGAAGACGGTGTGACCCTGGGCGGCCTGTTCCTGCGCCATCCCCGGGCGGTGGCCACGGTGCTCTACTTCCAGGGCGCGGGCAACCATGTCCAGAAGGACGCATCCTGGCTGGCCACCCTGGCCGGCGAACTGCCGGTGCATCTGATGGTCTGGGACTACCGGGGTACCGGCCTGAGCGCTGGCGAGGGCGGCACGGCCCGGCTGCTGGCCGACGCCCGCGCCGCAGCCGCCGAGGCGCGGCGCCAGGGCGGCGCCGACCTGCCCCTGGTGTACTGGGGCTATTCGCTGGGCACCCTCGTCGGTGCCCATCTGGCGCAAGACCTGGCCCCGGACGCGCTGATCCTTGAGGGTGCGCTGACCAATGCTCAGTACTGGGCCGACAACAAGGTGCCCTGGTACGGCCGCCCCTTCGTCAGCGTCCATCTGGCCGACACGGTCAGGGCCTACGACAACCGCCAGGCCCTGCAGCGGCTGCGCCGCCCCACCCTGATGCTGGTGGGCGGGCAGGACCCCGTGACGCCACCGCGTTTCGCCCGCGCCATCGTCGAGCGGATGCAGCACCCGCAATGCGCGACGCTGGTCGAGGCGCCCCGCGCGGGGCATGGCGGCATCCACCGACACGTGGAAAGCCGCGCCGCGCTGCAGCGCTTCCTGGACGAACTCAAGGACAAGGCCGGCTGCTGACCCGGCCGACGACGACTAGCGCGGCTGGCAGCTCGGCGGGTTCACCATGCCGAAGGACAGCAGGTTGCCGCCATTGATCGTGCAGCTGTGCTCCTTGCCGTCCTTGCCGCGCAGCACCGCGTAGGTGTTGGTGCCCGAGGTCTGGCGCGACAGCAGCTTCAGGTCGGCCGGCGCCTTGCCCAGCGCGCCGGCCGCCTCGGCGACGAGGCGTTCATCGCTGAGCATGTTCGTGCTGCCGGCGATGCTGGAGCAGCCGCCGAGCAGCGCCGCCGCCAGCAGCAGCAGGACGCAGGAGCCCAGGCGGGCGGGCATCGGGTTCCGGGAGGAGGAGGCGGTAGAAGGAGAAGAAAAGCTCAGCATGGGTTCGAGTCGCTTGTGGATGAAGAAGAAAAGGAAGATCGAGGCGGGACGGACTGCCAGGCCAGCAGCAGCAGGCAAACGATCAGCAGCACCGAGTACTCGGCGCCGTTGCGGCCCAGGCCGACGACGAACCAGCCGGCCTGGGCATGGACCAGGGCAATGCCCATCGCGTACAACGCGGCAAAGCCCAGACACAGCGGCACCAGGCAGCGCCCCAGCGCCAGCGGCAGCGGGCCGCAGATCTCCAGCGCCGTGATCAGCACGGCGATGGCCAGACCCTGCGTCCAGCCCTGACCCTCCAGCCATTGGCCGAAGGGAGCCACCGCCCCGTACCAGACCCGCGCCACGCCATGGATGCCGATCAGCCCGGCCAGGACTAACCGCAGCAACAGCCAGGCCTGGCGCTGGCGGTGCGAGGGGCTGGGGTGCAGCAGGGGCTGGAGCAGGTTCGGCGGCATGGACATAAGGAGGGGCACGAGCGGCGGGTTGGTGCTGACACGAGTACGGCGTGCCGCCATCCTCCGTCGCGGGCAGGCTCAGCGGCAAACGGATCTCCTGAGGGCTCAGGCTTAACAGGATTGAGCCTGCGGGTCGCGGCGGCGGCCCGGCTTGCCCAACAATGCCGCCATGGACAACAAGCGCATCCCGCCCTTGCCCGCCCTGCGCGCCTTCGAGGCCGCGGCCCGCCACATGAGCTTCGCGCGCGCCGCGAACGAGCTGCACCTGAGCGCGGCGGCGATCAGCCACCAGGTCAAGCAGCTGGAGCATTGGCTGGGCCAGCCGCTGTTCCAGCGCCATGCCAACGGCGTGGCCCTGACCGACGAGGGGCGCGACTATGCGCTGCGCGTGCGCGATGCCTTCGAGGGGCTGGTCAGCACCAGCCGCTCGATGCGCGAGCACCGGGCCCGGCCGGTGGTCAGCGTGCGGGCCCAGCTCAGCGTCGCCACGCTCTGGCTGACACCGCGGGTCATCGCGCTGAACCGGCTGCGCCCCGAGATCGAGATCCGCGTGCTGGCCGAACCGCATCGCTCCACCGGCCGGCTGAATGCCGATCTCTCGCTCTACTACCGGCGCACCGACCTGCCCGGCCACACCCAGCATCTGCTGTTGAACGCGTCCTTCCAGGCCCATGCGGCGCCGGCCCTGCTGGAGCAGCAAGGGCGGCCGCGGCACCGTACCCGCCCGGCCGACGTGCTGCGGCATCTGCCCCTGCTGCACCTCAGCGCCGAGGACCGCGGCTGGAGCTCGCCCGGCTTCGAGGAATGGTTCGCCCAGGCCGGCGTGCCGATCGAGCTGCCCCTGCCCGGCCTGCGCTTCAACCTGGTCCATCTGGCGGCCCAGGCCTGCATGCAGGGCGCCGGCGTGGCCCTGCTGCCGACCGACCTCTGCGCCGATGCGGTGCAGCGCGGCCAGCTGTTGCCCCTGCCCGGGCCGTCGCTGCCGGCGCCTCTGCCCTATTTCCTGATGTGTGCGGATGAGCCGAACGAGGCGGTGGGGTGGGTGAGGGATGCGTTGCTGAAGGGGGCTTCGGGCTGAGGCCGACTACTGGCGGAAAAAGAAAAAGCCGACCCGGGTGCCGGGTCGGCTTTCAGCAAAGCAGTGGTCGTGGGCTCAGAGACCGCCGGTACCTGTGGCCAGGAGGGTGCCTTCGTTGCCGCTGATCCAGGCGGTGCGGCTATCCACGGCATAGACACGCTGCAAGGACTTCTGCGTGCCCGAGTTCTGAGGCACCCAGGTTCGGCCGCCATCGCGGGTCAAGAGGATGGTGCCACCATCGCCCACGATCCAGCCCTGCTGGGCATCGATGAAGCGGATGCTGTTCAGGCGCTGCGTGGCCCCCACATTCACCGGGGTCCAGGTCTGGCCGGCATCGCCGGACTTCAGCACCGTGCCGCTCTCGCCCAGAGCCCAGGCCGTGCTGGCATCGCTGAACAGCACCCGGTTCAGGCTGACCGAAGTGCCGCTAAAACGAGCCACCCAGGTCTTGCCACCGTCCTCGGTGGCAAGAATGTGACCACCGCGGCCCACGATCACACCCTTCTTGTCACTGCCGAACTGCAGGGCAGTGCCCTCGGCGGTGAGTTCGGCCCGCTGCGTCCAGGTGGTACCGCCATCGCTGCTGGCCAGCAGCACATGCTTGTTGGCGTTCTGGTCATAGGCCTTGGCAAAACCAGTGCTCTCGTCCACGAAATGGAAGGCGCCGATGGTGTAGCGGCCCATCAACGGTGTGGACCAGCTCGCGCCGCCGTCGCTGCTGCGGTAGATCCTGTTGTCACCTGCCAGCAGCCAACCCTTGCTGCCATTGGCAGTGAACTGGAACTCGCTCGTGCCATAGTTGGCCGCCACCAGATTCTTGATCTTGGTGCTCCAGTCCAGGCCCCCATTGCTAGTTTCTTGCAGCTCGCCGCTGGCGTTCAGGGCCAGGCCGCGCTTGGCGTCGAAGAACCAGGCCGCCTCCAGGGAGCGCTGGGCGACCTCGCGACTCACACCGCCCACCTGGGTCCAGCTGAGCATGCCATCGTTACTCAGATAGGCCTGATCGCCACTGACCCAGAGCCAGGTCTTGGCGCCCAGACGGCGTGGGCTGTAGCTGATCATGCCGTCGCTGGTGGGCGAGGCAACGCGCAGCCAGCTGCCGCCGCCATCCTCGCTGAGGAAGTGGTCCTTGTTGTCGTTGGACTTGCGATAGAGCACGCCGCCGGCAAAGATCTTGGCGCTGCTATAGCTCCAGCTGCCGCTTGCCGGCGTGCCGAGCTTGCTCCAGCTGCGGCCACCATCGGCACTGCGGTAGATGTTGGCACCGGCCACCAGGAAGCCCTTGTCGGCATCCTGGAAGCTGACATCGCCCAGGCCGGAGTAGCTCAGGTCGGCATCGACCAGGCCCTGGGCCTCGTAGCTGGTCCAGCTGGCACCCGCATCGCTGCTGCGGCGCAAGGTCAGCTTGGTAACGTAGCGGCTGTTCGCACTGTCCCAGGTCGAGCTGTAGCTGCGCACGAAGAGCAGCTGGGAGTCGACCAGCTGGAAGCGGTCGCTGTAAGAACCGCCCGAGTACAGGGTGCTGCTAGTGGCGCCACCATCGCTGGATTTCTTCAGCGTGTAGCCGTCGAAGCTCCACAGCGTGCCGTCGGTACCGATCTCCGTCGGCGCAAAGGCCTGCTCGACCCAGGTTTTGCCGCCATCCGTGGTGCGGCGCATGCGGCCGTACCCGTATATCGAGTAGACCGCCGCGGTGTTGGCGTCGATTGCGCGCACGCGCAGGCCCGAATCGCTCAGGCCCAGGGCCTGCTGGCTCCAGGTCTTGCCGCCATCGGTGCTGCGCAGCACGGCGCCATAGCTGCCCACGGCCCAGCCGTTGTTGGCATCCGCAAAGGCGATGGATAGCAGGCGCGCGCTGAGGCCGCTGTCCTGCCGGGCCCAGGTCTTGCCGCCATCGACCGTCTTGAAGATCTCGCCGTTGTCGCCCACCGACCAACCGGTCTGCGCGTCGAGGAAGAAGTAGTCCTCGCGGCTGGTGCCGGTGGGGCGGGGCTGCTGCCAGCACCAGCCGCTGTCGGCGGCCGCGGAGCAGACCAGGCCCTTCACATGGGCGCGGTTGTTGACGCTGAGCTTGTACTTCAGCTCCTTGGAAGCGCCGGCGGTGTTGCTGACCCGCAGGGTGACCTCGTAGTCGCCCACCTTGGCGTAGTCGTGCTTGGGGCTGGCCTCGGTGCTGCCGCTGCCATCGCCGAAGCTCCAGGCGAAGCTCAGGCCGGTCAGGGCCGCGGCGTTGCTGGTGAACGTGGTGCCGGCCGTCACATCGCTGCTGGCCGGGGCCGTGATGCTCAGGTTGTCCGGGATCGCGGTGGGTTGCACCGTCGGTTGCGGCGCCGGGTCGGCGCTGTCGCCACCGCCACCGCAGGCGCTCAGCAGCGCAGCGCTCAACAGCACGCCGGCCCATCCGGCGCGCTCATACAGGTTCGTGCTCATGGCGAGCCCTCCCTCTTCCTCTAGGTATTTGTTGGAGCGCGGATTTTCCATGTTTCTCGATCATGTTCGAGCCGGGCAACCCACGAGATTCCGGGGGATCGCAGGCAGAATCGCGCCCATGCCTGAGGTTTCATCCAGTCCTGCCAAAGCCAGCGCCACCGACGCCAAGACCAGCAAGTCCGCGCCGCAGAAGGCCATGGAGCGGCTGGGCCTGCTGCGCGACATCGACCTGGCGCTGCATCTGCCGCTGCGCTACGAGGACGAGACCCGCCTGACACCGGTGCGCCTGGCGCGCGAGGGCGACACGGTGCAATGCGAGGGCATCGTCACCGAGTGCCGCATCGAGCAGCGCGGCCGGCGCCAGCTGATCGTGCGGATCGAGGACGAGGCGGGCGACGAGCTGCTGCTGCGCTTCATCCATTTCTACCCCTCGCACCAGAAGACTTGTGGCGTGGGTCAGCGTCTGCGCGTGCGCGGCGAGCTGCGCGGCGGCTTCTTCGGGCGCGAGATGGTGCATCCGAGCTTCCGCGCGGTGGACGAAGACACGCCGCTGGCGCAAAGCCTGACCCCCGTCTACCCGACCAGCGCCAGCCTGCCGCAGGCCTATCTGCGCAAGGCGGTGGCCGCGGGGCTGCGGCGAGCCGACCTGGCCGAACTGCTGCCGCCGGGCAGCGTGCCGCGCCAGCTGCCGGCGCTGCGCGAGGCGCTGGACTTCCTGCACCACCCGCCGCCGCGCCTGGGCCTGGCCCAGCTGGAGGACCACAGCCACCCGGCCTGGCAGCGCCTGAAGTTCGAGGAGCTGCTGGCCCAGCAGCTGAGCCAGCTGCAGGCCCAGCGCGAACGCGCGCGACTGAAGGCACCGGCGCTGTGCGCCCGGCCCGGCGGCCTGCACGAGCAGTTGCTGGCCGCCCTGCCCTTCGGCCTGACCGGCGCCCAGCAGCGCGTGGCCGAGGAGATCGCGCAGAACCTGGCGCGGCCGCAGCCGATGCACCGCCTGCTGCAGGGCGATGTCGGTGCGGGCAAGACCGTGGTCGCGGCGCTGGCCGCGGCAGTGGCGATCGACGCGGGCTGGCAATGCGCGCTGATGGCGCCGACCGAGATCCTGGCCGAGCAGCATTTCCGCAAGCTGGTCGGCTGGCTGGAGCCGCTGGGCCTGAAGGTGGCCTGGCTGACCGGCAGCGTCAAGGGCAAGGCGCGCCAGAAGATGATCGATGCCGTGGCCGACGGCTCGGCCCAGCTGGTGATCGGCACCCATGCGGTGATCGAGGACAAGGTCAGCTTCAAGAAGCTGGGCCTGGCCATCATCGACGAGCAGCACCGCTTCGGCGTCGCGCAGCGTTTGGCCTTGCGCAAGAAGCTGGCTTCGCAGGCGCTGGAGCCGCACCTGCTGATGATGAGCGCGACGCCGATCCCGCGCACCCTGGCGATGACCTATTTCGCCGACCTGGACGTCAGCACCATCGACGAGCTGCCGCCCGGGCGCACGCCGATCGTCACCAAGGTGTTCGCCGACGAGAAGCGGCTGAATGTGATCGAGCGCATCCGCGACGAGGTCGGCGACAAGGGCGCGCAGGTCTACTGGGTCTGCCCGCTGATCGAGGAGAGCGAGACCCTGGACCTGAAGAACGCCACCGAGACCTATGCCGAACTGAGCGCCGCCCTGCCCGGCCGCCTGGTCGGCCTGCTGCACGGCCGCATGCCGCCCGCCGAGAAGGCCGCGGTGATGGCGCAGTTCAGCGCCGGCGCGATGAGCGTGCTGGTGGCGACCACGGTGATCGAGGTCGGCGTGGATGTGCCGAACGCCAGCCTGATGGTGATCGAGCATGCCGAGCGCTTCGGCCTCTCGCAGCTGCACCAGCTGCGCGGGCGCGTCGGCCGCGGCGCCAAGGCCAGCGTCTGCGTGCTGCTCTACACCGGCCCGCTGTCGCCGACCGGCAAGGACCGGCTGCGCGCGATGGCCGAGACCAACGACGGATTCGAGATCGCGCGCCGCGACCTGGATATCCGCGGTCCCGGCGAGTTCATGGGCTCGCGCCAGAGCGGCGCCGAGCTGCTGCGTTTTGCCGACCTGCAGGAGGATGCGCCGCTGCTGAAAGCCGCGCGCGAACTCGCGCCGCGCCTGCTGGACCAGCACCCGGACGCCGCCCGGCGCCAGGTGGAGCGTTGGCTGGGTGGCAAGGCGGAGTTCCTGAAGGCCTGACAGGCTGTCGAAAAACTACTGCGGCGGCCATCTGCGTCGTTGCGCGGTGCTCGGAATCCTCACGTACAGGAAGTACGTTCCGGTTCCTGCGCTCCGGGCGCCTAGCAGCTGGCCGTCCTCGCGACGTTTTCCGACAGCCTGCTGATCGGCATCAGGAGCGCCCGGCGGCCGGCGGCGCGACGAGGGCCGGATTGATCAGCGCCATGCCCAGGCTGTCGACATCCAGATGCCCGTTGGCCATCAGCAGCACGGCGCGGCCGCTCAGCTCGCTATAGCCGATGAAGCTGCGAAAGCCGCCGGTGCCGCCGTTGTGCCAGACGATGCGGTCGCCCGCCCGTTCGCTGCGGACCCAGCCCAGGCCCGCCGCGCTGCTGGCGCTGCGGCGCTGCTGCTCGCGTTCGGCACCGGCATCGAAGGGCGGGCGCCGGCGCCGCATGGCCTCCAGCAACGCCAGCATCTGGGTCGTGTCGGCGCGCAGCGCGCCCATCGCCGCCAGCGGCCCCATATGCCAGGGCGGCGTGACGCGGCCGCGCTCGTCATGCCCTGGTATCTGGCCGGCCATCAGGGCCTCGTCCAGGCCCGCGCCGGCGGCCCCGGCCGGGCGCAGCAGCTCGCGCTCCATCAGCGCGGCCAGCGGCATGCCGCCGGCGCGCTCCAGCACCTGGCCCAGCAGCGCATAACCGAGGTTCGAGTACAGGAACTCCGGCGGCTGCACGGCTCCTCCTCTCTTGACCCCCGGCCAATCGCGCAGCCACTGGATCAGGCGGTCCCGGTCGAGATGGCGGTAGGGGTCGTCATGCTCCGCGATCAGCGCCCAGATGAAGCGCGCCGACAGCGGCAGCCGCGGCAGGCCCGAGTGATGCGTGGCCAGGCTGCGCAGGCTCAGACGCCCCGCCGGCCTGCCGGCCAGTTCGGGCAGCCAGCGCTCGACCGGATCGTCCAGGCCCAGCCGGCCCTGCGCGGCCAGCCGCGCCAGCAGGCTGCCGCTCAGGGCCTTGGTCACCGAGCCCAGCTCGAAGCGAGACTTCATGTCCAGCGCCGGACCATCCCGCCCGCTACGCCCCAGCAGCAAGACTTCCGGCGGGCCGTCGCCCTCGAGCCGGGCCACCACCAGGCCGGTGGCCGACCCCGACCGGGCCAGCAGGCGCTCCAGGCGCTCGCGCTGCGCGGCCAGTGGTTCGAGCGCCAGCGCGGCCTGGCTCGCCACCCACATCAGACCGGCCGCCATCGTCGTCATCATCCGTCCCTTGTCCATCGATCAAGCATGAGACTTGGGCCTGAAGGGCGGATGAATGCTTGATCAACTCGCTCGCTACTTCAGCCGCTGCACCCAGTACACCAGCACCTCGGTGCGCGGCCGCCGGTCGGTATCGCTGTAGACATACACCGGCAGCTCGTTGATCGCGTCCAGCGTGTTCCAGCCCGAGATCAGGCGGCCGAACACCGCATAGCCCGGCTGCGCGGCGCTCTGGTAGTCCAACGCGCGGCTGTTGTCGAGCACATTGACGAAGAACTGGCTGGTGGCGCTGTTGGGCTCGCTGCGCCGGGCCATCGCGATCGTGCCGCGCAGATTGGACAGGCCGTTGTTGCTCTCCAGCGCGATCGGCGCATAGGCCGTCGGCCGCGGCACCTGGCCGCTGGTATAGCCGCCGCCCTGGACCACGAAGTCGCGCTCGACGCGGTGGATCAGCGTGTTGCTGTAATAGCCGTCGGCGACATAGCGCAGAAAGTTGGCGACGCTGAGCGGCGCATAGGGCCGGTCGTAGAGCTCGAACACCATCTCGCCGCTGCTGGTCAGCATGCAGACGGTCGGCCAGCTGCTCTGCGCCGAGGCCGCCAGCCCGGCCGGGCTGCAGCTCAGCGTGGGCGGGTTGGGATAAGGGTTCGGCCGCGGACGGGGCGGGTCGTTACCGCCATCACCGTCGCCGATACCGACGTAGACGGAGCCGCCGCCGCAGGCTGCTAGCAGCAAGGCAACCAAGATAGCGACAAGCTTGGGGGCAAGACGTACCGGTAGCGCAGGCATCGGAGTCCTCCTGGAGTTCTGGCGTGCAACGTGTTGCCGATCGTTCCCGCTGACGCACAACTTCACCCAATAGCAACAAGATGTGGCCGAAGCCGTCGCTACACTGCCGCGCGCGCCTTCCACGCGAAGGCATCTCCTCTCGGCGAGGCCGGCATGACCGGTGCCCTCGCTTATCGCCAACGGACCGGCAGCGACACGCAAGCTGGTCCACAACATGTCCGAACTGCCGACCATGAGCCTTGCGAAGACATCCCGTCGCCATCTCCTCGCGCTGAGCGCTGCCACCGTTACCTTACTGGGCCTGAGCGCCTGCGGTGGAGGCGGGGGCGGCAATGACAACACCCCCGGCTGGGGTGAAGTCTCCGGCTCCACAGCCATCACCACATTGAAGACCACCGACACCCTGTTGGGTGCTGGCGCCGAAGCACAAAACGGCAAGAAGCTGACCGTCCATTACACCGGCTGGCTCTATGACGTGCGGGTCACGGCCAATCAGAAGGGCACGCAGTTCGAAACCTCGACCAACGGATCCCCCATCGCCTTCACACTGGGGGCCGGAACCCTCATCAAAGGTTGGGAGCAAGGTCTGGTCGGCATGAAGGTAGGCGGCAAGCGCACCCTGTTGATCCCGGCTTCACTGGCCTACGGCAGTGCCGGACAGAGAGATATCCCTGGCAATGCCGCGCTGATCTTCGAGATCCAACTAATCGGCGCTGAGTAAGGACGGGACCCAACGACGCCCGAGGATCCGGCTATGCCGGGCCCGCGGGCATGCCCCCTTCGAGGGGGCGCGCGTAGCGCGTAGGAGGTGGGCTCTTCCTCAGACCTCGATGTTGTCGATCAGCCGCGTATTGCCCAGCCGCGCCGCGCCCAGGGCCACCAGGGCCTCGCCCTCGGCGGGCGCGCCCAGGTCGCGCTGGCGGCGCAGCACCAGGTAGTCGGGCGCCCAGCCGCGCGCGCTCAGGCGCTCCATCGCCAGCGACTCCAGCGCGGCCAGGTCGCGCTCGCCGGCCGACCAGCGAGCGATCATGCCCTTCAGCGTCGCGCTGAGCTGCAGCGCCTCGGCCAGCTCGGCCTCGCTGAGATAGCCGTTGCGCGAGGACAGGGCCAGGCCGCCGGCGTTGCGGCTGGTCTCGCCGGCCAGGATCTCGACCGGCAGCGCCATCTGCGCCACCATGCGGCGGATCACCATCAGTTGCTGGTAGTCCTTCTTGCCGAACACGGCCCAGCGCGGCTGCACGATGTTGAACAGCTTGGCCACCACGGTGCAGACGCCGGTGAAGAAGCCGGGGCGGAAATGGCCCTCCAGGATGTCGGCCAGCTCCGTTGGCGGCGCGAGCTTGTAGCCCTGCGGCTCCGGATACAGCTCGGCCTCGTCGGGCGCGAACACATAGTCGCAGCCGGCACCAGCCAGCAGCTCGGCATCGCGCGCCAGGGTGCGCGGGTAGCGGTCGAAATCCTCATGCGGCGCAAACTGCAGCCGGTTCACGAAGATGCTGGCGACGACGGGCCCGGCACCGGCCGCGGCGCGGGCCTGGTGCACCAGGCTCAGATGGCCCTCGTGCAGATTGCCCATCGTGGGCACGAAGGCCGTGGCCTGGCCGGCCAGCGCTTGGCGCAGCTCGGCGATGGTGTGGATGACTTGCATTGCGAGCACGGCTCAGTAACTGTGAAGGGCGTTGTCGGGGAAGGTGCCGGCCTTGACCTCGGCCACATAGCGGCGCACCGCATCCTGCACCGAGGACGCGCCCTGCATGAAGTTCTTGACGAAGCGCGGCCGGCGGCCCGGCGTCACGTCCAGCATGTCATGCAGCACCAGCACCTGGCCGGAGCAGCCGACGCCGGCGCCGATGCCGATCACCGGAATGCCCAGGCTCTGCGTCAGCTCGGCCGCCAGCGGTGCCGGCACCATTTCCAGCACCAGCATCTGCGCGCCGGCCTCGACCAGCTCACGCGCCTCGCGCCGCAGCTTGTCGGCCGCCGCGTCCTCGCGGCCCTGCACCTTGTAGCCGCCCAGCATCGTGACGGTCTGCGGCGTCAGGCCCAGGTGGGCGCAGACCGGGATGCCGCGCTCCACCAGGAAGCGCACCACCGGCGCGGTCCAGCCGCCGCCCTCCAGCTTGACCATGTGCGCGCCGGCCTTGACCAGCGCGGCCGCGCTCTTCCAGGCCTCCTCGCGCGAGGCCTGGTAGCTGTCGAACGGCAGGTCGCCGACGATCCAGGCCGTGCGCCGGCCGCGCGCGACGCAGCGGGTGTGATAGACCATCGCGTCCAGGCCCACCGGCACCGTCGTCGCCTCGCCCTGCAGCACCATGCCCAGCGAATCGCCGACCAGCATCACGTCCACGCCGGCCTCGTCCAGCAGGCTGGCGAAGGCGGCGTCGTAGCAGGTCAGCATGGCGATCTTCTCGCCGGCGGCATGCATGTCCAGCAGGCGCTGCAGGGACAGGGGTTTGCGTTCGGTACTCATGACTCGGGGGACGGGGCAGGATGTGCGAATAGCGGATTCCCGCATCGCGTGGCGGGCGCAGTGTAGCGGGGCCGGCAAGGCCCCCATGCCGGTGCAGACAATGTAGGCTTCGGTCCTGATAGGAGAGCTCCATGACCCTGACCGAGTTGCGCTACATCGTTGCCGTCGCCCGCGAGCGCCATTTCGGCCGCGCGGCCGAAGCCTGCTTCGTGTCGCAGCCCACCCTGTCCGTCGCGATCAAGAAGCTGGAGGAGGAGCTGGACGTCAAGATCTTCGAGCGCGGCGCGGCCGAGGTCACCGTGACGCCGCTGGGCGAGGACATCGTGCGCCAGGCCCAGTCGGTGATCGAGCAGGCCAGCGCGATCAAGGAGATCGCCAAGCGCGGCAAGGACCCGCTGGCCGGCGCGCTGCGCCTGGGCATCATCTACACGATCGGCCCCTACCTGCTGCCCGAGCTGGTCAAGCACACGATCGAGCGCTACCCGCAGATGCCGCTGATGCTGCAGGAGAACTTCACGGTCAAGCTGCTGGAGATGCTGCGCACCGGCGAGCTGGACTGCGCGATCATGGCCGAGCCCTTCCCCGACACCGGGCTGGCGATCGCGCCGCTGTACGACGAGTCCTTCGTCGTCGCGGTGCCGGCCCAGCATCCGCTGGCGCAGCGCGAGTCGATCAGCTCGCAGGAGCTGAAGAGCGAGACCATGCTGCTGCTGGGCACCGGCCATTGCTTCCGCGACCATGTGCTGGAGGTCTGCCCCGAGTTCGCGCGCTTCTCCAGCGACGCCGAGGGCATCCGCAAGAGCTTCGAGGGCAGCTCGCTGGAGACGATCAAGCATATGGTGGCCTCGGGCATGGGCATCACCGTGGTGCCGGCGCTGTCGGTGCCCAAGGAGCCGCAGACGCACCTGCGCTTCATCCCCTTCACCGCGCCGGTGCCGACCCGGCGCGTGGTGCTGGCCTGGCGCCGCACCTTCACCCGCTACGAGGCCATCGCGGCGCTGCGCAACGCGATCTACGACTGCACGCTGGACGGCGTGACGCGCCTGTCCTGACCCTGGCGCCTGGGTCAAGACCTGACCCTGCCACACCCAACCGCAGCCGCCTCCGGGCGGCTGTTTTCATTGCGGCGTCGCAATTTCCGGAGCAACATCCACGGGCCTGTTTTGGTTTTAGCTATTACTGAATTTGCATCTATCGATTAGCGCTATTCCCAGGCAGAACCTAAGCTTTGCGCCATGCCGGCTCGAGCCGGCGACAACCGAGGAGAAGCCGATGTCAAGCCAAGCCAAGTGCCCCTTCCACCATGCCGCCGGCGGCGGCACGACGAACCGCGACTGGTGGCCCAACCAGCTGCGCGTCGACCTGCTGAACCAGCATTCCGAGAAGTCCAACCCGCTGGGCGAGAAGTTCAACTACGCCGAGGAATTCAAGAAGCTCGACTACAAGGCCCTGAAGGCCGACCTGGTCCGGCTGATGACCGACAGCCAGGACTGGTGGCCGGCCGACTTCGGCCATTACGGCCCGCAGATGATCCGCATGGCCTGGCATGCCACCGGCACCTACCGCACCCTGGACGGCCGCGGCGGCGGTGGGCGTGGCCAGCAGCGCTTCGCGCCGCTGAACAGCTGGCCCGACAACGTCAACATCGACAAGTCGCGCCGCCTGCTCTGGCCGATCAAGCAGAAGTACGGCCAGCAGATCTCCTGGGCCGACCTCTTCGTGCTGGCCGGCAATGTCGCGCTGGAATCGATGGGCTTTCGCACCTTCGGCTTCGCCGGCGGCCGCGAGGATGTCTGGGAACCGGACCTGGACGTCAACTGGGGCGCGGAGACCAGCTGGCTGGGCACCGACAAGCGCTTCCACGGCGACCGCGAGCTGGACCACAACCTCGCCGCCACCCACATGGGCCTGATCTATGTGAACCCGGAGGGCCCCAACGCCAGCGGCGACTACCTGGCCGCGGCCAAGGACATCCGCGCCACCTTCGGCCGCATGGCGATGGACGACGAGGAGATCGTCGCGCTGATCGCCGGCGGCCATACCTTCGGCAAGGCCCATGGCGCCGCGCCCGAGTCGCACAAGGGCCCCGAGCCCGAGGGTGCCGGCCTGGAGGCCCAGGGCCTGGGCTGGAACAGCAACTTCGGCAGCGGCCATGGCAAGGACACCGTCTCCAGCGGCATCGAGGTGACCTGGACCAAGACCCCGGCGCTGTGGAGCAACAACTTCTTCGAGAACCTGTTCAAGTTCGAATGGGAGCTGGAGCACAGCCCCGCCGGCGCCAAGCAATGGGTGGCCAAGGACGCGCCGGAGAACATCCCGGACGCCCATGTGCCGGGCAAGTTCCACAAGCCCAAGATGCTGACCACCGACCTGACGCTGCGCTTCGACCCGGAGTTCGGCAAGATCTCCAAGCGCTTCCACGAGGACCCGCAGGCCTTCGCCGAGGCCTTCGCCCGCGCCTGGTACAAGCTGACCCACCGCGACATGGGCCCGAAGGCGCGCTACCTCGGCCCCGAGGTGCCGAAGGAGGACCTGCTGTGGCAGGACCCGCTACCCGCCGCCAGCCATGCGCCGAGCGCGGCCGACATCGCGGACCTGAAGGCCCGCATCGCCGCCTCCGGCCTGTCGGTCGCCGAGCTGGTGTCGACCGCCTGGGCCTCGGCCTCCACCTTCCGCGGCGGTGACAAGCGCGGCGGCGCCAATGGCGCGCGCCTGGCGCTGGCGCCGCAGAAGGACTGGGAGGTCAACGCGGTCGCGGCCCGGGTGCTGCCCCGGCTGGTCGAGATCCAGCGCGCCTCGGGCAAGGCCTCGCTGGCCGATGTGATCGTGCTGGCCGGCGGCGTCGGCATCGAGCAGGCGGCCAAGGCGGCCGGCCAGGCGCTCGAGGTGCCGTTCACGCCGGGCCGCGTCGACGCGACGCAGGCACAGACCGATGTCGAAGCCTTCGCGGTGCTCGAGCCGCTGGCCGACGGCTTCCGCAACTACCGCAAGGGTCCGATCGGCGCGCCGACCGAGGCCCTGCTGGTGGACCGCGCCCAGCTGCTGACCCTGACCGCGCCCGAGCTGACCGTGCTGGTCGGCGGCCTGCGCGTGCTGGGCGCCAATGCCGACGGCGGCCCGCAGGGCGTGTTCACCGACCGGCCCGGCGTACTCAGCAACGACTTCTTCGTGCGCCTGCTGGACATGAACCTGGTCTGGAAGGCGGTCGACGCCGAGGCCGAGCTGTTCGAGGGCCGCGACCGCAAGAGCGGCGCGGTGAAGTACACCGGCACCCGCAGCGACCTGGTCTTCGGCTCCAACTCGGTGCTGCGCGCCTATGCCGAGGTCTATGCCAGCGCCGACGGCCAGCCGAAGTTCATTCGCGACTTCGTCGCGGCCTGGACCAAGGTGATGAACCTCGACCGCTTCGACATCCAGTGAAAGGAGACCGGCCATGACTTCCCGCACGTTGCGCCGCCGTCTGGGCCTGGTGCTGGTCATGGCCGGCGCCCTGCTGAACGCGCAGTACCTGGTCGACTGGATGAGGTATCACAACACCTGACCCCTTGCAGGTTCTATAGTCGATGCCATCTTTCTCTCTCTCCCCCACCTCACAAGGAAGGACCCGTTCGATGAGCAGCAAGAAGAGCAACAAGGCCAGCAAGAGCAGCAGCGGCGCCGCCGGCATCAACATCGGCATCGGCGAGAAGGACCGCGGCGCGATCGCCGACGGCCTGTCCCGCCTGCTGGCCGACACCTACACGCTCTACCTGACCACCCACAACTTCCACTGGAACGTGTCGGGTCCGATGTTCAACTCGCTGCATGCGATGTTCATGACCCAGTACACGGAGCTGTGGAACGCGGTCGACCCGATTGCCGAGCGCATCCGCTCGCTGGGCTTCCCGGCACCGGGCTCCTATGCCCAGTTCGCCGCGCTCAGCAGCCTGAAGGACGCGCCCACCGCCCCGCCGAAGGCGCTGGAGATGGTGCGCATCCTGGTCGAGGGCCATGAGGGCGTCGCACGCACCGCGCGCAGCCTGTTCCCGCTGGTCGACAAGGCCAGCGACGAGCCCAGCGCCGACCTGCTGACCCAGCGCCTCGCGGTGCACGAACAAGCCGCCTGGATGCTGCGCAGCCTGCTGGAAGAATGATCGATCGCTCCCGCCGGCCGCCGGCCCTGCTGGGGCTGCTGCCGGCCTGCCTGTGCCTGCTGGCGGGCACGGCCCAGGCCCAGGCCCAGCAGGCGCTCAGCTGGGACGACGCGCTGCAGCGCCTGCGCAGCGGCTCCGACCAGCTGGCCGCGGCGCGCGCCGGCGTCGAACACCAGGAGGCCCGCGCCGAGGGCATCGCCCGGCTGGGCGGCCCCAGCGTCAGCCTGCTGGGCGCGGCCTACAGCTACAAGGCCAGCCTGGACCTGAACCTGGACCCGCTGTCCCAGGGGCTGAACCAGATCGTCGGCCGGCTGCCGCCGCTGCTGGGCGGCATCGTCTCGCAGCTGCCCCAGCTGCCGCACAGCTACACCCTGGAGCGCCGCAACAGCGGCGAGACCGCCCAGCTGAGCGCCTTCTGGCCGCTCTACCTGGGCGGCGCTGCCGATGCCGCGCGCGGCCTGGTCGCGGCCCAGACCGCGGAGGCCCGCGCCGAACTGCTGGGCAGCGAGCATGACGCGACCGCCCTGCTGGCGCAGCGCTATTTCCTGACCCAGCTGGCGCGCCGCGCCGCCGCGCTGCGCGAGGCCGCGGCCGAGGGCGTCGCCGCGCATGACGCCGCCGCGGCCAAGATGCAGGCCGCCGGCGTCGCCTCGCGGCTGGAGCGCCTGCAGGCCAAGGCCGCGCTGGAGGAGGCCCGGCACCAGGCCCGCAAGGCGCGCAGCGACGCCGAGCTGGCCGCGCTGGCGCTGGCGCGCAGCCTGAAGCTGGAGGCCCAGCCCGCGCCCAGCACGCCGCTGGCCCTGCACAGCCAGGCCCTGCCGCCGCTGCCGGACTTCCTGATCGTCGCGCTGCAGAACCACCCGGGCCTGGCCCGGGTCGCGGCCAAGAAGGAGCAGGCCGCCGAGCTGCTGCGCGCCAGCCATGCGCTGAACCGGCCCCAGGTGTTCGCCTTCGGCCAGCGCGCGCTGAACCACAACGGCGACTGGGTCGCCGGCGTCGGCGTGCGCGTCAATCTGTGGGACTCGCTGGACCATGCGGCGCTGGAGCGCTCGCACCTGCGCCAGATCGCCCAGGCCGATGCCACCGATGCCCAGGCGCGCAGCGACATCGCGCTGCTGGTCGAGCGCCAGTGGCGCGCCACCGAGAGCGCGCGCGAGCAGTACCTCGGCCTGGCCGCGCAGGACGAGCTGGCCCAGGAGCTGCTGCGCCTGCGCCAGGCCGGCCTGCGCCAGGGCACCAGCACCGCGCTGGACCTGATCGACGCCGAGCTGAACCTGGCCAAGCAGCGCACCGCGCGCGCCCAGGTGGCCTACGACTATGTGCTGGCGCTGACCGGTCTGCTGCAGGCCTGCGGCCAGCTCGACAGCCTGGGCGACTACCTGGCCCGGGCCGACATCAAGCTCGAATGATTGACTGAGGATCCGCCGACGATGAAGGCAAGCAAAAAGATCCTGCTGCCGCTGGCCCTGCTGATCGCCGCCGGCCTGGGCATCTGCGCGCTCTGGCAGGCCGGGCGCGGCCCGGAGCAGGCGCCGATCCAGGGCATGATGGAGGCGCAGGAAACCGACATCGCGCCCAAGCTGACCGGCCGCATCGCCGAGCTGGCGGTGCAGGAGGGCCAGACCATCGCCAAGGGCGCGCTGCTGCTGCGCATCGACAGCCCCGAGGTCGCGGCCAAGCTGGCCCAGGCCAGCAGCGCCGAGGCGGCGGCCTCGGCCGTCGCGCTGAAGGCGCGCAACGGCGCGCGGCCGCAGGAGATCCGCATGGCCCAGGCCAATTACGAGCGCGCCCAGGCCGGCGCCGATCTCGCCAAGGCCAGCCACGCGCGGGTCGAGAGCCTGTTCAAGGACGGCCTGGTGGCCGCGCAGAAGCGCGACGAGGCCGCCACCAACTGGCGCGCCAGCGAGCGCCTGGCCGAGGCCGCCAAGGCCCAGTGGGAGCTGGCCCTGGCCGGCGCCCGCAGCGAGGACCAGGCCGCCGCCACGGCGCAGGCGCGCCAGGTCGCGGGCCTGGTGCAGGAGGTCGAGGCGGCGCGCGCCGAGACCGAGCTGAAGAGCCCGGTGGCCGGCGAGGTGGCCAAGCTGCTGGCCAAGGTCGGCGAGCTGTCGCCGGCCGGCGTGCCGGTGGCGACCATCGTCGACCTGGCCGACCAATGGGCCGTGTTCAATGTGCGCGAGGACCAGCTGGCCCGCTTCGCGCTGGGCCAGGAGTTCGAGGCCCGGCTGCCGGCGCTGCAGGACCGCAAGGTGCGCTTCAAGGTGACCGCCTCCAAGGCCCTGCCCGATTTCGCCACCTGGCGCGCGACGCGCGGCAACCAGGGCTATGACCTGAAAACCTTCGAGGTGAAAGCCCGCCCGCTGAGCCCGATCAAGGATGCCCGCCCCGGCATGAGCGTGCTGCTGTGAGCCCGGGCAGGCGCGCCGTCTGGTCGCGCGAATGGGCCCGGCTGCGCGCCGATCCACTGGACCTGGCGATGCTCGGCTGGGTGCCGCTGCTGCTGGGCCTGCTGATGCTGTGGACCTTCTCGGCCGGCCTGGCGACGCGGCTGCCGATCGCGGTGCTGGACCAGGACCACAGCGGCCCCTCGCGCCAGCTGCAGCGCCTGCTCGATGCGGCGCCGGGCCTGGCGCTGAGCGCCGCGCCGGCCGACCCGGCCGAGGCGCGCGCCCTGCTGCGCGACGGCCGGGTCTATGCGCTGCTGGTGATCCCCGCCGGCCTGGCGCGCGAGCTCAAGCGCGGCCGCGCCGCCCAGGTGCAGCTGCTGCACAACGCGCAGTTCTCGACCCATTCGGGCCTGATCCAGAAGGATGTGCGCGGCGCGGTGGGCACGATGTCGGCCGGCATCGAGCTCCTGGCGCGCGAGAAGCGCGGGCAGAGCCCGCTGGCCGCGGCTCAAAGCTTCGAGCCGCTGCGCGCCGGCCTGGCCTCGCAGTACAACACCGCGCTGAACTACCAGCAGTTCCTCGCCACCGCGCTGATGCCGGCGCTGCTGCACCTGCTGGCGATGGTGGCCGGCGCCTGGACCGCCGGGCGCGAGCTGCGCGACGCCAGCAGCCCCGCCTGGCTGGACGCCGCCGGCGGCCGCGCCTGGCCGGCCCTGCTGGCCAAGCTGGCGCCGGCCTGGCTGCTGCTGTGCGCCACCGACGCGCTGATCCTGCTGGCCCTGCAGGGCCTCGGGCTGCTGCAGTCGGGCGCCATGCTGCTGGCCCTGCATGCCGCGCTGCTAGCGCTGTACCTGGCGCTGGGTGCGGCGCTGGCACTGCTGGCGCGCTCGCTGCGGCTGGCGCTGTCGGCCGCCGGCTTCATCACCGCGCCGGCCTTCGCCTTTTCCGGCATTGGCTTTCCGCTGATGGCCATGCCCGAGGGGGCGCGGCTGTGGGCCGAGGCCCTGCCGCTGACCTGGACCCTGCAGGTCCAGGTGGGCCTGCTGCAGCAGGGCTGGGCCGCGCGCGCCGCGCTGCCGCTGCTGGGTGCGCTGCTGGCCGGCACGCTGGCGCTGCTGGCCCTGGCGGCCTGGCGCCTGCCGCGCGTCGCCCATGATCCCGCCGCCTGGGGGAAGCGCTGATGCTACGTACCTGGCTGGCCGAGGTCCTGCGCACCTGGCGCTCGGTGCTGGGCGATGCCGGCGTGCTGCTGATGCTGGCGATCGCGCCGCTGCTCTATTCCTTCTTCTACCCCTGGCCCTATTCGACCGAGCAGCTGCAGCGCGTGCCGGTCGCGCTGGTCGACCAGGACCACAGCGCGCTGAGCCGGCAGATCCAGCGCTTCACCCAGGCCAGCCCGCGGCTGGAGCTGCGCCTGCTGACCGCCGACGAGGGCGAGGCGCGCGCCGCGCTGGCGGCCGGTGAGATCCGAGCCTATGCGCTGCTGCCCGCCGGGCTGAAGCGCGAGGCGGGCCGCGGCCGGGGTCAGGTCGTGCCGGTGCTGGCCGACGGCGCCTATTTCCTGCCCAACAAGATCGCGCTGCTGGGCTTCGCCGAGGTGATCGGCACCGTCTCGGCCGGCATCGAGCTGCGCCAGCTGCAGGCGCACGGCCAGTCGCCGCAGCAGGCCGCGGCCGGCCGCAACCCGCTGAACCTGCAGCTGGGGGCGCTGTACAACCCGCATGAGGGCTATGGCAGCGCGGTGGTGCCGGCGGTGGCGGTGCTGATCGTGCAGCAGCTGCTGCTGATCGGCGTCGCGATGTGGGTGGGCCAGCGCTTCGAGATAACAGGGCCGGCCCGGCCGGCCGAGGGCGCCGCGGTCTGGAGCGCGCGCATCGCCGCCTTCGCCGCCTTCGGGCTGGCCAGCGGCGCCTGGTTCTTCGTGCTGATCTTCCCCTTCTTCGGCTATGCGCATGGCGGCAACCAGGCCGGCGCCGCGCTGCTGCTCCTGCCCTTCGCCTGGGCGGTAGCCGCGGCCGGCGTGGCGCTGGGCGCGCTGCTGGCCGAGCGCGAGCGCGCGATGCAGCTGCTGCTGGCCAGCTCGCTGCCGATCGCCTTCCTGGCCGGCTTCTCCTGGCCGCGCGAGGCGCTGCCGGCGCCGCTGTGGTGGCTGGGCGAGCTGTTCATCCCGGCGGTGCCGGGCATCCAGGCCTTCCTGCGCCTGAACCAGATGGGCGCGCCGCTGCAGGCGGTACAGGCCGAGGCCCTGGCGCTGACCTTGCAGGCGCTGGCCTACAGCGCGCTGGCCGCCTGGGCGCTGCGCCGGCGCCGCTGAGCGCTTTGGCTCAGCCGGGCAGCACGATCAGCGCGATCGACCCCAGCATCTGCGCCAGTATCGCCATCGGCTCGAAGCGCCGCCCGGGCTGCGTCTGGTGGTGCCGATAGATCTCGCTCAAGGTCCGATTCAAGCCGCCCTCCCGCCATATCTGGTGCCACAGCAGCGCCAGGGTCGCGAAGATCAGGGCATAGCCGAGGTAGAGCGCGGCCGGCACGCGCGCCTGTGGCCAGCACAGCAGCGGCAGGGTGCAGGCGATCGTCGCGCCATGCACCGAATCCCGTGAACGTTCAAGCCATCGCATCGCCGCGGCTCCTCTCCCTTGTCCGACCAGCTTAGCCGAAGCCGCGCGGCTACCATCTTCATGTCCTCACGATCGGAGCTGCCGATGCCAAAGCCGCATGACCCGCTGGCCCCCTACCGCCTCGCCGCCGAGACCGAGCTCGACCTGGTCGACTTCGATCCCGCCGCCAAGCCCTGCTCCGGCGGCGACAAGGCGGCCGACAAGCGCGAGGTCGAGGCGCTGGCGCTCGAGCTGGACGCGCTGCAGAACCTGTTCTATGCCGACCGGCGCTTCAAGCTGCTGGTGGTGCTGCAGGGGCTGGACACCAGCGGCAAGGACGGCACCCTGCGCGGCGTGTTCGGCCGCATGAGCCCGCTGGGCGTGCACACGGTGAGCTGGAAGGCGCCCAGCAGCGCGGAGCGCGACCATGACTATCTGTGGCGCATCCACCAGCAGGTGCCGGCGGCCGGCGAGATCACGGTGTTCAACCGCAGCCATTACGAGGACGTGCTGGTGCCACTGGTCAACGGCGCGATCGACACCAAGCAGGCCAGGCAGCGCTACGCGCAGATCCGCGACTTCGAGCGCCTGCTCAGCGAGACCGGCACCGTGATCCTGAAGTTCATGCTGCACATCTCCAAGGACGAGCAGCGCGAGCGCCTGCAGGCGCGCCTGGACGACCCGGAGAAACGCTGGAAGTTCCAGGCCTCGGACCTGCAGACGCGCGCGCAATGGGACGCCTACCAGCGCGCCTACGGCCGCGCGCTCGGCGCCACCGCCAGCCCCTGGGCGCCCTGGCATATCGTGCCGGCCGATTCCAAGACGCACCGCAACCTGATGATCGCGCGCCTGCTGAAGACCAGCCTGCAGGCGCTGCCGCTGCGCTATCCGGACCTCGATCCGGCGCTGGCCAAGCTGAAGGTGCAATGACGGAGCCGGGTCAGCCCTTTTTCAGCACATAGCCATAGGCGCGCCGCAGGCCGTCGGCCTCGGCCCTGACATAGACGCCCTGCAGCTCCGGCTCGAAGCCCGGCAGCGCATTGATGCCGGCCTCCAGGGTCCGGAAGTAGCGCAGCGCCGGCCCGCCCCAGACCTCGCCCGGCACCACGCACAGCACGCCCGGCGGATAGGGCAGCGCGCCCTCGGCCGCGATGCGGCCCTCGATGGCCGACAGCGGCACCAGCTCCACCTCGTTGCGCACCAGCGCGGCGTTCGCCGCCTGCGGCGTCATGGCCCGGCGCGGCAGGTGCTGGCGGCGGAACATCTCCTTTTGCCGGCGCTTGATGTCGTGCTCGCGGTAGAAGTCGTGCATGCGCTGGCACAGCTGGCGCAGGCGCAGGCCCTCGTAGACCTGCGGATGCGCGACGCACAGGCTGGGCAGCACCTCGCGCAGCGGGCTGTCGTTCTCCAGGTGATGCTCGAACTGCACCAGGCGCGCGATCAGGCTCTGCAGCTTGCCGAAGCTCTCGGACGGGGTCAGCAGGAACAGGATCGAGTAGAGGTCGGACTTCTCCGGGATCACGCCCTGCTCGCGCAGGAAATGCGCCAGCACCGCGGCCGGCGCGCCGAAGGGCTCGTATTCATGCGTGTCGCGCGCGATGCCCGGCGTGGTCAGCAGCAGCTTGCAGGGGTCGACGAAGTACTGGTTCTCGGCGTAGCCCTCGAAGCCATGCCAGCTCTCGCCGGGCTGGAAGCGGAAGAAGCGCAGCTCGTCGACGATCTGCTCGGTCGGGTGCTCGGCCCAGGGCCGGCCGTCGACCTGACGCGGGATGAAGGGCGCGATATGGCGGCAGCTCTTCAGCAGCAGCTTGCGCGCCTCGACGCCGTTTCTCACGCAATCGCGCCACAGGCGCCGGCCGGCCGGGCCGTCGTGTATCTGCGCGTTGACGTCCAGCGCCGCGAACATCGGATAGAAGGGGCTGGTCGACGCATGCATCATGAAGGCGTTGTTGAAGCGCTTGTGGTTGCAGTAGCGCTGCTGGCCCTTGATGTGGCGGTCCTTCTTGTGGATCTGCGAGCTCTGCGAGAAGCCGGCCTGCTGCTTGTGCACCGACTGGGTCACGAACAGGCCCGGATCCTCCGGCCCCAGCTCCAGCAGCAGCGGCGAGCAGTCGCGCATCATCGGGATGAACTGCTCGTAGCCGACCCAGGCGGAATCGAACAGGATGTAGTCGCACAGCCGGCCGATGCGGTCCACCACCTGGCGCGCGTTGTAGATCGTGCCGTCGTAGGTACCGAGCTGGATCACCGCGACGCGGAAGGGGCGCGGCGCATCGGCGCGCTCCGGCGCCACCTCGCGGATCGCGGCGCGGATCGCCGCCTCGTCGAAGGCCTGGGCGTCGATGCCGCCGATGAAGCCCCAGGCATTGCGCGCGGTCTCCAGGTAGACCGGCTGCGCGCCGGCCAGCACCAGCGCGCCCAGGTGCACCGACTTGTGGTTGTTGCGGTCGAACAGCACCAGGTCGCCGGGCGCCAGCAGCGCGTTCAGCACCACCTTGTTGGAGGTGGAGGTGCCGTTCAGCACGAAGTAGCTCTTGTCGGCGTTGTAGATGCGCGCGGCGTTCTTCTGCGCCTGCAGCGCCGGGCCCTCGTGGATCAGCAGGTCGCCGAGCTTGACGTCGGCATTGCAGAGGTCGGAGCGGAACAGGGTCTCGCCGTAGAAGTCGAAGAACATCCGGCCCAGCGGATGGTTGGAGAAGAACTGGCCGCCCTGGTGGCCGGGGCAGTCGAACTCCACATGGCCGCGCCGCACATAGTCGCGCAGGGTGCGGAAGAAGGGCGGCAGCAGACCGTCGGCATAGCGCTCGGCCGCATCGGCGATCTGACGGCCGTGGTAGTGGCGCCCGCCATGGCCCAGCTGGATCACGCCGGCCACGCGCGGCAGCAGCGCTTCGCCGAGCGCCTCGCCCGGCTCGACGGTGACGAACAGCGGCACCGCGAAGCCGCGGTGCGCCAGCGCCTCCAGCACCCGACCGGCCTCGGCATGGCGCACGACGGCGGCGGCGATGTCGGTGAAATCGGTGGCGAACACGTCCACCTGGGCCTGCGGCGTGATGAACAGGCCCTGCAGGGCCGGGTCCATCGCGATCTTGAACAGTTGTTTGCTTTGATCCATGTCTTGACTCCCCGTCGCTCAGAGGCTCTCGCGGCCGTTCTTCAGGAAACGCAGGCCGGCGACGCCCCACAGGGTGAAGCCCAGCATCACGACATAGAAGGCCAGGGTGATCGCCTGCGAGCCCGAGCTGTAGATCGCGTAATAGCTGTAGGCCGCGCCGATGCTGGCGACGACATTGGTCAGCAGGGCCTTGGCCGGGGTCACCTTGTAGGCCTTCTGGATGATGAAGATCGCGCCCATCGACATCACATAGGGCACGATATTGGTCACCACCGCCAGGTTGACCAGCGCATCGAACTGCTTGGTCAGGTCCGGGCTGATGGTCAGCAGGCCCAGCGCGGTCTGCGCCACGCCCAGGATCAGCATGCCGGCGATCGGCACGCCCTTGGCCGTGGCCTTCGCAAAGATCGAAATGAAGTAGCCGACATCGGCCGAGCTCTTGAACACCTGGGCCACGGTGAACTGCCAGCCCAGCAGCGAGCCGACGCAGGCCAGCACCATCAGCGCCGAGACCACGTCGCCGATCATCGGGTTGAACATGCGCGCAAAGGCCAGGCCGAAGGGCGCGGTGGAGGCGGCCAGGTCGGCGTTCGGCACGATGCCGGCGATCACATTGGTCGACAGGATGTAGATCACCGCCGCGCCGATGGTGCCGCCCAGCACCGCGATCGGCACATTGCGCTCCGGGTTCTCGACCGCGTCGGCATTGGCGCAGGCCGACTCCAGGCCCAGGAAGGCCCACAGCGTGATCGCCACCGAGGCGCCCATCGCCTCCAGCAGCGACAGGCCATGCGGGTTCCAGGCCGCGACATAGAGCGCCGGCTCGAACCAGAACCAGCCCAAGGTGGCCATGCCGGCCACCGGCAGGATCACGCCCCAGACGGTCAGGCTGCCGATGCGCCCGGTGATGCTGGCGCCGCCGAAGTTGGCGATGGTGGTGAGCCACAGCAGCGCGATGGTCGACAGGCCGACCGCCAGCGGGCTCAGCTTGAGGCGGAACAGCTCCTCGGCATAGCCCACCGCGGTGGTGGCGATCGCGACATTGGCGATCACCAGCGAGATGCCGTAGGTGAAGTTGGCCATGTAGTTGCCGCCCAGGCCGAAGGCGTATTCCGAATAGCCGCCCATGCCGCCGGGCTTGCGGCTGAGCATGCCGCAGCGCGCGAAGGCATAGGCCAGGCACAGCGAGCCGGCGGCCGTCACCAGCCAGGACAGGATCGAGATCGTGCCGACCTGGGCCAGCTTGGCCGGCAGCAGCACGATGCCGGAGCCGATCATGTTGACCGCGGTCAGGATGGTCAGCTGGCTGACCGTCATCTTCTTCGCGGCGGCCGTCATTGCGCGGCTCCGTCGCGCGCTTTCAGCACCTCGACCAGGTAGCGGCCGTCACCGTCGCGCACGACGCCGTGGATGTCCGATTCGAAGCCGGGCAGCAGCGCGTCCTGGGCCTGGGCCAGGTGCAGGTAGTCGACGATCGCGCGGGTGCGCTCGTCGTAGCGCTCGCCCGGCATGATCAGCGGGATGCCCGGCGGATAGGGCACCAGCATCGCGGCGGCGACCCGGCCGTCCAGCGCGTCGATGCCGACATGCTCGACCCGGCCATGCACCAGGGCGTCATAGGCATCGGCCGGGCGCAGCACCATGCTCGGCAGCTCGGTGTACATCTCGTTGAGCACGGCCGGCATGCGGTGCTCGCGGTTGAACTCGTGCAGGCGCTGGCACAGCCCGCGCAGGCCCATGCCGGCATAGACCGCGCTTGCCTGCTCGACCAGCTGCGGCAGCGCCTCGGCCAGCGGCGCGTCGCGGTCGTAGAGGTTCTTGAAGGCCAGCAGCTCGGCCACCAGGGTGCTCCACTTGCCCTTGGTGATGCCCATCGAGAACAGCACCAGGAAGGAGTAGAGCCCGGTCTTCTCGACCACGATGCCGCGCGTCCACAGGAACTTGGAGACCACGGCCGCCGGGATGCCCTGCCCGGCCATCGCGCCGGCGATGTCCAGGCCCGGCATCGTGATCGTCACCTTGATCGGGTCGATCAGCACATAGTCCTCGGCCAGGCGTTCGCCGAAGCCATGCCAGGCGGCGCCGGGCTCCAGCACCCAGTCCTCCGCGCGGGTCTGGGCGATCGCCGCGTCGTCGCCCGAGGCCAGGCGCCGGGCGATCGCCTCCGGCTGCCAGACCTCGAACCACCAGTCCTCGCGCGCCAGCTCGCCGCGGATATGCTGCATCGCGACGCGAAAACGCATCGCCTCGCCATGCATCTCCTGCACCAGCGAGGGCCCGGCCGCGCCCTCCATCATGTGAGAGGCCACGTCGCAACCCGCGATGATCGCGTAGTTGGGCGAGGTCGAGGTGTGCATCATGAAGGCCTCGTTGAAGCGGTCCACGTCGAGGCGGCGCTGGCGCGAGTTCCGGACATGGATCATCGAGGCCTGCGAGAAGGCGGCCAGCAGCTTGTGCGTCGAATGGGTGGTGAAGACCACCGGGTGCTCGGCGCGCTCGCCGCCCTTGTCCATGCCGTAGCGCCCGGCATAGAAGGGATGGAAGGCCGCGTAGGCGTACCAGGCCTCGTCGAAATGCAGGAAGTCGACGCCGCTACCGATCGTGTCGGTGATCTGGCGCGCGTTGTAGCAGAGCCCGTCGTAGGTGGAGTTGGTGACCACCGCCATGCGCGGCCTGCCGCCGGCGATCTTGCCGGCCAGCGGATGGGCCGCCACCACCGCGCGCATCGCCTCGGGTTCGAACTGATCGCGCGAGATCGGGCCGATGATGCCGTGCGCATTGCGCGAGGGCCGGAAGTAGCAGGGGATCGCGCCGGTCATGATCATCGCGTGCAGCAGCGACTTGTGGCAGTTGCGGTCGATGAAGACGATGTCGTCGCGGCCCACATTGCCATGCCAGACGATCTTGTTGGCGGTCGAGGTGCCGTTGGTGACGAAGAAGGTGTGGTCGGCGCCGAAGTTGCGCGCGGCGGCCGCCTCGGCGGCCTTGATCGGGCCGGAATGGTCCAGCAGCGAACCCAGCTCGGGCACCGAGATCGACAGGTCGGAGCGCAGCGTGTTCTCGCCGAAGAACTGGTGCAGGGTGCGCCCCACCGGACTCTTGGTGAAGGCCACGCCGCCCGCATGGCCCGGCGTGTGCCAGGACATATTGGACTCCAGGCAATGCCGTACCAGCGCCTTGAAGAAGGGCGGGAACAGGCTCTCCACATAGTCCTCGGCGGCGCGCAGCACCTGGCGCGCGATGAAGGTCTTGGTGTCCTCGAACAGGTAGATGTAGCCCTGCACCTCGCGCAGCAGCCGCGTCGGCAGCGCCTCGGCGGTGCGCCGCTCGCCGTACAGGAAGATCGGCAGCCGGCCATGGCGCTCGCGCACCAGGGCCAGCAGCGACTGCATCTCGGCCCATTGCGCCTCGCCCTGGGCCTCGCTGCCGTCGATCGACACCAGCACCGCGGACACCGCGTTGAAGCTGCGGCCGCCGACCCGCACATCCTCCAGGGTCAGGCCGCTGAGCACCTGGGCGCCCTGCTGCTGCAGCTCCTGCGCCAGCGCGCGCACCAGGATGCCGCCGATATGCTCGGCCTGGAAATCCCGGTCCAGCACCGCGACCGGGAACTCGAAGGACCTCAACAAGGAACTCTTGCTGCTGCTCATGCCAACCTCCTTGAACGGGAGGCCGCAGGGGCATGCCGGCCTCACCATCTTGACCATCGGACTCATTACTGCGCCGTCCCGACGAGCGGCATGCCTGCTGTTGCCGCAGGTCTGTCCGGGCCAGCGTAGCCCAAGAGCCAAGGGAGCGACAAGGGGGTCAGGTCTTTCCTTCTAGGTGTTCATGACGGCGTCAGGGTCGGAACTTCCGCAGACCGAACAAGACAATCACAATGCGCCCATGCAGCGCAGCACCCGCATCGCCATCCTGACCTTCGACGGCTTCAACGAGCTGGACAGCTTCATCGCGCTGGGCCTGCTGAACCGGCTCAAGCCGCTAGGCTTCGCGGCCGAGCTGTGCGGGCCCGGCGGCCATGTCACCTCGATGAACGGCGTCAGCGTGCAGCTGCAACGCCCGCTGGAATGGGCCAACGAGGCCGAGGTGGTGCTGTTCGGCTCCGGCCTCTACACCCGCGCAATCGCCGAGAACGGCGCGCTGCTGGACCGGCTGCAGCTGGACCCGGTCAAGCAGCTGGTCGGCGCGCAATGCTCGGGCACCCTGCTGCTGGCGCGCCTGGGCCTGCTGGGCGACCGCCCGGCCTGCACCGACCTGACGACCAAGCCCTGGGTGGTCGAGGCCGGCGTGCGCGTGCTGGACGAGCCCTTCCATGCCCAGGGCCCGGTCGCCACCGCCGGCGGCTGCCTGGCCTCGCAATACCTGGCCACCTGGGTGATGCTCCTGAAGGCCGGCGAGGCGGCCGCGCGCGAGGCGCTGCACTATGTGGCGCCGGTGGGCGAGAAGCAGGACTATGCCGAGCGGCTGATCGCGCGGGTGCGGCCCTTCGTCGACTGAAGCCGCCGGGCAAGACCCGGCCCTCCCCGTTCAGTCCAGGCCGTAGCCGGCCCGCTCCAGCTCCTGCGCCAGGAAATCGAAGAACACCCGCGCCCGCGGCGAGAAGGAGCGGCGCGCGGTGGTGACCGCATAGACCGTCAGCGGCGCGGGCAGGAAGGGCTCCAGCAGCGGCAGCAGCCGGCCATCGGCCAGCAGGTCGTCGACGACGAAGCGCGGCGTCAGCGCCAGCCCCAGGCCTGCCAGCAGGGTCTCGCGCAGCGCCAGGCTGTTGTCGACGCGCAGGCAGCCGCTCACCTCGACCTCCAGCTCCCGGTCCTCGATCCGGAAGGGCCAGGCATCGCCGCTGCTGGACAGCGCATAGACCAGGGCCTGGTGCGCCACCAGGTCCGCCGGTGTCACCAGCGCCGGGGCCTGGCGCAGATAGCGCGACGCGGCGACCAGCACCCGCGGCACCCGGCCCAGCGGCCGCGCCACCAGGCTGGAATCGGGCAGCGGCCGGCTACCGATGCGCACCGCGCCGTCGAAGCGCTCGGCCACCAGGTCCACATAGCGGTCGTTCAGCGACAGGTCCAGGCGCAGCTCCGGATGACGCAGCAGAAACTCGGGCAGGCGCGCGCTCAGGCAGCGCAGCGCGAACGAGGTCGGCAGCGCGATGCGCAGGGTGCCGCGCGGCGCATCGCCGAGCGCGCGCACCCGCGCCAGCGCCGCCTCGGCATCGTCCAGCAGCTGCGCGCAGTCGGGCAGGAAGGCCTCGCCGGCCATCGTCAGCCCGACCCGGCGGGTGCTGCGCTGCAGCAGCTGCACGCCCAGCGCCTGCTCCAGCCCGGCCACCAGCTTGGTGACGGCGCTGCCGGTCACGCCCAGCCGCGCCGCCGCGCGGGCGAAGCTGCCGGACTCGGCCACCGCCCGGAAGGCGCGCAGGGACTGCAGGCTGGGGGAATCCGCCATCAATTACTTCCTCTTTGGAATCAAACCAATTCCCCGAAGTGTCATCCATTCCTGCAGCTACTGCCTAGCATCGGCGCATGGCTCTTCCCTCCTCCCCCTACGAGATCCGCCGCGGTGCCGAGCGCGGCCGCATGCGGACCGATTGGCTCGACGCCCGCTTCAGCTTCGCCTTCGCCGACTACGCGCCGCCCGGGCGCGAGCATTTCGGGGCGCTGCGAGTGCTGAACGAGGACTTCATCCGGCCGGCCAGCGGCTTCGGCATGCACCCGCACCGGGACATGGAGATCCTCCTGATGCCGCTGCGCAGCGCCGTGCAGCATGAGGATTCGCTCGGCAACCGGCTGGACGTGCAGCCCGGCGAGCTGCTGGTGATGCACGCCGGTCGCGGCATCTGGCACAGCCAGATGAATGCCTCGCCCGAGCAGGAGGACCACCATCTGCAGCTCTGGCTGCTGCCGCGCCGGCAGGACGCCGAGCCGGGCATCGCCTGGAGCGCCTTCGCCGAGGCCGGCCGCGAGGGCCGCTGGCAGCTCTGGGCCTCCGGCCATGGCGAGCCCGAGGCGCTGGCGATCGATGCCGAGGCGCGCGTGCTGCGCGCCCGGCTGCCGGCCGGCCAGGGGCTGGCCAACCCGCTGGCGGCGGGCCGGCGCCTGTACCTGCATGTGGTGTCCGGCGTGGTGCGGCTGCGCCCGGCCACGCGGGACACCGAGGAGCTGCTGCAGGCCGGCGATGCGCTGGCCTGGCCGCGCGGCGCCGCCTTCGAGCTGGAGGCCGCGCCGGAGGCGCCCGCCGACTTACTGCTGTTCGACCTGGGAGAGGACTAGACGATGAGCATCGACCACCCGCCTGCCCGCAAAGGCGGCACCGCCGGCCGGCTGCTGGGCCTGACCCTGCTGGCCGTGCTGGCCGGCTATGGCAACCCGGCCGCGGTATTTGCCCAGCCCAAGCCCTATCTGGCGCTGGCGGACCGGCTGGACCGGCCGCAGGACGGCTATTGCATCGACATCGCCGGCTCGGGCGATTGGATCGATGTCACGATCCCGCTGGCCGCGCACAACTGCAAGGGCCCGGCCACCTATCCGGACCAGGCGGTGCGCTACGACCCCGCCAGCGGCCAGGTCCGCTTCTACCGGCTACAGGTCTGCATGACCGCGCTGGGCCGCAACGGCCGCAGCCTGGCGCAGATGCCGCTGCTGGCCCAGCCCTGCGTCACGCCCCATGTGTCGGAGCCCCTGCCCTTCGCCAGCGCCGCGCTGCAGGCCTTCGACTTCCGCAGCGACGGCCGGCTGGAGCTGCGCGGCAGCGGCCTGTGCGTGGTGGCCGGCGCCAGTTCGGACACCACCTTCAGCCCGGCCGACAAATGGCGCGCGCTGCAGATGACGCCCTGCACGGGCGCGCCGGCCGCGCTGTCGGTGTGGGTGCGGCCGCCGGCGCCGTCGGGCAGCGGCTGAGGGCCGGACGGTCAGCTGGAATGGCGCCATGCGGGGCACGGCGGGCCCGAGCCCCTGACCAAGCTTCAGCGGGACAGGCGACTGATGCCGAGCATCTCGGCCTGCTCCGGGAAGCTGCGCGCGAAACTGAGCTTGAGCGTTGCCGCCGCCGGGCCATCGGGAAGGGTGATGCCGTACACATGGTCCCGGGCTTCGGCGGGTGCCATCTGGACATGCTTGCCGGCAACCCGCGAAGCCGGATAGCGCTGGCGCAGCTCGGCCGCCGTGGTCTTGAGGCTCAGGCCGGCGAAGCTGAAACCTTCTGCATCCGCCGCCCATGCACCGGGCACCAGCAGCACAAGCAGTAGCCAGACGCTGCAGCGGGCGGCGATCGCGAAGGAGAAGAAACAAGCGGCACAGAGAGGTCGCCACATGCCGTCACCGGCGGCGTCACGCACCGCGGGAGGGATCATCATGGCTCGTACCTGGGATAAAAGGCATCGAAGTCGGCCAGCGAGAACGCGGGGAATTCCACCTGCCGGGTGCGGGAGGAGGCCGGCTTGTTGTTCCTGTAGGCCTGCTCAATCACCTTGCCCGTCAGGAAGTTGGTGGATCGCTTGGAGGCCAGCTCCACTTCACCGTTGCGGCCGCAAGCGGGCTCCTGGGTGTCCATGCCGGTCAGCCCCCAGACGGCGGGCGACTCGCGCTGCGCAAATCGATAGCGGGTGACGTAGACCCCGCAGGCCGAGCGCGCATTGATCTGCAGGGAGAAGCGCGTGTCGGACTGCGCCTCCAGCGCCTCGATATCGGTGCGCCCGCTGGCGTCCGAAAAATCGAAGGGCTTGGACCTGGCAAGCTCCCGGAAGCCTCGACCACCGGGCAGGCGCTCCAGCACAAAGACAAAGGCCGGTCGCGCGCTGTTGTTCTCGCCATAGGCCACTCCGAACACCCGGGAAAGCGCGGGCGCCCCCTCTTCGGTCGAGAGCCAGTGCATGCTGGGCTCCGACATACCGGCCCTGACATAGGCCGCCACGCTGGGATGGGTCTCGTCGCTGGACGCCGCTGCCGGGGCCTGTGCCGTCACCACACAGACGACGAGAGTCAGGACGGCCCCGAGGTGGCGTCGAATGCGACGCTGCGCCGGACGGGTCGGGCCGGTGATTGATGTGACGGGGTTGGGCATGCGGATTCGATTGGTCGCCGGCTTGCAGCGGTATGTTGCTTGGTGGGTCGCTCGATTGATTGCTTGGTCGACTGCTTGCCCGAGCGCCTTATCAGCCCGGGCCGGACTGCGCCGGGTCCACATAGAGCCAGGCCGGTTCGCCCGCGGTGAAGGCCGCGAAGCCGGCAACCTCGCTCTGCTCGCCGCCGTCTTCAGCTCCTGCAGCATCGTGGATGGCGCAGACAAGGGGCCAGTCATTGCGAGTGTCGGGGCGGATGGGCATGGGGCTCAACCTTTAAGCTCGGCGGAAAGCCCGAGGCTGGCGAAGGGACGGCGGCACAAACAGCGCATTTGTACCCGACTCTCGGCCGCGCGCACTCAGCAGAGGCTGCGGCTCGGTTCGCCAGGACCGACCCGCATGCCCCAAGCGCGGCGGCGGCCGGGCCCCGGGGCGGGCCCCCTGCGATAATCCGCCCTTCTCCCAAGCCCTGCCCCGCCCGGCCGGCCACCCACTTCATCGCGAAGTGGTGCCAGTAGGCGCGCCTCGGGCTCGGCTGCATCCTGACCCAGCGCCCTGGCCGCTCGACCGAACGCCCTCATCACCATGTCCGCCGATAGTCCCATCGCCTCGCGCATCGACAGCGAAGTCCGTCGCCGCCGCACCTTCGCGATCATCTCCCACCCCGACGCGGGCAAGACCACGCTGACCGAGAAGCTGCTGCTGTTCTCCGGCGCGATCCAGATCGCCGGCTCGGTGAAGGCGCGCAAGGCCAGCCGCCATGCAACCTCGGACTGGATGGAGATCGAAAAGCAGCGCGGCATCTCGGTGGCTTCCTCGGTGATGCAGATGGAGTACCGCGACTGCGTGATCAATCTGCTGGACACCCCGGGCCACCAGGATTTCTCGGAAGACACCTACCGCGTGCTGACCGCGGTGGACGCGGCCCTGATGGTGATCGACGCGGCCAACGGCGTGGAGCCGCAGACCCGGCGCCTGCTGCAGGTCTGCCGCGCCCGCAACACGCCGATCCTGACCTTCGTCAACAAGATGGACCGCGAGGTCAAGGACCCGCTGGCGCTGATGGACGAGATCGAGCAGGAGCTGGGCATGACCGTCGTGCCCTTCACCTGGCCGGTCGGCATGGGCAAGCATTTCCACGGCGTGATGGACCTGCGCCAGCAGCGCATGCGCGTGTTCTCGCCCGGCGAGGACCGCGTCGCCGGCACCGAGGAAGTGCTGGAAGGCCTGGACAACCCCGCCTATGCCGAGCGCTTCGGCATGCAGTACGAGAACGCGCAGGGCGAGATCGAGCTGGTCCGCGAGGCCGCACCGGCCTTCGAGCTGGAGGACTTCCTGGGCGGCCAGCAGACGCCGATGTTCTTCGGCTCCGCGGTCAACAACTTCGGCGTGCAGGAGGTGCTGGACGCCCTGGTCGAGCTGGCCCCGGCGCCGGCCGAGCGCACGGCGATGCAGCGCGTCGTCAAGCCCGAGGAAGCCAAGTTCAGCGGCGTGGTGTTCAAGATCCAGGCGAACATGGACCCGGCGCACCGCGACCGCATCGCGTTCCTGCGCGTGGCCTCCGGCCATTTCGAGCGCGGCATGCGCCTGAAGGTCGTGCGCAGCGGCAAGGAGCTGCGCCCCAACACCGTCGTGAGCTTCCTGTCGCAGCGCCGCGAGCTGCTGGACGAGGCCTTTGCCGGCGACATCATCGGCATCCCCAACCATGGCGTGCTGCAGCTGGGCGACACCATCACCGAGGGCGAGGCCCTGCAGTTCACCGGCCTGCCCTTCTTCGCGCCGGAAATGTTCCGCAGCGTCGAGGTCGCCGACCCGCTGAAGACCAAGCAGCTGCGCGAGGGCCTGCGCCAGCTCGGCGAGGAAGGTGCGATCCAGGTGTTCCGCCCCGAGGCCGGCAGCGTGCTGCTGCTGGGCGCGGTCGGCCAGCTGCAGTTCGAGGTGGTCGCGCACCGCCTGGAGCATGAGTACGGCGTCAAGGCCCGTGTCATGGCGGCGCGCTACAACGTCGCGCGCTGGGTCACCTGCGACGAGGCGGATGGTGGCGAGAAGGAGCTGCGCCGCTTCATCGATCACAACGCCCACCGCGTCGCCTGGGACGCGGTCAACGCGCCCACCGTGCTGCTGGAATACGCCGGCGAACTGCGCGCGATGCAGGAGAACTGGCCCAAGATCAAGTTCCACGCGCTGCGCGAGCATGCGGGGCTGGTGTTCCAGCAGAAGATCGACGGCTGATTCGCGGATCGCGCATTCGCGGGCATACGCTAAGCAGAACCCGGGCAAGCTGGCCCTACCATCCGCCCCAACAATATTGAGGGAGGATGGAAGATGGCCGATTCCGGCATGGATCGCTTGCGCCCCTTGGCGCTGATGTGTCTGGCCCTGACCGCCTGCGGCGGTAGCGGCGACGACCCACCGGCGCCGACCGCCGAGGCCAGCGCGGATCGCTATGACCTCGGCTGGAACGCCCCCTCCACCGCGCTCAAGGTGCTGGACAACGACCGCACCAGCGGCGGCGATGCGGTGCTGAGCATCGTGGACGCTCCCAAGAATGGCACGGCAGCGGTGTCGGCCGGCGCCATCAGCTACACCCCCAAGCCCGACTTCTATGGCGAAGACGGTTTCACCTATGCGGTCAGCGTCGGCAATGTCCGCGCCACCGGCCAGGTCAGCCTGAACGTGACGGCCGCGCTGACCTTGCAGGGCCTGGTGCATGACGGCCCGATCGCGAATGCCAAGGTCAGCGCCCGCGTCGGCGAGCAGGTCTTCGAGACCACCACCGATGCGCAGGGCCGCTACACCCTGCCCGTCCAGCTCAAGAAGCCGGCCGACTTCGTCAGCCTGAATGCCCGGGGAACTGGCGCCCAGGCGCATGTCGAACTGAGCAGCCTGATCGGCGAGGCCGCGGTCCTGGCCCGGGCCGCCCAGAGCACAACGGTCAGCGACGCCAACCTGCCCTCGCTGCGTATCAACCATCTCAGCTCGGCCATCGCCGGCTTGATCGCCCAGCGTGGCTCGACGGCCCAGCCCCGCAACCAGGCCGAGTTGCAGCAGGCCAGCGCGGCGCTGAGCCAACAGGAGCTGCTGCATGCCGCGGCGCTGGCCAAGCTGGTGATCGACCATCAGGTGGCCTTGCCGGCGGGCATCGCCACCACCCGCGAGCTGCTGAGCTCCGCAAGCGCCCTGAGCGAGTTCCAGCGGGCCCAGCTGAACACGAACTGGCGCAAGGTGGTGCAGACCCGGGACGAAACCGCTGACGACCCGCTGCTCGGCCAGGCCCCGGTGCTCGGGGGCGATGCCACGGCCACCCGCGTGCTCTACCTGACCCATGGTGTCGGTGGCGCGATCAGCTCCGACACCCTGCGTCTGGCCCTGCAGCCCGATGGCCGGGCCTTGATCGACTGGGGTGGCACGGCGCGCGGAGCCAGCTGGAAACTGGAGGCGGATGCGCTGGTGCTGAAGTTCGACGCACCGCTGATCGAAGAAGCCACTGCCCAGGATCCCAGGCCCAGCACCGAGCGCTGGACCACCACCGGGTTGCGCATCCTGGATCGCGGCGCCGGCAACGGCTTGTTCACCCCTGCGGGCCTGCGCCGCGTCGGCGAAAGTCGCAACATCGACTACCCCCAGATCAGCCGAGACCTGGGCAAGGAGCTGTTCCTGATGCGCCGCTACGAGGCCAGGTCCCTGCCGGGACTGGACGCCGCGGCCCTGGCATCGGGCAAGCGCTGGATCGGCCCCACCGCGGCCGCGCTGGCGCAAGGCCTGCGACAGGACATCCTGCACATCACCGGCGCCAGCAGCGCGCGCTTCGAGCGCGCCGGGCTGGATCTGAGCTGGGCTCGCACGGCCGACGGCGCGCTGGAGCTGAGCTTTCCGGATGGCAAGCTGCTGCATCGCTACCTCCGCCTCGGGCAAGGACCGCTCGGCGAGGAACGCTGGCTGCTGGAAGAATGGCTGGACGGCAAGTTCCAGCGCGCCGAAGAACTGATGGCATTGGAAGCCCCCGCCACAGCCCCCGCCCTGCCCCAGGCGGGCACCATCGCCGGCATCTGGAACAGCAACCTGAAGGCCCAGTATCTGGAGCCGGCCAGGTATCACCTGCGCAGCGATGGCAGCGGCGCGATCGAGAGCGGCATCCCCTCCCCCGGGCAGCCGGAGATAGCCCCTGAGTTCAGCCAGACCTGGCGCCTGCTGCCCGATGGCCGCCTCGAAATGGCGCGCGGGCAGACGGCCCTCAATGCCGCCTGCAACCCCTTCGCCGGGGCCGCCGGCTGCCGGGTGCTGCAGCGGCGCTTCTGGACCGCCGTAGCGGCGCGGGACTCCATCTTCTTCCTGCTCGAGCAGGGCCCGGGTGACACGAGCAGCAGCCGCTTTGTCGCGATGAAGAAGTCTGCGTTGCCCTGAGCGGTTGGCGGCAAGGGCCGCACACCCCCATCGGTCCGATTGACAAACCGGCTTGTATAGACAAGCCAGCTATCCACCCTGCAAGCCCGAGCAATCGGTCACGCGGCGCGTCAAGGTCCTGTCGCAGGCGCGGCCTACACTGCCGCCGATGTCCTGGCTGTCCCGTCCGTTCCTTCGTCGCCTGCTGTGTTGCGGCCTGCTGGCATGGCTGCCACTGGCGGCGGCGGCGGCAACGGCCGGCGCGGCGCCGCGGCTGCTCGGCTTCACCGAGAACCTGGCACCGCTGAACTACGAGGAGGCGGGCCGGGCCCAGGGCTTCAGCAGCGAGCTGGCGCGCCTGATGGCGGCCGAGGCCGGGCTGCCGATCGAGATCCGGGTGCTGCCCTGGCAGCGCGCGGTGCAGACAGCCGCCACCGCGGCCCAGCCAAGCCAGCCCAGCCTGCTGTTCTCGCTGACCCGCACGCCGGAGCGCGAGGCGCAGTACCAATGGGTGGGGCCGATCAGCCCGCGTCGCATCCTGGTCTATCGCCTCAGCGCGCGCGAGGACCTCCAGCCCGCCGGTCTGCAGGCCCTGGGCGCGTTACGCGTGGGCGTGGTGCGCGAGTCGGCGGCGGCGCGGCGGCTGCTGCAGGCCGAGGGCCTCGATGCGGCCCAGCTGGAATGGGCGCTCGACGATGCCGCCAATCTGCGCAAGCTGCTGGCCGGGCGCATGGACCTGATCGTGATGCTGGACTGGGCCGCGGCCTGGCATCTGCGCCAGCTGAGGCTGCCGCTGAACACGCTGGCACCGGCGCTGCCGCTGGACGTCACGCGGGCCTACTGGTTCGGCCTGCCGCCCGACTGCGATCCGGCCCTGGTGCGCCGGCTGCAGGAGGCGCTGGACCGGGTCAAGCGCGACGGCCGCTACGAGCGGTTGCGCCAGCGCTATCTCGGTTGAGCCTGGCGACCGCAGGTCGCGCGCCGCTGAAGCCTGTCCCGCGGGGATTGCAGTCCGTCGGCCCGGGCTCGCCGCGGCGCGCCTCAGGGGCTACGCTGCGAAGCATCGACAACAGTCACCCTCACGGAGCCCTTCATCATGTCCGACAGCGAAGAACTGAACCGCCTGGCCGATCTGCATCAGCGCGGCGCCCTGAGCGACGAGGAATTCGCGCGCGCCAAGGCCCGCGTGCTGGAGGGCGGCAGCAGCAGCGGTGCCGGCGGCTTCGCCCAGGGCGCGGCGCTGAACCGGCTGCGCCGCAGCCGCGACGACCGCTGGCTGGGCGGCGTCTGCGGCGGCCTGGCGCGCTTCACCGGGCTGGAGTCCTGGGCGCTGCGCCTGCTGTTCGCGCTGGCCCTGCTATGCGCCGGCACCGGCGCGCTGATCTACCTGCTGATGTGGATCTTCGTGCCGCAGGACTGAGGCCGCCCCTCAGGGCTTGCTGCTGTAGTTGGCCGGCAGCCATTGATAGCCCTTGCCGTCGGCGCGCAAGCGGCCGATGCCGGGGAAGGACACATGGGCCACGGCCACGTAGTAGCCGGCCTCGGCCGCGGCGGCATAGGCCTTCTGGCGCTGCGGCATCGCCTTGGCGGAATCGCTGTCGAAGGTGATCGTCACGGTCGGGTCGGGGAACTGCACCGCGGCCACATGCATCAGGTCGCCCCAGACCGCCAGCTTCTGGCCCTTGCTCTCGACCATGTAGACGGTGTGGCCGGGCGTATGGCCGTGGGTGGCGACGGCGCGCACGCCGGGCACCAGCTCGACATCGCCATCGAAGGGCTTGAAGCGGCCGGCCTCCTGGTAGGGCTTGACCACCGCCTGCGCGGCCTTGAAGCCGCCGCGGGCGGCCTCGGGCGCGGCGGCCATCGCGGCCTCGCTGAGCCAGTGCTCGGCCTCCTGCCTGGCGATGCGCAGGGTGGCGTTCGGGTAGGCGAGCTTGCCCTCGGCCAGCAGGCCGCCGGCATGGTCGGAATGCAGATGGGTGATGTAGACCTCGTCGACCTGCTCCGGCTGGTAGCCGGCCGCCTTCAGATGGGCCAGCAGCCGGCCGGTGCTGGGGCCGTAGGCGCCGGCGGCGCCGGTGTCGATCAGCACCAGCTTGCTGCCGGTGTTGATCAGGTAGCCGTTGACCGAGGTCTCCAGCGGCAGGCCCAGATAGGCCTGCTGCAGCGCGCGCAAGACCTGACCCGGCTGGTTCTCGCGCAGCAGCTTGTCGACCGGCAGCATCAGGGTGCCATCGTTCAGCGCGGTGACCTCGAAGTCGCCCAGCATCATGCGGTAGTAGCCGGGCGCCTGCGCCTTGATCTGCGGTGCGGCGGCCTGGGCACCGAAGGAAGCGGCCAGGGTCAGGGCCAGGGCGGCGGCGTTGAGTGAGCGCATGCGGGGATCCTCCACGGGTCGATCGGGGTGATGGTGCTGACGAACAAGCAGCGCCGGCGAGCATAGAGCAAGCCGGCGCTTCCCGCATGCCGCGGCGACAGATCCCTACTGCGGCACGCTCAGCACCCCGGCATCGAAGCCGATCGCGTCCGCCGCGGCCGGCGTCGCGGCCCAGGCCGGCACGTTACTCGCCGCCAACGCCGGGGCGCCGGCGCCGCGCGGCGTGGTGCGCACCACCTGGCTGGCCGGCAGCGCGGTGCCGCTCTTCAGATGCGCCCACATCTGGTCCAGCGCGCGCACGAAGTAGACATGCAGCGGCACATAGCGCGCGTCATAGCCGAGCAACGCACCGAAGGCGACGAAGCTGTCGAAATGCTGGGCGTTGGTGACCTCGTAGTAGCGAGTCTTGGCGGCCGCACCGTCCTGCAGCAGGTTCTTGCCGTAATAGGCGCGGGCCGCATGGTTGACCGGGATCAGCGTGTCGTTGCGGCCGGCCACGATGATGGTCGGCAGGCCGCGCAGCTTGGCGCCGAGCTGGGCCTCGGCGATGCCGGCGATGACCCGGTCCGACCAGGTCTTCATATTGCCGAACAGCGCATTGCCGCTGGCCGGGTCCTTGCCGGTGACCAGGGCGCGCAGGCACAGCGCGCCGTCCAGCGCGAAGTCCGCCGTGGCGCTGCCGGGCGAGACGGCCAGGAAGTCCAGCCTGGCGCCGCCCACCGCGTCGTTGTAGACGATGTTGACGCCCGAGGTCGGCGGCACGCCATTGCCGCTGGCGAACAGGCCGGCCTGGGTGGCCGCCACCTGCGCGATCACGTCGCCGGCGGCATTGGTGTTGGCGAAGCTGAAGCCGCAGACGTTGTCGCTGACCTTGAAGCGGCCATAGGCGTTCACATAGGTCATCGCGATCGAGTTGGTCGCGAAGCGGAAATGCGATTGCTGCAGGAAGTTGGTCTCGGCCATCCAGCCATAGGCATTCAGCTTGGCCAGCGCGTCGTCGGCCTGAGCCGCCTGGGTCGCGCCGCTGACCAGGCCGCGCGCGGCCAGCGCGGCGCAGCGGTTCTGCGCCGCCGTCGTGTAGGCGGCCGGCCAGAAGGCGGCGTTCAGCGACAGCCCGGCCTGGGCGGACAGGGCCGCGCAGGGCTGGTAGAGGTTGGCGTAGGTGAAGTAGTCGGCCAGCGGTTTGCTGTGCGTGGCCACCGTCGCCGCGCCCTGCTTGATCGTCAGGCCGGCGTTGGCGCCGGGCTGCACATTCGGCTCGGTGACGGCCACGCCGTCGATCAGGCCCTCGGTGTCCTGCTCGGCCGCGGCCAGCGCCGCGCCGCCGCCGTTCGACACCGAGGAGGCGATCACCAGCGTGTTGGCCGGCTTGATCACCACCTCCTTCTTGCCGGGCTGGCCGGCGATGTCGCTGCCGTATTTCTCGTTGAGCACATAGAAGGCCAGCTTGATCGCGCGCAGGGTGTCGCGGCCCCAGTCCTTCTCGGGGTTCTGCTGCGAATGCGCATGCTTGTAGGCCACGCGGTTCGGGAAGGCGGCGTTGTAGGCCTGGCGCTCGGCGTCGCCGATGTCGGCCTTGAAATGCGCCTTCTTGGCGGCAGTGCCGGCGCTGGCGGCGGTGCCGTCGATCTGCAGCACCTGGTCCGTCATCAGGTCGTGCACGCCGTTGCCGGTACCCTTATCGGCATAGGCCACCGCGCAGCCGCGCTTCAGACCCCATTCGCCGGCGGTGCCGATCGCGCCGTAGATGCCGCGCGAGCCCGAGGAGGTGGCGCTGACGATGCAGGGGTTGGCGCGGTCGAAGCTGGCCGGCACCTGCACCATCAGCACCACGTTCTGCTTGCCCGAGCCGTCGTCGGCCACCGCGATGTGCTCGGTGCCGGCAATCTTGCCCTCGCCCAGCGTGTCGTTGCCGCTGTTGTCGATGTTCGGGCCGTACAGGCGCGTGAAGCCGCCAGCCAGCGTGTAGTCGACCAGCGCGCGGTAGTTGGTATGGATCGCGTTGCGGCGCAGCTCGGCGGCGGTCGGCGCGGCCGGGTTGGCATAGGCCGGCGCGGCGCCCAGCAGGCCGGTCTTGCCCAGGCCGGCGGTCAGCAGGTCGTCGCTGCTGCCGTCGTAGCTGGCGGCGGCCACGCTGCCGCTGATGAAGCCCGGCAGCGCATTGGCCACCGGCGCCGGCGTTTCCGGCGCGGGGCTGCCCGCGTCGTCGTCGTCCGAGTTGCAGGCCGCCAGCACCAGGGCCAGGACGGCCAGGGCGGTGCGGGAAAGCGGGGCCGGAAGTCGCTGCATGGCTTGTCTCCTTGTGGCTCTGGGTGGGACATCGGGCGGTGGTAGCCTAGGCAGCCATGCAAGAGTGCGACAGCCCCAGGATTACGCCCGGGTTTTCCCCGGCCGACGACTTCGCGGCGCTCAGCCCGCTGGGGCTGGCGCTGGCGCGCGACCGCCGGCTGGAATGGGTCAACGAGGCCTTCGCGACGATGTTCGGCTACAGCCGCGAGCAGCTGACCGGCCAGAGCTTTCGCCTGCTGTTCGCCACCGAGACCGAGTTCGAGCGCATCGGCCGGCGCCTCTTCGCCAGCCTGCAGCAGAGCGGCAGCTACCGCGACGAGCGCCTGATGCAGCGCCGCGACGGCCTGATGCAATGGTTCCGCGTGCATGGCCATACGCGCGACCGCGAGGCGCCGCTGAGCGAGGTGGCCTGGGTGTTCGAGCCGCTGCAGAGCGGGGTCGAGCCCGAGGGCCTGACGCCGCGCGAGCGCGAGGTGCTGGCCGGCATGGTCGGCGGCCAGACGGCCAAGGAGAACGCCCGCAGTCTGGGCCTGTCGCCGCGCACGGTCGAGAAGCTGCGCGCCCGGCTGCGCCAACGCTACGGCGTGCATCGGGCCACCGCGCTGATGGGCCGCACGCTGGGCATCCCCTGACTTCCTGACGCAGCGCTTTCACCCCTGCCATTCGGCATCCGGGTAAGCCCTTGCGCAAAGCTACGTACAGGTAGTTCCCGGTGGCTGTATCGCCCTGGATCGCCCTACATTGAATGTCCAACTCAAAGACGTAGCAGATGGGCGAACTCATCCTGGAGACAAAGGGACTCACCAAGGAGTTCAAGGGCTTCACCGCCGTTGACGGCGTGAACCTGCAGGTCCGGCGCGGTCATATCCATGCGCTGATCGGCCCCAATGGCGCCGGCAAGACCACCTGCTTCAATCTGCTGACCAAGTTCCTGACCCCGACCCGCGGCAGCATCGTGTTCGACGGTGTCGACATCACCGGCGAGAAGCCCGCCGAGATCGCCCGCCGCGGCGTGATCCGCAGCTTCCAGATCTCGGCCGTGTTCCCGCACCTGACGGTGCTGGAGAACGTGCGCATCGGCCTGCAGCGCTTCACCGGAACCAGCTTCCATTTTTGGAAGAACCTGACCGGGCTGAAGAGCCTGGACGCCAAGGTGATGGCCCTGCTGGAGCTGGTGGACCTGCGCGAGATGGCGCAGCTGAAGGCCGCCGACCTGCCCTACGGCCGCAAGCGCGCGCTCGAGATCGCCACCACGATGGCGATGGAGCCGGCGCTGATGCTGCTGGACGAGCCGACCCAGGGCATGGGCCATGAGGATGTGGAGCGGGTCACCGCGCTGATCAAGCGCGTCGCCGAGGGCCGCACCGTGCTGATGGTCGAACACAATATGAAGGTGGTCTCGACCATCGCCGACCGCATCACCGTGCTGGCGCGTGGCGCGGTGCTGGCCGAGGGCGACTATGCCGAGGTCTCGCGCCACCCCGCGGTGCTCGAAGCCTATATGGGCAGCGAAGCCGCCGAGCTGCAAGGGGCGCATTGATGACGGCCGCCCTGGAGATCAAGGACCTGAACGCCTGGTACGGCGAGAGCCATATCCTGCATGGCATCAACATCACGGTGCCCAAGGGCCAGGTCGTGACCCTGCTGGGCCGCAACGGCGCCGGCCGCACGACCACCCTGCGCGCCATCATGGGCCTGACCGGCGAGCGCAAGGGCTCGATCAAGGTGCATGGCGAGGAGACCATCGGCCTGCCGACGCACCGCATCGCCCATCTGGGCCTGGGCTACTGCCCGGAGGAGCGCGGCATCTTCGCCTCGCTCTCGACCGAGGAGAACCTGCGCCTGCCGCCGCCGCTGAAGGGCGGGCGCGGCAAGCCGATGAGCGAGGCCGAGATTTACGCGATGTTCCCCAACCTGGCGGAGCGCCGCCAGAGCCAGGGTACGCGGCTCTCGGGCGGCGAGCAGCAGATGCTAGCGGTGGCCCGCATCCTGCGCACCGGCGCCGACATCCTGCTGCTGGACGAGATCTCCGAGGGCCTGGCCCCGGTGATCGTGCAGGCGCTGGCGCGCATGATCCGCACCCTGAAGGCCCAGGGTTTCACGATCGTGATGGTGGAGCAGAACTTCCGCTTCGCCGCGCCGCTGGCCGACCATTTCTTCGTGATCGAGCATGGCCAGGTGGTCGAGTCCTTCGCCGCCGCCGAACTGGAAAGCAAGCGGGCCCTGCTCGACGAGCTGCTCAGCGTTTGATGATGTCACTCACCCCTAAGGAGACAAGCATGACAACGAAAACCGCCATCACGCGCATCGCCCTGGCCAGCCTGGCCGCCTGCGGGCTCGCGGCCGGCACCGCCCAGGCGCAGGTGTCGGGCGACGTGGTGAAGATCGGCATCATCACCGACATGTCCAGCCTGTACGCCGACATCGACGGCGCCGGCGGCGTCGAGGCGATCAAGCTGGCGATCGCCGACATGAAGGGCCAGGTCGCCGGCAAGAAGATCGAGCTGATCTATGCCGACCACCAGAACAAGGCCGACGTGGCCGCCTCCAAGGCGCGCGAGTGGATCGACACCCAGGGTCTGGACCTGCTGATCGGCGGCACCAACTCCGGCGCCAACCTGGCGATGGCCAAGATCGCGGCCGAGAAGAAGAAGCCCTTCATCTCGATCGGCGCCGCCTCCTCGCGCTTGACCAACGAGGACTGCACGCCCTACACCGTGCATTACGCCTACGACACCGTGGCGCTGGCCAACGGCACCGGCAACGCGGTGGTGAAGAGCGGCGGCAAGAGCTGGTACTTCCTGACCGCCGACTACGCCTTCGGCGCCTCGCTGCAGAGCGACGCCACCGCCGTGGTGCAGAAGGCCGGCGGCACCGTGGTGGGCAGCGTCAAGCACCCGCTGTCGGCCAGCGATTTTTCATCCTTCCTGCTGCAGGCGCAGGGCAGCAAGGCGCAGATCCTGGGCCTGGCCAACGCCGGCGGCGACACGATCAACGCGATCAAGGCGGCCAACGAGTTCGGCATCACCAAGACCATGAAGCTGGCCGGCCTGCTGATGTTCATCAACGACATCCACTCGCTGGGCCTGAAGGCCACCCAGGGCATGTACCTGACCGACGGCTGGTACTGGAACCAGAGCCCCGAGTCGCGCGCCTGGAGCCGCCGCTTCTTCGAGAAGATGAAGCGCATGCCCTCGATGCTGCAGGCCGCCGACTACTCGGCCACCACGCATTACCTGAAGGCGGTCGAGGCCCTGAAGAGCGACGACGCCGACAAGGTGATCGCCAAGATGAAGGGCACCAAGATCAACGACTTCTTCGCCAAGAACGGCGAGATCGGCCCCGACGGCCGCATGCGCTACGACATGTACCTGATGCAGGTGAAGACCCCGGCCGAGTCGACCGAGCCCTGGGACTATTACAAGGTGGCCCAGGTCATTCCCGCGGCCGAGGCCTACACCAAGCTCTCCGAGAGCAAGTGCGCCCTCGTCAAGAAATGACCCACCCCCTACTCGCTTCGCGAGCCCCCTCACGGGGGCGCACCCGGCCGCTCGGCAAAGCCGGATCGGCGGGTGCCGTGCGAGGCGGGCCGGCCTGCGGCGGCCCATCGGACCTGTTCATGACATGACTGATTTTTTTGGCATTCCCCTGCCGGCCCTGCTGGGCCAGCTGCTGCTGGGCCTGGTGAACGGCTCGTTCTACGCGATGCTGTCGCTGGGCCTGGCCGTGATCTTCGGCATGCTCAACATCATCAACTTCGCCCATGGCGCGCTCTACATGATGGGCGCCTTCCTGGCCTGGATGGGGCTGGAATACCTGGGGCTGAACTACTGGGTGATGCTGCTGCTGGCGCCGCTGCTGGTCGGGGTGCTGGGCATCGCGATCGAGCGGCTGCTGCTGCAGTGGCTCTACAAGCTGGACCATCTCTACGGCCTGCTGCTGACCTTCGGCATCACCCTGGTGACCGAGGGCATCTTCCGCAGCTTCTACGGCGTGTCGGGCCAGCAGTACTCGGTGCCCGAGGCGCTGCAGGGCGCTACCAACCTCGGCTTCATGATCTTGCCGAACTACCGCGCCTGGGTGGTGGTGGCCTCGATCGTGGTCTGCCTGGCCGTGTGGGCGCTGATCGAGAAGACCTCGCTGGGCGCCACCCTGCGCGCCGGCACCGAGAACCCGAAGCTGGTGCAGGCCTTCGGCATCAACGTGCCGCGCATGATCACCCTGACCTATGCCGGCGGCGTCGCGCTGGCCGCCTTTGCCGGCGTGCTGGCCGCGCCGATCCTGCAGGTCACCGCGCTGATGGGCAGCAACCTGATCATCGTGGTGTTCGCGGTGGTCGTGATCGGCGGCATGGGCTCGATCCTCGGCTCCATCCTGACCGGCCTGGGCCTGGGCGTGATCGAGGGCCTGACCAAGGTGTTCTACCCCGAGGCCTCCAACACCGTCGTGTTCGTCGTGATGGCGATCGTCCTCCTGGTCCGCCCCGCCGGCCTGTTCGGTAAAGAGAAATGAGCCAGACGAAGAACCCCCTGATCGGCTACGGCCTGATGTTCGCCGGCATCGCCCTGCTGCCGCTGCTGGGCGCCTACCCGATCTTCGTGATGAAGGTGATGTGCTATGCGCTGTTCGCCTGCGCCTTCAATCTGCTGATCGGCTTCACCGGCCTGTTGAGCTTCGGCCATGCGGCCTTTCTCGGCGCGGCGGCCTACGGCGCCGGCCATGCGCTGAAGGTCTGGGGCCTGCCGGTGCCGCTGGGCCTGGCCTTCGGCGTCGCCGCGGCAGCGGCCTGCGGCCTGGTGTTCGGCCTGCTGGCGATCCGGCGCTCGGGCATCTACTTCTCGATGATCACGCTGGCGCTGGCCCAGATGCTGTTCTTCTTCTTCCTGCAGGCGCAGTTCACCGGCGGCGAGGACGGCCTGCAGGCCGTGCCGCGCGGCACGCTGCTGGGCCTGGACCTCGGCAAGGACCTGACCCTGTATTACGTGGTGCTGGCGATCTTCATCGGCGCCTTCTGGCTGATCTACCGCACCGTGCATTCGCCCTTCGGCCAGGTGCTGACCTCGATCCGCGAGAACGAGGCGCGCGCCACCTCGCTGGGCTACGACGTCGAGCGCTTCAAGCTGGTGGCCTTCGTGCTGTCGGCCGCGCTGGCCGGCCTGGCCGGCGCCACCAAGACCCTGGTGCTGGGCTTCGCGACCCTGACCGACGCGGTCTGGACCACCTCGGGCCTGGTGATCCTGATGACCCTGGTCGGCGGCATGGGCACGATGGTCGGCCCGATCGTCGGCGCCCTGGTCATCATCGCGCTGGAGAACAAGATCGGCGACGCCGGCAAGTTCCTGGCCGAGGCGACCGGCGTGCAATGGTTCAACGGCCTGGGCGAATCGGTCTCGCTGGTCACCGGCCTGATCTTCATCCTCTGCGTGCTGGCCTTCCGGCGCGGCCTGGTGGGCGAGCTGGGGGCGTTGCTGGAGAAGCGCAAGGCCTGAGCGGCGTCGATCGGCGCTGCTCCGCTGCGGACCGAAAAGACGTCTTGACGAGGGGCACGGCGTATCCGGGGTGACGGGGCCGCCGGCCCGCAACGCTCGGCAAGCCCTGCGCTGATTGCGCTGGCACGCCAGCCCAGGCGACCTCAGTCCGTCGCAGCGAGACCGACGTACACGTCCTGTACGTCGTCATGCGCATCGATCGCGGCCAGGAAGGCTTCCACCTCCTCCAGCTCGGCCGCGCCCAGGCCGCCGACCGGGTTCTTCGGCCGGTAGCCCAGCTTGGCCGAGCTGACGCTGAAGCCCTGGGCCGGCAGGGCCTTGACGACCAGATCCAGGTCGGCCGGGTCGCTGATGAAGAGGGTGCCGCCCTCTTCCTCCGACGAGGCCTCGAAGTCCTGCGCGCCGGCCTCGATCGCGGCCAGCTCCGCATCGGCGCCGGGCGCCGCCGGTGCGCCCTCGATCAGACCCACATGGTCGAAGTCCCAGGACACCGAGCCGGCCGCGCCGAGCTGGCCCTTGCGGAACAGTACCCGCATCTCGGAGACGGTGCGGTTGACGTTGTCGGTCAGGCATTCGACGATCAGCGGCACGCGGTGCGGCGTGAAGCCCTCGTAGGTGACGCGCTCGAAGGTCACCGCCTCGCCCAGCAGGCCGGCGCCCTTCTTGATCGCCCGCTCCAAGGTGTCGCGCGGCATCGAGGCCTTCTTGGCCTGCTCCACCACCATGCGCAGGCGCGCGTTCATGTCCGGATCGGCGCCGCCGCGCGCGGCCTGCATGATCTCCTTGGAGAGCTTGGTGAAGATCCGCCCCTTGGCATTGGCCGCCAGGTCCTTGTGTTTGGCTTTCCACTGTGCGCCCATGACGGCTCCTTGCTGATGACTGTGCTGTGTGGGGCGGGGTTATACACCCTCGGCGCTGAGACAATATTCCGCCATGAGTAGCCAAGCCCCGTCCCGCCTGTCCCTGTACCTCGATCTGATCCGCTGGAACCGCCCGGCCGGCTGGCTGCTGCTGCTGTGGCCCACGCTCAGCGCGCTGTGGGTCGCCTCGGACGGCTGGCCGGGCTGGCATCTGCTGGCGGTGTTCACCCTGGGCACGGTGCTGATGCGCTCGGCCGGCTGCTGCGTCAACGATGTGGCGGACCGCGAGTTCGACCTGCATGTGAAGCGCACCGCGAACCGCCCGGTCACCAGCGGCGCGGTCTCGGTCAAGGAGGCGCTGTTGCTGGGCGCGGCGCTGGCCCTGGTCTCCTTCGGCCTGGTGCTGACCACCAATGCGCCGACCATCGCGCTGTCCTTCGCGGCGCTGATCGTCGCGCTGGTCTATCCCTATGCGAAGCGCGTGGTCTCGATGCCGCAGGCGGTGCTGGGCGTGGCCTTTTCCTTCGGCATCCCGATGGCCTTCGGCGCGGCGCTGGGCAGCAACGACTGGAGCTGGCAGGCGCTGCGCGGCGCGGTGCCGCTGTCGGCCTGGGCCCTGCTGCTGTCGAACCTGTTCTGGGTGCTGGCCTACGACACCGAGTACGCGATGGTCGACCGCGACGACGACATCCGCATCGGCATCCAGACCTCGGCCCTGACCCTGGGTCGCTTCGACGTCGTCGGCGTGATGGCCTTCTACGCGATCCATCTCGCCAGCTGGGCCGCGATCGGCCAGCACCTGGGCCTGGGTCTGTGGTTCCTGTTGGGCATCGCCGCGGCGGCGGCCCAGGTGGTCTGGCACTACACCCTGATCAAGGACCGCAGCCGCGAGGGCTGCTTCAAGGCCTTCCGCGAGAACCACTGGGTCGGTTTCGCGGTGTTTGTCGGCACGGTGGCGGACCTGGCGCTGCGCAACGCCTGAGGCGCTGGCAGGCTCAGGCCGCGGCGGCGGCAGGCGCCGGCAGATAGACCTCATGCCACAGGGTCAGCAGGCCCTGCGCATCGAAGCGCAGCAGCAGCATCGCCTCGAAGCGGTCCAGCCGGCCGTCCAGGCGCGTCACCTCGGCGCCCATCGCCAGCACCACGCCATTGTCATCGGCGACGCGGTGGTGGACGCGGTAGTCGATCTGCGCGATGTCGCGCCGAAAGCCTTCCAGGAAGGCCAGATAGGCCGGCCGGTCCGCCTCGTAGCGCCGGCCATTGGCCTCGACCACGAACTGCGGCGCGAAGCGCTCGCCGATCAGGGCCACGTCCAGCGGCGCGCCCTGGCGCAGATGGCGCCGGTTCCAGTCGAGCAGGGCCGCGGCCAGCTCGAGGTTATGTTCACGCTTGCTGCTGCTTGTCGTCATCCGGGCCAGTGTATCGACGGCATCGCCGTGGCGCAGCGCCCGCCGAGCATGCGCGGGCGATGGGCGCCGCGCGCGTTTCAGGCCGGCGCCAGCGCCCGCCGCACCGCCAGCGCGATCGGCAGGCCGAACAGCAGCATGTGGGACAGCAGGTCCAGCACCGTGGCCAGGGGCTTGAAGCTCACCGGGAAGGGGAAGGCCGACAGCGGCAGCACCACCAGCCGCATCGCGAAGAACACGAGCACGCCGAACAGCAGGCCATAAAGGTAGGGCGACTGCGCCAGCGCCGGGCGCAGCCAGGCCGCCGCCAGGAACAGGCCGGCCCACAGCAGGGACAGCAGGAAATGCAGCGCCAGGCCCATCGCCGCCATCGGCAGCCCGCCGCTCAGCGCGCTCTTGCCGAACAGGCCGCTGGCGACGATCTGCAGCAGCTGCACCGGCCGCGTGCCGTTCCAGGCCGCGAAGGAGATCGCGAACAGGATGTCGAGCGCACCGGCAATCAGCCCGCCGAGCAGCACCACCAGCGCGGCGCTCATGGGTGTACCCTTCGGCCTGCGGTCTGTCCCGCCAAGCGGGAACGAGCTTGCTTGGGGCGGCCCCGCGCGGCGCTCATGCGGCCAGCCCGTGGCCGCCGACCACCTTCAGCTCGCGATGCTCGCCGAAGCCGGCGATCAGCGGCATCGCCCGCGCGATCGCCGCCTTCACCGCCGGCAGCTGCAGCGAGGCCTTGTGCGCGGCCGCGTCGTCCCAGACCTCGGTGATCCAGACCAGCTCCGCGTCGACCGGATCCTCGGCCACGACATAGCTGCGGCAGCCCGGCATCGCGCCGACGCTGGCCAGCAGGATCTCGATCAACTCCGCGCGCCGGCCGGGCGCGGCCCTGAAACTGCCGATCAGACCGTACATGGTGTCCGCTTTCTCTCTCAAGCCAGCCCCATTGGGAGGGTCGGGGCATTCTTGCAGAAGCGCGCCAGGGCGGCTCCTGCCGATCGTCACCCCGCCAGCGCCCGGCTCAGCCGGCTCATCACCCCGGGCGCATGGGCGCCGTCCAGCCAGCGCAGCACCACCACCGCCTCCAGCGCCGGCTCGATCCAGGTGTAATGGCCGCCGGCGCCGACCATGAAGTAGCTCTGCGTCGAGGCGCCGGGGAAGGCCCGGCCGTCGCGGTTCAGCCAGACCAGGCGGCCGTAGAAGGGCGCCACCGCGCAGGGCGTTTGCAGCTTCTCGACCCAGGCGCGCGGCAGGATCTGCCGGCCCTGGTGCGCGCCGCCGTCCAGCAGCAGCCGGCCGATGCGCGCCTGGTCGCGCGCGCCGATCGAGACGCCGCCGCCCCAATGCGTGCCGCCCGGCACCGATTGCACGCGGCCGACGCCCGGCAGCTCCAGCCAGGCATCGTCATAGCCGCGCCAGGCGAAGCCCGCGCCGCCGCCCAGCGGCGCCAGGATCTCGTGCAGGAACAGCTCCGGCAGCGGGCGGCGGAACAGGTGCAGCAGGGCCAGCGCCAGCTGGTTGATGCGCACATCGTTGTATTCCCAGTAGGAGCCCGGCGCCTGCAGCGGCCGCGCGCCGCCCTTGGGGCCGCCGGCGGGCCGCGGGTCGTTGGAGACCTTGCGCCAGCGCTCCACCTGGTCCGGCAGGCCGAAGCAGCTGCCCTCCCATTCGCTGGTCTGTTCCAGCAGCATGGCCCAGGTGATCGCGCGGTTGTGCGCCGTGTCGTCGAAGCCGATGCCGGGCAGCTGCTCGGCCACCGGGCGGTGCTCGTCGGGCAGCAGGCCGTCGCGCTGCGCGATGCCGGCCAGCAGGGCCAGATAGGTCTTGGCGATGCTGAAGGTCAGGTCCGCCCGCTCCGGCTCGCCCCAGGCGGCGATCTCGCGGCCGCCCTGCCACACCACCCCGCCCTGCGGCCCGCGCGCATGCACCGGGCCGCGCAGGCGGTTGTAGGGCGGCGGATCCTCGTGATGCACACCCCAGGCCGAGGCATCGGCGGCCGGCTCGCGCGGCCAGGGGCATTCATGGGCCCGGGCGAAGGCGATCGCCGCGTCGAGCAGTTCCGGGTCGAAAGAGGAGGGGGAAGCATCTGGCTGCATCGGTCCATTAGAGCGCCGCGCGGCCGCCGCGGCCAGCGGTCGCGTGCGCGTGGCAGCCGGGGGAAATGCCGATGGCCGGCGCCGGCGGCGCTGCGCAGAATCGGCGCTGCGATCCTTGCTTTCTCGCCCGCCGCCATGAAGTCCGCGCTGCCGCTCTCCATCCTGCCCCTGCTGCTCCTGTGCGCCGGCTGCCAGAGCCTGGTGCCGTCGCCGGCGGAGCCGGCCGGCCCGGTGGTCGCGCTCTATGCCAGCGCGGCCGAGGCCGGCGCGGCGGCGCTGGGGCGCTTCGATGCCGATCCGGTGCTGCTGGTCGCGGCCCGCGAGCTGGCCCCGGCCGAGCGCTGCGACGGCGCGCTCAAACCCGGCAGCCTGAGCAGCGCCGGCCAGCGCGCGCGCTGCGTGCGCACCACCGACGGCCGGCAGGCCTGGCTGCCGCTGGAGCCCGCGGCGCTGTCCGGCGTGCCGGGGCTGCCAGTTTCGCAGCTCGACAGCCGGGTATGAACGGGGATGCGGGCGCCGTCTGGCGGCCCGCCGAGGGCGGCTGCGACTGCCGCGCGCTGCGCTACCGGCTGGAGAGCGCGCCGCTGTTCGTGCATTGCTGCCATTGCCGCTGGTGCCAGCGCGAAACCGGCTCGGCCTTCGCGCTGAACGCGATGATCGAGGCCGAGCGCCTCACCCTGCTGGCCGGCACGCCCGAGCTGGTGCACACGCCCTCGGCCAGCGGCCAGGGCCAGTTGATCGCGCGCTGCCCCGGCTGCCGCCTCGCGCTGTGGAGCCATTACGCCGGCGCCGGCCGCGCGGTCGCCTTCGTGCGCGTCGGCACCCTGGACGAACCGGACCGCCTGCCGCCCGACATCCACATCTTCACCGCATCCAGGCAGCCCTGGCTACGGCTGCCCGAGGACGGCGTGCCGGTAATGCCCGGCTACTACGACCGCGAACAGCATTGGCCGGCGCAGAGCCTGGCGCGGCGCGCGGCGCTGCTGCGCCGGATCGCCGGCAGCGACAAAGCCTAGGCGCTGCGCGACAGCGCCGCCACCAGGGCCGACAGGGTGTTGCCGCCCAGCACCGCGCTGGCCCCCAGCGGCGCCACCAGCCAGGGCAGGCCCGGCCGGTGCGGCAGCAGCCATTCGCTCAGCAGCGCGGTCAGCAGCAGGCCCAGGCCGGCGCCCAGCACGACGCGCAGGCGTTCGCGCCCATCCAGCGGCTGGGCGGCCGGGCGCAGCGCCCGCAGCCAGTGCCGCACACGTTCGGACAGGGAGCTTGATGGTGGCGGGGCGGCGGCGGGCATGGCGCGCCATTGTGCGCCGCGGGCCTGCGCTCAGCGCCGCCGGGCGCGCCCGCGCCGCGGCGTCTGCGCGGCCAGCGTCGGCGCGAACAGCTCCATCACGCGCAGCTGCGCGCCCTGGCGGGTGAACACCGAGTTGCGCGACCACAGCATCAGCGCCGAGGGCGGCGCGCCGGTGGCGGCCTCCCATTGGCCTGCCATCTGGCGCCAGGTGTGGCCATGGCGGGCCAGGCGGCGCGGCTGCAGCTCGCTGCGCGCGACGCGCCGGTCGGCATAGAGCAGATGCCCCAGCGGCTTGGCGCCCAGGCCCTTCAGCGCCTTCCAGGGCCCGGCCAGCGCCGCGCCATGCAGGGCCGAGCGGGCCCAGACCAGCGGCTCGCCGTCGACGCGCAGGATCACCTCGCGCACCACCGTGCAGCCGCGCCGCGGCAGGCCCAGCGCGCGCTTCTCGGCCGCGCGCAGCGGCGCCACGGTCTGGCGCAAGACCTGGACCTCGTAACGTTCACCCAGCGCCGCCAGGCGGCGGCTCAGGGACCCGGGCGCGCGCAACCAGGCACGCAAGCCCGCTCGGCCGGCAATCCCCATCGAAATCGACCGTGCCTCAGCGTCCGAACTCGGCGCCCAGCTCGCGTGCGCGCGCCTCGGCGGCGCGCACCGCGCGCACGATCGCGGCGTCGACCGCGTCGGCCTGCAGGCTGCTGATCGCCGCATGGGTGGTGCCGCCCTTGGAGGTGACCTTCTCGCGCAGCTGGGTCGGCGAATCGGCCGATTGCAGGCCCAGCGCGGCGGCGCCGGCGCAGGTGGCCAGGGCCAGCTGGCGGCCCTGCTCGGCCGACAGGCCCAGCTCCTGCGCCGCCTGCATCATCGCTTCGACGACGAAGAAGAAATAGGCCGGCCCGGAGCCCGACAGCGCGGTCACCGCGTCGATCTGGCTCTCCTGCTCGACCCACAGGGTGGCGCCGGTCGGGCGCAGCACCTCTTCGACAAGTTGGCGGTCCGCGGCCGACACCGCGGCGCGCGCGTACAGGCCCGCCATGCCCTGGCCGATCAGCGCCGGCGTGTTGGGCATCGCGCGCACCACCCGCTCGCTGCCGCTGGCGCGCGCCAGCGCCTCGCTCGGGATGCCCGCCATCACCGACAGCTGCAGCGCCCCCGCGACCAGGCCCCGGCAGGGCGCGGCCGCCTCGGCGAAGAGCTGCGGCTTGACCGCCCACACCACCAGGCCGGCCCCGGCCAGCGAGTCGTCCGGCGCGGCCAGGGCGGCCAGGCCGAACTGCTGGGCCAGGCGCTCGCGCTGCGGCGCATAGGGTTCGATCACGCGCAGCGATGCGGCCGGCCGGCCGCTGCGCAGCAGGCCGCCGATGATGGCGCTGGCCATATTGCCGCCGCCGATGAATGCGATGGAGGGGTGCTCGCTCATGGCCGCAAGTGTAGGCGCCGCCCGCCGCGCGCGCGGCCGGGAAACACCCGGCCGGACGCTACAGCGCCCAGCCTTGCGGCGGCACTGTGCTGCAGTACAAGGCCTGCCTTGTGTCTGGTACGCCGGGCCGCCGCTGCCTAGGCTGGAGGCCTTGTTGCCACCCTCGCCGCCCCATGCAGTACCCCGACCCCACCCCCTTGCGCGAACAGCTGCTGGAGCTGATGCCCGGCCAATGGCTGCGGCTGCCCCGGATGCGCCGCGGCAGCCGGCTGCTGCATCTGCAGGCGGGCCGGCTGGAGCTGGCGCTGTGCAATGACCACGCCGTCTCGGCGCCGCTGCGCGCCGGCATGGTGTGGGAGCAGGCGCGCGGCGAGGGGCCGCTGCGCTTGCGCGCGCTGGCGCAGTCGCGCCTGTTGCTGCGCGAGCCGGGCGCGCCGCCCCCTGGCCCGATCGTCGCGGCGCTGCTGCGCCTGCGGCTCAGTGCCCCACCGACTTCGAGAACAGGTTGACGACCAGCACGCCGGCGATGATGAAGCCCAGGCCGATCAGGGCCGGCAGGTCCAGGCGCTGGCCGTAGACCAGCCAGCCGACCAGCGAGATCAGCACGATGCCGACGCCCGACCAGATCGCATAGGCGATGCCGGTGGGGATGGTGCGCAGGGTCAGCGAGAGGAAATAGAACGCGATCGCGTAGCCCGTCACCGTCAACAGGCTTGGCCAGAAACGGGTGAAGGACTCGGCGCTCTTCAGCGCGCTGGTGGCTATCACCTCGGCCACGATCGCGATGCCAAGATAGAGATAACTGCTGCTTATCATCGTCATCGCCGCACTGTAAGCTAGGGCAGGCCGGCTCGGTTAGGCTGCGGCATCCCCAGCTCCGATCCCCATCAGCCCATGTCCTCCCCCGCCCTGCCCCGTCGTTCACTCCTCCTCCTGCTGCCGCTGTCGATGCTGCCGCTGCAACAGGCCTTGGCGGCCGATGCCGCCTGGCCCGTCAAGCCGGTGCGCATCGTCGTGCCCTATGCGCCCGGCGGCACCAGCGACGCGGTGGCGCGGCTGCTGGGCGAGCGCCTGCAGGCGGTGCTGGGCCAGCCGGTCGTGATCGAGAGCCGGCCCGGCGCCAGCGGCACCACCGGCATGGACCAGGTGGCCAAGGCGCCGGCCGACGGCCATACCCTGGCCTTTGCCGCGATCAGCCCGCTGACCCTGAACCCGCATCTGCAGCCGCGCATGCCCTACGACGCGCTGAAGGACATCGCGCCGGTGGCGCAGGTGATGTACTCGCCGGTCTATCTGATGGCCACGCAGGCCTTCAGCGGCAAGAGCTTCGCCGACGCGATCGCGCAGGCAAAGGCCCGGCCGGGCGCGCTGAACCTGGCCAGCTCGGGCATGGGCAGCATCGGCCACCTGATGCTGGAGCAGATCGGCCGCAAGGCCGGCGTGCGCTTCAACCACATCCCCTACAAGGGCGGCGGCCAGGTCACCAACGACGCGCTGGGCGGCCAGTTCGAGCTGTTCACCGCCAACCCCGCGCCGGCCCTGAACGCGCAGATCGCCAGCGGCCGCCTGCGCGTGCTGGCCGTCGCCGCGCCGCAGCGCCTGGCCACCCTGCCCGAGGTGCCGACCCTGGCCGAGCTGGGCCACCCGGACGCCAACCTGGGCTCCACCTTCGGCCTGTTCGCGCCGGCGCGCACGCCGCGCGAGGTGCAGTTGAAGATCAACGCCGAGTTCAACAAGCTGCTGGCGGCCAAGGAGGTGCAGGAGCGCCTGGCCAAGCTCGACAGCTTCGTCGCCACCGGCAGCGTCGAGGCCTTCGCGGCGCGCGTGCGCCAGGAGCATGAGGCCAACGCCCGGGTGGTGCAGGAGGCCGGCATCAAGGCCGACTAACGTGACCACAACAGCCGCAGGGCCAGCAGCACCAGCAGCAGGGCCAGGCCGCGCGACTGCCAGCGCGCGGCGCGCGCATGGCCGGCCAGCAGCCGGTGCACCGCCGCGCCGATCCCGCCCAGCGCCGCATGGAAGGCCACGCTGATCAGGGTCAGCACGCCGCCCAGCAGGAGCAGCTGCCGCGCGATCCCACCCCGTCCGGCATCGGCGAACTGGGGCAGGAAGACCAGGAAGAACAGCAGGGCCTTGGGGTTCAGCAGGCTGTTCAGCATCGAGCGCAGCGACACCGCCAGCAGCGAGGCCCGCCGGCCGTCGCGCGCCGCTTGCGCCGTCAGCCGGCCGGGATGGCGCCAGGCCTGCCAGGCCAGCCACAGCAGGTAGAGCGCGCCGGCACCGCGGATCAGGTCGAAGGCCGGCGGCCATTGCGCCACCAGGGCGGCCACGCCCAGCGCGGTCAGCGCCGTCAGCACCAGGTCGGCAGCGCCGATGCCCAGCGAGGCCGCCAGCCCGCCGCGCCAGCCGTAGGCGATGCCATGGGCGATCACGAAGGCCATGTTCGGCCCCGGGGACAGCAGCAGCAGGAGCACCGCCAGCGCGAACAGCGACAGGGTGGCCGGATCGACCGGCAGCAGGCCCGCCGCCGTCACGCCGCGAACTCCGGCAGATCGCCGCGATGCACCAGGTGCAGCTTGTTGCCGTCCGGATCGCGCAGGTAGGCGCCATAGTAGCCGGCGCCGTATTGCGGGCGCGGCCCCGGCGCGCCCTCGTCGCGGCCACCGGCCGCCAGGCCCGCGGCATGGGCTGCGTCGACCGCCGCCGGCGACGCCGCGGCGAAGGCCACCATCACCCCGTTGCCGGCGCTGGCGGGCCGGCCGTCGTAGGGCTCGTAGACATAAAAGCGCGGCAGGCCGCGCCCGGGCTCGATCCAGCAGGCCGCCGCCGGCCCGCCATCGGGCAGCACCGGGCGCCGCACCAGCCCCAGCGGCGCCAGCAGCGCGTCGTAGAAGGCCGCGGCGCGGGCGAGCTCGCGGCAACCGAGCGTGACATGGCTGAACAACATCGTGATTCCAGGCTCCCGAACAGGGCCGGGGCGGCTTGCCCCGACCGGCTGCGCAGCGTAGGCTCCCGATCTGATACAGACAAATAATTGTTCTAGATACAAGCCGGACTATGCCCCGCGCCCGCTACCAAACCCTGGTCGACGAATTCAGCCACCGCATCCAGAGCGGCGAGCTGCGCCCCGGCGCCCAGCTGCCGACGGTGCGCGCGCTGATGCAGCGCCAGGGCGTGGCCCTGGCCACCGCGGCGCGGGTCTACCGGACCCTGGAGTCGGCGGGCCTGGTGGTCGGCGAGGCGGGCCGCGGCACCTTTGTGCGCGACACCTCGCTGCCACGCAGCCATGGGCCGCTGGCCCAGCAGCCCGGCGGCGGCGAGGGCCTGGTGGACCTGAGCTTCAACTACCCCGCCCTGCCCGGCCAGGCCGAGCTGCTGCGCGAGGGCCTGCGCGGCCTGGCCGGCAGCGGCGATCTGGACGCGCTGCTGCATGCCGCGCCACAGGGCGGGCGGCCGCATGAGCGCGCCAGCGCGGCCCGGCATCTGCGCAACCGCGGCATCCGGGTCCCCGCCGACCAGGTGCTGATCGTCAACGGCGCCCAGCAGGGCCTGGCGCTGGCGGCGCTGGCCCTGCTGCGGCCCGGCGAGCTGCTGGCCGTCGACGCGCTGACCTACCCCGGCATCCGCGCGCTGGCCGCGGCGCACCGGCTGGAGCTGGCGGCGCTGCCGCTGCGGGAGGGCCAGACCGACCTGGATGCGCTGGCCACCCTGTGCCGGCGCCGGCGCGTGCGCGCGGTCTACAGCATGCCCACCCTGCACAACCCGCTCGGCTCGGTGATGGGCCTGGCGGAGCGCCAACGGCTGGTGGCGCTGGCCGAGCGGCATGAGCTGCTGATCATCGAGGACGGCGCCTATGCCTTCCTGGCCGAGCCCGCGCCGCCGCCGCTGTTCATACTGGCGCCGCGGCGCTGCATCTATGTGTCGGGCCTGTCGAAGAGCGTGGCCTCGGGCCTGCGCATCGGCTTCGTCGCGGCGCCGCCGGCGCTGGTGCCGGCGCTGGAGCAGGCGCAGCGGGCCTCGACCTGGAACACGCCCTCGATCGCGGTGGCGCTGGCTTGCCGCTGGATCGAGGCCGGCACGGTCGACGCGCTGGAGGACGCGAAGCGCCGCGATGCGCGCCAGCGCCAGCGCCTGGCGCGCCGGGTGCTGCGCGGCTGCCGGCTCAGCGGTCACCCCGGCGCCTACTACCTCTGGCTGGAACTGCCCGCGGAGCTGCGCGCCGAACAAGTGGTGGCCGAGCTGCGGCAGGCCGGCGTGCTGCTCAGCAGCGCCGAACCCTTTGCCGCCACCGCCCATGTGCCGCAGGCCCTGCGCGTGGCGCTGGGCTCGGTGCCGCTGGACATCCTGGAGCTGGCGCTGGGCCGGGTGCGGGCCGCGCTGCAGCCCTGACTGAGCCGCCGGCGCCTCAGCGGCTGGGGCCCATCACCCAGTCCGGCAGCCAGGTCACGATCTGCGGCAGCAGGGTGATCAGCGCGATGCAGACGACCAGGCAGCCGAAGAACGGCAGGGCCGCGCGCGCGATCACGTTGCTGTCCTTGCCGGTCATGTTCTGCAGCACGAAGAGGTTGAAGCCGACCGGCGGCGTGACCTCGGCGATCTCGACCAGCAACACGATGAAGATGCCGAACCAGACCAGGTCGAAGCCCGCCTTCTGCACCATCGGCAGCACCACCGCGGCGGTCAGCACGATCATCGAGATGCCGTCCAGCGCGGTGCCCAGCACCAGGTAGACCAGGGTCAGCATCGCGATCAGCGCATAGGGGCTCAGCTGCAGCGTGTCCACCGTCTCGGCCAGCGCGCGCGGGATGCCGGTGAAGGCCATGGTCTTGGCCAGGAAGGCCGCGCCGGCCAGGATGAACATGATCATGCAGCTGGTGCGCGTCGTGCCCAGCATGCCCTCCCAGAAGTTGGCCCAGGTCAGGGAGCGGCTGCAGGCCGCGATCGCCAGCGAACCCAGCACGCCATAGGCCGCGCATTCGGTGGCGGTGGCCCAGCCCTTGAGCAGCACCACGACGATGAAGACGATCAGCAGCGCGACCGGGATCAGATTGCCGGAGCGGCGCAGCTTGTCGACGAAGCGGCTGGGCGGCTCGGCCGCCGGCACGCGCTCCGGGTGGCGCCAGCTCCACCAGGCGATATAGCCCATGAACAGCAGCATCAGCAGCAGACCCGGCAGGAAGCCCGCCAGGAAGATGCGGATGATCGAGGCGTCCGCCGCCACCGCGTAGACCACCATCGTGATCGAGGGCGGGATCAGGATGCCCAGGGTGCCGGCGGTGGCCAGCGAGCCCAGCGCCAGCCGCTCGTCGTAGCCGCGCCGCAGCAGCTCCGGCAGTGCCACCTTGGCGATCGTCGCGCAGGTGGCGGCCGAGGAGCCCGAGACCGAGCCGAACACGCCGCAGCCCAGGATGGTGGTGTGCATCAGCCGGCCCGGCACCCGATTCAGCCAGGGCGCCAGGCCCTCGAACATCTGCTCGCTGAGCCGGGTGCGGAACAGGATCTCGCCCATCCAGATGAACAGCGGCAGCGCCGCCAGCTCCCAGGAGGCGTTCGACTCCCAGAAGGCCGAGAACAGATTGCTGCCCGGCACCGTGTGGGTGAAAGCCGCCTGGCCGATCCAGCCGACGATGGCCAGGGTCATCGCGATCCAGACCCCGCTGCCGAGCATCAGCAGCATGATGAACAGCAGCAGGCCGCCGATTTCGATCAGGCTCATCAGATGTCGCTCGAGAAATCGCCGCGCGCGTGGCGCGCCTCGACCGCGGCCACATAGGCCGGCTTGCCGCCGCGCGCCACCGTCACCAGCTCGTCCAGCACCGCGACGAAGAACAGCAGCGAGCCCAGCACGAAGCTGGATTGCGGGATCCAGATCGGGATCGCGACCATGCCGCCGGCGATCTCGTTGAAACGGTAGCTGTCATAGGTGAAGCGGCAGGCCCAGACGGCCAGATAGCCGACCGCCAGCGCCGCGATGGCCAGCGCCAGCAGCTCCAGCCGGCGCCGCCAGCGCGGCGGCGCGCGGTCCAGCAGCAGGGTGACGCGCACGAAATCGCCCCGCTTGAACGCATAGGCCATGCCGAAGAAGGAGGCCGCCGCGCAGCACCAGGCCACCACGTCGTTGATGAAGCCCAGGCGCAGGCCGAACTCGCGCCCCAGGCTGCCGGCGATCATCAGCACCAGGATGGCCAGCACGAACAGCGCCGCGATCGCGCCGAAGAGGGCGTAGAGCCGGTCGAGAAAACGCCGCATCGGGTCGGGACCTTGTTGTTGCTGGCGCATCCATCATGCGCGAGCGCCCGCGGCCCGGCCACGCGGGCAAACACCATCCTCAGTAGCTGATGCGCAGGCGCTGACCCTGGAAGGACAGGATGGCGCTCTTCAGCTGGATCTGCTCCAGCACCAGGCCGGCCGCCACCTGATCGCCCTCGCGGAACAACTGGCCGTTGATGATCAGCATGCGCTGCGACGGCACCTCGGAATACATCGCGCCGCCGGTCGTCAGCGGCGGCAGCTGGCGGCGCAGCGCCTCCGGCAGCTCGGCCGGGCTGGGCAGCGGGCGCGGCGGTGTTGCGGCCTGCGGTGCCGGTGCGGGCATGGGCGTGGGAGCGGCGGCAACGGGCAGCTCGCGCGGCGGCGGCAGCGGGATCGGCGCGACGGCCGTAGCGGCGGGCGTTGGCGTCTGCACCGCCGGTGCCGGGGCGCTCACGCCCGGCGGCGGGTTGCCGCCACCGCGCCACAGCAGTGCAAAAGCGCCCAGGGCCAGCAGCGCCAGCCCGGCACCGCCCCAGAGCCAGACGCGCGCACGGCCCCGGCCTGACGCATCGGCGGCGGGGCCGGACGCGGCGCCCGCGGCGGCGGCCTGCTGGCTGTGCAGGGTCGGCACGGCGCCGCGTTCGCGTTCGGCTTCGGCGCGCTTCAGCGCTTCGAGGATGTAGGACATGGCGGTTCTGCTTCGCTGACTCTCTCGCTACCTCGGAGCTCCGGCCAGGCGGGGCTCGTCGAGGCCGGCCGCGCGGTTCAGCTGCATCAGGGTGATTGGGCCGGCGCGGCCGTCGCTGTGCAGGCCCTGGGCGCGCTGGAAGGCCGCGATGCGGGCCTGCAGCTCCTGGTCGTAGCGGCTGCGCGAGCCGCCGGCCGTCTCGGCCAGCGGCGGCTCGCCGAAGGCCTTGGCCAGCTGCTGATCGAGCCAGCCGATGCCGGCCTCGCTGGCGATGCGACTCTTCTGATAGCCGCCTGGCGGCGCGCGCCACAGGGTCAGGAACTCGCCGCGCCATTGGCGGCTCAGCAGCAACAGGTCCAGCCGGCGCTCGGCCCCGGAGGGCAGGCGCAGGATGGCGCGACGCTCGTCCAGGCCCGTCAGCAGCGCATAGCCGGCATCCTCTGGCAGCCGCAGCAGCGCGGGGCGGCCCAGCAGGCGCAACAGGGCCAGGCCCTCGTCGCTGCGGAAGCATTGCAGCGGCAACTCGGCCGTGGTTTTGCTGGTCGTCGTCTTCTTCAGCGCGTCGCAGAAGTCCACGGCCTCTGGGGAAGAAAAAGCCTGCGGCAGCGTGACGCCCCAGGCCGTTGCCAAGGCCCGGCGGGCCTGGGCCGCGTCGGTGAATAGCGCCTCGCTCAGCTGCGTCTCGTCGGCGATCGTCATCGGCGCCGGCGCGCTGGCGACCGCGGCGACCGGAGCGGGGGGGACGGCTGGTGCCGTCTGCGCCTGCACCGGTCGACTCGCCGAGGGCAGCAGGCCGTAATAGGACGAGGCCGCGGCGAACACCGCGACCGCGCCGGCCGCGCCCAGGGCACCCAGCAGCCAGCTGCGCTGCGATGCGCCGGTTTTCTTCTTGCGCGCGCGGGCATCCTCGCCGAACACCTCGGCCGCCGCGCGGGCCAGGGTGCGGCGGTCGACACGCGCATGACCCTGCGCATAGGCGCCGAGCAGCGCGCGGTCGCACAGCAGGTTGATGCGCCGCGGCACGCCGCGCGACAGGCGATGGATGCGCTTGAACAGGCCGCGCTCGAAGGGCTGCTGCAGCGTCCCGGCGACGCCGAGGCGATGCTGCACATATTGCGCGGTCTCGGCCTCGGACAGCGCGGTCAGATGGAAGCGCGCGATCACGCGCTGCGCCAGCTGCTCCAGCTCCGGGCGCGCCAGCATGTCGCGCAGCTCGGGCTGGCCGATCAGGATGATCTGCAGCAGCTTGCGCTCGCTGGTCTCCAGATTGGTCAGCAGGCGCAGCTGCTCCAGCACCTCGGGCGCCAGGTTCTGCGCCTCGTCGATGATCAGCACATTGCTGCGCCCGTCCGCATGGGCGCGCAGCAGGAAATGGTTCAGCCGGTCGACATAGTCCTTCATCGACGGCACCGACGGGCTCTCGCCGGGCTGCGCCGCGACGCGGTACTCCTCGCAGACGGTCTTCAACAGCTCGCGCGCGGTGAGCTTGGGGTTGAAGATGTAGGCGACGTTGCAGTCGGCCGGGATCTGCTCCAGGAAGCAGCGGCAGACCGTGGTCTTGCCGGCGCCGATCTCGCCGGTCAGCAGCACGAAGCCGCCGCCCGAGATCCCATAGAGCAGATGCGCCAGCGCCTCGCGGTGGCGTTCGCTCATGAACAGGTAGCGCGGGTCGGGCGCGATCGAGAACGGCTCGTGCTGCAGGCCGAAGAAGGAGGCGTACATGCGCGACGGGCGAAAGCGGAGAAGACGGAGGCTGGGCTTGCTTACTTGTAGAAGGCCTCGACCTTGCCCTTGAGCTTCATCAGCAGCGGGCGGCCCTTGCGGTCCACCGTGCGGCCGGCCGGCACCTTCACCCAGCCCTCGCTGATGCAGTACTCCTCGACATCGACGCGCTCCTTGCCGTTGAACAGGATGCCGATGTCATGCTCGAACACCGCGGCCACATGGTGCGGGCTGCGCGGGTCGATGGAGAGGTGGTCGGGCAGCGCGGGTTTGTTGCTGGCTTCGGTCATGGATTGAACGTCTCGTGGGTTGGGGCTGCGCTGACGCGCGCTCAAGACGTCTATTGTCCAGGACTCTGGCGCCGCCTTCTCAACGCCGGCGATAACGCCGCGCCAGCACCAGGCTGGCCAGCGCCGCGCCCAGCAGCAAGGGCGCCGCCGGCTCCGGCACGCTCTGGGCGCCCAAGACCGAGATGGCCATCAGCCCCTGGAAGCTTGGCGACAAGGCCAGATCCCCGCTGAACACATAGCTTCCCGGACCGAACACCCAGCTGCCCTGGCTCCAGACGGGATTGCCAAAGGCATCGCCCGGCGTGGCGGCGAACTCGTTCAGGTCCTCCGGCACCAGAGCGGTCTGGCCGAGGTAGCTGCCGTTCACCTTCAGGCCGGTCGATTCGCCGGCGAAGAAGAAATCGGTGATGCGCAGGGTGAAGGCGCTGCTGCTGCTGAAGCTGAACTCCAGCGGGCTGCCGTCGTCGCTGCTCCAGCCCGGCGCGCCATCGAGCACGTTGAAACTGAACCAGCTGCCATCGGCCTTCAACGACACCGGTCCCGCGAATGCAACACCGGCGGCGGCACTCAGGGCCGCGGCCATGAGGCCGCTTCTCAATGCTCTGCACATCACGTTATCCTCCGCTGCGATTTCTTGGTGATGAAGGCGCCTGCCGCGCCGACGATATGGATTGCTGGACCGGGCAACACCTGCCCCTCATCCTAGGACACCGGAGCGTACCGAGTTATGACGGTTTCACTACCCCACGAACGAGCGGTGCCATGGACAGCGCTGCTGGCGTCCCTGTGCCTCGTGGCCGGCAGCGCCGCGGCCCAGACCTGCCCGGCTCCGAGCCCGGAAATGCTGCCGACGCGGGGCGACGGCGGCGCCATGGCCCTGCACTGGGAACCGGTGCCCGCGGCACGCGCCTATCTGCTGTGGGCGCAATGGCGCGTGCCGGAAGCCGAGGTGCTGAACACCCTGGAACTCAGCACCGAGCAGCCGCAGTTCGCGCTGCCCGCCAGCCCCGCGCCGGAACGACTGCTGAAGCTGCAGGTGGAACTGATCAGCCTGTGCGCCGACGGGTCGCGCTCGCGGCCGGCCCTGCTGCGCCAGTTCCAGCAGGCCCCGGCCGACACCTCCTGCCCGGTGCCGCAACCCCTGCCCAGCGTTCGCGAGCCGGCCGGGCGTGCGGTGCTGGCGCGCTGGCAGGCCGAGGCGCATGAACGCTTCGAGCTGCGCTGGGAGACGGAGCGGCGTGGCGCGGGCGCCATCGATGGTGGTGACGCCGCCGTCAGCGAGGGCCAATGGCGCCTCTCGTCCGCCAGCGACGACCAGGCCGGGCAGCAGCAATGGCTGATGCGCGTGCAGCGGCTGTGCGGGAACCGCCAGCGCAGCGCACCGAGCTACTGGCTGGTCCCCTGAGCGGCGGCGGCGATACCGCCGGCTGCGGGCGGCGATGACGGGCGCTGCGGCAGGCACAGGCGCCCCACCTGCTGCCCCAGCTCCAGGCCGGCGTCGTTGTCATAGCGCGGATGGATGCCGCCCCACAGGCGCGACATCGAGGCCTCCTCGGCCAAGGCGCGCCAACGCGGCGCGGCCTCGGGCGCGTAGAAGGTCAGCACCGCGGCCGCGGCGCCGGACACGGTCGAATGACCGGAGACATAGCCCGGAAAGGGCGGCGTCACCAGCCAGGGCTGGAAATCCGGCTGCCATTCGCGCTGGATCGCGGTGATTGGGCGCTCGCCCCAGTACTGCACCTTGATGCGCCAGGCCGCCACCAGGGCGTCGTGCATCGCCATGTTCAGCCGCGCCAGCAGCTCGGCGCGCTGGGCCGGCGGGCGCGGGTGCTGCTGCAGATGGTCCAGCGCCACCGCATTCCAGACGCCCGGCGGCGTGATGCTGCCGGCGTCCAGGTTCCAGCGCTCGGCCGATTCCTTCTGCGCAGGGGTGAGCGCCGCGCGCACCGTCATCACCTCGCGCATGTCCGCGATCCAGCGCGCCGAGCCATAGGCCGGCGGCGGCTCAGGCTGCAGGGCTTCGGTCCCCGCGCACCAGGGCGTCCATTGCGGCGCCTGGGGTTCGGTCGGCTGCTCGGCGAACAACGGCGGCGTGCGGGCCCAGACGCCGGGCTGCCAGGTCGGCTTGGCCAGCGGGCGGCGGCGGGCGTCGGCACCATCGGTCAGGCTGCGCTGCAGCAGCGCGGCGCTGACACTCTCGGCCGCGTCCTGCAGCGCCGTCTGCTGCGCAACATTGGCCAGGCCCTGCTGCGCGCGCAGCGACGTCGTCTGCCAGGCCCCCTGCGCCTCCTGAGGCAGCAGCCAGGCGGCGGTCCGGGCCAGGCTGATGTCCAGCAGCGCCGCCTGGGCCGGCGCGTCGGCGGCCGCCCCGGCCGGCGTCTGCAGCGCGCGCCATTGCGCGACGCGCAGATAGCTGAAGATGCGGGCGGCGCGCAGCGGGTTGTGCTGGCGCGTGCGTACCACCGCGGTACTGCTGCGGAAGGTCAGCTCGCTGACGCGCTCGCCGGTGGCTTCGGGAGCGCTCAGCTGCACCGGGGTCTCGGCGGCGCGGACCGGCGCACCGAGACAGGTCAGCAGCAGGCACAGGCCCGCCAGCCCTGCGGGTCTGACAGGAGCGGCAGCACGACTCATGGGCATTGACGCCCGGGCACGCGCGGGCTGGTGAAGCGGATGGAGGTGCTGGCCGAGCCGCTGCGCCCTTGCGCATCGGTCACGGTCAACATGAGATTGGTGCTGACGGTCTCGCAATAGGGCACGCTGGCATTGATCCGGGTGTTGCGCGCGGTGGGAGTCTGCAGGCGGAACTCGGGGTTGCTGACCGCCCATTGGTAGGCATAGGGCCCCTGTCCGTTGGTGACCATCGCTTCGCGCGCGGTCTGACCCAGGCCGCCGCTGAAGGCCAGCGACATGATCTCGACCGTCGGCGCCGCCGCCGGATTGCCGGCCGCGACTGCTACCGCGGCGGCGGCATCCAGCAAGCCGGCACCGCAGGAGCTGCAGCTGCCGGGAAAGGCCCTGACGGTGCGCAGCAGCAGGCGCTCGAGATCGCGATCGTTCAGATAGGGGTTGGCCGCCAGCATCAGGGCCGCAACGCCGCTCACATGCGGCGCGGCCATCGAGGTGCCCTGCATGTACTGGTAGGTCTCGGTGGCGGGCCAGTTGCTGCCGCTGTTGTAGGTAGAGTAGATGCTCACGCCGGGCGCCGCCAGCGAGATGCGATAGCCGTAATTCGAGAACGAGGCCTTGCTGCCCTGCGTATCCGTCGCCGCAACGGCGAGCACACCGGTGCAGTTGGCCGGCGTGGCATTCAGCACATCGGTGTCGTCGTTGCCGGCCGAGGCGATCACCAGCGCCCCCAGGTTGCGCGCCGTGTTGACGGCATCCTGATAGGTCTGGCCGCAGCTGCCGACGCCCCCCAGCGACAGGTTGAGGATCTTGGCCGGATAGGGGTTCGCCGGCAGGCCCCAGACCGAAGCGCCGGCCGCCCAGACGATGGCGTCGGCGATGTCCGAGGTGTAGCCCCCGCATTTGCCCAGCACGCGCAGCGGCAGGATCTTCGCCTGCGGTGCAACACCCGCGATGCCGACGCCGTTGTCGGCCAGCGCCGCAATGGTGCCGGCCACATGGGTGCCGTGCCAGGAGCTGTTGGCGGCGCCGCCCATGGGCGCCGGGCATTCACCGGCGTAGCGCCAGTCGCCCTGATCGGCGGCATTGGCATCGCGGCCGTCGCCGTCGCGCGCCCTGGCCGCGTCGCCGATGAAGTCATAGCCCGGCAGCAGATTCGGCTGCAGATCGGCATGGGCGGTGTAGCCGGTGTCCAGCACCGCCACGGTCACGCCCTGCCCCCGGCTGCGGTCCCAGGCCGAGGCCAGGCGGATGCCGGCCAGCGGATCATGCAGAGCCCACAAGCTGCCGTAGTAAGGATCTGCCGGCGTCCAGTGCGGCCGCATGCGCAGGTCCGGCTCGGCGTACTCGACATCGGGATCGTCGCGGCGCAGCTGGGCGGCCATCTGCGCAACAGCGGCGACGCTCAGCGGGCGATCGAGTTGCAGCACCTGGGCCCTCTGAGCGGTCTCGCGCAGAGGGCGCAGCGACGCTCCGACCACGTTTGCGGCGTTCAGCGCCAGTTGAGTTCTGGCGCGCAGTGAACCGGCCGCCTGCAGTTGCGACTGCTGAGACTTCTGCAAAGAAGTGGTGGCGGTGCGGTATTTGACGATCAGGCGATCGGTGTCGCCTGCTACGGCAGGATCCCGGCTAGCACCGGGTGCTTGAACCGCCAGAGCCGACGTCATCGACAGCAACAGCGCACCGGCAACAGCATCGCTGGAAGAAAAGAGTCGATGGATCATTTTCCAATTCCTAGAGGGCACACCACTCCATTGCACGCAGTCGGAAATCAGCATCGGGATGCCTGTGAATCTCAATGCAACCATCGAATGACCCGACCGTCGGTTGCTTGCTGCGTGAGCGAATGCTCAAAACCACCCTTGAATCTGGACATCTCCGTCGATTCAAGTTCCCGGCCAGAAGTTCAAATTGAAGGCCTCTGTCGTCCGACTCACTCCCAGTCGATCCACGGAGTTTCGCACCCTTCCCTCCATACCCCGCCGCCGACACTAAGGCGAAGTGCGACTTCATTTGTCGAATCCAAGGATATAAGGGTAGCGACATTAATTACTCGCATGTCCCTTTTCCTCATTTCTGCTGGATTTCCGGAAAATGCCTCCCATGAGTCCTCACCCCAACGAACCAACTCTCGAACCGGTTGTCCCCGCAGTACACCCAAGTCAATCGTAACCAGTCCATTTCCGGGTACATCAAAATCCCAGGTTTCCGTCAACCACCGCCAGCCGGGAGACCCCATGGATTGCCACCTCTCGGACAGATCCGGTACTTCTTTCGTCTTGTGCTGCGCGTCTGGCACCAATTGCATCAACCGAGCATCCAGCCCATCAGCGTAGTGCTCTACCCAAAATGTCAGGTCTTTTGGCGAGGTATGGTGAAGCGGGTGCAAGGAGAATTTGCCCAGCCCGGGTATACCTATCGACTCCCCCGACCGATCAATTCCAGAACTCGCAACTCTATCAATAATTCTCATGACAGCTCGCGGGCCGTAAATCAACCCACCGGCAAAAACAAGATCGCACTTACCTGCAGCCGATCGACCTACCGTGTAGCTCCACCGAGGTGTCAAATCTCCTGATACATGAAAGCAAAAATAGCCACTACTGGAAATTGCTTCGGCGATATCAAGCCTTGATATCACCTCGCCATTAAAACTCATTTATGTATTTCCTTGTGGCAAGTCGTGCAAACTTGCCCATGATTCTTCCGTTCTGCTCCGCCACCATCAGCGTGACGTTTGTTTTTGTGATGCCCTTGAGTATCTTCAAATGGCTTTGGCTGCTTGCAGCTTGCGCAACGCTCGCCCTGTTCCTTGTATTTCTTCTTTTGCTCCGCTTCCGACCAAGTCCGCTTCTTGTCGCGCTGCGACGGCGGCACGCTACCCTTGCCCTTAGGGAGCTTGGGAAGGATGCCCGGTGTTTTTCCACCGCCCACCCATTTGAAAGGGTTCAAGCATTCAAGGGCGCAGTCTCTCGCAGTATCCCAGGGGTCAATGCAGTCGATTGAACGATCTCTGATGGCCTGAGAAGCCATCGAGCGCGCTGTGCATTGCGCTACGCAACGCGCATAAGCCCAAAGCAGCGGCGCTATTGGTAACGTGCCTTCCGGGTCCGTCAGAGAAGCGGGGTCTCCATCTACGTAAGCATACGCATTGAATGCTCCCGTTATACGCAGCGGGTCTTCCGATAAAAATCTCTTTAATTGCGGATCGTAGAATCTTGATCGGTAATAGTAAATATTGAAAGCATCGTATTCACGGCCTGTATAGGCAACATCCATTGCCGCCTGACCAGCAGCCGATGTCTCACCATATGGAGAGTATGACCTTGCGTTAACGATCAAACCGTCCTGACGCACCTCCCCGAGCACAGAGCCCAACGCATCGGTCAGCATAACCCGCTGCTGACCATTGTTATAGACGGCGATCAATTCATCGACAGCCAGCCCGGTCAGGAAATTTGTGACCTCCCCGCCCTTCGTCTCCGCCACGACTTGCTCACCATCGTAAATATACTGAACATCCTGCCCATTGATGCTCCGACTTATCCGGCGCCCCAGAGCGTCATAACGGAATCTCGCAAGCAACCCATCACTTTCAATTCCAATCAATTGATCCTTGGAGTCCCAAACATATTTGGTGACCGCAGATCCGCTATTGCATACCTTCTCCATCAAATTGCCATTTCCATCGTAGCTAAGCGCGCATGACTGTGCGCCAGGCTTGCCCGGCATCAGCGTCAGCCGGATCATTCGATCGGAAGCGTCATATTCTGCTGAAATTGGACTTTCGCTGCGATTCTGGCTTTTCAAGGATGTCTTGCTGGTTCTCTGACCTCTGGCGTCATAGCTATAACCAATACGCTCGACCACAGAGCCGTCTGCCGCGACATAAGATATTGACTGGACCTGTCCTGCGGCGTCATATCGATAGTCCACCGCGATCCCATTTGGAAGAGACTTCCGGGTCAGTCTGCCGGCCGCGTCCCATGAATAAGACGTGACACCTCCGGCATAGCGGATTTCCCTGAGGCGATTGGCTATATCCCACCCATAAGCCACTTCCTGCTGACCATTTATTGTTCTTGATACTCTCCTATCAAGGGAGTCATACTTGTTCTCAATGACCTGACTTCTTCCATCCACGGTCTGTATTTCCCGGACAAGCCGATCCGCCGCATCGTAAAAGTAGTCAACCTGGCTTTCCCCGTCAGCTCCACGGCTCACCACTTTCGTCAGACGCCCAGCTCCGTCGTACGCCTGTTCAATTACGCGATCATCGGCAGTTTCGCGAACCGTTCTTCCGGCCTCGTCGTAGTCGAACAGCGTGACTTTCCCTTTGCGATCCACTACTTCATTCATGCGGTCTTGGGCGTCGTAGCCGAAGCGTTCGACAGCACCCAAGGCATCCGTGCGACTGATTAGCCGACCGAACTCGTCGTATCCATAACTAGCAATGTCCTTACCCAAGGGATTAACAATCTTCTTGAGCCGTGCCCCTTCGTCATAGCTGATGACCGTTCGCCCGCCCAGCGCGTCTTCAATGGCTGTTGTTTGGCCAATGCCATTGGTCTGCAAGCTACTCGTGTAGCTCAGCGGGTCCGTCACATGGAGCGGCCGGCCACTGCGATCGGTACCAATGCGCGTGGTGTTACCCAAAGCATCCACCAAGCGCACCAGATCCCCAGCCGCGTTGTAGCCCATGCTGCTCGTCTGATTCAACGCATCGGTCAGAACGGTCAACTGGCCGTTGGCGTTGTAGTCCATCTTGGTCTGATGGTTCAACGGATCCGTCAGACGGTTCAGATTGCCCTTGCCGTCATAGCCCATGCGCCAGGTCTGCGCGGTGCCGTCATCTGCATAGCGGGTCACGCTGCTGGGCTTGTTCCACAGCGGGTCATACTGGATATCAGTGATGCGGCCCAACGCGTCAACCACGCGCACCATATTGCCCAGATCGTCATACACCATGCGCGTGGTGCGTCCGATCGCATCGACAACCTTGGTGCGCCGGTTCTGCGCATCGCGCGTCCATTGCGTGCGATCACCGGCGCTGTCGCTCATCTCCAGCACCTGGCCCTGGCTGCCGAAGCGGGCCATGCGGGTCGTGCCATCGGGCTCGCGCACCGTGGTGGACAAGACCTGGCCCCCGTGGAAGCGCCAGCCGGCCTCGTGGTTCTCCCAGTTGTCCTCGATCGGGCAGGCAGCGCCGCTGCAGACCTTGCCCGGGTTGCTCTGGTGGGTGATGCAGGCACCGCCGACCCGGTAGCTGAAGCGGTACTCCTTGCCCTGGGCCGTGTTCTGCTTCAGCACGCGGCGGCTCGAACCGTAGAAGTTCTCGGTCGGGTGCACCAGGCCGGGATACTGGACGGTCTTGAGCCGCTCGCCGGTCTCGGGCGGCAGCACATGGCGGCAGGCCGCGTCCACCGGCATGTCCGCATCCTTGACGTAGCTATAGCGGGTCTCGCGCCCATCGGCGTCGGTCACGCTGGCCAGCCGCTTGCTGGGCGTGTAGCCGAAGCGCTCCGCGCGCCCTTCCGGATCGGTCAGCGCCTCGATGAAGCCGCTGCCGCCATAGGTGGCGGTGATGCGGCGCTGCTCGGTCCCGACCGACAGCAGCTGGCCGCGCGTGTTGCGCGCCACCGTGACCCGTGCGCCGCTGGGCGACACCGTTTCGATCAGGAACTGCGGTTGGCCGCGCACATTGCCCGGCGCCCCGGCATAGGCCTGGAAGGTCCAGCGCGTGCCGTCCTTGAAGAACAGGCGCCACAGCCCGTCGACCTGTGCGACGCGCGCGCCGTCGAAGGCCGGTTCGCTGCGGTTGCGCAGCGTGCCGTCCGCCTCCGGGGCGAACACATGATGCACATTGCCCGGCATCACCAGGCGCACCGTGGTGCCGGCCAGCAGCATCGCATCGTGGTCCAGGGTCCAGCCGTAGCCGATCGACCCCTCGGTGCCGCCGATATTGTTGAAGGCGTCGATCGGGTTGTAGTTGCGCCCGGTCTCGATCGGCGTGTGGCCTTGGCAGCTCATGCCGCCGGTGCGGGTCAGCTCCTGGCCGGTCAGCATGTCCACCGGGTTGCCGCCGCTGGGCTTGGGGCAGTCGGGCGGCGGCGGCGGCGGCTTCGGCGGCCGCTCCAGGCAGGCCAGGCCGCAGACGCCGCAGAAGCGCGTCAGCCCGCCGTTGATCATCTTCGCGGTCTTGCCGTCGGCGCTGACCACCGCCTGGCCGGCCACCTTCCATTCGCCGGTGCCGCCCATCGGGCTGCCGTCGAAGAACCAGACGTTGATCGTCTCGCCCGGTTCCGCGCCGGTGTCGTTGGGCAGGGTGATCGGGATCGGCTTGGTCGGGATGCCGCCCATCGGCGTGCCGAAGTACAGCTGATAGGCCGCGCCGGTCGGCACCGGCGGCGACACCACCGGCAGCTCGGAGATCTCGCGCTTCTCCACCGCGATGCGGGTCTTCTTCACGCCGTCCCAGCCGATGATCTCGGCGCCGGCCGGCAGCACGATCTCGAGGCCGGGGAAGCGCGGATCGCTGATGCGCTGCTCGCTGGCGGCGTTGTTGATCGGCTTGAAGGTCTCGACCACCGGCGGCGGCGCGATCACGAAGTCCTTCAGCACGACGATCTGGTTGGCCTGCACGTCGACGCTGAAGGGCCAGATCGGATACAGCGGGTTCGCCGGCGTCGCATCGAAGCGCAGGGTCATCGGTCCGGCCGAGAGGCCGGCCAGCTCGAAGCCGCCAGCGGCGTCGGTCGCGGTCACCGGCGAGTTCTGCGCCCCGGTGTCGGCACGCACGATCACGCCCGCGATCGGCTGGCCTTCCGGCGTGACGAAGCGGCCGCGCACGCCGGTGCTGGGCGTCGTGACGGGATCGGGCACGGTCAGCGTGATCTTGACGCTGCGGCTGATGCTGCCCGCCGACGAGGTGCCGCTGCCGCTCACCAGCAGCTCGTAGCTGCCGGGCTTGGCCTCGCCATTGGCCTTCAGGCGCAGGGTGGCCTGGCGTTCCGCCGGCAGCAGGGCCGGATCGAAGCTGGCGCTGATGCCGGCCGGCAGGCCGCTGATCGCCAACTTCATCGCGCCGGCATAGGCCTGCGACCCGGTGCTGACGATCGCGATCACGCTGGCCGTCTCGCTGCCGCGCAGCAGGCGCAGCGCGTTGGGCGTGGCGCTGAGGCCGGCGTCCTGGGCCTGCTCGACGGTGAAGACCGGGCCGGTCGCCGAACCCAGGCCATTGGCCACGCGCACCGCACCGGTGCTGGCGGTGGCCGGAATGCGGATCTGCAGCTCGGTCGCCGTGGCCGCCACCAGCTCCACCGGGGCGTCGCCCACCCAGGCCCGGTTGTTCGCCAGCACCGGGTCGAAGCCCTGGCCGCTGATCTTCACCACGGTGCCCAGCCCGCCGCGCGTCGGGTTGATCGCGGTGATGCCGAGCTGACCCTGGCGCATCAGCACCTGGGCCCGCGCGCTCTGGTGACCCGGCGCCTCGGCCAGCAGCTGCAGGCTGCCCTCGCTGAGGGCGCGCAGCGTGAAGCCGACCGAGCTGGCGCCGGCCGGGATCACGACCTGGGCCGGCAGGTCGGCCGCCCCTTGGCCGCTGAGGCTCAGCTGCACCTGCAGGCCGCCGGCCGGTGCCGGCTTCGCGCTGCCGAGCGTGAACTGCTGGCTGGCGCCCACCGCCAGCTCCACGTTCGCCGGCGACAGCTGCAAGGCGGGCAGCTGCTTGACGCTCACCTTGGCGCGCAGCTTGAACTGGCTGCCCAGGGTGATCTCCAGCCAGGCCTGGCCCAGGCTCAGACCTTCCAGCTCGCCCTGCGCCGTCACGCGGAAGATCTTCTCGTCCTCGCTGCGCAGCTTGATCGGCCCCTCGGGCCGCTCGTTGATGCTGCCGTCGGTCATCAGGGCCTTGAGCGGATAGGCGACCGTGTTGCCCAGGCCCAGCTCGAAGTCGAGCGGCGGCCGCAGTTCCTCGATCACCGCCGGCGTCACCTGCACCCGGGCCGTGGCCTGGCTGCCGTTCAGGCCCACGCTCAGCTGCGCCACCCCCTCGTCGAGCGCCCGCACCGGCACGCTGGCCTGACTCTGGCCCGGCGCCACCGTGACGCTGGCCGGCACCGCCAGCACATTGGCCGCGTCCACCTGCACCGCCACCTCGCTGGGCGTGGCGCCACTGGGCGCCAGCTGCACCACCGCCTGGCCCACCATGCCCTTGGGCAGGCTCTGCTGCGCCGGGCTGAGGCCGGTCACCTTGGGCGGGCCGGCCTCGACCGCCACGTCCAGCGTGGCCAGCAAGGCATTGCCATAGCCCCGGATCGCCACCTTGGCCTGGCCCGCAGCCAGGCCCTGCACCGCGATGGCGGCCTGGCGCTCGCCGGCCTGCAGCACCACGGTGCCGGGAATCTGCAACACCGTCGCCGACCCGCCGCTCGTCGCCTGCTGGCTGCTGATGCCGAGATTCAGCACCTGGTCATAGGCCCGCACGGCATCCAGCTTCAGCAGCACCTGAGCGCTCGCCCCCGCCACCAGCCGCAAGGCGGGCGGTGCCAGGCTGATGCCCGGCGCCGTAGTGGCACCGACCGGGCTGCGCAACTGCAGCTGGGCGCCGACCTTGACGCCGCCGCCTTCCAGCTCCACGGTGGCCAGGCCCGGCTTCAGCGCCGTGACCGGCAGCTCGCCGCCATCGACGCCCGCCGGCAGCCGCAGCGTGGCCGGGGCCTGCAGCAGATCCGGCGGCGAGACATTGACGCTCAGGTCCAGCGGTTGACGGGCAAAGCCGCTCAGCTGCAGGTTCAGCTTGCCGCTGGCCCCGACCTCGAGCACGCTGCGATCGGGCAACAAGGCCAGCGGCCGCGCGACGGCCTCGGTCACGCGCAGCAGGGTCTCCAGGCGATCCGCTCCCAGCTCCGCCTGCACCGCATGGGTGCCGGCCTCCAGCGCCTGGATCGCCACGATGCCGCTCTGCTGGCCCGCCGCCAGCACCAGCTGCTCCGGCAGCCCCAGGGCCGTGCCCGCACCGCTGTGCAGCAGCACGCGCTGCTCGTCGCGCGGTACCGCATTCAGGCCCAGCTTCAGGCTGGCCACGCCGCCGGCCACCACCTGGCCGGGCACGGGTTCGATGGACACCAGCCGCGGCGCGCCGGCAATCACGGTGACCGACAGGCTGAGCAGGCGCGATGGCCCCGCGATGCGCAGCTGGACCGCGCCGGCGCTCAAGGCCTGCAGCGGCAGCTCGACCTGGGTCGCACCCTGCTCCAGATTGAGCCGGGCCGGCACCTGGATGACATCGGGACGGCTGTTCTGGATCTGATAGGCCTGCGCACGCTCCGCCGGGCCCGGCAGGCGCAGCTGCAGCTTGGTGCTGGCGCCCGCCTCCAACGCCACCTCGGTGCTGGACAGCCGCGGCGCGCCAACATTGCTTAGAACCTGCGCCCGGCCGTCCTGGAAGACACAGGCCAGCAACAGACCCAGAAGCAGGCCCGGAGCCCAAGCGCGCCATTGCGGCATCGCGCGCAGCCATGAGCCCACGCGCCGCACCAGTCCCGCCATCGATTGTTTGCTGTGCTGCCGCATAGAAGAATGCCGGTTGAGCCGCCTTGGCGCGGCGAGACCGAGGAACCCTGTTTCAGACCGTCGGCGCGCGACCGGGAGCCCCCGGCCGCAGCGCCTCTACAACAACAACAAGCCCGGCGATCAACCGCCCAGGCTGGCCACCTGCAGGGTGGCCAGCGCCTCCGGCGAGGCCTCGAACTCGCGCCCGCTGACCGTGATCAGCAAGGCGCGCGACGCGCGTCCGTCCAGGCTCGCCGTCAGGGTCACGCGTTCCACCCGCTCACCCTGCGCGAAGCGCGACAGCGCCTCGCCCATCGCCACCACCACCGTGTAGGTGATCGTGGCCTGCAGGGTGCTGGCACCGGCGGGCAGATTGATGCTGGCGGTTGCCGTCGCCGCCTGCGGCGTGCCGGCCAGCGCGGTGCTGATCGCGCTGACCTCGGCGCCGTTGTTGGGCGTGGCCGCCAGGCGCACCGTGTTGCCGACCGGCACCCCGGTGGTGGCAAAGCTCACCGTCACCGGGTTCGCCGTGTTCGCCGGCAGCTTTACATCGGCCACGCCGGTAGGCGGTTCCGGCACATTGACGCCGGCCACGCTGGTGATCTTCAGGGTCGGCGTGCCGGCGATGAAGACGGGGCCGGGTTGGGCGCTGCTGGCGGCCGGGCTGGTCGCCGCCGTGCGCGTGATGTTCTCGGCCTCCAGGCGAATGCGGCCTATTCCGCCATTGCCCCCCTGATAGCCGCAACCCACCGCGGCGCGAGCCCCGGCTTGCGCCGATACCTCGCCATTGCCAGCCAGCGTGGTGGCCACCAAACGGATTGCACCGCCGCTGCCACCGCCACCGCCGGAAGAGGAATTAGTCGTATCGCAGCCCGTGCCCGAGACAGGACCCGCGCTGCCACCGTTGGCAAGAATCTTGCCCGTAGTGTTGGTGATCGTGAGCGTTCCTGAAACGGCAATCAGCACAGCACCGCCGCCGCCACCGCCGCCGGAGCCTGCGAAGTTGCGTCCGCCGACGCCGCCGCCGCCGCCGGAACCGCCAACCAGCGGCAACAGCTCCAATGCCCCGTAAGAGGATCCGGCAGTGGAGCCTGGGCACACACCCGTCGGCTTATTCCCGGCATCACCGTTGGCACCGAAGCCGGCCCCGCCACCGCCGCCGTACCCATAGTAGCCATTGGACTCATAGTCATAGTTCGGGCACTGTGACCGAGCGCCACCGGTGCCACCGCCAGGCCCGAAGCCCTTTCCGCCCAAGCGCTCCACAAGGTCTGGTGCGCCCGGCCGGCCGCCCCGACCCCCACCGTAGCCACCGGGGCCACCTTCTCCGGGGTTGCCGTCATCAGCCAGCACGCCATCCCCCGCGGTACCGGAGGCGGTCGAGGCCTTGCCGCTGACATCGATCGTCCCGCTGATCACCGCATTGCCCGACACCAGCAACACCACCGGCGTGTTGGTGGTGTTCTTCTTGAAAGTCACCTTCACGCCGGCCGGGATGTTGATGTTGGCGTAGTTGAGGATGCCCGACGGCGGCAGGGTGACGACCGTGTCGACCGCCGGCGCCAGATCGCCGTCTGCGCCGGTGCTGCCGCTGTTGAAGGCCTGCGCGCCCTGGGCCAGGGCCACGAGCGCCAGCGTCATCACGGCGCGTCCGGTAGTGCTGAGATGATGTTGTGGTGCACGCATGGCGCGGCCTCCTTTGCTTTGAGAGAAACGGAATGTGAGTCGGGGAAATGCGGGGCTGCGCGCGCTCATGGCGTGGCCTCCTTGACGTAGACGGTGAAGGTATTCGCCGGCGAGGCCAGCGCCGAGGAGCCGCCGATCGGGTTGAAGACCCGGATCGTGTAGGCCCCGGTGGGCGCATCGGCACGCACCGCGACCGGAATGGTCAGTTCGCTGCCGTCGCCGCTGATGCTGGGCGTGTCGCCCATCACCAGGGCGCCGGCCGGCAGGGCCTCGACGCGCAGCACCCGCTGCAGATGCTTGCCGCGCACCCGCAGCACGATCACATCGCCCTGGCGCGCCAGGATGGGTTCGATCGACACGATCTCCGGCAGCTCCGCCAGCAGCTCCAGCTGCAGCCGGTTGCGGCCACCCAGCACCGGGATGGGCTTGCCCAGCTCGTCCAGCACGACCAGCTCGTAGGGCTGGATCGGCGCATCGGTCTTGGCCTGCACCGTCTGACGCAGGCTGCCGCCATCTGGGCTCACCTGCGCCGTGCCCTGCAACACCAGCGCGCCGGCCGGCAGCAGCTGCAGGCTCGCATCCGGCGGCAACGCCACCCCGCTCACCAGCAGCTCCAGACTCTGGCCGCGCTGGATCGCCACCGGATCCAGGCCCAGCACCCCGGCGCCCAGCACCACGCCGGTGTTCGCGGCGCGCAGCTGCAGCTCCTGCTCGCGCGGCAGCGTCACCTGCTCGATCTGCACGCCGACCAGGGGCGCCGGCAGCAGAGCCGCCAGCGGCTGCGTCGTGCCGCCCTCGCCCAGCAGCACGCCGACCGCTGCTGCCTGCAGATCCCGCACCTGGCTGGCCACATCGCCCAGGGTCAGCTGGTTGTTCGGCCCCGGGGTCGCGCTGCTGCTGCCGGCGGGCGTCTGCAGGGTCACGGTGCGCGGGCCCTTGGCGGCGCCCGCGTCGATGATCAGCGACACGGTCGCCACGCTGCCTTCGGCATCCACATTGACCGATCCGATCGCGATGCCGGCCGCGGGCGACACCTGCACCGACTGCGCATTCAGGAAGTTGCGGCCGCGCAGGGTCAGGGCGATCGTGCTGCCGGGCTTGGCCGTCGGCGGGTCGATCGATTCCAGCACCGGCAGCACCGGAGTCACCAGCAGCAGCGGTTCCTCCGGCGCGGCGAAGGGCAGCGCCACGCCGGCGGCGGTGACCTTGAGCCGGCGCAGACCCAGCGGCGCGTCGCTGGCCGCGGAGATCGCCACGCTGACGCTGCGACCATCCGGCGCCGCGCTGATCGCGCCGATGCTCAGGCCGATCGCCGGCTCGATGCCGACCGCATCCACGCCCTGCAGGCCTTCGCCGCGCAGCACCAGGGTGCGGCTCTCACCCTTCGCGATGGTGCGCGGGCCGAATTCGCTCAGCACCGAGCCGATGGTCACGCCGACCAGCGGCGCGGCACTGAGGGTGCTGAGGCCGCCCGGCTCGGCCGGCTTGTCCAGCACCACGCCCACCAGGCCGGCGCTGAGCTGCTGCACCGATTGCCAGCCGCTGTTGTCCTCGTAGACCGTCACGGTATTGGCGGCGGACGGCGCCTCGTCGCTGAGGCCGCTGGGGCTGCTGAGCACGAGCACGCGCGGTCCGGGGGCGGCGCTGGCCAGGACCTGCAGGCCCACGGTCAGGCTGCTGCCGTCGGGCGAGACCGTCAGCGTCGAGCCCAGGCGCAGGCCGGCGGCGCCGCGCACCTCCACGCCGTTCACATCCTGCAGATTGCGGCCGCGGATCAGGAACTCGGCCACGGTGCTGCCGGCGGTCAAGGTGATCGGCGCCACCGACAGGATCTGCGGCCTGGGCAGCACGATGTCGATGTCGTCCGCGCCCAGAGTCACCGGGCGCAGGTTCACGCCGCCGGACTGCAGCACCAGGCTGCGCAGCCCCGTCACCGCGCCGGCATCCACCGTGACCGGCAGATCCGCCTGCTTGCGGTCCGGGCTCAGGCTCAGGGTGCCGAGGCTCAGCCCCTGGGCTGGCTCGATGCTGGCGCTCAGATCCGCCGGCAGGCCCTCGCCGAGGATGCGCAAGGTTTGCGTGGCGCCTTGCGCCAGATAGCGCGGCTGCGTGTCCAGCCACAGGCTGCTGGCGCCTAGGTGCACCCCCACCAGCGGCGCACCGAGCAGGGTCGCGATGCCGGCCGGCGGCTGGGGCGTCTGCGCCAGTTCCACCCCCACCAGCGCGGCTCGCGCGGTGCTGATGCCCTCGGGATTGATCGTGACGAAGATCGGCACCTGCAGCACGCCCAGGGTCGGCGAGACCAGGCGCAGCTCGGTATTGCCACCCTTGAGGCCGCGCACCGCGAAGCGCGCCGTGGTCTGCCCCGCGGCGAAGCTCAGGCTGGCCGGACTGACCGTGGCGATGTCATCGCGCACCACCGACAGGGCGAACTGGTGCGCCTCGTCGTCCGCATGGCTCATGGTCAGATCGAAGCCGGCCGCCCCGGCGCTGGGCGAGACGGCGATCGGCAGCGGTGTCACCAGCGCGGCCGGCAGCTGCGGCCGGATCTGCAGCGAGATGCTGGCCGTGCCGGCCGCCGAGCTCAGGCGCAGCGGGCTGGCACCGAGCTGGGCCGTCGGCGAGACCGCCAGATCGAAGGCGATGCTGGTCGCCGTGCGGCCGACCCGGGAGATGCCCAGTTCGGGGTCATCGGCCGTCAGCGCGGCCGTGGCGAGCTGGGTGCCGATCAGGGTCACGCGCACATTGCTGCCGCGCCGGATGGCGGTCGGCGCGATGCTCGTGACCGTCGGGGGCTGCGCGACACCGTCGGTGCGCACCGCGAGGATGTTGCCGGCCGCGTCGTACTGGTACTCGGTCAGCTTGTTGGCCGCATCGATGACGCGGATCAGGCGCCCGAGCCCGTCGTATTCGTAGCGCTCGGTCGCGGCCCGCGCGGGTGCTGCGGCGAGCAGCAGCGCAGCGCTCAGAAAGAAGAGGAAGAAGAAAAGGCAATGGCGCAGCGTCGACCGGATCCGACCGGCGCGCCACAGCGCATGAACAGACGACAGTGCTCTGCTGGAGCCCACATCTTCCCCCTGATAGCCATCTTCCGCGGCTTGCGTGCCACTTCTGCAGACATCGGTCCATGGACTCGAAGGCCGCAGCCTGACGGGCTACGCGTGGCCCGCAGTGGAGCATGGGGGGGTGAAAGAAGTCAACGCAGCGGATGCCGAGCGGCTCCTATCGTTTTCCCTGTTTCAGGGGCCGCGCAGGGCGAGCCGATCGGCCACGTACTGCGGATAGGGGACAGGCGCGCGAGCATGGCCGTCGCCGCCTCACGACGCCTGCACTTGGTCACTTGACGGACCCATGCGATCGCTTGGGGCGCGCATAAAAGGCAAGACCTGGCACCGGCCAGGTCTCGCTTGCAACGGGTGGATCCTCTTACTCAGTGCCCGCCGGCCAGCAGCGCTGCGTTGCCGCCCGCCGCCGCGGTGTTGATCGTCAGCGTCTGCTCGGCGGCGAAGCGGTAGAGCTGGCGCGGGTCCTGGGCCTCGGCGGCGCCGATCAGCGGCAGGATCGCGCCGGCGCGCGCGGCCAGGCGCTGCTGCACCGCGCGGGACAGGCCGGGCTCGCCGCCGGCCAGCACCACGCCGGCCAACTCGGTCGGGGCCAGCCAGGCGCCGAGGGTCGCCGCGTCCTGGCGTCCGGCGATGCGCACCGCATCGCCGACCGGCAGCACCGTCAGCAGGGTCTGGGCGGCGGCCTCGCTGCGCTCGTCGACCAGCAGGGCCACGCTGTTGCCCGCCAGCAGCGCGGCGGCCACCGAGGCGGCCAGCGCCGGGGCGGATGCGCCGCCGGCCAGCAGCAGGAACAGGCCGCGGCCATGGCGGCGCAGCTCGTTGCTCTCGCCGGTGGGGCCGGGCAGCGCGAGCGGGGCCAGGTCTTGCTCGGCGGCGCGGGCCAGGGCCGCGATCAGCGCGGCGCTGGCGCCGTCCAGCAGGCCGTTGGTCGAGGCCTGGCGCAGCGCGGCCGCGCGCTCGGCCAGCGGCCGGGCGCTCCAGTCCACATAACCGCGGCGCAGGGTCGCGTAGACGCTGCCGACCGCCGCCACGGCATCGGCACCGAGCGCGACGACCGGCGCCGATGCCGCATCCGCCGCGCCACCGGCCACCGCCGCCACCGCCGCGAAACGCCGCAGATAGCTGGGGCCGCCGGCCTTCGGGCCGGTGCCGGATAGGCCCTCGCCGCCGAAGGGCTGAACACCCACCACCGCGCCGATGATGTTGCGGTTCACATAGACATTGCCGATGCGGGCCTTCTCGGCCAGGCGCAGCGCGCGGCTGTCGATGCGGGTCTGGATACCCAGGGTGAGGCCATAGCCCAGCGCGTTGATCTGCTCGACCACCGCGTCGACCTCGCCGCCCCAGCGCAGCACATGCAGCACCGGGCCGAAGATCTCCTGGCCCAGCTCGCCGATGCGGCCGATCTCGAAGGCCACCGGCCGCACCAGGCGCGGCAGCGCGTCGTGCACCGGCGCCTCGGCGATCAGGCTCGCTTCGGCGCGCAGGCGCGCCACATGGCGCTGGATGTTCTCAAACGCCTCGTCGTCGATCACCGGGCCGACGTCGGTGGCCAGCTCGGCCGGATTGCCGACCCACAGCTCCTGCAGCGCGCCCTTGAGCATCGCGATCAGGCCGTCGGCGATGCTCTCGTGCACGCACAAGAGGCGCAGCGCCGAGCAGCGCTGGCCGGCCGAGCGGAAGGCGCTCTGCACCACCGCGTCGACCACCTGCTCGGGCAGCGCGGTCGAGTCGACCACCATCGCGTTGATGCCGCCGGTCTCGGCGATCAGCGGCACCAGCATGCCCTTGGTAGCCAGGCTGCGGTTGATGATGTGCGCGACCTGGGTCGAGCCGGTGAAGCAGACGCCCGCGGTATGCGCATCGGCCACCAGGCCGGCGCCGACCGTCTCGCCCGGGCCGTGCAGCAGGGCCAGCGCATCGGCGGGCACACCGGCCGCGTGCAGCAGCTCGACCAGCTTCAGCGCGACGAAGGGCGTCTGCTCGGCCGGCTTGGCCGCCACGGTGTTGCCGGCCACCAGGGCCGCGACCACCTGGCCGGCGAAGATCGCCAGCGGGAAGTTCCAGGGGCTGATGCAGACGAACACGCCGCGGCCCTGCAAAGGTTCCGTTTCGGCTTCGGCCTGGTCGGCGTAGTAGCGCAGGAAGTCGACCGCCTCGCGCACCTCGGCGATGCAGTCGCCGGCGGTCTTGTAGGCCTCCTTGACCAGCAGGCCGCAGAACTCGCTCAGGCGCGTGTCCAGCTGGTCGGCGGCGCGGCGCAGGATGGCGGCGCGTTCGGCCGTGGGGCGTGCGTTCCAGGCCGGGAAGCCTGCAGCCAGGCGCGCCATCGCGGCCGCCACCTCGGCGGCCGAGGCCTCGGCAACCGGCTCGATGCGGGCCGCGGCGATCGCCGCGACGATGGGTGCGCGCTCGCCCGGCGCGGTCAGATCGGCGCCGCTGGAGTTGCGGCGCAGCCCCAGGATGTCGGCCGGCAGCAGCAGCGAGGCCTGGCCCTGCACCAGGCTCAGCGGCGAGGCCAGCAGCTCGTCGACCCGCACCTCGGCATCGGCCAGCTGGTGCACGAAGGAGCTGTTGGCGCCGTTCTCCAGCAGGCGGCGCACCAGATAGGCCAGCAGGTCGCGATGCTCGCCGACCGGCGCATAGACGCGGCAGGGAATGCTCGGGTCCTTCAGCACCTCGCGATAGACGCCCTCGCCCATGCCGTGCAGGCGCTGCATCTCGAACTTGGCGCCGGCCTTGCGCGCCATCTGCAGGATGGCCGCGATGGTGCCGGCGTTGTGGCTGGCGAACTGCGGGTAGATCACGTCGGCATGGCCGATCAGCGCCTGGGCGCAGGCCAGATACGAGACGTCGGTGTGCTGCTTGTGGGTGTAGACCGGGTAGGCGGCCAGGCCCTGCTCCTGGGCGCGCTTGATCTCGCCGTCCCAGTAGGCGCCCTTGACCAGGCGCACCATGAACTTCAGGCCATGCTTGCGCGCGATCGCCGCCACCTCGTCGACCACCGCGCGGGCGCGGGTCTGGTAGGCCTGCACCGCGAGGCCGAAGCCGCGCCATTGCGGGTAATGGCCGGCGATGCGTTCGGCCAGCGCGTCCAGCACGTCCAGCGACAGCTCCAGCCGGTCCACCTCCTCGGCGTCGATCGTCAGGTTGATATTGGCCTGGGCCGCCAGCTCGATCAGCTGCCAGACCCGCGGCAGCAGCTCGGCGAACACGCGCTCGCGCTGCAGCACCTCGTAGCGCGAGAACAGCGCCGAGAGCTTGATCGAGATGCCGTCGGCGGCCTCCGGCGAGTCCGCCTTGCGGCCGCCGGCGATCGCCTTGATCGCGTTGACGTAGGAGGCCTGGTAGCGCTCGGCGTCATGCTCGGTGCGGGCGCCCTCGCCCAGCATGTCGTAGGAGAAGCGCAGCTGATGCTGCTGCTTGCGCGCGGCATCGGCCTCGCCCATCGCCTCCTGGATGCTGCGGCCCAGCACGAACTGGCGACCCAGCAGCTGGATCGCGCGCACGGTGGCGGCCACCACGGTCTGCGCGCCCAGGCGCTTCAGCAGGCCGCCGTCCTGCTCGGCATCGGGCAGAAACTTCTTGGACAGCCCGATCGCGCTGGCGGCCAGGCCGGCCAGCATCGTGTGCGGGCCACCCGAGGCATTGCCGTCGAAATCGGCGCGGCCCAGCTGGTCGGCGGTCAGCGCGATCGCGGTCTCGGCGTCCGGCACGCGCAGCAGCGCCTCGGCCAGACGCATCAGGGCCAGGCCCTCAGCGCTGGTGATCGGGTATTCGCGCAGCAGCGATTCCATCGCCCAGAAGGGCGCCGGGTTGGCGCGCACCTGCTCGACCCAGGGACCGGCCAGCGCGATCACGCCGGACCAGTCCAGCGCCACGCCGGCGGCCAGTTCGCGGACCAGCGGGATCTCGTCCCGGTAGGGTTGCGGCAGGCGGGCCGATTCCGGCGGCAGGGCGAAAGCAGCGCTCATGGGAGGAGATCCTCATCATCACTAGTGAAGACCGGGAATTTATTCGTCAGCCGCCTGGATTAAATTCTGAACATTCGCATTTCAGCCGAGAAAAATCCGGTGACCGACGAACTCGACAAGATCGACGCCCGCATTCTGCGCGCCTTGCAGGCCGATGGGCGCATTTCCAACCTGAAGCTGGCCGAAGCGGTGCATCTGTCCCCCACCGCGGTGCTGGAGCGGGTCAAGCGCCTGACCCGCGAGGGCTACATCCTGGGCTACGAGGCACGGCTGAACCCGGCCAAGCTGGGCGCTTCGATGCTGGTCTTCATCGAGATCCTGCTGGACCGCACGGTGCACGACGTGATGGACAACTTCAAGGCCGCGGTCCAGGCCCGCCCCGAGATCCTGGAATGCCATCTGGTGGCCGGCGGCTTCGACTACCTGTTAAAGACCCGGGTGGCCGACATGGGCCATTACCGCGAGTTCATCGGCAGCGTGATCTGGACCCTGCCGGGGGTGCGGGAGACGCGGACGTATGCGGTGATGGAGGAGGTGAAGCATACGAATGCGTTGCCGATTTGAGGGGGGCGGCCGCGGGCGGTCTGGCTTCCGCTTTGCAGCGGTTGCCGCCGGTCGGCTTGAACGGGTGAACTCACGCTGTCGGCCACTAAGCGGCCACTAAGCGGCCACTAGTTCTGGCGGCGTCCTCATGAAGATTCGTTGAAAGGGCGCTGCGTCACACGAACGTGACACCATAGGTCAGCTTTTCTTCAAAGCCGCTGAATCCACCCTTCTTGTGGAGCGTTCTCACACGCCAGAAGTAGAACGATCGCACCTCCTGGACTGCCTCATCCGGTGATGTGCGATATGCCGTGCCTCTCGAGATAAGGGCCATACCGCAGTTTCCGTCGAACTGCATGGGGCGAACCGGTCCCCAGCCCGAATTCCAGTACCTGAGGTCGGCGATGACATCGCTACCCGATTTGACCTCCAGCACCCCATCGCGAGGCGTGACCTCCAACTGGCCACGCCCTGGAATTGCAGGCAAGAAGAGGCGGCCGGGATAAAGATCGTGCTGCAGGTAACCAAGGCGCTCGAAGTCGAGCGGCTTGGCCAGCGGCCAGACTCTGCTCTCCCGATCGGCTATCGCTTGATGAGCTGGCGACTCCAGGACCGTCGTCGTGCCTAGGGCCTCCTGGAAGTCGCTAGCGAGTAGCCCTCCGGTTCTCCACAGGTCCTTCAAGTGTTCAGCCAAGCCTTCATCCGCGACGCTGCCACCTGCCGCCTGCGCCCACCGGACGACCGAGACCTCCACACAGCGGTCCATTGACATCACAACGGGCGACGAGAAGGCCATCAGCTCGTCGCCGGGACGGTCTAGCTGAACCTGGTCAATGAGACTGCGGACTGCCTCTCCTATCGCCTTGTCATCGCCGTCGAAGTCCGTTCGGCCGGGAAGCCAAGCTGGCCGCCTAGGCCTAAGCAGTGCAAGCGTCGGGTGAACAGGCAAAGCCAATAGAGCCTGGTCTTCCGCTTTATCAGGAGGCATGCCCCAGAACTCCTCAGCAACCGCCAACGTGCGGTGGTAGGCGGAGATCATCCGCAAGGCAGTCCGAGATGAGATTTGACCGCTGAACCCGTCGCCCAAGGGGCGCGAGAAGTGCCAAGGGTCGCCTTGAAAAGGAGCCTCCGGGTAGGCGCCCTTGTTCATCGACCACTCGAAAGCCATCTGGCGGACGAACGGCAGCCGCGTAGCGGCCTCAAGCTCCGTCATGGAGATGCGGAACATCCGCGGAAGGTCCGCGCCTTGCACTCCGTTGAAATCCTGTGGAATCTCGAAGTCCTCAGGCACTTCTTCTAGGCCTTCGTCCGGGGTGTCCGCCCATAGACCGAGGCTCTCCAGCACCAGCTCCGAGAGGACTGACGTCTTAGGAATGCTCTCGGCCAGTTTCGGGCTGGCCTCGTACCCGTGCGCCTGCGCGGCCATCCAGAAGACGAAGAGCGCCTCCACCACCTCGGCCTCGAGCTTCCTTGTGCCCAGGAATTCAATGAGTGCGGCCTCAGTCGCCACTTTCGACGCCGGCGCGCCGAGTCGAGCCGCGAGCTCCTGCATGGTCCACCACCTTGCAGCGGTCGATGGCCAACCCAGCCTGGCAACGAGGATGCGAAGGTCGTCCATCACTTGCCCTTCGCCCTCGTAGCGTCGAGCTCTTCCGCCCAGCGCGGACGTTCCAGCGGAAGGGTTCGGGTGTCTTCGAGCACGCAATTCACCATCATCTTGGCAAACTTGACTGCGTCGGCAACGCGCTTCTGGCGTGCATAGAAATAGACCAACAGATCCGTCGGTGCTACACGCGGCGGCTCGGGCTCTCCGAACATGCCATACGTCGTCTCAGCGACGAACTCGTCGCAACGACTCGGAAAGTGCTTCACGACCATGTCCAGCCGCTTGCGCGTCTTCTCTTCGCTCTCCACGAAACCCAGCCATGCACCCTTCCGGATCTGCGCCTGGACGAGGTATTTCCACGCAGCCTTCGAGCCACTCAGCTTGCGCCTGGTCTCAAAGGCGAGGTCAGACAGGTCGAGGATGCCGTTGATGCGCCCCTCGTCTGACTGAAGAGAGCTGTCCAACGCCGCGAGAAGGCGCTTGCCCTGCCCGGCCTTATCCCAGTACTCGTACCAGGCTCGAAGCAACCTCTTCTTCTCGTTGTAGCTGGTCGACAGGCTTGCCAGCAGCTCGTCGACCTGCTCCGGCGCAAACGTGGTGACGTCGCCCGTATACGGCTTGCTGTCAATGTCGCCGCTAGACGAGTCTTTTCGCTGAAGCACGCCGACGTCCCAGCCGGCATGCTCCCTGAGAACACGTAGCCGCTCGGCGGCGCCATCCTGGCCATTGCGCTCAAGCTGCTTCAACGCGTCCTGGACCTCTGGGTGAACACCCGTGCGCATGAGCGCATCCAGCGGCCAGCCATCCCGCACGCCCTGCTCCACATACGCCCGCAGGCTGTCCTCCGCATGCGACCAATCGCCCGCGTCCGTGTGCTCCTCATACTTCGCCACCAGGGCTGCGGGGCAGAGCTTCGCCAGCAAGCGGTCCGCGGCTGAGAGCACGTGCCTCGTGCCTTTTCCATCCGTGTAGTCCAGCACGCGGTGGACCTGTGGCGAGATCAAGCTGAGCAGCCGTCGAGCATCGTCCGGCGCGACCTCCACCAGGTAGTCGATGGCGTCGACGGTGTTGTTCAACGTGGGGTCCTTGCGGTGCCCATAGCCAGTCGTCAGTTCCCAAGTCTGCGTGCAGAGCTCCCGGGCGCTGGAGTTCAAGCCGTGACTGAGGGCGATACCACAGAGTTGCAGCGGCGTCTGCAGATGGACGCTTGTCTCCTGGCGGATCTCAGCATCGAGCAGGACGCGTTGGGATTGAATGAAGGCCGCTGCGGCCTCATCGCTCATCCTGGTCAGCAATCCTGCCGCGTACTGGGTGCGGAAGGACGCAGGGTCAAACCACTCGCCAGTAGCTGAGGCGACCATGGTCGCCTCAGTGAGGTCAACATCGTCGCGACCGGCGAGCAGGCAGCTCGCAAGCCGGATGTCGCAGGCAATGCGATGCAGTCCAGCCCGGAAGTCCTCCGCGGCTGAGCTCGCGTCGTACCCCTGCCTGAAGCGCCTGAACTGGACAGGTCTGAGCATTTCGAACAGCTCATGGAAGTCCACGAACTCCCCGCGCCACCAGCGCTCGGCAACCTGAGCTGCAATCGCTGAGAGCGCGTTCAGGAAGTAGCTGATGTTCCTCCTGTCCTCGTAGGTGGGCGCCCGCATGAACTCGAAGCCGGTTTGTCCTTCCGCCTGCATGCAAAGGCTCAGGTGCAAGCCGCTGAAGAACCAATGGTGGACGAGCGCGCTCAGGTCGTCCTTGCGCTCGTAGTAATCACCCTCAAGCCACTCAATGGGGATGGGCTCGTTCAGCGGCTTCGAGACTCGTGTGCGGGCGGCCTCCAGTGCGGCAACGAACGGAGTTCGCGCCAGCTTGCTGAAATCGTCGTGGTCAAAGATGCTCACCCCGGCCGTTGCAGCCGCACGGACGCAGACGTCGCTGAGAACACTCTTATCCGGGTCGTCGGGCGGCAGCGGGGTGGCCACGTCCATCAGGTCGTCCAGCACGCCCTCATCAACCAGCATCCGAGCTCTCGGCATCCACACGACGGGGCCGTTCTCACGAACCAGCTTGGCGAACGCCTCCGAGGTCGCACCGATGACACCCAGGCGCGTGAACGCCTCGACCAAGAATTTGAAATCAGCAATTCCTGCGTTGGACGAGTACCGCGTGGAGAAACGGCTGAGACCTCTGAAACGCCGCAGTGCCTCGGCACCACAGGCCTCGGCCAGTACCGCCCGTCCTCGCGCCTGCAGGGCCAAACCAAGGGCGGCCACACGCAGGATGTCCGTCTCGTGCCGCGACGCCACAGCCTCTCGGACTACACCGTCGTCGGCTGTCAGCCTCAGCGTAAACGACACAAGCCGAGCCATGTCGTCATCCTGCATCTGAAACTCGCTGCCGCGGACCATCCGCGCCCTGAGATGGTCAAGGCGGTAGGCGTCGGAAAACGCGTTGGTATCCAGCGCCGCGACCATGGCCTCTGACAACAAGGTGTCGAACAGCGACTCTGGATAGCCCTCCTCCAGGCGGAGCATGATCCAGTCGCGGGTCAACCCGGCAATGAGGTTCTTGGGGTCACCGAGCTTGGCCTGAACCGACCAGAGCCAGTTAACGCGCAAAGAAGGCGGCGCCGATGTTTCCAGCCAGCTCGCTACCGCCGGCATCAGCTCCTTGATGCGCTCGTCGTAGCCCGGTGTTGAGCGTACAAACACCGCCAGGCTCTCATGAAAGACCTTCAAACCTGCAACCGAAGAATGCAACAGGTGCCCCACCTTTGCTACTTCGGGCTGAGCGATGCCGAGCTTCGCCGCAATCTCCGAGAACGCAGCCTTCGGCCAGAAGAAGGGGAATGCACACACCAAGCGCAGCGTGGCCTGGAGACTGGGCGGGAGATCTACCCACAGGGATGCGTAGTAGAACTTCACCTCCTTGGTCATGTCCCCCTGCAGCCGCTCGATATCCCAGCTGTCCAGGTCTCCCCCCGCGTTCTCAAGCTCCGCGGTTGCATAGATGACGTGCAGCGGGTGGCCGTTGGTCTTCTTGCGAAGCGCGGTCGCGGCCTCCTGCAACTGGCGCTCCGACTGCTCCTCATGGTCGAATCGGGTCGACAGCCTGCCCTCGTCAACGGCCTTGCGCAGGTACGACAACACCGCGTTCTCGGACATCGCCGGCAACTCTCGCCAGCTGGCCTTAGGTGCGACCGCCAACAGGTCCTTGGGCAGTTGGGTATCGTCGACCGGCTGCGTGCCCACCAGCAGAACCATGTTGTCCGGACACGGCAGGACCTGGGAGAATAGGTCGTCCAGCGGACGCTTGTCAGCGGCATTGATGCGCCAGACATGGTCCAAGCCGTCCAGGACCAGCACGAACGGCTTGCCCTTCTCCCTGTAGTAGGCCGCGCAAGCTTCGAGGAGCCCTCGCAAGTCACCGCCAAGTGCCTGAACGCCTGGATGAAACTGCTTGACCTGAGCCGCGATGGACTGCTCAACCACATAGCTGTGCACGCGGTCGCGCCCCCGCTCAGTCGTCGACAGGAAGTAGTGGTGACGGACCGTGGGAATGTCCAAGCTAGCAAGCTTGTCGCACAGCGCGCTCAAGTACGTGCTCTTCCCGCGGCCAGGCGGCCCCGTGAGCACGAATGTCTGTCCGGCACCGGCGGCGGTGTCGCGCACGAAGTCCAGGTGGAACGCCTCGTCTGGCACTTCATATCCGAGCGGCACGAAAAAGTCTTCAGGCAGCGGTGCCGCCGGCGCAGCTCGCAGGATTGTGCGCACCTGGTCCAAGGAGATCCACCCGTCAGGCGGCGGGGAATTCTTCCGAATCGCCCAGTTCAAGGCGACATTCTTGAGGTTCGCAATGCCCTCAGGCGTGCCGTGCCGGTGCAGTCGAGCATCGACCTCGTGCTCGAGCGATTCGAACCCCTTGTCGCTGTGAAGAACCTGCAACTGACTGAAGAAGGCTTCGCACTTCTTCTGGTCGCCCAGCTCCGCGATTAACGCTGAGCGCCGCGGCTCGGGAACTTTGGCGAAGTCGATCTTCCCCCCGGACAAGCACGCCTCAACTTCTGCGTCTGGCCGGCGATTCGTCCTCAACGATAGGACGCCAACCCGAGCAGGGTCCAAAGCGGCGAAGGCGTCAAACCACTTCCGAAGCATGGACCTCGACCGCGCAGTCGTGCCTGCCTTCTCAAGCATCCACTCCCAGCTCAGCGCATGCACACCCGGGTTCGGTGTGTACTTGACCTGCTCCAGGTCGATGAGGTCGTCGGCGCGCTCGGCGACGATGTCGTCCAGTCCCTTCGGCGCAACGGCCTCGTCGTCACACTCAAACTTCACACGGGTGAAGCGTGTCGACGCATCGAGCCAATCGCAAAGAAGCCTCAGCCCCTGCCGATTCTGATAGATGTAGCCGGCGGCGGTTATCGCAGTGTTTTTGATCTCTTCAGACATGGAATGGGATGGCCGGCAAAGGTATTGACCGAGCGGACGACCTTGTGAAGCCGCTCGCGGAACACCAGTTCTTGCGCACACACCTATCAGCTCACACTGGCGGCGCCGGAGCCTCGCCGTAGCGGCAGAAACTGCTCAAGGAACATGGCACGCCAAAAGTGCATATCGACTCCCTGGCAAGGAGGCTCGTTGCTGCGCTGAAGGATGCGCTTGCAATTCGGAGTTCCTAAGGCGGCTCGACTACAGCCCGCAGTAAAGCAGGCAGTCGCGTCGGCTGTGGTCGAAGGTCAGGTATTGATGTGAGCCGTCGCTCGATTTGACCATGGCGATCGGCCGGAATCAGCCTGTAGCGGAAGCAGCGCCCACCCGCTAGTCAACGCCCCGTCCCCACCAGCCTCAAGCCCCTCAACTGCAACTCCAACATCGGCCCCAGCACGCCGCGCAGCAAGCCCTCCCGCCCGGCCGGAGCGTCGGCAGCCCCCTCCCCACCCGACGGCCCACCGCCCCCATCAAACTGCCCCGCCAGCGCCAGCACGGCAAAGCCGTGCACCACCGACCAGGCGCTCAGCACGCCCAGCTGCTGCGCGGGTGAAAAGGCGGCGCCGGGTTCGAGCCCGTACAGGCCCCGCACGCCCTCCTCCAGCACCGCATAGGCCGCCCGGCCGCGGCCCTGCAGGACATCATTAGTCGTCCGCTGCTTCGGTTCGCAACGGAACATCAGTCCGAAGCGACCCGGGTAACGCAGCGCGAACTCGACATAAGCGATGCCCTGCTCGCGCAGCCGCGCCAGCGCATCGTCGCTGCCGCCGCGCTCGTTGCCGGCCTCCAGCGCGGCGCGCAGGCCCTCAAAGGCCTGGATCGCCACCGCGTTCAGCAGGCCGGCGCTGTCGCCGAAATGATGGGCCGGCGCCGCCGGCGACACGCCGGAGCGCCGCGCCACCTCGCGCAGCGAGAACCCCGCCAGCCCCCGCTCGGCCAGCAGGCCCTCGGCGGCCTCCAGCAGCGACTCGCGTAGCGCGCCATGGTGATAGGCCTCGCGCGCGGGGCTACCTGGCGTCGCCGAGCTGGCGCTTGTCGGCGGAAATGAGGAACGGGCGGGGTCTGACGATCTGCTGGGCATGACTTGAAGCATATCTTGACATCGTTCAGATCCGCTTCGACACTTGATCTAGACACTGTTCAGATTTGACTTTTCCACGACGACGACCACCACCACCGGAGCATTCCTCATGCCGCAGCCACTCACCTCGGGCCTTCTTCTTCAGCTCGATCCTGCCGTCTTCTTCTCGCTGGGCAGCAAGCTGGCGCTGCTGGGCTGGGCCGCGCTGGTGCTGTCGCCCTACCGGGTGTCCTGGGCGGCGCGGGCCCGCTGGCTGGCCGGCCGCCTGATCCCGCTGCTGCTGGCCGTCGCCTATGTGCTGTTGTTCGCGACGAACGGCATGGGCGACGGCGGCTATGACTCGATGGCCGCAGTGCAGCGCCTGCTGGCCCAGCCCGCGCTGCTGAGCGCCGGCTGGCTGCATTACCTGGCCTTCGACCTGTTCGTCGGCAGCTGGATCGCCGAGCGCGCCGGCCGCCTGGGGCTGCCGCATCTGGTGCTGCTGCCGCTGCTGGCGCTGACCTTCCTGTTCGGCCCGGCCGGGCTGCTGGCCTTCGCGCTGCTGCGCGAGGTCTGGCGCCGCCGGCCGGCGGCCGGCCTGCGGGAGGCCGCATGAGCGCGGTCGGCACGGCCGCCCTGACCGCCGGGCCGCGGCCGGGCTGGCGGCAATGGCCGGCCGAGCTGCTCCGACGTGAGCGCCGGCTTACTCTGTTCGCTTTACTGCTACTGGCCCTGGTGCTGCCGATGGCGCTGGGCTGGACGTTCGACGAGCGCCTGCTGCGCGGCGCCAATATCTGGATCAAGCCGATCAAGTTCGCGCTGTCCATCGCGCTGCTGGCCCTGACGACGGCCTGGTTCATCGGCCACCTGCCGGCCGCGCAGCGCGACGGCCGGGCGCTGCGCCGCATCGTCTGGCTGCTGATCGCCACCGGCGGCTTCGAGATGGCCTATATCGCGCTGCAGGCCGCGCTGGGCCAGGCCTCGCACTACAACACCGACGACCGCTGGCATGCGCTGATGTACACGCTGATGGGCGTCGGGGCGCTGGCGCTGACCGCCACCCAGCCGCTGCTGGCCTGGCGGCTCTGGCGCCATCCGGACCCAGGGCAGCCGCCGGCCCGGCGCCTGGCGATGCTGCTGGGCCTGCTCTTGACCTTCTTGCTGGGCGCCGGGGTCGGCATGGTGCTGGGCGGGCGCCAGCCGCCGGACGACGGCTTGCCGCTGCTGGGCTGGCAGCTGGCCGGCGGCGACCTGCGGCCGGCGCATTTCATCGGCATCCATGCCGGGCAGCTGCTGCCCCTGGCCGCCCTGCTGCTGCCACCACGGCGGCGGCGCTGGGTCTGGCTCCTGGCACTGGCCTATCTGCTGCTGTTCACGCTGCTGCTGGCCCTGGGGCTGCGCGCCTGAAGGCCCCCCTCGGGGGGTGGACTCCCCCCGCCTCCCCCGCCGGGCCGCCCTGCGTGTGATGGGAATGGCGGGCGCCAACGCCCACACTGGACTCATCGAATCCGGCAGTTTTTCACGGAGTCCAGTATGCAAACCCAGCCGCAAGCCCAGCAGCAAGCCAGCGCCGAAGCACATCAGCAGCAGGCCGCGATCGCCGCCGCCCAGCTGCTGACCGGCAACGAGCCGGCCTGCCGCTGCGGCTGGTTCGAATCCAGCTACGAGCTGCGCCAGGGCCTGGAGATCGTCATCGAGCTGACCTTGGATGAGACCGAGCTGGCCCTGTGGTTCCCGGCACCGGCAACGCTGCTGCATTGAGCCGGCGATGCAGCTCATGGCGGGTGTAGACCTGCTGGCGCCCCGAGAGCTGGCGCGACAGCTCCATCATCAGCTCATGGCTGCGCGAACGTGGCGCGGACAGCGGCAGCAGCAGCACCGCCGCGGCCAGCCCGGCCGGCAGCCAGAGCGGCAGGGCCAGGCGCAGGGTCGGCGCACCCCATAACACCCAGGCGCTGGCCAGCCCGCCCAGCAGGGCGCCGGCCAGCGCCTCCGACGGCGAATGGGCCCGCACCTCCAGCCGCGACCAGGCCACCAGCGCGGCCAGCAGGAAGCCGCCCACCACCGCCACGCGGCGCGCCCGGTCGCCGCGCGCCAGCAGGCCGACCCAGGCCAGCACCGGCAGGCAGGCACCGGCGAACATCGCATGGCCCGAGATGCCGGTGAAATCCCAGCGCGCCGAGCCCAGGCCCCAGCCCATGAAGGCCAGCTTGGACAAAGTGGTCAGCAGCGCGGCCAGGCCGATCGCCAGGCCCCAGCGCAGCGCCAGCCGCCCCTGCTCCGCCGCCAGCCACAGCCAGGCGGCGGCCGCGCCGACCAGGGGCAGCAGGATCTGGGCCTCGCCCAGACGGGTGATCAGATGCCAGAACGGCGCGAGGGACGGGGAGACTGCATCGGGAGGAACAACAAGCATGGGCCCGATGCTAAGGGCTGACCGTGAAGCGCTATTGATCTATCGATCGATCAGCAGTAGGCAAGGCCGGGCAGCAGGCCCTGCGGCGCCAGGCCGGTGGCCGCGCGCATCTCGCGCACGAAATGCGACTGGTCGTAATAGCCGGCCAGCATCGCCACCTCGGTCAGGGTCGTGCCGGCGCCGTAGCTGAGCACGGCCGAGCGCAGCCGCGCCGCGCGCGCAAAGCGCTTCGGGCTGACGCCGACGCCGGCCGCGAAGCGCCGCCCCAGGGTGTCGGTGCTGAGGCCCAGCTCGCGGGCCAGATCGGCGATGCGCAGCTCGGCCGGCTCGGCGCGCAACCGGTCCACCGCCGCGACGATGGCCGGCTCCGGCGCGGCGCCCTGGGCCAGCCGCTCGGCCAGATGCCGCTCCAGCGCGGCCGCACGGGCGCCGTCGTCCGGCGCCGCCCGCAGGCGCTCGCGCAGAGCCTCGATCTCGGCCACGGGCCACAGCCGCGCCAGGTCCAGCGTCTGCTCCACCAGCCGCGCGGCCTCGACGATGCCCAGCGCCACCGCCGCGGCCGGGTGCAGATGCGCCAGCACCAGCAGGCTGCCGGCCTCGGTGCGCACGATGCGCGAGCCGCAATGCAGGCCGGTCAGGGTCTGGTCCGGCAGGGGCACCCACGCGCCGTCGCGCCACAGGCTGGCGGCGCCCGCGAGCCGGATGCCGACGCTGAGCCGGCTTTCCGCCACCAGGGTGCGCGTGCTACGCGCCGCATTGCGCAGCACCGCCAGGCCTTCGATCAGGCCCCCGGTGGTGGCGACGGGAAACGGGCTCAGCTGCATCGGCTCGGATCGGGGGGGCTGCTTGCGGTTTTTGTCCAAGCGCCCAGGGCGCGATGCGGGCATCTTAGGCGGACCGTCAACCAGCAACCCAGAAGGACCCATCATCACCATGCAACAACTCTTCGCCTTCCTCTACCGCCCGACCCGCCCGCTGGACGAGGCCGACCGGGCGCGGCGCAGCCTGCTGGTGCGCGAATGGTCGCTGGCCCAGCATGCAGCCGGCCGGGCGCTCGCGATCGCGGTGTTCGACGAGGCCACCTTGCTGCTGCGCCATGACGACCGGGACGACCAGGCCCCCGACCAGGCCCCGGCGGCCGGCTGCACCCTGTTCCAGCTGCCCGACCTCGATGCCGCGCTGGCTCTGGCCCGCGACTTCCCCGGCCGCGCCTTCGGCACCGATGTGGAGATCCGGCCGGTGAAGACATTCGTGCCGCCGACGACCTGAGCCTGAGGCACCGACGTCAACATTCGGACTACGCGCGCAGGTTCTGCTGTCATTCAAGCGTCGCTCCCCGCGGGCATAAACAGGTCTCGACATCCTGAGGAGATCAGCATGCGCGGGTTCGAAGGGCCGTTCGAGTTTGACATCGATGAAGAGGGCACCGCCGTCCCTTGGGACAGGGCAGATGCGGGTCTGCTGGAAGCGCTTGAGAAGGAAGGACGCTACACGAGGGAGAACTCGACCTTGTTCGAGGTTCGGGTCGCGGTGCTGCCCCGGCCGGACCGGGTCGAGAAAAAGCACGACTGGTCGCGCATACGACGCATCTTCGTCGAGGCCAAGACGGGATCTCATTCGATGAGCATCCGGGGTATCTCTCCCGTGTCCAAGCAGATCGCCGAGATACCCACCGCCGAGATGCCGTTCCTCAAGGCCATGGCCGGGGCCAAGCTCTTCGAATCGCTGCAGTTCAAGCTGAAGGTCTCGGGACCGGTCAAGCAATTCGCGCGCTCCAACCGCTATGCCGTCATTTCCTTCTACAGCAAGCGCAGCGCGCAATGGGTCTTTTCCGAGGGCTGGGAGGATCTCGGCTTCCGCCTATGCCTGGTCGTCGTCGTTCCGAACGATCTGCCCCAGGACAAGCGTTCCTTGCTTGTCTCCGTCAAGCCCACCTGGCGGCAGAACCTGTTCCTCACCCAGGTTGCGGTCTGGGGCCGTCAGGTGCGCTTGAGCGGCAGCACGTCGCCGGCCACCGGCTGAAACGATCGGGAGGAAGCTCCCGCGCTCAAGCCAGCTGCAGATGCCGCACCCGCGCCTTGCGCTGTTCCGGCGGCGGGGTGAAGTTGAAGTCCTCGGCCGGCATCGGGCGGCCGTAATGCCAGCCCTGGGCCCAGTCGCAGCCCTCGCGACGCAGCCAGGCGGCCTGCTCGGCGGTCTCGACGCCCTCGGCCAGCACGTCCAGGTTCAGGCTGCGCGCCAGCACGATCACGGTGCGGGCGATCGCCGAGACGTTGGCGTCGCTGCCGAGCTCGGAGACGAAGCTGCGGTCGATCTTCAGGGTCTTGACCGGCATGCGCTTCAGGTAGGACAGCGAGGAATAGCCGGTGCCGAAATCGTCGATCGCGACCCGCACGCCGCGCGCCGAGAGCTCGGTCAGCAGCTCGATCGCCTGCTCGGCGTCCTCCAGCAGCAGGCTCTCGGTGACCTCCAGCTCCAGCGCGCGCGCCGGGCAGCCGGTCTCGGCCAGGATGTAGTCCAGGGTCGCGACGAAATCGCTCTGGCGCAGCTGGCGCGCCGAGACGTTGACCGCGATCTGCTGCGGCTTGCCCGGCAGGCCCTGCCAGCGCGCGGCCTGGGCGCAGGCCTCCTGCAGCACCCAGCGGCCGATCGGCACGATCAGGCCGGTTTCCTCGGCCAGCGGGATGAACTCGGCCGGCGAGATCGGGCCGCGCGTCGGGTGGCGCCAGCGCAGCAGCGCCTCGGCGCCGATCAGCTGGCCGTCGGACAGGCGCACCTGCGGCTGGTATTCGATGCGGAACTGCGCCGCCTCGTTGGCCTGGCGCAGCGCATGGGTCAGCTCGAAGCGCTGCTGCACCGCCTGGGTCAGCTCGGGCCGATAGGCCTGCACGCTGTTGCGGAAGTTCAGCTTGGCGCGGCACATGCCGGCCTCGGCATTGCGCAGCAGCTCGTCGACGTCGCGGCCGTCGGTAGGGAACAGCGCCAGGCCGATGCTGGCGCCGAGGTTGAAGCGCTGCTGGCCGACCAGGATCGGTTCGTCCATCGCCTGGATCAGGCGGTCGCCCAGGCGCATCGAGGTCTCCTCGTCGACCAGGCCGGACAGCACGACGACGAACTCGTCGGCGCCGACGCGAGCCACCGAGTCGCTGGCGCGCACGACGTTGACGAAGCGCGCCGCCACCTCCTTGATGACCTCGTCGCCGGAGCTGTGGCCGGCGATGTCGTTGACCTCGCGGAAACCGTCCAGGTCGATGTAGAGCACCGCGACGCAGGTATGGTCGCGCTGGGCGATGCCGATCTGGCGCGCGATGCGGTCGCGCAGCAGGGCCAGATTCGGCAGGCCGGTCAGGCGGTCGTGCAGGGACTGGTGCAGCAGCTCGGCCTCGGTCTGCTTCAGGCGCGAGATGTCGGTCAGCACCGCCAGGTAATGCGGCTCGCCGCCGGCCTCGGTGGCCGGCACGCAGACGATGGTGGCCCAGACCGGGATGCTGTCGCCGAGCTTGTGGCGGTCTACCAGCTCGCCGCTCCACTTGCCCTTGGCGCCGACCTCGGCCCACAGGGCGCGCAGCAGCTCCGGGTCCTGGTGCTCGGCCTGCAGGTAGCGCGGCAGGCTGCCGATCAGCTCGTCATGGCCGTAGCCGGTGATCGCGCACAGCGCCGGGTTGACGTCCTGCACGCGCAGGCCGGCGTCCAGCACCATGATGCCCTCGCCGCAATGCTCGAACACGGTGACCGCGCGGTGCAGCTGGGTCATCGCGTCGCGCAGCGCGGTGACGTCGCGCGCCACCCCCACGACACCGATGGCGCCCAGCGGCTGCTCCTCGTCGAACACCGGCGCCTGCACCACATCCAGGCAGACGCGCTTGTCCGGCGTCCAGGCCAGGGTGCGCTGGGTGGTCGCGGCGTCGCTGCCGGCCAGCGCCGCGGCCCAGGCCGGGCGCTGGGCCAGCTGGTCGTCGCGGCGGCCCAGCAGCTCGGCCTCGGTGATGCCCATGCATTGCTCGAAGGCCGGGTTGCAGCCCTCGTAGGCGCCGCTGGCATCCTTGAAGAAGACGGGATCGGGGATCGCGTTCAGCAGCGCGCTGAGCTTGGTGCGCTCGCGGCGCACGCGCAGCAGCTCGGTCTTGCGCTGGCGCAGGCGGCGGCGCTGCAAGCGCAGCAGCGCGAGCCCCAGGCCCATGCCCAGGGTGCCCAGCACCGAGAACACGCCCAGCCACAGCATCGGGCTGGCGGGGTCGATGGCCGTCAGAGAGGCCTCGGGATGGGCGAACGCAAGACCTGGCACGGCCAGGGCCAGCGGCCAGCGGCGGCAAGAGATCAGGCTCATGGGCGGACAAACCTTGTGGGTCGCAGCGGGATGGCGCGATGAGTCATCGCGCCGCTGCGGCCATATCTGTTTATTGCTCACCCGCAACCGCCGGGTGTTCCCTCGTGAACGGCGAATCGGGAGTGTGGCGGCCCCGCTTGAGCCCGACCAGGGTCTAGAGACTCATGCCGAGCCGGGTTCCCTGCAATATTGCACGTTTGGCGTCCAGTTCCGCGGCCTCGTCGGCACCGCCGATCAGGTGCACAACGACGCCGGCGGCGCGCAGCGGCGCCTCCAGCTCGCGCTGCGGCTCCTGGCCCGCGCACAGCACGATGGTGTCGGCCGCGACCAGCTGCAGGTCGCGGCGCTGCTCGCCGTAGCTGACCCACAGGCCCTCGGCGCTGATCGACTCGTAGTTGACGCCCGCCAGCATCTCGACGTTCTTCATCTTCAGCGCCGCGCGGTGGATCCAGCCGGTGGTCTTGCCCAAGGAGGCACCGGGCTTGCCGCGCTTGCGCTGCAGCAGGGTCAGTTCGCGCGCGGGCGCGCCCGGCTGCGGGCGCTGCACGCCGCCGCGCACCTCGGCCGGATCGGCCACGCCCCATTCGCGCCGCCAGGCCGGCGGGTCCAGCGCCAGCGAATGGCCGGCCTCCAGCAGGTATTCGGCGATGTCGAAGCCGATGCCGCCGGCGCCGACGATCGCAACGCGCCGCCCCACCTCGGCCCGGCGCTGCAGCACGTCGACATAGCTGAGCACACGGCCGGCCAGCGCCGGGTCGTCCTGGCCCTTGATGCGCGGATCGCGCGGCTTGACGCCGGTGGCCAGCAGCACCTCGTCGTAGCCGGCCAGCTCGGCCGCGCCGACGCGCTGGTTCAGCCGCAGGTTCACGCCGCTGGTCTGCAGGCGGCGGGCGAAGTAGCGCAGGGTCTCCTGGAACTCCTCCTTGCCCGGGATGCGCTTGGCCATATTGAACTGGCCGCCGATCTCGGCCGCGGCGTCGAACAGCTCGACCGCATGGCCGCGCTCGGCCAGGGTGCAGGCCGCCGCCAGGCCGGCCGGCCCGGCGCCGACCACCGCGATGCGCTTGCGGCGCTGCCCCGCGGCCAGCGGCAGCAGGCGCAGCTCGGTCTCGTGCGCGGCGCGCGGGTTGACCAGGCAGCTGGCGATCTTCTGCTGGAACACATGGTCCAGGCAGGCCTGGTTGCAGGCGATGCAGGTGTTGATCTCGTCGGCGCGGTTCTCGCGCGCCTTGCGCACGAACTCCGCATCGGCCAGGAAGGGCCGCGCCATGCTGACCATATCGGCGCTGCCGTCGGCCAGCACGCTCTCGGCCACCTCGGGCATGTTGATGCGGTTGCTGGTGACCAGCGGGATCGTGATGCCCTCGGCGCGCAGCTGGGCACGCAGCTTGGCGGTCACCCAGGCGAAGCCGGCGCGCGGCACGCTGGTGGCGATGGTCGGCACGCGCGCCTCATGCCAGCCGATGCCGGTGTTGATGAGGGTCGCGCCGCCGGCCGCGACCCGGCGCGCCAGAGTCAGCACCTCGTCCCAGCTGCTGCCGTCCGGGATCAGGTCCAGCATCGACAGGCGGTAGATGATGATGAAGTCCGGACCCACCGCCTCGCGCATGCGGGCCAGGATCTCCAACGGCAGGCGCATGCGGTTCTCATAGCTGCCGCCCCAGGCGTCGCGGCGCTGGTTGGTATGCGTCACCAGGAACTGGTTGATGAAATAGCCCTCGGAGCCCATCACCTCGACGCCGTCGTAGCCGGCCTCGCGCGCCAGCGCCGCGCAGCGCACGAAGGCGCGGATCTGGCGCTCGATGCCGCGCGTGCTCAGCTCGCGCGGCGTGAAGGGCGAGATCGGCGAGCGGATGCGCGAGGGCGCCACGGCCAGCGGGTGATAGCCATAGCGCCCGGTGTGCAGGATCTGCAGCGCGATCTTGCCGCCCTCGGCGTGCACCGCGTCGGTGACGATGCGGTGGCGCCGCAGCGCGCGGGAGCTGGCCAGGGTGCCGGCGAAGGGCTTGGCCCAGCCCTCGATGTTCGGCGCAAAGCCGCCGGTGACGATCAGCCCCACCTCGCCGCGCGCGCGCTCGGCGAAATAGGCCGCCATGCGCTCGAAATGCTTGGAGCCATCCTCCAGGCCGGTATGCATGCTGCCCATCAGCACGCGGTTCCTCAGGGTGGTGAAGCCCAGGTCCAGCGGGGCCAGCAGATGCGGGTAGGGGTGCGTCATGACGAAAGGCATGCTAGCAGTCGGCATCGGGCGACAGGCGCCCGAACTCAACAAATCTTCACGCTGCGCAACCTGCGGACAACAGCCAGCAAAGCCGCCCGACTCCAATCGCGCCCATTCTCGTGAAGGAGTTCGTGATGGGTTTCAAGCGCCTGGCCGCAGGTTTGATGATGATGACCGGCCTGACCCTGCTCGCCGCCTGCGGCGGCAGCGGTGGCAGTGACAGCAGCAACAAGGGCAAGGCGCAGCTGCGGCTGGTCAATGCCAGCAGCGCCTACACCGGCCTGGACCTGAAGATCGGCGAGACCTCCCTCGCCACCGGCGTCGCCTATGGCGGCGCCAGCTCCTATGCCGCGGTCGATGCCGACACCAGCCTGACGATGCTGGTGCAGTCCGGCGGCACCACGCTGACCTCGCGCAGCGCCACGATGACCAAGGATCGGAACTACGCCCTGATCAGCTATGGCTGGGCCGGCAATATGAAGGCCGAGGCCATCGACGAGTCGCAGGACGCGCCGGCCGACAACTACAGCAAGCTGCAGGTCATCAACCTGGCCGAGACCGGCAAGCTCGACGTTTACCTGACCCAGAACGTCGACGACCTGGGCAATGCCACGCCGACCTTCGCCTCCACCGAGGGCGGCGGCGGGATCAGCACCGTCGCCAGCGGCGCCTACCGCGTGCGCGTCACCGCCGCCGGCAGCAAGACCGACCTGCGCCTGAACATCCCGACCATCACGCTGGCCAGCAAGCAGGTCGCCACCCTGGTGATCACGCCGACCCAGGGCGGCGTCCTGGTCGGCAGCCTGCTGATGACCCAGCAGGGCGCCACCAGCGCCCAGGGCGCCAGCAATGCGCGTGCCCGCGTCGTCTCCACCGTCGCCGACAACGCCGCGGTCACCGCCACGCTGGGCGGCACCACGATGCTGGCCAACAACAGCAAGATCGGTGAGTACCAGATCGTCACCGCCGGCCAGCCGGTGTTGAACGCGACCGTCGCCGGCGTGGCCATCCCCGCCAGGACCACCACCCTGGCCGCCGGCAGCGACTACACCCTGCTTATCTGGGGCCCGGCCAATGCGCCGCAGGTCGAGGTGCTGGCCGACGACAACCGCCTGCCCGTCGCCAGCACCGCCAAGTTCCGCGTGATCAACGGCCTGGCCAACCAGAACGGCGGCCTGACGCTGACCCTGGACTACAGCGCCATCGCCAGCAATGTGCCGGCCGGCAAGAGCTCGGCCATTGCGAGCGTCACCGCACCGACCACCTCGCAGCTGAGCGTCTTCACGCCCGACCAGGTGCAGCCGATCTACAACGTCCCCACCCTGGCGGTGCAGAACCAGGGCGTCTACACCGTCTTCATGATGGGCAGCGCCGCCAAACCGGAAGGCATCCTGCGCAAGGACCGCTGAGGCTTGTGAGCCGGTGCGCCCCTTGTTGTGCGCACCGCACGATTACTGATCCTCCCCTCTGCCCCGTGCGGCGCGCAAGCGCGACGGGGTCTTTTTTCGTCCGGCGCGGGCGGGTCTGCGGCAAGATCGCGCCCATGCCCCCATCCCGCGCTTCCCGGGCCCTCTGGGTCGGCCTGCTGACCATCCTGGTCTGGGGCCTGAACTTCCCGCTGCAGAAGACCCTGTTCCAGGTCATCGGCCCGGGCGGTTTCCTGTTCCTGCGCTACCTGCTGATGCCCGTCTGCGCGGCCCTGCTGCTGCTGTGGCATTTCGGCCTGGCCTGGCCGCGCCTGCCGCGCGCCGACTGGTGGGCACTGCTGCGCCTGGGCCTGATCGGCCAGGGCCTGCACCTGGCGCTGGCCAGCTACGGCGTGCATTGGTCTACCGCCTTCTCCAGCTCGGTGCTGCTGGCCTGCGGCCCGGTGTTCACCCTGCTGATCCTGCGCCTGACCGGGCTGGAGGCGCTGTCGCGCGCGCAGATCCTGGGCGTCGCGGTGGCGGCCGGCGGCGCGCTGCTCTTCATGTCCGACAAGCTGCTGGGCGCGCAATGGCAGGCCAGCGGCGGCGACCTGGTGCTGCTGCTGGCGGCCGCGCTGTTCAGCTATTACACGGTGGCCAGCAAGCCGCTGATCGCGCGCCATGGCGGCGTGCTGGTGATGGGCCATGTGACCCTGTTCGCCAGCCTGCCGGTGCTGCTGTTCAGCGCGCCGGCCGCGGCCCGGGTCGACTGGGCCGGCATCTCGCCCTGGCTGTGGGCCGGCGCGATCTGGGCCGTGGTGGTCAGCGGCTTCGCCGGCTGGCTGGCCTGGGGCTGGGTCAATGCACAGCGCGGCGTGGCCCGCACCGCGCCGCTGGTCTACCTGATGCCGCCGATCGCCGCGCTGTCGGCCTGGGTCGCGATGGGCGAGAGCTTCAGCCCGGTCAAGCTGCTGGCCGCCGCGGTCACGCTGGGCGGCGTCGCGCTGGCCCAGTTCGCCCGGCCCTCGCCGGCGCGGGGCGGGGCTTAGGGTCAAGGCTTGTCGGCGCCCGGTGCGCCATGCGAGCATGCCGGGCATATGCCATCCAGGATCTCTCGACGCCATCTGCTGCGGCTACTACTGCTGCTTGCACCGGCCCTGCCGGCCGCGGCCACACCGCCGCTCGCCGGGCTGCGCGTCGTCAGCGGCGACCTGCCGCCCTTCGCGATCGAAGGCCAGCCGCAGCGCCCCGGCGTGCTGGTCGAGGTGGTCGAGGAGCTGCTGCGCCGCGCCGGCCCCTCGCCGCAACGGGTCGAGATCTATCCCTGGGCGCGCGCGATGCAGATGGCCGCCAACAACCCGCGCGTGGCCATCCTGCCGCTGACGCGCACGCCCGAGCGCGAGCCCCGCTACCAATGGCTGCTGAAGCTCTATGTGCAGCATTTCGTCTTCATCAACCGCGGCGGCCAGCCGCCGGTGTCGACCCTGGAACAGGCGCGCGGCCTGCGCCTGACGGTGCTGCGCGCCAGCCCGAACCTGGCGCAGCTGCAGCGCCATGGCTTCGACGCCAGGCAGGTGGTGCTGGCCAACAGCGTCGAGGACATGCTGCGCCTGCTGGAGCGCGGCCATGTCGACGCGCTCTATGGTGGCGACGTGGTCAATATGGACAAGGTGCGCAGCAGCGGCCGCGATCCGGCGCAGTTCCAGGTCGGCCTGGAGCTGGAGGCCGGCGAGGTCTGGCTGGCCACCAGCAGCGGCGTCGAGGACACCGAGCGCGCCCGCCTGCAGGAGCTCTACCAGGCGATGCTGCGCGACGGCAGCGTCGAGCGCTTGTTCCGCGCCTATGGCATCCGGCCTCGCGAGCAGGACCTGCGTTGAGAGGCTGAGAGGTTTTCTACTGCGCCAACGCCATGCGTTGTTGGCCGGTGCTCGGAATCCTCACGTACAGGAAGTACGTTCCGGTTCCTGTGCGCCGTCCGCCTAGCCTGGCGTTGGCTCGCGACGAAAACCTCTCACCCTTCCAGGCCTGAACTCGCCATCATGACCTCCAAGGTCATTGCGGCAAGACCCGGCCCCGCTAGCATCGGGGCCATGAACAACGCCGCCACCTCCGCTGCTTCATCCCCGAACATCGCCTCGCCGCTGGCCGCACTGCGTGCCCAGCGCCGCATCAGCCAGCTGGAGCTGTCGCTGCGCGTCGGCGTCTCGCAGCGCCATCTCAGCTGCATCGAGACCGGCCGCTCGCGCGCCAGCCGCGAGATGCTGATCGCCGTGCTGGACGCGCTGGAGGCGCCGCTGGACGAGCGCAACAAGGTGCTGCTGGCGGCCGGCTATGCACCGGCCTACCGCGAGACCAGCCTGGACGACCCCGAGATGGCGCCGGTGCGCGCCGCGCTGACCCATCTGCTGGAGGCGCATGATCCGGCCCCCGCGCTGGTGATCGACGGTGCCTGGAACCTGCTGATGGCCAACAAGGGTCTGCGCGGCCTGATGCGTCTGCTGGGCGTCGACCCGGCGCTGCTGGAACACGACTTCAACCTGCTGCGCGCCTGCCTGCAGCCCGGCGGCCTGCGCCATCTGTGCGCCAACGAGGACGAGGTCTGCGCCGCCCTGTGGCAGCGCGCCAGCAGCGAGGCCCAGCATGTGCCGGCGCTGCGCCCGCTGCTGGAGGAACTGCGCCCGCATGTGCCGCGCCTGATCGCGCCGGCCCCGGTGACCCCGCTGATGCACACGCGGCTGCGCTCCTCGGCCGGCGAGCTGGCCCTGTTCTCCGCCTTCACCACCTTCGGCACGCCGCTGGACGTGACCGTGGCCTCGCTGCGCGTCGAGCATTTCTTCCCGGCCGATGCTGCGACGCGGGCGGCGTTGATGAGGGCGGCGTCGGATTGAGGGCGCGATACGCGGCTGACGGCTGCGCCTGAGATCAACAGGTCAAGCCGTTTAAGCACGGCCGTCGAGGAAGCGAATCACGGCATGAACATGGCGATTTCTGTAGGACGCCTAGGTCCTTCATGCTTCATGCGGCGGGGTTGCGGCCAACGGGCGTGACTCCAACAGCGTGAGTGCCTGCCGAGTAGAGGCGATTAGCTCCGCGTTACCCAAAGCCAGACGAAGCGCCAGTGCTTCCACAAGGGCGGCACGAGCTTCGCCATGTGCCCCGGCCTGCATCAGCGCTTTTCCCAGATGATGCAGAGCAAAGTGCCGGACGGGTGAATCGTTTGACTGCTGCGCCACGACTTCAGAGGCAAGGCGCACCGCTTCGTTCACGCGCCCGAGTCGCTGAAGAACTTGTACCAGCCGCAACTCGGAGGCACTGCGCGTCCTGGCGTCCCCCATCGCAGCCTGAGCAGCGATGACCCTGTCTAGAACGCCTTCAGCCGCGTCGAGCTCGCCAGCGCAAAGGAGCATGAAGGTGGCCATGCTCTGGGCGCGCAGCGCTTGCGCAGACTCCGACTTCGAGTTCTGGGCAAGAACGGCTTGCGCCGCGGCGAGCATGGCGGCTTGATCTATGGCTTCCGGCAGCAGGTGCGGAAGGCAAAGACGGTATTCGGTGCCTGCACCCGCAATGCTGAGCAAAAGGTCGGAGCTACCGGGGGCGTCAGTCATGAGGTCCAACGTTGAATATGAGCGATGGCCTCCGGCGTGCGAAATAAGCTGGAAGCCTCCCACTCGACGGTGAGGTTGGGTCGGCTGCTCGGGGCTGTCTGAATTTCTGTGTTCGAGGCTCGGTGTAGGGCTCGCCGATTCAGACGAGCCCGCGCCGCATATTACGCGGCAGGTCAGGTAAATCGCTCGCCGTAGGCGATGGCGAATTGGTTCATGGCCTCCTTCCATTCCTTGGCCGCGCGGCCCCAGTCGGCCGTGATATTGCGCAGCGCCAGCCACAGGAGCTTGGTAGCGGCATCGTCACTGGGGAAGTGGCCGCGCGTCTTGATGATCTTGCGCAGCCGACTGTGGATGCTCTCGATGGCGTTGGTCGTGTAGATCACGCGCCGCACGGCTGGGCTGAAGGCGAAGAACGGGATGACCCGATCCCAGGCCCGGCGCCAGGTGGCCGTCACGGTCGGGAACTTCTGGCCCCAGGCGCTCGCCTCGAAGGCATCGAGTTCGGCCTGGGCCGCGTCAGCACTGGACGCCGTGTAGATTGGCTTCAAGGCCGCCGCCAGGGCCTTGCGGTCCTTCCAGCTCGCGAAGTCCAGGCTGTTGCGGATCAGGTGCACGATGCAGGTCTGCAGCGTCGTGGCTGGGAACACGGCAGCGAGCGCCTCGGGGATGCCCTTGAGCCCATCGGTGACGGCAATCAGGATGTCGGCGACTCCTCGGGTCTTCAGATCGTTGAAGACCTTCATCCAGAACTTCGCGCCCTCGGTGTTCTCGATCCACAGGCCCAGGATGTCGCGCGTGCCATCGGGCAGCACGCCCAGGGCCAGGTAGATAGCCTTGTTGCGCACCACCGCATCCTCGCGAATCTTCACGCGCAGAGCGTCGAAGAACACCACCGGATACATCGGCTCCAGCGGCCGGCTCTGCCAGGCCGAGACCTCGGTCATCACGGCATCCGTCACGGAGCTGATGAACTCGGGGCTGACCTCGGTGCCGTACTGCTCGGCCAGGAAGCCCTGAATCTCGCGCACCGTCATGCCACGCGCGTACATGGCCACGATCTTGTCGTCGAAGCCGGTGAAGCGCCGCTCGTGCTTGGGGATAAGGATGGGTTCGAACGAGCCGGCGCGGTCGCGCGGCACCTCGATGCGCAACGGACCGTCCTCGGTCAAGACCGTCTTGGCGGACTTGCCGTTGCGCTGGTTGCCGGCCTCCTCCGGCTTGGCCGTGCCGGGCGGATAGCCCAAGTGGTGCGACAGCTCCGCGCCCAACGCGCGCTCGATCAGCGCCTTCTTCAGCGCCATGGTCGTGGCGTTGATCTGCTCGGCCGTCATCGGCGTCGAGCCGCCGGTCAGCTGCTCAATGAGTTCCTTGGGGATCGACGGCAGCGCCGTCATGCCGGCTCCCGCCGGCTTCTTCTTGGTTGGCATAGATGCTCCTGGTCGTCATGCTATGCCTCGCACACAAAAATCCTGACAGGCTCGGCTGCTCCGGCAACAGTATGTGCAGGCTGACCTCAATCATTGCCCCAAGTCCAACCAGCCTTTCTAAGGCAGAGCACGACTATGGCCGTCCACAGTGCGCTGTTTAAGACGGTCGGTAGATAGCCCCACAGTCCGGGTAGAACTCGTGGTGGAGCATCAAGCAGCGAAAGTGGAAACCACAAGATCTCAAAGGCAGGTCCAGAAAGATTTCGCGACAACCAGGATACATGGCGCCCATCGAAGTGCGCAGCCGATGTCGTGAACGACCACAGCAGCGCACCCACACTCGAAATGAAATGCGCGGCGAAGAAACTTGCAGCAAACCACGACGTGCGCATGAACGGCCTACGTTGAAGCTGAGCCGCGAACCGAGACTTGCCGAGGGCCGTCGGCTCGAGCGACTGGTCGGGTGTCACTTTGCCCATAGCTCCGCAACAGCGACAGAGAAAACCAAGGCCACGGCGGCCCAGAACGAATTCCTGAGCTTGCTCGCAATAGCGGCACCGCGAGCGACGATTGCTGGATCTCCACCGTTTACAAACTCGCCGCTCCGGAGCATGCGGTACTGCTCTCGCTGGAATGCATTCAGTCCCCCATCGTCGTGAGCCTTCGGACTGGCGTTTTCCTCAGTCCTGCCTGTGGCAGCAGCAACGTGCTCACAGTAGGAGAAGAACTGGAACATGGCCGGAATAGCGTACGCACCGTACGCAATCCCACCCACCAGTAGAACGACTACAGCAGCGCTGCTCATCATTGCCTTCCCAAGAGCACCATGTCGACGTACGTTCGACTGCTCTCAAACGCACTAGGTTTCATTCGATGGCGCTCAATATGTTGCATGCCGCACCGCTGCGCGGCCTATCACGGTGGCCCGTGCCGTGACGAATGGCTTTCCTTGCGCTTCAACTGAATGAGGGCTCATCGCTTCTCCCTCCGTTTGAAGTATTGGCGAGGCTACCAAAGGTTCCGCCAAAGGCAGCAAAGCTTACAACCGACCACGCAGTCGCCCCCGCCCCTGCCCAAGGTCCCCAACCCGCGCGTACGATCCACCTCCCCACCCCTTGGAGCACCCCGATGATCCCCAAGAACACGATCTGTCTCTGGTACGACGGTGGCGCGCTGGAGGCCGCGCAGTTCTATGCGCGGACCTTTCCGGACAGCGCGGTGGGCCGGGTGCTGCATGCGCCCGGCGACTATCCCTCCGGCAAGCAGGGCGATGTGCTGACGGTCGAGTTCACCGTGGCCGGCATTCCCTGCCTCGGCCTGAACGGCGGGCCGGCCTTCAAGCCCGACGAGGCTTTTTCCTTCCAGATCGCCACCGACGACCAGGCCGAGACCGACCGCCTGTGGCAGGCGATCATCGACAACGGCGGCCAGGCCAGCGCCTGCGGCTGGTGCAAGGACCGATGGGGCCTGTCCTGGCAGATCACGCCGCGCGTGCTGATCGAGGCGATCAACGATCCCGACCCCGCCGCGGCCCGGCGCGCCTTCGAGGCGATGATGCAGATGGGCAAGATCGACATCGCGACGATCGAGGCGGCCCGGCGCGGCTGACTGAGCGCGCGCGGCGCCGCCGGCCTTCCCGCATTCATTCACTCAGGAGTCCTCGAAACGCCCCTTCGGGTCTCGAATGCATCCGGCCGCAAAGAATCATGGCACGCTGCCCGCGCAGCCATCGCGCGAGCAAAAAGAATGCAAGGAAACAAGGAGACCCGGATGAGCAACAAGCGACGCGTCACCGGCATCGGCGGCATCTTCTTCACGGCCAAAGATCCCGGCGCATTGCGCGCCTGGTACCAGCGCCATCTGGGCATCGAGCTGCTGCCCTGGGGCGGTGCCGCCTTCAGTTGGACCGACGCGGCAGGCCAGCCGACGGCCGGCACGACGATCTGGTCCATCGGCGCGGCCGGCGACGAGTCCTTCGCCCCCGGCAGCGCGCCCTTCGTGATCAATTACCGCGTCGACAATCTGGACGCGCTGCTGCAGGCTCTGCGGGACGAGGGCTGCCAGGTCCTGGATCGGACCGACGATTCGGAGTACGGCAAGTTCGGCTGGGTCATCGACCCGGAGGGCAACAAGGTCGAGCTCTGGCAGCCGCCGCCCGGTCGGTGATCGGCCCGACTCCGGCGATTAAAGAGATTGGCCCGGGCGGTCGCCTTCAGGGATAAATCCGCCCAGCATCGGGCGTGCTACTTACCGCATACCGCCATGGCAGACGCAGAAGAAAACAACAAGACCACCAGCAATCGAGACATCGGCTTCGAGCAGGTCGCCGCCGCCGCGCAGCGCCTGGCGGACGGTGGCCGGCCGGTCACGCTCGGCGGCCTGCGCGACACGCTCGGGGCGGGCGCCTCGGCGCAGGCCATCCACCCGCATCTGGCGGCCTGGCGCGCCGCGCAGGCACCGGCCGCCGAGGCACCCAAGGTGGAGCTGCCCGCGCCCCTGGCGGCCGCGCTGGGCGATTGGGCCAGGCAGCTGGCCGAGGACGCCGCCGCCGGCCTGCGCGACAAGCTCTCGCACAGCGATGGCGACCTGGCCTCGCTGCTGCAGCTCAACGAGCAGGCCGAAACCGCGCGCGACGCGCTGAGCGCGCAACTGGCCGCGCTCACCGAGGAGCGCGACCAGGCCCTGGCGCGGCTGGCGGAGCGCGACGCCAGCATCGAGCGGCTGACCATCGAGCTGCGCCATGCGCGCGACATCGCCTCCGACGCCCTGGTCGGCAAGGCCAAGGACCAGCTGGCGATCGAGGGCAAGGAGGCGCAGCTCGCCGATCTGCGCCGCCAGATCGAGCGCCATGTGGCCGCCTCGGCCACCGAATCCGACGCGCGCCTGGCGGCCGAGATGGAGCTGGTCGGCGCGACCACGGCGCGCGACAACTTCGCCGCCGAGATCGCGGAGCTGCGCGCGCAGCTGGACGCGCTGCGCGCCGGCCGCTGATCGATCATCAGCCCGCCTAGTTGCCCTTCGGCCGGCCGTAGCGGGCCGTGAAGCTGGCCTGGCCCAGCGCGTTGGCCTTGATCATGTAGCCGGCCAGCGCGGCGGTGGCATCGGCGGGCAGGTCCAGCCGCTCCGTCTTCAGCGCATAGACGGTGAAGATGTAGCGGTGCGGCTTGTCGCCCGGCGGCGGGCAGGTGCCGCCCCAGCCGGCGACGCCGTAGTCGATGCGCACATGGCTGGCGCCCTGGGGCAGCTTGGCGCCGCCCACCGCGCCGGCGTCGGCCGGCAGCCCGGTCAGCTCGGCCGGCAGGTTGACCACCGACCAATGCCACCAGCCCGAGCCGGTCGGCGCATCCGGGTCGTAGACCGTGACGGCGAAGCTCTTGGTGCCGGCCGGCGCGCCGCTCCATTGCAGGACCGGCGAGCGGTTCTCGCCGGAACAGCCGAAGCCGTTGAACTCGAAACGCTGCGGAATCAGGCCACCGGCCTTGATGTCCGGGCTGCTCAGCTTGAAGCCGGCGGCATGGACCAGGGTCGAGGCGCCGATCAGGGCGGCGGCCAGGGCGAACTTGCGTGCTTGTTGACGATGCATGGCGGGATTCACTCTACGAGGTCAGGAACAGCCTGCATCGTCGCTCGGCACGGCCTGGCGCGCTAGCCCGCAGACCCCAATCGCTGTGCGCCGCGGCTCATCCTGCTCAGGGGCGCAAGTCCGAGGGCGCGAAGCCGAAGCGCTGCCGGAAGGCGGCGGAAAAGCGGCTGTGCGAGTCATAGCCGCAGCGGGCCGCGATCTCCGAGACCTGCAGGCCCGAGCCCTGCTGCAGCAGGGCCAGCGCGGCCTCCAGCCGCACCTCGCGCACGCAGCGGCTGACCGAGCTGCCCTCCTCGGCCAGCCGGCGCTGCAGGGTGCTGGCGCTCAGGTGGAAGGCGCGCGCCAGCGCCTCCACCGTCCAATCGGCCTGGGGCCGCTGGCCCACCAGGCGCTGCACGCGGTCGGCCCAGGCCAGGCCGCGCGCCGGCGCAAACACCAGGCCGCGCTCGGCCAGCAGCAACAGCAGCTCCAGCGCCCGATGCTCGCGCATGGCCTCGGAGCTGTCGGGCTCTTCTCGCAGCGCCGCGCTGGCATGCTCGAAGGTGGCGGCGAAGGCCGCATCCGCCGCGGTGCCGGCCGCGCCCTGCAGCGCCGGCACGCCGGCGAACTGGCCGAAGCGCTGGTGGAACCGCTCGATCAGCGGCGGCGCGAAGCCGATCAGGCGCGCCTCGTAGACCCCGCCCGGCGCGGCCTCGTTGACCAGGTCCCATTGGGTCGCGCGCGGGATCAGGAAGACCTGGCCGGCGCCGAAGCGGATCTCGCCGGCGGGCGTGGCCAGGCGCTTGCGGCCCGCCATCAGCCAGCCCACCAGGTCGTCGCGGAACGTGGCGGTGCGGATGCGGTGCGAGACCCGGGTGCGGATCAGCTGGGTGCTGGCGCCGCAGGATGGCAGGTTCATGGCTACTGGTACTTCTTCAGCTCGCGCAGCGCATCCGCCGCGATCCAGCGCGCGCTCTTCTCGGGCCGCTGGCGCAGCCGCTCGGCGCAGGCGATGGCCTCCAGCCTCAGCCCGGCCGAGCGCTTGCCGATCTGGCGCAGCGCCCAGTTGACCGCCTTCTTGACGAAGTTGCGCTCGTCGTCGGCCGCCGCCTCGATCAGCGGCAGCAGCGCGGCGAAGTCCGCATCGGGCCGCCGCTTGTCGTGCACCGCCAGGGTCGCCAGCAGCGCGAAGGCGGCGCGCCTGACGAATTCCTCGCCCGCGCCGGCCCAGACCGGGATGCGCGCCCAGGCCAGCGGCGAGCGGGCGAAGGCATTGCCGCAGGCCTGGTCGCAGACATCCCAGGCCTGCATGCCGCGCGTCCAGTGGTTCATCTGCGCAACCGTCAGCGCGGCCGGATCGGCCAGCAGCGCCGCGACGATCTGCGCGTCCGGGATGCCGGTGTCCCACAGCGCCAGCGCCAGCTCATGGTCCTTGCGGCCCAGCTGCTTGCCCAGGGCCCGCATCTGCGGCACCGACAGGCCCAGCCGGGTCGCGCCGGTGATGCCAAAGCGCGCCAGCGCCTCCAGCTGCTCCGGCCGCGCCTGCGCGCGCAGCAGCTGCAGCGCCCGCTCCAGGCGCTGCTCCAGCGTGACGGATGGCGTGACGAGTGTCAGGTCTTGCATAGGGCGCGATGATAGTCAGGCGATCCGTAGGTTAGACTGGCGCCGCCGATGTCACAGCACATCGGTCGTAAGCGTCTAACGTCAAGCAACGCACTACACCATCCCGGGTCGGGATGGGCGCTGGTGCCTGCCTTGACCCTCTTGTCCAACGAGTTCTCCGATGACAAAAAACGCTTTCGACTCCTCCTCACAGCCCTCCATCGTTCCCACCGCCCGCTCGCGCAAGCTGCCGGCCCGCTATGCCGGCATCGTGATGCCGCTGCTGCTGTCCATCCTGATGACCTGCATCGTCTCCGCGATCAGCACCCTGCGCGGCGTCGGCCCGGTGCCCGGTTTCCTGCGCATCTGGCTGGGCTCATGGGCCTGGTCCTGGGTGGTCGCCTTCCCGACCCTGCTGCTGGTGCTGCCGCTGGTGCGGCGCCTGACCGCGGCGGTCGTCGAGACCCGCTGAGGCGGCCGCCCGGCGCCCCGGGGGCTTGTGCGCCCAGCGCATAAGCTCCTGCATTCCCCTCATGGGCAGGGGCTTGCCCCCGGGTCGACAATCGGGCCATGAAACCGACCCCACTCACCGCGCTGGCGCTCGCGCTGGCCCTGATCGCCCCGGTCGCTCAGGCGACCGCTCCCGCCACCAGCGCCGGCGTGGCCTGGCAGAGCGCCGCGGCCGATGCCGACATCGAACGCGCCTTCGCCCGCGCCAAGGCCGAGAAGAAGCCGGTGCTGCTGTACTGGGGCGCCAAATGGTGTCCGCCCTGCAACCAGCTGAAGGCCACGCTGTTCAACCGCCAGGACTTCATCGAGCAGTCGCGCGCCTTCGTCGCGGTCAACATCGACGGCGACCTGCCCGGCGCGCAGAAGCTGGGCGCCCGCTTCAAGGTGCGCGGCTACCCGACGATGATCCTCTTCAGCCCCGAGGGCCAGGAGCTGACCCGCCTGCCCGGCGAGGCCGACGCGCCCCAGGTGCTGCAGGTGCTGCAGCTGGGCCTGGCCGGCGGCCGCCCGGTCAAGGCGGTGCTGGCCGATGCCCAGGCCGGCAAGAAGCTGGGCGCCAACGAATGGCGCCTGCTGGGCTTCTACTCCTGGGAGACCGATGAGCAGCAGCTGGTGCCGGCCGCCGAGCGCCCCGGCCTGCTGGTGCAGCTGGCCGTGGCCAGCGCCGGCGCGGGCGATGCCGAGACCACCAACCGGCTGTGGCTGAAGGCGCTCGCCGCCAGCCAGGGCGGCCAGGGCGTCAAGCCCGACGCGGCGCTGCGCGAGCGCGTGCGCGGCATCCTGGGCGATGCCAAGCTGAGCCGCACCCATGCCGACGTGCTGGGCAACGAGGCCAGCGACATCGTCAAGGCGCTGAGCCCCGAGGCCGGCGCCGAGCGTCAGGCCCTGGTGGCCGAGTACGACCTGGCGCTGAAGCGCCTGGAGGCCGACGCCACCTTGTCGCGCGCCGACCGCAGCCAGGCCCTGATCGCCCGCGTGCAGCTGGCCCGCATCGACCAGCCCAAGGATTCGCTGACGCCGACGCTCCCGCCCGCCCTGGTGCAGGACGTCAAGGCCCATGCCGCCAAGGCCGACCGCGAGGTCACCGAGGGCTATGAGCGCCAGGCCGTGATCACCTCGGTGGCCTATCTGCTGGGCCAGGCCGGGCTGTGGAAGGAGAGCGACGAGCTGCTGAAGACCAGCCTGGCCAAGAGCCATTCGCCCTACTACCTGATGAGCCAGCTGGGCGGCAATGCGCGCAAGCAGGGCCGCACCGAGGAGGCGCTGCGCTGGTACGAGGAATCCTTCGCCAAGAGCGAGGGCCCGGCCACCCGCCTGCAATGGGGCTCCGGCTACTTCGCCGCGCTGGTCGACCTGGCGCCGCAGGACGCTGCCAGGATCGAGAAGACCGCGGCCCAGCTGTTCAAGGAGGCCGCGCAGGACAAGGGCGCCTTCTACGAACGCAGCGCACGCTCGCTGCAGCGCGTCGGCGCCAAGCTGTCGAGCTGGAACGCCGGCGGCCAGCACCAGGCGGTGCTGAACCGGCTGAAGACCCAGCTCAACGGCGTCTGCGCCAAGGTCGACACCGCCGACCAGCAGCGCGCCACCTGCGAGGCCTTGATCAAGGCCCCGGTCAAGAAGGGCTGACGAGCTCTTTCAGCTTGCCGGCGAGGCCGCGAAAGCGCGCCTCGCCGGAATCCGCCAGCTCGGCCAGCGGCCGCCAGGCCGCGCCATGCACCTCGGCCAGCTGCGGGGCCAGGTCTTGCCCGGTCATCGGCGCGATCACCAGGTACGCATAGTCATGGTGCCAATGCTCGCCCTCGCCCTTGTTCGGATTCGCGGCGATCGGATGGCTGTCGATGTCCAGCGGCAGCGCCGCGCCCCAGACGGGATGGGCCGCCAGCCGGGTGACGCCGGTCTCCTCGGCCACCTCGCGCAGCGCCGATTCCCACAGGCCCTGCCCCGCCTCGTAATGCCCGCCCGGCTGCAGCCAGCGGCCGATCACGCGGTGGTGGATCAGCAGCGTGTGCGTCAGGCTCGGGTCCAGCACCAGGGCGCTGGTCGTCACATGGCCGCGCATGTTCGCGCGGCTCAGCGGGTCGCCCGCGTCCTCGTCCAGCTGGGCCTGCAGCGCCGCCAGGCGTTCGGACTCGGCGGGAAAGCGCGCCAGGTACAGCGCCAGCTGCCGGCGCGCCTCCTCGCGCATCATCACTTCAGCAGACCCTCGGCCTTCAACGCCTCCTGCACCGCCGGGCGCGCCGCGACGCGTGCGCGGTAGGCGACCAGGTTCGGATAGCCGCCGAGGTCGACGCCGACATACTGGCCCCAGTTGCTGACGGTGAACAGGTAGGCGTCGGCCACCGTGAACTGCTCGCCCATCAGGTACTGCCGGCCCTCCAGCTGGGCGTCCACCCAGCTGAAGCGCTCGGCCAGCTTGGCGCGGAACAGGGCCTTGGCCTCCTCCGGCATCGCGGCGTTGAACAGCGGCGAGAAGCCCTTGTGCAGCTCGGTGGTGATGAAGTTCAGCCATTCCTGCAGGCGGTAGCGCGCCAGCGTGCCGTTGGCCGGCGCGAGCTGCTTCGCCGGCACCTGGTCGGCGATGTACTGCACGATGGCCGGGCCTTCGGACAGGCGCTCGCCGCCGTCCAGCTCCAGCAGCGGCACATAGCCCTTGGCATTGATCGTGTAGTAGTCGGTGCCGTCCTGCAGCTTGTGGGTCTTGGTGCTGGCCAGCACCAGCTCGAAGGGCAGGCCCGCCTCGCGCAGCACGATATGGGGGGACAGGGAGCAGGCACCGGTGCTGTAGTAGAGCTTCATGGGGTAGGGTCCAAAAGGGTGGGACGCAACGATACGCCGGTTTCGGCTAGGCTGCTTGCGCGCGCGCCGCCACCGCTCGCACGCCCTCTGATGCCCTCGCCCACCCTGTCGCTCCTGCTGCTCGCCGACCTGGTGCTGCTGCTGCACCTGGCGGTGGTGCTGTTCGTGCTTCTGGGCCTGCTGCTGATCGTCGCCGGCAATCTGCGGCGGCGGCGTTGGGGCTGGGTCAACGGCTGGGCCTTCCGCGGCGCACATCTGGCGACGATCGCGCTCGTCGTCGCCGAGGCCTGGCTCGGCCTGACCTGCCCGCTGACCTCGCTGGAGGCCTGGCTGCGCGTTTCGGCCGGCGGCCGGGCCTATGGCGAGCAGGGTTTCATCGCCGACTGGCTGCACCGCCTGCTGTTCTACAGCGCGCCGGACTGGGTGTTTGCCCTGCTCTACAGCGGCTTCGGCTTGCTGGTGCTGCTGGCTTGGTGCTACTTTCCGCCTCGGTCCGTTCCACCACCGGGAGATCCCGCGCCATGAGCACGACCCAAAAGATCCGCCTTCAGTTCCACGCCAGCATCGCCGCGCCGCGCGAGCGGGTCTGGCGGACCATGCTGGAGCCCGACAGCTACCGCCGCTGGACCGCCGCCTTCATGGAGGGCTCCTACTACGAGGGCTCCTGGGAACGCGGCGCCGAGATCCGCTTCCTGGCGCCCGGCATGGGCGGCATGTTCGCGCGCATCGCCGAGCACCGCGCGCCCGAGTTCGTCTCGATCGAACATCTGGGCATGATCGATGCCGAGGGGCGGGTCGACCGCGACAGCCCCGCGGTGCGCGCCTGGGTGCCAGCCTACGAGAACTACACCCTGCGCGAGCCGAACCCCGGCCTGACCGAGCTGCTGGTCGAGCTGGACGTCACACCCGACTTCGAGGCGATGATGAAGGAGAGCTGGCCCAAGGCCCTGGCCCTGCTGCAGCAGGACTGCGAGGACGGCGGCGCGCGATGAACCCCGGCCTCGCCCGCACCGGCGGGCTATTGCTGCTGCTGATGACGACCGCGATGAGCAAGGCCTCCGCCCTAGACCTGAACGCCCTGTGGGACTTCGGCAACCCGGCCCTCAGCGAGCAGCGCCTTCGCGCCGCGCTGGTCGATGCGCGGGGCGACGAGGCCCTGATCCTGCAGACCCAGATCGCGCGCAGCCATGGCCTGCGGCGCGACTTCGAGGCCGCGCGCACCCTGCTGGCCACGCTGGAGCCGCAGCTGGCCGGCGCCGGCCCGGAGGCGCGCGTGCGCCATGCGCTGGAGCTGGGCCGCAGCTACAGCTCGGCTGCGCATGCGCCGGCCACCCAGACCGACGCGGCACGGACGTTGGCCCGCGCCGCCTACCAGCGCGCCCTGGCCGAGGCGCGCGCGGCGCGGTTGGACGGCCTGGCCGTCGACACCCTGCACATGCTGGCCTTTGTCGATCGCGCGCCGGCCGACCAGCTGCGCTGGGGCCGCGAGGCGCTGGCCCTGGCCGAGGCCTCCGAGCAGCCGGACGCGCGGCGCTGGCGCGCCACGCTCCACCACAACATCGGCATCGCGCTGCGCGAGCTGGGCCGGCCCGAGGAGGCGCTGGCCGCGTTCCGCCTTGCGCTGGCGCTGCGCGAACAGGCCGGCGAGACGGCGCGGGCCCGCATCGCTCAATGGATGGTCGCGAACCAGCTGCGCCTGCTGGGCCGCGCCGACGAGGCCCTGGCCCTGCAGCTGGCGCTGGAGCAGGCCAATGCCGCGGCCGGCGTGCCCGACCCCTATGTGTTCGAGGAGCTGGCGGCGCTGTACCGGGCGCGCGGCGAGACGGCCCGTGCCGACCATTACGCCCGGCTGCAGCAGGCCGGCTCCTGAAGCGCGAGCGCTGTCGCGCAGGCGATGGCGGGCGGCGGCGCCCTGCCTATAGTCGGCGCATGACGACGAGCACCACCACGATGAACCCCCACCCCCGCCATGCCTTCGAGGATTTCGCGCCCGGCCAGGTGCGCGAGTTCGGCGGCCGCCGGGTCGACAAGGACGAGGGCCTGGCCTTCGCCGCCGCCTACGACCCGCAGCCGCTGCACCTGGACGAGGCCGCCGCCGAGGCCTCGGTGCTGGGCGGCCTGTCGGTCAGCGGCTGGCACACCTGCGCGATGGTGATGCGCATGATGTGCGACGCCTACCTGCTCGACTCCACCAGCCAGGGCTCGCCGGGCATCGACAAGCTGCGCTGGCTCAAGCCGGTGCGCCCCGGCGATACGCTGCGGGTGCGCATGACGGTGCTCCAGACGCGGGTCAGCCAGAGCCGGCCCCAGATCGGGCTGGTGCTGTCCGCCTGGGAGGTCTTCAACCAGCATGAGGAGGCGGTGATGTCGATGGAGGGCTGGGGCATGTTCGGGCGCCGGCAGCCGGTCGCACCCTAGCCGCAGATCGTCCCCGCCGGCCGCCATTCGCGACAGGCGGCCGCCCGGGCAACCGGCTGCTGCACATAATCCGCCCGCACTCTCTGGAGAAGGTGGAGGACGGTATGTCGTGTCGCAGCAGTAGAAGAAGAAAGATCCTTCGCATCCTCGGGCCCCTGGCCGCGCTGGCCCTGCTGGCCGGCCAGGCGCAGGCCCAGGCGCCGGGCCCGGCCACCCAGGCCTGCCGTGTCGAGGGCCTGCCCACCGAGCTGCAATGCGGCCTGCTGAAACGCCCGCTGGACCCGAGCCAGCCGCAGGGCCAGCAGATCGAGATCCATTACCTGGTCCTGCCGGCGATGGCGCGCAACAAGCAGCCCGACCCGGTGCTGATGCTGGCCGGCGGGCCCGGCCAGAGCGCGATCAATATCGCGGCGCTGGTGCTGCCGCGCTTCGCGCGCCTGAACAACCGCCGCGACCTGGTCTTCATCGACCAGCGCGGCACCGGCCGCTCCGCCCCGCTGGACTGCCCGGACGAGAGCCGCCTGCCGCTCGCCGAGGCGCTGGATCCGGCGGCGCAGCTCAAACGCCTGGACGACTGCCGCCTCGCGCTGGAAAAGCTGCCGCATGGCGACCTGCGCTTCTACACCACCGAGATCGCGATGCAGGACATCGACGCGGTGCGCCAGCGGCTGGGCGTGGCGCGCTGGAACCTGGTGGGCGGCTCCTATGGCACGCGCGCCGCGCTGGACTATCAGCGCCAGTTCCCGAGCGCCGTGCGCCGCCTGGTGATCGACGGCGTGGCGCCACCCGACATGGCGCTGCCGGCCGCCTTCTCCACCGATGGCCAGAGCGCGCTGGAAGCGATGTTCCGTGCCTGCGAGGGCGAGAGCGCCTGCCGCCAGCGCTTCCCGGCACTGCGCGCCGACTGGGACGGCCTGCTGGCCAGCCTGCCGCGCCAGGTCGAGGTGCTGCATGCGCTGAGCGGCGAGCCGCAGCGCTTCACCCTGACGCGCTCGATGCTGCTGCGCGGTACGCGCCTGCCGCTCTACAACCCGGCGCTGGCCTCGGCCCTGCCGGCCGCCATCCACCAGGCGGCGCGCGGCCGCTTCCAGGCGATCAGCGGGCTGGCCGGTTCGATGGGCGGCGGCGGACGCGCCGGCAAGCTGGCGGCCGGCATGCATTTCTCGGTGATCTGCGCCGAGGACCTGCCGCGCCTGGCCGCGGCCGGTGACGCGCCGGGCCGCGACTTCGGGCGCAGCGATGCCGAGTTCTACCAGGCCGCCTGCAAGACCTGGCCCCGTGGCGCGGTGTCGGCAGAGTTCTACCGCGTCAAGCCGGCCGCGGCGCCGGTGATGGTGCTCAGCGGCGGCGCCGATCCGGTGACGCCGCCGCGCCATGGCGAGCGCGTGACGCAGCTGCTGGGTCCGCAGGCCGCCCATGTCGTGGTGCCCGAGGCCGGCCATGGCGTCACCGGCCTGCCCTGCATGCGCGAGGTGATCCACCGCTTCATCGACACCCGCGAGGACGCGGCCGCGCTGAAGGGCATCGCCGCCGGCTGCGCCACCCGGATTCCGCGCCCCGGCGCCTACCTGCCGATCGAGGTGACGCTGCCATGATCCATATCGACAACATCGCCAAGCAGTTCCACACCCGGTCCGGCGGCTCGCTGTTCAAGCGCGCGCCGCGGCAGACCGTGCAGGCGGTGCGCAGCGCCAGCCTGGATGCGCCGAACGGCCGCATCACCGGCCTGCTGGGCCCCAACGGCGCCGGCAAGACCACCACCCTGCGCATGCTGGCCGGGCTGTTCGCGCCGGACAGCGGCACCATCGCGGTGGACGGCATCGACGTGCTGCGCGAGCCGCGCCGGGCGCTGGCCCGCATGGGCATTCTGGGCGATGCGCATGGCCTGTACCCGCGGCTGACGGCGCGCGAGAACATCGTCTACTTCGGCCGCCTGCAGGGCATGGAGCCCGACGCGGCGCAGGCGCGCGCCGAGAGCCTGGCGCGGCTGCTGGACATGGGCCATATCCTGGAGCGGCGCGCCGAGGGCTTCAGCCAGGGCGAGCGCATGAAGACCGCGCTGGCCCGCGCCCTGGTGCATGACCCGGCCAATATCGTGCTGGACGAGCCCACCAACGGGCTGGACGTGCTGGCCACCCGCGCGCTGCGCGAGGCGCTGCGCCATCTGCGCTCGCCCGAGGGCGGCAGCAAGTGCATCGTGTTCTCCAGCCACATCATGCAGGAGGTGGAGCAGCTCTGCGACCATGTCGTCGTGATGGCCCATGGCGCCTCGGTGGCCGAGGGCTCGGTGGAAGAACTGCTGGCCCAGGCCGGCACCACCCGCTTCGAGGACGCTTTCGTCACCCTGGCTTTTGGCGAGGAGGCCAAGGCATGACTTCGGAAAACTGGAACGACTTCGTGATCGTGCTGCGCAAGGAGATCGTTGACGCGCTGCGCGACCGCCGCACCCTGCTGCGCCTGCTGATCCCGGCGGTGCTGATGGGGCCGCTGCTGCTGATGGCGATGTCGGCGCTGATCGCCTCGCTGGAGGAGCGGGCCGAGCGGCGCGAGATCATGGTGGCCGGCATCGCGCATGCGCCCAGCCTGCGCAACTACATCGAGCGCCAGACCTACACGGTCAAGGACGCGCCGGCGGACTACGAGGCGCGGCTGCGCGCCACCACCCTGCTGGAGCCGGTGCTGGTGATCAAGCCGGACTTCGAAGCCGAGCTGCTGCGCGGCGAGCGGCCGGTGGTGGAGGTGGTGACCGACAGCGCCAACCAGCGCGCCAGCGCCGGAGCCGGCGGCATGGCGCGCCTGCTGCAGGGCTTCAACCGCGAGCGCGCCGGGCTGCACCTGGCGATGCGCGGCATCTCGAGCGAGCTGCTGCAGCCGCTGGATGTGCAGGAGCGCGATCTCGCCAGCGCCCAGGCGCGCGCCGCCCGCATCACCTCCATCGTCCCGATGTTCATCATCATGGCGGTGCTCTACGGCGCGCTGACCGCGGCGCTGGACAGCACGGCCGGCGAGCGCGAACGCGGCTCGCTGGAGCCGCTCTTGATGAACCCGGTGCCGCATGGCGCGCTGGTGGCCGGCAAATGGGGCGCGGTGGCCCTGCTGGGCATGGCGGTGGCGCTCTTGGCCAATCTGAGCTTCGTGCCGGCGCAATGGCTGCTGCAGAGCGACAGCCTGCAGGCGATGTTCCAGTTCGGCTGGGGCGAGGTCGGCGCCTTCCTGCTGCTGCAGCTGCCGCTGGCCGCCGGGCTCTCGGCCCTGCTGATGGCGCTGGCGATCCGCTCCAAGACCTACAAGGAGGCGCAGGCCGGCTCGACCCTGATCATCACCCTGGTCGGCCTGGCGCCGATGGTAAGCCTGCTCAACCCCGGCGGCGACGCCCCCTGGTACCTCTGGGTGCCAGGTCTTGCCCAGAACACGCAGATGCTGCTGGTGCTGAAGGGCGAGGCGCTCGGCTGGGCGCAGCTGCTGCCGTCGATGATCGTGGGCCTGACGCTGACCGTGGCCGGGCTGGCCCATGTGGCGCGCTCGATGCGGACCGCAGTGGCGCGTTGATGGCCCGCGATGTCAGTGCAGCAGACCCAGCGCGCGCTGCACCTCATCCTGCCAGGGCAGCGTGCGCACGATCTCGTTGAGTTGCAGCACCGACTCCATCGGTGCCAGCACCTCGCCCGCGGTACTGACGAACTGCAGATTGGTCACCAGCGCCATCGGGTCGGCCAGCGCCACCACGCCCTCGGGCATGCAGATCCAGTCCCAGGCCACCCCAGCCTCGGCGCCGTCCTCGGATTCCCCGATCCACAGGGTTTGCCCCGTGCAAGGGTGTTCCGCGTCGCCCGACACCAACACACGCGTCGTGGAATGCGCGAAATGCAAACGGGTCACCCGCTTCGCCTCGCACAAAATTCGCGGCCAAGCGTACACAATCCAAGTTGGAGTCATTTTTCTAGAGTTTTCTCAGGATGAGTGGGGCAGCTCGGGCGAGCGCGGCAGAATGGGGGCAGTGTGCAAAGCCCCGGCATGAATCGCTAGCTGTAAACCTTGTCAGGGATGTGAAGATCCGGCGTCACCTTAGGCCCGGAGTGGTTGCGGAAAGAGTTTGATGCTGCAGGGCGGTTACCAGTCGGTGCTCGATGCGAGAACCCGCGAAGAATTTCGCGGGGAGGTGCTTCGTTTCACCAAACAGCTGGAATTCGAAACCTTCTCGGCCATCACCGTTGTCGATCACTCGATCGGCAGGTCCGAGTTCATCGCTATCGACAACTCGCCGCCTGGATTTAGCGATGCTTTGAATGACCCACGCCTGGGCCGCCTTGATCCGGTCATGCAGCATTGCAAACGGCATAGCGTGCCTATCGCCTGGGACCGAGAGACCTATCTAAGGCACGACGCCGAGGATCTGTGGGAAACACAGGCTCGCTATGGCTATCAAACCGGCATCTGCCTTGCATTGCATCTCCCCGAAGGTCGGCATTTCATCCTTGGTGTGGATCGCGACCAGCCTTTGCCCAAGGACAACGCGCAGCTGACCCGGCTGGTCGCCGACCTGCAGCTGTTTGCCGTGCATGCACTCGATGCTGCATTGCGCGTTCTTCTTCCCATCGAGCAGCAACTGGAAGCGCCTAAATTAACGCCTCGAGAACTGGAATGCCTGCGCTGGACGATGGAGGGAAAAACGGCCTGGGAAGTCGGCGGCATCCTGAGCATCTCGGAGCGCACCGCGGTCCTGCATATCAACAATGCGATGCACAAACTCAACAGCACCAACAAACATCAGGCGGTGCTGAAGGCATTGCGTCTTGGCTTAATACGATAAACACCACGTCGTATATCCCCCATCTGTAAGAGTTGACAGTTACGCATGTTTGCTCCTGTTGCTTCAATCCGGTCCGTGCACTTCTTCGCACGTCACAGAACATCCGGAGCCGGTCATGCAAAAGCAACAAGGTCAACAAACCCCCGTGCAACAACAAGTCGCGGGCCCCGTCGAAATCGATGCCAAGCTGCTGCAATTCGTCAGCGGCGGCGCCCCCAAGAACACCTGGTCCGAGCCGCAAGCCGAGCTGCTGTCTCTGGCATCCGTGCAAGCACCAAAGAACACCTGGTAAGAAAACAAATCGCTGTCATCCACTTCGAGAGTGGGTGGGCAAGCCTGACAAACTGAATGCTGTTCCGTCCCGAAGCACTGGCCGGCCAGCAGCAGTCCTGGTTGGGCAGCATTCAGTTGCTGCGCCCTCTCTCGCTAAAGCTGCTCACGGTCTGTGCCGTGGGCAGCGTCGTTTTGGTCGGCGTGTTTTTGAGCAGCGCCGAATACAGCCGCAAGGCCCGCGTCGGCGGCTACTTGGTGCCGGACCGCGGCGTGCTGCGTATCACCGCACCGCAGGCCGCCACCGTGCTGGCACGCCGCGTCAGCGAGGGCCAGCAGGTCAAGGCCGGTGACGTCCTGTTTGAGCTGAGCTTGGACTCCGCCAGCGCCAGCGCCGGCGAGGGCGTGGCCCAGAGCCTGGCCGAACGCGAGGCTTCGCTGCGCGAGGCGCTGCGGCAGCTGGACGGCCAGTTCCAGCAGCAAAAGCTCGGCATCGAGCGCCGCCTCGCAGCGCAACTGGGCGAGCTGAACGCGGCCGACAAGGAATCGCAGGCGCATCGCGAGCGCCGCCGCCTGGCGCGCGAGGAACTGGCCCGCGCCGAGACCCTGCGCGGCCAGGGCTTCTATTCCGATGCCCAGCTGCAGGGCCGGCGCCGCGAGCTGCTGGACACCGACACGCAAGCCCTGACCCTGGAGCGCGAGCGCGAGAAGCTGCGCACCGAGCAGGCCGCGCTGCGCGCCGAGCGCGATGCGCTGCCGCTGCGCCAGACCGAGCGCCGCGGCGAGTTGACGCGCGAGCTGGCCTCGTTGCGCGCGCTGGGCCTGGAAACCGAGGCCCGGCGCCGCCTGGTGCTGCGCGCGCCCAGCGACGGCATTGTCTCGACGATCCAGGCCGAGCCCGGCCAGCCGGTCACGCCCGCGCTGGCGCTGGCCAGCCTGCTGCCGGCCGATACGCGCATGCAGGCCTACCTCTACGCCCCGTCCAGCGCGGTCGGTTTCGTGCGGCCCGACCAGGAGGTGCGGCTGCGCTACCAGGCCTATCCGTACCAGAAGTTCGGCCATCAGGAAGGCCGGGTGCTGCAGGTCTCGCGCACGCCGCTGCCGGCCGCCGAGCTGGCCACCCTGCCGCTGGGCCAGGCCGCCCATGGCAACGAGCCGCTGTACCGCATCACGGTGGCGCTGCAGCGCCAGTCGGTCGAGGCCTATGGGGCCGAGCAGCCGCTGGCGGTGGGCATGCAGCTGGATGCCGATGTGCTGCTGGAGCGCCGGCGCCTGATCGAATGGATCTTCGAACCCTTGCTGGCCCTCGCCCACCGTGTCTGAGCCTTCGACTTCTTCCCTGCTGCAGCGCCTGAACCTCGGCTGGTCGCGCGGCTCGCGCCTGCCGCTGATCCTGCAGACCGAGGGGGCTGAATGCGCCCTCGCCTGCCTGGCGATGGTGGCCAGCTTCCACGGCCAGCGCTGCGATCTGGCCGAACTGCGCGCGCGCTTCTCGCTGTCGATGAAGGGCGCGACGATGGCCGACCTGGTGCGCATGGCCGCGCAGCTGGGCCTGGCCAGCCGCGCGCTGCGCGCCGAACCCGAACATCTGACCCAGTTGCAGCTGCCCTGCATCCTGCATTGGGACTTCCGCCATTTCGTCGTGCTGGCCGAGGTGCGCGGCGACAAGGCCCTGCTGCACGACCCGGTGGCCGGCCGGCGCTGGATCAAGCTGGCCGAGCTGTCGCGCCATTTCACCGGCGTGGCGCTGGAGCTGCGGCCCGGCGCCGATTTCGCGCTCAAGCCCGCGCCGCCGAAGATCCGCTGGCAGCAGTTGCTGGGCAAGGTGCTGGGGCTCAAGCGCTCGCTGGCGCAGATCCTGGCGCTGGCGCTGGCGCTGGAGCTGCTGGTCCTGCTCTCGCCCTTCTTCATGCAATGGGTGGTGGACGGCGTGCTGGTCAGCGCCGACCGCGACCTGCTGGTCACCCTGGGCCTGGGCTTCGGCCTGCTGGTGCTGCTGCAGGTCGGCATCGGCGCGCTGCGCTCCTGGGCGGTGCTGCAGCTGTCGGCCAGCCTGAACCTGCAATGGCTGTCCAATGTGTTCAACCACCTGCTGCGGCTGCCGCTGGACTGGTTCGAGAAGCGCCATATGGGCGATGTGCTGTCGCGCTTCAACAGCGTGCAGCAGATGCAGCAGACCCTGACGACGCAGTTCATCGAGGCGGTGCTGGACGGGGTGATGGTGCTGATCACCCTGGTGATGATGTGGATCTACAGCCCGCGCCTGGCCCTGATCGCGCTGGGCGCGGTGCTGGCCTATGGCCTGCTGCGCTGGGCCTACTTCCGGCCGCTGCGCCAGGCCTCCGAGGAGGCGCTGGTGCACGAGGCGCGCCAGACCAGCCATTTCATCGAGTCGCTGCGCGGCGCGCAGGCGGTCAAGCTGTTCAACGCCCAGGCCGATCGCGGCGCGCGCTTCGCCAACCTGGTGGTCGAGCATATGAACGCGCAGCTGGGTTCGCGCCGGCTGGAGCTGGGCATGGGCGTGGCCAACAAGCTGCTGTTCGGGCTGGAGCGCGTCGCGATCATCTGGCTCGGTGCACTGCTGGTGCTGGAGCGCCAGCTGTCGGTGGGCATGCTGTTCGCGTTCCTGGCCTACAAGGAGCAGTTCAGCCTGCGCCTGGCCGCGCTGATCGACAAGGCGGTGCAGCTGAAGATGCTGGGCCTGCAGGGCGAGCGCCTGGCCGACATCGTGCTGACCGCGCCGGAGCCGCAGGACCAGCGGCTGCCGCAGCAGGAGCCGGCGCCGGCCGCGCTGGAGCTACGCGAGGTCACGTTCCGCTATGCCGACGGCGAGCCGGAGGTGATTTCCGGCTGCAGCCTGCGCATCGAGCCGGGCGAATCGGTCGCGATCGTCGGCCCCTCGGGCTGCGGCAAGACCACCCTGCTGAAGCTGATGCTGGGCATCCATGCGCCGCAATCCGGCGAGATCCGGCTCGGCGCGCAGGCGCTGGCGCAGATCGGCCTGGCGGACTGGCGGCGCCGCATCGGCACCGTGATGCAGGACGACCAGCTGTTCGCCGGCAGCCTGCGTGACAACATCGCCTTCTTCGACCCGCAGGCCGACCAAGACTGGATCGAGCAATGCGCGCAGCTGGCCTGCGTGCATGAGGACATCGTCGCGATGCCGATGGGCTACGAGAGCCTGATCGGCGACATGGGCTCCAGCCTGTCCGGCGGCCAGCGCCAGCGTGTGCTGCTGGCGCGGGCCCTGTACAAGCGCCCGCAGCTGCTGTTCCTGGACGAGGCGACCAGCGCACTGGACGTCGACCGCGAGCGCCAGGTCAATGCCTCGCTGCGCCAGCTCTCGATCACCAAGATAGTGATCGCTCACCGCCCCGAAACCATCGCGGCCGCGCAGCGGGTCATCACCCTGCACCAGGGCCGGGTCGCCCAGGACCTGCGCAGCGTCAACCCGGCCGGCCTGCAGGCCTGATCACAAGCCGGCCGCATGGCCCGGGACTATGGCCGCGATGGCCAGAATCAAAGCCGGCAAGCGATGAGAATCACTATCATTTCCCTATCGAACATTGATTTCCGATAGCGGGAGATAGAACTCATGAGCAAGACCGCCAGCTTTGGAGTGATGCATCTGGGCACGGCCTTCGGCGTGACCTATCTGATGACCGGCAGCGTCGCGATCGCCGGTGCCGTGACCTTCGTGGAACCGTTGGTCAACACCGTGCTGCACTATTTCCACGACCGGCATTGGGACCGGGTCGAGGCCAGGCTGCGCGGCCTGTTCCGCCGCAAGGCGGCCGCCGAGCCGACGGCCGCGCTCAATCCGGCTTGATCTTGGCGCGGGCCACTACGGCCTTCCAGCGCTGCTGCTCCTGGGCCACGAAGGCCGCGAACTGGGCCGGAGTGTTGCCCACCGCCTCGGCCGCGTCGGCGCTGAGGCGCTCCCGGGCCGAGACCGAGCGGATCGCCTTCGCGGCCTCGATCGCCAGCTTGTCGATATGGGCCTGGGCCATCGTGGCCGGCGCGGTCAGGCCGTACCACTGCGTCATCTCGAAGCCCGGGAAACCCTGTTCGGCCACGGTCGGCACCTCGGGCAGCTGGGGCAGGCGCTCCTTGGAACCGGTGGCGATGCAGCGCAGCTTGCCCGCCTTGATGTGCTGAATGACGGTCGGCGCGCCGACCGCGGCCGCGTCCAGGCGCCCGGCCAGCAGGTCGGTCAGCTGCGGGCCGGTGCCGCGGTAGGGCACATGCAGGATGAAGAGGTTGCCGACCATCTTCAGGTATTCAAAGGCCAGATGGCCGGCGCTGCCATTGCCGGCCGAGCCGTAGTTCAGCCGGCCCGGCTTGCCGCGCACCAGGGCGACGAACTCCTTCAGGTCCCTGGCCGGCACCTCCGGATGCAGCACATAGAGGCTGGGCACCTTGGCCAGCAGGGTCACCTGGCGGAAGTCGCGGTTGGTGTCGAAGGGCAGCTTGTCGTAGATGAAGGGGTTCACCGCCAGCGTGCCGATATGGCCCAGGATCAGGGTGTGCTGATCGTCGGCGCGGGCCACCTCGCCCATCGCGATATTGCCGCCGCCACCGGGCTTGTTCTCGACATAGACGGTCTGGCCCAGGGTCTTGCTCAGCTCCACCGCGGTGGCGCGCGCCACGATCTCGCTGCTGCCGCCCGGCGCAAAGGGCACGACCAGGCGGACCGAACGACTGGGCCAGGGTGCCGACTGGGCCGCCGCGGACCGTGGCAGCAGCAGCCCGCCCGTCAAACCCGTAGTAACAGCGGCGGCGGCGAGGCCGGACTGGAGCAGCAGACGACGATCGGCCATGGACTTGTCTCCCTTGGTTTCCCGTGAAACCAGTCTAGGCCAGTTGTCCCTCAGGGCGCCGTTTCCCGCTCCATCCAGCCCAGCCAGCGCATCGCCTGTTCGCGCGTTTCGCCACACATGATCTCGCTGGGCTGCAGCGAACCGCAGACCTCTGGGCGCTCGGCCGAGCCGAAGATCTTGCAGCGATCCTCGTCGTCGAGCTGGATGCAGCGCATGCCCGCCGGCTTGCCGTTGGGCATACCCGGGATCGGCGAGCTGATCGACGGCGCGATGCAGCAGGCGGCGCAATGGTCACGGCAGTTCATGATGGGCAATATTGTCGCGCCGCCCATGCCCCTCGGCCGTGACTTATCCACAGGCCGCCCGTAAAATTCAGGGTTTGCCCGCGCCGACGTTTTTCCCATCTTTGCGGCGCCCGATCGAGGCTCAAGCCATGCTCTATCCCAAGGAATTCGACGTCATCGTGGTCGGTGGCGGCCATGCCGGCACCGAGGCCGCGCTCGCGGCTGCGCGCATGGGCGTCTCCACCCTGCTGCTGACCCACAATATCGAGACCCTGGGCCAGATGAGCTGCAACCCTTCGATCGGCGGCATCGGCAAGGGCCATCTGGTCAAGGAGGTCGACGCGCTGGGCGGCGCGATGGCCGCGGCCACCGACGAGGGCGGCATCCAGTTCCGCATCCTGAACGGCTCCAAGGGCCCGGCCGTGCGCGCCACCCGCGCCCAGGCCGACCGCGTGCTCTACAAGGCCGCGATCCGCCGCCGCCTGGAGAACCAGCCGAACCTGATGCTGTTCCAGCAGTCGGTCGATGACCTGATGGTCGAGGGCGACAAGGTGGTCGGCGCTGTGACGCAGAGCGGCATCGCTTTCCGCGGCCGCGCCGTGGTGCTGACCGCCGGCACCTTCCTGGACGGCCGCATCCACATCGGCCTGCAGAACTACAGCGCCGGCCGCGCCGGCGACCCGCCGGCCGTCAGCCTGTCGGCCCGCCTGAAGGAGCTGAAGCTGCCGCAGGGGCGGCTCAAGACCGGCACGCCGCCGCGCATCGACGGCCGCACGATCGACTTCTCCAAGTGCATCGAGCAGCCCGGCGACGGCATGCCCGGCAGCGACGCGCCGATGCCGGTGTTCAGCTTCATGGGCTCGGCCGACCAGCATCCGGCGCAGCTGCCCTGCTGGATCACCCACACCTCGGCGCGCACGCACGAGATCATCCGTTCCGGCTTCGAGCGCAGCCCGATGTTCACCGGCGTGATCGAGGGCGTGGGCCCGCGCTACTGCCCCTCGATCGAGGACAAAGTGAACCGCTTCGCCGACAAGGACTCGCACCAGATCTTCCTGGAACCCGAGGGTCTGACCACGCATGAGTTCTACCCGAACGGCATCTCCACCTCCCTGCCCTTCGACATCCAGCTGGCCGCCGTGCAGTCCATCCCCGGCCTGGAGAACGCGCATATCCTGCGCCCCGGCTATGCGATCGAGTACGACTACTTCGACCCACGCGAGCTGAAGAGCAGCTTCGAGACCCGCGCGATCCAGGGCCTGTTCTTCGCCGGCCAGATCAACGGCACGACCGGCTACGAGGAGGCCGCGGCCCAGGGCCTGTTCGCCGGCCTGAACGCCGCGCTGCAGGTGCAAGGCAAGGAAGCCTGGCTGCCGACGCGCGACCAGGCCTATCTGGGCGTGCTGGTCGACGACCTGATCACCAAGGGCGTGACCGAGCCCTACCGCATGTTCACCAGCCGGGCCGAGTTCCGCCTGCAGCTGCGCGAGGACAACGCCGACCTGCGCCTGACCGAGAAGGGCCGCGAACTGGGCCTGGTGGACGACGCCCGCTGGGATGCCTTCAACCGCAAGCGCGATGCTGTTTCACGTGAAACCGAGAAGCTGAAGAGCACCTGGGTGCATCCCGGCACCCTGCCCGCGGCCGACGCCGAACGACTCGTTGGCAAGGCCCTGGAGCGCGAGTACACCCTGATCGACCTGTTGCGCCGGCCCGGCGTGCAGTTCGATACCCTCGTCGAAGTGGCCGCGATTGCAAAACCCGAGAGCGGTGTTTCACGTGAAACGCTGGCGAGCGAACTGGGCGGCACGATGGCCGAAGCCGTGATCGAGCAGATCGAGACCAGCGTCAAGTACGCCGGCTATATCAACAAGCAGGTCGAGGATGTGGCCCGCGCCGCCCATTTCGAGAATCTGAAGCTGCCCGCCGAGCTGGACTATGGCCAGGTCAGCGCCCTCTCCATCGAGGTGCGCCAGAAGCTGGCCAAGCACAAGCCCGAGACCCTGGGCCAGGCCTCGCGCATCTCCGGCGTCACGCCGGCCGCGATCTCGCTGCTGCTGGTCCACCTGAAGAAAGGCCGGTTCAAGGGCTTCGCCGATGCCGCCTGAAGAAGAGACGATGAAACAAGCCCTGACCCAAGCAGCCGCCGAACTCGGCCTCAAGCTCGACGACAGCCAACTCGAACAGTTGCTCGCCTACCTGGGCCTGATCCAGAAATGGAACAAGGTCTACAACCTGACCGCGGTGCGCGATCCGCAGGCCATGCTGACCCAGCATCTGGTGGACAGCCTGAGCCTGCTACCGGCCCTGCTGCGCCATGCAGCCGACACCCCCCTACGGATGATGGACGTGGGTAGCGGCGGTGGCCTGCCCGGCGTAGTGGTCGCGATCTGCGCGCCGCAGATTGATGTCATCTGTGTCGATGCGGTGGCCAAGAAGGCCAGCTTCATCAAGCAGGTCGCGGTCGAACTGGGCCTGCGCAATCTGCACGGCGAACATTCCCGCGTCGAGGAACTGCAGGTCCCGCCTTTTGACCTGATCACCTCGCGCGCCTTCGCCTCGCTGCTGGACTTCACCACCCTCACCCGCCAGCACCTGAAACCCGGCGCCATCTGGTTGGCAATGAAGGGCCAGCATCCGACCGAGGAACTGGCCGCCCTGCCCCCGGACCTCGACGTGTTTCACGTGGAACAACTGGCGGTGCCCGGCCTAGATGCCCAGCGCTGTCTCATCTGGATCAAACCGCGGGCCTGATCCGTCCTTGGCCCGCCCGCTTCCGGGCTACCATCGCTGCCTCCGAGAAAAACCAGACCATGGCGAAAATCTTCTGCGTTGCCAATCAAAAAGGCGGGGTCGGCAAGACCACCACGACCGTCAACCTCGCGGCCGGCCTGGCCCAGGTCGGCCAGCGGGTGCTGGTCGTCGACCTGGACCCGCAGGGCAATGCCACGATGGGCTCGGGCGTCGACAAGCGCGCGCTGGAGTTGACCGTCTATGACGTGCTGCTGGAATCCGCCAGCATCGCCGAGGCCAAGCAGCGCAGCGAGAAGGTTGGCTATGACGTGCTGGGCGCGAACCGCGAGCTGGCCGGTGCCGAGGTGGAGCTGGTCGAGCTGGAGCGCCGCGAGCGCCGCCTGAAGGCCGCCATCGCCGCGGCCAGCGACGACTACGATTTCGTGCTGATCGACTGCCCGCCCTCGCTGTCGATGCTGACCCTGAACGGCCTGTGCTCGGCCCATGGCGTGGTGGTGCCGATGCAGTGCGAATACTTCGCACTGGAGGGCCTGTCCGATCTGGTCAACACGATCAAGCAGGTGCATGCCAACCTGAACCCGGACCTGCAGATCATCGGCCTGCTGCGCGTGATGTTCGACCCGCGCATCACCCTGCAGCAGCAGGTCAGCGAACAGCTGAAGAGCCACTTCGGCGACAAGGTGTTCGACACCGTGATCCCGCGCAATGTGCGCCTGGCCGAGGCCCCCAGCTACGGCATGCCCGGCGTCGTGTTCGACCCGGCCTCCAAGGGCGCCCAGGCCTTCGTCGACTTTGCCAAGGAAATGGTGCGCCGCGTCGGCAAGATGTGATGCAGCCCGCCGCCGAGCGCATCCCCGCACCCCTGCTGGCCCTGGCGCGCCGCGCCGAGGAGGCCGGCCTGAACGCCAGCACACCGCCCCAGCAGCAGCGCATCGAGGGCTGGCTGATCCGCCTCTCCCCCGGCAAGGCCAAGCGCTCGCGCTGCGTCAATGCGCTGGACGAGGGTAGCTTGCCGCTGGACGAGCTGCTGCGGCGCTGCGCCGGTGCCTTCGCGAGCGCCGGCCTGCCGCTGTGCGTGCGGGTCACCCCCTTCAGCCGCCCGGTCGATCTGGATGCGCACCTGGCCGCCCAGGGCTGGTCCCGCTTCGATCTGACCGATGTGATGGTGCGGCCCCGGCTGGACGACCTGCCCGAGCCGGTCCTGACGGCGGGCCAGATGATCGCGGCCGTCGATGCGCCGGCCTATGCCGCGGTGGTGGGGGTGCTGCGCGGCTCCAGCCGTGGCGAGATCGAAGCCCATGCCCAGCGCCTGCTGGAGTCGCCCGTGCCCTACCGCGGCCATTGCCTGCGCGATGCCGCGGGCGCCCTGCTCGCCTGCGGCCAGTTCGCCCGCGAGGGCGGCATCGTCGGGCTCTACGACATCTTCACCCCGACCGAGCAGCGCGGCCGCGGCCATGCCCGGACCCTGTGCCTGGCCCTGCTGCAGCGCGCGCGCGCCGAAGGGGCCGCCGAGGCCTATCTGCAGGTGAGCAGCGACAACCTCGTGGCGCAGCGCGTCTACCAGCGCCTGGGTTTCGAATCGGCCTACCGCTACCACTACCGCAGCCCGCTGACCGAGCTGCGCTGAGAACGCAAGAAAGCCCGGCTCTAGTCGCGCGGCTGCCAGACCTTCAGCAGGGTGTGGCGGGTAAAGCCCGGTACATAGTCGTGCACATGGGCGATGCAGGCATAGCCGAGATGCTCGTAGAGCTCGGCCACCTCGTCCAGCAGGGTCTCGATCAGTGCGTCGACGCAGCCGCGCTTCAGCGCCTGGGCCTCGACCTGGCGCAGCAGCTCGCCGCCCAGGCCCTCGCCGCGGCGCTCGGCCGCCACCCAGAGGTAGCTGATGTACAGGCGCTGGAACTCGGTGCGGCCCCAGGCGCCGGCGACCAGGGCGCCGTCCTCGTAGAGCCCGCAGGCGATGTCTTGGGCGTCGCTGCCCTGGGTCTGCTGCCGGCCATGGACGATCACACCCTCGCGGATCGCGTCCAGGTCGGCCGGCGGAAGGTCGGCGTCGCGACGCCAGACCCGGCTTTCAGACATCAGAGGCCGAGCGCCTCGTCCAGGCCCAGGTGCACGTTCATCGACTGCACCGCGGCGCCGCTGGCGCCCTTGCCCAGGTTGTCCAGGCGGGCCATCACCAGCACTTGCGTCTCGCTGCCGAAGACAGCGATGTCCACCCGGTTGGTGTCGTTGCAGGCCTGCACGTCGTAAAAGCCCGTCTCCAGGGTCGCGGGATCGCGCAGCGGCAGCACGTTGATGAAGCGCTCGCCGGCGTAATGGGCGCTCAGCACCTCGTGCAGATGCTCGGCCTTGGAGCCGGCGCGCAGCTGGCTCAGATGCAGCGGCACGGTCACCGCCAGGCCCTTGTAGAAGCTGCCGACGATGGGCACGAACACCGGCGCGGTCTTCAGGCCGGTGTGGGCCATCATCTCGGGCAGATGCTTGTGCGCCAGGCCCAGTGCATAGGGGCGCGGCGAATCCAGCTTGGCGTCGCCGCCGGCCTCGTACTGCGCAATCATCGACTTGCCGCCGCCGGAGTAGCCGGTGATCGAGCTGGCGCTGATCAGGGCCTCGGCCGGCAGCAGGCCGGCATCGACCAGCGGACGCACCGCCAGGATGAAGGCGCTGGAATGGCAGCCCGGGTTCGAGATGCGCTTGGCGGCGCGGATCTTGTCGCGCTGGCCGCGGGCCAGCTCGGGCAGGCCGAAGGTCCAGCCGGGCGCCGTGCGGTGCGCCGTGCTGGCATCGATCAGGCAGGTGTCGGGATTGGTGACCAGCGACGCGGCCTCGCGCGAGGCGACGTCCGGCAGGCACAGGAAGGAGACGTCGGAGGCGTTCAGCAGGCGCGCGCGCTCGGCGGCGTCCTTGCGCTTGTCGGCATCGATCTTCAGCACCTCGACGTCGGCGCGGCCGGCCAGGTACTCGTGAATGCGCAGGCCGGTCGTTCCTTCCTGACCATCGACAAACACCTTGAAAGCCATGACTACTTCTCCCGCACAATCGCGCACACCAAAGGGAAGCGAAGCATAAGGCAAGAGGGGTTCGATGGCGCGTGTCATGTTATTGCCCGGGTGGCTGAATTCAGACCCGGACCACTGGCAGAGCCGCTGGGAGCGGCAATTCGGCTACCAGCGGGTCGAGCAGGCCGACTGGACCTGGCCGCGCCGCGGCGACTGGATGGCGCGGCTGGACGAGGTGCTGCTGGCCAGCGAGGAGCCCGCGGTGCTGGTCGCGCATTCGCTGGGCTGCCAGCTGGTGGCCAGCTGGGCCGAGCATTCGCAGCACCACGCCCGCGTCCGGGGCGCGCTGCTGGTGGCGCCGCCCGATACCGAGGCCGAGCACATGCCGCCGCAGCTGCACAACTGGCGCCCGATCCGCCGCCCCCGCCTGCCCTTCCCCGCCATCGCCGTGCTCAGCAGCGACGACCCCTACTGCGCCCCGGAGCGCGGCGCGCAGATGGCCGCCGACTGGGGCGCCGAGCTGGTGCTGATCGGCCCGCGCGGGCATATCAACAGCGAGTCGGGCCTGGCCGATTGGCCCGAGGGTCAGGCCCTGCTGGCCCAACTCCGCGCATAAGGGACAATCGCGCCCCTATGGTCACGAAAAAACCCAAGGGCCTCGGCATGGGCCTGGAGGCCCTGCTGGGCCCCAAAGTCAGCGACAACCCGGCAGCGGCGGCCGCCCGCGACGGCGAACCCAGCAGCCTGCGCCTGGAACTGATGCAGGCCGGCAAGTACCAGCCGCGCACCCGCATGGACGAGGGCTCGCTGTACGAGCTGGCCGAGAGCATCAAGGGCCAGGGCATCATGCAGCCCATCCTGGTGCGGCCGATCACGCCAGAATCGTCGAAGGATGGCGCCGCGCGCTACGAGATCATCGCCGGCGAACGGCGCTTCCGCGCCGCCAAGCTGGCCGGCCTGCGCGAGGTGCCGGTGCTGGTCAAGGCCGTGCCCGACGAGGCCGCCGCCGCGATGGCCCTGATCGAGAACATCCAGCGCGAGGACCTGAACCCGCTGGAAGAGGCCCAGGGCCTGAAGCGCCTGACCGAGGAGTTCGGCCTGACCCATGAACAGGCCGCCCAGGCCGTGGGCCGCTCGCGCAGCGCCGCCAGCAACCTGCTGCGCCTGCTGCAGTTGGCCGATCCGGTGCAGAACATGCTGATGGCCGGCGACATCGACATGGGCCATGCGCGCGCCCTGCTGCCGCTGGATGGCGCTCACCAGATCACCGCAGCCACCGAAATTGCCGCAAAAAAGCTCAGCGTGCGCGAGGCCGAGAAGCTGGTGGCGCGCCAGGGCGCGGGGCGCCAGAAGCCGCTGCTGCGCGTCAAGGGCGACAAGAGCCGCGACGTGCTGCGTCTTGAGGAGGAGCTGTCGGACCTGCTGACCGCCCAGGTCGAGATCCGCGTCAAGAAGCGCACCAAGCGCGGCGAGCAGGGCGAGCTGTCGATCCAGTTCGGCTCGCTGGACGAGCTCAACGGCCTGATCGAGCGGCTGCGCGGACCGCAGTAGGACCAGCCGGTAAAGATGCGCAAAGCCGTGACTCGTTCACGGCTTTTTTCATGCCCCGCCCGCCGGGCTGGCACGCGCCATGCATATCCATATGCAGGCCTCTTCCACCGTATTCGGGGGGGCTCGGCGGGGGGCCAGGTCTTGCCCTGCGCAGGAACTCACAGAAGGGCGTAGCATGGTGTCAACGCTTGGGGCATCAAAGGTGTTGAAGGGCCAAGACAAGGTTTATCCTGTCATCGAGGCCACGGCCTTGAACCAAGCTAGCAACAGATCACGCTGACCTCGGAAAGCTCTGATGACGCCTCGGTCCCGATGTAGGGGCGCCATCAGAACTTCCCAGACGATGCCGGTGGATTCACGCCCGGCGGCGTCTCACCCGACACAGGAGGTCAGCATGGACGTGATCAGCAGCTTCGCCGCTCGCTACGAACGCACCCGGGTCGAGGAACTCTCGCTGGAAGAGTATCTGGCCGAGTGCAAACGCAACCCGCTTGCCTACGCCACCTCGGCGGAACGCATGCTGCAGGCCATCGGTGAGCCGCAGATGGTGGACACGCGCAACGACACGCGCCTGTCGCGCATCTTCGCCAACAAGACGATCAAGATCTATCCGGCCTTCGCCGAGTTCTACGGCATGGAGGAGGCGATCGAGCAGGTCGTCAGCTACTTCCGCCATGCCGCGCAGGGGCTGGAGGAGAAGAAGCAGATCCTCTACCTGCTGGGCCCGGTCGGCGGCGGCAAGAGCTCGATCGCCGAGCGCCTGAAGTACCTGATGGAACTGGTGCCCTTCTATGCGCTGGCCGGCTCGCCGGTCAACGAATCACCGCTGGGCCTGTTCAACGCCGCCGAGGACGGCCCGCTGCTGGAGAAGGAATACGGCATCCCGCAGCGTTACCTGAACCGCATCATGAGCCCCTGGGCCGTCAAGCGCCTGGAGGAGTTCGGCGGCGACATCCGGCGCTTCAAGGTGGTCAAGCGCTACCCCAGCGTGCTGCGCCAGGTCGGCGTCGCCAAGACCGAGCCGGGCGACGAGAACAACCAGGACATCTCGTCGCTGGTCGGCAAGGTCGACATCCGCAAGCTCGAGACCTTCGCGCAGGACGACCCCGATGCCTACAGCTATTCCGGCGGCCTGTGCCTGGCGAACCAGGGCCTGCTGGAATTCGTCGAGATGTTCAAGGCGCCGATCAAGGTGCTGCATCCGCTGCTGACCGCGACACAGGAAGGCAACTTCAAGGGCACCGAGGGCTTCGGCGCGATCCCCTTCGACGGCATCGTGCTGGCGCACAGCAATGAGAGCGAGTGGAAGACCTTCCGCAACAACAAGAACAACGAGGCCTTCCTGGATCGCATCTACATCGTCAAGGTGCCCTACTGCCTGCGCGTCAGCGAGGAAGTGAAAATCTACGAGAAGCTGATCCGCGGCTCCTCGCTGGGCGAAGCCAAGTGCGCCCCCGGCACCCTGAAGATGATGAGCCAGTTCGCGATCCTGACGCGCCTGAAGGAGCCGGAGAACAGCTCGCTGTACTCCAAGATGCAGGTCTACGACGGCGAGAACCTGAAGGACACCGACCCGCGCGCCAAGAGCTATCAGGAGTACCGCGACTACGCCGGCGTCGACGAGGGCATGAGCGGCACCAGCACGCGCTTCGCCTACAAGATCATCTCCAAGGTCTTCAACTTCGACAGCGCCGAGCTGGCCGCCAATCCGGTGCATCTGATGTATGTGCTGGAACAGCAGATCGAGCGCGAGCAGTTCCCGGCCGAGCTGGAGCAGAAGTACGTCGGCTTCATCAAGGAGCTGCTGGCGCCGCGCTACGCCGAGTTCATCGGCAAGGAGATCCAGACCGCCTATCTGGAAAGCTATAGCGAGTACGGCCAGAACATCTTCGACCGCTACGTCACCTATGCCGACTACTGGATCCAGGACCAGGAGTACCGCGACACCGACACCGGCGAGGTGTTCGACCGCTCGGCGCTGAACGCCGAGCTGGAGAAGATCGAGAAGCCCGCCGGCATCAGCAACCCCAAGGACTTCCGCAACGAGATCGTCAACTTCGTGCTGCGCGCGCGCGCCAACAACGCCGGCAAGAACCCGACCTGGACCAGCTACGAGAAGCTGCGCACCGTGATCGAGAAGAAGATGTTCTCCAACACCGAGGAGCTGCTGCCCGTCATCAGCTTCAACGCCAAGGCCAGCGCCGACGAGGCCAAGAAGCACGAGAACTTCGTGCAGCGCATGGTCGACAAGGGTTACACGGCCAAGCAGGTGCGACTGCTCTGCGAGTGGTACCTGCGGGTGCGCAAGAGTTCCTGATCATGATGAAGTGACGCCACAAGGGCCGTGACAGGGCCAAGGACCGAAGATGCTGCAACAAATCATCGACCGTCGGCTGTCAGGGAAGAACAAATCCATCGGCAACCGCGAGCGCTTCCTGCGCCGCCACAAGGAGCAGATCCGAGAGGCGGTCAGGCGCGCCGTGGATGGCCGGGGCATCCGCGACATGGAGCGCGGCGAAGATGTGCATATCCCCAAGCGGGATCTGAGTGAACCGGTGTTCGGCCATGGCGAGGGCGGCACGCGCGAGGTCGTGCGCCCCGGCAATACCGAGCATGTGCGCGGCGACCGCATCCCGAAGCCGCAGGGCGGCCAGGGTCAGGGCGGCGGCGGCCAGGCCAGCGATTCCGGCGAGGGCGATGACGATTTCGTCTTCCACCTCAGCAAGGAAGAGTTCATGCAGGTCTTCTTCGAAGACCTGGCCCTGCCCAATCTGGCGCGCACCACCCTGGCCGACACGCCCGAGTGGAAGACGCAGCGCGCCGGCTATGTGTCGGACGGCACGCCGACCAATCTGCATGTGGTGCGCTCGATGCGAGGCGCCCTGGGCCGCCGCATCGCGCTGGGCATGGACAAGCGCCGCGAGCTGCATGAGCTGGAAGAGCGGCTGGAGCTGCTGCACCGCGAGGACCAGCGCAAGCCCGACGTGAAGGCCCTGCTGGCCGAGACCGAGGCGCGCATCGCGCATCTGAAGCAGCGCATCGGTGCCATCCCCTTTCTCGATCCGATCGACCTACGCTTTCGCAACCGCATCCGCGTGCCGGTGCCGACCACGCGCGCGGTGATGTTCTGCCTGATGGACGTCAGCGGCTCGATGGACGAGGCGCGCAAGGACCTGGCCAAGCGCTTCTTCATCCTGCTCTATCTGTTCCTGACCCGTCATTACGAGAAGATCGAGGTGGTCTTCATCCGCCACCACACCCAGGCGCAGGAGGTCGACGAGCAGAACTTCTTCCATGCCACCGAGACCGGCGGCACGGTGGTCAGCTCGGCCCTGGTGCTGATGGAGGAGATCATCCGCGCACGCTACTCGCCGACCGAATGGAACATCTACGGCGCCCAGGCCAGCGACGGCGACAACTGGCACCATGACAGCGGCCGCTGCCGCGAGCTGCTGACCGACAAGATCCTGCCGCTGTGCCGCTACTTCGCCTATGTGCAGGTGGCCGAGGCCGAACAGAACCTCTGGGAGGAATACGCCAAGCTCGCCGACGAGGAGCCGCGCTTCGCGATGCGCAAGGCGGTCGAGGTGGCCGAGATCTATCCGGTATTCCGCGATCTGTTCAAGAAGGAAGGAGCGGCGGTATGAGCCCCCGCCCGGCCGCCCCGAATGGGGTTCGCACCGCAGTGCGAAGCACGGAGGTTTCCCAATGAGCCCGGTCGAGAATCGCCGCAACATCGGCATCGCCCCCTCCAGCAACGACTACGGCGGCCGGCGCCGGCGCGAGCCGCTGCGCGAGATGCTGCCGCTGAAGCAGCGCCCCGCCCGGCCCCTGCCCGCGCCCAGCGACTGGACCTTCGAACTGGTCGAGGAGTACCACGAGGTGATCCGCCAAACCGCCGAGCGCTACGGCCTGGACACCTATCCGAACCAGCTGGAGGTGATCAGCTCCGAGCAGATGATGGATGCCTATGCCTCGGTGGGCATGCCGGTCAACTACCGCCACTGGAGCTACGGCAAGGAGTTCATCGCCACCGAGCGCAACTACAAGCGCGGCCAGATGGGCCTGGCCTACGAGATCGTCATCAACTCCGACCCCTGCATCGCCTACCTGATGGAGGAGAACACGATGGCGATGCAGGCCCTGGTGATCGCCCATGCCTGCTACGGCCACAACAGCTTCTTCAAGGGCAACTACCTGTTCCGCATGTGGACCGATGCCTCGTCCATCATCGACTACCTGGTCTATGCGAAGAACTATGTGGCCGAATGCGAGGAGCGCCATGGCCTGGATACGGTCGAGCAGTTGCTCGATTCCTGCCATGCGCTGATGAACCATGGCGTGGACCGCTACCGCCGGCCGTCCAAGCTCTCGCTGGCCGAGGAACGCGCGCGCCAGCATGACCGCGAGCATTACGCCCAGCAGCAGATCAACGACCTCTGGCGCACCCTGCCGCGCGGCAAGGACAAGGCCGAGGAGGAAAAGGGCTCGCGCCGCTTCCCCGAGGAGCCGCAGGAGAACCTGCTGTACTTCATCGAGAAGAACGCGCCACTGCTGGAGCCCTGGCAGCGCGAGATCGTGCGCATCGTGCGCAAGATCGCGCAGTACTTCTATCCGCAGCGCCAGACCCAGGTGATGAACGAGGGCTGGGCCACCTTCTGGCACCACCGCCTGCTCAACACCATGTACGACGATGGCTATCTGAGCGACGGCATGATGATCGAATGGCTGAAGTCGCACACCAATGTGGTCGCGCAGCCGCCGATGGCCAATCTGAACCCCTATGCGCTGGGCTTCGCGATGTACACCGACATCAAGCGCATCTGCGAGGCGCCCACCGAGGAGGACCGCCGCTGGTTCCCCGACATCGCCGGGGCCCCCTGGCTGCCGACCCTCGATCACGCGATGCGCAACTACAAGGACGAGAGCTTCATCGGCCAGTACCTGAGCCCGCACCTGATGCGCGAGTTCCGCCTGTTCTCGATCATCGACGACGAGCACCAGAGCGAATACGAGATCTCGGCGATCCATGACGAGGCCGGCTACCAGCATGTGCGCGAGGCCCTGTCACGGCAGTACGACCTCTCGACCCGCGAACCCAATATCCAGGTCTGGAACGTCAACCTGCGCGGCGACCGCTCCCTGACCCTGCGCCATACCCAGCACCTGAACCGGCCCCTGCACGACAGCGCGCAGGAGGTCATGAAGCATGTGGCGCGGCTCTGGGGCTTCGGCGTGCAGCTGGAGTCGGTCAACGACGCCGGAGACGTCACCAAGCGCTGGAGCGTCCCAGCACCCGCCCATTGACCCCCCGCTCGCGGGTACGCTCGCCTTGCACCCCAGCTGGGGGCTGAACAAGAACCGGGCGCGACCCGGTTCTTGTTCATGGTGCCGCGCCTTGGGGCGGCGCGGCGAGCTACAGGGAAAAGATCTTCCCCGGGTTCATGATGTTCTTCGGGTCCAGCGCCAGCTTCAGCCGACGCATCATGTCCACCGCGCCCTCGCCGGCCTCCTCGACCAGGAAGCCCTGCTTGTGCAGGCCGATGCCATGCTCGCCGGTGCAGGTGCCGTCCAGGCGCAGCGCGCGCTGCACCATCTGGGCCGACAGTCGCTCGGCGGTCTCGCGCTCGGCCGGGATCTCGGGGTCGATCAGATAGCCCAGGTGGAAATTGCCGTCGCCGACATGGCCGACGATGAAGTACGGCAGGCCTGCGGCCTCCACCTCCTGCACCGATTCGTTGATCGATTCCGCCAGGCGCGAGATCGGCACGCAGGTGTCGGTGGTGACGCAGCGGCAGCCCGGTTTGGTTTGCAACGCCGACAGATAGGCATGGTGGCGCGCGGTCCAGAGCCTGGTACGGGCCTCGGGCGTGGTGGCCCAGTCGAAGTCCTCGCCGCCGAAATCGCGCGCGATCTCCTGCACCGTTTTCGCCTGCTCGGCCACGCCGGCCTCGGAGCCGTGGAACTCCATCAGCAGCATCGGCGCCTCGCGCAGGCCCAGCTTGTCGTGCAGATTGACGGCGCGCACCGAATGCGCGTCCAGCAGCTCGCAGCGCGCGATCGGCACGCCCAGCTGGATGATCTGGATCGTGGTCTGCACCGCGGCATCGATGCTGGGGAAGAAGCAGATCGCGGCCGACACCGCCTCGGGCAGCGGAAAGATGCGCAGGCTGACCTCGGTGATCACGCCCAGGGTCCCCTCGCTGCCGACGAACAGGCGCGTCAGGTCGTAGCCGGCGCTGCTCTTGCGGGCACGCGAGCCGGTGCGTATCACCTCGCCCTCGGGCGTCACCACGGTCAGGCCCAGCACGTTCTCGCGCATCGTGCCGTAGCGCACCGCGTTCGTGCCGCTGGCGCGCGTGGCCGCCATGCCGCCCAGCGAGGCATCGGCGCCGGGGTCGATCGGGAAGAACAGTCCCTGGTGGCGGATCTCGGCGTTCAGCTGGTTGCGCGTCACGCCGGCCTGCACCGTGACGGTCAGGTCCTCGGCATGCACATGCAGGATGGATTTCATGCGCGAGACATCGAGGCTGACCCCGCCCTGCACCGCCAGCAGATGCCCCTCCAGCGAGGAGCCGGCGCCATAGGGGATCACCGGCACGCCATGGGCATGGGCCTGGGCCATCACGAAGGCCACCTCCTCGGTGCTTTCGGCGAACACCACGCAGTCCGGCGGATCGACATCGAAGGGCGACTCGTCGCGCCCATGCTGCTGGCGCAGCGCCAGCGCGGTCGAGCAGCGCTGCTCGCCGAAGCGGGCCTGCAGCGCCTGCAGCATCGCCGGCGGCACGGCACGGCGTTCGGCGGCGGCCGGCAGGTGGGCGGGTGCATTCATCGCGGACGCTCCATCAGGGGAAATTGACGATGCATCGATTGTGCGCCGCCGGCCGCGCAAACAAAGCGGGCCCGAGCGCAGAACGCCCAGGCCCGTGGCGGCTAGCGGAACAGTCGCCGGCTTATTCGCGCAGGCTCAACGAGCGATAGGCCGGGTCGGCCTTGATCTCGGCCTCGCTGAACGGCAGCTTGGCCCATTTGGCGCCCTTCAGGAAGATGTCCGAGTAGAGCTTGGTCTGGTCCGAGAACTGCGGGCTCAGGATATGGCTGCTCTGCGAATAGGTCAGCAGGCCCTCGGCTACCGGGCCGTTGGCGTCGAAGGTGACGAACTGCATATAGCTGTTGCCATAGACCGGGTCGCCGTACAGGCCGTTCGACAGCTCGCCGCGCACATTGTTGAAGGTGTAGCGGCCGCCGGGCAGCGGGATTGGCGCGCTGTCGCGCACGATCACCTGCTTGCGCGCGTTGACCTCCTCCAGCGCGATGCCCGCCTTGTTCATCAGCTGCACCGCATCGGCCAGCGCCGTCAGCGCCTTGGCGTTCGCGGCCGTGTTGAAGCCGCGCGGCGTGCGCACCGGATCGGCCGGATCGAAGGCCACGCGCCAGTAGGCGGACTCCTTCAGCTCGCCGGCGCTCTCGTAGAAGTTGCGGAACAGCAGCGCACCCGGATCGGTCAGGCCCTCGGTCTTCTTCCAGATCGCCAGCACGCCACAGGCCCTGGTGATGTCGGTGTCGACGCCGTTCTTGTCCTTGGCCTTGATCGGCGCCGGCTTGCCCGCGCAGTTGGCGGCCAGGAACTCGTCCAGCCAGATCTCGGCCTTGTAGAAGCGGCTCTTGGCATAGACCTGCTGCAGGTTCGCCACCGTGAAGCCGGTGCCGGCCAGGCCGTCGGCGCCGCTCATGCGGTCCTGCACCTGCACGATGCCCATGCGGGTGCGCTCGCCCTGCGGCATGCCCTCGGCGTTGGGGCCGGTCGCGATGATCTTCGGATGCTTGCTCAGGCGCACCTGCTCGTTGGGCAGCCAATGGCTGTCGTTGGCGTTGACGACATAGTCGTCGCGCAGCACATAGGGGCGCTCGGCCGCGCCGATCGCGCCGCTCCAGTTGCAGCTGCTCTTGCTGCCGTCCATCAGCACCTGGCCGCGCGTGGCCAGCAGGAACTGAGCCGTAGGGCTGTTGACGCAGCTGGCCAGCTGCGCGTCGCTGACATTGGCGGCCACCGAGTAGTTGGCGAACAGCGCCTTGCCGCCCTTGTCCGCCGCCATCGTGTTGACCCAGGGCAGCGCGCTGTGCGTGGCCAGATTCTGGCGCAGCGAGTCGGCGCTGGTGGCCTTGGCGTTCAGGATGACCTGGTCGATCAGCTTGTAGTTGGTGTAGTTGGCGTCGCGGATCGCGAAGGCCGCGGCGCTGCTCCAGGCAAAGGTGCTGCCATCGCTCAGCAACGGGCCGAAGTCGGTGCCGTAGAGCGTGCGCTGCTGGGTCGCGAGCGTGCCGTCCGGCTGCAGCACCTCGACGCTCAGCGCGGTCTTGCTCATCGCCTTGTAGGCACCGTCGACCTGGTAGCGGGTCGGGTCGGCCGGGTCCAGCTTCAGCTGGAACAGGGTGAAGCGGTTGTCGGTCGAGAAGGTGTGGGTCCAGGCCACATCCTTGTTGAAGCCGATCAGCGGCACCGGCGCGCCCAGCAGGGTCGCGCCCATCACGTCGAACTGGCCCGGGATCGTCAGGTGCAGCTGGTGCAGGCGCAGCGCGCCCCACCAGGGGAAATGCGGGTTGCCCATCACGATGCCGGTGCCGCTCTGCGTCACACCCTTGCCCAGGCCGTAGCCGTTGGAGCCGATCGCATGCTCGAACAGCACGTCGGTGGCGCGGATCAGCGGGCTGTTCAGCAGCGCCAGCTGGGTGCTCTTCTTCTGCAGCGCCTTGGCGCCGGGCAGCAGCGCGGCGGTCTTCACGACCGGCGGCTGCGCGCTGCCGACCGCATTGATGAAGGCCATCGAGCTGCCGGTCATCGCCGCCTGGCTGAAGCGCCAGTAGAGCTCCTCCTCGGTCATCGGCCGCACCCAGGGTGCGCCCTTGCAATCGTTGGGCAGTCCGTTGGCGCCCTGGTCGCGCAGGTAGCGGTTGTAGCCGGCCACGAAGCCGCTGACCAGGTCGCGCGTCTCCTGCCCCGCCGCAGCCTTCATCGCCGCGGCCTGGGCCGGCGTCATGTAGAGCTTGTAGAAGAAGTCCGAAGCCAGGTTGGGCGTCACCGTGCCGGACTGGCCCAGATAGGTGACGGGCACGCCCTTGGCGTCGGCGGCGCCGAAGAACTTCGAGCGCTCGCCGCGCATCGTCACCAGCTCCTGCGCGAACAGGCAGACATGGTCGGTCGCGAAGGCATAGCCATAGCCATAGCCCAGGCCCTTGAAGTTCGCCGCCTTCACATGCGGCACGCCATAGCTGGTGTAGCGCAGCTCGGCCTCGTACTGCGCGGCGCCCGTCGTCGGCGCATCGGCCGGGTTGCTGCCATCGCCACCACCGCCGCAGGCGCTCAGCACCAGCGTCAGCGTCGCCAAGGCGACAGGGGTCAGGACTTGCGCACGCAGAGCGCCCAGCGGCTTCTTCATTAGATATCTCTCCTTAATTTCTTGTTGTCGGGTGGCCTCATACCAGTGGCAACCCCAGGTGGGGCGCAGGCTATCATCAAAAACACAAGGCTCGCCACGGGCCCACCCTCACAACATCTGGAGACTCCATGCGCTTTTCGCCCACTCCTCTGATGCTCGGTCTGCTGTGCGCAATGGGCACCTCGTCCGCGCTGGCATCGGGCTACCACTTCGGTTCCCAATCGGCCGCCGCGCAGGGCACGGCCAATGCCAACGCCGCCGAAGCGGCCGATCCCTCGGTGCTGTTCTACAACCCGGCCGGCATGACCCGCCTGGACGGCACGCGCGCCTCCGGCGTGCTGAACGTCGTGGTGCCCAGCACCAAGTACGAGGACCAGGGCTCGGTCACCTCCTTCGGCCTGCCGATCAGCGGCGGCAACACGAAGAAGTTCATCAAGACCACTGCGGTGCCGCATGGCTACTTCACGCACAAGCTGTCCAACGACATGTCGCTGGGCCTGGCGGTGTTCGTGCCCTTCGGCTCCAAGACCGAATACGACAAGGGCTGGGCCGGCCGCTACACCGCGCTGAGCACCGAGCTGACCACGATCGCGGTGAATCCCTCGATCGCCTTCAAGCTGAGCCCCAAGGTGAGCCTGGGCGCCGGCCTCACCGCTCAGTTCATGGACGGCAAGCTGCAGAAGGGCGCGGACTTCGGTTCCGGCGCGCTGGGCAGCGTCGTGGCGCAGCAGGTGGCTCAGGCCGCCGCGGCCCAGCCCGGCGTGCCGCTGGAGCTGATCCGCGCCGCGGTGCTGAACCGTCTGGGCGGCATGATCAAGCAGGCCTCGGGCAACCCGCTGTATTCCGGCGGCGTCGATGTCAAGGGCGACGACTGGGGCTTCGGCTTCAACCTCGGCCTGATGTACGAGTACGACAAGGACACCCGCTTCGGCATCGCCTACCGCTCCTCGATCAAGCACAAGCTGAAGGGCAGCGCGACCTGGGATGTGCAGACCGCCGCCACCAACCTCGGCTCGCTGCTGAACACCGCCCTGCCCGGCGCCGGCGACCAGGTGCGCGCCAGCCTGCTGGCCCGCTACACCAACAGCGACGCCGGCCTGGAGATCAAGACGCCCGAGTCGCTGGCCTTCAACTTCTTCAAGCAGCATGAGCGCTTCGGCGTGATGGGTGACTTCACCTGGACCCGCCACTCGCGCTTCAAGGAACTGCGCATCGACTTCGCAAACACCCTGGCCGACAGCAACACGCCGGAGAATTGGACCGACACCCTGCGCGCCTCGCTGGGCCTGACCTACCAGTGGAGCGACGCGCTGCAGCTGCGCGGCGGCGTGGCCTTCGACCAGTCGCCGGTGACGCCGCGCAACCGCACCGCGTCCCTGCCCGACAACGACCGCAGCTGGCTGTCCGCCGGCCTGAACTGGAAGCTGGACGCCAAGCGCTCGATCGATCTGGCGGCCAGCTATGTGCATGTGAAGGACGGTCAGATCGACCAGTTCGACACCGGCGGTTACGCCACCTGCACCGCCGCCGACGCCGTGCCGAAGAACACCTCCAGCTGCGCGACCACCCGTGGCCGTTACAAGGTGGACTCGCTGCTGTTCGGCGTCCAGTACAACCACCAGTTCTGATCCGGCGCGTCGTTTCCGACGCCACACCAGGCACCACCGGCTTGCGGTCCGCCGCGGCCGGTGCCACCATCACGGGCAACAGCCGTCATCGATGACGATGGCGCCTTGCCCGCGATGTGGAAGGAGTTGTGCCATGTCCAACGATCTTGCAAGCCTGCTGCTGCTGGTCCTGGTCGCGCTGATCGTGATCGGCGCGCTGCGCCTGGACCTGCTGGGCCAGCTCTGGCGCGAATGGCTGCACCTGGGCGAACAGCCGCCCGGCGTGGCCGACTGGCGTAATGACCATGCGCATGGCGCCTACGGCCCGGCCCGCTCGCGGCAGCTGCATGGCCCGGGCATGGGCCACGCCAAGCCCGGCTTCCATCGCAGCGGTCGGCGCGGCTGAGGAGTCCAGCCCCGTTCTGGGGCAAGATGCGGGTCTCCCCACTTTCCCGTTGATCCGCCCCATGGCCAACCGACTTTCCCAGATCGCAACCCGCACCGGCGACGACGGCACGACCGGGCTGGGCGACGGCACCCGCGTGCCCAAGGACCATCTGCGCGTGATGGCGATGGGCGATGTCGACGAACTGAACTCGCAGATCGGCGTGCTGCTGGCCGAACCGCTGCCGGACGATGTGCGCGAACTGCTGGTCACGATCCAGCATGAGCTGTTCAACCTGGGCGGCGAGCTCTGCATGCCCGGCTACCAGCTGATCAAGGACGACGCGGTGTTGCGCCTGGACGAGGCGCTGGCCCATTACAACGCCGCCCTGCCCCGCCTGGCGGAATTCATCCTGCCCGCCGGCACCCGTAGCGCCGCCGTCGCCCATGTCTGCCGCACCGTCGCGCGCCGCGCCGAGCGGGCCGTGGTCACCCTGGCCGGGCAGGAGACGATCAACGCCGCGCCGCGCCAGTACCTGAACCGCCTGTCGGACCTGCTGTTCGTGCTGGCCCGGGTGCTGAACCGCGCCAATCTCGACGGCCTGGGCGGCGACGACGTCTACTGGCACAGCGAGCGGCTGAAGCGGCAGGAAGCCGCGGACAACTAGACCCGGTCCGGCCGCAGCGGCGGACTCACCAGAGCCCGAACCGCTTCAGCGTGGCATCGGCCCGCTGCGGATCGACCCGGTCATCGACACCCTTGCGATCGAACCGCTCCAGCAAGCGGTTCACGCCGGCGCGCAGCTTGAACTCCATCTCCTTGGCGTGGAGCGGCACGACCGCATAGAAGCTCACGGTCTTGACCCCGGGAATGTCGAGGCTTCGAAACGCCGGCGGCACGCTGACCGGCGGCAGGACCAGGGCGCCGCACAGCGCGGTGTTCGGTGCATAGGGCTCGGCGGGATCCCCATTCGGCACGGTGTGCCCGAAGCCAAGCCAGGTCGCATGCTTGTGCGGCAGCCTGGCCAGGCCCTTGATCAGCCGGATCGGCCAGTACCAGGACTCGTCCTCGAACGACGCCTGATCGGTTTTCCAGTCCGCCGGCAGCGTCATCATCAGCTCGGCATAGCGTGGCACCTCCGCTCCCTCGGGAACCGTCATCGGCAGATCGCTCATGCCCGAGGTGATGAAGCGCACATAAGGAAACGCCGGGCTGGGTTTGACGACATGAACGTCGATGTGGACCAGGTCCGAAGCGATTTCATGAAAGACCGTCTCGATGGGCCCGAGGTGCCTCTCGATGTGCGCCGATATCTGCTGGATGAATTCCTCGCCTTGCGGCGCGGCCCAGGGCTTCGGATTGCCGTGCCGGTAGATGGGGCTGCCGCTCAGCGACACGAGTTCGGCGCTCCGTTTCGGATCGTCGCTTGCCATGGTTCTTCCTCCCTGATGGTGTGTGCTCGGTTCTGGTTGTACGACCTCACTTCTACACCAGGCCCGCCACCGCTCCCTTAAGCCGCTGCGCATAGGCCTCGCGCAGCGCCGGCGGCGCCAGCACCTGGACCTGGCCCGCATGGCGCAGCAGGTCCATCAGCAGCTCGGTCGCGTCGACATAGGGCACCTCCAGCTGCCAGCGCCCGTCGTCCAGCCATTCGCTGCGCTGGGCCGGATGCCATTCCTCGCGCGCCACCCATTGCGCGGCCTCGGCGCTGAACACCAGCCGCGCCTGCTGGGCCTGGCCGCCGGCAAAGATGCCGTAGCCCTGGTCCAGCTCGGCCTCCAGCACCGGCAGCGCGACCGCGCGCGCCTTGGCCTCCAGCAGGGTTGCCCCCTCCATCGCGTCGAGCGCGAAGCGCCGCAGGCCCTCGCTGAGGTGGCACCAGGCGTCCAGGTACCAGGTGTTGCGGTAGTGCACTAGGCGCTGCGGCGAGACCTCGCGCTCGTTCACGCCGCCGCCCGCCACCGGGCCGCCGCGACCGCGCTTGCGGTAGAGGATGCGCAGGCGCCGGCGTTGCACCACCGCGCTGCCGACGGTCTCGAAGAACTCGCTGGCGACGCGCCGGCGCGCGGTGCTGATCAGCTTGATGCGGCGCGTGATCTCCTGCGCCTCCTCGGCATCGGTGCCCAGCATGCCGGTCAGCTTGTCGAACATCGGCTGCAGATGCCGGCTCAGGATGCCGTCCTCGTCCAGGCCGGACAGCAGCTGGTGCATGGTCAGCAGCGCATGCAGCTCCTTCTCGTTGAACCAGACGCCGGGCAGCTCATGCTGCGGCCCGCCACCACCGCCTCGCCATTGCCGGCCGAACCGGTAGCCATTGGCCATCGCGTCGTATTCGATCGGTGCGTCCAGGCGCTCGCGCAGGTACTGCAGATCGCGCTTCAGGGTCGCCGGCGAGACCTCCAGCTCGGCCAGCAAGGTCGCGAAGCTGACGCATTCGCGGCTGCGGATCAGCAACTCGATCTTGTAGAAGCGTTCGGTCCGGTCCATCGGCGGCGACCCTCTCCCGTCCAAATTTGTCAGTAGGCTGCGGCGCCCGCTGCGCCGCCCCTTGGTAGCTCATCCAATGAGCTACCAGGCGGCCACACTGTGCCACATCAACAGGAGCAACTCATGGCACAGATCGCAGCAGCAGTCCCCGCAGTTCGCACCACCGCCCAGCTGGAGCTGGCGGGCCTCGCCGCCCCCATCCCGGACGCGGCCGCCCGGCCCGCCGTCGGCCAGGGGAGCAGCAGCAACGATCTGGGCTTCGAGCTGGGTTTCGACCATGCGCGCCACGGCGTGACGCCGCCGGTGGCCCATCTGTCGCACCAGTCGCCACTGCTGCAGGGCTGGCAGGCCGGCATGGCCACCTTCGGTCGCCGCGCTCACAAGCCGAACCGCCATACCCGGCTCTGGCTGCAGTTGCGCGTGCATGCCTGGCAGCGCGGCCGCAGCTTCGAGGACGTGCAGCTGACGCCCAACTACCTGCAGCAGATCGCCGCCGACTTCTGCCCCATCCTGCGCAGCCCGCTGAGCGAGCAGCAGGGCTCGGTGGACCGGGTGCGCGACGACGCCGGCTATGCCGCCGGCAACCTGGCGATGATGAGCCCCGGCGCCAATGCCGCCAAGGCACGCCATGGCTGGGCCAGCGCCAGCGAGCTGGCCCGCAGCGTGGCGCAAGGCCCGATCCGCAGCATCGCCGGGCTGGGCCCGCAGGAATGGCGGCGGGTCGCGGTGCTGTGCAGCTTCGTCACCGAACTGCCACATGAGGAGGCGGCCGTGATCCCGCTGCATGTGCTGCCGCCGAACCGGCTGCGCCTGTTCAACCCGATCCAGGCCCTGCAGGCCCTGGTGACGCGCCAGCTCGCCACGCCGGGCTGGAGCGCCCGCCTGGCGCGGCTGGAGGCCCTGCTGCCGAACGAGGCGCTGCGTGCCGACTTCAACCGCTTCGTGCTGGCGCTGGCGCCGCGCGTGCTGCATGTCGGCAAGGGCGCGCTGACCGAGACGCATGAGATCCGCTGGGCGCTGGAGGATGCCTGGGCCCAGCCGCTGGTGCAAAAGCGCTGGGCCAAGTTCGCGCTGCAGCTCAATGCGGCCCAGGCCGAGGCCCTGGTGCAGCGCGCCGCCGCGAAGCGCCTGTGCCCGGTGCATGTGCAGCGTCATCCCGAGCCGCGCGCCACCGAGGGCTGGGCGCTGGAGCGCGGCGGCTACCGCGCGCCGGCGCATTGAGCCGCTCGATCAGCCCGGCAGCCCCGGGCTGAGCCGCTCCATGCCGCCCGCCTGGTCCTGCAGCGCGACGTGGTAGCCGCGTTCGCCGAACCATTGCGCCCATTGCTGGGCCAGCTTCTTGTTCGGCAGCCAAGGGCCGGTCCGATCCATATGAATGCGGTAGCCGCGGCGTTCGTAGAACACCACACGCCACATGCCGGAAGAGATGGATCGGTCGAAGTTGCTCATGGTCGTCGGGAGCGCGCAATCTAGCAGAGCCCGACGTTTCTTATCGGCAGGGTTTACTCAGAGCTGCGTCAAGAAATCCTCGCTTGCCACGAGTTCCACGGGGGAGGCCTTGCGGCCGCGCGACCAGCGCACTTTTTTCAGCGCCGCGCTGTCGCTGACCAGCCGGCAGGGCTGGCCGGAGGCCCGGGCCAGGTCCAGCGCCAGAAGGTCGAATGGGGACAAGACCTGACCCTCGACGGGCACTTGGGCCGGCGCGGCCTGCTGGATCTCGGCATAGGGCAGGTAGTCGGCCAGCAGCTCGCGCTGCTGCTCCGGCGTCAGGCGCAGCGCCGGGCTGCCCAGCGCCAGCACCAGCGCCCGCGCGCTGTCCGCATCGACCAGCGCGCGGCAACGGCCCTGCTGCCAGGCCTGGCGCAGGCGCCGCGCCGAGGCATCGCCGCTCAACAGGGTGCGCAGCAGCAGCGGGGTGTCGAACACCACCGCCGGCACGGTCGCGGCCTTGTTGGTCCTCACTTCGCCACCACGCCGCTACGCTTGCGGGCCGCGGTCTTGGGTGCCGTCGCGGTCTTCACGGTCGCGGTCTTCCGGGCCACCTTGCGAGCCGGCGCCACCTCGGGCGCGGCCGCCGGTTTTGCCTTCCTGCTACCGCTGGCCTTCTTCTTCGCCGGCACCGCCAGGGCCTTGGCGGCCCAGTCCAGCGCCTTCTCGATCGCCGCCTCGCCGAGGTCCAGCTCCGCCAGCTTGGCGCGCAGCGCATCGCCGCGCTGAATGCGCACCGGCGTCAGGATGATCTGGCCGGCCCGGGCCTGCACCTCGAAGTACTGCACCGGCCCGATGGCCTCGGTCACGCTCTTGGGCAGCGTCAGTTGGTTCTTGGAGGTCAGCTTGGCCAGCACGGGACGCGGGGAGAAAAAAGATGGGATCGGGCCAGGCAAGACCTGGCCCCGGAGAAAAAAACAATGCGCCCCGCAAGGGCGCATCGCGCTGCAAAAGCGAAACCGTTTAGACCAGCGAACGCTGCAGGCGCAGTTCCTCGAGGCGGGTGCCGCTGACCTCGGTGGTCTTGGTGCTGCCCATGTCGCGCTTGAAGCCGGCCAGCTCGAAGAAGCGCAGCGCGCGTTCGTTGCGCAGATAGGTCCACAGCGTGACCTTGGTGCAGCCTTCTTCCTGCAGGCCGTCGCGCGCGGCGTCCCACAGGGCCAGGCCGACGCCCTTGTCCCAATGCACCGGGTTGGCGTACAGCGCCCAGATCTCGCCGGTGGTGGAGGGCGTGCCCTTGTCGCGCGAACGGTCGAAACCGACAAAGCCCATCAGCTCGTTGTCGATATGGGCCACCATCACCTGCGGTTCGCACAGGTCGATGGCTTCGCGCCAGAAGGCCTGGCGTTTTTGCACCGACAGCGCGTCCAAGGTGGCATCGGGCAGCAAACCCTTGTAGGCGTCCTGCCATGCCGCGACATGGACTTCGGCGATGGCCTTGGCATCACGCAGGGTGGCCGGGCGGACCTGGATACTCGACATACGGATCTAACTCTGACTGAGAACTCGAAAAACGGGCAAGGGCGGAATTTTGCGCGCCAAAACCCGCGCACCGGCCGCTTGACAGCGCTATTTTTTGGGTTCTCGATCAGACGGCTTGCAGGCCCAGCGATGCCAGCCGCGGCCGCGCGTAATCACTCACACATCGTTTCAAAGCCGCTTTGCCGGCCCGCTGCAACAGGGCCAGCAGGGCATGGTCGACCGGCAGCGCGCCGAGCTCCCGCGCATAGCGAGCCTCCAGATCCGCCTGCATGCGCAGCAGCAGCTGCGCGGTGGTCAGCGCATCGGCCAGCGCGCGGTGGGCACGGCCGTTGTCGGGCAGATTGTGGTGGCGGGCCAGGGTGCCGAGCTTGCAGTCCGGCGCGTCCGGATACAGGCGCCGCGCCAGCAGCACGGTGCAGGCGAACTCATGCGCCGGATCGGGCGCGCAGCCGGCGCGCTCCAGCTCATGCATCCAGAAGCCGCGGTCGAAGCTGGCGTTGTGCGCCACCAGCGGGCAGCCGCGGGTGAACTCGGCCACCTCACGCATCACCCGCTCGGCCGGCGGCGCCTCGGCCAGCATCGCATTGCTGATGCCGGTCAGGCGTTCAATGAAGGGCGGCACCCAGGCGCCGCTGTGCATCAGGCTCTGGTAGCGGTCGACGATGGCCCCATCACGCACCAGCACGGCCGCGATCTCGGTGGCGCGGCCGCCCGCGGTGGGGCCGAGGCCGGTGGTTTCGAAGTCGATGACGGCAATGGTCTGTTGCATCACCGCCCTCAGGGTGCCGGGTACTTCAGCGCGTTCTTCGCGAACTTGCGCTCCACCGCCCGCTCGACATCAATGCCGCTCTGATCGGCGATCTGCAGCAGGTAGAGCATCACGTCGGCGATCTCCTCGCCCAGGTGTTCGCGCTGCGCCGGCTCCAGCTCGCGCGACTGCTCGGGCGTCAGCCACTGGAAGATCTCCACCAGCTCCGCCGCCTCCACCACCATGGCCATCGCCAGGTTCTTGGGCGTCTGGTAGGGCTGCCATTGGCGCGCCGCGGAGAAGGCACGCAGGCGCTGCTGCAGGTTCACGATATCCATGGCGGGAAGTGTGGCATGGCCCGCGCTGTCGCCAAGGCGACAAGCACTCGCGATCTAGACGCGGCGCTCGAAACCGCGGTCTGCCAAGAGCAACAGCCCGGGGTTTGCACCCAGCATCGCGCGCGTGAGCGCTGGCTAGAGTCGGCTGTCAGGCTCCGCCTTCCATCCTTCCTCTCTCACCCCGCTGCACGGGGCATTCCACAGGAGACAAAACAATGAAGATCCCAAGACTCAAGACCGGCCTGCTGACCCTGGCCATCGCAATGCTGGCCGGCTGCGGCGGTGGTGGCGACGGCGTGCCCCAGGAGGAGGGCGTCACCGCGCTGAAGGTGTTCGGCGACAGCCTGGCCGATGTCGGCACCTTCGGCGGCGTGCGCGCCACCGTCCAGGGCAACGGCCAGCTGATGTACCCCGAGCATGTCGCCGCCGCCTATGGCCTGAGCACGCATTGCAACTTCTTCCTGCTGGCCGGTGCCAGCATCGGCGTGAATCCCAAGGCCGGCTGCACCAACTACGCGATCGGCGGCGGCGTGATCAACCATGCCAACCCGAACGACCCGCGCAGCATCCAGCTGCAGCTGGCCACGCCCAATGGCTTCAAGGCCGGCGACCTGCTGCTGGTCGACGGCGGCGGCAACGACGCGGCCGCGCTGGTCAGCGCCTATCTGGCCGTGCCCAAGGACAAGGGCGCCTCCTATGCCGCCCTGCTTGCCACCCTGCTGCCGAAGGCCCAGGTGGATACCGCGATGGCCGGCGGCTCCGCCACGATCGCCGGCATCGGCATGCCCTATATGCAGGCCCTGGCCGTCAAGTTCCGCACCGGCATCCAGCTGCATGCGCTGGACAAGGGCGCGACCCGCATCGCGCTGCTGAACATGCCCGGCATCACCAACACGCCGCGCTTCCAGACGGTGCTGGACGGCATAGCCGCGGCCAACGGCGGCGGCACCGCCGGCGCGACCGCGCGCGCGCAGGCCGAGGGTCTGTTCAAGGGCTGGATGGAAGCCTTCAACGCCGAGCTGGCCAAGCAGTTCTCCGGCGACGCCCGCGTGCTGGTGATCGACTTCTACACCGCCTTCAACCAACAGGTCGCCTCGCCGGCCCAGTACGGCCTGAGCAACGTCAAGACTCCGGCCTGCCCGATCACCGGCGTGGGCAGCGACGGCCTGCCGACCTACAGCTTCCCCACCTGCACCGCCACCGCGCTGTCGGCCAACCCGCCGGCCGGTGTCAGCGGCGGCGCCGACTGGTGGAAGACCTATGCCTTCTCCGACGGCTTCCACCCGACGCCCTACGGCCATCAGCTGACCGCGCAGCTGATCACCAAGGCGCTGAGCGACAAGGGCTGGCTGAAGAAGTAAGCGAGCAAGTCTTCGTTCCTTCCCCGGGGAGCCCATGCGGCTCCCTTTTTCTTGGCCTTTTGTTATTCCTTGTTTTCAATTTATCTCTTTAGTCGTATTGGTAGAGGGCGGTCTTTGCTGTGGGCAACTGCCAAAACACCAGTCGCGACAAGGAGATGGCGCCGGTCAAAGTCTGTGCGCCGGACCCGGGACAGCCCGATACGGCCAATGGAACAACTCGGCGCCGCCCGATGGCGCTGTGGACAAGCACCGACTTGTTCAAGTGCCATCCACAGACTTGTTCACAGGCCCGTGTCCACATGCACCATCAGGCCCTCGCGGCCGGGTGCCAGCGCGTCGGCGAGCCGGTGTCGGTCCGGATAGTCGCCGCCGTTCTGGCGCCTAAACGGGATCGGCGCCTCGTCGAACAGCCCGACCAGGCGCTGCCGCCAGGCCGCCAGCTCCGCCTTGACGGCCTCGGCCCCGATCCGCCCGGTGCCGTAGACCGCATGCGTCGGCAGCACGTCCATGCCGGGGTAGAACAGGCAGCCATGGGTCAGCGGGAACAGCAGCTGGTCCAGCGGCCCGTTGATGCCGCGCGGCCCATAGTCCGCGGCCGGCCCGCCCACCATCACCGACAGCAGCGCCCGCTTGCCCTTCAGCAGCCCGTCGCCGTAGCGCAGCCGGTTGCCCTGGCCCTCGAAGCCGTAGGCGAACCCATAGGCATAGACCCGGTCGATCCAGCCCTTCAGGATCGCCGGCGGGCCGAACCACCAGAGCGGGAACAGCAGGATCACCGCGTCCGCCGCCAGCAGCTTGCGCTGCTCGGCCTCGACATCAGCGGTCTGCGTCCCCGCCGCGAAGGCGTGGCCCGACTCGGCGATGAAGGACAGGCGCCCGGCATCGGCCCGGTCCGGGAAATCCTGCGCATCGAACACCGCCTTCCAGCCCATGCCGTACAGATCCGAGCTCAGCACCCGGTGCCCCTGGGCCTCCAGGGTCTGGCGCGCCGCGGCGGCGAATTGCGCGGTCAGCGAGTCGGGCTCCGGCTGCGCATGGACGATCAGGATTTTCTTTGTTGAAACCGACATCGAAGACTCCCATGAGCTTGTTGCGTTGGAAGCCAGTCTGGCCGTCGGCTAACTATTTGTGAAACTCAAAGATCTCTTGGTTACTATCCATTGAATGGATATCAAGAGGCTGGACCTGAACCTGCTGCTGAGCCTGGAAGCGCTGCTGCAGGAGCGCAATGTGACGCGCGCCGCCGCGCGCCTGCACTTGAGCCAGCCGGCGCTGAGCGCCCAGCTGAACCGGCTGCGCGACCTGCTCGGTGATCCGCTGCTGATCCCGGCGCATCGCGGCATGACGCCGACGGCCAAGGCGCTGCAGCTGCTCGAGCCCTTGCGCCAGTCGCTGGACCAGCTGCGCGGCTTGCTGGCCAGCCACCGCGACTTCGATCCGGCCCATGCCCGTCTGGACTGCCGCATCGCCTGCACCGACTACCTGCAGGCGGTCGCGGTGCTGCCGCTGATCCGCCAGCTGAGCGAGCGAGCGCCGGGCATCCGCATCGCGCTGCGCCATCTCGATCCGCAGGCCCTGGGCGGCCAGCTGGAGCGCGGCGAGCTGGACCTGGCGCTGATGACGCCGCCCACGCCCCTGCCCGCTCGGCAATATGCCGCGCCGCTGTTCAATGAACGCTACCTGCTGATCGGCCGCCGGAACCACCCGCGGCTGCGCCCGGGCCTGAGCCTGGCCGACTATCTGGCGCTGGAGCATGTGGTGGTGTCTCTGGGGCGGGACGACTTCGTCACCGCGGTCGACCGGCAGCTGGCCGCCGGCGGGCTGGCGCGCCGGGTTGCGGTTTCGGCGGCGTCCTTCCTGCTGGTGCCGGAGATCGTGGCGGCCACCGACGGCGTGGCCCTGGTGCCGGAACGCCTGGTGCGGGACCGCGCCGAGCAGCTACAGCTGCTGGAGCCGCCGCTGCCGGTGCCGGGTTTCGCGGTCGGCATGCTGTGGCACGAACATGCCCATGGCCATCCCGGCCAGGCCTGGATCCGCGGTGCCCTGGCCGGCCTGTTCGGTGGCTGAGTCGCCGCGTTCTTTAGTCGATGCCGACGACCTTGTGCATCTGCACCGACAGCTTCCACTGCGGATGCGCCAGGCAGTAGTCGATCGCCTCGCGGGTGTGCTGCTTTTGCAGCAGCGGCGTGTCCATCGGCTGCAGGTAGAAATGGGTGAAGTCCAGCCCGGCGAAGCGCTCCGGCCGCGCCAGCGGCTGCGGCCAGACCAGCTTTAGCTCGTCGCCGCGGGTCAGCACGATCTCGGCATCGGCCTTGGGGCTGACGCAGATCCAGTCCAGCCCCGCCGGCGCCGGCTGGGTGCCGTTGGTCTCGACCGCGATCTCGAAGCCCTGGGCATGCAGGGCCTCGATCAGCGGGGCGTCCAGCTGCAGCAGGGGCTCGCCGCCGGTGCAGACCACATAGGGCTTGCCGCCCCCGGGCCATTTGGCCGCGACCGCCGCCGCCAGCTGGGCCGCGGTCGCGAACTTGCCGCCGCCCTGGCCATTGGTGCCGACGAAGTCGGTGTCGCAGAAGTTGCAGACCGCGCCGGCCCGGTCCTGCTCACGCCCGCTCCACAGATTGCAGCCGGCAAAGCGGCAGAACACCGCCGGCCGCCCGGCCTGCGCGCCCTCGCCCTGCAGGGTGTAGAACATTTCCTTGACCGCATAAGTCATCGCCAGGTCCTCACACCGGGATCAGTTCGTCCGCCGCCGCGACGCTGACGATCGCGCCCGAGCCGCGGGTCTCGTACAGGTCCACCCGGTCGATCTGCGGCAGCGCCGCCCGACCCTTGGCCAGCACCCAGGCCGCCAGGCTGGCGGTGTCGCCGTCCGGCAGGTCGGCGATCTCGTACAGCGGCCGGTGGTCGATCGCTTTGAAGATCGGATCGAACAGGGTTTTGACATCGCCGAAGTCCACGGTCCAGCCGTAGACCGCGTCCAGCGGCGCGTTCAGATGCAGGCGCAGGGTGTAGGTATGGCCATGGATGCCGCGCAGGGGGCTGTCCGCCGGCGCGCGCTTGAGCCGGATCGCCGAATCCAGGGTCAGTTCCTTCCAGATCCGGTAGCGCTCGCCGTCGAAATTGGCGCCGCAGGAGCCGGTCTCGTAGACCGTGACCCAGCTCAGCTCCGGCAGCAGGGGCTTGAGGCGCTGCCACAGCCAGGCCGAGATGACCTCGCTGGTCGGGTTCTCCAGACCCTCGATGCCGTTCAGGCATTGGTAGTTCAGCTGCATGTGGAACGGGGCCCAGACCTCGTCCAGATGGTCGTAGTCGACGCTCAGGTCGCGTTCACCCAGGTCCTGGTTGGCATGCAGGATCACCTCGAAGCCATGGCCATGCATGCGGCCGCATTTATGGCCGACCGGCACATGGGGCAGCTGGTGCGCGGCCTGGAAGCGGTAGCGCCTCCAGACATGGGCCTGGCCCGACACGTCCAGGTCCACGCCCGAATGCTGGGTGCTCTGGATGCCGACCTGGCGGATGCCCGGCACGCCGAACTCCGTCTCCAGGCGCCGACGTATCCAGCGTGCCAGGTTCTCGTCCGTCGGCTGTTGCAGCACATCGTTCAGCAGGCCATGGTCCAGCGGCGCGAGGCAGGCCTCGAGCCGGCGGCGCAGTTCCTCCACCTCGGCGCCGGGAAAGGGCGCCCAGCCGGGCGGCAGCTCGGCGCGCACGGTGGCGAAATAGCTGTGGCCATGCAGGCCATGGCTGCGATGGCCCGCCGGCAGCGCGGGAATGCGGCAGGCGGACTCGAAACCGCCGGAGGCGGTGTGCAGGAGAACGAGGGGGGTGGAGGCGGACGACTGGCTCATGACAACTACCGGGAGGGCCGGCAGTGTGACATGAGTCGGCCTTTGTGCGTTCAGCGCGCGGGGCTAGCCCGCCCGTGCCACTCGGTTTTGCAGCCCGACCTGCTTTTCCCGCCCGCTCTTGTATTCACTGTATTTCTTATTCTTTAGATTAGTAGTCTTAGTAGAGGGCGCCCTTGCCTGTGGACAAGCGCATTTTTCCCTTGCCCGACAAGTGTTTGGCCTGGGATCAAGCATGTGGGCCCCTTGGGGTCGAGATCACCCCTCGACAGACAACAACTTGGCGGGTCGCGCTAGCCCTGTGGATAAGCCCCCGCTTGTTAAAAACTTATACACAGGCTTGTGCATAAGCCCGTTGCTGCGCCGGCCGCGGGGTGGCGCTCAGCCAGGCGGCGACCTCGTCCGGATGGCTGATCGGGCCCAGATGGCCGGCCATCGGCAGCCAGTCCAGCCGCGCCTGCGGCAGCGCCAGGGCCAGCAGCTCGCTGATGCGGCGTGCCGGCGCGCGGGTGCGGCCGCCGCAGAGCAGGCGCAGCGGCGGCAGCCTGGCCAGCTCGCGCGTGCCCCAGCTGGCGGCGAACAGGGCCTGGAAATGGCGGGCGATCGTCGGCATGCGCCGCGCCAGCGATTGCTGCTGCAGGCAGTTCAGCGCCGCCCAGGCCGGGCCGTCGGCCCAGTAGTCGCAGAACAGCGCGGCCGCGCCCTCGGGCTGGTGGCGGGCCAGCCGGGCGTCGATGCGGCCGGCCAGGTCGGCGATCTCGTGCCAGGCCTCGCCCCAGGGCTCCTGGTGTTTCAGCAGGCCGAACAGCACCGGCTCGTACAAGGTCAGCGAGCGCACCCGCTCCGGCCGCTGCCGGGCCATCTGCAGTGCCAGCGCGGCGCCATAGGAATGGCCGACCAGGTCCAGCGGCACCGGCGTCGGGCCCAGCGACATCCAGACCACCTCGGCCTCCAGCGCCAGGTCCGGCCGGGTGTCCGGCGCCCAGTCGCTGCTGCGGCCATGGCCCGGCAGGTCGACGCAGACCAGGCGGTGCCGGCCTTGCAAGCGCTCGGCCAGCGCCCGCCATTGGCCGCCGCTGGCCCCGCTGGAATGCAGGCAGACCAGCGGGGCCGGGCCCAGACCGAATTCCTGGCTGTGCAGCAGGCGATGGGGGTGATCGTGGTTCATGGCGGCGGCGCTGTCGGGGTGGAGGAGCCGCCACTGTCGGCCGCCGCCGTTTCAGGCCGGCTGCAGCCCCGTCGCACCCCTGTTTTGTTTGTTGCGTCGTCCATCGCCTAGGGCTTGCCGGCCCCGGCGCCGCGAGGCATGGTGGCGGCGCGGCCGATGGAGGATCCGATCATGGCGACTGGCAGGAAGCTGTTCTCGGTGGCGTCGTGGAACGTCGAGCATTTCAAGGACGATCCCGGGCGGGTCGGCCGGGTGGTCGAGTTCATGGTCCGGCAGAAGCCCGATGTGTTCGGCCTCTACGAGGTGGAGGGCGCCGCCGTGTTCGGCGAGCTGGTCAAGCGCATGCCCGGCTACACCTTCCAGATCACCGAGGGCCTGCAGACCCAGGAGATCCTGATCGGCGTGAGAAAGGGCCTGACCGCCTTCATCACCCAGCGCACCGAGTTCCGCTCCGGCACCACCCATATGCGCCCGGGCCAGCTGGTCAGCGTGCATGTCGGCGGCCACAACTACTGCCTGCTGTTCCTGCATCTGGCCAGCGGCGTCGAGCCGCGCGGCATGGGTCTGCGCGACGACATGCTGGGCCGCGCGCTGGAGTTCCGCCGCGACCTGGACAAGGCGGCCGGCGGGCCCGGCCAGGCGCGCTACCTGTTCCTGGGCGACCTCAACACCATGGGCCTGGACTACCCCTTCGGCCGCGCGATCGATCCGGCCATCGAGCTGCAGAAATGGGATAAGGAGGCGGCGCGCACCAAATACGCCGGCATGCGCCGCCTGGTCAAGACGCATGACGCCAGCTGGAGCAATGGCTCGGCCTCGCGCATCCCGGACTCCAACCTCGACCATGTGTTCGCCAGCAGCAATCTGAAGTTCCGCGGCTTCAGGCGGCCCGTCGATGGACTGAGCGCCGAGGTGGCGCTGCGCGGCTGGCCCGAGGCCGCCACCCTGGCCGGCCGCGACGCCTGGATCCGTGACTACTCGGACCATGCGCTGATGTACTTCGAGCTGCTGGCCTGATCGATCCTGGCGCCTATTCAGAATGAAAGTTCTAGACATTGAGTTCTAGAACAGATATTCTGAATCCATGGCGAAAACCTCCTCTTCTTCTTCCTCCCAGCCGCGGCCGACCGCGGCCGAGCTCGATCTGCTGCGCGTGCTGTGGCGCCTGGGCGCGCCGGCCGATGCGAAGCAGGTGCACGAGGCCCTGCTGACCGAGCGGCCCGAGGCCAGCTATGCGACGGTGCTGCGCCAGCTGCAGGTGATGCATGGCAAGGGCCTGCTGAGCCGTGACGAGAGCCAGCGCCCGCAGCGCTACGCGCCGACCCAGGCGCAGGACAAGCTGCAGACCCATCTGCTGAAGGAGCTGATCGCCAAGGCCTTCGCCGGTTCCGGCAAGGCCCTGGTGATGGCGGCGCTGAAGGGCCATGTCAACGCCCGCGAGCGCGACGAGATCCAGCGGCTGCTGGATCAGCAGAAGCAGAAAGCGGACGGCAAGGACGGGAGCGCCCGATGAGCGGCGCGGCCGAGCTGTTCGTGCCCGCGCTGGGCTGGGCGCTGCTGCATTTCGTCTGGCAGGGCCTGGCGATCGGCGCCGTCGCGGCCCTGCTGCTGCGGCTCCTGCGCCGGGCCGGGCCGCAGCGGCGCTATGCGGTCTGCGCGCTGGCCCTGCTGGCCTGCCTGGCTCTGCCGCTGGCCCATCTGGGCTGGCTGCTGTCGGGCGACGAGGGGCGCGTGATGAACCCGCTGCCGCCGGCCTGGCTGCTGGCGCTGGGCGCGCAGCTGCCGGCCCTGGTGACGGCCTGGAGCCTGGGCGTCGGCCTGATGAGCCTGCGCCTGGGGCTGGGCCTGGCCTGGGTGGCGCGCCGGCGCCGCGAGGCCGAGCCGGCCCCGGCCCATTGGCAGGCACGGCTGGATGCGCTGGCGCGGCGCCTGGGCCTGACCCGGCCGGTGCCGCTGAAGCTGCTGGCGCAGGGCCTGGACGCACCGGTCACCGTGGGCTGGTGGCGACCGCTGGTGCTGCTGCCCGCGGCCCTGCTGAGCCGCCTGCCGGTGCCGCTGCTGGAGGCCCTGCTGGCGCATGAGCTGGCCCATGTACGGCGCTGGGATTACCTGGCCAATCTGCTGCAGAGCCTGGTCGAGGCCCTGCTGTTCTTCCACCCGGTGGTGTGGTGGCTGTCCGGCCGGCTGCGCGACGAGCGCGAGCAGGTGGCCGACGAGATCGCGGCGCACGCGTTGGACGATCCGCGCCGCCTGGCGCTGGCCCTGCAGGCGCTGGCCGAGCCGGACGATGCGCCGCCACAACCCGAACTGGCCATGTCCGCCCGCGGCGGACGGCTGCTGCCCCGAATCGAACAACTGATGCTGATGATGAAGATCCCGACCACCCCGCAGGCCTCCTCCCGCACCCCGGCCTGGAAACTCGCCCTGCCCGCGCTGCTGCTGGCCGGTGCCAGCCTGCTGGTGCAGGCGGCGCGCCAGCAGCCGACGACAACGACCGAACCGGCGCTGGCGACCGCCCCACTGGGGGCAGCTGCTACCTCGCCGCGCGAGCATGCCGGCCAGGTCACGCCCGCGGCTCCCGCAACGGCACCGAGCGCGTCGCTGGGCGCCCTGATGCAGCTGCCGGTCAATGCCCGCCACATGCTGGTGCTGGACGAGGGCTCGGGCCGGGTGCTGATGAGCAAGGATGCCGACGCGGTGGTGCCGATCGCCTCGCTGACCAAGCTGGTGACCGCGATGGTGGTGCTGGACGCCAAGCAGCCGGCCGGCGAGATGCTGCAGATCGACGCCGATGATGTGGATCGCCTGAAGCACAGCGCCTCGCGCCTGAAGGTCGGCGCGAAGCTCAGTCGTCAGGCCGCGCTGGAGCTGGCCCTGGTGTCCTCGGACAACCGGGCGGCCTCGGCGCTGGCGCGCTTCTATCCCGGTGCTACGGCCGGCTTCGAGCGGGCGGTGGCGGCCAAGCTGCGCGGCCTGGGCCTGATGCAGACCGTGATCGTCGAGCCGACCGGCCTGTCGCCGTCCAATGTCTCCACCGCCAGCGAGATGGCGCGCATCGCCGCCGCCGCGGCGCGCTACCCGGAGATCGCGCGCATCACCAGCGAGAGCAAGACCCGTGTCGCGGTCGACGGCCGGCCGCGCGAGCTGCGCAACACCAACCGCCTGGTCGGCGGCAAGGGCTGGGACATCCGCCTGTCCAAGACCGGCTATACCGAGGAAGCCGGCCGTTGCCTGGCGATGCGGGTGCGCCTGGGCGGCAAGGAACTTCGCAACGTGCTGGTCGTGCTGCTGGACGCCGACGGCTCGGCCCAGCGCCTGGCCGACGCGCGGCGCATCCGCCAGTCGATCAACAAGATGGCAGCAGCGACCAAGGCATGACGATGGGCAACAAGCCACACCCGAGCCGCCGCGCGCTGCTGGGCGCGGCCCTGCTGGCCGGCCCCGCGGCGGCGCTGGATTTCGCGGCGGCGCCCGCCCCGGCGCGCATGCGCGCCAGCGCCGACCGGGTGATCGACATCGCGGTCTGCACCCGGCCGTTCCGGCCACAGGGGCCGCGCCTGGAGGCCGAGCGCCTGCATGGCAAGCATCTGGTGCACCACTACGGTCATGGCGGCGCCGGTTGGTCGCTGTCCTGGGGCTCGGCGCGGGCGGTACTTCCCTTGATACAGGCCGGTGTGGCCGGCGGCAGGCAGCAGCAACAACGCATCGCGGTGATCGGCGGCGGCGCGATCGGCCTGACGTCCGCGCGCGTGGCCCAGCGCGCCGGCTTGCGGGTGCGCATCTACTGCAAGGATCTGCCGCCCGACGTGCCCTCCTCGGCCGCCACCGGCATGTGGTCGCCGGACTCGCGCTTCTGCACCGAGCAGGAGGCCACGCCGGCGCTGTGCAGCCAGTGGGAGCAGATGGCGCGCAGCTCGTTCAGGACCTGGCAGAGCCTGCTGGGCCTGCCGGGCGATCCGGTGCAATGGCGCGACGGCTATCTGCTGTCCGACCTGCCCTTCGACCAGGACGCTGGCGGCTACCCGGTGGGCGAGCCGGACTATCCGGACCTGATGGCCCGGCTGCCCGACATCCGGCCGCGCTCGGTGCTGCTGCGGCCGGACGAACATCCATTTCGCCAGCCGCATGTGCGGCGCTTCACGCAGATGATGTTCAACCTGAGCGTCTACCAGCGCCTGCTGCTGGAGGACTTCTTGCGCGAGGGCGGCGAGATCGTGCGGCGCGAGTTCGAGAGTCCGCGCCAGATCGCCGGCCTGCCCGAGCCCGTGGTCGTCAACTGCACCGGCTACGGCGCCCGCGCGCTGTTCGGCGACCAGAGCCTGGTGCCGGTCAAGGGCCAGACCGCGCGCCTGGTGCCCCAGCCCGAGATCGACTACGCGCTGATCTACCGCGGCCATGGCCTGGTGGTGCTGCCGCGCCGCGACGGCCTGCTGGTCGCGACGCATGGCGAGGGAGATTACGGCAATGCGGACCGGACGCCGGATCGGGGGCAGACGCTGGCGGCGGTGGAGAGGGTGGCGGGGGTTTATCGGTGAGGGATCGGGCGAAGCCGATGCCTCCAAGGGGTAGATGACCTGTGCCGCGCGAGTTCTAAATTCAGGTCTTGAAGGGAAGACGGTGAAGGGCCTACCGACTTTCCTATCGATGGCGACTACTTGCCCATTCGCTCCAGGGTAACGGGAACCTGGATGCCGAGCACCGACTCCACCGTGGGAACGGTGTTGAAGTTTGATTCGTCAACCAGTGTGCCGACGTGGACATTCACCGATTCCCGATCGAAATTGGCGAGAAGGAGGCCGATCTCAGCACCTGCTATCGAAGTAGGGATCAGCTTCCTGTCGAGTTCAATCGCCTCGACTCTAGCGACGAGGGGGCCAAACTGAGTCAAGAGGCTGACATGGTCTCCCTTGGAGACGGAGCCGCTTTCCACGATGCCATGGAAGACGACGCCTGTACGGAAAATGACAAAGACGTCGTTTGACGTGAATCGAAAGTCGCTCATGACGATGTAGGGGATTCGTTCAACTAGGCTTTTGGTAGACCGTCAACGAAACCTGCGCGCATTCCAGCGCACGACTTCCGGCCGCGTCAGCCCCTGGATCACGCTCGCCGCGGCCCGCCGCGCCCGCCGCCCCTCATCTGCCACAGCGGCTTCTTGCCCTTGAGGTGCCGCTCGATGCCGTCGTTGAGGCGGCCACGCAGGTCCACCACGGCGTCCACGTTGCCGTAGACGCCGGGGAAGCGCAGGTCCAGCCAGAGCCACAGGGTGCAGGAGCGCAGCGCCTGTTCCATGCGGTCCAGGCGGCTGTGCTCGTCCACATCGTCCAGGAACCAGGGCTGGCCCGCCTTGCCGGTGCGGGCATGGCTGCTGGCCCAGTCCAGGTATTCCTGCACCTGGGCCGGCGTGCGGCTGTCCACCGGCGCCTGGGCGTAGATAAAGCGGGTCTTCAGCGGCAGCGCGGCGGCGGCCTGATCCAGCTGGTCGGCCAGCTCCAGCATCTGTTCCAGCTCGGCCACCGCGAAATGGGCGTCGTCCAGGCGCAGCTGCTGCATGAACACGTCCAGCACCGCGCGCAGCCGGGCCAGGCCCAGCTGGGTGGCGATGGTCTGCACATGCCACCAGTTCGGCGCCACAGCGGCCTTGAAGTCGCGCGGCGCCTTCGGGCTGCGGCCCATCTGTTCCTTCAGCACCCGCGCGGCCTGCGGCTCGGCCTCGCGCAGCACGCCGGCGAAGCCCTCGTCGAACATGCCATAGCGACCGGCACGGCCGGCGATCTGGTGCACCTCGGAGACGTCGAGCTTGCGGTCGCCAATGCCGTCGAACTTGGTCAGGGTGCTGAACAGCACGCGGCGGATCGGCAGGTTCAGCCCCATGCCGATCGCATCGGTCGCGACCAGGATATGCGAGGCACCCTCGGCGAAGCGCTCGGCCTCGCGGCGCCGCACCTCGGGCGGCAGCGCGCCGTAGATCACCGAGACCGGATGGCCCTCGGCGGCGATCTGGTCGCGCAGCATCAGCACCTCGCGGCGGCTGAAGGCCACGACCGCATCGCCCTTCTTCAGCGCGGCGATCGCCACCGGCGCATCCATCAGCTGCACCTCCTGCTTGCGCTCGAAGCGTTTGATCTCGCAGCGCTCGCCGGCCAGGCCCAAGAGGTTCTCGATCGCCGGCACCGCATAGGCGGAGCAGATGATGATCAGCTCGCGCGCCGGCACGCCGACGATGGCCTGGGTCCACGCCCAGCCGCGGTACAGATCGAACAGCATCTGCGCCTCGTCGATCACCGCGACGTCGATCGGCCGGGTCGTGTTGACCATCTCGATCGTGCTGGACACCACCTTGGCGCCCTCGGCCGGCACGTTCTCCTCGCCGGTCAGCAGCGAACAGGGCACGCCGCGCCCGACCAGGCGGTCGCGGCCCTCCAGCGCCAAGAGGCGCAGCGGCGCCAGATAGGCGCCGTCCTGGGCCTGGGCAAGGCGTTCGAAGGCGGCATAGGTCTTGCCGCTGTTGGGCGCGCCGACATAGAGCGTGACCTTGCGGCCCAGGCGGCGCGCCTGCTCGAAGCTGTCCGGATAGCCGCGGAAGGCCAGCTCGCTGTTCAGCCGGGCCAGGGTGCCCTGCTCCTCGACCTGGCGTTCCCAGCGGTCCTGGGCCCGGGTGCAGCCGGCCAGCAGGGCCTCGATCGCCTGCGGCGTCGAGCATTCGGCCTGCAGGCGCGGCAGCAGCGAGCCCAGCTGCTCGGTCGTCGCGCCCATCGCCTCGCTGCGCGCCAGCAGCTGATCCAGATGGGCGGTGAGCCGCTCTGCCTGCTCATAAGCGGGTTGCTGGCCCAGCGCCAGACGCAGCGCGTGATGGTCGCCGTCGCGGTAATAGTCCCAGATCGCGGCGATCTGGGCCGGCGCCTCCAGCGCGACGCGGTAGAACACCTGCACCTGCCAGTCCTGGTGCTCCAGCTTCAGGACGCGGTTGCACAGCCGGCTCCAGCCCAGGCCCTCGCGCGCCACGCCCAGCGATTCCAGCTGGGTCGCGCGCTGCTGCATCAGTGCCCGCACCGTCGGCGCGCTGCCGACCACGTCCAGGTGCCGCAGCGCGGTGGCGATCAGGCCCGGCGCTATCCAGCGGCTGGGCCGGGCGCCGGACACCGCCTTCTGGATCAGGATCAGGCCCAGGCGGTCCAGATCGGGCTGCTTGCCGGGGGCCATGCCCTCCTCCAGGTCGGCCGGGCTCAGCACCTGGGGCAGCTGGTAGGCGGCCTGGCGGATGCGCAGCCATTGCTCCGGGCCGACCTCGGCCGGGATGCGGCCGGCATGGCGCGGGTTCGGCAGCGCGAAACCGGTGGGGGCGACGGGCGAGGAGGACTCGGGCGGGGTGGCGGCCTCGGCCGCGGACCCGGGATTGCTGTTGGAAACGGTATCGGACTTCACGGGTGGAAGTGGAACACATGCCGGGCCGCAAGCCGAGCCGGATCTCGGTTGACGCGCCCAAGGGGCTTGGTTTCAATGCGGCGTCGGCAAAAAAGAACGGGAGATTCCTGCGGCCGCTGTCGAAAGGGATCGCGGCCGATCGTCGTCCGTCTGTGCAGCCCGCCGGGCTGCGCCATGCCCATCTGGTTTTTCTTGAACATCGAGCAGGAAGAAAGGAAGGAACAAGCCATGACTAGCAATACCGTTCGTCTGCACCGCGTGCTGCGCGCCACGCCGGAGCGCGTCTACCGCGCCTTTCTCGATCCCGAGGCCTGGGCCAAGTGGCTGCCGCCGCATGGCTTCACCGGCAAGGTGCATGAGATGGACCCCAAGGTCGGCGGGCAGTACCGCATGTCTTTCACCAATTTCACGACCCGGCACAGTCATGGCTTCGGCGGCCGCTACCTGGAGCTGGTGCCGCACGAGCGGCTCAGCTACACCGCGCAGTTCGACCCCGAGATGAAGCTGCCCGGCGAGATGCGCACCACGGTCGAGTTGAAGCAGGTGTTCTGCGGCACCGAGGTGAACATCGTTCAGGAGGGTATCCCGGCGGTGATCCCGGCCGAGGCCTGCTACCTGGGCTGGCAGGAGTCGCTGACCCTGCTGGCCCAGCTGGTCGAGGCCGAGGTCCGGGAGTGATGTAGGGAGGAGCCGCCTTGTTTTCCCATGTCTTCGTCGGTGTGGCCGACTTCGAGCGGGCCCTGGCCTTCTACACGCCGCTGATGGAGCTGCTGGCCCTGCCGCCGCGCTTTGTCGAGCGCGATGCGGCGCGCAGCTGGGCCGGCTGGCAGCCGGCCGGCGGCGGGCGCCCGCTGTTCCTGATCGGCACGTCCTTCGACGGCCGGCCGCACCAGGCCGGCAACGGCCAGATGGCGGCCTTCCTGGCCGCGCGCCGGGACCTGGTGGACCAGGCCCATGGGCTGGCGCTGCGCCTGGGCGGCCGCTGCGAGGGGCCGCCGGGCCCGCGGCCCAAGTACCACCCGCATTACTACGGCGCCTATTTCCGCGATCCGGAGGGCAACAAGATCGGTGTGGCCTGCCATGAGCCCGAACATGACGCGTAGCGCCCCGTCCACCGCCGACGCGCAAGCGACCGAGTTCCTGGTGCTGTCGCGCGGCCAATGGGATCCCGGGCTGTCGCCCGAGGCGATCCAGGCCATGATCGACGCCTTCTACCGCTGGTACGAGCAGGGCCTGGCCGAGGGCAGCCTGCTGCCGGGCCAGCGCCTGGCCCGGGCCGGGCGACGCCTGTCGCGCCGCGGCGTGCTGGACGGGCCCTTCGCCGAGACCAAGGAGCTGGTCGGCGGCTACTGGTTCGTGCGCGCGGCCAGCCTGGAGGCGGCCGCGGCGCTGCTGGCCGGCAATCCTTGCCTGGCCGGCGGCCTGGAGATGGAGCTGCGGCCGCTCGACTACGAGCGCGCCAGCGCCTATGCGCTGAGCTGCGAGCGGCCGCAGCGCTGAGGAAGCGCTGGAACGCGTGGCGTGCGGGCGCTAGATTTGCCGGGAGGGGGAATCGATGATGATCATGATGGCTCAGACCCGGTCGATGATTCCGCGCAGCCCGCCCGGCAATACCCGCCAGCCCGAGGACCCGGAGCCGGGCCTGCTGCCGGTCGATCCGGACCAGGGGCCGCAGGCGCCCGCTCCCGCCGAGCCGGAACCGGATGGCGGCCGGCCGGAGCCGCCGCCCGTCTGAGCGCCCCACCGCTCATTGCCAGCCCTCGTAGTGGCGCTGCACCCGCAACTCCTCGGCCTCGCTCATCAGCGGGCCGGGTTCGTAGGGCGGGCTGGCCTTGAGCGCCTCGCGGCTCAGCCGCAGATGGGCGTGGCGGCCGTTCCAGTCGATGCTGTCGATGACGGCGGGCGAAACCAGCACGCGCCGGCCGGGGAGCCAGTTGCGGGTGTCGACCACCGCATAACGGATCTGCCAGGAGCGGGTGTCGAACAGGAAGTCGTCGACATGGCCGATCGTGCCGTCGCTGGCCTCGATGTGATAGCCGATCACCTCGGCGCTGCTGCGCAGATGCGGGTCACCGGACTCGCGCGCCGCCGCGGCGATCTCGCGCTCGATCTCGGTGGGTACCTGCTGCCCGGCGCCGGGCACCAGCAGGCCGCCGGCCAGCGGATAGGCCTCGCTGCCCCACAGGCCGACGCCCGACCAGTAGTAGGGGTAGCCGTAGTAGTCGTACTGGCTGGCCTCATGCTGGCGCGAGACCGGCCGGTCGGTCTCGATGCCGGGCGCCTCCTGGATCTGCCGGCGCGTCAGCTCGACCGCCAGGCGCCGCTGCGCCGGCTCGACCGCCGCGATCGCATGCGGCGAGATCAGCACCTTGCGTCCGGGCAGCCAGCCGCCGGTGTCGGCCACCAGATGGCGAACCACCCAATGCGCGTCGTCGAAATACACCTCCCTGGCCTTGCCGATGCCGCCATCGCGCGCCGCCAGTTCATAGCCCTTCAGGTCCTTGATGCTGCACAACATGATCGCTGCTCCCGGGTCGAGGGGGCGGGCCGGTCTGCCCGCCCATGCCCTCGACGGGCAAGGCGGATGCCCGCCTACGCCAGCTTTGCTCTGTATCCGGTTGTTGCGTGTGCAGGCCCAGGCTACAGCACCGCGTAGCGACCCGGCCGGTGGTTCACCGCGATGAACAGGTTCATCACCACCGCGGCCTGCACCGAATAGGCGACCCGCGAGGGTTCGACCACGGTCAGCGCCAGCAGCACGATCACGCAGTCGATCGCCATCTGCACCTTGCCGGCGCGCCAGCCCTTGGCGCGCTGCAGGTAGAGCGTCACGATGGTCGCGCCGCCCAGGCTGGCGCGATGCCGGGCCAGGAACAGGCAGCCCGAGCCCAGCAGCAGCCCGCCCAGCACCGCCGCGTAGCCGGGATGCAGGCGCTCGATCGCGAACAGGCGCGGCGAGTATTCGGTCAGCAGCGACAGCAGCGCGATCGCGATGAAGGTCTTGATGGTGAATTCGCGGCCCATGCGGGTCCAGGCGAACCAGTAGAAGGGGATGTTGATCGCGAAGAACAGCTTGCCCAGGCCGATGCCGGTGGCGTAATGCAGCACGAAGGCGGCGCCGGCGGTGCCGCCGGTCAGCAGCCCCACCTGGGCGAACAGGATCAGGGCGAGGGAGACGAACAGGACGCCGGTGAAGATGGCCTGGGCGTCCTCGAACAGGGTGTGCGAGCGGATGGTGGGGTCGTCGATGGTCATGGCAGGTGCGGAATCCGCACGAAGCATGCCACGGCACACCCGCCGCCGTTGTTATATCGATCTGCCTTCCGATTAGGCCCGTGCGGCGGCGTCTCCGATGCCGGCGACGAAGCGCGGCCACAGGCCCGGGGGCAGGTCATGCCCCATGCCGTCGATCTCGTCGATGCGGGCGCCGGGGATGCGGCGCGCCAGGTCGCGCCCGGCCGGCACCGGCACCAGCGGGTCGGCGCTGCCATGGATCACCTGGGTCGGGGCCTGGATGCGCGACAGCAGCGGCGTGCGGTCGGCATCGGCCGCCACCGCGCTGAGATGGCGCAGCAGGCCGCGCGGGCGGTGGCTGCGGCGGATCGCGCGGTCCAGCCGTGCCTCGATCCAGCCCTCCGGCGGCGGATAGGCCGGGCTGCCGATCAGGCGCACGAAGTCGGCGCTGTGCGCCACCAGGCCGGCATGGTCGCGCGGCGGGCGCGCCAGCAGGCCGGAGCGGACCCGCATGCTCGGCCCCGGCAGGCGGCGCGAGCCGCTGCTGGTCATCATCAGGGTCAGGCTTTTGACCCGCTGCGGATGCCGCGCGGCCAGGTGCTGGGCGATCATGCCGCCCATCGAGGCGCCGCAGACATGGGCCCGCTCGATGCCCAGCGCGTCCAGCAGGCCGCGCGCGTCCTCCGCCATGTCGGCCAGGCTGTAGGCGCTGCGCACCGGCAGGTGCAGCAGGTGCAGCAGCGAGGACAGGCCCAGATGCGGCACGCCCAGGTGGTCGAAGCCCTGGCTTAGGCCGATGTCGCGGTTGTCGAAGCGGATCACCCGGAAGCCCGCGGCGGCCAACTGCTCGACGAACTCGTCCGGCCAGCCCACCAGCTGCATGCCCAGGCCCATGATCAGCAGCAGCGGTTCGCCATTGGCGGGCCCATGTTGTTCGACTTCGAGGGTGATGCCGTTGGCGACGATCTGCATCGGCTGGACTCCGTGCCTGTTCTTGTGGTGACGACTCAATGGTAGCGTTCGCAGCCGATCGATGATCCTTTTGGAGACGCAGCAATGACTCGCAAGATCAGATCCACCACAATCGTCGCCGCTGCGGCCTTGCTGAGCCTCGCCGTTTCGGCCGCCCCGGTCGAGTACGAGATCGACCCGCACCACACCTTCCCGAGCTTCGAGGCCGACCATATGGGCATCTCGGTCTGGCGCGGCAAGATGAACAAGAACAGTGGCAGCGTGGTCTACGACAAGGCCACCGGCGCCGGCCGGGTGGAGATCGAGATCGACCTGGACGGCATCGACTTCGGCCATCCGCAGCTCAACACCTGGGCGCGCGGCGGCGATTTCTTCGACGTGGCCAAGTACCCGAAGGCGCTCTACCAGGGCCGCATCGAGCCCGAAACCCAGCCGGGCCGGCCGCGCCAGGTGCTGGGCGAGCTGAGCCTGCATGGCGTGACGCGGCCGGTGAACCTGACCCTGCACTGGATCCGCTGCGTCCCGCACCCGCTGAACAACAAACGCGAGCTGTGCGGCGCCGATGTCAGCGGCAGCTTCCAGCGCGACGAGTTCGGTCTCGGCGCCGGCAAGGACTACGGCTTCAAGATGGATGTGGCGCTGCGCATCCAGGTGGAGGCGCTGGCCAAACAACCATGACCTCCGGCAGGGGCATCGGGCTGTCGTCCACAATCGCCGCTCGTCCTCATTCAGGAACACCCCAGGGAGACCCCGATGTCCTACATGCTGCTGATCATGGAACCCTATGGCCAACGTCAGGAGCACGGCCGCGCCAGAGGCGAGAAGGCCTGCCAGACGATGATGGAATTCGCCGCCGACCTGCAGCGCCGCGGCCTGCTGGAGGGCGCCAACTCGCTGGCCTCCACCAAGAACGCGGCGCGCGTGCAGATGCACGCGCCGGGCAAGTCCCGCCTGATGGACGGCCCCTTCGCCGAGGTCAAGGAGATCATCGGCGGCTACTTCATCGTCAACTGCGCCACCCGCGAGGAAGCCATCGCGATCGCTGAGCAGTGCCCGGCGGCGGAATGGGCGACGGTGGAGGTGCGCAGGCTCGCGCCTTGCTACGAAGACTGACCCTCTAGTGGCCGGCGCGCTGCCGACCCGCTCAAGGCTTCAGCGAAGCTTGGCTGGTGTAGGAGGCGCCCAGGGCGTGAGCCAGCTTCAACGCGGCCAGTTGTGACGGCGTCAGGTCGATCAGCTTGGGATCAACCGTGCGAGCGAACGCGACCATGGCGCCCTCGACCTGCGCATCCTCGACCATCGCGAGTTCGGCCACATAGAGCTCGCGAAAATCCTGACGGGCCTTGGCAACCTCCGCTGCCGTATGTCCATCGGGATTGGCGACCGTGGCCGCCGCCTTGATGGTGCGCTGGTAGACCGAACGCCGCAGGTCATGAAAGGGCTTGGCAGCCTCCAGGGCTCGAGCCTCTGCTTCCTTCTGCCGGGTCGAGTTGAAGCTGAGGACGCTGATCACGACACCCGACACGACACTCAAGACCTGAACCGTCGCCGCGACTAACTCAAGCGTGCTTTTCGCATCGGCCATGTGGGACTCCCCTGGGTGGCGCAAGATCCCGTCATCATCTTGCGGTGGTGACTGGGGACGCTGAAGGGCACAGGCTAATGCAGGTGCCGGCTGGTGGTTTGCGCGGCTGTCCGCTGGCTTGTGGATGAAAGACGAACCGGTCAAGCAAGTGGGCCGGACATCTCGCGGCCGGTCACACCAACGGCGCCTCAACCCTCCCCTCCACCAGCCGCCACAGCCCCAGCGGGTTCGCCTGCTGCAACGCCGGGGGCAGCAGCCAGTCGGGCAGGTCCTGGTAGCAGACCGGGCGCAGGAAGCGCTCGATCGCGCTCGAACCGACCGAGCTGTGCTGCGGGCCGGTGGTGGCCGGCCAGGGGCCGCCATGGACCATCGCGTGGCTGACCTCGACGCCGGTCGGGAAGCCGTTGGCGAGAATGCGGCCGGCCTTGCGTTCCAGCACCGGCAGCAGGCGTCGCGCGATGTCGGCGTCGGTGTTTTGCTCCAGCTGCAGGGTCGCGGTCAGCTGGCCTTCCAGGGCTTCCAGCAGGGTGACGAGTTCGTCGGCATCGCGGCAGCGCAGCAGCAGCGCGCTGGGGCCGAAGACCTCGTCGTGCAGCACCGGGTTGGCCAGGAAGGTGGCGGCATCGGCGACGGCCAGCTGGGCGCTCGGGCCGGTGCTGGCGAGGCGCACGCCCGGCTGTTCGCGCAGCCGCGCGCTGCCGGTCTCGTAGGCGGCCTGGATGCCCGGCGTCAGCATCGGATGGCCCTGGGGCTTGGCGGCCAGGGCGGCGCCCGCCGCGGCGAGGAAGCGCTCCAGCTCGGGGCCGTCGATCGCCAGCAGCAGGCCGGGGTTGGTGCAGAACTGGCCGACGCCCAGGGTCAGCGAATCTGCAAAGCCCTGGGCCAGCTTGTCGGCACGCGCGGCCAGCGCGCCGGGCAGCAGGATCACCGGGTTGATCGCGCTCATCTCGGCATAGACCGGAATCGGCTGCGGCCGCGCCTGGGCCGTGGCCAACAGGGATAAACCGCCGCGGCGCGAGCCGGTGAAGCCGACGGCCTGGATCGCCGGATGCCTGACCAGGGCCTGGCCCAGCGCGACACCGCTGGCGTCGCCATGCAGCAGCGAGAACACGCCCTCGGGCAGGCCGGTGTCGCGCACCGCCTGCTGGATCACGCGGCCGACCAGCTCGGAGGTGCCGGGATGGGCCGGGTGGGCCTTGGCGACGACCGGGCAGCCGGCGGCCAGGGCCGAGGCGGTGTCGCCGCCGGCGACCGAGAAGGCCAGCGGGAAGTTGCTGGCGCCGAACACCGCGACCGGGCCGACGCCGATCTTCTGCAGGCGCAGGTCCGGGCGCGGCAGCGGCTGGCGCTCGGGCAGCGCCGGGTCCAGCACCACGCCCTGCCAGCGGCCGTCGCGCAAGAGCTGCGCGAACAGGCGCAGCTGGTTCATCGTGCGGCCGCGCTCGCCCTGCAGGCGGGCCAGAGGCAGCGCGGTTTCCAGATGCGCGCGCTCCAGCAGCGCATCGCCCAGGGTCAGCAGGCCATCGGCGATGGCCTCCAGCAGGCGCGCGCGCTGCTCCGGCGCGGCCTGGCGGAAGGGGTCGAAGGCGGCACGGGCCAGCGTGCAGGCGGCGTCCACATCGGCGGCATCGGCGCCGCCGAAGGTCTCGGGCAAGGCCTGACCCCGCACCGGGCTCCAGGCCTGCAGGCCGCCGGCCTGGCCGCGCTTCGCGCCGGCGCCGATCAGCAGCTCGCCGGTGATGGGGGCCGTCGTCACGCTCACAGCGAGGCTCCCACCTTGCGCAGCTCGGCGATCTGCGGCGCCTTGGGCAGCCAGATCTTGTCGAACTCGCGCGCCAGCGCGGCGGTGTCGAGGCCGGGTTCGGTCCGGATCGCGAAGGGCACGGCCTTGAATTTCTCGACCAGGCCCAGCTCGGTGGTGACGATGTCCTTGATCTGCGCATCCAGGCTCTGGCGCACCAGGCCGCGGATCAGCTCCTTGTCCTTGGCGTCGAGATCCTTCCAGACGCGGCCCGAGACCAGCGGCGCGAAGGGCATGAACAGCGCGTTCATCTGCAGCATGGCCTTGGCCACCTTGTCGAAGCGCTGGTTCCAGGAGAACTCGATGTCGGCCTCCAGGCCGTCGACCTGGCCGTTGGCCATCGCGTCGAAGACCTGCGGGGTCGGGATCGGCGTCGGCGCGGCGCCCAGCGACTGGTAGAAGTCGCGGTAGACCGGCGTCGGGTTGATGCGCAGCTTCATGCCCTTGATGTCCTTGACGCCGCCGATCTCCTTGGTCGAGAACACCACGCGCATGCCGGTGATGCCCCAGCCCAGGCCGACGGTGCCGGTCTCGCGCGGCAGCGCCTCCAGCAGCTTCAGCGCCGCCTCGTGGCGCACCAGCTTGGCCACGTCGGTGGTCGAGCGCACGAGATAAGGCGCGTTGATCGAGGCGATGCTGGCCACGCGCGAGCCCAGCTCGGCGGCCTGGATCCAGCCCATGTCCAGCGCGCCGGTCTGCAGCTGCTGCATCATCGCCGCCTCGTTGCCGAGCTGGCCGGAATGGAACACGGTGGCGCTCAGGCGGCCGTTGGTCTCCTTCTTCAGCGCCTCGCCGAAGGCCAGGGCGGCGCGGTTCCAGGAATGGCCGGCCGGGGTGATCAGGCCCAGGCGGAACTCCTTGCCCTGGGCGCGGGCCTGGCCGATGAAGGCGGGGGCGGTGGCCAGCGCGGCGCTGGCTTGGACGAAGTGGCGACGGTTCATGGACATGGCGGAGCCTTTCATCAGCTTCAGTTCAGGAGGGAGAGGGACAGGGAGGGGAACAGCGACAGCAGCACCAGCGCGACGCAGCAGATCAGGAAGAAGGGCAGGGTCACCATGAACATCTTCCCGGGCTTGGCGCCGGTGACCGCGGCGGCGACGAAGAAGCTCAGGCCCACCGGCGGGGACATCAGGCCCAGCACCAGGTTGACCACGACGACCACGCCGAAATGGCGCGGGTCGATGCCGTAGATCTCGGTGGCGATCGGCAGCAGGATCGGCACGGTCATGATCAGGCCGGGGATGCCGTCGATCACGGTGCCGATGATCAGGAGGATCACATTGGTGATCAGCAGGAAGCTGACCGGATCCTTGGCCACGGTCTGGATCCAGGCGGCCGCGGCCTGCGGCACCTTGCCGTAGATCAGCAGCCAGGAGAACACCGCGGCCGCGGCGACCAGGAACAGCACGATGGCCGAGTAGACGCCGGCGCGCAGCAGGATCTGCGGCAGCATCGCGAAGCGGAATTCGCGCGTCACGAAGCGGCCGACCAGGGCCGAGACCACCGCACCCACCGCGGCCGACTCGGTCGGGTTGGCGACGCCGCCGAGGATGGAGCCGACGATCACGATCGGGATCAGCAAGGTCGGCGAGGCCTGGACGATGGTGCGGGCGCGCTCGCGCAGGGTCTTCCTCTCGCTGCGCGGGTAGTTGTAGAAGTAGCCCATGCAGGCGATCACGACGAAGAACAGCAGGGTCAGCAGGATGCCGGGCAGCAGGCCGGCCATCAGCATGTCGCCTACCGCGACCTGGGCCAGCACGCTGTAGACCACGAACATCACCGAGGGCGGGATGATCGGGCCCAGCATGCCGCCGTAGACGGTGACGCCGGCCGCGAAGGTCTTGTCGTAGCCCTGCTTCTCCATCTCCGGCACCATGATCTTGGACATGATGGCCACCTGGGCGGTGGCGGAGCCGATGATGGAGGCCAGCATCATGTTGGCCAGGATGTTGACGTAGGCCAGGCCGCCGCGCACCGCGCCGACGAAGCCCATCGCCAGCTCGACCAGGCGGCGCGTGATGCCGCCGCTGCTCATGATCTCGCCGATCAGGATGAACAGCGGGATCGCGATCAGGCCGTAGCTGTCGACGCCGCCGAACATCTGCGAGGGGAAGGACTGCAGGAGCACCTGTGCATCGTTGGCGTAGATGTAGACGATGCCCGACAGGCACAGGCAGATGCCGATGGGCACGCCCAGCAGCATCACGAGGAGGAAGAAGATGCCGGTGCTCATGTCAGTTCACAGCCTCTTCGGCGTTGTGGAGGTCGAAGCCCCTGATCTCGGCGCGCGGCCGCAGGCCCAGGTCCTCGACCAGGTTGGCGGCGGCATGCACGGTGAAGCCGAGGCCGAAGATCGGCAGGATCAGCTGCACCACCCAGGTGGGCCAGTTCAGGGTCTGGGTGCGCTCGGTGTAGAGAAAGTTGAAGCTGTCGGCCGCATAGGCCTTGGCGTCGAAGCCGTAGCGCGCGATGCCCACCGGGTCCATCCAGATCCAGCACATCGCCAGCAGTGCGAGGCCGAACAGGAACACGCCGAAGGTGGCCAGCGCCTTCACGCGCCGGGCATTGCGCTCGGAGAGCCAGTCGGTCAGCAGGGTCACCGCGAAGTCCAGGCGCAGCCGCGTCATCGCCGAGGCGCCGACGAAGCAGAGCCAGACCACGGTGTAGACCGAGGCCTCGTCGACCCAGTAGATCGGCATGCCGGTGTAGCGGGTGACGACGTTCAGCAGGATCAAGAGGGTCAGCAGGCCCATCAGCCCGGTCAGGGCCTGGCGCTCGAGCGCGAGGATCGCGCCGGAGGCCTGCTGCACCCAGCGGGCCCAGAGGTGTCGCGTCGGTGCAGCAGGGTCACTCATGGCGCAGTCCTCAGGCGACGGATTGGTATTTGGCGGGACGGGAGGCCAGTGCCTTTTCCACCACCGCGGTGATGAAGGCGCGCTCCCCGCCGATCAGCGGCAGGCGCGGCTTGCGCATGTGCTCGCTACCGACACCGGCCAGCACGTCGATCAGCTTCAGGTTCTGCACCAGCTTGTTCGACACATCGAGGTGCAGCATCGGCGTCATCCATTGGTAGAGCTTCAGCGCCTCGGCCCATTGGCCGGCCTTCATCAGCTCGAACAGGGCCACGGTCTCGCGCGGGAAGGTGCAGCCCACGCCGGCCAGCAGGCCGTCGGCGCCCAGGGCCAGGGCCTCATAGGCGAGGTCGTCCACGCCGCAGAAGAGCTGGTAGCGGTCGCCCAGCGCATTGCGCAGGTCGGTGATGCGGCGGATGTCGCCGGTGCTTTCCTTGATCGCGGCGATCCACTTGCAGTCGGCCAGCTCCTGCATGTGCTCCGGCTTCAGGTCCACGCGGTAGGCCACCGGGTTGTTGTAGACCATGATGGGCTGCTGCGCGGCCTCGGCCATCGCGCGCACGTTCAGCATCGCCTCGCGGGCGTCGGCCACATAGATGACCGAGGGCATCACCATATAGCCGGCCACGCCGACCTTGTTGCAGGCCTCGATGTAGCGCAGCGCCTCGCGGGTGCTGGTCTCCGAGACATTGGCCAGCACCGGCACGCGGCCCTCGGCGGCCTGCAGCGCGATGCGCGCCACCTCGACCTTTTCCTCCAGGCTCAGGGTGCTGGCCTCGCCCAGCGAGCCGCAGGTGACGACGCCATGGATGCCGTTGCGGATCTGGAAGTCGATGTGCTTGGCGGTGCCTTCGGCGTCGATGCGTTCGTCGGCATGGAACTTGGTGGTGACGGCGGGGAAGATGCCGGTCCAGCGCGGCTGGTGGGCTTGGCTCATGAAGGTCTACTCCTGTCGGGTCGGTGGAGCGGCGGGCCCCGGCTAGGGCTCACCGCGAAGAACTGGTTTAAATATATTTGCTGTATTTCAGCAATACATTGGCGTTAACCAGTACGTATGCCGCACGCCATTCGCACGCGGGTCGTTTCACCGGCGATCTAGGTGTAAACCCTTGATTCTTGAAATTCCTGTCGATCTCGCCGTCGGCCGCCCGTCGTGTGATCAGAGGGCCGATGGGCGGCCCGAGCGACAGACAACAAGCACCAGGAGAAGCACGATGCGATTCATGATCATTGTTCGCGCCACGGCCCAGAGCGAAGCGGGCGTGCTGCCCAAGCCCGACGACGAGCTGATGGTCGAGATGGGCGCCTTCCACGAGGAGCTGGCCAAGGCCGGCGTGCTGCTGGACGCGGCCGGCCTGCGCCCCAGCCGCGACGGCTGGCGCATCCGCTACCAGGACAACAAGCGCCAGGTGGTCGACGGCCCCTTCGCCGAGACCAAGGAGCTGATCGCCGGCTACACCCTGATCCAGGTGCGCTCCCGCGAGGAGGCGATGGAATGGGCGCGGCGCTTCCCGGCCCCCTTCGGCAAGCAAGGCTCGGGCGGCGAGATCGAGCTGCGCCAGCTCTACGAGGTGGAGGACTTCGAGGTTTCCGCCTGAGCGCCACCGGAAAAGTACCACTGACAAATTCCGACACGACCACCCCTCACCATCCCGCCCAGGTTCCAAGACAGACCACCACCGATACCAGGAGCCCACACCATGTTCCAGACCCTCGCCCTCGTGATCCTTGCCGCCCTCGCGCTGCTGCTGATCTACGCCGCCACCCGCCCCGACAGCTTCCGCGTCGAGCGCAGCGCCCGCATCCAGGCCTCGCCCGAGCGGGTCTATGCCCTGATCAACGACCTGCAGCAGCTCAAGCGCTGGAATCCCTGGGAACGCAAGGACCCGGGCCTGAAGGGCACCTTCGGCGGCACGACGGCCGGCGTCGGCGCGGCCTACGGCTGGGAGAGCGCCAAGGTCGGCACCGGCCGCATGGAGATCACCCAGGTCCAGCCCGGCCGGAAGGTCGCGATGAAGCTGGACTTCATCAAGCCCTTCCAGGCGCAGAACCGCGCCGAGTTCGCGCTGCACAGCGCCGGCGGCGCCACCGAGGTGCGCTGGAGCATGGAGGGCCCGACACCCTTCCTGTCCAAGCTGATCGGCGTGTTCGTCAGCATGGACCGCATGATCGGCCGCGACTTCGAGGACGGCCTGGGCCATCTGAAGCAGATCGCCGAACAGGGCGCCTGAGCCGGCGTCCTCCAACCAAGTTTCCTTTCTCCTTATCCTTCAACCAACCCACAGGGAGTTTTCACCATGCATCAACAGATCTTCGTCAACCTGCCGATCAAGAACATGGCCCGCACGCGCGGCTTCTTCGAGGCGCTGGGCTACCGCTTCAACCCCGACTTCAGCAACGAGCAGGCCGCCTGCCTGGTGCTGGGCGAGAACCTCTTCGCGATGCTGCTGGTCGAGGACTTCTTCAAGAGCTTCATCGGCCAGAAGCCGATCGCCAATGCGCATGAAAGCATCGAGACCCTGACCTGCCTTTCCTGCGCCAGCCGCCAGGAGGTCGACACCCTGGTCGCCAAGGCGGTGGCCGCCGGCGGCAAGGTGCCGCGCGCACCGCAGGACCTGGGCTTCATGTACAGCCATGGCTTCGAGGATCTGGACGGCCACACCTGGGAGCTGATGCACATGGGCGACATCGAGCAGGCCAAGCAGGGCTGATCGGATGGCGTCTCGCCCGGAAGAAGAAGAGAAGAAGACGGGCGGCGAGCGCGAGGCTCGCCGCGCGATCGAGGCGGTCTGGCGCATCGAGGCCGCCAAGATCATCGCCGCCGTCGCGCGCATCACGCGCGACGTCGGCCTGGCCGAGGAGCTGGCGCAGGACGCGCTGGTGGCCGCGCTCGAGCATTGGCCCGAGAAGGGTCTGCCGGACAACCCGGCGGCCTGGCTGATGACCACCGCCAAGAACCGCGCCCTGGACCAGCATCGCGCCCATGTGCTGCATGCGCGCAAGGAAGAGGAGCTGGGCCAGGAGATGGCGACCCTGCAGATCGACCACACCCCTGACTTCGTCGACGCGCTCGACGCGGCGCGCCAGGACGATATCGGCGACGACCTGCTGAGCCTGATCTTCACCGCCTGCCACCCGGTGCTGTCCACCGAGGCGCGCGTCGCGCTGACCCTGCGCCTGCTGGGCGGCCTGAGCACCGACGAGATCGCCCGCGCCTTCCTGGCCAGCGAGGCCACGATCGCGCAGCGCATCGTGCGCGCCAAGCGCAGCCTGAAGGACGCCGGCGTGCCCTTCGAGGTGCCGCGCGGCGAGGCGCGCGCCGAGCGGCTGGCCTCGGTGCTGGAGGTGGTCTACCTGATCTTCAACGAGGGCTATGCCGCCACCGCTGGCGACGACTGGATGCGCGCCGACCTCTGCGAGGAGGCGCTGCGCCTGGCGCGCGTGCTGGCCGGCCTGGCGCCTGAGGAGGGCGAGGTGCAGGGCCTGGTGGCGTTGCTGGAGATCCAGGCCTCGCGCCAGCATGCGCGCACCGATGCCGAGGGCAAGCCGGTGCTGCTGCTGGAGCAGGACCGCAGCCGATGGGACCCGCTGCTGATCCGCCGCGGCCTGGCCGCGCTGGCGCGCACCGAGGGCAGCGAGCGCGGCCCCTATGCGCTGCAGGCCGCGATCGCCGCCTGCCATGCACGCGCCAAGCGCGCCGAGGACACCGACTGGGCCGGCATCGTTGCGCTCTACGACGCGCTGTACCGCCTGATGCCCTCCCCGGTCGTCGCGCTGAACCGCGCGGTCGCGGTGGGCATGGCCTACGGTCCGGCGGCGGCGCTGGCCCTGGTCGACGAGCTGGGCGGCGACAAGCAGCTGCAGGGCTACCACTGGCTGCCCAGCGTTCGCGGCGACCTGCTGCTGAAGCTGGGCCGCGGCGCCGAGGCCCGCGACGAGTTCGAACGCGCCGCGCAGATGACGCGCAACGCCCGCGAGCGGGCGCTGCTGATGGCGCGGGCGATGGAGGCGGCTAAAGGCGGCGGCTGAGCGCCCGGCGCCCTGTCAGCGCGAGGCGGTGGCCGCGGCCGCGGCCGTCCGGTCCGCGTTCTGCTCGAGCACCAGGCGCTGCATCAGCGCGAAGAAGCGGTCGTAGAACTCGCCGGCCGGGATGGTCTCGGAGGCGACCTTGACCAGCGAGTCCTGGGTCGAGGACAGCGGCATCGAGATCGAGCCGATCGCGCTGACGCCGATGCTGGTCGAGTTCGGGTTCTTCTTGAGCACGTAGCGGTCCTGCTGCGCCGAGACATAGGCGGTGGAGAGCTGCTCGCCGCGGCCATCGGGCACGCAGACGATGTTGAAGCTGATCTCCACATGCACCTCGCCCTCGGGCTGGAAGCGCTTGCTGCCGTTCACCAGGCCGCCGCCGGCCTGGCTGATCACATAGCCCTGGCTCAGCAGCGCGCGCCGCGCGGCCTCGCAGGTCTCGTCGAGGCTGGCGTCGAACAGGCGCGAGAAGGTCTCGTCGGCCTGAAAACGTTCGTTCTGGTAGACCGGCTTGCGCGGGCGCGAGCCGGCGGCGGAGTCCAGCACCGCGCAGCCGGCCAGCGCGAGGGCGCTCAGCAGGCCGATGAGGCAGGCAGCGGACCGCCGCAGGGGCGTCGTCGTCTTGGTCGGCATGGCCGGCATTATCCCGTGCCGCCCGAGGCCCCCGGCCCGCCGGCCCGATGTAAAGCCTCGGCCGCCATGCCCAGATGTTCGATCAGCGCGCGCGAGGCCGCCGCCAGCCGGCGATGCGGCGCATACAGCAGCGAGAATGGCCGCGTGCGCCCGCTGGCGGCCGGCAGCAGCTCGACCAGGCTGCCGCGCCGCAGCCGCTCGGCGACCACGAAGTCATAGCTCTGGCAGATGCCCAGGCCCTGCTCCGCCAGCGACACCAGGCCCAGCACATCGTCCTCGACCCGCAGCGCCGCCGGCGGCAGCCAGTCCAGCGCCGCGCCCTGCGCATCGCGCAGCAGCCAGGGCGCGAGCCGGCCGGTGCTGGGCATCACGAAGGCCAGGCAGCAATGCCCATCCCGCTGCAGCTGCTCCAGCGTCGCCGGCATGCCCTTGCGCGCCAGATAGGCGGGCGAGGCGACCAGGCGCAGCGGCGCGTCCTCCAGCTTGCGCGCGACCAGGCCGCTGTCGGGTAGCTGGCCTAGGCGGATCGCCAGGTCGAAGCCCTCGGACACCAGGTCCACATTGCGGTTCGCGATGCTCAGCTCGACCTGCACCTGCGGATGCCGGTGCACGAAGCCCTCCAGCAGGCGCGGCAGGCGGTAATGGCCGTAGGTGGTGGGCACGCTGAGCCGCACCCGGCCGCTGAGCGCCTGCTGGCTGCCCTGCACCGCGTTCTCGGCCTCGGCGATCAGCGCAAAGGCCTGGCGCGCCTGCTCCAGGTAGTCGCGCCCGGCCTCGGTCAGGCTCTGGCGCCTTGTACTGCGGCGCAGCAGCTGCACGCCCAGGCGCGCCTCCAGCCGCGCGATCGCGCGGCTGATCACCGAGGGCGTGGTGCCGAAGGCCACCGCGGCCGCGCTGATCGAGCCCCGGTCCACCACCTGCAGCAGGGCCTCGACATCGTTCAGGTGCTCGAAACGGCGGCCCTGGCTCATCCTGCTTCTTGCCTTTCAAGAACAAATCATTTCGCGCCGAGCCAGTTTATCGCCGCAGAAGCGATCAATACAGTGGATCCCATCGCATCAACCAACGGAGATCCCCGATCATGAAACCCGTTCTCTTCGTGCTGACCAGCCATGGCGTCAAGGGCAGCACCGGCCAGCCGACCGGCTTCTACCTGGGCGAGGTGACGCACCCGCTGGCGGTGCTGCAGGCGGCCGGCATCCCGGTCGAGTTCGCCTCCATCCAGGGCGGCGAACCGCCGATCGACGGCCTGGACCTGAACGACGCCACCAATGCCCGCTACTGGGCCGACGAGGGCTTTCGCGCGGCGATCCGCGCCACGCATCGGCTCGACACCCGGCGCGCCGAGGACTATGCGGCGATCTTCTTCGCCGGCGGCCATGGCGCGGTCTGGGACTTCCCGGACAGCCCGGCGGTGCAGCGCCTGACGCGCGAGATCTACGAGGCCGGCGGCGCGGTGGCGGCCGTGTGCCATGGGCCGACCGCGCTGGTGAACGTCCGGCTGAGCGACGGCCGCTATCTGGTGCAGGGCAAGCGTGTCGCGGCCTTCACCGATGAGGAGGAGCGGGCGGTCCAGCTGGAGCATGTGGTGCCCTTCCTGCTGGCCAGCACCCTGGTGCAGCGCGGCGCGCGCCATGAAGCGGCGCCGGACTGGACGCCCCAGGTGGTGGTCGATGGCCGCCTGGTGACCGGCCAGAACCCGCAATCGGCCACCGGCGTCGGCGAGGCGTTGCGAAACGTTTTGTTACCGACTGCCTGATTTCGACGGTCGGATCGGCGCCCGGCGCGGAGCGCGTCGGGCGCGTTTTTTTGGGTCTCCCCTTTTTTGAGCCCCGGTCCGCACCTTTTCGGCGGGCCGTTTCCGGGTCTCCCCTCTTTTTGCCGGTTTTCCGCGGCCTGTTTTTCGGGGTCTCCCTTGTTTTGGCGCGCTTTTCGGCCTTCTCCGGCCCGAGCTGAAGGCGCTGATGAGGAAAGGAAATCGGTATCTCGGAATCACCGGATTCCGGTAAACAAGGAGGTAAGGAAACAAGGAAAACCTGCATCCTTGATTCCAAGAAAGCTTGTTGCCGCGATCGCGCAGGGCCAAGCCCGGCCACTGAGGTGGTGGCCGGCTTCGGAGCCGATGAGAACGAGAGAAAAAGGCCTCAGCGACCCTGGGTCACCAGGCCCTGGCCGGCGGCCCAGGCGGCCACGTCGTCGCGGCGAATGGCCGCGGCCATCAGGCCCGGGAAGGCATCGGGCGTGCAGGCGAAGGAGGGCACGCCCAGCGCGGCCAGCTTGACCGCGAGGCCATGGTCATAGGCCGGTGCGCCCTCGTCGCTCAGGGCCAGCAGGGTGATGAACTGGACCCCCGCCTCGACCAGCTCGGCCGCGCGCTGCAGCAGCTTCTCCTCGACGCCGCCCTCGTAGAGGTCGGAGATCAGCACCAGGATGGTGTTGCGCGGCTCGCGGATCACCGACTGGCAGTAGCCGACCGCGCCGTTGATGTCGGTGCCGCCGCCGAGCTGCACGCCGAACAGCAGGTCCACCGGATCGTCCAGCTGTTCGGTCATGTCGACCACCGCGGTGTCGAACAGCACCAGCCGTGTCGCCACGGCCGGCAGCGACGCCATCACCGCGCCGAAGATGCTGGCGTAGACGATGGAGTTGGCCATCGAGCCGCTTTGGTCGATGCACAGCACGATCTCGCGCTGCGGCCGCCGCGCCTTGCGCCCGTAGCCCAGCAGGGTCTGCGGCACCACGGTGCGGTACTCGGGCTGCCAATGGCGCAGATTGGCGCGGATGGTGCGGTGCCAGTCGATCTCCGCATGGCGCGGGCGCCGGTTGCGCTGGCTGCGGTCCAGCGCGCCGCGCACGGCCGAGCGCATCGGCTCCTCCAGCCGCTGCAGCAGCGCATCGACGACCTGCCGCACGACCCGCCGCGCGGTCTCCTTGGTGCCCTGCGGGATCACGCGCGACAGCGCCATCAGCTGGGCGACCAGATGCACATCGGGCTGCATGTTCTGCAGCATCTCCGGCTGCAGCAGCATGTCGCGCAGCTGCAGGCGTTCCAGCGCGTCGCGCTGCATCACCTGGACCACCGAGCTGGGGAAATACTTGCGGATGTCGCCAAGCCAGCGGGCCACCTGCGGCGCCGATCCGCCGCGGCCGCCGCGCGGGTTGCGCAGCCCGCCGGGGCCGTCGGCCTCGTAGAGGGCGGCCAGGGCCTGGTCCATCTCGGCCAGCGCCCCGCCCAGTCCGCCGCAGCTCGCCTCGGCCTCGCCGCCCAGGGCCAGGCGCCAGCGGCGCCGGCGTTCGTCGTCGTCGATCATTTGGTCATCGCTCATTGGTGCACCCTTCGGCCTGCGGCCTATCCCGCCAAGCGGGAGCAAGCTTGCTTGGGGCGGCCCGGCGCGGCGCTCACGCCGGCATCCCCAGCAGTTGGCGCAGCAGCGGCAGCGGCAGCGCGGCGCGTGCCTCGTCCCAGGCCGGCGGTGTCGGCGCGGCATCGGCGGCGCGCGGGCCCCGGCCGGCCAGCTGGCCGAGGTCGCGCCGCTCGCCCGGGCCGAAGGCGGCGAAGCTGCGCCGCACCAGCGGCAGCACGCGCAGGAAATGCTCCTCGCTCAGGCCGGTCAGCCAGCCGTCCACCAGCCGCCAGACGGTGGCGTCATGCAGCAGCACCAGGGCATTGCGGTTCAGGAAGCCGTCCAGCCAGGCCGCCGCCCGCGCCGGTTCGGTACCGACCGACAGATGCAGCGACAGCGCGACGCCCGCCCGCTCGGCGGACCAGACGCCCTCGTCGAGCAGCAGGCGGGTGCACAGGCCCTGCAGCAGTTCATGGCTGCCCTGCTGCGCGGCCACCAGGCCCAGCGCATGGCGCCAGGCCTCGCTCTGCGCCTCGCCCTGGCGCAGGCCGACCGCCGCATGGGCCGCCAGCAGCTGGTCCCGCAGCCGTTCGGCCGCCTCTTCGTCGATCGCGCCACAGGCCAGCGGCAGGCTGAGCGCGGCGCGCAGGATCAGGCGGTCGAGCACATGGCCGACCATCGCCGCATCGGTCTGCCGCACATTGCCGTAGCGGAACACATTGGCCAGCGGCGGCAGCGCCGCCATCAGCTGCGCGGCGTCCGCACTGTGCGCGGCGCGGTCCTCCAGGGTCTGGCTGACCCGGGTCACGGCGTCCGGCAGATCGGCCAGCAGCACCGCGTCGACCAGGGCCGACAGCGCCCCCAGGTCGGCGGCCTCGGCCGCGCGCAGCGCGGCGCGCGCCGTGGCCGCCTCGGGCAAGGTCTGACCCCATTGGCTGGCCTCGATCAGGCGCAGCGCGAACTCGGGCCGCCATTGCAGGGTCCAGACCTCGTGGAAGCTGCCGCGCGAGCCGCGGCCCAGGCGGCCGAGCCGGCCCCAGGGCAGGTCCAGCAGGTTCAGGCGGTGCAGCAGCCGGCTGCGTGCCAGGTCGTTGGGCTGGCGCAGGTCCAGGTCCAGCGTCTTCTCCAGCGCCTCGGGCTTCAGTCGCAGCGACTTCTGCAGCTGCTCCAGCTCGCGCTGCAGCGGCACGGTGGGCACATCGTCGGGCACGCGGCCGAGGCGGTCGCCGACCACCAGCGCGGCGTCGATATAGCGCAGCAGCGCGTCGTCGCCCAGGGTCAGCACCGCGCGCGTGGCCTCGTGCAGCTCGTCCAGCCCGGGGGCCGGGCGGTCGCGCAGCGCGGCCAGGCTGTCGGCCAGCCGGGCCGCCTCGATCAGGTGGGCGCTGGAGCAATCCAGGTCGCGCTCGCGCATCAGCCGCGCGACGCGGGTCAGCCATCCGATGGCGCGGGGGCTCTCCCGCTCGGCGCTGCGCCACAGATGCTCGTACCAGCCCGGCGACGCGATGCCGGCGCCGTAGCCGCTGGCGCGGGTCAGGTGGCCGTAGGTCCAGGGCACCCAGGTCGACTGCACCTTGAGCTTGGGCAGGCTTTTCAGCGAGTCCTTCAGCAGGGCCTGGTCGGCCTTGGCCGTGCTCGCGGCGCGCAGCCCGCCCAGGTGCCAGGCGCCGCAGACGACCGCGATGCGGCGAAAGCCCTCCTTCTGCGCCGCCCGCAGGCATTGCCGCATATGGGCCTCGCGCAGCGCCTCGCGTTGGGCGTCGGCGGCGCTGCGCGGGCGTTCGCCGCCCTCGGCGCGCAGGGTGCACATCGCCTCGTCGATGGCGGCGAACAGCTGCTCGCCATCGCCGCGCTCCTCGACCATATGGTTCCACCAGGCCTCGCCGTCCGCATAGCCGGCGGCCCGGGCCAGCCAGTGCAGCGGGTCGCGATGCGGTGCCTCTTCTGCTTCCCCCCCTTCCGGCCCCGGCGGTTCCGCCGGCGCGGGATCCGCGGCCGCGTCGCGCTCGGCCTTGTCCAGCGCCAGCGCATGGTTGAGCGGCAGGTCGATGAAGCGCGCCGGCACCGCTTCGGCCTGGGCCCAGCGCAGCGCCTGCCATTCCGGCGAGAACTCCGCGAAGGGGTGGTAGACCGCTAGCCCCGGCTCGTCCGGGCAATAGCTCAGCAGCGCCACCGGGGGCTCCATGCCGGGCTGCAGCAGGGCCGGCAGCAGGGCCTCCCCCTCGGGCGGCCCCTCGACGAGCAGGCAGTCCGGCCGCAGCGCCCGCAGCGCCCGCAACAGGCTGCGCGCGCAGCCGGGGCCATGGTGGCGGATGCCGAAGAAATGCAGCAACTGCGGCGGCGCTTGGTCCTCGCTCATCGCCGGTCGGCCCTCAGCCCTGCTGCTCGCGGAAGGCGCGGTACAGGTCCTTCCAGTCGCCGCGCTCCTTGACCACGGTCTCCAGGTACTCGTTCCACACCAGCTGGTCCTGCACCGGGTCCTTGACCACGGCGCCGATCAGGCCCGAGGCCAGGTCATGGGCGCGCAGCACGCCGTCGCCGAAATGGCCGGCCAGCGCCATGCCGCTGTTGATGACCGAGATCGCCTCGGCGGTCGACAGGGTGGCGCTGGGCGACTTCAGCTGGGTCTTGCCGTCCTCGGTGCGGCCGTTGCGCAGCTCGCGGAAGATCTGCACCAGGCGGCGCACCTCCTTCAGCGCCGGCGGCTCGGCCGGCAGCTGCAGCGCGCGGCCCATCTCGCCGACGCGCTTGACGACGATGGCCAGCTCCTCCTCCTCGCTGGCCGGCACCGGCAGCACCACGGTGTTGAAGCGCCGCTTCAGCGCCGAGGAGAGTTCGTTGACGCCCTTGTCGCGGTTGTTGGCGGTGGCGATGACGCTGAAGCCGCGCGTGGCCTGCACCTCGCTGCCCAGCTCGGGAATCGGCAGGGTCTTCTCCGACAGCACCGTGATCAGGCTGTCCTGCACATCGGCCGGGATGCGCGTCAGTTCCTCGACGCGGGCGATCTGGCCGCGGCGCATCGCCTGCATCAGCGGGCTCGGCACCAGGGCCGCCTCCGACGGGCCGTGGGCCAGCAGCTGCGCATAGTTCCAGCCGTAGCGCAGCTGCTCCTCGCTGGTGCCGGCGGTGCCCTGGATCAGCAGGGTGGAGTCGCCGCTGATCGCGGCGGCCAGATGCTCGGAGACCCAGCTCTTGGCGGTGCCGGGCACGCCGTAGAGCAGCAGCGCCCGGTCGGTGGCCAGGGTGGCGATCGCCACCTCCATCAGCCGGGCGCTGCCGATGTACTTGGGGCTGATCTCGAAGCCGTTGTCGAGCTTGCCGCCCATCAGATAGCGCAGCACCGCCCAGGGCGACAGCGCCCAGTTCTCGGGGCGCGTGCGCTGGTCCTGGCGGCCCAGCTCGGCCAGCTCCTCGGCGAACTGCTGTTCGGCGTGCTGGCGCATCACGGTGGTGGCTTGTGCATTCATGAGCTTGACGGAAGAGAGCTGAGGGCCAGGCGCAGCTGCGCGACCTGGGTGACGGTCTGTAGGGTCTGGGCCAGCGACGGCGTGGCGTCGATTGGCCGATGTAGCGTCGCCATGGTCGGCAGCTGCTGCGGATGCAGCATGCAGGCGAGCTCGGGCAGCTGGCTGCGCAGCAGGTAGTCGTTCTGCAGCGACTGCGGATCGGCCAGCGCGCGCCGCAGGCGCTCGACCAGCTCGGCCGACAGCCCCGGCGACAGGGTCTCGCCCGCCGGGCAGGCCTCCAGGCATTGCTGGATCACCGTCGGCAGCGCTTGCGCGTCGAGGCCCAGCTGGGCCTGCCAATGGCGCTCGCGCGCGGCGCGCGGCAGCAGGGACAGCAGGCCGGCGCGGTCGTCGTTCCAGGCATTGCGGGGCCAATGCGGCAGCAGGGCCTCGGTCCATTCGTCGCGCGGGTCCTGGCGCAGCACGTCGCGCCAGCCGCGCAGCAGCGCCTCCTGCCAGTCGGTCTGGCCGGCCCAGCTCATCAGCGCGTCGGGCGTCATCGCCAGGCTGGCGGTCCACCAGGCCAGTGGCACCTGGCGCACCAGCTGATACAGCCACCAGGCCCGCTCGCCCAGCGATTCATGCTGCGGCCGCGGCGTATCCAGGTTGTCGGCCTTCCAGTCGGGCTCCGGCTGCTGCGGCGCCTGCAGGACCCAGCGCTTGCGCAGCAGCACCCGCTCCTGCTGCAGCAGCGCGCCCAGGCGGGCCTGCGCGCGCTGCACCAGGGCGGCCTGCGGCAGGCGCAGCAGCAGGCCGATCGCCATCTGCCGCACCTCGCGGCTGCGGTCGGTGCGCAGCTGGTCCAGCAGGGGCTCGTCGTCCGGGCCCAGGCCGATGGCCAGGGCGCCGCCGAGTTCGACCCGCTCCTTGGCCGGCAGATCGGCCAGAACCCCGCGCAGCCGCTCGCGGCCGGCGGCCGGATCGCGTGCGCGCAGGCCGCGCAGGAAGGCCAGGCGCTGGTCGAGGCGGCCCTCGCTCCAGCAGCGCTCGTCATCGTCCGGCCGGTCGGCAGTGACGCCGGCGGCATAGGACCAGTCGGGGTTCTGGGCCGCCAGCCAGAGGCCGCGGCTGCCCAGGGTGGGCAGCAGCGCGGCGCGCAGCGCCAGCGAGCGGCGCCCCTGCTCCAGCGCCAGCGGCAGCAGGGGTTGCGGCAGGCGCAGGCCGGCCCGGGCGATCTGCAGCAGGCATTCATGCTGCAGGCGCGGCGGCCCCTGCTCCAGGGCCCAGCGCAGCTCGCCGGCCAGGGCCTGGACCGCGGGGCGGGTTTCGGCGCCGGCCGGCTCCGGCAGCGCATGGGGCCAGGGGCGGCCCTGGGCACCGGCCAGGCCGCAGCTGGCCAGCACCGCGGCCGCGCGCAGCAGGCCGCCGGCCGGGTCCGGCGCCGCGGCGGCGGCCTGCTGGGCCAGCGCGCCGACCGCACCGGGCCAGGCCGTCGGCAGGGCCTGGCGGTCGGTGCCGACCATGGCCGCCGGCAGCAGGGCGGTCCAGATCGAGAGGTCCGCCCTCATGCCGGGCTCCCGCATTGCCAGTCGGGGCTGGTGGATCCGTCGGCCCAGGCGCTGAGCGGGCGCAGGACCTGGCCATCCCATTCGCCCATCAGGGTCGAGGGGGCGCCGCCGCGGCAGGCGAGCAGGCTCCAGGCGTCGGCATCCGCGATCCGGGCGGGCAAGACCTGGCCCTGTGCGGCGACCAGCCAGCCCTCGCCGCCGCGCAGCAGGGTGGCAGCGCCCAGCAGCATCGGGTGCAGGCCGACCCAGGGGCTGGCCGCCACGCGCCGGCCCAGCATCAGCCATTCGTCCTCGATCGGGCGCGTCGGCGGCGCCAGGGCCGCCTCGGGGCGCAGCAGCCCCTCGGCGGCCAGGGCGCGCAGGCCCGCGGTGCCGGGGTAGAAGCTCAGCGGCCCGGCCATGCAGGCGCCGACCAGCCAGGACTGCTCGAAGCCCTGGCCGCCGAAGGCATGGTCCAGCAGCCAGGCGCGCCGGCCGCTGCCCACGCCATGCAGCCAGACGCGGCGCTCGGTCAGCCGGTCGTCGCGCGCCTCGCTGAGGCTGCCCAGCACGATCCAGCGGTCCTCGATGCGTTCGCCCTGGCTCAGCACCTCGGCCTTGTCATGCGGCCAGCCGGCCAGGCTGCGCAGCTCGTCCTGCAGGGCCGGGCTCAGCTCGGCGCGGCGCTGCAGGGCCTCGCAGGCCAGCTGCAGCAGGCCCAGGCGGTGCAGGCTGCGTTCCGGCCAGTCCGTGCCCTGGTGCAGGCCCGCCATGGCCTCGCGCAGGCGCTGGGCCAGGCCGGGGACCTGGGCATCGACGAGGCGGGCGCTCATCGTCTGCCAGGCCTTCAGCGCCTCGCCCTGCTGGGCGCCGAGCCCGCGCGCCAACTGGTCGGCGAGCCAGCGCTGCAGATCCTGGGCCGCCTGCTCGATGCGGGTCCAGCGCTGGGCCTCGCGCTTGAGCGCGGCCTGCGGATCTGGCGCGGGCGCCGCGGCCTGCTGCCGCTCTTCCTTCTTCTGGGCCTTTTCCTGGCGGGAGTTCAGCCATTCGTCGACCCAGGCGGGCGCGTCGGCGGCTTCGAACAGGTTTTGCTGCTGCACATGCAGCATCAGCAGGGCCAGGCCATGCTTGCAGGGAAACTTGCGGCTCGGGCAGCTGCAGCGGAAGGCCGGGCCGGCCAGGTCGACCTGGGTCTGGTAGGGCTTGGCGCCGCTGCCCTTGCATTCGCCCCAGACGGCCGCGGCATTGGCGCCCAGCGACGGCCAGCCCGCCGGCGCCAGCAGGCCCCTGGCCGCCTTAGCCGACGACTCGTCCGGCGCCAGGGCCAGTACTCCCTCCATGCTCAGCGACATGCTGGCCCGCTCCCTTTTTTCTTGATGGTGCGCAGTCTAAGCGAGCCCAACGGAAGGGCACCGGGTTTGCCCGCAAGCACCGACGCGGCGCATGCGGCGTAGACTGGTCCGGCGGCCTGCACCATTGCGGCGCATTCCGCACCAGAGCCAGCATCGATCGATCGAACTATCTGCAAGCAGCACAGGAGGCCTTCCACCGTGCAAGCCAGCGATACCGCGAATCCGGCCTATTTCCACAAGGTCGTCGATTGCCAGTGGGCCTGCCCGGCCCATACCCCCGTCCCCGAATACATCCGCCTGATCGCCCAGGGTCGCTATGACGACGCCTATATGGTGAACTGGGTGTCGAACGTGTTCCCCGGCATTCTCGGCCGCACCTGCGACCGGCCCTGCGAGCCGGCCTGCCGGCGCGGGCGGGTCGAGGAGAAGAACGCCGCCAAGCCGGAAGCCGTCGCGATCTGCCGGCTCAAGCGCGTCGCGGCCGACCACAAGAGCGAGGAGCTGCGCGCGCGCCTGCCGCAGCCGCTGGCGCGCAATGGCAAGCGCGTCGCCTGCATCGGCGCCGGACCGGCCTCGCTGACGGTGGCGCGCGACCTGGCGACGCAGGGCTATGCGGTGACCCTGTTCGACGGCGAGGCCAAGGCCGGCGGCTTCATCCGCACGCAGATCCCGCGTTTTCGCTTGCCGGAGAGCGTGATCGACGAGGAATGCGGCTACATCCTGGGCCTGGGCGTCGAGCTGCGCGCCGGGCAGCGCATCGCCTCGATGCGGGCGCTGCTGGCCGAGGACTACGACGCCGTCTTCGTCGGCTGCGGCGCGCCGCGCGGGCGCGACCTGGCGCTGCCGGGCCGGCAGGAGGCCGCGGCGCAGATCCGCATCGGCATCGAATGGCTGGCATCCGTCTCCTTCGGCCATGTGACCAGCGTCGCGCCGCGCGTGATCGTGCTGGGCGGCGGCAATACCGCGATGGACTGCTGCCGCTCCGCGCGGCGCCTGGGCGCGCAAAGCGTGACCGTGGCGGTGCGCAGCGGCTATGCACAGATGAAGGCCTCGCCCTGGGAGAAGGAGGACGCCGAGCATGAGGGCATCCCGATCCTGGACTTCCACCAGCCGCTGGCCTTTGTGCACGAGGGCGGGCGCCTGGTCGGCATGCGCTTCAAAAGAGTGCAGCAAGGCGACGAGATCGAGATCCCCTGCGACGAGGTGCTGCTGGCGGTGGGCCAGGAGAACGCCTTCCCCTGGATCGAGCGCGACTGCGGCATCGACTTCGATGCCGAGACCGGCCTGCCGCGGCTGGATGCGGCCAGCTTCCAGTCCAGCCTGCCGCGGGTCTTCTTCGGCGGCGACGCGGCCTTCGGGCCGAAGAACATCATCACCGCGGTGGCCCATGGCCATGAGGCCGCGGTGTCGATCGACCGATATCTGCATGGCGAGCCGCTGGCCAAGCGGCCGCCGCCGCATGTGAACCTGCTGTCGCAGAAGATGGGCATCCACGAGTGGAGCTACGACAACGACATCAGCAACGCGCTGCGCAGCAAGGTGCCCTGGGCCGCGGCCGAGGCGGCGCTGGCCAGCATCAAGGTCGAGGTGGAGCTGGGCTTCGACGCCGCCACCGCCTTCAAGGAGGCGCAGCGCTGCCTGAACTGCGATGTGCAGACCGTGTTCGCGCCCAAGCTCTGCATCGAATGCGATGCCTGCGCCGACATCTGCCCGATGGACTGCATCAGCTTCACCGACAACGGCGCCGAAGACGATCTGCGCGGCCGCCTGCGCGCGCCGGCGCTCAACGCGGCGCAGGACCTCTATGTCTCGACGCCGCTGAAGACCGCGCGGGTGATGGTCAAGGACGAGGATGTCTGCCTGCATTGCGGCCTGTGCGCCGAGCGCTGCCCGACCGGCGCCTGGGACATGCAGAAGTTCCTGCTGCTGACCACCAAGGCCGGGCCGGCCTGCCGGGACCATGAGACGCGCAAGGCCGTGGCGGGAGCCGCCACATGAGCCGCATCGAGGCGCTGAACGACTTCGTCGTCAAGTTCGCCAATGTCAACGGCTCGGGTTCGGCCTCGGCCAACGAGCTGTTCGCCAAGGCCATCCTGCGCATGGGCGTGCCGGTCAGCCCGCGCAACATCTTCCCCAGCAATATCCAGGGCCTGCCGACCTGGTACGAGGTGCGGGTCAGCGCGGCCGGTTGGCTGGGCCGGCGCGGCGGCGTCGACATGATGGTGGCGATGAACCCGCAGACCTGGGCCCAGGACGTGGCCGAGGTCGAGCCCGGGGGCTATCTGTTCTACGACAGCACCAAGCCGCTGCCGCGCGAGGCCTTCCGGCCCGACCTGCATCTGCTGGCGATGCCGGTCACCGCGATCTGCAACGCCACCTATGAGGACGCACGCCAGCGCCAGCTGTTCAAGAACATCATGGTGCTGGGCGCGCTGTCGCAGCTGATGGGCATCGAGGCCGCGGTGATCGAGGCCCTGTTCGCCGAGCAATACCGCGGCAAGGAGAAGCTGCTCGACTCCAATGTGCGCGCGCTGCATGCCGGCCGCGAGTTCGCGCGCGACCATCTGGACGGCGCGCTGGGCCTGCAGGTGCGCCGCGTCGACAGCCGGGATGCACAACAGCGCATCTTCGTCGACGGCAACAGCGCGGCGGCGCTGGGCATGGTCTACGGCGGCGCGACGGTCTGCGCCTGGTACCCGATCACGCCCTCCTCCTCGGTGGCCGAGGCCTTCCAGAAGTACTGCGCGAAGTTCCGCGTCGAGCCGGAGACCGGTCGCCAGCGCTACGCGATCGTGCAGGCCGAGGACGAGATCGCCTCGATCGGCATGATCACCGGCGCCGGCTGGAACGGCGCGCGCGCCTTCACCGCGACCTCGGGGCCCGGCGTCTCCCTGATGAGCGAGTTCCTGGGCCTGGCCTATTTCGCCGAGATCCCGATCACCATCATCGATGTGCAGCGCGGCGGCCCCTCGACCGGCATGCCGACGCGCACCCAGCAGGCCGACCTGCTGGCCGCGGCCCATGCCTCGCACGGCGACACCAAGCATGTGCTGCTGCTGCCCGAGGACCCGAAGGAATGCTTCGACTTCGCCGCCGCCGCGCTGGACCTGGCGGACCGGCTGCAGACCCCGGTGTTCCTGATGAGCGACCTGGACATCGGCATGAACCAGCGCCTGTGCGCACCCTTCGAATGGGATGAGGCCGCCGCGCGCTACGACCGCGGCAAGGTGCTGAGCGCCGAGCAGCTGGAGGCCGGCGCCGAGTTCGCGCGCTACAAGGATGTGGACGGCGACGGCATCCCCTGGCGCACCCTGCCCGGCACGCATCCGAGCCGCGGCGCCTACTTCACCCGCGGCACCACGCGCGACGCGCAGGCGCGCTACTCCGAGGCCGGTGCCGACTATGTCTACAACGTCGAGCGCCTGCAGCGCAAGTTCGCCACCGCCGCGACCCTGGTACCGCCGCCTGTGCAGCGCAGCGCGGCGCGCAAGACCGCGCTGGGCGTGCTCTATTTCGGCTCCACCAGTCCGGCGATGGACGAGGCCCTGCAGGCCCTGGCCGAGGCCGGCATCCACCTGGACGGGCTGCGGCTGCGCGCCTTCCCCTTCCCGGAGTCGGTGCGCTTGTTTCTGGACGCGCATGCACAGGTCTTCGTCGTCGAGCAGAACCGCGACGCGCAGATGCGCAGCCTGCTGATCAACGAGCTGGAGGTCGCGCCGGCGCGCCTGACCAAGGTGCTGCATTTCGACGGCACGCCGATCACCGCGCGCTTCATCATCGACGCGATCACCCGCCATGTGCATGCGCTGGCGACCACACCACGGGAGGCCGCCGCATGACCTATATCGCCAAGCCCCGGCTGCACCATCCCTCGCTGCGCCGCAACGCGGTCGGCTACACGCGGCGCGACTACGAGGGCAAGGTCTCGACCCTGTGCGCAGGCTGTGGCCACGACTCGGTTTCCAGCGCCATCGTGCAGGCCTGCTGGCAGCTGGACATCGCGCCGCACCGGGTCGCCAAGCTCAGCGGCATCGGCTGCAGCTCGAAGACGCCGGACTATTTCCTCGGCGCCAGCCATGGCTTCAACACCGTGCACGGCCGCATGCCCAGCGTGCTGACCGGCGCCAACCTGGCGAACCGCGAGCTGCTGTATCTGGGCATCAGCGGCGACGGCGATTCGGCGTCGATCGGCCTGGGCCAGTTCGCCCATGCGCTGCGGCGTGGCGTCGCGATGGTCTACATCGTCGAGAACAACGGCGTCTACGGCCTGACCAAGGGCCAGTTCAGCGCCACCGCGGACCGCGGCTCGGTCGCGAAGAAGGGCCAGGCCAATACCGATACCGCGATCGACCTGGTCAGCCTGGCGCTGCAGCTGGGCGCCACCTATGTGGCGCGCGGCTTCTCGGGCGACAAGGAGCAGCTGGTGCCGCTGATCGAGGGGGCGATCAAGCATCGCGGCGCGGCCTTCATCGACGTGATCAGCCCCTGCGTCGCGTTCAACAACCATGCCGGCAGCACGCGTAGCTACGACCATGTACGCGAGCACAACGAGGCCCTGAACCGCATCGACTTCATGGACCTGGCACCCGAGGCCCGCGCCGCCGGCGACGAGGCGCTGATCGAGCTGCCCCAGGCCGACGGCAGCTCGCTGCGCCTGCGCCGCCTGCATGCCGATCATGACCCGACCGACCGCATCGCCGCGATGACCCGGGTGCAGGCCCTGCAGGCCGCCGGCGAGATCCCGACCGGGCTGATCTACCTCGACCCGCGGCCGCGCGACCTGCACGCCGGCCTGAACACGGTGGCGACGCCGCTGAACCGGCTCGGCGAGGCGGAGCTGTGCCCCGGCGCCGCGGCGCTGGCGAAGATCAATGCGGGGCTGCGCTAGCAACGCCGGCAAATAAGCACATTCGCTAATCTCATTCGACACGGCGAGATCAAGGCTCTACCGTCCACTTGCTTGGACGTTATGCAGTTACTTCGGTAACGGGACTGCGGTCCGTGGAGGCCACAAGCCTCTAATCAGGTAAGAGCCGTTTGTTCTTGGTTCTTAGCCTGCCCGTCCGGACGGGATCCGGGCCGGGCAAGTGTCAGGTGAGCAGGGGTTGAAACCGCCGCCGCTTTTGCCGGACTTCATGGCCGACGTGAGCCTTCGCTCTGGAGGCGCCATGAAGAAAGGATGCCAGCAATGGCAAAGCAGCAACGACGTCCGAGCCGTCGGCGGAATTCGAAGAGCGGTATCTGGGTGAAGCTGGAACTGGGCCTGAGGGCGGTGGCCAGCGTTGCTTGGCTCATCAAGACTTTCTGGGGATCTTGAATGAGTCGCCGCAAATCGGAGTCCCTGTTGTCTTGACGAGGGTCGGTCCGCATGAGCTATGCGTTTCATCAAAGTCCTCTCTATGTCATGCGCAGCCGCAGACGGCTTGCCGACGAGATCTTTGGCATCTCCCTGACCGCTCTTGAGGGTTTGGTCGAGAACGGCAACAACTACATCGAGTCCCGCCGTGTGACGGGCGGCAAGGAAAGGCTTGTTCGCGCTCCAAAGCCCTTGTTGCGCCATATCCAGGAACGCCTGGCTCAGTTGCTGAATCGGATCGAAGCTCCCGACTATCTGCATTCGGGCCGCAAGCAGCGGTCGCATATCAGCAATGCCCTGGCGCATCAGGGTGCAACGCGAGTCCTGAAGCTCGACATCCGTAAGTTCTACCCCTCTATCACACGGGCTCGGGTCTGGAACTACTTCGCCGGGCAGATGCGGTGTTCACCCGATGTGGCCGCGTTGCTCGCCAAGATCTGCTGCTTCGAGGGCAGTGCTCCAATCGGCAGCCCGGTGAGTCAGGTGCTGGCATTGCAGGTGGTGCGCCCGATGCTGGATGAGGTCGATGTGCTCGCGCGGGCGCATGGCTTGACGTTCACCTGCTATGTCGATGACCTGAGCTTCTCGGGCGAGAAGGCCACGCCGGCCTTCCTATGGCAGATCAAGCAACTGATCCGTCGGCATGGCTATCGCTACCACGGCGGCACGGCCTATGGCCCGGATGCCGAGAGGCGGGTGACCGGTGTGCTCTTGACCGCGCAGGGGCCGCGAGTACCTCCAGCGCATCTGCAGGGAATTCGCGCCGCGAGGCATGCGTTCGAGGCGGCCAAGGAGGCATCGGACCGCGAGGCAACTCTGTCCGTGCTGATAGGGCGGTTGGCGGCGGCAGCCGCCATAGAGAAGCGGTTTCTCGCTCAGATCGGAGACCTGAGGCGCCGCCGCCGCAGGTTCCGACCACCGAGCTTTGGGGGCTGAGTCGCAGCAGCCGAGCGCGTAGCGCGGTGCCCCGCGGTCGCTGCCTACCCGGCGACTATCTTGACGCCGCCGATGCCGCCGCCGCGGCCGGTCCGGCCGCCAACCCCTCCAGCGCCTTCAACGCCGCTGGATGCTGCGGTATCGGCAGGGCCAGGCGGGCGTTGGCGGCCGAGACCTGGGCGCCCTGGGCGCTGCCGCGGGCGGCGAGGTCGCCGCCCTGGCTGAAGATGAAGCGGGTCAGGGCCGCGACCTCGGCGTCGGACAGGTCCCTGGCCGCCAGCAGCAGCGCGGCGGTGGCGACGGTGGCCACCTCGGCCTTCTGGCTCGCATAGCTGCCGCGCGGGATCGTGAAGGCCATCAGGCCGGTGCCCGGCGCGGCCAGCTGGGCGACGGCGCGCTCGGACAGCGGCAGCAGGCGCAGCGGCAGCTCGGCCAGCGCGTCGCGCAGGCTGTCGGCCGGCAGGCCGATCACCTGGATCAGCGCATCGGCCTCGCCGCGGCCCAGCGCGGCCAGGGATTCGCCCAGCGACAGCTCCAGGGGCTGGATGTCCTCCGGGCGCAGGCCATGGGCCTGCAGCACGCGCAGCGCGGTGCTGCGCGAGGCCGAGCCGGGCAGGCCGATCGCGATGCGGCGGCCGCGCAGGTCGGCCAGGGTCGCGGCGCGCAGCTCCTGGCGCACCAGCACATGCAGCGGTTCCGGATACAGGCTGGCGACCGCGCGCAGGCCCGGGTCCGGGCCGTCGGCGGCGAACTCGTCGCGGCCCTCGTAGGCGGCCAGCGCCGCGTCGCCCTGGGCCAGGGCCAGCGAGACCTTGCCGGCGCGCAGCAGGCGCAGGTTCTCGGTGCCGCCGCGCGTCACCAGGGCCACGGTGCGGGCGCCCTGCTTGGCCGACAGGGCCTGCACCAGGCGCAGGTACTGGCCGCGCTCCGGGCCGGCCGCGATCGCGTAGCCGTCGGCGGCGCGGGCCAGGCGGGCGCGGATGGTCGCGTGAGCCGCGGCCAGCTCCTCCTCGATCAGCGCGGCCTGCACCGGGCCGGCGTCCTTGGAGGCGGCGTCCACCACCTTGCGCATCGCGTCCAGCAGGGTGGCCGCGCGGCTGGGCGGGGTGTCGGTCGCATAGGCCGGCGCGGCGGCCGGGGCATAGCCGCCGGGCGCGACGGCCTGCCATTGCTCGCCGTCGCGCTGGTAGAGCGCGGTGCCATGGGCGCGCACGATGTCGCCGCCGCGGTTGCCGCCGGCGGTGATGCCGACGATGCCCTTGGGCCCGGCGCCCAGGGCCGAGACCAGGCCGGCCACGCCGGGCGAATCCCAGGCGCCGAAGTCGAAGTCGCGCGCCAGCTTCAGCTCGATGTCGTAGTAGATGATGCGCCGGCTCTGGCCGGACGGGGCCTTGCTGTCGTTCTGCGAGCCGCGGCGCTGCAGCGATTGCACCTCGACGGTGCCGGACGGCAGGGCCTGGGCCAGGCGGGCCTCGACATCGCGCTTCAGCGTCTCGTCATCGGCGACGCGGCCGCAGCCGGCCAGCAGGAACATCAGCGCGACGAGGCTCAGCAGGCGCTGCAGGAAGGGGCTGTGCTTGATGATCGCCATCTCAGCCTCCGATCAGCGGCAGAGTGACCGTGAGCACCACCGCGTTCATCAGGTCGATGAAGAAGGCGCCGGCCAGCGGCACGATCAGGTAGCTCTGCGGCGCCGGCCCGTAGCGGGCGGTGATGGCCTGCATGTTCGCCATCGCGGTGGCGGTGGAGCCCATGTTGAAGCCGATCAGCGCGGCCGAACTGACCGCGGCCTCGTAGTCGCGCCCCATGAAGCGGAAGCAGACGAACACCGTGTAGAAAACGATCACCGCCGCCTGGGCCGCGATCATCAGCAGGAAGGGCCCGGCCGACAGCGCCACCTCGACCAGGTTCAGCGCCATCATCGTCATCACCAGGAACAGCGACAGGCAGACCGAGGAGATCAGGTCGGAGGCGCGGTCATCGAAACGCGCGCCGGCAAAGGGCAGCACATTGCGGATCAGGACGCCCAGCATCATGCACCACAGGAAGCTGGGGATCGTCACCGGCGCATCGGCAAAGCGCGCGGCCAGCCATTGGCCGGCCAGCACCGCGCTCAGGATGCCGGCCAGCGCGCCGACCATGCCGACGGTGGCGATCGGCGGCTTGGCGGCGGCCGTCTCGGCCGCCGGTTCCGGCGTGGCGGCATCGCCGGCCTGCGAACGCAGGCCATGGCGCTTGATCAGGTATTGCGCGACCGGGCCGGCGATGATGCCGCCGACGATCAGGCCCATCGTGGCCACGGTCATCGACAGCTCCATCACCGACTGCAGGTTGTTCACCTCGGCGAAGCGCTCGGCATAGGCCGCGCCGGTGCCATGGCCGCCGACCAGGGTGATCGAGCCGCCGACCAGGCCGAAGATCGGATGCTGGTCCAGCAGCTTGGCCACCGCGATGCCGACGCCGTTCTGCACCAGGATGTAGGGGAACAGCACCAGCAGGAAGATCACCAGCGCCTTGCCGCCGCGCTTGAGCATGCGCAGGTCGGCGCACATGCCGACGCCGGCGAAGAACATCAGCAGCAGCACCGGCTTCAGGGTCTGGTCGATCGCCAGCTTCAGGCCGGCGGCCGAGAGCGCGATCGAGGCCAGCAGCGCGAACAGCAGGCCGCCGGTGATGGGGTCGGGGATGTTGTAGCGCGACAGCAGGCCGATGCGGCGGTTCAGCAGGGTGCCGACCAGCAGCACCAGCACGGCCGCGAGCAGCGAGGCGAGCGGATCCAGGCTCATGGAATTCATGGGGGGTACTTCTTTTCAACAAGGACGGGCGCGCCCCGGCGGGCGCGCGCATGGCCGAGTTTTTACCATCACCCCATTTTTAGGCCCGTCGCGACGGGCCCGCGCCTCAGAGCGGCGTCAGCAGCGGCTTCCCATCGGACCAGGCCTCGACATTGGCGATGAACAGCTCGACGGTGGCGCGGATCGCCTCCGGCGACCAGCCGGCGATATGCGGGGTCAGCACCACGTTCGGGAAGCCCAGCAGGGCCTCGGGCGGCTTCGGCTCGGTCTCGTAGACGTCCAGCGCCGCGCCGCCCAACCGGCCGGCGGCCAGGGCCGCGGCCAGCGCGGCGGTGTCGACCAGGCTGCCGCGCGCGATATTGACCAGATGGCCCTGCGGCCCCAGCGCGGCCAGCACCTCGGCGTTGACGATGTGCTTGGTGTCGGCGCCGCCGGGCGCGGCGACGACCAGGAAATCGGCCCAGGTGGCCAGCGCCATCAGGCCGTCGAAGTACCGGCAGTCCGGCGCATCGGCGCGCGGGCGGCGGTTGTGATAGCCGACCTGCATCTCGAAGGCCAGCGCGCGGTTCGCGATCTTGCGCCCGATCGTGCCCATGCCCAGGATGCCCAGCCGCCGGCCGTTGACGCTGGGCCGGATCGGCAGCGCGTCGCGCCACAGGCCGGCGCGCAGCGCCTGCTCCTGCTGAGGCAGCGCGCGCACGCTGGCCAGCAGCAGGGCCAGGGTATGGTCGGCGACGCAGCTGTCGTTGGTGCCGGCGCCGTTGCAGACCGCGATGCCCCGCGCCTTGGCCGCGGCGATGTCCAGGGTCTCGTAGCCGGCGCCCTGGGCGGCCGCGAGCTTCAACTGGGGCAGCGCGTCCATCTCGTCGGCGCGCAGGCCGGTGGCGCCGTTGGTCAGCACCAGCTCGATGCGCGGGCCATGGGCGGCGATCGCGGCGGCGCGCTCGGCCGCGGTCGGCGCGTCGATCAGCTCGAAGCGCTCATGCAGCAGGGCCTTGTACTCGTCGGCCATCGCCACCAGCAGCAGACAGGTTTTCTTCGTCGTCGTCATGGGGGCCATCATCGCCGCTCCCGGCGCCGGGTGGTGCGCGCAGCGAACCCGGCGTCAGCGCCCGCGCGCGAAGAAGGCCTCGATCTCTTCCAGGCTCTTGCCCTTGGTCTCCGGCAGCAGGAAGGCCGCGGCCAGGAAGTAGACCGCGGTGCAGCCGGCCCAGAAATAGAACATCGCCGCATAGCCATGGTGGCCGACGGTCGGCAGGAAGACCGCGGCGATCACGGTGGAGACGAACTGGTTGATCAGCAGCGCGATGCTCATGCCGTTGGAGCGGATGCGGGTCGGCATCAGCTCGGACAGCGCCAACCAGACGCAGACGCCGGGGCCCACCGCGAAGAAGGCGACGAAGGCCAGGATGCAGCCCGCGACCAGCCAGCCGTGGCTGGCGCTGGGCACCGGGCCGAGCCGCGCTTGGTCGATCTGCAGCGGCGCCCGGGCCGCGTCGGCCGGGTCGGCGAAGGGGTTCAGGTGCAGGCGGCGGAAGAAGCCGCCGATCACGCCGTCGGCCTGCACCGTGTCGGCGCGGTTGATGCGCAGCAGGATCGGCGCGCCGCCGTCGTTGCGCAGGGTCTGCACATTGCTGAAGGCGCCGTAGGAATAGGACAGGGTCAGCTGCTGGCTGCCGTCCATCGCCGCTCCGCCGCCCAGCGCGGCCCAGGCTTGGGCATCCAGGCGCAGCTCCAGCGCGTCGCCCGCGACCCGCGCCTGCAGCGGCGCGGCGACGTCCTGGCGGCCGCGCTCGGCGCTCTGGAACAGCAGGCCCGCGGCGACCAGGGACAGCATGATGCCGCCGCTGCCCAGCATCAGCAGGAACTTGCGGCCCTTGCGGTCGACCAGGGCCACGGCCAGCAGGGTCATCGCGGCGTTCAGCAGCTTGATCGCGACATCGGCCCAGTTGGCGGCCGAGCCCGGCAGGCCGGCCTGGTTCAGGATGTTGACCGCATAGGCCAGGATGGAGTTGATGCCGGTGGCCTGGGTGCAGGCCAGGATCAGGCAGGCCAGCAGGAAGGGCACCAGGTAGCGCCGGCTCAGCAGGCTGTCGCGCGGGGCCGCGGCGGCGCTGCCGCGCTGGTCGGCGGCCGGCTCGCGCATCTCGCGCAGCGCGGCCTCGGCCTGTGCGGGATCGAGCCCGCGCCGCAGCGCCGCCTCGGCCTCGGCGATGCGGCCGCGGCGCAGCAGCCAGCGCGGTGATTCGCTCAGCAGCAGGCCGCCGGCGGTGAACACCAGGCCGGGCGTCAGGCACATCCAGAAGATGCTGCGCCAGGCATGGTCCTTGGCCGCATAGAGCGCCTCGGGCTGCAGGCTGGCCGCGGCGGCCTCGACCGCCTGGCTCTGGTACAGGCCGATCAGCGCTGCGACCACCAGGCCGACGGTGAGCAGCAGCTGGAACATCGCGGTGCCGCGGCCGCGCATCGTCGGGCTCAGGCATTCGGCCAGGTACAGCGGCACGACCACGCCGATCAGCCCGCCGCTGACGCCCTGCAGCAGCCGGCCCAGCAGCAGCGGCGTGTAGCCCTCGGCCAGCGCGATCACCGGGATGCTCAGCGTGAACAGCGCGCCGCTCAGCACCATGGCCCAGCGGCGGCCGATCAGATCGGCCAGCGCGCCGGCGAACAGCGAGGACAGCACGCTGCCCAGCAGCACCGCCGCGACGATGAAGCCCAGCTGCTGGGTGCTGAGCTTCCAGGCCTGCGAGGCGGTGGCCTCCAGATAGGGCAGGGCGCCGGCGATGATGCCCAGGTCGATGCCATAGAGCAGCCCGCCCATGCCGGCGATGAACAGCAGGTAGCGCATGTACCAGCTCGGGCGCGCTGGGGCGGCCGCGGCCGCCAGGACGGGAGCATTCATCGTGCGGGTTCCTTGTGGAAAGGGACGGTCTATGAAAGCGGGAGCGGGTCCAGCGGGATGGCCTGGCCCTCGACGAACACCTGCTGCAGCCGCAGCGCCTCGTCCAGCACCACCAGGTCGGCCCAGGCGCCGGGCCGCAGCCGGCCGCGTTCGGCCAGGCCCAGGTAGTCGGCCGGGAACTGCGAGAGCCGGCGCGAGGCGTCGGCCAGGTCCAGCCCCAGCTCGACCAGGTTGCGCAGCGCCTGGTCCATGGTCAGCGCGCTGCCGGCCAGCGAGCCGCCGGCCAAGCGCACGCAGCCCAGGCATTTGTAGACCCGCTGCGGGCCGAGCGCGTATTCGCCATCGGGCATGCCGGTGGCCGCGGTGGCGTCGGTGATGCAGTAGAGCTTGGGGATCGCGCGCAGCGCCGCGCGCAGGGCGCCGGGGTGCACATGCTGCAGATCGGGGATCAGCTCGGCGTACTCGGCATGGGCCATTGCCGCGCCGACGATGCCGGGCTCGTAATGGTTGAGCCCGGTCATGCCGTTGAACAGATGGGTGAAGCCGGCCGCGCCGGCCTTCAGCGCGGCCACGCCGTCCTCGTAGCTGCCGGCGCTGTGGCCCAGCTGGACGCGGATGTCCATCGCCGCCAGCTGCGGGATCAGGGCCAGATGGCCCTCGATCTCCGGCGCCAGGGTCAGCACCTTGATCGGCGCCAGCGCATGGAACTGCTGCACCTTGGCCAGCGTCGCCTGCAGCACCAGCGGCGGCTGCGCGCCCAGGCGCTTGTGGCTCAGGAACGGGCCCTCGAGATGCACGCCCAGCAGCCGGGCGCCGTCCGGCGCGCGCTCGGCGATCGCCGGGGCCAGGCCGCGCAGCGCGCGCAGGATCTCGGGCTCATGGGCCGTCATCGTCGTGCCCAGCATCGCGGTCGTGCCATGGCGGGCATGGGCGCGCGCCACGGTCACCGCGGCCGAGCCGCCTTGCATGATGTCGACGCCGGCGGCGCCATGCACATGCAGGTCGATGAAGCCCGGCAGGATGTAGCGCCGCACCGGCGCGCTAGCATCGGCCCGCAGGCCCTGGATGCGCGCGTCGTGCTGCAGCCGGCCGGTGACCCAGCCCTCGGGTGTCAGGATCTGGCCGGCCAGCTCGTTCATGGCGCTCCGGCGATGATCAGTTCGATGCCCAGTCGCTGCAGGCCGTCGCGGTACTCGGCGGCGATGCCGGCGTCGGTGATCACGGTGTGCACCTTGTCCAGCAGCGCGATGCGGTGCAGGCTGACGCGGCCGAACTTGGAGGCGTCGGCCAGCACGATCACCTTCTTGGCCCGCTCCACCATGCGGTGGTTCAGGCTGGCCTCGGCCTCATGGTGGGTGGTCAGGCCGAACTGCAGGTCCAGGCCGTCGACGCCGAGGAAGAGCTTGTCGAAGTTGTAGGCGTTCAGGCAGGCCTCGGCCTGCGCGCCCTGGATCGACAGGGCCTGCTTGCGCAGCAGGCCGCCGGTCAGCATCAGCGCCACGCCCTCGGCGCGCGACAGCTCCCAGGCGATATTCAGGCCGTTGGTCATCACGGTGACGTCGCGCGCGTCGCGCAGATGGCGCGCCAGCGGCATGGTGGTGGTGCCGGAGTCGATGATGATGTTGTCGCCGGGCTGCACCAGGCGGGCCGCGCAGGCGCCGATGTCCTCCTTCAGCGCGACATTCAGGCCGTCCTTGGCCTGGATATGGTGCTCGGCCGGCGGGGTGCGGGTCAGCACCGCGCCGCCATGGTTGCGCGTCGCCAGGCCCTGGCTCTCCAGGGTCGCCAGGTCGGAGCGGATGGTCACCGAGGACACGCCCAGCTGGGCCACCAGCTCGGCCACCTGCACCGATCCCTGCTGGACCAGGAGTTGCAGGATCTGCTCGCGGCGCTGGCTGGTGTTACGCATGATGGCTTCCGTTCTTTCGCTTGTTGCTGTTCGAGGGCGAAAGCTTAACGGTACGAAAGTTCAGCGGAAGATCCGCTTTCGATTTGTGGCGCCCGGTTGTGGGCGCAGGCGCGCGCATAGCGGGCCAGCACCAGGCCCACCTTGTGCTGGGCCAGCGCGGTGGCGCGCGGCGCCAGCCGGCCCAGCAGCACATCCTCGACCTGCTCGGGCAGGTACTGGCTGATCAGCGGCAGCGGCAGGGCGATGCCGTCCAGATTCGCGATCAGGCGCTGCAGGGCCTGCTGCACCGCCGGCTCGCCCCAGTAGTAGCGGCTGCGGTCGCTGAAGGCGTAGCGGCGCGCCAGGCGCTGCTGGGCCGGGCTGCCGTCGTAATGCTTGCGCCAGTGGCGCGGCTGCTCCAGCATGCAGCGCTCCAGCACCTCGACCAGGTCCGAGCCCTGCTCGGCCGGCAGCAGCTCGCGCTCGATCGCGGCCAGCGCGAACCAGGCCTCGCGCAGCGCATGGGTAGCGGCCGGGCCGACCTTCAGGATCGCGAAATGGTCGCGCACCAGCGCATGCAGCGCGGCCTCGGTCTGGTAGTCGGTCGAATGGGCCTCGAACACCAGGCCGGGCCGCAGATCCTGCGCCTCGACGAAGGCCGACAGCTCGGCCGCGGCGGCCGGCTCGTAATGCTGGACCTGGCTGTGGTCGAAATCGACGCCGGGCTGCACCACCAGCGCGATCACCCGCTGCCAGGCCGCGCGCAGCGCCGGGGTCGCCGCGAAGGCCTGGGCATGCACCGCCAGGGTCGCGCCGGCGGCCTCGGGCCGGGTCACCGCGACCCCGCCCTGCAGCGAGGATTCGCCGCCGGGGATCGGCACCTCGGTGCCGATCACATAGACCGGCGCCGGCAGGCCGGCCGCGACGGCGGCGGCCTCCGCCACCTCGGCCAGTTCGGCCGAGCGCGCGGCCACCGTTGCATCGGGCAGGCGCTGCGGGTCGTCGGCGCAGGCCATGCTGCAGTCCAGGTGGATCTTCTGGAAGCCGGCGCTCACATAGCTGCGGATCAGCTCGCGGGCGTGGGCCATCGCCTCGGCGGCGGGCAGGCCCTGCCAGGCGTTGGGCCCCAGATGGTCGCCGCCCAGGGCCAGGCGCTCGGCCGGGAAGCCCTGGCGGCGCGCCAGCGCCAGCACATAGTCGCGGAACTGCGGCGGCGTCATGCCGGTGTAGCCGCCGAACTGGTCCACCTGGTTGGAGGTGGCCTCGATCAGCAGGACCGTGTCGTGGCGCAGCGCCACCTGCATCGCGGCCAGCAGCACCTGCTCGTTGCTGCAGCAGACGCTGTACAGGCCGACCGGCCGGCCCTGGCCATGATGTTCTTGCAGGAGTCGTTGCAGCAGGGAAGACATCGGATCGGTCCGGAAAAGGGTAAGAAGAGGGTCAGGCCGTGCCGAGCTGGCGCACCAGCAGGGCCGCGCCGCGCGCGCCGCCGGCATCGCCGAACAGCGGCGGCAGGATGGGCGGCACATGGGCGCCCCGGAACAGGTGATGGCCCACCGCGGCGGGCAGCTCGGCATAGAGATGCGCCAGCTTGGACAGGCCGCCGCCCAGCACGATGGCGTGCGGGTCCAGCGCCAGCACCAGGCCGGCCAGGCCATGGCCCAGCAGGTCCAGATGCATGTCCAGGCAACGCCGGGCGCCGGCCTCGCCGGCGGCGGCGCGCGCGGCGATCGCGGCGGCGTCCAGCTCGGGGCCGCCCAGCTGGCGGTACAGCAGGGCCAGGCCGGGGCCGGAGACATAGCGCTCCAGGCAGCCCTGCAGCCCGCAGGGGCAGTCCAGCAGCGGCAGGCGGTGGCGCGCCAGCAGGCCGGCCGGCACGCTCCAATGGCCCCATTCGCCGGCCAGGCCGTTGTAGCCGCGGATCAGCCGGCCGCCGACGCAGTAGCCGCCGCCAGCGCCGGTGCCGAGGATGGCGCCGAACATGCTGTCCCGGCCCTCGGCCGCGCCGCCCTGGGCCTCGGAGAGCGCGAAGCATTGGCAGTCATTGCCCAGCACCACCGGCCGGGTCAGGCGTTCCTGCAGCGCCGGCAGCAGGCGCCGGCCGTTCAGCGCCGGCACATTGGAGCTGATCTGCTCGCCGCTGCGCGGGTCGGTGACGCCGGGCATGCCGATGCCGACCGGCGCCGGCGCGCCGCCGAGCCGGCGGTCCGCCTCCAGCACCAGGCCGCAGACGGCGTCCAGGAAGGCCTGGTAGTCGCGGCCGGGCGTGTCGATGCGCTGGCGATGGCGGATCGCCAGGCTCGCATCGCAGCTCACCAGTTCGATCTTGGTGCCGCCGATGTCGAGGCCGTGGAAGAACTCAGGCTTGTTGTGGCTCATCGCGGTAGATCGTGACGCCCTGCACCACGCGGTTGACCGTGCCATCCGGGAAGGGGTTGTCCGGCCGCAGGCCCAGCGCGGCCGAGCGGTGCAGCGCGAACAGCTGGGCCAGCAGCAGCGGCAACGGCGCGGCCCAGGCATCGGGCAGGTCCAGCGCCGGCGCCGCCAGCGGCGTCTCGCCCGGGCCCAGCGCCAGCACCTTGCCGGCCACCTGGTCGCGGCGCAGCTCGTCCAGCAGGTCCTGCTCGTAGCGCCGCGCGCCGGCGTCGCCGCTGCGCAGCAGCAGCACCAGGGTCTGCGGGTTCAGCACCGATTTCGGGCCATGGCGGAAGCCCAGCGGCGTGTTGGCCAGGGCCAGCGCGCGGCCGCTGGTCAGCTCCAGCACCTTCAGCGCGGCCTCCTTGGCCAGCGCTTCCAGCGGGCCGCTGCCCAGATAGACGATGCGCTCGAATGCCTGGAGGGACAACTCGGCCGCCACCGGCGCCCAGGCCGCCAGCGCGCCGCCGGCCACATCGGCCAGGCCCTCGATGCGCCGCAGCCGCTCGGCCCAGGGCGCCTCGCCCAGCGCGGCCAGGGCCGCCAGCAGCATGCAGCTGAAGCTGCTGGTCATCGCGAAACCGCGGTCGCAGCTGCCGGCGGGCATCAGCAGGTTCAGGGTGTCGGCGCGGCCCTCGCTGTCCTGCATCAGGCCGCCCTCGGCATTGCAGGTGATGTTCAGGAAGCGGGTCGTCGCGACGCGCTCGCGCAGCAGCGCCACCGCGGCCAGGCTTTCCGGGCTGCTGCCGCTGCGCGCGAAGGACACCAGCAGGGTCGGCCGTGCCGGGTCCAGGTAGAGGGCCGGATGGGTCAGCAGGCTGGTGCTGGGAATGGCCTCGATCTGCGCCGGCCAGGCGGCGTTCAGCGCCGCGGCCGCGATCTCGCCGACATAGGCCGAGCTGCCGGCGCCGGTCAGGATCACGCGATGCCCGGGCCGGATCAGCCAGTCGCCCAGGAAGGCGTCGATGCGGGCCTGCTGCTCCCGCAGCTGCCGGGCCAGGGCCAGCCAGAGGGCGGGCTGGTGCTGGATCTCCTCGGCGGTGTGCTGGCCGCCGAGCCGGCGCCAGGCCTCGCGATCGTCAAGGTGAAGAGGGTGCTGAGTCATTGCAGGAACTGAAGTACGCGGCAACGATAACTTTGAACTTTCGAAGTGTCAAACAAAGAAAGAAATTAAAAAGATAAATCGAAAGAAATGTGCGAAGCGAGCGTCGAGTGCCGGAGATGTTTGGCCTTCTGGTCGCTGGAAAGCCCAAAGTCCGGCCTGCTTTGCATGGCCGTCTTGTGTTGAAAAGAAAGAAATGTCTAAGGTTTACAGTGATTCGAAAGATATTTAAGCGGCGTTTGCTAGGGAATTTCCCTTGTCTTGTCATTTTTCCTTCGAAATTGCCTTTCGATCGCGTTGACTCGTTTCGATTGCCTGCATAGAGTTTGCGCAAATCATTTCGAACGGGCGTCGGACGACCCGTCGATCCGCGAGAAGGACTAGAGGAATGAACGCTGGGGATTTGCGCAAGACCGCCACCGCCGCTGCCGCCATCGCGACGATGCTGCTGGCCGGCCTGCCATCGGGCGCCGGGGCCGCGTCGGTCGGCAATCTGCGCGAGATCAGGCCGCTGCCGGCCGAGGCCGGCCAGGGCAGCCGCTGGGAGCTGCAGACCGATGCCCGGGTCAAGCTGCAGATCGGCCTGCTGCGCCCGGACCTGCTGCGCATCTGGGCCGGCAGCCGCCAGACCCTGCAGGGCGCCGGCGACCAGGCCGCGCCCATCGTGCTGCCGCAGTCCTATGGCCCGGTGCCCTTCACCCTGGACGAGCGGCCCGACCATCTGCTCTTGAAGACCAGCGCGCTGGCGCTGCGCATCTACCGCAAGCCGCTGCGCTTCGAACTGGACCGGCTGGACGGCGCCGGCCAGGCCCAGCCGCTGTGGCGCGAGCTGCAGCCGCTGGACCTGGCGGCCGAGCGCAGCGTGCAGACCCTCAGCAGCGAGGCGGCGGAGCGCTTCTTCGGCGGCGGCCAGCAGAACGGCCGCTACGAGTTCAAGGGCCGGCAGCTGGAGGTGTCCTATTCCGGCGGCTGGGAAGAGGGCCACCGGCCCAGCCCGGCACCCTTCCTGATGAGCTCGCGCGGCTGGGGCATGCTGCGCAACACCTGGAGCGACGGCAGCTACGACCTGCGCCAGCCCGAGCAGCTGGCGCTGGAGCACAGGGAGGGGCGCTTCGACGCCTATTACTTCGTGGGCCCCAGCCTGCGCGAGGTGCTGGCCCGCTATACCGAGCTGACCGGCCGCGCCCGCCTGCTGCCGCGCTGGGCGCTGGAGTACGGCGACGCCGACTGCTACAACGACGGCGACAACGCCAAGAAGCCCGGCACCGTGCCCAAGGGCTGGAGCGACGGCCCGACCGGCAAGACGCCCGACGTGATCGAGTCGGTGGCCAAGAAGTACCGCGAGCACGACATGCCCGGCGGCTGGATCCTGCCCAACGACGGCTATGGCTGCGGCTACACCGAGCTGCCCGCGGTGGTGCAGGGCCTGCGCGAGCAGGGCTTTCGCACCGGGCTGTGGACCGAGAACGGCGTCGACAAGATCGCCTGGGAGGTCGGCCAGGCCGGCAGCCGCGCGCAGAAGCTGGACGTGGCCTGGACCGGCAAGGGCTACCAGTTCGCGATGGACGCGAACAAGTCGGCCTACGACGGCATCCTGAACAACTCCGACGCCCGCCCCTTCCTCTGGACCGTGATGGGCTGGGCCGGCATCCAGCGCTACGCGGTGACCTGGACCGGCGACCAGAGCGCCAGCTGGGACTACATCCGCTGGCATGTGCCGACCCTGATCGGCTCCGGCCTGTCCGGCCAGGCCTATGCGACCGGCGACGTCGACGCGATCTTCGGCGGCAGCGCCGAGACCTATACCCGCGACCTGCAGTGGAAGAGCTTCACGCCGGTGCTGATGGGCATGTCCGGCTGGGCCGCCGCGGCGCGCAAGCATCCCTGGTGGTTCGACGAGCCCTACCGCAGCATCAACCGCCGCTACCTGAAGCTGAAGCTGCGCCTGACGCCCTATATGTACGGCCTGACCCGCGAGGCCGAGCAAAGCGGCGCGCCGCCGGTGCGCGGCCTGATGTGGGACCACCCGAACGACCCGCAGGCCTACACCGAGATGCACAAGTACCAGTTCCTGCTCGGCCGCGAGCTGCTGGTGGCGCCCGTCTACCGCAGCCAGGCGGCCAGTCAGGGCTGGCGCCAGGGCATCCACCTGCCCCAGGGCCGCTGGATCGACTACTGGGACGGCCGCCAGCTGAGCGCCGGCGCCGCCGGGCGCCAGATCGACCTGCAGGTGGGCCTGGACAAGCTGCCGGTGTTCGTGCGCGCCGGCGCCATCCTGCCGATGTACCCGGAGATGCTGTACGACGGCCACAAGCCCAAGGACGAGCTGACCCTGGACCTCTACCCGCAGGGCGAGTCGAGCTACACGCTCTACGAGGACGACGGCGAGACGCGCCAATACGCCGTCGGCCAGTTCAGCGAGCAGCCGATCCGCATGAGCGCGCCCGGCGCGGCCGGCGGCGAGCTGCGCGTGGCGATCGGCGCCGTCGCCGGCAGCTATGCCGGCCAGGAGCCGCGCCGCCGCTACGCGCTGCGCCTGCTGAGCCGCCAGCGCCCGCAGGGCGTCGCGCTGCAGGGTCAGGCCTTGCCCGAGCTGCGCGAGCGCGCCGCCTTCGACGCGGCCGCGCAGGGCTGGTTCTTCGACCCGTCGGACCGCCTGGGCACGGTGCATGTCAAGACCGCGGCGCGCGACATCCGCGAGCCGCTGGACTTCGCGCTGCGCCTGGCGGCGGCCGCCGCGCCGGAGGATGCCTTCCCGGCCGCGCCGGCGGTCGGCCGCGAGCTGCAGGCCGATGCGTTGAGCGTGGTGAACCGCCCGGCCGAGGAGCCCGGCCATCCGCTGGAGCAGGCCTTCGACGCCCAGCCCGAGACCTGGTTCCGCACCACCCGCAACCAGGCCCTCAAGCATGGCGCGCATGAATGGACCCTGGGCTTCGGCGAGCGCCGCCTGATCGACGGCATCGAGATCGCGCCGCGCACCGACCAGCATTGGAAGCATGGCCAGGTGCGCGACTACGAGGTCTATATGGCCGACAGCAACGGCGACTGGGGCGCGGCGATCCACCGCGGCCGGCTGGCGCTGCAGCAGGAGCCGCAGCAGATCGCCTTCAGGCCGACCGCCGGCCGCCTGCTGCGCTTTCGCGTGCTGAGCACCCACAACCCGGATGCGCAGTCGGCCGCGGCCGAGGCGCCGGCCGAGCCGGGCGCCCGCGCGCTCGATGCCAGCCTGCCGGCCGAGGTCGGGCCGATCACCCTGTCGCGCTTTCGCGTGCTGGAGCATCGCAGCGCCGAGCGCCCGGAGCTGCTGCGTTACCTGTCGGATCTGTCGGCCCCGCCGCGCGGCGTGGCGCGCGACCTGGCGCCGGGCGCCAAGGCGCCGATGCGCATGAACGGCCTGCTGTTCCGCAAGGGCCTGGGCGTCGGCGCGAGCAGCCGCATCGAGCTGGCGCTGGACGGCGACTGGCGCCTGCTGCGCGCCGACCTCGGCGTCGACGACAGCTGCCGCGCCCAGGGCGGGCTGCAGTTCCAGGTCTGGGGCGACGGTCGCCTGCTGTACGACAGCGGGCTGGTGAAGGCGCCCGGCGTGGTCAAGCCCGAGATCGATGTGCGCGGCCTGCGCCGGCTGAGCCTGCGCACCCTGGGCGCCACCGGTGCCAAACCCGCCGCGGTCTGCGGCAACTGGGCCAATGCCGCCCTGCTGGGCATGGAGGGGGATCGCGCCGCCTTCTCGACCAAGCCTTAAACCACCCACCCCAAAACCCGCTCCAGTACCGGCGCGCCGACCCGCGCGCCTGGCGGAGCACTGCCCGCCCCTCACCGCTACCACGTCAGATCGCAAGGCCGAGACAAGCCGAGCAAGCTCCAACCGATAAGGAATCACGACGATGCTGAACCGAAGCCAGACCCCCCGCCCCCATGCCCGGGCCCGCGCCATCGCCGCCCTGCTGTGCGCCGGCCCCCTGATGGCGTTTGCCCAGGCCGAGCCCAAGCAGCAGATCGAGCGGGTCGAGGTGACCGGCTCCAGCATCCGCCGCGTCAATGCCGAGACCGCCTCGCCGGTGCAGGTGATCAGCGCCAAGCAGATCGAGAACATGGGCGCGCGCACCCTGCTGCAGGTGCTGGACAACCTGCCGGCGGCGATGCCGGGGCAGCAGGACTTCCGCTCGATGTTCACCGGCTCGGACGGCGCCTCGCAGGCCAATCTGCGCGGCCTGGGTGCGCATGGCACCCTGGTGCTGCTGAACGGCCGCCGCCTGTCCTTCTACGGCGCGCCGGAGGGCTTCCAGCGCCAGTTCGTCAACATCGACTCGATCCCCGCCGCGGCGATCGAGCGCATGGAGGTGCTGACCGACGGCGCCTCGGCGATCTACGGCTCCGACGCGGTGGCCGGCGTGATCAACGTGATCACCAAGAAGAGCTTTCAGGGCCTGCAGCTGACCGCCAGCACCGATTGGTCGGACAAGGTCAGCAGCTACGGCGAGAAGCAGGCCAGCCTGCTGTACGGCTTCGGCGACCTGGAGCGCGACCGCTACAGCCTCTACGGCTCGCTGAACCTCTACAAGCGCGACCGCATCGCGCTGTCCGACACCTACGACAAGCGGCCCGATCACTTCTATGTGAACAAGCCGACCTTCATCTCGGACTTCCGCATCGGCAGCGGCAGCGAGCCGGGCGTGCTCAACCCCGGCACCTTCTTCGCGTTCGACCCGACCAAGGGCAATGCGCGCTCGCAGGAGCCGGCACCGGGCTGCAAGAACACCTTCCAGCAGGCCGCCGGCCAGCGCTGCATCTGGAACTCGCTGCCGAATGCGCTCGACACGGGCCCCAGCTCGGAGCGCGCGACGCTCTACCTGAACGGCCGCGCCAAGTTCAGCGACACCCTGGAGGGCTTCAGCGAGCTGGCCTATACCCGCATCGAGCTGCAGGGCCGCAACGGCCCGGCCGCGCTGAACAGCGGCAGCACCACCAGCTGGTACTCGCGCAACACCGGCACGACGCTGAACACCTTCACCCAGCCCTTCCTGGGCCCCAACAACATCTACAACAAGGCCAGCCCCGAGCTGCGCGCCAAGATGGGCGGCGTGGTGGGCCTGAACTACCTGCTGCAGGACGCGACCGGCCATTTCGGCCAGCGCAACACCGACAACAGCTACCGCTGGCTGGCCGGGCTGCGCGGCGCGCTCGGCGACTGGGACTTCGAGACCGCGCTGGCGGTGGCCGGCAGCGACTCGACCCTGTACCAGACCGTCAACGTCAACCGCAAGGGCTTCGAGAAGGCCTTCGGCCCCTTCACCACCGACGCGGCCGGCCGCCTGCTGATGGCCGACAAGCCGGCCTACGAGTTCGGCGTGATCAGCGAGAAGAACGCCGCGCTGCTGCGCGAGGCCTACCCGACCTTCGACATCGCCTCAAGCACCCGGCTGATCACCTATGACGCCAAGGTCGAGGGCACGGTCTACAAGCTGCCGGCCGGCGAGGTGCGCACCGCCTTCGGCCTGAACCTGATGCGCGAGAGCTTCAAGACCCCCGGCAACACCGACGCGGCCAACGGCCTGATCACCCAGCAGGGCGGCTCCTGGTTCGACGGCAAGCGCACCGTGGGCGCGCTGTTCGGCGAGGCCATCGTGCCGCTGACCAAGAACCTGGAGCTGAACGCCGCGCTGCGCCTGGACAAGTACCCGAACTTCGATGCCAACCTGGCGCCCAAGCTGGGCCTGAAGTTCAAGCCCCTGCCGGAGCTGCTGCTGCGCGGCACCTACTCCGAGGGCTTCCGCGCGCCCAGCCTGGCCGAGTCCGGCAACGGCGGCGTCTATGCCCAGCATGGCGGCCTGCGCGACAAGGCGCGCTGCGACGAGACCAATGCGATCGCGAATCTGCTGCTGAAGTCGGTCAGCGCGACCGACAAGGAGCTGGGCAAGCAGTTGCTGAACTCCAACTGCAGCACCACGATCGGCGGCCTGACCCCGCCCAACAAGGCGCTGAAGCCGGAGAAGGCCAAGATCGCGACCCTGGGCCTGGTGCTGCAGCCGACCAAGGACCTGGATGTGTCGCTGGACTACTGGTTCGTCTACCGCCGCGACGAGATCCAGCGCGGCGACTTCAACAAGCTCTACGAGGCCCTGGCCGCCCAGTACGGCGCCGCACTGGTCAACGCGCCGGGCGCGACCCGCGTGCCGATCTCCGATGCCGACCGCGGCAATGCCGCGGCCGCCGCCGCGATGTGCCAGAACCCGGCCAATGCCGCGGCCTGCGCCGCCGGCGTGCCCGGTTACACCATGGGCAACCTGGCCGGCCTGGTCAACAGCTACACCAACCGCGGCCGCACCCTGATCGACGGCTTCGACATCGATGCGCGGGGCCGCGTCGCGCTGGGCGACTACGGCCGCCTGAACCTGGGCGCGGCCGCGACGATCGCGCGCCGCAACAAGGCCGACTACACCAACGAGGGCTTCAAGTACGAGTACGTCGGCTACTACAACAACCCGCGCCTGCGCGCCACCCTGAGCGCCGACTGGGCCTACCAGAACTACAACGCCGGCCTGTTCCTGAACTACACCGGCAGCAGCAAATGGGCCACCGACAGCGATGACAAGGACAACGCGCCCGGCACCTGCAAGGGCGCCTACCTGCCCCTGCCGGAGGATCTGTGCAAGGGCCAGCCCTCGCATTACACGCTCAACCTGAGCCTGGGCTGGAGCCCGGTGAAGGACATGCGTCTGGGCCTGTCGGTGAAGAACCTGCTTGACCGCAAGCCCTACTACGACCCGCATGGCTGGGAGGGCTACAACCACCGCCTGAACCTGTTCGGCCGGGTCTACAGCCTGTCGGCCAGCTACCAGTTCAAGTAAAGGGGAGTGACGAGCATGAGCCAACAACTCCCCGTCCTGCGCGCGCTGGCGCCGCTGGCCGCCCTGCTCGCCGTCTGCGGCGGCAGCGTCGCCGCCGCGCCGCAGCCGGTGGCCGCGCCGGCAGCCGTCGTCGCGAGCCCGAAGCAGCAGCCGGCACGCGTCGACCTGGCCGGCAATGCCTTCATCACCCAGGCCGGGCCCGATGCGCCGGAATGGATCTCCTACAACGAGGGCCTGAAGGACTGGAGCGATCCGGCCACGGTCATCAGCACCTATGTGCGGGTGGCCCAGCCGGGCCGCTTCAACATCGCGCTGAAGGGCGTGGTGCCGCCGGGAGGCATCAGCACGGTCAAGGTCAGCGCGCTCGGCCGCAGCTTCACGCTGCGCCTGACGCCGACCGCCTCGGTGGCGAGCGGGCTGGCCGTGATCGACGTGCCGGCCGCCGGCTACGTGAAGATCGACGTGCAGGGCCTGACGCGCAGCGGCCCCGAGTTCGCCCAGCTGCAGGCCATCGAGCTCAGCGGCACGGCGGCCAGCGGCCTGCAGTACGCCAACCAGGCGGCCGACTCCGGCTACTACTGGTCGCGCCGCGGCCCCTCGGTGCACATGAGCTACACGGCGCCGGCCGATGTCGAGTATTTCTACAACGAGCTGACGATCCCGGCCGGCGAGGACAAGGTCGGCTCCTTCTTCATGGCCAACGGCTTTGGCGAAGGCTATATGGGCATCCAGGTCAAGGAGCGCGAGCGCTGGGTGCTGTTCTCGGTCTGGGACCCGTCCGTCGGCAAGACCACGCTGGTCCGCAAGGGTCCCGAGGTCGTCACCAACGAGTTCGGCGGCGAGGGCACCGGCGGCCAGAGCCGGCTGACCTATGCCTGGCGCGCCGGCACGACTTATCCCTTCATCACCCGCGTGCGCCCCGACGGCCAGGGCGGTAGCCTCTACTCGGCCTGGTTCTATGCGGTGGAGGAACAGCGCTGGCGCTTCATCGCGACCTGGCTGCGCCCGAACACGCAGACCTGGCTGGTGCGCCCGCATTCCTTCCTCGAGAACTTCATCGATACCGAGGGCCACCAGGGCCGCAAGCTGCTGATGGGCCGGCAATGGGCGGTCGACAAGCAGGGCGTCTGGACCGAGCTGAACCGCGGCCGCTTCACCGTCGACGCGACCGGCGCGGCCAGGCAGCGGCTCGACTTCGCCGGCGGGCTGGACGCCAGCGGCCGCTTCTACCTGCGCAACGGCGGCTTCTTCAATGAAACCGTGCCTGCGAACCAGAACTTCACCCGCCCGCTGACCGGCCAGCAGCCGGCGGTGGATCTGAGCACCCTGCCATGAGGACCGCGATGACCCCCTCCCTGTTCAAGCGCCTGGCCGCGCCGGCGCTGCTGTGCGCCGGCCTGCTGTGCGGCACCGGCGGCCATGCCGCGACGCATGAGCTGGCGATCGACCAGCTGGCCAGCCGCGGCCTGCTCGGCGCCGCCGGCAACACGGTGCTGTCGCTGCAGATCGGCGCCGGCGCCCGGGTGACCGGGCTGCGCTGGGACCTCGAGCTGGAGGCCTTCGCGCCGAGCTGGCTGTCCGAGCTGCGCCTGGCCGTCAGCGGCAGCGATGTCGGCGCCGGCGGCCTGCTGTTCGCACCGGGCGAGGGCCGCGACGCCGCCGGAGCACTGCGGGCCGCGGGCGAGCTCGACCTGCTGCAGGCCGGGCTCGACTTTCGCGTCGGGGCCGATGGCCTGCTGCGCCTCGAGTTCCACGAGGCCGCCGGCGACGGCCTGCAGCCCGACGGCCTCTGGCGCTCCGGCCACCTCAGATTCGACAGCGTCGCCGCGCCGGTGCCGGAACCGTCCAGCCTGGCGCTGCTGGCGGCCGGCGGCCTGCTGATCGCCGCGCTCGGACGCCGCCGTCTGCGCCACACTCCCACCTCGAACGAATGAACCGAAGAACCATGCTCCGTCGACAGTTTCTGCTTTCCTCCTCCGCCGCCGCCCTCGCGGCCAGCGGCCTCACCCCCCTGGCGCGCGCCGCGGTGCGGCCGCGGCTGCGCCTGGCGATGATCGGCACCGGCATGCGGGGCCAGGTCTTGCTGCGCGAGCTGCTGCGCCGCGACGATGTGGACATGGTGGCGCTGTGCGACATCGAGCCCATCATGCTGGGCCGCGCCATGGCGATGGCCGAGAAGGCCGGCAAGCCCGCGCCCAAGGCCTATGGCCAGAACGGCGACACCCAGGCCTGGCGCAAGCTGCTGGAGCAGCCGGGCCTGGACGGCGTGATCATCGCGACGCCCTGGGAATGGCATGCCGAGATGGCCATCGGCGCGATGCAGGCCAAGGTGGCGGTGGGCTGCGAGGTGGTCGCCGGCATCACCCTGCAGGACCATTGGGACGTGCTGAACACCCAGCTGAAGACCGGCACGCCCTATATGCTGCTGGAGAACGTCTGCTACCGGCGCGACGTGATGGCGGCGCTGCAGATGGTGCGCGCCGGTCTGTTCGGCGAGCTGGTGCATCTGCAGGGCGGCTACCAGCATGACCTGCGCGCGGTGAAGTTCAACAGCGGCGATCCGGCCAAGCCCTATGGCGGCGGCGTCGAGTTCGGCGCCAAGGGCTGGAGCGAGGCGCGCTGGCGCACCGAGCATTCGGTGCAGCGCAATGGCGAGCTCTATCCCAGCCATGGCATCGGCCCCTGCGCGATGTATACCAACATCCACCGCGGCAACCGCTTCACCCGCATCAATGCCTTCGCCAGCAAGGCGCGCGGCCTGCATGAGTATGTGGAGAACCTGGGCGGCAAGAAGCATCCGAACGCCGCGGTCAAGTTCAAGCTGGGCGACATCGTCACGACCACCCTGTCCTGCGAGAACGGCGAGACCATCCTGCTGCAGCACGACACCTCGCTGCCGCGTCCCTATTCGCTGGGCTTCCGCGTGCAGGGCAGCAAGGGCCTGTGGATGGACCTGAACCAGTCCATCCATATCGAGGGCCGCAGCAAGCCGCATGAATGGGAGGCCTTCAAGACCTACCAGGACCGCTACGACCATCCGCTGTGGAAGAAGTACGAGGGCGCGGCGGCCGGCGCCGGCCATGGCGGCATGGACTTCTTCGTGATCCATGCCTTCGTCGAGGCGCTGAAGGCCGATGCGCCGATGCCGATCGACATCTACGACGCGGTGGCCTGGAGCGCGATCACGCCGCTGTCCGAGCAGTCGATCGCCCAGGGCTTCCAGACCCTGGACTTCCCGGATTTCACCGGCGGCCTGTGGAAGACCCGCAAGCCGATCTTCGCCTTCGACGACCGTTACTGATCCCCGCCGCGCCGCCATCCGCACCCGCCGACCGGCCGTTCGCCGCAATCGGCTGGCGAGGCGCGGCGGCGCACGGGACACTGATCCGGTTCAGCGAGGAGACCGGGTCTTGAAGTTGCAGCAGCTGCCGCCGGAGGTGCGGCGTTTCATTGGCGACGCCGCGCTGCGGCGCGACCCGGTGGGCGAATCGCCCTGCCGGGTCTACCGCTTCGACAAGGGCGGCGCGGGCTTCTTCCTGAAGCTCTGCCCCAAGCCCTATGCGAACACCACCTACGGCGCGCTGCGCGAGGCGCGGCTGATCGACTGGCTGGGCGGCGGCGGCCGACTGTTGGTGCCGGAGCTGGTGCTGGCGGTCGGCGCGGCCGAGGGCGAATGCCTGATCACCCGCGAGGTGCCGGGGCGGCCGCTGTCGGCCCTGCTGGCGAGCCGCCCCGAGGCGGCCGTAGAAATTTTTGTTGAGGCGCTGCGCCAGCTGCAGGCGGTGCCGGCGCGGGACTGCCCCTTCGATGCCGGCATCGCGATGCGCCTGGCGGAGTTGCGCCGGCTGCTGGCGCAGGGCCTGTGCGCCGACGATGCGGACATGGCCCAATGGCCCGAGATCCAGGCCGCCACGCCGGCGGCGCTGCTGGCCCATTTGGAGCTGCGGCGACCCGAGCGCGAGGACCTGGTGTTCTCGCATGGCGACCTGAGCGACGGCAATGTGTTCGTCGACGAGGCGCGCGAGCGCCTGCATTTCATCGACCTGGGGCGCGGCGGCCTGGCCGACCGCTGGCTCGACATCGCCTTCGCGCAGCGCAATCTGCGCGAGGAGCTGGGCGAGGCCCCGGCGCAGCGCCTGCTGGACGGGCTGGGCCGGCCGGACCAGCCACAGCGGCGGCGCTATTTCGAGCAGCTCGACGAGCTATTCTGATTCATCCAGCCGTGCCTGCAGCTGCTGGCGCAGCGCCTTGCGGCCCGCGCTGTTGCTGGCGCGCCAGGCAGCCAGCGCCAGCTCCAGAAAGGCCTTCTCGGCCGGGCTGGGCGGGGCCTCGGGATGCGGCTCGTCGAGCCAGCCGATCGCCTTGTCGCACAGCACCTCGATCTGGCGCGCCAGCTTGTCGCCGATCGGCCTGGCGCTCTTGATCTGGCTCCACATGCTGGGCGAGATCTGTAGCCGCGCCGCGAAGGCCTGCTCCAGGCCCTTCGGTGGCAGGCCCTCGGCCAAGGCCTGTTCGGCGAAGGACTGGAACAGGATCAGCGCGTTCTGGCGGCGCTGCAGGGTGGTATCGGCCACGGGGACGGGATGCGAACAAACGGCAACAAACTTGGGGCCGATATTGTCGCAAGCGCTTGACCTTGGAGTAAAGACTATTTACAGTGCGCAGCTCGACAGTTTTCAAACCCAGCCGCTCGGTGCAAACGAGACATGGAGCGGCCCAGACTCAGACAAGAAAGGTTTCATCGTGACCAGCCGCCATTCCATCAACGCCAGCAAGACAGCAGCAGCCGCATTCGCGGCGGCGCGTCCGGCGTTGCGGAGCACAGCGGCGGGATATCGCGGTGAAGGCTTGATGACGCATCCGGGAGAGGGTGGCGCTGAATAAACAGGCGCCAGACCTTCCAAGCTCTGTACCCAGGGGCCCGGATTCGCAAGAGTCCGGGCCCCTTGTGTTTTCGCCCCGCCCGCGCGCAGGCCTGCCTGCAGGCCGCGCGGACGACGTCCGACTCCGGCTGTGTCCTTGCACTCCGTTGGCCGCATCTCGAAATGGTGTTGGCGGCCCGGGATGTGCGCGGGGCCGATCGCATGTGCCGGCCCCACGTGCAGCGACACACCACCTCCGACGGGAGGGTCGCGCTTGGGCATAGCCGAAGTCGGATGAACCGCCGCAGACCGATGCGATGTTTGAAGGCAAACCCACAAACCGGCCGCAAGGATTGGGCGGCGCCGGAACCCGTGACCGGCACTCACTTTTCACTTTTTCGTACCCCAACGCTCCGAGTTTCATGACCTAGCAAACCGCCCAAGGGAGGGCCCCGATGTGCCGCAAGATGCCTGATCAAGATCGACCACAAGACCTGACCCCGCGAGCGCGGCCGCAGGTGCTGCAGCTGGACCTGCTGGGCACACCCCAGGCCTGGATCAGCACCGAACAGGCGGCCGTCTGCCACGCGATCGACGCGGTGGCCTGGGTCGCGGGACGGGAACCGCTGCGGGTGCTGCGCGGCGGCTGGAATGCCGGCCGCGGGGCGGCGTCGCGCATCGAGGTGTTCCCGATCATGGCGCTGAAGGGGGCCGCGCGGATCAATCTGTTCGATCGGCCGACCCTGGTGTCGCGCGCCAAGCTGTTCCGGCGCGATCGCCACACCTGCGCCTACTGCGGTGGCCTGTTCTCCGAGCGGCGGCTGCAGGCCGAGCACATCGTGCCGGCCTCGCGTGGCGGGGCCTGGAGCTGGATGAACCTGGTCTCGGCCTGCGCCGCCTGCAACGGCCGCAAGGCCGCGCGCACGCCGGAGGAAGCCGGCATGCCGCTGCTCTACCTGCCCTATGTGCCGAACCGCTACGAGGATTTCCTGCTGGCGGGCCGGCAGGTGCGGGCCGATGTGCATCAATGGCTGGCCGCCCGGCTGGCGCGGGGGTCGCGGCTCAGCTGAGCGAGCCGCGCCCACCATCAACAAGAAGATAGAAGAGGAAGGAATCATGGAAACCAGCAACAAGAACAAGGAGGGCGCGGGCCAGGAGGCCGCCGCCGCGATGAAGGTCAAGCAGCCGCCGGTGCTGTTCCACAAGACGCAGGCCCTGCTGGGGCGGCTGGCGGAGCAACTGGGCGGCCCGGTGGTGGCCTACTGGAACGGCGCGCGCGGCGCGGTCTGCCACAACGACGTGGTGGCGCTGCACGAGGTGCTGACGAGGCTGGGCCAACAGGAGCGGATCTATCTGTTCCTGAAGTCCGACGGCGGCAGCGGCCAGGTGTCGCTGCGCCTGGTGAACCTGCTGCGGCAGCATTGCCGCGAGCTGGTGGCCCTGGTGCCGCTGGAATGCGCCTCGGCCGCGACGATGATCGCGATCGGCGCCGACCGCATCCAGATGGGCCCGACCGCCTACCTGACCGCGGTGGACACCTCGCTGAACCACCCGCTGTCGCCGGTGGACCGCGACAACGACCGGGTTAGCGTCAGCCTGGACGAGCTGCAGCGCGCGATCCGCCTGTGGCGCGAGCAGGAGGGCGGTGGCGCGGCCGGCGGCGCGCAGAGCGAGAACGCCTACCGCTCGCTGTTCCAGTATGTGCACCCGCTGGTGATCGGCGCGGTGGACCGGGCCGAATCCCTGTCCATCATGCTGTGCCGCGAGCTGCTGGCCCACCACATCCCCGATGCGGCCGAGGCCGAGCGGATCGCGACCACGCTGAACTCGAAGTACCCCTCGCACAGCTATCCGATCCTGCTGGACGAGGCGCTGAAGATCGGCCTGAGGGCCCAGCGCATGGCGCCCGATGTGAACCGCCAGCTGCTGGCGCTGAACAGCCTCTACAGCGAGATGGGCCAGAAGGCGACGACCGACTTCGACGAGCGCCGCGCCCACAGCAACGAGATCGCGAACATCTGGGAAACCACCGGTGTGCAGGTCTATTACCAACAGGACAAGGACTGGTTCTACCGCGCCGAGGAGCGGCGCTGGATCACGATGAACGACAACAGTGGTTGGCGCCGCATCGAACGTGTCGGCTCGCGCATCAAGCGCAGCGCCGTGCACGTGTCCTAGCCAGAAGAAGAGAAGAAACAAGCATCATGGAAAAGAACAACAACAACATCCCCGAAGCAGCAGCCGCCGGCTTCGAGCAGCTGGACGTGGGCGGCGGCGTGCCGGTCAAGATGTGGACCCGCGGCGTGCCGGTGGAGGAGGCGGCCAAGCGCCAGCTGGAGAACGCCGCGCGCCTGCCCATCGTCTTCCGCCATATCGCCGCGATGCCGGACGTGCACCTGGGCATCGGTGCCACCGTCGGCTCGGTGATCCCGACCCTGCGCGCGATCATCCCGGCGGCGGTCGGCGTCGACATCGGCTGCGGCATGATGGCCGCGAAGACCACCCTGCGTGCCGAGGACCTGCCGGACAACCTGGCGCCGCTGCGCAGCGCGATCGAACGCGCGGTGCCGCATGGCCGCGCGCCGGGCGCGCGCGATCCGGGCGCCTGGCACAAGACGCCGGGTTCGGTGAATACCGCCTGGGCGCAGCTGGAGCCGGAGTTCACCGAGCTCTGCCGCGACTATCCCAAGCTGGCCAAGACGAATCATCTGAACCATCTGGGCACGCTCGGCTCGGGCAACCATTTCATCGAGGTCTGCCTCGACGAGGCCGGTGCGGTCTGGTTCATGCTGCACTCGGGCTCGCGCGGCGTCGGCAACGCGATCGGCACGATGTTCATCGAGCTGGCCAAGCAGGACGCGCTGCGCAACAACGCCAACCTGCCGGACCGCGACCTGGCTTACTTCGAGGAGGGCGCGCGCTACTTCGGCGACTATGTGCGCGCGGTGGGCTGGGCGCAGAAGTTCGCGGCGCTGAACCGCGAGCTGATGATGCGCCGCGTGATCGAGGCCGCGAAGACGGTGATCCGCAAGAACTTCCAGAGCCATATCGAGGCGGTCAACTGCCACCACAACTATGTGCAGAAGGAGCGCCATTTCGGCGAGGAGGTCTATGTCACCCGCAAGGGCGCGGTCAGCGCCAAGGCCGGCCAGCTGGGCATCATCCCCGGCAGCATGGGCGCGCGCAGCTATATCGTGCGCGGCAAGGGCCAGGCCGAGAGCTTCGAAAGCTGCTCGCATGGCGCCGGCCGCACCATGAGCCGCGGCGATGCCAAGCGCCGCTTCACCCTGGCCGAGCACCGCGCCGCCACCGAGGGCGTCGAATGCCGCAAGGACAAGGATGTGCTCGACGAGACGCCCGCGGCCTACAAGGACATCGACGCGGTCATGGCCGCGCAGCGCGACCTGGTCGAGGTGGTGCACACGCTGAAGCAGGTGGTGTGCGTGAAGGGCTGATCCCCGGCGGCGCCACGGCGCCGCGCGGGCGATCCGTTGCGGCCAGCCGACTTGAATCGTTACGTTTGCGCGATTTGCGCACAAATTGACGGGTTCCGGCACTAGTTCCTGGCCGCCTTCATATTTCGCGACTCCAATGCGGCTCCTGGCGCGCGCGGGAGGTGCTGTTGTCGCTGCGTGCCCTTCGAACCCATCCACAAGAAAACGCAGCGGAAGGCGCGCGCGCATGAGAAGAACGAAGAAGAAGCAACTCGTCGCGGGAGCGGCCGTCCTGGCCCTGCTGGCCGGCGGGACGGCCCTGGCCCAGAGCACGTCGCCCCGCTTCGACATCCAGCGCTTCGAGGTCAGCGGCAATTCGCTGATCGAGCCGGCGCGGCTGCAGGCCCTGCTGGCGCCCTTCACCGGTCCGCAGCGCGAGTTCGGCGATGTGCAGCGCGCGCTGGAGGCGCTGGAGGCGGCCTATCGCGCGGACGGCTACGGCACGGTCCAGGTCAGCCTGCCCGAGCAGGAGGCTAGCGCCGGCGTGGTGCGGCTGCAGGTGCTGGAGGTCAAGCTCGGCACCGTCACGCTCAGCGACAGGCGCCACTACAGCGAAGCGAATGTGCTGCGCGGCCTGCCGGCGCTGCGGCCCGGCGAGCCGCCGAACCTGCGCCGCCTGTCCGAGAACCTGCAGCTGTCCAATGAGAGCCGCTCCAAGCAGCTCGAGGTGACCCTGGTCGCGGGCCGCAGCGCCGACACCGTCGACGCCAAGGTCAAGGTCGACGACCGCAGCCCGCATCGCTTCGGCCTGACCCTGGACAACAGCGGCAGCGACGCGAGCGGCGACTGGCGCATCGGCGGCCTCTACCAGCACGAGAACCTGTTCGACCGCGACCATGCGGCCAGCCTGGCCTACAGCACCTCGCCGGACAGCCCGAGCGGCGTGCGCATCAACATCTTCAGCGTCGGCTACCGCCTGCCGCTGTACGGCTGGGGCAACAGCATCGACCTGGTCTACGGCCGCTCCAGCTCGAACACGCCCAGCTCGACGCCCAGCCTGGCCGGCGCGCTGAACCTGGTCGGCAAGGGCGAGATCGCCGGCCTGAACCTGAACCACAACTTCGCGCGCGCCGGCGAGACCAGCAGCCGCCTGATCTTCGGCCTGGGCTATACCCATGTCGACTCGCGCTGCTCGACGGTCGACGGCCAGCCGGTCAGCACCGCGCCGCCGACGCCGCCGATCGCCAGCTGCGTGCCCTACACCGTCCGGCCGCTGAAGCTCAGCTATTCCAGCATCACGCGCAGCGCCGGTCAGCAATGGGACTACCATGCTGGCCTGGCCGTCAACCTGCCCACCGGCACCCGCTACACCAATATCAGCGGTCGCAGCGACCGCTATTCCTACCTGACCGCCGGCAACCGCGACACGCGCGACGAGTTCCTGATCCTGCGCGCCGGCGCCAGCCTGCAGCGCAGCTTCGCCGGCGACTGGCTGGCCCGGCTGGCGCTGAGCGGCCAGTTCGCGCCCGACCCGACCGTCTCGGCCGAGAGCTTCGGCCTGACCGGCGCCAATGCGGTGCGCGGTTTCGAGGAGCGTGCGCTGGTCGCCGACAGCGGCCTGCTGCTGAACGCCGAGCTTTACGGCCCCGACCTGGCCGCGGCGCGCGGCTGGGACGGCAGCCTGCGCGGCCTGTTCTTCGTCGACGCCGCCCATGGCCGCAACCGCGCCGCCAATGCCGTCGTGCCCACCAGCGTCACGCCGGCCAGCCTCGGCTTCGGCCTGCGTGCCGCGATCGGCAAGACCGCCAGCCTGCGCCTCGACGTGGCCCGCATCCTCGACGCCAGCCGGGCCGCCAAGGCCAGCAACGGCGACGTCAAGGCCCATGCGCTGCTGATGCTCGATTTCTGAAGAAAGACGCCAGGACCACACCATGAGCGCCCATAGCCAGAACCCCTCCCGTCCGACCCTCGTGCTGCGCATCGGCCGGCACCGGCTGACCCTGAGCCTGCGGCCGCGCCGGCGCATCGCCGCGCTGCTGGCCGGCCTGCTGACGCGCTGCTGGCGTGCCCTGCCCGGCTTGGCCGGGCTGGCCGCCACCGGCGGGGCCCTGGCCGCCGGGCCCGTCGCGCCGAACGCGCTGCCCAGCGGCGGCACGGTGAGCTTCGGCCAGGCCGGCATCGTCCAGAACGGCAGCCAGCTGACGATCCGCCAGGGCAGCGACAAGGCGATCCTGAACTGGAACAGCTTCAACATCGGCGCCCAGGCCTCGGTCGTGTTCCAGCAGCCGGGCGCGAACTCGGTGGTGCTGAACCGCGTCTCGTCCAACGAGCCCTCGCAGCTGCTGGGCAATCTGTCGGCCAACGGCAAGGTCTGGATCATCAATCCGGCCGGCATCATGGTCGGCCAGGGCGCGCAGATCAATCTGCAGAGCCTGGTCGCCAGCTCGCTGGCGATCCGCGACGAGGACTTCCTGGCCGGGCGCATGAACTTCCAGGCCACGCCCAACGCCGGCCAGGTGCGCAACCTCGGCAGCATCACGACGCCGGCGGGCGGCAGCGTCTACCTGATCGCGCCGCAGGTCGAGAACGGCGGCGTGATCCGCGCGCCGAACGGCGAGGTCATCCTGGCCGCCGGCCAGCGCGTCGAGCTGCTCGACACCGCGACGCCGGGCGTCAAGGTGGAGATCAGCGGCGCCGAGGGCCAGGCCACCAATCTGGGCCAGGTGATCAGCGAGGCCGGCCGCATCGGCATGGCCGGCGTGCTGGTCAGGAACAGCGGCCGGCTGAGCGCCGACAGCGCGGTCAGCGAGGGCGGGCGCATCTTCCTGCGCGCCAGCAAGGACGCGGTGATCGACGGCACGGCCGGCATCGGCGTGACCGGCACCCGCGGCGGCCAGGTCGAGGTGACCGGCGAGCGGGTCGGCCTGCTGGGCAGCGCGCGCATCGATGCCTCGGGCGTAAACGGCGGCGGCACGGTGCTGCTGGGCGGCGATTACCAGGGCGGCAACAGCGCGGTGAGGAACGCGCAGACCGCCGTGCTGGCACCCGACGCGGTGATCAAGGCCGATGCGACCGGGCAGGGCCATGGCGGCAAGGTGATCGTCTGGTCCGACGGCGTCACCATCGCCGCCGGCAGCATCAGCGCCACCGGCGGCGCCCAGGGCGGCGACGGCGGCTTGATCGAGACCTCGGGCAAGCGCTTCCTGAACGTCGACAGCCTGCGCGCCGACACCTCGGCCGCGCGCGGCGCCCATGGCATCCTGCTGCTGGACCCGGACAACATCACGATCGGGACCGTGGCGCTGTTTGATGGCGCCTCCACTGGCGCGGACCTCAACACCGTCGGGCTCAGCGGCGGCGCGTACACGCTGGACACGAACAGCTTTGCCGGCTACAGCAGCCAGATCACCGCCGCCAAGGTCGGCCAACTGCTCGGCGTCGCCAACGTCGTGCTGCTGGCCAGCGGCGACATCACCGTCCAGAACGCCATCGCCAAGACCACCGGCGCGACCCAGACGCTGACGCTGACGGCCGGACAGAACGTCTACTTCAACGCCAACGTCACCAGCACCAGCGGGGCGCTGAACCTGAACGCGACCGCCGGCAGCGGCATCAGCGGCGGCGGCACCCTGAACCTGAACGGCGGGGCGCTGAACCTCACCACCAGCAATGGCGACATCAGCCTCGGGCAGATCAACGCCGGCAGCCTGGCGATGACGGCCTCCAACGGCCAGCTGATCGTCGACAGCGGCACCGACTGGCGCGCGAACAGCTTCAACCTGATTGCCGGCTCCCATATCCGCGGCTCGGCCGGCGTGGCCAACCTGGGCAGCACGGGTGGCGGCGCCACGATCACCGCCCAGACCGGTGGCAGCGGCGCGATCGCGATCGCGCACTCCGGCGATCTCGCGACGCTGAACCTGACGGCGCCCGGCTCGATCGAGTTCGCGAGCGACGGCGTCGTCGCCAGCGCCCAGTTCAACACCTCCGGCAACGTGACGGCCAGCGCCGCCAGCCTGGTGCTCGCCGGCCCGCTGGAAGCGAACCACATCAGCCTGACCGGCCACAACGGCCTGACCCTCAACCAGGACATCACGGCCCATGGCAACCTCTCGCTGGCCGCGAGCAATGCCGCGGTCACGCAGACCGCCGGCGCGCTGCGAGCCAGCGGCAGCACCAGCGTGGCGGCCGGCGCCGGCGCGATCACGCTGGGCGGCGCGAGCAATGACTTCGGCACCGCGCTGAACCTGTCAAACAGCGGCGCGAACGCCGTCAACATCAGCTACACCGGCGCCCTGAACCTCGGCACGGTGGCGGTCGGCTCGGGGGCGCTGGAGATCAGCGCGCCGAGCATCGTGCAGAGCGGCGCGATCACGCAGAGCGGTGCGGGCGCGGTGACGTTGCAGGCGAGCAGCGGCAGCATCGACCTGAACCATGCCGGCAACGATTTCCGCGGCGCCGTCGGCCTGAACGGCACCGGCGCGGTGACGATCCGCGCTGCCAACGACCTGCTGCTGGGTACCAGCAGCGTCGGCGGCGCGCTGACGGCCGCCTCCTCGTCCGGCTCGATCGGCCAGGCGGGCGCGCTGAACATCGGCGGCCTCGCCAGCTTCAACTTCGGCGGCACCGCGCAGGATCTGCTGCTGGGCGGCGCGGCCAATGTCTTCGGCGGCGGCCTGGCGATCAACACCAGCGGCAGCCTGCGCGACATCAGCCTGCGCAGCGCCGGCGCCTTCGGCGCGCTGCCCGTGGTGGCCGCCTACAGCGGCACCCTGGCGCTGACGCAGGACAGCGGCGGCTTCAGCCTCAACAACCAGAGCTTCGCCGGCGGCCTGGCGCTGACGGCCAGCGCGGGTTCGATCGCGCTCAACAACGTGACGACCGGCGGCGCGCTCAGCGCCACGGCCCCAGGGCCGCTGAGCCTGGGCGGCACGATCACGTCCACCGGCGCCCAGACCTACAACGGCGCGTTGCGCCTGGACGGCAACACCGTCCTGAACGGCCAGGGCATCGAGTTCAACGGCACGCTCAACGGCGGCACCGGCGCCAACCACCATGCGCTGACGATCAACGACGGCGGTGTCACCCGCTTCAAGGGCGTGGTCGGCGGCATCGACTCGCTCGGCAGCCTGACGGTCAGCAGCGGCGGCGGCACATGGATCCAGACCGGCGCGATCACAACCCAGGGCGCGCAGACCTACAACAGCGCGCTCACCCTGGCCAGCGACACCACGCTGAGCAGCAGCGCGGCGGGTGTCGCCAGCCATGGCGCGATCGACGGCGCGCATGCGCTGAACATCAACGCCGTCGGCGGCATCAACGTGGCCGGCGCTGTCGGCGGCGCGGTGGCGCCGACCGCCTTGGCGTTGAATGGTGCCAGCGTCGCGCTGAATGCGACGATCAACGCGGGCAGCCTCGTGACCAGCTCGGCCACCAGCGCCGGTGCCTCGATCGATGCCGCATGGACCAATAACGGCAGCCTGACCCTGACCGGCGGCGGCACCCTGCGCACCGGCGGCGGGCTGACGCAGACGGGCCCGGTCGACCTGGGCGCCGGTAGCACCCTGCAGCTGGATGCCGCGGCCAACGACAGCTTCGCCGCGCCGATCACCGGCGCCGGCGGCCTCCTGAAGACCGGCAGCGGCAGCACCACGCTGCTGGCCAGCAATGCCTACACCGGCAATACGGTGCTGCAGGCGGGCCGGCTGGCGCTGGCCGTCAGCGACGCGATCGCGGCCAGCAGCATCGCCATCGGCGCCGGCGGCACCCTGGACCTGGCCGGCTTCGACAACACGACGGCCGGCGGTGTGAGCAGCGCCGGCATCATCGTCGGCAGCGGCACGCTGACGGCGGGCGGCGGCTATACGCTGAGCGGCGGCACGGTCGATGCGAACCTCGGCAGCGGCACCTTGACGGTGACCGGCTCCGCGACCTTGAACGGCAGCCATGCGGGCGCCCTGGTCGAGATCCACAACGGCGGCAGCCTGAGCCTGGGCGCGAGCGAGCGGCTTAGCGACGGCGCGGCGCTGCACATCGCCGCCGGCGGCACGCTCGATGCGGGCAGCGGCGACGAGACCCTGGGCAGCATCACCAATGCCGGCACGCTGAAGCTCAGCGGCCGCGTCGCGGCCCAGCAGTTCGCGCAGAGCGGCGGCGCGACCCAGGCCTCCTCGACATCCACCGGCCTGCTGGCCGTGCTGGGCAGCTTCAGCCAGACCGGCGGCACGATCAGCGGCCTGGAGGCGATGCATGTCGTGCAGGGCAGCGGCACTGCGGTGCTCGGTACGATCTCGCTGCTGCAGGGCCTGAACATCACCGCCGAGAGCGGCGGCATCACGCTGGGCAGCCTCAGCGCCGGCGGCCTGGTGGCCCATGCCACCGGCAGCATCACGCAGGCGGGCGGCACGGCGCTGAGCCTCGGATCCGCCGCCTCGCTCACCACCAGCGCCGGCAATATCGTGCTGGACGCCGCCGCCAACAGCTTCGGCGGCCCGGTCTCGCTGACCCAGCTCGGCAGCGGCAACATCGCGATCCACAGCGGATCGGCCCTGAACCTGGGCGAGGTCGCCAGCAGCCAGGGCGGCGCCGTCACGGTCACGACCGGTGGCGCCGCGCTGAACCTGGCGGGCGGCATCGCGGCGAACGGCAGCGCGGTCAGCCTGAGCGCCGGCGCCGTGACCCAGAATGGCCTGATCACGGTTGGCAGCCTGAGCATCCACAGCAGCGGCAACGTGGTGCTGAGCCAGGCGGGCAACAGCATCGGCAGCCTGTCGGCCGACGCGGGCGCTTCGCTCAGCGTGACTGGGGTGCAGGCGGTCGGCGGCGGTGGCATCGGCGCGGCCGGCGACATCCTGCTGAAGAGCGCGGCCGGCCTGAACGTGCAGGCCAATATCGCCTCCAGCGGCGGCAACGTGACCCTGCTGGCCGACGACCTCGACATCGGCGTCGGCAGCCAGGTCCGCTCGGCCGCCGGGAGCGCGAACTTCGTCAAGGTCAGCAGCGCCAGCGCGGGCCGGGCCATCCATCTGAGCTCGCTCGCGAACGGCGGCGCGGGCGCCTCCTACCTGCTGCTCGACGGGCGCGACCTGGCGGCCTTCGCCACGCCGACCCTGATCGTCGGCGACAGCGCCCATACCGGCGCCATCCTGCTGGTCGGCGGCGGCGAGATCGCTGCGCCCGGCGTCGGCGGCACCCTGCGGGTGATCAACAACGGCAGCTTCGCGCGCGAGGGCAACGAGGCGCTGGTGCTGCACGGCCTGGACATCACCGCCCGCAACGGCATCGAGCTGGCCGGAGCGAACCGGGTCGGCAGCTTCAAGGCCAGCAACTCCGGCAGCGGCAATATCGTCTTCAACAACGGCGGCGCCCTGTCCATCGCGGGCCTGAGCAATACCGCCGCCGCCGCGAGCAGCAGCAGCGGCAACATCACGATCGACAACGGCGGCGCGCTGAACGTCGCCGGCCCGGTGGCGGCGACCGGCATGGTGAGCCTGACCGCGCGCGGCGGCCAGCTCGGCGTCGCGGCGGCGAACATCAGCGCCGGCGGCGGCATCGGCCTGACGGCCGGCACCGGCATGAACATCGGCGCCGGCGCGCAGCTGCTCAACACCGCCGCCGCGCCCATCACGCTGCTGGCGCAGAACGGCCACATCACGGTGGATGCCGCGGCTTCCATCAACAGTGGCGGCGGGCCCATCGCCCTGACCGCGCAGGGGCAGGCCAGCAAGGTGACAGCCCCGGCCGGCGTGTTCAGCGGCGCGACGCCGACGATCACGCAGACCTATGACGCCGCGGCCGAGGAGGCCGCCCGGGCCGCCGCCGAGGCCGCTGCACGCGCCGCCGCGGAAGCCGCGGCCAAGGCTGCCGCGGAGGCTGCTGCAAAGAAAGCGGCGGAAGAAGCTGCCGCGAAGGCCGCGGCCGAGGCGGCCGCCAAGAAGGCTGCGGAAGAAGCGGCGGCAAGGGCGGCTGCGGAGGCCGCTGCCAGGAAAGCGGCGGAAGAAGCCGCCGCGAAGGCCGCAGCCGAGGCGGCTGCCAAGAAGGCCGCGGAAGAGGCGGCAAGAAAAGCCGCCGAAGAGGCCGCCCGGGCCGCGGCCGAGGCCGCTGCGAAGGCGGCTGCCGAAGCCGCCGCCAAGAAGAAGGCGGCCGAGGAAGTATCGGCCCGGGCCGCCGCCGAGGAGATGGCGCGCCGGGTGGCCGAGATCGCGGCGAAGGCCGCCGCGGCCGCCGATGCCAAGGACCCGGGCGCGCCCGGACCCGCAACGGCCGGGACACCACCGCCCACCACGGGCACGCCTGCCGGCAGCACCTCACGGGCTCAGGTCTTCGAGTCCCAGACGATCGGCGGGGGCGACGACAGCTTCGGCGGCAGTGGCAGTTCGTCGGCCGACGCCAAGGAAGACCAGAAGGACGACAAGAAAAAGGCCGTGGGGGAAAAGGCCGACGACAAGGCCAAGCAGGAAACCAGGAAGCTGGCGGTGTGCAAATGATGAAGACGACGATGATGATGAACACGAAGAAATCCCAGTTCCTCGGCGCGCTCATCCCGGCGCTCGTCAGCGCGGCCGCCCTGCTGGCGCTGCCCACCAGCGCTCATGCGGCGCCCGGCGATACCGTGGGGACCGTCACCCATCTGTCGGGCCTGCTCTCGGTGCAACGCGCCGACGGCTCGACCCGGCTGCTGTCGCTGCAATCGCCGCTGCTGGAGGGCGATGTGCTTGCCACGCAGGCCGATTCCTTTGCGCGCATCAAGTTTGTGGATCAGTCGGAGATGGTGATCCGCCCCGACTCCCAGCTGAAGATCGCCGAGTTCAGCTATCGCGAGCTGGAGCCGCAGGGCGACCGCATCCGCTTCGAGCTGCTCAAGGGAGGCTTCCGCGCGGTTACCGGCAAGCTGGGCCAGCGCAACCATGCGGCGGTCAGCTACGAGACGCCGCAGGGCGCGATCAAGCCGCTGGGCACGCACCTGGGGGCGCTGTTCTGCGCCAACGACTGCGGCGGCGTGCCGACGCCGACCGGCAAGACGCCGGACAACGGCCTGCATGTCGATGTCGCCGCGGGTGCCGTCGTCGTGACGCCCAAGCTGACCGTGGCCCTGCCCGGTGCGAGCTCGGTGCCTGCCACGCCGCCGTCACAGGGTGGTGCGCCCGGCTCGTCGAATGCCGCCGGCACCTCGGTTCCCGGTGATCGGAGCGCGGCCGCTGTCAGGCCATCGCCCACGACACCGGTCGGCGGTGTCTCGCCGACCCTGCCGTCCACGCCGCAGTTGCCGAGCCTGGCGCCCGGCAGCGGCGCGCCGGCGGTCGTCCTCAATGCCGGCCAGTTCGGTTATCTGCCGCCGCCACAGAACGGGGTGCAGCCGCCGCTGGTGCTGGTGCCGCCCAGCCAAGCGGTGCAGGTGCGCATGCCCGCCTCGATCAGCCAGAACCGTCCCTCGTCGGGCGCCACCAACAAGAGTTCCGATCCGGAATGCGTGGTGCAGTAAGAGTCGTCGTGGACGAATGCCGCGCCGCAGCTCAGGGCTGGGCCCGGCAGTCGCCGGCCCGCTCGGCCGCGATCTGGAACTGATAGTCGGCCAGCGGGCCGCGCAGCGGCTGGATCCACAGGCCGGGCTGGCCCGAGACCAGGCGCTGCACCTTCATGACCCTGACCTGTTCGGCCTGGCGCGGCGTCTGCGGATTCAGGGCCCACCAGCCGTCGGCCACGGTGCACACCATGCCGGACTGCGGGCCGCCCTCCGGCTCCGGACTGGCCCAGGACAGACCCGGGCCGGCGATCCCCAGCGCGATGGCGACCCAGGGCGCGGCGATGCGGCGCATGCCTGGGGCGGCTCGCCGCGTAAGGCTTCTTTTTTCTTCTTCTTGTTCCACTTCGTTCCCCCTGAATCGGCGATCGCCGCGGCGCACCTGGCGGCAGCGGGTTTCGGCCTTTAATAGCCTGTTATTGCGACAGCGTCTTTACATTCTGGCACGCAGGAGTTTCAAGGCGGTTTCATTCTTAAGGGGGTGGAAACGGTCTGCGCCCCGCCGTGCGGGCGGCGTACAGTCGGTGCTCCCCTGGCTCTTCACCACACCCCAAGGAGACCGCCATGCGCATCGAACCCTATCTGTTCTTCAATGGCCGCTGCGAGGAAGCGCTTAACTTCTACAGGACGGCGCTGAACGCGGAGGTGCAGATGATGATGCGCAACTCCGAAAGCCCGGAGCCGCCGCCGCCCGGCATGCTGCCGCCGGGCAGCGAGAACAAGATCATGCATGCCTCGATCCTGATCGGCGGTGCGCTGGTGATGATGTCGGACGGCATGTGCGATGGCAGCGAAGCCAATGCCGCGGCCTTCAAGGGCTTCTCGCTCTCGCTCGACTGCGCCGACGAGGCCGAGGCGCGGCGCGCCTTCGAGGCCCTGGCGGGCCAGGGCGGCCAGGTCACGATGCCGCTGGGCCCGACCTTCTGGGCGCCGCTGTTCGGCATGGTCAACGACAAGTTCGGCGTCGCCTGGATGGTCGGCGTGTCGGGACCGAATGGCTGACAGACCCTGGCAGGGTTGAGGACCTAGATTGGTGGCCTGCGTCGCCGCCGGCCCGATGGGCGAGCCCCGGCGGCGCTGTTTGTCCCGCAACGGAGGCCACCATGTCCGACACCCTCACGATCACCGACACCCCTTCCTCGCTCCCTGCCGCCATCACGCTGCCGGATGGCGTCGGCGCTGCCACCGCGCTGGCCCTGCTCGGCAGCACGCCGGGCCGGCCGGGCGACTTCGACTTCCTGTCCGGCCACTGGAACATACGGCATCGCCGGCTGATCGAGGGTGGTGGCGATGGCGCTTCGCCGCATTGGGACGAGTTCGACGGCGAGGCCAGCTGCTGGGGCATTCTGGGCGGCGTCGGCAGCGTCGAGGAGCTGCGCATCCCGGCGCGCGGCTTCAGCGGCCTGGGCCTGCGCCTGCTGGACCTGAAGGCGCAGCGCTGGTTCGACTTCTGGGTCAACGGCAAGAGCGGCGCGCTGACGCCGCCGGGCATGCCCGGCAGCTTCGAGCGCGGCGACGGCATCTTCTTCGCCGAGGAGCGGGACGAGCAGGGCCGGCCGATGCTGGTGCGCGGCATCTGGGATCGCATCACGCCGCAGTCCTGCCGCTGGCACCAATCCATCTCCTATGACGCCGGCCGCAGCTGGACCATGAACTGGGAGATGGCCTGGACGCGCAAGAGCGCCTGAGGCTCGGGGCCCGGGCGGCCTGTGACATATCGTTGGCTTGCTTACATCTCGGGCGTCAGCCGCGGCGGCGTCCGGGCCGTTGAGCCGGATACGAGGGCATGGCCGGCGTGTTGTCGATCGCCTGCCTGCCCAGCCCGTCCGCCCCTCGCGACCACCGGCCAGGAGCCCGAGATGACGACCCCGACGATGCCAATCCCGACGATCTCCCACCCCTCCGCGACCCACGGCCGCTGGGCCGCCCGGCTGGCCATCATGGCCGGCGCGAGCCTGGCGATGCTGATCGCGAGCCCGGCGCAGGCGCGCCCGGACGTGCACTGGTCGATCTCGATCGGCGCGCCGGTCTATGTGGAACCCGCGCCGGCGGCCTATTACTACGTGCCGCCGCCACCGCCGCGGCCGGTCTATGTGCAGCCGGCACCGATCGTCTACGGCCCGCCCGGCTATTACTACGAACCGCGCCCCTACCCTCGGCATCACCGCCACCACCATCATCACCACCGCCATGGCTATCGCGACAGCGACCGCGACGGCGTGCCGGACCGCTACGACCGGCGGCCGGAGAACCCCTGGCGGCAGTGACCACCGTTTGATGCGGGCCGATGCGTCATCGCCCGCTCAGCCGGCGGGATTCGCGTAGACCAGCACCTTGAGCGCGCGCTCGTCCGAGACATCGGCAAAGGCCGGCGGGTTGGGCAGGCGGCGCTCGAACACCAGCCCCGGCGCCAGCTCCCGCATCTGATCCTGCAAAAAGGCCATGTCCAGCTTGGGCGTGCTCAGGCACAGCAGCGCCCGCCCGCCCGGGGCCAGCAGGTCCGGCAGCCGGCGCATCAGGCGCGCATAGTCCTTGGTCGCGACGAAGCTGCCCTTCTGGTGGCCCGGCGGGTCCAACACCACCAACTCGTAGGCCCCCAGGCGCTTGATCTTGCCCCAGGAGTTGAAGACGTCATGGGCCAGGAAGCTGGCGCCGCCGGCGATGCCGTTTAGCCGGTGGTTCTGCTGCCCGATCGCCAGCGCGCCCGAGCTCATGTCCACATTGACCACCTGGGCCGCGCCCGCCTGCAGCGCCACCACCGAGAAGCCGCAGGTATAGGCGAACAGGTTCAGCACCTTCACCGCCTTGCCGCCGCCGGCCGCGCCGACCTGCTCGCGCAGCCAGCGCCGGCCCTCGGCCATGTCGAGGAACAGGCCATGGTTCTGGCCGCGCAGCAGGTGCACCAGGTAGCGGGTGCCGTTCTCGGTCACATGGTGCGGCTCGGGCACCGCTCCGCCCATCAGCCGCGTCTCGCTGCGCCCGCCCTCCTGCCGGCATTGGTAGACCCAATTGAGCGGCTGTGCAGCCGGGGCCAGGTCTTGCCAGCGCGCCGCCAGGGCCGCGCCGATGCGCGCCAGTTCCTCCTCGGTGGCCGGCTGGAAGGAGGTCAGCAGAAAGACCGGCGGATAGAAGTCCAGGGTCCATTGCTCGCAGCCGGGATGCAGGCCGCCGCGGCCGTGGAAGAGGCGGTGGGCATCGGCGGCGCTGATGGTGCTGTTGATGTCCATCGAGGCGATGGTGTCGAGCAGGGCTTGCATGCGGGGGAGAGGGCGGGAATTGGGGAAAGATCTGCGGGGCCGTGCATTGTGGGGTAGCGGCCGTGTGTGGGTCGTCGTCGCTACTTACCTACCGGCGTCGTGGCTGCTTCTGCCGCTTGCTCAGCACAAAGGTCTGGATGCCGTCCAGCAGGCGCTGCAACCCGAACTCGAAGGAGCGCTCGGGGGCCGTCGTCGCCCCGTACTCCGCGCCGGCCGCCGCGCCGACCCGCGTGGCGAGGGGGAAGCGCTGCGGATCGACCAGCTGCTGCAGCAGCTCGCCATGGGCGGCCCACCATTGCGCGTCGGTCTGGCCGGTGCGTTGGGCGGCGAGGCGGCCCTCCAGCGCCGTCCTGGCGGCGCCGCGCACATGGTCCGAGACGACCGAGGCGACCAGGTCCATCTCCAGATCGGACAGCCCCACGTCGGCGACGGCCTGCAGCTCGCGCTCGTACTTGCGCAGGGAGTTGGGCCCGAGCGCCGCGCGGTAGGTCGAGATCTCCAGCATCCAGGGATGCCTCAGGTAGAGCCGCCAGCTGTCCCGGGCCACCTCCGCCAGGCGCTCCACCAGCCCCCCGCCCGGCAGGTCCGCGGGCAGCTCGGCATGCGCGAGCTCGACCATCAGATCCAGCAGCTCCGGCTTGCCGGGCACATAGCGGTACACCGCCATCGTCGAGACGCCCAGCCGGCCCGCCAGCTCCCGCATGGTCAGCGCCTCCAGCCCGGCCTCGTCGGCCAGGGCCAGCGCCGCGGCGCCGATATGCGCCGGCGTCAGGCTCGGCTTGCGCCCCGGCTTGGATGCGGCCGCGGGAAGACCCCATAGCAGAGAAAGCGTGGCGCGCGGATCCCCGCGGCCCGAGTACTCGGAAGAACTCATGGAGGAAGGAGCGAACGATGTTCTGGCGGCGGTTGTGGATTGACAAGCGGTGGGCAGTCACCGGATGATAGTGTACGTTGTACTCAATTTGTGGAGTGTGGTGGATGGGCGCAGTGGCATTTTCCTTTGACGAGCAGATCGAACGGCTGGTGGCCCTGGGCTATCCCGGCCTGCTCGGCTGCGACTTGCAGACATTCCGCCGGACGCTGGCCGGCCTGCGCCGAGCCCATGTCCCGGATCAGGGCGGGGTGGATCTCGATCGGGGTCAGGCGAGCTTCATCCTGGTCGTGAACTGCCCGGCCGCGCCGGTGGCCGCCACCCTGCCGCTGGTGAAGCGCCAGGGCCGCCAGGCAATCCACCGGCTCTATCCGCGCGAGCCCGAGTTCTTCCGGCCGATCGGCTCGCTGGCGCTGCCCCGGGGCGATGCCTACCTGCTGCTGGATGTCGACCGGGGCAATGACACGCTCAACGCAACCCCGCTGGTCGCTCAGGCCATGATCGAGGCTGCGGGGCGCTCACCGCTGACGGTCGAGGAAGGCGTCGCGCTGCTGACGCAGGCCCCCGAATTCCTGCAGCCGAATCGCTGCTTCATGACCCTGGGCTCGCGCGGCGACGACAAGCGCGTGCCCGCGCTCTGGCTCAGCGGCAAGCAGCCGAAGCTGGGCTGGTGCTGGGAGGGCAACCCGCATACCTGGCTGGGGTTCGCGTCCTGCCTCGCGCGGTCTGCGGCGGTGAGCTTCCCGCTGTCGGGTCGGCAAGAAGAAGAGCTGGCGGCCTGAGGCCGTGCAGCGGATGACGAGGCCGCCGGGGCGCATGGCTGCCTGCGCCAGCCTGCTGTTGATCGCGGCCTCGGCCGGGCTTGGCGGCGGTGTCGCGGCCATCGCGGAGGTGGTGGCACCGGCTGCTGCTATGTCGGTGGATGGCGAGGTGCGGTGCAGTGGTGTGCGTGGCCGCCCCAACGCTATGGCACTGGCTGTTGGAAGTTCAGGGCGCCGGTGTCGGGGTTGGATGTCACCCTGAGTGGGCTTGGCCGGCCCGCGCAGCCGGATGCCAGGCCGCAGCGGTAGTGCACCAGCTGCAGCGCGACATCACTTTCTTGTGCCGCCGCCACAGGTTCGAGGATGGGCAGCACGAGAATGCCAGACTTGATGTCGGCCATTAGCATGTCGCAGCCCGACCAGTAGCCGCTAAATCGATGGGCGGTCGGGCCGGGCTGCTGGTTCCGATGGAAAGGCACTAGCACCACCGTGGACCAGCGCTGGAGGCGACCGCTCTTGCCGAGGCCGCTGTGGCTGAATTCCAGGCAGCTCCCCCAGCGACGCTGGCCGACGAAGACCCGCCAAGCATCGGATGGCCGCCAGTCCAGTTCCGGCAACGGTTGGCCCGCAGCCGGACGGTGCTCGACCAGCTGCAAGACGCGCCGCTCCTTTCCTTTGCTGTTGTTCAACAGCTGGCCTTGCGGCTCGGTCTGCACGGAAAGCCGCTCCGCATCCACGCTGCAGCCCTTCGGGCCGCAGCCACTCTCCAAGGTAATCGCGACCAGTCGGACTGGTGTGTACTGCGAGGTCTTGAGCTCCCGCCGCAGCAGTTCGCTCAGCTCGGTAGCGTTTGTGGCCGTGGCGCTTTGGTCACTGGGCGATGGCGGCGCTTCGGCCTGAGCGAAGGCCGGAGCCAATGCCAGTGCCAGGGTTGCGAGAGCGACTTGCATCTTCAGTTGTATTCCGAGTTACTGGCGCCTTTGATGAAGTCAGGGTTGTACTTCCAGAAGATGGTGCCGCCCCAACCTGCTGTGGACTGGAAGCGATAACTCCAACGCCCCCGCAGCTTTGTCTTGTTGCCCTTGGCATCTCGCCACCATTCTTCGCCCGGTACTTCCTTGTCCTCGATGCCGACGACGTTGTGGGCGGGATCGGTGATCTTGATGCCCTTCTTCACCTTGTCATGCTTGGCGTAGTTGGTGCGGATGTCATACCCATCCCAGAAGAAGGCTCCATTGGAATAGTCCTCGGCATTGGGCGTCCGCGCATGGTTGACGGCGCGTACTGCCATTGACATGCCCGAGTCGGCCGAGACTTGAGCATCGGTCGAGCGGACAAACAGTTTGTAGCGAGGGTTCTTGTCGCTGGCCGCGTAGGCGTAGGTTTTGTCGGTGGCGAGGAAAGTCGAGACTGATGAATAGCCGCGAGCTTTCTGCTGGCGCAAGACCACGATGGCAATTGCCGCCATTTCCTCGAAGACATCTTTGGTCGATGCTTCGCCATAGGCCAGGGCCGCAAGTGCTCGGGTTTCAGCGTCAAGCGCAGGGGCCGCAGTAACCGCGGAGGAGCCAGCAGGGCCAGGCAAGGGAGAGGAGATCCGCGCCATCGTGCCCTTGTCGATGACCGGGCAATTCGTGTCTGTGCCAAGGGGTCCTGGAATGCGGCAAGCAGACATGGTGGGCTCCTTCCAGTGGCAGGATTCGTGTGACTTACTGGCTACACAGTAGAGAGTTCGATGTTGCGCAGGAACCAACCTTAGTCACTATGAGGCCCCTGCGGTGTACATGGCGGTCTCAGTCGATGCCGACGACCTTGTGCATCTGCACCGACAGCTTCCACTGCGGATGCGCCAGGCAGTAGTCGATCGCCTCGCGGGTGTGCTGCTTTTGCAGCAGCGGCGTGTCCATCGGCTGCAGGTAGAAATGGGTGAAGTCCAGCCCGGCGAAGCGCTCCGGCCGCGCCAGCGGCTGCGGCCAGACCAGCTTTAGCTCGTCGCCGCGGGTCAGCACGATCTCGGCATCGGCCTTGGGGCTGACGCAGATCCAGTCCAGCCCCGCCGGCGCCGGCTGGGTGCCGTTGGTCTCGACCGCGATCTCGAAGCCCTGGGCATGCAGGGCCTCGATCAGCGGGGCGTCCAGCTGCAGCAGGGGCTCGCCGCCGGTGCAGACCACATAGGGCTTGCCGCCCCCGGGCCATTTGGCCGCGACCGCCGCCGCCAGCTGGGCCGCGGTCGCGAACTTGCCGCCGCCCTGGCCATTGGTGCCGACGAAGTCGGTGTCGCAGAAGTTGCAGACCGCGCCGGCCCGGTCCTGCTCACGCCCGCTCCACAGATTGCAGCCGGCAAAGCGGCAGAACACCGCCGGCCGCCCGGCCTGCGCGCCCTCGCCCTGCAGGGTGTAGAACATTTCCTTGACCGCATAAGTCATCGCCAGGTCCTCACACCGGGATCAGTTCGTCCGCCGCCGCGACGCTGACGATCGCGCCCGAGCCGCGGGTCTCGTACAGGTCCACCCGGTCGATCTGCGGCAGCGCCGCCCGACCCTTGGCCAGCACCCAGGCCGCCAGGCTGGCGGTGTCGCCGTCCGGCAGGTCGGCGATCTCGTACAGCGGCCGGTGGTCGATCGCTTTGAAGATCGGATCGAACAGGGTTTTGACATCGCCGAAGTCCACGGTCCAGCCGTAGACCGCGTCCAGCGGCGCGTTCAGATGCAGGCGCAGGGTGTAGGTATGGCCATGGATGCCGCGCAGGGGGCTGTCCGCCGGCGCGCGCTTGAGCCGGATCGCCGAATCCAGGGTCAGTTCCTTCCAGATCCGGTAGCGCTCGCCGTCGAAATTGGCGCCGCAGGAGCCGGTCTCGTAGACCGTGACCCAGCTCAGCTCCGGCAGCAGGGGCTTGAGGCGCTGCCACAGCCAGGCCGAGATGACCTCGCTGGTCGGGTTCTCCAGACCCTCGATGCCGTTCAGGCATTGGTAGTTCAGCTGCATGTGGAACGGGGCCCAGACCTCGTCCAGATGGTCGTAGTCGACGCTCAGGTCGCGTTCACCCAGGTCCTGGTTGGCATGCAGGATCACCTCGAAGCCATGGCCATGCATGCGGCCGCATTTATGGCCGACCGGCACATGGGGCAGCTGGTGCGCGGCCTGGAAGCGGTAGCGCCTCCAGACATGGGCCTGGCCCGACACGTCCAGGTCCACGCCCGAATGCTGGGTGCTCTGGATGCCGACCTGGCGGATGCCCGGCACGCCGAACTCCGTCTCCAGGCGCCGGCGTATCCAGCGCGCCAGGTTCTCGTCCGTCGGCTGTTCCAGCGTGCGGTTCAGGTGCTCGTAATCCAGTGGCTGAACACATTGCTCCAGCCGCTGCTGCAGTTCAAGCACTTCGCCACCGCCAAACGATCCCCAACCCTCCGGGAGATCAGCGCGCACGGTAACCCAGAAGCTATGGCCGTGCAGACGCCGGGACCGGTGTGACTCCGGAAGTATGGTGACCTGTCGCGCTGCCTCGAAGCCGATAGAAGCGCATGTGAGTGGGCGGGGATTCATGGGGACAGCGCCTTGGATAGGGGTGGTCGGTCTGCAGGCGAAGCCAGATGATCAACAGTTTCTAGGGGCAACTGTTGAGTCAACCCTGACTTAATGCAGGACTACAATCGCGCATTTTCCTGCAGTTATTTGGATTGCCGGACGATGCCAAAGCAAAAACTGCAATCCAGGCCATGTGCGGTTGTCACCAGTTGCACCAGCCGCAAGCTCAAGCAGGCTGAGCGCACAGTCTTTGCAGACGACGCCCAAGTGCAGACCCTGCGTGAGTTGTGTAGTCGTTGGGTCGAGCAATTGCGACGCCAAACCGAGCTCCTGCCTGCGGGCAGGCTGTATCAAGGCCGAGCTTTCCGCGAGGCCGATATCGCTGCGGACTGCGTGGGAGCTCCTCTGTTCATCTTGTCAGCCGGGTTGGGTTTGGTTGGCAGCATGCAAGAAGTTCCTGCATACGACCTCACCATCAGTGCTGGGGCAGGTTCTGTAGCTAGCGCCCTGACCCGTTTGCGTGAAGCTGAGCAGTCCTGGTGGCGGGAGCTCACGCAAGCGCGCGAGCAATGCCGACCTGTGGCAGCGCTGCTTGAGGGTGACGAGTTTGAGCAGGTGCTGCTGGCAATGCCCTCTACCTACCTCGCGATGATTGCAGCCGAGTTGGGTACCGTTGATCCTGAGTTGGTACGGCGGAAACTGCGGATCTTCTCTTCGCCCAAGAGTCTCAGCGTTCTTCCCGCTTCGCTTCAGGCCTGCGTTCTGCCTTACGACGAGAGATTGGAAAGCACTGAGCTCTCCGGCACCTTGAGCGACTTTCCACAGCGTAGTCTGCGGCACTTTGCCAGCCAGGTGAACGCACAAGGCGCAAGCCTCGCAGAGGCGCGGGCGATGGTGACTGCAGCACTAGCGGGCCTTCCGGTCCGAGAGAAGCCACAGCGCCAGAAGCTCAGCGACGAAGAGATCACCCAGGCGCTCCGCCAGCAATGGTGGCCTCACGAGGGCAGTTCAACCAAGCTGCTGCGATATCTGAGAGATGAAGCAGGCATCGCCTGCGAGCAGGGCCGCTTCCGGCAGCTGTGGCTACGCCTGAAGCGTGAGTACACGATAGACACGCCCGGAGGCTAAGCATGGCGACCAAGAAAGTCAGCAAGCAAGAGATTGTGGTCCGTGCCTTGCATACGACCCAGGCCGATGGCCTCGATGTCTACGCCTTTTTCATCCGAGGCTCTGACATCGTTCGAGTTGCTGACATTAGTCGTGTTGAGCGCGACGACAGCGACGTACTCAAGGGCTTCCAGCGGCCAGAAATTCGCTCGCACGTGAAAGGCATTGTTGAGTACCTCAACCAAGGCAGTGTGCTGTTTCCGAACTCGATCATTCTGGCGATGTCGCCCGAAGTGAAGTTCGCGGCTTCGCGTGGCAGCAAGCCCACGGGCGATGAGGGGATCGCCCAGTCCGGAACGCTGACCATTCCGGTGCACGGCGAGGGCCAGCGCGTGGCCTGGATCGTGGATGGTCAGCAGCGATCACTGGCTTTGGCGCAGGCCGTCAATAAGTCGATCCCGGTGCCTGTCGTGGGCTTTGTATCGGACAGCCTCGAGGTACAGCGCGAGCAGTTCATCCTTGTGAACAAGGCCAAGCCTCTGCCCACGCGATTGATCAATGAGCTGCTGCCCGAGACTCGTGGCATCTTGTTGCCCCGAGAACTGGCGGCGCGCAGGATCCCATCTGAGATCTGCAATCTCCTGAACCGCGACCCCAACTCCCCATTCCACAAGCTAGTCCGGCGCGCATCAGACAAGGCGGGAGGGGCAGCTTTGGTCACGGACACCGCGGTGATGGCGGTGATCCGCAACAGCCTCAACAACCCGCTGGGCGCATTGGCACAGTACAAGGCCAATGGCCGGGAAGGTGCCGACGTCGAGGCCATGTACCAGATCTTGCTGACCTACTGGTCTGCGGTGCGCGACGTGTTTCCCGAGGCTTGGGGCAAAGACCCACGGCACAGCCGACTGATGCACTCGGCTGGCATCGTCGCCATGGGTGTTCTGATGGATCGCATTTACGCCCGCCTGCCTGGCTCCAACGAAGACTACAGAACCGTGCGCAAAGAACTGGAAAAGGTAGCCCCAGACTGCCGTTGGACCAAGGGCACTTGGGAGATTCTGGGCATGCCCTGGAACGAGATTCAAAGCACCCCTCGCGACATCAAACGACTGCAGGACGCCTTGGTGCGCAGTTACGCCAACGCATCGAACCGATGAAGTTTCTTTACTCCGATACGCAGGACTACGTCGACCCCAACTACGACTTCCTGAATGACCGCAACAAGATTGGGCACAAGCGTTATTGGGATGATCAGTATGCACATGAGTTGATGGACCCGGCCCCATACGATGGGTTGCTGGTCTCGATGAGTGCAGTGCGGCAAGCCGAAGGCGTAGCGAAGTCGAAGGTCCGTTACTCGACCTCAGAAGAGCAACGGATGCTGCGCGATGGCGCACGCAAGTTCCTGCGCTTTGGTGGCCCAAAGTTCAAGGACCGCATGCTGATGGGCGACTGCGGCGCATTCGCTTACGTCGAACACCCAAAGCCGGCCTACTCACCGATGGAGGTGATGGAGTTCTATGCGGACGCGGGCTTCACGCATGGCTGCTCACCTGACCACATCATCTTTGAATGCGACACCGCCAATCCGTCTCGGAGCGAGATGTCAAAGCAGGTGGGAGACCGCTACGACATCACGCTGAAGAATGCTCACGAGTTTCTGAAGCTGACCAAGGAGGAAGACTGGCCATTCGAGCCACTCGGTCCGATTCAAGGCTGGTCGCCGCAGAGCATGGCCGAAGCTGCGGTAGAGCTCGAGAAGATGGGGTATCGGTATCTGGCGGTCGGGGGCCTCGTTCCGTTGAAGGTCGAGGTGATCCACGAAGTGCTGCAGGCACTGCGCCGCGCGATCAAGCCCGAGACAGATATCCATTTGCTGGGCTTCGCGAAGGCCGACAAGATCCATGAATTTACCGGCTATGGTGTGACCAGTTTCGACTCGACATCGCCGCTGCTAGCTGCGTTCAAGGACGCCAAGAAAAACTACTACCTTGAGAACCCGAACGGTGGACTCGACTATTACACGGCGGTGCGCATCCCGCAGGCGATCGAGAACACGCGCTTAGTGCGTGGCATCAAGGAAGGGCGTTTCAGCGCCGAAGCGCTGCAGAAGATGGAAGCCCAAGCGCTCGATGCGATGCGCGCTTATCACCGCACCGGTATGGCGATCGATAGCACTCTGGATGCCATCACTGAATACCAGCATTTCCTGGTCAAGGGCAACGTGGGTGGCGATGAAGAAGAGGCCAAGGCGCTGAAGAAGCAGCGCGAATTGATTCGCCGCACGCTCGAAGAAAAGCCCTGGCAGCGCTGCGGCTGCGACATCTGCAAGCAGGCAGGCGTCGAAGTGATCATCTTCCGCGCCAGCAACCGCAACAAACGCCGCGGCATGCACAACCTCGGCGTCTATCACCAACATGTGCAGCGCACGCTGAACAAGAAGAAGTAGTAGTAAGAAGTAAGAGAAGAGCAAGCAATGACCGTCTATCGCTTCAAGGCCATTCGTGCCAATCAAGCCCCCGGCCACGAGGTTTTTTCATTTGCAGCTGCGCCAAAGGATGTGCTGGCGTTTTCTGAGATCGAGCGCGTGGGGCGCGACGATCAGGGGCACCTGAAAGGCTTTCAGCGTCACCAGGTCGCTTCGCACATCAAGGACATTCGTGACTACCTCGCGCGGGAGGATGCCCTGCTGCCGAATGCCGTCATCGTCGCGTTCGTCGAAGGCGCGGACGTTAAGGTGAAGGACCTCGGTGATGGCATCGTCGAAGTGAAGATCAACGCGGCGGCGGAGAAGCCAGGCTTCGTCGTTGACGGTCAGCAGCGACTGAGTGCTTTGGCGGGCCTGGACAAACCGGGCTTCCAGGTCTTCGTGTCGGCGCTTGTATGTCGCGACTACAACGAGCTAAGACAGCAGTTCGTATTGATCAACAACACGAGACCACTGCCCAAAACGCTCATTTATGAACTGCTGCCGACTGTGGAAGGATTGCCGGAGCGATTCACGGCTAGAAAATTTGCCGCTCGAATCGTTGATCGCTTGAATTTTGATCCCAACTCATCGTTGCGTGGGGAGATCCGTCAGCACACCAATCCCAAAGGGGTGCTCAGCGACACAGCTATGCAGAAGTTGGTGAGCAACTCTGCGGCCGATGGCGCGATTCGAGAGTTTATTAAGCATGACGACTACGAACAACGAGCGTTTCAGCTTGTCAGCGAGTTTTTCTGGGCTACAAGAGAGATTTACGCGTCCGAATGGGATGGCATGGCCCCCAAAACTTCGCGTCTAAAGCACGGTGCTGGAATTGTAGCCATGGGATTCGTTATGGAGTTACTCTACTCCGCAAGTGGTGCAACTGCCCGCGATGATTTTCGAGCTGGGCTTGCCTCCTTGAAACAATATACGTCGTGGACGAGCGGATCTTGGAAGTTTGGAGAATTCGATGAGCGCCTCTGGAACGGTATCCAAAACACTCCCTCCGATATAGATCTGCTGGCCAACTACCTGGTGAGAAAGGTGAAGCGGCAATTGCGGAAAAACAGCCCTGTCTAAGTTTGAATAACCTAAATGAAGCGAAAACCAGGGCGTCTTGACATGTTCTGCCGGGCTTGGGCCTGTAAGCCGTTGATGTGCGCAGCCCCGTGAGATTCGCAAAGAACCGTGAGGTTGTCCAAAATATTTCGACCGCCTGCCTGAATCGGAATGTGTTGAATGACTAGAAGTTGATCGGTCTTACTGCTGGCTGTGCAACCGGGAACTGCGCAGGCTCCAGCATGGCGCTGGAGAGTGCAATAACGCATTCGGGTCGAGGGCTCATTACCCACGGGCTCTTCGAAAAATGGAGCGATCATTAGCCAGTGAAGGCTGGCAGATTTCCCTAAATTGCACTGACTACATAGGAGTTGAAAGTTGATCAACTCATCTGCACCCCCAAATGCAACTGGGATTACATGATCAATATGTGGCTCGGCATTGCGATCTAGTAATTTTCCACACAAGGCGCATCGATAATTCTGCTTAGCCTCCAGGACTAGTTTGTCCTCAAGGCTAAGCCTTGTCCTTCGTTGAGACGGGCTCGATAGTGCAATGTGGGCGTCTGAGGGGGAACTACCAATCGCCTTGGCAATAAACGAAATTCGTTCGTCATCCTTTAATCGACTGTTTGGAAGTGAAGCCCAGATAGATCGAAGGAGGAAAAGAGTTGATCCGTGAAGCGAAGCTTCGCGCATGCTTAGCGGATGCTGAGGGCGAAAGTCCCTCAGAGCGCTAATCCTCCCCTGAAGTTTGGCAAGTGGATCCATTATTTGACTCACGCGCTACCGTCTTTTGCCTTCTTATCAAGGAAAACGACTTCCTTCTGAAGGAAGGTCGTGAGTTGCTGAATGTCTTGATTTGTGTTTTGGCGAGGCAGTAGTTGAGTCTTGTAATTGCTCAGTTGAGTGGCATTGCCGGTGGATGCACTTTCGAGTGACCACAAGACTTTTGCGCGAAGTCTCTTCAAGCTTGCTTCAACACCCGCCCAAGCTTCAGGCTTGGTGAGATCGCCACCGTGAATTGCGGTCTGCACGCGAAGCAAATCGACCAAAACTTTGCCGATTGCTCGTAGACCGGCTCCATGGGAAAGCTTGGAATCTTTGGAACTCTTGCCCCAAGCCTCGGGCCAAATGCCGGCAACTAGCGAGTATGCCTTGGCTACAGCGTGAGCAAGATCCTCGCTCCCTTCGCCAAAATCAATACCTGATTGATTAAAAGTCGCTACAACGGAGAACAAGGTGTTGTAGACAATAGGCATTCCTTTTCCGTCCACTCCGGGATGTTTTACTAGTCCGTAGAAGGGCGAGTTCTTGTCATCAATTGCTAAAGTCTTTACCGCCTGTGCGACGCGCTTTTCCTCTCGCACGTACCCAGGCGTCTCGTCCAAGGTGCCAAGAAGTGCTCGCGCAAAATCTGTAGTAATCCTGACAGTGCTGTTGGCGATCCGAAATGTATTCTTGGCCTCCTCTTGGCTGCCTACAAGTGCATTGACAGTTAAAAAGAAGGAGGGGACAGCATCAATATCAACAAGCGAAAGTGCGGCTGTTCTCTGCTGACCATCAACTAGATACGCTGTTTTCTCTTCATCAAATGCTGCATTCCTGAATGGAATATCAAGCTCGACCGGGCAGACTTCTTGAACAATACGGTCGTGATCAGTCGGATGTTTAACCAGCGACCAATCGCTTAGCTGTCGACATACAACCCATGATTCTGGAACTTCATCGTCGCTAGGTGCCCAAGAGAAAACTTCTTCGTTGAAAACAACAATAACTGAATTGGGAACTTGGACGCCATCACGCATACCATTGCTGATGTCGCTCACATGCTTGTAAATCTCATCCCGTTGGTTTCCGGTTCCTGCAACAACGTCAAGCCGATCAACTGCGGCAAAACTTCGGATCAAGCGTCCATCAATCGTAAACTGGAGTCTTACGGCCCCGTCGTCAAGCTTGGATGCAATTCCGAAAAGCTTCAACCTCTGGACAGTAGATTCCTTGAGACGATACAAAGTTGGGGGATTCTTGTCGAGCGCGCGCTGCGTCGATGTGGACTTCTCAAGAAATCCCTCCGTCCGCAACTCTTCCAAAGCCGAAATAGCATCCCCTAGCTCAACCGATACATTGAGAAGTGCAATTGCTTCTTGGGCCGTTATCAGTGGATCCGATAGTTCGCTGAAGAGTCGAATAAACTTCTCTTTTAGCGCATTTGCCCCTACGCCTAGGGAGGCCGAAAGGGCGAGGTCATTGGCAGAGAAGCGAGACTTCAGAGTCTCACTGAGATGAAGAGTAGACATGTCTTTCCTCCCGATAGCTTGCGTCGATCATCTCTGGCCTCATGCTGAGCTGTCAAGTGGTGTGCTCATATTGATTGACGCTGCTTGGTATGAGAAGCACAACGAATTCTCAGTTGTCATTCGAGAACTGGTTGGCTAGTATTGCGCTACTAAATCATCGAGGGAGCTCAATGGAAGGAACGAATATCCCGGCACCAGTGTTCGCTGCACTAGGGGCATTATTGGTCGCACTGATCACAGGTTTTTTCTCATTCTTGAACATGGTCAGTTCGAAAGAGAATAAAGTGTCTGAGTTTCGCCTAGCTTGGATAGATGGTTTGAGGGAGGAGATAGCAATCTATACAGTAGCGGTTCAAGAGCTGCTGCGACTAGAACAGGCCAGAGTTGCAGAAGATATCAGCGCGAGTAATTTATCGTGGCTTGATTCTAGTAGGGATGCATACGGTCAAGCAATTGGAAGCTTGACGCGAATTCAGTTGCGGCTAAATCCGAAGCATCTGGTCGATAATTCTTCGGCACCTGAGGCTGTTCTGATTTCAACCATCCGAGAGAGTAGAGAGAGATTCAATGAAGGTGACTTTGAGGCCGCAATTAGAAGTTGCGAAAATATTAGACATGCTGCCGCGCCGCTTCTCAAGGCAACCTGGGACCAAGTAAAGCTGGGGGAGGTTGGATATAGGCGAGTGCGAAGGCTTGCGCAGCTTCTAATAATCGTTGGATCGCTGGTAGTTTTGTTCGCCAGCGGTTACTTGTTTACTAGACCAACAACTGTAGCGAAGACTACGACGGTAAACCCAGGCCTCAGTATTTCAGCAAATCAACCAGCCGGTACTCTGCCTGTAACTGGTGGTGCTGCAAGTTCAACAGCGGGCGCAGCCGTACTTCCGACTCCGACGGGCAAGCCGTAAAAGTCAGATTGCGATAGGGTCTAGAAAGTAGAGGCCCTGCCGGGGCCTCTACATGACGCTTTTCTGGCCTCATGCGCCAGAGAATACCTAGTCAAACGTCGATGTTGGCCGCGCGCAGCGCATTGGTCTCGATGAAATCGCGGCGCGGCTCGACCTCATCCCCCATCAGCATCGTGAACACCCGGTCCGCCTCGATCGCGTCCTCGATCTGCACGCGCAGCAGGCGGCGCACGGTGGGGTCCATCGTGGTTTCCCACAGCTGCTCGGGGTTCATCTCGCCCAGACCCTTGTAGCGCTGGCGGCCGACGCTGTTCTCGGCCTGCTGCATCAGCCAGGCCATCGCGGCGCGGAAATCGGCGACCTGGCTTTCCTTGGCCTTTTCGCCCTCGCCCTTCTTGACCACGGCGCCCTCGCCGACCAGGCCCTTGAAGGTGCGGCCGGCCTCGGCCAGCACCTCGTAGTCGGCGCCATGCACGAAGTCGGCATTGATGATGCTGGAGCGCACATTGCCATGGTGGCGGCGGCTGATGCGCAGGAACAGCTTGTCGGTGCGGGCGTCGTATTCGCTGCTGACCTCGGCCTCGTGCAGCGCGGCCTGCATCGCGCCGGCGGCGGCCTCGGCGGACTCCTTGCTGTCGAGGTTGATCGCCAGGCCGCTGGCCAGCACGCGCAGGGCCTCGAAGTCCATCCAGTTGGACAGGCGGCCGATCACGTTCTCCGCCAGCACGTACTGGCGGGCCAGGGCCTCGAAGGCCTCGCCCTTCAGCACGCTGCCGTTGGCGCCGCCGGTGTGCAGCTCGGCGTCCTGCAGCGCGACCTTCAGCAGGAAGGCGTCCAGCTCGGTGCCGTCCTTCAGGTACTGCTCATGCTTGCCGACCTTGACCTTGTACAGCGGCGGCTGCGCGATGTAGATATGGCCGCGCTCGCAGAGCTCGGGCATCTGGCGGTAGAAGAAGGTCAAGAGCAGGGTGCGGATGTGGGCGCCGTCCACGTCCGCGTCGGTCATGATGATGATGCGGTGGTAGCGCAGCTTGTCCGGGTTGAAGTCGTCGCTGCCGGCGCCGCGGCCGATGCCGGTGCCCAGCGCGGTGATCAGCGTGATGATCTCGTTGCTGGTCAGCAGCTTTTCGTAGCGCGCCTTCTCGACGTTCAGGATCTTGCCGCGCAGCGGCAGGATGGCCTGGAACTTTCGGTCGCGGCCCTGCTTGGCGGAGCCGCCTGCGGAGTCGCCCTCCACGATGTAGATCTCGCACATCGCGGGATCCTTTTCCTGGCAGTCGGCCAGCTTGCCGGGCAGGCCCAGGCCGTCCAGCACGCCCTTGCGGCGCGTCATCTCGCGAGCCTTGCGCGCGGCCTCGCGGGCGCGGGCGGCGTCGAGGATCTTGCCGCAGATGGTCTTGGCATCCAGCGGGTTCTCAAGCAGGTAGTCGGTCAGCAGGCGCGAGACGATGTCCTCCACCGGGGCGCGCACCTCGGAGCTGACCAGCTTGTCCTTGGTCTGCGAGCTGAATTTGGGCTCGGGCACCTTGACGCTGACCACGCAGGCCAGGCCTTCTCGCATGTCGTCGCCGGCGACCTCGACCTTGGCCTTCTTGGCCAGCTCGTTGTCCTCGATGTACTTGTTGATCACCCGCGTCATCGCGGCGCGCAGGCCGGTCAGGTGGGTGCCGCCGTCGCGCTGCGGGATGTTGTTGGTGAAGCAGAGGACGTTCTCGTTGAAGCCGTCGTTCCACTGCATCGACACCTCGACGCCGATGTTGGTGCCCTGCTCGCTCACCTTCTCGCCGACGGCGTGGAAGATGTTCGGGTGCAGGGTGGTCTTGCCCTTGTTGATGAACTCGACGAAACCCTTGACGCCGCCGGCGTAGGCGAAGTTGTCTTCCTTGTTGTTGCGCTCGTCGACCAGGCGGATCTTGACGCCATTGTTCAGGAACGAGAGCTCGCGCAGGCGCTTGGCCAGGATCTCGTAGTGGAACTCGTTGTTCTGCTGGAAGATCTCGGTGTCGGGCAGGAAATGCACCTCGGTGCCGCGCTTGTCGGTCTCGCCGATGATCTTCATCGGGCTGACCTCGAAGCCCTCGCGCATCTCCAGCACGCGGTCCTGCGGCACGCCCTTCTTGAACTCGATCTGGTGCACCTTGCCGTCGCGGCGCACGGTCAGGCGCAGGTTCTTGGACAGGGCGTTGACGCAGGACACGCCCACGCCGTGCAGGCCGCCCGAGACCTTGTAGGAATTCTGGTTGAACTTGCCGCCGGCATGCAGCTCGGTCAGCGCGATCTCGGCCGCGCTGCGCTTGGGCTCATGCTTGTCGTCCATCTTGACGCCGGTCGGGATGCCGCGGCCGTTGTCGATGACGCTGATCGAGTTGTCGGTGTGGATCGTGACGATGATGTCGTCGCAATGGCCGGCCAGGGCCTCGTCGATCGAGTTGTCCACCACCTCGAACACCAGGTGGTGCAGGCCGGTGCCGTCGGAGGTGTCGCCGATGTACATGCCGGGGCGCTTGCGCACCGCTTCCAGGCCTTCCAGGATCTGGATCGAATCGGCGCCGTACACGGTACCCGCGTTGACGTCCGCCTGGGCCGCCGCCTGCTGCTTGTCCGTCAGGCCTTCGGGATTGGTTTCGTTGCTCGGAACATCACTCATCGGGGACTCTCTCTCACACTGGCGCTGCGGTATTCACAGCCCCATTAAAAGCACTGAAGCGGGCCGGGGCCCGCTGTTGGTCATTCCTTGCCGGCCGTCAGATCCGCATCGGCATCACGACGTACTTGAAGCCGGTCTGCTCGGGGATCGTGATCAGCGCGCTGGCCGCGCTGTCGTTCAGGTCGATCGACACCATGTCCTGGCTCATATTGGACAGCGCGTCCATCAGGTAGGTGACGTTGAAGCCGGTCTCGATCAGGTCGCCGCCGTAGTCGATCTCGATCTCCTCCTTGGCTTCCTCCTGCTCGGCATTGCTGGAGGCGATGGAGAGCAGGCCCGGCTCGAAGGACAGGCGCACCGCCTTGAACTTCTCGCTGGTCAGGATGGCGGCGCGCTGCAGGCTGGCCAGCAGCGGGGCGCGGCCCAGGGTGACGTTGAACTTGTGGTTCTTCGGGATCACGCGGTTGTAGTCGGGGAACTTGCCCTCGACCAGCTTGGTGACGAACTCCATGCCGCTGAAGCTGAACTTGGCCTGGTTGCCGGCGAAGCGCATCTCGATCGGCTGCTCCTCTTCCTCGCCCTTGCCGCCGTCCTTCAGGAGGCGCATCAGCTCCAGCACCGTCTTGCGCGGCAGGATCACCTCCTGCTTGGGCATGTCGGTCTCCAGGGTGGCCTGGGCCAGCGCCAGGCGGTGGCCGTCGGTGGCGACCAGGGTCAGGGTCTTGCCCTCGGCGACGAACAGGATGCCGTTCAGGTAGTAGCGGATGTCGTGCACCGCCATCGCGAAGTGCACCTGGTTGATCAGCACCTTCAGGGTCTTCTGCGGCACGCTGAAGCTCGGGCCGAAGTCGGCCGCTTCCTGCACCAGCGGGAAATCGTCGGCCGGCAGGGTCTGCAGGGTGAAGCGGCTCTTGCCGCCCTGCAGGGTCAGCTTGGACGCGTTGGCGGTCAGGCTGACGGTCTGGTCCGAGGGCATCGAGCGCAGGATGTCGATCAGCTTGCGCGCGCCGACCGTGGTGCTGAAGTTGCCGGCGTCGCCGTCCAGCTCGGCCGTGGTGCGCACCTGGATCTCCAGGTCCGAGGTGGTCAGCTCGATCTGCGGGCCCTGCTTGCGTATCAGCACATTCGCCAGGATCGGCAAGGTATGGCGGCGCTCGACGATGCCGGCCACGGCCTGCAGGGCCGCAAGCACCTTGTCCTGGGTGGCTTTCAACACAATCATGTTCAACCTCTCTCCGCTCGTTGGGCCGGTCCGGCCGCCTTTTGGGCAATACCGCGTATTTTCACCTACTTGGAGGCCGTTTCCGGTCCAGGCAAACCAGGGGCTGTGCGCATCGGAGGGCGCGGGCACCGTCCCCGGTCGCGCCTCATCCCTTCAGCGTTTGTTCGAGCACATGCAATTGCTGGTTCAGCTCGGTGTTCTTCTGGCGCTCGCCGCCGATCTTGCGCACCGCGTGCAGCACGGTCGTGTGGTCGCGGCCGCCGAACAGCTCGCCGATCTCCGGCAGGCTCTTCTGGGTCAGCTCCTTGGCCAGGTACATCGCGATCTGGCGCGGGCGGGCGATGCTGGCCGGGCGCTTCTTCGAGTACATGTCCGCGACCTTGATCTTGTAGAAGTCGGCCACGGTCTTCTGGATGTTCTCGACCGAGATCTGCCGGTTCTGGATCGACAGCAGGTCCTTCAGGGCCTCTCGCGCCAGCTGGATGTTGATTTCCTTGTGCGAAAAGCGGCTGTAGGCCAGCACCTTGCGCAGCGCGCCTTCGAGTTCGCGCACATTGGCGCGCACGTTCTTGGCGATGAAGAAGGCCACGTCCTCGGGCATCGGCGCTGCTTCAGCCTCCGCCTTCTTGATCAGGATCGCGACCCGCATCTCCAGCTCGGGCGGCTCGATCGCCACCGTCAGGCCGGCGTCGAAGCGGCTGGTCAGGCGCTCGTCGATGTCCACCAGGCCCTTCGGATAGGTGTCCGAGGTCATGATGATGTGGGCGCGCTTGGCCAGCAGGGCCTCGAAGGCGTTGAAGAACTCCTCCTGCGTGCGGTCCTTGCCGGCGAAGAACTGCACATCATCGATCAGCAGCAGGTCCAGCGAGTGGTACTTGGCCTTCAGCTCGTCGAAGGTCTTGCGCTGGTAGTTCTTCACCACGTCGGAGATGAACTGCTCGGCATGCAGATAGAGCACGCGCGCGTCCGGCTTGTCGCGCAGCAACGCATTGCCCACCGCATGGATCAGATGGGTCTTGCCCAGGCCGACGCCGCCGTAGATGAACAGCGGGTTGTACATCGCGCCGGGTGCGCCGGCCACATGCAGCGCGGCGGTGCGCGCCATCTGGTTGGCGCGGCCGGGCACCAGGGTATCGAAGGTCAGCGCATGGTTGATGCGATGCCGACTGGCGCTGGGCGGCGGGTTCAGGTTCAGCGCGGGCGCGGTCGGTGCCGCCGTCTGCTGCACCGGCGCAGCGGGTGCAGGGGCCGCCGCCGGGATCGGTTGCGGGCGCAGCCCGTTGTGCAGCACCTGGCCCATCGCCACCGGCTGGTTGGCCGGCAGGCTGCTGGTCACGCGCGACAGCGGCTCGCGCGGCGCCAGGCCCAGCTCCAGCCGCGCCGGGCGGCCGGCCAGTTCGCTCAGGATGGATTCGATGCGGCCGGCGTACTGGTTGCGGATCCAGTCCAGCTTGAAGCGGTTCGGTACGCGCAGGGACACCACCACGCCATCGGCGCCGCCGTCGGCCACGTCGGCCGGGGGCAGGGGGCGGATCCAGGTGTTGAATTGTTGTTCGGGCAGTTCCGCGGCCAGCCGTTCGCAGCCGCGCTGCCAGAGGTCAGCGCTCATTGTGGAAAACTTGTTCTTGAGCGGCCGGATTGTACGGGTCTTGGAGCCGCCAGGATGCCGGTTATCCACAGAATTTTCGGACCGGTCAATCCCCCGTAAA